>NZ_CP166777.1:117500-4917500 GCF_059695605.1 Pseudomonas sp. LBUM1676
TGACTGCGAGACAGACACGTCGAGCAGGTACGAAAGTAGGTCTTAGTGATCCGGTGGTTCTGTATGGAAGGGCCATCGCTCAACGGATAAAAGGTACTCCGGGGATAACAGGCTGATACCGCCCAAGAGTTCATATCGACGGCGGTGTTTGGCACCTCGATGTCGGCTCATCACATCCTGGGGCTGAAGCCGGTCCCAAGGGTATGGCTGTTCGCCATTTAAAGTGGTACGCGAGCTGGGTTTAGAACGTCGTGAGACAGTTCGGTCCCTATCTGCCGTGGACGTTTGAGATTTGAGAGGGGCTGCTCCTAGTACGAGAGGACCGGAGTGGACGAACCTCTGGTGTTCCGGTTGTCACGCCAGTGGCATTGCCGGGTAGCTATGTTCGGAATAGATAACCGCTGAAAGCATCTAAGCGGGAAACTAGCCTCAAGATGAGATCTCACTGGGACCTTGAGTCCCCTGAAGGGCCGTCGAAGACTACGACGTTGATAGGTTGGGTGTGTAAGCGCTGTGAGGCGTTGAGCTAACCAATACTAATTGCCCGTGAGGCTTGACCATATAACACCCAAGCAATTTGACTACTCGAAAGAGCATCAGATTGCGGTGTGTGAAGACGAAATGAACCGAAAGTTCGAATCTCACAAAACACCGAAAGCTATCACATACCCAATTTGCTGAAGCGAGGCCAGCTGGTCGCGACTCAGTACCCGAATTTCTTGACGACCATAGAGCATTGGAACCACCTGATCCCATCCCGAACTCAGCAGTGAAACGATGCATCGCCGATGGTAGTGTGGGGTTTCCCCATGTGAGAGTAGGTCATCGTCAAGATTAAATTCCGAAACCCCTATCTGCGTACGCAGGTAGGGGTTTTGTTTTAGTAGAAGTCACCATTTTTTGCTGGCACGTTACCGCTGTAACGGGCTGGTCACAGAATTTCTTGACGACCATAGAGCATTGGAACCACCTGATCCCATCCCGAACTCAGCAGTGAAACGATGCATCGCCGATGGTAGTGTGGGGTTTCCCCATGTGAGAGTAGGTCATCGTCAAGATTGAATTCCAGAACCCCTGTCTGCTAACGCAGACAGGGGTTTTGTCTTTCAGCCGGCACGGAAAACCCGCCAGAAATAATTCAGGCCTGCCGCTCCAGCGTCACCCACCAGCGAGTGCGGTAGCGCAGTTGCACCGGCAAGGTGTGCGGCAGGATGGCCAGTAGCCTGTCGGTGTCTTCGAGACGGAAAACCCCGGACAGGCGCAAGTCGGCAATGTCCGCCGAGCACGTCAGATACCCGTGGCGGTAGCGTGCGACTTCATTGAGGAAATCCCCCAGGCGCATGTTGCGGGTCACGATCAGGCCGTCGACCCAGGCACCGACGTCCATGTTCAGCGGCGGTACCGGCTTGGCCTGGTGCTGATCGATCAAATAACTCTGCCCGGCGTCCACCTGGATCGGCACACCGTCAGCGGCCAGCGGCGAATGAATCGCGACGATGCCACTGGTGACGCTGAGTCGAGTGCAGTCGGCCTCCTGGCGCAGGATGAAACGGGCACCCACCCCTTCATACACGCCGTGGCGACTGTGCACCCGTAATGGTCGATCAAACGAAGAGCCTTCGTCGATTCCGCCACAGGTCACGATGATTTCGCCCCGGGTCAGTTTGATCCGGCGCTGCTGCGCGGTGTAATCCAGATCCACCGCACTGGCCGTGTTGAGCTCCAGGCGTGTGCCATCGGGTAGCTGGAAGCCACGGCGCTCGCCGGTGGCGGTGGCGAAGTCGGCGGTCCATTGTTGCCAGCCCACCGCATCCTTGCAAAGCCAGGCGGCAGAGCCCATCAGCAATACGCCCGACAGCAACTTCAGCGCCTGGCGTCGGCCCAGTCCCTGGGCGCTGTTTTCCAGGGTGCTGAAGGCGACTTGTGCGCCAGGCACCGCGCGCAGGTTACTGCTCAGTTCAGCATGCAGCGATTGCACTCGTTGCCAGGCCAGTTCGTGTTCATGGTGTTCTGCCCGCCAGCTATCGCATTGCTGGCGCAGTCTTGGATTGGTCGCGTTATTACGCAGGCGCAGCAACCAATTGATGGCTTGCTTGACCACCTGCTGATGCGGCTCGCCGCGGCGATTCAACACCGAGCTATCCGACGGCATCATGCTTGATCCGCCGCATCGGCGGCATTGCCCAGTCGAGCGCGTAGCCACGAGTTGAGCCAACCGTGATGGCTACTGTAAAGCGCCTGTACTGCAAACTCGGGTGAGGACATGAACGCGAAGCCCGGACGTCACAAATGATAATTAGTCGCATTGTCGTCAAGGGCTTGGGAATTTGCAACTGCCGCTGAGCGCGACGTCGCTGCGACCGCGTTATCGTTCTTCGCGAGCAGGCTCGCTCCCACAGGGAATCTTCAACGACCATAACACTTGTGATCGACCGAAACCCCTTGTGGGAGCGAGCCTGCTCGCGAAGGCGGCAGTACAGTCACCGCCAAATAAAGGTCCTACCCAAACAACTTCACCACATTGCTCATCGCATCATCGGCAAACCCCTGCACGAATGCCCTGAACCCCGGAAACGCTTCGGCACCGCCCTGCGCCGGTTCGGCAATGATGGTCCAGGTCGCCCGGGACGAGTTCGCGCCCAACGCTTCAACACTCATCGCCGCCCACAAGTTGGCCACGCCTAAAGTGTTGTAGATCGTGGTCCAGGTCATGTTCAGCGCTTGGTCATCCCGGGAGTTGAGTTGTTCAACCACCAGATTGCCGTCCCTGAAGAACTTCTTGCGCAGGGATGACACGCCCTCACCCGTCATCTCGATGTGCGACAACGCCGGAATGAAGCGATCGAAGCCGGCGAAGTTACCGACCACGGCCCAGACTTGCGCGGCATTGGCTGGCACCTCCAGCGACGCCACGACAGCTGCGCCTTGAGGGTTTTTGATCAGGGTATCGGGTTGCAGAGTGCTCATGGTGTTGCTCCGTTCTTGGTTGGAATGAATCAGATGAAATTGATTTCTTTGAGGTAGTCGCAGCCGCGACGCAGGAGCGCCGGGGATTTTTCCGGGTAGTGCGTGCCCATTTGGCGTACGCCGGCCTGGGCGTTGTCGTGGCCGATCATCGAGATGTCGCCGATGTCTTCCTCGAAGCCGTTGAGGTAGAAACCGAGTACGCCGAACAGCGCGTTGTCGCTGTCGACCCGGCCCAGTTGCTGCTGCCAGTCGGCGACGCTGACCATCGAAAACTCCCGGCCGGCCTCGCGAAATGACGCGACATAGGCGTCCCAGCTCAAGGGCTCGGGGTTGTGCAGGTTGAACACCGCCTTGTCGGGCTGATAACGGCTGGCGTGGAAAGCAATGAAGCGGGCGAGGAAATCCACCGGCATCAAGTCGAAATTCAACGCGAATTCCGGCACCCGACCGAGCTGGATCGAGCCCTTGAGCATCAGCATCAAACGGTTCTTGTGCGGCTGGCAGACCCCCGTGAGGCTGTTGAAACTGATATTGCCGGGGCGATACAGATTGACCCGCACCCCACGCTCGCGAGCCCGCTCGAGAATGCGTTCAGCGACCCATTTCGACAGGTTGTAGCCGTTCTTGATGTAGATCGGCGGCGTCTGCGCGGCAGGCAACTCGAGCACCCGGCCATCGGCGCAGAGGGTGCTGGAAGCCGACAGGGTCGAGACGAAGTTGAAAATCTTCTTACTACGCCCTTCGCACAATCGCAGGCATTCGAAAATCGGCTCGACGTTGTCCCGGGCCAACGACTCGTAGTCGAGGACGTGATTGACGTTGGCGGCGTTATGCACCAGGGCGCCGAACTCCCGGTCCAGTCGCTCATGGACATCAGCGGCGAGCCCCAGCGCGGGATGGGTCATGTCCGCCGCATAAACCTGCACCCGGCTCAGGTCCAGATGCTCCAGGCGGTTCTCGCGCAAGGCCTGAGCGAAACGTTCGGCCGCCGATTGCCCACCACCCTCGCGCACCAGGCAGGCGACTTCGCTGGCGCCCCAGGCCAGCAGCGCCTCGACAATGTGCACGCCGACAAAACTGTTGGCGCCGGTAACGATCACCTTGTGCACATCGCCCATGCAACTCACCGGCAAGGGCTGCACATCCAGCTCGCGGAAGGCGTCAGCCATGGCTTGTGCACTCAACACTTCTTCGGTGCCGGTGCCACGAACCAGCGTCGCCAGTTTGCTGATGGTCGGCAGTTCGATGAAGCGGTTGATCGAGATGCTGCGACCGAATTCTTCGCGCAAGCGCAGGAGCATGCGCGACAACAGGATCGAGTGGCCGCCCAGATTGAAGAAGCTTTCGTCGGTGGAAATATCGCTGGCCGGCAATTCCAGCAGCTCGGCCCAAATCGCCAATAACAACGCTTCATCGGCACTGGCAGGTAAGCGCCGTGGGTGGTTTTCGGTAGCGCTGACGGGCAGTTGCAGCAGTGCCTTGCGGTCGACCTTGCCGTTGCTGGCGAACGGCATACTCGACAGTTCGGTCCAGGCCATCGGCTGCATGTAGTCGGGCAGGAACTGAAGGGCATGAGCTTTCAGCGCTTGGCGAGCGGCACCGGGATGCTCTTCCTGAGGCTGTGCGAGGAAGGCCAGGATCCGCCGCTGGTTGTCGATGACCACTGCCACCTGCCGGTACCGCTGACCGTCGCGCAGGCAGCGTTCGATCTCTTCCGGCTCGACCCGGAAACCCCGGATCTTCACCTGGTTGTCCCGACGTCCGCACAGCTCGATGCCTTCGCCGGTCCACTTGGCCATGTCGCCGGTGCGGTAGGCGCGCAGCTTGTCACCATTGGCCAGACTGAGGTCCAGATAGCGTTCGGCGGTCTGTTGCGGGTTATTCAAATAACCCATGCACACCCCTGGGCCGACGATGTACAGCTCGCCTACGGTCTGTTCAACCACCGGTTGCAAATCCTCGTCGAGAATCAACACCTGGCTGTTCGCAATCGGCGCGCCGAGGGTACGGTTGCTGTCGCCGCTGCGCAGTTGCCGCGCGGTGATCAGCACCGTGGCTTCGGTCGGGCCATAGAGGTTGTACAGCTTGCCCTGGCGGGTCAGTTGCTCGATGACATAGGGCTCGCAGACATCGCCGCCGGTCATCACGTGATCCAGGCACTGCAATTGTTGCAGCGGCAGGATGCTCAACAGCGCTGGCGGCAAAAAGGCGTGGGTGAGGCGTTGGTGGCGGATCAGTTCCACCAGCTGCAATGGGTCGCGACGTTGATCGTCGCCGGGCACAATCAGCTCGGCGCCCTGCAGCAGGGTCGGGAAAATATCGATCAGCGATGAATCGAAACCCAGCGACGAAAACTGCAACACCCGGCTCCGTTCGCTCAGCTGCACGTAGTCGGCGTACCACGTACTGAAATGGGCGAGGTTGGCCTGACTGAGTAGTACGCCTTTGGGATGGCCGGTGGTGCCTGAGGTGTAGAGCGCCATGCAGGGCGCCGCGAGATCGGGACGCGAGCGCATCAGCGGTTGATCGAGGTTCACCTGATCGACGCCGATCAGGGTGATGTCCAGGCCGGGCATCTCGGCCGCGAGCGGGTGTTGCCCGTCATGCAGCAGCAACGCCGCCCCGGCATTCGACAGGATGTACTGCTGGCGTTGCAGCGGATGGCTCGGTTCCAGCGGCAGATACACCGCGCCGCTGCCGAGTATCGCCAGAATCCCCGCATACAGTGCGCTGCATTTCGGCAGGCAGATCCCGACCACTACGGGTCCCGGCTGCTGATCGAGCAATGGCTGCAATCGTTGCGCAATGGCGCGACTCAGTGCATGTAATTGGCGATAACTCAACGAGCTGCCGTCGACGGTCAGCGCCGCACGCTCGGCGCACTGGATGAAACGCTGCTCAAGGCGTTCGATCAGCGGTGTCTGCGCCAGTTGCAGCAGCCAGGGTTCTGCTGTGGCATTGAGCCGGTGTACAAACGCCAGGCTTTCCAGAAACAGCAGATTCTCCACCTGCTCGAAGGGGGCGCAGGGCGCGGGCGGGGCGAGCAGAAAATACTCGGCATCCCGGGAGTAGCGGCTGATCAACAACGCTACCTGGTCCACCAGTTCAGCCACTGCTCGTACCCGCAACGCCTGACCGTTACCTGAAGGCTCATCGGCGATCGGTACCCGAGTCAGCAGCGTCGAGCCGAAGCGGCATAGCAGGTCCAGCGGTGGCAGGCCTGACGCTCCCGGCGCACCGACGCCCAATTGCAGCGTCAGTCGCGGCGCGTTGCCAAAGGCAGGAACGCTGAGGCTGGCGTCGTCGATCAGCAAATCGACGTGATCCGTCGGCTGCTCATCGAGGAATGTCAGCTGCCTTGGTGAATGCCCCTGTTGTTCGAGTTCCAGCGCCAGGCCGGTCAAGGCCTGGCTGCGTCCAATGAGCAGAATGTCGAGACGTCTCATGATGGGCTCCTCGTTAAGCCAGGTAGTCGCCGAGGGCGTCTTGCACGCACCGCGAGTCGAGCAACGAACTGCTGCGGAAAAACCGCACGATGTTGGCGACCAGCGGGTGATGGCGATTGATCGGAAAAGCCAGCCCCGAGACTTCGCTTTTGAGCGCGCAACGTGCGGCATCGCTGATTGGCAGGGACTCGATCAGCCGCAAGTCGAAGGACTTCTGAATGTCGTTGGTCAGGTAATGGCCGATGAACACCGGCAGGATGTGCGCAATGCTTTGACGGTCGTCTTCGCTTGCGGTGTGCCAGTAGATGCGTACCAGCCGCGCCCAGAAGCCCGAATGTCGGCCCTCGTCGAGCAAGTGGTCGGCCATCAGGCCCTTGATCGACTGCTTGACCGTGTCGTCCTTGGCGAACGCCGCCACATCACCGGTCACGGTGTTCTCCGCAATGGCCACGCAGATCAATTCCACGGCGCTGCGCAGGTGCTCCGGCGCGAGTGCGACGGCCGCTGGAATCGCACGGCTCAGTTCGATTTCATCCGGCAGCCCGATCGGCGCGATGCCGGTCATGGCGATGGTCTGCTGCATGAAATCCATGGCCACCAGCGCGTGGTAGTCCTCGTCCACCACCACCGTCATGGCGTCGTAACGGCAGGCGAACGGGAAGGCCAGGGGGAAGCGGTTTTTCGCGATGCTGCGGGCGGTCTTGTCGACGATCTCGGTTTCGAAGATCACCACGTCATTGATGAACTTGTAGAGCGTCTGCACCAAGGCGAAGTCGCGCTGCCCGGGGCATTCGCGCAGGAAGGTTTCGCTCAGCACCAACGGCTGACGGCTCAAGGGATAGATCAGCTTCTCGTCGTTCTCCAGCACTCGGCGAGGGCGGGTGCGGATGGTGGCGCGGCTCTCCCAGGCGTCGGCAAAGGATTGGTAGTCTGCGGCGTTCATGCGTTCACCTCAGGCATAGGTTCGCTCATGCTCAGGCGCAGGCCATCCCACAAGGCGATGCGGCTTTCCACGGCGGCGATGGCGCTGGCGTACACGTCTTCTTCACGCTGCGGATCGCCATCGACCAACCGCGCGAGAAGTTCTTGCGCCGCAGGACCGTGGTCTTCGGAATCGACTTCGATGTGCCGCTGCAGGTAATAACGGAAGGTCGGCGCCTGCTCGATACCGATGCCCCAATCATCAAGAATCCGCTGGAACATCTGTGGGATGACACTCTCACGACCATGCAGAAAGGCGGCCGCAACACGATGCCCCGGAGCATGCAGCGCCGTGTGCAAGGTGTGGCGCACAAACTGTGCGGCTGCCGGATCGACATCCACACTTCGCAATGCCACGTCGTAGCTGACGCCTTCCTGCTGCAGCGCCACGAAGCGTTCCACTGCAACCGTACTTGCACCGACTTCGCGCATGGCGTCCAGGTACAACTCGAAGTGGCTGAAGTGTCCCTTGCCCGGACGGTCGTCGGACTCTTCACCCAACACTATCTCGTTGATCAGGCGCGCCGCCTGTGGATCAGGCGGCGGCAACCACGGCAGTTGGACGCAGGTCAATTCCTGTTGCAGGCGCTTGGTCAGCGACATGAAGTCCCACACCGCAAACACATGGGATTCCATAAAGCGTTGAAGTACCGGGAGCGAATGTATTTCAGAAAAGATCGGGTGCGCGCCAAGTTGTGCTTTTTTCTGATTAAGGTGGTCTTTGGTCGATGTCATGGGCGTGCCTATAAGTGTGTGATCAATAAGTAATGAGCGCATTAGTTTTCTGCTGTCGAGCGAACGCCTCAACTAATTGATATGGGGTTGGTATATTTAAGTTGTCTGGTGAGGGCCTGCCGGCCAATGATCATTGGTGGCGGTGAAAAATTAATACACAAGTAAAGTTGTGGGCAAGATATTTATTTATTATTTTAAAGTTTAACTTTGTTGGGTGCGACAAGTTCCAATAAAACTTTTCAATTAAGGTTTATTTGGCCGTAGTTGCTCCTTCCGGCTTATATAAGTCAGAATTGAAGCAGAGAGTGAATGCCTCACTCGAAGCAACTTTCTAATGGTCGAGCGTCAAGTGATCTGAGGGGGGAAGTTGGCCGGGGATGACGCCGATTCTTCCTTTCCCGTGACAAGACTCCTTCCGTTGGTTCTTGTTGCGAGGACTGCTCGCTCGTGCGGTGCGTCACCCGTTCATTATTCGTTGTCGGACCAAGAGTGAGGGTAATTCAAGGAAGCCGCTATCACCGAGTCGTGAATGCTGTCGGTGCCATGAGCGGGCTTGAGTGGGGCGAGTCGAAGGTGGGGCTTAGGGGGGGCAATCGCGGCAAGCGAGAATGAGCAGTTCGATTTGCTCGCTCAGGCCTGCCGCTGGAATTATTTCGGGGTTTTGCGGTTCTTCGCTTCAGGGCTTTCGAGGTAGCGTGTGATGACCTCGACCCCGCGATTGAGGTGATGTTCGAGCATCTTCACCGAGCGTTCGATGTCGCGGTCCTCGACGGCCCGCAACATCGCCCGGTGATCTTCCTGGGACAGTTTGCCCAGGCCCATGGCTTCCAGATTGAAACGCAGAAAGCGCTCTTCCTCATTCAAGCCGTCTTCCACCAGCTTCAACAGCCGCCGGTTCGGCGCCTTGCTGTACAGCGTCATGTGGAACAGACGGTTGAGCCGGCCGATTTCGGTGTAGTCGTGTTGCGTTTCCAATTCGTCGATGTAGCGGGCGGCCTGTTCAAGATCCTCGTTGGTCAACAAAGGGACCGACAAGCGCAGGGCTTCGGATTCCAACAGGATGCGTAGCGCATAGGTTTCAACGGCATCGCCCTGAACCAGCGGTGCGACGACCGCGCCTTTATGAGCGATTACATTGAGCAGCGACTGGGCTTCGAGCTGGCGCAAGGCTTCGCGCACCGGCATGCGGCTGACGCCGAACAGGTCGGCCAGGTCTTGCTGCCTGAGGGCGGTGCCGCAAGGGATGCGACCGTCGAGTATGGCAGCACGCAGGGTTTCTTCGATCACCGAGCGAGCCAGATGAGCAGGAATCGGCCCGTTGACCTTGATACTGCTGAGAGGGTTGGGCTTCTGTGTCACTACAACGCACCCTGATTGACTGAAATAATTGGATCCAATTGACACTAGTTATTGTTATACAACATGTCAAACCCTGTAGAAGGCTATATCAAGAGTTTAGCGTGTCAGCGGTGATCTCACCGTGCCATTGTCTTTTAACGGGCCAGGCTTCACCATCCATTTGACTCTCTCTCTGCCTATCCAGGAAGCCTCGCCTTGGTGGCATGTTTCGCGGTTCCTCGGACATTGCGCTGGTTGTGCTGCGCGCTGCTGCTGGCTGGCGTCATGCCGGGTGGCCTGCACGCGGATTGGGATTTTTCCCTGATCAGCCGTCGGGCGCAGGCATTATACGGACCGCTGGGTGAAGGTCAGCAACGCATTGATACCTGGCAACAATTGCTGGCCACGCAGAAGCAGATCAGCGAGCCGGAACAGCTCAATGTGGTCAACCAGTTCTTCAACAAGCAGCTGAATTACCTGGAGGACCTCGACTTGTGGCAACAGGTCGATTACTGGGAAACCCCGATCGAAGCCCTGTGGAAAGGTGCCGGCGATTGCGAAGACTTCGCCATCGCCAAGTATTTCAGCCTGCGTCATCTCGGTGTTTCCAGTGACAAGCTGCGCATCACCTACGTCAAGGCCGTGAGCCTGAACCGCGCCCATATGGTGCTGACCTATTACTCGAGTCCGAACGCCGAGCCACTGGTGCTCGACAGCCTGATCGATGCGATCAGGCCCGCCAGCCAAAGAACCGACCTGCTGCCGGTCTACGCTTTCAATGCCGAAGGGTTGTGGCTGCCGGGAGCCAAGGGCAACAAACAGGTGGGTGACACCAAACGCCTGTCCCGATGGCAGGATGTGCTGAAGAAAATGCAGGCAGAAGGTTTTCCGGTCGAGACGACTCACTAGGAGCACACGCTCAGATGTCTTTGTTCAAACAGCTGTTGATCGCCATCTGTCTATTCCTGGTGGTCGCCTTCACCGGCAACTTCATCGTCAGCCTGGAAAGCTCCCGTGCCCAGTACGTCAACCAGTTGCGCTCCCACGCCCAGGACGCCGCGACGGCGCTGGCGCTGTCCCTGACGCCGAACATTGACGATCCGGCAATGGTCGAGTTGCAGGTCAGCTCGATCTTCGACAGCGGGTATTACGCGAGCATCCGGGTGGTCGATCTGTCGAGCGACAAGACCCTGGTCGAGCGCAGCGGCATTCCCGCGGTGAATAGAGTGCCGGACTGGTTCGTCAAACTGATCGGCCTGGAACCGGCCGGCGGCGATGCCATCGTCAGCCGTGGCTGGGAGCAGGCCGCCAGGGTCGAAGTGGTGAGTCACCCGATGTTTGCGCTGGCCAAGCTCTGGCAGAGCGCATTGGGCAGCCTGACCTGGTTGCTGATCTGCGGCGTGGTCAGTGCGGTGCTCGGCGCGTTGTTGTTACGCCGGCAATTGAAGCCGCTCGACTACATGGTCGAGCAGTCCCACGCCATCGCCCGTCGGGAATTCCTCAGCCTGCCAGACCTGCCGCGCACCCCCGAATTGCGCCGCGTGGTGCAGGCCATGAACCAGATGGTCGAAAAGCTCAAGGCGTTGTTCCTGGAGCAGGCCGGGCACAGTGAAAAACTGCGCGCCGAGTCTTACCAGGACGCCTTGACCGGGTTGGCCAACCGGCGCTATTTCGAAATGCAATTGAATGCGCGGGTGACTAACCCGGAGCAGGCCAGCTCGGGTTATCTGCTGCTGTTGCGAGTGAAGGATCTGGCCGGTTTGAACCAGCGCCTGGGCGGTCAACACACCGATGAACTGCTGATAGCGGTCGGCGAGCAATTGTCCCGAGAGTGCGCCAGGTACCCGGAAACGCTGAACCTCATCACGCGCATCCGTGGCGGCGAATTCGCCGTGCTGGCACCGGGGCTGGTGCGCGAAGAAGCGCTGCAACTGGCGCAGAACCTCGAAGCTGCGTTGGGCAGCCTGTACGCGACCGGCGCCACCGATGTGGCTTCGGTCGCTTCGATCGGGCTGGCGCCGTTTGTCCATGGCGACTCGCCGCAAGCGGTGTTGGCGTTGGCGGATCAGGCGTTGTCGCAAGCCGAAGGCCTGGGCGATTCGACCTGGGTCTGCCTGGATCACAATGCAGCGGCCGATGTCGGTGATGACCACCATGCCTGGTACGGCTTGCTTGATCAGGCGCTGGACAAGCAGCGTTTCCAGCTGTATTTCCAGCCGGTGGTGGCCAGCCAGGACACCCAACTGGTGCTGCACTACAAAGTGCTTTCGCGTTTGATCGACGACCAGGGCCAGGCAATTCCCGCCGGGCGCTTCTTGCCGTGGCTCGAGCGTTTTGGCTGGACCGCGCGGCTGGACCGCCTGATGCTGGAATGGGTGCTTGAACAGATGGCCGATCACGAACAGTCGCTGGCGCTGAACCTGTCTTGCGCGACATTGGTCGACCCGCAGGCGCTGAACAAGGTTTTCGAGATTTTGCGTGCCCATTCCAATCTGGGCTCGCGGCTGACCCTGGAAATCGGCGAGGAGCAATTGCCGGAACAAGCGGTACTGGAAGAGCTGACGCGGCGTCTGCGCGAGCTCGGTTTTTCCCTGAGCCTGCAACACTTTGGCGGGCGCTTCAGCATGATCGGCAACCTGGCACGGCTTGGGTTGGCCTATCTGAAGATCGACGGCAGCTACATCCGGGCGATTGATCAGGAGGGCGACAAGCGAGCGTTCATTGAGGCAGTTCAACGGGCTGCCCACAGCATCGACCTGCCGCTGATTGCCGAGCGGGTCGAGACTGAAGGGGAGTTGCTGGTGATTCGCGAACTGGGGATTTATGGGGTTCAGGGGCGGTTGTTTGGGGAGCCTGAGCCTTGGAAGTAAGGCCCTGTAGGAGCGAGGCTTGCCCGCGAAGGCGTCAGTACAACACCCAAGCTGGCGTAAGAACCATCTGACGGGGGGACAGCGGCGTCGGAGATTTCCTTCAAGTTGTAGCGGTGTTGGTGAACTTGTCCGGCTTCAGGCTCGTGGTTAGTCTGGGATTGTCACTGAAAAAGCGGTGACACGGACGTGCAAGTCCGACCAAACTGTTTAGGTATGCGCTCTGCCATTCTTTCGAGCATTTCGATGCTCGTTGCTTTATGGCGGCTGCGCGCAGGAGATCCTTGGATCTGCTGGGTGTCCTAAACAGTCCCGGTCTTGCACACCTGCGCACGGCCGCCACCCTATTCGCGTGCAAGCGAACGGTGACGGCCCCAACTTACTGTTTAGGGAAAATTTCTATGTTCAAGGTAACTCCTAATCCACCTGCTCCCCGCAAAGACCTTCTCTTCACCGTATCCCCTGACGTCCACATCGAAGCCCTCCTGGCCAACGCCTCCGAAGACCTGCTCTCGATCAGCGCCATCGCCGCCGACCTCGCCGACGATGTGGAAGGCTCACGCCGTTCCGTAGCCCTGGCGCTCAGTCGCATGGCCGATGGGGTTTATTTGTTGGTGGAACGAGTGCTGGATCACCTTGAATCGCCGGACAAGATGCAGTCTCAGGCCAAGGTTTAGCAGGGCAATCCGATGGCGAATTGAAGATCGCCTTCGCGAGCAGGCTCGCTCCCACAGTTGATCGGGGTGATCACTGGATTGTTGTACGACACGAACTCAGTGTGGGAGCGAGCCTGCTCGCGAAGGCGTCAGTACCGGCACCAAAAGAAGGTGCAGTCTTAAATCAACCCCGCCTCATCCTCATCGACCAAATGACTCAACCCCCCCAGCGCCTCACGGGCCTGGGACCGGTCCATGAGCTTCGCCTGTGCGGCGGCCGGCAGGTCGGTCACGCGGATCACCCCTTTGCTGGTCAATACCTGGATCAAGTCGTCGAGTACCCGGATCATGTCCAGGTCGCTCTGCTTGAGCTGTTTCAGGCTGGTGGCCATGACCTCGCTGGCGAACCAGACCTGCAGATCGGGATGGTCGGCCGGCAGCGTTTCGGTTGCTTCGGCATAGGCCTGGGCTTCCACGCGCATCAGTCGGCCTTCTGGATTGCGTTGCACGTAGAACATTGTGCATCCCTCATAAATGAACCCGCGTCATGCTTTCAGCAGCATAGTCCCGGTCAGACTGTGAGGGCGTGTCTTTGCCATCTACGCCACAGATCCAATCCTTAAATGCCTGACGGAAAGATCCGACACTAACTTACGTATAACCAAGATATTGATTTAAAAACACTTATGGCTAAGTTGAATGGCACCTTATTGTCGGTAGTTCATATGGTCCACTAATTGCTTGATCGGTCCCAGGCGTTCGCAGACTGTCATTTATCCAGCGCGATGCCACTCGGCGCAAAACATGTGCACCCCTTCATAGCTTACTGGATAATCCCGCGCCGCCCAGCTCAGGCAGGTGTTCCGGTGCCTGTGGCGTGCTCGATGGGCGTGGTGTTGATGGGGCGCCAAAATAAAATTAGAGAATTGCGTCAAAAACATGGCGATAAAAAATGTTTTTTTAATAGCGAACAAATATTACACTTGCGCGGTTCAAAATTTTGACGATATCATTTTGATGGCTCAGTTAGGGGTTGACTGTGCATCGCGCTCCCTTACAGCCAGTGCCCCGGATAGTCCTTTATGAATCGTACAGACGATATCTCGAACCTATTCAACAGGTTCGGAGCAAGTGCGGACAGCTATCTCGAATTCGATAGCCATTTCGACTACAAGGAAAAAACTATCGCAGGGATGACCGGGATCACTGAGTCGGTGGTGGACGCTGTTATCGAAGCGCCAGTAATCGAGTCTGGGGATGCCTCGTTCGGGGGCCACTCGGTGAAACCGATGCTTGCCGCCAAACCATTGGCTACTGTCGCCGATCTCCAGGATGACACCACCGTTGCGGTTGCTGCCCCGCTTCGTCATCTTTTGGCTGAAGTGGCGTTGGCCCGTCAAGCCGAGGCCCAGGCGCTTAACGAAGAAGCCCTGCGTCAGGCGCTGCCTCAGGGGCGACCACCCAAGTGCAAGGCCCACGTCGTCGCGGTGGTGTCGAGCAAAGGCGGTGTTGGCAAAACTACCCTGTGTGCCGCGCTGGCCAGCACTTTGCGCCTGACGGGTGGCCAGACATTGGCAATCGACCTCGATCCTCAAAACGCCATGCAGTACCACCTTGGTGTTCAACCCGATGTGGCCGGCATGGGCAGCGCGAGCCTTACTGGCAATAGCTGGAACGACCTATTGCTGCCTGGTTCCGCCGATTCGCTGTTGCTGCCTTATGGCGCGTTGACGGAAGAAGAGCGCCGCACCCTGGAGCATTACTTGATCAATGACCGTCATTGGCTGGCCCGGCAGCTCGCGCGTATGGCTCTGAACGAAAACGACGTGGTTATTCTCGATACGCCTCCAGGGCGCACGGTGTACCTGGAACAGGTCCTGGCTGTGGCCGATCAAATTGTCGTAGTGACCACCGCCGACGCGGCCAGTTTCTTGATCCTTGATCAGATGGAAAAGTTGCTCGCAGGCCCGGACGCGCGTGCGCCGTCATCGGAATGCAGCTATGTCATCAACCAATTCGATGCCAGTCGGGAATTCTCCCGGGACATGCACGAGGTGTTCAAGCGGCGACTGGGCGGACAACTGCTAGGTGTCATATCGCTGGATCATGCCATTGGCGAGGCGCTGGCTTACGGTCGCAATCCGCTCTTGGCGTCAGACTCGTCCCCGGCGTGCCAGGACATGTTGTTGCTCGGCGACCAGCTCAAGGTTCGGCTCGAATCCGCCCATATTGCGGAACTGATCGCCTCGTGATCACTACCTCTGCCGAAACCGGCGACGCTCCGACTCGCTCGCAACGCTGGGCACAATCCATGTCTGACCGGCTCGAGCGGTGGCCTTCTGCCGCCCGTCGAGTGCTGACCGTCAGCATCACCTTGTTGTGCAGCCTGCTGGCGCTGTTCATCATCACGGTGCCATTCGATCTTTACTCGCAATGCATCTTTGCACTTGGCTGCTTTGTCGCGGCCATGGTCTTGCGCAAGATTCCCGGACGACTGACGGTCATGATCCTGATCGGTCTGTCGCTTACCGCTTCACTGCGTTACCTGTACTGGCGGTTGACGTCGACCCTCGGCTTCGAAGGTTGGGTGGACATGCTCTTCGGCTACGGCCTGGTAATGGCTGAATTGTACGCGATGATCGTGCTGGTGTTCGGCTACATTCAAACCGCGTGGCCACTGCGACGCAAACCGGTATTGCTCAGCGGCCCTCCTGGCGAATGGCCAACCGTCGATGTGTTCATCCCGTCGTACAACGAAGCCCTCGACATCGTGAAGGTCACGATCTTCGCCGCCCAGGCCATCGACTGGCCTAAGGACAAACTGCGTGTCCACGTATTGGATGACGGTCGTCGTGAAGATTTCCGCGAGTTTTGCGAGCAGATCGGCGTGGGTTACATCGTTCGCGACAATAACCGTCACGCCAAAGCGGGCAACTTGAATGAAGCGCTGAAGGTCACTCATGGCGAGTACATTGCCATTTTCGATGCCGATCACGTGCCGACGCGTTCCTTCCTTCAGGTGAGTATCGGTTGGTTTATCAAGGATCCGAAGCTGGCGATGCTGCAAACGCCACACTTTTTCTTTTCGCCTGACCCGTTCGAAAAAAACCTCAATACCTTCCGCTCCGTACCAAACGAAGGCGAGTTGTTTTACGGGCTGGTGCAGGACGGCAACGACTTGTGGAACGCCACTTTTTTTTGCGGGTCCTGTGCGGTCATTCGTCGTGAGCCGTTGCTGGAAATCGGTGGTGTTGCCGTCGAAACCGTCACCGAAGATGCCCACACTGCGCTCAAGCTAAACCGCGCCGGCTACAACACGGCTTATCTGGCCATTCCTCAAGCCGCCGGTCTAGCGACGGAAAGCCTGTCGCGGCATATCAGTCAGCGGATTCGCTGGGCTCGCGGGATGGCGCAGATTTTTCGCACCGATAATCCGCTGTTCGGCAAAGGTCTGAATCTCGGTCAGCGCCTGTGTTACTTGAACGCGATGCTGCACTTTTTCTACGGTTTGCCACGCCTGGCGTTTCTAACAGCGCCCTTGGCCTTCCTGTTTTTCGATGCTCAGATTTTCCACGCCTCGGCGTTGATGATCACTGCCTATGTGCTACCGCACATCCTTCACGCGAGTTTGACCAACTCCAGCATTCAGGGACGTTTCCGTCACTCCTTCTGGAACGAGGTCTACGAGACGGTACTGGCCTGGTACATCATGGGCCCGGTACTGATGGCGCTGGTCAACCCCAAGTTTGGCGGCTTCAACGTAACTGACAAGGGCGGGATCATCGACAAGAAATACTTCGAGTGGAAGCTCGCTCGCCCCTACATCGTGTTGCTGAGCCTGAACATTGCGGGACTCATCTTCGGCGTTGTAAGGCTGATGCAAGGCGCAGACGGCGCGACCACCACTATCCTGATCAATTTGGCCTGGACGGTTTACAACATCATCATCACCAGTGCCTCGGTGGCGGTGGCCAGTGAAACACGTCAGGTGCGCTCCGAGCCCCGGGTCACGGCCCAATTGCCGATGCGCCTGACGCGCGCCGACGGCACCAGCATTGAAGGCGTGACCCAGGACTTCTCGCAAAAAGGCCTGGGCTTTCGTTTGCCGGACGGGTTCATGATTCCTCGGGGCGAACGCGTACAGATCTCTTTGTTTCGCAATCAGCAACTAAGCGTATTCCCGGCCGTCATCGTGTTCAGCCGCGATGGGCTGCTGGGAGCTCAATTCAATCAGCTGACCCTGCGTCAGCAAAGCGAACTGGTGCGTCTGACCTTCTCTCGCGCCGACACCTGGGCATCAACCTGGGGCAACGGGCAGGTCGATACTCCGCTGGCAGCACTGCGTGATGTCAGTGTAATCGGCATGCGCGGCATCTACGAATTGTTCAAAGCCATAGTCATGGAAATGCGCACTTTGCTGCGCCGCCGTCGATCGGCCCCTTCTACCCTTGAAAATCTTACGGACAAGTGATGAATTCGAAGTATTGCGCGTTCGGTAATCTGCGTTCCCTGATCCCGATGATGTGTTCTTTAGTGGCCTTGGGTGGCGTTGCAACAGCCATGGCCGATACGGCGCCCGTGGCGAATGCTTCCGGGACCTATAGCTATGACGTGACCTTGAAGCAACTGGGCCGCAACTATCCGATGAGCCTGCGCGGCGTGGAGTCCACCGACAGCGTCAACTTCGATGTGCGTGCCGATTCGATCGTTACCGGCGCCAGGCTAAAGTTGCAGTACACGTATTCGCCGGCGCTGCTGGCGGACCTGTCGCAGATCAACGTCATCGTCAACGATGAAGTGGCTGCCAGTTTGCCTTTGCCCAAAGAAAACGCCGGGCAGTTGCAGCAACAGGTGGTCGAGATCCCGGCGCACCTGATTACTGAGTTCAACCGTCTGAGCCTCCAATTCGTCGGCCATTACACGATGAGCTGTGAAGATCCGCAGCACTCCAGTCTTTGGGCGAAAATCAGCAACGCTACTGAGTTGAGCATTGACGTATCGCCGCTGGCTTTACCGAACGACCTGTCGATCATGCCGCTGCCATTCTTCGATCGCCGTGATGCCGGTGCGTTGAATCTACCGTTCGTGTTTGCCGCAGCGCCGGACAATACCACCCTGGAAGCGGCCGGCGCACTGTCGTCGTGGTTCGGTGCGCTAGCCAGCTATCGAGGTGCGACCTTCTCTACACGTTTCAATCAAATTCCGGCCAGCGGCAACGCCGTGATTTTGCTCAGCGGCCCCGAGGCCCTGCAACTGGGTGGGTTGAATCTGCCTGCGGCCAAGGGCCCGACCCTGAGCGTGATGACCAACCCCAACGACGCCAATGGCAAGCTGCTGATAATCACCGGTCGAGATGGCATCGAACTCAAACGTGCCGCCACTGCATTGGTACTGGGCAGCCAGGCCCTGTCGGGAAGCAACGTGGTGATTGATCGCCTCGACACGGTGCAGCCGCGCAAGCCATACGACGCACCTAACTGGTTGCCGAGCGATCGTCCGGTCAAGCTGGGTGAATTGCTGGCAGCCAAACAATTCAATGTGTCGGGCTACAACCCGGGCGACATCACCGTGCCACTGAACTTCCCGCCTGACCTGTTTACCTGGCGTGATGAAGGTGCGCCGCTGAACCTCAAGTACCGTTATACGCCGCAGGAAAAATCGTCCAATTCATCGTTCATCATCAGCTTCAACGACGCCTTGATTCAGTCGCAGAACCTGCTGTCCCAGGACAAACTCGACAGCGGTATCCTCGGCGCACTGAAAACCGACGACAGCCTGGGCCGTGAAACCCGCGTGCGCTTGCCGCTGAACTCGGTTGCCTTGCAGTCGCGTCTGCAGTTGCGCTACATGTTCGATTACATCAAGCAGGGCGAGTGTGGCGACATCATCATCGACAACATGCGCGGCAGCATCGATCCGGAGTCGACGCTGGACCTGAGCGGCTACGACCACTTCATGGCCATGCCCAACCTCGGCGTATTCAAGGATGCGGGCTTCCCGTTCACTCGCCTGGCTGACCTGTCGCAAACTGCAGTGGTACTGCCGGACAACGCCGGTGCTCCCGAGCTGGATGCCTACCTGACCGTGCTCGGCCGTTTCGGCCAATCAACCGGTTACCCGGCCACCGGCGTGTTGGTGACTCAGGCGGCGCAGATCCAGGCTGCAGCAGATAAAGACTTGCTTGTGTTTGCTTCGGGCGCCAACCAGCCGTTGCTGAGCCAGTGGGCGGATCGCCTGCCTGCTGCCGATGCCGGTGGCCAGCAAAGCTTCCACTTGTCAGACCTGCCGATGCGTGTGCGCGAGTGGTTCAGCCCCGACCCGGAGGCTAACCAGCGCAAGGCGCGTCTGGCCATGGCTTTCTCCGGCGGTGAGCGCAGTACCTACCTGACCGGTTTCGAATCGCCAATGAAAAGTGGTCGCAGCGTGGTGGTGATTGCCAGTGGTCAACCGCAAGGCCTGGTTGAAGCGACTAACGCCCTGATCGGTGGTGAGGATTACGCCCAGTCGATCCAAGGCAGCCTGGTGGTCGTGCGCGGGAAAACCGTCGAAGCCCTGGTGGCGGACGAGCAGTACTACGTTGGTAATCTGGGCCCGGTCAAACACCTGCAATGGCTGATGTCGCGTCATGTGGGGTGGACGCTGCTGTTGACCGGTCTCGGCGTGTTGCTGCTCAGCTGCCTGGCCTACCTGGCATTGCGCTCCCGTGCCAAACAGCGCTTGGGTCACTGAAATCGACATGAGCACTCCCAGGAATAATCGATGCAACCTTACTTCCGTGTGCCGCTGGCGCAGAGTCGTGCTGTGGCTGGCCGGTACGCTGGCGACACTGAGCCTGACGCCGGTCATGGCTGATGGGGCCGTGTGCAAGAGCGCCGGCTGGCCGTTGTGGCAAACCTACGCTGCACGCTTCGTGCAGAACGACGGGCGCATGCTGGAGTCCAGTGTCCAAACCAACCACAGCACTTCCGAAGGCCAGTCCTACGGCATGCTGTTCGCGGTGATCGGCAACGACCGCGAACGCTTTGATGCGCTGTGGAAATGGACCATCGCCAACATGGCCGGCGCCGACGTCAGCCATCGTCTGCCGGGCTGGTTGTGGGGGCAGGGCAAGGACGGCACCTGGCAATTGCAGGACGCCAACTCGGCTTCTGATTCGGACCTGTGGATCACCTATGCGCTGCTGGAAGCGGCGCGTGTGTGGCAGCGTCCGGACTATCGCGAAGACGCCCTGCGCCTGCTCAAGACTATTGAAAGCAAACTGGTGGTGAGCCTGCCGGGCCTTGGCAAAATGCTCCTGCCAGGACCAGAAGGTTTCGTGCAGCCCGATCAACTGTGGCGCCTGAACCCGAGCTATTTGCCGCTGCCGCTGTTACGGCGTCTGGCCAAGGAAATGCCGACCGGGCCGTGGAAAGAAATCGCTGAAAACACTGTGAAAATGGTCAAGGCCTCCAGCCCCAAAGGCTACGTGGCCGACTGGATCGGTTACCGCGCTACCGCACCGCACGCCGGCTTGTTCGTGGTTGATCCAATCAAGGGCGAGCTGGGCAGTTATGACGCGATCCGCGTCTACCTGTGGGCTGGCATGACGCCCGCATCCGACCCGCTGGCGGCGCCGCTACTGGCGCGTCTGGGCGGTATGTCGAACAGCGGCGCCTCCACAGGCATTCCACCTGAAAAGGTTCAGGTCCTCAGTGGCGCTCTCGAAGGCCAGGGGCCATTCGGGTTCTCTGCCGCGCTAATCCCATACTTCCATGCCAAGGGTCAACCATGGCTGGCTGAGCAACAGCAACGTCGAACCGAGCAAGCGTTGAACGCGGCGCTGGCCACAGCCGATGGCGAACGTGTCGAACCGCTGTACTACAACGCCATGCTCAGTCTGTTCGCACTCGGCTGGGCTGAAAAACGCTATCAGTTTCGTGATGACGGAACACTCAAACTTTCTTGGGAGACGTCATGCGCACGCGCCGTCACACGCTAGCCATCGGGATTCTCACCGCCTTCATCGGCACTGCTGCCTTTGCCGAAACCAACGATGTAAAGGCGCTGCTGGTCGAGCAAGGCCAGTATTGGCAAGCCCGTGCGAACCCTGCGCGTGCCGCTGAAGCCTGGCAGAAAGTGTTGCGTCTGGACCCCAGTCAAGTCGACGCGCTGTATGGCATGGGCCTGATCGGCGTTAAAGAGAACAAGCCCGAACAAGCACAGCAATACTTGGCGCGCTTGCAGGCGCTGTCGCCGCAACCCTGGCAGGCCGCGCAGCTCGAGCAAGACATCGCTCTGGCCCTGCCGCAAAACAGCGCGCTGCTGGACGAAGCCCGACGCCTGGCCGATGGCGACCAGCGTGACCAGGCCACTGAAGTCTTCCGCCAGATGTTTGCCGGTCGTACCCCGGAAGGCAGGGTGGGCCGCGAGTATTACAATAATCTGGCGTTCAATGCCGCCGGCTGGCCCGAGGCCCGTAAAGGCCTGGAGCGCCTGCTGCGCGAGACGCCGAACGACTCGATTCTGGCGCTGTTCCTGGCCAAGCATCTGGTGCGTCACGAAGACAGCCGTCCGGAAGGCATCCGTGCCTTGGCCAAATTGTCGACCCGTGCCGACATCGCCGGTGACGCCGATCAGAGCTGGCGCCTGGCGCTGGTCTGGACCGGCGCGCCCAATGCCGCGCAGGTGCCGTTGTTCGAAGACTTTCTGAAGGTGCATCCCGATGACCAGGAAATCCGCGATCTGTTGAACAAGGGCAAGGCGCAATCGGCCACTGGCGGTGCTGTGTCATGGCAGCCAGATCCACTGGTCGCCCGTGGGCTGCAAGCCTTGGAAAAGGGCGATCAGTCCGGCGCCGAGCAAGCGTTTGCCGCACGTCTGAAAAGCAAACCGAACGATGCCGATGCCCTGGGTGGCCTCGGTGTGGTGCGCCAACAACAGAATCGCTTTGACGAAGCCCAGCGATTGCTGACCCGCGCCATCGCCAATGGCGGTACGCGGTGGAAGCCGGCGCTCGATAGCGTGCGTTACTGGGCACTGTTGCAGCAGGCCCGCAATCAAGCCAGGACGCAGCCGGCCAAGGCCCAGGAGAGCATCGCTCAGGCCATGCGCCTGAACCCGAACGGCATCGATGCACGCCTGACTCTGGCGGACATCCAGGCCCAGACCGGACAGCTCGATGCCGCGCAGGCCAACTATCGCCAGGTGCTGGCTGTGCAGCGTAACAACCCTCAGGCTGTTCAAGGCTTGATCAGCGTGCTGTCCCAAACCGGTCAGGCTGATGAAGCCCTGCATCTGCTCGACAGCTTGACGCCAGCCCAACAGGCCGACATGGGCGGCAGCGGTCGTCTTCGTGCCTTGCGCTCCACCCAGGCAGCCAAACTGGCTGAGCAGCGCGGCGATACCCGTGGTGCCCAGCAAGCCCTGCAGCAAGCGGTGCGGGACGATCCGGACAACATCTGGACCCGTTTCGACCTGGCGCGCCTTTACCTCAAGACCGGCGAATCACAGAAAGCCCGGGACCTGATCGACGGCTACCTCAAGGCGCACCCGACCGACGTCGATGCGCTGTACACCAGTGCCTTGCTCTCGGTGGAAATGGAGCAATGGGACGCCGCGCAAGCCACCATCAGCCGCATTCCGGCCGAGCGGCGCACCGCGGACATGAGCGATCTGGCGGACCAGATCACCCTCACCGTACAAATCAAACTGGCCGCCAGCATCGCCAAGCGCGGTCAGCGCCAGGAAGCCCTGGCGCTGCTCGATCGCTTGCAGCCGATGGCCAGCCGCAGTCCCGATCGCATGGCGACCTTGGCATCGGCCTATGTCGATGCCGGTGATTCGGTTCGCGCTCAAAGCATGATGCGCGATGTGATTGCCCGGACGCCGACGCCATCCGCCGACCTGATACTGCAATACGCCAACCTGTTGCTCAAGACCGGCGACGATGCGCAGGTCAACTCGATCCTGCGCGGCCTGCAAAGCCAGACCATGAGCGTGGCCACCCGCAAACGCTTCGACGATGTGCTGTACCAGTACCGCATTCGCCAGGCCGATCTGCTGCGCGAAGGCGGTGATCTGGCAGCCGCCTACGATACCTTGGCCCCGGCCCTGGCTGCGCGTCCGGGAGATGCCGGCGCAGTTTCGGCACTGGCGCGGATGCACGCCAGCAACGGCGACAATGCCAAGGCGTTCGAGCTGTACAAACCGTTGTTACAGCGTAAGCCCAACGACCCGCAAATCCTGCTGAATGCAGCGGATGCCGCAGTTCAGGCGCACGATATCGGCTATGCCGAGCGAGCACTGGATCAGTTCCTCAAGCTGGAAACCTACGACCCGCAATCGCTGACCGAGGCCGCGCGGATCTATCGCAGCATGGGCAAGAGCAGCCAGGCGACCGATTTGCTACGCAAGGCTGTGGCCATCGAGCAGAACGAGCAGAAACGCAGCCTGACGGCCCAGGCCAATAGCCTGAATATCGCGCCGAACCCGTTTGTGGGCTTGTCGGGCCAGCGCAATCAGGTCAGCCGTACGCCGATCGATGCGATTCCGGCACCGGCGCAAACCCTGCTTGAACCTGAACCTGTAATGTTCGCCAGCACTGATTCGCTGCCGGTCGATGCTTATCCTGGTCAGACGCAACCGCGCATGGTCGCATCTGGAACCGGTCGCCAGGCATTGCCGGCCGGACGCTTTGCGGGTGCGGCGGGTAACCCGTTCGTGCCGCAAGCTACGGTCAACGTTGCGGTGGATCAAACCAGTTCCGCCCAACGTGCACTGGATAACATTCTTCAGGAACGCAGTGGTTACGTGACCCAAGGCGTGACGATTCGTAGCAACGACAGCGAGTCGGGCCTGAGCAAGATGACCGATGTCGAAACACCACTGGAAATCAACATTCCGGCTGGCGACAACCGTTACGCTGTGCGCGTGACCCCGGTATCGCTGAATGCCGGCAGTGTCGGCAGTGATGCTGCCGCGCGCTTTGGCAGTGGTCAGGCATCATCGGACGGCATCGGCTCCCAGCGCGATAAAGGCGTGGGTCTGAGCGTGGCTTACGCCCGGCCGGACGAAGGCATCAAGGCTGACATCGGCACGACGCCTATAGGCTTCAAGTACAGCACCGCAGCCGGTGGCGTGAGTGTCGACCGGCCGTTCGAAGACAACTCCAGCATGCGGTATGGCGTCAGCGTTTCGCGGCGTCCGGTGACCGACAGCGTGACGTCATTCGCCGGCACCACCGACGAACGCAGCGGCCAGTCGTGGGGCGGCGTGACCGCCAACGGCGGCCGGGCACAGCTCAGCTATGACAACCAGGAAGTCGGCACCTACGGCTATGGCTCGTGGCACAAGTTGCTGGGCCACAACGTCGAATCGAATAGCCGCGCCGAACTGGGCGGTGGCGTGTATTGGTACCTGCGCAATGCCGAAGACAGCAAACTGACGCTTGGCCTCAGTGCCACCGGGCTGAGCTTCGAGAACAACCAGGACTTCTTCACTTACGGCCACGGCGGCTACTTCAGCCCGCAAAGCTACTTCGCCTTGGGTGTGCCCGTGACTTGGTCGCAGCGCACCGATCGGTTCTCCTATCAGGTCAAGGGCTCGGTGGGCGTTCAGTACTTCGAGCAGGATGCGGTGGATTACTTCCCGAACGACAAAGACCTGCAGGTTGCCAACGACCAGCGCTACAAAGGCCAGAACAAGACCGGCATCGGTTACAGCCTGAGTGGTGCCGGCGAATACAAATTCGGTTCGAGCTTTATCCTCGGCGCCAATCTCGGCCTGGATAACGCTCAGGACTACAAGCAATTCACCGGGGCCATGTACCTGCGCTACATGTTCGAAGACATGAACGGCCCGATGGAATTGCCGGTCAGCCCCTACCGTTCCCCTTATTCCAATTGATTTTTCTGGAGACTTGAATGCCTTCTTCCGTTCTTGCCGGTATGACCCTGTTGGTACTTGGGGAAAGCCACATGAGCCTGGCGGACCACTTGATGGAGCCGCTGCAAGCCAACCTGACCCAGCAGGGTGCGATCGTGCATTCGATCGGTGCGTGCGGCGCCAGCGCCGGCGACTGGCTGATCACCAAGAAAGTCGATTGCGGCGCCGATCAAAAAGGCACCGGCAAAATCGTCATCAAGGGCCGTGAAGCGACCACCACCCCGATCAAGGACCTGATTGCCGCCGACAAGCCTGATCTGGTCGTGCTGGTAATCGGCGACACCATGGCCTCCTACGATAAACCGGTGTTCCCGAAAGCCTGGGCCTGGCAAAACGTCACCGCGCTGGCCAAGGAAATCACCGCCAACGGCGCCAAGTGCGCCTGGGTCGGTCCGGCCTGGGGCAAGGAAGGCGGCATGTATAAGAAGAATGATGCGCGCACCAAGTTGATGTCGGCCTTCCTGGCAAGCAACGTGGCGCCTTGCACTTACATCGATTCGCTAACCTTCTCCAAGCCCGGCGAGTGGGTCACCACCGACGGCCAGCACTTTACGGTAGCCGGCTACAAATCCTGGGCCAACGCCATCGGCGGCGCGCTGGCCAAACTGCCGGTAGACGCGGTCAGCAACAAGGGAGCCAAGCAGTGATGCGTGCTCTCTCTGCGATGTGCGCCGCGGCGGCGCTGTTTTCCAGCGTCAACGCCATGGCTGCCGAATTTGCGCTGTACCCAACCGGCCCCAGCGAAGACGCGGCATTCATTCGTTTCGTCAACGCCAGCGCCGCCCCTCTGGACGTGATCGCCCAGGCAGGACAGCCACCGCTACGCCTGGAAACCGCGCAACCGGTGTCGCTGTTTTTCCCGGTGCAATCGAGTAGTCCGGTGCAGGGCTCCTTGGTCAGCGGCGCGCAAAAACTGGCCATGGACTTGAAAATCGAGCCTGGTGAATTCGCTACCGTGGTTGCATTACCGGATGGCACCGGCATCAAGCAGGTGGCCGTGCGCGAGCAGCCGGACGACTTCAACGGTCTCAAGGCTTCGCTGGCGTTCTTTAACGTCGACGCCTCGTGCGCCGACGCGAGTCTGCGTCCTGCCGGACGCAACGCTGATCTGTTCAAGGCCGTGCCGCTCGATGGCCTGCAACGTCGCTCGATCAACCCAGTGAGCCTGTCGGTACAACTGGTGTGTGCCAACGCCAACGTCGGCGCGCCGCTGGACCTGGGTGAGCTCAAGGCGGGCGAGCGTTACAGCGTGCTGCTGGTGCCGTCGGCGAGCGGATCGCGTCTCTTGAACGCCACGGACACCTTGTCCCACTGATCGGATTCTGCCGCCGCCATGGTCTTTGCCTCACTCGAGTTCCTGACGCTGTTCCTGCCGGCGTTTTTGCTGGTGTACGCCTTGGGCAAACCGGCCTGGCGCAACGTCGTTCTGTTGATCGGCAGTTGGCTGTTTTATGGCTGGCTGAGTCCACTATTCCTGACGTTGCATATCGTGCTGACGATTGTGGCTTGGGTCGGCGGCCTTCTGGTCGATCGCGCGCAAGATGGCTCCCGTGGGCGGGTGCGATTGTTGATCGCGTTGATCGTGTTCAACACTGCGGTGCTGTGCTGGTACAAATACGCCAACATTCTGGCCGGGACCTGGAGTGAACTGATCACCTATTACGGGGCAATGCCGCTGGAGTGGCAGCGTGTGGCGCTGCCGGCGGGTCTGTCGTTCATCGTGCTGCAGGCGATTTCCTACCTGGTGGATGTGCACCGGCACACCGTGCCGGTGGAGCGCAGCTTCATCAATTACGCGACGTACATTTCGATGTTCGGCCACTCCATAGCCGGTCCCATCATTCGTTATGATTGGGTACGTCGGGAGCTGACGCAGCGCTATTTCAGCTGGCAGAACTTTTCCCTGGGGGCGCGCCGGTTCATGATCGGCATGTGCATGAAGGTCCTGGTTGCCGATACCTTGTCGCCATTGGTGGACGTCGCCTTCCATCTGGAAAACCCGTCGTTCGTCGACGCCTGGATCGGCTGCCTGGCCTATTCGCTGCAACTTTTTTTCGACTTCGCCGGCTACAGCGCCATGGCCATCGGCCTAGGCCTGATGCTGGGGTTTCACTTCCCGGAAAACTTTAACCGGCCGTACCTGGCCAGCAGCATCCAGGACTTCTGGCGACGTTGGCACCTGTCGCTGTCCAGCTGGCTGCGTGATTACCTCTACATCGCCTTGGGCGGTAACCGCAACGGCGTGTGGAATACCTACCGCAACCTGTTCCTGACGATGGCCATTGCCGGCCTGTGGCACGGCGGTGACAGCTGGAATTATCTATTGTGGGGGGCGGCCCACGGCGTCGCGTTGTGTATCGATCGCCTCTGGTCCCGCTCCAGCCTGCCGAGCGTGCCGCCGCTGTTGTCGCATACCCTGACGCTGTTGTTCGTGTTCCTCGCCTGGACGCTGTTCCGTGCACCGGATTTTCATTCGGCGATGACCATGTATGCCGGGCAGTTCGGTCTGCACGACTTTGCCTTGGGCGATGCGCTGTCGGTGACCTTGCGTCCGGTGCATGGCCTGGCAGCCTTGCTCGGCGTGCTGTGTATCCTGGCGCCGCTGCTGCAAAGCCGTTGCGAGCAGCTCCTGGCCCGGCACACGGTGATCGTGCCGATTGCGGCCCTGTGGCCGGTGGTGGGTTTTCTGCTTTCGTTCGCGTTGATCGCGAGTCGTGAAGCCGTGCCCTTCCTGTACTTCCAGTTCTGATGACCGCGCCCATGACCTCCTCTTCCCATGCACCGGCTCAACCCAGCGAACTGACCGCCCGTATCAGCAAGACATCGGGTGTTGTGTTCGTGGCTTTTTTGACGATTGGTTTCGCGTCCTGCGCCTGGCTGCTGTTGAGCGGCAAGGTCGAGATGCTGCCGCCCAACGTCACCCGTCAGGCTGCACTTGAAGGCGATATCACGCACAAGATCGCCAAGCAGCTTTCCAAGGCGGCGGTGCCCGAGCAGGCGGCGAATCTGGAGCGCGGAGCGAGTTGGCTGGCACTGCATGACACCGGTCCGCGCGTGCGTCCGGGGTGCCCGGGCTGGCTGTTTCTGACCGATGAGATGCGCATCAATCGCCACGCCCGGGCCAATGCCGAAACCAAGGCCGGCGTGGTGCTCGACATCCAGCAACGTCTGGCCAAACGCGGCATTATCTTGCTGGTGGCAGTGGTGCCGGACAAGAGCCGCATTGCCAGCGCGCAACTGTGTGAACTGCGTCGCCCGGCGCAGCTGCAAGACCGTGTCGTGGCTTGGGTCGATGGGCTGAAGAAGGCCGGTGTCGCCGCCTTGGACCTGGCGCCGACCCTGCAACCCTTGGGGGACGGGGCGTACTTGCGCACTGACACCCATTGGAGTGAAACCGGCTCGGCCGCTGCCGCCAAAGCTGTGGCCAGACAAGTGCAGGCCATGGGCATCAGCGCTACGCCACATCAGGACTTCGAGGTAAGGGTGCAGGATCCGGCGCGCCGCCCTGGTGACCTGGTCAGGCTCGCCGGTCTGGAATGGCTGCCCGTGGCCTGGCAACCGCTCCCGGAGACCGTGGCTGCCACGCAGATCAGCGAGAAGGCAGTCGAGGCGCAAAGCGGTGGCGATAATCTTGACGATCTGTTTGGCGATGACAACTTGCCCAACGTGGCGCTGATCGGAACCTCGTTTTCACGCAATTCCAACTTCGTCGGCTTTCTGGAGCAGGCGCTGGGCGCGCCGATCGGCAACTTCGGCAAGGATGGCGGCGAGTTCTCCGGTGGCGCCAATGGTTACTTCAACAACCCGGCGTTCAAGCAGACGCCGCCGAAGTTGGTGATCTGGGAGATTCCGGAGCGGGATCTGCAGACGCCTTACAGTGAAGTGATTGACTGGGCCAAGTAGACAACAAGCCTTCGGTGAAGCTGCAGGCCCCTTCGCGAGCAAGCCCGCTCCTACACTGGTGCTGTGTCGACCACGAATCCAATGTGGAAGCGGGCTTGCTCACGAAGCAATACACTTCAAAAGCCATATCGTTATTCACTAATGGTATTTAAATTTCATTTCTTATATCTATAAAGTCACCCTCCTGCGTACATGCCGACCAATCGGCGCGCCGCACGACCGAACCAACACGGGACCTCCGTGAGTTTCTGATCGACGCGCGCCCTATGAGCGCCGTGCGTGGGAGTGATTTATGTCTGCAGCTACTGCTACCCCAAGCGCCGCGACCATCGCGCCGCAAACCTTCGAAATTCGTCCGTTCAACGGCGCTGTCGGTGCCGAAATCATCGGCCTGGACCTGTCCCGCCCGATCAATGATCAGGACTTCACCCGAATCCACCGCGCTCACCTCGACCATCACGTCGTGGTGTTCCGCGACCAACGCATTACCGCCGAACAGCAAATCGCCTTCAGCCGCCGTTTCGGCGTGCTACAGATCCACGTGCTCAAACAGTTCCTGCTGGCCGGGCACCCGGAAATTCTCATCGTTTCCAACATCATCGAAAACGGCCAATCCATCGGCCTCGGGGATGCCGGCAAGTTCTGGCACTCCGACCTTTCCTATAAAGAACTGCCAAGCCTGGGCTCGATGCTGCACGCTCAGGAACTGCCCGCCGAAGGCGGCGATACCTTGTTCGCCGACATGCATAAAGCCTGGGACAACTTGCCCGAGGCACTGCGCAAAGCCGTCGAAGGTCGCTCGGCCGCGCACTCCTACACGGCGCGCTACAGCGAAAGCAAATTCGAAGGCAACTGGCGCCCGACCCTGACTGCGGAACAACTCGCTCAAGTCGCAGAAGTGGTGCACCCGGTCGTGCGCACTCACCCGGAAAACGGCCGTAAGGCGTTGTTTGTCAGTGAGGGTTTTACCACCCGCATCGTCGGTTTGCCCGAAGACGAGAGCCAGCAACTGCTCGCCGAGCTCTACGCCCACAGCGTGTTGCCGCAGAACATTTATCGCCATCAATGGCAGCCCCACGACCTGGTGTTCTGGGATAACCGTTCGCTGATCCACCTTGCCGCCGGATGCCCCAGCCATCTGCGTCGCAAGTTGTATCGCACCACCATCCAGGGCGACGCGCCTTTCTGATTTCCGGAGAATTTCCATGTCCAAACGTCTTCCATTTGCACCCTTGGCCGCAGCCATCGGCCTAGGTTTCAGCCTGATCGCCGGCAGCCTGGTGGCGCCGACCGTGGCCCATGCCGAAGGTGAAATCCGCATCGCCGAACAGTTCGGCATTGTTTACCTGTTGCTCAACGTCGTGCGCGATCAGAACCTGATCGAGAAATACGGCAAGCAGGAAGGCATCGACATCAAGGTCGACTGGACCCAGCTCTCCGGTGGCGCGGCGGTCAACGATGCGTTGCTCTCCGGTTCCATCGATATTGCCGGTGCTGGCGTCGGCCCGCTGCTGACCATCTGGGATCGCACCCACGGCAAGCAGAACGTCAAGGCAGTGGCCTCTCTGGGCAACTTCCCTTACTACCTGGTGAGCAACAATCCCAAGGTCAAGACTATTGCCGACTTCACCGAGAAGGACCGCATCGCGGTGCCGGCGGTGGGTGTCTCGGTGCAGTCGCGCTTCCTGCAATACGCCGCTGCCAAGCAGTGGGGCGACAAGGAATTCAATCGCCTCGACAAATACACCATCGCCGTCCCGCATCCTGACGCGACGGCGGCGCTGATCGCAGGCGGCACCGAACTGAGCGGGCACTTCTCCAACCCGCCATTCCAGGACCAGGCGCTGGCCAATCCCAACGTGCATGTGGTGCTGAACACCTACGACTTGCTCGGCCCGAACTCGCCGACGGTGTTGTTCGCCACCGAGAAATTCCGTAACGAGAACCCGAAGACCTACAAGGCCTTCGTCGAGGCGCTGACCGAAGCGGCGCAGTTTGCCCAGAACGATAAAGGCGCGGCGGCCGACACTTACATCCGGGTCACCAAGGCGAAAATCGATCGCGCTGCGCTGTTGAAGATCATCGACAACCCGCAGTTCGAGTTCAGCGTCACGCCGAAAAACACTTACCCGTTGGCCGAGTTTCTCTACCGTGTCGGCGCGATCAAGAACAAGCCGGATTCGTGGAAGGACTATTTCTTCCAGGATGCCAAACCACTGCAAGGGAGCTGATCGAGATGAACGCCCCCTTGCAAGGCCACACGGCCAGCAACCCGATCGTGGCAGCCCAGGCGTTGCTCTCGGTCGACAAAGTGAGCCTGGAATACCGCACGCCGCAACGTGTGGTTCGGGCCACCCATCAGGTCAGCTTCGAAATCGATCCGGCGGACCGTTTTGTGCTGCTCGGTCCGTCCGGTTGTGGCAAGTCGACGTTGCTCAAGGCCGTTGCCGGGTTCATCCAGCCGTGCGAGGGCGAGATTCGGCTGCAAGGTCAAACCGTCACGGCGCCGGGGCCGGACCGGATCGTCGTGTTCCAGGAGTTCGATCAGCTGCCGCCGTGGAAAACCGTCAAACAGAACGTGATGTTTCCATTGCTGGCCTCCAAGACCCTCAAGCGCCAGGAAGCCGAAGAACGGGCGCTGCATTATCTGGACAAGGTCGGGCTGGCGGCGTTTGCCGATGCCTACCCGCACACCTTGTCCGGCGGCATGAAAGCTCGGGTGGCCATCGCCAGGGCCCTGGCGATGCAGCCGAAAATCCTGCTGATGGACGAACCTTTCGCCGCGCTCGATGCGCTGACCCGACGCAAGATGCAGGAAGAATTGCTGCTGCTTTGGGAAGAGGTGCGCTTCACGTTGCTGTTCGTTACTCACTCCATTGAAGAAGCGCTGGTAGTGGGCAACCGGATTTTGCTGTTGTCGCCCCATCCGGGTCGGGTGCGGGCAGAAGTCCACAGCCATCAATACGATTTGCACAGCCTCGGTGGCGTGGAGTTTCAGGCGTCGGCGCGGCGTATCCATCGCTTGTTGTTCGATGAAGGCCAGTCACCGGAAACCGAGCGCGAGCTGGATTTTTCCGACATCCGCATCGCTTACTGAGCCATTGAGAGGAGTGCCCGATGAGCCAGTTATCATCTGCGCGACAAGAATTTGAAACCGTTTTACAACCACTGACGAGCGTGCCGCTGGAGCGTGAACTGCCGTTCGGTCAGCGTTTGTGGCAACAGGGCTGGATTCGTAAAAGCCTGATCCTGATTTTGCTGGCGGTACTGTGGGAAGTGGTTGCCCGAATCCAGAACAACGACCTGCTGCTGCCGAGTTTTCTGCAAACCTCGAGCGCGTTGTATGACGGTCTGCTCAGTGGCGAGTTGCTGGGCAAGGTGTGGATTTCTTTGGTGGTGTTGCTCAAGGGTTACCTGATCGGCATCGTGCTGGCGTTTGCCCTGACGACCCTGGCGGTGTCGACGCAGTTCGGTCGCGACCTGCTGAGTACGCTGACCTCGATGTTCAACCCGCTACCCGCCATTGCGCTGTTGCCGCTGGCGCTGCTGTGGTTTGGCTTGGGGCAGAACAGCCTGATTTTCGTGCTGGTGCATTCGGTGCTCTGGGCGTTGGCGTTGAACACCTATGCCGGGTTTCTCGGCGTATCGGAAACCCTGCGAATGGCCGGGCGCAACTACGGTTTGAAGGGCATGCGTTTCGTATTGTTCATCCTGATCCCGGCGGCGCTGCCGTCGATCCTCGCCGGGTTGAAAATCGGCTGGGCGTTTGCCTGGCGCACGTTGATCGCCGCTGAACTGGTGTTTGGTGCAACCAGCGGCAAGGGCGGGTTGGGGTGGTACATTTTTCAGAATCGTAATGAGTTGTATACCGACAAGGTGTTTGCTGGTTTGGCGGTGGTGATTTTGATCGGGTTGCTGGTTGAGAATCTGGTGTTTGATACGTTGGAGCGGGTGACGGTGAAGCGGTGGGGGATGCAGCGGTGAGATAAAATCTCCCGCGCCTATCTCCTTTGTCGAATGCTCATTCCCGAGTTTGACAGACCATCTATCCGATCCAGTGCTGGTCGTTGAAGTCGGGCGTAATGCCTTATCTCCGGAAAACCTACTCCAACGGTTACGGTATCAATAGGGTCTATTGAGGATGATATGTACGCTTCAAATTCAGGTAACGGCCTTGAGAACAACGCAGGATCTTGTCTTGAGTAAGCGGGCGGTCTTTGACCAGCGGTTGCGGGCAACATCGTTGAGCTGTTGAGAGGAAATGAAGGCGCAGCTCCCGGGGCGCGATGAGAGGAGTATGGATCGAAGTAAGCAGGGGGGCTGTTGCTAGGTCTTCTGAAGGGAGCTTCGTACCATCCTGCATGGCTGCGCTTGCGCCAGGGTTGAGAACTATCAGAACTGCTAGGGTGCAGCATGAGACAGCGCAGCGTTAAGGTTCGCTGGTTCGCTGGTTCGCTGGTTCGCTGGTTCGCTGGTTCGAATCGAATCGAAGCAACGGCGACATCGCAGTCGCCGTTCAACTCAATCCTTGGACGACAGATCCGCCATGCCCTTGAGCAATTCGATCGGCAGCGGAAAGACGATGGTAGAGCTCTTGTCCCCGGCGATCGAACTCAGCGTCTGCATGTAGCGCAGCTGCATGGCCCCGGGCTGACGACCGAGCATTTCTGCGGCCTGCATCAGTTTTTCCGACGCTTGCAGTTCGCCTTCGGCATGAATCACTTTGGCCCGGCGCTCCCGTTCGGCTTCGGCTTGCTTGGCAATGGCGCGGACCATCGATTCGTTGAGGTCCACGTGCTTGATCTCGACGTTGGCAACCTTGATGCCCCAGGCGTCGGTCTGGGCGTCGAGCACTTGCTGGATATCGACGTTCAAGCGCTCGCGTTCGGCCAGCAGTTCATCCAGTTCGTGTTTACCGAGCACCGCCCGCAACGTGGTCTGGGCCAGTTGGCTGGTGGCCATGAGGAAGTCTTCAACCTGGATGATCGCCTTCTGCGGATCGAGGACGCGGAAGTACAGCACCGCGTTGACCTTGACCGAGACGTTGTCGCGGGTGATCACATCTTGCGGCGGCACGTCCAGGACCACCGTACGCAAGTCGACGCGGACCATCTGTTGGACCACCGGAATCAGCAGGATCAGGCCGGGACCCTTGACCTGCCAGAAACGCCCGAGCTGGAACACCACCCCGCGTTCGTATTCGCGCAGGATACGAAAGGTCGACCCCGCCAGTGCAATCAGCAGCAACAGCAGCGCGGCAAAACCCAGTTGCAGACCCATGACTATTCTCCACCCGGTGCCGCGTCAGCCGCGGCCACTTCCAACAGCAGTCCCTTGCGTGCCACCACGCGGACACGTTGCCCGGGTTGCAGCGGTGTGGTGCTGAGTACCTGCCACTTTTCGCCTTGCAGGTGCACCCAGCCGTTGTAGGCATTGCCGGCAAGCGACATCACCGGCGTCACGCTGCCAACCAGGCCTGAATCGCCACTGACCGTGTCGCGCGGTCGGGTTTTCAGTGCGCGGATCAGCAGGAAAATCAGCAACAGGGCACTGATCAAGCCCAGGCCGATCATCAACGGCACCGGCACCTCGGTGTTGGTCAGAATCACCGCACCGATCACGAACAACACAATGCCGCCCAAACCGATCACGCCGTAGTTGGGCAAGGCGGCCTCGGCGATCAGAAACGCGATGCCGAAGGTGATCAGCCAGATCCCGATCGGGTTGGGCGCCAGCAGCACGACCGTGTCCGCGGCGCAGACTGATCCGCTCAAGGCCAACAACAGCGCAACCGCACAGCAACGAATGTTCACTTGACCCTCCGGTAGGAGCAAGCTGGCTCGCGATGAACCTGAGAGCACCATGCTGATTCAGGCAGTCCGCGTTAGCTCATCACTTCATACAGTCTAGCCGAGCTGCGACTTGTACGAATTTTGATCAATTGTTGACCTTGGCCGGTGGGCAGATTTCCCTCTGGATTGCACCAGCGGGCCTAGACTTTTAATACTGAGAAAAGTGTTAACCATCGTCCACCAGACACTGTCTGCGGACATCGAGGTGCATCATGCGTATGGCAAGAACCGTGCAGAAAAGCCTGGAGAAGGCTCAATGCGAATATGACATCGTCACCCACCCACACTCGGCCAGCAGCCTCGAAACGGCGCGGGTCGCGGGCATTCCTGCCGAGCGGGTGGCCAAGTCGGTCATCCTCGACGATCACCATGGTCATTACTTGATGGCGGTGCTCCCCGCCAGCCGCCACCTGGACCTGAGCAAAGTTCGCAGCAGTGGCGAATGGCAGGTCTCACGGGAAAGCAATCTGCCGCACCTGTTTGACGATTGCGAACGCGGCGCTGTGCCCGCCCTGGGTGAGGCCTATGGGATCGACGTGGTTATCGATCCTCTGCTGACCCGGCAGAAAGATATTTATCTGGAAGCCGGCAACCACACCAACCTGGTGCACATGAACATGCCGGAGTTTCTGAAAATGGTGCCGCATGCCGAAGTGCGGGAGTTGAGTGCTTGAGATTTGCGTCAGTTGTATCGCCTTCGCGGGCAAGTCGGATCGCCGCACCGCTCGCTCCTACGGATTTATGTCGTCTACGAATATTGCGCACGACGCTGAACCTGTAGGAGCGAGCGGTGCGGCGATCCGACTTGCCCGCGATCGACTGCAAATTAGCCCCCCAAATATGCGTCATAAAAAGGAGCCACGACATGCAACCCCCAACCCACAGCCTGCCCTCGCTTTTCAAACAACTCGGCCTGCCTGATGACGCCGAGAGCATCGATAAATTCATTGCCACGCATTCACCGCTTAAGCCGGAATTGCATCTGGCTGATGCGTTTTTCTGGAGCGAGAGCCAGGCGGAGCTTTTGCGTGACGAGATTCTGGATGACGCGGATTGGGCGGAGGTGGTGGATCAGCTGGATGTGCTACTGAGGAAGGGGCGAGGAGTATAAATCTGATAGAAGGTATTTTTCCCGATTGTCCAAAGAGAGAAAAAAGACCAGAATTAAGACCTTATTTGAGGTCTTAATTATGCAAAATGTACTTGCCGACATGGCCGTTAGTGTTTCCGAGTTGAAGAAAAACCCATCTGCGGTCCTGAGCGGTGCGCTTGGTGGGCCTGTAGCGGTGCTGAATCACAATCGAGTTATGGGATACATGGTTCCCGCGGATGTTTTCGAACGAATGGTCGAGCGTCTAGATGACCTTGAACTGGCAGAAATCGTTCGTTCTCGCCGTCATGAAACGCCGATTCCGGTAACACTGGATGACTTATAAGCTCGAATTCCTGCCATCGGCTCGTAAAGAGTGGGACAAGTTGGGGCATACGGTGCGTGATCAATTCAAAAAGAAACTGGCGGAAAGACTGGAGCTCCCTCGAATACCATCCGACTCGCTGCACGGCATGCCTGACTGCTACAAAATTAAGCTGAAATCATCGGGATACCGACTTGTTTACGAGGTTATCGATGAGCGTGTAGTTGTTTCTGTCGTCGCGGTTGGGAAGCGCGAGCGCAGCGATGTTTATGAGCGTGCCAAGAAACGGTGAATTCTTCTAAATGGTCAGCGCAAATTTGTTACAAAACTTGACCAACTTTCCCTTCGAATGTCATATTGATAGTTAGCAAACTAACAGTGTGTATTTTCCTTCGTGCCGAAGAACCTCGACGCTCTCCAGATGAACATCAGCAGCTCCATGGTGGTGGCCGCCAGGCATTGGCGAAAGATCTGCCAGACCACGCTGGTCAACTATGGAATCTCCGAAGCCTGTGCCGTCCCGTTGTTGATGATCGGGCGTCTGGGCGAGGGCGTGCGGCAGGTGACAGTGGCGCAGGCGGCGGGGATGGAGAGTCCGTCCCTGGTGCGCCTGCTGGATCAACTGTGCCATGCCGGTTACGTCTGCCGTACAGCAGATACCCATGACCGGCGCGCCAAATGCCTGAGCCTGACCGAGAGCGGTCGGGAGTTGGTACAGGCGGTGGAAATCGAATTGGTGCGCTTGCGTCACGAGGTGCTCGAAGGCATCGAACAGAGTGATCTGGAAGCGGCACTGCGGGTTCTCAAGGCGTTTGAATCGGCCAATGACTCACCGGTGGCCCATTCTTGAACGGTTTTTTCACCGGCATGCCCCCGGCGCGGGACTGGTTCTACGGTGTGCGCACGTTCGCGGCATCGATGATCGCGTTGTACATCGCCATGCTCATGCAAATGCCCCGTCCCTATTGGGCAATGGCCACGGTCTATATCGTCTCCAGTCCCTTTGTCGGCCCCACCAGCTCCAAGGCCCTGTACCGGGCTGTCGGCACCCTGCTTGGCGCTGCCGCCGCGGTATTTTTCGTGCCGATGTTTGTCCAGAGTCCTTATGTGCTGGTGGTGGTCATCGCGCTGTGGACCGGAATCTTGCTGTTTTTGTCCCTGCACCTGCGCACCGCCAACAGTTATGCCCTGATGCTCGCCGGTTATACCTTGCCGCTGATTGCCTTGCCGGTGGTGGATAATCCGCTGGCGGTGTGGGACGTGGCTGAATCGCGGACCGAAGAAATCTTCCTCGGCATCGCCGTAGCGGCGGTGGTGGGCGCGATGTTCTGGCCAAGACGGCTGGCGCCGGTGTTCAACGACTCGGTAAACAAATGGTTTGCCGATGCCTCGACCTACAGCCTTCGATTCCTCAGTCGCAGCGTACAGCCGGACGAGGTCAGCGCCCTGCGCTCATCGATGGTCGCGACTTTCAACACCCTGGAATTGATGATCGGCCAGCTGCCCCATGAAGGTGCGCGACCGCAAACCGTGCGCAATACCAAGGAGTTGCGCGGGCGCATGATTCACCTGTTGCCGGTGATTGACGCGCTCGACGACGCGCTTTACGCCCTCGAACGACGTACGCCGGAGCTCGTGGCCAGGTTTGCGCCGCTGCTGACGGCGACTACCGAATGGCTGGACCACAAAGAGGCCGACCTCGGCCGTTGGCAAGCACTGAAAAATCAGCTTGAAGCGCTGCAACCCTCAGCCGAAGCCTTGGACGATCGCAAGCAACTGCTGTTTTCCAACGCCCTGTACCGCCTCGGTGAGTGGATCGATTTGTGGCAGGACTGCCGCAGCCTGCAATACGCCATCCAGTGCGAAAACCAGGACAGTTGGCGCGCGGTGTATCGGCACTGGCGGCTCGGGCGGTTGTCGCCGTTTCTCGACCACGGTTTGATGCTCTACTCGGCGGCGTCCACGGTGACTGCGATCATTGTCGCGTCGGTGCTGTGGATCCTGCTTGGCTGGACCGACGGCGGCGCCGCAGTGATTCTGGCAGCGGTGGCGTGCAGCTTCTTTGCCTCGATGGACGACCCGGCACCGCAGATCTACCGGTTCTTTTTCTGGACGGCGATGTCGGTGTTGTTCGCCAGCCTCTATCTGTTTCTGATCCTGCCCAACCTGCATGACTTCCCGATGCTGGTGCTGGCGTTCGCCGTACCCTTTATCTGCATCGGTACCCTGACGGTAAAGCCGCAGTTTTATCTGGGCATGCTGCTGACCCTGGTCAACACCTCGTCCTTCATCAGCATTCAGGGCGCATACGACGCGGATTTCCTCAGCTTCGCCAACTCCAACCTGGCCGGCCCCGTGGGCTTGCTGTTCGCCTTTGTCTGGACCCTGATCGCGCGGCCGTTTGGTGCTGAACTGGCGGCCAAGCGCCTGACCCGTTTCAGCTGGCGCGACATCGTTAGCCTCACCGAGCCGGCCTCGTTGGCCGAACACCGGCAATTGGGCGTGCAGATCCTCGATCGCCTGATGCAGCATTTGCCGCGCCTGGCCATGACCGGCCAGGACACCGGCATCGCGTTGCGCGAAGTGCGCGTGGCGCTGAACCTGCTCGACCTGCTCGCCTATACGCCGCGCGTGGCTGGCTTGCCGCAGGTGCTGCTGCAGCAGGTGGTGGCCGAAGTCGGCGAGTACTTCAAGGCGTGCCTCAAGGCCGGCGAACGCTTGCCGGCGCCAAGCCCGTTGCTGATGACCCTCGACCGCACCCGTCGCGCCCTCGACACGCAGTGCGATGACGGCGCCCGTCTGCATTTGCTGCACGCCCTGAGCGGCTTGCGCCTGGCCCTGCTGCCGGGGGTGGAGTTCGTCGGCGCAGGCGAACTCGAAGAACCGTTGCCCCATGGCATCGATGGAGCACCTTTATGATCGGTGATCTGGATATCAGCGGGGTGTTCCTGCCGACGCTGCTGGTGCTGATGGGTATTACGTATGTGTTGTACCTGTTGGTGCACGGGGGGCTCACGCGCCTGCACTTTTACCGTCTGGTCTGGCACCGGGCATTGTTCAACGTGGCTCTCTACGCTTTGCTGCTCGGCGCAGTGGACTCACTCAGTCGATACCTGATGACATGAAAAAACCGTTTCTGACCATCGGTCGCGTGGTCCTGACCCTGCTGATCGTGACTTTCGCCGTTGTCGTGGTCTGGCGCATGGTGATGTATTACATGTTCGCGCCCTGGACCCGTGACGGGCACATCCGTGCCGATATCGTGCAAATCGCCCCGGACGTCTCCGGGCTGATCCAGCAGGTCGAGGTGCGCGACAATCAGTTGGTGAAACGTGGCCAGGTGCTGTTCAGCATCGATCAGGACCGTTTCAAGCTGGCCTTGCGCCAGGCCAAGGCGGCAGTCGCCGACCGTCAGGAAACCCTGGCCCAGGCACAACGGGAAGCCAAACGTAACCGCGGCCTCGGCAATCTGGTGCCGGGCGAACAACTGGAAGAAAGCCAATCCAGAGTCGCCCGCGCCGCCGTGGCGCTGATGGAAGCCCAGGTCGCCGTCGACAGCGCCCAGCTCAACCTCGACCGTTCGACCATCCGCAGCGCGGTGGATGGCTACGTCAACGACCGTGCGCCGCGCAATCAGGAGTTCGTCACTGCAGGGCGCCCGGTGTTATCGGTGGTGGACAGCAATTCGTTCCACATCGACGGCTATTTCGAAGAGACCAAGCTGGATGGCATTCACGTCGGTCAGAGCGTCGATATCCGGGTGATCGGTGACCGTGCGCGCCTGCGCGGGCACGTAGAAAGTATCGTCGCCGGCATCGAAGACCGCGACCGCAGCAGCGGCAGCAACCTGTTGCCCAACGTCAACCCGGCGTTCAGTTGGGTGCGCCTGGCCCAGCGGATTCCGGTGCGGATTGCCTTCGACGAGGTGCCGGCGGACTTCCGCATGATTGCCGGACGTACGGCCACGGTGTCGATCATGGACGATCAAACCCGGGAGCCCGCGCAATGAGCAGGGCTGCGGGGTTGGCGGTCGCCGGATTCGGGCTTTTGCTCTCGGCCTGCCAGGTGGTCGGGCCGGACTATCAATTGCCGGAGGAAGCCGCCATCCACCGTGAAGACCTGCAGGGTGAGTTGGCTGTGAACGGCAAGAGTGTCGTCTCCGCACCGGTCCCCGGCGATTGGTGGCGGTTGTACCAGGATCCGCGCCTGGACCAATTGGTGCAGCAGGCCATGGCGTCCAATACCGACCTGCGGGTGGCGGCGGCGAATCTGTCCCGGGCCCGCGCACAGGTCGACGAAGCCCAGGCAGCGGGCGGCTGGAGCGGCGGCGTGAAGATCGGCGCCCAGCGCTTGCAGGAGTCCGGCGAAGCCTTCCTGTTACCGGAGAAAGTGCCGGTGGCCAACGTCGGCGACGTCGGCATTACCACTTCGTATCAATTTGACCTGTTCGGTACGCTGCAGCGCGGGATCGAAGCGGCCAAGGCCAATGCCGATGCCACTCAGGCCGCTGCGGATACGGCCCGGATCACCCTGGTGGCCGATGTCGTTCGGGCCTACACCCAGGTCTGCGCGGCCAACGAAGAGCGGGAAATCGCCCAGCACTCCCTCGATCTGCAGGCCCAGGGCACCGCGCTGATCCAGCGATTGCGTGATGCCGGGCGTGGCGATGAAACCCAGGTCACCCGCTCGCAAACCCAATTCAAATCCTTGCGCGCCGACATGCCGCGCTATGACGCGGCGCGTCAGGCCGGGTTGTTCCGGTTATCGATGCTGCTGGCCAAACCGCTGGATCAGCTGCCGGCCGGCACCGACAGCTGCGCCGAGCTGCCGAAAATCGCGCAATTGCTGCCAGTGGGTGACGGCGCCACCTTGCTCAAACGCCGTCCCGACATTCGCCAGGCCGAGCGCCGGCTGGCGGCCGCGACGGCCGGCATCGGTATCGCCACCGGCGAGTTGTACCCGGACATCAGCATCGGCGCGAGCGTCGGTACTGTCGGCATCCTGGAGAACCTCGGCAAACCGGCGACCAATCGCTGGGGCTTCGGCCCTTTGCTGACCTGGACCGTGCCATCCAATGGCTCCCGGGCGCGGATCCGTGAGGCGCAAGCGGTGACCCAGGGTGCGCTGGCGCATTTCGACGGCGTGGTGCTCAACGCCATCCGCGAGACCCAGACCGGCCTGGCCCAGTACTCGGCATTGTTGCAGCGCCGCGATGCATTGGCGGATGCAGAACAGTCGGCGCAACTGGCCGCAGACCAGACCCACCGCTTTTTCACTGCCGGTCGCGCCTCGTTCCTGGCCGATCTGCAGGCCACGCGCACTTATACCGACGTACGGGCGCAACTGGCCGCCGCCAACACCCAGGTTGCCATGAGCCAGATCGATTTGTTCCTGGCATTGGGCGGTGGCTGGGAAAGCGGACGAACGCAAGCCTCGAACCCCGGCAAACCCTGAGGCCGTTGCTATGCTTTGATTTGATGAGATCGCTCGTCGAACTCATCGATCAAGGCTCGCGTTGGTCATGGGGATACCAATAATGAAAAACCCTTATGCTCCCGGCTTCTGGTGCGCTATTGCGGCGTTGGTGCTGCTCTCGGCCACTTATTTCTACGGCATCATGCTGGCCCATCAAATCGATAAGGCGCTGTTTTTCCTCGACAGCGCGGCTGCGCTGATTGCCGTGATGGCTATCGTGGTGGTGGCCTGGGCGTCGGTCCAGAGTCAGCGCATCAAGAAAAGACAATGTGAACAAGGCAAGACCCTGGTGCTGATCTGGGACACCAAGGTGGCTTTGCGTCGCGTCGAAACGGTGTTTGACCGGTATTTCTGGGGCAGCTACTGGCAACCGGGGCGCACGTTCCAGGAGGTCATGGGCGAACTCACTGGTACGCCGCTGGAAAAAAGCCTTGAAGCGCTGAAAAAGCAATGTCTGGAGCTGGACAAGCAGATCGCCGAAGACGGCCGACACTGGCTCAACAACGCCCGTGAACTCTCCGACGTGGCTACCGCCATGGCCCGGGAACGCTATCAACTGGATTTCTGCGACCCGCGCTCGGAAGTGACCGGCGGGGCGGTGATCAATCGGGATTTCGAGGTGTTGGTGTATACCTGGACGGCGCGGCTTAAGAGTTTTGATCATCAGCTGGATGAGATTGAGGTTCAATACTCTTGAATTGATGGTGCCCGAACTGACGCCTTCGCCGGCTTGCCGGCGAAGGCGATTTCATGTCCGCCGAAACTCTCGACCGATGCATACGGTCCATAGACACTCTTTCACCTTTAATCTTTGGGTCGCCCGGTGCGCCTGATGCTAACCTGCATTCCATTTTCAGCGGAGTCGAGCCATAACCCGTCAAGGGTTCAGGGAAGACGACCACACCTTCAACAACGGACATTGACTGGGTAATTCATGAATAAATCAGCAGGCGTGCTTCTGGGAATTGTCGTGGCCATCGGTGCAATCAGCGCTGGCGGTGCCTGGTACACCGGTACCAAGCTCGAAGGCGTGCTCAACACCTCGATCGCCGACGCCAACAAGGAATTGCAGGCCGCGCTGGTGGGTTCCAACGGCACGGCGTCGCTGGAACTGGTGTCGCTGGAGCGTAATGTGTTCAGCAGCGTCGCGCACTATCGCCTCAAGGGTGAAGGCGAGCTGTTTGGCGAAGCGCCGGTCGAACTGTTATTCGTCGATCACATCGAGCACGGTCCGCTGCCATTTTCGCGCCTGGTGTCGCTGAAGTGGCTGCCGGTCATGGCCACCAGTCACTACGAGCTGGAAAGAACCCCGGCCACCGAAAAATGGTTCATTGCCGCCAAGGACAAATCTCCGGTCACGGGCGTGGTCAACATCGGCTATGACAACTCCACCAACGGCACCCTGCAATTGCTGCCGCTGGACGTAGCCCTGGATGACAAGTCCAACCTGAAATTTTCCGGCCTGAATCTCGACGTCGCTGCCAGCGCCCAGGCGCAGAAGGTCAAGGCCAACGGCTACATGGACAGCTTGACACTGACCACCGTGGCTGAAGACCAGACGCCGGTGAAGATCGAACTGAGCGGTCTGACCCTGGCCAGCAACCTGGCAAAAAGCACCTACGGCTACTACACCGGCGAAAACACCCTTGAACTGACCGATAGCAAAACCACCTTCGGCGCCCGGCAGTCGATACTCGGGTTGAAGAAATTCGAGATGAAAAACAAGACCGAGGAATTGGACACCAACGCCTCAGGGCGTGCCGATTACAAGGTTGGCGAAGTGTCCTTCAACGGCAAGACGGTCGGCTCTGCGCAAATGGCCATGAGCCTGAAGAACCTCGACATCCCCGCGACCCTGTCGCTGATGCAGATTTACCAGACCAAACTGCAACCGTACGAGAAAGCCGCCGCCGAAGCCGCTGCCGCCGGTCAACCCGTGCCAGAGCTGGTCCTGACCCCGGCCGAAGAGATCCAGGTCAAAGCCGGCCTGGAGAAATTGCTGGCTGCCGGTCCGCAGGTTGCCCTGGAAAATCTGTCGTTTCACACCACCAACGGTGAAAGCCGCGCCAATCTGGTGCTCGATCTGACCAAGCCGAAGTCCATGGACTTGCCGCCTGAGCAGCTGACCCGGCAACTGATCGCCCTGCTGGACTTCAATTTACAGGTGTCCAAGCCGATGCTCGTTGATTTACTTAGCGTCCAGGGGCAAATCGACGGTCAGACCGACACCAAACTCATCGCCGACCAGGCCACCGCCACCGCCGACATGTTCGCCAGCATGGCGGTCGGTACCCAGCTGGCAAAACTCGAAGGCAGTAGCATCGTCACCAAACTGCACTACGCTAACAACCAGGTGGAGTTCAACGGGCAGAAGATGACCGTCGAAGAATTTGCCGGCTTCGTGATGAGTAAACTTGGGGGCACTGGCACTATCCAGTAAAACCGGGGCTTACACACCGAACGCCCGGCCTCTGCTACTAGCAGACGTCGGGCGTTTTGCTGTCTGGCTTTTAAGACGGGACGATGGACGACGCCTGCAATTTCACGAATCTGAACAATTATTGTGTTCCCAATAACCCAGCGAGCTCGCATGCAAGACTGCCTTTAAATAAAGTTTGGCTGGGTCAACTGGACCAGCTTTCCGTTACGAAAGGGCGAAGAGGGCATTGCGGCCCGGCTGGCCATGTAAGGATGCTGACGAATGCCGAGTATTGTTGCCCCCTTTGTTCATCGTGGTATGCGACCTCTGTTTCGCGTCGCGCTGTGCAGCCAGTTGTTGTGGCCAATGTTAGCGTTTGCCGATACCCCTTACGACGAAATGGTGCTTGATGCCCGAGCTGGTCACTACACGCCTGCGCTAACCGCGTTGCGTCAGGTGCCGCCGGGCCAAGCCACCACCAGCCAGATCAGCGATCACTTGCAGATCGCCAGTTGGGCCGGTCTGGATGCCGAAGTCATCAAGGTTTATGAAACCCAGGGGCGCACGCTGGACCTGCCGGTTCAAGCCCTGACCGCCACTGCGCGGGCCTACCGCAACCAGAAGCGCTGGGACGATGCGACCCGGGTCTACAACAAGGCCCTGGCCCTCGAACCGGACAACCAGGAATTGCAACTGGGGCTGGCGCTGACCCAGGCCGACTCCAGCAAGCCCGACGACGCGGTGACGCGCGCCCGAGCACTGGTGGCTGCCCAACCCAACGACGTCAACCGCCGCATGGCTCTGGGCTACGCCTTGAACCGTGCCGGTAAAGAGTACGACTCGTTGTTCGAATACGATCAGGCGTTTGTCCGTGCCGGTAACAAGCCGGAAGTCGCCAAGGAGTACGTGGGTGCGATGCAGCGTGCCCACCTGCCGGAACCGGCCTTGCGCCTGGCCCGTCAGCGGCCCGGCTTGATCGATCCGGTCACGACACGTCACCTCGAAGGTGACCTGGCTGCGGAACGCGTGCGTCTGGCGGAAATGCCTACCCGTAGCGAATCGGAGCGTTACGTGATCGCTGATCGGGCCCTGGCCGATTACGACAAATTGATTTCCACCTGGTCCTCGGATCCGCAGGCTCACGATGACGTGATCCGCTGGCGAATCGACCGCATGGGTGCCCTCAAGGCCCGTGCGCGCACCGACGAAGTCATCAGCGAATACCACAAGCTGCAGGCCGAAGGTGTGGAAGTTCCGACCTACGCCCAGCGTTGGGTCGCCTCGTCTTACCTGGACCAGCGCGAACCGGAAATCGCCACCGATATGTATCGGCAGATCCTGCTCACGCCGGATGCCGATCCTGGCAACCGTTTGCAAGACACCACCGCGCTTTACTATGCCTTGCTTGAAAGTGGCGAGGCGGCCGAGGCTCGTACAGTCGCCGAAGAGCTGGCCAAAGCCCAGCGACCTCGCGTCGAGCTCAAGGGTTTGCCCGGAGGCAACCCCAACGACGAATGGATGGACGCGCAACAACTCGCTGCCCAGGCCGGGACTTACAGTTCCGATCTGCCCCATGGCGAGGAGCGTCTGCAGGCCTTGGTCGAACAGGCGCCGGGCAACGTCAGCCTGCGTGTGGCTCAGGCCGATTTGTACCTGGCCCGGGGCTGGCCGCGGCTTGCCGAGAGCAAGCTCAAGGAAGCCGAGAGCATGGCCCCGCGCAACCTCTCGCTGGAAATCGCCCAGGCCCACACCGCCACGGACCTGCAGGAATGGCGGCAGGTAGATGCGCTGACCGACGACGTGCTCGCGCGTTCCCCCGAGAATCGTCAGGTGCAGCGCTTGCAACGTCAGCGTGAGGTCCATGACAAGTTCGAGCTGCGAGTAGAAGCTTTCGGCGGCAAGACTTATGGCGGCGATGACGACAACGCCGGCGCGGTCAACGGCAGTCGTGATCTCGGCATCGAAACCACCCTGTACAGCCCGCCCATCGGTGAAGACTGGCGTGTATTCGGCGGTGCCGGTTATGCCACCGGCGATTTCCAGGAAGGGACGGGCCACCATCGCTTCCAGCGCGTCGGGCTCGAACGCCGGACCCGGGACTTGACCCTGGAGGCGGAAGTCTCCAACCACTCCTATGGCTTCGGTTCCAAACAGGGCGCGCGTCTGGCGTTCGCGCATGACATCAACGATTACTGGCAGTACGGCGCCAGCCTGGAATACTTCGCAGCGGCGACGCCGTTGCGGGCCTTGAACAGCGACATCACGGCCAATGGCGGCAGCGGTTTCATTCGCTGGCGGGCCAATGAAAGTCGCGAGTGGAAATTCGCGGTCAGCCCGTCTCACTTCAGCGATGGCAACAACCGCGTCGAAGCCTTGCTCACCGGGCGCGAAGGCATCTACAGCGCACCGAACGTGCAAGTCGATCTGGGATTGGAAGTCGGCGCCAGCCACAACTCCATGTCTGACGACGTGCCGTATTTCAACCCCAAGTCCGATCTCAGCGTCCTGCCGATGGTCAGCGTCAATCACATGCTCTACCAGCGCTATGAAACACGATGGAGTCAGCAGTTCCAGGCCGGCGCAGGTACTTACACCCAGCAATATCATTCCACCGGAGGCATGGCCCTGTTGGGCTATGGCCAGCGTTACAGCTGGAACGACGTGCTGGAGGTCGGCGGTATGTTAAGCGCAATCAACCGGCCATATGACGGAGAGCGGGAAACCGATCTGCGTCTGATGGTCGATCTTACTTTCCGCTTCTAGAGGGGTTTGAAAATGGCCTTGATGTCGCGTTTCTTCCTCCTGCTGGGAGTGCTGTTGATCAGCGCTTGTGCCCAGCAGGCACCCGCGTTCTCGCCGCCGTCCGAACGTCCGGTCGTGGAGAGCGAAACCCCGTGGCCGAAAAACCATGTACTGGGCATCGCCTATCACGATGTCGATGACAAGGATCCCGACCAGGCGGTGGTGGCCGTGCGCACCGAACGCTTGCTCGAGCAGCTGGCCTGGTTGCGGGAGAACGGCTACCAGCCGGTCTCCGTCGACCAGGTTCTGGCGGCACGCAAAGTAGGCCACGACCTGCCGCCCAAAGCGGTCATGCTCAGTTTCGACGACGGTTATTCGAGCTTCTATACCCGGGTGATGCCGGTGCTGCGCGCCTATAAATGGCCTGCATTGCTGGCGCCGGTCGGAACTTGGGTCGACACCCCGGCGAACCAACCGGTGGATTTCGCCGGCATGCCGCGCAAGCGTTCGGAGTTCCTGACCTGGGATCAGGTGCGGGAGGTTTCCCAGTCCGGACTGGTGGAAATCGCTGCGCACACCGATGCCAATCACAAGGGTATCGTGGCTAACCCCCAGGGCAACCTGCAGCCGGCCGCCACTACCCGACGTTACGATCCAGTCGCCAAACGCTATGAAACCGAAGCCGAGTTCCAGGCCCGCCAGCGTGCTGACATCGCGGCGATCTCGGAGAAAATTTACAAGGTCACCGGTAAAAAGCCGCGAGTCTGGGTCTGGCCGTACGGCGCGGCGGACGGCAGCACGCTGCAAATCGTCAATGATCAGGGCTATCAGATGTCCTTGACCCTCGAAGACGGGCTCGACACTGTCGATACCCTGATGAGCAGCCCGCGTTATCTTGTTGCTGCCGACCCGGAAGGCGCGCGCTTCGCCAATAGCGTCGTCTCGGTGCAGTCGAAGAATCCAATGCGCGTCGTGCACGTAGACCTGGATAACGTCTACGACCCGGACCCGGCCCAGCAGGAAAGAAACCTGGGTAAATTGATCCAGCGCATGTCCGACATGGGCGCCAATACGGTGTTCCTGCAGGCCTTCGCCGATCCGAAGGGTGATGGCCTGGTGCATTCGCTGTACTTCCCCAACCGTCACCTGCCGATGGCCGCCGACATTTTTAACCGCGTGGCCTGGCAGTTGCACACTCGAGCCCATGTCAAAGTCTACGCCTGGATGCCAGTGCTGAGCTTTGCCCTGGATTCGAAGCTGCCGCGCGTGACGCGCTGGGACCCGGAAACCGGCACCACGTCGGTCGATCCGAACCAGTACAAACGCTTGTCGCCCTACGATCCCAACGTACGGCGCATCATTGGTGAAATCTACGAAGACCTTGCGCGCATGGCGTCGGTCGACGGCGTCCTGTTTCACGATGACGCAATAATGTCGGACTTCGAAGACGCAGGCCCCGATGCTCTCAAAGTCTATGCCGCCAATGGTCTGCCCGGCTCGATTGCCGCGCTGCGCGCCGATCCTGCCGTGATGCAGCAGTGGACGCGTTTCAAAAGCCGCTACCTGATCGATTTCACCAAGGAGTTGACGGCCAAGGTCCGCGCCATTCGTGGCCCGCAGCTGAGTACGGCGCGCAACATTTTCGCCGAGCCGATACTCAATCCCGAGAGTGAAACCTGGTACGCGCAGAATCTGGATGACTTCCTCGGTACTTACGACTGGACGGCGCCGATGGCCATGCCGTTGATGGAAAAACAGTCTTATGAAGACTCCGAAGCCTGGCTCGAGAAACTGGTCGCCACGGTCAAGGCTCGCCCCGGCGCGCTCGATCGCACCGTGTTCGAACTGCAGGCACGGGACTGGACGAAACAGGACCAGGCCGACATCGAAGGCGAACAATTGGCCGAGTGGATGCGAGTTCTGCAGCGTCAGGGCGTGACCAGTTTTGGCTACTACCCCGACAACTTCCTCGACAACCTGCCCGACCTGAAATCCGTACGGCCGGCCCTCTCCAACAAGTGGAATCCATAACATGCTGGATAGACTTCTGGCTTTACTGGTTCTGGCGATCGTCCTCGGGATTCCTCTGGGGCTGATCTTTCTGCTCACCGGACAATTCCTGATGGACTTCGTGTTCTTCTATCCACTGTTCATGTCGGGACTGTGGATCGCGGGGGGGCTGTATTTCTGGCTGCACTGGGAGCGGCACTGGCCGTGGAACGAAGACACCTTGCCGCCACCGCTGGCCGGCGAGCCGCTGATTTCGATCCTCATCCCTTGCTTCAACGAAGGTGACAACGTCACTGAAACCATCCGTGCGGCGCTGGCCCAGCAGTACCCGAACATCGAGGTCATCGCGATCAACGATGGTTCGAAGGACGACACGGGTGCCGTGCTGGACGCTTTGGCCGTGCAGGATCCGCGTCTGCGGGTACTCCACCTCGCGGAAAACCAGGGCAAGGCCGTGGCCCTGCGCATGGGCGCCATTGCAGCGCGTAGCGAGTACCTGGTGTGCATCGACGGTGATGCGCTGCTGGCACCCCATACCGCGGCTTATCTGGTCGCGCCGTTGCTCGACAACCCGCGCCTCGGTGCGGTGACCGGCAACCCGCGGATCCGTACCCGTTCGACCCTGGTCGGCCGTGTACAGGTTGGCGAGTTCTCCTCGATCATCGGTCTGATCAAACGCACCCAGCGGGTCTTCGGGCGGATCTTTACCGTCTCCGGAGTGGTCGTTGCTTTCCGTCGTACGGCCCTGCACCGGGTCGGCTACTGGAGCACGGATATGATCACCGAAGACATCGATATCAGCTGGAAGCTGCAACTGGATCACTGGAGTATTTTCTACGAGCCCCGTGCGCTGTGCTGGATCCTGATGCCGGAAACCCTGGGTGGTCTATGGAAACAGCGTCTGCGCTGGGCCCAGGGCGGCGCGGAAGTACTGTTCAAGAACATTCGCGGCATCTGGCAGTACCGTCATCGCTACCTCTGGCCGTTGCTGTTCGAATACTGCCTGTCCACCGGTTGGGCGTTTACTTTCCTGCTGTCGATAATTCTATGGCTGGTGGGTCTGTACATAGCGTTGCCGGAAGTCATCGCGGTGCCCCAAATGTGGCCACCGGCGTTTACCGGCTTGTTGCTGGCAGTGGTCTGCCTGATGCAGTTCGGGGTCAGCCTCCTGATCGATCGGCGCTACGAAAAAGGTTTGGGCAAGACCATGTTCTGGGTGATCTGGTACCCGCTGGTGTTCTGGCTGGTCAGTCTGCTCACGACGCTGGTCAGTTTCCCCAAAGTGCTGTTCCGTCTACGTCAGAAACGTGCGCGCTGGATCAGTCCGGATCGCGGCATTCGGCCGCCAGGTGCCGATGAAGAGGAGATCGTCAAATGAAAATCATCACAACCCGGCAGCGGCCAGTGCTTATCGTGGTCGATGCCTTATTCACCGTGCTGGCGTGGGCCGGATTCCTGTACTTGTTGTTCCTGGGTCTGTGGCCCTTGATCGATACCCACGAGGGGCCCCGGATTGGCCCTTCAGCGTTCGATGCCCTGGGCACCCTGCAGGTTTATTTATGGGTGGCGGTGTTCAACGCGCTGGTCCTGATCGGTTGGGCGCGTTATCAACAACGCAAAAGCAAAAGCTACGCCCAGCGTCGAATGGCGGCCCCGGTGGTTGACGATCAAGGCTTGAGCAAGACTTTCAAATTGACCCGAGAACGCCTGCATAAATTGCGCAGCCCGGGTTCGATGACCATTCACAACGATCACGATGGCGATATCACGCATGTCGTCAGCCACTTCTTCACTATCGAAACCCGGCCACCGCAAACTCTGCAGACCCTGGAGAATCCAAAAGTGATCCGTCGTCCCGGCGAAGGTGACGACAACGCAGAACCCGTGAACCGCGCCTGAACCCGCCACGTTTCCCATGCAGGCAGCAGCGCCTGCATGGGAATGCGTGGCAATGAAAGCTGGCAGTCAGCCAACATCCCGTATCAGGCGCCACGCCTCGTCCACCGGCAGCGGTTGTTTCATTCGTTCCGCGAGCATCGCCATCGCCCGTTCTTCATCGCAGGCTACAGCTGCCGCCACCACACCGTTCTTGCAAAACAGGCCGATAAAGGGCGGATGATAGGGGTCGCCCTTGAATTCGACTTCGTCCCAGGCCTCGGCATGGCCAAGGTAGTCGTAGTTTTTGCCGAAGTGCCAGGTCCAGAAAAACGGCACGTCGAGGTAATGCTCGTCGCCGCCGAGCATGTTCGCCGCCGCGATCCTCGCCTGTTGCTGTGCCAGGCGCCAATGCTCGATCCGCTGGGACTGGCCATTGAGCGGGAAGGTCGCGATGTCACCGGCGGCCCAGAGCCCATCGGTCACGCGCATACCGCCATCGACCGTCAGTGACTGATCTTTTTCCTTGGGCAGGTCGGCAAACGCTTCGGTTGCCGGGCTGACGCCAATGCCGACCAGCACCAGGTCCGCTGGCAAACGTTGACCGTCGTCCAGTTTCACCGCTTCGACCTTGTCAGTGCCTTCTATCTGCGCGGCTTCGCTATCGGTGTGAAACACCACGCCGTGGGCCACGTGCCGTGCACGAATGGCCTTGCCGACCGTGTCGCCGAACTGCTTGGCGAAGGGCACGGCATGGCGGGCCAGAACGGTGACGTCCAGACCATATTCGCGCAGGGCCGAGGCGGACTCCATGGCAATGAAACTGTCGCCGATGATCACGGCGCGCTGGCCAGGTTTCGCTGCGGCTAGAATCTGCTGCGCCTGATCCTTGGAGCGCAACACGAAAACCTGTGGCAGTTCGGCACCGGGCAGTTTGAGCGGATTGGGTGTACCGCCGGTGGCGAGCAGGGCGGCGTCATACCTCAGCGACTGACCGTCAGCCAGGCGCAGGGTTTTATTCACCGCATCCAGGCTCGCCACTTCACCCTTTACGCGCTCGATTCGCTGCTCGTGGTAGAAACGCTCATCACGCAGCGGTGGGACTTCCTCCGGCGGCATCTCACCGGCGATCACGAATTTGCTCAGCACCGTGCGGTCGTAGCCGGCGTCGGCTTCGCGGTCGATCAGCAACACGCGGCCGCCGAAGCCTTTTTCGCGCAACGCCGCTGCACCCGCCGTGCCTGCGGCACCAGCGCCGATGATCACGAACGTGCGCTCATCGTCAGCCGGCGGTGTGCTGCCGGTCGGCAGCGCCTGGTCGTCGACCCATACTTCGTCATCGCGCAGTTCCAACGGGTAGCGCTTGAGGCTGTCCAGAGACGGCGGCTCACACAATGCTCCGTCTTCGATCCGGTACGCCGCCTTGTGCCAAGGGCAAATCAAGCGCCCATTACACAGCGCGCCCTCGGCCAGTGGCGCCCCGGCGTGGGGGCATTCACCCTGGTAGGCGCGCAATTGATCGCCGACTCGCAGCAGGACGATTTTGGTCTCGCCGATCCGGACTTCCAGGCCGCGGTTCTCGGGCACATCGGCGAAACGGGCGACGCGGTGCAGGGCCATGATCGCTCTCCTGACAAACGTTTAAGTTAAGAGTCCGCGGTTTCTCCCGAGGTTCAGCCAATTGCCGCTGCCACGGTACGAACGGTCCGGCTATAGTTTGCACGCCGACCACGGCCCCACCCGAAAGATCAGTTGAAAAACACCAGCGTAGTGCGGCGTTATCACCGCTGAAGTTTTTTTTCACTTCGGCTTAACCCGAACCGGCCGGGCTGCCCGTCTCAGAGGATGAATGGATCAATTTCCTCCTGAGGTCAGCCCCCATGTCCCTCCCTCTGCATTTCCTGCGCCCGGCCACCCAGGGTTTCGCCGTCGGGTTGCTGCTGGCCATTGCCGGTTGCGGCGTTTCGTCCAAGCCTGACTCCGCCTCGGTTTCACCACCGGCTCAAGGTGCGATGAAGACTGAGGCGTTGGTGCGTAGCGAGGCGGTCATGGCTGATGCCACGATGGCCAAGCGCAGCGTGCGACCGGCACCGATCGCGGGCTATGCGCCGATGCCTGAATCTGCCCCGGCGGGTTATCGGGACGAGCAGCGTGAACAGTATCAAGCGCTGGCCGACAACCCGATTCATAGCGTGACCGAAGCGCCGGTATCGACTTTCAGCGCCGACGTCGACACCGGCGCCTATGCCAACGTCCGCCGCTTGCTCAATCAAGGACGTTTGCCGCCCGAAGGCGCAGTGCGCCTGGAGGAAATGGTCAACTACTTCCCCTACGATTACGCCTTGCCCACCGACGGCTCGCCCTTCGGTGTAACCACTGAGCTGGCGCCGTCCCCGTGGAACCCGCATACCCGATTGCTGCGCATCGGCATCAAGGCTTCGGACCGCGCAGTGGCCGAACTGGCGCCGGCGAACCTGGTGTTCCTGGTGGACGTGTCCGGCTCGATGGACCGTCGCGAAGGTTTGCCGCTGGTCAAGAGCACGCTGAAACTGCTGGTCGATCAGTTACGCGAGCAGGATCGGGTGTCGTTGGTGGTCTACGCCGGCGATTCGCGCGTGGTGCTGGAGCCGACTTCCGGACGGGAAAAAGCCAAAATTCGCAGCGCCATCGAACAATTGACCGCAGGCGGCTCCACCGCTGGGGCGTCGGGGATCGAGCTGGCTTACCAAATGGCCCAACAGGCGTTTATCCCCAAGGGTATCAACCGCATCCTGTTGGCCACCGACGGCGACTTCAACGTCGGCATCAGCGACTTCGACAGCCTCAAGCAGATGGCTGTGGATAAACGCAAGACTGGCGTGTCCCTGACCACATTGGGTTTTGGTGTGGATAACTACAATGAACACCTGATGGAGCAACTGGCCGATGCCGGCGACGGCAACTACGCCTACATCGACAACCTGCGCGAGGCGCGCAAGGTGCTGGTGGATCAGCTCGGTTCGACCCTCGCCGTCGTTGCGAAGAATGTGAAGCTGCAAGTGGAATTCAACCCGGCGCAGGTCAGCGAGTACCGACTGTTGGGCTATGAGAACCGCGCCTTGAAACGTGAGGATTTCAGCAACGACAAGGTCGATGCCGGAGAAATCGGCGCAGGACACACGGTCACTGCGTTGTACGAAATTGTGCCCAAGGGTGAGAAGGGTTGGCTGGAGCCGCTGCGATATGGGCATTCCGCAGCAGCTATCTCCGCAACGACCGGGGAATTGGCAATGTTGCGCGTGCGATATCAGTTGCCTGAGGGTGGGAATAGTCGCTTGATCGAGCGGCCGATCGTCAGTAGTGAAGCCGGTAAAGCCAGTGATGACTTGCGATTTGCGGCTGCCGTGGCAGCGTTTTCCCAGCAGCTCAAGGACGGGCGCTACACCGGCGATTTCAACCTGAAGGACACCGAAACCCTGGCCCGCGGCGCGCGGGGTGACGATCGATTCGGGTTGCGCGCAGAGTTCGTGCAACTGGTGGAGTTGGCACAAAGTCTGCGAATCTCCACCGCCTCGAATCAACAACCCAATGACCACCGGATAGAGTGAAAGAGGCCAGCGCTGACATGTCCGATTCTGAAATCAGCTCGGCCGGCGGCAGCGACGAATCGCTGCTGGCCCGCTATCGCTCGGGCGAGGGGCCGGCGTTCGAGATTTTATACGCCCGCCATCGCCAGGGACTTTATCGCTTCCTGCTCGGCCTGAGCGGCAAATCCGAACTGGCCGAAGAGGTCTACCAGGAAACCTGGTTGAGCCTGATCCGCAGCAGCAGTCAGCCACAAGGCCGGGCGAATTTTCGTACCTGGCTCTACCAGATTGCCCGCAACCGCCTGATCGATCACTGGCGCAAACACGGCATCCACAACCCCTTGCATGACAGCTATGACGAACAACTCCACGCCCTGAGCGACGAGGCGGCCGATCCCGAACAACTGCTGAGCCTGAGCCGTGACAACCAGCGTCTCGAAGCCGCCCTGCAACACCTTCCCCCCGACCAGCGCGAAGTGTTCCTGCTGCGCGCCCACGGTGACCTCGACCTGCCGCAAATCGCCACTCTCACCGAAACACCGCTGGAAACCGTCAAGAGCCGCTTGCGCTACGCCCAGCAAAAACTGCGTCGGCTACTGGCCGAGGAGGTACTGACATGACTGACGCCCGCAAAACACCGGAAGACGAAGTGCTTCAGCATTTCCGCGAGCATGGGAGCGGCGAACCACCGGCTCATCTCGATGCGTTTATCCTGGCCACAGCGCACCGGGAAGTCCCTGCGCGCAAGCCAAGCCTGTGGCAACGTTGGGTGCAAGCCTGCCAGAAACCTCGTTGGCAAGTCGCATTCGCCAGCCTCGTCGGCGTTGCCCTGATGCTTGCAGTGGTGCAGCGCACGCCGGAACAAGCGCCAAGCTACGACTTCGCCCCGGCGCCAAAGATGTCCGCGCCGGTCGCCAAAAAAGAAGCGGCGCAAGCGCCACCGTCCGTTGCCCGCTCCTTGGCTGCACCGGCCGGCGCCATGTCCGCCCCCGCGCCCATGGCGCCAATGGCCGATTTTGCCGCCCCTGCGCAGAGCGAATCGATCAACGCTGAAATGGCCGATGAAGCAAGGGTCAGCAAACGTGCAGCGGCGCCAGTAAAAACGCTGGATGAACAACTGCATGAGGTACTGCGCCTGCAAAATGCCGGTCAGACCCAAGCCGCCGATGCGCTGTTGAAAACATTGCACAAGCGTTTCCCTGGCGAAAACCTCACAGTCCGAATGAAGGAATTACAGAAAAACTGAGGTGCACAGCGGTCGTCAATTTGGCATCGACACCCGAAAGCGCGCACTATCGACCCATAGCCGATGCGTTGGAGGATGCCGTGGCAAAAAAAATCGACCGCATCGCCCAAATGCTCAATTGCCCGGTAAAGGGCGAGGAACTGCGGCGAGCAGTGACTGAGAGTCGTAAGGAGTATCTGCTGGCCAAGCAGGCAGAAGAAGCGCTTGAGGAAGGCGTCCTTGATGATGAGTTGATCGAGGACGAAGAAGGCGATGACTACGACGAGTTTGATTGGACGACGGAGTGAAAGCGGAATTGCTGGATCGATTACAGGCAGAAATCCGTGAGGCTATTGCGGCCAGTCGCAATGATCCACGCCCGGCCATTGCGGCCGACACGGTGTTTGCTGAGCTCGATGCGCTCATAGATGAGGTCGCAGCTGAGCAGGGGCGTCCATGAGGCAACTGCTTTTCTACGCACATGCACGAGATGATTTGCAGCAAATCGCGGCTCAACACGGCCCCTGTCGATTGATGCGCGAAGACGCTGAGATTGCTCAGGGGTTTTTATTGTCTTTTTTTTTCCTTTACCAGTCGTGTGTTGTCGATCTTGAGGGCTTTCCTGTTTATCAGCCTCCCTAAACAGAGCACCCACAAAAAAGCCCCAGACCCTAAGGCCTGAGGCTTTCTCGTTTCTACGTATGGTGCACCAGGCGGGATTCGAACCCACGACCACTGCCTTCGGAGGGCAGTACTCTATCCAGCTGAGCTACTGGTGCAATGCGGGCGCCATGATACTCATAAGCGGTGCGGGCGTCCATGCTGCTGAATCGCCTGCGTTTTTCGAGCCTGTAACGACCGTTTGCTACGCTGATCTGAAAATATCAGCAAATGCGGCGTTTTCGTTCTTTTTTTCGAACAGGCTATTGTCCTTTACCCCCTTTGATCCTAGGATTCGTTTGAGATTTCAAACGCTCTTGTCTGGGTGCTGAACCGCACGAGTCCAATCCGTGCGCTATTTATGTGCTTCAGCCCGGTGAATGATTTCCCTGACGGCAGCCTTTGAGGCGCCTTTCTACAATCATAATTCGCTCCGCGCTGGTCGCGGTGCTGTTAAGGAAAGCCGACATGCAGCTTAAAGACACCCAGTTGTTCCGCCAGCAAGCCTTTATCGATGGCGCTTGGGTCGATGCGGACAATGGTCAGACGATCAAGGTCAACAACCCGGCAACGGGCGAAATTCTGGGCACCGTGCCGAAAATGGGCGCTGCCGAAACCCGCCGTGCAATCGAAGCTGCTGACAAAGCGCTGCCGGCCTGGCGTGCACTGACCGCCAAGGAGCGCGCCAATAAGCTGCGTCGCTGGTTCGAACTGATCATCGAGAACCAGGACGACCTGGCTCGCCTGATGACCCTGGAACAGGGCAAGCCATTGGCCGAAGCCAAGGGCGAAATCGTTTACGCCGCTTCCTTTATCGAGTGGTTCGCCGAAGAAGCCAAGCGCATCTACGGTGACGTGATTCCGGGCCACCAGCCAGACAAGCGCCTGATCGTGATCAAGCAGCCGATCGGCGTGACCGCTGCGATCACCCCGTGGAACTTCCCGGCCGCGATGATCACCCGTAAAGCCGGCCCGGCCCTGGCCGCCGGTTGCACCATGGTGCTCAAGCCTGCTTCGCAAACGCCGTTCTCGGCTTTCGCCCTGGCTGAACTGGCCCAGCGTGCCGGCATTCCGAATGGCGTGTTCAGTGTGGTGTCCGGCAGCGCCGGCGACATTGGCAGCGAGCTGACCAGCAACCCGATCGTGCGTAAATTGTCCTTCACTGGCTCGACCGAAATCGGTCGTCAGCTGATGGCCGAATGCGCCAAGGACATCAAGAAAGTCTCCCTGGAACTGGGCGGCAACGCGCCGTTCATCGTGTTCGACGACGCGGACCTGGATAAGGCCGTCGAAGGCGCGATCATTTCCAAGTACCGCAACAACGGCCAGACCTGCGTCTGCGCCAACCGCCTGTACATCCAGGATTCGGTCTACGACGCGTTCGCCGAGAAGCTGAAAGTGGCCGTGGCCAAGCTCAAGATCGGTAACGGTCTGGAAGACGGCACCACCACCGGTCCGCTGATCGACGAAAAAGCTGTGGCCAAGGTTCAAGAGCACATTGCTGACGCCGTCAGCAAAGGCGCAACCGTGCTTGCCGGTGGCAAGGTCATGGAAGGCAACTTCTTCGAGCCGACCATTCTGACCAACGTGCCGAAGAATGCTGCCGTGGCCAAGGAAGAAACCTTCGGTCCATTGGCGCCGCTGTTCCGCTTCAAGGACGAAGCCGAAGTGATCGCGATGTCCAACGACACCGAGTTCGGTCTGGCTTCGTACTTCTATGCCCGTGACCTGGGTCGTGTGTTCCGTGTGGCTGAAGCCTTGGAATACGGCATGGTTGGCGTCAACACCGGGTTGATCTCCAACGAAGTCGCGCCGTTCGGCGGCATCAAGGCCTCGGGCCTGGGCCGTGAAGGCTCCAAGTACGGCATCGAAGATTACCTGGAAATTAAATACCTCTGCCTGGGCATCTGATAAGCCCGGCAAGGCATTGCTTCAAGCACAAAGGGCACGAGAGCGCTGTCCCTTTGTGCGCATCAAACGCAATTTTCTCTGTGGCCGGGAAAGCTGTGGCAGTCGATCATCGCATGCTGCCGTAGTTGCCTCCCCGCCGCATTTTCCTTGAACCACGCCGCCCGATGAGCGGTGAATGAGGACTTTATGAGCAAGACTAACGCATCCCTGATGAAACGCCGCGAAGCCGCTGTACCACGCGGTGTTGGCCAGATTCACCCGATCTTCGCCGAGTCCGCGAAGAACGCCACCGTGACCGACGTTGAAGGTCGCGAGTTCATCGACTTCGCCGGCGGTATCGCCGTGCTGAACACCGGTCACGTACACCCGAAAATCATCGCCGCAGTGACCGAGCAGCTGAACAAGCTGACCCACACTTGCTTCCAGGTGCTGGCTTACGAACCGTACGTGGAAGTGTGCGAAAAAATCAACGCCAAGGTGCCGGGTGATTTCGCCAAGAAAACCCTGCTGGTGACCACCGGCTCCGAAGCCGTGGAAAACTCCATCAAGATCGCCCGTGCCGCCACTGGCCGCGCAGGCGTGATCGCCTTCACCGGCGCGTATCACGGTCGCACCATGATGACCCTGGGCCTGACCGGTAAAGTCGTGCCTTACTCGGCCGGCATGGGCCTGATGCCAGGCGGCATCTTCCGCGCGCTGTACCCGAACGAACTGCACGGTGTGAGCATCGACGATTCGATCGCCAGCATTGAGCGCATCTTCAAGAACGACGCCGAGCCACGTGACATCGCTGCCATCATCATCGAGCCAGTTCAGGGCGAAGGTGGTTTCTACGTCGCGCCGAAAGAGTTCATGAAGCGTCTGCGCGCGCTGTGCGATCAGCACGGCATCCTGCTGATCGCTGACGAAGTGCAAACTGGCGCTGGCCGTACTGGCACTTTCTTCGCCATGGAACAGATGGGCGTTGCTGCCGACCTGACCACCTTCGCCAAATCCATCGCTGGCGGCTTCCCGCTGGCCGGTGTGTGCGGCAAGGCCGAATACATGGACGCCATTGCTCCAGGCGGCCTGGGCGGCACCTACGCCGGTAGCCCGATCGCTTGCGCCGCGGCCCTGGCCGTGATGGAAGTGTTCGAAGAAGAGCACCTGCTGGACCGCTGCAAGGCTGTCGGCGAGCGTCTGGTGACCGGCCTCAAAGCTATCCAGGCCAAGTACCCGGTGATCGGCGAAGTCCGTGCCCTGGGCGCGATGATCGCAGTCGAGCTGTTTGTTGACGGCGACAGCCACAAGCCGAACGCTGCAGCAGTAGCGTCGGTGGTGGCCAAGGCTCGCGACAAGGGCCTGATCCTGCTGTCCTGCGGTACCTACGGCAACGTTCTGCGCGTCCTGGTACCGCTGACTTCGCCGGACGAGCAATTGGACAAAGGTCTGGCAATCATCGAAGAGTGCTTCTCGGAGCTTTGATTTAAAGTGCTCTGATGAAAGTGTGAACTGATCGACAAAAAAACCCGCTTCGGCGGGTTTTTTCGTCTCCCCGGAACACATCTAACTGTATCGAGCAATCAGCATTGACTAAGGTGCACGCATTGCCAATGGAGTGTGCAGATGAATGCTGTGGTGTTACCCGCTGTACCGCGTGTGCTGATTGCCGAGGCCGACCCCTGGTCTCGTGACCTGCTCAAGCAGGTGTTGTTGAGCGTGCGCTGCGATGCACGGCTGGACCTGTGTGCCGATGGCCAGGAAGCGGTGCGCCTGTTGGCGGAAAATCCATACGACCTGGCGATCGTTGACCGGGAGTTGCCCGGTGTCGATGGTAAATGTTCTGCGCAATGTCCGTCAGCGCAAACGCAACCCGCCGCTGCCGTTCATATTGGTGAGCAGCCGCAACGACAGCGCCAGCGTGCGCGAAGCCTTGCCCTTGGCGCCTGCGGCATACCTGACCCAGCCTCTGAATATAGAACTTCTCACTTCCAGATTGCAGCATCTGCTGCTGGATGCCGGCGAGGAGGTGTCTTGCGAGGTGCCGGCACTGACACCGGGGATGTCGCTCTCGGGATACCTGGAGCAGCGTCGTCAGTTGGCGGACGGTGCGCCTTTGATGGCTGGCGTGCAGTTGGCGGTCAAGCGCAACCTCGATCCCGGTGGTCTTGATTTGAAGCGGCTGGAGGATGAAATTCGAACCGATCCGCAGATCACCGCCGTGCTCATCGCCGCCGCCAACAGCGCGGCCCAGCATCATGGCGCTGGGGTACAAACCCTGTCCCAGGCGTTGCACCGCCTCGGCATCGGGCACAGCATGAACCTTATTCTGGGTATGGCCCTGAAGCACAGTGCGCGGCTCAGCGATCCGTGCCTGGCGGACTATGCCGAGCGTTATTGGCAGCTGTCGCTGCACACCGCCGAATACGCGCGGACCCTGGCACGCCTGCTGGACCTGGATCAGGAGCGCTGTTATTGCGCCGGCATGCTCCATTGCCTGGGCGACCTGGCGTTGTTGCGGTGTTTGCAGGAGTGGAAGCAGGCAGGCGGAGAGCTGGATAATTGGGAAGAGATCGGCAATGCGTTGGCTGAGTTTGGCGCCGCCTATGGTTCGTCACTGCGTACCCGTTGGCGTCTGCCGCTGGAGTTGCGAGAGTTGATTGCGGCGGTCTATCAGCTCGGTGGCGGCGTTTACTCCCGTGAGGCGCTGGTGATGAACATGGCCGCGCAGATGGCGCGCCTGTCCGAGCATGAGGGTGTTGAGGAGCTGGCCAGGAGCCGTACGGCGCGATTGCTCAAGATCGGGTTGCCGGAGTTGATGCGTTTACGCAAGAAGTGAATTCACCATCGTTGTTCATTTGGTTTTGTGTTTAGCCTGAGGTTGGCGTCAGCCGCAGATGATGCGGTTCTTGCCCTGGCGCTTGGCCTCGTACATCGCCGCATCCGCCCGCGCAAACAGGCTGTCGAGGCTTTCGTCCTCGGCCGTGAGGCTGGTCACGCCCTGGCTGACAGTGATGCCGAACGACTGGTCCTCATGGCTGAAGCTCAACCGCTGGATCTCCCGCTGCAAGCGCTCGGCGACTTGCAGGGCGATTGCCGGTGCGCAACCGGGGAAGACGGCTGCGAATTCCTCGCCGCCTATTCGGCCGAATACATCGCCACGGCGCAGGGCACCTCGACCGCTTTCGGCGATCCGTTGCAACACGATATCGCCCGCCTGGTGGCCGTAGGTGTCATTGATCACCTTGAAATCATCAATATCGAGCAGCAGGAACGCCAGTTGCCCGTCTTGATTTTGCGCCTGTTCGAATGCGCGGTGGGCACATTCGAAGAAGTGCCGACGGTTGCTGCTCTGGGTCAGTCCATCCGTTGTGGCCAGGCGTTGCAGCTCGGTTTGGAGCTGCTTCTTGTCGGTAATGTCTTCAGCAATACCAACGATGATCACCGGCTGTCCCGGTTCGGCCAGGCGGTTGATGAAACACTTGTCACTCAGCCAGCGCACCTGACCATTGGCGGCAATGATGCGGTACTCACGGTCTTCAACGGCGCCGTTGACCAATACTTCGGCCAGGCTGCGCTCGGCGTATTCCAGGTCATCGGGGTAAATGCTGTCGCGCCACTGGTTGTAGTCGGACAGCAAAAGGCCAGCGGAACGGCCGAAGATCCGCTCATAGGCCGGGCTGACATAGAGCATCTGGCGGGTTTCCCAGTTGAAGGCCCAAAGCACCGCATTGACGCTCACCAGCAAGGTGCTGAACAGTTGTTCACGTTCGCTCAGGCGCGCCACTTCGCCCTGGGCATGCATCAGCGCCATCAGGGTTTGCGCGGCCTCGGGCCACTGCGGAAGGGACGGGTCTTGCAGGTTTTCATGGGCCATCGGGACAAATCTCAAGGGGCGTGCGCCGCTCAATGTTCGAAAGCGGCCACATCTAAGCCCGCCGGGTGGCGAAGTGTCTTTGAGATAGGAGATTTTGAATGAAGTTCCCGCCTTTCGTGGCGAGGGAGCTTGCTCCCGTCGGGCGGTACTGGCGACGCGTTTTATGAGTTAAAACGCGTCGTCAGGTTTACGACGGCTTCGCCGCCGAGCGGGAGCAAGCTCCCCCTCGCCACAGTCAGACAGCGGCAGGGCGCAGGGAGTAGGTTTTCAACTGATCGGCGAAGTCGCGCAAGGACTGAATCCCGCTGGCTTCGGCTTCGTGTACCCACTCCTTGATGGCGGCCAGCATGTCGTGACCATTCGAGCTGGTCTTGGCCCATATCTGCTGCAAGGCCAGGCGTTTCTCGTAAATGACCTTGAGCGCCTGACTGTGCTCGAGCATGGTCTGGATGCGAATGTGGTGTTTTTCATCCAGCAAGCTGGTTTCCCGAGAGAGCAGGCGTTTGGCCCGATGGAACTGGTGGCGGACCGAGTGATCGACCTTTTCCAGCTCTTGTTTGACCAGCGGGGCGATAACCAGCTTGCGGTACTGGGCCATGATCTGGAAGCGGTTGTTGAGGATGGCCATGGCGGTGTCCATGTCCAGGTTGCCTTTACCTTCGACCCGGTGGGCAATCGGCGCGACTCGCTGGACCTTGGCCAGACGCAGGAAGCTGAAGACTTGTATCCAGGCCCAGCCGAGGTCGAATTCCCACTTCTTCACCGACAATTTCGCCGAGTTCGGGTAGGTGTGATGGTTGTTGTGCAGTTCTTCGCCACCGATCAGGATGCCCCATGGCACCAGATTGGTCGCCGCATCGCGGCATTCGAAGTTGCGGTAGCCGATGGCATGGCCCAGGCCATTGACCACGCCAGCGGCCCAGACCGGGATCCACATCATCTGGATAGCCCAGATGGTGATACCGATGGTGCCGAACAGCAGCAGGTCGATAACGCCCATGATCGCCACACCCAGCAGCGGGAAGCGGCTGTAGAGGTTACGTTCGATCCAGTCTTCCGGGCAGTTCTTGCCGTAGATGCGCAGGGTCTCGGGGTTTTCCGCTTCGGCGCGGTACAACTCGGCACCTTTGCGCAGGACGGTGGACAGCCCCTTGATGACCGGGCTGTGCGGGTCATCTTCTGTTTCGCACTTGGCGTGATGCTTGCGGTGGATAGCGGTCCACTCGCGGGTGTTCTGCGCCGTGGTCAGCCACAGCCAGAAGCGGAAGAAATGTTTCAGGCCGGCATTGAGCTCAAGCGAGCGATGGGCTGAATAACGATGCAGATAGACCGTGACGCCAATGATCGTCACGTGGGTCATCAACAGGGTGACTGCCACCAGTGACCATGGCGACAAGCCGAGAAAACCTTCGTACCACATAGTCTATTGGGCCCTCGATAAAGAAAAAAACAGCCGTTGCATTATCACTGAGCCGACAGATAAAACCAGTCACCCTTTCAGATAAGAGTGGCTGGATGTTTCTTTAACCTATAATCCCATCCATTTAGAAGGGACATGGACGACCGAATGTCTGCTACTTATCGCGATGCTCTGTACGCTGCGCTGCTCTACCTGCTGTTTTCAATAGGCTGGATGCAATTCAGTGGTCATTTATTGAGCAGTTTCTTCGATAGCTCCGAGGCGTTGCAGCGATGGCAACTGATCAACGGTTACGTCTGGGTCGTGTTCAGCGCCGGGTTGATATTCCTGGCTCGGGCGCGATTGTTCCGCTGCCTGGGGATCGGCGCCAGACTGCGTGAGCGGGGCGAGGACCGAGAGCGTTTACGTCAGGCGGCCGCGGTGTTCGATTGCACCCGTGAAGGTGTGCTGGTCACCGACAGCAATGGGCTGATCGTTCATGTGAACCGGGCATTCATGGCGATCACCGGTTACCCGCGTGAGGAAGTGCTGGGCCAACGCCCGAGCCTGTTCAAGTCAGGTCATCACCCGCCGGATTTCTACCAGGCGATGTTCGCAACACTCAATATCATCGGCGAGTGGAGCGGGGAAATCTGGAACCGACGAAAAAGCGGCGAGATCTACCCGCAATGGCAGACGATACGCATCATTCACGACGATCAGGGGCGGCTTAGCCACTATGTAGCGGTGTTTTCCGACATCAGCGCGATCAAGAATTCTGAATATGAACTCAAGCACCTGGCTCATCACGACCCGCTGACCGATCTGCCCAACCGCCTGCTGTTCACCGACCGCACTGAGCAGGCACTGGCTTCGGCACAGACGCACAAGCGTGGCTGTGCGCTATTGCTGATCGATCTGGATCATTTCAAGATGATCAACGACAGCCTCGGGCACACGGTCGGAGACCAACTGCTCAAGGTCGTGGCCGAGCGTTTGCAGGCCATGTTCGACCCGGGAATAACCCTGGCGCGCCTGGGCGGTGATGAGTTTGCCGTGCTGGCCGAGAGCTGTGCGCAGCTGATGCAGGCCGCGGCGCTGGCGCAGCGGATCATCGATGGCCTCAAGGAGCCGTTCCTGATCGACGGACATCAGTTGTTCATCAACACCAGCATCGGTATCAGCCTGTTTCCCGGCGATGCCTTGAGTGCCGAACAGCTGTTACGCAACGCCGACTCGGCGCTGTTCAAAGCCAAAAGTGCTGGTCGTGATGGCTATGCCCTTTACACCGAAGAGCTGACTGCCCACGCCCAACAGCGGGTCGAGACTGCCGTTGAACTGCGCCGTGCGCTGGAACAGCAGGAGTTGCGCGTTTATTACCAGCCGGTCCACGACCTCAAGACCCGTCGGTTGGTTGGCGTCGAGGCTCTGGTGCGCTGGGAGCATCCGCAGCGTGGGCTGGTGCCGCCAGCGGAATTCATACCCATTGCCGAGCGCACCGGATTGATAGCAGACATCGATGCCTGGGTGATGCGGCAGGCTTGTCAGCAAATGTGCCGATGGCAGCAGGCCGGTGCGGCGTTAGCGTTTGTCGCGGTGAATGTTTCGTCTCGGTTGTTCGCTCGTCGGGAGCTGTTTCAGCAGGTGGCGAAAGTGCTGCACGAAACCGGGCTCGACCCGGCCTGTCTGGAGCTGGAAGTCACTGAAAGTGCGGTAATGGACGATCCGGAAGTGGCGCTGGAGCAGATGCATCGAATGCGCGAATTGGGGGTTCGCCTGGCCATCGATGACTTCGGCACGGGCTATTCATCGTTGCTGCGTCTCAAGCGATTGCCGGTGCAGAAACTCAAGATCGATCAGGGCTTCGTCGCCGGGTTGCCGTGGGATGAGGATGACGCGGCGATTGTACGGGTGATCATTGCCCTGGCGCAGAGCATGGGGATGCAGGTGCATGCCGAGGGGATCGAACAGGTCGAGCAGGCGGGTTTCCTGCTCGAGCACGGTTGCGATCTGGGGCAGGGATATTGGTTCGGGCGCCCTGTTCCGGCTGGGCAGCTGGACTGGATGAGGGCACCTGAAATTCACTAGACACAAAAAATCTCCGCCAAGCACAAATCCTGTAATTGAATGGACTCGCCCAAGCCGAGGCGGCTTAGAGCCTTGCAGCGCCCATGCAGACGCCTTCGCCGGCAAGCCAGCTCCTACAGGGGTTGTGTAGGGGCTGACGAAGATCGCTATTTTTGGATCTTCCATTCGTCACCCGGACGCAAACCCTCGCCCCACCAAACAAATTTATTTAGTTATATAAACATTCTTAAATAGTCTTTTTAAGAATATCCGCGCTTATCTACTATTGGTCTCACGCCGCAAGCAGTGCCGCCCACTGCCAGGCAACCTCTCAGTTGAAGGAGCAGCACCATGAGCGCATCCCTGCGTAGCGTTGACGGGCAAGACGAAGCCACCATCTTGCGTGAAATCCAGAGTGCATTGCGCGACCTGCGGTTCGGCGCTGTGGAAATCACCGTGCACAACGCTCAGGTGGTCCAGATCGAACGCAAAGAAAAATTCCGTTTGCAGAACCCGAGCAACAAACCGAGCTGAAACTGCAGATCAAAAGATCGCAGCCTGCGGCAGCTCCTGCGGGGGGATGTGTGCAGGAACTGGCGAAGGCTGCGATCTTTTAACCGGCAACCGCGATCCTTAAATCCCATAAGAAAAGCACCACCAACAGAATTCCAGGAGCTTTCACCATGTCGTCGATTCGTCAATTCGCTTTGGCCGCCCTGGCCAGTGCCCTTTTTGCTGGTTCCGCGGTTGCCAAGGATTACGAACTGCTCAATGTGTCATACGACCCGACCCGTGAGCTGTATCAGGATTACAACGCCGAATTCATCAGCTTCTGGAAGAAAGACCACGCTGGCGACAACGTGAAGATTCAGCAATCCCATGGTGGTTCGGGTAAACAGGGACGGGCGGTCATCGACGGTCTGCGCGCGGACGTCGTGACCCTGGCCCTGGCCGGTGACATCGACGAGATCGCCAAACTCGGCAAGACCCTGCCGGCCGACTGGCAAAAGCGTCTGCCGGAGGCGAGCACGCCATACACGTCGACCATCGTGTTCCTGGTACGCAAGGGCAACCCTAAAGGCATCAAGGACTGGGGCGACCTGGTCAAGAACGATGTGTCGGTCATCACCCCGAATCCGAAAACCTCTGGCGGCGCACGCTGGAACTTCCTGGCTGCCTGGGCCTACGGTCTGAAAGCCAACGGCGGTGACGAAGCCAAGGCCAAGGAATACGTGCAAACCCTGTTCAAGCATGTGCCTGTACTGGACACCGGTGCTCGTGGTTCGACCATCACTTTCGTCAATAACGGCCAGGGCGACGTGTTGCTGGCCTGGGAAAACGAAGCGTTCCTGGCCCTGAAAGAAGACGGCGGCGCCGACAAGTTCGAAATCGTCGTGCCTTCGTTGTCGATCCTCGCCGAACCACCGGTGGCTGTGGTCGACAAGAACGCCGAGAAAAAGGGCAACACCGAGATCGCTGAAGCGTACCTCAAGCACCTCTACAGCCCGGCCGGTCAGGAAATTGCAGCGAAAAACTTCTACCGTCCACGTGACAAGGATGTGGCCGCCAAGTACACCAAGCAGTTCCCGACACTGGACCTGGTGACCATCGACAAGGACTTCGGCGGCTGGAAAGCTGCGCAACCGAAATTCTTCAATGACGGTGGCGTATTCGACCAGATTTACCAGGCGCAGTAATCTGCACCAGGTCATAACGAGCCCCGATTAAACCGTCGGGGCTTTGCGCGTTCTCAACCAAGGACTTTTATGTCGCGTCGTATCTCCCCCGTCATACCCGGCTTCGGGCTGACGCTGGGCTACACCTTGGTGTACCTCAGCCTGATTGTGCTCATTCCACTGGCGGCGATGTTCGTGCATGCCGCTCAACTCACCTGGGACCAGTTCTGGGCGATTATCTCGGCGCCGCGAGTGCTGGCGGCGTTGAAGCTGAGCTTCGGCACCGCCCTCTACGCTGCGATCATCAACGGCATCATCGGTACATTGCTGGCCTGGGTGCTGGTTCGCTACACGTTCCCGGGACGAAAAATCATCGATGCGATGATCGACCTTCCGTTCGCATTGCCCACTGCCGTTGCCGGTATCGCGTTGACCGCGCTCTACGCGCCGAACGGCTGGGTGGGGCAGTTCGCGGCCGACCTGGGGTTCAAGATCGCGTATACCCCCCTCGGCATCACGCTGGCACTGACGTTTGTAACGCTTCCATTCGTGGTACGTACAGTACAGCCAGTATTGGCCGATATCCCCCGTGAAGTGGAGGAAGCGGCGGCGTGCCTCGGTGCAAAACCGTTGCAGGTTTTCCGCCACATTCTGGTGCCTGCCTTGCTGCCAGCCTGGTTGACCGGCTTCGCCTTGGCCTTTGCCCGTGGGGTCGGCGAGTATGGTTCGGTGATTTTCATCGCCGGCAACATGCCGATGAAAACCGAAATCCTCCCGCTGCTGATCATGGTCAAGCTCGACCAGTACGATTACACCGGCGCTACCTCCATTGGTGTACTGATGCTAGTGGTTTCCTTCATCCTGTTGCTGCTGATCAACTTGCTGCAGCGGCGCATCGAAACCCCATAAGGAGGCGCACAAATGTCCCAATCGTCTATTGCTGCTGCTTCCTCGAATGCCTCCCGCCGTGGCAGCGCTTCATCGAGGCGACTGCTGATCGGCCTTGGCTGGCTGATTTTTGCGCTGTTCCTGCTCTTGCCGCTGGTTATCGTGGTGTCCCAAGGCCTGAAGTTGGGTATCGGTGCATTCTTCACCGCGATTTTTGAACCGGATGCACTGTCGGCCCTGAAGCTCACGGTGATCGCCGTGCTGATTTCGGTGCCGCTGAACCTGGTGTTCGGCGTCAGCGCGGCGTGGTGCGTGAGCAAGTATTCATTTCGCGGTAAAAGTATCCTCGTGACCCTGATTGACCTGCCGTTCTCGGTCTCGCCGGTGATCGCCGGTCTGGTCTACGTGCTGATGTTCGGTGCCCAGGGGCTGTTCGGGCCGTGGCTGCAGGATCACGACATCCAGATCGTCTTCGCCTTGCCGGGCATCGTGCTGGCGACGATCTTCGTCACCGTGCCGTTCGTGGCCCGAGAGCTGATCCCGCTGATGCAGGAGCAAGGCACCCAGGAAGAAGAGGCCGCGCGCCTGCTCGGGGCCAATGGCTGGCAGATGTTCTGGCATGTCACCGTGCCGAATATCAAGTGGGGTCTGATCTACGGCGTGGTGCTGTGTACGGCGCGGGCCATGGGTGAGTTCGGTGCGGTGTCGGTGGTTTCCGGGCACATTCGCGGGGTGACCAACACCTTGCCGTTGCACGTCGAGATCCTCTACAACGAATACAACCACGTGGCCGCGTTCGCGGTAGCGAGCCTGTTGCTGATCATGGCGCTCTTCATCCTGCTGCTCAAGCAGTGGAGCGAAAACCGTATTAACCGCCTGCGCACCAGCGCCGCGGAGGAATAATTCATGTCGATCGAAGTGCGTAACGTCAGCAAAAATTTCAACGCGTTCAAGGCGCTGGACAACATCAGCCTGGACATTCAGAGCGGCGAACTCGTGGCCCTGCTCGGCCCCTCAGGTTGCGGCAAGACCACGCTGCTGCGGATTATCGCCGGCCTGGAAACGCCGGATCAGGGCAGCATCGTGTTCCACGGTGAAGACGTCTCCGGCCACGACGTGCGCGATCGCAATGTCGGTTTCGTGTTCCAGCACTACGCCTTGTTCCGCCACATGACCGTGTTCGACAACGTCGCGTTCGGCCTGCGCATGAAGCCGAAAAACCAGCGCCCGAGCGAAAGCCAGATCGCGGTGAAAGTCCACGAGCTGCTGAACATGGTGCAACTGGACTGGTTGGCGGATCGCTATCCTGAGCAACTGTCGGGTGGCCAGCGTCAGCGTATTGCCCTGGCCCGCGCCTTGGCGGTGGAGCCCAAGGTCCTGTTGCTTGACGAGCCGTTTGGCGCCCTCGACGCCAAGGTCCGCAAAGAACTGCGCCGCTGGCTCGCACGGCTGCACGAAGACATCAACCTGACCTCGGTGTTCGTGACCCACGACCAGGAAGAAGCCATGGAAGTCGCCGACCGCATCGTGGTGATGAACAAGGGTGTGATCGAGCAGATCGGCTCACCGGGCGACGTCTATGAAAACCCGGCCAGCGATTTTGTCTATCACTTCCTCGGCGACTCGAACCGCCTGCATTTGGGTGAAGACAACCACGTGCTGTTCCGTCCTCACGAAGTGTCGCTGTCGCGCCACGAACTGGAAGATCATCACGCGGCCGAGGTGCGCGATATCCGTCCATTGGGCGCGACGACTCGGGTGACGTTGAAGGTCGAAGGCCAGAGTGAGTTGATCGAAGCGGAAGTGGTGAAGGATCACGACAGTTTGACCGGCCTGGCAAAGGGCGAGACGCTGTTCTTCAAGCCGAAGGTCTGGCAGAAAGTCGCTAACCTCTAAGATCAAAAGCTTCGCGAGCAGGCTCGCTCCCACAGTGGTTCGGTGTTGAACACAAAATAGGTGGTCAACCTACCTAAAACCCTGTGGGAGCGGGCTTGCTCGCGAAGGCGTCCTACGCCGCAGCTTTTTTCTGACGCAAACGCACACCTCCCGCCCTCGCCTCGATCTGCTCTTTCAGCTCCCGCCGCATCCCCAGCAAAAACGCCAACTCAACCACCACAAACAACGGCCCGACAATCAACCCCGTCACATCATCGACAAACGCCGGTTTGCGCCCTTCGTAGTGATGACCGACAAACTGAATCGCCCAACCGACTACAAACATCCCGACGCCGCTCGCTAACCAGACCAGTGTGCTTTGCTCTGCCAGCACTTGACCTGCCCAGAGGCACAGCCCGAGCAATACGCTCATCAGCACCCCGAGGCGCAGTTCCAGGCGCAGGTAAAACCACGCCGAGGCCAGCGCGACCAACACCGCCGGTGACAGCCAGCCCCCGGCCCATTGCGGACGCGACAGCAGCACCGCCACCGCCAGTACAATCAGAGGAATGCCGACAAAGTGCGTGGCAATATTGCGCGGGTCACGGTGGTAGGTGGCGTATTGACTGAGATGGTCGACGAGGCTTTTCATTGTTGTTCCTCCTGTAGGGTGATGGATCATGCCCCGGGTTCGCATCTCGCTCTGTCAGCCAGGCGACAATCTCAAGGAGTTTTCATGGATAAGCAGGTCTGGCGTCCACGCCTGATGCGCGGTCAGTGGTTCAGCCATTTACCTGTTTCCCTACAGGATAGTCTGCTGTCTGCCGCCCGTGTCCGGCGCCTGTTGCCGGGGCAGCGGCTGTTCCAGCGCGGTGATGCGCCGTGCGGGTTGTACGCGGTGCTCGAAGGATCGGTGCGCATCGGGGCGGTGAGCGGGCAGGGCAAGGACGCGTTGCTGAGCCTGGTGGAGCAGCCCCATTGGTTCGGCGAAATCTGCCTGTTCGACGGCCAGCCGCGGACCCACGATGCGTCCAGCCTGGGTCATTGCGTGCTGTTGCACATTCCGCAGGGCGTATTGCTGGCGCTTCTTAATGATCAGCCGGTGTACTGGCGGCAACTGGCATTGCTGATGAGCCACAAGCTGCGCCTGACCTTCATCAACCTCGAACAGCTGAGCCTGATGCCGGCCCCGGCACGCCTGGCCCACCGCTTGCTGATGATCGCCCAGGGTTACGGCGAAATCGACTCGCCACGGCGTTTGTTGCAACTGCCACAGGAACAGCTTGCCTCAATGTTGTCGCTGTCGCGCCAGACCACCAACCAGATCCTCAAGGATTTGCAGGGGCAGGGGATAGTGAATTTAAGGTATGGCGAAATTGAGATATTGGATGCCGAACGATTGCGGGCGTTGGCAATTATCTGAAACCTGTCGGTAGTAGTGGGCTTTGGGCGCGAAGGCGCCTAGCCTGTGCTGACGTTAATTGAGGTGTGCCATGCGTGTGCTGTTAGTGGAAGACGAACCCGAACTCGCCAAGCTCCTGGCCAAAGGCCTGAGCGAGGCGAGTTTTGCGATGGATGTGGCCGTCAACGGGATGGCTGGCCGTCGCTTTATCGAGTCCGGCGAGTACGAGCTGATCATCCTCGACGTCATGCTGCCAGGGCTCAACGGCTGGCAGTTGCTACAACAGATCCGCAAGCTCGGCGATACGCCGGTGCTGCTCCTGACGACCAAGGATGGAATCGAGGATCGTCTGCGCGGGCTGGAGCTGCATGAAGATGATTACCTGCTCAAGCCGTTTGCGGTGAGCGAGTTGGTGAAGCGGGTGCGCAAGGTGTTGCGACGGGATCGCGGGCGCTGAAGTTTTTGCAGCGAATGGGCTATCGCCTTCGCGAGCAAGCCCGCTCCCACATTCAAACGCATTTCTACAGGAAGAACTCGGTCAAATGTGGGAGCGGGCTTGCTCGCGAAGAGGTCCGACCAGGCAGCACACCTCCCGAATTCATGTCACCGCAACCCCTCCCGAAACTGCCCCGGCGTCATCCCCGTCCAGCGCTTGAACGCGCGACTGAAGCTGCTGGTATCGGCAAACCCCAGCAAATAGCTGATCTCGCTCAACGAACACTGCGGATCACGCAGGTGCAGCAGCGCCAGGTTTTCGCGACTTTCATTGAGTAGCGTGTCGAACCGACAACCTTCGTCCGCCAGATGCCGTTGCAGGCTGCGCAAGCTCAGATGCAGGGCCTGGGCGATGCGTTCGGCGCTGGGCTCGCCTTCGGGCAATTGCTCTTCAATGGCATCGCGCACCTTGCGCTCCCAGGTCAGGGGCTTGAGTTGCGCGAGCGTGCGCTTGAGCACCGCTTCGTTGTGCTCGGCCAGTTCCGGGTTGGCGTCGTCCAGGTGGCTGTCGAAATCCATCAAAGCAAATTCCAGTCGGTCTTCATCGGCTGCGAAGAACACCGGCGAGCGAAAGACCTTGTGCCATTGATGTGAATCGCTGGGTTCCGGGCGCCGCAGATACACCGCCAGTGGCGCGTAGTCGCGCCCAAGACGATTGCGACAGGTGCGCACGTAAATCGCCGCGAAGGCATCGATGGCTTCGAAAGCCGGTGCCGGATTGCCGGGCGGGATTTTCAGACGGAAGCGGTAGCGGTCTTCGCCGCGGATCAGTTCCAGTTCCAAGGCGTCGCTGACGACCTGGTGATAGCGCACGATACGCTCGAACACTTCACGAAGACTGCCGCTGGCCACCAGCGCATAACCGAGCGCATGAAACGTGGTCGGGCTGACAAAACGCGATACCCGCAAGCCGATCGCCGGGTCGCCACTGACCTGCACCGCGATTTCCCACAGGCGCGTCGTTCCGGACAACGGGTAGCGGGCGTTCGGGTCGTCCATCAGTTGCGGATCGAGCCCCGCCTGTTGGCACAGGGCGGTGCTGTCGAGGCCAAGCGCATCGAGTTGCTTGCGCAGGGCGCGGGTCCAGCTGGCGAGGGAGGTCGGTTCAGTCATGCTGATTGGCGCTTCCGGTCAACAGGTTGGCGTTCATGGCTACCGCATTGCGAGGGTTCACAAGGCAGGATGCGAACATCAATAACCAGAGGATGGAAGCATGGACGGTACTTCTGCAAGTCCCCAGCGACTGAATGCAGCACAGCGATCGGCGCATATACGTCAGGTGGTGCTGGCCAGGGGCGTCGAGCTGCGTCGGCGCTACCCGATTCTCAATCATCAGGACGCCCTGGGCGCGGGCATTCTGGCCTTCGCCCTGGCTGGAATGATCGGCTCGGCAACGCTCTACATCACAGGGCACATGGCGTGGTGGGTGTGCCTGTTGCTCAACGCGTTCTTTGCCTCGCTGACCCACGAGCTGGAGCACGATCTGATACATAGTATGTACTATCGCAAACAACGTGTGCCGCACAACCTGATGATGCTCCTGGTCTGGCTGGCGCGGCCAAGCACGATCAACCCGTGGATTCGGCGCCATCTGCACCTCAACCACCATAAGGTCTCCGGTACAGAGGCCGACATGGAGGAGCGTGCGATCACCAACGGCGAACCCTGGGGTTTTGCGCGGCTGCTGATGGTTGGCGACAACGTCATGTCGGCATTTATCCGCATGCTGCGAGCCAGGACCTGGGCCCATAAGTTGAGCATCATCAAGCGCACCCTGAAGGTTTACGCGCCACTGGCGCTGGTGCATTGGGGCGCGTGGTATGTGTTTCTCGGTTTTCACGCGGCAAACGGCATCGCGTCGCTGATGGGGATTTCTATCGAATGGTCGGCGACAACGTTGTCAGTGATGCAGGTGATCGACATCGCGGCGGTGGTGATCATCGGCCCGAACGTATTGCGCACCTTTTGCCTGCATTTCATCAGCTCGAACATGCACTACTACGGGGATGTGGAACCGGGCAACGTGATCCAGCAGACGCAGGTGCTGAACCGGTGGTGGCTATGGCCGTTGCAAACGTTCTGCTTCAACTTCGGCAGCAGCCACGGCATCCATCACTTTGTGGTGAAGGAGCCGTTCTACATCCGCCAGATGACCGTGCCGGTGGCGCATAAGGTCATGCGCGAGATGGGTGTGCGGTTTAACGATTTCGGAACATTCGGGCGGGCGAACCGGTTTGTGCGCAAGGAACGGCAGACAACTGCTGGTGTTCGGACGGCACAAGCCTAGGCTGTTCCCGCGCTCTGCGTGGGAACAGGATTTTTTGCGGGCGTTGTTCAAGGAACCGCCTGCTCAGTTGCCTGTGATCAGTACGCAGGTTTGTGCTTTGCAGCCCTTGGCATTGCTCAGCGTAACGAACTTGATCGCGGCGTCGGGAGTGGACGTGGAGATTGTGATGGTGGCGTCTTTGTAGTCCTGGGTTTGAAAGCTTTTATCCGGCAATACGACGCCTCTCCACTGTCCTTGAAAAACCTGCAGAGGAAAGCTGGTTTTGTTTTTGATCTCAAGCTCAACCTTGGCTGCGTCACCCGGTGACGCAGCCAAGAGCGCCAACGGCGCTGATAGTAATGCCGTGTAAACCAGCGGCTTGATAATTGAATGCATAAGTACTCTTCCTGAGTAGTTGAAGTGCGGCTGCACTGTCCTGGTAAAACACTGAAGATGTAATGCGTCTATCGCATCTCCTGCAAGGATGTTGTTGTAAGGGGGAATGTGTTTAATTACGTTTTAATCTATAAATAAGTCTAAATATTCTTTTAAAGAATAATAGTTTCGGTCAATACTTCAGTCAGCGGCGGTATTCATCAAACCGCAACCTCTACACGCTAAAACGGTTACACAGAGCTCACCGCGCTACCTTGCGAGTGTCTCCACTGAATTTATCGATTTTCCGGGGCCGTCTCCTTGGCAGGGTGCGGCCCCTTTTTTTGTTCTTTTGCCGCAAGCGACTGGTTCAATCGCAGGCAGGCGTTCCAGGCTCCCTCGGTTTAGCGCGATTTTGCCGGCGCCACCGGCTGTTCGATATTGGGCCCAAGGAATGATGTCAGCGGCCGCTGTGTCGGTGGCGTGGTCGAGATCAATCGCGCCGTGTCCTGCATCATCGGAACGAAGCGCGAGACGGCTTTCTTGAGTGACCACTTGGACACTGGCACGGACATCTGCAGGCTGGCCACCACGTGATGATTGAGGTCGAACACCGGCACGGCCAGCGCGAGATCTCCCCGGTAATACTCCTCATTGCAGTAGGCGTAGCCCTCTTGCCGCGCTAGTTGAAGGCGACCGAGCAGTTCCTCCAGATCGACCACGGTATTGGGCGTGAAACGAATCCGCTGGGTGCTTTCCAGGATTTCGATGGCCTGCTCTTCAGGCAAACACGAAAGATAGGCGCGCCCGGTTGAAGAGCAATACATCGGAATTCGACGCCCGACCGGCATGTGCACCAGGAGGCGTACCGGACTTGGAAACCGGCCGATGTAAATCATGTCCGTACCCACCGGCTCTGCCAGGTTGACCGTCTCGCCGGCGTTTCGATTCAGTTCGAGCAAATAAGGATTCGCTCGATCCAGCAGCGAATGCGACTGCAGGTAGTGACAGCCCGCATCGAGGGTTCGCGACGACAACGAATAGCGCTTGCTGACCGGGTCTTTGACCAACAGGCCAATCGCTTCCAGCGTGAAGGCGAATCGCTGCGCGGCGCTACGGCTGATGCCGGCAGCAGCGGCGATCTCCGGCAAACTCATCGACGCATGCTGCGGATCGAAAGCATCCAGCACGGCGATGCCGGTGGCGAGAGATTGCACATACAGGGTCGAGTCTGCGGGGTTCATGGTAGTCCGTGGCCTGGCGATCTAGCCGCCCGATGATCAATTTATAGAGACTGCATTTCGATATGGGCAGACCGTATATCGATAGATCATAGGCGTCAAGTCGCTGCCCGACTCCCTCATAAGTCTGTTCAAACAACCCCATCAGTCCAGTAGGCGCTGGCCCGTGAGAAAAACGCGGGTGGTGGATATCTCATCGTGCCAGCAGTTTTTGACTATTGACGATAATGGGCTGCTGATGCAGGATCGAATCTGCATGCAATACATGCGTATCGCTATACGATACGATAAAGGGCCTGAAATTCCGTTCTGAACGATTTTCGTCGGCACAGTCCGCGCGCTTCCAGAGGCGATCTCACAAGGGGATTCCACATGTTGCACAAAACAATAAAATCGTTGGTCGCCGTTGTCTCCACCGTTGCCTTGCTGTCGACGGCCCACGCCGAACTTCCGGTACTGAAGGTCGGCGCCACACCAAGTGCGGTGCCGTTCAACTATCTGGACCCGCAGAGCAATACGCTCAAGGGCTTGATGATCGACATTGCCGCTGCCGTCGGTAAGGAAGTCGGCTTCACGCCCGAGATCGTGCCGATTCCGTTCACGTCCCTCGTCCCCGCCTTGCAGACCGGCAAGATCCAGATCATAGCCTCGGCGTTCGCCCGCACGCCGGCCCGGGCCGAGGTCGTCGACTTCTCGGACATCGTCGTGAGCTACGGCGAGGGGTTGATCGTCCCCGCAACCGATGCCACTCCCTATCTCAGTTTTGCGGACCTGAAAGGCAAGGTCATCGGCGTGCAAGTCGGTACGTCATATGTCGAGCCGGTGACGGCGGTGGGCGGCTTCAAGGAAGTGAAACTCTACGACACGATGGCCGATATGGTTCGCGACATCGCGCTCGGTCGCCTGGACGCTGCGTTCGGCGATGGCCCGGTGGTCGCGTACCAGGTGCGCCAGGTCGGCGCCAAGGTGCGTCTGGTCGACACCTACAAACCGGTGATCGCAACCGACATCGCGCTGGCCGTGAAGAAGGGCGATAGCGCGACCGTCGCCAAGCTCAACGCGGCCATCGACAAGCTTCGCCAGGACGGCACTTTGCGCACCATTCTCGCGAAGTGGGCCGTTGCCTCCTGATCGTTTCTTCTCCTAACCCGCACGCGGTCCCTTAGTCCGGGAAGGCGCGTGCACACGCTCCGGAGGTTGCAGATGTTCGATTCATTCCTGACTGATGCAGTGGATTACCTGCCCATGCTGCTGCAGGGCGCACTGACCACGATCTACATCACCGCCACCGCGCTGGTGATCGCTACCGTACTCGGCCTGTTCTGGGCCCTTCTGCGGGTTAGCGGTATTGCTCCGCTGGCCCACGCAAGCCGCGTGCTGACCAACGTGATCCGCGGCATCCCGATCATCGTGGTGCTGTTCTACATGTACTTCGTGATCCCCGAGATCGGCATCAGCCTGACTGCGTTTCAGGCCGGTTCCCTGGGCCTGGGCATCGCCTACTCCTCGTATATGGCAGAAGTGTTTCGCGCCGGTATCGACGCAGTGGATGTCGGGCAGTTCGAAGCCGCCCAGTCGATTGGCATGTCGCGCGCAAAGTTGATGCGTCGAGTGGTGCTGCCGCAGGCGCTGCGAATCGCATTGCCGCCCTATGGCAACAACGTGGTGATGATGCTCAAGGACTCTTCCCAGACCGCTGTCATCACCGTGGTCGAGCTGTCGATGCAAAGCAAACTGATCGCAGCCGCCACCTTCAAGAGTTCGACGGTCTTTACCCTTGTCGCGCTGATGTACCTCGCGATGAGCCTGCCAATGATGTTCGCGATCGGCCGTCTCGAAAAACGCATGGGGACCAAGAAATGATCAAGATCGAAAACCTGAGCAAGTCATTCGGCACGCACCATGTGCTAAGCGGCATCAATGCCGAAATCCATTCTGGCGAAGTGGTTTGCCTGATTGGGCCTTCTGGCTCGGGCAAGTCGACACTGCTGCGCTGTATCAATGGCCTGGAGCGTTACGAGGCCGGTAGCGTATCGGTCGAAGGCCTGCGGGTTGACGCTGCTCGATCGGACATTCGCCAGGTACGGCAACGTGTCGGCATGGTGTTCCAGCGATTCAATCTTTTCCCCCATCGCACCGCGCTAGAGAACGTGATCGAGGGCCCGGTTTATGTGAAAGGTGAAGATCCCCGTGAAGCCGCCGAGCGTGGACGCGAATTGCTTGCCAGCGTGGGCCTCGCTGAAAAAGTTGAGCACTTTCCGCATCAGTTGTCCGGAGGCCAGCAGCAGCGAGTGGCAATCGCCCGCGCGTTGGCCATGCAACCCGAAGCCATCCTGTTCGATGAGCCCACTTCTGCGCTGGACCCGGAACTGGTCGGCGAGGTGTTGGCAGTCATGCGTGGGCTGGCCGAGAAAGGGATGACCATGATCATCGTCACCCACGAGATGGGCTTCGCCCGCGACGTCTCCGACCGAGTGCTGTTTCTCGATGGCGGACGCATTGCCGAGCAGGGGCCGTCCCGGGAGGTGCTGACTGCGCCGAGCAACGAACGTATGCGCGATTTCCTGCGCCGTGTCACGCACGCAAGTTGAGCCGCACTGCGGCGCTTGCCGTATCCGTACTCGCATACCGTATAGGCTTTCCCATGACAGCGAATATGCACTTCCCGACGTCCACACTTTGGGCGGCGACCACTGCTGCACGTAGCGCGACACCCTCGATCACCGGGCCACTGAGCGTCGATGTCGCCGTGATCGGTGGGGGCTTCACCGGATTGTCCGCCGCTCTCCATCTTGCTGAATCGGGTGTCAACGTCGCCCTGTTCGAGGCGTCCGAAATCGCCCACCGAGCCTCCGGCCGCAACGGTGGCCAGGTGGTGCCGGGCTTTAAACCGACACCGGCGGCACTGATCAAACGGTTTGGTGCAGAGACCGCGACGCGCATGATTCGTTTCGGGTATCACAGCGCGGATGAATTGTTCGAGCTCGTCGAGCGCTACAAGATCAATTGTTCACCGACCCGTGATGGCTGGATCCAGGGTGCGTTCTCCGAAGGATCCGCCGAGTATCTGCGGGCGCGGGCGCGGGCAATCAACAATCATGGCGGTGACGCCCGATACCTCGACCGCGACGCGATGGCCGTGGCGACCGGTTCGACATTCTGGCCGGCTGGCTTGCTTGAGCGCCGTGCCGGCGCGGTGCATCCGCTGGCTTATGCCCGGGGGCTCGCGGACGCTGCGCTGGCTTGCGGGGCGGCCATTCATGAACACTCGCACGTGAGTGCAATTACGCCTGTTGCGGGCGGTGTCGAGCTGACTGTGAATGGCCACATCATTCGCGCGAAGCAGGTAATCCTGGCCACGGACGCCTATACCGATCGGCTGTGGCCTGCCGTGGCGCAATCGTATGTCACCGTGTCGAGCGCGCAGATCGCAACCGACCCGCTTCCGGCTGCCTTGCGTGATCGCATCATGTCGCGCGGGGCGGGCGTATCGGAGACGCGTAAAATCACCTACTACTGTCGGATCGATCCCGACGGCCGCTTTGTCATCGGGGGCCGTGGGCATTCGGCCGACACACTCGATCCCGCCACACGGGCGCAACTTCAGGCCGCCGCCATCGAACGCTTTCCGCAGCTCGCGGGTGTGGCCTGGGTACACGGTTGGGCGTGTCGCGTCGGTATGACCATCGATGATCTGCCGCGCCTGCATCAACTGGCAGAAGGTGTCTGGACCGCCTATGGCTATTGCGGTCGTGGCGTGGCGATGGGGACCGCCTTGGGTCGCGTGCTTGCGCAGGCTGTGCGTGGTAGCGACACCGCGCAACTGGAGTTTCCCGTCACCCCGGTCTCACGGCTGCCGTTGTACCCCGCCCGCCAGCTCGGTGCCGCTTTGGCGATCAGCTGGTATCGATTGCGGGATTCGCTCGGGTATCCCGCCTAGAGTGCCGGTCTTTTGCTTTCTTGCCTCGACGGGTCGCAGCCTGTAACAGCAGTCACAGGCCGTGAATCCAGTTTTTTATATTCTTTATAGGTCTTAACAAATAGCTTCTTATTCCTTAACGAATATAACTCTCCTCCCTATACTTGCTCAGGAACAGACACGCAGCAGGAGAGCTCCCCATGCGCAACGAATCAATTCGCTACCTGATTGTGCCGGGCTGGCAAGGATCGCCAGAGGATCATTGGCAAAGCCACTGGCAGAACAGCCTGCCGAATAGCGCACGGGTCGAGCAGGCCGACTGGCTGACTCCGCGTCGTGAAGACTGGGTCGCGGCGCTGGCTGAGGCGGTTACCGCCGACAGCACGCCGGTGATCCTGATCGCTCATAGCCTGGGTTGCATCACTGTTGCCCACTGGGCCGCCACTGCGCCCTTGCAGTGCTTGCGTCAGGTTCGCGGTGCCTTGCTGGTGGCGCCTGCGGATGTCGAACGTCCGGCCTGCGCGCCGGCACTGCGCAATTTCGCACCGATCCCGACCCACCTTTTGCCATTTCCGAGTCAGGTCGTCAGTTCCGACAATGACAGTGCCGTCAGCGCGCCGCGTGCTTTGGAACTGGCTCGCAACTGGGGGGCCGAGGCGGGGATTTTGTCGGGGGCAGGGCATATCAATGTGAAGTCCGGTCACCAGCGCTGGGAGCAGGGTTTCGCCTATCTTTATCGTCTGCAAAACCGCATGGAACATCACGCCCTGCGCCGCGCCTGAATTTTCTTTTTTGTTTTTTTTTTAGAATCAGCCCCCGCCTCCCGGCGGTTTTGGGCGGGAGTCTGTCATGAGTTTCGAAACGTTCGGTCAGCCGCTGCTGACCTTCCCCGATGCAGAAAAAAGTCCCCTGAGCATCCGCGCCAAGGCGTTGGTGTTCGTCGATCCGCGCTCGCGACAGTTGCGCCAGGAACTGGAACAACTGGCGCCGCGCTCGATCTCCGTGTTGATCCGTGGCGAAACCGGCAGCGGTAAAGAATTGCTGGCGCGGCATATTCATCGGGCCAGTGATCGCGGGGGGTTGTTCGTGTCGGTCAATTGCGGTGCGATCAGCCCCACTTACGCCGATGCCGAATTGTTCGGCTACGCCGCCGGCAGCTACAGCGGTTCGGCCAGTAGCCGCGCCGGCTGGTTCGGTTCGGCCAATGGCGGGACGCTCTATCTGGACGAGATCGGCGACCTGCCGTTGCCGATCCAGATCAAATTACTCGCCGCTCTGGAGAACCATGAGGTCACCCGCGTCGGTGCTCTGCAACCGAGCCCGGTGGACGTGCGCCTGGTGGCCGCCACCAGCATCGATTTGGCCCAAGCGGTTGCCGCCGGTAAGTTTCATGAGCGGCTTTATCACTACCTCAGCGAAGGCCAGCTCGAACTGCCGGCGTTGCGCGAACGGGTGGGCGATATCCTGTCGCTGTCCGAATATTTCCTCGGTATCTACAGCCAGCGCCTCGATTTGCCGGTGCCATTGATCAGCGAAGCCGCGCAACATTTACTGGAACAGCACAGTTGGCCGGGCAATACCCGGGAGCTGGAAAACGTCATTCACTTTGCGTTGCTGGTGAGTACCGGCGATGAGATTCTGCCCGAGCATTTGAATTTGCCTGAGTTACCTGCCTCGCTGGTAGCAATCGAGCGGCAACTGAAGCACATCCTCAGCAAAGGCACTGCCAGCGAGCAAGCAGCGCTGAAACACCTCTTGAAAAACGCCGCGCTGTTGTAGGAGCGAAGCTTGCTCGCGAACCAGGCGCCGCGATGGTCAGGGAGGACGCCTTCGCGGGCAAGCCTCGCTCCTACGGGTGTATGAACAAAATGGAATATGAAAGTGAATAAAAGATATTGTTCGGGAATAAAAAATCCCGGTATTGTCCGCTTCACGCCAGCAGTAGCACTTCACTGGCACTCGTACTAAACAAGCCGTCGTCGATGACGACCGTGATTTTCGATAAGGACACTGCATGAAAAAGGTTCTGTTGTTCACCGCACTGGCGGCTGCCCTGACTGCGGGCCTGGCCCAGGCTGGCGAGAAACTGGTGGTTGCAGCGACTCCGGTGCCGCACGCCGAGATTCTGGACCTGATCAAGCCAACCCTCGCCAAAGAAGGCGTGGACCTGGAAATCAAAGTCTTCACCGACTACGTTCAGCCGAACGTGCAGGTCGACCAGAAGCGTCTGGACGCCAACTACTTCCAGACCCTTCCGTACCTGAAGAACTTCAACGAGGGCAAAGGCACTAACCTGGTGACCGTGATCGGCGTCCACGTTGAACCGTTCGGTGGCTACTCGAAGAAATACAAAACCCTGGCCGAGCTGCCAAACGGCGCGACCATCGCTCTGCCGAACGAAGGCAGCAACAGCGGCCGTGCCCTGCTTCTGCTGCAGAAGGCTGGCCTGATCGAGTTGAAAGACCCGAAAAATGCCCTGGCTACCCCGAAAGATATCGCCAAGAACCCGCATAACTTCAAGTTCAAGGAGCTCGAGTCCGCGATGTTGCCGCGCGTGCTGGATCAGGTCGACCTGGATCTGATCAACACCAACTACGCACTGGAAGCGGGCCTGAACCCGGCTAAAGACGCGCTGGTGATCGAAGGTGCCGATTCGCCTTACGTGAACTTCCTGGTGGCTCGTCCAGACAACAAGGACAGCGCCGCCATCCAGAAACTGGCCAAGGCTTTGACCAGTCCGGAAGTGAAGGCTTTCATCGCCAAGAAATACAGCGGTGCGGTACTGCCGGCGTTCTGATTCGCGAGGTAAACCCCCTTCAATGTTTCAACGCCGACGGCTTTCAATAGCGTCGGCGTTTTTTATGCAGAAGATCAAAAGATCAGTCGCTACGGCACAGGTGATTGACCTGAGACGCAGCGATTCTTCGCCCGCCTGACTGGTATTTCTGTCAGGTGGCGTGGTGCCGTCGTTGGTGCACACTACGCGCATGCGATGAGGGGATTGTGCAATGAAAAAGTTCAATTCCGGTTCGTGTCGCTATCGCTACGACGCACTGGATCAGTTGACTGGGCTTGAGCCGGAAGGGCAAGCAACATTGCGAAGGTTTTACCGTCTCGAGCATCTGGCAACCGAGATTCAAGGTCTCTCCAGTCAGAGCGTATTGCAGCAGGGCACTCAACTGCTCGCACTGCAATCGCGCGAAGGCAATGCCATCAATAGTCAATTGCTGGCCACCGATCAGCCGCGTTCTGTCTTGCGTGTCACTGGCACTGGGGAATCTGTGCAGCAGGTCTATACGCCTTACGGTCATCGCCGGGGTGAAAGTGGCCTTGGCAGTCTTCTAGGTTTCAATGGCGAAGCGGTCAGCCCGATCACCGGCCATTATTTACTGGGCAATGGTCATCGGGCATTCAATCCGGTGCTGATGCGCTTCAACAGCCCGGACAGGTTGAGTCCTTTCGCGAGGGGCGGCTTGAATCCTTATGCGTATTGTCTGGGGGACCCGGTGAATTTCAGTGACCCGACGGGACGAGAAGCCTGGCAGCCGTGGATGCTCGTTGGGATAAGTCTCCTTGGTCTTGTTTCGGGTGGTGTTGGGCTTTTCTCTGCAGGTCTCTCCATAGCGGGTTTGAAAACCGCAAGTACTGCGGCCTCTGCATCGCTCGCGAAAGTTTCCAAATACTTAGGGGCTGCGGGGGCAGTGTCGGGTTTTATAGGTGCCGGGGTGGGAGGGGCGAGATCCATCATGAACGCCACGGATCCGGATAATTCCGCACAGGATTCTCTGCTTATCGCTATGGCTGCATTGAGCATGCTGTCTTTGGCTGCTTCAGGCGCCTCGGTGGCTTACAACTTTCGTGCTCACAAGTTGAACAAGGCCGGTGCGTTGGGCGGTGCTTACAGCGGGCCGAAACCCGGAAAATATAAGAATCCCTTCGCGAAGTCAGACACTTTTGCACCATCCGCTCCTCCACCTTCACCTCCCCCGTCACCGATGCCGGGCTCACCTCAAGCGTCAGCTCCATTACCGACTCCTGATCCGATTGGTTTTGAAGTGTTCAACTTTGTGAAGAATAAGAAAAGCATTCGTCATTCCATATAGAGCTGCGCGCAATACCGACCCTTCAGTCCGACCAATACCACGCCGGCTCATCCAGCATCCGCTGCCCGACAATCCCGGTCTGCCCCAGAGTCTTCTCCAACACAATGCAATTGCACTGCTCATCCTCCTGCAACGCCGAAATCAATCGCCGGGCATGGGACACCACCCACACCTGGCACTGCTGCGACGCACGGATAATCAACCGCGCCAACGCCGGCAACAGGTCCGGGTGCAAACTGGTTTCCGGCTCGTTCAGCACCATCAGCGACGGGGGCCGAGGTGTCAGCAGTGCTGCAACCAGCAGCAAGTAGCGCAATGTCCCGTCCGACAGCTCGGCCGCCGACAACGGTCGCAGCAACCCTTCCTGATAAAATTCAATGGCAAACCGCCCGCCCTGCAACGGCGCTATGTTCAACTTCGCGCCGGGGAACGCATCGCTGACCGCGGCCTGCAAAGCCTCGGGGTCGCCGATTTCACGGATGGTCTGCAACGCCGCCGCCAGATCACGACCATCGTGGTGCAATACCGGCGTGCGGGTGCCCAGTTGCGGTTGGCGCACCGGGGCGTCGGCGTCGCTGCGAAAATGATCATAGAAGCGCCAGCGACGGATGAACTCACGCAGCTGCATGACTTCCGGCGAGGTGCGAAAGCTGCCGACCTGATCGAACAGGCTGTCGAAATTCGGCGTGTGCTGGGCCAGCACTTCCCAGCTGCGACCGTCACGGGTGCGAATCATCGGACCGTCGCGATCCACCAGCAGACTGGCCGGGCGATAGAACGGCCCGCTCCAGATGCATTCCTTTTTGATTTCCGGGTCCAGGGAAAACGCGGAAAGGCTCGGCTCCGGCAGGCCCAATGCGATCGAGTAGCTGAAATCCTCACCGGCAAACCCCAGGCGCAGGCGCTTGGCGCCGTGCCGCACAGATGCCTCGATCGGAACTTCGCCGTTGCGCATGCGCCGAGTGATGTTTTCCGGGCCGGCCCAAAAGGTCGAATCCAGCCCACCCTCGCGGGCCAAGGCGTTGACCACGCCACCCTGGGCGGTTTCCGCCAGCAGGCGCAACGCGCGGTAGAGGTTGGATTTGCCGCTGCCGTTGGGACCGGTGATCAGGTTCAACCGACCCAACGGGATCACCAATTTATTGATCGAGCGGTAATTGGCCACTGCGAGGGTTTTGAGCATAGGACTTTCTCTGTGGTCCCGAAACGGTATCAGGATAACCGCGTTGGTGAATTTGACTTGTAGGATCTATCTGCAACCCCTATAGGAGGAAATGCATGTCAGCGTAGGCGAAGGTGGAACCCTGTTATAAGCTCACAGTCGTATCGAACTGGCACGTCCGTACAACGCAAAGGAGTCTGCATGGCTGGTCCCGGATTGAAAACAGTGGTTGGCCTGAGTTTCCTGGCTTTGCTGACCGCCTGCGGCGATAAGCCCCAGGTCGAAAAGGAGCGCCCACGGGTTTTCGTGCAAGAGGTCAAGTCGGCCGACTACGCAGCCTCGGTGACCCTCACGGGTGATGTCCAGGCGCGCGTACAGACCGAACTGTCGTTTCGTGTCGGCGGCAAGATCATCCAGCGCACGGTCGATGTCGGTGACCGGGTTTCGGCCAAACAGGTCCTTGCCAGGCTCGACCCGAAAGACCTGCAAACCAATGTTGATTCGGCCCAGGCGCAGGTGGTTGCCGAGCAGGCCCGGGTCAAACAGACCGCCGCGGCTTTCGTGCGCCAGCAAAAACTCCTGCCCAAGGGCTACACCAGTCAAAGCGAATTCGATTCGGCCCAGGCCGCCTTGCGCAGCAGTCAAAGCGCCCTGACGGCCGCCCAGGCACAATTGGCCAACGCCCGTGAACAACTGAGCTACACCGCGTTGATTGCCGACGCGCCAGGGGTGATTACCGCCCGCCAGGCGGAAGTCGGCCAGGTGGTGCAGGCCACGGTGCCGATTTTCAGCCTGGCCCGTGACGGTGAGCGCGACGCGGTATTCAACGTCTATGAATCGCTGCTGTCCGAACCGCCGTCGGATAAATCGGTGGTGGTCAGCCTGCTCGAAAATCCGGCGATCAAAACCACCGGCACCGTGCGCGAAATCACCCCGGCGGTGTCGGCGCAGACCGGTACAGTGCAGGTCAAAGTCAGCCTCGCTGGCCTGCCGCAAGGCATGCAACTCGGCTCGGTGGTCAGCGCCACGGCCAAGACACCGGGTAAATCCGCCGTGGAACTGCCCTGGTCGGCGTTGACCAAAAACCTCAGCGACCCGGCCGTGTGGTTGGTGGACGACGAGGGCAAGGCGCAACTGCATACCGTCACGGTCGGCCGTTACCTCACCGGCAATGTCGTGATCAGCGCTGGCCTCAAGGGTGGCGAAAAAGTCGTCATCGCTGGCGGCCAGCTGCTGCACCCGGGAGTGAAGGTGGAAATTGCCGAAAACACTTATAAGGACCTAGGCGCGGGAGCCCAGCCATGAAGCGTCTGTTACTGGTTTTCGCCGGTGTGATGCTGGTGGCCTGCTCGAAAAAAGAACCGCCACCGGAGCCGATACGCCCGGTGCTGTCGATCAAGGTCCAGGCGCTGGGCGAGGAAACGCTCGGCCGCTTCGCCGGCAGCATCCAGGCCCGTTATGAAAGCAACCTGGGGTTCCGCGTACCAGGTCGCATCGCCAGCCGAAACGTCGATGTCGGTGCCGAAGTCGAGAAGGGCGCCTTGCTGGCAACGCTTGACCCCACGGATCAGCAAAACCAGTTGCGCTCGGCCCAGGGCGATCTGGCGCGGGTCCAGGCGCAGTTGATCAACGCCCAGGCCAACGCCCGCCGCCAGCAGGAACTGTTCGATCGCGGAGTCGGTGCGCAGGCCCAGCTGGACATCGCCCAGACCGACCTCAAAACCACTCAGGCTTCCCTCGACCAGGCCAGGGCGGCCGTCGATCAGGCCAAGGACCAGCTCGATTACGTCGAACTGCGCACCGACCACAAAGCCATCGTGACCGCGTGGAACGCCGAAGCCGGACAAGTGGTGACCGCCGGCCAGCAAGTGGTGACCCTGGCGCAGCCGGACATCAAGGAAGCGGTGATCGACCTGCCCGACACCCTGGTCGATCAATTGCCGACGGACGTGGTGTTTCAGGTTGCTGCACAACTGGACCCGAGCATCACCACCACCGCCATCGTTCGCGAAATCGAACCCCAGGCGCAAAGTGCGACCCGTACCCGGCGCGCCCGCCTGAGCCTGACCGACACGCCAGCGGGTTTTCGTCTCGGTACGGCGATCAGCGTAACCCTCAGCTCCGCGATCAAACCGCGCATCGAACTGCCGGTGAGCGTGCTGCAAGAGGTGGATGGCAAATCGCGGATCTGGGTCGTCGATCCACAGACGCAAACCGTTTCCCCGCGGGACGTCATCCTGGTCAGCCGCACTGACAGCACGGTGGTCCTGACCAACAGCGTGAAGTCCGGCGAGCGGGTCGTCAGTGCGGGAGTGCACAGTCTCAAACCGGGGCAAAAAGTGAAAATCGACGAGGACAGCCCGCAATGAAAGGGAGTTTCAACTTATCCGAATGGGCCCTCAAGCATCAGTCGTTTGTCTGGTATCTGATGTTCGTCGCGCTGCTGATGGGCGTGTTCTCGTACATGAACCTCGGCCGCGAAGAAGACCCCTCGTTCACCATCAAAACCATGGTGATCCAGACCCGCTGGCCGGGTGCGACCCAGGAAGAAACCCTCAAGCAGGTCACCGACCGCATCGAGAAAAAGCTCGAAGAACTCGACTCCCTCGACTATGTGAAAAGCTACACCCGGCCTGGCGAGTCGACGGTCTTCGTCTACCTGCGCGACACCACTAGCGCCAAGGACATTCCGCAGATCTGGTACCAGGTGCGCAAGAAGATCAACGACATTCGCGGCGACTTCCCCAAGGGCCTGCAAGGGCCGGGGTTCAACGACGAATTCGGTGATGTGTTCGGTTCGGTCTACGCCTTTACCGCCGACGGCTTGTCGATGCGCCAGTTGCGCGATTACGTCGAGCAAGTCCGCGCCGAAATCCGCGAGGTGCCGGGGCTCGGCAAGATCGAGATGGTCGGCGAGCAGGACGAAGTGCTCTACCTGAATTTCTCCACCCGCAAACTGGCGGCGCTGGGCATTGATCAGCGCCAGGTGGTGCAGAGCCTGCAATCGCAAAACGCGGTGACCCCGGCCGGGGTGATCGAAGCCGGCCCCGAGCGGATTTCCGTGCGTACCACGGGGCAGTTTGCTTCCGAGAAAGACCTGGCCAACGTCAACCTGCGACTCAACGATCGCTTTTATCGCCTGGCCGACATCGCCGACATCAGCCGCGGTTATGTCGACCCGGCCACCCCGCAATTTCGCTTCAACGGCCAACCCGCCATCGGCCTGGCGATTGCCATGAAAAAGGGCGGCAACATCCAGGAATTCGGTAAAGCCCTGCATCAGCGCATGAATGATCTGACCGCCGACCTGCCGGTGGGCGTCGGCGTGCACAACGTGTCCGACCAGGCCGCCGTGGTGGAAAAAGCTGTCGGCGGCTTCACCAGTGCGTTGTTCGAGGCGGTGGTGATCGTGCTGGTGGTCAGCTTCATCAGTCTTGGTGTGCGTGCCGGGCTGGTGGTGGCGTGCTCGATTCCGCTGGTGTTGGCGATGGTCTTCATCTTCATGGAATACAGCGGCATCACCATGCAGCGGATTTCCCTCGGCGCGCTGATCATCGCCCTCGGCCTGCTGGTGGATGACGCGATGATCACGGTGGAGATGATGGTCACCCGGCTGGAGATGGGGGAAACCAAAGAGCAGGCGGCCACCTTCGCCTACACCTCGACCGCGTTCCCGATGCTCACTGGTACCTTGGTGACGGTGGCCGGTTTCGTGCCCATCGGGCTGAACGCCAGTTCGGCGGGCGAGTACACCTTCACCCTGTTTGCGGTGATCGCCGTGGCAATGCTGGTGTCATGGGTTGTTGCGGTGTTGTTCGCGCCGGTCATCGGCGTGCACATCCTCAGCGCCAACGTGAAACCCCACGACGCGGAACCCGGTCGCATCGGCCGCACGTTCAATTACGGCATGCTCTGGGCGATGCGCAATCGCTGGTGGGCCATCGGCATCACCGTTGCACTGTTCGCGGCGTCGGTGTTCTCCATGCAGTTTGTGCAGAACCAGTTCTTCCCGTCCTCGGACCGTCCGGAAATCCTCGTCGACCTCAACCTGCCGCAAAACGCCTCGATCGCCGAAACCCGCAAGGCGGTGGACAAGCTCGAAGCGACCCTCAAGGACGATCCGGACATCGAACGCTGGAGCACGTACATCGGCGAAGGTGCGATCCGTTTCTACCTGCCTCTGGACCAGCAATTGCAGAACCCGTACTACGCGCAATTGATCATCGTCAGCAAAGGCCTGGAGTCGCGCGAGGCCTTGAGCCAGCGCCTGCGTGAACGGCTGCGCAAGGACTTCGTCGGCATCGGCAGCTATGTCCAGGCACTGGAAATGGGCCCGCCGGTGGGACGGCCGATTCAGTACCGGGTCAGCGGCAAGGACATCGATCAGGTGCGCAAGCATGCGATTGCCCTGGCCACCGAGCTGGATAACAACTCGCACATCGGCGAGATCATTTTCGACTGGAACGAGCCGGGCAAAGTCCTGCGCATCGACATCGCCCAGGACAAGGCGCGGCAACTGGGGCTGTCGTCGGAAGACGTGGCCAACCTGATGAACAGCATCGTGGTCGGCTCGCCGGTAACCCAGGTCGACGACGACATCTATCTGATCAACGTCGTGGGGCGCGCGATCGACGCGGAGCGCGGTACGCCGGAAACCCTGCAGAACCTGCAGATCGTCACACCGGGCGGCACTTCGATTCCGCTGCTGGCGTTCGCCACCGTGCGCTATGAACTCGAGCAGCCACTGGTGTGGCGTCGCGACCGCAAGCCGACCATCACCATCAAGGCCGCGGTGCGTGACGAGATCCAGCCAACCGATCTGGTGAAACAGTTGAAACCGGACATCGAGAAATTTGCCGCCAGTTTGCCGGTAGGCTACAAGGTCGCCACCGGCGGTACGGTCGAAGAAAGCGGCAAGGCCCAGGGGCCGATCGCCAAGGTCGTGCCCTTGATGCTGTTCTTGATGGCGACCTTTCTGATGATCCAGCTGCACAGCGTGCAGAAACTGTTCCTGGTGGCCAGCGTCGCGCCGCTGGGGTTGATCGGCGTAGTGCTGGCGCTAATCCCGACCGGCACGCCCATGGGCTTTGTGGCGATCCTGGGGATTCTGGCGCTGATCGGCATCATCATCCGCAACTCGGTGATCCTGGTGACTCAGATAGAGTCGTTCGAGAAGGATGGCTACGCGCCGTGGGACGCGGTGCTGCAAGCGACTGAGCATCGGCGCCGGCCGATTCTGTTGACGGCGGCAGCGGCGAGCCTGGGGATGATCCCGATTGCCCGGGAAGTGTTCTGGGGGCCGATGGCTTACGCAATGATTGGCGGGATCATCATCGCCACCTTGCTGACGCTGCTGTTTTTGCCGGCGCTGTATGTGGCCTGGTACAAGATTCGCGAGCCGAAGAAAGAGGTGCAGTAATTGATGTGTTGATCGTTCCCGAGTGACGATTGGGAACGGTCCTACTTACATGGGTGGTGCGTTGCTGTACGGTCCCTTTCCAAATGGAGGAGGGACTTCGATGTCACCGATGACCTATTGTCTGCGCTATGGGCTGTTGCTCGGCGCTCTGTTGTGTTCACCCCCGACGCTGGCCGGCAGTGTGCTGGAAAATTCGCTGTGGCGCGTCGAACTCGATCCCGCCACGCTGGCGATCCGCGTCATCCCCGCACAAAATTCGCCAGTGCAAGCCTCGTCGGGCGTTACTGGGTATAAGGTCAGCAACCTCAAGCAAAGTGCCAATCGCATGGACTGGCAGTGGGATGACGGCGCCTGGACGCTGAGTGCCTCCCTCGATCAGCGTGACCTGTCCCTGTCCATCACGGCCCGTGATCCCGGTGAGCTGAGCTTTCTAAAACAGCCAGGCAGTTCTATGGGCAAAGGACTGATCTGGCCGTTGGCCGAGGGGCGTTACGTGCCTGCCGGTGATCCGCTGTGGCAAACCTTTCTGCTCGATCAGGGGGCGTTCAATACCACCCAAGACCTGAGTTTGCCGCTGTGGGGCGTTGATCACGGTGGCTTCACGCTGAACTGGCTGATGACCAACCCTTACAACAATCGCCTGATCTTCAGCGCCGAAAACGACAACACCCTTGCTCTGACTGTCCATCATCAATTCACCTCCCTTGAGCCCAATGCACCACTAACGTTCAAGCTGTCATTGGGTGATGTCGATCTGTTGGCGGGTGCCAAGCGCTATCGGAAATGGTTGGTCGACAGCGGGCAATACGAAACCTTGAGCGACAAACTGCTGAAGATTCCTGAAGCCAAAAAGCTCCTGGGAGCCAGTCATGTTTATCTGTGGGGTAACGACCTGCTCGGACCGGACGATGTTCGAAGCTGGCCAGCCTTGCTGAAAGGGTTGCGTGGCAACGGTGTACTGGCCAGCGAGTTACGTACCGGTTTTGACGCTGAAAGTACGCAGTTAATGGCCCGGGCTGAGCCACCGCTTGATCGTTACCAGCAAGTCACGTTGCTACGCAGCCTCAATGCTGCGCTCAACAAGAAGGCACGCAGCGGCTGGCAGTCTGTCGTCGAACCGGACATGCAAAAATTGGCAGACGGCTACGGCTTATTACGTGCAGAGCTGGCCGTGGCGTTCTCCGATGCTGTGACGGCAATACCGGAACGCTGGGGCAATACCTTGTCACCAACAACTATCGAACAACTGAAAGCTGCGGGCTTGTCGCGATTATGGTTAGGCCTTGGCGAGGGTTGGGAAGGTGGTCTCTGGCACCCTGAAACGGTGCGTCAAGGTGTTGCCGCAGGATACCTGGTGGCGCCTTATGATTCCTATGAGACGGCACTGACCATCACTGAAAACCCGGACTGGACCACCGCGCATCTGGGCTCCAGAGCCAATCAGGAATGTGCGATCGTGTTGGAAACCGGGGCGTTCAAAAGCGGGTTTTAGCAATCGGGGCATTACACCGAGCCGCGTTGTGTTCGGCCATTGCTTGAGGCGCGCATCAGGGCTGTCCATAGCAAAGCCGGGTTCAATAGCTGGTTTCTGGATGCCTACGCCACCGGCATGCTGTTCGACAGCTACCGCGTGGGAGCGACCATGACTCAGGTGCAAAATGCCGAGGGCAACATCGATGCCTCGCGCTGGGTCAACGAGACGTTGAAGCTACCGACCGGCTCCGAGGATGGCAACGCCACCACGGCCCAAGGTGTACTGTTTGCCCATGGGATGCAGACACCGGTGATCGGCTGGGGGGATTCGGATATGAGCAAGAATCCGAAGTCGCCCTATTACCTGGGCCGCTGGTTTCCTAATGAACAGCCGCAGGTTTTCTTCAAAACCGTGCCACTCAAGGAACCCTACCGCACGGTTCACTTTGCTCCGCAAACGCGCTTGCCGCTTTATCAGGCGGTGTTCCATGGCTCGGTGATCACCACCCATCATTGGCTGTTCGACAGCCTTAAGTTGAGCAATGTGCGCGCCGAGAATGAGCTGACTCAATTGCTCTACAACGTGCCGCCGCTGTATCACCTGAGTGCGGCGACGCTGAAGCAGCGGTTACCGGTGATTGCTCGTCAGGATGTTTTCTTCCGCCCGCTGCATGAGCGTCTGGCGACTCAGGCGATGACAGATTTCCGTTGGCTGACTGAGGATCGTCAGGTACAGCAGACAACGTTCGCCGACGGCACCAGACTGGTGGCGAATTTTGATTTACGCGAACGTGAGATTGATGGGCGACAGCTGGCCGATCGAAGCATCACCGCGTTTGACGTGAATGGCGGAGTGGCAACCTATCAAGTCGCTGTGCAACGTTAGAAAACCTTCGCGAGCTTGCTCGCGATTGCGTCCTGACAGGCTACGCCGGCTTAAGCCAAACACTCGCCAACCAAGGCTGCTGCTCGCGCGGCAGTCCCGCCGGCCGGTAGTAATGCTCCAACTCCACAAACCCCGCCGCCGTCAGCAATTGCTGCCACGTCTCAAGATCGTGGTACGCCCCATAACGCGGCCCATTCCACCCCTCCTGATTCTCGCCACGCGGATTGGAACTGAACAACACCCCGCCCGGCTTCAAAGCCCCGCGCAATTCCTTCAACACCCGAGGCAATTCCTGACGCGGAATATGAAACAGCACCGCATTGGCGAAGATCCCGTCAAAGCGCTCAGCCGGCAAATCCAGCTTCAGAAAATCTTGCTGCCAGACCTCACAGCCGCTGTCTTCGCGCGCCATCTGCGCAAACTTCTCCGAGCCATCAAGCCCGACAGCGGTATGGCCCATGCGCGTGAAGGTTTGCAAATCACGACCCGGCCCGCAGCCAAAGTCGAGAATGTCGAACGGCGCCTCGCCCTGAATATGCCGCAGCAGCGCAGCAATGTTCTGGCTGACATCATGATCGCGAGTCCCTTCGCGAAAACTTTCAGCGACCGAGTTGTAATGGCCCAGGGTGGTGGCGGTGATCTGCTCGAGGTCGGTGGGGGTCTGTTTCATGGTCGGCTGCGCAGGCAATGTGAGTTCGCCGAATATACGCCATGAGGCAGAAGGCTGCTGCGCAGCCATCGCGAGCTTGCTCCGGGCGGCGTTCCGACGATAGCGATATCACTGACAACCAATAACTTCAGCCAGGCTCAACGCTTGTTGAGCCCCCGCGCCAACCGATCCCCGCCCAATTGAATCGCCGCCACCAACACCACCAGCAACACAATCACCGTCAACATGATCTGGCTATCAAACCGCTGATACCCGTACCGATAGGCGATGTCCCCCAGTCCACCCGCACCAATCGCCCCCGCCATGGCCGATGAGTTGATCATGGTCACCAGGGTGATGGTGAAACCGCCGACAATCCCCGGCAACGCCTCAGGCAGCAACACATGCCAAACGATGTGCCGGCGCCGGCAACCCATCGCCTGCGCCGCTTCGATCAACCCGTGATCGACCTCCCGCAAACTGACTTCGGCAATGCGTGCAAAGAACGGTGTGGCGGCGATGGTCAGCGGCACCACGGCCGCCCAAACGCCGTACGTGGTGCCGACGATCAACCGCGTAAACGGAATCAGCGCCACCATCAAAATCAGAAACGGAATCGAGCGAAACAGGTTCACGAATGCACCCAATGCGCGGTTCAGCGCCGGCGCTTCATAGATACCGCCCTTGGAGCTGGTGACCAGAATCACCGCCAGCGGAATGCCCGCCAGCAGTGCGATCAATGACGACACACCGACCATCAGGAAGGTGTCGATGAAGCCTTGCAGCAAGCGATCAAACCACATAACCCAGCACCTCCACCTGTTGCGCCCAGTTGCCGGCGCGTTGACGCAATTCCTCTGCGCCGAGGGACGAGCCGGTCACCGCCAGCAGCAATTGACCGAGGGCATGGCCCTGAATCCGTTCCACACCACCTTGCAGCCAGCGCACACGGCCGCCGAGGGCGGCGAACAGCGCGGCCAGATCCGGTTCATCGCTGGCGCTGCCGGTGAACTGCAAACGCAGCACAACAGCGGCGTCCGAGGATTGTGGGTGTGGCTGCAAGCGGCTTTGCAATTCTTCCGGCAAACCGTGTTGCAACGGCGCCAGCAAGGTTTTGCTGACCTCGTGCCGCGGGTTGCCAAAGACTTCCCAGACCGGCCCTTGTTCGACGATTCGTCCGTGTTCCAGCACCACGACCCGATCACAGATATCGCGGATCACTGCCATCTCGTGGGTGATCAGCACGATGGTCAAACCCAGGCGCTGATTGATCTCGCGCAGCAGGCCAAGAATCGATTGCGTGGTCTCCGGATCGAGCGCTGAAGTCGCTTCGTCGCACAGCAAAATCGCCGGGTCGTGTACCAGCGCCCGGGCGATGCCGACGCGCTGTTTCTGCCCGCCGGACAGCTGCGCCGGGTAGGCCTTGTGCTTCTCTTGCAGGCCTACCAGTTCCAGCAGTTCACGGACCTTCTGCTCGCGTTTCTCCTTGGGCACTCCGGCGACTTTCAGCGGCAACTCGACGTTCTGCCAAACCGTCTTGGCCGACATCAGGTTGAAGTGCTGGAAGATCATGCCGATCCGTCGACGCAGCGCGACTAATCGGTCTTCATCGAACTCGCCGATGTCCACCTGATCGATCAGCACGCGGCCCGTACTTGGTTGTTCGAGGCGGTTGATGGTACGGATCAGCGACGACTTGCCGGCACCGCTGCGGCCGATGATGCCGAACACTTCACCACGCTGGATTGCCAGGTCGATGCCGTGCAGGGCCGCCACCGGACCTTGCTGACCGTTGTAGGTTTTGCCCAGGCCGATGAAGCGCACATGGGCGTTGTTGAGCTGTGGGTGCAGTTCGGTCTGTTCGACTTTATGCGGCTCTGGAAACTCCAGTCGCCGTTGGATAGCAGCCGTCATGCTCAGCTTTCCCAGCCAGCTTGATAAAGCTTGCCGTGGGCTTTATCCAGGGCGGCGCGAACGGCGGGCGAGTGCTGGTAGATGTCGACGAATTTGATGAGGCGCGGGTCGGTTTTGCTGTCCGGCTGGATCACGAATTGAATCACGTATTCCTTGTGATCGAGGCCATCGAACAGCAAGGCGGAACCGGCGTCGAAGGTCTTCGCCAGGCGAATGTAGGCCGGGTAACCCTGGACCAGATCGGCGTCGTCATAGGCGCGCACCAGTTGCACCGCTTCGACCTGCAGGATTTTGATTTTCTTTGGATTGGCGATGATGTCTTCTTCGGTGGCTTTGTAGCCAACACCCGGTTTGAGCGTGATCAAGCCTGCCTTGGCCAGCAGCTGCAGGCCACGCCCGCTGTTGATCGGGTCGTTGGCGATGGCGACGCTCGCGCCTTCGGGCAGCTCGTCGAAGCTTTTGTATTTTTTCGAGTAGAGGCCGACGTTGTTGATGATGCCCGGGGCGAATGGCACCAGGTCGAAACCGGCGGCGGCCTTGGCGTTTTCCAGGAACGGGATGTGCTGGAAGTAGTTCACGTCGATGTCGCCGGCGGCGAGGCTGACGTTGGGGGCGATCCAGTCGCTGAACTCCACCAGGTCGACCTGGAGGCCTTGTTTTTTCGCTTCTTCGACGGCGGCTTCCAGGGGAATGGCGAAGGCGGCGGTGGTGCCGACTTTCAGCGGCGCGTCGGCGGCGAAGGTGATGGAGCTGAAGAGGCCGAGGGCCAGGGCCAGTGCTTTGACTGGGTGCGAGAAGTAGTTCTTGGTCATGATGAGTTTTCCAGTCAGTGCATGAATTTTTGGGTGTTTGGTCCGACCTCTTCGCGAGCAGGCTCGCTCCCACAGGGATTGCGTGAACACCGAAGATCCACTGTGGGAGCGAGCCTGCTCGCGAAGCTTTTAGCGGCGAAACGCCGATCCGGTATGTTGCTCAGGCAAATGCGCTCCGCCGTGAAACAGCTTTTCCCGCAAGCTGCCATCGTCATAAGCCGTCTTGTACGACCCTCGACGCTGCAACTCTGGAATCACCAGCTCAATGAAATCCGCATAACTTTCCGGGGTGACAATCCGCGTCAGGTTGAAGCCATCGAGCCCGGTTTCCGCGATCCACGATTCCAGCTCATCCGCCACTTGCTCAGGCGAACCGACCACCGTGATGTACCGTCCGCCGAGGGCGTGTTGCTCGAGCAATTTGCGCCGGGTCCAGTCGTTGTTTTGCAGGTTCTTGGTGGCGGACTGGATGGCGTTGCTCTTCACGTACTGGATCGGTTCATCGATCTCGTATTCAGAGAAGTCGATCCCGGTAGACGCCGAAAAATGCGCCACCCCGGCTTCGGCACTGGCGTAGCTCAGGTACTCGGCATGCTTGGCCCAGGCCTGTTTTTCGGTCGCGCCGACAATCACATTCAGCCCCATGAACACCTTGATGTCCTCGGGGTTGCGTCCTGCCTCGATGGCGCTGGCGCGAACCTTGTCCACTTGAACTTTGGTCGCCGGTTTGTTCTGGCCGCTGATGAACACGCACTCGGCATGGCGCCCGGCAAACAGCAAGCCGCGATCGGAACTGCCGGCCTGGAACAGCACCGGCGTGCGTTGCGGCGACGGTTCGCACAGGTGATAACCCTCGACCTGATAGAACTCGCCCTTGTGCTCGACCTTGTGCACTTTTTCCGGTTGGGCGTAGACCCGTTGCTGCGGATCGTTGAGCACCGCGCCGTCTTCCCAGCTGCCTTCCCAGAGTTTGTAGAGCACTTGCAGGTATTCATCGGCCTGGTCGTAGCGACGGTCGTGCTCGACCTGCTCGCTCAGGCCCATGGCCTTGGCGGCACTGTCGAGGTAGCCGGTGACGATGTTCCAGCCGACCCGGCCGCGACTCAGGTGATCGAGGGTCGACATGCGTCGGGCGAACAGGTACGGCGGTTCATAAGTCAGGTTGGCGGTCAGGCCGAAGCCGAGGTTTCTGGTGACGGCGGCCATGGCCGAGACCAGCAGCAGCGGATCGTTGACCGGTAACTGAATCGACTCTTTCAACGGCACGTCCACCGAATTCTGGTAGACGTCGTACACGCCCACGATATCGGCGATGAACAAACCGTCGAACAGCCCGCGTTCCAGCAGTTGTGCCAGTTCAGTCCAGTACTCGATGGTTTTGTATTGAGTCGACGTGTCCCGTGGATGTGTCCACAGGCCATGGTTGATGTGCCCGATGCAATTCATGTTGAAGGCATTGAGCAGGATCTTTTTCTTTGCCATTCAGATGGTCCCCCGCAACGGCGGGTTTTCATCGTTGAGGTAGTAGTTGCCTACCGCGTGATACTTCCAGCGCACCGGGTCGTGCAGGGTATGTACCCGAGCGTTGCGCCAGTGACGATCCAGACCGTGCTCGACCAGCGTTGCCTGGCTACCGGCCAGTTCGAACAGCGTGCTGCCAGCAGCGAGAGAGATTTCGGTGCTGATGGCCCGGGCTTCGGCAACGGCGATCGAAGCGGCGGCGACGGTCTGTGCGTTGGTGTCGGCCTGGGCTTTGTCGAGGAATTCACCGGAGCGTTCCAGCAGGGCTTCGGCCGCATGTAGGCGGATGCTCAAGTGGCCGAAGCTCTTGATGGTCAGGGGATCTTCCGTGGCTTTGTCGTTGCCGGCATCGATCCACGGTCGGGTCTTGGTACGCACGAAGTGCAGCGCATCTTCATACGCGGCGCGGGCGATGCCGGTGTCGATGGCGGCGTGAAGAATCTGCGCCAGCGGACCGACGGTGGTCGGGCGCTCGAAAGCGCTCTGAAACGCAATCACGTCTTGCGCGGCGACGTAGACGTCTTCGAATACAACCGAACCGCTGCCGGTGGTGCGTTGGCCAAAGCCGCTCCAATCGTCAATCACCGTCAGGCCCTTGGCGTCACGAGGGACGAAAGCCAGTTGCTGAACGCCGTTTTCATCCACAACTGACGTAGGGATGCGCTGGGCGTAGATGGCGCCGGTAGCGTAGAACTTGCGGCCGTTGATCCGGTAACCATCACCGTCGCGGGTGAGGCGGGTGACGCGGTCGTGGGCGGTTTTGGTCCCGAGCTCGGCAAGCGCATTGCCAAAGCGCTGACCGGCCAGCACTTCTGCATAGAGGCGTTTTTTCTGCTCGGCGCTGCCGTTCACGCGCAGCACTTCCAGGGCATAAAAATGGTTCTGCGGGATTTGCCCGAGAGAGCCGTCAGCCTGAGCGATCAGTGCGATCACCTTGGCCAGCGTGACGTTGGAAACGCCGGCACCGCCGTATTCCTTTGGCACGCTGATGCCCCACAAGCCCGAACGGGAAAACACTTCCAGCTCCGGGTGTGGCAAACGGCGTTCGCGGTCACGAAGGGCGCTGTCGCGTTTGAAATCCTCGGCCAGGTCACTGGCGACAATAAGGGCTTGCTCATCGCTGGTTATGACCGCGACGTGGTGAGAAAGAGTCATGTGTTTCTCCAGAGAACTGGTCAAAAAGTGTTCTGGTCGTTAAATCCAGGAATGGCGAGCCGGCAAAGTGCCGTTGAGGTGATACGTGCCCACGGCGTGATATTTCCAGCGCACCGGGTCATGCAGCGTGTGCACGCGAGCGTTGCGCCAGTGGCGGTCGAGGTTGAATTCGGCAAGCGTTGCGCGGCTGCCGGCCAGCTCGAAGAGTTTTTCGCTGGCCAGTAGCGAGATCTCGGTGGTCAGGACCTTGGCTTCGGCCACGGCAATCGAGGCGCGCGCGGCGGACTCGGCAGTGAGCGGCGCGGCGTTGACCTGATCAAGCACCTGCCCGGCCTTGCGCAGTAGCGCTTCGGCGGCGTGCAGTTCGATTTTCAGTTTGCCGATGTCGGCGATCACGTAGAGGTCATCGCTGGCCCGGTCGACCTTGGCATCGATCCATGGCCGGGCACGGGTTTTCACGAACTCGATGGCATCGTCGATGGCGCCCCGGGCGATGCCGGCATCGATGGCCGCTTGAATCAACTGCGAGACCGCTCCCTGGATGTTCGGCTTGTCGTTGATCTTCCAGTTATCCACCACCAACTCGGCGTCGACCCGCACGTTGTTAAGCAAAATCGTGCCGCTGGCGGTGGTGCGCTGACCGAAACCGGACCAGTCATCAACGATGCGCAGGCCCGGTGTTCCACGACGGACGAAGGCCAGCACTTGCTTGCCGTCGTCGTTCAGTGCCTTGACCGCGACCCAGTGGGCGAACAGGGCGCCGGTGGAATAGAACTTCTGCCCGCTAATGACAAAGCCGTCACCATCGGCGGTGATCCGTGCCTTGAGTTCCAGGGTGTTTTTGGTGCCGCGTTCCGGCCCGGCATTCCCGATCCGCCAACCTTCGAGCACGCTTTTGAACAGCTGCTTTTTCTGTGATTCGGTAGCGCTGCCGAGTACCAGGTTGAGGATGCCGAACTGGTTCTGCGGGATCTGTCCCAGTGCCGGGTCGGCCGCGGAAATGATCGCGAACACATCGGCCAGGGTGACGAATGAAACCTGTGGGCCACCGTACTCGCGCGGGATGGCGATGCTGCCCAGGCCGCTGCGAGTGAACTGTTCGATTTCCGACCACGGCAGTTTGCGCTGCCGGTCACGTTTGGCCGCTTGCAGGCGGGCGACTTGCGCCAGCTCCCGGGCGGCATTGATGGCTTGTGCATCGTTGCGCAAGACTTGCGCGGGCAACAACAAGGGGGCGATATCCAGATCACTCTGGACGATTGCATCTGCCAGACTGGACATCAGTGCCGCTCCTTGGCTGCACGCAATGCCCTGGCGATTTGCACTGGGGTGATTGTGTTCCGGACCATACCTACCTCACATCTCATGAAAAACGCCGCGATCAGTGCGACGAACGAAAACAAGAATGTCCGGTGGTCCGGTCTATATACCCTAAGCGTGTATAAAAAATAAATAAACTAACTTTTAGGAATATACATAGAAGGGGTCTTGCATTGGCGAATACCACCCCTGTGGCGAGGGAGCTTGCTCCCGCTCGGCTGCGCAGCAGTCGTCAAGACTTGTCATCATGCTTGGACGGACAAACACGTATTTGCGGTTTTTGGGGCGCTTCGCACCCCAGCGGGAGCAAGCTCCCTCGCCACAAATATCCTGCGCGCCGTCAATGGTTGTGGGGTTCTGCCGCTTTCAGTTCCTTCTTCGGCGGGACTTTGAGATACGGATTGGCGCAACCAATCTTCAGCATACGAGCCGGTGCCCAGCGCGAGTTGTTACCAACCCGATCGAGGATGCAGTAAGTCACTTCCAGCCGCAGGTCTTCGCCGGCTTCGAGAATGATCGCCGGCGGCACCCAGACCTGGATCGGCTGGCCGACGTCGCCAGGCATGAGCTTGGGCAGGTCCATGCGCACATCGCCCCAGCGCAGGGTGATTTCGTCTTCGGCGGCCATGTTCAGGTACGGCTCGATGGTCAACGGAACGCCGCGCTTGATCTGGTTCGGATTGACCCCCTGACGGCGAATGGTCCCGGGAATGGTCACTGGCGCCAGGTTCTGGTTTTCGTCGCCGAACAGTGCAGAGGGTTGACCACCCGGGCAGTCGAGTTTGATCTGGACGCGCACAGGGGCTGACAGGGCTGCTCCCCGCCCGACTTGCATGATCCGGTAGTGGACGCGTGCAGCACCATTGGCAATGAAACTTTCCGGCACTCGCAGGCTGACGATGTTGCCGACCTCATGGGCGCTCAGCACCCGGGAAGCCACATAGCAGTTGTCCCAGAACAGTTCGATCAGGTCGCCTTCATCCATACCGGGATAGGGCGCCACGTCGACCAGCAGATGAGCCGCCGAGGTGATGTTGATGCCATTCTTGTTTGATTGCGCGAGGGACGGCGCCGCCAGTTCGGGTTTGTGCGAGATGCTTTTCATGGGTTCTCCTTGAAGTCTTGCAACGAAGTCCATTTCTGGAAAATCAAAAATACGAAGTCCGAACAGCGAACCGTTCATTACTTTGAATTGAAATATTGCCTGAGTGTGATGGGTATCAATGGCTGCAGACTAGATAAGAGCGAGCTTGAATAAGTGTCAATAGAGCAGGTTAGTTAAATACAAGATTCAGTGTTATTCAGAAAATTCCTACGCGTTGAGGTTAATAAACCTTGGCGATGTGTCGAACAAATCTGCCAAGTCAGGCGGTTTCACCCGTGATGAGGCGAAGGTTCTTCGCTTCTCGCCAAATTTCAGATTCGAGAGTATTAGAGGGCGCCCAGCGGTGGAAGCGCATATATATGTACCGCGCACGCTGACAAGAAGTTGTATATCGTGCGGATAAATTTAACTAAATATGGGGAGGGCGTAATAGAAAGGGGAGGGACTTCCATCCATGGAAGTTGACCCGTATTGCGCGGGTATTTTAGTGGTTGGCGTTATTCAGAAACTTGCTGAGAAACTGTTTTGTCCGTTCTTCTTTCGGGTTGGCAAACAATGCCTTGGCTTCGCCTTGCTCGACGATCACACCTTTGTCGAAAAACACCACACGGTTGGCCACGTCCCGGGCGAAACCCATTTCGTGAGTGACGATGACCATGGTGCGTCGCTCTTCGGCCAGACTGCGAATGGTCGCCAACACTTCACCCACCAACTCCGGGTCGAGGGCTGAGGTGGGTTCGTCGAACAGAATCACCTCCGGCTCCATCGCCAGCGCGCGGGCAATTGCCACGCGCTGTTGCTGACCGCCAGACAGGCGACGCGGGTAAGCGTCTTCCTTGCCCGCCAGGCCGACCCTGGCCATCAGCTTTTTACCCAAGGCAACGGCTTCGGCGTGCGGCATCTTCTTTACGATGATCGGCCCTTCAATGACGTTTTCCAGGGCGGTGCGGTGGGGGAACAGGTTGAAGTTCTGGAACACGAAACCCACATGCTGGCGCAACCGTCGTACCAGGCCCTGCTGCTGGTTCAACGGGCGGCTGCCATCGATTTCGATGTCACCGACCTTGATCCGGCCGTTGGTGGGCTCCTCCAGAAAGTTCAGGCAACGCAGGAAGGTGGTCTTGCCCGAGCCGCTGGGCCCGATGATCGCCACCACTTCTCCTTCCTTCACCTGCAGGTCGATGCCGTTGAGCACCACTTGACCCTTGAACTGCTTTGTCAGTTTTTCCACGACAATCATTGGGTCAGGACTCCAGGTCGTGCCGATTGACCCGTGCTTCCAACTGATTCTGCAGGTGCGAAAGCACCGTGGCCAGAACCCAGTAGATCAGCGCGGCGGCAAGGTACATGGTAAAGATTTCGAAGGTGCGGGCGGTTATCAGCTGCGCCTGACGGAACAGTTCCGGCACCTGGATGGTGGCGGCCAGCGCCGTGTCCTTGACCAGCGAAATGAAGCTGTTGCCCAGTGGTGGCAATGCCGTGCGCATCGCTTGCGGCAGGATGGCCCGACGCAAGGTTTGTGCACGGGTCATGCCGATACTGGCAGCAGCTTCCCACTGGCCGCGTTCGATGGAGCTGATCGCGGCACGCAGGATTTCGCAGGCGTAGGCAGCCATGTTCAGCGAGAAGCCGATCAGGGCCGCTGGCAGCGGATCAAGTTCGATGCCCAATTGCGGCAAGCCGTAATAGATCACGAACAGCTGCACCAGCAACGGCGTGCCGCGAAAGAACGACACGTAGATGCGGGCGATCCAGCTCACCAGTTTGAAGCGCGACAGGCGCATCAATGCCAGGCCAAACCCCATCACCAGGCCGAAGAACATCCCGCCCAGGCTGAGGATCACCGTGTAATACGCGCCCTTGAGCAGAAAGGGCACGGAATCCAGTGCGAGTTGGAAAGCTTCTTCCATTATTTAGTGACGTCGGCGTTGAAGTATTTCTGCGAGAGCTTGGCGAGGGTGCCGTCGGCGCGCAGTTTTTCGATGGCCTTGTTTACCGCTGCCAGCAATTCAGGTTCGCCTTTGCGCAAGGCGATACCGGCTTCCTGACGGGAGAACGCTTCGCCGGCGGCGGTGGTGTCCTTGGCCTTCTTGGCGTATTCCAGCGCGGCGAGGCGGTCGATCAGAATGGCGTCGATGCGGCCGACGCGCAGATCCTGGAACTTGGTCGGGTCATCTTCGTAAGTGCGGATGTCTGCCTTCGGCACGTTTTCTTTCACCCACTGTTCGTAGTTGGTGCCCAGACCGACGCCGACTTTCTTGCCGGCCAGATCGGCGGCGGTCTTGATGGTGTCTTTGTTCTTGGTCAGGGTCAGCGCCTGAATACCGGAAACGGTGTACGGCTCGGAGAAGTCATATTTCTTCTTGCGCTCTTCGGAGATGGTCACTTGATTGACCACCGCGTCCAGACGCTTGGATTCCAGTGCCGCGAGGATGCCGTCCCATTTGGTCGGTTGCAGTTTGACCTTCACGCCCAGCTCTTTGGCCAAGGCTTCGGAGAATTCGACTTCGAAGCCGGCCAGTTTGCCATCGGCGTCGACGAAGCTGAACGGTGGGTAAGTGCCTTCCAGACCCACGTTGATTACGCCGGCGTCCTTGATTTTTTGCAGTTGCTCACCGGCAACTGCTTGCCCCAGCAGGCCGGCGCTGAGCGCGAGGCCCAACGAACCTACCAGCAGATTTCGACGTAGTGCGGAAAAATTCATGACAAGCCCCTGTGTTTTCTTATGAAGACGCTTTAGGAAAGTTGGCAAAATCGGGATTTGAACGACTGCGATATCCTGCCCTAAAGCAGTCTATGCGTCTTGTTTCAAATTCGCCTGCGGCGAGACTATATGTCGACGGTTTTAGATTGGAAAATAATAAATATTGATTTTATTATTCATTTATCGAATATAGCTTCAAGATGTTTCCCACGCAGGAGCGTGGGAACAATCAACCTACAGAAAATCTTTATAGGCAAACAACGCCGGCGCCCCGCCGGTGTGCAAGAAGACTATCGGTCCCTCATCGAAACGTTGACGACCCACCCCGTCCAACAACCCGGCCATCGCCTTGCCGGTATAAACCGGGTCGAGCAGCAAGCCTTCCTGGCCCGCCAGCAGCTTCACCGCCGCCAGCGTCCCGGCGTTCGGTTCGCCATAGCGCGGGCCGAAGTACTCGTCCCACAATTGGACGTTGAAACTCGACGGCAGGCTCACATTCAACAATTGTGCCGTACGCTCGGCGAGGCCCTGGACCTTCGGCCGTTGATCTTCATCGCTGCGTGAAACGGTGACACCAATCACTGGCAAATCCGGCAGGACTTCACTCAATGCCAGCGCCAGGCCACTGTGAGTGCCGGCGCTGCCCGAGGCCAGGACCACGGCGGCGAACGTGAGGCCGGTGTCCTTGATCTGCTCGGCCAGTTCCAGTCCGGCGCGCACATATCCCAGGGCGCCCAAGGCATTGGAGCCGCCAATCGGCACCAGATACGGCTTCTTACCGTTATTGCGCAGTCGCGCGGCCAACGCCTCCAATTGCTCGTCGGCGTTATCCAGGTTTTCCACCAACTCAACCTTGGCATCGAACAAATCCAGCAACAGCCGATTGCCGTTGCCGACATAATTGGCGTCATCGGTACCCAGCGGATTTTCCAGCAGTGCGACGCAGCCGAGGCCAAGTTTGGCCGCCACGGCGGCGGTCTGGCGTACATGGTTGGACTGCAGCGCGCCAGCGGTGATCAAGGTATCGGCACCTTGCGCCAATGCATCGGCGGCCAGGTACTCGAGCTTGCGCAGCTTGTTGCCACCCATTGCCAACGGCGTCAGGTCATCGCGTTTGACATAGATATCGCGGCCCAGCCAAGTCGACAGGCGTTCGAGTTTTTCCAGTGGCGTGGGGTGGCCAAGCAGGTCGAGGCGGTCAAAACGGGCGAGCTGTTGTTTAATCATGATTTCCGTACTGGTACAAAAAGATGTCAGGACTATAGGCACGCCGATTTACCGGGGCAACCGGGAATCGCTTATAGCCAAAAGTGTTTAACACAGCACAATTGGTTCTTAATTCCGCGTCCGGACCTTGCCGTAAAGTAATCGCCGTCAACGCGGCCAGACAGTCCGGCCGCCCGTGAGGAGTTTTTACCGTGAGCGAGCGTTCCAGCCATTGGCAATTGCAGACCATCGTCAGCCAGCTACGTTCGGCGCGGGATGAATGGCGTGCACAAAACGGCCGCGTCAGCGGCGAGCAGGGCGGTCGCGAGTTGCCTTCCCGAGCAGCCATGGCGGAAATTCTTGAAGCGCTGTGCGGTGCGTTGTTTCCGATGCGCCTGGGGCCGGTCGACTTGCGTGAGGAGAGTGAAGACTTCTATGTCGGCCACACGCTGGACGTTGCGTTGAATGCGTTGCTGGCTCAGGCGCGACTGGAACTTCGTTACGCCGCCCGCCACGGCGCCCAGGCCGAGACTGAAGTCGAGGCCAGGACCCTCCAGATCATCCAGGACTTCGCCCTCGCCCTGCCAGGCTTGCGCAGTCTGTTGGACACCGACGTGCTGGCGGCCTACCACGGCGACCCGGCAGCTCGCAGCGTCGATGAAGTGTTGCTCTGCTACCCGGGCATTCTGGCGGTGATTCACCATCGCCTCGCCCATCACTTGTACCGCGCCGGGCTGCCGCTGCTCGCGCGGATCAGCGCGGAAATCGCCCACTCGGCCACCGGTATCGACATTCATCCGGGCGCGCAGATCGGGCGCAGCTTCTTCATCGATCATGGGACGGGTGTGGTGATCGGCGAGACCGCGATCATCGGCGAGCGGGTGCGGATTTATCAGGCCGTGACCCTGGGGGCCAAGCGCTTCCCGGCGGATGAGGACGGCCAGCTGCAGAAGGGTCAGCCGCGGCATCCGATTGTCGAGGATGACGTGGTGATTTATGCCGGGGCGACGATTCTGGGGCGGATCACCATCGGCAAGGGTTCGACCATAGGCGGTAACGTCTGGCTGACCCGCAGCGTGCCGGCGGGGAGCAACCTGACTCAGGCGAATTTGCAGCATGATGATGGGACGCAGAAGTAAGGCCCGAATTCTCGGTTAACTGACCCGGCCTCTTCGCGAGCAGGCTCGCTCCCACAGTGGATGGATATTGGACACGGATTTGTGCACGACACTTCTCCTGTGGGAGCGAGCCTGCTCGCGAATGGTTTCAAGCCGAACCAGGATAATGGCGTTCAGCCAATTATCCACTGAACGAATCCCCCAAACCCCACGTCATACCCTTCCTTGAGCTAGCGTAGGAAAGGGACCGCCGAGCCCTGCGATTAGTCCTTAGCAGGCTATTTATGTTTAACTTGAACGCTCATTCAAGTTAAACCGCCGGTTTGCTGCCCGCTCACAACAGGAGGCTTGCCTTTGCCGAGTCCGTTTCTGATTGCCCTGTTTCACCCCCTCGAGGTGCACCTTTCATGAGTGCATCGTCCCTCCCTCCAAGCGGCCAGGTCCGCATGAATCCGCCGGTGTTCTACTTTGCGGCGAGTTTCATTCTGTTGTTCGGCATTGTCGTGATCGCCATGCCCGAACAGGCCGGTGCCTGGTTACTGGCAGCGCAAAACTGGGCGGCCAATACGGTCGGCTGGTACTACATGCTCGCGATGACCCTGTATCTGGTCTTCGTGGTGGTCACCGCCTTGTCCGGCTACGGCAAGATCAAGCTCGGTGCCGACCACGACGAGCCCGAATTCAGTTACCTGTCCTGGGCCGGCATGCTATTCGCCGCCGGGATCAGCATCACGCTGTTTTTCTTTTGCGTGTCCGAACCGCTGACCCATCTGGCGCAACCGCCTCAAGGCGAGGCCGGCACAGCGGATGCGGCGCGTCAGGCGATGCAGATTCTGTTTCTGCACTGGGGCCTGCACGGCTGGGGCGTGTTCGCCTTCGTCGGCATGGCCCTGGCTTACTTCGCCTATCGCCACAACCTGCCGCTTGCCCTGCGCTCGGCGCTCTATCCGCTGATCGGCAAGCGCATCAACGGTCCGATCGGTTACGCGGTGGATGGCTTCGGCATCATCGCCACGGTGTTCGGCCTCGGTGCCGACATGGGCTTTGGCGTGTTGCACCTCAATTCCGGCCTGGACTACCTGTTCGGCATCGCTCATACCCAGTGGATTCAGGTCGGCCTGATCACGCTGATGATGGGCGCGGCGATCATCGTGGCCGTGTCCGGCGTCGATAAAGGCGTGCGGGTGATGTCCGACATCAACATGCTGCTGGCCTGCGCGCTGCTGCTGTTCGTGTTGTTCGCGGGGCCGACTCAGCACCTGCTTAACACCCTGATCCAGAACATCGGCGACTACCTCGGCGCCTTGCCGATGAAGAGTTTCGACCTCTACGCCTACGACAAACCCAGCGACTGGCTGGGCGGCTGGACAGTGTTCTACTGGGCCTGGTGGATTGCATGGTCGCCGTTCGTGGGGCTGTTCATCGCACGGATTTCCCGTGGCCGGACCATCCGCGAATTCGTCTTCGGCGTGCTGCTGATTCCGCTAGGTTTCACCCTGGCCTGGATGTCGATCTTCGGCAACAGCGCCATCGATCAAGTGCTCAACCACGGCATGAGCGCGCTGGGCATGTCGGCCATCGATAACCCTTCGATGACCCTCTACCTGCTGCTGGAAACCTATCCGTGGAGTAAAACGGTGATCGCGGTGACGGTGTTCATCAGCTTCGTGTTCTTCGTCACTTCGGCCGACTCCGGCACGGTGGTGTTGTCGACGCTGTCCGCCAAGGGCGGCAATCCGGATGAAGACGGGCCGAAATGGTTGCGGGTGTTCTGGGGCGCGATGACCGCGCTGATAACCAGTGCGCTGCTGTTCTCCGGCAGTATCGATGCGCTGAAGTCAGCGGTGGTGCTGACCTCCTTGCCGTTCTCGTTGATTCTGCTGTTGATGATGTGGGGACTGCACAAGGCGTTCTATCTGGAGTCCCAGAAACAGATCGCGCAGCTGCATTCCCTGGCACCGGTCTCCGGCTCTCGTCGTGGCGGTTGGCGTCAGCGTTTGAGTCAGGCGGTGCATTTCCCGTCGCGGGATGAGGTTTACCGCTTCCTCGAAACGACGGTACGTCCGGCGATTGAAGAAGTGACGGCGGTGTTCGTCGAGAAGGGTTTGAACGTCGTCGCTCAGCCAGATCCGGCCAACGACAGCGTCAGCCTGGAAATCGGCCATGGCGAGCAGCATCCGTTCATCTACCAGGTGCAAATGCGTGGCTACTTCACGCCGTCCTTCGCCCGTGGCGGGATGGGGTCCAAGGAGCTCAATAACCGTCGTTACTATCGGGCCGAAGTGCATTTGAGCGAAGGCAGTCAGGATTACGATCTGGTGGGTTACACCAAGGAGCAGGTCATCAACGACATCCTCGACCAGTACGAGCGGCACATGCAGTTCTTGCACCTGGTGCGTTGAGCGCAAGGGTGGGGCTGGTTTTTTTCAGGTCTCGGTGCTCAGCACCATGAACAAGACCAGCGCCGCCACCGGCACACCGAACACAATGCTGCCGACCACCAGTTCTGTCGTGACGGACTGGCCGGCGGTGACTACGCCGACGGCGCCGTTGATCATCGACAGTGCCAGCCATAGCACGATGAAGCTGTAGGTCAGGGTCTGGCGACTGAAACCGATTTTCTCGCCGATGAGCAGCATCAGTGCCAGCAGGACCAGGCCGAAGAAGATGATGATGGTGGTGTGCATGGTGAGTTTCCTCCCTGCGGATGTGTGTTGCCTGTTTCACCCCACACATCGAGCATAGTTAAACCAACCCGCCATTAACCCGAAAAATCTGCCCATTGACCCAACCCGAGTCCGGACCCGCCAGAAAGGACACGACACGGGCAATATCTTCCGGCTGTCCCAGGCGCTCCAGCGGGGCCATCCTGGCGAAGTTCTGGATCTGCTCTTCGCTCTTGCCGTGCAGGAACAGGTCAGTAGCTACCGGCCCCGGCGCAACGGCGTTGAAATCTGTGAAACGTTTCAGCCTTTTCTCGAATCCGAGGTTTATCGGCGTTTTTCTCGGCGTATGCTGGGCAACTTGCGAAGCAGTCGATACCAACTTCAAGACACACAAGAGAGGATTCGATGACCTACACCGCTGCCGAAAACCGCTACGATTCCATCCCTTACCGCCGCGTGGGTCGCAGTGGCCTGGTGCTGCCTGCACTGTCCCTGGGCCTGTGGCACAACTTCGGTGACAGCACGCCGATCGACACCCAGCGCTCCTTGTTGCGCACCGCGTTCGACCTGGGCATCAACCACTTCGACCTGGCCAACAACTACGGCCCGCCGTACGGCAGCGCCGAGATCAACTTCGGTCGATTGCTGCGCGAAGACTTCAAGCAGTACCGCGACGAGCTGATCATCTCCAGCAAGGCCGGCTGGGACATGTGGCCTGGTCCATACGGCCAGGGCGGCGGTTCGCGCAAGTACGTGCTGGCCAGCCTCGATCAGAGCCTGCAGCGCCTGGGCCTGGAATATGTGGATATCTTTTATTCCCACCGCTTCGACCCGGACACCCCACTGGAAGAAACCGCCAGCGCACTGGCCACCGCCGTGCAGCAGGGCAAGGCGCTGTACATCGGCATCTCGTCGTACTCCGGGGTGAAAACCCGTGAAATGGCGGCGCTGTTGAAAGAGTGGAAAGTACCGTTGCTGATTCACCAGCCCGCTTACAATCTGCTCAACCGCTGGGTGGAAAAGGACCTGCTGGACACCACCGATGAGCTTGGCACGGGGGTGATTGCGTTCACCCCGCTGGCTCAGGGATTGCTGACTGACAAGTACCTCAATGGGGTACCGGCGGATGCGCGGGTCAATCGTCCGGGTGGCGGTTCGTTGCAGGCGTCGCATCTGTCTGAAGCCAACATCGCTCATGTGCGTGGCTTGAACGAGATTGCCCGGCGTCGTGGTCAGAGCCTGGCGCAGTTGGCGTTGGCCTGGACGTTGCGAGACCCGCGGGTGACCTCGGCGTTGATCGGCGCTAGCCGGCCGGAGCAGATTATCGAGAATGTCGGGGCTTTGAAAAATCTGAGCTTCAGCTCGGAGGAGTTGGCGGAGATTGACCGGTTTGCCCAGGAGGGCGGGGTCAATCTTTGGGAGAAACCGTCGACTGCCGAATAAGTGTTTGGCGCCGGGTTTTCCGGCGTCAGTTACGGCCCCTTCGCGAGCAGGCTCGCTCCCACAGTGGATTTGCATCGAGCACAAATCCCTGTGGGAGCGAGCCTGCTCGCGAAGGGGCCATTACAGTCAATAAATAGGTCGGGTTCAGCGGAAAAACGGCACATCCCCCAACACCGTAGCCCGCTGCATCACCCGCCGCGCCGGCCGGTAATCATCGACGGCATAGTGCTGCGTCACACGGTTATCCCAGAACGCCACGTCATCCTTCTGCCAGCGCCAGCGAATGGTGAATTCCGGCCGAGTCGAATGGGCGAACAAAAACTTCAGGATCGTCTCGCTTTCGGTGTCGGACAGCTCGTTGATCTTCGAGGTGAAACCTTCATTGACGAACAATGACCGTCGCCCGCTCACTGGGTGTGTGCGAATCACCGGGTGTGACAGCGGCGGATTCTTCCGGCGCGTTTCTTCCCATTGGGCCAGCGCTTCGGGCGTGTTGCCATAACGCTCCAGCGGGAACGAGCGAGTGAAGTCGTGGGTGGCGGTCAGTCCTTCGAGCAAGGTTTTCAGCTGCGCGGACAGCGCTTCATAGGCCGCAATGCCGCTGGCCCACAGCGTATCGCCGCCAAACTCCGGCAGCAGCTTGGCGCTGAGCACCGCGCCCATGGCCGGGGTCGGCAGGAAGGTCACGTCGGTGTGCCAGATCGCGTTGTCACGCACATCGGTCACGGCGGTATCGAGGATCAGCACTTCCGGCTGTTCCGGTACATTGGGGTAAATCGGGTGTATGTGCAGGTCACCGAAATAAGCAGCGAAACGCGCCTGCTGTTGCGGCTCGATCGGCTGGTCGCGGAAAAACAGCACCTGATGTTTGAGCAGCGCCTGCTCGATGGCGTCGCGTTGTTGCTGATTCAGCGGCTGGCTGATGTCGACGCCGCTGATTTGCGCGCCGAGGGCGGAGCTTAAGGGGACGATGGTCAGGTTGCTCATGGTCTTTCTCTTCAATCCGGGTTGCCACAGGGTTAAATTAGTGGGCCTGGCCGTGCCACGGCACCAGCTTGCGTTGCAGGGCGCGCAGGCCCATTTCCATGGCGAAGGCGATCAGGGCGATGACCAGAATCCCCAGCACCACCACATCGGTGACCAGGAACTGTGCGGCTGACTGCACCATGAAGCCCAGGCCGCTGGTGGCGGCGATCAACTCAGCGGCGACCAGGGTCGACCAACCCACACCCAGACCTATGCGCACACCGGTCAGGATGTCCGGCAACGCGCTCGGCAGAATCACATGGCGGATCAACTGCGCCCGGGTTGCGCCCAGCGACTGTGCGGCGCGCAACTTGGCCGGGTCGACGGTACGTACGCCGGTCGCGGTCGCGATGGCGATTGGGGCGAAGATCGCCAGGTAGATCAGCAGGACTTTCGACAACTCGCCGATGCCGCACCAGATCACGATCAGCGGCAGGTAGGCCAGCGGCGGGATCGGGCGGTAGAACTCGATCAATGGATCGAGAATGCCGCGAGCAATGCGGTTGTGGCCGATGGCAATGCCAACGGGAACAGCGGTCAGCACCGCGAACCCGAGGCCCAGACCGATACGGCTGAGGCTGGCGCCCAGGTGCTGCCACAAGGTCGAATCCATGTAGCCGGTGGTCACCAGCAGCCAGCCTTTTTGCAATACGGCGGACGGTGGCGGCAGGAACAGCGGTTCGATCATTCCAGTGGCAGTCACGGCCCACCAGATGAACACCAGCGCCACCAGTGTCAGCACGCTGATCCAGCGAGTACTCAGGCTGCGGCGCAGGGGCGTTACCGTCGAACCCGGTTTCACCGCCGCCGCGGGAATTTCATAACTGCTCATGCGCGCTCCTGCCGCGTGGCGGCGCTGCGTTGCGAGAACACCTTGGCGAGTACGTGTTCGCGGGTTTCGATAAAGCGCGGATCGGACTTGATGGACCGTGCCGATTCACCGGCGGCGTAACGCTGGCCGAAATCCAGGCTCAGGCGTTCGACGATTTGGCCTGGGTTCGGCGCCAGCAGAATCAGATCCGTGGCGAGAAATACCGCTTCTTCAATGTCGTGGGTGATCAGAAAAACCGGTTTGGCGGTGCGTTGCCAGACTTGCAGCAGCAGCTCCTGCATCTGTTCGCGGGTGAAGGCATCAAGGGCGCCGAAGGGTTCGTCCATCAGCAGCACGCGAGGATCGGCAGCGAGCGCACGGGCCAGGCCGACACGTTGCTTCTGGCCGCCCGAGAGCTGCCAGATTCGACGGTTTTCGAAACCGGAGAGATCCACCAGCGCAAGCATTTCCCGGGCGCGAATTTCGCGTTTGTCCCGGGACACACCGGCCAGTTCCAGACCGAATCCGACGTTGGCCAGCACGTCCTGCCAGGGCAGGAGGGCGTCGTCCTGGAACACCACGCCACGTTCGGCGCTGGGGCCTTTGACTGGCACGCCATCCAGCGTGATGCGTCCGGCGCTGGGCTCGACGAAGCCGGCAATCAGGTTCAATAGCGAAGTCTTGCCACTGCCGGACGGGCCGAGGGCGACCAGCAGTTGCTGGGGGCCCAGACTCAGGGAAATGTCCGCCAGCACCGGTTCCGGGCTGCCCGGGTACTGTGCGCTGATGCGCTCCAGCTGTAGCAAAGCCATCGCGGTTAACTCCCGATCAATTGGTGATGAACTTGGCGCTGACGTACGGGGCGTAATCCGGCAGCACGGCCTCGACCTTGCCTTGTTCCTTGAGGAACACAGCGGTGTCGGTGATGGCCTTGGTGGTCGGCGCGCCGAGGGAGATCACCTGATCAGCCGCCAGTGGGTAGACGTTGCCTTGCAGCAGCAGCGGGATGTCACTGGCCTTGGCGCCAGACAGTTTGACCAGCTTGTCGACGTTGCTTTGATTGGCGAGCCAGGCTTTCGGGTCTTTGCGGTAATCGGCGTAGGCATCCAGGGTCACTTTGGCGAACGCGGTGACGATTTCAGGGTGCTTCTCGGCGAAATCCTTGCGCACGATCCAGGCATCGAAGGTCGGTGCGCCGAACTTGGCCAATTCGCCGGAGGTGATCAGCACTTTGCCGTTTTCCTTGGCCACACCGAGCGCGGGATCCCACACGTAAGTGGCGTCGATGTCACCGCGTTTCCACGCAGCGATGATCGCTGGCGGTGCGAGATTGAGTACGGTGACTTTCGACGGGTCGATGTTCCAGTGTTTCAGCGCGGCGAGCAGGCTGTAGTGACCGGTGGAAACGAACGGCACGGCGATTTTCTTGCCGACCAGGTCCTGCGGGGTCTTGATTCCGGAACCGTCGCGGGCGACCAGTGCTTCGGCGGCGCCGATCTGGGTGGCGATGAGGAAGGTTTCTACCGGTACCTTGCGGGTGATTGCAGCCGTCAGGGGGCTGGAGCCGAGGTAGCCGATCTGAATGTCGCCGGAAGCGATGGCGGCGATGATGTCGGCGCCATTATCGAATTTTCGCCAGTCGATCTTGGCGTTGGTGGCTTTTTCGTATGCACCGTCGGCTTGGGCGACTTTGGCCGGGTCAACGGTGGTCTGGTAGGCGACGGTGACGTCAGCCGCCTGGGCAAAGAAGCTCGCCGCCGCCAGGGACGCGGCCGCCAGGAGGCGAAGGGGGAAATTCAGTTTCATTGAGAAGCTCCTTGTCAGGCGACCGGATGTCGGCGAGAAAGGAGACTAAATGATCTAAGAATCCGAAAATAAATAACTTTTTCGAATGAGCTTATGAGCGGAAAATTCTAAGGGAGACCGTGGCGCGACCTTCGCGAGCAGGCTCGCTCCCACAGGGATCGCATAAATCCTGTGGGAGCGAGCCTGCTCGCGATAAGGTCCGAAGGACCTTCAAAGATTAGTTGCTGATGGCCAGAATGCTCGCCTGATACGACCCGACAAACACATCGAAATCGCCGACTTCGTTCTGCTCCAGCTCCACCTGCTGAGCCAGCGACAAACGCGCCCGCTCTTCAAACGTCGCTTGCTCCTCGGTACTCAACGGCTCGCTGCGGAAAAACTCCGCATGCGCCTGGCTCTGGCGCAGGGAGAACTGGGCAAAGCTCTCCTTGTGCTCGGCCATCGCCGCCAGCACCTGGGCCGATGGCGTCAGGGACGCGTCCTTGACCTTGGCCAGTTGCGCATCCAATGCCTTGCTGTGGGCATCGCCGCCATGGCTTTGATCAAGCATCGCGGCAAGCGGAGCAATTTTTTCCAGCAATTCGCCGGCCCATTCCTTCAGGTCGACCGGTTGCCCGTCGCGCTGCAGTTGCAGCCCCGGACGACGACCTTCCTTGACCACGCTGAGGAAGTTCGAGGTCGCGTTGCCGCACGAGGTATTGGTCAGCAGCGGACTGTCGTTCAGCGCGCAATACAGCAGGAACGCATCGAGGAACCGCGACTCCGGCAGGTCAATGCCCATCGGCAGGAACGGGTTGATGTCGAGGCAACGCACTTCGACGTACTGGATGCCGCGGGCCACCAGGGCCTGAATCGGCCGTTCGCCGGTGTAAGTCACGCGTTTGGGGCGGATGTTGGAGTAATACTCGTTTTCGATCTGCAGGATGTTGGTGTTGAGCTGAACCCACTCGCCATCCTGATGCGTGCCGATTTCGACATACGGCGCATACGGTGTCGCCACCGCTTTGCGCAGGCTGTCGGTGTAGCTGGCCAGATCGTTGTAGCACGGCGTCAAACCGGCCTGAGCGTTGCTCTGGTAACCCAGATCGCTCATGCGCAGGCTGGTGGCGTAGGGCAGGTATAGGGTGTCCGGGTCCAGTTGCTCCAGCTGGTGCGCACGACCACGCAGGAAACCGGCATCCAGCGCTGGTGAGGCACCGAACAGGTACATCAGCAGCCAGCTGTAGCGGCGGAAGTTACGAATCAGCGCGATGTAGGACGACGACTGGAAATCCCGGTTGGTGCCGACAAAACCTTCAGATTCCTTGAGCAGCGGCCAGAGTTTTTCCGGCAGGGAAAAGTTGTAGTGAATCCCGGCGATGCACTGCATGGTCTTGCCATAGCGCAGGGCCAGGCCCTTGCGATAGACATACTTGAGCTGGCCGATGTTGGAGGTGCCGTAGTAGGCAATCGGGATATCTTCCTCGGCCGGCAAAGGGCACGGCATCGATGGACTCCACAGGTACTCGCTGCCGAGCTTGCTGTAGGCAAAACGGTGGATCTTGTCCAGACTCGCCAGCGTATCGGCGGGGTCGGGCAGGGCGGGCGTGATGAACTCCAGCAGCGACTCGGAATAGTCGGTGGTGATTTGTTCGTTGGTCAGCGCGGAACCCAATTCTTCCGGGTGCGGCGTTTGCGCCAGGCGACCTTCGCCGGTCACGCGCAGGCATTCACGTTCGATGCCGTGAAGACACTGTTCGAGCAGAGAGAGGTTAGCGCGCTCGCCGAGCAGAGCCAGGCGGCGGTTGAGAAGTTCGCTCAAGTTGGATTCCTTCACGCGTCAGTCGCCCCAATATGGGGGTGGGCAAGACGGTCTACAAGGGTGAAGTTGAAACTGGCGTTTTCGCCTGGTTTTCGGATCGCACTGGACGGGTGGCAGCCAGCCAGGGAGTGATCGCCGCAATCCCTGTTGGAGCGAGCCTGCTCGCGAAGAGGGACTGTCAGTTGATATTTAAGTCACCTGACAAACCTTCGCGAGCAGGCTCGCTCCCACAGGGAATTTCGGCGCTGCGGTCACAGCGCTGAAATTAACTCAAATTGATGGCTTCTAGCTACAGGACAGCGAACGTGCCTTGTGCTTTTGCGACCAGTTTGTCGCCCTGCATCACATCCGCTTCGACCACCAGCGTGCGTCGGCCCGGGTGGATCACCCGTGCCGTACACATCACTTCACCGTCGGCGACGGCGCGAATGTAGTTGATCTTGCACTCGATGGTCGCACTCTGCTGGTCAAAGCCGTGGGTACTGGAACAGGCCAGCCCCATGGCAATGTCCACCAGACTGAACAAGGCCCCGCCGTGCAGCTTGCCGCCGCGATTGCGCAGCTCTGGCGAAAGCCCGAGGGCGACTTGCGCCACCCCGGTCTCGAGGCTGTGCAAGCGGCACCCCAGCAGCTTGAAAAACGCGCTTTCGGTCAGCCCGGCAGGAATGTCCATCAGCGTTTCTTCAACTGCTTGGCGTTGGCGAACAGCGAAGCCATGGCGTTGTTGGCCGGAGCCGCCGCCGTGGTTTCCTTGCGCGGTGCAGTGTTCTGTGACTGGCGCGGTGCCGACCCCGGACGCGCACCACGGGCACCGTCGATTTTCTCGCCCGGGGTGTCGCTCATGCGCATCGACAGGCCAACGCGTTTGCGCGGGATGTCGACTTCCATGACCTTCACTTTCACCACGTCACCGGCCTTCACCGCTTCACGCGGATCCTTGATGAACTTCTCCGAAAGCGCAGAGATATGCACCAAACCGTCCTGATGCACGCCGATGTCGACGAACGCGCCGAAGTTGGTCACGTTGGTCACCACGCCTTCGAGGATCATCCCCAGTTGCAGGTCCTTGAGGTCTTCGACGCCTTCCTGGAACTCAGCGGTCTTGAACTCGGGACGCGGGTCACGGCCAGGTTTTTCCAGCTCTTGCAGGATGTCGGTGACCGTTGGCAGACCGAAGGTTTCATCGGTGTACTTCTTCGGATCGAGGCGCTTGAGGAACGCGGCGTCGCCGATCAGCGAGCGGATATCGCGGTCAGTCTCGGCGGCAATGCGCTGGACCAGCGGATAGGCTTCCGGGTGGACGGCGGACGAATCCAGCGGGTTGTCGCCGTTCATCACGCGCAGGAAGCCGGCGGCCTGTTCGAAGGTTTTTTCACCCAGGCGCGCGACTTTCTTCAACGCGGCGCGAGTCTTGAATGCACCGTGCTCGTCGCGGTGGCTGACGATGTTTTGCGCCAGGGTCGCGTTTAGACCGGAGATACGGGCCAGCAGCGCCACGGAGGCGGTGTTCACATCCACACCGACGGCGTTCACGCAGTCTTCAACCACTGCATCCAGGCCGCGTGCCAGTTTCAGCTGCGACACGTCGTGCTGGTACTGGCCGACACCGATGGATTTCGGATCGATTTTAACCAGCTCGGCCAGCGGATCCTGCAGACGACGGGCGATCGACACCGCGCCACGGATCGACACGTCGAGGTCCGGGAACTCCTTGGAGGCCAGTTCCGACGCCGAGTAAACCGAAGCACCGGCTTCGGACACCATGACTTTGGTCATCTTCATGGCTGGGTATTTTTTGATCAGTTCAGCGGCCAGCTTGTCGGTTTCGCGACTGGCGGTACCGTTGCCGATAGCGATCAGGTCCACTGCATGCTTGGCGCACAGGGCCGCGAGAATCGCGAGGGTCTGGTCCCACTTGTTGTGCGGCACGTGCGGGTAAACCGTGGCGTGATCCAGCAGTTTGCCGGTGGAATCGACCACCGCGACCTTGCAACCGGTGCGCAGGCCCGGGTCGAGGCCCAACGTGGCGCGCGGGCCAGCCGGCGCCGACAGCAACAAGTCGTGCAGGTTATGGGCGAACACGTTGATCGCTTCGGTTTCCGCGCCATCGCGCAGTTCGCCCAGCAGATCGGTTTCCAGGTGGGTGTAGAGCTTGACCTTCCAGGTCCAGCGCACCACCTCGCCCAGCCATTTGTCGGCGGCGCGGTTCTGGTTCTGGATGCCGAATTGTTGGCCGATCATGCCTTCGCAGGGGTGCATGGCGCCGGGCAATTCGTCGCCGACTTTCAGCGCGGAGCTGAGAATGCCTTCGTTGCGGCCACGGAAAATGGCGAGGGCGCGGTGCGACGGCATGCTTTTGAGCGGTTCGTCGTGTTCGAAATAGTCGCGGAACTTGGCGCCTTCCTCTTCCTTGCCGGCGATGACGCGGGCACTGAGGGTGGCTTCCTGCTTGAGGTAGCTGCGCAGCTTGTCCAGCAGGCCCGCGTCTTCGGCGAAGCGTTCCATCAGGATGTACTTGGCGCCTTCGAGGGCGGCTTTCACATCGGCCACGCCTTTTTCGGCGTCGACGAAGCGCGCGGCTTCAGCATCTGGCGTCAGGGTCGGGTCGTTGAACAAGCCGTCGGCCAGCTCGCCGAGGCCGGCTTCCAGAGCGATCTGGCCCTTGGTGCGGCGCTTTTGCTTGTACGGCAGGTACAAGTCTTCGAGGCGGGTCTTGGTGTCGGCGAGCTTGATGTCGCGCTCAAGCGCAGGTGTCAGCTTGCCTTGCTCCTGGATACTGGCGAGGATGCTGATGCGCCGTTCGTCGAGTTCTCGCAGGTAGCGCAGACGCTCTTCCAGATGACGCAACTGGATGTCATCGAGGCTGCCGGTCACTTCTTTCCGGTAACGGGCGATGAAGGGCACCGTGGAGCCTTCATCGAGTAGCGCGACGGCCGCTTCGACCTGTTGTGGGCGGACACCGAGTTCCTCGGCGATGCGGCTGTTGATGCTGTCCATAAAACCACCTGACAAATTGTGAAAGCAGGCTCGCAGGCGCAAAGTCAAAGGCTCGGCGAGACTGGTTGAGCGGCCTGGCCTGCGCCGCTACCTGGATCAACAGGCATCCCGTTGACCCGTGAAATCGAACAATTACTGCCTGCGCCATGAAAATAAATAGCGGTCGCCGCAGGAATGATCAGACGTTGCCTGACACAAAAGGCCGCGCATTATAACCAGCGTTCTGTGATTCGGGGGCAACAGAGGCCGCAGGCACAATGCCTGGATTCCTGGCGGTGAAGGAAAAATCTGCTAACAATGCACACGGTGCGTATAACGGCAGCTACGCCATAATGCGCGCCGAGATCAAAGGAGCATCCAATGAGCAGCACTGCAAACATTGCTGAAGGCGAAAAAATTCTTATCGTTGACGACGATCCGGGGCTCAGCAGCCTGCTGGAGCGCTTTTTCGTCAGCAAGGGCTACCGCGCCCGCGCCGTCCCGAACACTGAACAAATGGACCGTCTGCTGGCACGTGAAGTGTTCAACCTGGTCGTCCTCGACCTGATGCTGCCCGGCGAAGACGGCCTGACCGCCTGCCGCCGGCTGCGCACCGCGAACAACCAGATTCCGATCATCATGCTCACCGCCAAGGGCGATGAGCTGAGCCGCATCAAGGGCCTGGAGCTGGGCGCCGACGATTACCTGGCCAAGCCGTTCAACCCGGACGAGCTGATGGCTCGGGTCAAAGCTGTCTTGCGGCGTCAGGCAGCACCGGTGCCGGGCGCGCCGGGCAGCGAAGACGAAAGCGTGACCTTCGGTGACTACGAGCTGTCCCTGGCCACTCGCGAGCTCAAGCGCGGTGACGAGGTGCACATGCTCACCACCGGTGAGTTCGCGGTGCTCAAGGCGCTGGTGATGAACGCCCGCCAGCCACTGACCCGCGACAAACTGATGAACCTGGCCCGTGGTCGCGAGTGGGATGCGCTGGAGCGTTCCATCGATGTGCAGATTTCCCGTCTGCGCCGGATGATCGAACCTGATCCGTCCAAGCCACGCTACATCCAGACGGTTTGGGGCGTGGGTTACGTGTTCGTTCCGGATGGCGCCGCCACCAAGTGATCGGCGATTTGTAGGGGCGAGTCGAGCGGGCGACGATCAGATGATCTTGCCCGCAGACTCGCGATCTGCAATATGCGAGCATCGCTCGCTTCTGCATGTATGTAGCGGTTATCAATGAAAACCCCCGTTTGGTTCCCCCAGAGCTTTTTTTCACGCACCCTTTGGCTGGTGCTGATCGTCGTCCTGTTCTCCAAGGCGCTGACCCTGGTTTACCTGTTGATGAACGAAGACGTGCTGGTGGACCGCCAATACAGCCACGGCGTCGCCCTGACGCTGCGCGCCTATTGGGCGGCGGATGAAGAAAACCGCGAGAAGATCGCCGATGCCGCCACCCTGATCAGGGTGGTGGGCGCCGGTGTGCCGGAAGGTGAACAGCACTGGCCTTACAGCGAGATCTACCAGCGACAGATGCAGGCCGAACTGGGGGAAGACACCGAAGTGCGATTACGCATGCACTCCCCGCCGGCACTGTGGGTTCGAGCCCCCAGCCTGGGTGATGGCTGGCTGAAAGTACCGCTTTACCCGCATCCGCTGCGCGGCCAGAAAATCTGGAACGTGCTCGGCTGGTTTCTCGCCATCGGTCTACTGTCCACCGCCTCGGCGTGGATCTTTGTCAGCCAGCTCAACCAACCCCTGAAACGTCTGGTCTATGCCGCCCGGCAACTCGGTCAGGGCCGCAGCGTGCGCCTGCCGATCAGCGATACGCCGAGTGAAATGACCGAGGTGTACCGTGCCTTCAACCAGATGGCCGAAGACGTCGAACAAGCTGGCCGCGAGCGCGAGTTGATGCTGGCCGGGGTGTCCCACGATCTGCGCACGCCCCTGACCCGTTTGCGCCTGTCCCTGGAATTGATGGGCGACCACAGCGACCTGACGGACGACATGGTCCGCGACATCGAAGACATGGACGCGATTCTCGATCAGTTCCTGGCCTTCATCCGCGATGGCCGTGACGAGTCGGTGGAAGAGGTGGACTTGACCGACCTGGTGCGTGAAGTTGCCTCGCCGTATAACCAGAATGAAGAAAAAGTGCGGCTGCGCCTGGAACCGATCCAACCCTTCCCGCTACGTCGGGTGTCGATGAAACGTCTGCTGAACAACCTGATCGGCAACGCCTTGCATCACGCTGGCAGCGGGGTCGAGGTGGCGGCTTATGTATCCGGGGATGTCAGCGCGCCGTATGTGGTGCTGAGCGTCATGGACCGTGGCGCGGGGATTGATCCGTCGGAGCTTGAGGCGATCTTCAACCCGTTCACTCGTGGTGACCGTGCCCGAGGTGGCAAGGGCACCGGGCTGGGCCTGGCGATCGTGAAACGGATTGCTTCGATGCATGGCGGCAATGTCGAGTTGCGCAACCGTTCCGGGGGCGGGCTGGAAGCGCGGGTGCGGTTGCCGTTGGGGTTGATGTTGCCCCGGGATGCGGTTTAAAGGGCTAACACCTTTGTTGCGGCGGACGGCCTCTTCGCGAGCAGGCTCGCTCCCACCTGAATTTGCGCCGGATGTGAGATCTTCATCCACCGCAGATCATCTGTGGGAGCGAGCCTGCTCGCGAAGGCGGCATCACTGCTACCGCAAAGATCAGGAATCAGCCCTTACCTTTGGTCCGCGTCATATTCGGCCCACCATTCTTCTCAAGATGCTCAATGATGATCCCCGCCACGTTCTTGCTGGTGGTGGTCTCGATCCCCTCCAGCCCCGGCGACGAATTCACTTCCATCACCAGCGGCCCATGATTGGATCGCAGGATATCTACACCGGCCACCGCCAAACCCATCACCTTTGCCGCACGCAATGCCGTCATGCGTTCTTCCGGTGTGATCTTGATCAGGCTGGCGCTGCCGCCCCGGTGCAGGTTGGAGCGAAACTCCCCGGGCTTGGCCTGGCGTTTCATCGCCGCGATCACCTTGTCACCGACCACAAAGCAGCGAATGTCCGCACCGCCCGCTTCCTTGATGTACTCCTGAACCATGATGTTCTGCTTGAGGCCCATGAACGCCTCGATCACCGACTCCGCCGCCGTCGCGGTTTCGCACAGCACCACGCCGATGCCTTGGGTGCCTTCCAGCACCTTGATCACCAGCGGCGCACCATTGACCATCGCGATCAAATCGGGAATGTCGTCCGGGGAGTGGGCAAAACCGGTGACCGGCAAACCGATCCCACGGCGGGACAGCAACTGCAACGAACGCAGCTTGTCCCGCGAGCGAGCGATGGCCACCGATTCATTGAGCGGAAACACGCCCATCATTTCGAACTGACGCAACACCGCACAGCCATAAAACGTCACCGACGCACCGATCCGCGGAATCACCGCGTCGAAACCTTCCAGCGGCCTGCCGCGGTAGTGGATCTGCGGTTTATGGCTGGCAATGTTCATGTAGGCGCGCAGGGTGTCGATCACCACCATTTCATGGCCACGCTCGGTCCCGGCTTCGACCAGACGACGAGTGGAATACAGACGCGGGTTCCGCGACAGCACAGCGATCTTCATGCAACACCTGTGGAAGAGGTAGATACCGGGAACACCGGCTTGTCTTGAACATATTTGATGCCTGGATTGACCACCAACTGGCCGTCGATCAGGGCTTTGGAGCCGAGTAACAGGCGATAACGCATGGACTTGCGGCAGGCGAGGGTGAACTCGACCCGCCAGACCCGATCGCCGAGGGCCAGGGTGGTGCTGACCACGTAACGCATCTGTGCGTGGCCATTGGAGCTTTTGATGGTCTTTCTCGTCACCAGTGGTGCTTCGCAGCGCCGGTGACGCAGTTGCACCACCGTGCCCAGGTGCGCGGTAAAGCGAACCCACTGTTCGCCCTCGCGCTCGAACGGCTCGATGTCGGTGGCGTGCAGGCTGGAAGTGCTGGCGCCGGTGTCGATTTTTGCCCGCAGGCCCGCGACTCCCAAATCAGGGAGCGCCACCCACTCGCGCAGACCGACAACGGTCAAATGGTCAAATGTCTTCAATAGGAAAAACCGGCGATTAACGCGTCCAGGCCCCGGGATTCACTGGGGCCAACGCTTTGAATGCAGGTTTGGCGAACCAGTAACCCTGCATCAGAAAAATTCCACAGTCCGCCAGGAAATCCCGTTCTCCAGCGCTTTCAATGCCTTCGGCGATGACTGTAACGTTCAACTCCGCACACATTGTGACAACCCCCCGAACGATAGCCTGACGAACACGATCGCGGTCGACATCGCGGATCAGTGCCATGTCGAGTTTGATCAGGTCCGGTTGGAAATCAGCCAGCAGATTGAGCCCCGAGTAGCCCGCCCCGAAATCGTCGATGGCGGTCTTGAAGCCGAATTCGCGGTATTCACGCAGAATATTAGTCAAATGGCGATAGTTATCTACGTGCTGGCTTTCCAGGGTTTCGAAAATCAGCCGCTCGATGGGGAAATCGTGTTTTTTTGCCGCCTCCAGGGTGCTGCGAATACACAGCTCTGGACGGTACACGGCGTTAGGCATGAAGTTGATCGACAAGTGTGTCTGCATATTTAAATTTGCCGCGCCTTCAATGGCCCGGGTCCGGCAGAGCTGGTCGAAGCGGTAGCGATTCTGGTCCGTGATCTGATCGAGCACCGACAGCGCACCCTCTCCGGCAACGCCTCGTACCAATGCTTCATGGGCGAAAACCGACCGGTCGCGCAGATCAACGATCGGTTGATAGGCGAAGGCAAAATCAAAGCCCAATGGCTCGCTCTGTTGGCAACCCTGGCAGCCGACCTTGGGCGAGGTCAATGAAGACGGAAATATAGTCACTCGATCACTCCATGCCGGTGAACCGGCCTTGATCACATTCTATCTGGAGGGCCGGGTTCTTGCGCCCGACAGAAACGGTAGTACAGTTCCGACTATGAGCTGAATGAGGAATTCAAGTGGCACAAAAACAGGAAGAGGACGACAAGGTCCGTCTCGATAAATGGTTGTGGGCCGCGCGTTTCTATAAAACACGTGCCTTGGCCAAGTCGGCGATTGAAAGCGGCAAGGTGCATTGCCGGGGCGAGCGCTGCAAGCCGGGCAAGGAACCGAGGATCGGCGACGAGTTTCAGATTCGCCAAGGCTTCGAGGAACGCACGGTGGTCGTCCAGGCGTTATCCATCGTGCGCCGTGGCGCTCCGCAGGCTCAGGCGCTCTACGCTGAAACCGAAGCCAGCATCGCCAAGCGCGAAGCGGCAGCGGCCATGCGCAAGGCCGGTTCGCTGGGCGTGAGCACCGATGGCAAGCCGAGCAAGAAACAGCGACGGGATTTGTTCAAGTTTCGTGGCAGTAGCAACGACGAGTGATCCTGTTGTATCTGTGTGATTCGGGCGACTTGCACGAAGCAATCGGGCGCAAATTGCACCTCGCTTGGAACAAACCGCGGATTGTTCATAAAATGCCACCCTTGGCTGAACGTTGCGCACCACGCAACCGAGGCAATTTTCTACGCTTGTAACCCTTGCCATTACTTCAGATACCCAGACCTATGACCGACCTGACGGATACCGACTACACCCAACGCTTCATCTTCGATGACAGCGACACCCGCGGCGAGCTGGTTACGTTGGAGCGAAGCTACGCCGAAGCCCTGGCCAAACATCCCTATCCGGAGCCGGTCGCGCAGCTGCTCGGCGAACTGATGGCGGCAGCGTCGTTGCTGGTCGGCACTTTGAAGTTCGACGGTTTGCTGATTCTTCAGGCACGTTCTGATGGCCCGGTGCCGCTGCTGATGATCGAGTGCTCCAGCGAGCGTGAAATCCGCGGCCTGGCCCGTTATGAGGCCGACAGAATCGCACCTGATGCGACCCTCGCCGACCTGATGCCCAACGGCGTATTGGCGCTGACCGTCGACCCGACCCAGGGCCAGCGCTACCAAGGCATCGTCGATCTCGACGGTGAAACCCTGTCCGACTGTTTCACCAACTATTTCGTCATGTCCCAGCAGGTGAACACGCGCTTCTGGCTGTACGCCGATGGCCGTCGTGCCCGTGGCCTGTTGTTGCAGCAGTTGCCTGCCGACCGTCTGAAAGATGAAGAAGAGCGCGCCGCCAGCTGGCAGCACATCACCGCGCTGGCCAGCACCCTGACCGCCGATGAATTGCTTGGTCTTGACAACGAAACCGTACTTCATCGCCTCTACCATGAAGAGCAGGTTCGTCTGTTCGATGTGCAGAAACTACGCTTTCGTTGCAGCTGCTCGCGCGAACGTTCTGCCAATGCCCTGGTCAGTTTGGGACTTGAAGACGCGCAGGCACTGGTCATCGAACACGGTGGCAAAATCGAGATCGATTGCCAGTTCTGCAACGAACGCTACCTGTTCGACGCCGCCGATATCGTTCAATTGTTCGCCGGAGCGGGCGTCGAGACGCCGTCAGATACCCGTCACTAAAACGGTTCAGCGCAGGTAAATTCACTGGTTAGTGCCGGAATAACGCCGTTACGACGGGAGGGCCCTACTATTTTTGGGCTTTTCTGGCATAATCCGGCCCACTTTTTTCGCGGTAGTAGTGCACGACTTTCTACTACAAAACGTTTGGAGCACACTCGGCCAATGGCCGACGGGGAACCTCATGACGCAAGCCAATAACGCCGTGTACACCGATCTGAGTGTTGATGATCTGGTTAAAGAAGCCCTGAATCGCGGTGAAGGCGAGCTTGCCGATACCGGCGCGCTGGTTGTTCGCACCGGTCACCGTACCGGCCGCTCGCCAGTCGATCGTTTCATCGTTGAAGAGCCGACCACCCAGGACGCCATCGCCTGGGGCCCGATCAACCGCAAGTTCCCGGCCGACAAGTTCGATGCCCTGTGGAACCGCGTTGAAGCGTTCAACAATGCGCAAGAGCATTTCGTTTCCCACGTGCATGTAGGTGCGTCTGAAGACCACTACCTGGCCGTGAAGATGACTACCCAGACTGCCTGGCAGAACCTGTTCGGTCGTTGCCTGTTCATCAACCCGGAAAAGTACAACCCGGCTGGCCGTGATGAGTGGCAAGTGCTCAACGTTGCCAACTTCGAGTGCGTGCCAGAGCGTGACGGCACCAACTCCGACGGTTGCGTGATCCTCAACTTCGCTCAGAAGAAAGTGTTGATCGCTGGCATGCGTTACGCCGGTGAAATGAAGAAAGCCATGTTCTCGGTGCAGAACTTCCTGCTGCCGGCCGCCGACGTGCTGCCAATGCACTGCGCCGCCAACATTGGCGAAGCGGGCGACGTGACCCTGTTCTTCGGTCTGTCCGGCACCGGCAAGACCACCCTGTCCGCCGACGAAAGCCGTTACCTGATCGGTGACGACGAGCACGGCTGGGGCGAAGGCGTTGTCTTCAACATCGAAGGCGGCTGCTACGCCAAGTGCATCGACCTGTCCGAGAAGAACGAGCCGGTCATCTGGAAAGCCATCAAGCACGGCGCAGTCCTGGAAAACGTCGTGATCGACGACGCCAAGCACGCCGATTACGCTGATGTCAGCCTGACCCAGAACAGCCGCGCCGCCTACCCGCTGGAGCACGTTGCCAAGCGTTCCGAGAAGAACCTCGGTGGCGAGCCAAACGCTGTGATCTTCCTGACCTGCGACCTGACCGGCGTGCTGCCGCCAGTGTCGATTCTCAGCGAAGAACAAGCGGCCTATCACTTCCTGTCCGGCTACACCGCACTGGTGGGCTCGACCGAAATGGGTTCCGGCAGCGGCATCAAGTCGACCTTCTCCACCTGCTTCGGCGCACCGTTCTTCCCGCGTCCGGCCGGCGAATACGCAGAGCTGCTGATCAAGCGCATCCGCGGCTTCGGCTCCAAGGTCTACCTGGTCAACACCGGCTGGACCGGCGGCGGCTACGGCGTCGGCAAACGCTTCAACATCCCGACCACTCGTGGCGTGATCGCAGCGATCCAGAGCGGCGCGTTGATCGGTGCTGAAACCGAACACCTCGACACCATCAACCTCGACGTGCCACTGGCTGTGCCGGGCGTTGAGACTGGCCTGTTGAACCCACGTAACACCTGGGCTGACAAGGCTGCTTACGATGAGGCTGCTAAGGCATTGGCTGGGTTGTTCGTTGAGAACTTCAAGAAGTTCGAAGTGAGCGACGCGATCAAGGCTGCTGGGCCTAAGTTGTAAGCGTTGGTTTGATGTAATGAGAAAGCCGCCTTTAGGGGCGGCTTTTTTGTGGGCGCAATTCGGGTCATCAAAGATACAACTGCCATTATTCCAACTGAAAAGGCCTCAAACGGCCAGAATAATGGCACTTACGGGCTCAGCTAGATCCCTTCCGATTCCTGTGTATCCCATCGTTGCAACTTGATCGCTTGGTAAATCATTCCGATGGTCAGCGGGACCTTGTCGCCATGCCCCTTGGCCCGGTGCTTGAGGAATACGTCAAAGCCTTCGGGCTGGAAGTAGCGATAGGCGTCGTACGTTTGGGACGGGGATGATTGCATGAGCCGGAGTGTTTCGAATTCGAATGAGCTTTCGCTTTTAGATCGAGGTTTGCCTACCGCAGCCAATGCGCTTTAAAAGTCCTTGACAACAAAAGTTTATGCATGCGACAAATGTCCACGTTTTATGGAATGTGGACATTTTGGGTTTTGTAGTTCATGAAGAGTCAAGATATTTTTCTTCTATTCAAGATGACCAGTCTGCGTGCTCAGGAGGAAGGGTTCCAAATGGGCGGCTCAGTCTCAGGGGCAATTATCGGTGGTGCGCCGGCACCGGGTTTTGCCCTGAAGAATGTATCTGAAATTGGGCATGCCACCTTCGCTGATTCAAAAAACGAGGTTGTTACTGCCGGAACATTTATAGAGCAGGAGCAATACCCAGATTGGGGGTTGTTCGGTTCGAACACCACCGAATGGGGTAAACAGACCCTGGCAGGTTGGGAGGGGTGGGATGATCCTGAGCCGGAAACTCCAATTACCAGTTGGGCGGAGTGTTACTCGCTCAGAGCTCTTTCGTCCTCGCTAGGCCTAAGCAAGAGCGAAATATCGAACTCGATCGCTCGTTGCCGTGAAGCAGGTCTTCTGACAAATGATTTTGAAACCCATCTGCCGCAGGTCAATCGTCGAGCGCTGCTGGGCATTGCAGAGCATGCGCTCAAATACTTTTTCCCTGTGAAGCTGGGCGCCATTGTCCGTGGTATCCCGACAGGTTTTGCCGCGCCAGCGTTATCTAAGCACCTGAAAAGCGCAGGTGATCTGATACCCGTCTGGCCTGACCCGATCGGCAGTGAGAGAGGGCAAGCCATTGAGCCTCTGTACAAAACCGTTCCTGATGCCGTGAAGAAAGATCGGACGCTTTATCACTATTTGGCGCTTGCCGATGCGGTAAGGGTGGGGGGGCCGAGGGAGAGCAATGTGGCCATTAATTTATTGAAGGCAGGTATGGGCTTGTGAGCACGAATGCTGACCACAACTACGAGATGATTGAGTTCGTCGCGCAGGGATTGGGGGATGAGTTTTTGTCGGAGGTTGCCTTCGTCGGCGGTTGCACAACCGCGATGCTGGTCACCGATGACGCTGTGCTCGACGACATCCGTTTCACTGATGACGTTGATTTGGTAATCGAACTTGCGGGTATTCCAGCTTGGGAAAAGTTGACGCAGCGCTTGTTTGCGAAGGGATTCAAGATCACAGGAGAGGATGAGGTCAATTGCCGATTCCGGTTCAACGACATCATCGTTGATGTGATGCCGTCAGATGCGGCTGTGCTTGGCTATGCAAACCGCTGGTTCGTTGAGGGGCTCGCTCACGCGGTGAAGTTCGCGTTACCAGGTGGGACTGAAATCAAGATTTTCGAGCCGCCCTACTTTCTTGCTACCAAGCTTGAAGCCTTCAGCGGTCGTGGTGAAGGGGATCCGTATCACAAGGACGTTGAGGATATCGTCATTTTGATCGACGGTCGGCCAGGGCTACTGGAAGAGGTTTTGAGCGCTGATGCTGAACTAGTGCAGTTCATAGCCAGTGGTGTTCGGGGCCTGACGAAACTCAACGGCATTGATTATGCGATTCAAAGCTCAAGTTCTGTGAGAGCCAACCCGGAACGCGGCAAGCTCATTTTTCAACGTATGAAAGAGTTGAGCCAGCTAGGATGATATACGCGACCAGATCCGTAAAAGGGCAGGCGAGGGATGAAAATCGTGATTACGCTGGCGCAATATTCGATGGGGTCAGGGGCTTGTTTGTCATCGTCGATGGCACCTCAAAGCCCGGTAGCGGCCAACTTGCCCAAGGGTTGGCTCAGAAACTGATGGACGCCTATCAGTCGAGAGTCAGGCAGGGAATCGGCGATGCTACTCATGAATTGGCTGCGCAGTTGATTCGGTCGGTGCTCACTGATCTGCATGCCCCATTATTTTCCGAACTCTCAGGATCAACAAGCTACTTGGTGGCGGTTGTCGCAAACGACTTGCTGACGATTGCTTACGAGGGTGACTGCGGCTGCGGGATAGTTGATGCAGAGATGGGAATTGATTGGATAACGACGCCTCACTGCCTGGCTAATTGGAAGCGCGATCGATCGCACCGTGAACTGGCGTGCGATCCAGCACGTAACCGAATTACTCGAAGTTACAAGATCGGCAAAGTGCCTGATCCGGAGATTACGATCCGAACTGCGTTCGCTGGTGAACGGTTAGTGTTTGCTACGGACGGCTTCTGGGCCGACATGAGCGAGTTTCTTCAGGCTGAGGCCCTAAGGAAACCTGATATTGCTATCACTGACGTGGACGACGACGTGACCTGGATCGACGTTCGTTAGTAGGCGGTGCGTTCATCGCAGGCAAGCCAGCCTTCACAAAAGCGCGGCTTGCCGGTTAGTGCGTGATGTCAGGCAGGCGCTTTCCAGTTCACCATGCGTTGCTGTGCGACTTTTAGCAGGTCGCAGCCGTCCTGGGTCAAGAGGTAGAGCGCGTGGGTGATGTGGGGGATGTCTTCGACGTCACCGTGCTTGAAGCATTGGCAGTGCAGGGTTTGGAGCAGCTCGCTGGAGGCTCGGATGCGCTGGAGGGCGGCTTCGAGGATGTCTTGGGGGTTGGCTTCTGTGTCGATGATCAGGGGCGGGGAATCGGTGAGGTTGGTTTGGAGTGGACGATAGCGATTTACGAACGGATTTAATGTGGTCACTGAGGGACACCTCTATCTAAATGGAAAAATGTGCGTCTCTTTTTCGAGTGACCAAACTCGAGTCGCTGATTTGGCAGCGACTGTTCGACTATAGAAGTGAACTCCCGGGCTGCGATAGAAGACAAGGCATTTTCAGTTGTAGTCCCGGGATGAAGCTTTCATAGGGCGTTGCCTACAGGTTTGTTCAGCGCGGAATTTCTTGCGAATTGATTGGCATCAGGCGCACCGCGTTATCGTTTATCGCGAGCAGGCTCGCTCCCACAGGGACATCGACCGGCGGCGGTTTTTGGTAATCGCTGTCGGGCGACTTCGAGCAGTTCGTTGCCATCCTGGGTCAGCAGGTAGAGGGCACTGACGATGTTGGGGATGTCGCTCGCGTCGGCCTGTTTGAAGCACAGGCAGTACAGCGTTTCGAGCAGGTCGCTGGCGGCGCGGATGCGTTGGCGGGCGGCGTCGAGGATTTCGTGAGGGTCGGCCTCGGTGTCGATGACCAGCACGGGGGTGTCGCTGTAGCTGGTTCTTAGCGGGCGGTAGCGGTCTGTAAGTAGATCGGGGTTGTTCATCGAGGTCAGTCCTGTGGGAAGTCGGGCAGTCTCGCCGGCAGGCCGACACACGTTTCAGCCTCGCCGGAGACTATAGAAGGGTGAGGCTCGATGGGACAAGACAGCCGCGATGGACAGGTTTTGTAGGGGGTTTACCGGCTTTTTGGGATTCGGCCTACGCGCTTGCGAGGTTTTTTACAGCAGAGTCCCTGAAGGTAAAAAATCCCACTGGTTTGTCAGGCGAAGCGCGACACCCCCCGGTATGGTGCGCGCCAGATTGTGTAGGATTTTTCTAAGGTGTCGTGTCGGGATTGCTGGACGGGGCCTGGCGCGAGGCCGCTTCAAGGTCCATCAATCCTCTACCGTACGCCTCACTGTTGGCATAGATGCCAGTGCGGTTCGCCGTTGCCAACAGGCGTTCGCGGACTTGCTGGGCCGTAAGCTCGGGATAGCGGCTGTGCAATGCCGCCAGGGCACCGCTGACCAGCGCGGCAGCGGGAGAGGTGCCGGCAGTCTGCACGTAGTTGCCGTCCTTGCTGGTGGTCAGCAGGCCTTGCCCCGCGCCGGAATCGCCACCCGGTACGGCGATGCACCAGGCTGCCGCCACGCCGCAGTAATTGGACTTTGCATTGATGGCACTGCCGTCGTTCTTCAGTGCCACCACAGCGATCCAGCCCTTTTCCAGTTCGGGTAGGGCGAGCGGTAAGCCGGGTTCGGCCAGCGGTTCTCGTTTCAGTTCGTTGCCAGTCGGGAACACAAATACCGCGCCGTCCTGGACCAATTTACGCGCGGTAACCAAGGACTCTGGCATGACCTGGTTGTAGCGTGCCTCGTTGATCTCCGTCGCCGGGATGGCATTGGCCCACGAGTTGTTGAGAATGCGCGCGCCCTTGTCGAAACCGGCTTGCCAGGATTGGGCAATTTCACTGTCGAAGAAAAATGGCTCGTTGTCGTCGCCGAAACGAAAGGGGATCAGTTGTGCATTGAACGCAACACCGTGCATGCCCTGGTCATCCTTGTTGGCTGCAAGTATGCCGGCCATCTGTGTGCCGTGACCGATCCGGTCGAAAGTGCCGGGCTTGTTCTCGACATAGTCAAAGCCCGGATCACGGATTCGTCCCTGGAATTGCGGCAGGCTGGTATTCAAACCGGAGTCAACCAGCGCTACGGCCACGCCCTGGCCGGTGCCGCCGCGGGCATAAAGGGTTGATGCATGAATGATTGCCAGGCCCTTCTGGGCTTGGTACTCCGGTGTTTCGAAGCGGGTCGGATCGATGGCCGGTTGCACAGGGGTTGTCAGGCAGCCACTCAACAGCAATGGCAGTGCAAGCGCAGAGGCGAGCGAAAAACTGGGTCGTTGAAGCATGGTCGTTCCTTGATGAATATCTGCGCGCTTCGGATGTCCTGCCGTGATGAGGTTCCGCGCAGAAGGGTTCTTTCGAAGGTGAACCTTACCGGTGGAAATGAGCACATGTGATGGAGGCAAAGTGCCCCGTTTGTTTCAGCCTATGGCGAAGGTTGACCCGATGGACGCTGTATCATCCCGTATCGTTTTTACCCCAGACCTTTTCTCGACTCGCTGCGATCGCCGGCTAGGCTTTTGGCATCGCAGCAGTCAACGGAGTGACAGCTTATGCACAACACCCTGGAACAGGTTTTCGGTTATCCACAGTTTCGGCCCGGCCAGGAAGCGGCGGTCAGCGCTGTGTTAGCCGGGCGCTCGGCGGCGGCGATTTTTCCGACCGGCTCGGGCAAATCTCTTTGTTATCAATTGCCGGCCCTGTTGCTGCCGCACCTGACGTTGGTCGTTTCGCCGCTGCTGGCGCTGATGCAGGATCAACTGGCCTTCCTGCAACGCCATGGCATTGCGGCGGGCAGTATCGATTCGGCCCAGAGCCGCGAGGACGCCAGCGATGTGATGGCCCGGGCGAAGTCCGGCGAGCTGAAGATTTTGATGATTTCCGTGGAGCGCCTGAAAAACGAACGTTTCCGCAATTTCTTGCAGCAAGTGCCGATCTCGCTGCTGGTGGTGGACGAGGCGCACTGTATTTCCGAGTGGGGCCACAACTTTCGCCCCGACTATCTCAAGCTTCCTGACTATCAGCGCCAGTTCAACATCCCGCAGGCGCTGCTGCTGACCGCCACGGCGACCCCCAAGGTAATTGCCGATATGGAGGCAAAGTTCGCCATCGCCCCCGAAGATGTGGTGACCACCGGTTTCTACCGCTCCAACCTCAATCTATGGGTAGAACCGGTGCGCGGTCAGGACAAACGCAGACGCCTTGTCGAATGGATGAGCCAGCGTCCCGGCCAGCCGAGCATCGTCTACATCACTCTGCAGAAAACCGCCGAACACATTGCTGAACACCTGGGTCGCAATGGCATTCAAGCCGAGGCCTACCACGCCGGTCTGCCCCATGAACAACGAGAAGCGATCCAGAAACGATTCATGGGCGGCCAGTCCAATTGCATCGTCGCCACCATCGCTTTCGGCATGGGTATCGACAAGAGTGACATCCGCAACGTAGTGCATTTCGACCTGCCCAAATCCATCGAAAACTACAGCCAGGAGATCGGTCGCGCCGGGCGCGACGGACAGCCATCCGACTGCCTGGTTTTGGCCAACCGCGACAGCCTCAACGTGCTGGAAAACTTCGTCTACGGCGACACACCGGAACTGGACGGCATCCGCCGCGTGCTGGATGAGTTGCAGACCGCGGCACCCGAAGGGCAGTGGGAGTTTCTGTTGGGCCCGCTCGCGGATCAGAGCAACATTCGCCAGCTGCCGCTCAAAACCTTGCTGGTGCAGTTGGAGCTGCGAAGGATCATCGCGCCGCGCTACGCCTATTACGCCGAATATCGCTTCAAGTATTTGCAGGAACCCGAAGTCTTGCTGGCTCGTTTCGAGGGTGAGCGCAGGGATTTCGTCGCGGCGATCATCCAGACCTCCCCCCGTGCGCGAACCTGGGCTACGGTGAACTTCGATGCGCTGTACGAGCAGCATCAAGCCGAGCGCAATCGGGTGGTCAGGGCGCTGGACTATTTCCAGGAGAAGGGGTGGGTGGAGCTTGAAAGCAAGCAGATGACCGAGGTCTACAGCTTGCTGCAAACGGATTTCGACAGTCAGGCCCTGAGCGCCGAGCTGCACGCTTGTTTCACCCAGCATGAACGCACCGAAATCGCGCGGATTCACGCCATGCTGGAGCTGTTCGCCACCGACCACTGCCTGGGTTATCGGCTGGCCGCGTACTTCGGCGACGAGAATGCGCCCCGGCAATGCGGGCATTGCTCGGTGTGTCACGGGCAGGTAGCGCGACTGCCGGCACCACCGGCGTTACCGGCGCTTGTGGATAAAAATTTCGAAGTGCTGTGCAGTGATTTTATCCACAGGCATGAGCAGCACACCGGCAGCGCGCCATCGGCTGAGCGCGTGACGCGGTTTCTGTGCGGGATCAGCGTTCCGCTGTTTACCAAGCTCAAGGTCAAGTCGATTTCGGGGTTTGCGACGCTGGAGGATTATCCGTATGCCCAAGTGCGGGAGTGGGCCGAGGCGCATTTGTCAGGTTGAAATCCGGTCGATGTGGGAGCGAGCAAGCCCACTCCCACAGGGATCTCGGTGTCTGGCCTGACCATATCCATCCGCTGAATGTCGCTCATCACAGGAATAAATTTCAAAAAGCTCCGGCGGCTGACTATGGTGAGGGCTGTCTTCGGATCGCCAACAAGAGAACAATCATGAGCCAGACGCCGTTCGACATTCAGCGCGCAGCCGTCATCGGCGCGGGCACCATGGGCCGTGGCATTGTCATGTGCCTGGCCAACGCCGGGGTGCCCGTGCAATGGCTCGACAACGATCCGCGGATGCTTGAGCAGGCGCTGGCTGCGGTGGCTGACACCTACGCCCAGCACGTGCGCCAGGGTCGTCTCGATCAGGGCGAGGCACATGCGCGTGTAGCGCGGGTGACAGCGGCGGTCGGGTATGCGGCAATCCACGATGTCGATCTGGTCATTGAAGCGGTTTACGAAAATCTCGAGCTCAAGCAGAAAATCTTCCCCGAAATGGATGGCCTGCTCAAACCCGAAGCCATTCTGGCCAGCAACACCTCGGCGCTGGATATCGACGCCATTGCTGCAGCCACTCGCCGTGCGCAACAGGTCCTGGGCCTGCACTTTTTCAGCCCGGCGCACATCATGAAACTGCTGGAAATTGTCCGCGGCGGGCAGACGTCGCCGGCAGTGCTGGCTGCGGCGCTGGAGCTGGGCAAGCGCATGGGCAAGGTCAGTGTGGTGTCGGGTAACTGTCCCGGGTTCATCGGCAATCGCATGCTTCGTCCCTATGTACTCGAAGCGCGCAAAATGTTGCTCGAAGGTGCTTATCCCTATCAGGTCGACGCGGCACTGCAAGCGTTCGGCTTCGCCATGGGGCCGTTTCGCATGTACGACGTGGTCGGCATCGATCTGGAATGGCGTGCCCGGCAGCTCGCGGGCAAGGGGCAGGATGCGCCGCAGGTGCAGGTAGACAACCGTTTGTGCGAGCTGGGACGGTTTGGTCAGAAAAGTGGTGACGGGTATTACCACTATGAACCGGGCAGTCGGCAGGCTGAGCACGATGTGACGGTCGATGCGCTGGTGCTGCAGATCAGCGAGGAGCTGGGCTTCCATCGTCGCGAGATCGGGCCTGAGGAGGTCCTGGAGCGCTGCTTGCTGGCACTGGTCAATGAAGGGGCGAAGATTCTTCAGGAAGGCATTGCCGGGTCTGCACACGACATCGATCTGGTTTACCTCAACGGTTATGGTTTCCCGATGGACAAGGGCGGGCCGATGGCCTGGGCGGACCAGCAGGGGTTGGCGGATATCCATCAGCGGTTGTTGGCGCTTGAGACCCGGCAAGGTGATCACTGGCGGCCGGCGCGGTTGATGGGTGAATTGGTGGCGCAGGGGAAAGGGTTTGCTGACATGTGATTGATGTGGCGGTGCGACGATTCGACTTGCTCGCGAAGAACGATAACGCGGTTATTCGCCTTAAACTGGCAATCCAACTCCAGGAACCGACACTGATGTCTACTCCAATGCCCGAACGCACCGACTATCCTCACTTCCAGCCCGTCACCACCCGCTGGCATGACAACGATGCCTACGGCCATATCAACAACGTGACCTACTACAGCTTCTTCGACACGGCAGTGAACACCTACTTGATCGAAGTCGGCGGCCTGGATATCCATGACGGCGAAGTCGTGGGTTTTGTGGTGAGTTCGGCCTGTGATTATTTTTCCTCTATCGCTTTCCCGGACCGGATCGAGATCGGTTTGCGCGTGGGCAAGCTGGGCAACAGTTCTGTGCAGTACGAACTGGCGGTGTTCAAGGCAGGCGAAGACGAAGCCTGCGCGGCGGGGCGCTTTGTGCATGTGTTCGTTGATCGCGCATCGAATCAACCCGTGGCGATTCCTGCCGGGTTGCGCGGGGCGCTGGAGCGACTGGTGATTTGACCGGCAAAAAAAATCGCAGCCTCCGGGCTGCGATTTTTTCATCTGCTGTCTACGAGGCCATGCGGGCCTCAGTGACGGCGATACTTCTTGTGATGATGCTTGCGATGCCCGTAGTGGTTACCACGATCATGATGGTCGCCACGGTAGCGACGATCACCACGGCTACGACGATCATCATCGTCGTCATCGCTCTTGTTGCCCATGTAGTTACCCAGCGCGCCACCAGCGCCGCCGCCTGCTGCGGAGCCGATCAGGCTGCCGGTGGTGCCGCCCATGCTGCGGCCAACCACGTTACCGCCCGCTGCGCCCAACGCACCACCGATGGCGGCTTCGCCACGGCTGCGTTTGTCTGCGCCGACTGCGCTACCACCCGCGCCGCCCAGGGCCGCGCCAATGGTGGAACCTGTACTGCCGCCTAACGACTGACCGACGACCGAGCCCAAAACCCCGCCCAATGCGCCGCCCACACCTGCTTCGGTGGTGCCGCCGGCAGAAGCGAAGCCACTGACCAGGCCAAGGGACAACAAGAGAATCGAGGAGAACTTCATAGAGAAACCTCAAGGGGATGACGGCGCGATCCTGAGGCTGTGTCATGGTTGTGACAATCGAAATCCGACGAGTAACACGACTTCAACACATTTCTATAAGTTACTGTTTTATAGGCGGAACTTAACTGTTTTTTGCCGGTCTTTAGTTACTTCGGAATGGCCGTTTTTGTGAAAAAACGGCCTTTTTTGTGGGCGTTTGCAAAGTGGCGGATCCGGAAGAATTGGTGAATGTCCGACCGCTTTCGCGAGCAGGCTCGCTCCCACAGTGGATCTTCGTCGAACAGAAATGCTGTGGCCACTGCAAATTCAATGTGGGAGCGAGCCTGCTCGCGAAGACGGCAGATCAGGTTGAGTGTCAAGCCGACTTGGCCATGATTAACCCACTCTCACTCGCCGCTTCCAACCGAATCGCCACAAACTTCGACGTCGGCGTATGGCTGCCATCCCCGACGCTTTCCAGCGGAACCAGCGGATTCACCTCTGGATAGTAGGCCGCCGCCTGCCCCGCGGGGATATCAAACGCCAACAGCGTAAACCCTTTGACCCGACGCTCGCGGCCATCATCCCAGATCGAAACGATGTCAGCCTTCTGCCCCGGCTTGAATCCCAGGCGAATGATGTCCGCCTCGTTCACAAACAAAACATCCCGTTGGCCTTTTACTCCGCGATAACGGTCATCGAGGCCATAAATGGTGGTGTTGTACTGATCATGGGAGCGCATCGACTGCATGATCAGGTCCGGCAACACACCCGTAGCCCGAGTGCGCTCGTGCACCAGATCCTTGGGCAGGATGTTCGGACGGAAATTGGCACGTCCCGACGCCGTGTTCCAGCGACGAGCACCGGCACTGTTGCCCAGGTAGAAGCCGCCCGGGTTCTTGACCTTCTCATTGAAGTCCCGGAACCCCGGGATGGTATCGGCGATCAGGTCGCGGATGCGGCCGTAATCGGCCACCAGCCAGTTCCAGTCCACCGGTTTGCTGCCCAGGGTCGCGGCGGCGATACCGGCGATGATCGCCGGTTCCGACCGCATCTGGTTCGACAGCGGTTGCAGCTGGCCATGGGAGGCGTGGACCATGCTGAACGAATCTTCCACGGTCACCGCTTGAGCGCCTTCGGTCTGGATATCGATGTCGGTACGGCCCAGGCACGGCAGGATCAGCGCTTCTTTACCATGAGCCAGATGGCTGCGGTTGAGCTTGGTACTGATCTGCACGGTGAGATCGCAATTGCTCAGGGCCTGGAAGGTACGAGCGCTGTCTGGCGTAGCCTGGGCGAAGTTGCCGCCCAGGCCGATGAATACTTTTGCACGGCCATCGGCCATGGCATGAATCGCCTCGACCACATTGTGGCCGTTCTTGCGCGGCACCTTGAACGGGAAGCGGCGCTCCAGAGCGTCGAGAAATGCCACCGACGGACATTCATTGATGCCCATGGTCCGGTCGCCTTGCACGTTACTGTGACCACGCACCGGGCACAGGCCGGCGCCGGGCCGGCCGATATTGCCGCGCAGCAACATCAGGTTGGCGATTTCCTGGATGGTCGACACCGAATGGCGATGCTGGGTGATGCCCATGGCCCAGCACATGATCACGTTCTTGCCCTTGACGTACATGCGCGCGGCTTGCTCGATCTCCACCAGGGTCAGGCCGGACTGCTCGACGATTTGCTCCCAGGACGTGTCGTCGATGGCCCCGAGGTACTCCAGTACGTTGACGCTGTGTTCATTGAGGAAGTCGTGATCGAACACGGCGGGTGCGCCAGCCTTCTGCGCATCGCGTTCCCATTGCAGCAGAAATTTCGCCATGCCACGCAGGATCGCCATGTCGCCACCAAGGGCCGGACGGAAGAACGCGGTGTTGGTCGGCTTGTCGCCGTTGGTGAGCATTTCGAACGGATGCTGGGGGTGCTGGAAACGTTCCAGGCCACGCTCTTTCAGCGGGTTGATGCAGACCACTTGTGCGCCGCGTTTCACCGCTTCGCGCAGCGGCTCGAGCATCCGTGGGTGGTTGGTGCCGGGGTTTTGGCCCCAGACGAAAATCGCATCGGCATGTTCGAAATCGTTGAACGTCACAGTGCCTTTGCCGACGCCGACACTTTGCGCCAGTGCCACACCGCTGGCCTCGTGGCACATGTTCGAGCAGTCAGGGAAATTATTGGTGCCATAGGCGCGCACGAACAATTGATAGAGAAAAGCCGCTTCGTTGCTGGCACGTCCCGAGGTGTAGAACTCGGCTTGATCGGGGCTCGACAAACCGCGCAGATGCTTGGCGATCAGGGCAAAGGCTGCGTCCCAGCTGATGGGTTGGTAGCGATCGGTTTCGGCGTTGTAGCTCATCGGCTCGGTCAGGCGGCCCTGATATTCAAGCCAGTAGTCGCTCTGTTCCAGTAGCGAGGTGACGCTGTGTCTGGCGAAGAATGCAGGGTCTACACGACGCTTGGTCGCTTCCCAGTTCACCGCTTTGGCGCCGTTCTCGCAGAACATTACCATGCCCTTTTCCGGGGAATCGCCCCACGCGCAACCGGGGCAGTCGAAACCGCCGTTCTGGTTGGTCTTGAGCATGATGCGCAAGTTCTTCAGCGCGTTATCGCTGGTCAACCACGCCTGGGCAACGCTGATCAGCGCGCCCCAGCCACCCGCCGGGCCTTTATAGGGCTTGTAGCGGGGGACGGGTTTCTGGTCGGCTTGACGGTGTAGGCTCACGCTTGATTCTCCAATGCGGGGCTGTAGACCCGCGGCGCACTTTTTTGCGGCAGGTGGATGAGATTGAGGTTATGGCGGCGGGCCCATTGCACGGCAAGGCCGGTGGGCGACGACAGGCTGACCAGGGTCTGGATGCCTGCGCGCAAGACTTTCTGGATCAATTCAAGGCTGCAACGGCTGGTGACAATCGCCAGGCCGCCAGTGGTCAGGATCTTTTGCCGGATCAAACCGCCGATCAGCTTGTCGAGGGCGTTGTGCCGGCCGATGTCTTCACGGCCCAGGAGCAATTCGCCCTTGGCGTTCATGAACACCGCCGCATGCACCGCGCCGCTATGCTGGCCCAGGGGCTGGAACGCGCCGATTCGCTGGCGCAGACCGTCAAGCCATTCCACTGGCGGCAATGGTGCGCCGGGCAAAATTTTCAGGTCGGGTAACGCTTGCTCCACCGCCTCCACACCGCAGAGCCCGCAACCGCTGGTGCCGGCCAGTTGACGACGTTGCTGCTTGAGATTCCAGAAGGCGCGGTTGGCGATGGTCACTTGCGCGTATTGCGCCGAGCCCGAGCCGCTGAGTTGCATGTCGTAGATGTCGCAGACGTCTTCGATGATGCCGCTGCCGAGGCTGAAGCCGACGATGAAGTCCTCCAGGTCCGTTGGCGTCACCAGCATCACTGCCTGGCTGATGCCGTTGTAGGCAATCGCCAGCGCGACTTCCTCGGCCAGCGCGGTGCTGTCCGAATCGGAGCTGTCCGTTTCGGTTTGACGAAGATTACTGTAACTGTAAGTCTGGCTGGCAGCGGGCGCGGGCGTTTCGAGGGCGGGCGCCGCGCAGACAGGGCGCTTGGCGTTCATGGCATCACCGACGGTTTGGTCAGCTTTAAGCCTATGCGCGTCAACTTGTCGCGTCTAATCGCTATTACTGATCTGCCGATAGATGGCGTCGATCAAGACGCTGTCGGCGATTTTTGATAGATCGCAAAACAAGCCTCTGCCAATGCCGAACGTGGCGCGCTGCGACGCATGATCAACCCCAGCTTGCCGAGGGTCTGTGCGTTTTCAATGGGCTGCAGGCGCAAATGATCCGTGAGGTTTTCCAGGCCGCCATCCAGCGGCATCACGGCGCAGCACAGGCCCCCGTGCACGGCTTGTATGAGTTGATGCACGGCGTCGGTCTGTAACAAGGGTTGCGGGGTCAGGCCGCGGCTATGGAAGTTGTGGTCGATGGACTGGCGGAAATGCATGCCGCTGGTGAGCATGCCCAGCGGCAATTCGATCAACGATTCCCAGCTCAACGCTGCTTCGCCGAAATTGTAGAAGCGTTGATCGTAGAGCAGGCCCATGCGGGTTTCGCTGAATGCCAGGGAATCGAAACGCTCCCCGTCCAGGCGTTCCAGGTATGAGACGCCGATGTCCAGGCGATTGTTCGCCAGTTGTTCGAGGATCTGTTCGGAGCTCAGGGACGAAAGTTCGAAGCGCAGGTTGGGGTGATCGGCGTGCAGCCGGTGCATCAGTGGCAGGGGATCGAAACTCGACAGCGGTACGACGCCCAGGCGCAGGGTACCGACCAGATTGCCGCGGCAGGCTGCGGCTTCGGCCTTCAGGCCGTCGCAGGCTGCCAGCACGGTGCGGGCCCAGGCCAGCACTCGCTCGCCCGGTGCGGTGAAGCCTTCGAAACGCTGGCCACGGTTGACCAAGGGCAGTTCGAGTTCTTCTTCAAGGCTGCGCAGGCGCATGGACAGGGTCGGTTGAGTGATGTGACAGCGCGCGGCGGCCTGGCCGAAATGTCGGGTTTCGTCGAGGGCGATGAGGAATTTCAGCTGTTTGATGTCCATCTTCGCTCCAGAGCGCGGTGAAGGTCCGGATTCTAGCAAGCGGCGTCATTGGTCGGGTGGCAATCGCGATTGACCGCCGTGGTCTAATCTTTTGCGTCTGGACACCCAATCCCAAGGAGAGAACACGATGAGCCTTTTCAGCTTTTTGAAAGATGCCGGTGAAAAAATCCTCGACGCGCTGACGCCCGACAAGGCCGAGGCCAACAGCGAAGCGTTGACCAAACACGTCAAGGATGCACTGACGGGAATCGACACTTCTAAAATCCAGGTGAAAGTCGAGGGCGAGAAAATCATTGCCACCGGCGAAGCCGCCAGTCAGGAAGAGAAAGAAAAAATCCTGCTGGCGCTCGGTAACGTGGCCGGTATCAGCGGTGTTGACGACCAGATCACGGTGACTGGACCCGTGGCGACGCCGGCGAAGTTTGTCACGGTCGAGAAAGGTGACACGCTCAGTGCCATTTCCAAGCGTGTGTATGGCGATCCGAACAAGTACCAGAAAATCTTCGAAGCCAACAAGCCGATGCTCAAGGATCCGAACAAGATCTATCCGGGGCAGTCGTTGCGGATTCCTGAGTAAGCTCAGGTCCGTGTGATGGCCTTCGCGGGCAAGCCACGCTCCTACAGGACACAAAGTGCGTACAACGCGCACCTGTAGGAGCGAGGCTTGCCCGCGAAGGGAGCGACCCGGTCTAAAGCCCTGCAATAAGCTCCCGATAATCCCCCACCGCCGCAAACTCAGCCGTGTCCTTGGGCCCTTTGCGACTGTCCGGCTCACTCACCGCCAACAGATGCGCCACACCAAAATCCCGCGCGCTGCGCAAGATCGGCAAGGTGTCGTCGATAAACAGACTGCGCGCCGGATCAAAACCGATATCCGCCTGCAAGGCATCCCAGAACTGCGGATTTTCCTTGGCGAAGCCGTAATCATGAGAACTGATCAACCGTTCGAAATACGGTGCCAGTTCAATTCTTTCCAGCTTCAGTGACAGTGAATCGCGGTGGGCATTGGTGATCAGCACCACGCGTTTGCCGGCCTGTTTGATCGCTGCCAGGAACGTGTCCGCGTCCGGTCGCAGGGCGATCAGGTGAGCGGTTTCCAGTTTAAGTTTGCGCACCGACAGTTTCAGCTCGGCGCTCCAGAAATCCAGGCAATACCACTGCAACTGGCCCGCATGGCGTTCGAAAAGCGGCTGCAATTCCATCTCGGCCATGGCCCGGCTTACCCCGTGCAGCTCGGCGTAGCGCTGGGGCAGGTGCTCCAGCCAGAAATGGTTGTCGAAGTGCAGGTCCAGCAGCGTGCCGTCCATATCCAGCAGAACGGTGTCGATGTCGTGCCAGGGCAGCAGGGACATAAAAAACTTCTCCAGCGGTAAAAAAGATATCCGGGGTAAACAATCAGGATAGGCCGGGTATAGTAACCCGCTATCACCCAGGAGCCGCTCATGCGCCAGAAACCCACCATCCTCGCCCGCGAGATCGTCGCCACCAGCCGTTTATTCTGCGTCGAAGAGTTGCAGTTGCGCTTTTCCAACGGCGTGGAGCGCACTTATGAACGACTGGTGGGCAAGGGTGCCGGGTATGGCGCGGTGATGATCGTGGCGATGCTGGATGCGGACCACGCGGTGCTGGTCGAAGAGTATTGCGGCGGCACCGATGAATACGAATTGTCCTTGCCCAAGGGCTTGATCGAGCCGGGCGAGGACGTGTTGGCGGCGGCCGAGCGTGAGCTCAAGGAAGAGGCCGGGTATGGCGCGCGGCAACTGGAGCATCTGACCGAGTTGTCGTTATCGCCCGGTTACATGAGCCAGAAGATCCAGGTGGTGCTGGCCACCGAACTGTATGAAGAGCGTCTTGAAGGCGACGAGCCTGAGCCAATGGGTGTGGAAAAGATCAACCTGCGCGAATTGTCGGCGTTGGCGCAGAATCCGCGATTCACCGAGGGCCGTGCCTTGGCGTCGCTGTACCTGGCCCGTGATCTGCTGACCCAGCGCGGAGTGTTTGTGCCATGAACTTCCCCCATCCGTTGATGGCGCCGGTGGTCGAGCTGGCATTGAAGGCAGGTGAATCGATCCTGCCGTTCTGGCGCACAGGCACTGCCGTGACCGCCAAGGCTGACGACTCGCCGGTCACTGCCGCAGACCTGGCCGCCCACCATTTGATTCTGGCCGGGCTGACCGCGCTGGATCCGACTATTCCAGTGTTGTCTGAAGAAGACGCCAACATCCCGCACAGTGTACGTGCCGGTTGGCAGCGCTGGTGGCTGGTGGACCCGCTGGACGGGACCAAGGAATTCATCGCCGGCAGCGAAGAATTTACCGTCAACATCGCGTTGATCGAGCAGGGGCGGGTGGTGTTTGGCGTGGTGTCGATGCCGACAAACGGGCGCTTTTATGTCGGTGGTGCTGGCCTCGGTGCGTGGCGCGGTGACAATGATGCCGAGCCGCTGCCGATTCAGGTTCGCACTGTTCCGGCACCGGGCGAAGCGTTCACCGTAGTCGCCAGTCGCCGGCATTCCAGCCCTGAGCAGGAACGCCTGTTGGCCGGGTTGAGTGGCAGTCTGGGTGAATTGCAACTGGCGAATATTGGCAGCTCGTTGAAGTTTTGTTTGTTGGCGGAAGGGGCTGCGGATTGTTATCCGCGTCTGGCGCCGACTTCGCAGTGGGACACGGCAGCCGCGCAAGGCGTGTTGGAAGGGGCGGGGGGTGAAGTGCTGGATTTGAGTGGTCAGCCGTTCTGCTATCCGGCGCGAGAGTCTCTACTGAATGAGTTTTTCCTGGCGCTGCCGGCGAAGGCTGCCTGGCGCGAAAAACTGTTGGAGCTGGCTCGGTCCTGAGCTGTGCAGGATATTGTGGCGAGGGAGCTTGATCCCGCTGGGTCGCGAAGCGGCCCCAAAGCCATTACGCAGTATCAACCCAGTTCTGTGCCTGATTGGCGCCTGCTGCGCAGCCGAGCGGGAGCAAGCTCCCTCGCCACAGGTTTTGGTTAGCCGGTTCTTACCGGTGCAGTACGTACTGCCCGGTAAACGTCACCGCATCCTCCTCACTCCCGGCATTCACTATCCTTGAATGCAGCGTCAACCTCGCCCGACCATAACGCTCATACATCGCCAAAAACTTCTTCCATACCGCCGCGCTCGGCGCCTGGCAAATCGCCGTGGCATCGCTGGTGACCGGCAGCGGGTAGCTGATGTGCCCTTCCTGAATCACGATATGCCCGTCCTCGACCCCGACTTCACGCAGGCGCAAATGCAGCCAGCCCCAACCGGCCAGCACCGCGCCGCAATACAGGCTGCCACCGAACATGGTGCTCTTGTGGTTGACGTTGGCTTCCAGCGGCAGGTGCAGTCGTAGTTGCTGGTCGTGCCAGTCGAGCACTTTGAGGCCCATGTCCCGCGTCAGGGGAATGTCGTGGTGAAGGATCGATTCCAGGTGACGACTGTCGCGGTTCATTTACGGGCCTCAGGCAGAAAGATGATGATTTGACGGTAGCTCAATCAAGTTCGTCGGCAGAGGGGTGGGCGCCGCTGTCGGCGAAGCTCAGCCCGTGCTTGCGCAGTTTGTCGTGCAGGGTTTTGCGTGGAATGCCCAGGGCTTCTGCGAGGCTGCGCACGGAGCTGTGAGAACGCCCCAGTTCGGCGGCAATCAGGCTCTTTTCGAAGTTCTCCACTTGCTCGCTGAGACCTCCGCTCACCACCTCTACCGTCCTGCCAGCGGCGCCGTCCGGCACGCTGTTGTCCAGGGCCAGTTCCAGGCCGAGTGCGAAGCGTTCGGCGGCGTTCTGCAGTTCGCGCACGTTACCCGGCCAGGTGTGGCGCAGCAGCACGGCGCGTTGTCCAGGCTGCAGTTCGTGGGGCGGCAAACCGTGGCGGGTACTGGCTTCATCGGCGAAATGCTGGAACAACACCAACGCATCCTCACCGCGTTCACGCAGCGGCGGAATACGCAACGGCGCGACGTTCAGGCGGTAATACAAGTCGGCACGGAAGCGCCCCTGGCCGGCGGACTGGCGCAGGTCTTCCTTGGTCGCAGCGATGATGCGGATGTCCAGCGGGATCAGCTGATTGCCGCCCAGGCGCTCGACCACTCGCTCCTGCAGCAAGCGCAGCAATTTCACCTGAACGTCCAGGCTCATGCTTTCGATTTCATCGAGGAATAGCGTGCCGCCGTTGGCAAATTCGAACTTGCCGATGCGGCGCTTCTGCGCGCCGGTGAAGGCGCCCGGCTCGTGGCCGAACAGCTCGCTTTCCACCACCGACTCGGCCAGGGCCCCGGCGTTGATCGCCACGAATGGACCGTTGCGTCGACTCGACAGGTCATGCAGCGCCCTGGCCACGACTTCTTTACCGGCACCGGTTTCGCCAAGAATCAGCACGTCGGCCTTGGTCGCCGCCAATGCGCCGATCTGTTCGCGCAGACGCAGCATCGGCGCCGACTGCCCGACCAGTCGCGCGCTCAGCTCATTGCGATCGCTCAGCGCCAGACGCAGGCTGCGGTTGTCCAGCACCAATCGGCGCAAGGCCAGCGCGCGACGTACGCTGTCGAGCAGCGCATCGCTGGCGAAGGGTTTTTCCAGAAAATCATAGGCTCCGGCGCGCATGGCTTGCACCGCCAGTGGTACATCGCCGTGACCGGTGATCAGCAGCACCGGCAGCTCCGGGTCCTGGGCGTGAAGCTCGGTCAGCAGTTCGATACCGTCCATGCCGGGCATACGGATGTCACTGACCACCACCCCTGGCCAGTCTCGCTCCAGTTGTCCGGCCAGACCCTTGGCTTCGCCCAGTGGCAGGATTTTCAGGCCGGCCAGATCCAGGGTCTGGCTCAGGGCCTGACGCAGATGCGGATCATCGTCGATCAACACGACCTGGATGCGGTTGTCGATGGTCATGCACTTCGGTCCTCGGACGGTTGCAGGCTCACGCCCGGTGCGCCTGGGCGCAGCTTCAGGGTAATCAGGGCGCCGCCTTCCTTGTGGTTGGAGAACGACAGTTCACCACCAAAGGCGCGCATCAGGGTTTCGCAGATCGCCAGTCCCAAGCCAAGCCCCTGGGTGCGGGTCTTGGTGGTATAGAAGGGCTCACTGGCGCGACCCAGTGCCTCCAGGCAGAACCCGGGGCCATTGTCGCGAATGTACAGGGTGACGCCGTCATCGGTGGATTGGGCACTCAACCAGAGTTTACGCGGTGGGCCTTTTTCCGTCAGGGCGTCGAGGGCATTGGCCAGTAGATTGCCGAGCACCTGGCGCAGACGGGTTTCCCCGGCCTCGACCCACAGCGTGGCAGCCGGCAGATCACGAATCAGTTCGACTTCCATGCTGCGTCGGCGCTTGGCCAGCAGCGCCAGGGCATCGTCCAGCGCCGGTTGCAGGGCGACACTTTCCGGCGCGTGGCGATCACGCCGGGCGAAGGCGCGCAGGTGAGCAATGATCGAGGCCATGCGCCCGGTCAGTTCGCTGATCAACTTGAGGTTGCCGCGGGCATCGTCGGTGCGCTGGTGATCGAGCAGGACTTCGGCGTTCTCCGCGTAACTGCGGATCGCTGCCAGCGGCTGATTGAGTTCGTGGCTGATGCTCGCCGACATCGTGCCAAGTGCCGACAACTTGCCAGCCTGCACCAGATCATCCTGGGCGCGGACCAGTTCCTGTTGGGCCTGTTCGCGCTCGAGCACTTCCTCTTTCAAGCGTCGGTTGAGGCCTTCCAGGTCGCTGGTCCGTTCGGCCACCCGGCCTTCCAGTTCGTGACGGGCCTTGGCTTCGAAAGCGATCCGCTCCAGGTAATGGCGCCGGCGCTGCATCATCAGGCCGAGCAGCAGCATCAACACCAGCAGTGTCGCGCCACCGATGGCGACCACGGTGCGCACCGGGCGATCGATCAGGGTCCGTGGCGCGAGAATATTGACGTTCCAGCCGGTTTCTTCGATCTGTTGTGTCTGGGTCAGCCAGGCGTCGGGGTTGAGATTCAGCGGTTTTGGATCGCGCGTCGGGTAGGGTTGGATCGCGATGATGGCCTTGCGCTCTTCTTCACTCAATGGACGGGTCGAGCGGAATCGCCATTCAGGCCGTGAAGTGAGAATGACAACGCCGTTATGGTCCGTCAGCAATAGTTGTTCCGGGGTTTTGCCCCAGAGGCTTTCGGTATGGTCCAGGTCAACCTTGACCACCAGCACGCCGAGAATTTTCTCGCCATTGCGCACTGCCGCGGCAAAGAAGTAACCGCGTTTGGCCGAGGTGGTACCCAGACCGAAAAAGCGTCCCAGCCGTCCGGCCATGGCTTCGCTGAAATAGGGCCTGAAGGAAAAGTTACGTCCGACGAAACTGTCGTGTTTATCCCAGTTGGACGCGGCCAGAGTCTTGCCCGTGGTGTCCATCAGGTACATGACTTCGGCACCGGTCTGGGCGCTGATGTTCTTCAACAGACGGTTGGCGTTGCCCTGGGTGACACCATCGTCGGGTGCGCCAAGGACGGCTCGCAGGGCCGGCAGTTCGCCGAGGATCTGCGGCAGTACTTCATACCGGTGCAAGGTGCCCAGCAGGTTGGCAACGTAGAGATCGAGGGTCTGACGGTTCTGCCCGGCCAGTTCGCTGCGGTAATAGCGCTCGGCCAGATGCTGCAGCGGCCACAGCAATGGCGCCAGGCACAGCGCGAGCAGTGCCAGGCTACGCCAACGAGGTCTGCGAGGGAGGGTCGAGGTCATCAGCATCAAACGCCTGTGGGTACAGGCGCATTATGCCTAGGCTTGCGGGCGCAGTCTGCGCACCGCGGGTCAGAAGTGTGCCCGGATGAAAATTCACACGGCGTTTCAGGAAAAGACGTCAGCGTCCTTGAAGAACGCGGCGGCCTGATCTTTGCCCGAATAGTCCAGTTGGTCATTGCGAGCCGTTGAAGGGGGTTGCGTATCGTCCCCGGCAGTGGCGATATAAGCGCCTAATAATTTTTCAGGGGTCGTTGTATGCCGCTCGCCACGTTGATTCATCGTGCCAGTTTGCCCAGCCCGCAAGTGTCCATGGAGCAAGCGCTGGCGCTGCTCGAAGAGCATTATGGGCTGAGCGGCAAGTTGCAGGCCCTCGGCAGCCAGCAGGACCTCAACTATCGCCTCGACAGTGACCAGGGGCGGTTCGTCCTGAAAATGTGCCGTGGCGATTATTCAGCGCTGGAGCTGCAGGCCCAGCATGCAGGGCTCAGGCATCTGGCTGAACATCCCGAAGTGCAGGTGCCACGGGTGATCCCTGGGAAAAACGGTGCAGACCTGCTGACCCTGGAAGTCGGCGGCCAATCGGTGCATGTGCGCCTGCTCGATTACATCGAAGGCCGGTCGCTCACGCACCTGGACCATCTGCCCGGATCGGTGGTGGCCGGGTTCGGACGGCTCTGCGGCGAAATGGATCTGGCGCTGGCCGGTTTCGACCATCCCGGCCTAGAACGCACGCTGCAATGGGACGCTCGCCATGCCAACGCATTGATCGCCCATTTGCTGCCGGTGATCAAGGACGACCAGCAACGGCGCCTTATCGCCGACGCGGCTGGACGCGCCGAGCGCCATTTACAGCCGCTTGTGGATAAGTTGCCGGTGCAGGCCATCCACATGGACATCACCGACGACAACGTGGTCTGGCAGCGGGATTCGCAGCGTCAATGGCAATTGCAGGGTGTGATCGATTTCGGCGACCTGGTTCGCACCTGGCGCATCACCGATCTGTCGGTGACGTGCGCGGCGCTGCTGCATCACGCCGGTGGTGATCCTTTCCATATCCTGCCGGCGGTCCAGGCCTATCACGCGGTCAACCCGTTGCAGCCTGCGGAGCTGCGGGCGTTGTGGCCGCTGATTGTCGCGCGGGCGGCGGTGCTGGTGCTCAGCGGCGAGCAGCAGATCAGTATCGATCCGGGGAATGAATACAGTCGCGACAACCTGACCCATGAGTGGGAAATTTTCCGCGTTGCCACGTCGGTGCCGCTGGAGCTGATGGAGGCGGCGATTCTTGCCGCGGTCGGTCAGAGCTTGCCGAGCATTGGCAGCGAAGGTTTCGCCCCGCTGCTGCCGAGCCTGGTGGGATGCGAATTTGCATTGATCGACCTGGGGGTTCTCAGCCCGCATTTCGAGGCTGGAAACTGGGAGCAGGAGGGCATCGATCAACGCCTGTTGAGCGAGGCGGCTGCGACTCACGGTCTGGCGGCCAGCCGTTATGGGCAATACCGACTGTCTCGTACCCGACCCGACAGCGCCACCGAGCCGGACACTTGCCCGTTGCACGTCGAGTTGCGCGTGCCCCAGGGCACGGCGGTGGAATCGCCGTTTGCCGGGATGGTTCATCAGCCGGCGCCAGGCGTGTTGCAACTGGACGGCCCGCAATTGAGCGTGCGGTTGTGGGGGGTGACGCCGTCGCTGCACACCGGTGCGGCGCTGGTCAAAGGCCAGGTGCTGGGCGCGGTCAGCGGGCCGTTGGTGGTGCAGCTGTGCCGCGGCACTTCGTTCGATGCTCCGCTATTTTGCACACCCTCGCGCGCCGCCGCCTGGCAAGCGTTGTGCCCATCGCCGGCGGTGTTGCTGGGGTTGGCCTGTGATGCGCAAGAGGAGCTTGATTCGCAGACCTTGCTGACGCGCCGAGAGGCCAGTTTCGCACGCACGCAAAAACACTATTACGTCGACCCGCCGCGCATTGAACGCGGCTGGCGCAATCACCTGATCGACATGCAGGGCCGGTCCTACCTCGACATGCTCAACAATGTCGCGGTGCTCGGCCACGGCCACCCGCGCATGGCCGCGGTGGCCAGCCGTCAGTGGTCACTGCTCAACACCAACTCGCGGTTCAACTATGCGGCGATTGCCGAGTTCTCCGAGCGCTTGCTGAAGCTGTCGCCGGACTCCATGGACCGGGTGTTCCTGGTCAACAGCGGCAGCGAAGCCAATGACCTGGCGATTCGCCTGGCATGGGCCTACAGCGGCGGGCGCGACATGCTCAGCGTGCTGGAAGCCTATCACGGCTGGACAGTGGGAGCGGACGCGGTCTCGACCTCGATTGCCGACAACCCCAAGGCGTTGAGCAGCCGCCCGGACTGGGTCCATCCGGTGACGGCGCCGAACATCTATCGCGGTGAATTCCGCGGCGCCGACAGCGCTCCGGAGTATGTGCGCAGCGTCGAACACAACCTGGCCAAAATCGCCGGGCAGAACCGTCAGCTCGCCGGTTTCATTTGCGAGCCGGTGTATGGCAACGCCGGCGGGATCTCGCTGCCGCCGGGCTACCTGAAACAGGTCTACGCGCTGGTTCGCGCTCAGGGCGGCGTGTGCATCGCCGACGAAGTTCAGGTCGGTTACGGGCGCATGGGCAAGTTCTTCTGGGGCTTCGAAGAGCAGGGCGTGGTGCCGGACATCATCACCATGGCCAAGGGCATGGGTAACGGCCAGCCGCTGGGCGCGGTCATCACCCGCCGGGAAATCGCCGAAGCGCTGGAGGCCGAGGGCTACTTCTTCTCCTCGGCCGGGGGCAGTCCGGTCAGTTGTCAGATTGGCATGGCGGTGCTGGATGTGATGGAAGAAGAAAAACTGTGGGAAAACGCTCAGGTCGTGGGTGGATATTTCAAAGAGCGTCTTGAGGCGCTGATCGATATTCATCCGCTGGTGGGTGCCGTACATGGTTCCGGTTTCTATCTGGGCGTCGAGTTGATTCGCAACCGTGAAACCCTGGAGCCGGCGACCGAAGAGACCACAGCGCTGTGTGATCGGCTCCGTGAGCTGGGGATTTTCATGCAGCCGACGGGTGATCACCTGAACATTCTCAAGATCAAACCGCCGATGGTTACCTCGCGCCGGAGTGTGGATTTCTTTGTCGATATGTTGGAGAAGGTACTCGCAGAGGGCCTGTAAACACATACCCACTGTGGGAGCGAGCCTGCTCGCGAAGGCGATCAACCATTCAATATATGTGTTGAATGACCCACCGCTTTCGCGAGCAGGCTCGCTCCCACACTCGACTTAAATTGGATTATTATCGGGTTAATAAACAAAAAATTTAGACGGATGGAAGATCGGCGCCTTTAAAAGCCGATATTTATCGGCTATAAAGTCGTCGTCGCCCACGGTGTGCCTCGTCACGCCCGGTCTTCCCATTTCTGTCATCGGTCGATGCCACACTCGACCCTCAAGCATTTGCTCAGGAGCCGATTCATGAGCCGTATCGTTACCGTCGCCGCTACCCAGATGGCTTGTTCCTGGGACCTCGAAGCCAACATCGAGACCGCCGAGAAGCTGGTCCGTGAGGCCGCGGCCAAAGGCGCGCAGATCATCCTGATTCAGGAGTTGTTCGAGGCTCCGTACTTCTGCCAGAAGCCCAACCCGGATTACTTGCAACTGGCCACGACTGTTGAAGACAACGTCGCCATCAAGCACTTCCAGAAAGTCGCCAGGGAACTGCAAGTGGTGTTGCCGATCAGCTTCTACGAGCTGGCCGGCCGCGCGCGGTTCAACAGCATCGCGATCATCGATGCCGACGGCAGCAACCTCGGAATTTATCGCAAAAGCCACATCCCGGACGGCCCTGGCTACCACGAAAAGTACTACTTCAATCCGGGCGATACCGGCTTCAAAGTCTGGAACACCCGTTACGCGAAAATCGGCGTGGGCATCTGCTGGGATCAGTGGTTCCCGGAGTGCGCGCGCAGCATGGCTTTGCAAGGCGCGGAAATCCTTTTCTACCCGACCGCCATCGGCAGCGAGCCACACGACAAGAGCATTTCCTCCCGTGACCATTGGCAGCGCGTTCAACAGGGCCATGCCGGCGCCAACCTGATGCCGCTGATCGCCAGTAACCGCATCGGCAACGAAGAGCAGGACGGCTACGACATCACGTTCTACGGCTCGTCGTTCATCGCCAACCAGTTTGGCGACAAAGTTCAAGAGCTCGACAAAACCGAAGAAGGTATTCTGGTGCACAGTTTCGACCTCGACGAGCTCGAGCACATTCGCAGCGCGTGGGGGTCGTTCCGTGATCGTCGCCCGAACCTGTACGGCGCGCTGAAAACCCTCGACGGTACCCTGGAGTCCTGATCGCCATGACCACTTTGAACAGCACCCCTCGCGCTGACGGCTTTTACATGCCGGCCGAATGGGCGCCACAAACCCAGACCTGGATGATCTGGCCCGAGCGGCCGGACAACTGGCGCCTGGGTGGCAAACCGGCGCAAGCCGCACACGTGGCGGTGGCCAAAGCCATCGCCCGTTTCGAACCGGTAACCGTGGCGGTATCGGCCGGCCAATATGAAAACGCTCGCGCCCGTCTCGACGTGCCGAATATTCGTGTGGTCGAGATGTCCAGCGATGACGCCTGGGTTCGCGACACCGGCCCGACGTTCGTCATCAATAACGGCGGCGAAGTCCGTGGTGTGAACTGGGACTTCAATTCGTGGGGCGGCTTCGACGGCGGCCTGTATTCGCCATGGAACCGCGACTCGCAAGTCGGCGGCAAGATCCTTGAGATCGAACGTAGCCAGCGCTACCGCACCGAGGGCTTCGTGCTTGAAGGTGGCTCGATTCACGTGGATGGTGAAGGTACGCTGATCACTACCGAAGAGTGCCTGCTCAACCGCAACCGTAATCCGCACATGAACCGGGCGGAAATCGAAGCGGTGCTCAGCGCGAATCTGGCTGTGGATAAAATCATCTGGTTGCCGGACGGTTTGTTCAACGACGAAACCGATGGCCATGTGGATAACTTCTGCTGCTACGTCCGTCCGGGTGAAGTGTTGTTGGCCTGGACCGATGATCCGCAAGACCCGAACTACCCGCGCTGCCAGGCCGCGATGAAAGTGCTGCAAAGCAGCACCGACGCCAAGGGTCGCCCATTCACTGTGCACAAGATGCCGATTCCGGGTCCGCTGTATGCGACCGAAGAAGAGTGCGCGGGTGTCGACCCGGTGGACGGCACCCAGGAACGAAATCCGACGGTGCGTCTGGCCGGCTCCTATGTGAACTTCCTGATCGTCAACGGTGGCATCATCGCGCCGAGTTTCGACGATCCCCTGGACGGTCCGGCAAAAGAGATCTTGCAGGCGCTGTTCCCGCAGCACGAAGTGGTGATGGTACCGGGTCGTGAACTGTTACTGGGGGGCGGTAACATCCACTGCCTTACCCAACAACAGCCGGCGCCGCACAAGGAGTGAGTGTGGTTGTAACAGCTTGAGTTGCCTGGAAATTCGATCAGGCGATGGTTTCTACCCCAGCACCTTGCAGACAGCCCGCAGCCCATCAGGACCGCGGGCTTTTTTATCTGCGCCCGGCGACACTTGCGACACCTTGGCACAGCTCTTGTATCAGTCCTGGTGTATAGCAGGAGGGGGAGAACTTCGATGTTCTGTCATAAAGCTTGGATAAGTTAGCCGCTCACATACCAGGAGAGAGCGTTGAAATGAACGCCGACATGAACGTAGTGAGCGAGCGGGCGTTGCATCCCCTGGCAGTAAACAGCGAATCGCTCCAGATCCTGGCGCACTGGTTGAAGTCCAATGGAACGCGTCAGATCAGAGCAACCGATCCGCGCCGGACGATGATCGAGCGCTACCCCGCTGGTTTATTCAGCGAAGCGGAACTGGAAGCGTTGTGGGATGTGATGGAAGGATAAAAGAACAACAAAGGATTGGTAAAAGCGCTGCCGGGATGGCGGCGCTTTTTTTTTGCCTGAAGATTTTTTGGGAATCACGCAGGACCCTGTAGGAGCTGGCTTGCCAGCGAAGGCGTAATGACATCCAACATCAATGTCGGACGTGATGGCCTCTTCGCTGGCAAGCCAGCTCCTACAGGTTTTGCGGTGTCTAGAAGCTGTAGGTACCGGTCACGACCAGGCTACGCGGTGCACCCGGCTGGATCTGCGCCGCACTGGTGGCCGACGAGTAATAAGTCTTGTCGCTGATGTTGTTCAACGCCGCGCGCAAGTCCCAGTCCTTCTGCCGGAATCCGGCCAGTGCATCCCAACGGCCATACCCCGGCAGCACGGTGGTGTTGAGGCTATCGGCATAACGGTCACCCACCAGGGTCAAACCGGTTTCGGCATACCAGCCCATTTCCGGCTTCCAGGTCAGGAACAGGCTGCCGTTGCGCTTGGCCACATTGCTGACGCGCTTGCCTTCAAAGCCGTTGTTGTCTTTCTCGACTGTCGCGTCCTGCACGCCTACGCCACCGCGGACATACCAGTTGCCGGCAATCTTGCCGGTGCCCGTCAGTTCGATCCCGCGGGAACGTTGCAGGCCGGAGAGCAAGGTAATGGTCGGGTTGTTCGGATCGCTGGTGCGGCGGTTGTAGAGTTCCAGTTCGTAGATCGCCAACGTGGTGCTCAGGCGATCATCGAGCCAGTCGCTCTTCACCCCGATTTCTTTCTGCTTGGTCAGCTCGGGACTCAGGTCGTTGCTGTTACCGGCCGCGCCTGGGGTGATGCCGATCAGACCGCCGCCGACCGGGGAAAAGGTCTTGGTCCAGGAGGCGTAGAACGAATGATCCTGCAGTGGCGTCCAGACCAGTCCTAAGCGCGGACTGGTGCTGTGGCTGTCACGGTCTTCGGAAATACCTCGCAGCTTGTTGGTCGACTCGATGTCGAAGGTGTCGTAACGCAGACCGGCCAGCAATTGCCATTGATCGTTCAGGTGCAGTTGATCCTGCACGTACACCGCACGGCTTTCGACTTCCGTGTGGTTGTCGCTGGAGACCTGCATGCGCCCGGTGTGGCGCAGGTCGCGATTCGGGTTGTTCAGATCCAGCGCGGGTACCGGCTGGCTGCCAGGCCCGGTAGTGGCGGCGGTGTACAGCGTCGGGTCACGGCGCTGACTGCCGATCTCGATACCAGTCAACAGGCGGTGTTCCAGGCCGAAGGTATCGAAACCGCCTTCCAGTTCAACGTTGTTGTAGACGTTGCGGGTGGTCAGGTCTTGTTGCCAGTGCTGGCGCGTGACCTGGTTGGTCGCCGGGGTGTAGCCGGTCAGGTAGGTGTTGTCGAAATCGCTGTCGAGCTTGAACACGCCCAGGGTGTGACGCAGCTGCCAGTTGTCGCTGAGCTCATAGCTGAGTTTCGAACGCAGTGATTGCGACTTGTCGTCGATGAAATCGTGCTCGCTGCTATAGGTCGTATCCCGATCCACGTCCGCCGGGCGTCCGTTGACACCGGGGATGCCGCGATCCGGCGTCCGGTTGTAGCGACTGTATTCGTATTGCACCAACCAGTTGAGGTCGGGTGTCAGTTGCCAGCTCATCGACGGCGCGAACAGCTGGCGGTTGCCACTGACGCCATCGCGGAAGCTGTTCTGGTCCATGTTGCCCATGTTCAAACGCAGGCTTATGTTCTCGCCGGGATCGGTGCTGAGGTCCGCATACAGACTGCGCAGGTCGTCGCTGCCGCCCTGGGCTTCGAGGGTTGAGCGACGGCCGAACTCTGGCAGTTTGCTCACCCGATTGACGATCCCGCCCTGGCTGCCGCGGCCATACAGTACAGCGGCCGGGCCCTTGAGGACTTCGATGCGTTCGATGTTATGCAAGTCGCGCACATACTGGCTGTCGTCCCGGATGCCATCCAGGTAGAAGTCGTTGCTGGCGTCGAAACCCCGGATGCGCAGGCTGTCGAAACGAGTGTCGGCGCCGCTGCTGACGTTGGGCATGCCACTCAACGCCGTGCCTAGATCATTGGTGCCGTAATCCACGACGTTCGCGGTTTTGACCGAGTCGATGGCTTGTGGCACATAACGCACCGGCGTAGTGGTGCGGGTCGCGGTACTGGTTTCTTTCACCCGTGGGTCATCGGCTTCGGTTTCGGCGCTGATGGATGTCGCAGGCAGGGTCGTAGGAGCAGCATGGGAAAAACCGGCAGACAGCAAAGCAGAGAGCCCAAGGCTGAAGGGCGCAAGACGAAAGGGGGCAGGCATTTAAGAACGCATCCGTAGGATTTTTTAGGTTGTAACGTGGAGGGTACGAATGATAATGCGTACTATTTACTTCCGTTAATTATTCGTGAAAAGTCCATCCATTTGATTGTTTCAAGTTGTGTCTTTGTCGCTGCAAGCCTTGATTTGGCCAGTCGTTGAAATCCCCCAGGAAATTCGCCATAGCCCATAAGCGATTTCTTAGACGATTTCGGCCTATTCACAGACGATTCATGAAATTGACACAGGGTTAAGGGCGCGGCTACGATTCCGCCCAACGCCTGTGGCTAACCGCCATGACTCATAAAATAATAAAAAGGCCCGCCGCGATTTCCTCGTGGGCGGGCCTTTTTGTTTTGGGGTGAAAAAAGAGTGCGATAGCGCCATTTCAGCCGTTCGACGCAGCGCGTATCAACCCGTAATAAGGAAAAGAACAAAATGTTGAACAAGCGAATCAGCCTGATCGCTCTGGGGATGTTGAGCGCCACACAGGCCATGGCTAACGACCAGGCCGAATCCAAGGGTTTTGTTGAAGACAGCAGCCTCAAGGTGCTGCTGCGCAATGCCTACATCAATCGTGACTACAAAGACGGCAACCCGGACAAAGCCGAGTGGGGCCAAGCGGCCATCGGTACTTTCTCATCCGGTTTCACCCAAGGCATCGTCGGCGTGGGTGTGGATGCTTTCGGTCTGTACGCACTGCGTCTGGATGGCGGCAAAGGTCGCACTGGCGCACAAGGCATCGACTTCTTTAAAAAGGGCGACAGCGGCAGCGCGGCTGACGACCTGTCCAAGGGCGGCGCAGCCGTCAAATTCCGTCTCTCCAGCACGACGCTGACCTACGGCGACCAGATGCCGGTCCTGCCGGTGTTGAGCCACGACAATGGCCGCCTGCTGCCGGAAAGCTACACCGGCACCCTGATCACCTCCAAGGAGATCAAAGGCCTGGAGCTGAACGCCGGTCGCTTCACCGCCGAATCGCGCAAAAGCGCAGAAGGCCGTGACAGCGGTGGTTTGAAATCGATCAACGTATTGGGCGGTAGCTACCAGTTCACCGAACAGTTCAAGGCCGCCTTGTACGCTTCCGACGTCGAAGACGTATTGAAGAAACAATACGTGAACGCCAACTACGTGTTCCCGATCGACAAGGATCAGTCCCTGACCCTGGACTTCAACGGCTACCGCACCAAGCTGGAGGATTCCTACGTCCGCGAAAGCGGTGCCACCGGCGATGACAACAAGATATGGAGCCTGGCGGCCACCTTCGCCACCGGCCCGCACTCGTTCACCCTCGCGCACCAGCGCAGCACTGGCGAAAGCAACCTGGGTTACGCCTACGGTGGCTACCAGAAGGATCAAGGTCGCGTCGGCGATGGCGGCAACACCATCTATCTGGCGAACTCCTACTGGTCCGACTTCAACGCCGAAGACGAACGCAGCTGGCAGCTGGGCTACGGCCTGGACTTCACCACCTTCGGCGTGCCAGGCCTGACCTACAACTTCGCCTACGTGCGCGGTGACAACATCACCACCTCCACCAGCGAAGGCGGCACCGAGCGCGAAATCTTCAACCAGTTCAAGTACGTCGTACAAAGCGGCCCGGCCAAAGACCTGAGCGTGCGCCTGCGCAGCTCGATCCTGCGCGTGTCGCAGAAATCCAGCGAATACAACGTCAGCGGCAACGAATTGCGGGTGTTTGTGGATTACCCGATCAACGTTTTCTGATGATCGGTTGCAGTATCGAGGCCTGATTCAAGGCTGTGAAGAGAAAAGCCCCGACTGGTTCGGGGCTTTTTTGTGGGCGCGATTCAGAGCTCAGCGCTATCAGATATTTCCTGCATTGAATCGGGACGATTCTAGAGCGTTAAAAGGGACCAGGCTGATAGTCATCTCGTGCTTGAACGATTGAAATATCGGTCCAGCTGATGCATCCGTCCCTAGGCATTGAAGCCGACCATCAACCGGAAGTTGACCAGAAAGACTCTGCTCACCCACAATGAAGCGAGGTAGCGCCAATGTAGCTACAAATTAACGATGAGGTTATTACCATGGGTGCATTGCTGAAAACCACAGACGTGCGTTGCCGCATTGATGAGGATTTAAAGGCGCGTGCCACTGAAGTCTTGAGTGCGTGCGGTTTGAGCATCAGTGATGCCATGCGTCTTTTTTTGCGTCAGGTCGTAGCGACTCAGGGCCTTCCTTTTGAAGTTCGCGTCCCTTCGGAGAAAACGGCCCGCGCCATGATGCAAGCACGAGAAATTCGCCAGCGGTTCGACTCGATAGACGACATGCTGAGGGACGCTGATGGCGAAACCGGAGAAAAAACAAAAACGCGCTGATTTGCCCAAGCAGTGCGCACAAACGTCAGAATTCAAGAAGTCGTGGGAACGCTACAAGCGTGCTGGTCGCCGTGATATGAATGAAATTCGTCAGGTGATGGTCATGCTCTTTCTGGGGGAACCGTTGCCGGCCGAGTATGTGGATCATGCTCTGACGGGGGATTGGGCAGGGTTTCGAGAGTGTCATATAGGCGGTGATTTTTTGATGATTTATGAGCACACGCGTGCCGATCTGATCACATTTGTTGATCTCGGAAGCCATTCCGAACTGTTCAAGTAACACCACTGTGCGAAGCGAGTGCGCAGCAGGCGTATCTCAAGGAATGCATCATCAAGCGGGCAGCGCAAATCGTCGTCCTTGCCGACACCGATAAACTCGGCCGTGCGCGGCAACAGTACTGGACGCCGATTGAGCGGGAGTGGCGGTTGACTACCGGTGCCTCGGCTGATGAAGCAGCACTTGCGCCGTTTACGCCCTAAAGCAAATCACCGTGGAAACCGTAATCATCGGTTAGAACACCGAACTAATGTAGGAGCCGGCTTGCTGGCGATGGCGTCCTCAAAAACGCCATCGCCAGCAAGCCGGACTCCTACGAAAAGCGATTGCGCGCTCATGTCGTCAAAATCCCATTTCGGTAACACGTGTCGCCAACATGTCGTCCGCGGCGACATGTTCCCAGGACGTGTCGCAAAAAGTGAAAAATTGCGACACGTTATGGCTTCATCCACCACACAGGGTTCGAGTCGTAACGCTAAAAGCCCCGATTGATTCGGGGCATTTTCACGCGTGCGATTCAGATCACGATACGACGTTGCTGGCTCGGTTGTTACACGGAGCGTCCAACACCTTCACCACATCATCAATGATCGCCTTACTCATATCCTGCAAGTAATGCGACGCCCAGGCATGCCGGTCGGTGTCGCGAACCATGGCTGCATCGGATGCGAGCAGTTTGGCGACGTGGAGCAGGTCCGAGGCGTGAGAGAGGGCTTGGATTACCGGGACACCGGGGTTGATGCGGAAGAGCGGTTCGTTGGCGTGGTAGGAGAAGGGGGTGAGGCCGATGGTTTTCAGGTCTTGGGGGTTGGTCATAAGACACCTCCGTTTTTTGGGCGGTGGTGGCTGTTGACCAGTGAAGCAGTAACGCAAATTTTGGACGGATCGATAGCGGGCATTAGCAAACTCCTACATTAAGTGAGCGCTACCACGTTCGTTCTCAGGCGAATGGGTGACAGCTGTGCGCAGGCTGAGAACCGGAAATGTAGGAAACCGGCAGACCCGAAGGTCTCCCACGCACAGCCGCCATTACACGGAAATGCAGGCACAAAAAAACGCCGACAATCGTGATTTGGGGGCGCTCGTGCGCCTACATATTACCCGGGTTCTCAGGCCCGGTCGCTGAATTGGCAGCGACAACAGGAAGGCTAGTGATCCGATGTACAAATTTCAATCATGGAATCGTCTCATTTTTATGTAGGACGAATCGATGCTGAAAATTAATAGATTAAAATCAAATAGTTGTAAGTAAAAAAAGCGGAGAGCTCAGATATCGCAAACTTGGATACATGCTTAATCATTACATCACGTAACTAATGATGTTCCCGCCCCCACCTTTATCCCCCGCAGCCAACCTCATACATTGAACTCCAACACCTACCCATCATCCCGATGAGCAGGTCACTGGAGATCTTCCTCATGCCTTTCGTAAGCGTACGCATTACCCGCGATGGCGTTACCTCTGAGCAGAAAGCTCAGGTGATCGCCGAAATCACTGAAACACTGGAACGCGTGCTCAAGAAGGATCCGCACCTGACCCACATCGTGATCGAAGAAGTCGACACCGATAACTGGGGCTATGCCGGAATCACCACCACCCAGTACCGCAAGCAACTGGCTGAAGAGGAGGGGAAGTCGTGACGCCGTCCGTCTCCATCGATTTCATCTCTGACGTGGTATGCCCGTGGTGCGCCCTGGGTGCAACCGCGCTGGAACAAGCCATCGGGAACGTGGCAGGTGAAGTCTCGGTGGAGCTGACCTACAAGCCCTTCGAGCTGAACCCGAACATGCCGGCGGAAGGGGAGAAGGCAGTAGAGCACTTGATGCGCAAGTACGGGCGCACCGCCGAAGACGTCGCCGCCGGCAAAGCGATGCAGATCGCTCGCGGTGAGGCCATCGGCTTCACGTTTGATCTGGAGAAGCGCAGCCACTTCTACAACACCTTCGATGCGCACCGGCTGCTGACGTGGGCATTGCAGGAAGGGCGGCAGGTCGAGCTGAAAAAGATCCTGCTGCGCGCCTACTTCGCTGACGGCCAGAACCCGAGCGATCACGAGACGCTGGTAAGCCTGGCGGAGGAAGCAGGGTTGGATGCGGACAGGGCGCGTGAAGTGCTGGCCTCCACAGCCTTTGCCAACGAAGTGCGAGAGCTTGAAGCGTTTTACCACCAGCACGGCATCAATTCAGTACCGGCCATGATCCTCAACGGTCGTCACCTGGTGTCCGGTTCGCAGTCGGTCGAGTACTACGAACAGATGTTGAGACAAATGGCGAAGGCCCCCGCCGAAGCCTGATTACTTGTTTTTTAAACCATCATTTATTAGTAGAGGTTCATCATGAGCAATTCGAAAAAAGTCATCGTTATCACTGGCGCCTCCCAAGGTCTCGGCGCAGGCATGGTCAAGGCCTTCCGTGACCTGGACTACAAAGTCGTCGCCACATCGCGTTCGATCAAACCGTCCACCGACCCGGACATCCTCACTGTGGCGGGCGACATCGGCAACCCGGAAGTCGCTCAACAAGTGATCCGCGAAACGATCGAACGTTTCGGCCGCATCGACACCCTGGTCAACAACGCCGGGATCTTCGTCGCCAAACCGTTCACCGCCTACACCGCCGAAGACTACGCCAACGTGCTCTCGGTGAACCTGAATGGCTTCTTCTACATCACCCAACTCGCCATCACCGAGATGGAAAAACAAGGCAGCGGCCACGTCGTCAACATCACCACCAGCCTGGTGGACCATGCCATCGACGGCGTGCCGTCGGTACTGGCTTCGTTGACCAAAGGTGGCCTGAATGCGGCAACCAAATCCTTGGCCATCGAATACGCCAAGCGCGGGATTCGGGTGAATGCGGTTTCTCCTGGCATCATCAAGACACCGATGCATGGCGAGGAAACGCACGAAGCGCTGGGGAACTTGCACCCGGTTGGGCACATGGGGGAGATCAGCGACATTTCTCAGGCGGTTGTGTATCTGGACAGCGCCAATTTTGTCACTGGTGAAATCTTACACGTCGATGGTGGGCAGAGCGCGGGTCACTAATCTGAATTTTTCCAAACGGCAAAAACAACAAGCCCTCGTATTTTTATGAGGGCTTCGTTTTGTATGGTGCCGAATCACTACGCCCCTGCATCGTATCTGAGCCCACCCGCCAAGTTTGATAACTCCAGGAACTTAGTGGTACGCCAAAAAAATCTAAATCCATCCTGTTGTTTCTACGACGTTTAAGAATTCATTGCTGAAGTCGTCCTGCTGCCTGCTCTGGTATGGCCGCCAGCGAACTAAACTGGTTGTATCTCTAGAGCAGACGTCTCTATAGAGGCAGGAGGTGTCAAATGGCCATTCAAGATACCTATCGTGAAATTGAACAGACCCTAGGTCAGGTACCAGAGTGGATTAAGCAAATGCCGGAAGGCGGGGCGAGCGGATTCTGGGGTGTGGCCCGGGACTTCTGGCTGGCGGATACCAAAATTCCTAATAAGTACAAGGAGTTGATAGGTCTGGCGGTGTCCGGGGCGACCCGTTGTAAGTATTGCGCCCTGTTCCATACCGAAGCCGCGCGCTTGTTTGGCGCGAGCGACGAGGAAATTTCCGAAGCCGGCTTTATGGGGGCGTTGACCATGATGGGCAGCACCTTTATTAACGCCCAGCAGATCGACTACGAGCAGTTCCGGCAGGAAACGCTGAGTATCATCCGGTATGTCAAAGATCACTCGCAATCCAAAGCCGCTTAAACCGTTGCGGGAACCAGCCCTTCGCCAGCTGACGAAGGATAAGTTGATTGCAATCACCAGCGATGGTCCGAGGACCACCGCTCGGTGGCAAGCGGCTGTGTTGAGAGCCATCGGCGAACTAATGCAATACAGCGATACCGCCCGCGAAGAAAGCCAAGACCTGCGTATTCCTTTCGCCAAAGCACTCCATGACCTCTATGCGGGACAGAAGTCCGACGCCGAGTTGACGGAAATGGTGTTGTTGATGCTGGAAGTGGAAACCGCCCCCTTTCTCGGCAAAGGAGCCTCTGAGAAGTGGATAGGGCCAAAGGAGTCGCAGTGATTGATCTGAACTGAATCACAGCGCCCCCTGATCTTCCGTCCCCAAATAAATCTGTCCCCTTTCCCTCTTCCTTTCCCTCTATGAAAGGGGGTGAGTTGCCGCAGTGGGCGTACTGGTAAAAGTAGGCGTCCATCACATCGCTGTGACCGTGCGAGCCGCCGGACGCTAATCGCACTTTGGGAGAACCACCACGGTGTGGCGTAGCTTAAGGGTTCTGGCTACCTGGGTTGCTGTCAACGATAGCGCTTTGAACGATCGTTTTTATCCCTGTGGATAACTCGAGTCAGTGCTCGAATTTTAGGGGGGTTGCGGCTGTGGATGAAATTATCCACAGTGAAAATCCGTGGTTTTCCACAGATAGTTGCGTGGCCTTTAGATTTTTTAAGTGAGGTCCAATCCAAGCAGGGTGGCTTTGCAGCCCTGTTTGGATGGACCCGTGTGGACAAGCGGATCGCTGAGCTATGAAGGCCGAGCACTTACACAGTTGCGCCACGTTTTGCTTTAAGGCGAGTGACGTTTGCTCCGGTCTGGTTCGCGAGTTCGTGTGGAGTGACATGCTCCTGCCGGTTGGCTTCCAGGTACCGGCGCCACCAGTTCATGATCAGCCTACGCTCCTCGATAAACTCTGCCTTGTGGATGTAAGCGGCGCGGACGTTGTTGAGCTCCTTGTGGCTCATCTGCCGTTCAATAGCTGTCGCCGACCACAATCCTGACTCGATAAGTGCGCTGCAGGCCACCGAACGAAACCCGTGTCCGCAGATATCGGTTTTGGTGTCGTATCCCATCTTTCTGAGTGCGCTGTTCACCGTGTTTTTAGGCATCACGGGAAAGTGGGGGCGGATCTATTGTTCTGACTAAAGATGGGGCGTATGCGCGTAGTAGTGCTAGCGTTCAACACACTATTTACCTACATAGTGCTTCGGTAGCCAGCTAGTACCCACCCAAGGAAAACCCGTAATGGATCTACACCACGAGTTCGAGAGCAGCAAATTCTTCCACCGCGCCCGTATAGATCGACGCGCCGCCGATGCCTTAGTGGGGTTGGCCGCTGGGGTTACGGCGGATGGTGTTGTGAACATCACAGAAGCGGTTTTTCTAAAGCAATGGCTGGAAAATAATCTCGCGCATCTGAACGATCCGGTGATCAATCTGCTGTATTCGCGTTTGGCGTGCATGCTTCAGGATAATGCTCTAGACAAGGACGAGTCCCTGGAGCTGCTTAACATTTTGCGTGGTTTTTCTGGAGTCGGCATTGAAAGACCGAAGGTCGGCGGTGTTGTTGCCGTTGCTCCTACGGACCTTCCTTTCAATTCACCGACCCCTGATTTGGTGTGGGACGGCCGGATGTTTGTATTTACGGGGGTCATGGCCTTTGGGCCGCGTAAGGATTGTCAGGCGTTGGTCGAAGAACGAGGTGGTTTGATTGGGGGCAGTGTGAGCAAGAAGGTGCATTACCTGGTGGTCGGTAGCGTGGGTAATGAGCAGTGGCGCCACAGTACTTATGGAACGAAGATCATGAAGGCCGTGGAGTTGCGGGAGGCGGGAGCTTCGATTGCCATTGTGGGTGAGGATCACTGGCAAAGGATGCTGTTTGGTTGAGGTTGCTTCGTTGTTGGTGTCTTGGGAAAAGGCAGCCATTTGTCTTGGCCAGTGGATCGTCGGTGGGTTTGACGGCCTCATCGCGAGCAGGCTCGCTCCCACGTGTTTCCGGGGGGTGGACAAAAAGTGGACGTTCCAGAAACAACAAAGCCCTCGTATTTCTACGAGGGCTTCGTTTTGTATGGTGCCGGCACCAGGAGTCGAACCCGGGACCTACTGATTACAAGTCAGTTGCTCTACCAACTGAGCTATACCGGCGTGTTGGGCGACGATTATAGCGATTGGGTTGGTTCTGTAAACCCCTGAATTCAGACTATTTTTGTGCAGGCGTCAGGCCAGTCCCGCGAACCCTTTCGCGGGACTGGCCAATGGGATTGCTTTAGCGCCTTAGACGCCGTTTTTGACGGCGTTGATCAGGTCCTGGCTGAGCACCTGCGCGGGCGCCACTTGCACGCTTTGGGTGTAGAACGGCGGCAGGTTCTGGGCCAGGGTCGACAACGCCTGTGCGGTGGTGGCGCCCGGTAGCAGCACGTATTGCAGGTTGGAGGGATAGCTCTGTGGCACGGGGCCTTCCATGGTCGAGCCGTAGGCGCCGAAGGTCATCACGGCCTGCGGTGTGGTGGGGTCCGGGGCGTAGAGGAAGACGAAGGTGCCGTACTTCGGATGGGTCAGGTATTGCTCGGCCTGGGCGCGTACTGCCGGGTCGGGGTCGTTCATCAGGGTCCAGCGCAGGAGTGCGTAGGTGCGGGTGGTTTCCATGAAGGCTGTGCGAATCGGCGACTGGTTCTCGACGCCGGCCTGGCACACCAGCAGGTTGCCGAACGGGTCGATGAGCGCCACCGAGTTGAATACCGTGCCTTGCTGCGCGGTCTTCAGTAGCGGCGGCGCGATTTCTGCGCCGGGGTCGCGGGGGTTGGCCGATTGGACCGTCAGCGCGAACGGGCTGAGTGCCGTCAGTGCCTGGCGTACTTTGCTGTTGGCCGGGAGGTTTGCCGGGTTTTGCAGTTGATCCGGTGGCAGGCCGCTGTTGTTGCTGGCCTCGCGCACGGTGTTGACGCTGGCGGAGAAGATCGAACTGGTGAGGAAATAAGCGGCCGAGTCGATGGTCTCGCCCGCAAACACCGGACTGTTCGAGCCCTGATAGGCACGGCTGACCGGCGCTTCAATCGCGTAGTAACCCCAGGTGGCCTGCGCTTGCTGGCGGATCTGCGGCGGCAGCGACGGGAAGGTGAACTGGCTGTTGTAGTTGATACCGGCGTAGTCATCGATTGCGCTGACGGCGACGTTGAAGCCGGCGGTCAGCAGCGAACCGGCGCACATGGCGCACGGGTCCAGCGTAGTGACGACGGTCAATTGGCTGGGTGGCGGCAGGTTCAGTGGCGCGACGTTTTCGTAGTACCAGTCCACCAGCTGTCGTTCACCGTGGGCGGTCGGGTCATGGGGCAGGAAGTAGGGGGTGCCACCGCCGGGAAAAGGCATCAGCACGTTGTTATGCAGCGCGGCGATGACTTCGCCGGTGGCATTGTTGATGATGGCGCCGCCCACGGCGAAGGTTTGCTGCAGCGCAGCCTCGATGGCCTGGTTGGCGACGGCGTCGACGGCTTCCTGTGCACTGTTCAATGTGCTCATGTTTTTCCCAGCTCCTTGCTGATTGATCGCCAGAGAATTCTGGCGCTTGGCAAAGATAGTTGAGGTTTTGCGCGGGGGTTATGTTCATTTGGCGTAGCGCTTATGCACAACGGGATCTTTCCCACACCTGCTTAGAGGTAAAATTACGGATCCGTTCTCGTTTACTCGCAAATGCCTGTTTTCCCGGTTTTTTTACAGGTGTACGAAATTTGAACAGTTGTGTTTCAGCCCCGAAACAACCGTATATATTGGATCCAGGAAAATTTCATCAACAGAGTTATCCACAGGCTGACGCGTTTAAGAACGCTCGGCGAGGAGCAGGAAATTACGCGGTGTGAGCGCGGTCTCACAGAAGGTACCGAGGTGAACGATGTATCCCTGCTCGGAGAGGAAAAGTGCCCGATCAAGGTTCAGCCACATCTCTAATGGACGTCGGAAAAGTCCGCGCAGCAGTTCCAGGTTGCGCACTTCGGCCAACCGCTGCCATCCGGCCGCTTCCAGGGCTGACCAGTCCTGCGCAGCGATTGTGGATAAGTCTTTAAGCACGGCCAAATGATGGCAGTAATCGGCGAAGGATCTATCCAGCCAGGCAATGGGCAGGGAAGGGGTGGGCAGGTATTCGTCAACGCCGCGCAGTTGCCGTTGCAGCAGGTCGAAGGCCAGGCGCCGGGCCATTGAAGTGTCGCGCTGTCGTCGGATCCGAGCGCCGGCGGTGACGGTTTCGCTCATCGGCAGCGAAAGATCATCGAGTGACAAGTGCAGGTCAGAGCTCTTGGCCGTGACCGAGAGCGGCTGGTATTCGTTGGCACTGATCCGGTTGTAGCAGCAAGGTGCGATGGCCAGTTGTTTGCAACCTTTCGCGCTGGCGAGTTGCATCAGCCGTACATGCAGATCACCGCAGGCGTGCAGCGCGACCGGCGTGTGAGCAGCGTTCAATAATGAAGCGACACCCGGCGCGAGCACGTCTTGCTCGACGTGAAGCGCATGCAGTTGATGACGCTGGCTGAGAGCCTGGCCGCTGGCGACCAACGCCGGGTCATATTCCAGGCAAGTGAGTTGCTGACCGCTTCGCAATAACCGTCGCCCCAAGTGGCCCTTGCCGGAACACCAATCCAGCCAATGCTGCGGGGGAGACGCAAATGCGAGCCGACTGGCGAACGCCTCAATCTGCTGCCACTTGCGCCCTGGCACATCGACATTCAAGCGACGCCCGGCCGCTTCAAGCGTATGCGCCGGCAATTCATCCACTGCGCTCAACTCAAGCGACAACGCCGCCAATGAAGCAAACGGCTCCGGCGCATCCAGCAAGCAAGGTTGGTTATGGCTGTTTTCCGCGTCTTCCAGCGACCGCCCCCGTAGCCAAAGTGCCAATTCCGGACAGGACGCTTCCCAGGGAAGTTGCAGATGGGTAAAGGGTCGCGGTTTCCACAGCGCCTGATGCTCGATCAGGAAAGCATCCAGCGCGGCGAAACGGGCGAACAAGTCCTCGCCCGTCAGCACGCAGGAATCAACGCCCCTGGCAGGCATCGACGCGCAACCAGCGCTCCAGCAGCTTGAAGCCGCGGACCAGCACGTAAGCCATCAGCAGGTAGAACATGCCCGCGGCGAAGAAGATCTCCACCGGCAGATAGGTCCGGGCAATGATGGTGCGGGCCATGCCGGTGAGTTCCAGCAGGGTCACGGTGCTGGCCAGGGCGCTGGCCTTGAGCATCAGGATCACTTCGTTGCTGTAGGCCGGCAGGCCGATGCGCGCGGCCCGGGGCAGAATGATGTAGAACAGCGCCTTGGGCCGGGACATGCCCAGCGCCCGCGCCGCTTCGATCTCGCCCGGTGGGATCGCCTGGATGGCACCGCGCAGGATCTCGGCGATGTAGGCCGCGGTGTGCAAGGTCATGGTCGCGGTGGCGCACCAGAACGGGTTGCGCAGGTAGGGCCACATCGAGCTGTTGCGGATCGCGTCGAACTGCGCCAGGCCGTAATAGACCAGGAACAGCTGGACCAGCAACGGCGTGCCACGGAAAAAGAAAATATAGCCGTAGGGAAATGCCCGCACCCACCACAGGCGCGACGAGCGCGCGATGCCCAGCGGAATTGCCAGCAGCAACCCGGCGATCACGGCGATGGCCACCAGTTCCAGGGTCAGTGTCGCGCCCTGAGCCAGTTTCGGCAGCCATTTGATGATGACTTCCCAGTTCATTGGGTGCTCCTCGCGAAGCCGCGAGCGGCGCGTTTTTCCATGAAGTGCATACCGGTCATGGCCAGAATGGTCAGGCCCAGGTACATGAAGGCGGCCACCATGTAGAAGGTGAACGGTTGCTTGGACACGGTCACGCCGATTTGCGCGTGGCGCATGATTTCTTCCAGGCCGATCACCGACACCAGCGCCGTGTCCTTCATCAGGATCATGAACAGGTTGCCCAGGCCCGGCAGGGCGATCCGCCACATCTGCGGCATGATCAACCGGGTGAAGATGCGCAATTTCGACAGGCCCAGGGCCACGCCGGCTTCACGGTGGCCTTTGGGAATCGCCAGGATCGCGCCGCGAAACACTTCCGTGGCGTAGGCGCCGAAGCATAGCCCGAGCGCGATCACACCTGCGGCGAAGGCATTGAGTTCGAGGTCGGGGTTGCCGAAGAACTCACCAAGGGCTCGCATCAGGTTGACGGTGCCGAAGTAGATCAACAGCACCCAGAGCAATTCCGGGATGCCGCGCACCAGGGTCGAATAAGTGCCGCCAAGCCATTGCAGCGGCTTGTACGGGGAAGTTTTGGCCAAGGCGCCGAACAGACCGAGCACCAGCCCCACGCACAAGGCGCAGAGTGCCAGTTTCACAGTCATCAGCGCGCCAGCGGCGAGCGCCGGGCCGAATCCGTAGAGATCGATAGTCATGGATTTCTTTTCTATTTGCAGCAGGCAATGCCAGGGACTGGCGCCGTTAGAGAACGGCGCCGGCCAGGCAAGTCAGAATCAATAGATGCTGAACGGGAAGTACTTGTCGTTAATCTTCTTGTAAGTGCCGTCCTCGACGATTTCTTTCAGGGCAAGGTTCAGCTTCGCGCGCAGGGTGTCGCCTTTACGTACAGCGATACCGATCTTGTCGCTTTCTTCCACCGGGTCACCCTTGAATTCATACGAACGACCGGCATCGCTTTTCAGCCACTCGTAGTTGACGTACTTGTCCGCGAGGATGCCGTCCAGACGACCGGAAGTCAGGTCGAGGTAGGCGTTTTCCTGGGTGTCGTAGAGTTTAACTTCAACGCCTTCCATGTTGTCTTCCATCCAGGTGCCGGCGAGGGTCGCACGTTGCGCGCCGATCACTTTGCCTTGCAGGGAAGCCTTGTCGGTTTTGAAGTCGACGTTTTTTGGTGCGATGAATTGCAGTTTGTTGGAGTAGTACGGGTCGGTGAAGTCCACCGCTTGCTTGCGCTCGTCGGTGATCGACATCGAGGAGATCAGGAAGTCGAACTTCTTGGCGTTCAGGGCCGGGATGATGCCGTCCCAGTCGGACGTAACCACGGTGCAGTCGACTTTCATCTTGGCGCACAGGGCGTCGCCGATTTCTTTGTCGAAGCCGACGACATTGCCACTGGCATCTTTGTTGTTGAACGGCGGGTAGGCCGCTTCGATGCCCATCTTCAAGGTTTCGGCGGCGGCACCGGCGCTGAAGGCCAGGGTGACGGCGGCAGCCAGGAAGATTTTTTTGTAGTTCTGCATGCGGGTAGCTCCGTTAGCGGTTGCTGGACATGAATTGTTTGCAGCGCGCCGAAAGCGGGTTTTCGAACACCTGCTGTGGCGATCCTTGCTCTTCTACCAGGCCCTGGTGGAGGAACACCACCTCGCTGGACACCTGACGGGCGAAGCCCATTTCGTGGGTGACCAACAGCATGGTGCGGCCTTCCTCGGCCAATGCGCGGATGACATTAAGTACTTCCTGGACCATTTCCGGGTCAAGGGCGGAGGTGGGTTCGTCGAACAGGATCACCTTGGGTTGCATCGCCAAGGTGCGGGCGATGGCCGCGCGTTGCTGTTGACCGCCGGAGAGTTGCGCCGGGTAGGCGTGGCGCTTGTCGGCAATACCGACCTTGGCCAGCAGGGCTTCGGCGACTTCGATGGCTTCGGCCTTGCTTTGGCCGAGCACCCGGCGTGGAGCTTCGATGATGTTGTCGAGCACGCTCATGTGCGGCCACAGATTAAAGTTTTGAAATACAAAACCGATCTCGCTGCGCAGGCGGTTGATCTGCTTGCCGTCGGCAGCGACCAGTTCCCCGTTCTTCGCGGCTTTGAGCTTGAGTTCTTCGCCAGCCACCAGGATCTGGCCCTGGTGCGGGTTTTCCAGCAGGTTGATGCAACGCAGGAACGTGGACTTGCCGGAGCCGGAGGAACCCAGGATCGAGATCACATCGCCGTCGCGGGCGGTCAGCGAGATGCCTTTGAGCACCTCAAGCTGTCCGTAGCGTTTATGCAAGTTGCGGATTTCAAGCGCGGGCGTGGCCTCAGCCATGTGCGTTCCTCATAGTGTTTCGCTCCTGCTGTTGGTTGCCTTCCTGGCGAGGCGGCCAAGCTAGCATAGCGTTTGAATGGCAGCCAACAGCGCTACGGGCGGTAAACGGGTGGCGTGTGGCAGGTTGTCGCATTGGTACAGCAGACTGTCGCGCTGCTATCAACCAAACGGCCGTTTGAACTCTGCTTTTAAATAAAAAGCCGGGCGGGGTGCCACAAAAAGGGCGCGATGTTGCCAGCTTTGGCAGGGGGTTGGAAGCGCTAACCGCCCAAACGTTGCGGATCTGCACTTTAATTGTGCGTCGGTATTTTTCGGGTGTGTTTCCGGTGCGCTGTTTCGTTCTTGAAATGGGTGGCAGGGTAACGTTCTGGCGAAGTGCCATACATTTCAATGACTTGCGATTAGAATCCACTCGCGCTACAAGCCCCGGGTTTGGGGAGTTTGTAACATTTTGGCGCAATTATTGCGTGCAGAATAAGGAACGCTCCGTTGGTTTCTTTTTACAAGAAAGAATGCCTGGCGGGATGTACGCATTCGCTTTTCCTTACAAAGGTAGTTTCAATGAGCAGTTCCCCAAGCTCCAATGGCCTCGAACAGGGGCTCAAACCGCGTCATGTGACCATGCTGTCGATCGCCGGGGTTATCGGTGCCGGCCTGTTCGTCGGCTCCGGCCACGCTATCGCTGCAGCGGGACCGGCTGTGCTGTTGGCCTACGCCGCCGCCGGTACCCTGGTGGTGCTGGTGATGCGCATGCTCGGCGAGATGGCCGTCGCTTCGCCGGACACTGGCTCCTTCTCGACCTATGCCGATCGCGCGATCGGTCACTGGGCTGGCTTCACCATCGGCTGGCTCTACTGGTGGTTCTGGGTGCTGGTTATCCCGCTGGAAGCCAACGCCGCCGCCACCATCCTGCACGCCTGGTTCCCCGACGTGGCGATCTGGGCCTTTACCCTGGTCATCACTTTGCTGCTGACGGTAACCAACCTGTTCAGCGTGAAGAACTACGGTGAATTCGAATTCTGGTTCGCCCTGGTCAAGGTCCTGGCGATCATCGGTTTCATTGTCCTCGGCGTTCTGGCGATCTTCGGCTTCCTGCCGACCAGCCAGGTCAGCGGCGTGTCGCACTTGTTCGATACCCAGGGTTTCCTGCCAAACGGCATGGGCGCAGTGTTGGCAGCGATGTTGACCACCATGTTCTCGTTCATGGGCACCGAGATCGTGACCATCGCGGCCGCGGAATCGAAGAACCCGGGCCAGCAGATCTCCAAGGCCACCAATTCGGTGATCTGGCGGATTGGCTTGTTCTATCTCGTATCGATCTTCATCGTCGTGGCGCTGGTGCCCTGGAATGACCCGGTACTGGCAGCGGTCGGTTCCTACCAGACCGTGCTTGAGCGCATGGGCATCCCGAATGCCAAGCTGATCGTCGACATCGTGGTATTGGTTGCCGTGACCAGCTGCCTGAACTCGGCGCTCTACACCGCCTCGCGGATGCTGTTCTCCCTGGGCAAACGCGGTGATGCACCGGCTGTCTCCACGCGCACCAACGGCAGCGGCACGCCGTATTGGGCCGTGATCCTGTCCACCGCAGCCGCCTTCCTCGCGGTATTCGCCAACTACGTGGCTCCGGCCGCGGTGTTCGAATTCCTGCTGGCCAGCTCCGGCGCTATCGCGTTGCTGGTGTACCTGGTGATTGCGGTGTCGCAGCTGCGCATGCGTCAGAAGCGCGCAGCTGCCGGTGAGAAGATTGCCTTCCGGATGTGGCTGTTCCCTGGCCTGACCTATGCGGTGATCGTGTTCATCGTTGGCATCCTGACGATCATGCTGTTCCAGGAGGCCCATCGCGTGGAAATCCTCGCGACCGGCCTGTTGAGTGTATTGGTGGTGGCGACCGGATTGCTTGTGGCTCGTCGTCGCAAGCTGCAGAAGCTGGGTGCGGCGGTGCTGAACTGATTCGTACCCTGTGACGCAAAACGGCCGCTGTCAGAGATGACAAGCGGCCGTTTTTGTTTCTGAAGGGGTGAGTGTTACTCGCCCTTTTCTTCCTGCGCATCCAGCGACTGGCGATAGGTGTCCAGCGCATTGCCGAAGTCGGTGATGAACTGTGGTTCGGTCAGCCAGGCCTGGGCAGTTTCACGGTCCATGCCGTCGGCCCACATGCGGTAGTCAATCAGCATGTCGGCGGCCAGGTGGGTGGCGGCCATGGCTTCGTTGTCGGCGTTTTCCATGTCCAGCAGGTCTGGGTGGTCGCTGATGATTTCGGCGAGGTTCGACAACAGGGTTTGCAGCATGTCGTCGCGGCTGGTGGCTTCCGCATCGCGCATTTTGCTGAACATCGCCAGGGTGTATTCCGGGATCGGCTCGCCGATTTCGCCCAGGTCATCGTCCAGTGCGGCGGGTTTTCTGCCGTGGATGTTGATTTGCCTGGCTTTGATCTTGGCGCGTTTGGCGCGTTTTTGCTGCTTGTTCAGGGAGGCCATGGGAACTCAGTCCGGTTTCTGTTGGTTTTGGGCTGCGATGATTTCGGACGCGGCCACGTAGTCTGCCTGGAAGGCGGGGGATTCGATCCACGCCAGGGCGCCGGCTTCATCCACTTCGGTGGACCATTGGCGGTACTCGATCAGCGCGCCGATGATGAAGTCTGTCGCTGTTTCTTCGCCTTCCTGCTCGAGCACCAGCGCGAGCAGCGGGTGTTCAAGAAAAGCCGCGCACATGGCTTGTTGGCTGATCTTTTGCGCTTCGATCATTTCTTTGAACAGGTCGGTCAGGTCGACCGAGTCGAAGTCGATGCGATCGTCGTTCGGGTCCAGTTCGACCGGCGCGGCGGCCCGTTGGCTGCGGTTCTGCTTGGCTTTGGCCTTGGCACGGGTGGCGCGTTTCTGCTGCTTGTTGGCGGAGGCCATGGGCGTCGTTCCGTATTTCGTTGAGGGGGCAAGTCGATCAGCTGAGTGGCACCAGCCGCCCGGGGGTATCGGGGGCCAGTTCGCCGCTTTGCAGCCAGGACAATGCAATGGGCCATAGTGTGGCTTGGTATGCGCTGCGAAAAAAGGCGAAATGTCCGACTTCTTCTTCGCCAATGTCTTCGGGGGCGATTCGCAGGTGACTGTTCGTGCTGCCGGTGAAATAGCCGAGCAGGCGTTCGATGGCCGGGATCGTGCCGTAAGGATCGTCGCTAATGCTGATCGCCAGGGTTTTGGCGGTCATTGTCGCGAAGGGTAGCGAGCCGTTTCTTGCGGCCAGGGCGCGACCGCTGGGGCGCGTTTCATATCGGGTGGTGGGTGTGCTCCAGTCGCGGACCACGCCGGCAGGTGTGTCTTCCAGCCAGCCGAGGCGTTTGCCGGGGAAGTAGCCGCAGAGCGTCGTCAGCAAAGGCATCACCAGGTGCCACTTGCCGAACATCCGCCAGCGATGAGCGGGCGCATAGTCGCGCCAGTAAGCGAATTGCGCACCCACGGTCACCAGGCGCCGGATCAGATGCCCGGAGGCTCCCAGGCCCGCTGCACAGCCTCCAAAGCTGTGACCGACGACATCGATGGGCTGCCCCGGAAACTCTCGCTGGGCGCGCTTGAGCATCGCCTCGAAATCCAGTGCTCCCCAGTCGGACCACGTGGCTTGCAGGCCTTTCAGTGAAGCCGGTCGAGATTCGCCGATGCCGCGATAGTCATAGGTGATGACGTCGAAGCCGTTGGTGAACAGGTAATCGGCAAAGCGCGAGTAATGCCGGCAGCGAACCGAGGTGGCGGCGTTGATGATGACGACCGGGCGTGCGATGTCCGCAGAAGACTGCCGCCAAGTAAAACCGCCAAGCATGAAGCCGTCTGCGGCGGGCTCCCTGAAGGGCTCGCCCGCGGTGGAGGAGGGCAGTGGCGACTCGATTTGTACTGGGGCCAATGACATGTCTTGCAAATTCATCGACTTCGGACCTTTGCGGGTAGCTGCCAACGATAGTCTTCACGTCGCTTATGAACAATCCATCTGTGTTGATCGGGTTATCGATCGAGCAGTCGCTCTTCAATTGCCGCCCGTTCCCTATCCAGTTCCGCACGCAGCTCCTCTTCGCTCGGCAGCACCAGCTTGTACTTGCTGGCGAACAGTTGTTCGTTGCCCTGCAGCACCGAGTAGCGCACGACTGACTCGTCTTTTTGCGCGCAGAGAATGATGCCAACAGTCGGGCCGTCCTCCGCGCCGCGTTTGAGGTCGTCATACATGCGCACGTACATGTCCATCTGGCCCACATCCTGATGGGTCAGTTCGCCGCGTTTCAGGTCGAAGATGACGAAGCACTTGAGCAGGTAGTTGTAGAACACCAGGTCGATGTAGAAATCTTTGCTGTCAGTGCTGATGCGTTGTTGGCGGGCGATGAAGGCGAAGCCTTTGCCCAGTTCGAGCAGGAAGGCCTGGAGTTGGTTGATCAGTGCTTGTTCGAGATTGGTTTCCTGGGTCAAGCCCGCGTTGGGCATTCCAAGAAACTCCAGCATTACCGGGTCCCTGATGAAATCACGCGGGTGTGCGTTCATTTTCTGGATATGGGTGGCGGCTTCCTGCTCTACGGCCGGACGGTCGCGGCTGGTCAGCAGGCGTTCGTAGTAGAGGGTGTTGATCTGACGTTCCAGAGCGCGACTTGACCAGTTCTGGATGGCTGATTCATTCATGTACCAATGGCGAGCGTGCTCGTTATCGACGCGCAGCAATCGGCGATAGTGGGTCCAGCTCAATTCGGAACGCACTGCGTTCCAAATTGGGAAGGTCTGATAAAAATCGCGCATATACCGCAGGTTTCGCTCATCAAATCCTTTTCCGAAATCGGTGGTAAGAACTTTCGCCAGTGTTGGTAACAATCGCTTGCCGTATGCCGCCCTCCGAGCCCCCTCCTGCTCGAACTCCACAATATGCCTTCCGATCTGCCAACAGGTCTGCACCTGGACCGTATCGACCGCTCGTTGCACCTTCTGTCGTGCATCGCGGATCAGTTCGCCAAGATTGCCCAGTAGCGAGACGAGTTGTGGGTCTTGAGTGTTACTGGGTCTGAGAGCGCTCATGAGTCTTCCGCAAATGGTTGAACAGGCAGAAGAGTCTTGCAAAGACAGGTGGGTCGACGATGCCGGACAAGGCTGGTAAATGAGAAGGAAAGTCCGACTGGTTTTGCGGGATCGCTCCCACGGCAATCCATGCTTGAGCAATACAGCCTGTAGTCCATCGCGCAGTGAGCCCAAGGACGAATCAATCTAAAACTCGGTCAGGCACAGGGAAGTCAAAGACAAGGTAACGATTGGGCTCTGTGGAGCCCGGGAGTGCCCATCATGAAACACGTCCATGCATTCATTTTGCCGCTCGCTGCGGTGGGGCTGTTGATGTTTCCCGTCATGTTGCAGGCAGCCAGCCTTGAACCGATCCACAGTTCCGGCGTGCAAGTTCAACGGCAGGAGCAAAACGGGATTAAATACCTCTCCGGTGGAGTTGGCGAGGATGAGGCGAAGGCCATCCAGCAGGCCGCCGGCTACAACCTGCACATGACTTTTGCTATCGGGCCAGAAAACAAATACGTGCCCGATGTGGATGTGGTCATTCAAAAAGCCCAGGGGCAAACCGTGCTGACCCTGAGGCAGGCTGGCCCGCTGGTTTACGTTCAGCTGCCGCCCGGTCAGTACACCGTTGTCGCGACGCGCAATGGCGAGGAGCGACGGGACACCGCGGATGTGGGAAGCGGGGCAGCTCTCAATCTGGTTTTTCATTGGAGCAGCAGCGAATAGTTGCGAATGAAAAGAGGCAAAAGCGTTGCAAGCCTGGCGATGAAAATTGGGCCCCATCAAATCCCAGGCATAAAAAAACCCTGAATCTTGCGATTCAGGGTTTTCGGTATTTGGTGCCCAGAGACGGAATCGAACCGCCGACACGGGGATTTTCAATCCCCTGCTCTACCGACTGAGCTATCTGGGCAACGGGGCGCATTAAACGGGTTTTTCAGGGGGTCGTCAAGCAAGTTTTCAAAAAATATTTAATTATTACCGTCGCTTACGATCCGACCCCCGAGAAAGCTGGGTTATTCAGCCGGTGGAACGTAGCCGTCAGCCTTGGCGTAATCCTCGCCGGAAAAGAACTTGTCCATCTCGCCCTGAAGATATTTGCGGTCTTCGGCGTTCATCATGTTCAGGCGTTTTTCGTTGATCAGCAGGGTCTGGTGTTTCTGCCAGTCGGCCCAGGCCTTGGCCGAGACGTGGTCAAAAATGTCCTGACCTTTAGCGCCCGGGAATGGAGCGCGTTCCAGGGCGGGCAATTCTTCTTTGTACTTGCGGCACATGATGGTGCGGGTCATGACGACTCTCCTGCGTTCAATACGGCGGCCGCGCGTTCGAGCAAGGTTTTGACCGGGGCGGCAAGGCCCAGGCGCGGCGGGGTGGCGAGGTTATACCAGAGCCAGTCGGCCTCGGCCACGTGATGGCCAGCCTCCTGGACCTGAACCAGCCAGGGTTCGATAGCCAACTGGAAATGACTGAAGGTGTGGATCAGGTTCGGCAATGCCTGCTGGCTGCCCAGCTCCAGCGAATGTTGCGCCGCCAGATGCTGCAGGTCGTCGAGGTCATCGAGTTCCGGCAGGCTCCAGAGACCGCCCCACAGGCCCGTGGAAGGGCGCCGGTAAAGCAGGATCGCGCCCTCGCCGTTGGCGAGCATCGGCATCAGCGTGCGCTTCTGTGGCACGGCCTTGCGCGGCTTGGGGATCGGGTAGCGGGTCTCGAGGCCGAGCATATGCGCTTCGCAGCCCTTCTCCAGCGGGCAGAGCAGACAGCTCGGCTTGCTGCGGGTGCAGAGCGTGGCGCCCAGATCCATCATGGCCTGGGTGTAGGCGTTGACCCGATCATGCGGCGTAAAGCGCTCTGCGTTGGCCCACAGCTGTTTGGCGACCTTGGGTTCGCCCGGATAACCCTCTTGCGCGGTAAAACGCGCCAGCACGCGTTTGACGTTGCCATCGAGGATCGGCGCCCGCAGGCCCATGCTCAGGCTGGCGATGGCGCCCGCCGTGGACAGGCCGATGCCCGGCAGGTCCGTAAGCTTTTCCACATCCCGCGGAAACTCGCCGCCATATTCGGCGACAACGATCTTCGCGGTCTTCTGCAAATTGCGCGCGCGGGTGTAATACCCCAGGCCGGTCCACAGGTGCAGCACCTCGTCCTCCGGCGCGGCGGCCAGGGCTTCGACCGTCGGCAATGAAGCCATGAACCGGTCGAAGTAATTCAGCACGGTGCTGACCTGGGTTTGCTGCAACATGATCTCCGAGACCCACACCCGATACGGGGTGATGCCCTGTTGCCAGGGCAGGTCGTGGCGGCCGTGGCGGTCGTACCAATCCAGCACTGCCGAAGAAAACTGCTCGGCTCTCATCGCTTGAACAGCCCCTTCAATGCGTCTTTCAATTCTGGACTGACCTTGTCGCCCAGCTTCTCGTCGATTTTTTCGCTGATTTTCTCGCCGGCCAGCTTGCTCGCGACCTGGCCCATGCGTTCATTGTCGAGGCGGCAAGCCTTGGCGCCCAATTCCAGCGGGCCACGGCAACGCAGTGGCCACTCGATGCCAACGAACTTCTCGCCCACTTGGCAGGCAGGGTCCGGCATGTCGCTCTTGTCGCCCTCGACGACGATGCCCACGCGATAATCCATGCCCAGCACCCGCAGATCGACGTCACCGTCACCGTTGACGGTCATGCCCGGGATGCGCACTTTCAAGTCCGGATTACTGGCTACGCCATTACGCAAGGTCAGGTTGCCCTTGAGTTCCTGGAACGGCGTGTCCTTGCCCCGCGGCTCGCCGCTGAGGGTTTTGCGGTTCAGGGTGGCGATGCCTTTGCACAGCTGCTGCTCGAGATTGGCGTTGAGCAACACGCCGTTATTGATGACGAAGCTGGCATTGCCGTTGAGGCTCTCGATCAGCGCGCTCTGGCTGTTGCCGCTGCCGGTCAGGCTGCTGTTGAGCGTGACCAGGCCTTTGACGGGCGGATTTTTCCCCTGGCTTTCAAGGATTTTTTCCACCGGCACCCGGCTGATGCGCGTCTGCATGTTCAGCGCCGGCACCGGCTGGCGCACGTCCAGGGTGCCCTTGGCTTCGAAGTTGCCGTCGTACAGGTCGCCGCGCAGGTTCTCCAGGGTCAGCAGGCCACCCTGGCCGGTGGCCTTGAGCACGGCGTTCTGGATCGGCAGCTTGTCGAGGGTCAGCTGGCCGAAGGTCAGGTCGGCGTCCACATCGAGTTTGGCCAGGCGTTCCACCGGCAGCAGGCGTGTCGTGCTCCATGGGCCTTTGGTCGGTGACGGCGGCAGTGGTGTGCTGCCCGCACCGCCCATGGCATTGGCCTCGGTGTCGGCGACTTCGGCCTGACGCACCTGGGTCGCGCTGTTGGCTTCGGCGGATTTTGGTGGCAGGTAACGGTCGACGTTGAAGGTGTCTGCCTTGAGGCTCGCCCGCAGCGATTGCTTGGCGAAGTCCTCGACGGCGATGCGCCCGCTGAAAGTGCTGTCATCGACTTTCAGGTTGATGCCATCGAACACCACGCTGCTCGGTGTGCCGGCAAGACGGCTGACCAGTTCGACTTTGCTCAGGCTGCCTTCAGCCATGGCCGGAAGTTTCTGGCCAATGCTGTCGACGAATTTCGCCAGGTCGAACTGGGCAATCGACAGACCGCCACTGATTTGCGGGGTCTTGTCGAGGTCGTTGACCTTCAGTTCTCCCAATGCGCGCAGTTGGTTGGCAGATAGCTTGATGCCGGTCCATTCGGCGACGTTAGCCGCTTTATCCAGCAGCAATTGCCCTTGAGCGGCGAAGGTGATGGTCTTGCCTTGCAACGGATCACCGGCGACTTCACCCGAAAGCTTCAAGTCTTCGAATTTGTAGCGTTGTAGCGCGCGCTCGAAACGCAGTTCGCCATTGAGTTCGGTGCGAACTCGCAGAACCGGCTGGTTGGTGCCCAGGAACGCGGTGAGTTTGACCGGGATGTTAGTGGAGTCATGCACCGGGCCGGTACTCAGCTGGATGCTTTCGGCGCTGTACAGCTTGCCGGTTTTTTCGTCGCTGTATTCAACGCGGGCGTTGTTGACGGTGAGGCTGTCGATGTCCAGGCGGATCGGCTGTGCCGGTTTTTCCGCTTGGGCGGTGGTTTCTGGAGCTGAAGCTTCAGTAGTGGCGGGTGGCGTGGCAGGCGTCGGAGCCTTGCCGATGTCTTCCCAGTTGCCGTGGCCGTCCTTGTCGCGGTTCAGGCGCAGGTTCAAGCCTTCGACACGCACGTCACTCATCTGCACCTCACGGCGCAGCAGCGGCAGCACGCGAACCGAGAGGCCCAGCATTTGCAAGTCAGCGAACGGCTCGGTGGGCTTGGCCAGGGTCGCGACACTGGCTTCGTGCAATTCCAGGCCGAGCCACGGGAACAGGCTCCAGCCGATATCGCCATTGAGCGTCAGCTCGATGTGGGCCTTGTCGCGGGCAATCTGGCGAATCTCGTCTTTATAGTCGTTGGGATCAAACAGGTGGGTCAGGGCAAAGCCCAGCGCCACAATGATCAGCAACAGCCCGAGAAGTACCAGGCCCAGGATTTTGCCGAACGCTTTCATGGGCGAGTCCTTGTAGTCAGTCGAATTCGAAATTTAGCCGGGGAGTATAGCGCTCCGAAGCGCACGACCGGTCAGCGATCATGTAGGCAGTCCATCCAGCGGCTGGTTCCGCCAGTGGTACGAGAACAGACGACATGCAAAAAGGTGATATCACTTTGGTTCGTCTGTCATATGCAAATGGTAACCTCCGCCAGTTCGTCCGTCCTTCCGCGATGTGATGTCACGCCAGATGGAGCTCATCTTGCATAACGGGATGTGATGGCCCCTTCGCAAGCAGGCTCGCTCCCATATTTGTTTTGTGTTCCATCCAAATGGCTTGTATGGACATGTCTATCGCCGCCGCTACTGAATTCACTCCGTCAGTCATATCACCTCCCGTGTTTCTGTTTCGCGCCCGCGCCCCTATAATGGTTGCCTTTTTCGCCCAATGATTTTTGCGGAGCTGGTGATGGCCGAACGTATGGCGTCTGTCGAGCGCGACACTCTGGAAACCCAGATCAAAGCCTCGATCAACCTGGATGGCACCGGAAAGGCCCGATTTGATATCGGTGTGCCTTTTCTTGAGCACATGCTGGACCAGATCGCCCGTCACGGGCTGATCGACCTGGATATCGTCAGCAAGGGCGACCTGCATATCGACGACCACCACACCGTGGAAGACGTCGGTATCACTTTGGGTCAGGCTTTCGCCAAAGCGATCGGCGACAAAAAGGGCATCCGTCGCTACGGCCACGCCTACGTGCCGCTCGATGAAGCCCTGTCGCGTGTGGTGATCGACTTCTCCGGCCGTCCTGGCCTGCAGATGCATGTGCCCTACACCCGCGCCACCGTTGGCGGCTTCGACGTTGACCTGTTCCAGGAGTTCTTCCAGGGCTTCGTCAACCACGCCCTCGTCAGCCTGCACATCGACAACCTGCGTGGTACCAACACCCACCACCAGATCGAAACCGTGTTCAAGGCTTTCGGCCGCGCCCTGCGCATGGCCGTGGAGCTCGATGACCGCATGGCCGGTCAGATGCCATCGACCAAAGGCGTTCTGTAATGCAGACGGTCGCGGTTATCGATTACGGCATGGGCAACCTGCACTCGGTGGCCAAGGCCCTCGAGCACGTCGGTGCCGGCAAGGTCTTGATCACCAGCGATGCCGCCGTGATTCGCGAAGCCGACCGGGTGGTGTTTCCCGGCGTCGGCGCGATTCGCGATTGCATGGCGGAGATCCGTCGCCTGGGTTTCGACTCGCTGGTGCGTGAAGTCAGCCAGGACCGTCCGTTCCTCGGCATCTGTGTGGGCATGCAAGCCTTGCTCGACAGCAGTGAAGAGAACGATGGCGTCGACTGCATCGGCCTGTTCCCGGGCCAGGTGAAGTTCTTCGGCAAGGACCTGCACGAAGACGGCGAGCACCTGAAAGTCCCGCACATGGGCTGGAACGAAGTGAAGCAGACGGTGACTCACCCGCTGTGGCACAACATTTCGGACCTGGCGCGTTTCTACTTCGTGCACAGCTACTACATCGCTGCCGGCAATGCGCGGCAGGTGGTGGGTGGCGGTCACTACGGTGTCGATTTCGCCGCCGCGCTGGCCGATGGCTCGCGTTTCGCCGTGCAGTTCCACCCGGAGAAGAGCCATACCCATGGCCTGCAATTGCTGCAGAACTTCGCCGCGTGGGATGGTCGCTGGTAAATGGCCGTCAAGAAGAAGCCGCCGATCCTGACCCTCACTCCCGAACAGGAGAGCGAGGCCAATCACAAGATCAAGCGCTTCATGGAGGATCGCTTCGAACTGGACCTGGGTTCGTTCGAAGCGGCCGAAATCCTTGAGCTGTTTACCCGCGAAATTGCTCCGCACTATTACAACAGGGCGATTTTCGATGTGCAGACGCACCTTAAAGAAAGGTTCGAAAGCATCGAAAGCGACCTGTGGGCGCTCGAGAAAAACTGATTTTCGAGCGAAGCTGAACAATCGAATTTGAAGGTTTGCCAGATGCTGATTATTCCCGCTATCGATCTTAAAGACGGTGCCTGTGTTCGTCTGCGCCAGGGCCGCATGGAAGATTCCACGGTGTTCTCCGATGACCCGGTGAGCATGGCTGCCAAGTGGGTGGAGGGCGGTTGCCGTCGTCTGCATCTGGTCGATCTGAACGGCGCCTTCGAAGGCCAGCCGGTCAACGGCGAAGTGGTCACCGCCATCGCCAAGCGCTACCCGAACCTGCCGATCCAGATCGGTGGCGGTATCCGTTCCCTGGAAACCATCGAGCACTACGTGAAGGCCGGCGTGAGCTACGTGATCATCGGCACCAAAGCCGTGAAAGATCCGGCCTTCGTGGCTGAAGCCTGCCGCGCGTTCCCGGGTAAAGTGATCGTCGGTCTGGACGCCAAAGACGGCTTCGTTGCCACCGACGGCTGGGCTGAAATCAGCACCGTTCAGGTGATCGACCTGGCCAAGCAGTTTGAAGCCGACGGCGTGTCCGCGATCGTTTATACCGACATCGCCAAAGACGGCATGATGCAGGGTTGCAACGTACCGTTCACCGCTGCGCTGGCCGCTGCAACCAAGATCCCGGTGATCGCTTCCGGCGGTATCCACAATCTGGGTGACATCAAGTCGCTGCTCGACGCCAAGGCGCCAGGCATCATCGGCGCGATCACCGGCCGGGCGATCTACGAAGGCACCCTCGATGTCGCTGAAGCGCAAGCTTTCTGCGATTCGTACAAAGGCTGAGGACTGACCATGGCGCTGGCCAAACGCATCATCCCTTGCCTGGACGTGGATAACGGCCGGGTGGTCAAGGGCGTCAAGTTCGAGAACATCCGCGACGCAGGCGACCCGGTGGAAATCGCCCGTCGTTACGACGAGCAGGGTGCCGACGAGATTACCTTCCTCGACATCACCGCCAGCGTCGATGGTCGCGACACCACGCTGCATACCGTCGAGCGCATGGCCAGCCAGGTGTTCATCCCGCTGACTGTCGGCGGTGGCGTGCGCACCGTGCAGGACATTCGCAACTTGCTGAATGCCGGTGCGGACAAGGTCTCGATCAACACCGCGGCTGTGTTCAATCCGGAATTCGTTGGCGAAGCAGCGCAGCATTTCGGCTCGCAGTGCATCGTCGTCGCCATCGACGCGAAGAAAGTCTCCGGCCCCGGCGAAACTCCGCGCTGGGAAATCTTCACTCACGGCGGTCGCAAGCCTACTGGTCTCGACGCTGTTGAATGGGCGAAGAAAATGGAAGGCCTGGGCGCCGGTGAAATCCTGCTGACCAGTATGGACCAGGACGGCATGAAAAACGGCTTCGACCTGGGCGTCACCCGTGCCATCAGCGATGCCTTGGGCATTCCGGTTATCGCCTCCGGCGGCGTCGGCAACCTGCAGCATCTGGCCGACGGCATTATCGAAGGCCACGCCAGTGCGGTGCTGGCGGCGAGCATTTTCCACTTCGGCGAATACACCGTGCAGGAAGCCAAGGCCTACATGGCCCACCGCGGCATCGTGATGCGCTAAACAACCGGTACAGGCCAGTGGACATCATGGCGGGCTCAGGGCACTCTTGGGTACGCCATGGATTTCGGTAGCCAGACATGCTTAAACGTCTTCTTCTTGCCCTCGCCAGTGCTTCTCTATTGCTCGTCAACGGCGCGCACGCTGCAGAAAGTCTCGACACCGACCTGGTGTTGCTGACGGAAAATTTCCCGCCCTACAACATGGCAAGGAACGGCAAGAATTTCGCTCAGGACGAGAATATCCATGGCATTGCCGTGGACATCGTCCGCGAGATGTTCAAGCGCGCCGACATCACCTACAGCCTGACGCTACGTTTCCCTTGGGAGCGAATCTACAAGCTCACGCTGGAAAAGCCCGGTTACGGCGTATTTGTGATGGCGCGATTGCCGGATCGCGAGAAGCTGTTCAAGTGGGTCGGCCCGATCGGCCCGGATGACTGGATCATGCTGGCCAAGGCTGACAGCAAGATCACCCTCGAAACCCTGAATGACGCGCGCAAGTACAAGATCGGTGCGTACAAGGGCGATGCGATTGCCGAGACTCTGGCCAAACAAGGCTTGAAACCGGTAGTGGTACTACGCGATCAGGATAATGCCAAAAAACTTGTCAATGGCCAGATCGACCTCTGGGCCACCGGTGACCCGGCCGGGCGCTATCTGGCGCGCCAGGACGGGGTGACCGGTCTGAAGACCGTTCTGCGCTTCAACAGCGCAGAGCTGTACCTGGCACTGAACAAGAACGTATCGGACGATGCGGTTGCGAGGTTGCAGGCTGCGCTGGATCAGATGCGCAAGGACGGCGTGGTCGACGAGATCATGTCGCGGTATCTATAGCTGTTGACGAATCTGCCGCCGGCAAAGGGGTGGCGGTGACTTCACGTTTTACCTCCAGGTCATCCCGCGCCGCGGTTATGTCTGTTCCCGGCGCAGGGATAGCCCCGACTTCACTGGATTTTTCAGGCGGATATTCGGTTATGTACAGGCTACTGCTATCGGTGTAGCTGATGCTGTTCGCCAATTGAGTGCCGTTTTCGCGTAGCAATCGGTAGTCGCTCTGCACCTGATAAACCGCCACGGTTTTGTTTTTCGCAACGATGGTGATGACCTCTTTTGCTGTCGGGTTATACCATTCGTTGGAGGATATTTCGGTGTGAGCAAGACTATTGCTCAGTCTCGCCGAGAAAATGAATGGAGACGCCAGCCTGTTGATCGGCCATTGGCTTCCGATCTCGATAGAGGTGATGTCGGCGAATGACTTCAGGCTTTCTTCACGCTGTACCCGGGGCGCTGTCCACTTGAGAGGCTGGCTCACATTGTCTGAGTTATGGCCGTACCCGACGAGCAAATACTGGTCTGCCCTTTCCAGGAAGTAGAACGGTGACGCGCGAAATTGTTCAAGAGGTGTCAGATCGGGATCTTTGATAGTGAACCAGGGGAGTTTGGCAATATGAGTGACATTGGCCGGCTCGACAGGGGAGGGTTGCCCCTCTGCGGCGAGTGTCGGAGCCGCTGGCTGGGAATTGACCTGGAGGGGGATCTGCATTCGTAATGAATAAGCGGGGACAGGAGTCGTAGCTCCGGAATAACCTTTGGTGCCGACAAAGGTACCTGGTGCAAGGTAGATCTCTCCTTCCGCGGCTGCCGGGGTGATGACACTCCAGGCGCTGAAGTCCTGTTTGGCGCCACTGCCCCTGTCATCCCAGATCAAGTCGCTGATCAATGAAGAAACTACCAGATCTCTGCGGACACAACGAACGGCGCTGAGTAAAGGTTTGTCGCGGTCGGAGCACACCAGCCCGAGCGCAACATAGCCATCGGGAGGGATCGGGCGCCATATCGTACAGTCCGCATTGGCCCTTGAGCCTGCACTTCTCCAGACTTGTTCAAAGTCGGTAGGCGGGCTGAGAGCTTTACCTTTGGTGCTATCGCCACTCTGCGGTGCGCCCTCGCAGACAACCGCGACCACTCTTTTCTCGTTGATGCTGTCGTGTCCGTAAGAAGCGAGATCGCCTAGTGGGAAAAACCCCGGCAGCAAATCAGCGGCAGGGGTCGGGCGCCAAAAGGTTATGGGTTTGGAATTCGAGCCTCGGTTGTCCCAAATACGTTGGAATTGCGTTGTAAAGTTGATCAGCAGGTTGTCGGATTTTATCGATTCCATTTGCCTCGCGGCCAATGTCACGTTGTCATCTGTGTTCATGGTCAATCCTGATAGTTGAAAGGCGACTCGGGGGAGTCGCGACCTGTTGCGGGTCTCACTATTCAGGGACTGGCGAGGCATCTGGCGGTAACTATGTATTGCTTGTGACCGGGCGTTACCGATAAATGCCGTCTTTGCCATGAGCGATCATGGCGCGATTGCCGCGCACGCTGATCATCTGCTTGATATCGATCAACTCGATACCCTGAGCATTGAGCTTGGGCAATTCGCGCTCCAGCACTGCCAGGGTCTGTGGGTACGGGTGTCCGATCATCACCGCCGAGCCCTGCTCGCGTGCCAGGCGGATTGCGGTCTGCAACTGGGTGAAAATCGCTGCCTCGGTGGGCTCGTCATCCAGAAACACGTCCCGCGAAACACTCGCCAGGCCAACCTTCTGCGCCTCGGCGGCCGCCACGGTCTGCGCACTGGTGCGGCTATCGACGAAGAGCTTGTGCCGACGCTGCAAGTCCGCCATCAGCCAAGCCATGGCCGGTCGCTGAGCGGTCATGCGGCTGCCCATGTGATTGTTGATGCCGGCGGTATACGGCACCCTTTTGAACGCCGCGTTCAGGCGCTTCTCGAGTTCTTCGAGGGGCAGGTCCGGATGCCAGGCGAACGGTCCGGTGGCCGGAGCCATGGGCATGTGCAGGATGACGATCTTGCCGGCACGATGGGCTTCACGAGCGGACTCGGTAGCGTGGGGCGTGTCGGGCATGATTGCCGCGGTGACCGGGCCGGGCAGGGCCAGCACGCGGCGATCCTGGGACAGGTTCTGTCCCAGGTCATCGATGATCAGGCTCAGATAGGCTTTTTGAGGTGCCGTCGCAACGGGCGTTGCGTGAGCAACACCCGCCAGACAGCACAACAGACCGAGGTAAAACCGCAAGCGCATCTCAGCGGCCTGAGGTGATGCTCAGCCCTTTGAGCAGGCTCAAGGCCTGGGCCAACTGGTAATCATCATCCTGTGGCATCGCCTTGGCCTTGCCGCCGGAGCCGGTAGGCTTGTCGGCGCCGCCGTTGCCATTGCCCAGGTGACCTTGCAGATCGGCTTCCTTGAAGTACTCGCCGTCCTGCTCGCTGGTGATCTTGGCCTTGCGCACTTCGATGTCCGGAACGATGCCCTGGGCCTGGATTGAGCGGCCGTTCGGCGTGTAGTACAGCGCCGTGGTGATCTTCAGCGCGCGCTCGTTGTTCAGCGGCAGCACGGTCTGGACCGAGCCTTTGCCGAAACTGGTGGTGCCCATGACCACCGCACGTTTCTGATCCTGCAAGGCGCCGGCGACGATCTCCGAAGCCGAGGCACTACCGCCGTTGATCAGCGTGACCATTGGCACCGCTTCGCTTTCGTCCTTGCCGGTGGCGGAGAAGCGCAGCTCGGAATTGGCGATGCGGCCCTTGGTGTAAACGATCAGGCCCTTGGTGATGAAGTGGTCGACCACTTCCACCGCCGCCTGCAGCACGCCACCCGGGTTGTTGCGCAGGTCGAGGATGATGCCGTTGAGCTTCTTGCCGTTGTCCTTGCGCAACTTGGCCAGGGCCTTGGAAACCTCTTCGCCGGTCTTGACCTGGAACTGGGTAATGCGGATATAGCCGTAGCCGGACTCCAGCAGCTGACTCTTCACGCTCTTGACTTGAATGATGGCGCGGGCCAGGGTCACGTCGAATGGCGTGCCGCCGTCGCGCACCAGGGTCAGGGTGATTTTCTGGCCGATCTTGCCGCGCATCTTGTCCACGGCTTCGGTCATGCTCTGGCCACGGGTTGGCTGGCCGTTGATCTTGACGATGAAATCGCCGGCCTGAATGCCAGCCTTGGACGCCGGGGTGTCATCGATTGGCGAGACCACCTTGATGAAACCGTCTTCGGCACCGACTTCGATACCCAGGCCGCCGAATTCGCCGCTGGTGCTTTCCTGCAACTCAGCGAAGTCTTCCGGGCCCAGGTAGGCAGAGTGCGGGTCAAGGTTGCTGAGCATGCCCTTGATCGCGTTTTCCAGCAGGGTCTTGTCGTCCACCGGTTCGACATAGGCGGCCTTGATCCGGTCCATGACCTCGGCAAAGGTGCGCAACTCTTCCAGCGGCAATGGCGCCTTGGTGGTCGCAGCAGTGCCCGCAGGTGCGACCGCCGGAGCAGGTTGAGCGGCGAACGCCAGAGGCGCGCCGATCACCAGGGCGATCGTCAGGGCCAGCGAGGTAAGGCGGGACAAATGCAGCATGTCGAACGAACTCCTAATGTAGGTGATTCAGCGCCTATCCTTGCGCGCGGCACCATTGCGCCGGATCACTCGGGTGACCCTGCTGACGAATAGCGAAATACAACGCTGGCGTGTCTTGCCCGCCACTGTTGCCGACGGTGGAAATGGACTCACCGGCTTTTACCACGTCACCCGCAGACTTGAGCAACGTCTGGTTGTGACCGTAAAGACTCAAGAAACCGTTGCCGTGGTCGAGGATCACCAGCAGCCCTGCACCGCGCAACCAGTCGGCGAACACCACGCGTCCGCCGTGCACGGCGTGTACCTGGCTGCCGGCGGAGGCGCTGATCATCACGCCGTCCCACTTGGTGCGGGTGTCGTCGCCACGGGATTCGCCAAAGCGGGCAAGCAGTCGACCATCAACTGGCCAGGGAAGTTTTCCCCGGCTTGAGGCAAAAGGGCCACCAAAGGTTTCGCCGGAACTGGAAACCAGTGCGCCGGGGGTCGGTCTGGCGGGTTTGCGTGGGGCGTCAGTGGCATCCGCTTGTGCCTGAGCCTCACGTAAACGCTTTTTTTCGGCTTCCTGCTGGGCGATCAGCGCTTTTTGCCGCGCTTCCTCTGCCTCACGAGCCTGGCGCGCCAGGGTTTCTTCAATGGTTTTAAGGACTTTAGACAGATCCGCCTGATCCTGCTCACGAGCAGCCAGTTTCTGATCGCGCGCCTTTACGTCGCTGTTGAGCTTGGCCAGGACTTGCTGGCGCTCCTTGCGTACTTTGTCGAGTTCGTCGCGCTGGCTGTCGAGGCTGCTTTTCTGCACCAGCAGTTGCGCCTGCTGCAGGGCGATGTCTTTTTCGACATTGGCCAGTTGGCGCAAGGTTTCGTTGAAATTCTTCAGCTGCTCCAGGCGGGCCTGGCTCAGGTAGTCGTAATAGGTGAGGGTGCGGGCGAATTTTTCCGGGTTCTGCTGGTTGAGCAGCAGCTTCAGGTACTCCTGGCGGCCGTTCTGATAGGCCGCGCGGGCCTGCATGGCGATCAGTCGTTGCTGTTCAATGCGCGCGCTCTGGAGTTTTTTTTTCTCGGCATCGAGTCGTTCCAGCTCGGACTCGCTTTTCTTCAGCTCTTTTTGCAGGGCATCGACCTGCTTCTCGAGCTTGCCCATCTCGGTCTCGGTGCCCTTGAGGTCTTTCTGCACCCCTGATTTTTCTTCCTGCAACTTGTTCAGCAGTTTTTTCAGCTCGGCAATGTCCTGACGCGTGGCGTCCAACTGTTGTTGGGTTTGCGCGCGCTCGTCAGCGAAGGCCGGTTGGAGCAGGCAAGTCAGGGCGAGGGCTATCAGGACGCGAAGCATAGAGGCGGGTGATACCAGGGAAAGGGACGCCCTAGTATGCCCGCCAAGCGCTGCAAAAAAAACGCCCAATTGGGGCTGTGTGATAACCGGCCTGCAAAACACTGAAAACTAATGTGGGAGCTAGCCTGCTAGCGAATGCGGTGGGTCAGGCAACATTGATGTTGGCTGACACTCCGCATTCGCTAGCAGGCTAGCTCCCACAGGGTTTGGTGGTGTTTTAAGGACCGGTTACACCAATATCGATTTGCCAGTCATTTCCGCCGGTTTTTCCAGGTCCAGCAACATCAACATGGTCGGTGCCACGTCTGCCAGCACACCACCATCACGAACCTTGAAGTCACGCTTGCCGACATAAATGAACGGCACTGGCTCGGTGGTGTGGGCGGTGTGCGCCTGGCCAGTGGATTCATCGGACATTTGCTCGACGTTGCCATGGTCGGCGGTGATCAACGCTTCGCCGCCGACTTTTTCCAGCGCGTCGACGATTCGCCCGACGCACAGGTCCAGGCATTCAACGGCTTTGACGGCGGCGTCAAACACGCCACTGTGGCCGACCATGTCGCCGTTGGCGTAGTTGACCACGATCACGTCATAACGCTGATTGTCGATGGCGTCGACGATGCGGTCGGTGACTTCCGGCGCACTCATTTCCGGCTGCAAGTCATAGGTGGCGACTTTTGGCGACGGGATCAGGATGCGCTCTTCGCCCGGGAAGGGCTCTTCACGACCGCCGGAAAAGAAGAAGGTCACGTGGGCGTACTTCTCGGTTTCGGCAATGCGCAGCTGGGTCTTGCCGTTTTTCGCCAGGTAGTCGCCCAGCACGTTGTCCAGGCTGCCCGCGGCAAAGGCCGACGGCGCAGGGATGCTGGCGGCGTATTGGGTCAGCATGACGAAGCCGGCCAGTTTCGGCTGGCGGGCACGTTCGAATTCCTTGAAATCGTCTTCGACGAACACGCGGGTCAGTTCACGAGCGCGGTCGGCACGGAAGTTCATGAACACCACGGCGTCGCCGTCCTCGACTTTCACCGGCTCGCCGATGGAAGTGGCCTTGACGAACTCGTCGCTCTCGCCACGTTCATACGCGGCTTGCAGGCCTTCCTGAGCGGTGGCGGCGTTGAATTCGCCGTTGCCATCGACGATCAGGTTGTAAGCCTGGGACACGCGATCCCAACGGTTGTCACGGTCCATGGCGAAGTAACGGCCGATGATGCTGGCGATCCGGCCTTTGCCCAGGGCCTGGAAGGTCGCGTCGAGCAGTTCGATGGACGACTGGGCGCTTTTCGGCGGCGTGTCGCGACCGTCGAGGAAGGCGTGCAGGTAGATTTTTTCAGCGCCGCGCTTGTAGGCCAGTTCAGCCATGGCAACCAGGTGATCCTGATGGCTGTGAACGCCGCCATCGGACAGCAGGCCCATGAAGTGCACGGCTTTGCCGGCGGCAACGGCTTTATCCACGGCGGCGCAAATGGTCGGGTTCTCGAAGAACTCACCGTCGCGGATCGATTTGGTTACACGTGTGAAGTCCTGATACACCACTCGGCCGGCGCCAAGGTTCATGTGGCCGACTTCGGAGTTGCCCATCTGGCCGTCCGGCAGGCCGACGTCCATGCCGCTGCCCGAGATCAGGCCATTCGGCACGGTGGCCCACAAGCGGTCCAGTACGGGCTTCTTCGCGGCGAAGATGGCGTTGGATTCAGGGCTCTCACTGTGACCGAAGCCGTCGAGAATAATCAGGACCAAAGGTTTAGGCGTGGTAGTCATGGATTCCACTCGTGGCTGAGTTAAAAAGAGGGCGATGGAAAAGGGAGTGGCAGTTTAAAGCGAAGTTCCGGCCACGTCACCGCCGGACGGGGTTTGGCCCACCATAGTGGCTGTGTATACTGGCCGACATTTTAACGCCCTGGAACCTCCTTCGATGGTTGCTCACCTGATTGAATTTGCCACTAACCACTATCTGCTCGTCGGTATCTTCGTCGTACTGCTGGCGTTGCTGATCGCTTATCAGATGCAAGGCGGCGGCCGCAGCCTGAGCACCGGTGAACTGACCGGGCTGGTCAACAAGGACGCGGGCGTTGTGATCGACATTCGTTCGGTCAAGGATTTCGCCGCCGGTCACATTGTCGGCGCGTTGAATATTCCCCACGACAAACTGACCGCTCGCGTTGCCGAACTGGAAAAGCACAAGGCCAAGACCATCATCCTGGTCGACGCCATGGGCCAGACGGCTGGCACCCATGCCCGCGAACTGGTGAAATCCGGCTACACCGCGGCCAAGCTCTCCGGCGGTATTTCCAGCTGGAAGGGCGACAACCTGCCGCTGGTGAAGTGAAATGAGCAACGTCGTCGTCTATTCCAGCGATTACTGCCCTTACTGCTCGCGCGCCAAGTACCTGCTCGAGAACAAAGGCGTGGCCTTCGAAGAGATCAAGGTCGATGGCAAGCCGCAGGTGCGCGCCGCCATGGCCCAGAAGGCCGGACGTACGTCCGTGCCACAGATCTGGATCGGCAGCACTCACGTTGGCGGTTGTGATGATTTGTTCGCCCTGGAGCGCGCCGGTAAGCTCGACGCGATGCTTAAGGCCTAATGCCTTCCCTATAAGACCCAAGATCAGAAAGGATCTGAGATGACTGACCAACAGAACACTGCAGCTAGCGAAGAAGAAACCGCACCGCAATTCTCCTTGCAGCGCATCTACGTACGTGACTTGTCCTTCGAAGCCCCGAAAAGCCCGGCGATCTTCCGCCAGCAGTGGGAACCGAGCGTCGGTCTGGATCTGAATACCCGTCAAAAGGCGCTGGAAAACGACTTCCACGAAGTCGTGCTGACCTTGTCCGTGACCGTGAAAAACGGTGACGAAGTGGCGTTCATCGCTGAAGTGCAACAGGCCGGGATCTTCCTGATCAAGAATCTGGACGACGCTTCGATGAGCCACACCCTGGGCGCGTTCTGCCCGAACATCCTGTTCCCGTATGCTCGCGAAACCCTGGACAGCCTGGTGACCCGCGGTTCGTTCCCGGCCCTGATGCTGGCTCCGGTGAACTTCGACGCGCTGTACGCGCAAGAGCTGCAGCGCATGCAGGCGGCGGGCGAGACTCCCACCGTTCAGTAATCAGTTTCAGGCACCAAAGCAGTTTCAATGTGGGAGCGAGCCTGCTCGCGAATGGGAGTGTCAGAGACATCAATGTCGCCTGACACACCGCTTTCGCGAGCAGGCTCGCTCCCACATTTGCTTGGGTGTTATTTGAACCCGAGCTGACGCCAGCCTTCGTAGACGGCAACCGCCACGGTGTTCGACAGGTTCAGGCTGCGGCAGCCTTCGCGCATCGGCAGGCGCAGGCGTTGTTCACCGGGCAGGGCGTCGAGCACTTCTGCCGGCAGGCCACGGCTTTCGGGGCCGAACAGGAACGCATCACCCTCGGCGAAGCTGGCATCGTGAAACGGCCGCGAGCCCTTGGTGGTGAAGGCGAACAGTCGAGGATGGCCGAGGCTTTCCAGGCAGCTGGCGAGGTCGGCATGGCGTTGCAGGGTGGCATACTCGTGGTAGTCGAGGCCGGCCCGGCGCAGGCGCTTGTCGTCCATCTCGAAGCCCAGCGGCTCGATCAAGTGCAGGTGGCAGCCACTATTGGCGCACAGCCTGATAACGTTGCCGGTATTCGGCGGAATTTCTGGTTGGAAAAGGATGACGTGAAACATGCACGGCTCCGAAGGTAAAGATGACCGGCATTCTACGCCGCCAGTGGACAACCGTTCGAAACTATTCCTGCGAGTGATGGCTTCGCTGGCGATTGTCGGGGTGATGGTGGGGCTGATGATCGGCCGTTTGACCACCCCCGACCCCAGCGAACTGCAGCAGGTCGAGTTGACGAACGACGGGCTGGTGGTGTGGTTCAACAACGAGCCTGAGACCCACGGCGAGTGGGTCGACGGCAGCCTTGCGCTGTTGTTCAAGGCCCAAGGCAAGGCGCAGAAAGGTCAGTTCAAGCTCAACGACAAGAGCGTCAACTGGCGTGTGCGTTTGAGTGATGGGGGATTGTTGCTGACGGTGGTGGCGGCCCGGCCACTGCAGGGCGAGTGGGCCGGTAGCGAGGTCGATGACCGCTGGCGGATGGAGATCCATCTCCGAGAGCAATAAAAGAGGGAATCCCCGGCCTGCCTGTACCAAGGTTCCCAAAGCGGCAGGGCTCATCGCTATTGCGGTCTGAGCCCGGTGTAAAGAAGGAATCCCCGGCCTGCCTGTACCAAGGACCCCAAACTGGCAGGGCTCGTCGCTTGTGCGGTGTGAGCCCGATGTAAAGAGGGGAATCCCCGGCCTGCCTGTACCAAGGTCCCCGAAACCGGGTAGTGAACTGAATCACTGAATGGACTATTGCAGGGGGCGTGCCAGGTTTTAACAAGTTGATACAGAAAGCCGCTTTGGAAAGCTGAAAGCCCCGAGATTCGGGGCTTTCGTGTTTTTTCGGTAGGGGTTCGATTGCGAAAAATGGCGGGATTCGAGATCAGTGTTTGTGCGCGATTGCGGTTCAGGGTGCATTGAGTCGGTGCACGGAACCCCGAAATGTGGGAGCGAGCCTGCTCGCGAAAGCGGTGGTTCAGCCAGCATCAATGTTGGATGTAATGGTCCCATCGCGAGCAGGCTCGCTCCCACAGGGTTCATTGGTGTTCACTCGATGGTGAAAACACTGAAAATCCGCTGTGGGAGCGAGCCTGCTCGCGATGGCAATGTAACTGTCAGTAAAGAACTAAAGGCTGCTTAACCCTCTTCCCCTTCATCATCATCCCCACCATCAACCTTCATCCCCAACTCCTTGATCTTGCGCGTCAGGGTGTTACGCCCCCAACCCAGCAACACGGCGGCATCGCGGCGGCGGCCGGCGGTATGTTTGAGGGCAGTCTCGATCATGATCCGCTCGAAGGCCGGCACCGCGCTGTCGAGCAGGTTCGACTGACCGCGCGCTAATGCCTGATCAGCCCACTGCCGCAGCGCCTGCTCCCAATTGGTCACCGGTGCCGAATCCTGCGGCAGGCTCAGCAGTTCTGGCGGCAGGTCACTGATGTGCACTTCGCGACCCGAAGCCATCACTGTGATCCAGCGGCAAGTGTTCTCCAGCTGACGTACGTTGCCGCCCCACGGCAGGTTTTTCAGGTATTCCTCGGTTTCGCTTTTCAGCAGCTTCGGCTCCACCGCCAGCTCTTGCGCGGCGCGGCTGAGGAAGTGTTTGGCCAGGGTCGGGATGTCTTCGCGACGGTCCGACAACCGGGGGATATGAATGCGGATCACGTTGAGGCGGTGAAACAAGTCTTCGCGGAATTTCCCGGCGTGCACCAGGGTTTCCAGATTCTGGTGAGTCGCGGCAATGATTCGCACATCGACCTTCACTGGCACGTGGCCACCGACGCGGTAGAACTCGCCATCGGCCAGTACGCGCAGCAAACGGGTCTGGGTGTCGGCCGGCATGTCGCCGATTTCATCGAGGAACAGCGTGCCGCCATCAGCCTGTTCGAAGCGCCCGCGCCGCAGGTTGGCCGCGCCGGTGAACGCGCCTTTCTCGTGGCCAAACAGCTCGGATTCCATCAGGTCTTTCGGGATCGCCGCCATGTTCAGCGCAATAAACGGCGAAGCTGCACGCGGGCTGTGACGGTGCAGGGCGTGGGCGACCAGTTCTTTACCGGTACCGGATTCGCCGTTGATCAGCACGGTGATGTTGGAATGGCTCAAGCGCCCGATGGCGCGAAACACTTCCTGCATCGCCGGCGCTTCGCCGATGATTTCTGGCGTACGGGTCAGGGCAACCGGGACTTCCAGGCCTTGCTGTTCCTGGGCGTGCTGGTTGGCGCGCTTGACCAGGGAGACGGCTTCGTCAACGTCGAATGGCTTTGGCAGGTATTCAAACGCTCCGCCCTGATAGGACGCGACAGCGCTGTCCAGGTCGGAGTGCGCAGTCATGATGATCACTGGCAGCCGTGGGTGTTGTTCGCGAATCCGCGCCAGAAGGTCCAGACCGCTGGCGCCCGGCATGCGGATGTCGGAGATGATCACGTCCGGCTGCTGGCGCGCCAGGCGGCTCATCACGCCATCGGCGCTGTCGAAACTCTGCGTGGTCATGCCTTCTTGCTGCAAGGCTTTTTCCAGGACCCAACGGATAGAACGGTCGTCATCGACGATCCACACGGTTTCACTACGGCTCATGTCGATGTGGCTCCTTGTTCCAGTGGCAGAAAGATCGAGAAGGTGGTGTGGCCTGGGTGGCTGTCACATTCGATCAGGCCCTGGTGCTGGCTGATGATGTTCTGGGTAATGGCCAGGCCCAGCCCGGTACCGTCCGGACGGCCGCTGACCATGGGAAAGAAGATGGTTTCCTGAAGCTCTGCAGGTATGCCGGGACCGTTGTCGATGATTTCGATCTTGGTCACCAGGCGATGGCGCACATGGCCGATGGTGAACTGACGCAAGGCGCGGGTGCGCAGGCTGATGCGTCCCAGGCGCAGCTCGTTCTGGGTGCTGATGGCCTGCATCGCGTTGCGCACGATGTTCAGCACGGCCTGGATCATTTGTTCGCGGTCGATCAGCACATCGGGAATGCTCGGATCGTAGTCGCGCACCAAAGTGATGCAGCCCTGGCTTTCGGCCTCGACCAGTTGGCCGACGCGCTCGAGCACTTCATGAATATTGCACATGGCCAGCGATGGCAGTTTGTTCGAACCGAGCATGCGATCGACCAGGTTACGCAGCCGGTCGGCTTCTTCAATAATGACGTTGGTGTAATCGCGCAGGCTTTCTTCCGGCAGCTCGCGGGCAAGCAATTGGGCCGCACCGCGAATCCCGCCCAGCGGGTTCTTGATTTCATGGGCAAGGCCGCGCACCAGCATCTTGCTGGTTTCCTGCTTGGATAACTGCGCCTCCTCCTTGGTAATCCGCAGCAAGCGGTCACGGGGATGGACCTCCAGCAGCAGCATGGTGACGCCGTTGGCCAGGATCGGCGTGACCGCGTAGTCGACGGTGAGGGTTTGGCCGGTGAGGGCGGTGAGCATCGCCTCGCGCTTGGTGAAAGGGTGCGCCTGCTCGACCGCCTGGCGCAGGGAATTGAGCGCTTCGGGGGATTCGGTGAACAACTCGCTGATGAATTGCCCATGGCTGCGCTGGCCGCTGATGGCCAAAAGCATCTCCGCCGCCGGGTTCATGTACTCCAGACGCAGTTCGGCGTCGAGCAGGATGGTAGCGGTGGTCAGGTTATCGAGTAGCAAACGGTGTAGTGCGTCGCTTATGGTCATCAGGACCTCTTTTGGAGCGGAGCGTGCGCAGGAAACAAGCGTTGATACAGGGAAAATGCAAAAACCAAACCAAGGCTCCGAAAAGAAGCGTTTAAGGCCTGAAACAGGCGTTTGACGCTCGTTTGCGTGGCGTTCTGCCAGCTTTCGCGGGTATTTTCGAACCAAAATGGGTTGCGATATGGGTAGAGTGCAACTCGTCGCACCAATATAGTGCGACAAGCGAGGCGAGGTTAGAAGAAAGGCAGGATGGAATTATTCTCTTCTTCCGGTTTGTCTTTGAGTGGACATTCAGGTCGTTGGCCGTAGTCATCCAGCGTGCAAGGCTTGACCTGTCGCTTCTGCGCGAGGGATATGCGCACCATGTGGAACGGTTGATTGGCCGTGCGTTCGACGATTCGGCCCTGTTCGTCGATGATTTCCACGGACAGGTGATGGCTGCCGCGGTCGACGTTGCTCAACGGGAAGACCGGGCTGGTGCCAGGTTCGGCTGTGGGCTGGCCGTCAAGCAACAGGCGCAAGCGATGGCCGCGTTGCAGGCCGGGCTCGCTGGTGACGCTGACGATCAATTCGCCAGCGCTGCTGCGCATGGTCGCGTCAGGCTCCGGTATCAGTACTCTGAGCATGTCGTAGCGAAAGAGGGGTTTGGCTTCGGCTTTTTTCCCGGTCATCGCTGCGGCTGCGCCGGTCGGATGAGCGGACATGCGGTTGCTCGTCGCCAGCGGCACGCGCTTGGCATTGCTGGTGCCTGGCTGATCGGTGAAGACTCGATTGCCCTGGGCGTCGACGTAGGTGAAGACTTCGGCCGACGCGGGCAGGGCGATCAGGCAAGCGATCAACAGCCAGGACTTCACGGTGTATGCACCCGTTGCACGGTGAAGGTCACGGTCGGACTCTGTTGCACGATGTTTTCCCCGGCGATGACCTGTACCGCGAGGCTGTGCGTGCCGCGATCAATGTTGACCAATTGCAGAATCGGCACGTTGCTCGGTTGGCCGTAAGGTTGATCGTCCAGCAGCAGCCTGAACGAATGTGGGCCTTGCAGGCGTGGTTTGATCAGCACGTTGACGGTGAAGGTGCCATTGTTGGCCCGCAGGGCTTCGGTGGTGGGCAGGCCGGTCAATTCCAGCACCTCGTAGGCGCTGCGCGATTGCTCGCGATCGTTGGTGCTGGCAGCTGGCGCGGGTGCGCTCGGCGTCAGGGGCTCGACACTGTTGAGCGGCGGCAACTCGACCGGCTGCGCGTTGGCGCCATCGGGCGGTTGATTGCTGTAGGCGATGTTGCCGTTGGCGTCCGTGTACTTATAGATCTGCGCTGCGGCGGGCAGGGCGATCAGCAGCAGGATGATTGGAAAACCACGACCCATAAAATCGACCAGAAACGAAAGCGTTGGGGTGCAGCATAGGTCAGGGGTGGCGGTTGACCCAAGTTGTTAACATTCGGCGATGATTTATCGCAACCTCCCAAACACCACAAAACTATGTGGGAGCGAGCTTGCTCGCGATGGCGGCGTGGCAGACGACATCAATGTTGGATGATCAACCGTCATCGCGAGCAAGCTCGCTCCCACAGGGGTTTAGTGTCAGCCATTGAATCGCGGGTATAAAAAAGGCCTCCCGAAGGAGGCCTCTTTTTTTCACGCTGCTTGCGCAGGCGCTACCGGATCAGCAGCTGTAGTACAGCTCATATTCCAGTGGGTGTACGAAGGTACGTACCTTGATTTCTTCTTCGCTTTTCAGGGCGATGTAAGCGTCGATGAAGTCGTCGCTGAAAACGCCGCCTTTGGTCAGGAACGCACGACCTTTGTCCAGCTCTTCCAGGGCTTCTTTCAGGCTGCCGCAAACTTGTGGGATCTCTTTGGCCTCTTCAGGCGGCAGGTCGTACAGGTTTTTGTCAGCGGCGTCGCCTGGGTGGATCTTGTTCTGGATGCCGTCCAGGCCAGCCATCAACAGTGCAGCGAAGCCCAGGTACGGGTTGGCTGCCGGATCCGGGAAGCGGGCTTCGATACGGCGAGCGCGAGGGCTGGACACGTAAGGAATACGGATCGAAGCGGAACGGTTGCGAGCCGAGTAGGCCAGCATTACCGGAGCTTCGAAACCTGGGACCAGACGCTTGTAGGAGTTGGTCGACGGGTTGGTGAAGCCGTTCAGCGCCTTACCGTGCTTGATGATGCCGCCGATGAAGTACAGGGCGGTATCGGACAGGCCGGCATAACCTTCGCCAGCGAAGGTGTTCTTGCCATCTTTGGCGATGGACAGGTGAACGTGCATACCCGAGCCGTTGTCGCCGTACAGAGGCTTAGGCATGAAGGTCGCGGTGCGGCCGTATGCATCAGCAACGTTGTGTACGCAGTATTTCAGGGTCTGAACTTCGTCAGCCTTGGCCACCAGGGTGTTGAACTTCACACCGATTTCGTTCTGGCCAGCAGTCGCCACTTCGTGGTGGTGAACTTCGATGACCAGGCCCATCTCTTCCATGGCGTTGCACATGGAGGTACGGATCTCGTGATCGTGGTCGAACGGCGGAACAGGGAAGTAGCCGCCTTTGACGCCTGGACGGTGGCCACGGTTGCCGCCTTCCACGTCCTGGTCGGACATCCACGAACCTTGCTCGGAGTAGATCTTGAACATGGAACCGGAGATGTCGGACTTGAACTTCACTTCGTCGAAGATGAAGAATTCAGGCTCCGGACCTACAAATACGGTGTCGCCGATACCGGTCGACTTCAGGTATTCCTCGGCACGCTTGGCGATCGCACGTGGGTCACGGTCGTAGCCTTGCATGGTCGAAGGCTCGATCACGTCGCAGACCAGGATCAGGGTCGGCTCTTCGGTGAACGGGTCGAGTACGGCAGTGCTGTCGTCCGGCATCAGGATCATGTCGGAGGCTTCGATGCCTTTCCAGCCAGCGATGGAGGAACCGTCGAACATTTTGCCTTCTTCGAAGAAAGCTTCATCCAGCGCGTCGCGAGCCGGCATGGTCACGTGATGCTGAGTGCCTTTGGTGTCTGTGAAGCGCAGATCAATCCACTTGACGTCATGATCTTTGATGAGTTGAACCGACTTCGACATAGTGTCCTCCGGGTGGATTCGGGCTTTGGTAGTGGAAGGCCCTTGGAATGTGGGTGATGCCGGCGCGAATACTCTGCCAAGGCAACCTGCCTCACAAGGGAGCAAATTGCATGCCAGTGCCCCACCATGGGTTTTTTGCCCCAATATCACGCTAATAAAGGCCAAATACGCAGCAAAGGCGAAATTCTCGCCCTGTAATGTGGCGTGCAAATCGACAAATGACCTGTTTTGGTGCGTGCAAAACCTTCTGCACATTAACTGGTTAAACCTTGAGCAATTTCCGCTATAATCCGCGCCCCCCTTTTTCGGCTGGCCCAGCGCGCGCTGTTTTCATGAAACTAATCGTAAAAGTCTTTCCAGAGATCACCATCAAGAGCCGCCCGGTACGGATGCGTTTCATCCGCCAGTTGGCCAAAAACATCCGTACCGTGCTCCGTGACCTGGACCCGGCTGTGGTGGTGAACGGTGTGTGGGACAATCTCGAGCTGGAAACCCGCGTCAGCGAGCCCAAGGCCCTGAAGGAGATGACCGAGCGCCTGAGTTGCATGCCGGGCATCGCGCATTTCCTGCAGGTTGACGAATACCCGCTGGGTGACTTCGACGACATCGTTGCCAAGTGCAAGCAGCACTTCGGCGCAGCGTTGTCCGGAAAGATCTTTTCGGTGCGCTGCAAGCGGGCCGGCAAGCATGAATTCAGCTCGATGGACGTCGAGAAATACGTCGGCAGTCAACTGCGTCGTCAGTGCGGCGCCGCTGGAATCTCGCTGAAAGAGCCGCAAATCGAAGTCCGCATCGAAATTCGCGACAAACGGTTGTTTGTGATCCACAGCCAGCACAACAGCATCGGCGGTTATCCGCTGGGTGCCCTGGAACAGACGCTTGTGCTGATGTCCGGCGGCTTCGATTCCACCGTTGCCGCCTACCAGATCATGCGCCGCGGCCTGATGAGCCATTTCTGCTTCTTCAATCTGGGCGGAAGAGCCCATGAACTGGGCGTCATGGAAGTCGCGCACTTCATCTGGAAGAAGTACGGAAGCTCCCAGCGCGTGTTATTTGTGAGTGTGCCATTCGAGGAAGTACTGGGAGAAATTCTCGGTAAAGTCGATAACAGTCATATGGGTGTGGTTTTGAAGCGTATGATGTTGCGCGCTGCTTCCCGTATTGCCGATCGGCTGGAGATCGAAGCGCTGGTCACCGGCGAAGCGATTTCCCAGGTGTCGAGCCAGACGTTGCCGAACCTGTCCGTGATCGACTGCGTGACCGACAAGCTGGTCTTGCGTCCGCTGATCGCCAGTCACAAGCAGGACATTATCGACCTGGCCAACGAAATCGGCACTGCCGACTTCGCCAAGCACATGCCGGAATATTGCGGGGTCATCTCGGTGAACCCCAAGACCCACGCCAAACGTCCACGCGTGGAGCATGAAGAGAAAGAATTCGACATGGCGGTACTCGAGCGTGCGCTCGAGAACGCCAAACTGGTGCCGATCGATCGCGTGATCGACGAATTGGGCCAGGACTTGCAAATCGAAGAAGTCAGCGAAGCACTGGCGGGCCAGATCATCATCGACATCCGTCACCCGGATGCCGCTGAAGACGAGCCGCTGGAACTCGCCGGCATTGAGGTACAGACGATGCCGTTTTATGCATTGAACGCTCGTTTCAAGGAACTGGACCCTACTCGCCAGTACCTGCTGTATTGCGACAAAGGCGTGATGAGTCGCCTGCATGCCCACCATTTGCTCAGTGAGGGGCATGCCAATGTGCGCGTTTATCGACCGAGCTAAGAGCCCGGGGCTGTATGCCTGTGGCCTGCGTCACCGGCCCCCCGACTCTGCCGTCAAGCTGTAACGGCAAGGCCTGACTCTACTGTAAATCGCTGCCAAGACTTGTCAGCACACCGAATCCTCTGATCGAGATACACAAGTGATCGAAAATCTACGCAACATCGCCATCATTGCTCACGTTGACCATGGTAAGACCACCCTGGTAGACAAACTCTTGCGTCAATCCGGCACCCTGGAGCGCAACGAGCTCAACGACGAGCGCGTGATGGACTCCAACGACCAGGAGAAAGAGCGCGGTATTACCATTCTGGCGAAAAACACCGCCATCAACTGGAACGGCTACCACATCAACATCGTGGACACCCCGGGCCACGCCGACTTCGGCGGCGAAGTTGAACGCGTTATGTCGATGGTTGACTCCGTTCTGCTGCTGGTTGACGCTCAAGACGGCCCTATGCCGCAAACCCGTTTCGTGACCAAGAAGGCTTTCGAAGCCGGCCTGCGTCCAATCGTGGTCATCAACAAGGTTGACCGTCCAGGCGCGCGTCCGGACTGGGTTCTGGACCAGATCTTCGACCTGTTCGACAACCTGGGTGCTACCGAAGAACAGCTTGATTTTCAGGTTGTTTACGCTTCGGCCCTGAACGGTATTGCCGGTCTGGAACACACCGCCATGGCGGAAGACATGACCCCGCTGTACCAGGCGATCGTCGACCACGTTCCAGCTCCGAAAGTTGACCGTGACGGCCCGTTCCAGATGCAAATCTCGGCACTGGACTACAACAGCTTCCTGGGTGTTATCGGCGTTGGTCGTATCGCTCGTGGTCGCGTCAAGCCGAACACTCAAGTTGTGGCTATCGACGCCGACGGCAAGCGCCGCAACGGTCGTATCCTGAAGCTGATGGGTCACCACGGTCTGCACCGTATCGACGTTGACGAAGCAGCTGCCGGCGACATCGTCTGCATCAGCGGCTTCGACCAGCTGTTCATCTCCGACACTCTGTGCGACCCACTGAACGTCGAAGCGATGAAGCCGCTGACCGTTGACGAGCCAACCGTTTCCATGACCTTCCAGGTTAACGACTCGCCGTTCTGCGGTCGTGAAGGCAAGTTCGTCACCAGCCGTAACATCAAAGAGCGTCTGGACAAGGAACTGCTCTACAACGTTGCCCTGCGCGTTGAAGAAGGCGACACCGCCGACAAGTTCAAGGTCTCCGGCCGTGGTGAACTGCACCTCTCGGTACTGATCGAAACCATGCGTCGCGAAGGCTTCGAAATGGGTGTTGGTCGTCCGGAAGTGATCATCCGTCTGGTTGACGGTGTGAAGCACGAACCGTACGAAAACGTGACCATCGACCTGCCGGAAGAATCGCAAGGTTCGATCATGGAACAGATCGGTATCCGTAAAGGCGACCTGACCAACATGGTTCCGGATGGCAAGGGCCGTGTGCGCCTTGAGTACAACATCCCGGCTCGTGGCTTGATCGGTTTCCGTAACGAGTTCCTGACCCTGACCTCCGGCGCAGGCATCCTGACCTCGATCTTCGACCGTTACGACGTGATGAAGTCCGGCGACATGTCCGGCCGTCAGAACGGCGTGCTGGTGTCGGTTGCTACCGGTAAGGCGCTGACTTACTCGCTGGAAACCCTGCAAGCTCGCGGCAAACTGTTCCTGGGTCACGGTGAAGACGTGTACGAAGGTCAAATCGTCGGCATCAACAGCCGCGACAACGACCTGGGCGTCAACCCAACCAAAGGCAAGAAGCTCGACAACATGCGTGCTTCGGGTAAAGACGAAACCATCGCTCTGGTTCCGCCTATCCGCTTCACCCTGGAGCAGGCTCTGGAATTCGTTCAAGAAGACGAATTGTGCGAAGTCACTCCTAAGTCCATCCGTCTTCGTAAGAAGATCCTGGGCGAAAGCGAGCGTACCCGCGCTGCCAAGAAAGCCGGTAACTGAGTTTCGACTTAGTTAGCAGCTAAAAAAACGCCCCCGATCGTAAGGTCGGGGGCGTTTTTGTTTGTCTGGGGTTTATGCGGTGTTAGTGCCGGCCCCTTCGCGAGCAGGCTCGCTCCCACAGGGGGGGGCGGCGCTGAACACAAATTTTGTGAACACCACAATTCACTGTGGGAGCGAGCCTGCTCGCGAAGAGGCCCGGTCAGGCAGCGAGATTGCGGATCAGAACTTCTCGAGCGTCCGACGGCTAGCGCTGGTCTCACGCGCCACTTCCTTCGGCTTGTAAGCGCAATACCCCGGCCGCGGCCCGATTTTCGGATGATTGCGGCAGGTGTCCGGGCGCTTTTCATAAATAGTGCACAGACGGCTCTTACGATCCAGGTACAGGCAGTCGTTGTTACTCATGCGCTGAAGGGTAAAAATCTCGGTCTTCTGGCTGTAACGCTCGACGATCCCTTCCTTCTGCAGGCGCTTGGCGATGTTCTTCGCTGGCTCGCCGCGTTCGAATTCGTCGACAATACCGATACGGATCAGATCCTTGATCTTGACCTCGACCGGCAATGTGCAGCAACTGGACACGCAGGAACCGCACATCGGCGCAGAGTACTTGGCCCAGGTATCGAGGCGATCGATCTCAGCGGCGGCGATCAGGTTGGACTTCATCATCGGTTGTTACCAGCGTGTGCATCAGGGCGCGCGATCATACCGGGACTGGTGGATTTTTGAACAACCTTTCGCCAGATTTTTTCAGGAAACCTTTAATAACGGCTGTATTCCGGCACGGGCCCTGCATTCTTTCCGGTGCGCGACAAGGTAATGTCGATCTATCTCGCACTATCGGGAAAAACTGCCGAACCAGAGTTCCAACGGCCTGTCTGACCGTCTAGGCTCAACAATTCCACGCTCGCTCGAGGTCTTATCGATGACTCAAGAACCACTTGTTCGCGAAGCAGAGGTGGCCGCATTTCGCGACGCCGTCTTGACCAAACTCACCTATGCGGTGGGCAAAGACCCGGATCACGCCTTCGACCACGACTGGTTCGAAGCCATTGCCCTGGCGGCGCGCGATCACATGGTCGAGCACTGGATGGATCACACCCGGCAGATCTACCGCAAAGGTCAGAAGCGGGTTTACTACCTCTCCCTGGAATTTCTCATTGGCCGGCTGCTCTACGATAGCCTGAGCAACCTCGGCCTGCTGGATGTGGCCCGCGAGGCCCTGACCGAGCTCGGCGTCGATCTTGAACGCATCCGCCTGCTGGAGCCCGATGCGGCCCTGGGCAACGGTGGCCTCGGTCGTCTGGCCGCCTGTTTCATGGAAAGCATGTCGACCCTCGGCATCGCCGGGCATGGCTACGGCATTCGTTATGAGCACGGCTTGTTCCGTCAGGCCATCGTCGACGGCTGGCAGCAGGAGCAAACCGAACGCTGGCTGGATTTCGGTAACCCGTGGGAGTTCGAACGGCCGGAGGTCGTGTACCCGATCGGTTTTGGTGGCAGCGTCGAAACCGTCACCGACGAAACCGGCAAGTCCAAGCAAGTCTGGACCCCGGCGGAAACCGTGCGCGCGATTGCCTACGACACTCCAGTCGTCGGCTGGCGCGGGGCGAGCGTCAACACCCTGCGCCTGTGGCGTGCCCGTGCCGTGGAAGATTTGCACCTGGAGCGCTTCAACGCCGGCGACCACCTGGGTGCCGTGGCGGAAGTCGCCCGGGCCGAAAGTATTTCCCGCGTGCTCTACCCGGCCGACAGCACCGAAGCCGGTCAGGAACTGCGCTTGCGCCAGGAATATTTCTTCGTCGCCGCGTCCCTGCAGGACTTGCTGCGCCGTCATCGCAACATGCACACCTCGGTCCTGACCCTGGGCGACCACGCAGCGATCCAGCTCAACGATACTCACCCTTCGATTGCCGTGGCCGAGCTGATGCGTCAGCTGGTTGACGTGTACGACGTGGCGTGGGACGCCGCATGGCAGGTCACGGTCGACACGCTCTCCTATACCAACCACACGCTGTTGCCGGAAGCGCTGGAAACCTGGCCGGTCGGATTGATGGAGCGCATGTTGCCGCGGCACATGCAGATCATTTACCTGATCAATGCCCAGCACATCGACTCGTTGCGGGCCAAGGGTGTCCACGACTTCGAAGTGCTGCGTGCGGTGTCGCTGATCGAGGAAGACAACGGCCGTCGTGTGCGCATGGGTAACCTGGCGTTTCTCGGTTCCCACAGTGTCAACGGTGTATCCGGGCTGCACACGCAGCTGATGCGCAAGACGGTGTTTTCCGAATTGCACAAGCTTTACCCGGAGCGGATCAACAACAAGACCAACGGCATTACCTTCCGCCGCTGGCTCTACCAAGCCAACCCTGAACTGACCTCGATGATGGTCGATGCCCTCGGCCCGGATCTGCTCAATAACCCCGAAGAACGCTTGCAGGACCTGGAGCCGTTTGCCGAGAAAGCCGCCTTCCGCAAGGCGTTTGCCGAGCAGCGCCTGCACAGCAAGAAAGCCTTGGCGTATATCATCCACGAGCGACTGGGGGTGGCGGTCAACCCGGCGGCGATGTTCGACGTGCAGGTCAAACGGATCCACGAGTACAAACGTCAGTTGCTCAACCTGCTGCACACCGTCGCGCTCTATCAGGCGATCCGTGCCGAGCCGGAAATCGACTGGGTGCCGCGGGTGAAGATCTTCGCCGGCAAGGCTGCCGCGAGTTATCACCAGGCCAAGCTCATCATCAAGCTGACCAACGACATTGCCCGGGTGGTGAACAACGACCCGACCGTGCGTGGCTTGCTCAAAGTGGTGTTCCTGCCCAACTACAACGTCAGCCTGGCGGAGAGCATTATTCCGGCGGCGGATTTGTCGGAGCAGATTTCCACCGCGGGCTTCGAAGCTTCGGGCACCAGCAACATGAAGTTCGGCCTTAACGGTGCGCTCACCATTGGCACCCTGGACGGGGCCAACGTGGAAATGTGCGAGCGCATCGGCGCCGAACACATGTTCATCTTCGGCCTCAGCGCCCAGCAGGTCGAGGCGCGCAAGCAGAACCATGAGTTCAACGCCACGCCGGATATTGCCGCGTCGCACCGCCTCAATGACGTGCTGCAGGCGATTCGCGGCGGGGTGTTCTCGCCGGATGATCCGTCCCGGTATACCGGCTTGATCGATTCGCTGATCGACTACGACCGCTTCCTGGTCTGCGCCGATTTCGATTCCTACTGGGACGCGCAGATGCGCGTTGAAGCCCATTGGCACGACTCTCAAGCATGGTGGCGTTCGGCGGTATTGAGCACCTCCCGGATGGGCTGGTTCTCTTCCGACCGGACCATTCGCGAATACGCCACGGATATCTGGAAAGCGCTGGAATAACTTTTAACGATAATTGAGCGCCAGGCCCGACCGTTGTTGGGCTTGATCGATATACTCAGCACCAGTTTCAGTGGGTGCTGCGCACTCAATCGCGGGCAAGCCTCGCTCCTGCAGGGATCACTGTCTTCTGTAGGAGCGAGGCTTGCCCGCGATGGCGTCAGCACAGACACCACAAGGCAATGGGCCGCTTAGGGATATCGACCATGCAATGGATGTTCATGCTGATTGGGCTGGTGCTGGGCTGGATGCTCGACGAGTCGTTCAGCGATGCGCTGTTGGGCGCACTGCTTGGGTTGGGGATCGGCCAGGCCATTTGCATCGGCCGTTTGGGTTCGCAGGCTGCCGCGCAGCGCCTGCTGCTTGAGCAGTCAAAGGTTGCACTGCATGCAGTCGAGCAACGTCTGGCATTGCTGGAAATGTCAGGCGTCAAATCGCCTGCGGCCAGCGAGCTTTCCCCGCCCCCTGAAGTGGCTCCCGATGCAGTCCCTGAGCAAACCCCCGAATTGATCTGGGAGCTCCCGCCGGAGTTCGAACCCGTAGCCGCTACGACAACCGAAACCAGTCGCCCACCTCCCGTCGATGCCTGGAAACCCAAACCGTTTGCCCGCGAACCGCAACAATCGGCCATCCCTCGCGACCCCGATTTCATCGAGCGCGCTATCGGCGGCGTCCGCGCCTGGCTGTTCGGCGGCAACACCGTGTTGCGTATCGGCGTAGTGCTATTGTTCCTCGGCCTCGCGTTTCTGCTGCGCTACGCCACCGAAGGCATGGTGCTGCCGATTGAATTGCGTTACGCCGGTGTCGCGGCGGTAGCGTTGGGCCTTCTGGGGCTGGGTTGGTGGCTCAGAGCACGCAACAGCCATTACGCCTTGATGCTGCAAGGCACCGGGATCGCGGTGCTGTACCTGACCGTGTTTGCCGCGATGCGCCTGCACCCGCTGCTCGATCCAACGGCTGCGTTAGGCCTGCTGGTTGCAGTGACGGTGTTCTCGGCGATTCTTGCCATTACCCAGGACGCCTTGGGGCTGGCGGCCGCGGCGGCACTCGGCGGTTTCGCCGCACCGCTCCTGACCTCCACCGGCGCCGGCAATCATGTTGCGCTGTTCAGTTACTTCGCCTTGCTCAACGCCGGTATCCTCGCCATCGCCTGGTTCAAGGCCTGGCGTTTGCTCAACCTGATCGGTTTTGTCGGCACCTTCGGCATCGGCTTCGCCTGGGGGCTGCGTTCCTATACGCCCGACCTGTTGTGGAGCACTGAACCCTTCCTGATTGTGTTTTTCCTGATGTACCTGGCCATCGGCCTGCTGTTCGCCCGGCGCAAGCTGCTGCACAGGAGCGACGCGCCCGAGGACGATGGCCACGCGTCGCTGCTGCGCTGGTCGGCGCGCAAGAGCGATTATGTCGATGGCACCTTGCTGTTCGGCCCACCATTGGTGGGTTTCGGTTTGCAATTTGCGCTGGTCCAGCACCTGGAGTTCGCCGCTGCATTCAGTGCGCTGGCGCTGGGCATGATCTACATGGGGCTCGCCCGATTGCTGGCGGGTGGTGGAGCCTTGTTGTTGGCCGAAACCTGTCTGGCGCTGGGGGTGATCTTCGCCAGCCTGGCGATTCCGCTGGGGCTCGATGCCCGCTGGACGGCTGCCGCCTGGGCAGTGGAAGGCGCGGGGATTTTCTGGCTTGGCTTGCGTCAGCAACGACCGCTGGCCCGGGCCTTCGCCTTGCTGCTGCAACTGGGCTCGGCGCTGACGTTCCTCAGTGAGCTGCGAACCGGCGAGAGCAGCCTGCTGGAAGGGTCGCCGCTGGGCGCGTTGATGCTCGGCATGGCGTTGTTATTCAGCTTCTATCAATTACACAGGGCTTCGCCTGATCAGGCATCGCACTGGGAACGTAGAGGGTTGCCGGCGTTGGCCTGCCTCGGCCTGGCCTTCCTCTACTTGCTGGCGCCGTTGTTCTTCTTCATTCAGGGCACGGCAATCAGTTGGGCGCTGGCCGGGTTGGCGACGCTGTTTGTCGGCCTGCGTCTGCAATCGCGCACGTTCCTGTTCACCGCCTTTGCCGTGCAGCTACTGGGTGGCGCGGCATTCCTGCTGGCCGGATCTGATCTGCTCGGGTCATTGGCCGGTGAAGGTTTGCGCCCCTTGGCTCACGGTGGTTTCTGGACCCCGATGCTGCTGGGGCTGGCCGCGCTGTTCGGGGCCTGGCGTCTGCAGCTCGGCAACCCTGCCGCGGCGATCGATGCCCTGAGTTTGCAGCGTTTGTCCGACGTGCTGCTGGTGTGGGGGGCGGGCTGGTGGGCGCTGGCCTGGATCAGTGAAGTGCTGCGTTTTGCCCCTGGGGAAATGCAAGCAACGTTGTTGCTGATGATCGCAGCGGTCAGTGTCGTCTTGTGGGCAGTGTTGGCGTTGCGTCTTGAATGGCCGTCGCTGGCGGTGCTCTGCACCTGTCTGATGCCCGCTGCCGGCCTGGTGTTGCTGGCGGCCTGGCATTCGCGTTATCACCCGGCCGCCGATTTCGGTTGGCTGGCCTGGGTGATGGTGTTCGTTGTGCACTTCATCTCGCTGCGACGTCTGGCGCCGATGCTGCCGGCGCGTCCCCGGAGTGCCGCGCATGTGCTCGGATGTTGGCTACTGATCGGTGTGCTGGCGCTGGAGCTGCGTTACGGCTTGCTGTTGTGGTCCGAGCAATACAACGCCTGGCGCTGGTTGGGCTTGGCGATTCTGCCAAGCCTTTATCTGGTGCTCGCAGCCGCGCCCCGTGCCTGGCCATGGCCGGTGTCGGCTTATTTCCGGGAATACCGTGTGTATGCGGCAGCGCCCTTGGCGTTGCTGATGCTCGGCTGGTTCTGGCTGGCGAACATCGTCAGCGATGGCACCGCCGAGCCGCTGCCCTATGTGCCGCTGATCAATCCGCTGGAGTTGGGCCTGCTGTTCGCGCTGTTTGGCGTCTACGTCTGGTCCCGCAGTGCGGTGACGGCATTGGCGATTCGCCAGGATTACGCCGCGCATGCCACGCAGCTGATCGCCGGGATTTCGCTGTTTGCGTTCTTTACTGCGCTGGTGATGCGCACCGCCCACCACTGGGGCGATGTGCCGTTCGAACTGGATGCCTTGCTCGAATCCATGCTGGTTCAGGCCGGCCTTTCCATCGTCTGGACCTTGATGGCCCTGAGTCTGATGATCGGCGGTCATCTGCGTCATCGCCGCGAGGTGTGGCTGATCGGTGCGGCATTGATTGGCATCGTGGTGGCCAAGCTGTTCTTTGTCGAATTGAGTAACCGGGGCGGGCTGGCGCGGATCGTGTCGTTTATCGGCGTCGGCGTCTTGCTGTTGGTGGTGGGCTATTTTGCCCCTTTGCCTCCCAAGCGCGCCGAGCCTGTGCCGGATCCTGGAAAGCCGGCCCCGCAAACCCAAGGAGTGTCGTCTTGAGTCAAAAGCTGAACCTGATCTGGTTGGCCGCTTTTGCGATGAGTGTGGCGCTGTCGGCCGCTGCCCAGGAAAAACCGGGGGACTTCGCCACGCAATTACCGTTGACCGTCAGCGGGGAAGGGCCGTGGTATCGCCTCGAATTGCCCCTGGCCGTGCAACTGAATGCACGGCAAACCGACCTTGGCGATGTAAGGGTGTTCAATGCCGCCGGTGAAGCCCAGGCCTACGCCTTGGCTCGAGTCCCCGCACAGTCGGCTGAAGATCGCACCCTGACCGACGTGAAATGGTTCCCGCTGTACGACTCGGCGGATGACACCCGGCGTGCGCCGAATGTACGGGTGCAATCGACTGCCAATGGCACATTGGTCCAAGTGCAGCCGTCCAGTCAGCTGGAGGCGGGCGAAGAAGTGCTGCGCGGCTGGTTGCTCGATGCCAGCGGCATCAAGGCGCCGTTGCAGCAATTGATCCTCGACTGGGCCAGCGAGCGCGACGGCTTCCAGCGTTTCACTATCGAGGCCAGTGACGATTTGCAGCATTGGCAATCCTGGGGTGAAGGGCAGGTAGCGCGGCTGACGTTTGCCGACGAACGGGTCGAGCAGCATGAAGTCGGCCTGCCGGGTCAGTCGGCGCGTTATCTGCGCTTGCTGTGGAACACTCCGCAATCGGCGCCGATCCTGACTTCGGCACAACTGGGAAGTGCCCGGAGTTTGCCGACGCCGTTGGTCTGGTCGCAACCTTTGGCTGGCAGCCGCGTGAAGGCGGGCGAATACACCTGGCAATTGCCGATGCGCTTGAATGTCGAGCGTTTGCAGATCGAGCTCAATCAACCCAACAGCCTGGCGCCCGTGACCTTGTCCGGTCGTCGGGAAAGCAGCTTGCCGTGGCAGCCGCTGGGCGGTGGATTGCTCTATCGCCTGACCCAGAATGGCCATGATGTGGTGCAGGATGAATTGCTGCTGCCTGGCCAAATTGTGCAAGAACTCAAGCTGACAGTGGATGAGCGTGGCGGCGGACTGGGTGAGCAGGCGCCGACCGTGAAGTTTGCCGTGCGCGCCACGCAACTGGTGTTCCTGGCTCGCGGGGCCGGGCCTTATACGCTGGCGCTGGGGAATGCGACAGTGAAGGCGGCGAACCTGCCGTTGTCGACGCTGATACCGGATTACAGTGCGGCGAAGCTGGCGACGTTGGGCACGGCTACGGTTGATGGCGGGGCGGTTGTTGCACCGGTGTTGGCGGCTGGAGTCCCGGCGGCGACTGACACGAACTGGAAAAAGTTCGGGTTGTGGGCGGTGTTGTTGCTGAGTGTTTTGTTCCTGGCGGCGATGGCGTTCAGTCTGTTGCGCAAGCCTGCTGCCAGATCCTGAGAATCGCTGGCGCTACGCGCCATTCGCGAGCAAGCCGCTCCCACAGATGTGCGCATTCCATGTGGAAGCGAGCCTGCTCGCGAAGGCGATTTATCTGTCGGTAAAAAAGCCGGTTTCGAACTACGCTCAACGGGGTGCATGAACTCTATCGGGTGTAACACGTCTGATAGGAGGAAATGCGCCCCGACTCGCGTTAAACTGCGCGGGTTTTTAGCCCCCCCATTCCACCGGAGCCTTCCATGTCCCGCGTTACCCTGAGTCGCTATTTGATTGAGCAGACCCGTAGCAACAACACCCCTGCCGATCTGCGTTTCCTGATCGAAGTGGTGGCGCGCGCCTGCAAGGAAATCAGCCACGCCGTGTCCAAAGGCGCCCTCGGTGGTGTACTGGGCAGCATGGGCACCGAAAACGTCCAAGGCGAAGTGCAGAAGAAACTCGACGTGATCTCCAACGAGATCCTGCTCGAAGCCAACGAATGGGGCGGTCACCTGGCCGGCATGGCGTCCGAAGAAATGGACAATGCCTACCAGATTCCGGGCAAATACCCGAAAGGCGCGTACCTGCTGGTATTTGACCCGCTGGACGGTTCGTCGAACATCGATATCAACGCGCCGGTCGGCACCATCTTCTCGGTACTGCGTTGCCCGAACGAGCACCTGAGCCAGAACGAATCCCTGAGCGAAAAAGCCTTCCTGCAGCCAGGCACCCAGCAAGTTGCCGCCGGTTACGCGATCTACGGTCCACAGACCATGCTGATCCTGACCTTGGGCGACGGCGTGAAAGGCTTCACCCTCGACCGCGAAATGGGCAGCTTCGTGCTGACCCATGAAGACATCAAGATCCCGCATTCCACTCAGGAATTCGCGATCAACTCGTCCAACCAGCGTCACTGGGAAGCGCCTGTACAACGCTACGTCGGCGAATTGCTGGCTGGCGAAGAAGGCCCGCTGAAAAAGAACTACAACATGCGCTGGGTTGCCGCGATGGTTGCCGACGTGCACCGTATCCTGACCCGTGGCGGCCTGTTCATGTACCCACGCGACAGCCGCGAGCCATCAAAGCCGGGCAAACTGCGCTTGATGTACGAAGCCAACCCGATGTCGTTCCTGGTTGAACAGGCTGGCGGCGCCTCCACCGACGGCCATCAGCGTATCCTCGACATTCAACCGGAAGGCCTGCACCAGCGCGTAGCAGTGTTCCTCGGCTCGAAAGAAGAAGTCGCACGCGTCACGGCTTATCACAAGGAATAAACATGACCGCGCCCTGGCAGCCGTTGCTCGAATGGTGGTTCGGAACCCTCGAATCCCCACACGACATAGCGGCTGACAAGGGCAAGTTATGGTTCGGCAAGCGCGACAGCCAGGACCTCGAAGCGCAGACGCGTTTCGGGGACTGGGTCGAGCAGGCACTGGCCGGCGGATTGACTGACTGGGCGCAACGCCCCGAAGGTTGGCTGGCCCTGGTGCTGCTGCTCGATCAACTCCCGCGAATGATCTTTCGCGACTCCCCCAAATCCTATTCAGGCGATCTCAGGGCTCAGGCACTGGTAGCGCAAGGCATTGCTGCGGATTTCGACCGGCAGTTGCGACCGATCCAGCGGGTGTTTATCTACCTGGTGTTCGAGCATTGCGAGAATCTGGCGGTGCAGAATGAAGCCGTTTCACGCTATATCGATCTGGTTGCGCAACAGCCGGGGGCCGATCGAGCATTGTTTACCGATTATCTGGATTATGCCGAGAAGCATCGCCAGGTGATTGCGCGGTTTGGACGGTTCCCGCATAGGAATGCGGTACTGGGAAGGGAGTCGACGGCTGAGGAACTGGCGTTTCTTTCGGGGCCTGGTTCTCGCTTTTAGTTTTCTGCTGTAGCTGATGCCGCCATCGCCAGCAGGCTGGCTCCCACATTTGGTTTGTGTCGTTCACAAATCCCCTGTGGGAGCCAGCCTGCTGGCGATGGCGCCAGTGAAAGCAGCTTATATCCGGAAGCTGCCGACCAACTGTTTCAACCGCGCCGCCTGCTGCTCAAGATCCGCACACGCACGCAACGTCGACTGCAAATTCTCCACCCCTTCCTGATTCAGCGTATTGATCTCGGTAATGTCGACATTGATCGACTCCACCACCGCCGTCTGCTCTTCAGTCGCCGTCGCCACCGACTGGTTCATCCCGTCAATCTCACCAATGCGCTGGGTCACGCTGCCCAGGCGTTCACCGGCCTGATTGGCAATGCCGACACTGCTTTCGCTTTGGCGCTGGCTGTCGGTCATGGTGCTGACGGCTTCCCGGGCACCGACCTGCAGTTCCTCGATCATCTTCTGCACTTGCTGCGCCGAATCCTGCGTGCGGTGGGCGAGGTTGCGCACTTCGTCGGCAACCACGGCAAACCCACGTCCGGCTTCACCGGCACGGGCCGCTTCAATGGCAGCGTTCAACGCCAGCAGGTTGGTCTGCTGCGAGATGCTGGTGATCACTTCCAGGATCTGTCCGATGTTGACCGTGTTGCTGTTGAGCGTCTCGATGTTTGCGCACGAGTCGCTGATCTTCGCCGAGAGCTGCTGCATCGCCGCGATGGTTCTATCCACCACTTGCTGACCATCCTCGGCCATGCTGCGGGCATCGCTCGAGTGCTGGGAGGCGAGTGCGGCGTTCTGGGCGATTTCCTGGGCGGCGGCGCCCAGTTCGTTGATGGCCGCAGCGACGCTGCTGGTACGTGAGGCCTGCTGGTCGGAGTTGAACATCGACGAGTTCGAAGCGGCCACTACACGCAAGGCGACTTCGTTGACCTGGCCGGTGGCCGAGGCCACTTCGCGGATCGAGCTGTGAATACGTTCCACAAAACGGTTGAACGAGGTACCCAGCGCGCCGAATTCGTCATGGCCGTGGATGGTCAGGCGTTTGGTCAGGTCACCTTCGCCTTCGGCGATGTCATGCATGGCGCGGCCCATGGTCAGCAACGGCTGCATCAGGAAGCGGATCAACATGCCCAGCAACGCGATGATGAACACCACCGCGATCACCATGGCGATGATCGCCGAGGTGCGCAATTCGCTGAGCATTGCGAAGGCGCTGTCCTGGTCCAGGACCAGCGCGACATACCAGTCCGCCGACGGCACGCCGTTGACGTGGGTGAAGGAGATGAACTGGCGCTTGCCGGCGATCTCGACTTCCTTCATGCCAGGGCTGACGGTTGGCGTACCGTTCGGGTAAGCGTCGGCCAGGCTCTTGAGCGCCAGATTGCTGTCCGGGTGGATCAGGATCTTGCCGTCGGCGCTGACAATGAACGCGTGGCCGTGACCGCCGAAATTCAGCGAGTTGATGATGGCGCTGACGCTGGACAGATCGATGTCTGCACCGGCGACGCCGATCATCTGGTTCTGATGTTTCACCGGGGTGGCAACGGTGATCACCAATTTGCCGGACGAGGCGGCGATGTAGGGTTCGGTGACGATAGTCTGCTGCGCAGTATTGGCCGCCTTGTACCAGCCACGGGCGCGGGGATCATAATCCGCCGCGCGATTGCCGGCCGGGATCGAGAACATCACGCCATCTGCACCGCCGAAGTAACTCAGTTGGAAATTGCCGGTGTAAGCCGGCAGGTCGATGGCGCGCTTGAGGTTGGCTTGGGCGCTGCCATCCACTGCGATCTGCTGGGACAGCGATTGCAGCAGCTGGATACGGCTTTCCAGCCAGGTCTGGATGTTGCTGGTGGTCAGGCTGCCGAGTTCCTGCATCGAGGATTCGGTACTGCTGCGCAAGGTCTGGCGCTGACGATAGTCGTTGAACAGGATGAAACAAGCGAATGCAACGGCCACCACGAGGGCGGCAGCCAACAAAATCTTGTGGCTGAATTTCATGTTTCTGGTCATTAAATGATCTACCGCGGAGGGCTGGTCAACAAAAGTGGGCGGCAAGTTGCCAGAGGAACTGGCTTTGCGTTGCTTCTATGTCGACTGGTCGGCGCCAAAGATTAGGCGTCTTTCGTCAAAACCGACGAAATACTCAACAACCAAAGAACCTGGATATTTCTCGGGAAAAAGGAAGACCAGCCGCCAAACAAATAGCCGGACGGTCAGGGAACCAGAAGTGGGTTTTCTCTTCTAAGCTTCTGCTTGGCAGACATGCCATTCCCCTTCGCCCCAGGAGCTTCACCATGTCGCTGCGTTCTATCGCCCTGATTTCGTTCTGCGTGTTGCTGGCTGCGTGCAGCAAGGTCAATCAGGAAAACTACTCGAAACTGGAGACAGGCATGCCCAAGGCCCAGGTTGAAACCTTGCTGGGCAAACCCACCGACTGCTCGGGCGCGCTCGGCATGTCCAGTTGCACCTGGGGTGACAAAAACAGCTTTATCAGCGTGCAGTACGCCGCTGACAAAGTGCTGATGTTTTCCGGCCAAGGTCTGAAGTAATCCGGGGCGATACGCCCACGGGAGAAAAACAATGAAGCGGTTACTGATTTTACTTTTTGCCGGCCTGGTATTGGCCGGCTGCGCCACTTCTGGCGAAGACCCGTTGGCGCCCAAGACCGTCGACAGTGTCAATCTCAAGCGCTACCAGGGGACCTGGTACGAGCTGGCTCGTCTACCGATGTACTTCCAGCGCAACTGCGCACAGTCCGAAGCCCGTTACACCCTCAAGCCTGACGGCAACGTGCTGGTGTTGAACCGCTGCCTGACGTCGGACTGGCAATGGGAAGAGGCCAAGGGCACGGCGTACCCACAGATTCCGGGCAAGACCGACAAGCTGTGGGTCGAATTCGATACCTGGTTCTCGCGTTTGCTGCCGGGTGTGGCAAAGGGGGAATACTGGGTGTTGTACGTCAGTGAAGACTACAAGACGGCGATCGTTGGCGACCCGAGCCGCAAGTATCTGTGGCTGCTGTCGCGGACTCCGACGGTCAACGGTGTAGTGCGTGAAGAACTGCTGAGCAAGGCGCGTCAGCAGGGCTACGACACCACGCGATTGATCTGGCGTGCGTCCGATACGAAGATGGCCAAAACGTCGAACTGACGATCACTGAAGATCCAATGTGGGAGCGAGCCTGCTCGCGAAAGCGGACTGTCAGTCAACATCTGAGTTGAATTAGACGGCCCCTCGCGAGCAGGCTCGCTCCCACATTTGTTTTGGGGTCAGCCCAGGAGATCGCGCAGGACCTGAGTGAACGCGCGGTTGCTTTCTTCTTCGTCAGCATGCCGCCCATCGCGCACGACCCACTGGCCGTTGACCAGCACATCCCGCACCTGGCGATCGCCACCGGCAAACAACCACCGGTTCAAAATCCCGTCGCCACTGGCCGTCGCCAGGTACGGATCATTGCCATCCAGCACCAGCCAGTCCGCACGCTTGCCAACGGCCAATGCGCCGATCGGCTGCCCCAGCGCCTGAGCCCCGCCATCGAGTGCCGCGTCGTACAGCGTGCGGCCAACCATTGGCTGTTCCGCGCCATACAACCGGTTGCGTCGTTGATCGCGCAAGCGCTGACCGTATTCCAGCCAACGCAATTCTTCCACCACGCTCAAGGACACATGGCTGTCGGAGCCGATGCCCATGCGCCCGCCCTGGGCAAGGAATTCCACTGCCGGGAAAATGCCGTCGCCAAGGTTGGCTTCGGTGGTCAGGCACAGGCCGGCGATGGCGCGACTCTTGGCCATCAGCGTGACTTCTTCCGGGTTGGCGTGGGTGGCGTGGACCAGGCACCAGCGTTGATCGACTTCGGTGTTTTCATACAGCCACTGCAGCGGACGACGGCCACTCCAGCCCAGGCAGTCATCGACTTCCTTCTGCTGTTCGGCGATGTGAATGTGTACCGGGCACTGCTCGTCGCTGGCGGCCAGCACTTCGTTGATCTGCTGCGGTGTTACCGCACGCAACGAGTGGAAACACAGCCCCAGGGACTGTGCCGGCTGCTGCGCCAGGACCGGTTGCAAGCGCGACTGAAGCTTGAGGTAGTTTTCGGTGCTGTTGATGAAGCGGCGCTGACCGTCGTTCGGAGCCTGGCCGCCGAAACCGGAATGGCTGTACAGCACGGGCAGCAGTGTCAGGCCGATACCGGCGGAACTGGCCGCCTGGCTGACGCGCAAGGCCAGTTCGGCCGGGTCTGCGTACGGCTGGCCATTGCTGTCGTGATGCACGTAATGAAATTCCGCAACCGAGGTGTAACCGGCCTTGAGCATTTCGATGTACAGCTGTCGTGCGATGACGCCGAGTTGATCCGGGCTGATTTTTCCGACGAGGCGATACATCAGATCGCGCCAGGTCCAGAAACTGTCGTTCGGATTGCCCGCCACTTCCGCCAGCCCGGCCATCGCCCGCTGGAACGCGTGAGAGTGCAAATTGGGCATACCCGGCAGCAGCGGACCGCTTAACCGTTCGGCGCCATCTGCGTGGGAATCGGCCTGGACATGAGTCAAGACGCCGTCGGCGCTGACCTCAAGACGTACATTGTTGGCCCATCCGTTAGGCAGCAGCGCGCGTTCGGCAAAGAAGGCGGACATGGTTCAGCACCCCATCGTGTGTTATTTGTATATACATATACAGACGTTTGCCTGCTGGGTAAACTCCGGCAAGCTAGCAATCTCTTTCAGATGAACAAGGATCAACCGTGCCGACTCCGCCTGCCACATTGCCGCCGAATGCCAATCTGAGCGCCAATCTGGGCGACAGTCCGGCGCCCTTGTACGCCCGCGTCAAACAAATGATCACCCAGCAGATCGACAGTGGAAACTGGCCGCCGCACTACCGCGTTCCGTCGGAAAGCGAGCTGGTCAGTCAGCTGGGTTTCAGCCGCATGACCATCAACCGCGCGCTGCGCGAGATGACCGCCGACGGTCTGCTGGTGCGCATGCAGGGCGTCGGGACTTTTGTCGCCGAGCCGAAAAGCCAGTCCGCCCTGTTTGAAGTGCACAACATCGCCGACGAGATCGCCTCCCGTGGCCATCGCCATACCTGCAAGGTGATCATCCTCGAAGAAGAGGCCGCCGGTTCCGAGCGCGCCCTGGCCTTGGACATGCGCGAAGGACAGAAGGTTTTCCATTCGCTGATCGTGCATTTCGAAAACGATATCCCGGTGCAAATAGAAGACCGTTTCGTCAACGCACTGGTGGCGCCGGACTACCTCAAGCAGGATTTCACCCTGCAAACGCCTTATGCCTACCTGAACCAGGTCGCGCCGCTGACTGAAGGCGAACACGTGGTCGAGGCGATCCTGGCCGAGTCGACCGAATGCAAATTGCTGCAGATTGAAAAAGGCGAGCCGTGCCTGCTGATTCGTCGCCGGACCTGGTCCGGTCGTCAGCCGGTGACTGCCGCTCGCCTGATCCACCCTGGTTCGCGCCATCGTCTGGAAGGGCGCTTTCACAAGTAAGAGGCACAGATGAGTCAGTTGAAGGTTCTACGCGCGGCCGATTACCCGCGCATGCCGTGGAAAAACGGCGGCGGCAGCACCGAAGAAATCACCCGCGATGCGGGCACCGGCCTTGATGGTTTCGGCTGGCGCCTGTCGATTGCCGACATTGGCGAGTCGGGCGGCTTCTCGACGTTCGCCGGCTATGAGCGAGTGATCACCGTGCTGCAGGGCGAGGGCATGACCCTGCGCGTCGATGGCCAGGACACGCGGCGATTGTTACCGCTGGACCCGTTTGCCTTCAGCGGTGAGAGCCAGGTGTCCTGCACACTGCTCGGCGGGCCGATTCGCGATTTCAATCTGATTTATGCACCGCAGCGTTATAGCGCACGGTTGCAATGGCTGGCGGGTGAGCAGCGGTTTTTCAGTTCGGCCGGGACCGTGGTGGTGTTCAGTGTTACCGAAGCGCTGGAACTGAAGGTCGGTAACAGCGATGTACAGTTGGGTCGTCATGATTGCCTGCAGCTCGACGGTAACGTCGGCATGCAGGAAGTCTCCAGCAACGGCACCTGCTGCGTCATCGAACTGACTGCACGCTGATCCATTACCCTTTTGCGGGCAAACATGGCCCTCTGTAGGAGCGAGCTTGCTCGCGAAGAACCTCAACGCACCCCGGGGCATCTGGTTTTACGCGTTATCGTTCACGACCTTCGCGAGCAAGCTCGCTCCTACAGAGGGTGGGCTTGCCCGCGATGTCGTTTCCCTCCCAAATCCCGTTTCCCTCAGCGCACCACTTTGTTACCGAATGCCCCAGCGTGGCGCAAAACCACGCGAAAGTAACAAGCCTCCACCCCCTCCGAAAAACCCTTTCGAAAAATTTCATGTGACGTAGAAGCCTTGATCTACAGGCTTTCCAGCACTGGAAGCATTTTTCTTGAACACCTATCCAACAAGTTGGCCGCTCGATTGCATATGCTTGTATGTACAAGTAAAGACGTATGCGTATGAGTCGATCGAGACTCCTCGCAACGTTCACTGATTCGCTTGTGGCGCAACGATGCGCACAGGCTGGCTTGCCCACCGCCAGGGTTGGTTTGGATTGATCGCTGAGGAGTCTTTTTCGTGACTGACAATAAACCTACAAAGTTTCGTGACGTTGAAATCCGCGCTGCCCGCGGTAACAAGCTGACGGCCAAGAGCTGGTTGACTGAAGCGCCGCTGCGCATGCTGATGAACAACCTCGACCCGGAAGTCGCCGAGAACCCTAAAGAACTGGTGGTTTACGGTGGTATCGGTCGTGCTGCACGTAACTGGGAATGCTACGATAAGATCGTCGAAAGCCTGACCAACCTGAACGACGACGAGACCCTGCTGGTGCAATCCGGCAAGCCGGTCGGCGTGTTCAAGACTCACACCAATGCACCGCGCGTCCTGATTGCCAACTCCAACCTGGTGCCACACTGGGCGAGCTGGGAACACTTCAACGAACTCGACGCCAAAGGCCTGGCCATGTACGGCCAGATGACCGCCGGCAGCTGGATCTACATCGGCAGCCAAGGCATCGTCCAAGGCACCTACGAAACCTTCGTCGAAGCCGGTCGCCAGCACTACAACGATGACCTGAAAGGTCGTTGGGTCCTGACCGCAGGTCTGGGCGGCATGGGTGGCGCGCAGCCTCTGGCCGCGACCCTGGCTGGCGCTTGCTCGCTGAACATCGAATGCCAGCAGGTCAGCATCGATTTCCGCCTGAACAGCCGTTATGTCGACGAGCAAGCCACCGACCTCGACGACGCGCTGGCACGCATCGCCAAATACACCAAGGAAGGCAAAGCGATTTCCATCGCTCTGCTGGGCAACGCGGCGGAAATCCTGCCTGAACTGGTCAAGCGCGGCGTGCGCCCGGACATGGTCACCGACCAGACCAGCGCCCACGACCCGCTCAACGGTTACCTGCCGGCTGGCTGGACCTGGGAAGAGTACCGCGCTCGCGCCAAGACCGAGCCTGCTGCCGTGGTCAAGGCTGCCAAGCAATCCATGGCGGTGCACGTTAAAGCGATGCTCGAATTCCAGAAAATGGGTATTCCAACCTTCGACTACGGTAACAACATCCGTCAGATGGCGCAGGAAGAAGGCGTGGAAAACGCATTCGACTTCCCGGGCTTCGTACCGGCCTATATCCGTCCGTTGTTCTGCCGCGGCATCGGTCCGTTCCGTTGGGCTGCACTGTCGGGCAACGCTGAAGACATCTACAAGACCGACGCCAAGGTCAAAGAACTGATCCCGGACGACGCCCACCTGCACAACTGGCTGGACATGGCCCGTGAGCGCATCAGCTTCCAGGGTCTGCCGGCCCGTATCTGCTGGGTTGGCCTGGGCTTGCGCGCCAAGCTGGGTCTGGCATTCAACGAAATGGTGCGCAGCGGTGAATTGTCCGCGCCAATCGTGATCGGTCGCGACCACCTGGACTCCGGCTCGGTAGCCAGCCCGAACCGCGAAACCGAATCGATGCAGGACGGTTCCGACGCCGTGTCCGATTGGCCACTGCTCAACGCTCTGCTGAACACCGCGAGCGGCGCGACCTGGGTTTCCCTGCACCACGGCGGCGGCGTCGGCATGGGCTTCTCCCAGCACTCGGGCATGGTGATTGTCTGCGACGGTACTGACGAAGCGGCCGAGCGTATCGCTCGCGTGCTGCACAACGACCCGGCTACCGGTGTCATGCGTCACGCCGACGCGGGTTACCAGATCGCGATCGACTGCGCCAAGGAACAGGGGCTGAACCTGCCGATGATTACCGGTAAATAACGCAGTAACTGTGGGACCGCTTTACCTGTGGGAGCGAGCTTGCTCGCGATAGCGATGTGTCAGTCAGTACAGATGTTGAATGTGCCGGCCCCATCGCGAGCAAGCTCGCTCCCACAGGGATCCCACCAGACGGCAATTTCCAGAACAATCCACAGAGGTTGAATCATGGCTGTTAATGACGATCGTGCAGGCAGTAAACCGTTGATCGAGACACGTTCGATCGACTACATCCCGGAAGCGGAAAGACACGGTCGTCTCTTGAGCCAGTTCACCCTGTGGATGGGTGCCAACCTGCAAATCACCGCGATTGTGACCGGCGCTCTGGCCGTCGTACTGGGCGGTGATGTGTTCTGGTCGTTGATCGGTTTGCTGATCGGGCAACTGATCGGCGGTGGCGTGATGGCGCTGCATGCCGCGCAAGGGCCCAAGCTCGGACTGCCGCAGATGATCTCCAGCCGCGTGCAGTTCGGCGTTTATGGTGCGGCGATTCCGATCGTACTGGTGTGTTTGATGTACCTCGGCTTCACCGCAACGGGCACCGTGCTTTCCGGCCAGGCGCTGGGCCAGTTGTTTGGCGTCAGCGACAGCGTCGGTATCCTCATCTTCGCCAGTGTCATCGTGCTGGTCACGGTGCTCGGTTATCGGGTGATCCACTGGATCGGCCGTGTTGCCAGTGTCATTGGCGTTATTGCCTTCGTTTATCTGTTTAGCCGTCTGATGAGCCAGGTTGATGTTGGCGCACTGTTGCAAATCCGCCATTTCAGCTGGAGCAGTTTCTTGCTCGCGGTTTCGCTCGCGGCGTCCTGGCAGATCGCTTTCGGCCCTTACGTGGCTGACTACTCTCGCTACCTGCCGAGCAAGATTTCCTCGGTGAAAACTTTTTTTGCCGCAGGCGCAGGTTCGGTCATTGGTGCGCAGGTAGCGATGGTCCTCGGCGTGTTTGCCGCGGCATCGGCCAACGGCCAATTCGCCGGCCACGAAGTCGCCTACATAGTCGGTCTGGGCGGTACCGGTGCCACCGCAGCGCTGCTGTATTTCAGCATCGCGTTCGGCAAGGTCACCATTTCCACGCTCAACTCCTACGGCAGCTTCATGTGCATTGCGACCATCATCAGCGGTTTCCGTGGTGAGCTGAAGGTCACGCGCTTGCAGCGTCTGGTCTTCGTGCTGGTCATCGTCGGTGCTGCGACCCTGATGGCGTTGCTCGGTCAGCACTCGTTCCTCGGTGCGTTCAAGTCCTTCATCCTGTTCTTGCTGGCGTTCTTCACGCCATGGAGCGCGATCAATCTGGTGGACTACTACTGCATCACCCGCGAGCGCTATGACGTGCCGGCACTGGCCGATCCGAACGGTCGCTACGGCCGTTGGAACGCCCTCGGTATCAGCGTCTATGTCTTCGGTGTGCTTGTGCAGCTGCCGTTCATCGCCACCAAGTTCTATACCGGTCCGCTGGTAGACGCCCTGGGTGGTGTGGATATTTCCTGGATCATCGGTCTGGTGCTTCCCGCAGCCCTGTATTACGTGTGCGCAAAAAAATGGCACGGCTCGGTACCCGATCACCTGATTCTGCCGGTTGAGCAGGACAGCGTTGTAGAACAAAAAACAAGTGGGGCTGGTCGCGCTGCGGCGCAGGCCTGATTGGACGTGGACAGGGCTGGATGCCTCTTGACTGCCGTAAGCCAATTCATGATTAGGAGCGTCACTACAATGAAATCGAACAAGACCCTGCTGACCACATTACTTTCCATGGGCCTGCTCGCCAGCGCCGGCGCCACTCAGGCCGCCGGTTGGTGCGAGTCGGGCAAACCGGTGAAATTCGCCGGCCTGAACTGGGAAAGCGGCATGCTGCTGACCGACGTGATGCAAATCGTGTTGGAGAAGGGCTACGACTGCAAGACTGACAGCCTGCCGGGCAACTCCATCACCATGGAAAACGCCCTGAGCAGCAACGACATTCAAGTGTTCGCCGAAGAGTGGGTCGGCCGCAGCGAAGTCTGGAACAAGGCCGAGAAGGCCGGCAAGGTGGTCGGTGTCGGCGCCCCGGTCGTTGGCGCGATCGAAGGCTGGTACGTGCCGCGCTACGTCATCGAAGGCGATGCCAAGCGCAAGCTGGAGCCAAAAGCCCCGGACCTGAAGGCGATCGCCGATCTGGGCAAATACGCCAGCGTGTTCAAGGACCAGGAAGAGCCAGCCAAGGGCCGTTTCTACAACTGCCCGGCCGGCTGGACCTGTGAGCTGGACAACAGCGAAATGCTCAAAAGCTACGGCCTGGAAAGCACCTACACCAACTTCCGCCCGGGTACCGGCCCGGCGCTGGACGCGGCGGTGCTGTCGAGCTACAAGCGCGGCGAGCCGATCCTGTTCTACTACTGGTCGCCTACGCCGCTGATGGGCCAGGTCGACCTGGTCAAGCTTGAAGAGAAACCAGGCGTGGACAAGAGCGTGACCATCAAGGTCGGCCTGTCCAAGACCTTCCACGAGCAAGCCCCGGAACTGGTGGCCGTGCTGGAAAAGATCAACCTGCCGATCGACCTGCTCAACCAGAACCTCGGACGTATGGCCAAAGAGCGGATCGAGTCACCAAAACTGGCGAAAATCTTCCTCAAGGAACATCCTGAAGTCTGGCACGCATGGGTGAGCGAAGACGCAGCCAAAAAGATCGACGCGGCCTTGTAGGTTGAGCTTTTCCGACTGCCGTCAGCGGCAGTCGGGTGCTTGATCGCAACCCCTTGATTGAGAGTCTCTTATGTTTCCCGAAAGCTTTACCTTTTCCATCGCCGACTGGGTCAACAGTTGGGTCGATTCGCTGGTCACCAACTACGGCGATGTGTTCCGCAGCATCTCCGACACCCTGTTGTGGGCCATCGTCAATCTTGAAGGCCTGCTGCGTGCGGCGCCCTGGTGGCTGATGCTGGCGATCGTGGCGGGCGTTGCCTGGCACGCAACCCGCAAAGTCGTGACCACTTCGGTAATCGTCGGCCTGTTGTTCCTGGTGGGCGCCGTCGGCCTCTGGGACAAGCTGATGCAGACCCTGGCGCTGATGATGGTGGCCACGGTCATTTCGGTGCTGATCGGCATTCCGCTGGGCATTCTCTCGGCGCGCAGCAATCGCCTGCGTTCGGTGTTGATGCCGTTGCTGGACATCATGCAGACCATGCCGAGTTTCGTGTACCTGATCCCGGTGCTGATGCTGTTCGGCCTGGGTAAGGTCCCGGCGATTTTCGCCACCGTGATCTACGCCGCGCCACCGCTGATCCGCCTGACCGATCTGGGTATTCGTCAGGTCGACGGTGAAGTGATGGAAGCGATCAACGCTTTCGGTGCCAACCGCTGGCAGCAACTGTTTGGCGTGCAACTGCCGCTGGCCCTGCCGAGCATCATGGCCGGTATCAACCAGACCACCATGATGGCCCTGTCGATGGTAGTGATTGCCTCGATGATCGGTGCCCGTGGCCTGGGTGAAGATGTGTTGGTGGGGATTCAGACCCTCAACGTCGGACGTGGCCTTGAAGCCGGTCTGGCGATCGTGATTCTGGCAGTGGTCATAGACCGCATTACTCAGGCGTATGGTCGGCCACGGCATGAGGTGAGCAAATGAACAACGAAGCCATCAGCAAAATCGAAGTCAAAAACGTCTTCAAGATTTTCGGCAACCGTTCCAAGGAAGCGTTGGCCATGGTCGGCCAGGGCAAGACCAAGGACCAGGTGCTGTCCGAAACCGGCTGCGTGGTCGGCGTGAACGACCTGTCGCTGAGTATCGGCACTGGCGAGATCTTCGTGATCATGGGCTTGTCAGGTTCGGGCAAATCCACGTTGGTGCGCCACTTCAACCGCCTGATCGACCCGACCAGCGGCGCAATCCTGGTGGACGGCGTGGACATCCTGCAATACGACATGGAAGCCCTGCGCGAATTTCGCCGGCACAAGATCAGCATGGTGTTCCAGAGCTTCGGCCTGCTGCCGCACAAGACGGTGGTGGATAACGTCGCCTATGGCCTGAAAGTGCGCGGCGAGAGCAAGCAGATGTGCACCGAGCGCGCGCTGCACTGGATCAACACCGTGGGCCTCAAGGGCTACGAGAACAAATATCCGCATCAGCTGTCGGGCGGCATGCGCCAGCGCGTGGGCCTGGCCCGGGCATTGGCGGCGGACACCGACATCATCCTGATGGACGAAGCGTTCAGCGCCCTTGATCCGTTGATCCGTGCCGAGATGCAGGATCAGTTGCTGGAGCTGCAAAAGACCCTGCACAAGACCATCGTCTTTATCACCCATGACCTTGATGAGGCAGTGCGCATTGGTAACCGCATTGCGATCCTCAAGGACGGGCGCCTGATTCAGGTGGGTACGCCGCGCGAGATCCTGCATTCGCCGGCGGATGAGTATGTCGACCGGTTCGTGCAGCGTCGGGCGGCGGTGGTTTAAGAGGTTTGTGGCGGGACCGCTTTTGTGGCGAGGGAGCTTGCTCCCGCTCGAGCGCGCAGCGGTCGCAAAATTTTGGGGCCGCTACGCAGCCCAGCGGGAGCAAGCTCCCTCGCCACAGATGTCACATGTCCATGAATTTTGTATGAGGTTAAAGATGTCCCAGGCTGAAAAAATCGTTATCGCCGACGCCCCGTTGCGTTGGCAGGATGTGGTTGCCGTTGCCCGCCATGGCGCACAGCTCGAGCTGTCGAGCCAGACCTGGGCGAGTATCGAGAATGCCCAGGCCATCGTCCAGCGCATCGTCGCCAGCGGCGAGCGCGCCTATGGCGTCAATACCGGCCTCGGCGCGCTGTGCAATGTCTCGCTCAAGGACGAACAGCTCAGCCAACTGTCGCGCAACACCTTGCTCAGCCACGCCTGTGGCGTCGGTGCTCCACTGACCGATGAGCAGACTCGCGCAATCATGTGTGCGGCGATTCGCAATTACAGCCACGGCAAGTCCGGCATCCATCGCCGAGTAGTCGAAGCCCTGCTGGCGCTGCTCAATCGCGGCATCACCCCGCAAGTGCCGTCCCAGGGTTCGGTCGGTTACCTGACTCACATGGCCCACATCGGCATTGCGCTGTTGGGTGTCGGCAATGTCAGCTATCGCGGGCAAATCGTTTCCGCGCAACAAGCCTTAAGCGAAGAAGGTCTGCAACCCGTCCAGCTCGGCGCCAAAGATGGCCTGTGCCTGGTCAACGGTACGCCATGCATGAGCGGCCTCAGCTGCCTGGCGCTTGCCGATGCGACGCGTCTGGTGCAGTGGGCCGACGTGATCGGTGCCATGAGCTTCGAAGCCCAGCGTGGCCAGATCGCGGCGTTCGATGCCGAAATCATTGCACTCAAGCCGCATCCGGGCATGCAACAGGTCGGTATCAACCTGCGGGCGTTGCTTGATGGCAGTGAAGTGATCGCTTCGAGCAAGGGCATTCGTACCCAGGATGCGCTGAGCATCCGTTCGATCCCGCAAGTCCATGGCGCTGCGCGCGATCAGCTTGAGCACGCCATCAAACAGATCGAAACCGAACTCAACTCTGTCACGGACAACCCAATGCTGCTGGGCACGCCGGACAATTTCCGTATCGTGTCCCAGGCCAACCCGCACGGTCAGTCAGTGGCAATGGCTGCCGACCTGCTGGCCATCGCCATGGCAGAAATCGGCTCCATCGCCGAACGGCGCCTGGACCGTTTGATCAACCCGCATGTCAGCGGTCTGCCAGCGTTTCTGGTGGCCAACCCGGGGGTGAACTCCGGGATGATGATCGTTCAGTACGTCGCCGCTTCCCTGTGCGCGGAAAACCGCCAGTTGGCGCAACCGGCCGTGCTCGACAACTACGTCACCTCGGGCCTGCAGGAAGACCACCTGAGCCTGGGCACCAACGCGGCGTTGAAGCTGCACCGCGCGCTGGAAAACTGCACGCAGATCCTCGCCATCGAATATCTTCTGGCGGCCCAGGCGTTTGAATTCCTCAAGGAACAACGCTTTGGCGCCGGCACCGATGCCGCATGGCGTCTGCTGCGCGAACGGGTTCCGGCGTACGATCAGGACCGCTGGCTGGCGCCGGACATCGCCGCCGCCGCGGGTGTTTTGAAAGACCCGGTCTTGCTGCAAAAAGCCTTGCCGAATGTGAACTGATTTCAATACAAAACCAGCGTGCCAAGGCGCCAGCCCCCTCAAAAAGGCGGGAAGCGACGGACAACGGATATCTCCGGAGCGTCTGGTAGTTAATAACACTCTCAAAAGGAGCAAAAAATGACTGCGCTTAATTTGATTCCCGGCCAACTGAGCCTTGCCCAACTGCGTGATATCTATCAGCAGCCGGTCAAAATCACCCTCGACAACAGCGCTTCGGCCCAGATCGAAGCCAGCGTTGCCTGCGTGGAACAGATCCTCGCCGAGAACCGCACCGCCTACGGCATCAACACCGGTTTCGGCCTGCTGGCCTCGACCCGCATCGCCAGCGAAGACCTGGAAAACCTGCAGCGCTCGCTGGTGCTGTCCCACGCCGCCGGTGTCGGCGAGCCGATCAGCGACGCACTGGTGCGCCTGGTCATGGTGCTCAAGGTCAACAGTTTGAGTCGTGGTTTCTCCGGCATTCGCCGTGTGGTCATCGACGCGCTGATCGCGCTGATCAACGCCGAGGTTTATCCGCACATTCCGTTGAAAGGTTCGGTCGGTGCATCCGGTGACCTCGCGCCATTGGCCCATATGTCGTTGGTGCTGTTGGGCGAAGGCAAGGCTCGCTACAAGGGCGAATGGCTGGAAGCGACCGAAGCGCTGCACGTCGCCGGTCTCAAGCCGCTGACTTTGGCTGCAAAAGAAGGTCTGGCGCTGCTCAACGGTACTCAGGTGTCCACTGCTTACGCGCTGCGTGGTCTGTTCGAAGGTGAAGATCTGTTCGCCGGTGCCGTGGCGCTGGGTGCCCTGACCGTCGAAGCGGTATTGGGCTCGCGCTCGCCGTTCGATGCACGCATTCACGCCGCACGTGGTCAGAAAGGCCAGATCGACGCCGCTGCCGCTTACCGTGATTTGCTGGGCGAGCGCAGTGAAGTCTCCGATTCGCACCAGAACTGCGACAAGGTCCAGGACCCGTATTCCTTGCGCTGCCAGCCGCAAGTCATGGGTGCGTGCCTGACCCAGTTCCGTCAAGCCGCCGAAGTGCTTGCAGTCGAGGCGAACGCGGTCTCCGACAACCCGCTGGTGTTCGCCGCGGAAGGCGACGTGATCTCCGGGGGTAACTTCCACGCTGAACCGGTGGCCATGGCCGCCGACAACATGGCCCTGGCCATCGCTGAAATCGGTTCGCTGAGCGAGCGCCGTATCTCGCTGATGATGGACAAGCACATGTCGCAACTGCCGCCGTTCCTGGTGGCCAATGGCGGGGTGAACTCCGGCTTCATGATTGCCCAGGTGACGGCAGCGGCGCTGGCCAGCGAGAACAAGGCGCTGTCCCATCCGCATTCGGTGGACAGCCTGCCGACGTCGGCGAACCAGGAAGACCACGTGTCGATGGCGCCGGCCGCTGGCAAGCGTTTGTGGGAAATGGCGGAAAACACTCGCGGGGTGCTCGCCGTGGAGTGGTTGGCTGCGTGCCAGGGTCTGGATCTGCGTGAAGGTTTGAAAACTTCGCCGAAGCTGGAGAAGGCTCGGGCGATCCTGCGTAAAGAAGTGCCGTTTTATGAGAAAGACCGGTTCTTTGCGCCGGATATCAATGCGGCGACTGAGTTGTTGGCGACGCAGTGTCTGAATGGTCTGGTGTCGGCCAAGCTTTTGCCGAGCCTGTGATGTACTCATCGCCAGCAGGCTGGCTCCCACAGTTGTAATGCGCATCCCTGTGGGAGCCAGCCTGCTGGCGATTCGATTTTGAATAATGTGGAGACTACGGGATGAAAACTCTCTGGCAACACTGCCACGTCGCAACCATGGCGCAAGGCGTCTACTCGATCATCGAGGATGCGGCCATCGTGACGTCCGGTGCGCACATTGAGTGGATCGGCCCAGGCGCTGAACTGCCGTCCGGCGAATACCCGGCCGTCAACGACTTGAACGGGGCCTGGGTTACCCCGGGCCTGATCGACTGCCACACCCATACCGTATTCGGCGGCAACCGCAGTGGCGAATTCGAACAGCGTCTGCAAGGCGTCAGCTACTCGCAAATTGCCGCGGCTGGCGGCGGCATCGCCAGCACCGTGCGCGCCACCCGCGCGGCGACCGAGGACGAACTGTTCGCCAGCGCCGCCAAGCGTCTGAAAAGCCTGATCCGCGATGGCGTGACCACGGTCGAGATGAAATCCGGCTACGGTCTGGATCTGGCCAGCGAGCGCAAGATTCTGCGGGTGATCAAGCGCCTGGGCGCCGAACTGCCGGTCAGCGTGCGCAGCACATGCCTGGCTGCCCACGCTTTGCCACCGGAATACGCGGATCGCGCCGACGACTACATCGATCACATCTGCGCTGAAATGCTTCCAGCCCTGGCCGCCGAAGGGCTGGTGGATGCGGTGGATGCCTTCTGCGAATACCTGGCGTTCTCGCCAGCGCAGGTCGAGCGCGTGTTCATCACCGCACAGCAACTGGGCCTGCCGGTGAAGCTGCATGCCGAGCAATTGTCGTCCCTGCACGGTTCGAGCCTGGCGGCGCGCTACCACGCACTGTCGGCCGATCACCTGGAATTCATGACCGAAGACGATGCCATCGCCATGGCCGAATCCGGCACCGTCGCAGTGTTGCTGCCAGGGGCGTTCTACTTCCTGCGCGAAACCCAATTGCCGCCGATGGAGGCCCTGCGCAAGCACGGCGTGAAAATCGCCATCGCCAGCGACCTCAACCCCGGCACTTCCCCGGCGCTGTCGTTGCGCTTGATGCTGAACATGGCCTGCACCTGTTTTCGCATGACCCCGGAAGAAGCCCTCGCCGGTGCGACGATTCATGCCGCGACCGCGCTGGGCATGGCTCAAACCCACGGTTCGCTGGAAGTCGGCAAGGTCGCGGACTTCGTCGCCTGGCAGATCGATCGTCCTGCCGACCTGGCGTACTGGCTGGGCGGTGACCTGGAAAAACGCGTCGTGCGACACGGCGTTGAAACGAGCATGCAGGAGAGCAAACGTGGATAAGGTTCTGAACTTCAAACAAGGCCGCGTGCCGCTGCTCATCAGCATGCCCCACGCCGGCCTGCGCCTGACCCCGGCGGTCGAAGCCGGGTTGATCCCCGACGCGAAAAGCCTGCCGGACACCGACTGGCACATTCCAAGGCTTTACGAATTTGCCGCCGAGTTGGGCGCCAGTACGTTGGCAGCCGAGTACTCGCGGTTTGTCATCGACCTGAACCGGCCGTCCGATGACAAGCCTCTGTATGTCGGCGCTACCACCGGTCTGTACCCGGCGACCCTGTTCGATGGCATCCCATTGTTCCGGGAGGGCATGGAGCCGTCGGCGGCGGAACGGGCGACTTATCTCGAGCAGATCTGGACGCCGTATCACAGCACCTTGCAGAACGAATTGGCGCGTTTGAAAGCCGAATTTGGCTATGCACTTCTGTTCGATGCACACTCGATTCGCTCGATCATTCCGCATCTGTTCGACGGCAAGCTGCCGGACTTCAACCTCGGCACCTTCAACGGTGCCAGTTGCGATACTCAGCTTGCTACTCAATTGGAAGCGATCTGTGCGCGTCACGACAACTACAGCCATGTGCTCAACGGTCGCTTCAAAGGCGGCCATATAACTCGCCACTACGGCGCTCCTGCAGAGAACATTCATGCGGTGCAACTGGAACTGGGCCAGTGCACCTACATGGAAGAGTTCGAGCCGTTCCGCTATTGCCCGGATCTGGCAGAACCGACGCAGGTTGTGCTCAGGGAATTGTTGCAAGGGTTGTTGGCCTGGGGCGAAAAGCACTACGGATAATACGGTTCGCCGCGATCACCGATCCCTGTAGGAGCGAGCTTGCTCGCGAAAAACCTGAGAGCGCCGCGGGGTGTCTGACTTGACGCATTATCGTTAACGACCTTCGCGAGCAAGCTTGCTCCTACAGGGATCGTGCTCTGACGTAAATCGGGTTTATGATGCCGGACGGCAGAATAATAGAAGTCCCCCCAGGGATGACCTCGACACCTTACGGAGCGCGCAATGCAGACTTTGTACCCGCAGATCAAACCCCACGCCCGGCACGATCTGGCCGTCGATGCAACTCACACGCTATATGTCGACGAAAGCGGTTCACCGGAAGGTTTGCCGGTAGTGTTTATCCACGGCGGCCCAGGCGCAGGGTGTGATGCCCAGAGCCGCCGGTATTTCGATCCGAACCTGTATCGCATTGTGACCTTCGACCAGCGCGGTTGCGGTCGCTCCACCCCCCACGCCAGCCTGGAAAACAACACTACCTGGGATCTTGTCGCCGACCTTGAGCGGATCCGCAAGCACCTGGGAATCGACAAATGGGTGTTGTTCGGCGGCTCCTGGGGTTCGACCCTGGCGCTGGCCTACGCGCAAACCCACCCGGAGCGTGTACACGGTCTGATCCTGCGCGGGATTTTTCTCTGTCGCCCGCAGGAGATCCAGTGGTTCTACCAGGCCGGTGCCAGCCGTCTGTTTCCCGACTACTGGCAGGATTACATCGCGCCAATCCCGCTGGATGAGCGCGACGATCTGCTCTCGGCTTTCCACAAGCGCCTGGTCGGTAACGACCAGATCGCCCAGATGCATGCCGCCAAGGCCTGGTCGATGTGGGAAGGACGGACGGCGACCTTGCGTCCGAACCCGCTGGTGGTCGATCGTTTTTCCGAGCCACAGCGCGCGTTGTCCATCGCCCGCATCGAATGTCATTACTTCAGCAACAATGCGTTCCTTGAACCGAACCAGCTGATCCGCGACATGGGCAAGATCGCCCATCTGCCTGGCGTGATCGTCCACGGTCGCTACGACGTGATCTGCCCGCTGGACAATGCCTGGGAACTGCATCAGAACTGGCCGAACAGTGAACTGCAGGTAATCCGTGACGCTGGCCACGCCGCTTCCGAGCCTGGCATTACCGATGCCCTGGTGCGCGCCGCCGATCTCATGGCCCGACGTCTGCTCGATCTGACGCCTGAGGAAGCATGAAGGGCTTGCTGCAACGCGTGCGAGGCGCGCGAGTCGAGGTAGCGGGGGAGGTGGTTGGCGCGGTGGACCAGGGTTTGCTGGTGTTGGTGGCTGTCGAGCCCGAGGATACTCGGGCCAGTGCCGACAAACTTCTGCATAAGCTGCTTAACTATCGAGTGTTCAGCGATGCCGAGGGCAAGATGAATCTGTCCCTGGCGGATATCGACGGCGGGTTGCTGCTGGTCTCTCAGTTCACCCTGGCCGCCGACACCAGGAGCGGGTTGCGTCCGGGTTTTTCGACCGCTGCCCCTCCAGCCCTGGGAGAGGAGCTTTTCGACTATCTATTAGACAAGGCAAAACAGGTGCATGGCACTGTGGCATCAGGTAGATTCGGCGCGGATATGCAGGTGCACCTGGTCAACGACGGCCCGGTCACCTTCTTGTTACAGACCTGAAAGCGCTTGAAACATGTTTTTAAGCGCTTTTCGCCTGAAGACAGGGGTTTTTCGCGATAATACTTGGTTGCCCCTGATGCCTTGTAACGCGGCTTACTAGATAATCGCGCGTTACGGGGATCAGCGTTCGTTGGCCCATTTTGACTTAGGTAGAGACTTGTCCGGGACCTGTTGGGGAATCATTTAGCCCTGGAGGAGTCGGAACAATGCTCGCCAACTTGGCAAGAGTGGTCGCAGGGTCGGTTTTTTACACCGCACACCATGCTGGCACTTTAACTGGCCGTTGGTTTTTTGATCTGTTTTCGGCGAGGGTTGCTCGTGATTGTTAGTCCCTGTAATGCACCAAAATTGTCTGCCAAACGGTTCCGAAGCGCTCTGGTAGCGGGCTCTGCACTGCTCTGCCTGCTCAGCGCCGGCCAGCTTTGGGCATTCAATCTGGATGATGTATCGGTCAAGGCAAAAGAGCTGGCCGGGCAGAAATACGAAGCCCCGCGCAGTAACCTGCCGAACGAATTCCGCGAAATGAAATTCGCGGACTATCAGAAAATTCGTTTCCTCACCGAGAAAGCCGAGTGGGCCGATCAGAAAACCCCGTTCAAGCTTTCGTTCTATCACCAGGGCATGCACTTCGATACCCCGGTGAAAATCAACGAAATCACCGCTAACACCGTCGAAGAGATCAAATACGACCCGAACCGGTTTGATTTTGGCGACGTGAAATTTGATCCTAAGGCCACCGAGCAGCTGGGTTATGCCGGTTTCCGTGTGCTGTACCCGATCAACAAGGCCGACAAGCAAGACGAAATCATGACGATGCTCGGCGCGAGTTATTTCCGCGTTGTCGGCAAGGGTCACACCTATGGCTTGTCCGCCCGTGGCATGGCCATTGATACCGCTTTGCCGTCCGGTGAAGAATTCCCGCGTTTCACCGAGTTCTGGATTCAGCAGCCGAAGCCGGGTGACAAGCACCTGGTGATTTTCGCCTTGCTGGATTCGCCACGTGCCACCGGTGCCTACCGCCTGACCCTGCGTCCGGGCAGCGATACCGTTGTCGACGTCAAGGCCAGGATGTTCCTGCGTGACAAGGTCACCAAGCTTGGCGTAGCGCCATTGACCAGCATGTTCCTGTTCGGCGCCAACCAGCCGTCGAAAGTGCTGAACTACCGCCGCGAACTGCATGATTCCAGCGGCTTGTCGATCCATGCCGGCAACGGCGAGTGGATCTGGCGCCCGCTGAACAACCCGAAACACCTGGCTGTCAGCAACTTCTCCATCGAGAACCCGCGTGGTTTCGGTCTGCTGCAACGTGGCCGTGACTTCAGCCACTATGAAGACCTCGACGACCGCTACGACAAGCGCCCGAGTGCCTGGATCGAACCGAAAGGCGATTGGGGCAAGGGTTCTGTAGACCTGGTCGAAATTCCGACCGCCGACGAAACCAACGACAACATCGTGGCTTTCTGGAGCCCGGAAAAGCTGCCTGAACCTGGCCAGCCTCTCGACGTCGCCTACCGCATGCACTGGACCATCGACGAAGCCGCACTTCACGCGCCGGACAGCGCCTGGGTACAACAGACCCTGCGTTCCACCGGTGACGTGAAACAGTCCAACCTGATTCGTCAGCCGGATGGCAGCGTGGCCTACCTGGTGGACTTCGAAGGCCCGTCCCTGTTGGCCTTGCCGGCCGATACCGAGGTTCGCAGCCAGGTCAGCGTTGGCGAGAATGCCGAGCTGGTCGAGAACAGCGTGCGCTACAACCCTGAAACCAAGGGCTGGCGCCTGACCCTGCGCATGAAAATCAAAGACCCGAGCAAGGCCACGGAAATGCGTGCCGCACTGGTCAAGAACATCGTGACTGCCGATCTGGCCAAGGCCGTACCTGCCTCCAACTCTTCCGTTGCCAAGGCCGACAAGGTCGCCGCCAGGCAGCAGGAGAAGCTGGACAAGGAAGCCAAGGAAGCCAAGCAAGTGGAGGCCAAACAGGCCGAAGCCAAGCCTGTCGCGGATTCCAAGGATAAGGACAACAAAGACGCCCAGCAGCCTGCAGCTGCCGACGCGGTCCCAGCCACACCGGAATCGGCACCGACTGAAGAAGTCCTGACCGAGACCTGGAGCTACCAGTTGCCTGCCGATGAGTAATTCTCAAGTACAGCCAGAGACTCTTGCCGAGTACCTGGCGCATCTGCCGATGACCGACGAACAACGCGCGGAACTCGCGGGCTGCAAGTCGTTCAGCGAGTTGCACGAACGCCTGTCGTCCTCGACGTTCGACGCGCCGACCGAGGCTGCTCAAGCTTCGGTGGGTCGTCGCCTGACCCTGAACACCGCCGAAGAACTGGCCGACGCCGAAATGCTGGTGCTCGACGCCAGTGGCCGGGTCTGTCTGCGGGCGACACCGCCGATTCGGCGGACCAAAGTCGTGCCGGAGCCGTGGCGCACCAACATCCTGGTGCGCGGCTGGCGCCGTCTGACCGGTCGCACCAATCCGCCGGCCCCGCCGAAGGACGAGAACGTGCTGCCGGCGGCTCGCTGGCGCACCGTCGGTTCGATCCGACGCTACATTCTGCTGGTGTTGATGCTCGGTCAGACCATCGTCGCCGGCTGGTACATGAAAGGCATCATGCCGTACCAGGGCTGGTCGTTCGTCGACCTGGACGAAGTCCTGCACCAGCCATTCCTGCAAACCGTCACGCAAGTGCTGCCCTATGCGCTGCAAACCAGCATCCTGATTCTGTTCGGGATTCTGTTCTGCTGGGTGTCGGCCGGTTTCTGGACAGCGCTGATGGGCTTTCTCGAGTTGCTCACCGGTCACGACAAATATCGCATTTCCGGTAAAAGCGCCGGCAATGAGCCGATCGCCAGGGATGCGCGCACCGCTTTGGTGATGCCGATCTGCAACGAAGATGTGCCGCGGGTGTTTGCCGGTCTGCGGGCGACTTTCGAGTCGGTTGCAGCTACGGGTGACCTGGATCGCTTCGACTTCTTCGTCCTCAGTGACAGTAACGAAGCCGACATCTGCGTCGCCGAGCAACAAGCCTGGCTGGACGTCTGCCGCGAAGCCAAAGGCTTTGGCAAGATCTTCTATCGCCGCCGTCGTCGTCGTGTAAAACGCAAAAGCGGCAACCTCGACGACTTCTGCCGTCGCTGGGGCGGTGACTACAAGTACATGGTAGTGCTCGACGCGGACTCCGTGATGAGCGGCGAATGCCTGACCAGTCTGGTGCGCTTGATGGAAGCCACGCCGGACGCCGGGATCATCCAGACCGCGCCCCGTGCATCGGGCATGGACACCCTGTATGCACGCATGCAGCAGTTCGCGACCCGTGTCTATGGTCCTCTGTTCACTGCCGGCCTGCACTTCTGGCAGTTGGGCGAATCGCACTATTGGGGCCACAACGCGATCATCCGCATGAAGCCGTTCATCGAGCACTGCGCGCTGGCGCCGTTGCCCGGTAAAGGCGCGTTCGCCGGTGCGATTCTGTCCCACGACTTCGTCGAAGCAGCGCTGATGCGCCGTGCCGGCTGGGGCGTGTGGATTGCCTACGACTTGCCCGGCAGCTATGAAGAACTGCCGCCGAACCTGCTGGATGAACTCAAGCGTGACCGTCGCTGGTGCCACGGCAACCTGATGAACTTCCGGCTGTTCCTGGTCAAGGGCATGCACCCGGTACACCGGGCGGTGTTCCTCACTGGCGTGATGTCGTACTTGTCGGCTCCGCTTTGGTTCTTCTTCCTTGTGTTGTCGACGGCGCTGCTGGCGGTCAACACGCTGATGGAGCCGCAGTACTTCCTCGAACCACGCCAGCTATATCCACTGTGGCCACAATGGCACCCGGACAAGGCGATCGCGCTGTTCTCGACAACTATCGTGCTGCTGTTCCTGCCGAAGTTGCTGAGCATCATCCTGATCTGGGCCAAGGGCGCGAAAGAGTTTGGTGGCAAGTTCAAGGTGACCCTGTCGATGCTGCTGGAGATGCTGTTCTCCATGCTGCTGGCGCCGGTGCGGATGATTTTCCACACCCGCTTCGTGCTCGCCGCGTTCCTCGGCTGGGCCGCGACCTGGAACTCGCCGCAGCGTGACGACGACTCCACGCCCTGGAGCGAAGCGGTCAAACGCCACGGTCCGCAGACCTTGCTGGGCTTCTTCTGGGCACTGTTGGTGATCTGGCTGAACCCGAGCTTCCTCTGGTGGCTGGTGCCGATCGTCGGTTCACTGATGCTGTCGATCCCGGTGTCGGTGATCTCCAGTCGCGTCGGCTTGGGGCTCAAGTCCCGTGACGAAAGCCTGTTCCTGATCCCTGAGGAATACAATCCGCCACAGGCGTTGCTGGCAACCGACCAGTACACCCATGAAAACCGCTGGCATGCGCTGAACGACGGCTTCGTCCGGGCAGTGGTCGATCCGCAGCAGAACGCCTTGGCGTGCTCGCTGGCGACTTCGCGCCACCGTCAGGCCGAGCCGATCGAATGGCTGCGGATCGAGCGGGTCCGCCATGCAATGAAAGTCGGGCCGGACGGGCTGAGCAACAAAGAGCGTGTGGAGCTGCTGAGTGATCCGGTGGCCCTGGGTCGCTTGCATGAGCAGATCTGGGACGAGAGCCATCCTGAATGGCTGCAGGCATGGCGCAAATCGGTGAAGGCCGATCCCCATGCGCCGCTGTTGCCGCTCAAACCGCTGAGCGTGCAGCCTCAGTTGGCGTAAACAAAGCCCCGCCTGATAGCGGGGCTTTTTTTTCGTCGCCGATCGTTCCCATGCTCCGCGTGGGAATGCAGCCCGGGACGTTCCGCGTCCCAAGAGCGAACGCGGAGCGTCCGTTGAGGCATTCCCACGCGGGAGCGTGGGAACGATCAAAACACCAACAAATCCTGTGTAGACCCTTGTGCAAACGTGCGAGTGCGTTAGCATCCGTCCCCGAATTGGTGCGCCCGGACAATTTTCTGTTCGTATCTGCCGGTTTCTCAAGGGAAACCTGCGGTTTGCGCGCCTCACAACGCAATGGTTTTGGGGACTTGATGATGAAGAAGTATCTCTCGATGCTGCTGGTCGGCGTCACGGCATTGGTTGCAGTCAGCACGGCGCAGGCGGGTGCCATCGATGACGCGGTCAAGCGCGGCACGCTGAAAGTCGGCATGGACCCGACCTACATGCCGTTCGAAATGACCAATAAACGCGGCGAGATCATCGGTTTCGAAGTCGATATCCTCAAAGCCATGACCAAGGCCATGGGCGTCAAGCTGGAGCTGGTGTCCACCGGTTACGACGGCATCATCCCGGCATTGCTCACTGACAAGTTCGACATGATCGGCAGCGGCATGACCCTGACCCAGGAGCGCAACCTGCGCCTGAACTTCAGCGACCCCTTCATCGTGGTCGGCCAGACCCTGCTGATCCGCAAGGAACTGGAAGGCACCATCAAGTCGTACAAAGACCTGAACACCGCCGACTACCGCATCACCTCCAAGCTCGGTACCACGGGTGAAATGGTCGCTAAAAAGCTGATCTCCAAAGCCAAGTACCACGGCTACGACAACGAGCAGGAAGCCGTACTCGATGTGGTCAACGGCAAGGCCGACGCGTTCATCTACGACGCGCCCTACAACGTTGTCGCCGTGAACAAGGTCGGTGCCGGCAAGCTGGTGTTCCTCGACAAGCCTTTCACCTACGAGCCGCTGGCCTTCGGTCTGAAGAAGGGTGATTACGACAGCATCAACTTCATCAACAACTTCCTGCACCAGATCCACGAAGACGGCACCTACGATCGCATCCATGACAAGTGGTTCAAGGACACTGCCTGGCAGAAGGACATGGAGTAAGGCCCGGTCAGATAGACCGCGTCGCGCCCCATCGCCAGCAGGCTGGCTCCCACAATGAAATGCATTCCCCGGTGGGAGCCAGCCTGCTGGCGATGACGGCCTCCAAGGCAACACACATTCCGGAACCTGCAATGAAACAGAAAAAAGCCCAATGGCCCTGGCACGTCTTGACCGTGCTGGTGTTGATCGGCCTGGCCGGCGCTTTGTATTACGCCACCTCGCTGATGTCTTACGAATGGCGTTGGAACCGCGTACCGCAATACTTCGCCTACCACGCCGAAGAATCCCAGCGCGCCGCCGACATTTCCACCGTCAGCGAACTGGTGCGCAAGGGCGACAAGGCTGAAGTCACCCTGCGCAATGATACTGGCGACGAGCAACGCCTGACCGTCGACGACAACAGCCTGCAAGTCGCCCAGGGCGATGACGTGGCCGAAGGCGACGTGATTGGCGTCACTCGGCACTGGGCCGCAGGACCCCTGATGTGGGGCCTTTGGACCACCTTGTGGTTATCCCTGGTGTCCGGTGTGCTCGGCTTGCTGATTGGCCTGGTCACCGGCCTGTGCCGTCTGTCGAACAACCCGACTCTGCGCGACCTTTCGACGATCTACGTCGAACTGGTGCGTGGCACGCCGCTGCTGGTGCAGATATTCATTTTTTACTTCTTCATCGGTACCGTGATGAACCTGTCCCGGGAATTCGCCGGGATTGCCGCGCTGTCGCTGTTCACCGGCGCCTATGTGGCGGAAATCATTCGGTCCGGCGTGCAGTCGATCGCCCGTGGCCAGAACGAAGCCGCGCGCTCCCTGGGTCTGAGCGCTGGCCAGTCGATGCGTCACGTGGTGCTGCCGCAAGCCTTCAAGCGCGTATTGCCGCCGCTGGCCGGGCAGTTCATCAGTCTGGTCAAGGACACCTCGCTGGTATCGGTGATTGCGATTACCGAGCTGCTCAAAAGCGGTCGCGAAGTCATCACCACTTCTTTCTCGCCGTTCGAAATCCTGTTCTGCGTGGCCGGCCTTTATCTGTTGATCAACCTGCCGCTGTCGAAAATCGCCAGCCGGCTTGAGCGGAGGCTCGCGCAAAGTGATTGAAGTTCGCGATCTGGTAAAAGTCTTCGACACCCGCGGCCAGGTGGTTCGCGCGGTGGACAACGTCACGACGCACGTGGCCAGGGGCGAGGTGCTGGTGGTGATCGGTCCGTCCGGCTCCGGCAAATCGACTTTCCTGCGCTGCCTCAACGGCCTGGAAGAATTCGATTCGGGTTCGGTGAGCATCGACGGCCTGCAACTAGCCGACCCGAAAACCGACGTCAACGCCTACCGCCGCGAAGTCGGCATGGTGTTCCAGCACTTCAACCTGTTCCCGCACATGACCGTGCTGGAAAACCTCTGCCTGGCCCAGAAGGTCGTGCGCAAGCGCGGCAAGAAGGAGCGCGAGGCCAAGGCGCTGGCGTTGCTGGAGAAGGTCGGCATTGCGCAAAAGGCCAACGAATTTCCGTCGCGCCTTTCCGGTGGTCAGCAGCAGCGGGTGGCGATTGCCCGCGCGCTGGCGATGGAACCGAAGGTCATGCTGTTCGATGAGCCGACCTCGGCGCTTGATCCGGAAATGGTTGGCGAAGTGCTGGACGTGATGAAAGCCCTGGCGCTGGAAGGCATGACCATGGTCTGCGTGACCCACGAAATGGGCTTTGCCAGGGAAGTGGCGGATCGGGTGTTGTTCTTTGATCATGGCAAATTGCTGGAAGATGCTGCGCCGGCCAAATTCTTCGATGCGCCGAAAGATCCGCGGGCCCAGGCCTTCTTGCGCCAGGTTCTATAATCCCATCGTCGGAGATACCGCTTTCGCGAGCAGGCTCGCTCCCACAGGGTAAGGCGTCAGACGCAAATTTCGTGTACGCCGCCGATCAATGTGGGAGCGTGTTATGGCTAGAAGAGGCGGGCGAGCAGCGCGGTAACGGCGGTTTCGACCCGCAGGATGCGCTCGCCCAGCTGCACCGGTTGCAGGCCGGACTTGCCCAGCAGGTCGATCTCGTAGGGGATCCAGCCACCTTCGGGGCCGATGGCCAGGGTCACCGGTTCGTCCAGTCCACGGGGGCAGGGCGGGTAGTTGCCGGGATGACCGACCAGGCCGAGGGTGCCTTCGGTGATCGCTGGCAGGCGATCTTCGACAAAGGGCTTGAAGCGCTTTTCGATGGTGATTTGCGGCAACACACTGTCCCGCGCCTGTTCCAGGCCGAGGATCAGTTGCTCGCGAATCGCTTCCGGTTCCAGGAAGGGTGTTTGCCAGAAGCTCTTCTCGACGCGATAGCTGTTCACCAGCACGATGCGCGGCACACCCATGGCCGCCACGGTCTGAAACACCCTGCGCAGCATTTTGGGCCTTGGCAGGGCCAAAACCAGGGTCAGTGGCAGCTTGGCCGGCGGCGGCTGGTCTAGGGTAATACGCAGTTCCGCTTCATCGGCGTCCAGACGCAGCACCTCGGCCGAGCCCATCAAACCACCGATACGCCCGACCCGCAGGCTGTCACCGACTACCGAGCGATGGACTTCCTGCATGTGGGTCAACCGGCGATCGCGCAGGATCACGCGGTCGGCCGCAATGAAATCGGCCTCTTCGAGTAGCAACAGGTTCACGGTTGGGTCGCTGGCGGCTGGTCGTTGTGATCGTCAACCGGTTGGTCGTCCGGGTGCTCGCCGCGTTTGCTGATCAGGCCGCTGAACAGGATGCCGATCTCGAACAGCAACCACATCGGTACAGCCAGCAGGGTCTGCGAGAAGATGTCCGGCGGGGTGAGGATCATGCCGACCACAAAACAGCCGATGATCACGTACGGGCGGATTTTCTTCAGGTAGGCGACGTTGACCACGCCGATCCACACCAGCAGCACCACAGCCACCGGGATCTCGAACGCCACGCCGAAGGCGAAGAACAGCGTCATGACGAAATCGAGGTAGCTGCTGATGTCGGTCATCATTTCCACGCCGGCCGGGGTGGCGGCGGCGAAGAACTTGAAGATCAGCGGGAACACCAGGTAATAGGCGAACGCCATGCCGGTGTAGAACAACATGATGCTCGACACCAGCAATGGCACTGCGATGCGCTTCTCATGCTTGTACAGCCCCGGCGCGATAAAGCCCCAGATCTGATGCAGGATCACCGGGATCGCCAGGAACAGCGAAACCATCATGGTTAGTTTCAGCGGCGTCAGGAACGGCGACGACACGTCGGTGGCGATCATCGTTGCACCCACTGGCAGGTACTGGCGCAGCGGTGTGGAGACGAAGGTGTAGATCTGCTGGGTGAAGGCGAACAGCCCGGCGAAGATGATGAAGATCGCCGCTACGCAGCGCAGCAGACGGGTACGCAACTCGGTGAGGTGCGAAACCAGCGGCATGTGCTGGTCGTTTTCAGGGAGATCGCTCATGGGGCTCGCGGCGGCAGTGTTGGGTCATGAGGGGCCGGCGCAACAGGCGCAGCCGCAGGTGCAACGGGTTCTACGGGAGCTGCAACCGACGGCGGTTCAACGGCTGTCACCGTTTCCGTCGGGGTAGCAGCAGGCGCTGCTGCAGTCGGAGAATGAATGGTCTGCTCCGCCACCGGCTGAACGGGTGTCGGCTCCTGCTGCGTCGGCGTGAAAATCTTCCGCGCCTCCTGCTCCAGCGACAGAATGTGCTCGTTGTGCAGTTGCCGACGAATCTCGTCGGCACCGATTTCACGTTCAACTTCCTGTTTGATCGCATTGAAGCTGCGCTTGAGGCGCCCGACCCACAGGCCGGCGGTGCGCGCAGCACCCGGCAGACGCTCGGGGCCCAGCACCAGCAGGGCCACGAGGCCGACGAGCAGCAGTTCAGAGAAGCTGATACCAAACATTAGTCAGTGCTCACACGTCTTTGCGAATCGGCTCTTCGACTTTTTGCGCCTGCACGTCGATGGTGTGCGGCGGGTTCACGGACTGTGCGGTCTGTGGTTGAGCAGGTGGAACCGGTTGTTGCGGGGTTACCGTCGGGTCAGCCGGTTTGTCTTCATCGTTCATGGCCTTGCGAAAGCCCTTGATCGATTCGCCCACGTCGGTGCCGAGGTTCTTCAGTTTCTTGGTGCCGAACACCAGCACAACGACAACCAGGATGACGACCCAGTGTTTCCAGTCAAAAATGCCCATGGTGCAGCTCCTCTCAAATAGATGTTCAGGCGGACGGACGCGAGGCTTTCTCGGCGTGTCCGGACAGACCGAAGCGACGGTCCAGTTCATCGAGCACAGCCTGTGGATGTTGCCCCAGTTGGGCGAGCATGACCATGCTGTGGAACCACAAATCGGCGGTCTCGTAGATCACATCGCTGCAGTCACCGCTGATGGCGGCATCCTTGGCGGCAATGATAGTTTCGACCGACTCTTCGCCGACTTTTTCCAGAATCTTGTTCAAGCCCTTGTGGTACAGGCTGGCGACATACGAGCTGTCGGCGGCGGCGCCTTTGCGCTCTTCCAGCACCTGGGCCAGACGGGTCAACGTATCACTCATGGGTGTGTCCTGCGCTATAGATGGCGTGCGGGTCTTTCAGCACCGGATCGACGGTTTTCCAGTCGCCGTTCTCGAAAATCCGATAGAAGCAGCTCTGGCGGCCGGTATGGCAAGCGATGTCGCCGACCTGCTCGACCATCAGGATAATCACGTCGGCATCGCAGTCCAGGCGCATCTCATGCAGCGTTTGCACGTGGCCGGACTCTTCGCCCTTGCGCCACAGCTTGCCGCGGGAACGTGACCAGTAAATGGCGCGATTTTCGGCAGCGGTCAGTTCCAGCGCTTCACGGTTCATCCAGGCCATCATCAGGACGCGTCCGCTCTTGTGATCCTGGGCAATCGCCGGCACCAGGCCATCGGCGTCCCACTTGATCTCGTCCAGCCAGTTTTTCATTATCGACTCCGACAGCGCGCCCGACACTTCATTAGTCGGGCACAGGCATTGAAACAGTGTGCCAGCGTGCGGGGGCTCTGGCTATCGGCGAACGACCAGATACAAGCCGACGGCCACCATGATGCCGGCCGGCCAATGGCCGAGTTCGTGCAGCGGCCCACCCGCGGCGAGTATCGTGCCGCCAGCCAGGTGCGCACAACCCAGCAGGCGCAGAAGCCAGTCATCCTTGCGTCGATGCCACGGTGGTGGTGGGTCGTAGGCGTGGGGCTGGGACATGCGTTCGAGCAGGTCGCGAGCCATATTGGCCAGGTGCGGCAGTTGCTCGAACTGGCTCTGCACGTTGCCGAGCAGGGCTTTGGGGCTGACCCGCTCGCGCATCCAGCGTTCGAGGAACGGCTGGGCGGTGTTCCACAGATCCAGATCCGGGTACAGCTGACGGCCCAGGCCTTCGATGTTCAACAGGGTTTTTTGCAGCAGCACCAGCTGCGGTTGCACTTCCATGTTGAAGCGTCGAGCGGTCTGGAACAGGCGCATCAGCACCTGACCGAAGGAAATATCTTTTAACGGTTTTTCGAAGATCGGCTCGCACACGGTGCGGATCGCCGCCTCGAATTCGTTGAGCTTGGTTTCCGCCGGCACCCAGCCCGAATCGATGTGCAGCTGCGCCACACGCCGGTAGTCACGCTTGAAGAAGGCGAACAGGTTGCGTGCCAGGTAATCCTGGTCTTCCGGGGTCAGGCTGCCGACGATGCCGCAGTCGATCGCAATGTACTGCGGACTCCATGGGTTCACGGTACTGACGAAAATGTTGCCCGGGTGCATGTCGGCGTGGAAGAAGCTGTCGCGGAACACCTGGGTGAAGAAGATCTCCACGCCACGTTCAGCGAGCATCTTCATGTCGGTGCGCTGGTCGGCCAGGGTCGCGAGGTCGGTGACCTGGATCCCGTAGATGCGCTCCATCACCAGCACTTTGGGCCGGCACCAGTCCCAATAGACTTGCGGCACGTACAGCAGCGGCGAGCCGTCGAAGTTGCGTTTCAACTGGCTGGCGTTGGCCGCCTCGCGCAACAGGTCGAGCTCGTCGTAGATGGTTTTTTCGTAGTCCTGGACCACATCCACCGGGTGCAGCAGGCGCGCATCGGCCGAGAGCTTTTCGGCGGTGCGGGCGAGAATGAACAGCCACGCCAGGTCCTGGGCAATGATCGGTTTCAGGCCCGGGCGGATGACCTTGACCACGACTTCTTCGCCGGTTTTCAGTTGTGCGGCATGCACCTGCGCCACCGAGGCCGAGGCCAGCGGTTCGACGTCGAAGCGGCTGAACACTTCACTGATCTTTTTACCGAGCTGCTCTTCGATCAGCTTGATCGACACTTGCGAGTCGAACGGTGGTACGCGGTCCTGCAGCTTCATCAGTTCATCGGCGATGTCTTCCGGCAGCAGGTCGCGACGGGTGGAGAGAATCTGCCCGAACTTGATGAAAATCGGCCCCAGGTCCTGCAACGCCAGGCGCAATCGCGCGCCACGGCTCAAGTCCAGTGTCTTGCGCGGGAACCAGCGCCACGGCAAGGCGTAGCGCAGCGCCAGGAGAAACCAGGGCAATGGCAGGGCGAACAGCAGGTCATCGAGGCGGTAGCGAATCACAACGCGCTGGATGCGCAACAAACGGCGGACGGCAAGCAGCTTCATGCGTTATCGCTTGGGTCGAGGGATCGGGAAAGGCGCTCGAAGCGCGCCTCGAGACGTTCCAGATCGAGTTTGATCTGGTCCAGTTCACTGAAGCGGGCTTCGGCTTCGCGCTGGCCGACGAGGGTGCGCGACTCTTCGGCCAGGTATTCGCCCAGGTTCTGGTTCAGGCTGGCGAACCCTTGCTGATACCAGCGTGCGCGACTGCGCAGGTGACCACCGACCAGTTGCGTGGCCACAGGTCCCAACCAGCGCGAGAGTTCGTACTCCCAATCCAGCTCAAGGTCTTGAAGGATCGCCGCCAGCTCCAGCAGCACACCGCTGTCACCGTCGAGTTCGACTTCAGGGCCATGCAGGACCGAAGCCTTGTCCTTGCTCATCGCCAGCTTCAGCAGGCTTGAAGCCGGTGCACGCAAGGTGCAGTCGGCGCCGGTCTCCCAGTGGGAGGCGAGCATCAGGCCTTCGTCGCTGGGCAGGATGAACAGTTGCAGCGCCGGGCTGCGGCAGTCGACGGCAATCACCTTGCCGCTCAAATGTGCCAGCCGCGGCAGCGCCGTGCTGTCGAGACGCAGCACCCGGTTCAGACCGAGTTCGACACTGGCGAGCAGGCCGGCCAGCAACATCAGGGTTTGATGCCGCGGTGCAGGGCGACGATGCCTGCGGTCATGTTGTGATAGGTCACGCGGTCGAAACCGGCCTCGACCATCATCGACTTCAGGGTTTCCTGATTGGGGTGCATGCGGATCGATTCGGCCAGGTAGCGATAGCTTTCCGAGTCGTTGGTGATCAGCTTGCCCATCAGTGGCATGAAGGCGAACGAGTAGGCGTCGTAGGCTTTGGACATCAGCGCGTTGGTCGGCTTGGAGAACTCCAGCACCAGCAAGCGGCCGCCCGGTTTCAGCACGCGCAGCATCGAGCGCAGGGCGTCTTCTTTATGGGTCACGTTGCGCAGGCCGAAGGCGATGGTCACGCAGTCGAAATGGTTATCCGGGAATGGCAGCTTTTCCGCGTCGGCCTGGACGAATTCGACGTTGCCGGCCACCCCCAGATCCAGCAGGCGGTCACGACCGACCTTGAGCATGGATTCGTTGATGTCGGCCAACACGACCTGGCCGGTCGGGCCAACGAGGTGCGAGAACTTCTTGGTCAGATCGCCCGTGCCGCCAGCGATATCCAGCACACGGTTACCGGTGCGCACGCCCGACAGTTCGATCGCGAAACGCTTCCACAAACGGTGCATGCCGCCCGACAGGAGGTCGTTCATCAAGTCGTACTTGGCGGCTACCGAGTGGAAAACCTCAGCGACTTTTTCCGCTTTTTGGCTTTCCGGAACGTTTTTGAAACCGAAGTGAGTGGTGGGTTCGGCATCGCTGCCTTTGCGCTGATCAGTCATATCGCTGTCACCAGAAGAGAATGCGGGACATTCTAATCCCGGTGGCCTGCTTTGTCTTGGCAAGGCTGCAGGTAAGATAGGTAACCGCCGGGACGTTTTGCCGCAGCAGCGGTCAAGATGCTTCAGGAAAGTATCCATAAAGCAGGAGTCATTTGATGGCCCATATCAGTGTTGAACGTGCCCATGGCCTGGGTAAGGAAGCGGCTCGCGAGAAGGCCGACAAGCTGGCGCAGAAACTCTATGATCAGTATGGCCTGGAGCCGCAATGGTCCGGTGACACCTTGAACCTGAAGCGCTCCGGTGTGAAAGGCGCGGTGCATGTCAGTGACGACTCGATCAAGGTCGAAGTGGAACTGGGCCTGATGATGTCGGCCATGAGCAGCATGATCAAATCGGAAATCGAAAAGGCGCTGGATAAAGCCCTGGTCTGATTTGCGAGTCGAACCACATCCCCTGTGGGAGTCAGCCTGCTGGCGATGGCGGTGCATCAGTCAACATTGATGTTGATGGATAAATCGCTATCGCCAGCAGGCTGGCTCCCACATTTGTTTTAAAGTGCGCTCGAGCTTTCATGCCAGTTGTTAGGGTGCCGTTTCTAATTATTCTCACTACTTTGTGCCTGAGCCCGACGCTTTCGCGGGCAGTTCCTCAAACCTTCTGCGCGTGAGGTGCACCATGGCCAAAGTTATTTTGAAGAAAAAAATCGACGCTTCGACAACCGCTCTGAGCGACGTCAAATCTTATGCTCGCAAGATCTGGCTGGCAGGCCTGGGGGCTTACGCCAGGGTCGGCCAAGAGGGTAGCGAGTACTTTCAAGAGCTGATCGTGGCCGGTCAAGCTGTTGAAAAGAAAGGCAAAGAAGCCGTTGCCGAGAAACTTGAAGCGGCTAACGCCGAGATTGATGAAGCCAAGGCTGAAGTCAGCACGTTCAAAGGCAAGGTCGAAGTTCAACTCGACAAAGTCGAGAGGGCTTTTGACTCGCGTGTTGCAAGTACCTTGAATCGTATCGGCATTCCGTCTAAACATGACGTGGAGACACTCTCTGCCAAGCTCGATGAGCTGACGGCATTGCTCGAACGCGTCGCGCGTAAATCTTAAGGAGAACGGGATGGCTGGTAAAAAGAATACTGACAAAGAAGGCAGCTCGTGGATCGGGAAAGTCGAAGACTACTCCCGCAAAATCTGGCTGGCTGGTTTAGGCGTGTACTCGAAGATCGACACTGACGGCAGCAAGCTCTTCGATGCATTGGTCAAAGACGGTGAGAAAGCCGAGAAGCTCACCAAGAACGCTGTCGACAAGAAAGTCGATGCTGCCAAGGACTCCGCTTCGTCGGCCAAGTCGCGCATCAGCGGTGTGAAAGATCGCGCAATGGGCAAATGGGATGAGCTGGAAGGGGCTTTCGACAAGCGTCTGAACAGCGCCATTTCGCGTCTCGGCGTGCCGAGCCGTAATGAAGTCAAGGCGCTGCACAGCAAGGTCGATACCCTGACCAAGCAAATCGAAAAACTCACCGGTGCCAAGGTTGCGCCTGTTGCGGCGAAAACCGCAGCGGCCAAACCTGCAGCAAAATCGACGGCCAAGCCACTGGCCAAGGCTGCCGCTAAACCGGTCGCCAAAGCCGCAGCGAAAGTCGCGTCCGCAGCCAAGTCGGCGACTAAGACCGCCGCCGCTAAACCTGCAGCAGCCAAGACAGCGGCCAAATCGGTTGCTGCCAAAACCGCAGCAGCCAAACCGGCAACCAAGCCTGCGGCGAAACCTGCCGCAGCGAAGAAGCCGGCCGTGAAAAAACCGGCAGCGCCGAAAGCCGCTGCACCAAAACCAGCAGAGGCTGCCGCCAAGCCGGCAGCAGCCCCGGTCAGCACTTCGAACTCCGCTGCCGCACCGACACCTGCTGTAACTCCGACTGTCGCGCCAGCTCCATCGACGCCAACCAGTCAGTCCTGATTTCAGGGCTCAAGAAAACGCCCGGCCTGCAAAGGTCGGGCGTTTTTGTTTGTGCACCGATTTATGAGCACCGCGGAGCCATTGTGGGAGCGAGCCTGCTCGCAAAAGCGCTGTGTCAGTCAGCGCATATGCCGACTGACAAATTGCATTCGCGAGCAGGCTCGCCCCCACATGGGTTATTCGTGTTCTTCGAGGTATTGCAGAGCCAACCGCTCGGTCGCCACCTTGATCGGCGGCAACAGATGCGGTGCCACTAGCATCATGATCTGATACACCACCAATCGCACCTCGCCCTCCCGATCCAGAATCCGCTGATAGTCCAGCGAGAACAGCAGTGTCATGGTGATCTGCTCCACCAGCTGGCCCAGCGCCTGAGTGTCACTCACCAACTGCTCCTGAGCCTTCAGCTGCGCCAGCAATGAAGCCAGTGTGCGCTTGAGCGCATTGAGCAGGTTGCGGATGCCCTTGGCCAGTTTCGGCAGGCGCCCCGCCAGGTTCGACAGGTCCTGGAACAGGAATCGATAGTGCGCCAGGCGCTCGACGATCAGGTGCAGGAACAGCCAGTAATCCTCGGGCGCCAGTTCAACATCGGCGGGCGGATCGAGCAATGGCGCAAGTTCGGCCTGAAAGCGCTCGAAGAGCCCGAGTATCAGCGGCTCCTTGCCGTGGAAGTGGTAGTAGAGATTGCCTGGGCTGATGCCCATTTCATTGGCAACTTCCATGGTGGAGACGTTCGGTTCGCCCTTCTGATTGAACAACTGCAGGGCACATTCGAGGATCCGGTCGCGGGTTTTCATCCAGTCTTCTTAATGGTCGAGTCATGCCACGGCCAACTCCGGCCGTGGTTTGTTGAGCGTCAGCGCACGCGCACGTAAGTACCGGGTGCTGCCTCCATCGGTGGATAATTCGGGTTGCCGAGCGTCATCCGGGTTTCTTTTAGTGCGCCTGAACGCTCCTGAATCCAGCCCAGCCACGGAGTCCACCAACTGCCATCGACTTGCTGAGCGTCGTAATACCAGGCCCGTGGGTCACTGCTCAGCTTCGTGCTTTCGACGAAATTGGCTTTCGGATTGGAGGGCGGGTTGAGAATGCTCTGCACATGCCCGCTGTTGGACAACACGAAGCGCCGTTCGCCACCCAGCAGCAAGGTCGAGCGATACACCGCGTCCCATGGCGTGATGTGATCATTGATGCCGGCCACGCTGAAGCTGTCGACCGTGACTTTCTGCAAGTCGATCGGCGTGCCGCACACTTCGAGGCCGCCCGGATGACTGAGCGGGTTGTGTTTGAAGAAGTCCAGCAAATCACCATGCAAGGCTGCCGGCAGGCGTGTGTTGTCGTTGTTCCAGTAGAGGATGTCGAACGCCGGCGGCTCCTTGCCCAACAGGTAGTTGTTGACGAAGTAACTCCAGATCAAATCGTTGGGGCGCATCCAGGCAAAGACCTTGGCCATGTCGCGTCCGTCCAGCACGCCTTTCTGATAGGAACGACGCTTGGCCGCTTCGAGGGTTTGCTCATCGGCGAACAGGGTCGCTGGCGTGTCCATCTGGCTGTCGAGCAGGCTTACCAGGTATGTCGCGCTGGATACCCGTCGCAGTTGCCGCTTGGCCTGCAGGTGCCCTTGCAGGGCGGCGATGGTCAGGCCACCGGCGCAGGCGCCCATCAGGTTGACTTCGCGGGCGCCGGTGATCGCCCGGCAGACGTTCATTGCTTCCTCCACGGCTTCAACGTAGGTCGACAGCCCCCATTCGCGATGGCGCACATCGGGATTGCGCCAGCTGATCATGAAGGTTTGCAGGCCGTTCTTCAGCGCAAACTGGACGAAGCTGTTGTGTGGGCTCAGGTCGAAAATGTAGTACTTGTTGATCTGCGGCGGCACCACCAGCAGTGGTTTGGAATACTGCTTTTCACTCATCGGCTTGTACTGGATCAGCTCCAGCAGTTCGTTGCGAAAGACCACGGAGCCGGTGGTGGTGGCGACCGTCTTGCCGACTTCGAAAGCCTGTTTGGTGACCTGTCTGGGCAGACCGTCGTTGTGCAGCAAGTCATCGACCAGATGACCGATTCCGCGCACCAGGCTGTTGCCGCCGGAGTTGAAAATCTCCTTGATCGCCAACGGATTGAGCAGGCTGTTGGAAGGCGCCATGGCGTCGTTGAGCAAGGCGAATGCGAAGTGGGCGCGGGCGCGATCGTCCGGGCTCATGTTGCTCTCGTCGATCCAGCCTTTGACCTGCTTCTGCCAGCTCAGGTATGCCTGCAGACTGCGGCGGTAAAAAGGGTTGAGACTCCAGGCCGGGTCGGCAAAGCGACTGTCCTGCGCATTGGTCGGGTGCAGGGTTTCACCCAGCAGCACGCGACCCAACTGGCCGCCCAGTTTCAAGGCGTGTCGGGCGGTGTGCACCGGGTTGCGCAAGCCATGGGCGGCAACGCTGCGCAGCGTTGAAAACAGATCCCGGCCGCGCAGACCGGTGATCGCACTCTGTGCATTGATGAACGCGGCGGGAGTCGGTAAAAAATCCCTCGCTGGTTTTTCGCGCATGAATCAACACTCCTTCGTCTTCAGGCCAAATACATATACACCGAACCAGAACACCATAGACGCTGTTGCGGATTGTTGCGCGGCGCGGCGTCCTGCCGACCGACGATGAGTCGGTTAACTGCCCAATGGCGCCGGATGCGGATGCATCACCGCGCGCTGCCGTTCTTCCTCGAGGAATTTCATGATGATCGGTGCCACGGCTTCGGCCCGGGTAATGAGGAACAGATGCCCGTCATCGATGATGTGCAACTGGGCATTGGGAATCCGCCAGGCGAGTACGCGCATGTTGATCAGAGGGATCAATGGGTCGTCGTCGCCAGCCAATACCAGGGTTGGCTGATGGATCTTGTGCAGCCAGTGAATGCTGGTCCACCCGAGACCGGCGAACAATTGCCAGTAGTAACCGAGCTTGCCCGCCGAGCGGACCTTGGCGGCATGGCTGGCGGCGAGGGTTGGATCGCGGCGGAACGCGCCGCCGTAGATCATCGGCGCAATACGGATCACGTGAGACGGTTGGATATAGCGTCGCGGACTGGCCATCAGCCACAGCACTTTTGGCTTGCCCGGTACCATCACTGTGCCAGCTGCCGTGGCTGCCAGGACGAGTTTTTTGCAGCGTTCGGGGTAGTCGTAGGCGAACTGCTGGGCGAGGGCGCCGCCCCAGGACACGCCGATCACATTGACTTGCCCATAGTCGAGATAATCGAGCATTCGCGCCGTGAGTTTCGCCAGGCCCGGAAAACGATAGGGCCGGCTTGGCGTCGACGAGCCGCCGACACCGGGTACGTCGAAGGCGATGACTTCCAGGTCCGGGTCCAGCGCCGCGACGAACGGAAACACCAGCTCCAGGTTGGCGCCGATGCCGTTGAAAATCAGCAAGGGCGTCAAATGAGGCTTGCCGGGGCGTACCGCCGTGCGGAGGGTCTGGCCATCCAGGTCGACGGTACGAAAGATGAACTGTTGCGGCATGCTTCAGGCCCTGTGGGTTAATTCGTCCCCGGCCCCTGTAGGGGCGAGCTTGCTCGCGAAAAACGTGAGGGTAACGCGTTGACCAGGCAGCACGCGTTATCGTTGACGTCCTTCGCGAGCAAGCTCGCTCCTACAGGTAGAGCGAGGTGTGTCGGTTACCGTTCGTGTACGTAAGTGCCTGGCGCCGCCTCGCCCGCCGGGTAAGCCTTATTGCCCAGTTTCGTCGGGGCCTTTTTCAGGTTGCCCGAACGCTCGGCTTGCCACGCCTGCCAGTGCAGCCACCAGGAATCGGTGTGCTTGGTGGAGTTTTCTTGCCAGTCCTCGGCCGTGCCCGGCATTTCGAGGCTGGTCATGTAGCGCGATTTCGGATTGCCCGGCGGGTTCAGGATGCTCTGGATATGACCGCTGCTGGACAGCACGAATTCCACGTTGCCACCAAACAGTTGTGCCGACTTGTAGCAGGACTTCCACGGCGTGATGTGATCGTTGGTGCCGGCCAGGGAAAAGATGTCGACAGTCACCTGCTTCAGGTCGATCGGCGTACCGCACACTTCCAGTGCATCGGCGCGGATCAACGGGTTATTTTTGAACAATTCGATCAGGTCGCCGTGGAATGCTGCAGGCAACCGTGTGGTGTCGTTGTTCCAGAACAGGATGTCGAACACCGGCGGCTCGTTGCCCAGCAGGTAGTTGTTGACCCAGTAGTTCCAGATCAGATCATTGGGACGCATCCAGGCGAAGACTTTCGCCATGTCGCGGCCTTCCAGCACACCGGCCTGATAAGAGTGGCGCTTGGCGCTTTCGAGGGTTTGTTCGTTGACGAATAGCGCAACGTCGCTGTCCAGGGTGGTATCCAGCACACTGACCAGCAAGGTGAGGGCGTTGACCTTTTTCTCGCCAATCGCCGCGTAGTGGCCCAGCAGAGCGGTGCAAGTGATACCGCCGGAGCAGGCGCCAAGCATGTTCACGTCTTTGCTGCCAGTGATCGCGGTAACCACGTCGACCGCTTCCTTGAGCGCTTCGATGTAGGTCGACAGACCCCACTCGCGCTGCTCCTTGGTCGGGTTGCGCCAGCTGACGATAAAGGTCTGCACGTTATTGCGCAGGCAGAAACGCGCCAGGCTCTTGTCCGGACTCAGGTCGAACACGTAGAACTTGTTGATCTGCGGCGGCACCACCAGCAATGGGCGCTCGTGCACCTGCTCGGTGGTCGGCCGGTACTGAATCAGCTCCAGTACGTCGTTGCGGAAAACCACTGCGCCTTCGGTAACGCCCAGGCTTTTGCCGACTTCAAATGCGCCCATGTTGACCTGGCTCGGCATGCCGCCGTTGTGCACCAGGTCCTTGGCCAGATGCGAGAGGCCATCGAGCAGACTTTTGCCGCCGGTTTCAAAGAAACGTTTGACCGCCGCCGGATTGGCCGCGCTGTTGGTCGGCGCCATGGCTTCGGTCATGAGGTTGATCACGAAGTGTCCGCGGCTGGCATCATTGGGCGGCAGATTGCTGTTGTCGATCCAGTCGTGGAGTTCCTTGCGCCACGCCAGATAGGTTTGCAGATAACGTTTGTAGAGCGGGTTCTGGCTCCAGGCCGGATCCGCGAAGCGACGGTCATCGCTTGTCGGTTGCAGTTCGGATTTGCCAAACAGCACGTTCTTCAGTTCAAGACCGAAATGGGCGACATGTTTGGCACTGTGAATCGGTTGTTTGATGGCTTGCCTGAGCACCATTCGAGCAGAGGCCAGCAGATCTTTTCCACGCAACCCAACGACAGGATTCAGCCCCAAGGTGTTTTCCGAGGCTTGATACTTCAAGTCATCGTTATTCTTGTTACTCATCTACGACGCTCCATTGTCCTGAGACGAGTACCCGGGTCCAGCTGTGCAGTCTCACAGCCAATGCCGGGTACTACTGCTCGGGTGACCGATAATTCTGCATCTCTGCTTTTTAGTTCAGAGAGCACTGCAGGGACCTTGCCAGCTCCATTGGTTACCCGAGTTTAATTTTTTTCGCAAGCAGGCCAATCGACGGCCCGGAAGCCGAGCATTCAAACAGATGAAATTAGAAAATGCCTTCTAAAGAGCAAAAGGCCCGATTTAGAGCATCAGCTTGACGATGGATTCGCTCGGATCACGGGTTTTTCCAGCCGCTTTGAGTTCGCCAAGATAATCGTTCCAGAGATCCTCCTGGCGCACGCCCAGCTGGTACAGATACTCCCAGGTGAACAGGCCGCTGTCGTGGCCATCGTCGAAGGTCAATTTCAGTGCGTACTGGCCAGCCGGTTCGACCTTGGTCAGGCCTACGCCGATCTTGCCAAATTGCAGGATGGGTTTGCCGTGGCCCTGGACCTCGGCAGAGGGGGAGTGCACGCGAAGGAATTCGGCGGGCAGGTGAAACTCCTCGCCGGACGCGTATTTCAGCGACAGGGTTTTCGAGGCTTTGTGCAGTTTGATATCGGTGGGGAGTTGGGTCATGACTGCATTCCGTTTTGGGTAGAACCCTGTGGGAGCGAGCTTGCTCGCGATAGCGGTGTGACATTCAACGCATTGTGTGAATGTACCGCCGTCATCGCGAGCAAGCTCGCTCCCACAGGTCCTCCATCACTGTAAGAGTTTCTTACAGGATATAACGGGACAGGTCTTCGTTCTGTGCCAATTCGCCCAGGTGGTTGTTGACGTAGTCGGCATCGATCAGGATCGCCTTTTCATCGTGGGCACTGGCCAGGTCGCCGGCGCTGAACGACACCTCTTCGAGCAGACGCTCGAGCAGGGTGTGCAGGCGACGGGCACCGATGTTCTCGGTCTTCTCGTTGACCTGCCAGGCGATCTCGGCGATACGCTTGATGCCGTCCGGCTGGAACTCGATGACCAGGCCTTCGGTTTTCAGCAGGGCGCAGTACTGCTCGGTTAGCGACGCATGCGGCTCGCTGAGAATGCGCTCGAAATCTTCCGGAGTCAGTGCCTTGAGTTCGACACGGATCGGCAGACGCCCTTGCAGCTCAGGTACCAGATCGCTTGGCTTGCTCAGGTGGAACGCACCGGAGGCGATGAACAGGATGTGGTCGGTCTTGACCATGCCCAGTTTGGTGTTGACAGTGCAGCCTTCGATCAGCGGCAGCAAGTCGCGCTGGACGCCCTCGCGGGACACGTCGACGCCGCCGGAATTGCCGCGCTTGGCCACCTTGTCGATTTCGTCGATGAACACAATGCCGTGCTGCTCGACCGCTTCCAGGGCCTTGGCCTTCAACTCTTCTTCGTTGACCAGGCGGCCGGCTTCTTCGTCACGCACCAGCTTCAGCGCTTCCTTGACCTTGATCTTGCGGCTCTTGCGCTTGCCCTTGCCCATGTTGGCGAACAGGCTTTGCAACTGGTTGGTCATCTCTTCCATGCCCGGTGGCGCGGAGATATCGACGCCGACCACTTCGGCGACTTCGATTTCGATTTCCTTGTCGTCCAGCTGGCCTTCGCGCAAACGCTTACGGAACAGCTGACGAGTATTGGAGTCCGCCGACGGTGCGGCGTCATCGTTGCTGAAGCCCATACGTGCCGGTGGCAGCAGGGCATCGAGGATACGCTCTTCGGCGGCATCTTCGGCGCGATGGCGGACCTTGGTCATTTCCTGTTCGCGCAGCAGCTTGATGGCCGCGTCAGCCAGGTCACGAATGATCGATTCAACGTCGCGACCGACATAACCGACTTCGGTGAACTTGGTCGCTTCGACTTTGATGAACGGCGCGTTGGCCAGTTTGGCCAGGCGACGGGCGATCTCGGTTTTACCGACACCGGTCGGGCCGATCATCAGGATGTTCTTGGGGGTGACTTCAACGCGCAGCTCTTCAGGCAGCTGCATCCGGCGCCAGCGATTACGCAGCGCGATGGCGACGGCGCGCTTGGCATCGTCCTGGCCGATGATATGGCGATTGAGTTCGTGGACGATTTCACGGGGAGTCATGGACATAGTAATTGGCGGTCCTCAAGCAAAAGTGAGCCGTGGCACCAAGGCCGGAACAGGCTTACTCGGCGAGGTCCTGCTCCTCAATGGTGAAGGTGTGGTTGGTGAATACACAGATGTCGCCGGCGATGCCCAAGGCAGTCTCGACGATTTCCCGGGCCGACAGATCGGTTTTCTTCAGCAGGGCGCTGGCAGCGGCCTGAGCGTAACCGCCGCCGGAACCCATGGCGATCAGGCCTTGTTCAGGTTCGACCACGTCGCCGTTACCGGTGATGATCAAGGAGGCGTCTTTGTTGGCGACCGCGAGCATGGCTTCGAGGCGGCTGAGGGTGCGGTCGGTACGCCATTCCTTGGCGAGTTCGACGGCGGCGCGAACCAGATGACCCTGGTGTTTCTCGAGCTGGCCTTCGAAACGCTCGAAAAGAGTGAAGGCGTCAGCGGTGGCCCCGGCAAAACCGGCGATCACCTGGCCGTGATACAGGCGGCGAACTTTCTTCGCGTTGCCTTTCATCACGGTATTGCCGAGAGAAACCTGGCCGTCGCCGCCCATGACGACTTTGCCGTGGCGGCGAACTGAAACGATGGTGGTCAAGGGAGAGTCTCCACGCAGCGGGGCGAAAATGCCTTATGCCAACTCATATGGGGGTGGTGACGCGTATTTCAACTGTTGGACTTGGCGGGGGACGAGCGGTGTTTGGCGCGGAGGGGGGTGTTGTCTGTTCTGACGCCTTCGCGGGCAAGCCTCGCTCCTACAGGTGGTGCACCGTTCAAAAATAAGGTGAACGGTGCATTTTACGGCGTTCACAATATCGTGAACGATGCATGGCCTGTAGGAGCGAGGCTTGCTCGCGAATAACGATGACTCGGTGTTTCTGACGAAATCAGCGGTTCTGGCGTTGTTGTAACAACAGGTTGCTGAATCCTGCGCCGGCCAGTTGTTTCTGGGCCGTAGTCAGTTGCTCGCGGTTACTGAACGGGCCAACCAGCACCCGGTACCAGGTCTCGTCTTTCACCGTGCCCGATTCAACCGCCACGGCCTGGCCGAGCAGGATGATCTGCGCCCGAACCTTGTCGGCGTCAGCCTCCTTGCGGAATGAGCCAGCCTGAAGGAAGAACTTGGTGACAGGCGCCGCTTTGGCCACTGGCGGTGCCGGTGGCGGCGTAATGCCCGCCAACGCCGCCTGAGCTCGCGCGGTGTCGATCTTCGCCGCTTGTTCAGGCGTTACCGGCGTCGTCGGAATGGCCGGCACTTGTGGCGTCGGCAGGGTCTTCTCCGGTACGGCATCCGCTGGCACGATGACTTCCGATTCCGGCAGCAGCGTGTAGAAGTCGTATTTCGGCTTCACCGGTTGCGTCGGGCTCGGCGGGGTCTTGTTGGCCTCGGCGATCCTGGTGGCTTTCTGTTGCTCGATTTTCTCGCGCTTGACGCTCTCGCTGCCCTTGCCCGGTTCCAGCTTCATCAGGAATACGATGAACGCACCGACCGTCAGGCCGATGGCCATCCACAGCCAACCCGGGATCGGTTGCTTTGCAGGAGCTTGGTAACGGCTGGCGCCACGCTTGGGTGCAGGTTTTTTCTTGGCAGCCAACTTACATACGCTCCAGAGTTTCCAGACCCAAGAGTTCCAGGCCTTGCTTGAGAGTGCGGCCGGTCAGCGCGGCGAGGCGCAGGCGGCTCTGCATTTGCGCCGGGGTGTCGGCGCCGAGGATCGGGCAGTTCTCGTAGAAACTGGAGAACAGGCCGGCGACATCGTACAGGTAGGTGCACAGGATGTGCGGTGTACCTTTGTCAGACACGTTGTTCAACACTTCACCGAATTGCGCCAGTTTCGCTGCCAGTTCGTGTTCGTGTGGTGCTTCAAGGACGATCTGGCCTTCAACTTCGCTGAAGTCCTTGCCGAGCTTGCGGAACACTCCGGCCACACGGGTGTAGGCGTACAGCAGGTACGGCGCGGTGTTGCCTTCGAAGTTCAGCATCAGGTCGAAGTTGAAGCTGTAGTCGCTGGTGCGGTGTTTGGACAGGTCGGCGTATTTTACCGCGCCGATGCCCACAACCTTGGCAATGTTGCGCAACTCGGCTTCGGCCAGTTCCGGGTTCTTGTCCTTCACCAGGGTGTAGGCGCGTTCCTGGGCTTCGGTCAGCAGGTCGATCAGCTTCACGGTGCCACCGTCACGGGTCTTGAACGGGCGGCCATCGGCGCCGTTCATGGTGCCGAAGCCCATGTGTTCCATTTCCATCGGATGGGTCACGAAGCCGGCCTTGCGCGCCACGGCAAACACTTGCTGGAAGTGCAAAGCCTGACGTTGATCGACGAAGTACAGCGCGCGATCGGCCTTGAGCTTGCCGCTGCGGTAACGCACTGCCGCCAAATCGGTGGTGGCATACAGGTAGCCGCCGCCCGCCTTGACGATGATCACCGGCAGCGGGTCGCCGTCGGCGTTCTTGAATTCATCGAGGAACACGCACTGGGCGCCGTTGCTCTCGACCAGCATGCCGGCGGCCTTGAGGTCGTTGACCACGTTGATCAGGTCGTCGTTGTAGGCGCTTTCGCCCATCACGTCGGCCATGGTCAGTTTGACGTTCAGCAGTTCGTAGATTTTCTGGCAGTGGGACAGGGAGATGTCCTTGAACCTGGTCCACAGCGCCAGGCAATCCGGGTCACCGGCCTGCAGCTTGACCACCAGGCCACGGGCGCGGTCGGCGAATTCTTCGGATTCGTCGAAGCGCTGCTTGGCGGCGCGGTAGAAATTTTCCAGGTCCGACAGCTCGTCGCTGGTGATCGGGTTTTCCTGAAGGTAGGCCATCAGCATGCCGAACTGGGTGCCCCAGTCGCCAACGTGGTTCTGACGGATCACTTCGTCGCCGAGGAACTCCAGCACGCGGGCCACGCCGTCGCCGATGATGGTCGAGCGCAAGTGGCCGACATGCATCTCTTTGGCCAGGTTCGGCGCCGACAGGTCGACCACGGTGCGCTGCAACGGGCCCGCCTTGCGTACACCGATGTGATCGTCGGCCAGGGCGGCATCCAGGCGAGTGGCCAGGGCTTGGGTGTTCTGGAAGAAATTGAGGAAACCAGGGCCGGCGATTTCGGCTTTGGAGACGTTTTCGTCGGCCGGCAGCGCAGCGATGATTTTCTCCGCCAGGTCGCGCGGCTTCATGCCGGCGGGTTTGGCCAGCATCATCGCGATATTGCTGGCGAAGTCGCCATTCTTCTTGTCGCGGGAGTTTTCCACCTGGATCGCCGGCGACAGGCCTTCAGGCAACACACCTTCGTTGACGAGTTGGGTGATGGCTTGTTGGATCAGCTGGCGAATGGTGTCTTTCATGGTCTTCTCTTTCGACCGCAAGCGCGGCGGCGCTTCAATGCGCTGGTGGAAAAACTGGGCATTATCCGTTGCGAAGGCGGGCTTGCCAACTATAGCGGGCAGGTTATGGATATGTGGTGACAAATCGGACGCCTTCGCGAGCAGGCTCGCTCCCACAGGGGATCGGCGGTGTACAACAATTTTGGACCTGGCTCAAAACCTCTGTGGGAGCGAGCCTGCTCGCGAAAGCGATTTCGAAATCAATATAAATCTACGGGATCAACATCCAAAGACCAACGCACCGCCCGCCCACTCGGCATCTGCTCCAGCACCAGCAACCAACTGGCAAGCAACCGATGCAGCGGAGCCCGGGCCGTGGCTTGCAACAACAACTGCGCACGATAACGCCCGGCCCGGCGTTCCATTGGCGCCGGCACCGGCCCGAGCAACTCGATCCCGGTCAGGTTCTGTTCAGCCAGCAAGCGCTCCGCCTCACTGCACGCCTCGTCAAGAAAGCTTTCGGCCTGCCCCGGCTTGTGTGCTTCGGCCCGTAGCAGTGCCAGATGGGCAAATGGCGGTAGCCCTGCCGAGCGACGTTCGCTCAAGGCCTGCTCGGCAAAGGCGAAATAGCCCTGTTCGGTCAACTGCACCAACAGCGGATGGTCTGCCAGATGCGTCTGGATGATGACCTTGCCCGGCTCTTCAGCCCGGCCCGCGCGGCCTGCGACCTGGACGATCAGCTGCGCCATGCGCTCGCTGGCGCGGAAATCGCCGGAAAACAGCCCGCCATCCGCATCGAGTATCGACACCAGGGTCACGCGTGGAAAGTGGTGCCCTTTGGCAAGCATCTGCGTGCCCACCAGAATACATGGATGGCCTTTCTGGATGGTGGCGAACAACTGATTCATCGCGTCCTTGCGCGAAGTGCTGTCGCGGTCCACCCGCAGCACCGGGACGTCGGGGAACAGAATCGCCAGGCGTTCTTCGGCGCGCTCGGTACCGGCACCTACGGGGCGCAGGTCAACTTTGCCGCACTTGGGGCAATGCCGGGGCACGCGTTCGACGTAACCGCAATGGTGGCAGCGTAGTTCGCCGGAGCGCTGGTGCACGGTCATTCGTGCATCACAGCGTTGGCACTCGGACATCCAGCCGCAGTCATGACACAACAGCGTCGGCGCAAAACCGCGGCGGTTAAGGAATACCAGAACCTGTTGCCCGGCAGCCAGGGTCTGTCCGATGGCTTGCTGCATCGGCCCGGAAATACCGCTGTCCAGCGGGCGACTTTTCACGTCAAGGCGCAGGAAGCGTGGCTGCTTGGCGCCGCCGGCGCGTTCGTTCAGGCGCAGGAGTCCGTACCGGCCGGTGTAGGCATTGTGCAGGCTTTCCAGTGACGGCGTGGCGGAGCCGAGGACGATCGGAATGTTTTCCTGCCGTGCGCGTACCAGCGCGAGGTCGCGAGCGTGATAGCGCAGGCCCTCCTGCTGTTTATAGGAACCGTCGTGCTCTTCGTCGATGATGATCAGACCGGGGTTCTTCATCGGGGTGAACAGCGCCGAACGGGTGCCGATAATGATGTCGGCCTCGCCGTCCCGGGCGGCCAGCCAGGCGTCCAGGCGTTCGCGATCATTGACCGCCGAGTGGATCAGCGCGATGCGTGCATTGAAACGTTGCTCGAAGCGCGCCAGGGTCTGCGGGCCGAGGTTGATTTCCGGGATCAGCACCAGTGCCTGCTTGCCCGCTTCGAGGGTTTCGCGGATCAGCTGCAAATAGACTTCAGTCTTGCCGCTGCCGGTGACGCCGGCCAGCAGGAACGCATGATAACTGTCAAAACCGGCGCGAATCGCTTCATAAGCCGCCCGCTGTTCCGGGTTGAGTGGCAGTTCCGGCTGCGCCAGCCAGTGTTCGTGGCGCGCGCCAGGGGCGTGCCGGCGGATTTCCACCTGCACCAGGTCTTTGGCCAGCAATAAATCGAGGCTGTCCTTGCTCAGCATCAGTTTGCTCAACAACTGATGGGCGACGCCATGGGGATGCTGGGCCAGGGTCGCCAGGGCTTCACGCTGGCGCGGAGCGCGGGCGATGCGCGGGTCATCGAGGCGGGCGCCCGGCGCAGCGGACCAGAAGCGTTCCTGGCGTGCTTCGGCCAGTTCGCCCTGGCGCAGCAACACCGGCAGTGCCCAGCTCAAGGTGTCGCCGAGGCTGTGCTGGTAATACTGGGAAGTCCACAGGCACAGCTTGAACAGCGCGGGCGGCAACGGCGGCGTGGCGTCGAGCAGGGCCAGGGCCGGTTTGAGTTTTTCCGCCGGGACTTCGCTGGTGTCGGTGACCTCCACCAGAATCCCGATCATCTCCCGTCGACCGAACGGCACCCGCAGGCGCATGCCCGGATGCAACTGGGCGCGCAGGACGCCAGCCGGTGCACGGTAATCGAACAGGCGGCGCAGAGGCGAGGGCAGGGCGAGGCGCAGAATGGCGTCGGGCACGCGGGGGGATCTCGATCAACAGGCTATAAAAAAGCGGGGTCGTACATCCCTTGTGGGAGCAAGCTTGCTCGCGATGACGGCGTGTCAGTCAACATTTACATCGTCTGGCACACCGCTATCGCGAGCAAGCTCGCTCCCACAAGGGATCGCGTATTGGGTCGGGAGCCTAGCAGACGGTCGGTTTAAGGGACAGCTTGCGTGATTGGCGTTGTCTGGTAGAATCCGCGGCCTAATTACGTGCGGTATTCAACAATGGTGTTGAGTGGCGGCACGCTAGCCTGAGGAATTCACCATGAAAGCCGATATCCATCCAACATACGAAATCACCGCAGTTACCTGCAGCTGTGGCAACAAGTTCGAAACTCGTTCGAACCTGGCCAAGCCTCTGGCGATCGACGTATGCAACGAGTGCCACCCGTTCTACACCGGTAAGCAGAAGACTCTGGATACTGGCGGTCGTGTACAGCGCTTCGCAGACCGTTTCGGTGCTTTTGGCAAAGCCAAGGCTCCTGCTGCTGCAGAGTAAGGTTGCAAAGCCCCCTGGGCTTTTCCTTGCTGATGAAAAAGGCGTCCCTTGCGGGCGCCTTTTTTGTGTCTGCGATTTGGCTTTGCGCTGGCCCAGGCCTTCTGCCCGGCGCCCAACGTGTCCTCGGGTCGCGGAATGATGCTTCAAGCGTTGCCTCGATAAAAAATTGTAGACATTTTTTCTTCTGATTGTGAACAGTATATCCCTTGTGTTCCGTGGCTCTTGGCCCAAAGTCGTAGGGCGGTCCGCTTGACAGGGGTGACTGGTCAGTCTTGTGGGGACTTTGCGACACGCGTATCCTCGGCGGTCCGTCTGTCCAACAGTAAAAAGCGGAATGCCCACATGTCTGATTTGAAAACTGCCGCTCTCGAATATCACGCCCATCCTCGTCCAGGGAAGCTGAGTGTCGAGCTCACCAAGGCCACCGCTACCGCCCGCGACCTGTCGCTGGCCTACAGCCCCGGCGTAGCCGAACCAGTACGCGAAATCGCCCGCGATCCTGAACTGGCCTACAAGTACACCGGCAAAGGCAACCTGGTTGCAGTCATTTCCGATGGCACCGCGATTCTCGGCCTGGGTAACCTCGGCCCATTGGCTTCCAAGCCAGTGATGGAAGGTAAAGGCGTGTTGTTCAAGCGCTTCGCCGGCATCGACGTATTCGACATCGAAGTCGACTCCGAGAGCCCGCAAGCCTTCATCGACACCGTCAAGCGCATCTCCATTACCTTCGGCGGCATCAACCTGGAAGACATCAAGGCACCTGAGTGCTTTGAGATCGAACGCGCTCTGATCGAGCAGTGCGACATTCCGGTATTCCACGATGACCAGCACGGCACCGCAATCGTGACCGCGGCCGGCATGATCAACGCCCTGGAAATCGCTGGAAAAACCCTGCAGGACGCTAAGATCGTCTGCCTGGGTGCCGGTGCTGCCGCCATCTCCTGCATGAAATTGCTGGTGAGCATGGGCGCCAACATCGAAAACATCTACATGGTTGACCGCACCGGCGTGATCCACTCCGGCCGTGACGACCTGAACCAGTACAAGGCGGTGTTCGCTCACGCGACCGAGAAGCGCTCCCTGGCTGACGCGCTGGAAGGCGCTGACGTGTTCGTTGGTCTGTCCGGTCCGAACCTGCTGAGCGCCGAAGGCCTGAAGTCCATGGCCGCGAATCCGATCGTGTTCGCCTGCTCGAACCCGGATCCGGAAATCTCCCCGGAACTGGCTCACGCCACCCGTGACGACGTGATCATGGCGACCGGCCGTTCGGACTACCCGAACCAGGTCAACAACGTACTGGGCTTCCCGTTCATCTTCCGTGGTGCCCTGGACGTACGCGCCAAGCGCATCAACGAAGAAATGAAAGTGGCTGCGGCCAACGCCCTGCGTGAACTGGCCAAGCTGCCAGTGCCTCAGGAAGTCTGCGACGCCTACGGCGGCATCAAGCTGGAATTCGGTCGTGAGTACATCATTCCGAAGCCAATGGATGCCCGCCTGATCACGCTGATCTCCGATGCTGTCGCCAAGGCTGCAATCGAGACCGGTGTGGCAACCCTGCCGTATCCGAAGAACTACCCGCTCAAAAGCGTGGATGATGTGTTCAACGGCTAAGCCGTTGTAGCGCTTCAAACAAAAAGCCCCGCACTTCTTTCGAAGGCGGGGCTTTTGCGTGTGGCTACGCAATCAGAACAAATCGATCGGCGCCCCTTCATCTGCCGGCAGCGGGCTGCCCGGCGCATTCCCGTTGCCCAGCTCGTTGCCCGAGGGTGGCGTGTCTTCGGCCTTGAACAGTTCGAAGTAGGCGCCTGGCGTGCCTGGGGTGGCTGCACGGCCACTGATCGGGTCAACCCGCAGGCTGAGGATGCCTTCCGGTTCCTGCTGTGTGTGGGGCGGCTTGTCTTTGAGGGCGGCAGCCATGTAGCTCATCCAGATCGGCAGCGCGACCGTGCCGCCGAACTCCCGACGACCCAGGCTTTCAGGTTGGTCGAAGCCGGTCCAGACGGTGGTCACGTAGTCGGCGTTATAGCCGGAGAACCAGGCATCCTTGGATTCGTTAGTGGTACCGGTCTTGCCCGCAATGTCGCTACGACCCAACGCCAGGGCGCGGCGGCCGGTGCCGCGTTTGATCACATCTTCAAGCATGCTGTTGAGGATGTACGTGGTGCGGCCATCGACAATGCGTTCGGCCACGGCCGGTGTTGGTGGCGCTGGCTGGGCAGTCAGGGTATCGCCTGGCGTTGCGCTGACGGTGATGGCGTCGGCAGCCGGAGCCGGGGCAGCGATGCCGTCGCTGACGACATCACCTTTCGGAACGCTTGGCGGGTTGGCGAGGAACAGCGTGTCGCCGTTGCGGCTTTCGATCTTGTCGATGATGTACGGGGTGATCTTGTAGCCGCCGTTGGCAAAGGTGCTCCAGCCGGTGGCGATCTCCATGGGTGTCAGGGTCGCGGTGCCGAGCGCCAGGGACAGGTTGCGCGGCAGGTCCTGTTTGTTGAAGCCGAACTTGCTGATGTAGTCGATGGTGCGGTCGACACCCAGCGCTTGCAGCAGGCGGATCGACACCAGGTTGCGCGACTTGTAGAGCGCCTCGCGCATGCGGATCGGGCCGAGGAAGGTGTTGGTGTCGTTCTTTGGACGCCAGACCTTGTCCAGGTATTCGTCGACGAACACGATAGGGGCGTCGTTGACCAGGCTGGCGGCGGTGTAGCCGTTATCCAGTGCGGCGCTGTAGACGAACGGCTTGAAGCTCGAACCTGGCTGACGCTTGGCCTGCAGCGCGCGGTTGTAGTTGCTCTGCTCGAAAGCAAAGCCGCCAACCAGCGAGCGAATGGCACCATTCTGCGGGTCGAGGGACACCAGTGCGCCCTGGGCTTGCGGGATCTGGCTGAACTTCAGTGAGTTGTCCGGCTGGCGCTGGACGCGAATCAGATTGCCGACCTGAGCCACATCCGACGGCTGCTTCGGATTGGCGCCCATGCTGTTGGTGTTGAGGAACGGACGCGCCCATTTCATGGTGTCCCAGCTCACGTGTTCTTCACCGGTGCGGGTCAGCACTTGCAGGCCGGTCTTGTCGACCTGGATGACGATCGCCGGCTCAAGGCTGCTGATGGTGCGCTGTTTGGTCAGTTCGGTAGCCCAGGCCTCGCGGGTCTTGCCCGGCAGGCGTGACTCGGGGCCGCGATAACCATGACGCTGATCGTAGCTCATCAAGCCTTCGTGGACCGCGGTATTGGCCATTTCCTGCAGGTTGCTCGGCACCGTGGTGGTCACGCGGAAACCTTCGGTATAGGCACCGCTGCCGTAGCGCCCGACCATTTCGGCCCGGGCCATTTCAGCAATGTACGGCGCGTTCACTTCCGGGGTCGGTACGTGATAACTGGCGTTGAGCGGCTCGTTGATCGCAGCGGTGTAGTCGGCCTCGGTGATTTTGCCCAGCTTGTACATGCGCCCCAGGATCCAGTCCCGACGTTCCTTGCTGCGGGCCGGGTTCGCCAGCGGGTTGAAACGCGACGGCGCTTTGGGCAGGCCCGCGATCATCGCCATCTGTGCCAGACTGACGTCACGAATCGATTTACCGTAGTAGACTTGCGCCGCCGCCTCGATGCCGTAGGCGCGGTTGCCCAGATAGATTTTGTTCACGTACAACTCAAGGATTTCGTCCTTGGTCAGTTGCCGTTCGATCTGCAGGGCCAGGAGGATTTCGGTGGTCTTGCGCGAGAAGCTGCGTTCGCTGGTCAGGAAGAAATTCTTCGCCACCTGCATGGTGATGGTGCTGCCGCCGGACTGGATGTGTCCGCTCTTGATCAACTGGGTGGCGGCGCGCATCAGGCTGCCGGGATCGACGCCGTAGTGGTTGGCGAAATTGTCGTCTTCAGCGCTGAGCAAGGCATTGATGAAATTGGGGGGGATGTCGGCGAAACGGATCGGCGTGCGGCGCATTTCGCCAAATTCCGCGATCAATTTGTCGTCGCTGCTGTACACCCGCAACGGAATCTGCAACTGAATGCTTCTCAATGCCTCCACGGATGGCAATCCGGGGCTAAGGTATAGAAACGCGCCGCTCAGACCAAGGAGCAGCCCGCAGAAGACGGCGAGGATGGACCATCCGAAAAATTTCAGCAGACGAATCAAGGCTTTTGGATATCCAGGGCAAAGAATGAATTAGGCAACAGGGTTCAGCTAAACAGGGAACGGCCCGCGCTTGAAGTAAAAGCGGAAAAAAACGCTGGGCATTATAAGCATTTTTCCGTCGCGGGCGTCATTTGCGCTGCTGTCAAGACGGGTGGTTTGAACGCAATGCATATTGCGGAGTCCGTAACTCACGGATAGTCATAGGGAATTGGTAGTGCTAGGACTCTTCAACAAAAAGGCCAATACGCTGCTGGGGATCGACATCAGTTCCACGTCGGTGAAGCTTCTGGAGCTGAGCCGTCAGGGCGATCGCTACCGTGTCGAGGCCTATGCGGTAGAACCGCTGCCCTCCAGCGCGGTGGTCGAGAAAAATATCGCCGAACTTGAAGGCGTGGGTCAGGCCCTCTCACGCGTGTTGCTCAAGGCCAAGACCAACCTCAGGAACGTCGCCGTGGCCGTGGCCGGTTCGGCGGTGATCACCAAGACTATCGAGATGGATGCCGGTCTTTCCGACGACGAGATGGAAAACCAGCTGAAGATCGAGGCCGATCAATACATCCCTTATCCATTGGACGAAGTTGCCATCGACTTTGAAGTCCAGGGCGTATCGGAGCGCAACCCCGAACGGGTCAATGTGCTGCTGGCGGCGTGTCGCAAGGAGAACGTCGAAGTCCGCGAGGCAGCGCTGGCTCTGGCCGGCCTGACGGCGCGGGTAGTCGACGTCGAGGCCTACGCGCTGGAGCGCTCGTATGGTTTGCTGACGCGTCATCTGGCGGCCTCTCAGGAGCGCCTGACGGTTGCGGTAGTCGATATCGGTGCCACCATGACCACGCTGAGCGTGCTGCACAACGGGCGCATCATCTATACCCGCGAGCAATTGTTCGGCGGTCGCCAACTGACCGAAGAAATCCAGCGGCGTTATGGGCTGACGCTCGAGCAGGCAGGGCTGGCGAAGAAACAGGGCGGTTTGCCGGACGATTACGTCAGTGAGGTACTGCAGCCATTTCGCGATGCGCTGGTGCAGCAGGTGTCCCGTTCATTACAGTTTTTCTTCGCCTCCGGCCAGTACAACTCGGTCGATCACATTCTGCTGGCCGGCGGTACCGCTTCGGTCCCGGGGCTGGATCGGTTGATCGAGCAGCGATTGGGCACGCCGACGCAAGTGGCCAACCCGTTCTCCGAGATGACCCTGGGCAGCAAAGTCAACGCCGGGGCCCTGGCCGCCGATGCCCCGGCACTGATGATTGCCTGCGGGCTGGCCCTCAGGAGTTTCGACTGATGGCGCGGATCAATCTTTTACCTTGGCGCGAGGAGCTGCGTGAAGCGCGTCGCAAGCGTTTTTTGCTCGCGCTGGTCGGTGTGCTGGTGGGCTCGGTGGGGGCGGTGCTGATTGCAGACCAGATCATCAAGGGCGCCATTGATCGACAAATCGCCCGTAACGACTATATCGGCAAGCAGATTGCCGTGGTCGATGAGCGGATCAAGCAGATCAGCGACCTCAAGGCCCGTCGCCAGCAGCTGGTCGAGCGCATGCGCATCATCCAGGATCTGCAAGGCAATCGCCCCATCAGCGGGCGCATCTTCGATCAGTTGGCGCGGACCCTGCCGGATGGCGTTTACTTCACCGAAGTGACAATGGCCGGCAAGACCTTGTCCATTGCAGGCGCGGCAGATTCCAACAATCGGGTTTCAGACCTGATGCGCAATCTGGATGCGTCCGACTGGTTCGACGCGCCCAACCTCACGGAAGTCAAGGCGACCACCGCCGGTCAGCTGGATCAGGCCAACGTCTTTCAGTTGACCGTTCGGCAGACTCAGCCGGCCGTGGAGAACGCCAAATGAGGTTGTCCGAATGGTTCGAAGGCCTGCGCAAGATCGATATCAACGATCTGGATACCAACAACATGGGATCCTGGCCGCCGGCGATCAAGGCCTTGGCGGGCGTCCTGCTGATGGCAATGGTGCTGGCGCTGGGGTACAGCTTTTACGTCAGTGATCAGGAGGATCACCTCGACCTCAAGCGCGAGGAAGAGTCGACACTCAAGGAGCAATTCGCCGCCAAGGCCCACATGGCGGCGAATCTGGAGCTTTATACCCAGCAGATGAAGGAAATGGAGAACTCTTTCGGCGTGCTGCTGCGGCAATTGCCCAGTGACACCGAAGTGCCCGGCTTGCTGGAGGACATCACCCGCACCGGCCTGGGCAGTGGCCTGGAGTTCGAGGAGATCAAGTTGCTGCCGGAGGCTTCCCAGCAGTTCTACATCGAACTGCCGATCCAGATCACCGTCACCGGCGCCTATCACGACCTGGCCACCTTCGTCAGTGGCGTAGCGGGGCTGCCCCGAATCGTCACCCTGCATGACTTCGATATTGCGCCAGCCAACCCGGAGGGCGGGCCGAAGTTGCGTATGAGCATCCTGGCCAAGACCTACCGCTACAACGACAAGGGGCTGCAAAAATGAGCCCGATTCGCTGTTTATCGATGATCGTAATAACCGCCAGCCTGGCTGGTTGCGGCAGCGACAATGACGTCAGCGACCTCGATGCCTACATGAACGAGGTCCGTCTGCGACCACCGGGCAAGATTGAACCAACCCCGATATTCCGGTCTTACCCCACATTCACCTACAGCGCCGCCAACCTGCGGAGTCCTTTTTCCAAGCAGGTCAGAGTCGATCTGGCGGGTCAGAAACATGGCTCGCGCAACGTCAAGCCCGACCCTGATCGGGTCAAGCAATACCTCGAAGGTTTCAACATCGAGCAGTTTGAAATGGTCGGCACCCTCTCCAATGTGACGGGTTCGTTTGCGCTGCTGCGCGGAGCGGGCGGTGTGCATCGGCTGAAAGTCGGCGATTACCTGGGACGTAACGATGGGCGGATCGTCGCTATCAGCGGCTCGCAGGTCGATGTGGTCGAAATCGTTCCAGATGGCCAGGGTGCCTGGTTGGAACGGCCGCGGACCATCCCTTTGAAAGAGCACTCATAGTGGAACTCGAATAATGAACAGGATTTTCTCCACCCTCGGTATTTCGCTATGGATAGCGCTGCTGTCGCCGATGGTACTAGCGGCCAACCTCAAAGCGCTGGATGTCGCGGCGTTACCGGGCGACCGCGTCGAGTTGAAGTTGTCCTTCGATGGGCCGCCCCCGACGCCCCGTGGCTACACGACGGAATCGCCGGCACGGATTGCGCTGGATCTGCCTGGCGTGGTCAGTCAGCTGAAAAGCAAGAATCGTGAGCTGGGCGGCGGTAATGCCCGCAGCGCCACGGTGGTGGAGGCCAAGGACCGCACGCGGCTGATCATCAATCTGACCCAGTTGACGCCGTATGACGCGCGGGTCGAGGGCAACTATCTGTTCGTGGTGGTCGGGCAAGGAGCCGCGAAGACCCCGCCGCGGCCCGCCAGTGCGCCACGCGCTGCCACTGCATCGCCCGCCCCGGCGAAAACGTATGCGCCGGTGGGCAAGGCCATCCGGGGTGTGGATTTCCAGCGCGGCACCCAGGGCGAAGGCAATGTGGTCATCGACCTGTCGGACCCCTCCATCGCCCCGGATATACAGGAGCGCGACGGCAAGATCATTCTCGGTTTCGCCAGAACACAACTGCCCGAGCCATTGCGGGTGCGCCTGGACGTCAAGGACTTCGCCACTCCAGTGCAGTTCGTCAATGCCAGCGCCACCGGCGATCGGGCCACGATCAGCATTGAACCCAGCGGTGCTTTTGACTATTCGACCTATCAGACCGACAACAAGCTGACGGTCAGCATCCGGCCGATGACCGTCGACGACCTGCAAAAACGCAATGCCGAGCGTTTTGCCTACACCGGCGAAAAACTCTCGCTGAATTTTCAGGACATCGACGTGCGCTCGGTGCTGCAACTGATCGCCGACTTCACCAACCTCAATCTGGTGGCCAGCGACACTGTGCAGGGCGGCATCACCCTGCGTTTGCAGAACGTGCCATGGGACCAGGCGCTGGACCTGGTGCTGAAAACCAAGGGCCTGGATAAACGCAAGATCGGCAACGTGCTGCTGGTAGCGCCCGCTGACGAGATTGCCGCGCGTGAACGCCAGGAGCTGGAGTCGCAGAAGCAGATCGCTGAACTGGCGCCGCTGCGACGTGAGCTGTTGCAGGTCAACTACGCCAAGGCGAAGGACATTGCCGAGCTGTTCAAGTCAGTGACCAACAAGCAGGCGGAAACGGACGAGCGGGGTTCGATTACCGTGGATGAGCGCACGAACAACATCATTGCCTACCAGACCCAGGACCGCCTTGACGAGCTTCGCCGTATCGTCGCGCAACTGGATATCCCGGTACGGCAGGTGATGATCGAGGCGCGAATCGTCGAAGCCAATGTCGATTACGACAAAAGCCTCGGCGTGCGCTGGGGCGGTTCGGTACAGAACAAAGGCAACTGGAACACGTCCGGGGTCAGCAACGGCTCGTCGACCACCATTGGCACGCCGGGCAGCACCAGCACCAACTCGCCGTTTGTCGACATGGGTACCACCGGCAATACCTCGGGGCTTGGCATTGCATTCATCACCGACAATGTGTTGCTGGACCTGGAGCTGACCGCGATGGAGAAGACCGGCAACGGCGAAATCGTCTCGCAGCCCAAGGTGGTCACGTCCGACAAGGAAACCGCGAAAATCCTCAAGGGTACTGAAATCCCCTACCAGGAAGCCAGTTCCAGCGGCGCCACTTCGGTGTCGTTCAAGGAGGCCTCGCTGTCGCTGGAAGTAACGCCACAGATCACCCCGGACAACCGGATCATCATGGAGGTCAAGGTGACCAAGGATGAGCCGGATTACCTGAACAAGGTCCAGGATGTACCGCCGATCAAGAAAAACGAGGTCAATGCCAAGGTACTGGTCAACGACGGCGAGACCATCGTCATCGGCGGGGTTTTCTCAAATACTCAGAGCAAGGTTGTAGATAAGGTGCCATTTCTCGGTGATGTGCCGTATCTTGGCCGCCTTTTCCGGCGTGACGTGGTTTCGGAGAAAAAATCCGAGCTGCTGGTATTTCTCACTCCGCGTATCATGAACAATCAGGCGATTGCTGTGAGTCATTGATTCTGTGCGAAATTTGATTCTTGTTGGACCGATGGGGGCTGGAAAAAGCACCATCGGCCGTTTGCTGGCCAAAGAGCTGCGCCTGCCATTCAAAGATTCCGATAAGGAAATTGAATTGCGCACGGGCGCCAATATCCCGTGGATATTCGATAAGGAAGGCGAACCGGGCTTTCGTGATCGCGAGCAGGCAATGATTGCCGAGCTGTGCGGCTGCGATGGCGTGGTGCTGGCTACCGGTGGGGGCGCGGTGATGCGCGAAGCCAATCGTCGGGCATTGCGTGCCGGTGGTCGGGTGGTTTATCTGCATGCCTCCGTCGAGCAACAGGTCGGTCGTACCTCGCGCGACCGCAACCGGCCGCTGCTGCGTACCGCCGATCCGGCCAAGACCCTTCGGGACTTGCTGGCGATTCGCGATCCGCTTTATCGGGAAATCGCCGATCTGGTGGTGGAAACCGATGAGCGCCCGCCGCGGATGGTGGTGCTCGATATTCTCGAGCGCTTGCAACAGCTGCCTCCCCGTTAAAGCGAGGCGCGAAATGCGCTATCCTCGGGCCCTGTCATGGCCGCTCAAGGTTGTGGCGGATGGCTACCAAACGGCGTCACACCAACGGACGCCGTGGATATTCGTTCATTCCAGGCAGGACGCCTGATTCCATCTTCACTGTGGGGACACATGCAGACACTCAAGGTCGATCTAGGCGAGCGCAGCTACCCGATTCATATTGGCGAAGGTTTGTTGGATCAGCCTGAGCTGCTGGCCCCGCACATTCGCGGACGGCAAGTGGCGATCATCTCCAACGAGACCGTTGCGCCGCTCTATCTCGAACGTCTGACCCGCAGCCTTGCGCAGTTCTCGGTCATTTCCGTGGTGCTGCCCGACGGCGAAGCCTTCAAGACCTGGGAAACCCTGCAACTGATTTTCGACGGTCTGCTGACCGCACGGCACGATCGCCGCACCACGGTGATCGCCCTCGGTGGCGGCGTCATTGGTGACATGGCCGGTTTTGCTGCCGCCTGCTATCAGCGCGGTGTCGATTTCATCCAGGTCCCGACTACCCTGCTGTCGCAGGTCGACTCTTCGGTGGGCGGCAAGACCGGGATCAATCACCCGCTGGGCAAGAACATGGTCGGCGCCTTCTATCAGCCGAACGTGGTGCTGATCGATACCGCCACCCTCAATACCCTGCCGGCCCGCGAACTGTCCGCCGGACTCGCGGAAGTCATCAAATACGGGCTGATCTGCGACGAGCCGTTCCTGACCTGGCTTGAAGAAAACGTCGATCGCTTGCGTGGCCTGGACCAGGTCGCGCTGACGTACGCCATCGAGCGCTCCTGCGCGGCCAAGGCGGCGGTGGTCGGTGCCGACGAGAAGGAGACCGGCGTTCGTGCCACTTTGAACCTGGGTCATACCTTCGGCCACGCGATCGAAACCCATATGGGCTATGGTGTCTGGCTTCATGGTGAGGCGGTCGCTGCTGGCACCGTAATGGCTTTGGAAATGTCCGCACGCCTGGGCTGGATCAGCGAGCAGGAGCGCGATCGCGGCATCCGCCTGTTCCAGCGTGCCGGTCTGCCGGTCATCCCGCCTGAAGAGATGACTGAAGCCGATTTTCTCGAACACATGGCAATTGACAAGAAAGTGATCGACGGTCGTTTGCGCCTGGTGCTGCTGCGCCACATGGGCGAAGCAGTGGTGACCGACGATTATCCGAAAGAGGTTTTACAGGCCACGCTGGGAGCGGATTACCGCGCCCTGGCTCAGCTTAAGGGTTAATAGATACCAATGACTAGTTTGCATGCCGACGAGGCTTTCCTCGGCCATTACCAGTTGAGCCATGACCCTTTCGCTCCGCGGGTGCCTGGCTTCAAATTTTTCCCGGCTCAGCGCAAACCGGTGCTGGGACAGCTGCATCACCTTGCACGCTACAGCCAGTTGCTGCTGGTGGTCACCGGCCCGCAAGGCAGTGGCAAGACCCTGTTGCGTCAGGCCCTGGTAGCCAGTACCAACAAGCAGTCGGTGCAGAGTGTGGTGGTTTCCGCCCGTGGCGCCGGCGATGCGACCGGCGTGCTGCAACAGGTGGCTCAGGCACTGAACGTTGCGCAGCCCGAGATCGGTGCGATTCTGGCGCAAGTGGTGCAACTGGCGCTCACGGGGCAGGAAGTCTATTTGCTGGTGGATGATGCCGAGCAACTCGACGAGTCCGCGCTGGAGGCCTTGATGGCCCTGGCCGCGGGTGCGCCGGAAGGTCGTCCCCATGTGTTCCTGTTCGGCGAGTCCTCGCTGATTGCGCAGCTTGATGCGTTAAGCCTTGAGGAAGAGCGTTTCCACGTCATCGAGTTGCAACCGTACACCGAAGAGGAAACACGGGAATATCTGGACCAGCGGCTCGAGGGCGCTGGTCGGGGTATCGAACTTTTCACCGCGAATCAGATCTCTGATATTCACGAAAGCTCCGACGGTTGGCCTGGCACCATCAACCAGGTCGCCCGCGATGCAATGATCGAAGCCATGATTGCCAGCCGCTCAGCGGTCAAGCGTCCAAGTATGGGGTTCAATATGCCGAAGAAACACGTATTGGCGATTTCCGCCGTAGTCGTGGTCGCGGTAGCTGCCGCCTGGTTGATGCCGGGTCGCAGCAAAGCACCGACCACTGGCGCTCCTGCCAACGAGCAGGCGCAACTGCCGCCCGGCCAGGCGCAACCTGACAGCGGCGGTGCTCCGGCCGTGGAATTCAACGGGAATTCGCAACCGATGCCATTGCCGCTGGTCGGCAACTCGCAGCCGGTGATGCGCGGTCCTCTGGCCGAAGAGGCCGGCGGCATCACCGAAGGCGACGATGGCGTGCCGGTAGAAGGTTCCAGCGCCACGCCGCCGACCGTTACGACGACTGCACCGCCTGCCGGCATCCAGCCAGGTCCGGCGCCGACTGCGGCTGCCAAGCCGACACCGGCTCCGACTCAGGTGGCGACGGCCAAGCCAGCGCCGACGCCTGCTGCGAAACCGGTTCCGGCGCCAGCCAAACCTGCCGCGGCCACTGCCGCCAAGCCTGCGGAGAAGCCAGCCACTGTGGCCAAGGCCGCCGGTGGCACCTGGTACGCAGGGCAAGCTCCAGGCAACTACGTGGTGCAGATCCTCGGCACCAGCTCGGAAGCGTCCGCGCAAAACTTCGTCAAGGAGCAGGGCGGCGAGTACCGTTATTTCAAGAAAGTGCTCAACGGCAAACCGCTTTACGTCATCACCTACGGGAGCTTCGCCAACCGCGATGCAGCCCTTAGCGCCATCAAGGCCTTGCCAGCGAAGGTTCAGGCTGGTAAACCTTGGCCTCGCACTGTCGCCAGCGTCCAACAGGAACTGGCAGCAACCCGCTGAAGATTCGGCGGCCTTACCCAGGCCGCCACTCCAGGCACCTCAAAATTTCCGCAAGTGCGCGCTGCCCTCCAGGCCGCGTGCCTTGTGGTGTCTGCGTTACAGTAGTCTTTGAGTCGTAGCGGTCAAAATTAAAAAAGTTTTGACTAGCACAGTAGATAGCTTTAAACCTTTCACAAATGCGACATGGATTTGCGACATTTCGTCGTCAAATTTGTGAGCCTCTGTGTCGGTGTGTACAATGACCTCCCTTTTGCCCCCGCAAAGCTGGCGTACGTTCGGCGCGGATGGCAAGTGGTTGAATTGAAAAGAAATTTGCCTCGATAAGGGGCAGCCTGGTGAGAAAGTGTCTATGAAAGCAGGTCTGTACCAACCAGATGAATTCAAGGATAACTGCGGTTTCGGCCTGATAGCCCATATGCAGGGCGAGCCCAGTCATACCCTTTTGCAAACGGCCGTCGAGGCCCTGACCTGCATGACCCACCGCGGTGGGATCAACGCCGACGGCAAGACCGGTGACGGTTGCGGTCTGCTGATTCAAAAGCCGGATGTGTTCCTGCGTGCGATCTCCCAGGAAACCTTCGGCGTCGAACTGCCCAGGCAATATGCAGTGGGCATGGTCTTCTTCAACCAGGACCCGGTCAAAGCCGAAGCCGCTCGCGAGAACATGAACCGCGAGATCCTGGCCGAAGGCCTGACCCTGGTTGGCTGGCGCAAAGTGCCGATCGACACCAGCGTCCTCGGCCGCCTGGCCCTGGAGCGCCTGCCACAGATTGAGCAGGTCTACATCGGCGGTGCCGGCCTGAGTGATCAGGACATGGCGATCAAGCTGTTCAGCGCCCGTCGTCGCTCGTCCGTGGCCAACGCCGCCGACGTCGATCACTACATCTGCAGCTTTTCCCACAAGACCATCATTTATAAAGGCCTGATGATGCCGGCGGATCTGACCGCCTTTTATCCAGACCTCAGTGACGAGCGCCTGCAAACCTCGATTTGCGTATTCCACCAGCGCTTCTCCACCAACACCCTGCCGAAATGGCCGCTGGCCCAGCCATTCCGCTTCCTCGCCCACAACGGCGAGATCAACACCATCACCGGCAACCGCAACTGGGCCCAGGCCCGTCGCACCAAGTTCACCAACGATCTGATGGATCTGGAAGAACTCGGGCCGCTGGTCAACCGCGTCGGTTCCGACTCCTCCAGCATGGACAACATGCTCGAGCTGATGGTCACCGGTGGCATCGACCTGTTCCGTGGCGTGCGGATGATCATTCCGCCTGCGTGGCAGAACGTCGAGACCATGGACCCGGACCTGCGCGCCTTCTATGAATACAACTCGATGCACATGGAACCGTGGGACGGCCCGGCCGGCGTGGTAATGACCGATGGTCGTTACGCGGTGTGCCTGCTCGACCGTAACGGCCTGCGTCCGGCGCGCTGGGTCACCACCAAGAACGGCTTTATTACCCTGGCCTCGGAAATCGGTGTCTGGAACTACCAGCCTGAAGACGTGATCGCCAAGGGTCGGGTGGGTCCGGGTCAGATCTTTGCCGTGGACACTGAAACCGGCCAGATCCTCGATACCGACGCCATCGACAACCGCTTGAAGTCCCGTCATCCGTACAAGCAATGGCTGCGCAAGAATGCCCTGCGCATCCAGGCGACCATGGAAGACAACGACCACGGTTCGGCCTTCTATGATGTCGACCAGCTCAAGCAGTACATGAAGATGTACCAGGTCACGTTCGAAGAGCGCGACCAGGTGTTGCGTCCGCTCGGCGAGCAAGGTTACGAAGCCGTAGGCTCCATGGGCGACGACACGCCGATGGCCGTGCTGTCCCAGCGCGTGCGCACGCCGTACGACTATTTCCGCCAGCAGTTCGCGCAGGTCACCAACCCGCCGATCGATCCGCTGCGCGAAGCCATCGTCATGTCGCTGGAAATCTGCCTCGGTGCCGAGCGCAACATCTTCCAGGAGTCGCCGGAACACGCCTCGCGCGTAATCCTCAGCTCGCCGGTCATTTCCCCGGCCAAGTGGCGCTCGCTGATGAACCTCGATCGTCCGGGCTTCGAACGCCAGGTCATCGATCTCAACTACGACGAGAGCGTCGGCCTCGAAGCCGCTGTGCGCAACGTCGCCGATCAGGCTGAAGAAGCCGTGCGCGCCGGCCGTACCCTGATCGTGTTGAGTGACCGTCACATTGCCCCGGGCAAGTTGCCGATCCACGCATCCTTGGCCACCGGCGCGGTGCACCACCGCCTGACCGAAAAAGGCCTGCGTTGCGACTCCAACATACTGGTGGAAACCGCTACTGCTCGCGATCCGCACCATTTTGCAGTGTTGATCGGTTTCGGCGCCTCGGCGGTCTATCCGTTCCTGGCCTATGAAGTGCTGGGTGACCTGATCCGCACCGGTGAAGTGCTGGGCGACCTCTATGAGGTGTTCAAGAACTACCGTAAAGGCATCACCAAGGGCCTGTTGAAGATCCTGTCGAAGATGGGCATCTCGACCATCGCCTCGTATCGCGGTGCGCAACTGTTCGAAGCCATCGGCCTGTCCGAAGAAGTCTGCGACCTGAGCTTCCGTGGCGTGCCAAGCCGGATCAAGGGTGCGCGTTTCGTCGACATCGAAGCCGAGCAGAAAGCCTTGGCGGCCGAAGCCTGGAGCCCGCGCAAGCCGATCCAGCAGGGCGGCCTGCTGAAGTTCGTCCACGGCGGCGAATATCACGCGTACAACCCGGACGTGGTCAACACCCTGCAGGCCGCTGTGCAGCAGGGCGACTACAGCAAGTTCAAGGAATACACGGCGCTGGTGGATAACCGTCCGGTGTCGATGATTCGCGACCTGTTCAAGGTCAAGACCCTCGATACGCCGCTGGACATCAGCGAAGTCGAGCCGCTGGAGTCGGTGCTCAAACGCTTCGACTCCGCAGGCATCTCCCTGGGCGCTCTGTCGCCGGAAGCCCACGAAGCCCTGGCCGAAGCCATGAACCGCCTCGGTGCGCGTTCCAACTCCGGCGAAGGCGGCGAAGACCCGGCGCGCTACGGCACCATCAAGAGCTCGAAAATCAAACAAGTCGCGACCGGCCGTTTCGGTGTGACCCCGGAATACCTGGTCAACGCTGAAGTGCTGCAGATCAAAGTCGCTCAGGGTGCCAAGCCCGGCGAAGGTGGTCAATTGCCAGGTGGCAAGGTCAACGGCCTGATCGCCAAGCTGCGTTACGCGGTGCCGGGCGTGACCCTGATCTCACCGCCACCGCACCATGACATCTATTCCATCGAAGACTTGTCGCAACTGATTTTCGACCTCAAGCAGGTCAACCCGAAGGCCCTGGTCTCGGTGAAACTGGTAGCAGAAGCAGGCGTCGGCACCATCGCCGCCGGTGTGGCCAAGGCCTATGCGGACTTGATCACCATCTCCGGCTACGACGGCGGCACCGGTGCATCGCCGCTGACCTCGATCAAATACGCGGGCGCACCGTGGGAACTCGGCCTGGCCGAAACCCACCAGACCCTGCGCGGCAACGACCTGCGCGGCAAAGTCCGGGTGCAGACCGATGGCGGCCTGAAAACCGGCCTCGATGTGATCAAGGCCGCCATTCTCGGCGCTGAAAGCTTCGGCTTCGGCACCGCGCCAATGATCGCCCTGGGCTGCAAATACCTGCGCATCTGCCACCTGAACAACTGCGCCACCGGCGTCGCGACTCAGAACGAGAAGCTGCGCAAGGATCACTACATCGGCACCGTCGACATGGTGGTGAATTTCTTCACCTACGTCGCCGAAGAAACCCGAGAGTGGCTGGCCAAGCTGGGCGTGCGCTCCCTTGAGGAGTTGATCGGTCGTACCGATCTGCTGGAAATCCTCGAAGGCCAGACCGCCAAGCAGAACCACCTTGACCTGACCCCGTTGCTCGGCAGCGATCACATCCCGGCAGACAAGCCACAGTTCTGCCAGGTCGACCGCAACCCGCCGTTCGACAAAGGCCTGCTGGCCGAGAAAATGGTCGGCCTGGCTACCTCGGCCATCAACGACATGAGCGGTGCCGAGTTCGCTCTGGATATCTGCAACTGCGACCGTTCCATCGGCGCGCGGATCTCCGGTGAAATCGCACGTAAGTACGGCAATCAGGGCATGGCGAGCGCGCCGATCACCTTCCGCTTCAAAGGGACGGCCGGTCAGAGCTTCGGTGTGTGGAACGCTGGCGGCCTGAACATGTACCTTGAAGGCGACGCCAACGATTACGTCGGCAAAGGCATGACCGGCGGCAAACTGGTCATCGTTCCGCCTAAAGGCAGCATCTACAAGACTCAGGACAGTGCCATCATCGGCAACACCTGCCTGTATGGCGCCACTGGCGGCAAGCTGTTCGCTGCGGGTACTGCGGGCGAGCGTTTCGCGGTGCGTAACTCCGGTGCCCACACCGTGGTAGAAGGCACGGGCGATCACTGCTGCGAGTACATGACCGGTGGTTTCGTCTGCGTATTGGGCAAGACCGGTTACAACTTCGGCTCAGGCATGACCGGTGGTTTCGCCTACGTGCTCGACCAGGACAACAGCTTCGTTGACCGGGTCAACCACGAACTGGTGGAAATCCAGCGGATCAGCGGTGAGGCGATGGAAGCCTATCGCAGCCACCTGCAACGCGTGCTGAACGAATACGTCGAGGAAACCGACAGCGAGTGGGGTCGTAACCTCGCTGAAAACCTCGATGACTATCTGCGTCGTTTCTGGCTGGTCAAGCCCAAGGCTGCCAACCTGAAGTCGTTGCTTTCCAGCACCCGTGCCAACCCGCAGTGATATGCGCCTGAAGAGTTTGATGAGGTTTTAACAATGGCTGAACGTCTGAATAACGACTTCCAGTTCATCGATGTCGGGCGCAAGGATCCGAAGAAGAAACTGTTGCGTCAACGCAAGAAAGAGTTCGTGGAAATCTACGAACCCTTCAAACCCCAGCAGTCGGCCGATCAGGCCCACCGCTGCCTGGGCTGCGGTAACCCGTATTGCGAATGGAAGTGCCCGGTGCACAACTTCATTCCCAACTGGCTGAAATTGGTGGCCGAGGGCAACATCCTCCAGGCCGCCGAGCTGTCGCACCAGACCAACACCCTGCCGGAAGTCTGCGGCCGGGTGTGCCCGCAGGATCGTCTGTGCGAGGGTGCCTGCACCCTCAACGACGGTTTCGGCGCGGTGACCATCGGTTCGGTCGAGAAGTACATCACCGACACCGCGTTCGCCATGGGCTGGCGCCCGGACATGTCCAAGGTCAAGCCGACCGGCAAGCGTGTTGCCGTTATCGGCGCGGGCCCTGCAGGCCTGGGCTGTGCTGACGTACTGGTACGTGGCGGCGTGACTCCGGTGGTGTTCGACAAGAACCCGGAAATCGGTGGTCTGCTGACCTTCGGCATCCCCGAGTTCAAGCTGGAAAAGACCGTGTTGAGCAATCGTCGCGAAGTCTTCACCGGGATGGGCATCGAGTTCCGCCTGAACACCGAAGTGGGCAAGGACGTGACCATCGAGCAACTGCTCGAAGAATACGATGCCGTGTTCATGGGCATGGGTACCTACACCTACATGAAGGGCGGCTTTGCCGGCGAGGACCTGCCGGGCGTCTATGACGCGCTGGACTTCCTGATCGCCAACGTCAACCGCAACCTGGGCTTTGAAAAGTCGCCGGAAGATTTCGTCGACATGAAAGGCAAGAAGGTGGTGGTGCTCGGCGGTGGCGACACGGCGATGGACTGCAACCGTACGTCGATCCGTCAGGGCGCCAAGTCGGTGACCTGCGCCTATCGTCGTGACGAAGCGAACATGCCGGGCTCGCGTAAAGAGGTGAAGAACGCCAAGGAAGAAGGCGTGAAATTCCTCTACAACCGCCAGCCGATCGCCATTGTTGGCGAAGACAAGGTCGAAGGCGTGAAAGTGGTCGAGACCCGTCTCGGCGAACCGGACGCCCGTGGCCGTCGCAGCCCCGAGCCGATCCCGGGTTCCGAAGAGATCATCCCGGCCGATGCCGTGGTCATCGCCTTCGGTTTCCGTCCGAGCCCGGCGCCGTGGTTCGAGCAGTTCAGCATCCAGACTGACAGCCAGGGCCGCGTTGTGGCGCCGGAGCAAGGTCAGTACAAGCACCAGACCAGCAACCCGAAAATCTTCGCCGGCGGCGACATGGTTCGTGGTTCTGACCTGGTGGTGACGGCGATCTTCGAAGGGCGTAATGCCGCTGAAGGGATCCTGGATTACCTGGGCGTCTAAACCCCCGATCCAGACCTGACATGCAATAACCCTGTGGGAGCTGGCCTGCCAGCGATAGCATCACCTCGGACTGACTGACACACCGAGGTGTCCGCATCGCTGGCAGGCCAGCTCCCACATTGGTTTTGTGGTGTTGCGAAGAACGAGTTTCACCGCGACAAATTGACCCGATAGACAAAAGGCACGGCTCTTACCGTGCCTTTTGCGTCGCGCTCTGAGAAAATGCCCGCACTTTTTTTCCGGATGCCGACATGACTGCCCTGAAGAACGACCGTTTCCTTCGTGCCCTGCTCAAGCAACCCGTAGACGTCACGCCTGTCTGGATGATGCGTCAGGCCGGTCGCTACCTGCCGGAATACCGCGCCAGCCGCGCCAAGGCCGGCGACTTCATGAGTCTGTGCATGAACCCGGAGTTCGCTTGCGAAGTCACCATGCAGCCGCTCGACCGCTACCCACAACTGGACGCGGCCATCCTGTTCTCCGACATCCTCACCATCCCCGATGCCATGGGCCAAGGCCTGTACTTCGAAACCGGTGAAGGTCCGCGCTTCAAGAAAGTCATCAGCACGATGGCCGACATCGAAGCCCTGCCGATTCCTGATCCGCACAAAGACCTCGGCTACGTCATGGACGCGGTCAGCACCATTCGCCGCGAACTGAACGGCCGTGTGCCGCTGATCGGCTTTGCCGGCAGCCCATGGACCCTGGCCACCTACATGGTCGAAGGCGGTTCGTCGAAAGACTACCGCAAGACCAAAACCATGCTCTACGACAACCCGCAAGCCTTGCACCTGCTGCTCGACAAACTCGCGCAGACGGTCACCAGCTACCTCAACGGCCAGATCATGGCCGGCGCGCAAGCGGTGCAAATCTTCGACAGCTGGGGCGGCAGCCTCTCGGCGGCGGCGTACCAGGAATTCTCCCTGGCCTACATGCGCAAAATCGTCAGCGGCCTGATCCGCGAACACGAAGGCCGAAAAGTGCCGGTCATCCTGTTCACCAAAAACGGCGGCCTGTGGCTGGAAAGCATCGCCGACGCTGGCGCTGATGCGCTGGGACTGGACTGGACTTGCGACATCGGCAGCGCCCGTGATCGCGTCGGCAACAAAGTCGCCCTGCAAGGCAACATGGACCCGACCGTGCTCTACGCGAAACCGGAAGCCATTCGCACTGAAGTCGGCCGCATCCTCGCCAGTTACGGCAAGGGCAGTGGCCACGTGTTCAACCTCGGCCATGGCATCACCCCGGAGGTCGATCCGGAACACGCCGGTGCATTCTTGCGCGCGGTGCATGAGTTGTCGGCGCAATATCACGAATAACTGTATCTGAAGTTATTTTAAAGCCTGTCCGGACGTGTGTCGGACAGGCTTTTTTATGCATGTTGAAATGATGATTACTACTTGGAGTGTTTCTATCGGTAAGAATGTTTTCGCTCTGTGTCAGATAGATGAGTGCAGAGAACTTTCTTGCGATTGTTAAAGATTAGTCCTACATAGAAATTTCCCATATCCCCGTAAGGTTCCAGTCCCCGAGCTCGGCGCAGTCAACGCTGAGCGATATCGCAAACATTGGCGCTATGCGTGCGCCGTAACTTCGATAAGCAGTCTGGAATACATCATGAAAATCAATTTCGAAAAGAGAAGTGCGTTAACCGCCTGCACTTCTTCAATGATCCTGTTATCGGCGATGCTGGCATCACAAACCGTTTCCGCTCACGGTTATTTGGACGTACCACCGTCGCGGGCATTGCTTTGCCAGAAAGGCGTAAACACCAACTGTGGTGGCGCGCAATACGAACCACAAAGCGTCGGTGAGACCTTCAAAGGCTTCCCGGCAGGCGTCGGCGGCGCTCCATTGCAGGGGCCGGTCGATGGCAAGATCGCCAGTGGCGGCCACTCCTTGTTCTCGGCTCTGGATGCTCAGTCCGCCACACGTTGGCAGATGACCGAAATCAAGGACCGCAACATCGATTTCCAGTGGCACTACAAGGCAATTCATCCTGCGACCAAGCATGAATATTTCATCACTCGTAACGGCTGGAATCCGAACGAATCGCTGAAACGCGCCTCATTTGAGAGTACCCCTTTCTGCACAGTCGATGGCGGTAACCAAATGCCGGTTTCCGGCGCCAAGCACAGCTGCACCATTCCCGAAGACAAGTCAGGTCACCATGTCATTCTTGCGGTCTGGACAGTCGGTGACACCGACGCGGCGTTCTATAACCCGGCCGATGTGAACATCCTTGCAGAGCCGTCACTGCCTGGTGGTTGGTCTTCCGTTGGCGGCATAGCGCCATCCACCGGATTGTTGGTCGGTGACAAGGTCAAGGCCCGCGCATTCTCGGCCAATGGCGAGAGCCCGGATTACAGCGTCGAAATCTCCATCGACAACGCTGAACAAGGCTTGCCGGACAATTGGGCATTCAAGCTGGCCGAAAAAATCAACGCGACCCAAACGCTCATCCGCGCCGGTGTCCGTGACGAAAGCGGAAACATCGAACCGGTCAAGGGCAAGAACAGTCTGTACGCGCAGAAAGAAAGCGGCGTAACCCGTTACGAAGTACAACTGGACATGAAGGAAGACACTGCGGCTCGCATGTCGGTGGCCTCTCAGCAAGCAGAATACGTGCTGGAAAAAGGCTTGGCCAAGGTCCAGTTCGGCATGATTTCGAACCGTAAAATGAACGTGGAAGCGACCTTGTTCGACGAGAACAACAAGCAGGTTGGCTCCACCTCTGCGCAGGTGGACAGCGGCTCGACGTCACTGACCCTGGATGTTCGCAGCAATCCCGGTAAACACACCCTGACATTGGTCGGTACCACCCTGGATGGCCGGACCACTCGCCAGGATACCCAGCCCACCAACATGACGGGTGAAGGCGCGGGCGTGGAATATGACTTCGTATTCCCTGAAGGCATCAGCGACTACACCGCCGGTACGAAGGTGCTGCAACCTAAAACCAATGAAGTCTTCGAGTGCAAGCCGTTCCCCGAATCCGGCTATTGCAAGCAATACAGCCCAAGCGCCAACGGATATGAACCAGGTGAAGGTGCTCACTGGCACATGGCGTGGAACAAACTCTAAGCCCCCCTCTGTAACACTTCAGGCGATCTTCGATCGATCGCCTGAAGCTTCCTTCCTCTGTTGAAATCGAGTTGAAGATGACTGTTTCGGGTGACTCCAGACAACGCGTTTGGCTGCACTGGTTGTCAGCGGTAGCCATCACGACCTGGCATGAGCGGCTCGTGAAGTTTTCGTCGATGGACAGGGCGGGGCTCGGGATGCGCCTGTGCAAAGGCGGCCTGCTGCTATTGCCCATCGGCTGCGGGGCGTTCCTGGTGTGGCAAGAGTGGCGCTTTCGGGAAAGTCTGGCTTCACCGTTGCCCACGGTTGCAGCAACCATAACGCCGCCGTCCCGTGCGCCCATTGATACAACAGCGGTTGCAACGGTGCTCGGTCTGACGGCTGAAACCGCGTTGTTGCCCAGCGCTGAACCGCTGACCTTGCAGGCGAGTTTTATCCTCGGCACAGGTTTGTCCAAGGCGCTGCTGGCCGATTCCCAAGGCTCGCGAATTTACCAGGTGGGCGAACGCTTGCCTGGCGGCAGTGTCCTGCGTCGGGTCGAGTCGAACCAAGTGGTGCTCTGGAACAAGGGCCGGGAAGAACTATTGACGCTGCAGCCAGGTGCCACGCGATTGCTGCGCAGGTTCGAATCGCCAGCCGACCCGCAACTACCCGCTATTTCCTCGCGTTATCTACGCCCGCTCTCGGGGCAGCCAGAGTGATCAGATCCATGAACAGCTTCATTGGCGCGCACGCCCTGCGCTCCTTGTTTCTTCTCGTTGTCCTGGCTATTGCGTTTTTCCATGGCGCGCTTCGGGCTGAGGAAGAAAAATGGCAGCTGGCGATGAACAACGCTGAGTTGCGCGACATCGTCGAAGAATTTTCCGGCATTCTCGGGACCACCGTGGTGCTCGATCCCAGGGTGTCCGGGCGTATCACCGTCATATCCCATCAGGCCCTTGACCGTGAGGGTGTGCGCCGGTTGTTTTACTCGGTGCTCAATGCCCACAACTTTACGGTGATCGACGAGGGCGACCGGATCCTGATTACCCCGGTGACGGAAGCCAAGACCCGGGCCGGACAAGACGCTGCGAAGAACGCCACGGCCTCGCAGTTCATCACCCGCGTGATCGAACTCAATACCGGCAGCGCCGCCGATATCGCCGGGCTGGTCCGGCCACTGGTGTCGGCCAATGGTTATGTCGGCCCATCAGTGTCGGCCAATGCATTGGTGGTCACCGACACGGCGGCCAATGTGAAACGCATTGATCGGGTGGTCCGACAGCTGGATTCCGGGCAGAACAACCTGCATGCCGTGGTGCAACTGCGTCACGCCCAGGCCGTAGACGTGGCTCCCGTCATTGAAGCTTCCCTGGGCAAACGAAACGCCGATACCGCGATCCAGGTACTGACCGACGCCAGAACCAACCGCCTGATCTTCATCGGCCCGCCGACGGTTCGCCAACGTTTGGTCGACCTGGCCGGCCGTCTCGACATCCCGGCCACCGCGACCCTCGACAATGCCCGAGTGATCCGGCTGCGCCACAGCGATGCCAAGCAATTGGCCGAAGTACTGGAAACGATGGGGCAGGGCAGAAAACAGGCGCCGGCCCTTGGCGGCGCCAAGGAGAGCTCGTCTGGCACGACATTCATGATCAAGGCCGACGAAAGCCAGAATGCACTGGTGGTGATTGCCGAGTCGGCGCAACTCAGGACCATTGAAAACATTGTGCGCCAGCTGGACCAGCCTCGGGCGCAGGTATTGATCCATGCCGCCATCGTCGAGATTTCCGGGGACATTGCCGAAGCCGTGGGCGTTCAGTGGGGCGTGAGTACCGGTGATGCCAAAGGCTTCATCAACTTCCCCGGTACCGACATCCCGATCGTCGGCGGGCTGAATTTCGACGAGAAGAAAGCGGCGCCCGAAGGCGCGATCCTGCAGTTGGGCGGTGACCGTTTCGGCGCATTGATTTCAGCCCTGGCCAGCAACACGCGAAGTAACCTGCTCTCTACGCCGAGCCTGTTGACCCTGGACAATCAGGAAGCGGAAATCATTGTCGGCCAGAACGTGCCCTTCAAGACCGGCTCCTATGCCACCAACAGCAACGGCGCAGAAAACCCCTTTACCACCGTCGAACGCAAGGATGTAGGCATCAGCCTGAAGATCAAGCCCTACATCAATGACGGTTCGACGTTGCGGCTGGAGGTCGAACAAGAGGTGTCGGACGTCGCGCCCTCGGTGTCGGGCGTCGACTCCTCGGACCTGATCACCAACAAACGCGCGCTCAAGAGCACCATTCTGGCTGATGACGGCGAGATCATCGTGATCGGCGGCCTGATCCGCGACAGCGTGCGCACGCAAAAGAGCGGGGTGCCGCTGCTGCGCGACATTCCCTACCTGGGCGCGCTGTTTCGCTGGAGCCGGGACACCCAGACCAAAAGTAATCTGATGGTCTTCCTGCGGCCCACCATCGTTCGCAGCAAGGAAGACCTGGTCGATATCAGCCAGCAGCGTTACAACGCGTTGCGCGAACTGAGTCAACCGGGCGTGGGTCAGAACAACTCGCTGCTGCTGCCAGCCGAATCGCGACAGTTGTTCGAGCCGGCAACCGACGCGCCTGTGTTCGATTTGCGCAAGCCAACGCCGGTCAAGCCATGACCCGACCGGCTGAGCTGTGCGAGCAATTGCCCTTCGGTTTCGCCCGACGATTTGGCGTGCTGCTGGAACACGAAGGATCTGCGGTGAGCCTGGCCCTGCGTGCCGATACACCGCTCACGGCCCTGGCGGAAGCGCGCCGGGTGTGTGGCCGGGACCTGCCGGTGCGAATGCTCGAACCCGGCGTGTTTGCTGCGCGCCTGGCGGCTGCCTACCGCGAAGGTCAGAGCGCGGCCGAGCAGGTCGCCCAGGGGCTGGACGAAGAACTGGACCTGCTCAGCCTGGTGGATCAGGTCCCGCAGACCGCCGATCTGCTGGAGCAGCAGGGCGATGCGCCGATCATCCGGCTGATCAACGCACTGCTCAGCGAAGCGGTGCGCGAACAAGCGTCGGACGTGCACCTGGAAACCTTCGAGCACTCTGTGTCGGTGCGCATGCGGGTCGACGGCCAACTGCGGGAAATGCTCAAGCCCCGGCGTGAACTGGCAACGCTGCTGGTGTCGCGGATCAAGGTCATGGCGCGTCTGGATATTGCTGAAAAGCGAGTCCCTCAGGATGGTCGGATGGCCCTGCGACTGGCCGGGCACGAAGTCGATGTGCGAGTCTCGACCCTGCCATCGGCACACGGTGAGCGCGTGGTGCTGCGCCTGCTCGACAAACAGGCCGGGCGCCTGGAGTTGGCGCGACTGGGCATGCCGCACGACACCCTCGCCTCCCTGCGCCAACTGTTGGGCAAACCTCACGGCATTCTGCTGGTCACCGGTCCCACCGGTTCCGGCAAGACCACCAGCCTGTATGCCGCGCTGAGCAGTCTGAATGACCAGACCCGCAACATCCTCACCGTCGAAGACCCCATCGAATACCACCTTCCTGGCGTCGGTCAGATGCCGGTCAACCCGAAAGTCGATATGACGTTTGCCCGAGGCCTGCGGGCGATCCTGCGCCAGGATCCTGACGTGGTGATGGTCGGTGAGATTCGTGACCGGGAGACGGCGGAGATTGCCGTCCAGGCTTCCCTGACCGGGCATCTGGTGCTCTCGACATTACACACCAACAGCGCCATCGGCGCGGTGACACGGCTGGTGGACATGGGCGTCGATGCCTACCTGTTGGCGTCATCGCTGGTGGGCATTCTGGCCCAGCGCTTGCTGCGTACCTTGTGTCCTCATTGCAAGGCTCCGTACATCGCGGATGCGGCGGCCTGCGAGCGCCTTGGGCTCGACGCGACAATGCCACCGGCACTGTTCAAAGCTGTGGGGTGTGAGCAGTGTCAGCACGGTTATCGCGGACGGCTCGGCATCTACGAGCTCATCAGCGTCACGCCGGCGGTGTCGGCGTTGATCCACCAGGGCGCCAGCGAGCAGGCGTTGGCAGACGAGACGCGCAAGGTATCGCGCAGCCTGTTCCAGGACGGCCGACAACGGGTGCTCGATGGCTTGACCAGCCTTGACGAGTTATTGCGCGTAACCCAGGAGGACTAGCCAGTGCCGACTTTCGACTATCGCGCTGACGATGCCCGGGGACGTCCTTGCAAGGGCCGACTGGAAGCCGACAGCCCTCGTCATGCCCGACAACTGATGCGAGACCGCGGCTTGTGGCCACGCACATTGAGCGAGGTCGCAACGACGGGGGGCGGTTGCAATACCCAGCCTCGTGGCGGGCGACTGAAAGCGGCGGAACTGGCGCTGCTGACCTTGCAACTGTCGACCCTCGTGCAGGCCGGTTTGCCCCTGGAAGAAGCGCTCGAGGCGATGGCGAAACAGAGTGCGCGGCGCAGGGTTGCCGGCTTGTTATCGGCGGTCAGGAGCCGAGTGATGGAAGGTCATGCCCTGGCAACGGCGCTGGGCCTGTTCCCCAGGGCTTTTCCCGAATTGTTCCGCGCCACCGTCGCCGCCGGGGAGCGTTCCGGCCACTTGGGCCATGTGCTGGAACAACTGGCGGCCTATACCCAGGCCCGCCAGGCTTCGCGGCAAAAAATCCAGATGGCCTTGGTGTACCCGCTGATCCTGATGCTGGCCAGCGTGGCGATCGTCGGCTTTCTGCTCGGTTACGTGGTACCGGACGTGGTGAAGATTTTCGTCGACAGCGGCCAGCAGCTGCCCTGGCTGACCCGGGCGCTGATCGGTCTGAGCGATGCCCTGCGTCACCATGGCCTGCTGTTACTGGGGGCGCTGGCATCGCTGGTCGGTCTCTGGCGCTGGAGCCTGCGCCAACCGACCTTGCGTCTGCGCTGGCATCGCCTGGCTTTGAACATTCCGCTGATCGGCGAAGTATTGCGAGCGATGGAAGCGGCGCGGTTCGCCAGCACCCTGTCCATTCTCGGCCAAAGCGCCGTGCCCCTGGTGGACGCGCTGGAAATCGCCGCCGCCGTCATCGGCAACCTGACCATTCGCGCGCGGATGCTCGATGTTGCCAGCTCGGTCCGCGAAGGCGGAACCCTGACTCGCGGCCTGGAACAGAGCGGCGACATTCCGCCGATGATGCTGCACATGATCGCCAGCGGCGAACGGGCCGGTGAGCTCGATCGCATGCTGGCCCGCGCCGCCGAGCAACAGGAAAGCAGCCTGGCCGCGCGCATCGCCCTGGTGGTGAGCCTGTTCGAGCCGGCCATGCTGGTGCTGATGGGCGGCGTCGTGCTGCTGATCGTCATGGCCGTCCTCCTGCCGATTCTGAGCCTCAACCAATTGGTGAATTAACCCATGCAACCTGTACGCAAAAATGCTCCTGCCGCCCAGCGCGGTTTTACCCTGATCGAAATCATGGTGGTGGTGGTCATCATCGGCATCCTGGGGGCCATCGTGGTCCGCAGTTCATGAGCCGTCCGGATCAGGCCAAGGTCACTGCCGCCAAGATTGATATTCAAGCGATCTCTACGGCGCTGGAAATGTATCGCCTCGACAATTTCCAATACCCCTCGACTCAGCAAGGTCTGGACGCCCTGGTCAAGCGTCCGTCCGGCACACCTGCAGCGAGGAACTGGAACCCTCAGGGTTACCTGAAAAGCCTGCCTGTGGACCCTTGGGGCACGCCCTATCAATACCTCAATCCGGGGGTGCGATCGGCCGACGGCAACTTCGACCTGTACTCCTTGGGTTCCGACGGTGTGGCCGGAGGCGAAGGGCATGCGGCAGACATCGGTAACTGGGGCGGTTGACAGATGCGCTGCCATTGCCGGGGGTTTACCTTACTCGAGCTGATGATCGTGATCGTTTTGATCGGCGTGCTGCTGGGCATGGTGAGCTTTGCCACCGGGCCGAATCCGATGCGTCAGGCCCGGCAGGAAGCGGACGGGATCGTGCGGATGATTCATCAATTGCGTGAGAGGGCGGTACTCGCAGGCCAAGAGCATGGCCTGCGGCTGAGTTCCGACGGCTATCGGGCGATGCGGCTCGATGTCCGGGGCTGGGAACCGGTGACGGCCTTGTATCCATGGCCCGAAAACCTGCGGCTGCGGCTTGAACAGGACGGGCATCCTGTAAGCCTCGGTGCCGACGAGGGTCCGCCGCAGTTGTTGATGCTCAGCAGCGACGAGACCAGCGCCTTCACACTGACCTTCGCCTCTCAGGACGCGACCTGGCTGAGCCTGTCCAGCGACGGCATAGGGGAACCTGTGATCGATGGCTAGTCGGCGCTTTGTCGCGCGCATGGGCGGGTTCACGCTGCTGGAAATCATGGTGGCCCTGGCAATCTTCGCGACCCTGGCAGCGGCCGTACTGTCCGCCAGCCAATACGTCTTGAAGCAAACCGGCGGGGTCGAAGAACGACTGCTCGCGGCATGGCTGGCGGATAACCGGTTGAATGAACTGCGCCTGCAAACCGGGGTGGCTGCCGGACAACAGCAACAGGTCGTGCACATGGATCGCCGCGACTGGTTACTGCGCCAGCACCTCAGTGTCGCGAACGACCCGCGCCTGCTCCAGGTCGAGATTCTCGTCAGCCTATCCGGTGGCGAGCAGACCTTGCACCGTGCCAACGGCTGGATACCCAATCGTCATGAGTAACCAGAGCGGGTTCACCTTGCTGGAGCTGGTGATTGCCATGGCGATTTTCGCGTTGCTGGGCCTTGCCAGTTGGGGGCTGTTCGATGGCGTGGTGCGTGTGCAGCAGGGCACGGCGGCGCACGAACGTGAATTCAGAAGCCTGCAACGGGCGATAGCGACGATCGAACGGGACCTGTTGCACATCACCGAGCAACCGGTGGCACTCACGCAGACGCGGTTGCAGTGGCAACGCAGCAACTGGCGCAACCCGCTGGACCAACCTCGCAGCGAGCGCCAGACGCTGACCTATCGTCTCGACGACGGTGCGCTGTGGCGCGACAGCCAAGGGGAGGGTTCGCCGATCGTACAGCGGCAAAAACTGCTCGACGATGTTCGAGCCTTGAGCTGGCGGCTGTTCGATAGCCAGTCCGGCTGGCGCAGTGATTGGCCGACCGGGCAGGGCGTGAAAGCACCATTGGCGGTGGAAGCGCAATTTTCGGCGGGGCGTTTCGAGTCGATTCGCCGAGTGTTGCTATTGCCGGGCGCGCTGCCGTGAGCGGGCGGCAACGGGGTATTGCGTTGATCAGCGTCCTGCTGGTCATGAGCCTGGCGCTGTTGATCACGGGTGGTTTACTGCACAACCACCGCTTGTTGTTGCAAAGCAGTGGACAACAATTGCAGCAGTTACACCTGCGTCAACTCGGTGTAGCCGGGGAAACCTGGGCGCTGTTGCAGTTGCAGGAAGCTGCGCGGGACCCGCAAAAGACCGTCGATCTGACCCAGGATTGGGCCCGATTGGCCCCCGATTTCGACATTGAAGACACGCTGATTCGCGTGGTCATCGAGGACTTGGCCGGGCGCTTCAATCTCAATGCGTTGTTGACTCAGGGCCAGGTCGACCAGGTCACTCTTAACCGCTGGGCACGCTTGTTGGCCTTGCTTGAACTGCCACCGCTGGAGCTGAGCCAAGTGGGCGCGTTGCGCGAGTTGAGTCAATTGCGCCTGTTGCCGGGTATGGACGGTCCATCACTGCGTCGACTGGAACCCTGGGTGGCGTTGTTACCCAAGGACGCCGTCCTGAACATCAATACTGCACCGGCGTTGGTGTTGAGGATGCTCGATGGTATGGAAGCCGCGACTGCCGACGCATTGCTTCGTCAGCGCTCGACGACTGCATGGGCAAGTGTCCAGGCCTTCACCCAAGACCCCTTGCTGTCCGGATCGGGCCTGAGCAGTCACGGTCTTGGCGTCAGCAGTCGCTGGTACCGGATCACGGTTCAGGTTACCCGGGGACAGGGCTCCCTGCGGCTGGCCACCGACGTCGAGCGCGACCCCGATACTCGCCAATTGAGCATCCTGCAAAGACGTTTTCTTCCTTCGAGTGCCAACGAGATGCCGCGATGAACACCTGGCTATACCTGACTGCGCAAGGTCTTGCCGCTCCCTCGGCTGACTGGCCCTGCTGTGTATGGTCCTCCACGGGCCAACGACAGCCCATGCCCTTGCATCAAGCTGCGCAGGCACTGAACAGGCAGGCGGTCGATCTGCTGCTGCCCATGGAATTATGCAGTTGGGTACGCAGCGATCCATGGCCCTCCAGGCGCCAGCCCGGAGCGCAGGCCGTTGCGTTTGCGGTTGAGGATCAACTGAGCGAGGCGCTGGAGCTGCTGCATTTGAGCGTCGGCGCTCGTGACCGAGAGGGGCACTACCCGGTGATGGTGATCGACCAGGCGCGATTCGCCGAAGTGCTCGCGTTGCTGGCCGCGTCCGGTATCGCGGTGCGTTCGGTCTACGTCGATGCCGACGTATTGCCTGGAGATCAGGCGTTGGGTGTGTGGTGGTTTGGTCGATGGCTGTTGGGGGGCGGCATGCCGGCGCGGGTGGCCGTGTCGGATGACAGTTTGACTTTGCTCAGGACGGCTTTGCCTGCGGACATTCAATGGTTCGACGAGCGACAGGACTCGGTCGCTGTCGATCAATGGCTGGCAAACCGCCCCTCGCAAGCCATCGACCTGCTGCAGGGGACATTCGCCTCGCGTGGAAAGCCTCTGCCCTGGCGTCTCGGTGGCTTGGCGCTGCTGATGCTGTTGATGCTGAGCTGGGGCACCAGTGAAATGCGAATCCGTTTTCTGGATAACGAAACCCGCCAGCTCTATTCCCGGAACGAACAACGGTTCAAGGCGCTTTACCCTGAACAGGGCCGTATCGTCGACCTGGCAACGCAGCTCAAAGCGCTCCAGAGTCAGCGCGCGCAACCGCAGAACACGCGTATCGCAAGCCTGGTCAATCTGACCGAGCAGGTCATCGGCGCCAGCCATGTCGAAGTCCAGCGCATCGAGTTTCGCCAGGGCAGCGGCTGGAAAATCCAGCTGACCGCCAACAGCTTCGCCGAGCTCGAGCAGCTGCGAGAACGTGGGCGACAGCAAGGCTTGCCCGTCAGGCTCGACAGTGCGAGCAAAGAGCGCAATAGCGTGCGGGCGACATTGATAGTGGAGGAAGACACATGAAGGCAGCATGGCAGCGCATGTCCACTCGCGAGCAACGGCTGGTGTCGGTCATGGGGGTTTTTATTCTGGCCGTCGCGGCATTCAGTTTGGTCTGGCAGCCGACCCGCCAGCGGCTTGAAACAGTCGAGCGCCAATATCAGCAGCAATTGACCCTGGCGGCGCAAGTGCAACAGGCGCAACCCCGGGACACCATTCCCGTCGTTACTGACCGCCCCTTGTCATTGCGCGTCAGTGAAAGCGTCACGGCGGCAGGTCTCGAACTGCACCAGATGGATACCGACAACGACTTGCTGCGCCTGACCCTTAGCGGGGACGCGAAGGCTTTGCTGCAATGGCTGGACCGTGTCGAGCGGGACGGCGTTGCCCTGCAATCGCTGACCCTGGAAAAGCGAGACGCCGTACTCGAGGCGCGGGTAGTGCTCAGGTAGGCGAGCTACTTCCCCGGAAGCAGGGCCAGACGCGCCAGCTTCAACGCGACCAGCAACCCACAACCCACAACCCGCAGCGCGCCGATAAGCAGGTTGTGTTTTTTACCGACCTAGTAATTGTTCTGCATAGCGGGCGATGACGTGGTCGAAGGCGTCATGCTGGCCATATTGCGGATGACGGTATCGATGAATGATCGCTTCAAGTTCTTCGACGGCAAAGTCAGCCAGAAAGTCGTCATCGAAGATGCCCTCCAGCTTTTCTTTACGTCGGTTGTTAAGAAAACTGATGTCGAGTGCGAGTAGGTTGATCATGTTCTTGGCGGGTGTATCGGCGTGCGCGCTTTCTATTTGGCCAATCAGCGTGAATCTGAATTGGCTCTCACAGTCCTCTTCTAACGGCGATATGTGAGAGTGCTCGGAGAATCTGTTTCCCTTGCTGTGTCCGCAGTGGGCGGGTTTTGGGTCTTCGGTCTCACCTTGGCAGGAAGCATGGAGATTGGTGTACTCCAGGTCCAAATGATCGAAGGGATTTTGGGGGCGGAAATGCTCTATATGGCTGGATTGCAGGCTGATTTTATTTCCGCAGTAACAACAGACATAACCTTGTTCGCGGAGCAGGCTCTCGTGCAGGGTTTGTTTCTCTGGGTTACGCAGCACAGAGTAAGAAGGTGTCCACTCTTCATTCGCTAATGCTTTCCACTGAAGAAATGATGCGGGCTCAGTTCCTTTGATCACTCGCTTCATCGGCCAATGATCTCCTTACGCTTGAGCAATGCTTCAGCTCTTAGAAACTCGGGCAGATCTGGAGCTTTTTTCTTGAGTGCCTGAAGCAGTAGTTTGGCTTTTGCAAGGTCGTTATCTTCCAGCGTGGAGAATAGCTCCAAGAGCAGAACTTCAACCTCCGGCTCACGTTGTGGTACGTCCATAACCTCCTCGAGGACGCGACTTGAGTCGAGACCGTAGGTGACCCGAGGATGAGAGGGATCGCCATCATTCAGGATAATGACTTCTTCGGGTTTCAGGCTGCCGATGATTTGTGGTGAGTGACTGGCCGTGATGAACTGGACTTTTGGAAAAGCATTTCTGAGCACCGACACTATGCTGCGTTGCCATGCAGGGTGAAGGTGGATGTCCAGTTCATCAATGATGATCACGCCAGTAGTTAGCGCCAGCACTTTGCTTCCCATTTGTGGGTTTAGGAGACAAATACGTCGTGCAATATCAGCTACGAGGGCAATCATTCCCCGTTGACCATCACTTAGATCGCTGAAAATAATTGATTTGTTTTCGATGGTTACGACTAAGTTGCGCAAATCTAAATCGTATTCAATACCTTGTGACTCAGGTATTGCAATTTTCAATGTCGAATTTACCCATTGCAATTCGTCATCAAAATATTCTCGAGGGCCTGATCGCGACATTCTCTGAAGCCGTTCAAGCGTCTTTCCTATAACCCAGTTTTCGAACTCTTGTATGTTTGCGGCTGCATCAAACCAATTTATATAAGCATCAAGCCGTGAAGGTTGCTGCTTAATAGCAGACTCCACTGAAGATTTGCCCGATAGCCATCTGCGATTTGCTTGGTATACGGCAATTATCGGGAGATCAAGAGTGTTTCCTGAGTCTATAAGCTCAAGGTGCTTCGTAATAGCTATATTAATATTTACGTCAAAGCTTGCTGATACACCATTGCGATCTTTAGACACGTCCCAAGTGTTAAAGCCAAATGCAGCTCCAGTAGCATTTACCTGCAGCGGGTAAGCTCTTTCAAATCGAAGCCGATCTTCGAATTTTTGGATAACCGATCGCACATCTTCATCTGCTAGCGGTGGAGCGGGTCTCCCTAAGGAACCAACAAAATTTCTGAAACAAAGGGCCACCGCCTGCAACAACGAAGTCTTCCCGCTCCCATTAACCCCCACCACCAGATTGAAGCCCGGCTGAAAGTCGAAAGTGGCATCTTCGTAGCAACGAAAATTCTGAATGTGAAGACGGTCCAGGCGCATTCTGGCTTCCCTTTACCAAGACTGACGAATGTCGTCAGTGTACCTTGGCTCGCGATTACCGCTAGGGCGCAGTTGTGGCTAAACCTGTGCGATGCCCGGCAGTAGCGGCAGCTTTGACAGTTTCAACGCCACCACCAGCGCCACCACCAGCAACGCGCCGATAAACAGCCCAATCCCGTTCCACCCGCCCAAGTGCCAGAACACCCCACCCGCCGTGCCGGCAATGCTCGACCCGGCGTAATAGCTGAACAGGTACAGCGACGACGCCTGCCCCTTGGCTTTGAGCGCACGGCGGCCGATCCAGCTGCTGGCCACCGAATGGGCGCCGAAGAAGCCGAAGGTGAAAATCAGCATGCCGATGATTACCATCGGCAACGCCGTGAACAGGGTCAGGGCGAGGCCGGCGATCATCAGCGCGATGGTGGCCCAGAGCATTTTGCGCCGGCCGAGTCTGTCGGCCAGGGCGCCGACTTTCGCCGAGCTGTAGATGCCCGACAGGTACACCACCGAAAGCAGCCCGACGAAGGCCTGGTCCATGTGATACGGCTCGGCCAGCAGGCGATAACCGATGTAGTTGAACAGGGTGACAAACGCGCCCATCAGCACAAAGGCTTCGAGGAACAACAGCGGCAGGCCGGCATCGCGAAAGTGCATGGTGAAGCCGTCCAGCAGGCTGCGCGGGTGTAGCGAGCGAGGGCGGAAGTTGCGCGATTCTGGAAGGATTTTCCAGAACACCGCCGCCGCGATCAGCGCCAGGCCGCCGATCACCAGCATCGCCATGTGCCAGCTGACGAAGTCGATTAACACCCCGGTAATCAGGCGCCCGCTCATCCCGCCGATGGCGTTGCCGCCGATGTAGAGACCCATGGCGAGCCCGATGTGCTGCGGGTGGATTTCTTCGCTCAAGTACGTCATGGCAACCGCTGCCAGACCACTCAACGACAAACCTATCAGCGCGCGCATCAGCAACACGCCGTGCCAGCTTGGCATCATTGAACTGGCGATGGTGCACAGGGCCGCGGCGAACAGCGCCGCCACCATGACCGGTTTACGCCCTACGCGGTCGGAGAGGGGACCCGTGATCAACAAGCCGATGGCCAACATGCCAGTGGCCACCGAGAGGATGAGGCTGCTCTGGGCCGCGTTGATGGAATACTCGTGGGACAGCAGCGGCATCATCGGCTGCACGCAGTAGAGCAGGGCAAAGGTCGCGAAGCCGCCGCAGAACAGTGCCAGCACCGTGCGCATGAACATCGGGGTGCCTTTCTCGATGTAAATCTCCTTTAGTTCGGCGACGACATCGTCCAGCGCGGCGGGGGGAATTTCATGGGCGAGTGGGGCGACAACAGTTTTCACTTCAGACCTCGGAGAGCGCAGCCGGTCAGGCAATGGAAAAAGCATATAGCTGCCTAATGATTCAATCCAATATATTGTTCGATCTGTTTGAGAGGTTTTGCGACCTAATGGGAGTTTTCATGGAATTGCGTCACCTGCGCTACTTCATCGCCGTTGCTGAAGAACTGCATTTCGGCCGCGCGGCCCAGGTGCTGGGCATCTCACAACCACCGTTGAGCCAGCAGATCCAGGCGCTGGAGCAGGAAGTGGGGGCGCGGCTTTTCGAACGGACCAATCGTCGGGTCGAGTTGAGTGAGGCCGGTCGGCTGTTTCTGGAGGAGGCGCGGTTGGTGCTGGCGCAGGTCGATAAAGCGGCGGATGTGGCTCGGCGGGCACAGCTGGGTGAGTTGGGTGAACTGAAGATTGGCTTCACCTCGTCCGCACCATTCAACTCGACTATCCCCCAGGCGATTTTTTCGTTTCGCCAGCGCTTTCCTGCTGTGCATTTGAACCTGCGGGAAATGAGCAGCACCCAGGTGGCCGATGCACTGGTGGAAGAATCGATCGAAGTCGGAATCATGCGGCCGCTGGGCTTGCCGGACTCGCTCAGCGTGGTGGAACTGATGCGTGAGCCACTGGTGGCGGTGCTCAGTTCCAAGCATCCGTTGGTGGCCGGTAGCGAGGAAGGATTATTTCTGTCCGCCCTGGCCCTGGAGCCTTTCGTATTTTTTCCACGCAGCTACGGCAGCGGCCTGTACGCACAATTACTCAGCCTGGCCCGGGATGCCGGTTTCAGCCCGCACTTCGCGCAAGAGGCTGGGGAGGCGATGACCATTATCGGTCTGGTCGCGGCGGGATTGGGGGTATCAGTGCTGCCGGCGTCTTATCAACGGATGCGCATCGACGGCGTGATCTATCGGCCGTTGCTGGATCCGGAAGCGGTGTCAGCGGTGTGGCTGGTGCAGCGCAAGGATCAGAAGTCGCCGATGGCCAAGGCGTTTGTGGAACTGCTGACGCGTAAGGTTGAGACGTTGGAGCCGTGACTGCTGCGTCCGGACGCGGCCCGAGTCAATCGCGCCCCGCTCCCACACAGTTCTGCGATGTGAACACGATTTTCCCCACACTGCCGCCCCCTGTGAGAGCGGGCTTACCCGCGAAAGCGTCCGAGGGCAATACTATCCGTGTTCCCGAAAGGCGCCTTTTGTCGTTTCTGGCGTTACGACCACCGCCGAAAAATCAGCGAAGTATTAACCCCACCAAACGCAAAGTTGTTGTTCATCACATACTGATTACTCATCTGCCGAAACTCGCCACGCAGGTAATCGAGCTTGCCGCAGTTCGGATCGACCTCGTCGAGGTTGAAGGTGTGTGCGTACAGGTCGCGGTTCATCATTTCGATGCTGAACCAGGACTCCAGCGCGCCGCAGGCGCCCAGGGTGTGGCCGAGGAAGCTCTTCTGCGAGCTGATTGGCATGTGCTCGCCGAACAGGCTGCTGGTCGCCAGTGTTTCAGCGATATCGCCCTGCTCGGTGGCCGTGCCGTGACCGTTCACATAGCCGATGTCCGAGGGCTGCAAGCCCGCGTCTTCCAGGGCCAGTTCCATCGCCCGGCGCATGGTGGACCGCTCTGGACGGGTGGCGTGCTGGCCGTCGGCATTGCTGCCGAAACCGACGAGTTCGGCATGGATATGCGCACCGCGTGCCAATGCGTGTTCCAGTTCTTCGAGGACCAGCATTCCGCCGCCTTCACCGATCACCAGGCCATCGCGTCCGGTGTCGTAAGGACGAGGGCTGGTCTGCGGGGCATCGTTTTTCAGGCTGGTGGCGTAGAGCGCGTCGAAGACCATGGCTTCGGTAGGGCACAGCTCTTCGGCGCCGCCGGCGAGCATCAGCGGCAGGCGGCCGAACTTGACCGATTCGTAGGCGTAGCCGATGCCCTGGCTGCCGCTGGTGCAGGCGCTGGAAGTCGGGATGAGTCGACCGGTCAGGCCGAAGAAGATGCTGATATTCGCCGCGGTGGTGTGCGGCATCATGCGCACGTAGGAGTTGGCGTTCAGGCCTTCGGCCACCGAGTTGAGCAGCATGTTGCCGAATGCCTTGATCTCGTCGGTGCTGCCGGTGGAAGAGCCGCAGGCCACACCCATGCGCCCGTCCTTGATCAACGCGTTGCCCAGCAATCCGGCGTCGGCCAGAGCCTGTTCCGCAGCACCGACCGCCAGCCGTGAGACGCGACCCATGCTGCGCAGTTGCTTGCGGGTCCAGTGGCTCGGCACCTTGAAGTCATCGATGGGCCCAGCCAGGCGCGTGTTGAGTTCGGTAAAACGGTCCCACTCATCCATCCGGCGAATACCGCTGCGGTTAGCCGCGAAGTTGCCGGCGATGGTCTCCCAATCGCTGCCCAGTGAGGTGATGCCGGCCATGCCGGTGACGACGACGCGCTTCATCAGCACAGGCCTCCGTTGACGGCCAGAACCTGCCGGGTGATGTACGAGGCTTCCGCCGACATCAGGAAATTCACCGCGCCGGCCACCTCTTCAGGGGTGCCCATGCGCTGTGCGGGGATCATTTTCATCAGTTCTTCCACCGGCACGTTTTCATTGAGCATGGCTGTGTCGATCAGGCCGGGTGCGACACAGTTGACGGTGATCTTGCGCTTGCCCAGTTCGACCGCCAACGCCTTCGCCGCGCCGATCAAACCGGCCTTGGACGCGCTGTAGTTGACCTGGCCACGGTTACCGATCAACCCGGAAACCGAGGTGATGCAGACAATCCGCCCGGCGGCGCGACGACGGATCATCGGCATCATCACCGGGTGCAGCACGTTGTAGAAACCGTCGAGGTTGGTGCGCATCACCACATCCCAATCATCCTCGCTCAGGGCCGGAAAAGCACCGTCGCGTGTCAGGCCGGCGTTGAGCACGACGCCGTAATAGGCTCCATGAGCTTCTACATCGGCTTCGAGAATGGCTTTGCAGCTGGCGCGGTCGGACACGTCGAATTGCAGGATGCGTGCGTTGCGGCCCAAGGCCTCGATTTCAACCTGCACCGTTTCGGCGTCAGCAAGGCCGCTGCGGCAATGCAGCACGATGTCATGCCCGGCCCGGGCCAGGCGCAACGCGATGGCGCGGCCGATGCCACGGCTGGAACCGGTGACCAATACGGATTCAGTCATGACTGGCTCCTTGGGTTTCATGAAGGTATTGAGCGGCCTGAGGCGGACGGAACACGTTCAGACGGGCGGTGGCGTGAATGCCGGGGGCGTTGATGTGGCATTCGAACACGCCCATGCCGTTGTCGTCTTCCAGCGATCGGATCCCGTGGATGGTCAGCTCGGTACCGGCGGGGAAGTGTTCGACGTTGCATTCGAATTTGCGGGTGCCGAGCAGAAACCCCAACGCCACCGCATCACCACGCTGGCGCGCGTGGCAGCCGGCATAGGCGGCGACGCTCTGCGCCATCAGTTCGATGCCGACCCAGGCTGGCAGGCCGCCGTCGGGGCGACTGAACAGGCCATCGGGCCTGACGGTGAGGCGGGTGTGAATCTGCTCGTCATCGAACGACAGGATCTGCTCGATGAGGATCATGTCGCCAGCGTGCGGCAGCAATTCGGCGAGCGGCCAGTCAATCATGGGGCGTCTCCGATAATCAGGCTGACGTTGTTGCCACCGAAGGCGAAGGAGTTGCTCATCAGGTAGCGAGGTGCAATGGACGTCAGGCGATCGGCCGGGGTCACCCAATTGAGGGCCGGTAACGCCGGGTCCAGTTGACCGTCCCAGACGTGGGGCGCCAGGGCATGGTCGTGGTTGATGGCGCTCAGACTCAACCAGCAGAACGCCGCTTCCAGGGCACCGGCGGCGCCGAGGGTGTGACCGGTCATCGGTTTGCTCGACGAGCACGGCACGCCTTGGGGGAACAGCGTCGACACCGCCAGGCTTTCCATCGCGTCGTTATGTTGGGTAGCGGTGCCATGCAGATTCAGATAATCGATTTGCTGCGGCTGCAGGCCCGCACGGCTCAAGGCCTTGCGCATCGCTTGCAGGGCGCCACGGCCGGTCGGTTCCGGTGCGGAAATGTGATGCGCATCGGAGCTGGCGCCGCTGCCGAGCAGGGCAATCGAATGGCCTTCGCCAGCCTTTTTGCTCATCAGAAACAGCACGGCGGCTTCGCCGATGTTGATACCGCTGCGGTTGACCGAGAACGGATTGCAGCGTTGCCCGGACAGCGCTTCCAGAGCCGAGAAACCGTTGAGGGTCAATTTGCACAAAGTGTCGACACCGCCGCACAACACCGCGTCGCACAAGCCCAGGTCCAGCAGGCGCTGGGCACTCATCAGTGCCCGTGCGCTGGACGTGCAGGCGGTGGAGATCACATAAGCCGGACCGCTCAATTGCAGCCAATCGGCGAGGAAGTTGGCCGGCGCGCCGAGTTCCTGTTGCTGATAGTCGTAATCGGCGGGAAATTCATGCTCACGGATGTAGTGCGCGAGGCCGCGACTGGCTTCGTCGATGCCAGACGTGCTGGTGCCCAGAATCACGCCAATGCGGTCACGGCCGTAGGTCTGGATCGCATGATCAATGTCGTCGCGAATTTGCAGCGCGGCGTCCATCAACAACTGATTGTTGCGGCTGTTGTGCCCGGCCAGTTCAGCCGGAATCGGCGCCAGTTGGACACGCACCGCCGCCACCGGCAACGACCGCTCAGGCACCCAGTCGGCCTCGCTGCGCATGCCGGAGCAATCGCCGGCAAACAGGTTGCGGGCGACTTCATGTTTGTCACGACCCAGGGCGCAGATCACCCCGAGGGCATTGAGGTAGGCGGTCATGGCGTCTCACCGGTCAGAGGCGAAATCAGGTACTTCGGACCTTTGGGTAGATTCAATTCAAAGCTCAACGGTTGTGAGTAGCGGATTTCCCAGTGCGAGGGCAGGGATCGTCGCGCACCATGCTGCCAGGCATCGGGGTAGTTGCCGGGCAATTGATCTTTGGGCGTCAGCGCAAACAGCAACGCGGCGAACAGCTCGCGGGCTTCCGGATTGGGCGGCAGCAGCCCGTCAGCCTGCCATTGGCCGTCGATCAGTTTCTGACGCGCCTGTGGAATGCCCAGCAAGTCCATCATCGACCAGCGAATGCCCGGGCCTTCACGCGCAATCACCAGCACCCAGTCCTGACGCTGACCATCCAGCAGTCGCTGAATGTGTAATTGTTGCGGCAACGGCAGGTTCGGGGTGTGCTCGGGCAGCGGCACCTGGCTGGCGCAGGCGCTCAGCAACAGGACTGCGCCAAGTAGCAGAAATCGCATCACCATTGCACACCCTGTGGGTATAGCGAGAGTACCATCACACAGCACCTTCCAAGACTCACGTGTCATCCCTTGCACACAGTTCCGAGAGCATTCGCAAACGGCGCTTGGGTTCGCTGACAAACGGATTGCGTTCGTCCCAGGCATAACCGGCGAGGATCGAGCTGATCATGCGGCGAATATCGGGCGAGCCGCCCTCATGATAAATCACGTCCTGGAAGGTGCCGGTGTACCAGCCTTCGACGTAGCAACGGAAGGTGTCGACGCCGCGCTTGAGCGGTTCGGCGAACTCGGTTTGCCAATCAACGCTTTCACCTTGCAGTTGGCGGTGCAGAACAGCAGCGGCCATGCTCGCCGAGCGCATGGCGATGGTCACGCCGGAGGAGAACACTGGATCAAGAAATTCCGCCGCGTTACCCAGCAGGGCAAAGCCCGGGCCGTGCAGGGTTTTGACGTTGGCCGAATAGCCACCGATGGTCCGTGCGGGCGTATCCCACACCGCGTTGTTCAGCACGCCGGCCAGGCTCGGGGTTTCGGCTATGAAACCGCGCAGGCATTCGTCCAGATCATGGGTGCGACCTTCGAAATGTTCAGCGGCCGCCACCACCCCGACCGAGCAACGACCGTTGCTGAACGGAATGGTCCAGAACCAGATGTCGCGGTGGATCGGGTGGGTGGTGATGAGGATTTTTTCCCGCTCGAAAGCCGGGTTGTCGATATGGTCTTCGACGTGGGTGAATACCGCCTGGCGCACCGGGAAATTCGACGGTGCTTCAAGATCGAGCAGACGAGGCAGCACGCGACCGTAGCCGCTGGCATCGAGCACGAAATCGGCTTCGACGCCGTACTGGCTGCCATCCTCGCGCAGCACATCGAGTTGCGGTTTCGGCAGTTTGAAGTCGACGCTGACAATGGCTTCACCGTAACGGACTTCCACGCCTTGCAGTGCTGCTTGATCGGCCAGCAACTTGTCGAAATCGGCGCGCTGGACCTGGAAAGTGGTCGGCTTGCCCTTACTGAAGGTGTCACCGAAATCGAAGGCGCTGTACTGCTCGCCCCAAGCGAATGCAGCACCGTTTTTCAGCTGAAACCCCGCGGCGTTTACCGCGTCGAGCATGCCGGCTTCTTCGACGAAGTCCAGGCAGTGGGACAGCAGGCTTTCGCCGATGGAAAACCGTGGAAAATGCTGGCGTTCGATCATCAGCACGTCGTGGCCATTGCGCTTGAGCAGCGCGGCAGCGATGGCGCCCGAGGGGCCTGCGCCGATCACTACTACCTGGCGACGTTCCATTTCAATTGTTGGCACGTGAGCTCCTTGCCGGGACGGCGATGTTCATGGGGGTTCGTTGCATGCCGGCAAGGGCCGGCAGCAGTGTCGCGATCAGGCCCATCACCATCAGCGCGAAATACAGCGCCGCACTGATGAGCTGTTGTTGCAGCAGCAGGTTGAGAAAGACGATCTCGCTCAAGCCGCGGATGTTCAGCAGGATACTTTCCCGCCAGCGGCTGGCGCCTTCAAACGAAGCGCCGGCCCAGCCGAGACCCAGCCAGTTGCCGAGCAGTTTGCTGGCAATCGGAAGCAGCAGCAGTGCCACCAATTGCACCCAGCCGAGGCTGGCCATGGCGCTGTGCACATTGATCTGCACGATGCCGAAGGTGAGGATCAGCGGGATGGCGATGTAGGTTTGCAAGCGACTCATCAGGATCACCGGCAATGGCAGTACCAGCGGCACCTTGCGCGCGGCCATGCAGAGCAGGTAACCGATGCCGAAAATCAGCGCATTGAGTTTGAAGTGTTCGGCGACCACCAGCAGCGCGAAGAAGCAGCCGCTGTACAGCAGCGGTTGGCGCAAACCGATCAGGCGCAGCAGCAACGGCAGACAGGCGCCCGCCAGCGGCAGCAGCAGACTACTCGCGTGCAGGCTGCCTTGAGCGAAACCGAACAGGGTCCAGCAGGTGAGGTCGATGAGGATTGCGGTCTGTACCAGCCGCCGGGTCGCGGTGGGCGGGTAGTTGATGTGCCGCAGGTACAGATACAGCACCGGAATGGCGGTGATGGCGAACACCAGGCCGACCGCCAGCGAACTGATCCATGACTGCGCAGGCAGCAACCACACCGCAGTCGCCAGCCCGCAGGCGAATGGAATGCAGAAACTCGGCAGGGCGATTTTCAGGCTCTGGCGGTCCAGTCGCAGGTCGATCACGTCGCTGAGGATGTGCCCCAGCAGCAAGGCAAAACTCAGGCTGTAGAGGTTTTTCAGCCACACCGGCGAGATCAGGTCGGCACCACTGAGTTGCCAGCCGGGTTCGATCCAGAAGTACATCAGCAGCGGCAGGCCGAAGGTCGCCAGTAGCAGTTGGCTGACGATCGGGATCACACCGAAGTGACGGCCGACGCGGGTTGCCACGGCGAACAACGCCAGGGCCATCAGCCAGAACAGGACGATCATCATGCGGCCGACTCCGTGACGGGGACGGCGTGAACCTGGCGTCCGGCCCAGGGTGCCAGAATGAAGCTGAAGGCCAGCCCCAGGCTTACCGACAGACCGAAGTTGCTCACCGCCGGCGTGCTGGACACCGCCAGCAACCCGAATGACAACCAGGTGGTTACCGCCGCTAGCAAGGTGCCCAGCAGGCTCACCGCCGCGCCGCCGATTTGTTCGCGCATGAGGATCGCGTAGTCGACGCTGATCGCTGTCACCAGCAACAAGCCGAACAGGCTGAACAACGTCAGTGGCTGACCGAGCCAGCCGAGACTGGCCAGGCTGCACAGGGCGGCCAGCAACGGCAGGGCAACGACGCGCAACGCGCCGCCGAGGCCGAACGGCAGGATCAGCACCAGCACGATCAGCACGCAAGAGGCGAGTTTCAATTCAGCGGCGCTGATCTGGGTCTGGGCAAAAACGTTGTTCAATTCACCCAGGCGATCGACCAGCTCCACCCCCGGTAAATCCAGCGCCTGAACCCGCAGCAGGGAAGGGTTGTTCAGCCCTTGCAGGCTGACCATCGCGGCGACGCCGTCATTCGTCGGGCCCAGCCACAGGGCGCGATAGGGCTCGGCCAAAGGACCGGCCAGTGACGCGTCAATGTCTTCGGTGGGCAACGCCTGCAACTTCGCCAGTTCGGCATGCAGCGCTTCTGCCGGCACGCCGACGTCGAGCAGCGGTTGCCAATACTGCGGCAATTTGTTCAACGCTTCGCGTACTTTGCGCTGTTCGCTGGGTTGGCTGACCAATTGATTGAGTGACAGGTAGCCGTGGAGTTTTTCCAGATTGACCAACTGATCCAGGCGTTCGCTCAGCGCGGTCTGCCGCTCCAGCAATTCTTGCTGATTGGCCCCCCGCACCAGGAAGAATTGGCTGGTGGGCTGATACCCGGTGATGCGGGCAATGGTCTGCGCTTCGTCCGTCAATTGCTGCGGCGCGCCGACCCATTGGCGAATATCGTTCCTGGTATCGAGCTGCAACAGACCGCCGACGCAGAAGGCAATCAGCAGCGCGAGCAGCACCGGGGTACTTGCCACTTTGAGCAGTGCTTCACGCAGGCCCAGCAAAAACTCGGCGACGCGCAGCGGCCATTGCGCGGGGCGCAGGTCTGCGCCTTTGAGCAGGGCCGGCAGCAGGCACACGGCGGACAAGTAGGCGCCGAGCAGGCCGGCGGCGGAGAACACGGCAATCTGGGTCAGCGCCGGGAACGGCGTCCAGGCCAGGGCCAGGTAGCCGATGCAACTGGTGATCAGGCTCAGCGTCAGGCCCGGCAAGGTCAGGCGCAACGCTGGCCAACTGTGCCAGGGCTTGAGGCTCCAGCTCTTGGACAGGTAATGCAGCGGGTAATCGACGGCGACGCCGATCAAGCTCGAACCCAGCACCAACGTCATCACATGCATGTGACCGAACAGCGCCACACACGCCACGGCGCCAAACAACATGCCCACCAGCACCGGAACGAAGGCAAGCAATACGCGCCAACGCCGGAAGGCCAGCAACAGCAGCAACAGAACCCCCGCCGTGGCACCGCCACCGACCCAGGTCATCTCCCGAGTGGCCTGCTGCTGTCCGGCGGCGGCGTAGAGCAGGCCGCTGGCCGCGAGCAGCTGCACGTCGGCCTGAGCGGCTTCTTCACGACTGATTGCCAGCAGGTCCGCCACTTGCAGCGGCAGGTTCATGTCGAAAGCATTACCGGTGGTCTGCGCGCGCAGCAGTACCCAACTCTGGCCGTCGGCATCGGCGATCAGCGCGCCGCTGCCGATATCGAGTTGCACGGCGCCGTGCTGCGGCTGGCTATTCTGGATGCGCCCGGTCAGGCCCAGCCAGTCATCCTGACTCGGGACCAGACTGAAACCGGTAAAGGGGTCGAACAGCGCTTGTACCCGTTGCTGAATGAAGGCGTCGGGATGTTCGATGAGTTGCTGTCGGTCCGTTGGCGCGAGCATCGCCAGGCGACCGTTGAGCAGTTGCGTGCGCAGTGCTGGCAAGTCGGCTTGCAGGTTCCACTGGACCTTTTCGAACAGGCCGCTGGCCTGCCACTGATCACCGAGTTTGCGGGCCATGGCAATGGCTTGTTCACGGTTCTTGTGCCCGACCAATACCAGCATTTCGCGGTTCAGCGGCTCTTGCATGCGTTGTTCGGCGCGCAGTTCCAGCGCGTCCGGCGCCGTGCCTGGTACCAGTTCCATCAGGTTGGCCGACAGCGGAGCGCCGTCACGCCATTGCCAACCGGCGAGCGCGAGCACTGCCACAAGCAGGATCAGAAACAGCCGCGGCAGCATCCGTTCACTCGGCAAAGTCATGTTGCTCCGCATCACTCAACGGTTGGTCGCTGGTACTGTCCTGCAGGCGCAAAAGGGTACTGTCGCCCTGGGTTTCCAGCAGTTCGATGCTGTGCACAAGGTCGCCGCCGGTGATGTTGATTTGATTGAACACTTGCTTGAGCAGCATCGAACGCGGGACCAGTGTGAGCTTCCAGTTCTGGGCTTCGCCACTCAGCGAAAGCTCGAAATCCCGTTGCAGCCCGCTGCTGTCGCCCTGCAACACGGCGAGGAACAACCGGTTCTGCTCGGCGCCGGCGCTCTTGCTCGGCAGCATCTGCCAACCGTTGGCATCACGTCGGGCAATGCCTTTGGCGCTGATGCGGTAATCCTGTTGCAGCGGGGTTTTCAACAGCCAGAGCAGGCCGTGGTTTTTCGCCAGGACAAAGGTGCCCTTGCTGGTCAGCGGCTGCGGCAGCGCGCGCAAGTGTTTTTCCTGGATGAAGTTGCCGTGGATCACATCCGGTCTGGCCAGCTGATCGCTGAGCTGCTGCAGATCGAAGGCGTTGGCCAACGAGGACAACCCGAGCAGCACCAGGGTAGCGAGGCATTTGCAGAGCGCGTTCATGCCAGCGTCCTTTCAACGGCGTCGGTGAAGACCTTGGGCGAGGCCAATTGCATTTCGCGGCTGCTCATGTCGACCGCGACTTGCACGGAACTGGCGCGGGTCAGGCGTTCACCGGTTTGCAGATCGCTGATCAGGTAATTGATCTTCAGACGGTTCTCCCATTCCACCAGATTGGCGCGCACGTTCAGCTTCTGACCGAACACCGCGCCGCGTACATAACGCAGCTGCAGGTCGATCACCGGCCAGGCGTAACCCGACGCCACCATGGCGTCGTAGTTGTGGCCGATCTTGTCCAGCAGCGCACAGCGGGCGACTTCCAGGTATTTGACGTAATGACCGTGCCAGACGACGTTCATGGTGTCGACGTCAAAGAACGGCACGAGGATTTCCGTATCGGCATGAAGCACTCCCTTGCTACGCATGCAGCCTCCAGTGTTGCTCGGCAATACGCTTCAGGCACAGGCGCAATTCGCCTTCCAGGGCACGGTCTTCGATGACGGGCGGGAAGTCCCCGGCCAGTTCCTCATGCATGGCGGCCAGGGCCGGTGGCAATGGGCGCGCATCCTCGGCTTTGCTGCGCAGCCAGACGCCCTGGTTGGCCGCCAGCAGCGTGGCGGCGGCGACCTGTTCGGTCAGCTCCAGTACGCGTATCGCGTCCCGGGCGGCGATGGTGCCCATGCTCACCTTGTCCTGGTTGTGACACTCGGTGGAGCGCGAGAAGACGCTGGCCGGCATGGTGTTTTTCAGGGCCTCGGCCGTCCAGGCGCTGGTGCCGATCTGCACCGCCTTGAAACCGTGGTTAAGCATCGCCCGGTCGGCTGTGGCGCCGGACAGGTTGCTCGGCAAGCCGTGGTTGTAACGCTCGTCCACCAGCAGGGCAAGTTGACGGTCGAGCAGGTCGGCGACGTTGGCCACCAGGTTTTTCAGGCTGTCCATGGCGAACGCGATGTGGCCACCGTAGAAGTGCCCGCCGTGTAGCACGCGCTCGGCTTCGGCATCGATAATCGGGTTGTCGTTGGCACTGTTGAGCTCGATCTCGATGAACGAGCGCAACCAGTTAAGGCTGTCGGCCAGCACGCCGAGCACATGGGGCGCGCAACGCAGGGAATAACGGTCCTGCAGGCGATGCAACGGCGCGGTCGGCGCATCGATCGCCAGATCCTTGCGCAACCACGCCGCGACTTGCATCTGCCCCGGATGGGGTTTGGCGGCGAACAGGCGCTCGTCAAAGTGTTCCGGATTGCCTTGCAGGGCGACAACGTTCAGCGCAGTGATGCGCGTGGCCAGTTGCAGCAAGTAATCCGCACGAGCGAATGCCAGGCAGGCGAGGCCGGTCATCACCGCGGTGCCGTTCATCAGCGCCAGGGCTTCTTTTGGACGCAGCACCAGCGGTGCCCAACCAAGCTGGCGATGTACATCGCCAGCTTGTCGGCGTTCGCCACGGAACATCACTTCGCGTTCGCCGGACAAGGTCGCGGCGACATAGGACAACGGCGTCAGATCACCGCTGGCGCCGACCGAACCTTCTTCCGGGATCAGCGGCAGGATGTCGTGTTCGAGAAAGGCTTGCAGGCGCTCCAGCAGTTCCACGCGAACCCCGGAGACCCCGTGGCACAGCGACTGCAAACGCGCCGCCAGCACCGCGCGCGTGGCCTGGGCGTCGAGCAGTTTGCCCAGGCCGCAGCCGTGGAAGGTGTACAGATGACGAGGCAGGGCCTCGACGTGATGCAGCGGCACCGCGACCACACAAGAATCGCCGTAACCGGTGGTCACGCCGTAGATCACCCCTTCCTTGTCCAACAGGGAATCGAGGAATCGCGCACCCTTGGCGATGCGCTCGCGGTACGCAGGGTCGTCCTGCAGCTGCGTCGGCACCTGACGGTTGGCCAGGGCCAGCACGTCTTCGATGCGCAAGGGGAGTTCGCCGAAGGTTACCGGCTCAAGCGTTGACGTCGTCATCGGTCTTCCAGAAAGGGTAAAAGTTGAACCATTGTTGGGGCGCTTGCAGGCAATAGTGACCCAGGCGTTCGGCGTAGCGGGAAGCCCACTGATGAATGACCTGTTCGCGGTCACTGCGTTTCCACACCACAGCCTCGGTAAACGGTTCGAGGGTTACTTGATATTGGCCTGTCGGTTTCTTCAGACACATCAGCAGGTGGATCGGGCATTTCAGCAAGCCGGCCAGCAGCCACGGCCCTTGCGGAAACGCGGCCAGATGGCCGAGGAAATCCACCGTTACGCTGCGCCCGCCGTGCAGCGGCACGCGGTCGCCGGCAATCGCCAGCCACTCGCCGCGCTCCAGGCGTTCATGCAGTTGCAGCATGATCACTGGGTCCAGCTCGCTGACCTGGATCAGCCGCAGGTTGGTCGCGCCGGCTTCGCCCAGTAGACGGTTGAATTGCTCGGCGTGTTTGGTGTGTACCAGCACGTTCATTGTGACTTTCTCACCGATCTCCGCCAGTGCGCGGCAGACCTCGAGATTGCCCAGGTGCGCCCCCACCAGCATTTGCCCGCGAGTACCACGCAATTGCTTGCGCAGCAGTGCCGGGTCGATGATTTCGATCTGCTCGATGCTCAGTTTGCCGTTCCACACGTCAAGCTTGTCGAGCATGGAATCGGCAAAGGCCATGAACTGGCCGAACACGCGCCAATGGGTCGGACGCAATTCGCTGCGCCCGCTCCAGTCGGCGAGCCGCTGCTGGTATTGCCAGGCGCTGTGGCGGGCATTGCGCCCGAACAGGAAAAAGTACAGCACGATGCCGTACAACAGCGGGCTCAGCAGTCGACGGCCGAGCACTTTGGCGCCGAACGCCGTGAGCTTCATCAACCAGAAACTGCCGCGTTCCTTGCGATCGGCCCAGTGTTGGCTGTCTGTGTTCATGTTCGCCACCGTCGCCAGAGGATCGCAGGGGCTCGCACTAACATGCCGAAGAACAGGCGGGTGTGCATGCTTGAAATCAGCACGTTGTCGTGGAACATGCGGAAATGCGAGACGCCATCCAGCGGGTAATGGACTCTGGTTTGCAGCCACTGCATCGGGAGGTTGCGCCAGGCCAGACGCACCAGAATGTCGGAGTCGAAATCCATGCGTTTGCCGATCTTCGCCGAGTCGATCAGCGCCAGGGTCGGTGGCAACGGGTAAACGCGGAAGCCGCACATGGAGTCGCGAATCCGCAATGACAGCGTGTTGATCCAGACCATGACGTGAGTCAGGTAACGGGCGTACAAGCGACCTTTGGGCACGCTCTCGTCGTACTGCGGATAGCCACAGATCACTGCCTCGGGATGCAGGCGGGATTGTTCGATGAAGGTCGCGACGTCCTGCAGGTCGTGCTGGCCGTCGGCATCCACCTGTAAGGCATGGCTGAACCCCAGGCGCGAAGCTTCACGGAAACCGGTCATGACGGCGGCGCCCTTGCCCTGGTTGGTGGCGAGCCGGATCAGGAACACTTTGTCGCGCTGGGCCAGTCGGTCCAATACCGCGGCGCAGGCCTTATCGCTGGCATCATCCACCAGAAGGCACGGCAAGCCGCTGGCGAGCACGGCATCGACTACCGTGGTGATGGCGGTTTCGTGGTTGTAGACCGGGATCACGGCGCAGGGGTTATGCATCACCTGCAGCCTCCAGCAAAATCCGCCCGCTGGAGCAGGTGGCGGTCTCATTGCGATAGGCGAAATACAACTTGCCGCGGGCGGGATCGAACCGCAGGTGCAGTTGCACTTCATCGCCCGGGCGCACCAGTTGCTGGAATTTCAGCACCTCCATGCCAGCGAATTTCGCCGGCAGGTCCATCAATTGCTGGCCCAGGTTCAGCGCCCACTCCATCTGCACCACGCCCGGCAATACCGGTGCCTGGGGGAAATGGCCGCTGAAATAGGCGAGGTCCGGTGGCACCGCCAGTTGCAGGCTCCACTCGCCGTCGACTTCAACCTGTTCCAGCACCTCTGGCGCCTTCGGTCGCGGTGCCAGGAGCAGGGCTTCAACGTCGACCTGGGGCAGTTTGCCCTGGGCGGTCAACGGCAGCTGCCGCAGCAGGCGCCAGCGGCGTGGCAGGGCGATTGCTTCGCAATGCTGGCCCAGGTGCTGACGCAATGCTTGCGTGAGGGTGCGCCGGCCTTGATTGCGCAGGGCATGCAACCCCTGTTCGCTGAGCACCAGCAACACACCTAATGAGGCACGGTTTTCCTGAATGACGCCAAGGCGCGCTTCGGCAACCCATGGGTGATCCAACAAAGCCTTTTCCAACATCGGCAGCGAGATACGTTTTTCTTCCAGTTTAACGATCCGGTCCAGCCGCCCCAGCAATTCGAAACGGCCATCGGTTGCGATTCGCGCGGCATCCGCAGTGTGTTCGATATGGCCGGGCGGCAAGTAGGTCGAGGCGATGAGCAGCGCGCCGTCGCTGTCCTGGCTCAGTTCGATGTCAGCAAAGGGCTGCCAGAGATCCTGTGCCTGCCGCCAGGCGATGCCACCGGTCTCCGAACTGCCGAAGATTTCCGTTGGCCACTGATTCAGGCGCTGGTGCAGGCTTTGAGCGGCCTCGGCCGGCAGCGCGCCGCCGGAGGAAAACACTCGCCGAACGGCACTCAGGGCCAACCAGTCGAGATTGTCGCCCATGCGCTTGAGCAGCGCCGGGCTGGCGACCCAGGCGAACGCCGGGTGTTCACGGCTGGCGCGCTGCAAATCTTCCGGGAAGGCCAATTGCTTGCGCACGAACGAGCGTCCGGCACACAGCGGCCACAGCACCCGGAACAGCAAGCCGTAGATGTGCTGGGTGGCGACGCTGCCGATTATGCAGGCTTCACCCAGATCGGCGCCCCATAGATGCTCCAGTGCCTGGACTTCATTGGCCAGTTGGCGCAGGTTTTTGTCGATGCGTTTGGGTTCGCCACTGGAGCCGGAGGTGCACAGGCTCAGCTGACAGCGATCCAGGTCCAGCGTGGCGGCGATCAGGGGCGAATGTCGATAATCGCTCAGGTGCGCATCCTCGGCCTGATCGGTCAGCCACACATCGACCTCGCTCGACCAGCGCTGGCGCGTGCGGGCTTGCAAGTCGGCAGGCAGCAGCACGCTGACCCCGGCACGCCAGGCGCCGAGCAGGGCAATCGCCAGGTCGGCGGCGTCTTCGAGGTGCACGGCAATGCGCCGCACACCCTGGGCTTGCAGGCTGGCGGCCAGGCGCAACGCCTGCTCGCACAGTTGTGCGTGATTCAGCGCCGGCCCCGCCGTTACGGCACGTTCCGGCTGATGCTTGAGCAACAGGTGCTCAAGTTTTATCCAATTCATGGGTGGCCTCGTACCCGTTGTCGTATGAGCCATTCAATGGCAAACAGCAGGCCTACCAATCCGTAGGAAATCAGGCCGGTGTACAACATCCACCACTTCAGCGGCGCCCAGAGGGTCAGGGCGGCGGCGAGCAATCCGTTACAGAAGAAAAACACACACCAGACGATCGTCACTTGCCGGGTATAGACGATCGCCCTGGCGGGCAGTTGCGGTTCACGCATACGCGCCAGGCGTTCGACCATCGGCGGACCGTATTTCAGGCTCAGCCCGAACAGCCCGAGCATGAATACGCTGATCAGTACTGGGTACCAGCGCAGCAACAGCGGACTGTCGAACAGCGCCAGCAGCAGGCAAAAAACCATCGCGGTGACTGCCATCCACAGACTGCCAGGCTTGCGCGCACCTAACAGTGCCCGGGCCAGCCACAGGCTGCCCAGCAGCAGACCAAACTGCTTTGGTGCGAAGTGTTCCATGCCGAAATACACCGCAAAGGGGTACAGCAGGCCTGCCAGCAGCAGGCCAAGGCCGATCAATCGACTCATGCGGCCGGCTGAACCAGACGGTAGACCGCCTCGACCACGTCGCTGACGGTACGCACCGATTTGAATTCTTCGGCGGCGATTTTCTTGCCGGTCTGGCGTTTGATGTGGTCGATCAGGTCGACCGCGTCGATGCTGTCGATTTCCAGGTCCTGATACAAGTTGGATTCGAGGTTCACACGCTCGGGGTCCAACTCGAAGAGTTCGACCATGGCATCGCGCAGGGTGTTGAAAATGTCGTCACGAGTTTGCATGGTCCGGTCTCAAGCTGCCTGTTTTGCAGTGACGAACGCCGCAAGGCTCGCCACGTTGCTGAAGTGATTGCGCGTGTCCTTGGCGTCGGCGTCGATTTTGATGCCGTACTTTTTCTGGATGGCCAGGCCGAGTTCCAGGGCGTCGACCGAATCCAGGCCCAGACCTTCACCGAACAGTGTCTGGTCGTCGTCGATGTCTTGTGCGCTGATGTCTTCAAGGCCCAGGGCTTCGATGATCAGTTCTTTGATTTCACGGTGTAGATCGCTCATCTTCGGCGAGCTCCTTGATAAAGTAATGATGCAGATAATCGTTGAGCTTGCGCGAAGCCTGTGGAGCAGGTCCCAGCGCAGCGAAGGCTTGTGGGTCTATATCGGCCCCGACACGGAAACTGAAGTGCACGCGACGTTTGGGGATCCGATACCAGGGTTCGGCCTTGGTCAATGTGGTGGGGCTGACCTTGATGATCACCGGGGTGAGAATTTTCGCACCGCGCAGTGCGATCGCCGCGGCGCCCCGATGAAAGGCCGGCGCTTCGTCTGGCTGGGTGCGAGTGCCTTCGGGAAAGATGATCAGGGTCTGACCACTTTTCAGCGCGTCAGCAGCAGTATCGAGCATGTCCATACTGCCATCATTGCTGATGTATTCGGTGCGGCGCAGTGGGCCGCGGGTAAAAGGGTTCTTCCAGAGGCTTTGTTTGACCACGCAGTTGGCATGGCGCACCAGGCCGATCAGGAATACCACGTCGATCAGCGACGGGTGATTGGCGATGATCATCTGCCCCGGCCGGCCAAGTTTTTCAGCGCCCTGGATGTCGTAGGTCAGCACGCCGGTGCGAGCCATGAACCGCACAAAAAACCAGAAACAGCGACTGACGGTTTGCCGTGCCCGCAATCGATGCGCCTGGGCGTCGCCGGGCAGGTAGCCCAGCAGCGGGAAAACCACCAGGCGCAGGCACAGCCCGCCCAACCCGAACAGGGTGAAGCTTGCCGCGGTAGCCAGCAGACGCCAGTAATAGGCGTCGCGGTTTTTATTTGTTACAGGTTGCGTTGCCAGGTCCATACACGATTTTTCCAGGCATGTTGGCAGGTAGTCTGCTGGCCGAGCAGGGTACGCAAGAGATTCAAGGCATGGGGCCAGCGGGCTTTGGACAACTCATCCGGGATGCTGTTCAGGGACAGCTGCCAGTCATTGCCGGGGGTAATCAGCAGACCGACTGCGTAAGGGAACGGCACATCGTCGATCCAAGTGGAATAGGCTTCGGGCGGCTGCTCTTCGGTGACCACCAACAGGACCGCCGACGCACCCTCGGCAAGCAATGCCGCCGCCTCTAGCACGCCGTTTTCAAGGCCGTCGCCGGCTGCCGCGAGAGCCGTCATTTCACTGGTTTCGCCGCGCAGTATCGACCACAGGCCGATGACTGCGTTGTGCACCGACAGACTGAACTGGGTAGGCGACAGCGGTTGATCGGCTGCCAGGTCGCGGAGTATTTCAAAGGTACGCGGGGTTTCGCCGTGGCGGGAAATAAAGACCAACGGTAAGTCCTGCCGACCCGCCGCCAATGGCCAGCCAACACTGAACGCCATCCGTGCCAGGCGGCTGAGTCGCCGGCGCTGCATGGCTGGCAGAAAAGAGACGTCGGGGGCGCCATCGCTGCCCTGGAGCACGACCGGTTGTCGGCACCAGGCCTGCCAATCGTCCACGCTTTCGAGCCCTGGGGCCCACGCGCGCCATTGGGCGATGTTGAAGTTGATCACAGACATTCATCCCGCCCCTGCGGGCTTACTTGACGCAGTGAATCGCAAAAACAGCGACAGACCCTACGAGGCGCTTCGCGCCGAGTGGCGCGCATTATCGCGGTGCGGCGAGTCCGTAGCAAATGCTGGTTACATTTTGCTCAACAAACGTACCGGTTGGTTTGCATCGACCTGTCGTATGGCCATTATCCATGTTGCGGCAGGTATGTCTGTCGGCTCTTTTTGCAATCACTGGATGACTCTGCGGCTTTTTCATCAAGAGATCGCACCTGACTATGTAGTCCCTTTACCGATGAGGTAGCTAAGCAGCGCCATGGACTACTACACTCGGTCATTCTTTGATACACGGAGGTTTTGACATGCGGCGCGTGGTGTTCAATCAGAAAGGTGGCGTAGGCAAATCGAGCATTGCCTGCAATCTGGCGGCGGTCAGTGCCAGCGAGGGTTATCGCACCTTATTGGTGGATCTCGATGCCCAGGCCAACTCCACTCAGTACCTGACAGGGCTCACCGGCGATGACATCCCGATGGGCATCGCCGATTTCTTCAAGCAGACGCTGTCGTCCGGGCCGTTCTCGAAAAAAACCCGGGTCGATATCTACGAGACTCCGTTCGATAACCTCCATGTCATCACCGCCACGGCCGAGTTGGCTGACTTGCAGCCCAAGCTCGAGGCCAAACACAAGATCAACAAGCTTCGTAAATTGCTCGAAGAGCTGGACGGCGAATACGACCGCATCTATCTCGATACGCCGCCAGCACTGAATTTTTATGCGGTTTCGGCATTGATCGCCGCTGACCGTGTGCTGATTCCCTTCGATTGTGACAGCTTCTCGCGTCAGGCGCTGTATGGCCTGCTGGCGGAGATCGAAGAGTTGAAGGACGACCATAACGAAGGTCTGGAGGTCGAAGGGATCGTCGTCAATCAGTTCCAGGCCCGTGCGAGCCTGCCCCAGCAAATTCTCGACGAACTGATCGCCGAAGGTCTGCCGGTGTTGCCGGTTTATCTGGGTAGCTCGGTGCGCATGCGCGAGTCGCATCAGGCGAACACGCCGCTGATTCATCTTGATCCGCGGCATAAGCTGACCCAGCAGTTCGTCGAACTGCACAGCCTTCTCGAAAACACCTGATGACGGATGTGGGAGCGGGCTTGCTCGCGAAAGCGGACTGTCAGTCACCAGCAATGTCGACTGTCAGGCCGCTTTCGCGAGCAAGCCCGCTCCCACAGTGATTTGCGGCGAACTTCAGATCCCCTGACTGCGCAACCAGCTCATCAACTGTGGTAACGGAAAAGCCCCGCTCTGGCGTGCCACTTCCCGGCCGTTCTTGAACAGGATCAGGCTCGGAATCGAGCGAATCCCCAACTGCGCCGACAACTGCTGATTCGCTTCGCTATCCAGCTTGGCCAGCCTGCACTTGCCCGCCAATTGCCCCGCCGCCTGCTCGAACACCGGGGCAAACGATTTGCACGGCCCGCACCATTCCGCCCACACGTCCACCAGCAACGGCAGATCGCCCTTGATCTGGCTGGCGTAATCGCCTTGTTTCAACTCGAAAGGCTTGTTCAGCAAGACCTCGGCCTTGCAGCGCCCACATTTTGGGTGGTCACTGAGACGCTCGGCAGGTATGCGGTTGAGGCCGTTGCAATGGGGGCAGGGGATAAGCAGTGGGTCGGTCATGGAGAATGTCCTGTAGAGAAGCCGATCCCTCCTATGTGGAGACTTCTGCTCACATTTTCAATCAGGCGAATGGGCGCGGTCTGGCTAGGCTGAGAGAGCGCTGATCGCGCACCACCTGTCTATTTACGAATATCGCAACTTGCGATATTTGCGATTTGTGATTAACTGACCCATAGCAAAATGCGATAAGCAGATTGCATGCATGTGTTCTCGGAAAAACGAATATGGGAATCCAAGGAAAAATGGCCAAAGGCAGCGAGTGCGCTCGATCAATGGTATCGATTGGTCAAGCGAAACAAGCCTGGCGACTTTGCTGCGATGAAAGCGCTTTTTCCTGCAACCGATAAGGTCGGCGAGTTTCATGTGTTCGACATTGGAGGAAACAAACTGCGATTAATTGCTGTTGCGAGGTATCAGGTGCAGAAGCTGTACATCAAACATGTGCTGGACCACCGCGAATATGACAGGGGTAAATGGAAGGAGGGGAGAGAATGAGTGCACTGATCAAGAAGGCTGCTGAGCACTGGGAGTTTGTGTCGCCGGTGCTGCGCAAACCAAAAAACGAAGACGACTACGATTCATTGGTTCAGGCTCTCGACGAGTTGCTCGAGATGACCGGTGAGGATGAGTCACATCCTTTGATGAGTCTGGTGGATATCATCGGTGACTGGATTGAGGACTGGGATCGCAAACATCACCCGATGCCAGTGGCCAGTGGCGTTGACGTGCTTCGCTACCTGATGCGCGAACATGGCCTGAGCCAGAGCGGACTGCCCGGCGTGGGCACCCAGTCGGTAGTCTCCGAGATCTTGAGTGGCAAGCGCCAGCTCAACCTGCGCCAGATTCGCTGGCTGGCCGAGCGCTTCGGTGTGTCGGTGGAGACCTTTATCTAACTAGCCTCACGACGAACAACTGATCTCCAGATGCTTGCCCCACTCCGGTGGCCGCTCTGCATAGGACTCCATTCCAGGCTGCTCCTCGAATGGATTGCTCAGCACCGTATGCAGTCGACGAACTTCTGAATAATCGCCACTTTGCGCGGCATCGATGGCTTTTTGCGCCAGGTAATTGCGCAAGATGTAGATGGGGTTGACCGCATGCATCCGATTGCGGCGCTGTTGCTGATCTACCTCGCCTTCACGGGCAACCCGCGCGACATAGCGTTCACCCCAGGCATCGAAGCCCTTGATGTCGACGAAGTCATCGCGCAAACGGGCCAGCGCCTGCTCAGGTGATTCATCCCCCAGGCGGCGGAAGAACAGGCTGTAGTCGACGCCGCTGTTCTGCATCAGTTGCAACAGTTGCTCCAGCAATTTCTGGTCATCGTCCTCGGCGCTGGTGAAGCCCAGGCGGCGGCGCATCAGGTCCAGGTAGTGGGCCTGGTACAGCGGCAGGTACAGGCCGAGGGTTTCGCGCAGGGCTTCGACGCTGATAAATGGCGTCAGGGCCTGGGCCAGGGCGCTGAGGTTCCACTGGCCGATCGGCACCTGGTTGCTGAAGGAATAACGGCCCTGGTCATCGGAGTGATTGCAGATGAAGTGGGCATCGAAATCGTCGAGGAAGGCGAAGGGGCCATAGTCGAAGGTGATACCGAGGATCGACATGTTGTCGGTGTTCATCACCCCGTGGCAGAAGCCATAGGCCTGCCACTTGGCGATCAGCTCGGCGTTGCGCTCGACGATTTCGCGGAACATCGCCAGATAGGGTTCCGGCTGTTCCAGGCACTGCGGGAAGTGCATGGCCAGCACGTGGTCGCCGAGTTCTTTTTGTTTCTCGGGGCGTTTGGTGTAGTAGAAATATTCGAAATGCCCAAAGCGCACATGGCTGGGTGCCATGCGCAGGACCATGGCCGCGCGTTCCTGCGTCTCGCGCCAGACCGGGGTATCAGAGCCGATCACACACAGTGCCCGGGTGGTCGGGATGTTCAGGGCATTCAGCGCTTCGGAGGCGAGAAATTCGCGGATCGATGAACGCAATACCGCGCGTCCATCGCCCATGCGCGAAAAGGGCGTCTGGCCGGCACCCTTGAGATGCAGGTCCCAATGTTCACCGGCTTCGTTGTACACCTCGCCCAGCAACAAGCCGCGACCGTCGCCCAGCTGAGGGTTGTAGGAGCCGAACTGGTGCCCGGAATAGACCATTGCCCTGGGTACCGCATCGGCCCATAGCTTATGGCCGCTGAACAATTCGGCGAACTCAGGGGTTTCGGCCACGGCCGGGTCGAGGTCGAGCAGCGCCATGGCGGCGGGGCTGGCCACCACCAAGCGCGGATTGTCGATGGGCTCGGGCAGCACATGGACGGAAAACGTGTCGCCCAGGCGGGCGAAACGATTATCGAAGGTCAGTTCGTCGAGGGCTTTCAAGGGCCATCTCCAGCAGAATGTCCGAGCATTCTGCTAGGGATAGGCCGGTTAGTCGAGCTTGGCGGCCGGCGGCTCCGGCACCGCTTTGCTATCGGTCATCGGCACGATGGTTTTGTTTTCCGCGTCGATCGGCACCATTTTGTATTCCTGGCCTTGAACGTTCTTGAGGTAGACCTCCATCTGCCGGAACGAGATGTTGATGTGCTGTTTCTTGAACTCACGGTTGATGAAGCGGTTGACCTCGTCGAGCACCGGGTTGCGGTCACCGAGGTCGCGCACATGCATGCGCAGCTCGTGGTCGAGGGTGCTTTCACCGAAGTTCAGAAAGTACACATGCGGCTCTGGCTCCTTGAGTACTCGCGGGTTCTCCCGGGCGGCCTTGAGCAGCAGTTCCTTGACCAGGTCGAGGTCCGAACCGTAGTCGACACCGAGCTTGAGGGTCACCCGGGTGATGGTGTCGGTCAGCGACCAGTTGATCAATTGCCCGGTAATGAACGTCTTGTTCGGGACGATGATGTCCTTGCGGTCGAAGTCGGTGATGGTCGTGGCGCGGATGCGGATCTTGCTCACCGTGCCCGACAGGTTGCCGATGGTGATGGTGTCGCCGATCCGCACCGGGCGCTCGAACAGGATCATGATCCCGGAGATGAAGTTGGCGAAGATCTCCTGCATGCCGAAACCCAGGCCTACCGAGAGCGCCGCCACCAGCCATTGCAACTTGTCCCAGCTCACGCCGAGGGTCGACAGGGTCGAGACGAAGCCGATCCCGGCGATCACGTACGACAGCAAGGTGGTGGTGGCGTAGGCGCTGCCCTGGGCCAGGTTCAGCTTCGACAGCACAAACACTTCGAGCAAACCCGGCAGGTTGCGAGCCAGCGCAAAGGTGATGCCGATAATGATCAGCGCGCCGAGCATGTCGCCGATGCTGATCGGCACCATGCTCATGTTGGCGCCGGTGCCGCTGGTGTATTCGTAGAGGGTGATGTTATCCAGGTACGAGAACACCGAGATCAGGTCGGACCAGACCCAGTACAGCGCTGCCATGAACCCGCCAAGCAGCGCCAGACGGATCAGGCGCAGGGACTGTTCATTGACCTTCTCGATGTCCAGGGTCGGCTCTTCGATCACTGCTTCGCCGTCACCTGCCTCCTTGGCGGCCTGGCGCTTGGCCAGGGCGCGCTGATACGCCAGGCGTCGGGCTGCAACGCTGAGGCCGCGCACGAAAGTGGCCTCGATTACCAGCCAGAACATCAGCAGGTACAGGGTGTTGATCAGCCGGTCGCTGAGTTTGAGTGCGGTGTAGTAGTAGCCGAAGCACACCGCCACGAACAACGCGACCGGCAGAGCGGTGAACATGATGGCCACGGCCTTGCGGAACAGCGAGGCGTTCTCGTGGGTCGGGCTGCTGACCAGCAGACGACTGAGCAGCCAGGTCATCAACGCGTAGCAGGTCAGCACCACCGGCATGCCGAGTACGTCATCGGCCAGCGCCGCCGGTTGCAGCTCGGCGACGGCTACCACCGCCACCAGGGCCATGACCACCAGCCCGAGCCGGCGAATCCAGCCCTGGAGGAATTCGACCTGGGGCTTTTCCCAACGGAAATGCAATTCGGCCACGCCGCCCGGGGCGAGGATCCGGTAGGCGGTGTAGAACACCAGCCAGGCCTGGGCCATCTGCAACAGTGCCGCGCCCATGTTGGCGTTCTGCCCGCGAGCGTCGATCTGCAGGGCCAGGCCGCACAAAGCCAGGCCCAGGGCGACCGGCATCGCCAGCAAAATATTGATCAGGATCGCTTGCGGAGTGTGCCACTGGCTGTCGCGCTTGAAGTGACCAATGTCCTGGTGAACCTTGTTCAAACGGGCGTACAAGCTCTTGCGCCGCCACAGCAATGCGCCGATCACCAGCGCCAGCGGCAGGAACAGCAGCGGCCGCTGGGTCAGGCCGTCGGCCAGTTCACTCAGGCTCGAAGCCCACGGTAGCGTGGTCACCTGGCGTTGCAGGCGTTCTGGGACGCCGCGCATCCATTCAGGATCAAGCGGCTTGTTGCTGGGAATCCAGAACATCTGTTCATCCAGCGTAGCCCTGAGACTTTGCGCGGTGCTGAGCAGTTGTTTTTGATTGAGTTGCAGCGTGATGGATTCGTTGAGCACCGCGCTCAGTTCGCGGTTCAGTCGCTCCAGCAGGTCGGCGCGAGTGAGGGCCAGTTCCATCAGGCTCTTGCGCAGCTGCGGGGTGACTTGCTCGGGCGGCTGGGCTGCCAGCAGATTATCGACGTACGTTGCCGGATTGCTCAGCAGTTCCCGCTGCTGGCTGACTTCGAACTGATACAGGCGGATGTCGGCGATCTGGTCGGCCAGGTCGCGGTCGACCTTGAGGTGCGGCAGGCCTTGTTTCTGCTTGTAGAGAATCTTGGAGAGCAGCAGGCTGCCCTTGAGCACGTTGATTTGTTCGTCCAGGGCTGAATCGCTCTGGGTCACGTTATCCAGCTGCTGTTTGGTCTGCAGGTTCTGCTGGGTGACTTCGTTGAGACGGTCGGTGGTTTTGAGCAGGTAGTCCGAGAGTTTCAGGTTGGCCGCACTTTCGGTGGCCAGCAGCACGCTACCCCCGGACTTCTGCGCTTCGATGGACTGCTGGGTCACCGTCTCCTGGGACTGGGCCAGGCGTTTCTGGCTGATCAGGTTTTGCAGTTCCTGGATTTCGCGCTCCAGACGGTCGGATTTTTCCGAGAGCAGGTCATGTTGGCTGTTGCCCAGATCCTGCAGCTGATTGTTGCCGGCCAGTTCCTGGCGACGCAGGGGGATCAAGGCATTGAGCGCCGCGAGTTCGGCGTTGAGCTGGTCGCGCTGTTCGCCGCTCAGGGTCTTGCCGTTGTCTTTGCCGGCCTTGAGGATGTTGTTGATCTGCTGGATGCGTGTCTGACTGGCAGAAATTTCCGCCTGGGCGCGCTCGGGGCGGGTCTGGGCGGTAATGACCAGGCTGTTGGCATCGGCCAAAGCTTTTTGCAGATCGCTTTGCTGGGTCGAGCGTTCGGTCAGCAACTGCTCGAGCTGCTGAATCGACTCCTTGGCATAGCGTTGCGCCACCGGCACCACGCTGGTGGCCTTGAGGCGAGTCAGTTCACGCTGATTCTCGATGTTCTGCTTTGGCGCGGTGGCCAGTTGTTGCTTGAGATCAACCAGCTTCTGCTCGTAATCACGCTTGCTGGTGAGCTGGGTCAGCGTGCTTTGCAGAATGCTCTGCAGGGCTTTTTGATCGGCTTCCGGCAGTTTGCGCTCGGCGATCTTGTCCAGGTTTGCCTGCACGGCTTCGCTGGACGGCGGTTCGGCCGCTTGCAACGTACCGACAGAAAGGCTCAAGCCCAGCAGGGCCGTGACGAAAAAGGTGCGCAGGGTTGACATAGAGACCGATCGAAAACAAGACGAAGAATGGAGTTTAGAGGAACAAGCCCGGGCCTGGGCGACTTCCTTCGGGGAATCTGACGCCCACTTTGCCGATCTTGTTCCCTTCCATGACCGCGACAGTCCAGATGGTGTTGTTCCATTCCACCTGGTCACCGACTACCGGTGCACCCCCCACTTTATGGGCAATGAAGCTGGCCAGAGTCATGTCCGGATCGATGCCTTCGACTTTCAACCCATACAGGGCAGCAACCGCGGCCAGCTGGGCGTCTCCTTCAAGTACGAAGTCGCCGAAAAAGCGCAGATCGAGGCCTCGTTGCGGTGCCTGGCTGAAGAGTTTTCCGAGGGCCGGCAGGTTGTGTTCATGGCCGATGACACAGAGCAAATCATCGACTTCGAGCACCGTACTACCCGACGGATGGAGCAGTTGTTGACCCCGGAACAGTGCCGCGATCCGGGTCCCTTCGGGCATTTTCAGTTCGCGAAGGGGAGAGCCGATGCACCATTTTTCGGCGCCGAGGCGATACACGAACAGTTCCCACTCGCTGGTGACATGGACTTCCAGGGCGGCCCGGGAGATCGGTGCCGGCTCCGGCGGTACGGTCACCTTCAGAAGTTTCGCCACCCAAGGCAGGCTCGTGCCCTGTACCAGCAGCGACACCAGCACGATAAAGAAGGCGAGATTGAAGTACAGCTGGGCGTTCGGCAGGCCCGCCATCAACGGGAACACCGCCAGAATGATCGGAACGGCGCCACGTAGGCCTACCCAGGAGATGAACACCTTTTCGCGGCCATGGAACGCCTTGAACGGTAACAGGCCGACCATCACCGACAGTGGCCGGGCGAACAGAATCATCCACAACGCCAGGCCCAGGGCGGGCAGGGCGATCGGCAGCAAGTCGTGGGGCGTCACCAGCAGGCCCAGCACCAGGAACATCCCGATCTGGGCCAGCCAGGCCATGCCGTCGAGCATGTGCAGAATGCCATGGCGGCTGCGCACCGGGCGGTTGCCGATCACCAGACCGCAGAGGTAAACCGCGAGGAAGCCACTGCCGTGCAGGGCGTTGGTCAGGGCGAAAACAAACAGGCCGCCAGCAATCACCAGGATCGGATAGAGGCCGGCGGCCAGGTGGATGCGGTTGACCAGCTGCAACATGACCCAGCCGCCGCCCAGCCCGATGACGCCGCCTATGCCAAACTCGCGCACCAGGTGCACGAGCAAATTCCAGTGCAGACCGGTCTCTCCACTGGCGAGCATGTCGATCAGGGTCACGGTCAGGAACACCGCCATCGGGTCGTTGCTGCCGGATTCGATCTCCAGGCTCGCGCTCACCCGTTCGTTCAAACCCTTGCCGCCCAGCAGCGAAAACACTGCGGCGGCGTCGGTAGAACCCACGATAGCGCCGATCAGCAAACCCTGAATCAGATTAAGGTCGAACAACCAGGCTGCCGCCATGCCGGTCAGCCCGGTGGTGATCAACACCCCAACCGTGGCCAGGGATAGCGCAGGCCACAACGCCACGCGGAAGCTGGAAACCCGTGTGCGCAACCCGCCATCGAGCAGGATCACCGCCAGCGCGAGGTTGCCGACCAGATAAGCCGTCGGGTAATTATCGAAAATGATGCCTGCGCCATCGACGCCAGCCGACATGCCCACGGCCAGGATAATCACCAGAATCGGGATGCCCAGGCGGGACGAAAGTGAACTCACTAGAATGCTCGCACCTACCAGCAACGCGCCGATCAAGAACAGGCTGTTGATGGTCGTCGCATTCAAAGGCAGTACTCCGGAAAGCAGAAAGGCGGGCACAAACTGACCATGCAGTCTGCGTGCCAGCGATTCTAACCTGTTGAAATGTGATGCTGTCAAAAAGGTTTTGCCGCAGGGGTGGCTCAAGGCGGAAGATCGTTCCCGGAATTTTTTGTCGCACAACCCTCCCGGCGACGAAGTGCAGGAACCAGATTCGCCAATCACAGTCTGTAAAGTTCGCGAGGAAGGTCATCCGCCAGCAAAATCAAGGCTTTGCGCCGGAATAACCCTGGCATCCGTGGTGACTTTTCTTTATCGTACGCGCCCTTTGAAAATGCCTGGAATATCAAAATGTTGGAAGCATCCCTAAGTCAATTGGAACAGCTCGTCAGCGATCTGGTGCAACAGAACCAGACCTTGCTTGGCACTAACCAGACCCTGAGCGCAGAACTGGCCCAGGCCAAGGATGAAAACGAAAGCCTGCAATTGAGCCTGATGGAACAGGAAGAAAAACAAGGTGCCACCACGGCCCGTATTCAGGCCCTGGTCGAGCGCGTTAGCGCTGGCCCTGTCAGCGCATGAACCACGGCGCCGCAGGGGTAAAGGTCGTCTCGATCCTGGGGGAGGACTATTCGATCAGGGCGCCGGACGGGGAAGAGCAAACCCTGCTGGACGCCGCGTTGATGTTGAAGGCTGCCCTGGCCGACACCAAAAGGAAGTACCCGACGCTGATCGGTGACCGGTTGCTGGTGCTGGCCGCGATGAATTTGTGCTCCCAGCAGATTGACATGCAGAAACAGCACAAGCAGGAACTCGACCGTTTCCAAGAGCAAGTCAGCGCCACGGTTGAAGTAATCTCCAAGACGATCAATCAGGCCTGATCGGCTTTGCGCACAACCAAAGAATAAATTGTCGTTTGAGTTGTATACAATCGGCACGGCTGTTGCAGTGTTTCAGCCTCTTATTCTTTGGGGGTGCTCCATGCAGTTCTGGCGACGCAGTATTCAGTGGCAGTTGATCCTGAGCATGGGCACTGCCCTGCTGGTCAGCATTCTGATCGTGGTTGGCATTTATACCCTGGTGGTCAATCGTCTCGCCCAGAACTATCTGGTCGAACAAGCGCTGCCGTCGAGTATCGAAGCGATGCGCAACGACATCGAGCGCATCCTCGTGCAACCCCTCACCGCCGCCAAGGATATCGCCAGCAACAGCATGGTGCGCGACTGGTTGGCCGGGGGTGAAAGCAGTGCCCAGACCGAGAGTTTCGTGACCTATCTGGAAGGCATCCGTGCCGAGCACAAGGCCTTTACCGCGTTGATGGTCGGTACTGCTTCCAGCCACTACTACACAGAAAAAGGTCTGGATCGGACCCTCAGCCGTTCCAACCCGAAAGACGCCTGGTTCTATTCGTTCCTCGACAGCAACCAGCCGCGCACCCTCAATATCGACCATGACACCGCGACCGGCGAACTGGCGCTGTTCATCGACCTCAAGGTCGAGCAGGCCGGTAAAGTCGTGGGCGTCGCCGGGCTTGGCCTGAGTATGAAAGAGCTGTCAGAGCTGATTCACAATTTCAGGTTCGGTGAGCGCGGCAAGGTCTATCTCGTGCGTTCCGATGGTTTGATTCAGGTCCATCCCGAGGCGCAGTTGAGCGGCAAGCGCACCTTGGCCGAACAGATCGGCGCCCCGGCGGCGCAGGCGGTCATGGGTCAACTCGCTACCGCCACCGCGTCCGCCCCCACTGGCAGCTTTGCGCGCGAAGGCGAAGATTATCTGGCGTTGAGCCTGCCATTGCGTGACCTGGGCTGGACCCTGGTGGCCGAAGTGCCACAGTCGCAGATCTACGCCGAAGCCCGTCGCGCCATGTGGATGAGCGGTGGCATCGGTCTGTCGGTGGCGCTGGTCTGCCTGTTGCTGGTGGTGCTGCTGGCCCGTGGATTGGTGCGGCCGATCCGTCAGGTAACAGCGGCGCTGGTAGCCATCGGTAGCGGTGGTGGAGATTTGACCCACAGGTTAGATTCCAGTCGCGCTGATGAACTGGGTGACCTGGCGCGCGGCTTCAATCGATTCCTCGACAGTCAGCGCGAGATGATCGGCGAAGTGCTGACCACCAGCGATCGCTTGCGTACGGCCGTCGGCCAAGTGGCGCGAGTGGTGGACAACACCGCCGAACGCTCCGGCCGGCAGCAGGAGATGACCGACATGGTTGCCACCGCCGTTCACGAAATGGACCTGACCGTGCAGGACATCGCCCAGAACGCCGGCAATGCCGCCGTTGCTTCGCAAAGCGCTCGGGACGAGGCGATGCAGGCGCGGGAGGTGGTCGGCGGATCCATCCGCCATATCGAAAGCATGTCGGATGAAATTGGCCTCGCTGCCAATGCCGTGGGCGAATTGGCCACTCAGGTCGCCTCCATCGACCAGGTGCTGGCGGTGATTCGCGGGATTTCCGAGCAGACCAATTTGCTGGCGCTGAACGCGGCCATCGAAGCGGCGCGGGCCGGGGACATGGGGCGCGGGTTTGCGGTGGTTGCCGATGAGGTGCGCACATTGGCGCGGCGGACTCAGTCGTCCACCGATGAAATCCAGCAGATGATCGGCAGCCTCAAGCAAGGCGCTGAGAATGCAGTGTCGTCGATGCACAGCGGGCAAGCGGCAACCGGCACGGGTGTTGAATCAAGCCAGCGGACCGGGGCGTCGTTGGCGGCGATTACCGGGCAGGTCGAGCGCATCAGCGATATGAACCATCAAGTGGCCACGGCGACGGAAGAGCAGTCGGCGGTGACGGAAGAGATCAACCGCAATGTGCAGGGGATCTCTGATCTGGCCCGGGCGACTGCCGGGGAAGTCAGGGCTTGCCGTGAGGATTGTCAGATGTTGCAGCGGTTGGCGGATGATCTGGCGCGGCAGATGGGTGGGTTCAAACTGAGTTGATGTGTTGTCTGGGCTGACGCCTTCGCGAGCAGGCTCGCTCCCACATTGGATCTGTGAACACTTGACCCTGTGGGAGCGAGCCTGCTCGCGATTGGATTTCTGCAGCAGCAAAAAATCCTGATCAAAACCACTCATCCTGCATCCCAAGACACACATCATCCCGCGCCTCTAGAATCGCCAGTTCATGGTGGCAACCCGGCACTTCCCACGTCAGGAAATACCGCGCCGCCTGCAGCTTGCCCTTATAAAAGCTCACATCCGCCGCATTGCCTTTGGCCAACCCTTCCTCGGCACGAATCGCCTGTTCCAGCCAGCGCCAGCCAATTACCGTGTGCCCGAACACTTTCAGGTACAGCGCCGAATTCGCCAGGCTGCTGTTGACCTTGCCTTGGCCGAGATCGGTCAACAGGCCAATGGTCACGGTTTGCAGGCGCGCCACCAGTTTCTCCAATGGTTCACGCAGTGCGGTCAGCGATTCGTGTGCCTGCGCCCGTTCGGCAGTGCCGGCAATCAAGCGGATCAACTGCTTGAGCCCCGCACCACCGTTCTGCGCCAGTTTGCGTCCCAGCAAATCCAGCGACTGAATGCCGTGAGTGCCCTCATGGATCGGATTCAGGCGGTTGTCGCGGTAATACTGCTCCACCGGGTATTCACGGGTATAACCATGACCGCCAAGAACCTGGATCGCCAGTTCGTTGGCCTTCAGGCAAAACTCCGACGGCCAGGATTTGACGATCGGGGTCAGCAAATCCAGCAGTTCGTGAGCCTGTTTGCGCTCGGCTTCAGTCTCAAGGGTCGTGGTGTCATCGAACAGTCGCGCCGCATACAGCCCGAGATCGAACGAGCCTTCGACGTAGGCTTTCTGGGTCAGCAGCATGCGTTTGACATCGGCGTGCTGAATGATCGCCACCGGTGCGGTGTTTGGGTCTTTGCTGTCCGGGACGCGACCTTGGGGACGTTCGCGGGCGTATTCCAGCGAGTACAGGTAACCGCCGTAGCCGAGCATGACCGCGCCCATGCCAACGCCGATCCGCGCCTCGTTCATCATCTGGAACATATAGCTCAGACCGTGGTGCGGCTTGCCCACCAGGTAGCCGACGCACTCGCCGTTGTCGCCGAAGTTCAGCGCGGTGGAAGTCGTGCCGCGCCAGCCCATCTTGTGGAACAGCCCGGCCAGCAGCACGTCGTTGCGTTGGCCCAGGCTGCCGTCATCGTTGACCAGGAACTTGGGCACGATAAACAGAGAGATTCCCTTCACACCGGCCGGTGCATCCGGCAATTTGGCCAGGACCATGTGCACGATGTTTTCCGACAGCGGGTGATCGCCGCCGGAGATGAAGATCTTGTTGCCCTTGAGTCGATAGGTGCCGTCGGACGCCGGCTCGGCGCGTGTACGAATATCCGACAACGACGAGCCGGCATGGGGTTCGGTCAGGGCCATGGTGCCGAAGAAGCGGCCGTCGATCATCGGCTGCAGGAAGCGCTGCTTCTGCTCATCGGTGCCGAAACTTTCAATCAGGTTGGCCGCGCCCATGGTCAGGAACGGGTAGGAGGTCGATGCCGCGTTGGCCGATTGAAAGTGCGCGAAACAGGCCTGGGACAGCAGGGTAGGGAGCTGCATGCCGCCCGCATCGAAACTGCGCGCCGCATTGAGGAAGCCGGCTTTGAGGAAAGCATCCACCGCCGGCTTCACTTCCGGAATCAGAATCGCCTGACCGTCCTCGTAGCGCGGCTCGTTCTCATCGTTCTTGCGGTTATGCGGGGCGAAGAACTTTTCGGCGATGTTGCGGGCGGTGCCAAGGGCGGCGTCGAAAGTCTCGCGGTTGTGCTCGGCGAAACGCTCACGCTGGGTCAAGCCCTCGGCATCGAGGACTTCATACAGCTCGAAAGCCAGATTGCGGGAACTGAGCAACGTCTCGGACATGGCGGCCTACCTTTTTTTGGAATGGGCCGAGTCTAGGCGTGGGCGGGGCGGGGTGAACAGGATGATTGATGAGCGTGATGGTGTAGCAGCGCAACGACTTAGCAGACGCCACAAAACAAATGTGGGAGCGAGCTTGCTCGCGATGGCGGCGGCATATCCAAAACGGATGTGACTGACAGACCGCTATCGCGAGCAAGCTCGCTCCCACAAGGTTTTTTGCATTCTAGGCACCCATTGCGGGCGCCTGGCTTTGTTGCGATTTAGCCGATCGTCATCAAGCTCGCATTACCACCCGCCGCAGCAGTGTTAACACTCAGCGCCCGCTCGATCACCAGACGCTCCAGCGCAATGTTGGTTTCGCCCTGGGACAACCCGTGAACCCCAACAATCGCACCGGCACGCTTGGCCACCTGCTGGCACACCGCACGCAGCTGATCGGAATGGCCGTGATGCAGAACCGCATCGAACACCACTTCGTCCTTGTTCCAGTCGGCAACCAGCTTGATCCGCGCCTGAACGTCCTTCGGCAAACGAGCGAACAATGCCTTGGTCAATTCCGCTTCCGGCCACACCGCCGAACCGCCGACGGCCAATACCGCCGCCAGTTGAGCCAGCAGATCACCCTCGACTTCCGCCAGGCACAGCACGTGTTCGCGGGGCAGGATGGCGTAGCTGTTACGCTCGCCAGTCGGGCCTGCCAGAACACGGGTGATCCCGCTTTGCGATTGCGCCGCGAACTGCACGCACAGGGTGCTCAGGTCAGCGAACTTGTTGCTGCCGGCCCAAGCCTTCAAGGCGGTGAGCGGCTTGCTCATGGCGTCACGCAGACGAACGTCCGGTGCTGCGATGGCGTCACCGCGAGCGAAGGATTGTTCGATCGCATCGGTAGGACGTGTCGACAGCAAGCGGTACAGATACAGCGGACCACCAGCCTTCGGGCCGGTGCCCGACAGGCCTTCGCCGCCGAACGGCTGCACGCCGACCACGGCACCCACGATGTTGCGGTTTACATAGACGTTACCGGCGTTGACGTTGTCGATCACCTTGGCGATAGTCTCGTCGATGCGGGTGTGCACGCCCAGGGTCAGGCCGTAGCCGGAAGCGTTGATCTGACCGATCAGTTGATCGATGTCCTTGCGCTTGTAGCGAACCACGTGCAGCACCGGACCGAAGATCTCACGCTGCAGTTCGTCGAAGCTTTCCAGTTCGATCAGGGTCGGCATCACGAAGGTGCCGCGTTTGACTTCTTCGCTATTGGCAATCGCAACCTGGTACACGTTGCGACCTTTGTCGCGCATGGCCTGGATGTGTTTTTCGATGCCCGACTTGGCTTCGGCGTCGATCACCGGGCCGATGTCCACGGACAGCCGCTCAGGGTTGCCGAGACGGCATTCAGCCATGGCGCCCTTGAGCATTTCGATGACACGGTCAGCGGAATCTTCCTGCAAGCACAGTACACGCAGCGCCGAGCAACGTTGACCGGCGCTGTCGAACGCCGACGATACGACGTCGATCACTACCTGTTCGGTCAGCGCCGAGGAATCGACGATCATCGCGTTCTGGCCACCGGTTTCGGCGATCAACGGAATCGGACGACCTTGGGCATCCAGACGACCCGCGACATTGCGTTGCAGTAAACGAGCGACTTCGGTGGAACCGGTGAACATCACGCCTTTGACCCGATCGTCGCCGACCAGACGGGCGCCAACGGTTTCGCCACGGCCCGGCAGCAGTTGCAGTACGCCTTCGGGAATACCGGCTTCGAGCATCAGGCGCACGGCTTGAGCGGCCACCAGCGGGGTTTGTTCCGCAGGCTTGGCCAATACCGGGTTACCGGCGGCCAGTGCAGCAGCGACTTGACCACTGAAAATCGCCAGCGGGAAGTTCCACGGGCTGATGCAGACCACCGGGCCCAACGGGCGATGGGCGTCGTTGGTGAAATCGTTGCGCGCCTGCACCGCGTAATAACGCAGGAAGTCCACGGCTTCGCGCACTTCGGCAATGGCGTTGGCGAAGGTCTTGCCGGCTTCGCGAGCCAGCAGGCCCATCAGCGGCTGGATCTCGCCTTCCATCAAATCGGCGGCGCGTTCCAGAATCGCGGCGCGCTCGGCGGGCGGGGTGGCCTGCCAGATCGGTGCGGCGTTCAGGGCGCACTGGATCGCGTTGTCGACGTCTTCGACGGTGGCTTCCTGTACATGACCGACCACGTCACGCAGATCGGACGGGTTGAGGACTGGTGCAGGGGTTTCGGAGCTGGAGGCGCAACCGAGCATCGGCGCGGCTTTCCAGTGGTTGTGAGCGGTGGCCAGCAGGGCGCACGACAGGGAAGCCAGACGATGTTCGTTGGCCATGTCGATGCCGCTGGAGTTGGCGCGCTCGGCACCATAAAGATCACGCGGCAGCGGGATACGCGGGTGTGGCAGGCCGAAGCCGCCTTCCAGCGTCGCCATCTGCTCGATGCTGGCCACTGGATCGGCCACCAGCTCCTGAATCGAAATGGACTGGTCGGCGATGCGGTTGACGAACGAGGTGTTCGCGCCGTTTTCCAGCAGACGACGTACCAGGTACGCCAGCAGGGTTTCGTGAGTACCGACCGGCGCATAAACGCGGCAAGGACGGTTCAGCTTGCCTTCGGAAACTTTGCCTACAACCTGCTCGTACAGCGGTTCGCCCATGCCGTGCAGGCACTGGAACTCGTACTGACCCGGGTAATAGTTCTGACCGGCAATGTGGTAAATGGCCGACAGAGTGTGGGCGTTGTGCGTGGCGAACTGCGGGTAGATGACTTCCGGCACCGACAGCAACTTGCGGGCGCAAGCGATGTAGGACACGTCGGTGTACACCTTGCGGGTGTAGACCGGATAGCCTTCCAGGCCTTCGACCTGGGCGCGCTTGATTTCGCTGTCCCAGTACGCGCCTTTTACCAGGCGGATCATCAGGCGATGACGGCTGCGGCGAGCCAGGTCGATCACGTAGTCGATCACATACGGGCAACGCTTCTGGTAAGCCTGGATCACGAAACCGATGCCGTTCCAGCCAGTCAATTGCGGCTCGAAGCACAGGCGCTCGAGCAGATCCAGCGACAGCTCGAGGCGGTCGGCTTCTTCGGCGTCGATGTTCAGGCCGATGTCGTATTGCTTGGCCAGCAGGGTCAGCGACAGCAGCCGCGGGTACAGCTCGTCCATCACACGCTCGTACTGCGCGCGGCTGTAACGCGGGTGCAGTGCCGAGAGCTTGATGGAAATGCCCGGGCCTTCATAAATCCCACGACCGTGGGACGCTTTGCCGATCGAGTGGATGGCTTGTTCGTACGAGGCCAGGTATTTCTGGGCATCGTGCTCGGTGAGTGCGGCTTCACCCAGCATGTCGTAGGAATAGCGGAAGCCCTTGGCTTCGAACTTGCTGGCGTTGGCCAAGGCTTCGGCGATGGTTTCGCCGGTGACGAACTGCTCGCCCATCAGGCGCATGGCCATGTCGACGCCCTTGCGGATCATCGGCTCGCCGCTCTTGCCGATAATGCGGCTCAGGGACGAAGTCAGACCGGCTTCATTGTGGGTGGCGACCAGTTTGCCGGTCAGCAGCAAGCCCCAGGTGGCGGCGTTGACGAACAGCGACGGGCTGTTGCCCAGGTGCGGGTGCCAGTTGCCGGTGCTGATCTTGTCGCGAATCAGTGCGTCGCGGGTGCCCTTGTCCGGGATGCGCAGCAGCGCTTCGGCCAGGCACATCAGTGCCACGCCTTCCTGGGACGACAGGGAAAATTCCTGCAGCAGGCCCTGAACAATCCCGGCACGGCCGCCAGCGCTCTTCTGATTGCGCAATTTCTCGGCAATCGAGGCGGCGAGCTTGTTGGTGGCTTCGGCCATGGCGACCGGCAAGCGAGCCTGCTCGATCAGCATCGGCACCACTTCCGGCTCAGGGCGACGGTAGGCGGCGGTGATCGAAGCACGCAGTACCGATTGCGGCAGGATGCTTTCAGCGAATTCCAGGAAGCATTGGTGCGCGTGGTCAGCGTGGACTTCACCGGCATCTTCAGCGTCTTTGCTGATCATGCCGCTCAGCTCGGTCAGGGTTGCACCACCCTCGAGTTTTTCCAGGTAATTGAAAATTGCCTGCTTGATCAGCCAGTGCGGCGTGCGATCAATCGAGGTCGCAGCGGCCTTGAGGCGCTCGCGGGTCGGGTCATCAAGTTTGACCCCAAGGGTGGTGGTAGCCATATTTTTATCCTCATGTTTGCCACGACCGCGTGGCATCAGCTGGCGGCAAGATTAGCTGCGCAACTGGCGAGGTGCAACCGGGTGCAACCCTTTTTTTGTCGGAATGTTACGCAGCTCGTCAGGAAATAAATTCCGGTACGCACGTACCGCCCGCGCTTGATGCTTTTACTTCTAGTAATGCCCCCTGACTGCCCTAAAACGGAGCAAAAACAGGGCTTTTTCAGATAAATCCGACTAGGTGCAACTTATTCCCAAGAAACTGGTTGCACCTTATTTGCTTTGTTGAATAGCATTCGCGCCCAAGGTGCAACCGGCCATAAAAGTCCGGTGTACCGGCTGATGGCTTTCCTGGGGAAACATCAGTCATAAATGCGCGGGATCCAGGATCGTCTGTCAAACGTCATCGTTTGCGAGCGGTTCACCAGCCGCCGCTACATAACAACAAAGCCAGGGCGTCACTTAAAATGAGCGTAAGCAATCCAACCCTGATCACATTCGTGATCTACATTGCAGCAATGGTGCTGATCGGTTTCATGGCCTATCGCTCCACCAATAACCTTTCTGACTACATTCTGGGCGGTCGCAGCCTGGGCAGCGTCGTGACTGCATTGTCCGCCGGCGCTTCCGACATGAGCGGCTGGTTGTTGATGGGTCTGCCGGGTGCCATCTACATGTCCGGCCTGTCCGAAAGCTGGATCGCCATCGGCCTGATCATCGGTGCTTACCTGAACTGGCTGTTCGTCGCCGGCCGTCTGCGCGTGCAGACCGAGCACAACGGCGATGCACTGACCCTGCCGGATTACTTCTCCAGCCGTTTTGAAGACAAAAGCGGCCTGCTGCGGATCATCTCTGCCGTCGTGATCCTGGTGTTCTTCACCATCTACTGCGCATCCGGCATCGTGGCCGGCGCCCGTCTGTTCGAAAGCACCTTTGGCATGTCCTACGAGACTGCACTGTGGGCCGGTGCTGCGGCAACGATTGCCTACACCTTCGTCGGCGGTTTCCTGGCAGTGAGCTGGACTGACACCGTACAAGCCACGCTGATGATCTTTGCCCTGTTGCTGACGCCGATCATCGTGCTGCTGGCCACTGGCGGCGTCGACACCACGTTCCTGGCCATCGAAGCGCAAGATCCAAGCAACTTCGACATGCTGAAAAACACCACCTTCATCGGCATCATCTCGCTGATGGGCTGGGGCCTGGGTTACTTCGGCCAGCCGCACATCCTGGCGCGTTTCATGGCGGCGGATTCGGTCAAGTCGATCGCTAACGCTCGCCGCATCTCCATGGCCTGGATGATCCTGTGCCTGGGCGGCACCGTCGCGGTTGGTTTCTTCGGTATCGCTTACTTCTCGGCGAACCCTGATCTGGCCGGTCCTGTGACCGAAAACCACGAACGTGTGTTCATCGAGCTGGCGAAAATCCTGTTCAACCCGTGGATTGCCGGTGTACTGCTGTCGGCCATTCTGGCTGCCGTAATGAGCACCCTGAGCTGCCAGTTGCTGGTGTGCTCGAGCGCCCTGACCGAAGACTTCTACAAGACCTTCCTGCGTAAAACCGCTTCCCAGGTTGAACTGGTCTGGGTCGGTCGCGCCATGGTGCTGCTGGTTGCCCTGATCGCCATCGCGATGGCAGCCAACCCGGAAAACCGTGTACTGGGTCTGGTGAGCTACGCCTGGGCCGGTTTCGGTGCTGCGTTCGGCCCAGTAGTCCTGATCTCCGTGATCTGGAAAGACATGACTCGCAACGGCGCACTGGCCGGTATCCTGGTCGGCGCGATCACCGTGATCGTGTGGAAACACTTCGAGCTGCTGGGCCTGTACGAAATCATCCCGGGCTTCATCTTCGCCAGCCTGGCGATCTACATCGTCAGCAAACTGGGCGCGCCGACTGCCGGTATGCTCCAGCGTTTCGCTGCTGCCGAGGCAGATTTCCGTCTGAACAAGTGATCGGGATGAGCTGAGGCTCTGACCTTTCAAATACAGGAAAACGGCCCGCTCCCAGTTGGAAGCGGGCCGTTTTTTATTGGCGCATCGCAATGTCTGTAGTCAATTGTTCCGTTTGTTGAAGGAGGTTTCCCTAAATAAGCAGGATAAGTCTGAATTTCCTGGCTCCTCCTCAACACCCCTTGTCACTCATGCAGAATCGCTCGACTTCACTCTGCAGAGACACAGCGGATGTTCGTTCCTGCTAATCGAGCGCCTTTCACGTTACCGATCGACCGCGTCGACCTCATCGAAGCGGCCGATCCCGATGGTTCTGTCAGCCGCTGTCACTACGACGAAAGCGGTCAACTGCAGTCGATCCACTACCCGGACAACAGTCAGCATGTGTTCGTCTGGAATGGCCCGGCCCAGCTGGTCGAAGAAACGCTGGCGCACGGAGGTCAGCGGCGTTATTCCCACGACTCGTCGGGGCGGCTGATTGCTCGACAGGACGAGCACGGTGCCGTCACCCGGTACCAATGGGACGACGTCGGTCGCCTGATTCAGACAACGCTCCCCAACGGCGCCAGCCGCGCCTTCAGTTACAACGCCGACGGCAAGATCACCGCCGAACGCGATGAGCTCGGCCATATCACGCGCTACGAATACACCGACGATCTGCAACAGGTCAGTCGCCGGATTAATCCCGACGGCACCCAGCTGTGCTATCGCTACGACAACGCGCAGGGTCTGCTCACGGCGCTCGAAAACGAATCCGGCGAACACTATCGGCTGGACTACACGCCCAGCGGCCTGATCCGCCAGGAAACCGGCTTCGACGGCCGCCGCACCGTCTACGCCTACGATCCCGATGGCCACCTGCTGGAAAAAACCGAGTGTGGCGATGACGGCATGCAGCTGATCACCCATTTCCAGCGTGACGCAGCAGGGCGATTGCTGGTCAAGACCTTGCCCGATGGCATAAAGGTCGACTACGACTACGATCACCTCGGCCGACTGCTCAGCGTCGATGACGGACACGCTCATCGGCTGGAGTTGGAGTACGACACGCAGGGCCGCCTGATCACCGAACACCAGGGGCGGGGTACGCTGAGCTATGGCTACAACGCCTGCGGCCAGCTCAGCCACTTGCAGCTGCCCGACAACCGCCGACTTGATTATCAATACGCCAAAGGCGGCGTACTGACGACCATCGACCTTGACGGCACACGGCTCACCACCCACGAATTCGTCTTCGGCCGGGAACAGCAGCGCCAGCAAGGTCAGCTGACCAGCCAGTACCACTATGACGAGCATGGGCGGTTGCAAGTCCATGCGGTTAACCAGCCAACCCGGCCGGGGTACATGCGTCATTACTGCTACACCGTCAACGGCAACCTCGCCTCGATTGCTGACAGCCGCCATGGTCAACGCAGCTATTACTACGATGCGCGCAATCGTCTGACCCGCGTCCGCCATTCCCGCGACGACGCCGCGCAAAGCTTCGTTCACGACCCGGCGGGCAACCTGTTGATGCAGGATCGTCCAGGCTCGGTCATCGACAAAGGCAATCGCCTGTTGAGCAATGGCGATCGCCAGTACGACTATGACGCCTTCGGCAACCTGATCCGGGAACGCCACGGCGTCGGACAAAATCAGATCACTGAATACCGCTACGACTGCCAGCACCGGTTGATCGGCATCCTCCTCGCGGATGGCCGATGCGTCAGCTACCGCTACGACGCTTTCGGCCGTCGCATCGGCAAAACCGTCGACGGCAAAACCACCGAGTTCTTCTGGCAGGGCGACCACCTTGTCGCTGAACAGAGCCAGGCTCACCAGCGCAGCTATCTCTACGAACCCGGCAGCTTCCGCCCGCTGGTCATGCTCGACGGTAAAGACCCAGGTCTGGCCTGCGCGTTTTACTACCAGCTCGATCACCTCGGTACACCGCAGGAGCTGACCAATTGCGCTGGCGAGATAGTCTGGTCGGCCAGGTACGACGCCTACGGCAAAGTCATTCACCTGTCGTTCGCAGGGGCGCAGCCGTTCGATCAGCCCTTGCGTTTCCCGGGGCAGTATTTCGATGCCGAGAGTGGCCTGCACTACTGTCGGCATCGCTACTACAGCCCGGATATCGGACGCTACCTTACGCCCGCCCCGGGCAGTTTGGTGCAAGGGTTGAACCCGTACCAATACGCGCCGAACCCGACGGGTTGGATTGATCCGTTGGGGGTGGCTTGCCAGCCATGGCCCGCAGGGAAGGGTGCGTACAAGGGTGCGTACACTGCTCGTGGAGGGGTTTCGCAACCTCCCGCTCGGCTGCGAACCCCTGACGTCCAGCCCCGTACAGGGTAAACTTCCCGCCCTTCGCAGGAGCAGCCATGAATTATCGTCACGCCTTCCATGCCGGCAATCACGCCGACGTGTTCAAACACCTGACTTTGACCCGCCTCATCGCCTTGATGTCGCGCAAGGAGCAGCCGTTTGCCTATCTCGACACCCACGCCGGTATTGGCCTGTATGACCTGCAGGGCGATGAGGCGGGCCGTACCGGTGAATACCTGGAAGGCATTGCGCGTTTGTGGGATCAGCCGGATCTGCCGGCGTTGACCGCGGATTACATGAAGGTGCTGCACGACATGAACCCCGATGGTCAGCTGCGCTATTACCCGGGTTCGCCGGAGTTGGCGCGGCGCCTGACCCGGGCGCAGGATCGGGTGTTGCTCAATGAGAAGCACCCGCAGGATGGTGTGTTGCTCAAGGACAACATGAAGGGCGATCGTCGGGTGAAGGTGCATCTGGGCGAAGGCTGGCATGTTCCCCGGGCGATGTTGCCGGTACCGGAGAAACGCGCGGTGATGTTGATCGATCCGCCGTTCGAGCAGCTCGATGAAATGCAGCGTTGCGCGGCGTCGCTGAAAGAGGCGATCGGCCGGATGCGCCAGACCGTGGTGGCGATCTGGTACCCGGTGAAGGACCAGCGCATGTTGCGGCGTTTTTATCAGGACCTGGCTGGCACCGGCGCGCCGAAGTTGTTGCGGGTAGAGTTGCTGGTGCATCCGCTGGATACGCCGAGCAGTCTCAATGGTTCGGGTCTGGCGATTGCCAATCCGCCTTGGGGTTTGGAAGAGGAGTTGCGTGAGTTGCTGCCGTGGTTGTCGAAGAAGCTTGGGCAGACCCAGGGTGGGTGGCAGATGGATTGGTTGATTGCTGAGAGTTGATGGCTGATCAGATGGATTGATGGCGTCTTATCGGACGCCTTCGCGGGCAAGCCTCGCTCCTACGGGGATTTATGTCTAAGCACAATTTTGTGATCGACATAATCCCTGTAGGAGCGAGGCTTGCCCGCAAAGCTTTTGGCGATCTGAAATCAGATCGGGCAGGTCACGCCCGTACCGCCAATCCCGCAATACCCTTCAGGGTTCTTCGCCAGGTACTGCTGGTGATACGCCTCGGCGAAGTAGAACGTCGGCGCTTCGTCGATTTCAGTGGTGATTTCGCCTTTCCCGGCTTTGGTCAACTCAGCCTGGAACACTTTTCCGCTGGCCTTGGCCGCGTCCAGCTGGGTCGGGTTGGTGGCATAGATTACCGAGCGATACTGAGTGCCGATGTCATTGCCCTGGCGCATGCCTTGCGTCGGGTTGTGCAGTTCCCAGAACATTTTCAGCAGCTCTTCGTAGCTGACTTTTGCCGGCTCGTAGACCACCAGTACCACTTCGCTGTGACCGGTCAGGCCCGAGCAGACTTCTTCGTAAGTCGGGTTCGGGGTGAAGCCGCCAGCGTAACCCACCGCCGTACTGACCACGCCGTCACGCTGCCAGAACTTGCGTTCCGCGCCCCAGAAGCAGCCAAGGCCGAAGATCGCGAAATCCACGTCGGTGACGAACGGGCCCAGCAGCGGGGCGTCGTGGACAAAGTGTTTTTCCGGCACGGTCATGGGGGTTTCGCGGCCGGGCAGAGCTTGTTCTTTGGTAGGGAGCACGTTTTTGTTTACCAGAGTTTCCGAGCGCAGAACCATCATCAGTCCTCTCAGTCAGGTTGGGATGTAAATCAGACCGCCAGTGTGCCCAATGCCGGCCAGTTACGCACTACCCTTGTGGGAGCGAGCTTGCTCGCGATAGCGGAGTGTCAGTGACGTGGATACTGACTGACACACCGCTATCGCGAGCAAGCTCGCTCCCACAGGGATTGCGGTGTGCTCAGGCGATCGGACCGCGCGGGTAGCGTTTGAGCTTTTCGATCAGTTCGGAGCCCGGAATCGGTCGGTCGAACAGGTAGCCCTGGCCGACGTCGCAGCGGTGGCGGCGCAGGAAGGCCAACTGCTCGACCGTCTCGATGCCTTCAGCCACGACCTTGAGTTTCAGGTTGTGGGCCATGGCGATCACCGCGGAGGTGATTTCCATGTCGTCCTGGTTGTCCGGAATCTCATGAATGAAGCTTCGATCGATCTTGATGATGTCGATCGGGAATTTTTTCAGGTAACTGAGCGACGAGTAACCGGTCCCAAAATCGTCCATGGCCAGGGTCAGGCCCAGGCGCTTGAGTTTGTCGAGCTGCAAGTGGGTGTCTTCGGTGGCTTCCAGCAGCAGGCCCTCCGTTAACTCAAGCTCCAGCAGGTGCGCCGGCAGCGTTTCTTCCTTGAGGATGTTGGCGATGGACGCCACCAGGTCCGGGTCGGAGAACTGTTTGGGCGACAGATTGATCGCCACCTGAAGATCGCCCAGGCCTGCGGCGGTCAGGTCCTTGCTCATGCGACAGGCCTGGCGGGCGACCCATTTGCCGATGGGAATGATCAGACCGGTTTCTTCGGCCACACTGATGAACTGGTCCGGGCGAATCATGCCTTTTTCCGGATGGTTCCAGCGCAGCAAGGCTTCCATCCCCAGCAGGCGACCGCTGCGCAGGCAGAGCTTGGGCTGATAAAACACGTCCAGTTCGTTCTGGGTCAGGGCGCGGCGCAGGTTGTTCTCGACGAACAGTTTGTAACTGGCTTCGGCGTTCAGCGCTTCTGTGAAGACCTGTACCTGATGTTTGCCATTGGCCTTGGCCTTGTGTAGCGCCAGCCCGGCGTTGCGCATCAGGGTCTGCGGATCTCGCCCGTGCAAAGGCGCGCAGGCCAGGCCCACGGACCCGGTGACGCTGATCAATTGGTTGTCGACGAACATCGGCTTGTCGAGGGTCGCCAGCAACTGGTTGGCGACTTGTTGGCCAGCGCAGATATCGGTGTTGTCCAGCAACACCGCGAACTCGTTACTGGCAAAGCGCGCCAGGCTGCCGCTCGGGCTCAGGCTGTTGCGCAACCGCCGGGCCAGGCTGATCAGCAACTTGTCACCGGTCTGATGGCCGAGGCTGTCGTTGATCCGCTTGAAGTTGTCGATGTCCACCAGTAACAGGCTGATCGGCGTATCGCTGTCCCGGGCGAAGCGTTCGTCGAGGTTGCGGATGAACGCCGGGCGGTTGCCCAGGTTGGTCAGGTTGTCGGTGTAGGCCAGGCGCTCGATGCGTTGCTGGGCGAGCTTGGTCTGGGTGATGTCTTCGTAGATGCCGATGTAATGGGTCAGCTCACGGTTGTCGCCATAGACCTTGGAAATCGACAACTGACCCCAGTAGGGTTCGAGGTTTTTGCGCCGGCTTTTGAATTCGCCCTGCCAACTGTTGCTCATGGTCAGCGCCGAGGGCGCGTCAAACAACAATTCGCTGAGGTTTTCCAGGGCCGGCAGCTCCGACAGTCGCTGGCCGTGGACCTCGTCGGTGGTGTACTGGGTGATCGCCGTAAAGCTCGGGTTGACGTACTCCACCACGCCGTCGCAGTTGACCAGCAGGAAGGCGTTGGCGCTTTGTTCCACCGCACGCTGGAACAGGTGCAAAGCGCTGGTGGCGGTGCGGCGTTTGTGGTTGTTGATGACCTGGGCGAACTGATCCGCCAACTCGCCGGCGAAGGCGATTTCATCAGACTGCCAGGCACGGGTCGTACCGGTCTGTTCCAGGCAGAGCACGCCGACGACCTGACCATCGACACGGATACTGGCATCGAGCATGGCGTTCACATCGCGCGGGCGCAGGCTTTCGGCCATTACCCGGGTACGCGGGTCGCGCATGGCGTTGTGGGCGTCAATGGCGCGGCTGCCATGCAGGGCTTCCATGTAATCGGGGAAGTCACTGACGTCGATCGACTCCGGCAGCTGATATTCCTGGGTGGCACGGTGATAGGCCGAGATCGGCGAGAGCTGTGACCCTTCGAGGTTCCACAGGCTGGCGCAGTCGATTTCGTAGATGTCACAAGCGCTGCGGGTGATCAGTTGGGCAGCTTCATGCAGGGAGTTGTTGGTGCTGTAGCGTTGGCGGGTCAGCAGCAGGATCAGGTCTTGCTGGGCACGCACCCGGTCCAGGTGCAGGAGTTGGTCCTGCTGGGCGCGCTGATTGAGCTCCAGGGCGATCTGCAGGCGCGAGTTCTGGGTTTCCAGGTCCAGCGTCGGGGGCCGTTGTCCGTCCTCGAATAATCCGTCCACGACCATCAGGTAGCCGCGCAGCAGATGTCGATTGTGCTGTCGGTAGGCTTCGCCCAGTTCGAGCAGGCTCAGGGAGCCGTTGGCGGTGTGCAGGTTGTAGCGGATCAGGTAATGCGGGCTGGCGCTGAGTTGCTGCTGAATCGCATCGTGCAATTGATAGCGCGCCTGGGGCTCCATCAGGCTGGCGTACGGTGAGTCGACCAGGGCACAAAGCTGCGTGGCCGGCTGACCAAACTGTCGTTCGCAATTGGGATCGAGAAACAGCAGCGCCCAGCTCGGTTCATTCAGCCGTTCGAAACGCAGCATGCCCAGCCGCGAGGGCACAGGCAACTGCGTCACTACCTCGGCCACCATACGGCTGGCGGCATCGGGTTGGCTTTTCATAGGGAGGGAAACTCACTTCGAATATGCTGATCGCGCCGGGCTCTCGCCCTCTTTACTGTTGTCTGCGGCAAGGTTGCATCATTGCGGCACCGACTGACAAGAGACATGAAGGCCAAGTGCTATAAGAATATGTCGGCAGGAGAGAGGATTTCTCCAGTCAACAGGCAAAAGTAATGTGATGTGCGTCGGGCTCAGCGCAATTCGATAATGGTGGTTTGCAGCAGATTGCCGTCCCGGTCGTGATAACTGACGCGAATCTGTTCTGCATCGACGATCAGGTGCGCGAAGTTGTCCTCGCTGATGACCTTGCTGGTCAGTTCATGTAGAAAGTCTCCCTCGGCGGTTCGGGCCAATGGTTGATCGAGGATGAAGGTGGAGGCATTGGCATAGGGCAGCATTTTGCTATTGCACAATGGCGAAGACACGATGGTGTGAACCTCGAAATCCGGGTCTTCGCTGTGGGTCAGCCGACTGGTCAGTGAACCGTGAATATCCCCGGAAATGAAGAAGACGTTCTGGATACCCTGTGTACGAATAGTCTCAAGCAGCCGTAGCCGCTGCTCGGGAAAGGCTTGCCACGCATCATCGCCCTGGCGTTTACGGTCGGGGTAGAACATCACGCTGGTCACTACGAATTTGACCCGGGCCGGGCTGTGAATCAACCAGTCACATAAAGCCTGCTCCTGGGCGTCGTCGAGGATGCGCCGGTCATTGTTCGAGAGATTGCGTCGGGTTCGAGTGTCGGTGACAAACCATTCGATATCACCTTCGGTAAATTGATACCAATACCTATCGAGGTGTTTGTTTATTTGTCCGTTGCTGGACAAGTCGTGCGCCGGGCTATGGCTGGCCTGATATAACTCATACGCGCCTATTGCGTTGGTATATAAAACATCATCGGCCTTGCTTCTCTTGGCGGGCCAGTTGTCTTCGATCTCATGGTCATCAAGGATCATATAAACAGGCAGGTTGGACATCAAGTTGGCAATGTTGGGTTGCGAAAAAGCCGTGCGGTACTTGCTCAGAATCTCCTTAAGTTCGCGGTCAGGGGCAATGAAGTTCAGGTCATCGACATAGATCTGGTCGCCCGTCATCAGCATGGCGCTGACAGGCGGGTCGGCCTGCTCCGTCAAACTTGATATAGACGCAAAAATCCTGTCACCCTGATGCGGCGCAGCGGCAACGCCTGCGGTCATGCGCAGGTAACGGCAAGACCCTGTGATGTAGGCCCGTGGTAGCGTGGTCTGGTTGGATCGGGTGCGGAAGCGATGGATCCGGGGCGGCCATTGCAGTGCCAGCTCCTGGATCGTCTGCGTGGTATGGGCCGCACTTGTCGCGCTGAACCAGCCGGCCTGATACTCGTAACGGGTATCGGCTACAAGGTCGTTGAGCGCGATGACTTCAGACATGTCACGCTTGCTCTCGAGTTTTGCGAAAACACCGGCGGACCAGTGCTCTTCACCCGCACGTCGAAAACGCACGCCCGCAAACACCGAAGCCTCTTTCTGTAAATCACCACGTAAGAAGATGCGCGCATGGTTAGTTGTAGTGTGGCCAATAATAGGGCCGACAGTTGGCTTTAACATGATCGAGTCCATTCGACTTTTATTAATCGGGAAAGTTAATGTTCAACGGTTGAATTGAAAAACCGTATAACTAATCCTATTGATTGGACCCTAAAAAATATTCAGCCGAAATGGACTCGAGTTGTAGGTGGTGTCAGCTACAAATGTAGGAAGCATTCTCTTCAGGAAAAAAGCTTCAGACAAAAAAAGCCCCGCCAAATGGGCGGGGTTGAGGTACGAGCGTGGCGCTCGGAAAACGTGGAACGCAACAGGCCCTCCGGTGAAGGAGGGCCGGCCGGTGTTACAGCAGGATGGTGCGGATGTCCGCCAGCAGGTCGCTCAGACGCTTGGTGAAGCGTGCAGCAGCGGCGCCGTTGATCACACGGTGATCGTAGGACAGCGACAGTGGCAGCATCAGTTTCGGCTGGAAGGCTTTGCCGTCCCAGACAGGCTGGATGGTTGCCTTGGAAACACCGAGGATCGCCACTTCCGGTGCGTTGACGATCGGCGTGAAGCCGGTGCCGCCAATGTGGCCGAGGCTGGAAATGGTGAAGCAGGCACCTTGCATGTCGTCAGCGGTGAGCTTTTTGTCGCGGGCTTTGGCGGCCAGCACGGCGGCTTCGGCTGCCAGTTGCAACAGGCTCTTCTGGTCGACGTTCTTGATGACCGGTACCAGCAGGCCATCAGGGGTGTCGACGGCGAAGCCAATGTTCACGTACTTCTTGCGGATGATCGCCTTGCCGCTTGGTGCCAGCGAACTGTTGAAGTCCGGCAGTTCCTTGAGCAGGTGCGCGCAGGATTTAAGCAGCAGCGGCAGGATGGTCAGCTTGACGCCAGCCTTCTCGGCAACGGCTTTCTGAGCGACACGGAACGCTTCCAGGTCGGTGATATCAGCCGAATCGAACTGAGTCACGTGCGGAATGTTCAGCCAGCTGCGATGCAGGCTCGACGCGCCGATTTGCATCAGGCGAGTCATCGGCACTTCTTCGATTTCACCGAAGCGGCTGAAGTCCACGACCGGAATCGGCGGGATGCCCGCGCCGCCGGTTGCGCCAGCCGCAGCGGCCGGTGCTTCCTTGGCCTTCTGCATCATGGCTTTGACGTAGACCTGAACGTCTTCCTTCAGGATGCGACCGTGCGGACCGCTGGCGCCGACTGCATTCAGCTCGACGCCGAATTCACGGGCCAGTTGGCGAACAGCCGGGCCTGCATGAACCTTGGCGCCCGGCTTGGCCGCTGCAGCAGCCGGTGCGGCAGGCGCAGCGGCGGCCGGAGCGGCTTCAGCCTTGGCAGCCGCAGGTGCTGGTGCAGCAGCAGCGGGAGCCGGGGCAGCAGCAGGCGCAGCGCCTTTGACTTTCAGCTTCAGAATCAGGTCGCCGGTACCCACTTCGTCATCCAGCTTGATGGAAACGCTTTCCACCACGCCAGCGGCAGGCGATGGAATTTCCATGCTCGCCTTGTCGGATTCCAGGGTGATCAGCGACTGGTCGGCTTCAACGGTGTCGCCGGCCTTGACCAGGACTTCGATGATCTTGGCCTTGCCTGCCGAACCGATGTCCGGGACATGAATGTCCTGAACGCTGTCGGCAACCGGTGCAGCCGGGGCTGCAGCGGCTGGTGCTGGAGCAGCGGCTGCCGGAGCAGCTGCCTGAGCTGGCGCGGCAGCAGCCGGTGCTGCGGCACCTGCCACTTCCAGATCCAGAATCAGGTCGCCGGTGCCGACTTCGTCGTTGAGCTTGACGCTGATGGCCTTGACCACGCCAGCGGCAGGCGATGGAATTTCCATGCTCGCCTTGTCGGATTCCAGGGTGATCAGCGACTGATCAGCCTCGACGGTGTCGCCGACCTTGACCTGGATCTCGATGATCTGGGCCTTGCCGGACGAGCCGATATCCGGCACGTGCACTTGCTGAACCGAAGCGGCAGCAGGCGCGGCTGCTGGAGCCGGAGCCGCGGCGGCAGCAGGAGCAGCCGGTTTCTCTTCAGCCTTGGCAGCCGGCGCAGCGGCAGGGGCCGCAGCTGCGGCACCTTCGACTTCCAGCTCCAGCAGCTCGTCGCCTTCCTTCAGGCGATCGCCAAGTTTTACTTTCAGGCTTTTGACGATGCCGGCCTTGGGAGCAGGAACTTCCATGCTCGCCTTGTCCGACTCAAGCGTCAGGATGCTTTGCTCGGCTTCGATACGGTCGCCGACCTTTACAAACAGTTCAATTACTTCACCTTCACCGCTGCCGATGTCAGGTACGCGAATGAGTTCGCTCACAGAGTGTCTCCTCAGCAGTCCAGTGGGTTGCGTTTTTCCGGGTCGATACCGAACTTGGCGATGGCTTCAGAGACCACCTTGGGTTCGATGTCGCCACGGTCAGCCAAGGCTTCCAGGGCTGCCAACACCACGAAATGACGGTCGACTTCGAAGAAGTGACGCAGCTTCTTGCGGCTGTCACTGCGGCCGAAACCATCGGTGCCCAGGACTTTGAATTCCTTGGACGGGACCCACTGACGAATTTGTTCAGCGAACAGCTTCATGTAGTCGGTAGACGCGATGACCGGACCTTTACGGCCGTTCAGGCACTCTTCGACATAGCTCAGTTTAGGCTTCTGGCCCGGATGCAGACGGTTGGTGCGCTCGACGGCCAGGCCATCGCGACGCAGTTCGTTGAAGCTGGTAACGCTCCAGACGTCAGCGCCGACATTGAACTGTTCACGCAGGATCTTCGCCGCTTCACGCACTTCACGCAGGATGGTGCCGGAGCCCATCAGCTGAACGTGGTGCGCCGCTTCGCGGGTGTCTTCTTCGAGCAGGTACATGCCCTTGATGATGCCTTCTTCAACACCGGCCGGCATGGCTGGTTGCTGGTAGGACTCGTTCATCACGGTGATGTAGTAGAAAACGTCCTGCTGCTCTTCGGTCATCTTCTTCATGCCGTCCTGGATGATCACCGCCAGCTCGTAGCCGTAGGTTGGATCAAAGGTGCGGCAGTTCGGGATGGTGGCAGCCAGGATGTGGCTGTGACCGTCTTCGTGTTGCAGGCCTTCGCCGTTCAGCGTGGTTCTGCCTGCGGTGCCGCCGATCAGGAAGCCACGGGTGCGGCTGTCGCCAGCAGCCCAGGCGAGGTCGCCGATACGCTGGAAGCCGAACATCGAGTAGAAGATGTAGAACGGCAGCATTGGCTGGTTGTGGCTGGAGTACGAAGTACCGGCAGCGATGAAGGAGCTCATGGCGCCCGCTTCGTTGATGCCTTCTTCGAGGATCTGGCCCTTCTTGTCTTCCTTGTAGAACATCACCTGGTCTTTATCGACTGGCTCGTACAGCTGGCCGACGGAAGAGTAGATGCCCAGCTGGCGGAACATGCCTTCCATACCGAAGGTACGGGCTTCGTCCGGAATGATCGGGACAATGCGCGAGCCGATTTCCTTGTCCTTGACCAGTTGCGCGAGGATCCGCACGAAAGCCATGGTGGTGGAGATTTCACGGTCGCCCGAGCCGTCCAGGATAGCCTTGAGGGTATCGAGTGCCGGGGTCGGAATGTTGAAGCTTTTTGCGCGACGCTGTGGCACGAAACCGCCCAGTGCAGTGCGGCGCTCGCTCAGGTAGCGGGCTTCGGCGCTGTTGGGTTCCGGCTTGAAGAACGGCAGGTTTTCCAGTTCTTCGTCGCGCACTGGAATGTCGAAGCGGTCGCGGAACAACTTCAGGCTGTCGACATCGACTTTCTTGGTGTTGTGCGCAGTGTTCTTCGCTTCGCCGGCACCGGTGCCATAACCCTTGATGGTCTTGGCCAGGATGACGGTCGGTTGTTCTTTGTGGTTGACCGCTTCGTGGTACGCCGCGTAGACCTTGTACGGGTCGTGGCCGCCACGGTTGAGTTTCCAGATCTCGTCGTCGGACAAGTCTTCAACCATCGCCTTGAGTTCTGGCGAGTTGAAGAAGTGTTCACGCACGAACGCGCCGTCTTTGGCTTTGTAGTTCTGGTACTCGCCGTCGATGACTTCGTCCATGCGACGTTGCAGGATGCCGTCGACGTCTTTGGCCAGCAGTGGGTCCCAGAAACGGCCCCAGATGACTTTGGTCACGTTCCACTGAGCACCGCGGAACACGCCTTCGAGTTCCTGGATGATCTTGCCGTTGCCGCGAACCGGGCCGTCGAGGCGCTGCAGGTTGCAGTTGATGACGAAGATCAGGTTGTCGAGCTTCTCGCGGCCAGCCAGCGAGATTGCACCCAGGGATTCCGGCTCGTCGCACTCGCCGTCGCCCAGGAAGCACCAGACTTTCTGCTTGCCTTCGGGGATGAAGCCGCGGGCTTCCAGGTACTTCATGAAGCGTGCCTGGTAGATCGCCTGGATCGGGCCCAGACCCATGGATACAGTCGGGAACTGCCAGAAATCAGGCATCAGCCAAGGGTGCGGATAGGACGACAAGCCCTGGCCGTCGACTTCCTGGCGGAAGTTGTTCATCTGGTCTTCAGTGATACGGCCTTCCATGAACGCACGGGCGTAAACGCCTGGCGAGGTGTGACCCTGGAAGTAGATCAGGTCGCCGCCGTGTTCGTCGGTCGGGGCCTGGAAGAAGTAGTTGAAGCCGATGTCATACAGGGTTGCGCTGGAGGCGAAGCTGGAGATGTGACCGCCCAGGTCAGAATCTTTCAGGTTCGTACGCATCACCATGGCCATCGCGTTCCAGCGTACCAGCGAGCGAATGCGGCGTTCCATGAACAGGTCGCCAGGCATGCGTGCTTCGTGGGTTACGGGAATGGTGTTGCGGTATGGCGTGGTGATGGCGTAAGGCAATTGCGAACCGCTGCGGGTTGCGAGTTCGCCCATACGGGTCATCAGATAATGAGCGCGGTCTTCGCCTTCTTTGTCGAGAACCGATTCCAGGGCGTCCAGCCATTCCTGGGTTTCGACGGGATCGAGGTCTTGCATGGCTTGCTCCAGGGCGGAAAGGCTTCCAGAATCGGTTGCCTGAGTTTGCGACTGGCCTTGTGGGCAGACGATATAAATTCTTGGATTGCCGAGAGGTTGTTCCGGCGGCGTGTAGTTTTACTACAAATCTTCGGGCATTTCAGCTATCCGAATGTATATACGAGTAGTAAAACTACAGATGAGCGGCTTATGGCCTCCAGCTGCGTTGTGAGAATAATCGTTAAGGTTGGTCTTTTGCCAATCAGAAAAGGTGAAAGCTTGATGCTCACTGCCAAAAATCAACAAATATCAGCTATTTCTAACCTTTGTTCGACAGTCGATCACGTAGTGCGTTTTCACAAATCACTACATGCAGCCTTCTACACGCCGACCAAGGATAGACCATGAGCCTCCCCTCGCTTGCCGAACTGCCCGGCATTCTTCTGCCGTTTGTCATCCGCGCCGAGCAGTCGTTCCGTGCGGCCGTCGCCGGGTTGGACGACGACCAGGGTCTGTCCGGCTGGACGCCTGAACGCTGGGCGCAATGGGCCCGTGTCACTGCGTCCAGCGACTTCGTGGTCGAACAGAGTACGCGCGACCCTGCCATGTTGCTGGAGCTGGTTCAGTCCGGCGAACTGGACCGCAGTTTTGCGCCCGGTGAGTTGTGCGGGCAGATTGCTGCAGCAGTGAGTGCGGTGGAAACAGACGATGAACTCGCTCGCGCCCTGCGCCGCCAGCGCAATCGCCACCAGGTGCGAATCATCTGGCGCGACCTGAACCGCCAGGCCGATCTGGTTCAGACCTGCCGCGACCTCTCGGACATGGCCGATGCCAGCATCGATCAGGCCTATCAGTGGTTGTATTCCCGGCATTGTCAGCAATTCGGCGTGCCCACTGGACGGCGCAGTGGTGAGCCGCAACAGATGGTCATTCTCGGCATGGGCAAGCTCGGCGCGGTCGAGCTGAATCTGTCCTCGGACATCGACCTGATCTTTGCCTACCCCGAGGGCGGTGAAACCGTTGGCGTGAAGCGCTCGCTGGATAACCAGGAATTTTTCATCCGGCTCGGCCAGCGCCTGATCAAGGCGCTGGACCCGATGACCGTCGACGGTTTCGTGTTCCGTGTCGACATGCGCCTGCGGCCCTACGGTTCGGCGGGCGCATTGGTGCTGAGCTTCAACGCGCTGGAGCAGTATTACCAGGATCAGGGTCGCGACTGGGAGCGCTATGCCATGATCAAGGCGCGGGTGGTGGCCGGCGATCAAGTGGCCGGCGCCCAGTTGATCGACCTGTTGCGGCCGTTCGTTTACCGGCGTTACCTGGACTTCTCGGCCATCGAAGCGCTGCGCACCATGAAGCAACTGATCCAGCAGGAAGTCCGGCGCAAGGGCATGGCCGACAATATCAAGCTCGGCTCCGGCGGCATCCGTGAAGTGGAATTCATCGCTCAGGCCTTCCAGCTGATCCACGGTGGTCGCGACCTGAGCCTGCAACAACGTCCTCTATTGAAAGTGCTGAGCACGCTGGAAGGTCAGGGGTACCTGCCGCCTGCGGTGGTGAGCGAACTGCGCGAAGGCTATGAATTCCTGCGCTACACCGAACACGCCATCCAGGCGATTGCCGATCGCCAGACCCAGATGTTGCCGGACGGCGCCGAGGACCAGGCGCGCATTGCCTTTATGCTGGGCTTCGCCGATTGGCCGGCTTTCCATGAACAACTCATGCATTGGCGCGGCCGGGTGGCATGGCACTTCGGTCAGGTGATCGCCGACCCCGACGAAGAGGAAGGCACCGAGAGCGAAGTGGTGGTAGGCGGTGAATGGCTGCCGTTGTGGGAAGAAGCCCAGAACGAAGAAGCGGCCTGCCGCCAATTGGAAGAGGGTGGTTTCACCGATGCGGCCAAGGCCCTGAAAGCCTTGGCTGGCCTGCGCGGTAGCTCGCAGTTGCGTGCCATGCAGCGTCTGGGGCGCGAGCGCCTGGATGCCTTCATCCCGCGATTGCTGGCTCAAGCCGTGGAACACGCCAATCCCGACCTGGTATTGGAGCGGGTGTTGCCGCTGGTTGAAGCCGTGGCCCGCCGCTCTGCGTACCTGGTGTTGCTGACCGAGAACCCGGGTGCTTTGCGACGCTTGCTGACCCTGTGCGCCGCGAGCCCGTGGATCGCCGAACAAATCACTCGTTTTCCGCTGCTGCTCGATGAATTGCTCAATGAAGGCCGGCTGTTCAAGCCGCCCCTGGCGCCGGAACTGGCCGCCGAATTGCGTGAGCGCCTGACCAGGATTCCCGAGGATGACCTCGAACAGCAGATGGAAGCCCTGCGCAATTTCAAACTGGCGCACCGCTTGCGGGTGGCCGCTTCGGAGATCGTCGGCAGCCTGCCATTGATGAAAGTCAGCGATTACCTGACCTGGCTCGCCGAGGCGATCCTTGAACAGGTGCTGGCCCTGGCCTGGCGCCAGACCGTGGCCAAATACGGTACACCGTTGCGCACCGACGGCACCCTGTGCGATCCCGGATTCGTCATTGTCGGCTACGGGAAAGTCGGTGGCCTGGAACTGGGACATGGTTCGGACCTGGACCTGGTGTTCATCCATGACGGCGATCCACAGGCGGAAACCGACGGGCCCAAACCTATCGATGGCGCCCAGTTTTTTACCCGGCTCGGGCAGCGGATCATTCACTTGCTGACGACCCAGACCAACTCCGGCCAGCTGTATGAAGTGGATATGCGCCTGCGTCCGTCCGGTGCTTCAGGGTTGCTGGTGAGTTCCCTGGGGGCGTTTGCCCGTTATCAGGAAAATGAAGCCTGGACCTGGGAGCATCAGGCTTTGGTGCGTGCGCGGGTGCTGGTGGGCAGCGAAGGTGTCGGCCAGGCCTTCGAAAAAGTTCGTGCGGCGGTATTGGGCAAATCACGAGACCTGGTGATCTTGCGTCAGGAGGTCAGCGAGATGCGCGCCAAGATGCGCGATAACCTCGGCACCAAGAGCACCGCAGCCGGCACCGGGGCAAATGCCTTCGAGGCCACGGCGCCGTTCGATCTCAAGCAGGACGCCGGAGGTATCGTCGATATTGAATTTATGGTGCAATACGCGGCCCTGGCGTGGTCGCAAACGCACCCGTCATTGCTGCGCTGGACTGATAACATCCGCATTCTGGAAGGGTTGGAAGAGGAAGGGCTGATGCCCGCCGAAGACGCCAGCCTGTTGCGTGAGGCCTATAAAGCCTACCGCTCCGCCGCCCACCGGCAGGCCTTGCAGAAGGACCCCGGGGTGATACCCGGCGACCAGTTTGTAGACGAACGACGGCAGGTATTGCGGATCTGGCGCGAGCTGGGGTTAAGCTGATTCTCGAACGGGGAGGCGTATGCCTCCCCGGTTCGTTTATGGAAACCACATGAAAATTCTGATCGTTGGGCCCAGTTGGGTCGGTGACATGGTGATGGCGCAGACACTGTTTCAGTGTCTCAAGCAACGCCACCCGCAATGCGAAATCGACGTACTGGCCCCCGAATGGAGCCGGCCGATTCTCGAGCGCATGCCCGAAGTGCGCCAGGCCTTGAGCTTTCCGCTCGGCCACGGCGTTCTGGAGCTGGCGACCCGTCGGCGCATCGGCAAATCCCTGGCCGGCCAGTATGACCAGGCGATCCTGTTGCCCAATTCCCTGAAGTCGGCGCTGGTACCGTTCTTCGCCGGTATCCCGAAACGCACCGGCTGGCGTGGCGAGTTCCGCTATGGTCTGCTCAATGACGTGCGCACTCTGGATAAAGAACGTTACCCGCTGATGATCGAGCGCTTCATGGCTCTGGCCTTTGAGCCTGGCGTCGATCTGCCCAAGCCCTATCCACGGCCGAGCCTGCAAATCGATCCGGTCAGTCGCGAAGCGGCACTGGCCAAATTCGGTCTTGCCCTCGACCGTCCGGTGTTGGCGCTGTGCCCCGGTGCCGAGTTCGGTGAGTCCAAGCGCTGGCCGTCCGAGCACTATGCCAAGGTCGCCGAAGCGAAGATCCGCGAAGGCTGGCAAGTCTGGCTGTTCGGTTCCAAGAACGATCATGCCGTCGGCGAAGACATCCGCTCGCGGCTGATTCCCGGTTTGCGTGAAGAGTCGGTGAACCTCAGCGGCGGCACGTCGCTGGCCGAAGCCATCGACCTGATGTCCTGCGCCGACTCGGTCGTCTCCAACGACTCCGGTCTCATGCACGTCGCCGCCGCACTGAACCGCCCATTGGTGGCGGTCTACGGTTCGACCTCGCCGGGCTTCACGCCGCCATTGGCCGAACACGTCGAGATCGTGCGCCTGGGCATCGAATGCAGTCCGTGCTTCGATCGCACGTGCCGCTTCGGCCATTACAACTGCCTGCGCCAGCTGATGCCGCAAGCGGTGAACGAAGCCTTGCAGCGGTTGCAGGGCACTGTGGTCGAGGTCAAATAGTTTGCGGGTTCTGCTGATCAAGACTTCTTCGCTGGGCGACGTGATTCACGCGTTGCCGGCGCTGACCGATGCCGCTCGGGCAATCCCCGGCATCCAGTTCGACTGGGTGGTGGAAGAGGGCTTCGCCGAAATTCCGACCTGGCACCCGGCCGTGGGCAAGGTGATTCCGGTGGCGATTCGTCGCTGGCGCAAGAACATCTGGCAGACCATCAAAAGTGGCGAGTGGAAGCGCTTCAAGCAAAGCGTTCGCGCCACTGAATACGATTTGGTGATCGACGCCCAGGGCCTGCTGAAAAGCGCGTTGCTGACCCGCTACGTCAAGGCCCCGGTGGCCGGGCTGGACAAGCACTCGGCGCGTGAGCCGATTGCCGCGCGCTTCTATTCCCGACGCCTGGCCGTGGCCCGCGGGCAGCACGCCGTAGAGCGGGTGCGTCAACTGTTTGCCGTGGCCCTGGGTTACGATTTGCCCGAAGGGCTGGGTGATTACGGCCTGAATGTCGAGCGCCTGGTGGAATTGCCGCGCAAGAATCCTTACGTGCTGTTCCTGCATGGCACCACCTGGGACACCAAACACTGGCCTGAAGCCTACTGGCGCGAGTTGGCCGAGCGGGTCGGCTATCTCGGCGTGGCGGTAAAGCTGCCATGGGGCAATCCGGTCGAGAAGGCCCGGGCCGAGCGCATCGCCAAAGACATGAAGCACGTCGAAGTGCTGCCTAAACTGAACCTGGCGGGCGTTGGCAAGGTGCTGGCCGGCGCGCAGGCCTGCGTGGCGGTGGACACCGGTCTTGGTCACCTCGCCGCGGCGCTGGACGTACCGACGCTGTCGCTGTTCGGCCCGACCAACCCGGGCCTGACGGGTGCCTATGGCAAGTCGCAGATCCACCTGGCCAGCGACTTCCCTTGCGCGCCGTGCCTGCAAAAGAAATGCACCTATCAACCGACGGCCGAAGACGCCCGTCAGTTCGACCTGAAACGCGAGTGGCCCCTGTGCTTCACGCGTCTGAACCCCGAGCGTGTCGCGAGCCGATTGAGCACGTTGTTACTGGCTGAGGAGCTGCGCTGATGCAATTGGCTTTTGTCCTGTACAAGTATTTTCCCTTTGGTGGCTTGCAGCGCGATTTCATGCGCATCGCCCTGGAGTGTCAGCAGCGCGGCCACCAGATTCGCGTCTACACGCTGATCTGGGAAGGCGACATTCCACCAGGTTTCGAGGTGTTGGTAGCGCCGGTCAAGGCGCTGTTCAATCATCGACGCAATGAAAAGCTCAGCGAATGGATGGAGGCGGACCTGGCCAAGCGCCCGGTAGATCGCCTGATCGGCTTCAACAAGATGCCTGGTCTGGACGTCTACTACGCTGCCGACGGCTGCTTCGAAGACAAGGCGCAGAACCTGCGCAACTCGCTATACCGGCGCTGGGGTCGCTACCGGCACTTCGCCGAGTACGAGCGCGCAGTGTTCGCCAGGGATGCCAAGACCGAAGTGCTGATGATTTCCGAAGTCCAGCAGCCGCTGTTCATCAAGCATTACGACACGCCGCTGGAGCGCTTCCACCTGCTGCCACCGGGCATCGCCCAGGACCGTCGTCGGCCGGCAGATGCGGATGAAATTCGTGCCGGGTTTCGCGCGGAATTTAACTTGAAAGACGATGACCTGCTGCTGGTGCAAATCGGTTCCGGGTTCAAGACCAAGGGCGTGGATCGCAGCCTCAAGGCGCTGGCCGCCTTGCCCGCCGAGCTGAAGAAACGCACCCGGCTGTTTGTAATTGGCCAGGACGACCCCAAGTTATTCCAGATGCAGAGTGCGGCATTGGGGCTTGGCGACAACGTGACGTTCCTCAAGGGCCGTAGCGATATCCCGCGTTTCCTGCTCGGTGCCGACCTGTTGATCCACCCGGCGTATAACGAAAACACCGGGACCGTATTGCTCGAAGCCCTGGTGGCCGGGTTGCCGGTGCTGGTGAGCGCGGTGTGTGGTTATGCCCATTACATCGCCGAGGCCGACGCCGGCCTGGTGCTGGACGAACCTTTCGACCAGGCACAACTGACCCAGTACCTGACCGGCATGTTGAATGACGCTCAAGCACGGGCGGCCTGGAGCCGCAACGGCCTGGCCTTCGCCGAGACGGCTGACCTCTATAGCATGCCGCAGCACGCGGCTGATGTGATTCTGGCGGAGCACGCTTAATGAAGTTGATGCTGGCTGAACCGTTCAAGAGCCTCTGGGCCGGGCGCGACCCGTTCGCCGAAGTCGAGAAGCTCGAGGGCGAGGTGTACCGCGAGCTTGAAGCGCGCCGGACCCTGCGTACCGTTGTCGACGGCAAAGGGTTTTTCGTGAAGATCCACCGCGGCATCGGCTGGGGCGAGATCGTCAAGAACCTGGTCACCGCCAAGCTGCCGGTGCTCGGTGCCGGCCAGGAATGGAAGGCCATCCAGCGTCTGCAAGAAGTCGGCGTGCCGTCCATGACCGCCGTCGCTTACGGCGAGAAGGGCAGCAACCCGGCGGATCAGCACTCGTTCATCATTACCGAAGAACTGGCGCCCACCGTCAGTCTCGAAGATTTCAGTATCAATTGGGTCCGGCAGCCACCCTTGCCAAAGCTCAAGCGTGCGCTGATCGCCGAAGTCGCGCGCATGACCGGCATGATGCACCGCGCCGGGGTCAATCACCGCGACTGTTACATCTGCCACTTTCTGCTGCACACCGATAAACCGGTGACGGCAGAAGACCTGAAGCTGTCGGTGATCGACTTGCATCGTGCCCACACCCGCCCGACGATTACCCAGCGCTGGCGCAACAAGGACCTGGCGGCGTTGTATTTTTCGGCGCTGGACATCGGCCTGACCCGGCGCGACAAACTGCGTTTCCTCAAGGGTTATTTTCAGCAGCCCCTGCGCCAGATCCTGGGCGAAGAGGCCGGGTTGCTCAGCTGGCTCGAAGGCAAGGCCAACAAGCTCTACCAGCGTAAACAGCGATACGGGGACGCGCTCTGATGCCGGGTTGGAAACTGGAACCTGCTTATAGCGATCTGGCAGAAGACTTCGGCAGCCTTGAGGCCGTGTTTGCGCTTGAGGGCGAGCGTTTGACCCGCGACCCGCTGTCCGAGGTCATTCGCGTCAAGCGCAATGGCGTCAACTATTACGTCAAGCGCTATGTCGGTGCGGGTAAAGGGCTGCGGCGTTACCTGGGCAAACCCCGGGTCAAGGCCGAGTGGCAGAACCTCAAGCGCTTCGCCAAGTGGGGCATTCCCACGGCCGAAGTGGTGGCCTGGGGCCTGGAGCGGCGCGGAGCGGCTTACGATCGCGGCGCGATGATCACCCGTGAACTGCCCAATACTGAAGATTTGTCCGCCCTGGCGGAACGACATGATCCGAAGCTGGCGGACCGCGCCTGGGTCGACACCGTCAGTCGACAGTTGGCCAACTACACCCGGACCATGCACGATCATCGCTTTACCCATAACGATTTGAAGTGGCGCAACCTGTTGATTGACGATCAGGCCCGGTTGTTTCTGATCGACTGCCCCAACGGCGATTTCTGGCGCGGCTTCTGGCTCAAGTATCGCATCACCAAGGATCTGGCCTGTCTGGACAAGGTCGCCAAGTATCAACTGTCGGCCACCCAGCGCCTGCGCTTTTACCTGCAATACCGCCAACGGCCCCGGCTCGATGCCGCCGACAAAAAACGGATCCGGCACGTGGTGAGATTTTTCGAGGGGCGCGAATGACTGATTTTCTGGCCGCTGAAGACCGGGCGCTGCTTGAACGTCATGGCCTCGGCACTTTCGACGCACTCTGGGCCAGGCAGCTCGACGCTGTCGATGAGCCCAACACTGCTCGCGGTGGCTGGAGCAGCGTGTTTCGGCTGGAGCTGGAAGGGCGTGGCTATTACCTCAAGCGCCAGAGCAACTATCAGATGCACACTTTGCATGCGCCCTTTGGCGAGCCGAGTTTTGCTCGTGAGTTCCGCAATATCAGTCGCTATGAGCGATTCGGAATTCCTGCCTTGAAAGCGGTGTTTTTCGGCGAGCGCAAGGTCAACGGCGAGGTCAGGGCGATTCTGCTGACCCGGGCCCTGGACGGTTGGGATGACCTGGATGCACTGTTGCAACGCTGGTCCGACCTGAGCGCGACACAGCACTCGGCGATTCTGCGGGCCTGTGGACAGCTGGCTCGACGGCTGCACGGTGCGCGTCAGGTTCACGGTTGCTTCTACCCCAAACATATTTTTCTCCAGGCCACCGGCGACGGCTACCAGGCGCAGCTGATCGACCTGGAAAAAACCCGGCCATTGCTGTTTGGTTCCCGTGACCGGGCCAAAGACCTGGAGCCGCTACTGCGTCGAGCGCCCGCGTGGAGCGAAGCGCAGTTGCGCGAGCTACTGGGCGCCTATCTGGATCAACCTCAGGACAGCTCGCTGATCGATAGCTGGCTTACGCGCCTGCACGCGCGACGCAGTCATAAGGAGACGCGCTGATGCGTTTGTCCGAGCTGAAGAATGCTGGCCGCAGCCCCGCCCTGCCGTTGAACATTTCACTGGCCGATGCTGCAGGTCCCGCCGAGTTGCAGTTGCTGAGCCTGTTGCGGGTCTTGCCCGGGCAGCGTTATGTCGGTGCTGGTGTCTGGCGCGGCCGGCCAGTGCTGGCCAAATTGTTGGTTGGCAGCAAAACGGCGCGGCATTTTCAGCGTGAACTGGACGGCGTGCGTTTGCTCGCGGCCCAGGGCCTGACCACGCCGCAGTTGCTGGCCGACGGCCTGAAAGAGGGCGAGGGTGGCTGGCTGCTGTTTGATTTCCTGGAAGGCGCCGAGAGCCTGGGGGAGGCCTGGAAGCAGGTCGAGCAATTGCCCGTGTTGGCGGATCAGCAATCGGCGGTCCTGGCCGATGCGCTGGGCGCGATTGGTCAGCTGCACCGCAAAGGGCTGTGGCAGGAGGACCTGCACCTGGACAATCTGCTGCGCCAGCGCGGTCGGCTGTATTTGATCGATGGCGCGGGTATTCGGGTCGAGACGGCCGGCAAACCGCTGTCGCGCCAGCAGGTTCTGGAAAACCTCGGGGTGTTTTTCGCTCAGTTGCCCAAGTCGCTGGAGCCCTTCACCGAAGAGTTGCTGGTGTATTACCTGCTGAGCAACGGCGAACATGCCTTGCCCATGGAAGCCTTGCAGAAGCAGATCGATAAAGTCCGCAGTTGGCGCCTGAAGGATTACCTGATCAAGGTCGGCCGCGAATGCACGTTGTTCAGTGTTCAGCGTGGGGCATTTGGGCTGCGGGCTATTCGTCGCGAGGAAGAAGCGGCGATGTTGCCGGTGCTGGAACAGGCCGATGCCTTGCTCGACCAGGGCCATCTGTATAAGACCGGCGGCGCGGCGAGCGTAGGAAAAGTCGAGGCTGATGGTCGGGCGCTGGTGATCAAGCGCTACAACATCAAAGGCTTTGCGCACTGGCTCAAACGCTTCTGGCGCCCAAGCCGTGCCTGGCACTCGTGGCGCGAAGGCAATCGCCTGACGTTCCTCGGTATCGCCACGCCCAAGCCCCTGGCGTTGCTCGAAAAGCGTTTTTTCTGGTTGCGCAGTCGCGCTTATCTGGTCACCGAGCATTTGGCGGGGCCGGACATCATCGAGCGCTTTGCGCCTTTTATTGAAAGCGGCGATGCGCCCGAGGCGGAGCTGCTGGCGCTGGATCACTTGTTTGCCGAACTGATCCGCGAGCGGATCAGTCATGGGGATTTCAAGGGGCATAACCTATTCTGGCAGCAGGATCGCTGGGCGCTGATCGATCTGGATTCGATGTGTCAGCATGGCTCCGTGGGCAGCTTTGCCCCGGCGTATGCGCGGGATCGGGCGCGGTTCATGCGTAATTGGCCCGAGAGTAGTGCGCTTTATCAAGTCATCGATCGGCGTATTCCCAAAGACATCTCCAGCGCTGCCTGAATCGCCTTCGCGAGCAGGCTCGCTCCCACAGTAGATCTCGGTCGTACAAAAATATGTGTGCGACACAGCTCCAGTGTGGGAGCGAGCCTGCTCGCGAAGAGGCCGGCACATCCAGCGAAAGGCCATGAGTGTCACTAGAGGACAAGCGCTTATGAAATGTCCTACATAATCTCCAGACCCCATGAACTGTGCCCTGAAGAGTCACGATGCTAGTTTGCCTGACGTTCTCGGAGGGCAGATTTTGACTATAAAAACGGCTGTCATGCTCAGCGCATTCTCACTGACACTCTCCGGCTGCGGGACTGTTTCAACAGTGCTGCAGGCTGAAGAAGACGCGGCTCGAGGCCTCAGAAAACAAAAAACCTACTGCCAATCCATCCCGCGGATCTACAGTGGCCTGGCCTACGATTTTTGCGTATTGAATGCGCCGCCCGATCCAACGGGCTTCCTGGTACCGTTCATTCTGATGGACTTTGCCCTGTCGGGTGTCTTCGACACGGTTTCGTTGCCTTATACGATTTACCGCCAGGCCGCGGACGGCAATATCAGTATTTACTGGAGGGCCGGCCGTGGATAAGCCATGCGGCAAGCTTTCGTCCGGGCCATCTTCACCGGGGTAATAACCGCAGGGTCATTCCCGCCATGTTTACGCTATAATCCCGCCCTTTAGCTGCCTCTCGCTCCTTGCGAGAGGCACATCAATTTTCGAGGCGCCTTGCGCCTGCATGCAGACTAAAGAGGCTAGACCCCTGTGGCATTGACGATTCTTGGCCTGTCCGGCGCCCTTAGCCATGATCCTTCCGCAGCCCTGTACATCGACGGCAAGCTGGTCGCGGCGGCTGAAGAAGAGCGCTTTGTACGCGATAAACATGCAAAGAACCGCATGCCCTACGAATCGGCGAAATTCTGCCTCGAGCAGGCCGGCATCAAGCCGTCCGATGTTGACGTGGTAGCGATTCCGTTCGCACCGATCAGCCTGTTCGGCAAGGCCCGCTGGCAGTACGCCAAGCGTTACTGGTACGCCCCGGACCGCGCCCTCGACGCAATCCTGATGGGCAACCGTCGCTACAAGCGCTATCGCAACAAAATTGTCTGGTGCCTCGAGCAGCTGGGCTTCGATCCGAAGAAGATCAAGATCGAGCCGGTCGAGCACCACCTGGCCCACGCCTCCAGCGCCTACCACTGCTCCGGCTTCAAGGAGAAAACCGCGATCCTCGGGATCGACGGCAAGGGTGAGTACGCCACGACCTTCTTCGGTTACGGCGAAAACGGCAAGATCCACAAGATCAAGGAATTTTTCGATCCGGACTCCCTCGGCGGCCTGTATGGCGCGATCACCGAGTTCCTCGGTTTCGAGATGCTCGACGGCGAGTTCAAGGTCATGGGCATGGCACCGTACGGCGATGCCAGCAAATACGATTTCTCGCGGCTGGCCTCGTTCGAGAACGGCGAGCTGGTGATCAACACTGAGTACGCCAACGTCATCGGCCTGCGTCGTTATAAAGAGAAAGGCAAGGGCTTCTATTTCTCGCCGAAGCTGATCGAGTGGCTGGGTCCCAAGCGCGAAGGCGACATCGCCGACGAACCGTACATCCACTACGCCGCGAGCATGCAGGCGCTGTTCGAGAAGCTGGCGTTGCAGATGATCGACCATTACCTGGGCGATGTGCTCAAGGAAACCGGCAAGCTGGCCTATGCCGGCGGCTGTGCGTTGAACGTCAAGCTCAACCAGAAAATCATCGCTCGCGATGACGTCAAGGAGCTGTTCGTCCAGCCGGCGTCCGGCGATGCCGGCACCGCGGTGGGCGCGGCAGCTTACGTGTCCCACGCCCGCGGGGTGCCGGTCGAGAAGATGGAACACGTCTACCTCGGCCCGTCCTACAGCAACGAAGACGTGCTCGCCGCGTGTGCCCGTCACCCGAGCAAGCCGGTGTGGCGCAAGCTCGCGAACATGCCGGAAAATATCGCCAAAATCATGGTCGACGGCAACCCGGTGGCCTGGTTCCAGGGGCGCATGGAGTTTGGTCCGCGGGCCCTGGGCGGTCGTTCGATCATCGGTTGCCCGAGTGCGACTGGCGTGGCTGACCGCATCAACCACCAGATCAAGTTCCGCGAGCGCTGGAGGCCTTTCTGCCCGTCGATGCTCGATACGGTTGCACCGCAGATGATCAAGATCGATCACCCGGCACCGTTCATGACCTTCACCTTTGAAGTGGCCGAGGAATGGAAGACCCGCGTGCCGGAAGTCGTCCACGAAGACGGCACGTCCCGGGCCCAGGTGCTCAAGCGCGAATACAACCCGCGCTACTACGACATGATGAAGGCGCTGGAAGTGCTGACCGGTAATGGAGTGTCGTTGAACACCTCGCTCAACCGTCGTGGCGAACCGATGATCTGCTCGCCGACCGATGCCCTGAACATGTTTTTCGGTTCCGATCTACAGTATCTGATCATGGAAGACATCCTGGTGGTCAAAGAGGGCGCGAACGCATATGACACGCTCGGCTGAACGCCATGTGCTGCAGTTCTGTCACGGCTATGACGGGCCGTTTCTGGACTGCGCCCGGCAGTACGCCAGCCTTTTCGCGGGGACCGGCTATCGGGTGACCACGGTGTTCCTCACCGGGACCGCCGATGCCGACGTCGCCGCGAGTTGCGCTTCCGACGAAGTGTTGTTCATGGAATACAGCTCCAAGGCCATTCGTGGCCTGAAGCTGGGCGCCATTGGTGATCTGCGCAAGATCGCCGCCTCGCGCAATTTCAGTTTCTGTATTGCTCATCGCTTCAAGCCGATTTATATCGCCTTGCTGGGTACTTCGCTGCCGGTGATTGGCGTGCATCACGCCTTTGACGATTACAAGCGCGGCACCCGCAAACTCTTCGCCAATATTTTCCGCAAGCGCCTGAGCCTGCTTGGCGTTTCCGATGCGGTGCGTGACGATATGCGCAGTTGCCTGCCGAAATGGCCGGCCGCGCGGATACAAACGCTCTACAACCGAATCGATGTGCCGGCCTTGCAGGAGAGCCAGGTGTCGGTTCGCGAAGCTCGGGAAACACTCGGTCTGTCGATGGATGCCTGGATAGTCGGCAACGTCGGGCGACTGCACCCCGACAAGGACCAGGACACCTTATTGCAGGGTTTCGCCGTAGCGTTACCTGGCTTGCCGGTTAACAGTCAGTTGGTGATTCTCGGTGCCGGTCGCCTGGAACAGGACCTCAAGGCCCTGGCCCGTGAGCTCGGTATCGGCGATCGCGTGCTATTCCTCGGTCAGGTGCCCGAGGCACGGCGTTATTTCCGGGCCTTTGATGTGTTTGCCCTGAGCTCCGATCACGAACCGTTCGGCATGGTGTTGCTGGAGGCCATGGCCGCCGGTGTGCCGTTGCTCGCCACGGCGTGTGGCGGAGCGAAGGAAGTCGTCGAAGGCGTAGGCATTTTGTTCCCGCTGGGCGATGCCCAGCGTTTGGCCCAAGGGCTGCAACATCTGGCCGCAATGGATGAGCAGCAACGTCATCAGTGTGCCGAGCTGATGCTCGACCGCTTGCAAGAGCGCTTCTGCGACCGCGCGGTGCGCGATGCCTTCTGGCGTCTGCCGCATATCACCGAACTGGCACCGAGGGGCTGATGCTTAACCGATTTCAAGGCTGGCGTGAACGTGGCTGGACGGTAGTCGATGCCTCGATCTACGCCCGGGCCTGGCAACGTTATGGCGGCAGCGTCGCGACTCATCCCATGGTGGTCGAGCGGCTGGCGCAGTTGGCCGACATCCCGGTGCGCTACCTGGCCTGGGAGCAGGACGGTGAAGTCAAAGCCGCAATCCCGACCTGGGGCCGCGACCTGGCCTTATCCAAGGATGTGCTCAAGCGCCAGGGTAAAAAGGGGTTGTTCGACCTCGGCAATGCCGAATTCATCTTGCCGGCGGCTGCCGACGCCCAAGCCCCGCTGCGCCATCGCGCACGCTACCTGTCGGCGCTGAATGAAGGCCGCTTTACCGGCATCAGGTTGCAGGCCGAACAACTGGCGATGGCCCGCACGCCCGAAGAGCTGTCGAAGAAGTTCCGCTACAACCAGCGCCGCGAATTGCGCTTGCTGGAAGAGGCGGGCGGGGTGGTGCGACCGGTCAGCGAATTTTCCAGCAGCGAGCTGGCGGCAATCTATTGCGACCTGTTCCAGCGGCGCTGGGGTTTCCCGGCGACCGGAGCGCAGCGCATGGCCGAGGTTATCGAGTTGCTGCGCGACTTGTTGATCGGCTCGGTGATTTTCCTCAACGATGCGCCGATAGCCATTCAACTGGTCTACCGTGTGGAGACACCGCAGTGGATCAGCGTCGAGTACATCAATGGCGGCGTCGATCCCGAAACCCGTGCATTCAGCCCCGGCAGCGTCTTGAGTTTTCTCAACACGCAAAGCGCCTGGGAGCATGCCCGGGCACTGGACAAGCCCCTGCGCTTTTCTTTCGGGCGCGCCGACCGTGAGTACAAGGATCGCTGGTGCAATCCTGTGCCGGTGTTCACCGTATGAGCCAGCCCATGAATCGCAAACAGCAATTGCTCAAGCGCCATCGGCGCAACAAACGTATCGGCCTGCTGCTTGCGCTGGTGCTGTTGATTGCCTGCGGGCTGCTGGTAGTCTGGTGGCTGCCGGTGGTACTCGCGGTTCTGGGCTGGATTGCCCATGAGGCATGGTTTGCCGATCATCTGTTTTATTCGCCCAAAGACGATTATCAGTACAGCTTCCCACCGTTTACCCAGCAGCCCAAGGTGCACCTGGACGGTGAACGGTTGCGGCTGGACGAGGGCGTGATGCTGGTCGACAACGCCACCCTGATCCTGGCGCTGCGGATCAAAAGCACCTGGCTGGGACGCTTTATCGATCCTGTTGTCGAGCTGGCCGGTGGTGCCGATCCTGACCGCCAGGCCTTCGAGCGTGGAGTCGATGGTGTGCGTTATCTCAATCTCACGGGTCAGGCCGCTGTGCTGTCGCAAGGTGAGTTGCGTCTGCGCGTACGATTCTGCCGGTTGCTCGGCGAGCCGGTGCTCTGGGCATTCGAACATCCGGATTACAGCCGTCAGCGGGTCATGGTGATCGCGCCTCACGCCGACGACGCCGAACTGGCTGCATTCGGCTTGTACAGCGGCGCCGAACAAAGCTGGATCGTGACCATCACGGCGGGTGAAATCGAGGCCGGGCATTACCGGCAGATGGGGCTGGAAGGTGTCGAAGCGTCTCGGCTGAAGGGCTCGCTGCGCGCCTGGGACAGTATCAGCGTGCCGTTGTGGGGAGGCGTGCCTCAGCAACGCTGTATTCAACTGGGCTACTTTTGCCTGCAGTTGCCCACCATGCAGAGCGCGCCGACCGAGCCCGTAGCATCCAGCGAGGCACAGCTGGGCGATACGCGATATTTCCGCCGATTCAATCCCTTTGCCTTGGGCAGCGACGTCGATGGCCAGCCCTCCTGGAACAATCTGCTGGCCGATTTGCATGAGCTGATCGAACGCATCCAGCCCCAGGTCATCGTCTTGCCACACCCGCGCTTCGATCCCCATCCCGACCACCTGTGTTCGCAGCAGGCGGTGATGCAGGCATTGAGCGGCACGGCGTGGCAGCCCGAAACCTTGTTGCATTACGCCAATCATTTACACGACAACGATCGCTGGCCAATGGGCGATGCCGGTACGGGTGTTGCACTGCCACCCCAGATCGGTACCCATGAACCGTTGCTGCCCTGGACGCTGTGTCTGTCGGCAGAAGAGCAGTGGCGCAAGGCTATGGCGCTGGGCATGATGCACGACCTTCAGCCCCCGCTTCCCTTCAAGCGGCTACTGCGCCGGGGGATTCAACGTTGCCTGGCCGCTCGACGCTGGCCGGCATTCGGTAAAAACGAATTCGTGCGCAAAACGGTACGACGCCACGAGTTGTTCTGGGTCCAAGAGTTGTCTGGGAAGAGGGAGTCCAATTGAAAGTCCTGTTTCTGGTGCAGAAAGAGCAGCGGGCGATTCTCGATCGGCTGTATGACGGTATCGCCAACCATTGCGAGTGCGACAAGCGCGAATTGACCAGTGAAGAGCAGGACGATTTGCGTGGGTATTTTCGCCAGCATGTCGATGTGACCCGGTATGACCGTATCGTGTTTTTCCTGCGTTTCAAAAAAGAAATCAGGCAGGTGAGGTTCATCCAGACCCTGCCCAACCTGGTTATTCTTGAGCACGATGCCTACCAGAATTACATCCCCTGCAAATACACCGGAAAATTCAGTGCCCATTACCGCAAACTGCCCTGGGCGCGGGTGATCAGCTCGGGTTTCATGGTCAGCGAGCGCTTGCGCGCAGAGGGCTTCGACGCGGTCTTCGTTCCGAAAGGGTACGACCAGACATTGCTGCAAGACCAGGGCCGTGAGCGGGATATCGAGCTGGCCTTTGTCGGCAGTACCAACAGCGTCGCCTACAGTGGCCGCAAGGCATTGCTCGATGAGTTGGGTCGCGTGGAATCGATGATCGTGACTCGCACCAAATCCGGTGAAGAGTACTGTGACACGCTCAACCGGATTCGCTTCTTCGTCAGCGCCGATGTCGGTATGGGCGAATTCATGATCAAGAATTTCGAAGCCATGGCCTGTGGTTGTGTGCTGCTGGCCTACGACCAGGGCTCGGCGGAAAGCAGCGCGCTGGGTTTGCAGGACATGCATAATGTCGTGCTCTATCAGGATGTCCCCCAGCTCCAGCAGAAGCTGGCCATATTGCGGGCGGACCCTGAGCTTGCGCAGCGCATCGCTTTCAATGGTCGCGAACTGGCGGTCAGTCAGTTCAGTTTTGCGCGGATCGGCCAGCGCATCGTCGAAGAGCTCAAACCTGCATTGCGCCCTCGCGCGCCGTTGGGTCTGCTGGAAAAGGTGCGTCTGAAACTGGGCGTTTGACAAGGGTTGGTCAGCTGTTGAGATGGCTGGCACTTTGACTTTTAATCGAGAATCAGGTGCAGTTTTCTACAGAAAGTAACATTACATTGGTGGTCACCAGCTGTGGCCGCCTGGACCTGCTCAAAATAACTCTCGAGAGTTTTGACCGGTTCAATACAGCCGCCATCCGCGAAGTCTTCATCACTGAAGATGCAGGCGATGATCAGGTGCATTCGGTCATTCCCGCCGGTTGGAAAGATCACTGCACGGTGTTCGTCAATCGCCCGAAACTCGGCCAGTTGGCGTCGATCGATCTCGCCTACGAGCACGTCACCACGCCGTACATCTTTCATTGCGAAGATGACTGGGAATTCTATCGCCCGGGGTTTGTAGAAGACTCCATGAGCATTCTTGAATTGCGCCCGAACATTCTCCAGGTGTGGTTGCGCAGCTATGTTTACGATCTGTGCGTGCACAGCCCCTACATCCATCTGGGAGCACGTGAAATTGTCGGTGGTGTGCCGTGTTACCCGCTAATCTCAGACAAACCGGAGTGGCAGAGTTTTTCACTCAATCCCGGTTTGCGTCGTATGAAGGAATACCGGCTCTGCGCCCCGTTTGCCGAGCACGGCGGCGAGAAAGCGTTGTCCATGCGTTACGCGCAGCTTGATCTGAGCGCCGTGACGCTGGAAGGAGATGCCGTTCGGCATACCGGATTTGGCCTCCATGTACAGACGTCGGCGGAACGTGAGCGCAAGGCACGCCGCAGTCGGCGTGAACATGTGAAGTCCGGATTGTTACTATTGCTGGGAGTCTGCATTGGCTGGTTCATCAACTAAGTGCACCACTGCTAGCCACTCGGGACCCATGCATTGGCTTGTTGCTCTATGACTATCCTTAACGTCATGTGGTCCGGTGGTGCTCCGTACGCATCGATTCACAAGGTTCATCAGCAAATCATCGCGCAGGCTGCCCCCACTGCATCAGTAAAGACCTGGTTACTGCAAGGCAGCGTGTCCGAGTGCGGGCTGAGCGTTGGCGACACCCGGGAATGGAAACTCTCATCCGCCCGCTTGAAAGGTCGGCATTTCTGGCGACTGGCGAAGCCCTGGATGCAGGCCGGTTTTCAGAAGGCGCTCATGCAGAGTGAGGCGCATCTCCTGCTGCTCGATGGCTTGGGTGTCGCGCGCACGCTGTTGCCTCTTCTCAAAACATTGCCACGTATCCGCGCGGTGGTGATTTTTCATGGTTCCACGCGTTTGCGTGCTGCGGATCGTGAGCTCTTTGAACAGCTCATTGCTTCTTCCCAGCTGACATTGGTTGCCGTGTCGAATACCTTGGCCACCCAGTTGAGCGACGACCTCGAATTGCCCGTGACGGCGATGCGTAGTGCGTTCGACCCCGCCACCTTCCGCGCGGCGGTGCTCTCGCGCCAGGATGCCCGTACCCGACTGGGATTGCCTCTGGACGATACGCCGGTGCTCGGTGCGGTCGGACGATTCGAGGACAAGAAGGGGTTTGCGTGTCTGTTCGAGGCCTTTGCTTCGGCTTTGCAGCAACGGCCCGATTTGCGCCTGGTGATCATCGGTGAAGGATCGACCCGGGGAGCGCTGCAAGCGCGCATCGACCAACTGGGATTGGGTGCCCACGTCTCCTTGCCAGGTCATCTGGACGAGGCTGCGCAGCTTTACAGCGCCTTCGACTGGGTCGCAATCCCTTCACTGAGCGAGGGCCTGGGGTTGATCATGCAGGAGGCGGTGATGGCGGGCGTGCCGGTCATGTCCAGCGAATTGGCAGTGTTTCGCGAGCAACTGGCTCATACGGGCTGGTACGCCGCCATAGATGATGTCAACGCCTGGAGCGACGCCATCGTGCGAGCGTTCAGCGTCTCTGCAAAAAACGTCGCTGCACAGCAATATCTGGAGCTGGGGCCGGACCAGGCTTGGCTGGACTTCAGTCAGACCGCCCGCCAATTGCTCTCATGACGACAGAACAGCTTGTTCGAGCGCTCGCATTGGAAAGCTCTCGTTCAGGTTCTCTCGGGCAATATAGCGGGCGAAGTGCTGCAAGTTGCGCTTGATCAGACGCCTGGGCAGCGGTGCCCGCAGAAAACGCATGTCCGCCACATCGATCAGGCCCATACGATTGTCGGGCGTGACCACGATGTTTCCCAGATGCAGTGAACGAAAGTAGATCCCCGACGAATGAAGACTGCGTATCAGCGTCGCCAGAGCAGGCAGGGTCTGCTGCCAGCTGAAGCCTTCCTTGTCGGCGATCTGGCGCAGGGTATTTCCCGGCAGTGGCCGATAAAGCACAGCCGTCATGCCGGGTGCCTGCAGTCGAAAGAACTGCAAGACCTCAAGGGTGGGCACACCCAGTTTTTGCAGTTCGATCGCATTGTCGATGAAACGTTTCGAATACGGACGAAACAGCGCGGAAGAAAAAATACGCTTGCGCCGAAACAGTTTGAGGATATTCCCGTCGTGCAACAGGTAGACTTTCGGGCCGAAACTATCGGCCTCCAGTATTCTGGCGCCTTCAATCATCTGATCTAAAGCGTCTTGCGCAAGTCGGGAGCATTGCATCGTAGAAAGCCTTGTTGGAATAGCGTGGCACTGTGGCGGGCAATGATGCCGAAAAGTTTGAGTTTTAACCATGCCGGGTTAGGCGGGGTGAACGTACCAAGGAGCAAATTGATGCAAGAGACACGCTGGGCGCAAGCATGGATGACGATAGGTCTGCTGTGGTTTCTGTTGGCTATTGCCGTTGCGCCTACCAACAAACTTTATCAGCAGGGGTTGGTTGCGTTGCTCTGGCTGCCCGCCATGATGTTCGCCTGGTCAGCACGGGCCAGGCTCGGGGAACTGGTTGATAAGCAACGCTGGGTCTACTTACCGCTGCTGGGTCTGCTGGTCTGGTCGCTGCTCAGTCTTTCGTGGGCCAACCTCGAGGAACCGGGTCGCGAAGCCAAGCGTTTGCTGTATATCGGCGTGTTTGTGCTGTTCTTTCCGGTTTTTGCCAACGCCCGACCCGAGCGGGTCCTGCGCGTCATGCAATGGGGCGGCATAGGCTTGGCGTTGACTGCGTTGGCGGCGATGGTCAAGTTCTACGGGGTCAATGGCAACGTCTGGTACGCGCGTCTTGAGGGGTTGGGCGAGTTGTCCCACCCGATTCTGGGGGGGTATGTCATCGGGCTGGCGGCCGTGTGGCTGGTTCATTGGGTCCCACGCAACCGCTGGATGCAAGCAGCCTGTGCCATCGCGATGGGGTTGCTCGGGGTATTCGTAGTGCTTAGCCAGAGCCGTGGTGCTGCGTTGGCCCTGTTTCTGACGTTGCTCGCCATGCCGATCTGGTGCCGCGATCGTCGCAGCCGAATCATTGCCGTGTCTGCGTTGACCATAGCCATGCTGGCTTTCTGGTTTCTCGAGCCTCTGGTATTGGCCCGCGGCGTTTCCTACCGTCCGCAAATCCTGATGGCGAGCCTGCAAATGATTGCCGAGCACCCATGGCGGGGCTTGGGTCTGGGTAGCGGTTACAAGGTATTCGCCGACGGCATTTACTTTGATCATGCGCATAATCTGTTCACCCATGTCGCGATCGAGTTGGGCCTGCCGGGGCTGTTGTTGTGGTGCGCGGCATGGATTGCCATCTTGCGCGAGGCCTGGAAAGCCCGGGAAACACTCTACGGCCAAGGTGTCATCGGCATCTGGCTGTTCTCATCCCTGGCCATGCAATTCGACGCGGCCAGCCTGACCGGAACGCCAAGGGCGGAGTGGTTCATCAGCTGGTTGCCCGTTGGTCTGGCCGCTGTATTGGTATGGGCGCGGGCCGATTCCGACGCTTGTGATAAAATTCCGCGTTCTTCCTAATCAGTGAGCTCTACGATGAGTGACGCACCGCCCGAAGCGGGACAGGATTCCAGCTTGAAAATCTATTTTCGGCTGCTGGGGTATGTAAAACCCTATGCCGGTCTTTTCCTGCTGAGTATCGTGGGCTTCGTGATTTTTGCCTCCACTCAGCCCATGCTGGCGGGGATTCTCAAATACTTCGTCGATGGTCTGAGCAACCCTGAGGCAGTGCTCTTTCCCAACGTCCCTTACCTGCAAGACTTGCAGTTGCTGATGGCCGTGCCGTTGCTGATCATCCTGATCGCTGCCTGGCAGGGCCTGGGGTCTTTCCTGGGTAACTATTATCTGGCCAGAGTATCCCTCGGGCTGGTGCACGACCTGCGTGTCGAGTTGTTCAACAAGCTGCTGGTGCTGCCCAATCGTTATTTCGATACCCACAACTCAGGGCATCTGATCTCGCGCATCACGTTCAACGTAACCATGGTGACCGGCGCTGCCACGGACGCCATCAAGGTGGTCATTCGCGAAGGCCTGACCGTGGTGTTCCTGTTTGCCTATCTGGTGTGGATGAACTGGAAGCTGACGATCGTGATGCTGGCGATCTTGCCGGTCATTGCGTTCATGGTCGGCAATACCAGCAAGAAATTCCGCAAGCAGAGCAAGAAGATCCAGGTGGCGATGGGCGATGTGACTCATGTGGCCTCCGAGACCATCCAGGGCTATCGCGTGGTGCGCAGCTTCGGTGGCGAGAGCTATGAAAAACGTCGCTTTGCCGAGGCCAGTCAGGGCAACACCGACAAACAATTGCGCATGACCAAGACCGGTGCGGTGTACACGCCGATGCTGCAACTGGTGATCTATACCGCCATGGCCGTGCTGATGTTCCTGGTGCTGTTTCTGCGTGGCGACGCCACGGCCGGTGATCTGGTGGCCTACATCACCGCGGCGGGCCTGTTGCCCAAGCCTATTCGACAGCTGTCGGAAGTCAGTTCGACCATCCAGAAAGGCGTTGCCGGAGCCGAAAGCATTTTCGAGCAGCTGGATGTCGATCCCGAGGTCGACAACGGCACCGTCGAACGTGATCGCGTCAGCGGCCACCTGGACGTGCGCAACCTGAGTTTCACCTACCCGGGGACCGAGCGGGAAGTGCTGAAAAACATCAGCTTCACGGCGGCACCGGGGCAAATGATCGCCCTGGTCGGTCGTTCCGGGAGCGGCAAGTCGACCCTGGCCAGCCTGATTCCGCGTTTCTATCACCACGACATCGGCGAAATCATGCTCGATGACGTGGAAATCGAAGACTATCGCCTGCGCAACCTGCGTCGGCATGTAGCGCAAGTGACGCAGCATGTGACCCTGTTCAACGACACCATTGCCAACAACATCGCCTACGGCGACCTGGCTGGCGCACCGCGTGCCGATATCGAGAAGGCCGCCACGGACGCGTACGCAATGGACTTCATTTCGGAGATGCCCCAGGGGCTGGACACTCAGGTCGGGGAAAACGGCGTGTTGCTGTCCGGCGGCCAGCGTCAGCGTCTGGCGATTGCCCGCGCCTTGTTGAAGAATGCACCGTTGCTGATTCTCGACGAAGCGACATCGGCGCTCGATACCGAGTCCGAGCGGCATATTCAGGCGGCGCTGGATCACGTCATGAAAGGTCGCACGACACTGGTGATCGCTCACCGTTTGTCGACCATCGAGAAAGCCGACCTGATCCTGGTCATGGACCATGGAGAAATCGTCGAACGTGGCACCCATGCCCAATTGCTGGCGCAAAATGGCTACTACTCGCGCCTGCATGCGATGGGCCTGGACGAGCCGGTCACTGCCGGTATCGCCTGAACCGACGAGAGGGTGAGCCTGGCTCACCCTCTCGAACACCTGGCGTGCAATGCGCCCGGTGATTTGTATACAGATAATTCGAGCTTGTTGAGCAAACCGGGCCATATCCGGGCAGCGCGGGCCTGATTGTAGAAAACCCGGTCGAATATCCCGTTGCAGCCGCCGCACAAGCCCACGCCAACCCTGTGTTAATATCGCGCCCCTGTTCATTTTGTATGTGGGTTGCTCCATGAAGTTGTCCATGCCGCGATTCGATCAAGCCCCTGTCTTGGTGGTCGGCGATGTCATGCTCGACCGTTACTGGCATGGTGGTACCTCACGGATTTCCCCTGAGGCACCGGTACCGGTAGTCAAGGTCGAGCAAATCGAGGACCGCCCGGGCGGTGCCGCCAACGTTGCGTTGAACATTGCCGCCCTCGGCGCTCCGGCGTCGCTGGTGGGCGTCACGGGCGACGATGAAGCCGCCGACAGCCTGGTCAATAGCCTCAAGGGCGCTGGTGTGCGGGCATTGTTCCAGCGCATCGCGCACCAGCCGACCATCGTCAAGCTGCGGGTCATGAGTCGTCACCAGCAACTGCTGCGTATCGACTTCGAAGAACCGTTTGCCACCGACGCCCTGGCGTTGGGCGAGCAGGTCGACGAACTGCTCGAAGGCATCAAGGTGCTGGTCCTGTCGGACTATGGCAAAGGCGCGCTGAAAAACCATCAGGTGCTGATCCAGGCCGCCCGTGCCCGTGGCATTCCGGTGCTGGCCGACCCCAAGGGCAAGGATTTCTCGATCTACCGTGGTGCGAGCCTGATCACGCCGAACCTCAGTGAGTTCGAAACCATCGTCGGCGGCTGCGCCGATGAGCACGAGTTGGTGAGCAAGGGCGCGCAGTTGATGCATGAACTGGACCTCGGTGCATTGCTGGTGACCCGCGGCGAACACGGCATGACCTTGCTGCGTCCGGATCATCCGGCGCTGCACCTGCCGGCGCGTGCCCGTGAAGTGTTCGACGTGACCGGTGCCGGCGACACGGTGATTTCCACCCTGGCGGCAGCGATTGCCGCCGGCGAAGAATTGCCCCACGCGGTGGCCCTGGCCAACCTGGCAGCGGGCATCGTGGTCGGCAAGCTCGGTACGGCGGCCATCAGCGCCCCGGAACTGCGTCGTGCCATCCAGCGTGAAGAAGGTTCCGAGCGCGGAGTACTGGGGCTCGAACAGCTGTTGCTGGCGGTCGACGATGCGCGTGCGCACAACGAGAAGATCGTCTTCACCAATGGATGTTTCGACATTCTGCACGCCGGTCATGTGACCTACCTTGAACAGGCGCGGGCCCAGGGCGATCGTCTGATCGTGGCGGTCAACGACGATGCGTCGGTCAGCCGACTGAAAGGGCCAGGTCGTCCGATCAACAGCGTCGACCGGCGCATGGCCGTACTGGCGGGCCTGGGCGCTGTGGACTGGGTGATCAGCTTTCCTGAAGGCACACCGGAAAACCTGCTACGCGAAGTCAAGCCGGACGTGCTGGTCAAGGGCGGTGATTACGGGATCGAGCAGGTGGTCGGTGCGGACATCGTGACCGCTTATGGCGGGACCGTGAAAGTGCTGGGGCTGGTGGAAAACAGCTCGACCACGGCGATTGTCGAGAAGATCCGAAACAACTGAAAATGGCGCGGTCACTGTGGCGAGGGAGCTTGCTCCCGCTGGGCTGCGCAGCGGCCCTGAAACCATACACCGCGTGATATCAGGGAGCACTCGTTTTCCGGTTGCGGCTACTGCGTAGCCGGGCGGGAGCAAGCTCCCTCGCCACAAGTGATCTAGCGCAATGCCTTACGCGGCACGATCTTTTTCAGCAATTGCTTGGCCTTCCCACGCAACCGCGCCAGACCGGAATCCTTCCCCGGCGGGCTCAACCCCTGCTGTCGCACCCAATCCTTCCAGCGAATCCGCTCATCGCGCACCAGCCAGCCTTCCTGCCGGGCAAAGCTTTCCGCCAGGTACAACCCGCGAGTACTCGCCGGGTACAACTGATCCTTTTTCAAGGTATAGAGCTCGGCCATCGGCTGGCCATCTTGCAGTGGCATCAAGTACAGGTCGGGGCGCTTGCGATCGAGCCGGGCCACCAGCTGATCGCCTTCCAGCCGCTCATCGACATGAAACAGGCTCAGGGATTTGGCTTCCTTGGGCACGTCCAGGCGCAAGTCATAGATCAATTGCAACGAAGCCGTCGGCAAGTGCACGTAAGCCCGCGGACGTTCGATCAGTTGCAGGTTGGCGCAACGCACCGGTCGCGCCGCGCCCGATAACGGCGTCAGGCGAAAAGGCAGGGCTTCACGGTAGTGCAGGGCTGAAGAGTAGGGCGCCGGCAGCCAGGTGTCGTTGAAACGCCCGCCGAGCCAGCCTTCCGGGGTTTCCAGCAGGCACTCTTCGGCAATCTCCTGAATCGCGGTGTGCAGTGGCAGGTTCAGCTCGTGGGCCGGCACGTAACCGGAGATCAGCTTGAGCACCACGTCGCCGCGATCCTGGCGACGTTGACGCACCAACACCCAGTAATCGCGATTCTGCCAATGCAGGGTCAGGCGCACCGAGACCCCGAGATTGGCCAGTTCCAGCGCAAACCGTTCAGTGTCGGGCACCGCCACCGGGCGGCGACGTTGCAAGGTCTGGGAAAAATTGAGCGGCATCCCGACGCTCTGATAGCTCAAGCCTTCGGGAGTCGCTTCGACGAATAACGGCAGGGTCTTGAAGTTGCTCGGGTTCTTTCTTATGAGCGTACGCGGCATGTCGGCTCCTGCTTAAGGCCGCGTGGGCGGCATCAGTTTCTACGTAGGACCCGGGCAGCGGTCGCGACGTTGTGGGCGAGGTGCAGCGGATTGATGGTCCCGACAATAGCACTGGCAACACCGGGATGTTCAAACAACAACTCGAAGCTGGCACGCACCGGGTCCACACCCGGGCTCAGGCATACGTGACCGCTGGCGAGGGCTTTTTTGACCAGAATGGCTTTGCCGTGGGCGGCCGCATAGTCAATGACCGGCTTCTCGTTCTGTTCGTTCAGATTGTAGGTGACCATGGCGCAATCACCTTGTTCCAGAGCCTTTAAACCGCCCTCGACGGTTTTTCCGGAAAAGCCGAAGCCGCGAATCTTGCCTTCGGCCTTGAGCTCGGCAAGGGTCGCATAGACTTCGCTGTCATTGAGAATCGCCAGGTCGTTGCCATCAGAGTGCACCAGCACCAGGTCGATGAAATCCGTTTCCAGACGTTGCAGGCTGCGTTCCACCGAGAGTCGAGTATGCACCGCGCTGAAATCGTGTCGGGACTGACCGTCGGAAAACTCTTCGCCGACCTTGCTGACGATCACCCAGTCCTGACGCTGACCGCGCAATAACGGGCCGAGGCGTTCTTCGCTGCGACCGTAGGCCGGGGCCGTGTCGATCAGGTTGATACCCAGGTCGCGCGCCAGTTTGAGCAGCATGCGTGCTTCGTCATCACCGGGAATCTGGAAGCCGTTGGGGTACTTCACACCTTGGTCGCGGCCGAGTTTTACCGTACCCAGGCCCAGGGGCGAAACCATCAGGCCGGTACTGCCCAAAGGGCGATGCAGTTCGTGCAGGGTCGGTTGACTCATGGCAGCAGTTGCTCCCAGGCAGGAATGCCCATTGGCGGTTTTGGCAGTTCAGGCAGCGGTGCCGGATGGCCTGGCTGGATGCCGTCCCGTTGCAATGAACTGATGACGCGGTCGGCGAAGTCGGGCGCCAGTGCCAATTTGGTGGGCCAGCCAACCAGCAACCGGCCCTCTTCGGCAAGAAACGCGTTGTCGGGGCGAGTCAGTCCGGATTGTAGCGGCTCTGCGCGGTCCACGCGCAGGGTCGCCCACTGCGCCGTGCTCAGGTCGATCCATGGCAGCAACTGGCCGAGCTCCTTCTGCGCCGTGGCGATTTGCGCGGCGGGTTCGCGGGCGACACCTTCGGCTTCGGCAATATCGCCACCCAGGTACCAGACCCATTGTCCGTCGGCAGCCGGATGCGTGGTCACGGTGATGCGCGGTTTTGTGCCACCGCCCAGGCAGTGAGCGTACAGCGGCTTGAGGCCCGGGCCTTTGGCGATGATCATGTGCAACGGTCGGCGTTGCATGGCGGGATGGGTCAGCCCCAGTGTTTCAAGCAAGGTCGCGGTGCCGGCGCCGGCACTGAAGACGATGCGCTGGGCGCGGATCTCGCGCTCGTCCACCTTCAGCCCGACCAGTTTTCCACCCTCCAGCAATGGCTCGATCTTCTGCCCGGCGAGCAAGCTGTCACCCGCCAGATCGGCCAGACGCTGGACCAGGCTTGGTACGTCGATCACCAGTTCCGCCAGGCGATAGACCTTGCCTTTGAAGCGCTTGTCTTGCAGGGCCGGTGGCAACTGCTCGCCTGTGACCTGGTCGACGCGACCGCGCACGGCTTTGCTGGCGAAGAAGCTGGTGAGGTTGCCGGCGAGGGTGCCGGGGGACCAGAGGTAATGCGCTTCGGACAGCAGGCGTACGCCGGACAGGTCCAGTTCGCCGTCCCCGGCCAGCGCATCACGCCAGCGACGCGGCATATCGGCGATGGCTTCCGAGGCGCCGGTCAGGGCGCCATGCAACGCGTACTTGGCGCCGCCGTGGATGATCCCCTGGGATTTCATACTCTGCCCGCCGCCGAGGCTGGCGCTTTCCACCAACACGGTCGAAAAACCCTGGCGGCGCAGGCGCGCATTCAGCCAGAGGCCGGCGACACCGGCGCCGACAATCAGAACGTCGGTGGAAATAACGGATGGCATGCGGCGACCTCAGTGTTCAAGACGAGGGCGCAGTATACAGACTCACCGAGGAGGGGATTTGGTGGTGATCTTTGGGAGGACACAAAACCTGTGGGAGCGAGCTTGCTCCGGGCGGCGTTCCGACGATAGCGGTGGGTCAGTCAACGTTGATGCTGAATGTCCTGTCGCCATCGCGAGCAAGCTCGCTCCCACAGGGGATTGGGGTGTCAGTTAGTGCCCGGCGGTTTTGGAGAAGAGCTGGATCACTACGACGCCCAGCACGATAAGCGCCATCCCCAACATCGCCGGCACATCCAGTTTCTGTCCATAGATAAACAGCGCCGCAACGCTGACCATCACAATCCCCATCCCGGCCCATACCGCATAAGCCACACCCACCGGCACGCTGCGCACCACCAGGGTCAGCATCCAGAAGGCGATGCCGTAGCCAACAATCACCAGGATCAGCGGCAACGGTGTGCTGAAACCCTTGACCGCTTTCATCGAAACAGTGGCGATCACTTCGGCGCAGATGGCAATGGCCAGGTAGTAGTAAGCGGTCATAGGTGCATCCTCATGTGAAGTGTTGCTTTCTGAGTTCGGCATTCTAGAGTTTCTCCAGATGCGGTAAAGTCATTACCTATCTGTTTTGAAGATGGGTTCAGCCATGAACATGCAATGGAATCTGGATCAGCTGCGATTGTTTGTCAGCGTAGCGGAGCAGCGATCGTTCTCCGCCGTGGCACGGGATCAGCGCAAGGCGCAATCGGCAGTGAGCAGTTCGATTGCCCTGCTGGAAGAGGATCTGGGCGTCAGCCTGTTCGACCGTAGCAGCGGCCGCCAGCCCAAGCTCACCGATGCAGGCAATGCCTTGCTGGAAGAGGCGCGGGAAGTGCTGCGCCAATGTGAGCGCCTCAACGGTCGGGCCCTGGCGATGATGCAGGGCCAGGAAGCGCGCCTGTGCCTGGCTCAGGATGAAGCCATGCCCTATCAACCGATCATCGAAAGCTTCGAAGCCCTGGCGGAAAAATTTCCCAGCCTGGAAGTGCAGTTGACCAGCGCTGCCCAGGGCGATGTGGCGCGCAAACTGGTGGAGCGTCGGGCGGATCTGGGCTTGCTGTTTTATCACGACCAGATCCCCGAAGCGCTCGAGCGGAGGGTGTTGGGCAGTGTTGAAATGGTCACGGTGTGTGGTGTCGGGCATCCGCTGGCAAGTCAGGCTCAGGTCAACTGCCAGCAATTGGCGCAGCATCGACAATTGCTGATGTCCACCCAGTCCAGCGTGTACCCGGGCAGCGAACCCGCCAGTCCGCAAGTCTGGCGCGCCGACAGTTTCTACGTGATGGCCGAATGGCTGGTGCGCGGCCTCGGTTGGGCCTGGCTGCCGCGACACGTGGTGCAATATCCGGCCTATCAAGGGCAGATGGTCGAATTGGTCAGCGAATGGACCCCGCCGGCATTGGTTGTGGAGCTGGTCTGGCGTCGCGACGAGCCCCTCGGGCCCGCGGCCCGTTGGCTGGCTGAACGATTTGCCGTGCACTTGCAGGCGATCGGCGAAAAACCCGATAAACTCCGCCGCCATGAATAGAACACTCTATAGCGCATTGTTTTACCTGGGGCTGCCACTGGTAGCGATTCGGCTGTGGCTGCGGGCACGCAAGGCGCCGGCGTATGCCAGGCGTATCGGCGAGCGTTTCTCCTTCGGGCTGCCCGTGATGAATCCCGGTGGCATCTGGGTGCACGCGGTATCCGTGGGCGAAAGCATTGCCGCCGCGCCGATGATTCGCGCGTTGCTGCTACGTTATCCGACATTGCCGATTACCGTGACCTGCATGACCCCCACCGGTTCGGAACGCATCCACGCATTGTTCGCCAATGAGCCGCGCATCCAGCATTGCTATTTGCCGTACGACTTGCCCTGCGCGGCGGCGCGATTTCTTGATCGGGTCCGGCCGACACTGGCGGTGATCATGGAAACCGAACTCTGGCCGAACCATATTCATCAGTGCGCCAAGCGCGGGATTCCGGTGGCGCTGGCCAATGCGCGCCTGTCCGAGCGCTCGGCCAGGGGCTATGGCCGTTTCAGGGAATTGACCCAGCCGATGCTCGCCGAGATGAGTTTGTTCGCGGTGCAGACCGAGGCCGAGGCCCAACGCTTTCGTGAGTTGGGCGCGCGTGCGCAAACCGTTGAAGTGACCGGTTCGATCAAATTCGACCTGACCATCGACCCACTGCTGCTGCAGCGTGCCGCCGAGTTGCGCGCGCAATGGCAGGCGCAAGAGCGTCCGGTGTGGATCGCCGCCAGCACCCACGACGGTGAAGACGAAGTAGTGCTGGCTGCTCATCGCCAACTGCTCACCCGTCATCCTGATGCGTTGCTGATCCTGGTGCCGCGCCATCCGGAGCGTTTCAACGCGGTGTTCGAGTTGTGCCGGCAGCAGGGTTTCGCGACGGTGCGTCGTTCCACGGGCGAGCCGGTGAGCGCGGGTACTTCAGTGCTGCTGGGCGACACCATGGGTGAATTGCTGTTTCTTTATGCCCTGGCCGACAGTGCGTTCGTCGGTGGCAGCCTGGTGCCAAATGGCGGGCATAACCTGCTGGAACCGGCAGCGTTGGCCAAACCGGTGTTGAGCGGCCCGCACCTGTTCAACTTCCTCGAAATCGCCGCGCAGTTGCGCAGCGCGGGGGCGTTGCAGGAAGTGGAGGATGCTGAAGGCCTGGCGGTGGCGGTGCAGCGGCTGTTCGAGTTGCCCAGGGATGCGCAGCGGATCGCAGAGGCGGGGTTGAAAGTGATGCGCAGCAATCAGGGCGCGTTGCAGCGATTGCTGGATGGGTTGGGGCGGTTGATCGAGCGTTAGACCGAGTTGCTGCCCCCCTGTAGGAGCTGGCAAGCCAGCTCCTACAGGGGGGCAGATGCGGTCTTTTGATTTTCAAGGCCGTGCTTTGAGCTGATCCGCCGCAGCCTTGGCCAGATCCGGTGGCAGGAAGTCCTTGTCCGGGTTGTAGTCGGGCTTGAGATAGCGCTTCAGATCCTGCAAATCCCCCGGGTTCAAGGTGCCGGCGGCCTGTTTCAGGCGCAGGTTGTCGAGGATGTAGTCATAGCGGGTGTTGTTGTAGTTGCGCACCGAGGTGTACAGCTGACGCTGGGCGTCCAGCACATCGACGATGTTGCGCGTACCCACCTGATAACCGATTTCGGTCGCTTCCACGGCGCTCTGGTTAGAGATGATCGATTGCTTGCGCGCCTGCACCTGCTCCACGTCGGTGTTCACCGCGCGGTGCAGGTTGCGGGTGTTTTCCACCACTTGCCGACGCAGGCCTTCGCGCTGTTGTTCGGTCTGGTTCAGGCGCGAGTAAGACTCGCGAACCTGTGAACTGGTCAGGCCGCCGCTGTAGATCGGGATATTCAATTGCAGGGCAAGCGTGCGTTGCTCGACGTTACCGCCGTACGCTTGGCCGAAGGCGTTCGGGTTGCTGAAACCCAGGGCGTCGTTGTCGCCCTTCTCGTACTTCGCCACGGCATCCACGGTCGGTGCGTGACCGGCCTTGCGCTGCTTGAGGGTTTCTTCGGCGGCGCTGACCGCGTAGTTGCTGGCCAGCAGATTCAGGTTCTGCCTGGCGGCGGTGTCGACCCACGCCTTGGCGTCGTTCGGTGCCGGCGGCAGGATCGGCAAGGTATGGACGATGCCCTGGATCGAGTTGTACTGGCGGTTGGTCAGGGTGATCAAGGCTTCGAACGCATCATCCACCTGGCGCTGCGCAACGATTCGGTTGGCCCGCGCCGTGTCGTAGCTGGCCTGGGATTGCAGCACATCGGTCTTGTCCGACAGGCCTACGTCGAAGCGTTCGTTGGACTGATCGAGCTGGCGCTTGAAGGCGGCTTCTTCGGCCTTGGTCGAGGCCAGGTTGTCCTGGCTGCGCAACACGTTGAAGTAACTTTCTGCCGTTTGCAGAATCAGGTTCTGCTCGGTCGCCGAGAGCTGCAGCGCAGCCTGTTCGTTGACGTCCTTGGCGGCCTGATACTGGAACCAGCGATCGGCACGGAACAGTGGCTGGGCCAGGGTTGCCTGATAGGAGTTGGCGCTGCGGTTGGCAACGGCTGACGGTTGATCGATATCGGTGCGCACGTTGGCCACCTGGGCACCGCCGTAGAGGTTCGGCAAAAGACCGGCGCGGGCCTGGGGCACGACTTCTTTTTGCGCGCCGTACTGGGCGCGGGCGGCGGCCAGGTCGGCGTTGTTATCCACCGCTTCCTGATAGACGCTGACCAGGTCGGTGTAGGTCGATAAGGGCGCTTCAGCTGCCCAGGCCATTCCATTGGACGCACAAGACACGGCAAGGGCCAGTGAGAGTTTGCGCAGCATGAGGCCATCCCTAAAATTACACTGATAATTTGAGCGCCAAGGCTACGGCGCGGCCCCTACAGCGTCAAGGCGCGGCATGGCTTGGCGAGTGTAGTTGTGCACACGCGCGGCAACAATCCTGTAATAGCGCCATTCATCTTGGTGCTTGCCGCGGTGTTGGCGTTCTTTGCCAGTTGTGTCTAGACTGGCCGGGTTCTTGTCGGGGTGCCTTGCTATGAGGCTGAGATCGAATAATTTCGGATCCCGTTGAACCTGATCAGGTTAGCGCCTGCGTAGGGAACAAGATTTCTCGTCACCCGGCGAGTCCTCTTGTGCTTCGTCCGGGATGTTGTTCGACAATCGAACACCCCTCGAGTACCGAGCACAGCACGGCTGGTTTCCCCAGCGCCCGTGCGTCCATTCGTTTACAGGTTCGCTCCGACAAAAATCCACTGCCTGGATGTGTTCGGAGAGCCCGTGATGACGATAAAACCAAAAAACATAACGAACCTGAGTGACTCGGCCCAAGTCGATCAGCAATCGGTTCAGCCGTTTACCCGCTCGCAAAAAATTTATGTCCAGGGTTCGCGCCCGGACATCCTCGTGCCGATGCGCGAAATCAGCCTCGATGTGACACCGACCGACTTCGGCGGCGAGATCAATGCGCCGGTCGTCGTGTACGACACCTCGGGCCCGTACACCGACCCCAACGTCATCATCGACGTGCGTAAAGGTCTGGCTGATGTACGTTCGCCGTGGATCGAATCCCGTGGCGACACCGAACGCCTGCCGGGGCTGAGCTCGAACTTCGGCCAGGAACGCCTGGCCGATGCCGAACTGACCAAGCTGCGATTCGCCCACGTGAACAACCCGCGCCGCGCCAAGGCCGGGGCCAACGTCAGCCAGATGCACTACGCGCGCAAAGGCATCATCACCGCCGAGATGGAATACGTCGCCATCCGCGAAAACATGAAGCTGGAAGTGGCCCGCGCCGCAGGCTTGCTGGACCAGCAACACGCTGGCCACAGCTTCGGCGCCAGCGTGCCGAAGATCATCACCCCCGAATTTGTCCGTGAAGAGATTGCCCGCGGTCGCGCGATCATTCCGGCCAACATCAACCACACCGAACTGGAACCGATGATCATCGGCCGTAACTTCCTGGTGAAGATCAACGGCAACATCGGCAACAGTGCCCTGGGTTCGTCCATCGAAGAAGAAGTGGCGAAACTGACCTGGGGTATTCGCTGGGGTTCGGACACGGTCATGGACCTGTCCACCGGCAAACACATTCACGAAACCCGCGAATGGATCATCCGCAACTCGCCGGTGCCGATCGGTACCGTGCCGATCTATCAGGCCCTGGAAAAAGTCGGCGGCGCAGCCGAAGACCTGACCTGGGAGTTGTTCCGCGACACGCTGATCGAGCAGGCCGAGCAGGGCGTCGACTACTTCACCATCCACGCCGGCGTGCTGTTGCGCTACGTGCCGCTGACGGCCAAGCGTGTGACCGGCATCGTGTCCCGTGGCGGTTCGATCATGGCCAAGTGGTGCCTGGCGCACCACAAAGAGAACTTCCTCTACACTCATTTCGAAGACATTTGCGAAATCATGAAGGCCTACGACGTCAGCTTCTCGCTGGGCGATGGCCTGCGTCCGGGCTCGATTGCCGACGCCAACGACGCTGCACAATTCGGTGAGCTGGAAACCCTCGGCGAACTGACCAAGATCGCCTGGAAACACGACGTGCAGTGCATGATCGAGGGTCCGGGCCACGTACCGATGCAGTTGATCAAAGAGAACATGGACAAGCAGCTGGAATGCTGTGACGAGGCGCCGTTCTACACCCTCGGCCCGCTGACCACTGACATCGCTCCGGGCTACGACCACATCACCTCCGGCATCGGTGCGGCAATGATCGGCTGGTTTGGCTGCGCCATGCTCTGCTACGTGACGCCGAAGGAACACTTGGGCCTGCCGAACAAGGATGACGTGAAGACCGGGATCATCACCTACAAGATCGCCGCCCATGCCGCCGATCTGGCGAAGGGACATCCGGGTGCGCAGATTCGCGACAATGCCTTGAGCAAGGCGCGTTTCGAATTCCGCTGGGAAGATCAGTTCAACCTGGGCCTTGATCCGGACACCGCGCGTTCGTACCACGATGAAACCCTGCCGAAGGATTCGGCCAAGGTCGCGCACTTTTGCTCCATGTGCGGGCCGAAATTCTGCTCGATGAAAATCACCCAGGAAGTCCGTGAATACGCGGCCAACCAGCGGATCGAAACCGTCGATGCCGAAGTCGCCCAGGGATTGGCGGAACAGGCCGAGCGGTTCAAGCAGGAAGGCAGTCAGCTGTACAAGAAGGTTTGATCTGACCTGAAAGGGTGGGGCCTGCACAGGCCCCATCGCCAGCAGGCTGGCTCCCACACTGGATTTGTGTTGTTCACAAGTCCCCTGTGGGAGCCAGCCTGCTGGCGATAGCGATCTACACAACAACAAATGTCCCTCTGAGATAACACCCTTGAGCATTCAACCCAGCACCTACTCCCCCGACATCGCGGTGCCGAGCGACAAACGTGTCTTCGGCGGCCGCGATCTGTTTTCCCTGTGGTTCTCCCTCGGCATTGGTCTGATGGTGTTGCAGACCGGCGCCCTGCTCGCGCCAGGCCTGGGCCTGTCCGGCTCGTTGCTGGCGATCTTCCTAGGTACCCTGGTCGGCGTTTTGCTGCTGGCCGCCGTCGGCGTGATCGGCAGCGATACCGGCCTGTCGTCGATGGCTGCGCTCAAGCTCAGCCTTGGCAAACATGGCGCGAGCCTGCCGGCCGTGCTGAACCTGCTACAACTGATCGGTTGGGGCTCGTTCGAAATCATCGTCATGCGCGACGCCGCCAGTCTGTTGGGTACGCGTGCGTTCAGCGAAGGCAGTCTGCTGTCGAATCCGCTGCTCTGGACCCTGTTCTTTGGTGGCCTGGCGACCTTGCTGGCTGTCAGCGGGCCGCTGACATTCGTACGGCAGATCCTGCGCAAGTGGGGCATCTGGCTGCTGCTGGCGGCGTGCATCTGGCTGACCTGGAATTTGTTCGCCAAAGCTGATCTGGCCGCGTTGTGGGCGCAGGCCGGGGATGGTTCGATGCCGTTCGCCGTGGGCTTCGACATTGCGATCGCCATGCCGCTGTCCTGGCTGCCACTGATCGCCGACTATTCGCGTTTCGGCAAGCGTGCTAAAAACGTTTTCGGCGGTACAGCGATCGGTTTCTTCATCGGTAACTTTTGGCTGATGAGCCTGGGCGTGGCCTACACCCTGGCGTTCGCGCCGAGCGGTGAAGTGAATGCCTTGCTGCTGGCATTGGCCGGTGCGGGCCTGGGAATTCCGCTGCTGCTGATTCTGCTGGACGAGTCTGAAAACGCTTTCGCCGACATTCACTCGGCAGCCGTGTCCAGCGGGATTCTGTTGCGCTTGAAAGTCGAGCATCTGGCGCTGGCCATCGGGGTGATCTGCACGCTGATCGCCTTGCTGGCACCATTGGCCCAGTACCAGAACTTCCTGCTGTTGATCGGTTCGGTGTTTGCGCCGCTGTTCGGCGTGGTACTGGTGGATCACTTCATTTTGCGCAAACGTTCTGCTCAAGTGGCGTCAGCCGCATTGCGCTGGCCGGCGCTGCTCGCCTGGTTGGGCGGGGTGAGCACTTATCACTTGCTGGCCAACTTGTATCCGGATGTCGGCGCAACCCTGCCGGCGCTGGTACTGGCAGGGCTGCTGCAGCTGGTGCTGGGCCGGGCCTTCAGTTACGGCCGGGAAACAGCTCGGGCTTGATAATGCCGTTCAGGCGCGGGTAGGGAATCTTCAGTTCGACGTGGCCCAGCGCGTAAGGCGCGATGGTGCTCACTTCGTACTTGAGGATCACCCCGCCGTAGGTCAGCGCAACGTTCTGGGTTTTGACGAAGGGCCAGCTCTTGACGAACTCCGGTTCCTGATCGAGCTTGGTGCTGATCAGCCAGCTGTTGTGCGCCACCTGCGCCGCTTTCCAGAACGCTTCTTCCTGACCCGGAACCAGCATGTCAGAAAGGGTCAGCACCTTGTGTTGCTGGCGCGAATAGTTGATGAAGCTGCGACCCGGTGTGCCATGGGCGCCGCCGGTGTCCAGGTAGCTGGAAAATTCGACGATCACCAAGCCGTCATGCTGCTCACGTACCTTGGCTTGCAGATAACTGCTGTGACGCGGGCCGGCACTGCTCAAAAATTGCTCGCGATAGGCCGCCAGCGTCGGCGCCACCGGCGCGTCGGGCGAGGTGCGGGTCATTTGCAGCAGGCGTTTTTCGATGATGCCATCCAGTGCAGGTTCGGCAGGGAAGCGCAAAGTGTCGATGTTCACCAACGGGCAGTCCTGGTTGCTGCAGCCCGGTTTCAGCTGCTCGGAGGCATCGCGGGTGGTTTCCAGCGGCGCCCGGTAGTTGGGCTGGAACAGACTCTGGCAGGCGCCCAGGGTCAGGGCGATTGCAGCCACGGAGGCGATTTTAAAAAGCGACATGGGCGTCCTTCATAAAACAGGGAAAGGCGAAAAGTTACCCGCTTCGACTGTCAGCGGGGTAATCAGTTCGCCACTAAGCTAATTAGAGTTGGTTTCGCCTTCACCGTCTATCCCGCTGACTGGAAAGGGGCTGCATCAAAGGTCGCGGGCGCGTTAGGATGGCGCGAAGTCGAGGCTGGAGCCTCGGTGTTGAAACGAGGATTGTCATGACTGATTTTGCCAACGCCATTCCGACCGCCGTTGAGATCGTTCGGCGCGAAAAGTGCTTCGAGGGCTTTTACAAGCTCGATCGCGTGCACTTGCGTCATGAATTGTTCGCTGGCGGCATGAGCCGCGAGATCAGCCGTGAAGTGTTTGTTCGCCACGATGCGGTATGCGTGCTGCCTTACGATCCGCAGCGCGACGAAGTGGTGTTGATCGAGCAGTTTCGCGTCGGCGCCATGGGCAAGATCGACAATCCGTGGCTGGTCGAACTGGTCGCTGGTCTGATCGATAAGGACGAAGAACCGGAAGCAGTTGCTCACCGCGAGGCGCAGGAGGAAGCTGGGCTTGTATTCGGGGCACTCTGGCCGATGACCAAATATTTTCCATCGCCGGGCGGTAGCAATGAATTCGTGCATTTGTACCTGGGGCGTTGCGAGACAACCGGGGTCGGCGGCCTGCATGGGCTGGAGGAAGAAGCAGAAGATATCCGCGTCACGGTCTGGGCGTTCGAAGATGCCCTGCAGGCCGTACGCGACGGGCGGATTGCCAACGCGGCCAGCATCATTGCCTTGCAATGGTTAGCTTTGAACCGCGCTGAAGTGAGGGGGTTATGGTCGTAAACAAGCTGCGCGATCGCTATCGGGTGGACCTCGTAGGGCTGCAAGCGTCCTGCGAGGCAAACTACGCGCGCCTCATGCGACTGCTGCCTGACATGCGCAACGAACCGGCGGCACGGCGCATTGCCGTGACCCATGGCGAACAGATGCTCGGCGTACTGGCCCTCGAAGTACTGCAGGTCTGTCCGTACACCACGACCCTGCAAGTGCGCCAGGAACACAGCCTGCCGTGGCTGCCGGTGCCACAACTGGAAGTTCAGGTCTATCACGATGCCTGCATGGCCGAGGTGGTCAGCGCCGAACATGCACGACGCTTCCGCGGCATCTATCCTTACCCGAACGCCGCGATGCACCAGCCTGACGAAAAGGCCCAGCTGAACATGTTCCTGGGCGAGTGGTTGAGCCATTGCCTGGCGTTGGGGCATGAGTACGAAGTTGTGCGTTGACGCTGATTGTGAACTGCGTCAGGTTCACGGATTTCCTCTTTTGATCGTCCCCCAGCATAATTGCGGCACTCATCCAATCCCGTGATTCAGCCTTGGGAGAACGCCTTGCCAAGCGTATCCACATTGACCCCCGCCGATTCGGCATTGCTGGTGCAACTCTCCGACAGTCATCTGTTTGCCGAGGCGAATGGCACGCTGCTGGGCATGAATACCCGTGACAGCCTGCAAAAAGTCATCGAGTTGGTGCGCCAGCAACAGCTGCAGATCGATTTGATCATTGCCAGTGGCGATCTTTCCCAGGACGGAACGCTGGAGTCTTATCAGTCGTTTCGCGACTTGACCCGGCAACTCGATGCGCCGGCGCGCTGGATTCCCGGCAATCATGACGAGCCGCGGATCATGGCTGAGGCTGCGGTGCAGAGTGCGTTGCTGGAGCCGGTGGTGGACATCGGCAACTGGCGGGTCACCTTGCTCGATTCGGCAGTGCCGGGTTCGGTACCGGGGTATTTGCAGGACGATCAGTTGCAGTTGCTGGCGCGTTCGCTGAGTGAGGCACCTGATCGGCATCATCTGGTGTGCTTCCACCATCATCCGGTGTCGATCGGCTGTGCATGGATGGAGCCGATAGGGTTGCGTAATCCGGAGGCGCTGTTTTCGGTACTGGATCGATTCCCGCAGGTGCGTGCCGTGTTGTGGGGGCATGTGCATCAAGAGATCGACCGGGAGCGAAATGGCGTGCGGCTGATTGCCTCGCCGTCGACCTGCATTCAGTTCGAACCGGGGAGTGAGGATTTCAAGGTGGGGGATCAGGCGCCGGGGTATCGGTGGTTGAGATTGTTGCCGGATGGCCAGCTGGAAACCGGAGTGGAGCGTGTCACCGGGTTCGACTTTCAGGTCGATTACGGCTCCGACGGCTACTAGGGTCATTCCGCAAGACCGAGTTGCTGCCTTCGCGAGCAGGCTCGCTCCCACATTGATTGCTGGTGTCCACATATTACGGATTCGCAGCAGATTCCCTGTGGGAGCGAGCCTGCTCGCGAAAGCGTCCGCACAGACGACCCAGTTATTGCGGATATCCCCGATCCCCCCGACACGCTGTAAACTCCGCCTCTTTACCCGACGCACAGGGAGCTCAAATGTCCGGTTCGATCCTTTACATCCACGGCTTCAACAGCGCGCCGGCGTCGAACAAGGCCACTCGGTTGATCCAGGTGATGGACCGACTGGGCCTGGGCGATCAACTGCGCGTCCCGTACCTGCATCACCATCCCCGCGAGGCCATCGGTCAGCTGGAGCAGGCGATTGCCGAGCTTGGACGGCCATTGCTGGTCGGCAGCTCACTCGGCGGCTACTATGCGACTCACTTGGCCGAACGCCATGGCCTCAAGGCCCTGTTGATCAATCCGGCCGTCAGCCCGCACCGGATGTTCGACGGGTACCTGGGGTCGCAGAAAAACCTGTACACCGATGAAGCCTGGGAATTGACCCACGACCATGTGACGGCCCTGGCCGAGCTGGAAGTGCCGGCGCCCCAGGACCCGCAGCGGTATCAAGTGTGGTTGCAGACCGGCGACGAAACGCTGGATTATCGCCTCGCCCAGCAGTATTACCGCGCCTGTGCCTTGCGCATCCAGGCCGGCGGCGACCATGGTTTCCAGGGTTTTGCCGGGCAACTGCCGGCCCTGCTGAGTTTTGCCGGCATTGGCGCAGATTTGTATCAGGCAATCGATTTCACAACACTGTGACTCCTTGCCTCTATTTTCAACGGACACTGACGACGAGACCCCATGGCCACTCCCAGCGCTAGCTCTTATAACGCAGACGCCATCGAAGTCCTCTCGGGCCTCGACCCGGTGCGCAAACGCCCCGGCATGTACACCGACACCAGTCGGCCGAACCACCTCGCCCAGGAAGTCATCGACAACAGCGTCGACGAAGCCTTGGCCGGGCACGCGACCTCGGTGCAGGTCATCCTGCACGCCGATCACTCCCTGGAAGTCAGCGATGACGGCCGTGGCATGCCGGTGGATATCCACGCCGAAGAAGGCGTGTCGGGTGTCGAGCTGATCCTTACCAAGCTCCACGCGGGCGGCAAGTTTTCCAACAAGAACTACCAGTTCTCCGGCGGTTTGCACGGGGTGGGTATTTCCGTGGTCAACGCCTTGTCGACCGAAGTCCGGGTGCGCGTCAAGCGTGACGGCAACGAATACCAGATGACGTTCGGCGACGGCTACAAGAAAACCGAGCTGGAAGTGGTCGGCACCGTCGGCAAGCGCAACACCGGCACCAGCGTGTTCTTCTCACCGGACCCGAAGTATTTCGATTCGCCGAAATTCTCCATCAGCCGCCTCAAGCACGTGCTCAAGGCCAAGGCCGTCCTGTGCCCGGGGCTGCTGGTCAGTTTTGAAGACAAGGCCACCGGCGAGAAAGTCGAATGGCATTACGAAGACGGTCTGCGCTCCTACCTGGTGGACGCGGTCAGCGAATTCGAGCGCCTTCCTGACGAGCCGTTTTGCGGCAGCCTGGCCGGTAATAAAGAAGCGGTCGACTGGGCACTGCTGTGGTTGCCGGAAGGCGGTGACAGCGTTCAGGAGAGCTACGTCAACCTGATCCCGACGGCCCAGGGCGGGACCCACGTCAATGGTCTGCGCCAGGGCTTGCTTGATGCCATGCGCGAATTCTGCGAGTTCCGCAGCCTGTTGCCGCGCGGTGTGAAGCTGGCCCCGGAAGACGTCTGGGAGCGCATTGCCTTCGTCCTGTCGATGAAGATGCAGGAACCGCAATTCTCCGGCCAGACCAAAGAGCGCCTGTCGTCCCGTGAAGCGGCGGCGTTCGTTTCCGGTGTGGTCAAGGACGCCTTCAGCCTGTGGCTCAACGCCCACCCCGAAACCGGCATGCTCCTGGCTGAACTGGCGATCAACAACGCCGGCCGTCGTCTGAAGGCCAGCAAGAAAGTCGAGCGCAAGCGAATCACTCAAGGTCCGGCATTGCCGGGCAAGCTCGCCGACTGCGCCGGGCAGGACCCGATGCGTTCCGAACTGTTTCTGGTGGAAGGTGATTCCGCCGGTGGGTCGGCCAAGCAGGCGCGGGATAAAGAGTTCCAGGCGATCCTGCCGTTGCGCGGCAAGATTCTGAATACCTGGGAAGTCGACGGCAGCGAAGTGCTGGCCAGCCAGGAAGTGCACAACATCGCAGTGGCCATCGGTGTCGATCCAGGCTCGGCGGATATCGCCCAGCTGCGTTACGGCAAAATCTGCATCCTCGCCGACGCCGACTCCGACGGTTTGCACATCGCCACTTTGCTGTGCGCGTTGTTCGTCCAGCATTTCCGCCCGTTGGTGGATGCCGGTCACGTCTATGTCGCGATGCCGCCGCTGTACCGAATCGACCTGGGCAAAGAGATCTACTACGCCCTGGACGAGGCCGAGCGCGATGGCATTCTCGATCGCCTGGTGGCCGAGAAGAAACGCGGCAAGCCTCAGGTCACCCGATTCAAGGGTCTGGGTGAAATGAACCCGCCTCAGTTGCGCGAAACCACCATGGACCCGAACACCCGGCGCCTGGTGCAGCTGACGCTGGACGATTTCGAGGCGACCTCGGAAATGATGGACATGTTGCTGGCGAAGAAACGCGCCGGTGATCGCAAGTCCTGGCTGGAGTCCAAAGGCAACCTGGCGGAGGTTCTGGGCTGATGCGCCGAGGCTTTGCCTTGGCGTGTGCGTTGCTGCTGACCTCGATGACGGTTGCTGCGCAGTCGGCGCCCGAGTTGCGCCTGTTGTCCGCACATGCCGTCGATGGCATGCGCGGCGGCAACCTGTCCGGGCTGGCCCAGTGCGGCAAGGATTTGTGGACCGTATCCGACCGGGATGACGATCAGATTTACCGACTCGATACCCGAGACCCAGTCTGGCAAGCCGAAGCCGTACACATCGACGCCCCCGAGGTGCCTGATAGCGGATTGCCCTGGGGGCTGCGTTCGCGGACCTGGGCGGCCTCGTTTGCCCGTGGCGGAGATCTGGATTTCGAAGGCATCACCTGCGACAACGCCGGCAATCGCTACATTGTCAGCGAGTCTCATGCGGCGGTGCTGCAAGTGCCGCCAACGGGCCCCGCAGCCTGGCTGAAGATCTCTCCGATCCTGGTTCGAGAGGCACGGGCCAGCGGCCTGTTGCTGCACTTCAACGCCCTGTTCGAAGGCCTGGCGATCAGCACCGAAGGTGACAAATTGTGGCTGGCCGCCGAGCGTGAAAGCCGCGGGCTGCTGTTGATCAAGCGCCAGCAGACCGTCTGGGACTGCGATGGCGGCTGTGTGCTGCTGAGCGAGGCCGGACAGGAAATGCAGCCCCCACAATTCCCCGGCGCACGGGCGATGCCCCGGGACTTTGCCGATCTGTCATTGTTCGACGGCAAGCTGTTTACCCTTGAACGCAATGTCTTCGAGATCTGCCGCCGTGATGCACAGACGGCCAAGGTCGAGCGCTGCTGGTCGTATGCCGCAGAAGCGTTACAGGAAAACCGGCGTTATCCACAGGCCTATGCCCTGGAAGAAGCGTTGATCGTGGACGCCGACGGTGCCTGGATCGGTATCGACAACAACAACGGTATCCGCGCCGACGGCGAGGTACGCCCGATCATCATGCGCTTTGCCGCACCTGAAGGTGGCTGGAGTGCCAAGTCATGAGCCAGCAACCGCCGGGCAAGCGCATCGGCCGAGTGTTGATGGTACTGGCGTGGTGCGCCGCGCTGTTTCTGGCCACGCGGTTTTTCGGGCAGTGGGAGCAGCGCCAGCAAAATCCAAACGCCGTTGTCAGCACGGAGCAGGGCGAAGGTTTTATCGAAGTAAAGCTTGCCAGCAATAATCAGGGACATTTTGTCGCCAGCGGCCAGATCAACGGTCAACCGGTGGATTTCATGCTCGATACCGGGGCAACCGATGTGGCAATCCCTGGCGGCATGGCCGAACGGCTGAAGCTGGAGAAGGGCTTCCCGGTGACCTTGAGCACGGCCAGCGGTCGTGCCGAGGGCTACCGGACCCGAATCGAGCGCCTGCAACTGGGCGACATTGTGCTGCATGATGTGCGCGCCCTCGTCGTGCCAGGCCTGGACGGCAACCAAGTGCTGCTCGGAATGAGCGCGCTGAACAAACTTGAATTTACCCAGCGCGGTGGCACCATGCTGCTGCGCCAGACAACGAACCGATGAGGCCCGCATGAGCGACATCCTTGCAGACAGCTTAGACGGCATAGAACGCCGATCGCTGGCTGACTTCACCGAAAATGCCTACCTCAACTACTCCATGTACGTGATCATGGACCGCGCGTTGCCGCATATCGGCGACGGCCTGAAACCGGTACAGCGGCGCATCATCTACGCGATGAGCGAGTTGGGGCTGGACGCCGACTCCAAGCACAAGAAGTCGGCACGTACCGTCGGTGACGTGCTCGGCAAGTTCCACCCGCACGGGGACTCGGCTTGCTACGAAGCCATGGTCCTGATGGCTCAGCCGTTCAGCTACCGCTACACACTGGTCGACGGCCAGGGTAACTGGGGTGCGCCGGATGATCCCAAGTCCTTCGCCGCCATGCGTTACACCGAAGCTCGGCTGTCGCGTTACTCCGAAGTGCTGCTCAGCGAACTGGGCCAAGGCACGGCGGATTGGGGCCCGAACTTCGACGGCACCCTCGATGAGCCCCTGGTGTTGCCGGCGCGTTTGCCCAATATCCTGCTCAATGGCACCACCGGCATCGCCGTGGGCATGGCCACCGACGTCCCGCCGCACAACCTGCGCGAAGTCGCGACCGCCTGCGTGCGCTTGCTCGATGAGCCCAAAGCCACGGTCGAACAGCTCTGCGAGCACATTCAGGGCCCGGATTACCCGACCGAAGCGGAAATCATCACGCCGCGCGCCGATCTGCTGAAGATGTACGAAACCGGCAAGGGTTCGGTGCGCATGCGCGCCGTGTATCACATCGAAGACGGCGACATCATCGTCACCGCGCTGCCGCATCAGGTCTCGGGTGCCAAGGTGCTGGAGCAAATCGCGGCCATGATGCAGGCCAAGCCGTCCAAGGCCCCGCAGATCGCCGATCTGCGCGACGAATCCGACCACGAGAACCCGTGCCGGATCGTGATCATCCCGGGCGCCCGCAAAAACTTCGACCACGATGCGCTGATGCAACACCTGTTCGCCAGCACCGAGCTGGAGTCGAGCTACCGGGTCAACATCAACATCATCGGCCTGGACGGCAAGCCACAGCTGAAAAATCTGCGGGCGTTGCTGGTCGAGTGGCTGGCGTTCCGCGTCAACACCGTACGTCGTCGTCTGCAGTTCCGCCTCGACAAGGTCGAGCGCCGCCTGCACCTGTTGGACGGCTTGCTGATTGCCTACCTCAACCTGGATGAAGTGATTCACATCATCCGTACCGAGGAGCATCCGAAAGCTGCACTGATCGAGCGCTTCGCCCTGAGTGAAATCCAGGCCGACTACATCCTCGATACCCGTTTGCGTCAGTTGGCGCGACTGGAAGAAATGAAACTGCGTGCCGAGCAGGATGAACTGCTCAAGGAACAGGCCAAGTTGCAAGCCCTGCTGGGCAGCGAAGCCAAGCTGAAAAAGCTGGTGCGCACCGAGCTGATCAAGGACGCCGAGACCTACGGCGACGATCGTCGCTCGCCAATCGTCGAGCGCGCCGAGGCCAAGGCGCTGACCGAGCACGATCTGTTGCCGAACGAGAAAGTGACCGTAGTGCTGTCGGAAAAAGGCTGGGTGCGTTCTGCCAAAGGCCACGAAATCGATGCCACCGGGCTTTCCTACAAGGCTGGGGATGGTTTCAAGGCTTTGGCGCCCGGGCGTTCCAACCAGTTTGCGGTATTTATCGACTCCACTGGCCGCAGTTATTCGGTGGCCGCGCACACCTTGCCATCGGCCCGAGGCCAGGGCGAGCCGCTGACCGGCCGTCTGACGCCGCCGCCAGGGGCGAGCTTCGAATGCGTGCTGATGCCCGAAGATGATTCGCTGTACGTCATCGCGTCCGACGCCGGATACGGTTTCGTGGTCAAGGGTGAAGACCTGCAAGCCAAGAACAAGGCGGGCAAGGCGCTGTTGAGCCTGCCGAACAACGCCAAGGTGATTCTGCCGCGTCCGGTGGCCGATCGCGAACATAACTGGCTGGCTTCGGTGACCACCGAAGGTCGCCTGCTGATCTTCAAGATCAGCGATCTGCCACAATTAGGTAAGGGCAAAGGCAACAAGATCATCGGCATCTCCGGTGAGCGCGTGGCCAGTCGCGAAGAATATGTCACGGACATCGCGGTACTACCGGAAGGTGCAACCTTGGTGCTCCAGGCCGGAAAACGTACCTTGTCACTGAAAGCGGATGACCTTGAACATTACAAGGGTGAGCGTGGACGTCGTGGTAACAAGTTGCCACGTGGCTTTCAGAGGGTAGATGCGCTGCTCGTCGAAAACCTCAATTAAGCGTCCCAGAGCGCTCGATCTACGATTTAACCCGTAGATCGACGCATTGGCGCTGGAGTCGGAACGCATATTCACGGATGATATGGCCTTTCAAGCGCCGGCGTGGCTGAGCGTTCTTCATATTTTTTGAGTATTTTCACTGTGGTTAGCCTTGTGGCAGCCACCTGGATGGGACGATGACTGCTCTGCGCCTTCCTTTTATTTTGATGCTCGCCGGGGTTTTTGGCCTGGCGGGTTGCACCGTTCACCAACCGGTGTCGCTGTATCAGCTGGACAGCGGAAGTCCGGCTCAGCCTGCGCAAAGCGCGGGCATGGCGGTATTGCTTGGCCCTGTGACCGTTGCCGATTATCTGCAACGCGAAACCTTGCTGCAGCGTCAGCCGGATGGCAGCCTGCAAGCTTCGCAAGATGGTCGTTGGGCGGGTAGCCTGTCTTCGGACATCGACCAGCTGTTGTTGCGTCAGGTAGCCGGTCACCTGGATAGCCAGCGCGTGGTACTGGCACCGGCGACAGTGGGTTTCACGCCGGATGTTCAGGTTCTGCTGACCATCACCCGCCTGGATTCGGGCGAGTCGCAGCCGGCTATCCTGGATGCGCAATGGCGTTTGATCGACCGTCGTGGTCAGGTGCGCGATAACCGCATCATTCATCTGCAGGAACAGCATGCCGGCGGTACCGCGGCGCAGGTTCAGGCTCAGGGTGTGTTGCTGCAGCGTCTGGCCGAGCAGTTGTCGGTCGCGCTCAAGCCGTTGGCCAACCAGCCGCCGATCGCTGAAGCGCCGCGCAAACCCGCTGCCAAGCCTGCGGCACCGACGGCCGAGAAGGACAAGCAGCCGAAGATCCCGATGGCTGCGCCGATCCGCACGGATATGGAAGTGTTCAGGTTCTAAGCCTGGAATGATTCAAAGCAAGGCCCGCCGTGATGCGGGCTTTGTTGTTTCTGCAGTCTGGAGTTTTCTGGCGCCTGTCCTGGCCCCTTCGCGAGCAGGCTCGCTCCCACAGGAGATCTCGGCTACCCACAAATCCACTGTGGGAGCGAGCCTGCTCGCGAAGAGGCCGGGACAGGCAACAAAAAGCCCGCAGACAATCACTTGTCTGCGGGCTTCTTTACAGCTGGGCCAGGGTTTACGCCCGGCGCTCATGCATCCGTGCCAGTTGCCGTTCAAGCATCGACGGATAAGGCTCCATCAGCCGCTCTACGCAACAAGCACCCTCAGGGCTGGCGATCGGCCGGATCCGCGCACGCTGACGGATCAGCGCGTCGTCACTGATCTTGCGCTCCACCAGCAACAGGTTGCGGCTGTGTTGCGACAGGGCCAGGGCATCCTGGGCCGTTTCGGTCAGCAGCAAATCAATCTGGCTCAGGCCGAACAGTTCGTCGCCCAACGTCAGGCCCAGCTGCAATTGCAGGGTGATGCCGCTGTCGGCGACTTCGATCTGCAGCTGATGGCCCAGGGCTCGCAGCAACTCACCGCAGCAGATGGCGTTGGTCAGGTAATCGTCGCCGCTGTCTTCGCTGTGGAACAGCATTAGCGTGCTGCCGTCGTTCAGGGTATGCAGTTCACTCTGGTAGAGCGAAGCGGCCTGATCGAGGCAATCGCGGTAGCGTTTGAGCAGTTCTTCCAGGCGCGCCCGGGGCAGACGGCGCAGTTGATCCTGGGCGCCCAGTTGCACGGCGAGCACGGCACTGTGTTGCGGCCCGTTCGATGGCTTTGGTTTTACCAGCGCTTTCGGCGCACTCTGCGCAGAGACATCGCGCAGGTCGGCAAACGGGTCTTCGTCGTCATCGTCATCCTCGACGGTGCTGACAATGCGCCGCGGTGCAGGTTTCAAGGCGGCTACCGGTCGACTTTCGTCAAAGCTGGGGTCGCGCAGGTTGCGCACTTCAAAGGCCGGATCGGCCTCTTCGTCGTAATCGGCATCGTCGAGCTCAGGCTCCGGCTCCGGCTCAGGTTCAACCGGTTCCGGTGCGAAGTCCGCGTGCAGCTGGCGAGCCAGGTCGCCGATCTCGTCCTGACGATCGGTGCCCGGCGTGTATTCGTCGATATTGCGCAACCACACGCGCAATTGCATCAGCGGTGTAGAGAGGTTGCGCCCCAGGCGCAGGCTCAAGGCCAACGACAACGCCAGCAGGATGGCACTGAGAATGCCCATGCTTTGCAGGCTGATGGTCATCGGCTGCTGGAATTGATCCATGTCCAGGCTGATGCGCAGTTGCCCGGCGGTCACGTCCTGAAAGGTGATCTTGCTCTGGTACATGCCCTCGGCTTCGCCCAGCAGACTGTGCTTTGGGCGCTGACCGGCTTCGGCGAGGATGCGGTTATCCACGCTGTAGATGGCGGCGTGGGCCACCAGCTTGTTTTTGGTCAGGTTGTTGAGCAGCACGTTAAGGCTGAGGATGTCGTTGGACACCAACAGCTCCGTGGCCGAGGTGGCGGTCTGGGTGGTCAGGCTTTCGCCCAGGGCATCCGCCTGCTCATGCATGGCCTGCTTGAACTGCAAACCCATCACGCAGGCATAAATCACCAGGGCCAGAGCGACCAGGATCACGTTATGGCTGGCAATGCGCAATGCAATCGGTACACGGCGGTGGCGCAGTGCACGGAAGATCAGCAGAAAGAAGTTATCGGTTTTTACTGGCGTGGGCCGGTTCACTTGAGCTCGGCTCTTTGTCCGTGAAGTTGACGCGCAGTATAGCGACAGGCCCTGGACCGGCAAAGCGCTGACGGTGCCCGATGGTCACTGAATGTGGGTAGAATGCGGTTTTTTTCCACCTGCGGGGGTGCGCCTTGCGCGAAATCGTCCTGATAAACATCACGGGAGTCGACCGTCCGGGTCTGACTGCGGCCATTACCGGCGTTCTGGCCCAGGGTGGTGTGAACATTCTCGACATCGGTCAGGCGGTAATCCACGACACCCTGTCGTTCGGCATCCTGGTTGAAATTCCTGATACCGAACAAGGCAAGTCGGTGCTCAAGGACATCCTGTTCAAGGGCTATGAACTTGATCAACAGGTGCGTTTCACGCCGGTGTCGGAAGAGGATTATCAGCAGTGGGTCGGCAACCAGGGCAAAAAACGCCACATCGTGACCCTGCTGACTCGCAAAGTGACCGCCGGGCAATTGCAGGCCGTGAGCTCGATCACCGCCAAATATGGCCTGAACATCGACCACATCGATCGCCTGTCCGGGCGCATGCCTTTGGATACTCCGGCCGATAAAGGCAAGGGTTGCATCGAGTTCTCCGTGCGTGGCGAAGCGGCTGATCCGCAGGCACTGCGGGCCGAATTCCTCAGCGTCGCCCAGGAGCTGAACGTCGACATCGCCTTCCAGGAAGATTCACTGTTCCGCCGCAACCGTCGCCTGGCGGTGTTCGACATGGACTCGACGCTGATCGAAGCCGAAGTCATCGACGAACTGGCCAAGGCTGCCGGCGTGGGCGACCAGGTGTCGGCCATCACCGAGCGGGCGATGGCCGGCGAGCTGGATTTCCGCGCCAGTTTCAAAGAACGCCTGGCCTTGCTGCAAGGCCTGGACGTTAGCGTGCTGGATTCGATCGGCGCCTCCCTGCGCCTGACCGAAGGCGCCGAAACCCTGTTCGCCGAACTCAAGCGCCTGGGCTACAAGACGGCCATTCTGTCAGGCGGTTTCACCTACTTCGCCAAGCAATTGCAGGTCAAGTTGGGGATCGACTATGTGTTTGCCAACGAACTGGAAGTGGTCGATGGCAAGGTCACCGGGGTGGCGGTTGAGCCGATCGTCGATGCGCAGCGCAAGGCGGATCTGCTGAAGGAGCTGGCCGAGAAGGAAGGTTTGCGCCTGGAGCAGACTATCGCGGTCGGTGACGGCGCCAATGATTTGCCGATGCTGGCGATTGCCGGGCTGGGCGTGGCGTTCCGGGCCAAGCCGCTGGTGAAGCAGTCGGCGAAGCAGGCGATTTCCACCCTTGGGCTGGATGGTGTGCTGTATCTGCTGGGTTTCCGGGATCGTGACGGGCAGCTCTGAGTCTTGTATTGACTGATTGGGCCTCTTCGCAAGCAAGCTCGCTCCCACATTGATCGTGTTACAGACATAGATCAAATGTGGGAGCGAGCCTGCTCGCGAATGGCTACACCGCGGTGTTACAGATTCGCCCTCAAAGCGTCCTCCACAACGAATCAAACTCCTCCTCGATACCCACGACGCCGCTCACCGCGGCGTCTTCATTTTTGACCGCCTCAAGCGAATGATAGGCAAACTGATTGAAGCTGCTGGTGCTCACCAGCCGTCGATCCAGTCCGGCCCGACGTTCCTCGCCGTGGGTGTTGATCACCACCGTATGCCCTTCCTGGAAGGGCAGGCGCGGCGCGAGCAACGTCGGTGGCAGGTCTATCGCGCTGATGGCCGGCAACAGCAGGCCGCGCAGGTACTGGCTATGATCCTCGCCGGTACGCAGCAATTGCAGCCCGCAAGGCTCTGCGCAAGGCGCGACCTGCTCGATCCCCATTTGCGTACCACCGCCACGCACCTGACGGATCCAGCGCACCACCGCGACGCTCCAACCCTGACCTGTGGAGTCCTCGATGCCAACCATTTCGCCCGCCTGCAGCTCGGCCGGCACTGCGTTTGGCCAGGCCAGGCAATAACCGCCCGGACTGTGGTTGATCACCGGCAAGGCATAAGTCGGGAAGCGTCGACTGCGATCGGAGGGCTCGTGGCTGTCGTCGTTCTGCAGCTGCGGGTATTCGATTTCTTCGTAGGGCAGCAGATCGCCCGCATTGCCATGGGACACCGCATCAATGGCAGGGCTCCACAGGTCTTTGACTCGACCGGCAGGCGATATTGCCGAGAACTGCGCCAGCCGCGAGCCCGAATGTTTCAGCAGTTCGCTGAAAGAGCGTTGCCCGCCCAGATAGAAGTGCAGCGCGCTCATGCCGACGCACAAGGTCAAGGTGCCTTGGCCGACCGTGCGCTGGAAGCCGCGCTCGGCGGTCTGGCCCCAGGCCGCATGCAGGTGTTGCAGCGTATCGAGGCTCAACCCGGCAGGTACTGGCAGGGGAGACGAGCTGTCGGTTCTCTGCAATTGCGCTTCGATGGCAGCGACCAGAGGCTGCGGATCAATCACTAGCAGGCTCTCTTGCTGCTCGGGGCGAAACCTGGAGCGATAACGAGGCCCGGTGTCGATGTCCGACGCGATGGCAAACAGTCCATCGCAGGCTTTGCCGGGTTGCAGCTTGAGCCATTTACTCCAAGGCTCCAGCACCTCGGCGACTCGGGCGATCTGGTTCTGGCGCAGTTGATTGCAGCGGGAGGCGCCCAGCAGCAACGCGACTGTATACGTTTGCTCGATGCTCAGGGTTTGCATCTGGCTGGCCAGTTCGTCACGCAGGCTCAGGTGCTGCAGCTGATGCAAGCAGGCGATCCGGTACAGCTGATGCAGCTCCAGCCACAGCCCTTCCGGTACCGGGCAATAAAGCTGGGTGGCGCGAATCAGCGGACCATTCAGGCAATGAATCGCCCGTTGCAATGCCTGGGTCAGCAGCGGCGCACGGTCCTTGCTGAAGCGCGGCGAGATGCGCACGACAATCTGTTTATAGCCGATTGCCAGGTGGTTTTGCAGCGCCTGGCAGAGATTGGCGATCTTGCGCGAACGCTCGTCAAGGACAATCGACTGGTGCAGGAAATGCCGCTCCAGGTGTTTGCACACGTAATACACCTCGGGCCTCAGCAGCTCGAGCAGTTGCAGGCGGTTATCGCTGGGTGTCAGGAGCTGATTGAGTTCACTCAAGCCTTGATAGAGCAGGCGAGCGGTTTCGCCGATGTTGGCTTTAGGCAGATTGGCAATCCAGCGCTTGAGGTCGCGCGGGGTGGCTTCACAGATCGTCAGGCGCAACTGCTTGGGGATCGGCGCGCGCAGCAACAGGTGGGGACTGGTTTCATTCATGCCGTGGACAAACTCCAACCGGGAAAATGGGCAGTGAACGACATGACTGTAGCAGCAATAGCCTACAGGGGAATGTTGGCCGGTTGGGGATTACCGTTTGTCTGTCAGTCTGGTGACCTGCGGGTGTACTACTAATCTGACAGTCGTGCGACTGGATACGCACGGTCGTACGGCCTGCTGCAGACGCAGGGCAGGTCTCTTCGTAACTTCAAGGAGATGAGGTTCATGTCTAAATACGTAGTGGCAAATCAATGGGGCGGTAGTTCGGCACCCTGGCATCCAGGTGGAGACTGGGTACTGGGCGCGCGGGACAACCAGAAGGTTGTCGCGATCGACATCAAGTCGGGCGATGGCGGCAAGAGCTTCACCGGCACCATGACTTACGCCGGCGAAGGTCCCATTGGCTTCAAGGCTCAACGCACGGGCCAGAACCAGTACAACGTTGAAAATCAGTGGGGCGGTAACGATGCCCCCTGGCATCCGGGTGGCAAATGGGTCATCGGAGGCCGCGATAATCAGAACGTTGTCGCGTTGAGCGTGACCTCCAATGATGGAGGGAAAAACCTCAGTGGCACCAATACCTACGCCAATGAAGGGCCGATCGGCTTTCGTGGTCAGATAGAGTAGCGGCGCCGCCGACATGTCCGGCCCCGCGAAGACGTTCGCGGGGCTCGGATCAGCATCAGGCTTTTGGCAGGCCCATGCCCTGGCCCATCTGCACCGGTGAGCCGGCCGCCAGTTCTTCTGCCCACTTCACCTGGTCCGGCCCGAATAGTACGACGGCCGTCGAACCCAGCTTGAAGCGACCCAGCTCCGCACCTTTTTCCAGATGGATCGGCGCACGGGCAGCTTCGTCGTAGCGGAAGGTTTTCAGCTCGCGCTTCGGTGGCGTGACCAGGCCGGCCCAGACAGTTTCGATCGATGCCACGATCATGGCGCCCACCAGCACTACGGCCATCGGCCCGCGCTCAGTGTCGAAAATGCACGCCACGCGCTCGTTGCGGGCGAACAGTTCCGGCACGTTTTCAGCGGTGGTCTGGTTGACGGAGAAAATCCGCCCCGGAATGTAGACCATCTCGCGCAGCGTGCCGGCCAATGGCATGTGCACGCGGTGATAATCTTTCGGCGACAGGTAAATGGTGGCGAAATCGCCGCCCATGAAGGGGGCGGCATTGGCCGCGTCACCACCGAGCAACTCCAGCACGCTGAAGCTGTGGCCCTTGGCCTGGAACACACGGCCGTGTTCGATCGGGCCGAGTTGGCTGACGGCACCGTCGGCGGGGCTGAGGATGGCGCCCGGCGTCTGGTCCAGCGGGCGGGCACCCTCTTTCAAGGCGCGCGTAAAGAACGCATTGAAGTGCTCGTAGGCGGTGAGGTCTTCGACCAGTGCCTGGGACATGTCCACTTGATAGCGTTTGGCGAACCACGCCGTAAAGGCGTTTTTGAACCAGCGCACACGGCATTCGGCAATGCAGCCGGCCAGTCGCGAGAGCAAGTGGTGGGGCAGCAGGTATTGGCTGAGGATAAACAAACGCTTATTCATTAACTGTCCTTAAAAACCTTAATTCTCTACGGGAGTATCGGGATGGTTGCCCCATTCGCCCCATGAGCCGGCGTAGCCTTTGACCCGCGGATAACCGAGGGATTTGGCCACCAGGTAGGTGAAGCCAGAGCGATGGTGAGTCTGGCAATGGGTAATCACTTCTTTGTCTTTGCTGATCCCGAGTTGCTCCAGGATCTGCGGCATGTCCGTGCGAATGCGCAGGTTGCGTGCCGGATCCATGCCCGCGGTCCATTCGAAATTGACCGCGCCGGGGATGTGCCCTGCCTTGGCCGCCAATACTTTCTCGCCGGAGTACTCCAGCGGGCCGCGGGCGTCCCAGATCGCCAGGTCAGCGGCACCGAGACGGCTTTGCAGGTACTCGCGGGTCGCGATGGGTTCGTCGCGCAAGGTCAGTGGGACCGGACCGCCGACCGCGGCCGGGACCTGGATCGACATGGGCATGCCTTCCGCCAGCCAGGCCTGCAGGCCGCCGTCGAGATAGTGGTAGTTGCCATGGCCGATGACATCCAGCAGCCAGATAAAGCGCCCGGCCCAGCCGCCGCCTTCGTCGTCATAGACCACGTAGACCGCATTGGGGTTGTGTCCCAGTTCGCCGAACAATGCTTCAAGCGCCGCGTGAGTCGGCAGCAAGCCTGGCGCCGGCGCCTGGCCTAGTTGCGTGCGCTTGGGGTCGACAAAGCGTGCGCCGGGAATATGCCCTTCGGTATAGCGGGCGCTGCTGGTCAGGTCCACCAGGATCAGTTCGCGGGACTCGAGACGGGCGAGCAGGTCGCTCGGCTCGATCACCAGGGTCAAGCCAGAGAAGTCAGACATGTGAGGTCTCCAGAGCACAAAGGGGTGGATTGTAGCGCAGCCTTCATTGGCCGCGGTGGCTAAAGCTGTGCAGGGCTTTTTCGATGCATTGCGCGGTTTTGCCGAAGGCTTGCACGCTGATTTCCGAGAACGGCCCGCCGCCCTGATCCGCCACCACAATCATGATCACCCGGCCGTTGTTGACCAGTGAGCGCAGTAGCAGGTGTTCGCCGCCGAACTGTGAGCGCAGGCTGGCGGGCAGGAGGGCCGAGAATTGCGCATTGTTGGCCGGGCTCAAGCGCACCTGCGCCTGTTGCGAGAGCAGGCGTTGCAGCACGGTGCTTTGGCTGACCGGAAAATTCAGGCCGGCGGCCTCCTTTGGCAGGCCGAAGGCCTGGTGCACCCGCAGAGTGGAGTGAGTGCGGTCGGCCATCAGAATCATCACCCGTCGCATGCCGCACGTGGCCAGCGCGTCTCGGGCGGCGGTGGTCAAGTGCATGGCATTGTTGAAGCGACTCGGCTCCATGAGCAATTCGGCGCATTGCCTGCGCCAGGTCACCAGGTCTTCGGCGGTCGGCGCCGGAGTAGGGGGCGGCGGCACACTCGCGTGAGCTCGCTTCATGCCAGGTGGCCAGATCAGTGCAACGGCGGGGTGCCACAGGCCTGGCATGGCGTGATGACGGGCGCTGTTGGCCGCCTGTTGGTGCAACTGCTGCTGCACTTCGTCCATCGGCAGGTGCAGGTAAAGGCTGGTCAGGTAGTGCCAGCGCTCAGCGTGCGGACTGTCCCAGGCCTGTTGCGCCGACAGTGCCAGGCCGTTGGCCAGCAACACTGTGTTGGCCGGTTGATTGAGCCAGCGGCGCAGGGTCGGATCGTCATCGAGGCGATTCTGCTGGCGCAACGGATGCTCACTGTCGCGAGCGATGCGCAGGACCTTGACCAGTTCCCGTTGTTCGTTGAGCAATAGCCGATAACCCTGCTGCACCCAGATCGGCAGGTGCCAGAGGTTCACCAGGGCCTGACAGATTTCCAGCAGGGATACGCCGAACAACTGCTTTTCGACTTTACGTGCCGATTCGCCTTTGTGGATAACTCGCCGCTCCCACTCTTCAAGCAAGTGCGGATGGGTCAACGCCATCGGCCACAACGGAGCGAGAAACAGCAAGCTGCCCCAATGGATGTCCTGCCACAGTCGCGCCAGGCGACTGGCGAAAAAACCGTTGGCCTGTAGGGTCGCGTGCTGGCTGATCATCTGCAGCTGGCGCAGGGCGACCGGGATCTTTGACAGCGGCTCGGCGGGCAAGCGGTCCAGCAGTTCTTCAGTGCGCTTGAGCCCGAGGCGATTGATCGCTACTTCAAGGTTTTCAGCGGGTGTGGCCATGCTGCCAAGGGCATGCCGGTTGGCTTCGCGAATCACGCTCAAGGCCAGGGCGGGGCTGTCCTGCATCAACTCGGCGATATCGCGCAACGAACTGCGGCGGTCGCGGATGGCCTTGCAGACCCGATCATGACTGGCTTGCGCAACGGGCAGGCGCACGTCATCGAGCAGCTTGACCCAGCTGTCGAGTGTGCTCGGTTCTGGCGTTGGAACGTTCGTTTCGTTAGCCATGAATGGACGCGATCATCGTCTGCATTACCTATGCCCGGAGCGGGCCAAATTGGCTTTTCGCCTGAACGGGCTATAGTCTGGCGCAGTTTTGCCGATAAGGAGAAGAAGAGATTTTTCAACTTCCGAATATGACCTTGAACCCGACTCAGTAAGTGCTCCCCAACCTATGGCTAAAATAATCGGCATCATCGTCGTATTCGCGAGCGTGCTCGGCGGATACGTGCTCTCCCACGGCAAAATTGCCGCCTTGATCCAGCCCTTTGAGGTGATGATTATCGGGGGGGCGGCCCTCGGTGCCTTCCTGCAGGCCAACCCCGCTTACATGACGATGCACGTGTTCAAGAAGTCCTTGAGCATGTTCAGCTCGCGCTTCACCCACACCTTCTACCTGGAGGTGCTGGGCCTGATCTACGAGATCCTCAACAAGAGCCGCCGCGAAGGCATGATGGCCATCGAAGGCGACATCGAAGATGCCGCTGCGAGCCCGATCTTCGCCAAGTACCCGGCGGTCCTGAAAGATGAACGCATGACGGCGTACATCTGTGATTACCTGCGCATCATGTCTTCCGGCAACATGGCACCCCATGAGCTGGAAGGCCTGTTCGATATGGAGTTGTACAGCCTCAAGGAAGATCTGGATCACCCCTCCCATGCAGTGAACGGCATCGCCGACGCCATGCCCGGCTTCGGTATCGTCGCGGCGGTATTGGGTATCGTGGTGACCATGGCGTCCCTGGGTGATGGCGATCAGCAATCCATCGGCCTGCACGTCGGTGCGGCGCTGGTCGGTACCTTCTTCGGTATTCTTGCCGCCTACGGTTTCTTCGGCCCGCTGGCCCACTCCCTGGCCCACGATGCCAAGGAAGAACTGAACGTCTACGAAGCCATCAAGGCCTCGCTGGTCGCCTCCGCTTCCGGCATGCCGCCATCGCTGGCGGTAGAGTTCGGCCGCAAGGTGCTGTACCCGGTGCACCGTCCCAGCTTCGCTGAGCTGGAACAAGCGGTTCGCGGTCGTTGAGTCATGGAAAATAACCAGCCGATAATCATCAAGCGCGTCAAGCGCATCGCCGGCGGGCATCACGGGGGCGCCTGGAAAATCGCCTTCGCCGACTTCGCGACGGCGATGATGGCGTTCTTCCTGGTGCTGTGGTTGCTGTCCAATGCGACGCCTGAGCAGAAGATCGCCATCGCCGGTTACTTCAAGGACCCGATCGGTTTTACCGAAAGCGGCACGCCCTACATCATCGACCTGGGTGGCTCACCGGCCCTGGCACCGGAGCAAACGCTCAATCCCGAGGAGAAATCCCAGCCTCAGCCGGACAAGATAACCGTTAATACCGAGCAGGCCGAAGGCGTGGCCGAGCAGGTCGAGCGGGAGCGACTGGAGCTGCTGCTGCAAGAGTTGCAGAACAAGGTTAATGAAAATCCTCAGTTGCAGAAATTCAAGGACCAGATCCTGTTCGAGATCACCCCCAACGGTTTGCGTATCCAGATCAGGGACGCGGAAAACCGGCCAATGTTTGACTCCGGCAGTGCTCGTCTGCAACCGTATTTCGAAGACATTTTGCTGGCCATGGCCGACACCATCAAGGCGGTGCCGAACAAGATCAGCATCAGCGGCCACACCGATGCCAAGCCCTATACCGGCGCCGGCGATTTCGGCAACTGGGAGCTCTCGGCCAACCGCGCGAACGCTGCCCGCCGTGCGTTGGTGGCCGGTAGTTACCCGGAGTCGCAAGTGGCGAGAGTCGTCGGCTATGCCTCCTCGGTACTGTTTGATCGGGATAACCCGTTCAACCCGGTCAATCGCCGTATCGACATCGTTGTGCTGACAAAGAAGGCCCAGGCCGCCATCGAAGGCGCACAAAGTGCCGATCCGGCGCCCATGCCGGGGCAGGGGGCTCCAGGCGAAGCGCCAGCCATACCGGCCGATCCGGATGCTTTGCCGGCGGATAAGCAACCGGTGCCGGCGCATGAGCTGCGCGAGCGTTTGAATCTGTTTGACGATGCGGCGCCGAAGCCGGGTGAGCCGCCCAAACCGTGACTCACAAAAAAAGCCGCGAGATGATCGCGGCTTTTTTTATGGGCTTTGCTGATCATTTTCGTGGCATCACGAAAATGATTGAGGCTACTTAATAGCTGCTATCCGACAAGCTGGCGATGATCGAGCGATAGCTGTTCATCCGCTGCTGCTGCACGCGGCCTTCTTCCAGCGCCTTGAGCAGGGCGCAACCCGGTTCGCGGTCGTGCTTGCAGTCACGGAAGCGGCAGGTGCCGATCAAGTCGTTGAACTCGATGAAGCCGGCTTCGACGTCGGCCCGGCTGACGTGACCCAGGCCGAATTCGCGGATACCCGGGGAGTCGATCAACTCGCCGCCACCAGGGAAGTGGAACAAGCGCGCGGTGGTTGTGGTGTGGGTGCCCTGGCCGGAAAGCTCGGACAGCGGGCCGACGCGGGTTTCGACTTCCGGCAACAGGCTGTTGACCAGCGACGACTTGCCGACACCGGACTGGCCGACGAACACGCTGATGCGCCCGTCCAGTTGCTCCTGCAGTTGCTCCATGCCGTTGCCGTGGTGCGCCGACACTTCCAGCACCGGATAGCCCAGCGTGCGGTATACCGACAGCAAGGCATTCAGCGCCGGGGCGTTCTGCTCGTCGATCAGGTCGAATTTGTTGAGCAGCAGCAAGGGACGAATGCCGGCATGCTCAGCGGCGACCAGGTAGCGATCGATCAGGTTGGCGTGGGGCTCTGGCAGCGGAGCGAAGACAATGACGATCATGTCGACGTTGGCTGCGACGGGTTTGAGCTGGCCACGGCTGTCCGGGCGGCAGAGTTCGGTTTTGCGCGGCAGTTGCGCCACGATCACCCCGATACCCTGGTTGCCGGCACGCCAGACCACCTGATCACCGGTCACCAGCGCCGGGAGGTTGGCGCGCAAGTGGCAGCGGAACACCTGGCCGGCCAATTCGCCATCGAGCGCTTCGACTTCGACCTGCACACCAAAGTGCGCGATCACCAGGCCGGTCTGTTCCGGACCCAGGTCGCCACCTTCAAGTGCCTCGACAGCCGAGGACTCGCGTTTGGCGGCGCGGGCTGCGCGTTCGCCCTGAATCTTTTCGATGCGCCAGTTTTGACGACGATTGAGTTGGCGTTTGGCCATGGGTGTTCCGTATCAAGAATGCAGCGATTAGGTAAAACGGCCGCGAGTTTAGCACGCCCGGCCGGTCGCCTAGGCTAAACTGCGCAGCATTGCCTAGGAGCCGACACATGCAAAACCCACAGAATCTGATCTGGATCGACCTGGAAATGACCGGTCTGAACCCTGATACCGACGTCATCATCGAGATGGCGACCATTGTCACTGACAGTGATTTGAATACCTTGGCCGAAGGTCCGGTGATCGCCATCCATCACAGCGATGAAATCCTCGCCGGCATGGATGAGTGGAACACCCGTCAACACGGCGGCTCGGGCCTGACCCAGCGGGTTCGCGACAGCCGCATCAGCATGGCCGAAGCCGAAGCCGAGACCATCGCCTTCCTGGAGAAATGGGTGCCGAAAGGCAAGTCGCCGATCTGCGGCAACAGCATCTGCCAGGACCGTCGCTTCCTTTATACCCACATGAAATCCCTGGAAAGCTTCTTCCACTACCGCAACCTCGACGTGTCGACTCTGAAAGAGTTGGCTGCACGCTGGGCGCCGGACGTGCGCGACAGCTTTCAGAAAGGCAGCACGCATCTGGCTCTGGACGATATCCGTGAGTCCATTGCCGAGCTGCAGCATTATCGCAAGAACTTCATCAAGTTCTGATTGGGCATGAGCGGGCTTTTGTGGCGAGGGAGCTTGCTCCCGCTCGGCTGCGCAGCAGTCGCAAACCGGCCGGCCGCGGTATGCCTGACAAAACACGGTGTCTGGTTTTGGGGCCGCTACACGACCCAACGGGGGCAAGCCCCTCGCCACAGGTCTACGTGAATGCTTCGGCGCCCTCTTTTGGTGCTTCAGTGAAGTGAGTAGACTGCGCGCCTTCCTGCAAGGACCGCCACCATGTTGCTGATGCTCTACCTGATCGCCATTACCGCCGAAGCCATGACCGGTGCCTTGTCTGCCGGCCGTCGCGGCATGGATTGGTTTGGCGTGGTGCTGATCGCGTGCGTCACTGCCCTGGGTGGCGGATCGGTGCGTGACGTGTTGCTCGGCCACTACCCGCTGACCTGGGTCAAGCATCCGGAGTACCTGGTGTTGACCTCGATCGCAGCGATGTTCACCATCTTTGCCGCACGCTGGATGCGTCACCTGCGCTCGTTGTTTCTGGTACTCGACGCCGTAGGGCTGGTGGCCTTTACCCTGATCGGCTGCATGACCGCGCTGGAAATGGGCCATGGAATGTTGGTGGCTTCGGTCAGTGGAGTGATCACCGGAGTGTTTGGCGGCATCCTGCGGGACATCTTCTGTAACGACATCCCGCTGATCTTCCGCCGTGAACTCTACGCCAGCGTCTCGTTTGCTGCAGCCTGGTGCTACATGCTCTGCATCTATCTGGAACTCCCCGGCGAACAGGCGATTCTGATCACGCTGTTCGGCGGCTTCCTGCTGCGTTTGCTGGCGATCCGGTTCCACTGGGAAATGCCAAAGTTCGTCTACAACGACGAAGCCTGAACGCGGGCCCTGTAGGAGCGAGCTTGCTCGCGATGAGCCTGAGAACGCCGCGGGGTGTCAGGCTTTCAGCGTTATCGTTGACGACCATCGCGAGCAAGCTTGCTCCTACAGGAGGCCGTGTTGTTTGAGGGCCCATTCCACGTGTTCGCGCACCAGTTCCGAAGGGTATTCCCGTCGCGCCTTCAAGGCTTCCAGCACCGGAATGCTCGACGGCGCGTTGCCCAGGCCCACCGCGAGATTGCGCAGCCAGCGCTCGTAGCCGGCACGGCGTAGCGGCGAACCTTCGGTGCTGCTCAGGAATTTGTCTTCGTCCCACATGAACAATTCCGCCAGTTCGGCGTTGTCCAGGTTATGCCGCGGCTTGAAGTCGCTTTCCCCGGACGGACGGGCAAAGCGGTTCCACGGACAAACGATCTGGCAGTCATCGCAACCGAATACCCGATTACCGATCAGTGGTCGTAAACCCTCCGGGATTGCGCTTTTCAGTTCGATGGTCAGGTAGGAGATGCAGCGCCGGGCATCGAGCACATAAGGGCCGACGAAAGCGTTGGTCGGACAAATGTCCAGGCACGCAGTGCAGCGGCCGCAGTGTTCGGTGGCGTGGGGCGGGTCCACGGGCAGCGGCAGGTCGACAAACAGTTCGCTGAGGAAGAAGTAGCTGCCGGCCTTGCGGTTCAACACCAGGGTGTTTTTGCCGATCCAGCCCAGACCGGCTTTTTCGGCAATGGCCTTTTCCAGCACTGGGGCACTGTCGACGAACGCGCGGTAACCAAACGGACCGATAACCGCTTGAATCTTTTCTGCCAGTTGTTGCACGCGTTTACGGATCAATTTGTGGTAATCGCGGCCTAAGGCATAGCGCGAGACGTAGGCCTTTTCCGGTTGGGCCAGGCGTTTGGCCATTTCAGTGTCGCCCGGGAGGTAGTCCATGCGCAGGGAAACCACCCTTAACGTGCCCGGCACCAGTTCCTCCGGGTGCGAGCGTTTGCTGCCGTGGGCGCCCATGTACTCCATTTCGCCGTGGTAGCCGGCTTCGAGCCAGCGCTCGAGGTGCTGTTCATGCTCGGCCAGGTCCAGGCCGCTGATGCCGACTTGCTGGAAGCCCAGCTCGCGGCCCCAATCCTTGATGGATTGGGCGAGGGCGGGGAGGTCTGTAGTAATAGCAGGCATGAGGCGAGAGAAACCGGAGCTGAGGTGCGTATAATTCTGCCAGACATCGGAGCTCGAAGACGCATGCCGCAGACTAAAGATGATTTACCCGACGCGCTGTACAGCGCAGCGCAAGTACGAGGGCTCGATGCGGGCCTGATTGCGGCCGGCACCCCGGGCTTCGAACTGATGCAGCGGGCGGCGCGTGCAACCTGGCGTGCGCTGGTCCGTCATTGGCCGGCTGCAAACGAACTGAGTGTGGTGGCGGGTCATGGCAACAACGCCGGTGACGGCTATTTGATAGCGGTTCTGGCCAGGCGTGCCGGCTGGCACGTGCGAGTCCTGGCAGCGGGTGATCCTCAGCGATTGCAGGGCGATGCAGGCTTGGCCCACGCGGAGGCCATCGCCGAAGGCGTTGCCGTTCAAGCCTGGAGCGCGCAGTCCGAATTGCGCGGTGTGGTGGTGGACGCCTTGCTCGGCACTGGCCTGACGGGAGAAGTGCGAGAACCCTATGCCAGCGTCATTGCCGTGATCAATGCCAGCGGATTGCCAGTTGCGGCCGTGGATATCCCTTCGGGTCTTTGCGCTGATACGGGACGCAGGCTTGGCGTGGCCGTCCGGGCTGATCTGACCGTGAGCTTCATCGGCTTGAAATTGGGTCTGTTCACTGGCGAAGCGGCGGACGTGGTCGGCGAGTTGGTCTTCAATGATCTGCAGGCCTCCCCCGAGTCATTTAATGGCGTCGATATCAGTGCGCGTCGCCTGACGGCCGGCAACGTGCCGCGTCTGGCCGGCCGCGCTGCCACTTCCCATAAAGGCACGTTCGGTCACGTGCTGTTGATCGGCGGTGATCGAGGTGTTGGCGGCGCGATCCTGCTGAGTGCGCAAACCGCGTTGCGCAGCGGTGCGGGCATGGTTTCCATCGCGACGCGCAGTGAACACGTTCCCGCCGCGCTGGCCAGGATTCCCGAAGCCATGGTGTTGGGCACTTCGTCGGCCAATCAGCTGATGGGGCTGCTGCAGAAGGTTTCCGTGCTGGTGGTGGGTCCAGGACTGGGGCAGGCTGCATGGGGGCGAAGCCTGTTATCAGTGGCCGCCAATGCACCGCTGCCGCAAGTCTGGGACGCCGATGCCTTGAATCTCCTGGCTGAAGAGCACGTGAGCTTGCCCAAGGACTGTGTGATCACGCCGCATCCCGGCGAAGCGGCGCGTTTGCTCGGGCTGAGCACCGCCGACGTTCAGGCCGATCGTCCTGCTGCCGCTCATGCCTTGAGCGAAAAATATGCAGCTGTAGTGATTCTCAAAGGCGCAGGCAGCCTGATCGCCAGCCCCGATGGGCGCCTGGCGGTTTGTCATCAGGGCCATCCGGCGATGGCCACTGCAGGATTGGGCGACGTGTTGGCCGGTCTGGTCGGCGCGCTGCGGGCCCAGGGCATGGAGGCGTTCGATGCCGCCTGCCTGGCTGTGTGGCTGCACGCCAATGCCGGCGCGCAAGAGGGTAAATCGGGCCGTGGGCTGGCGGCCAGTGATCTGATACCAGCCATTCGTCAGTTGTTGGAGGAGCAAGCACCGTGTCTGAAGTAACCCTGTACCTGGCCGATGAACAGGCCATGACCGACTTTGGCGCGCGTATCGCCAAGACTACTCAGGGCCATGGCCTGATCTTTCTTGAAGGCGATCTCGGTGCGGGGAAAACCACGCTGTCCCGAGGCATCATCCGGGGGCTGGGGCATGTGGGTGCGGTAAAAAGTCCGACCTTTACCCTGGTCGAGCCGTACGAGATCGGCGATGTCCGGGCCTTCCATTTTGACCTGTATCGGCTGGTCGATCCGGAAGAGTTGGAGTACCTCGGCATTCGCGACTACTTCGAAGACGATGCGTTGTGCCTGATCGAATGGCCCCGCAAGGGCGCAGGCTTTTTGCCAAAGCCCGACCTGACCATTACCATTAGCCCGCAAGACAGCGGACGTTCGCTGAAAATTTTGTCCCAGGGCTCGCGTGGCGAGTCGTGGTGTGCCGCTTTGGCATTGGAATCCAATTAAATGATGGGGTCAGGTATGCGCTTTCGCGCGATGGTAGCTGCCGTAGGATTGTTGTTTTTGGCGGTGACCGTCGATGCTGTGGCCGAGACGAAAGTCAACAGCGTTCGCCTGTGGCGGGCGCCGGACAACACTCGATTGGTGTTCGACCTGACGGGGCCTGTCCAGCACAGCGTGTTTACCCTGACTGCACCGGATCGACTGGTGATCGACATCAATGGCGCGAGCCTCGGGGCGCCATTGAGCGTCAATAGCGCGAACAGCCCGATCACCGCCATGCGCTCGGCCCAACGCACGCCGACCGATCTGCGGGTGGTCATCGACCTGAAAAAAGCCGTCACGCCGAAAAGTTTCACCCTGGCGCCGAACGCCCAGTACGGTAATCGACTGGTGGTCGACCTGTTCGACAACCCCGCCGACGCCGCGCCGATCCCGCCGCCGACCAACGTCGCGACAGTGGCCCCGGTGCCGGTCACTCCGGTCGAGCCGCCAGTCAAATTGCCGCCAGCGCCGGCCGGCAAGCGCGACATCATCGTGGTCATCGATGCCGGCCACGGCGGCGAAGACCCGGGCGCTTCGGGTTCTCGCGGTCAGCGCGAAAAAGACGTGGTGCTGGCCATCGCGCGCGAACTGCAGCGCCAGGTCAACGGCATGAAAGGTTTCCGTGCCGAACTGACCCGTACCGGCGACTACTTCATTCCGCTGCGCGGGCGTACGGAAATCGCCCGCAAGAAGGGCGCCGACCTGTTCGTCTCGATCCACGCCGATGCCGCACCTTCGACCGCGGCCTTCGGTGCGTCGGTATTCGCCCTGTCCGACCGCGGCGCCACGTCCGAGACGGCCCGCTGGTTGGCTGACAGTGAAAACCGTTCCGACTTGATCGGCGGTGCCGGCAACGTCAGCCTCGACGACAAGGACCGCATGCTCGCAGGCGTATTGCTCGATCTGTCGATGACCGCTTCCCTGACGTCCAGCCTGAACGTCGGCCAGAAGGTCCTGAGCAATATCGGCCGGGTCACCCCGCTGCACAAGCAACGGGTGGAGCAGGCCGGGTTCATGGTGCTGAAGTCGCCGGACATTCCGTCGATCCTGGTGGAAACCGGGTTCATCTCCAATGCCAACGAAGCCTCGAAACTGGCGGCCGCCAGCCACCAGCAAGCGCTGGCCCGTTCGATCAGCAGCGGCGTGCGCCAGTTCTTCCAGCAAAACCCACCACCAGGCACTTACATCGCCTGGCTGCGTGATTCCGGCGGGATCGCACAAGGTCCGCGAGACCATCGGGTGAACCCTGGCGAGACGCTGGCGATGATTGCCGTGCGATATCAGGTATCTGCGGCCACGCTGCGCAGCGCTAACAATCTGAAAAGCGACGACTTGAAAGCCGGTCAGCATCTGACCATTCCCGGCACCGAGCTGGCGGCCAAAGAATGAATCAAGTGGTCATCAACGGCGCTCGCATCGAGCTGCTCAGCCCGCGACTGGCGAACCAGATCGCCGCCGGTGAAGTGGTCGAGCGTCCGGCTTCGGTGATCAAGGAGCTGTTGGAAAACAGCCTCGACTCCGGAGCCAGACGCATTGACGTCGATGTCGAGCTGGGCGGCGTCAAGCTGCTGCGGGTGCGCGACGATGGCAGCGGCATTTCCGCCGATGACCTGCCGCTGGCCCTGGCCCGTCACGCCACCAGCAAGATCCGCAACCTGGAAGACCTTGAGCAGGTCATGAGCCTCGGGTTTCGTGGTGAGGCCCTGGCATCGATCAGTTCCGTGGCGCGGCTGACCCTGACGTCCCGTACCAAAGATGCGGATCAGGCCTGGCAGGTTGAGACCGAAGGGCGGGACATGGCGCCGCGGGTACAGCCGGCCGCTCATCCGGTCGGTACCTCGGTGGAAGTTCGCGACCTGTTCTTCAACACCCCGGCACGCCGCAAATTCCTCAAGACCGAAAAAACCGAATTCGATCACCTGCAAGAGGTGATCAAGCGCCTGGCATTGGCACGTTTCGATGTGGCGTTCCATCTGCGTCACAATGGCAAGACCATTCTCAGCCTGCACGAGGCCCACGATGATGCGGCCCGTGCCCGGCGCGTCGCGGCAATCTGCGGCCCGGGGTTCCTGGAGCAGGCGCTGCCGATCGAAATCGAGCGCAATGGCCTGCATCTTTGGGGCTGGGTTGGCTTGCCGACCTTCAATCGCAGCCAGGCGGACTTGCAGTATTTCTTTGTAAATGGCCGTGCGGTGCGCGACAAGCTGGTGGCTCATGCCGTACGCCAGGCGTATCGCGATGTGTTGTTCAACGGCCGTCACCCGACTTTCGTGCTGTTTTTCGAAGTCGATCCGGCGGGCGTCGACGTCAACGTGCACCCGACCAAACACGAAGTACGCTTCCGTGACGGGCGCATGGTTCACGATTTTCTCTACGGCACCTTGCACCGAGCCTTGGGCGATGTGCGTCCGGAAGATCATCTGGCCGCACCTGTGGCAACGGCGATCATTCGCCCGACCGGCATCGACGCTGGTGAATTCGGCCCTCAGGGTGAAATGCGTCTGGCAGCCAATGCGCTGCTCGAGCAGCCTCAGGCACAACCGTCGTTCAGCACGCCGGCCGGGACGGGCGCTGGTGCCGGTTATCAATACCAGTACACGCCGCGACCTCAGTCGGGCGTGCCTGCGGCTGAAGCCCAGGCAGCGTACCGTGAGTTTTTTGCACCGCTGCCGGAAGCCAACGCCGTCGCGCTTCCAGCCGGGCAGGACGATATTCCGCCGCTGGGTTATGCACTGGCGCAGCTCAAAGGCATCTACATCCTTTCGGAAAACGCCCAGGGCCTGGTGCTGGTGGATATGCATGCCGCGCACGAGCGGATCATGTACGAACGTCTTAAAGTCGCCATGGCCAGCGAAGGCCTGAGCGGTCAGCCGTTGCTGGTGCCGGAGTCATTGGCGGTAAGCCAGCGTGAAGCCGATTGCGCCGAAGAAAACGTAGCCTGGTTCCAGCGGCTGGGCTTCGAATTGCAGCGCCTGGGCCCGGAAACCCTGGCCATCCGGCAGATTCCGGCCCTGCTCAAACAGGCAGAAGCCAACCGACTGGTCAGTGACGTGTTGGCGGACCTTATGGAATACGGCACCAGCGACCGCATTCAGGCGCACCTGAACGAACTGCTCGGCACCATGGCCTGCCACGGTGCGATTCGTGCGAATCGGCGTCTGGCCCTGCCGGAAATGAACGGCCTGCTGCGGGACATGGAAAACACCGAACGCAGTGGTCAATGTAACCATGGCCGACCGACCTGGACCCAACTGGGCCTGGACGATCTGGACAAACTGTTCTTGCGCGGTCGTTGATGAACCAGCTCCCTCCTGCGATTTTCCTGATGGGGCCGACCGCCGCCGGCAAGACCGACCTGGCGATCGAACTCACCAAAGTCCTGCCCTGCGAGCTGATCAGTGTCGATTCGGCGCTGGTCTACCGGGGCATGGACATCGGCACCGCCAAGCCTTCGAAAGAGCTCCTGGCCGAATTTCCGCACCGCCTGATCGATATTCTCGACCCGGCAGACAGCTATTCGGCTGCAGATTTCCGGCGTGACGCCCTCGAAGCCATGGCCGACATCACCGCGCGCGGAAAAATTCCGCTGCTGGTGGGTGGCACAATGCTCTATTACAAGGCTTTGCTTGAAGGTCTGGCAGACATGCCGGCAGCCGATCCCGACGTCCGCGCGCAGATCGAAGAAGAAGCTGCACGCCTTGGCTGGCAAGCCCTGCACGATCAATTGGCGGTGATTGACCCGGAATCTGCGGCACGTATTCATCCGAACGATCCTCAGCGACTCAGTCGAGCGCTGGAAGTTTATCGGGTAAGTGGTCAGAGCATGACTGCGCTGCGCCACAGACAATCTGCGCAAAGTACTGAAGCAGCCGCTTCTGGACTGCAACAATTGCCCTATACTGTCGCGAACTTGGCCATTGCTCCGGCAAATCGTCAGGTATTGCACGAGCGAATTAAACAAAGATTCACGTTAATGTTGGAACAGGGGTTCATTGACGAGGTCGTAGCCCTGCGTAAGCGAAGTGACCTGCATGCCGGGTTGCCGTCTATACGTGCAGTAGGCTACCGACAAGTCTGGGACTACCTGGATGGCAAGCTGACGCAAGCCGAGATGCAGGAGCGTGGAATCATTGCCACGCGCCAGTTGGCAAAGCGCCAGTTCACCTGGCTGCGCAGCTGGGCTGATTTACACTGGTTGGACAGCCTGGATTGCGACAATCTGCCGCGCGCCTTGAAATACCTGGGGACCATCTCCATATTGAGCTGAGTCCTTGCAATTGCCGTCTATCCTTGGGGGTGTGACGGCCACAAGCCATTTGTTTACCTATTTTTTTATATTGAATCCTTAAAGGAGTGCGGCACATGTCAAAAGGGCATTCGCTACAAGACCCTTACTTGAATACTTTACGTAAAGAGAAAGTGGGGGTCTCCATCTACCTGGTCAACGGGATCAAACTGCAAGGCACGATCGAGTCTTTCGACCAGTTCGTTATCCTGCTGAAAAACACCGTCAGCCAGATGGTCTACAAACACGCTATCTCTACAGTGGTGCCGGTACGTCCAATTCGTCTGCCTAGCGCAACCGAATCCGACCAGGATGAAGCTGGTCCTGCGCCTGGTAACGCCTAATAGGAGTCTCCTTTGTTCTTTGAGCGCCACGGTGGTGGTGAGCGAGTAATCCTCGTTCACTTGGATGGACAGGACCCTGAGGCGCGCGAAGATCCGCAGGAGTTTCAGGAATTGGCTAATTCGGCCGGCGCCGAGACCGTTGCGTTTTTTAACGTGCCGCGTCATCGGCCAACCGCCAAATTCCTGATCGGCAGCGGCAAGGTCGAGGAACTGCGCGACCTGGTCCATGCCGAAAAGGCAGACCTGGTGATCTTCAATCACATCCTCACGCCCAGTCAGGAACGTAACCTCGAACGTGTTTTCGAGTGTCGCGTGATCGACCGCACCGGTCTGATTCTCGATATTTTTGCCCAGCGCGCCCGTACCCATGAAGGCAAGCTCCAGGTCGAACTGGCCCAGCTTGACCACATGAGCACCCGGCTGGTTCGTGGCTGGACTCACCTTGAGCGTCAAGGTGGCGGTATCGGCATGCGTGGCCCGGGTGAAACCCAACTGGAAACCGACCGCCGTTTGCTGCGGGTTCGCCTGCGACAGATCAAAGGCCGGCTGGAAAAAGTGCGCAGCCAGCGCGAACAGTCGCGACGTGGCCGTACGCGTGCGGATATCCCTACCGTGTCCCTGGTGGGGTATACCAACGCCGGTAAATCCACGCTCTTCAATAATGTGACGAAATCCGACGTGTATGCGGCAGACCAGTTGTTTGCCACGCTGGACCCGACCTTGCGCCGTCTGGAACTGGACGATCTGGGGCCGATTGTCCTGGCCGACACCGTGGGTTTCATTCGTCACTTGCCCCACAAGCTGGTCGAGGCATTTCGGTCTACCCTCGAAGAGTCGAGCAACTCCGACCTGCTGTTGCACGTGATCGATGCGGCCGAACCGGATCGCATGTTGCAGATCGAGCAGGTGATGGTGGTGCTGGGCGAGATTGGTGCCCAGGACTTGCCGATCCTCGAGGTCTATAACAAACTCGATTTGCTTGAAGGCGTTGATCCGCAAATCCAGCGCGACGAAAACGGCAAGCCCCTGCGGGTCTGGCTGTCGGCGCGTGATGGCAGTGGTCTGGAATTGCTTGAACAAGCCATTGCCGAGTTGCTGGGCAGTGAGTTGTTTATCGGTACCTTGCGCTTGCCGCAACGATTCGCTCGACTGCGTGCGCAGTTTTTCGAACTCGGAGCGGTGCAGAAAGAAGAACACGACGAAGAAGGTGTCAGCTTGCTGGCCGTTCGATTGCCGCGCTCGGAGCTCAATCGGCTGGTCAGCCGTGAAGGCGTTGTGCCGACAGAGTTCATCGAGCAACACACTTTGCAATAAAAGCCTGAGAAAGCGGTTGTGCCGCAGTCGCAGGCATTCTGTAGCATTGGTCGGCGCGCCGTGGGTGCGTCTTTGCTTTATCAGATGGAGAGCGCTATGGCTTGGAATGAGCCGGGTGGCAACTCGAATAATCAGGATCCTTGGGGTGGCAAGCGCCGCAATAACGGCGACCGCAAGGGACCACCGGATCTCGACGAGGCCTTCCGAAAGCTGCAGGAAAGCCTGAACGGGTTGTTCGGTGGTGGTAAGAAACGCGGTGATGACGGCGGTGGTTCGGGCAGGAGTGGCGGCTTCGGCGGCATTCTTGGCATCGGCCTTGTCGTGCTGGCGGCCGTTTGGCTGTACAGCGCGGTCTACGTAGTCGACGAGCAGGAGCAAGCCGTGGTGCTGCGCTTCGGCAAGTACTATGAAACCGTCGGCCCGGGCCTGAACATCTATTTCCCGCCGCTTGATCGCAAGTACCTGGAAAACGTCACGCGTGAGCGTGCCTATACCAAGCAGGGTCAAATGCTGACTGAAGACGAGAATATCGTCGAAGTGCCGCTGACCGTGCAGTACAAGATCAGCAATCTGCAGGACTTCGTACTGAGCGTCGACCAGCCGGAAATCAGCCTGCAGCACGCGACAGAAAGTGCCTTGCGCCATGTGGTGGGTTCCACCGCGATGGATCAGGTGCTGACCGAAGGTCGTGAATTGATGGCCAGCGAAATCAAGGAGCGTCTGCAACGCTTCATGGATACCTATCGCACCGGTATCACCGTCACTCAGGTCAACGTACAGAGCGCAGCGGCACCGCGTGAAGTGCAGGAAGCCTTCGATGACGTGATCCGCGCCCGTGAAGACGAGCAGCGTTCGCGCAACCAGGCTGAAACCTATGCCAACGGCGTCGTGCCGGAAGCCCGTGGTCAGGCCCAGCGCATCATCGAAGACGCCAATGGTTACCGTGACGAAACCGTCTCGCGCGCCAAGGGTGAGGCCGACCGCTTCACCAAACTGGTCGCCGAGTACCGCAAGGCACCCGAAGTTACCCGCGAGCGTCTGTATCTGGACACCATGCAGGAAGTCTTCAGCAATACCAGCAAGGTGCTCGTGACCGGCAACAAGAATGGCCAGAGCAATCTGCTGTACTTGCCGCTGGACAAGATGGTCGAAAGTGGTCGTAACACCAGTGCTCCAGTGACTGGCGCGGCAGCCACCAGCAATGAAGCGAATGCACGTGCGGCAGCCGATCTGCAGCAACAGCAAGCACGTACCAGGGAGAGTCGCTGATGAGCAATAAATCGCTGATCACCCTAATAGTGGTCGTCGTCGTGGCGATCGCTGCCTGGAACTGCTTCTACATCGTGGCTCAGACCGAGCGTGCGGTGCTCCTGCAATTTGGTCGTGTGGTCCAGACCGATGTGCAGCCTGGCTTGCATGTGAAAGTGCCTTACGTTAACCAGGTGCGCAAATTCGACGCACGCCTGATGACGCTGGATGCACCGACACAGCGCTTCCTGACGCTGGAAAAGAAAGCCGTCATGGTCGACGCCTACGCCAAGTGGCGCGTGAAAGATGCCGAGCGCTTCTACACCGCGACTTCCGGCCTCAAGCAGATTGCCGACGAGCGTCTTTCCCGTCGTCTGGAATCGGGCCTGCGTGACCAGTTCGGTAAGCGCACGCTGCACGAAGTGGTTTCCGGTGAGCGCGATGCGCTGATGACCGATATCACGGCTTCACTGAACAAGATGGCGGAAAAAGAGCTGGGCATCGAAGTGGTCGATGTTCGGGTCAAGGCCATCGATCTGCCGAAAGAAGTGAACCGCAGCGTGTTCGAGCGCATGAGTTCCGAGCGTGAGCGTGAAGCTCGCGAGCACCGCGCCAAGGGTAACGAGCTGGCAGAAGGCATTCGTGCCGATGCCGATCGTCAACGCCGCGTGCTGCTGGCTGAAGCCTATCGTGAATCCGAAGAGGTTCGCGGTGACGGTGATGCCCAGGCAGCTGCGATCTACTCCAAGGCCTACGGCCAGGATCAGGAGTTCTATGGTTTCTACCGTAGCCTGCGTGCCTACCGTGAAAGCTTCGCGAACAAATCCGACGTCATGGTCCTGGACCCAAGCAGCGACTTCTTCCGTTACCTGGAAAAAGCCAAGCCTTGATACCACGTTGACCTGAATCATCCCCCGCCTGGCGGCTAAAGCCTCGGGCGGGGTGATCCTTTGGGAAAACGTGTGTATGATGCGGCAGCCGGGAAATTCCCGGCTTTTTTGCGTCTGCATGTTTGATTGTTGTTTTTTTGCAGGCTCGACAGGTTTTTCGAGGAAAGTGATTGGCGAAGCCGATGTCAGGCTTTTCGCCACGTTGTTCATGCGCGTGGTTTGTGCACATGGCCGATCATTTTCTGCTTCACTCAAGGCTCGCCCAAAGGCTTGCCGCCCGGATCACAGGGGAAGGCGTAATGGCAACGGTAGACCGCTGGCTGCTGCCAGATGGCATCGAAGAAGTACTGCCACCAGAAGCGGCGCGCATCGAAGTAGCGCGTCGCCAGGTGTTGGATCTGTTCCAGAGCTGGGGTTACGAGTTTGTCGTGACTCCCCATATCGAGTACCTGGAATCCCTGCTGACCGGCGCGGGCCAGGACCTCGATCTGCGTACCTTCAAGGTCATCGACCCGCAATCGGGCCGGCAGATGGGCTTCCGTGCCGATATCACGCCGCAAGTGGCGCGCATCGATGCGCACACCCTGCGTCGCGAAGGCCCGAGTCGTCTGTGCTATGCCGGTAGCGTACTGCACGCTCAGCCGCGCGCATTATCGTCTTCGCGCAGCCCGATTCAGCTGGGCGCCGAGTTGTATGGCGATGCCAGCCCGAGCAGCGACGTGGAAGTCATCAGCCTGATGCTGGCCATGCTGCAACTGGCCGATGTGCCGGATGTACACATGGACCTTGGCCATGTCGGCATCTATCGCGGTCTGGCCCGCGCTGCCGGTTTGTCCGGTGAGGTCGAGCAACAGTTGTTCGATGCATTGCAACGCAAGGCCATCGACGAGGTCATTACCTTGACCGAAGGCTTGCCTGCCGATCTGTCAGGCATGCTGCGAGCGTTGGTCGACCTGTGTGGCGGTCGTGAAGTATTGAGCGCTGCCCGCGAGCGTCTGGCGAATGCGCCGGCCCCGGTGCTGGCTGCCCTGGACGATCTGCTGGCGATTGCCGAGCGACTGTCCACGCGTTTCCCGGAGCTGCCGCTGTACTTCGACCTGGGCGAGTTGCGCGGTTACCACTACCACACCGGTGTGGTGTTCGCGGTGTTCGTGCCGGGTGTCGGCCAGTCCATTGCCCAAGGCGGTCGTTACGACGACATCGGCGCCGATTTCGGTCGTGCTCGTCCGGCAACCGGTTTCTCTACCGATTTGAAAACCCTGGTGACCCTGGGGCGTGCTGATATCGAGTTACCGTCTGGCGGTATCTGGATGCCGGACAGTACGGATGCGGCACTCTGGCAGCAGGTTTGCCAGTTGCGCAGTGAGGGTCAGCGTGTCGTTCAGGCATTGCCTGGGCAACCATTGGCCGCCGCCCGTGAAGCGGACTGCGACCGGCAATTGATTCAGCAGAACGGGCTTTGGCAAGTATCGCCACTGGCTTCTTGAGTTTTCCCGCCGGCTGCGGCCGGCACCAAGTTTGCGCGAATGAGGACAAGTGTTATGGGTAAGAATGTCGTAGTCCTGGGCACCCAATGGGGTGATGAGGGCAAAGGCAAGATCGTTGATCTGCTGACCGAACATGCTGCCGCCGTAGTGCGCTACCAGGGTGGCCACAACGCGGGTCACACCCTGGTGATCGACGGCGAAAAAACCGTCTTGCACCTGATCCCGTCGGGCGTGCTGCGTGAAGGCGTGCAGTGCCTGATCGGCAACGGCGTGGTGGTTGCACCCGACGCCCTGCTGCGGGAAATCATCAAGCTGGAAGAGAAAGGCGTACCGGTGCGCGAGCGTCTGCGTATCAGCCCGTCCTGCCCGCTGATCCTGTCCTATCACGTAGCGCTGGACCAGGCCCGTGAAAAGGCCCGTGGCGAGCTGAAGATCGGTACGACCGGTCGCGGCATCGGCCCGGCGTACGAAGACAAAGTTGCGCGTCGTGGCCTGCGTGTTGGCGACCTGCTCAACATGCCGCGCTTTGAAGACAAGCTGCGTGAACTGGTGGATTACCACAACTTCATGCTGGTTGGTTACTACAAAGAGCCAGCCATCGAATTCGACAAGACCCTGGCCGAATGCAAAGCATACGCTGAGCTGCTCAAGCCGCTGATGCTGGACGTGACGGCCGAGCTGCACGACCTGCGTCGCGCAGGCAAAGACATCATGTTTGAAGGCGCCCAAGGTTCGTTGCTGGACATCGACCACGGTACCTACCCGTACGTGACAAGCTCTAACACCACCGCTGGCGGCGTTGCTACCGGTTCGGGTGTTGGCCCGATGTTCCTGGACTACATCCTGGGCATCACCAAGGCTTACACCACGCGTGTAGGTTCGGGTCCATTCCCGACTGAACTGTTCGACGAAGTCGGTGCGCACCTGGCCAAACAAGGTCACGAGTTCGGCGCGACGACCGGCCGTGCCCGTCGTTGTGGCTGGTTCGACGCTGTTATCCTGCGTCGTGCTATCGATGTGAACAGCATCTCGGGCATCTGCCTGACCAAGCTGGACGTACTCGACGGTCTGGAAACCATCAACATCTGCGTCGGCTACAAAGATGCAGAAGGTAAGGATGTTGCCCCGACTGATGCTGACAGCTACGTGGGTCTGCAGCCTGTGTACGAAGAAGTGCCGGGCTGGACCGAGTCGACCGTGGGTGCCAAATCCCTGGAAGAGCTGCCAGCCAACGCACGTGCCTACATCAAGCGCGTTGAAGAGCTGATCGGTGCGCCGATCGACATTATTTCGACGGGCCCGGACCGCAACGAAACCATCGTTCTGCGTCATCCGTTCGCTTAATAAGTCGTTGATGTAAAACACAAAGGGTCCTTGATTGGGCCCTTTGTCGTTTGTGCCTGTGAGACGGCATGACCTTTGCTGTGATTATTCTTTCTGGCGTGCCATCAATTTAATGGCGTCAATGCAGAGGGATTTCCTGTGTCGGCCGTTCTCTCACTGTTACAAAGCCGTCTATTGCGGCCTGTGTTCGTTACCCTTGGTATCGCCCTTCTGGTGCAGGTGCTGGTGGCTGTCGCCCTGACGCGGAGCACGGTGACCGCGCTGGAGGCCGACCTGGCCATGCGCCTGGGTGCCGACAGTCAAAAACTCTCCGGCGAACTGGAACAGGCAGGGCGTGAAGTCACGTCGAGCCTCGATAGCCTCTCGACCAACACTCGTCAGCGCCTTACGGCCGGCTTGTCCTCGCGCTTGAAGGACGAGCAGGTACAACTGCGTGCGACGCTGGAGAAGGATCTGAAGGATTCCGCCAATGATATGGCGCAGCTTCTGGCCTCGGTCGCCCCTCGCGCCATGTGGGACAGCGACGTTCCGACCCTGTCCGAGTTCGCCCGCCGCGCCCAGCGCAATCCCAACGTGCTGTTCGTGGTCTACGACGATGCTACGGGGCAGCACCTGACGCGCTACCTCAACCGGGAAAACCCGATCAACAAGGCCCTGCTGGAAAAAGGCCAGGGTGAGCGCGCGCTGGACAAGGTGCTGGACGCGGCGAAGAACGATCCGTCGGTCTACTACCTCGAAGCCTCGATCAACCCCAATGGCGTGGAAATCGGCAAGGTGTTGATGGGCGTCTCGACTGCATCGGTGGAGGCCGACGTGGCGGCGCTGGACAAGCGTTTCCTGGCATTGATCGCCAGCAGCGATGAGCTGGTGGGCGATAGCCTCAAAGGTGCGGCGGCTGACAGCGCCACGGCGATGCGCGCGCGGCTGCAGTCGGCGCAGTCCACTGCGTCCGAGATGAAATCCAACACCACCGCCACTGTGCAGGAAGCGGCGACGACGTTGCGCTGGCGCATCGGCATGGGCCTGGCGGTCGTAGGTTTCGCTGTGCTGTTGCTGCTCGCGGTGGTGCTGGGCCGGCGAGTGGTCAACCGCTTGAAAATGCTCATTGCCGCCATGGACGACCTGGCCGCAGGGGAGGGTGACCTGACCAAGCGCGTGCAGATCAACAGCAAGGACGAAATCGGCGACATGGCCTCGGCGGTCAATCGCTTTGTGGATAAGTTGCAGCCAATCGTGCGTGAGGCGGGCGATGTGGCCCAGCGCACCGGCGTGGAAATCGGCGCCATGACGTTGCGCAATGCCGGTGCTGATGCGGCGGCGGGCATGCAGCGTGATGAAGTGGCCGAGAGCTTGCGGGCCTTGTCGCAGATGGCGGATGACGCTCAGTCTGAAAGCCATGCCATGCAGGCGGCCTTGCAGCAGGTGGTGGACATTCGATCGGCCACCGATGAAAACACCCGGACTTCGGCGAAGGTCGGCAGCCTGATCGAGGCACTGGCCGGGCAGGTCGATACCGGTTCGAAAGTCATCGAGCGCCTGGCGCAGCAGAGTGAACAGATTGAAGTGGTGCTGACGGTGATTCACGGGATCGCCGAGCAGACCAACCTGCTGGCACTGAACGCAGCCATCGAAGCGGCCCGGGCTGGCGAGACCGGCCGAGGGTTTGCGGTGGTGGCTGACGAAGTGCGGGCGTTGGCCAGCAAGACCCAGAGTTCCACGGGCGACATCCAGGCGCATATCGTCGCGCTGCAGGAGGGCGCGCGTGAGGCGGTGGCTGCGATCGGTCAGGCCGGGCGCCAGGCCAGCGAAGGTTTACTGGTGTTGCGTGACAGTGCGCGGTTGCAGCAGTCGGTGCAGGCATCGGTCGAGCAGGTGCATGCGGCGATCGGTCTGGCAACTCAGGCGGCGGCGCATCAGGCGCAAGGGGCGCAAGCGGTGCGTGGGCGGGTCGAGATCATTCATGCGCAAGCCGAGAAGGCGGCTCAGGCGGTGGTGGAAACCACGGCCAGTGGCAAGGTGCTGGATGGGTTGGCGGCGCAGTTGAAGGCGAGCCTGGGGCAGTTCAGGGCGTAATCTGTTGTCAGGGCTGGCCCCTTCGCGAGCAGGCTCGCTCCCACCTTGGATTTGAGGTGTTCACAAATTTGTGTCCACCCACAAACACTGTGGGAGCGAGCCTGCTCGCGAAGGCAATGTCAGCGGCTCAGATACATCCGCGTCGTGAGCAAATAAACCGGCAACCCCGACACCACTATCAACAACGCCGCATAAGGCGCCGCCGCCGCAAACTCCACGTTCGCGGTATGCGCCCAAACCTCCGTCGCCAAGGTGTTCAGTCCGGTCGGACTCAGCAACAGCGTCGCCGTGAGTTCCTTCATCGCATCCAGGAACACCAGCGCAAAAGCCGCGCCCAGCGCCGGGAAGATGATCGGTAGGGTCACTCGGCAAAATGCACTGAAGGACGAAGCCCCCAGCGTGCGTGCAGCCTCTTCCAGTTGCGGTGCCGCCTTGTTCAGTGCCGTGCGAATCGGCGCCTGCGCCAGCGGCAGAAACAGCAACGCATAAGCAATCAGCAGCAACGCCGAAGTCTGGTACAGCACCGGCACGTAGTGCAGGGCGAAATACACCAGCGTCAACGCAATCACCAGACCTGGCAGTGCATGCAGCAGATACGGCAAGCGCTCGGCCCAGATCGCCAGTCGGCCTTTATGGCGCACCACCAGCAATCCCACCGGCACCGCCAGCACCAGGCACAGCGCAGCGCCACCCAGCGACAGCGCCAGCGAGGACAGCAGCGCTTCGCTGATCGCCGCCACCGGGAAGGCCGCCGACGAACCTACTGCCAGCCAGTACGCAAGCATCCCCAGCGGAACACCGCTGCCGATGATCGCCAGTGCCAGGCAGTAAACCTGTCCGGCGACTGTCCACGGTCCCAGACGAACCTGCTCCGCACACCGCGCTGCGCCCTGGCCGGTGCGCACGTGCCGACCTTTGCCACGTACTCGCAGCTCAAGCCATAACAACACCAGGCAGAGCGCCAGCAGCACCGCCGACAGCATCGCTGCGTTGGCGTTGCTGAATTCCAGTTCGAACTGCTGATAGATCGCGGTGGTGAAGGTTTGCAGGCCTATGATCGACAGGGCGCCGAATTCCACCAGCATGTGCAGGGCGATCAGCAGCGAGCCGGCCAGCAATGACGGCCAGAGCAACGGCAGGGTGATTCTGAAAAACACGCCCCAGCGGTTCTGCCCGAGGGTCCGTGCGGACTCCTCAAGGGACGGATCAAGATTGCGCAGGGTCGCCGCGACAGGCAGAAAGATCAGCGGATACTTCGACAGGGTCATCACCAGGATCGCCCCGCCCAAGCCTTCGAAATGCGCGCTCAGGGACACCCAGGTAAAACTGCTGACGAACGCCGGCACCGCGAACGGCAGGCACAGGATCACCCCCCACAAGCGCCGCCCCGGCAGATTGCTGCGTTCCAGCAGCCAGGCCAGCGACAGGCCGATCACGCCGCAGGCCAGCGTGACACCGACCATCAGTGCCAAGGTGTTGCGCAGCAGTCCGAACACATAGGGCCGCCACAGCAGGTGCAACGCCTCGGCCCATCCGGCCTGCCAGGTCTTGAGCCCAACGTAGGCCAGCGGCAGCAGGCTGAGCATGACCAGCAGCAAGACCGGCAGCAACAGCCAGATCGACGGCCGCTTGCGCCGTGGTACATAACCCCCGAGCAAGGCCGGGGCGGGTAACGATGCGCTCATCAGTTCAAGCCAACGTCACGTTCCAGGTCCAGGGCTTCTTCGGCATTGCCCAGGTCGGCAGGGGTGACTTTCGGCGCCTGCAATTCGCTGAACGGCTTGAGCCCGCGATCCGATTCCATGCCTTTGTGCAGCGGGTATTCGGCGGTGGTCTGGGTGATCACGCGCTGGCCTTCTTCGCTGGCCATGAAGGCGAGGAATTGCTGGGCTTCTTTTGGGTGCTTGCTGGATTTCAACACGGCTGCGCTGGAAACCGTGATCAACCCACCGACGTCGCCACCGGTGAAATAGTGCAGTTTCGAATCGAGCTGACCTTTTTCACGCTGCAAGGCGAACCAGTAGTAGTTGTTCACCAGAACGGTAGCGACTTCGCCGTTTTCCACAGCTTTCAGCGCAACCATGTTGTTGCTGTAGGTTTTGCCGAACGCACGCAAACCGGTCAGCCATTCTTCGGCCGCATCCATGCCATGCACCTTGATGATTGCCACGGCCTGCTCCTGGAAGGCGCCGCTGGTAGGCACGAAGCCGACCTTGCCTTGCCATTTTGGATCGGAGAATTCCATCACCGACTTGGGCAGGTCTTTTTCATCGATCAGCTTCGGATTGAAGGCGACCACGCGAACGCGCGCGGTAATGCCGATCCAGGTGCCATTGCCGGCGACGTAGTCTTTGGGCAGAACGGCGAGGGTGGTGGCGTCTGTCTGTGCCAGCAGGCCTTGTTCGCCGAGTTTGTTCAGCGGTGGTGATTCTTCGGTGTAGATCACGTCGGCAGGGGAGCGATCGCCTTCCTCGACAACCTGGCTGGCGAGCTGGTTGCTGCTGCCCTTGCGCACATTGACGTGAATGCCGGTCTTGGCTTCGAACGCTTTGGCGATGGCGTCGCCGACTTCCTTGTGTTGCCCGTTATAGAGGGTCAGGGAAACTGGATCGGCGGCCTGGGTGAGGGGGGTAGCGAGTGCCAGGCCAAGCAGGGTAAGGGCCAGGCCGCGGCGCAGGGTATTTCGAAACATCATTCGCAGGGTTCCTCACTGTCGCATTGCAAAATCTTGCAACAATGATAAACGATATTGTTTCTCAAGTGCGCTTGCGGGATGGACATTACTTCTGTAGGGGCAAGCTTGCTCGCGATGGGCGTGAACGATAACGCTGTAAACCTGATACCCCGCGGCGCTCTCAGGTTTTTCGCGAGCAAGCTCGCTCCTACAGGGGGGGCGTGTCGTTTTCGAATGGCAGAAACGCAAAAACCCGCTTTCGCGGGTTTCTGTGAAATTCAAGGTACTGACCTTGAATTTGAATTGGTGCCCAGAAGAAGACTCGAACTTCCACGACCTTGCGGTCACCAGCACCTGAAGCTGGCGTGTCTACCAATTTCACCATCTGGGCATTCATCGCAAGCGTTGCCGCTGTTGATGTGGCGCACTATACGGAGAGCTTTTTGATCTGTAAACCCCTGATTTGATTTTGATAAATCAAAAGTCTCAAATGCAAAAAACCCGCTTTCGCGGGTTTTTGTGCGAGCCTTGAAATTGATCTAATCTCAAGCTCGAAATTGGTGCCCAGAAGAAGACTCGAACTTCCACGACCTTGCGGTCACCAGCACCTGAAGCTGGCGTGTCTACCAATTTCACCATCTGGGCAGTATCGGCAACGCTAGTGCGTCGTCGATGGCGCGCACTATACGGAGCGTCTTTTTAACTGTAAACCCCTGGCATCAAAAAAACCTGGAAAATTTTACCAGTGGCATTTAAATCAGCGTTGCGGTGTCGATAAAGGGCTTTAGATGGGCTGTCATAGCCTGAAATTTCCCGTTTCATTACGCCTATGCCAAACTAACCCGCATATAGACAAGGTGAAAACTCTCTAATGGCCGATTGGCAGTCCCTCGATCCCGAGGCCGCTCGTGAAGCGGAAAAATATGAAAACCCTATTCCTAGCCGCGAACTGATCCTTCAGCACCTTGCTGATCGGGGTTCGCCTGCTAACCGCGAGCAGCTGGTCGAAGAGTTTGGTCTGATCACGGAAGACCAGATCGAAGCCCTGCGCCGCCGCCTGCGTGCCATGGAGCGCGACGCTCAGCTCATCTATACCCGTCGCGGCACCTATGCGCCGGTGGACAAGCTCGACCTGATCCTCGGCCGCATCAGCGGTCACCGTGACGGCTTCGGCTTCCTGGTCCCGGACGACGGCAGTGACGACCTGTTCATGAGCCCGGCGCAAATGCGCCTGGTGTTCGATGGCGACCGTGCCCTGGCCCGCGTTTCCGGCCTGGACCGTCGCGGTCGCCGCGAAGGCATGATCGTCGAAGTGGTCTCCCGTGCCCACGAGACCATCGTCGGTCGCTACTTCGAAGAGGGCGGTATTGGCTTCGTGGTGGCGGACAATCCGAAGATCCAGCAGGAAGTGCTGGTGACACCGGGCCGCAATGCCAGCGCCAAGATCGGTCAGTTCGTCGAAGTGAAGATCACTCACTGGCCGACGCCACGCTTCCAGCCGCAAGGCGACGTGGTTGAAGTCGTGGGCAACTACATGGCGCCGGGCATGGAGATCGATGTCGCTCTGCGCACCTACGACATTCCTCACGTCTGGCCTGAAGCGGTCTTGAAAGAAGCCGCCAAGCTCAAGCCGGAAGTCGAAGAGAAAGACAAAGAGAAGCGCATCGACCTGCGCCATCTGCCGTTCGTGACCATCGACGGTGAAGATGCACGCGACTTCGATGACGCGGTCTACTGCGAAGCCAAGCCAGGCAAGCTGCGCCTGTTCTCCGGTGGCTGGAAGTTGTACGTGGCGATCGCCGACGTTTCCAGCTACGTGAAAATCGGTTCGGCCCTGGACAACGAATCCCAGGTTCGCGGCAACTCGGTGTACTTCCCCGAGCGCGTGATTCCGATGCTGCCTGAGCAGCTGTCCAACGGCCTGTGCTCGCTGAACCCGCACGTCGATCGCCTGGCCATGGTTTGCGAGATGACCATCTCCAAATCCGGCGAGATGACCGACTACTGCTTCTACGAAGCGGTTATTCACTCCCATGCCCGCCTGACCTACAACAAGGTCAGCGCCATGCTCGAAACGCCGAAACTCACCGAGGCGCGTCAGCTTCGCGGCGAGTACAACGACGTTCTGCCGCACCTCAAGCAGCTTTACGCACTGTACAAAGTGCTGCTGGCCGCTCGTCACGTGCGTGGCGCGATCGATTTCGAAACCCAGGAAACCCGGATCATCTTCGGGACCGAGCGCAAGATCGCCGAAATCCGCCCGACCGTTCGCAACGACGCGCACAAGCTGATCGAGGAATGCATGCTGGCGGCCAACGTGGCCACCGCCGAATTCCTGAAAAAGCACGAAATTCCTGCGCTGTATCGCGTCCACGATGGCCCGCCACCGGAACGTCTGGAAAAACTGCGCGCCTTCCTCGGCGAGCTCGGCCTGTCCCTGCACAAAGGCAAGGACGGCCCGTCGCCGAAGGATTACCAGGCATTGCTGGCGAGCATCAAGGACCGTCCGGATTTCCATCTGATCCAGACCGTCATGCTGCGTTCGTTGAGTCAGGCGGTGTACAGCGCCGATAACCAGGGTCACTTCGGCCTGAATTACGAAGCCTATACCCACTTCACCTCGCCGATCCGCCGCTACCCCGACTTGCTCACGCATCGGGCGATCCGCAGCGTCATCCATTCGAAAATGGACACCCCGCACGTTCGCCGTGCCGGTGCGATGACCATTCCGAAAGCGCGGATCTATCCGTACGACGAGGCGATCCTGGAGCAGCTCGGCGAGCAATGCTCGATGAGCGAGCGCCGTGCCGACGAAGCGACCCGCGACGTGGTGAACTGGCTCAAGTGCGAGTTCATGAAAGACCGCGTAGGCGAGTCGTTCCCGGGTGTGATCACCGCCGTGACCGGTTTCGGCCTGTTCGTCGAACTGACCGACATCTACGTCGAAGGCCTGGTGCACGTCACCGCGCTGCCGGGCGACTACTACCACTTCGATCCTGTGCATCACCGCCTGGCCGGTGAACGTACCGGCCGCAGCTTCCGCCTTGGCGATACCGTTGAAGTGCGCGTAATGCGCGTCGACCTCGACGAACGCAAGATCGACTTCGAGATGGCTGAAAAAACCATCAGCGCGCCGATCGGCCGCAAGAAGCGCGGAACGGAAAAAACCGAGCCAGCCGCAAAGACGGCTGCTAAAACCGCTGCTGAGCCTGCACCGGCGAAAACCGGTCGTCGTCCTGCCAAGGAAAAGGCTGTCGAAGCCTATCGCCCAAGCGATGCTGCGGCGAAAAATGCCGAGCTGCGTAAAAGCCGTGAATTGAAGCAGGCCTTGCTGTCTGAAGCGAAAAGCGGCGGTAAAGCGGCGTCTGGGGGAAAGACCGGACGGTCGGCGCCTGACAAGGCTGCCGGCGGCAAACCAGCCAAACCGAGTAAACACCGCAAGGGCCCGCCGAAAGCGGGTTCCGCTCCAGCTGCCAAAAGCGGCGGGGTACGTAAACCTAAGGCCAAGTCATGAGTCAGTTGGAAAAAATCTACGGCGTGCATGCCGTAGAAGCGTTGCTGCGTCACCACCCCAAGCGCGTCAAGCAGATCTGGCTGGCCGAAGGCCGCAGCGATCCGCGGGTTCAGACGCTGATCGAGCTGGCGAACCAGAATCGCGTAGCGGTCGGCAACGCCGAGCGTCGCGAGCTGGATGCCTGGGTCGATGGCGTGCACCAGGGCGTAGTGGCGGAAGTGAGCCCGAGCCAGGTCTGGGGCGAGGCGATGCTCGACGAACTGCTCGATCGCACCGAAGGCGCGCCGCTGTTGCTGGTGCTCGACGGCGTGACCGACCCGCACAACCTCGGCGCTTGCCTGCGCTCTGCCGATGCGGCAGGCGCGCTGGCGGTCATCGTGCCGAAAGACAAGTCGGCCACGTTGACTCCAACGGTACGAAAAGTCGCCTGTGGCGCAGCGGAAGTGATTCCATTGGTGGCCGTGACCAACCTGGCGCGCACCCTGGAAAAGCTCAAGCAGCGTGGTTTGTGGGTTGTCGGTACGGCGGGCGAGGCTGAGCAGAGTCTGTATCAGCAAGACCTCACCGGCCCGACCATCCTGATCATGGGCGCGGAAGGCAGCGGCATGCGCCGCCTGACCCGCGATCTTTGCGACTATCTGGTGCGTCTGCCGATGGCGGGCAGCGTCAGCAGTCTCAACGTTTCCGTGGCGACCGGCGTGTGCCTGTTCGAAGCCTTGCGCCAGCGCGGCGTCAAAGCCGCCGGAACCGCCAAGAAGTCCTAAGCCAGTTGTAATCCCTGTGGGAGCGAGACCGGCTTGCCGGCGAAAGCGGAGTAACATTCAGCATCAATGTTGAATGTTATGCCCCCTTCGCGGGCAGGCTCGCTCCCACAGTGGTTTGTGTTTGGTCGAAGATCAGTGACTGTTCAAATAATCACCAATTGCCTTGCACCTCTCCCGCCCCTTCTCTACAATTGCGCCCCTTGCTGTGACGGCAGGCACGCATGTGTCTATCGCAAGCAAGTCCATAAGTGTCATTCACTCCTTGTCTGACCGCTTTTGAGCGGCAGGCTACAACCCGTAAGGAGCATTCATGCGTCATTACGAAATCATCTTTTTGGTCCACCCGGATCAAAGCGAGCAAGTCGGCGGCATGGTTGAGCGTTACACCAAGCTGATCGAAGAAGACGGCGGCAAAATCCACCGTCTGGAAGATTGGGGCCGTCGTCAACTGGCCTACGCAATCAACAATGTTCACAAGGCTCACTACGTGATGCTGAACGTTGAGTGCACTGGCAAGGCCCTGGCCGAGCTGGAAGACAACTTCCGCTACAACGATGCAGTGATCCGTAACCTGGTCATCCGTCGCGAAGAAGCCGTTACCGGCCAATCCGAGATGCTCAAGGCTGAAGAAAACCGCAGTGAGCGCCGTGAGCGTCGCGACCGTCCTGAGCACGAAGGCGCTGAAAGCGCTGATAGTGATGACAGCGACAACAGCGATAACGCTGACGAGTAATCCACGGACCTTTTGAGGAGCCTATTACATGGCACGTTTCTTCCGTCGTCGTAAATTCTGCCGCTTCACCGCTGAAGACGTGAAAGAGATCGATTACAAAGATCTCAACACCCTGAAAGCTTATGTATCCGAGACCGGCAAAATCGTTCCAAGCCGTATCACCGGTACCAAAGCACGTTATCAGCGTCAGCTGGCCACCGCTATCAAGCGCGCCCGCTTCCTGGCCCTGCTGGCCTACACCGACAGCCACGGCCGCTGAGACCGGGCAGTCGACACGTAGCAAAGGATTGAAAGCATGCGTGCCTTAGCTGAGTTCATCATGCGCGGCCGTATGCAGGCCACTCTGGTAGTGGCCGGATGCGCTGCATTGCCGTTGTTGTATTGGTTGGGTGCTGCCGCTGGATGCTTCGTGCTCCTGCGGCGCGGATTGAAGGACGCGTCGAGCGTACTTGCTCTGGGATTGCTGCCGGCATTGATCTGGTGGCTTTACGCCGATGACCCACGCTCACTTCTGGTGCTGCTGGGGTCTTGGAGCCTTGCGTTGGTTTTGCGCGCAAGTGAATCCTGGAACCGCGTGCTGCTGGTCAGCATAGCGATGGGAGTGGTGTTTTCAGTGGTGCTGGGGACGGCTTTTGGTCCCCAGATCGAGATGCTGGCGCAGGCTTTGATAAAAGTCATGCCGTCGCTACTCGGTGATGTCTACCAGAAGTTGTCGGTAGACGAGCAAGCGCATTTTGCGTCCCTGATTGCACCGGTCCTGACCGGCCTGATTGCGGCTTTGTTGCAAATCGTCAGTGTGCTGAGCCTGATTGTCGGGCGCTACTGGCAGGCGTTGTTGTACAACCCGGGTGGTTTTGGTCGCGAGTTTCGCGCCATCCGATTCCCGCTTTTACCAGCGATGTTGCTGCTGGCGTTCATGCTTCTGGGGCCGAACATCGGTCCGCAGATGGCCATGTTGACGCCGTTGTGCAGTGTACCGCTGGTGTTCGCCGGGCTGGCCCTGATTCACGGGCTGGTGGCGCAGAAGCGACTGGCCAGGTTCTGGCTGGTGGGGTTGTACGTCACGCTGTTGCTGTTCATGCAGCTGATCTATCCGTTGCTGGTGGTCTTGGCCATCGTCGACAGCCTGATTGATTTTCGCGGTCGATCGACGCCGAAAGACGTCGATAGCGCGAACGGTGAAGGTTAAAAGTTAAGAGGATTTTCACATGCAACTGATCCTTCTGGAAAAAGTCACCAATCTGGGCAACCTGGGTGACAAAGTGAACGTTAAGGCTGGTTACGGTCGTAACTACCTGCTGCCTTACGGCAAAGCTACCGCTGCGACCGCTGCCAACCTGGCTGCGTTCGAAGAGCGTCGCGCTGAGCTGGAAAAAGCCGCAGCAGACCGTAAAACTTCGGCTGAAAGCCGTGCCGCCCAACTGGCTGAGCTGGAAGTGACTATCACTGCCACCGCCGGTGACGAAGGCAAGCTGTTCGGTTCGATCGGCACCCACGACATCGCTGATGCACTGACCGCCTCTGGCGTTGAAGTGGCAAAAAGCGAAGTTCGTCTGCCGAACGGCACTATCCGCAACGTAGGCGAATTCGACGTAGCCGTGCACCTGCACGCCGAAGTTGAAGCCACCGTACGCGTTGTCGTGGTAGCAGCTTAAGCAGCACTTGTCGGCTGGCACCCTCGGGTGCTTGCCGGTAACATCGGGCACGATCCTGTTTACAGGTCGTGCCCTTTGTCTTTCTGTAACCCCTGCTTTTCATAAATCAAACAAGTGGCCATGAACGATATCTCCGCTCCCGAGCAATACGATCTGCAAACCGCTGCCCTGAAGGTGCCGCCGCACTCCATCGAGGCCGAACAGGCCGTGCTCGGTGGTCTGATGCTGGACAACAACGCCTGGGAACGCGTGCTCGATCAAGTCTCCGACGGCGATTTCTATCGGCATGACCACCGCCTCATCTTCCGCGCGATCGCCAAGCTCGCCGACCAGAACTCCCCGATCGACGTCGTGACCCTTGCCGAGCAATTGGACAAGGAAGGTCAGACCTCGCAAGTCGGTGGCCTCGGTTACCTCGGTGAGCTGGCAAAAAACACGCCGTCCGTCGCCAACATCAAGGCGTATGCGCAGATCGTCCGCGCCCGGGCAACCTTGCGACAGTTGATCGGCATTGCCACCGAGATCGCTGACAGCGCCTTCAATCCGGAAGGTCGCTCCGCGGAAGAGATCCTCGACGAAGCTGAACGGCAGATCTTCCAGATCGCTGAGGCCCGGCCAAAAACCGGCGGCCCGGTGAGCGTGAACGACCTGCTGACCAAGGCCATCGACCGTATCGACACCTTGTTCAACACCGACAACGCCATTACCGGCCTGTCCACCGGTTACACCGACCTCGACGGAATGACCAGTGGCCTGCAACCGTCTGACCTGATCATCGTCGCCGGCCGTCCATCCATGGGTAAAACCACCTTTGCGATGAACCTGGTGGAAAACGCCGTGCTGCGCAGCGACAAATGCGTATTGGTTTACTCGCTGGAGATGCCAGGCGAATCGCTGATCATGCGTATGTTGTCGTCCCTCGGCCGGATCGATCAGACCAAGGTCCGTGCTGGTCGCCTGGAAGACGACGATTGGCCGCGCCTGACATCGGCGGTCAACTTGCTCAACGATCGCAAGCTGTTCATCGACGATACGGCCGGTATCAGCCCGTCGGAGATGCGTGCACGGACCCGGCGCCTGGTGCGTGAGCATGGCGACATCGCCCTGATCATGATCGACTACCTGCAGTTGATGCAGATCCCGGGCTCGGGCGGCGACAACCGGACCAACGAGATTTCCGAAATCTCCCGTTCCTTGAAGGCCCTGGCCAAGGAATTCAACTGCCCGGTGGTGGCGTTGTCCCAGCTCAACCGCTCCCTGGAGCAGCGGCCGAACAAACGCCCGATCAACTCCGACTTGCGCGAATCCGGAGCGATCGAGCAGGATGCCGACGTAATCATGTTCGTGTACCGGGATGAGGTTTATCACCCGGAAACCGAGCATAAAGGCATCGCCGAAATCATCATCGGCAAGCAGCGGAACGGCCCGATTGGTACGTCGCGACTGGCGTTCATCGGCAAGTACACCCGCTTTGAAAACCTCGCGCCTGGCAGCTACAACTTCGACGACGAGTAAAACTGGCCGAAAACATTCGGCCAGCTGTCCTTCTGCCCCTTTAAATCGTTACTGCGTGGGCGGCGTACCCGAAGGACCGGCAAGCGGCACATCAACAAGGGGGGGCTCGCTCAGTTCTTGCCTGGTCAGCGTTTCGATCAATACGGCTTCAGCTTTCGCAAGCTCTACTTGCACGTCTTTGGCTTGCGCTCCATGCGCTTCCTCCAATAGTTGCCTTGCCTCAAGAGCCGCGTCGAGCGTCGCCATACGATCCTGAAACGGCTGGCGGTGTTCTTCGAATCGCAGTTGGTATTTGTTGGCCAGGAATTCCTGCCAGAATTCTCTCGACACCAGTGCCTGGAATTCTTCAGGCGAATTGTCCAGTGCCACGACTTTGTTGTAAGCGGCATCCAGCACTGCCGTTGAAACTTGCCCCATGCCAATGAAGACAGCTTTCTCGGGTTGCCCCGGAAGTTGCAGCCTGTCCTTGAGTTGGAAGCGATAGGCGAGCCTGATCTCGACTTCCTCGGCCAAACGATTACGGTGAGGGTGTTTCTCCGCTTCCGGGATCCTCGGATCGTTGATTATTGCCTCGCTCTGAGCGATGTCGGCCGATGCGATTTTGTCGACTTCGTGCAAGCGGAACAGACCTCTGGAGAACGTCGACAGTTGAAGGCCTTCAGTCTGATCTTTCGCTCTGGAGCGGGCGCTGTGCATCATCGCCCTGGTTTCCAGGTTAGAGAATGTGAACGCTGCGCGATCAACACAGGCGGCATCGCCCGCCCGATTAAACAATTCCCGGCGCAAACTGTCGGAGTCCGGATTATTTTCGGTAATGGTATCGATCATCGCCCAAACCCGTCGTTGAAGATCTGCATGGGTTTTGCTGTCGTGAACAAGCCTCGCAAGCGTGTTGAACAGACCGTCCGAGCCAGTTTGGTTACGCAATTCATTCCATTTAATGCGTCGGGCTGACACTTCACTGGCCGATAACCCTTGGGTCCAGCGCGCGAACCGTTCTTCTGCTACTGGTACCTGGGGGGCGCTGCTGTGCAGAGAGCGTGTAGACGTAATGAATAAATTGTTCGGTCCGGTCATGGGATTTTCGGCTTCTATCAAGCGGGCGACATAATTTCTCAACTGCGTCATGGTGCCATTGGATAGGGGATTGCTGGATATATTGGTCACGTTATTGATCCTCGACGATATTGGTGGCATTGCGTCTTTCCCGCTCGTCGTGCCTGGCTCTGTTGAGGTGCGATTCCGACTGTTCCAGGTGCTGATTGGCATCTGCAATCAGCCTGGGCAGGGCTCTGTCTTGTGCCGGTACCGTCCGGCGCCATTCTCCGTCCCTGCGTTCGTAGGTTCGCAAGACCCGTGCCGGGTTGTTGGGGTCTATGACATCGATCACCTCGTCGTTTGTCACGGTGCGACGCGGCTGACCGACACTGACTTTGTAGACTCCGTGGTGTTTGACGCGAAAGATTCGTCTGGGCGTCGGTGCCGGCCCGCTTCTGTCTTGTGCGGGGATGAAGTCGAAATCAATGGGCTGATCGTGGGCCGGTAGCGCCGAGGTGTTTGTCTGGTCTCGGTGATAACGCGCCACCTGGGTCTCCAGTGCGGTTTCGAAGGCCTGGATGGCCTCGGTGATTTCACGCCGAGAGTTGGCTTGAGGTGAGCCTGGCGGCAGGTCGAGATCTTCGTATGAGCCTCTGATTGCCGCGCTTTGGTCGAGCAGACCGGTCAGCACCGCGATGCGAGCGACCTCGGGAATATGCTCGATCCCCCGGAATGCAGATGTGGTCTCCAAAAAAGAACTGCCCAGTTGTGCCGCTTCGGAGTCATTGTTGCCTGGGTCGTCCGTCAGTAGTCGGCTTCGGGCTTCGACCCAACCGGAAGTTACTTCATAAATCTCCGTCGGGTCATAACCCAGTTCGGCCAACTCGAGCGCCGAGGAACGCGAGTTTGTCTGGATCTCATTTGCAACTTTCTGGCACTTTTCCAGAATGTTCCGTTTATTCGTCAGGTGTTCGGCGATCGCTTGATAGGCAGTTGCCGCGTCATTGATTGGCCGAATCTCCAGAAATTTGCGCGCATCGCTGACAACAATGAGACGGTTGTAACCTGCAACTTTGAATTCCCGAAGTTCATGCAGTTCGTTTCTATAAACGCCGTTTGCTTTGATAAGAATCAGCCAGTCGCGTTCGTTCACGTACTTGGTGGCCAGATTTTCCAGTAACGTGAGTTCTCTTCGAATTTGCACTTCCAGGAGTATCAGGGCGGTTCTTTCACCTTCTGTGCCAACGGCGCTCTCCCAACTAGACGTTAATTGGAGTCTCCTCTGTCTGGTCGCCTCAAGCATGCCGGCCTCTGCATACAATTGGCCGATCTGCTCGGCAAATTGCCTTTGCAACGGACTGTTCAGTCCCGCCTGCATCCCGCCCGCGCCGGGCACACGGGTTCCCACCCAGCCGTCCTGAGGATCGAAAACAATCGGCTCCGATCTTCCCGAGCGCGTCGCGACATAAACGTTGTTGTCGTCCAGGGCGACAGGATCCTCTGCCCGCACGATGCGCATCACGGGGGTTTGCGGCGACGATGCCCCAAGATCATGCAGGACCTGATAGGCGTGGTGCTCAATGACAATGTAGAGCTTGCCATTGAATCGGTGCAGCCCGTCGCTGCCCGGGTCGACGCCGGTGAAGTCCAGACTCGTGCGGAAGGCTTCGAGGCGGGTGGAGGTCAATGGATAGGTCGTTGACTCAAAGTCATCCAGCGGGTGCCAGAGCTTGCTTTCGGGGTCCCGCACCAGCACCGGGCCTGAAGGCTGCAGTTCGTTTGGCAGTCTGGCCCGATACAGGCCGGTCTGCGAATCTGTTGCGACATGCACGATGCCGCCCCCGGACACGTCGACGTACTGACGGCCCTTGAAGATTCTCACACCCTGTGCGTCGGCATCGGGGAGCTGAGACGCCGAGGCGATCCAGTAATGCTCCAGCGGCCGTCGCGCAGGCGGTGGGGCAGTTTCAGGCACGGAAGATGTCTCGCTGACCGTTACGGGTGGTGCAGGCGTAATTGCATCAAGGTCGGCGTCCCCCGGTGTTTTGACTGGCCCTGGGGGATTCTCAGGAAGTCTCACGGTTGACGGGCCAAAATCGACACGTGGCACAGTGTCGGCCTGCGGTGTGTGCCCGTCCGACGGTCGCGTGGGGCGGGTGTGGATATCGGCTGTGGTTGTGCCTCTGGGAGGCGGTTTTGGCGACATGAATTTTTCATCCTTGAATGGTTGCCGCATCAGCACCTGGAAACGGGAGGCTGAAGGGCCATTTGGCTTCATTGCCGGTTTTTCGCTTCACGTCTCTGCAAAGCGCGTAAGTGTTCGGTTCGGGTGGTGTGAGGCACCGGCTCAAATAGAAACCGACCACTGTCGTCGGAATTGGTTAAATTTTGTGCTATATTCCGCGCCCGCGATTTTTCATCTCAACACCGGTCATCGACATGCAAGCAGCCAAGCCGTTATTTGACTATCCAAAATATTGGGCCGAATGTTTCGGGCCAGCGCCATTCCTGCCGATGAGCAGGGAGGAGATGGATCAGCTCGGCTGGGATTCATGCGACATCATCATTGTTACCGGTGATGCCTACGTCGATCACCCGTCGTTCGGCATGGCGATCATCGGCCGGCTGCTGGAGTCCCAGGGCTTCCGCGTCGGGATCATTGCCCAGCCAAACTGGCAGTCCAAAGACGACTTCATGAAGCTTGGCGAGCCGAACCTGTTTTTCGGTGTCGCGGCCGGCAACATGGACTCGATGATCAACCGCTACACCGCCGACAAGAAAATCCGTTCCGATGACGCCTACACCCCCGGTGGCCTGGCGGGTAAACGTCCGGACCGCGCGAGCCTGGTTTATAGCCAGCGCTGCAAGGAAGCCTACAAGAACGTGCCGATCGTGCTTGGCGGCATCGAAGCCTCCCTGCGCCGCATCGCCCACTACGATTACTGGCAGGATCGGGTTCGCAATTCGATCCTGATCGACGCCTGCGCCGACATCCTGCTCTACGGCAACGCCGAGCGCGCGATCGTCGAAGTCGCCCAGCGTCTGTCCTACGGTCACAAGATCGAAGACATCACTGATGTGCGCGGCACCGCGTTCATCCGTCGCGATACGCCAAAAGACTGGTACGAAGTCGATTCCACGCGTATCGACCGTCCGGGCAAGATCGACAAGATCATCAACCCGTACGTGAACACGCAAGACACCCAGGCCTGCGCCATCGAGCAGGAGAAAGGGCCAGTTGAGGATCCGAGCGAAGCCAAGGTCGTGCAGATTCTGGCCAGCCCGAAAATGACCCGCGATAAGACCGTGATTCGTCTGCCGTCGGTTGAAAAAGTCCGTGGCGACGCCGTTCTTTACGCTCACGCCAACCGCGTGCTGCACCTGGAAACCAACCCGGGCAACGCCCGTGCGCTGGTGCAGAAGCACGGCGAAGTCGACGTCTGGTTCAACCCGCCGCCGATTCCGATGACCACCGAAGAAATGGACTACGTGTTCGGCATGCCCTATGCGCGCATTCCGCACCCGGCGTACGGCAAGGAAAAAATCCCGGCCTACGACATGATCCGCTTCTCGGTGAACATCATGCGTGGCTGCTTCGGTGGCTGCACCTTCTGCTCGATCACCGAGCACGAAGGCCGGATCATCCAGAACCGTTCCGAAGAGTCGATCATTCGCGAAATCGAAGAGATCCGCGACAAGGTCCCGGGCTTCACCGGCGTCATTTCCGACCTCGGCGGCCCGACCGCGAACATGTACCGCATCGCCTGCAAGACCCCGGAAATCGAATCCGCGTGCCGCAAGCCTTCGTGCGTGTTCCCGGGCATTTGCCCGAACCTGAACACCGATCACTCGTCGCTGATTCAGCTCTATCGCAGCGCCCGTGCCTTGCCTGGCGTGAAGAAAATCCTGATCGCATCCGGCCTGCGTTACGACCTTGCGGTCGAGTCGCCGGAATACGTCAAGGAGCTGGTGACCCATCACGTCGGTGGTTACCTGAAGATCGCCCCGGAACACACCGAGGAAGGTCCGCTCAATCAGATGATGAAACCGGGCATCGGCAGCTATGACAAGTTCAAGCGCATGTTCGAGAAGTACTCCAAGGAAGCCGGGAAAGAGCAGTACCTGATTCCGTACTTCATCGCTGCCCACCCGGGCACCACCGACGAAGACATGATGAACCTGGCCCTGTGGCTCAAGGGCAACGGCTTCCGTGCTGACCAGGTGCAGGCGTTCTACCCGTCGCCGATGGCCACCGCCACCGCGATGTACCACTCGGGCAAGAACCCGCTGCGCAAGGTCACTTACAAGAGCGACGCCGTGACCATCGTCAAGAGCGAGGAGCAGCGCCGCCTGCACAAGGCGTTCTTGCGCTATCACGACCCGAAGGGCTGGCCGATGTTGCGTGAAGCGCTGACCCGCATGGGCCGCGCTGACCTGATCGGGCCGGGCAAGAATCAGTTGATTCCGTTGCATCAGCCAGCCACCGACAGCTACCAGAGTGCCCGTCGCAAGAACTCGACGCCGGCTGGCAGCCATAAAGTGGCCGCGGAGAAGACCACCAAAATCCTGACTCAGCACACTGGCCTGCCACCGCGCGCCAGCGATGGCGGTAACCCGTGGGACAAACGTGAACAGGCCAAGGCTGCGGCGTTCGCCCGCAACCAGCAGGCGGCCAAGGAGCGCAAGGACGCGGCCAAAGGCAAAGGGCCAAAGCCTGCGCGCAAGCCGGTTGTACCGCGCTAAACGCTGAGCGCTGTTAACAGAACGCCAACCTTCGGGTTGGCGTTTTTGTGTACGGCAAACAAACGACGTATTCAGCGCCAGATAATCGGGTGTGGCTACTGGCCCTTTCGCGAGCAGGCTCGCTCCCACAGAGATTTCTGTCGTTCACAAACTCCGCATCCACAGAAAAACCTGTGGGAGCGAGCCTGCTCGCGAAGAGCCGGTACAGCCGCAGCAAATTCTGGCTGACAACCCCCGGTCGCAACATTTCTGTGCAACTCCTTCGAACCAATTTCCCGCATCGCCCGATTTTGGTGCTGTACTGCCTCAAGTAACTCTGTGAAAGCGCCAGCTTGCTGGATGGCATAAGTCTTGCGCGCTTTCCAATACGCTCAAGGCTCGCAGGAGGCACGCCGTGTCGATTCATGTCGCATTGCACCACGTCACGCATTACCGCTACGACCGCGCTGTCGAACTCGGCCCGCAGATCGTTCGTCTGCGCCCGGCCGCCCACAGTCGCACGCGGATCCTGTCCTACGCGCTGAAGGTCTCGCCCGAGCAGCACTTCATCAACTGGCAGCAGGATCCCCAAGGCAACTACCTGGCGCGGTTGGTGTTCCCGGAGAAAACCGATGAGCTGCGGATCGAAGTCGATCTGCTGGCGGAGATGGCGGTCTTTAATCCGTTCGACTTCTTCCTTGAGCCCTACGCGGAAAAGATCCCGTTCGCCTACGCCGCGGATGAGCGCAAGGAGCTGGCGCCGTACCTGGAAACCTTGCCCCTGACGCCGAAATTCAAGGCGTACCTGGATGGCATCGACCGTACGCCACTGCCCAGTGTCGATTTCCTCGTCGCACTCAATCAGCATCTGAGCGAAGACATTGGCTACCTGATCCGCATGGAGCCAGGTGTGCAAACCCCCGAACACACCTTGGAACATGCCTCCGGTTCCTGCCGCGACTCCGCGTGGTTGCTGGTGCAACTGTTGCGCAACCTGGGTCTGGCGGCGCGTTTCGTCTCTGGCTACCTGATTCAACTGACCGCTGACGTCAAAAGCCTCGACGGCCCGTCGGGCACTGACGTGGACTTCACCGACTTGCACGCCTGGTGCGAGGTCTATTTGCCCGGTGCCGGCTGGATCGGCCTGGACGCGACCTCAGGGCTGTTCGCCGGCGAAGGACACATTCCGTTGGCCTGTAGCCCCGATCCGGGCTCTGCGGCACCGATCAGTGGCCTGGTGGAACCGTGCGAGTGCCAGTTCACCCACGAAATGTCCGTGGAGCGGATCTGGGAAGCGCCGCGAGTGACCAAACCCTACACCGAAGATCAGTGGCGGGCGATCCAGACACTGGGGCGGCAGATCGATGCCGACCTGCTCGAAGGTGACGTTCGCCTGACCATGGGCGGCGAGCCGACGTTCGTCTCCATCGATGATCCGGACGGCGCCGAGTGGAACACCGCAGCGCTCGGGCCTGACAAGCGTCGTCTGTCCGCCGAACTGTTCCAGCGCATGCGCAAGCATTACGCTCCCCAGGGGCTGGTGCATTTCGGCCAGGGCAAGTGGTACCCCGGCGAACAACTGCCGCGCTGGTCGCTGAACTGCTACTGGCGCCGCGACGGCGTGCCGATCTGGCGCAACAGTGCGCTGATTGCCGATGAGCAGGAAGACTATGGCGCCGATGGCGAGATGGCCGGGCGTTTTCTGGCGAGTGTCGCTGAACGCCTGAAAATTCCGACACGGTTCGTGTTCCCGGCCTACGAAGACAATTTCTATTACCTCTGGCGTGAGGGAGCATTGCCGCAGAACGTCAGCGCCGAAGACTCACGCCTGGAAGAACCGCTGGAGCGTGCTCGCCTGCGCAAAGTCTTCAGTCAGGGCCTGGACAAAGTCATCGGGCAGGTCCTGCCACTGGCGCGCACCGCCAAGGGCGATCAATGGCAGAGCGGTCGCTGGTACCTGCGCGATGAGCACTGCCGTCTGGTTCCTGGGGATTCGCCCTTGGGGTATCGCTTGCCGCTCGGCTCGCAGCCTTGGGTGAAAGCGGCAGAATATCCCTTCATCCATCCCCGGGATCCGAACCAGGATTTCCCGCCACTGCCAGACACCGCGCAATTGCAGAGCCAGGGCGCCTCAGCCGTGGCTGACGAACGCACGCCGAAGATCGACGAGTCCGCCGACTGGCTGACCCGCACCGCCTTCTGCGCCGAAGCGCGGGAAGGGCGGTTGTACCTGTTCATGCCGCCGCTGGAGCGGGTCGAAGATTATCTCGAGCTGGTCAGCGCCATCGAGGCCACAGCCGAGGAACTGCGCTGCCCGGTATTGCTGGAAGGCTACGAGCCACCGAGCGATCCACGTCTGAGCAACTTCCGGATTACCCCGGACCCGGGCGTAATCGAAGTCAACGTACAGCCATCCGCAACCTGGGATGAGCTGGTCGAGCGCACCGAATTTCTGTACGAAGAAGCGCGCCAGACCCGCCTGACCACCGAGAAATTCATGATCGATGGCCGGCACACCGGCACCGGCGGGGGTAACCATTTCGTACTGGGTGGCGCGACGCCGGCTGACTCACCGTTTCTGCGCCGTCCCGATCTGCTGCGCAGCCTGATCAGCTATTGGCACAACCACCCTTCCTTGTCCTACCTGTTTTCCGGGCTGTTCATCGGCCCGACTTCGCAAGCGCCGCGAGTCGATGAAGCACGCAACGATGCTTTGTACGAGCTGGAAATTGCCTTTGCCCAGATACCTGCGCCAGGCGAAGAGTGCGCGCCGTGGCTGGTGGATCGGCTGCTGCGCAATCTGCTGATCGACGTCACCGGCAACACCCACCGCGCCGAGTTTTGCATCGATAAACTGTATTCGCCGGACGGTGCTACCGGCCGCCTTGGCTTGCTTGAGCTGCGAGCGTTCGAGATGCCGCCCCATGCGCGCATGAGCCTGGCGCAGCAGTTGCTGCTGCGGGCGTTGGTCGCGCGGTTCTGGAAGGATCCTTATGCGCCGCCGAAATTGGCGCGCTGGGGGACTGAGTTGCACGACCGGTTTCTGTTGCCGCACTTTATCGAGCAGGATTTCGCCGACGTCATCGTTGATCTCAACGCCTCTGGTTATCCGGTGCGAGCCGAGTGGTTCGCGGCTCATCTGGAGTTCCGTTTTCCCAAGGTCGGCGATTATTCGGTCAGCGGCATCGAGCTGGAGTTGCGCCAGGCGCTTGAACCCTGGCATGTGTTGGGCGAGGAGGGCGCGGTGGGCGGCACGGTGCGCTATGTGGATTCATCCCTGGAGCGCTTGCAAGTCAAGCTCACGGGTTTGCCGCCCCAGCGTTATCTGCTGACCTGCAATGGCATTCCAGTGCCGTTGCAGCCCACCGGGCGGGTCGGCGAGTTCGTCGCCGGTGTACGCTTCCGCGCCTGGCAACCAGCCAACTGCCTGCAACCGACCATCCCGGTTCATGCGCCGCTGGTGTTCGATTTGCTCGACACCTGGATGCAGCGCTCGCTGGGCGGCTGTCAGTATCACGTCGCCCATCCGGGCGGGCGTAACTACGACAGCTTGCCGGTGAACGCCAATGAAGCCGAGAGCCGGCGGATGGCGCGCTTTTTCCGCATCGGACACACGCCTGGGAAACTTCCTGTACCGAATATGGAAATTAACGACGAGCTACCGATGACACTCGATTTACGACGTTACTAAACTGCACGCGACGCTCGGATTTTTCGTCTATCCGGGCGTCATGAGCTTGCGTTAGTCTGACCGTTCCCAGCTGTCTGCCGAGCTTTCCATGCCTGATCTGCTTGACCGCTACCCGCTGACAGCGGGCACCTATCATGAATTGCTCGACGACAGCGGCGCGGTGCGCCCGCACTGGCGTCGGTTGTTCGATCAATTGCAACGCAGCACGCCAGCTCAATTGGTGCAGCGTCAGACATTGTTGACCAGGCAAATCCAGGAAAACGGCGTGACCTACAACGTCTACGCCGACCCCAAGGGCGCTGACCGGCCGTGGGAACTGGACCTGCTGCCCCACGTGATCGCCGCTGACGAGTGGGAGCATTTGTCGGCCGGTATCGCCCAGCGGGCTCGATTGCTCAATGCCGTGCTGGCGGACCTGTACGGTCCACAGCGGTTGATCGCCGAAGGCCTGTTACCCGCCGAGCTGGTATTTGGCCACAACAACTTCCTCTGGCCCTGTCAGAACATTTCGCCGCCAGACGGAGCCTTTCTGCACCTGTACGCAGTGGATCTGGCGCGCACCCCTGATGGGCGCTGGTGGGTGACGGCGGATCGGACCCAGGCGCCGTCCGGAGCCGGTTATGCCCTGGAAAACCGTACCATCGTGTCCCGGGCCTTTCCCGACCTGTACCGCGATCTGAAGGTGCAGCACCTGGCCGGGTTCTTTCGCACGCTCCAGGAAACCCTGGCCCGCCAGGCGCCAAGCGATGACGAAGCGCCTCTGGTGGTATTACTGACCCCGGGGCGATTCAACGAGAGCTACTTCGAGCACCTTTATCTCGCTCGCCAACTGGGTTATCCGCTGGTAGAGGGTGGTGACCTCACGGTGCGCGATGCCACGGTCTACCTGAAAACCCTCAGTGGCCTGCGTCGGGTTCACGCGATCATGCGTCGACTTGACGATGATTTCTGCGATCCGCTGGAGTTGCGTACCGACTCGGCACTTGGCGTGCCCGGCCTGCTCGAAGCCGTACGGCAAGGACGAGTGCTGGTGGCCAACGCCCTCGGCAGTGGCGTGCTGGAGTCGCCTGGACTGCTGGGCTTCTTACCGAAAATCAATCAGTTCCTGTTCGGCGAAGATCTGATCCTGCCCTCCATCGCCACCTGGTGGTGCGGCGAAGCGTCAGTGCTGGCCCAGGCTCTGGAAAAATTGCCGGAACTGCTGATCAAACCGGCTTTTCCGTCCCAGAGTTTCGCACCTGTGTTTGGCCGTGACTTGAGTGAAAAACAGCGCCAGGACCTGGCCGAGCGCATGCAGGCCCGGCCTTACGCCTATGTCGCGCAAGAACTGGCGCAGCTTTCTCAAGCTCCGGTCTGGCAGTCTGAAACCGGACAGCTGCAACCGCGGGCCATTGGCATGCGGGTCTACGCCGTGGCCAGCCGCAATGGTTATCGGGTGCTGCCCGGTGGCCTGACCCGGGTGGCCGCCGAAGCCGACGCCGAAGTGGTGTCGATGCAACGCGGCGGAGCGAGCAAGGACACCTGGGTGCTTGGGGACCGACCGCCGAGCGGCGAACAATGGAAAACCCAACGCAACATTGGCGTGCGCGATCTGGTGCGGCTCGATCCGTATTTGCCGTCACGGGTGGTGGAAAACCTGTTCTGGTTCGGCCGTTACTGCGAGCGCTGCGATGACAGCGCACGGTTGCTGCGCATCATGCTGGCGCGCTATGTCGACGGTGACGATCCTCAAGCCTTGCAGGCGGCGGTCAATCTTGGTGAACGCCTGAATCTGTTGCCGGATGAAGGCGAGTTGCCGGAGCGCTTGTTGGCCGCACTGCTCGGCGATGACTGGCCATTCAGCCTGCGCTCCAACCTGCAGCGTCTGCAGTGGGCGGCCTCGCAAGTGCGCGGCAAGCTCTCGCGGGAAAACTGGCAGGCGCTGGTGGAGTTGCAACGCGAAGCCATGGAGCTGGAAACCGATGAAGCGGATTTCGGCCAATTGCTGGATTTTCTCAATCGTCTGGTGATGTCCCTGGCGGCGTTGTCCGGTTTCGCTCTCGACGACATGACCCGGGACGAAGGCTGGCGCTTTCTGATGATCGGTCGACGGATCGAGCGATTACAGTTTCTCAGCGCCAGCCTTGCCGCATTTCTGCGCGGCGCCGGCGCTTTCGACCAGGCCGGGCTGGAATGGTTGTTGGAATTGGGTAACAGCAGCATCACCTACCGTTCGCGGTATCTGGCGGTGGCGCAGTTGATACCGGTTCTGGACCTGTTGCTGCTGGATGAACAGAATCCGCACGCCGTGCTCTTCCAGCTGAAGCTGGTGACCCGCACGCTCACGCGCTTGAATGACGACTTTGGCGTGCCGCGCGAAGCCGGTCTGTCACCGTTAGTGGCGCGACTGACACGATTCGATCTGGGCTGCCTGGAAAACCCGCTGTTTGGCGAGGCCAGTGTTCGCGCCGCCATCGACGGATTAGCCGATCTGTTGCAAGAGATCGCCGAGGCCAGCGGGCAAGTGTCGGATCGCCTGGCCTTGCGCCATTTCGCCCATGTCGATGATGTCAGCCAGCGCACGGTGTCCGTCTGATGAGTGCCCATTACCAGATACTCCACGACACCCATTATCACTACGACAGCCCGGTGTCCCTGGCCCAGCAACTGGCCCATTTGTGGCCGCGGGCCTGTGCCTGGCAGCGTTGCACCGAGCAGCAGTTGCAGATCAGTCCTGATCCGACATCGCGCCGGGATGAGCTCGACGTGTTTGGTAATCCGCTGACCCGCCTGGCATTCGAGAGGCCGCACGATGAGTTGTTGGTCAATGCCCGGCTCACCGTCGAAGTGCTGTCCCGGCCAGCGCTGGATTTCAATCAATCCCCTCCGTGGGAAGAAACCCGCAATGCGCTGACCTACAGCAGTCAGCCGCTGCCACCCGAAATTCTTGAAGCTTGCCGTTACCGGTTCGAATCGCCATACGTGCATTTGAAGCGCAACTTCGTCGAGTTCTCGGAAAATTGCTTTCCTCCGGGCCGGCCGCTGTTGCTGGGTGTTCAGGCGTTGATGGAAAAAATCTTCAGCGAATTCACGTTCGACGCCGAAGCGACCCAAGTGGCGACACCGCTGGTGGAAGTGCTGGAGCGTCGGCGCGGGGTTTGCCAGGATTTCGCTCACCTGATGCTCGCTTGCGTGCGCTCTCGTGGACTGGCGGCGCGTTACGTCAGTGGCTACCTGCTGACCCAGCCACCGCCTGGCCAGCCGCGACTGATCGGCGCCGATGCCTCCCATGCCTGGGTTTCGGTGTTTTGCCCGGTGCTGGGTTGGGTCGATTTCGATCCGACCAACAATGTGCAACCCGCGCTCGAACACATCACCCTGGCCTGGGGCCGGGATTTCTCCGATGTTTCGCCGTTGCGTGGGGTGATTCTGGGGGGCGGCAGTCACGACCCCGAGGTGCGCGTCACCGTGATGCCACTGGATTGACGTAGATCCAATGTGGGAGCGAGCCTGCTCGCGAAGACGGAGTGTCAGTCGATATTATTTAGCTGATACACCGCCTTCGCGAGCAAGCCCGCTCCCACAGGGGATATGCAGTGTTTTTTGGAAGGTATTTCAGAGTGGTCTGTGAGGGTCAGCAACATCGCTGCTGACCCTGGACACAGATCCGGTGGGCCTGATCAGATCATCGGGCCCTGAGGGTCTCAGGCGTCGGGCGCCTGATCTTTCGGTGTTTCAGTTTCGTCTGTAGCCACTTCGCCTTCGGCATCCGGGTTCAGTGCTGCTGCTTCTTCTTCAGCGGTAGCTTTCTTGCGCTGAAGCTTTTCCTCTTTCTTCTGCTCCTTGGCCAAGTCTCTCTGACGTTTGGCGAAGGAATAATTGGGTTTAGCCATGGGCGATCCTCTGGGGTCGAAGGTGAGGTTGAGCGGCGCGTATTCTGCCCTGTATCGGTGCCCAGCCGTTAGCTGGGTTTTCGCTCGATCCACTTTGGCACCACTGTCGGCTGCCAGGCATCCAGGGCGTCGAGCAGGGTTTGTGGCGATTCGCTCACTTGCAGCATGTCACGGTGCGCTTCACGAACGAAGCCTTCGCCGACGATATGATCAAGAAAACCGGTCAACTTGCTGTAGAAACCGTTCACTTCCAGCAGTCCCAGCGGTTTGCCGTGGTAGCCGAGTTGACCCCAGGTCCAGACTTCGAACAGTTCTTCCAGGGTGCCCAGGCCGCCGGGCAGGGCGATGAATGCATCGCTGAGCTCGGCCATCCGCGCCTTGCGCGCATGCATGCCGTCGACCACTTCCAGGCGAGTCAGGCCGCTGTGGCCGATTTCCTTGTCCTTGAGGCTTTGCGGGATGATTCCGATCACTTCACCACCCGCCGCCAGCGCAGCATCGGCGACAATTCCCATCAGTCCGACGGCACCGCCGCCATAGACCAGGGTCAGCTTGCGCTCGGCCAATGCCCGCCCAAGGGCGACGGCCGCTTCACGATAAGCCGGGTTGGTGCCGGTGCTGGCACCGCAAAATACACAAACAGACGCTAAAGACATGCCTTACTCCATGGTCAGGTTGGTCACAGAGTAAAGGCAGGCAAGCGACGCTCCAAGGTTTAAACTCCGCGCGGGGATGTTTCACAGGTGCCGCTGGCGCCACAGGCGTATGCGGCGAGCAAGCTGCACAAAAGGCTATTGATGGACATGGTTAGACGCTCCAGAGTGATGACGACCTGATGATAGGGCCGTCCTTGACCTCTGGCTGGTAGATTGTCTCGATAGGTGTCATAGCTCGAAAGTTGTATACAATTTTTGCTTCAGGTCATAGGAACTTGCGAAGTTTTCAGGCAGTCTTCAGTCCATTCGCACTTTTGTTAACCCTGCCTTGGAGATTCACCATGTTTGCCAAACTAGTTGCGGTATCCCTGCTGACGCTGGCCAGCAGTCAATTGATGGCTGCCGAATGCAAGGTCACTGTCGACTCCACAGATCAGATGACCTTCAGCACCAAGGCCATTGAAATCGACAAAAGCTGCAAGACTTTCACCGTTGAACTGACTCACTCCGGCAACCTGCCGAAAAATGTCATGGGCCATAACTGGGTGCTGAGCAAGGAAGCTGACATGCAGCCGATCGCCACCGACGGTCTGGGTGCAGGCATCGACAAGAGCTATCTGAAAGAAGGTGATGCACGCATCATCGCTCACACCAAGATCATCGGTGCCAAGGAAACCGACTCGGTGACCTTCGATGTCGCGAAGCTTGATGCTGGCGAGAAGTACGGGTTCTTCTGCTCGTTCCCGGGCCACATCTCGATGATGAAAGGTACGGTTACCCTGAAGTAAGCGAATCGAGTCATAAAAAAAGCGTCCCTTGAAGGACGCTTTTTTGTGCCTGACGATTGACCGAGTCATCGTTCTTCGCGAGCAGGCTCGCTCCCACAAGGACCGCGGAGTACCTGTGGGAGCGAGCCTGCTCGCGAAGGCGTCGATACAGACACTTATGAAATCACGGAGCGAACGGCATCACTCGCTTGTGATGAGTCTTCTTGTACGTGTCGCAAATGATCTTGAACGCTTCTTCACGCACAGGCTCGCCGTGCAGGAACGCGTCGATCTCGGCGTAGGTCACACCATGGGACGCTTCATCCGGCTTGCCGGGCGACAAGTCCTCAAGGTCGGCCGTCGGGATTTTTTCCACCAGCGATTCCGGCGCGCCGAAGCTGCGGGCGATGTCCCGAACCTGGTTTTTCACCAGACCGCTCAGCGGGGCCAGGTCACACGCGCCGTCACCAAACTTGGTGAAAAAGCCCATCACCGCTTCCGCCGCGTGGTCGGTGCCGATCACCAGGCCCTGAACTGCGCCGGCAATGGTGTATTGGGCGACCATTCGCATCCGCGCCTTGGTATTGCCGAGCACGAAATCCACTGAAACCGCATGCTTGCCTTCGAAGGCGGCGACTTCATTGGCCAGGGCCTTGACTGCCGGGCCGATGTTTACCGTGTGGCGTTCGTCCGGGGCAATGAAATCCACGCAGGCCTGGGCATCGTGTTCATCGAATTGGGTTTCGTAGGGCAGGCGCACCGCGATGAACCTGTAGCTGTCGTCACCGGTGCGTGTACGCAGTTCGCGCATGGCGCGTTGGGCCAGCAGGCCGGCGGTCAGGGAATCAACGCCGCCGCTGATGCCCAGCACCAAAGACTTGAGCCCGGAATTGACCAGGCAATCCTGGATGAAGGTGATCCGTCGGGCGACTTCGGCCTCAAGGGCGGCCTGGTCGGCGAACGGCGGTTGAACCTTGAGCTGCTCAGCAATCTCACGCTGTACGGCTTGCATGAATTCACTCCTTGCTAGGTAGATTTGATGTGCTGGAAAGGGCGGCAGGTACTTGGAAAACGTGTCGCAAATAGGCGACGAAATTCGGGTCTTTACAGTGAGTCTTGCCCGGCTCGTCGGAGATCTTTGCCACCGGCTGGCCGTTGCAGGCGGTCATTTTAAGCACGATGCTCATCGGTTCGACACCCGGAATATCGCACGTCAGGTTGGTGCCGATACCGAAGCTGACATTGATCCGACCACGCAGCGCGCGGAAAATCTCAAGGGATTTGGGCAGCGTCAGGCTGTCGGAGAACACCAGCGTCTTGCTCATCGGGTCGATGCCCAGCTGGTGATAGTGAGCGATGGCTTTTTCCGCCCAGAGCACCGGGTCACCGGAATCGTGGCGCAAGCCGTCGAAAAGCTTGGCGAAGTACAGGTCGAAATCACTGAGGAAGGCATCGGTGGTGATGCAGTCGGTCAGGGCGATCCCGAGCAGGCCGCGATATTCGCGAACCCAGCAGTCGAGGGCGGCGATCTGGCTGTCTATCAGCCTTGGGCCGAGTTGCTGGTGCGCCATGATCCATTCGTGGGCCATGGTGCCCAACGGCTTCATGTCCAGTTCGCGCGCCAGGTGCACGTTACTGGTGCCGACGAAACGCCCGGGAAAGTCGTGCTTGAGTACGTTGACCACCTCTTCCTGCACACGGAAGGAGAAGCGTCGCCGAGTACCGAAATCGGCTACCTGCAGTTCGGACAATTCGTCCGCACTGGCATTGGCAGTCAGCCAGTCGAATTTGCGATAGAGCTGTTCGCGCGCCTGTTCCAGCACGACTTCCCGGTAGCGATAGCGGTTGCGCACTTCGCTGACAATCGCCAGCAGTGGCACTTCGAACAGGATCACATGCAGCCAGGGCCCGCGCAGGCGAATGAATAGCTCGCCGTTTTCGATCCCGGTGTGGACGTAGCGCAGGTTGAAGCGAAACAAACCCAGAAAACGCAGGAAGTCCGGCTTCATGAAGCTGATGCGTTCCATGAAACTCAACTGATCGGCGCTCAGGCTCAACTCGGCCAGTCGCTCGATCTGGAAGCGGATCTCTGCCAGGTATGGGCGCAGATCCTCACTGTTACGGCAACGAAACTCCCATTCGACTTCCACGTTCGGGTAGTTGTGCAGCACCGCCTGCATCATCGTCAGTTTGTAGAAGTCGGTGTCGAGCAGGTTCTGCACGATGCGATCGGCAAACACACTCTCGCTCATAACGGGGTTCTCCAGGCTGGGCGCGGCCCGTGGCAGCGACGTTGCAGCTGTTTCAATGAATGGGGCTAGTGGGGCATATCAGCACAGGGTATTGCCAGCAATTTTTTAGACGGTGCAGACTCCTGTGGGAGCGAGCTTGCTCGCGATGACGGTATTACATTCAACATCGATATTGACTGAACCACCGCTATCGCGAGCAAGCTCGCTCCCACAGGTATTGGGGGCAACCCTAAATGGGTAACGCATCCGGGCTATCAATCTGCTCCAGCATCCACTTCACGAAATCGCGCACTTTCGGCACTTCCGCCGCATGCTCCGGATACGCCAGGTAATAGGCGTCGGTGCTGGGCATCGCGTGCTGCCAGGGTATGACCAGTTTGCCGTCGGCCAATTCCTCTTCCACCAGAAACTTCGGCAGCAGCGCCACGCCGCAGCCGACCTGGGCTGCGCGGATGCACATATAAAAGGTTTCGAAACGCGGTCCGTGGTAGCTGTGTTCAGTGTGGTAGCCCTGGCTGTCGAACCAGTCGTGCCAGGCCTGGGGGCGGGAAGCGTTTTGCAGCAGGACCAGGTCGGCCAACTGCGTTGGATCGGTGAACGGCGTGTCCGGCAGGCTGCCCGGTGCGCAGACCGGCACCAGCTCTTCGCCGAACAGCTTCAGGCATTCGGTACCGGGTCGTGAGCCTTGGCCAAAGTAGAACGCCAGGTCGCTACGGCCTTGCAACAGATCATCGGCTTCCTGTTCGCTGCACAGGTCCAGATGGATCGAGGGATGGCGCAGGCGCCAGCCTTTCAAGCGTGGCACCAGCCAGCGAGCGCCGAAGGTCGGAGGCGTGGAGACGCGCAAGACTTCGGTTTCGCCGCCATAGGAGCGCAGGTAATGGGTCGACATCTCGACTTGGGTGAGGATTTTTCGTACCTCTACCAGGTACAAATCACCAGCCGGGGTCATCTGCAGGCGTCGGCGCACCCGGCGGAACAGCAGGTGCTGTAACAACTCTTCGAGTTGCGCGACCTGTTTGCTGACGGCGCTCTGCGTCAGGTTCAGCTCTTCGGCGGCCCGGGTGAAGCTCAAATGCCGCGTGACAGCCTCGAAACATTGCAACGCGGTAATCGACGGCAGATAGCGTTTGTTCAGCATGGGCGGTCCTTTCTTCTTGTCTCTTTATTGCCAGCAATGCACAGCATGAATAAACGGAATGATATCTCTCTTAAAGGTCGTTTGTTGGCTAACCTCAGGAGCGCTAAAACTACAGGTCTGATCAGTCGTGATTTTCCGGCTGCGAACCTTCTGTTTTTTGCTTGAGGAGTGACCCATGGTTGCCGCATTGCTTGATCGTCTTGGTGTGAACCCGGCCCTGTACCAGAACGGCAAAGTGCCGGTGCATTCGCCGATCGATGGCAGCCGGATCGCCGCCGTGAACTGGGAAGGTGCCGCTGAGGTCGAGCAGCACATCAGTCGCGCAGATCATGCGTTCGAACTGTGGCGCAAGGTTCCGGCGCCGCGCCGTGGCGAACTGGTGCGTCAGCTGGGTGACATCCTGCGTGAATACAAGGCTGACCTCGGCGAGCTGGTGTCCTGGGAAGCCGGCAAGATCACCCAGGAAGGCCTGGGCGAAGTTCAGGAAATGATCGACATCTGCGACTTCGCCGTCGGTCTGTCCCGTCAGTTGTACGGCTTGACCATCGCTTCCGAGCGTCCTGGCCACCACATGCGCGAAACCTGGCACCCGCTGGGCGTCGTCGGTGTGATCAGTGCGTTCAACTTCCCGGTCGCGGTCTGGGCCTGGAACACCACGCTGGCGCTGGTCTGCGGCAACCCGGTGATCTGGAAACCGTCGGAAAAAACCCCGCTGACCGCTCTGGCCTGCCAGGCGCTGTTCGACCGGGTACTCAAAAACTTCAGCGATGCGCCACCGCACCTGAGTCAGGTCATCATCGGCGGCCGCGATGCCGGTGAAGCCCTGGTCGATGACCCGCGTGTCGCACTGATCAGCGCCACCGGCAGCACCCGTATGGGCCGCGAAGTGGCACCGAAAATCGCCGCACGCTTTGCTCGCAGCATTCTCGAGCTGGGCGGCAACAACGCGATGATCCTCGGCCCAAGCGCCGACCTGGACATGGCCGTGCGTGCAATCCTGTTCAGCGCCGTCGGCACCGCGGGTCAGCGTTGCACCACGCTGCGTCGCCTGATTGCCCATGAATCGGTGAAGGAAGAAATCGTCACCCGCCTCAAGGCCGCTTACTCCAAAGTGCGCATCGGCAACCCACTGGAAGGCAACCTGATCGGTCCGCTGATCGATAAGCACAGCTTCGAAAACATGCAGGACGCGCTTGAGCAGGCCTTGAGCGAGGGTGGCCGGGTGTTCGGCGGCGAACGTCAACTGCAAGACAAATTCCCCAACGCTTACTACGTCTCGCCGGCCATCGTTGAAATGCCGGAGCAGAGCGATGTGGTCTGCAACGAAACCTTCGCGCCAATTCTGTATGTGGTTGGCTACAAGGATTTCGACGAAGCCCTGCGCCTGAACAACGCCGTGCCACAAGGTCTGTCGTCGTGCATCTTCACCACCGACGTGCGTGAAGCCGAGCAGTTCATGTCGGCGGTGGGCAGCGACTGCGGCATCGCCAACGTCAACATCGGTCCGAGCGGTGCGGAGATCGGCGGCGCGTTTGGTGGCGAGAAGGAAACCGGCGGAGGTCGTGAATCGGGCTCCGACGCCTGGCGCGGGTACATGCGCCGTCAGACCAATACCGTGAACTATTCGCTGGAGCTGCCATTGGCTCAGGGCATTACATTCGACTAACTGGAGGAGCGAGCTTGCTCGCGATGAGCGTTAACGATGACGCGTGTTTGCTGCGTGAACGCGTTGCAATGACGTTTTTCGCGAGCAAGCTCGCTCCTACAATTGAACAGTGTGTTGGTTAGGTTTCTGTTGGAGTCTGGCAATGCCGTTACGCGAAGAGTGTCTGTGGGAAAAACTGACGCCGCAAAGACCCGACAATGCGGCGCTCAAAGGCGAGTTGAAGGTCGATGTCTGCGTCGTCGGTGCCGGTTTCACCGGTCTGTCGGCGGCGGTGCATCTGCTGGAACAAGGCAAGAGTGTCTGTGTACTGGAAGCCCATCGGGCAGGTCATGGGGGCTCGGGGCGCAACGTCGGGCTGGTCAACGCCGGGTTGTGGATTCCACCGGACGAGATCGAAGCCGGGTTCGGCGAAGCGGTCGGCAGCCAGCTCAATCGCATGCTGGGTGCCGCGCCGTCTCTGGTGTTCAGCCTGGTCGACAAATACAACATCGATTGCCAGCTGCGCCGCGAAGGCACGCTGCACATGGCGCATAACGCCCGTGGCGAAGCGGACCTGCGCAGTCGCGAAGAACAATGGAAGCGTCGTGGAGCCCCGGTCGAACTGCTGACCGGTCAAGCCTGTGAGCAAGCGACGGGCACCAAGAAAATCGCTGCCGCGCTGCTCGATCGGCGTGCGGGTACCCTCAACCCGATGGCCTACACCTCTGGCCTGGCCAAGGCGGCCATCGGCCTCGGCGGTCAGTTGTTCGATCATTCCCCGGTGACCCGACTCGAACGTCAGGGGCAGCGCTGGTCGGTGCAGACTGACCAGGGTTCGGTGCTTGCCGAACAGGTCGTGATTGCCTCCAACGCTTACACCGAAGGCGACTGGACCGAGCTGCGACGCAATTTCTTCCCCGGTTACTATTACCAGGTGGCTTCGGCCCCGCTGACTGAAGACGCCGCCCGGCAAATTCTTCCCGGTGGCCAGGGCTCCTGGGATACCCGTCAGGTTCTCAGCAGTATTCGACGGGACAAGGACGGCCGCCTGTTGCTCGGCAGCCTGGGCAATGGCAATCAGAAACCGACCTGGTTCCTCAAGGCCTGGGCCGACCGGGTCCAGCAGCACTATTTTCCCTACCTGAAGCCGGTGGAATGGGAGTGCACCTGGACCGGGTGCATAGCGTTCACTCCCGATCATCTGATGCGCCTGTTCGAACCTGCTCCCGGTTTAGTGGCAGTCACCGGCTACAACGGCCGGGGAGTGACCACGGGCACGGTGGTCGGCAAAGCTTTTGCCGACTATTTGTGTAACGGAAATCCTCATGCTTTGCCGATTCCGTTCGCGCCCATGCAGCCATTGTCGGGGGTGGGATTGCGCAGTTGTCTATACGAGGCCGGTTTTTCGCTATATCACGCAGGCCAGTGCCTGCGGATCGTTATTTGATTGTTGAAATATGTTGCTGAAAGCGGCGTTTTTTCGCGTAACGACTAGCCTGTAGTGGTGCGGGTTGTAGCAGTCCCGCACCAGCAGTGTGCACTTCGGTGACGCACGTTGTTACAGGCTGGTTGCACGTCGTTTGGCGCCGCGGTTGCAATGATGGCGCATGCGGGTTGCGCCTTTAAAAATAAATGGTTTCACCTTCCGCGGTTTAGACGGTTGCACGCCCAATGAAAATGGGATCGAAACAGTCGAAAGAACAATAAGGTAGCGACTTTTCTCAGAATAAAAAACCGATGGCACGGCCCTTGCTCTGAGCATTCAGTGAAGTCGCAGTGCCAACTAAAAAAAAACCTTGGAGCACCACCTCATGTCCCAGACGTTTTACAAGAAAGGCTTTCTGGCCCTCGCAGTGGCAACTGCGTTGGGTGTTTCTGCGTTTGCACAGGCTGACGTAAAAATTGGTGTGGCGGGCCCAATGACAGGTGCCAACGCGGCATTTGGCGAGCAGTACATGAAGGGTGCACAAGCGGCGGCCGATGCGGTCAACGCTGCGGGCGGCGTAAACGGGGAAAAAATCGTCCTGGTGAAGGGCGATGACGCCTGCGAACCGAAACAGGCTGTGACGGTCGCCAAGGACCTGACCAACCAGAAAGTCGCCGGCGTAGTCGGTCACTTCTGCTCCTCGTCGACCATCCCGGCCTCCGAGATCTACGACGAAGCGGGCATCATTGCAATCACCCCTGGTTCCACCAACCCGGCAGTTACCGAACGCGGCCTGAGCGCCATGTTCCGTATGTGCGGGCGTGACGATCAGCAAGGCATCGTGGCCGGTGACTACATCGTCGACGTGCTCAAGGGCAAGAAAGTCGTCGTCCTGCACGACAAGGACACCTACGGTCAGGGTCTGGCGGACGCTACCAAGGCCCAGCTGGAAAAGCGCGGCGTGAAGCCTGTGTTGTATGAAGGCCTGACCCGTGGCGAGAAAGACTTCAGCACCATCGTTACCAAAATCCGTGGCGCTGGCGCCGATGTCGTCTACTTCGGCGGTCTGCACCCGGAAGCCGGTCCTCTGGTCCGTCAACTGCGTGAGCAAGGTCTCAAAGACGTCAAGTTCATGTCCGATGACGGCATCGTGACCGACGAACTGGTGACCACCGCTGGCGGCCCGCAATTCGTTGACGGCGTGCTGATGACCTTCGGCGCCGACCCGCGCATGCTGCCAGACAGCAAGACTGTAGTGGACGAGTTCCGCAAGAAAGGCACCGAGCCTGAAGGCTACACCCTGTACGCCTACGCTTCGGTTCAGACCCTGGCTGCAGCCTTCAACGGCGCCAAGTCCAACAGCGGCGAAAAGGCTGCCGAGTGGCTGAAGAAAAACCCGGTCAAAACCGTGATGGGCGAGAAGACCTGGGACGCCAAGGGCGACCTGAAAGTCTCCGACTACGTGGTTTACCAGTGGGACAAGGATGGCAAATACCACCAACTGGAAAAGCAGAAGTGATATGAACTGCTGATTCGCCCGGTGCCTTGTGCACCGGGCAATCAAACAACATGTCCGTGCAGTACCTGTCTTTTCTCGTAGAGCTGCACATAACCGAGTTGCTTCGGCGGCTGAACCCCGGTCCGTCGCACCCGGCTTCTGTGCAGTCTCTCAAATGCGTGAGATTGCGTTATGGATGGTATTTTCCTGCAGCAACTGGTCAACGGCCTGACCCTCGGGTCGGTCTATGGCCTGATCGCCATCGGCTACACAATGGTCTATGGCATCATCGGCATGATCAACTTCGCCCACGGCGAGGTTTACATGATTTCCGCTTACCTCGCGGCAATCAGTCTGGCTCTGCTGGCATACTTCGGTATTGAATCCTTCCCGCTGCTGATGCTCGGCACCTTGATCTTCACCATCGTGGTTACGGCGGTGTATGGCTGGGTCATCGAGCGCGTCGCCTACAAGCCCCTGCGCAACTCCACTCGACTGGCACCGCTGATCAGCGCCATCGGGATTTCGCTGATCCTGCAGAACTATGCCCAGATCGCCCAAGGCGCGAAGCAACAAGGTGTTCCGACCTTGCTGACGGGAGCTTGGCGCGTCGAAATCGGCACCGGTTTCGTGCAGTTGACCTACACCAAGGTATTCATCCTGATTGCCGCATTCGCCGGCATGGCCCTGCTGACCTACGTCATCAAGTACACCAAGCTCGGCCGCATGTGCCGCGCCACCCAGCAAGACCGCAAGATGGCCTCGATCCTGGGGATCAACACCGACCGCGTGATTTCCTACGTGTTCATCATCGGTGCAGCGATGGCGGCCCTTGCCGGCGTGCTGATCACCATGAACTACGGCACGTTCGACTTCTATGCCGGCTTCATCATCGGCATCAAGGCGTTCACCGCAGCGGTACTCGGCGGCATCGGTTCGCTGCCTGGCGCGATGCTCGGCGGGATCATTCTCGGGATCTCCGAGTCGCTGTTCTCCGGTTTGGTCAACTCGGACTACAAAGACGTTTTCAGCTTCTCGCTGCTCGTTCTCGTTCTGGTCTTTCGGCCCCAAGGCCTGCTCGGCCGTCCTCTTGTGTCGAAGGTGTAAGCGATGTCTTCAACCACTCATAAAACCATTGATCTCAAAAGTAGCCTGGTTGACGCGATTCTTGCCGGCCTTGTCGCCCTGATTGTGTTCGGCCCGATTGTCGGCGTGGTCCTCGACGGCTACGGCTTCAATATGGAAACGACCCGGGTGGCGTGGATTGTCGCCATCGTCATGGCTGGCCGGTTTGCCCTGAGCCTGTTCCTGCAAACGCCCAAGGGCCTGAAGATTCTTGAAGGCTTTGAAAGCACCGGCTCCGGGGTTCATGTACTGCCGCCTGATTACAAATCCCGGTTGCGCTGGATCATCCCGCTGTTGATCCTCGTTGCCGTGGTGTTCCCGTTCTTCTCCAACTCCTACCTGCTGGGCGTGGTGATCCTCGGGCTGATCTACGTATTGCTGGGCCTGGGCCTGAATATCGTGGTCGGCCTGGCCGGTCTGCTCGATCTGGGTTACGTGGCGTTCTACGCCATCGGTGCCTACGGCCTGGCGCTGGGTTATCAATACCTCGGACTGGGTTTCTGGACGGTGCTGCCGCTGGCGGCAATCGTCGCTGGCCTGGCCGGTTGCATCCTCGGATTTCCGGTGTTGCGGCTGCACGGTGATTACCTGGCGATCGTGACCCTGGGGTTCGGCGAAATCATTCGCCTGGTCCTCAACAACTGGCTGTCCCTGACCGGCGGCCCGAATGGCATGGCGGCTCCGTTGCCGACTTTCTTCGGCCTCGAGTTCGGCAAGCGCGCGAAGGAGGGCGGTGTCCCGTTCCATGAGTTCTTCGGCATCGCCTATAACCCGGACGTGAAGTATTACTTCATCTACGCGGTGTTGTTCCTGGTGGTGCTGGCCGTGCTGTACATCAAGCATCGTCTGGTCAAGATGCCGGTCGGCCGCGCCTGGGAAGCCCTGCGCGAAGACGAAATCGCCTGCCGCTCGATGGGCCTGAACCACGTGCTGGTCAAGCTCTCAGCCTTCACCATCGGTGCATCGACGGCCGGTCTGGCCGGGGTGTTCTTCGCCACCTACCAGGGCTTCGTCAACCCGACCTCGTTTACCTTCTTTGAATCGGCCCTGATCCTCGCCATCGTGGTACTCGGCGGCATGGGTTCGACCATCGGCGTGGTGATTGCAGCCTTCGTGCTGACCGTTGCCCCGGAACTGCTGCGCGGCTTTGCGGAATATCGCGTGTTGCTGTTCGGCGTGTTGATGGTGTTGATGATGATCTGGCGACCGCGCGGCCTGATTCGGATCAGCCGTACCGGTGTGACCCCGCGTAAAGGAGTAGCGCCATGAGCGAAGTCGTACTCTCGGTCGAGAAGCTGATGATGCACTTCGGCGGCATCAAGGCGTTGAGCGATGTCAGCCTCAAGGTGCATCGCAACTCGATATTCGCCCTGATCGGCCCCAACGGCGCCGGCAAGACCACCGTGTTCAACTGCCTGACCGGGTTCTACAAGGCCTCCGGCGGCAAGATCGAACTCAATACCCGCGGCGAGCGCACCGATGTCATCCAGCTGCTGGGCGAATCGTTCAAAGCCACGGATTTCGTTTCGCCGAAAAGCTTCATCACCCGGATGCGCTACAAGATGTTCGGCGGCACCCACCTGGTGAACCGTGCCGGGCTGGCGCGTACGTTCCAGAACATTCGCCTGTTCAAGGAAATGTCGGTGCTGGAAAACCTGCTGGTGGCCCAGCACATGTGGGTCAACCGCAACATGTTGGCCGGCATCCTCAACACCAAGGGCTACCGCAAGGCCGAAAGCGATGCGCTGGACCACGCCTTCTACTGGCTGGAAGTCGTGGACCTGGTGGACTGCGCCAACCGTCTGGCCGGTGAACTGTCCTACGGCCAGCAACGCCGTCTGGAAATCGCCCGGGCGATGTGTACCCGGCCACAGATCATCTGCCTCGACGAACCGGCCGCCGGCCTCAACCCTCAGGAAACCGAAGCGCTGAGCGCGATGATCCGGCTGCTGCGCGACGAGCACGATCTGACCGTGGTGCTGATCGAACACGACATGGGCATGGTAATGAGCATTTCCGATCACATCGTGGTGCTGGACCACGGCATCGTCATCGCCGAAGGCGGGCCTGAGGCCATCCGCAACGATCCAAAAGTGATTGCCGCTTACCTGGGCGCCGATGAAGAGGAGGTGGTATGAGCCAACCCATCCTCGAACTCAAGGAACTGGACGTGTTTTACGGGCCGATCCAGGCCCTGAAGAAAGTCTCGCTGCACATCAACGAAGGTGAAACCGTCAGCCTGATCGGCTCCAACGGCGCTGGCAAGTCAACCCTGCTGATGTCGATTTTCGGTCAGCCGCGGGCGGCAGGCGGGGCGATCGTCTATCAAGGGGTGGATATCACTCACAAGTCGTCCCACTACATCGCATCCCACGGCATTGCCCAGTCGCCGGAAGGTCGGCGGGTATTCCCCGACATGACCGTCGAGGAAAACCTGCTGATGGGCACCATTCCTATTGGTGACAAGTACGCCACCGAGGATATGCAACGCATGTTCGAGCTGTTTCCACGGCTCAAGGAGCGACGTACCCAGCGGGCAATGACCATGTCCGGTGGCGAACAGCAAATGCTGGCCATCGCCCGTGCATTGATGAGCCGGCCGAAGTTGCTGTTGCTCGATGAGCCAAGCCTGGGGTTGGCACCGATTGTGGTAAAGCAGATCTTCGCGACCCTGCGGGAGCTGGCGCGTACCGGCATGACCATCTTCCTGGTCGAGCAGAACGCCAACCACGCCCTCAGACTGTCGGATCGGGCCTATGTGATGGTCAACGGCGAGATCCGCATCACAGGCACCGGCAAGGAGCTGCTGGTCAACGAAGACGTGCGTAGCGCTTACCTCGGCGGACACTGAGTCCTGCACCGCAATGAAAAGCCCCGGCGAGTAATCGCCGGGGCTTTTTCACATCTCCAATACACCCAATACCCTGTATGAGCGAGCTTGCTCGCGAAGGTCTTCAGGACGACGCATTTATCCAGAATGCTCACATTATCCTGTTTGCCACAGCGAACAATCGAGCCCCTACGGGCTGCTCTTGCGAAATTGTGGAAAACAATATTCACGACCTCTTAAAGCGCGACATAAAGCCGCTGCAAATAGTTGTTTTGTCACAGTTTTGACTTGTCCCCGTTTGCTGTGGAGCTGGCTGTGAATAACGTGGGAGTAGCTGGCTGCAAGCCTTTGAATTCGTGGGCTGCAGAGATGTGGTTGTTTTTTGATCAGGTGTTTTTGCCGTGTGCAAAGCCGCCGTTGTCAACCCTTTTAATGATGACGAAAACGCGCTGAAATGAGCAGGGCCTGCCTGTGGATAAGTCTGTGGTTAAACTCTGGAAAGACTCAGCTGGAGGCCGTAGTTACTGGCTTGGCGCCATCGTCGGTTCCACCCCGAATCGTGCAAATTGCCTTGGGGCTGCACGGCGGGATGGCCAGGGTCAAGTAAAAAAATTTCAAAACTGCTCGCCAAGCCTTGTGCACAGCGGGTTTCAGCTTTTCCACTTGCCCCCGGAATGTGTGGATGGGGCTGTGGATAAGGTGCGCGCACATGGCTGGAAGCCACGCTGGACAAGGCTTGGCCACGATTGATCACTTTTCATACAAAAACGCGATCGCGTGTTGCCGGTGGAAGCGTGGCCGGGCATGCTGCCAGCTGATTATTCATCCCATTGGCTGCTCGCCAGCCGAAACAAGGAGAACACGATGTCCAACACCCTGTTTATTACCGGCGCGACCTCCGGTTTTGGTGAAGCCTGTGCCCGTCGTTTTGCCGACGCCGGCTGGAAACTGGTGCTGACAGGCCGTCGTGAAGAGCGCCTCAATGCCCTGTGCGCCGAGTTGTCGAAGCAGACCGAGGTCCATGGCCTGGTGCTCGACGTGCGTGATCGCAAGGCCATGGAGGAAGCGATAGCCAGCTTGCCGCCCTCGTTCGCCAAACTGCGCGGGCTGATCAACAACGCCGGCCTGGCCCTGGGCGTTGACCCGGCGCCCAAGTGTGACCTCGACGATTGGGACACCATGGTAGACACCAACATCAAAGGCCTGATGTACAGCACGCGCCTGCTGTTGCCGCGCCTGATCGCCCATGGACGCGGTGCCGGTATCGTCAACCTCGGCTCCGTCGCCGGCAACTACCCGTACCCGGGCAGCCACGTGTATGGCGCGAGCAAGGCGTTCGTCAAACAGTTCTCGCTGAACCTGCGCTGCGACCTGCAAGGTACCGGCGTGCGCGTCAGCAATATCGAGCCGGGCCTGTGCGAAAGCGAGTTCTCGCTGGTGCGTTTTGCCGGTGACCAGGAACGTTACAACGCGACCTACGCCGGTGCCGAGCCGATCCAGCCGCAAGACATCGCCGATACGATCTTCTGGGTACTCAACGCCCCGGCGCACATCAACATCAACAGCCTGGAGCTGATGCCGGTGAGCCAGAGCTGGAATGGGTTTGCGATTGAGCGTAATGGTGGCAAGGCGTAAGACCGCGTTATCGTTCTTCGCGAGCAAGTCGAATCGTCGCACCGCCGCTCCCACATTGGAACTGCGTCGGTAACAAAATATGTGAACACAGCAGATCCAATGTGGGAGCGGCCTTGCTCGCGAAAGCGGCCTTACAGTCAGCCGAGATAGTCGACTAATCCGCGATAGCAGGTCGCCAGGTGATAAGGCGTAGTCGAGGGCATATCCTGACGACTCACTTCACCCCTCTCATCCCGGCACTCATACCAGCCGCCTGCATGTAGCGCGCGCTGCTGCAACGCCTGCAATTGGCGCAGCACGGCGGCCTCACTGCCTGGACGCAGTGTCAGCGCCCGCAGGTATTCAGCCTGGGCCCAGATTCGTTGGGTGGCATCCTTGGCGCGCCCATCCAGATCCAGCATCGCCTGCACTGCACCGGTCTGTTGATCGACACCCCGTTGCTCGGTGAACGCAAAAGCACGTTCCAGCGAGCCGTGCAGTGTCGAACCACGAAGCAGTGGTGAAGACTCGAGCAGGAAATACCATTCGAACTGATGCCCTGGTTCAAACCAGTTATCCACAGCCCCCAGTGGTTTTTCCATCAACACATCATGCTGCGGATCGATAAAACGCTTGTGCATGGCTGTGCATAAATCGACGAGCGCGCCTTGCACGGCATCGTCTTCGCGCACCGACAGCGTGGCGAGGAAGGCTTCGGCCAGGTGCATCAAAGGATTCTGCAGCGGCCCTGTGTCGAGCGATGACCAATCACGATCAAGGCTCGCTTCGTACAGGCCGTCACCTGTGGCGAAGCGCTGTGCAATCACTTCCAGTGCCGCGTTGAGCACCGACTCCACCTGCGGCTCGCGAATCCTGTCCCAGTAATGGGCGCAAGCGAACAGAATGAAGGCGTGGGTATAGAGGTCTTTGCGCTGATCCAGCGGCGCCCCGTGTGGATCGATGCTGTAGAACCAGCCGCCAAACTCGGCATCATGAAAATGCAGCTGCAAGGAGTCGAACAACGCAGCGGCGCGCTCCTCAGCGCCTGACACCTGGCCGATCAGGCTTGAGAACAGATACAGCTGCCGCGCACACGCCATGGCGCGGTAGCGCTGTGGTGGCAGAGGTTTGTGCCTGGCATCCAGCGCCTCATAGGGCAACGCCAGGTCGGCATTCCAGCCGGGGCCCAGCCAGAGTGGCACGATCACGTCCCGGAAGTGCTCTTGCACGCAGGCAAACAAAGCGGTCAACTCAGGCTGGGAGGTAGAGCGGGAAACTGGCGGCATTGGCTGGCGTCGTCACGGCAGGTTGATTGCGCGACATGTTAGCAGGCCTGAGAGAGGCGGTGTCTTTAAGGCCGCGTTCGCGAGCAAGTCGAATCGTCGCATCGCCGCTCCCACATTGGATCTGCTGTGTACATATATTTTGTTACCGACACAGTTCCATGTGGGAGCGGGTTTGCTCGCGAAGAGGCCATCACAGGCGAAAAAGATATCAGCCCGCCAACAACCACACTCCAGTAGCCGCCGAACCCGCACCCACCAGCCGAATCAGGGGTGCCGCTGCCTGAGGCAACACCCGCACCACCCCATAACCCGCCGCATGCAAAGCCGCTGTCGCCCCCACAAACCCCGCCGCATACGCCCAGGGATTCGACATGTCCGGCAATTCCAGACCATGTGCCACGCCATGGAACAGCGCGAACACCGCGGTCGCACCCACCGCCAGGCTCAACGGCGGACGCACCGCCAAGGCTACCGCCAGACCCAGCGCCAACACCGATGCCGCGATCCCGCTTTCCAGCGCCGGCAGGTCCAGCCCTTCAAAACCCAGCAGTCCGCCTAGCAGCATGGTGCCAACGAATGTGCAGGGCAAAACCCAGCGCGCGGGACCTTTCTGCTGCGCGGCCCACAGTCCGACTGCAACCATCGCCAGCAAATGATCGAGGCCACCGATCGGGTGGCTGATGCCAGCGATCAAACCGTTATCGCCATGACCCGGGTGGGCGAAGGCGATGGCCGGAGTAAGCAGCAGGGCCATGGCGCCCAGAATGCGTTCAAGTGTCATGGATAAGCTTCCTTGTTGGTCACGTTGTGCAGGATCAGGCCGCGGTCAGCAGGCCCTGGCGTTCGATAAAGGCGATGATTTGTTCCAGGCCCAAGCCGGTTTTCTGGTTGCTGAACACAAAGGGTTTGCCGTTACGCATGCGTTTGGTGTCGCTGTCCATCAGCTCCAGCGACGCCCCTACCAGCGGCGCGAGGTCGATTTTATTGATCACCAGCAGATCGGATTTGCAGATCCCCGGCCCGCCCTTGCGCGGCAGCTTGTCGCCGGCCGAGACGTCGATTACGTAGATGGTCAGGTCGGACAGTTCCGGGCTGAACGTCGCTGAAAGATTATCGCCACCGGACTCCACCAGAATCAGGTCCAGCCCTGGAAAGCGGCGGTTCAGTTGATCCACGGCCTCCAGGTTGATCGAGGCATCTTCGCGGATGGCGGTGTGCGGGCAGCCGCCGGTCTCCACGCCGATGATCCGTTCCGGCGCCAGTGCTTCATTGCGCACCAGAAAGTCGGCGTCTTCGCGGGTGTAGATGTCGTTGGTCACCACCGCCAGGTTGTAGCGGTCGCGCAGGGCCAGGCACAAGGCCAGGGTCAGGGCGGTTTTGCCGGAACCGACCGGGCCGCCTATGCCGACTCGCAGAGGTTGTGTGTTCATGTGATTCTCCAAATTAAAGGCCCTAGGAACGGAACAGACGGCTGTACTGGCGCTCATGGGCCATGCACGCCAGCGACAGGCCAAAAGTGGCGCTGCCATAGTGTTCGGGATGGATTCGGGTAGCGTCTTGCTGGGCCTGTTGCAGTAGCGGCAGCAGTTCGCTGGTCAGGCGTTGCGCGGCTTGCTGACCCAGGGGCAGGGTTTTCATCAGCACCGCCAGTTGGTTTTCCAGCCAGCTCCAGAGCCAGGCAGCCAGGGCGTCCTGCGCACTGATATGCCAGGCGCGCGCTGCCAGCGCCCAACCGAGGGCCAGATGCGGTTCGGGCTGTTGTTGGAGAAAGGCGCGGGCCGAGGCATCCAGTTCCGGCAAGCCATTGAGCAGTTGCTGCAAGGAATAACCCATTTGCCGGCTTTCCTGATGCAGCTCGCGGGTTTCCCGGCTCGCGCGGTGTTCTTCACAACGCTGTAGCAGTTCGGCCCAGTTTTCCTCGGCCGCTGCCGTGCAATGGGCGAGCAGCAGCGGCGCTTCGAAGCGCGCCAGGTTGAGCAGTAACTGATCGCTGATCCAGCGTCGCGCACTCTCAGAATCATTGACGCGACCGTTATCCACAGCCATTTCCAGACCTTGGGAATAGCTGTAGCCACCAATCGGCAATTGCGGACTGGCCAGGCGCAGCAGCGCCCAGGCCGGGTTCATAATCGCACGCCGAACTGGTGCAGTTTCGGCGGGTAGTTGAAATCTTCGTCGCCATGGCGTGAATGGTGATGACCACCACCGTAGGCACCGTGTTCCGGCTGGAACGGCGCTTCGATGTCCTCGACCCTGGCACCCAGTTGTTCGAGCATGGCCTTGAGCACATAGTCGTCGAGCAGACGCAACCAGCCATCGCCGACTTGCAGGGCTACGTGGCGGTTACCCAGGTGATAGGCAGCGCGGGTCAGTTCGAAGGCATTGGCGCAGGTGACGTGCAGCAGTGATTCGGCCCGGGCACAGACACGCACGATGCGCCCGTCTTCGGCCTGCAGACATTCGCCGTCATACAGTGGCGGTTGACCGCGCTCCAAAAACAGTCCGACGTCTTCACCCTCGGCACTGAAACAGCGCAAGCGGCTTTTGCTCCGGGCATCGAAGGTCAGGTGCAACTCGGCGGCCCAGACGGGTTGAGGGTCGATTCTGCGATGAATCACCAGCATCGGTAGGCTTCCAGCAATGAACAATAGTCAGGCTAGAGCAAGGGGCTTGCCAACGGCGCGATGTGTAGGAAATAGGCGCTGAAATCTGTAGGACGTTTCTGTGATTTGCGAAAAGCTGAATTAATTTGGTGCGAGGGCGTTGGCGCTGCACCAATTTGCGGCGCACTCAAAAGGATCGGGCACGTGCAGGCTGAACTACTCGGTGCTTCCGAGACCTTGCCAATGCTTCAACCCGATAAAGATGAACCGCAGCTGCTGGGTGATCTTCGCCTGCGGCGTCAGGTGTTCGGGCAGCGCCTGCGCCGGCGGATCGATGATGTCCGGCAAGGTCGCAAACACACTCTTGACGATCAGATCGGCCATCACGCTGAGGGCGGCGATATCCAGGTGTTGCAATTTCGGCATCAGCGACAAGTCAGCCGCCAGGTCCGAGCTGATGTCTTCGCGCAAGCGACCAATAGCCAGGCGCACCGGCAGCGAGCCCCCGTATTGCTCGCGGGCCAGAAACAGGAACTGCGAACGATTGGCCGAGACCACGTCGAGAAAGATTCGCACGGAGGCGTCGATGATGCCGCCCATGACGAATTCGTTGTGGCGCACCAGGCGGATGGTCTCGCGGAAGGTCTGACCGACTTCGCTGACCAGCACCAGGCCCAATTCATCCATATCGGCGAAATGCCGATAGAAACCGGTAGGCACGATGCCGGCGGTCCGCGCCACTTCGCGCAGGCTCAGGCTGCCGAATCCTCGGCCGCATTCCATCAAGTGGCGGGCAGCGTCCATCAGGGCGTTGCGGGTCTGTTGTTTCTGTTCGGCGCGGGGCAGCATCGCAAGGGTGTTTTCTAGACAGGGACGACGGCGCACTCTAGCAAATCGGCTTTACCGGCGTCGAACGACTATCGGGGGATCGTGCGGGGAGGAGGGGCGTGTAAAACGTGGAAGGCTATAAAGTCAAAAGCCCAATCCGTGGATTGGGCTTTTTTTCAGGGCCGCCATGGGCTTAGCTCAAGGCGCTGTTGCGTTCGATGACGCGGTCACCACCACCTTCAGCCAGGGTCTGGCCTTGTGGGGTGCGATCGGAACCACCTTCAGCCAGGGTCTGGCCTTGTGGGGTGCGATCGGAGCCGTCAGCAGCCAGGGTTTGACCTTGTGGAGTGCGATCGGAACCGTCAGCAGCCAGGGTCTGGCCTTGTGGGGTGCGATCGGAACCGTCAGCAGCCAGGGTTTGACCTTGTGGGGTGCGATCGGAACCGTCAGCAGCCAGGGTCTGGCCTTGTGGGGTGCGGTCGGAACCGTCAGCAGCCAGGGTTTGACCTTGTGGGGTACGATCGGAACCGTCTGCGGCCAGGGTTTGACCTTGTGGAGTGCGGTCCGAGCCATCCTGGGTGATCAGGCCTTTTTCCTTCAGGCGATCATTGCCACCTTCGGCGACGGTTTGGCTGAACACCGAGTGGCTGGATTTCACTTGCGGAGTGGCCTGGTCAGCAGCCGGCAGGGCAAAAGCAGTGCTGGCCAGCATTGAGAGGGTAAAGCTAAGCAGTAATTGGCGTTTCATGATTGGATGCTCCGTAGGAGGGCGATAAAGTGGGTACGAGGGCAATGCTACTCTCGATAAGTCGATATAAAAGTTCATAAACGCAATGGTAATAATCAACGGAATTGATTGTTCGCTGAAAAGGCTCTAGCGCGGGCGTTTCCGGCGGCGGTTTTTGCACCGGAGTGGGTATTTTCGACTCACTTGCGCGACGCAAAAGTGCGGGTGCGGTAACGCTGAGGAAGTGGGATTCGGCGACCAACACAGTATTTGCGTAGGAAATCGGTCTTGGATTAAACCTGCGAGCCGTTTTTCAGTCGTAGATTTCATGGCAGGCCAGTTCTGGCCTAACGTTTCACACGTGCGTCGCAGTCAGGGCGCTCAGTCGTATCAGGAGCCCTGTGCAATGACGCGCACTCGTAAAATTTTCGCCTGGACCTTCGCCAGCCTTATTGTCCTGCTGGCGGTACTGGTGCTGATCATCGTGTTCTTCGATTGGAACAGGATCAAACCACCGCTTAACGCCAAAGTTTCCGAAGAACTGCACCGTCCGTTTGCCATCAATGGCAACCTGGCGGTCATCTGGCAGCGCGAACCCGACGAAGGGGGCTGGCGGGCCTGGGTGCCTTGGCCACACGTGGTGGCGGAAGACCTGAGCCTGGGTAATCCGGACTGGTCGAAAAAACCGCAGATGGTCACGCTCAAACGCGTCGAACTGCGCCTCTCACCGCTGGCGTTACTGGCGCAGCGCGTGGTGATCCCGCGCATCGACCTCACCGAACCCAATGCCGACCTGCAGCGCCTGGCCGACGGTCGCGCCAACTGGACCTTCAAGTTCGATCCCAAGGACCCGGACGCCGAGCCTTCAAGCTGGGTGGTGGACATTGGCGCAATCGGCTTTGACAAGGGCCACGTCACCCTCGACGACCAGAGCCTGAAAACTCAGCTCGATCTGATCATCGACCCGCTGGGCAAACCGATTCCGTTCAGCGATATCGTTGGCGACAAAGCGGCGAAAGTCGCCCAGGAGAAAGGCGCCGCGCCCCAGGATTACGCGTTCGCCCTGAAAGTCAAAGGTCAGTACCATAACCAGAAGCTTGCAGGAGAAGGCAAGATTGGTGGCCTGCTGGCCTTGCAGGATGCGGCCAGGCCGTTTCCGCTCCAGGCTCAGGTAAAGATCGCAGACACCAATATCGAACTGGCCGGGACCCTGACCGATCCGTTGAACCTCGGTGCTCTGGATTTGCGGCTGAAACTGGCCGGCTCCAGCCTGGGCAATCTTTACCCCTTGACCGGCGTGACCCTGCCGGATACGCCGCCCTATGCCACCGACGGTCATTTGATCGCCAAGCTGCATGAGCCCGATGGCGCGTCGTTTCGCTATGAAGAATTCAACGGCAAGATCGGCGCGAGCGACATCCACGGCAGCCTGGCCTATGTCGCCAGTCAGCCACGACCGAAACTCAGCGGCTCGCTGGTTTCCAATCAATTGCTGTTTGCCGACCTCGCGCCATTGATCGGTGCAGACTCCAACGCCAAGCAAAAAGCCCGTGGCGGCGAAAGCAAGCAACCGGCGGATAAGGTATTGCCGGTCGAAGAGTTCAAGACCGAGCGCTGGCGTGACATGGATGCTGACGTCGAATTTACCGGCAAGCGCATCGTCCACAGCGAAAAGTTGCCGTTCAACGACCTTTATACCCATTTGGTACTGACAGACGGCGTGCTCAGCCTTGAGCCCCTGCGCTTCGGTGTGGCAGGTGGCAAGCTGGATGCGCAGATCCGCCTGAACGGTCACACCGATCCGCTGGAAGGCCGGGCACAGCTGACTGCACGCGGATTCAAGCTCAAGCAGCTGTTCCCGACGTTCGAACCGATGAAAACCAGTTTCGGCGAGCTCAATGGCGATGCCGACATCACCGGTCGCGGCAACTCGGTCGCCAAATTGCTGGGCACTGCCAATGGCAACCTGAAGATGCTGATCAATGACGGCGCCATCAGTCGCGAGTTGATGGAGCTGGCCGGGTTGAATGTCGGCAACTACGTGGTCGGCAAAATCTTCGGTGACAAGGAAGTAAAAATAAACTGCGCAGCCGCCGACTTCGACATAAAGACCGGTCTGGCGACTACGCGGTTGTTCGTCTTCGATACCGAGAATGCCATCATCTATATCGACGGCACGGCAAACATGGCGACTGAGCAACTGGACCTGACCATCTCTCCGGAATCCAAGGGCTGGCGTCTGATTTCGTTGCGTTCGCCGCTGTACGTGCGGGGCAAGTTCATCAAGCCGGATGCCGGTGTGAAAGCCGTGCCGCTGTTACTGCGTGGCGCCGGGATGGTTGCGCTGGGTGTGATTGCCGCGCCCGCGGCGGGGCTGCTGGCGTTGGTGGCGCCGAGCGGGGGCGAGCCGAATCAGTGTGCGCCGTTGCTGGAGCAGATGAAGGCGGGCAAGGCACCCAAGACCGTGAAAGGCTAAGGTCTGAAGGGCCGGGCGATTGTTTCGCGGCGCACGTTATTGGCCTTGAGTGCCAAGTGTGCGCTACGAATGTTGCGTAGTAGCTAGTGCGACAGTGGCGTCGCATCCAGATGAAACAGTTTGGTTTTGATCTTGCTACCAAGTTTTCCTATTACCAGATTCCGGGCGTCGGCATAATCGCTTTCTTCCAGATAAGTGATCCATTGATTGATTTGTGGCGCGCCGATTATTTTTTTCAAGGGTAGCTCCTCGTCGAGAATGGTAACGTCGACGGGATCAACTGTTTCGAAACGGATAATCGATGAAATGATCATCTTGTTTTCGCAGACAATGGTCAGCAGGGGGCAGACCGTGTTCAGTGGTTGATCATTATCCATATCTGTTGATTGAATCCTGTGAAGCAGCGCGGACCGAGCGTCGGAGTCCTCAGGCAACTTTTTTATAAAGGCAAGGCATTTAGCCAGTTGGTCCTGTTCAACGGTCGATAGGTAATTGGACAACGCGAGTTGGGCGAGCTTGAGTACGCTCACCGATTTAATTTTGGGGTATCGGCTGGCATGGCTTTTTGTTGTCCAGTATAGGGATCCCAAAAGTTTCATATAGGCGTGGAACCAAGCGTCAGAGGCAATTCCGTTCGAGATTGAAGCCAGGTTTGCGAGTAAGCTGGAGTTCAAAACATCCTGCTTGAAGGAGTTTGAGTGCTGGCCAAGAAAACAAGTAATATTTCCATCGACGATGTACATGTCCAGTGAAGTGTCAGTCATCCGAATTCTCGCTTGTCATTTGTGATTGTAGAAGTAGCTCATGATGGGTGATGAGCTACTTTCTTAAGATTTTTTTACATGTCCGGAATTTCGGCGAGCGCATTTTTGGCGGTGTTTGCAATTTTGGCAAGAATGCCTTCACGTATCGGGGTGTAATTGTCGACGTTAAGATAGACAAGTTGCGCTGCTGTTTTTATGTGTGTTTCCTGTGTGGTCGACTTCCACCAGAGAATGCCTCGACTGCTTTCACTTACATCCAGGCTGTTGCAGTTAAGAATCATCGCCGGGTAACCTTCCTTGGTCTGCCATACTGGCGACATATCAAATTTGGCGTCCTTTCCGACGTTGGCTGTACGGTTGTAGATATTAACCAGGCCGTCGTCTTTTTTGATGCCGTCTACCGCTTTGGCAGCCAATTCTCCCAGCTTTGTAACATTGGCCCCCACAAAACCTTGCATCACATAGAGCGCCACGATATCCATCGTCAGGCCGCTACGTTTAATGGTCTGCTCCTTTAGTTGGGAGGCCTGAATAATCCAGCCGAGCTTTGTCAATGTATCTGTATAGTATTTGTACCACTGGTACAGTTCCTTTTGCGGGTCATAAAGTTTGGTTGCAGCGTTCTGTACTAACTGCTTGCAACTATTGACGTCTTTACGGTTCTGTATAGAAACGTCCGCCATGAATAGATTGACCATCTCTGTCCCGACAGTACCGCTTGGCTTGCTTGGATCAATCGGCGTTTCAGGGGCAAAGGTTCGAATGGAGGGCGTATTGGTTTTTGGTAGGGATGGGAGAGAGTCCAGAAATTCGAGTCGTTGTTCAATATGCATGGCTATAATCCTTTATAGTGTGTGATCAGACAGTGTGCCTGTAGATCGACTATAAAGAATTGAGTTAGGACGTCCAGTGAGTCTTTGTAACTGTATGCTGTTAGTTGAAATGCGTGGTTGTAATGGGTAAATGAAAAGCCATATTGAGAGCTGATTCAATACGGCTTTATTATTTACAATATCAAGTTGTCTGCCTTGTCCCTTGCGCTTCAATATGAAGAAAATCGGTGATGCGAAGCAGTTCGGTCAGGGGTTTGTTGCCAAGCTTTTTCAACACCTGCGCGCGCTTGGTATGGTATTTGCGTTCATTGAAAATGCTGATCAACAAACGCCTGTTGTAAACCTCGTTCAGTGCTTTCAATGTCGGGTTATCCAGAACGTCGAGCCCACTCAAATTATCAGTTCTAAACGAGACTTGCAGAGTTGTAATGGTTTTGTTGTCGGATAGGATGGTTAGTGCAACTGAAGTCGCGTATGACTGCTTGAAAGGGGGGCGAGAAGCCGTCGTGTAGGTGACGTCAGAAGCATTGGACTCGAGTCTGTTGGTCACGCTCTTGGCAGCGGATGAGTCGCTTGGAAGTCTGGCCAGTTTTTTGAGTATTGTGCCCACTACTGCTTTTTCATTGTGTTTCAGGGTTTTGCCAATACACAGGTCAATAATATTCGAGAGCTTGCTGTTTTCAAATTTAAATAAATTTAGCTGCGAGCTACCCCCGATCCAGTCCAAAGCTTTTACCGCGCTTGTGTAAGTGGACCATGATGTCAGGCCGTTGTTGAGTTTCTGAGACAATAAATGGCCGCACAAGCTAGTGTGCAATATGTCTTGTTTGAAAGCGTCAGTATGTTGCCCGAAAAAAACGGTTATATTTCCACTGACAAGGTAAGTGTCAATTGTTTGCTTTATGATGGCATCTCCGAAATAACGCTGGTGCGAAGCGGTAATTGAAATCGACTATGGCAGCCGATTTCAATTAGGCTTTAAGCGTTAGCCATGGTTTAGAAGTCGGGCATGCCTAGCACAAAATTGTTGAATATGGTCTCGTATTTCGCAACTAAAGTGTTGCGCAGTTTTGGGAACACGTTGTTATCCAGGTAAGCATGTGTCGCACCGCTTTTTACCGTGGTCGACTGCGTGGTCGACGTCCAGTTTAGGACGTCGGTGATGTCTTCACGGGAGTCGAAGGATATGCAGTTGACGATCATGTTCGCTTGGCCCTTCTCATCGTACCAGACTGGCCCGAGGTCGTATTTCCGATTTTGCTTTACTTCTTTCTTGACATTAAAGACTTCAAGGGCGATTGGTGTGTTTTTAACGGCGGCCAGTGCCTGTTTGAAGCAGGTGGTGATATCCGTAGCCCTGTCGCCCATATGAGGCTTCGCGAGCTGCAGGGCCAGTGTCTCCAGTGTCAATCCGGCTTGGTCAATGGTGGTGCTTTCATAGTCCCTGGCTTGCAGCACCCAGCCTAATTTGCCCAGGCCGGAAGTGTAGTATTTATACCACTCAAATATTTGTTCAGGTTCCGGGAATAGTTTGTCAGCAGCAGTCTGCATCACGAGTTTGCAGAGGTTTACGTCATCAAAAATCTGTTGTTGTACGCCCGGCAAGCGCACGCTTATATTGTTAGGGAAAACGCAGGCCGATGCTTTGTTGGTATTGTTTACAATTTTGACATTCAAGTTGATGAGGGGTCGTTTTGCTGGTACTGCAATTTTCGGCAGCGTATCAACAAACTCAAGGCGTTCTTCCATGTACATAGCTGTATTCCTTTGCTTGAATATAAACAACGGTTTTGTTGTGAAGTCGAGTATAAGTAAGTGTGGTGTGGTGTCTATTTGGCTTTTGTTTCTTTAGTTTGCTGCCGTGATAAATGGGGCAGCCTTATTGCTTGTCTCAAGTGCAATAAGGCTGTTTTGCCGTTACAGATCTTTCAGAATATCGGCCATGTCATCCGCATGCTCTTCTTCCTGAGCCAGGATGTCTTCGAAGATGCGCCGGGTGGTCGGGTCTTGTTCGCCGATGTACTGAATGATCTCGCGGTAGCTGTCGATGGCGATGCGCTCGGCGACCAGGTCTTCATAGACCATTTCCTTGAGCGAATTGCCGGCCACGTACTGGGCGTGGGAGTTTTTCGACAGCAGGTCAGGGTTGAACTCGGGTTCACCGCCCAGTTGCACGATACGCTCGGCCAGACGGTCGGCGTGCTGGGCTTCCTGGGTTGCGTGCTCGAGGAATTCGTCGGCCGCGACCTGGGCCTTGAAGCCGTTGGCCATGAAGTAATGACGCTTGTAGCGCAACACGCAGACCAGTTCGGTGGCCAACGACTCGTTGAGCAGACGCAGTACTTCCTCGCGGTCGGCGCTGTAGCTTTCCGTCACTGCGCCGTTCTCGACATTCTTGCGGGCACGTTCGCGCAGGGTGGTTACATCAGACAAATGCATGTCACTCATCTCGATCTCCTGGAGGCTAATCCGGTTTGCGTCACGCATCTGGGACGTGATCGCTACTTAAGGTGTGAGTGATGGGCGCGGAGAAAAGTTTGATGTAAATGATCAATTGCAGCGACCGCAGGCTTCGACAGTCCTTGCAGAGCATTGCGCTTACCTATCAAGCAGGTGTGGTGGGGTTGAAGCAGGGCGGATGTCATAGACTGGTCGTCGAGTTGTCATCTTCGATGTCGAAGCTTGGCGGATGTCTTGCATCCAGCCTTGCTTCATCTCACCCATCACAAGGATGTTTACCCATGTCGCAAGGTACTGCCACGCGTTATCCGCTGGTCCTCGTTCCGGGAATGCTCGGGTTTATCCGTCTACTGCTCTATCCGTACTGGTATGGGATCATCTCGGCGCTGCGCCGGGATGGGGCAACGGTGATTGCGGTGCAGGTCTCGCCGCTCAACTCAACCGAGGTGCGCGGTGAGCAACTGCTGACACGGATCGAGGAGATTCTGCTGGAAACCGGGGCCGAGAAGGTCAACCTGATTGGCCACAGTCAGGGCTCGCTTACCGCCCGATATGCCGCCGCCAAACGTCCGGACCGGGTTGCCTCGGTCACGTCTGTGGCCGGGCCCAATCACGGTTCGGAGCTGGCCGATTATTTGCACAAGCATTACCCCGCAGACAGCGCCAAGGGTCGGTTGCTCAGTGTAGTGCTGCGGTTGATCGGCGCGTTGATGAGCCTGTTGGAAACCGGCTATCGTGGACCGAAACTGCCAGTGGATATCCCGGCCTCGCATCAATCGCTGACGACTGAAGGCGTGGCGCTGTTCAATCAGCGTTATCCACAGGGGTTGCCGCTGACTTGGGGCGGGCACGGGCCGGAAGAGGTCAACGGCGTGCGCTATTACTCATGGTCAGGGACCTTGCAGCCAGGCAAGACCGATCGCGGACGTAATCTGTTTGACGGTACCAATCGAAGTTGCCGCTTGTTTGCCAGAACGTTCGTGCGTGAAGTCGGGCATTGCGACGGAATGGTCGGGCGTTACAGCTCGCATCTCGGGACGGTGATTGGCGATGAATACCCGCTGGATCACTTTGACATCGTCAATCAATCGCTGGGGTTGGTGGGCAAGGGGGCGCAGCCGGTGCGGTTGTTTGTCGAGCATGCGGCGCGGTTAAAGGCGGCCGGGGTTTAGCAGGTTCACCTAGTTATCGTTCTTCGCGAGCAGGCTCGCTCCCACATTTGATTGGCGTTGCCTGGATGAGCGCGGTCGAAATGTGGGAGCGGGCGTGCTCGCGAAAGCGTCCGCTCAGGCAACTCGGATCTTACGGCCCAACACAGTGGTCCAGCGCTCCGAAAGAATCACCCCACCCAGGGTCAACACCCCACCCACCAGGTGATACATCGCCAATTGCTCATGCAGCACCAGCGCCGCAATCAACGCCGTAATCAACGGCAGCAGATTGAAAAACAGCGTGGTCCGGCTCGGCCCCAGGCGTACCACGGCCTGCATCCACGCCAGCGGCGCAATCATTGAGGCGAGCAGGCAGGCATACAACACCAGCGGAATGTTCTGCAGGGTCGGGCCGATCTTCGGTGATGCGACAAACAGCGGAAACAGCACCACCACTGCCACCAGCACCTGCAAATACAGCAACACCAGCGGCGGCAGACGCAACTGCCACTTTTTCAACAGCGTGCTGTAGATGGCGTAAGCCAGGGTAGCGATCAGCATCATCGCGTCCCCCAGGTTCACACCGTGCTCCAGTAATGCGCCCAGGCTGCCGGAAGAAACGACCACCAGTACGCCGGCAAATGACAGTACCGCACCAGCCAATGCGCCGGCGGTCAGGCGCTGGCCGAGACTGACAATCGCCATGGCCAGCGACATCAATGGCATCAAGGACAAAATGATCCCCATGTTGGTGGCCGTGGTCAGCGTCGCGGCGAAGTACGCCAGGCTCTGATAGACCGCCATGCCCAATACGCCGAGGATGAAAATCTTGCCCAGGTTCGGGCGGATCGCCGGCCAATGGGCGATTACCGGTTTGAGCATGAATGGGGTGAACAGCAATCCGGCCAGTAGCCATCGGTAAAAACCGATCTCGGCGGGGAAGATCGCCCCGGCTGACATTTTGGTGATCACGGTATTGCCAGCCCAGATGAAAATGGCCAGCAGGGGATAAGCGTATTGCATCGGGAAAACCAGAACGTTAATGAGGGGTGATTATCGCCTGTCTGGATACAAGCCTATACTTCGATCCAGACAATCCACCCCTGATTCCGGACAGCATGAACAGTAAACACATCGATCTGCTCGATTTCAGCGAGCTGCCGGCCGCGGTTTACTTCCGTTATGCCGATTTCAATGGCCACGAATATGCCTCGGCCCACCGTCATCCCTGGGGCACCCTGGAGTATTCGGCCAATGGTGTCTTGCACATGGAAATCGGCAGCATCCGCTTCATGTCGCCGCCGCAATACGCAGTGTGGGTGCCGCCGCAGGTCGAGCACAGTTTCTACAGCCATCAGCCGATCAACTATCGCGCGGTCTGCCTGGCACCGACACTGTGCAGTGATTTGCCGCAACAGGCCTGCACGCTGGCGATCAGCGACATTTTGAAGGCGATTCTCAAAGACTTCGCCGCGCGAGATGTGAAGATTCCCGAGCGCGACGCCGACAAGCGACTGGCACAAGTGCTGGTCGATCAACTGCAACTGGCGCCGGTACATGAATGTTACCTGCCCTACGCCAGCAGCCCGGCGTTGCTCGGCATTCTGGAAGCCATGCAGGCCGAGCCCGGCGATCATCGTCCCTTGGCACACTGGGCCGCGCACATCCATGTCAGCGAACGCACGCTGGCGCGGCAGTTCGCACGGGAGTTGGGCATGAGTTTCGGCGAGTGGCGCCAGCGGTTGCGGTTTCTGGCAGCGATCGAAGCGCTGGACAGCGCTCGCAGCATTCAGGAGATTGCCTTTGATATGGGGTACAGCACCGGCTCGGCGTTTATTGCAATGTTTCAGCGCCAGGCCGGATGCACGCCCGATCAGTATCGGCGTAGCACTCTTGAGCGCAGATGATGGCGTAACAGCCTTTGTCTACACTGCAGAGCGAGGCCGCGCCCCTCGTTGCGGCAACAAGGAGAAAACTTCATGAAGATGTTGCGTGTCCCTTTGTTGATGATCGGTTTGCTGCTCTGTTCCCAGGGGTTCGCCGAGACTGCCCAGCAGAACAAGATGACCACCTGCAACGCCGACGCCACGGCCAAAAGCCTCAAGGGCGATGAGCGCAAAGCCTTCATGAGTAACTGTTTGAAAGCGGCGCCGGCCAAGGATGACGCCAAGGCCATGACCCCTCAGCAAGAGAAGATGAAAACCTGTAATGCCACGGCCACGACCCAGGCGCTCAAGGGCGATGCGCGCAAGGCATTCATGAGTGAGTGTCTGAAAAATAAATAAACACTGGGTTGGGATGTGTGGGGGCTGTGAGGGCCTCTTCGCGAGCAGGCTCGCTCCCACAGTGGATTGGCGGCGTTACAGTCCACCACCGCCCCATGTGGGAGCGAGCCTGCTCGCGAAGAGGCCGGGCCAGGCACAACAAAAAGTTGCCTGAGCCCCGACAAAGTTCGACCTGCACATTCCCTAGTGCTGACATCGGAACGCTGGCAGACTGCCAATCCTTTATCGCCGTTCGTTTTGAGGCTGTATGCCAACGTTTTCTCAACGCCAAGTCTTGCTGGTAATCAGTTGGATCATCATCTTTGGTGGTTTGCTGCTGGTGATCCCGTTGCGGTTACTGCCCAGCCTCCTGGCTGGTTTGCTGGTGTTCGAACTGGTCAACATGCTTACCCCACAATTACAGCGGCTGATCGAAGGTCGGCGTGCGCGCTGGCTGGCGGTGGCGTTGCTGGGCACCTTAGTGGTCAGCGTGCTGGCGTTGATCTTCGCCGGCGCCATCAGCTTCCTGCTGCACGAGGCGGAAAACCCCGGCGCTTCCCTCGACAAATTCATGGGGGTCGTCGACCGGGCGCGCGGGCAATTGCCGCCGTTCATCGACGCCTATCTGCCAGCCAGTGCTGCCGAATTCCGCGTGGCGATTGGCGAGTGGATGAGCAAGCACTTGAGTGATTTGCAACTGGTGGGCAAGGACGCGGCCCACATGTTCGTGACGCTGCTGATCGGCATGGTGTTGGGGGCGATCATTGCCTTGCAACGGGTGCCGGACTTGACCAAACGCAAGCCGCTGGCTGCCGCACTGTTCGATCGTTTGCATCTGCTGGTTCAGGCGTTTCGTAACATCGTGTTCGCCCAGATCAAGATTTCCCTGCTCAATACCTTCTTCACCGGGATTTTCCTGGCGGTGGTGCTGCCGATGTTCGGCATCAAGCTGCCGCTGACCAAGACCCTGATCGTGCTGACCTTCCTGCTCGGCTTGTTGCCGGTGATCGGCAACCTGATGTCGAACACCCTGATCACCATCGTCGGCTTGTCACTGTCGATCTGGGTGGCGGTCGCGGCGCTGGGTTACCTGATCGTTATCCACAAGCTCGAATACTTTCTCAATGCGCGCATCGTCGGCGGGCAAATCAGTGCCAAGTCGTGGGAGTTGCTGCTGGCAATGCTGGTGTTCGAGGCCGCGTTCGGCCTGCCGGGGGTGGTGGCGGGGCCGATTTATTATGCGTATTTGAAGAGTGAGTTGAAGCAGGTGGGGATGGTTTGATCCGGTAGATGTAGTGCCTGAGCTGACGCCTTCGCGAGCAGGCTCGCTCCCACAGGGGAATGCATTCCAATGTGGGAGCGAGCCTGCTCGCGAAGGACGCGCCGCGGTTTCAGATCAATCCATCGTGCCGTAACGCTTCATCGCTTCAATCGCCAACCCGCTGCCGATGCTGCCAAAGATATTCCCTTCCACATGCCGCGCGTTCGGCAACATCGCCGAAACACTGTTGCGCAACGCCGGAATCCCGCTCGAACCGCCGGTGAAGAACACCGTATCCACCTGGTCGACCCGCACATTGGCATCGTTGAGCAACTGGGTGACGCTGTTGCGCACGCGTTCGAGCAGGTTGTCGATGGCCGCTTCGAACAGCGCCCGGCTCAATTCCACACTCAGGCCCGGCTCGATGCGGTCCAGCGGTACATGGCGGCTGTCGGCATGGGTCAGCTGGATCTTGGTTTCTTCCACTTCCATGGCCAGCCAATGCCCGGCGCGCTGCTCGATCAGCTTGAACAGACGGTCGATGCCGCCGGTGTCCTCGATGTCGTACCGCATGCTGCCCAGGGCCAGGGTCGACTTCTGCGAGTACACCGAGTTGATCGTGTGCCAGGTCGCCAGGTTCATGTGGTGGCTGGTCGGCATGTAGGCGCCGCTCTTCATGCGGCTGCCGTAGCCAAACAGCGGCATCAGGCCCTGCAGGCTCAGCTGTTTGTCGAAATCGGTCCCGCCGATATGCACGCCGCCGGTGGCGAGGATGTCGTCGTGCCGGTTGTCGTGGTTGCGGCGCTCAGGGGACAGGCGTACCAGGGAGAAGTCCGACGTACCACCGCCGATGTCCACAATCAGGACAAGCTCTTCCTTTTCGATGGTCGACTCGTAGTCGAACGCCGCCGCAATCGGCTCGTACTGGAACGACACATCCTTGAAGCCGATGGCGCGGGCAACGTCGACCAGGGTGTTTTCGGCTTCCTGGTCGGCCATTTCATCGTCGTCGACGAAGAACACCGGACGACCCAGCACCACTTCATCGAACTCGCGACCGGCGGCAGTCTCGGCGCGCTTCTTCAACTGGCCGATGAACAGCCCGAGCAGGTCCTTGAACGGCATGGCCGTGCCGAGGACGCTGGTGTCGTGCTTGATCAGCTTGGAACCCAGCAGGCTCTTGAGCGAGCGCATCAACCGGCCTTCGTAGCCTTCCAGGTACTCGTGCAGCGCCAACCGGCCGTACACCGGGCGGCGCTCTTCCATGTTGAAGAAGACCACTGACGGCAGGGTGATCTTGTCGTCCTCCAGCGCGATCAGCGTTTCCATGCCGGGGCGCAGCCAGCCGACAGTGGAGTTGGACGTGCCGAAGTCGATACCACAGGCACGGGCTGGAGATGCGTTTTTCATGTCTTTCAGGTTCCGGTTAAAAAACGGCCGCGCAGTGTATGCCACTGCGGCACAGATTCGAAGGCCGACTATCCGCTAAATCTCGGCGATTGGCGCTTGATAAGATGGCCGGATGCCCCAAACTTGTCTGCATTGAGCCTGGCAGGCACGGGATGGTCGCAAGAACTGTCCACTGCTGCCGATAAACTTCTGATGCGCTGCCCGGTCACAACACTAGAGATCGGTCAACCAGGCGGCGGCCAATGAGCGCATGCTGCCGGTGGTGGCGCGATATCGATAACGGACGGTGATTCCCTCGATGGACTTCAAAGACTATTACAAGATTCTCGGCGTGGAGCCGACCGCGGACGATAAGACGATTAAAGCGGCTTATCGCAAGCTGGCGCGCAAGTACCACCCGGACGTCAGCAAGGAAAAGGACGCCGAGGCCAAGTTCAAGGATGCCTCGGAAGCCTATGAAGCGTTGAAAAGCGCCGACAAACGCGCCGAATACGACGATTTGCGCAAATATGGCCAGCACGGCCAACCGTTCCAGGGGCCGCCGGGTTGGCAGGGGCGTGGCGCTGGCGGTTTCGGTGGTGGTCAGGACACGGGCGATTTTTCGGACTTCTTCAGTTCGATCTTCGGTGGCCGTGGCCCTGGTTTTAATGGTGGACAGTCGCGTCGCAGCACCGGACGTCGAGGGCAAGACGTGGAAATGGAACTACCGGTTTTTCTGGAAGAAACCCTCTCGAACGAGTCGAAGAAGGTCACCTTCCAGGTGCCGCAGTACAACGCTGCCGGCCAGCACGTCAGCAATACCAGCAAAAGCCTGAACGTGAAGATCCCGGCCGGCGTGGCCGACGGCGAGCGTATCCGCCTCAAGGGCCAGGGTGCGCCGGGTGTCGGTGGCGGCGCCAACGGCGACTTGTACCTGATCATTCGTTTTGCGCCGCACCCCAAGTTCGACGTCGAAGGCGAGAACCTGATCATCACCTTGCCGGTCGCCCCCTGGGAGCTGGCGCTGGGCACTGAAGTCGCAGTGCCGACCCTGACCGGCAAGATCAACCTCAAGGTCCCCGCCGGCAGCCAGAATGGTCAGCGCATGCGCGCCAAGGGCCACGGCCTGATGAACAAGGCCGGCGAGCGCGGTTACCTGTTCGTGCAACTCAAGGCCGTCATGCCCAAGGCCCCGGATGACGAGGTCAAGGCGTTGTGGCAGGAACTGGCGAAAAAAGCCGCTTTCAATCCGCGAGAACACTTCTGATCCAAGAGACGGAGTAGCCCATCATGAGCAACCCCCTGATCGTTCAACTGGACATGGCAGAATTCTGTGAGGCGACCGACCTGTCGGACGTCTACGTGATCGAAATCGTCGAGCACGGCATCCTCGAACCTCAGGGCGAAGAGCCCAAGGATTGGCGTTTCAACGATTATGAGCTGGCGCTGGCCAAGCGTGCCGCGAAATTGCGGCACGATTTGGAGCTGGAGTGGGAAGGTGTTGCCCTGGCGCTGGACCTGCTTGAAGAGGTCCAGCAGCTAAGGGCGGAGAATCGGATGCTCAAGCAGCGGTTGGGGCGGTTGGTGGTTGAATAGTTGAAGGTTTGAAGCCCCCGCAATCTAAGGAGCTTAGATAGCTGCTTCGCGTACTTTTACTGTTTGTTGCCTTAGTTTCCGTTTCTCACATTTGTGCTGAACACTTCCAGGTTTACTCGTACATCTCTTTGTGAATCAATACTCAAGCCAAGTTCAAGATCTCCGGGAGCTAGAGGAAGAGGGCGTGTGACTGGATTCAAATCGGCTTTTTTTTGATGATGCCTGGGAACATTCCATTTAGCAGGGTTGGTCGGCTTCACAGCCCTGTTGATGGGTGGGCCAAGAGGTGACGAGCCATCAGAGGCTGGCGTTGAGCTAATCCTGGTAGGGCCTTGAGCGTTCATTGGCGTCTGTCTAGAAGAATCTATGAACGGTGCTGTTGCCTGTCTTTCACGCGGAGGTCGTACAAATGGTGAGTGTTCATTAGACGCAAGTAATTTTTTGTGTTCGGGGGGCAGACGAACGAGAACATGCGTAGGCAATTGTGTTTGCGACTGCTTTGGCCGTGGAGATAAGGTGCTGGCTGTGCTGGCTGTGGAAGCGACAGAGACGCTGGATGGACTGTTAGGTAAAGGGCTATAAGTTGAACCCTTCCTGCTGAAAAAATTCTTAATTTTTTTCCATGATGGTAACCATCGAACATGCCCAGTCGGGTCCGAAAAATTCACCGGATCGCCCACGCAATACATATACGCGTTCAACCCACCTCCATTAAACGGGCTCCAACTGTCCGGGCTATGAAAACGCATCAATGTCGGGTTGTAAGCACGGTAGCCATTGCCAAGCAAATACCAGCCGAGGTGCGCTTCGCGCAGGCCACCGTTGAAACCAAGGTGCGTAGCGACTTCCTGCTGCGAGGACTGCTGGCCGTACGCGGAATAAGCAACAGAATTGGGCTCGGCTCCTGCGACTTCGGCGAGTATCGAATTTTTGTTGTCGGTAGTTAGCAGGACAATGCGTGACGGCAATGAGCGGGCATGGTTATCAGCAGGTAAGTGAGGCATGGCAGAGCCTTCCTTGGTAAGAGGGGAGACATTGATCAGCGCCCCCAGTTTGACGCTGCTGCTGAGTGTCGGGAACTAGCAGAACTGATAGTGAGGCGTTCCCATGCTGGATCTGCTGAGAAAGGTCCAGCAACTGCAGGCCGAGAACAACGCGCTCAAATCCTGAATGCACCGGGTATTATTTTTAGATCTTGCGGGGCAACACCACGACAAACAGCGTGCCATCGGTCTCATTGGAACTGACTTCGATCGTCCCGGAGTGGGCATTGACCACTTCCTTGACAATAAACAGCCCCAGACCGAGGCTGGTGGAGGGCTGGCCGAGTTCTTCGTCGGCACTGCGCACCAGTGGATCGAAGATGGTGCCAATAGCATTCTCGGGAATCGGTGTGCCGTAGTTATGCACCGTGAGGCGAACCCTGTCTGGTTCACCACTGAGGGTGACTGTCACATCGCGCTTGTTCAAACCGTGCTGCAATGCATTGCCGATCAGGTTTTGCAGGAGTTGATCCAACCGCCCGGTATCCCAGACACCCCGGGTATCCCCCGATACGTTCAGCGTCGGGTCGCATTCCGGGTTGCCGGCACAGGCTTCGGCAATCGCGGCACGGGCCGCGTCCGCCAGGTCCATGGACACAGGTTCGACCGGCAGGCTTTTGCCCAGACGACTGCGCACCAGCTCCAGCAAATCGCCGACCATCACCGCCATGTGCCGCGCGCCGCGCTTGATGTTGATCGCACAGGTCAGCGCATCGCCTTCGAGCGGCGCTTTGCGCAGCAGCAGTTCGGTGGACATGCTCACCGCTTGCAGCGGCGCCCGCAGGTCGTGGCCGAGGATTGCCAGAAAGATGTCCCGCGAGCGATTGACCTGTTCGGCATAGGCGGCGGTGGATTCGGCGAGGGCTTCATCGATCGCTTCATTGAAACGGATCATGTCCTGGAAATAGGTCATGTCCGGCGATTCCAGGCTGTCGACCCACAAACGAATCACGCAGGCCCGCAAATGGCGGAATTCGGACGTCATTTGCACCAGGTCGAAACCGACGGTGTGGCGCAATTCGCCATGGCAGGAAGCGGCCACGTCCAGGCTTGGGGTTTTCTCCGGGCCTTCGCCTTTGGCTTTGGTCTCTTGCTCGCTGGTGGTCTGTGCCGTGCGCATATCGGCTGCCGAGGCCAGCAGGATCGACTTTGCGTGATCGCGCAACGTCGTGCGGTCCAGCTCGCCAGCGCTGATGGCTTCGGCGAATTTTTCCCATTCGTCAACAATGCGATCTACGTGCTGCACGATGAATTCGGATAAACGCATGGCTGGGCGTCTGCATGGCAATGATAGCCAATGAGTGTGGCGCATCCTGACGGCTTTGTCGTGGCCCTGCTGCAAGCGCCGATGAAGCAGCGTCGTAGGCTGCTTCATTGAATGGTCATGACGCTATGCTCGGACATCAGCAGATGAAATTTTGATTTGTTGTCGGTGATCTGCAGTGAGTAAATTCAAGTTCGATCGAATTGCATACGGATATGCGACATGCCTGAATCTATTGAAGAAAAAACTACAATTGACGAACCTGGCGATCATGAAAAGGGCCGTCACTTCGACTTTATAAAAAGTACGATCCCCGACTGCCTTGTCCAGGCCTCACCGCAACGACGCAAGGTACTCAAAGATATCAGGCCCACGCTCCCGCACTGGTATGAAAATAGCTCGATGGATCAGCGCAGTGTACTGAAAGCGTTAATGGAAGCTGATTGTCATGGGCAAAATACATGGGATAAAACCATTGATACTGTGGCAAGTGTCACTGAATATGCCAAGCCGTTATTGATTGCGGCTTTGGCCAAAGAAGCCATCGACCTCGATGTCGAAAAAACCTGGGTGCGCCTCTATTACCCGATAGATTACAAATTCTTCGGCATCCCGACAGGCGTGAACACCGGTGATGTGCGCACGAGAACCTTTTCGTTGCTGCAGGCGGCATTGCATAATTTCGAAGTGTTCGAGTCCGAGGAGGGTTACTTTGACAAAGACTCTTCATTCATTACCGAGCCCGATGCGCAGGGACGCTTCGAAGTTCTTGATCCCGACCTGGAAATTCAGCAGTTTGTAATGATTTGTCGAAAACTGGATATCGGTGGTCAGTATGAAAAATACATCAAGGACTTTCTTTATAAGGGTGGCGTAGCGCATCAGCAGGCGTTAAGTCAGGCTTTCATCGATAGCAAAAAAGCCGCCATGCAGGCCGCCGCTTATGCCGCCTTCCTGAAGGCTGATATCGAACTGACGCATTACAATTCGTTAGTCGAGCTGATCAATGGACAGCCTATCGTCAAAGATGCCGCCAGCCATCGGCAAATCAGCTACAGCCCGCTTCGGCTGATGGGTTACGAAATCGCCGAATGCGCGGTGTTCTTTCCAACCCACGCCAATCGTTACGATGGCAGCTATGTCATCGCCTATATTCCCGACGATCCCGAGTATCCGATAAAAAAATACGCCTCGTTCGCTGACTTCGAAGAGCAGCTGACCCATCAATTGATGCACCGACCCGCTGGCAGCCGAATCGACAGCGCCAAGGATGCGCTCACCGACTATCAACGCTTCTTCAGTCGTTTCATTTCGGAGAAGGACCGCGGCCGTTTTTTTCTCCGATTTACCCAGAAGGTCCTGGATGCGCCGTCCGGCATGTACTGGAAGGACCAGGTGCGCGGTTATCTGAAGTATTTGAGCCCGGCTTCAAGACTGGTGGGACCCCTTGAGGATCGACACTGGCGGCGAGACCCACTGCAGAATATCGATTTGCACGCCGAACTTTCATTGAATTTTCAGTGGGTTGGCATGGCCGGTATCTGGACTGAAATGTTCCGCCAGAAACGTCGGCATATGCTTGAGGATGCGCAGGTCATTGCCGTTTCCACCGCCGCCGAAGATGGCATCACCCGCGACCGTCGGCTCTCCAATTACCTGAATATCGGCCTGTCTGTCATCGGTATCGCCGCGTTTTTTGTGCCGCCGGTAGGTGCCGCCATGCTGCTGGTCACCGCGGATCAGTTGTTGTTCGAGACGATCGAGGGCGCTCGCGAGTTGAGTCAGGGCGACAGGGAGGCGGGCTGGGCACACATCACCGATGTGCTGGAGAGCCTGGCGACGATGGCGGCACTGGCGCCGGTGTTTCACTACACGGTTTCGCCTTTCATCGAAGGCTTGAAGTCCGTCACGCTGCCCAGTGGCAAGACGCGGTTGTGGAAGCCCGATCTCAAACCCTATGAGCGCAGCATCAAGTTGCCAGCCAACTCCAGACCCGACAAGTTGGGGCTGCATCAGCATGGCGGTCAGAACATTTTGCCGCTGGAGGGCAAGCATTACGTCTTGAAAGAGGAGCCGCACTCCGGAACATACCGGATCCAGCACCCTGGTCGGGAGGATGCCTACCAGCCGGAGCTGAACCATAACCGCAACGGGGCCTGGAATCATGAGGTAGACGCACCCCGGGAGTGGCCCAAACGCACTTTGTTACGGCGTCTGGGGCACTCGGTGGATGCCTTCACCGAGAGTGAGCGCGAACACATGCTCAAGGTCAGCGGCACCCATGAGGACGTGCTGCGCAGAATGCATGTCGAAAGTGAGCCGGTGCCGGCACTGCTGGCGGACACCATCACGCGATTCCAAGCCTATGCCGATGCCGGCGAAGTGGGGGCACAGATTCGTGCCGGGCAGCTTCAGGATGATCTTTGTGCCTATGCCGCGTCCTTGATGGTCGAGTTGCCAGGATGGCCTCGTTCTAAAGCGATTGAGGCGTTCGAGGGCTCTGATACAAGCGGCAAGTCAGTTCAGTATGGTGATATCGCTGCACCGCCTGCTGACGTCATCAAGGTCAGCCGCACCGAGCTGATGACGGGGCAATTGCCGGAGCGTGTCCTGTCGTCACTCGACGAGCAGCAAATCACCAGCCTGGTCGGCCAACAGGTTGCGCCGGACCAGCAAACCCTGACCTTGCGAGCTCGATTGGCGGACCAGGCAGATCAGGCCAGGGCCCGGATATTCCAGAGTTTGTCCAAAGATCGGGAGGCATTGGGAAATCCCCGGACTCAACTGATCCAGCGCAATTTTTCCCCTGTGTCGACCAGGCTCGCAAACGAGCTGTTGGATGATGCGACGCCGAACGAACTGCGCCAAATGAAGACCACCAGGCGCCTTCCGTTGCGACTGGCGCAAAAAGCTCGCCTGGCGCAGCAGCAGGTGCGCTTGTCGCGAGCTTATGAGGGGCTTTTTCTGGAGGCGCTGGCGTCGCCGGACACTGAAAGCCTGGTTCTGCATACACTGGGAAAATTGCTCGGCAAACCTGGCGATTTGCGCATCGAAGTCCGGGATGGCTCATTCACTGGAGCCCTGCGAGCCAGCGTCGGCCCCGAGGATGCCCTTCAGCGCAAAGTGCTGGTTCGTATAGGAGATGGCCAGTACGAGGCACGCGACGCCAGCGACAATCACCTGCATGGCAGGGATGGCCTGTACGCCGCCCTTCAGCACGCGTTACCGGATGCTCGACGGCGGGCGCTGAACGTACCCCATGTGAGTCAGGGTGCCGATCTCAAGGCGCTGATCAATGAACAGGCACTGACACGCGATGAACTGCGCGCTGTATTGAAAATGCAGGCGCAGCGTAAACCGTTCTTCAAGCCACTGACGCTGTTGCCCGACGGTCGGCGCGGCTACCCTTTGAGCGGTCGTGGTCAGAGTGCATGGGAGCGCAATATCGAGGAGCGGGTCAGAACGCTCTACCCCGATTTCACCCCTGAGGAGTTCGACGATTTCGTCGCGGACCTGAATGCTCAAGACGACCCGCCAGAACGCCAGCTCAAGCGGCTCGAGCGGGAGTACGAGCAACTGGATGACAGCCTGCAAAACTGGTTGAGGGCGCCGAACGAGTGGTCAGGCATAAGAGACAGCCCGCAGTACGTCAGAGAGTGGGGTGCGAGGATTAAAATCGTCAAAGCCCTCAAGCAGGCTTGGCAAAGGACCGGTCCAAAAGACCATGACGCCTACGGCAATTATCGTGGCCAGAACATTGATCTGAGTGATACCTCGTTGCAATACCAGCTGCGTAGCTTGCCGACGCTGGAAGCGAATTTCGATCATGTTACCCGGCTGAGATTGAGTCGTTCGGGATTCAGCAATGAGGTGGAGGGTTTTCTTGGACTCTTCCGTCAACTTCGCGCCCTGAATCTATCCAGTAACCAGCTGACCCGCGTTCCAGCAGCGCTTGATGACATGCCGCATCTGCTTGAATTGCACTTGAACAATAACCAGATCACGCTGACCGGCCCCGCCATCGAGCGCATCAGGAACCTGACCCGGTTAAAGATCCTTGGGATGGAAAACAATCCACTGGCCTTGCCGCCCGATATCAGCCGAATGCCTGATTTGCACATACTGAACTTATCGAATACTGGCATCGCCGTATGGCCTACCGGGGTCTTTTCCCTGCCCCGACCCCGGCATTTCGATCTGAGACTGACCAATAACCGCCTTACCCGGATACCTGTGGTAGCCCCGGGGTCGTACCGGGCTGAAATAGTGGCGCGCACGCTGATCAGTCGCGGTCGGCAATGGCTGTCATCAGAAAATCTCACAGCGCTTAGGATCTACATCGAATCGGTAGGGCTCGATCCCGACCGGCGATCGCCCAATTCGGTGATTTCCGACAGCAGTTTCTGGATCAAGGCGTTGCCGCCAGCGCAGCGAGCGACACCACAACTACGAGCGTCAAAACGTGATCTCTGGGGGGCGGTTGCGGACGAGTTCGGTTGCGAGGCATTTTTTGCTGAAATAAAAAAACTCTCCAGCTCCTCGGATGCTTTTCCCGATTATAGAGCCGACCTTGCCGGCAAGGTCTGGCGAATGCTGGAGGCGGTAGCTGAAAGCACCGAACTGCGCGAAAGGCTCTTCAAAGACGCGCTTGTTCCCTCCACGTGTGTCGATTCCGGTGCGCAGCTTTTTAACGCCATGGGCGTTGAAGTATTGGTCTATGAGGCCTACGGCCTTGTAAACAAGGGGTTGGTGGAATCGGAGCTGGTGAGTCTGGCCAGAGGCAAGTCACGGTTGAACGAACTGGGCAGGATCGCCCGAGCGAGAGTCAAGGAACTGCTGGCGCAAGGCCGGAAATTTCCTGAATATGATCGCAACGGCGACTTGGTGGCGCAGCGGGATGAGGAGGGTAACTTCGTCAGGTCTATTGATGAAGTGGAAATTCATCTTGCCTTTGTCACTGCCCTGGCTGAGCGCCTGGATTTGCCTTGGCAGTCGCGCAGCATGATGTTCGAGGAGGTGGATGTCACGCCGCTGATGATAGAGGCCGCCTGCAAGCGAGTACTCGCGCTTGAGGAAGGCGATCTTCTGAGCGATTCAATTCTCGAGCAGGGTTTCTGGAGCCAGTATATCCAGGGCGCCAACCGCAAAGCGTTCAACAACTTGCGGCGCAGAATCGACGCTGTGTCAGACCTGCAAGTCGCACAAGAACAATGGACGCCAACCGCCGAGGTATCAGCGCGTACCCTGTTGCGTAAAAAAATCACGACGCTCGCGGCGCTACTCGGCAAACAACTGTCCGATGTCCCTCCCGGTCGCGTGATGACGGATGAGGAGTACGTGGCAGAGCTCGTTTTGATCGATACCGAAAGGAATAACCTGCTGAAGAAATTGACCCGGGACGCTATCGATAGAGCCAGACTTCAAAGAGTCGAAATCCCTTTTACGGTGCAATCGGATAACAGTTGAATCGTCTTTGAATCAAAGGCCGGGGTGCGGATTTTTTGCACCCAGGCCTTTTTATGCCCAGCATTCAGAACAGGAAATACCGCTGGGCCATCGGCAACACATCCGCCGGTTCGCACCACAGCAGCACACCGTCTGCCTTGACCTGATAGGTCTGCGGATCGACGTCGATGCTCGGTAGATAATCGTTGTGGATCAAGTCGGTTTTCTGCACGTCGCGACAGCCTTTGACCACGGCGATTTTCTTCCTCAAACCCAATGCTTGCGGCAAGCCTGCCTCTTGCGCCGCCTGGCTGATAAAGGTCAGGCTGGTGGCGTGCAGCGAGCCGCCGTAACTGGCGAACATCGGACGGTAGTGCACCGGTTGCGGCGTCGGAATCGAGGCGTTGGCGTCGCCCATCAGACTGGCCGCGATGGCGCCGCCCTTGAGGATCAGTGTCGGTTTCACGCCGAAGAAGGCTGGACGCCAGAGCACCAGATCCGCCCATTTTCCGACCTCCACCGAACCCACTTCATGGCTGATGCCATGGGTGATCGCCGGGTTGATGGTGTACTTGGCGATGTAGCGCTTGGCGCGGAAGTTGTCGTTGCCTTCGCCATCACCGGGTAGCGGGCCACGCTGTTTTTTCATCTTGTCGGCGGTCTGCCAGGTGCGGGTGATGACTTCGCCGACCCGGCCCATCGCCTGGCTGTCGGAGCTGATCATCGAGAACGCGCCGAGGTCGTGCAGGATATCTTCGGCGGCGATGGTTTCGCGGCGGATACGGCTTTCGGCGAACGAGACGTCTTCGGCGATGCTCGGGTCCAGGTGGTGGCACACCATCAGCATGTCGAGGTGTTCGTCGATGGTGTTGCGGGTGAACGGCCGGGTCGGGTTGGTGGAACTTGGCAGCACATTCGGCAAACCGCAGGCCTTGATGATGTCCGGCGCATGACCGCCACCGGCGCCTTCGGTGTGATAGGTGTGGATGGTGCGGCCCTTGAAGGCGGCGAGGGTAGTTTCGACAAAGCCGGACTCGTTGAGGGTGTCGGTGTGGATCGCCACCTGCACGTCGTATTGGTCGGCGACGTTGAGGCAATTGTCGATGCTGGCGGGCGTGGTGCCCCAGTCCTCATGCAGCTTCAGGCCGATGGCGCCGGCCTTGACCTGTTCGATCAACGGCTCTGGCAGGCTGGCGTTGCCCTTGCCGGTGAAGCCAATGTTCATCGGGAAGGCATCGGCGGCCTGGAGCATGCGCGCCAGGTGCCAAGGCCCGGAGGTGCAGGTGGTGGCGTTGGTCCCGGTGGCGGGGCCGGTGCCGCCGCCGATCATGGTGGTGACGCCGCTCATCAGCGCTTCTTCGATCTGCTGCGGGCAGATGAAGTGGATATGGGTGTCGATGCCGCCGGCGGTGAGGATCATGCCTTCACCGGCGATGACTTCGGTGCTGGCGCCGACCGCGATGGTGACGTTGGGCTGGATGTCCGGGTTGCCGGCCTTGCCGATGCCGGCGATACGCCCGTCCTTGAGGCCGACGTCGGCCTTGACGATGCCCCAGTGGTCGATGATCAGCGCGTTGGTGATCAGGGTGTCGACGACTTCGGCGGCCAATAATTGACTTTGGCCCTGGCCGTCGCGGATGACTTTGCCGCCGCCGAATTTCACTTCTTCGCCGTAGGTGGTGAAGTCCTTTTCCACTTCGATCCACAGTTCGGTGTCGGCCAGGCGGACCTTGTCACCGACGGTAGGGCCGAACATGTCGGCGTAGGCCTGACGGGAAATCTTCATTCATTCGCCTTGAGATTCAATTGAGTTTGAAATCGTTCGCTGCGCTCACTTTCGCGAGCAGGCTCGCTCCCACAGTTGATCGCATTCCCCTGTGGGAGCGAGCCTGCTCGCGAAGGAGCTAGAACAGACACCGTATTACTTACAGATCCCCCATGATCCGCCCGGCAAACCCGAACACCCGGCGATGCCCGGCCAGATCCACCAGCTCGACCTCGCGGCTCTGCCCCGGCTCGAAGCGCACGGCGGTGCCGGCGGGGATGTTCAGGCGCATGCCGCGGCTGGCGGCGCGGTCGAAGGTCAGTGCGTCGTTTGTTTCGAAAAAGTGGTAGTGCGAGCCGACCTGGATCGGCCGGTCGCCGCTGTTGGCCACCTTCAGGCTGAGGGTGCGGCGGCCGACGTTGAGTTCGATGTCGCCGGACTGGATCTGGTATTCACCGGGAATCATCAATGGGCTCCCTGGAGGATCTTGTAATAGAGCGCGGTGGGTTTGTAGCGGCCGCTCGGGTCGCAGGCGTAGTCGGGGATTTCACCGGCGCGGGTGTATCCCAGCGCCTTGTAGAAATCCTCGGCAGGGGAGCCGGCTTCGGTGTCGAGGTAAAGCATGCCGCGCTTGTGCTGGAGGGCGGCCGTTTCCAGGGCACTCATCAGCTGTTGACCCAACCCCCGGCGACGCGCGTGTTCGCGCACCAGCATCTTCTGCACTTCGGCACGGTTCAGGCCATTGGCTTTCTGGCACAGGGTCAGCTGCACGCTGGCCTGTACCTGTTCGTCCTTGACCACCACCCACAGCAGCACGTTGCCCTTGTTCAGGTGCTCTTGAACATCATCGAAGTAGGCGCGTGCTTCAGTGGCGTTCAGATTGGCCATGAACCCGACGCTGGCGCCATAACCCACGGCGTCGAGCAATAGATCAATCAAACCCTGACGATAGTGCGCAAAACTTTCAGCATTGACGCGGCGCAATTGGGCGGCGTTCATCGGACGTTACTCCTTGTGGGCGGCAGGTGGCTGCGCGCCAGGATTGAGGGTCAGCTGCATGAAGGTCAGGTCCAGCCAGCGGCCGAACTTGGTGCCCACCTGGGGCATCTGTCCGGTGGTCACGAAACCGGCGCGTTCATGCAGCCGAATGGACGCGGCATTACCGCTTTCGATGGCGGCAACCATCACATGCTTGTCGCAACCTCTGGCGCGTTCGATCAGGATGTCCATCAACTGTGGGCCCAGGCCATTGCCGCGCTGATCGCTGCGTACATAGACCGAATGCTCGACGGTGTGGCGGAAGCCGTCGAACGGCCGCCAGTCCCCAAATGAAGCGTATCCCAGCACCCTGTTATCGCTGTCGACGATCACCAGGATCGGATAACCCTGGGCTTGCCTGGCGCTGAACCAGGTCTGGCGGTTGACTAGGTCCACGGCCTGTTCGTTCCAGATCGCCGTGGTATTGAGTACGGCATCGTTGTAGATATCGCAAATCGCCGGCAGATCGGCAGGCGCTGCATCGCGGATGTGGTAAGTCATGACGCGACCTCAGGCGATCGGTTGGTGAACGGTGACCAGTTTGGTGCCGTCGGGGAAGGTCGCTTCTACCTGAATCTCCGGAATCATCTCCGCGATGCCTTCCATCACTTGTTCGCGGCTCAGCAGGGTGGTGCCAAAGTGCATCAGTTCGGCCACGGTCTGGCCGTCGCGGGCACCTTCGAGCAGCGCCGCGGAAATGTAGGCCATGGCTTCCGGGTAGTTGAGTTTCACGCCGCGAGCCAAACGCCGCTCGGCCACGAGGCCGGCGGTGAAGATCAGCAGCTTGTCTTTTTCGCGTGGGGTCAGGTCCATCGTTTGGAATCCATAATCGGCAGTTAAAAAGTCATTCAGATCTGTGAACGCCTTACCTGTGGGAGCGAGCCTGCTCGCGAATGCGGTGTATCAGTCACATGGATGTCGGATGTGTCACCGTCTTCGCGAGCAGGCTCGCTCCCACCTTTAAATCGCGTTTCAGGTGCTCCATATTCTGGGGGGGACGGCTTCCCTGCCCAGCAGTGCAGGGCGCAGTAACCGCCATAATTCGATCATCCAGCCGCGGGCCAACAGCGCCTCGCTTGCCAGACACCGGGCCACAAGCAAGCCCGGCAACTGCGTCAGATCCCCGCGCACCTCATTGGGCAGCGAACGGCAACGCTCTAATAAGTCGCTATCGATTTCACCAGTCACCAGCAACGTCGCAAACACCGGTTGCCCATCCAGGCCGATCGGCGAATCCAGCAAGCCATCATCCCCGACAATGCGCTGACGTTCGTGCCAGAGCAACTGGCCGTCGCGACGGATATCGAGCTGCGCCTGAAAATGCCCGAGGTCGAAGCGCTCGCCGCTGGCCGGCCGGCCCAACGCCACCACGTCCCAGTAAAACAACCGGGCATCCCCTTCAAGGTCGATGGATGTGCTGAGTTCGGCCTGCGCCGCACTGAAAATGATGGTCTCCTGGGGCAACCATTCCAGTGTCGCACCACACGCGACTTTCAAGTCCAACTGCTGATAGGCGGGCCCGGCGGCGCGATACCATTTGGCGGCACCGGGGCTGGTGATTTGTGCCCAGGCATCGCTGCCGACGCTGGCCGAGATGTCCAGCCGGTCACCACCGGCAATCCCGCCTGGGGGGTGAACGATGATGTGCTGACAAACTTCCGGTCCCTCGGCATACAGGTGCTTCTGCACCCGCAGCGGGCCTTTGTGCCGGCGCTGGACCGGGCGCGTGCAGTCGCCGAACCGGGCATAGCCCAGTTCCAGCTCGGCGTGCCAGCTCGGTGTAAACAGCGCAGTGGGGGCAGGTAAGTTCATGATTTCCAGTTATCGTCAGGACGCTACAGATTAGATCGTAACCAAACCGCGAACACCCTCGGCTTCCATATTTTCGCCGCGACCCTGCTGCACGATTTCGCCCCGGGACATCACCAGGTATTGATCGGCCAGTTCGGCCGCGAAATCGTAGAACTGCTCCACCAGCAGAATCGCCATGTCACCACGGGCCGCAAGCTTCTTGATCACGGCGCCGATCTCCTTGATCACCGACGGCTGAATGCCCTCGGTAGGCTCGTCGAGAATCAACAACCCTGGACGGCTGGCCAGCGCCCGGCCTATCGCCAGTTGCTGCTGCTGACCACCGGACAAGTCACCGCCGCGCCGATGTTTCATTTGCAGCAGCACCGGGAACAGTTCGTAGATAAATGCCGGAACTTCCTTGGCTTCGGAACCGGGAAATCGCGACAGGCCCATCAGCAGATTCTCTTCCACGGTCAGCCGGCCGAAGATCTCGCGCCCCTGAGGTACGTAGGCAATCCCTGCATGAACCCGCTGGTGCGGTTTGAGCGTGGTGATCGGTTTGCCTTCCCAGTTCACCACGCCTTCCTTGGCCGGCAACAGCCCCATCAGGCATTTGAGCAGGGTCGTCTTGCCGACGCCGTTACGGCCGAGCAGGCAGGTGACTTCACCGACCTTCACTTCAAACGTCAGGCCGCGCAGGATGTGGCTACCGCCGTAGTACTGGTGCAGCTTGTCGACTTGCAGCATGTTCAAATTCCTTGAATTTCAAACAGGACCCCTGTGGGAGCTGGCCTGCCAGCGATGGGGGCGGCACAGCCCGCATTGATGTTGTCTGACCCACTGCTATCGCTGGCAGGCCAGCTCCCACAGTGACCGTGTTGGCAGGTTCAGCGACCGAGGTATACCTCGATCACCCGCTCGTTATCCTGCACCTGTTCCAGCGATCCTTCGGCCAGCACGCTGCCCTGATGCAACACGGTGACGTGGTCGGCAATCGATCCGACAAACCCCATATCGTGCTCCACCACCATCAGCGAATGCTTGCCGGCCAGACGTTTGAACAGTTCGGCGGTGAACTCGGTTTCGGCATCGGTCATGCCCGCCACCGGTTCATCGAGCAGCAGCAATTGCGGGTCTTGCATCAACAACATGCCGATCTCCAGAAACTGCTTCTGACCGTGTGACAACAAGCCCGCCGGGCGATTGACCGAGCTGGTCAGGCGAATCGTATCCAGCACTTCGCTGATGCGATCTCTCTGTTCGCCGCTCAAACGAGCCCGCAGGCTGGCCCAGACCGACTTGTCGGTTTTCTGCGCCAGCTCCAGGTTCTCGAACACGCTCAAGGCTTCAAACACCGTTGGCTTCTGAAACTTGCGCCCGATGCCGGCCTGGGCGATCTGCACTTCACTCATCTGCGTCAGGTCGAGGGTTTCACCGAACCAGGCTTTGCCGTGACTGGGTCGGGTCTTGCCGGTGATCACGTCCATCAGCGTGGTCTTGCCCGCGCCGTTGGGCCCGATGATGCAGCGCAGTTCGCCGACGCCGATGTACAGGTTGAGACTGTTCAAGGCCTTGAAGCCATCGAAGCTGACGCTAATGTCTTCCAGCGTCAGGATGGTGCCGTGGCGGGTGTTCAGGCCCTTGCCGGCGCTCTGGCCGAGGCCGATGGCGTCGCGGCTGCTGCCGGCGTCCCTGTTGGGTTCCAGCGGCGGAAAAAAGGCCGGCTCAAGCATGAATTCAGCCGTCGCAAGGGTTCTCATTGCTCACCTCTCTTTTTCAACAGCCCGATCACGCCTTTGGGCAGATAAAGGGTCACGACGATGAACAGCGCGCCAAGGAAGAACAGCCAGTATTCGGGGAATGCCACGGTGAACCAGCTCTTCATCCCGTTGACCACCCCGGCGCCGAGCAGCGGACCGATCAAGGTGCCGCGACCACCCAGTGCGACCCAGACCGCCGCCTCGATGGAGTTGGTCGGCGACATTTCACTCGGGTTGATGATCCCGACTTGCGGCACATACAACGCGCCCGCCAGGCCACACAGCACCGCACTCAACACCCAGACAAACAGCTTGAAGCCCCGCGGATCGTAACCGCAGAACATCAGTCGATTTTCCGCATCGCGCAGGGCGGTCAAGACCCGGCCGAACTTGCTCCGGGCCAGACGCCAGCCGATGAACAGGCTCGCCACCAGCAACACCACCGTGGCGAAAAACAGCACTGCGCGGGTGCCCGGTTCAGTGATGCCGAAACCGAGAATGGTGCGGAAATTGGTAAAGCCGTTGTTGCCGCCAAACCCGGTTTCGTTGCGGAAGAACAGCAGCATTCCGGCAAAGGTCAGGGCCTGGGTCATGATCGAGAAATACACACCCTTGATCCGCGAGCGGAAGGCGAAGAAGCCGAACACCAGCGCTAACAGTCCCGGGGCCAATACCACCAGGCACATGGCCCAGAGGAAGCTGCTGGTGCCGGTCCAGTACCATGGCAATTCGGTCCACGACAGGAAAGTCATGAACGCTGGCAAGCCATCACCCGAGGCCTGGCGCATCAGGTACATGCCCATCGCGTAACCGCCAAGGGCGAAGAACAGACCGTGGCCCAGGGACAACAGGCCGGCGTAACCCCAGACCAGGTCCAGCGCCAGGGCGACGATGGCATAGCAAAGAATCTTGCCCACCAGTGTCAGGGTATAAGCCGAGACGTGAAACGCGTTGTCGGACGACAACAGCGACAGCAGCGGCAACGTCAGCAGCAGAACGAGGACCACCGCGCCGACCGCGATCGTGATTTTGGGGCCAGCCTTTTGGCTGGCAGTGAGCATCAGAGGCTGGTTCATCAGTCGATCACCCGTCCTTTCAGTGCGAAGAGGCCTTGCGGACGTTTCTGGATAAACAGAATGATCAGCGCGAGGATCAGGATCTTGCCCAGTACCGCACCGATCTGCGGTTCGAGAATCTTGTTGGCGATGCCCAGGCCGAACGCGGCCAGCACGCTACCGGCCAGTTGGCCGACGCCGCCGAGCACCACCACCAGGAACGAATCGATGATGTAGCTCTGGCCGAGGTCCGGGCCGACGTTGCCGATCTGGCTCAATGCGACGCCACCCAAACCGGCAATACCCGAGCCGAGGCCGAAGGCGAGCATGTCGACGCGGCCAGTCGGCACGCCGCAGCAGGCCGCCATGTTGCGGTTCTGGGTGACGGCGCGCACGTTCAGGCCAAGGCGCGTCCTGTTCAGCAGCAACCAGGTCAGCACCACCACGAACAAAGCAAAGGCGATGATCACGATGCGGTTGTACGGCAGCACCAGGTTCGGCAGCACTTGAATCCCGCCCGACAACCACGCCGGGTTGGCCACCTCGACGTTCTGCGCACCGAACATCAGGCGCACCAGCTGGATCAGCATCAGGCTGATGCCCCAGGTGGCGAGCAGGGTTTCCAGCGGTCGGCCGTAGAGGTGGCGAATCACGGTGCGTTCCAGCGCCATGCCGATCGCGGCAGTGACGAAAAACGCCACCGGCAAGGCGATCAGCGGGTAGAACTCAATGGCCTGCGGGGCGAAGCGCTGGAACATCAACTGCACCACGTAGGTCGAGTAGGCGCCGAGCATCAGCATCTCGCCATGGGCCATGTTGATCACCCCGAGCAAGCCGAAGGTGATCGCCAGGCCGAGGGCTGCCAGCAGCAGGATCGATCCGAGGGACATGCCGCTGAAGGCCTGGCCGAGTACCTCGCCGATCAACAGTTTGCGCTTGACCTGGGCCAGGCTGGTCTCCGCTGCGGTACGCACTGTGGCATCGGCTTCGACGCCGGGTTCAAGCAAGCCTTCCAGGCGGGTGCGGGCCAGTGGGTCGCCGGTTTCGCCAAGCAGACGCACAGCGGCGAGACGCACCGCCGGGTCGGTATCGACCAATTGCAGGCTGGCCAGGGCCAGGCTTAGCGCCGCATGAACGTTTTCGTCTTGTTCGCCAGCCAACCGCTGGCCGAGAAATGCCAGCTGCGCGGGTTTGGCGCTTTTCTGCAATTGCTGCGCGGCGGCCAATCGGATGTTGGCGTCGGCGGCGAGCAATTGGTGACTGGCCAGTGCGGTGTCGATCAGACCTCGCAGGCGATTGTTCAGGCGCAGGGTTTTCGGCTGGCCGTCGATGGTCAATTCGCCTTGTTGCAGGGCGTTGATCAGTTCGACACGGGCCGGATCGGGCTGCGCGGCCCAGGATTCCAGCAGTTTCGCTTGCTGCACGGGATTGGCCGCGACGAAGTCTTCGGCGTCACTGGCGTGGGCGGCCATCGGTAACAACAATGCGATGGCGAGAATGACGCGGTAAAGGGCGGTGGGCATGGAAAGTCGCCTTGCACGGACGTTGTGGGAGCGAGCTTGCTCGCGATAGCGGTCTATCACTCAACATGGATGTTGCCTGACCCAACGCCATCGCGAGCAAGCTCGCTCCCACAGGGATTTATGTCAGCCCTGAACGAATTGTTCAGGCCCGACATCCAGGTGGCTTAATTGCTCTTCACCGCATACTCCGGCTTCTTGTCGTTACCCGGGATGAACGGACTCCACGGCTGGGCACGGATCGGCCCTTCGGTCTGCCACACCACGTTGAACTGACCGTCAGCCTGGATCTCGCCGATCATCACTGGCTTGTGCAGGTGATGGTTGGTCTTGTCCATGGTCAGGGTGTAACCGGACGGCGCGGCAAAGGTCTGGCCGGCCAGGGCTTCGCGGACTTTGTCGACATCGGTGGATTTGGCTTTTTCAGCCGCCTGCGCCCACATGTGGATGCCGACGTAGGTGGCTTCCATCGGGTCGTTGGTCACCGCTTTGTCGGCGCCCGGCAGGTTGTGTTTTTTGGCGTAGGCTTTCCAGTCGGCGACGAACTTCTTGTTCGCCGGGTTCTCCACCGACTCGAAGTAGTTCCATGCCGCCAGGTTGCCCACCAGCGGTTTGGTGTCGATGCCGCGCAGTTCTTCTTCACCGACCGAGAAGGCTACGACCGGAACGTCGGTGGCTTTCAGGCCCTGGTTGGCCAGTTCTTTATAGAACGGCACATTGGAGTCGCCGTTGACGGTAGAGATGACCGCCGTCTTGCCACCGGCGGAGAATTTCTTGATGTTGGCGACGATGGTTTGATAGTCGCTGTGGCCGAACGGGGTGTAGACCTCTTCGATGTCCTTGTCCGCCACCCCTTTGGCGTGCAGGAACGAGCGCAGGATCTTGTTGGTGGTGCGCGGGTAGACGTAGTCGGTGCCGAGCAGGAAGTAACGCTTGGCACTGCCGCCTTCTTCGCTCATCAGGTATTCCACTGCCGGGATCGCCTGCTGGTTCGGCGCGGCGCCGGTGTAGAACACGTTCGGTGACATCTCTTCGCCTTCGTACTGCACCGGGTAGAACAGCAGGCCGTTGAGTTCTTCGAACACCGGCAGCACCGATTTACGCGACACCGAGGTCCAGCAGCCGAAGACCACGGCGACCTTGTCCTGGGTCAGCAACTGACGGCCCTTTTCCGCAAACAGCGGCCAGTTCGACGCCGGGTCGACCACCACCGCTTCGAGTTTCTTGCCGTTCACGCCGCCCTTGGCGTTGATCTCGTCGATGGTCATCAACGCCATGTCCTTGAGCGAGGTCTCGGAGATCGCCATGGTCCCGGACAACGAATGCAGGATACCGACCTTGATGGTCTCGGCGGCCTGGACAGTCCAGGTCATGCCCATCGCGGCAATGCTTGCCGATAGTGTGAAAGCCTTGATCAAGCTGCGACGCTTCATTGTGCGATCTCCATGAACGTTGGATATTTTTCTTGGTTGGCAGATGCGGACTACTGAAGGGTCTTTAGCAAGGGCTGTGCCTGGTCGGCAAAAGGCAGGGAAATGTCGTGTTAGAGCGGTTGCGGGTTTTAGCAATGCACCATGAAGGACCGCGCCTGGCGCATGGGTGCGGGCAGTTGCGCCAGATTGGGGCGTAGCAATCGCAATCCCTGATCTCCTGTAGGAGCGAAGCTTGCTCGCGAAAGCGGTGTGTCAGTCGACATCAATGCAGACTGACACGGCGCCTTCGCGAGCAAGCTTCGCTCCTACAGGGAGACCGGGGTGTTTCAGGTTGAAGAAGCAGGTTCGGTTTGCCGATTGAATCGCGACAGCAGCCGATCCAGCAGCCACACCACCACCAGCGAAGCACCCACCAATGGAAACGCGATCGCCAGCCCCAACATGATGACCGTCGCGGTTTTCCATTTCGGCAGATCGTGACGCAAGGGCGGAACCCCGAGCTTGCCTTGGGGACGACGCTTCCACCAGATCACCACACCGCTGACGGCGCTGAGCAGAATCATCAGGCAGATCAGCAGCACGATGATCTGGTTGAACACACCGAACATCTTGCCTTCGTGCAGCATCACGCCCATTTCCGTGGCGCGGGCGACGTTGCCGTAATGTTCCCAGCGTACGTCGGCGAGGACGTCGCCGGTGTATTGATCGACGTGCAGGGTGGCGTCGTTGCGCGGGTCGTCGGCGAAGACGGCGATGGTGAATACACCGGTGGCCGTGGTCGGGAAGGTGATGCTGTAGCCTGGCTCGACCTTGCGTTGCTCGGCGATATTCTGCACATCTTGCAGGCTGATGGTGGGGGCGGCAGGGCCGGCCTGCGCACCATCGTGGGCCATGTGTTCGGCGTGGTCTCCGGACATCGGCATCGGCGTGTTTTCCATGGCCCACGGCACAGTCTGGCGCGTGGCGCTGTTGAGGCTGCGCGCCTCGACATCGGACTTGGGCATGTCATTCCACATCGCATCCGGGAACACGTTCCACACGCCGGCGTATTGCTTGCCCCAGAACCCGGTCCAGGTCATGCCGCTGAGCAGCATCACCAGCAGAAACGCGGCGCCCCAGAACCCGGTGACCGCATGCAAGTCACGCCAAAGCACGCGTCCGCGACTGCTCAGGCGTGGCCACAAGACGCCGGCTGCCTGGCCTCGCGGCCACCACAGGAATACCCCGGAGACCACCAGCACAATGCCCCAGCCGGCGGCCAATTCCACCAGTCGATCACCAACGGTGCCAATCATCAGCTCGCCGTGAATGGCGCGAGCCACCGCTTGCAGGTTTTTCTTGGCGTCTTGCTCGCCGAGGATGTCGCCGTGATACGGATCGATGAATACGTTCAGCTCCTGGCCGGCATTGGTGATGACGAATTGTGCGCTGCGTCCGGCGTTGACCGGCGGCAGGTATTGCGTGACCTGGCCCTGTGGGTAGGCGCTATTCACACGCTTGAGCAGATCGTCGGCCGGGACGCTGTGATGCCCGGCCGGGACGTTCAGCAGGCTCCCGTACATCAGCGAATCGAGTTGCGGCTTGAACAGGTAGATGACACCGGTCAGGGCCAGCATCACCATGAAAGGCGCGACGAACAGACCGGCATAGAAATGCCAGCGCCAGGCCAGGTTGTAGAAATTCACTTTGGGCTGTTGCATCACGTGTGCTCCGCTTGGCTTGGATCTTTTAGTTGTCTATAGGCGGTTTCTGCGCAACCGATCGCGGGCAAGCCTTGCTCCTGGCAAGGACATCATCAAACCCATCGAACAGTCGTGAACGACATGGCCGGCAGCCTGCGGCTGTCTTCTGGACTGTGGGAGATCGGAGGCGGTGTTTACGCGACGAGGGGCGGGGCGCGGGTGCGGGCGCCGGGGAAGACGGTGGCGCGGGCATGACCCTGGCGGGTGGAGTGGGTGGCATAGGTTGTGGCTGTTGGTGTGTCGAATGCGACGAAGGACTGGCCGCCGGTAAGCGCAGGGCAGTTGAACAGCAGGCTGCAATAGCCGCATTTTTCCCACAGCGCATGATGTTCTGCCTGCGGAGGACAGTGCTCGGCGGGGTGTGCACCCGGCTGCGCGTGCTCCATAACCGACATGTCCATGTTCACGTCCATCGACATGTTCATGGATATTTTCATCACTGCCGAGGCGCGCTGATCCATCGGCATCGACTGGGAAATCAGCGGGCCGATAAAGATCATCAACATGGCGAACAGGCCGATCCAGCGGCCGCGGGTCAGGCTCAAAGGCTGACGACGGCTCGTGGATAACCTGGCGCTAAGCGGGCGCATGGGCGTGTTCAGCTCTTCTGACTACTGGACATGCGCATGGGTTTGCGGGCCATCGGGTGCCTTTTTCTGCACCGCGACTTCGACGGTCACGTCACCGGACTTCTCGAAATGCAGCGTCAGTGCAAAGCGTTTGCCATCGCTGAGCAGGCTGCGGTCTTTGAGCTCCAGCAGCATCACGTGATAGGCCATCGGGGCGAAAACGACTGTGCCGCCAGCCGGGATTTCGACGCTCGGCACCTGCTGCATTTTCATCAGGTCGTTCTGTTTCACATGCTCATGCAACTGGGCAATGCCGGCAATGGGCGACTCGACACTGAGCAACCGGTCAGCGGTTTTACCGCTGTTATGAATCTCGAAGTAAGCCGCGACGGTCGGGGCATTGGGCGGCAACTCCTGCGACCAGGGGTGAGCGATTTCCAGCTCCCCGGCCCTGTAGTCTTGGGCATTGGCAAAGCAGGCAGGCAGCAGCAACGCAGCCAGAACGATAAGTTTGTTCAACATGGCAGTTCTCCGGAACGATTCAAAACGCAGGTCAATTGCGAGAAGGAATCACACCAGAGGAGAAGCGCGGGGGTTCAGGCTCGGCCATTGCTGGCGGGGAGTGGGCGTTTCAAGCGTGGCATCGGGCCGGCTTCGATTAGCCTCGAATCGCGTGTAATACAGCTGCGGCACATGCCCGGGCAACGCCACCAGTGGCGCGGAACCGGAGCAGCACCAGCAATGTTGCATGGTGGAACTATCGTTACTGTGCGGCGCTTTCTGCTCGATATCGCCCAGGGAAATCGCCACCAGCTTCGTGCCGCTGGACGAACAGAAACTCCCCCACAACAATTGTTCGGCTGGCGATTTCGCCGTCTGCGCCATCGCTCCGGTCATCGGCATGGCGAGCATGTTGAACAGCACTGCAAAGCAGGCGATCCAGGCAATTGCGAGCCGTTGTCGGGACATGGGACAGATCCGGTGGGTGGGCGATCAGGCGCGGCTATTTAGCCTGATCAGGGCCGATAAGTAAAAAAGCGGCGTGCGGTGTGGTGTCGCAGCGTGTTTCAGATGAGTGTAGCGGCTGTCACTCGAAACGCCGGTAGGAGTTGTGGCTAGCCTACGATCTTGTGGCGAGGGAGCTTGCTCCCGTTGGACTGCGTAGCAGTCCCTTTTTTTGGGCCGCTTCGCAGCCCAGCGGGAGCAAGCTCCCTCGCCACAATTATTGACGCGTCAGTGCGGCCACGATTTCACCTACCGACCCAAACTCCCGATCAACCCCCGTCAACACCGGCCGCTTCAAAACAATCACTGGCATCCCGCGCTCCCGCGCCACTTCCAGCTTCGGCTCGGTAGCCGTGCTGCCGCTGTTCTTGCTGATCAGCACATCAATCCGCCGTCGCTCAAACAGCTCGCGTTCATCATCGATCAGGAAGGGCCCACGGGCACCGATTACTTCACAGCGCTCGTTGCCCGGATAAACGTCCAGTGCGCGCAGGGTCCAGAATTGCTCCGGCGGGATTTCATGCAGGTGTTGCAAGGGTTCGCGGCCAAGGGTGAACAGCGGTCGCCGGAAGGGTTTGAGCGCTTCGATCAACTCGGCCCAATCACTGACCTCGCGCCAGTCATCCCCGGCTTGAGGTTGCCAGGCCGGACGCCTTAGCGCCCAGCAGGGAATACCGCTCAAGCAAGCAGCGGTCGCTGCGTTCTGACTGATTTGTGCGGCGTAAGGATGAGTCGCGTCCAGCAGCAGATCGATGCCTTCATCGCGGATGAACTGCGCCAGTCCCTCGGCTCCGCCATAGCCGCCGACGCGAACCTGGCAAGTCAGATCCGTCGGCACGCGACCGACCCCGGCCAGGCTGTAGATGTGTTCAGGTCCAAGGGTTCGGGCAATGGCCAAGGCTTCCGTAACACCGCCCAGCAACAAAATGCGTTTCATTGAAAAGCTCCCGCGTGGCCGACGACCCCGCCCTGTCGATCGATGGCAAATACTTCCACCTGAACCTGCGCCGGCACCACGCTACGGGCGAAATTCAGCGCATGTCGACACACCGCATCGCCAAGTGCGATCCCGGCGGCGCTGGCCATGGCCAGGGCTTGCTGGCTGGTGTTGGCCTCGCGGATCGCCTGCTGCAACGCCCCATCGGCACCAACCGCAGCGGCCCACTCGGCCAGTTGCGGCAGGTCGATGCTCGAATGCCGACTGTGCAAGTCCATGTGCCCGGCTGCCAGCTTGCTGATCTTGCCAAAGCCGCCGCACAGGCTGAGCTTGTCTACCGGCACCTTGCGCAAATGTTTGAGCACTGCACCCACGAAGTCGCCCATTTCGATCAGGGCGATCTCCGGCAGGTCGTAAACCCGGCGCATGGTGTCTTCGCTGGCGTTGCCGGTGCACGCGGCGATGTGCAGGTAGCCGTTGGTTTTGGCCACATCGATACCCTGATGGATCGAGGCAATATAGGCGGCGCAGGAGAACGGCCGGACGATGCCGCTGGTGCCGAGAATCGACAGCCCGCCAAGAATCCCCAGTCGCGGGTTCATGGTTTTCAACGCCAGCGCCTCGCCGCCTTCGACATTCACCGTGACCTCGAAACCGCCGCGGTAATCGAGTTCCTCGGCCAGCAGGGTCAGGTGGTCGCTGATCATCTTGCGTGGCACCGGATTGATCGCCGGCTCCCCGACGCCCAGCACCAGTCCGGGCCGAGTGACAGTGCCGACGCCACGACCAGCACTGAAGCGAATGCCCGGCTCGGCATTGAGTCGAACCTGTGAATAGAGCAGCGCGCCGTGGGTCACGTCCGGATCGTCCCCGGCATCCTTGATGGTTCCGGCTTCGGCGCCCCCATCCAGCAGCCGACAGAATTCCAGGCGCATTCGCACCTGCTTGCCTTTCGGCAGGACGATTTCCACGGCGTCGGTACTCGTTCCGTCGAGCAGCAGTCGAGCCGCTGCCAGGCTGGTAGCCGTGGCGCAGCTGCCAGTGGTCAGGCCGCTGCGCAACGGGGCGGGTTGTTCGGCGGTTTCGTCACGCATCGAAGGGTTTGACCACATCCAGCAGGGTAATCGGCAACGCCTGGCGCCAAGTGTCGAAGTCGCCCAACGGCTGCGCCTGCGCGATATGGATGCGCGTCAATTCGCCGCCGTGCCGCTCGCGCCAGGTCATCAGGGTCATTTCGCTTTGCAGCGTGACCGCATTGGCGATCAACCGGCCGCCAGGTTTCAGCTGGGCCCAGCAGGTGTCCAGCACGCCCTCGCGGGTCACGCCGCCGCCGATGAAAATCGCATCCGGACGTTCGAGTCCGGCCAGGGCTTGCGGTGCGCTGCCGCGAATCAATTGCAGGCCGGGCACCCCGAGGACATCGCGGTTGTACTCGATCAATCGCTGTCGGCCGTCATCGGCTTCAATCGCCAATGCGCGGCAGCTGGGGTGCGCGCGCATCCACTCTATGCCGATCGAACCGCTGCCGGCGCCGACATCCCACAACAGCTCGCCGGGGGCCGGGGCGAGGCGGGCGAGGGTAATGGCGCGCACATCGCGTTTGGTCAGTTGACCGTCGTGCTTGAAGGCCGAATCCGGCAGCCCGGCCAATCGTGACAGTCGCGGCGTGCTTGATTCGGCAATGCATTCGATGGCGATCAGGTTCAAGTCGGCGACTTCGGGATCAGTCCACTCGTTCGCGACACCGTCGATGCGCCGTTCGGCTTCACCACCCAGATGTTCCAGCACGCTCAGGCGACTCGGCCCGAACCCGCGCTCGCGCAACAGCGCGGCAACGGCGACCGGGGTTCGACCGTCGTTGCTGAGCACCAGCAGACGAACACCGCTGAATAATTGTGCGTTGATCGCAGCGATGGGGCGGGCGACCACCGACAGTGTCACCACGTCTTGCAACGGCCAACCCATTCGCGCGGCGGCAAGAGAGCAGGAAGAGGGCGCCGGCAGGATCAGCATTTCATCGCTGGGCAGACGTCGCGCGAGACTGGCGCCTACACCGAAGAACATCGGGTCGCCGCTGGCCAGCACGCAGGTCGGCTCGCCGCGAAGTGCCAATACCGCCTCAAGGGAGAAAGGACTGGGCCACAACTGCCGCTCGCCGCGAATGCATACCGGCAGCAAATCCAGTTGCCGCTGACCGCCCATGATCCGCGAAGCACCCAGTAGGGCGCGTCGGGCATTTTTGCCCAGGCCCTTGAAGCCGTCTTCACCGATCCCTACTACCGTCAGCCAGCGCGACATCTATATTCCTCAAACATACTGTTCCGACGGGCAGGCTTTTCATGCCGTCGAACAAAGCAGGCATAATAACGCGCCTTCGCTCGCGAAGCGCCTTTCCCACACAGCTGGTTGCCCTCTTGAACGAACGCCCGATGTCCATCGCCTTACGCCCCTCGGCTTGTCCGGGGTTGCTGCGGATCGTTCCCGCGCTGGATGGCGGTATTTGTCGGATCAAACTGAACGGTGGCTGGATCAGCGCCGTTCAGGCCGAGGCGGTGGCAGGTGCCGCCGAACGGTTTGCCAGCGGCGTGATCGAGGCGACCAATCGCGCCAACCTGCAGATACGCGGTATTGGCAGCGAACAGGCGGCGTTGATCGACAACCTGCTCGCCGCAGGTCTGGGGCCACAAACCGCCGCTGGCGATGATGTGCGCAATCTGATGCTCAGCCCAAGCGCCGGGATTGATCGTCTGAGCATTTTCGATACGCGACCCTTGGCCGAACAGATTCTTGCCACTGTGCAAAGTCATGCGCGCTTCCACGCGCTCAGCGCCAAGTTCGCCGTGCAACTGGATGGCGGTGAGGCATTGGCGATGCTCGAACACCCCCATGATTTGTGGTTGAGCGCTGTTGAACAAGACGGCGAATGTTGGCTGGCCTTCGGGCTGGCCGGTTGCCCGACCGATGCGCCAGCCAGCGCGGTGCGAGCGGAGGACGGCCACGCGTTGGTGGTCGCGGTGCTTGAGTTGTTCCTTGAGTTGGCACGCCCCGACCAGACACGCATGCGTCATTTGCTGGCGGAGTTCCCACTCGCCGAGTTTCTCGCACGTCTGGCTGAGCGCGTGCACTTGAAGTCGATCACCCATTGGCGACGCTCCTCGAGTCCGGGTGTACTGCACATTGGCGTCCATCCGCAGGCCGAAAGCGGGCACCTGTACGTCGGTGCCGTGCCACCACTGGGTCGGCTGAGCCCGGCGATGCTCCGAGGCGCGGCACACCTGGCGACCAGGTTCGGCGATACGAGCCTGCGTTTCACGCCTTGGCAAAGTCTGGTGGTGCCCAATGTGCGCAAAGAGGACGTTGCCGAAGTCATCCGACAGCTTGAATGGCTGGGCCTGCTGTGTGATGCCGATCAGATAGTGTCACGGCTGATCGCCTGCACCGGTTCGACCGGCTGCGGCAGAGGCTTGGCTGACACCAAAGGCAATGCACTGCAACTGGCCGCGTTGCTTCAACGTCATGGTCAGGTCCTGAACGTGCATTTATCCGGCTGCTCGCGATCCTGTGCCGCCGCGCATATCGCGCCGGTCACTTTGCTGGCCGTCGCCCCCGGTCACTACGACCTCTATTTTCGCGATGCAGGGCATCCCGGTTTCGGCACCCTGCACGCACGCAACCTTACTATTGAAGCGGTCGCAGCCTTGCTCGACGACCGCTCACGGAGCCCCCTTGATGCTTGATTACATCCGCGACGGTCAGGAGATCTATCGCAACTCTTTCGCGATCATTCGCGCAGAGGCCAACCTCGACCGGATTCCGGCTGACCTGGAAAAACTCGCGGTACGGGTGATTCACGCCTGCGGCATGGTCGATGCGATTGACGGCCTGCAATTCTCCGAAGGTGCAGGCAAAGCCGGGCGCGCTGCGCTGGCTGGCGGCGCAGCGATCCTGTGCGACGCGCGGATGGTGTCCGAAGGCGTGACCCGTACCCGTTTGCCGGCGAACAACCAGGTCATCTGCACCCTGCGTGATGAAAGCGTTCCAGACCTGGCCCGGGAGTTGGGCAACACCCGCTCCGCTGCCGCCCTGGAACTGTGGCGTCCGCACCTGGAAGGCAGTGTGGTGGTCATAGGCAACGCGCCGACTGCACTGTTTTATCTGCTGGAAATGCTCGACGCCGGTGCCCCGAAACCGGCGTTGATCCTCGGCTTTCCGGTGGGCTTCGTTGGTGCCGCCGAATCCAAGGCCGCACTCGCCGCTGACAGTCGCGGTGTGCCCTTCGTCATCATGCAAGGCCGGCTGGGCGGTAGCGCCATGGCCGCCGCCGCCGTCAATGCCCTCGCCACGGAGATCGAATGATGCAGCAACCTGGACGTTTGATCGGCCTTGGCGTTGGCCCTGGCGATCCCGAACTGATTACCGTCAAGGCCCTGCGCCTGCTGCGTGAATCGCCCGTGGTGGCATACTTCGTTGCCAAGGGAAAAAAGGGTAATGCCTTCGGTATCATCGAGGCGCATCTGCAGGATGCGCAAACCTTGCTGCCGCTGGTTTACCCGGTGACCACAGAGGCATTGCCTGCACCGTTGTCCTATGAACAGGTCATCAGCGACTTCTACGATGCGGCTGGCGAAGAACTGGCCGCGCATCTGGATGCCGGCCGTGACGTGGCAGTGATCTGCGAAGGCGATCCGTTCTTCTACGGCTCCTATATGTATCTGCATGATCGCCTGGCCGAACGCTACGAAGCCGAAGTCGTGCCCGGTGTCTGCTCCATGCTCGGCGGTGCCTCGGTGTTGGGTGCACCGCTGGTGTACCGCAACCAGAGCCTCTCGGTGTTGTCCGGAGTGCTGCCGCACGAAGATCTCAAACGCCGTCTTGCCGATGCCGACGCGGCGGTGATCATGAAGCTGGGACGCAACTTCCCCAAGGTCCGACAAGTACTTGAGGAACTTGGCCTGGCCGGTCGTGCGCTGTATGTAGAGCGTGCGACCATGGCCAATCAGAAGATCGTTCCAATGGATCAAGTCGAACCGATGTCCTCGCCATACTTCTCTTTGATCATCGTTCCTGGTGAAAGGTGGCAAGGCTGATGACACGTCCAGCTCCGGCAATCGTCATTCTCGGCAACGGCAGCCTCGCTACCGCGCAAACCATTCAACAGTTGTACCCGGGCGCCCTGATCCATGGCCTGGCCGGGCGGGTCGAGGGGGCGGACCGTGTCTATGACGAGTTCGGCACGACCTTGCGTGAACTCTATGGACAGGACACACCGATCATTGCCCTGTGCGCGGCTGGCATTGTGATCCGCACACTGGCGCCGTTGCTTCTTGCAAAGGGCGTCGAACCGCCGGTGCTGGCCGTTGCCGAAGACGGCAGCGCGGTGGTGCCGCTGCTCGGTGGATTGAGCGGCGTGAACGTTATGGCGCGGGAGATGGCGGCTGCTCTGGATGTAGCGGCGGCTATCACCACCAGCGGTGAATTGCGTTTCGGCACGTGCCTGCTCAATCCGCCCAGTGGTTATGCCTTGGGCGACCTGGAACAGGGCAAACGCTTTGTTTCCGATTTGCTGGCCGGTGAATCGGTGCGCATCGAAGGTGCAGCGCCCTGGTTGGCCCACGCGCAATTACCTGAAAATTCGCAAGCGCGGCTGACCGTTCACGTTGGGCATACCGAGCGCCAGCCTGCAAATAATGAACTGTTGATCTATCCGCGCAATGTTGTAGTTGCGGTGGGTGCCTCCACGGCCAGTTTGCCGGTTGCCATTCGCCACGCGTTGCATCAGGCAAAAATAGCGCTGCAATCGGTGGCCTGTCTGCTGGCCGCCGATACCGAGGTGGCCAACCCGACATTGCGCGAAGCGGCGCTCGAACTGGGCGTGCCGTTGCGTTTTTCCGGCGATGCAGGCGCTGTCGATAAGCTGGCTGCCAATGCCATCGGGCAGCCTGTTTCTATCTTCGGCGACGATGAGATAGTTATCGCGGTCGCCGAACAGCCGCTGGATCCGTCGCAGATAGGTCGACCCCGAGGTCGTCTGGCGGTGATCGGTCTCGGCCCTGGTGCTGCCGAATTGATGGTGCCGGCGGTCAAGGCAGAGCTGGCCAAGGCCAGCGATGTGCTGGGCTACGAAACCTATGTGCGCATGGCTGGACCATTTCGCAGCGATCAGATACTGCATTGCACCGATAACCGCGAAGAAATGCAGCGGGCACGGCATGCTTTTGAACTGGCCGCGCAAGGGCGGTCAGTCGTGGTGGTTTCCTCTGGTGACCCGGGGGTTTTCGCCATGGCTGCTGCGGTATTGGAAGCCTTGCATGAGTCCACCGATGCAGCGTGGCACGACGTTGATCTGGAGATTCTGCCAGGCGTCTCTGCTTCATTGGCAACAGCTGCCCAGGCCGGTGCACCGTTGGGCCATGACTTCTGTGTGCTGTCGCTGTCGGACAACCTGAAACCATGGGCAATCATCGAGAAGCGTCTGGATCTGGCCGCCCAGGCTGATCTGGCTCTGGCTTTCTACAATCCGATTTCGCGTTCACGCCCATGGCAATTAGCTAAGGCACTGGACATCGTCGCCCGGCACCGTACGCCACAAACACCGGTGGTGCTGGGCAGGGACATCGGCCGTCCGGGTCAGACCTTGCGCGTTACCACACTCGGGCAATTGACCCCCGATCAGGTCGATATGCGAACCATGGTGCTGATTGGTTCATCCATGACATGCGTATTTCCCCGGGCCGATGGGGGGCAGTGGGTATATACCCCGCGCTGGTATGACACCAAGCCAGTGTCCTGAATAACAGCGACCTCGTTCTGAGGTCGTTTAAAATCAGAGGGGGCAACTCTATTAGTCTGCACGTGGTTTTAAGTAAGGTTGTAATTGTTGGTATGAAGTTTATTTGATTGTGAATTGACGCTTTGGTTTATGTATTTTAGGTTTGTTTGTACCGCATGGAGCGGTTTTTTTTATAAGGAATTTTTATGGATAGCCAGATCGTCAATAGTGTGCCGGATCTCCCTTTCGACGAGGCGATGCAGGATAAATACTTTGAGTGCATCGAAACCCAACTGGCCGAAGTGCCTGAACGTTCTCGTATAAGGATGTTTTCGGCAGCGGATAGCCTGGTTGCTAACCGGACGACAGGGGACAATGATGCTTCGATCGTTGGTCAGTCCCTTATTGTGTTTGAAGAACAACTCAGCGAAGACGATAAGCAGGATGCATTGGATAGCCAGGCTTTCGCCGAAACCATTGTCCGCAAGTTACCTGGCGCAACCTCACAGGAACAGCGCTATGCCGCCTATAACGAGGCTCTGTCGGCAATTGGCTGGGTGACGGAAAGCTACACCCGCAAAAAGTATGACTCCAAAAAGCTGACGTTGACGATGAACGATGCCCTTTTACAGGTGCTTGAAACGGTTGTCAGCGCAGGGGCGGGCAACGTATTGAGTTTGGTGGCCGCCGGCCTGGAAAAGCTGAAGGGCGATAAGGCTGCGCTGAAAATTGTGGACGCAGGGAGCAAAAGTAGCCAGGTTGTCAGCTTCAAGGCTGTGCCTTGCATTGCCGCTCCAGGTGGCGGGATGGCAATGGTCATGGGCGGTCTGGATGTGTATAGCAAAAACTTTTATGGCGACTTCCTGTTTTTTACTTTCAATACGGAAGGTGTGCACCTTTTTCAAGCAGCCGGAATTCGCAAGTTCAATAAGCGGGCATTCGATCGAAAGCGTCAGAAGGTTTATGATTTTATTGATCAGAATGATGATGGCGCGTTCAAAAAACTAACCGGGCTATGAGGCGGCGAGAAAACTTTTCAGCACTTGGCGATGCCGTTGTGGTGGGTGGGTGCCTGTTGTCTTTTGCTCGAACGGTTCGTTCACAAGAACAGCAGGACATACAAGACTGCTTGCTATATGCAGAGCTGGCAGCAAATGACAAGTATCCAGAGCAGGTATCCAGGAAACGCTGGTTTGATTATTACCAGGGCCGATTATTAAAGGCGGGTTTCACTTTGAAAGCGATTGTCCCCTCCGAGCCATTCAGAGTGTCGAATATCGAGCAACTGATGAAAATCAGTCATACGCTTATCGGCCGGTTGGGGGCCGAGCGGTTGGGGCAGCTGATCGAGGAGGCTTACAGTGCTTTAAAGCTGGACGAATTTGCCTGGGACTTTTTTCGCGGCAATATTGCGCGGGTTGGCTCAGGCCTTCTGAAGTGCGCACCCTGCGAACGTCTGGATTCTGGTGAAACGGTTGTCTGCCTTTACGGGATGCGCTACAGCACCACAGTGGTCGAGCAAGATTTCTTTTTCTGGAGCGACTTCGAAAAAGAGGTGGTCATCATTCCGGATGGCGCGGTTTTCGCTTTTGATCGAGACCTGTTCGAAAACTACCGTGCACGGATTCACGAGAAAATTGATGCCTACTCCGAAAAGGCTCTCGTGCAGAAGTTGAAGCTCTGAGTCAGGGGCCGGGCGACAAGGCAGGGCTTTGGTTTAGTACAAGGCCCTGTCTTTTTTCGCAACGCCGACTAAGGCACCAGGTAGCCTCTTACCCCCGTAAAAATAATCTGCGCCGCCAAGGCACACACAAACAACCCCATCAACCGGCTGACAATCTGCAAGCCCTGATCACCCAGAATACGTTCGATGCGATTGGACAGATAAAGCACCACGCCGACGGTAAAACTGGCCAAGGCAATACTGAGGATGGCGGTGAGCTTGTCGTCCCAGTGTGGCTGGCTCACACCCATGACCAGCAATGCGCCGATAGTACCGGGGCCGACCGTCAGGGGGATGGTCAGCGGGACGATGGTCACGTCCTGTTGCACGTTGTCGGTCTGCACCGCCGACTTGCCTTGGGCCATGCCCAGCGCCGAGATGAACAGCACGCTGCCGGCGCCGATGCGAAAGGCGTCCACGGTGATGCCGAAGACATTGAAAATCACCCTGCCGAACAGATACAGCAAGACGCTGGAAACCAGCGTGGCAGTCGCCACTTTCCAGGCCAGCCGGCGTTGTTCCTTGCGCGAATAACCGCGGGTCAGACTGATGAAGCAGGACAATACGAAGAATGGGCTGTAAAGCACCAGCATCTTCAGGTAAACGCTGAACAACACGTGGAGCATGGTGCAAGCTCACTGGCGAGGGAAGTCGGGGGGAGTCTATCAGGCACTGCGGGCTCTGTCGGCTCAGGACGTTTGCGTCGCCGCCCGGTTCTGCTGATCGCGCTCGGCAACCCAATGTTCGATCAGTTCACGCAACTGCGACAGCTCGACCGGTTTGGCCATGTGCCCATCCATGCCGGCCTGGCGTGCGCGCTCCTTGTGCTCGGCGAGGATGTGCGCGGTCAGCGCTACCACGGGGGTGCGAGTTCGCTGGTTGCCGACTTCCCAGGCACGTAATTGCTGGGTGGCGGAGAAACCGTCGAGGATCGGCATTTCACAGTCCATCAGTACCAGGTCGTAGCGTTGAGCCTTCATCGCCTGCAAGGCCTCTTCGCCGTTGCTGGCGGTATCCGGTTGCAGGTTGAGTTTGCCCAGCATGCCGCGGATCACCTTGGTCGAAATGCTGTTGTCTTCGGCCACGAGAATGCGGAAGTCGCTCGGCACCTTGACCGGCAGGGTCGGGCCGGGAGGCAGGTGATGCGTAGCGACGAGGCCCTTGTCACGCTGGTTCAGCTCATCGGCGAGTGTCGTCTTGAGGGTGTAGCCGGCTACCGGTTTGGCGAGGATGCGCTTGATCCCGGAATTGCGCGCGATGATCTTGCTCGGCGCATTGCTGATGCCGGTGAGCATGATCAGCAGGATGTCGTGGTTGAGGCTCGGGTCTTCCTTGATCTTGGCCGCCAGTTGCATGCCGGTCATGCCGGGCATGTTCTGGTCGAGCAGGACCACGTCGAAGTAGTCGCGCAAGTGGGCCTTGGTGCGCAACAGCGCAAGGGCCTCCTTGCCGGAAGGTACGGCGCTGACGTTAAGGCCCCAGGCAGTGCACTGCTGCACCAATACCTTGCGACAGGTGTCGTTGTCGTCCACCACCAGCACCCGTGCGCCCTGCAGCGGCCCATCGAGGTCGGAGGTCGGGTGTTCGAGGCGGTCGGCGTCCAGTGGCAAGGTCAGCCACAAAGTACTGCCCTGGGTGCTGCCGCTCTTGATGCCGAACTCCCCTTGCATCAAGCGGATCAACTGACGGGCGATCACCAGCCCCAGATTTCCCCCCAGACGGGTCGCCGAGAGGAAGTTTTTGCTGTGCAGTTCGGCGTGCATCAGCGCGTCGCGCTCTTCGGTGTCCATCGGCTCGCCGCTGTCCTGAACGGCAATGCGCAAGCGCGGTTTGGCGCTGCGCTCATCGAGGGCGACAACGATCAGGATTTCGCCTTCATCGGTTTTCTTCAGGGCGTTTTCCAGCAGGCTCAGCAGCGTCTGGCGCAGGCGCGTCGGATCACCGCTGATAACCCGCGGGACTTGCGGCTGGATAAAGCTGATCAGCTCGACGTTCTGTTGTTCGGCCTTGGCGCGGAAGATGCTCAGGCAGTCTTCGATCAGCGCATTGAGATCGAACTGAACGTCATCCAGCTCGATCTGCCCGGATTCGAGCTTGGAGATGTCGAGGATCTCGTTGATCAGCGTCAGCAGTTCGTTGCCGGCACTGTGGATGGTTTGCACGTAGTCGCGCTGCTTGACCGAGAGCGGCGTGCCCAGCAGCAGTTCGGTCATGCCCAGCACGCCATTCATCGGGGTACGGATTTCGTGGCTGATCTTTGCCAGGAACTCGGCCTTGGCGTTAATCTCGGCGTTGCTGGCGGCCAGATCGCGGCTGAGGCTGAATCGGTCCTCGGTGATGCTGCGCTGGCGCTCACTCAAGGCAATGCTCATCAGCAGGCCGCTGATACAGATGAACACCAGCAGGGCGGTGATCAGACCTTGCGGCTCTACCAGGGTCAGCCCCAGCAGCGCGGGCAGAATAATCAGTGTACCGACGTTGAATACCACCATTGCCAGCACGAAAAGGCGGGCGGGACGATAGCCTTTTTGCCAGTGGTGGGCGCTGACGAACAACATGCTCAGGCCAGCAAGAGCGACCAGGGCGTAGGTGATGATGTTCAGCGGCAGCGTGTTGACGAACAACAGCAGCAGACCGCAGACGATGATGAACACAATGTTGCCCAGTAACAGCTTGTTCAGCGGGTGCGGGCCGAGCGGGGCGAAGAAGCGATACGCAAACATCAGGCCGCAGGGTGCTGTCAGCAGCAGGGCAAGATAAGCGCCAGGCGTTTGTACCGCATGCCAGTCCGGCAACCAGGGGCCTGCGAGGTTCAGCAGCAGCACCAGGCTGAGCATCAACAATGCTTCACAGCCAGCCAGCCAAAGTCCGCTGCGGGACCGGGTATAGGCGTAGCGGATCAGGTTGTGCAGGATAAGCATCCCGAGGCAGCCGAACAGAAGACCGTAGATCAGGGTCTGGCTCTGATTGGCCGCGGTCATGATTGCCGATTGCAGGGTGATGTAGGGCCGCATCTGGTGTTCGGAAACCAGGCGCAGGTAGACGTCGAGGGGGTTGTCGCTTTGGGGCAACGGCAACATGAAGTCGCTGTTGGGTAGTGGCCTTTCAGCTTGAGGCTGTTGCGAGCCGCTGTCCAACTGCTCGATCAGCGTGTCGCCGTCCAGTACATAAAGATCGAGGTCGGAAAGGTCGGGAGCGAACACCCGCAGCAACTGTTCATGCTTGCCGGGCGCGAGCCTGAATCGCAGCCATATCGCACCATCGGGCTCGGCCGCGGTGATGTGATCGAGTTCGATGGGGCTGAATTGATTGGCATAGCGAGTGGAACGGATGTCGCTCAGCTGCAGGTCGCCCTGTTCGTCGAGCAATACCGCCCAGCCACTGCCTTGCGCGGCCATGGCCGGGAGCAGGCAGAGCAAAGTCAGCAGAGTGACAGTGAAACCTATGGCAATCCTGAGCCAGCGCACGGCGAAATCCCTTCGTAGGTTGATGCCAGAATATAACTATGCGCGGCGCCGGAACAGCCCGGCAAGGGCCTGACGCCCTTGCCCTGCCGAATGGATGGCTTATTCCTGATTTTCGCCGCGCTCGCGGGCAATGGCACGGTAGCCAATGTCCTTTCGATAGAAACAGCCTTCCCACTCGATCCTGGCCGCCAACGAGTAAGCCTGCTGCTGAGCCGCATCGACGCTGGCGCCCATGGCCGTGGCGCAGAGCACCCGACCACCGGCCGTCACCACTTGACCGTCCTTGAGTGCAGTACCGGCATGGAAGACTTTGCCTTCCAGTGCCGCGGCTGCATCCAGACCCCTGATGGCCGCGCCTTTGGCGTAATCACCAGGATAGCCGCCAGCGGCCAGCACGATGCCGACGCTCGGACGTGGATCCCATTGTGCTTCGACCTTGTCCAGAGCCTGCGCCAGGGCCGCTTCGACCAGCAGCACCAGGCTCGACTGCAGACGCAGCATGACTGGTTGGGTCTCAGGGTCACCGAAACGGCAGTTGAATTCGATGACTTTCGGGTTACCTGCCTTGTCGATCATCAGGCCGGCATACAGGAACCCGGTGTAAACGTTGCCTTCCTCGGCCATGCCACGCACGGTCGGCCAGATCACCAGGTCCATGACGCGCTGGTGCACTTCGCTGGTGACCACTGGCGCAGGGGAGTAAGCGCCCATGCCGCCGGTGTTCGGGCCGGTGTCACCGTCGCCGACACGTTTGTGGTCCTGGCTGGTGGCCATTGGCAATACGTTCTTGCCGTCGACCATGACGATGAAGCTGGCTTCTTCGCCGTCGAGGAACTCTTCGATTACCACGCGCGAACCGGCGTCACCGAAAGCATTGCCCGCGAGCATGTCGCGTACGGCGTCTTCGGCGTCGCGCAGGGTCATGGCAACGATCACGCCTTTACCGGCGGCCAGGCCATCGGCCTTGATCACGATCGGTGCGCCTTTTTCTCGCAGATAAGCCAGGGCTGGCTCGATCTCGGTGAAGTTCTGGTAGTCGGCGGTCGGGATCTTGTGGCGAGCCAGGAAGTCCTTGGTGAATGCTTTCGAGCCTTCCAGCTGCGCAGCGCCCGCGGTCGGACCGAAGCAGTCCAGGCCGCGGGAGCGAAACAGGTCGACGACGCCAGCGACCAGCGGTACTTCCGGGCCGACGATGGTCAGGGAAACGTTCTTCTCGGCGAAGTCGGCCAACTGCTCGAGGGCCAGCACGTCGATAGCGACGTTCTCGCACTTGGCTTCAATGGCCGTGCCGGCATTGCCGGGCGCCACGAAAACCTTCTGCACGCGGGGATCCTGAGCCACTTTCCAGGCCAGGGCGTGTTCACGGCCACCGCTGCCAATGATCAAAACATTCATTTCAAAAACCTCGGATGACGCTAATTCTGGGGAACATGCTGGGCCGTTTTACTGTGGGAGCTGGCCTGCCAGCGATGCAGACAACTCGGTTTATTAGCTAAACCGAGGGGATGCTATCGCTGGCAGGCCAGCTCCCACAGTCGATCGAGTTAATCAGTGACGGAAGTGGCGCATGCCGGTGAAGACCATGGCGATGCCGGCTTCGTCGGCGGCTGCAATCACTTCGTTATCACGCATCGAGCCGCCCGGCTGGATCACCGCGGTGATACCGACCTTGGCCGCGTTATCGATGCCGTCGCGGAACGGGAAGAATGCATCCGATGCCATCACCGCACCCTGCACTTGCAAACCGGCATGTTCCGCCTTGATCGCGGCGATACGGGCGGAGTTCACGCGGCTCATCTGGCCAGCACCGACACCGATGGTCTGGCGGTTCTTGGCGTAGACGATGGCGTTGGACTTGACGTACTTGGCGACCTTCCAGGCGAAGATCAGGTCGTGAATCTCTTGCTCGGTTGGCGCGCGTTTGGTCACGACTTTCAGGTCATCGGCACCGATCATGCCGATGTCACGGCTCTGCACCAGCAGCCCACCGTTGACGCGTTTGTAGTCCCAGGCAGCGGCGCGGTCTGCCGACCACTCACCGCAGGCCAGCAGGCGTACGTTGGCCTTGGCCGCCACGATGGCGCGGGCTTCTTCGCTAACGCTTGGGGCGATGATCACTTCGACGAACTGACGCTCGACGATGGCCTTGGCGGTTTCAGCATCCAGCTCGCGGTTGAAGGCGATGATGCCGCCGAACGCGGACTCGGTGTCGGTGGCGTAGGCCAGTTCGTAAGCCTGGCGGATGCCGCCTTCGGCGTCAGGGCTGACGGCCACACCGCACGGGTTGGCGTGCTTGACGATCACACAGGCCGGCTTGACGAAGCTCTTCACACATTCCAGCGCGGCGTCGGTGTCGGCCACGTTGTTGTACGACAGCTCTTTGCCTTGCAATTGGGTTGCGGTGGCGATGCCGACTTCGGCTGGCTTGGCTTCAACGTAGAACGCCGCACTCTGGTGCGGGTTCTCGCCGTAGCGCATTTCCTGGGCCTTGACGAACTGGCTGTTGAAGGTGCGCGGGAATTCGCTGCGGCCTTCTGTGCTGAGGGTTTCAGCCGCCTGGTTCACGGTGCCCATGTAGTTGGCGATCATGCCGTCGTAGGCGGCGGTGTGTTCGAAGGCCTTGAGCATCAGGTCGAAACGCTGGGCGTAGGTCAGGCCGCCGGCCTTGAGGCTTTCGAGGACGCTGGCGTAGTCGCTGGCATTCACCACGATGGCCACGTCTTTGTGGTTTTTTGCAGCCGAACGGACCATGGTCGGGCCGCCGATATCGATGTTCTCGATCGCGGTCGGCAGGTCGCAGCCTGGCTTGTTGATGGTGGCTTCGAACGGGTACAGGTTGACCGCTACCAGGTCGATCGGCTTGATGCCGTGCTCGTTCATGATGGCGTCGTCGATACCGCGACGACCGAGGATCCCGCCGTGGATTTTCGGGTGCAGGGTTTTCACCCGACCGTCCATCATTTCTGCGAAACCGGTGTAATCCGCGACTTCCACTGCGGCAACGCCGTTGTCACGCAGCAACTTGAACGTTCCACCGGTGGAGAGGATCTCGACGCCCAGGGCTTCAAGCTCCTTGGCGAATTCGAGAATCCCGGTCTTGTCGGAAACGCTGATCAAGGCGCGGCGGATCGGCAGGCGGGTAGTCTGGTCGGTCATTTCAATTTCCATCAAAAGCAAAGGAGTCAGCAAAAAAGGCGACCGGTTTTACGCGGGCGCCTTTCTGGTTTGATTGAATGCTTACAGCAAATCGTACTGCTTGAGTTTCTTGCGCAGGGTGCCTCGGTTCAGTCCGAGCAGCTCGCTGGCCTTGGTCTGGTTGCCCTTGACGTAGTTCATCACGCACTCGAGCAGGGGAGCCTCGACTTCGGAAAGCACCAGGTTGTACACATCCGTGACGGCAGCGCCCTCAAGGTGGGCGAAATAATTGTGCAGCGCCTTCTCGACACTCCCGCGAAGGGTCTGGCCTTCTTCGCTCGGCGTGTTCAGGTGCTGTTTCAAATTCACGTTGTCGCTCACGGGTGTTGTTCCACTCACTAAAGTCTCGGTCATCATCGTCATGCGGCCACCTCGTCTCCGTCCCCTGTCAGGCTCTTGTAACGTTCGGCGAAGAAGCCCTGAACGTTGGCGCATTGTGCTTCCGTATCTTCCAAACGATTGAAGTGGGTGCGAAATTCCCTGGCACCCGGCAAGGTTGCGAGATACCAGCCCACATGCTTTCGAGCGATGCGTACGCCCATCACGTCTCCGTAGAAAACGTGCAGCGCAGCCAGATGCTCAAGCAGAATGCGTTCCACCTCGATCAGGTCCAGTGCCGGGAGTTTCTCGCCGGTACGCAGAAAATGATCGATCTCACGAAAAATCCATGGCCGCCCCTGGGCGGCCCGGCCTACCAGCAGGCCATCGGCACCGGTCGCGTCGAGCACGTACCGGGCCTTCTCGGGCGAGTCGATATCGCCGTTGGCGAACACCGGAATCGACACCGCCTGCTTGATCGCGGCAATGGTGTCGTACTCGGCAACGCCTGTGTACAGATCGGCACGGGTGCGGCCATGAACCGCCAGCGCCGTAATGCCCGCCTGCTCGGCGATCTTCGCCACGGTCAGGCCGTTCCTGTTGTCCCGGTCCCAGCCGGTGCGGATCTTCAGGGTGACCGGCACATCAACCGCAGCTACCACGGCTTGCAGGATCTCGGTCACCAGTGCTTCATCTTTCAACAGGGCGGAACCGGCGGCCTTGTTGCAGACCTTCTTCGCCGGACAGCCCATGTTGATATCAATAATCTGTGCGCCCAGTTCGACATTGGCCCGGGCTGCATCCGCCAGCATCTGTGCATCACCGCCGGCGATCTGTACCGAACGGGGCTCGGGATCACCTTCGTGGATCATGCGCATCCGCGATTTGCGGGTGTTCCATAAACTCATGTCGCTGGTGACCATTTCCGAGACTACTAGCCCCGCGCCCAGTCGCTTGCACAGCTGACGAAAGGGTTGATCCGTAACGCCCGCCATAGGGGCCAGGATCAAGCCGTTGTGCAATATATATGGACCGATGCGTACCGCCGACATAGGACTTCCCGTTGTGGGGCCGGATCATTAGAGTTCGAAAAAGGGTTGGCATGATACCCGCTCTCGATGACTGGATAAAGGCTGAATTGAACAAAATCTGAACAGTAATTCTGTTATCGCCAGCGGTTTGGTATGAACGGTCAAAGTCAGAAATATGCCGTCAAAGCCGTAACACTGAATCGTTTCACTCGGGCGAATGGAAGCTCAAGCTGTAATTCACCGCTTTGGAGCCTGGATCGAGAATATCCAGCGCGATGTGGATCGGCGTTTGTGGAGGCATTTCCGCCATGCCCTCGAGATCGCCGTTGAGGTACTCGCCGGGCTTGAAGCGACGGCTGGCGATCAGGTGACCGTTGAGGTCGGCAAAACGCAACTCCAGCAGCGGGAAGGGCTGGGAGAAGGGGGCGCGGTTGTAGATGATCGCGTCGACCACCAGTGCACCGCTGAAGTCCGGGTGGCTGCGCACCACCAGGTTGCTGCTTCTGATTTTCGCGATGTCGACTTTGGACGGCACGGTGCAGCCGATCTGCGGGCACACCTGCTGGAACCACGGCCGGTATTGATCCTGGCGCGCCAGTTCGTCGAAGTGGTAGGCGATGTACTGGCCAGCGAGAGCAGCGGCGCCGAGCAGGATCAATAGCAGCCAGAACAACCGTCGCCCCCAGGGTGAACGGCGTTTTTGCCAGTCGAGTTGCAGCGGATCGTCGGTCAGATCCTGCAGGACTTCGGCGCGTACCGCCGGTTCGCTGCGTTCACGTCGCTTGCGCAGGGGTTCGATCAAGGGCAGGTCGTCGTCGATCTGCGTGGTGGCTGACAGTCGTTCGTGGTGAATCGGGGCGTCAAGGGGATCGTTCAGGCGCAGTCTCGGCGGCGCCTCGTCGTCCAGGTCTACCGGTTCCAGCGACAGCGAAGGTTCGGTGCGCGCGAGGACGCCCGTCTCGATCACCGGTTCTGGCAACACACTGACTTCGGTCGCTCGCGCACGATCGGCGGCCGATTCGCTGAACAGGCTGTCGGACCAGGGGTCTTCGTCATGCTCGGCGGTATCCCGGCGAGCGCTCAGGCTGTCTTCGCGGTGCCGGACAAATTCCGTTGTCGGCTGGATTTCCCGCTGTTCGAGCCGGGCGAGCTCTTCATCCAGGTCGAGGCTGTCCAGATCAAGCTCGGCGGCGCTCCACTGCTTCTGGCTGATGGCCCGCGGCGGCGGTGTCTCGACCATGGCCGGGGCCGCTGGCGGGGCCGCTTCTTTGCCGGCCCGTTGCTCAAGCAGCTGTTTGGCGGCGTTGAATACCTGCAGGCACGAACCACAACGTACGACTCCGCGCGCCACGCTCAATTGAGAATGGCTGACACGGAAGCTGGTTTGGCAATGCGGGCATTGAGTGACGAAGCTGTCGGTCATGCGGCGGTCCGGTTTATGCAGAAGCTCATTCTAGCGCCGACGGCCGGTGATGCGCACCCAGCCATCGCGATTGGCGATCGGGTCCAGATCGAAGTCCCGGGCGTAGGCCGCGGCGACATCTTCCCCTTGTTCAGCAAGGATGCCCGATAACGCCAGACGACCACCCGGCCTAACCAGGCTGGACAGTTGCGGCGCCAAGGCAACCAGCGGGCCGGCGAGGATATTGGCGACCAGAACGTCGGCCTTCACCTGTGGCAAGTCTTGCGGGAGATACAGCGGGAAACGTTCTGCAGCAATATTGTTGCGTCCGGCATTGTCGCGGGATGCTTCCAGCGCCTGCACATCGATGTCGGTACCCACGGCTTCGTTGGCGCCCAGCAGCAGGGCGGCGATCGCCAGGATCCCCGAGCCACAACCGAAGTCCAGCACGTTGCAACCTTTCAGGTCCTGGCCATCGAGCCATTCCAGGCACAGCGCGGTGGTCGGGTGAGTACCGGTGCCGAACGCCAGGCCCGGATCCAGCAGCAGATTCACGGCGTCTGGCTCAGGTGCGGCGTGCCAGCTGGGGACAATCCACAGGCGCTGGCCGAAGCGCATCGGCTGGAAACCGTCCATCCAGCTGCGTTCCCAGTCCTGGTCTTCGATGACTTCACTGTGATGCTCGGGCAGCGGGCTGCCGGTGAGCAGCTCGAGGTGGGCCAGTACGCTGGCGGCTTCGGTGCCGTCTTCGAACAGGGCCAGCAGGTGCGTGTGCGACCACAGCGGGGTGGTATTGAGCTCAGGTTCGAAGATCGGCTGATCTTCAGCGTCCATGAAGGTCACCGACACGGCGCCCACTTCAAGGAAAGCGTCTTCGTAGGTTTCGGCTTGTTCTGGGCTGATGGCGAGACGGACTTGCAGCCAAGGCATGGCGGGCACCTTTGAAAAATATTGATTGCAGCCTGGCGGGCTACGGGAAGCGCGCCAGTTTACGCGAGCGCGCGGCGTTTGTGGGAGCCGCTTGAACTGCATTCACCGCGCAGTTCCTGAATGATCCAGGACCCCTGTGGGAGCGAGCTTGCTCGCGATGGCGGCATGACAGGCAACATTAATTGCGAGTGTGATGGCCTCATCGCGAGCAAGCTCGCTCCCACAGGGGATGTGTGTTGCTCGATGACACATGCAGAAACAACAAAGCCGCCCGAAGGCGGCTTTGTCGAGCGGGCTAAAGCTTAATGCTTTTCGCCAGCCAGCTTGTGTTCCAAGTAGTGGATGTTGATTCCACCTTTACAGAAGCCTTCATCACGTACCAGGTCGCGGTGCAGCGGGATGTTGGTCTTGATCCCGTCGACCACGATTTCGTCCAGCGCATTGCGCATGCGCGCCAACGCTTCGTCACGGGTTGCGCCGTAGGTGATCAGCTTGCCGATCAACGAATCGTAGTTCGGCGGAACGGCATAACCGCTGTACAGGTGCGAATCGACGCGAACGCCGTTGCCGCCTGGAGCGTGGAAATGCTTGACCGTGCCTGGGCTTGGCATGAAGGTTTTCGGGTCTTCGGCGTTGATCCGGCACTCCAGAGCATGACCGCGGATGACCACGTCCTCCTGGGTATACGACAACTTGTTGCCAGCGGCGATGCTGAGCATCTCCTTGACGATGTCGATACCGGTGACCATTTCCGAAACCGGGTGCTCAACCTGAACGCGGGTGTTCATTTCGATGAAATAGAACGCTCCGTTCTCGTACAGGAACTCGAAAGTACCCGCGCCGCGGTAGTTGATGTCGATGCAAGCCTTGACGCAGCGTGCGAGGACTTCCTGGCGAGCTTTCTCATCGATGCCCGGTGCCGGCGCTTCTTCGAGAACCTTCTGGTGGCGACGTTGCAGCGAGCAGTCGCGGTCGCCCAGATGGATCGCCTGGCCCTGGCCATCGGAAAGCACCTGGACTTCCACGTGACGTGGGTTGGTCAGGAATTTTTCCAGATAGACCATCGGGTTGCCGAACGCCGCGCCTGCTTCAGAGCGGGTCAGTTTCGCCGAAGAGATCAGGTCTTCTTCCTTGTGCACAACGCGCATGCCGCGACCACCGCCGCCACCAGCGGCCTTGATGATCACCGGATAACCGACTTCGCGACCGATGCGCAGAGCGGTTTCTTCGTCTTCAGGCAGCGGGCCGTCGGAACCCGGAACGGTTGGAACGCCGGCTGCGATCATGGCGTGCTTGGCCGATACCTTGTCGCCCATCAGGCGAATGGTGTCGGCTTTCGGGCCGATGAAGGCGAAGCCGGAGTTTTCCACCTGTTCGGCGAAGTCGGCGTTTTCCGCAAGGAAACCGTAGCCTGGGTGAATGGCGGTAGCGCCGGTCACTTCAGCCGCGGCGATGATTGCCGGAATGTGCAGGTAAGAGTGGGCGGCCGATGCCGGACCGATGCAGACGGATTCGTCTGCCAGGCCCAGGTGCATCAGTTCCTTGTCGGCCTTGGAGTAAACGGCGACAGTCTTGATGCCCATTTCTTTGCAGGCGCGCAGGATCCGCAGGGCGATCTCACCGCGGTTGGCGATCAGAACTTTTTCCAACTTCGCAGTCATCAAAGGCTCTCCGCGGTTCAAACGATGGTGAACAGCGGTTGGTCGTACTCAACCGGCTGGCCGTCTTCGACGAGGATGGATTCGATCACACCGCTGGTTTCAGCTTCGATGTGGTTCATCATCTTCATGGCTTCTACGATGCACAGGGTGTCGCCTTTCTTCACGGTCTGGCCGACTTCAACGAAGGACGGCGAGCTTGGCGAAGATTTGCGATAGAAGGTGCCGACCATAGGCGAACGGGCAACGGTGCCGTTCAGAACTGGCGCGGCGGGAGCCGCAGGGGCGGCAGCGGCAACCGGAGCAGCAGCAACAGGCGCTGGTGCAGGAGCATGCATTGGAGCCGGTGCGTAGTACTGCTGAGCCGGGGTCTTGCTGTGGCGGCTGATACGTACGGACTCTTCGCCTTCCTTGATCTCGAGCTCATCGATGCCGGACTCTTCCAGCAATTCGATCAGTTTCTTAACTTTACGGATATCCATGAATCATCAACTCCCAAGGGTCGGTCAGGGGCGTTTAACGCTTGTTGTTCAAGCCGTTGCCTGTCTTTCAAGCTGCTCTAGTGCGGCCTCCAGGGCCAGTCGATAACCGCTGGCGCCAAGGCCGCAGATCACTCCCACCGCTACATCGGAGAAGTAAGAGTGATGGCGGAAAGGTTCGCGTTTGTGCACGTTAGACAAATGCACTTCGATGAATGGGATGCTCACTGCCAGCAGCGCGTCACGTAATGCGACACTTGTGTGCGTAAAAGCTGCAGGGTTGATCAGAATGAAGTCCACACCTTCGCTGCGGGCAGCGTGGATGCGGTCGATCAATTCGTACTCGGCATTGCTTTGCAGGTGCAGCAAATGGTGGCCGGCTTCACGGGCACGGCGTTCCAGGTCCTGGTTGATCTGCGCCAGTGTCGTAGCGCCGTAGGTGCCCGGTTCACGGGTGCCGAGCATGTTCAGGTTGGGTCCGTGCAGAACCAGTAGCGTCGCCATCTGCTGTTCCTTGTTGTCTGTGTGCAATTGTCAGAACCCGGAGACTATGCCGCAAAGCCTTTGTGACTGTCCAGTTCTATGCAATAGCCCGCATGATGGCCGATGTTTGCGCGAATTATATGACTGAGTGGTTAAATCCGGTCATTTGCTTTCGCAACACGTTCGGCGAAGTCCGCTGCGTTGATCTCGCCGATTACTCGCACATCGGTGTGTTCAACACCGTCCTTGCCGAAAAGCATCAAGGCCGGAGGACCGAACAGTTTGTATTGGTCGAGCAGCGCACGCTGCTCGGCGTTGCTCGCGGTGATATCGAAGCGGATCAGCCGATATCCCTTGAGTCGTTCGACGACGGTGGCATTGTCGAGCACTTCGCGTTCGATGACTTTGCAGCTGATGCACCAGTCGGCGTACCAGTCGAGCAGCAGCGGGGCGCCGGAGGATCTCGCCTCGGCGAGCGCGCGATCCAGCTCCGCCGGGGTGCTGATGGTCTGCCAGGTGCTGCTGTCATGCGCTTGCTCACTGTTGGTGATAATGCGCGGCTGGCCAATCGGATTGAGCGGATCGGTCTGGCCGCTGAAGGCGCCGTACCAACAGGCCAACGCGTAAAACAGCAGGAACACCCCCAGCAATTGACCGAGGCGTTTTCTCGGCGGCTTGTAGACAAATTCCAGCGCGCCCATGAACAACCCGACGCCACCGGCCAGCAAGCCGATCAGCAGCAAGGTGATCTGGCCGGGCAATACCCGGCTGAGGAGGCCGATCGCCAGCCCGAGCAATAACACCCCGATCGCGTTCTTCACGTAGATCATCCACGGCCCGCTTTTTGGCAGCCAGGCTGCGCCACTGGTGGCCACCAGCAGCAACGGAGCGCCCATGCCGAGGCCGAGCATGAACAGTTTCAGGCCGCCGCCGAGTGCGTCGCCGCTGGCGCTGATGTACAGCAAGGCGCCCGCCAGTGGCGCCGAGACGCAGGGTGAAACCAGCAGGCTGGAGACCACGCCCAGTACCGCCGCGCCCCACAGCGTGCCGCCTTCGGTGCGGCCGGCGATGCGATCCAGCCGACTGCTGATGGCATGCGGCAGCTTGAGTTCGAACACCCCGAACATCGCCAGGGCGAACAGCGCAAAAAACATCGCGAACGGCACCAGCACCCACGCCGATTGCAGGCGTGCCTGGAGATTCAGTTGTGCGCCGAACATGCCCATCAACGCACCGAGCAGGGCGAAGCAGATGGCCATTGGCAGCACATAAGCCAGTGACAGGTTGAATCCGCGCCAGCCGCCGACCTGGCCGCGCAAGACCACCCCGGAAAGAATCGGCAGCATGGGCAGGACGCAGGGCGTGAAGGTCAAGCCCAGGCCCGCGAGGAAGAACAGCGCCAGTTCCCGCCAGCTCCAGGTGGCGTAGGCGCCGCTGCCATCGATACTCAGGCGCTCGGTCTCGGGCGGATAGCACAGGCCTTTATCGGCGCAGCCCTGATAGGTGATAGCGAGGGTGAAGGCGCGCTGATCGGTGCGCGGCACTTGCACTTCGAGAATGCCGTGATAGACCTCGACATCGCCGAAGTACTCGTCGTGTTTCTGTTCGCCCTTGGGCAGTTGCGCGGTGCCGAGGACGACGTCGGCAGGCTCGGCGCGAAACTGGAAGCGGTGGCGGTAGAGGTAGTAACCCTCGGTGGCGACGAAACGCAGTTTGATCGATTGCGGCGTGGTTTCTACCAGGCTCAACCGAAAGGCTTCGCGTACTGGCAGGAAGTCAGCGCTGTTGTTGATCGAGCCCAGGGTGGAACTGGGCCGACTGTCCGGTAAACCGGCAGCGGTGGCCGGCAGGGCGAGCACAAAAAACAGCAGGCAAAGCAAGCGGCGCATGACAGTCTCGCGTATCGGAAGTGAGGGCATGATAGCGGACAGTCGCGGGGGTGTGCAGGGCGGGGAATTGTGGGGTGATTGTTCTGGCGCCTTCGCGAGCAGGCCCGCTCCCACATTGGATCTATGCACGACGCAGACCAATGTGGGAGCGAGCCTGCTCGCGAAGGCGATCTTTCAGACGCGGAAGGCCTGAACGGCTGTATGCAAGCGCCCGCCTAACACCAACAAATTCTCCCCCTGGACGCGCCCCTCGCCAATACGCAACAAGTTATCCCCACCCAACTGGTGAATCCGCTCACTGTGATCACGGATTTCGCTGACAGCACCGCTCTGCTGGGCGGTGACATCGGCGATACGCACGGCGGTGTCGGAAATGGTCTGGATGGCCCCGACGATTTTATCCAGTGCACCGTCGGCTGCCTGGGCCTGGCTGGCGGTGGCTTCGGCGTGTTCGACCTGGGCGCGCATGCCTTCCACCGATTGCCGCGCAGCACTTTGCAGGCCTGCGATCAGCATCTGAATCTCTGCCGTTGCGCCGGCAGTGCGTTGTGCCAATGAGCGAACCTCTTCGGCCACCACCGCAAACCCCCGGCCCATTTCCCCGGCGCGGGCCGCTTCGATGGCGGCATTCAGGGCCAGCAGATTGGTCTGGTCGGCAATCGAGCGAATCACCGTCAGCACACCTCCGATGGTCGCCGATTCCTCGGCCAGCTGTTCGATCATCTGCGCGTTGCCTTGCACTTCACCCACCAACGCATGCAGCCCGGTCAGGCTCAGGCCGATGACTTTCTGACCGTGCTCCACCGCCAACCCCGCATGTCGGCTGGCGTCGGCAGCCTGGCTGGCATCGCCGGCCACTTGTTGAATGGTCGCCTCCAGTTCACCGAGGGAGTCGCGGATCAATGCCGTGTCGCCGGCCTGGTGTTCGGCGCCACTGTGCAGGTCATGGCTCAGCTCGGCCAGGGTGCGGCTGCTGCCGGCGACTTGCTCCGCATTGGCGCGAATGGTGCCCACCAGATCCACCAGATAAGCCCTCAGGCGATTGAGCGAGGCTTGAATGTCATGCAATTCGCGATTGGTCTTGCCCAATTCGATGTCTTGGCTGAAATCACCCTCGGCCCAGGTCGACAGGGCCGGTGCGAGGTTGGTCAGGGTCCGGGCCAGGCGTCGTTGCAGGGTATCGATCAGCAGCGCGATCAGCAGGATCAGACCGATCATCGCCCCTTGCATCAGCCGCACTTCGCTCTGGATCTGCCCGTGCTGGGCACGGACCACCGGCTCCAGCCTGGTGATGGCCTGCTGCACGGCAGCGATTTTCAGGTGGGTGGCGGCGCTGAGATCGGCGCGTTGGAGGATCTGTTCGCGGGTACGGGCAAGCTCCGAAGGGTAACGGGCCAACAGACTGTTGAGTTCTCGCTTGAGGGCAATGCCTGCATCTTCGGCGACGGTTTTCTCGGCGTTCTCCAGGCCCATCATCGCTGCGAAATCATCCGTATTCGATTCACTGCTGGCCGTTACGCCCAGCAGTGGTAAGGCATCCAGCTGCTCGGCCTGTATGCGGATGTTGCTGACTTCGCGCTCGACATCCGCGGCCAGTTCGCTACGACCGCTGCTGACCAGTTTGTCCCGGGCCAGGGACAGCTTGCCCACGTGCCGGGAGGCCGCGAGTAAGGGTGTCAGGTAAGCCGCGTTGCCAGTGGCGTATTGGCTGAGCTGGTCGAGACTGGCGCCGAGTTCGCGTTCGGCTTGCAGCAACAATGCCTGCGGATCGCCCGCGAGCTTACCGGCGGCCAAGAGATCGGTTTTGCTGAACTCATCCAGATTTGACAGGCTCGGGCGCAGGGTTTCAGCCAAGGCCGGCGGCAACTCGCCAATCTCTTTTTGCAGGCTGTCGATGGCCTGGCTGGCGCTGCTCAGGCGCAGGGCATCACCGCTGGCAAGGTAATCCTCGACGTTGCGCGCGACGGCATTCTGAAATTGCCGGGACAGCCCCAGGTAACGCTCCATCAATAGATAAGGGCGCTCCAGGGCCTTTTGCGACCACCAGAGGGTGGCGCCGAGGGCCACGCACACGGCGACTAACAGCAGGGTATTGAGATTGGTCAGCAGCTTCAGGCGCATCGCGGGTCTACCAACGGCAGAATGGTAAGCGCTTGAAGTTATTGCGTTTGTATTACTGGGTTATGACCGAATCGGTCGATTCTGGTGAAAAGGTGGCACCCTGCCTTGATGTTTGCGCCGCCTGTACGCGATTGCGTCCGGCGTGCTTGGCGCGGTACAACGCCTCGTCCGCCTGGCTGGCCATCATCAGGCCGTCGCAGTTTTCGCCCAGCTCGACCACCCCGGCGCTGAAGGTGCACCGCAGGTCCTGGGGCTGGGCCGGGTAATGTATTTCGGCAAAGCGCTGGCGGATTTCTTCGAGCACTTTGCAGGCCGATTCAAGGTCGGTGTCCGGCATGACGATGGCAAACTCTTCACCGCCGTAGCGGCCAATGAAGTCGGTCTTGCGCAACCGTTGCTTGAGGAACAGTGCCAGGCTTTTGATCACGCGGTCGCCCATGGGGTGGCCGTGGCTGTCGTTGACCCGTTTAAAGTGGTCGATGTCGAGCATGGCAAAGCTCAGCGGCTTGCTTTCGCGACGGGCGCGGAAGCTGCAGTCTTCGAGTAATTGCAGGATGTGGGTATGGTTGTACAGCCCGGTGAGGCTGTCTCGAACCATCCGCGCTTTCAGGTTGCGCGCCCGCGCGGCACGGGTGCGCACGGTGGTGATCAGGTGTCGGGGCTTGATCGGTTTGGTCAGGAAGTCGTCGCCCCCCTCGCTCATGGCGTCGAGCTGCTTGTCCAGATCGTCTTCGGCGGACAGGTAAATGATCGGGACGCTGACGTAACGGTCATTGTGGCGGATCACCTTGGCCAGTTCAGTGCCGGTGCAGGCCGGCATATACATGTCGAGGATGATCAGGTCCGGCTGGAAATCTGCCAGCTCGGCCATCGCCTGGATTGGCTCGATCAAGGTCCGCGTGACGATCCCTGCGCTGTTGAGCAAGCGTTCGGTGTGCAACGCCTGGGCGCGCGAGTCATCGATGATCAGCACTTTATAAGGTTCGTACTGGGCCACGCAGGTCAGGATTTCGATTTTCTCCAGCAGACTCGACGCCTCGAGGGTGCCGGTCAGGAACTCCCGGCCACCGGCACGCACCGCGGCGAGGCGGGTAGGCGTGTCGGTTTCCTGCAGGCTGAAAAACAGCAGCGGCAAGGGTTCATCGAGACCGACCTGGGCTTCGGCGGCCAGCTTCAGGCCGATGCCGGCACCACTGAAGTCCACGTCCATGACGATCGCAGCGGGTGAACGTTCGACCATCGACGAGCGAAATGCCGCCACGCTGTGCAGGGATTGGGCGCTGAGCCCGAAAAATTCCAGCTGCTTGGCCAGGCGCTCGGCGCGGTCGTGATCCTGCAGCACCACGTAGATTGGCTTGCGTAATGGCGGGAGGAAAGTTTGTTCGAGCTGATCACCATGGCGCAGGCCAGTGCGCGACAGGCGTTGCATCAAGCGATTGAGGTCAGTGATCAGGCCGCTGCTCAGGCGTCCGCGATTGGCGTCGACAGCCTCCAGCGACTGGCCGATGTAGCGCGCCAGTTGGGTGTGTTCCGGTTGTTCGAAACGTTCGGCGAAGCGCAGCAGGCGCAGGTTTGCCTCGCTCAGTTCCGCTAAGTCGGAGTTTGACCATTCACTGTGTTGCAGGCGCTGCCATATCTCAAGAATTTGACGTGCCTGATGGATTACCCGCTGGGCAAAGTGGTGCTTGAGGCGCTCACGGCTGGGGTCTTCTGGCTCGGTCATATCCTGACTACTGGGTAGGGTGCATGCTGAGGTCGACTGGTGGCCCTATGCTAGCACCACTTTACATTTGCATGAGTGTCGCACGTCAATAATCTGCAAAGCGACCTCATTCAGTTTCTGGCCGACTGGCCGGATAGGCTGGCGGCTGTGCTTCATTTATAGTGGCCGCTCGATCGCGCCCGCTGCGCGGCTTGTCGCTTGCGCCGGATTTAATGCGCGGCAAACGAGGCACGATGGCGTAGGGTTGTGGTCGAACCGATGAACTCAAGTGATTGAAAGGATATCGCCATGCTGGACTGGAAGAACCGCGCGGGCAGCGCGCCTGAACGTGCCGCTGAACCGAAATCGGCCACACGCAGTTATTTTGGCGGCCTGTTGTTCAGCCGGGCGCTGGCCACTCTGATCGGCCTTTACCTGCTGGTGGCGATTGCGCTGGGCTGGTACTGGAGCCAGGAGCCTGCGCTGTTCCCGGTTCAACAGAATGCCCAGGTGGCTGCCGAGAAAGAAGGCAAGCAGATGGTCATCGGCTACACCACGGTGGAAACCCTCAAGACCGTCGCCGATACCTTGCTGACCAAACCGGGTGGTTATATTTCCAATGACCGTTTCCCGCCGGGCCTGTGGATGGATAACACGCCTAGCTGGGAATATGGCGTGCTGGTGCAGGTCCGTGACCTCAGCCGTGCGCTGCGAAAGGACTTCGCCCGTTCCCAGTCGCAGTCCACCGAAGACGCCGACCTGGCCAAGGCCGAGCCGCGTTTCAACTTCGACAACAAAAGCTGGGTGCTGCCATCCAGTGAGTCTGAATATCAGGAAGGGATCAAGTCCTTGAGCCGGTATCAGGCACGTTTGTCCGATCCGAGCCAGAAAAGCGCATTGTTCTACGCCCGCGCCGACAACCTCAACAACTGGCTGGGCGATGTCGGCACCCGTCTGGGATCGTTGTCGCAACGGCTGTCGGCCAGTGTTGGCCGGGTCAAGCTCAACACTGCGCTGAAAACCGAAGTCGTCGCGCCGGGTCAGGTACCGCAGGTTGACGAAGAAATCGTCGAAACCCCGTGGATGCAGATCGACAACGTGTTCTACGAAGCTCGCGGCCAGGCCTGGGCCCTGTCCCATCTGTTGCGTGCCATCGAAGTCGACTTCGCCGATGTGCTGGCCAAGAAGAACGCCACGGTCAGCGTGCGCCAGATCATTCGTGAGCTGGAAGCTTCGCAAGAACCGGTCTGGAGCCCGATGATCCTTAACGGCAGCGGTTTCGGGGTGCTGGCCAACCACTCGCTGGTCATGGCCAACTACATCTCCCGGGCGAACGCCGCAGTGATCGATTTGCGTCAACTGCTTAACCAGGGCTGAGTCATGGTCGATAGCGCCAAAGAGGCCGCCCACCGCGCGGCCTCGGATGCCGAGCAGATCGCCTGGGTCGACGAGCAGGACAACCTGCTCGGCGCCCTGGTCCGTTCCGACCTGCGCGAACGCGGGCTGATCGGGCGCGGCACTTACATCATGCTGTTCAATACCGCCGGTGAACTCTGCGTGCATCGCCGCACACTGAGCAAAGCCATTTATCCGGGTTTCTGGGATGTGGCGGCGGGGGGTATGGTGCTCGCGACCGAAACCTACGCCGAATCGGCCGCCCGCGAGCTTGAAGAAGAACTGGGCGTGAGCGGCGTGGAACTGACCGCCCATGATCATTTTTTCTTCGAGGACACCGGTAATCGCCTGTGGTGCTCGGCGTTTTCGGCGGTATGGGACGGCCCGTTGATCCTGCAACCGGAAGAAGTCCTTGAAGCGCGCTTTATTCCCATTGAGCAGGTGCTGCTGGAAATCCAGCAAAAGCCTTATTGCCCCGACTCCCTGGCGGCGTTGAAGCGGTATCTCCGGGCCCGTGGGTCGGACGTCGCAAAAGAGGCATAAATTGGCGCCGATTGGCTCTTAGCAAGTCGGCTTTTTGCCGTTACACTGCGCGACCTTTTCAAAACTGAACCGGTATTGCTGTTCTGTAGGAGCGAGCTTGCTCGCGAAAAACCCAAGGACGACGCGTGCATTCTGAATCAACGCGTTATCGTTGAAGTCCATCGCTGGCAAGCCAGCTCCTACAGAGGGTTGTACCGTGTAGGAGCGAGCTTGCTCGCGAAAAACGCAAGGGCGACACGTGCTGTCTGATGCCGCGCGTTATCGTTGACGTTCATCGCGAGCAAGCTTCGCTCCTACAAGGGTTGTACCGTTTCAGTAGCGCTGCCCCTGCCTGAGTGGGGCTTCGCGGTCGATGGCTCCCGCCCAGGTTGCCGCGACCAGTCTTTGTCCTCCAAAGAGGATTGCCGGTGGCCAAAAAAGCCGCATCCTTCGCCGCCCTGGGTGGCCTGGTATTTTCCACCGACGCAGGTCGGCATTGCCCGGATTGCAGTAAACCGGTGGATGCCTGCATCTGCAAACAGACCGTTATCCCGACCGGCGACGGCATCGCTCGCGTGCGTCGCGAAAGCAAGGGCCGTGGCGGCAAGACGGTGACCACCATCACCGGCGTGCCGTTGGCCGAAGATGCGCTCAAGGATCTGGCGACCACGTTGAAGAAGCGTTGCGGGACCGGTGGGGCGTTGAAAGACGGGATCATCGAAATCCAGGGCGATCATGTCGAGCTGCTCTTGGCCGAGCTGATCAAACTCGGTTTCAAGGCCAAGAAGTCCGGCGGCTAGCAGCCTCTGTGAAAACCACCCTCGGCTTGATCCGGTCCTGACAGCAGGGGCTGGCATCGCCTACATGGTTTTCACAGAGCCTGTTCTGACCGGTTTCTAAACTCACTGCGGTCAGCGAGGTCTATCCCTCGTTGACGAACCGTCATTTTCATTCTTTAGACTGCGCCGGCCTGAACCCAGGCGACGCTCTATGACTTCTTTATAGGGGACTTCAATGTCCGTACGACGCACACGCAAAGACGATGGCAGCCAATGGACAGTTGCGGACAGCCGCAGTGTTTACGGAATTCGCCATTGGGGGGCCGGGTATTTCGCGATCAATGACGCCGGTCGCGTCGAAGTTCGTCCGAACGGTCCGGACAGTTCGCCTATCGACCTGTTCGAGCAAGTCGACCAGCTGCGCAAAAGCGGCCTGTCCTTGCCACTGCTGGTGCGTTTCCCTGACATTCTGCAAGACCGCGTGCGTCAGCTGACCGGCGCCTTCGACGCCAACATCGAGCGCCTGGAATACCAGAGCAAATACACCGCGCTGTACCCGATCAAGGTCAACCAGCAAGAAGCGGTGATCGAAAACATCATCGCGACCCAAGACGTGTCCATCGGCCTGGAAGCCGGCTCCAAGCCTGAGCTGCTGGCCGTACTGGCCCTGGCACCGAAGGGCGGCACCATCGTCTGCAACGGTTACAAGGACCGTGAGTTCATCCGCTTGGCGCTGATGGGTCAAAAGCTTGGCCACAACGTGTTCATCGTGATCGAGAAAGAATCCGAAGTCGCCCTGGTGATCGAAGAAGCCGCCTCGCTCAAGGTCAAGCCTCAGGTCGGCCTGCGCGTGCGTCTGTCGTCCCTGGCATCGTCCAAATGGGCCGACACTGGCGGCGAGAAATCCAAGTTCGGTCTGTCGGCGGCGCAACTGCTGTCGGTGGTCGAGCGTTTCCGCGCGGCGGGCCTGGATCAGGGCATTCGCCTGCTGCACTTCCACATGGGCTCGCAGATCGCCAACCTGGCGGACTACCAGCACGGCTTCAAGGAAGCGATCCGCTACTACGGCGAACTGCGCAACCTCGGCCTGCCGGTTGACCACATCGACGTCGGCGGCGGCCTGGGGGTCGACTACGACGGTACTCACTCGCGAAACGCCAGCTCGATCAACTACGACATGGACGATTACGCCGGTGTCGTGGTCGGCATGCTCAAGGAATTCTGCGACGCGCAGAGCCTGCCGCACCCGAATATCTTCTCCGAGAGCGGCCGTTCCCTGACGGCTCACCACGCCATGCTGGTGGTGCAGGTGACCGACGTCGAAAAACACAACGACGACGTACCGCAGATCGAGAATAAAGAAGCGCTGCCGGAAACCGTGCAGTGGCTGGTTGACCTGCTGGGCCCGACCGACATCGAGATGGTCACCGAAACCTACTGGCGCGCCACGCACTACATGAGCGACGTGGCCACCCAGTACGCCGATGGCAAGCTGACCCTGGCCGAAAAAGCCCTGGCCGAGCAATGCTACTTCGCTGTGTGCCGTCGCCTGCACAACTCGTTGAAGGCCCGTCAGCGTTCGCACCGTCAGGTGCTCGACGAACTCAACGACAAGCTGGCCGACAAGTACATCTGCAACTTCTCGGTATTCCAGAGCCTGCCGGACACCTGGGCCATCGGCCAGGTCCTGCCGATCCTGCCGCTGCACCGTCTCGACGAAGAGCCGCTGCGCCGCGCCGTGCTGCAAGATCTGACCTGCGACTCCGACGGCAAGATCAAGCAATACGTCGACGAGCAGAGCATCGAAACCAGCCTGCCGGTTCACGGTTTGAACGAAGGCGAAGATTACCTGTTGGGCATCTTTCTGGTAGGCGCCTACCAGGAAATCCTCGGCGATATGCACAACCTGTTCGGTGACACCGATTCGGTGAACATCTACCAGAATGCCGACGGCAGCGTGTACCACGCCGGTATCGAAACCCACGACACCATCGAAGACATGCTGCGTTACGTGCACTTGTCGCCAGAAGAGTTGATGACCCACTACCGCGACAAGTGCGCCAGTGCCCGCATCACCGCCGCCGAGCGTACCCAGTTCCTCGATGCCCTGCGTCTGGGCTTGACCCGTTCGTCTTACCTGTCTTCTTGAGGTAAGTCATCGTTCTCATCGGGCTGTCAGAATAATTTCCGTATGCTGCGGAAATTTCGGATGGCCTGGTGGGACGAGTCTCTATTTTTAATCGGAACTGCACGCACTTGCGGCTAGCAACGCCATATTTTCCTCTTTTCTCGTAGGCCATTTCCTAAGTTGTACTTCGGCTCTCTACTCGGCCATGTCTCTCGGCGAGAATCCCCGGCCGCCCCTCCTGTAGAGAATCGCCAATGTTCGATCCAGTCAACGAGCCTTCATTTCGTCTGGATGTAGCAGGTATGTCCGACTCCTTCGAAGTCTTGGCCTTCAGCGGTAGAGAAGCCATCAGCGAGCCTTTCGTGTTCGAGGTGGATCTGCTGATAGGCGACCCGACGCTCGACCTGGCCAGCTTGCTGTACCGACCCGTCTCTCTGCACTTCGGGCCCGCCGGAAACGCCATTCATGGACAACTGCACGAAATCGTCCAGCGCGACCATGCTCCGGCTGCCCGGCTCTGCCACGTACGGTTGGGGCCGAAGCTGGCGTGCCTTTCCCAGCGCTTCAGCCAGCGCATTTTCAGCGCCTGCCCGGTGCCGCAGATCCTCAGTCAAGTGCTCAGGGAACATGGCATTGCCGACAAGGATCGGCGATTCGAGCTGCTGCGCGATTACCCGCCCGTTGATTTCTGTACCCAGTATCGGGAATCGGACCTGCAATTTCTTCAGCGCCTGTGCGCTCAGGAACGACTCAACTACCACTTTGAGCATCACGCTCGCGGGCACTGCCTGGTTTTTGGTGATGGTCAGGCGCATTTTCGCCTGGGGGAACTGGCGGATTTTCGGGTCGACAGCGAGCAGCCGGGGGTGCGACAGTTCCAGCTTCAGAGGCAACGAACCGCGCAAAGTGCCGAAGGCCGTACGGACCTGTCGACGCTGCGCAGCGGTCAACTGATGTCGCTGTCCGGTCATCCGATGGCCCACTGGAATCATCTCTGGTTGTTGACCCATATCGAACATCAGGGGAGTCAGGACCCCCTGTCCCCCTACAGCAATCAGATCCGTGCGATTCACTGGGAGGCGCCTTTGGTATCGCCCCAGTGCCCAGCGAAACCACGAATGCATAGCCTGCAACGGGCCTGGGTGGTCGATGTCGAAGAGTCTCGACCGGATCCGTCGAGGCCGGTTGCCGTGCAATTCGATTGGCTCTACCAGGGCGAGGGCGCGGTGCCCACCCACTGTTGGCTGCCCCTGGCCACTGAACTGGGCAGTACGACGGTTGAGCCATTGAGTGAGGGCGCCGAGGTGGTGGTGAGCTTTGTCGAGGGCGATCCGGACCAGCCGCTTATTACCGGATTTATTAACGTGCCCGAGGCTGTCGAAGAGGCTGAAGGACCCAGCGCGACAGGCGATTGTCCGCCCGACGAAGATTTGCTACGAAGTTTGCGCTCCGGCGAGCCCTTGATGCTGCTGTGCCTGCTGCCGGGCGGCGGCAGTTTCACTCCTTGCGCTCAGGCTTTCTGCACCTGCCGGGCGGCGACGCGGTTTGGCCAGAGTGGTGCGACATGATCGCCGCGCCCCCGCAATGGCTATTGCTGGACGTGCCGGGCGCGCCACTGGCAGGGGTGACGCTGCGCCAGACATTTGCCCATGCGCGGTGGTTCTGGTTGTTCGAAGACACGGAGCTGGATGCATCGCGCGAACACGGTCCGGTTCTGGTCGACCTTGGCTCATGCCCGGCGTTAGCCGGGTTGTGCTACAGCGAAGCGCAAAACTGGCGTGGACTGCTGATCGTCAGTGAGGCGCCGGCGTCGCAGTTGCTGGCGCATTTGCGCCGAATGCTCACGGTGACGGTCGGCCTGCATTACCGTGCCTTGTTGAGCTATTACAATCCCAACACGGCCAGTTACTTTTTCGATGCCTGCGATGCCCGGGAACTGAGTCGCTGGCTGGGGCCCATCAACCAGTTGCACTGGTTCGGCGGAACCTGGGCTGATCGCGCGATTGGCAGTCAGGGCTGGCAGCAGTTGCACAACCCGGGGCTCACCGTCACCCCGTTGGCAGTCGAAGAAAGCCTCAGCCCCGGTCAACAGGAAAAGCTGCAAACCTGTCTGCTGGAGCAGCATGCCTGGCACTGGAGTCAATCCACCGGGACCGATTACACCAGCCAGTGGACGCATATGCAGGAGGGGTTGGCGCTGGGCTTCAGCGAACGTGCGGTGCTCGATGAGTGGTTATGGCTGCGCTTGCAGTACCCCCGCGCTGCGCTGGTACTGCCTTTGTCGGGACTGACTCAGCAGGAGCGTCTCGACCGGCTGCGCGACCGCTGGCAGACCGATCGACACTGACCACGGCTTTTCGCACGGCCGCCCCGGATCAGTGAGCCCGGGCTGTAAACCAGCCATCGTTCTTGCGCAGAGCCCAGGCAAATGCGCCGAGGGTCAGACTGCGCAAGGCCATGAACCACAGGAACGTTATCCACAGGCCATGGTTGCCCAAATCGTGCAGCGCCCAGGCGAACGGCAGTAACAGCAGCATCGCCAGAAGCATGCCGTTGCGCATTTCCCGGGCACGGGTGGCACCGATGAACAGACCGTCGAGCAGGTAACTCCAGACCGCAATCAGCGGCAGGGTGGCGAGGTAAGGCAAGTAGATGAACGCGGTGTCGCGCACGCTTTGAATGTCGGTCTGCATCTCGATGAACAGATGGCCGGCTAACAAAAACAGCGTGGCAAAGCCCAGGCTTGCCAGCAACGACCAACCGCCGGCCACCACCATCGAGCGGCGCAGGGCGTTTCGGTCGCGAGCGCCGATGGCATGCCCGCAAAGGGCCTCCACGGCGTGGGCCAATCCATCGAGCGCGTGGGCCGTCAACAGCAGGCCGTTGAGCAGTAGCGCATTGGCGGCGACAGTGGCATCGCCCAGTCGCGCGCCTTGCACGGTAATAAGAAAAAACACCGATTGCAGGACCAGGCTACGGATGAAGATGTCGCGGTTGACCGCCAACAGCGGCCGCCAGCTCTGCCACAGCGCCAGCGCGGCCCAGGCGATGTGACCCGGGTAGGCGCGCAGGGCTTTTCGGGTCATCAGCAGACCGATCAGTGCGCCGGTCCATTCGGCGATCACCGAGGCCCGGGCAGCGCCGACCACGCCCCATTCCAGGCCGAGGACGAACCACAGGTTCAAGGCAATGTTGACCAGGTTGGTGCTCAGCAGGATCGCCAATGGCGCCCTGGCGTTCTGGGTGCCGAGGAACCAGCCGACCAGCGCATAACTGGCCAGCGCCGCCGGCAGGCCGAACAACCGCGTGTGGAAAAAATCGCGGGTCAGTTGATCCAGTTCGGCCGAGGGTTGCATGAAGTGCAGCGCGACGCCGCTCAACGGCACGCCCAGCGTTCCCAGGACAATGGCCAGGCCCATGGCCAGCAGCAAGCCCTGCAACAGGATTTGCCGCAACGCCGCGCCATCTCCGCGCCCGGCAGCCTGGGCGGCGAAACCGGTCGTGCCCATGCGCAGAAAACCCATTCCCCACGCCAGAAAGGTATACAGGCTGGCCCCGACTGCGACGGCGCCCAACTGATGGGCATGGGGCAGGTGGCCGATGACCGTACTGTCGACCAGTGCTACCAGCGGAACGGAAATGTTCGAGAGAATCATGGGTGCGGCGAGCGCCCAGACCCGGCGATGGGTAGGGCGGTCGCGCCAGTCGGCGATCAGGTTGGACATGCAGGCTCCTTGGGGAGCGGGCATTGTAGCGACACATCTGAATCCGCAGTGACCCAATGTGGGAGCGGCGGTGCTAGTGGATTATCCAGCTCAACAACCAAAGCCCCAGCAGCAACCAGATAATTCCCATGATGATTGACGCACTCATGAACGCGCGAATCGCCGAATACAACAGCATCAACCCCAGGATCAAGGCGATGATGCTGATGATTGATGCGTCCATGCCCAGCGCGCGGGACAGTCCGTCGACAAAATTGCTGCCGGCACGGCTCAGCAGATTGAACAGCCCGCTGAGTCCATCAACGATGAACCGGATGATCGAACCGAGTACCTGGCCGAGCCATTCGAAAAAACTTTCTACCTGCATGTCGTGCACGTCCTGTTGAAGTGGTTGAACCTTGGGCCAATGATCACAGTGGCGAGTTCCCTGATGCCGGGATCGTTTGAGTATGACGCAAAGCTTCCTGTCTGTTGATGACCCCAGTAGGAGCGAGCTTGCTCGCGATGGACGTTAACGATAACGCGTTCATTCTGGATAAACGCATTGCTCTCAAGTCCTTCGCGAGCAAGCTCGCTCCTACAGGAAACTTGCCATCCCCGGCCATCCCCCCGAAGCTATACGCCTTCAGGAGAGCCCGATGAACCTTGTAGAACTGACCGAACGCCTGCACGCCATCCGTGACCGTAATGATTGGCGGCAATTTCACAGCCCGAAAAACCTGGCCATGGCCGCGAGCGTGGAGATGTCCGAACTGGTAGAGATCTTCCAGTGGCTGACCGAAGACCAGTCGCGTCAGCTGCCGGCGGACAAGCTGGCCCACGCCGGGCAGGAAATCGGCGATATCGTGCTCTATCTGTTGCTGTTGTGCGCCGAGTTGGGCCTGGACATGAATGAAGTGGTGCGCAGCAAGCTCGCCGACAGTGAACGGAGGTTCAGCTGATGAGCGACCGTCATTTCGATCAACTGGCGACCCGCTTTGCCGAAAAAATCTATGGTGGTGCCAAAGGCGCGATCCGCCTTGCGGTGCTTCAGGCCGACCTGGCCGAAATCCTGCCGGACCGGCCATTGCGTGTTCTGGACATCGGTGCCGGCCTGGGCCACATGTCGTTGTGGCTGGCCCAGCGCGGTCATCAGGTCACGCTGGCCGAACCCGCCGAGCCGATGCTCGAAGGGGCCCGCCAGCGCTTCGCCGATGCGGGGCAGACGGCGACGTTCATCCAGGCACCCTGGCAGCAATTGCTCGGTCAACTGACCGAGCCCTACGATCTGGTGCTGTGCCACGCCGTGCTGGAATGGCTCGCCGAACCCCACGCGATCCTGCCGGTCCTGCATCAGCTGACCAAGCCTGAAGGTTGGTTATCCCTGGCCTTCTACAACCGTGATGCGCTGATCTACCGCAATCTGCTCAAGGGGCACTTTCGCAAGATGCGCAAGAACGACATGGCCGGCGAAAAGCAGAGCCTGACCCCGCAGCAGCCCCTGGATCCGCGTGAACTGGCGGCGCAACTTGAGGGCCTGTGGCGGGTCGAAACTCAAAGTGGGGTACGGGTTTTTCACGACTACATGCCGGTGGAATTCCAGGCCCGCGCCGAACTGGCGGACTTGCTCGAAATGGAGCTGGCCCACCGTCGCCACCCAAGCTTTGCCGGGCTTGGGCGCTACTTGCACTGGATCTGTCGGCCGGTCTGATCGGAGCGCGAAATGAAAAGTCGTTCAGGGTTACTGGTGATCTGTCTGGGGTTGGCGGCCTGTCAGGGCAGCAATCCTTATGTGGCAACCTCCAATCCCTTGCCACCGGCGCCGCCTCAAGCGGCTAACACCTTCGACCGCAGCGCCTACCCGGCGCCACCGCGTGACTACGGGCGCTACCGCAGCTGGGCCTGGCTCAACGGACAGCTGCCACCAGGTACCGCCTGGGCGGACTCGGCGCAGGTCGCCGAAGCTGTCAGCAATGCTCTGGATCAGCGCGGCTTGCGCCCGCTGCATGACAATCGCCCGGCGGACCTGTTTGTCAGCGCCGACCTGCGCGAGGAAACCCGCTTGCGTCAGGTGCGTGATGACTATGGTTACTATGGCGGCGGATATGGCGGATATGGCGGTTACAACCGTTACGGCAGCGGCTATGGCATGTACAACACGGTGCCGATCGTGCGCACATATCAGGAACAGGTCGTGGTGGTACGAGTGGATCTGTTCGATGCGCAAAGCGGTCAACAGGTATGGAGCGCCAGCGCTGAAACCAGCAACCGGGGCAGCCAGGGCGACCGTACGGATGCCATACGGGAGGCTGTAGAAAAGGCAATGTCGGCGTATCCTCCCAGTTAGCTTCTTTTTTTATCAGGATGCCTGCGCAGGTTCATGTCTTCAACCGGAGAAATATCATGTTCCGCCGTCTCGCTTTACTGGCAGTGGCCACGCTACTGAGCGCCTGCGCCACCCAGGTCAATCACGACTTTGATGCCAGCCGCGACTTCGCCGCCTATCGCAGCTGGAGCTGGAAAGAACCCGCCCTGCAATATCGCCCCGATGACCCGCGGATCAAGAGCGACCTGACTGAACAACGGGTGCGCCAATCGGTTTCCGATCAACTGGATCAGCGTGGTTTGCGCCCAGCGGCCCCCGGCACCCGGGGTGACGTGAGCGTGCAGGCCTACCTGATCGTCGAAGAGCGCCAGCAACAAGTGACCACCAACTATGGCGGCGCTTGGGGCAACCCCTGGAATGGCTATTGGGGCGGGCCGATGTACAACGAAACCCGCAACGTCAGCTACAAGGTGGCGACCATCCAGATCGACCTGCTCGACGGCAAGGACGGCAAACTGGTGTGGCGCGGCAGCGATGAACAAATGCTCAGCCGCTCACCGAATCCCGCTGATCGCAGCGCGGCGATACGCGAAACGGTCGGGCGGGTCCTGGCCAACTATCCACCCAGATAAAACGACGCTTCGCGCAGCGCAGGATGCTCGGCAAATGCGCTACAGACGATGGGCGGCTCAGGTCACGGGCCGCCAATGTCCCACCATGTGCTCAAGATCCCCCGCACCCACCAACTGAAAATCTCCACTGGATCCGCCTGCGCTGGACAGCAATGTCACCTCGCTGGGTAGCCGCACCGGCTTCCTGAATTGAACCGCAATCTCGACGTTCGCCGCGGGCAGGTGTTCACTGAGCGCCGCGAGTGTCCGGGCCTTGTTCCACAACCCGTGGGCGATCGCGGTGGGGAACCCGAACAGTTTGGCACTGACCGCACTCAGGTGAATCGGGTTGTAGTCCCCGGACACTTTGGCGTACTGCCGGCCAATGTCCGCCGGCGCCTTCCAACGCGTCACCTCCGTCAGTGCCAGGGTCGACGCGAGCACTTCCTCGACGGGCTCGCCGTCGAGTTTGACGCCCCGGCACAACATCTGGCTTTGCGCTTCCCATAACACACCCAACTGATCGTCGAGCGTGGTCACCAGGTCGAACGTTGCACCCTTGGCATGGGGCTGCAGGTTCTGCACCTGCACGCTGACCCGCGCGCGATTGACGCCACCCATGGGCCGCAAGACGCGAATGCGGTTGCTCAGGTGGATCAGTCCCAGCAGCGGGAACGGAAACTCCCGGGCGGTGAGCAGTTGCATCTGCAAGGCGAACGCGAGGATGTGTGGATAGGTCGGTGGCAGTAAACCGTTATCGGAGAAATCGCAGACTGTGCGATAGGCCGCCAGGCGCTTCGGGTCGACGTCGATCCAGCAGCGCAAACCTGAATCCGGCAGTGTGGTGCCGGTGATTTTGCGACGCGTCGCGGCCTTTACGTAGAGTTCCGGCAGGCTCGGTTCGCGGTTGAGTGTGTGCCAATCGATGATCATGCCTAAGCCCCCAAAACACTTTGTCCGCAAACTCGCAATGCTTGCCCGGTGAACGCACCGGTACCCGGTTGCGCCAGCCAGGCCACCGCCTCGGCGACGTCTTGCGGCAGGCCGCCCTGGCCCAACGAACTCATGCGCCGCCCGGCTTCCCGCAGGCCGAAGGGAAGGTGCGCGGTCATCTGGGTTTCGATAAACCCGGGGGCCACCGCATTGATGCTGATACCGCGCTCGTTCAACAGCGGCGCCCAGGCTTGCGCCAGACCGATCAGCCCGGCCTTGCTCGCCGCGTAGTTGGTTTGCCCGCGATTGCCGGCGATGCCGCTGATGGACGCGAGCAGAATCACCCGGCCGTTGTCCTGCAAGGTGCCGCTGTCGAGCAAGGCCTTGGTCAGCACCTGCGGTGCATTGAGGTTGACGGCGAGCACGGCGTCCCAGAATTCGGGCGTCATGTTGGCCAGGGTTTTGTCGCGAGTGATGCCGGCATTGTGCACGACGATGTCGATGCCGTCGGGCAACTGCTCGATCAACTGCGTGGCGGCGTCTTCGGCGCAAATGTCCAGGGTGATGCTACGTCCGCCCAGGCGAGCGGCGAGGGCTTCGAGATCGGTCTTGGCCTGCGGTACGTCAAGCAGGATGACTTCGGCGCCGTCACGGGCCAGGGTTTCGGCAATAGAGGCGCCGATGCCGCGTGCCGCACCCGTGACCAGCGCCTTGCGGCCCGACAGCGGACGCGTCCAGTCCGTCACCTGGGTATCGCAGGCGTTCAAGCGAATGACCTGGCCGGAAATGAAAGCGCTTTTGGGCGAGAGGAAAAACCGCAGCGGGCCTTCCAGTTGATCCTCGGCGCCTTCACCGACATGGATCAGCTGCAAGGTGCCACCGCTGCGCAATTCCTTGGCCAGCGACCGGCTGAAACCTTCCAGGGCCCGCTGGGCGCTGGCGGCGAACGGGTCGCTCAAGGTGTGCGGCGCACGCCCCAGAATCACCAGGTGCGCACTGTGATCGAGATCTTTCATCAGCGGCTGGAAGAATTCGCGCAGCTGTTTGAGCTGGTCGGTCTGCACCAGATCGCTGGCATCGAACACCACGGCCTTGAGTTTGGGGCCGTGACCGGGAATCCAGCCCGTCGCCATCGAAGGATCGGTGCCGTAGCTGTAGATCGCGTCGGTCAGGCGGTTGGCGAAAGCGCTGACTTTTTCCGCCAGCGGTCCGCCGCCAATCAGCAACGCCCCCTCGACCGGACGCAGCCGGCCGGCTTGCCAGCGGTCCAGGCGAACCGGCGACGGCAGGCCGATGGCACCGACCAGGCGATGGCCGATGGATGAATTGGCGAAGTCGATATAGCGGTCAGACATGGAACGCGCTCCAGCAGCTGGGGTTCAAAGTGTGGACCACGAATGGCGATCAGTCGTTCGATCCACGAGATAAGGCCTACGCTTGATCACAGCAGAGTAGTTGAAGCTGGTTTAGCAGGTCTCGCGGCGGATGCAGACAGTGTGGGAGCGGGCTTGCTCGCGAAGGGGGAGTGCCAGGCGATATGGATCTTGAATATGCCGGCCTCTTCGTCGGATCGCCGCCCGGAGCAAGCCCGCTCCCACAGGGTTTGGCGTTCACATTTGAATATTTCATCAGGAGCTTTTCATGACTCAACCGCGCCGCGTCGCGATCATCGGCGGTAACCGTATCCCCTTCGCCCGCTCCAACGGGCCGTACGCCACCGCCAGTAACCAGGCGATGCTCACCGCCGCACTTGAAGGCCTGATCGAACGCTACAACCTGCATGGCCTGCGCATCGGTGAAGTGGTGGCCGGCGCCGTGCTCAAGCACTCCCGGGATTTCAACCTGACCCGCGAATGCGTACTGGGCTCGCGGCTGTCACCGACCACTGCGGCTTACGACATCCAGCAAGCCTGCGGCACCGGCCTTGAGGCGGCACTGCTGGTGGCGAACAAAATTGCCCTTGGTCAGATCGAGTGCGCGATTGCTGGCGGCGTCGACACCACGTCCGACGCGCCGATCGGCGTCAACGAAGGTTTGCGCAAGATCCTGCTGCAAGCCAATCGCGCCAGGTCCACGGGCGACAAACTGAAAACCTTCCTGCAACTGCGACCCCATCATTTGATGCCCGAACTGCCGCGCAACGGCGAGCCGCGCACCGGCCTGTCCATGGGTGAGCACTGCGAGTTGATGGCCCAGACCTGGAATATTCCACGAGACGAGCAGGATCAACTGGCCCTCGAAAGCCACCAGAAAATGGCCGCTTCCTATACCGAAGGCTGGCACAACGATCTGATGACCCCGTTCTTCGGCCTGACCCGCGACAACAACCTGCGCCCGGACCTGACCCTGGAAAAACTGGCGTCACTCAAACCGGCCTTCGAGAAAAGTGCCAAGGGCACCCTGACGGCGGGCAACTCCACGCCACTCACCGATGGCGCGTCGCTGGTGCTGCTGGGCAGTGAAGAATGGGCAAAAGAGCGTGGTCTGCCAATCCTCGCCTACCTGCGTGACGGCGAGGCGGCGGCGGTGGATTTCGTCAACGGTGCCGAAGGATTGTTGATGGCGCCGGTCTATGCCGTGCCGCGCTTGTTGGCGCGCAACGGCCTAACCCTGCAGGACTTCGATTACTACGAAATCCACGAAGCCTTCGCCGCGCAGGTGCTGTGCACATTGAAGGCCTGGGAAGATCCGCAGTACTGCCAAACCCGCCTCGGCCTCGACGCGCCGCTGGGCTCAATCGACCGCAGCCGATTGAATGTCAAAGGCAGTTCACTGGCGGCCGGGCATCCGTTTGCCGCCACGGGTGGGCGCATTGTGGCCAACCTGGCCAAGCTGCTCGATGCGGCGGGCAAGGGCCGGGGCTTGATCTCCATCTGCGCCGCTGGTGGCCAGGGTGTAACCGCGATTATCGAGCGCTGAGGCTGGTCGCAACCTGTGGGAGCGAGCCTGCTCGCGAACGCGGAGTATCAGGCGAAATAGATTGCGAATGTGCGGGACTCTTCGTCGGATCGCCGCCCGGAGCAAGCCCGCTCCCACAGGGTTCACCGATATTGAATAGATAAGCGACTTCGCCTAACGTCGGCCGTATAGGCATCCAGTCATCTCGCAATATAAGGCCCGCCAATGCCGACTAACGGACAAGTCTCTCTCGAACGGACGATTCCGACCCTTACCGCGTTGCCGCGTCCGCTGTTCGCCCGGGCGGAAAGCCTCAATGCCGGTTCATGGACGCCGCCTCACCGCCACGACTGGGTACAGTTTTCCTACGCCATCAGCGGCGTCCTCGGCGTGCACACCGCCGAGGGCAGTTTCTTTGCGCCGCCGCAGTGGGGCATCTGGATTCCGGCGGATCTCGAACACCAGGTAGTGACCTCGATGCGCGCCGAGATGCGCAGCCTGTACGTGCGCCGCGAGGAGTGTGCATGGGCGCACGGGCGTTGCAGGGTGCTCGAGGTGACGCCGCTGGTCCGGGAGCTGATCAAAAGTTTTTGTCTGTTGCCGGTGGAATATCCACAGGGTGATAGCCAGGAAGCGCGATTGGTGAATGTGCTTCTGGATCAGTTGGCGAGCCTGCCGGAGGTGGAGTTTTCCCTGCCGTTGCCGCGCCATGAACGGTTGCTGGGTGTCTGTAACGAGCTGATCGAAAGCCCTGAGAGCACTGTGACCTTGCAGGAATGGGCCGAGCGGTTGGGCATGTCGGAGAAGACGCTGATGCGATTGTTCCAGCGCGAAACCGGGTTGAGCTTTCGAGGGTGGCGCCAGCGGATGCGGCTGCTGTCGTCATTGAATCTGCTGGAGGAGGGCGACAGCGTGACCAATGCCGCGCTGTCTTGCGGGTATGACTCGACGTCGGCATTTATAGCGGCGTTCAAAAACCTGTTCGGGTATACCCCGGGCGAACTTTTCAGGCAGTAACGACACTGAAAAATCGCAGTTTGCATGCATTTGTAATGTTCATAGGTCGGCAACCCCTCCCCCGAATGAGTGGATTGCCGTATAACGAATGACTTTCGCGTGTTTGGTAATAAAGGACCCCCAATAAAAGCTGATGAAGACTCCAAAACGCATTGAACCCCTGATCGAGGACGGTCTGGTCGACGAGGTGCTGCGCCCACTCATGAGTGGTAAAGAAGCAGCTGTTTACGTGGTGCGCTGCGGTAACGAGTTACGTTGCGCGAAGGTCTACAAGGAGGCGAATAAACGCAGTTTTCGTCAGGCGGCCGAATATCAGGAAGGTCGCAAGGTACGCAACAGCCGTCAGGCCCGGGCGATGGCCAAGGGTTCCAAGTTCGGCAAGAAAGAAACCGAAGACGCCTGGCAGAATGCCGAAGTGGCGGCGTTGTTCCGTTTGGCCGGTGCTGGCGTTCGGGTCCCCAAGCCTTACGACTTCCTGGAAGGCGTGCTGCTGATGGAACTGGTCGCCGACGAGTACGGCGATGCCGCTCCGCGCCTGAACGACGTGGTGCTGGAGCCGGACCAGGCGCGCGAATATCACGCGTTTCTGATTTCACAGATCGTGCTGATGTTGTGTACCGGCCTGGTGCACGGTGACTTGTCGGAGTTCAACGTGCTGCTGACCCCGACCGGCCCGGTGATCATCGACTTGCCGCAGGCGGTGGACGCCGCGGGCAACAACCACGCCTTCAGCATGCTGGAGCGGGATGTCGGCAACATGGCGTCCTACTTTGGGCGGTATGCACCGGAGTTGAAGAAGACCCGGTTTGCCAAGGAAATGTGGGCCCTGTACGAGGCCGGCACCTTGCACCCGGCCAGCATCCTGACCGGCGAGTTCGACGAGCCGGAAGAGTTGGCCGACGTGGGCGGGATCATGCGCGAAATCGAGGCCGCACGTCTCGATGAAGAGCGCAAGCAAGCGGTGCGCGCGGCAGACGACGCGCCACCTGGCAAAACCGAAGAACCGCCTCCGCCATGGATGCAGTGATCGGTCAATGAAAAACCCGGCTTCGGCCGGGTTTTTTGTGCATGTCTTATCCCAAAATCTTCTAACAATGGAGATCAATTGTGGGGGCGAACCCCGAACCCCCACTCAAGAATTGATTTAACGCCACCCGCAAACATCAATGGCCAGACACTGGCGATCAGGAATGAACTTGCGCAGCACAGCACCCCGACTCAAGATTTTTCAGGATCGGACAATCCGGACGATGATCGCCGTGGCAGTGCTCGACCAGGTCCTGAAGCGTGTCGCGCAGTTGGCCGAGCTCGAGGATCTTGCGGTCCAATTCCTCGATGTGCTGCCGGGCGAGCGCCTTGACGTCGGCGCTGGCACGTTGGCGGTCCTGCCAGAGGGCCAGCAGTCTGCCGACCTCTTCCAGGGAAAACCCCAGGTCCCGGGAGCGCTTGATGAACGCCAGGGTGTGCAGCTCGTCGTCGCCGTACACTCGATAGCCACTGTCAGTGCGATGGGCAGCCTTGAGCAGGCCGATGGATTCGTAATAACGGATCATCTTCGCGCTCAGGCCACTGTGGCGGGCCGCTTGGCCGATGTTCATCGGTTGTCCTCCAGATCCTTGGGTTTCCAGGTTTTCAACAGTAGCGCATTGCTCACCACGCTGACGCTCGACAACGCCATCGCCGCGCCGGCCAGCACCGGGTTGAGGAAACCGAACGCCGCCAGTGGAATGCCGATCAGGTTATAAACGAAGGCCCAGAACAGGTTCTGGCGAATCTTCGAGTAAGTCTTGCGGCTGATCTCCAGCGCCGCCGGCACCAGCCGTGGATCGCCGCGCATCAGGGTGATCCCGGCCGCGTGCATGGCCACGTCGGTGCCACCGCCCATGGCGATACCGATGTCGGCGGCAGCCAGCGCCGGGGCGTCGTTGATGCCGTCGCCGACCATCGCCACAACCCCGGTTTGCTTGAGTTTGGCGACGGTGGCGGCCTTGTCGGCCGGCAGCACTTCGGCGTGGACATCTTTGATGCCCAACGCCTCGGCGACCACTTTGGCGCTGCCGCGGTTGTCGCCGGTCAACAGGTGGCTGCTGATGTTGCGTTTGCCAAGTAGTTGTACCGCTTGCAGCGCGCCGGGTTTGAGGGTGTCGCCGAAGGCGAACAACCCCAGCACTTTCGGCTCGGGGCTTTGCTCGATCAGCCAGGACAGGGTCCGGCCTTCGGTTTCCCAGGCTGTCGCGCTATCAGCCAAGGAGCCGGCACTCAAGCCGCACTCTTGCAGCAGGCGCCGGTTACCCAGCGCCAACCGACGACCCTCAAGGGTGCCGGCTATGCCGCGTCCGGTCAGGGACTGGCTGTCGCTGACATCGGCCACCTTCAAGCCGCGTTCGGTGCAGGCGTCCAGCACGGCCTTGGCCAGCGGATGTTCACTGCCGCGCTGCAGGGCACCGGCGCTTTGCAGCAGAGCGGCTTCATCAGTGTCGATTGCACTCAAATGGGCGATGCGCGGTGTACCCGAGGTCAGCGTGCCGGTCTTGTCGAAGACCACGGCGCTGACTTCATGGGCACGCTCCAGTGCTTCGGCATCCTTGATCAGAATCCCGTAGCGCGCCGCCACACCGGTGCCGGCCATGATCGCCGTTGGCGTGGCCAGCCCCAGTGCACAAGGGCAGGCAATCACCAACACCGCAACGGCGTTGATCAGCGCGGTTTCCATCGGCGCCCCGTACAGCCACCAACCGATCAAGGTCGCCAACGCGATCAACAACACCGTCGGTACGAAGACCTGGCTGACTTTATCCACCAGTTTCTGGATCGGCGCCTTCGCCGCTTGGGCGTCCTCGACCAGGCGGATGATCCGCGCCAGAACGGTTTCCGCGCCCAAGGCCTGGGTGCGTACCAGCAGCCGGCCTTCACCATTGATTGCACCGCCGGTGACCTTGTCGCCGGGCTGTTTCGGCACCGGCAGGCTTTCACCGCTGATCAGTGCTTCATCGGCGTGGCTCTGGCCGTCCACTACTTCACCGTCCACCGGGAACCGCTCGCCGGGTTTGACCATCACCAGGTCATTGAGACGCAAGGCGCTGATGGCGACGTCCTGCTCACGGCCGTCAATCACTTGAATCGCTCGCTCCGGACGCAAGGCTTCGAGGGCGCGGATGGCGCTGGCGGTCTGGCGCTTGGCCCGGCTTTCCAGGTATTTGCCCAGCAATACCAGCGCAATCACCACGGCCGAGGCTTCGAAATACAGATGCGGCATACGACCGGCGGCAGTGGCCCATTCGTACAGGCTCAGGCCATAACCGGCGCTGGTGCCCAAGGCCACCAGCAAGTCCATGTTGCCGGCACCGGCACGCACGGCTTTCCACGCGGCGACATAAAAACGCGCACCGAAGATGAATTGCACGGGGGTCGCCAGCGCAAATTGCACCCAAACCGGGAGCATCCAGTGCACGCCAAAGGGTTGCAGCAGCATCGGCAACACCAGGGGCAGGGCGAGGGCGATCGCCATGATCAAGGCCCAGCGCTCACGGTGCAGGCGCTGTTGCTGATTGTCGGTTGGCGGATGTTCGAATTCCCACACGCTGGCGCTGTAGCCGGCTTTGGTCACGGCAGCGATCAAGGTCTGCGGATCGATCTGCCCGAGCAACTCGAGGTGGGCGCGTTCGTTGGCCAGGTTGACGCTGACACTCTTCACCCCCGGCACCTTGGCCAAGGCACGTTCGACCCGGCCGACGCAGGAGGCGCAGGTCATGCCGTCGATGCTCAACTCCAGGGGCTGCTGTGGCACGCTGTAGCCGGCTTGCTGCACCGCGTCCATCAAGGCCGGCAGACTGTCGCTGGGCGCCTGGACCCGCGCCTGTTCGGTGGCGAGGTTGACGCTGACGGCACTGGCACCGATGACTTTGCTCAAGGCACGCTCGACACGCCCGGCGCAACTGGCACAGGTCATGCCGGCAATGGGCAGATCGAAAGTGGTGGATTCGGACATCGGTCGCGCTCCCTGTGGAAGATGCCTACAGGATCAACCTTGCCATGCTGGCAAGGTCAAGCGCCATTCTACAATTCGCTACAGCCAAAGGTGAGAGCGTCAATAGTCGAGGGCCGCAGGATTGAGGTACATCCCTTCCTGGGTCATCGCAATGCGGAACTTCAGCACATCCCCGGCCTTGAGCGTGACGCTCTGCGAACCTGGCGCCAGCATGCCCGGGTTGCATCCCGGCGCCTGTCCCGGCAGCAGCTTCAGGCGCAGGGACACGTTGCCCGGCGGCAGGTTGAACGAGGCGCTCTGTTCCTGAAACAGCCGCGCCGCCAACTGGTCCTGGATGTACACGCCGATCTCGCAGGAGGTCGCGACTTCCAGGCGCTCGCGGGAAATGATCAGCACGCCATAATCCTCTCCGGCGGCGTGTACCGCAGGCGTCGCGGCGAACAGGCTGAGCAAGCCAAACAGGCTGAGAGCTGACCAGCGCATGGCTGTATCTCCTGGAGTCGAGTCATTGATGGACGCAGCTTGGCCGAGCGCGGCGCCGATTGCCAGCCCGGTAGCTTGCCGAAGAGCTTGACCTTGCCATGGGGGCAAGCTCCAGACTGCCTGTCATCCACTCAAGGAGTCATTCCATGCAAGTATTCAAGGTTCAAGGCATGTCCTGCGGTCACTGCGTCAAAGCCATCACCCAGGCGTTGCAAGCGCAGGACCCCGCGGCCAGCGTGCGAATCGATCTGGCGGCGAAGGAAGTCGGGGTCGAGAGCGCATTGACGACGGATCAAGTGATCGCGCTGATTACTGAAGAAGGCTACGAAGCGAACGTCGCCTGAGAACCAGGCGCCAATCCCTGTGGGAGCGAGCCTGCTCGCTCACACAATGTGGATTTTTACATTCATCGAATAATTTTTTATTAGTTAGCGACCTAACGGAATGTTCAAGGCGTCCATGCACGACTAGACTGTGGAGCTGCCGACCTGTCCCACTGGATACCTGATGAATTTCCGTTCCATTTTGATTCTTGGCGCGCTGAGCGCCTTCGGTCCGCTGGCGATCGATTTCTATCTGCCGGCCTTCCCGACAATGGCGCTCGCCTTCGGTACCGATGAAAAACACGTTCAACTGACCCTGGCGGCGTATTTCCTGGGATTGTCACTCGGTCAACTGGCCTACGGTCCGGTAGCGGATCGCTTCGGGCGACGCATTCCCCTGCTGACGGGCGTTGGTTTGTTCACCGCCGCCTCATTGGCCTGCGCCTATGCGCCCAACCTCGAATGGCTGATCGGTGCGCGTTTCATTCAAGCCCTGGGTGGTTGCGCGGGGATGGTGATCGCCCGCGCGGTAGTCAGCGATAAATGCGATGCGGTGGGGTCGGCGAAGGTCTTTTCGCAGCTGATGCTGGTGATGGGGCTGGCACCGATTCTTGCGCCAATGCTGGGCGGGCTATTGGTCAACACCACGGGTTGGCAGTCGATTTTTCTGGTGCTGACCGGTTTCAGTGCCCTGGTGGGACTGGCTGTCGCGCTCGGGCTGCCGGAGAGCATGCCTGCCCATGTGCCGCGCCAACCGTTGTCGGGGGCTTTGCGCCAGTACGGTCGGTTGTTGGCCGATCCGGTGTTTCTCGGCCACGCCCTGACAGGTGGCATCGCCATCGCCGGGATGTTTGCCTACATTGCCGGTTCACCCTTTGTGTTTATCACACTCTATGGCGTGCCGGCCGAGCATTTCGGCTGGCTGTTCGGGATCAATGCGGCGGGTTTCATTCTGGTGGCGCAGGTCAATGCGCGAATGCTGGCCAAGCGTGGCCCGGCATTTCTGCTGATCCGCACGGTCTGGATCTACGTCGGCGCCGGCCTGACGTTGCTCGCCGTCACGTCGATGCACACTGCGCAATTGTGGCCGTTGCTGATTCCGCTGTTCATCTGCATCGCCAGCCTGGGTTGCATCCTGCCCAACGCCTCGGCCTGTACGATGGACGGGCAGGGCGCCCGGGCCGGCAGTGCGTCGGCGTTGCTCGGTTGCCTGCAATTCAGCGTCGCTGCCGGGGCCGCTACGTTGGTCGGTGTCTTGCACGATGGTAGCGCCGTACCGATGGCCCTGGTCATCAGTCTGTGCGGGATTCTGGTGGTGGGCGTGGCGATGCTCACCCGACGTTTGCAAAATGCCCGGGCACTGGTGCAAGCCCAGGTCTGATGAAAGGCTCAGCCAGCCGCGCGCTGCTGCTGGTCGGGAAATTGATGAGGCGCGTGCAGGCGTGCTTCAAGGGTTCGGGTGAAGGCGCGAGCTTCGGCTTCGCTGCGGAATGTCACGGCATGTTGGTCCAGGCGGACCTGCCACTGGGATTTTGCCAATTCTTTTATCAGGATCTTCATTGCTGACCTCCTTTACGTAAAAGATTGCTTTGCAGTGGAGTCGATTGTAGACCCGAATACGGTCGCAATTATGACAACGGTCAACTCTCTGACTGACGGTTTGAAGCCCAAAAGATTGCAGCGTCCCACAGGCGCGCAGGCGCTGCAGAAGGCTGCGATCGATAGATTTTTTAAATCGTCATAACCCTTCCAGCTCAATCTTGCCCCTGGATTTTCCGCTCTCGAGCAGCTCATGGGCACGGCGCAGGTTGGTCGCGTTGATCGTGCCGAAATGCTCACCGACCGTGGTTTTCAGCGTTCCGGCATCGATCAGCTGCGCGACGCGATTGAGCAGTTTGTGTTGTTCAATCATGTCAGTTCGATGTCCTGCAGGGATTTTTCGTCGCTGATCGGCAGCGAGGGCTAGTAGGCAATGGCTTTCATGGACGGCTCCGGAAAAGTGATAAACGAAGAATCAGGCCAGGGTACGCAGGCGCTTGAGTTCGAAATGCTCGAGGAAATCGCCGGCCCTTGCCCGGAAATTCTGGATATGCGCACTGGCGTCATGGGCTTGCAGGGCCTCATCGCTGCTCCACTTTTCGATCATGTAGAAGGCCAGCGGATCGGCGAGGTCCTGATGCAGGTCGTACTGCCCGCAACCGGCCTCGGCACGGGTGGGCTCCAGCAGCGCACGCAGGTGCTGTTCGAGGGCGTCCTGCTGGCCGGCTTTGGCAATCAGGGTGGCAATGGCGGTAAACGGCTGGGACATGTTCGACTCCGTAAACGGGTTGATTTGGACGGGACAGATGATTGGCTATTTCTGCGCAAGATAAAACCCGTTACAAGAGCAGTCTCTTTCAATATTTTTTTGATAATCGAGGCTGTAAACGCTCTGTTGCGGGAAATGCTTGCCAGACACTGCGCCCAACCAAGTAGTCAATTTCCGACGTTGTTGTGCGAAGGTCATTAGTCGCAGGTAAATAGCGAAATTTCTCTCAGGAACTATCACCACCATCGGGTTATGCAGGGCAGGATCCGGCAGCTAACACGCATATACTATGTGATGAGCAGTAGACGAAACGATTCAACAGGGAGTGAATACATGGAACATGCACCTTGCATCAGCCAGATCGCCACGTTGCTGGCTGACCCGAAGCGCAGCGCAATGATGTGGGCCTTGATGGACGGCTCGGCGCGACAATCCGAAGAGCTGGCATTGCTGGCCGGCCTGTCACCCTCTTCGGCCAGTGCGCACCTGGGACGGCTGTCCGCCGGAGGTCTGTTGAAAGTCGAAATCCGCGGCCGCAAGCGGTTCTTTCGGCTTGCCGCACCCGAAGTCGCTGCTGCGATAGAAGCATTGGCCAGTGCAACGATTGCCAGCGCGCCACGGGACATCCCGGGTATTTTAAAATGCAGTACCCCCATCCCCAAGACTCAAGCAGTGCCTTCGCCATTGTTGCGTGCCAGGCTGTGCACCGATCATTTGGGCGGCACGTTGGCCGCTGACCTTTACCAGCGTCTGTTGGATTCGGGCTGGATCGAACAGTTCGATCAGCGGGTGTCGATCACTCACAAGGGTGCCACGCAACTGGCCAAACGCGGAGTGTTCGTCCAGGCGCTGGCCAACAGCACCAGCAGAGCCGCCTGCGCTTGTCCTGACTGGAGTGAAAGACGTCCGCACATGGGCGGGTCACTGGGCGCAGCGTTGCTGCAATTGTTCATGCAGTCTGGCTGGATGACTTTGTCCAATGACTCGCCAGCCTTGCAGATCACCGCCGCGGGGCAGCGCGAGATTCATCGTTTTGCCAAGGAGACCGCGCTGGAAGTGGTGCTTTAGAGCGAGCGGCGTCGGGGGCTTGGGGTTCTGTAGGAGCTGGCTTGTCGGATCGCCGCACCGCAGCTCCTACAGGGGGGGCGGTGATGCTTATGGTTTTATCAACCGCGCATCCAGGCTGTTCTGCGCCAACCGCTTGGCCTGATCTTGAGTCATGCCCAAGTCGGTATACAGCGCGTGGAAGTTCTCGGTGACGTAACCGCCAAAGTACGCCGGGTCATCGGAGTTCACCGTGACCTTCACGCCGCGTTCCAGCATGTCGAGAATGTTGTGTTGGGACATGTGGTCGAACACGCATAGCTTGGTGTTGGACAACGGGCACACAGTCAACGGGATCTGTTCGTCGATGATCCGCTGCATCAATCGCTCGTCTTCGATGGCGCGAACACCATGGTCGATGCGCTCGATCTTGAGCAGGTCGAGGGCTTCCCAGATGTACTCCGGCGGACCTTCTTCGCCGGCGTGGGCGACGGTCAGGAAACCTTCATGGCGGGCACGATCGAACACGCGCTGGAACTTGCTCGGCGGGTGCCCCATTTCTGAGCTGTCCAGGCCAACGGCAACAAACGCATCGCGGAACGGCAGCGCCTGGTCGAGGGTCTTTTCGGCTTCTTCTTCGCTCAAGTGGCGCAGGAAACTGAGGATCAGACCGCTGGTGATGCCCAGTTGCTGCTCACCATCCTTCAGCGCGCTGGCGATGCCGTTGAGCACCACTTCGAACGGCACGCCACGGTCGGTGTGGGTCTGCGGATCGAAGAACGGTTCGGTGTGAATCACATTCTGCGCCTTGCAACGCAACAGGTAAGCCCAGGTCAGGTCGTAGAAGTCCTGAGAGGTGCGTAACACATCAGCGCCCCGGTAATACAGGTCGAGAAACTCTTGCAAATTATTGAAGGCATAGGCCTTGCGCAGGGTTTCGACATCGCTCCATGGCAGGGCGATTTTGTTGCGTTCAGCCAGGGCGAACAGCAGCTCAGGCTCCAGCGAACCTTCCAGGTGCAAGTGCAATTCTGCCTTGGGCAGAGCGTTCAGCCAGTCGTACATTTTTTGAAATCTCATCAGGTGCAATGCGGGCATTCTACAGATGCCCGCGGAAACAATGAGCAAAACCTGACCAGCCGGTTCACGTTGCAAAGAGGTCCAATCGGGCAATGGAAGTGCACCGGCCGAACCGGTGGCCTTCCACGGGTGCGCTAATGTGTAACGAAACGTTAGCGCCGCCCTGCAGTCAGTAGCTCATCCCACTGATTTCGCCTCACCCGGCAAAAAGGCCTGCAATGCTCACACTCCTCAAGCAAGAAAAGTTTCTGCTGCTGGCCCTGCTCGCCGCCGTCATCGCCTACCCGCTGGAGCACTGGATGCTGCACAGTGGCCAGCCTGTCGCGTTGACCGCCGGCCTGGTGCTGGTCGCTTTGATTGTCATCGCCTCCATGCGCGTCGCGCATCACGCCGAATTGCTCGCGGAAAAAGTCGGCGATCCCTACGGCACGATGATCCTGACACTGGCCGCGGTACTGGTGGAAGTGGTGATCCTGGCGATCATGATGAGCAATCAAGCGTCGCCGACCCTGGTGCGCGACACGATTTATTCGGCAGTGATGCTCGACATCAACGGCATCCTCGGCCTGGCCGCGTTGATGGGCGGGATCAAGCATGGAGAACAGTCCTACAACGACGACTCGGCGCGCAGTTACAGCGTGATGATCCTCACCGCCATGGGCGTGTCCATGGTGGTGCCGGAGTTCATCCCCGAGGCGAACTGGAAACTTTATTCGGCCTTCACCATCGGCGCGATGGTCGTGCTCTATACCTTGTTCCTGCGCATGCAGGTCGGGCCGCATAGCTATTTCTTCAGCTACAGCTATCCGGAAAAACGTCGCAAGAAGGAGCCGACCGCGGAGCAGGAGCCGATCAATCTGGCATTGAGCATCGGGACATTGGTGTTTGGTGTGGTGGTGATCGGCGCACTGGCCGAGGTGATGTCCAAGACGATCGATCTGGGCCTGGAAGGCACGGGCGCACCGCCGGTGATGACGGCGATCCTGGTGGCAGCGATTTCCGCTGCACCGGAGATTCTGACCGCGTTGCGCGCGGCACTCGCCAACCGCATGCAGTCGGTGGTCAACATCGCCATGGGGGCGTCGCTGTCGACAGTGATCCTGACCGTGCCGGTGATGGAAGCCATGGCGCTCTACACGGGCCAGCCGTTCCAGATGGCCATGACCCCGGTGCAGACCGTGATGGTTTTCCTCACCTTGATTGTCAGTGCAATCAATCTCAACGATGGTGAGACCAATGCCATCGAAGGGATGACGCACTTTGTATTGTTTGCGACGTTCATCATGTTGTCGCTGCTCGGTCTTTAACCCACCACAAAACCAATGTGGGAGCGAGCAGGCTCGCTCCCACAGTTTTTGATTAGTGTTGTGTCAGACGCCCGCGATCAACTGCCGGGCCGCCTGACTGTGATCGGCAATCAACCCCTTCAGATCCAGCCCCTCGACCTGTCCATCGATCACCCGCCACTGACCGCCAACCATCACCCGATCCGCCCGATCCGCCCCACACAGCAACAACGCCGAAACCGGATCATGGCTGCCGGAGAAGCGTAGTTCATCGAGCTTGAACAGCGCCAGATCCGCCTGCTTGCCCACCGCCAGTTCGCCGATATCGGTACGCCCGAGCAACTGCGCCGAACCCTTGGTCGCCCAGCCCAGTACCAGCTCCGGCGTGATCTTTTCGGCGCCATAACGCAGGCGCTGGATGTACAGCGCCTGACGGGTTTCGAGCATCATGTTCGAGGCATCGTTGGACGCCGAGCCATCCACACCCAGACCCAGCAAGGCACCGGCAGCGGTCAGGTCCAGTGTCGGACAGATGCCGGAAGCCAGGCGCATGTTCGAACTCGGGCAATGGCAGATCCCGGTACCCGCCGCGCCGAGGCGGGCGATTTCATCCGGGTTGAAATGGATACCGTGCGCCAGCCAGGTGCGCGGGCCGAGCCAGCCGACGCTATCGAGATAATCCACAGTGCGCAGGCCGAAACGCTGCAGGCAGAAATCTTCTTCGTCGAGGGTTTCCGCCAGGTGGGTGTGCAGCCGCACGTCGAGAGCGTTCGCCAGTTCGGCGCTGGCGGACATGATTTGCGGAGTCACCGAGAACGGTGAGCAGGGTGCCAACGCGATCTGGATTTGTGCGCCATCGCCACGCTCGTGGTACGCGGCGATCAAGCGTTGGCTGTCGTTGAGAATCACCTCGCCTTGTTGCACAGTCTGCTGTGGCGGAAGGCCTCCGTCGGCTTCGCCAAGACTCATGGAGCCCCGGGTCAGCATGGCGCGCATGCCGAGTTCGCGAACGCTTTCGACTTGCACGTCGATCGCATTTTCCAGGCCTTCGGGGAACAGGTAATGGTGATCGGCTGCGGTGGTGCAGCCGGACAGCAGCAGCTCGGCCAAGGCGACTTTACTGGCGAGGGCGAGTTTTTCAGGCGTGAGGCGCGCCCAGACCGGATACAGGGTTTTCAACCACGGAAACAACGGCTGATTGACCACCGGCGCCCAGGCGCGCGTCAGGGTTTGATAGAAGTGGTGATGAGTGTTGATCAGCCCCGGCAGGATCACATGCTCGCGGGCATCGAAGACTTGTCCACAGGGCGCCGAAGGTTGCTGGCCGGCGCCGAGCACTTCGATGATCAAACCGTCTTGCAGCACCAGGCCGCCACGGGCATCGAGGTCATTGGCAGTGAAGATCGCGAGGGGATTTTTTAACCAGGTACGGGTCGCAGGCATGTTGGCCGGCTCCTCTGAAAGTTGGGTTCAGGGTTGCCAGCTCAGTGTTGCCCTGTCTGCTGATCCAGGGTCGTCGGGAGACGAGGTGTGCAGTTTCGAACAAAACCGCGTTGCGGGCAAGCCCACCTCGCCAGCTCCTACAGGGGGGCGGTGTTACCAGGGAATGGTTTCACCCCTGTAGTTCACAAAATGATGCCCGCCCTTGCCGGTGTACGCGTTGACCTGATCAACCAGGCCACGAGTGCTGGTTTCGACATCGATGTCGGCGCCTTCGCCGCCCATGTCAGTCTTCACCCAACCCGGATGCAACGACAGCACGGTGAGTTCCTGCTCGCCCAACCGAGTCACGAAGCTGCTGGTCATGGAATTCAGCGCCGCCTTGCTGGCCTTGTACAACGCCAGCTCCGGTGAGTCCGGCATGGTGACGCTGCCCAGCACCGAACTCATGAACGCCAGCACCCCGGTCCGCTCACGGATCTGCCCGACGAAGCGCTGGGCCAGGTTGATCGGCGCCACCGCATTGGTAAAGAACAGTTGACCGACTTCGGCAAGCGTCGCGCCACCCGGTGTTTGAACGTCCGGCCCCTTGACTCCGGCATTCACGAACAGCAGGTCGAACACTTCGTCCTTGAGTTGCTGGCTGAGGGCGAGGACGGCCTGCTGATCGTTCATGTCGAGTTTTTCGATCCGCACGTTGCCCAGACTCTGCAAGGCTGCGGCATTCTGCGGGTTGCGCACGGTGGCGGTGACTTGCCAGCCATCGGCCAGCAGGGTCTTCACCAGGCCGAGGCCCAGGCCCCGGGAGGCACCGATGATGAGCGCGGTTTTAGCCTTGGACATGGACGACTCCTTGATAAATGAGGATCACGGATTCAATGGACAGCGTTGCCCGAGCCGTTGCTGCAACTCCTGACGCAGTACGTCGAGTTCGGCCATGCGGCTCTCGATCAGCTTGAGCTTGTCTTGCAGCAGTTGCGTGACAGCGCGATCCGGATCGGGTGACTGCCATAATGCGCCGACACTGTTGCCGATCTCGCCGAGGGTAAAGCCCAGCCGTTGAGCGGTCTTGATGTACAGCACCAGTTGCACCATGTCCGCCGGGTAGTCGCGATACCCGTTGGCGCTGCGTTGCGCCGCGATCAGTCCGCGCTGCTCATAGAAACGCAGCGTGTCGCGGCTGACGGCGCTGGCCTGGGCTAATTCACCAATGCGCATCATGACGTCTCGAGAGGGCTTGACCCTGGAGCATACTCCAGGCTTTAGCCTTGTTGCTCCCTGAATTTATGGAGCAAGGTCGATGTGGACTTCAACACAGTATCGTCAACTGGTGCGCGGCAGCGCGTGGTATGACTTGATCGTTACGGCGGCCTTTGTCACACCCTGGAGTTTTGCGGCGTTGCACGGGGTCTTGTCGGGTTTGAGTCAGGCTCTGGATCTGCCTGGAGAGTGGCCGCCGTTCGAGCCGATGCACCTGCTGATGGCGAATTTGCTGGGGTCGATTGTGTGTGTCTGGGCGGTGCTGCGGATTCGTGACCCGCAACAGGTGTATGGGCGGTATGACGCGGTGGGGCGATTCCTGTTTGCCACGTGGCAGCTCTATGCCTTGCTCCATGGCGCCACTTCGTTGCTGGTGATTTTCCTGTTCTTCGAATTTGCCTGGGGCATTGTTCAGGTATTGCCGGTCCGGCAAGTAACCCCTGCCCCATGTCAATCCAACCCCGGCACTACTTAAGGGCAAACCCCCTGATCAGGCTCCAGCTTTGCCCAGGTGGTTTGGTCAAAAAACGAGCAGCAGGCACCAGCCCATGCCGGATGTGGTGCCGCGACAGTCATGAACGGGTTATCCACAGATTGCTCCACAGTATTTGTGCGCAAGCGCCAAACTCGGGCATAAGCACGGGGCCGCTTTATCCTAAAGGTGATAAACCGCGCTAACTAATTGTTTTTACGCGGATTTGGGTTTTTTGATGGCACTTTGGACGAAAAGTGAACAAAGCCCGCAAAGCCGCATGACAGAAGGGTTACAGCCGGATGTGCTCAGGTTATCCACAGCCAGGTGCACAGCAGATGTGGGCAAGTACAGGGCGGTGACGAACGGGCAGTGAACGTTGTTGGTGCGATTAATGCTGCAACAAAATGCGTCCGCGACTCAGGTCAGCCAGTTGCGATTGCAGGGTGTCGATTTGTGCTTCGCCAACAGCCAGTTGCAACTCGACCCCATTGGCCGTGAAGTGTTCTTGCACAATCAAACCGCCAGCCTCGGCTACCCGAAGTTTTACCAAGGTCAGTTCGGCAAATGCACAAGCGCAACTCAACGCAACGCGGCTGATCAACTCGACCTTTGCTTGCAGGCATTTGTTGGCGCCGCCACCGTAGGCCCGGGCCAGGCCACCGGTACCCAGTTGGATGCCGCCGTACCAACGAATCACCAGCACGACGACCTGATCGCAATCCTGGGCCTCGATCGCCGCGAGAATCGGCCGCCCGGCGGTGCCGCCAGGTTCGCCGTCATCGGTGCTGCGGTATTGATCGCCGAGTTTCCATGCCCAGCAATTGTGCGTGGCATTCAAATCGCTGTGCTGCTCGATGAACGCCAGGGCATCAGCGGGGCTGCCGATCGGCGCGGCGAGGGTGACGAAGCGGCTTTTGCGAATTTCTTCGCGGTACTCGCAAAAACCGCTGAGGGTAAAGGGCATAGGGACTTAAATGGCAGGTGTGAGGCCGCAGCCTTTGAGGATGATGCGGATCAGGTTGTCGCCGGCATCGTCCATGTCTTGTCTGGTCAATTTGGTGCGCCCGGTGACGCGGCAGATCTGGGTGGCGAAGTCGGCATAATGCTGAGTGCTGCCCCACAATAGAAAGATCAGGTGCACGGGGTCAACCGGGTCCATTTTGCCGGCGTCGATCCACGCCTGGAACACCGCCGCTCGCCCCTGAAACCAGGCGCGGTAGTCCTGGTTGAAATATTCGGTCAGGCATTCGCCACCGCTGATCACTTCCATGGCGAAGATCCGCGAGGCTTGTGGCCGACGACGGGAGAACTCCATCTTGGCGCGAATATACCGCGTCAGCGCTTCGACCGGATCGTCCTCGGCCGTCAGGGTGTTGAAGGTGCTGTCCCACAGCTCGATGATATTGCTCAGCACCGCAACGTACAAACCGAGCTTGTTGGTGAAGTAGTAGTGCAGGTTCGCCTTGGGCAGCCCCGCATTCAGGGCGATGGTGTTCATGCTCGTGCCTTTGAACCCGTGACGGGCGAACTCGTCTTCGGCTGCTTTGATGATGGTCTCTTCGTTCTTCTGACGAATGCGGCTGGCGGGTTTGCCGCCGTGGGCTGGGACTTCAAAGGTCATAGGCACTTCCAAACAGGTGGGTGGGTGCAGCCAGTGCGTTGATAGCGCACCCACAGACTACAGACAAGTCCCGGGCGCGATAAAACCTGGACACCCAATCCCCTGTGGGAGCGGCGGTGCGGCGATCCCACAGGTTTTTAGCGCGTCGCGGCCAGGCTTTCCAAAAAGCTTTCCAGCACCAAATGCGGGCGACGACCCTTGCGTGTGACCGACGCAAGGCTCAGGTCATAGAAACGCGCTGTCGGTTTCAACGCGCGCAAACGACCTTGCTGTACCCAGAGGCTGGCGTAGTGATCCGGCAGGTATCCGATGTAACGTCCGGTCAGGATCAGGAACGCCATGCCTTCGCGGTCCGACGCACTGGCGGTGCAATTGAGCACCTGGTAATGGGCCTGGATCTCGGCCGGTAAACGGAAAGTCGGGGCGATGGCGTCCTGGCTGTTGAGGCGCTCGTCGTCCAGTTGTTTGTCGTCGACATAAAACAACGGATGCCCGACCGCGCAATACAGCAGCGAACGTTCGCTGTAGAGCGGCTGATATTCCAGCCCCGACAGCGCACTGGCCTGCGGCACTACGCCGACATGCAAGCGACCGTCGAGTACGCCTTGTTCGACTTCGTTGGGCGCAATCATGCGGATCTGGATCTGCACATCCGGGCCCCGTTCTTTCAATTGCGCCAGGGCGTGGGTAATGCGCATGTGGGGGAGGGTGACCAGGTTATCGGTCAGGCCGATGGTCAACTCGCCGCGCAAGTGCTGGTGCAGACCGTTCACCTCGGTACGAAAACTTTCCAGGGCACTTAATAGCTGCAACGCCGACTGATAGACCTCGCGACCTTCTTCAGTCAGGGAAAACCCGGCTCGACCGCGTTGGCACAGGCGCAGGCCGAGACGCTGTTCCAGGTCGCTCATCTGCTGGCTGATGGCCGAACGGCCAATACCCAGTACCGATTCCGCCGCGGAGAAGCCGCCGCATTCGACCACACTGCGAAAAATCCGCAGCAGGCGGATATCAAAGTCGCTGACTTGTGCCAGCGGATCGGAGCGACGGCTGCTCATAGTTTAGTAAATGCCTGACTGAACATTAGAAGAGTTGGATTTCACCGACTTTATCCCCGTGGCAATTTAGCTGCAAGAACGCTTTTGATCTCTATGCCGCTTATTGCCCTGCGAGGTTTTGCTCATGAACTTGCCCGAAAACGCCCAGTCTCCTTTGGCCAGCCAGCTCAAGCTCGATGCTCACTGGATGCCGTACACCGCCAACCGTAACTTCCAGCGCGACCCGCGGCTGATCGTTGCCGCCGAAGGCAGCTGGCTGATCGACGACAAGGGCCGCAAGGTCTACGATTCGCTGTCCGGTCTGTGGACCTGCGGCGCCGGGCATACCCGCAAGGAAATCCAGGAAGCGGTCGCCAAACAGCTGGGCACGCTCGACTATTCGCCAGGCTTCCAGTATGGCCACCCGCTGTCATTCCAGCTGGCCGAGAAAATCACCGACCTGACGCCGGGCAATCTCAATCACGTGTTCTTCACCGACTCGGGCTCCGAATGCGCCGACACCGCGGTGAAGATGGTCCGCGCCTACTGGCGCCTGAAAGGCCAGGCCACCAAGACCAAAATGATCGGCCGTGCCCGTGGCTATCACGGTGTGAACATTGCCGGCACCAGCCTCGGCGGTGTCAACGGCAACCGCAAGATGTTCGGTCAGGCGATGATGGACGTCGATCATCTTCCGCACACCTTGCTGGCGAGCAATGCCTATTCCCGTGGCATGCCGAAAGAGGGTGGTATCGCCCTGGCCGATGAACTGCTCAAGCTGATCGAGTTGCACGACGCTTCGAACATCGCCGCCGTGTTCGTCGAGCCAATGGCCGGTTCCGCCGGCGTGCTGGTTCCGCCACAGGGTTACCTCAAGCGTCTGCGCGAGATCTGCGATCAGCACAACATCCTGCTGGTGTTCGACGAAGTGATCACCGGTTTCGGCCGCACCGGTTCGATGTTCGGTGCTGATAGCTTCGGCGTGACCCCGGACCTGATGTGCATCGCCAAGCAAGTCACCAACGGCGCGATTCCGATGGGCGCGGTAATTGCCAGCTCCGAGATCTACCAGACCTTCATGAACCAGGCGACGCCTGAGTACGCGGTGGAATTCCCGCACGGTTATACCTATTCCGCGCACCCGGTGGCTTGCGCCGCTGGCCTGGCAGCACTCGATCTGCTGCAAAAGGAAAACCTGGTACAGAGCGTGGCCGAAGTCGCGCCGCATTTTGAAAATGCGCTGCACGGCCTGAAGGGCTCGAAGAACATTATCGACATTCGCAACTACGGCCTGGCCGGAGCGATCCAGATCGCACCGCGAGACGGCGATGCCATCGTGCGTCCGTTCGAAGCGGGCATGGCGCTGTGGAAAGCCGGGTTCTACGTGCGCTTCGGCGGCGACACCCTGCAGTTTGGCCCAACCTTCAACAGCAAGCCGCAAGACCTTGATCGCCTGTTCGACGCGGTCGGCGAAGTGCTGAACAAAATCGACTGATTCGAAAACCTGTGTGAGCGAGCCTGCTCGCGAAGGTGTGTCAGCTACATTGATGTCGACTGACACACCACCGCGAGCAAGCTTGCTCCTACAAAAAAGCTATCTATATGGCAGGCGCCCTTCGATGCGCGCCTGTGGACAACTTTTCAGGAGCCCCGCATGAGCCTTATCCCGCATTTGATCAATGGCGAACTGGTGACCGAAGACGGTCGCACCGCTGACGTGTTCAACCCGTCTACCGGCCAGGCGATCCATAAGCTGCCATTGGCCAGCCGTGAAACCATCCAGAAAGCCATCGACTCGGCCAAGGCTGCGTTCCCGGCCTGGCGTAACACTCCGCCGGCCAAGCGTGCGCAGGTGATGTTCCGCTTCAAGCAACTGCTGGAACAGAACGAAGCGCGTATCGCACAGCTGATCAGCGAAGAACACGGCAAGACGCTGGAAGATGCTGCCGGCGAATTGAAGCGTGGTATCGAGAACGTCGAGTTCGCGTGCGCAGCACCGGAAATCCTCAAGGGCGAATACAGCCGTAACGTCGGCCCGAACATTGATGCCTGGTCGGACTTCCAGCCGCTGGGCGTGGTGGCCGGTATTACTCCGTTCAACTTCCCTGCCATGGTGCCGCTGTGGATGTACCCGCTGGCCATCGTCTGCGGCAACTGCTTCATCCTCAAACCTTCTGAGCGTGATCCAAGCTCGACGCTGCTGATCGCTCAGCTGCTGCTGGAAGCTGGTTTGCCAAAAGGCGTTCTGAGCGTGGTGCACGGCGACAAGGCCGCAGTGGATGCGCTGATCGAAGCGCCGGAAGTCAAGGCGTTGAGTTTCGTGGGTTCGACGCCGATTGCCGAATACATCTACGCCGAAGGCACCAAGCGCGGCAAACGCGTCCAGGCGTTGGGCGGGGCGAAAAACCATGCGGTGCTGATGCCGGATGCGGATCTGGATAACGCCGTCAGCGCACTGATGGGCGCAGCGTATGGTTCCTGCGGTGAGCGTTGCATGGCGATCTCGGTGGCCGTGTGCGTCGGCGACCAGGTGGCGGATGCGTTGGTGGCCAAGTTGGTACCGCAAATCAAGGCGCTGAAAATCGGTGCCGGTACCACCTGCGGTCTGGACATGGGGCCGTTGGTTTCCGGTCAGGCTCGTGACAAGGTCAGTGGCTATATAGAAGACGGCGTTTCTGCCGGTGCTTCCTTGGTGGTTGATGGTCGCGGTCTGAGCGTGGCCGGTCATGAGGATGGCTTCTTCCTGGGTGGCTGCCTGTTCGATAACGTCACGCCAGAGATGCGTATCTATAAAGAAGAGATTTTCGGGCCGGTGCTGTGTGTTGTCCGGGTTAACAGCCTGGAAGAGGCGATGCAGCTGATCAACGATCACGAGTATGGCAACGGCACCTGCATCTTCACCCGTGACGGGGAAGCGGCGCGGTTGTTCTGCGACGAGATCGAAGTCGGCATGGTCGGCGTTAACGTGCCGCTGCCGGTGCCGGTGGCTTATCACAGCTTTGGTGGCTGGAAGCGCTCGCTGTTCGGCGATCTGCATGCGTATGGTCCGGATGGCGTGCGTTTCTACACCCGTCGCAAGGCGATTACCCAGCGCTGGCCGCAACGGGCAAGCCATGAAGCATCGCAATTCGCTTTCCCTAGCTTGTAAGTAGAAGGGAAAAAGGCCGGCCCCTCTGTTGAATGGGGGCCGGCCTTTGCGTTTCAGAGGGTTTTTCGAGTTATATGACAGAATTGTTAAAATAGATATTGACGACAGATTCAGGAAGTCTATAATTCGCCCCACTTCCGGCGCAGTCGAAACGGAAAACTCCTTGGTAAACAAAGAGTTACGCAGTTTTCGGCAGCGGGGTGCTTCAGATCATCGAAGCCTGGAAGGAGTTGGTAGGGCAGTGTGTTGTCGCCTTATTAACGATTCGATCTTCTCGATCGAAGCGGTGTAAAAGAGGTGTTGACAGCAGCGACTAACGCTGTAGAATTCGCCTCCCGCTGACGAGAGATCGGAAGCGCAAGTGGTTGAAGTTGCAAAGGAAACTTTGAAAACTTCTGAAAATAACCGCTTGACAGCAGCAGAGGAAAGCGTAGAATGCGCGCCTCGGTTGAGACGAAAGATCTTAACCAACCGCTCTTTAACAACTGAATCAAGCAATTCGTGTGGGTGCTTGTGGAGTCAGACTGATAGTCAACAAGATTATCAGCATCACAAGTTACTCCGCGAGAAATCAAAGATGTAACCAACGATTGCTGAGCCAAGTTTAGGGTTTCTTAAAAACCCAAAGATGTTTGAACTGAAGAGTTTGATCATGGCTCAGATTGAACGCTGGCGGCAGGCCTAACACATGCAAGTCGAGCGGCAGCACGGGTACTTGTACCTGGTGGCGAGCGGCGGACGGGTGAGTAATGCCTAGGAATCTGCCTGGTAGTGGGGGATAACGCTCGGAAACGGACGCTAATACCGCATACGTCCTACGGGAGAAAGCAGGGGACCTTCGGGCCTTGCGCTATCAGATGAGCCTAGGTCGGATTAGCTAGTTGGTGAGGTAATGGCTCACCAAGGCGACGATCCGTAACTGGTCTGAGAGGATGATCAGTCACACTGGAACTGAGACACGGTCCAGACTCCTACGGGAGGCAGCAGTGGGGAATATTGGACAATGGGCGAAAGCCTGATCCAGCCATGCCGCGTGTGTGAAGAAGGTCTTCGGATTGTAAAGCACTTTAAGTTGGGAGGAAGGGCAGTTACCTAATACGTATCTGTTTTGACGTTACCGACAGAATAAGCACCGGCTAACTCTGTGCCAGCAGCCGCGGTAATACAGAGGGTGCAAGCGTTAATCGGAATTACTGGGCGTAAAGCGCGCGTAGGTGGTTCGTTAAGTTGGATGTGAAATCCCCGGGCTCAACCTGGGAACTGCATTCAAAACTGACGAGCTAGAGTATGGTAGAGGGTGGTGGAATTTCCTGTGTAGCGGTGAAATGCGTAGATATAGGAAGGAACACCAGTGGCGAAGGCGACCACCTGGACTGATACTGACACTGAGGTGCGAAAGCGTGGGGAGCAAACAGGATTAGATACCCTGGTAGTCCACGCCGTAAACGATGTCAACTAGCCGTTGGGAGCCTTGAGCTCTTAGTGGCGCAGCTAACGCATTAAGTTGACCGCCTGGGGAGTACGGCCGCAAGGTTAAAACTCAAATGAATTGACGGGGGCCCGCACAAGCGGTGGAGCATGTGGTTTAATTCGAAGCAACGCGAAGAACCTTACCAGGCCTTGACATCCAATGAACTTTCCAGAGATGGATTGGTGCCTTCGGGAACATTGAGACAGGTGCTGCATGGCTGTCGTCAGCTCGTGTCGTGAGATGTTGGGTTAAGTCCCGTAACGAGCGCAACCCTTGTCCTTAGTTACCAGCACGTAATGGTGGGCACTCTAAGGAGACTGCCGGTGACAAACCGGAGGAAGGTGGGGATGACGTCAAGTCATCATGGCCCTTACGGCCTGGGCTACACACGTGCTACAATGGTCGGTACAGAGGGTTGCCAAGCCGCGAGGTGGAGCTAATCCCAGAAAACCGATCGTAGTCCGGATCGCAGTCTGCAACTCGACTGCGTGAAGTCGGAATCGCTAGTAATCGCGAATCAGAATGTCGCGGTGAATACGTTCCCGGGCCTTGTACACACCGCCCGTCACACCATGGGAGTGGGTTGCACCAGAAGTAGCTAGTCTAACCTTCGGGAGGACGGTTACCACGGTGTGATTCATGACTGGGGTGAAGTCGTAACAAGGTAGCCGTAGGGGAACCTGCGGCTGGATCACCTCCTTAATCGACGACATCAGCTGCTCCATAAGTTCCCACACGAATTGCTTGATTCATTGAAGAAGACGATAGAAGCAGCTTTAAGCTCCAAGCTGATAGCTCAGGCTAACAGTTACAAGCTCGAAATTGGGTCTGTAGCTCAGTTGGTTAGAGCGCACCCCTGATAAGGGTGAGGTCGGCAGTTCGAATCTGCCCAGACCCACCAATTTTGTTATGGGGCCATAGCTCAGCTGGGAGAGCGCCTGCCTTGCACGCAGGAGGTCAACGGTTCGATCCCGTTTGGCTCCACCATAAACTGCTTTGAAGCGTTTAGAGTTTAGAAATGAATATTCCATGGCGAATATTGATTTCTAGTCTTTGATTAGATCGTTCTTTAAAAATTTGGGTATGTGATAGAAAGATAGACTGAACGTTACTTTCACTGGTAACGGATCAGGCTAAGGTAAAATTTGTGAGTTGCTCTTAATTGAGTATTATCGAATTTTCGGCGAATGTCGTCTTCACAGTATAACCAGATTGCTTGGGGTTATATGGTCAAGTGAAGAAGCGCATACGGTGGATGCCTTGGCAGTCAGAGGCGATGAAAGACGTGGTAGCCTGCGAAAAGCTTCGGGGAGTCGGCAAACAGACTTTGATCCGGAGATGTCTGAATGGGGGAACCCACCTAACATAAGTTAGGTATCTTAAGCTGAATACATAGGCTTAAGAAGCGAACCAGGGGAACTGAAACATCTAAGTACCCTGAGGAAAAGAAATCAACCGAGATTCCCTTAGTAGTGGCGAGCGAACGGGGACTAGCCCTTAAGTGGCTTTGAGATTAGCGGAACGTTCTGGAAAGTACGGCCATAGTGGGTGATAGCCCTGTACGCGAAAATCTCTTAGTCATGAAATCGAGTAGGACGGAGCACGAGAAACTTTGTCTGAATATGGGGGGACCATCCTCCAAGGCTAAATACTACTGACTGACCGATAGTGAACTAGTACCGTGAGGGAAAGGCGAAAAGAACCCCGGAGAGGGGAGTGAAATAGATCCTGAAACCGTATGCGTACAAGCAGTGGGAGCCCACTTTGTTGGGTGACTGCGTACCTTTTGTATAATGGGTCAGCGACTTATTTTCAGTGGCGAGCTTAACCGAATAGGGGAGGCGTAGCGAAAGCGAGTCTTAATAGGGCGTCTAGTCGCTGGGAATAGACCCGAAACCGGGCGATCTATCCATGGGCAGGTTGAAGGTTGGGTAACACTAACTGGAGGACCGAACCGACTACCGTTGAAAAGTTAGCGGATGACCTGTGGATCGGAGTGAAAGGCTAATCAAGCTCGGAGATAGCTGGTTCTCCTCGAAAGCTATTTAGGTAGCGCCTCATGTATCACTGTAGGGGGTAGAGCACTGTTTCGGCTAGGGGGTCATCCCGACTTACCAAACCGATGCAAACTCCGAATACCTACAAGTGCCGAGCATGGGAGACACACGGCGGGTGCTAACGTCCGTCGTGAAAAGGGAAACAACCCAGACCGTCAGCTAAGGTCCCAAAGTTATGGTTAAGTGGGAAACGATGTGGGAAGGCTTAGACAGCTAGGAGGTTGGCTTAGAAGCAGCCACCCTTTAAAGAAAGCGTAATAGCTCACTAGTCGAGTCGGCCTGCGCGGAAGATGTAACGGGGCTCAAACCATACACCGAAGCTACGGGTATCACTTAGGTGATGCGGTAGAGGAGCGTTCTGTAAGCCTGTGAAGGTGAGTTGAGAAGCTTGCTGGAGGTATCAGAAGTGCGAATGCTGACATGAGTAACGACAATGGGTGTGAAAAACACCCACGCCGAAAGACCAAGGTTTCCTGCGCAACGTTAATCGACGCAGGGTTAGTCGGTCCCTAAGGCGAGGCTGAAAAGCGTAGTCGATGGAAAACAGGTTAATATTCCTGTACTTCTGGTTATTGCGATGGAGGGACGGAGAAGGCTAGGCCAGCTTGGCGTTGGTTGTCCAAGTTTAAGGTGGTAGGCTGAGATCTTAGGTAAATCCGGGATCTTAAGGCCGAGAGCTGATGACGAGTGTTCTTTTAGAACACGAAGTGGTTGATGCCATGCTTCCAAGAAAAGCTTCTAAGCTTCAGGTAACCAGGAACCGTACCCCAAACCGACACAGGTGGTTGGGTAGAGAATACCAAGGCGCTTGAGAGAACTCGGGTGAAGGAACTAGGCAAAATGGCACCGTAACTTCGGGAGAAGGTGCGCCGGTGAGGGTGAAGGACTTGCTCCGTAAGCTCATGCCGGTCGAAGATACCAGGCCGCTGCGACTGTTTATTAAAAACACAGCACTCTGCAAACACGAAAGTGGACGTATAGGGTGTGACGCCTGCCCGGTGCCGGAAGGTTAATTGATGGGGTTAGCTAACGCGAAGCTCTTGATCGAAGCCCCGGTAAACGGCGGCCGTAACTATAACGGTCCTAAGGTAGCGAAATTCCTTGTCGGGTAAGTTCCGACCTGCACGAATGGCGTAACGATGGCGGCGCTGTCTCCACCCGAGACTCAGTGAAATTGAAATCGCTGTGAAGATGCAGTGTATCCGCGGCTAGACGGAAAGACCCCGTGAACCTTTACTATAGCTTTGCACTGGACTTTGAATTTGCTTGTGTAGGATAGGTGGGAGGCTTTGAAGCGTGGACGCCAGTTCGCGTGGAGCCAACCTTGAAATACCACCCTGGCAACTTTGAGGTTCTAACTCAGGTCCGTTATCCGGATCGAGGACAGTGTATGGTGGGTAGTTTGACTGGGGCGGTCTCCTCCTAAAGAGTAACGGAGGAGTACGAAGGTGCGCTCAGACCGGTCGGAAATCGGTCGTAGAGTATAAAGGCAAAAGCGCGCTTGACTGCGAGACAGACACGTCGAGCAGGTACGAAAGTAGGTCTTAGTGATCCGGTGGTTCTGTATGGAAGGGCCATCGCTCAACGGATAAAAGGTACTCCGGGGATAACAGGCTGATACCGCCCAAGAGTTCATATCGACGGCGGTGTTTGGCACCTCGATGTCGGCTCATCACATCCTGGGGCTGAAGCCGGTCCCAAGGGTATGGCTGTTCGCCATTTAAAGTGGTACGCGAGCTGGGTTTAGAACGTCGTGAGACAGTTCGGTCCCTATCTGCCGTGGACGTTTGAGATTTGAGAGGGGCTGCTCCTAGTACGAGAGGACCGGAGTGGACGAACCTCTGGTGTTCCGGTTGTCACGCCAGTGGCATTGCCGGGTAGCTATGTTCGGAATAGATAACCGCTGAAAGCATCTAAGCGGGAAACTAGCCTCAAGATGAGATCTCACTGGGACCTTGAGTCCCCTGAAGGGCCGTCGAAGACTACGACGTTGATAGGTTGGGTGTGTAAGCGCTGTGAGGCGTTGAGCTAACCAATACTAATTGCCCGTGAGGCTTGACCATATAACACCCAAGCAATTTGACTACTCGAAAGAGCATCAGATTGCGGTGTGTGAAGACGAAATGAACCGAAAGTTCGAATCTCACAAAACACCGAAAGCTATCACATACCCAATTTGCTGAAGCGAGGCCAGCTGGTCGCGACTCAGTACCCGAATTTCTTGACGACCATAGAGCATTGGAACCACCTGATCCCATCCCGAACTCAGCAGTGAAACGATGCATCGCCGATGGTAGTGTGGGGTTTCCCCATGTGAGAGTAGGTCATCGTCAAGATTAAATTCCGAAACCCCTATCTGCGTACGCAGGTAGGGGTTTTGTTTTTGTGGCCCCTTTTTCTGTAGGAGCAAGCTCGCTCCTGCAATGAAGCCAATCGCCTTCAATGCTACAGTCGTCCCTCGATTTGCGCTTTCCAAGGAAGCCTTTATGCCGGACGCGACGTCCCTCAGTGCTGGTTTTATGGTGGTTCACGGCAACCGCCTGGACGAGTTGCGCAGCCTGGTGGTCAGCTGGATGCGGCGCTACCCACTGGCGCCCCTGGAAAATGAAATCGCCCTGGTACAGAGCAACGGCATCGCCCAATGGCTGAAGCTGGCACTGGCCGAAGACCCGGAAGATGACGACATGGGTGGCTGTGGCATTGCCGCCGCCATCGACGTGCAGTTACCGGGTAGCTTCATGTGGCAGCTCTATCGCATGGTCCTTGGCCGTGACGAGATCCCGGTCAAATCCCTGCTCGACAAAGCCCCGCTGACCTGGCGCCTGATGCGCCTGCTTCCGCAGTTGATCGATCAACCGCACTTCGAACCCCTGCAACGCTTCCTGGCCAATGACAGCGATTTACGCAAACGCTACCAGTTGGCCGAGCGGCTGGCGGATCTGTTCGACCAATACCAGGTGTACCGGGCCGACTGGCTCGAAGACTGGGCCGAAGGGCGCCATCAATTGCGCAATGGCAGGGGCGAAACCAAACCCTTGACCTCAGCCAACTGCTGGCAGGCAGAGTTGTGGCGTGCGCTGTTGCTTGATGTGGGGGAGCAAGGCATGGCGCAAAGCCGGGCCGGTGTCCATCAGCGGTTTATCGAGCGCATCAACAGCCTCGATGTGGCACCCGATGGGCTGCCTTCAAGAGTGATCGTTTTCGGGATTTCCTCGCTGCCGGCTCAAGCCCTGGAAGCACTGGCCGGACTGTCTCGTTTCAGCCAGGTCCTGCTTTGTGTGCATAACCCCTGTCGGCACCATTGGGCGGACATCGTCGCCGATAAAGACCTGTTGCGACATCAGTACAAACGTCAGGCACGCAAGAGCGGCATGCCGGTCGTGCTCGATCCGCAAACCCTGCATCAACATGCCCACCCGCTTCTGGCGGCATGGGGCAAGCAGGGACGGGACTACATCAATCTGCTCGACAGCTACGACGATCCCAACAGCTATCGTTCGGCCTTTCGCGATGGCCGCATTGATCTGTTCAGCGACAGCCAACCGCAGAACATGCTCAACCAGCTACAGGACGACATTCTTGAATTACGTCCCCTGAACGAGACTCGCGAGCGCTGGCCAGCAGTCGATCCGGGCAAGGACGAATCGATCCGTTTTCACATTGCTCACAGCGCTCAGCGCGAAGTGGAGATCCTCCACGATCAATTGCTCGCGCGCTTCAGTGCCGACCCGCATTTAAGGCCGCGCGACGTCATCGTGATGGTCCCGGATATCGACAGCTACGCACCGCATATCCGAGCGGTATTTGGCCAGCTCGATCGCCATGATCCACGCTTCATTCCCTTCACCCTGGCAGACCAGGGTCAACGTGGCCGTGATCCGCTCCTGATCGCCGTCGAACACCTGCTCAAATTGCCTGACAGTCGTTTCCCTGTGAGCGAGATCCTCGACCTGCTGGACGTTCCGGCACTGCGCGCGCGCTTCGCGGTCGAAGAGCGTGACCTGCCAACCCTGCATCGCTGGATTGAAGGCGCAGGCATCCGCTGGGGCATGAACGCCGAGCAGCGTGCGGGCCTCGGACTGCCGCAAGAGCTGGAACAGAACAGTTGGCGTTTCGGCCTGCGGCGGATGCTGCTCGGTTATGCCGTGGGCAGCGGCGGTGCCTGCGAGGGCATCGAGCCCTACGATGAGATCGGTGGTCTGGATGCCGCACTGATCGGTCCACTGGTCGCACTGCTGGATGCACTGGAGATTGCCCACCAGGAACTCTCTCGACCTGCGTCACCCAAGCAATGGGGTATGCGCCTGCAAGCACTGGTGCAGCTGTTCTTCCAGGCCAGCAACGAGCATGACGACTACCTGCTGTCCCAGCTCGAAGAATTGCGTGAAACCTGGCTTGAGACCTGTGAGTCGGTTGGCCTGCAGGACGAGTTACCCCTGACCGTGGTCCGGGAAGCCTGGCTGGCGGGTCTGGATCAAGGTCGCTTGTCCCAGCGTTTCCTGGCCGGTGCAGTCAACTTCTGCACCCTGATGCCGATGCGTGCGATCCCGTTCAAGCTGGTGTGCCTGCTGGGTATGAATGACGGCGATTATCCGCGTGCGCTACCGCCACTGGACTTCGACCTGATGGGCAGCGATTACCGTCCCGGCGATCGCTCCCGGCGCGAAGATGACCGCTATCTGCTGCTGGAGGCTCTGCTGTCGGCACGTGACCAACTGTATATCAGTTGGGTCGGCCGCAGCATCCGGGACAATAGCGAGCGGCCAGCATCGGTGCTGATTGGCCAGCTCCGCGACCACCTGGCCAGCGGCTGGCGATTGCACGACGCAGACGAAGATCTGCTTGAGGCCTTGACGCAGGAGCATCCATTGCAACCCTTCAGTGCCCGCTACTTCCACGCAGGCGATGATCTGTTCAGCTACGCCAATGAATGGCAAGTGCTTCATCAAGCCACTGAGCCCGCTTGCGAGCTCGAGGTCCTGGATGCGTTCATTCAGGAAGAGCCGCTCAGCCTTGGACAATTGCAGGATTTCCTGCGCAACCCGGTACGACATTTCTTCAGCCAGCGCCTGAAAGTGTTCTTCGAAGCCGCTGAGGTACCGCTGCCCGATGAAGAACCTTTTGTGCTCGACGCGCTGCAACGCTACAGCCTCAGCGACCGGCTTCTCGAAGCGGCGCTGGGACAGCTGGAGTACACCGATCAGGCGCTGGAGGCGCAAGCCAGGCGCCTGCAGCACAGCGGTTTGCTGCCCATGGCCGGTTTCGGTGAATGTCTGCAGCGAGAGTTGATCGAGCCCTTGCCGGACCTGCTGCAGCGCTACCGGCAACTTCTGGCGTTATGGCCAACACCGCTCACCAGTGCGCTGCCGGTGAGTCTGGAGCTGCAAGGCCTGCGCCTGGAAGGTTGGCTCAGCGGACTGCATCAGCGTGCAGACGGTGGTTTGCTTTCGGTCACGACGATCCCCAATAGCATCGGTTCGATCAAGTCTCGCAAATGGCATCGCCTGACGCGGCCCTGGGTCAACCACCTGGTGGCCTGCGCCAGTGGCATGGCCTTGACCACGGCGTTGGTGGCCAGCGACGACAGTCTGCTGCTCGCGCCGATGGAGCAGGGTGCAGCCTCTCGAGCCCTGGGCGACTTGTTGCTGGCCTGGCAAACCGGTATGCGCCAACCGCTGCCGATAGCGGTGAAGACAGCCTTCGCCTGGCTAGGTCAGGCCGATCCGCTCAAGGCCCAGGCCGCGGCGCGCAAGGCCTACGAAGGCGATGGCCTGACCACGGATGGCGAACGCCGTGAAAGCCCGGCGCTGGGTCGTCAGTTTGCCGACTACGACGCGCTGATGGCCGACGAGACGTTCCTCGACTGGTGCGACGCCTTGTATCGGCCACTGCTGGAAGCCCCCTGGCGTTCACTCTCCAGCGAGGAGGCGCGCTCATGACCACTAAAACACCGCTGGCCCTGGCATTCCCCCTGCGCGGCAGCCAACTGATCGAAGCCAGCGCTGGCACCGGCAAGACCTTTACCATTTCCGCACTCTACCTGCGCCTGGTACTCGGCCATGGTGGGGAGCCCAGCGGGTTCGGACGTGAACTGTTACCGCCGCAAATCCTGGTGGTGACCTTCACCGATGCGGCCACCAAAGAACTGCGTGAACGTATTCGCACGCGCCTGGCCGAGGCCGCGCGGTTTTTCCGCGATGAAACCCCGGCGCCTGATGCACTGATCGCCGAGTTGCGCGAAGAGTATCTGCCCGAGCAGTGGTCCGGATGCGCAAACCGCCTGGATATCGCCGCCCAGTGGATGGACGAAGCCGCCGTCTCGACCATCCACAGTTGGTGTCAGCGCATGTTGCGCGAACACGCGTTCGACAGTGGCAGCCTGTTTACCCAGACCCTGGAAACCGATCACAGCGATTTGCTGGGTGAGGTCCTGCGCGATTACTGGCGGATGTTCTGCTACCCGATGCAAGGCGATGCGTTGAATTGGGTTCGCAGCAACTGGGGCGGCCCGGCGGCATTATTGCCGCGAGTCCGTGGGTTGTTCGCCAGCGAGCGTGACAATGCCCAGGGTAAAGAGCCCGCCGAGCTGATTGCGCAATCCCTGCTGGAACGACGGGCTGCCTTGCTTGAACTGAAGATGCCCTGGCGCCAGTGGGCGGACGAATTGCTTGCCCTCTGCCACCAGGGCGTCGCGAGCAAGAGCGTTGACGGGCGCAAGATGCAGGCGCGTTATTTCGAACCCTGGTTCGAAAAAATCAAAGCCTGGGCCGAAGACGAGTCCCTCGAGCAACTGGATATTGGCACCGGTTTCACCCGCCTGACGCCCGATGGCATGGCTGAAGCCTGGAAAGGTGAGTCGCCCCGGCATCCGGGCCTGGATGCGATGCCCGGCCTCAAGCTCAGCCTCGATGGATTGCCGACGCCCGATGCGGCGGTGCTGCAACACGCCGCCCAGTGGGTGGGCGCGCGGTTCGAGGAAGAAAAACGGCGGCGCGCGGAGATGGGCTTCGATGACATGCTGCTGCGCCTCGATGCCGCCTTGCAATCGGAGGGTGGCGAGCGTCTCGCCACCCTGATTCGCGAGCAATTCCCGGTGGCGTTGATCGACGAATTCCAGGACACCGACCCGGTGCAGTACCGGATCTTCGAAAGCATCTATCGCATCGAAGACAATAACCCCGAGAGCGGCCTGTTCCTGATCGGCGACCCGAAGCAGGCGATCTATGCCTTCCGCGGTGCCGACATCTATACCTACCTGCGTGCCCGCCAGGCCACCGCCGGCCGCCTGCATACCCTGGGCACCAACTTCCGCTCCAGTCACGGCATGGTCAGTGCGGTCAACCACGTGTTCGCGCGTGCCGAGTCGCGCGAGGCCGGGCGGGGTGCGTTCCTGTTCCGTGAACAAGATGGCGCGAACCCGGTACCGTTCCTGCCCGTCGAATCCCAGGGCCGCAAAGAAGTCCTGCACGTAGCGGGTCAGGTTGTACCCGCGCTGAATATCTGGCACCTGTCTGCCGAGCAGCCGTTATCCGGCGCGGTGTATCGACAACAACTGGCCGCTGCCTGCGCCACTGAAATCACCGCCTTGCTCAACGGTGGGCAACAAGGCCGCGCGGGTTTCACTCAGGACGGTAAAGACTTCAGGGGCCTGCTGCCGGCTGATATCGCGATCCTGGTGCGTGACGGCAAAGAAGCCCAGGCCGTGCGCGCCGAACTTTCGCAGCGGGGCGTGCGCAGTGTTTATCTGTCGGACAAGGATTCGGTGTTCGCCGCCCAGGAGGCCCACGACCTGCTGACCTGGCTCAAGGCGTGCGCCGAGCCGGATGTCGAACGCCCGCTGCGAGCCGCGCTGGCCTGCATCACGCTGAACCTGTCGCTGGCTGAACTGGAACGCTTGAACCAGGACGAGCTGGCCTGGGAAGCGCGGGTCATGCAGTTCCGCGGTTATCGCGAGCTCTGGCGCAAGCAGGGTGTGTTGCCGATGTTGCGGCGCCTGCTGCACGACTTCCGTTTGCCCCAGGCATTGATCGCCCGCAGCGATGGCGAGCGGGTATTGACCAACTTGCTGCACCTGTCCGAGTTGCTGCAACAGGCGGCGGCCGAACTGGACGGCGAACAGGCGTTGATCCGGCATTTGTCCGAACACCTGGCGCTGTCCGGCCAGGCCGGTGAAGAGCAGATCCTGCGCCTGGAAAGCGATGAACAACTGGTCAAGGTCGTGACCATTCACAAGTCCAAAGGGCTTGAGTATCCCCTGGTGTTCCTGCCGTTCATTTGCTCGGCGAAGCCGGTGGATGGCAGTCGGCTCCCATTGCATTACCACGACGCCAGCGGCAAGGCCCAGGTGACGTTGAAGCCGACGGCCGAGTTGATTGCCCTCGCCGATGACGAGCGTCTGGCCGAGGATCTGCGCTTGCTCTACGTGGCCCTGACCCGTGCGCAACATGCGTGCTGGCTTGGCGTGACTGACCTCAAGCGCGGCAATAACAACGGCTCGGTGCTGCACCTTTCGGCGCTGGGTTATTTGCTCGGGGGCGGTGCGCCGCTGGCCGAGTCGGCCGGTTTGCAGCGCTGGCTGCAAGACCTGCAACAGGACTGCCCGGCGCTGAACTACGGTGAAATGCCTGAAGCGACCAACGAGCATTACCATCCGCCCCACAACGAAGCGGCGTTACTCGCTCCGCGGGTCCCCATGCGCAAGGCCAGTGAGAACTGGTGGATCGCTTCTTACAGCGCCTTGCGCATCGGCGAACGCCTGAGCGAAGGCAGTGACGAAGCCCCCGAGAATCCTCAAGCGCAAAAGCTCTTCGACGACGAACGCCTCGATCCGCAAGCACCAAGAGAAGTGGTTGCCGGCGGCGCGGATATCCATCGCTTTCCCCGTGGCCCGGGGCCCGGCACTTTTCTCCATGGCTTGCTGGAGTGGGCCGGTGATGAAGGCTTTGACGTGACCCCGCAAGCGGTGGAAGACGCCATCGCCCGGCGTTGCAACCGTCGCGGCTGGGAAGGCTGGATCAGTGCCCTGAGCGACTGGCTGCAGCATCTGCTCAAATCCCCGCTGCACATCGGTGCCGGCCAGGCTCCGGTGATTTTCGGTCAGCTGAGCCAGTACCGCGTCGAGATGGAATTCTGGTTCGCCAGTCACAAGGTCGATGTCCTCAAGCTCGATGAGCTCGTGCGCCAATACACCCACAACGGTGTAGCACGGGTGGCTGCCGAGCCGGTGTTGCTCAATGGCATGTTCAAGGGTTTCATCGACCTGACATTCGAGCACGACGGCCGTTATTACGTCGCCGACTACAAATCCAACTGGCTGGGCGTCGAGGACGCAGCCTATACCGAGCAGGCCATGGAACAATCGATTCTCGACAACCGTTACGACCTGCAATACGTGCTCTATCTATTAGCCCTGCATCGTCAGCTCAAGGCGCGGCTTGCCGATTACGATTACGACCGGCATGTCGGTGGTGCGTTGTACCTGTTCCTGCGCGGCACCCGTGCGTCCAGCCAGGGCGTGTATTTTGCCCGGCCGCCAAAGGCGTTGATCGAGCGTCTGGATCGACTGTTCCAGGGCAAGCCGGAACCCAAGGCTGAACCCGCCTGGGAACAGGGAGAATTGCTATGAGCCGCACCTTCGCCGATTTGCTGCCCACACCCTTGGCCGCCGACAGCCTGGCGGAGCTGGCCCCCTTGAGTCGCGCCGACGACTTGTTGCTGTTGCTCACGCGCTGGGTCGAACGTGGCTGGTTGCGGGCGCTGGACAAGGCCTTCGTGGCTTTTCTGCATGAGCTCGCGCCCGATGACGATCCGCTGGTGCTGCTGGCCGCGGCATTGACCAGTCACCAACTGGGGCACGGCCATGTCTGCCTGGATCTGTTCGAGACACTCAAAGAGCCGGACTTCGCCCTGTCGCTGCCGCCCGAAGGCGATTTGCACAGTGACGCCATGGTGTTGCCCTCGCAACTGCTTGAAGCCCTGGACGGCGCTCATTGGTGCAAGGTGCTGGCCGCCAGCAACCTGGTCGCGTTGGCGGTCGATGGTCGTGAAGCTGCGCAGCAGAGGCCATTGGTGTTGTCGGGCAAACGCCTGTACCTGCGTCGTTACTGGGCTTACGAGCGGCGTATCGACCACTCGTTGCGCCAGCGTCTGGCGGAACACGAAACAACGCCGAGCGATTTATCCCAGCGTCTGACCGGCCTGTTTGGTCCCGCCAGGCCCGGCGAAGTGATCGACTGGCAGAAACTCGCCTGCGCCCTGGCAACCCGCAGTGCCTTCAGCATCGTCACCGGTGGCCCGGGCACCGGCAAGACCACGACCGTCGTGCGCTTGCTAGCGCTGCTTCAGGCGCCGGCGGTGGAGGCTGGCAAACCGTTGCGCATCCGTCTCGCCGCCCCCACCGGTAAAGCCGCGGCCCGGCTGACCGAGTCCATCAGTCAGCAGGTGCGCACCCTGGAAGTCGCTGCAGCGATACGGGACAAAATCCCCTCGGATGTCACCACCGTGCACCGTCTGCTCGGCAGCCGTCCCGGTACCCGGCATTTCCGGCATCACGCGGGAAATCGCCTGCCGCTGGATGTGCTGGTGGTGGATGAAGCCTCGATGATCGACCTGGAAATGATGGCCAACCTGCTGGATGCGATGCCGGCCCACGCCCGACTGGTGTTGTTGGGGGACAAGGACCAACTGGCCTCGGTGGAGGCCGGTGCCGTGCTCGGCGACCTGTGCCGCGATGCCGAGGCCGGTTGGTACAGCCCGCAGACCCGGCAGTGGCTGGAAACGGTCAGTGGCGAAAGCCTGGACGCCAGCGGTTTGCAGGAAGACCTCGACGGGACTCATCCACTCGCCCAGCAAGTGGTGATGCTGCGCCACTCACGCCGGTTCGGCGAAGGCAGTGGCATTGGGCAACTGGCCCGCTGGGTCAACCAGCAGCATCCGGAACAAGCGCGCCGATTACTGGCGACGCGCAGTCACGACGACGTATTTTGCCTGTCCCTCAAGGGTGAGCAGGATCGCGCGCTGGAACACCTGCTGCTTGAAGGGCATGGCGACGGGCCGCAAGGTTATCGGCATTACCTGACCCTGCTGCGCAGCCAGCGGCCAGCGCTCGACAGACCGCTGCATGATCCATCCTGGATCGACTGGGCACGCAACGTATTGCAAGCCTTCGACGCCTTCCAGTTGTTATGCGCCGTGCGCAAGGGCCCCTGGGGTGTGGAAGGCTTGAACCAACGGGTGACCGCCGCACTGCTCAAGGCGCGGCTGATCGACAGTGACCACCAATGGTACGAAGGCCGCCCGGTGCTGATGACCCGCAACGACTACGGCCTGGGCTTGATGAACGGCGATATCGGCATCGCGCTCAAGTTGCCCGAACGTGACGGCCCCGAGGCCGGGAAGCTGGTGCTGCGTGTGGCATTCCCACGCAATGACGGGCAGGGCGGCGTGCGCTTCGTTCTGCCGAGTCGGCTCAATGATGTCGAAACCGTGTACGCCATGACCGTTCACAAATCCCAGGGTTCGGAATTTGCCCATACGGCATTGATTCTGCCGGACGCGCTCAACCCGGTACTCACCAAAGAGCTGATCTATACCGGGATCACCCGTGCCAAGCACTGGTTCACCCTGATCGAACCACGTGCCGGCGTGTTCGAAGAGGCAGTGCGGCGCAAGGTCAAGCGCTTGAGCGGCTTGATGCTGGAGCTGGAAGAAGCGACCGGGGCGGGGGATTGAAAGGGGCGATGTCAGGCGACGGAAACTGGCCGAAAGTGCCGTAGTGCGCCGCCTCGCTGGCCTTAGAACGCTATGCTATCGTTGCGGCATCATCCCGTTTCACTCGAAGAGAATCCCTGCATGAAGGAGGCTGTCTGGACGACAGGACGCGTCGCTCGTTGCAAGCAAGTGCTGCTTGCGGGCCTCCTCTGTTTGCTGAGCGGCATCGTGTTCGCCCAGGCGCAAACCCCGCTGAGCATGGCCGATCAACGTGCCAGTTCGGTTACCCAGGTCGTACTCGGGATCCTCAGTTATGCACGCTGGCCAGTCGAACCTGAGCAACTGCACCTGTGTGTAGTGGGGCCTACCCAATACACCGACGATCTGGTCAAGGGCGCCACCCAGGCCAGCGGCCGGCCCATCACCGTGCGACGACTGTTGGCCGACAACCCGTCCATTGCCGGCGAATGCGAGGCGGTGTACATCGGCAAACTGACCGGCGATGAACGCAGCCGGCTCTTCGCTTCGTTTACCGGGCGTGCGGTGTTGAGCATCAGTGAAGCCGATGATCCCTGCACCGTCGGCAGCCTGTTCTGCCTGCGGGTCGGCGATGAGCATGTGTCATTCGAGGTCAACCTCGATTCTGTTGCCCGAAGTGGTGTGCGCATTCACCCCAGTGTCCTGCAACTGTCCCGCCGCAAGTCGGTGGCACCATGAGGCTTCTCAAGCCGGCTGGTCGCTCGACCCTGCGCTCGGTCATCGGTCGCGGACATTTGATCGTCGCGCTGGTGGGCGTGGCCATGGCCAGTGTTTCCCTGACCCTGCTGGGCGTTCTGGCCTTGCGGGTCTATGCCGACCACAACCTGCACCTGATCGCGCGCTCGATCAACTACACCGTGGAAGCCGCGGTGGTGTTCAACGACAAGGCCGCCGCCACCGAAGCGCTGGCGTTGATCGCGTCCACCGAAGAAGTGGCCGATGCCCAGGTGCTGGACGAGCAGGGCAAGTCATTGGCGCACTGGCAACGACCGGAAACCGGGTTGTTCTCCGATCTGGAAATGCAGATTGCCAAGGCCTTCCTGGAAAAACCGATCAGCTTGCCGATCGTCCATCAAGGCCAGAAAATCGGCAGTATTGAACTCACCGGTCACGGCGGCAGCCTGTTGCGTTTCCTGCTCAGTGGCCTGGCAGGCATCGTGCTGTGCACCGCCATCAGTGCCTGGGTGGCGCTGTATCTTGCGCGTCGGCAACTGCGCGGCATCACCGGCCCATTGCGCAGCCTGGCTTTCGTGGCTCACGCCGCACGCAGCGAGCGCGCCTTTGATCAGCGTGTGCCGCCTGCCGCCATCGCCGAACTCGACAACCTGGGCAACGACTTCAATGCCTTGCTCGATGAACTCGAATCCTGGCAGACCCACCTGCAAAACGAGAACGAAACCCTCGCCCACAAGGCCAGTCATGACAGCCTCACCGGGTTGCCCAACCGGGGTTTTTTCGAAGGCCGATTGATGCGCGCGTTGCGCAATGCCGACAAACTCGATGAGCGAGTCGCGGTGCTGTTTCTCGACAGCGACCGGTTCAAGCGGATCAACGATAACTTCGGTCACGCCGCGGGCGACGCGGTGCTGGTGGCCGTGGCCAATCGGGTTCGCGCACAGTTGCGTGAAGACGATCTGGTGGCACGTTTGGGGGGCGACGAGTTTGCCGTCTTGCTGACACCGCTGCACAAGACCGAAGACGCCGAGTTGATCGCAGAGAAAATCATCGCCAGCATGGACGTGCCAATCCCGTTGCCGGGTAATACCCACGTGTTGACCTCCCTCAGTATCGGCATCGCCGTGTACCCCGAGCATGGCGCCACACCCGGCGCACTGCTCAGCGCCGCCGACGCCGCCATGTACACCGCCAAGCGCCTTTCTCGCGGCGCACAGCACACGGCCGGGTCGGAGTACCCGGCCGCCGATGTTGAAACCAGGAGCTGAATTGCGTGCTATCCCCCACGTTGCGTTTTTTCACCATCACCCTGTTCATGGCTTTGCTGGCACTGGCCGGTTGCCAGACGCCGCCGCCAAAAGGCCTGACCCCGGCCCAGGTCGCGGTGCTCAAGCAGCAAGGTTTCGAGTTGACTGAGGAGGGCTGGACGTTTGGCCTGTCAGGCAAAGTGCTGTTTGGCAGTGACGACGACAGCCTGAATGTCGCCAGCACCGACATCGTCGATCATATTGGCAAGGCCTTGCAGGGAGTCGGCATCGAGCGGGTACGGATCGATGGCCATACAGATGCATCCGGCAAGGAATCCTATAACGAGCAGCTTGCCCTGCGCCGCGCGAAAAGCGTCGGCAAGGTGCTGGCCAGGGCCGGGATCAAAGATCAAAACATCCAGTTGCGCGGTCTTGGCAGCAGTCATCCGGTTGCCGCCAACGACACGGCGGCCGGGCGCACCGAAAATCGTCGGGTGTCGATCGTGGTCAGCGCCGACTAATCGGCGAACAACATCTCCCGACTGTCCCCCATCAACAGCGCCTGATTCTGTTCCGTGACCGCGCGGATGTAGTCCCACAGCAAGGTGATCCGCTTGAGCTTCCTCAGGTCCTCGCGGCAGTACATCCAGAATTGTCGGGTGATGTTGATCTCATCCGGTAACACCGGCAGCAAGCGCGAATCCTGAGCAGCCAGGAAGCACGGCAGGATCGCCAGTGACCGCCCTTGCTGCGCGGCCACGAATTGCGCGATGACGCTGGTGCTGCGCAAATTGGCACTGGCACCGGGCAGCACGTTCGCCAGGTACAACAGCTCCGAGCTGAACGCCAGATCGTCGACATAACTGATGAATGAATGTTTACCCAGGTCTGCCGGGCGGCGGATCGGTGGGTGCTTGTCCAGATAATCCTGGGTCGCGTACAGCTGCAACTTGTAGTCACAGAGTTTGCAGCAGACGTATGGACCATGCTCCGGGCGCTCCAGGGCGATGACGATGTCCGCCTCGCGCTTGGACAGACTGATGAAGTGCGGCAGCGGCAGGATGTCCACCGAGATCGCCGGGTAGGCATCGACGAAATGGCTCAGCTGCGGGGTGATGAAAAAACTGCCGAATCCTTCGGTGCAGCCCATGCGCACATGTCCGGATAACGCCACGCCAGAACCTGACACCTGCTCGCAGGCCATGTGCAGGGTGCTTTCGATCGACTCCGCATAACCGAGCAACCGCTGGCCTTCGGCGGTCAGGACGAAACCGCTGGTCCGGGATTTCTCGAACAGCAGCGTGCCTAACGCCGCTTCCAGCGAACTGATGCGCCGCGACACGGTGGTGTAGTCCACCGCCAGGCGCTTGGCCGCGGTGCTGGCCTTGCGGGTGCGGGCGACTTCGAGGAAAAACTTGAGGTCATCCCAGTTCAGTGAACAGAGGGAGGTGATGTTTTTTTGCATGATGGACCGGCTTTTATGTGCGTTCTTATTAGAAGTTTGCACATCTATACTCCAAAAACAGTCCGACAACCAATTCGCGACACACACCTCATCGCAAGGCGAATTCCGCGCCTTGGCTCCACCGATAGTTCTCTAGATAACAACAACGTCCAGGAGACCAGCATGAACGCATCGCTCACGCCAAACGAAACCCCCAACGAAACTGTGGCGCAAAAGGTCAAACTGTTGATCGACGGCGAGTGGGTCGAGTCCCAGACCACCGAGTGGCACGACATCATCAACCCGGCGACCCAGCAAGTGCTGGCCAGGGTTCCGTTCGCCACCGCGCAGGAAGTGGACGCTGCGATCAGCGCTGCCCATCGCGCCTTCCAGACTTGGAAGCTGACGCCGATCGGCGCGCGGATGCGCATCATGCTCAAGCTCCAGGCGTTGATTCGCGAGCACTCCAAGCGCATCGCCGTGGTGCTCAGCAATGAACAGGGCAAAACCATCGCCGACGCTGAAGGCGATATCTTCCGCGGCCTGGAAGTGGTCGAGCACGCCTGCTCCATCGGCAGCCTGCAAATGGGCGAGTTCGCCGAGAACGTAGCGGGCGGCGTCGATACCTACACCCTGCGCCAGCCAATCGGCGTCTGCGCCGGCATCACCCCGTTCAACTTCCCGGCGATGATTCCGCTGTGGATGTTCCCGATGGCGATCGCCTGCGGCAACACCTTCGTGCTCAAGCCGTCCGAACAGGACCCGATGTCGACCATGCTGCTGGTGGAGCTGGCGATCGAGGCCGGTGTTCCGGCGGGCGTGCTTAACGTGGTTCACGGCGGCAAGGATGTGGTGGACGCGCTTTGCACTCACAAGGACATCAAGGCGGTTTCCTTCGTCGGTTCTACCGCGGTCGGTACTCACGTCTACGACCTGGCGGGCAAACACGGTAAACGCGTGCAATCGATGATGGGCGCGAAAAACCACGCCGTGGTGCTGCCGGATGCCAATCGCGTCCAGGCACTCAATGCGCTGGTGGGTGCCGGTTTCGGTGCCGCCGGTCAACGTTGCATGGCTACGTCCGTGGTGGTGCTGGTGGGCGCGGCCAGGCAATGGCTGCCGGACCTGAAGGCACTGGCACAGAAACTCAAAGTGAATGCCGGTAGCGAGCCGGGCACCGATGTGGGCCCGGTGATCTCCAAAAAAGCCAAGGCGCGGATTCTGGATCTGATCGAGAGCGGCATCAAGGAAGGCGCCAAGCTTGAGCTGGACGGTCGCGACGTTAGCGTTCCAGGCTTCGAGAAGGGCAACTTTGTCGGCCCGACCCTGTTCTCCGGCGTGACGCCCGAGATGCAGATCTACACTCAGGAAATCTTCGGTCCGGTGCTGGTGGTGCTGGAAGTCGATACCCTCGATGAGGCCATCGCGCTGGTCAATGCCAACCCGTTCGGCAACGGCACGGGCCTGTTCACCCAAAGCGGTGCGGCGGCACGTAAATTCCAGACCGAAATCGATGTCGGCCAGGTCGGCATCAACATCCCCATTCCGGTACCGGTTCCGTTCTTCAGCTTCACCGGTTCGCGCGGTTCCAAACTCGGCGACCTCGGCCCGTATGGCAAGCAAGTGGTGCAGTTCTACACTCAAACCAAGACTGTCACCAGTCGCTGGTTCGATGACGACAGCGTCAACGACGGTGTGAACACCACCATCAACTTGCGTTAAGGAGCCGGACATGAAAATCGCTTTTATCGGTCTCGGCAACATGGGCGCGCCGATGGCGCGCAACCTGATCAAGGCTGGCCATGCCCTGCGGCTGGTCGACCTGAACAAAACCGTTCTGGCAGAACTGGAGCAACTGGGCGGCAGCATCAGCGCTTCGGCCCGTGAAGCGGCAGAAGGTGCCGAAATGGTGATCACCATGCTGCCCGCCGCGGTTCATGTCCGCAGCGTCTGGCTGGGAGAGGACGGCGTGCTGGCGGGGATCGCCAAGGGCGTGCCGGCCGTGGATTGCAGCACCATCGATCCGCAGACGGCACGTGACGTTGCTGCGGCGGCGGCCAAGCAGGGCGTGGCCATGGCCGATGCACCGGTCTCCGGTGGTACCGGCGGAGCGGCAGCCGGGACCCTGACCTTCATGGTCGGCGCCTCCCCCGAACTGTTCGCCACCCTGCAACCGGTACTGGCGCAGATGGGCCGCAACATCGTCCGTTGCGGCGAAGTTGGCACCGGGCAAATCGCCAAGATCTGCAACAACCTGCTGCTCGGGATTTCCATGGTCGGCGTCAGCGAAGCCATGGCGCTTGGCGAGGCGCTGGGCATCGACAGCGCGGTGCTGGCGGGCGTCATCAACAGTTCCACCGGACGCTGCTGGAGCTCGGAGATGTACAACCCGTACCCGGGCATCGTTGAAACGGCGCCGGCGTCGCGCGGCTATACCGGCGGTTTCGGTGCCGAGCTGATGCTCAAGGATCTGGGGCTGGCCACTGAAGCGGCACGCCAGGCTCACCAGCCGGTGGTGTTGGGTGCGGTGGCGCAGCAGTTGTATCAGGCGATGAGCCAGCGTGGGGAAGGCGGCAAGGACTTCTCGGCGATCATCAACAGCTATCGCAAACCCCTGTAGGAGCGAGCTCGCTCGCGATGGTCGTTAACGATAACGCGGAGAATCTGACACCCCGCGTCGCTCTCGGGTTTTTCGCGAGCAAGCTCGCTCCTACAGGTATGCATCGACATTTACCGGGAAATCACGTCAGGTGATCTCCCGGTTTTTTTGCCTCAGGCAAACACGAAGTACTTGCGCACGGTTTCAACCACTTCCCACGTGCCTTTCATCCCCGGCTCGATGACGAAAATATCACCGGCGCGCAAATGGATAGGGGCCATGCCTTCCGGGGTGATGACGCAGTAGCCTTCCTGGAAATGGCAGTATTCCCACTTCACATATTCCACATACCACTTGCCCGGCGTGCAGATCCAGGTGCCCATGATCTTGCTGCCGTCTTCGCTGGTGTACGCGTTGAGGTTGACGGTGTGCGGGTCGCCTTCGAGTTTCTCCCATTTGCAGGCGTCGAGGACGGGCAGCGGGTGGGTGTCGCGAAGAACGGTAATAGGTGCGGTCATGTGGACTCCGGGCGGTAGATGGGAAGTAGCGCAGAACAACTGAAGTCGCACCCTATAGCGCCCATGCCCCGCTCAGTTGTCTGTGCTCGACATCGAGCTGTCCAGAAACGCGCAACCGATCAAAGACTCTCGAGCGGACACTCGGCTTTGGCCTGTTCGAGGCTGGTTTCGAACTCGATCAGTTGCAAGTGCTGCTGCGACAGCGCGGCAATCCGCTCGCTGATTTCAAGTTTCTTCACCGCGATGGCTTCGTGAGCCAGCTCCCAGGGCATCCCCTGACCTTGATGTCCGGCGAAGATCGCCTGTAACTCCTTGAGCCTGAAACCCAGTTGTTGAGCGCATTTGATAAAGATCAACAGGTCGACGCTTTGCTGGTCGTAGACGCGGTATTTCCCCAGCCGCCGGGCCGCAGACAGCAAGCCGATCGACTCATAATGGCGGATGCTTTTGATCGTGGTTCCAGAGCGTTGCGCGGCTTGGCCGATGTACATGAAAAGTCCCTTTTTACCGTGATTCAGCCCGGCGCATTATCGGCAGACTCAGCGGCTGGCGATAGCCTGGGCTTGCAACAGCCAGGCTTCACGCTGTCGTTGGCTTGCTCCGAGAATCGGGCCGAAAGTGAGCGTGCGTTGTGGCGTGATGCCGCAGAAGGCGAGGGTGGTTTTGCGTATCTGGTGCAGTCCTGGCATGCGATAGACCCAGCGGTAATACCAGGGTGGCGTGTCCATGGTCACCAGTAAATGCGCGCTACGACCGTGCAGCAATTTCTCGGGAAAGGCTTTGCCTTCGCGGTATTTGAAGGCGAATCCGGGCAGGAACACCCGATCGAAAAATCCCTTGAGCAAGGCTGGAGTTCCACCCCACCAGATCGGATAAACCAACGTCAAATGCTCGGCCCACAGGATATCCGCCTGGGCAAGACGCAAATCAGCTTCCAGTGGCTGGACCTGCTGATAGCCTTCGCGCAGCACCGGGTCAAAGTCCAGGCTGCCCAGAAACAACTGGCGTACATCATGCCCGGCGCGCAACGCCGATTGTGTGTAACGCTCCGCAAGCGCGGCGCAGAAGCTGTTGCTCGACGGATGACCGAGAATCACCAGAATTCGCTTGCCCATCATTTCTGTCCTTGAAGAAGAAACTCCAAGGGTAAAGTCTGCTCCTCAGGGGAGAGTCAAGGCGAGCAGCAAGGCCCTGGCGTAACCGGGCAACACCGCGAAGTCCCGGGCGCAGAGCAGGAGTTTGCGTTGGGCCCAGGGTTCTTGCAGGGCGAGACTCTTGAAGGGCGTTTCGTCGGGCCTGCGTTCGACTGCCGCGAGTGGCACGATCGCCACCCCCGCTCCCCGGGCGACCATGCGCATCACCCCGTCGAAGCCATCGGCGCGGATACGGATCTGCAAGCGTACGCCTGCGTGCAAGGCCTGTTCTTCAAGGTAGACGGCCAAGGCGCTGTTGGCGTTCAGGCCGACGTAGTCGTGGTGCAAGGTGTCGCTGAAGTTCACAGCTGCGGCGTCGGCCAAGGGATGATCGCGCGGCATGATCAGCACCAGCGGATCGTCGCGGAACGGGCGGGTCTGCAAATCGTCTGTGTCTACGGCGTCGGACACGATGCCGAGGTCTGCCGCGCCCTGGCGCAAGGCGTGGGTGATGCGGGTGCTGGGCAGTTCCTGCAGGTCGATGTCGAGGTTTGGGTGTTCGCGCAGGAAGTCCGCGAGTAGCTCCGGCAAATATTCGGTGATCGCGGTGGTATTGCACAACAGACGGACCTGGCCTTTGACGCCTTTGGCATATTCGGCCAGGTCCTGCTGCAGGCGTTCGGCCTGTTGCAGCAGGACGCGGGCGTGTTGCGCCAGGGCCTTGCCGGCGGGTGTGGGCGTGACACCGCGACGACCGCGCTGCAGGAAGTCGATGCCGAGTGAGGACTCCATGGCGCGGATTCGTGCGCTGGCGGCGGCCAGGGACAGATGACTGCGAGCCGCGCCGGCGGTGATGTTGCCGGTGTCGAGGATGTTCAGGTAGAGGCGCAGGTCAGTCATGTCGAAGTGCATCGAGGCTATCTCTGGGCATTTGTCGTCTGGGCGGACGTCTTCGCGAGAAGGCTCGCTCCCACAAGGATCTCTGTTTTCCGCACATATTAAGTTCGCTGAAATCCAGTGTGGGAGCGAGCCTGCTCGCGAAGGCGTCAGCGAAAGCCTCAGCCTCTACCATATCAAGAGGCAGCCTCAGTATATGACAGATTTCCAAGCGGCCTATCAGGGCTCAGGATAAGCCCATGAAAACTCTCGCCGCGTTCTACCAAAATCTCGGCCTGACCCTGTCGGTACTGGTCATCGCCACCTTCCTCCTGGCAGGCATGATCAAGGGGATCATCGGCCTCGGCCTGCCAACCATCGCCATGGGCCTGCTGGGCCTGGCTATGGCGCCGGCGCAGGCTGCGGCGCTGTTGATCATCCCCGCCACCCTCACCAACGTCTGGCAACTGGCCCTCGGTGGGCATCTGCTGAAGCTGGTCAAACGGCTGTGGCCGATGCTGCTGGCGATCTTCATCGGCACTGGTGCGGGTACGGTGTGGATCGGCATGGCGGGTGGTCATTGGGTGGTGCGGGGGCTGGGGGCGGCGTTGTTGCTGTACGCCTTGAGCGGGTTGTTCCTGCCGACCCTGCAGGTGGGCGGGCGTAGCGAGCGCTGGCTTGCTCCGCTCTGCGGCGTGCTGACCGGCGTCATTACTTCGGCCACCGGTGTCTTCGTGATTCCGGCTGTGCCCTATCTGCAGGCGCTGGGCTTGAGCAAGGATGAACTGGTGCAGGCGCTGGGCCTGTCGTTCACCGTCTCGACCCTCGCCCTGGCCGCCGGCCTGTCCTGGCGCGGCGCCCTCGGCGGTGCGGAGTTGAGCGCCTCGTTGCTGGCGCTGATTCCGGCGGTGCTGGGTATGCTGCTGGGGCAATGGCTGCGCCAGCGGATCAGCGCCGTGTTATTCAAGCGCGTGTTCTTCATCGGCCTCGGCTTGCTCGGCGGCCACTTGCTGATCAGCGGGTAGCGGACGAGGGACTGAGCATGTCGATGGCGCGGATCTCGAAATCCCGTTCCAGGTACTCATCGCGCTGGTCGAGGAACTGCTTCATGTGCGGCAGGTTCGAGTGCACGTCCAGGTGGGCCTGGGACTGCCAGATCTCGTAGAAGATAAACAGCGTCGGGTCCTGTTTGTCGCGCAGCATGTGGTATTCGATGCAGCCGGGCTCGGCGCGGCTCGCTTCTACATAGCCGCTGAAAAACGCTTCGAAGGCGTCGGATTTTTCCGGGCGGGTCTTGGCGTGCAGGATGAAGCCTTGCATTTCACTCATCAAAAAATCCTCAAGTCAGTATCGACACAAGTCTAAGGCAACAATCTCTTGTCGATTCGTGCTTGTGGGTCAAATGAATTTTGCTGATTCAGGGCTTATTCCGCGCGAGGCGGATGATTAGCCTGCGGCCATCAAATTCTGACCCTTGCGAGACTCCTCATGAAGAAAGTCCTGTTGCTCAACGGCGGCAAAAAGTTCGCCCACTCCGATGGCCGCTACAACACCACCCTGCACGACGCCGCGCTGAGCGTGCTGGATCGCGGGGGCATGGATGTGAAAGCCACCTTCATCGACGAGGGGTACGACGTCGCCGAAGAAGTCGCCAAATTCCTCTGGGCCGACGTGATCATTTATCAGATGCCGGGCTGGTGGATGGGCGCGCCGTGGACCGTCAAGAAATACATCGACGAGGTCTTTACCGAAGGCCACGGCAGCCTGTATGCCAGCGACGGCCGCACCCGTTCCGACGCGTCGCAAAAATACGGCAGCGGCGGTCTGTTGCAGGGCAAGCAATACATGCTGTCGCTGACCTGGAACGCGCCGCAGCAAGCGTTCGACGACCCCACCGACTTCTTCGAAGCCAAGGGTGTGGACGCGGTGTACTTCCCGTTTCACAAGGCCAACGAATTCCTCGGCATGAGCGGATTGCCGACGTTCCTGAGCGTCGACGTGATGAAACGCCCGAATATCGAAGCCGATGTGGCGCGTTACGAACAGCATTTGACCGAGGTGTTCGGCCTGCCAGCCTGAGGTTCCATTTGCCCCGCATCCAGCTACTATCAAGCCAGTTTTTGAATGAGGGGCATCCGTGAAAGCCAGATCCGATGAATTGCAGATTTTCGTCTGCGTGATCGAGTGCGGGTCGATTTCGGCCGCGGCCGAGCAGGTTGGGCAAACGCCTTCGGCGGTCAGTCGCACCTTGTCGCGGCTGGAGGCCAAACTCGATATCACCTTGATCAACCGCACCACGCGACGCATGGATTTGACCGAGGAGGGCAAGTACTTTTTCGAGCACGCCAAGCTGATTCTCGATCAGATGGACGAACTTGAAGAGCGCCTGTCCTCACGCCAGCAAACCCCGTCCGGGCGCCTGCGGATCAACGCCGCATCGCCGTTCATGCTGCATGCCATCGTGCCGTACATCGATGAGTTCCGCAGCCTCTATCCCGACATCCAGCTCGAACTCAACAGCAACGACCTGATCATCGACCTGCTCGAGCAAAGCACCGATATCGCCATCCGCATCGGCACGCTGGCCGATTCGACCTTGCACGCCCGCTCCCTGGGATGCAGCCCGCTGCACATCGTCGCCAGCCCGGCGTACTTGGAGAAACACGGCGTACCGGTTGAAGTGGCGGATTTGTCCGGGCATACGCTGCTGGGCTTTACCCAGAACGAAGGCTTGAATCAATGGCCGCTGCGCTATGTGCACGGTGATCGCTGGCCGATCCAGGCGTCGATCAGCGCTTCAAGCGGCGAGACCATCCGGCACCTGGCGCTGGAAGGCCAAGGCATCGCCAGCCTGTCGCATTTCATGACGATCGAGGACATCCGCGCCGGGCGTTTGCAGGTGCTGCTGGCCGAGTTCAACAGCGGCTATCGTCAGCCGATCAACGCGGTGTACTACCGTAACTCGCAACTGGCCCTGCGGATCCAGTGCTTTCTGGACTTCATCCAGGGCAAATTGGCGACTTACGCGATAGCGGACTTCAAGGGCTGATTCGTGATCCCTGTGCAAGAGTGAATTGGGCCACACCGGCTGTTTCCCCTGGCATCACTCCCCGATACTGGCTGTACAACTTATTAACGCAGGGAGTTTCTCCATGAACGTATTCGTTACCGGCGCTGCCGGTTTTATCGGCGGCTCCATTGCCACCGGTCTGGTCCGGGCAGGTCACAAGGTTACCGGCCTGGTGCGCAGCACCGAACAAGCCAATGAATTGAGTGCACTGGGCATCACCCCGGTGATCGGCACGCTGGACGACAGCGCGCTTCTAGCCGAACAGGCCCAGGCTGCCGATGCCGTCATCAATGCCGCCAGCAGCGACCATCGCGCAGCGGTGCAAGCCCTGCTCGACGCACTGCGCGGCACCCACAAGGTGTTCCTGCACACCAGCGGTTCAAGCATCGTCGGCGATGCGTCGGGGGGTAAAGCCAGCGACGTCGTCTATTACGAAGACAGCCTGCCTGAGCCGACCGTCGACAAGGCAGCTCGCGTGGCCATCGATAACCTGATCCTCGACGCTGCCAAATATGGCGTGAACTCGGCCGTCATCTGCAACACCCTGATCTATGGCCATAGCCTTGGAGTCAATCGCGACAGCGTGCAATTGCCACGCCTGCTGAAACAGGCGCGCAAAAGTGGTGTGGTCCGGCATGTCGGCCCGGGTCGGAACATCTGGTCCAACGTGCACATCGAAGACGTGGTGTCCCTGTACCTGCTGGCGCTGAGCAAAAACCTGCCGGGCACGTTCTACTTCGTCGAAAGCGGTGAGGCGTCGTTCATCGAGATGACCACCGCGATCGCCGAAGCGTTGAAGCTGGGTGCACCACAAGACTGGCCGCTGCAAGAGGCCGAAGCCGAGTGGGGTTATGAAATGGCCAACTATGGCCTGGGTTCCAACAGCCGGGTACGCGGCAAGCATGCGCGGGAGTTGTTGGGCTGGGCGCCGAAGCGGACTTCGGTGGTTGAGTGGATTCGGGACGAGATGGTTTGAGTACGCTCTAGACCGCGTCGCTGCCTTCGCGAGCAGGCTCGCTCCCACAATTTGATCTGCACAGGGCACAGATTTTTGTCCGACGCAAAACCACTGTGGGAGCGAGCCTGCTCGCGAATGCATTTGCGAAGTCCCAACAACTGGCCGGGTCGCCCTCGATTCCGTAACATCCGCCCCTGTCTTTTCCGGCCGTTTCCTGTGGCCTGTATTGTTGGGTAAACCATGAAACCAAAACGTCTGCGCGCCGATGTCCTGGCCGGACTCACCACCTCTTTCGCCTTGCTCCCCGAATGCATCGCCTTCGCGCTGGTGGCCCACCTCAATCCATTGATGGGCCTCTACGGCGCATTCATCATCTGCACCCTGACCGCGCTCTTCGGCGGACGGCCGGGCATGGTCTCCGGCGCTGCCGGATCGATGGCCGTGGTGATCGTAGCGCTGGTGGTCCAGCACGGCGTGCAGTACTTGCTGGCCACTGTGCTGCTGGGTGGCCTGATCATGCTCGCGTTCGGCCTGCTGCGGCTCGGCAAACTGGTGCGTATGGTGCCGCACCCGGTGATGCTCGGCTTCGTCAACGGCCTGGCGATTATCATTGCCCTGGCGCAACTGGAGCACTTCAAGAGCGGTGACGCCTGGTTGAGCGGGGCGCCGTTGTACCTGATGGCGGGGCTGGTAGCGGTGACCATGGCCATCGTCTACCTGCTGCCGCGCCTGACCCGTGCCGTGCCGCCTGCATTGGTGGCAATCCTGGGTGTTGGCCTCGCGGTCTATCTGCTCGGCCTGCCGACCCGCACCCTGGGCGACATGGCACACATTGCCGGCGGCCTGCCGACCTTTGCGCTGCCAGACATCCCCTGGAATCTGCAAACCCTGCACATCATTGCCCCTTACGCAATTCTGATGGCGCTGGTCGGCCTGCTGGAAACCCTGCTGACCCTGAACCTCACCGACGAGATCACCGAAAGCCGTGGTTTCCCGGATCGCGAATGCGTGGCGCTGGGCGCGGCCAACATGGTCTCCGGTGTGTTCGGCGGCATGGGCGGCTGCGCGATGATCGGCCAGACGGTGATCAACCTCAGCTCCGGCGGTCGTGGCCGACTGTCCGGGGTAGTGGCCGGTGTCCTGATTCTGCTGTTCATCCTGTTTTTGTCGCCGCTGATCGAGCGCATCCCGTTGGCGGCACTGGTCGGGGTGATGTTCGTGGTGTCGCAGCAGACATTTGCCTGGGCTTCGTTGCGGGTGCTGAACAAAGTCCCGCTGAACGATGTGTTGGTGATCATCGCCGTCACGGTGATTACAGTGTTCACCGATCTGGCCACCGCGGTGCTGTGCGGGATCATCATCGCGGCGCTCAACTTCGCCTGGCAACAGGCTCGCGAGCTGTATGCCGACGCTCATATCGAAGCCGACGGCAGCAAGCTGTATCACCTGCATGGCACGCTGTTCTTCGCCTCGACCGCACCTTTCCTCAATCAGTTCGACCCTGCCAACGACCCAGCGCACGTGACCCTGGATTGTCGTCACCTGAGGTTCGTCGACTACTCGGCGATCGCCGCGCTGAAAACCCTGCGTGAGCGCTACACCAAGGCTGGCAAACATCTGCACGTGTTTCACCTGTCGGAGCGCTGCAAGCAAATGCTCAAGCGGGCAGGGGGCGAACTCGGCTGAGTCGACGGCTACAGGGCGTCTGATGCGTTGCACAATCGGGCCGGTTCCAGCGCCACGGTCGATGGGTGGCCGGCGGTATCCAGACGTTGCAGCGACATCAGGCACTGGCCGCTTTCGAGCATGATCAACTCATAGTCCTTGCCGGCCTGCGGGGTGAAACGCAAGCTTTGCTGGCAGCTGTAGGAATACCCGTTGGACACGCTTCCCTGGCTCTGGAAATTCACCGTGAACGGCTGATTGGCCGGGACCTTGAGTTCCGTGCGCACCAGATCCGCGGCTTGCACCTGGGGCTGACTGACTGGCATGCCCAGGTTTTGTCCGTTGCGATTGGCGAACCCGGATTGCGCCACTGCCATGACCCCGGCACCGGGACTGTTCCAGTCGATGCAGCCTCGCGCCGGCACTCCGCGTGCCATGCCATTGGTGATCACCCGCATGCGCGCTGTGTCACCGGACATCGGCTCCGCGTAAGGCGTGGAATAGGAGCGCACGTTGGCCAGGTTACCGCAGCCGCTCAAACTCAACGCAATGGTCGCAACCAGTAGTGTTCTCATGGAAAGATCCCTTGATCCAGACGAAAAGCCGATCGCCTCAGCGACACTGATAAGGGCTCTCGCCGCTCAGTTCCCAGGCACAGCGGAGTTTCGTCTTCTTAGTGAACAGGCGCGCAAGCATGCAGCTTGCTGGCACCAGGCAGGGTGCACAGGTCCAGACCATCGCGACGGCTATAACCTGCGCGTTTCATGCACTGGAAGCGCTCGGCTCTTTGTTCGATTGTGGCTTTGGCATCGGTGCCAGAGCCGTTGATGTACCCGCACGCCAGCATCGACTGAAACGCGTCGTTCTCGCTGGCACCGGCTTTTAGCCACTGGCTCGACTCCGCGGGCGGTGGCTGAAAGGGTCTGGCGTGGCAGGCGCTGATGACCGGGAGCAGGCACACCGCGAATGCAATATTTTTCCAGCGCATGACGAATGTTCCTTATTTCTTCGGGGTGACCGGGAAACGTCGATCGCGAGTCCGGTGAATGGGTCCAGTAGCGAGTACAGGATGCTGCAGCACCATCGCTATAGCAGCTATGTACGGCGGTATGGAGTGGAGACAGTCACTTATCGCGACTGACCACATTACAAGCTTCATTGAGCATTACGTATTAGCATGCAATCAATGATTTCATTGATTGCATGAGGTGGCGTCATGGCCAGTATCACCATTCGTAATCTGGACGACACAATTAAAGAACAGCTGCGTATTGCCGCCGCTCACAATGGGCACTCCATGGAGGAAGAGGTCCGCCTGATTCTTGGGAGAGCGCTGGCTACCGTTGACCGAGCTGGAGGGCTTGGTAGTCGGATCCGCAATAGATTCAGCGATGTCGGTGGCGTGGACCTCGATTTACCCAAACGTTCGGAGAAAGCGACAGCGGTGGATTTCTCTGAATGATAGTGCTCGATACCAATGTTCTTTCTGAGTTTATGCGGGCCGAGCCCGAGGCTCGAGTAGTGGCCTGGATTGATAGGCAGCCAGCGATGGATTTGGCAATCAGCGCGGTCACGGTGGCAGAGATACTTCATGGAATTGCCCGATTACCTTATGGAAAGCGCAAGCAAAAACTTGAAGCTCATGCGATGGAGATGTTCGAAGAAGATTTCGCCGGAAGGATATTGCCTTTTGATGTTCACGCCGCCGTCGAGTACGCCACGCTGGTAGCGGGTTGTGAGGCTCAGAGGCGAGCGGCTTCCATGGCTGATGCGCAAATTGCCGCAATATGCCGGACTCACGGCGCACCGATTGCCACCCGCCATGTTCGGGACTTCGAGTTTTCCGGGATCGAGGTGATCAATCCGTGGGAAGCCTGACGCAGTCAGTGGCGTGAAGATGATCGTTCCCACGTGGAAGAGGGAACGATCATGGGTACGACTCAGACCCGGAAGTGACTGACCATCATCTGCAACTGATTGCCCAACCGCGCCAGTTCAACACTGGACGCGGCGGTTTCGTCGCTGGCGGCGGCGGTCTGTTCGGACACGTCGCGCACGTTGATGATGCTGCGGCTGATCTCTTCGGCCACGGCGCTTTGCTGTTCGGCGGCGGCCGCGATCTGCTGGTTCATCGACTGGATGTTGGACACCGTGCGGGTGATGTTTTCCAGGGACACGCCGGCCTTGCGGGTCAGCGCCACGCTGCTGTCGGTCAGGGTGCGGCTGTTGTTCATCACGGCCGATACTTGTTGGGTGCCATTTTGCAAGCCGGCGACCAGGCCTTCGATTTCTTCGGTGGATTTCTGCGTGCGTTGGGCCAGGCCACGGACTTCATCGGCCACCACGGCGAAACCACGACCGGCTTCACCGGCACGGGCCGCCTCGATGGCGGCGTTAAGCGCCAGTAGGTTGGTCTGCTCGGCGACTGCCTTGATCACGTCCATGACACTGCCGATCTTGTCGCTTTCCTGTTGCAGCACGCTCATGGCCTGGGTCGAGCGCGCCACTTCGCTGGCCAGGCGTTCGATCTGGGCGATGGCTTCGTTGACCACCTTGTCGCCTTCGCGAGCTTCGCCATCAGCGGCAGCCGCGGCCTGGGAGGCTTCTGCGGCGTTGCGCGCGACTTCCTGCACTGTCGCTGTCATCTCGTGCATGGCCGTCGCCACCTGATCGGTCTCGATCTTCTGGCTGTTGACCCCGGCGCTGGTCTGCTCGGTCACGGCCGACAACTCTTCGGCGGCGCTGGCAATCTGGGTGACGCCATCGCGAATGCCACTGATCAGATCGCGCAGGGTAACGCCCATGCGCGCGATGCCTTGCTGCAATACGCCGAGTTCGTCGCGGCGAGTCACCTTGACGTCATGGGACAGGTCGCCGCTGGCGATGCGCTCGACGACGGCCAGGGTGTCGCGAATGGGGCCGGTGATCTGGCGGGTGATGATGACGGCAGCGATGATGCCCACTAACAGTGCCAGCAGGGTACTGATCAGTTGCAGGGTGCGAGCCTGGGCGCTTTCGGCGTCACGGCGGTCGAGCTGAATCTGATACAGCTGATCGCTCAGGGACACGATGGCGGCGCCCTGGTCGGTCATTTCCTTGCGCGCCTGGACCGCGTCGTTGCTGGCGTTTTTATACGCCTGCAAGGCGCTGCGGTAGTTGCCCAGGGCGGTTTCCAGCTGACGCAGGGCGTCTGGCTGAGTCTCGGCGAAATGCCCGTTCAATGACTTCAGACTGGCAATCGCCCTATCCAGTTGGCCAACGGCTTTTCGCTCGGTCTCGGCATTGGTGGTGGCGGTGTAGCCGCGCACTTCGTAGCGCGCAAGCATGAATGCTTCCTTGGCAGTCGTGATGGCCTGGAATTGTTCGAAGCGCTGATCACTCAAGGGCAGTTGCAGCACGCCAGTCTTGATGGCGTCGATCAGCTGGCTGGCGGCTTCGGCGTTGCTGCCCATGACATCGCGGGCGCTGTTACCGTTGCGGTAGGCGCTGCGCATTGTGTTCAGCGACGTTTTGTAAGCTTCGATGACGGCGCCTTGTTCCCTCAGCAACTTGAGGTTTTCCGGGCTCTTGAATTTCGCCAGCAGCGCTTGTTGCTGGGCGGAGAACGCGTCAAGGGTGGTCTGTACGTTTTGCGCGGCGGTTTCGTCGCCGTTGGTCAGCATGTATTGCAGGCGAACCACACGCAGTTTGGTCAGGCCGGCATTGAGCTGAGTGATGTCGCTCATCCAGTTGCTGCGGTCAATCAAACCGCCCAGGCTCGTCCAGCCGGTCAGGGCGAGGACGCAGGTCAGTGCCAGGACCAGGCCGAACCCCAGGCCCAGTTTCAGGTTCACGCTGATATTGCCGAACCAGCTATTCATCAAATTCCTCCAGGAACGTTGTGCTTCTTGATCGTCGGTTGGCTGGAAGATTGTTGTTTTTGGGAGCCAGCAAGGTAGGTAGCAGGTGTGTATCGGCAGCAATCGCTGGAGCTGAAAGGTTTTTGTGAAGCGGATTCTGCAACAAGGTTTTTTGCGTCGGATTTCAAGCTTGTTGGGTTGGAGGGTCTGAACGCTGAGTTCCGTCTTCCGGGCAAGGATTGGAATGTTTTTCGTCCGGGACATTGTCTTCGCGAGCAAGTCGGAGCGGCGGTGCGGCGATCCGACTTGCTCGCGAAGAACGATAACGCGCAACACCTGAATGAACGCCTGCCTACCCGTGCGGATCGACGTTATCCAACGCCCGGTTCACTGCCAGTTCCGCCAACATGACGATCTGCGCAATGGCCAGCGCAGTGTTGCGTTGTGGACCGCTCAGGTAGGTGGCGAAATCATTGGCCATGACATTGGCTGAAGCCAATGACTCGCAGGCATGGGCCAGGAGGCTTTCGGTGTCCATGTCCGGGATGACCATGAACAGGGTGTTGGGGCGATAGGGTCTGGTGGTTTCGAAGGGGGGATCGGGGATTAATTTGTCCATTGCAACAATCCTCATGCGTTGGCGCCACCCATTGCCGTTTCTCACACGGCGAAGTGGTGGCAGCTATGTGCGAGGTGAGAAAACCGGTTATGGACACCCGGCCAGACCGAAGTCTGCCCGCACACAGCCGCCATAACGCATCGACGGCCAGCGGATAAGCTGGCGGCGATTATGCGGTTACTGGCTCTGGATGACCATAATCTGCCGGGATCTCACACCCGATCACTGAGTTTTCAGCGACTGCCAAAGGTTATTGAGCGTACTTCCGACCGACAACCTTAAAGTCCTGTGGGATTTTTCTTCTGGTCTTCTTCTTGTGTAGGACATGTCACGCTAGGCGCCGGGACCAGGGCTGGTCAGGTGTTGCATGGCGTTTAGTGGAAGCTCAAACCGCCAAGGGCAATGTCACAATAAAGGTACTGCCCTTGCCGTTGCCGTCGCTCATGCCGATGACCGTGCCGCCATGGGCTTCGACCAGCTCCCGGACCACTGTCAGGCCAATGCCCAGGCCTGCGCGGTTGAAGCCGACGGCGTGAACATCCTGCACGAATGGTTCGAAGACAAAGGGCAGCGCCTTTGCAGAAATGCCGATGCCGTTATCGCAAATGCTCATTTGCAAAAGATCGGCTTCGATGGACACCGAAAGCGTGACCGTGCCGCCCGCCGGTGTGTACTTGGCCGCGTTGCCCAGCAGGTTGCCGAGGATCTGTGTGAGTCGTACCGGATCGCCGCTCACCGCCAGCGCACCTTCGGGCACCTGCGCCGTGAAGTGCAGATGATGAGCGGCCATTATCGGGCTGCACACGGTGATGGCCTCCTCAATGATCTGCACCATATCGACAATACGAGTATCCAGGCGCAACTTGCCGGTGCTGGCGCGGGAGACGTCGAGCAGATCTTCCACCAGGCGCGACATGTGCTGCACCTGGCCTTCGATCAGTGCCTGCATTCGGGGCAGCTCTTCACTCGGTGCCCGCACCAGTCGGCCGGCAATCATGCTGATGGGCGTCAGCGGGTTGCGCAATTCGTGAGCCACCAGGGTGAGGATGTTTCGTTGCTGCGCCAGGCTGTGCTCGGCCGAGGCTTGCAAGTGTTGCGCGCTGAGCACGGCACGCACCAATTGTTCATTGGTCTCGCGCATTTCCAGGTAGCGCAGGTGCTCTTCGGCTGAGCGCAGGGGTTTTTCCGCATCCGACTGCGCCAATAGAATCGCCAGAACCAATTGCTGGTTGGCTTCGATCAGTTGCTCGATCTGCTGGCGATCGGCGAGCTGGGTATTGGCATCGCTCATTTCCTTATGCAATGCCGCCAGTACGGCCCGCGCTTCAACGGTTTTCTGGCCGAGCAGGAACAGTTCGCGAGCGGCAGTGACCATCGCTTGCTCGTTCTTGCCATTGGCCTCATTCATGAATTTTTGCTCATCCGTCGTCTCTGCTTGAACGCCGCCGAGTAGGCCGGCCTCCGAGTAAACCTTCCTGGTCCGGCAACATCTCGCCAATCTGTAACCCGTTGCTGTCGATGCGGTACAGGCGCAGTTCATCGGAATGCGCGCTGGCCCGCACCTTGACCACGGCCATGATGCGCAGCAAACGGCTTTCTACTTCAATATAGCGCTGGACGATGATGGCGTCGGTGAGAAACGCCGTGCCGTAAGGGCTGAAACGCAAGTCGGTGTAGCGGTCTTCCAGCTCCGAGGTCAGCAACACGCTGACGCCGACCCTGGTCAGCGCGGTGACCATGCGCGACAGCGACTCACGGAAGTCTTCGCGGAAAGTCGGCGCCAACGCCAGCTCGAAGCCCGACAGCGAATCGATCACGACGCGGGTGGCTTTCAGGCGGGTGATCTCGCTCAACAACAACTGCACGATTTCGTCGATGGACAGGTCCGGGGCGCGGCTGTCCACCAGACCGACCAGACCACTCTGGATCAGGTTGGCGAGGGTGGCGTTCTGGGAGTGATTGGGTCGTTGCTCGAACACTGCAATCACGCCGGTTTCGCCATTGCGCGCGCCCTCAGCGAGGAATGTCGAGGCCAGAATGCTTTTGCCCGAGCCCGACGGCCCGGCCACCAACAAGGAGTAACCGCGAGGAAGGCCACCGCCGAGCATCTCGTCGAGCTGCGGCACGCCCATTTTCAGCCGCTTGATCGGGAACTCCTGCGGCGCTTCATCCGGGTTGAGTGCCGCAGGCGCAAAGACTTTGATGCCCGACGTGGCGATGCGAAAGGTGTGCAGGCCGGGCAGCGTCGGCTGGCCGCGCATCTTCATGATTTCCATCTTGCGCACCATGGAGTTGCGCTGAACGCTCTGGCGCAGCCATATCAGGCCATCGGCTACGGTGAAAATCGGGTTGGTGTCGGTTTCGGTGAAATATTCGCCAATCAGGAAGGTCGTCGCCTGCCAGGTGGTCATCAACATGCCCAGTTGCTGAATGAACTGCGGCAGGTTGTTGTTGGGGTTGTCCTGGGTCTGGCTGGCCAGTACCACCGAACGGAACGAGTCGACAAACACCAGTGCCGGTGAATGCGCTTCCACCTCGCTGACGATGCGCCGCAGCACTTCGTCCAGATCCCCGGCCAGGGTGTCGTCGGCCAGGTTGACGTAGCGGATCGACTGGTTGATCGCTTCGCTGTCGAAAAAGTCGAATTGCTGCTGATAACGCAGCATCTTCAGCGGCGGCTCGCCGAGCACGGTAAAGAACAGTGCCGGACGCTCGGGCGTCGCCAGGGCAAACATCATCTGGTGGGCGAGGGTGGTCTTGCCACAGCCGGGAGGGCCTGCGATCAGGTTGAACGAAAACTCCGGCAAACCTCCGCCCAGCACCTCGTCCAGTCCTGGCACGCCGGTGGCCAGACGGTTGATAGTCACTTTGGTGCTCATGGCGAAGTTTCCTGCGAAGGGGTGTCGCTCAAAGAAGGTTCCCACACGTCACGAAGCAAACGTGCGGTAAGCGAAGGCCCGATAAGCGTGGTCAGCAGCTGGTAGAAAGTAGTCAGCAACACTTCACCGAAAAACAGTGCATCGGCTTCGCTTTGCTCGACAAGTACAGACGTGAGGGCAGTCAAATCCAGGGAGGCCTGCACACTGTCATAAGTGCCGGCCAGGCGAGGATGGTTGGCGGCGCACAGATGAAGGCTGCGGCGATAGAGCGCGGCAACACCTTGTTGACCAAGAATGGGCGTGAGGGCTACGACCATAGCCTGCAATATTGATGCGATCGCGTGTGCGACTGTTGCGATGTCAGCGTTGGGGCCAACGCGGTGCGTCAGAGAAGCTACGATCTGACGGCTCTCTTCGCTAAGCGTGGACATGGCTAACTGATATCTGATGGACAGTCTTTGATGGTACACCCTATGGAGGTGTGGGGAGTGATTTGCGTCAGAACAGGGCGGCTATGGGCTGATCGACTGACATTAATCAGTTAAAAGGCAAAAAAAAGCCCGCGGGAGGGCGGGCAAACCGTAGTTTCTTGAAGAGCGAGCGCAATGTACCGGTTGCCGGGGCTCGGTGGGGTGAAGAAAAATTCATCTGGCGCACCGTCAGCCGGTGCGCTCTCTCATCGGTGGTGGCGCGACGTCAGAAGTTGTACTTGAAGCTGGTCATGACCCTTTTGAGGTGGTGTCCGGCTCGGCGCGGAGAGTGCTCAGAGTCGCTTAAATGTCAGGTATGCGCTACATTTACGTATAAATGTTACGGTAACTGAACATGGACTATTGTCTGCTGGTATCGCGTCTTGGCAAGCAAATACGCGAGAAGCGTATCAATCGTGGCCACACGCAAGCACAGCTGGCCGAGCTGGCCGGGCTGACGCGACAGAAAGTCATTGCCGTGGAAAAGGGCGCTCTGTCTGTGAGCATGGTGGCGTATGCGCGTGTATTAGGCGCTTTGGATTGTGAATTCACCGTTGTTCCAGCGGCAATGCCGACCCTTGAAGAACTTGAAGAGCTGTTCTGAATGAAAATGACCTCGCTTTTCGTCAGCACTCCTGAAGGGCGCAGCGGCCGGATCTTCACCAGCGCGGCGGATTTCATTTTCCGCTACGACGAAGATGCATTGCCGGATATGGCCATCAGCTTGTCGATGCCTGTGCGATCTGATGAGTTCCGTCGAAGAGACCTGCACCCCATCTTTCAGATGAATCTGCCGGAAGGGTATGTGCTGGAACAGTTACGTAATCGCCTGGCCAAGACCGTGAACGTCGAGCCCATGCTGTTGCTCGCGCTTTCCGGTAGCAGCTCACCCATCGGTAGGGTCCAGGTGCGTTCGGAAGCGGTCGACGCCCTGCTTGGGGAGCAGACATTTCCCGGAGAAAGACTCGATGAGATTCTGACGTGGGACGGTGCGGAAGATATCTTTTCCGACCTGCTTGACCGCTACATCCTGCGGGCAGGTATTTCAGGTGTTCAACCCAAAGTGTTGGTGCCTGAACAGCAGGAGATCGACTTGCCACGAGTTACTTCGAAAACCTCGGACTTGATTATCAAGAGTGGCCGTGACGAGTTCCCAGGTCTGGCGATCAATGAGTTCCTTTGCATGTCGATTGCCAAGGAGGCGGGCATCCCCGTCCCTGAGTTTTACCTTTCCGACAACGCCAAATTGTTTGTCATGCGCCGCTTTGATCGAGACGCTCAACTCAACCCGATTGGCTTCGAGGACATGGCGGCACTGATGGGGTTGTCGGCCGATCAGAAATACAGCAAAAGCTACGCGGCAATCGCCAGGGCCATTCGGTTGTTCTGCCCCGCGCAGCATCTGCGATCCTCACTTGATCAGCTCTTCGATAGCGTCGCCCTGAGCTGCATCGTCGGCAACGGCGATGCGCATTTAAAAAACTATGGCTTGCTCTATTCGGAGCCGACGCAACGCGATGCTCGTCTGGCGCCGGCTTACGACATTGTCAATACCACCGCTTATATCCCGGAGGATGTGTTGGCGTTGGATCTGGCGGGAAACAAGTCACTGTTCGCTTCCCGCCAAGGGTTGCTGGAGTTCGCGCAGACATGTGAGATCGAACAGCCTGTTTTGCGTATTCAAAAGGTGCTGGCGGCACTTGAAGTTGTACTTCAGCGTTATCCCCAGCATCGGGAGCAGGCACCTCATGTGGTCAGTGCGATTCAAAAAGCGGCGGCGCCATTTGCTCTGACTTTTGGATAGTACCTGTTAAAGGAACTTCAATTTTCCCCGCCCACCAGTCAACAGGCATCAGTCACTACACCCTCGAACCACCGCACCGCATCGCATGGCAACAGCCTATGGACCTCGTCGAGCTCCGTGGCGTGATGGATTCCCCATTCAATCAGAGTCTCCAGGATAGGCCGCAGGCTTTCGCCAAGCGGAGTGAGCAGGTATTCGATGTTTTGGCGATCCTCGGCGCTGGGTTGCCGGCTCACCATCCCATGTTCCTCCAGCGCTCGCAGTTGCTCGATCAACACTTTCTGTGAGATGCCGGCGATGCGCTTCTCCAGATCATGATTGAACACCTGCTCGATACGGGTCGCAGCTCACCCCTTGGCCCGGTGACGCAAGCGCGAGTAAGAAATCAGCATGCTGGTCAGTTCTTGTGTGATTCGAGTGAAGGGTGACACGCGACGACTGATCAGGCACACCTCACACGATTCCAGCGGTTCCCGAATCGGAATGCTGATAAGCGACGAGGAAAACAGCTTCATACCGGGTAGCGTGCCGGGCTCAATGGTCAGGTAATCCGTCTCGGAAATGATGTGCAGGATTTCCAGCAGCGATTCGGTCGTGATCGCGATCTTCGGCGGGGGTAAGCCTTGGGCGCTGAACAGCTCGACCAGATGGTTCTCCGCGCTACCTGCAACCCCGGCCGGACGAACGCTGATCCACTGGCAATCGGCTAAGTCGCGCACTGAGCGAGCATCCGCCAGGGGATGCCCCTTGCGCGCAATGACGCTGGCTTTGGAGCTGTAAAGTTGCTCGATGTGCAGGTCGATATCGCAGACGTCGGGACTCAGGGGACACATCACGAAGTCGAGCCGGCCAGCGCGAATCATCTCGATCAGCATCTTCGTCTTTCCACCGGCGACGTGTAACTGCACCTGTGGAAATCTGCGGGTAAAACTGCTGAAGACCGGCATCAAACATACAGCCAAGGGTTCCGCCGCGACACCCAATGCGATCTGACCTTCGGGCATACCATCCCATTGCCGAACGTCTTGTACCGCGCGATCGCAATCCAGGATGATCGAACGTGCCCGGGTCAGGAACACCTTGCCGGCCAGGGTCAGGCTGATGCCTTGATTGGAGCGCACCAACAAGCTGACCCCCAGTTCTCTTTCCAGACTTTGAATCGACTCCGTCAATGTGCTCTGGGCAACGTCCAGTTCCCGTGCCGCCGAACGAAAGCTGCCCATGTCGACGACTGAGCAGAACGCTCGAAGCTGGTTCAGCTTCATGCAGCACAACCTCTGGAACCGTCTGGGGTACGGTCGGCAGTGATCCAGTTATTGCCGTTGTGGCCATGGGCAGCGCGGTCGGTAGAGATAAACATTTTGCGGCTGCTTTTAGTGTTCATGGCTGAATCTCCAAACGGCAAGGGTTGTGATTTATGTTTATCGCTAGCGATTAAATCGTATGCGATGTATAAATACTGATCCATAAACCCGGTGTTGTCAAAGCTGAGGTCGCATCTCGGCGACAAGTGGTGGTGCAGGTGGATCCCACTCCTGCTTTTTATTTCAATTAATCGATTGCAGCAGGGTGGGCGGAAAAGGCGAAGGTGATCGTTTTTTCCGTTCTTCTCGGCGCCTTGGTCGCGCCTATAAAATCAATGCTGTCAGATAGTTACGTATCTTTTTGGCAGTTTGAATCTCAATAAAATCTCAAGGAATCACCGATGAGCAAAATCGAAAAAGTCCTGGCAACCGGCAAGACTCACACGACTCTGAGCACCTCCGGTAATGCGTCGCGTCGGCACAACGGCAACCTCGACATCGAACTCTCGACGCCCGGCAGCGCCAAGCCGGCTCATGTATTCGCCGCCACCCAACCGCACCCGACGGCCGAACAATTGTTTGCCGGGGCATGGTCGGCCTGCTACACCGCTGCGGTCGGCATGGTGGCCCAGGAGCGCAACATCGTCTTGCCGGCGGATCTGGCCGTAGAGATCGAGGTCGACCTGGGCCAGACCGGCCCGGCCTACTTCCTTCAGGCCCGTCTGACCCTGCGCGCACCGGGGCTGACACAGGATGTCGCAACCGAACTGGCGCACATCGCCGACTCCATCTGCCCGTACTCCAAAGCCACACGCGGCAACATTGATGTCGCCCTCAACGTCCTGACCGCTTAACGCCCCACACAGCCGGCTCGCCAGGGCGCATCCCTGGCGAACCGGTCGTCGGCCTTTACAAAGCCGCAGCCTGGAAAACGTCTGTCAGTGGAGAGAGCACTTCCGATACCATCGCATGCGATGTATAGTTCCAGCATGCGATCCATCCTTCTTTGGCCACAGAGAATGCTCATGAAATCCACTGAAAAGACAGCCGCCCTCGACCTGAAACTCTCCGACTTCCTGTGTTTTGCGGTCTACTCCTCCAACCTCGCCTTCGGCAAGGCCTACAAGCCAATGCTTGAACGGCTCGGACTGACCTATACGCAATACATCACCCTCGTGGCGCTGTGGGAGGAAGACAACCAGACCGTTGGCAGCCTCGGCGAAAAGCTGTTCCTGGAATCCAACACCCTCACCCCGATCCTGAAGAAGCTGGAAGCGATGGGCTATCTGCTGCGCCAGCGCGACCCGCAAGACGAACGCCAGGTGCGGATCAGCCTCACCAAAGAAGGACGAAAACTGCGTGAAGGCCTCTCGGAAGAAGGCTTCCCGCAAACCGGTCTAGATCCGGAGGAGTTCGTGAAGATGCAGAAGGCGATTGTGAAATTACGGAGCAATCTTATTCGTGGGACGAAGGACAGGGAGTGAGTGGTCGCGAGTTAAAAATAGTGAGTTGCCCCGCATTTTCACATGGCGAGCAGCGTTCGCCAGTTGATGGAAGGCGATGCGTTATGCAGAAATTTCCCAGTATGGAGGGCAGGGGCGCCACGATTGAGGGGGATTCCTGGGACTGAAGCCTCAGGGTTGGCGCGTCCTTGGCGGGGAGTAACTTTCTTCTCCAAAAAATTTATCTCAGTATTCCGTCACCTGAAAAACCCTCAGCACCCACCCAGCTTCCCCTGGGATCAACCGGTACTGAACCTGCCGCATTTTTCCCGTCCGCCTCGCACCGGCGTCAGCACCGTCATAAACCGGAAACCGCTGCACCAACGCATTTTCCACCACGGCAAACTCATCCTCACCTTGGTAACCCTCTGCAATTTTCGGGTTGTCACTGACCGGTGGCAGATAAATCTCGCTCAGCGATTTCTTGCGGTTAGCGGAATAGGCAACGAGCTCACCCGCCATCCCGCGTCCCTCTGACCGGACGAAGACGTAAATCTCGGGTGAGCCGTCGCGATCAAGATCTGCGACCTGCGCCCGATCGATATTGCCGGTAAGGAGGTGAGTCACCTTCGAGTTATCGATTTTCAGCCCTTGGGGAGCGATGTAGAGCACACGATTTCCATCGACCAGCGCCGTCGTCACACGAAAACGAATGCCCAGTAATTCGAGCGTTTGGTCGAACGGGTGAAGATTGTTCTTGGCATCACCGACAAGGCTTGATGAAAGGTACTGCGCTGTGAGCGGGCCTTTGATGGATTGGGTGGCCTTCACGGCTTCTGCGTCATTGTTAAAAGGCATTTCGATACGAGGTGCGACCTCGGCAGTGGCGGGGGTAGCCAAAGAAAACATCACAGCGAGGGCTGCTGAAATCCAGGCAGTCATGTTCATCCTCCTGAATGCTTCTATTCGGTGTTGTTGTCCACGCAGATGGAACAGAAGCATAGATGTTATGGGCCAAGCATCCCTTAACTTTGCTGCAGCTCATCCAATGTCACGGTGTGCTTGAAATGATGCACCCAAAGCCTGACTCCCAACCCTCCCGTCCGATCCAGCGATGAGCCCACCGTCAAATCCGTGATCAATGTCGGCTGCAACCCCGCATCGAATAACGCGAACCCGGCCGCCAGGCAGCAGGTTTCGGTTTGCAGGCCGCACACCAATACCCGTTCCACCTTCAGGCTTTGCAAATACTCGATGGTTTGCGGCGAGGGCGCGTAGCCGTGCTTGATGAAGATTCGGTCGGCCTGGATCAGGCTGTCGTCGTCTGGCGCCGGGTGCCAGCCGAGTTGTTTCTGGAAAGGGGTTTTGGATTCGTCGTGGCGTTCGACGGTGGCGGCGCTGGGGAGGGTGCCGATGAGCGTCTGGATGCCGTCGATGAGCCATTGGGGTGGGGCGAAGCTGGGTTGGACGTCGATGATGAGGAGGGCTTGGTGCATGGGCGACTCCGGATGGGCAGGGTGATGGTGACGCTAGCATCTTTGGCCGCCTGGGGTTTGTGGTGGTCTGGCTGGCCTCTTCGCGGGCAAGCCCGCTCCTACAGTGAGATGTGTGGGCCGTCGATCACCGAACCCCAGATGCAACAAAACCCGCACTGGGCGGGTTTTGGCTTGCTTCGTATTTGGTGGGCCGGGGTAATTTGAATTGGTTGAGTAAGTTATTGATTTATAACATTAATATCGGATTTTGTTTTTGGTTGGAATACCAATTGGAATACTGCATTCCACTTGACTACCTGTTTTCATTCGATCTGACCAGCACGCTTCGTAACCATGATTGGCAGTGAACTACCCATAGCTGCCGGTAGCGACAGGCAGAAATCGGCCAGGAGCGAACGTTCATCTTAGGGGCTCATACAGCCAAACGCGGTCACTCGACGTGTCTACGAAAGCATGGGCGATTCATCCACGACACAGCCGGTTGAGACCAAGCACATGAATTGACACTCCGGCACTACGCCTCACAGCGTGATCGTGGTTGATGGGCCGAGTAGTCGATACTGTTATCGGCCGAGTCTCGATGGGATATTGCCGCTAGACATCGTGTGACAATTGTGAAGTTATGGCTGGTTCGTGGAAAGCTGACCGGTCCTTACTTGAGGCAGAGAGCAAATGCAGTCCGATCTTATTAAAAAACGAATCATCGGCAATCTGATCGATGAGGTAGTCGAGCTCGACGCTTCTACTCTAGAACAGGTTGGACATAGCCTGATTGAACTGTTGGAAGAGAAGCGCCTGATCCATCACGGTCTTAACAAGGACTATCGACCTGTCGGATACACCATCGACACCTTTTCGCAAGATTTCCTCGTCGCCGGAGAGTACAGCGCCGAAAAAGATTACTTCCATGGCAAGGTAAGCAAGGGGGCAGACGGGAAAGGGATCGCAGGCGAGGAAGAGGCTGAGGATCCCGTACCAACGTATGCCAAGATCGCGAATGACGTTCAGCATGTCCTTGACCACGCTGCAGGCAAGCTGCCCAAAAAAATCTACCTGATATGCAGCCAAGAGGAGCCAGAGTCGTTTCGCGCAAAATTCAACCGCACGCCAATCGCTAAGGAGCATGGCGAGCGTCTTAATATTCTCGATGCGCGCGAATTGGCAAGGTTCATCTACGAGTTCTCCACGCAGAATCATACAGCGGCGGCATTCTATGCCACGATTTTCCCGGGATTTTCCCAGGATCTAGACAACCATGCCTACTACGGCAAGGCACCTGCATCGTGTGAGTATCACGTCTCTGATGCTGCTGTGGTGGTCGCAATCCAGAAGCACTTTGATCAGGGCAACAGTGTTTGTCTGCTGACCGGGCTCAGCGGCTCTGGCAAAACGCAGGCGGCTATTGACTACCTGCAACAGGAAGGTAAGCACTACGAAAACTGTACGAGCCCCATGAAAGACAGGACACCGTTTCCCCCTTACGATAAGGGATAGGCAAACGGTTATGTTTATGACTAACAGCAACGATAAGAGTGGGGAGCTTTTGGGTCAGGAGCGGCGGCGCCGCTGGAGCCCGGAGCAAAAGCTGGCCATGGTTCGCGAGAGCCTTGAGCCAGGACAAAGTGTGTCGGTGGTCGCTCGGCGCAACGGCATCAATGCCAACCAGTTGTTCCTGTGGCGCAAGCTCTATCAGGACGGCAGCCTGTCGGCGGTCAGCGCGGGTGAAGCCGTGGTGCCGGCCTCTGAGCTGAGCGATGCACTCAAGCAGATCCGTGAACTGCAACGGATGCTGGGCAAGAAGACGATGGAAGCAGAAATCCTCAAAGAGGCCGTGGAGATCGCCCGGTCGCGAAAATGGATTGCGCACTCACCCTTGTTGCCGGGGGACGACCAGTGAAGCTGGTCAGCGAATGTCTCGGTGTGGCGCGCTCGCAATTAACGGTTCGAATCAAGCAATCGGTATCGCCCAAAGTACGGCGAAGCAGGCCTGTGAACGACGCGGAGTTGGTGGCCGAAATCCAGCAACAGGTCAGCGAATTGCCCAGCTATGGCTACCGTCGTGTCTGGGGATTGCTGCGTCGCGCCCGTGAAACCCAGTTGCTGCCCGCGATCAACGTGAAGCGGGTTTACCGGGTCATGCGTGATCACAACTTGCTGCTTGAGCGCCGAATCAAACAGCCCGGCGTGCCGCGTCGGCACGAAGGCCGAATTGCGGTGGAAACCAGCGATACACGTTGGTGCTCGGACGGCTTTGAGTTCCGTTGCGAGGACGGCGCCAAACTGAGCGTGACCTTCGCCCTGGACTGCTGTGATCGCGAAGCCATCGGCTGGGTCGCGAGCCCGACCGGGTACAGCGGCGATGATATCCGCGACTTGATGCTGGAAAGTGTGGAGAAGCGTTTCGGTGATCAACTGCCCGCCATGCCGGTGCAGTGGCTAAGCGACAACGGCTCGGCGTACACCGCCGAACAGACGCGCCTATTTGCTCGGCAGATCGGTTTGCAGCCGGTGACCACCCCAGTGCGCAGCCCGCAGAGCAACGGCATGGCCGAGAGCTTCGTGAAGACGATCAAGCGGGATTATGTGGCGCACATGCCCAAGCCGGATCGAGAAACGGCGCTGCGTAACCTGGCAATTGCCTTTGAGCATTACAACGAGCAGCATCCGCACAGCGCTTTGAACTATCGCTCACCGAGAGAGTTCAGGCGCTTGGCAGCGGCATCCATTTAATGGGGAGTTGGTGTCCGGTTTTGTAGGGGCAAGTCCAAAAACTATCTTTGGATATCTGGGGGGGACTGGAGTCCGGACACCTCGCTCAGTTCGGTTCAGCGTGCAAGAGGTGGCGTCGCTGTAAATATCGAGGGTATTTTCAACAGCTTCAAGACATTGCTCGTTATCGACAGTTTGGAGCGCGGGTTGGGTGAGAACTCGCTCGATGACCTCTTAAAAGGGTTCGAGCGTGGCGGTCGGGTGATAGTCACTTCGCAGCTCAATCCAGCGAGCAAATCAGTACTCCATATGCCTACCCTTTCGACGGAGGCCGCTGCCGCCATTTTGGGGGAGGACGGGAACAAACTGAGCGCGATTGCAGCAAAATTTATAGAGGCTTGCCGGTTCTCTCCTCTCATCCTCGCAACAGTTCGTAAGCTTGTCGAAGCTGAAGGCGTGCCGCGGGAAGAGCTCTATGAAGAAATCCTCGCCGAACCGCAGGTCATTTCAGATAGCAATGGCACGGCAATCATGGGCAGCATCTTGCGACGTTTGGATAGTCGATATCATCGTGGCCTGCAACAGATTGCAAACTCTGGATCATTTGCGAACGACGCAAGGTTTCTCGGGCATTTCCTGGGCCACTCCGTAAAGTCTCACCTTCAACGACTGTCGATACTGAAGCCGGGGGTCGCGCCTGAGCTTCTATCCGTACACGACCTCATCTGCCAAGCCGTTCGCGAAAAACTAGACGCCGAGCCGATCGCTATCGCCGTCACTCAATATGTCGAAAAGCATTCGGGTGAGATGATTCCAAGTGTCATCCGGCAGATCCACTTGTGCGCGCCTCAGTTGACTGAGATCTATCAGCGACGTCAGGTGCAGCAACCAGACTGGCTAACCTACGCTTTGCTGCAACTGGATAACGGCCGTAGTCTCGTACAAGAGCAGGAGCTTCACCTCCGGAGAATTCAGGGGGAGACTCCATTGCAGGAGCTACTCTGTGTCATTGACGCGCAAGAGGCATTTGTCTACTCACTGGATCACGACGATCGGCACCAGCACTTTAGTGCCTGGGCGGAAGAGTATGGCAAGGCTCAGCAAGGGGACCCAACATCTGAAGTAAACCTTGAGCTTTTACACCACCAAGGTAAGGCATTGCGCCGCTGCGGCAGATTGCCTGAGGCACTAACCTGCTTTCAAAGGTTACTGGAGATTCGTCCCGAGTGGCATGCGACGCAATTGCAGATTGCGCATTTGGGAACACAAAATGGTGCTGACGACTTAATTAAAAAAGCGGGAGCGGATTCCATGCGCATCCTCGTCGGCCGTGTAATGAAAGCACCATGGGATGTGCCGCTGCGGGTATCGTTGGCCGCGGTCGCGCGACTCCGCTCTTACAAGAAAGTCGCCGACGAGATGGTGAGCAAAGCTGAGCAGGTGCAAGCCCTTGCGGATGTCATTGCTTTGTCGGCTCTCGAAGGACTGGACCAGTTCTATGAGGCCTACCTGTCATTTACCTCAATTTTTGCGTATCAGCACCCGGAGATTTGCGTGGCGCTAGCTGAGGGATTCCCGGAGATGCTCTACATGCCTCCCGATTCGGTTGATAAGGATCAATGGACTAGCGCGTGTGAGGCACTTGGTAATACCGCCGCGGCGGCTGCCAGTGCAGGCAAGGAAGCTTTGCGCGATCGCATCACGGCGGCAGGCGTTATGTTCGCAACGGCTCTGGGGAGCAAATCTAGGGTCAAGAGCTTTGACGCACGTGCGATTGCCAAAATGTTCCTTTTCGCGAAGATGCCAGCGGAGGCGCTGGATGCAATCATGAAAATCTCTCCTGAAACTCTTAATAAGGATCACTGGCTCCTATATCGCAAAGCTGAGGCGGAATTAGGAGTCGGCAAACTGGAGGATGGGTTGAACACCGCTGAGCTTGCGATTGCGCTTGCCAAAGGAGACCCAAAAGGGCTTGAGCGCATCGCTAGCTATTATGATTTGCTCAGTAAATGCCACGAGGCATTGGGCGATTCAGACGCTGCGATCACCCAAACGGAGCTAGCGATGGAGGCCACCCCAGCAGGGAAGTATAGGAACGCGTTGTCGGAAAGATTGGGAGAACTAAAACGGCAAGCCACCAACCACTGACCGACGACTTAGGATCGATTCAGTTTTATTCGGGGATGACTGCAATGGCCGATAGCTGGTCTATACGATAGACAGCTATCGGCCGAGGCTGTGTGAGAACGATTTAGAGCAGGTTTGACGGTCAGTAACGGAACGAAAATCGCGCTCCTACGCAAAAATATAGATCTGCTGACTAACCAAACGTTTGCAGATTTTACGTAGCAACGCAGACTTCAAAACAATCCCTGCGTTTTTACACAACCTGGGCCAATAGCGGACGTTCAACCCAAGCGCTGCTTCCGGTCAAAAGCAGAAGTTTGAGAAGGTGCCCGGCCAGGTGCAACAAGCCAACGCGGCTCAACCCTGACCCCACTCATCCACAGCCAACGCCGGTTTGTATTCGCATCTTTGCCGTTCGAAGTCGGTCGGCACGGTAACAGGCGTCTCAAAGAAGTCGGAAAAATCGAAATCGGCCAGCTTGTACGGGGCGACCAGCACGGACTCTTGAGCATTTCCGAGGAAGACCACCGGCCGATTCGCCGCGACATTGGCGCATTCGTGCGAGTAGTTAAAGTCCAGAGCGTGTGCCATCAAATATATTTTCTCCGGCACCCGGGAATCGGCTATCTGATCACTGGACCAGCTAAATCCGAAATAGAGAATTACGCTGGACACCAAGACTGACAGCAACGAGTAAAGCGGGGGCTGATCAGCGGCTTTGCCATCAAGCTTGCCCTTCAGCCAGCCGGCTCCAATGAGAGCGTGAACCATGGACAGCATCAACGCCACGGTGAGTATGAACGGCACCAGTAGTTTGAGCACCAACAGAGCAGTGGTGAAGACCAAGGTGATGGGCAATGCGGAAGCGTCAACGTGGAAAACTCCATTGATATTGCTCGCAGCTTTGCCGCGAGCGTAGAGAACCACACCCGAGAGGATAATCGAAACCAGAAACTTAGTGCTTGCAAAGCTCCACAGGGATCTCACCACCGCCGAGCGTTCCATTGATACCCCAACGAAGATAGTGCAGAAAACTACCGCCCAGAGCCTAAATGCCAGAGTATGTTCGCGAACCCAGTCCATATCGCTGTTCGCTGATCGAGTGATCGCCAGCAGGACTCCGACAACGCCAATCAGGCCAAGCGCCCAGCTAAGTTCGTAACGGCGTTTGTCTTTTTCATACCCCTGTAGGATCAGCCATTCGCCCAGGCGCTGGTGGATATCGCGAATATAGTACTTCAACGATTTCTGGCGTTCCCGAGACAGATCCTGCTCGCTCCCACGCAGCTCCTGATGAATGCTTTCGAGGTGTTGTTCGATTTTTTTTATCATCTTTCTTAAAGCTATCGCTGAAATGAATCGTTGGTGTAAGACTTATGTTGCTCTGCATAGGAACGCAGACATAAATCTGGCGAAGAGAGTTGAGGGAGGATGTAGGCCCAATAACAGCGTTTGATAATTTTAGAACTGCCAGTCATCAGCACATCTAGGAGCTCCCGCTTAAATTGCAACCGTTCGCGACCGTTATCTTACGGCAAGAAGTGGACGTTCGAGGCAGGTCCGCTTTCGGCCAGAGGCAATGGGGCGCTCTGATGTATCTTGAAAAACAGGGGCGATTCAATTTAGTAAAGCCGCCTGTATAAGTTCTATTTCGACTTCAGAGTAAGCTGATTTCTTTGACCTACGACAGTGGCGGGAACAGTCCTGGTCTACCATTTCCGTTTTGCCCGGAGAAAGTTGTGATTTTCGCCTTTCCAACCACGAAACCGGGAGGGTCATTGTTTTCTATAACCAAAAATTGCCCAGTCGCTGAAAGAGAGGCCAAGTGTTCGTAAAATTTGAGATCTAAAGTGGTCTGCGCAATGGCTGCCTCATCAGGCGCGAGCTCGCCATGACGCTTATACAGGATTGGTTTGCGATAGGTGACGAGTGGCGAGTCCAGCACCACAAAGCCGGGATGAGGTAGGCCTTTTTCCCTGCAAAATATCAAGAAAGCGACCACAAATGCTGAGTGAAATATCGCCTTCACACCTTTACCGTTTTGACCGCGAGGAATCCCATTCACTGCAAAATCATAAGATTGCTGATCCCAGCTAACAGTATGCACTCCGGGGTATCCCCATGCATCTAGTACAAGTTTGACGGTCTGAGCGAACGCATCCCCTTCACTTTCGTCGATCCCAATGATGAGCCCTTCTGCGACCTGTCTCCCGATACGGAGCATCTCTATTTCCTGGCGGCGATTCAAAAGGTCAATTCGCCGATCATATAAGGCAACTGATCGAGCAGCATCGTCCCGCATCTTTATGCACTTTTGGTAGGACTCCCGGATGCTTGACTCTATCGGTCTCAGAAGCAATATGTCCTGTTCGTAACTTTTTATATTGGTGGCTAAACTTTCACTTTGTTCCCTAGAACCCGCAAGATCAGTTTGAAGATTCTGTATAGTAGGTTTTAGGTTTTCGAGATCGCGTTCTATTTTTCGAATTTCTGCTTGGGCAGAGTGTTGTTGGCGCTCTAGGTCAGCGGGTGAGTGCGGGATGTGTTGATGCCCTGGCTGCGCGCCACACATAGGGCATGGTTGATCTTCAAATCGGCGAAGGAGAAATCCTCCTTCCTCAATGGCCTCAAGCCGCCTAATATCTGTTATATAGGTTTGACTCAGATCGATAAACCGTTGTCCCATAGCTTGCAGTTGGGAACTCTGAGCGTCTGAGATGCTTTGGTTATCCAAAGTTTCGCGCCGAAGGTGAACCAGATAGTCAAGTCGCTCTTGAACCGTTGTCAGTTCCTCCCCCAAAACTTCCGATCTTGTTAACTGTTCTTCAAATATGCGTTCCAGTTCTTCTATATTTGAATCACCTAGTTTCTGATCTAGCTCCTCGATCATTTCAGTTAGGAGTTCAATTTTTCCGGCGTTACCAGCTTTCAGTGTTGCTTGGTCAGGTATGGGGATGATGTGGGAATCATCTTGACCAGTGAGCAGTGCCTTGAATACATTTTTGTCTAGGGTTGGAGAATTTTTGGGATTTATTTGAGTCGGGGTGACAACCGAAAACATCCGATCTTCATCTATTAGAAGATATGGTATTAAGTGCCGGAGAGAGAGGGGGACTAATCTTGCCGCTTGAGTTGAAGCTATTTTTGCGTCTGAGATGCCTACGCGGCCCAGCAGGAGCTCAGAAATACTACCTGTTTTACCTTTGCCGTGGTCTGCCGACACAATAGTGCCCTGACGATCAGCAATAAAGCCATCCTCTGCTAAATCATCATATACCGTGATTTTTCCTCCCTTCCTCATCCGATGGATAGTAATGCTTCGATGATGGGAAAATTCTATACCTAATAATATGGTGTCGTAATCTGCACCCTGTTTTAGTATGGGGGGTTTGTCGCCGCCGAGCATAAAGTTGAGCACGGAGAGAATATAGGACTTCCCCGCATTCGAGCCACCGTAGATGATATTTAGACCAGCCTCCAGCGTTAAGCAAATGGCAGGAAGGTTGGGTCCGGTAAAGGTAAGGTGGCGGAGGCGCATCCCTTTAAATGATGTGACTTCAGGCAATTGAATAACCCTCGTCAAACTGAAAATCCATTGTTAGACTCTCTATATGTGTGCGCATATCATAAAATAAATTGCCATGGTGCTTCGCTTGTAAGGCTAGCCAGTTGGCTCGCTCTGATAAAGTGAGGTTGTAATTTGTTGCAAGTAACTTTATGAATGCGGGTGCGTCATCGCCAGAAACAAATCGTATCCCATCATCTGCTTCTGTCGATACAATCAGATTTCTTCTAATCAAAATTTGGAGGCTGTCTTGAATTGTTCTGCGTCGTACTCGGTATTCGCCTACTCTGCTGCTGACTGCAGGATGAAGACTGGACGGCCCTCCAATATCTGCCGTATGCACGACGAAATAGTCCAGCAGAGAGATCGTTTCCAAATCGAGTGGGCATGGATAAAACGCTTCAAGGATAATCAATGAGCGTAGAGCTGTTTCAATGGGGCCATTGAAGAGAGTATTTTTAGAGTCGGTTATATTGTCCATGGCAACGTTCCCTCGTTGGCGAAGTGATGGCAGGTGCCCTGTCTAACTTGGATAGATGCACGTTTGTGTCTGCCAAAAATTCCACTTATTTCAATTGCTGATGCTTGCGTCATTACTTTAGTTATACGCTCCATACCCACTGCGGAACAGTATGTTTCATAGATTCCTGCAAGTATCTCGTCGTTAAATTTATCTAAGTGATAAGGATTTATATTATCCCGGAAGTGTCTTCGAAAAGCATCAGCATCGAAGTAGCGTCGACGTTGCAGGTTGAAGCCTATTTTGTGTAATGGATGGTTTAGGATGTCTGAGGCATCAGTGAAAATAGTGTTTTCGTATTCGGAGTATATGGAAATTAGCTGCCGAATATATTCGCTTTCTTGAGATGAGATATCGATCGGCACTACGCCGGCAGGTGATTCACCAGGATCATCACCAAATGTGTCTGCAAGCACAAAATCGATACCTTCGAGCGTTAACATCTTTGCAGCATCAATGCCGACGATGTTTGTAAAATCAAACTCTTGGATTATTTTTTTAAGTTTGGGTGTTAGCGCAATCGACTGCTTGGCTATTATTTTTTTTGCGCAACGGGTGTCCCATTCATTCAATATTTGATTTTGAAATTGCGCAGAGTTATTAAGTAGATGCTCAGCTTTACGATTAAAGCCTTTGGGTGCAACAAAAATGTATTTGCGAGGAGGAGTAAAATGCCCTTCAGAAGCAAAGTAGAAAATTTTGCCCAACTCTTGGTGCATGGCAGCGTCGTCAAGGGTTTTGCCAAGCATCTTGCATTGGTAATTGTCCCATGCGCCTTCATGGCGCTTGTGGGTCACAAACCCTACGACGTCACGGCCGAGGTCGTTGGCATTACCGAACTCTTCATGATCCACATACTCTTTTTTTTGCTGAGCAACCCAGCGATGTACGAAAACCTCAAGTTCCTTGTCACCCATTGCGAGGATGTCGCGGCTATAGCTCAGTTTCCGAGACATTTTTGAACGCTCCCTTTCCTTGAGTATGTAATGCTCACCGTCATTCTCCTGACCCCATGCCGGCAAAATCATCTGAGGTCTCTGTGGGCCACTCGCTTTGCCCAACGGCTTAGCTTTTGATATCAAAACGACATTGGATAGTGAGATTAGCGATTTGTCGAGCAAAGTCTTACGTATAGCTGGTGCTGAGGATTACGACGCGATTCTGACTCCAAAGTGAACCGGCTCGGATATCTCACAAACTCCAATGACCGTTTTTTCCTGCTGCTAGCGAAAAACAGCGTGAAACTCAGCGACCGTTTTTGGCCTGTCACGACTAACCGGTTTGGGTTGGTTTTTGCCATTGCGGCGGTGTTTTCGAGCAGGTTTATCCGCAAGAAAATATCTACGCTGAGATGGATGAGGCGGGCAAGTGAGCCTGGAGGGTTGCCTACTCTCGATACGAGCGTCAGATCAGCAACTCTCGGCTGTTCCCTAATCGTTTCCAGACCAGTAGGGCGGTGAGCCGATAGTAATACCGGGTGGCGTCGGAATGGTCTTTCAGGTGCTGAGTGAGAAACCAGCGCACATGCTTGAGCTGCCAAGTCCAGGGATTATCTCGCTGCCATCGTTGTTGAATGGCCGCTTGCATGATTCGGGCTTGCCGTAGGTGGCGTTGCTGAGTGGCCTTCGAGCCATTCAGTACGCCGCTCAGGAACAGCGCTATATCGAATGGTTTGGTCACTCTCGACCTCCAATGTAGGCCGAAACTACATCGACTCGGTAATGCCCGAGCTCAAGGCTGATCTGTTGGCGCGCCTGTTGATCGAGGCCACGGTCAATGCGATAGCCGCGACCACCATTGACCGGTGCGACGTGCCCCGTGAGCTGTTCGTAACGCTCGCAGGCGTAGGCTGCTCGCAGTTCATGAAAGCCCTTCAGCCCTTGTTCGTGCAGTATTTCGCGGGCGGGGAGCACGGTCTGTTGCAGGAACGCGGCGTAGCTTTCGTCGCGGGCCAGCAAGTTGCGGCTGCCGGGCGGCGACGCATGATGAGCCAACTGCAGTGCCGCTTTCACCTCTTCATTGGCCACAACCCATCGCGGCGCTGAAGCGCCTGAACGGCCGCCTTTGGTCCCGTCCTGGATGTTGATGCGGCCTAAGTGTTCGGCTTCGCGGTGTAAGCGTGGCAGGTCAGCCAGGATCGCTTCGCGCAGGCGCATGCCGGTTTCTCGGGCCAACAGGACAATCGCCGCCACCCGCTCGTGTTGCTGTTTGCCAAGCACCTCAAGCACTCGCCGCAGCTGTTGGCGGTCTTGGCCATCTGGCGCGCGGGTGCGTACGCTCGAGCGCTGCAGTCCTAACGCCTGGCTCGGACTGGCGATCCTCATGTCCTGATCACCGCGCAGCGCGGCGAGGGTACGGTTGACGCTGCTCAGGCGGTTCTGCGCGGTGGCGATGCAGAGTTCACCTTGCTGGATCTGCTGGCGCAGGTACGCGGCGTAGTCCTGCAACGTCCGTCGATCGATCTGGCGTGCATCGTTGTAACCGGGGCCGTTCTCTGACCGACACCAACGCACGAACGCTTGCCAACGATCGCTATGCGCTTTGACCGTGGCGAAGTGGCCACCGGCAAACAAATCCTTGAGCGCTTGCGGGCCGGCGTAGCTCAGCTGGCGGCCGTAGCCAAAGTTGCGACCATCACGCCGACCGACCAGAGCCATCATCTTCACCGTTTTCGTTTGTTTGCAGAAAGAGCAGCAGGACTTTCCAGTGGGGGCTGAGCCTGTCCACCTGCTGCCAGTGTGTCGGGCGGACCAGTAGGGCGTTCTCCTGATGTTGCAGCAGTGCCCCTTCCTCACGCAGTTGCTCGATCAGCAGGGCGAGGTTGGCGGGGTCTAGGGATGGTGTGGCGACAGCGGCGACAGTGGCGACAACCCGCGTCGTTTCTGGCCTGGCGCGTGGCGACAGGGTGGCGACAGAGGCGGCGACACACCGCAATTCTGGCTGTGGTTGATGTTGCGCCCGGTGACGGCGCACCGCGTCATTGAGGCGAAACATGGCGGACCTCGAAAGTTTTCCCGTCGCGGCTGCTCAGCCATCGATGAGTGATCAGCACGACCAATAAAGAGGCAGTATGGTCAGCGCTCTTGCGGGCAAAACGAGGGCCGTTGCGATTGACGTCGCGGATGGTGAAGTGGGTCCAGCCTTTCTGCGCCAGCCAGCGCAGCAGCCGATCCGCCTCTTCGCATCGGCTATTGACCGGCTCCAGTTCGGTCAGGCGCTGAATCTCGGCCAAGTAGTAATCCATCAGCGTGGAGGCGCGCTGGATGTGGGCTTCCTCCAATGCATTGGCCTCTTCAACCATGGCCAGCACGCCCGCGATACGCAGTACATTCGCCGCGGCTTTGCCCGCGACAGGCTGGACGCCGGCCAGCTCGCCGAACTCGCCAGACTGGCACTCGATGGTGTCGTGAATATCGATCCAGGCACGACGGGCACGGGGAGTCAGTTCCAGCGTGACGGGATTTAGTGATCCATCCTTGTGAAGCGACCAGGGCTTTTGCAGCAGGGCGGTGATCCGTTGTTGGTAGCGCTGGACCTTGGCATCGCGGGTTAGGTCGATCGCCTTGTAGAGTCGCTGGCCGGCCAGGCGCTCGGGCCAACAGATCAGGCAGCGGCCGAGGATGCCTTGGCCATTGATCAGCGGGTCTTTGAACAGCTGGTTGGCCAAGTAGGGCTGCAGCATCAGATGCAGACTGAGGCGGCGGTCATAGGCGCGCAGGCTTTCTCCGGCCATGGAGCGTGCCCGGTCGATGGGGCTGCCATCCCACAGTGTCGACAAGGTGGTGATCGCCTTCAGCAGGTTCTCTTTACTCATGGTGCTGCTGCCCAAGAATTGGCCGCCTTCATCATTGAACAAGCCCATGCTGGGCAAGCCATGGCACAGGCTTTTGACCAGGGCCTCAATGGTCGGCTCGGCAATGATCAGTCTCGGCGGTACTGGCTCGTATAGCTCACCGCCTTCCGCTTCCGTGGGTTTCTTTGAGGTTTTGGGTTTGGTCATGAGGCTGGTGGCCATGCGATAGGCTTTGAGCTTTTCCGCATACAGGGTCCACTGCTGTCGTTCCCAGTCGCGCGCCGCCTTCAGTGCCAGATGGTCCACCGCGCTTTTGCGATCACCCGAGGACGCCACCGTCAGTAGGTAGAGGGACAGCGGATAGGTTCGGCCGTCGAGTTGGACATTTGCATGGCCCTGGCTCACCAGGGCAGCAGTAGCCAGTACCGATTGTGCAGCCATGGCGCAGGGTACGCCGATCACCTCGGCCAGTCGTTCGACCGCAGGGCCCAATAGTTCCCCGAGTGCTTCGACCGGGTAGGGCAGTGGCGTCTGCTGGTATTCCAGCAATGGTTGTGGTGGCTCGAACGCCTCGCATAGTTGCATCGCAATTCTCCTGGGATTATCGACTTCGTCCTCACTCATCCCGCCACGGTTGTTGAGTGTTATCAGGGATCAAGGCCCCTGCGACCTGTGAGGGTTGTCCACTAACGCGGGACTGGCGGCTCTTTACGACCGGGAGCTTGGGCATCTCATGATCTGGCTTCCTGAACACCGATAGCGGTGGGCGGGTGGAGGCTGCACTGGCTGACGAGACCGGTGCCGCGAGATCCTGAGTCGGGTGAAGGCAGCGAGGTGATGACCGGGGCATGCCTGACTGTCAGTCAGGTGCAGTCCATTTCCTGGGCTGCGGCACCGTCATCGGCATCGCTGTTGCTGGTGACTTTTCGGTGTTTGTCACGCCGATTGTCACGAGGGGGGATGCCGCAATGCCTTGTACGAGTTGGGCTGCAGCAGCGGTAGGAGCGCCCGTCTCTTTAGGGGGCAAAGAGACGGGCAAAAGGTTGGCGCAAGAAATAGCCACGCGGATAAGTTGCTGCAGAGCAGCCAGGGAGGGGGCATGAGTTGCCGCAGTGGGCATTCTGGAAGAAGTGGCATCCATCACATCGCTGTGACTGTGCGAGCCGCCGGACGCTAATCGCACTTGGGGTGAACCACCACGATGTGGCGTAGCCTCAAAGGTTCTGGCTACCTGGGTGCTGTCGAGGACAGCGCTGGTACGGTTCTGGTTTAGCGCTCGTTCTACTCGCGGTCAACCATATTTTGGAGGCGACTCTTGCGCCAATCGGTAGTGCTAGAAGACCTTGGAGTCCGGTGGTTTTCCATAGCCGGGTGGTCGTTTGTCGGTTTTTAATGTGAGCCTGCGTAATTGCATGGACTTGACCACCCATTTGCATCGTCACTGACCAGTCAATTGCATTCGTGCTGATCAACCGTTTGCATTCGACTTGACCAGCACACGGCGTAGTGACGACCGGCGGAGATCGGCCGAGGCTGTGTAAAAACGTTTCAGAACACGTTTGATAGTCGCGACCGGAACGAAAATCGCGCTCCTACGCAAATTTCTGGTCTGCTGATTACTCAACAGCAGCAGATTTTACGTAGCAACGCAGACTCCAAAACGGCACATGCGTTTTTACACACTCTGGGCCGGAAGCAGACGTTGGTGAATGGAGCTAGGTGGCACTGTGACCGCTATAGGACTTGCCACAACCAATAACGGCCGAAAGGCCGATTACTAGCTCCCCGCGGTATCAATGAGCGCACGTTTATGATCGAAATTGCGCATCTGGTAGGACATGTTTGCATGCAGCCGTGCCGACTCGTCAATGCTGAGCAAATCAATTCGACCGTTGGGCAGATACCGCACCTTCAGCAAGCTATCTGGAGAGCGAAGGCCTTCTGCAAAATGCACCAACCCCAGGCGCATCTGCTCGACAGAATAGTTCATGCGCTCTTCGAATTCAGCCCGCGTCAAGGGTGTTTGCATAGAAGTGAACATAGGCACCACTCATTAAAACTTGTTTAGGATCGCTTGGAGCTCATTGTTGACTCGCAAGGCCCAACAGATGCGCCACCCTGTAGGAAGGGCTAGTGCACCACGTTGAATTGCGAGTAACGCAGCCTCATAACGACGGCTTGAGCCTATGGATGTCACAGTACTTCCGTCTCTCCAATGATATCTAACCGTCGCTGATGGTGTCGCGCTGATGAATTGCAGAAATTGTTGTGTGGGGATGGCCGGACTAAACGACCCAAAGTACGCGACGACGGGATCCACTTTGCCACAGATTGTCATTCCCTCACGGGGCCCTGGATGAGGCAGCTCAGTTGATTTAAAAGTGTATCGGGGGGGACGCAAAGAACCCAGCGGCCCTGGGGGAACTAGAAACGACGTGATATCAACGTGCGCCACGTCTCTTCCTATTTCTAGTATGCATTGAAGATCCAAATAAACGAGGTTTTCGTTAGATGGTTTAAAGTCTTGCTCTGCTCCCGCCTTGAGTAAGCTCACAAGGTCTGCCAATAGGCTTTTACCGTTTCTAGGCTCCGTGAGGGTGCCAGGGTTATAGACCCTAAGCGCTGCCTCAATCCTGAAGAGTTGCTCAACGGGCATAGGGTAGAAGAGTGCTACATGCAGGGCACAGCGCATCTTGGCAGCCCAACGGCCAGTCGAGAACTCCCTCGCCTCACGGAATCCATCAGCAACAAGCATCTCTACTTGCTCCGCCACATCAATAGCAAGTGGCGAGCAGTAGTCGGCCATCTCGGATTCGATCTTCAGCAGCGACGCTTCGGTAAACACACCAAGCCTTGCCAATGTTTGCCAGAGACCGCGCATGCTCTGCGGAACGTAACTCGGAGGAGCAGCGTCTGGTCTTGCCGGAGAGAATTTTTCGCCAAGGGTTTCCTTTATAGCCTTAACAACATCAACGGCAGAAGTGTTGCTTTGTTTGCTCGCACGCTCCGCTATCCGCAAGAACGTCGCAAACCTTCCCACGTGCTGGCAACGCTCAATGATCTGCGCAATATCAATATGTGGTGCTATGCGTTCCCACAACCCAATGGGATTTTCTTGCGACATGATGTCCAAAGTGGCAGCAGCGATGTCTGCACGGTTTTGTCGATCCATCGAAACCGCAAGTTGAAGAATGTGTGGGACCCATGCATCGCTAGAACGCAGTAGCCACAGCATCATCGCGGCTCCACTGTCACGACGCTCCCAAGCTGGATGGTCAAGTGTCCATAGTAGTAGTTCAAAAAGAGCTGCAGAAGCGCCTCCTGTCTCTCCTTTCCCAATATAAGAGAAAGGTACTTGCGAGGCGCTACCAACCATTTGACCGACATGGTCCACAGCGACAGCTAGCAGGGAGGCTTGCTGTACAGGATCGACTTTCTCTCCAACAAGCTCGATTAGGTGAGATGCAATCCTCCATCGCTGAACGTGGCGCTCTTCGAGTATCAAAGGCCCATAAAGATGCACAAGCGCATCCCCGTCTTCAATCTGACTCTGAATCAATCTGTCGGCGTCGCGAGTAGTGCCGTCGCCAGACCAGATAGACCATCCTCCTGATTGGAAAGCTCGCAACGCTCGGATGCACTCTTGAACAGCTGCAGAAGAATTGCGACGGTTTAGTTGAGATTGCGCAGTCTGAAGAGCTGTGGCGGCATCTTTGGTTGCGGATTGCTTTCCGAATGTCCCCGGCATGAACAACCGCTCATCGTCGAGTTCATCGTCAACGTTGGTTTTCGACTCATTAGGCGGACTCGCCACCTTGTGATCTTGCTCATGACGAAGATCGAAGCTTGCAGCCAGTCTTTCATGCTGCTCGGTACTCAGCGCTGCCTTGGTCTCATTCAAACTGTCTGTGAAGCCAGACTGAATTCCCGCGGGAAGCCGAGAGACTAGCGCTCCTAATAGTAGTTGGGCGCGCTCAGAGTTCATGGCGTGAGCGATCGAACGGATTCGCATGGCCGCCCAGGCCAAGTCACCCGAATCGCCCGCCAATTCTGTGATGATTTCTGCGTACTCACGCCCCCAATCAGTCAGGTGTCGCTCGTCACCATGCTGATAAACTTCCAGAAGGGCCCAGCGCAAACGCCAGTCAGCCTGCCCCCTTGCTTGGCGGAGCAATGCCAGCAGAGCAGCCTGCTCCTCCAGCGCCCCGCCCGGAAACCGCATACCAACGAGCGATGAAATCCTGTCTAGATTTCCTGCCGATGCTTGGGCAAAGAGTTGCTCGAGCGAACCGCAGGCCTGGTGCTTGAAGTATTCAACGGCGTCCGCGTATAACGACCGCCGACATAGTTGCCCAATGAAGTTGCCCTTGTCTGCACGGACGTAGCGCTGGAACGTCATCTCTCCACTCGCTCGTTCCAAATAGGCGGCAATTTGGGCAAGGGAAGAAGCTGGAACTGCCGAGTCAATGGAAAGCGACTCTAAGGTTCCTGACATCATTGAAAGTTGGTCTTCCTTGTACCAACTTGGCCCCATAGAAAACGACAGTGCCGATTGGTAGGTCCGGTGCGCTTCCTCAGTCGCGCCCAACCTGGATAATAACGGAACGATGTGAAGCAGTTCTGGAACAAGTTCAAATCTGTTCTCCACATTGACCTCGACGTAGTCCCTCCAACGCAAGACAAGATTGAACAAACTGTCAGAGGTTGATTGGTCACTCTCACTCACGATGAAAACGCTGACTACGATTTGAATGGCTCGGCGGAAGCCTTCGTTGTAGACGCCAAGCTGATCATTGAATGCCTGTTCAATGTACTCAAGTAAAGCTGTCGCGCCCTGCGGAAAGCAGTCCAACATGAGTCTGGCTAGTCGTTCGTAAAGCAGCGGGACAATTACCTCCGGAATGGAGTAACTACCTTTCCAACGGATGCGGGAAGCTAGCGTGAAGGACAAAGAAGGAAGAATATAACTAGTGACAAATGACCACGTTTCATCGAGCGCTGCTTGGTCCGAAAGCGCCTTGGCTCGCCGTGCCCTGGCGTCGCTCCAAGCGATTGCCACGGCAACGGACTTCAGCGTGGTCTCCCAATTTCCAGGCATCGGCATCTGTACAAGAGGCTGATCAACGCTTTCACGTAGGAAAAATTTGGCGCGCAGCTGGTCAAACGCTTCGCAAAAAGCCGATTCATCTATCTCCGCTCGGTTCTCTTTGGAAAACGATAGAGATTCGTCACCAAAATCAACGCTGGTGGAGTAGGCCTCAACAAGCTTCGGGTTTGCCCCGGCGTCGATCAGGGCACGGCTGAATACAAAGCGCCTGTCCTCAAAGCGCAGAGGTGCATCTATAACCCTCTCTATGTCTGAGAGCAGGAGATCGACCATATCCTTTGGTAGCTGAATGCTGTAGTGGCGTGAGTGCATCTCAGCGTGGGCCAGCGCCTGCAGGAAGATCATCAACTGGTGACACGGGTCCACTTTTCCTGGGACATCTAGCTGTGAAAAGGATCGGTATTTCCCCTGCAAGCAGAGTTGTGAGCCGACTAGGTCTCCAGTCAGTAGTTGCAAAACTTCGCTCCGTGCGTCATCTGAGAGCGAGTTTTTGGGATTGAGTGTGATGACTTTCACGATCGCACTAAGAAATGCATTCACGGGAGGATCACCGCCAGCCGCGAGCGCTAGCCCATAGCCGCGCAAGCGAGCTGACACGGCATTAAAAAAAACTTCCGTGCTGACACTCCCTTCGGACTGCCATCGTTCGAATACGCTATTAACCGCGTGCTGAGACTTCTCTAAAAGGGTCAGGGCCTCTTCGTATCTGCCCGAACGGGTGAAGGCGTTTGCGACGGCAAAAACTTCATCGACGTCGACGATAAGACGTCCATTTCTAACGACGTGTCTTATGGCTTCGTCCGTCTTTCCGAGAGACAGGAGAGCCAGAGCTACCAACTCTGCGGATTGTGCGAAAAGAGTGTCGTAACGGAATGTCAGTCTTTGAGATAGCAGGAGCAGTCGAACGGTGTCTGTTGCTGTCCCGATGAGCGTGGCTGAAGCGAGAGTTTCGTCGATGTCAGAGAGAAGTACGTCAGGCTCAGCACCAAGCAGAACGGACCTGTCCACCCAGTCCTGCTGACACACTTTTATCGCATGTAGTTGGGCCTCTCGGTCTCCAAGCAGGCCGTGGCAGATCTTGTTCAACTCTCCGTAATCACCGCTGACAGGGAGTCCGCAGAATTGGGCCAGTCGAGTATGTATCCTCTGGCTTAGCGCTGTTGTTTTGTGGGCGATGAATTCTGAGAATGAAGGGTGATAGATTTCCGTGTTCTCTGGGCGAGAGAGTAGATGTCGGATTCGCGTAAGAGTAGGAACGAAGACACCTGACTCGGCCGGAGTCAACATGGAGGTCAGATCGGATGTGGGAATGCCCCAGCGGAGTCGGGCAATGATGCCAAGCAAGTTGATGGCATCAGCGTCAGATATTAGGTGGGACCATATGGTTTCGTAATAGTCCTGAATGGACCCACTGAACGCTGGTAGCTCAGCGATGTCCCCCTCGCTTGCTCCTCCGTTCACGAGATCTACGAGGTACCGAAGATAGAGAGGATGGCCCATTGCCCGGTCACATAATGTAGCCACCAATTCTGGGCTGGCCTTGTCACGTTCAAGGAACTCCACACACAACCCGTACTGGATTTCTCGCTCGAGTACTGGAAGAGTCAAACGCTCTGCGCCTTCAAGAATGCTGCCAATCCCGCTTGCAAGCGCATCCAGCCCGACGCCAGTAATTACGATTACAAGACCTTGAGGGACCTTGGGCGGCAGCAGACTTACGAAGCGCTGCAAGCTCTCCCTTCCTACAGCTGCAGCCTCATTTATCCCGTCAATGAACAGCACGCCAACCTTTCCTGCCTTCGTGCAACGGTTCGCAAGCGCCTGCAAAACCTCATGTGTTCTTTCTATAAGCTGGACGTATGAGAGCTCCAGCAATCGTGCTGGCTTACCGGTCGTTTTTGAGGACAGCAAGGAGTTTGCCCAGTCGAAAAAGACCTCTGGTTGGGCCTGATGTGCGGGTGTCAACCCATGCCCGCGCTCAGTTAATGCATATACTCCAAGAGTCTCTAGTTGCGATGCTTGAGGAGTGAAGCTTCTGCAATACGTCGACTTGCCGATGCCATGAGGTCCATCGACGAAAAGATAGCCGCCGCCCTTCTTGATGAGACTGGATTCAAAGTGCTCATCGAAGTCCGGGCGCAAGCCAATCGGGGCGTCATCTTTAACCGGATCTGACTCGTTTGGCATCAAGCCATTGTCGGCAAGGAAAGGTTGCAGTTTCGCAAGACTCACCGCGCCAATAGAGTTGTCGATGTTGAGTCGGAGCATTCCGCGGCAGACCGTGCCAACCATAAGGGCGGAGCCCGACAGTCCGTGATACTCCGAAAGATGAGTGCCCGGTTCAACAGAGAGGTCTAGATCTACCCCGTGTAGTCGCTCGCTCAGGACCTGCTGAATCTCACCATTCAAAGCATGGCCAAGCGCTAACTTCACCACTGGATAGCCGAAAGCATTCCATCGCTCACCCTCCCGTGGGATTTTGACGTCAATAGTGATAGGGGCTATTGGGAGCGGTTCTTGTAATCGGAGCAAGCAAACATCGAGATCTTCGTCAAAAGATTGAGGCGTAACACGTTGCTCAATCTCTGTAGATCCTACCCGAAACCGAATCGTGGTGTGCTCGCCAGCCGCAACTTCCGTTGTCACGCAGTGATAGGCCGTTAGCACAAGCTCAGGTGAGATAAGCCATCCCGTCCCCGATTCGCCTTTTCCGATGACTTGGCATGTGGCCTGTTTGACTTCCTCTCCTGTCATGAGTCGCTCCCTTTCATTTGAATCCAGTGCTGGTCATCTATATGGACGCTGAACCTAGCGCCGGACCTTGATATATGTTCTTGCAGTCGTTTAGACGCAGTTGTCGCGTAATTGAAGTAAAGCTTTCGCTCGAAGGACGCCGGCCGATCAACAATCTCTGCCAGGACCTCAAAATCCGGATGGCCATGGTGAGTACCATCGGATGAGATGAGGAAGCAAGGTGAGTCAATAACCGAAAGTAGCTCCTCGCTTGTATTATGCAGGCTTCCGTGGTGCGAAACCTTGATTGCATCGAAGAGAAGCGGCGAGGCCGTCGTCTGCAATGGCTTCAGCGCCGCAACAATGTCCTCTGCCCAGGCGTCGCCGAGGAAAAGTACGCGCGATCTACCAGTGGAAAGGACAAAAGCTATGGAGCTTCCATTGGAGATGGATTTATCGGCAACGTACACCTCGGAAAGGCGACGGTCGAACTTAGCCGCGATGGGGGTAGCTGTGGGAAACGAAGGCTGAGGTGCAGCCGAGCACCACATCTCGTACGCATCGTCAACGAGGTCGCTGGATAGGGCTCCCCCCCGCAAACCGAGTTTCCTCATTTCTCTGAACCACAAGCTCCGCAGCGCCTCAAGGCGCGCAAACATTGGTCCTATCACTTGAATCTGCACACCATTCGGCAGGTTGAGCGGCGACGTTTTGTTGTCTATGGAACTAGTCCCGTCCCCCGCATTCCAGGCGTAGCCATGCTCCCTAAGCAGTCTGGCAAGTGAGCTTCCTTGAAGAGCGGTGATTTGGCTTGCCGAGCGGTCAGGAGCTTTAGGAAAACCACGGCGTCTCACTGCTTCAAGAACCATCAGATCCTGAATGCTGTCGGGGACATCGGTCGACTCTGGCAACGACCGCAGACTGTTGTGCCAGACCGCGTCTACTCCGATGGCTCTGGTGGCGAGAGACCCATTTGTAGAGAAAAACTCTAGAAGCCCACCTATATGATCAGCGTCTATGTGCGTACAAACAACCAGGCTTAGCCGACCGCCTAAATTTGAGAGCTGAGCCAAGTCCTGGGCCACGTGGTTCGAGTAGGTACTTGCGAAGCCAGCATCAACAAGAATATAGGTACCGGATGCATCGATTAGAAATGCGTCGCCGTTCCTTGCGGGGTACATCTTTACTCTCAGCATGGTGGCCTATGAGCAATGGATTTGCGGCAGTCTATCTTAAGAACCAATAACCATGTTTCGGGTATGTCCGAGAATATTGTGAATCGTCCCAGCTTTGTTGACGGGGAGTGATTACTCCTAGCTTTTCTGTCCATCACGACTTGCCGCTTCGGGGCGGTTGCAGTCCTTCAGTGCTTGGCTGACGCACTCACGCTGAGTGGCACCCGCTGACACCCATCAACTGCAAACGGCTGGTCAGCGCGAATGCAAACGACTGGTCAGTGGCAATGCAATTAGGTGGTCAAGTGAGATGCAATTATGCAGAGCCCATGCGAGTGGGAATGCGGAGCCTTCCCGCTCGCGTGGGCTTGGCCGAGAAAGCCCCAAGAGGGAGGCTTGCAACGGCGACAGTCGCCACTTCTGTCGCCATGCTGCAAACCAGGTATTACGCGGGTTGTCGCCGGTGTCGCCGCTGTCGCCAAATCAACCATCACTCCATCTGGGGAGTCATTCTCGGTTACTGGTGGCGTCCGGTGAGCGCTCACCGTATCGGCACGACGTTGTGGTCCCTGGTTTGATTGATCGCAGATGCCGACAGGTTGCCAGTGGCCGCTTTCTGGATGTGCTCACTCCACCAAGCCATCATCGGACGCCGGCGCTCGATGTAGTCAGCTCGGTTGTAAGCGCTTCGGACTTCGTCCTTGTCGACATGCGCCAGCGCGACCTCAATCAGCTCCGGATCCCAGCCATGTTCATTCAGGATGGTGCTGGCCATGGAGCGCATGCCGTGGCTGACCAAGCGGTCCTGGAAACCCATACGTTTCAACGCCATGTTGGCAGTCTGGCTGTTGGCGTGGGTACGTGGATTTCTGTCTGCCGGAAACACGTACTCCCTGTGGCCGCTGTGGGACTTGAGTGCCTCCAGCAGCGCGAGTGCCTGTTCAGACAATGGGATGGTATGCGGGCGACGCTTTTTCATGCGCTCCGGAGGGATGGTCCAGATGCGTTTGTCGAAGTCGATGTCTGCCCATCGGGTGGTCGCCGCTTCGGAAGGGCGGGTCATGGTGTGCAGTTGCCATTCGATCAGGCAGCGGGTCGTTCTCTTGATGGCGGCGTTGGCGATTTCCAGCATGAGCTCCGGAAGCTCATCAGGTGCTAGCGCAGCCATGTTCTCTTTCTTGGGCTTCTTGAAGACAGCTCGAATGCCGCTGAGGGGGTTGGCGAAGATCAGTCCTGAATTGACCCCGTAGGTCATGATCTCGTTAAGGCGCTGGCTCACTCGCTTGACGGTCTCGAGGCTGCCTTTGGCCTCGATTGGGCGAAGGAGCTTGATCACCATGGGGGCGCTGATTTCCGAGAGCGGCGTTTTTTTTAGATCTGGAAACACGTGCAGTGTGAGAGATCGCCAAATGTCTTCGGCGTACGCTGGGGTGACCGAGTCCTTCTTCAGCTCAAACCAAGCCGTGGCCACCTTTTCGAAGGTGTGTTCAGTCTCGGCGAGTTTGGCTTGCCTTATCTCATCACGTCGGGTTTTGGGATCGATACCCAGAGCTAGCAACTCGCGAGCCTCTACGGCTTTCTTTCGAGCGTTGGCTAACGAGAGGTCGGGGTATGGACCGAGCGCCATATTGATACGGTTTCTGGTCAACGGCTCGCGGTAATTGAAATTCCACATCATTGAGCCGCTCGCGCGTACTCGAAGCTGTAAGCCATCGCCGTCGCTAAGGACGAAGTCTTTACCAGTTGCCTTGACTGCCTTGAGCTGGCGATCGGAGAGGCGGGTTGCGTTAGTAGGCATGGGGGCTACCTCCAGCACCGTTTTGGTATCCTGAAAATAGCATTTGGCAGTCCGGGATACCACCTGGGATACCAAAGCGCCTGGAACTCAGAAACCCTGCAAAGCCCCCATAAGCGCTGAAACCCCTGTATTTACTGGATTTAAGGCACAAAAAAAGACGTCCGTGGACGTCTTTAGATGATGAAGTGGTGGAGCCGGGGGGATTTGAACCCCCGTCCGCCAGTACTCCGCTGTCGGTACTACATGCGTAGCCGTGTCTATTAAGTTAACCCTCAGCGACCCGACGGGCAGGGTGCATTGGGCGAGTTGTGTAAGTTTTAGCCGCTTCGTCCACAACGTACTGCACGGCGATTCTGTTCTATATGACAATCACTTTGGGTTTACAGACATCCCCTGATGATTGCTGGACCCGAAGGTACCAGGAGGGAAGGGCTAAGGCTGCTTACGCAGCGAGAGCGTATTCCCCGTAGGTTTCGTCATTGGCAACTATAGAAAGTTGCAACAGTGGATTTACGAGTTCTGTTACCAACTCGGCATGCACCTAAAGTTTCGCAACCGGCGTCGAATCCTAAACGGCCCCGAGCCTGTTGCTCTGTGAATCCTGATGAGCAACAAGCGAGCACAGTGTACGCCAACGTGGCTCAGAAGGCCAACCCGAAGGTTGGCCCTCGGCGGATGTTATTGCTTGCCGCCATCACTTGCCTTCTGAATTTCCTGGATGGTCTGGGTAGTTTCCGCGATGCATTTCTCGGTGCCGTCTTTCGTGCCGAGTGCCTGATGGGCTTTGGCTTGCTGGACGCTGGCTTCTACCCGGGCCTGCATTTCCGGTGCCTGAATCTGCGATTTGGCATTGTTGATGGTTTGCAGATTGACTTCGCAAAGATCGCCTGCAGCAAACGAGGAGGACGCCATCATGGAAGCAGTAACGAACAGACCTAACAGTACAGAACGTTTCATGTGTATCTCCTTGAACTGAAGGTCCAGGCATCGCTGGCCATCAGGACGGGCTGCCGAGTGTGGGGAAGACCCGCGTTTTGCGGGGCTTGATCAGTGGACTGCGGCGGTGCGTCAGGGTTCTATTTTTCTTCAGGTCGCCTTTGCTCGGGTGACCCGATCCACCAGATACACCAGCCCGTGGTAGTCGATGCCGCCGTGTTGTGTCAGGCCGATTTCACAGGTGCGGCTGGTAGAAATCCCCTCGCTGCATTGCTGCACGGCCTCCTTGAGTGTGCGCAGGGAGTGAGCGTTGAGCTCCGGTGTGGTGAAGCCCTTGTCACCGGCAAACCCGCAGCAGTGAATACCTTCGGGAATGACCACGTTCTTGCTGCATTTACGCGCCAGATCGATCAATGCCTGGCTCTCGCCCAGGTGCTGGGTGCTGCAGGTGACGTGCACCGCGATCGGTGCTTCCTGGGGCGAGAAGTCCAGACGATCCATCAAATGCGTACGGATGAAACGCACCGGGTCGTACAGGTCCAGTCGAACTTCGCCCAGGTCCTGGACCAGGCGCAAGGTGCAGGGGCTGGTGTCGCAGTAGATCGGATCGAGCCCGCCACGGCTGGCGTGCAGCAATGCGCCGATCAGTTCCTGGCGCTTGTGTTCGGCCTGTTCGGCGTAGCCTTTGGAGGCGAACGGCTGACCGCAGCAGAGGCTGTCCAGATTGTCCGGGAAGACCACTTGGTAACCGGCCTTTTCCAGCAGGCCGCGGGTTTTGTCATACAGCGACATTTGTTCTTTATCACCCGCCGCCGGGCCCATTGCTCGCGACACGCAGGCCGCCAGGTACACCACCCGAGGGCGTTGGTCCGATACGGTAGGGCTGAAGCGAATGGCCTTTTCCGGTTGCGGCATGGCGTTGGTCCATTGCGGGACCTGACCTTTGGATAAGCGCGTCAGCGTGGCCGAGAGTTTCGCCAGTCGCGGTGCTCCCAACAACATGCGTGCGCCGTTGGCCACGTGCAGGGTAAAGCGTGCGCCTTGCAACGCGGTGGCGAAATTGCCTTCCAGCCAATTGGCGGTTTTCGTATGAGTCGCGTTGCGGCTGCGCAGCTTTTTCACCAGTTCACCGGTGTTGATGCCCACAGGGCAGCGTTGGGCACAGAGGCCGGTCGCCGCGCACGTGTCGATGCCCTGGTATTCGTAGGCCGCTTCGAGTTCGGTGGTATCGACCCCGGCGCGTTTCTTCGCCTGGATGTCCCGCCAGATCACGATGCGTTGGCGCGGGCTGAGGGTCAGGCCTTTCGAGGGGCAGACCGGTTCGCAGAAGCCGCACTCGATGCATTTATCCACAATCTCGTCGGCGGCCGGCAACGGTTTCAGGTGCTTGAGGTGGATCTGCGGGTCCTCGCTGAGCACCACGTCCGGGTTGAGAATGCCGTTGGGATCGAGCAGGCGTTTGAGCTGCCACATCAACTGGTAGGCATCGCTGCCCCATTCCAGTTCGACGAAGGGCGCCATGTTGCGCCCGGTGCCGTGTTCGGCTTTCAGCGAGCCGCCGAATTCCACCGCCACCAACTGCGCCACGTCGTCCATGAACGCCTGGTAGCGTGCGACTTCTTCCGGGTTGTTGAAGCCTTGAGTGAAGACGAAGTGCAGATTGCCTTCCAGCGCGTGTCCGAAAAGGATCGCTTCGTCGTAGTGATGTTTGTCGAACAGCTCGATCAGGCGGTTGACGCCGGTGGCCAGTTGTTCCACCGGGAAGGTCACGTCTTCGATGATTACCGTGGTCCCGGTTTTGCGTACCGCGCCGACGGCGGGGAAGGTGTCCTTGCGGATGGCCCAGAGCCGGGCGTTTTCCACCGGGTCTTCGGTGAAGTCGACTTGTTTTTCAACCGGGAACGAGGTCAGCGACGCCATGATCTGCGCCAGTTGTTCCTGCAGCAACGTGGGTGAGGCGGCGCGGGATTCGATCAGCAGGGCGCAGGCATTGGTCGACAGTTGTTGTACGAAAGCCGGCATGCCGGGCTTGTCCTGCACCGAACGCAGGCTGCGGCGGTCCAGCAGTTCCACGGCCGACACCGGTTGGCTCTTCAGCACGCTGACCGCGTTGCAGCAGGTCTCCACGTCCGGGAACACAATCAGTGCCGACGCCTTGTTCGGGTGATCGATCACGGTGTCGTAGGTCACCGCGCTGATGAAGCCGAGGGTGCCTTCGGAACCCACCAGCAAGTGGCTCAAGATATCCACAGGCTCGTCGAAATCCACCAGGGCGTTGAGTGACAGGCCGGTGGTATTTTTCAGACGGTATTTGTGGCGGATTCTCGCAGCCAGTTCGGCATTGGCCCGGGTCTCGCGGCCTAAGGTTGCCAGGCGCTCAAGCAGCGAAGCGTGGCTCTGGCGAAACGCCGCGACACTCGCTGCATCTTCGGTGTCGAGCCGGCTACCGTCGGCCAGCACCAGACGAATGCCGGCCAGCGTGTGGTAGGTGTTCTGCGCGGTGCCGCAGCACATGCCGCTGGCGTTGTTGGCAACGATACCGCCGATTTTGCAGGCGTTGATCGAGGCCGGGTCAGGGCCGATCTTGCGCCCGAAAGGAGCCAGCCAAGCGTTGGCCTGCGCGCCGATCACGCCGGGTTGCAGGCGGATTTGCGTGCCTTGGCCGCGGATCTCGCGCCCGTTCCAGTTATCCCCAAGCACGATCAGCACCGAATCGCTGATGGCTTGGCCGGACAGGCTGGTGCCGGCGGCGCGGAAGGTCACCGGGACTTGATCCCGTTGCGCCAGTTCGAGCAGCGCCACCACTTCGTCTTCGGACTCGACACGGATGACCAGTTTCGGAATCAGCCGGTAGAAACTGGCGTCGGTGCCGAAGGCCAAGGTCGACAGCGGATCGTCGAAACGGCGCTCTTGGGGGATCAGTTGCTGTGCATCTCTGAGAAAAGCCGCCGGTAGACTCATTGGTCCTCCAGGATCAGAACCACCAGGTCTTTCGGGCCGTGGGCGCCGTAGGCCAGGATCTGTTCGATGTCAGCGGTTTTCGATGGACCCGACACCAGCAGCGCGTTGGTCGGCATGCCTTGGGCCCAGTTGAATTCCTGCTGCACCTGATAGAAGTTGTCGCGGATTTCACTGGCCTTGAGCAACGCAAAATGCACCGGCGGCACCAGGCTCATCAAGCGCGGTTCTTCCCGCGTCGGCCAGAGAATAAGGCTACCTGTCGCGGCGATTGCACCGAGGGTGGTGGTCAGGCTGGCCGGGGTGTCGTTGAACAACTCGGCTTTCCATTCTTCAACCGGGCGGTCGTAGGACTTGAGTGTCGGCAGACCCGGATTGTACGCCCAGTGTTGAGTGACACGTTGACCGTGAGGCGTAGTCGGCGCGATCAAAAGGCTCGGCAACTGGCGGTCTCGCAGCAATTGCGCGAGAAGCGCCGGCCAACCTTCACCGGACGTCAGATGGATTTCGGTATGCACCGCTTCCATCAGTTTGCGCAGTTGCGGGATACGTTGCTCGGCGGTGTAGGTGTAAGGCGCAGTCACCAGTTCGACGTCGAATTCGTCGGGCACGGGCGTGGTGCCGGTCAGACTTTTCCGCAATTTGGCGAGGATATTTTGCTTGGCGCTCATCAACGATCTCCCTGTTTGGCCAGATGCTCGCGGGCCATGTCATGCAGTGAGCGGGCAGCAGGTTTCGGTGCGCTGTGATTTTGTGTCCACGGGCCAACGTTACTCGGTGCAAGGGCGCGCAGGCGAGTGGCGAAGAAGCCGAACAGGCGATACAGGGTTGGCGAACTGTTGAGCCTGGCCCAGGCGTTCCAGATAAAGCGCTCCTTGCGCGAGTACTTGCTGCCTTGGCCGCGCATCACTTGGTGCGGGCTGTCCGGTGCCTTGACGTTTTCTTCCCGCAGGCGACGCAGCAGTGCCGGGATAGGAATTTTTACCGGGCACACTTCACCGCAGGCACCACACAGCGACGAGGCGCTCGGATGGTCGGGGACGTTCGCCAGGCCGACCATGTGCGGGGTGATGATTTTTCCGATAGGCCCAGGGTAAACCTCCCCATAGGCGTGGCCGCCGATTCGGGTATAGACCGGGCAATGATTCATGCAAGCGCCGCAGCGAATGCAGTTCAGGGTCTGGCGCAATTCGCTGTCGGCAAAGGCCTGGCTGCGGCCATTGTCCAGCAACACCAGATGCACTTCCTGTGGGCCGTCGAGCTCATGCGCCTTGCGCGGGCCGGAGATCATGTTGACGTAGGTGGTGATCGGCTGGCCGAGGGCCGAGCGGGTCAACAGCGACAACAGCGGCACCACGTCGCGCAGGTTTTCCACGACTTTTTCGATGCCGGTCACGGCGATGTGCACCGGCGGCACTGTGGTGGTCATGCGGCCATTGCCTTCGTTTTCCACCAGCAGCAGGGTGCCGGTTTCGGCCACGGCGAAGTTGACGCCGGAGACGCCGATGTCCGCTTCGAAGAATTTCTGCCGCAAGACCCTGCGACCGATCTGAATGAGTTGGTCAACGTCCTTGGTGTACTCCACGCCAAGTTTGTCGTGGAACAAGGACGCGACCTGACCGGCATTCTTGTGGATCGCCGGCATAATGATGTGTGAAGGCTTCTCGTGGTCGAGCTGGACGATGTATTCACCCATGTCCGACTCCAGGCATTCAATGCCTTGAGCCTCGAGGACATGGTTCATCTCCATCTCTTCGCTGACCATCGATTTGCCCTTGATCACTTGCCGCCCCTCGTGAGCGCGGATGATCGAGAGGACGATGCCATTGGCTTCGTCTACCGTTTCCGCCCAGTGCACTGTCACACCGTTGCGGGTCAGGTTCTGTTCAAGCTGCTCGAGCAGGTCGGGCAACTTGGATAACGCACGGGCGCGGACAGCATTGCCCAACGCTCGCAAATGTTCTCGCTCATAGGCATCGCTGAAGGACGCTGCCCGTTTTGTCATCAGTGAATCCATCGCAGTGCGAAAATTGTTTCGCAGTTGCGGGTCACCCAAAGCCTTGTGGGCCCGGGCGCGAAAATCTTCTTCTACGGCGACCGTAGGAATAATCGCGGAGGCGTTCATCGGCCACCTCCGGTTCGCTGCCAGAGGAAGCTCGCCAGGTGTTGGCCGCGCAACGCTTCCTGCTGTTTCTCCAGCGAGCCGTTGATGTTCATCAGGCAACCACAATCGGCACTGAGGACCTTGTGCGCGCCTGATTCCTTCAACGACCGGGTCTTGTCAGCCACCATCGCGCCGGAAATGTCTGGCATACGGACGCTGAAAGTCCCACCGAAGCCACAGCATTCACTTTCGTGGCTGTGGTCGACCCGCTCCACGTTGCCCAGCTGCGCCAACAACTCGCGGCCATGCAGGTGGGTGTTCATCTCACGTCGCGCCGAACACGAGGTGTGCAACGCGACTTTCACAGGTGTGCCGCTGTCCTTGAGCTGCACCTTGCAGACAAACAGCAGGAACTCGGCCAGTTCATAGGTCCGGGCAGCCAGTGCCTGAACCTGTTTCAGCGTTTGCGGCTCGTCTTTGAACAAGTCGGCATAGTGTTCGCGCAACATTCCGGCACACGATCCCGACGGCACCACCACCGGATAATCCCCGGCGAACAGCGCCAGTTGCGAGCGCGCCACGGTCCTAGCCTGCTCGGTGTAACCCGAGGTGTAGGCCGGTTGTCCGCAGCAGCTCTGCCCTTGCGGATACTCGACCCGAATGCCTTCGCGCTCCAGCAAGTGGATCGCATCCATCCCGGCTTCGGGGTAGAACAAATCCACCACGCAGGTTCCGAACAGGTAGACCCGTGACGGTTTTTCGCTGGGGTATTGCCGAGGCTCGGGCAGTGGCGGGGCGACGCGGGTCGCGTTCGGCACGGCGTTGTAAAAAAGCTCGCTCATCAGGCGTGTCTCCGGGTGGGCCCGGTTATCCGTCCGCTGAGGCTGCTGAATATAGAGAGGGAAGCTTTCAGCAGCCTTACAGACCGGGTTGTGAATAGCTGACGCCGGAATCGTGGTCCGGCGTCGGTTTTTTCGATGCTGCTTGTAGGTCTTAGTGCACCAGCATGCCGGTGAACCAGTACGCCTGTGCGTAGGTGATCAAACCGACGATCGTTGCAAAGAACAGGCTGTGCTTGAGGGTGAAACGGAACAGGTCCGATTCCTTGCCCACCAGGCCGGTCGCGGCACAGGCCACGGCGATCGATTGTGGCGAGATCATCTTGCCGGTCACGCCGCCGCTGGTGTTCGCTGCCACTAGCAAGGTGTCGCTGACGCCGATCTGGTGCGCAGTGGTCGCTTGCAGCGAACCGAACAGCGCGTTGGACGACGTATCGGAACCGGTCAGGAAAACACCCAGCCAGCCGAGGAACGGCGAGAAGAACGGGAACGCGGCGCCGGTGCCGGCCAGTACCAGGGCCATGGTCGACGACATGCCCGAGAAGTTGGTGACGAAGGCAAATGCCAAGACCATGCCGATGGACAGAATCGGCCAGCGCAGCTCATAGAAGGTCTCTTTCAAAGTGGTCAGACCAGTTCTGAGATTGATCTTCAGCACCAGCATCGAGATCAGTGCGGAGAAGAAAATCGCGGTGCCGGTCGCGGAAATCGGGTCCAGCTTGAATACGGCAGGCAGGGCCGTCGGGGCGGTTACGATCGGTGCGACCTTGATCACCATCTGATCCAGGTGCGGGATCGCGAAGTTGAACACCCAGCTGTACATCGAACCGCCGGCAGCGAACATCGCCTTGAACGGTTTCAGGGTCCAGATGGTGACCAGTACGGTGAGGATCAGGAACGGCGACCAGGCCTTGAGAATTTCACCGAAGCTGTAGGGCGACGCCACGGTGCTGCGCGGCTGACCGAAGCCGCCAGCGTTGGCGGTCACCACGGACGCCGAGACGGCGCCGACGATATGTTGGCCAGCGGCACGTTTCGGCTGCCAGACTTTCAGGAACAGGGTCAGGGAAATCAGGCTGGCCAGGGCCGAGGTGATGTCCGGCAGTTCCGGGCCAATGAAGTTCGAGGTGAAGTACTGAGTGACGGCGAAGCTCAAGCCCGCTACCAGTGCGGCCGGCCAGGTTTCACGCACGCCGCGCAGGCCGTCCATCATGAACACCAGCCAGAACGGCACGAACAGCGACAGCAGCGGCAATTGACGGCCGGTCATGGCGCCGATCTTGAACGCATCGATACCGGTGACCTGCCCGGCGACGATGATCGGGATCCCCAGGGCACCGAAGGCTACCGGTGCGGTGTTGGCGATCAGGCACAGGCCCGCGGCGTACAGCGGGTTGAAGCCCAGTCCCACGAGCAATGCGGCGGTAATTGCCACTGGCGCACCGAAACCGGCGGCACCTTCCAGGAACGCACCGAAACAGAAGCCGATCAGCAGCACTTGCAGGCGCTGGTCATCGGTAATCGACAGCACCGAGCTGCGGATCACTTCGAACTGCCCGCTCTTGACCGTCAGTTTGTAGAGGAATACCGCCGCGACGATGATCCAGGCAATCGGCCACAGGCCATAGGCGAAGCCGTAGCCGGCCGCCGCGAAGGCCATATCGACCGGCATCTGGAACGCGAAGATAGCCACTGCGATGGACAAGGCCAGCGTGATGCTGCCGGCCACATGGCCTTTGAGGCGGAACACCGCCAAAGCCAGGAAGAAAAATACGATGGGGATGACGGCCGCGAGCGCGGAAAGGCCGAGACTGCCGAGCGGACTATAGAGCTGTTGCCAGGTTTGCATATGGGGTGGCCCCTAATTGTTGTTGGTCAGGCACTGGTCAGCGTTCTTGGTTAATTGGTAATACCAATTTACAATCGCTGTTGGCTAGGGTAAAAGCCTTGTAGGTGGCGTGTCAATTTGCCGCTCTAAAACTTTTGTCGAATACGCGGTGCGGCGGTCATCTGATGCGGTCGATTCAATGCAATCTGATAGGGTGCTGGCGCAGCGCGGATGGGCCAGAATAGAGGGCCCGGTGAGCTGCCGGGACCGTGGAGAAATGAGTTATGGGGTTTGATCAGATTCGTCAGCGCCGTTTGTCTGACGATATTGTCGAGCGGCTCGAGGGAATGATCCTCGAGGGCACGCTGAAGGCGGGCGAGCGCTTGCCGGCCGAACGTACGTTGGCCGAGCAGTTCGGCGTTTCCCGCCCGTCGTTGCGTGAAGCGATCCAGAAACTGGCGGCCAAGGGCTTGCTGGTCAGTCGCCAGGGTGGCGGCAACTATGTGGTGGAGTCGCTGGGATCGACCTTCAGCGATCCGCTGCTGCTTCTGCTGGAAAGCAACCCTGAAGCCCAGCGCGACCTGCTGGAATTTCGTCATACCCTGGAAGCGTCCTGCGCCTATTACGCGGCGTCGCGTGCGACGGACGTCGATCGCGAGCGGCTGACGGCGGCGTTCAACGAATTGCAGGACTGCTATACCCGTCACGAAGATGTGAGCCGTGCGGAAGAGGGCGCGGCGGATGCGAAATTTCACCTGGCGATCGCCGAAGCCAGTCACAACGCGGTGTTGCTGCACACCATTCGCGGGCTGTTCGACTTGCTCAAACGCAACGTGGTGACCAACATCGGCGGCATGTACAAGCAGCGCGCGGAAACCCGCGACATGCTGATTTCGCAGCACCGTGAGCTATACCTGGCGATTATCGAAGGCAGGGCGGAGCAGGCGCGGGAAATTTCCAGCCGACATATCTTGTATGTGCAGGAAGTGTTGGAAGAGGTGCGTCAGGAAGTGCAGCGCGTGGCCCGGGCGGAGCGGCGCAAGGGGATGTAGTCAGTCACTGTGGCGAGGGAGCTTGCTTGTAGGGAGGGCGCTTGCTTGTGGCGAGGGAGCTTGCTCCCGCTGGACGGCGAAGCCGTCCCAAAAAAGCGACGGCCGCTTCGCACCCGAGCGGGAGCAAGCTCCCTCGCCACAAGAGTCGCGATCAGGCTGGAAGATTAATCTTCCTTGCCCTTGTTGCGCACCGCCCGCTGCAACTCGCGACCGGCGTCGCGCTCGCGTTCGGTATCACGCTTGTCGTATTCCTTCTTGCCCTTGCCCAGAGCGATCTCGCACTTGACCATGTGCTTGCTCCAGTACCAGGACAGGCACACGCAGGCGTAGCCTTTTTGCTGCACGGCAGAGGCCAGCTTTTCCAGCTCGCGTCGGTTGAGCAGCAGTTTACGGGTGCGGGTCGGATCAGCGATGACGTGGGTGCTGGCGGTCATCAGCGGCGTAATGTGGCTGCCGAGCAGCCAGGCTTCGCCATCCTTGAGCAGCACATAACTGTCAACCAGTTGCAGCTTGCTTGCCCGCAGACTTTTTACTTCCCAGCCGGCCAGGACCAGACCAGCCTCGAACTTGTGTTCGATGAAGTAATCGTGTCGCGCCTTTTTATTTTGCGCGATGGTCCCTGTTGGGTGTTTCTTCTGTTTAGCCATAGGGGCGGCATTATAGGGAGTTACAAGCTAGTCGGCTACGGTATCGCTACGTGCTTGAGCAGGTTGATTGAATCCCGGACAATGCGGCCTCTTTTTTGAACGCTTGGGCGTGATAACGATGTCGACAGACAAGGTTTCTGTCCACGGCAGTTGGGCTAGCCGCTGGGTCTTCATACTCGCCGCGACCGGTTCGGCCGTGGGCCTGGGTAGTATCTGGAAATTCCCCTACATGGTCGGCGTCTACGGCGGCGGCGCGTTTGTGCTGATGTTCCTGGCCTGTATCGCGCTGATCGGTGTGCCGGTCATGCTGGCGGAAACCCTGATCGGCCGTCGCGCCCGGCAGAGCCCCGCCAACGCCTTGAAGGTACTGGCGCTGGAGGCGGGGCATTCGGCGAAGTGGTCCTGGGGCGCTTTCGCCGGGATGATCACGGCGCTGCTGATCCTGTCTTTCTATAGTGTCGTCGGCGGCTGGTCGCTGGATTACATCATCGACATGGGGCGCGGTGATTTTCAGGGGGTGACGGCAGACCAGGTTGGCGCGTATTTCGGCAACGTGATCGCCGATCCATGGCGCCTGACACTTTGGCACACGATTTTCATGCTGCTGTCCGCCGTGGTGATCGCCAAGGGCGTGGTTGCCGGCCTTGAACGCAGCCTGCGCATCATGATGCCGCTGCTGTTCGTGATGATTCTGGTGTTGCTGGGCTACAGCATGACCACCGGGCATTTCATGGAAGGCGTGCATTTCATGTTCGACTTCCACCCGGAAAAAGTACTGGATGGCTTGCTGCCGGCCATGGGACATGCGTTCTTTTCCCTGAGCGTGGGCGTGGGTTCGATCATGATCTACGGTGCCTATATGCCCAAGCACTCGTCGATTTCCGGCACCATTGTCGGTGTGGCGCTGCTGGATACCTTCGTGTCCCTGGTCGCTGGCCTGGCATTGTTTCCGATTGTGTTTGCCGCGGGCCTGAACCCGAGCGAGGGCCCGGGCCTGATGTTCGTCAGCCTGCCTTTTGCCTTTGGCAACGTAGCCTTCGGCCAGTTGATGGGCGTAGTGTTCTTCGTGCTGGTGGCGATTGCCGCCTGGAGTTCGGCGATTTCCCTGCTCGAACCGATGGTGGCTTACCTGGTTGAACGCACCAAAGTCAGTCGGGCCTGGGTGACTTTCTGGCTGGCCTTCATCTGCTGGTTTGTGGGGTTGGGCACTGTCTTTTCCTTCAATATCTGGAAAGAAGCCAAGTTTTTCGTGAACGAAGGCGGGATGTTCCATCTCTACCAATGGGGTGCGGCCGGTGGCCTGGACTTCTTCGGTGTGATCGATTTCTTCACTTCGCGAATCATGTTGCCACTCGGTGGTTTGTGTTTCGTGGTGTTTGCGGGATGGGTGATGGGTCGGGAAACGGTACGCGACGAGTTGTCGATCCGCAGCCCGATGTTGTTCGCCCTGTCCCTGTTCTTGATGCGCTATGTGGCGCCCATCGGCATTCTTGTAGTGTTTGCCGCCCAGCTGTGGAAGTGACGCTGACATGACGACACACATTCAACGTTCGGCCCTGCTGCCGTACCCCGCACAAGCGCTGTATGACCTGGTCAACGACGTGGCACGGTATCCGGAATTCCTGCCGTGGTGCTCGTCGGCCGAAGTCCTGGAAAGCTCCCCCGAGCACATGCGCGCCAGTGTCGGCGTCGCCAAGGGCGGGCTCAGTCAGCATTTCGTGACACGCAATACCCTGGTGCCCGGGCAGTCGATCGAAATGAACCTTGAAAAAGGTCCGTTCAATCAACTGCACGGTGTGTGGGTGTTCAAGCCGCTGGGCGAGAAGGCCTGCAAGATCAGTCTGGACCTGTCGTTCGATTACGCCGGGCCGATCGTTCGCGCCACCCTGGGGCCATTGTTCAATCAGGCGGCCAATACGCTGGTGGATGCGTTTTGCCAGCGGGCCAAGCAAATGCATGGTTGAGGCCATGATCGAGGTCGAGGTGGTGTATGCCGCCGTTGATCGTCAGGTGCTTCTCACTGTGGCAGTGCCTGCAGGGACGACAGTGCGCGCGGCTCTGCAGAAATCGGGCATCGGCCAGGCGTTTGCGGAGCTTGATCTGGCCAATTGTCCCGTGGGGATCTTCGCAAAGCAGATCCTCGATCCGGACAGTCGTGTGGTTCAGGCGGGGGATCGCATCGAAATCTACCGGCCGCTGCTGGCCGATCCGAAAGAAGTTCGTCGCCTGCGCGCCGCCAAGGCAGCCGAGGCCAAGGCGCGCATTCAGTGAAGTGAGTAAGGGCCAAACAATAAAAAACCCGGACATGCCGGGTTTTTTTTGGCGCCGCAAATTATTGCGGCGAGGTTTCCAGAGGCTCTGGCGTCGGGACCGGAACGGTTTCTACACCGTCGACGTCCTTCTGGATCTGATCCAGCAGCGAACCTGGCTTGACCGGTTTTTCCGGTTTTGGCTTCTCGACATTTTCTGCAGGCGCGGTCACGTTGGTGTCGCTGTCCTTGCCGAGAATGGCCTCATCCCGGCTCACGCCCGGCATGAAATCACCAGAGAGGCTGACAAGTTGGTCATTTGGGTTGAAGATAACGCTAATGCGTTCCTGTTGGCGTTCACCGCCACCGGGTTGCAGGCTGTACAGATAATCCCAGCGATCGGCATGGAACGTGTCAGTCAGCAGAGGGTTGCCCATGATAAACCGTACTTGCCGACGGGTCATTCCCGGGCGTAACTGGTCTATCATGTCCTGCGTGACGACATTGCCCTGCTGGATGTCGATTTTGTAAACCCCGGGGAATGAACAACCGGCGAGTGCGAGCAGTCCCACAAAGGTGAAACTGGTTAGCAAGAGCTTGGTGTTTTGCATCGGTGGGCGACTTCCACTATCTTGGCTGGGACAACGTAAACGCCGATCATACCCGCATTAAGAGAAGCTGCGAAGCAGCATCGCGAGAAAGCTGACCATGGTTGAAAATAGCGAACTACGCAAAGCCGGCCTCAAAGTGACCCTTCCACGGGTCAAAATTCTGCAAATGCTCGATTCCGCCGAGCAACGCCACATGAGTGCCGAGGATGTCTATAAGGCGCTGATGGAAGCTGGTGAGGACGTCGGTCTGGCCACGGTTTACCGTGTACTGACCCAGTTCGAGGCAGCTGGCCTTGTGGTGCGGCACAACTTCGACGGAGGCCATGCGGTCTTCGAGCTGGATGACGGCAAGCATCACGACCATATGGTCAACGTCGAAACCAGCGAAGTGATCGAATTCTTCGACGAAGAAATCGAGCGGCTGCAGAAGGCAATCGTCGACAAGTATGGCTTCGAGATGGTTGATCACAACCTTGTACTGTACGTACGCAAGAAAAAGTAAGCCTGTCGCGCGAACTTCAGGTTCGCGAAACGAGCGAAGGCGACCCCAGGGTCGCCTTCGTGCTGTCTGTCGTTCCTAAATCTTCGCGGTAACCACCATCTTTTTGGCGTGAGCCAGGGATTCCTTGGTCAGGTCAATGCCACCCAGCATTCGCGCGACTTCTTCGACACGATCATTCTTGCTCAGCTTGGAGACCGCCGTGCGGGTTGCATCCTCGCCGCGCACCTTGTGCACGAATAGATGCTGGTGACCCTGCGCCGCTACTTGCGGCAAGTGGGTCACGGTCAGCACCTGCCCGCGTTCACCGAGGCGGCGCAGCAACTGGCCGACGATCTCGGCAGTCGGCCCGCCGATGCCCACGTCCACTTCGTCGAATACCAGGGTCGGCACCCGCGAGGTTTGCGCGGTGATCACCTGGATCGCCAGGCTGATTCGTGACAGTTCGCCCCCGGAGGCGACTTTTGCCAGGGCCTTGAGTGGTTGCCCAGGGTTGGCGCTCACCAGCAATTCGACCTGTTCGAGCCCATTGGGCAGCAACTCATCGCTGCTGTTGGGGCGCAGTTCGATGGTAAAGCGACCCCCGGGCATGCCCAGCCGCTGGATTTCCTGCTCGACGGCGCTGGCCAGGCTGTTTGAGGCTTGATGGCGCAGGTCGCTCAGTTCCCGGGCTTTCTCCTGATAATGGCGGGCGTAGGACGCCAGCTCATCGCTCAGTCGCTCGATGGATTCATCGTTGGCGTTCAGGGTCTCGATTTCATCCAGCAGTTTCTGCTGCATCTCGGCGACCTGGGTCGGCTGGATGCGGTGTTTACGCGCCATGGTGTAGATCGCATCGAGGCGTTCCTCCAGGTATTGAAGGCGCGCCGGATCTGCATCGAAGTTGTCGAGAAAGCGGTTCAGTTCGCCAACGGCTTCCTCGACCTGGATCTGTGCGCTGGTCAGCAGGCTGCTGGCTTCACCCAGTGCGCCGACCGAGTTGTTGACGCTCGACAGGCGGTTGAGGCTGGCGGTCAGCGCATTGAGCACATTGCCGGAATCACTTTCGCTGCATTGTTCGACCACTTGCCGGCAGATGCCCAGCAGGGTTTCGGCGTTGGTCAGGTTTTTATGTTCCTGTTCGAGTTGCTCCAGCTCGTTGTCGCCGAGGCCGAGGTTCTCCAGCTCCTCGAGTTGATAGCTGAGCAGCTGATGGCGGGCACGTTGCTCGTCGCCGGAGTTGGACAGGCGATCCAGTTCCTGGCGGGTCTGGCGCCAGCGTTGGGCGGCCAGCTGTACCTGGCGTGCGAGGTCCGTCGCCCCGGCGTACTCGTCGAGCAGGCGGCGGTGGGTATCGGTCTTGAGCAGGGACTGGTGTTCATGCTGGCTGTGGATATCGATCAGCAACTCGCCCAGGGCCTTGAGGTCGCCCAATGGGCAGGGGGTGCCATTGATGTACCCGCGCGAGCGTCCTTCGGCGGTGATCACCCGGCGCAGGATGCACGGGCCGTCGCTTTCCAGGTCGCGTTCGGCGAGCCAGGTGCTGGCTTCCGGGATGTCGACCAGGTCGAACGTGGCCAGGATGTCGGCCTTGTCGGCACCGGGGCGGACCACGCCGCTGTCGGCGCGATCGCCCAGGGTCAGGCCCAGGGCGTCGAGCATGATCGACTTGCCCGCGCCTGTTTCCCCTGTGATCACGCTCATCCCGCGATCGAGTTCGAGATCGAGATGTTCAACGATGGCGTAGTTGTGTACGGACAGGTGCACCAGCATAAAGGCCGCTCCCAGGCTTTAGGTCTGGTTATTTATACAGTGTTTTGTTTCAGCCTGACAATGCCCTGTCTTAGCTCGATTTGCTTGATCCGACGAAATCCTTAGTGCGCCGGGGAATGACAATGCAGCTGTTTTTTGTAGGGTTAATCAATCGGCACCCCTTGAAGCTGGTTTTTGCGGCCCCATATACCGGGACAGAAGCGCGAGTTGAGCTCGCGGACGTTATTGAAAGGAGAAATCTATGGCTGACGAACAGACAGTGGATACGCAAAACCCAGACGCCGATCAAGCTGCCCTGGAGGGTGATGAGCTGGCGGCTCGTGTACAAGTGCTCGAAGAGCAATTGGCTGGCGCTCATGATCAGGCTTTGCGTGTAGCAGCTGATCTGCAGAACGTCCGCCGTCGCGCCGAGCAGGATGTAGAGAAGGCTCACAAGTTCGCACTGGAGAAATTCGCCGGTGACCTGCTGCCGATCATCGACAGCCTCGAACGTGGCCTGGAGTTGTCCAGCCCTGACGACGAAAACATTCGTCCGATGCGCGAAGGGATCGAGCTGACCCTGAAAATGTTCCAGGACACCCTGAAGCGTTATCAGCTGGAAGTGATCGATCCTGAAGGCGAGCCCTTCAACGCATCGCAGCATCAGGCAATGGCCATGCAGGAAAGCGCCGACGTCGAGCCCAACAGCGTGCTCAAGGTGTTCCAAAAGGGCTATCAGCTCAACGGTCGCCTGCTGCGCCCGGCCATGGTCGTGGTCAGCAAGGCCAGCGCGCCGGTTTCGCCTTCTATTGACGAGCAGGCTTGAAATTAGCCGCAGGGCCCCCATTTAGAAGTCAAGCGTTTAAGTGCTACCGCAGTTAGCCACCACTGCTGCGGCATCCAAATCCAAAGTTTCGGGAGAGTAAACATGGGCAAAATTATCGGTATCGACCTGGGGACTACCAACTCCTGCGTCTCCATTCTTGAAAACGGCAAAGCCAAAGTCATCGAAAACGCCGAAGGCGCGCGTACCACCCCTTCGATCGTTGCATATGCCAACGACGGCGAGATCCTGGTTGGCCAGTCCGCCAAGCGTCAGGCAGTGACCAATCCGCACAACACCCTGTACGCGGTGAAGCGTTTGATCGGTCGTCGTTTCGACGAAGAAGTCGTGCAGAAAGACATCCAGATGGTCCCTTACAAGATCGTCAAGGCTGACAACAGCGACGCCTGGGTTGAAGTGAACGGCCAGAAAATGGCTCCGCCACAAATCTCGGCTGAAATTCTGAAGAAGATGAAGAAGACCGCCGAAGACTACCTCGGCGAGCCAGTGACCGAAGCGGTTATCACCGTTCCGGCCTACTTCAACGACAGTCAGCGTCAAGCTACCAAAGACGCCGGCCGCATCGCTGGTCTGGACGTAAAACGTATCATCAACGAACCAACCGCAGCCGCGCTGGCTTACGGTATGGACAAGGCCAAGGGCGATCACACCGTGATCGTTTACGACCTGGGTGGCGGTACGTTCGACGTATCCGTGATCGAGATCGCTGAAGTCGATGGCGAGCACCAGTTCGAAGTGCTGGCTACCAACGGCGACACCTTCCTGGGCGGTGAAGACTTTGACATTCGTCTGATCGACTACCTCGTCGACGAATTCAAGAAAGAAAGCGGCATGAACCTCAAAGGTGACCCGCTGGCGATGCAGCGCCTGAAAGAAGCCGCTGAAAAAGCCAAGATCGAACTGTCCTCGAGCCAGTCGACCGACGTTAACCTGCCGTACATCACTGCAGACGCTACCGGTCCCAAGCACTTGAACGTGAAAATCTCGCGTTCCAAGCTCGAAGCGCTGGTTGAAGACCTGGTTCAACGCACCATCGAGCCTTGCCGTATCGCCATGAAAGACGCCGGTATCGACGTTGGTTCGATCAACGACGTGATCCTGGTCGGCGGTCAGACCCGTATGCCGCTGGTTCAGAAGCTGGTGACCGATTTCTTCGGTAAAGAAGCACGTAAAGACGTCAACCCTGACGAAGCGGTTGCCATGGGTGCTGCCATCCAGGGCGCGGTATTGGCCGGTGACGTGAAAGACGTCCTGCTGCTCGACGTCAGCCCGCTGACCCTGGGTATCGAAACCATGGGTGGCGTGATGACTGCGCTGATCGAGAAAAACACCACGATTCCTACCAAGAAATCGCAAGTGTTTTCGACTGCCGACGACAACCAGGGCGCAGTGACCATCCACGTGCTGCAAGGCGAGCGCAAGCAAGCCGCACAGAACAAGTCCCTGGGCAAGTTCGACCTGGCCGAGATTCCACCAGCACCACGTGGCGTGCCACAAATCGAAGTGACCTTCGACATCGACGCCAACGGCATCCTGCACGTCGGCGCGAAAGACAAGGCCACCGGCAAGACTCAGTCGATCGTGATCAAGGCCAACTCCGGTCTGTCCGAGGACGAAATTCAGCAGATGGTTCGTGATGCTGAAGTGAACGCCGAAGAAGACCGCAAGTTCGAAGAGCTGGCCAGCGCCCGTAACCAGGGCGATGCCCTGGTTCACTCGACGCGCAAAATGGTCGCTGATGCCGGCGACAAAGTGACCGCTGAAGAGAAGACTGCAATCGAAGCCGCAGTAGTTGCCCTGGAAGCCGCCATCAAAGGCGACGACAAGGCGGCTATCGACGCCAAGGTTGAAGAGCTGTCCAAAGTCTCCGCGCCAGTGGCTCAGAAAATGTACGCCGAACAGGCTCAGCCTGCTGAAGGCGCTGCACCGAACGACGAAAAAGCTGAAAAAGCCGACGACGTCGTTGACGCTGAGTTCGAAGAAGTCAAAGACCACAAGTAAGTTGTTGGTCGCCCGGTTGACTGCCTTCAGGCGGTGACTGGTAGGATGTCGCCGCGCGGGAGCTTGCTCCCGCGTTGGCGTGTCTGGAGTTAGCGAATTTTTACAGCATGCGACAACGCTCGGGTGCTGGCGGTATGGCCGGGAATGCTCCTGCTTTTCGTGCCGAAAGTACCGCGTTTGAATCAAAGACCAGGATCGTTGAATTGACGTGAGTTGGGTCCGGGCCTGTATTGGGGCTCAACGAGTTTGGCGAGGCTCAGGAGGGGTTTGCCGAACGTCCTTAAGAGTGCAAAGACTTATGGCAAAGCGTGACTATTACGAAGTATTGGGTGTTGAGCGCGGCTCAAGCGAAGCGGATCTGAAAAAGGCCTACCGTCGCCTGGCGATGAAGCACCACCCGGACCGTAATCCCGATGACAAAGCGTCGGAAGAGATGTTCAAGGAGGCCAACGAGGCCTACGAAGTGCTGTCCGATTCCAGCAAGCGCGCGGCGTACGACCAGTACGGCCACGCCGGCGTCGATCCGAGCATGGGCGGCGGCGGTGCCGGGTTTGGCGGTCAGAATTTCTCCGACATCTTTGGTGATGTCTTCAGTGATTTCTTCGGTGGCGGTCGCGGCGGTGCCCGTGGCGGTGCTCAGCGCGGCAGTGACCTGCGTTACACCCTGGAGCTGAACCTGGAAGAAGCGGTGCGCGGTACCACCGTCAATATCCGCGTTCCGACACTGGTCAACTGCAAGCCGTGCGACGGTTCGGGTGCCAAGAAAGGCTCTTCGCCTGTGACGTGCCCTACCTGTGGCGGTATCGGCCAGGTCCGCATGCAGCAAGGCTTCTTCTCGGTGCAGCAGACCTGCCCGCGCTGCCATGGCCAGGGCAAGATCATTTCCGATCCGTGCGATTCCTGCCATGGCGAAGGCCGCGTCGAAGAGTACAAGACACTTTCCGTGAAAGTGCCGGCCGGCGTCGATACCGGTGACCGCATCCGTCTGTCCGGTGAAGGCGAGGCGGGCGCCCAGGGTGGCCCGACTGGCGACCTGTACGTGGTGATCAACGTGCGTGAACACGCGATCTTCCAGCGCGACGGCAAGCACCTGTTCTGTGAAGTGCCGATCAGCTTCGTCGATGCGGCGCTGGGTGGCGAGCTGGAGATTCCGACCCTCGATGGCCGGGTCAAGTTGAAGATCCCCGAGGGGACTCAGACCGGCAAGCAGTTCCGGGTTCGTGGCAAAGGCGTCGCGCCAGTGCGTGGTGGCGGTGCCGGTGACCTGATGTGTCGTGTGGCGGTCGAAACCCCGGTCAACCTGGGTCGTCGTCAGCGTGAATTACTGGAAGAGTTCCGCAGTTCGCTGGCGGACGACAACAGCCATTCGCCGAAAACCACTGGTTGGTTCGAAGGCGTGAAGCGCTTCTTCGGCGATTTGTAAGGAGACAGGCATGCGACGTATTGCAGTGATGGGCGCCGCCGGGCGCATGGGCAAAACCCTGATCGAAGCGGTGCAGCAAACGCCGGGTGCCGGTCTGACGGCGGCTGTTGATCGCCCCGACAGCACCCTGGTCGGTGCCGATGCCGGCGAGCTGGCGGCGCTGGGTCGGATCGGCGTACCGCTGTCCGGTGATCTGGCCCGGGTGGTCGACGAGTTCGACGTGCTGATCGACTTCACGCACCCGACGGTGACCCTGAAGAACCTCGCGTTCTGCCGCAAGCACGGTAAGTCGATGATCATCGGCACCACCGGCTTCAGCGTAGAGGAGAAGCAGTTGCTGGCCGAGGCGGGCAAGGATATTCCTATCGTCTTCGCCGCCAACTTCAGCGTCGGCGTCAACCTGTGCCTGAAGCTGCTCGACACCGCTGCCCGGGTGTTGGGCGATGACGTCGATATCGAAATCACCGAAGCCCACCATCGGCATAAAGTCGATGCGCCGTCGGGCACGGCCGTACGCATGGGTGAAGTGATTGCCGATGCGTTGGGTCGCAACCTGAAGGAAGTGGCGGTGTACGGTCGTGAAGGTCAGACCGGTGCCCGCGCTCGCGAAACCATCGGCTTCGCCACTGTGCGTGCCGGCGACATCGTGGGTGATCACACCGTGCTGTTCGCTGCCGACGGTGAGCGTGTCGAGATCACGCACAAGGCTTCGAGTCGCATGACCTTCGCCAAGGGTGCGGTACGTGCGGCTTTGTGGCTGGACGGACGCAAGCCAGGCCTTTACGACATGCAAGACGTGCTCGACCTGCGTTAAGATGCGCCCGAAACCGGGTTCAAACTCAGCGTTTGGACCCGGTTTTATCCCGCCAAGCGACGTCCTGTCGCATTCTCCGGCCTTTTGGGCTCATTGGCGGTAGACCAAAAATGCCTTTTTCTGTAAGCTACAGCTTTAGTGTGTCCACTAAAAGCGCGCAGAATTATTCGGTGAAGAAGCGGGGTGACGTGTCCATACGTCACTCCGCTTTTTTACAACCTGCGATCGCCCTTTCAGGCTTTATTTACGGGAGGTCTTCTTGACTAAGCCAGCCATACTCGCCCTTGCTGATGGCAGCATTTTTCGCGGCGAAGCCATTGGAGCCGACGGTCAAACCGTTGGTGAGGTGGTGTTCAACACCGCCATGACCGGCTATCAGGAAATCCTTACCGATCCTTCCTACGCCCAACAGATCGTTACCCTGACTTACCCGCACATCGGCAATACCGGTACCACACCGGAAGACGCCGAGTCCGATCGCGTCTGGTCCGCTGGCCTGGTCATCCGTGACCTGCCGCTGGTTGCGAGCAACTGGCGTAACAAGCTGTCTCTGTCCGACTACCTGAAAGCCAACAATGTGGTGGCAATCGCCGGTATCGACACCCGCCGCCTGACGCGCATCCTGCGTGAGAAAGGCGCGCAGAACGGCTGCATCATGGCTGGTGACAACATCTCCGAAGAAGCGGCGATTGCCGCAGCGCAAGGCTTCCCTGGCCTGAAAGGCATGGACCTGGCGAAAGTCGTCAGCACCAAGGAGAAGTACGAATGGCGCTCGACTGTCTGGGATTTGAAAACCGACAGCCATGCGACCATCGACGCCTCCGAGCTGCCGTACCACGTGGTTGCCTACGACTACGGCGTCAAGCTGAACATCCTGCGCATGCTGGTTGCGCGCGGTTGCCGCGTGACCGTGGTGCCGGCTCAGACGCCAGCGGCTGAAGCGCTGGCGCTCAATCCGGATGGCGTGTTCCTGTCCAACGGCCCGGGCGATCCCGAGCCATGCGACTACGCGATCCAGGCGATCAAGGACGTGCTGGAAACCGACATCCCGGTGTTCGGCATCTGCCTCGGTCACCAGCTGCTGGCCCTGGCCGCTGGCGCCAAGACCTTGAAAATGGGGCATGGCCACCACGGCGCCAACCACCCGGTCCAGGACCTGGACAGCGGTGTGGTGATGATCACCAGTCAGAACCACGGCTTCGCGGTAGACGATGCGACCCTGCCAGGCAACGTTCGCGCGATCCACAAATCGCTGTTCGACGGCACCCTGCAAGGCATCGAGCTTACCGACAAGAGCGCCTTCAGCTTCCAGGGTCACCCTGAAGCCAGCCCTGGCCCGAACGACGTAGCGCCATTGTTCGATCGCTTCATCAACGAAATGGCCAAGCGACGCTGATCGCTCGCCTTGATGTTGCATGTCTTGAGGGTGGCCCCGACACCGGTGGCCCCCTCAAGGCTTCAGAGATTGAACAAGACGGCTTGCCGACTGACCTGCGGATTTGAGTGACAACCCATGCCAAAACGTACAGACATTAAAAGCATCCTGATTCTCGGCGCTGGCCCGATCGTGATCGGCCAGGCCTGCGAATTCGACTACTCCGGCGCCCAGGCCTGCAAAGCCCTGCGCGAAGAGGGCTACCGCGTCATCCTGGTGAACTCCAATCCGGCGACCATCATGACCGACCCGGACATGGCCGACGCCACCTACATCGAGCCGATCAAGTGGCAGACCGTTGCCAAGATCATCGAGAAAGAGCGTCCGGACGCGCTGCTGCCAACCATGGGTGGCCAGACTGCCCTGAACTGCGCCCTGGACCTGGAGCGCGAAGGCGTCCTGGAGAAATTCGGCGTAGAGATGATCGGCGCCAATGCCGACACCATCGACAAGGCCGAAGACCGTTCGCGCTTTGACAAGGCGATGAAATCCATCGGCCTGGACTGCCCGCGCTCGGGTATCGCCCACAGCATGGAAGAAGCCAACGCAGTGCTCGAGAAGCTTGGCTTCCCGTGCATCATCCGTCCGTCTTTCACCATGGGCGGCACCGGTGGCGGTATCGCGTACAACCGTGAAGAGTTCGAAGAAATCTGCGCCCGCGGCCTGGACCTGTCGCCGACCAAAGAGCTGCTGATCGACGAATCCCTGATCGGCTGGAAAGAGTACGAGATGGAGGTTGTCCGCGATAAGAAGGACAACTGCATCATCGTCTGCTCCATTGAAAACTTTGACCCGATGGGCGTGCACACCGGTGACTCGATCACCGTTGCGCCGGCACAGACCCTGACGGACAAGGAATACCAGATCATGCGTAACGCCTCCCTGGCGGTACTGCGCGAGATCGGCGTGGAAACCGGCGGCTCCAACGTCCAGTTCGGCATCTGCCCGGACACTGGCCGTATGGTGGTCATCGAGATGAACCCGCGGGTATCCCGTTCTTCGGCCCTGGCTTCGAAAGCCACTGGTTTCCCGATTGCGCGTATCGCTGCCAAGCTGGCGATCGGCTACACCCTGGACGAACTGCAGAACGAAATCACCGGCGGCGCTACTCCTGCGTCCTTCGAGCCGTCCATCGACTACGTCGTGACCAAGCTGCCACGCTTCGCCTTCGAGAAATTCCCGAAAGCCGACGCGCGCCTGACCACGCAAATGAAGTCGGTGGGTGAAGTCATGGCCATCGGCCGGACCTTCCAGGAGTCCCTGCAGAAAGCCCTGCGCGGTCTGGAAGTGGGCGTTTGCGGCCTGGACGAGAAGCTCGACCTGAGCAACCCGGAAAGCATGAGCATCCTCAAGCGCGAACTGACCGTGCCGGGCGCCGAGCGCATCTGGTACGTGGCTGACGCCTTCCGTGCCGGTCTGTCGGTGGAAGACATCTTCGGCATGAACATGATCGACCCGTGGTTCCTGGTGCAGATCGAAGATCTGATCAAGGACGAAGAGAAGGTCAAGACCCTGGGTCTGGCCAGCATCGACCGCGACCTGATGTTCAAGCTCAAGCGCAAAGGCTTCTCCGATATGCGTCTGGCCAAGCTGCTGGGCGTAACCGAGAAGAGCCTGCGTCGCCACCGTCACAAGCTCGACGTTTACCCGGTCTACAAGCGCGTTGACACCTGCGCGGCCGAGTTCGCCACCGATACCGCTTACATGTACTCGACTTACGAGGAAGAGTGCGAAGCCGCGCCGTCGGGCCGCGACAAGATCATGATCCTCGGCGGCGGTCCAAACCGTATCGGCCAGGGCATCGAGTTCGACTACTGCTGCGTCCACGCGGCACTGGCCCTGCGCGAAGACGGTTACGAGACCATCATGGTCAACTGCAACCCGGAAACCGTTTCCACCGACTACGACACCTCCGATCGCCTGTACTTCGAGCCAGTGACCCTGGAAGACGTGCTGGAAATCTGCCGCGTCGAGAAACCAAAAGGCGTGATCGTCCAGTACGGCGGCCAGACCCCGCTGAAACTGGCGCGTGCCCTGGAAGAAGCCGGCGTGCCGATCATCGGCACCAGCCCTGACGCCATCGACCGTGCCGAAGACCGCGAGCGCTTCCAGCAGATGGTCGAGCGCCTGAACCTGCGTCAGCCGCCAAACGCTACCGTGCGCAGCGAAGACGAAGCGATTCGTGCCGCCAGCAAGATCGGTTACCCGCTGGTGGTGCGTCCGTCCTACGTACTGGGCGGTCGGGCGATGGAAATCGTCTACGAAGAAGAAGAGCTCAAGCGCTACCTGCGCGATGCAGTGAAAGTGTCCAACGACAGCCCGGTGCTGCTGGACCACTTCCTCAACTGCGCCATCGAAATGGACGTGGATGCGGTCTGCGACGGCACCGACGTGGTGATCGGCGCGATCATGCAGCACATCGAGCAGGCCGGTGTTCACTCCGGTGACTCCGCGTGCTCCCTGCCGCCGTACTCGCTGCCAGCACACATCCAGGACGAGATGCGCGAACAGGTCAAGAAAATGGCCCTGGAGCTGGGCGTGGTCGGCCTGATGAACGTTCAGTTGGCGCTGCAAGGCGAAGACATCTACGTCATCGAAGTCAACCCGCGCGCTTCCCGTACCGTACCGTTCGTGTCCAAGTGCATCGGTGTTTCCCTGGCGATGATCGCGGCGCGCGTGATGGCCGGTAAAACCCTGAAGGAAATCGGCTTCACCAAGGAAATCATTCCGAACTTCTACAGTGTGAAAGAGGCGGTGTTCCCGTTCGCCAAATTCCCTGGCGTGGACCCGATCCTGGGCCCTGAGATGAAGTCCACCGGTGAAGTGATGGGCGTGGGCGACACCTTCGGTGAAGCATTTGCCAAGGCCCAGATGGGCGCCAGCGAAGTGCTGCCGACCGGCGGTACCGCATTCATCAGCGTACGTGACGACGACAAGCCACTGGTTGCAGGCGTGGCCCGTGATCTGATCAACTTGGGCTTCGAAGTGGTCGCCACTGCCGGTACTGCCAGGCTGATCGAAGCCGCAGGCCTGAAAGTGCGTCGCGTGAACAAGGTGACCGAAGGTCGTCCGCACGTGGTCGACATGATCAAGAACGACGAAGTTACCTTGATCATCAACACCACCGAAGGGCGTCAGTCGATCGCTGATTCGTACTCCATTCGTCGTAATGCCCTGCAGCACAAGATCTACTGCACCACGACTATTGCTGCTGGCGAAGCTATCTGCGAAGCGCTGAAGTTCGGTCCCGAGAAGACTGTACGCCGCTTGCAGGATCTACACGCAGGATTGAAGGCATGATCAAATACCCAATGACCGTCCAGGGCGCGAAAGCCCTGGAAGAAGAACACGCTCACCTGACCAAGGTCGTCCGTCCGAAGCTCAGCCAGGACATCGGGACAGCCCGCGAACTGGGTGACCTGAAGGAAAACGCCGAATACCACGCTGCCCGCGAGCAGCAGGGGATGGTCGAGGCGCGGATTCGTGACATCGAAGGCCGGATTCAGAACCAGGTCATCATCGACGTCACGACCATTCCTCACACTGGCAAAGTGATTTTCGGCACCACCGTGGAAATCGCCAACGTCGAGACTGATGAGCGCGTCACTTACCACATCGTGGGTGAGGATGAGGCGGACTTCAAACTCGGCAAGATTTCGGTGGGGTCGCCACTGGCCCGCGCCTTGATTGCCAAGGAAGAGGGCGACGTGGTCGCCGTGAAAACGCCAGGCGGCGTTATCGAGTACGAGATTGTCGAAGTTCGCCACATCTGAACGCAGGCGCCCGCTACATGCGGGCGCCATGCTTTGGCAGCTGACCCAGATGTTATGGGTTGGCGGCCTGTGGCTGTTGCATATCGGTCTGCTGCCGGTGCTGGGTCACATTGGCCTGGCACCGCTGCTGATCGACGAAATTGCAGGCATGCTGAATACGCTGATGGTGGGATTTGCCGCGGCGTGTGTGATTTTTCAGGCTTTGGTGCTGGTTCAGGCCGAGGGCCTTGCCAGTCTATGGCGCGATATTCGCGGGCAACTGCTGATGATAGGGCTGTATGCGTGTGCGATGTATTTCGCGGTACGCTTCGGTTGGCCGGATGCAGTGCGTTGGCAGGTGTTCAGCTATCTTGTTCTGGGGTTTTCCGGGTTGGTGCTGGTATTGCAGCCGGTGCCGGGATGGAGTGGCAGGGTGCGCGAAGCACACCCTTGACCCTTGCCATCATTTGAAGCGATGGACGTTCGACAGCTGCTTGTTGACGCTGAAGTTCTTGCGGTAAATCAGTGCCATCTTGCCGATGACCTGAACCAGGTCCGCCTTGCCGACCTTGCAGAGTTCTGCAACGGAAGCCAGGCGCGATTCGCGATCGAGGATGTTGAGCTTGATCTTGATCAGCTCGTGATCCGCCAATGCGCGTTCAAGTTCGGCTAACACACCTTCAGTCAAACCGTTATCAGCCACGATCAAAACTGGTTTCAGATGGTGGCCAATGGATTTGTACTGTTTCTTCTGCTCTTGAGTGAGCGGCATAATCTGACCCCTGCGTCTGATCTTGTAAAAAGCGGCGGCCAGTTTACCCGAGCGAGTCCGGGACCGCCCAGTTAATCACGACCCGTTTTATTTTTCGAGGTGGCCCGTGGCCCGTTCCAAGACAAGCCTTAAGTGGCTGCAAGAGCATTTCAACGACCCATTCGTCAAAATGGCGCAAAAAGACGGGTATCGTTCCCGTGCCAGCTACAAATTGCTGGAGATCCAGGAAAGGGATCGTTTGATCCGCCCGGGCATGAGCGTGATCGACCTCGGCGCTGCGCCAGGTGGCTGGTCCCAGGTGACCAGTCGTCTGATTGGTGGGCAAGGGACGTTGATCGCTTCCGACATCCTTGAAATGGACAGCATCCCCGATGTGACCTTTATCCAGGGCGATTTCACCGAGGACGCCGTGCTGGCACAAATCCTTGAAGCGGTCGGAAATAAAGAAGTAGACCTTGTGATTTCCGATATGGCCCCCAATATGAGTGGACTGGCATCTGTTGATATGCCGAGATCGATGTTCCTGTGCGAGTTGGCACTGGACCTCGCCACTCGGGTGCTGAAGCCAGGTGGTGATTTCCTGATCAAGATCTTCCAGGGTGAAGGTTTCGACGAGTACCACAAGAGCGTGCGCAAGCAGTTCGAGAAGGTCACGACGCGCAAGCCGAAATCGTCGCGCGATCGCTCCCGCGAGCAGTACTTGCTGGGCCGTGGTTTCCGCGGGCGCAGCGAGGAGTAGGGAATTTTCGACCGGGGCGATAGGATTTTCGCATTTCGCCTTGTGAGAAATAGCGAATATTGTGTAGGAAGTGTTTCACAAAGGGTTACAGACGGCGCCTGCCAGAGTTGTAGGTAATGTAGTAAGTTAGGCCGGTGAATATCATGCGAAGCGCGCGCCATCAGCGGCGCTTGCTTCAGAGGGTAGTTAATTGAACGATATGGCAAAGAATCTGATCCTGTGGTTGATCATCGCGGCAGTCCTGGTGACGGTGATGAACAACTTCTCCAGCCCTAACGAGCCGCAGACCCTCAACTATTCCGACTTCATCCAGCAGGTCAAGGATGGCAAGGTCGAGCGCGTAGCCGTGGACGGCTATGTGATTACCGGCAAGCGCAACGATGGCGACAGCTTCAAGACCATCCGTCCGGCAATCCAGGATAACGGTCTGATCGGCGATCTCGTGGACAACCACGTCGTGGTCGAAGGCAAGCAGCCTGAACAGCAAAGCATCTGGACTCAACTCCTGGTCGCGAGCTTCCCGATCCTGGTGATCATCGCCGTGTTCATGTTCTTCATGCGCCAGATGCAGGGCGGTGCAGGTGGCAAGGGCGGGCCGATGAGCTTCGGCAAGAGCAAGGCACGCCTGCTCTCCGAAGATCAGGTGAAAACCACCCTGGCCGACGTTGCCGGTTGCGACGAGGCCAAGGAAGAAGTCGGCGAGCTGGTCGAGTTCCTGCGTGATCCGGGCAAATTCCAGCGCCTGGGCGGTCGCATTCCTCGCGGTGTGCTGATGGTCGGTCCTCCCGGTACCGGTAAAACCTTGATTGCCAAGGCGATTGCCGGCGAAGCCAAAGTGCCGTTCTTCACCATTTCCGGTTCCGATTTCGTCGAAATGTTCGTCGGTGTCGGTGCCAGCCGTGTTCGCGACATGTTCGAGCAGGCCAAGAAACACGCGCCATGCATCATCTTCATCGATGAAATCGACGCCGTCGGTCGCCACCGTGGCGCCGGCATGGGCGGCGGTCACGACGAGCGCGAACAGACGCTCAACCAGTTGCTGGTAGAGATGGACGGCTTCGAAATGAATGACGGCATCATCGTCATCGCCGCCACCAACCGTCCGGACGTACTGGACCCGGCGCTGCTGCGTCCGGGCCGTTTCGACCGTCAGGTTGTGGTCGGTCTGCCGGATATCCGTGGTCGTGAGCAGATTCTCAAGGTCCACATGCGCAAAGTGCCAATGGGTGACGATGTCGCTCCGGCCGTGATCGCTCGTGGTACCCCTGGTTTCTCCGGTGCCGATCTGGCGAACCTGGTGAACGAGGCATCGTTGTTCGCTGCTCGTGCCGGCAAGCGCATCGTCGAAATGAAAGAGTTCGAACTGGCCAAAGACAAGATCATGATGGGTGCCGAGCGCAAATCCATGGTCATGTCCGAGAAAGAGAAGCAGAACACCGCTTATCACGAAGCCGGCCACGCCATTGTCGGTCGTGTCGTGCCTGAGCATGACCCGGTCTACAAGGTGTCGATCATTCCGCGCGGACGTGCGCTGGGTGTGACCATGTTCCTGCCGGAAGAAGATCGCTACAGCCTGTCCAAGCGGGCGTTGATCAGCCAGATCTGCTCGCTGTACGGCGGCCGCATCGCTGAAGAAATGACCCTGGGCTTCGATGGCGTCACCACCGGTGCATCCAACGACATCATGCGTGCCAGCCAGATCGCACGGAACATGGTGACCAAGTGGGGCCTGTCGGAAAAACTCGGTCCGTTGATGTACGCCGAAGAAGAGAATGAAGTGTTCCTCGGTCGTGGCGGCGGCGGTCAGGGCGCAAGTTTCTCCGGTGAGACAGCGAAGCTGATCGACTCCGAGGTGCGCAGCATCATTGACCAGTGCTACGGCACTGCCAAGCAGATCCTCACGGATAACCGTGACAAGCTCGACGCCATGGCCGATGCCTTGATGAAGTACGAAACGATCGATGCCGATCAGATCGATGACATCATGGCGGGCCGTACGCCACGCGAACCTCGCGACTGGTCGGGCGGCACTGGTACTTCCGGGACACCTCCGGTCGTGCAGGGCGAGCGTCCGGAAACACCAATCGGCGGTCCTGCTGCTGACGTTTAAGGTTTGAAATGACTTCTGTTCAGTCCTCGACCCGGTTGCCTTGCGGCAACCGGGTTCTTGATTTGGCCCTGACGCATGTCATGGGCATTCTCAATGTCACTCCCGATTCCTTTTCCGATGGTGGCCGATACAGCCAGCTCGATGCGGCCTTGCGCCACGCCGAAGCCATGGTGGCGGCCGGCGCGACGCTGATCGATGTTGGTGGCGAATCGACCCGGCCGGGCGCCAGGGCGGTTTCACCGCTGGAGGAGCTGGAGCGCGTAGCGCCCATCGTCGAGCGAATTCATCGCGAGCTGGATGTGATCATCTCGGTTGATACCTCTACCCCGTCCGTCATGCGCGAAACCGCACGGCTTGGGGCCGGGTTGATCAATGACGTGCGCTCGCTGCGCCGCGATGGCGCGCTGGATGCGGCCGCGGCTACCGGCTTGCCGGTCTGTCTGATGCATATGCTCGGTGAGCCGGGCGACATGCAGGATGACCCGCAGTATCAGGACGTGACCCGCGAAGTGGGCGAGTTTCTTGGCGCGCGCATGGCGCAATGCGCATCGGCAGGCATTCCCGCCGAGCGGATCATTCTTGATCCGGGCTTCGGCTTCGCCAAAACCCTGCAACACAATCTAAGCTTGTTCAAGCATATGGAAGCCTTGCATGCCTTGGGGCGGCCCCTGCTGGTCGGGGTTTCGCGAAAGAGCATGATAGGTCAGGCCTTGAATCGCCCGGTCGGAGAGCGCCTGCATGGCGGTCTCGCGCTCGCGGCGCTGGCCTCATTCAAGGGAGCGCGTATATTGCGCGTCCATGATGTGGCCGAAACAGTCGATGTCGTGCGGATGATCGCCGCAGTGGAATCAGCCGAATAAGAATCATGGAGAGCTTATGACTAAAAAATACTTTGGCACCGACGGCATTCGTGGCCGGGTCGGCGAATACCCGATTACCCCTGACTTCATGCTCAAGCTCGGTTGGGCTGCGGGCATGGCGTTCCGTAAAAAGGGCGCCTGCAAGGTGCTGGTGGGCAAGGACACCCGGATCTCCGGCTACATGTTCGAATCGGCGCTCGAGGCCGGGCTGACGTCGGCGGGTGCCGACGTGATGCTCCTGGGCCCGATGCCGACGCCGGCCATCGCCTATCTGACGCGCACCTTCCATGCCGAAGCAGGCATCGTGATCAGCGCCTCGCACAATCCCCACGACGACAACGGCATCAAGTTTTTCTCCGGGAAGGGCACCAAGCTGCCGGATGAAGTCGAGCATATGATCGAAGAGTTGCTCGACACCCCGATGACCGTGGTCGAGTCGAGCAAGATCGGCAAGGTCTCGCGCATCAATGACGCGTCGGGCCGCTACATCGAATTCTGCAAGAGCAGCGTCCCGACCGGCACCAGCTTCGCCGGCCTGAAGATCGTGCTCGACTGCGCCCACGGTGCGACCTACAAGGTGGCGCCGAGTGTATTCCGGGAGCTGGGCGCCGAAGTCGTGGTGCTTTCCGCTCATCCCAATGGCCTGAACATCAATGAAAATTGCGGTTCGACCCATATGGAGCCGCTGCAGGCTGCCGTATTGGCCGAGCATGCCGATCTGGGTATCGCCTTTGACGGTGACGGCGACCGGGTTCAGATGGTCGATCACACCGGCACCGTCGTCGACGGTGATGAATTGCTGTTCATCATTGCTCGCGACCTGCATGAGCGCAACAAGCTGCAGGGCGGTGTGGTCGGTACCTTGATGAGTAACCTGGGGCTGGAACTGGCCCTGGCGGACCTGTCGATCCCATTCGTGCGGGCCAATGTCGGCGACCGTTACGTCATCTCCGAGTTGCAGGAGCGCGATTGGCTGGTGGGCGGTGAAAACTCGGGGCACATTGTCTGCTTCAGTCACACCACCACCGGTGACGCGATCATTGCCGCCTTGCAGGTGTTGATGGCGCTCAAGACTCGCTCAGAAGGGCTGGCGCAATCGCGTCAGGCGCTGCGCAAGTGCCCTCAGGTGCTGATCAATGTACGATTCGGCGGTGGTGCAAGCCCCCTGGATCATCCGGCGGTCAAAGAGGCGAGCGAGCGCGTTACCCAGGCCATGGCCGGCCGGGGGCGTGTGCTGTTGCGCAAGTCCGGGACGGAGCCGTTGGTGCGGGTAATGGTCGAAGGCGAGGACGAAACACAGGTTCGTGCCTACGCCGAAGAGCTGGCAAACCTGGTTACTGAAGTTTCTGCCTGAATTCGGCTTGCCAGCCATGATTGTGTTGGGTAACATCTGCGCCCACTTTGACCGACGAGGTACAGCATGCGTCGCCCTATGGTAGCTGGTAACTGGAAGATGCACGGTACCCGCACCAGCGTCGCTGAGCTGATTGACGGCCTCCGCCGTCTGGACTTGCCGAGCGATGTTGACGTTGCGGTATTCCCGCCTTGCCTGCATATCAATCAAGTGATTGATGGCTTGAAAGGCCAGCCGGTTTCGATCGGCGCGCAGAACTCTGCGGTGGAATCCATGCAAGGCGCATTGACCGGTGAAGTTGCACCGAGTCAGTTGGTGGATGCAGGTTGTTCCCTGGTGCTTGTCGGGCACTCCGAACGCCGCCAGATAATGGGCGAGCAGGACGGGATGCTGATCCGCAAGTTCGCAGCGGCACAGGCATGTGGCTTGATTCCGGTGTTGTGCATAGGGGAAACCCTTGAAGAGCGCGAAGCCGGGAAAACTCTTGAGGTTGTCGGGCGTCAGCTTGGCTGTATCATTGAGGAGCTGGGTGTTGGTGTCTTTGCCAAGGCAGTAATCGCTTACGAGCCGGTCTGGGCCATTGGCACCGGGCTGACTGCTTCGCCGCAACAGGCGCAGGATGTGCACGCAGCCATTCGCGCCCAGTTGGCGGCAGAGAATTCTGAAGTCGCGCAAGGTGTGCGGCTTCTATACGGCGGCAGCGTGAAGGCGGCCAATGCGGTCGAACTGTTCGGCATGCCGGATATCGATGGGGGGCTCATTGGTGGAGCGTCCCTGAATGCAGATGAGTTCGGTGCGATTTGTCGCGCCGCGGGAAACTGAAAAAATGCTGGAAACAGTCGTAGTCGTTTTTCATCTGCTGGGTGCATTGGGCGTAGTTGCTCTGGTTTTGCTGCAGCAGGGTAAAGGTGCGGATGCTGGCGCGTCTTTCGGAGCAGGTGCTTCAAATACTGTGTTCGGAAGCCAAGGTTCCTCTACCTTTCTTAGTAAGTTTACTGCTATACTTGCCGCCGGTTTCTTCATAACCAGCTTAGGGTTAGGTTACTTTGCTAAAGAGAAAGCTCAACAGCTGACTCAGGTAGGTTTGCCAAACCCGGCAGTGTTGGAAGTTCCAAAGCAACAACCGGCTTCTGATGATGTCCCGGTGCTTCAAGAGCAAAAGTCGGCTACCCCAGCGACTGACGTGCCTCCAGCTCAAGAGCAAAAGTAAGAAGGGTTTCAAACGTAGTATTGCCGAGGTGGTGGAATTGGTAGACACGCAACCTTGAGGTGGTTGTGCCCATAGGGTGTAGGGGTTCGAGTCCCCTTCTCGGTACCAATTATCAGGAGAGCCCGCTGTTGCGGGCTTTCTTGTAGGTGGAAGGTTACATTGACCCTGTGAGGGATCAGTCGTATACTTCCGCCCCAGCTTTGTCGCGGGGTGGAGCAGTCTGGTAGCTCGTCGGGCTCATAACCCGAAGGTCGTCGGTTCAAATCCGGCCCCCGCAACCAGTTTCAGGAGCCCCTTTTAAGGGGCTTTTTGTTAGCTGGACACTTTCTACGCCGCTGTTCGACGGCGTTTCAAGGATGGGCGTTTCGCCCATTTTTTTATTTTGCATAGCATGCACATACATGCACGAGGGGGTTCAGGTGTCGAGCAAGCTAGAAGAGTTGCAGGCCTTGTTGGCCCCGGTGGTCGTGGCCCTGGGCTATGAATGCTGGGGTATTGAGTTTTCGGCTCAAGGTCGCCACTCAATGTTGCGCGTTTATATTGATAAAGAAGGCGGTGTGCTGGTGGACGATTGCGCCATCGTCAGCCGTCAGATCAGCGGTGTCCTGGATGTTGAAGATCCGATCGCCGTTGAATACACCCTTGAAGTTTCCTCGCCTGGCATGGAACGCCCACTGTTCACTATTGAGCAGTTTGCAAAATTTGCCGGTGAACAAGTGAAGATCAAGCTGCGCTCGCCTTTTGAAGGGCGACGCAACTTTCAGGGCCTTCTGCGCGGTGTAGAAGAGCAGGACGTCGTGGTGCAGGTTGAAGACCATGAGTTCCTGTTGCCGATCGATATGATCGACAAGGCCAACATTATTCCCAGTTTTGACTGAGACGCGGATCCCGCGGATCCAATGGCTTGCGAAAGGCGAGGCGTACGATGAGCAAAGAAGTACTGCTGGTTGTTGAGTCGGTATCCAATGAAAAGGGCGTACCGGCAAACGTAATTTTTGAAGCGCTGGAGCTGGCTCTGGCCACTGCTACCAAAAAACGTTTTGAGGACGAAGTCGATCTGCGTGTGGAAATCAATCGCCACACCGGTGCTTACGAGACCTTCCGTCGCTGGACGGTCGTCGAAGAAGCAGACCTGGACGATCCGGCCATCGAAACCTGGCCGAGCAAGGTTGCAGAAACGCATCCTGGCGCCAAGGTTGGCGACGTAGTCGAAGAAAAGATCGAATCCATCGAATTCGGCCGCATTGCTGCACAGACTGCCAAGCAAGTCATCGTGCAGAAAGTTCGCGAAGCCGAACGTGCTCAAGTCGTTGATGCCTATCGCGAGCGCCTGGGGGAAATCATCTCCGGCACCGTGAAGAAAGTGACCCGCGACAACGTGATCGTCGACCTGGGTAACAACGCAGAAGCGTTGCTGGCCCGCGAAGACATCATTTCTCGCGAAACCTTCCGGGTTGGCGTGCGCCTGCGTGCGCTGCTCAAGGAAATCCGCACCGAGAACCGCGGCCCGCAGCTGATCCTGTCGCGTACCGCGCCGGAAATGCTGATCGAGTTGTTCCGCATCGAAGTGCCGGAAATCGCTGAAGGCCTGATCGAAGTAATGGCTGCCTCCCGTGATCCGGGTTCGCGCGCCAAGATCGCGGTCCGCTCCAAGGACAAACGCATCGACCCGCAAGGCGCTTGCATCGGCATGCGCGGTTCGCGCGTCCAGGCAGTGTCGGGTGAGTTGGGCGGTGAGCGTGTGGACATCGTCCTGTGGGACGATAACCCGGCTCAGTTCGTGATCAATGCAATGTCGCCGGCTGAAGTGGCGGCAATTATCGTTGACGAGGATGCCCATGCCATGGACATCGCCGTTGGCGCAGACAATCTGGCTCAGGCCATTGGTCGCGGTGGTCAGAACGTGCGTCTGGCCAGCCAATTGACTGGCTGGACCCTGAACGTGATGACCGAATCGGACATCCAGGCTAAGCAGCAAGCAGAAACCGGCGACATCCTGCGCAACTTCATCGACGAGCTGGAAGTCGACGAAGACCTGGCACAGGTGCTGGTAGACGAAGGTTTCACCAGCCTGGAAGAGATTGCCTACGTACCGTTGGAAGAAATGCTCAACATCGACGGCTTTGACGAAGAAACCGTCAACGAGCTTCGCGCTCGCGCCAAGGATCGTTTGTTGACCAAAGCCATCGCTACTGAGGAAAAGCTGGCAGACGCCCATCCGGCCGAAGACCTGCTCTCGCTTGAGGGTATGGACAAGGATTTGGCGATGGAACTGGCGGTGCGCGGCGTAATTACCCGCGAAGACCTGGCCGAGCAGTCTATTGACGATCTGCTCGACATCGACGGCATTGACGATGATCGTGCCGGCAAGTTGATCATGGCCGCCCGAGCCCACTGGTTCGAGTAATTAGGCGCGGCCTGAGGAGAGAAGTGCATGACGCAAGTCACGGTGAAACAACTGGCCGATGAGGTCAAAACACCGGTAGAGCGCCTGTTGCAGCAGATGCGTGAGGCAGGTCTGCCGCACACCGCCGCCGATGAAGGTGTGAGCGATAGTGAGAAGCAGTCTCTGCTGACTCACTTGAAGAGCAGCCACAAGGCGAAAGTGGAAGAACCGCGCAAGATTACATTGCAGCGCAAAACCACCAGCACCCTGCGTGTTGCTGGCAGCAAAAGCATCAGCGTTGAAGTACGCAAGAAGAAAGTCTTCGTACAGCGCAGCCCGGAAGAAATCGAAGCCGAGCGCAAACGCGAACTGGAAGAACGTCGCGCAGTAGACAATGCTGCACGTCAGAAGGCTGAAGAAGAAGCCAAGCGTCGCGCCGAAGAAGAAGCGCGTCGCCAGCCTGCTGCTGCGCAAGCCGCTACTAACGACGCCGTTGCAGCGCCTGCTGCAGTTGCCGAGCCAGTACGCGAAAGCGCACCGGTTGTAGCCGCTGCTCCAGCACCGTCTGCTGACGTTCGCAACAAGCAGAACGAACAGCGCCGTCCGGATAAACCACGTGCCGACGATAACAATCGTCGCAGCGGTGGTGGCGACGGCGAGCGTAAAAACGCTCCGCATCGTGCCTCGGTCAAAGAGAAAGCGCCTGCTCCACGCGTTGCCCCACGTACTACCGACGAAGAAAGCGATGGCTTCCGTCGTGGTGGTCGCGGCAAGGCCAAGCTGAAAAAACGCAACGCCCACGGTTTCCAGAGCCCAACCGGCCCTGTCGTGCGTGATGTGCAGATCGGCGAGACCATCACTGTTGGCGATCTCGCCCAGCAGATGTCGGTCAAGGCTGCTGAAATCATCAAGTTCATGTTCAAACTGGGTACTCCAGCGACCATCAACCAGGTGCTTGATCAGGAAACTGCTCAGCTTGTGGCTGAGGAGTTGGGCCACAAAGTGACCCTGGTCAGCGACACCGCCCTGGAAGATTCCCTGGCCGAGTCCCTGAAGTTTGAAGGTGAGACGTTCTCCCGTGCGCCAGTTGTGACCGTAATGGGCCACGTTGACCACGGTAAGACGTCGCTGCTCGACTATATCCGTCGTGCCAAGGTAGCTGCTGGCGAAGCCGGCGGTATCACCCAGCACATCGGTGCGTACCACGTTGAAACCGAACGCGGCATGGTCACCTTCCTCGACACCCCGGGTCACGCCGCGTTTACCGCAATGCGTGCCCGTGGTGCCAAGGCGACCGACATCGTGATCCTGGTAGTTGCAGCGGACGACGGCGTAATGCCGCAGACCATTGAAGCTGTCCAGCACGCCAAGGCTGCCGGTGTTCCTCTGGTAGTAGCCGTGAACAAAATCGACAAGCCGGGCGCCGATCTCGATCGCATCCGTAGCGAACTGTCGGTTCACGGCGTGACCTCGGAAGAGTGGGGCGGCGACACCCCGTTCGTATCGGTTTCGGCGAAAGTCGGTACTGGCGTGGACGAGTTGCTCGAAGCTGTTCTGCTGCAAGCCGAAGTTCTGGAATTGAAGGCCACGCCTTCCGCTCCTGGCCGTGGCGTTGTAGTTGAATCGCGTCTCGACAAGGGCCGTGGCCCGGTTGCTACCGTTCTGGTTCAAGACGGTACCCTGCGCCAAGGCGACATGGTCCTGGTCGGTTCGAACTACGGCCGTGTACGTGCCATGCTCGACGAGAACGGCAAGCCAATCAAAGAAGCCGGTCCTTCCATCCCTGTCGAGATCCTCGGCCTGGACGGTACTCCGGACGCTGGCGACGAGATGAGCGTGCTGTCGGACGAGAAGAAAGCCCGTGAAGTGGCTCTGTTCCGTCAAGGCAAGTTCCGCGAAGTCAAACTGGCCCGTGCTCACGCCGGCAAGCTTGAAAACATCTTCGAGAACATGGGCCAGGCAGAGAAGAAGACGCTTAACATCGTCCTCAAATCTGACGTCCGTGGTTCGCTGGAAGCGTTGAACGGTGCCTTGAACGGCCTGGGTAACGACGAAGTGCAAGTGCGTGTTGTCGGTGGCGGTGTCGGTGGTATCACCGAATCCGACGCCAACCTTGCACTCGCTTCCAACGCTGTACTGTTCGGCTTCAACGTGCGTGCCGATGCTGGCGCTCGCAAGATCGTCGAGCAGGAAGGCCTGGATATGCGTTACTACAACGTGATCTACGACATCATCGAAGACGTCAAGAAAGCCCTCACCGGTATGTTGGGCAGCGATGTTCGCGAGAACATCCTGGGTATCGCTGAAGTGCGTGACGTGTTCCGTTCGCCGAAGTTTGGCGCGATCGCCGGTTGCATGGTTATCGAAGGTGTTGTTCACCGTAACCGTCCAATCCGTGTACTGCGTGAAGACATCGTTATCTTCGAAGGCGAGCTGGAATCCCTGCGCCGCTTCAAGGATGACGCTTCCGAAGTACGTGCCGGCATGGAATGCGGTATTGGCGTCAAGAGCTACAACGACGTCAAGCCTGGCGACAAGATCGAAGTTTACGAGAAGGTTCAGGTTGCTCGCAGCCTCTGACTCGCGCACTTCAAGGGCCACGATGAGCCGCCGCATGCAGATGCGCGGCACAGCGTCAGGACTCTAAACGCAACGCCCGGTCTGGCTTTTGTCAGGCCGGGCGTTTGCCGCTTTCAGACCCCACGGGTTTCACCGTGAGGCAGTAACAGGTAACAAGACATGGCAAAAGAATACAGCCGTACCCAACGTATCGGCGATCAGATGCAGCGTGAGCTGGCACAGCTGATCCGTCGTGAAGTCAAAGACCCGCGCGTCGGCCTGGTCACCATTACCGCTGTTGAAGTCAGCCGTGACGTCGGTCACGCCAAGATCTTCATCACCGTGATGGGCCAGGACAACGCCGAAGACATCGCGCAAAGCATCAAGGTGCTCAACTCCGCCGCCGGTTTCCTGCGTATGCAGTTGGCCCGTGAAATGAAGTTGCGCAGCGTTCCGCAGTTGCACTTCCACTACGACGAAAGCGTCGTGCGCGGCGCGCACCTGTCGGCCCTGATCGAACGTGCGGTGGCTGAAGACAGTCAGCGCCCGGTAGCGGCTGAACCCGAAGACGCCAAGGAGTAATCGGTGGCTCAGGTCAAACGTATCCGTCGTAACGTCAGTGGCATCATCCTGCTCGACAAGCCGCTGGGGTTTACCTCCAACGCCGCGTTGCAGAAGGTGCGCTGGCTGCTGAATGCCGAGAAGGCCGGGCACACCGGCAGTCTCGATCCGCTGGCCACCGGCGTGTTGCCGTTGTGCTTCGGTGAGGCCACCAAGTTCTCGCAATACCTGCTCGATTCCGACAAGGGTTACGAAACCCTGGCGCAACTGGGCAAAACCACCACCACGGCCGATGCCGAAGGTGAAGTTTTGCTGGAGCGCCCGGTGACCGTTGGTCGCGCCGATGTCGAAGCGGTACTGCCGAAATTCCGCGGGCAAATCAGTCAGATACCGCCTATGTACTCGGCCCTCAAGCGTGATGGCCAGCCGCTGTACAAGCTGGCCCGTGCAGGCGAAGTAGTGGAGCGCGAACCGCGTTCTGTTACTATTGCGCGCTTGGAATTGCTGGCTTTTGAAGGTGATACTGCGCGGCTTGCGGTGGATTGCACCAAAGGCACCTATATCCGCACCCTGGTGGAGGATATCGGTGAGCAACTCGGTTGTGGCGCTTACGTTGCTGAACTGCGACGTACCCAGGCCGGGCCTTTCACGCTGGCCCAGACGGTCACCCTGGAAGAGTTGGAAGCGGTACATGCCGAAGGCGGCAACGAAGCGGTCGATCGCTTCCTGATGCCATCGGACAGCGGCCTGCTGGATTGGCCGTTGTTGCAGTTCTCGGAGCACAGCTCGTTCTACTGGCTTAACGGCCAGCCGGTACGAGCCCCGGATGCACCGAAGTTCGGCATGGTACGGGTACAGGATCACAATGGTCGCTTCATCGGTATCGGTGAAGTGAGCGAAGACGGGCGCATCGCGCCACGTCGACTGATTCGGTCAGAATGACCGAACGAGGGTGGCTGTTAACAGGCACGGTCACTTCCTCATTTTTAGATACAGGGATTTGTCCCTGGCCTGTTGAAGCTGTTTCTTTGAAACAGTTTCCTGATAAAAGGATTGCCTCATGGCTCTCGACGTTCAAGAAAAAGCTCAAATCGTAGCTGACTATCAGCAAGCTGTTGGTGACACTGGTTCGCCGGAAGTGCAAGTTGCACTGCTGACCGCCAACATCAACAAACTGCAAGGTCACTTCAAGATCAACGGTAAAGATCACCACTCCCGTCGTGGTCTGATCCGTATGGTAAACCAGCGTCGTAAGCTGCTGGACTACCTGAAAGGCAAAGACGTGAGCCGTTACAGCTCGCTGATCGGTCGCCTGGGTCTGCGTCGCTAATCAGCGATTGCGCTATGAGGTTGGTTGTTTGCTGTGCGTCAGCGGGTTTCCCGCAGGCGCAGGGCAGGCTCCCAGCCTCAAGTTTTATCTGGACCACCGCTTTACCTGGACAATGACAGTCGGGCCGATTCCCGGCGTTGCCCAAGAATTTCGCAAGAAGACAAGTTCCCCAAGAGCCACAAAAGAAGGTAGGACACCGTGAACCCGGTAATCAAAAAATTCCAGTTCGGTCAGTCGACCGTTACCCTCGAGACTGGCCGTATCGCCCGTCAGGCCTCCGGCGCAGTATTGGTCACCGTTGACGACGACGTCAGCGTATTGGTGACTGTTGTCGGTGCCAAGCAAGCCGATCCAGGCAAGGGCTTCTTCCCTCTGTCCGTTCACTACCAGGAAAAGACTTACGCTGCCGGTAAGATCCCTGGCGGTTTCTTCAAGCGCGAAGGCCGTCCTTCCGAGAAAGAAACCCTGACTTCCCGACTGATCGACCGTCCGATCCGTCCGCTGTTCCCAGAAGGCTTCATGAACGAAGTGCAGGTTGTCTGCACCGTCGTTTCCACCAGCAAGAAGACCGATCCGGACATCGCTGCGATGATCGGTACCTCGGCTGCGCTGGCCATCTCCGGTATTCCTTTCGATGGCCCGATCGGCGCTGCCCGCGTTGCGTTCCACGAAAGCACCGGCTACCTGCTGAACCCGACTTACGAACAACAGAAAGCGTCGAGCCTGGACATGGTCGTTGCCGGTACTGCCGATGCCGTGCTGATGGTTGAATCGGAAGCCAAAGAGCTGACCGAAGACCAGATGCTGGGCGCGGTACTGTTTGCTCAAGACGAATTCCAGGTCGTGATCAACGCTGTCAAGGAACTGGCCGCCGAAGCCGCCAAGCCAACCTGGGCCTGGACTCCTGCGCCTGAAGCCAGCGCACTGCTGGGCGCTATCCGTGCCGAGTTCGGCGACGCGATTTCCCAGGCTTACACCATCACCGTCAAAGCTGACCGTTATGCACGTCTGGGCGAGCTGAAAGACCAGGTGGTTGCCAACCTGTCCGGCGAAGAAGGCCAGCCGACTTCCGCTGAAGTCAAAGCGGCTTTCGGTGAAATCGAATACCGCACCGTTCGCGAAAACATCGTAAACGGCAAGCCCCGTATCGACGGTCGTGACACCCGCACCGTTCGTCCGCTGAACATCGAAGTCGGTGTTCTGCCAAAGACCCACGGTTCGGCGCTGTTCACCCGTGGCGAAACCCAGGCCCTGGTTGTTGCAACACTGGGCACCGCCCGTGACGCACAACTGCTGGACACCCTGGAAGGCGAGAAAAAAGACCCGTTCATGCTGCACTACAACTTCCCTCCGTTCTCGGTAGGTGAGTGTGGTCGCATGGGTGGCGCCGGTCGTCGCGAAATCGGTCACGGCCGTCTGGCCCGTCGTTCGATTCAGGCCATGCTGCCTGCTGCCGACGTGTTCCCGTACACCATTCGTGTAGTGTCGGAAATCACCGAGTCCAACGGTTCGAGCTCCATGGCTTCGGTCTGCGGCGCTTCCCTGGCGCTGATGGATGCCGGCGTTCCAATGAAGGCACCGGTTGCCGGTATTGCCATGGGTCTGGTTAAAGAAGGCGAGAAATTCGCCGTCCTGACCGACATTCTGGGTGACGAAGACCACCTGGGCGACATGGACTTCAAAGTAGCCGGTACCGCCAAAGGCGTGACCGCGCTGCAGATGGACATCAAGATCAAAGGCATCACCGAAGAAATCATGGAGATCGCTCTGGGCCAAGCCCTGGAAGCGCGCCTGAACATCCTCGGTCAGATGAACCAGATCATTGGCCAGTCGCGTACCGAACTGTCGGAAAACGCTCCGACCATGATCGCGATGAAAATCGACACCGACAAAATCCGTGATGTCATCGGTAAAGGCGGCGCGACCATTCGTGCGATCTGTGAAGAGACCAAGGCTTCGATCGACATCGAAGACGACGGTTCGATCAAGATCTTCGGCGAAACCAAGGAAGCGGCTGAAGCAGCACGTCAGCGCGTTCTGGGCATCACCGCTGAAGCTGAAATCGGCAAGATCTACGTCGGTAAGGTTGAGCGCATCGTCGACTTCGGCGCATTCGTCAACATCCTGCCCGGCAAGGACGGTCTGGTTCACATCTCGATGCTGAGCGACGCTCGCGTAGAGAAAGTGACCGACATCCTGAAAGAAGGCCAGGAAGTGGAAGTACTGGTACTGGACGTGGACAACCGCGGCCGTATCAAGCTGTCCATCAAAGACGTAGCAGCAGCCAAGGCTTCGGGCGTTTAATTACTCCCCACGCCTGACCGCTTCAACGTTATAAAAAATGCCCCGCAGTGAAAGCTGCGGGGCATTTTTTTGCCTGCAAAAAAATGAGACGAGTCATGAAGTTGCCTGACCCCAAAGTCAGTGCTAGGTTTAGCCCACTGCCCGTGTAGCTCAGTCGGTAGAGCAGCGCACTCGTAACGCGAAGGTCGCAGGTTCGATTCCTGTCTCGGGCACGAGCGACACGTTGTTTTCAGATGATCCCGAATGGTTCTGAAGGCCAGATAAACCGGGCTTCAAACGGTTTTTTTGCGTCAGAGAGATCCTTGATGATCCAGATCCATCTTCCATTCCCCAGATCAAAGAGAACGCCATGACCGTTAAAGAATTGACCCAAGAAGCCAGACACGCAGAAGCGCTGAAGAAGTACTTGCTGGAATCGCCCCAGCTAGCCGAAGAGATCAAGGACTTGCCCGCCGACGATCAGAAAGACCAGATCCAGTGGGCGTTCGAGGATGAGGCGGAATCCCAGGGCTTGCAGCCATGGGAGCTGACGCTCAAGTACACCTCGAGCCCGGAAGAGTTCGAGGCTGCGCGCCTTGTACTGCACAAGGAGGCGGCCGAGGTGTTGGGCGTCGAGTGGGAAGAGTACTGCGAGATGAATAATCTGGTGGTCTGACCTGTGGGAGCGGGCTTGGTCCGGGCGGCGTTCCGACGAAGAGGGCGTGTCAGTCAACGTAATTGTCGACTGACTCACCGCTTTCGTCGGAACGCCGCCCGGACCAAGCCCGCTCCCACATTTGGCACGGGCGTTTTTTCGATCAGAGGCTCAGACGCATCGACAGATCGACAGCCTTCACATCCTTGGTCATCGCACCGATCGAAATGTAATCCACTCCGGTCTGCGCAATCGGCAGCAGCGTACTTTCGTTGATACCGCCGCTGGCCTCCAGTTTCGCCTTGCCGCCGTTCAGGCGAACCGCTTCACGCATGTCATCCAGGCTCAACTCATCGAGCATGATGATATCGGCACCGGCCGCCAGAGCCTCTTTGAGCTCATCCAGGCTTTCCACTTCAATCTCCACCGGTTTGCCCGGGGCAATCTTGTGCGCGGCGTTGATGGCCTCCGGGATGCCCCCACAGGCGGCAATATGGTTCTCCTTGATCAGGAACGCGTCATACAGGCCGATGCGGTGATTGTGGCAGCCGCCACAGGTCACGGCGTACTTCTGGGCCAGGCGTAGCCCCGGCAGGGTCTTGCGGGTGTCGAGCAGTTTCACCTGAGTCTCGGCCACGAAATCCGCCAGGTCCTGCGCCCGGGTGGCTACACCCGACAGCAATTGCAGGAAGTTCAGCGCGCTGCGTTCGCCGGTCAGCAGCGAGCGCGCCGGACCTTCGAGGTGGAACAGCGCCTGATTGGGTTTCACCCGTTCGCCATCGCGCACTTGCCAATGCACTGCAACCCGCGGGTCCAGTTGGCGGAAAACCGCATCGACCCATGCGGTGCCGGCGATGACGGCGGCGTCGCGAGTGATGATGGTGGCTTTGGCCAGGCGTTCGGCCGGGATCAGCTGTGCGGTGATGTCGCCGCTGCCGATGTCTTCGAGCAACGCACGGCGCACGTTGGCTTCGATTTCGGCGGTCAGATCGGCGAGACGTAGATTCGGCATAACGGACTCCACAAACAAAGTGGGCCGATTATAGGGCCATGGTGCGGAGCAACCCAAGGCATCAGCATTTTTCCTGTCGCCCAGAACCCGGCTTCCAGTCAATTCGCCGACGCGATAAGCGCCAGACATGGAGCGGTGCCGCACGTCTAATTCAGTGGTAGCCACAGAGTCTGCTGGCACAAAGGTTATCTTTTACAAGATAATTCGCCTTGTATTTGACGTCATGGCTTTGACGCGCTGTCTTTTCTGGCTGCGCACAGACTATTCGTACCGAACCCAGACTCGCCATTTCAGGAGGTGTGGATGCACAACGACGGGAATGTAGTGCCTTTGCACAAGGCGACTACCGACCAGGCGAGTCCTTCGCCGCTCGCCCGCCTGCCTGTGATTATGCTTCAGGTTCGCGACAAGGCGGCTCAACACCTGCGGCATGGATTGCAGGCGTTGTTCGATAACGCCGACGACACGCTGTTCGAAATGGCCGACCGGGCCCGCGATGACGTCGAACAGAATATTTTCTTCGAAGTCATGCGCGACTTGCGCCTCAAGCACAAAAACATCGAGCGCGGCTTTTTCGAACACTTGTTCCAGGCTTTTGCCAACCTCACCCAGTACGGCGGCACTGAGACTGCCATGCCCCAGGCGTTGGCCTTCGATGCCTCGGCGATGCCGCCGGACGACGACATGGAACGCAATGTGGCGGTTGCGGCGATAGTCGGCAACGTACTGAACCGTGACGGTTTCGCCCTCGACCAATTGACCGTCCGGCTCAACGCACTGCTGGGCACGGAACTGGACAGTCAGCACAACCCTTTGGGACCGGCGATGCTCTGCGAATATTTCCTGCAGTCCGGGCGCGACCTTGGGGTCGAAATCAAGGTCAAGCTGATCATCCTCAAGCTGTTCGACCGCTATGTACTCAGTCTTGCCGACCAACTCTACGCCGAAGCCAACCAACTGCTGATCGTCACCGGGGTGCTGCCTGATCTCAAGCCCGCGCCTGTACGGCGCACTGCGGGCCGTGCTGCTACCAGTGTACGTGCCAAGCCCGGGGACGGCATTCGTCCCGGCCGCCCGCAGGCGGATGACAGCGATCATGTAGTGTTCGGCGCATTGCAGAAATTGTTGTTACAGGTTCGCGGCAGCGTCGCACCGACGCTGGAAGCCAGTGCCCAGGCGCAACCGATTTCCACCCGCGACCTGCTGCGCCTGCTCTCGCACTTGCAGCAATACGTGCCGGTGCCGGCCTCCCAGGACGACTTCGATCTGCGCAACCAGCTCAGACAACTGCTGACGCGGGTCAGCGTCAGGAGCGGCAAATCGCGCGTGGTCGGGGTGGCTGACGAGGACGTGATCAATCTGGTCGCCATGCTCTTCGAATCCATACTCGATGACCGCAACCTGCCGCAGGCTCTGAAGGCACTGATCGGCCGCCTGCAGATCCCGATGCTGAAAGTGGCGGTACTCGACAAAAGCTTCTTCAGCCGCGGCAGCCATCCGGCCCGGCGCTTGCTCAACGAAATCGCCGCCGCCGCCATGGGTTGGGGCGAGCGGGATGACCATGAGCGCGACAGCCTGTACCTGCGCATCGAGCAACTGGTGCAGCGGCTGTTGAACGATTTTGTCGATGACCCAGCGATTTTTTCCGAATTGCTGACGGATTTTCTTGCCTTCACCCATGGCGAGCGCAGCCGCACCCGGCTGGCCCTGGAATTGCGCCGTGGCGCAGCGCGCGTCCTCGATGACAACTTGCTGTTCGACCGGGCCCTGGAGTCGGTGATCGGCAACCTGCAACGTCTCAATCGCGGCAAGTGATCGCGCCCCCAGGGTCTATCGCGGCATACTGGGCGCCAACACACTTGTCGTTGAAGGAACCTGTATGCAGTTGGACCCCGCGAGCGGTTGGTGTCAGGGCGTGCGTTTATGTCCCTCGCCCAACTTCAATGCGCGCCCCCTGGGCGAAATTTCCCTGCTGGTGATCCACAACATCAGCCTGCCGCCTGCGCAGTTCGCCACCGGCAAGGTGCAGGAATTTTTCCAGAATCGTCTGGATGTCACGGAGCATCCCTACTTTGAAGGGATTGCCGAGCTGCGCGTGTCTGCGCATTTTCTGATCGAACGTGACGGCGCTGTCACTCAGTTTGTCTCTTGTCTTGAACGCGCCTGGCACGCCGGCGTCTCGTGTTTTGAGGGTCGGGAAACCTGTAACGATTTTTCCGTGGGCATTGAACTCGAAGGCACGGATGATCTGCCGTTCACCGACGCGCAATATGACGCGTTGACGGCCCTGACCCGGCAGCTGCAAAGCACCTTCACGGCCATCACCGCACAGCGTATCTGCGGGCATAGCGACATCGCTCCCGGTCGCAAAACCGATCCGGGGCCGGCGTTCGACTGGGCCCGCTATCGCGCCGCCCTGGAAAAAGAGGAACGACAATGAGTTTTCTGGTGTTGCTGTTGGCGGTCTGGGTCGAGAAGTTCTCGGCCCTGCGCCATCGGGTCCAACGTGATGGCGGTTGGGTGCGCGAGCTGCACAAGCTTGAGGCAAGTCCGCGTCTGGTCAACCGGCCATGGCTGATACTGATGGTGCTGGTGTTGTTGCCAGTGGCACTGCTGGGCTTGCTGTTGCTGGTGCTGGAGCCGGTGGCTTACGGCCTGCTGGCGTTGCCAGTGCATTTGCTGGTGGTGATTTACAGCCTGGGTCGCGGCGACCTGCTGGCCGGCCTTGGTCCGTTTCGCGATGCCTGGCGCCGGGAAGACCTGCAGGCCGCCGCCCACGTGGCGGAACGTGACCTGGGTATCTGCGCCGACAGCGCTGATCAGCTGCTGGAGCGGGTCCAGGGGCATCTGCTGTGGGAAGCCTACCAGAGCTTCTTTGCGGTGATTTTCTGGTATTTCCTGCTGGGGCCGGTCGCCGCCTTGAGCTATCGACTGCTGGCACTGGCCGAAGAGCACGGGCAAAACCCGGCCGTGGTCGAGCGCGCGGCACAACTGCGTCACGCGTTCGATTGGGTGCCGGTGCGGTTGCTGGCGGCGAGTTTTGCATTGGTCGGCAACTTCGTCGCGGTCAGCCGAGTGATGTTGCATGAGCTGCTGAACTGGAACATCAGCGCCGCCCAACTGATCGAGAAGGTCGGGCTGGTGGCCGGTGAAATCCCGGCACCGGTGGTCGGACCGGACGGCATCAACAGCCTGGACCGGATCTGGGAGCTGCTGCTGCGCGCCGCGGTGCTCTGGTACGCCGGGTTTGCGTTGTGGACCGTCCTGCCGTAAATCACGCATAGCATAAAAGCGAATTCAATGTGGCGAGGGAGCTTGCTCCCGCTGGGGCGCGAAGCGCCCCCAAACCGACACGATGGTTCGTCAGGAAAAGCTTGTCGCCTGCTTTACGTCTGCTTCGCAGACGAGCGGGAGCAAGCTCTCTCGCCACAGGTTGTTCATCTGCCTGAAGAGCGATATTTCTCCGTTAACCTTAAGTTACAAAACCTCCCGCCGATTTAAGTTATACAGAGCTGGCGCCGAATAGTGGCTATCTGCTCTCAGCCCGCGCCTGCCAATAAAAATAAGAAATCAAAGGGAGACTTCCAGTGAAGAGCTTGCTCTATCCCGCCGTCGCGCTGATGAACCGCCTGAGTTTCGGCATGAAGTTCAGTCTGATCAGCGTGCTGTTCCTGGTGCCGATGCTGGTGACCAACTTCTATCTGGTGCGCGATTCCTATCGCGAATTCCAGGGCACCCGGGTCGAACTGCAAAGCCTCGACCTGCTAGGAAGCAGCCTGACGCTGCGCCGCGATCTGGAAACCCTGAACAACCTGGTGCAGATCAACGTCACCCTGGGTCAGTCCGGCAAGGCCAGTAATGTCGAAGGCAAAATCAATGCGCTGGAGCAAAGCGTTCTCGCGCGTTTGCAAGGGTTGGCGGCAATGACCACCGATCCGGCGCAGATACTGGTTTTCGACGCCAAGCGCGATGAAATGATTGCCGCGTTCAAGGGCCAGCAAACGGAAACCTCCATGCAGAGTAAAAGTGCGCTGATCGGCAAGCTGCTGGGCAACGCACAAATTTTCAGCCAGATCATCGCCAGTCAGGCCGGGCTTAGCCGTGACAATCAAAGCGACATGCGCCAGCTGAGCGAGCTCATCACCAGCGTCACGCCAGCGGTCACCCAGACCCTGGGTGACGGAAGGGCGATGGGTTCTTATTCCTTGGGGCAGGGCTTTCTCAATTCATCCTCGAGCACCCGTTTCGACGAGCTGCTGGCACAGATCGAAAAGCTGCAGGCCGAGTACGGTCTGAAGTTGCAGGATGCATTGGGTTCAAGCAAGGCGGCACAGGACAGCCTGGCCGCGCAGGCCGAGAGCAGTAAAACGTCGCTGAAAAAAGCCAGTGAGCTGTTCGAAGAGCAGGTGGTGATGGCCGACACCCTCGATGCGCCGTGGCAGGCCTTTTACGATCATGTCACGGGCCTGATGGACCAGACCTATCAACTCAACGAAGCCACCCTGACGTTTCTTGGCACCCAGTTGCAGCAGCGGCTGGACCAGAACCGCACGCACATGGTGTTGCAGGCCGTGGCGTTGTCGGTGGTGTTTGTACTGATTTTTTACCTCTACGGCGGCTTCTACGCGTCGACGCGCACCACGCTCAAGCGCCTTGGCGCGATGATGGACAAGGTGGCGGCCGGCGACATGACCGTGACCTTCAATGCCAACAGCCGCGATGAATTGGGCGAGTTGGGCGAGGTGTTCAACGGCACCGTGAAGAAAATCCATGACCTGATCGAGCGGGTGGGGCAGACCGTCGCCGAGGTCGAGCGCCAGGCCGGGCAAGTCGAAAACGTCTCCGCCCGCAGTAACCAGGCGGTGGCAGGGCAGCGCTCGCAGATCGAGCAGGTCGCCACGGCCATGAACCAGATGTCGGCCACCTCCCTTGAAGTGGCGCGCAGTGCCGCCGCGGCAGTCAGCAGCGCCCACAGCGTCAACGACGAGACCATTAGCGGTCGCGTGCTCGTGGAATCCCAGCAGGGCAGCATTGCTGCACTGGCCGGTGAGATCGATCAGTCAGTGCAGGTGATCAATCAACTGGCCAGCGACAGTCAGTCCATCAGCCGTGTATTGGAAGTGATCAAGAGCATCGCCGAACAAACCAACCTGCTGGCGTTGAACGCGGCGATCGAAGCCGCTCGCGCCGGCGAACAGGGCCGTGGATTTGCGGTGGTGGCGGATGAGGTGCGGACCCTGGCCAAGCGCACCCAGCAATCGACTGAAGAAATCGAACAGATGATCACCAGGCTGCACAGCGGAGTCGGCGCTGCGGTGAAGGCCATGGGCACCAGCCATCAGATGGCCAGCGGCACCGTCGGGCAGTCGAAAAAAGTCCAGCAGGCGCTGGAAAATATTCTCGGTGCCGTCGGCATGATCGTCGACCAGAATCAGCAGATTGCTGCCGCGGTGGAGCAGCAAACCGCAGTGGCGCACGACATCGACCAGAACATCGTCGAGATCAACCGCGCCGGCGAGCGTACTGCCGAGGGGGCGCACCAGACCGAGCATGCCAGTCGTGCGTTGTCGGCCCAGGTGGTGGAGTTGAAGCAGCTGATCAGCGCGTTCCGGGTTTGATACTACACCGCAGATTCAATGTGGGAGCGAGCTTGCTCGCGATGACGGCGCTACATTCACCAGAGATGTTGGCTGTCAGCCCGAATCGCGAGCAAGCTCGCTCCCACAGGGATTGTGTGCACAACCTGATTTACCAATTGAAGACTTCACAGGCATTGGCGGTGCTCGCCGCCGCCAACCGCTCGGGGCTGATCGCCATGATCCCGGCCAGTGCCTCGCAGATCGCCGGAAGGTGCGCCGGGCTGTTGCGTTGGCCGGGGAACATGGCGGGCGCCATGTCCGGTGAGTCGGTTTCCAGTACCACCGAGTCGAGCGGCAGTTCGGCGAGGACACGGTGCATACGCAGCGCCTGCGGCCAGGTCGCAGCGCCGCCGAGACCAAGTTTGTACCCGAGCTTGATGTATTCGCGGGCTTCTTCCTTGCTGCCAGCGAAAGCGTGGATGATCCCGGCGCGTTTCAACTTGAACCGTTTGAGCGTGGCAATCACCGCCGCATGACTGCGCCGCACGTGAATCAGAGCCGGCAGATTGAAGTCCGCCGCCAGTTGCAACTGTGCGTCGAACAACGGTAGTTGACGCTCACGGTCGAGGCTCTCGATGAAGTAATCCAGGCCGATCTCGCCCACCGCACACAACTGCCGATGACCGGTTAACCGAGCCAGCCAGTCGCCGAGCTCTTTCAGGTCTTCAGGCCGATGGTCATCCAGGTAAACCGGGTGCAAACCGAACGCCGCATGCAGGTCGGGATCGCTTTGCACCAGATCCCAGACCCGTTGCCAATTGCCCTGATAAACCCCCAGCACCACGATCCGCCGCACACCGAGGGCGCGGCTTTCGGCCAGCAGCGCCTGACGATCCTCGTCGAAGTCCGGAAAATCCAGATGGGTGTGGGTGTCGATCAGTTCCACGATTCAGTCCTGGCGAATTCGCTGCTTGAAGGTCCGCGCAATGGCCTGCACGCCGGGTTGGTAATCGGACTGCTCGATGGCGGCCAGCGCCAGCGCGAGGGCTTTATCGGCAATCAGTTGATGCTGCTGGGCCATGGCGTTGACCGGCAACGGCAGGAAGTCCAGCAACTGCGTGTCACCAAAGGTGCCCAGGCGCAGCGGACGAGATTTCAGCGGGAAGTCGTGCAAGGCATCGAACACACCCTGCAGCAGCACATAGGAGGTGGTCACCAGCGCGTCCGGCAAATGCCCCAGACGCTGGAGCAATTCGTCCATCAATTGTTTGCCGCACTCACGGCTGAACGATTCGCCGTGTTCGATCAGGGTTTCGCCTTCAAACCCGGCCAACGCCTCTTTGAAGCCTGCGGCCCGTTCCTGACTGATGCTCAGTTCCGGACGGGCACCAATCAGTGCGATCTGCTTGGGCAACGGCTCAAGCAAACTGCGCGTCAGTTGCAGGCTGGCTTCGCGGTCGTCACTGATCACCGAGCAGAAATGCTCAGGCTCCATCACCCGGTCGATCGCGATGATCGGCATGCCCTTGGCTTGCAACTGACGGTAACTGTCATCACCGGCCGGCAGGCAACTGGCGACGATCAGCGCGTCGCAGCGCCGTGCCCGGAACAGTTGCAGCAACTGCCGTTCGCTGTCCGGCGCATCGTCGGAACTGGCGATCAGCAACTGATAGCCGCGGGCCCGGGCGCCTTGTTCCAGCAATTTGGCGATCCGTGCGTAACTGGGGTTCTCCAGATCCGGGAGAATGAAACCCAGGGTCCGCGTGTGCCGACTGCGCAGTCCCGCGGCTTGTGGATTGGGTGTGAAGCCATGTTGTTCGACGACCGCGCGCACGCGCTCGACGGTGGCACTGCTGATGCGTTGCTGTTCGGCCTTGCCATTGATGACATAGCTGGCGGTAGTAACGGACACACCGGCCAACTGCGCAATATCACTGAGTTTCAACTCGCAATTCCTTGTTTTTTCGAGCTTGTCCCGACATTTTCGCCAATCCTACCTGATTCAGGCAGACGACCATTGTCTCAACGCATCCGACAAGTTGGACTTCAAGGATGAGACATTATCGAGTAACGTGCCAATCATTCTAGATTAAACGTTTCAGCAAGCGTATTTTCTACGTTGAAGGTGCCTTTGGCCGGTTCTGCCGCAAAACTGCCAAAGTCATGACCAAGCGCCTAAGCTGAAATCATCAAAACAATACCTGGCGCCCACAGACGCCAAAAAGGAGAAAGCATGCTCGAGCTCACCATAGAGCAGATATCCATGGGCCAGTCGGCAGTGGATAAGTCCGCAGCGTTGCATTTGCTGGCCCAGCACCTGGTAACCGATGGCCTGGTCGCCGAGGGCTATCTCGCCGGGTTGCAGGCGCGTGAAGCCCAGGGCTCGACCTTTCTCGGTCAAGGTATTGCAATCCCCCACGGCACCCCCGAAACCCGCGATCAGGTGTTTTCCACCGGCGTGCGGCTGATGCAGTTTCCAGAAGGCGTGGACTGGGGCGACGGTCAGGTCGTCTACCTGGCGATCGGTATTGCCGCCAAATCCGATGAACACCTGCGCCTGCTGCAACTGCTGACCCGTGCCCTCGGTGAGACCGATCTGGGCCAGGCCCTGCGCCGGGCCGGCTCCGCCGAAGCCTTGTTGAAGCTGTTGCAAGGCGCGCCGCAAGAGTTGGCGCTGGATGCACAGATGATCGGTCTCGGCGTGTCTGCCGATGATTTCGAAGAGCTGGTGTGGCGCGGCGCCCGTTTGCTGCGCCAGGCCGACTGCGTGAGCAACGGTTTCTCCGCCGTGCTGCAACAGGTCGAAGCGTTGCCGCTGGGCGATGGCCTGTGGTGGTTGCACAGCGAGCAAACGGTCAAGCGTCCGGGCCTGGCCTTCGTCACCCCGGACAAACCGATGCGCTACCTCGGCCAGCCGTTGAGCGGTCTGTTCTGCCTGGCCAGCCTCGGTGAAGCCCATCAGGCGTTGCTCGAACGCCTTTGTGCGTTGCTGATTGAAGGTCGTGGTCATGAACTGGGCCGCGCCACCAGCAGCCGCAAAGTCCTCGAGGTGCTCGGCGGTGAATTGCCCGCGGACTGGCCGAGCGCTCGCATCGCCTTGGCCAATGCCCACGGATTGCATGCACGCCCGGCGAAGATCCTCGCGCAACTGGCAAAAAGTTTCGAAGGTGAAATCCGCGTGCGGATTGTCGATGGCCAGGACAGCGCGGTGTCGGTGAAGAGCTTGAGCAAGCTGCTCAGCCTCGGCGCCCGTCGCGGTCAGGTGCTGGAATTCGTCGCCGAACCGGGCATTGCCGCCGATGCCTTGCCGGCCTTGCTCGCCGCCATCGAAGAAGGCCTTGGCGAAGAAGTCGAGCCGCTGCCAGCCGTGAGCCAGCAGCGCGAAGTGCTCACCGAGATCGCCGAAGTGCTGCTCGCGCCAACGTCCGGCAGCCTGGTTCAGGCCATTGCAGCGGCACCGGGCATCGCCATCGGCCCGGCGCATATCCAGGTGCTGCAAGCCATCGATTACCCACTGCGCGGCGAATCCGCCGGCATCGAACGCGAACGTCTGAAGCAGGCGCTGACGGATGTGCGTCGCGATATCGAAGGCCTGATTGAACGCAGCAAGTCCAAGGCGATTCGCGAGATCTTCATCACCCACCAGGAAATGCTCGACGACCCGGAATTGACCGATGAAGTCGACACTCGCCTCAAGCAAGGCGAAAGCGCTGAAGCGGCGTGGATGGCGGTGATTGAAGCGGCTGCCAAGCAACAGGAATCCCTGCAGGACGCCTTGCTCGCCGAGCGTGCCGCCGACTTGCGCGATATAGGCCGTCGGGTGCTGGCGCAGCTCTGTGGCGTCGAAACTCCGGCCGAGCCCGAGCAACCGTACATTCTGGTGATGGATGAGGTCGGTCCATCCGACGTCGCCCGTCTCGACCCGACCCGCGTCGCCGGCATTCTCACCGCCCGGGGTGGCGCCACCGCTCACAGTGCAATCGTCGCCCGGGCCCTGGGTATTCCCGCGTTGGTCGGCGCCGGCCCGGCGGTGTTGCTGCTGGCGCCGGGTACGCCGTTGCTGATCGACGGGCAACGCGGTCGCCTGCACGTGGACGCCGATGCGGCGACCTTGCAGCGCGCCACCGAAGAACGCGACACCCGCGAGCAACGGCTGAAGGCGGCCGCCGAACAACGTCATCAACCGGCCTTGACCACCGATGGCCACGCGGTCGAGGTGTTCGCCAATATCGGCGAAAGCGCGGGCGTCATCAGCGCGGTGGAGCAGGGCGCCGAAGGCATTGGCCTGCTGCGCACCGAACTGATTTTCATGGCCCACTCGCAAGCGCCGGATGAAGCCACTCAGGAAGTCGAATACCGTCGCGTCCTCGATGGCCTCGCCGGTCGACCGCTGGTGGTGCGTACCCTTGATGTCGGTGGCGACAAACCGCTGCCGTATTGGCCGATCGCCAAAGAGGAAAACCCGTTCCTTGGCGTACGCGGCATTCGCCTGACCCTGCAACGCCCGCACATCATGGAAGCGCAATTGCGCGCCTTGCTCCGTGCCGCCGACAACCGCCCGTTGCGCATCATGTTCCCGATGGTCGGCAGCGTTGATGAGTGGCGTCAGGCGCGGGACATGACCGAACGACTGCGACTGGAAATCCCGGTCGCCGACCTGCAACTGGGGATCATGATCGAAGTGCCGTCGGCGGCCTTGCTGGCGCCGGTGCTGGCCAGGGAAGTCGACTTCTTCAGCGTCGGCACCAACGACCTGACCCAGTACACCCTGGCCATCGACCGTGGTCATCCAACCTTGTCGGCCCAGGCTGACGGCTTGCACCCGGCGGTGCTGCAACTGATCGATATCACCGTGCGAGCGGCCCATGCCCATGGCAAGTGGGTCGGCGTGTGCGGCGAGCTGGCGGCCGATCCGCTGGCGGTGCCGGTGCTGGTCGGACTGGGTGTGGATGAGCTCAGCGTATCGGGCCGCAGCATTGCCGAGGTCAAGGCGCGCATCCGCGAACTCAGCCTGACCCAGACTCAAACCCTTGCCCAACAGGCCCTGGCCGTGGGCAGCGCGAATGAAGTACGCGCATTAGTGGAGGCCCTGTAATGGCCAAGATCTTGACCCTGACCCTCAATCCGGCGCTGGACCTCACCGTCCAGTTACCGCGCCTGGAGCCCGGCCAGGTAAATCGCAGCGACGAGATGCACACCCACGCCGCGGGCAAGGGCGTGAACGTGGCGCAGGTGCTGGCGGACCTCGGGCATCAGCTCACGGTCAGCGGTTTCCTCGGCGAAGACAATCCTCAAGCGTTTGAAACCCTGTTCGCCAAACGTGGTTTCGTCGACGCTTTCATTCGCGTCCCCGGCGAGACCCGAAGCAATATCAAACTGGCGGAAAGTGACGGGCGCATCACCGACATCAATGGTCCAGGACCCTTGGTGAGCGAAGCGGCGCAGCAGGCGTTGCTTGATCAACTTGATCACATCGCGCCTGGTCATGATGCAGTCGTCGTTGCCGGCAGCCTGCCCCAGGGCATCAGCCCTCAATGGTTACAGGCCTTGATCGAACGTTTGAAAAATCTCGGCTTGAACGTGGCGCTGGACACCAGCGGCGAAGCCTTGCGCGCAGGGCTCAAAGCCGCTCCATGGCTGATCAAACCCAACACCGAAGAGTTGGCCGATGCTCTGGACTGCGAAGTGGTGTCCGTCGCGGCCCAGGCCGAAGCCGCAAGCCGCTTGCACGCTCAGGGCATTGAGCACGTGGTGATCTCCCACGGCGCCGATGGCGTGAACTGGTTCAGTGTCGGCTCGGCGATGCACGCCACGCCGCCCAGGGTCAGCGTCGTCAGCACCGTGGGTGCCGGCGATTCGTTGCTGGCCGGCATGCTCCACGGTTTGCTCAGCGCCGACACACCCGAACAGACCCTGCGCACCGCCACGGCAATTGCCGCGATGGCGGTCACCCAGATCGGTTTCGGCATCGGCGACGTCGCGCAATTGGCGCGGCTCGAACAGGGTGTGCGCATACGCCCCCTGACAGAACAATAAGAGGGTTTGTCATGAAGTTAGCCATTGTTACGGCCTGCCCGAACGGCATGGTCACCAGTGTGCTGTGCGCCCGGCTGCTCGATGCCGCGGCCCAGCGTCAGGGCTGGAGCACCAGCGTCGAAGTCACCGATGCGGCGCATCCGGAACGTCAATTGTCGGCGGCGACGATCGAAGCTGCCGAGTGGGTGCTGCTGGTGACCAGCGCGCCAGTGGATATGTCACGATTTGTCGGTAAGCGAGTGTTCCAGAGCACGCCGGCCCAGGCCCTGCAGGATGTCGAAGCGGTGCTGCGCCGCGGTGCTGAAGAGGCCGAGGTGTATGTTGCCCCGCCAGTCGTCGCCGAGCCGGCTGCCGTCGTCCAGAACGCCCCGCGCCTGGTGGCCGTGACCGCTTGCCCGACCGGCGTCGCGCACACCTTCATGGCCGCCGAAGCCTTGCAGCAGGCCGCCAAGCGCCTGGGCTACGAGCTGCAGGTGGAAACCCAGGGCTCGGTCGGCGCGCGTAATCCGCTGAGCGCCGCCGCCATTGCCGATGCCGATGTGGTGTTGCTGGCGGCGGACATCGAAGTCGCCACCGAGCGTTTCGCCGGCAAGAAGATTTACCGTTGCGGCACCGGTATTGCCCTCAAGCAAGCCGAGGCGACGCTGAACAAGGCCCTGGCCGAAGGCAAGCAGGAAACGGCTGCACTCGGAGGTCAAGGCCCGGTCAAGCAAGAGAAGACCGGCGTCTATAAGCACCTGCTGACCGGGGTCTCGTTCATGCTGCCGATGGTGGTGGCGGGCGGCCTGATGATCGCGTTGTCGTTCGTGTTCGGCATCACCGCGTTCAAGGAGGAAGGCACCCTCGCCGCAGCCCTGATGCAGATCGGTGGCGAAACCGCGTTCAAGTTGATGGTGCCGTTGCTGGCGGGATACATCGCCTACTCGATCGCCGACCGTCCAGGCCTGGCGCCGGGGATGATCGGTGGTCTGCTGGCCAGTACCCTGGGGGCCGGGTTTATCGGCGGGATCATTGCCGGTTTCATCGCCGGTTATGCGGCGCAGGCGATCAATCGCTATGCGCGCTTGCCGCAAAGTCTCGAAGCGCTGAAGCCGATCCTGATCATCCCGTTGCTGGCGAGTCTGTTCACCGGCCTGGTCATGATCTATGTGGTCGGCAAGCCGGTAGCCGGGATGCTCACCGGGCTCACCCACTTCCTCGACAGCATGGGCACCACCAATGCGATCCTGCTCGGTGTGTTGCTGGGCGGCATGATGTGTGTCGACCTTGGCGGACCGATCAACAAGGCCGCTTACGCCTTCTCGGTGGGGCTGCTGGCGTCGCAGAGTTATGCACCGATGGCCGCGACCATGGCGGCCGGCATGGTGCCGCCGATCGGCCTTGGCATCGCCACCTTCATTGCCCGGCGCAAATTCGCCCAGACTGAACGCGAAGCCGGGAAAGCGGCGTTGGTACTGGGGTTGTGTTTCATTTCCGAAGGTGCGATTCCTTTCGCCGCCAAGGACCCGCTGCGGGTGATCCCGGCGAGCATTGCCGGCGGTGCGCTGACCGGTGCGTTGTCGATGTATTTCGGCTGCAAACTGATGGCGCCCCATGGCGGGTTGTTCGTGCTGGCGATTCCGAATGCGATCAATCATGCCTTGTTGTATCTGCTGGCGATTGTGGCCGGGAGCCTGCTGACGGCGGTGGCGTATGCGTTGCTCAAGCGGCCTGAGGCAGTTGGACTGGCGATACAGCCCGTCAACGCCTGACACCCCACAAGGGACCTGCGGTGTTGGCAGGTTTTGTGTCATGCCCGGGTCACATGGCCATGCTTTAGTTTTCCTTTTTCAGGGAGAACCCCATGAGCGAATTCGACCTCGGTCGCCGTCGTGTCATGCAAGCCGTCGGCGCCGGGCTGCTGCTTCCCGGCCTTGCGCCGGCGGTGATTGCCTCGGTCAAGGAGCGTCCGCAACTCACCGATGGCGTGCAGTCCGGCGACCTGCTGGGCGACCGGGCGATGGTCTGGAGCCGCAGCGACCGCCCGGCGCGGATGGTGGTGGAGTGGGACACCCGCAGCCTGTTCAGCAACCCCCGTCGCTTCGTCTCGCCATTGGCCGATGCCCGCACTGACTTCACCGCCCGGGTCGAACTCAGCGGACTGCCCGCCGACCAGGCGATTTTCTATCGTGAGTATTTCGAAGATGCCCAAAGCGGGGTCGCCAGCGAACCCTGGTTCGGTCACCTGCGTAGCGTGCCCCAGACCCGTCGCGACATTCGCTTCGTCTGGAGCGGCGACACCGTCGGCCAGGGTTTCGGTATCAATCCGGACATCGGCGGCATGCGCATCTACGAAGCCATGCGGTTGCGCCTGCCGGACTTTTTTATCCATAGCGGCGACAGCATCTACGCCGACGGCCCGGTGCCGGCGCAGCTTATGACTGAGAGTGGCCGCATGTGGCGCAATATCACCTGCGAAGCCAAGAGCAAAGTTGCCGAGACCCTCGACGACTATCGTGGCAATTACCGCTACAACTTGATGGACGAAAACGTCCGTCGCTTCAACGCCGAGGTCCCGCAGATCTGGCAGTGGGACGACCACGAAGTGGTGAACAACTGGTCGCCGGGCAAGCAGTTGGACCCGCGTTACACCAACAAGGATATCCACAGCCTGGTGGGGCGGGGGCGCCAGGCCTGGCTCGAATATGCGCCGATGCGATTGCAAAGCGCCGACAGCGGCGGGCGGATTTATCGCAAGCTGGGTTATGGGCCGTTGCTCGATGTATTCGTACTCGACATGCGCAGCTATCGTGGGGCGAACGACGACAACCTAGGCGCCGCCAAGCCCTTCCTTGGACGCGAACAGCTGGACTGGCTCAAGCGCGAGTTGAAGGACTCCAGTGCCCAGTGGAAAGTCATCGCCGCCGACATGCCGATCGGCCTCGGCGTCTCCGACGGGGAAGTCAGCCCGGGCGTAGGGCGCTGGGAAGCGGTGGCCAACGGCGATCCAGGGCCGGCCCAGGGGCGTGAACTGGAAATTGCCGAATTGCTTGGTTTCCTGCGGGCGCAGCAGGTGCGCAATTTCGTCTGGCTGACGGCGGATGTCCATTACTGTGCGGCCCATCACTACCACCCGGATCGCGCGGCTTTTCAAGATTTCGAACCCTTCTGGGAGTTCGTCGCCGGGCCGCTGAACGCAGGGAGTTTCGGCCCTGATCCGCTGGATAAAACCTTTGGCCCTGAAGTGGTGTTCGAGAAGGCGCCACCTTCGCAGAACGCTTCACCGTTTGCCGGTTTTCAGTTTTTTGGAGAGGTGAATATCGATGGGCAGACGGGGGAGTTGAGTGTGGTGTTGCGGGATCTGGATGGGGTGGGGGTGTTTGAGCAGACGCTGCAGCCGGTTTGAGAAGGATCGGCAAGCCGACACCCGATCAATGTGGGAGCGAGCTTGCTCCCACATGGGATTGTGGTGGGTCAGTAAACGTCGCGGCGGTATCGGCCTTGTTCGATCAGGCGGTCGACCGCTTCGATTCCGATCAGTTCGTTGAGCGCGTGATCCACCCCTGAAGCCATCCCCTGCAAGCTGCCGCAGATGTAGATTACCGCACCATCGGCCAGCCATTTCTTCAGTTCAGTGGCTGACTCGCGCAGTCGATCCTGCACGTAGATCTTTTCGGCCTGGTCCCGCGAGAACGCCAGGTCCAGCCGCTCCAGGTCACCCGAAATCAGCCATTCTTCAAGCTCATCGCGGCACAGGTAGTCGTGCTCGCGATTGCGCTCGCCAAACAGCAACCAATGACGTTGCTGCCCGTCGGCAATCCGTGCCTTGAGCAAACTGCGCAGCCCGGCCAGTCCGGTACCGTTGCCCAGCAAGATCATCGGCACCGGCTCGGTCGGCAGATGGAAACCGCTGTTGCGCCGCACTCGCAGACTGATGGTACTGCCCACCGGTGCGTGTTCGGTCAGCCAGCCGGAACCGATGCCGAGACTGCCGTCGGGATGCAGTTCCTGGCGCACGATCAGTTCCAGCACGCCATCGGCGGCAATCGAAGCGATGGAGTATTCGCGCATGGCCAACGGCACCAGGGCATCCACCAGCGCTTGTGCGTGCAGACCGACCAGATGAGTCCGGTTCGCGGGCAGTTGTCGACTGGCGAGGGCTTGCTCCAGCGGTTGCGACAGGTCATCGAGCTTAACCATGGCCCGACCGTCGATCCCCAGGCCATCGAGGAAGTGTTCAATGGCCCATGGGCAATTGCGCGGCAGTACTTCCACCAGGTCACCGGCCAGCCAGCTGCTGCTGTTGGGGGCGGCGAGGCCCAGCAAGTACACGCCCGAGCCGCTGCTGTCAGGGTTGAGCAAATCCCGGCGAACCAGGGTCCAGTTGTCGTAGCCGGGCGCTTTCCAGGTGTCCACAGGTGCCTGTCCGGTCACCAGGCCGAGTTGCTGCTGCCAGTGACGCAAGGCGTAGGGGTCGCCGCTGTCGACTTCCACCGGGGCGAACAGGGTCTTACCGCCGTGCTCGCCCAACCAGGAGTGCAGGCGTCGGGCGAAGCCGCAGAAGTGTTGGTATTGCCGATCGCCGAGGCCGAGCACGGCATAGTTCAGGCTCTCCAGGCTCAGCGCCTGGCCCAGCACCTTGCGCTCGAAGCCCCGGGCGCTGTCAGGCGCTTCACCGTCGCCGAAGGTGCTGACCACGAACAGCGCGTTGCTGGAATCGCGCAGATCCTGCTCACTGACATCCGCCAGCGGCTGGACCTTTACCGGCAGGCCGGCGGCCTGCAATTGCCCGGCGGTCTGCCACGCCAGTTGCTCGGCAAATCCGCTCTGGCTGGCAAAACCGATCAACCAGGCTGGCGCATTGCTGTCTGATTGCGCGAGGCCTTTGCGGGCATCCTTGACCTGTTTTTTCTTGCGTCGACGATCGAGGTACAGCAACCAGCCCGTGACAAAGAACAGCGGCATGGTCAGCGCGCTGAGCGTCAGGATGATCCGCCCGACAATGCCGAAATAGCTGCCGACGTGCAGCGCGTAGATGCTGGTCAGCAATTGCGCCTTGAGGCTCTTGTCGCTGTAACGGTCATGCCGTTTGACGATGCCGGTGGCCGGGTCGAGGCTGATCTGGTTCAGCGCACGATCGTGCGGCGAGGAGTCCAGCAGGTAAAACACGGTCGCTGGCTGGCCGGCCACGGGCGGCATACGAATGTTGTAGGCGGCCAGGTTCGGCCCCGCAGCGCTGTAGATGCTGCTCCACATGGCCGCATAATCGGCCGTCGGCGCAGGACCCGTTGGCGCAGGACCGCGACCACCCCGGACCCGCTCGTTCTGCGGCGAATCGGAAAGCAGCCGGGTCAGGCCCTTGTTGTACCACTCATAAGACCAAGTCAACCCGGTCAGCGCCGCCAGGAGGTAAAACACCAGGCACCAGGTACCGGCCACGGAGTGCAGGTCCCAGTTGAAGCTGCGGCCCTTTTTCTTCCAGTCGAGGGTCAGCCAGGCGCGCCAGCTTTTCCACTGGCGCGGCCAGCGCAGATAAAGGCCGGACAGGCAGAAGAACACCAGGATCAGGGTACAGGCACCGGTGATCTGACGACCGGTGTCGCCCATGGCCAGGAAGCGGTGCAGTTTCAGCATGAAGCCGAAGAAGTCCTGGCCGGTGACGTCGCCCATGAACTCGGCGGTGTACGGGTTGAAGTAGCGCATCTCGCCACGGCGTTCACCCGGTGGCGGGGTGAAGGACACTCGCGCGGCGTTGTCGCTGTCGGTCTCGACCCAGATCATCGCGACTTTCTTGCCCGTGGCACCTTCGATTTTCTCCACCAGCTCCGCAGGCGGAAGCACGCCGGCGACCTGTTTTTCGACCTGCAGCACCGAGGGGTTCAACACACCCAGGATTTCATCCTCAAACGAAACCGTGGCCCCGGTAATGCCCATCAGGGCCAGGACCAGCCCGGCACTGATACCGAAAAACCAGTGCAACTGGAACAGGGTTTTCTTCAACACGTCACTCGCCTTGTCCGTTCGAAAATAATCATCACGGCGCGCATTATGCCGTGGGTTGTCGAGAAGCATTCTTTTTACACACAAAAGCCCCGTCCATCTGGATGAACGGGGCCTGGCCCAATGCCAACCTTTGTAGGAGCGAGCTTGCTCGCGAAAAACCCGAGGACGACGCGGGTGTCAGCTTTGCCGCGTTGTCGTTGACGACCTTCGCGAGCAAGCTCGCTCCTACAGGTTCTATCAGAAGTGGAAGTTGGTGCTCAGCAACGCTGTACGGCCTGCCGCCTGGTTGGCGAAGTGGGTCGAGAAGGCCTTGTCGTAGTAGGTTTCGTCGGTCAGGTTCTGCACGTTCAGCTGCAGGTCGACATTTTTGGTCAGCTTGTAGGCCACCATGGCGTCGTAGCGCACATAGTCATCAACCATGGTGGTGTTAGCCACGCTGCCGAATACGTCATCGACGTAGAACGCACCGCCACCGATGGTCAGCTTCGGCGTGACCTGGTAGGTCGTCCAGAGGCTGGCGCTGTTTTTCGGCGTGTTCGGCAGCTCGTTGCCGTCGTTGGCCGCGCCCAACGGGCCGCCGTCGACTTGCTCGCTGTCCATGTAGGCATACCCGGCGAACACTTGCCATTTGTCGGTGATCTTGCCGGTGGCCGACAGCTCGATACCTTGAACGCGGGTTTTACCGGCGTTTTCATAGGACGTGGTGTCGACTTGTACCCTGGCGTTATCCTTCTCGGTGCGGAAGATATCGGCGGTCAGGGACAGACGATCGTTGAGCAGATCCCACTTGGTGCCGATCTCGTAGTTCTTGGTGGTTTCCGGCTCCATGTCGCTGCTCAGCAGGTTGCCGGCGCGATCCGCAGTGCCGCCCAGCGGGTTGCCTTCCTGACCTTCGCCCAGGGTGGCACCCGGGGGCGTGGCGGAAGTGGCATACGACGCATAGATGCTGCCGTTTTCAGTCGGCTTGTAGACCACGCCGAACTGCCCGGTCACGAATTCGCTGGTGTCGTCGCCCTTGGCCGTGGTGTTGCCAGCTGCGGTGTAGGTCTTGTACTTGGTGTCGAAATGGTCGTAACGCAGGCCCATGTTCACCAGCCACTGCTCGGACAATTCGAGGGTGTCGAACACGTACAGCGCGCGGGTGGTGCTGGAGGTGTCGGTGCCGGCGTAGTTACGGGAGATCGCACCGTTCCACGGGTCGCTCGGGTTCGGGCTGGACAGCGAGGTGCAGTTGTAGCCGCTTGGCGCGCCGATCAGTGCCGGGGAGCAGTTGGTGGTCACCGGTGTGGTGCCCGGCGTGGTGTCGGTATTGACGTTGTATGAGGATTTTTCGCTGTCCTCGTGGCTCAACTCGATACCGGTGGAGAAGCTGTTCTTGAAGCCGGCGATGTAGAAATCACCAAACAGATCGGTCTGGTTGGTGGTGGTGTCGGTGTTGCTGACACGGGTGTTGGCGCGGCGCCAGACGCTGCCGTTGTTGACGTTGCCCTTGCTGTCGTCCGGCTGGGTCAGGATGTAATCCTGCATGCTGCTGCCGTGGCGCAAGGTGTTCTTGACGGTCAGCGAGTCGCTCAGGTCGTGCTCGATGGCGAAGGTCGCGGTGTCGGTGCGGCCCTTGCGGAAATCGCGGTCCAGACCGTAGAAGTTGCTGTCATCGCCACCGGCGTAAGGCTTGTCCGGATTGGATTTGGTGCGGGCGGCCGAGCCTGCGACAGGAATGGTGTACGGAATGCCCGAATCCGGCGTGTCGTTACTTTCCAGGTGGTAGTAATCGAGGTTCACGCGAGTGTCGGTGCCCAGGCCGAACGCCAGCGATGGTGCGATGCCCCAACGGTCGTAATCGACCTTGTCCCGGCCGGCAACATTGCTTTCGTGGCTCATCAGGTTCAGACGGCCGGCGGCGGTGTCGGTGAACTGGTAGTTGCCGTCGAATGTGTAGCGCTGGGTCTGGTCCGAGCCCCAGGTGAATCCACCGTTGAGTGACTCGCCCAAGTGCGCTTTCTTGCTGACCAGGTTGATGCTGCCACCGGCAGCGCCACGGCCGCCAATGGCGGAGTTCGGGCCCTTGCTGACTTCGATCGACTCGACGGCGAAGATCTCGCGGCTCTGCGAGCCGGTATCGCGCACGCCGTCCAGGTAGGTATCGCCCTGGGCATCGAAACCACGAATGAATGGACGGTCACCCTGTGGGTTGCCGCCTTCGCCGGCACCAAAGGTGATGCCGGGGACCGTGCGCAGCGCGTCCTGCATGTTGAGGGCGCCGGTGTCCTTGAGGACTTGTTGCGGGATGACCGTGACCGAACGCGGGGTGTTCACCAGCGGCGCCGTGTACTTGGGCGAGGAGGCTTTCTCGACGTTGTAGGAAGTATGGTCCTGCGCCTCGCCGGTGATCGCGGTCGCGTCGAGGGAAATGGCATTGCCCGGCGCTTTCTCGTCGGTCTTCTCAGCCGCGAAAACCATATGGCCAGCGGAGCCGGCAGTGATCGCCACGCCAATTGCAGACGCGAGCAAACGCGGTGAACTGACCGGTAATTGTGATAGTTGGCGTGACATGAGCATTCCCCTCCCCAAGGATTTGAGGCCGCGGAATATAGGGTAAACAGGTATTTGTATCAATTGCGAAATATTACTATTCGCGCTGAATTTACATTCTTTACAATTTGACCTTACGGTTTTTGATGTTTCATTCGTCGCGAGGGTTGTACACGGGCAATAAGAATCAATACCATTGGCGCCCCTTTATCTTCAGGTGTTTGCCCCATGCTGCTGCACATTCCCGGCTTGTTCGCGAAAGAAGAAGTGCAGCGCATTCGTGAAGCTCTGGAACAGGCCGACTGGGCGGACGGCAAGATCACCGCCGGCTATCAGTCGGCCAAGGCCAAGCACAATCTGCAACTGCCTGAAGGTCATCCTTTGGCCAAGGAAGTCGGTGCGGCGATGCTTGAACGGCTGTGGAAAAATCCGCTGTTCATGTCCGCGGCGCTACCGCACAAGGTCTTCCCTCCCTTGCTGAATTGTTATACCGCCGGTGGCAGCTTCGATTTTCACATCGACAACGCCGTGCGACAGCCCAAGGGCAGCATCGAGCGGGTGCGCACCGATCTGTCGGCGACGCTGTTTTTCAGCGAGCCGGACGACTATGACGGCGGCGAACTGGAAATCCAGGACACCTTCGGCACCCAGCGCGTGAAGTTGCCCGCCGGCGACATGGTCCTGTACCCCGGCACCAGCCTGCACAAGGTCAACGCCGTCACTCGCGGTACACGCTTTGCCTCATTCTTCTGGTCCCAAAGCCTGGTGCGTGAAGACAGCCAACGGGCCTTGTTGTTCGAGATGGACGGGGCGATCCAGCAGCTGACCCGGGACGTGCCCGACCATCCTTCGCTGATCCGCCTGACCGGCACGTACCACAACCTGTTGCGTCGTTGGGTCGAGGTGTAGGTGGCGGATTTTCGTATTCGCCGCGAAGAAGTCCTCGACGGTGATCGTCTCAAGGCGATGCTTGAAGAAAGCCCGGCGCGCGCCGCCCAGGCGATCCTGATCGCCGCAGGTGAAGGTGTTCTCGATGCTCAGGCGTTGCTCGGGCAGATCCTGTTGGATGGACGCGGGATCGAGCAGGACCAGCCGCTGGCGGTGCGCTGGTTCGAGATCGCCGCGCAACGTGGGCATCTGATGGCGCGCAACATGCTTGGCCGTTGCCACGAACATGGCTGGGGTTGCAGCGCCGACGCCTCGACTGCCGCCAGCCATTACCGTGTCGCCGCCGAAGCCGGGCTGGATTGGGCGATGTACAACTTCGCGAACCTGCTGGCAACCGGTCGTGGAGTGGCCGAGGATCAGCTGCAAGCGCTGGATCTTTATCGCCGCGCCGCGGAACTGGGACATGCGAAGTCAATGAACCTGCTGGGACGTTATCTGGAGGACGGGCGGGTATGCCCGGCTGATCCGCAGGCTGCGCGTGACTGGTATCAACGCTCGGCGGTCGGCGGGGACTTTCGCGGGCAGTTCAGTTATGCCGCCGTGCTGGCGGATGAAGGGAATATCGAGGAGGCGCAGGTCTGGTTGCGCAAGGCACTGGCTGGCGGCAATCTGAATTTTTTGCGGGTGGCGAGCAAGGCGTTGCAGGAAGCGAGCGACCCGCACATTCGCACCCTGGCCACCGACTATGCCCGGCGCCACGCCGAACTTGAGCTGGAACTCGTACCCCTGTAGGAGCTGGCTTGCCAGCGAAGGTCTAAAGAGCACCACGTGCCGTCAGCAAGCACGCGTTATCGTTAACGACCTTCGCTGGCAGGCCAGCTCCTACAGGGGGGGGCGGTGTATTCCAGGCACAAAAAAGCCCATGACACGTCATGGGCTTTTTGATTTCTGCGTGCAGTGCTTACACGTAGAACGATTTCAGCGGCGGGAAGCCATTGAATTCAACGGCGCTGTAGCTGGTGGTGTAGGCACCGGTCGACAACCAGTACATACGATCACCAATGGCCAGGTTCAGCGGCAAACCGTACTTGTAGTTTTCGTACATGATGTCGGCGCTGTCGCAGGTCGGGCCGGCGATGACCACTTCTTCCATTTCGCCTTTCTTCTCGGTCCAGATCGGGAACTTGATGGCTTCGTCCATGGTTTCGATCAGGCCGGAGAATTTGCCCACGTCCGTGTACACCCATCGCTCGACGGCGGTACGGGATTTACGCGCAACCAGCACCACTTCGCTGACCAGAATGCCAGCGTTGGCAATCAGCGAACGGCCCGGTTCGAGGATGATTTCCGGCAGGTCGTCACCGAAGTCTTCCTTGAGGAAACGGATGATTTCTTCGGCGTAGGTTTCCAGGCTGTTGGTGCGGGTGATGTAGTTGGCTGGAAAGCCGCCGCCCATGTTGATCAGCTTGAGTACGATGCCGTCTTCTTCCTTCAGGCGCTCGAAGATCACTTTGACCTTGGCGATCGCCGCGTCCCAGACGCTGATGTCGCGCTGTTGCGAGCCGACGTGGAACGAGATGCCGTACGGCACCAGGCCCAGGTCACGGGCGAGGATCAGCAGGTCCATGGCCATGTCGGTCTGGCAGCCGAATTTGCGCGACAGAGGCCAGTCGGCGGTGGTCGAGCCTTCGGTGAGGATGCGCACGTAGACTTTCGAACCCGGTGCGGCCTTGGCGATGTTGCGCAGGTCGGCTTCGGAGTCGGTGGAGAACAGGCGCACGCCTTTCTCGTAGAAATAACGGATGTCTTTGGATTTCTTGATGGTGTTGCCGTAGCTGATACGGTCGGCGCTGACGCCGCGGTCCATCACCTTGTCCAGCTCATAGATCGAGGCGATGTCGAAGCTCGACCCCTTGTCTTTCAACAGGTCAATGATCTCGACAGCCGGGTTGGCTTTTACCGCGTAATAGACTTTGGCGAATTCGAAACCGGCGCGCAGGTCATCGTAGGCCTGGCTGATCATCGCGGTGTCGATCACCACGAACGGGGTTTCTTGCTTGTCGGCGAACGCCTTCATTTTGTCAAAGGTGGCGCGCTCGAAATAATCTTCGACGTTGATCGACATGCTGGAGACTCCTAAGGGCAAACTGAAATTAACAATGGGTGCATATGAACGTCCTCCGTATCCCCACTTTGGTTCGCCTACTTCCCAAGGCATGTCGCCGAAAGCAAAAAGGCCACGGGAGGCGGTGCTTCCCTTGGCCTTGCTGTCTCGTCGTCAGTACTTGAGCCGGATGGATCGTTTCCAGCATGGACGTTCGGCGCGAACTTTAGGGCGTGAGGGGCTTGAGATCAACAAAAAATGTCGCGTTTTTGCACGCTTCCGTCGTGCGGTCCCGGACATCTACTGATGTAACGGACCTGCGTGACAGTGTGATGTTCCCGTAGGAGGGGAATTTGAGGTGTTGCAGAGGGATTTGTTGCAACCACCTGTAGGAGCGAGCTTGCTCGCGATGGAGGACAACGATAACGCGTGTATTCTGAATCAACGCGGCGCTTTCAAGTCCTTCGCGAGCAAGCTCGCTCCTACATTTTCGGTCAGGCGGCAGCAGTTTCGGCTGGCGAAACGATACTGGTCTTGCCCCCACGAGACTTACCAGAGCTCAAATACTCTGCAATCGATTCCTGGGTCACTTCACCCAGGAACACCCGCTCGGCATCCATCACCGGCAGCCACGAGCGGTTGAACTCGTACATGCGCGACAGCAGGATGCGCAAATGCTCGTCGTACGCCGCGGTGGCGTTGAACTCGCGCAGGTATTGCGTGCAGCTGCCTGTCTGACGGTGCAGGTCGCGACGTCGTACATACCCCATCGCCTTGTTCTCACCGTCAGTAACCACCACATAACGACGGTCCAGTTCGTCCATCAATTCCAGGGCTTCGGCCACCGGCGTTTCCGGGCTCACCGACGGCGCGTTGTCCGCCGCATCTTCGGCTTTCACCAACAACAGGCGCTTGAGAGTGCTGTCCTGGCCGACGAAGTTGCTGACAAAGTCATCCGCCGGGTGCGCCAGCAGCGTGTCCGGATGGTCGATCTGCAGCAGCTTGCCAGCGCGGAAGATCGCAATCTTGTCGCCCAGCTTGATCGCTTCGTCGATGTCGTGGCTGACCATGATCACGGTCTTGTTCAGCGCGCGCTGCATCTCGAAGAACTCGTTCTGGATCATTTCGCGGTTGATCGGGTCGACCGCGCCGAACGGCTCGTCCATCAGCAACAACGGCGCATCTGCCGCCAGCGCGCGAATCACGCCGATCCGCTGCTGCTGACCACCGGACAGTTCACGCGGGTAGCGATTGAGGTACTGCTTGGGTTCAAGCTTGATCATGCTCATCAACTCGCGGGCGCGGTCGTGGCATTTCTGCTTGTCCCAGCCCAGCAGGCGCGGAACGATGGTGATGTTTTCCTCGATGGTCATGTTCGGGAACAGACCGATCTGCTGGATCACATAACCGATGTTGCGGCGCAGGGTCACGGCGTCGAGGTCGGTGGTGTCTTCGCCGTTGATCAGGATCTTGCCCGAAGTCGGCTTGATCAGCCGGTTGATCATCTTCAGCGTGGTGCTTTTGCCGCAGCCCGATGGCCCGAGGAACACACAGATCTCGCCTTCATTGACGGTCAGGCTTACCGAGTCCACGGCTTTCACATCTTTGCCGTTGCTTTGGAAGGTCTTGATGAGGTTTTGAAGTTCGATCATTTCAGGAGTCCTTTTGGAGTCAGCGTGCGTTGCAGCCATTGCAGAAGCAGGTCGGCGAATATGGCCAGGAGACTGACCAGCACGGCGCCGACGATCAGCATCGACATGTCGCTGCGGCTGATTGAAGCGAGAATAAGTACACCGAGGCCACCGGCGCCGATGGTCGCGGCGATGGTCATGACACCGATGTTCATGACCACGGCGGTGCGCACACCGGCGAGGATCACCGGTACCGCGATCGGCAGTTCGACCATGCGCAGGCGCTGGCCGAAGGTCATGCCGATGCCGCGGGCGGCTTCGCGAATACCGGGTTCGACGCCGGTCAGCGCGAGGTAGGTGTTACGCATGATCGGCAGCAGCGAGTACAGAAACACTGCAGTGATCGCCGGCATCGGGCCCAGGCCCTGGCCGAATTTCGAGTAGAACGGCAGCAGCAGGCCGAACAGGGCAATCGACGGCACGGTCAGCAGCACCGTGGCGCTGGCTTGCAAGGGCCCGGCGAGCGTCGGAAAACGCGTCATCAGGATACCCAGCGGCACGCCGACCAGAATCGCCAGGGTCACGGCGATGCCGACCAGGGTGATGTGCTGCCCGGTCAGTTGCAGGACCTGCGCCCAGTCGAGATGGGAAAAGGCGTTCAGAAATTCCATGTCTTTTTCTCCTCTGCCTTAATGAACAGACAGCAGTGGATGCTGGCGCAGGAAATCGGCGGCAACGGATGAAGGGCTTTCGTGATCGACATCGACCCGTGCATTCAGCGCACGCATGGTTGCGTCATCGAACAGTTCGGCCAGCGGTTTGATTTCTTCCGCCAGTTTCGGATGAGCGTCGAGGTAAGCCTGACGTACCACGGGCGCTGCGGTGTAGTCAGGGAAGTAGTGCTTGTCGTCTTCCAGCAGCTTCAGTTTGAAGGCGTTCAAGCGACCGTCGGTGGTGTAGACCAGACCGGCAAACACCTGACTATTGCGCAGGGCGGTGTAGACCAGCCCGGCATCCATCTGGCGGGTGTTTTTACGGGTCAGGTTCATGCCGTAGAGGTCGACCATGCCGGCCATGCCGTCGGAACGGTTGGCAAACTCGGTGTCCAGGGCGACGAGGTGGTTGGTCTTCGCCTCAGCCTGCATCACCGTGTTCAGCTCGCTGATGGTGTTGATCTGCGGATAAGCCTTCGCGGTTTTTTCCGGCAACGCCAGGGCGTAGGTGTTGCTGAATTTCGACGGGGTCAGCCAGATCAGGCCTTTTTTCGCGTCGAGTTCTTTCACTTTGGCGTAGGACTGAGCGCTGTCGAGCTTGTCGGTGATGTGGTTGTATGCCACCAGCGACACGCCGGTGTATTCCCAGATCAGGTCCAGTTGGCCACTTTCCTGAGCGCTGCGAGCGAGGCTGCTGCCCAGACCGCCCGTCACCTGGGCGTCGTAACCCTTGGTGCGCAGGTACTGGGAAGTGATTTCCGCCAGCAGGGTTTGTTCGGTGAACACCCGGGCGCCGATGCGGATCACGGGTTTTTCAGCGGCTTGGGCAATTCCTGCGAACAGCAGGGCACAGGCTAGTAATAAGCTACTGCCTTTTAAACAAAGAGCTTTCATATCAATTCCTTTGCCGAGGCTTAAGACGGGCGCAAGCCGCGTTCGAGCCAGAGGCGGCTGGCGAGTGTCACCAGACCGTCGAGCAGCAAGGCCAGCAGGGCGGTGCAGGCCGCGCCGAGCATCAGTTGCGGCTGATTGTTCAGGGCGATGCCGGGGAAAATCAGGCTGCCCAGGCTGTTGGCGCCGATCAGGAACGCCAGCGGTGCAGTCCCGACGTTGATCGCCAGGGCCACGCGCACGCCACCGATGATGATCGGCACGGCGTTCGGCAGTTCGACCCGCCACAGCACCTGAGTCGGTGTCATGCCGATGCCGACGGCCGCTTCCTTGAGCGAACCCTGGACGTTTTTCAGGCCTTCATAGGTATTGCGCACAATCGGCAATAGCGAGGCGAGGAACAGGGCAAAGATCGCAGGACCGCTGCCAATACCCAGGATGCCCAGGGCGATGGCCAGTACGGCAAGAGGCGGCACGGTGTTGCCGATGTTGAAGATCTGCATGAAGCGTTCAGCGCGGCCCACCATGGTCGGGCGGCTGAGGAAGATCCCGGCGGGTATGCCCACAACAAGGGCGGCCAGCATGGAAACGAGGACGAGAATCAAATGAGCTTGCAGGTAAAACAACAAATCGTCGCGGTAATGTTCGATCGTGTTGATGCCAATCCAGTGGACCAGCAGGGCCAGGAGGGCGACGACAACCGCACCTCCAATAAGCCCCTTGCCATAGCGAATAGCCACAGGCGGACTCCTTTTTTTCTTTGTCGGCGAACGCAGTCCCGTGTGGCATGCCATTCCTGGCTGCCGGGAAAACAACGTTCGCGAGAAGCAGCTCCTCATGCCGAGCGCTTTCCCTTGTAGGAGCGAGCTTGCTCGCGATGGACGTCAACGATGACGCGTGCGGTCTGAATGAACGCATTGTCTGGACGTTTTTCGCGAGCAAGCTCGCTCCTACGGGGAGAAAACGTACGGCTTATCGAGCCATAAGCGCAGCCTCGTCAGGCTAACTTGCTGATTTTTCAACCCTGACGAATAGTCGTAACAGGGGAGTGGACGCCTCCACGCGCTGAAAGGTTCCCATCTGAAGCAGCATTTGGCCACCCCTAATGTGCTCAACGGTTCGGTTCCTTGTTCAACATGGGCTATAATCGCGGCCCTTTTTTGAATCACCTGCCAGGCGATTTCCCATGACCAAACAGGCCGCCGAAGTCGCGAAACGCCGCACTTTCGCCATTATTTCCCACCCCGATGCCGGTAAAACCACCATCACCGAGAAGCTCTTGCTGATGGGCAAGGCGATTGCGGTTGCCGGCACGGTGAAATCTCGTAAATCCGACCGCCATGCCACCTCCGACTGGATGGAAATGGAAAAACAACGGGGTATTTCCATTACCACGTCGGTCATGCAGTTCCCGTATCGCGAGCACATGATCAACCTGCTCGACACCCCGGGCCACGAAGACTTCTCCGAAGATACCTACCGCACCCTGACAGCGGTGGACTCGGCCTTGATGGTTCTCGACGGCGGTAAGGGTGTAGAGCCACGGACCATCGCGCTGATGGACGTCTGCCGTCTGCGTGACACGCCGATTGTCAGCTTCATCAACAAACTCGACCGTGACATCCGCGACCCGATCGAACTGCTCGACGAAATCGAAGCGGTCCTGAAGATCAAGGCGGCGCCGATCACCTGGCCGATTGGTTGCTACCGCGACTTCAAGGGCGTTTATCACCTCGCCGACGACTACATCATCGTCTACACCGCCGGCCACGGCCACGAGCGCACCGATGTGAAAATCATCGAGAAGCTCGACTCCGATGAAGCCCGTGCGCACCTGGGCGACGAGTACGATCGTTTCGTTGATCAGCTGGAACTGGTACAGGGCGCCTGCCACGAATTCAATCAACAGGAATTCCTCGACGGCCAACTGACCCCGGTGTTCTTCGGTACTGCATTGGGCAACTTCGGTGTCGATCACGTGCTCGACGCCGTGGTCAACTGGGCGCCGAAACCCCTGGCCCGTGTGGCCAACGAGCGCACCGTGGAACCGGTTGAAGAGAAATTCGCCGGCTTCGTGTTCAAGATCCAAGCGAACATGGACCCGAAACACCGCGACCGTATCGCCTTCATGCGCATTTGCTCCGGCAAGTACGAAAAAGGCATGAAGATGCGCCACGTGCGTACCGGCAAGGACGTGCGGATCGGCGACGCGCTGACCTTCTTCTCTTCCGAGCGTGAGCAGCTTGAGGAAGCGTTTGCTGGCGACATCATCGGCCTGCACAACCACGGCACCATCCAGATCGGCGACACCTTCACCGAAGGCGAAGTCCTGGGCTTCACCGGCATCCCGCACTTCGCCCCGGAACTGTTCCGCCGCGTACGCCTGCGTGATCCGCTGAAATCCAAGCAACTGCGTCAGGGCTTGCAGCAACTGGCGGAAGAGGGCGCCACCCAGGTGTTCTTCCCCGAGCGCAGCAACGACATCATCCTCGGCGCCGTCGGTGTGCTGCAGTTCGATGTGGTCGCCAGCCGCTTGAAAGAGGAATACAAGGTCGAGTGCTCGTACGAGCCGATCACCGTGTATTCCGCGCGCTGGATCGATTGCGACGATAAGAAGAAGCTCGAGGAGTTCCGGGTCAAGGCTGTGGAAAACCTCGCGGTCGACGGCGGCGGTCACCTGACCTACCTGGCCCCGACCCGGGTCAACCTGGCGCTGATGGAAGAGCGCTGGCCGGACGTGAAATTCCGCGCGACGCGTGAGCATCATTAAGCGCTGAGTTGTAACCCAAAAGCCCCGTTGCGAAAGCTGCGGGGTTTTTTTGTGGTGCGCCAGGCATGGCGCGTTGCGCGCAAGCGCAACCAGCTTGGCTGTGGTGGCCACGCTGGTGACTTGGAGGTGCAAGTCCTCTACACACCCGGCAAGGGGAAGTGTTAGCCGAAGGCAAGGGTGTCGCGGGTGACCGCGAATCTGAAGGAAGCCCGAGGCAAAATGCTGGCTTGACGAACAGGAAGCGGATGAGGCGGTGCAGCGGGGTAAGGTGGCCATAATCACTAAAGCCCAATACTTGCACGGAACGCTGTGACGTAGATCCGACAGGCATAAGCAGGAAGGTCGCGCGAATTACCCTGGGAGATCTGCACGTTTGCCACTGTGCTACCGAGCGCCGCGAGGCGACGGGATGAGCGAGCAGAAGTCAGCCGAAGCCGTAGTAAGTGGCGGTTAACCGCGCCACCAAGGGCCGAACAGGTTATGCCGCCAGTAGGCGTCAGAGTCTCGTTGAATACCGAAATGCAGAAATTTCTCCAAGAGGAAACTGTTACCCCGAGTCCCGGACAGAATCCGAGGATGACGGCTGACAGCGCAAAGGTATCGACGGCATCTGTGACGTGGACGAACGCGGAGCCGGACACGCTGATGGCGCGGGTGCTTGCACCGGCCAACCTCAGGCGTGCGTGCTTGCACCGGCCAACCTCAGGCGTGCGTATCAGCGCGTGGTCAACAACAAGGGCGCGCCGGGTGCCGATGGCATGACGGTCGACGACTTGGCGGGCTACGTGAAACAGTATTGGCCAACCCTCCAGAGGAGGCTGCTGGCCGGCGAGTACCACCCGCAAGGTGTGCGCGCCGTTGACATCCCCAAACCCAAAGGCGGCACCCGACAGCTGGGCATTCCCAGCGTCGTGGATCGCCTGATCCAACAGGCACTGCTGCAACAGCTCACGCCGATCTTCGACCCGCTGTTCTCGGACTACAGCTACGGCTTTCGACCGGGCAGAAGCGCCCACCAAGCCATCGAGACAGCCCGCGCCCATGTGGCGGCAGGGCATCGCTGGTGCGTGGAACTTGATCTTGAGAAGTTCTTTGATCGGGTCAACCACGATGTCCTGATGGCGTACGTGGCGCGCCAAATCGAAGATAAACGCGTGCTCAGGCTGATCCGCCGTTACCTCGAAGCCGGTGTGATGTCGGGCGGGATCGCCAGCCGACGGCAGGAAGGGACGCCGCAAGGCGGTCCGCTCTCGCCGTTGCTGTCGAACATCCTGCTCAACGAACTCGACCGCGAGCTGGAACGACGGGGTCATCGTTTTGTACGCTATGCCGACGATGCGAACATTTATGTGCGCAGCCCTCGTGCTGGCGAACGAGTGATGAGGAGTGTTGAGCGCTTCCTGAATCAGCGTCTGAAACTGACGCTGAACCGGGACAAGAGCCAAGTAGCCGGGTCTTGGATGTGTGATTACTTGGGTTACGGGATGAGTTGGCACCAGCAACCGAGGCTGAGAGTGGCAACCATGAGCCTGCGTCGTTTGCGCGACCGACTCAGGGAGCTGCTACGTAAAGCGCGGGGCCGCAAGATGGCGACTGTCATCGAGCGGATAAACCCCGTGCTGCGCGGTTGGGCGGGCTACTTCAAGCTGACCCAAGGCAAGCGAGCGCTGGAGACACTTGATGGCTGGGTGCGTCACAAGCTTCGTTGTGTCGTCTGGCGACAATGGAAGCGGCCCTCTGCGAGGGTGCGCAACCTGATACGTCTGGGACTCAATGAGGCGCGGGCGCGGAAATCGGCAGCCAATGGCCGAGGCCCATGGTGGAACTCGGGAGCGCCCCATATGAATCAGGCGTTGCCGAAGAAGCTGTGGGACCGACTCGGGCTGGTCTCGATACTGGATACGATTAACCGGCTTAACCGTATAACCTGAACCGCCGTATACGGAACCGTACGTACGGTGGTGTGAGAGGACGGCAGATGTAAATCTGCCTCCTACTCGATTCTAACGCAATTCTTTGTAGGAGCGAGCTTGCTCCGGGCGGCGTTCCGACGATGGACTTCAGGACGCCACTGTTCGTCAGGCAACCCGCGTTATCGTTGACGTTTTTCGCGAGCAAGCTCGCTCCTACAAGCCATGGCGGACTGCATTCATTCCTTCGGAATACATGTTCCCTGATGAAAAACCATCTGCCATTGCTCTTCCTGCTTGCGCCAGATTGAACTGCGCAAGCTGGAGTTGGCAGCGGTGTGACATTGATAGGTCACCAGGGCGGTATGCTCCGAGAGCGGTTTAACCGCGAATTCGCTGATGGTGCGTTCGGTGAAAATCTCATCAGGCAGTCGCTCGACCACGTCAGTTTTGTTCCAGACGCCGCCACTGGCGCCAAATTCGGTGAAGTCGTCGGCGAGCAGCCGGGAGAGCTCTTCGGCATCGCGTCGGGTGGCTTGCACCATCAGACGTTGTTCGAGCTGCAGTAACGTTGGCAACAGATCCATTGTTTTAGCCTTCTTTCGAAATGTAGAAAGTTAACACCATCTTAAATAACCATTCGCCATAGCAATTATGCAAAACCAATCTGTCCGCCATGGCGTTTCCCGACCATCATTAATGTCCTGGTTTGAGAACCCGCTCGATCACATCTGGATCTCGCACAACGCCACGGCATCCGGGTTCGTCGTTGGCAGGAGGGCATCGGCTATGAGCATGTTTCTACGCGGTGTGTTGTTGAAGGTATTGGTGCTGCTGTCCCTCGGTTCGTCAGCGGCGTGGGCGGAATGTGAGCAGCATGACAAGCAGGCCTGGAATTGGCAGGACACGAAGAGTGAGACGATGATCGCCCAATCCGGATCTGAGTCTGGTAACCAGAATCTGGCTGGTAGCGAGGGCGATGACGACTCGATGACTGACGAAGAGGACGACAGCCAGACGTAAAACGCAGGTAAAAGAAAACCTCTTCTGCACCGACTGATACGCCGTCGAAGTAGAAGAGGTCTGTGGGCCGATCAATTACCCCTGTGGGAGCGAGCCGGCTCCGGGCGGCGATCCGACGAATGCGGTCTGTCTGTCGACAATGATGTGACTGACATAACGCCTTCGCGAACAAGCCCGCTCCCACATTTTTTTACGCCGCGCCGTCGAGGAACTGCTCGGCGTAATGGCATGCCACCTGGCGACTGTCGAGCAGGCGCAGGGCTGGCTCTTCAGTGCTGCAGCGCTCGGTCGCGTACGGGCAGCGTTTGTGGAAAGCGCAGCCGGACGGCGGGTTCAGCGGGTTGGGCAATTCGCCGACGATCTTGATTTTCGGCTTGTCCGGATCCGGATGGATGGTTGGCGTCGCCGACAACAGCGCCTGGGTGTAGGGGTGCAGGGGACGGGTGTAGATGTCTTCCTTGGGACCCATTTCCACCGGACGGCCGAGGTACATCACCATCACGTGATCGGCCACATGACGCACCACGGCCAGGTTGTGGGAGATGAACACGTAGGCGGTGTTGAACTCTTGCTGCAAATCCATGAACAGGTTCAGCACCTGCGCCTGAATCGACACGTCCAGCGCGGAAGTCGGTTCGTCCGCCACCAGCACTTTCGGTTGCAGCATCATCGCCCGGGCCAGGGCGATCCGCTGGCGCTGACCACCGGAGAACATGTGCGGATAACGCTGGTAGTGCTCAGGGCGCAAGCCCACCTGCTTCATCATCGCCTGGACTTTCTCGCGACGTTCCGCGGCGCTCAGGTTGGTGTTGATCAGCAGCGGTTCGGCCAGCTGGTCACCGACTTTCTGCCGGGGGTTCAACGACGCGTAGGGACTCTGGAACACCATCTGCACGTCTTTGCGCAGCTGCTTGCGCTGGGCCTTGTCGGCACCGGCGACTTCCTGGCCGGCGATTTTCAACGAGCCGGAAGAAGGCTCTTCGATCAGGGTCAGGGCACGGGCCAGGGTGGATTTGCCGCAACCGGATTCGCCAACGACGGCGAGGGTCTTGCCGGCTTCCAGTTCGAACGACACCCCGTTCAGGGCGCGCACGGTCGCATGACCCTTGAACAGGCCACGGGACACTTCGTAGTGACGGGTCAGGTTGCGGGCGGTAAGTACGACGGCCATTACGCCACCTCCTGATTCAGCGGGTAGAAGCAGCGGGCGAGGCTGTGGCTTTTCGGGTCAAGGGCCGGACGTTGCGTGCGGCAGTTTTCCTGCACGTAGGGGCAGCGCGGCGACAGCAGGCAGCCTTGCGGACGGTCGTAACGACCGGGGACGATGCCCGGCAACGTCGACAGGCGCGAGGCGCCGAGGCTGTGTTCAGGGATCGCCTTGAGCAGCGCTTCGCTGTACGGGTGCGCCGGAATGTCGAACAGTTGAGGCACCTGACCCACTTCGACCGCTTGGCCGGCGTACATCACGCACACGCGCTGAGCGGTTTCGGCCACGACCGCGAGGTCGTGGGTGATCAGCACCAGGCCCATGTTCTGCTCTTTCTGCAGGGCCAGCAGCAGGTCCATGATCTGCGCCTGAATCGTTACGTCCAGTGCCGTGGTCGGTTCGTCGGCGATCAGCAGTTTCGGTTCGCCGGCAATCGCCATGGCGATCGCAACACGCTGGCTCATACCACCGGAGAGTTGATGCGGGTAGGCATCCATACGGCTGGCGGCGCCCGGGATTTCAACTTTTTCCAGCAGTTCGATGGCCCGTGCGCGGGCTTGCTTGCCGGACATTTTCAAGTGCAGGCGCAGCACTTCTTCGATCTGGAAACCGACGGTGTAGCTCGGGTTCAGCGCGGTCATCGGGTCCTGGAAGACCATGGCCAGGTCTTTGCCGACGATCTGCCGACGCTGGCGGTTGCTCAGCTTGAGCATGTTCTTGCCGTCGAAATTCAGGGCGTCGGCGGTGACGATTCCCGGATGTTCGATCAAGCCCATCAGCGCCATCATGGTCACGGACTTGCCGGAACCCGATTCGCCAACGATGGCCAGGACTTCGCCCTTGTCCACGGTAATGTCGAGACCGTCGACCACCGGAACGGCGTTCTTGTCGCCGAAGCGGACATTGAGATTCTTGATTTCTAACAGTGACATTTGAATCTCCTCAGGCGGCGTTCTTGAGTTTCGGGTCCAGCGCATCGCGCAGGCCGTCGCCCATCAAGTTGATTGCCAGCACGCTGAGCAAAATGGTCAAACCAGGCAGACTGACGACCCACCAGGCGCGTTCGATGTAGTCGCGAGCCGAAGCCAGCATGGTGCCCCACTCAGGCGTTGGCGGTTGCACGCCAAGGCCGAGGAAGCCCAGTGCCGCGGCATCGAGAATCGCCGAGGAGAAGCTCAAGGTCGCCTGTACGATCAGCGGCGCCATGCAGTTGGGCAGCACGGTGATGAACATCAGGCGCGGCAGACCGGCACCGGCCAGGCGTGCGGCGGTCACGTAGTCGCGGTTCAGTTCGCCCATCACCGCGGCGCGGGTCAGGCGGACGTAGGACGGCAGGGACACCACGGCGATGGCGATCACGGTGTTGATCAGGCCAGGGCCGAGGATGGCGACAATCGCCACGGCCAGCAGCAAGGACGGCAGGGCCAGCATGATGTCCATCAGACGCATGATGGTCGGGCCCAGCAGGCGCGGGAAGAACCCGGCGAACAGACCCAGCAGGATCCCGGGGATCAGCGACATCACCACCGACGACAAGCCGATCAGCAAGGACAGGCGTGAGCCCTGGATCAGCCGCGACAACAGGTCGCGACCGAGTTCATCGGTGCCGAGCAGGAATTGCATCTGCCCACCTTCCAGCCAGGCCGGCGGGGTCAGCAGGAAGTCGCGGTATTGCTCGCTCGGGTTATGCGGCGCTACCCACGGGGCGAACAGCGCGCAGAAAATCACCAGCAACATGAACATCAGGCCGGCGACGGCCCCTTTGTTGCGGGAGAAGGCGTGCCAGAATTCTTTGTACGGGGACGGATACAGCAGGCTTTGATCGACTGCTGCCGCTGGAATTGGAGTGGTCATGGTCATGATCTCAGCGCTGGTGACGAATGCGTGGGTTGGCAAAGCCGTAGAGGATGTCCACTACGAAGTTGACCAGAATCACCAGGCAGGCGATTAACAGGATGCCGTTCTGCACCACGGGATAATCCCGTGCGCCAATGGCTTCGATCAGCCATTTGCCGATGCCCGGCCAGGAGAAGATGGTTTCGGTCAGGACCGCACCGGCCAGCAACGTGCCGACTTGCAGGCCGACCACGGTCAGCACCGGAATCAGCGCGTTGCGCAGGCCATGCACGAACACCACGCGCGACGGCGACAGGCCTTTGGCGCGGGCGGTACGGATGTAGTCTTCGCGCAGCACTTCGAGCATCGAAGAACGGGTCATCCGCGCAATCACCGCCAGCGGGATGGTACCGAGCACGATGGCCGGCAGAATCAGGTGGTGCAGGGCGTCGAAGAAGGCACCGACGTCATCGGCCAGCAGCGTATCGATCAGCATGAATCCGGTCCGCGGCTCGATGTCGTAGAGCAGGTCGATCCGCCCGGACACCGGAGTCCAGCCCAGGGACACCGAGAAGAACATGATCAGGATCAGGCCCCACCAGAAGATCGGCATCGAGTATCCCGCCAGGGAGATGCCCATCACCCCATGGTCGAACAGGGATCCTCGCTTGAGTGCCGCGATCACCCCGGCCAGCAGACCCAGGATGCCGGCGAACAACAGGGCGGCCATGGACAGTTCCAGGGTCGCGGGGAAGAGGGAGCTGAACTCGGTCCAGACGCTTTCCCGGGTGCGCAGGGATTCGCCGAGATCGCCCTGGGCCAGTTTGCCAATGTAATCCAGGTATTGGGCATACAGGGGTTTGTTAAGACCAAGGCGTTCCATTGCCTGAGCATGCATTTCGGGATCGACCCGACGTTCACCCATCATCACTTCCACGGGGTCGCCTGGAATCATGCGAATCAACGCGAAAGTCAGCAAGGTGATGCCGAAGAACGTGGGGATCAACAACCCCAGTCGGCGGGCAATAAAACTAAACATCGTGTGGTGTACCTCATCAGCCGGTTAGGCGTGCCTGGCGTCCCTGGTGTCAGGGACGCCGGGAGTTTTCTTATCTACTTCGCCTGGGTGGTGGCGAAATTATTAGTGGTGAGCGGGCTGATTTGATAGCCCTCTACGTTGTTGCGCATTGCGGTGAACATACGGGTGTGCGCCATGCTGATCCATGGCTGGTCCTGGTTGAAAATGGCCTGGGCTTGCTCGTAGAGCGCCGCGCGCTCGTCCGGGTTCACTTTGGCCCGGGCTTCATCGAGCAGCGCCTGGAACTTCTCGTTGCACCAGCGCGCGTAGTTTTCGCCGTTTTTAGCGGCCTCGCAACTGAGCATAGGCGTCAGGAAGTTATCCGGGTCGCCGTTATCGCCCGCCCATCCGGCCGCCACCATGTCGTGTTCGCCGTTTTTCGCGCGTTTGAGCATTTCGCCCCATTCCATGACGCGAATGTCGACCGTGAGGCCGATCTTCGCCAGGTCAGCCTGCATCATCTGGGCGGCGAGCATCGGGTTCGGGTTGGTCGCGCCCCCACCGTTGCGGGTGAATAGGGTGAACACGGTGCCTTGCGGCACGCCGGCTTCCTTGAGCAGGGCGCGCGCCTTGACCAGGTCGCGGGGCGGGTTGGTCAGTTGGTGGTTGTAGCCCAGCAGGGTGTCCGGGAACGGATTGACCGCCACGGTGGCATTGCCTTTACCGAACAGCGCGTTGACCGCGGCTTCCTTGTCGAAAGCGATGTCGATGGCTTTGCGCACCCGCACGTCACTCATGTACTTGTGCGAGGTGTTCATGGCGATGTACGAGACAGTCATCGCGTTCAGTTCATCAACCTTCAGGTTGGTGTCTTTCTTGATGCTCGGGATGTCATCCGGCTTCGGGTACAGCGCGACCTGGCATTCGTTGGCCTTGAGCTTTTGCAGGCGCACGTTGTTGTCGGTGGCGATGGCCAGGATCAGTGCGTCTGCCGGTGGCTTGCCCCGGAAATAGTCCGGGTTGGCCTTGAAGCGGACCTGAGCGTCCTTGTTGTAGCGCTGGAACACGAACGGGCCGGTGCCGACCGGTTTGTTGTTCAGGTCGCCGGTCTTGTTGGCCTTGAGCAGTTGGTCGGCGTACTCGGCCGAATAGATCGAGGCGAATGCCATGGCGATGTCAGCCAGGAACGGCGCTTCGCGACGGGTCAGGGTGAACTTGACGGTGTTGTCGTCAACTTTTTCCACGCTCTTGAGCAGGTCCTTGAAGCCCATGCTTTCAAAGTAAGGGAAGCCCACGCTCGATTGTTTGTGCCACGGGTGATTCGGGTCCAGTTGACGCTGGAAACTCCAGAGCACGTCGTCGGCATTCAGGTCGCGGGTCGGCTTGAAGTATTCGGTGGTGTGAAACTTGACGCCTTTGCGCAGGTGGAAGGTGTAGGTCAGGCCGTCTTCGCTGATGTCCCAGGACTCTGCCAGCGCCGGAATCACTTCAGTGGTGCCGGGCTTGAAGTCGGCCAGGCGATTGAAAATGGTTTCGGCCGCGGCATCGGCGGTGACTGCAGTCGTGTACAAGGCTGTGTCAAAGCCTTCCGGGCTGTTTTCAGTGCAGACCACCAGGGGCTTGGCCGAGACGCCAACAGCGATGCTCAGCAACGCGGCCGCGATGGCCGCACGTAGGGGAAGCATTTTCATCAAGAACCCTCTGCAATCGGTTAAAGGATCAACGCCGGACGGCCGACCCGTGACGAGTCAGCCGTCTGGCTGGCGTATTTACAGAATGTTGAACGGGATGGTGGTCACGAGACGGAACTCGTTGATGCTGCCATCGGCCTGGTTTTCGCTGGCGCGGTGAGTGGTGTAGGTCGCGCGGATAGCGGTGGCTTTAAGCGGGCCGCTCTGCACGGCGTACGCAGCGCCGATACCGTATTCCTGGTGATGTTCGCCATCCTGGGCCTGGATGCCGTCGTAGCCTTTGCCCGCCACGCCTTCGTTACCCTTGTAGTGAGTACCGTCGATACCCCAGCCGCGAGCGCTGTAGAGGTTGAACTTCAGGCCCGGGACACCGTATTCGGCCATGTTCAGACCGTAGGCCACCTGGAAGGATTTCTCGTTCGGGCCGTTGAAGTCCGACAGCAGGGAGTTGGCCAGGTAAATGCCGTTGGTTTCGTGCAGGTAGTCGAAGTACTCGTCACCGTTAATTTCCTGGTACGAGAAGGTCAGGCTATGGGCCTGGTGGGTCAGGCCGAACGACAGGGAGTAGGTATCGTTGTCGATGTTGCCGATCAGCGCTTTGCCTTCTTCCTGGGTCTTGTAGTAGTTCAGGCCAGTGGTCAGGCTCAAAACCTGGCTGTCGCCCATCACATGGCTGGCGCCGAAGTAGTACTGGTTCCAGATGTCTTCGGCCTGGGTGGCCCAGAGGCTGGTGGTCAGGCTGGCGAACGGCGTGTAGGTGATGCCCGCGGTGTGGACGTGATCGCTCTCAACGATGCCGTTGGCGTATTCGGTGCGGAACTTGCGCTGGCTTTGCTCCGTGCGCGGAGAGTTGCGATCGAAGGTGCCCACGTCGAAGGACAGGTTCTCCAGCTCTTCGCTGTGCAGGCTCACACCCTCGAAGCTCGAAGGCAGTGCACGGTTGCCGATCACATCGACCATCGGGCTGCTGAAGTTCTGGCGACCTGCAGTCAGGGTGGTGTTGGAGACACGGGCCTTGACGTTGGCCAGGCCGAGCTTGCTCCACTGGTCTACGGCGTCGCCGCCTTCTTCGGTCAGGGTACGATTGTTGCCCGCGCCTGGACGAGTGCCCGGTGCGCCGCCGTTGTTGGACGCCAGGTCCTTGCGATCACGATCCAGGGCAATGGCGTTGTACGCCGCCACTTCGGTGCTGATCCCCACGGTGCCTTCGGTGAAACCGGAGTTGTACTTGATGATGGTGCCTTGCACCCAGTTGATACGACGATCGGTATCGGTCGACACGCCGTTTTTCTTGTAGGCGAACTGGCCACCACGTTTGAGTTGCTCGTTTGCATACCAGTTACGCGTGGTGCCGCTGATCGACTGACCTTCGACGAAGCCGGTGGCCTCGCTCTGGGCACTTTTCTCTTTCACGGTAACCGGGGTAAACGCCTGGCTCTGGGATTCTGCGTAGGCCGTGGCGGTGACGCTGCTGATGGCCAGGGCCAATAACGCGGTGCTGCTCAGTTTCATGGGTGAAGCTCCTTACTTTCTTTTTTTATGCCGGTCTTTTTTTGGTGATCCGGCTATTGGTTAGAACTCATACAAGGCATCGCAAACGTTTGCAGCAGGTCAATTTGGCGAATTGCGGCAATACGCTTGCGTGAGGGCGCAAGCGCCCCCAGCGGTTCTGGCTAATCGGTTATTTTTCCAGGCTGACACCCGAGAACACGTTGCGGCCGAAAGGACTGACCTTGAATCCTTCGACTTTGGCGCTCAACGGCTGGTTGACCGTCGAGTGGGCGACAGGCGTGATCGGCACTTGCTGCTTGAGCAATTGCTGAGCCTGTTTGTAGAGCACGGTGCGCTGGTCACGGTCGGTGACGACCTTGGCCTGCTTGATCAGCTTGTCGTAAGCCGGATCACACCACATGGAGTAGTTGTTGCCGCCAATGGCGTCGCAGCTGTAAAGCGTGCCGAGCCAGTTGTCCGGATCGCCATTGTCACCCGTCCAGCCGATCAGGCTGACGTCGTGTTCGCCGTTCTTGGTGCGCTTGATGTATTCACCCCATTCGTAGCTGACAATCTTGACCTTGAGACCGATCTTGGCCCAGTCGGCCTGGAGCATCTCGGCCATCAATTTGGCGTTGGGGTTATAAGGGCGCTGGACCGGCATCGCCCAGAGGGTGATTTCGGTGCCTTCCTTCACGCCGGCAGCCTTGAGCAGTTCCTTGGCTTTTTCCGGGTTGTAGGCGGCATCCTTGATGGTGTCATCGTAGGACCATTGGGTCGGCGGCATGGCGTTGACCGCCAATTGACCGGCACCCTGGTAAACGGCGTTGAGAATGCCTTGCTTGTTCACCGCCATGTCCAGTGCCTGGCGCACTTCGAGCTGGTCGAAGGGCTTGTGACGCACGTTGTAGGCGATGTAACCGAGGTTGAAACCAGGCTTTTCGATAAGCTTGAGCCTGGCGTCGTTCTTCAGTGCGGTCACGTCGGCAGGGCGCGGGTGCAGGGTGATCTGGCACTCGTTGGCCTTGAGCTTCTGCACTCGCACCGAGGCGTCGGTGTTGATGGCGAAGATCAGGTTATCGAGTTTCACCCGGCTGGGGTCCCAGTACTGCTTGTTGCCGCTGTAACGGATATTGGAGTCTTTCTGGTAGCTCTTGAACACGAACGGGCCGGTGCCGATCGGCTTCTGGTTGATGTCGCTCGGCTTGCCGGACGCCAGCAACTGGTCGGCGTATTCGGCCGAGAGAATGGCGGCAAAACTCATGGCGATGTTCTGGATGAACGCGGCGTCCACGCTGTTAAGCGTCATGACCACGGTCAGCGGGCCGGTCTTCTCGACCTTGGCGATGTTCTTGTTCAGGCTCATCCCGTTGAAGTACGGGAATTCGGTCGGGTAAGCCTTACGGAAGGGTTGCTGCGGATCGAGCATGCGATTGAAGGTAAACAGCACGTCATCGGCGTTGAAGTCACGGGTCGGCTTGAAGTACGCCGTTGTGTGAAATTTCACCCCTTCGCGCAGGTGAAAAGTGTACTTGAGGCCGTCCTCGGAAATATCCCAGCTTGTTGCCAGACCGGGTACTACGTTGGTGGCGCCTTTTTCGAACTCTGCCAGTCGGTTGTACAACGGCTCGGCCGCGTCGTTATCGGTCGCGGTGGTGTACTGCGCGGTGTCGAAGCCCGCCGGGCTGCCTTCGGAGCAGAACACCAGGCTGTTGCTGGCCGCCAGGCTGATGGAACTGGCGGCCAACAGGCCGGTGCCCAGCAATGCGGAAAAAACCAAGGAATGGCGCATGACGCTCCCTATTTTTTTAGTGTTTTTGACAATGAGACTTTGTCCCGCCCGGGGACGTGGAGGCCTCATTGATCTCAAGCCATGACGTGCAGCAATAACCGAGAGCTCACAGATCAACTGGTCGGATCCCGACGGTATGAATCGTGGGTCCGGCAGTAAATGCGAAAAGTCCTAAAAACTCGTAGGAAAAGGCGATACGTCCTAGACCTCTGCTGTATTTCGCAGTGGATCAGGACGTAGGCAAATTCCTGCTTTCTCGGTAGATAACGCAACGGCGACGTCAAAAACGTCGCCGTTGCACCACCTTATTTGCTGACGCTGACGCCGTAGAAGGAGTTCAAGCCGAATGGGCTGATCTTGAAGTCCTGCACGTTGGCGCGCATGGGTTGGAACACCGTCGAGTGCGCGATAGGTGTCATGGGAACCTGGTCTTTGAGGAGGTGTTGCGCCTGCTTGTACAGTTCGGTGCGCTTGGCCTGGTCAGGGGTCTTCTTGGCGTCTTTGACCAGCTTGTCAAAGTCCTTGTCGCACCATTTGGAGAAGTTGTTGCCGCTCAGCGAGTCGCAGCCGAACAGCACGTTGAGCCAGTTGTCCGGGTCACCGTTGTCGCCGCTCCAGCCGATGATCATCGCCTGGTTCTCGCCACCCTTGGAACGCTTGATGTACTCGCCCCATTCGTAGCTGACGATGTTGACGTTCAGGCCGATTTTCTTCCAGTCCGACTGCAGCATTTCAGCCATCAATTTGGCGTTCGGGTTGTACGGACGCTGTACCGGCATGGCCCACAGAGTGATCTGGGTCCCTTCCTTGATGCCGGCTTCCTTGAGCAGCTCCTTGGCTTTCTCAGGGTCGTACTTGGCATCCTTGATGGTGGTGTCATAGGACCATTGGGTCGGTGGCATGGCGTTGACAGCCAGCTGGCCGGCGCCCTGATATACCGAATCGATGATCTGTGCCTTGTTCACCGACATGTCCAGCGCCTGGCGGACCCGCAAGTCAGCCAGCGGGTTGTTGTCAGTGCGGCCCTTGAGCACGGGCATGACGTTGTAGGCGATGTAGCCCAGGTTGAAGCCAGCCTGTTCCGGTAGCTTCAGGGTCTTGTCTTCGCGCAGTGCTTTCAAGTCGGCAGGACGCGGGAACAGCGTGATCTGGCACTCGTTTTTCTTCAGCTTCTGGATACGTACCGACGGGTCGGTGGTAATGGCGAAGATCAGGTTATCGATCTTGACGTCTTCAGGCTTCCAGTAGTCCTTGTTCCCGGTGTAGCGGATGTTGGAGTCTTTCTGGTAGCTCTTGAACACGAACGGGCCAGTGCCGATCGGCTTCTGGTTGATGTCGCCTGGCTTGCCTTCCTTGAGCAGCTGGGCGGCGTACTCGGCAGACTGGATGGAGGCGAAGCTCATGGCCAGGTTCTGAATGAAGGCTGCGTCAACGCTGTTCAGGACGAATTTGACTGTGTGATCGTCAACCTTCTCGACCTTGGCGATGTTGGTGTCCATGGCCATGTCGGTGAAGTACGGGAATTCGGTCGGGTACGCTTTGCGGAACGGGTCATCCTTGTTAATCATGCGATTGAAGGTGAACAGCACGTCGTCGGCGTTGAACTCACGAGTCGGTTTGAAATACGGGGTAGTGTGGAACTTGACGCCTTCACGTAGGTGAAAGGTGTAAGTCAGCACGTCTGTGGAGATGTCCCAGCTGGTCGCCAGGCCAGGAATAACGGCGGTGCCGCCGCGCTCGAACTGAGTCAGGCGGTTGAACATGGTTTCAGCAGAGGCGTCGAAGTCGGTTCCGGTGGTGTACTGACCCGGATCAAAACCGGCCGGGCTCCCTTCGGAGCAGAACACCAGGTTAGTCGCCGCTTGGGCGAAAGGTGCGCTGGCCAACAGGCCGGCGCCGACTAAAAACGGAATGACCGCGTGTTTAAGCATGGTGGCCTCATGATTTGTTGTCATTTTTGGAATTAGAGGACGACCTCGTGAGTCGTGCCTGCGGATACTTATGCAGGGGCCATACCCAATGCAAGATCCGGATCCGCTACAAACCTTAAACAGTGGCACGAACGTACCTTAATGTCGCATATGTATAAATATCTGCGCATTTGACCGTTTGCGCGCGGTTTTTGTGGTGCAACCTGCGTATCGGAATAGGGCAACCGGGGCGCCTGGCGCACCCTATTGGCGCGTGGTGTTACTTATTTATACCTATCGGCAATTTGTTGCTTGGCCAGATGCGGTTTTTGGTACTGCCGCCTGACAGCCGACCTGATCTCGCGGCTGTACCCGATCCCATTGTGGGAGCGAGCCTGCTCGCGAAGGCGTCTTGACAGCCGACCCACCTTTCCCGGTTATACGCAAACCCGGGAGGCACTAAATGAATTTCGGCCCGGCAATAAAAAACGGCGATCACTCCGGTGATCGCCGTTTTTTTTGGTACGGGTTAACGAATCAAGGCATCAATACTTCAATCGACCCATCCGCCGTCATGCTGACCTGGCTGGTGCCCGCTTCAACTTCCGGGGTCACCGGCGCGCTGTCCATGCTCGCGGCTTTCATCATCATCGGTCCGCGCATGTACGGCTGTGGATAACCGTTGCTGTTCAAGTTCAGGTTGACGATCTTGTAACCCTTGCCGCCGAGAGCGTCGGTCGCCAGTTGTGCGCGGGCTTTGAAGGCGGTGACGGCATCTTTGAGCAGGGCGTCTTCGCTGGCCTTGCGGGTTGGCGTGGCGATGGCGAAGTCCATGCCGCCCATTTTCAGGTCGGTGAGCAGTTCGCCCGTCAGTTTCGACAGGGCGGCGAAGTCGGAGCTTTCCAGGCGCAGTTCGGCGCGTTCACGCCAGCCGGTGATTTTCTGGCCCTTGGTGTCGTAGATCGGGTAGCTGTTGCGGCTGCCCTGGCGCAGGGTGATGTCCTTGACCTGCTTGGCCTGGGCCAGCGCCTTGTTCATGGTGGTGCTGACGTCGGCGGCAAGTTTGGCCGGGTCGCTGTTCTGTTCTTCGGTATAGAGGGTCACGATCATCAGGTCGCGGGCCACTTCCTGGCTGACTTCGGCGCGCAGGGCGATCTGGTTGTAATGCAACTCGTCGGCGGCCAGGGCCGGGAGACTGGCGACGGCGCCTGCGCTAAGGGCAAGAAGGGCGGCGCTGCGGCGAAATGTGTGCATGAAAACTCCTTGGGCGATGCGCAGGGGTTAAAGGTCCGGGCCTGCGTGAAACTATCAGACTCTGGCTTTAATGATCTGGTTCGCGCTGTTACAACTTCTATACAGATGATGGTAGGTGGCCGCTTCGCAGCCAATCGCGAGCAGGCTCGCTCCCACAGGAGAACGCATTCTAATGTGGGAGCGAGCCTGCTCGCGAAGGCGGCCTTATAGACGCCGTAATCTTTCCCGCCATGTGGCCGTTTGCCGCACTTTCGCCTGCCAGCCCCCGTGCTTGGTTATACTCCCTGCGATCCGCCTGGAGCGCTCATCAGGAGAGCTCATGCTCGCCCCCGTTCAAATCACTTCCGCGACTCGCCAGAATCTCTGGCGGCTGACGTTCATCCGCACTTTGGTGCTGGCTGCCCAGGCCGGTTCCGTGGGCCTGGCTTACTGGCTCGATCTGTTGCCGCTGCCCTGGTTTCAACTGGCCGCGACCCTGGGTTGCTCGATGCTGCTGTGCGCGTTCACGGCGATTCGCCTGCGCACTTCGTGGCCGGTCACCGAGCTTGAATATGCCGTGCAGCTGGCGTGCGATCTGTTTATCCACAGCGCCCTGCTGTATTTTTCCGGTGGCTCAACCAACCCTTTCGTCTCTTATTACCTGGTGCCGCTGACCATCGCTGCCGTGACCTTGCCGTGGCGGTATTCGGTAATTCTGTCCGGCATCGCATTGACGATGTACACCCTGTTGCTGGCGCGGTTCTACCCGCTGCAGACCTTCCCGATCGCTCGGGAAAACCTGCAGGTATACGGGATGTGGCTGAGCTTCGCCCTGGCCGCGGCGGTCATTACGTTCTTCGCCGCGCGCATGGCCGAAGAGTTGCGCCGTCAGGAAGAGCTGCGTGCCATCCGTCGCGAAGAGGGACTGCGCGATCAGCAACTGCTGGCCGTCGCGACCCAGGCGGCCGGTGCCGCCCATGAACTGGGCACGCCGCTGGCGACCATGAGTGTGTTGCTCAAGGAAATGCGTCAGGACCACCACGACCCGATGTTGCAGGACGACCTGAGCGTACTGCAGGATCAGGTCAAGCTCTGCAAGGAAACCTTGCAGCAACTGGTTCGGGCGGCGGAGGCCAATCGCCGTCTGGCGGTCGAGATGCAGGACGTCACCGACTGGCTCGACGAAGCGCTCAACCGCTGGCACCTGATGCGCCCCGAAGCCAGTTATCGCTTCCAGCGCCTGGGCCAGGGGACTGTGCCCCGCATGGCGCCGCCCCCGGACCTGACCCAGGCGCTGCTGAATCTGCTCAACAACGCCGCCGACGCTTGCCCCGAAGGGTTGCAAGTGACGCTGGACTGGAATGCCGAGGACCTGACGATCAGCATCCGCGACCACGGCGCCGGTGTGCCGCTGGCCATTGCCGAGCAGATCGGCAAGCCGTTTTTTACCACCAAGGGCAAAGGTTTCGGCCTTGGCCTGTTTTTGAGCAAGGCCAGCGTGACACGCGCCGGCGGCTCAGTGAAACTCTACAGTCATGAGGAAGGCGGCACGCTCACCGAGCTGCGCCTGCCACGTGTCGCCCGAGGAGACGAACATGAGTGACGATATCCCAGTCGAAGGCGAAGGCGAAGAACTGCCACATTTGCTGCTGGTGGACGACGACGCAACATTCACCCGGGTCATGGCCCGCGCCATGTCCCGCCGCGGTTTTCGCGTCAGCACCGCCGGTTCCGCCGAAGAAGGCCTGATCATTGCCCAGGCCGATCTGCCGGACTACGCCGCGCTGGACCTGAAAATGGACGGCGATTCCGGCCTGGTCCTGTTGCCCAAGCTGCTGGAGCTGGACCCGGAAATGCGCGTGGTGATCCTCACCGGTTACTCGAGCATCGCCACCGCGGTCGAGGCGATCAAGCGCGGCGCCTGCAACTACCTGTGCAAACCGGCGGACGCCGACGATGTGCTGGCTGCGCTGCTTTCCGAGCACGCCGACCTCGACACCCTGGTGCCGGAAAACCCGATGTCCGTGGACCGCCTGCAGTGGGAACATATCCAGCGCGTGCTGACCGAACACGAAGGCAATATCTCCGCCACGGCCCGCGCCCTGGGCATGCACCGCCGTACGCTGCAGCGCAAACTGCAGAAGCGTCCGGTCCGTCGCTGAACCGGTGCTGAACAATTGGTGTCACACCGCGTTACAACACGAACTGATCATCTATGATCGGTTCGTGTGTCGTTCTTTTCTCCAATGAGCCTTTTCCATGAATCAGAACGCTGAATATTCCGCGGTCAATGATGCTGTGCGCGGGCAGTTTTTTCGCAAAGTCTGGGCGATGATCACGCCCTACTGGCGCAGTGAAGAGAAGGTCAAGGCCTGGACACTGCTGATCGCGGTGATCGTACTGTCGCTGGTCAGCGTGGGGATTTCGGTGTGGTTCAACACCTGGTACAAGGATTTTTACAATGCCCTGCAACAAAAGGACGAGGCTGCGTTCTGGCGGCTGATCCTGTATTTCTGCGGGATTGCGGCGGTGGCGATTGTCGGCGCGGTATACCGGCTGTACCTGACCCAGATGCTGACCATCCGGTGGCGGGCCTGGCTGACCGAAAAGCATTTCGCCCGCTGGTTAGGCAACAAGAATTACTATCACCTTGAGCAAGGCGGCTACACCGATAACCCGGATCAGCGGATCTCCGAAGACCTCAACAACTTCACCTCCAACACCCTGGAGCTGGGCATTGGACTGCTGCGCAACATTGTCAGCCTGGTGTCGTTCTCGATCATCCTGTGGGGCGTGTCGGGCAGTATCGAAGTCTTCGGTTTTACCATTCCCGGGTATATGTTCTGGTGTGTGCTGGTCTATGCGGTGATCGGCAGCTGGCTGACGCATTTGATCGGTCGTCGCCTGATCGGCTTGAACAACCGGCAACAACGCTTCGAAGCGGACCTGCGTTTCTCCATGGTACGGATTCGCGAAAACGCCGAAAGCATCGCTCTTTATAACGGCGAGCCGAATGAAAACCGTCGCTTGAGCAGTCGTTTCGGGCTGGTCTGGCACAACTTCTGGGACATCATGAAGGTGTCCAAGCGCCTGACGTTCTTTACCGCCGGTTATAGCCAGGCAGCCATCATCTTTCCGTTCATGGTCGCCGCGCCGCGTTACTTCGCGGGCAAGATCGAACTCGGTGAGCTGATGCAGATCAGTTCGGCGTTCGGCAACGTGCAAGAGAGTTTCAGCTGGTTTATCAGTGCGTACCAGAGCCTCGCTTCCTGGCGCGCCACCTGCGATCGTCTGTTGAGTTTCCGCCAGGCCATGACGGACAACGAAGAGCGCGCGCCGATGATCGATGTGCAGAATGCGGGCTCGGAGTTGAAGGTGCACAACCTGGGTCTCGACCTGGCGGACGGCCGTCACCTGTTGACCAACGCCGACATGACCGTGGAGGAGGGCGAGCGCGTCATGCTCAGCGGTCGTTCCGGCAGCGGCAAATCGACCTTGTTGCGGGCCATGGGGCATTTGTGGCCGGCGGGGCATGGCAGTATTCGCCTGCCAGCGGCGCGCTACCTGTTCCTGCCGCAGAAACCGTATCTGCCGATTGGCACGCTGCGTGAAGCGCTGAGTTATCCACAGTCCGGCGACACCTACCCGCACGAGCGCTACGTGCAGGTGCTGGAAACCTGTCGCTTGCCGCACCTGGTGGCGCGTCTGGATGAAGCCAACCACTGGCAGCGCATGTTGTCGCCGGGTGAACAGCAACGTCTGGCGTTCGCCCGTGCATTGCTCTATGCACCGCAATGGCTGTACATGGACGAAGCGACCTCGGCAATGGACGAAGAGGACGAAGCGTCGCTGTATCAGGCCCTGATTGATGAGGTACCGGGGTTGAGCATTGTCAGCGTCGGCCACCGCAGCAGCCTGAAGCGCTTCCATCCACGGCACATTCGCATCGAGAATGGCCATCTGGTGGACCAGACAGTGACCGCCTGACACCACCACCCCCTGTAGGAGCGAGCTTGCTCGCGATGGAGGTTAACGATAACGCGGGCATCAGGTTTACCTCCGCGGCCTCAAGACCATCGCGAGCAAGCTCGCTCCTACAGGGGGGTGGTGGGTGATCGTACAACTGCGTTGAGCTATGATGCGGGTTCAGCCGAATTTTTCGAGAATGACGTTCACCATGGAAAACCCGATCGACGCTCCACGCCTCCCTCGCAAGCGCCGCAGCCTCGCACAGGAACTGGTGACGGTGCTGTCCGAGCAGATCCGCGACGGTCATCTCAAGCGCGGCGACAAATTGCCCACCGAGTCGGCGATCATGGACGCCCATGGCGTTAGCCGGACGGTGGTGCGTGAGGCGATTTCCCGTTTGCAGGCGGCCGGGCAGGTTGAAACCCGCCACGGCATCGGCACCTTCGTCCTCGATACCCCGAGCCCGAGCGGTTTTCGTATCGACCCGGCGACCGTGGTCACCCTGCGTGACGTACTGGCGATTCTCGAACTGCGCATCAGCCTGGAAGTCGAATCCGCCGGCCTTGCCGCCCAGCGCCGCAGCGCCGAGCAGCTGGCGCTGATGCGGGCAGCGCTGGACGCATTGAATGAAAGTGTCTCCCACGCCAGCGATGCCGTGGCGTCCGACTTCCAGTTCCACCTGCAGATCGCCCTGGCGACCGGCAACCGCTACTTCACCGATATCATGACGCACCTGGGCACCAGTATCATTCCGCGGACGCGACTCAATTCGGCACGCCTGGCCCATGATGACCAGCAGCATTACATGAACCGCCTGAGTCGTGAGCACGAAGAGATCTACGACGCGATTGCCCGCCAGGATTCCGATGCAGCCCGTGCGGCCATGCGCTTGCACCTGACCAACAGCCGTGAGCGGCTGCGCAATGCCCACGAAGAGGCTGAGGCGCAGCGGGGGTAAGATTTCTGATTCGGGTGATGTATCGCCTGAGAGGCCGCCTTCGTCGGAACGCCGCCCGGAGCCGGCTCGCTCCCACAGTTGATTGCGTTGTTCACAAACCCTGTGTTCACAGTCGATCCCATGTGGGAGCGAGCCGGCTCCGGGCGGCGTTCCGACGAAGGGGCCGGTTGCCATACCACCATTTTCTCTCCTGAAATCAGCTCCCCTCGCTAATCCCCCCTCGATCTTCCGACAACGTATCTCCTAAGCGCCCATCGGGCGCGGCGTCCGTGCATCCCTTTTTTCTGAACCGAAGGCCCAGATTCATTCGTCGCCAGCCCATCTTGTCCAACAATTTACACCCGCAGCGATGAAATGCAGTTGACGGTTATTATTTAAGTTGTACGATGACCTACAACTCGGCGAGAGCTGAACGGTTTTCTCTCACACAAACGTCGCTACCCAGGGTGTTCGAATAATGAATCCACAAGAACTGAAGTCCATCCTCTCTTCCGGCCTGCTGTCTTTCCCGGTCACCGACTTCAATGCCCAGGGCGATTTCCATCGCGCTGGCTACATCAAGCGTCTCGAATGGCTGGCCCCATACGGCGCCTCGGCGCTGTTCGCCGCAGGCGGTACCGGTGAGTTCTTCTCTCTGGCGGCCAGCGAATATTCGGAAATCATCAAGACCGCCGTCGACACCTGCGAAACCAGCGTGCCGATCCTGGCCGGTGTTGGCGGTTCGACCCGTCAAGCCATCGAATACGCTCAGGAAGCCGAGCGTCTGGGCGCCAAGGGGCTGTTGCTGTTGCCACACTACCTGACCGAAGCCAGCCAGGACGGCGTTGCCGCCCACGTTGAGGCCGTGTGCAAGTCGGTGAAAATCGGCGTGGTGGTCTACAACCGCAACGTCTGCCGTCTGACCGCGCCGCTGCTGGAACGTCTGGCCGAGCGCTGCCCGAACCTGATCGGCTACAAGGATGGCCTGGGCGATATCGAATTGATGGTGTCGATCCGTCGCCGCCTCGGTGATCGCTTCAGCTACCTGGGTGGTTTGCCGACCGCCGAAGTCTACGCCGCGGCTTACAAGGCCTTGGGCGTACCGGTCTACTCCTCGGCGGTGTTCAACTTCATCCCGAAAACCGCGATGGATTTCTACCACGCCATTGCCCGCGAAGATCACGCCACCGTCGGCAAGATCATCGACGACTTCTTCCTGCCATACCTGGACATCCGTAACCGCAAAGCAGGCTACGCGGTGAGCATCGTCAAGGCTGGGGCAAAAATTGTCGGCTATGACGCAGGTCCTGTGCGTGCGCCGCTGACTGATCTGACCGGCGAAGAGTATGAAATGCTCGCAGCGCTGATCGACAAGCAAGGTGCTCAGTAACACACCCGATTAAACAAGGCCGCTGAGTAATCAGCGGCCTTTTGCGTGAGGAGAATATCCAGTGGCAAATGCAAAGCGTTTCGATAACTACATCAATGGTGAGTGGGTTGCGGGTAGCGATTACTCCACCAACATCAACCCGTCGGAGTTGACCGACACCATTGGCGAATACGCCAAGGCTGATCTCGCTCAGGTTCACGCCGCCATCGACGCCGCTCGCGCCGCGTTCCCGGCCTGGTCCACGTCGGGCATCCAGGCTCGTCACGATTCGTTGGATAAAGTTGGCACTGAAATCCTCGCCCGCCGCGAAGAGCTCGGCACCTTGCTGGCTCGGGAAGAGGGCAAGACCCTGCCCGAAGCGATCGGCGAAGTGACCCGCGCCGGCAACATCTTCAAGTTTTTCGCCGGTGAATGCCTGCGTCTGTCCGGCGACTATCTGCCGTCCGTGCGTCCGGGTGTGAACGTCGAAGTGACTCGCGAAGCGCTGGGTGTGGTCGGTCTGATCACTCCATGGAACTTCCCGATCGCGATTCCAGCGTGGAAAATCGCCCCGGCCCTGGCCTACGGCAACTGCGTCGTCCTGAAACCGGCCGATCTGGTGCCGGGTTGCGCTTGGGCGCTGGCTGAAATCATCTCCCGCGCAGGCTTCCCGGCCGGCGTGTTCAACCTGGTGATGGGCAGCGGTCGGGTGGTTGGCGATGCGCTGGTTCAGAGCCCGAAAGTCGACGGCATCAGCTTCACCGGTTCCGTGGGTGTCGGTCGTCAGATCGCAGTCAACTGCGTGTCGCGCCAGGCCAAGGTTCAGCTGGAAATGGGCGGCAAGAACCCGCAGATCATTCTCGACGACGCCGACCTCAAGCAAGCGGTCGAGCTGTCGGTGCAGAGCGCGTTCTACTCCACTGGCCAGCGTTGCACCGCTTCGAGTCGCTTCATCGTCACCGCCGGGATTCACGACAAGTTCGTCGAAGCCGTGGCTGAGCGCATGAAGTCGATCAAGGTCGGTCACGCGCTGAAGGCCGGCACCGACATCGGTCCGGTCGTCTCGCAAGCGCAGCTTGAACAGGACATGAAGTACATCGACATCGGCCAGTCCGAAGGTGCACGTCTGGTCAGCGGCGGTGGTCTGGTGACCTGCGATACCGAAGGCTATTACCTCGCGCCAACCCTGTTTGCCGACAGCGAAGCGGCGATGCGCATCAGCCGCGAAGAGATCTTCGGCCCGGTGGCCAACATCGTGCGCGTGGCCGATTACGACGCTGCGCTGGCCATGGCCAACGACACCGAGTTCGGTCTGTCGGCGGGCATCGCCACTACCTCGCTGAAGTACGCCAACCACTTCAAGCGCCATTCCCAGGCCGGGATGGTGATGGTCAACCTGCCGACGGCGGGCGTGGATTACCACGTTCCATTCGGTGGGCGTAAAGGTTCATCCTATGGATCCCGCGAGCAAGGTCGCTACGCGCAAGAGTTCTACACGGTCGTAAAAACTGCCTACGTCGGTTCCTGATCCACCGCAATACCTGTGGGAGCTGGCCTGCCAGCGATGGCATCACCGCGGTGTGACTGGCACACCGAGGTGCCCGCATCGCTGGCAGGCCAGCTCCCACAAAAACAACACCGTTATTACCCGCATAAAAATAATCAGTGGGAGTACATCTACATGCAAGCGACCAAGCCGACCCACGTCCGCTATTTGATATTGCTCATGCTTTTTCTGGTGACCACGATCAACTACGCCGACCGGGCCACTATTGCCATCGCGGGCTCCAGCCTGCAAAAAGACCTCGGCATCGACGCGGTCACCCTCGGCTACATCTTCTCCGCATTCGGTTGGGCCTACGTGGCCGGGCAAATTCCCGGTGGCTGGCTGCTGGACCGTTTCGGTTCGAAAAAAATCTACGCGCTGAGCATCTTCACCTGGTCGCTGTTCACCGTGCTGCAGGGTTATGTCGGCGAGTTCGGCATGTCCACGGCGGTGGTTGCGCTGTTCATGCTGCGTTTCCTGGTGGGCCTGGCCGAAGCGCCATCCTTCCCTGGTAATGCACGCATCGTTGCGGCCTGGTTCCCGACCGCTGAACGCGGCACGGCTTCGGCGATCTTCAACTCGGCGCAATACTTTGCCACCGTGCTGTTTGCGCCGCTGATGGGCTGGATTGTCTACAGCTTCGGCTGGCAGCACGTGTTCATCGTCATGGGCGTGATCGGCATCATCTTCTCGGGGATCTGGCTGAAAGTTATCTACAGCCCGCGCCAGCATCCGATGATCAATGAAGCCGAGTTCAAGCACATCGCCGACAACGGCGGCATGGTCGACATGGATCAGGACAAAGGCAAAGGCAAAAAAGCCGACGGCCCGAAGTGGGACTACATCCGCCAACTGCTGACCAACCGCATGATGCTCGGCGTGTATCTGGGCCAGTACTGCATCAACGGCATCACCTACTTCTTCCTGACCTGGTTCCCGGTGTACCTGGTGCAAGAACGCGGCATGACCATCCTCAAGGCCGGTTTCATTGCCTCGTTGCCAGCGATCTGCGGCTTTATCGGTGGTGTGCTCGGCGGGGTCATTTCTGACTACCTGCTGCGCAAGGGCCATTCCCTGACCTTCGCCCGCAAGGCGCCAATCATCGCCGGCTTGCTGGTTTCCAGCAGCATCGTGGCCTGCAACTACGTGGACGTTGAATGGATGGTCGTCGGCTTCATGGCCCTGGCGTTCTTCGGCAAAGGCGTGGGTGCGCTGGGTTGGGCTGTAGTGTCCGACACTTCGCCGAAACAGATCGCCGGACTGAGCGGTGGCCTGTTCAACACCTTTGGCAACATCGCCTCAATCACCACCCCGATCGTGATCGGCTACATCATCAGCTCCACCGGTTCGTTCAAATGGGCGCTGGTGTTCGTCGGTTGCAACGCACTGGTCGCGGTGTTCAGCTACCTGGTGATCGTGGGTCCGATCAAGCGTGTGGTGCTCAAGGAGCCGCCAGTCAGCGGTCCTGAAACCAATAACAAATTGTCTCAAGCGCATTCCTGAGGAGCGGCGTCATGCAGTTGATTGAACATTCCGACTCGCCGCGCTACATCCGCCTGCACGAGCGGGACAACGTGGTCATCGTCGTCAACGATCAGGGCGTACCGGCCGGCACCGAGTTTCCGGACGGCCTGGTCACCGTGGATTTCGTTCCGCAGAGCCACAAGGTCACCCTTGAAGATATTCCCGAGGGCGGACAGGTGATCCGTTACGGCCAGACCATTGGCTACGCGTTACAACCGATTCCACGTGGCAGCTGGGTCAAGGAAGATCAACTGCGCATGCCGACCGCGCCACCGCTGGACAGCTTGCCGCTGTCCACCGAGGTGCCGGCGGCACAGGCGCCGCTGGAAGGTTTTACATTCGAGGGGTATCGCAACGCCGACGGCACCGTTGGCACGCGCAACATTCTGGGGATTACCACGACGGTTCAGTGTGTCACCGGGGTGTTGGACCATGCGGTCAAGCGCATCAAGGACGAGTTGCTGCCCAAGTACCCGAACGTCGATGACGTGGTGGCGCTGACCCACAGCTACGGCTGCGGTGTGGCGATCACTGCGACTGATGCGTACATCCCGATCCGTACCGTGCGCAACCTGGCGCGCAACCCGAACCTGGGTGGCGAAGCGCTGGTGATCGGTCTGGGTTGCGAGAAGCTGCAGGCCGGACAGGTGATGCACGAGAACGACAGCTCGGTGGATTTGAGCGAGCCGTGGCTGTACCGCTTGCAGGATTCGAGTCATGGTTTCACCGAGATGATCGAGCAGATCATGGCATTGGCCGAGAGCCGCTTGAAGAAGCTCGATCAGCGTCGCCGGGAAACCGTGCCAGCGTCCGAGCTGATTCTGGGCATGCAGTGCGGCGGCAGCGATGCATTTTCCGGAATCACCGCCAACCCGGCGCTGGGTTATGCCTCAGACCTGTTGTTGCGGGCCGGTGCGACGGTGATGTTTTCCGAAGTCACCGAAGTGCGTGACGCCATTTACCTGCTGACCTCCCGTGCCGAAACCGAGGAGGTTGCCCAGGAACTGGTGCGGGAGATGGACTGGTACGACCGTTACCTGGCCAAGGGGGAAGCGGACCGCAGTGCCAACACCACACCGGGAAACAAGAAGGGCGGGTTGTCGAACATTGTCGAGAAGTCATTGGGCTCGATCGTCAAATCCGGCAGCAGCGCGATCAACGGGGTACTTGGCCCTGGCGAACGCTTCAAGCGCAAAGGGCTGATTTTCTGCGCGACCCCGGCCAGTGATTTTGTCTGTGGGACGTTGCAGTTGGCGGCGGGGATGAACCTGCACGTGTTCACCACCGGTCGCGGTACGCCTTATGGTCTGGCCATGGCGCCAGTGGTGAAGGTATCGACCCGCACCGAATTGGCGCAGCGCTGGCCGGACCTGATCGACATCGATGCCGGGCGGATTGCCACCGGGCGGGCTTCGATCGAGGACCTTGGCTGGGAGTTGTTCCACTACTATCTGGATGTGGCCAGCGGCAAGAAGCAGACGTGGGCCGAGAAGCACAAGCTGCATAACGACATCACCTTGTTCAACCCGGCGCCAATCACGTAAGACTGTGGCGAGGGAGCTTGCTCCCGCTGGACTGCGTAGCAGTCCCATCTTTTGGGGCCGCTTCGCGACCCAGCGGGAGCAAGCTCCCTCGCCACAGGTTGCTCATCGCCTGCTCGCGAAGGCGTTCTACCAGACGCCAACGTCCCCAGTGGCTTATCATTAGCCCCCTAACGACGCCCACCCAAGGTTACCCCCGGCATGCTGGCTATCTTCCTCGAAACCCTGAACATCACCGCGCCGGTGTTTGCCATGCTGTTTCTGGGGGTGCTGCTCAAGCGCATCGACTGGATCAACGACAACTTCATTCACACCGCGTCGGCCCTGGTGTTCAACGTCACCATGCCGGCATTGCTGTTCCTGGGCATCCTGCATGCCGACCTGCACGCCGCGCTGCAACCGGCGCTGCTGATCTATTTCTCTATCGCCACCCTGGTGTGTTTCGCCATTGCCTGGGGCTGGGCGATCTGGAAGTGCCCACGGGAAGATCGAGGCATCTACACCCAGGGTGCGTTTCGCGGCAACAATGGGGTGATCGGCCTGGCGCTGGCAGCGAGCATGTACGGTGACTATGGGATTTCCCTTGGGGCGATTCTCGCGGCACTGGTGATCCTGCTATACAACACGCTCTCGAGCATCGTGCTGGCGGTCTACAGCCCGGTGATCAAGTCCGACCCGTGGAGCATCTTTAAAAGCGTGATGATCAACCCGCTGATCATCAGCGTGTTTGCGGCGGCGCCGTTTGCCTACTTCAATATCGGTTTGCCGGGTTGGCTGGAGACCTCCGGTCAGTACCTGGCGCAAACCACCTTGCCCTTGGCGCTGATCTGCATCGGCGGCACCCTGTCGCTGGCGGCGTTGCGCAAAAGCGGCTCGATGGCGCTGAGCTCAAGCCTGGTGAAGATGATCAGCCTGCCGATCCTGGCGACGCTGGGCGCCTGGCTCTGGGGCTTTCGCGGTGCGGAACTGGGGATTCTGTTCCTGTACTTCGGCAGCCCGACCGCCGCCGCCAGCTTTGTCATGGCCCGTCAGGCCAATGGCAATCATGAACTGGCGGCAGCGATCATCGTGATCACCACCCTGATGGCGGCGGTCACCACCAACATCGGGATCTTTTTGTTGCAGTGGGGTGGGTGGATCTAGCTTCAGGATTTGCGGTGTTTTATAGGGCCTCTTCGCGAGCAAGCCCGCTCCCACATTGATCGCATTCTTTCTGGAGGAACTCGGTCAAATGTGGGAGCGGGCTTGCTCGCGAAGACGGCCGAACAGTCGCTGCTGTTCTCGGCGACTTACTCCGGCTTCTGGTAGCTATCAATCACTTCCTGCGCCGCCCGAAACGCATCGATCGCCGCCGGCACGCCGGCATACACCGCGCAATGCAGCAGCGCCTCGCGGATCTCTTCCACGGTGCAGCCGTTGTTCAGCGCACCGCGTACGTGGCCTTTCAATTCCTGCGGGCATTTCAACGCCGTCAGCGCGGCGAGGGTGATCAGGCTGCGGGTTTTCAACGGCAGGCCTTCGCGGTTCCAGACGCTGCCCCATGCGTGTTCGTTGACGAAATCCTGCAGGGGCTGGGTGAACTCGGTGGCATTGCCCAGTGCGCGATCGACGAAAGCGTCGCCCATCACTTGGCGACGGACTTCAACGCCGGGCTTTTTAGTGTCGGTCATGGCAATTCCCTCTTGTGGTGTTGGCGACGCCAGGCGCGCAGCGACGTGAACAGCAAATACGCCACCAGCGCCGGCAGGACGAAAAACAGCATCAGGTGTTCAAGCTTGCCCGCCAGTGGCATGCCGGTGGTGAATGACACCACATGCAGGCCGTAAGCCAGGTACAAACCCAGAAACAGCAGGCCTTCGACACGGGTCAACCGGTAGCCGGAATAGAATACCGGCAGGCACAGCGCCGCGACGCCGAGCATCACCGGCAAATCGAAATCCAGGGCATTGGGCGACACCGACAGCGGTGATGGCGCGATCAGCGCGGTAAAGCCGAGCACACCCAGAAGGTTGAACAGGTTGCTGCCGATCACGTTGCCCACGGCGATCTCCCGTTCCCCGCGCAACGCCGCGATCAACGAGGTGGCCAGTTCCGGCAGGGAGGTGCTGACGGCGACGATGGTCAGGCCGATGATCCGCTCGGAAAGCCCCAGATCGGTAGCGACCGACACCGCGGCGCCCAACAGCAGGTGTCCGGCGTAAATCAGCATCGCCAACCCGATGACGATCATCAGCAGGCTGCTGAGCCAAGGCGCTTGCACCACATCCTGGGTGGTCGATTGTGGACGGGCCGAGTGCCGCGACTGGCGCAGCAGCAAGCCCAGATACAGCACCAGCGCTGCCAGCAGCAGAACGCCGTCGACCCGGGTCAGCTCTTCATTCCACGCCAACACGAACACCAGCAGGCTGGCGCCGATCATCAGTGGAATATCCAGGTGCACCAGCTGGCGCGACACCCGCAACGGGATGATCAGCGCCGAGAGCCCGAGTGTGACGAGAATGTTGAAAATGCTGCTGCCGATCACGCTGCCGACGGCGATGTCGGCGTTTTGCGCCAGGGTCGCTTGCAGGCTGACCGCCATCTGCGGCGCACTGCTGCCGAGGGCAACGATGGTCAGGCCGATGATCAGCGGCCGGACGTGCAGGCGTGCGGCCAGGCGCACGGCGGCGCGCACCATCAGCTCGGCGCCGGCGATCAGTAACAACAGGCCGCTGAGCAGTTCAATCACGCTGAGCAGGGGTAGATCGGCAAGTCCGAAGATGGTCGGCGCTCCGTCGGTCAATCGTCGAGGGCTTGCACGCGAACCCGTGCGGTGCCGCTTCTGAGCATACCCAGTCGTTCGGCGGCCTCGTGTGAAATATCGATCAGACGCCCGCGGGTATGTGGCCCACGATCGTTGATGCGCACCACACAGGACTTGTCGTTATTCAGGTTCGTGACCTTCACCCGTGTACCAAAGGGTAGCTGGCGGTGGGCGGCGGTCAGGGAATTCTTGTTAAAACGCTCGCCACTGGCGGTACGTTTGCCTTGGTGTTTGGCGCCGTAGTAGGAGGCTGTGCCGGTCTTGTCGTAGCCGTGTGGATCGATGATGTCGTTGCTGGAACAACCGGCCAGCAGGGAGAGCAGGGCGCAGGCACTGAGTAGACGCTTCATTTGGAAGCTCCCAAAAACAAATGTGGGAGCGAGCTTGCTCGCGATGGCGTTTTGACAGTCAACTCATTATTGAATGCCGAACCGCTATCGCGAGCAAGCTCGCTCCCACAGGGAATTGAGCCAGTAGTCAGAGCTGGCTCGATGCTCATCAGCCCTCGAGCTTGCTTTTCAGCAGTTCATTGACCTGTTGCGGGTTGGCCTTGCCTTTGGAGGCTTTCATGGCCTGGCCGACGAAGAAGCCGAACATCTTGCCGCGTTTGGCTTCGTCTGCCGCGCGGTATTGCTCGACCTGCTCGGCGTTGGCCGCGAGCATCTCATCCAGCACCGCCGAGATGGCGCCGCTGTCGGTCACTTGCTTGAGGCCGCGCTTGTCGATGATCTCGTCCGCGCTGCCTTCGCCGCTGGCCATGGCTTCAAACACCACCTTGGCGATCTTGCCGGAGATGGTGTTGTCCTTGATGCGCAGCAGCATGCCACCCAGTTGCTCGGCCGAGACCGGCGACTGATCGATGTCCAGGCCTTGCTTGTTCAACAGGCTGCCCAGCTCGACCATCACCCAGTTGGCCGCCAGTTTGGCGTCGCCGCTGATGCTCACGACTTTCTCGAAGTAATCGGCTTGCTCGCGGCTGGTGGCCAGGACGCTGGCGTCGTAGACCGACAGGCCGAACTGGGCCTGGAAGCGCTCGCGTTTCTGCGGTGGCAATTCCGGCAATGTCGCGCGCACGTCGTCGAGGAACGAGTTCTCGATGACGACTGGCAGCAGGTCCGGATCGGGGAAGTAACGGTAGTCGTTGGCTTCCTCCTTGCTGCGCATCGGACGGGTTTCGTCCTTGTTCGGATCGTACAGGCGAGTCTGCTGGATCACCTTGCCGCCGTCTTCGATCAGCTCGATCTGACGCTGCACTTCGGTGTTGATCGCCTTCTCGATGAAGCGGAACGAGTTGACGTTCTTGATCTCGCAGCGCGTGCCGAATTCGGCCTGGCCTTTCGGACGGATCGATACGTTGCAGTCGCAACGTAGCGAGCCTTCGGCCATGTTGCCGTCGCAGATGCCCAGGTAGCGCACCAGCGCGTGGACCGCCTTGACGTAAGCCACGGCTTCCTTGGCGCTGCGCATGTCCGGCTCGGAGACGATTTCCAGCAGCGGCGTGCCGGCGCGGTTCAGGTCGATGCCGGTGGCGCCGTTGAACTCTTCGTGCAGGCTTTTACCGGCGTCTTCTTCCAGGTGCGCGCGGGTGATGCCGACGCGTTTGACGGTGCCGTCTTCCAGGGCGATGTCCAGGTGGCCCTTGCCGACGATTGGCAATTCCATCTGGCTGATCTGGTAGCCCTTGGGCAGGTCCGGGTAGAAATAGTTTTTACGGGCGAACACGTTGTGCTGGCCGATCTCGGCATCGATGGCCAGGCCGAACATCACCGCCATGCGCACCGCTTCCTGGTTCAGCACCGGCAATACGCCGGGCATACCCAGGTCAACCAGGCTGGCCTGAGTGTTCGGCTCGGAACCGAAGGTGGTGGAACTACCGGAAAAGATTTTCGACCGGGTGGTGAGCTGGGTATGAATCTCCAGCCCGATCACGACTTCCCATTGCATGTGTTTCTCCTCAGAAGCCGGTTGGGGTGCGGGTGTGCCAGTCAGTAATCATTTGATACTGATGGGCAACGTTCAACAGGCGGCCTTCCTGGAAATACGGAGCGAGCAACTGCACGCCGACCGGCAGGCCGTCGACGAAACCGGCAGGCATGGACAAGCCCGGCAGGCCGGCGAGGTTGGCGGTGATGGTGTAGACGTCTTCCAGGTACGCAGCGACCGGGTCGCTGTTCTTGGCGCCGAGCTTCCAGGCCGGGTTCGGCGTGGTGGGGCCGAGGATGATGTCGACTTCATTGAAGGCGGCCATGAAATCGTTCTTCACCAGGCGGCGAATCTTTTGCGCCTTCAGGTAGTAGGCGTCGTAGTAGCCGGCCGACAGCGCGTAGGCACCGACCATGATCCGGCGTTGCACTTCCGGGCCGAAACCCTCGCCACGGGAACGCTTGTACAGGTCGATCAGGTTTTTCGGGTCTTCGCAGCGGTAGCCGAAACGCACGCCGTCGAACCGCGACAGGTTGGAAGACGCTTCTGCCGGGGCGATCACGTAGTACGCAGGGATCGCGTGCTGCATGTTCGGCAAGCTGATTTCCTTGATCACGGCACCGAGCTTTTCCAGCTCCTTGATGCTGTTGTGGATCAGCTCGGCGATTCGCGGGTCGAGACCGGCACTGAAATATTCCTTCGGCACGCCGATGCGCAGGCCTTGCAGCGACTCGTTGAGGCTGGCGCTGTAATCTGGCACGGGCTCGTCGATGCTGGTGGAGTCATTCGCGTCGAAACCGGCCATGCCTTGCAACAAGATCGCGCAGTCTTCGGCGGTACGGGCGAGCGGGCCGCCCTGATCGAGACTGGAGGCATAAGCGATCATGCCCCAGCGCGAAACACGACCGTAGGTCGGTTTCAGGCCGGTCAGGTTGGTAAACGCGGCGGGTTGACGGATCGAGCCGCCGGTGTCGGTCGCAGTGGCAGCCGGCAGCAGGCGAGCAGCAACGGCTGCAGCCGAACCGCCGGACGAACCACCCGGAACGTGTTCCAGGTTCCACGGGTTTTTCACCGCGCCGTAGTAGCTCGACTCGTTGGCCGAACCCATGGCGAATTCGTCCATGTTGGTCTTGCCCAGGGTCACTGCGCCGGCAGCCGCCAGCTTGGCAACGACAGTGGCGTCGTACGGGGCCTTGAAGTTGTCGAGCATCTTCGAGCCGCAGCTGGTGCGGATGCCCTGGGTGCAGAACAGGTCCTTGTGGGCGATCGGCGCGCCGAGCAGGGCGCCACTCTCACCATTGGCCCGGCGGGCGTCAGCGGCTTTGGCCTGCTGCAGCGCCAGGTCTTCGGTGAGGCTGATGAAGCTGTTGAGCTGCGGATCGAGCTGGGTAATGCGCGCCAGCAGGACCTTGGTCAGCTCTTCGGAAGAAAACTTTTTGTCGGCGAGACCGCGGGCGATCTCGGCCAGAGTCAATTGATGCATTGCAGGCTCTTTCCCTTTAGTCGATGACTTTCGGAACCAGGTACAGGCCGTTTTCGACCGCTGGTGCGATGGACTGGTAGGCCTCGCGATGATCGGTCTCGGTCACGACGTCTGCACGCAGGCGCTGGCTGGCTTCCAGTGGGTGGGCGAGCGGCTCGATACCGTCGGTATTGACCGCCTGCATTTCGTCGACCAGTCCCAGAATGCTGTTCAGGGCCGAAGTGATATGTGGAAGATCGGCATCATTGAGGCCAAGGCAGGCCAGATGAGCGATTTTTTCCACGTCGGAGCGTTCAAGCGCCATGGGAATCTCCAGTGGAAAACAGAACGGACCGCGTCCGTGTGTTAGATTGTCGGAACACTACCGCATTTCTACGGTCATAAGGCCGCGATTGTGGGGGTTGGTGCACAGAAAAGCGGCCAATTTAACATATTGGCGCCTTGCCCAAAATCCCTGTCGTTGTTAGAGTTTGCCGCACTTTTTTACCCACGCGTTGCCTAGGGTCCTTTCCCCATGTTCAAGAAACTGCGTGGCATGTTTTCCAGCGATCTCTCTATTGACCTGGGCACTGCCAACACCCTTATTTACGTGCGCGAGCGCGGAATCGTTCTGAATGAACCATCGGTTGTGGCCATTCGGACACACGGTAACCAGAAAAGTGTCGTTGCCGTTGGCACCGAGGCCAAGCGCATGCTCGGCCGTACGCCAGGCAACATTGCTGCCATTCGTCCGATGAAAGACGGCGTGATCGCCGACTTCAGCGTCTGCGAAAAAATGCTGCAGTATTTTATCAACAAGGTTCACGAAAACAGTTTTTTGCAGCCCAGCCCTCGTGTACTGATCTGCGTTCCCTGCAAATCCACCCAGGTTGAGCGTCGTGCCATCCGTGAATCGGCTCTTGGTGCCGGTGCCCGTGAAGTGTTCCTGATCGAAGAGCCGATGGCGGCTGCGATCGGTGCCGGTCTGCCGGTTGAAGAAGCTCGCGGCTCGATGGTTGTCGATATCGGTGGCGGTACCACTGAAATCGCGCTGATCTCCCTGAACGGTGTGGTGTACGCCGAATCCGTACGGGTTGGCGGCGACCGCTTCGATGAAGCGATCATCACCTACGTGCGTCGCAACTACGGCAGCCTGATCGGCGAGTCCACCGCCGAGCGCATCAAACAGGAAATCGGTACCGCCTACCCGGGCGGCGAAGTTCGCGAAGTCGACGTTCGCGGTCGTAACCTGGCCGAAGGCGTTCCACGCGCATTCACCCTGAACTCCAATGAAGTGCTGGAAGCTCTGCAAGAGTCCCTGGCAACCATCGTTCAGGCAGTGAAAAGTGCGCTGGAGCAATCACCGCCGGAACTGGCTTCCGATATCGCCGAACGTGGCCTGGTACTGACCGGTGGCGGTGCCTTGCTGCGCGACCTCGACAAGTTGCTGGCCCAGGAAACCGGTCTGCCGGTGATCGTTGCCGAAGATCCGCTGACCTGCGTTGCCCGCGGCGGTGGCCGTGCCTTGGAAATGATGGATAAACACACCATGGACCTGCTTTCCAGCGAGTGATATCGCCGGTTGCATCTATGCTGTTGGCGCGCAGGCAGCACTTTGCAGTGCTGCCTGTTGCGTTTATCTTCTGTCAGTCTGCATCCAGGCCGGTCTGCCTATGAATAACGAGAACATTTGCCTGGGAGGAGCGGCTTATTAAACCGCTTTTCACCAAAGGGCCTTCACTGGGCGTGCGCTTGTTGGTGCTGGTCGTGCTATCGGTCGCGCTGATGGTGGTCGATGCCCGCTTCACACTGCTCAAGCCGGTGCGTAGCCAAATGTCGCTGGTGCTGATGCAGTCTTACTGGATCACCGACCTGCCGCAGAGGCTATGGCAAGGTGTGGCCAGCCAGTTTGGCAGCCGTACCGAACTCGTCGCGGAAAACGAAAAGCTCAAGACCGAAAACCTGTTGTTGCAGGGCCGCATGCAAAAGCTTGCCGCCTTGACCGAGCAGAACGTGCGGCTGCGCGAGTTGCTCAACTCCTCTGCACTGGTCAACGAGAAGGTCGAAGTGGCCGAGCTGATCGGCATGGACCCCAACCCCTTCACCCACCGCATCATCATCAACAAGGGTGAGCGCGACGGTGTGGTGCTCGGCCAGCCGGTGCTCGATGCCCGCGGCCTGATGGGCCAGGTGGTCGAACTGATGCCTTACACCTCCCGCGTGCTGCTGCTGACCGATACCACACACAGCATCCCGGTACAGGTGAACCGCAACGGCTTGCGGGCGATAGCCAGCGGCACCGGCAACCCGGAGCGCCTGGAATTGCGTCACGTCGCCGATACGGCCGATATCAAGGAAGGCGATCTGCTGGTCAGTTCCGGTCTCGGTCAGCGTTTCCCGGCGGGCTACCCGGTGGCCACGGTCAAGGAAGTGATCCACGATTCAGGCCAGCCGTTCGCCATTGTCCGCGCCGTGCCGACCGCTGCCTTGAATCGCAGCCGTTACCTGCTGCTGGTGTTCAGCGACACCCGTACCCCGGAAGAACGCGCCAACGACGCCGCGCAGGCTCAGGCAGATCTCGATGCGCAGGGCGGTGGGCCAATCATTCCAGCGACGGTGCCGAGACCTGCCGTACCTGCCGCGATTGTCCCGGCTGCCGTTGCGGCACCCGCACCTGCTGCCGCACCTGCTGCCGCTGCCACCCCGGTCAGCCCTGCTGCCACTGCGGCCAAGCCTGTCGCGGCAAAACCGGCCGCCACCAAACCGCCCGCGACGCAACCGGCCGCCGCCAAACCACCGGCGACGCAACCCGCTGCCGTGAAGCCTGCTGCCAAACCGCCTGTCTCCGCGCCGGCCACCACTGGGGGAAGAGAATAATGGTCGGTATTACCGCCTCCCGAAACGGCTGGATAGTCTGGCTGACGTTTGCCATCGGCCTGCTGCTCAGTGTTTCGCCGTTGCCACAATTCATGGAAATCCTGCGCCCGTTGTGGCTCGCCTTGCTGCTGGCGTTCTGGGCGCTGGCCCTGCCGCAGAAAGTCGGCATGGTCACCGCGTGGTGCCTGGGCCTGGCGGAAGACGTGCTGTATGGCACGCTGCTGGGTCAGAATGCGCTGATCCTGACGCTCATCACTTACCTGGTGCTGGCGCTGCAACAACGCCTGCGGATGTTCCCGATGTGGCAACAGAGCCTGGTGATCCTGGTGATCTTCGGCCTGGCCCAGCTGGTGCAACTATGGCTCAGCGCCCTGACCGGCAATCGTCAACCGACGCTGGCGCTGGTCTTGCCGGCCTTGGTCAGTGCGTTGCTCTGGCCTTGGGTCAGCTACGGTTTGCGCGGGTTGCGTCGACGTTACAGAATCAATTAATTCGGTCAGGCATTTGCCCGCGCCTGCAGTAGACAGGGAGATGTCTTGATGAAAAAGCTTTATCTCGCCTCAGGCTCGCCGCGTCGGCGTGAACTGCTCACGCAGATCGGCGTGCCGTTCTCCGTCATCAGTGCGGACATCGATGAAACCCCTTTAAAAGATGAATCCCCGTCGGCCTATGTCGAGCGCCTGGCGCGCGGCAAGGCCGAGGCCGGGCGCCGGACGGTCGTGTCCAATGCAGATTTCTGTGTGCTGGGCGCCGATACCGCCGTGGTGCTGGACGGGAAAATTCTCGGCAAGCCGGTTGATGAAGTTGAAGCTTGCGCCATGCTTATGATGTTGTCCGGGTGCGAACATGAAGTTCTGACGGCGATCGCGGTGCTCGAGGGTGAGCGCTACGAGTCTCGGGTGGTGCGTAGCCTGGTGCGTTTCCGCCGCATCAGTCGCGATGAAGCGGCGGCCTACTGGGCCAGCGGCGAACCGCGGGACAAGGCCGGTGGTTATGGCATTCAAGGGCTGGGCGCGGTGTTTGTCGCCGGGCTGAATGGCAGCTATTCGGCGGTGGTCGGATTGCCGTTGTGCGAAACCTTCGAGCTGCTCGGCCATTTCGGCATACCCTGTTGGCAAACCCTTAACGCGCGCTGAGCGTCGTACTGACAAGATGCGGCCATTATCGTGAACATGCCTGAACGAGACCCTGCCATGAGTGAAGAGATCCTGATCAACATCACGCCGATGGAATCGCGCGTGGCGGTGGTTGAAAACGGTGTCCTGCAAGAGGTTCACGTCGAACGCACGCAAAAGCGTGGCATTGTCGGCAACATCTATAAAGGCAAAGTCGTTCGGGTATTGCCGGGCATGCAGGCGGCTTTCGTCGACATCGGCCTGGACCGCGCGGCGTTCATTCACGCTTCGGAAATTTCCCTGCGCGAAGGCCCGACAGTCGAGAGCATCAGCGCCCTGGTCCATGAAGGCCAGAGCCTGGTGGTGCAGGTCACCAAGGATCCGATTGGTTCCAAGGGCGCACGCCTGACCACCCAGCTGTCGATTCCATCGCGCTACCTGGTGTACATGCCGCGCACTGCCCACGTCGGCATTTCGCTGAAGATTGAAGACGAAGGCGAGCGCGACCGCCTCAAGCAAGTGGTCACCGATTGCGTGGCAAAGGAAGGCATCAAGGAAGCCGGCGGTTTCATCCTGCGTACCGCCGCCGAAGGTGCCGGCGCCGATGAAATCCTCATGGACATCCGCTACCTGCGCAGGCTCTGGGATCAGATCAACGACCAGATCAAGACCATCAGTGCGCCGAGTGTGATTTATGAAGACCTGGGCCTGGCGCTGCGCACCCTGCGTGACCTGGTCAGCCCGAAGATCGAGAAGATCCGCATCGATTCGCGCGAGACCTTCCAGAAAACCACGCAATTCGTCGCCGAACTGATGCCGGAAATCGCCGATCGCCTGGAGCATTACCCCGGTGAAAGGCCGATCTTTGACCTGTACGGCGTCGAAGACGAAATCCAGAAAGCCCTCGAGCGTAAAGTGCCGCTCAAATCCGGCGGCTACCTGGTGGTGGATCCGGCGGAAGCCATGAGCACCATCGACGTCAACACCGGGGCCTTCGTCGGTCATCGCAACCTCGAAGAAACCATCTTCAAGACCAACCTCGAAGCCGCGACCGCCATCGCCCGTCAGCTGCGCCTGCGCAATCTCGGCGGGATCATCATCATAGACTTCATCGACATGGAAGATGAAGAGCACCAGCGGCAAGTGCTGCGCACCCTGGAAAAACAACTGGAACGCGATCACGCCAAGACCAACATCATCGGTATCACCGAGTTGGGCCTGGTGCAGATGACCCGCAAGCGTACCCGCGAAAGTCTGGAGCAAGTGCTGTGCGAACCCTGCAGCAGTTGCCAGGGCCGGGGCAAGCTGAAGACGCCGGAAACCGTTTGCTACGAAATCTTCCGCGAAATCCTCCGTGAGGCGCGCGCCTATCAGGCTGAAGGCTATCGTGTATTGGCGAACCAGAAAGTCGTCGATCGGCTGCTCGATGAGGAGTCGGGCAATGTGGCCGAGCTGGAAGGTTTTATCGGTCGCACCATTCGCTTCCAGGTGGAAACCATGTATTCCCAGGAACAATACGACGTGGTGCTGCTCTGAACCGTCGTGTTTCAATCTCTAGAACAGCTGGCCTCAGCTTTTTGCAATGTCTTTACCACGGGAGCCAACTGACATGGAGCGTCTGACACGCATACTGGCCGCACTGACCCGCTGGGGTCTGGGCCTGTGCGCGTTGGTCCTGGTGCTGATGGCACTTTACGTCAGCCTCGGCCGGGAGTTGACCCCGCTGGTAGCCGAATACCGCACCGAAGTCGAAACCAAAGCCGGGCAAGCCTTGGGGATGCCGGTGCAAATCGGCGAACTGGAAGGCAACTGGAGCGGTTTTGCGCCGATTCTGCGGGCTCACGATGTCATGGTTGGCGAAGGCGCCAATGCCCTGCGCCTGGATCAGGTGCGTGCGGTGCCGGACGTCTGGGCCAGCCTGCTGGCACGGGAAGTGCGCATCGCTCACCTGGAACTCAATGGCCTGAAGATCAGCCTCAAGGAAGGGCAAGACGGTCACTGGGCGCTGGAAGGCCTGCCGGTACAGCAGGATCAGCCGCTGGATCCGCAACAGCTGCTCAATCGGATGCAGATGGTCCAGCAGCTGTCGGTACTCGACAGCCAGGTGACCTTGCAGCCACTGGATCAGCCTCCGCTGACCCTGACTTACGTGGGCTTGAGTCTGCAAACCGGCGCTTCCCGCCAGCGACTCGACGCCCGCCTGACCCTGCCCGATGGCCAACCGGTGGCCATGAGTCTGCGTACCCGTATTCGCGCCAGTGAGTGGAAGGATGGCGAGGCGGATGCCTACCTGAGCCTGCCGCAAAGCGATTGGTCGAAATGGCTGCCGGAACGGCTGACCCAGCAGTGGAATTTTTCCGAGTTCAAGGCGGGCGGCGAGCTTTGGCTGAACTGGAACAAGGGGGCCCTGCAAAGCGCCTCAGTCCGTTTGAATGCGCCACAACTCAAGGGTGCCTACGCCGAGCGAAAACCGATCCAGATCAACAATCTGGCGCTCAACGGTTATTTCCAGCGCAGTGCCGAAGGCTTCCTCGCGAGCCTGGACTCCCTGGCCATGAACCTTGGCGAGACGCGCTGGGAATCGCGCTTGCAACTCAAGGGCAGCGTGGCCACCGGCAATACTGGAGAGCTCTGGCATCTACAGGCCGATCGCCTGGACCTCACCGCGCTCACGCCCTTGCTGGATGCTTTGGGGCCGCTACCCCAGGGTGTTTCCACGGCGGTGGAGCGGCTGAAGGTGACCGGTGGTTTGCGCAATGTCCTGATCGATTTCCGGCCCAACGCCACGGACGACAGCAAGTTCAGCTTTGCTGCCAACCTGGATCGGGTCGGCTTCGACGCCTATCACGGCGCGCCGGCGGCGCGTAACGTCAGTGGCAGTATCAGCGGTGACCTTGGGCGCGGTGAGTTGCGCATGGACAGCAAGGATTTTTCCCTGCACCTGGACCCGATCTTCGCCAAGCCCTGGCAATACATCCAGGCCAATGCCACCTTGACCTGGAAGCTCGACAAGCAAGGCTTCACGCTGGTGGCGCCCTACCTGAAGGTACTGGGCGAAGAGGGCAAGATTGCTGGCGATTTCCTGATCCGCCTGCATTTCGATCACACCCAGGAGGATTACATGGACCTGCGGGTCGGTCTGGTGGACGGCGATGGCAAGTACACGGCCAAGTACCTGCCGACAATGCTCAGCCCGGCGCTGGACGAATGGCTGCGTACAGCGATTCTCAAAGGTGCGGTGGACCAGGGGTTCTTCCAGTATCAGGGTTCGCTGAGAAAAGGCGCCGCGGAGGCGGACCGCAGCATCAGCCTGTTCTTCAAGGTGCACGATGCCGAGTTGGCATTCCAGCCGGGCTGGCCACATGTCAGCAAGGTCACGGGTGACGTGTTCGTCGAAGACAGCGGGGTGCGCATCCTGGCCAGCAAGGGCCAGCTGCTAGACACCCAGGTGCGCGATATCTACGTCAACATTCCCCACGTGCGTGCCGGGCAAGCCAGCCACCTGTTCCTCGACGGCGCGTTCGCCGGCGGGTTGGGCGATGGCCTGAAGATTCTTCAGCAAGCACCGATCGGCACCGCCGAGACCTTTGCCGGTTGGGAAGGCGAGGGTGATCTGCAGGGCAAGCTCAAGCTCGACATCCCCTTGGCCAAAGGCGAACAGCCGAAGATCCTCGTCGACTTCAAGACGGCCAAGGCCCGCCTGAAACTGGCCGAGCCGAGCCTGGAACTGACCCAGCTCAAGGGCGATTTCCGTTTCGACAGCACCAAGGGCTTGAGCGGGCAGAACATCAGCGCGCGGGCCTTCGACAAACCGGTCACGGCGCAGATTTTCGCCGATGGCAGCCCGGGCAATCTCAAGACTCGCGTTGCCGCCTCGGGTCAGGTCGAGGTCAAGAAACTCACTGACTGGTTGAGCGTCACCCAGCCGTTGCCCGTCTCGGGCCTGATCCCCTATCAACTGCAATTGAACCTGGAGGGGGCTGACAGTCAATTGATGGTCAGTTCCAGTCTCAAAGGCGTAGCGGTCGATTTGCCGCCGCCGTTCGGCCTGGCGGCCGATGCCGGTCGCGACACCACCTTTCGCATGACCCTGCAAGGTCCGGAGCGGCGTTACTGGGTCAACCATGGCGAGCTGGCCAACTTCACCTTCGCGGCGCCCCCCGGCAATTTTGCTGGCGGTCGCGGTGAGTTGATCATCGGTGGCGGCACTGCCGTGCTACCCGGTGCCAAAGGCCTGCGGGTGCGTGGCGCGCTGCCGGAACTGGATGTCGGCCCGTGGAAGGAGCTGCTGGGCAAATACTCCGGCCAGGACCCGGGCGGCAGCGCCAAACAGTTGCTCAGCAGCGTGGACTTCAAGGTCGGCAAGCTCAGCGGTGTCGGTCCCACCCTCGATCAGGCCGCCGTACAGCTGAACCGCAAACCGAGCGCGTGGGCCTTGCAACTTGACAGTCAGCAGGCCAAGGGCAGCGCCAGCATCCCCGATGCCAAAGCCGCGCCGATTGCGATCAATCTGCAGTACGTGCGTTTGCCGGCGCCGGATCCGACGGTGCTGGCCGACGAAAACTCGCCTGATCCGCTGGCTACGGTAGACCCGACGAAAATCCCGGCGCTGGACATCACCCTCAATCAACTGTTTCAGGGGCAGGACCTGGTGGGCGGCTGGTCATTGAAGGTTCGTCCGACCGCCAAGGGCATTGCCCTCAATACGCTGGATCTGGGCCTCAAAGGCATTCTTTTGCAGGGTAACGGCGGCTGGGAAGGCACGCCCGGCTCCTCCAGCAGCTGGTTCAAAGGCCGGGTCAGCGGCAAGAATCTCGCCGATGTGCTCAAAGGCTGGGGCTTTGCGCCGAGCGTCACCAGTGAAAACTTCCATATGGACGTCGACGGTCGCTGGCCTGGCTCGCCCGCCTGGCTGGCCACCAAGCGCTTTTCCGGAACCCTCGATGCTTCGTTGAACAAGGGCCAGTTCGTCGAGGTCGAGGGCAGTGCACAGGCGTTGCGAGTCTTTGGCCTGCTCAATTTCAACTCCATTGGCCGCCGTCTGCGCCTGGACTTCTCCGACCTGTTTGGCAAAGGCCTGAGTTACGACCGGGTCAAGGGCCTGCTGGTGGCGACCAACGGCGTGTATGTCACCCGCGAACCCATCCGCTTGACCGGTCCGTCGAGCAATCTTGAACTCGACGGCACCCTGGATCTGGTGGGGGACAAGATAGACGCCAAGTTGCTGGTGACCTTGCCGGTGACCAACAACCTGCCGATCGCTGCGCTGATCGTCGGCGCGCCGGCCATTGGCGGGGCGCTGTTCCTGATCGACAAGCTGATCGGTGACCGCGTGGCACGTTTTGCCAGCGTGAAGTACACCGTCAAAGGGCCGTGGAAAGATCCGAAAATCACCTACGACAAACCTTTTTGAAATCATGCCCCCGGCCTGATGGAGTAGCATGGCCGAAGCGACGCCACCCTTGTAGGAGCGAGCTTGCTCCGGGCGGCGTTCCGACGAAAAACGTGAGGACAACGCGTTTAGCCAGACAGCACGCGTCATCGTTGACGTCCATCGCGAGCAAGCTCGCTCCTACAGGGAATGTGTTGATTTCAAAAAGGATAAAGCCATGTCTGTAGCGGTGATTCAAATGGTCAGCCAAAGTGATGTGCTGGCCAACCTGGTTCAGGCTCGGCGTTTGCTAGAGCAGGCGGCGACCGGTGGCGCTAAGCTGGCCGTGCTGCCGGAAAACTTCGCCGCCATGGGCCGTCGCGACGTTGCCGATATCGGTCGCGCCGAGGCATCGGGCGAAGGTCCGATCCTGCCATGGTTGAAACAGACCGCATGCGACCTCAACTTATGGATAGTGGCCGGCACGTTGCCATTGCCGCCGGTGGATCAACCGACGGCAAAAGTGCATGCCTGCTCGTTGCTGGTGAACGACCAGGGCGAGACAGTGGCGCGCTACGACAAGCTGCACCTGTTCGACGTGGATGTCGCGGACAATCGTGGTCGTTATCGCGAATCCGATGACTATGCTTATGGCAGTGGTGTGGTGGTGGCGGACACGCCCGTCGGTCGAGTCGGCCTGACGGTGTGTTACGACTTGCGATTTCCGGAGCTGTACAGCGAATTGCGTGCTGCCGGCGCGGAGTTGATTACCGCGCCGTCGGCCTTTACCGCGGTGACCGGCGCGGCGCATTGGGAGGTGCTGATTCGCGCACGGGCCATCGAGACACAATGTTATGTGCTCGCGGCCGCCCAGGGTGGGACCCATCCGGGGCCACGGGAAACCTGGGGGCATGCCGCAATTATCGACCCCTGGGGTCGTGTGCTGGCACAAAAGGATCAAGGCGAGGCCGTGCTGCTGGCCGAACGCGATAGCAGCGAACAGGCGTCCATCAGGGCGCGGATGCCGGTGTCCAGTCACCGGCGCTTTTTCTCGCAGGGCGCACAGCGACCTGCCCGGAACGACGAATTTAAGGCGTAAAGAATATGAGCGAGTTGTTGTCCTCAGTCAGTGAACACCTCCTGGCGCCCGGTGGCGTCACGATCGAGAGCCTGCAAGGTGTGCTCGGCGACCTGGCCGGTCCGGGCATCGATGCGGCCGACCTGTACTTCCAGGGGCAGATTTCCGAGTCCTGGGCGCTGGAAGACGGGATCGTCAAGGAAGGCAGCTTCAACCTTGACCAAGGCGTCGGAGTGCGGGCGCAATCGGGTGAAAAAACCGGGTTTGCCTACAGCAATGCCATCACGCTGGAAGCCTTGGGCGCGGCGGCTCGCGCGGCTCGCTCGATCTCCCGTGCCGGGCAGAACGGCAGCGTACAGGCCTTCACCACGCAGGACGTTGCCCAGTTGTATGGGCCGGACAACCCGCTGGAAGTGCTGACCCGCGCCGAGAAAGTCGAATTGCTCAAGCGCATCGATGTCGCGACCCGCGCCCTCGATCCACGTATCCAGCAAGTGACCGTGAGCATGGCCGGTGTATGGGAGCGCATCCTGGTGGCTTCCACCGACGGCGGCCTGGCGGCGGATGTGCGGCCGCTGGTGCGTTTCAATGTCAGTGTGATCGTCGAGCAGAACGGTCGCCGTGAGCGCGGCGGTCATGGTGGTGGCGGTCGTACCGATTACCGTTATTTCCTCGCCGAAGACCGGGCCATGAGCTATGCCCGTGAGGCGCTGCGTCAGGCGCTGGTCAATCTTGAAGCCATTCCGGCACCGGCCGGTACGTTGCCGGTGGTGTTGGGCTCGGGCTGGTCCGGCGTGCTGTTGCACGAAGCGGTCGGTCACGGCCTGGAAGGCGACTTCAACCGCAAGGGCAGCTCCGCCTACAGCGGGCGCATGGGCGAGATGGTTGCGTCCAAGCTGTGCACCATCGTCGATGACGGCACGCTGGCCGGTCGCCGCGGTTCCCTGAATGTCGACGATGAAGGCACCCAGACCGAATGCACCACGCTGATCGAAAACGGCGTGCTCAAGGGTTATATGCAGGACAAGCTCAATGCGCGCCTGATGGGCGTGGCCCGCACCGGTAACGGCCGTCGTGAATCCTACGCGCACCTGCCGATGCCGCGCATGACCAATACCTACATGCTGGCGGGCGAAAGTGATCCGGCAGAAATCATCGCCTCGGTGAAGAAGGGCATCTACTGCGCCAACCTTGGCGGCGGTCAGGTGGACATCACCAGCGGCAAGTTCGTGTTCTCCACCAGCGAGGCGTACCTGATCGAAGACGGCAAGATCACCGCCCCGGTCAAAGGCGCGACCCTGATCGGCAACGGACCGGAAGCCATGAGCAAGGTGTCGATGGTCGGTAACGATCTGGCGCTGGACAGCGGAGTGGGGACGTGTGGCAAGGATGGGCAGTCGGTGCCGGTGGGTGTCGGCCAGCCAACGCTGAAAATCGATGCGATCACTGTGGGTGGCACAGGATCATGATGGATGGAGCTTCGGGTGAGCCGCTTGGCGACTCACCCGATTCGGGAATCAACGCAGACCGCGTTGAGTCTCGTCCAGCTCACGGATGTACTTGAAGATTTTACGGCTCGATGCCGGTGGCTTGTTGGTCGCCAGTTCGTGCTGGGCCTGACGGATCAGGGAGCGCAATTGCTGACGATCAGCCTCCGGGTAGTCGAGCACGAACTTCTCCAGGACGCCGTCGTCGCCCGCGATCAAGCGATCGCGCCAGCGTTCCAGGCCATGGAAACGTTCGTTGTACTGCCGAGTGGAGGCATCGAGTTGATCGAGCAGAGTCAGAATGGCGTCAGTGTCCTGGTCGCGCATCAGTTTGCCGATGAACATGAGGTGCCGTTTACGCGCGATATTCGCGGTGTGCTTGGGGGCATCGGCCAGTGCCCGGCGCATAGCGTCGGTCAACGGCAGTTTTGCCAGCAAGTCAGGCTTGAGCGTTGTAAGGCGCTCGCCGAGGTCAACCAGAGCATGCAGCTCGCGTTTAACCTGGGATTTGCTTTTTTCTCCCGTATCGAGGGAGTCGTCGTAAGAATCAACCATGGTGGCCGTCCGCAAAGAAACGCCGCCATGATAACCAGTCGGGGGCCACTTGTCCGGCCCGGTCGCTCGAAGGCCCCAGCCGAAAGCAGAATTTGAGTGGAGAACAGCATGAGTGCAGTTGAAAGCGTCGGCCCACAAGCGTTGCCGGCACTGCAAGAACAAGTCGAGCAGATCATCGCTGAAGCCAAGCGTCAGGGTGCCAGCGCCTGTGAAGTGGCGGTGTCCCTGGAGCAGGGCCTGTCCACGACCGTGCGCCAGCGTGAAGTCGAAACCGTCGAATTCAACCGCGATCAGGGCTTTGGCATCACCTTGTATGTCGGCCAGCGCAAGGGTTCGGCGAGTACGTCGGCCAGTGGCCCCGAGGCGATTCGCGAGACCGTCGCTGCCGCACTGGCCATCGCCAAACACACCTCGGAAGACGAAGCTGCCGGCCTGGCCGATGCCGCGCTGATGGCCAAGGATCTGCAGGATTTCGACCTGTTCCACCAGTGGGACATCACCCCGGAACAAGCCATCGAGATGGCCTTGACCTGTGAAGCGGCCGCGTTTGCCGCCGACAGCCGGATCAAGAACGCCGACGGCACCACCCTCAGCACCCACCAGGGCTGCCGCGTCTACGGCAACAGCCACGGTTTCGTCGGCGGTTATGCGTCGACCCGTCACAGCCTGAGCTGCGTCATGATCGCCGAGGCCGACGGCCAGATGCAGCGCGATTACTGGTATGACGTGAACCGACAGGGCAGCTTGCTGGCCGACCCGCTGAGCATTGGCCAGCGCGCCGCGCAACGGGCAGCGAGCCGTCTCGGCGCACGTCCGGTACCGACCTGCGAAGTGCCAGTGCTGTTTTCCGCAGAACTGGCCGGTGGTTTGTTCGGCAGCTTCCTGTCGGCGATTTCCGGTGGCAGCCTCTATCGCAAATCGTCCTTCCTCGAGGGCACGCTGGGGCAGAAACTGTTCCCGGAATGGCTGACCATCGATGAGCGTCCGCACTTGATGCAGGCCATGGGCAGTGCTGCGTTCGATGGCGACGGTTTGGCGACCTATGCCAAGCCGTTCGTCGAAAAAGGCGAGCTGGTGTCCTACATCCTCGGCACCTATTCCGGTCGCAAGCTCGGGATGCCGAGCACCGCCAACGCCGGCGGCGTGCACAACCTGTTCGTCACCCACGGCGACGAAGACCAGGCCGCCTTGCTACGCCGGATGGGCCGCGGCCTGCTGGTGACCGAACTGATGGGGCAGGGGCTGAACATGGTCACCGGTGATTACTCCCGTGGCGCGGCGGGTTATTGGGTCGAAAACGGCGAAATCCAGTTCGCGGTCCAGGAAGTGACCATCGCCGGCAACATGCGCGACATGTTCAAGCAGATCATTGCCGTGGGGAATGACCTGGAGCTGCGCAGCAACATCCGCACCGGGTCTGTGTTGATCGAGCGGATGACGGTGGCGGGCAGCTGACGCAAACTGCTACACCAAAGGCGCGCCACCCAATCGGGTGGTGCGCCTTTTTTATGCGTCCTACATCGATCCCCTGTGGGAGCGAGCTTGCTCGCGATAGCGGTGTGTCAGACGACACACATGATGAATGTTCGGCCGCCATCGCGAGCAAGCTCGCTCCCACAGTTTTAGATCTCGCTTACATCGCCGGGGTTGTTTTGCTTCTCATTATCATCTAATAATAAATCTCATTACCGAATGAGCCCGGATCATGAGTTCTGCCTTGCACGAGCAGCCTTACCTCGAAAGCTGGCGCTGGATGAGTCGCCAGATCCGTTGCGCTATGGATCCCGACGAACCGCGCCTGATCGAACATTACCTGGCCGAAGGCCGGTATCTGGCGTGTTGCACGGCAACCTCACCCTGGACCATCGCCGAAACTTCCTTCCGTTTACTGCTCGACACCGCCGCCGACGTCGCGCTGCCGTGGCACTGGCGCACCTGTTGCCTGGACCAGGCCTGGCGTCCGCTGCGGGAGCTGGAGCGCCTTTCCCTGTGTAAATGCCGCCTCAAGCGCTGGCAAAGCTACACCTGGCAACTGGCGACCTGCGAGTTGCAACCCTCGATTCCTCTCATAGAACTGGTGCAAGGATTTTCAGATGACCAAGACACGTATTGAGCGCGACAGCATGGGTGAACTCCAGGTCCCGCAAGACGCCCTCTACGGCGCACAGACCCAACGTGCGGTGGATAACTTCCCGATCAGCGGCAAACCTTTGCCGGTGCAGTTCATCCGTGCGCTGATCCTGGCCAAGGCCGCCGCTGCGCGGGCCAACGTCGAGCTCAAGCAAATCAGCGAGTCCCAGGGCAAAGCCATCGTCGATGCGGCTCAAGGCCTGCTCGAAGGCGACTTCATGCAGCACTTCCCGGTGGACATCTTCCAGACCGGCTCCGGCACCAGCTCCAACATGAACGCCAACGAAGTGATTGCCACCCTGGCCAGCCGCCTGCTCGGCGAGCCGGTGAACCCCAACGATCACGTCAATTGCGGCCAGAGCAGCAACGACATCATCCCGACCACCATCCATGTCAGCGCTGCGCTGGCGTTGCATGAGCAATTGCTGCCGGCGCTGGTGCATCTTGTGCAGGTGATCGAACGCAAGGCCGAGGAGGTTCATCACCACGTCAAGACCGGGCGCACGCACCTGATGGATGCCATGCCCGTGCGTATGAGCCAGGTGCTGAACGGTTGGGCGCAACAGCTCAAGGCCAACATCAGTCATTTGCAGGATTTGCTGCCGAGCCTGCAATCCCTGGCTCAGGGCGGCACGGCGGTGGGCACCGGAATCAACGCACACCCCGAGTTTGCGGCGCGTTTCAGTCAACAACTGACCCAGCTGACCCAGGTGCAGTTCACGCCGGGCAAGGATCTGTTCGCGCTCATTGGTTCTCAGGACACCGCCGTTGCTGTCTCCGGGCAGCTTAAAGCCACAGCGGTCTCGCTGATGAAAATCGCCAACGATCTGCGCTGGATGAACTCAGGCCCTCTGGCAGGTCTGGGAGAGATTGAACTCGAAGCCTTGCAGCCGGGCTCTTCGATCATGCCGGGCAAGGTCAATCCGGTGATCCCGGAAGCCACCGCCATGGTCGCCGCCCAAGTCATCGGCAACGACACGGTCATTACCATCGCCGGTCAGTCGGGTAATTTCGAACTGAACGTGATGCTGCCGATCATCGCCCAAAACCTGCTGAGCAGTATCGAATTGCTGGCCAACTCCAGCCGTCTGCTGGGGGACAAGGCCATCGCCGGTTTCAAGGTCAACGAAGCCCGGATCAAGGAAGCGCTGTCGCGCAACCCGATCCTGGTCACTGCGCTCAACCCGATCATTGGTTACCAGAAAGCCGCTGAAATCGCCAAGAAGGCTTATCAGCAGGGCCGCCCGGTGATCGACGTCGCCCTGGAGCACACCGACCTCACTCGCAGCCAGCTTGAGGTTTTGCTTAACCCGGAAAAACTCACCGCGGGCGGCGTGTAATCACCGCTACCGCTTTGGAGGCTCACCATGGAGCACTGGAAACGCACGATCGAAAGAGCAAATCGCTGTTTCATGCTGGGCGAACTGGTCGATGCCCGCGAAGCTTACTTGCAGGCATTGGCCCTGGCCCAGGTGTTGTTCGAGCGCTGGGCGGATGCCGATGAAGCGGTCGCGGCTTGCGTGATTTCCCACCACAACCTGGCAGACCTGCATCTGCGCCTGAACCAGCCGGAAGAGAGCGCCGAGTATTTGTGCGCCATCCACCAACGGTTGCTGCAGACCATGCAAGACCAGCGCCTGGCGCCGGCTCTTCGTGAGGCGGCCTTGCGCCAGAGCAGCAAGACCTACGTTGAATTGCTGAATTTCATCAGCGAACACGGCGAGTACCCGCGCACTCATCGTTTGCTGCACATGGATGCCGCCTCGCCTGCGCCCCTACATCATGGAGTCCATTGAACATGGCTTTTACCCTGCCTGCCTTGCCTTACGCCTACGATGCCCTGGAACCGCACATCGATGCGCAGACCATGGAGATCCACTACACCAGGCACCACCAGACTTACATCAACAACCTCAATGCCGCGGTGGAAGGCACCGAGTTTGCCGAGTGGCCGGTGGAGAAACTGGTGGCAAGCGTTCAGCAGCTACCGGAAAAACTCCGTGCCGCAGTAATCAATCAGGGTGGCGGCCATGCCAACCATTCGCTGTTCTGGGAAGTGATGGCGCCCCAGGGCGGCGGCAAACCCGAAGGTGCGCTGGCTGAGGCAATCGATGCGCAACTGGGTGGCCTGGACAGTTTCAAAGAGGCGTTCACCAAAGCTGCACTGACCCGTTTCGGCAGCGGTTGGGCCTGGCTCAGTGTCACGCCGCAAAAGACGCTGGTCGTTGAAAGCAGCGGCAATCAGGACAGTCCGTTGATGGGCGGTAATACGCCCATCCTCGGCCTCGATGTCTGGGAGCATGCTTATTACCTGCAGTATCAGAACCGCCGACCGGAATACATCAGTGCGTTCTACAACGTGATCAATTGGCCTGAAGTTACCGCGCGCTATCAGGCTGCGTTGGCTTGAGTCTTCTATAAAAACCATCCAAGGCTGATTATGGGCACTGAAACACTGGCGATCGGAAGTGGACGAATGTTTCGTTACGCGTTGGGATCGCTGTTACTGTTGGCGGGCATGACGCTGTTGGTCGCCCATGGGCTGGCGTGGCTGGACCTCGAACCGAAACTGTCGCGCGCACTGCAAGGCGGGGCGATATGCGCCTTGGGCACTGCCTTGGGGGCGGTTCCCGTGCTGGTTATTCGACGGATGCCCCAGGCAGTCAGCGACAGCTTGCTCGGCTTCGGGGCGGGGGTCATGCTCGCGGCGACGGCGTTTTCGCTGATCGTCCCGGGTATCTCCGCTGCGGAAAACCTGGGGCTGACGCCTTGGGCGGCCAGCGGCCTGATCAGCTTCGGTATCCTGCTCGGCGCATTCGGGCTGTTTCTGGTGGATCGAAAGGTGTCCGGCGCTTCGCCGGAAATGCTCGTCGGAACGCTGGAACGACCAGTCATTCCGCCACGGATCTGGCTGTTTGTGTTTGCCATCATTGCCCATAACATTCCCGAAGGCATGGCGGTGGGCGTCTCGGCCGGAGGCGGCATGCCGGATGCCGACAGCCTGGCCATGGGCATTGCCTTGCAGGATGTGCCGGAAGGATTGGTGATTGCGTTGGTGTTGGTCGGGGCAGGGATGTCGCGGATCAAGGCATTCCTGATCGGCGCGGCGTCAGGGTTGGTCGAGCCGGTCTTCGCGCTGTTGTGCGCCTGGCTGGTCAGTCTGGCCGAGCTGCTGTTGCCTTTGGGGTTGGCACTGGCGGCTGGGGCCATGCTGTTGGTGGTCACGCATGAAGTCATTCCCGAGTCGCGTCGCCATGGTCATGACAAGCTGGCCAGTCTCGGGTTGCTGGTCGGGTTTTGTTTGATGATGGTGATGGATACCGCGCTGGCTTGAAATGAGGCTTTTTATTCGCCTTCGTCAAAGTAGTTGTTGATCAACGTCACCAGCGCATCCAGCGCTTCCTGTTCCTGCTCGCCTTGCGTGCTCAAATGAATTTTGGTGCCCTTGCCCGCAGCCAGCATCATCATGGCCATGATGCTTTTGCCGTCGACCGTTGATTCCGGCGTACGTCCCACCCTGATCGAGCAATCCTTGAATTGACCGGCAACCCCGACAAATTTTGCAGAAGCGCGAGCGTGCAGGCCCAGCTTGTTGATGATTTCGATTTCCAGAGCAGGCATCGCGATGTGAATCCTTTAGCTGAGGTCGCGGTGGCGGACCTGGACGTTCTTCAGGGTTTTTTGCAGGACCTGACCCAGACGTTCGGTCAGGTAGACGGAGCGGTGATGTCCGCCGGTGCAGCCAATGGCGATAGTGACATAAGCGCGATTGCTGGCCGCAAAGCGGGGCAGCCACTTGAGCAGGTAAGTGCTAATGTCTTGGAACATTTCCTCGACGTCCGGTTGTGACGCCAGGTAATCGGCAACCGGTTTATCGAGACCGGATTGCTCGCGCAACTCCGGCTTCCAGTAAGGGTTCGGCAGGCAGCGTACGTCGAACACCAGATCGGCGTCCACCGGCATGCCCCGCTTGAATCCGAAGGACTCCACCAAAAACGCGGTACCGGGCTCCGGCTGGTTCAGCAGGCGCAACTTGATGGTATCGCGCAGCTGATACAGGTTCAGGTTGGTGGTGTTGACCTTGAGATCGGCGAGGTCGGCAATTGGCCCGAGCAGCATGCTCTCGTCGCTGATCGCTTCCGCCAGCGAACGATTGGCATTGCTCAGCGGATGGCGCCGGCGGGTTTCCGAGAAACGTTTGAGCAAGGTTTCTTCGTCGGCGTCCAGATACAGCACATCGCACTGGATGTGCCGACTGCGAACTTCCTCCAACAGCTCGGGGAAACGCGACAGGTGACTCGGCAAGTTGCGCGCGTCGATGGACACGGCAACCAGCGGCTGGGCCAGCTCGGTGTGGATCAGCGCGCGCTCGGCGAGTTCCGGCAGGAGCCCGGCAGGCAGGTTGTCGATGCAGTAGAAGCCGTTGTCCTCGAGAACATCGAGCGCGGTACTTTTACCTGAGCCTGAGCGGCCACTGACGATGATCAAGCGCATGATTACTGACCGTTTTGCTCGTCCAGGACAACCTGATACAAGGCTTCATTGCTCGGGGCGCTGCGCAGTTTTTCACGCACTTCCTTGCGGTCGAGCATGCTGGCGATCTGGCGCAACAGCTCCAGGTGCGCATCGGTAGCGGCTTGCGGGACCAGCAGAACGAACAGCAGGTCAACCGGGGCACCGTCGATGGCGTCGAAATCGATGGGGGCGTCCAAGTGCATCAAGGCACTGACGGGCGTAGTGCAGCCCTTGAGGCGACAGTGAGGGATGGCGATGCCGTTGCCAAAACCGGTCGAGCCGAGTTTTTCACGGGCAATCAGAGCCTCAAAGACGTCTTGCATCTCCAGATCCGGTACTTCGCGGTGGATCAGGTTGGCAATTTGTTCGAGGGCTTTCTTTTTACTGCCGCCCGGCACGTTCACGAGGGAACGGCCGGGGGTCAGGATGGTTTCAAGTCGGATCATGAGTTGGGAGTGTTAACGACCGGTTGCGCCCTGGAGGAGGCTCTGGGTCTTTTCCTTATGCTTTTTGAGTTGGCGATCCAGCTTGTCGGTCAGCAGGTCGATCGCGGCATACATGTCAGTATGCTCAGCGTTGGCGACCACTTCTCCGCCGGGGATATGCAGCGTGGCTTCGATTTTCTGCAGCAGCTTTTCGACGTTCATCGTGACTTGCACGTTGGTTATCTTGTCGAAGTGCCTCTCCAATCGGTCGAGTTTTTCGCCGATGTAGGTGCGCAGAGGTTCGGTCACTTCCAGTTGGTGTCCACTGATGTTGACTTGCATACAGCTTCTCCTTCGTTGCCAGTGCATAAAGCGGTAGACCCGATGATCTACCACTGGAACGCTGTGGCGTGGCTCTACATCAACCGCTTGCGTTCGCTCGAAGGCGCGATCCCGAGGGATTCGCGGTATTTGGCGACGGTGCGGCGAGCCACCTGAATGCCTTGTGCCTCCAGTAAACCAGCGATCTTGCTGTCACTCAACGGCTTTTTCTGATTTTCCGCCGCAACCAGTTTTTTGATGATCGCGCGGATCGCCGTTGACGAGCATTCGCCGCCTTCGGAGGTGCTGACGTGGCTGGAAAAAAAGTATTTCAACTCATAGATGCCCCGAGGGGTATGCATGAATTTCTGTGTGGTCACTCGTGAAATCGTCGATTCGTGCATACCCACCGCTTCAGCGATGTCATGCAGCACCAGCGGTTTCATGGCTTCGTCGCCGTACTCCAGGAAGCCGCGCTGATGCTCGACGATCTGGGTGGCCACTTTCATCAGGGTTTCGTTGCGGCTTTGCAGGCTCTTGATGAACCAGCGGGCCTCTTGCAACTGATTGCGCATGAAGGTGTTGTCGGCACTGGTGTCGGCACGGCGCACGAAGCCGGCGTATTGGGCATTGACCCGCAGCCGTGGCACCGATTCCTGATTGAGCTCCACCAGCCAGCGCTCGTTGTCCTTGCGCACGATGACATCGGGGACGACGTACTCGGCTTCACTGGACTCGATCTGCGAGCCAGGACGCGGGTTGAGGCTCTGGACCAGTTCGATCACCTGGCGCAGCTCATCTTCCTTGAGCTTCATGCGACGCATCAGCTGGCTGTAGTCGCGGCTGCCGAGCAGATCGATGTAGTCGGTGACCAGGCGCTTGGCCTCGGCCAGCCAAGGGGTCTTGGCGGGCAACTGGCGCAATTGCAGGAGCAGGCATTCGCCCAGGTTGCGGGCGGCGATGCCGGCCGGTTCGAATTGCTGGATGCGATGCAGGACGGCTTCTATTTCGTCGAGTTCGATGTCCAGTTCCGGGTCGAAGGCTTCGAGAATTTCCTCGAGGGTTTCGTCCAGGTAGCCCTGATTGTTGATGCAATCGATCAGGGTCACGGCGATCAGGCGATCGGTGTCGGACATCGGCGCCAGGTTCAGTTGCCAAAGCAGATGGCTTTGCAGGCTTTCACCGGCCGATGTACGGGTGGTGAAATCCCACTCGTCGTCATCGTTGCTCGGCAGGCTGCTGGCGCTGGTCTGGTAAACGTCTTCCCACGCGGTATCGACGGGCAGTTCGTTGGGAATGCGCTCGTTCCAGTCGCCTTCCTCGAGGTTATCCACCGTCGGGGCGGTTTCCTGGTAAGAGGGTTCCGAAACGTCGGCGTTGGGTTGCTGTTCGGCTTTGTCGGCCAAGGGGTCGGCATTATCGAAGTCGTCGCCTTCTTCCTGGCGTTCGAGCATCGGATTGGACTCCAGGGCCTCCTGGATTTCCTGTTGCAGGTCCAGGGTCGACAATTGGAGCAGGCGGATGGCCTGTTGCAGCTGCGGTGTCATCGTCAGCTGCTGGCCCATTCTCAGGACTAGCGATGGTTTCATGGCAGGGGCTTAACACCTTATTCGCCGGCGCACATGCGCCATCCACTACAGGGCGCCGAAGCGCCAAACATAAGCAAATTATATGCCCGAAACTTTAGCGTTTGCCTAGAGCGCTGTAACAATAAAAAAGTGTTGATTTTTTATCGAGACAAGCGCTTGAGCGACAAGCTGGACACCTCAGCGCTTACAGGCGGAACTCATGGCCCAGATACACTTCCTTGACCAGTTCGTTGGCCAGGATGGTGGCAGAATCGCCTTCGGCGATCAGTTGGCCATCGTTGACGATGTACGCGGTTTCGCAGATATCCAGGGTTTCGCGGACGTTGTGGTCGGTGATCAACACACCGATGCCCTTGGCCTTGAGGTGATGGATGATCTGTTTGATGTCACCCACCGAAATCGGGTCCACGCCGGCGAAAGGTTCGTCGAGGAGGATGAATTTCGGGTTGGTCGCCAGTGCGCGGGCGATTTCCACCCGGCGGCGTTCACCACCGGACAGGCTCATACCGAGGTTGTCGCGGATGTGGTGGATGTGGAATTCCTGCAGCAGGCTTTCCAGCTCTTTGCGGCGGCCGGCCTTGTCGAGTTCCTTGCGGGTCTCGAGAATCGCCATGATGTTATCGGCCACCGAGAGTTTGCGGAAGATCGACGCTTCTTGCGGCAAATAGCCGATACCAGCCTTCGCGCGACCGTGCATCGGCTGGTGGCTGACATCCAGGTCGTCGATCAGTACACGACCCTGATCGGCCTGCACCAGCCCGACAATCATGTAGAAACAGGTGGTTTTGCCGGCGCCGTTAGGGCCAAGCAAGCCGACGATCTGACCGCTGTCGATGGACAGGCTGACGTCGCGCACGACCTGACGGCTCTTGTAGCTCTTGGCCAGATGCTGAGCTTTCAGAGTTGCCATTACGGGGCCTTTTGCTCGTCGGATTTCTTCTTCGGCTGGATCACCATGTCGACGCGCGGACGTTGTTCGGTGACTTTGGTGCCTGTGGCGCGGCCGGCGTTAGCCAGTTTCTTGACCGTGTCGTAGACGATTTTCTCGCCTTGGGTGACGTTGCCATCCTTGTCGATGACTTTGGCGCGGTCGATCAGCACGACGCGGTCTTGCGAGGCGTGGTACTGGATCGTGACGCCGTAACCCTGAACCGGCTTGGAATCGCCGGCCGTCTGCATCTGCTCGAAGTAGGCCAGGTTGCCGATCGAGGTCACCACGTCTATGTCGCCATCGGCGGTGCGGGTGATGGTCACGGTGTTGCCGGTGACCTTCATCGAGCCTTGGGTGATGATCACATCACCCTTGTAGGTGGCGATACCTTGCTTGTCGTCCAGTTGGGCGTCGTCGGCCTGAATGCGGATAGGCTGATTTCTATCGTCCGGCAGAGCCCAGGCGCTCACGCTTCCCAGTGCTGCGCCCAGACTGAGCAAAATAGGGAGGGTTTTAACGAGCCTCATACTGTCCTCTTACGTTCGATAGCAGGTGTATCCTGCTTTCTTTCAAATACGCTTTCATGCCCTTGCCGGTCGACACGCCACCAGCGCCGTCGATTCTAACGGGTTGCTCGGTCTGCGCATATTGCTGCTCAGGGAACACGGTCATGCGACTGCTGGTAATAATGGTCGTACGCTTTTTTTCGTCGGTTCGGGCGATACGTACCGAGTCGATCAGTTCGACTTCGGTGCCACCGGAGTTGACCTCACCCCGTTCGCTCTGCACATGCCACGGGAATTCGGTACCGCGGAACATGTTCAAGTCCGGTTTGCTGACCAGCGTAACGTCGCTGGCTTTCACGTGTTCGACTTTGTCTGACGTCATGTCGTACTGCAGTTTGCCGTCCGGCAGGTACTGCACGCTATGGGTATTGGTGGCGTACCAGTCGATTTTGGTTTCATCGGCCTTGACGAGGGGCTTGTCGAGGAAACGCTCCGGACTGATGTTCCAGTAGCCGACCGCGGCAAAAAGCGCGGCGATGCAACCGAACACCAGGTATTTGCGAATCTTTTTGCTCAGCATAGTTGGCTCACAGGTACGCGGCGTTGGCCGCATCGAGACGGCCCTGGGCGCGCAGGATCAATTCGCAGAATTCGCGAGCGGCACCTTCGCCACCGCGGGCCTGGGTGATGCCGTGGGCGTGTTCACGCACGAAGCTGGCGGCACTGGCCACCGCCATGCCCAGGCCGACGCGGCGAATCACCGGCAGGTCCGGCAAGTCGTCGCCGAGGTAGGCGACCTGGTCATAGCTTAGGTCGAGTTGGGCAAGAAGCTCGTCGAGCACCACCAGTTTGTCTTCGCGACCCTGGTACAGATGTGGAATGCCGAGGTTTTTCGCCCGCCGCTCGACCACCGGGGTCTTGCGGCCGCTGATGATAGCGGTCTGCACGCCGGCGGCCATCAACATCTTGATGCCCTGGCCGTCGAGCGTGTTGAAGGTCTTGAATTCGCTGCCGTCTTCCAGGAAGTACAGGCGCCCGTCAGTCAGTACGCCGTCGACGTCGAATACCGCCAGCTTGATGTTTTTGCCGCGTTCCAGCAGATCGGTGCTCATTACATTACTCCTGCACGCAGCAGATCGGACAGGTTGAAGGCGCCGATTGGACGGTCCTCCTTGTCCACTACCACCAGTGCGTTGATTCGATGGTCTTCCATGATTTTCAGGGCTTCGGCTGCCAGCATTTCAGCGCGAGCCGTCTTGCCATGCACGGTCATGACCTGGTCGATGGTGGCGTGATGGATGTCGATGGCACGGTCCAGGGTGCGGCGCAAATCGCCGTCGGTGAAGATCCCGGCCAGTTTACCATCGGCCTCCAGGATCACGGTCATGCCCAGACCTTTGCGGGTCATTTCCATCAGCGCGTCCTTGAGCAGGGTGCCGCGCTGGACCTGCGGCAGCTCTTGCCCGGCGTGCATGACGTTTTCCACTTTCAACAGCAGGCGTCGGCCCAGTGCGCCGCCGGGGTGGGAAAAGGCGAAATCTTCAGCGGTAAAACCACGGGCTTCGAGCAGTGCAACGGCCAGGGCGTCGCCCATGACCAGCGCCGCGGTGGTCGATGACGTCGGCGCCAGGTTCAGCGGGCAGGCTTCGTGCTCGACGTTCACGTTGAGGTTGACTTCGGCAGCCTTGGCCAGCGGCGAATCGGGGTTGCCGGTCATGCTGATCAGCTGGATACCCAGGCGCTTGATCAGCGGCAGCAGGGTCACGATTTCATTGGTCGAGCCGGAATTCGACAATGCCAGGATGATGTCATCGCGGGTGATCATGCCCATGTCGCCGTGGCTGGCTTCGGCCGGATGCACGAAAAAAGCCGTGGTGCCGGTGCTGGCCAGGGTGGCGGCGATCTTATTGCCGATGTGCCCCGATTTGCCCATGCCGACCACGACCACGCGGCCCTTGCTGTTCAGAATCATCTCGCAAGCGCGTACGAAATCCGCGTCGATACGGGGCAACAAGCCTGTAACGGCTTCCAGTTCGAGGCGGATGGTGCGTTGTGCAGACTGAATCAGGTCGCTGGATTGGCTCATGTCGGAAATCGTATAGCCTGATGAAAAGGCGGCGATTATAACGGTAATGATCAAAACCCTCACGCAAGTTCGTTGCGCTTTGTCACTCCCTGTTACTTAATCCCTCCAGATACAGGCTTTTGCCCTGTCATGTTGCTGAACATGAGCCGGCGTGGGCCTTGGGCGCTTGGCCTTTGCAGTGATATAGTTCGCCGCCAGTTCGGCCTGCCCGTGGAGGTATGTGCTTTCGCAAGAAAGTCAGGCGTCCGAGTGAGAGGCTGCATCGCAAGGAGTTTAGATGAGTGCCGATAACGCCTACGCGGTCGAGCTGAAGGGACTGACCTTCAAGCGCGGTGCGCGCAGCATTTTCAATAACGTCGATATCCGTATACCACGCGGCAAGGTCACCGGCATCATGGGGCCTTCCGGGTGTGGCAAGACCACGCTGCTACGGCTGATGGGCGCACAATTGCGCCCGAGCAAGGGTGAAGTCTGGGTCAATGGCCAAAACCTGCCCAAGCTGTCGCGCAGCGACCTGTTCGATGCGCGCAAGCACATGGGTGTGCTGTTTCAGAGTGGCGCGCTGTTCACCGATCTCGACGTGTTCGAGAACGTCGCCTTTCCGCTACGGGTCCATACCGAGCTTCCGGAAGAAATGATCCGGGACATCGTCCTGCTCAAATTACAGGCCGTGGGCTTGCGTGGCGCCATCGACCTGATGCCTGACGAACTGTCCGGCGGCATGAAGCGCCGTGTCGCGCTGGCCCGGGCGATTGCCCTCGATCCGCAGATCCTCATGTACGACGAGCCTTTTGTCGGTCAGGACCCGATCGCCATGGGCGTGCTGGTGCGCCTGATCCGCCTGCTCAACGATGCGCTGGGCATCACCAGCATCGTGGTATCCCACGACCTGGCCGAGACCGCGAGCATTTCCGACTACATCTATGTGGTGGGTGACGGGCAGGTGTTGGGGCAGGGCACGCCTGATGAATTGATGAATTCCAGTGAGCCACGCATCCGTCAGTTCATGACGGGGGAACCTGACGGACCGGTCGCCTATCACTTTCCAGCGACGGATTACCGCGCAGATCTTCTGGGGAAGCGTTGATGCGCAAGATTTCACTGATAGAAAGAGTGCGCCGCTTCGGCCATTCCGGCATCGATGTGCTGGGAGTGTTCGGCCGTTCGGCGATATTCCTGTTCCATGCCCTATTCGGCCGTGGCGGCATCGGCGGCGGTTTCGGGCTGCTGGTCAAGCAGCTGCACTCGGTGGGCGTGATGTCCCTGGTGATCATCGTGGTCTCCGGGGTGTTCATCGGCATGGTGCTGGCGCTGCAAGGGTTCAACATCCTGTCCAGCTATGGATCGGAGCAGGCGGTAGGGCAGATGGTTGCGCTGACGTTGCTGCGTGAACTGGGGCCGGTGGTCACCGCATTGCTCTTCGCCGGGCGCGCAGGGTCTGCCCTGACCGCTGAAATCGGCAACATGAAGTCTACCGAGCAGCTTTCCAGCCTGGAAATGATCGGTGTCGACCCGCTCAAGTACATCATTGCCCCGCGCCTGTGGGCCGGCTTCATTTCCCTGCCGGTGCTGGCGATGATTTTCAGCGTGGTGGGTATCTGGGGTGGTTCGTGGGTGGCCGTCGACTGGCTGGGTGTCTATGAAGGCTCCTACTGGTCGAACATGCAGAACAGCGTGACCTTTGCCGACGATGTGCTCAACGGCGTCATCAAAAGCATCGTCTTCGCCTTTGTCGTGACCTGGATCGCCGTATTCCAAGGCTACGACTGCGAGCCCACTTCCGAGGGGATCAGTCGTGCCACTACCAAGACCGTGGTGTATGCCTCTTTGGCAGTCCTCGGCCTGGACTTTATTCTGACCGCCTTGATGTTTGGAGATTTCTGATGCAAAACCGCACCCTGGAAATCGGTGTCGGCCTTTTCTTGCTGGCTGGCATCCTGGCTTTGCTGTTGCTGGCGTTGCGGGTGAGTGGCCTGTCCCCGAGCGCTACGACCGATACGTATAAACTTTATGCCTATTTCGACAATATCGCCGGTTTGACGGTCAGAGCTAAAGTGACCATGGCCGGTGTAACCATCGGCAAGGTCACCGCGATCGATCTGGACCGCGACAGTTTCACCGGGAGAGTGACCATGCAGCTGGAAAAGTCCGTGGATAATCTGCCGACTGACTCCACTGCATCCATCCTGACCGCTGGCCTGTTGGGCGAGAAGTACATCGGCATCAGCGTGGGCGGCGAAGAAGGCTTGCTCAAGGATGGTGGAACCATTCACGACACCCAGTCGTCGCTGGTGCTCGAGGACCTGATCGGTAAATTCCTGCTCAATACCGTTAGCAAAGAAGCCAAATGAGGAGTTTTTGAATGATCTCTATCTTGCGACGTGGCCTGTTGATATTGCTCGCGGCCTTGCCGTTGATGGCTAACGCCGTGGCGGCGCCGTCGGCGCACGATCTGATACAGGACACGACCACCCGGTTGCTGGCCGACCTGGCTGCCAACAAAGAAAAATACAAGCAAAGCCCGAGCGAGTTCTACAACGCCCTCAACGGTATCGTCGGCCCGGTGGTCGATGCCGACGGCATCTCGCGCAGCATCATGACCGTGAAATACTCGCGCAAAGCCACGCCCGAGCAAATGCAGCGCTTCCAGGAAAACTTCAAGCGCAGCCTGATGCAGTTCTATGGCAACGCCTTGCTCGAATACAACAACCAGGGCATCACCGTTTCGCCGGCCAAGGACGAAAGCGGCACCCGGACCAGCGTCGACATGCAGGTCAAGGGCAGCAGCGGTTCGATCTATCCTGTGTCCTACACACTCGAGAAAATCAACGGCGAGTGGAAAGTGCGCAACGTGATCATCAACGGCATCAACATCGGCAAGCTGTTCCGCGATCAGTTCACTGACGCGATGCAGCGCAACGGCAACGACCTGGACAAGACCATCGATAACTGGGCCGGGGAAGTCGCCAAGGCCAAGCAAACCACCGAAAAAGCTGCCGAGAAGCAAGCTCAATGAGTGTGTCGGGCATTCGCATGAGCGAAGCCGGCGAGCTGCTGCTCAGCGGCATGCTGGACTACCGCACCGGTCCCGGCCTGCGCAAGCAGGGCCAGGCGCTGATCAAGTCCAGCAAGGCCGCTGCGCTGGTGGTCGATTGTTCGGCAGTATTGAAGTCCAGCAGTGTCGGCTTGTCGCTGTTGCTGTGCTTCATGCGTGATGCAGAGGCGGCCGGCAAGCCGCTGAGCATCCGTGGGATGCCGGAAGACATGCGTGAAATCGCTCAGGTCAGCGAATTGACCGAGCTGTTGGCGCAACCCTGAACAGCATCTATGAACAAGCCCCCCGTCAGAGTCCTGCTCCGCGGGGTTCGCAGGCGCGGGGCTTTTTTTGTATGATGTCCGACCCGCGCGCACAGGGCGCCGATTGAGGTTGAGCATGCAGGCCACCGAAGTGAAGAGCTTCCTTGAAGGAAAGCTGCCAGGAACCCTAGTAGAAGTCGAGGGCGAAGGCTGCAACTTTCAGCTGAACGTGATTAGCGATGAACTGGCGGCGTTGAGCCCGGTGAAGCGTCAGCAGCAGATCTATGCCCATTTGAACCCATGGATCACCGATGGCAGCATCCATGCGGTCACTATGAAATTTTTCAGCAGCGCGGCCTGGGCCGAGCGCACCTGAGCCCAAGGGCGTCGAGATTCTTATGGATAAATTGATAATTACCGGCGGCGTTCGTCTTGATGGCGAAATCCGCATCTCCGGGGCAAAGAACTCTGCCCTGCCGATCCTGGCTGCCACCTTGCTGTGCGATGGCCCGGTAACCGTTGCCAACCTGCCGCACCTGCACGACATCACCACCATGATCGAGCTGTTCGGTCGCATGGGCATTGAGCCGGTGATCGACGAGAAACTCAGCGTCGAAATCGACCCGCGCACCATCAAGACCCTGATCGCCCCGTACGAACTGGTTAAAACCATGCGTGCGTCGATCCTGGTGCTGGGCCCGATGGTTGCCCGTTTCGGTGAAGCCGAAGTCGCACTGCCTGGCGGTTGCGCCATCGGTTCGCGTCCGGTCGACCTGCACATCCGTGGCCTCGAAGCCATGGGTGCGGTCATCGACGTAGAAGGTGGCTACATCAAGGCCAAGGCCCCTGAGGGTGGGCTGCGCGGTGCGCACTTCTTCTTCGACACCGTCAGTGTGACCGGTACCGAGAACATCATGATGGCCGCCGCTCTGGCCAAGGGCCGCAGCGTGCTGGCAAACGCCGCTCGCGAGCCTGAGGTCATCGACCTGGCGAACTTCCTGAACGCCATGGGCGCCAAGATCACTGGCGCCGGCACCGACACCATCACCATCGATGGCGTCGAGCGTCTGCACCCGACCACCTACAAGGTGATGCCTGACCGTATCGAGACCGGCACCTATCTGGTGGCGGCGGCGGTCACCGGCGGTCGTGTGAAGGTCAAGGACACTGATCCGACCATACTCGAAGCCGTCCTGGAAAAACTCCGCGAATCGGGTGCTGAAATCACCTGCGGCGAAGACTGGATCGAGCTGAACATGCACGGCAAGCGGCCAAAAGCCGTCAACGTGCGTACCGCTCCGTACCCGGCATTCCCGACCGACATGCAGGCACAGTTCATCTCGCTCAACGCCATTGCCGAAGGCACCGGTGCCGTGATCGAGACGATCTTCGAAAACCGCTTCATGCACGTGTACGAACTGCACCGCATGGGCGCCAAGATCCAGGTCGAAGGTAACACCGCCATCGTCACCGGTACCGAGAAGCTCAAGGGCGCGCCAGTCATGGCCACCGACCTGCGTGCATCGGCCAGCCTGGTGATCTCGGCGCTGATCGCCGAAGGCGACACCCTGATCGACCGCATCTACCACATAGACCGTGGTTACGAGTGCATCGAAGAGAAGCTGCAGATGCTCGGCGCCAAGATCCGCCGCGTACCAGGCTAGTTTCGGTTGCATGGGCACAGGGACGTGCCCGTTGAATTGTTCGAAGTCGAGGGTGCCTTTTCATTGTTAAGAAAGCCTCGACGTGTGTCCGGCGCCGTTTGCGACCGGACATGAGTACCTTGATAAGGACTGACGTTTCCCATGTTGACCATCGCACTGTCCAAGGGCCGCATCCTTGACGATACCCTGCCGCTTCTGGCTGAAGCGGGCATCGTGCCGACCGAGAATCCGGACAAGAGCCGCAAGCTGATCATCCCCACGACCCAGGCCGATGTCCGCCTGCTGATCGTGCGCGCCACCGATGTGCCGACTTACGTCGAACATGGCGCCGCCGACCTGGGTGTCGCCGGTAAAGATGTGCTGATGGAATATGGCGGCCAGGGTCTGTACGAGCCTCTGGATCTGCGAATTGCCCTCTGCAAGCTGATGACCGCTGGCCGTGTTGGCGATGTCGAGCCCAAGGGCCGTCTGCGGGTGGCGACCAAGTTCGTCAACGTTGCCAAGCGCTACTACGCCGAACAGGGCCGTCAGGTCGACATCATCAAGCTCTACGGCTCGATGGAACTGGCACCGCTGATCGGTCTGGCGGACAAGATCATTGACGTGGTCGACACCGGCAACACCCTGCGCGCCAATGGCCTGGAACCCCAGGATTTCATTGCCGACATCAGCTCCCGCCTGATCGTCAACAAAGCTTCGATGAAAATGCAGCACGCCCGTATCCAGGCGTTGATCGACACCCTGCGCAAGGCAGTGGAGTCACGACACCGCGGCTGATTCACCTGCGCGACGCTGAGTCGCGCCGTCTATCCGCCTCATAGCCAGAATTCTCAGGTGCCCAAGCGGAAACGACTGCTAAGTTAGGGCGCCTGAGTTTTTGCCAATCCTATGAGGCTCTCGCTATGACCGCACCGACTGCAATTCGCCGACTCAACGCTGCTGACCCGGATTTCGCGCATCATCTGGATCATCTGCTGAGCTGGGAAAGTGTGTCCGACGACTCGGTCAATCAGCGAGTGCTGGACATCATCAAGACCGTGCGTGAGCGCGGCGATGCGGCGCTGGTGGACTACACCCGGCAGTTCGACGGACTGGACGTTGCCTCCATGGCCGACCTGATCCTGCCGCGTGAACGCCTGGAACTGGCCCTGACGCGGATCACCGTGCCTCAGCGCGAAGCCCTGGAAAAAGCCGCCTCCCGGGTGCGCAGCTACCACGAAAAACAGAAGCAGGATTCCTGGAGCTATACCGAAGCCGATGGCACGGTGCTGGGCCAGAAGGTCACGCCGCTGGATCGCGCCGGTCTGTACGTACCGGGTGGCAAGGCGTCGTATCCGTCCTCGGTGCTGATGAACGCGATACCGGCCAAGGTCGCCGGTGTGACCGAAGTGGTCATGGTGGTGCCGACCCCGCGCGGTGAAATCAACGAGCTGGTGCTGGCCGCCGCGTGCATTGCCGGTGTCGACCGCGTCTTCACGATTGGTGGCGCGCAAGCGGTTGCTGCGCTGGCTTATGGCACCGAAAGCGTGCCGAAGGTCGACAAGGTAGTCGGGCCGGGCAACATCTACGTCGCCACCGCCAAGCGCCACGTGTTCGGCCAGGTCGGTATCGACATGATCGCCGGTCCGTCGGAGATCCTTGTGGTGTGCGATGGCAAGACCGATCCGGACTGGATTGCCATGGACTTGTTCTCCCAGGCCGAGCACGACGAGGACGCCCAGGCAATTCTGGTCAGCCCGGATGCCGAGTTCCTCGACCAGGTCGCCGCCAGCATTGCCAAACTGCTGCCGACCATGGAGCGCGCCGAGATTATTGAAACCTCGATCAATGGCCGTGGCGCGCTGATCAAGGTTCGCGACATGGACCAGGCCATCGAAGTGGCCAATCGCATCGCGCCGGAACACCTCGAGTTGTCCGTTGCCGATCCGCAAGCCTGGCTGCCGCAGATCCGTCACGCCGGCGCTATCTTCATGGGCCGTCACACCTCCGAAGCCCTGGGCGATTACTGCGCCGGTCCGAACCACGTACTGCCGACTTCCGGCACCGCGCGATTCTCCTCGCCGCTGGGTGTGTACGACTTCCAGAAACGCTCGTCGATTATCTTCTGCTCCGAGCAGGGTGCGTCCGAACTGGGCAAGACCGCATCCGTGCTGGCTCGTGGCGAGTCGTTGACCGCGCACGCCCGCAGCGCCGAATACCGCATCGTTGACGAAGACTTTCCACAAGGGCAGGGGAAATGAAGATGAGTAAATTCTGGAGCCCGTTCGTCAAGAATCTGGTGCCTTACGTACCGGGCGAACAGCCGAAGCTGGCGAAACTGGTGAAGCTCAACACCAATGAAAATCCGTACGGCCCATCGCCCAAAGCTTTGGCGGCGATGCAGACCGAACTGAACGATAATTTGCGCCTGTACCCGGACCCGAACAGCGATCTGCTGAAAAACGCCGTGGCCACCTATTACGGCGTGCAGCCGAACCAGGTATTCCTTGGCAACGGTTCGGACGAAGTCCTGGCGCACATTTTTCACGGCTTGCTGCAACACGACAACGCCGTGCTGTTCCCGGACATCAGCTACAGCTTCTATCCGGTCTACTGCGGCTTGTACGGCATCAACTTCGACGCGGTGCCACTGGACTCGCAGTTCCAGATCAACCCGGCTGATTATGCCAAGCCCAATGGCGGGATCATTTTCCCTAACCCGAACGCGCCGACCGGTTGCCTGCTGGCGCTGGACGCCGTCGAGCAGATCCTCCAGGCCAGCCCGGATTCGGTGGTCGTGGTGGACGAGGCTTATATCGACTTCGGCGGTGAGACGGCGATCACCCTGGTTGACCGCTATCCGAACCTGCTGGTCACCCAGACCCTGTCAAAGTCCCGTTCGCTGGCCGGCCTGCGAGTGGGCCTGGCGGTGGGGCATCCGGACCTGATCGAAGCGCTGGAGCGGATCAAGAACAGCTTCAACTCCTATCCGCTGGATCGAATGGCGAACGTCGGTGCAGCGGCGGCGTTCGAGGACCGTGAGTACTTCGACAAGACCTGTCGGTTGGTGATCGAGAATCGCGAAAAGGTGGTCGCGCAGTTACAAGAGAAGGGCTTTGAGGTATTGCCGTCGGCGGCCAACTTCATTTTTGCCCGTCATCCGCAGCACGATGCAGCCGGACTGGCGGCGAAGTTGCGAGAACAGGGTGTGATTGTTCGGCACTTCAAGCAGGAGCGGATTGCCCAGTTCCTGCGGATCAGCATCGGTACCCCGGAGCAGAACCAGGCGCTGATTGACGGCCTGGGCGATCTCTAAACCACAGCCGCCCCCTGTAGGAGCGAGGCTTGCCCGCGAAGAACGATAACGCGGTGTATCTGGTACACCGAATCATCGTTCTTCGCGGGCAAGCCTCGCCCCTACAGGGGGTAGGGTGTTGCTGTTTACTCTTCTTCTTTCTCTTTGACCGGCGCCGGCGGCGGGCGCAAGCCGATTTCCGCCGTGAGCTTCAACTCCTTGCCGTTGCGCATCACCTGGATCGCGACCTTGTCGGTCGGCTTGATCCGCGCCACCTGGTTCATCGAACGACGACCATCGCCAGCCGGTTCGCCATCGATGGCGAGGATCACATCGCCTAATTGCAGGCCGGCCTTCTGTGCCGGGCCATCACGGAAAATCCCCGCCACCACGATCCCCGGCCGCCCGGACAGACCAAAGGACTCCGCCAGCTCCTGGGTCAAGGGTTGCACTTCAATCCCCAGCCAGCCGCGGATCACCTGGCCGTGTTCGATGATCGACTTCATCACGTCCATGGCCAGTTTGACCGGAATCGCAAAACCGATGCCTTGGGAGCCGCCGGATTTGGAAAATATCGCCGTGTTGATGCCGGTCAGGTTGCCAGTGGCATCCACCAGCGCACCGCCGGAGTTGCCCGGGTTGATCGCGGCATCGGTCTGGATGAAGTCTTCGTAGTTGTTCAGGCCCAACTGATTGCGCCCGGTGGCGCTGATGATGCCCATGGTCACGGTCTGGCCGACGCCGAACGGGTTGCCGATGGCCAGGGCCACGTCGCCGATGCGGATATTGTCGGAGCGGCCGACGGTGATCGAGGGCAGATTCTTCAAGTCGATTTTCAGCACCGCAAGGTCGGTTTCCGGGTCGCTGCCGATCACTCGGGCCAGGGTTTCACGGCCATCCTTGAGGGCAACCACGATCTGGTCGGCGCCGCTGGTCACATGGTTGTTGGTCAGCAGGTAGCCTTCCGGGCTCATGATCACACCGGAGCCGAGGCTCGATTCCATGCGCTTCTGCTTGGGCGAGTTGTCGCCGAAGAAGCGGCGGAACTGCGGGTCCTCGAACAGCGGATGGTTCGGTTTGTTGATGACCTTGGTGGTGTACAGGTTGACCACCGACGGCGCGGCCGTGGTTACCGCGTCGGCATAGGACACCGGGCCCTGTTGCATGATGGTGGTTTGCGGGGCTTGCTGCAGGTTGACGTCGAGGCTCGGGAGCCCGACCCATTGCGGGTAACGCTGGATGATCAACAGAGCGATAAGCACGCCGGCCAACAGCGGCCAGCCGGAAAAACGCAGCGCCTTGAGCATTAAGCACGTCCTGAGAGGTTGCAGGCGGTATGAGACCGCCCATAATGTCGCGCATTATACGAGGCCAAGCGTGCCTCTGAACGGGATATTTAGGAGTCTTTTATGGCCGTCGCCCTGAGCACCCTGGTCGAAGAAGCCGACCGTTACCTCAACAGTGCCAAGATTGCCGATTACTGCCCCAACGGCTTGCAGGTCGAAGGCCGGCCGCAGGTGATGCGCATCGTCAGTGGCGTCACCGCCAGCCAGGCGTTGCTCGACGCCGCGGTGGAAGCCAACGCCGACCTGGTGCTGGTGCACCATGGTTATTTCTGGAAAGGCGAGAACCCGTGCATCACCGGCATGAAGCAGCGTCGCTTGAAGACGCTGCTCAAGCACGACATCAGCCTGTTGTCCTACCATCTGCCGCTGGATCTGCACCCCGAAGTCGGCAACAACGTGCAGCTGGCGCGTCAGTTGGACATCACTGTCGAAGGCCCGCTGGACCCGGACAACCTTAAAGTTGTCGGTCTGGTCGGTTCATTGAGCGAACCGGTGACGCCCCGTGACTTCTCGCGCCGCGTCCAGGAAGTCATGGGCCGCGAACCCTTGCTGATCGAAGGCAGCGAGATGATTCGCCGCGTTGGCTGGTGCACCGGTGGTGGCCAAGGGTACATCGACCAGGCGGTGCTGGCCGGCGTTGATCTGTACCTCAGCGGTGAAGCATCCGAACAAACCTTCCACAGCGCCCGGGAAAACGACATCAGCTTCATCGCCGCCGGCCACCATGCCACCGAGCGCTACGGCGTTCAGGCGTTGGGCGATTACCTGGCGCGACGGTTTGCCCTCGAGCACATCTTCATCGATTGCCCGAATCCGATCTGATAACAGATTCTTTTGACATCCCCCATCACTGTAGGAGCGAGCTTGCTCGCGAAAAACCTGAGAACGCCACGGGGTGTCAGGTTTCCAGCGTTATCGTTGACGACCCTCGCGAGCAAGCTCGCTCCTACTGGGGGTCTGCAGCGCCCAAACACGGGGGTATATTCATATACCCTTTCGATCTAGCCCGCGTCCTGATTAGAAGAGGTCGCTGTGCTAGCATTCCCCGCTCGAACACGGCCCGCTGGCCGTCCATAAGATCGTTTTCGTGAGTAGCCATGGTCGACAAACTGACGCATCTGAAACAGCTGGAGGCCGAAAGCATCCACATCATCCGCGAGGTCGCCGCCGAGTTCGATAACCCGGTGATGCTGTACTCCGTCGGTAAAGACTCCGCCGTAATGCTGCATCTTGCGCGCAAGGCATTCTTCCCGGGCAAACTGCCGTTCCCGGTGATGCACGTCGACACCCGGTGGAAGTTCAAGGAAATGTACGCGTTCCGCGACCGTATGGTCGAAGAGCTTGGACTGGACCTGATCGTGCACGTCAATCCCGAGGGCGTGGCGCAGGGCATCAACCCGCTGACCCACGGCAGTGCCAAGCACACCGACATCATGAAGACCGAAGGCCTCAAGCAGGCCCTCGACAAACACGGCTTCGACGCCGCGTTCGGTGGTGCCCGTCGCGATGAAGAGAAATCCCGTGCCAAAGAGCGCGTGTACTCCTTCCGTGACACCAAGCACCGCTGGGATCCAAAGAACCAGCGCCCGGAGCTGTGGAACGTCTACAACGGCAACGTCAACAAGGGCGAATCCATTCGTGTGTTCCCGTTGTCGAACTGGACCGAGCTGGACATCTGGCAGTACATCTACCTCGAAGGCATCCCGATCGTGCCGCTGTATTTCGCCGCCGAGCGCGACGTCATCGAGATGAACGGCACCTGGATCATGATCGACGACGAACGCCTGCTCAATCACCTGAGCGACGAAGACAAGGCGCGCATCGTCAAGAAAAAGGTCCGTTTCCGCACACTGGGTGACTACCCGTTGACCGGTGCGGTCGAGTCCGAGGCCACCAGCCTGACCGACATCATTCAGGAAATGCTCCTGACGCGAACTTCCGAACGCCAGGGCCGGGTCATCGACCACGATGGCGCAGGCTCGATGGAAGAAAAGAAACGTCAGGGTTATTTCTAAGGGGTTGTCATGTCGCACGTATCTGATTTGATCAGCGAGGACATCCTCGCCTACCTGGGCCAGCACGAACGCAAGGAAATGCTGCGCTTTCTGACCTGTGGCAACGTCGACGACGGCAAGAGCACCCTGATCGGGCGCCTGCTGCACGACTCCAAGATGATCTACGAAGATCACCTGGAAGCCATTACCCGCGACTCGAAAAAAGTCGGCACCACCGGCGAAGACATCGACCTGGCCTTGCTGGTCGACGGCCTGCAGGCCGAGCGTGAGCAGGGCATCACCATCGATGTCGCCTACCGCTATTTCTCCACCGCCAAGCGCAAATTCATCATCGCCGACACCCCTGGCCATGAGCAGTACACCCGCAACATGGCCACCGGTGCCTCCACCTGTGATCTGGCGATCATCCTGGTCGACGCCCGCTACGGCGTGCAGACCCAGACCCGTCGCCACAGCTTCATCGCCTCGTTGCTGGGCATCAAGCACATCGTGGTCGCCATCAACAAGATGGACCTCAATGGCTTCGACGAAAGCGTGTTCGAGTCGATCAAGGCCGATTACCTGAAGTTCGCCGAAGGCATCGCGTTCAAGCCGACCACCATGGCCTTCGTGCCGATGTCGGCGCTCAAGGGCGACAACGTGGTCAACAAGTCCGAGCGCTCGTCGTGGTACACCGGCCAGTCGCTGATGGAAATCCTCGAGACCGTCGAAATCGCCAGCGACCGCAACTACACCGACCTGCGTTTCCCGGTGCAGTACGTCAACCGTCCGAACCTGAACTTCCGTGGTTTCGCCGGCACCCTGGCCAGCGGCATCGTGCACAAGGGCGATGAAGTCGTGGTGCTGCCGTCGGGCAAGAGCAGCCGCGTGAAGTCCATCGTCACCTTCGAAGGTGAACTGGAACACGCAGGTCCTGGCCAAGCGGTGACGCTGACCATGGAAGACGAGATCGACATCTCCCGCGGCGATTTGCTGGTGCACGCCGACAACCAGCCGCAAGTGACCGACGCCTTCGACGCCATGCTGGTATGGATGGCGGAAGAGCCGATGTTGCCGGGCAAGAAATACGACATCAAGCGCGCCACGAGCTACGTGCCGGGTTCGATCACCAGCATCGTCAACCGCGTAGACGTGAACACCCTGGAAGAAGGCCCGGCCAGTTCATTGCAGCTGAACGAAATCGGTCGGGTCAAGATCAGCCTCGACGCGCCCATCGCGCTGGACGGTTACGCGAGCAACCGCACCACCGGTTCGTTCATCGTCATCGACCGTCTGACCAATGGCACCGTTGCTGCCGGCATGATCATCGCCCAGCCGTTGGCGCATGGCACCAGCACGCACCACGGCAAACTGGCGCACGTCGCCACCGAAGAACGCGCCCAGCGCTTCGGCCAGCAACCGGCCACCGTGTTGTTCAGCGGCCTGTCGGGCGCCGGCAAAAGCACCCTGGCCTACGCCGTTGAACGCAAGCTGTTCGACCTGGGCCGTGCGGTGTTCGTACTCGATGGCCAGAACCTGCGTCACGACCTGAACAAAGGTCTGCCACAGGATCGCGCCGGGCGTACCGAGAACTGGCGTCGTGCGGCGCACGTTGCGCGTCAGTTCAACGAAGCCGGCCTGCTGACCCTGGCCGCCTTCGTGGCACCAAGTGCCGAAGGTCGCGAACAGGCCAGGGAGCTGATCGGCAAGGAGCGTCTGCTGACGGTCTACGTCCAGGCCTCGCCGACGGTCTGTGCCGAGCGTGATCCGCAAGGTCTGTACGCCGCGGGTGGCGACAACATCCCGGGCGACTCCTTCCCGTACGACGTGCCCCTGGACGCCGACCTCGTGGTCGACACCCAGTCGCTGTCGCTGGAAGAAAGCGTCAAGCAAGTGCTGGATCTGTTGCGTCAGCGTGGCGCGATCTAAGCGTTAGCCGTCAATAAAAAACCCGCCGATGAGTGATCATCGGCGGGTTTTTTTGTGTCTTCCAGATAGCCTTCGCGAGCAGGCTCGCTCCCACAAGGTCAAATGTTCACTGCAGATCAACTGTGGGAGCGAGCCTGCTCGCGAAGAGGCCGGTACAGCCACCTCAAGATCACACTGAATACTCCCTTTGCATCTCTCCCAGCCAAAAGTAGTCCGAAAACCTCAAGGTTGTAGGAAAACTCCATTTGTAACCTTTTCCTATACGTAATTACCCAAATGACAGTTCTCTATCAGACGAGGATTACACCTTCCTCGGAAGTCGGTAGCTAACATTAATTAAAGTGCTCAAGTAGTATTTCGGCAGATGAAGCGTGTTGTTTCTATCGGGCGGATGCCGCTTCGCTAACACTTTAACTAGGGGGATGAACTATGCCGGTAAAGTTGACTTCAGCCTGGAAAGCAACCCTTGTTCGGATGGAAATAATCGTGCTTGTCGCACTATTAATAATGTTCCCTCTGCGCTGCTTACCGAAGCCGCTCCATTTTCGGAGTGGATAGTCCCAATGCGGGAGTAAGCCTCCGCTAATTTCACAGCCGTACGAACTGCCAGCTTCATTAATGCTATCGGATTTGGACTACAAAAATATCGGAAGTGGGTGAGTTCCATTTATTTGTGTATTGAATAGTGTTGTTTGTAAGGCAAGTAGGCTCGATTCCCGGCCGTATATAAAGTGTGTGCCTGTATTAGAGTCGCTTGTGTTGTCGTCGGGGGAGTTGTGGTGTGCGATATAAAATATTCGATGTTCCCAAGGGTTATGTGCCTAGTGTTTTTGAAATTGTTTTTTTGGTTGTTATTATTACGTGTTTTTCTGTTGTTTCCTTGTATCACCTCGGTAAGGTGATAGAGATTCCTTCGACTCCCAGGAAAGTTGTTTTGGAGCGCGCTTTTATATATAGAAATATTTCGGAGGCCTCAAAAATTACTTCGAATTTGTATCTCAGGGTTGGGCCGGATGATGAGGCGTATGACTATGTTATCGAGGCGTTTGCTCAGGATATTCAGCGCCTGGATCTGGGTAAGTCACGAAAGCTATGGGTCGCTGTAGAGCCGGATCGGAGTAAACGATTTGTTTGGGGGGTGTATGATAATGAACTAGGGTTGTTGATAAGTCGTAAAGATATTTTGCAGTGGGCCCAATACAGAAACTCGGCAAATTATTTTGTGATTGTTACATGGGGTTTTCTGTCTCTGTATTTGCTGTTTGTGCTTTTCAAACATGGTGTTTGGAATAGATTTTTAGCGAAAAGGATAGCGTGTGGAAATAGAGCAAATTGAAAATGAAATATTTGTAATCGACGAGTTCTTAACTCGAAGTGAAGAGGAAAGCATAAACGTTCAGCTTAAAAGTTCGGTCTGGAGATACAACTGGCCGAATTATGAGGAACTCCCCTTTGTTAGACCCTGTTGGCATGTTTTTATTGCGGGTAAAGGTCGTCCTGATAGGCAGTCTTGTGTAGAGGAACTGAACAGCAACGAATCATGGCGGTTCCTGATAGGGTTTTGGGAGAGGTTGTCAAAATTACATGACTTCAACATTACCTTGTTGGGCGTTTACGCCAATGGTCAGACATTCGGACAAGATACTATTATTCATCGGGATAATAAAACTCATCCTGGGCTGACAGTCATCGTCTTCTGTAATGAGCATTGGCCTACGTCCCGGGGAGGGGAGCTTGTTTTCTATGATGATAAAAAAGAAAACGTCATCAAGTCCGTGTTGCCTAAATCACGGCGGGTGGTGATTTTTGATGGGCGGATTCCCCATGCTGCAAGATCGCCTTCTGTGAAGTGTGATCAGGTAAGAATGACACTTGCATTTAAGACAGTGATTAAGGAGTAGTATATGGCAGGTAAAGCCGTAATTTTTGTAGGCGTTATCAATGACGGTGTAACTATTGGCGCGGGTGCGACTGCAGTCTCAGATCAGTTTCTAGTTAACGGGACTGGAATGGTGCTGTTGAATCAAACGGCGCAAACAGGCGCTGTGATAGCGAGTGTGACCTCCGTGACAAAGCTGGCGGGGCCTTATGTTCCGATTGTGAGTATGCCAGCCAACATAGTTGCGGGAACTATTACCTTTCTGAAAATTGGAATAGACATCAGGGATGGCGCTAAAATTAAGGAGGGTGACGTTTTTAGTCTTGTCGGAAATGTAGCAGGTGTGATTGCTACAATGGCAATATTGGGCGGCGCAACACCTTGGATTATTGCAGGTTTAGGTATTGTCACTGTAGGAGCTGGGCTGTATTCAGTTCTGGATACTGAAACGTATAAGAAAATTACGAAAAGCGCAGCAAACTTTTTTAAAGACAATACATTGGATAGCTATCTTGACTATGCTTGCGCCCCCGATATGCAAATCGTTCATCGAAATACGTTGAGAGACGCATACGGTAATCAGATGCTTTCCTGTCAATGGATATCTGAAACTGGAGAGTTGCAAGCGTTCCCGATGGCTGTTCCCCCTGAAGGCATTGGTGATGGTGTTGTTGGGGAGGGGGCAGAGGTAGCAGAAGTAGCGGAGGTAGCGGAGGTAGCGGAGGTAGCGGATGTAGCGGAGGTAGAGGGTGGTAGTGGTAGTGGTGGTAGTGGCTCTTTTCCTCCTACAGTTCCTGTTTCGCCAGCTCCCATTCCTGAAATAGTTCCAGTAGTTACCATTGGTCCTCTTGATTTTGGCGACGGAAGCGCTGGCTCTGACGATAATGGTGATGAGTATGGTTGCTGTACAGGAGGAAGTGACGGTTATGTTTAGTGGTTTTCATTAGTAAGTTCGCGTTCAGACAATAAAGTCCGCCGATGAGTGATCATCGGCGGGTTTTTCTGTGTCTGGTCGGACGCCTTCGCGAGCACAATCACCTGATTACTTGGCGGGATACTCCCGATGCATCTGCTCAAGCAGCGCATCCTTATCCAGCCACAGCTGATTGATCCACCCCTGAAACTGCAATCGATACTCGCCATCCTGATCGTAATTCCTGCCGATAAACTCCGGCGGAATCTTCAACTCCTGAAAATGCACCACCACATCCTTCACATTCCCACACAGCAAGTCCCAATACCCCGGACGCCCGCCCGGGTAGTGAATGGTCACGTTAACGATCGACTCGAGCTGCTCGCCCATCGCATCCAGCACAAACGCAATGCCACCCGCCTTGGGCTTGAGCAGGTACTTGAACGGTGATTTCTGCTGCGCATGTTTGCCCTCGGTGAAGCGCGTGCCTTCGACGAAATTGAAAATCCCCACCGAGTCATGGCGGAACTTCGCACAGGTCTTGCGCGTGGTTGCCAGGTCTTTGCCTTTCTTCTCCGGGTGCTTTTCCAGGTAGGCCTTGGAGTAGCGCTTCATGAACGGAAAGCCCAGGGTCCACCAGGCCAGACCAATCACCGGCACCCAGATCAGCTCTTGCTTGAGAAAAAATTTCAGCGGCTGGATGCGCCGGTTGAGCACGTATTGCAGCACCATGATGTCGACCCAGCTCTGGTGGTTGCTGGTGATCAGGTACGAGTGTCGATAGTCCAGGCTTTCCAGGCCGCTGAGGTGCCAGCGGGTGCGGCAGACCAGGTCCATCCAGGCTTTGTTGTTGCTGATCCAGGCTTCATGGGTATGGCTCATCAGCCAGCGCGTGAAGCGCTGGGTGAGGGCGAAAGGCAGTACCTTGAAGATCGCCACGCAGAACAGAAACGAGCATAGCAAAATGGTATTCAGGGCCAGCAACAACGATGCAATTACGCCGCGCACGGGTGCAGGTAAGGAATCCGGCATTTAAAGATCCAGAGGTCGGTTGGCAGCTTGAATCGCGGTCAACGCGATGGTGTAGACGATGTCATCGACCTGCGCGCCGCGCGGCAGGTCGTTCACCGGTTTGCGCAGGCCTTGCAGCATCGGCCCGAGGCTGACGCAGTCGGCGCTGCGCTGTACGGCCTTGTGGGTGGTGTTGCCGGTGTTGAGGTCGGGGAACACGAACACTGTGGCGCGACCGGCGACCTGGCTGTTCGGCGCCAGTTGCCGGGCGACGGTTTCGTTGGCGGCGGCGTCGTATTGCAATGGGCCGTCGATCAACAGCGAGTTCTGTTGTTCGTGGGCGAGCAATGTCGCTTCGCGCACCTTCTCGACTTCTTCGCCGCTGGCCGACTCACCGCTGGAGTAGCTGATCATCGCCACGCGCGGGGTGATGCCGAACGCCGCGGCAGAGTCCGCACTTTGCAGGGCGATCTCGGCCAGTTCGCTGGCGCTCGGGTGCGGGTTCATCACGCAGTCGCCATAGACCAGCACCTCCTCCGGAAACAGCATGAAGAACACCGACGACACCAGCGTGCAGCCCGGTGCCGTTTTGATCAGCTGCAGGGCCGGGCGAATGGTGTTGGCGGTGGAATGAATGACCCCGGACACCAGGCCGTCGACTTCATCCAGCGCCAGCATCATGGTGCCGATCACCACGGTGTCTTCCAGTTGTTGCTCGGCCATTGGCGCATTGAGGCTTTTGGATTTGCGCAGGGCGACCATGGGTTCGACGTACCGCTCGCGGATCAGGTCCGGGTCGAGAATCTCCAGCCCCGGTGGCAGCTCGATGCCTTGCGCGCGGGCCACGGCTTCCACGTCCGCGGGTTTGGCCAGCAACACGCAGCGGGCAATGCCGCGCGCCTGACAGATCGCCGCCGCCTGCACGGTCAAGGGTTCACTGCCTTCGGGCAAGACGATGCGCTTGTTGGCGGACTGGGCGCGCTGGATCAGCTGATAGCGGAACACCGCCGGCGACAGGCGCATTTCCCGCGGCGTGCCGCAGCGCTGGTGCAGCCAGTTGGCATCGAGGTGGCTGGCGACGAAGTCGGTGATGATCTCCGCACGTTCGCGGTCATCGATCGGGATTTCCTTGTTCAGGCCGTTCAACTGGTTGGCGGTGTCGTAGGAGCCGGTGCTCACCGACAACACCGGCAGTCCCGCCTGCAACGCACCGCGACAGAGTTCCATGATGCGCGGGTCGGGCAGGGTGTCGCTGGTCAGCAGCAGGCCGGCCAGGGGCACGCCATTCATCGCTGCGAGGCTGACGGCGAGGATGATGTCGTCGCGGTCGCCGGGGGTAACCACCAGCACGCCGGGCTTGAGCAGTTCCACGGTGTTGCGCATGGTGCGGGCGCAGATGATGATTTTGGTCATGCGCCGGGTTTCGTAATCGCCGGCATTGAGAATCTGCGCGCCCATCAGGTCGGCGACGTCGCGGGTGCGCGGCGCGTTGAGTTCCGGCTGGAACGGAATGCAGCCGAGCAATTTGAAATCGCCGCTGCGCAGCAAGGGTGAATGTTCTTTCATGCGCGAGGCGAAGGCCTCCATGCTTTCATCGGTCTTGACCTTGTTGAGGATCACGCCGAGGACTTTCGGGTCTTTCGGCCCGCCAAACAATTGCGCCTGCAACTCCACCCGGCCGGACAGTTCGGCCAGCACTTCGTTTTCCGGGGCAGAGACCAGGATCACGTCGGCATCGAGGCTTTTGGCCAGGTGCAGATTGACCCGCGCGGCATAGCTGGCGCTGCGGGTCGGCACCATGCCTTCGACGATCAGCACGTCTTTGCCGACAGCCGCTTGCTGATAAAGGGTGATGATTTCTTCCAGCAGCTCGTCGAGCTGGCCGTCACCGAGCATGCGCTCGACATGGGCCAGGCCCAGCGGCTTGGGCGGTTTGAGGCCGTGGGTGCGTGCCACCAGTTCGGTGGAACGTTCAGGCCCGGTGTCCCCCGGATGGGGCTGGGCAATCGGTTTGAAAAAGCCGACCTTCAGGCCGGCCCGCTCAAGGGTACGTACCAGCCCGAGGCTGATGGAGGTCAGACCCACACCAAAATCGGTGGGCGCGATAAAAAAAGTTTGCATGCGGATTCTCTAAGGGAGCATGGCAATGGTGAGCGCCTATGGCTGGCGTTCTACCGATATTCAGTCGCCAAGGTTATCGCTAACCGAGCCTTGTGCGCACCAACCGCAAGCAAAGGGCTGGCCTATTTTTTCATTACGCAGCAAAGGGTTCATGACCCAGGCCCGGGACTGCCATGGCGGCTGATGGCGCAGGTGCTGGGTGTGGCCGCAGGACAGCTCGGCTACCCAGTGGCCGTCCTCATCCTGATGGAAGCCTGTGACCGTAGAGCCTTGCGCCGCACCCCGTCTGTCCGGGTTGTGTTCGCTTTCGGGCGTTTGCTTCGCTAAACTGGGTCTTTCTATATTCTTATGCAAAAGGTCTCGCCCCATGCTGATCGCCGCCAATAAGGCTGTCTCCATCGACTATACCCTGACCAACGACGCCGGTGAGGTCATCGACAGCTCCGCCGGCGGCGCGCCGCTGGTCTACCTGCAAGGCGCAGGTAACATCATCCCGGGCCTGGAAAAGGCGCTGGAAGGCAAGGCAGTCGGTGATGAACTGACGGTTGCCGTGGAACCTGAAGACGCCTACGGCGAATACGCTGCCGAACTGGTCAGCACCCTGAGCCGCAGCATGTTCGAAGGCGTGGACGAACTGGAAGTGGGCATGCAGTTCCACGCTTCCGCTCCGGACGGCCAGATGCAGATCGTCACCATTCGCGATCTGGACGGCGACGATGTCACCGTCGACGGCAACCACCCGTTGGCCGGTCAGCGCCTGAATTTCCAGGTCAAGATCATCGACATCCGTGATGCCAGCCAGGAAGAAATCGCTCATGGTCACGTCCATGGCGAAGGTGGCCATCATCACTGATTTTCTGCGCTAAGCTTTCGAGAACTGGAGAGGCGCCCGAGGGCGCCTTTTTTAGTCCGCGGCTGTCCCTGGCGATGCCGCCAAGTGGCTGTTTCGAGAACACGGGAATCTGGAGTTCGTCATGAGTGCTTTTCACGACCTTAAATTGACAGCCCTGGATGGTCAGGAGCTACCTTTGGCGCCTTTCAAGGGGCGTGTCGTGCTGGTGGTCAACGTCGCCTCCAAATGTGGCTTGACCCCACAATACGCAGCGCTTGAAAAACTTTTTCAGAAGTACCAGGACAAAGGCTTCAGTGTACTGGGCCTGCCGTGCAACCAGTTTGCAGGACAGGAACCGGGCACCGAGCAAGAGATCCAGGAGTTCTGCAGCCTCAACTATGGCGTGACCTTTCCGTTGTCCAGCAAGCTGGAAGTCAACGGGCACGATCGTCATCAGTTGTACCGTCTGCTGGCGGGCGAGGGCGCCGAGTTCCCGGGTGACATCACCTGGAACTTCGAAAAATTCCTGCTCGGCAAGGACGGGCGCGTGCTCGCACGGTTCTCGCCGCGCACACCGCCGGATGATCCTTCGGTCATCCAGGCGATCGAAAAAGCGCTGAACTGATTCCCTACCGTAGGAGCCGGCTTGCTGGCGATACTGGCGACGCGGTATTTCTGACATACCGCGTCGCCAGTATCGCCAGCAAGCCGGCTCCTACAGTTTCGTGTGACTTTTAGATCTTAATCACCGCAATCAATAGTGCTGTGCATCGCTCGACACTGCGCATATTATCGCCGTCATAAAATTTATGTCCCGTCGATTCCGTTTCGTGGAGCGTCCCATGCCCGTCAAAGCCCTGTTTAAACCGTTCCACCTTGGCACCCTCGAACTGCCGACCCGCGTCGTCATGGCCCCGATGACCCGCTCGTTTTCGCCGGGTGGCGTGCCCAATTCCAAAGTCATCGAGTACTACCGTCGTCGCGCCGCCGCCGGCGTCGGGCTGATCATCACCGAAGGCACCACCGTCGACCACAAAGCGTCCAACGGTTATCCGAACGTTCCGCATTTCTACGGTGAAGCAGCATTGGCTGGCTGGAAGAAAGTCGTCGACGCAGTCCACGCCGAAGGCGGCAAGATCGTTCCCCAACTGTGGCATGTCGGCAGCGTGCGCCGCATCGGCACCGAGCCAGATGCCAGCGTGCCAGGTTACGGTCCGTCGGAAAAACTCAAGGACGGCCAGGTGGTGGTTCACGGCATGACCCGGCAGGACATCCAGGACGTGATCGCCGCGTTCGCCCAGGCGGCCAAGGATGCCCAGAGCATCGGCATGGACGGCGTGGAAATCCACGGCGCCCACGGCTATCTGGTGGACCAGTTCTTCTGGGACGGCAGCAACCAGCGCACCGACGAATACGGCGGCAGCCTGGCCAACCGTTCGCGTTTCGCCATCGAATTGATTCAGGCGGTGCGTGCGGCGGTCGGCGAAGGGTTCCCGATCATCTTCCGCTTCTCCCAGTGGAAACAGCAGGATTACACCGCGCGCCTGGTACAAACCCCAGAAGCGTTGAGTGAATTCCTCAAGCCGTTGTCTGACGCTGGCGTGGATATTTTCCACTGCTCGACACGCCGTTTCTGGGAGCCGGAATTCGACGGTTCTGAGCTGAACCTGGCGGGCTGGACGCGCAAACTCACTGGCAAACCAACCATCACCGTGGGCAGCGTCGGCCTGGACGGCGAGTTCCTGCAGTTCATGGTCAACACCGACAAGATCGCCCAGCCGGCCAGCCTGGAAAAACTGCTGGAGCGCTTGAACAACGACGAGTTCGACCTGGTGGCGGTAGGGCGTGCGCTGCTGGTGGACCCGGACTGGGCGCAGAAAGTGCGTGACGGGCGTGAGGAAGATATCCTGCCGTTCAGTCGTGAGGCGTTGATGACCCTGGTTTAAGCGCCGCCCGCACTGACGCCTTCGCCGGCAAGCCGGTCTCGCTCCCACATTCAACCGTATTCCTCTGGCAGAATCCGGTCACCTGTGGGAGCGAGACCGGCTTGCCGGCGAAGACTGACTCAATGTCACCAAAGATTCAGGGCATGGTCGATGCATTCGGCACCACCTGCTCCCCAACACAAGCCCCCCGCAACTGCCCCTCGAACTGTTCGATAATCGCCGCCCAGCCCTGGCGACTCGCATGCTGGCGCGCATTGAGCCGCACACAACGCAAGGTTTCCTCCTCTTCCAGCAACCACACCGCGGCATCGCAGAACGCCTCTTCATCCCCCGGCATCGCCAGTACGCCGTTGTAGCCCTGACGAATATGCTGAGCGGCCGCGGCCTGATCGTAAGCCACCACGCCCAACCCCGAAGCGAGCGCTTCGAGCACCACGTTGCCGAAGGTCTCGGTCAGGCTCGGGAACACAAACACGTCCGCCGATGCATAGTGACTGGCCAGGGCTTCACCGCGTTGTGTGCCGCAGAAAATGGCGTCAGGCAGTTCCTTCTCGAGTGCTGCTCGTTGCGGGCCGTCACCGACCACGATCAACTTTAGCGTGCGGCGTGGATAAGCCGCTTTCAGCGCATCGAAACTGCGCTTGAGCAAACCCAGGTTTTTCTCCGGTGCCAGGCGCCCGACGTGGATGACGGCAATGTCGCTCTCGGCCAGGCCCCACTGTTCGCGTAGCGACTGCAGCCGTTTGCTCGGATGGAACAACTGGCTGTCGACGCCTCGCGACAGCAACGCCAACCGCTCGAAATGCCGGCGTTCCAGCTCCAGGCGCTGGCTGACGCTCGGCACCAGGGTCAGGGACGTGCGATTGTGGAACCAGCGCAGGTAGTGGGTCAGCAAACGGGTCAGCAAGCCCAGCCCGTACTGATGGGTGTATTGCTGGAAATTGGTGTGAAAACCGCTGACCACGCAAATCCCCAGGCGCCGTGCCGCGCGCAATGCCGACAACCCCAGCGGCCCTTCGGTGGCGATATACAGCACGTCCGGGCGCTGACGTTGCCAGCGTCGCAGCAACTTGTGCATCGACGACTGGCCCCATTGCAAACCGGGATATCCCGGCAGCGGCCAGCCCCGACACAACAGCAACTCATCGTCGCTGCCCAGTTGCTGGTCGCACACCTGGCGTGGCCGCACCAGTTCCACCTGGTGCCCGCGCGCGCGCAAGCCGTCGCACAGGCGGCCGAGGGTGTTGGCCACGCCGTTGATTTCGGGGGGGAAGGTTTCGGTGATCAGAGTGATATGCAGAGCTGTCGTCATGACCCCAGTGTGGGCCGGGGCCATGTCGTCATTGTGGCGTTTCGATGATGGATTTGTGACCGGTTCAGCGCTGGACCACCAGGTTTTCCGCGCCGCGTTCACGGACCCAGAACAGAGTCGCCCCGGCCACGGCGGCCGGCATCATCAGGATGTTGACCACTGGAATCAGCAACACCAGGTAAACCATCCCGCCGAAACTCATGCTCTGCCAACGCTTTTGCCGCAGCCAGGCGAGCATTTCGTTCCAGCCCAGCTTGTGGTTGTCCGCCGGGTAGTCGATGTACTGGATCGCCATCATCCACACTCCGAACAGCAGCCACAGCGGCGCGGCGATGATGTTGACCACCGGGATGAACGAAAGGATGAACAGCCCGATGGCGCGTGGCAGGAAGTAGCCAAGTTTGCGCATCTCCCGCGACAGGGTGCGGGGAATCATTGCAATCAGTTCACCCCAGCTGAAGGCCGGGAAATCGTCGGTGCCGCGCACCACCACTTCGACTTTCTCCGCGAGGAAACCGTTGAACGGCGCGGCGATGATATTGGCGAGCATGGTGAAGGTGAAAAACACCATCAACACCACCAGCACCACGAACAGCGGCCAGAGGACGTAACTGAGGAAGTTTAGCCATTCCGGCAGGGACGGCATCAAGGTATCGACCCACATACTGAATTGATGGCTGGCCAGATAGATCAATCCGACGAACAGCACCAGGTTGATGGCGAGCGGCAACAATACGAACAAGCGCAGGCTGGGGCTCAGGACCAACCTGAGGCCTTCGCGCAGGTATTGCGGGCCGGACAGAACGGGGGCGGGCATATCGTGCTCCGAGCAAAGGGGAAACGCGCCGACCTTACCGGCTTTGCCTGACAGGTGAAAGCGCGGTAGCAGCATCGACATTAACTGTAACAAAGGTGCCTATGTATCCATCGTGATGGGATAGAGACTGCCTATGAGCTGGATTGTTAATCGGTATTTCCTTAATCTTCGCCCCCTCGATACGCTGCACCCAATCTTTTTACAGGACTGTCGAGCCCAAGCCTTCCCCAAGTGCTTTCAACGGTCCTTTTTTATTCCCGCCGGCAACCCGGCGTTCCGCGCCAGGTATTCCAGGCCGGTCAACAGGAGCAGGTCATGTCTGAAGTCCGTCATTCGCGAGTGATTATTCTCGGTTCCGGCCCTGCCGGTTACAGCGCCGCCGTCTATGCCGCCCGTGCCAACCTCAAGCCTTTGCTGATCACCGGCATGCAGGCCGGCGGTCAACTGACCACCACCACCGAAGTCGACAACTGGCCGGGCGACGTCCATGGCCTGACCGGCCCGGCGCTGATGGAACGGATGAAAGAGCACGCCGAGCGCTTTGAAACCGAGATCGTCTTCGATCACATCAATGCCGTCGACTTCGCCGCCAAGCCGTACACCCTGACCGGCGACAGCGCGACCTACACCTGTGATGCACTGATCATCGCCACCGGCGCCAGCGCCCGTTACCTGGGCCTGCCGTCGGAAGAAGCGTTCATGGGCAAGGGCGTTTCGGCCTGCGCAACCTGCGACGGTTTCTTCTACCGCAACAAGCCAGTGGCCGTGGTCGGTGGCGGTAATACGGCTGTCGAAGAAGCGCTGTACCTGGCCAACATCGCCAGCACTGTGACCTTGATCCACCGTCGCGAAACCTTCCGTGCCGAGAAGATCCTGATCGACAAGCTCAATGCGCGGGTTGCCGAAGGCAAGATTATCCTGAAGCTGAACGCGACCCTGGACGAAGTCCTGGGCGACAACATGGGCGTGACCGGTGCTCGCCTGAAGAACAACGACGGCAGCTTCGACGAGCTGACGGTTGACGGCGTGTTCATCGCCATCGGCCATACCCCGAACACTTCGTTGTTCGAAGGCCAGTTGACCCTCAAAGACGGTTATCTGGTGGTGCAGGGCGGCCGTGACGGCAACGCGACGGCGACCAGCCTGGAAGGTATCTTCGCCGCCGGTGACGTGGCTGACCACGTTTACCGTCAGGCCATCACCTCGGCCGGCGCCGGCTGCATGGCGGCACTGGATGCCGAGCGTTACCTCGACGATCTGCAGAACGCCAAGTTCTGATTTCGCAGCAATGAAAAAACCGGCCTTGGCCGGTTTTTTTTTGCCCCCAGAAAGTGCGGTCAACCCAAACCTTGTGGGAGCTAGCCTGCTAGCGATGGTGTGTCAGTCACATCGATGTAGCTGACACACCATCGCTAGCAGGCTAGCTCCCACAGGGTTAACAGGGTTTGGGGAAATTGCGATCAACCGCGAAATCGCTCGTGGACGAAGTCCATGACCTTCAGCGATTGATAGATCGCATTGGCGGCCACACGCCCGAACGGCCCGCCGTTCCAGTCCAGCAAGTACGGTTTGAACAACTCATAGCGCGCACTCTCCCCGCACACGGCCTCGGCGATCACCCTGCCGCCAATCGAACCGGTATTCAGCCCATGGCCGCCAAACGAAGTGCACGCCCACACACCCGGTTCCAGTAATCCCAGATTGGGCATTTTGTTGGTGGAGTAACCCATCAAACCGGACCAGGCCAATTCGATCCTGACCGGTGCCAATTGCGGATAAACCGAGACCATGTCGGCCTTCAGCATGGTCGCCAGGGCTTGTTCGTTCTGTTCGTTGCGGGTGGTGATGCGTCCGCCCCACAGCAGGCGATCGCCTTCGACCACGCGGTAATAGTCCGAGGCGCGGCGGTCGTCGGAGAACGCGGCGCCGGAGTCTAGGACGTTCTTGATCGAGTCGCCCAGGTGTTCGGTCAACACCACATAGGTAGCGATCGGCAAGTAGGCACGGCTGAGTTTTTGCAACTCCGGGCCGCCGTAGCCGCCTGCACAGAACACCAGGTCCTGACAGCGCACGGAACCGTGGGCGGTCCGGACGATTTTGTCGGCGCCTTCGCGACGCCAGGCGAGCATTTTCGATTGCTCGAAAATCCGAACTCCTGTTGCTTCGAGGGCGAGGGCCAGGCCCAGGCAATAATTCAGCGGATGGAAGTGCAGGGCGTTCGGGTCTTCGACACCCTGGAAATAGCGCAGGGTGTGAGCCCGTTCGCGAACCTGAGGGGTATCGAGGAAGTTGAGTTCATAGCCGAAGTCGCGGCGCAGGGTATCGATGTGGTTTTTCACACCCGCGCTGTCGTCGTAGCGCTTGACGCAAATCGTGCCTGCGGATGGATCGCAACCGGGCAGTGCCAGTTCGGCGATGTTGCGGCGGACAATCGCCACGCCCTCGACCGACATCTGGAACAGCGCCTTGGCGTGATCCAGTCCCAGTTTCTTGCGGATCGCCCCCGACCCTTGCGCCCAACCCGGCGAGACCACGCCGCCATTGCGACCGGACGCGCCCCAGGCGACCTGGTGGGCCTCGAGGATCACCACGCGTTTGCCGCGCCGGGTCAGTTCCAGGGCGGCGGTAAGGCCGGCGATACCGGCGCCGATGATGCAGACGTCGCAGCTTTCATCGGCGTTCAATTCTGGCCGGGCTGCGCGGGGCAGCGAGGTCTGGGAATACCAGGTGGTGGGGAAGGACATGGTCAATCCTTTGTAGGAGCGAGCTTGCTCACGAAAAATGCAGGGGCGCCGCATGCATTCAGACAACCCGCGTCATCGTTGACGTCATCGCGCGCAAATTTGGCGGTGTACGAATCTGTAGGAGCAAGCTTGCTCGCGAAAAACGCAAGGGCACCGTGTGTATTCAGACACCCCGCGTCATCGTTGACGTCCTTCGCGAGCAAGCTCGCTCCTACAGGTTCGACGGCGTATCACTTGACGGTCGAGTAATCCACGCCGTACCACTTGTTTGACAGCTTGGTCAGCGTGCCGTCCTTGTGCATGGCACCGATGATTTCACCCAGTTTGGCTTTCAGCTCCGGATCGCCCTTGTCGGTGGCAATGGCCAGTGGTTCGTAGAACACCACCCCGTCGTCGACGGCGCGCAGCGGGTAGTTTTTCTTGATGGCAGCTTCCAGCGTGCTGCGCTGGGTGAGGATGCCGTCCAGGCGCACGCCATCGCCCAGGCGCAAGTCATCAAGGGGCCCGAGGGAGCCGGCATAGGTCTTCATCTTCTTGGTCTGTACGTCATAGGCGACAGGGGGCATGTCAGTCGCCTCGATGGCCAGCGCCTGGTTCAAGTAATCCTCGGACGTGGTGCCACCTTCGACGCCGATGGTCTTGCCATTGAGGGCCTTGTGGTCGGTGAGTGTGGATTTGTTGTGAACCGCGAACACGTAAGGCACGTAGTAATAAGTGGCGGGGAAGTCGAGGATCCGCGCGCGACTTTTGGTGGCGGTCATTGAGCCCACCGACATGTCCCAGCGCCCGTTCCACTTGCCGGCAGTGATCACGTCCCAGTCGGGGGTGATGAACTTGACCTCGACCCCCATACGCTTGGCGATCTCCTTGGAGACATCGATATCGAACCCGTCGATTTCATTCTTGTCATTGATGAAGCCCTGGGGTGGCCAGGTCGCCGACGTGGCGACGGTCATGGTTTTGCTGCTCTGGATCTTGTCGAGGACCGCTCCGGCGTTGGCGGCGCCGACGAATACCAGCGAGATTGCGGCTGCCAAGACGTGTTTTTTGCTGATCATGTCCATCTCCACTTATCGTTATTGTTTTGGGGCGGCAAAGCGGTGCTCAGTGACCAATGATTTGTGACAGGAATTGCTGCGCGCGTTCGGTCTGCGGGTTGTTGAAAAATTCGGCTGGGGTGGCTTGTTCGATGACCTGGCCCTGGTCCATGAACAGAACACGATCGGCGACCTTGCTGGCGAATCCCATTTCGTGGGTCACGCAAATCATGGTCATGCCGTCGTTGGCCAGCTCGCCCATCACGTCCAGCACTTCGTGGACCATTTCCGGGTCCAGGGCCGAGGTCGGTTCGTCGAACAGCATCACCTTGGGGTTCATGCACAGCGCCCGGGCGATTGCCACGCGCTGCTGTTGACCGCCGGACAGTTGCGACGGGTACTTGTCTGCGTGCTCTGCAATCCGCACACGCTCCAGGTACACCTGAGCGCGTTTTTTCGCCTCGGCGCTCGACACGCCCTGCACCAGTTGCGGGGCCAGGGTCAGGTTGTCCATCACGCTCAAATGCGGGAACAGGTTGAAGCTCTGGAACACCATGCCGATTTCCCGGCGCACCGCGCTGACACTTTCGGCCTCGCTGGTGAGGGTGATGCCGTTGACCTGAATCTGGCCTTTCTGAAAGTTTTCCAGATGGTTGATGCAACGAATCATCGTCGACTTGCCCGACCCGGACGGCCCGCACACCACCAGGATTTCACCGGCGGCGACGTTCAGGTCGACATCGCGCAACGCATGAAAATTGCCGTACCACTTGTTCAAACCGATGATGGAAATCATCGACGGGCTGGTCTGCGCAGCAGGTGCCAGGTCGGGCAGTTCCGCAGTATTGGTCCGAGTCATCAGCCATCAGCCCCTTGCTATGGATCGATTGACCCGTTTTTCGATTCGCGCCTGCACCCGTTCGAGGATGAACGACAGGGCCCAATAAATCATCGCGGCGGTGATCAGCATTTCCAGGTGGCGGAAGTCCGCGCGGCCCTGGGTCTTGGCCAGGTACATCAGTTCCCAGACGCCGATCACCGACACCAGCGAACTGTCCTTGAGCATGGCGATGAACTGGTTGCCGGTGGGCGGGATGATCACCCGCAAGGCCTGCGGCATGATCACCCGGCTCAGGGTCTTGAACGGGTTAATGCCCAGTGCCCGCGAAGCTTCCCACTGACCCACCGGAATGCTCTGGATACCGGCGCGAAAAATCTCGGTCATGTAGGCGCCGTAGCACAGTGACAACGCGAGGATGCCGGCCGGTACTGCGTCGACCACGTAACCCAGTTGCGGTAGCCCCAGGTAAATCAGGTAGATCTGGATCAGCAGCGGCACACCGCGAAAGAACGAGGTGTAGAACGAGGCGATGGCATTGGCCAGGCCGTTGTTCGACAGCTTGGCCACCGCTCCGATCAGCGCCAGGACGAAGGCAATCATGATCGCGATGGCGGAGATGTACAGCGTGGTGGCGGCACCCTGGATGATCAGGAAGCCGATCTTGTCGAGGATGAAGCTGTAGGAAAGGTCGAAGGTGTCGAAGAACGCCAGGAACAGGATCAACAGTTCGATCCATACCACGGTGGTCTGCACCTTGAACTTCAAGCGCCCGAGCACGTGGAAGTTCAGCGTGCCCAGTGCGGCGATACCCAGGCCGATGGCGATATTGCGTGCGGTCAGGCTGTCCGGGGCATTGCCCAGCAGCGGGTGCAGGAAATGACTGAGGGCGCTGTTGCCCAGGTTCATCAAGTAAGAGCCGAGAAACAACACCACGGCTACGCCAAGCAGGAACTGAGGATCATTGGACTTTTTTTTATAAATTATATTGTCGTGATACATGAATGCCTCAGGCTTGTAGGTGGTCGTGATCTCGCTGGGTAAAAGGGCTATCGGGTCAGTATTGCGACGCAAAATCAGGGACTACAAGCGAACATAATTCGCTACGTCAGTCCCTGATCGTAGTTTGCTTTCAGGAAAGTTTCGCCAGGCATGCCTCAAGAATGTCCAACCCTTCCTCCAGCACGGCCGCTTCGGTGGTCAACGGTGCCAGGAGCCGGATGATGTGGCGTGACTTGCCGCTGGGCATCAGCAGCAAACCCGCATCGCGAGCCAAGGCCAAAAGTTGCGTCAACTGCGCCGAGGCCGGTGTGCCGTCGGCGTTGACCAGCTCGATGCCGCGCATCGCACCGACACCGGTCAGGCGACCCAGGTACGGCGACAGTTTGCTGGTGCGCCAGGATTGATAGCGACTGACAATCGCTTCTTCCTGCTGTGCGCCCCATGCCTGCAGATGTGCGTCAGTCATTTCGTCCAGGGTCGCCAACGCCGCGGCGCAGGCAATGGGATTACCCGAATAGGTGCCGCCCAGTCCGCCCTTGGGCAAGGTGTCGAGCAAAGTCTTGCGCCCGACCACCGCACCCAGTGGCACGCCACCGGCAATGCTTTTGCCCAGCAGAATCAGGTCCGGCTCGATGCCCAGCCGCGAGAACGCGAAGCGCTGGCCGGTGCGACCGAAGCCGGACTGGATTTCATCGGCAATCAGCACGATGTTCTTTTCATCACAGAAGCGCCGCAGTGCCTGGGCGAATTCCACATCCATCGCCAGGAAACCCGCTTCGCCCTGCACCGGTTCGACGATAAAACAGGCCACGTCTTCGACGTCGATCTCGACGCTGAACAGACGCTCCATGGCTTTCAGGGCCTCGGCACAGCTCACGCCGTTATCCTGGCTCGGGAAGGGTAGGTGGTACACCGGGCCAGGCAGCACACCCACTTTTTGCTTGTAGGGCGCGACCTTGCCATTGAGGTTGAGGGTGGCGAGCGTGCGGCCGTGGAAGCCGCCGTCAAAGGCGATGACTGCCGTACGCCCGGTGGCGCCACGGACGATCTTCAGGGCGTTTTCCGCCGCTTCCGCGCCACTGTTGGTGAGCATGCCACTGACCGGGTAATCCACCGGAATAAATGCCGTCAGGCGATCCATCAGTTCGAGGTAGGGCGCATGGGGGGCGGCGTTGAACGCGTAGTGGGTCAGCCGCGTGGCCTGTTCACGGATGGCCTCGACGATGCGTGGATGGCAATGGCCGAGGTTCAGTACCCCGATGCCGCCGACAAAGTCGATGTAGCGTTTGCCATTGATGTCCCAGACTTCGGCATTTTTGCCGTGGCTGAGCGTGACGGGGTGCACGATGTTGATCGACTGGCTGATGGTTTCGCTGCTCATGGATACCTGACTCAGAAGAAGGGGCGCTTCTTTTTATCTAAGCCGTGAGCAGCGGTACCCGGCAAACGAAATAAAGTTGCCGGGTCAATCTTAAAAGTCGGGATGTGGGTTAAACAACTGTAGGAGCGAGCTTGCTCGCGATGGACGTTAACGATGACGCGGGCTGTCTGAATGCTCGCGGCGCCCATGCGTTTTTCGCGAGCAAGCTCGCTCCTGCAGTTTAACGGCGGGTCAGTGGCTGCTGTGTGAACTTGACGCCAGCCAGGCCATGAGCAATCAACGCGCGGATATTGCCGTGGTCACTGCCTTCAGGCGTCGCCACCACCGAACGGTAATGCTCGCCGAACGCCAACAGCGCTTCCTCATCGCTCAGACCTTCCAGCAGGGCCAGGCCCAGGGTCTTGCACGAACCTTCGTTCTGCCCGGCTGCGTTTTCCACGCCGCCATTGTTGAATGCCTGGGGCTGATAGGCGTAGCCGACGGCGATAAAGGCCAGGGTGTCGGCGAAAACATGTTCGCCACTCTTGAGGCTGGCGCGCAGGGTGTTCAAATCACTCATGGCTTACGACTCCTTCTTAACTGTTACATGTGATATTTACAAACTATTCAGGCACTTACATATAGTAACTTTTTTTACTTTTTTGAGGTTATTTCGAGCCACATGCACGCGGGGTAATTGCACGGACTTGAGCACCCATTTGCATTCGAACTGACCAGGAATTTGCGTTGGACTTGACCAGGATGCATCGTAGCCATGAACGGCCGAAACCGGCGAAGAGCGGGCATTTTGCCTGAAGTCAGGTGATCAATGCTTCGCTCTCATTGCGCTTGGTCCGATCCCAGCGAACGTCTCCCGATGTCTTGCTGGCAAGCACGGTGTCGCGACAGCCATGCGCACGATTGAGCTGCACCTCGATGTGATTGAACTGGTTGTGTGTCTGCACCCTTCATCCGTTCTTATTGGTTTAAATCGTTTCTAGCGAAAGTAACTCGACGAAAGTCTGACGACGACGAATAACCCTGACCGAGTCGCCATCCAGCATTAACTCCGGGATTAACGGTCGGGTGTTGTAATTGGATGACATGCTTGCTCCGTAGGCGCCGCAATCATGGAAAACCAGCAAATCATCCACCTGCAGATTCGGCAGCAATTGCTGATCGATTTCGCCGTTGCTCTGCTGAGTGAACACATCGCCAGCCTCGCACAACGAACCAGCCACCACGGTATTGCGCCACAACCCCCGATCAGACACAGGGACTTTCTGAATAGCGGTGATCTGGTGAAAACTGCCATACATGGCCGGTCGTATCAGATCGTTGAAACCGGAGTTCACCAGCACGAAATGATTCGTCCCGACATCCTTTTTGGCCCTGACCTGAGCCACCAGGCACCCGGATTCAGCGACCAGAAGGCGCCCCGGTTCAATTTCCAGCGTCACCGAGTGCCCAAGATGTTCTTCAATCTGGCGACGCGCCAGATCCCAGATCCGGAAGTACTCGTCGATGTCGATCTGCGGATCATCGTCGCGATAGGCGATCGGCAATCCGCCCCCCGCCGAGATCGCCGAAATATCGAACGGACAACGCAGCACGTGCTCGACCATACTCGCGCAGACACGTTGCAGATGCTCGTAATCGACGCCGGAGCCGATGTGCATGTGCAGCCCCACCAACTCCAGACCGTAGGTTTCGATCAGTTGGTAGCATACATCCAGATTTTCATGCCAGTTGCCGTGCTTGCTGTGTTGGCCCCCAGTATTGGTTTTGCGGCTATGGCCATGACCGAATCCCGGGTTTATCCGCAACCAGACTTTATGCCCGGGACTCGCCTTGCCCAGTTGCTCCAGCATTTGCGGTGAGCCGGCGTTGAGCGGAATGTTCAGTTCGATCACCCGCTGTAGCGTCGCTTCGTCCAGGACATCACAGGTGTAAACGATTTGGGCGTGACCCTCATCGTTGCGAAATCCGGCTCTGTGGGCTCGTTCAATTTCGCCCAGTGACACCGCGTCGACCATGGCGCCCAGACTTTTCATCAACTTGAGTATCTGAATGTTCGGGTTGGCTTTCTGCGCATAGCGAATCACGTCGAATGCGTGCAATTGTGCGGTCCGGCGACGAATGGAATCGGCGTCATACAGCCAGAACGGCGTGCCGAACTCGTGCGCCAGTTGGTTGATCAGTGAATCGTTGATGTTGTTCAAAGTGAGGCACCCGTTCAAAGAGCCGGAGGGCTTAATTCGTACCAGACATAAGCTTTTCGGGACGGTTCGAGCACATTCCATTCGCCCTTGTAACCGGCGGGAAAGACCAGTTGCATACCGGGCAAAAACAACACTTGGGTGCCCTGCTCGTCTTCGATCATGATCCGCCCCTCCAGCAGACTGGCGAATTCATGCCCGGTGAAGTTCACCGTAAAACTGCCCACGCTGCATTCCCAGATTCCTACCGAGAATAACCGGTCAGCGCTCTCGAACTGCTTGTGAAAAGTTTGCACCGGACGACCCTGCGTGCACTTTTCCGGTGGTGTTGCGTACTCGATCAATTCCATGGCCGGGTTGGCCAGCGAACGAATGTGGCGATTGTCGAACATGCTTTTATCTCATGAAGAATTTGGCAGGATCGGGTTCAGTTTCGTTCGATTTCAAACAGGTCGGCTGAGAGCCTGGCAGTTTGAAACATGAAGTCAGGTGTGTCCTGATGCTCGATCGGCCAAAACCACTCCACATGGCCTTCACGGGTTTCGAAGTTCTGTGCGTCCCTGTCGGAAAAATCTCCGACGCCTTTGTAAAGACTGAGTTCGTGCACACCCTCGGGCAGTGCAACGGGATTGATACGACCCTATCGGCGCCGCTGAAGAACAGGCACCCGATCGCACATCTTAAGGGAGCAGAGTGGTAGAGGTTTATTTGTCGGGCCAGTGTAATTACATGGCCACTACATTCAAAATATCATTTATTTTGAGGTTCCTTTCATTTTTGATATACCTTGAGCAAGGCTGAAACGGCCCCGCATGCTATGCTCGCTGGCGCTTTTCAAGGGATTCAGGCCGTATCTGTCTTGGGGGATAGAGTGAGATTCAGTTTCAGGCAAGTCGAAATATTCTGGGCGATCATGACCACAGGCAGCGTGACCAAGGCGGCGGCATTGCTCAAAACCTCACAGCCGACCGTCAGCCGTGAAATCGCACGATTCGAGCATGTCCTGGGGCTCAAACTGTTTGAACGAACACAAGCGCGCTTGCAGCCAACCACTCAGGGGCTGAGCTTGTTTGAGGAAGTGAAAACCTCCTATTACGGGCTCGAACGCATCCACAATGCGGCGCAATCGATCAAGAATTTCCAGAGCAGTCTCACGATCGCATGCTTGCCTGCCTTTTCGCAGAGCCTGTTGCCCTATGTGTGTGGTCGGTTCATCAATGCGTTCCCGGAAGTGAACATCAACATCACCCCGCAGGAGTCCCCTCTGCTCGAGGAGTGGATGACGGCCCAACGGCATGATTTCGGGCTGACTGAAAACAGCGAAACGCCGCCAGGTACTCGATGTGAAAACATCTTTACAGGCGATGAAGTGTGCGTGCTGCCATCCAGCCATCCGCTGTGCGGCAAAAAGGTGATTACGCCTCTGGATATGGCCGGTATCAACATGGTCAGCCTGTCGGGTCAGGATCCGTACCGGATCATCCTCGACAAGATACTTGCCGACGCCCAGGTTAAATGTCGCACGGTCATAGAAACCCACAGCGCAGCGGCCGTCTGCTTCTTCGTTCAGCAAAACGTCGGGGTCGGCATCATCAATCCACTGACGGCATTGAGTTTCGCCGATCAGGGTGTGTGCTTGCGGCGGTTTTCGATTTCGATACCATTTTGCGTCAACCTCATCACACCGCTGTATCGGCCACAGACGTCAGTCGCTACGGCCTTCATTGATGAGATGAAGTTGAGCTCCGGTGAGTTGCACCAACAGCTTCACACTTTGCTGGGGTAGCGACGAAGAATGGGATCGGGACCGATCAAATCAGCACTCAGCGTCAGAGGCTTAAGCCATAGCGTCTGAAGCTATTTAACGCCTTGTTCGTAAAGCTGGCCTGTTGTTAACACTTAGCGAGCGCCTAATCATTGGGTTTTCCTTTGGCAAACGCCGCTTGTTGTTCGGCGCTGGCTTCTTGCTGGTATTGGGCTTTCCACTCGGCGTACGGCATGCCGTAAACCACTTCGCGGGCGTCGTCGAGGCTGACTTCGATCTGGCGTTCGTCGGCAGCGGCCTTGTACCACTTGGACAAGCAGTTGCGGCAGAAACCGGAGAGGTTCATCAGGTCGATGTTCTGCACATCCTTGCGGCTGTCCAGGTGGGCGACCAGCCGGCGGAAGGCGGCGGCTTCAAGTTCCAGGCGTTGTTGATCGTTCATGGGGGTCTCTGCGAGACAGCTTCAAGCGGCAAGCTTCAAGCTGCAAGATGGATTGCGGTAGCTGGAAGTTTACAGCTTGAAGCTTGCCGCTTGAAACTAGCGGCTCGCTGCAAGCGTAATCGACACCGACTCGGCGAAACGCAGGGCATGGGGTTTGTCGACTTCGACCTCGGCATACAACACCGATTCATTGGCCATGACCAGATCGAGAATTTCCTGGGTCAGGCGTTCGAGCAGGGCGAAGCGATTGCCCTCCACGTGGGCGATGACCGCCTTGGTGATGGTCCGGTAATTGAGCGCGTGATCGATGTCGTTGTCACGCACCGCTTCCTGGGCGGCATAGAGGATGGTCAGGTTGATCAGCACATCCTGCTTGTTGAGGATTTCATCCTCGTTGATCCCGATGAAAGTCCGCAGGCACAGGTCCTTGACCCGGATACGTGCCATTCCTGGTTGAAGTTGTGGCATTGCTACTTGCTCCGTCCAATCAATTGCAGGAACTCCTGGCGGGTGTTGCTCGACTCGCGGAAGGCGCCGAGCATCACCGAGGTGTTCATGGTCGAATTCTGTTTCTCGACGCCGCGCATCATCATGCACATGTGCCTGGCTTCGATGACCACCGCAACGCCTGCGGCGTCGGTCACCTGTTGCACCGCGTCGGCGATTTGCCGGGTGAGGTTTTCCTGGATTTGCAGGCGACGGGCGAACATGTCCACCAGTCGCGCAATCTTCGACAGGCCCAGCACTTTGCCCGTTGGAATATAAGCCACATGAGCCTTGCCGATGAAGGGCAGCATGTGATGTTCGCAGAGCGAATACAGCTCGATGTTGTCGACGATGATCATCTCATCGTTGTCGGAAGCGAACAGCGCACCATTGACGATCTGTTCGACACTTTGTTCGTAACCATGACACAGGTACTGCATGGCCTTGGCCGCGCGCACCGGGGTCTCGAGCAGGCCTTCGCGATCGGGGTTTTCACCGAGGCCGATGAGGATCTCGCGGTAGCTCTGGGACAGGGATAACGTCATGGAACTTCCTCACGAAGCCGCTTATTTGATGTGCCGTCCGCCGTTGACGGTCAGGGTCGTGCCGGTGACATAAGGATTGTCGAGCAAATAGCGCAGGCTCTGGTAGATCACTTCGCTGCCGGGTTCGATACCCAGTGCCGACTTGGCCAGGGCCTTGGCGCGGTACGCCGCGTCGTCGTCGGGATTGAACAGTAGCAGGGCTGGCGCGATACCGTTGACCTTGATGGCCGGCGCGTACTTGGCGGCAAAAGACAGCGTCAGGTTGTCGAGCCCGGCCTTGGTGGCGCAGTAGCCGATGTGCTTGCTGCTGCCCTTGCGGGTCACGTCATCGCCGATGTGCACGATGTCGGCCGGGCTTGAGCGTTCAAGCAACTCGGCGCAATGCAGGTTGATCAGGTAGGGGGCCAGCATGTGCACGTGGAACATGCGAGTGAAGGCTGCGGCGTCAGTGTCCGGGGTTTCGGCCAGCCATTCGGACGCATTATGCACGATCGCCCGCAGCCGTTCGGTGTGGGTTTTCAGTTCGCCGATGAAGGCGAAGATCCCGGCTTGCGTGGAGAAGTCCGCAAACACCGCGGTCGCCCCCAGGTCACGCAAGGCTTGCACGCCGGGGCGTTCGCTGCGGTAGCTGAAGATCACCGGGTGGCCGTCTTCGAGCAGTCGCTGCGCACAGTGCAGACCAACACGCTGGCCGGCACCGGTGATGAGGATCGGGGCGGAAGAAGAGGTCATGAACGGCTCGCGTCGCAGTGAGAGCAAAACTATACCAGCGACGGGCTCTGAGGTGGCTTTTGTAGCAGCGGTTCGCGGGCAAGCCTCGCTCCTGCGGGGGCAACGGCCGTCGCGATGTGCTGTTCAACCAGCCAGCAAGCATTGTGGTTCATCAACGTCTTGAATAGTCATAGCGCAAGCGCGCTACAATAGGATCCAATTCACATGGACGTAGACTTTCCAATGCCTGTGCTGACCGATGTTTTCCCAACTGTGCAGGGGACTCCCTCCCTTGAACGGGAAGACCTGTTTCCGATTCGTGAAGTGGCGCGCCTGACCGGCGTCAACCCGGTCACGCTACGCGCCTGGGAACGACGCTATGGCCTGATTCAGCCGACACGCACCGACAGCGGGCATCGGTTGTATTCGATGAACGATATCGAGCGGATACGCAGCATTCTCGACTGGATCGAGCGCGGTGTTGCGGTCAGCAAGGTCGGCAAGATACTGGCCAGGACCGCACCGCTGAAGTCTGTTTCGCCCATCATCCCCAATGACCTCGTGCAAGCGGACTACACGCAATGGCAGGAGCAGGTCCAGGCGGCGGTCAGCGCCTTTGACGAAATGCGATTGGAGCAGGTCTACGGGCAGATCTTCGCCAGTTACCCGTTGAATGTGGTGTTCCAGAACATCCTGCTTCCGCTCTGGAGACTGTTGCTGCAACGCCAGCAAGCCTTTGGCCAGACCAGCGAATGGCTGTTCCTGGATGGTTTTCTGCGATCTCGTGTATTGCAACGTCTGCTGCTGGTGCGGGTCATGCAACCGCGACGCGTGATTGTCTGTGCGCTGAACGATCAGTGCCATGAACTGGAACTGCTGTTGGCGGCGCTGTTTCTGAGCAGTGTCGATTCAGCGATTCAAGTGCTGGCGCTGGGTCAGCCATTCGACGAATTGACACTGGTCTGCGACAGGGTCAAGCCCCGGGCGCTGGTGCTGTTTTCCAATCATATGCCAGCACCCGAGCTGCCACGACGCTTGAATCGCCTGGCCTTGAGTCTGGATTGCCAGTTGATGCTGGCGGGGGAAGCGTCCGATCTGGCGCAGGAGAGCCTGGCCGGATCTTCCATTGGTTGTCTGGGGAACGAGGCAATGGTGATGCGCCAGCGGTTGAAGCAGTTCCTGGCAGGCAATCTCGATACTTGAGTTACAGATGCAGGGCGGGATGCGTCAACCGATGCTGCTGCAGGATGAACTGGCGCAGACGCTCGGTCTCGTCCTTGTCGGCCTGATTCAACTGATAGGCATAAAAGCCATTGTCGGTTTCTTTCTCGAAGGTGCCACGCAACGCGATCCGCTCATAGCCTGACGGGCTGAACCACAAGGCGAAATGCTTGGGCGGTTTGGTCTTGTTGCGAGCCTCCAGCAAAACCCCTTTGAACGACACTTCGTGCACCCACATCGTGCCAGGATGGCCTCGGGCATTTTCCAGCGCCACCGGCTCCTCGAGCACCAGTCGCCAGGGCCGGATCATCGGCCCGTCTTCATAGATGCTGGGCACCCCGAGGCGTAGATGCAGCGCGTGAAACTCGTCTTCCACCAGATGCAGCGGAAAGGTCATCTGCTGATTTTCGAAGTTGGCCTGGAGCGTGACTTGCTCATGGGCGGCAAGGCGCGTGAGCAAGTCGCGGATCTGCGAACCACCGTTGACGAGCAGGCTCGACGTCGCATCCCGCACATTGAGTTGCGGGTTGTGCTGCATGGTCTGGATAAAATCCAGCTCATCCTGGGTCAGGAGTGCGTCGCGCTGCATGATCTGCTCGAAGGAAATATGTGTGCACATTCATCGGTGATTCTAGTAAAGGACACTTAATTCGCGATTTGGTTTTCACCGTTCGTCGCTTTGAGTGCCGCAAGCTCGGCCTGAAGCTCTGCCACTTGCGCCTCCAGCTGGGCCACCCGCTGCTGCGCCTTGACCTGAACGCTGACGTCTTTCTGCACACCGACAAAATAAGTCTGCCCGTCGCTCGGATTTTTCACCGTCGAAAGCGACAGCTCGTTCCAGAACGGTGTGCCGTCCTTGCGGTAGTTCCTGAGGATTTCCCTACAGCTACCGCCACTGCGCAATGCCTCTCTGATCAACGGCAGGGCTTCCTGGTCGCGATCCCCGGACTGAAGAAAACGGCAATCCTGGTAGAGGATTTCTTCGCTGGTATAACCGGTCAAACGTTCGAACGCCGGGTTGACGTAAATCAGGATGTTATCCTGCTCGCCTTCCTTTTCGGCAATCACGATGCCGTCGTTGGAGGCGTTGATCACCATTTGCAGCAGTTGGGCGTTGATCATTGGAGAATCCTTTCCAGATTGATTGAGCGCAGCATTCTAAAAGAACTCTAGCGGCCTTCAATGCTAAATGAGAGGTAATCGCAGCTTTTTTGCTGCGGCTGTTAATATCCCCCTCTTTTTACTCAGCTTCAGGATCAGATTGATGAAAGTCGCCATCCTTTCCGGCTCGGTGTACGGCACGGCAGAAGAAGTCGCCCGGCACGCCGCGAGCATTTTGAACGCCGCGGGCTTCCAGGCCTGGCACAACCCCCGTGCGAGTCTCGCCGATGTCCAGGCCTTTGGCCCCGAAGCCTTCCTGGCCGTGACCTCGACCACCGGCATGGGCGAGCTGCCGGACAACCTGCAGCCGTTGTATTTCGCCATTCGCGACCAGTTGCCAGCGGCCTGGCGTGGCTTGCCGGGCGCCGTGATCGGTCTGGGCGATGCGAGCTACGGCGACACCTTCTGTGGCGGCGGGGAACTGATGCGTGAACTGTTCGGCGAACTGGGCATTCGCGAAGTCCTGCCCATGCTGCGCCTGGACGCCAGCGAAAGCGTGACCCCGGAAACCGACGCCGAGCCCTGGCTGGCGGAATTGATCAGCGCTCTGCGGGGCTGATCGGCCGCTCGCGCAGCAGTGCGAGCCAGGCTTGAGCCGCTTTTGACAAGTAAGCACCCTGACGCCAGATAAAGGCGATATCCCAGCGCAGATAGTCCGGAGCGTTCAAGGTCAGGCGGACCACGCCTGGCCGCTCCAGTCCGCGGGCCACCACGCGCGGCAACAACACCACGCCTTGGCCGGCTGCCACCAGGGCTGCGAGAAAGTCCGCCTGGCCACTGCGTCCGCCTTCCTTCGGCGTGAATCCCAGTTGCTGGCACGCTTGCAGCAAGCGATCGTTGAGCACGAAGCTGCGCTGATACAGCAGAAACGGCGTATCGGCCAGCTCCTGCAACCCGATCACAGTCCGCATCGCCAGCGGATGATCGACCGGCAGCAGGGCGTCCAGCGGTTCGTCGCAAAAGGGCTGGAAGGCAAACTGCGGATCCTTGGTCAACAGGCTGCCACCCAACTCCAGTTCACCGCTCAATACGGCCTGTTCAATGTTCAGGCTGCCGCCCTCAAGCAATTGAATGCTGATATTCGGGTAGCGCCGCCGGTATTCGGCAAACAGGCCGGCGAAGAGCGCATCGCTGCCCAGTAACGGCAGGCCCAGGCGCAATTCCCCGCGGGCCAGCTGGCTCAGATCATCCAGCTCGCTGAGCAGTTCGTTGCGCAGGCGTAACATGCCCTCGGCCCGTTGCAGGACCACGCTGCCGGCAGCAGTCAGGCGAAGCTGTGAGCCCAGCCGTTCGAGCAGCGGTGTGCCAAGGCTCTGTTCCAGCTGTGCCACCTGCTTGCTCACCGCCGACTGGCTGATATGCAAGGTCTTGGCGGCTTGAGTGAAACCACCCTGGTGCATGACCTCGACGAAGCTGCGCAGCTGTCTGAATTCCATGTTCGTGATTCCAATATGGAATGGCTTCAAGTCTAACAATTCGCTTCGGCGATAGCAGCCCGCTCCGTAAAATGATCTTCTGTGAGGATCGAAGACATGAACCTGAAATATCTGACTCGACTGGCGACTGAATTGGCCGTGCTGCTGGGCATCTACCTGCTCGGCTGCCAGATGGCCGAATGGTTGGCCTGGCCGATACCCGGTGGGGTGATCGGCATGGTGCTGTTGTTGCTGGCGTTCGCATCGGGCGTGGTCAAGCCGGCGACCCTGCAAACGGGCGCGGGACTGCTGATGGCCGAGATGCTGCTGTTCTTCATTCCGGCGCTGATGAGCCTGCTCGATTACGGCGCACTGCTGCGCGCCGATGGCTGGCGGATTCTGCTGGTGATCGGGGTCAGCACGCTGATGGTGATGCTGGTGACCGCCTTTACCGTGGAGCTGGTGGTGCGGTTGAGCAGGTCCCATGAAGCTTGAGCTGATGCCGATGTTCTGGCTGGCCTTCACCGTGCTGGCCTATCTGTTCAGCCGCTGGATCTATCGGCGCACCGGTCGTTACCTGCTGTCGCCATTGATTCTGGTCCCGGCGCTGCTGCTGGCGCTTGCCGTGCCGCTGCACACCGCTTATGCCGAATACTCGAGCAATACCCACTGGCTGATGCTAGTGCTGGGACCGGTCACCGTCGCCTTCGCGATACCGATCTGGCAACAGCGGCAGATGCTGATGCGCCACTGGTCGGCCTTGTTGCTCGGAATGTTGGCGGGCAGTGCGGCGTCCATCGGCAGTTCGTTCGGTCTGGCCAAGGCACTGGCCCTGGACAGCTCGGTGACGATGTCCCTGGTACCGCGTTCGATTACGACACCTTTTGCCATGCCGCTGGCTCACGATTTGGGTGGCGTGCCGGAATTGACCGCGGTGTTCGTGATGTTCACCGGCGTGTTCGGGGCGATGCTCGGTGGTGTCCTGCTCAAGTGGCTGCCCCTGCGCAGTGCCTTGGCGCGAGGCGCCTTGTTTGGCGTCGGCGCTCACGGGGCCGGGGTCAGTCGGGCCCATGAAGCGGGAGGTGAAGAAGGCTCGGTGGCGGGGTTGGTCATGGTTCTGACGGGGCTGTTGAACCTGTTCGCTGCACCCTTGCTGGCGGCGGTACTTTGACACGGATCCCGTTTGGTGGAGCACTGACTCGCTAGGCCACCAAGCTGGCTGCGAATGCAACTACAGGATCGCTGGAGGCTGACTAGACTCGGTAGTCATTGGCAACACTCCATAATAAAAAAACCGAGGTTCCTTGCCGTGAGCGTAACCCCTGTGCAATCGCCCCCCAGTGTCAAAGACCAGGTCAGTGCCGCCGAGTGGCAGACCCGCGTCGACTTGGCTGCCTGCTATCGTCTGGTCGCCCTGCATGGCTGGGATGACCTGATTTTCACGCACATTTCGGCCAAAGTGCCGGGCACCGAAGATTTCCTGATCAACCCGTTCGGGCTGATGTTCCACGAGATCACCGCCTCGAGCCTGGTCAAGGTCGATCAGGCGGGTAACAAGCTGATGGCCAGTCCCTACGAGATCAACCCCGCGGGCTACACCATCCACAGCGCCGTGCACGAAGTGCGTCATGATGTCGTTTGCGTCCTGCACACCCACACGGCGGCCGGCGTTGCGGTGTCGGCGCAGAAGCAAGGCGTGTTGCCGATCAGCCAGCAATCGTTGTTCGTCCTGTCCAGCCTGGCTTATCACGCCTATGAAGGTGTCGCGCTGAACCATGAAGAGAAAGCCCGACTGCAAGCCGACCTCGGTGACAACAATTTCCTGATGCTGCACAACCACGGTCTGCTGACCTGTGGCAGCACCATCGCCGACACCTTCCTGATGATGTTCAACTTCCAGCGCGCCTGCGATATCCAGGTGCTGGCGCAGAACGGTGGCGCCGAGCTGATTGCCATCGAACCGCAGGTTCTGGCGGGCGCCAAGGCCATGATCGCCGGCGTCACCAAAAGTACTCAAGGCATGGGTGGCGCGCTGGCCTGGCCAGCGCTGCTGCGCAAACTCGATAAACTGGACACGGGTTATAAACTCTGATGCCTCTCGCCGAGATCCCCCTGTGTGTCTGGCGCAAGCGCGCCCAAACGTTGATATTCCGTGGCCAGACCATCCGTTACTGGACGGCGGGGCAGGGTGAGCCGCTGTTGCTCATCCATGGCTTCCCGACCGCCAGTTGGGACTGGCATTACCTGTGGCAACCCCTGGTCCAGCGGTATCGGGTGATTGCCTGCGACATGCTTGGCTTTGGCGACTCCGCCAAACCGCAGGACCATGAATACAGCCTGCTCGAGCAGGCGGATCTGCAGCAGGCGTTACTGGCGCATTTGAACGTCGAGCAGCCGGTGCATGTGCTCGCCCACGATTATGGCGACAGTGTCGCCCAGGAACTGTTGGCCAGGCATTACGAAGCGCGCGCTCATATCGCCAGCTGCGTATTCCTCAACGGCGGCCTGTTCCCCGAAACCCATCGCCCGGTACTGATGCAAAAACTATTGCTCAGCCCCTTGGGCTGGATGATCGGGCGAGCCTTTTCCCGGGACGGCCTGGTGAAGAGTTTCCGGCAGGTCTTCGGTCCGCAGAGCCGACCCACCGAAAGCGAGATGGATGATTTCTGGAGCCTGGTCGAGAGCAATCACGGGACACGGGTCTTGCACAAGTTGATCGCCTATATCCCCGAGCGACGAGTGCAGCGCGAGCGCTGGGTCGGTGCGATGCAGCGCGGTGAAGTGCCGCTGCGGGTGATCGATGGCGAGGTCGATCCGGTCTCCGGGGCGCACATGGTCGAGCGCTATCGGGAGTTGATCGCGAACCCGGACACGGTCCTGTTGCCTGGCATCGGCCACTACCCGCAGACCGAAGCGCCGGGACTGGTGCTCAAGCACTATCTGGAATTTCGCGATCAGCAGCTTTCGCCGCCGCGCAAGGTGGCGTGTTCCTGATTTCTACTGAGGCAAAGCAGCTGTTGTGGCGAGGGAGCTTGCTCCCGCTGGGCTGCGAAGCAGCCCCGAACCATTCAATGAGGCGAGTCAGGTACATTGATTCATAGGGGGGTGCGACTGCTGCGCAGCCGAGCGGGAGCAAGCTCCCTCGCCACAGGTTCTTTGCAGCCCATCAGCGCACTCATCATCCCTCAGCCTTATCGCACACCATTCAGCCTCCCCCGTGTTCATTGTGACCAGCATCGCCGTGCCTGACACTCGGCCCCATTGTCCCTGGCCTGCTGGAGTCCCCCAATGAACGAGTCTGTGCGCTTCGAAGATAAAGTCGTGATTATCACCGGTGCGGGTGGCGGCCTGGGACGGGCGCATGCGCTATTGTTCGCCAAGCAAGGCGCCAAAGTGCTGGTCAACGACCTCGGCGGCTCGACCCAGGGCGAAGGCTCAAACGCTTCGGCGGCAGACCGCGTGGTGGCCGAAATCCGCGAGGCGGGCGGCATTGCCGAGTCCAACCATGACTCCGTCACCGACGGCGAAAAAATCGTCCAGCACGCCCTCGACGTGTTCGGCCGGGTCGACGTCGTGGTCAATAACGCCGGGATCCTGCGGGACAAGACCTTCCACAAGATGGAAGACGGCGACTGGGACCTGGTTTACCGGGTCCACGTCGAAGGCGCCTACAAAGTCACCCGCGCCGCCTGGCCGCATCTGCGCGAGCAAAACTACGGCCGGGTGATCTTCACCGCATCGACCTCGGGCATCTACGGCAACTTCGGCCAGTCCAACTACGGCATGGCCAAGCTCGGCCTCTACGGCCTGACCCGCACCCTGGCCATCGAAGGCCGCAAGAACAACATCCTGGTCAACGCCATCGCCCCCACCGGCGGCACCCGCATGACCGAAGGCCTGATCCCGCCGCAAGTCTTCGAACAACTCAAACCGGAACTGGTCAGCCCGCTGGTGGTGTACCTGGCCAGCGAAAACTGCCAGGAAACGTCAGGACTGTTTGAAGTCGGTGGCGGCTGGATGGGCAAGGTCCGCTGGGAACGCAGCCTGGGCGCCGGGTTTGATCCACGGGTGGGGTTCTCGCCGGAAGACGTGGCGGCGCATTGGCAGCAGATTTGTGATTTTGAAGGGGCGGTGCATCCGAAGGACAATATTGAGGCGCTGAAGGAGATGATGGGGAATTTGCAGAGGTATTCGATTTAGGAGCTGAGGCTACCAAGCCGCTGGGCGAGCAGCTTGGTAGTTATTGCAGGGGCGTATTAGACGTATCGTTGCTCTACGAAGAAGGCAGGAGCTTTCCAGTTGGGACCTTTCACGGCGATCGGGCCATCGCCATTAGCCAGTACGCCTTTTTCAAATAGCCTTGCGTAGGTTTTTAGCAACTCACCACTTTCTATTACTTCATGCCGATAACGACCAAACATTCTGTCCAGTGAAGGAATTGCGGATCCAAGGGCGAAAACAGTAAGGATATCTTCCACTGTTTCATTTTTTACAATCTGCTCAACTACACTCATTGATTAACTCCTTTTAAAAGATTTCTAAAAAACAGCTCATCCTGTCGGTCGGCCGCCGTGATGGCTTCTTTGGTGTAGAGCAATGATTCGACGTCTTGCAGCTTGTAATCCTCAAGTGTTGCGGTGTGCGCATTGTTCCAGCTGGGCGAGTCTTTTTCGGGTTTGAATTTGTCACTCAGTCCCATGGCTCTGAACCTTTCCAGTTCCCGAATTTCATGAGTATAGTACCGTCGATCTGTATCGGATATATCCAACGCGCCTTTCAGTATGTTTTCTAGACGCTGAATCATCACTTCATTGGCATCAGATTGATCGAGTCGCGCAATATGCAGTTTAACTAAATCAATTCCTTGCCGGGTGAGCACTGCTGTACGCCAGTCCAAATGAAGAATAGGTCCACCCGCTTGCTCCGGGTTGAAATCGCGCTCACTGTATTTACCTTTGACAGTTGCACCCTCATATGGGCTGTTGAACACGATGTAAAGAGGTGGAATACCCGAATCAGCTGGAAAAACATTGATGAAGCCACCAAAGCTGTATAAGTCCAACTCCGGAAACTCATCGAGCCTTCCTTCCAGTGCCGTCACGGTGGCGCCGTCATAGACAGCAATTTTCTGCTCGTCCGCTGGCAACGTAGTGGACGCATCGTTAGGCGTTACAATCGGCGTCCAGGTCATGCCAATGGATGGCACATCCGGGTTGTAGGACTTGTAGATGTTCAGGCCTGGATCGAAAGCGGCGAGCCGCACCGGCACTTTGGCCGGCACCGTCGTGCCGTTTGTGGCGGCGACAAAGAACTCCGTTGTGTTACCCACAGTTCTGGAGCCCACAGCTACCGGCAGAGCGATCTCCCCATTGGCCTCGGCAATCGCCTGCAAGTCATGGGGGGCGTGGGGTGTGAGGTCCGTTAGCGGCACGCTCAGGGTGTAGAGGTCACTGTTACCCAGCGGCGAGGGCAACAGCAGCGCGGCAAACCCGCCAACAACCGCACCTGCCGATGCTGCCGCTGCCGCAATCACAGCTTTGACGGCTGCGCGCAAACTGGTCTGGATGGCCAGGGTGGTCGCCGTGCTGGTAGAGACGGCTCCCGCCGCTACGGTGGTGGCCCAAGTGGCGTTCGCATATTCATATCCTTTTGATTTTTTGCGAAATTTGACATGTGATTTTGTTGGTGTGCTTTAGCCAGTTGATGTTGATCGGCTTATTAAAATTTATATCAAGTTTTATAGTGATGGGTCTGAGAGATATGTAAGGCTTTACTTTGAGTTCTGAAGGATGTTTCCACAAGTCTTGAGTGAGAGCGATATTGCCCCTCCCATAAAAATAAATTTCTTACACTGCCATAGGAAATCTCTTGTAGGATCGACTGTATAGCAGTTGCTGTTGCTATCGCTGCCATCAAAATACTGGAAAAAGGCCGCAGTGAACTCCGTGGCCAATTGAATGCTTATCAAGAAAAATACTTACGAACCAACGCCACCAGATTCGCCGCCGTATGCGCATCCATAATTCCGTCATAATTTTCTGGTCGAAAGTGCAGCTGAAATGCCCGAACAAGGTGCATGAAGCCTTGCTCGGTTGTCGCTCCGGAAACGTCATACCCATAAGTCTTGAATAATTCGATAAGCTCGCTTCGGGCGGGAATGCCGGACTTGGTGTATTGCTGCAGGCATGCGTCTCGAGTGTCCTGGTCGAACCAGGCACCGATACCTTTCAGGTAAAGGGCATGCCAGGAAAATTGCGGTCCCGGGTCACTCTTGCGACCGATCGCAATGTCGGAGTGGCCCAGGACATGAGTGGGGTTGATATCCGGATAGCGTTCCAGGATGTTCAATGCCAGCGCTTCAACTGCTGCCATCTGCGCTGGATGATAGGGCGGAAAATTGAACTTGCCTTGGTTGTCAGAAGCAAGGTTGACGATTTCCATGCCGATGGAAGCGTCATTCAGATAAATCCGTTCGCCCCAGCGGCTGACGCCCGCATGCCAGGCGCGAATGGTTTCGTCGACCAGGTTGAAAACTTTCTGCCCGGTATGGTCTGCTTTAATGTAGCTCTGGTCCGTCATGTCAGGCACCAGATAATGGGCGCTGACATCCGGGCCGGTCAGCACTTTTAGCGAACTGGCAAAGTTGCCGGCTGTATAGTGAAAGATCAGAAATTGTATCTGATTTTTAAAGCTTTTTGTGCAGTGAGTATTTTTGTAATCAGTCGATATCATGGAAGCGTACTCTTAATGAATAAAGTTGACGGCAGCGCACGATTGCAAATGAACGTTGGCTGCTATTAACTTCAAGCATTGGGTGCTTCACATGTTTACAGAGTCATGTAGTCACTTTCCGAAAGTCACGTAGGCGATGGAAAAGTTTCGCCCATAAAAAAGGCCGCTGCAAACGCAGCGGCCAAAGTAAGACGTTGGATCAAGGAGCAACAAATCAACGTCAGTGAACACGGGGCGATGAGTCGAAATCTTCAATTCATCTGAATTCGTCACCAATGGAAGGGATCGATCACCGGCCATTGGTTCTGTGCTTTCAGGCGGTTTGCCGTGAAAGCCCGCTTAGAATAAGCCTTTGTCCGCAAAGGAAAAATAGCACTTTACGACATGCACTGTTGCGGTTTGGGTAACAGTTGCTGACCCATCGCCGCTGCGCCATGCCCTGTGCTGATGACCCTCCATCCAGCTCATCCATGTCCCTGGCAAACCCCATTCTCCCAAGGCCATTCATCCTTTCGAGCGACACCACGAATACCTCCTTGGTGCGCTTATCGGTCCCGTCATGCAGCAGTAGGGTGTGGCCTTCTGTCACTCACCGGGGAAGACGCATGACAAAAACAACAATGCGCGCCATCTTCAAACCGCAGGCGCTGGCCGCCGCGGTAGCCTTGGGGTGCTGTGCCCAGGCGCAGGCCGTTTCATTCAACGTTGGCGAAATCGAGGGGACCTTCGACTCCTCCCTGTCCGTCGGCGCGAGCTGGGGCATGCGCGATGCCGACAAGTCGCTGGTGGGCACCGTCAATGGCGGGACCGGCCAGGCGTCGACCGGTGATGACGGGCGGCTGAACTTCAAGAAAGGCGAGACTTTTTCGAAGATCTTCAAGGGGATTCACGATCTCGAACTGAAGTACGGCGACACCGGGGTATTCGTCCGTGGCAAGTATTGGTACGACTTCGAATTGAAGGACGAGGATCGCGAATTCAAGCCGATCAGCGACCACAATCGCAAGGAAGGCTCCAAGTCTTCCGGCGCGCAGATTCTCGATGCCTTCGTCTATCACAACTATTCCATTGCCGACCTGCCGGGCACTGTGCGTGCCGGCAAGCAGGTGGTCAGTTGGGGTGAAAGCACCTTCATCGGCAACTCGATCAACAGCATCAACCCGGTCGACGTTTCGGCGTTCCGTCGCCCTGGTGCCGAGATCAAGGAAGGGCTGATCCCGGTGAACATGCTGTTCGCTTCCCAGGGCCTGACCGACAAACTCACGGTGGAAGGCTTCTATCAACTGGAGTGGGACCAGACCGTTCTCGACAACTGCGGCACCTTTTTCGGCGGTGACGTGGCGGCGGACGGTTGCACCACGGGATACACCGTGGCCAGCCCGGCCATCGCGCCATTGCAACCGGTCGCCGCAGCGTTTGGCCAGGGTTTCCAGGTCGGCAGGGAAGGCGTGATTGTTCCCCGCGGCGGTGACCGCGACGCCCGCGACTCCGGGCAATGGGGCACGGCGTTGCGCTGGTTGGGCGACGACACCGAATACGGTCTGTACTTCATGAACTACCACAGCCGCACGCCGAATGTCGGAACCACGACCGCAGGCCTGGGCACGCTGTCACAGATCCCGGCCATCGTCGGTACCGCCAACGCGATTGCACCCGGCACGGGTTCGGCCTTGGCTCAGAGTGTGATGCTCGGTCGCGGCCAGTACTACCTCGAATACCCGGAAGACATTCGCCTCTACGGCGCGAGCTTCTCCACCACCTTGCCTACCGGCACCGCATGGACCGGCGAGATCAGCTATCGACCCAACGCTCCGGTGCAGATCAACAGCACCGACCTGACGCTGGCGCTGCTCAACCCGATCGCCGGTGGCGCGGCATCGCCTATCGCGACCACGCCGGGGGCCGACAACAAAGGTTATCGGCGCAAGGAAGTGACGCAGATCCAGAGCACCCTGACCCACTTCATCGACCAGGTGATGGGTGCGGACCGGCTGACCCTGGTGGGTGAGGCGGCCGTCGTTCACGTCGGTGGGCTGGAAGGTCGCTCCAGGCTGCGTTATGGCCGCGACTCAGTGTATGGCCAATACGGTTTCCGTGGTGATACCGACGGTTTCGTCACGTCCACCTCCTGGGGATACCGCGCCCGCGCCATCCTGGATTACAACAACGTCATCGCCGGGATCAACTTCAAACCCAACCTGTCCTGGTCCCATGACGTCGCCGGTTACGGCCCCAACGGGTTGTTCAACGAAGGCGCCAAGGCGATCAGCGTCGGCGTCGATGCCGACTACCGCAACACCTATACCGCGAGCTTGAGTTACACCGATTTCTTCGGCGGTGACTACAACACCCTGGAAGATCGCGACTTCATGGCGTTGAGCTTTGGCGTGAACTTCTGATTTGGCTGAGAGGATAATTTCAATGCGCAAGATGATTCTGCAATGCGGCGCCCTGGCCCTGAGCCTGTTGGCTGCCAACGTGATGGCCGCGGTGTCGCCGGAAGAAGCGAACAAACTCGGTACCAGCCTGACCCCACTGGGTGGCGAGAAGGCCGGCAACGCCGACGGCTCGATTCCGGCCTGGACCGGTGGCCTGCCGAAAAACGCCGGTGCGGTGGACAGCAAAGGTTTTCTGGCCGACCCGTTCGCCAATGAAAAGCCGCTGTTCACCATCACCGCCGCGACGGTGGACAAGTACAAGGACAAGCTCTCCGATGGCCAGATAGCGATGTTCAAGCGCTATCCCGAGACCTACAAGATCCCGGTGTATCCAACCCACCGTACCGTGGCCGTCCCAGCGGACATCAACGAGTCGGCCAAACGCAGCGCCTTGAACGTGACGCCGATCAACGACGGTAACGGCCTGGCCAATTTCACCGGCAATCGCTATTACGCCTTTCCGATTCCGAAGAATGGCGTCGAGGTGATCTGGAACCACGTCACCCGTTATCACGGCGGCAACCTGCGTCGCACCATCACCCAGGCAACACCCCAGTCCAATGGTGATTTCACGGTCATCCGCTTCAAGGATGAGGTCGCCGTGCCCTCGCTGCTGGGGGATTTGAAACCGGGCAGCGATGAGAACGTGCTCAGCTATTTCAAGCAGGAAGTCACCGCGCCGGCGCGGCTGGCGGGCAATGTGTTGCTGGTGCACGAGACCCTCGACCAAGTCCAGGAACCGCGCAAGGCCTGGATCTACAACGCCGGACAGCGACGCGTACGACGTGCGCCGCAAGTCGCCTATGACGGCGTGGGTACCTCGTCCGACGGGCTGCGGACCACCGACAACTTCGACATGTTTTCCGGTGCACCTGATCGCTACGACTGGAAGCTGATCGGCAAGAAAGAAATGTACATCCCGTACAACAGCTACAAGCTCGACTCACCCAAACTCAAGTACACCGACGTGATCCAGGCCGGGCACATCAATCAGGACCTGACCCGGTATGAGTTGCACCGGGTCTGGGAGGTGGTCGCTACGGTCAAGCCGAACGAGCGGCACGTCTATGCCAAGCGTCACATGTACATTGATGAAGACAGCTGGCAGGTGGCGCTGGCCGATCACTACGACGGACGTGGCCAGCTCTGGCGCGTCGCCGAAGGGCACGCTCAGTTCTACTACGATCACCAGGTCCCGGCCTATACCGTTGAAGCGCTGTATGACCTGATCGCCGGTCGCTACATTGCGCTGGGGATGAAGAACGAGGAGAAGCGCAGCTTCGAGTTCGGTGTCGCTGCTAAATCGGGAGACTACACGCCAGCAGCCTTGCGGAGTACGGGGGTGAGGTAATCCTTCCTACAGTGCTCCTACAGAAAAAGGTGACATAAGGTCACCTTTTTTATAGGGGTTGATCAGTGTGTTGAATACTTCTTCAACATGTTGTGAGGACAGGGCTAGGGTGGCGCCACAATTATAAAAAGGCGCACCACTATGACTGCCATGACGCTGTGTCTGGACCGTCCTGGACTCCTGCCCCGTTTGTCTTGCCACCATCTGTCTCGCGGTCGGTTGCTCGACCCCCTGCTGGCATCGACGGCGCGGGTGAGATTGCTCTGCGCACCCGCGGGTAGTGGCAAGAGTGCGCTGCTTGTCGAATGCCTGTTGCAGGCGCCCGCGCACTGTCAGGTGCATTGGCTGCCGTTGGCGGGAGAGCCGATCAGTGTGGTTGATTTTCGCCAGCGCCTGGCTCAAACCCTGGGGCTGCCAGCATCGGATGAGCCAGCGTTACTAGAGTATCTGGCGCGACTACAGACAGCGACCTGGTTGTTTCTCGATGACTACTGCCGTTCTCCCCATCCGGAACTGGATGTGCTGCTCGACCGGTTGCTGGCCATCAGCAGCCCGATGGTCACCTGGTGGCTGAGTGGTCGGCGCCGTCCGCAATGCAATTGGCCACGGCTGCTACTGGATGACGACCTGTACGATTGCGAGCGCGCCACGCTGGCGTTCGATCAAGCTGAAATCGAACAGTTGTTGCAACACCTGGAGCCGGCCCAGGCCGCGAAAGTTGCCCAGAGTATCTTCCAGCGCAGTGGTGGCTGGTGCGCCGGCGTACGGATCGCACTGCTGCAAAAATGCGATTGGTCACGCAACGACACACTCCAGGTTCGGCCGGATACCCTGCACGATTACCTCGACCATGAGCTCTTCGCCAACCTGACCCCGGAGCTTGCTGAAGCCTGGCGGGTGCTGGCCCACTTGCCACGCTTCAATGCCCGGCTCTGCGATCACCTGTTCGGTGCGGGTGAGGGTGCCCAATGCTTGAGCGCGCTGCAGGCATTGGGCTGCTTCATTGAGCCCTGGCAAGACTCGACAGACTGGCTGCAGATATTCGCTCCCCTAAGCCGGTTGATGCGTGAAGAGCAATGGCCGGCCGGGCGCTCCTGGCATCGGCGTGCCTGCCAGTGGTTCGCCGCCGAACTGGACTGGAAGGCCGCCTTCGAACACGCCTTGCTGGCCGAAGAGTTCGAGGTCGCCGTCAGCCTGTTGCAGCATTTCAGTTTCGAGCATCTGTTCCATGAGCAGACCGTGGTGCTGCTGTTGCGATTGCACGAGCAACAAGGTGAGGACCTGATGCTCGGCTCGCCACAATTGGTCGGGCTGATCACCGCGGCCTTGTTGTTTGCCGGACGCTTTGAGCAGGCGGGTGAATGCATCGAACATTTGTCCCGTTTCAATCCTCAGTCGTCAGCGTTCCTGCAGCGGCAATTGATCGCCCGCTGGCAAGCGCAACAAGGTTGGTTGCTGCATGTGCAGGGGCGCATGAGCGCTTCCCGGGCACACTTTCTCGAAGCGCTCAGTGAACTGGGACCGCAGTTCTGGCCCGTCCGGCTGATGTGCCTGTCCGGTTTGACGCAACAGGCGCTGATCCGGGGCGAACTTGAGGTCGCACAGGCGCTCAACCGTGAGGCGTTGTGCCTGGCCCGGGCGCAAGGCTCGCTGGTGTTTGAGGGGCTGCTGGAGCTCGATCACGCGCAGTTGCTCGAGCAACGCGGGGCGTGCGACAGGGCTGAGCAGTTGCTCGCCAACATGTACGGCCTGCTCGCCCGGCAGCAACCGCTCGCCGAACCCTTGCTGGGGCGGATTGCCCTGCGTCGTGGGCGGCTGAGCTTGAGTCAGGGCCGGGAAGTGCAGGCGGCAACGTATTTCGAGACCGGCCTGCAGATCTGCCTGCGCAATCAGGATAAACGAGTGCTGTACGGGTTCCTCGGCCTGGCACAACTGGCGGCCAATCGGCTGGATTACGCTCAAGCCTTCGTCCTGCTGCGTGACGCCGAACGGTTGATGCAACAACGGCGCATTCCAGACACGGTGTACCGCAGTGTTCTGCTGCAAATGAGCTGTCATTTCTGGCTACAGCAGGGACGGCCGCAATTGGCTCACGAAGCCCTGACCCGGGTGCTGCGCCACTATCATGGCCCGCATGCGCGTCAGGCCCCACCGGCAACGCTGGAGCTGATTCCAGGCCTGGAATATCTGCTGGTACTGACCGAGGTTTACCTGGGACAGGAGCAAATGCCCTCGGCCCGGCTTGAGGCGCTATTGCAGTGGGCCAGCCAGCGTGGGATGTCGGGACTGCAAGCGCAATTGCACCTGGCTTTGGCTGAAGTTGCCTGGCTGAGCGACAACCCGGCAGGAGCCCGGCAATCGTTGCAGGAAGGCTTGGCACTGATCCAGCGTTGTAACCTGCAACAGGCCTTGCGCGATTTGCAGTTGCGCCAGCCACGGTTGCTGGAGGCCATCGGGCGGGCTGAAGGTAATGATCCGCAGGAGATGGCCACCGCCCGCAACCGACTGAGTCAACGTGAGATCGAAGTGCTCAGGTTAGTGGCACAGGGCAACTCGAACCAGCAAATTGCCGATCTGTTATTTATCTCTTTGCACACGGTGAAAACCCACGCGCGCCGCATCAATGGCAAGTTGGGGGTGGAGCGTCGAACCCAGGCTGTGGCCCGGGCAAAGGTACTGGGAATTGTTATTTGAGGGCGGGCGACTCATACCCCATCCGCCAGCTCACGGCCCGTGTCGCCGCCAGCAACCGCTGCGCCGCCGGTCCGTTTTCGTCGGCATGAAACAGGGAGGCCGGGCCAACAATGGTGATCACCGCCGCCACGTGCCCGACGGCATTGAACACCGGTGCCGACAACGCATCGACCCCAGGCATCAGCAAACCGTGCACATGATGCAAGCCACGCTCACGGATCTGCCCGAAAAGGGTTTCATAGCCCTGATCGTCGGCAAGGGCGTGAGCGTCGTCGTTTTGCAGTTCCTGCTCGCGCAAATCCACGGTTTCACGGTTGGGCAGGTAAGCGCCGAACACCAACCCGGTCGATGAACTGAGCAATGGCAGCACCGAGCCCAATTGCGTGACCACCGTCACCGCGCGCACCGCCGGCTCGATATGCACCACGGTTGCGCCCTGATTACCCCACACCGCCAGAAAGCAGGTTTCGTTCAGTTCATCGCGCAGCTCGGCCAAGGGCAGGGCGGCGACTTTCAGCACGTCCATACTGTTCAGGGCAGCCAACCCGACGCGCAAGGCTTCGCGGCCCAGGCCGTAATGGTTGGTGGTGGTGTTCTGCTCGGCAAACCCGCTGGCGATCAAGGCCTGCAGATAGCGGTGAACCTTGCTTGCCGGCATTTGCACGTGTTCGGCCAGCCGTGAAAGGGACGTCGAAGGTGACAACTGCGCCAACGCCTTGAGGATGTCGGTACCCACCTCGGCCGAGCGGACTTTCTGTTTACCGTTACTTTCGCTGCTCATGGAGGTGATTGGTCCCGTTACAAATGGACGTCTTTATAGCTTGACGGTCAATACCAATCAAATTACGTTATGCGTAATTGAATTACGATAAAAATAACCCGATGTGCCAAGACCTCTTCAATCGAGTGAAAGGGCACTGCCTACTCTCTGTTCAGGAGGCTCCATGAACCTCGATTCAACGGCGCCAGCGCTGGCTTATCAGTCAGGCTTCGGCAACGAATTCAGCAGCGAAGCCTTGCCAGGTGCATTGCCCGTCGGCCAGAACTCCCCGCAAAAAGCCCCGTATGGCCTCTACACCGAATTGTTCTCCGGCACGGCGTTCACCATGGCCCGCAGTGAAGCGCGGCGCACCTGGATGTACCGCATACAGCCGTCGGCCAATCACCCAGCATTCGTAAAGCTGGACCGGCAATTGGCCGGCGGCCCGCTGGGTGAAGTGACCCCCAACCGGCTGCGCTGGAACCCGTTGGATATGCCGAGCGAGCCCACCGATTTCATCGACGGGCTGGTGAGCATGGCGGCCAATTCGGCTGCGGAAAAACCGGCCGGGATCAGCATCTACAGCTACCGTGCCAACCGTTCCATGGAGCGGGTGTTCTTCAACGCCGACGGCGAACTGTTGCTGGTGCCGCAATCGGGGCGCCTGCGCATCGCCACCGAACTCGGCGTACTGGACCTGGAACCGCTGGAAATCGCCGTCTTGCCGCGCGGCCTGAAATTTCGCGTTGAACTGCTCGACCCGCAAGCCCGCGGCTACATCGCCGAGAACCACGGCGCGCCGCTGCGCCTGCCGGATCTGGGACCGATCGGCAGCAACGGCCTGGCCAATGCGCGGGACTTCCTGACCCCGGTTGCCCATTACGAAAACCTCAAGCAACCGACCCCCCTGGTGCAGAAATTCCTCGGCGAGTTGTGGGGTTGCGAGCTTGATCATTCGCCGCTGAACGTGGTCGCCTGGCACGGCAATAACGTGCCGTACAAGTATGATCTGCGCCGTTTCAACACCATAGGCACAGTCAGTTTCGATCACCCGGATCCGTCGATCTTCACCGTCCTGACCTCGCCCACCAGCGTGCACGGCCTGGCCAACCTCGATTTCGTGATCTTCCCGCCCCGCTGGATGGTGGCCGAGAACACCTTCCGTCCACCGTGGTTCCACCGTAACCTGATGAACGAATTCATGGGCCTGATCCAGGGCGAATACGACGCCAAGGCTGAAGGCTTTCTGCCGGGCGGCGCGTCGTTGCACAGCTGCATGAGCGCCCACGGCCCGGACGGCGAGACCTGCACCAGGGCGATCAACGCCGAGCTCGCTCCGGCGAAAATCGACAACACCATGGCCTTCATGTTCGAGACCAGCCAGGTGCTGCGCCCGAGCCGTTTCGCCCTGGACTGCCCGCAACTGCAAACCACCTACGATGCTTGCTGGGCCACGCTGCCCGCCACTTTCGACCCGACCCGGAGATAACCCATGACTCAGACTTCCATCACTCGTAGCTGGGTTGCCTCCGCCAACGGCCACGCTGATTTCCCGCTGCAAAACCTGCCATTGGGCGTGTTCACTGTAAAGGGCTCGGCACCTCGCAGTGGCGTGGCCATCGGCGAGCATATTTTCGATCTGGAAGCGGCACTCGATGCGGGTCTGTTCGAGGGGGCTGCAAAAACGGCGGTCGAAGCCACCCGTGGCGGCCAGCTGAACGCCTTTTTCGAACTGGGTCGCGAAGCACGAGTTGCGTTGCGCGAACGTCTGCTGGAGCTGTTGCAAGAGGGCAGCACCCTGCACGGCAAGATCGAAGCCCAAGGCTCGAAGTTGCTGCCACTGGCGGCCCATTGCGAGATGCAGCTGCCGGCAAGAATCAATGACTACACCGACTTCTACGTCGGCATCGAGCACGCGCAAAACGTCGGCAAACTGTTCCGCCCGGACAATCCGCTGCTGCCGAACTACAAGTACGTGCCGATCGGCTACCACGGCCGCGCCTCGACCATTCGCCCGTCCGGCACCGACGTGCGCCGTCCGAAAGGCCAGACCCTGCCGGCCGGTCAGACCGAACCGACCTTTGGCCCCTGCGCCCGTCTGGATTACGAGCTGGAACTGGGCATCTGGATCGGCCAGGGCAACGAGATAGGCGACTCCATCGCCATCGGCGACGCCGCCGATCACATCGCCGGTTTCTGCCTGCTCAACGACTGGTCGGCGCGGGATATCCAGGCCTGGGAATACCAGCCACTGGGGCCGTTCCTGTCGAAAAGTTTCATCACCAGCATTTCGCCTTGGGTGGTGACCGCCGAGGCGCTGGAGCCGTTCCGTCGTGCCCAGCCGGTGCGTCCTGGAAGCGATCCGCAACCGCTGCCGTACCTGTTGGATAAACGCGATCAGGCCGCTGGCGCCTTCGACATCGAACTGGAAGTGCTGCTGCTCACTGAAGCCATGCGCGAGCAGAACCTGCCGGCCCATCGCCTGACCTTGAGCAACACTCAACACATGTACTGGACCGTGGCGCAACTGGTCGCGCACCACAGCGTCAACGGCTGTCAGCTGCAGGCCGGTGATCTGTTCGGTTCGGGAACCTTGTCGGGACCGGAAAACGGTCAGTTCGGCAGCTTGCTGGAAATCACCGAGGGCGGCAAAAAGCCGATCGAACTGGCGTCGGGCGAGGTGCGCAAGTTCCTCGAGGACGGCGACGAGATCATCCTGCGCGCCCGTTGCAGCCGCGACGGTTTTGCTTCCATCGGTTTCGGCGAATGCCGCGGCAAAGTATTGCCGGCGCGCTAAGAGGAGCGGCTCATGGAACTCTATACCTACTACCGTTCGACCTCGTCCTATCGGGTGCGGGTCGCGTTGGCGTTGAAGGGGCTGGATTACCAGGCGCTGCCGGTCAACCTGATCGCCCCTGCGGGTGGCGAGCACCGCCAATCGCCCTATCTCGGCATCAATCCGCAGGGCCGGGTGCCAGCCTTGCGCACCGACGAAGGTGACCTGCTGATCCAGTCACCGGCGATCATCGAGTACCTGGAGGAGCGTTATCCACAGGTGCCGCTGCTGTCCAAAGACCTCACTGCCCGCGCCCGCGAGCGGGGCGTGGCAGCGGTGATCGGTTGCGATGTTCATCCACTGCACAACGTCAGCGTGCTCAACCGGCTGCGGCAGTTGGGCCACGATGAAGCGCAGGTGGTGGAGTGGATCGGGCACTGGATCAGCCAGGGATTGGCGACGGTGGAGCAGTTGATCGGCGATGAAGGTTATTGCTTCGGACCGCAGCCCGGTCTGGCGGATACCTACCTGATCCCGCAGCTGTATGCGGCGGAGCGCTTCAACATTTCGCTTGAGGCGTATCCGCGGATTCGCCGAGTGGCGGCGTTGTCGGCGCAGCATCCGGCATTCATAAAGGCGCATCCGGCAAACCAGCCAGACACCCCTTGACGCCACACCCGGTCCCCTTGTGGGAGCGAGCCTGCTCACGAAGAGGGAGTGTCAGTCACATTAACGCAGCTGACACACCGCTTTCGCGAACAGGCTCGCTCCTACAGGGGGTCGGTGATCAATGGACGATGGAGTTGGGCGGCAGGTGTCCCAGTCGTTCCGTCAGGCGAATCCGCTGAATCGGATCGTCACTGAGCAGCAACGCATGCTCAAGGTCAAAGCGCTCGGCATTCGGGCATTCCAACCGTTGATAGAGGCTCGCCCGTGCCAGGTAATCGGCAGCGCTGGCGTTGCCCAGTTCCAGCACGCGCTCGGCGTCGATCAGGGCGCCGATGTAATCATCGTGGGAAAGGTGTAGCTGGCGCAGGTTGCGCGACAGCCGTTGCAGCATCGGCACCGGTTCGGCGGTCAGCAAATGCTCGGCGCTGAGTTTCATGTTCGGGCCGTACTGGCGCTGCAGCAGTTCCCGGCAATCGTTGGGGTACAGGCGACGGCCGCCACACGGGTCAAGCAGGTGGTCGGCACCCGGTACGCGCAGCAGGAAATGCCCGGGGAAGTTCACCCCGACCATTGGGATTTCCAGTCCCCTGGCCAGTTCCAGCGCAATCAATCCCAAGGCCAGCGGCTGGCCGCGTCTGCGCTCCAGCACCTTATTGACCAAGGCCACTTGCGGGCGCAATGGCGTGAAGTCGTCCTGGGCGAATCCCAGGTCATTCATGCGCCGCAACAGCGGCTGGGCCAGTTCGCTGACCGGTAACATCGGCAGGCCGTAGCTGACGCGTTGCTGCAGGTCATTGAAGTTTTTCAGGACCGCCTCGGGATTCAGCTCTTTGTCGTGTTCGGCCGCGATCCACAGCGCCGCCTCGAACAGCGCGGGCGGTGATCGTTGCAGACAGGCGAAAAAGCATTGGCGCGGGGTCATCAAAATCTCCGGGGTATGCCTCGTTTTAGCCTCGTCTGCGACATTCGTCCAGTACCCCGCGCAAGCCATCCCGGGTTATTTCCGAAAGGCTGTTTGGCGGCTACGCTTATTCCGGTGCGCTTCTGCAATTTTTGGGCGCAAGCCTATACTGGCGACTACGAGTAGTCATTCGGGAGCCCTGCGATGTTCGCTCTCATGCAAAGCACTCGCCTTGAATCGCTGCATTTGAGCGTCGACCCGATCACCGGGTTGAAGGCGGTGATTGCCATTCATAACAGTCGTCTCGGACCTGCCTTGGGAGGCTGCCGTTACCTGGCCTATCCGGATGACGAGTCCGCGGTCGAGGACGCTGTACGCCTGGCTCAAGGCATGAGTTACAAAGCGGCGCTGGCTGGCCTGGCCCAGGGCGGCGGCGTCGCGGTGATCATGCGACCGGTGCATGTGGAAAACCGTGCCGCGTTGTTCGAAGCCTTTGGACGCTGCATCAATCAGCTCGACGGCCGCTACATCACGGCCATCGACAGCGGCACCTCGGTGGCGGACATGGATTGCATCGCCCAACAGACCCAACACGTCACCAGCACCACCTCGGCGGGCGACCCTGCGCCCCACGCAGCCATGGGCGTATTCACCGGCATTCGTGCCACGGCCATGGCCCGCCTGGGCAGCGATAACCTCGAAGGCCTGCGAGTAGCGATTCAGGGGCTTGGCAACGTGGGGTATGCCCTGGCCGAGCAACTGCATGCCGCGGGCGCCGAACTGCTGGTCAGCGATATCGATCACGGCAAGGTGCAACTGGCGATGGAACAGCTGGGCGCGCACCCGATTGCCAACGATGCGTTGCTCAGCACGCCTTGTGACATTCTCGCGCCCTGTGGCCTCGGCGGCGTGCTCAACAGCAACAGCGTGACGCAACTGCGCTGCGCGGCGGTGGCCGGTTCCGCCAACAACCAGCTGATCCATTTGGAAGTCGCCGATCAATTGGAGCGGCGGGGCATCCTGTATGCCCCGGACTATGTGATCAATGCCGGCGGGCTGATCTATGTGTCGCTCAAGCACCGCGGCGAAGCGCTGACGACCATCACTGCACACCTGTCGAAAATCAGCTCGCGACTGACCGAAGTCTTCGCCCATGCCCAGGCCGAAAAACGCTCCCCGGCGCGGGTGGCGGACGAGCTGGCGGAGAAAGTGCTGTACCGCTGAGCAACGCAATTCCCACGGACATGAAAAAGGCCCTGAGCCATTTGACTCAGGGCCTGTTCAATTCGGGCGCTGCTTACTTCGGCGTCTTCGCAGCCTTGGCGGGCTTGGTCGGCTTGGTCGGCTCGACGCTTGCCTCTTCCCCAGGGGCAGCCACTTCGAGTTCAGCAACTTTGGGTGCAGCAACTTCGGGTTCAGCGACTTCAACTGGAGCGTTCAGCAGTTCGGACAAGGCATCCGGCTGGCTCTTGAACGCCTTGGCGAACACATCGCGATTCTTCGCCATGTAGATCCCGGCTTCTTCCACTTGCTGTTCAGTCAGGGACGGAACGGCTTTTTGCAACACCTCGGCCAGCAATTCGGCCAGTTCGAGCATTTTGTCATGACGGTCAGCTTCGGCTTTATCCATGAACAAGCGCTCCAGATCTCGGCTGCTGCGGTATACCACTTCGACGGCCATTCACCACCTCACATGCCTTCACATTAAGTTGTCTGTATCGACTACTGTATCTATATACAGCGAAAGGATAAGCGAATCCGCACGCTTTGGGTAGTGGCTTTTCAATGTAGACCGGATTCAGGGTTTGTCAGTTAAACCGTGTCGCTCCCTTCGCGAAGGCATCCGTCCAGACAGCGCCGACGTGTCTCATGACTCGCAGCCTTCATCTCAATCCAGCCTCTGGCCTTTTTTCTGCATGCAGAACAACCGTCACGTCCAACCCGCATCATCCGCTCGAACCGAGCTAAGGAAGAATCATCGTGAAAATCAACTGGGCCGAGAAGCTGCGGCAGAACGTGCACCAACTGGCCGAGTCCCTGGGCAACCTGTTCGTCGAGACCTTCCACTACCTGGCGCTGTTCGCCATCGGTGCGGTGACCGCGTGGGCGGCGGTGATGGAATTCCTGGGGATGCTCGAAGAGGGGCACATCAAGATCGATGACATCCTGCTGTTGTTCATCTACCTGGAACTGGGGGCGATGGTCGGGATTTATTTCAAGACTAACCACATGCCGGTGCGCTTCCTGATCTACGTGGCGATCACGGCGCTGACGCGACTGCTGATCTCCAACGTCTCGCACCACAATCCGCCGGACCTGGGGATCATCTACCTGTGTGGCGGGATTCTGCTGCTGGCGTTTGCGATCCTGGTGGTGCGCTATGCCTCGTCGCAATTCCCTTCGGTGAAGATCGAACACCCGCAGCGCAAGATTGGTGCGGGTTCCGGTGAACATCCCGAAGTGGAGAAGGGCGAGATCTAAAGCCCCATCGACGGCCGGGGCTGGCCTTTGACCTTGGGCGGCGGCAGGTTGCGATTGTCGCCGTCGGTCATGGCTTCGAGGATGGCCACGGCGCTGTGGCCCTGTTCGATGGCAATGCCGAACTGAATGCTTTGCACCAGGCGTTTGAGGCGTTTGGGGTCATTGCGTTGTTCGGCGCTGATCAGCCTTTTGGCGACCACATGGCCGCTGTTGGACAGGGTCAGCATGATGCTGCCATCCAGACCCTGGATGCTCAGGTTGATCTGGTAATCGGCTGCAAAGGCATCGGTAATGAGCTGAAAGGGATTGTCCATGATGCGTTACCGCCTGATTGAACGTGCAGTTGTTGACCGGCAGAGATCGGATTGGTTCGCAACACCAGACCATTGGCATCTGCCGCCATTGCTGACGTAGGACATAGCAAGGGGCATGCCGGAAAAATTGTCGAACAATGAGTGCGGGAGGGGGGTTGACGCTGACACTGTAGGAGCGAGCTTGCTCGCGAAGGACTAGAGGGCGACGCGTTAATTCAGAAATAACGCGTCATCGTTAATATCCATCGCGAGCGAGCTCGCTCCTACAGCCAACCGGTTGCCCGTTTCAGGGCATGAACGAATAAATGATCGCAGACAGTGCAATCAAACCGATCAGCACCACGAACACGTTCGAGGCCTGTCCCGAGTACTGGCGCAAGGCCGGTACGCGGCGGATGGCGTACATCGGCATCAGGAACAGCAGGCAGGCGATGATCGGCCCGCCGAGGGTTTCGATCATCCCGAGTATGCTCGGGTTGAAGGTCGCCACGGCCCAGCAGCTGAGGATCATGAACAGCGCCGTCGCGCGGTTCAGCCAGCTTGCCGACATCACCCGGCCACGGCCGCGCAAACTTTTCACGATCAGGCCCTGAAAGCCTTCGCTGGCGCCGATGTAATGGCCGAGGAAGGATTTGGTGATCGCCACCAGCGCAATCAGCGGCGCCGCGTAGGCAATGACCGGGGTCTGGAAGTGGTTGGCCAGGTACGACAGGATCGAGATGTTCTGGGCCTTCGCCGCGGCCAGATCGGCCGGGGACAGCGCCAGCACACAGCTGAAGCAGAAGAACATCACGGTCACCACCATCATGCCGTGGGCGATGGCCAGGATGCCGCTGCTTTTGCGCTCGGCCTGTTCGCCATAACGTTGCTTCTGATCGACGGCGAAGGCGGAGATGATCGGCGAATGGTTGAACGAGAACACCATCACCGGGATCGCCAGCCACAGCGTCTTGAAGAACATCGGCAAGGGCATGCCTTCACTGGCGGTGGCGAAGAAGGCGCCGTTCCAGTTCGGTATCAGGCTCAAGCCGAGCAGCAATAGCGCCGCGACGAACGGGTAAACCAGCACGCTCATGCATTTGACGATGACGCCCTGGCCGCAACGAACGATCGCCATCAGACCGAGGATCAACCCCAACGACAGAATGGCCCGCGGTGGCGGCGCGATGTGCAACTGATGTTCCATGAAACTGCTCAGGGTGTTGGTCAGCGCCACGCTGTACACCAGCAGGATCGGGAAGATGGCAAAGAAGTACAGCAGCGTGATCAGTTTGCCGGCGCCGATGCCGAAGTGCTCTTCCACCACTTCGGTGATGTCCCCGGAGCGACCGGACAGCACGAAACGGGTCAGCCCGCGGTGGGCGTAAAAGGTCATCGGGAACGCCAGTATGGCCAGGATCAGCAACGGCCAGAAACCACCGACGCCGGCGTTGATCGGCAGGAACAGCGTGCCGGCGCCAATGGCCGTACCGTAGAGCCCGAGCATCCAGGTGGTGTCGTGTTTGCTCCAGCCCTTGTGGGTTAATTCGGTATTGCGTGTCAGGTCTACAGCGGGATTATCGGCAGCAGTTGTACGTACATCGGTCATCGTTCAGGCCTCGTTATTGTTCTTGCTCGGGCTCACGTGTTACGGACGGTCAGGGAATGCTCCTCAGCATTCCACCCAGCTCACCGCCAGGCCGCCCCGTGAAGTCTCTTTGTATTTGTCGTGCATGTCGGCGCCGGTATCGCGCATGGTGCGGATCACCCGGTCCAGGGAAATGAAGTGTTTGCCGTCGCCACGCAGGGCCATTTGCGTGGCGTTGATTGCCTTCACCGCGGCGATTGCGTTGCGCTCGATGCACGGCACCTGGACCAGCCCGCCGACCGGATCGCAGGTCAGGCCGAGGTTGTGTTCCAGGCCGATTTCGGCAGCGTTTTCCAATTGTTCCGGGGTGGCGCCGAGCACGTCTGCCAGGCCGGCGGCGGCCATCGCGCAGGCCGAACCGACTTCGCCCTGGCAGCCGACTTCGGCGCCGGAGATCGAAGCGTTTTTCTTGCACAGGATGCCGACGGCCGCAGCGCCGAGGAAGAACGCGACCACGTCATCGTCCGAGGCGTCCGGGTTGAATTTCATGTAGTAGTGCAGTACCGCCGGAATGATCCCGGCCGCGCCGTTGGTCGGTGCCGTGACCATGCGTCCACCGGCGGCGTTTTCTTCGTTCACCGCGAGGGCGAACAGGTTGACCCACTCCATGGCCGACAAGGTCGAAGTGATGACATTCGGTTTGCCGATTTCCAACAGGCTGCGGTGCAATTTCGCCGCGCGTCGCGGAACATTCAGACCGCCGGGCAGGATGCCTTCGTGACGCAAGCCTTGCTCGACGCATTCGCGCATCACCGACCAGATGTGCAGCAGGCCCTGACGGATTTCGGCTTCGCTGCGCCAGGCCTGTTCGTTGGCCATCATCAGTTCGGAAACGCGCAAGCCGTGCTGGTTGCAGAGCTTGAGCAATTCGGCGGCGCTGGAGAAGTCGTATGGCAGCACCACATCGCTGGTGGGCGCGATGCCGGACTCGGCTTCGGCCGCTTCGATGATGAAACCACCGCCGATCGAGTAGTACGTCTGCTCCGACAACTCACCGGTTTCGCCGAAAGCGGTCAAGGACATGGCGTTAGGGTGGTAGGGCAGGCTCTCGTCGAGCAGCAGGAGATCGCGTTGCCAATCGAAGGCAATGGTCGATTGGCCTGCCAGGGACAGTTCGCCGGTTTCGCGCAACTGTCCGATTCGACTGTCGATGCTGGTCGGGTCGATGCTGTCCGGCCATTCGCCCATCAGGCCCATGACACAGGCGCGGTCGGTGGCGTGGCCGACGCCGGTGGCGGAAAGCGAGCCGTAAAGGCGGATTTCTACCCGACGTACAGACTTCAGCAAATCCTGGTCAATCAGTGCCTGGGCGAAGGTTGCTGCAGCGCGCATCGGACCGACGGTATGGGAGCTGGACGGGCCGATACCGACTTTGAAGAGATCGAAAACACTGATAGCCATGCTAAAGCCTATACAAGCAATGGGAGAAAAATCGCTGCCATTTTTGTAGGACAAGCGCAATATCGGCGATACTGCCTCCCAAGGTCCTACGTGACCAACGAAATTTCCTAAGACAGCCTTTAGTAGGACTAAACGATGAGTCGTCAATTACATGCCCAGACTTATGTCTGGCTGCATGTGTTTTCCTGTGCCGCGCGGCACTTGTCGTTCACCCGATGCGCCGAAGAGCTGCACATCACGCCGGGTGCGGTCAGTCAGCAAATTCGCCAGCTCGAAGAGCGGCTGGGTTTTCGCCTGTTCCACCGGCGTGCTCGCGGCGTGGAATTGAGCGCCGAAGGCCAGCGACTGGCCATCACGGTCAACGAGGCTTACGGCAGCATTGATGCGGAATTGCGACGACTGGATGCCGGAATGATCAGTGGGATCCTGCGACTGCGCTCGATTCCATCCTTCCTCAGCAAGTGGCTGACTCCGCGGTTACCGCGATTGCAACAGCGTTTTCCGGATGTTCAATTGCGTCTGGTCGCCGAGGACAGCAACGTGCCGTTGCACGAGGGCGACTTCGACCTGGCCATTGACCTCAATGACGGCAGTTACCCCGGCCTGTTATCTACAACCCTGCTCGACGAGCAGATCTTCCCGGTCTGTGCGCCGAGCCTGTTACGCGGTCGGCCACCGCTGCATGGTCCGGCGGACCTGATGCACTTTGCGCTGCTGCACGACATCACGGCCTGGCGGGGCAGTTATGAGTACGCGGAATGGGAGTTCTATCTCGATGCCATCGGTTTTGAAGGCGCGGACGTACGGCGCGGGCACACCTTCAATCGCAATCACTTGACCATCGAAGCGGCGATTGCCGGCATGGGCGTGGCGATTGCGCGGCGAACGCTGCTGAACGATGAGCTGGATCGTGGCACGTTGATCGTGCCGTTTGGCCTGGCGGTACCCAATCACAAGCGTTATGTGCTGCTCTATGCGCCGGGCGCGCTGAGCCATCCGGGCGTGCGTGCGGTGCATGACTGGCTGGTGGAAGAGGCGGGGATTTTTCGCAGCATGCATCCGTTGGCGGAGCGGCAGATGTAAGTCGGCTCGGGACCTCAGGGCAAGGCGACCCAACTCCCGACCTTAGCAGCGCTTTTACCGGTTGTCCGGCTTTTTTTGCAAAACCATATTTATCTTTATCCAGGGGTTGAATTGTTCAGCGCGCACACCGATTGTGTAAGTAAGAGGTCACGGTGATGACGCCCAAGGGCCAGCCGATGCGCCTCTCGCGAGCTAGCTGAAATAAGGGATGAACTATGCAAATCCAAGTCAACAGTGATAACCATATTCAAAGCAGCATCCGACTGGAGGAGTGGGTACGTACTACCATTGAGAGCACGCTCGAACGTTATGAAGAGGACCTGACCCGTGTCGAGGTTCACCTGCGGGACGAAAACGGCGACAAGCCCGGACCGCACGACATGCGCTGCCAGCTGGAAGCGCGGCCAAAAGGCCATCAACCGATTTCTGTCACCCACAAAGCTGACTCCCTGGAACTGGCGATCGACGGGGCAGCCACCAAACTTGAACATGCGCTGGATCACCTGTTTGGCAAACTGCGGGGCAAACCACGTGCCGCTGTAGTGCCTTTCGAGAGGGGGGCGCACGCAGATGTGCTTCTGGAAGAAGAGTTTCTCGAAAACGAACAGGCTGCGCTGAACGGCTGAAGTCTGATTCAGTGTTAACCGTCCCACAGTCTTTTCCACCATACAAAGCGGGCCTGCTTATGCAGGCCCGTTTTTTTTGTGCGTTCCAGCGTTCAGGTCTGCAATCGATGGCGACCTCATCGGATCTGCTTTGCGTATGAGAATATTTATCATTAATATTGCGGCCTTGTTGGCCCCGTGACATGCACGCGGCTTCACCGGTTTCAAGGTCGAAACATGAAAGGCAGACTCCGCACACTCCCCGTTTCCTACCGACTGGCAGTCACATCGCGGGTGCTGGCAGCTGTGTTGGGCGGTTACCTCGTTGCGGCGCTGGCCAGTGTCAGCCTGACCCTGTGGTTGCCCATGGGCCGTGCGGACGCCGTGGTGACCGGGATGATGACCTCGTTCCTGGCCTACCTTGGCGCCGTACTCTGGTGCTTTGCCTGTCGCAGCGCATGGCAGGCCTGGTTCGGACTGCTGGTGCCAGGCCTGGTACTGGCGGCAGTGTCGGGCCTGGCGTACTGGGTGGGCCACTCATGAAAGAGGGCTTTCGTCAGGCCATGGCCTGGTTGCACACCTGGGCCGGGCTGACCTTTGGCTGGCTGTTGTTTGCGATCTTCCTGACCGGCACGCTCGCCTATTTCAAGGACGAGATCAGTCACTGGATGCAGCCGGAGATTCCCCTCCGTTCAGTGTCATCCGAAGCCAGTCTGACCCTGGCCCAGCACTATCTTGAGCAACACGCCGCCGGAGCCTCGCGCTGGTCCATCGACTTGCCCGACGAGCGCGAACCAGCCCTTGCGGTGCGGTGGCAGCAAGCCCCGGCCAAGCGTGGCGAACGCGGCCAATTCACCGAAAAACTTCTCGACCCGCAAACCGGTGCCCAAGTGCAGGGTCGGGAAACCAGGGGCGGCGACTTCTTCTACCGCTTTCACTTCCAGCTGCAAATGCCCTATCCGTGGGGGCGCTGGTTATCCACCCTCGCCGCCATGGTGATGTTCGTCGCGCTGATCAGCGGGATCATCACCCACAAGAAAATCTTCAAGGACTTTTTCACCTTCCGCCCGCGCAAGGGCCAACGCTCCTGGCTCGACGGACACAACGCGGTGGGCGTGCTGGTGTTGCCGTTTCACCTGATGATCACCTACAGCAGCCTGGTGATTTTCATGTCGATGGTGATGCCGGCGAGCATTCTTGTCTCCTACAACGGGGATGTCCGGGCGTTTTACGATGAGGTGTTTCCCGCCTCCAATACGCCTGAACTCGCCGGTAAACCGGGGCAACTGGCGCCGTTGGCACCGCTGTTGGAACAGGCCCGCGAGCAGTGGTCCGGCGGCCGGGTGGGGCGCCTGACGGTCAACAATCCGGGGGACGCGAACGCCTCGGTGGTGCTCGTTCGTGACGGTACCGATCGCGTGGTCCACGACTTTGGCCGCGCAGTGACCTTCAACGGCGTCACCGGCCAGCTACTCGGCACGACCCCGGAACAATCGTTGCCGCGGGCGATTGCCGGCGGGTTCTACGGCTTGCACATGGGCCATTTCGCGGGGCCGGTGTTGCGTTGGCTGTACTTCGTTTGCGGGCTGGCGGGCACGGCGATGATCGGCACCGGGCTGGTGATCTGGCTCGGCAAGCGTCAGCTCAAACATGCGAAAAGCGGCGTGATGCCGTTCGAGTTGCGGCTGGTGGAAGTGCTCAATATCGCCAGCATGTCGGGGTTGATGGTCGCAGTGGCGGCGTTTTTCTGGGCCAATCGATTGCTGCCGGTCGGGATGGCCGGGCGTGGGGACTGGGAGGTCAACAGCTTCTTCATTGTCTGGGGTTTGAGCGCACTGCATGCCATGGTTCGCCTTGGGCGCGTGGCGTGGGTCGAGCAGTTGGCGCTGGCGGCGTTGTTGTTTGGCGCGGTACCGCTGTTGAACGCCCTGACCACGCCTTATCACTTGGGCGTTACGCTGGAGCAGGGCGATTGGGCCATGGCCGGTTTCGACCTGACGTGCCTGGGCAGCGGGATGTTTTTCGCTTGGGCCGCGTGGAAAATGCAACGCGCGGGGCAGGTTGCCAGCGTCACCCGACGACGTGCGCAACCGGTCACGCTTGAGCAAGGGGCACGCTGATGTTGCTGGCCCTGTTGCTCTGCTATGGCGGTTTCACCGCGCTCTGTTTATCGATGGAGCGACATCACGCCGAACTGCTGGGTCGCAAGCCCTCGGCCCGTCGCCGCCAGGGTATGAAGTTCGGTGGTTGGCTGTTGCTGGCCTCGTCTTTGTGGGCGGCGGTGGCGACGACCGGTTGGGGGCTGGGGCTGGTGCAGTGGTTCGCGGTATTGATGCTCAGTGCCTTGCTGTTGGTATTGTTGCTGCCGTATCGCCCGCGCCTGGCGTTGTCGTTGGCCGGCTTGAGCCTGCTCGCCAGCCCCGTCGCCGCGTTTGCGCAGTGCTGACCCGATGATCGCCAGCCCACCGGAATCCCACGACGAGGAACATCGCGGCGCCCGTGCGCATTTCCTGCAGGTGTTCTTGTCCCAGCGTTCGCAGATGGAAGCGCTGGTGAGCCGTCGGGTCGGTTGTCGGGCGACAGCGGCAGACCTGGTGCAGGATTTGTTCCTGCGCTTCTGGCGTCGTCCGCTGGTGCAGGTCGAGGAACTCAGCACCTACCTGTTGCGTTGCGCCGGCAACATCGCCATTGACCATTTGCGCAGTGAAGGCACGCGGGTGCGGGTCAACGAAGGCTGGATGCCGGACGCGCCGGACAGTCATGGCAGTGAACCGCAAGCCGCGCTGGAGGCGGGCAACGATCTGCGCCACGTCGAAGCCGCGTTGCGCGCATTGCCGGAGCGTACGCGGCAGATCTTTTTGCTCAATCGCATCCATGGCCGCAAATACGCCGAAATCGCCAAGGCCATGGGCCTGTCCCAAAGCGCCGTGGAAAAACATATGATGCGCGCCCTCGAAGCCTGCAAGGCCAGCCTGCGCGAATCCGAACCGCGCACGCCAGGGAAAGCACTGTGAACACCATTGAACGCGTGACGCCGACGCCCGCTCAGGAGCAGGCGGCTTTCGCCTGGCTGAGTCTGTTGCATGACCAGCCCGGCAGCGCTGATCAGGCGACCTTCAGCCATTGGCTGCAGGCTGATCCCGCCCATTCCGAGGCGTACGCCCAGGCGCAAGTGGTGTGGGAGTTGACCGAAGCACCGGCGCGAACCCTGGCCGATGAAGAAGCCTTTGCCTTGCAGGGTTACCTCAACGCCATGAACCGCCCGCGCCGCTCCAGCGTGCGACGTTGGTCCGGTGCGTTGGCGATGGCGGCCTGTCTGCTGCTGATGATCAGCCTGGGTGCTGGTTGGCAGCCTTCACGCTGGGTCGATGATCTGGGCGCGGACTATGTCTCGGCACCGGGGGAGATCCGTACCGTCACGCTGGCCGATCAGTCGCAAGTCACGCTGGACGCCGACAGTGCGATTGCCGTGGACTTCAGTCGTGGTGAGCGGCGTGTACAGCTGCGTCGCGGTGCCGGTTTTTTCAGCGTGAGCCATACCGGCGAGCCGTTTGTGGTCGAGGCTGAAAAGGGTCAGGCACGGGTGCTGGGCACGCAGTTCGAAGTCCGCCTGCAACCCCATGGCGCGCAGGTCACGGTGTTGTCCGGTCGGGTAGGCGTCACGGCGGACGGCCAAGCCGAACAGCAGGTCCTGAGCGCTGGACAGCAAGTGGCGTATGGCGAAGGTTCGGCGGAAAAACTTCATGCTGTCGACAGCGAAGCGCAGTTGGCCTGGCGTCAGGGTTGGCTCAATTACTACAAGGCGACATTGGCCGAGGTGGTGCAGGACCTGGGGCGTTATTACCCGGGGCGGATTGTACTGCTTAACGATGAACTGGCGGCGCGGCGGGTCAGTGGCAGTTTTCCGAGCAAGGATCCGCGGGCGGTGTTGAGTTCGTTGCAGGGGGTGTTGGGGTTTGAGCAGCACACCGTTTTGGGGCAGTTGATTATTTTGCGGTGAGGCCTATTGCCCCTTCGCGAGCAGGCTCGCTCCCACAGGGGAACGCATTCCAATTGTGGGAGCGAGCCTGCTCGCGAAGGCGCCAGATCAAACAACACATCCTCCCTATAAAACTATTTTCAAAAAAAGGGTGAGGTAAACCCGGGCGCCATCCGTGTAGTGACTGAAACTGCGATTCATTCGCATCCGAAGCGGTTCTACACAGGTCATGAGCAATGAAGTCCAAGGCAATGCCGGGTTGGGTCAAACAATGGTTGGGTGTTTCTGCCTTGAGCTTTTCGGCGTTGGCATGGCTGCCGTCGAGTGCGGCGCTGGCGGCTGAGGTCGGCACTGACCAGCAGCGTGCGCAGTTCAATTTTGCCCTGGCCGCCAAACCGCTGCCCCAGGCCTTGAGCGATTTCAGCCGGGTCACCGGCATCAGTGTGGTCTACACCGATGAGGCGCCCTACGGCATCACCGCGCCGGCAGTCAGCGGGCAGATGAGTGCCGAGCAGGCGATGCAGCGATTGCTCGGCGGCTCGGGTTTCACCTTTCGCCGCACCGACGGCCACACCCTGGTCCTGGAACCGTTGCCCACCGCAGGCACCTTGAACCTGGGGGCGACCACCATCACCTCGGTGATGGATCAAACCACGAGCTACCAGCCGCCGCCCACCAGTTCGGTGATGCGCTCCTCGGCCTTGCTCCAGGAAATCCCCCAGACCGTCAACGTGATCCCGGCCCAGGTCATTCGCGATCAGGCACCGCGCAACCTGGACGATGCGCTGGCCAACGTCAGCGGCATCACCCAGGGCAATACGCTGGGCAGCACCCAGGATTCGGTGATGACCCGCGGCTTCGGCGACAACCGCAACGGCTCGATCATGCGCGACGGCATGCCGGTGGTGCAGGGCCGTGGCCTCAATGCCAGCGTCGAGCGCATCGAAGTACTCAAGGGCCCGGCTTCCTTGCTCTACGGCATCCAGGATCCGGGTGGTGTGGTGAACATGGTCAGCAAGAAGCCCGAACTTGAGCAGTACAACGCGCTGACCCTGCGCGGCTCGACCTACGGCGACGGCAAGAACGGCGGCGGTGGCGGCCTCGACAGCACCGGCGCCCTGGGTGATTCAGGGCTGGCGTATCGCATGATCCTGGACCATGAAGACGAAGACTACTGGCGCAACTACGGCACCCATCGCGAGACGCTGGTGGCGCCGTCCCTGGCCTGGTTCGGTGAAAGCACCAAGCTGTTGTTCGCCTATGAACACCGCGAATTTCTGACCCCGTTCGACCGTGGCACGATCATCGATCCACGTGATAACCATCCGCTGGACATCTCCCGTGAACGTCGCCTCGACGAGCCGTTCAACGACATGGAAGGGCGCTCGGACCTTTATCACTTCGAGGCCGACCACGAGCTCAACGAAAACTGGAACGCCCACTTCGGCTACAGCTGGAACCGCGAAACCTACGATGCCAGCCAGGTGCGCATCACGGCCATCGACACCAACCGAGGCACGCTGACCCGGAGCATGGATGGCACGCAGAACGCCATCAGCACCGACCGCTTCACCACCGCCAGCCTCGAAGGCAAGGTCAATGTCGCGGGCATGCAGCATGACCTGGTGTTCGGCATCGATGACGAGTACCGCAAGATCTACCGCGAAGACCTGATCCGCCAGAGAAGCCTGAGCACCTTCAGCTACACCAACCCGGTTTACGGCCGCGAAGTCGCCGGTACTACCATCAGCCCGGCCGACAGTGCGCAGACCGATAAGCTGCGCAGCGATTCGGTGTTTGTGCAGGACTCGATTCACCTCACCGACCAGTGGATCCTGGTGGCTGGCGCACGCTTCCAGGAGTACGACCAGTACGCCGGCAAAGGCGTACCGTTCCAGGCCAACACCGACAGCAATGGGCAAAAATGGGTACCGCGCGCCGGTCTGGTCTATCGCTACACCGACGCGTTGTCGTTCTACGGCAGCTACACCGAATCCTTCAAACCCAACTCGACCATCGCCCCGCTCAGTGGCAGCAGCACCGTGCTCGACGGCAGCGTCGCGCCGGAAGAAGCCAAGTCCTGGGAAGTGGGGGCCAAGCTGGATATCCCTGGTCGCGTGACCGGTAACGTCGCGCTGTTCGACATCAAGAAGCGCAACGTGCTGGTGGCCAACTCCGAAGGCCCGGTGACGATCTACAGCGCTGCCGGTGAAGTGCGATCCCGTGGCCTGGAAGTGGATCTGACCGGCCAGCTCAGTGATCGCTGGAGCATGATCGGTAGTTATGCCTACACGGATGCCGAGGTCACTGAAGACCCGACCTACAAAGGCAAGAAACTGCAAAACGTAGCGAAGAATACCGGCTCGCTGTCGGCGGTCTACGACTTCGGCACCCTCATCGGCGGCGATCAACTGCGGGTCGGTGCGGGGGCGCGGTATGTGGGGGAGCGAGCGGGGAATGCGGTGAACGATTTCGACCTGCCGAGCTACACCGTGGCCGATGCATTCGCCAGCTACGACACCAAGGTCGAAGGGCAGAAGGTCAAGTTTCAGCTGAATGTGAAGAACCTGTTTGACCGTACTTATTACACGTCTGCGGCGAGCCGGTTCTTTGTGTCGATGGGGGATTCGCGGCAGGTGACGCTTTCCAGCACCTTGGAGTTTTAACGAAGGACCGCGTCATCGTTCTTCGCGAGCAGGCTCGCTCCCACAGTTGACCGAATTGTTTGAATGAAATGCGATCCAGTGTGGGAGCGAGCCTGCTCGCGAAGACGGCCTGTCAGGCGCTGAAAATCTTGGAACTAGCGCAAAAACGCCTGCCGATACTCCCCAGGCGTCCCCCCCAGCGCCTGGCGAAACCGGTTGGTAAAGTGACTGGCACTGGCAAACCCACACGCCAACGCAATGTCCCCCAACGGCTGTAACGTCGTGCGCAGTAATTCCCGCGCCCGGCTCAACCGTCGCGCCAGCACATACTGATGCGGCGGCAAGCCAAAGCTCTGCCTGAACATCCGCGCAAAGTGATACTCCGACAGCGCGCACAACCCCGCCAACTGTCCCAGGCTGATGGCCTCGGCCAACTGACTGTCGATGAACTCGACCAACTGCCGACGCTGATGCGCCGCCAACCCGCCCTTGAGCCGCAAGCCCTCGCGCATTCCGACCTGGCCGAGCAATACGTGACTGAGCATCTCATGCGCCAGGCTACTGGTGAGCAGACGTTCGCCGGGCTCCTGCCAATTGAGCGTGATCAACTGCCGAAAGCGTCGGGCTTGCTGCGGATCATCGAGGAAGGTGCTTTCACGTAACTGAAGTTCGCGCGGTTCACGATCCAGCAGCGTGACGCAGCCCAGAGCGAACTGTTCGGGGCTGAAATAAACATGGGCGAGGCGAATGTCGCCATTGATCACCCAGGCCGACCGGTGTTCGGCCGGCAGGATGCACAGCTTGTCCGGGCCGCCCTTGATGCCGGGCCGGTCGCGGCGAAAGGTGCCGGTGCCGCCGGCGATGTAGCAGGACAGTGTGTGATGGCTGGGGGCTTCGTAATCCTGTGCATCGTGATGGTTGCTCCACAAGGCTGCAGCCATGCCGTCACCGAGCTCGGCGCTGTGCTCGAGGTGAGCATTGGGCGAGCGGTTGAGGGCTTGAAACACTTGCAGGGATTCCAGTGCGGGCATGATCGGTTCTCTCCAACGCCTTGCATCCTACTCCGTAGCCCTTGGCCTGCCAGCCCGTCGGCCGACAAAAGCGCAAGTTTATGCAAGTGCGAAAAGGTTTGGCGCAGGACACTGGGCACCTGACCAGGCAATGTCCTGTGGCGAGGGAGCTTGCTCCCGCTTGAGTGCGCAGCACTCACAAAAAGGGCCGCTGCGCAGCCCAGCGTCGGATCGCCGCCCGGAGCCAAGCTCGCTCGCCACAGAATCGAACAGCGTTGCCCCATTCCGGAGTCTTTGTCATGAACCTTTCGTTATATCTGCTGACCGTGCTGATCTGGGGCACCACCTGGATTGCCCTGAAATGGCAACTGGGCGTGGTGGCCATCCCCGTGTCGATTGTCTATCGCTTTGGCCTCGCCGCATTGGTGCTGTTCGTGATGTTGCTGCTCAGCCGCAAGCTGCAAGTGATGAACCGCCGCGGGCATCTGATCTGCGTGGCGCAGGGGCTGTGCCTGTTTTGCATCAATTTCATGTGTTTCCTTACCGCCAGCCAGTGGATCCCCAGCGGCCTGGTGGCGGTGGTGTTTTCCACCGCCACGCTGTGGAACGCCTTCAATGCGCGGGTTTTCTTCGGTCAGAAAATTGCCCGCAATGTGCTGACGGGCGGAGCGCTGGGGTTGCTCGGGCTCGGCCTGTTGTTCTGGCCTGAACTCGCCGGTCATACCGCCAGCCCGGAAACCTTGCTCGGGCTGGGACTGGCATTGCTCGGCACCCTGTGCTTTTCGGCCGGCAACATGCTCTCGAGTCTGCAGCAGAAGGCCGGTCTCAGACCGCTGACGACCAACGCCTGGGGCATGGCCTATGGCGCGGCGATGCTCTCGGTCTGGTGCCTGGTCAAAGGTATTGCGTTCGATATGGAGTGGAACGCCCGTTACATCGGCTCGTTGTTGTATCTGGTGATTCCCGGTTCAGTTATCGGTTTTACTGCCTACCTGACGCTGGTCGGGCGCATGGGCCCGGAGCGGGCAGCCTATTGCACGGTGTTGTTTCCGGTGGTGGCGCTCAACGTGTCGGCCGTTGTCGAGGGTTACCAGTGGACCGCTCCGGCGCTGGCGGGCCTGGTGATGGTCATGCTGGGTAATGTGCTGGTGTTTCGCAAACCCGGCGTGGGGGGCAAACCGGTACCGGGTAAGTTTGCATGAACTGAACACTGTTATTTGTCGTTTACCAGTGCCAGGTATATCAATGCTAGGAACATGTATTCAATGTTGCTTCGTGCCCATTCAAAGGCATTGCCCTGAGCGGAATACTCCAGGTCGAACCACTCATTAAGTATGATGATGTACAGGACGTAATAAACAAAAATAGCGGTGGTCAAACCCACTATGGCAAACTTCTTGGCCTCGTGAAAATCGTTGCGCGGCGCATCAAGTTTCCGGTAAAGCTGATAGGACCCATACAGGCAACTGAAAGTGAAAATGACCTCGAACGTGATGATTGCCCAGTAAAACCGGTGGTGAAACAGGGTCGAGGTGACAGCCCGGTAGCGTCGGGAATCGTTGCCTTGGGTATCGCTCATACTGATGATTCGCCCGATATACTCGGTGTAGGCCGTGTAGTCGGTAAAATTATTGATTAGCGTGGCGATACCGAATATTGCTGCCATCAAGACAATCAGCACTTTGCTGCGTCTGATTGCGCAGGCGGCGGTGAATTTATTCATCTATTTGTTCTCCAAAAGTCCGTTTGGTATTGCCTCCAGATTTTTGAAGCTTATAACGTTTTTTGAATAAGTCTGGCGAGGACTGAGTTGCAAGTTATGTCTTCTGTTATGGCGCAGGCCAAGTAATTGAAGTGTCGAAAGAGGAGGGGTGTCATCCGTCGCTGAACATTCCTGCGGCCGTGATGGAAATGGCACGTCCATCCAGACGTGCCGTGGGTCACTCAGCCCTGCCAGACCTGAGGGTTGACCAGATCCTGTGGTCGTTCGCCCAGCAAGGCGCTGCGCAGATTGCTCAAGGCCCGATTGGCCATCGCTTCGCGGGTTTCATGGGTAGCAGAGCCGATGTGCGGCAATGTGACAGCATTTTTCAACTGGAACAGCGGCGAATCGGCCAGCGGTTCTTTCTCATAGACATCCAGGCCGGCGCCGCGGATACGGTTGTTCTGCAGGGCTTCGATCAGGGCCGGTTCGTCGACGACCGGACCGCGAGCGATGTTCACCAGAATGGCGCTCGGTTTCATCAACGCCAGTTCACGATGGCTGATCAGGTGTCTGGTCTTTTCGCTGAGCGGCACTACCAGGCAGACGAAGTCGGCTTCGGCCAGCAGTTGGTCGAGGCTGCGCATTTGCGCGCCGAGTTCGCGTTCCAGTCCGGTCTTGCGGCTGTTGCCGCTGTAGATGACCGGCATGTTGAAACCCAGGCGCCCGCGACGGGCAATCGCGGCGCCGATGTTGCCCATGCCGACGATGCCCAGGGTCTTGCCATGCACATCGCAACCGAACAACTGCGCGCCGACGGTGGCTTGCCATTGGCCGGCCTTGGTCCAGGCGTCCAGTTCCGCGACGCGCCGGGCACTGCTCATGAGCAAGGCGAAGGCCAGGTCGGCGGTGCTTTCGGTGAGCACGTCGGGGGTGTTCGTGAGCATGATCCCGCGCTCGTTGAAGTAGGCGACGTCGTAGTTGTCGTAGCCGACCGAGACGCTGGAGACGACTTCGAGTTTGCTGGCGTTTTCCAGTTGGGCGCGGCCCAGTTTGCGACCGACGCCGATCAGTCCGTGGGCGTGGGGCAGGGCTTCGTTGAATTGGGCGTTGATGTCGCCGTTTTTCGGATTCGGCACGATGACGTCGAAGTCTTGCTTGAGGCGTTCGATCATCTCGGGAGTGACGCGGCTGAAGGCCAGGACTGTCTTTTTCATGGGAGGAGGGCTCGTCGGGCATTGGAGAATGCCAAGCACGCTAACATTCTTCCCGGACGTTGTGCGAGTACCTGAATGCGTCGGATGTGCCGCACCGCAGCGATGGCGGAGTGTCAGGTACACCTTGTTGCAGCGATCGCCGGCAAGCCGGCTCCTGCAGGAGCCGGCGCGGATTCTTAATCCTGCGGATCGATACTGTCCAGCGCGCGATTGACGGCCAGTTCGCCCAGCATGATGACCTGCTGGATGCCCAACAAGGCGTTGCGGTGGGGACCGTCCAGAAATCCGGCGAGGTCACTGGCCATGACACTGGCCGAGGCGAGGGATTCGCTGGCGTGGACCAATAGGGTTTCGGTGTTGATGTTGGGGGCGACAACGAATAGATGGCTGGGTGTGTGGGGCGGGATGGAGGCTTTGAAGTTGAGTGGTTTTGGTGAGGAAATGCAGTCAGCTTCGGGGGGGTTAGGGGTTGGTTTAAACATAAGGGCGTATCTCTATGGTCGGTGTGTCAGGACCGCCACCTTTCGTTTTCCAGACGATAGGGTGGCAGCTGTGCGCGGACTGGAAAAACCGGACCACAGACCAAAGCCGGCAGACCCGAAGGTCTCCCGCGCACAGCCGCCATAACATTGCGAGCATAAAAAAGCGCCGCAGTATGCCATGAGCTGTGGTAGTGGTCAGGTTTTCCAGGCCTGATCGCTGATTCGTCAGCGACCCCCAAAGCCTACCTATTTCGCTTCCCACACGACAACCGACAGAACGTGTCGGAAACATCCTCAGACATCGCACCTTTTGTAGGAGCGAGCTCGCTCGCGAAAAACGTGAGGCCAGCGCTGGATGTCAGGTTTACAGCGTCATCGTTAACGACCATCGTCGGAACGCCGCCCGGAGCAAGCTCGCTCCTACAGTAATCGGTGGTCAGTTCGCCAACCGGACCCCGGCCAGACTCCCGCTCAATTCATACGCCGCCAATTCCGCCTGATGCGCCGCCAGTATCTCCGGCAGCGATCCGCGCAAGTACTCGACCCACGTCTTGATCTTCGCATCAAGATACTGTCGCGAAGGGTAGATCGCATACAGGTTCAATTCCTGCGAGCGGTAGTTCGGCATCACCCGCACCAGTGTGCCATTGCGCAGTCCTTCAATCGCCGCATACACCGGCAACACACCCACCCCCATGCCGCTGATGATCGCGGTTTTCATGGCATCGGCGGAGTTCACCAGAAAGGGTGAGCTGTTGATGGTGACCATTTCCTGGCCTTCCGGGCCATCGAAGGTCCATTTCTCCAGGGGGATCACCGGGCTCACCAGGCGCAGACAGGCGTGGTTGAGCAGGTCGCTGGGTTTATGGGCGCAGCCGTTGGCTTTTACATAGGCCGGCGAGGCGCAAACGATGCTGTAGGTGATGCCCAGGCGCTGGGAGACGAAGCCTGAATCCGGCAGTTCGCTGGCGAGGACGATGGACACGTCGTAGCCCTCGTCCAGCAGGTCCGGTACGCGGTTGGCCAGGGTCAGGTCGAAGGTGACGTCCGGGTGGGTCTTGCGGTAGCGCGCGATGGCGTCGATCACGAAGTGCTGACCGATGCCGGTCATGGTGTGCACCTTGAGTTGCCCGGCCGGGCGGGCGTGGGCGTCGCTGGCCTCGGCTTCGGCTTCTTCGACATAGGCCAGGATCTGCTCGCAACGCAACAGGTAACGCTTGCCGGCCTCGGTCAGGGCGATGCGGCGGGTGGTGCGGTTGAGGAGGCGGGTTTGCAGGTGGGCTTCCAGGTTGGAGACCGCGCGCGAGACGTTGGCCGTGGTGGTGTCGAGTTGCACGGCGGCGGCGGTGAAGCTGCCGGCCTCGGCCACGTAACTGAAGGCGCGCATGTTTTGCAAAGTGTCCATGGGGTGCTCTCTGGGCGAATGGCAAATTGTGACACGAAGTTTCAGAGTCTGAGACCCCCGACCAAGGGATTATCGCGCGAACGGTAATAAAGATTCACAAGAATCCCAGCTTATCGCCCTTCCGGTCGACCAATAGAATTGCCTCCGCTGTAGGAGCCGGCTGCTGGCGATGGCATCACTGCGGTCTTTCAGATACACCGCGGTGATGCCATCGCCAGCAAGCCGGCTCCTACAGCCCCCCTTCTTTCAGGAAATCGCAACAGTGCCGCGTCGCATCAACAGAGCGCTAACGACGCTCAGTGTTCTGGCCTTAACCCTGGCAATCAGCGGCTGCATCGGAACCGCAGGTATTGTCCCGCAGGGCAAGGCACTGGAGGCCAATTCACTGGCCACCGACGAGGCGATCCAGAGCGCCGCGCAGGATGCTCACTGGCCCGCCGCGCAATGGTGGCAGGCCTATGGCGACCCGCAACTGAACCGCTGGATCGACCTCGCCGTGCAAGGCAGCCCGACCATGGCCATGGCCGCCGCCAGGGTGCGTCAGGCCAGAGCCCTGACGGGCATCATCGAGTCCGCCGAGTCGCTGCAGATCAACGGCGAGTCCACTCTAAAGCGCCACAACTGGCCTACCGATCAGTTCTATGGGCCGGGGGAGTTGGCCAATACCACCACTTGGGACAACAACGCGGCGTTGGGTTTCAGTTACGCCCTCGACCTTTGGGGGCGCGAAAGCAATGCCACCGAGCGCGCCGTGGACATGGCCCACATGAGCGCCGCCGAAGCGCGCCTGGCCCAGCTCGAATTGCAGCACAACGTCGTGCGGGCCTATATCGAACTCTCGTTGCATTACGCGCAACGGGACATCGTCGCGGCGACGCTTAAACAGCAACAGCAAATTCTCGACCTCGCGCAAAAACGTTTGGAAGGTGGTATCGGCACCCATTTCGAAGTCAGCCAGGCCGAAACGCCGTTGCCGGAAACCCATCGCCAGATCGATGCGCTGGACGAAGAAATCGCCCTGAGCCGCAACCAGCTCGCAGCCCTGGCCGGCAAGGGCCCAGGAGAGGGCGCGCAGTTACAGCGGCCGACATTGTCGCTGGGCGCGGCGCTGAAACTGCCGTCGTCGCTGCCCGCGCAATTGCTGGGTCAGCGCCCGGACGTGGTTGCCAGTCGTTGGCAAGTGGCGGCGCAGGCGCGAGGCATCGATGTTGCCCACGCCGGCTTCTACCCCAACGTCGACCTGGTCGGCAGCCTCGGTTACATGGCCACCGGCGGCGGGGCGCTGGAGTTCCTGACCGGCAAGAAGCTCAACTACAGCGTCGGCCCGGCCATCTCGTTGCCGATTTTCGACGGTGGCCGTTTGCGCTCGGAGCTGGGCGAGGCGAGCGCCGGTTACGACATGGCCGTGGCCAGGTACAACCAGACCCTGGTCAACGCGCTGAAAAACATCTCCGATCAGTTGATCCGCCGCGAATCCATGGACAAGCAGCAAGCCTTCGCCACCGAGTCAGTGGCCACCGCGCAGAAGACCTACGACATCGCAATGATCGCCTACCAGCGCGGCCTTACCGATTACCTCAACGTGCTCAACGCCCAGACGTTGTTGTTCAAGCAACAACAAGTGCAGCAACAGGTTCAGGCCGCGCGCCTCGGTGCCCATGCCGAACTGGTGACGGCGCTCGGCGGTGGACTCGAAGCGGGCAACGATGCGCCAACAGACAGCCAGACCACAGCACCAAAAACCCCGAGCCTTTTGCGTTGAACAAAACACCACAGGTTCCACTGAGCAGGATCCCATGACTCCCTTGCCCGCACCCTTGCGCTGGCTGCACTCCCTCGAATGGCGCCGGGGTTTCCTTGACTGGGCACGCAGTGACGGCGTGACCTGGGTCTACATTTTCAAGGTGCTGTTCGCCGCGTTCCTGACGCTGTGGCTGGCGATGCGCCTGGAGTTGCCGCAACCGCGCACGGCGATGATCACCGTGTTCATTGTCATGCAGCCGCAAAGCGGTCAGGTGTTCGCCAAGAGCTTTTATCGCTTCCTTGGCACCTTGACCGGGTCGGCGGTGATGGTCGCGCTGATTGCCTTGTTCGCGCAAAACACTGAACTGTTCCTCGGCTCGCTGGCGATCTGGGTCGGCATTTGCTCCGCCGGCGCGGCGCGTTGTCGCAACTTTCGCGCCTATGGTTTTGTGCTCGCCGGGTACACCGCGGCGATGGTCGGCTTGCCTGCACTGGCCCACCCGGATGGCGCGTTCATGGCCGCCGTGTGGCGGGTGCTGGAAATCTCCCTGGGGATTCTTTGCGCCACCGTGGTGAGCGCCGCGATCCTGCCGCAAACCGCCAGCGCCGCGATGCGTAATGCCTTGTACCAGCGCTTCGGGGTGTTTGCGTTGTTTGTCACCGATGGCTTGCGCGGCCGCAGCAAACGGGACGCTTTTGAAGCCGGCAACGTGCGCTTTATTGCTGAGGCAGTGGGCTTGGAAAGCCTGCGCAGCGTCACCGTGTTCGAAGACCCGCACATGCGTCGACGCAATGGACGACTCAGTCGCTTGAACAGCGAATTCATGGGCATCACCACGCGTTTCAACGCCTTGCACCAGCTGCTCGAACGCTTGCGCAGCAGCGGCGCCGACCACGTCGTCGTCGCGATCAAGCCGGGTTTGCAGGACCTCGCCGAACTGCTCGACGGCTTCAGCGGTCGCGCCCTGACCAGTCCCGATGCCGCACGGCTGACGACGGCATTGACCACCTATAAGGCAGACTTGCCGACGCAAGTGCGCAGTCTGAGGGCGACCTTTCAGGAGAGTGATCCCAGCGACGCCGAACAGCTGGATTTCCACACTGCTTACGAATTGCTCTATCGCTTCGTCGACGATCTGCACAGTTATGCACAGACCCACGCCTCCCTGGCCGATCACAGCCATGAACGTGAACGCTGGGACGAACCTTTCACCCCGCAAACCAACTGGCTGGCGTCTGCCGCGTCGGGGATTCGCGCCGCGTTCATTCTGCTGGTGCTGGGCAGCTATTGGGTCGCCACCGCATGGCCGAGCGGGGCGACCATGACCCTGATTGCCGCCGCCACCGTGGGCCTTTCAGCCGCGACACCGAACCCAAAACGCATGGCGTTCCAGATGGCCTGCGGCACCCTGCTCGGGGCCTTGATCGGCTTCGTCGAGATGTTTTTCATCTTTCCGTGGATCGACGGTTTTCCATTGCTCTGCGTGATGCTCGCGCCGGTGATCGTGCTCGGTTCGTTCCTCAGCTCACGGCCGCAATACGCCGGTGTCGGTCTCGGTTTGCTGATCTTCTTCAGCACCGGTTCGGTGCCGGACAACCTCACCGTCTACAACCCCTACGCCTTCATCAACGACTACATCGCCATGGTGCTCGGCATGCTGGTGTGCGCGGCAGCCGGGGCGATCATCCTGCCGCCCAACAGTCGCTGGTTATGGCGTCGGCTGGAGCAGGATTTGCGTGGTCAGGTGGTGTACGCCATCAGTGGCAAGCTCAAAGGGCTGGCATCGGGTTTTGAAAGCCGCACCCGGGACTTGTTGCACCAGGCTTACGGGCTCGCCGCAGGTCAGCCACAGGTACAACGGGACCTGCTGCGCTGGATGTTCGTGGTGTTGGAAGTCGGGCACGCGATCATCGAGTTGCGCAAGGAGCAGGCGATTCTGCCGGTGCATCCGGCCTATGCCCAATCCCAGCCGTGGCGCCAGGCCATTCGCGTCATGGGCCGTTCGCTGGTGCGGCTGTTTCTGCAACCGAGCCAAAGCAATCTGCAGCGCAGCCTGGTCGCGGTCGACCATGCGATCAGCCGGGTGCAAGCCACCGACGAACCCTTCGCCCCGCACTTCGACACCTCGGCATTGCGCCGGGTGAAGAGCTATCTGCACTTTATCCGCACGTCATTGCTCGACCCGCAATCACCGCTTGCGGCGTATGCCGGCACCCAGCCCCAAGGACTTGAACATGCCTCGTGAAATCGCCTTCCACGGCGTCTACATGCCGACCATGACGCTGATGTTTTTCATCGCCGCGGCACTGGCTTGGGCACTTGACCGGTTCCTGTCCGGGTTCGACCTGTACCGCTTCTTCTGGCACCCGGCGCTGCTGCGCCTGAGTCTGTTTACCTGTCTGTTCGGCGCCCTGGCGCTGACTGTCTACCGTTGAGAACGTCCTGATGAAAAAGCTTTTCAGTCTGCTCGCCACGCTGTTGGTGCTGATCCTCGCGATCTGGATCGGCCGCACCCTGTGGCAGCACTACATGAATACGCCGTGGACCCGCGATGGCCGGGTGCGCGCCGACATCATCAACGTTGCCGCTGACGTGACCGGGGAAGTGGTGGACGTGCCGGTACACGACAACCAGCTGGTAAAAAAGGGTGATCTGCTGATGCGCATCGACCCCGAGCATTACCGCGTCGTGGTCAAACAGGCACAATCGCTGGTGGCTTCACGCAAGTCGACCTGGGAAATGCGCAAGGTCAACGCCCATCGCCGCGCCGACATGGACAACCTGGTGATCTCCAGGGAAAACCGCGACGACGCCAGCAACATCGCCGACTCGGCCCTGGCCGATTATCAGCACGCCCAGGCCCAACTGGAAGCTGCCCAGCTGAACCTTAAACGCACCGAGGTGCGGGCGGCGGTGGATGGCTACGTGACTAACCTCAACGTGCATCGCGGCGACTATGCACGTATTGGTGAAGCGAAAATGGCCGTGGTCGATATGAACTCGTTCTGGGTTTATGGCTTCTTTGAAGAAACCAAATTGCCCCATGTGCGGGTGGGTGACAAAGCCGACATGCAACTGATGAGCGGGGAAGTGCTCAAGGGGCATGTGGAAAGCATTTCTCGCGGGATCTACGACCGGGATAATCCGGAAAGCCGTGAATTGATCGCGGATGTGAACCCGACCTTCAACTGGGTGCGTCTGGCCCAGAGAGTGCCGGTGCGGATTCACATCGATGAAGTGCCGCAAGGGGTGCTGCTGGCGGCGGGGATTACCTGCACGGTGGTGGTCACGCCACAGTAAGACCGAGTCGCCTGCATTCGCGAGCAGGCTCGCTCCCACAGGAGATTTGCGTCGCTTGCCAAATCAGCACCCAATGCGATCAATGTGGGAGCGAGCCTGCTCGCGAATGCAGGCGACTCGGTCCAACAGGCAGAAGACAAAGGATCACGCCTCGCAAAAGGTCTCCTGCAAATGGCGCCATAGCAGCGCCCCGCCGGCCTGCCTCTCAAACACCACCGTCGACCGCCGATCTGACTGCGCCCCGGTCGCATCCATTTGCCGCTCGCGATAACTCACTGTCGCGCCACGCTCATGCAAATCAATCCCGTTCAACTCACTGAGCTCGATCCTGAACCCGCTCTTCGTTCCGCCAGCCAGCCGGAACAACGCACTCAACGCATCAAGATCCAATACCCGACCCAACGGCGAGATCATCGAAAACCGTGGTGAAAACCGCGTCAGCAAGTCTTCCAGTGCGGCACTTTCCTGGGGGCGGGCGAACCACTGTTCGATCTGCCGGTGGGCTTGCACCACTTCATCAAAGTAGTCACGGTAATCATTCATGAGGTTTTTTCCTGTAGGTGAGAGGGACGAACAAGGGCCTGCACGCGCGTTGCATCGAAGTGCAGGACGGAGAAGATCGGAAGCAAGGTCAGGGCTGAGGCGATAACAAAGCAGTGCTTGAAGGCCTCTGGCGAGTGAGGGCCGAGGGCGCCCAGCAAGGAACTCAACACTGCCGCGCCAAGGCAAAAACTCAGCTGGCGATTGATGTTCCACAGTGCGCTGGCGTGGTTCATGCGTTCAGCACACATATCGATAAAGGCCAGGGTTTGCGCGCTGCTGCTGCACAAGCTGCCACCCAGTCCCATCAAGGCGTATGCAATGATCGGCAGCCACCCTTGGGTCTGATCGATCAGTATCAGCAAGCCGATGCCAACGCTTTGCAGCAGCATGCCGGCCACCAGCAAAGGCTTGGGTCCCCAGCGATTGAAGCCCTGTTTACCGACAACAATCGCAACGGCCGAACCCAGCGCCCAAGGCAACATCAATGCGCCGATTCGCGCAGTGCCGAAACCGAGTTGGTGCAGGTACAGCACCGCGATCAGGCTGGTGCCGATGAACACGCCGGGGACCAACAAGTACACGCACATGGCCAGCCGCAACGAAGGGCTGTGCAGTAGTTGCAAATCGAGGAGTGCGTCGGGCTTGTGCCAACCATCGTGCAGGTACAGCCACAACGTAACGGCGCTCAAGCCCAGGCCGATCAGTCCGAAATGACGACTAGGGGCTTCACTCAACAGGCTCAAGGAAATCAGCAACAAACTCAGGCTTGAGGCGGCGAGCAGCAGGCCACGAACATCCAGGGTTGGACGATGAGACACCGGGGGATCGGCCTTCAACCACACGGCTGCCAGCGCGAAAGCTAGCAACGTCAAAGGCAGGTTCAGGTAAAAGACCCAGCGCCAGGACAGTGCCTGGACAATCCATCCACCGACCGCCGGTGACAGCGCCGGCACCAGCAAGGCCACGGACAGGACCCACAGGGTCAAGCGGCTGCGCAGTGGCGCCGGGCAGTGACGAAAGGCCAGCGCCTGACCGACTGGAATCAACAACCCGCCGCCAAGACCTTGTACCAGTCGCCAGCCGATCAGCGTTTCAATCGAACCAGCCCCTGCGACCAGCAGCGAAGCGAGGCCGAACAACAACAGTGAAGCGAGGATCAAGCGGCGCTCGCCGACCTTCGTTGCCAGCCAAACACTCAACGGAATGATCAGCGTCAGGCCCAGCATGTAGGCGTTGCTGATCCACGCCAGTTTGGTCACCGAGGCGTGCAGTTCTTGTGCGATGTCGGGGTAGGCAATGCTGGCGACAAACATGTTCAGCAGATCGAGGGCAAACCCCAGCAGATACACCAGCGCGACTTTCGAGCGATAGGTCATGGCGACTTCCCTGTGTTGAAGCGTGCAGGGTAGGGCGCCACAAGCGCTATGGAAACGCCGGTTTGGCTGCTACTTTGTCAAAATTATTTTGACAAGGAGTGCCCGCGCCCATGGTCAGCCTGGACCGTTTTGACACCTTCAAGGCTGTGGTCGAGGCCGGATCGCTGACGGCTGCGGCTGATCTGCTGGGGCAGACGCGCGCGGTCGTGAGCTTCAATCTCAAGCGTCTGGAAGCCGAACTCGGCGTCACGCTGCTCACCCGCAGCACACGCAAACTTGCGCTGACGGATGCCGGCGAGCGTTTTTACCTGCGTTGCGTACGAACCCTGGACGAAGCCCGGATGGCCGTCGAGGAGGCCCGTTCCGAGCACTCGCAACTGCGGGGTACATTGCGCATCACCACCACGGTCGAGTTTGCGCTGGCGCAGGTGGTGCCCGCGCTGACGGTCTTTCGCGAGCAGCATCCACAGCTCAACGTTCACCTGTCGACGTCCTCGACCCATGCCGATCTGATTTCCGAACGCTTTGATCTGGCGATCAGGCTGGGGCGCATGCTTGACTCCAACTTGCGCGCGGTGCAGCTATCGACCTTTGAAATTTTTGCAGTGGCGGCGCCGGCCCTGATCGACCGCTTTGCACCCCTGTCGACATTGGCGGCGCTGGACCATTGGCCGATTTTGGGGCATGGACGAGTGGCGGAATTGACAGTGACGGATCCCGAGGGCGCGGAGCATCTGTACCAGCCGGGGCCGGGGAGCACGGCAATTGTCGCGGACAACTCGGCCACCTTGCGGGCGTTCGCGTTGTCCGGGCAAGGCGTGGCGATCCTGCCTGAGTGGCTGGTTGTAGAGGATCTTCAGGCGGGGCGGTTAGTGCGCTTGCTGGCGGATCATTCATTCGCCCGGCAAGGGGTGTATGCGCTGTACCCGGACACCCGACATTTGCCGCTGAAGGTGCGGGCGTTCATTGATTTCATGAAGGGGTGGGGTTGAGTTTTTTGGTGAATGTTCTGGCCTCTTCGCGAGCAGGCTCGCTCCCACAGTTGTTTTGTGTCGTACACAAATTATGTGTTCACCAGCGATCAATGTGGGAGTGGCGGTGCGACGATTCGACTTGCTCGCGAAGAACGATTACTCGGTTCAGAGCTGCCCACGCAACCCGAACCGCTTCATCAACCCCGACTCCAGCAATCCCTTGGGCAACAACCCCGCCAACAACGGCAACGCCCGGCTGCCGTTACCCAGGCGAATCAACCGAGGCGGTTTGCTTTGCTGTACTGCCTTCAACAAACCGGCGGCAAATTCACCGGCCGGCGTCGGTTTGTCCTGAGACGCCTTGGCCCGTGCCCGAATGCCTTCACGCAACGGCCACCACGGCGACTGCTCGGTGATCAACTGCTCGGCCTCGTGACCGGCATTTTTGGCGAAGCTGGACTCGATGGCACCCGGCTGAACCTCCATGACGCGAATACCGAACGGCGCCAGCTCCATGCGCAAGGCATCGCTCAAGGCATGCACCGCGGCTTTTGACGCACAGTAAGCACCGGCGAATGGCGTCACCAGAACCCCGGACACGCTACCAATGTTAACGACTAATCCTTTGGCGCGACGCAGCACCGGAAACATCGCGCGGGTCACGCCGACGATGGCGAATACATTGGTTTCAAACTGGCGCTGCATGGCTGGTACACCGCCATCGAGCAACGGCCCCATGGCGCCATAACCGGCGTTGTTGATCAATACATCGAGGCCGCCGCGCTCCTGATTGATCCGAGTGCTCAATACCTCAAGCGCCGCGCCATCATTGACGTCCAGTTGCACGGCGGTGAACCCGGCGGCGGCCAGGAGCGCGACATCTTCAGCCTTGCGGGCGCTGGCCCAGACATCGTAACCGGCACCTTTAAAGGAGTCGGCCAGGGCGCGGCCAATGCCGCTGGAACAACCGGTAATCAACGCAACGGGCATGGCGCGGTCCTTGTGCAATAGAAAGGGGTGATTTTGCAGGGCGGGCGGTGCGGCGATCCGACTTGCCCGCGAAGAACGATAACGCGGTCAGTCGGAGAAACTACCCTGCAACCGCTCGGCGCGAAACTCCAGGGTTTGCGGGCGATAACCGGGACGCAGTGGCGGAATGGGCAAACAGTCTTCCCAATTCGCGCCAGCCTGCAGTTCACCCGGGCCGCGATAACGGGGCGCGGCGTATTGATTGTCGGCCAGGTTCACCGTATCGCCCGGCGCGTATGCCGCGACACGCCAGCGCAACTCGGTCAGGGGCACGTCGTTGCCATTGTTCATGGTCAACTTCAGCGGACGATCCGCCGGACAGTGTTCTGGCGCGTAGCTGATGCGCAGTTCCAGGCGCGCCAATTGCTTGACCTCGCGGTTGTCCGCCCAGATGACCCAAGTGGCTACCACGCCCAAGCCTATGGCGGCCGCCACAGAGACGGGCAAGGCCTTGGCCGGATAGCGCAGCAACAGGATCAGCCAGGTGATGACCAGCAGGACGCCGATGAACATGACGCGAAACCTCCAGGGTAGAGAGGGTCATCCTACCTAAGCGCAGGGGCGATTGGCGATGGGCTTGTTTCGGCGGTGGGTTATCTGGCCTTTTCGCCGGCTTGCCGGCGAATGGGACAGCCGGGGCAACAAAAAAACTCAGGCGAAAAAAAGCCCCCACCCAACCCACCGCGGATAGGAACGCAGTGGGCGGGATGGGGGCTTTAGTATTACCGAACGTTTACTGCGCGATGGTTTTCACCGACACGCCGCGTTCGATCGGGTTGGAGCGACCGTAGATATCTTCAAACCGCTCGATATCGTCTTCACCCAGGTAGCTGCCCGACTGCACTTCGATGATCTCGAGTGAAATCTTGCCCGGGTTACGCAAGCGGTGGACCGAAGCAATCGGAATATAGGTCGACTGGTTTTCAGTCAGCAGGAACACGTTCTCATCGCAGGTCACCTCGGCAGTGCCGCTGACCACGATCCAGTGTTCGGCGCGGTGGTGGTGCATTTGCAGCGACAGGCACGCGCCCGGCTTGACCGAGATGCGCTTGACCTGGAAGCGGCCGCCCATGTCCACCGAGTCGTAGGAGCCCCACGGACGATAGACTTCGCAGTGGGTCTGGGTTTCGCTGCGGCCTTGCTCGTTCAGGGTGTTGACCATCTGTTTCACGCCCTGGACCTTGTCCTTGTGGACGATCATCATGGCGTCCTTGGTTTCGACGACCACGATGTTTTCCAGGCCGATCACCGACACCAGCTTGCCGTTGCCATGGATCATGCAGTTCTTGCTGTCCTGGATGACCACGTCGCCTTTGGTGACGTTGCCGTTGGCGTCTTTCTTGTTCACGTCCCACAGCGACGACCAGCAGCCGACATCGCTCCAGCCAGCAGTCAGTGGCACGACGCAGGCGCGTTGGGTTTTTTCCATGACCGAATAGTCGATGGAATTGTCCGGGCAGCAGGCGAAGGTAGCGGAATCGATGTCGACGGTGTCGGCATCCTGTTCGCTGCGTTCCAGGGTCAGGACGCAGGTGTCGTAGATGTCCGGATCGTGTTTTTTCAGCTCTTCGAGGAAGCGGCTGGCGCGGAACAGGAACATGCCGCTGTTCCAGAAGTAACCGCCGGACTGGACGAACTCGGTGGCGCGTTTCACGTCCGGTTTTTCGACGAAGTGCGAAACACGGCTGACGCCTTCGGGCAGCAGCGAGTCGTTGGTCGACTTGATGTAGCCGTAGCCGGTTTCCGGTTTGGTGGCCGGTACGCCGAACAGCACCATTTCGCCGTTTTCGGCAGCGACGGTGGCCAGGGCCAGGGCGCGTTGCAGGGCTTTCTGGTCTTCGAGCACGTGGTCGGCCGGCAGCACCAGCATCAATTCGTCGCGACCTTCATTGACCAGCATCATCGCCGTCAGGGCCACCGCCGGCGCAGTGTTGCGGCCGAAGGGTTCCATCAGGATGCGCTGGGTGTCGAGGTTACGGGCCAGCAGCTGCTCGTTGACGATAAAGCGATGGTCCTTGTTGCAGACCACGATCGGGGTGTCCATGCCTTCGAACACCAGGCGTTCCAGGGTTTGCTGGAACAGCGTGTGTTCGCCGGTCAGGGCGAGGAATTGCTTGGGGAATTGCTTACGCGAAAGCGGCCAAAGACGTGAGCCGCTACCACCTGACAAAATCACCGGAATCATGTTGTTACTCCTTGAAAATCGTTTGGGTCAGAGCTACTGCGTTCTGTCGTTTCACTCTTTTTCTTGTTTCGTGTCCGGATTGCCTTCGCCCTCTGTAGGAGCCGGCTTGCTGGCGATGGCGTCCTCGAGGGCGCCTTCGCTGGCAAGCCAGCTCCTACAGGGGACCGCGTTTTTTCAGCGGTCCTGGGGTGAATTTTCAGCAATCAGGCAAATTGATTAGCGCGTCGAAACCGGGCGTTTTACCCAGACTGGCGACAGGCTGCTGCCTTTGCCGGTGACGTACAGCACGGCGGCTTCACCGCGTTCCAGGGCAACCGGTTTCACGTCGCCGACTTTCTTGTCGCCATCGTATAGCGCCAGGCTGACTTTGACCGGGTTGATTTCACGCTCACCACGGCCCTTGGCGGCCACGTTCGGCACGACTTCGGTCTTACCATCGGCGGTTTTCAGGGTCAGGGCCTTGTCGCTCAGGTTCTGTACGCGAACCAGGGATTTCTGCTTGTTCTTGAACGGCGGCTCTTCGATCAGTTGCGGCGCGCCGCTGGCGTTGTTGACCAGGGTGTAATAGTGGTCGCCGGCCAGTTTCACCGGCAGGGTCTGGCTGCCGACCTTGGCGCTGTAGTCGCCGCCGGGCATGAAGCTGAAGTCGGTGCTGGACAGCGGCGCGACTTCGGCCAGGTTGGTGCTGCCGACGGTGGCGCTGACTTCAGCGTTACCGGCGTTGTAGACACGCACGAAGCTCGAGCCTTTCGGTGCGGTCGGGCCGTAGAGTGCGGCGTCGCCAGCGAAGGCGGACATCGACAACACGCTCATGCCAGCGACGAGAGCGAAAGTCTTGGCGAGACGGCGAGGAGTAGTAGTGAAAGTCATGGTGTACCTCTCTTTCAGTTTTGCGCCCGGTCGGGCGTCTCGGATTTAGTGTTTGCGGCTACGTTTTGTTGGCGAGCACCAGCTTCTTTGAGCTCTGCGACCCACTTCGGGTCGGCGTCGCCGATTTCGTTGTTCACAGGCAGATAACGTTCAGGAAACTCCCAGATCAGCACCTGTGGCGGGCTGTTCTTGAAAGCATCGCTTTGCAGATAGCTGAGCATCGGCAGAATCGGGCCGTGGCCGTCTTCGGCGTAATTGACCACGTCGCTGTGCAGCGCTTCTTTCAGCGCACCGACGAAGTTCCAGTTAGGGTTGGCGCTGTAGCTGGTGCCGATCAGGGCCACCGGTACTTCAGTGTTGGCGAACAGGGCGTCGTCACCGCCGGCCTGACCATCAGCGACAACGGTGTTGCGCTTCTGCAGGGGCTCGGTGGCCGGCATCAGGTTTTCGAACAGCGGATCCAGCGGCAGGAACAGACGCAGGTCGCCCTTGTGCGTGACCTTTTCCGCAGGTTCGGTGACGAATTTTTGCGGCTCACCGCTCAGCGGCGTCTTGTCGGCAATGGTTTTGGCCAGGGTCTGGGCAGCGATTTGCGCGCCTTCCGGGGTCCAGTGGGTGTCGGTGCGCAGGAACACTTGCTGACCGTCCAGCTTGCCCTTGAGTAGCGGGCCGAGCAGGTCGGGAGCAATCACCTTGTTGGCCGCGACACGGGCATGGAAATCCTGATAAAGGTTGGCGTGGATGCTCGAAGGCTTCACCTCACCCAGGTGTTCCGGGTACAGGCGAGTCTTGGCCGGCACGATCGCCATCACCAGTTTCACGCCTTTCTCTTTCAGGGTCTGGCGCACGCCTTCGACCAGCGCGTAGTTACCTTGCAGGTTCAACTCTTCGTTGACGATCGGGTTGAATTCCTCATCGCTGTACAACCACTGGTCGCGACCGAGCACGACGCCCGGACGACCTTCGTTGAACAGTTTGAAATCCAGCGCGGCCCAGAGGTTGGTGCCCAGGCGCTTGATCGGGAACTCTTCGTCGTAATGGGTCTCCACGGCTTTGGACCAGCGGCCGTTTAGCACCGTCGCATCGGCGTTGGTGCTGAAGCCCAGGAAACTGCGCGTGGACCACACGCCCAGGGCCAACAGCGTCAGCATGAACAGGGCGATGTAGAAGATGCGTAATGAGCGGGTCATGGTCAGATCCCTCAGAACTGGAAGTAAAGGAACGGCGAGAAGCTTTGCGCCGAGAGTTTGAGAATCGAGGCGATGAACAGCAGCAGCACCAGGGCGCGCATCACATAACGCGACCAGTCAGCGGTCCAGTAGGCCGGTTGCACGGTCGCTTCAACGCCGACGGTGTAGCCAGGCTCGTGGATGCTGGCCGGGTTGTCGCCCGGTACGGCCTTGATCATTCCTGGTTGTGCAGTGGCCGGGCCATCGGCCTCGACGTTCACGGCAGGCTGGGTCTTCTCTGGCGGCCGGTTGCTGTAGAAATCACGGATGCCGAAGAACGCCAGGGTTGCGTACGCCACCACCAGAGTTGCCACTTGCAGGCCGGTGAGGCTGGCCGCGTTGAGTTCCGACAGCGACCAATCGCCGAAGCTGAACATCGCGCCGTACATACGGCCGGCGACGTGCAGGTTTTCCGAGCGGAAGATCACCCAGCCCATGACCACGAGCAGGAAGGTCAGCGCCCAGCGGATCGGGTTGATGCTGCGCGGCGAGGTATTCAGGCCGAGGGCCTTTTCGATCGCCAGCCACATGCCGTGCCAGGCGCCCCAGATGACGTAAGTGATGTTCGCGCCGTGCCACAGACCACCGAGCAGCATGGTCAGGAACAGGTTGCGATAGGTCATCAACGTACCTTTACGGTTACCGCCGAGGGTGATGTACAGGTAGTCACGCAGCCAGGTGGAGAGGCTGATGTGCCAGCGACGCCAGAACTCGGTGATCGACTGGCTGATGTACGGCTGCTTGAAGTTTTCCATGAAGCGGAAACCCATCATCAAGCCCAGGCCGATGGCCATGTCGCTGTAACCGGAGAAGTCGAAGTACAGCTGTGCGGTGTAGGCCAGGGCGCCGAGCCAGGCATCGCCCGTGGTCGGGTTCTGCAAGGCAAAGCAATGGTCGGCCACCACCGCCAGGGTGTCGGCGATGAAGACTTTCTTGATGAAACCCTGCATGAACCGCGTGCAGCCCTCGGAGAACTTGTCGAGGGTGTGGGTGCGGTTGTTGAACTGGTCGGCCAGGTCGCGGAAACGCAATACCGGGCCGGCGATCAGGTGCGGGAAGATCGCGACGAACGCAGCAAAGTCGATCAGGTTGCGGGTCGCCGGGGTGTCACCGCGGTAGACGTCGATGATGTAGCTGATGGACTCGAAGATGTAGAACGAGATCCCGATCGGCAACAGCACGTGGGTCAGGATGAACGGCGACAGACCGACCGAAGTCATCATCGCGTTGATGCTGTCGACGCCGAAGTTGGCGTACTTGAAGTAGCCGAGAATGCACAGGTCGACGCCCACGCCCAGGAGCAGCCAGCGTTGTGCCGGTTTGGTCCTGACGCCTGCGGCACCGACTTTGAGGCCGATCCAGTAGTTCCACAGCGTGACGGCTGCGAACAGCGCAAGAAAGTCCACACGCCACCAGGCATAGAACACATAGCTGGCGAGCAGCAGCAGCAGGTTGCGATAGCGTATTCCGCTCAAGTAGTACATGCCGAGAAAGATCGGCAAGAACAAAAACAGGAATACATTGGACGAAAATACCATCCCGATCTCTCCGTGTTTAACCAACAGTCAAGGGCCGCAGCCCCCCCCAAACCCCCCACCGAAAACCGGGGGGCATTACACACAATTCATGCCTGACGCTAACCCTGTGGGAGCGAGCTTGCTCGCGATTGCGGTCTGACATTCAGCATCGATGTCGACTGACACTCAGTCATCGCGAGCAAGCTCGCTCCCACAGGGTTTTATGTTTGCTCTAGGAACCTTTGCCTTTGGCGTTAGCCGGGTCGTAGACCTTGGTCAGGTCACCCCCGAGGCGGAAGGTCTTGAACGGCTGCATCTCGTGTTTCTTCTCCAGCACATCCGGCGAGCAGGTGTAGAGCGAGCAGAACGGTTCGAGCCAGGCGAATTTCGAGTCGACCTTGAGGTCGGTCATGTCCTGTTCCTTGCCGCTCTTCTCTTCGAACTCGTCCTGGTCTTCAACGCCGGCGAGCACTCGATCACCCAAGCGTTTCAACGCGCCGTTGTTTTCCTGACGCAAATCCACTCCGTTGACCTGGGCGAAGCTGGCGATCATCGCCAGCGGCGGCAGGGCATAGTTGTGATAGGCGAGGGCGCGTTGCTTGCGCTTGAGCTCGTTGGGCAGGTAACCCTGGGCGTCGATTTGATTGGCGCCGACCTTGAATTCCTTCACCGACCAGTCGAACAGATCGCGACGGTTGGTGGCGATGGAGGTTGCCATCACCGACCAGGCGGACCAGTACGAGTGGTTGTTGGTTTTTTCCAGCGGCAGGTTGTCCCAATCGCTGACCACCTGATCAGCCATCTTGCTGAACCAGGCTTCGATCAGTTGCGACTCCTGCTGATGGTTCGCCAACGGATGCGAGTCGGAGAACTTCAGGCGGATGTAGGACGATGCCATGCTGCCCAAAGCCCATTTGCGCATGGACTTGCCGGTGTGGTTGAAGTCCTTGGACATCAACGCATCGGCCTTGGCCCAGGCGGTCAGCCAGTTCAGGGTGCATTCCAGCTGTTCCGGACGCCCGTCACGCATGTACTGCATCACGCGCTTGCTGACGCCGCGCTCGATCTTGGTGATGTCGGCGGTGGTGTCGCGAAACGCTTTTTCCGATGCCTCGTTCAGGGTCGAACGGGCCTTGTCGGAGCCTTCGTACTTGCTGCGAAACTGCAGCGAGCCGGTGTAGGGCGTTGGCATTGCATCGCAGCCTTCGCTCTTGTCGCCGGTTTTGACTTTTTCAATCGGCGCGAAATAACCCTGGGGTGGACGCAGGGGCGCGGCGGCCTGGGTGGCGCCGGCGAACATCGCCAGCGTCAGCAGGGAGGGCGCGAGCAGCTTTTTCAAAGTTCGGGTTTGCATAGTAGCCTCATTGCCCGGCCTGGGCGGTACGCTGCCCAGTGCCAGGGAACACGTTGCGTTTGCAGATCTTCGCTTCGACTTTCTGCGGCGCGGCACCTGCTTCAGGGCCCTGGACTTCGACGGCCAGCAGATTCTGCGAGCCCCAGTCTTCGTCCGTGCGCAACTCGAAGGCGAAACGCCCGTCGGTGTCGGAGGTTTCCGGTTTTTCGATCTTGATGTCCTCGTGGCGACCGTTCATGTACCAGAGGGTGGCTTGCAGGGTTTTCACCGACGGATCGGCGAAGCGGATATCAACCTGATGGCTGCTGTTCTGCAGGTTCAGGTTCTTGCTGTTGACCATCAATTCGTTCTTGCCCGGTTTCAACGTGGTGCTGCCGGTCATCTGTGCATCCTTTCCTTCGCAACCGTTGTCCAGCAGCGCCATCATCTGGCGGTAGGTGGTTTCCTGGTCGAGGCGATAGAGCGGCGAGAATTCCCAGATCAGAATCTTCGGCGGCTTGGTCTGGAACTCTTCGCTGCCCAGGTACTGCAGCATCGAACCTTCCAGGCCACCGCCGGGGAACGCCACGTTGAGGATGTCGGCGCCGATGGCCTCCTGGAGGAAACCGGCGAAGTTGTAGTTCTTGCCACTGTGGCTGGTGCCGACCAGGGTGATCTCCGGATTGCCGGAGTCACTGAACAGATCGCCATCGCCCGCTTCGCCCTTGGGCTCGGTGGTGAACTGATCCATATACTGGATCGCGTAGCTGGTGCCACAGAGTTGACCGGCCATGTTGTGTAATGTTCCGGTCTTACCCATGCGACCCGACTTATGGGTCTCGAATTCACGCTTTGGAATGTCGGCGAAGCCCGGAATCTGTTTGACCTTCTCGGCCACGATCTTTGCCGTGCGCTGGGCGCCATACGGTGTCCAGTGCTGGTCGCCGCGGAAGTAGAAGTCGTGGGCCTGCAGGGTGTCGGGCAGCGATTCATTGGTCAGTGGCGACAGGTCCGGTACCACATAGCCCATCTGCGCGAAACGGCCGAGCATGGTCTTGTAGTTCTTCAGCGCCTTGTCGAAATCGAATTGGGCTTTCTCTTGCGGGTTCAGTTTGTTGCGATTCACCAGGCCACGAGTGGGTTGATAAACCACAACGAGCTCCACGCCTTTGCTCTTGAACGCATCGTGCAACTCTTTCATGCGTTTGTAGCCGGCGGGCGTGGTGTCAAATTCGGTGCGCAAGTCTTCCTGGGTCCGGAACAGCCAGTCACCCTGGGCCTGTACCAGCGTGGTGAAGTTCTGCTGGTAGCGCGTGGTGTAGTTCTTCGCGTCGTGGGCTTCTGGGCAGAGGTTGCAGCACGGTTCGGCGCTGAAGCTGGGCGGGCTTGTGTTACCGGCAGCTTCATCGGCGCGGGCACCGGCGCTGGCCGCGAGAATGCCGGCAGTCAGGGCCGACAGGCTGAGTAATTTGATCAAGTGTGGGCGCATAAAATTATCCTCAGTCCTGCATTTCGGTCTGGCGTTCGACAGGGTCGATCAGCACGGCTTTCTGCTGGCGCACCAGCAGGTCGAGAATTTCATCCTGGCGTTCGCCAAGAATCCCGTTGAAGCTGATGCCGCTGGATTTGGTCGGCGCAAGCATGGACACGCGATACAACTCGACGCTCAGCGGCGAGTCGATGGACAGCGGTCCGCTGCCGTTGCCGGCCAGTTCGCCACCGACGATGATCAGCGACACCTGGGCGTCGAACGGATCGAGGTCGATGTCCCGGTCGGTGTCGCTCAGGTCCTTGATGTGGCCGTAGACGCCGGTCAGGCCGTTGGCCATGGCCAGGTTTTCGTAGAGGCGGATGTTCACGCTGTTACGAATCCGGATGCCGTGGCGGCGGTTGCCGATCACCTTGTTGCCCCACAAGAGGTTGTTGCCACTCTCGTAGAGGGTGATGCCGTCGGTGTGGTTCTTGTAGATCTCGTTGTCGGCGATCAGGTTGTTCACGCTGTTACGGTCGATCACCAGGCCCGACAACTTGTTGTCGTAGCTGCGGTTGTTGAAGATGAAGCTGTCGTTGACCTCACGGGAAATGATGATCCCGTGCTTCTTCTTGGTCCCGTACACCGTGTTGTCGGCGATGATCAGACCGTGCGAGCGGTCATGGGGGTCAATGCCGTAGACGATGTTGTCTTTGTAGGTGTTGCCCTTGACCACGAAGTCTTCGGTTTCGTAGCAGTAGAAGCCGTACCACATGTCCGAGAACTCGGAATCGATGATCCAGCCGGTCGGTTCAGCGCGCTTGAGTATCTTGGCCATGTTCGGCGTGTACTGCGAGATACTCACGCCGTAGGACTTACTGTTGGCGTAGCCGAAGCTGGCCATCTTGCTGTTGGCGATGTAGGTCTGGGTGCCGCCCCAGGCCAGCAGGAACGGACGGAATTCCTTCGGCGACTTGAAGGTCGCCGGGCCGTTTTCCTTCTCGCGCCAGCCGGTGATCTTGGTATCGTGCACAAACAGCTGGCCGTCGTTGACCAGGAACGAGCCGGCTTCCTGGGACAGGCGCAACTCTTGGGTCTGCTTGTCGATTTCCAGGATGCCCTTGTTCCCGACCACGATCGGCAACTTCGCCAGGAACACACCCGGCGAGGTTTCGCTGAAGTACTGCTTGGGTACCTTCTTCGCCAGGTCCTTGAGGTTCATGTAGCCGTCGTCGACGAAGATCGCCTGCGGGATGCCGTGCTGACGCACCACCCACTCGGCCATCTTGTTGTCGCCGCCGATGAAGTCCTTCAGGGCGTTTTCCTGCATCATCCGACGCACGCTGATTTTGCCGGGCTTGGTGCGCACGATTTTCGCGGCCATGGCTTCGGCGGTGTAGCCGGAAGTGTCCGGCAGTTTCGGTTTCTCCAGCTCCAGCGGCGCGATCGGCGCGCTGGCGACGGTGTAGGTCTTGGCCTGTTGCAGCTCTTTGGCCACGGTGGCCGGCTTGCCTTGTTGAGGGGTAGCCGGTTCCACGCTGGCGAAGGCCGCCGAGCTTGCCAGCAGCATCGCGCCGGCCAGCAAGGCGATCGAGCCTCTCTTCGGACTGTTCATGTGAGGAACTCCCTTCGCTGTTCGCATCAGAAGCGCCAGATCACGTCGACGAACGCACGGTGCATGTACGAGTCGACACCCTTGCCGTAGGCATCGCCCGGCTTGAACACACCGCCACGCAAACGCACCAGGGCCGAAGGCTCATCGATCGATTGACTCAAGGCCGCGGGCAGCAGGCCCTGCTTGAAGTACTTGGTGACGACCACGTCCATTTCCTGACCGAGGTCCTTGTTGCCATCTTCCAGCGGCAGCGAGGTGCTGGAGAGCACGGCGCCGGTCACGTCATCGGTGTCGTTCTGCACGGCGTTGATGCCGTTGCTGCCGACCGGCTTGTTGCCGTCGACGCGCCAGAATTTGTGGTAGATCACGCTGGCATCGTATTCGTCGTTGAGCATCCACGAACCGAACAGGGTGGCGGTCTGCATGTTGTTCATTTCGCCACGGAAGGCTTCGCCGTAACGGTGAACCCGCGAGCGGGTACCGGTGTAGTTCGAGCGGTTGCTTTGCAGGCCGTTCTGTTCGTAATCGGCACTGGCGCGGGCATAGGCTGCACCGACTTGCCATTGCGGATCCAGACGCAGGCGTACGCCCAGGTCGGTGGCCCAGCCATCAATGTTGCCGCCGCTCTTGGCTTGTGCCGGCGCGGTGCCGTCGGCGTTCAGCGGGTTGACCGTGTCGCGGTCGCCGCTCATGCCGGTGATGCTGCCCCAGTAATTGACGGTATTGGTGTTGCGCCAGTTATAGGCATCGCTGTCGGCGGTCAGGCCGATCCAGCTGATGTCGCCGTTCTCTTTCTTGTCCAGAGAATCGGCGGCCACGCCTGGCTCCGCGTAATCGAGCTTGCCGTCATCGTGGGTGTGATGCCCGCGAATGCCGACCCAGTTGCCCGGGGTCCACTGATACGCCGCATCGGCGTAAGCGTGCAGGCGATCCTTGTCCTTGGGCGCGAGTTCGGTGAGGTCGGTGCGGTATTCGCTGAAGCGTTCGGCCACACCGGCGTTGGCGCGCAACAGGGTGGTGTCGAACGTCCAGTTCAGGGCTTCGATGTTGGTGTCGCGCCATTGGCCGTCGTCATTGCGCAGGCGTTGACGACCGAGCTTGAGGATCTCGCCGGGGTAGGGCGTGAGGCCGCTGTAGCCGACCCAGAACTCGCGCATCGCCAGGTAGTTTTTCTTGCTCTTGCGATCACCGTTGTCGGTGGCCTGGGTGCCGTCGCTGTCGGACTGCTGCAGGGTGTCGGTCTCGATGATGTCGGTGGACGTCACGGCCTGGCCCATGGCGTAGCCGCTCCACGCGCCGCTCTCGCCATAGATCCACGGACGCAGGTCGAGGCCGACGCCGTTGACGTCGCCGCCGCTCGCCGTACCCAGGTCGGTATCGTCTTCGGACTGGGCGGTGATTTTCACGTCAAGACCGTAGTTCTTGCTTTCGGTCAAGGCTGCCAGGGTCGGGCACGACCACAACAGGGCGAATGACAGGCCGATACCGGCCTTCACGAATGGATTCAACTTCATAGGGATTCCTCGCCGTCTTCTTCTTCCAGGGCATGCAGTTCCAGGGTGTTCTGGCTCGAGGCACCACGAACGGCCTGTTCTTGTTTCAACAGGCGTTGGGCCTCGGCAAGCTGGGCAGGCGGCAGCTGGGTTTCGAGTGTTTGCGCAAGCTCGGTGGCTTGCGGGGTGTTCTGGGCCTTGGCCAACTGGCTGAAGACGTAAGCGTTGAGCGGGTCGGGCTTGGTGCCCTTGCCTTGGGAGAACAATTGGGCGATGGCGAAGTCGGCGCTGTTCTGACCGTTGCGCGCAGCGGTCAGCAAGTGATCCAGGGCTTTTTGCGAGTCAACCTTGCCCAGGTAGCCACGGCGATAAATCTGGCCGAGGTAGTAATCGGCGGCCACTTCTCTGCCGACGGCTTTCTTGAAGTGGTCTTCGGCGACCTTGGCATCGGCCGGGACCATTTTGCCTTCGTAGTAGAGCTTGCCCAGCAACAGTTCGGCGCGGGGCTGGTCGGCGGCGCGGCCGTTGTCCAGGTACTTCATCATGGTGTCGACGTCGCCGAGCTCAGGGAAGTCGTAGAGCAGTTGCGCCAGGCTGACCCAGGAAGCGGGGTGGCCCGGTGCGATGCCTTCGAGCAGCGACTGCGCGGTTTTCTCGTCGGTCGTGCCCAAGGAAGCATCACCCAGAACGCGAGCCACGCTGTCCACGCGCTGAGCGGACACCGCACCGCGAGCCTGGGCGGCTTGCATCTGCTTGATCAGCTCGGCCTGTTTCTCAGGCGCAGCTTTCTTCTGATAGACCGTGGCCAGCTCGACGTAGCAGATGTCGGTGGTGGCCAACGCGGCCTTGCAGATGGTTTCCACTTCGTCCAGATGCTGGTCGTAAGTGCCTTGGGTGCGATACAGCAGCACCTGGGCCAGGCCCGCTTCCGGCTTGCCTTCGGCGCGCCACTGGCTGATCTGCTGCTGTGCGTTGACATTGGGGAAACTGTGGGGGTATTGCAGGTACAGCATCGCCAACGGGATCAGGGTATTGCCTTCTCCGGCGGCGGAAGCTTTCTTCAACAGGCCTTCGGCTTCCTGCTGTTCGGCTTCGGTGGAGCCGGGTTTGGCTACCAGCAGACGACCCAGGCGTGCCTGAGCCCGCGGCGAGACGCTGGCCGCGGCGCGGTAAGTCGCCTCGGCCTGTTTCATCTGAGCCGGGTCACGGCTGTCGACCTGGATATCGGCCATACCGACCTGGGCTTCGCTGTAACCCAGGTCCGCCAGTTGCTTGTAGTTCTGCGCCGCCAGCGCGGTATCGCCGCGCTTGAGGGCTTCGTTGGCCAGACGCTGGTCGGGCAGGCCGGCGCAACCGCTGAGGCTGACCGCCAGGGCCAGTGCACAGAATGCATAACCTTTGTGGGAGCGAGCTTGCTCGCGATCAGCCAGGGTCGCGCTCGACCGGCTCGGTGCATCAGACAGACCGCGCCGATCCCATCGCGAGCAAGCTCGCTCCCACAGGGTATGCGGTGTGCTGAGGATATTTGGAGTCGTCACGGGCATGTCCTCTGCTTAAAGACCGGCGGCCATGGCTTTGTCGATCAGCCAGTTCAGGTTCGGACCACGGGTGCTGTTCACTTCAACCGGGCGACCGGCGAAAGCGCTGTTCAGCGGCTCGTCGGGTTTGATCTGCACGCGGATGTCGGACGACAGGTCGGCACTGTTCAGGCTGGTGCTGCTGACGATCTTGCCGCTGCGGATTTTGTCTTCGCCGGCGATCTGGAAGCTGACCGTGCTGCCTGGCAGAACTTCGCCGAACTGGCGATAGGAGAAGCGCGCTTCAACGTTGGCTTCGCTGTTACGCGGCACCAGTTGGAAGATCACGTCGCCCTTGCTGGCGTACTGACCGTCGGCAACCAGTTGCTGGGCCACGGTGCAATCGCACGGCGAGGTCAGGGTGCCGGTCATTTGCTTGCCGAACAGTTCTTCAACCTTGGCCGGTTGCAGTTGATCTTCGTCAAGATGGCCCTTGAGCACGTCGAGCATACTGGTGCTGAAAGTTGCCAGCGGGGCGCCTTTGGCGGCAACGCCGTCGGATTTGATCAGGCTCTGCACGGTGCCGTCGCGGGGCATGGTGATGTTCATCGCCGGTACGCTCACCAGGCCGGCCTGGGCGTGGCTGACGAAGTACATGCCGTACACCGACTTGAAGATGAAACCGAAGGCCGTCAGACCGACGAGGAAAATCGCCAGGCTGAAGGTCACTGCGCGCAGACGACCGAACGGGGTCATGCCGTGGCCGCCATCCTTGACCTTGCGCGCCTTGGTGAAGTTGTCGCGCTGCAGGGTCGCCAGCATCTCGCCGACGCTGACGATATCGCCAGCCAGGTGCGAGGTGATCAGGTGGCGCAGGGTGGAAATGTCCCGCGGCTCCAGGTTCTGGAACTGGCAACCGGCGCGGCCGGTTTCGCGATCGAAGGAGCGCACTTGCAGCTCCACGTCCATGGCCAGGCCGAGGTTATCGATAACAAATTGCAGGCGAGCCTTGTAGACCTCGCCGACCTTCAGGGGCAACTGACCGGCGTTGAAAGCCAGGCCGCCAGCGGAGAGGTCGATGACCCGGGCTTCAACCGGAGTCCGGTCAGGACCGAAGAAACGCAGCTTGGCCGGGATTTTCACTCGGGCGTGTTGGCGCTGGGCTTCTGATTCATGCACTACGTTGGCGTTGACGGCGGTATTCATATAGACGATTTCCTAGTTAATTCAGGCGAGTTCGGTCAGACCATCATCAGCAGCACGGCAACAAAAATGCTGCCGGCGGAGAAGGTCATGGTCCGAGACGACCAAGTGTTGAACCAACCTTGAAAGCTGGCGAGATCACGGGTCAGAGAAGTGGGCTGGCGACTCCAGGACTGTCGGTCGAGGCGGAAGAACACGTAGATCTTCACCAGCGCGCCGACGATCTGGTTGTAATAGAGAATCGCCGGGTAGGCCGGGCCGATCTTGTGACCGGACAAAGACAGCAACACGGTCAGGATCAGGCGGGTAATGCCGATCCACAGCAGGTAAACCAGGATGAACGCGGCGCCGTACTTGAAGGTGGCAATGATCGCCACGGTCAGGCCCAGCAAGGAGGTCCACATCGACACACGCTGATCGAACAGCACCACCGAGGTGAACAGGCCGAGGCGTTTCATCCCCAGGCCAAGGGCGCGGGAGTTCTGGCGCAGGTTGTTGCCATACCAGCGGAACATCAGTTTGCGGCTGGCCTTGATGAAGCTTTTTTCCGGCGGGTGTTCCACGGTGTGGATCGCGGCGTCCGGCACGTAGAACGTGTCGTAACCCAGGCGCATCAGGCTGAACCAGCTCGACTTGTCATCACCGGTCAGGAACTTGAAGCGACCCAGGCGCCAATGTTGCAGCGAGTCGCTTTCGACGTCAGCGATGAAGTCCGGGTTGGTGACCACGGAGGCGCGGAATACCGACATCCGGCCGGTCATGGTCAGTACGCGCTTGGACAAGGCCATCGAGCACATGTTGATGTGGCGCTGGGCGAAGCGCAGTTTGTGCCATTCGCTCATGATGTAGCCGCCGCGCACTTCGCAGAACTCGTTGGTGGTCAGGCCGCCGACATTGCCGAACAGCTGGAACCACGGCACGGTCTTGAGCACGACGCCTTCGGCGAGCACGGTGTCGCCATCGATCACTGCAACCACGGCGCGGTCGTCCGGCAAGTGGCGGGAGATGGCGCGGAAACCGTAGGCCAGGCCATCGCGCTTGCCGGTGCCGGGAATGCGCACGAAGTCGAGCTTGACGCGGTCTGGTGGGTTCATCCGGGACCACAGGCTTTTCACCAGCAACTCATCGGACATTTCCACGATGGAGCAGACCATGGTGGTGGGCAGGCCGCAGTCGATCGCTTCGCGAATCACCGAGGCGTAGACCTGGGCGGTGGTCAGCGCGTCGATACGAAAACTGGTGACCATCAGGAATACATGGGACGGGTCTGCCGCTTTACCCAGCTTGCGCACTTTGCGCCGCAGGTGCGGGTAGACCACGTACAGAAACAGCATGCCGCGCAGAAAGTGCGTGGCTCCCATCGAGTAGCGCCAGATACCGACGATACCGATCAGGAAGATAAAGTCCCTCGACTCGGAGTCGAATGTGGACGCAGGCAACGCCATGGCGATGCCCATCAATAAACTCAGGTAGAACAGCCAACCGGCGGCCTGAAGTAGGCCGTGCTTTAGCCTGTGCATAATCTGCATCCGTCTCGATCTCGGGCGAGCCTGTGGGGTGGCCCGATGGGGTTAAGGCAGGCGTAAATGCCGAAGGTTGTGGCGTCTGGGATGACGCCTTCGCTGCGATGCGGCGATCCGACAAGCCAGCTCCTACAGGAGCCGGCTTGCTGGCGATCAGCGCGAAGCGCTTACAACCCGCCGGTTACCAGCAGATGCCTTCGGTACGACCGCTGACACTGGTGGCTTGGGACATGAAACCGACCAGGTCGATCACTTGCTTGCCGTGAGGAGCCTGTTGCGCCAAGGCGCGGAATTTCTCGTCACGGTTGCCGAGGATGATCACGTCGGAGTTGTTGATCACTTCGTCGAAATCGGCGTTGAGCAAGGACGAGACGTGAGGGATCTTCGACTCGATGTAATCCTTGTTCGCACCGTGAACACGGGCGTACTCGACGTTGGTGTCGTAGATGCTCAGGTCGTAGCCCTTGCCGATCAGCATTTCCGCCAGGTCAACCAGCGGGCTTTCGCGCAGGTCGTCGGTGCCGGCCTTGAAGCTCAGACCCAGCAGGGCGACTTTGCGTTTGCCGTGGCTGGAGACGATGTCGAAAGCGTTCTGCACCTGAGACTCGTTACTGCGCATCAGCGAGTTGAGCAGCGGAGCTTCCACGTCCAGGGAACCGGCGCGGTAGGTCAGGGCGCGAACGTCTTTGGGCAGGCAGGAGCCGCCGAACGCGAAACCAGGGCGCATGTAGTATTGGGACAGGTTCAGCGTCTTGTCCTGGCAGACCACGTCCATCACTTCACGACCATCGACGCCGACAGCCTTGGCGATGTTGCCGATCTCGTTGGCGAAGGTCACCTTGGTGGCGTGCCATACGTTGCAGGTGTACTTGATCATCTCGGCAACAGCGATGTCCTTGCGGATGATCGGTGCGTCGAGCTCTTCGTACAGCGATTGCAGAACGTCGCCCGAAGCCTTGTCGAACTCGCCGATGACGGTCATCGGTGGCAGATCGTAGTCGGCGATCGCGGTGCTTTCACGCAGGAACTCAGGGTTCACTGCAACGCCGAAGTCGACACCGGCTTTCTTGCCGGAGCAGTCTTCGAGGATCGGGATGACAACGTTTGCGACAGTGCCCGGCAAAACGGTGCTGCGAACCACGATGGTGTGGCGGGTGGTCTTGTCACGCAGGACAAAACCGATCTCGCGGCACACGGCTTCGATGTAGTTCAGTTCCAGGTCGCCGTTTTTCTTGCTCGGCGTGCCGACGCAAATCATCGACAGGTCGGTGTCGCGAATCGCTTCGGCGAAGTTGGTCGTGCCGCGCAGGCGGCCCGTTTCGATACCCTGTTGCAGAAGTTCGCCCAGACCCGGTTCAACGATCGGCGATTTGCCGGCATTGATCATATCGATCTTGTCTTTGGCGACATCGACGCCAACGACGTCATGGCCCCGTGCAGACAGGCAACCGGCACATACTGCACCGACGTAACCTAAACCAAATATGCTGATGCGCATCGCATTTACCTCTCAGTTAATCAAGCCTGTTTCACCAAGCCATTACATGGCCGGGATTAATGGTGTTAAGCGGTCATAGTGCGCTCGCAAGTGCGGCCTTACAGGCGTCACAATGCAGCGAGCACGCATCTAAGTTCCGAGTGTCTAAATAAGTGCACTCAAGATGTGCGCAACTAGGCCTTGTTATTATGATGTGCCCTGTCATGCAGCCAAGCTTCTGTTCAGAAGTCATTGGTGCAAAGGTCTTGCGCGCTCAATGCCAGGCAATAAGCCCGTAAATCAAGCGGTTGGGTGCTCAGCTGAGCACGTTTATAGGGGCGCGGCCTTGGCCTGGCAGGGGATAGTGTTGATGCGTTATCTCCTGTCCTTCATGTGTTGCCCAAATCAGGGATTGGCAGCAGAAGTTGATGTGAAAAACTTTGCTGCGTGAATCACTTCTCTGCGTAAGTTATCTCGTACATGCACCGTGAGAATCGTTACCGGTGGTATGAACTACGCATTTGGACATAGTTCCGGTCCGCTCATCGCGAATGCTGAAATTTCTTGAAATATTGAGAAAGATGGCACTGCTCTCATATTGATGGCATTGCCTGTTTCACCCTTGATACATAGGGTTTTGAGCGGCTTAGATATTTTTGTGCCACTACTGCTGAAAATTTTCGGTGCCACTACGGAAAAATTTCAGCAGTGTCGAGTGAAACTAAAGTTAGGGATTTGGGTGTTGGGTTTTTGGCGCCAATAATACGGCGAACAGGGCGGGGTATTGTCGGACGATCAGACGGCGGCGCGGGACGGATCATGAAGGGGCCCGCGCCGACCGGTTGCCTACTCTGGAGCGTGATCGCGCAGAAACACCAGATTGTCCGGCGAAGACTGCTCGGCACTGTAGCGGTAGCCCTGCACGTCGAACCGCTTAAGGGCGGCCGGGTCGTTCACGCGCTCTTCAATGACAAAGCGGCTCATCATTCCCCGGGCTTTTTTCGCGTAGAAGCTGATGATCTTGTACTGGCCGTTCTTCAGGTCCTTGAACTCGGTATTGATGATCCGCGCGTTCAGGGCGCTACGCTTAACCGCCGAGAAATACTCGTTGGACGCCAGGTTCAGCAGCACGTCGTCACCTTGATCGGCGAGCGCTTCGTTCAGCCATTCGCTGATCCGCGTGCCCCAGAAGGCATACAGGTCCTTGCCGCGGGCGTTGGCCAGTTTGGTACCCATCTCCAGTCTATACGGCTGCATCAGATCCAGTGGACGCAACAGGCCATAGAGTCCGGACAACATGCGCAAGTGCTGCTGGGCGTAATCGAAGTCGGCTTCGCTGAAGGTTTGCGCATTCAGCCCGGTGTACACGTCGCCCTTGAACGCCAGCAACGCCTGTTTGGCGTTGGCTGGGGTAAAGGCCGGCGTCCAGCTGCCAAAACGCGCGGCGTTGAGCCCGCCGATCTTGTCGGAGACATGCATCAACTCGCTGATCTGCGCCGGAGTCAGCTCGCGCAATTGCAGGATCAGCTCCTGGGAATGGTCAAGGTATTGCGGCTGGGTGAAGCGCTGGGTCGCCGGCGGTGTTTCGTAGTCGAGGGTCTTGGCGGGGGAAATCACCATCAGCATGAAGTCGTCTCCTTTAATCGTGGGGGCGATTCTAGGGGGTTGTCCTTGTTGACTCCAGCTATCGAGGTAATAGGTGATCGATGGCTTTGCACAATCCCTGTAGGAGCGGGCTTGCTCGCGAATGCGGTGTGTCAGGAAGATTGATATTGGATGTGCCGCCGCCTTCGCGGGCAAGCCACGCTCCTACAGGTCCCGGCCGCATCAGCTATAGTGCCGCCCGGGTTTTGTTATGGAGACATCCCATTGCGTATCGCTTTTCTATTCTCGGCGTGGCTCTTGAGTTTCGCTGCCCTGGCGGCACCGGGCGAGGTGGCGACGCTTGATCGCAGCACCTGGCCCGAACAGCTCAACAGCCCGACCCTGTTCGACGTCGCGTCGCGGGCCGAGATTCTGATGTTCGCCAGAGTGCTGCTGGCGAGCGAAGCCCTGGACGAAGCGAGCCTGGCCCAGCGGCTGGGCCTGCGTGCGATCAATCTGGCGTCGGTCAACCACCTGCGTCAGCGTCTATGGCAGCGCCTGCTGGGCAACTACAACTTCGCCCAGCAAAGCTGCGACCAGGACGCCTCCTTCTGCTTCCTGGTCGAGGACCTGGAGACCTTGCGCCAGCAAGCGGCCAAGTTTCAGGTCAGTGACGACAGCTACTACATCAAGTGGGCCGAGCCGAGTCGGCAGTTCCATGCCCGATACCTGGACGAGCAACTGCGCAAGGCTGCGCTGTTCCCGCAAACCAGCAGCGAAGTCGATCGTTTCGGCGACTTCGAGCGCGATGGCGATCAGATGAATGACCGGCTGTTCCTGCTGACCTTCGACAGCGCCGCCAATGCCGCACCGGACAACACCGCCTGGGTCACCGAGTACCTGCGCAAGTCGAACATGAGCGGCACCTTCTTCGTCCTCGGCAAGGATATCCAGGCGCGCCTGGCTGAGCGCTCGGTTGCCAGTCTGCAGGCGACTTATTCAACGCAATGCATCGGTGTGCAGGGCTGGGAGTTCCGCTCCCACAGCCATTGGCAGGACTGGCAGGACTCGGTACGACGCAGTGTCGAACTGGTCAAAGGCAAACTGCCGGAAAATTACGTGCCGCTGTTTCGTCCGCCGGATGGCCAACGTCGTGCAGACGCCGAAAGCTTCTTCAGCGCCCAAGGCTTGCAAGTAGCACTGTGGGACATCGATGCCCAGGACGGCGCGGGCAAGCTCAAGCCGGAGCAGAGCGCGCAACGGGTATTGACCCTGATGCTGCTGTGGCGCCACGGAGTGATCAACTTCAACGTGAAGCAGGATGGGGTGAAAACGGCGATGCCTTGGCTTATCACGCAAACGGCGCAAAGCGGGATCGGTTGGGACGACTGTCAGGACGGGTTTCGCTGAAAACGACAAAAGCCCGGAAACATTGGGCGAAGGGTGATTTCTGAAGAGAATTCGGTGCAGGCGGACTTCTGACTTTAACGGCACATTGCCTGCACGCCAAGGGCTATTCGTCACTCTGAAAAATAAACTTCAAAAAAGCGTCAAAGTACTTTTTTCTGTCACAGGTTTTGGAGTATTACGAAGACAGACCGCCGAAACCTGCAACACAGGTGGCGTCTTCCAAGACTCCTTGTGTTCAGTTCACTTGAGTCCTGCTGTTTGTCCTGGGGCGGGGTGAATTCGGTGGCCACTTCGAGGCGCAGCACTGTCACGGTATTGCGTCGACTGGCTCTCACACAGGTGACCGAGTATGGATGATCACGGACGTAGTTCTTCCTCCAACCAGCCAATCCTTTATGTACTCGATACCAATGTATTGATTCACGATCCAAACGCCCTGCTTAACTTCGAAGAACACCACGTCGCCATCCCCATGACCGTGCTTGAAGAGCTGGACAAGCTCAAGAGCGGGCATCACAGCGTGGCGGCCGAATGCCGCCAGGCCATTCGCCTGATCGACAAGACCCTGGGCGACGCCAGCCCTGAAGACGTCGAACTCGGTGTGCCGATCCAGCGTGGCAAAAGCGGGCCCAAGGGTTTGCTGTCAATTCTGATGAGCAAGCGCGCCGAACCGAACATCATTCTTCCCGAGCATCTGAACGACAACATCATCATCAACCAGTTGATCGACCTGCACGCACGCGAGCCCGATCTGCCCGTGGTGCTGGTCACCAAAGACATCAACATGCGCCTCAAGGCCCGGGCCTGCGGGATTGCGGCCGAGGACTACAGCACCGACCAGCTGGTTGACGACGTCTCGCTGCTGCCCAATGGTTATCACAACATGGACGGCTCCTTCTGGGACCGCGTGAAAAATGTCGAAACCCGTCAGGACCATGGTCGCACCTGGCACCAGGTGCAGCTGATCGACAACCTGCCGGCGGTGCATATCAATGAGTTCATCATCGACGAGCAGGGTTTTGTCGGCTGGATCAAGGAGATTGAGGAAGACCGCCTGCTGATTCTCGACCTGCATCAGGAACCCCTGTTGCACCAGGAAGCCTGGGGCTTGAAACCGCGTGACATTTATCAGAGCCTGGCGCTGTACGCCTTGCTCGATCCGGATATCCACCTGGTCAATCTGACCGGCGCCGCCGGCTCGGGTAAAACCATCCTGGCCCTGGCGGCGGCCATCGAGCAGACCATGGTCAGCAAACGCTACCGGCGGATCATCGCTACCCGCAGCGTGCAGGGCCTGGACCAGGAGATCGGCTTCCTGCCCGGCACCGAAGCGGAAAAGATGGAACCCTGGCTGGGCGCGATCACCGACAACCTCGAAGCCTTGCACATGGATGACGAAAACACCCATGGCAGCGTCGACTACATCCTCAGCAAAGTGCCGTTGCAGTTCAAATCCCTCAATTACATCCGGGGCCGCAGCTTCCAGCAGAGCCTGATCCTGATCGATGAATGCCAGAACCTCACGCCGCACCAGATGAAAACCATCATCACCCGTGCCGGCGCAGGGTCCAAAGTGGTGTGCCTGGGCAACCTGGCGCAGATCGACACCCCTTACCTGTCCGCGACCAGCTCCGGGCTGACGTACCTGACCGAACGTTTTAAAGACTTTCCCAATGGCGTGCACATCACCCTGCAAGGGGTGCCGCGTTCGATTCTGGCTGAATACGCAGAGTCGCATTTGTAATCTTCACCAGAACCGGGCGGCCTCAAGGTCGCCCGGTTTTTTAATGCCTTACACAAATCAAACTGTGGGAGGGGGCTTGTAGTGATCGGATAATCAAAGGTGCGGAAATCTGACCCGCAGGTTTACAATCGGGACTCCTGATCAGGAGTATCCCTGTGCTGACTCATCTCGATTCCCAAGGTCGCGCCAACATGGTCGACGTCACCGAAAAAGCCGTGACGTTCCGCGAAGCGACGGCCCAGGCGCTGGTGCGCATGCTGCCCGAAACCCTGCAAATGATCGTCAGCGGCGGTCACCCCAAGGGTGATGTGTTTGCCGTGGCGCGTATCGCCGGCATTCAGGCGGCGAAGAAAACCAGCGATCTGATTCCCCTGTGCCATCCGCTGCTGCTTACCGGCGTCAAGGTCGAACTCAGTGCCGAGGGCGACGACACCGTGCGCATCGTCGCGCGCTGCAAGTTGTCCGGGCAGACCGGCGTCGAAATGGAAGCCCTGACCGCTGCCAGCGTTGCTGCGCTGACCATCTATGACATGTGCAAGGCCGTGGACCGCGGCATGACCATCGAAAGCGTACGGCTGCTGGAGAAGCTCGGCGGCAAAAGCGGCCATTTCCAGGCGGACCAGCCATGAACCTCACCGTGAAGTTTTTCGCCCGTTACCGGGAAGCGCTCGGCGTCGACTCGGTGAAGGTTGAAGGTGATTTCGCTACCGTCGATGACGTACGTGCGCTGCTTGTCCAGCGCGATGGCGCCGAGGTACTGAGCGAACAGAACCTGATGTGCGCCCGCAACGAAGACCTGTGCCAGCTCGATGAGCCGGTGAGCGATGGCGATGAAGTCGCCTTTTTTCCCACCGTGACCGGGGGCTGAGCCATGGCGATTCGTGTGCAGTCCACGGCGTTTGATCCGGGTGCCGAAGTCAATGCCATGCACGCGGCCAATGTCGGGGTCGGTGCGGTGGTGAGTTTTGTCGGCTACGTGCGCGACTTCAACGACGGGCTGGAGGTGGCCGGGATGTTTCTGGAGCACTACCCGGGCATGACCGAGAAAGCCCTGGGCAAGATCGCCGTCGAGGCCGAGCAGCGCTGGCCGCTGCTCAAGCTGGAAGTGCTGCATCGCATCGGCGCCCTGGAGCCGGGTGAGCCGATCGTCTTCGTCGGCGCCGCCAGCGCCCACCGCCAGGCGGCGTTCGACGCCTGCGCTTTTGTCATGGACTACCTGAAAACCCGCGCGCCGTTCTGGAAGAAAGAGCATACCCCTGATGGTGCGCGCTGGGTGGAAGGGCGCGACAGTGATCATGCGGCGGCGGATCGTTGGAGGCAGTAAACAACCTGTTGTGTTGTTGTCGACTGCTCTGGCCCCTTCGCGAGCAGGCTCGCTCCCACAGGGAATCTTCGTCGTACACAAAATTTGTGTTCATGGAGATTAACCGTGGGAGCGAGCCTGCTCGCGAAGAGGCCGTCTGCAACACCCGATTTCCCCCTGATTTATCTCCCGACCAGATGCCGATTTAACCCTGCACGCCCAATTGACGGCCGATACATAAAAGTCCAGTATGGATTTATAAGTACAAAAAAAGGCTCCCCCCCGTTCCTGCTCTTTCTTCTGTCTTGCCAAACCAACAACAACCTGCGAGAGAACGAACATGAAGAAATTCCCCCTCATCACCGGTCTGGCCCTGAGCCTGTTGGCGTGCAGCACTGTGTTCGCCGCCGAGAAAACCCTGCGCATCGGCATTGAAGCGGCCTATCCACCGTTCGCCTCGAAGAGCTCGGACGGCAAGATTGTCGGTTTCGACTACGACATCGGCAATGCCCTGTGCGCGCAGATGCAGGTCAAGTGCCAGTGGGTCGAAGGTGAGTTCGACGGTCTGATTCCTTCGCTGAAAGTGAAGAAAATCGACATGGCATTGTCCTCCATGACCATCAACGAAGACCGCAAGAAGTCGGTGGATTTCACCCACAAGTACTACTTCACCTCATCGCGCCTGGTGATGAAGGAAGGCGCGGTGGTGGATGACCAGTACGCCAGCCTCAAGGGCAAGACGGTCGGCGTGCAGCGTGCGACCACCACCGACCGGTATGCCACCGAGGTGTTCGAACCCAAGGGCATCAACGTCAAGCGTTACAGCAACAACGAAGAGATCTACATGGATCTGGCGGCCGGTCGCCTCGATGCCATTTTTGCCGACACCATTCCGCTCAATGACTTCCTGACGATGCCCCGGGGCAAAGGCTATGCCTTCGCCGGGCCGGAGCTCAAGGACCCGAAATACGTGGGTGAGGGCGCCGGGATAGCGGTGCGCAAGGGCAACACCGAGTTGGTCTCCCAGCTGAACTCGGCCATCGACGGCATCCGCGCCAGTGGCGAATACCAGAAGATTTCCGAGAAGTACTTCAAGTCGGATATCTACGGCGACTGATCGAAGCCCAGGCGCGTCCGTTCGAACGCCTTCGTCGGAACGCCCCCCGGAGCCGGCTCCGGGCGGCGCTCCGACGAAGAGGCCTTCGGCTTATACAAAATTCAGTGCATCGCTGAAAGTTAATCCCTTCTTAACCGGCTTGTCGTCTATTCCCCGATACCCGCCCGCGCGCGCCAGGCTCTCAAACGTCGAGCCCAGCGTGTAGAATTTGGGCATTCGATATTCAGAAGGGAAACGCAATGAGCGAGGAAACAATGCGGCTGGGCCGTGAACGGCGCTATCTGGTGCTGCTGGGCGCCATCTGCCTGGCGCTGATCGGCGGCGCGCTGTACATGCAAATCGTCCTGGGCGAGGCGCCGTGCCCGCTGTGTATCCTGCAACGCTACGCCTTGCTGCTGATTGCGATATTCGCCTTCATCGGCGCGGCCATGCGCACCCGCCGCAGCATCACAGTGTTTGAAACCCTGGTGGTGATCTGCGCCCTGGCCGGGGTCGGAGTGGCCGGGCATCACGTCTATACCCAGTTCTATCCGACGGTCAGCTGCGGCATCGATGTGCTGCAACCGATTGTCGACGGTTTGCCGCTGGCAAAGATCTTCCCTTTGGGCTTCCAGGTCGACGGTTTCTGCTCGACTCCCTACCCGCCGATTCTTGGCCTGTCCCTCGCCCAATGGGCGTTGGTCGCCTTTGTGCTTGTGGTCATCCTGGTGCCGCTGCTGACATCGCGTAACCGTAAAGCCCTGCGCTGAGTTCATCCTGCGCATCGCCATGACAATCCGAAAACGCCCCGGTCCTCGTTGAGAGCGCCGGGGCGTTTTGCATTGCACAGGCAGGTGAAAAGACCTTGATGCGCGACAAGTTTGGGTACGGCATGTGTGCGACATGTTGTCACAGCGCGAGTGTCGCAAGGCATTTCCAGGTCGTGAATTCCCCCATTGCGGCACAACAAAAAACGGCTTTTCGTTGCCTGGCGGCTTCGACCCTCCAACTCCCGAGCAGGCAGTTTTAACAGGGCCTGGCGAATCGCCGAAGCCCTTGTCGGATAGGGGCTAGGGCTGGGTCGAAAGCGAGTGTAGAGCCTTCGATACTGTCTGATCCGAGTGCGGTAGACCTACTATTTTTGGTGTTTTTGTTGAGAATGAATTTCGATAACATGCCGGACTTTTGCGGGATTCGTGAATGATTGTTGCCGATACGGATATAAATTATTTCGGGATGAGACATGGTTTATGAATCGTTACATATCTACAATCGCCCGCACTGAATTCCCCGACACTGCTCACCCTGACTCAGGCGCATGAGCAGGGACAGGGTGTCGAGAAGCCCGATGGCTTCATGCGACTCCCAGACGTCGGTGCCTTCCACTATCCGCACCAAATGGAATTGGTCTGTAACAAGGCCTTTGACCACGAATTCGAATAAGAACTCACCGCTGACCCAGGATTTGTCGAACAGCGTCTGACGCGCGACGGGCAGCCCTTATTCAATCAAAGAAAAATGCCAACCCTTGGCAGGGTGAAGTGTTGGCGATCAAAACCCAACTGCATTGCGCAAGCTGCTTTAGAGGTCGTGAGATGAGTAAAAACAGGTACCCAAGACTACTAGGCATATTGCCGCTGCTCGGCACGCTGTTGCTGGGAGGCTGCAACATGACCTTGCTCAATCCCACGGGCCAGGTCGGCCTGGAGCAGCGAAACCTGATCATCACCGCAACGTTGCTGATGCTGTTGGTCGTGGTCCCGGTCATCGTCATGACCTTCCTGTTCGCCTGGAAATACCGCGCGTCGAACACCAACGCGACCTACACCCCGAAATGGAACCACTCCACCAAGATTGAAATCGCGGTGTGGACCGTTCCGATCCTGATCATCATTGCCCTGGGTTACATCACCTACAAGTCGACCCACGAACTGGACCCGTACCGTCCGCTGGAATCCGACGTCAAGCCGATCACCATCGAAGTGGTCGCCCTGGACTGGAAGTGGGTGTTCATCTATCCGGAGCAGGGCATCGCGACCGTTAACAAGATCGTGTTCCCGACGAATACGCCGGTCAACTTCAAGGTGACCTCGGACTCGGTGATGAACTCGTTCTTCATCCCTGGCCTGGGCGGCCAGATCTACGCGATGGCCGGTATGCAGACCAAGCTGCACCTGATTGCCAACCGTGACGCTGAAATGGAAGGCATCTCCGCCAACTACAGCGGCGCAGGTTTCACCGGCATGAAATTCCAAGCGATCTCAACTTCTCAGGAAAATTTCGACGCCTGGGTAAGTGAAGTCAAAAAGGCACCTAAACAGCTTGAAGAAGCTGAATACGCAGCCCTTTCCAAGCCGAGCCAGAACAACCCAGTCGAGCTCTACTCCTCGGTCACCCCGAACCTGTTCCAGATCATCGTCGACAAGTACGAAGGCATGAAACCGGGTCCGAAGGTCAAGCACGAGAAGAAAGAGAAAGAAGTGGCCGCTACGCAAGGAACGGACATGAACGCGCATTCAGCTGCCGGGGCAGAGGAGTAAACGATGTTTGGTAAATTAAGTTGGGAAGCGGTCCCGTTCCACGAACCGATCGTGATGATAACCATCGCCATGATCGCGCTCGGTGGTCTGGCGCTGTTCGCTGCAATCACCTATTTCAAGAAGTGGACCTACCTGTGGACCGAGTGGCTGACGTCGGTCGACCACAAGAAAATCGGCGTGATGTACATCATCGTCGCCATGGTCATGCTGCTGCGCGGTTTTGCCGACGCCATCATGATGCGTACCCAGTTGGCCATGGCCACCGAGGGTTCGCCTGGCTACCTGCCGCCTGAACACTATGACCAGATCTTCACCGCCCACGGTGTGATCATGATCATCTTCATGGCGATGCCATTCTTCACCGGCCTGATGAACCTGGCAGTGCCGCTGCAGATCGGCGCCCGTGACGTGGCCTATCCGTTCCTGAACTCCCTGAGCTTCTGGCTGCTGGTGTCGGGCGTGGTGCTGATCAACCTGTCCCTGGGCGTCGGCGAATTCGCCAAGACCGGTTGGGTTGCCTATCCGCCGCTGTCGGGCCTGCAATACAGTCCGGGCGTGGGGATGGATTACTACATCTGGGCGCTACAGCTATCCGGGCTGGGGACGACGCTGACGGGGGTCAACTTCCTGGCCACCGTGCTGAAAATGCGCACCCCTGGCATGAAGCTGATGGACATGCCGATCTTCACCTGGACCTGCACCTGGGCCAACGTCCTGATCGTGGCTTCGTTCCCGATCCTGACCGCTACCCTGGCACTGCTGACGCTTGACCGTTACATGGATTTCCACATTTTCACCAATGAACTTGGTGGTAATCCAATGATGTACGTCAACCTGTTCTGGGCCTGGGGTCACCCCGAGGTGTACATCCTGATTCTGCCGGCGTTCGGGATCTTCTCCGAAGTCATCTCGACTTTCTCCGGCAAGAAATTGTTCGGCCACCACTCGATGATCTACGCCAGCGGCGCGATCTCGATCCTGGGCTTCATGGTCTGGCTGCACCACTTCTTCACCATGGGTTCGGGTGCCAGCGTCAACGCCTTCTTCGGTCTGGCGACGATGCTGATTTCGATCCCGACGGGGGTGAAGCTATTCAACTGGCTGTTCACCATCTACCAGGGCCGTCTGCGCTTCACCAGCCAGGTGCTGTGGACCCTGGGCTTCATGGTGACCTTCGCTATCGGCGGCATGACCGGCGTACTGCTGGCCATCCCGGGTGCTGACTTCGTCCTGCACAACAGCCTGTTCGTGATCGCGCACTTCCACAACGTGATCATCGGCGGCGCGGTATTCGGCTACATCGCAGGCTTCGCCTTCTACTTCCCGAAAGCGTTCGGCTTCAAGCTGCACGAGGGTTGGGGCAAGGCAGCGTTCTGGTTCTGGATCACCGGCTTCTTCGTCGCGTTCATGCCGCTCTATGTCCTGGGCTTCATGGGCATGACCCGTCGTCTGAACGCCACCACCAACCCTGAGTGGGTACCGTACCTGTACGTGGCCATGTTCGGTGCGGTGATGATCGCCGTCGGTATCGCCTGCCAGTTGATCCAGCTGTACGTCAGCGTTCGTGACCGCAACAAGCCAGAGAACATGTGCGAACACGGTGACCCGTGGAATGCCCATACCCTGGAATGGTCGACCTCGTCGCCACCACCATTCTACAACTTCGCCGTGCTGCCAAAAGCCGAAGTGATCGACCCGTTCACCGAAGCCAAGGAAAACGGCACCGCGTACCAGGCTCCGGCCCGCTACGAGCCGATCCACATGCCAAACAACACCGCCACCGGTGTGGTCATGGGCGCGCTGTTGACCGTGTTCGGTTTCGCGATGATCTGGCACATCTGGTGGCTGGCCATCGTCGGTCTGGTCGGCACCGTGGTGTATTTCACCATCCATGCCGCCCGTGACGACCAGGGCTACATGGTGCCGGTGGATGTCATCGAGCGCATCGAAGCCGAGCAGCACAAACGTCTGGTAGCGGCCGGGAAAGTCCCAGCCACCGCCACCCGTGTTGAAACCTCGTTGGAACAGGCTTAAACCATGTCGAACTTAGTGACCAATGCTGGACACACCCATGTCGATGGACATGGGCACGATGACCATCACCACGACTCGGGCGAGATGACCGTATTCGGTTTCTGGCTCTACCTGATGACCGACTGCATTCTGTTTGCGTCGATCTTCGCGGTGTACGCGGTACTGGTTAACAACGTAGCGGGTGGCCCGTCGGGCCACGACATCTTCGAGCTGCCGTACGTACTGGGCGAAACCGCTCTGCTGCTGTTCAGCTCGATCACCTACGGCTTCGCCATGCTGGCGTTGTTCAAGGGTAACAAGAAGGGTGTGCTGACCTGGTTGGGCATGACCTTCCTGCTGGGCGCCGGCTTTATCGCCATGGAGATCAACGAGTTCCACATTCTGATCGCCGAAGGCTACGGCCCTAGCCGCTCAGGCTTCCTGTCCGGGTTCTTCACCCTGGTCGGCACCCACGGTCTGCACGTGACCAGTGGTCTGATCTGGATGGCGATCATGATGTACCAGGTGCAGAAAAACGGCCTGACGGCGACCAACAAGACCCGTCTGAGCTGCCTGAGCCTGTTCTGGCACTTCCTGGACGTGGTGTGGATCTGCGTATTCACCGTTGTTTATCTGATGGGGACTATGTAAATGGCTAACGCTCATTCCCACGATAGCCACGACGCCGGCCACGGCAGCGTCAAGTCCTACGCTATCGGTTTCATTCTGTCGGTGATCCTGACCGTCATTCCATTCGGCCTGGTGATGTACCCGTCGCTGCCGAAAGCCATGACCCTGTGGATCGTACTGATCTTCGCAGTCGTCCAGGTGCTGGTGCACCTGGTGTACTTCCTCCACCTGGACCGTTCGGCCGCCCAGCGAAACAACGTGATCGCGTTTATCTTCGCTGCCCTGGTCATCGTCCTGCTGGTAGGCCTGTCGCTGTGGATCATGTTCAGCATCCACACCAACATGATGGCGCACTGAGGTAAATCCGGATGTCCTTGAAGCACTTTATCCAAATCACCAAACCGGGGATCATTTTCGGTAACGTGCTTTCAGTGGCAGGCGGATTTTTCCTGGCCTCCAAAGGGCATGTCGATCTGGCCATCTTCCTGGCCGCGATGATCGGCACGTCCCTGGTGGTAGCTTCCGGTTGCGTGTTCAACAACTGCATCGACCGCGACATCGACCTCAAGATGGAACGCACCAAGAACCGGGTGCTGGTCCAGGGCTTGATCTCCCTGAAACTGGCCCTGGCTTTTGCGACCGTCCTTGGTGTTTTCGGCGTTGCACTGTTGTACAAGGTGGCCAACCCGTTGGCCGCGTTGTTCGCGGTGATCGGCTTCGTCATCTACGTCGGCTTCTACAGCCTGTACCTCAAGCGCAAGTCGGTTCACGGTACGCTGGTGGGCAGCCTGTCGGGGGCGATGCCACCGGTGATTGGCTACGTGGCTGTGACCAACAGCTTCGACATGGCCGCCCTGACGCTGCTGGTGATGTTCAGCCTGTGGCAGATGCCGCATTCCTATGCCATCGCGATCTTCCGCTTCAACGATTACCTGGCCGCATCGATTCCGGTGCTGCCGGTGAAGCGCGGGATTGAAGTGGCGAAGAAGCACATCCTGCTGTACATCCTGGCCTTCCTGGTGGCGACCCTGATGCTGACCTTCAGCGGCTACGCCGGCATGAGTTACCTCGCCGTCGCCGCGGCCATGGGCATGTACTGGTTGTACATGGCCTGGACCGGTTACAAGGCAGTGGACGATACGGTCTGGGCACGCAAGCTGTTCGTGTTCTCGATCTTCACCATTACCGCGTTGAGCGTGATGATGTCGCTGGATTTCCAGGTGCCGAGTGAGTTGTTGCTGACTTACGCGCCTTAAGCGTCGGATGCTGAAAAGAGAAACCCCGCCCTTTGAGAGAAGGGCGGGGTTTTTTTTTGGGGATTTTCTGGCGACCGAGTTGCCGCCTTCGCGAGCAAGCCCGCTCCCACAGTTGATCGGGGTAGCCCCCGCGTCCTGAGCACGACGCTGAACCCCTGTGGGAGCGGGCTTGCTCGCGAAGGCGGTGTGTCAGGCAATATTGATGTGCGGCCCTCTTCGCGAGCAGGCTCGCTCCCACAAGGTCAGTGGTGGGCAGTTATTTGCTTTTTGTGTCGAGCAACCGGAAGAATCGTTCCCGCACCTGCACGTTATCGCTGTGGGCAACGTTGAAGCGCAGGAAGTGGCTCGCATCCGGCGCTTTGCTGAGCAGGGTGCCGGGAGCCAGTACCAGATCTATGTCCAGACCTTTCCTCGCCAGGGTTTCGGCATGATGCCCTTCGGGCAATCGCGTCCAGATGAATAACCCTTCATGGGGCAGCGATGACACCGAGCAACCTGCTTCCAGCAGCCAGCGTGTCACCCGACTGCTCGACTCGTAAAGCCGGTCCACCGTGCGCCGGGTGTGTTTGGCATAACTGCCATCGCTGAGCATCGTGCAGATAATCTGTTCCGCCAATTCCGACGTCATGCCGCCGCAGGTCATTTTCAGGGTGACCATCCGTGCGGCCAGTTGTGGCGAAAGCACCGCATAGCTGACGCGGCTGTTAGCCGTCAGGGTCTTGGAGAAACCGGACACGTAACTGACGTTGTCCAGCCCGCCCGCGGCGAGGCGTGGCGTCATGCGTTGCTGTATGTCGCAATACAAGTCGTCTTCGAGGATGTGGAAACCATAACGGTGGCTCAACTCCAGCAGGCGATACACCTGCGCGGGCGAGAACGAGTGCCCGGTCGGGTTGTGCAGTGCGTTGTTGGTCATGTAGAGCACAGGACGATGGGCGATCAGCAATTGCTCGAAGGCTTCCAGGTCCATGCCGTCACAATCCCGGGGGATGGTGATGACCTTGGCGCCATGCAAGGCCAGGTTGGCGTGCATGGTGAAGTAACAGGGGTCGTCGAGCAGCACGGTGTCGCCGGGTTTGACCAGTAGGCGCATCAGCATGTCGATGGCCTGCACGGTGTTGGCCGTGGTGATGATCTGGTCCACTGGCACTTCGATGCCGTGGGTCGACAGCTTCACCCGCAACGCCTCGCGCAGCGGCAGGTAACCGCCGGCAACGCCGTATTCGCCCATGCGCAGGGAGGTTGCGCGCAGGGTGCCGCGCACGGCTTTGAGCAGCTCGTCAGCCGGCAGCCACGAGGACGGCAGGAAACCGGCGCCAGGGCGCAACGCGCCATTGTCCAGCAACACCGCGCGGCGGACCACGCTGAGGGTGTCTTGAGGTTGCAGGTCCGGGCCGGCATCGGTCTGGATCGGGGCGCTGGAACGGTGCACGAAATGCCCCGAACCCTGGCGTGACACCACCAACCCCTTGGCCCGCAAGCGGTCCAGGGCATCGACCACCGTGGACTTGCCGACGTTCATCAAATCGGAGAGTTCGCGAATCGGCGGCAGCCTGGAGCCATGGGGCAGGCCGCCCTGGCTGATCGCAACGGTCAACTGATCGACGATCTGCTGCACCAGCGGCGCGCCGGGCTGGAATTCGATGGCGGCGATGACTGCGCGTTGAACCTGCATTTTACTGGTCTCTCCGACAGTAAAGTTCGTTTGATTCTATACGAACTTGCTCTGATCAGAACAAGCCTTCCTCTCTACCATCACCTTACAGACTTTCCTGGTTGTCGGCGCCTGCGGTCCCGGTATCGCTTGGCTCAGAGGTGTTGCATGAGTGTTCAAACAACGGTCGTCGTCGCCAAACCGGTGATCAACATCCGCCTGTTCACGATCAGGATCATTACCGCCGTGTCGCTGTTTGCGGTGCTGGGCAAGGCCAACGTCTGGCTCGACACCGCCACCAACAGCATTCTCGCCCTCGGTTATCGGGCCTTGTTGTTGCTCCTGCCCCTGACGTTGCTGGTGCTGGGCCGTCGCTCCCTGAGCGTCACGCTGTTGTGCGCCGCCCTCGGGCTGGTACTGCTCGCGGTCACCAGCAACCAGGGCATGGTGATGTTTGCCGCGGCGCTGTTTGCCTACGGTATCGCCATCGCCGGGTACCTGATCAAGAGCGAAGCGGCCCAGACCAAGGAAGGTGCGGCCTACAACCGGGTCGCCATGAACATGGGCAGCCTGGTGGCGGGGCTGATCCTGCTCTCGCCGCTGTTGACCCCCACCATGTTTTTCCTCGGCGCTGCGAGTTTCGTCCTGCTGTGCCTGCCGATCGCCATGGGCGCCACCTTCACCACCCAAACGGTGGCGGCCAGCCTGGCCACCCACGATGGCAGCGGCTGGCGCAACAAACTGCCGTGGGTGATCGCCGGCATCATCATGGGGATCAAACTGTTCGGTGTGTTCTCGATCCTGCCCCAGGCGATCCTGCTCAAGACCGGTGAACTGCCGGCCTGGTATGGCCTGATGCTGATCCTCAACAGCGCGGTGGTGGTGTTCGCCCAGGTCCCGGTGATGAAGCTGATCGAGCGCACCGGGCGCTTCAAGGTGGTCGCGGTGATCGGCATCATCATCGGCGGCTTTGCGGTGCTCTCGTCTCCGGAAGCTTTCCACGTCGAAACCCTGGTCGGTGCGCTGATCTGGGTGGCGCTGCTGTCCATCGCCGAATGTGCGTTCAGCTACCTCGATTACTTCTCGGTCAAACAGAACAACATGTTCGTCAAGGAAGTGTCCCTGGGCGTCGGCGCCGGGCTGACGGTGCTGATCATGCGGGTCACGCCACCGCCGTACAACGCCCTGATTCTGGCGGCCATCGGTGCGGGCGGGATTCTGGCCTGGTACTGGCTCAACCGTAAATCCAACGCGTCGCTGCACGACTGAGTCATCGCGTTTCCGTTTTTTTCTTCACAGGTCGGGTGCTTCATGAATACGACATCTTGCGTGGTAGTGGTCGGGTACAACGGCAATCGGGTTCACGATATCCGCAAGCTGCGCGACCTCTGCAGAAAACGCTACAACGCCCGATTGATCCTGCTGGTCGAGCAGATTCAACCTGATGATGATCAGGTGGCGGATCACGTGTGCTGCACTTCCCTGGCGCCGGAAGACGTGGCGGACTCTCTCGAACTGGTGGCTGGTTGCCTGGGCGCCGACCGCTGGAAGCTGATCGGGGTGCTGCCCTTTTCTGACCGTGGCGTGTTGCTCGGTGCGGCGCTGGCGACCTATTACGGCTTGCCCGGCATCACCCCGGGCGAGGCGCGTGCGGGGCTGGATAAACAGATTTTCCGCAAGCTGGAAGCCACGGCCAGCAGTTCGCCAGATCATTACCGTCCGGTGTTTTCCGCCCGAATCGCAAGCCTGGGCGAGTTGCGCCAGCGGGTCGTCGAGCTCGGCGGCAGAGCCTTCATCAAACCGGCCTGCGAAGGTGCGAGCAGAGGCTGCCGGGTCATCCGTCATCCGTCGGAATGCGATGAGGCGTGGCAGGCGCTCAAGCCCTATCGCGACGGGGGCATCGTACTCGAGGAACTGATTCAGAACGCCCGGGAATACAGCTGGGACTACGTGGCCGGCAGCACCTGGGTCACCGAGAAAACCACTACCGAAGGCGCCTATCGCGCGGAAATCCAGCAAGTGGTGCCAGCACCGTTGACGCCCGAAGTGCAGGCGCGCCTGGCGGCAGCCGGCCAGCACATGGCCGGGCTGGTTTCGCTGGATAACGGCGCTTACCACAACGAGATTTTCCTGCGCAGCGACGGCCTGACCTCGGCGGTGGAAACCAACATGCGCCCTGGTGGCATGCACATCTGGGACCTGGCCCGCCTGGCGTTCGTCGACTTCGATCCCTGGGAGCGCTGGGTCAGATGGGCGGTGGAGGGCAAGACCGATCATAAGGCCCCCGTCGCCCGGGGCTATTGCGGCATTCGTCTGCTGCGGGCGCCGGCCGGCGGGCTGTTGCGCTACGTGCCGGACATCGAGGCCCTGGCCCGGGAGCTCGATATCAAGCTGGTAGAAGCGGTGTACGCCAAGCGCCTCACCGATTCGGTGACGGCACTGGTGAAAGACAACACCTCGTTCATCGGCCACATCGTGTTGTTCAGCGAGGACTACGGGCAGCTCAGTGCTGATTTGCTGCGCCTGGCAGAGGCGATCGAGTCGCGGGTCGAGGTCACTTGCCTGGCAGCGCCGGCGAGAGCGGTGGGCTGAGTCGCGCAGAGCGACGTTTTTGCAGTACTGATCAAGAGGGTGGGTAAATGATTGAGCAAAAGAGCTGTGATGAGCGTTTCATCGACCTGGCCAAGGAGCTGGGTTATGACATCTACGGCGAGAACACCGCCGGCGGGCATTACGCGCCGCTGATTCGACATCACGATGAACTCTATATCAGTGGCCTGGTGCCGCGCATGAACGGTAAAATGCAGTACCCCGGCCGGGTCGGGCTGGAGCTGAGTCTCACGGACGCTCAATCCGCCGCCAGTATCAGCGCGATGCGCGGGCTGGCGCTGATCGTGGACGCCATCGGTTCGCTGGATAAAATCAAATCGCTGATCCGGATCACGGTCTATGTGAAATCCACGGCGGACTTTGTAGACCTGAGCGAAGTGGCCAACGGTGCCTCGGATGTATTCAGTCATGTCCTCGGGGATGCAGGTAAACATACTCGAACGACGGTGGGTGTTTATCAGCTGCCGAAAAATGCCGCGGTGGAAGTTGATATGATCGCCGCGTTGAGGCCTTCGGCGTTATAAGTATTAGTTGTTCGACTTTACAGTGCAGAGTTGTTGGCCTAAGGTTCGGTCATTCAAGTCGACAAACAAGTTGGAACTCGCGGATGAATAACGTTCAAGGTGCGTTTTTTTCATATAAGGACTTTCGCCAGAGTTTGCATCAGCCGCCGCTCAGTGCACGGGTGTGGAAGGGCAGTGAACTGACAGACATGCGTCAGCGCCTTGAGGCCAGCGAAGTCGATATTGTTGCGTTGGCCCACGACCAAAGCATCGATGGTTGCAAGTTGACGCCAGGGATGGCGGTGTCCATGCAATGGTTGAAACCGGGCATGGTGTTGAACGGTCATGTGCATGCCTGGTGGCACCTGTTCATCATTCAGTGCGGCAGCGGCGCCTTGACCCTGGGCGATGCCGATGAGGTGAGCGTCAGCCCCGGCGACGTATTGCTGGTGCCGGCCTGGACCCGGCACGGGTTCGTCAACACCAGCGCTACCGAACCGCTGGCCATGCTGAACATGAGCAACATGCCGCAAATCGCGCTGCTCTCCCATTCGCCTGCCGCCATGGCCTGATCCCACCAGCCATCATTTCCCCTCCGTTGCACACCAGGGAGTCCGCATTCGCCGACTCCCTTTTTCATTTCTGACGCCCCTCCAGCACCCTCCACGTGATCTGCGTTTGCGAAGTTCTGTATCGATAGAAACAGATAATTTCTGTATCTGTTCAGCGTTGGATCAACTAACTAGGATCGCTTCCAAGGCAACGGATTAATGTGCTTAATGCAAGGGAGCGTTCTATGGAAAGTATCAGGTTGAAACTCTATGTTGGCGCGGATTTTGTCAGTGCTTTTGCAATGTCGGCATTTGTCGCGCTAAAAGAAAAACAACTTTCATTTGACTGTGTCACGCTGGATTTAAAAGCGCGAGAAAACTATCAGGCAAACTATCGGGATATATCGCTGGCCTGCAAGATCCCTACGCTGGTGCACAACGGTTTTGCCCTGTCGGAATCTTCGGCCATTGCCGAATACCTTGAGGAGTTGGCGCCGGGGCATCACACACTGTTCCCACGGGACATCAAACAGCGCGCTCGCGCTCGGCAACTCCAGGCCTGGCTGCGCAGCGATCTGCTGGTGATTCGCAAAGAACGCCCAGCGGACCTCATCTACTTCGGCAAAAAAGACCACCCGCTGTCCGACGAGGCCCAAGCCGCCGTCGGCAGATTGTTCTTCGTGGCCGATCGGCTGCTAGAAGAGGGGGCTGATCACCTGTTCGGCGACTGGAGCATTGCCGACACCGACCTGGCAATCATGCTCAACCGACTGCTCGCCAATGGTGATCAGGTGCCCGCGCGACTCGCGGCGTATGTGCGCCGCCAGTGGGATCGCGACAGCGTTCGCGCGTGGATGGATATAGAGCGCGCAGCGCCAGCCATCGCGCTCTGAATTTTCAGGCCACCGCCAGGCAATCACCAGGAGCGCTGCCATGCAGGGACTGTCGGAGCAGGAAAGATACAAACCCTATAACTCACGCACCATCCGCGAAACACCGTACTGGCACAAACTGACACCCGCGCTGCAGGAAGCCATGACTGTAGTCGCCAGGGTCATGCCGTTTCGCACTAACGAATACGTACTGGGCACGCTGATCGACTGGAACAACATCCCCGACGATCCGATTTTTCGCATGACCTTTCCCCACAAGGACATGTTGCTGCCCGACGAGTACGCCTCGCTCAAGCAACTGATCGACCGGGATGACGCCGCCGCCATCAAGCGCCGGATCGAAGCGATCTGGCTACGCATGAACCCCCATCCGGCCGGGCAGCTGACGCACAACGGCGTGACCCTTGATGGAAAAGTCCTGTCGGGCATTCAGCACAAGTACCGCGAGACCGTGCTGTTTTTCCCCGGTGCCGGTCAGACGTGTCACGCCTACTGCACCTTCTGTTTCCGCTGGGCGCAGTTCATCGGTGAAGAAGAGCTCAAGTTCAATGCACGTGAATCCTGCGAGCTGGTGAGCTACCTGCGGGTACACACCGAAGTCACCGACGTACTGATCACCGGCGGCGATCCGATGATCATGAATACCCGCTCTTTGGCCGGCTACATCGAGCCGTTGCTGGACTTGCCCCACCTCAAAAGCATCCGTATCGGCACCAAGTCCGTGGCCTATTGGCCGCAACGCTTTGTCAGCGACAAGGATGCGCCCGAACTGCTCGAGCTGTTCAGGCGGATCGTCGCGGCGGGGAAAAACCTGTCCATCATGGGGCATTACAACCACCCGGTGGAGATCCGCCAGGACATTGCCCGTCAGGCCGTCGAACGCATTCGCTCCACCGGGGCCACCCTGCGCATGCAGGCGCCAGTGATTCGGCACATCAACGAAAACCCCGCCGATTGGGCAGCGTTATGGACCGAGGGTGTGCGGCTCGGCGCGGTGCCGTATTACATGTTCGTCGAGCGCGATACCGGGCCCAGCCATTACTTCGCAATGCCGCTGGCCCGGGCCTTCGAAATTTTCCAAGCGGCCTATCGCACGGTGTCCGGGCTGGCACGCACGGTGCGCGGGCCGTCCATGAGCACCTTCTACGGCAAGGTATTGATCAATGGCATCGAGACCGTGGCCGGGGAAAAGGTCTTCGTCCTGCAGTTCCTCCAGGCGCGGGATCCGCAATGGGTGTTGCGCACCTTCTATGCGCGATTCGATCCCCTGGCGACCTGGTTCGACGAGTTGCGCCCGGCGTTTGGCGAGCGCTCGTTCTTCTTTCAGCCCGAACCCGTGGCAGCGCCGGAATTGATACCGGTACTGCTCGAGACGGCGTAGGACGTTTCATCAGGAGATAGGGATATGAGCGGTATTCCGTTTGATCAGCGAGAAGGTTTTATCTGGCTCGACGGCGAGTTCGTCGAGTGGTCCCAGGCGCGGTTGCATGTGCTGACCCATGGCTTGCATTACGCGAGCACCGTGTATGAAGGGGAGCGTGTCTACAACGGCAGGATTTTCAAGTTGCGCGAACACAGCGAACGCTTGTATCGCTCGGCGCAGTTGATGGATCTGGTCATTCCCTATGGATTGGCCGAACTGGAAGCGGCCAGCCATGAACTGCTGCAACGCAACAGCGTGGTCGACGGTTATCTGCGGCCGGTGGCCTGGCGCGGCAGTGAAATGATTTCCACCTCGGCCCGTTTCAACCGCGTGCATCTGGCGATCGCCTGCTGGCAGTGGCCGAGTTATTTCGACCCGGCCGGGCACATGGCCGGCATTCGCTTGAAGACCGCCGCCTGGCGTCGTCCACCACCGAGCTGCAGCCCGTTTGAAGCCAAGGCATCCGGGCATTATCAGATTGCCACACTGAGCAAGCACGATGCTGAAAACAATGGTTATCACGACGCCTTGATGCTCGATTGGCGCGGCCATGTCGCCGAAGCCACCAGCGCCAACGTGTTCTTCGTCAAAGGCAGAACGTTGCACACTCCTGTGCCGGATTGTTTCCTCAACGGCATCACCCGTCAGACCGTCATCGAACTGGCCAAGGCGCTGGATTACCAGGTGGTCGAGCGAACCATTGTTCCTGCGGAGTTGGGTGATTTCGACGAATGTTTTCTCACCGGCACCGCTGCCGAAATCACCCCGGTGCAGCGCATCGACGAACAACGCTATCGACCGGGCAACGCCTGCCGCGACTTCATTGCCGCTTACACCTCAACCGTAAACGCCTGATAAACAGCCAGGAATATCACCATGACAGATCAAGGGATTGTTGCGTCTGCACCCTACGTTTCACTGGGCCATCGGCATGAAGAGTTATCGGCGCGGGGCTGGACGGTGCTGACACCGGAGGAATTTTCCGATGATGTCGCAGGCACGCTGCATGAGTTCGGCCCGGTCATTCCGCAATTCAATGGGCAGACGGCATTCGCCATCACCCGCAAGCCGGGATACGAAGACCTGCCGTATTCCCAGAGCATGAACGGCATCGGTCCGCACACCGAAGCACCGGTCTACGGTCCGCCGCCGCGTTACCTGGCGCTGCATTGTCATCGGCAGGCCACCTGCGGTGGCGGGCATACCGGGTTGGTGGACGGGTATCAATTCCTGGCATCGCTCGAACGCACCGAGCCCGAGCTGCGTGAGTGGATCGACGACACGCCCGTGGAGTTCGTCGCCACCGCCAAACCCGGCGAAGCCGCGCAACGGCGGGTCAAGGAATACATCCTGACGCCCACCGAGGACGGGGATATTTTCCGCTTCAGCTACAACCAGTTTCACTACGGCGATGTGAATCCTTCCAAGGACGATCTGCTGCATTCGCAGGTCGCCAACAGCGCTTCGCCGCTGGCCAGGTTTGCGCTACTGGGTGAAGCGTATTTCGTGCAGCACAACACGCCGGTGCTGATTCCCGACGGGTGCATGCTGATTTGGGACAACTGGCGAATGATCCACGCGCGCAGTCGATACACTGACCCGGCGCGAAACCTGACCCGCTATTGGCTGGCCTGATTTATCCGTCGCCCATTACTCCATCGGCGTACCCCTGCGCGGGTACGCGTCCTACAGGTATCGCGTCATGCAAACAGCAATCGAGATCGCCAAGGTCGATCATCAACTGGTCGTGCGGCTCAATCAGGCCTGGACCAAAAGAGCCACGGTGTGTGCACCGGACAAGGCCGAAGCCAGCGAAGCGTTCGACCCGTCGCGCCCGGATTATCCGGAGTGCATGGTGCCGTTTTTCCATCACCCGAAATTCCAGTCCCTGAGCGATGAGCTCAAGAGCACCGTGCTGACCTGGGGCTGGATCGGCTACAACCTGCGCACGGTGACCGCCGAGGAACATGTGGTCAACCCGGCGCTGAGCGTCATCGCCAATCAGTACCTGGGCAAGAACGACTGGCATTTTCGCGAGGCGATGCAGCAGACCTTGATCGACGAGCACTACCACACGCTCATGCACCTGCGCGCTATCGAACGGACCAGGGAAGAGCGAGCACTCGACCAGGATCTGGACTTGCCGCCGTCGGTGACTTACCTGCGCCTGATCGCCCTGCGCGAGGAGCTGCCCGAGCAATGGCAGCGCGACCTGGCGGCGATCACTTTTGCGGTGGTGGCCGAGATCAGCGTCAACGCCTATCTGGATCTGCTGGCCGACGATCAGAGCATTCAGCCGCAAAACCGGCGCGTGGCCGAACTGCATAACCGTGACGAGTATGCCCACAGCAAGATTCTCGCCGAAGTGGCCAAGGTCATGTACGCCAACATGCAGCCGGCTCAGCGGACATTTTTCGCACGGACCTTGTCGGTGGCGCTGAGTGCCTTTGTCGCTCAGGACTACTCGATGTGGGAGGCGATTCTGACGCAGCTCGGGGTAGGGGATGCTGCGCTGATCATCGCCGACACCCGGGAGAGCAACAAGAACGCGACGATCATGCGTGACTACAGCGGCCTGCATCGTCTGGCCCGGGATCTGGGGATCAGCGACGAGATCGATTTCGACTTTCGTCCGACCTTGAAAGCCACCGCAGCGGCCTGAATCAGGAGATGAATATGTCGGTTCCTGTGTACGAAGTGTTCGCGATCCGTGTCGGCGCCAATGCCCAGCGCACCGCCCGGGAGAATTTTCTCTACGATGCCTGCTGCGGCGATCCCGATGCATCCATGCCGCTGGATTATTACTTCTGGGTCATTCGCAACGAGCAGCAGGTGATCGTGGTCGACACCTGTTTTCAACCGGCAACGGCGGATCGGCGCAATCGTCAGATGTATCGCCTGCCGGAAGAATCCCTGCGCCAACTGGACATTGATCCGGCCCAGGTCGATAACCTGATTCTCACCCATTTGCACTGGGACCACGCCGGTAACCTGGGGTTGTTTCCGAAAGCCACCGTGCATTTGCAGGAAGCGGAGTTGCGTTTTTGTACCGGGCCGAAAATGGCTCATCGCACGGTGAATAAAACCTACGAGGTCGACGATGTGATGTCGGCGCTGCCACCGCTGTTCGAAGGGCGGATGCGTTTGCATACCGGCACGGTAGAGGTGACGCCTGGCGTGACCCTGCACCCGGTGGGCGGGCATACGCCGGGTAGCCAGGTGGTGCGGGTGAATACTGCGCGGGGGTGGATTGTCCTGGCGTCGGATGCTGCGCATCTGTGGGCCAATATTCGCCAGCGCAGCCCGTTTCCGATTCTGGATGACCTGGCGCAGACGCTGGAAGCGTTCATCGAAATAGACCGTCTGGCCGACAGCGAGGACCACGTCATCCCCGGCCACGATCCGCTGATCGCCGAGCGTTTCCCGCACTGGGACGATGATCCGCACATCATCTGCCTGCACCAGAACCCGGCTTGACGACTCACCCCTGTGGGAGCGGTCGCACACCGATTTTGTATTCACTCACAATTCCCACAGGAATTGCTTAGCTCTGGTTTTTGAGTAATTGGCCGAGCGTTGCCAGCGCCTCTTCGATGCGTGGTGAATAGGGCGCGCCGCAGCCAATGCGCACAAAGTGATCGAAACGCTTGGTATTGGAAAAGATATCCCCAGGCAAAATCTGAATGCCTACCTTCAACGCCTCGTGGAACAACACCATGGACGAAAAGTGGCGAGGCAATTCCACCCAGAGCAGCGTGCCACCTTGCGGTTTGGTCACGCAGGTGCCCGGGGGAAAGTAACGGATGATCGCCGCGCTCATTTGCTGGCGCTGTAGCGTAAGAATTTTCCTCAACCTTCGCAGGTAACGTTCATAGGACGGGGTCTTCATGAATGCACTGACCGCCAGTTGCGACAATGCCTCGCAACCACGGGACTGGGTGTACTTGAGCATTTCCACGCGCTCGTGCCATTTCCCCGCACTGATCCAGCCCAGGCGCATGCCCGGTGCCAGGGTTTTGTTCAGCGACGCGCAATAGATCACGTTGTCGGTAAGGTCCCAGTGTTTGAGCGTGGACAACGGCTGCGCGGTATCCACCAGGTCGCCATAGGTGTCGTCTTCGATCAGCACCGTATTGTGCTCGGCACACAACTGCACCAGCAGTGCCTTGTTGGCGTCGGGCATAATGCTGCCCAAGGGATTTTGCAGGTTGGGAATCACGATCAGCGCCTGAATTTTTTCCGGGCCTTGCAGCAGTTGGTCGAGGGCCAGCAGGTTGATCCCCGCATGCGCGGTCGCCGGGATTTCCCGCACCCGCAGATTCAGGCTTTCGAGAATTTGCAGCAGGCCGTAGAAGGTTGGCGACTCGACAGCCACGGTGTCACCGGGCTGGGTGACCGCGCGCAAGGCCAGGTTGATTGCTTCGGTCGCGCCATTGGTGATCACGATCCGCTCCGCGCAGAGGCTCGCTTTGGCGGTCAGCGCCCGTCGGGCAAGGATATTACGCAATGCGCTGTTGCCGCAGGTCGAACCTGCAGCGCCGAGCAGATGCTGATCCTGGCGCAGCGCCTTGATCATATGGTCCTGCAACGTCTTCAGCGGATAGAGTTGCGGCGCGCAGTAGGCACTGGCGAAATTGACCTTGATCGTCGCACGCTGACTGGCCTTGAGGACCAACGACACCTGTTCGTGTATGCCGGCGTAGATGCTGGTGTCCAGCGGTTGGGGAGGGGAGATGGCGCCTGGTTTGGGCAAGGTGTCAGGCTGGCGAATGTAGTTGCCGGATCGCGGGCGGGCTTCCAGCACGCCACAGTCCTCGAGCTCCCGGCACACCTGCACCGCGGTCGACAGGCTGACGGCGTGTTTTTCCATCATCAGCCGAATGGAGGGGAACCGTTCCCCGGTTTTCAAGGTGCCGCTGCGGATCGCATCGAGGTAGTGGTTGGCTAACTGACGGTACAAGGGGAGCGTGTGCATGATGACCTCAGCAATCGCACCACTGAAGTCTTGGGCTGGAAAGTGAGTTGACGCTCCCCCGCAGGCGGACCCGTGGTGTTCAAGGGTTAAGGGAAGTGTTTTTTCTGGTGTCGATACTGAGAGAGTAATCGTGGTTTTGCAGGAATCGCGGGCAATAAAAAGCCCCGCTCTAGGGCGGGGCTCTTGGGTCAGCGGCGACTGAAGCGCCGCTGGCGGGAGTTGTTACTGGGCGGCGATGCTGTAGCCATCGAACGCGGTTTGCTGCTGAAGCGCGCTGATGATGTTTTTACGGCTGACCGCTTGCTCGGTCCCGGCATTGTCCAGGAACGTTTCGCTTTCCAGTTCCGCTTCATCGCCTTCGCCGACGAAGGTCAGGCCCAGGAACTCCAGGGCCTTGCGGTCAACGTTCAGTCGCGAACGTGGAGTGCGCAACGGCAGCGTGACGCTCTCGCCGTCTTTGCTGATGGTGAACACTTCGGCTTCTTTCTTGGCCCGGGCAGCCTTGCTTTTGCCACTGGTCGGGTTGCTGATGGCCTGGTGAGTCTGGTTCAGCACCTTCAGCGCCAAACCGTAGACGATTTCCTGAAAGGCTGGATCGTCCTTGAAGCTGGACAGAATCCGGCTGATCGGGAATTTGCCGCTCAGGTCTTCCAGGGCCGCGATGTCGGCCGCTTCGGCGTCCTTGAGTTGCTTGAGTTCACCCATCAGTTCGTAGGCTTTGTCGTCATCGAAGCGGTCATGGGCCTGGCGAATCGCGGCGCGCAGCTCGCGGATCTGGTCACTTTCCCGGGTGGACTGGAAAGCATCCAGGACCATCTCGCTGATGGTCTTGGCCTGGGGCACATGCTGTGAAAGATTGATGGATTTTTCGTATTCCGCTTTGGACGACAAGGTGACTACGGATTCAGCGGTGTTGGAATCGGACATTGAAATTTCACTACTTCTTTTAACTTGGGTTGGGGCGAGAAAGCACGGGGCCTTTTCAGGCCGCCTAATCTATTGGACCTACGCTGCGTTGTCACGGGTGAATTTCCTACAGGGGCGCCGTCTTCAGGGTGTGGAATATCTGATAAAACCTGATCGAACGTCCGCAAAACAAACCACACGCAAGGCCCGACGCACAGGCCTTGAGCAACACCATCGCCAGCGTCGCCGCATACGTCGGGTCAACCTCGGCCGCGAAGCCAAAGAAGTAATTATCGGCAAAAAACATGAGATAGAGCACCAGGGTATTAATCGTGCCCGGCAGGATCAACCCGGTTTCCGTTTCATCCAGCTCGACACCCTCGCGGGAAAAAATCACCAGCGCGACGATGCTTCCGAACATCACTGCGGCCATCCAGCAACTGATCGATAGCAGCGGATGAATTGTCAGGCCCAGCGAATACAACGACCAGCCGAGCAAAATCGGCGGGGTGGCCAACAAGAAAGTTTTACTTTCGCGGGTTGGGGAAAGCGCTCTGATGCCAAAGTAGCAGAGCAGCAGAAATATCATGTAGACCCACAGCGGGGTGTTTTGCAGGGTGTTGAGCATTTTGCCGCTTCCTTGTGGAATGGACATAGAAGTTGAAGCGGGTGCAGGCGTTCGAAGAGAAATTCTTACTGCCCTCATCGGGCCGCAGCAGTCACTGGACATTGAACGTGGGTTTTCAGGGGCGTGATACTGTCAAAGTTGACAGTTCGACGAATTATTTTTTGATTGATGAGACCCGCGTGATTTCGCTTTACCGGCGATGCAGGCGCCACGATTCCTCACGCTTGTCCCGGTGTGTTCAGGTTCATTGAGAGCACCGCCATTGCAGACGCGGTTTGTTCATCCACCGCCAGCGAAAAGCGAAAGCTCGCGCCGCGTCCGGGAATATCGATCAGCTGGATCTCGCGACCGTGCAATTGCAGGATCCGATGGACGATGCGCAACCCAAGCCCGCCATCACGTCGCGCCCCGCCGATATTGAACGGTCGCAGGAACAGGCCCTCGCGCAGTTCAGGCGCAATGCCAGGGCCGGTGTCGCTGACAGTGACTTCGACAAAAGACCCTTGAGGACGCAGGCTGAGTTCGATTTCTCCACTTTGCGGGGTATGGCGCAGGGCATTGTCGAACAGGTTGGTGAGCACTCTTTCGATCAACCCCAGGTCGGCGCAGGCGGTCGGAACATTGGGAGCGAAACTGGCTTTCAGCGCGACCTGGCGCGCCTCGGCCGTCAGTTCGAATTTCTGAAAGATGTCCTGCACCAGATCGGTCAGGGAGAAGCGCTCCAGCACCGGTTGCACGAAACCGTGTTCCAGGCGCACCAGTTCCAGCAGCGACTGCGCCAGGCCACCGACCTTGCGGCTTTGATCCAGAGCTATGCCCAGGTAGCGGCGACGCTCGGCGGGGGACAAGGTGGCATCCTTGAGCGACAGGGTTTCCAGGTAACCGTGCAGCGAGGCCAGAGGCGTGCGCAGATCGTGGGAAATGTTCGCCACCAGTTCGCGGCGTTCCTGATCCTGGCGAGTCAGCGAGCGCCATTGTTCACTGAGGCGGGCTTGCATCTGCCGGAAGGTGGCGTCGAGTACGGCTATTTCATCGTGACTGGCGGGTTTTTCTACCGGAGCCAAGGCCGGTGGCGGCACCGGTACGCCGTCGATGTCGAATTGACTGACGTTTTCGGTCAAGCGACGCAACGGCCGGGTGATCAACGCAAAGGCCGTCAGGCCGGCTATAAGACACAGCAAGGCCACCAATGCGATGGATAACAGAGCGGTATCGAGGGCTGCGCTGGTGGCGCCGCGTTCGGCGAGGCGGTCGCGCTCTTCGCCGAGCAACACCACGTACAGATAGCCTGCCGGTTTGCCATTGACCTGCAGCGGCGCCGCGCTGAACACCTTGCGGCCGTCGGCGCTGCGCGGGTCGTCACCGAGAATCGGCAGGGCATCACCCTTGAGCAGACGCTGGATCGGCTCCAGGTCCACCCGCTGTCGACGTATCCGCCCTTCGGGTGCCGCGCTGCCGGCAATCCTGCCTTCGGTGTCCAGCAGATAGACCTCGACGCTGGGGTTGACTTGCATCAGCTTGCTGAACAAATCGCGCACGGCATCAGGCATCAGGCCATTGGCATCCATCAGTACCGTGTCGTGGGCGATATGCTGGGCCAGATTACGCGACAGTCCTTGCACCACCTCCAGTTCATGCATCTGGCTGGAGCGCACCTGCATCCACGCCGAGGTAGCGCAGCACACCAGCAACAGCACGGCGAAGACCAGGGACAGGCGTTGCGTCAGGGTCAGCCTCATGAGCGCTATTGCTCCTTCGCCGCGAACTTGTAGCCACGACCCCACACCGTGAGGATTCGCACCGGTTGGGCCGGATCGGCCTCGATTTTCGCGCGCAGGCGGTTGATGTGGGTGTTGACCGTGTGCTCGTAGCCTTCGTGGCTGTAACCCCACACGGCATTGAGCAAGTCCATGCGCGAGAACACTTTGCCGGGCTGGCGGGCGAAGAAATACAACAGGTCGAACTCCCGGGGTGTGAGGTCGAGGCGGCGGCCATCGAGGGATACCTCGCGGGTGATCGGATCGATCCCCAGGCCGTCCATGATCAGGCTGCCAGCGTCCATTTTCAGGTTGCGGGCCATGGCGTCGACCCGTCGCAGCAGCGCTTTGACCCGTGCGACCAGCTCGAGTATGGAGAAGGGTTTGGCCAGGTAGTCGTCGGCACCGAGTTCGAGCCCGAGAATGCGATGGACTTCACTGGAGCGCGCGCTGGTGATGATGATCGGCGTGTAACGGGCCATGGCGCGGGCCCGGCGGCAGATTTCCAGGCCGTCGACACCGGGCAGCATCAGGTCGAGGATCAGTGCATCCCAGCTTCCTTGCTGCAGCAGGCGCATGCCTTCGTCGCCGTCGGCGCAGTGCACCACCTCGAATTGCTCATCGCGTAGATGCAGGCAGATAAGGTCGGCGATATGCAGGTCGTCCTCGACCACGAGGACGCGTTTGGTCTGTTCCATCCAGCTCAATCCTTTGGCGCAATGTGCGCATTGTGCGGGTTTTCCTCGGTTGGAGTTATCACGAATTGTTTAACTCTCCGTGAGGGTTTGGCGATCAATCCAAGCCTACGCTGTGTTCCCTGTCAGGCACCTGGATTTATCGGAGAAGACCATGTTTTCACGACGGCAGTTTCTTGGAGCGTGCGGCGGGCTGGGAGCTGCAGCCCTGGTGGTCGGTGTATTGCCAAAATTTGCCGCAAGCCCTGCCCTGGTCAGTGTTGCCAGCGCGGCGGAAGTTTTCGAGGTGACCCACAGCGACAGCGAATGGCGCGCCATGCTCAGCGCCGAACAGTATGAAATCCTGCGCGAAGAAGGCACCGAACGGGCCTACAGCAGCCCGCTGAACAACGAGCACCGTGACGGCATATTTGCCTGTGCCGGCTGCGATCTGCCGCTGTTTTCCTCCACGACCAAGTTCGACAGCCGCACCGGCTGGCCGAGCTTCTGGGCGCCGTTGGACAAGGCCGTGGCCACCCGTCAGGACCGGTCCTTGGGCGTAGTGCGCGAAGAGGTTCACTGCCGGCGCTGCGGCGGTCATCTGGGACATGTCTTCGATGACGGGCCCAAGCCCACCGGGCTGCGTTACTGCATGAACGGACTGGCGCTGACCTTCAAGCCACAAGTGGCTTGATCCTTCTCAACAGCCTGGCGCATGCGCAGAACTTTCATTCACCCAGGAGTCAGCCTCATGAAAACCCTGTTCACCTGGCGTCGCGCCCTGTTGGGACTGGTCGCCGCTGGCGTCATCGGTCAATGCGCGGCGTTTTCCTTCGGCGGCGCCGAAGAAGCGGTCATCATTCCTCCTCCGACCCTCGATGAAACGACCCGGGCCCCCAGCGAAACCGCGGTCCTTGCCGGCGGTTGCTTCTGGGGCGTCCAGGGCGTGTTCCAGCATGTCAAAGGCGTGAAGAAGGCCGTCTCCGGTTACGCCGGAGGCGCAGCCGACACAGCTCGATATGAGCGGGTCAGCGAGGGGGATACCGGCCACGCGGAGTCCGTCGAAGTGACCTTCGATCCGACTCAGGTCAGTTATGGCACCTTGCTGCAAATCTACTTCTCGGTGGCCCACAACCCGACCGAACTCAATCGTCAGGGGCCGGACACCGGTACCCAGTACCGGTCGGCGATTTTCCCGCTGAGCAGCGAACAGCAGCGCGTGGCGCAGGCCTACATCGCCCAGCTTGACGCCGCCCATTCGTTTAACAAGCCCATTGTAACGAAGCTCGAAAGCTACAACGGTTTCTACCCGGCGGAGGAGGAGCATCAGGACTTTCTGACCGAACATCCGACCTATCCCTACATCGTGATCAACGACCTGCCGAAGGTGGCACAGTTGAAGCTTCTGTATCCGGATCGGTATCAGGAAAAGCCAGTGCTGGTGAAGGCGGGGATGTGAGCAGGCAGGACATGGCCTCATGGTTCAAGGCCTGGTGAGCCGGCTAGTGCTTGCCCCATCTCTGCAAGGCGAAGTCGACGAAACTTCGCAATTTCGGCAGCCGGTAGCGATCCTGCGCGTACATGAGATGCATCGGCCGGCTCGGCAGCTGGTAACCCGGCATCAATGCCACCAGTTTTCCATCTTTCAGGTCCTGTTCCACCAACGCATCGGGCAGCATCACGATGCCCATGCCGGTTCGCGCTGCTTGATGCAGCCCTGCCGAGCTGTTGATCAGCATCGGTCCATTGACCGCCACCGCGATTTCGCCTTCGGGGCCGGTCAGGCGCCATTGTTTTTCCACCGAGTGCCAGTCATCGCCAGCCGGGTAGGCAAAGGACAGGCAGTCATGGTGTTGCAGATCATCCGGTATGTGCGGCACGCCGCGGCGCGCCAGGTATTGCGGCGATGCGCACATGGTCAGGGTATAGGCAAGCAGTGGGCGAGCGATCAGGTTGGACTGTTCGGTAAAGCCCAGGCGAAAGGCCACGTCGAAACCGTTCTCGAGTAAATCCGGGCGCCGGTTGGTGAGCACCACGTCCAGTTTGACCCGCGGACACAGCAGGGCGAATTCGCTGAGGGCCGGCGCCAGCTTTTCGGTGCCAAACGTCAGGGGCGCGGTGATGCGCAGGGTGCCGCTTGGCTCGTCCAGCGCCTGTTCGGCCAAGCGCTCGGAGTCAGCGACCAGCCCCAGGACTTCGAGGCAGCGCTGATAGTACGCCGTGCCGAATTCCGTCAGACGCTGGCGCCGCGTCGTACGGTTGAGCAGGCGTACACCCAGGCGTTGCTCCAGGGCCCGCAGATGATTGCCGACCATGGTCGTGGACATTTCGCACTCTGCAGCGGCACCGGTCATGCTGCCGGCCTCCACCACTTTCACGTAGACGGTCATTGCCTGGAACAGATCCATTATCAAGCCCAGCTTTTAAATGATTGAAGTGTGGCAGCGTTTATCCAGCTCAGGTGGCTAACCATACTGCAAAAACACCGACTACTGATGGAGCCTGATGTCATGACCGCCGCCTGCCTGATGAGCACTTACCAACCCCTGGCCTTGAGTTTCAGCAAAGGCCTGGGTACACGCCTGTGGGATCAGGCTGGTCGTGAATACCTGGACGCGGTGGCAGGCGTGGCGGTGACCAACGTCGGTCACTCCCACCCGAAAATCGTTTCCGCCATCAGCGAGCAGGCGGGCCTGCTGTTGCACACGTCCAACCTTTACACCATTGACTGGCAACAGCGACTGGCGCAGCAGCTGACGCAGTTGGCGGGCATGGATCGGGCCTTCTTCAACAACTCCGGTGCCGAAGCCAACGAAACCGCGCTGAAACTGGCGCGCTTATATGGCTGGCACAAAGGCATTGAGCAGCCGCTGGTGGTGGTGATGGAGAACGCTTTCCACGGCCGCACCCTCGGCACCTTGTCCGCCAGCGATGGCCCGGCCGTGCGTCTTGGTTTCAATGAGCTACCGGGGGATTTCGTCAAGGTGCCGTTTGGCGATCTCAAGGCCCTGGACCAGGTGCAGCATGCTCACGGCCCGCGCATCGTCGCGATCCTGATGGAACCGATCCAGGGCGAAAGCGGTGTGCAACTGGCACCACACGGCTACCTAAAAGCCCTGCGCGAGCTGTGCAACCGGCGCGCCTGGCTGTTGATGCTCGACGAGATCCAGACCGGCATCGGCCGCACCGGGCAATGGTTTGCGTTCCAGCACGAAGGCATCGTCCCGGACGTCATGACCCTGGCCAAAGGCCTTGGTAATGGCATCCCCATCGGTGCCTGCCTGGCCCGGGGCAAAGCCGCTGAGCTGTTTACCCCCGGCAGTCATGGCAGCACGTTCGGCGGCAATCCACTTGCGTGTCGCGTGGGTTGCACGGTACTGGAGATCATCGAAGAACAGGGCCTGCTGGAAAACGCCAGGCTGCAGGGCGAACGCTTGCTGAGCAGATTACGCACCGAACTGGCGGACGATCCAAACGTCCTGGCCATCCGTGGCCAGGGCCTGATGATCGGCATTGAGCTCAAGCAGCCGATTCGCGACCTGACGCTGATCGCCGCCCGGGATCACGGCTTGCTGATCAATGTGACACGAGGCAAGACCATCCGCCTGCTGCCGCCGTTGACGATCGATGAGCGGGAGGTGGAGATGATTGTCAGAGGGGTTTGTCGGGCGCTTGGCGCTTCTTGATATATCCCGGAACACATCCAACCCCGTAGGATTAGCCCTCGGCAACAACTACGGGGTCGATGTCTCCTTCAGTGAAATCAGCTTTATTGCCCGTAAGTTTGCGATCGACTTCTGCAATCGCTTCGCATTGGCTACCGAGCTCAAAAGGTAGGCGGTTTCATCAATTGCTTTGGCGTCCGTGAAAACATACCTACCCTTGTAAGTAGAAAATTGCGGGTGAGATCATTAGGTTTTTCGAATCGTACCTGCGAATGTCGCCACCTCTGTTTGGTCCGTCAGCCGTTGTTTCGAACCGGTAAACCCATCGAACAATCGCTGATGCGCGGCAAACCCACTGGAGTCGTCACGCGTCCGATAGCTGCGTGCCCAGTCCAGCAAGGCAATCAACAACTCGTCATGGTCATCGCGCCTGGCCTCTCGCTGGCGAATATTGGCGACGCACTCTTCATCTTCAGCACACAGCCAGATCAGCGCTGTAGCACGGTGGATCAGTTCGCTGGCCATCCAGCCATAAACCCCCTCGATCACCCAGCGCTCTTCACTGGCCGCAATCCGCGCCATCGCCAAGGCATCGCCTCGGGGACGGGCGATGCAGTGTTCGTCGGATAGCCAGTGAATCGAATCCAGATCAACCCACGGCACCTGCAGTACTACGGCCAATCGCTCGGCCAGCCAGCTCTTGCCGGAACCGGAGTTTCCAATGATCAGCGTTCGAGTAAGGTTCATAAGCGACACCGATCAATATGTGTGGGAGCGAGCCGGCTCCGGGCGGCGTTCCGACGAAGCAGGCGACTCGATCTCCCCCATCAGTCATCTTCCACAGGCGGCACCATCCTGGTCTTCGGCGACCCATCCGCATTCAACTGATAAATCTCTTGCGGCTGTCCTTTCTCATTAAAGAACACCTGCCCGATCCCAGCCGAGTTCCACAGCCGCTCCCCCGCTTCAGCATGCTCCGGAACATGCGGAATAATGCGCATGCGCCGGCGCTTGGTCAGCCAGTTCAGTGGCGAGCGTGGTGAATAGAGCCAGCGGTTGAGCCGGTCGAACCACTCCAGCAGACTCGGCGGAAATTCGTTTTTTATGCCGCTGCTGGTGACCTGCCAGATCCTCGGCCCCGCCTTGCGATGTCGGATAAGCACTTCATAGACGAAGGAATAATGCACATCGCCCGACAGCACCACGTAGTTACCGGGTGTGCGCGAGTGTCGGAAAATGTTCAGGATTACCTGGGCCGCGCCGCGATGGGCCATCCAGTTTTCCGCGTCCACTAGCAATGGGTAACCCAGCCAGCTGAACACACGCTGTACGGTTTCGATCAGTTTGACGCCGAAGATCGGCGCCGGTGAAACGATGATTGCCGAGGGATGATCCAGCAATTCCTGTTGCAGCTCACTGAGGGCTTCCCAATCCAGCAATCCCGAAGGTTGCTTGAGTGTCATCTCGCTGCGCCAGCGCCGGGTGCGGGTGTCGAGCACCACCATTGCCGGGCTGGTGGGCAGCACGAAATGCCAGTTTTGAAACCTCAGCAGCTCATCGATCAACTCGTCCTGGACATCACTGTCGAGGTAACGGTCCTGCCCCGTGGCACTCAACAAACGGGTTTTCTCCAGCACATCGCTGAACGCATCCGGATTGTTGCCCCAGCCCTGGCACAGCATGTAGGCGATCAGCGCATTGCCGATGATGCGCTTGGAGAATGGATGGCCATAGGCCGTTTCCTCCCATTGCGCGGAAAGGTTCCAGTCATCGGTAATGTCGTGATCGTCGAAGATCATCAGGCACGGCACATGCGCGAGCGCTCGGGCGACATTGCCAAGGCCCGCCTTGAAGCCATCGATCCGTGTCTGCTCCAGCGCATAGCGCTCGCGTCGTTCGGGAATCAGTTTCGGCGGTTTCGGGGCGATCAACGTCCAGGGCGTCGGCGACCATACCAGCAGGTACATGGCCATGACCTCGGCGAAGGTCACCAAATGGTTGTCGGCGCTGCTACTGGTGAAAATCGGCTTGCGCGCCCCACCGAAAAATCGGTCACGCAGGGTTTCGTTGCTCTGCAGCGCCGGTAACAAATCCGCACGATGGTAGTAACTGGCCGGGTGGTTGTAGAGCTTGGCGCTGTCGCTCACCACCGCACCTTCGAGGAATTCCTCAAACAGTCCCAGCCGCTCGATCAAGGCATGAATAGCCCGCAGCGTTGGGCCCGCGACATCGTCGGCATACACCTGATCGCCGCTCATCATCAACAGCGCCGGACGTTTTTCCGCATCCGGCTCGGACGCAAGCAAACGATCGACACAAAGCAGACCATCCGGCGCCGGGAAGTGCGGCTTGCGGCAGGAACCGTGCAACAGTTGGTCGATCCGTGAACGCAGGACGAAATTCGGGCAACCGGCCTCGCCGTACAGCAAATGCGGAGCCCAGTCGGCGATGCCCGACTCGGCGCCATCGTCTTCGCCGATCAACAGGTCGTACTCGATCAGCGTGTCGCAGGGCAGGGGGCTGTCCAGTGGCACATCGATCAGATGCACGAACGCGTGAATGCCGACCGGGATGACCGTGCACTGCGTGTCGTCCAGGCGGATATCGCCGGCATTGTGCAGCCGCAACGTCAACGACAATGCCCGCGACCCCACCAGCCACAGCACCAATCGCGTGGGCTCCAGGCGCCGCAACAGCGGGCCGACGAGGACAGGAGGCAGGGGTTGATGAGCGTCGGGCGAGGGTGAAGACATGGGCATCCGGGTTCAAGACTCAAGGTGCAGGGACGCGGGATGATAACGCAGCTGGTGTCAATGAATCGTTGCCGACTTATTTCGGGTTGCTGCCCCTTGGCCTGCCTTCACAGACCAAGGGACAATCCCAATCGATCGTTTGAACCTAAGCCTCCCAGCCCGCCCCACTGACCGCCGCCTGCGCCAATGGGTGCAAGTCTGCCCCCTGATGCTCCGTCTGCCAGGCCAGCAACTCCTTGCGCATGCCGGGCGTCCAGTACATCTGCAGATGATTACGCACGCCGAGCACGGCCAGTTGCTGGTCCGGCTCACTGGCGAAGTATTGGGCGATCTGGTTGACCATTTTGATCAGGTTGTCAGTGCTCATCGGCGCACCTCCGCTTTGGCGCCACGGGCCTGACGGCGATCCTTGAGCAAACGGTCCTGTTCGTCGCTGAAGGCCTGGTAGCGTTTTTGCCACTCGGAAGGGTGGTACACGCGGCTGACTTCCACGGCGGTGACCTTGTACTCCGGACAGTTGGTGGCCCAGTCGGAATTGTCGGTGGTGATCACGTTGGCCCCCGATTCAGGGAAGTGGAAGGTGGTGTACACCACGCCCGGGGCGACCCGTTCGGTGACCCGTGCACGCAGTACGGTCTGGCCGGCGCGGCTGCCGATGCCGACCCAGTCGCCTTCGTTGATGCCACGGCTCTCGGCGTCGGTCGGGTGGATTTCCAGGCGGTCTTCGGCGTGCCAGGCGACGTTGTCGGTACGCCGGGTCTGGGCGCCGACGTTGTACTGACTGAGGATGCGGCCGGTGGTCAGCAGCAGCGGGTAGCGATTGTTGACCTTTTCCTCGGTGGGCACGTAGCCGGTGAGCATGAAGCGCCCCTTGCCGCGTACGAATTCCTCGATGTGCATGGTCGGCGTGCCGTCCGGTGCCGCGGCGTTGCACGGCCATTGCAGGCTGCCGTGGCGATCCAGTTCGGCGTAGCTGACGTTGGTGAAGGTCGGCGTCAGGCTGGCGATTTCATCCATGATTTCTGACGGGTGCTGGTAGTTCATCGGGTAACCCAAGGCGTTGGCCAGGGCCACGGTGCCTTCCCAGTCGGCCTTACCGCCCAGGGGCTCCATGACTTTGCGCACCCGGGAGATGCGCCGCTCGGCGTTGGTGAAGGTGCCGTCCTTTTCCAGGAACGAGCTGCCCGGCAGGAACACGTGGGCGAACTTGGCGGTTTCGTTGAGGAAAATGTCCTGCACCACCACGCATTCCATGGCCGACAGCGCCGCGGTGACGTGCTGGGTATTGGGATCGCTTTGAGCGATGTCTTCGCCTTGGCAATACAGGCCCTTGAAGCTGCCGCCCAGCGCTGCCTCGAACATGTTGGGGATGCGCAGGCCCGGGTCGGGTTGCAGGGTCACGTTCCAGGCCTGTTCGAACTGCGCCCGCACCACCTCGTTGGAGATGTGCCGGTAGCCAGGCAACTCGTGGGGGAAGGAGCCCATGTCGCAGGAACCCTGAACGTTGTTCTGCCCACGCAGCGGGTTCACGCCCACGCCTTCGCGGCCGATGTTGCCCGTGGCCATGGCGAGGTTGGCGATGCCCATGACCGCGGTGCTGCCCTGGCTGTGCTCGGTGACGCCCAGACCGTAGTAGATCGCCGCGTTGCCGCCGGTGGCATACAGACGGGCGGCGGCACGGATGTCGGCAGGTTCTACGCCGCAGATGGGACCAAGGACTTCCGGCGAGTTTTCCGCGCGGCTGACCAGCTCGCTCCAGCGGGCGAAATCACTGCCCTCGCAACGGGCGTCGATAAAGGCTTGGTTGAGCAGGCCTTCGGTGACGATGACGTGGGCCAAGGCGTTGAGCATGGCGACGTTGGTGCCCGGGCGCAGGGCCAGGTGCAGTTCGGCGCGGGCATGCACCGAGTCCACCAGATCAATGCGTCGCGGGTCGATGACGATCAGCCGCGCGCCTTCACGCAGGCGACGTTTGAGCTGGGAGGCGAACACCGGGTGGGCGTCGCTGGGGTTGGCGCCCATCACCAGGATCACATCCGCCTGCATCACCGAGTCGAAACTCTGGGTGCCGGCGGACTCGCCCAGGGTTTGTTTCAGGCCATAGCCGGTCGGCGAGTGGCAGACCCGCGCACAGGTGTCGACGTTGTTGTTGCCGAAGGCGGCGCGCACCAGTTTCTGCACCAGGTAGGTTTCTTCATTGGTGCAGCGGCTGGAGGTGATGCCTCCGATGGAATCGCGGCCATATTTTTGCTGCAGCCGACGGAATTCGCTGGCGGCGTAGGTCACCGCTTCATCCCAGCTGACTTCCTGCCAAGGGTCGTTGATGTGCTGGCGGATCATCGGCTTGGTGATGCGATCCGGGTGGGTGGCGTAGCCCCAGGCAAAGCGCCCTTTGACGCAAGAGTGGCCGTGGTTGGCTTGGCCGTTCTTGTCGGGAACCATGCGCACCAGTTGGTCGCCTTTCATCTCGGCGCGGAACGAGCAGCCTACGCCGCAATAGGCACAGGTGGTGATCACGCTGCGTTCGGGCTGACCCAGTTCGACCACGCTTTTTTCCATCAGGGTCGCGGTGGGGCAGGCTTGCACGCAGGCGCCGCAGGACACGCATTCCGAGTCGAGGAAGTTGTCGCCACCGGCGGCCGCGACCCGGGATTCGAAACCGCGCCCGGTAATGGTCAGGGCAAAGGTGCCTTGGGTTTCTTCGCAGGCGCGCACGCAACGGTTGCAGACGATGCACTTGCTCGGGTCGTAGTCGAAGTAGGGGTTGGAGGTGTCCTTGACGTCGGCCAGATGGTTGTCGCCTTCATAGCCGTAACGCACTTCCCGCAGGCCAACCTGGCCGGCGACGGTTTGCAACTCGCAGTTGCCGTTGGCCGAACAGGTCAGGCAGTCCAGCGGGTGATCGGAGATGTACAGCTCCATGACGTTGCGCCGCAGCGTGGCGAGCTTCGGCGTCTGGGTGTGTACGCTCATGCCCTCGGTGACCGGCGTGGTGCAGGACGCCGGGTAGCCGCGCATGCCGTCGATCTCCACCAGGCACATACGGCAGGAGCCGAAGGCTTCCAGGCTGTCGGTGGCACAGAGCTTGGGAATGGTGGTGCCCAGCAGCGCGGCGGCGCGCATCACCGAAGTGCCTTCGGGCACGCTGATGCTGCGGCCGTCGATGTTCAGGGTGACTTGCACCTGGCTGTCGCGGGCCGGAGTGCCAAGATCGATGTCTGTGTTCGGGTCGAAGAGGGTGATCATTGGTCGGCCTCCGAGGCTTGCAGACCGAAGTCGGCGGGGAAGTGCTTGAGGGCGCTGGCGACGGGAAAGGAGACCATGCCGCCCAAGGCGCACAGCGAACCGTATTGCAGGGTGTCGCAGAGGTCCTTGAGGATGATCAGCTGCTGATCACGATCGCTCTGGTCAGGCGCGGCCAGCAGGCGGTCGATCACCTCCACGCCCCGGGTCGAGCCGATACGGCACGGGGTGCATTTGCCACAGGACTCCTCGGCGCAGAACTGCATGGCGAAGCGCGCCATGTGGGCCATGTCCAGGCTGTCATCAGCCACCACCACACCACCGTGACCGAGCATGGCGCCGATGGCGGTGAAGGCCTCGTAATCCAGCGGCGTGTCGAATTGCGACGGCGGCACCCAAGCGCCGAGCGGACCGCCCACCTGCGCCGCCTTCAGCGGCCGGCCACTCGCAGTGCCACCACCGTAGTCTTCCACCAGTTCGCGCAGGGTCAGGCCAAAGGCCCGTTCCACGAGCCCGCCGTGACGAATATTGCCCGCCAGCTGGAAGGGCATGGTGCCCAGGGAGCGGCCCATGCCGTAATCGCGATAGAACTGCGCGCCCTTGGCCAGAATCAGCGGCACCGAGGCCAGGGTCAGCACGTTGTGCACCAGGGTCGGCAGACCGAACAAGCCCTTCAAGGCCGGGATCGGCGGCTTGGCGCGAACGATCCCGCGCTTGCCTTCGAGCGAGTCCAGCAGCGCGGTTTCTTCACCGCAGATGTAAGCGCCGGCACCGACGCGCACTTCCATATCGAAGGCCTGGCCGCTGCCGCCGACATTGGCGCCGAGGTAACCGGCGGACCGGGCAATGGTCAGCGCCTGGCGCAGGGTGGCTACGGCGTCTGGATATTCCGAACGCACATAGATGTAGCCGTAAGTGGCACCGACGGTGATGCCGGCAATGGCCATGCCTTCGATCAGCAGGAAGGGGTCGCCTTCCATCAACATGCGATCGGCGAAGGTGCCGGAGTCGCCCTCATCGGCGTTGCACACAATGTACTTCTGCGCCGCTTGAGTGGCGCGCACCGTGCGCCATTTGATCCCGGCCGGAAAAGCCGCGCCGCCACGGCCACGCAGGCCCGAATCGAACACTTCCGTCGCGGTCTGCTCGCCGCCCACGGTGACGGCCCTTTTTAAGCCCTCGAAGCCGCCGTGAGCGCGGTAATCGTCCAGCGACAGCGGCTGGGTAATGCCGGCGCGGGCGAACAGCAGGCGTTGTTGAGACTTGAGATAAGGCAACTCTTCCACCAAGCCCAAGGCCAGTGGATGCGCGGACGGCTCGCCTTGCAGGGCTTCGAGCACGGACGGCACATCGGCAGCGGTCAGCGGGCCGAAGCCGATACGGCCTTGCGGGCTGTCCACTTCCAGCAGCGGTTCCAGCCAATACAGGCCGCGCGAGCTGGTGCGCTGCAACTCCAGGGGCAGATTGCGTTCCCGGGCCTGAGTGATAAGGGCCACCGCCACTTCATCGGCACCCACGGCACGGGCCAGCGAATCACTGGGCAGATAGAGCGACGGCATCATGCGTCCTCCCGGCAAGCGTCAAGCAATGCATCCAGACGCTCGGCACTGAGCCGCGCATGCACCCGGCCATCCAATTCCAGAGCAGGCGAGCAGGCACAGGCGCCGAGGCAATACACCGGGCGCAAACTGATGCTGCCGTCGGCGCTGCTGCCGTGGTCATCCAGTTGCAGACGGTCGCGCAACTGCGCCGCAAGCTGCTCGGCGCCGCGACTTTTGCAGGACTCGGCCCGGCACAGCCGCAGGATATGCCGGGCCGGCGGCGCGGTACGGAAATCATGGTAAAAACTGATCACTCCGCGAACCTCGGCCTGACTCTGGTTCAGCGCGTGGGCAATCTCGGGCACGGCCGCATCGGGGATGTAACCGATGCGTTCCTGAATATCATGAAGGATGGGCAACAGTGCGCCCGGGGAGCCCTTGTGGCGCTCCAGCAGGCTGTTGACCATCGGCAGGTGCAACATCTCATCAGGCATTCAGCAATCCTCACGGTCACGGACAAACCAGGCGGTTGTCGGTCGTCCGAAAGTGTCGGCTGCGGCACTCACACCACGTCACGGTATCGTGGCATTTTCAGGCCGTTGGCCAGGGCACCCTGAGCGGGCATCTTGTTGTGCCCGGCGCGGTCTTCGCCGCACCTCAAAAGGGCATAAATCAGCTTGCCACGGGGCTTTCAATTCATCTGCACCAAAGCGACGTGCTCGGTTCTTTCCACGACCTTCTATTGAGTCTAGAAGAGTGCGGCCCTCGGCGTCGTCCCTGAATGGTCGGGGACTATGTGCAGCGCTATCGCGAATCATGCTTGAACCACCCCCGACCCGCTGCTGATGCACCAGTTTCCAGTGCTTGTGCCAAGCTGATGGAGTGTTAATACGCCTGCCGCTCAGGCAAACCTCAGGAAACCCATGCCATGAAGACCACTCATGCATCGCACGTCCGTCGAGAATTCTTCAAAGCAATCGGGTTCTACTTGCGTGTTGTCTGGCCGATCTTTTCCATACTGTTTTTTCTGATCGTGCTGATCGGCCTCATCATCAGCCACCTGGAGGGATGGGATCCTTTTGACGGCATCTATTTCGGCTTCGTGACCGGTTTGACCATTGGTTATGGAGAACTCGTGCCGAAACTTGGCGTCTCGCGGGTTCTGGCGATTTTTCTGGGGTTCAACGGGGTGCTGATAACAGCGATATTTGCGGCGATCAGTGTTCGGGCGATTGAGGTTGCAGTGCGGGCGGCGGGGCAGGACGAGTCGGATAAGCCGACGGCGTGAAGTCATGCTTGGTCCGGATGAGCAAGGCGTGCCTTCTCAGCCAGCCTCTTTGGAGGTTCATCCCCCTCACCCGTATTTTTCATGAATGGGGCGACGAAGCTCGGACCAATCCATTTCATCGATTTCATTTGGCAAAGGTTCAGACCCAGTAAGGCGACACCCACCACCCAAGGCGTTCACTCACTGTAAAATTTCGTGGTAGCGATGCACTCCGACCACCCGGACATCCCGGACTTCGATCTACCGCGCTGGTTGAGTTATCCACAGGTGCTGCTGTCCTGGCGCGGGTATTGAAGGACGTGATCAGCCAGCTACAGTGAACGTGCGATGCCGTTCGATATAGATCGCAAAGGAGCCCACATGAATAAAATCATCCTGCCCGCGCTGGCCATTTTGATCGCGACTCAATCCCCGGCACACGCCATCAACGACAAATACCGCCAACAACTCGAGCAATCCGGCTGCACCCAGGTCAGCGAAACCCAAGGCTGCGATATCCACAGGACCAAGGCGGAAAACGCCAAGGCCGGATTCACCAACCCCGCCGCGGACAGCACAATCACCCAGACCCCTTATGTCGGGCAGTGGGTGGCCAAGAGCGATTCAGGCGACACCGTAGCCACCATCCGCATCGATGCCAAGGAACAAGTCTGGGTCAACGGCCAACGGGTCGACGCCAAGCGCACCGACGGCACGCTGCAATTCCGCCAGGGCAAGATCCTCTTCACCATTCAGGGTGATCGTCGCCTGCAGAATGAAGACTACTGGATGGACAGCGATGCCGGGACCAAGGGACCGATTCAGATTGAGTAGCTTTTTGTGCGATCGTGTGGCGTGAAGCGTCGAAGTGCATTGAAAAACAGGAGCAGCAAATGATTGACTTCAACAACAAGGGATTCTTCAAACTCAAGCAAAACGAAGAATACGCCGAACGCGTTTCCGCCCTTTTGCTCGACGGGGAACACGTCATCGACTCCTACAAATCCATGCGCGATGGCGTGGTATTCACCAACAAACGCATCATCGCCGTCAACGTGCAGGGCCTCACCGGCAGCAAGAAAGACTTCACCTCGTTGCCGTACAAAAACATCGTGGCCTACTCGGTGGAAACCTCGGGAACGTTCGACCTGGATTCCGAGCTCGAAATCTATTTTTCGTCGTTGGGAAAAGTGAAATTCGAATTCACCGGCAGGACATCGATGGTGGAAATATCAAAACTGATTTCCCAGCACGTGCTCTGAGCCGAATGATCAAAAGCCCCGAAAACTCGGGGCTAACAATGCCAGTCAGCTCACCTCAACCCCTGTAGGAGCTGGCTTGCCAGCGAAAGCGCCAGACCAGCCAACATCAATGTTGAAAACCCTGCCATCTTCGCAAGCAACCCGCTCCCCATTTTTCAAAAACTACGCTTCAGACGTCGCCGTAGTCCGCCTAGGTGGGACTGTGGAAGGCCGATCCCGCGTAAGCACCTTCACCGCATCATCAACCACCGCCTTACTCATCGCCGTCAAATAATGCGCAGCCCAGGCGTGGCGGTCGGTGTCCTTCGCGTAGGCAGCATCTGCTGTAAGCGCCTTGGCGAGAAACAGGAAATCGGAAGCCATGGCTAACGCATCGCCGAGAGGGACGTCGCGAGTGACGTGGAACAGTGGTTGGTCTGAACAATAGATAGCGGGTGTCAGGCCGATGGTTTTGAGCTCTGTTGATTCGGTCATTTGCCACCTCCGATGACGGAGAGGCGGTGGGAGAGGGTAAACGGTGGGGCGGTAGGCAATTGGGAGTTATGTAAAGGGAAAAGCCAAATTTTGTACGGATCCATACTGCGCATTGCAAAGCTCCTTAATTTGAAGAGCTGCCACAATTCGTTACCAAGCGAATGGGTGGCAGCTGTGCGCAGGTTGGTAAACCGGGAAATCAAGGAAACCGGCACGCCCGAAGGCGTCCCACGCACAGCCGCCATAACGCAGATCGCAGGCGAAAAAAAAGCGCCTGCGAACGCATGGCACTGTTGCGCAGTGATTTACCTCGGGTTACCAAGCCCGGTCGCTGAATTGGCAGCGACGGCGAAAGAATATCGCGCAGCCTCCGTTCTTGCAACCTTTGAAGGGGCGTTAACTCAATTCCATCATAAAGAGGGTTATTGAATGCGGACCGTTTGTTTGTTATGTGGGAAAAGTCCTACATCCACCAGTCGATACACAATAGGAAAGATCTGAATCTCGATTTTAACGATATCTGGATGAGCGATTGCTTGTTCCAAAAGCCATATATTCCGTCCTGAAGATTGATAATCCACTAATTGCCAAGGAGCGGTCGCATGGCGTTTGACGCTTTTATCAAAATAGAAGGTATTCCAGGCGAAGCTCTTGATGAGCAACATAAAGACTGGATAGAAATTACCGGATACAGCTTCGGCACTCACCAAGGCACTTCCGCTACAGCCAGCTCTGCAGGTGGCGGCTCATCTGGCCGCACGACCGTTAGCGACTTCACCTTCACCAAAAACCTGGACAAATCCAGTTGTAAGCTCATAGAAACCAGCTGCGCAGGTGATCATCTGAAAGAAGTCGTGTTGACACTGCATCGCGCTGGTGGCGAGAAGCAGAAGTATTTTGAGATCACGCTGGAAGAAGTCATCATTTCAAGCTATTCACAAAATGCAAATGATGGCGTGCCTACTGAAAGCCTCAGCCTCAACTACGGACGTATTAAAACGATCTACACTCAGCAAAAAAGAACGGATGGTAGTGGAGGAGGCAACGTAGCAGGTGGCTGGGATCGAATCAGCAATAAAAAATACTCCTGAGGTCGCCATCAATGCCAGAGACCTTTATAAATCCAAGAATGCAGCCTTATTCATATTTGAAGTCGACATTGCAGCTTGGCAAAAACTCAATGTCAAAATTTGATGTATTAAATGCACATATTATCAATACAGTAGTGCTGCCAGGCGAGCTAATAGTTATGGGTGATAATTCGACACCTTCCTGTACAACCGAAGATGCGTTTTACATGAAGAAGGCATCTGAAGTTCATTCAGCCCTAATGTCAAATGGAATGCAGGGTGATGGCTTTTTAGTTGAAAATCATGCGTTAATAACAGAAGTACTTGGGTATTCATCTCTAGGGGTGGGTGCCGTTGGCGGTGCCTGGAGTAAACACCTTGATGGCATCAAGCAAACCCTTGAGGACATTGACACGGCTCATCGCGATCACCTCAGAAGTGGAACGACTCAGACTCGAGATGATTTTTACGCAAAGCGCAAGGTGCTATTTGAAAAGCTTGATGATCAACTAAAAGGTTTCGCCAAATATGGGTCGGGTCTGCGTAACCAAGGCTCTATAAAAAATATGCTTGGGATATCCACGAAAAGCTATTTGCACTCAGGGGTGATAGCAGGTTACGCCAAAACTATTAATGGCGTGGCGAAAGCTTCTAATCTCATGAAAAAAGGCACTTACCTGGGTATCGGTCTGAGTGTGGCTGCAACTGGATCATCTATCTACACCGCGTGTACGACTGGGCGGGAAACGCAATGCAGAAAAGCTAAATATATTGAAGGTGGTAAATTGTCTGGAAGTATTATTGGTGGAACCTTCGGAGGTACAGTAGGAGGCGGTGCGGCTACGATTGGTTGTGTTGCGGTACTCGGATTCGTCACTGGAGGCGCTGGAGCCTTGGCTTGTGCTGTAATTGGGGGCGCGTTAGGTGGATGGGGTGGTGGGGAAATTGGTGGTAAAGCCGGAGAGCGGATAGGCGACGTAATTTATGAGAGCACTTTACCATGAGTGAACTTACGTTGGCGGTCGTTGGGCTAGTTATAATGGTATGCTTATTTCTTGCGATATGCTGGATATTTTTGTCTTCTTATCTGTTTACCGAATTAATTGAAAGCTATCTTGGTAGAAGTAAGTTTGTAGCGAATAATCGAGAGGGTTTGTCGGGTTTAGGGTTGCTCGGTACAGTTATGAAGAACTGTTCAATTGCATTGATGTTTTTGATTCCGAAGCTTTGTGAGAAACGAGGTCTTATCGAAAAAAATGAATTGGCGAATTTGCCGGTTCACCTGAAGAGGAAGTTGTTAGCGCCATGGATCACTGGTGGAGTATTGTTTTTTGCATTGTTCGTTTTTTGGCTTTTGGTCGTGTGACTCTAACACTTAGTTGGAAGCGTCCTTCCTTTTCTTGGACTGGCCTTGCTTGGATCACGACAGCAGTAAGGAGTTGTTAGTGGAAAGTTAGACATAACGAAGGGCACGGACTGATGGCTCGTGGAAAAGTGAAGCCAATAGCAAAAAAATGCAAATATTGCGGCATAATTAATGAAGCAGGTCTAAGGCAAATTAAAAGAGGTCTCTGCTATGAATGCAGAAAATCAATGCATGAATCAACAAGGCCCAGTATGTCGAAGGAGGCCAAAGTCCGGTTAACGGTTGCGCTCAGCGTTATTTCCTTGATTTTTTTAACATTGGCTGGTCATTCAATTTATTTTAAACATCTCGTGCTGCCTTATGGAAGTCGTGGGCGATCTATGTTGCTGGAGTTCAAAGGTTTGGGGGTTATAGTGCCAGCGCTGGCGCTGATTCTGCTCTCAGTAAGTATGTTATCCATCGTTGCAGTCAACCATCATCGTAGCTCTAACGAAAAGGTGTATAAGAAAATAATGAAAATCAGTCTGTGTGCAGGCTTAATTTTGTATTCAGTAATTATTTTCTTTGGTAACGATTTGCGCTAAAGGTTACCCAATTAAAATGGGCGTAATATCTTGGCGTGTCTATTTTCTTTCCGCTCTCTGTTAAAAGAAAAGGGGGATAGGATTATTACTCAAACGGAAATAAATTTGTCCCCCTTTCCCGTCGTCCCTGTCCCCTTCCCTCGGCGTTTTATGTGACGTACACATTGACTTGGTCATCTGGCTTCGGCAGCATCTACCCCAATCGCGCCCGATCCTCTGGTGCTGGCTCAGTCCGGCATTACGTTCGGGCCTTCTTGTTTCTCGGACATGAAAGTTTTCTACCCCCAGCTCCGCTGAAACCGTTCCGTACATACCTGATTTGGTTGCGCTGCTGACCAGCGGAGAATGCAAATCCAAGACCCGTGCCGATGACGAGGATCGTAGAATTGATTGGTAGTAGGAGAACGTCGTATATCCTGTTTTTTCGTATTTTTTATCTAAGAATGGGTGCCAAGAATAAGTTTGGCATTAAGCGCATCGAGTAGATCAAATGCGCTGATATAGGGCACATCGAATTGCTGGCAAATATTTGGAATTTTGATTTTCTGACTGGTCGGAGGCACCAACACCTCGTGGGTTACAACGGTCTGCCTGGTTGCGCTCGCTTTTGCAATCAACCATGGATCGGCACCATCGAGAAAGCGTATTTTTTCTGCTTGCTTAGCGAGCGGTAGATCCATAACAAACGTAGCGATCTGCGCAAAGGTTATCTGTGTGCTGGAGTCGTCGACGGGTAAAAAGTGGTTTGGCCGGTTTTTCGCCCATCTGGATAGCTCGTCGCCATAGTCAACCAATTCCTTGTATACAAGTGATACGCTGGAGATCTTGCCGGCGTCATATGCGCTGTCTAGCCAGTCCCAGAAACCAGGGCAGAAGCCCATTCGGTAGTGAGTATTTTTCGCTTGTATGTAGGAGTTCGCATCTAGCAGATAACTCAAAATCCAAGTTCCTTTTTAGAATAGTCAGATAGCTTGTGCGGCTTCACGCCAATCAGGCGCGCTGCATCTCGATAAAGCATTCTTCCGCTTAATGCTTCACTTGCCACAGCTGTAGCAAGCGTTTTGCTGACTCGCCCTGTCTGCAGTCTATTGTAGGGCGGTGCTCCAGTCTTGCTGCGAGCTTTGTGCTCGGCGATCTTTCTGGCGATAAATGCACCGTATTCAGACGCCGTTATGAGATTGAAAGTCAGGGCGCGCCTGGCTATCACCCAGCCACTAACATGGAAGAATTTTGTTAAGGGCGGGATGTTTTCTTGCCACTCAACATCGGCGTCCCAAACGGAAAGGAATTCGCACTTAGGAGTTAAGAGTTCTGCCGCTACCGCATTACACAAGCTCTCTTCCGATCTATGATTTTGAGGCTCGCCATCAGACACGCCAGAGCGACCTATCCAGATATGCGACAGTTCATGAGCCAAAGTGAACAGTCTTGCCTCAGGGCAATCGGCTGTGTTGATGAAAATGACCGGAGCTAGCTTGTCGCTGATTGCAAAGCCCCGGAACTCTTCCACAAGCAATGGCCTACTCGTATTGTTGTTCACAATACTGTTGCGCATCACAATTATGCCCGCAGCCTCAATTTTGCCTACCAGGCTTTTGAAATAGTCATCAAAATCGCCACGGTTTGGTTTGTTGGCTATCCCCAAGGTTGTTCGGATGTCAGCAACGATCTCCTCGACGCTGTCGCTCACGGAAAATCTTCCAACGATTCTGTTTTCAGTGACGCCTTGGCTGCTCAGGTAGTCGCGATACCAATCTTGTCTCTCCATGGCCCACCTGATGGTATCCATGAGGGCGAGACTGTATCCGGGGTCGCGTTTTCCATTGACCGTTCTCAGATCCGGTAGAGGAAGGTTTTCCTCCGGCGGCTGAGACAGATAAAGGTAACCAAATGGGATGTACGTCTGCCGGGCGTAATTCATCGCCTGGTTGAAGGAGGGCTTTTTCTTGCCTTGCTCCCACGCCAGAACGTTGTCTTCCTGCGTACCAAGACTTTTTGCCAAGGTGCTCGTGCTCAGGGATGCCCGCTCACGCGCCCATCGCAGAACGTCCGGATTAATCAGCGCTTCCATGTGTGATTCCGATTGGGTGTCATAACCATTCCCGCCAAAAGCCGTTGCACAGCAAATTCAAACGATAGCCGTATCTGACTACAAGGGCGGGGCGCCGTCACCTGTTTTCGGCCGCCGAGCGCTGCACAATTGTAAGCCCCGAAGAACTCGGGGCTCATTGGGGCTCAGCCGCTAGCTTTCGGATTTCGCCGCCGTCTGCTTAGGCATCGGTGCCGGAGCCCGATCGCGCGTAAGAACCTTCACCGCATCATCAACCACGGCCTTACTCATGGACGTCAGATAATGAGCGGCCCAGGCGTGGCGGTCGGTGTCTCTGGCGTAGGCAGCGTCTTCGGTGAGTGCTTTGGCGAGAAATAGAAAATCAGAAGCCATGGCTAACGCATCCCCGAGAGGGACGCCGCGTGTGACATGGAATAGGGCTTGGTCCGCGCAGTAGATGGCGGGGGTTAAACCGATGGTTTTGAGCTCTGATTGTTCGGTCATTTGCCACCTCCGATGATGGAGAGGCGGTGGGAGAGGGTGCGTGACGAATTGTTACGCGATTGGGAATTGCGTAGAGGGAAAAGCCAAATTTCGTACGGATCGATGCTGCGCATTATCAGACTCCTTGATATGGGGAGCTGCCACATTCGTTTCCACACGAATGGGTGACAGCTGTGCGCAGGGTGGAAAACCGGGAATCAAGGAAACCGGCACGCCCGAAGACGTCCCACGCACAGCCGCCATAACTCACGCCGCAGGCACAAAAAAAGCGCCGGCAGACGTGATGGGGGCGCTGTTGCGCCTTGAATTACACGGGTTTCCACACCCGGTCGCTGAATTGGCAGCGACGGTGGAAGGGTATCGCTTAGCCCCCGTTCCTGCAACCTTCGAAAAGGTGTTAACTCAATACAACCATAAGAAGGAGTAATGAAAGTGTACCGTATGCTTATTGCGTGGGAAACGTCCTACATCAGCCAGCCAATATACAATAGGAAAGATCTGAATCTTGAATTTAACGATATCTGGATGAGCGATTGACCTTTCCAGAAGTTGTACATTTCCTCGTGCAAAATTTATAAACAAACTATTGCCGAGGAGCGGTCGCATGGCGTTTGACGCTTTTATCAAAATCGAAGGTATTCCAGGCGAAGCGCTTGATGAGCAACACAAGGACTGGATAGAAATTACCGGATACAGCTTCGGCACTCATCAAGGCACTTCAGCTACAGCCAGCTCTGCAGGTGGCGCCTCATCGGGCCGCACGACCGTTAGCGACTTCACCTTCACCAAGAACCTGGACAAATCCAGCTGTAAGCTCATAGAAATCAGCTGCGCAGGTGATCATCTGAAGGAAGTCGTCCTGACACTGCATCGCGCTGGTGGCGAGAAGCAGAAGTATTTTGAGATCACGCTGGAAGAGGTCATCATTTCAAGCTATTCACAAAATGCAAATGATGGCGTGCCTACTGAAAGCCTCAGCCTGAACTACGGACGTATTAAAACGATCTACACTCAGCAAAAAAGAACGGATGGTAGTGGAGGAGGCAACGTAGCAGGTGGCTGGGATCGAATCAGCAATAAAAAATACTCCTGAGGTCGCCATCAATGCCAGAGACCTTTATAAATCCAAGAATGCAGCCTTATTCATATTTGAAGTCGACATTGCGGCTTGGTAAAAACTCAATGTCAAAATTTGATGTGTTGAATACACATGTTATCAATACAGTTGTGCTGCCAGGCGAGTTAATAATCGTCGGTGATGATTCGACACCGACCTGTACGGCCGAAGAAGCGTTCTACATGAAGAAGGCCATTGAAGTCCATTTAGCATTAATGGCCAATGGAATGCAGGGTGATAGTTTTTTAGTTGAAAATCATGCGCTCATAACAAGAATGCTTGGGTATTCATCTATAGGTGTAGGTAGCGTTGGCGGTGCCTGGAGTAAACACCTTGATGGTATCAAGCAAACCCTTGAAGACATCGAAGTGGCTCATCGTGATCATCTCAGCCGTGGGACGACTCTGGCTCGAAGTGATTTTTTAGCAACGCGCGAGGTGCTATTTAAGAGGCTGGATGATCAACTTAAAGGTTTTGCCAAGTATGGGTCAGGTCTACGCAATCAGGGCTCGATAAAAAATATGCTTGGGATATCCACAAAAAGTTATTTGCACTCAGGGGTGATAACAGGCTATGCAGAAACTATTAACAGCGTGGCCAAAGCTTCGCATTTCATGAAAGCAGGCACTTACTTGGGTATAGGTCTGAATGTGGCTGCAACAGGAACATCTATCTACGCCGCGTGTACCACCGGGCGCGAAATACAGTGCAGAAAAGCTAAATATGTTGAAGGTGGCAAATTCACTGGAAGTCTTGCCCTCGGAACTGTGGGTGGATCCGTCGGAGCTGGTATGGCAATGTTAGGATGCGCTGTGGCTTTAGGCACCGTAACCGGCGGCCCTGGTGCGCTAGCTTGCGCAGTCATTGGGGGTGGCGTCGGCGGCTATTATGGAGGTGAGATAGGTGGAAAAATAGGAGAGTCGGGTGGAGAAGTTATTTATGAGATCTTGCCACAGTGAGTAATGTTGCGCTGGCGATCATCGTAATATCGATACTTTTTCTTGGAGTAGTATCAGCGTGCTGGATTATTTTGTCTTCATATCTTTTTACTGAGTTGGTGGAAAGTTACCTGAATAAAAGTAAGTTTGTAGCGAGTAATCGCAAGGTGCTTTCCCATGCAGGTTTGATGGGGCTGCTCATCCGGAATTGTGCAATGGCACTAATGTTTTTGATTCCTCGGCTCTGTGAAAGGCGTGGCCTCATAGAAAAAGATGAGTTGTTGAATCTCCCGGTCCACCTAAAACGAAAGTTGTTGGTGCCATGGGTTATTAGTGGTATTTCATTATTTGCGGCGTTTATCTATTGGCTTTTTGTCGTTTGATTCTAAGGCGTAATTGGAGGCACCTTCCCCTTGGGCGGGTTTTGCATAGACCACCACAGCCGTAGGGAATTAGTGGCAAGTTATACATGAGGAAGGGGGCGGGCTGATGGCTCGTGGAAAATTTAAGCCAATAGCAAGAAAATGCAGATGCTGCGGCGCACTAAGCGAAGCAGGAACAAGACGAATTAAAATCGGTCTCTGTTATGAGTGTAGAAAATCTAGGCATGAATCAAAAGAAAAAACTGTGTCGCGGGTACATAAAATCCGATTAATGATCGTGCTTAGCGTTTTTTCCTTTATGTTTTTAACATTAGACGTTTATGCAGTTTGTTTTAAATATCTCGTGCTGCCTTATGGAGGTCGTGGGTATTCAAGGTTGTTGGAATTCAAAGGCTTGGAAGTTGCCGTGCCAGCGGTGGCGTTGATGTTGCTCTCAGTTGGTACGTTATCTGGTGATTGTAGTCAATCGCTATCGTTGCTCTTGCAAGCAGCTGTTTAGGGAAATAATGAAAATCAGTCTGTGGGCAGGGTTTATTTTGTATTTCGTATCTATTTTCTTTGGCAAAGAATTGCGCTATAGTTTGTTTGATTAGAGTGGGAAATGCTCTGTTTGCATATCATTTTTTATTCACTCCTTATTAATAGAAAAGGGGGGTAAATATTAATAAAATGAAATATTTTTTTCTCCTTTCTTAACGAAAAACCTCGAGGCCCCGGCCCATCATTTACTGTATATCTTTCAAGTAATCCTTGAGTGCGATCAGCGGTGAATCAAGCTGCTCAATCGTTCTAACAGTGCTGAAATTTGACGCCAACCTATTCAGCTCGCGTCCCAAGACTGTATCAATGCCGCCGATGGCGTTCAGTGCCAGACCCAAGCACTCATCCACTTTCAACTGAATCGCCTCAACATCCCCCCGACGCACCAGCAACCCAAAGACCTCCCGCTCATAATCACTCATCATCAGATCATCCCGCAGAATCGGACTCGAGTCTTCCGTCTCATAAGCGAGCTTGAGTGAGAGCAGGGCAACGGTTTCCAGCAGCAATTCCATGAGAGGAATCCTTGTGAGATGTTCTGGCGGTGCGGGTGGCGTGGAAGAGCAGAATCAAAAGCATCGCCAGCAAGCCGGCTCCTACAGGTCGGCGGGGTGTCAGTCACTTTATCGCAGACGAAAAAAAAGGCCTTGCAAAGCAAGACCTTTCTTAATTTTGGTGCCCCGAGGGAGACTCGAACTCCCACTTCTTGCGAAAACGGATTTTGAATCCGCCGCGTCTACCAATTCCGCCATCAGGGCTCAATGGCGGCGAAGTATAGAGATGAGATAACCGTCGGTCAATCAGGTACATGGAGAATTTTTGATAATTCCGCTAGACTTCCCGGCCCTGCTAGACGAACCCCATCATGCGCGTTGCTGACTTTACCTTCGAGCTCCCTGATTCGCTGATCGCCCGCCACCCGTTGGCCGAGCGTCGCAACAGTCGCCTGTTGACCCTGGATGGGGTCAGCGGCGCCCTGGCACACCGTCAATTCACTGATTTGCTGGAGCATTTGCGCCCTGGCGATTTGATGGTGTTCAACAATACCCGGGTGATTCCGGCGCGGCTGTTTGGCCAGAAGGCTTCCGGCGGCAAGCTGGAAATTCTGGTGGAGCGGGTGCTGGACAGCCATCGTGTGCTGGCCCATGTGCGTTCCAGCAAGTCGCCCAAGCCGGGGTCGAAGATCCTGATCGACGGCGGTGGCGAGGCCGAGATGCTGGCGCGTCACGATGCGTTGTTCGAGCTGGGGTTTGCCGAAGAGGTGTTGCCGCTGCTTGATCGCGTCGGGCATATGCCGTTGCCTCCTTATATAGACCGCCCGGATGAAGGCTCGGACCGCGAGCGTTATCAGACGGTGTACGCCGAGCGTTTGGGCGCGGTGGCGGCGCCGACGGCGGGGCTGCATTTCGATCAGCCGCTGATGGAGGCGATTGCCGCCAAGGGCGTCGAGACGGCGTTCGTGACCTTGCACGTGGGTGCGGGGACGTTCCAGCCGGTGCGGGTCGAGAAGATCGAAGATCACCACATGCACAGTGAATGGCTGGAAGTCGGCCAGGATGTGGTGGATGCGGTTGCCGCCTGTCGTGCTCGCGGTGGTCGGGTGGTGGCGGTGGGGACCACTAGCGTGCGTTCCCTGGAAAGTGCCGCGCGCGATGGCGTGCTCAAGCCGTTCAGTGGCGATACCGACATCTTTATCTACCCTGGCCGCCCGTTTCATGTGGTCGATGCCCTGGTCACCAACTTCCATTTGCCCGAATCCACGCTGTTGATGCTGGTTTCGGCGTTCGCCGGTTATCCCGAAGCCATGGCCGCCTATAAAGCCGCCGTCGAGCATGAATACCGCTTTTTCAGCTACGGTGATGCGATGTTTATCACCCGTAACCCCGCACCACGTGGCCCTGAGGACAAAGAATGAGTCGCCAAAGTCGTATGTCGTTTGAGTTGCTTGCTACTGACGGCAAGGCTCGTCGCGGTCGTTTGACCTTCCCTCGCGGTACCGTCGAGACCCCGGCCTTCATGCCGGTGGGCACGTACGGCACCGTGAAGGGCATGCTGCCGCGGGATATCACCGCCACCGGCGCGGAAATCATTCTGGGCAACACTTTCCACTTGTGGCTGCGTCCTGGCACCGAAGTGATCAAGAAGCACGGCGACCTGCACGATTTCATGCAGTGGAAAGGCCCGATTCTGACCGACTCCGGCGGTTTCCAGGTGTTCAGCCTGGGCGCGATGCGCAAGATCAAGGAGGAGGGCGTGACCTTCGCCTCTCCTGTGGATGGCGCCAAGGTGTTCATGGGCCCGGAAGAGTCGATGCAGGTCCAGCGTGACCTGGGTTCGGACATCGTGATGATTTTCGATGAATGCACACCGTATCCGGCTGATGAAGACGTCGCTCGTATTTCCATGGAGCTGTCGTTGCGTTGGGCCAAGCGTTCGAAAGAGGCCCATGGCGACAACACGGCGGCGCTGTTCGGCATCGTGCAGGGCGGCATGCACCAGGATCTGCGCATGCGCTCCCTGGAAGGCCTCGATAATATCGGCTTCGATGGCCTGGCCATTGGCGGGCTGTCGGTGGGCGAGCCCAAGCACGAGATGATCAAGGTGCTGGACTACCTGCCGGGACAGATGCCGGCTGACAAACCTCGTTACCTTATGGGCGTTGGCAAACCGGAAGATCTGGTGGAGGGTGTGCGCCGCGGTGTGGACATGTTCGATTGCGTGATGCCAACCCGTAATGCCCGCAATGGGCATCTGTTCATTGATACAGGCGTGCTGAAGATCCGTAACGCGTTCCATCGCCATGATGATACGCCGCTGGATCCGACGTGCGATTGCTACACCTGCCAGAACTTCTCCCGTGCTTATCTGCACCATCTGGACAAGTGTGGCGAAATGCTGGGTAGCATGTTGAATACCATCCACAATTTGCGCCATTACCAGGTGCTTATGGCTGGTTTGCGCGAGGCTATTCAACAGGGTACATTGGCCGCCTTTGTCGATGCCTTCTACGCCAAACGCGGACTTCCCGTTCCGCCTTTGGACTGAGTTTTCTGACCCCAAGATTCAACATTTGCAACTGGAGTGCTAAATGAGCTTTTTTATCTCTAACGCCATGGCTGACGCTGCTGCACCTGCTGCCGGCCCAATGGGCGGCGGCTTTGAGTGGATTTTCCTGGTCGGTTTCCTGGTCATCTTCTACCTGATGATCTGGCGTCCACAGGCCAAGCGCGCCAAAGAGCAGAAAAACCTGCTGAGCAGCCTGCAGAAAGGCGACGAAGTGGTGACCACCGGTGGTATCGCCGGCAAGATCACCAAAGTGGCCGACGACTTCGTGGTTCTGGAAGTTTCCGACACCGTCGAAATGAAGTTCCAGAAGGGCGCCATCGCCGCCACGCTGCCAAAAGGCACGCTCAAAGCGATCTAAGTTTCAACTTCTACTCAATCGACGGGGCGCGCAAGGCGCCCCGCGTCATAAGCGGGCGGCGTGATGCTGAACAAATACCCTCTGTGGAAATACATTCTGATCCTGGCGGTGCTGGCGGTCGGTCTGATTTATTCCGCTCCCAATCTATATCCTGATGATCCGGCCATTCAGATCAGCGGTGCCAGCACTTCGCTGCAGGTGACCCAGGCCGATCTGGATCGCGTGAGCACAGCGCTCAAGGAATCCGGGATCAACGTCAAGGCGGCCACCCTGGCCGAGAGCGGCAAGGGCGGTCTGCTACGCCTGACCAAGGCTGAAGATCAGCTGCCGGCCAAAGACGTTGTGCGCAAGGCATTGGGTGATGACTACGTCGTTGCACTGAACCTGGCGCAAACCACCCCGCAATGGCTGCGCAGCTTTGGCGCGCACCCGATGAAGCTGGGTCTGGACTTGTCCGGTGGTGTGCACTTCCTGCTGGAAGTGGACATGGACAAAGCCCTCGACGCGCGCCTGAAAGTCTACGAAGGCGACGTCAAGAGCCTGTTGCGCAAAGAGAAACTGCGTTATCGCAGCCTGCCGCAAGTCGAGGGTGCCATTCAGCTGGGCTTCACCGATGAAGCTGCCCGCGAACAGGCCCGTGCCCTGATCCGCAAGAATTTCAACGATTTCGACATTGTTCCGGCCGACCTCAATGGCCAGCCGGTGCTGCGTCTGGCGATGACCCCGGCCAAGCTGGCGGAAATCCGCGAATACTCCATCAAGCAGAACTTGACCACGGTACGTAACCGCGTCAACGAGCTGGGTGTGGCCGAACCTATCGTTCAGCGCCAGGGCGCCAACCGCATCGTGGTTGAGCTGCCGGGCGTGCAGGACACCGCAGAAGCCAAGCGTATCCTCGGCAAGACGGCCAACCTCGAATTCCGCCTGGCCGCTGAGCCTGGCGCTTCGAAAGCCACTTCCGAATCCTTCGAGTTCCGTGAAGGCAATCGTCCGCCGGCACAGATCGAGCGTGGCCTGATCATTACCGGTGACCAGGTGACCGACGCCAAGGCTGGCTTCGGCGAGCAAGGCACGCCGGAAGTGAACATCCGCCTGGATGGTCACGGTGGCGAGCTGATGAGTCGTGCGACTCGCAGCAACGTCGGTCGCAGCATGGCGGTGATCTTCATCGAGCAGCGTCCGGTCACCACTTACGTCAAGCAAGTGGTCAACGGCGTCGAGAAAGACGTACCGGTGCAGACCTTCAAGGAAGAGAAGAAGATCATCAGCCTGGCGACCATCCAGTCGCCGCTGGGTGCTCAATTCCGCATCACCGGCCTGAACGGCCAGGGCGAGTCGTCCGAGCTGGCGCTGCTGTTGCGTGCCGGTGGTCTGGCGGCGCCGATGTACTTCGCTGAAGAGCGCACCATTGGCCCGAGCCTGGGTGCCGACAACATCGTCAAAGGTGTCGATGCATCGCTGTGGGGCATGCTGTTCGTCTCGCTGTTCATCATCGCCATCTACCGCTTCTTCGGCATCATCGCCACCGTCGCATTGGCGGTGAACATGGTGCTGCTGCTGGCCTTGATGTCGCTGCTGGGTGCCACGCTGACCCTGCCGGGTATCGCCGGTATCGTCTTGACCATGGGCATGGCGGTCGACGCCAACGTGCTGATCTTCTCGCGGATTCGTGAAGAGATCGCTGCGGGCATGACCGTGCAACGGGCAATCAACGAAGGCTTCGGCCGGGCTTTCACTGCGATTCTCGACTCCAACCTGACCACCTTGCTGGTCGGCGGGATTCTCTTCGCCATGGGCACAGGCCCGGTGAAGGGCTTCGCAGTGACCATGTCCCTCGGGATCTTTACCTCGATGTTCACGGCCATCATGGTGACCCGCGCGATGGTCAACCTGATCTTCGGCGGTCGTGACTTCAAGAAGTTGTGGATTTAAGGGGCTGCCATGTTACGTACAATCAACTTCATGGGCGTTCGCAACGTTGCGTTCGGCGTCACATTGCTCCTTACGGTTCTGGCGTTGTTCAGCTGGTTCAGCAAGGGCCTGAACTACGGGCTGGACTTCACCGGCGGTACGCTCATCGAGCTGACCTACGAGCGTCCGGCCGATGTCACCAAGGTGCGGGAGCAGCTGACGGCGTCGGGTTACAGCGACGCCATCGTGCAGAGCTTTGGCGCGACCACCGATCTGCTGGTGCGCATGCCTGGCGAAGACCCGCAACTGGGTCACCAGGTGGCTGAAGCCCTGCAGAAGGCTGGCGGCGACAACCCGGCCGTGGTGAAGCGCGTCGAGTTCGTTGGCCCGCAGGTCGGTGAAGAACTGCGCGACCAGGGCGGCCTCGGCATGCTGATGGCGCTGGGCGGCATCATGATCTACCTGGCGTTCCGCTTTCAGTGGAAATTCGCGGTCGGTGCCATCGTCTCGTTGATCCACGACGTGGTCGTGACCCTGGGTATCCTGTCGTTCTTCCAGATCACCTTCGACCTGACGGTGCTGGCGGCGGTACTGGCGATCATCGGTTACTCGCTCAACGACACCATCGTGGTATTCGACCGGGTTCGCGAGAACTTTCGGGTGCTGCGCAAGGCCTCGCTGATCGATAACATCAACATCTCGACCACGCAGACCCTGCTGCGGACCATGGCGACTTCGATCTCCACTTTGCTGGCGATCGGCGCGCTGTTGATCTTCGGCGGTGACAACCTGTGGGGCTTCTCCATCGCGCTGTTCGTCGGTGTGATGGCCGGTACCTATTCGTCGATCTACATCGCCAACGTGGTGTTGATCTGGCTGAACCTGAGTACCGAGGACCTGATTCCTCCGGTGGCTACCGACAAGGAAGTCGACGACCGTCCTTGAAGGAACATTCCTCCAGCGGTGTCATCCAAAAAGGCGCGAGTTGAACTCGCGCCTTTTTTTGTGCTCCAAGGCTGGGAGAAGCGCGGGCGCGTCCCGCATGTGATGGTCAGGAGGTTCATGTGAACAAGTCGTTGCTGGTTGGTGCGGTATTGGGTGCTGTCGGTGTGACTGCCGGGGGTGCTGTTGCCACCTACAGCCTGGTTAAAAGCGGCCCTGAGTATGCGCAAGTTCTAGCCGTTGAACCGGTCAAGACACAAATCAAGACGCCACGTGAAGTGTGCAAGGACGTAGCAGTGACCCGGCAGGCGCCGGTCAAAGATCAACACCAGATTATCGGTACCGCCATCGGTGCCGTTGCCGGTGGCTTGCTCGGTAACCAGGTCGGCGGCGGTACGGGCAAGAAAATTGCCACGGTAGCCGGTGCGGTCGGCGGTGGTTACGCGGGTAACAAGGTGCAGGAGGGTATGCAGAATCGCGATACCTACACCACGACCCAGACTCGCTGTAATACAGTGAATGACATCAGTGACAAGGTTGTGGGTTACGACGTGCGTTATTCGCTGGATGGCAAGGAAGGCAAGGTAAGAATGGATCGTGATCCGGGGAACCAGATCCCTGTTGATAAGGAAGGTAAGTTGATCCTGTCGGAGAATCAGCAGGGTCAGTGATCGGCTGGTATCCAGTTAAAAAAGCACCCTGCGGGGTGCTTTTTTTGTGCCCACGATTCATGCGCCACCACAACACCCTGTAGGAGCGAGCTTGCTCGCGAAGAACCCAAGTGCGCCGCGTTTATCCAGATTTCCCGCGTTATCGTTGACGACCTTCGCGAGCAAGCTCGCTCCTACAGTGGGCTTGTGGTGTTTTTGGGGGCGTAAAAAAAGCACCCCGCAGGGTGCTTTTTCTGTCGCTGGAAGCTTAGCGCTTCAGCGAGGCCGGCAGGTGCGGCTGGATCGCCGTCAGCACTGCCTTGAAGCACTTGGTGTTACCGGCAACGATATGGCCTTTCTCGAGGAAGTCGTGACCGCCGGTGAAGTCGCTCACCAGGCCGCCTGCTTCCTGGATCAGCAGGGCGCCTGCTGCCATGTCCCACTCGGACAGGCCCGACTCCCAGAAGGCGTCGAAACGGCCGGCAGCCACATAGGCCAGGTCCAGGCTTGCCGAGCCGGCGCGGCGGATGCCGGCGGTCTGGCCTACCAGGGCGCGGAACATGCCCAGGTAGTTGTCGAGGTTGTCCATTTGGTCGTCACGGAACGGGAAGCCGGTGCCCAGCAGGGCGCCGTCCAGGCTGGTGCGGCCGCTGACGCGCAGGCGACGACCGTTCAGTTGGGCGCCGCGACCACGGCTGGCGGTGAATTCTTCCTGGCGGACCGGGTCCAGGACCACTGCGTGTTCCAGGCGACCGCGGTATTTGCAGGCGATGCTGACTGCGAAGTGAGGAATGCCGCGCAGGAAGTTGGTGGTGCCGTCCAGTGGATCGATGATCCACAGGTATTCTTCGCCTTCGATCCCGCTGCCGGCGTGCATGCCGGTTTCTTCACCCATGATCGAGTGATTCGGGTAGGCCTTGCGCAGCGCGTCGATGATTTTCTGTTCGGCGGCGCGATCCACCTCGGATACGTAATCCTTGGCGTCTTTTTCGTCGACCTTGATGGTATCCAGGCGCTCGATGGAGCGGAAGATCAATTCACTGGCGCTGCGGGCGGCGCGCAGCGCGATATTCAGCATGGGCTGCATGGATGTGTCACCTAAGGTTGTTAAAGAAAGCCGGGCATTCTATCAGAAAGTTTCTACAGGTGAAGGACGGCGTGCGCTTTCGTAGCTTAACGGTAGGAGGAACTGTAAGATTTGCTCCCCTTTGATGTGTTCGAGAGTGCCTCCCTTGCTGCAAAACATTCGTGTCGTCCTGGTCAATACGAGCCACCCCGGGAATATCGGCGGGGCTGCGCGTGCCATGAAGAACATGGGCCTGTCGCGGCTGGTGCTGGTCGAACCGCGGCTGTTCCCGCACCACGAGGCCGATGCCCGTGCATCCGGCGCCGGGGACATCCTTGAAAACGCGCAAGTCGTCGCCACCTTGGAAGATGCCCTGGTCGGCTGCACGCTGGTGCTGGGCACGAGCGCCCGTGACCGGCGTATCCCCTGGCCATTGCTCGATCCGCGCGAATGCGGGGTGAGAGTGGTGGAGGAGGCCGCGCAGGGCACCGAGATTGCGCTGGTGTTCGGTCGTGAAGATTCCGGCCTGACCAATGACGAGCTGCAGCGATGTCATTATCACGTGCACATCCCATCGGACCCCGAGTTCAGTTCGCTGAACCTCGGGGCGGCGGTGCAGGTGTTGAGCTATGAAGTGCGCATGTCCTGGCTCGCGGCCCAAGGTCAGCCGAGCAAGGTCGAGAAGGATGAAGTGGCGTCCACCAAGAGTGGTGAGCTGGCGACCATGGATGAGCTGGAGCGATTCTATGAACACCTGGAGCAGACCCTGGTGGCCATCGAATTCCTCGATCCGGAAAAGCCACGGCACTTGATGGCGCGCCTGCGCCGGTTGTACGGACGAAGCTCGGTCAGCCGGGCGGAAATGAATATATTGCGTGGCATCCTCACGGAAACCCAGAAAGCGGCCCGTGGCGAGCTTCTAAAGCGGAAGGATTAAGAAATGTTCGAGCGTTTGCGTGAAGATATCCAGAGTGTTTTCCATCGTGACCCGGCAGCGCGCAACGCCTTTGAAGTCCTGACCTGCTACCCGGGCATGCACGCCATCTGGATCCATCGCCTGTCGGCGGCCCTGTGGGGCATGGGCTGGAAGTGGCTGGCGCGCCTGGTGTCGAACTTCGGTCGCTGGTTGACCGGGATCGAGATCCATCCGGGCGCCAAGGTCGGGCGTCGCTTCTTTATCGACCATGGCATGGGCATCGTCATCGGTGAAACCGCCGAGATCGGCAACGACGTCACCCTTTATCAGGGCGTGACCCTGGGCGGCACCAGCTGGAACAAGGGCAAGCGTCACCCGACCCTGGAAGATGGCGTGGTGGTCGGCGCGGGCGCCAAGGTGCTGGGGCCGTTCACGGTCGGTGCCGGGGCCAAGGTCGGCTCCAATGCCGTGGTGACCAAGGCGGTTCCGGCCGGGGCGACGGTGGTGGGGATTCCGGGGCGGATCATCGTCAAGTCCGATGACGAGGTCGATGCCAAGCGCAAGGCCATGGCCGAGAAGATCGGCTTCGATGCTTATGGGGTTGGTGAAGATATGCCTGACCCGGTTGCGCGTGCCATCAATCAGTTGCTCGATCACTTGCAGGCGGTTGATGGGCGTCTGGAGGGGATGTGCGGGGCGTTGAAGGATCTGGGCAGTAATTACTGCGCCAAGGAACTGCCTGAGCTGCGGGAAGAAGACTTTGCCTGTGTGAAGGATAAGGATCAGAGTCAGGCCGGCTAGACCGCGTCAACTTCATCGCGAGCAAGCTCGCTCCCACAGGGATTTTCGGTGTTCACGTAATCTGTGCTTCACCCGGGGCCCTGTGGGAGCGAGCTTGCTCGCGATGAACGATAACGCGGTACTGCTGGCTGTACGCCGCCAGCCTTTGCTATGATGCGGCCGCTCTTTTGCGGGTAATCCTGACTAAAGTACTAGGTCTTATAGTTGACTTAAATACTCGGGAATTGCATACTCGCCCCATTCCGAACTCCGTGGTAATTGTCCATGAGACTGACTACAAAAGGCCGATACGCCGTGACCGCCATGCTCGACCTGGCGTTGCACGCGCAGCACGGGCCGGTGTCCCTGGCCGATATCTCCGAGCGCCAAGGCATCTCCCTGTCCTACCTCGAACAGCTGTTCGCCAAGCTGCGCCGCAGCAATCTGGTGTCCAGCGTCCGGGGCCCAGGCGGCGGCTACCAGCTGTCGCGCGACATGCAGGGCATCCAGGTGGCCCAGGTGATCGATGCGGTGAACGAATCGGTCGATGCCACCAAGTGCCAGGGCCAGGGCGATTGCCATCACGGCGACACCTGCCTGACCCACCATTTGTGGTGCGACCTGAGCCTGCAGATTCACGAATTTCTGAGCGGTATCAGCTTGGCTGACCTTGTCACTCGCCGTGAGGTACAAGAAGTAGCCCAGCGTCAGGATCAGCGCCGTTGCAACAGCAAGGCGCCACGCCTGGACAAGATTGAAGCGTCCGCCGTCGAATGACAGCCATAGAGCTAGCGGCACGCCAGCCAGCCTGATTTAGGAGATAGTCCATGAAATTGCCGATTTACCTTGATTACTCTGCGACCACCCCGGTTGATCCGCGTGTCGCGCAAAAGATGAGTGAATGCCTGCTGGTCGACGGAAACTTCGGTAACCCGGCGTCCCGTTCCCACGTGTTCGGCTGGAAAGCTGAAGAGTCCGTCGAAAACGCCCGTCGCCAGGTCGCTGACCTGGTCAACGCCGACCCGCGTGAAATCGTCTGGACCTCCGGTGCCACCGAATCCGACAACCTGGCAATCAAGGGTGCGGCGCATTTCTATGCGACCAAAGGCAAACACCTGATCACCACCAAGATTGAGCACAAGGCTGTCCTCGACACCATGCGCCAACTGGAGCGTGAAGGTTTCGAAGTGACCTACCTCGAGCCGCGCACTGATGGCCTGGTGACACCAGAGATGATCGAAGCCGCCCTGCGCGACGACACCATCCTGGTTTCGGTCATGCACGTTAACAACGAAATCGGCACCATCAACGACATCGCGGCCATCGGTGAACTGCTCCGCTCCAAGGGCATCCTGTTCCACGTCGACGCCGCTCAGTCCACTGGCAAGGTCGAGATCGACCTGCAAAAACTGAAAGTCGACATGATGTCGTTCTCTGCCCACAAAACCTACGGCCCTAAAGGCATCGGCGCGCTGTACGTCAGCCGCAAGCCGCGTGTGCGCATCGAAGCGACCATGCACGGCGGCGGTCACGAGCGTGGCATGCGTTCCGGCACCCTGGCGACCCACCAGATCGTCGGCATGGGTGAAGCTTTCCGCGTAGCCAAGGAAGACATGGCTGCCGAGAACGTGCGGATCAAGGCCCTGAGCGATCGCTTCTTCAAACAGGTCGAAGACCTGGAAGAGCTGTACGTCAACGGCAGCATGACCGCCCGCGTTCCGCACAACCTGAATCTGAGCTTCAACTACGTTGAAGGCGAGTCGCTGATCATGGCGCTCAAGGATCTGGCGGTTTCGTCCGGTTCTGCCTGCACCTCGGCTTCGCTTGAGCCTTCGTACGTACTGCGCGCCCTGGGCCGCAACGACGAACTGGCACATAGCTCGATTCGCTTCACCTTCGGCCGTTTCACCACCGAAGAAGAAATCGACTACGCCGCGCAGAAAGTCTGCGAGGCCGTTACCAAGCTGCGCACCTTGTCGCCGCTGTGGGACATGTACAAAGACGGTGTCGACATTTCGAAAATCGAGTGGGCGGCACACTGATTTCAAGTCGCCGCAAACCGGCCCTGTGAACCCTCGGGTGCAGGGCTTCAAGAGCGACTCTCTGATGAGTGAGGATTAAGAATCATGGCTTACAGCGAAAAGGTCATCGACCACTACGAAAACCCGCGTAACGTCGGCAAGATGGACGCGCAAGACCCGGATGTCGGCACCGGCATGGTCGGCGCTCCGGCGTGCGGCGACGTGATGCGCCTGCAGATCAAGGTTAACGAAGCGGGCATCATCGAAGACGCCAAGTTCAAGACCTACGGTTGCGGTTCGGCTATCGCCTCCAGCTCCCTGGCTACCGAGTGGATGAAAGGCAAGACTCTGGATGAAGCAGAGACCATCAAGAACACTCAGCTGGCCGAAGAACTGGCTCTGCCGCCAGTAAAAATTCACTGCTCCGTACTTGCTGAAGACGCTATCAAAGCGGCCGTTCGCGACTACAAGCAGAAGAAAGGCTTGATCTGACTTTCAAGTTTTGGCGACGAGTAAGGAGTCACCGATGGCTATCAGCATGACAGAAGCGGCAGCTCAACACGTGCGACGCTCCCTCAACGGGCGCGGCAAAGGTGAAGGGATTCGTCTGGGTGTTCGCACCACAGGCTGTTCCGGCCTTGCCTACGTGCTGGAGTTCGTCGACGAGGTGGTCGCAGAGGACCAGGTGTTCGAAAGTCACGGCGAAAAAGTGATCATCGACCCGAAAAGCCTGGCCTACCTGGACGGCACCGAACTCGATTTCGTCAAGGAAGGGTTGAACGAAGGCTTCAAGTTCAACAACCCCAACGTGCGCGGTGAATGTGGCTGCGGCGAAAGCTTCAATATCTGAGGCTTCTTGTGGGTACTCCTTGTCATTTCGCTTTATTTCAGCTGCAACCGAGCTTCAATCTGGATCTCGATCAGCTGGCCACGCGCTACCGTGAGTTGGCGCGCGGTGTTCATCCAGACCGCTTTGCCGACGCTTCCGAGCGTGAGCAGCGGCTGGCGCTAGAGCAATCCGCGAGCCTCAACGAGGCCTACCAGACGCTCAAAAGCTCCCCCAAGCGCGCGCGTTACCTGCTCGCCATGGGTGGTCGCGAGCTGCCGCTGGAGGTCACGGTGCACGATCCGGAGTTCCTTCTGCAGCAGATGGAGCTGCGTGAAGAGCTCGAAGACCTGCAGGACAGCGCCGACATGGCCGGTATTGCAGCGTTCAAGCGTCGCCTGAAAACCGCTCAGGATGAACTGAACCAAAGCTTCGCAGCCTGTTGGGATGATGCGGCGCAACGTGAACAGGCCGAACGCCTGATGCGGCGCATGCAGTTCCTCGACAAGCTCACCTACGAAGTGCGCCAGCTGGAAGAGCGCCTCGACGATTAACCCAGTGCCGCTCCGGTCGCACGCCTGATATACAGATAAGTCCTGATTACGATGGCCCTACTGCAGATCGCCGAACCCGGCCAAAGTCCTCAACCGCACCAGCGTCGTCTGGCTGTGGGGATCGACTTGGGCACTACCAATTCGCTGGTCGCTGCCTTGCGCAGTGGTCTTTCCGAGCCTCTGGCCGACGCTGACGGGCAGGTCATCCTGCCGTCTGCCGTGCGCTATCACGCCGATCGCGTTGAAGTCGGCGAATCCGCCAGGCTGGCTGCCGCTTCCGATCCTTTGAATACCGTGCTGTCGGTCAAGCGCTTGATGGGTCGTGGTCTGTCCGACGTCAAGCAGCTGGGCGACCAATTGCCGTACCGCTTCGTCGGCGGCGAGTCGCACATGCCGTTCATCGATACGATCCAGGGCCCGAAAAGCCCGGTCGAAGTCTCCGCCGATATCCTCAAGGTGTTGCGTCAGCGCGCCGAGGCGACATTGGGTGGCGAACTGGTCGGTGCAGTGATCACCGTTCCGGCCTATTTCGACGACGCTCAGCGTCAAGCCACCAAGGATGCGGCCAAACTGGCCGGTCTGAACGTGTTGCGTCTGCTCAACGAGCCGACCGCCGCCGCGGTGGCTTACGGTCTGGATCAGCACGCTGAAGGCCTGGTCGCCATTTACGACCTGGGTGGCGGCACGTTCGATATCTCGATCCTGCGCCTGACGGGCGGTGTGTTCGAAGTGCTGGCGACCGGCGGCGATAGCGCCCTGGGTGGCGATGACTTCGACCACGCCATCGCCGGCTGGATCATCGAGAGCGCGGGTCTGTCCGCCGACCTTGATCCGGGTGCGCAACGCCACCTGCTGCAAACCGCTTGTGCGGCCAAGGAAGCCCTGACCAATGCCGCGTCCGTCGAAGTCGCTCATGGCGACTGGAAAGCCGGACTGACCCGTGAAGCTTTCAATGCATTGATCGAGCCTATGGTCGCTCGCAGCCTTAAAGCCTGCCGTCGTGCGGTGCGTGATTCCGGTATTGAGCTGGAAGAAGTGCACGCGGTGGTCATGGTTGGCGGCTCGACGCGTGTACCTCGCGTTCGCGAAGCCGTAGCTGAAGCCTTCGGTCGCGAGCCGCTGACCGAAATCGATCCGGATCAAGTGGTAGCCATCGGGGCTGCGATCCAGGCCGATACCCTGGCCGGCAACAAACGCGACGGCGACGAGTTGCTGTTGCTTGACGTGATTCCGTTGTCCCTGGGGCTGGAAACCATGGGCGGCCTGATGGAGAAAGTGATTCCGCGCAACACCACCATCCCCGTCGCCCGTGCCCAGGACTTCACCACTTATAAAGACGGCCAGTCGGCCATGGCGATCCACGTGCTGCAGGGTGAGCGCGAGCTGATCAGCGACTGCCGCTCCCTGGCACGCTTCGAATTGCGCGGCATTCCGGCGATGGTGGCCGGTGCGGCGAAGATTCGTGTGACCTTCCAGGTCGATGCCGACGGTCTGCTCAGTGTTGCGGCGCGCGAACTGGGTTCGGGTGTCGAGGCCAGCATCCAGGTCAAGCCGTCCTACGGCCTGACCGACGGCGAAATCGCCAAGATGCTCAAGGACTCGTTCCAGCACGCCAATGACGACAAGGTTGCCCGTGTGCTGCGTGAGCAGCAGGTCGATGCCCGGCGCCTGCTCGAAGCGGTGCAGGGTGCCCTCGATGCCGACGGCGAGCGCCTGCTCGACGCCGAAGAGCGCATGGTCATCGAACTGCAGATGCAGGAACTGACCGAACTGATGAAAGGCACCGATGGTTACGCCATCGAGCAACAGACCAAGCGTCTGTCGCAAGTGACCGATGCCTTTGCCGCCCGCCGCCTGGACTCGACGGTGAAAGCCGCGCTGGCGGGGCGCAACCTGAATGAAATCGAGGATAATTGATGCCGCAGGTCATTTTTCTACCACACGATAAGTTTTGCCCGGATGGCATGGTTGTGGAGGCTGAGCCGGGTACCTCCATTCTCGAGCTGGCCCATGAACACCATATCGAGATGGAAAGCGCCTGTGGCGGCGTCTGCGCCTGCACCACCTGTCATTGCATCATCCGCGAAGGTTTCGACTCGCTGGAAGAAGCCGATGAGCTGGAAGAGGACTTTCTTGATCGGGCCTGGGGTCTGGAAGCGCAATCGCGCCTAGGCTGTCAGGCGATCGTCGGGACCGAAGACCTGACCGTCGAAATTCCGAAATACTCGCTCAACCATGCCGCCGAAGCGCCGCACTGATTCAAGGAACCGACATGAGTCTGAAATGGGTTGATGTGCTGGAAATCGCGATTCAGCTGGCTGAATCGAAGCCGGAAGTGGATCCGCGCTACGTGAACTTCGTCGATCTGCACAAATGGGTGCTGGCATTGCCCGAGTTCAGCGATGATCCGACCCGCGGTGGCGAGAAGGTGCTTGAAGCCATTCAGGCCGCCTGGATCGAAGAAGCAGATTAACTCTGCACCGTACGCAGTTAGGCAATACCCAAGAACCCGCGTATAATTCGCGGGTTTAATTTTTCACAAATTACCGTTTCTGGAGTTACACCATGGCTGTTCAACGTACTTTCTCCATCATCAAGCCTGACGCTGTTGCTAAAAACGTTATCGGCGAGATCACCACTCGTTTCGAAAAAGCTGGCCTGCGCGTTGTAGCTTCGAAACTGAAGCAACTGTCCAAAGCCGAAGCTGAAGGCTTCTACGCTGAGCACAGCGCTCGTGGTTTCTTCGGCGACCTGGTTGCTTTCATGATCTCCGGTCCGGTTGTCGTTCAGGTTCTGGAAGGCGAAAACGCTATCGCTCTGAACCGTGAGCTGATGGGCGCTACCAACCCTAAAGAAGCTGCTGCCGGTACCATCCGTGCTGACTTCGCTGATTCCATCGATGCCAACGCTGTGCACGGTTCGGACTCCGAAGCCGCTGCTGCTCGCGAAATCTCGTACTTCTTCGCAGCTACTGAAGTAACCACTCGCTAAGCATTGGCTTAAGAGTGAAGGTGAATCCATGACTACATCGACTGTAAAAACCAACCTGCTGGGTCTGACTCAACAGGAAATGGAAAAATTCTTCGACTCGATCGGGGAGAAGCGTTTCCGTGCCGGTCAGGTAATGAAATGGATTCACCACCTTGGCGTCGATGATTTCGACGCCATGACGAACGTCAGCAAGGCCTTGCGCGACAAGCTCAAGGCCATTGCCGAAGTTCGCGGCCCCGAAGTGGTCAGCGAGGACATTTCCACCGACGGCACCCGTAAGTGGGTGGTGCGCGTGGCGTCCGGCAGCTGCGTCGAGACCGTGTACATTCCCCAGGGCAAACGCGGCACTTTGTGCGTTTCGTCCCAGGCAGGCTGTGCCCTGGACTGCAGTTTCTGCTCCACCGGCAAGCAAGGTTTCAACAGCAACCTCACCGCCGCCGAAGTCATCGGCCAGGTGTGGATTGCCAATAAATCGTTCGGCAGCATCCCGGCGACCGCCGACCGTGCCATCACCAACGTGGTGATGATGGGCATGGGTGAGCCGCTGCTGAACTTCGACAACGTCGTGGCCGCCATGCATCTGATGATGGATGACCTGGGCTACGGGATCTCCAAGCGCCGCGTGACCCTGTCCACCTCGGGCGTGGTGCCGATGATCGATGAGCTGTCCAAGCACATCGACGTCTCCCTGGCGTTGTCACTGCACGCTCCAAATGACGCATTGCGTAACCAGTTGGTGCCGATCAACAAGAAGTATCCGCTCAAGATGCTGCTTGAGTCGTGCCAGCGCTACATGTCGTCCCTCGGTGAAAAGCGCGTGCTGACCATCGAGTACACCTTGCTCAAGGACATCAACGACAAGGTCGAGCACGCGGTCGAAATGATCGAGTTGCTCAAGAACATCCCGTGCAAGATCAACCTGATTCCGTTCAACCCGTTCCCGCACTCCGGTTACGAGCGTCCGAGCAACAACGCGATTCGACGGTTCCAGGATCAGCTTCACCATGCCGGCTTCAATGTCACCGTACGCACCACTCGTGGTGAAGACATCGACGCCGCGTGTGGCCAATTGGTAGGGCAGGTGCTGGATCGCACCCGTCGCAGCGAACGTTATATCGCCGTGCGCGAGTTGAGCGCCGAAAACGATATCGCACAGAACGCTGCGAACAATAATTAAGAGAGGATCTCTATGTCCCTGCGCTTCGCGCTGCTTGTGCTGTTGGCCAGTCTTTGTACTGGTTGTGTCCTGTCGGGCGATTTCAACCCGATGAAGACCAGCAAAGGCCGCGATGAAGCGCGGGTCGCCTATGTGCAATTGGGGCTTGGCTACCTGCAACAGGGCATGACCGAGCGCGCCAAGGTGCCGCTGAAGAAGGCGTTGGAACTGGACAGCTCGGACCCTGACGCCAATGCGGCGCTGGGGCTGGTGTTCCAGGCCGAGATGGAGCCGGAACTGGCCGACCAGCATTTTCAAAAGGCGCTGTCTGCCCGCGCCGACGATGCGCGCATCCTGAACAACTACGGCAGTTTTCTTTTCGAACAGAAACGTTACAAAGAGGCTTACGAGCGCTTCGAGCAGGCCGCCGCCGATACCCTGTATCCTGAGCGTTCGCGAGTATTCGAGAACCTGGGCATGACCGCTTCCAAACTGGGCCAGCGTGACCTGGCTCAGCAACAACTGGAAAAAGCCCTGCGCTTGAACCGTCAACAGCCACGTGCCTTGCTGGAAATGGCTGAGTTGTCTTACGAAGACAGGCATTATGTGCCCGCGCGTGACTATTACGACCGTTTTAGCCAGCTCACCGAGCAAAATGCACGTAGTCTATTGCTCGGCGTGCGGCTGGCAAAAGTGTTTGAAGATCGCGACAAGGCTGCCAGTTTTGGCCTGCAACTAAAACGACTCTATCCGGGTACGCCGGAATATCAGCAATACCTGTCGGAGCAATGATGAAAGCGGCGCATCCCGAAGTTGTAGCAGCGAATCGCGTTAATCCCGGTGAGACATTGCGCCAGGCTCGCGAAAGCAATGGCTGGTCGCTGGCCGAAGTGGCCCTCAAGCTCAACCTCACCGTCAATTCCCTGAGCAATCTGGAAGCCGGCGCTTTCGACAAGCTGCCTGGGCACACCTTTGCCCGCGGCTATATCCGCGCCTACGCCAAATTGCTGGGCATGGATCAAACCGTGCTGGTGCAGCAGTTCGACCTGTCCACCGGCACCGACTCCCAGGGCAGCAGCGTCCACAGCCTGGGTCGTATTGAAGAGCCGGTGCGGGTTTCCCACACCATTTTGCGAATTGTCAGCCTGCTGTTGCTGGTCGCGGTGATCGGTGGCGGGTTTATCTGGTGGCAGGATCAGACTTCGTCGCGCACCAAGGACCCGATCAGCCTGAGCCCGGAACACGTGGAAGTCGAAGGTGCCGATGGCACGACGCAAATCCATCCGCTGGACGAGCCGGAAGACCAGGCCGTCGCGCAAGGCCAGGCTGAAGGCACCACCGCGCTCGCCTTGCCGCAAGCCGACACTTCCGCGGACACCTCGATCGACACTGAAGCCACCGCGCCCGCTGCACCGGCGCCCGGCACCACGCCGATCGTCAGCACTCCGGCAACGCCGGCTCCCGCTGTGCCCGCAGTACCGGCCCCCGTGGTCACCACTCCGGTGGCGCCGACCGTTCCGGCTCCTGCCGCGGCGGCTCCGGTTGCCGGCCAGGGTCAGGTTCAACTGCGATTCACCGCCGATTGCTGGACGCAAGTCACCGACGGTACCGGCAAGGTGCTGTTGAGTGGTCTCAAGCGCAAGGGCGAAAACGTTTCCGTCAGCGGCAAACCACCCTTTACCGTGCGCCTGGGCTTTGCCCGTGGTGCGCAGGTCAGTTACAACGGGCAGGTGGTTGATGTCGCTCCGTTCACCAGTGGCGAGACTGCTCGCCTGAAGTTGGGTCAATAAGTCATGCACGGCGAATCTCCAATCAAACGTCGCGAATCCCGCAAGATCTGGGTCGGTAACGTGCCTGTGGGCGGCGATGCGCCGATCGCGGTGCAGAGCATGACCAACAGCGACACCAATGACGTGGCCGCCACCGTGGCCCAGATCAATCGCCTGGAAGCCGCCGGTGTCGATATCGTGCGCATTTCCGTGCCGGATATGGACGCCGCCGAAGCGTTCGGCAAGATCAAGCAGCTGGTCAAGGTGCCTCTGGTTGCCGACATCCACTTCGACTACAAGATCGCACTGCGCGTAGCCGAACTGGGCGTGGACTGCCTGCGCATCAACCCGGGCAACATCGGTCGCGAAGACCGTGTGCGCGCCGTGGTCGATGCCGCCCGCGATCGCGGGATTCCGATCCGGATCGGCGTCAACGCCGGTTCCCTGGAAAAAGACCTGCAAAAGAAATACGGCGAGCCGACCCCGGCGGCGCTGGTCGAGTCTGCCTTGCGTCACGTCGAGCACCTGGAGCGCCTGAACTTCCAGGACTTCAAGGTCAGCGTGAAAGCCTCGGACGTGTTCATGGCCGTCGCAGCGTATCGCTTGCTGGCCAAGGAAATCGTCCAGCCGCTGCACCTGGGGATCACCGAAGCCGGTGGTTTGCGTTCAGGCACGGTGAAATCCGCCGTGGGCCTCGGTATGCTGCTTGCCGAAGGGATTGGCGATACTATTCGCATCTCGTTGGCGGCCGACCCGGTCGAGGAAGTGAAAGTCGGCTACGACATTCTCAAATCCCTGCACCTGCGTTCCCGTGGCATCAACTTCATCGCCTGCCCGAGCTGCTCGCGGCAGAACTTCGATGTGGTCAAGACCATGAACGAGCTGGAAGGGCGCCTCGAAGACCTGCTGGTGCCGCTGGATGTGGCGGTCATCGGTTGCGTGGTCAACGGGCCGGGCGAAGCCAAGGAAGCCCATATCGGCTTGACCGGCGGCACGCCCAACCTGATTTACATCGACGGCAAGCCGTCGCAGAAACTGACGAATGACAATCTGGTGGATGAGCTTGAACGCTTGATCCGCCAGAAAGCGGCCGAAAAGGTCGAAGCCGACGCGGCTGTAATCGCTCGCGGCTGATCGAACGAATTTAAGGATTTAAAGTGAGCAAGTCTCTGCAAGCCATACGTGGCATGAACGATATCCTGCCCGAACAGACTCCCCTGTGGCGTCATTTCGAGGGCACCGTCTCGCGTCTGCTGGATAACTACGGTTACAAGCAGATCCGCATGCCGATCGTCGAGTTCACCGAGCTGTTCAAGCGCTCGATCGGTGAAGTGACCGACATCGTCGAAAAAGAGATGTACACCTTCGACGACCGCAACGGCGATTCCCTGACCCTGCGCCCTGAAGGCACGGCGGCCTGCGTGCGTGCGGTGCTCGAGCACGGCATCACCGGCGGTGGCCAGGTGCAGAAACTCTGGTACATCGGCCCGATGTTCCGCCACGAACGTCCACAGAAAGGCCGTTATCGCCAGTTCCACCAGATCGGTTGCGAAGTCTTCAACCTCGACGGTCCGGACATCGATGCCGAGCTGATCGTGCTGACCTGGCGCCTGTGGGGCGAGCTGGGCATCCGTGATGCGGTCAAGCTCGAACTCAACAGCCTGGGCACCGCTGAGTCCCGCGGTCGCTATCGCGAAGCGCTGGTCGAGTTCCTCTCGGCCCGCCTGGACAAGCTGGACGAAGACAGCCAGCGCCGTTTGAAGACCAACCCATTGCGGGTTCTGGATACCAAGAACGCCGACACTCAAGCGGTACTGGTGGACGCGCCGAAAATGGCCGACTACCTCGACGAAGAATCCCGCGTGCACTTCGAGGGCCTCAAGGCTCGCCTGGACACCGCCGGCATTCCTTACGTGATCAACCCGAAGCTGGTTCGCGGGCTGGATTACTACAGCAAGACCGTTTTCGAATGGGTCACCGACAAGCTCGGCGCCCAGGGCACCGTGTGTGCCGGTGGTCGTTACGACGGTCTGGTGGAGCAGATGGGCGGCAAGCCGACCCCTGGCGTCGGTTTCGCCATGGGTATCGAGCGTCTGGTGCTGTTGCTTGAAACCCTGGAGCAGATCCCGGAAGAAATTTCCCGTCAGGTCGACGTCTACCTCTGCGCCTTCGGTGAAGAAGCCGAGCTGGCCGGCCTGGCCTTGAGTGAGCGTGTTCGGGATCAATTGCCCAACCTGCGCCTGCAAGTCAATGCCGGCGCCGGCAGCTTCAAAAGCCAGTTCAAGAAGGCCGACAAGAGCGGTGCGCTGTACGCGCTGATCCTCGGCGATGATGAAATGGCCCAGCAAGTGGTAGGTTTCAAACCCCTGCGTGGCCAGGGCGAACAACAAAGCATTGCCTGGGATGCGCTTGCTGCACACCTGGCCACCTGCGTCGTGCAGGGTTGAAGCTGTCAAACAGCCGATTTAGCGATTAAGGAGTATTGGGGTGTCGAGTACCGAAGACGAACAGCTGGCGGATTTGAAGGACTGGTGGACACGCAACGGCAAGCCCCTGGTCACTGGCGGCCTGTTGGCGCTGGTCATCGTGTTCGGCTGGCAGGCCTGGCAGAAGTATCAGAGCAATCAGTCGCAAGGCGCCTCGATTCTCTATCAGCAATTGCTCGAAACCACGCTGACGCCTGACGGCAAGCCTGATGCCGCCCGGGTTTCGGACCTGGCCGGCAAGCTCAACAGCGAGTTCGGCGGCAGCGCCTACGCGCAGTACGGCAGCCTGTTCGTGGCGAAAGTCGCGGTCGACAGCGGCAAGCTGGACGACGCGGCGGCCGAGCTGAAAGCCATCGTTGCCAAACCGGCCAACCCGGCACTGAAAGAAATTGCCCGTCAGCGCCTGGCGCAGGTGCTGGCCGCGCAGGACAAGGCCGATGAAGCCCTGAAACTGCTCGAAGGCGATGCCGATGCCGCTTTCCTGGCCACTCGCGAGGAGCTCAAGGGCGACCTGCTGGTGCAGTTGGGTCGTACCGACGAAGCGAACGCGGCGTATCAAAAAGCCAAGGCGGCACTGTCGGATGAAGCGGCAGTCGGCGGCCTACAAATCAAGCTGGACGACCTGGCCAAAGGGGATGCGTGACGTGATTCGTTGGAAACATGCAGCATTGCTGGCTCTGGCCGTACTGGCCGCGGGTTGCAGCAGCAACAGCAAGAAAGAACTGCCACCGGCCGAGTTGACCGACTTCAAGGAAGAAGTGGTTCTGCAGAAGCAGTGGAGTCGTTCGATCGGTGACGGTCAGGGCGAAACCTACAACATGCTGGTTCCGGCGGTCGATGGCGATACCATCTATGCTGCCGACGTTACCGGTGAGGTGATGGCGCTGGATCGCAGCACCGGCGACGTCAAATGGGAGAAGGATCTCGATCTGCCTGTTTCCGGTGCCGTCGGCGTGGCTTACGGGTTGCTCACCATCGGCACGCTCAAGGGTGAAATCGTTGCCCTCGATGCGAGCAGCGGCGAAGAGAAATGGCGCGCTCGCGTGTCCAGCGAAGTGCTCGCGCCGCCGGCCAACAACGGTGACGTGGTGGTGGTGCAGACTCAGGACGATCGTCTGATCGGCCTGGATGCCGCGACCGGCAACCAGCGCTGGTTGTATGACAGCACCCCAGCCGTCCTGACCCTGCGCGGCACCAGTGCGCCGATCGTCACCAATCGCCTCGCGGTGGCTGGCCTGTCGACGGGTAAAGTGGTCGCTCTCGATATCTCCAACGGCGTGCCGGTGTGGGAACAACGGGTGGCGATTCCACAGGGCCGTTCGGAACTGGAGCGTGTGGTCGATATCGACGGTGGCCTGCTGTTGTCCGGCAGTACGCTGTATGTCGCCAGTTACCAGGGTCGCGTTGCGGCACTGGACCTGGATAGCGGTCGTCAGCTCTGGCAGCGTGATGCTTCCAGCTATGCCGGTGTCGCCCAGGGTTTCGGCAGCGTCTATGTGAGCCTGTCTTCGGGCACTGTCGAAGGCATCGACGAACGTTCCACCACAGCCTTGTGGAGCAACGATTCGCTGGCTCGCCGTCAGCTGTCGGCTCCGGAAGTGTTTTCCAGCTACGTGGCAGTCGGTGACCTGGAAGGTTACCTGCACCTGCTGAGTCAGGTGGACGGTCGTTTCGTCGGCCGCGAGCGCATCGACAGCGATGGCCTGCGTGCCCGTCCGCTGGTGGTGGGTGATACGATTTATGTATATGGCAACAGTGGCAAACTGGAAGCCCTGACCATTAAGTAAGAACTATGCTTGGGGTTAACACCCCAGGCTGCTTCACTTGTGGGTATGAATGTGGGAGCGAGCCTGCTCGCGATGGACGTCAACGATTACGTTGGCGACCTGAATATACGCGGTGTCTTTGCGTTTTTCGCGAGCAAGCTCGCTCCTACAGAAAAACACACAGTGATTGCCCCGAGCACCAGCCGCTGCCTCGCAGCGGCTTTTGTATTTTCTGAAATAACGAAGTGGAGAGCCGCATGGTTCCCGTAATCGCCCTGGTGGGCCGACCGAACGTCGGCAAGTCCACCTTGTTCAACCGCCTGACCAGGACTCGCGACGCCATCGTCGGCGACTTGTCCGGTCTGACCCGTGATCGCCAATACGGTGAGGCCAAGTGGCAAGGGCGTTCCTACATTCTGGTCGACACCGGCGGTATCTCCGGTGACGAGCACGGTATGGACGAAAAAATGGCCGAGCAGTCGCTGCTGGCCATTGAAGAAGCGGATGTCGTTCTATTCCTGGTAGATGCCAAGGCCGGTTTCACCGCCGCCGACCAGATGATCGCCGAGCATTTGCGCAAACGTAACAAGCGTTCCTACGTGGTAGCCAACAAGGTCGACAACATCGACCCGGAAATGGCCCGCGCCGAATTCGCCCCGTTGGGCATGGGCCACGCGATCCCGGTCGCCGGTGCCCATGGTCGTGGCATCACCCAGATGCTGGAAATCGCCCTGAGCGACTTCCCCAAAGACGACGATGAATCGGAAGAAGGCGAGGAAGAGATCGTTGCCGAAGGCGAGGAAGCCAAGCGCATTCCTGGCCCGAGCGAAAAAGACGGGATCAAGATCGCCATCATCGGCCGCCCGAACGTCGGCAAGTCGACCCTGGTCAACCGCATGCTCGGTGAAGACCGGGTCATCGTCTATGACCAGCCCGGCACCACCCGCGACAGTATCTACATCCCGTTCGAGCGTAACGACGAGAAGTACACGCTGATTGACACCGCCGGTGTGCGCAAGCGCGGCAAGATCCACGAAGAAGTCGAAAAATTCTCCGTGGTCAAAACCTTGCAGGCGATCAAAGACGCCAACGTGGTGATCTTCGTCATGGACGCCCGCGAAGGCGTGGTGGATCACGACCTCAACCTGCTGGGCTTTGCCCTTGAAGCAGGTCGTGCGCTGGTCATCGCGATCAACAAGTGGGACGGCATGACGCCGGGTGAGCGCGACTTCGTCAAGGTCGAGCTGCAACGCCGACTGTTCTTCGTCGATTTCGCCGACATCCACTTCATCTCGGCCTTGCACGGCACTGGCGTGGGCAACCTCTACGCCTCGGTACAGAACTCGTTCAAGTCTGCGGTCACCCGCTGGCCGACCAACCGCCTGACCCAGATCCTGGAAGATGCGGTCGGCGAGCACGCGCCACCGATGGTCAACAACCGCCGGATCAAGCTGCGTTATGCCCACTTGGGTGGTGCGAACCCGCCGATCATCGTGATTCACGGTAACCAGATCGAAAAGGTGCCGAAGTCTTACGTCCGTTACCTGGAAAACACTTACCGTCGTGTCTTGAAGCTGGTCGGTACGCCGATCCGTATCGAGTTCAAGGGTGGCGAGAACCCGTACGAAGGCAACAAGAACTCGCTCACCGACCGTCAGGTCAACAAGAAGCGTCGCATGATGTCGCACCACAAGAAAGCCGATAAGAAGCGTCGCGATAAGCGCTGATTCACAAGCCCCACACCATTTTGTGTGTGGGATTGTTGTGGCGAGGGAGCTTGCTCCCGCTCGACTGCGCAGCAGTCGCAAGACCAGCCGGTGGGTTCTATCTGAACGATCTCGGTTGCAGATGTTGGGACCGCGTCGCGGTCCAGCGGGAGCAAGCTCCCTCGCCACAGGTATGCAGTGAATGTTGTAGAAGAAGGGTGCCAGTAGGCGCCCTTTTTTTATGGGCGCCGGATGGGCTATCCTCGGGCTCTCCCGCGCCGCCGTTAGAGCCGGGTGTAGAGCAGGGAATCACCGATGATCACCAGCAAGCTGCCGAATGTCGGCATCACTATCTTCACTCAGATGTCTCAGCTCGCGGCGCAAACCGGGGCGCTGAACCTGTCCCAGGGTTTTCCCGATTTCGATGCTCCGCAAGCCCTGTGCGATGCGGTCGGTCGGCATATCGCCAATGGCCACAACCAGTATTCGCCGATGACCGGCCTGCCGGCGTTGCGTCAGCAGATTGCGGCGAAGATCGCCCGCAGCTACGGGGTCAATGTCGATGCCGACGATGAAGTGACGGTCACCCCTGGCGCGACCCAGGCGATTTTCTGTGCGATTCAGGCGGTTATCCACAGTGGCGACGAAGTGATCGTGTTCGATCCGGCTTACGACAGCTACGAGCCTTCGGTGGAACTGGCCGGTGGTCGTTGCGTGCATGTGCAGCTGGGCCTGAAAGACTTCTCCATCGACTTCCAGAAACTCGCTGAAGCCGTAACGACGCGCACACGGATGATCATCCTCAATACCCCGCATAACCCCAGCGGTGCACTCATCAGCCGTGCCGAGCTGGACCAGCTGGCGGCGTTGATCCGTGATCGTGACATTTATCTGGTGTGCGACGAGGTCTACGAACACCTGGTGTTCGATGGTCTGCCCCACGTCAGTGTGCTGGCTCATGAAGAGCTGTATCAGCGCGCCTTTGTGGTCAGCTCGTTCGGCAAGACCTATCACGTCACCGGCTGGAAAACCGGCTACGTGGTTGCACCGCCGGCCCTGACCGCCGAGCTGCGCAAAGTGCATCAGTACGTCAGTTTCTGCGGCGTGACGCCGTTGCAATACGCCTTGGCCGACTACATGGCCGAATACCCGGAACATGTGGACGAACTGCCGGCGTTCTATCAGGCCAAGCGCGATTTGTTCTGCGACCTGCTGACGCCATCGCGCTTCAGTTTCACCCGGGTGGCCGGTACCTATTTCCAGTTGGTCGATTACTCGCAGATCCGCCCCGACCTCAACGACGTCGAGATGGCGTTGTGGATGACCCGCGAACACGGCGTTGCAAGCATCCCGATCTCGGTGTTCTACCAGACTCCACCGGTCGGCCAGCGCCTGGTGCGCCTGTGCTTCGCCAAACGCGAGGAGACCCTGCGTGAAGCAGCGGAAAAATTATGCGTGATCTGAGTGCGCTGCCCAATCTGAACATCGCGCTGATCCAGACCACCCTGGCCTGGCACGACCGCCAGGCCAACCTGGAGCATTTCGAGCAATTGCTGGAGCAGGCTCGCGGCGCTGACCTGATCATCCTGCCGGAGATGTTCACCACCGGTTTTTCCATGGAATCCGAGACCCTCGCCGAAGCGGAAAACGGCCCAACCAGCAAATGGCTGCGGGTTCAGGCAGCGAAGTACGACGCGGTGATTACCGGCAGCATCATCGTCCAGGCCGCCGACGGCAGTCATCACAATCGGCTGTTGTGGGCGCGACCGGACGGGGAGGTGTTGCACTACGACAAGCGCCATCTGTTCCGCATGGCCGGTGAACACAATCACTACACTCCCGGTGAGCGCCAGGTGCAGTTCGAGCTCAAGGGTTGGCGGGTGCGCCCGCTGATTTGCTACGACCTGCGATTCCCGGTGTGGAGCCGCGACGCCCAGGACACCGACCTGCTGCTGTACACCGCCAACTGGCCGGGTGCACGGCGTCAGCACTGGAACCGATTGCTGCCGGCCCGGGCGATTGAAAACCTGTGCTATGTGGCGGCGGTGAATCGCATCGGGACTGATGGCAAGGGTTTTGCCTATACCGGTGACAGTCAGGTGCTGGATTTCCAGGGTGAGACCTTGCTCAGTGCGGGGGAGGCTGATGGGGTGTTTCAGGTCGTTCTGAACGCTGCGGATCTGCAAGCGTACCGTACGCGGTTCCCGGCTAATCTGGATGCCGATACTTTCGAATTCACTTGAGATCTTGGTTGCCTGACCCGGCCTCTTCGCGAGCAGGCTCGCTCCCACATTTGATCGATGTGAACACAGATTCTGTGTACACCAAAAATCCACTGTGGGAGCGAGCCTGCTCGCGAAGAGGCCGGGACAGGCAATACAAAAACAGGCAGGCAAACAAAAAGGCCCCAAGGTTCGCACCAAGGGGCCTTTTGCATTTTCAGCGATCAGTTACGCCGCTTTCGCTTCCGGCTGGCTCAACGACCGGTTCAGCGCGCTGAACAGCGCCTTGAAGCTGGCAGTGGTGATGTTTTCATCGATCCCCACGCCATGCACCGCACGCTCACCGTTCACCCGCAGCTCGATGTAGGCCGCCGCCTTGGCATTGGTACCCGCACCGATCGCGTGTTCGTTGTAGTCCATGATTTCTACCGGAATTGGCAGACCGGCCACCAGCGCCTCCAGGGCGCCGTTGCCCTTGCCGCGCCAGTGCAGGTTGGTTTCGCCCTGACCCTTGCTGGCCACTTCCACTTCGACGGCGCTATTGCCGTTTTCTTCCTGCAGGCGATGGCTGACCAGCGCGTATGGGGTGTTGGCTTGCAGGTATTCGCTGATCAACAGCGAGTGAATCTGCTTGGCGGTCATCTCCAGGCCCAGGCGATCGGTTTCACGCTGCACCACCTGGCTGAACTCGATCTGCATGCGGCGCGGCAAGCTGATGCCGTATTCCTGTTCCAGCAGGTAAGCGATACCGCCCTTGCCCGACTGGCTGTTGACGCGGATTACCGCCTCGTAGCTGCGGCCGATGTCGGCCGGGTCGATCGGCAAGTACGGCACTTCCCACAGCGCGTCCGGTTTCTGCTGGGCGAAGCCCTTGCGGATGGCGTCCTGGTGCGAGCCGGAGAACGCGGTGTGAACCAGGTCGCCGACGTACGGGTGACGTGGGTGCACCTGGATCTGGTTGCACTCTTCGACGACCTTGCGCACGCCGTCGATGTCGGAGAAGTCCAGCTCAGGGTGCACGCCCTGGGTGTAGAGGTTCAGGGCCACGGTTACCAGGTCGACGTTACCGGTGCGCTCGCCGTTGCCGAACAGGCAGCCTTCGACACGGTCGGCGCCGGCCATCAGGCCCAACTCGGTGGCGGCAACGCCAGTGCCACGGTCGTTGTGGGTGTGCAGGCTGATGATCACGCTGTCACGACGGTTGATGTGACGGCCGAACCATTCGATCTGGTCGGCATAGATGTTCGGGGTCGCGCATTCGACGGTGGCCGGCAGGTTGAGGATCACCTTGTGCTCAGGCGTCGGGTTCCAGACTTCGATCACCGCGTCGCAGACTTCCTTGGCGAACTCGAGCTCGGTGGCGCTGAAGGTTTCTGGTGAGTATTCGAAGGTCCACTCGGTGTCTGGCTGCTGGGCGGCATATTTGACGAACAGCTTGGCCGCGTTCACGGCGATGGCCTTGACCCCTTCCTTGTCCTGGTTGAAGACGATGCGGCGGAAAGAAGGGGAGGTGGCGTTGTACAGGTGAACGATGGCTTTCTTCGCCCCGCGCAGGGATTCGAAGGTGCGCTCGATCAAGTCTTCACGACCCTGGGTCAGCACCTGAATGGTGGTGTCGTCCGGGATGTGGTTGCCTTCGATCAGGGTACGCACGAAGTCGAAGTCGGTTTGCGAAGCCGCCGGGAACGAGGCTTCGATTTCTTTGACGCCGACCTGCACCAGGGTTTTCCAGAAACGCAGCTTCTTGACCGCGTCCATTGGCTCGATCAGCGACTGGTTACCGTCACGCAGGTCGGAGCTGCACCAGATCGGCGCGGCGGTAATGGTCTTCGACGGCCAGGTGCGGTCCGGGATGTCGATGGTCGGGAACGCGCGGTATTTCGAAGACGGGTCTTTGAGCATGCTCATCGGGAAATCCTTATTGTGTGGGCCGAAAAAAGGCGGCCTGCCGGTGGATCAAAATGTTCTTGGGAAAAGCGTGGGGCGAGGCACCGCGATTCAGCCCGGCAGTCGTGCACTGACGAGGCACAGGCTGCGGTGCTGGCGAAGCTGGATGAGGGTGTGAGAGGTTTTCATGCCTTCAACCCTAACCGCGGGGGGAAAGGATGGCAAGCGGTCGAAAAAAATTGAGAGGAATCCTCGAAAAGGACGGTTTATCGAGATTTTGTTGCGGTAAATGTCAGTGTTTGTCTTGATGTTTGCGCGTGGTATACGGGATGCGCAATTGAAAGTTGTCGGTCTTGTCCTGGTCGGCGCAGCTATCCTTAAAGCCTCAACCAGACGACTTGGGAAGCAGGAGTCGGCAATGAACGAATTGGATTGGAAGCTTTACAGCGCACTGCGTCCGGTGGCCCATGAGCGGATGTGTATTCGGATCATGGAGCAAGTCGAGCGTACGGTGCTGGATAAAAGCATTACGCCTTATGAGCGTATTGAGGCCAGTGAAGAAAGGTTGAAGGCGGGTCAGCAGGAGTTGTATTGGGCGTTTGATGTGTTCAGTCACTCACGCAGTGAGGCGCCTGCTCATTTGCTGGGGCTGTGTACCCATGAGTTGATCACTTCTGAAGAACTGGCGGGCTTCTCGGAGGAAACCCGGGCCTGGATCAAGGAGTGTCTGGCGCACAGGGAAATTCATGGGATTGAGGACCTGGAGGCGGAGTAAGCGGCCGCCTGTGATGCCCCCATCGCGAGCAAGCTCGCTCCCACAGTTGATCTCTGGCGTTCACAAAATTTATGTTCACAGAAGATCAAATGTGGGAGCGAGCTTGCTCGCGATGGGGCCAGTCGCTTCACTCAATATTCAAGGCTGAAATGCACCTATAAAGATGGCCGGATCCACCCGCGCATCGTTCAGGCTGATGTTCCAATGCATATGCGGCCCGGTCGCACGTCCCGTTGCGCCAACCTTCCCGACCACACCGCCACGGGCCAACTGCTGCCCGACCTTCACATCAATCTTCGACATGTGACAGAACATGCTGATAAAGCCCTGCCCATGATCGACAAACACCGTGTTGCCATTGAAGAAGTAGTTACCGATCAGAATCACCTTGCCCGCCGCCGGGGTCTTGATCGGCGTTCCCGCCGGCACCGCGAAATCCAGGCCGGCGTGAGGATTGCGCTCTTCACCATTAAAGAACCGACGCACCCCGAACTTGCTCGACAACGGCCCATTGACCGGTTTGTCCAGCAACAGGTTGCTCGGTGTATTCGGGCTGAAGGTGCGGTAGGCCTGGACCTGTTCCGCCAGCTCGCCCTCGATACGCTTGAGATTCTCCGGGTCCGGATTGACCTGCTGCTTGTTCTTCAGGGTGATGCGCTGTTCCGGGTATTTCTTGTTGCCAACGGTGAAACTCAAGTTACGCCCGCCACTGCTGACTTGCTGCGGACCCGGCTTGACCGTCAATGGCACGCCGACAATGGCCAGCCAGTTGTTCTGTTCCTTGACCACCAATACCGGTTTGCCTTGGTAACTGGCTTTCGGTGCCTGGGCGGAGGTGCCCAGGTCCACCACCGCCACACCCCCCGGTACCGGCTTGTTCAGCAGACGGGTGATGTAACTGTCGGCGTGGGCGTTGAAGGTCAGGCAGAGCAACAGCAGCGGAGCAAGAAAGCGCGGCATGGATCAATCCAGTAAAGAAAGAGTGACAGGCGTCAGGTGATTGTCTTCGACCCGGACGTGCAGTTCGCCTTCGCCCAGCTTGGCTTTCAGGCGCTGGCCGGTGTGTGTCTGCGCGGCGCTACGGATCGCATTGCCCCGTTCATCCAGCAGGATGCTGTAGCCGCGGCTGAGGGTCGCCAGGGGGCTGACCACATGCAGTGTCTGCATCTGGCTTTGCAGTCGCAGGCGGCGGCTCTTGAGCCCTTCGCGCATGGCCCGGGGCAGGCGCTCGGCAAAGCTGTCGAGGCGCTGACGGAGCATCGCCAGTTGCCGACCGGGATGTTGCCCGGCCAGGCGGGTTTCCAGGCGGATCAAGCGTTCGCGACGGGTATTGAGGCTGCGTTCGAACGCCCGGCGCATGCGCATGTCCAGGTCATCCAGGCGCTGCGCTTGCTGGCGCAGGCGTTCGCCGGGATGACGCAGGCGGCGGGACATGCCTTCCAGGCGCAGGCGATCACGCATCAAGCGGTCGCGAATACGCATCACCAGCCGTCGATGCAGGCTCTCGACCCGTCGCACCAGGTCGCTGGAGTCCGGCGCGAGCAGCTCGGCGGCAGCGGAAGGCGTCGGGGCACGAACGTCGGCCACGAAGTCGCTGATCGACACGTCGGTTTCATGGCCGACGGCGCTGACAATCGGTGTCACGCAAGCGTCCACGGCGCGGGCCACGGCTTCTTCGTTGAAACACCAGAGGTCTTCCAGCGAGCCGCCACCACGGGCCAGGATCAGTGCGTCGAAGCCACGGGCGTCCGCCAGTTTCAGCGCGCGGACGATCTGCGCGGTGGCTTCGCGGCCTTGCACGGCGGTGGGGATCAGCGTCAGTTGCACCTGCGGCGCGCGGCGGCGAAACACACTGATGATGTCGCGGATCACCGCGCCGGTCGGCGAACTGATGATGCCGATGCGTTGCGGGTGCGCCGGTAGCGGCACTTTGCGCTCGGCACTGAACAGGCCTTCGGCGCTGAGCTTTTCCTTCAGCGCATCGAAGGCCAGGCGCAGGGCACCGTCGCCGGCCGGCTCCACGGTATCCAGGATCAACTGATAGTCGCCGCGGCCCTCGAACAGCGAAACCTTGCCGCACACCTTGACCGCCAGGCCATCCTTCAACGCCTGGCGCACCCGCGCCGCGTTCTGCCGGAACAGCGCACAACGCACCTGGGCGCCGCTGTCCTTGAGGGTGAAATACACATGGCCGGACGCCGGGCGCGCGAGGTTGGAGATCTCGCCTTCGACCCAGATATTGCTGAACACGTCTTCAAGCAACACCCGCGCACGGCCGTTGAGCTGGCTGACAGTCAGGACTTCCCGGTCAAGGCCGAGTCTTGCAAAGGGATCTTTAATCATGGGGCGCAGTTTAAAGGCATTCGGCGCTGAATCTCCATGAGTCAACGCAAATCCCTGTGGGAGCGAGCTTGCTCGCGATAGCGGTGTGTCAGTTGATATAACGTTGAAAGGTCGATCGCAATCGCGAGCAAGCTCGCTCCCACAAGGGGTACAGTCAGGCGCTGAATTCAAGGAAGACATGGAATGAATGTATTTGAGCTGCTGCACCAATGGCCCTTCGGCACGATGGATTGGCTGGTGATCGGACTGGGCATTGCCCTGGCCTATATCGTGTTCGGCATCGCCGGCTTCGGCACCGCATTGGTGGCAGGGCCGATACTGATTCTGTTCATGCCGTTGTCGAAGATCGTGCCGCTGCTGGTGCTGCTGGATTTCGTCGCCGCGTTTGGCAATCTGCTGCCCTCGCGGCGCGATGTGGAGAAAACCGAGTTGATGCGGCTGCTGCCCTGCATGGCGGTCGGCTGCACCCTGGGGGTGATTTTTCTGCTGAACCTGCATTCCGACGTGTTGCTGCTGTTGATGGGGCTGTTTATCAGCGCCTATGCGATTTACAGCCTGTGGGTCAAAACCCGTCCGACGCAACTGTCCGCCGCCTGGTCGGTACCGATGGGCACGGTGGGCGGGATGTTCGGCGCGTTGTTTGGCAGTGGCGGCTTTTTATATGCGATCTATTTGAACAGCCGGTTGCCCAAGGAGGCGGCCCGGGCCACGCAGAGTGCGTTGATCAGTTGCAGCACAGTCGTGCGGTTGAGCCTGTTTGCTGTCGCGGGTGTGTATGCCGAGCTACCCTTGTTGGTATTGGCCCTGTGTTTGTTGCCGGCCATGGCGTTGGGGCTGTGGATCGGCCGACGGTTGACCATGAGATTGTCCCGCGAGGCGTTTGTGCGGCTGGTGACCTGGTTAGTGCTGGCCAGCGGAATCGCCTTGATCGGGCGGTATTTGAGTGCTTGACCTGAGTGTGTCAGGGATTAAGCTGCCGGCCGCAAACCCTGTGGGAGCAAGCTCGCTCCCACAGGGGTGATCATTCAGTATTTGCAGGCTTGTGCCCATGAATTCGCAAAGCATTATTGTCCCGAAAATCTCCACGCTGCCGGTACACGAACCCCGGGCCCGGGCGGTCGTGCGCTGGCTGGTGCGCAAGAACATCATCAAGGAAGAACTGACCACCTGCGGGCGCACCGGCAACCGCATGGCCCACGCCATCGCCGACGGTGCCCGCGCGGTGGTCCTGCACCCGCAAGCCCTGCCGTTCGGCGAACCGATCAATGGCCTGGAAATCATCACCAAGCGTTGCATCTATACGCCGGCCAAGGGATTCCTCGAAGAAGCCGGCTGCGCCGAATGCCGCAAGGAAGTCGGCGAAGCGCTGTTCGACAGCCTGGAAGACTGGATGCCGGGACGCACCGATAACTTCACCTGCCCCGAATGCGGGCATGAAGACGACATCAACGGCTTTCTGTTCTTGCAGGAATGCGGCTTTTCCAACCTGGGGTTCATCTTTAATAACTGGGCCGAGGCCGGGTTCAAGCAGAGCTTTATTGATGAATTTGCCGATTGGCTGGATCAGCCGGTGAGTTGGGTGAAAGTAGAGCTGTAACCGAAGCCTCGCTCCTACGGGATTTGTGCGTTCAATACCCCGCCGATCACCGCATCGATAATAGACAGAGTTTTACATTGAACCCGAGGGGGTGTCTGACTATAATGGCGCGCTTCCATTTTCCCGCTCGGGAGCCCCCGCGATGCTGCGTATCAGCCAAGAAGCTCTGACATTCGACGACATTCTCCTAGTGCCCGGTTATTCCGAGGTGCTTCCTAACGAAGTCAGTCTCAAGACCCGCCTTACCCGTGGCATCGAGCTGAATATTCCACTGGTTTCTGCCGCAATGGACACCGTCACTGAAGCCCGTCTGGCAATTGCCATGGCTCAGGAAGGTGGCATCGGCATCATCCACAAGAACATGACCATCGAGCAGCAAGCTGCCGAAGTGCGCAAGGTCAAGCGTTACGAAGCCGGTGTGGTCAAGGACCCGATCACCATCGAGGCCGACGCCACGGTTCGTGAGCTGTTCGAACTGACCCGCCAGCACAACATCTCCGGCGTTCCTGTGCTGCACAATGGCGACCTGGTCGGCATCGTCACTTCCCGTGACGTGCGTTTCGAGAACCGTCTGGAAGCCACTGTCCGCGAAGTGATGACGCCTAAAGAGCGTCTGGTCACGGTCAAGGAAGGCGCCGACAAGAACGACGTTCGCGAGTTGCTGCACAAGCACCGCATCGAACGCGTGCTGATCGTCGACGACAAATTCGCCCTCAAAGGCATGATGACCGTCAACGACATCGAAAAAGCCAAGGCTTACCCGCTGGCCAGCAAGGACGATCAAGGTCGTCTGCGCGTTGGCGCTGCGGTCGGTACCGGTAAAGACACCGGCGACCGAGTAGCTGCGCTGGTCAACGCTGGCGTTGACGTGGTGGTAGTCGATACCGCACACGGTCACTCCAAAGGCGTGATCGACCGCGTTCGCTGGGTCAAACAGAATTTCCCTGAAGTGCAGGTCATCGGCGGCAACATCGCCACCGGCGCTGCCGCCAAGGCCCTGGCCGAAGCGGGTGCCGATGCAGTCAAGGTCGGTATCGGCCCTGGCTCGATCTGCACCACCCGCATCGTCGCCGGTGTCGGCGTCCCGCAAATCAGTGCCATCGCCAACGTCGCCGCTGCCCTTGAAGGCACTGGCGTGCCGTTGATCGCCGACGGCGGCATCCGTTTCTCCGGTGACCTGTCCAAGGCCATCGTGGCCGGCGCTTCCTGCGTGATGATGGGCTCGATGTTCGCCGGTACCGAAGAAGCGCCAGGCGAGATCGAACTGTTCCAGGGTCGCTCGTACAAGGCTTACCGCGGCATGGGCTCGCTGGGCGCCATGTCCCAGGCCCAGGGTTCCTCCGACCGTTACTTCCAGGACTCCTCCGCGGGTGCCGAGAAGCTGGTTCCGGAAGGCATCGAAGGGCGCGTTCCTTACAAGGGTTCCCTGAGCGCCATCATCCATCAACTGATGGGCGGCCTGCGTTCCTCGATGGGCTACACCGGCAGTGCCGACATCGAAGAAATGCGCACCAAGCCTGAGTTCGTGCGGATCACCGGCGCTGGCATGGCCGAGTCCCACGTCCACGACGTGCAGATCACCAAGGAAGCGCCAAACTACCGCGTAGGTTGAGCCTTCCAGCAAAAAGTTATGTAACCGGGGCTGTTTTATTCAGCCCCGAGTTGTTTCTGAATCACGACTGTTTCTGAATTTCTAGACGAGACTGAATCATGGCCCTCGACATTCACGCTCACCGTATCCTGATCCTCGATTTCGGCTCCCAGTACACCCAGCTGATCGCCCGCCGCGTGCGTGAAATCGGCGTGTACTGCGAACTGCATCCGTTCGACATGGACGACGAAGCGATTCGCGAATTCGCACCCAAAGGCGTCATCCTCGCCGGTGGTCCCGAGTCCGTGCACGAAGCCGACAGCCCTCGCTGCCCGCAAGCGGTATTTGACCTGGGCGTGCCGGTCTTCGGTATCTGCTACGGCATGCAGACCATGGCTGAACAGCTGGGTGGCAAGGTCGAAGGTTCCGAGCTGCGTGAGTTCGGTTACGCCCGCGTCGACGTGGTCGGCAAGAGCCGCCTGCTCGATGGCATCGAAGACCACATCGACGCCGACGGCCTGTTCGGCCTCGACGTGTGGATGAGCCACGGCGACAAAGTCACCCGGATGCCGGAAGATTTCCACATCCTCGCCAGCACCCCGAGCTGCCCGATCGCCGGCATGTTCAGCGATGAGCGCCGCTACTACGGCGTGCAATTCCACCCGGAAGTGACCCACACCAAGCAGGGCGGTCGCATCCTGTCGCGCTTCATCCTCGACATCTGCGAGTGCGAAGCGCTGTGGACCCCGTCGAAGATTGCTGAAGACGCCATCGCCCAGGTTCGCGCCCAGGTCGGCACCGACAACGTACTGCTCGGCCTGTCCGGCGGTGTGGACTCCTCGGTAGTTGCCGCGCTGCTGCACAAAGCCATTGGCGACCAGCTGACCTGCGTCTTCGTCGACAACGGCCTGCTGCGTCTGCACGAAGGCGAGCAAGTGATGGCCATGTTCGCCGAGAACATGGGCGTCAAGGTGATCCGCGCCAACGCCGAAGACCAGTTCCTCGACAACCTGGCTGGCGAAAGCGACCCGGAGAAAAAGCGCAAGATCATCGGCCGCACCTTCATCGACGTGTTCGATGCCCAGTCCAACAAACTGGACAACATCAAGTACCTCGCCCAGGGCACCATCTACCCGGACGTGATCGAGTCGGCTGGCGCTAAAAGCGGCAAGGCCCACGTGATCAAGTCGCACCACAACGTCGGTGGCCTGCCGGAAGAAATGAACCTCAAGCTGGTGGAACCCCTGCGCGAGCTGTTCAAGGACGAAGTCCGTCGTCTGGGCCTGGAACTCGGCCTGCCGTACGACATGGTCTACCGTCACCCGTTCCCGGGCCCGGGCCTGGGTGTGCGGATCCTCGGTGAAGTGAAGAAGGAATACGCCGACCTGCTGCGTCGCGCCGACCACATCTTCATCGAAGAACTGCGCAAGGCCGACTGGTACCACAAGGTCAGCCAGGCCTTCGTGGTGTTCCAGCCGGTGAAATCGGTGGGCGTGGTCGGCGATGGCCGTCGTTACGCCTGGGTGGTGGCCCTGCGTGCCGTGGAAACCATCGACTTCATGACCGCGCGTTGGGCACACCTGCCTTACGAACTGCTGGAAACTGTTTCCGGCCGCATCATCAATGAAATCGAAGGAATCTCCCGCGTCACTTACGACGTGTCGAGCAAGCCGCCAGCGACGATCGAGTGGGAGTAATCCCGCGCTGACGCTCCGCTATACAGGGCGTCAACCGATAGACCAAACCCCGGCTCAGGCCGGGGTTTTGTTTTTTCCGGTCAGGCAAAAAAAATCGGGAGGCAGAACGGGTTATGTGTAAGGAGAAAAAACCTTGGCAATAATCTGAAAGACATGAGCCAGCCCCAACCTCAGCCTCATCTGTACTCTCTTCGAGACAATTTTCCCAACTTGTCTGGACTGTCTTCGCAGCTCAAGTGATGTTGGTAGAGTTTTCTCGATGGTTGTCAGTTGACAACCATTAAAATCCTGAGGAGACTGGAGGCTATGGATGGCTCGTGCATCTCACCCGAAAAAAGAAATCGAAATGGCCCTGCGTCATGCCGAAGATCGAGGCTGGCGCATAGAAGTCGGTGGCAGTCACGCTTGGGGAAAGATCTACTGCCCTTTCAGGCATGACCTTTGTCGTTGTGGCGAATTCTGTATCACCAGCGTGTGCAGCACGCCGAGCAACCCTTTCAATCACGCGAGGGCACTGCGGCGAGTGGTCGATAACTGTACGACACAACAGGTGATTGACAGGAAGTCGACACCTCGACTCAAGGAGTAATTCAATGGACTACGTTTTCACTCTCAAGTATCAGCTAGCGCAGTGCGATAGCGATCCTGACGTATTGGTCGAGCGTCTATACGCCCAAGGATGCGATGACGCGTTGGTCGGTGTCGGGCTGACCGGCCGCCTGGCATTGGAGTTCACCCGCGAGGCCGAGACTGCCGAAGCGGCGTTGTTGAGCGCGCTGATGGACGTCAAGCGCATCATCCCTGACGCGCGTCTGGTGGAGGTAGCACCAGACTTCGTCGGTCTGACGGACATTGCCGACATCGTCGGCGTTTCGCGTCAGAACATGCGCAAACTGATGCTTACCCATGGCAGCAGCTTCCCGTTGGCGGTGCATGAAGGCAAGACCTCGGTCTGGCACCTGGCTGAGGTATTGAGCTGGCTGGATGCCAAGGGCGGCTACAACCTTGAACAACCGGTGATCGACGTCGCCCGTATCGCGCAAAGCGTCAATCTCGTCAAAGAATCGCGCCGGGTTGTCGCCCTTGGCGCCGAGTGGCAGGCACTGGTTTGACGCCACTCTTTCAGCGCCTCGCCACATCCGAAAAATAGAACTTGTCCAGGGTGTGCCGTGACTCGGTGTACTCGAACTGTCTCCCATCCTGCAAAAACGTCTGGTTACTGACCACAATCACATGACTCTGGCCGTCGAGGTCCAGGTGTTGCTGGTCATCCTTGCTCCGCGGCATCGCTTCGATGGTGCGCTGGGCATAGGCGATTTGCAGTTGCAGGGTCTGCTCGATAAAGGCGTAGATCGAGTGCTCGGCGATGTCCCGGGACAGACCGGGAATCACATCGCTGACGAAATGGTTGATGTCGAGAATCACCCGTTTGCCGTCGATCCGCCGCACGCGTTTGATCCGGATGATCAGGCTGCCTTCTTCGGCCTGGATGTGTTCCAGCAGGGCACCTTCAAGAGAAAGTTGCGTGAACTCCACCACCTCGGTACTGACGTCGTTGCCCAACCGCGGGTAGGTCTCCTGGAAGCTGACGATGCCGCCGAGCTGGAATTCGATCGGGTTGGTCGACAGGACGAAAGTGCCTTTGCCGTGGACCTTCTGGGCGAAACCGCGTTCCTGAAGTTGTTCGATGGCCTTGCGCACGGTGCCGCGACTGGCCTGGTAGCTGTCCATCAGTTCGGTTTCGGAAGGCAGGCGAGCACCGCGTTCCAGACGTTCGGTCGTGATACTGGCAAGCAGATCGCTGTAGATCTGGTTGTATTTACTCATGGGGATGGCTCTATGGCGCAATGCTCAAGGGTTTGAACCTTAAGGGCCGGGTAGGGAATTGTCCATGCGGGTATGGATTTCATCCGTTTCGGATGTAGGAAATTTCATCGTCTGTAGGTTTGGGAGATTTTAAACAAATTGAAACTCGTCTGTACGAGTTGTTGCTTTAACTCGTACAGACGAGTACTTTTCACCTCGGCGTGCTGCCAATAACAAAAAACTACAGCGGAAGAACAAGCATGAGCCACGACTATCCGAACATCGTCACCGAGCTGCTGCTCAGCCTCGGTGGCAGCGACAACCTCGAGCAGGCCGCGCACTGTGTCACCCGGCTGCGCCTGGCCCTCAAGGACCCGGGCCTGGTCAACAGCGCCACGCTGAACCAGATTGACCTGGTCAAGGGATCGTTCTTCACCGGTGGCCTGTTCCAGGTGGTCATCGGCCCGGGCGAGGTGGAGAAGGTCTACGCCGAATTGCGCCGTCAAACCGGTCTCGCAGCTTCTACCATCGCCGACGTTAAACAGAAAAGCGCCGACAAGATCAACGCCATGCAGCGTCTGGTGCGGGTGTTTTCGGATGTGTTCATGCCGATCCTGCCGGCGCTGATCATTGCCGGCCTGCTGATGGGCATCAACAACCTGATCGGCGCCAAGGGCATGTTCATCGAAGGCCAGACGCTGCTGGACGCCTACCCGAAGCTTGACGGGCTCTGGAGCCTGATCAACCTGATGGCCAACACCTCGTTCGTGTTCCTGCCGGCACTGGTGGGCTGGTCGGCGGCCAAGCGGTTTGGCGGCAGCGAGATCCTCGGCATTGTGCTCGGCCTGATGCTGGTGCACCCGGATCTGCTCAACGCCTGGAACTACGGCAAGGCGGTGGCCGGTCTGGAGGGGCAGAGCCTGCCGTACTTCGACATCCTCGGCCTGTTCCAGATCGAGAAGGTCGGTTATCAGGGGCAGATCCTGCCGATCCTGCTGGCTGCCTACGTCATGAGCGTCATCGAGAAATGGCTGCGGGCGCGGGTGCCGAACGCGGTGCAATTGCTGGTGGTGCCGATCACCACCATCGTCGTCACCGGCGTGCTGGCGCTGGCGGTGATCGGCCCGGTGACGCGACACCTGGGCATCCTCATCACCGAAGGCGTGGTCATGCTGTTCGACCTGGCGCCGATGGTCGGCGGGACGATTTTCGGCCTGCTCTACGCGCCGCTGGTGATCACCGGCATGCACCACATGTTCCTCGCGGTCGACTTGCAGCTGATCTCCACCCAGGGCGGTACTTTCATCTGGCCGATGATCGTCATGTCTAACCTCGCCCAGGGCAGCGCAGCGTTGGCGGTGTTCTACATGACGCGCAATGTGCGGGATAAAAGCATGGCCTCGACCTCGGCGATTTCCGCTTACTTCGGCATCACTGAGCCGGCGATGTTCGGGGTGAACCTGCGCTACAAGTTTCCGTTCTACGCCGCGCTGATCGGTTCGGCCCTGGGTTGCATCTTCTTGTCGCTGAACAAGGTCCAGGCCTCGGCGATCGGCGTCGGTGGCTTGCCCGGATTCATCTCGATCATTCCGCAGTTCATCCCGATGTTTGTGATCGGGATGGTGATTGCCATGATTGTGCCGTTTGTTCTGACCTGTGCGTTGAGCATGAAGATCGTTCGGCCGGGCTATCGGGTCGCCTGATAGATCGTATTCGTCGGATCGCCGCCCGGAGCCGGCTCGCTCCCACAGTTGATCGCATTCCAATGTGGGAGCGACGGTGCGGCGATCCGACCTGCTCGCGAAGGGGCCCTCAAGGCCGATACAAAACTTACTGAAGGAATAGCGCCATGCAAGACTGGCAACGTTCGGTGATCTACCAGATCTACCCGAAGAGTTTTCACAGCCACGCCGGCAACCCCACGGGTGATTTGCTCGGTGTCGTGGCCAAGCTCGACTACCTGCACTGGCTGGGCGTCGATTGCCTGTGGATTACGCCGTTCCTGCGTTCGCCCCAGCGCGACAACGGGTACGACATCAGTGATTACTACGCCATCGATCCGAGCTACGGGACCATGGCCGATTGCGAGTTGCTGATTGCCGAAGCCGGCAAGCGCGGGATCAAGCTGATGCTCGATATCGTGGTCAACCACACCTCCATCGAGCACAGCTGGTTCCAGCAGGCCCGCAGCAGCCTCGACAACCCGTACCGCGACTTCTACATCTGGCGCGACCAGCCGAACAACTGGGAATCCAAGTTCGGTGGCTCGGCCTGGGAGTACGAGGCGCAGACCGGCCAGTACTTCCTGCACCTGTTCGACCATACCCAGGCCGACCTGAACTGGGACAACCCCAAGGTGCGCGCCGAAGTCTTCAAGATGATGCGGTTCTGGCGGGACAAGGGCGTGGGCGGTTTCCGCCTGGATGTGATCAACCTGATCTCGAAACCGGCGGACTTCCCCGACGACGACAGTGACGGCCGGCGCTTCTACACCGACGGCCCGCACGTCCACGAATACCTGCAGCAAATGCACCGCGAAGTATTCGAAGGCCATGACCTGATCAATGTCGGCGAGATGTCGTCCACCAGCCTGGAACACTGCATTCGCTACTCGCGGCCGGAATCGAAAGAACTGTCGATGACGTTCAATTTCCATCACCTGAAGGTCGATTACCCGAACCTGCAGAAGTGGATACGCGCCGACTTCGACTTCCTCGAACTCAAGCGCATCCTCTCCGACTGGCAGACCGGCATGCAGGCTGGTGGCGGTTGGAACGCATTGTTCTGGTGTAACCACGACCAGCCACGGGTGGTCTCGCGTTTTGGCCATGACGGTGAATATCGTGTGCTGTCGGCGAAGATGCTCGCCACCGCGCTGCATTTCCTCCAGGGCACGCCATTCGTGTATCAGGGCGAGGAACTGGGCATGACCAATCCGGGCTTTGATCACATCGATCAGTACCGCGATGTCGAGACGCTGAACATCTTCCGGCTCAAGCGCGAGGCCGGAGCCAGCGACGCCGACAACATGGCGGCGATCATGCAGAAGTCCCGGGACAACGGTCGTACGCCGATGCACTGGAGCGCCGGGCCGAACGCAGGTTTCAGTGTGGCCGAGCCCTGGATCGGCGTGCCAGCCAACGCGGCTCAGATCAACGTCGCCACCCAACTTGAAGACCCGGATTCCGTGCTGCATCACTACCGGCAACTGATCGCGTTGCGCCGTACGCAAGCGCTGATCTGCGACGGCATCTACCGGCAATTGTTGGCTGACCATACACAAATCTGGGCCTATGTGCGTGAAGGCCATGGCGAGCGTTTGCTGGTGCTGAACAACTTCTACGGCACGCCCTGCGAAGTCCTGTTGCCGGATGAAGTGATCAGCGAAACGATGGTCCAGCGTCTGGTGATCAGCAACTACCCGGACTGTCCGCCGCGAAATCGGCAGGTCTCTTTGCGGCCATATGAGTCGCTGGTGTTGCACCTGACCGACTGACCAACCACTAGAAAAACACCGAGCTGAAAAAACACGCAGAACGCTGCGCGGGGGATTTTTGCGCGTCGATTTTGTGGTTGCACACAATAAAAATAATGGGGTGATTCTTGAAAACAACAATAAATCGCAGTCTTGCGCTCGTGTGCGGCTGCCTGGCATTGCCGTTGTCGGCGCAAGCCCTGGAGTTCGGCGGCTACTTGCGCAGCGGTGTCGGCACTTCGGTCAACAGCAGTTCCCAGTCGTGTTTTCAGTTGCCGGGCGCACAGACCAAATATCGCTTGGGCAACGAATGCGAGCAGTATGGGGAGCTGGAGCTGCGTCAGGATGTGTACACGTTCGATGACCAATCGGTGCTCAGCGTCGACGGCATGGCCTCGCTGTATAACAAGTACGACCGCCGCCTGACCTTCAAGGGCGATAACGGTTCGGTGCGCATGCCGCAGCTGTACGCGCAATGGTCGAACATGCCCAGTCTCAACGGCGGTTCGCTGTGGGCCGGGCGGCGTTACTACAAGCGCAACGATATCCATATTTCCGACTTCTACTACTGGAACCAGAGCGCCACCGGCGGCGGTATCGAGGACGTGTTGATCGGTGATCTGAAATACAGCTACGCCTTCTCGCGCAAGGACAACCTGTACCAGAAGGACTACATCAACCGCCACGATTTCAATGTCGCCGGCTTCGACACCAATCCCGGCGGTGAACTGGAGTTCGGCCTGAGCTACATCGACAAACCCGACAGTCGCGACGCCCACCGTGGCTGGGCGATCACCACCCAGCACGTGCAGCAAGGCTTTCTGGGCGGCAAGAACAAACTGGCCTTCCAGTACGGCGAAGGTCCGGGCACCGGGTTGGGCTATACCGGTAACGTCAAGCTCGATGACAGCAACAAGAGTTACCGTGTGGTGGAGTTCTTCGACTGGCAGCTGACGCCGCGATTTGGCGGGCAGATCCAGGCGGTTTATCAGAAAGATGTTCGTGCGCAGGGCAGGGATCAGAACTGGATGTCCCTCGGTGTTCGTCCGGCCTACGCGATCACCGAGCAGTTCAAACTGGTGACCGAACTGGGGCACGATCAGGTGGACGCCACGGGCGGCACGCGCAAGCTGAGCAAGTTCACCTTCGCCCCGACCTGGTCGCCCAAGGGGCCGGAATTCTGGGCGCGCCCCGAGGTGCGAATGTATTACACCTATGCCAGCTGGAACGAGGCGGCCAAACGGGCGGCCAATGCGCTGGCGAAGGGGTCGGCGTTGTCCGACACGGGCGCCTTCGGCACCGCGCGACATGGTGCGAATGTCGGATTGCAGGTCGAGTACTGGTGGAAGTAACCGCCGGAACCACGAGATCGCTAGTCTTTATAAAGAACAAAACAGCAGGTGACGTCATGGCCACACCCCAACAATTGCAACTGCTGGCACCTTTGTCCGGCGTGTTGATGCCACTGGATCAGGTGCCGGATCCGGTATTTTCGAGTCGCGTGATTGGCGACGGCCTTTGCATCGATCCAACCTCGCACACCTTGAGCGCTCCGCTGGCGGGGGTGGTCAGCAATGTCCAGGCCAGTGGGCATGCCATCAGCCTCACCGACGACAACGGCGTGCAGGTACTGATGCACATCGGGCTCGACACCGTGAACCTGGCCGGCAAGGGTTTCACCCGCTTGGTGGAAGAAGGCCAGCGGGTTGAGGCGGGGCAGGCGCTGATCGAGTTCGACGCCGATTACATCGCCTTGCATGCCCGCAGTTTGTTGACCTTGATGGTGGTGGTCAGCGGCGAACCCTTTACGTGGCTGGTACCGGAAACGGGGGCAGTGGAAGGTGGTCAGCCGCTGTTGAGTCTGAGCCCCGTCGAGCCATTAATCGAAGAGCCGGTGGCGCAAGAGGGCGAGGCGCTGTTCTCCAAACCCGTGACACTGCCCAACCCGAACGGCTTGCATGCCCGTCCCGCCGCGGTGTTCGCCCAGGCTGCCAAGGGTTTTTCGGCCACCATTTACCTGCATAAACAGCAGGAGAGCGCCAACGCCAAATCCCTGGTGGCGATCATGGCGTTGCAGACCGCCTTCGGCGACATCGTGCAAGTCAGTGCGGCGGGCCCGGATGCGCAAGAGGCGATCAGCACGTTGGGCGCATTGTTGACCGCAGGCTGTGGGGAAGCAGTGGTGGCGCCAGCGCCAGTCGCGGCACTAGAGCCTCCATCGTTGAAGGTATTGCGCGGCGTGTGTGCATCACCGGGTTCGGCCTTTGGCCAGGTGGTGCAGGTCGCCGAACAGGCGCTTGAAGTCAGCGAGTCCGGCAGCGGTGCGCCGGTTGAACGCGAGCATCTGTCTCGGGCTTTGGCCGAGGCGAACCTGGCCTTGCAGCACCTGCGTGACGAGGCCACCGGGGATGCTCAGGCCCAGATCTTCAAGGCCCATCAGGAGTTGCTTGAAGACCCGAGCCTGCTGGATCAGGCCGAAGCGCTGATCAGCGAAGGCAAGAGCGCGGCCTTTGCCTGGCGCGCAGCGACCGAGGCGGCGGCAGCCTTGTTCAAGGGCCTGGGCAGTGCCTTGCTGGCCGAACGGGCGGCAGACCTGGCGGACGTTGGTCAGCGGGTGCTCAAGCTGATACTCGGCGTGCAGGATCAGGCGATTGAGTTGCCTGAAGGGTCGATCCTGATCGCCGATCAACTGACACCGTCACAGACCGCCGGGCTCGATACCCGCAAGGTCCTGGGTTTCGCCACGGTCGGTGGAGGGGCTACCAGCCACGTCGCGATTCTCGCCCGGGCGGCCGGTTTGCCGGCGATCTGCGGGTTGCCGGTCCAGGTACTGACGCTGAGGAACGGCAGCCTGGTGTTGCTCGACGCCGACAAGGGCGAGCTGCACCTGGACCCGGAACTGGCGGCCATCGAGCAACTGCAGGTCAATCGTCAGCGCCAGGAGCAACGCCAGCAACATGAGCTGGCGCACGCCACGCTGGTCGCCTGCACCCGCGATGGTCATCGCGTCGAAGTCACGGCCAACGTCGCCTCGCTGAGCGAGACCGAGCAGGCCATGAGCCTGGGCGGTGAGGGCGTCGGGCTGTTGCGTTCGGAGTTTCTTTATCTGGATCGCCACCACGCGCCGAGCCATGCAGAACAGGCCTCCACTTACAGCGCCATCGCCCGAGCCCTGGGGCCAGCACGCAGTCTGGTGGTGCGCACCCTGGATGTCGGCGGTGACAAGCCACTGGCCTACGTACCGATGGACAGCGAAACCAACCCGTTCCTCGGCATGCGCGGGATTCGCCTGTGCCTGGAGCGCCCGCAGCTGATACGTGATCAGTTCAAGGCGATTCTGAGCAGCGCCGGATTGGCGCACCTGCACATCATGCTGCCGATGGTCACGCAGCTATCGGAGTTGCGACTGGCCCGCAAGCTGCTGGAAGAAGAGGCACAGGCATTGGGGCTCAACGAACTGCCGAAACTGGGGATCATGATCGAAGTGCCGGCGGCGGCATTGATGGCGGACCTGTTTGCACCCGAGGTGGACTTCTTCTCGATCGGTACCAACGACCTGACCCAATACACCTTGGCCATGGACCGTGATCATCCACGCCTGGCCGCTCAGGCCGACAGCTTCCATCCCTCGGTGCTGCGCCTGATCGCCAGTACTGTGAAGGCCGCCCACGCCCATGGCAAATGGGTCGGTGTCTGTGGCGCGATGGCTTCGGAGACGCTGGCGGTGCCGTTGTTGCTGGGACTTGGGGTGGACGAACTGTCGGTGAGCGTGCCGCTGATTCCGGCGATCAAGGCGGCGGTTCGCGAAGTGGACCTGGTGGACTGCCAGTCCATCGCCCAGCAGGTGCTGGGCCTGGAAAGCGCCGGGCAGGTGCGCGAAGCGCTGCGGTTGTACCACGAGGCGACGGTCGATACTTCACTGGTTCTGGAGAACTGAACATGTTCGAGAAAATGCAGCGAGCGTTCTGGAAGGCCTTGACCCCGGATCTGGTGGTGGATGAGCCGAAGGTGGTTGCACAGCCGGTTGGCGGGTTGGCGGCGAATGTCGTGGCGGCGTTGGGCGGGGTGGATAACCTCAAGTCGCAGCAGCCGGTGGCGCTGACCCGGGTGCGGGTGGAATTGCGCGATGTGGGGAAGGTGGATCGGCAGGCTTTGACGGCGGCGGGGATACCAGGGGTGATGACGCTGGACGACGGGGTTGTGCATCTGATCACTGGGCTCACCGCGCACTGATCGACCGACTGTGACCGGTTGCCGCCCCACCCTTACTGTTTCTCAACCGCAGGTGTATCGTATTCGCCTTTTACAGGCCTTCGCGCCTGTCGCTGATACGTGAGGTAGTTGAGTTCATGTCCTTTACCCGTCGCCAAATCCTCGGTGGCCTGGCCGGTCTTGTTGTCGTTGGTGTCGGAGCGGGGGGCGCGTCGCGGTACTGGCTGGGCAAAATGGCTGACGCCGATGCGGGCCACGACTACGAGCTGATCGCGGCGCCGCTGGACGTCGAACTGGTGGCCGGGCACCAGACGCCGGCCTGGGCGTTCGGTCCGTCGGCACCGGGCACCGAACTGCGGGTACGGCAGGGCGAATGGCTGCGGGTGCGGTTTATCAACCACCTGCCGGTCGCGACCACCATCCACTGGCATGGCATCCGCCTGCCGCTGGAAATGGACGGCGTGCCCTACGTCTCGCAGCTTCCGGTGCTGCCGGGCGAGTTCTTCGACTACAAATTCCGCGTGCCCGACGCCGGCAGCTACTGGTATCACCCGCATGTGAACAGCAGCGAAGAGCTCGGCCGCGGCCTGGTCGGCCCGCTGATCATCGAAGAGCGCGAGCCCACCGGCTTCAAGTACGAGAAAACCTTGAGCCTCAAGAGTTGGCACGTCGATGAAGAGGGCGCCTTTGTCGCGTTCAGCATTCCTCGCGAAGCGGCCCGTGGCGGCACGGCAGGGCGCTTGTCGACCATCAATGGTGTGTCGCAGGCGGTGATCGAGCTGCCTGCCGGGCAGATCACCCGGGTACGCCTGCTCAACCTCGACAACACCCTGACCTATCGCCTCAACATCCCCGGGGTCGAAGCGCAGATCTACGCGCTGGACGGCAATCCCATCGAGCCGCGCCCGTTGGGCAAGGAATACTGGCTCGGCCCCGGCATGCGCATCTGCCTGGCGATCAAGGCGCCGCCGGCCGGTCAAGAGCTGTCCCTGCGCAACGGCCCGGTACGCCTGGGCACTTTGCGTTCGGTGGCGAACACCGATGCACCGACCCAGTGGCCACCCGCGTTGCCCGCCAACCCGGTGGCCGAGCCGGACCTGGCCAATGCCGAGAAACTCAACTTCAATTTCGAATGGGTGGGTTCGGTGTCGGTCAACCTTGATAACGGCCAACCGCCAAGCCTGTGGCAGATCAACGGCAAGGCCTGGGACATCAACGACAAGACCTGCGCCGACCGCCCGATTGCCAGATTACAGAAGGGCAAGAGCTACATTTTTGAATTGAAGAACATGACCCAGTATCAGCACCCGATCCACTTGCACGGCATGAGCTTCAAGGTCATCGCCTCGAACCGGCACAAGGTGATTCCGTACTTCACCGACACCTACCTGCTGGGCAAGAACGAACGCGCCCAGGTGGCGCTGGTGGCGGATAATCCCGGGGTGTGGATGTTCCATTGCCATGTGATCGATCACATGGAAACCGGCCTGATGGCCGCCATCGAGGTGGCCTGATGCGTCAGATACGTCCCGCCGCGATCATCGACCGCAGCCGTGATCGCGACTTCATGCGCGAAGCCCTGGCGCTCGCCGCCCAAGGCGCCGCACTGGGCGAAGTGCCGGTGGGCGCGGTGCTGGTACAGGACGGTGAAATCATCGGTCGCGGCTTCAATTGCCCGATCAGCGCCAGTGATCCGAGCGCCCATGCCGAGATGGTCGCCATCCGCGCCGCTGCCCAGGCTGCGAGCAATTACCGACTGCCAGGCAGCACGCTCTACGTCACGCTTGAACCGTGCAGCATGTGCGCCGGGCTGATCGTGCATTCGCGGATAGCGCGGGTGGTGTATGGCGCGCTGGAGCCCAAAGCCGGGATTGTGCAGAGCCAGGGGCAGTTTTTTACCCAGGGCTTTTTGAATCACCGGGTGCTGTTTGAAGGTGGGGTGTTGGCCGAGGAGTGCGGGGCCGTTTTGAGCGAGTTCTTCAAGGCCCGTCGAGCAAAACCAGCAGACTGAACACCAACCCAATGTGGGAGCGGGCTTGCTCGCGGAAGCGGTGGATCAGTCAACATCTCTATTGAATGATAAACCGCATTCGCGAGCAGGCTCGCTCCCACAGGGGATCTCCGTTCGGTAGGGAGATCGGGGGTTATTTGCGGGCGACAATCACCGCCCGCATCGGCGCCGGCAAGCCTTCAATCGTCTTGCTGTGGTCCTCAGGATCCAGGAAGTCGCTCAACGACTGGTACTTCATCCACTCCGTCCCACGCTGTTCCTCGACCGTGGTCACACTCACATCCACACATTTCACGTCAGTGAACCCGGCACGACGCAACCAGAGCATCAGCGCCGGCACCGATGGCAGGAACCACACGTTGCGCATCTGCGCATAACGGTCTTCCGGCACCAGTACCTGCTGCTGATCGCCCTCGATCACCAGCGTCTCCAGTACCAGCTCACCACCCTTGACCAGGCAGTCCTTCAGCGCCAGCAAGTGCTCGATCGGCGAGCGACGGTGGTAGAACACACCCATGGAAAACACCGTGTCGAAGCCTTCCAGATTGGGCGGCAGATCCTCGAAGGGAAACGGCAAGTGCCAGGCATTGGGCTCGGACAGGTAACGCTGCACTGCCTGGAACTGGCAGAAGAACAGCCAGTTTGGATCGACGCCGATCACGCTGTCGGCGCCCGCACCAAGCATGCGCCACATGTAGTAGCCATTGCCGCAGCCGACATCGAGGATTCGTTTGCCTTTCAGGTCCAGGTGCTTTGCTACCCGCGACCACTTCCAGTCTGAGCGCCACTCGGTGTCGACGTGCACGCCAAACAGATCGAACGGTCCTTTGCGCCATGGCGACAAACCCATCAACGCGGTGCGCATTTGTGCGCGGGTTTCATCGTCGCAATCGGTGTCCAGGGTCAGTCCATTGAGCAAATCGACTTCGCTCGGCTGAATCTTTGGCAAGGCGTCCAGCGCGCTCTGCCAGCGCTCCAGGTCGCCGTGACCTTTTTCCATTTTCTTGTCGAGCTGTGCTTGCAGGGTATTGGCCCAATCGGCCAGCGGCGTACCGGCCAGACGGCGGGCGAGGGGGGACAGATCAATCATGGCAAGGCAATCAACGAGGCAAAATTAAGACACTGGAACCACGGCACGACTTTCGAGAACCCGGCGGCCAACAGGCGTTCGCGATGTTCGTCGAGGCTGTCGGGCTTCATGACATTTTCGATGGCGCTGCGCTTCTGGGCGATTTCCAGTTCGCTGTAGCCGTTGGCGCGTTTGAAGGCCACGTGCAGGTCGGTGAGCAACGCGTGCTCTTCGGGATCGTTGAAACGCAGCTTTTCCGAGAGAATCAGCGCGCCACCGGGTAGCAGCGACTGGCGGATGCGCGACAGCAACGCGGTGCGCTGGTCCGGGGCGATGAATTGCAGGGTGAAGTTCAGTGCAACCACCGAGGCCGGCTGGAATTGCAGGGCGAGGATGTCGCCTTCGATCACTTCAACCGGCAGCAACTCCTGGAACATCGAGTCCTGGCCGTTGAGGTACTCGCGGCAGCGTTCGACCATCGCCGCGGAGTTATCCACAGCGATAACGCGGCAACCGTCGGTGCGCACATGGCGGCGCAACGCCTGGGTGACAGCCCCCAGGGACGAACCCAGGTCGTAGAGCACGCTGTTGGGCTGGGCGAATTGCGCGGCGAGCACGCCAAGGTTTTCGACAATGGTCGGATAACCCGGCACCGAGCGTTTAATCATGTCCGGGAACACCCGCACCACGTCCTCGTTAAAGGCGAAGTCGGGCACCTGGGCCAAAGGCTGGGCGAAAAGGCGATCGGGTTCTTTGCTCACGGCGGTTCCAGCGGCGTAGGTGGAAAAGGCCGGCATTTTAACGTAGGTACAGGAGTGCTGCGATGGGATTTAGAGGTTGTGTCGGGCTTGTCGATGGCGAGTATTTCCAGCCCTTCCCTCGTGTGCAAGAGGGAAGGACCGGCCGGGAGGTTTACGTTAAGCTCTATTGCCCCCCGACGACACAGCGCGCGCCCACCGCTGCCAGGGCCGTTTGCAAGTTAGCAACGGGATAACCCAGTGCCCGGGCTGCCTCATCAGCGCCGCAAGCGGCGGTATTAAAGTCTTCCTCTTGACTCCAATAGCTGTGATTGGCCAACGCAAACACCTGGAACGCCTTGCGCTGATCCCAGCCCGGTGTCTTGGACAATAAGCAGTAAGCCTTGTTGTAGACACCGCTGGAATTATGCGCATCCATGCCCATGTCGAACTGCGATGCATGTTCGATGGATTTGCCATCGGTGGACTGATGACACATCTGGCGCAGGCCACCTAAATGACCGTACTCGCCGTCGGGCTTGGTAATGGCACTCAATACGACAAAATCACTCTTGCCGTCCCTGCGAAACTTGGCCGCTTCGCCTGCCATGTCCGAGAACGCCTCATTAATCCCCCCTTCCTGGCGAGAATTATCTTCCAGGCCTGAGTTCTGCTGGGTAAACCCATGACTGATCTCATGAGCTACGACGTCCTGACTTACGAACGGATAAAACGACTTAGCACCGGCAAGGAAGAGCCCAGTGTTTTGAGATCCATTCCAAAACGCTCCGTCGCCTTCGGCAGTTAAGAACACCACTTTCAGCCCCCCAATTACTGGCTGGATGCCAAGGATGTCTAGATACAAGTCTTTGGTAACAATGGTGTGGAAATATAAATCGTTTATCGGGGTGTAGCCGCCATTGATCGGCTCTTGAACACTAACAGGGCAAGGGAAAATCCAAGGGGGGGAGTTGACCGAGATGGTGCCGAAGAACACCTGAATGCCGTTGTGATCGAACGAGCAGGACTGGCCTCGCTGCGCGGCGGGTAGTGTGGGGCGTTCTTTTCCGTAATGATATTCACCAATCAATACATTGCCACCCGGCCCATTCGTAGGGCGGGTCTCAAGCGACGCAACGCCTTCCCACCATTTGAGCACTTCTCCGGTCATGGCATCGATCAGCCCGGTCGGATTAGACGGGATCCCGGTTTTAGTATCGATGCTGTAGGACACCCGATAAATCAGTCGCGCCCTAGTTTCGTGGTGTGGCTGATAGATAAAAAGTTTGATGCGTGTGAGCGTCGGAGGCTGGGTAGTTATTCCCTTTTTGAGGCGCCACTGCTCTCGCAATGCCTGTACAGCCTGATCCGGATTTAAAGTCGGCTCGACGCGGGGTATATCTTGCTCAATCCCTTGCAGATAGCGGCCGCTGGCATGGATTACCTCTCCCGTGGCGTTGCGCTCAAAGGTAACGCTATGGCCATATATTGGCACCCCTTGATAGGTTTGAGTCATACGTTGCACCGATCGTTGACCAGCAAGTGCAATAGGCTCACCCGTTGCTTCAAGATGCAGTTGATCCAGTTTGAGTACGTATGGGTTGGGCGTGTTGGAAGCGATTCCCTTATCGTCAACTGTTTCAACGGAAGCGGCCTGTGCCAAGAGTGGCAACATGACGTACAGAATGCCAAGAAGAGTGGCTGAGAGGCGACTACGCATAAAAATGTTATTCACTGTTTATTAGCGTTGAATGACCCTGATATCCAAAGTCCCATTGTTTATGCAGTGGAGTATTGAAAAGTCCTGGCAGTGTGTCTACCTAGCAGAACTGATAGGTTCGGGCCCAACCGGAATGAGATAATCTATTTGTATTTTATTCGCGCGGGAGAGGGTGTTAGCGGTGGGAAGTTATTGTGCGTCCGAGTATGGAAATCAAGCGTTGCGAACACTTGAGTACTGGGCGCAAGCCTTTGTTACTTATTTGCGCTTTTTCCGAATGAACGCCGACGCCGTAATCCCCCATTGCCCCAACCAATAGCTGAGGATGATCACATAAGGCGCGGCATGGAACGGCGCGACGAAGCGGTCGATGCCAATCACGCTGTCCGAAAACACAAACGCCACCGCGCCCGCTGCCGCCAACAGTGCCGAGCGTTCGGGCACATCGCTGCCAAGTCGGGCCAGCGCCCGCCAGAGCATGGCGCTGATGGCCAGGGCATAGACGATCACCGGGATCAGCAATGGACCCAGACCATTGGCAATCAAAATCCCCAGCAACACCGCGCCGACGCCCAAAGCGACGATCAGCGGTAACATCGCCAACCGCCGGCAATCGCTCAAGTACGCTTTCAGATAGGCCAGATGGGCCAGCAGAAACGCCCCGAGGCCGAACACAAACAAATCCTGCGGCCACGCCAGCAGCACATCGCCGAGCAGGGAGAATATCAATCCAAGGCTGATCCAGCGTCGATACTCGCTGGGCGGTGCGTCGTGCAGCCAGCCGAGCAACGCGAGTACCGGCAACGGTTTCACCAACAGGCACATCAATGCCGCATGCACGCTCAGACCGTAGAGGTACATCACCGCGCCCATCAGCGCCAGAATCAGCCAGCCCACGATCAGTTAACCGAGATGGCACATTCAAAGGTTTCCACCGGCAGCACTTCCGGTGCCCAGGGCTGCTGGGACGTCAGGCGCAAGCGCCCGGTACCGTTGGCGAAGGCCTGGAAGCGCCAGGTCGAGACCCCGGCCGCGCCGACGACGCCGGCGTCTTCCGGATTGCTGTAAACCTCAGGGCCCAGTGCGCGCAAGACACCCCCGGCAGAGTCCTGGATCGCCCAGCGGTAACCCGTGGTCGGATTGCTGGGCAGGCTCAGAATCAGGGTCTGCCCGTTGTGCAGCTTCGCCGGGCATGCGCTCTGTTTTTCCACGCTCAGGTTCTGTTTCGGCTGCGAGGTGCAAGCGGCCAGCAAGGCGAGGGCTAGGGGGACCAACAAGCGGGTGGGGGACATAAGTGAGCAGCTCCGGCATTCACGACGAACGGCGAGCATAGCTGAAGATGAGACAAATTGTGACGGCGACGGGGAGTTAGCGTCGTGAGTGCCGACGCCATCGCGAGCAAGCTCGCTCCCACAGGTTTATCACTGTACTTGTGGGAGCGAGCTTGCTCGCGATAGCAATGGTGCAGGCACTACATGCTTGTCAAAACAGCACCTTCGCCACATCCGCAAAACGCTTGGCAAAGTGCACGGTAATTCCTTCCTTCAGATAATCCGGCAATTCCTCGAAACTGCCACGATTCGGCTCCGGCAAGATCAACTCAAAGATCTTCTGCCGCCGCGCCGCAATCACTTTCTCGCGCACCCCCCCAATCGGCAGTACATGCCCGGTCAGCGTCAGTTCGCCGGTCATGGCCACGCCTTTCTTCGGTGGCTGGTTGCGGGCGAGCGAGAGCAGGGCGCTGGCCATGGTCACGCCGGCGCTCGGGCCGTCTTTGGGGGTCGCCCCTTCCGGAACGTGCAGGTGGACGAAGGCTTCGTCGAAGAATTTCGGGTCACCGCCAAACGACTTCAGGTTGGAGCTGACATAGCTGTAGGCGATTTCTGCCGACTCTTTCATCACGTCACCCAATTGCCCGGTGAGTTTGAAGCCACGGTTGAGCGTGTGAATGCGCGTCGCTTCGATCGGCAGGGTCGCGCCGCCCATGCTGGTCCAGGCCAGGCCAGTGATGACGCCGGTACCAGACAGCACCTGCTCATTGCGAAACACCGGATGGCCCAATGAGGCTTCCAGGTCCTTGGGAGCAATTTTGATCACCGCTTTCGGCTCGTCGATCAACTTTACTACCGCCTTGCGCACCAGTTTGCCCAGTTGCTTTTCCAACTGGCGAACCCCGGCTTCACGGGCGTAACCGTCGATCAACGCTTTGAGGGCGCTGTCGCTGATGGCCAGGCTGCCTTTGGACACGCCGGCTTTCTCAAGCTGCTTGGGCCACAGGTGACGCTTGGCGATGGCGATCTTTTCTTCGGTGATGTAGCCCGACAGGCGGATGACTTCCATTCGGTCCAGCAAGGGGCCGGGGATCGAGTCCAGGGTGTTGGCGGTGCAGATGAACAGCACTTTCGACAGGTCCAGGCGCAAGTCCAGGTAGTGGTCGAGGAATTCGACGTTCTGTTCCGGGTCCAGGGTTTCCAGCAGCGCCGAGGCCGGGTCGCCCTGGTAGCTCTGGCCCATCTTGTCGATCTCGTCGAGCATGATCACCGGGTTCATCACTTCGACGTCTTTCAACGCATGGACGAGTTTGCCCGGCTGCGCGCCGATGTAGGTGCGGCGGTGGCCCTTGATCTCGGCCTCGTCGCGCATGCCGCCGAGGCTGAAGCGATAGAACGGCCGGCCCAACGATTCGGCGATGGATTTGCCGACGCTGGTCTTGCCCACACCCGGCGGGCCCACCAGCAGCACGATGGAACCGCTGATCTCGCCTTTATAGGCACCCACCGCGAGGAATTCGAGAATGCGGTCCTTGATGTCGTCGAGGCCGGCGTGGTGCTTGTCCAGCACCTTGCGCGCGTGCTTGAGGTCGAGTTTGTCCTCGCCATACACGCCCCAGGGCACCGAAGTCGCCCAATCGAGGTAGTTGCGGGTGACCGCATACTCCGGCGAGCCGGTCTCGAGGATCGACAACTTGGTCATTTCCTCGTCGATACGTTTTTGCGCCTGGGCCGGCAACACCTTGGTTTCCAGACGTTGCTTGAACTGTTCGATATCGGCGCTACGGTCATCCTTGGTCAGGCCCAGCTCCTGCTGGATGACCTTCAATTGTTCCTTGAGGAAAAACTCGCGCTGATGCTCGCCGATCTTGCGGTTAACTTCGGCGGAAATCTCTTTCTGCAGGCGCGCAACTTCGACTTCCTTGCGCAGCATCGGCAGGACTTTTTCCATGCGCTTGAGCATCGGCACGCAGTCGAGCACTTCCTGCAGTTCGCTGCCGGTGGCCGAGGTCAGGGCGGCGGCGAAGTCGGTCAGCGGCGACGGGTCATTGGGGCTGAAGCGGTTGAGGTAGTTCTTCAGCTCTTCGCTGTACAGCGGGTTGAGCGGCAGCAGTTCCTTGATCGCATTGATCAGCGCCATGCCGTAGGCCTTGACCTCATCGGTCGGCTCGGTGGGCTGGTGCGGGTATTCGACTTCCACCAGATACGGCGGGCGATGGTGCTTGAGCCAGGTCTTGAGACGCACACGGGTCAGACCCTGGGCGACGAATTGCAGTTTGCCGTTTTCGCGACTGGCGTGATGCACCTTGACCAGTGTGCCGTAGAGCGGCAGGGCCGAGGTGTCGAAGTGGCGCGGATCTTCCTGGGGCGTGTCCATGTAGAACAGGGCCAGGCAGTGGTGATCCGATTTGCTGACCAGATCCAGGGTTTCAGCCCAGGGTTCTTCATTGACGATGACCGGCAGTACCTGGGCCGGGAAGAACGGGCGGTTGTGGATCGGGATGATGTAGACCTTGTCCGGCAGGTTCTGGCCTGGCAGGGCGAGGCCTTTGCCGGTGGAGTGATGTTCGACGTTTTCCGGGTCGGCGTATTCGGTGGGGTCTTCAGGGAATTCTTGCTGGTCGCTCATGGGGCACCTGCGCAATGGACTATGGGTGTTAGATGGGGCAGGTGGGAGGTGGTTTCAATGGTCGCGGTTAATTCAAGGTATTGGAGTGTGCAGGGCGCGTCCGATTATTGCTCAATAAGCACGTGGCGAGGGAGCTTGCTCCCGCTGGACGGCGTAGCCGTCCCGTTTTTTGGGGTCGCTTCGCAACCCAGCGGGAGCAAGCTCCCTCGCCACAGACCACGGTGTTTACCGGGGAGGATCGATTTGATCGAGAACGCGGTTCGCCGTGATCTCCGCGAGCATGATGCTGTTTGAAATACCCAGCAGGGCATTGCGGGACCCGCCGTCCAGGTGGTCCACCAGGTGATGGACCATCACGTCGACCGAGGCCAGCGTCTCGACCAGATAAACCACGAGGGTTTCGGTCGTGGCCTTTGGGTCCACCGTGAACAGGGGTGCTGGGCGTGCGCGGGGTGGCTTTGATGTCGGCCATCGACGGGAAGTGGAAATCGAGGGCGCGTTCAGCGGCTTCGTTGAGTTTGTTTGAGTCAGTTGATTCGTAGGGGGAAACGGCGTCGGTTTCGGGGGGATTCGGGGATTGTTTGAACATGGTGAAGCTCCATTCGAAGAAAGGGAGTTCGCCACGACTGCGACCAAGCAGTTGGGTGGCGAACCGTACGCAGGTTGGTCGACCAGGGAATGGAACCCGGCAGGGCCGAAGCCCTCCCACGCACAGCTCGCCATGAAGCAAGCACGAAAAGTGCGACATTCTAAACCTGGGCGACCAAACCCGTTCGCTGAATTTGCAGCGACCCCGAAAGCCTATCGCCCGGGCTTCCGACACGACAACCGATAGAGCTTGTCGGAATTGTCCTCCGGAACAGTCATGACTGTAGGACGTGCGCAAATGTTTTCAGGCTGAAAATCGATCAAATGTGGGAGCGGGCTTGCTCGCGAAGGCTGTTTAACATTCACCATCTGTGTTGGCTGACACACCGCTTTCGCGAGCAAGCCCGCTCCCACAGTTGTTCTGCAGTGTGGCAAAAATTGCGTTCCAAAAAAAAGGCGACCCCCTCACAGGAGTCGCCTTTGATTTGACTGCCGCTAAAACTTACTCGGACAGTTTGTACGCAATCACATAGTCACCCTGTTTAGTGCCCAGCGACCCGTGACCGCCGGCAACCACAAGCACATATTGCTTGCCGTCCTTGCCGGTGTAGGTCATCGGCGTGGTTTGCGCGCCGGCTGGCAGGCGGCCTTCCCACAGTTGCTTGCCGTTTTTCACGTCGTAGGCCCGCAGGTACTGGTCCAGGGTGCCGCTGAGGAAGCCCACGCCACTGGCCGTGGTGAAGGTCCCGCCCAGGCTTGGCACGCCCATGCTCAGGGGAATCGGAACCGGCGAGCTGTCGCGCACGGTGCCGTTCTTGTGCATCCAGATGGTTTTGCTGGTGGTCAGGTCGACCGCCGCCACGTAACCCCAGGCGGGTGCCTGGCACGGCAGGCCCATTGGCGACAGCAGTGCTTCGAGGATTACGCCGTATGGCGCGCCTTTGTTCGGCTGCACGCCTTCGGTTTCGCTTTTACGCGGGCCTTGGGCGGCGATTTCCGATGCCGGGATCATTTTCGATTTGAACGCCATATAGCTCGGGTTCACGAAGGCGATCTGACGCACCGGGTCAACCGCGATGCCACCCCAGTCGAACACGCCGAAGTTGCCTGGGTAGACGATCGAACCTTGCAGCGATGGCGGGGTGAACGGGCCGTCGTAGCGCAGGGATTTGAAGTCGATCCGGCAGATCAGCTGGTCGAACGGGGTGACGCCCCACATGTCGCGCTCTTGCAGCGGCGGCGGCATCAGGTTCAACTCGGATTTCGGTTGGGTTGGCGAGGTGTGGTCACCTTCGACAGCGCCTTGCGGAACCGGTACTTCGTTGATCGGCACGATCGGCTGGCCGGTGCTGCGGTCCAGCACGTAGATGCTGCCTTGCTTGGTGGACGCCAGTACCGCCGGCTTCACGCCGTCAGCGGTCTTCAGGTCCATCAGGGTTGGTTGGCCACCGACGTCCATGTCCCACAGGTCATGGTGGGTGAACTGCATGTGCCAGCGCACCTGACCGGTCGCGATGTCGAGGGCGGTCAGGCCGGCGGCGTGCAGTTCCGATTCAGGCGTCCGATCGCCGCCGAACTGATCCGGGGTCTGGTTGCCCATCGGCAGGTAGAGCATGCCGAGCTTTTCGTCGACGGCGAATATGGACCACATGTTCGGCGAGTTGCGGGTATAGACCTCATCTTCGGCAATCGGGGTGGTGTCGTCCGGGTTGCCACTGTCCCAGTTCCACATCAGCTTGCCGGTGTGTACGTCGAACGCACGGATCACGCCGCTTGGCTCGTCGGTGGAGACGTTGTCGGTCACGTGACCGCCAATCACCACCAGATCCTTGGTGACCGCCGGTGGCGAAGTTGAGTAGTAACCGCCGGCGGTGAACCCGCCGATGTTGGCGCGCAGGTCGACCTGGCCTTTGTCACCGAAGTCTTCGCACATCTTGCCGGTGTCGGCGTCGAGGGCGATCAGGCGCGTGTCGGCGGTGGGCAGGAAGATGCGACGTGGGCAGACGGTGCTGACGGGCGTCGTGCTGGCCGTGCCGGTCGGGCTCTGCTCGGAGGCGTAGACGGCGTCATCGTGATAGGTCACGCCACGGCAGGTCATGTGCGCCCAGCCCTTGAAGTTCTCCGCGTTTTGCGTGGAGAGCTTCGGATCGAAACGCCAGATTTCCTTGCCGGTGTCTGGGTCCAGGGCGATCACCTGGCTATGCGGCGTGCACACGTAGAGCATGCCGTTGACTTTCAGCGGGGTGTTTTCGGCAGTGGTTTCGCCCGGGTCGTTCGGCCCTGGCAGGTCGCCGGTACGATAGGTCCAGGCCGGTACCAGTTTGTTCACGTTCTGCGGGGTGATCTGCGCCAATGGCGAGTAACGATCGCCGTGGGCGCTGCGGCCGTAGGAGTTCCAGTCACCGTCCGGCATGGCCGGGGCGGTGTTGGTCATGCCCGGCACGCTGTCGCGGTCCAGTTGGCCTTTGATCTCACCGGGGTTGGTGAATTGGCTGGCCAACGCGGTAGCGCCCGCCAGCACCACGGCCACGCTCAGCGCGCCGGTGCCCATCGGCGCGGCGCCTGCGCGCAACAGCGGACGGCGGAACCACGGCAACAGCATGACGAGGCCCAGCGCAAACAGCATGGCCAGGCGCGGCACCAGTTGCCACCAGTCGAGGCCGACTTCCCACAGGGCCCATACGGTGCTGGCGAACAGCACCAGTGCATACAGGCCCAGTGCAGCGCGGCGTGCGGCAATCAGCAGCACGCCGGTCAGCGCCAGGCCGATACCGGCCAGCAGGTAATACAGCGAGCCGCCGAGCAGACTCAGCTTGATCCCCCCGGCCAGCATGGCCAGGCCCATTAGCAGAAGCAGGACACCGAGCAGGCTCGGCAGCAGACGGCTTCGACTCAAAGCACCATCAGTGCTCATAGTGTGGTTCTCCGTGACGTTTTAAGTAGTCCCGCGCAAGTTCACTGTAGATGACGATCCTGTGCGGGCAGGGTTCAGATAAAAATGGTGCGGTGTTGAATGCGGTCCCCTGTAGGAGCGAGCTTGCTCGCGATGGTCGTCAACGATGACGCTCCGGGCCTGATACCCCACGGCGTCCTCAGGTTTTTCGCGAGCAAGCTCGCTCCTACAGGGGTTGCGGTGTTCGTTAGAACGACGACTGGATCTTGATCCCTCCAATCAGCGCGTCATCGACCTTGTCCACGCCACCGGGGTGGCGGATGTATTGCAGGTTCGGGCGCACGGTCAGCCAGTTCGTGACGTGCACGCCGTAATAGAGCTCGGCGCTGTATTCGGTGTCCTGCGGTGGCAGGAACGACGGGTCGTCGAAGTCGTGGACCGCGCGGGCTTGATTGGTCGCCTCGGCGTTCTTGCGATAAGCCGGGTTGACGTGAACCCGGGCGACGGCGAAACCGATATCGTCCCGGGTGCGGGCATCGAACAGGCCTTTGTAGACGACGCCGGCCTGGACATAGTTGTCGATGGCGTTGGTCTTCTTGTCGTGCATCGTGGCGTTGGCGAAGACGCTCAAGCCGCGGGAGTTGTCGCTGGCGCGGCTGGTCAGTTGCTGTTGCACACCGAGCCACACGCCGTGCTTGCTCGACGCACTGCGGTAAGCCTCACCGCTCAGGGCGGCGGGCTGGCCGTTGCTGTCCTTGTAGGCGTCGGTGGCGTTGGCGTTGCTGTAGTAGTAACCGGCGCGGTATTCGCCTGGCAGACCATTGAATTTTGGCGACCACACCAGCTCCACCGGCAAGATCGCACCCTGGGTGCCGCTGCCGCTGAGCTTGAACCCATTATCGCGATCAAGGTTCGACGGGTTTTGCTCGTAGGCGCCGACTTGCGCATACAGCTGCGGCGTCAGGTGATATTTGACTCGCATCGCCCATTGGCTGACCGGCCAGTTGTACCAGATGCCGCCGACCCAGTTACCGACCTGGGAGCCGCAGAACGCCAGGTTCTGGAAGTCGCAAGGGAAGCTGTTGAAGTCTTCCCCCTCGCCGAAGCGACCAACTTTGATGTCGAGCTTTTGATCGAAGAATTTCTGCTGGTACCACATTTGCGTCAGGCGCCAGGTCTGGCCACGGCCCCAGACTTCCTGGGCCGAGGTGAAGCCGCCGACCCGTGGATCGTTGATCCGGTCGTTGCTGATGTTGTTGCCGCTGCGCTCGGTGATGGTCAGCTGAAATTCGGCGTCGCTCCAGCCGAGGATCTTCTGCAGGTCCAGATGGGTGCCGAAGCCGAATTGGTCGCTGTAGCGGGCCGTGCGATCGTGGTCGTAGCCGCCGTGCAGATTGCTGCCCATTTCACCGGTGTAATCGACTTTGAAGTCGTAGCCTTTTTCCGATAGCTCGGTACGCGTGCCGTTCCAGTCGCCGAGCATCCACGGCGAATCGCTGTCGAACGCCGGGGCGGCCTGAACGCAAGTGGTGAGGCTTAAAACGGCGAAACCGCCCATCAGGTTCAGGGCTTTTCGGCTGGCAGCAGTCGTGCAGACAGCGCTGTCTCGCGAGGATTGAAAATAAGGCATAGAGAAGGAATTCTTGATCTTTTTCTGGGGATGAACTGAAAGCAGCAGGCATGAAGCGGGCAGTTGAAGCGTTTCAGCTGGACGGGCGTAAGGATAATGTTCTGTTACAAATAGAGAAAGGGCTTTTGCTGACATGGAGCTTTTCGTAATCGGTAACAGTAGAGCACGCTTGCTGGCGATAGACGTGAACGATGACGTGCGCTGTCTGGATGACCTCGCCGCCTGCAAGTTCTTCGCGAGCAAGCTCGCTCCTACGGTTGAATGATGTCGGTTCGGAAGATGTTTAGGGATTCACCTACAGTTAGCAGGCGGGAAACAGATTGCTTCCCCCCAACGAAGCCCTCGGCTAAGGTGCGCGGCTTCCAATTCCTACTTCGCTCGAAGGCCCGGCATGACCGAACAGAACAACAACCCGCTGCACGGCGTGACGCTGGAGCAGATCCTCAATGCCCTGGTTGAGCATTACGAATGGTCGGGGCTGGCCGAGCGCATCGATATCCGCTGCTTCAAGAGCGACCCGAGCATTAAATCGAGCCTGACCTTTCTGCGCAAAACCCCTTGGGCGCGGGAGAAGGTCGAGCGCCTGTACGTGAAGTTGATGCGTACCAAGCGTCCGGTCTGAGCATGCTCGCCCAGTCTGGCGCGCGGCGTCGTCTGGTCGCCGTGGCGGCCTGCCTCGGCTGGGCGGGATTGAGCATTCAGCTGTATCTGATTCTTTACTTGCGCTGGAGTATCGAAGCCAGTTTGCTTGGCGGGCTGATGAGCTTTTTCAGCTACTTCACCGTGCTGACCAACACGCTGGCGGCAACGGTACTGACCTGTGAATCGACGTCCCGCGAGTCGGCGGCGCGACGCTGGTTTTTGCAGCCGGGGGTGAGCAGTGGTATCGCGGTGAGTATGGCGCTGGTGGGGCTGGCGTACAGCCTGTTGTTGCGCCATTTATGGCACCCCGAAGGCTGGCAGTTTCTGGCTGATGAGCTGATGCATGATGTGATGCCGCTGCTGTTTCTGGGCTGGTGGTGGTGCTATGTGCCCAAAGGTATCTTGCGTCTACGGCACATCGCGTTGTGGCTGATCTATCCGCTGGTGTACTTCGCTTATGCGCTGCTGCGTGGGCATCTGCTGGCGGCTTATCCGTATCCGTTCATCAATGTCGACAAGCTGGGTTATCCACAGGTGTTTATCAATGCCGGTGGGTTGTTGGTGGGGTTTGTGGGGATTGCCTTGCTGGTGATTGGTCTGGACCGGTGGCGGCGCAATCCCTGAATCACCTGGGGACCCCTGTAGGAGCGAGCTTGCTCGCGAAAAGCCGGAGAACGCCGCGGGGTGTCAGGTGCCCAGCGTCATCGTTAACGACCTTCGCGAGCGAGCTCGCTCCTACAGGGGGGCGTGTTTATTCTTCGGTAGTTTCATCCAGCCGCCAGTAGCCCACCGCTTTGACGAACTGCTCGTCCAGACCGTGCTCATCGAGCAATACCCGGCGAATCTGCCGCGACACCTTGGTTTCGGTCGCCACCCAGGCGTACAGATTGCCGCTGGGCACTTGCAGTTGTTTCACGGTGGTCAGCAGGTTGTTCCTGCCGCCTTCGCGCAAGACCCAGATCACATTGATCTGCGCCGGGCTTTCGAGCCGTTGTTGTTCGGCACCGTTCTCCACTTCCACAATGACCAGCGCCCGGCGGTTAGCCGCCAGGCCTTCCAGGCGTCGAGCGATGGCGGGCAGGGCGGTCTCGTCGCCTATCAGCAGGTAACTGTCGAAGATGTCCGGCACGATCATCGAACCCCGTGGCCCGCCGATGTGCAGGAACTGGCCGGGTGTGGCCTGTTCGGCCCAGGTCGCGGCCGGACCGTCGCCGTGCAGCACGAAGTCGATGTCCAGTTCCAGCGTGTCGAGGTCGTAGCGCCGCGGGGTGTAGTCGCGCATGGCTGGCATCGGGCCGTGGTCTTTGCCGGCACCGAGTACCAGGGTTTCCAGCGTCGCCTGTTCCGCCGCGTTCTGCGGGAACAGCAGTTTGACGTGATCGTCGGTACCAAGGCTGACGAAACCTGCCAGCTCAGGGCCGCCCAAGGTAATCCGGCGCATGCGTGGGGTCAGGTCGACCACCCGCAGGACTTGCAGCCGACGGCGCTTTATTTCATGCATGACGCGGTGAATGGTTTGGGTATCAACATCGGTCATTCGGCTTTCTCCTGTGCGGCTTGAACGGCGGGGCCGTCGACGATGGCTTTAGCGGTGTCATTGAGCAAGTCGCGCACTCGCAGGATTTCTTCCGGACTCCAGCGACCATGATGCATTTGCAAGGCATGGCGCAGGTTGTGCACGGCTTCGTGAATTTCGGCCGGGCGATCATGGCCGCGCAATGAGCGCTTGCTGACGTCGATGCGCATGCGCACGCCGTCCAGGGCAATGACTTGCTCACTCAAGGAAACGCGACCGGCGTCGGTCACGCTGTAGCGTTTTTTTCCGCCGTCGGCGTCGCCCTGAATCATTTCGCTTTCTTCCAGGAAGGTCAGGGTCGGATAGATCACGCCGGGGCTGGGGCTGTAGGCGCCGTCAAACATGTTTTCAATCTGGCGGATCAGGTCGTAGCCGTGACATGGCTGCTCGGCGATCAGCGCCAACAGCAGCAGCTTCAGATCGCCTGGGGCAAAGACCCGCGGGCCACGCCCACCGCGTTCGCGGCCGGGGCCCGGGCGTTTTTCGAAGCCGTCGCGGCCGTCGTTATGTTCACGGTGCTGGGAATGATGGTCTCTCATTTTTGCTTGCTCTCGTCGTGTTTAGATACAACTTAAGATATATCTTAATTTGAGTGCAAGACGTTTTTTGCCAAAAGCACGCCTCTGTCGACGAGCGGTGGATTCATGCAAGGGGTGAAATTGCGCTGAAAATACCTCTGCATGCAGGTGGTTTTTTCAAAAAATCAAAAATTGAAAGGACTTAAAGCAATTGCTCTAATATAAGTTGAGCTTTTATTCTAAAGTCCTTATAAGTCTAGTATTCATTACGGGAAATTCCTGTATGGTTTTTTAAGTAAATCTGTATGTAGGCCGTAACTTACAGTCACTGTTTTATATCTTGGTTTTTTGTATCTTTTTCCTTCGAGTTGTAAGGTGGTTTTACTACGCGCTCCTAGGAAGTTGCCTGCTTACTTTCCGGAACGGGAAGGTGAAGATGCACCGGCGTTGGAAGTTCAAACAAAACGACCCATGACAGGGAAGTGACTTTTGAACTTTCAATGAACCGACTCCATCTAGAAAAAAACAGGTACTTACCAATGTTCAAGAAAATCGCAATCGCAGCTCCGTTGGCTCTTCTGGCACTGGGCTCCTCCGGTGCATTCGCTGCAGGTGAAGCGGCGCACTCCATCAGCATCATCGCCCACGTCCCGACCAACGGTTTCTATGTAGTGCCAACCAATCCTGATCTGGTGAACAAGGACCAGGACATGAGCTACCAGCCGAGCACTGGCAAAATGGGCGAAGTCAACGGGTTCTTCGATATCCGTAATAACAACGGTTCGGTACACGCCAGCCTGGACAGCGCGCCAAAGCTGATTTCCGGCTCCGAGGCCATTGATCTGAAGGTCAAGATCAATAACGTTGAACTCTCGACGACGCCGAAAGCGATTGTGGGGGAAGCCGAGTCAGACGTGAACTTCCGTGCGGCGCTGAACATTGCAGTTGCGGACGCAACGGGGGCCACTCCCGCGCCTGGCGATTACACCGGTGTCGTGGCAATGACCTTCGACGCCGTGCCTCCGGTAGGCACGCCTTGATCGAGCGATCAGGCATTAAGCGCTGACTGTTCCTGGTCGCGTTACCCGGTGGGGCAAACAGCCTCGTATGTCCCACCGGACTTCAACTTGTTCGTAATCAGAGTAAGAGTTCATGTTCCCGATGACACCCATCGCGGCTGCGCTTGCGCTGTTGTTTTGTGCCAGTGCGGCGGCGGCCCCTGTTTCTTCCGCCGGTACGACACCGCGAAGTCTGTTGGCCCAGGCCAAAGGCCTGCCGGCGGATTTCGAGGAGCATTTCTTTGATGTGCCCCTGGCTGTTCGGGTGGAACTCGATCAGCAGCCCCTGGGGGAGGCCATGGTGGTGTTGTCTCGCGATGATCGCATCACCCTGCTCGAATTTACCGACACCAGCGAAAACCGCTTCGGCCCCGCCGAGCGGGAAAAATGGGCAAGTTATCTCAAGCCGGGTGTGCCGCTGGGCAATTGCACCGGTGCCTGTCCGGATCAGGTGCTGGCCGTGCACTACAACCTGGAAAACTCGCTGGTCTCGATCCTCACCGAAAATGCTGAGCGCGATGTAGAAGCCAGGCGTTACTACGAACAGCCCGAGGGCGGTATGCACCAGCGCCCTGCCAGTACAGCGGTGTAGGGGCTTACACCGCCTCGAGTTGCGCAATAACGGCAACACTGTGGTCATCGTCGATGAATTCAAAAGCTGCTCATTGAGCAACGAGAGCGACTGCGGCGCGACGACTAAACACCACGTCATGGCCGGCAAGGCCTTTGGCTTCGATAAGGAAAAGGGACGCGAATACCGTTTCACCCTGATCGAAGGCGACACTAAAAAAGTCCTGAAGATCGCCAGTCGATAGGTCGGTTTTCCATTGACGCAAGGGGTATCGAACATGATCAAGCAATGTGCCGCCGTCGCGCTGATGGCAACCACCGTACTGATGGGCTCTTCGACATGGGCGGCCCGGGAAGAGCACACCTTCGAGGTGTCACTGACCATCCCCAACCGCTCGTTTTACCTGATCCCGGCCGAACCGGACTGGATTCACCGGCCCCAGCGACTGAACTGGGACTACCCGACCTCCACGCTGAGCAGCGTGAGAAAAAATTTCGACGTGCGCCATGACACCAGCGCGATTGAAGCGCGCCTGGAAGCAGCGCCCTTCCTGTCGAACGGCAAGCCGGGTGACGACATTGCGTTGCGGGTCAGTTTCAACGGGGTGGAGTTGAGCCCTGACATTGCCCCGCGGCAAGTGGTGTCGGCGGCCGACGCGGCGGCGGGCAAGCGGGTGTTGCTGGAGATCGAGCCGGTGAAACCGGCTGGAGGGTACCGTCCTGGGGAATACAGCGGCAACGTGCTGTTGTTGTTTAGCGCCAGGGCGCCGGGGGAGTGAGCGTGTGAGTTGTCAAAAGGACATCCAGACTCTGATTCAAGGGTACAAGCCGATGAATCTTACCCGCAGAGAATGCTTCAAATGTGGGCGCGGCGGGGCGCGGATCGGTCTGCTGTTCGCCCTGTTCGCCCTGTTCGCTGTTACCGCACGGGCCGAGGTGCATGACATCGAGGCCACGTTCCAGCCGGATTCTTCGAACCCACAAAAAAATCAGTTCAAGAACCAGACACCGTCCGAAGGCTTTTGTCAGCAGGTGCCACAGGCCTGCGAACCTTCGGGCCTGTTCAGCCTTATCGCGCGTATTCCATTTACCGCCAATGCGCCGATCAGGGCCAATCATGCCGATCCGCGTCAGGGCGGAATGGCCAAAGTCGCTTCCGACTGGCGAGACGTGACGGTGAACCACGCCTCGGGTGAGCCGCAAGGCGGCTGGCAATTCTGGCTGACGCAAGGGCGTAAACCCACTCGGTTGTTCCGTGATCAAACCTTCAATATTTCAGCGTCGAGTCGTTTCAAGATGAACCTGCGTTGCCAGTATGCCAGTGGTAATAACTGTGCTTTGTTGGAGCCAGCCGCCGGCCACCCGGTGCCGCTCGAAGTCAGCGTCACCCTGCCTGCGGGACTGACGGATGCAGCGGGGCAACCAGTCAATCGTCGTCCACTGCGGCGTGATGGCATTGGCACCGAGTTGTTTCAGCCAGGCTTTTACCTGGATCGCAAACCCGGCACCCTGCATTTCGAAGTCGCCCGCGAGGCGGTTCCGGAAATGCTCAAGCCGGGTGTCTCCCGAAGTTATTCGGGCAATGTCACCGTCATATGGGATTCGGAAGCGGGCTGATCAACGTGTCGTAAAAACCCAGTCCCGAGGGGATGAAACTCAGGACTGGCTGGGGTTATTCAATAGTGGCCATGGAGCGTTACATTTTTCAGATCCCGGCTCTTGTCATCGCTTCACGGGTCAGTTTTCTGGCCAGATTATTTCGTTCATAACTCAAATCTGACACCAGCCGCTCATACTGCTGCGTGCTCATTTCTTCTTCGCCGAACAGTTCGCTCTCTGGAACATTCAGCTGTTTCGCCAAATCCTCCAGCGTTTTTTTACGCGAGGCCAAATTCTTCACATCCGTTTCGTTCACCCAGTCTTGCTGGGCTATGCGCAGATCTTCGACCAGCTCTTGTTTCGATTCGAAAAGACGACTATTCGTCTCGAATTCGGCAGGGTGAGTGTCTCGCAAATGTTTAACCCAAAACGGATTCTCGAATGGATCAATCATCGCATTGACCAATCCGTCGCCTTCTTCGCGCTCGATGACCGTCTCATAGGCGGTGTCGATCATTTTCTGGTCCACGCGCGACGTCCCCTGATACAGCATGCTTTCAGACCGCCAAGGTAAATCCAATCGATTGGCCAGCCCCGTCTCGTATGCCAAGTGGACTTCCACTTCATCCGGCGCGTGGTAATCCTCTATCGGCGGAACGCGTCGGCTCATCTCGAGCTGAGCGCGGATTTCCACTCGGGCAATCTCCCCCACCTGGTCCAGACGTGCAGCGCTCCTGGCCAGGTTGACAAGGTTGTTTTCAAGATCCAGGGCAGATGTCGACTCCGCGTGCGCCTTCGACACCAACACTTTTATTCCCATATTGTTGAACAGTTGAGACCCGGCATCACCGCAGGTTTCAGGGTGCCTGGCCTGTTTGAACAATTCTTCGCGCAGGTCGGTGTCCAGAGCGACGGCGTCGATCATCTGCCAGACCCGCTTGGTCAGCTGTTTTCGCGACTCGGGATACTTGTAGTCACTGCTCTCTCTTTGTTTGCGAATAACGCTGAAAAAATCCTCGGAGCCAGGTTCCGACGCCACCTCGTCCCAGGACTCAGCCCGATAGGTTCCGACCCCAGTGGAGTAACTGTAAATTTGCGAGTCGTCCGATAACGACCTCCAATGGGCTATCTCATTGGCCGCAACCTGTTCATAGACATGTTCGGGAGCAAGGCCTACCGACTCGCGGTAGCTTCCCAGCCGGACTCGATCGATATCGTGAAGTTTATTGGTGTCCAGACGCGTGCGTGCCACGATCAATGCGTGAGTGGAGCCTGGCACGACCTCGGGTATGGTTTTGATCGGACTGCTGCGCAGGTCCAGATGAAAACCGCGCGGGCGGGATTTCGCGATAATCCCGTCCTTGAAAAGACCTGCCGGCCAGTCGTCGAGACCGGTCGTTCTCAGGCTCAGCACTTTCAGTCTGGGCATGCGACCGACATCCAGCGGTTGCATCAAGGGATTGTCATCCAGCCTTAGGGTTTCCAGGCGAGTGAGGTCTCTCAACTGGCCGGCGGACTCAGGGGTTAATCTGATTCTATTGTTTGACAGGCGCAAGGTTTCGAGCAGACGCATTCTGCCGATTCCGGTCGGTAGTTGAGTCAGGTTACTGTGGCGGGCACTCAAACGACGAATGTGGGGGAAATCACGCAACAGGCCATCGGTGCCAGATGAGAAACGCGTGTTGTCCACGTTCAGCACCGTCACCTGATCGAGGAATTTTTTGATATTGGGTTGTTCACGCAGATCCTTCCACCAATGATCGAGATTCGGGTGAGTCAAGTCTGAGGATAAGTCCAGCGTGTAGCCGGATTCTGGATGGGTACTGCGTTCACCGAATGCCTTGCTTTTGCGTTCGAAGCATTCGAGAAGCTGGTCATGTATTTTAAGACCACCCTCGTGCAGGAACTTTCGCAGTTTGCGGAGCTCTTCCAAGTTGTCCGAGTCGGGATATTGGTCTTGGCGCCATTTTCGCAATGTACTGCGCAACTCCTCGAGTTCATCCCTGAGCCGGTCCATGGCCTGGTCAGGATCACCCTTGGCACGCAACACCTCGACGAATGTTTGTACCTCTCGTTCGTTCAATGTCGGATAAAGGTTCTTCACCTTTTCTTCAGGTGTCTTCGGGCCAAAAAACCAGGACCACCCACGCACCAGATTCTCGGTTTCAATACTGGCAACTGGACGAATCGGCGGTTCTGCCATCAGGGTTCGGCGTTCGGCAGCCGACGCGGATTTTTCCATGATCCACAGTTTCAGCAGACGGCCCTGATCGCGTTGGTAGCCCACGGCCGCCAGTTTGTCGTCAGGCAGGGCGCGCAGAATCGAGTCGTAGAAGTTGCCGGCATCGTGGAGTTTTTTGTGGGTCCCGTCGAGCACCTCGTACTGGCCATGCTCATCCCTGATCAGCCGCCGAACCGTTGCAGCGTCATCCGGGCCGACGCTGCACCGCAGTGCGCCGTCATAGGTGCCGTCACGCACCTCGATGCGCAAGTCGCCAAAGATGTCGGTATTGAATTTGAGCGTGTTCAGCGCCAGGCGCTCGGTATCCGGTACAACCAGCTCGTCCTGATAAAAGCCGTCGTAGGCGCGAGCGGTGCCGGCTTCGAAATTGAATTCGCGCGCCTGGGTTTTAACGCGCAGCGGCAGGCGATTTTCATCGTCCATTGTCTGGCGCTCGGCTGCCTTGGCCTCGCTCAGGATTTTTTCAGTGAAGGTGAACGGCATGTCCGGGAACACCTGCTTCAGCAAGCGGACCTGCGCCTTGTTCGACCGTTCTCCTGCCCGGTACACGTATTTGGATATCTCGCCTTTACGTGCGTCGACGGCGTCCGCCAGTTGATCACGCAATGCCTGGGTGCGTTCGGCACTCTGAACGTCGCGACCGAGCAACGCCGTGATCTCGGTCTCATTCAGAAAACCCACGACGCCTTCGGGCAATTTACCGGACATGACGTCGGCGAGACTTATGCTCAACGTGTTGGCGTCGGTTGCATTGGCGTTGCCGTATTTGCGCGAACTGCCCGTCAGATCAGTATTTTCAAACACCTCCAGCGCCCGTTCGGCAGGCCAGCCTGGCAGGCTCGTCACCATAGGTTCAAACCACGCCGACAGTGGATCGATCGGCCGCCCTCCACGGATATTCGCACTCGCGGTTCGGACGTCGTCGTAGGCACTGAAGCGCTTGATGGTATCGGCCAGCACCGGTGGTGGCGGAGCATTCTCGACATGCATTCGGCGCAGCACATTATCGTCAGTGCCGCTGCTGATGCGGATCTGTTCCCGCTCGACGGGCGAAAAGCGATCGACACTGTGCCCGAGGCGACGCATCAATTTTTCGTCTTCCCAGTTACCCGGATTTTCTGCCTCGTGTACCCAGGCGCCGTGGCCGTTATGTTCCATCGTGGGTGAATAGGCATTGGGGCGAGTGGGGTGCTTTACACGGTGAGTCGTGTCGCTCGGCTCTTGCGAGGCCTTTTCGACGAAGTAGAGCTTGTTTTCCAGCGGCAGGATGTCTTGATTGGCGTTTCGATGCAGGCCGTGTTCGTTGGGTTTCGAATCGGTCGATAGCGTCAGATGCTTCTGTTCGTAGGGGGCGAGATCGGGATGCCACAGCGTTTGGGTGCCATCGCGCAGCTTGACGGATTTCATGCCCTCCACCAGCGCAGACACTTTGAGTTTGAACGTGGTGCCTATTTCAGCACCCGCCCCGAACGCCACCAGTTGAATGAGATCCGTGACCACGCTGATCACATGTTCGGCCGCTTCAAGGCCGAGACCTTCGGCCAGATCGACGATGCCCTCGATGACATCATTGGTCAGTTGATAAACGGTGTAAGCCATCATCAGTTCGCCCAACCCCGGCACGAACGGCGTGGCGATCAACAGGGCGACGTTGAAAATGTCCGAGACGATTTTCTTGAAGTTGTCCCACCAGGCCCAGCGCTCCTTGCTGTCGGTGTCGGCGGTGGACACGGCGATTTCACGTGCATCGTTGAGGATCTTGTTGAATTTTTTCTGGTAGGCGTGTGCCCAGTAACTTCCAGAGATTTTCAGGGGCTGGAATTGCAAGTGCAGAGACGGCACGGGTTCCTCCCGCCATGGCGGACGCGGATCCGTCTGATCTTCTTTATCGTGCCATTTCAAGGTGGTAAGGCGTCGATCGAGTTCAGCGAAAAAGTGCCCGCGCTGCTGCTGATCGACGAACTGGCTGAAGAACTGTCGATAACTGAGCTGCGAGGATGCGCCGGTTTTGTTTTCGCGCAACTGGCGCGCCAGTTCAGTCATGAACTGGTCTGGCGATGCGTACTCCTTGAGCGGGTGATCCGGGTCATGCGGGATATACACCAGGAGGCGGCGAATGCCGCTGCCGTCCAGCTTTTCCGGGTACAGCACAAACATGCCGGTCAGGCGCGTCCCCATCATCGAGAGGTCGCGGCACTGCATGGCTCTGCCATTGAGCAAGAGCGGTTTGTCTTTTGCCAGATCCAGGATCAGCTTGTAGGCATCGTATTCAATATCCCGGGTCGTCAACGCCAGTTGCGCGGCGACGGTGAGTGCGTCTTTCAGACTTTCGCTCACCTTATGCTTGAGGACAGCTTCAGCCACAGGTTCGCCGGTAAGCAGATAGCTTTCGAGGTGTGCTTTGTAAAGCGCGCCAATATCCAGTTCCCGGCAAAGCGTCTGGAACTGGCTGATGGTCATTTTGTCTTTGATCGCAATGACATCGAAGTGCCCGCGATTGTCGGGTTTGGTGATGAATTGCGAGTCGGCATTGACCGTTTCGGTCTTTGCGAAGTTGTGCAGCGCCGCATCCAGCAGGGACACGTTCCGGGTCGTGACACCGTCATAAAGGTCAATCGCGTACCAAGGCAGATTCTTGGGGATGTACAGGCGCAGGTAGGTCGTTTTGACGTCGTGCTCGATTCCGTATTGTTCCTTGAGCTTCGCCTGGAGCAGGGGCGCGGCAAACGAATGGACGTCCTGCAGATTTTTGAAGAGCCGGTCGACCTGGTTCTGCGAGCCCCACGCCTTGAGGTTGGCAGCTTTCAGTTTTTCGTGATGGGTGGCGGGTGCCGTGGTGTACCAGGGCTCGATCTTCAATCCGGTGGCCGCCAGTGCCTTACCTCTGCTAACGGTCGCGGTTTTGAAGTTGTCGCTGATGGTGTTCTTGATGTACTCGTAGTGCCGGCCTTTATTCGTATTCCGGGCAGGCGTGGACGTGTCAGACATGGCAATCATCCTTGATTGTTTATAAGAATGATCAGCCTATCTGTCGGGGCTAAAAAAAAAAGCCTGGATATTTGCGCCCAACCGGCGCTTTTAGCCGGTTAAGTGTTGAATATTCGAGTCCGAAAAATAACTAAATACCACCTGTGGTATCGAAAACTCAGCGCTGCGATACAGGATCGGCGGCCACCAGGGATGAACCCTCCACCGGATGGCATTGTGAAGCGCTACCTGGTTGCAGGTACGGCGTGAGGATCGGCGCCATGCCCTTGAGCACCTGCACCGGCAACGCCGAGGTGAACTTGAAGGCTTCGGCCGTGCGCCCGGGCACGAACGCGGTCATGGTGCCGAAGTGGGTATCGCCGATGAAGAACACGAAGGTCGCGGTACGGTTGATCGATTTCGAGCTGAGAATCCGCCCGCCCGAGCCGACGGCTTCGATGCGGTTGTCGCCGGTGCCGGTCTTGCCGCCCATGGCCAATGCTTTGCCATCGGGCGTAATGAAACTGCCGGCGACCCGTTTGGCCGTGCCGGCATCCACCACTTGCGACAAGGCTTCGCGCATGGCCCTGGCCACCTCGGACGGCATCACCCGTTTGCCGGCATCCGGATTACTGATCAATCTGGTTTCAAAGGGCGTGTTTGTCGCGAAGTGCAGGCTGTCGATACGCAGTGTCGGCATCCGTACCCCGTCGTTGAGAATGGTGCCGATCAGCTCGGCCAGCGCCGCCGGGCGATCGCCCGAGCTGCCGATGGCGGTCGCCAGCGATGGCACCAGGTGATCGAAGGGGTAGCCGACTTTTTGCCAGCGCTGGTGAATGTCGAGGAACGCCTCGATTTCCAGCATGGTGCGGATGCGACTGTCGCGGGCCCCCTTGTGCCGGCTTTTGAACAGCCAGCTGTAGACTTCCTGACGCTCGAACTGGCTGGCTTTGACGATCTGGCTGAACTTGGCGTCAGGGTTATTCAACAGGTAGCCAATCAGCCACAGATCCAGTGGGTGCACCTTGGCAATGAAACCCTGGTCCGGCAGGTCATAGGAGCCGGGGCCGTAATTCAGGTACAGCCGCTCCAGGCGTTCGTCGGTGAGTTTTTCAGTGAGCTTGGCGCCTTTGAGGTGCGAGCGCACGAAGGTGTTGAAGCTATCCTGGTCGGCCTGGGGAAACAGGTAACGATGCACGGCGGCCATGCGGATCGGGGTCGGGCGCATGCCGTCGAGAAAAGTCTCGAGCCGCGCCCGGGTGTCCTTGTTCTTGTACTTCTTCCAGAATTTGAGCAGGAACGAGGTGCCCTCGCGGTCGGCGAACGAGGCCAGGTATTCCTGACGTCGCGGGTCGTGATCATCCTTGAGCAATTCGGCACTGTTGCTGGGGCCTGAATACGTGGTGTAGCGCACCAGATCGCGCATCAGCCGTATAAATGGCAGGTTGATCGACTCACGCAGGGCATCGCGCAGCGTCGGCAGGCGGCCGTTATCCTCCTTGCGAAAGTTGACGAAGGTGTGCAGCCCGCCACCGGTGAAAAATGCTTCACCGGGGCTGGCCGAATATTTGCGATCCAGCGCCGCGCCCAGCATTGCTTGCAGGTTGCGGTCTATATTCTGGATCAGATAATCGACGGCCCAACGGCTCAGGCGATCCTGGTCCGGGACCTCGACTTTCTTCAGTTCAGCAATGGTCATCGTGGCGTATTTATCGTGCAGCTCGGCGATGATCTGCAGGTAGGTGGTGAGCACGCGCATTTTGGCGGTGGAGCCCAGTTCCAGCTTGCTGCCTTCGTTGATATCGAACGGTTGGTCGGTGCTGTCGGTCTGCACCCGCACCCGCGAGCCGTCCGGCGTCAGTTCGAACAGGGTGAAGCTGTAGCGCACCTGAGTGGTGCTGGTAGGGGTCAGCAGGCGTTCGCCGATCAAGCCGATCTGTGTCGCAAAGTCTGGATCGGCCAGGCGCTTGAGGTACTCGGTGGCTTGGGTTTGCAGCTCGCCTTGCAAAGTACTGGTCGCCGACAGGTCGAGGCGGTCGAGATCGTACAGCGGACGATTAAGCAACCCGGCCAGGCGACTGCGCGCCACACTGATGCCCTTGTTGGTTTCGATCGGCTGGATGGTGGGCTGGGTTGCCCAGTCGCGGTACGTCACTTTGCTCGCCAATGTCGCTGCGGCCAGGGGCGCATCGATCACGCCGTTCTGTGCCAGCAGGCGAACGTGACTGTCGGTGAGGCCGGCCAGTTCTTCATGGCCCCTGGTCAAATAATAGGAAGGGCGGCGCTGGGCAATCATCAATGACAGTATTTCACGCAGGGCCAGGCCTTTTTCCGCCATGCTTTTCGGATCTGTCGCCGCGCTGGTCAGTCGTTCGTTGGCCTCGTTGAAGTCGGCCCCATACCAGACGCGTAAGCCTTCGGCCATGCCATGCACTTCACCGTGCCCCGGTACGGCCGACAGCGGCACACTGTTGAGGTAATCGCGAATCACATTCTGCCGGGCGACAAGGGTATCGGGTCCGGTCTGATAGGCGCGTACGCTGGCGGAAATCATCTGGCGAATTTTTTCCGCGCCGGAGACGGTCAAGCCATCGGGCGAGTGTCGGTATTTCTCAAGCTGCGTCGCCAGGGTACTGCCACCCGCCGACTGACCCGGCAGGTGCAGAATTTTGGCGACCTGAGACCACGCCGCCATGCCGAACCGTGGCCAGTCCACCGCGGGGTTGGCCTGGGGCTGACGGGGATCAAGCAGGAAGCGATTTTCGATGAACAACAGACTGCTGACCACCACTGGCGGAATGGCCTCAAAGCTTGAATAAAGTTGTTGCGGGTATTTGTACTGGTAAAGCGGTGCAGCACGACAATCGGTGATCAACAACCCCGCCTGGATTTTCTCTGGATAGGGCACGAAAAAGCCCTTGTCGCTGTAGTTCATCAGCGCCTCGGAGAAGCGGGTTTGCGAGGCAACGACGTAGTCACGCTTGAGCAGCCGTGGCAGAAACTCATCCAGTGAGCTGTAGCCCAGGCGCAGATCGAAAGGCCCGGCGCCGGGGTAGTGAATGGCGTCGCTGGGGCCGGGTTGCATGTCATATTTCAGGGACGCGGCAAATTTGCTGACTTCGCGCGACTGAAATTTGGATGTGCGCATTTCCTTGGCGGCAGCCAGCCCCACGACGATCGCGATAATCAGCAACAACAACCAGAAGGCCCCCCAGCCGTGCCGGGAACGACCAGGTTTTTCAGGTAACGGCGCTTCATCCACTCGTTCAGTCGGAACCACGGTTTTACTCGAATCGGTTTGCCATAAAGCGCCCATAGTCGACTGATCCATCCCCACAGATTGATCGGACTTGCTTGAAGCTTAGACGGTGGATGGCGTTGGTGAAAAAATTGTTAATAACCAAAAGTCTAGTGCGCACTGCGACTGTGGCGAGGGAGCTTGCTCCCGCTGGGATGCGAAGCAGCCCCAATCGCGGTTTGTCTGAGAAAACTGGCTCTGGGGGGGTTGCGACTGCTGCGCAGCCGAGCGGGAGCAAGCTCCCTCGCCACAGAGGGGGCTGAAGGCTGTAAGTGTTGTGCTAGACACGTTGGAGTGGAATGCTGCGAGGATTTGGACATGACGATGCACCATTGTCGTGCAATACTCCGCGCCGATTTCGCGGCGAATAATCCTACACAAGCCAGGTAATGCCCCTCCGCTAACCGGGCTTTTCCCGAGAGTTCTTGCTGAATGTTGTGGTTTATAGAGTGAAAAACCCTATAAGAAGCTTTTTATACTGCACGCCCCGCTGATCTTGCAGGTTTTATCCCGCAAGACGGTACTGCCCACGAAGCAGGCCCGGTTCCAGGCAAGCAATGGCTTATCGGTCAGCGCTTCGACACTCGGTGGTCATATCCAATAACAAGACGAGGTTGTACCCCTATGCCAGTCGGCAATCACCTGCCTCACGGCGAGACCGCTCAGGGCGGCCCGCTTAAACGCGAACTCGGCGAACGGCATATTCGCTTGATGGCGCTCGGTGCCTGTATCGGCGTCGGCCTGTTCCTCGGATCGGCCAAGGCCATCGAAATGGCCGGCCCGGCCATCATGCTGTCCTACATCATCGGCGGTCTGGCGATCCTGGTGATCATGCGCGCCCTCGGCGAGATGGCCGTGCATAACCCGGTTGCCGGCTCCTTCAGCCGTTACGCCCAAGACTACCTTGGCCCCTTGGCGGGCTTCCTCACCGGCTGGAACTACTGGTTCCTGTGGCTGGTGACCTGCGTCGCGGAAATTACCGCGGTGGCGGTTTACATGGGCGTCTGGTTCCCCGAGGTGCCGCGCTGGATCTGGGCACTCGCTGCGTTGATCAGCATGGGCTCGATCAACCTGATCGCGGTCAAAGCCTTCGGTGAGTTTGAATTCTGGTTCGCCCTGATCAAGATCGTCACCATCATCGCGATGGTGATCGGCGGTGTCGGCGTGATCGCGTTCGGCTTCGGCAACGACGGCGTCGCCTTGGGGATTTCCAACCTCTGGGCCCATGGCGGTTTCATGCCCAACGGCGTGCAAGGCGTGTTGATGTCGCTGCAGATGGTGATGTTCGCCTACCTCGGCGTCGAGATGATCGGCCTGACCGCCGGTGAAGCGAAAAACCCGCAGAAGACCATTCCCAACGCGATCGGCTCGGTGTTCTGGCGGATCCTGCTGTTCTACGTCGGCGCGCTGTTCGTGATCCTGTCGATCTACCCGTGGAACGAAATCGGTACCCAGGGTAGCCCGTTCGTGATGACCTTCGAGCGTCTGGGCATCAAGACCGCCGCCGGTATCATCAACTTCGTGGTGATCACTGCTGCGCTGTCGTCGTGCAACGGTGGCATCTTCAGCACCGGGCGCATGCTCTACAGCCTGGCGCAGAACGGCCAGGCCCCGGCCGGTTTTGCCACGACCTCGAGCAATGGCGTGCCACGTCGCGCCTTGCTGCTGTCGATCGGTGCCTTGCTGCTGGGTGTGTTGCTCAACTACCTGGTACCTGAGAAGGTCTTCGTCTGGGTCACGGCGATTGCCACCTTCGGTGCGATCTGGACCTGGGTGATGATCCTGCTGGCACAGCTCAAGTTCCGCAAAGGTCTGAGCGCCAGCGAACGTGCCGGCCTGAAGTACAAGATGTGGCTGTACCCGGTCAGTTCGTATCTGGCGCTGGCGTTCCTGGTGCTGGTGGTCGGTCTGATGGCGTACTTTCCGGAAACCCGCGTGGCGCTCTATGTCGGCCCGGCATTCCTGGTGTTGCTGACGGTATTGTTCTACGTGTTCAAGCTGCAACCGACCAATGTGTCGCAGGGCGCGGTGCGTCCAGTTTCATAAAACGTCACGCTTGAAATGAAAAGCCCCGGCCATTTGGTCGGGGCTTTTTCATTTGGAAGAAGATCAACTCGCAGTTGTGATGGAGAACCACTGGTCTGGAAAGGCCATCAGGCCTGTGATTTCTGACAGTAGCCAGGCTCAAAGCTTTATGACGCGAAATGGAGGGGCACCATGAGGCGCTTGTGGAAAGGATTTTCCAGCTACACGGTGGTCGGGGTCGCCAATACGCTGATCCACTGGCAAATCTTCTTCCTGCTGAGTGAGGCGGCCGACTTCAGCCAGGCCCTGAGCAACCTGGCAGCCTTCTGTGTTGCCGCCTCTTTCTCCTTTTACATGAACGCGCTGTATACCTTTGATACCAAGGCCTCGTTCGGCGGTTATCTTCTATTCTTGGGAGCCATGGGGGCCTTGAGCCTGGGCGTCGGCCATGCCGGTGACGTGTGGCGGCTTCATGGTTTGCTGACAGTGGCCCTGTTTTCGGTCTTGAGCCTGGTGTTGGGCTTTTTGTTTTCCAAGTACGTGGTGTTTCGCGAGCGTGAGCAATGAAGATTTCGTTGATCGTCCCGGTATTCAATGAGGAACAGGCGATCGACCTGTTCTATCAAGCGGTGCGGCGTGAGTTGCAACTCGAACAGGTCGAGTTCGAGATCGTGTTCATCAACGATGGCAGTTCCGACCGCACGGCCGAGCAGATCAAGGCCCTGGCACAAGCCGATGAGCAGGTATTGCTGATCAACTTCTCGCGTAATTTCGGCAAGGAACCGGCACTGTTCGCCGGCCTGGAATATGCCAGCGGCGATGCGGTCATCCCCATGGACGTGGACCTGCAGGACCCGATCAGCGTCGTCCCGCGGTTGATTGAAGAGTGGCAAAAAGGCGCCGATGTGGTGCTGGCCAAACGACGCGATCGCACCGCCGACGGCTTCCTCAAACGCCTCAGTGCAGCGCTGTTCTACCAGGTGCTGAACCGCATTGCGTACACCCGGATCGAAGAAAACGTCGGTGATTTCCGCCTCATGGACCGCAAAGTGGTCGACGTGATTCGCGCACTTCCCGAGCATCAGTTGTTCATGAAAGGCGTGCTGTCGTGGGCCGGGTTCACCACGGTGGTCGTCGAGTACGCGCGCGCCGAGCGAGTGGCGGGGGCCAGCAAGTTCAATGGCTGGAAACTCTGGAACCTGGCGCTCGAAGGCGTGACTTCGTTCAGCACCGTACCGTTGCGGTTGTGGACCTATATCGGTGGTGGCATTTCGATCTTCGCGGTGCTGTACGCGGTGTACATGGTGCTGGACAAGATTTTCTTCGGCAACAGCGTTCCCGGTTACCCGTCGTTGATGACTGCGATTCTGTTTCTCGGCGGCGTACAGCTGATCGGCATCGGCATCCTCGGCGAGTACGTTGGCCGCATCTACATCGAAGCCAAGCATCGGCCGCGCTATGTGGTCAAGGATATCGTCGGCGGCAAAGACCGGCGCGGGCTTTAGCGTGGGCCGGCTCAAGCGACTGGTCAGCGAAGAACTTGGTAGTCGCCAGGTCTGGCGGTTTTTCCTGCTCGCGACCCTGGTGTACGTCCTGCCGTTGATCCTCGCCGACTATCCCTACATCGACGACAACTGGCGCTCGCTCTCGGCCGGTATGGCCTGGGCGGAGCAGGGGCGATTGTTTACCGAGCTGTTTTACAACCTGCTGACGTTCAGCGACGGCGCGCCGAACATATTTCCTTTGCCGCTGCTGATCGCCACGCTGGCCATGGCCGCGGCGTTGTCACGCCTGACATTTCATTACTATCGGCAGCCGACGCTGGGTTGTTGCCTGGTCCTGTTGCCGCTCTGGTACAACCCCTTCTTTCTACAAAACCTGTCGTATCAATACGACGGCCCCGCCATGACCTTGAGCCTGGTGGCGGTCATCTACGCCATCACTTTCCGTCACCCCTCGCGCAGTCTGCAGTGGCTGGTGCCGTCGTTTCTGGTGGCCCTGGCACTGGGGCTGTATCAGGTGAGCTTCAACGTGTTTCTCGGGCTGTGTTGCCTGGAGGCGCTCAGGGGCGCCAATGACAAAATGACGTGGCCGCAGTGGTGCGGTTTGATTGGCTGGAAAATGGCCCAGGCGGTCCTCGGCTGCCTGATTTACGCTGTCAGTGCTTATCCGTTTACCCAGCACAATCGCACTTCGCTACTGAACTGGACGGCGGAGCCGCTGCTGCAACTGCACATCAACATCGGCCGGGTGCTGGAAAAAGTCGTGCTGCTGTTTCACGGTGGATTTGCCTGGGTGTTCGGCGGGTTGTTGCTGTGTGCCGTGGCCGGCGCGATTCGTCTGGGGCTCAACGTCGCCGCAGGTCGGGACAGCGCAGTGAAGAAGACGTTGATCGGCCTGCTCTGTGTGCTGACAGTGCCGCTGGTGATACTGCTGGTGTCGGGGATGGCCCTGTTTTTCCGGGATTTCAATGAGGGTGCAAGGACGCTGATGGGGTTCGCCGTCCTGCTTCTGTTGTTGTTCTACTTGAGCCACCTGGCGTTGGCCCGAATCCACGAGCGACTGCCGTTGCTGCTGGTGATTCCGCTGGTGGCGATGCTGTCTCTGGCGTATGCCTATGGTCGGGTGCTGACGGTGCAGAAAGTCTTCGCCACCAACGCGGTATCCAGCATGGCGTACGACATTACATCCCGTAGAGAGCTGCGCGAAGCCAAGCGTATTTACCTGTCGGTGACCTATTCCGATCACTGGCTGGTGGGCGCCGCGGGCTCGTTCAAGCAGATGCCGGTGTTGCACTATCTGCTCAACATCGACTTTCTGGTGATGGCCGAAAACCTGCCGAAGCTGGGCATCACCAATGTGGTGGCGGAGAGGGAGCGACGTAACGCGACCCGGGTCGGTTATCGAGGTTACCCGCCGTTGTTGGAAAACCAGTACTACCGAATTTATCTGCTGGGCGACTACGGGTTTATCGTCATGAAAGAACCGGCCCCGATCAAGGTGCTGCATTGGTGACGGCGTGGATCAGATGCCGGTCAGGCATTCTGCGCCTGGAGAAATATCGAAAACAGCTCGGATTGGGACTTGATCCCCAGCTTGCTGTACATGTGTTTCTTATGCACTTTCACGGTTTCCACAGAGATCTCCAGCTTGCGGGCGATTTCTTTACTGGAGCAGCCGCTGAGCATCAAGCGCCCGACATCCAGCTCCCGAGCGGTCAATTGCGCCCCCTTGAGTTGCTGCACTGAAGCTTCCAGTTGGACCCGCCAGTCGCCCTGGATCGGTGCTGGCGCGAGGGCCACGACTTCGTTGATTTCGTAGGGCAGGCGCTGGCGCAACAAACCGAGCACCCACGGCTGGATCAACGATAGCAGGGCGATCTGCTCGCCACTGAACCGCTGCTTGCTGCCCAGTGACAGGCACAACGTGCGGTCGCCTTCGAGCTGGCAATTGAACTGGATCTCATCGGCGACCACGTTCAGACGAAAATAGCGCTGGTAGTACTCGGTCAGCTCGAAGTGCTCCGGCGCCACTTCCGACAGGCGATAGAGCCCGGTACGCGACTGCTCGCGGCAGGCGATGTAGAACGGGTCGAGCAAATAAAGCCCGCGCAGGTAATCCTGGAACAACTGGTCGGGACTGCCATCCGCGCCGGGGCACTCGGCGAACACTTGCGGGTGCCGGTCGGCGCTGAAAAGCAGTGCCACCCAGCTGTCGAAGGGCACGTATTGATCCAGCAAGCGTACAAGCTGCGTCCAGAAATTGGGCTTGTCGAGGGCGTCGATCAGTTGCCCGACCGAACGGTGCCAGGCGATGTCGTCTAACGAGAGCGTCATGCATCTACCCCTATCGGGTTACCCCGGCGGCGTGATTTTCCGGCCGGTGGTTTGCTGCGCATACTGGCGCACAGACAACGACCGGGCAATCTTTCTGCCAGCCCGGCACCGATAACAAGGAATACCCATGAAAGTCGAACTTGCCCAATTGGCGGGCCGTGACAACGATACGGCTTACAACCTCGAACGTGCACTGGCGGCGATTGCCGCCTGCGCCGACGATACGCAGCTGATCATGTTTCCCGAAAGCCACCTGATGGGCTTCCCATCGGCCGAGACGGTGGCAGCGATCGCCGAACCCCTGAACGGCCCGACCGTCAGCGCGATTATCGCCGCGGCGCGTGAACACGAGATCGCCGTGGTGATCGGCATGGCCGAGAACGACAACGGCCGCTTCTTCAACACCACGTTGCTGATCACCCCGCAAGGCATCGCGCTGAAATACCGCAAGACCCATCTGTGGGCGTCGGACCGCGGCGTGTTCGAGGCCGGCGACCGTTATGCCACCTGCGAGTGGAACGGCGTACGGGTCGGCCTGCTGATCTGCTACGACATCGAATTCCCCGAAACCGCCCGCGCCCTGGCGCAACTGGGTGCCGAACTGCTGATCGTGACCAACGGCAACATGGACCCTTACGGCCCGACCCACCGCACCGCCATCATGGCCCGCGCCCAGGAAAACCAGGCGTTTGCGCTGATGGTCAACCGGGTGGAGGAGGGCGATGGCGGGTTGCTGTTTGCCGGTGGCAGTGCGCTGGTGGATCCGCTGGGCACGCTGCTGTTCGAGGCCGGGCGGGAAGAAGGGCGGTTTGCGGTGGAGCTGGATTTGAATCGGCTGACGGCGGCGCGGCAGGATTATCGTTACCTGGATGATCAGCGGCTGAAGTTGCCGGGGGAGAGGGTTGAGCATGCTTCGGGAGTGCGGGAGTTGCTGATTCCTTCGAGTTGATCCGGGGTTTGCATTGCCTTCACCGGCCCCTTCGCGAGCAGACTCGCTCCCACATTTTTGATTGGTGTTCAGGCGGCTGGTTTTGTTTGGCGTATCGGTAATTCGACGCGAAACGTTGTGCCCACCCCAACCTCGGTATGCACCGAAATCTCCCCCCGGTGTTTCTTCACGATGCCATACGACAGCGACAACCCAAGCCCCGTCCCCTGGCCCACCGGTTTGGTGGTGAAGAACGGGTCGAAGATTTTCTGCAGACTCTGCGGCGCGATACCTGAGCCGGTGTCTTCAACTTCGATCCACACCCTTTCAACCCCGAGCCCGGTGCGCAGGGTCAAGGTGCCGCGTTCCGGGCCGATGGCCTGGGACGCATTGACGATCAGGTTCATGATCACCTGGTTGATTTGTGAAGGCAGGCATTCGATGTCGGGCAGTTCCTGATACTCCTTCACCACATCGGCCTTGTACTTGAGTTCATTGGCGACAATGTTCAGGGTCGATTCGATGCCCTGTTGCAGGTTGACCCACTGCCATTCCAGGTTGGAGTCCACGCGAGAGAAGTCCTTGAGGTCCTTGACGATCTGCCCGACCCGACTGATACCGTCCTTGGATTCCTTGATCAACAGCGGAATGTCGTCGCGCAGGAACTCCAGTTCGACCCGTTCGCGCAGTTGTCGCAAACCTTCGACAAGCCGGCTGGAGCCGATCGCCTCTTCCGCTTCCCGGTAGGCATCGAGCATTTCCTGCAGTTGCTTGAAGTAGCCATCGAGGGTGCCGAGGTTGGAGGAAATGAAGCCGATGGGGTTGTTGATCTCATGGGCGACGCCCGCTGCGAGTTGCCCCAGGGAGGCGAGTTTTTCCGATTGCACCAGTTGCGATTCAAGCTGTTTGCGTTCGTCGATTTCCCGCTGCACCAAATGCTCCAGATGGTTCATCTGCAGACAGGCCCGTTCGGTCATGTCCCATTTGGTCAGCAGGGTGTTGGCCATCTGCTGCACTTCAATATTGTCGAACGGCTTTTTCAGGATCAGCAGCCGGTCATGGGCCTGCAGTCGATCGAGCAGTTCATCCCAGGAATAGTCGGAATAGGCGGTACACACCACTACTTGCAGGCGCGGGTCTGCCTGCCACAGCTGTTCGATGGTCTGCGCGCCGTCCCAACCCTCGGGCATGCGCATGTCGACGAAAGCCAGGGCGTAGGGACGGTTTTCCTGCAGCGCCCATTTGAGTTTGCCCAGCCCCTCCTGTCCGCCGTACGCCGAGTCCAGCTCGAACCGCACGCGGGTGGACTTCACCTCACTGCCGAACAGCGTCGCCTCCATCTCGTCCAGTGCGACGGTCTGCAGCGGCGTCGGCATGAGGATCTTGCGAAAATCCACATGAATCGAGGGCGTATCGTCGATCAGCAGGATATGCCGGTTGGAAAGCTCGCTCATGCAGGCTCCGGGACGGCCTTGAGCGGGATCTGCAAGGTGAACAGCGCCCCCTTGCCCGGGCCGTCACTGTGGGCGGTGAGGTGGCCGTTCATCTCGATGGCCGCCAGGGCACAGCTGTGCAGGCCGAAGCCGTGGCCTTCCTTGCGCGTGGTGAAGCCGTGGGCAAAGATCCGTGTCATGTTCTCTTCGGCAATGCCTTCACCGTCGTCCTTGACACTGACTTGCAGGACGGAGTCATCGACTATTTTCACCCCGAGGGTCATTTGCCGTGGGCGATTGCCGAGATCGGACATGGCGTACTTGGCGTTGCTGATCAGGTTGATCAGGATCAGCAGCAGCCGATGCTTGTCGCCCATGACCTGCGGCACTTCGCTGTACTCCTTGATCACAGTCACCTGATGCCGGGTCAGGGCGCCGGAATTCATGCGCAGGGCGTCTTCGAGCAACTCGCTGATGTACAGCGGTTCCATCAGGTTGTTGGCACCCGCATAGGATTGCTGGGTGGCGACGATGTCCTTGATGTGGTCGACACTTTTGCACAGCTGCGCCAGTTCCTCGGTCATGCCTTGTTGTTCCAGGGCAATCGCCTCCACCAGTTGATTCAGGTACCCGGGCAGCAACTTGCCTTTCTCGTCCTGGGTGAGAAAGGTGCCGAGGTCGCCTGGATGCTCGTTGATCAGCTGCATGGCCTTGCCCAGGCCCTGGGTCTTGCTGGCGCGCAGTTTGCGGGTGACCAGGTCGGCGGAAATGTTCACGCTGTTGAGCACGTTGCCGACGTTGTGCAAGACATTGGTGGCGATCTCGGCCATGCCGGCCTGGCGTGCGGTGTCGAGCAGTTCGCTCTGGGTGTCCTTGAGTTCACGGGTGCGCTCTTCCACGCGCAATTCAAGGTCGTCGTTGGCGGTTTGCAGGGCTTTGTTGACGCGATGGATCACCGTGAAACTGCGCATCAGGTGAATCGCCAGGTACACCAGCAACAGCACCAGCAGGACTGAAAACACCAACATGTAGAAGTGATAGCGCTGGTCGACCGCATCGGCCCGTTGCTGATCCTTGTTCAGCAGCCCGATGATGTCGTCCAGGCGTTCGGCCACGGGAATGGCTTCGATGTTGTGCAGCAACCGATTGACCACCGGTTGTTCGCGCAGGATCAGTGAAATGTGGCTGCTTAGAATATCGATCGGACTGTGGAACTGTTCAGGTAGACGCTCTTTGTTCACCGCCAGTTTGCTCAGCCCGAGCAGAATGTCGGCCGCCTTGTCGTCGGAGGTGACCTGGGCGAATTCCAGGCTGCTGAGCAACAAGTCATAGGTGTCGGTGGCGATGTTCTGCAGCTGCAACTTGTCGCCGTCCACCAACTGAGCCAGCTGTTCCTGAATGTCGTCCTCGGCGGTGGGCAGGAACGCCAGTGAGTTGCGCAGCACCGCGTTGTGCGATTTGAACTGCTCCACCAGGCGGGTCTTTTCGTGGATGGCGCTGAGGTAGGCCTCATGGCTGGTGCGCCAGATGGGGGAGTCATTGCGGCCATGGTTCGATTCCATGGTGTCGAACCGCTGCCAAAGTTGCGTGATTTCGGTCAAGGGTGTGACCAGCGGATCGTAGTTGTGACTGATGGCGATCCTGGCCTTGAGGATTTCGGTTTCCCACTGGGCGTTCAGTCGTTTGATCCGGCCGATCAGGTCCCGGGATTCGGCGTAAATCGTGGTCTGGTTCGAGTTGGATTTGATGTACAGGAACAACAGTGTCGACGCGAGCATCACGGCGACGATGCCCAGCAACGCCAGGTTGCGCCGGTGAGAAATTCTCATAAGGGTTTGCCTTCCCATTCACCGGTCAGGGTCTTGAGGAATTTGATGATCAGGACTTTGTCCTCGGTGGAAGGAATGCGCCCGAGCTGGAACTTGAACATCACGTCCACCGCTTCTTCGAGGGTTTTGGCCGAGCCGTCGTGAAAGTACGGCGCGGTCACGGCGACGTTGCGCAGGCTCGGCACCTTGAACACGTTGCGGTCCTCTTCATCCCGGGTCACCAGATAACGTCCCAGATCGGATTCGACAGGCTGACCCCGAACCTGGAAGTAATCACCCATCACCCCGAACTTCTGGAACATGTTGCCGCCGATGTTCACCCCTTGATGACAGGCGATGCAGCCGTATTCCTTGAAGCGCTGGTAACCGTATTTCTCCTCCCGGGTGAGAATCGCGGTATCTCCCAGCAGGTATTGGTCGAAGCGTGAGTTGCTGCTGATCAGCGTGCGTTCGTAGGTGGCCAGGGCGTTTTGCACATTGTTCAGGGTCACGCCGTCGGGGTAGGCGTTGGCGAACGAGGCCCGATAAGCCGGGTCGACGGACAGCGTCTTCACCACGTGTACCCAGTTGCTGCCCATCTCGCTGGGGCTCTGCACCACTTCGTGGATCTGCGCTTCCAGGGTGTCGGCCCGACCATTCCAGAATTGCAGAAAGTTCAGGCTGGCGTTGAACACGCTGGGGGTGTTGACCCCTACCGGAACACCGGCGAAACCGATGGAAAATGCCTTGTTGTCGGCGCCGCCTTTGTCCAGCTGATGGCAGCTGGAACAGGCTAAAGAACCGTTGACCGACAGCCGCGGTTCGTTGAACAACTGGCGACCGAGCTCGACCCGCAGCGGATTCTGTTGGGGCACTGCCGGCAGAGGCTTGAGCGGTTCGTCCAGCGGCACGGCACCGATGCTCAGGCAAATCCCGAACAACGGCAGCAGGAGCAGGCGGTGAAAGGAGAGCGACATCTGATGATTCCTTGGCCGATGGCCTGAGTGTCGTGGTGCTTCGTTCACGTGGCGGCGGGTGAGGACAGTTTCACCGACCGCAGGTACCGGACGAAGGCCTCCGGCTCCACAGCCTTGCTGAAGTAGTAACCCTGGCCTTCCTCACATTGATGGGCCTTGAGGAAATCCAGCTGCTCGAGGGTTTCCACGCCTTCGGCAATGATGGTCAGCTTGAGGCTGCGGCCCAGGCTGATGATGGCGCTGACCAGGGCGGCGTCGTTGCTGTCGCTGCCCAGGCTGCGAATGAATGACTGGTCGATTTTCAACACATCGATGGGAAAGCGCCGCAAGTAGCTCAGGCTGGAATAACCGGTGCCGAAGTCATCGATGGCCAGTCGCACCCCCAGGGCCTTGATCCGGTTCAGGGCTGTGACGGTGGCATCGATGTTTTGCATCAACACGCCTTCGGTGATTTCCAGTTCCAGCAAGGCCGGCTCCATACCGGTTTCCCTGAGAACCTGCTCGATGCCATCGACAAAATCCCGTTGGCGGAAATCGATGGCCGACACGTTCACCGACATGCAGATCTTCGGCAGCCCGGCTGCTTGCCACGCGCAGGCCTGGCGGCAGGCCTGGGCCAGCACCCATTTGCTCAACGGGACGATCAGGCCGCTGTCTTCGGCCACGGCGATAAAGTCCGAAGGGTAGACGCAGCCATTCCCCGGTTTGTGCCAGCGGATCAAGGCCTCGGCGCCGACCACCTGACCGCTGTTCAGGTCCAGCTTGGGTTGGTAATGCAGGACAAATTCGTTGCGTTCCAGCGCCAGGCGAATGCCGGTCTCGATGCTTTGCTGATCCCGGGCGCGCTGGTTCATTTCGTCGATGAAAAAACTGAAATCGTTGGGGCCGCTTTCCTTGACGTTGCGCATCGCGGTTTCGGCTTTCTTGATCAGCGAGATGGCGTCGAAGCCGTCATCGGGGTAAACGCTGATGCCCAGGCTCGCCGTCACGCTCAGGTCGTGGCCGGCAATGTGCTGGGGTGCACGGATGGCCTTCAGGAGTTTTTCGGCGATGCCCTTGGTTTGTTGGGGATGGCGGATATCGGCGAGGATCACCACGAATTCGTCGGAACCGTAGCGAAACACCGAGTCGGATTCGCGCACCGAGGCCAACAGATTGCGCCCGACCTCTTTGAGCATGGCGTCACCGGCCGGATGGCCCAGGGCATTGTTGATGCGCTTGAAGCGGTCGAGCCCGAGAAACATCACCGCCAGTTGCTTGTCATGGCGCCGGGACAGGGCCAGCGACTGGTTCAAGCGGTCACCCAGCAAGGTGCTGTTGGGCAGCTCGGTCAGGACGTCGTACTGCAACAGATGCGACACCTTGAGCAGTTCGTGAACCCGGGCCTCGATGGTTTGTTCCAGGCTCAGGACTTTCATCGCCGCGTCCTGGGTCATCTGCCACTTCCAGGTCAGGGCACTGGCCATCTGCCGGATTTCCAGGCTGTCGAAGGGCTTTTTCAGCACCAGCAACTGGTCGCCGAATTCCAGGCGTTCAGCCATGTCTTCCCAGCTGTAATCGGAATAGGCGGTGCACAGCGCGATTTGCAGGTGCGGGTCGGCATTCCACAGTTGTTCGATGGTTTCCAGGCCGTCCCAGCCCGGTGGCATGCGCATGTCGATGAAGGCCATGGCATAAGGTCGACCTTCGGCCAGTGCACAGCGCACCAGTTCGAGGGCTTCCTGACCCTGATAGGCCGAGTCGAGCTGGAACGTCAGTCGATCGAGCTGCAGCGTGCCGAACAGGGCTTCTTCGGTGCTGGCGAGGGTGTGTTCACCTTCGGGCTCAGGACCCAGGATCTTGCGAAAATCCTCATGGATCGAGGGTGTGTCATCGATGATCAGGATGCGCCGGTTGGTCCGCACGAAAGGGGTTTTCATCCCTTGTCCTCCGCAGAGCGTTGCGGGTTGTCCCGAACGGGTCCGCTGTCGTGGTTCGGCGGGACGATGCTGCCGGCCTTCAGCAGTTCGGCGGCCTGCTGGCTGCTGACGGCTTTGCTGAAGTAATAACCCTGGGCGTTCATTGGCGAGCCGGTGGCCATCAGCGAGCTGCGCTGTTCCTGGGTTTCGACGCCCTCGGCAATGATGCCGATCCCGACCTCCCGGGCGAAGTTGATGATGGCGCGCAAGGTGTTCGCGCTGGCCGGGTCGCGGGCGGCGGTGTCGATGAAGGCCTGGGCGAGTTTCAGGTGATTGACCTGGTAGGTCTTGAGGTAGTCGAACGATGAATATTCGGTGCCGAAGTCGTCGATGGCGATCTTTACCCCCAGCTCGCGCAGGCGTGGCAATACATCGTTGTGGGTCCATTTGGTCTGGGCCAGCGTCGCTTCGGTGACGTCGAAGCGCAGGTCCCAGGGGCACAGTTCCCAGCGTGCGGTGGTGCGCAGCACGTCATAGATCAGCTCGGGCCCGCTCTTGAGTTGGGCCAGGGACAGCTTGATCGCAATCACCGGGGGCGCCATGCCTGCGTCGCGCCACTGGCGCATTTGCCGGCAGGCGCGGTCCAGCACCCAGTGACCGAGGGCGACGATGGTGCCGGTTTTTTCCGCGGCGGGCAGAAACGCCGAGCCTTCCAGCAGCCCGCGCTCGGGGTGGTGCCAGCTGACCTGCGCTTCCATGCCGAGGATCTTGCCGCTGCTCAAGTCCACTTCCGGCCAGTAATGCAGCTCGAGTTCCTCGTGCTCGATGGCTTCGCGCAAGTCGCTGGCGATGGCCATGCGTTCGACCACTTCCTGATTGATCTCCTCGGAGTGGAAGTGATACTGGTTGCGGCCCTTTTCCTTGGAGCGATACAGCGCCATGTCGGCCTGGGTCAGCAGGCCGTCGGCGCTGGTGCAGGCCGCGCTGTAGGTGCTGATGCCGATACTGACCGAGACCCGTACATCATTGCCGGCCAGGGCGTAGGGCAGCACCAGCGCATCGCGGACCTTGGCGGCCAGGGCGGCGGAGTGGGTAGGGTCACTGACGTCCAGCTGCAAGATCGCGAACTCGTCACCGCCCAGGCGCGCGACCACGTCGTTTTCCCGCACACAGGCCTTGATCCGGCGGGCGACCTCTTGCAGCAACAGGTCGCCCACCGGGTGACCCAGGGTATCGTTGATGCGCTTGAAGTGATCCAGGTCCAGGTAAAACATGGCAAAGGTGGCCGCGCCCCGTCGCGCGGCGGCGAACGCCTGGTGCAGCCGCTCGATCAACGTCGCGCGGTTGGCCAGGGCTGTCAGCCCGTCGGTGCGGGCCAGCAGGGCGATTTTCTCCTCGGCCACTTTACGTTCGGTGATGTCGATGATGATGCCTTCGACTTCCAGCAGGCGGCCTTCATCGTCGCGCACCGGGATGTAGCGGTTTTCCACCCAGCGCCAGGCGCCATTGGCGGTGCGCATCCTGAACTCGATGGAAGCGCCCGCCGCATGGCGGTCGAGCACCCGGGCCATGGCGGTGTCGACCTTCGATTGATCGTCGGGATGGATCAGTTCCTGGGCCCAGTTGGCCGAGGCCACCAGGTTTGCTGCGAGGTGACCGTACTTGGTGATGTTGTGGGAGATGTACATCAGCGGAAACGACGGTTCGCCCCGCAGCCGGTACAGGATGGTCGGGCTGTTCTGCACAATGATGTTGGCATCCGACAACTCCCGGGTGCGCTCCTCGACCGCTTGCTCCAGCAGCGACATCTTCAGCGCCGCGTCTTCGGTCATCTGCCACTTGGCGGTCAGCGCGCTGGCCATCTGGCGGATTTCGATGGCATCGAAGGGTTTTTTCAGAATCAGCAAGCGATCGCCCAGCTCCAGGCGCTCGTCGATGTCTTCCCAGGAATAGTCGGAATAGGCGGTGCAAAGCGCCACTTGCAGCTTGGGATCGACCTGCCACAGCCGTTCGATGGTCTCCAGTCCGTCCCAGCCCGGTGGCATGCGCATGTCGATAAAGGCCATCGCGTAGGGCAGGTCGTTGGCCAGTGCGGTCTCGACCTTGTCCAGTGCTTCGAGGCCCTGGAAGGCCGAATCGAGCACGAAACTTTGCAGTGACATCGCCGCAGACGTTCCGAACAGCGCATATTCGGCGCTGGTCAGGTTATCGTCTTCGAACGAGGGTGGACTGAGAATCTTGGCGAAATCCGCATGAATCGAGGCGGTATCGTCGACGATCAGAATCCGCCGGTTGGTCCGCACCAGCAGCGTGTTCATCGACATATGCCGGGACCGGCAGCGGTTTGGTGGGGTGTGCTCATAGGGGGCATCCTTTCCCTGATCACCTGGCCGAACGTACAGATTATGGATCCGAGTCAGCTGAGCATAGTCCTCCGTCCGGGACTTCGCGCGACTGAATGTCCGGAATGATTTCGCGGGACACGCTGAATATCATCTAGCCTGAAGGACAGGCTCCGACAATAGGGGATGTTTGTCCGGATCCTGACCGCGATACCGCCGTTTCACCTGAGGTGACGCCATGGAAGAGCAACTCCCCACGACTTTGACCGATAAACCCAAAGTGCTGCTGGTCGATGATGAGGAGTCGATCCTCAACAGCCTGCGTCGCCTGCTGCGCGGCCAACCCTACGACGTGTTGCTGGCGACCAGCGGTGCCCAGGCCCTGGAAATCATGGCGCAACAGCCCATCGCCCTGGTGATGAGCGATGCGCGCATGCCCAATATGGACGGCGCCACGTTGTTGGCCCACATCCATCAGCGCTACCCCGACACCATCCGGATCATGCTCACGGGGTATGCTGATCCGTCGGCCATTATCAAAGCCATCAACGAAGGGCAGATCCATCGTTACATCAGCAAGCCCTGGCACGATGAGGAAATGCTGCTGACGTTGCGCCAATCACTCGCCTACCGGCATTCCGAGCGTGAACGCTTGCGGCTGGTGCAGGAGACGTGGGATCAGAACGAGCAATTGAAGCTGCTCAATGCCACCCTGGAGAAAAACGTCGCCTCCCGTACTGCCGAATTGCAGCAGACCGCCGACATGCTCGACCTGGCCTACGAGGAACTCAAGCACAGCTACGTCACCGGCACCGAGGTCTTCTCCTTGCTGGCCAACCTGCGCTTGCCGCCGGCCAAACAGACCAACCGCCAGATCATCGAGCTGGTGCGGGTCTACTGCCAACGGCATGGCCTGGATGAGGGCACCGGTCGCGACCTGACCATGGCCGCGGCGCTCTACAACATTGGCAAGCTGAGCTGGACCGACAACATGATGACCGCACCGGCGGATCTGCTGCATCACAATGATCGGGAGCGCTATCGCGGTTATCCGAAGCAGAGCGAGTCGCTGTTGATGACCCTCGATCCGATGAAGGATGCGGCGCGTCTGATTCTTCACCATCAGGAGCGCTGGGATGGCAACGGCTTTCCCGACCGGCTCAAGGGCGAGGCGATTCCGTTCGGGTCACGGCTGCTGAAACTGGCGGTGGATTTCATCGAGTTGCAGCGTGGGCTGATTCTTGAGCGGCAGATGAACAGTGATGAAGCGCTGGTCTATATCCGCAACTATGCCGGGCGGCTCTATGATCCCGGGATGGTGGAGGATTTCATTCAGGTGTGTGCGGCGTACTTGAGCGATGTCTCGCTGGCCGATCCTGCGGTCAAGGTGCTGACCACGCGGGAAGTGGCGGCGGGCATGATCCTGGCGCGCAACCTCAATGCCGACAATGGCATGCTGCTGCTCAATGCCGGCAAGGTGTTGAGCGGGGCGCTGGTGGAAAAGCTGATCGCCTTCGAAGCGATGGAGGGGGCGAAGTACAGCATCTTTGTGACAATCCCGGAGGATGTGCATGGCGCGCTTCTCGAGTCGGGTGAGGCTTTCCAGGCTCAACACTGACCCCTGTGGGAGCGAGCTTGCTCGCGATGGTCTCAAGGGCGACGCTTTTCTTCAGAAACAACGCATTATCGTTAACGTCCATCGCGAGCAAGCTCGCTCCCACAGGGGGCGGTTGGGCTGTGCAGATTTTTTTTCGGCGTGACGACGTCTCGATATACATGTGATCCTTGCGCCTTTGCATTCAAGGCCATTATTGATCCATGACACCTGCATCCGCCGCTTCACCCGACATCATCCGCATCGCCGCCGCCCTGTTGATCGGCCCGGACGGTCGCACGCTACTGGTCCGCAAACGCGGAACCGAAGCCTTCATGCAACCTGGGGGCAAGATCGATGCCCATGAGCAACCTGTCGATGCCCTGGCCCGTGAACTGGATGAAGAGCTGGGACTGCTCATCGATCCGGCGCAGGCTACTTACCTGGGGCAATTCTCGGCACCGGCCGCCAACGAACCGGGTTTTGTCGTCCAGGCCGAGCTCTTTCAGCTGACCATCGATTCAGACGTGTCCCCGGCGGCGGAGATCGAAGAGGTGCGCTGGATCGACCCGGCCACCGATGGCAATCTCTTCCTGGCGCCATTGACACGGGACCTGATCTTGCCGTTTTATCGAGCCTCGCTGACCGCAATCGCCTGATCATTCACGCCAAGGACCTGCCATGATCCCGCTTCAAGACTTGCTGATCTTCGCCGCCGCCGCGTTGCTGATGGTACTGACGCCGGGGCCGAACATGATTTACCTGATCTCCCGTTCGATCTGCCAGGGGCGCAAGGCCGGAGTAACGTCGTTGCTCGGCGTGGTCGCGGGGTTCTTCGTGCACCTGTTCGCGGCGGCGGCCGGTTTGACCGCGGTGTTCCTGGCGGTGCCGATGGCCTATGAAGTGCTGAAGTGGGCCGGCGCGCTGTACCTGATGTGGCTGGCCTGGCAGGCGGTCAAGCCGGGTGCGCGTTCACCCTTCGAAGCGCAGCAATTGCCGCCGGACTCGACGCGCAAACTGATGACCATGGGCTTTCTGACCAGTGCCTTGAACCCGAAGATCGCCGTGTTCTATCTGTCGGTGTTCCCTCAGTTCATCACCCCTGAGCATGGCTCGGTGTTTACCCAGAGCATCATCCTCGGCCTGACCCAGATCAGCGTCAGTTTCTGCGTCAATCTGTTGATCGCCGTTTTTGCGGCGGGCATTGCGTCGTGGTTCGTCAACAACCCGTCCTGGCTGTCAGTGCAGCGCTACTTCATGGGGTTTGTACTGTCGGGACTGGCAGTGCGGCTGATGCTTGAGCAACGACGGACAGCCTGAACATGTGGATCGAGCGGCTGGATGCCAGTCATGCCCTTGACTATCGGGCACTGATGCTCGAAGCCTATGACCTGCATCCCCAGGCGTTTACCTCCAGCGTACGCGAGCGCGCCGTGATGCCGCTGAGCTGGTGGGAATCGCGCCTGACCAGCAAACTCGACGTGCTGTTCGGCGCGTTCGAAGAGGGCGCGCTGGCGGGCATCGTCGGCCTGGCCTTCGAGCCACGGGAGAAAGCCCGGCACAAGGCGATAGTGTTTGGCATGTACGTGTCCGGCAAATTCCGGCAGCGCGGGCTGGGTTACACGCTGATGCAGGCAGCGTTGGCTGACGCACAGGACCGTCAGGGCCTGAAGCTGGTCCAGCTGACCGTGACCGCCGGCAACGAAGCGGCGATCAACCTCTACGAGCGCTGCGGCTTCATCCAGTTCGGCCTCGAGCCGATGGCGGTACGGGTAGGCGAGGAGTACTTCGACAAGCTCCATATGTGGCGAGAAATCTGATACCACCACAATCCCCTGTAGGAGCGAACTTGCTCGCGATGGACGTTAACGAAGACGGGGGCTGCCTGGATTAACGCGGCGCCCTCACGTCCATCGCGAGCAAGCTCGCTCCTACAGGGGGTCAACGAACCGCGCTGACGCCATCGAGGGTCGAGAACGACGTGTCCTTGGCCGTCAGCAGGAAATCGCGCATGTACGGCGCATCCAGCATATCGGCGCGAATCCCCGCATACAGGGTCGCGAACAAACCCTTTTCCCCCAGCCGCTTGGCCTTCACATAACCCCGTGAACTGTACTCATGCAGCGCCCAATGTGGCATGCCGCACACCCCGCGGCCGCTGGCCACGAGTTGCATCATCATCACCGTCAGTTCCGAGGTGCGGACCTGGGCCGGTTCGATGTCGGCCGGTTCCAGGAAGCGGGTGAAGATGTCCAGCCGATCACGCTCCACCGGGTAGGTGATCAAGGTTTCCGTGAGCAAATCTTCCGGGACGATATAGGCCTTGCCGGCCAGGCGGTGCTGATTGGCCACCGCGAGCATCGCTTCGTAAGTGAACAGCGGCACATAGGTAATCCCGGCCAGTTCCAGCGGGTCGGAGGTCACCACCAGGTCCAGGTCGCCTCGGGCCAGGGCTGGCAGTGGGGCGAAGGAGAAGCCCGAGGCCAGGTCCAGTTCGACTTCCGGCCAGGCATCGCGGAACTGGTCGATGGTCGGCATCAACCACTGAAAGCAGCTGTGGCATTCGATCGCCATGTGCAAACGCCCGGCGGTGCCACCGGCCAGCCGCGCGATGTCCCGTTCGGCGCCACGCAGCAGCGGCAGGGTGGCGTCGGCCAGCTGCAGCAGGCGCAAGCCGGCGCTGGTGAAGCGCACCGGTTTGGTCTTGCGTACGAATAGCGGCATACCCATGCGCTCCTCCAGCTCCTTGAACTGGTGGGACAGGGCCGACTGGGTCAGGTGCAGGCGGTCGGCCGCATCCACCAGGCTATCGGCTTCGCGCAAGGCGTGCAGGGTCTTCAGGTGACGGATTTCAAGCACCGGGGGCTCCATGAGGAAAACTTGTGATCAACACGAAAAGGTTGAGTTTGTCTCATGTTGGGTTGAGTGTCGACAATAGCGCCATGTTTTACAGCATCTTTTATGGAGAGAATTTTCATCATGGCCCTGGCACACACACTTGGTTTCCCACGCATCGGCGCTGACCGCGAACTGAAAAAAGCCCTCGAATCCTACTGGAAAGGCGACCTCGATCAGGATGCGCTGAAAAGCGTCGGCAGCCAACTGCGCGCCACCCATTGGCAGTTGCAGAAAGATGCCGGTATCGATCTGCTGCCGGTCGGCGACTTCGCCTGGTACGACCAGGTGCTGACCCATTCCCTGACCTTCGGCGTGATCCCCGAGCGTTTCGACAGCGCCAGGGACGAACAGCGCTTGCCAACCCTCGACACCCTGTTCGCCATGGCCCGTGGCGCTACCGCGACCTGCTGCGGCGGTGAACACGGCAAGGCGCAATACGCTCAGGAATTGACCAAGTGGTTCGACACCAACTACCACTATCTGGTCCCGGAGTTCAGCGCTGACCAGCAGTTCAAGTTGAGCTGGGAACAGCTGTTCGATGAAGTCGACGAAGCCAAGGCCCTGGGCCACAACGTCAAGCCAGTGATCATCGGCCCGCTGACTTACCTGTGGCTGGGCAAGGCTAAAGGCAACGACTTCGACAAGCTCGACCTGCTGGAGCGCCTGCTGCCGGTGTACGCTGAAATCCTCAGTCGCCTCGCCGCACAAGGCGTGGAGTGGGTGCAGATTGACGAACCGATCCTGACCCTCGACCTGCCGCAAGCCTGGAAAAATGCGTTCGAGCGCGCTTACCACATCCTTCAATACTCGCCACTGAAAAAGCTGGTTGCGACCTACTTCAGCGGTCTGCAAGACAACCTCGGCCTGGCGGTCGGCCTGCCGGTACAAGGCCTGCACATCGACGCGGTGCGTGCCCCCGACCAACTGCTGCACGTGCTCGATCGCCTGCCAACCTACAAGATTCTCTCGGTGGGCCTGGTCAACGGGCGCAACGTCTGGCGTTGTGAGCTGGAGCCCGTGCTTGAACAACTGCAATTTGCCCAGGAACGTTTCGGCGACAACCTGTGGGTCAGCAGTTCCTGCTCGCTGCTGCACAGCCCGGTGGATCTGGAGCGCGAAGATAAGCTCGACCCGGAACTGAAAAGCTGGCTGGCGTTTGCCGTGCAGAAGTGCGGTGAAATCGCGGTACTGCGTGATGCCCTCAACGATCCGCAATCGCCCAAGGTGCAAGCCGCACTGGCCGAAAGCCGCGCCGTTCAGGCGAGTCGTGTCGAGTCGCCGCGCATCCATAAAGCCGAGGTACAAGCGCGCATCAATGCCATTGGCACCGCGGACAGCCAACGTCATTCGTCGTTTGCCAAACGTATCGAGCAGCAGCGCGCTCGCCTGCAACTGCCGGCGTTTCCCACGACCACCATCGGCTCGTTTCCGCAGACCGGTTCGATCCGCCTGGCACGCCAGGCCTTCAAGCAAGGCAAGCTGTCAGCCAACGATTACACCGACGCCATGCACAGCGAAATCCGCCATGCCGTGCAAGTCCAGGAGCGCCTGGGGCTGGACGTGCTGGTACACGGTGAAGCCGAACGCAACGACATGGTCGAGTACTTCGCCGAGCAGCTTGATGGTTATCTCTTCACCCGCTTCGGCTGGGTGCAGAGCTACGGTTCGCGTTGTGTGAAACCGGCGATCATCTACGGCGACCTGAGCCGTCCGAGCGCCATGACCGTCGACTGGATCACCTATGCACAAAGCCTGACCGACAAGGTCATGAAAGGCATGCTGACAGGTCCCGTGACCATGCTGATGTGGTCGTTCCCGCGCGAAGATGTCTCGCGCAAAATCCAGGCGCAACAACTGGCCTTGGCGCTGCGTGACGAAGTGGTTGATCTGGAAAGTGCCGGGATCAAGATCGTACAGATCGACGAAGCGGCGTTTCGTGAAGGCCTTCCGCTGCGCCGCGCACAGTGGCAGGAATATCTGGATTGGGCCGTGCAAGCGTTCCGCCTGACCGCCTCGGGTGTCCGTGACGAAACCCAGATCCACACCCACATGTGCTACAGCGAATTCAACGACGTGATCCAGGCCATCGCGGCCATGGACGCTGACGTGATCACCATCGAAACTTCGCGCTCGGACATGGAATTGCTGGAGGCGTTCGAAGCGTTCGACTACCCGAACGATATTGGCCCGGGCGTCTACGACATCCACTCGCCACGGGTGCCGGACACGGCCGAGATGGTCAAGTTGATGAGCAAAGCGGTGAAACGGATCCCGGCCGAACGCTTGTGGGTCAATCCCGATTGCGGGTTGAAGACACGGGCGTGGCCGGAGACCGAGGCGGCGCTGGTGAACATGGTGGCGGCGGCTCGGCAGTTGCGCAGTCAGTTGGCTTAAGGGGCTGGCTGATTCAGTTATGCAAAACCTGTTGAACCTAGCGGTTCAACAGGTTTTTTTGTTTCAGCGAATCCCGCGAGATAGAGGGATGCGGGCAACTTGTTACAGATCAACCTTAGGCTTGGCCTCTTCGAAATCAGCAACCACGCCTGATTGTTTGCCAACATCCGCGTAGGGCAGGTTAGCGTCGTCCGCGTGAGTCAAAAACCGGTGCTCGGGTAACTTCAGGTGGGCTTTCTCGAATTGGCGCATCACCGGTTTCGCACTGGAGTAGTGAAAGTGGGCATACCATAACAACTTCTCAGGTGAGTCCGTCCAGACTTCATATTCCTGCATGTAGTCGGTGCGTCCATCCTTGCGTTTGCCAAGGTTTTTGAGCGGACTGTTTTTAAAGATTTTCACGACTTTTTGTTTGAGCAGATCCTCGAGCATTCCATCCGTGGGTTTTTTGGTACTCAGCGTTTGCCGGGTACGCATGGCTCGCCCGGTGGCCGTGAGTTCGATGGCCTTGTCGCGCAGTTGTTGAATGAGCGGGTTTTGCGCATCCATCTCCTCGAGGCGCAGGGCGCGGCGGGTCAGTTCGTCGGCTTCACTGTCCATCATGTGTTGCAGGTCGACCGGGAGCATGTCCTGGTCGGCGTAGGACTGAACCTTGGCCTGATAGGTCGGTTGGGCATCCAGGCGTTGCTGCGCATCGGCCAGTACCGCTGCGAGATTGCGTTGAGGTGGCGTCGATACCGTGTCTTGCGGGTTCAAAAGACGGAATTTGCCGTTGCTGGCTTGCTCCCAGATTTCCTCGGCTCCACCTGTCCCAGTCAAGACGTATTGCCGCGTCTGGGTCGTTTTTTCCCATTGCTCCGTCCCGATAAGCAATTGATCGTCTTCGGTGGTGAAGACTTTTTTGTCACCCTGTCCGGTCGGTTTATCGACGGTGGCCTTGCCGATGGCTTTGCGGGCTCGCTCGGCCATCTTTTCGATGTTTGTCAGTAGCGGCTCAACCGCCTCCAGATGGAAGTGTTGAGGATAGCTGGCGGTCCAGGCTCGCATACCGCGACGCAATTGCGTGTAAATCTCGAGACAATCCTGAAGTATCTGATTGCGCTGTGTTCGGGTGGTATTGATTTCCCCCAGGCTATGATGCGTAAACAGGGCGCGGTCAAACTTTTCGCGAAGGCTCCTTGTCTGTTTTTGCAAATCGATCCAGGACATATCGCTGGTGGTGCCAACGCGCTTGACTATTTCCATCAGGTGGCCGGTTTTCACCACCAGCACTTTGAAAGTGCTGAGCTGTTGATTTAAAAATTCAATTTCCTTCCTCAGTGCGTCGAAGGTTATTTGATCTTTCGTCGGATTTTTCTTATTTTTTGGCGGAGGGGGGGTCGCATGGAACCATCGGTTCATCTTGTCCATGAATTCGTCCATCTGATCCATTCCGCTCACGATTTTTACACGCACTTGACGCAGATTCTCCATCAGGCTCAGGTACTGATCGAGCGCCCCTTCCGGCAATTCGTCCAGTCGCTTCGAAAGCTGTTCAGCCTCATCCACTAATGACGTGATCCGGCTACCGGTCAAGTGAAGGCGAATTTTGAACCGGTCAGCCAGCATCCAGGTGCATTCGGTTTGCGCGCCTTTCGTATCGAGACCGTTTAGACGCTGAAGTTCAACTGCTGCCTCGTATCGCCGAATGCCCAGATCGATATCGGCTTTGCAAGCGGCCTCGGCAGTCTGCTCAAGTTTTGGGAGCATTTCCTTTTGGCCGTTCCTGAACCGCTCGAGCGCAGCATCGGTTCGAAGTCGTTGGGTGTCAAATCGGTTGCCAAGGTCTTCAATTGTGGCTTTCAACTGCTCGATGCGGCGATAAGTCGCATCGGTCAAATAGCGTGGCAACCGTTGACGAATCACCTGCGGCCAGATCGGATCGAATGCATCTGCCAGGAGCCCGAACACTTGCCCGCCGCCGAGCCCACCGCCTTCGAAGGTCGTCCCATAGACGCCGTACCAGGTGTCCCAATGGCCTGTTTCATCCAGGGCAATGGGCTGCTTGTAGGTTTTTCTGGAATTGCCGAACAATCGCCAGTTGCGTGAATCCTTGCTGAGCTCCACTTGAAAGATGCGCCCCTGGCGTTCGATGAAGTCACCGTCGGCATGACGGTAGATGCCACGGTAAATGCCGTGAGTGGCCGGCTGCACCCCGGTCAAGGACATCGGCTTTTCATATTCGTAGCCGATAAAGCGTTTCACCACATGCCGGGCCTGACGCTGTGAGATTCCATGCATCGCGGCGACATTTCTGAGCAGCTTATGAGCCTGGCGAGTACGCGTAAGGGAGCGGGCTGTCCGGGAAAGCACCCCGGTGATCGCTTCACCGGGAAGCAGATCCATGAGCGCGTCGACCAACGACAACAACATCGATTCGACTTCCGTCAGGCCGTCGCCCACATCGCCGCGTAAAAAGGCCGCCGTTGCCCGGTTCGCGGCGGTCCAGGCATCGTAAAGGGAGAGGACCGTACCGACAAAGGGCACCACCCCCATAGCCATTTTTATGTAATTGAAGGCACGGGGACCGGAAAGGGCGTGACGCTCAAAGTACAGTGCATCGTTGGATCGGGATGTGTCGCGATGGGCTTCGATCAGGCGTCCCATATGGGCGTTGAGCAGGTGCGCGGCCAATGAAGTGGTCGGCGTCCAGCGTTCTCCAACCTCGAATAAGGTTTTGAAGTCGTTAAGCACAGCCTGTTTGATGCGACTTTCATGGGCTCGTACGTCACCCTTCAGGGCCCGGCCGGCCAGATAGCTGACCCACTTGTCATGCACGCACAGTTTGAACAGTCTCTCGCACGCCTCGGCACGACTGTTGAAACGGTGCAGGAACTGGCCATCAGGGCTGTCGGGCAAATACAGCAGAAACTTGCCGCTGATCTGTTCTTCGATGAGCGTCACCCCGGACAAAGTGACGCCCAATTGATTGGGTGTATCTTTACCACCCACGCTCAGGTCGACCGCCAGTATGACGATGCGCTGGCCATCGGCGTCCCAGGCTTCAGGCGTGTTGGCGTCGATGGCGATGTTCAGCACTTTCAGTTGGTCGTCGTTGAGCTGTTTTTGCTGGTGCGCGCATTCTCCCTGCAATTTGAGCATCAAGCGCCAGGGCTCGATCAGGCTCTCACGGCGATGTTCCTTCACGAAAGCGGACTCGCTGAGCCCGCCCTGGAAGGCATCGCGGATCAGTTGTTCGTAAGTTTTAGGCAGGTCCAGTTCCGGCAGGGTTTTGCGCAGGTACTGCAGATTGATGCCGTTGAGCAGACGAAAGCGTTCTGCTGAATCCGTGGCGGTGACCTCCAGTCGCATGAAGACCAATCGCTGCGACAGCGGATCCTGTTGCACCGATTTAAGCGGGTCGATGTTGAGCTGGCCCAAGTCTGCCAGTGACATTTTGCTGTACGTGGTGCTGGGCACCATGACCGACGTTCGCTGCGGTCCGGATGGCCCTGAGGAGTGTTGCGTTTCCCACGTGACGGAGTCGGGCAGATTCACATGCACGTCGAAATGACCCTTGAGCGAGAAATCTTTGCTCAGGCGGGCGTGCAAGTGTTTGCGGGTGTAGTCGTCCCGCGGTTCCAGGGCGATTGTCATGAGCTTGTGGCTTTGGCGCATCGCCAAAATGTACGCTGCGATCAGTTTTTTGAGCCGGCCGCGATCAGTCTCTTTCAGTGTACGGAGCCAGTCCGGCAGATTGGAAGCGAGGGTGCCACTGCGGTTTTGCTCGAGCACATGGGTAAACGCCAGGCTTCTGGCGGCATGCACCGGAACCTGCAAGGTGGCGAGGGCGCGCTTGCGCAAAATGTCCAGTTGTTCGGCAAGCTGTGCGGCCTGGTCCGGTTCTGAATGACGCTGGCGTAATGCGTCGGCCTGTCCTTCGAATTCGCTGGAGAGTTGGTTCAAGCCATACTGGAGCGCGTCGCCGGTGATTTTTTTCAGCTGCACCGTCAGTTCGCCGTCCCGATCATGAACCTTGAATACCTGGCGCTCCAGTTCGCGACGGTTGGCGAACCGTTGCAGACCACCGCCGGTTCCAGACAAGTAAAGCAGCATGCTGTGTGGCGAGTCGGGATCGCCCAGCGCATCCCCTCGGGTGATGATAAACGCGCCGTTGAATTCCTGGGTGGTGACCGTGGTTTTGTCACCGTCCTGTTTGCTCATCGATAGCGTCAGGCCAGCCGCCACCGGGTCGGGGCCCGGATCGTCGGGAGTATCCAGCAGGGCCTTGAGCAAGTTGCATTCATCGTCGCTCAGTTGCTCGAGGGCCAATTGCAGCGCGGCCTCGGCGTGCAGTCCTGCCTTATGGGCGTTGTGCAGGGCGGTCAATTCACGCTGGAATGCTACAGGCTCCAGTGTTCGCGACCGTTCCAGCAAGGCCGAGGCAGCCTTGTCGGCGTCTTGTTCGGCGGTTTCCAAAGTGTCGATCGAGTCCTTGAACGGTTGCAGACCCTCGCCCACACCTACTTTTTTCACCAGTGTTTCGAGTGCATCGCGCTGTTTTTTCAGCGCAGCCTGGCGCAAGGACCAGGGGATATCGGCATACAGGTTGCCGAACAGTGACGCTCGATCTGCCTCGGTATTGTTTTCGGCGACTTCGAGCCTGGGCGGCGAGGCGAAAACGGTGACCTTATTACGGTCCCGACCAATCTGGTCGGCCTGGACGAGGGATTGTGCGCCATGCATCGCCAACCCCGGTTTGCCGCGGGTTCCGTGGAGTAGAGCGCTGATCTGGGCTTGCTGGTGAGCCGCGAACAGATCGCTTGAACCCACGACCATCGGGTCGGTTGCTGCGGTGTACTCAAAGCGTATGTTATCGGTTGGCAGGCCGGTCGGGACCAGTGCCTGTCGCGACAGCCAGTCTTCCATGTCGCTGCGCTGATTGAATCGCTGGATGGCGACGGGCCGGCTGGGCAAATACAACAACTGGCTGACGTCAGCCGCAACGCCCGTGGTGATGACCCACGCCCCCGTGAGTTTGACTCTGCTGTGGTTGCTTAACACCAGGGCCAGTTGCTCGGTGTGGATGGGCTGGTCGTTCAGAGTCAGCGCCCCGACGGGTGGGTCGATGAGCAACTGCAAGGGTTTGAACTGCTCCGCTGTCAGGGTTTTGCGGGCGAGTGCCAGTTGGGCGGCGGCCTCGAAATGATTCCGGTAGAGCTGTACCGCCCGTGCTCGTCGCGATATCGCGGTACCGGGGGCTCGGGTGTCCCAAAAGGTTCGCCAGCGCTCGCCGTGCGACTCTACCGGCTTGAGCGCCTTGAGTCGTTCGAGCATCTGCAGGGGAGGCAGGGTGGACAGGGGATGGATCTGATTCAGGCCGGCAACGCGGCAGCGCCGATCAAGGTCTGGTTCCAGCGTCGGGTGTTGCAGGACAAAGGCGCAGGCCTGGGTGAAGCTGACAAAATGTTCCGACTGTTCATTGGTGGCCGCGAAGAGCAAGCCTGCTTGTTGTCCATCCAGATCCAGTTGCTGTTTGAGCATTTGATCGAGCGTGTCGCGAATTCCCGGACCGGTGTCAACCAGCTTGGGCAGGCCCTGGCTGCTTTCGCGCCAGCGTGCCGAGGCATCCAGAAACAGGCTTTCGTCGTGAAGGGGCGGTACCGGGGAGAAGGGTGGTATGACAGCCGGCGCCGGGAAGGGGAGGTCGAAGAGCAGTCTATCGGTCATGGCTACATGGCTCGGTGTGGGGAGTGGTGAATCCGCTCCTGAGCGAGCCATTTAAAGAAAGTTCTGCGTGGCATTGGCACTACATAGTTACCGCATCGACCACTGAGCGATATTCATCAAACTGTCACGCAACTGTGGCAGCGCACTTGAACAAATATCATCAGACTCGCGCTCTACTGGGGTTCTGCGTTTTGGTGTTTTTCATGCGTGCTTTGTTTTTTTCAGGGGCCATTTTTCTGGCCGCGCTGTTCAGCCTGCCGTCCATGGCGGCGTCTCGTTGTGAGGTAAATGTTGCCACCGAACGGGTCGATCTGGCGCAGGTGAGGCTGGCGTACCAGAGCATTGGCCGTGCGTCGGATCCGGCGTTGCTGCTGGTCATGGGCCTGGGCGGGCAGTTGATTCATTGGCCGGACGAGGTGGTGGTCGCGCTGTGTCAGCAGGGTTTTCGGGTGATCCGTTATGACAATCGCGATGTCGGTCTGTCCACCTGGCGGCAAACGCCCGTCGAAGCCAACCTGACCTTCGAAGTGCTGCGCTACAAACTCGGTTTGCCGGTGGCGGCACCGTACACCCTGACCGACATGGCGGACGATGCCTTTGGCCTGATGGATGCCTTGCACGTCGAGCAGTTCCACGTGCTGGGCGCGAGCATGGGCGGGATGATCGCCCAGCATATGGCGGCCATGGCGCCGCAACGGGTCGAGAGCCTGACCCTGATCATGACCAGTTCCGGTGCCGAAGGCTTGCCGGCGCCGAGCGCGGCGCTGGTGCAGCTGCTGTCGCGCCGGGAAGCGCCAAATCGTGAGGTGGCCCTCGAACAACAGGCTGATTTGCTGGCAGCGCTGGGCAGTCCGACGGTGAGCGATGATCGCCAAGCCCTGCTGTATCAGGCCGCGCAGTCCTACGACCGGGCCTTCAATCCCGAGGGCGTGAAGCGACAGATCATGGCGATCCTCGCCGAGCGCAGCCGGGTGGCGCTGCTCAACCAATTGCGGGTACCGACGCTGGTGGTGCATGGCACCGCCGATCCGCTGTTGCCGGTGATGCATGGCGTACACCTGGCGGCGCATATCCGCGGCAGCCAGTTGAAGCTGATCCCGGGCCTGGCCCATCGCTTCCAGGAAGCGTTCAAGACGCCGTTGCTGGCGGCGGTGTTGCCGTACTTGCAGGCCCATCGCGAAGATACGTCGCATTGGGCGCAGATTGATCCGGTGCCGGCACCGAACCTCCTGTAACCCCACACCCCCCTGTAGGAGCTGGCTTGCCAGCGAAGGCGGCGTGTCAGGCAACAATGATATTGAATGTGCCAGCGAAGGTGGTGTGTCAGGCGACATCGATGTTGGATGTGCCGCCCTCTTCGCTGGCAAGCCAGCTCCTACATTGGATTTTTGCCGGACTCGGGATTTGCGTACACCCCGATCCCTCAGTGACTCAGCCCGTACTTCTTCACTTTGTCGAACAGCGTGGTCTTGGCCATGCCCAGCTCCAGGCTGGCCTGGGTCAGGTTGCCGCCGCTGCGTTGCAGGGCGTCGCCGAGCAGGTTGCGTTCGAAGGCTTCCACCGCTTCGGCAAAGGCCAGGCCTTGATTGCTGCCGCTGGCGCCGGATTTCTTGAAGGCCGGCAAACCGAGGGCGAAGCGCTCGGCGACGTTGCGCAGTTCACGCACATTGCCGGGCCAGTCGTGGCTCATCAGGTTCGACAGGGTCAGGTTGTCCAGCTCCGGCATCGCGCGGTCAAAGCGCAGGGACGATTGCTGCAGGAAGTGTTCGAACAGCTGCAGGATGTCTTCGCGACGTTCGCGCAGCGGTGGCAGTTCCAGGGTCACCACGTTCAGGCGGTAATACAAGTCGCTGCGAAATTCGCCGGCCTTGCTCGACTCGTCGAGATCGGACTTGGTCGCCGCGATTACCCGGCAATCCACCGTCACGCTCTGGTTCGAGCCGAGGCGCTCGAGGGTGCGTTCCTGCAGCACCCGTAACAGCTTGATCTGCAACGGCAGCGGCATGCTTTCGACTTCATCGAGGAACAGCGTGCCGCCGTCGGCATGTTCGATCTTGCCGATCCGCCGTTTGCCGGCACCGGTAAATGCGTTGGCTTCATGGCCGAAGATTTCGCTTTCGAACAGGTTCTCCGGCAGGCCGCCGCAGTTCAGCGCGACGAATTGTTTGGTGTGTCGGCGGCTGAAGTCATGCAAACAACGCGCGACCAGCTCCTTGCCGGTGCCGGTTTCGCCTTCGATCAACACGTTGGCCGAGGTATCGGCGACGTTGGCTATCAATTCCCGCAGGTTCTGCATGGCCGGCGAGCGGCCGATGATCCGTCCTTCGAGGGAATCTCGTTCGGCCAGTTGTCGGCGCAGCGAGGAGACTTCCCGCGCCAGGCTACGTTGTTCAAGCGCACGACGGGCTACATCCACCAGACGCTCGGGGGAGAAAGGTTTCTCCATAAAGTCGTAGGCGCCTTTTTGCATGGCGCCGACGGCCATGGAGATGTCGCCGTGACCGGTGATCAGCACCACCGGCAGGCTGCGATCCCGGGCCTTGAGTCGGGTCAGCAGTTCCAGGCCGTCGATCCCCGGCAGACGGATGTCGCTGATGACGATCCCGGCAAAATTGTCACCGACGCGCTCCAGCGCTTCTTCGGCGCTGCCCACGCCCACACAGGGAATGTCTTCCAGGGTCAGCGCCTGTTGGCAGCCGAGCAGGACATGGGGATCGTCTTCGACGATCAGCACACTAAGGTCGTTGTTCATATTGGCTCGGCGTGAAGGGAGCTTACCAACGGTAAACTGAGGACGAAGGTGGTACCACCGTTGGCCGGGTGTTCGACACCCAGGTGTCCGCCGGTGGCGGCGGCCAGGCTCGCCGACAGCGTCAGGCCGAGGCCCAGGCCCTGCTCGCCGGGTTTGGTGGTGAAGAACGGTTCGAACAGATGCTTGCGCGCTTCGGCGTCGATGCCATGGCCATTGTCGCGAACCCGAAGACGGTATTTGCCATCAAACACCTCGCCTTCAAGCCACAACTGCGGCAGCGGCTGGGCCTGCATGGCATCGAGGGCGTTGCCGATCAGGTTGACCAGGATCTGCTCCAGCCGGGTCTGGTCGATCTGCACCTGCTCGTCGGTGAAATCCCGATGCAATTGCAGGTGCGCGCTTTCCATGCGGCTGCCGAGCAGTTGCAGGGCTGCGTCCACCGCCTTGCCGAGGCTGGCCTGGCCCTTGTCGTCGCCGCGACGGGCAAAGGAGCGCAGGCTGGCGGTGATCCGACCCATGCGGTCGATCAATTCGTTGATGGTCTTGAGGTTGGTGCTGGCGACGTCCAGCTGACCACGCTCGAGAAACCGCACGGTATTGCCGGACAAGGTGCGCAGCGCTGCCAGTGGCTGGTTCAGTTCATGGGCGATGCTGGTCGACATCTGGCCGATGGCCGCCAGTTTGCCGGCCTGCACCAGTTCATCCTGGGCCCGGCGCAAGGTCTCTTCGGCCTGGCGCCGTTCGCGGATCTGGCCCTTGAGCCGTTCGTTGCTGGCGCGCAGGTCGGTGGTGCGTTCGGTAATCCGACGCTCCAGTTGATTGTTGGCTTCCTGCAAGGCTTCCCGGGCGGCGAGGCGGGTGGCGATTACCTTGCGCCGCTCGTTCCAGGCGATCAGCAGGAACGCCACCAGGGCAAACGCCACCGCCACCAGAATCCCCTGATTGATCGCTTCACGGCGCAGGTCCTGCAGGGGCGTGAGCAGGGTGAAGTTCCACGGGGTGTCACTCAGCGGTCGGGTTTGCGACAGGTAGCTGATGTTTTCTTCTTCGGACATTAGTTCGCTGTTGGACGGGAAGGTCAGTTTTTCCTCGCCTTCAGCCAGTTTTTCCCGGGCCAGCGGTTGCAGTTCGTTCAGCGGGAACCAGTAGTACTGCAGGCTGCGGGCGAGTTTTTCCTTGGTTTCGTCGCTCAGCGGCACCACCGACTTGAGCCGTCGGGCCGGATCGCTGGAAAGAATGATGATGCCATTCTCGTCGCTGACGAACGCTTCCAGGCGCGCCCGCTGCCAGCGTTCTTCCATGGCTTCGAGGCGGACCTTGACCACCGCGACGCCGATGATCTTGCCCTGTGCTTCCAGGCCATGGGCCAGGTAGTACCCGGGCTCGCCGCTGGTGCTGCCGATGCCATAGAAACGCCCCGGCTGGCCCCGAACGGCGTTCTGGAAGTAGGCTCGGAATGACAGGTCTTCACCCAGGTAACTGTCGACATCGCGCCAGTTGCTGGTGGCCATGACACGGCCGGTGGTGTCCATCACGTAGATGGCCCGACTGCGGCTGCGCCGGTTCAGGCCTTCGAGGTATTCATTGACCGTCTGCCGATGCTCCGGCGACGGGTCGCTCAACAGCCTGGACACGCTGGATTCGAGCTCCAGCAGGCTGGGCAGGTAGGTGTACTTGCTGATCTCGCTCTCGACGGCGCGGGCATGCAGTTCCAGCTGACGCTGGCCGTTCTCGCTAAGACTGCGGATCCCGTAGTGCTCACTGATCCAGAAGCCGAGATAACCCAGGCCGATCATCAGGGCGATGACCAGTGGCGGCAGGAACAGATGACGAATCAGACGGGGTTTCACGGCGAGTGATGGCGGCGCGGCGCGATAGAGGGTGGGGTCGCATTTCATCACAGATGCCTTGGGTCAACCACAACACTTACTTGTGAATCGCCGCCGGCCCTTGTGTGAGCGAGCCTGCTCGCGAAAGCGGTGGGTCAGTCAATTTCGATGTTGACTGTTAAGCCGTCTTCGCGAGCAGGCTCGCTCCCACAGGGGTGGAAGCGGTGGCAGGACTTAGTGCTGCAAAATCTTGGCAAGGAAGTGCTGCGTACGCTCGGCGCGGGCGTTGATGTCGCCGAAGAACTCCTCTTTCTTGCAGTCTTCGATGATCTTGCCCTGGTCCATGAAGATCACCCGGTCCGCCACTTTACGGGCGAAGCCCATTTCGTGGGTCACGCACATCATGGTCATGCCTTCATGGGCCAGTTGCACCATCACGTCGAGCACTTCGTTGACCATTTCCGGATCGAGCGCCGAGGTCGGTTCGTCGAACAGCATGACGATCGGGTCCATCGCCAGTGCACGGGCAATCGCCACACGCTGCTGCTGGCCACCGGAGAGTTGGCCGGGGTGCTTTTTGGCGTGGGCGGAAAGACCGACGCGTTCGAGCAGTTGCAGGGCTTTTTTGGAGGCCTCATCCTTGCTGCGACCCAACACCTTGACCTGAGCGATGGTCAGGTTGTCCATGATGCTCAGGTGCGGGAACAGTTCGAAATGCTGGAACACCATGCCGACGCGCGAACGCAGTTTCGGCAGGTCGGTCTTCGGGTCGGCGATGGACGTGCCATCGACCACCACGTCGCCTTTCTGGAACGGTTCCAGCGCGTTGACGCATTTGATCAGGGTGGATTTGCCGGAGCCGGACGGTCCGCACACCACGATCACCTCGCCTTTTTTGACCTCGGTGCTGCAATCAGTCAGTACCTGGAAGTCCCCATACCACTTGTTGACGTTCTTGATAGAGATCATACGGCGAACCTTTTTTGCAGACGCTTGACCAGCTGCGAGGCGGCAAAGCTGATGATGAAGTAGGTGAAACCGGCGAAAATCAGGAACTCGTTGGAGCGACCGATGATGTCGCCGCTGGCCCGCGAGGCATTGAGGAAGTCCACCAGGCCGACCGCGTAAACCAATGAGGTGTCCTGAAACAGGATGATGCTCTGTTGCAGCAGCAGCGGCGTCATCTTGCGGAACGCTTGCGGCAGGATGATCAAACGCATCATCTGGCCGTAGTTCATGCCCAGGGCCTGGGCAGCACCCATCTGGCCCTTGGGAATCGACTGCACGCCGGCCCGGACGATTTCGCAGAAGTACGCCGCTTCGAACATCATGAAGGCCACGATGCAGGATGCGAACGCGCCGATCGGCGTATCTTCGCCGGTGATCCAGCGCAGCACGAACGGTACCGCCAGGTAGAACCAGGTGATGACCAGCAGCAGCGGGATCGAGCGGAAGTAGTTAACGTAGGCGCCGGCAATGTTCGACAGGAGTTTGCTGTGGGACAGGCGCATCAGTGCCAGGATCGTGCCGAGGATGATCCCGCCGACGACGCCCAGCACCATCAGTTGCAGGGTCATGACCATGCCGTTCCACAAGCCCGGCAGGGACGGGATGATGCCCGAGAAGTCGAATTCCATCATTTACCCCCTACGGAGATCAGGCCCGGTACGGCAACTTTCTTCTCGACGCCGCGCATCAGCAGCATCAGGCCCATGTTCAGGGTGAAGTAGATCAGCGTGGCCAGGGTGAAGGCTTCGAACAGGTTGGCGGAGAACTCGGCAGTCTGTTTGGTCTGCGCGAGCAATTCCATCAGACCGATCAGCGAAGCCACGGAGGAGTTCTTGAACACGTTCAGGAATTCCGAGGTCAGCGGCGGAATGATGATCCGGTAAGCCTGGGGCAGCAGCACGTTCCAGTAGATTTGCGGCAGCTTGAAGCCCATGGCGCGAGCGGCGGATTCCTGGCCGCGGGGCAGCGCCTGGATACCGGTACGCACTTGTTCGCAGACTCGCGCGGTGGTGAACAGGCCCAGGCACACGACGACGCTGAGGAAAGCCGAAGTCGTTGGATTCAGGTCCTGTTTGTACCAGTCCTGCAGGTTTTGCGGCAGCAGGTCGGGTACCAGGAAGTACCAGATGAACAGCTGCACCAGCAGCGGCACGTTTCGGAAGAGTTCGACGTAACAGGTCGCGATGCCTGACACGATGCGGTTCGGCACCGTGCGCATGACGCCCAGAATCGAGCCCAGCAGCAGCGCAATGATCCAGGCCGCGACGGCGATGGCGATGGTCCAGCCCAGGCCGGACAGGTACCAGTCGAAATAAATCTCGCTGCCCACGCCGGTGGACTTGAAGAAAACGCCCCAGTCCCAGTTGTAATTCATCAGGGTCTCCCCTCGGATTCAATCGATGTACAGATACCCGCTTGGGGGAAACTCCGTTCCCGCCCGATCTTGATGATCAGGCACACGCGAGCGGCTCGACAGACACCGGTTCGAGTGTTTTCCAAAAATGCCAGCAGGGAGTGACAACCTCCTGAAAGGGCAGATGCCCTGTCAGGAGATAAGATTAGTCAGAAATCAGGATTTCTTTTCGTCAGCCGCTTTATCGGTCGGATTGGCGATCAGTTCCTTGAGCTTGTCGCTCATCGGGAAGTTCAGGTTCAGGCCTTTAGGCGGGATCGGCTGCATGAACCATTTCTCGTAGATCTTGTTGATCTCGCCCGACTTGTAGGTCGCGACGATTGCGTCGTCGACCACCTTCTTGAACGGATCGTCGCCCTTGCGAACCATGCAGCCGTAGATTTCGTAGGACTGGGCAGTACCGGTCACCGACCAGTCGGTCGGCTTCTTGGCCTTGGCCATTTCACCGGCCAGCAAGGCGTCGTCCATCATGAAGGCAACAGCGCGGCCGGTTTCCAGCATCTGGAAGGACTCGCCATGGTCCTTGGCGGAGATCACGTTCATGCCCATCTGCTTGTCGGCGTTCATCGACTTGAGGATGCGCTCGGACGTGGTGCCGGCGGTGGTCACCACGTTCTTGCCTTTCAGGTTGTCGAAGTCCTTGTATTCCGAGGCGGTTTTCGACAGCAGGCGGGTACCCACTTCGAAGATGCCGACAGAGAAGTCAACTTGCTGCTGACGCTCGACGTTGTTGGTGGTGGAGCCGCACTCGACGTCCACGGTGCCGTTCTGCACCAGCGGGATACGGGTCTGCGAGGTGACCAGGTTGTACTTGACCTTGAGGTCAGGCATGTTCAGGTCTTTCTTGATGGCTTCGACAATTTTCAGCTGAATATCGTGGGAGTAGCCCACCGGTTTGCCGGAAGCATCCGCGATGTAGGAAAACGGAATGGAAGCGTCACGATGCCCGAGGGTGATGGTGCCGGACTCTTTGATCTTCTTCAGTGTGCCAGTGAGTTCGGCAGCGAAAACTGGAGTGCTAATCAGAGCGGCAGCAATGGCTGCGCCCAGGAGATGGGGAACGATGCGCATCAAATTTTCCTCGACATTGTTTTTTTTATGGAGCCAGTTCATCGGCCCTTTTTGTGCTTCGAATGCCTGACGGCCCCTGAAGTGTCGGCACAACAGGCATTCGTCCAAGAGTGTAGAGCATGACTCGTGCCAGGCCAGGGCTATTAGGTCAACCTATTGATTTATAAGGGGATTAAATATTTATGGTGTAGCTGCTTGCGATGAATAGTCCGGTTAACCGAATCGACCGCCGGGTCGCGTTCGGAAAACCGAATATCAGGCCGGACACATTCCCTGTGGGAGCGAGCCTGATCGCGAAGAGGCCATCAGATCCAGCATTGATGTTGCCTGACATTGCGCTTTCGCGAGCAGGCTCGCTCCCACAGGGGGTAGAGGGTGGACCGGCAGAATGCAAAAAAGCCCCTGAATCGTGAAATTCAGGGGCTTTGCTGCAACCGGCTTGTCGATCAGGCCGCTTCGATCTTGCTGCGGTTGTGTTCGACCTTGCCTAGATAATCCGCCAGCTTCTGCTGTTCTGCCGGAGTAGTGAACAACCCGAGCTTGCTGCGGCGCCACAGAATGTCGTGGGCCGTGGTCGCCCATTCTTCGCTGCACAGGTAATCGACTTCGCGGGTATATAGACCGCCACCGATGTGTTCGCCCAGATCGTTCAGGCTCTGCACACCTTCAAGCATGCGCCAGGTGCGGCTGCCGTAGGTGGTGGCCCAGCGGCGAGAGATCTCGCTCGGTACCCAGTCGAACTTGTCGCGGATCAGCGAACTGAGTGCCTGTGGCGTAGTCATTTCTTCGCCGCCCGGCAAGGTGGCAGTGGCGGTCCAGCTCGGCTTGATGTCCTTGAAGTACGGCGCCAGCTGCGCCAACGCCGACTCTGCCAGTTTGCGGTAGGTGGTCAGCTTGCCGCCGAACACCGACAGCAACGGCGCTTCTTCGCCGGTGCCCGACAACGCCAGGGTGTAGTCGCGGGTAACGGCAGAGGGATTGTCGGATTCGTCGTTGCACAGCGGACGAACCCCGGAATAGCTGTGCAGGATGTCGTCGCGGCTGATGCGCTTCTTGAAGTGGGCGTTGACCACTTTGAGCAGGTAATCGGTTTCGCCTTCGGTAATCGCCACTTTGGCCGGGTCGCCGGTGTACTCGCGGTCGGTGGTGCCGATCAGGGTGAAGTGGTTCAGGTACGGAATGGTGAACACAATGCGCTGATCTTCGTTTTGCAGAATGTGCGCGTGTTCGCCTTCGTACAGCTTCGGCACGATCAGGTGGCTGCCCTGGATCAGACGGATGCCGTACGGCGACTCCATTTTCAGGTCGTCACGGATGAACTTGGCCACCCACGGGCCAGCCGCATTGACCAGCGCCTTGGCGCGGATCGAGAACAGGCTGCCATCGGCGCGTTCCAGATGCAGGTGCCACAGGCCCTTGGTGCGCCGGGCGCTGACGCAACGTGTCTGGGTGTGAACGTGGGCGCCTTTTTCGCGGGCGGCCATGGCGTTGAGTACCACGAGGCGCGCGTCATCGACCCAGCAATCGGAGTATTCGAAACCTTTGGTGATTTCGCTTTTCAGCGGGCTGTCCGCACCGAACTTCAAGCTCTTCGAGCCTTCGAGTTTTTCCCTTTTGCCCAAATGATCATAAAGGAACAGGCCGGCGCGGATCATCCAGGCCGGGCGCAGGTGCGGACGGTGCGGTAACACGAAGCGCATCTGCTTGACGATGTGCGGAGCTTTGGCCAGCAGCACTTCGCGCTCGGCCAAGGCTTCGCGCACCAGGCGGAATTCGTAATGTTCAAGGTAGCGCAGGCCACCGTGGATCAGCTTGCTGCTGGCCGACGAGGTGTGGCTGGCCAAGTCATCCTTTTCACAAAGGAACACCGAAAGACCGCGGCCGGCGGCATCCGCTGCTATCCCCACGCCATTGATCCCACCACCGATGACGGCGATATCGTAGACCTCGGCGAGAGGGGGCGTAGGCAAGGTAGAAGTGGGCATCGGCTGGCCTCGGGTTTTTTGATTTTCGGTATTGGATTTCGAACATTAATGTTCATTTGCGAAAATGGTAGCCCATAAAGCCGCCCACAGCCAGCTAACTTCGATTGAAAATACTGATCGAAGGGCTGGAAAAGGAAAATTTTCGAACATTTTAGATGCGCGGTAGGGCCCGTAAGGGGTATCGCGAAGGCGCCGGTACAGGCGCCATGGATGTCAGGTTTAAACGACCTCGAGCCGAATCTTGTGCTGATTCAACAACTGCGCCAAGGCCGGCACAGGCTGCTGGTCGGTCACCAGGCAATCGATCAGGCTGATCGGCCCCAGGCGAATCATGGCATTGCGCCCGAATTTGCTGGAGTCAGCCGCCAGGATCACTTTTCGGGCATTGGCGATGATCGCCTGCGACACCCGCACTTCCTGATAATCGAAGTCCAGCAGGCTGCCGTCTTCGTCGATGCCGCTGATGCCCACCAGGGCGAAGTCGACCTTGAACTGGTTGATGAAATCGACACTGGCCTGACCGACCACGCCGCCGTCACGGCGCACGTTGCCACCGGTCAGCAGCACGTCGAAATCATCCTTGGCGCTGAGCATCGAGGCGACGTGCAGGTTGTTGGTGATGATCTTCAGATGATTGTGATTGAGCAGTGCCCGGGCAATCGATTCGGTGGTGGTACCGATATTGATGAACAGGGAGGCGTGATCGGGGATCTGCGCGGCAATGGCTTCGCCGATGCGCTGTTTTTCATCGCGCATCTGATCGGCGCGCATGGCGTAGGCAGTGTTTTCGACGCTGGAGTCGTAGGCTGCGCCGCCGTGGTAGCGACGCAACAGATTGGCTTCCGCGAGCTGATTGATATCGCGGCGGATGGTTTGCGGTGTAACGACGAACAGCTGGGCCATTTCCTCGATGCTGACATAGCCGCGTTCGCGGACCAGTTCGAGGATTTGCTGCTGACGGGGAGGCAGATTCATGGGGCGTCCTTTGGGCTGCCGTGCAAAATTTGCCCATGATGCCGGAGGAATCTGCTCCCTGCCAGTTACATACCGATACGAGTACCGGGCCTGGCTTATTCAGCGCCTTCGTGTGGTTCCCAATCACGTGTACGGCTGACGGCTTTTTTCCAGCCGGCGTAGAGTTTTTCCTTGGCGCTTTCTTCCAGGGTCGGTTCGAATTCGCGCTCGATTATCGCCTTGCCGCGCAACTCATCCAGGCTGCCCCAGAAGCCACAGGCCAGGCCGGCCAGGTAGGCGGCGCCCAGTGCGGTGGTTTCGCGCATTTGCGGACGCTCGACCCGAGTGCCGAGGATGTCGGCCTGGAATTGCATCAGGAAGTTGTTCGCCACGGCGCCGCCATCCACGCGCAGGGCCTTCAGGCGTTCGCCGGAGTCCTGTTGCATGGCGTCGAGAACGTCGCGGGTCTGGTAGGCAATCGACTCCAGCGCGGCACGGATGATGTGGTCCACGCGCACGCCGCGGGTCAGGCCGAACAAGGCGCCGCGGGCGTACGGGTCCCAATACGGCGCGCCCAGGCCGGTAAAGGCTGGCACCAGGTACACGCCGTTGCTGTCCTTGACCTTGTTGGCGAAGTATTCGGTGTCGTGGGCGTCGTTGATGATCTTCAGTTCGTCACGCAGCCATTGAACAGTAGAGCCGCCGTTGAACACGGCACCTTCCAGCGCGTAAGCCACTTCGCCGCGCGGGCCGCAGGCGATGGTGGTGAGCATGCCGTGCTTGGACTTCACGGCTTTGTCGCCGGTGTTCATCAGCAGGAAGCAACCAGTGCCGTAGGTGTTTTTCGCCTGGCCCGGCTCGACGCACATCTGGCCGAAGAGGGCCGCTTGCTGGTCGCCGGCAATACCGCCGATGGCGATGCCGCTTTTGGTGTGGCCGTAGATTTCGGACGAGGACTTCACTTGCGGCAGCATCTCGCGCGGAATATCCAGCACCTCCAGCATCTTCGCGTCCCACTCCAGGGTGTGGATGTTGAAGAGCAGGGTGCGCGAGGCGTTGGTGTAGTCGGTGACGTGCACTTTGCCGCCGGTAAATTTCCAGATCAGCCAGCTGTCGACGGTGCCGAACAGCAGTTCGCCCTTGCGTGCGCGCTCGCGGCTGCCTTCGACGTTGTCGAGGATCCACTTGAGCTTGGTGCCGGAGAAGTACGGGTCGGTGACCAGGCCGGTGGTTTCGCTGATGTATTGCTCATGGCCGTCGCGCTTGAGCTGCTGGCAGATCTCGGTGCTGCGCCGGCACTGCCAGACGATTGCGTTGTAGATCGGGCGGCCGGTGATCTTGTCCCAGACCACGGTGGTCTCGCGCTGGTTGGTGATGCCGATGGCCGCCACCTGGTCGTGATGCAGGCCGGCTTGCGCCAGGGCCTCGACCATCACCGCGCTTTGGGTGGCGAAGATTTCCATTGGGTCGTGTTCAACCCATCCTGGTTGCGGGTAATGCTGGACGAATTCGCGCTGGGCGGTGCAGACCACGTTCGCGTCACGGTCGAAAATAATCGCGCGGGAGCTGGTCGTACCCTGATCGAGGGCAATGATGTAGTTCTTATTCTGAATGTCGGTCATGTCGATTGCCTTGGACGAAATAAGGGAGTGGGATCAGGCGCGGGATCGAATGGGCAGGATCGCACGCCAACGCTATCAAGAAGTTCGTGGTTTGCCGTCAATGGCCGGTGCTGCGTCCTTTGTAGCAGGTAGGGCGCTGGGCAGATGACGGGCAATCAGCCCGCGATAGGCGGCAGCACCGAGGCAGGCACCGACAATCGGTGCAAAAACCGGAATCAGGAAATACGGGATATCGCGCCCGCCGGTGAGGGAAATTTCACCCCAGCCAGCGAAGAAAGTCATCAGTTTGGGACCGAAGTCGCGCGCCGGGTTCATCGCGAAACCGGTCAGCGGCCCCATCGAACTGCCAATCACGGCAATCAGCAGGCCGATCAGCAGCGGAGCGAGCGGACCCTTTGGCAAGCCATTGTTGTCGTCGGTCAGGGACATGATCACGCCCATCAGGATGGCGGTGATGATCACTTCCACCAGGAAGGCCTGGGCCGTGGACAAGACCGGGTTGGGGAAGGTGGAGAACACCGACGCCAATTCGAGGCTGGCTTGAGTGCCCCGAACCATCTGGTGGGTTTGTTCGTAATCGAAGAACAAATTGCTGTACAGCGTGTAAACCAACAACGCTCCACAGAAGGCACCAGCGATCTGGGCCAGAATATAGAAAGGCAGTTTGCGCTTTTCGAAGTCGGCGAAAATGCTCAGGGCAATGCTGACGGCAGGATTGAGGTGGGCCCCGGAAACACCGGCGGTCATGTAGATCGCCATGCTCACGCCGATGCCCCAGATGATGCTGATTTCCCAAAGGCCAAAGCTGGCACCCGCCACCTTGAGCGCGGCAACACAGCCCGTACCAAAAAAGATCAGGAGCGCAGTACCCAGGAATTCGGCCATGCATTGGCTCGATAGCGACGGTTGTTGTAAAGCAGTTGTCATTGAAAACCTCGTTTATTGTTGTTGTCTGGCGCTTTTTTCATCGTGGTCAAAGCGCGATTTTCACCGAGGCAGGATCCCCATCCTGTTCTCGGCCTGCTGCTGGGTGCTGCGGTGATACATTCGTACAGTATTCAGATTCGAAAAAATATAGACAAGAAACGCTGCTGTCAAAGGTCGAAAGTGAACCGTCAGTCACAATCGAACTATTAGTCACGTGAATGACCACTTCGTTCACGGGGCAGGCCGGACATGGACGAACGGCACAAGGCGCCGCCAAGCCATTGAAATGGCAGCGCAATAGCGCCATTTGTCGATCAATGTCCTAGAATCCAGTGCAGAATTTTCCTTCTCTCACCACGCCTGGAGCTGCCATGACCCCCGCATTGGATTTGTTGAAAAAAGTTCGTGCCGAACATCGCGTGCACAGTTACGAACATGATCCGAAGGCAGCGTCCTATGGGCTGGAGGCCGCGCAGAAGCTGGGATTGGACCCGGCGAAGGTGTTCAAGACCTTGCTCGCGGCCAGTGAAAAAGGTGAATTGCTGGTGGCCGTGGTGCCGGTCGTCGGAAGTCTCGACTTGAAGGGCCTGGCACATGCTGCGGGGGTGAAAAAAGTCGAAATGGCCGATCCGGCCGCTGCGCAGCGATCCACCGGGTACCTGTTGGGCGGGATCAGTCCATTGGGGCAGAAAAAACGCTTGCGCACCTTTATCGACAACTCCGCCCAGCCCTTTGCCAGCATTTTTGTCAGCGCCGGGCGGCGTGGCCTGGAAGTCGAGCTGGCGCCTGCGGTACTGGCCGAACATACCCAGGCGAAGTTCGCCGATATCGGTCGCGCCTGAGGAGGGCAATCAGGTGCTGTATGGTGAAAATCAGCCGGCTCTGTCACTGGTGCCCGGGCTGGTGCGGCTTCATGCTCGGTTTCCGGACATAAGGAGAGTGTTATGCAGCTTGAGTTTCATCAGGTCGATGCGTTCAGTGATCGGCCGTTCAGTGGCAACCCGGCGATGGTCTATCGTCTCGATGCCTGGCTCGCCGACGAGTTGATGCAGAAAATCGCCGCCGAGCATAACCTCGCCGAAACCGCCTTTGTGGTGCGGGAAGGGCAGCACTGGCACATCCGCTGGTTCACCCCGAGTACCGAAGTCCCGCTGTGCGGTCACGCGACCCTGGCCAGCGCTTACGTGCTATTTGAAATCTACCGGGAACCGGTCGAGCGCCTGGACTTCATCTGCAAGTCCGGCCCCTTGAGCGTGAGCCGTGAGGATCAGCGTTTGTGGCTGGATTTCCCCTCCATCATCCCCTCGGAAGTGGGCGTGACCCTGGATGTCGAGCGGGCGCTCGGCGTGGAAGCGGTCGATGTACTGGGTTCGAATGAGTTGTTTGTGGTGCTGGAGTCAGAGCAAGCCGTGCTCGATTGTCAGCCCGACATGGTTGCCCTGGCGAAACTGCCGTGGCTGGGCGCCATCGTGACGGCGCGGGGCAACAAGCACGACTTCGTTTCCCGTTACTTCGCCCCGGCGATCGGCATCAATGAAGACCCGGTGACCGGATCGACCCATTGCAGCCTGATTCCGTATTGGTCGAAACGCTTGGGCAAGTCTAGCCTGACGGCTTATCAGTGTTCAGCGCGGGGTGGGGAGTTATTCTGCCGGTTGGAGGGCGATCGGGTGAAAATCGGCGGGAATGCAACCCTGGTCGCGAGCGGAACGCTGATCCTGGGGTGACTCAAAGCCAATGTGGGAGCGAGCCTGCTCGCGAAGGCTGCGTGTCAGTTGACGATGGTGTCGACTGATACACCGCATTCGCGAGCAGGCTCGCTCCCACATTACTTTGTCCGCGTGTAGTCAGCTGGCGGTGCTGTGACGCCGGACACCGGACTCGGTCGTCGGAATCTGCGCCGCCGTACTGCCCGACGCCTGGAACAACACCAGGTGTTCCGCCGCAACACGAATCCCGACCTGCGCACCGACCAGATGATCGGCATGGCTGGGGAAAATCGACTCAAGCTGCGCGCCGGTCGGCAGCTGCAGGCGATACAAGGTCGACGCCCCCTGGAAGGACTTGCCGACGATCCGCGCCTTCAAACCGTTGTCCGGCGCGTAAACGATGTCATCCGGACGCAGCAGCACGTCCACTGCACCACCGATCGGCCAAGTGTAAGCCCGGTTGCCGCGCAATTCGCCCAGCTCGGTCTGCACCGACTCCGGGCTGTTCAACAAACCGCGAATGAAGTAACCCTGGCCGATGAAGCTGGCCACAAAGGGTGTCAGCGGTTCGTGATACAGGTTGTAGGGCGTGTCCCACTGCTCCAGGCGACCCTCCCTGAAAACCCCTACATGGTCGCTCACCGCGAACGCTTCTTCCTGGTCATGGGTCACCAGGATCGCGCTGGTGCCACGGGCCTTGAGGATGTCGCGCACTTCGTGGCTGAGCTTGCGTCGCAGTTCGCCATCGAGGTTGGAGAAGGGTTCGTCGAGCAGCAGCAATTGCGGTTCCGGTGCCAGGGCCCGGGCCAGGGCGACACGTTGCTGCTGGCCACCGGACAGCTCATGGGGGAAGCGCTTGCCGAGGTTTTTCAGGTTGACCAGTTCCAGCAACTCTTCGATGACGCGACCTTTTTGCGGATGATTGCGGATCCCGAAGGCGATGTTCTCGGCCACGCTCAAATGCGGAAACAGTGCGTAGTCCTGGAACACCATGCCGATCCGGCGCTTCTCCGGAGCGAGGGTGAAACCGGCGCGGGAAATGGTCTCGCCGGCCAACTGGATTTCACCTTCGTGCACCGGTTCGAAACCGGCAATCGCCCGCAGGGTGGTGGTCTTGCCGCAGCCTGAAGAGCCCAGCAGGCAACCGATGTCGCCGGCATTCAAATGCAGGTTGAGGTTCTGCACGACCCGCTGGTCCTGGTAGCCGCAGGCGAGGTTGCGCAGGTTAAGCAGTAATGGATGGCTCATGCGTGGTGATACGCCGGCTCGACCAGAAACTCGAGCAGGGCCTTTTGTGCGTGAAGGCGGTTTTCCGCTTGATCCCAGGCGACGGAACGCTTGTCGTCGAGCACGTCGAGGCTGATTTCCTCGCCCCGGTGAGCGGGCAGGCAGTGCATGAACAGCACATCTTCGGCAGCCAGGTCGAGCAGGGCACGGGTGACCTGGAACGGCGCGAACAGCTTCAGGCGCCTGGCGGTTTCTTCTTCCTGGCCCATGGAGGTCCAGACGTCGGTGCTCACCAGGTGGGCGCCGCGCACGGCGTCCTTCGGATCGCGGACGATGGTCACCCGATCGCCAGCCTTGGCCACGAATTCAGGGTTGGGCTCAAAGCCTTGCGGGCAAGCAATGCGCAGCTGGAAGTCGAACTGGATCGCCGCTTCTATATAGCTGTTGCACATGTTGTTGCCGTCACCAATCCAGGCCACGGTCTTGCCCTGGATCGAGCCGCGGTGTTCGAGGAACGTCTGCATGTCGGCCAGCAACTGGCACGGGTGCAGGTCGTCGGACAGGCCGTTGATTACCGGCACGCGGGAGTTGGCGGCGAATTCGGTCAGGGTGCTGTGGGCAAAGGTACGGATCATCACCGCATCGAGCATGCTCGACATAACGATTGCGCAGTCGCCGATCGGCTCGCCACGGCCCAGTTGCGTGTCGCGCGGCGAAAGAAAGATTGCCTGGCCACCGAGCTGGATCATGCCGGCTTCGAACGAAATACGGGTGCGGGTCGAGGACTTCTCGAAAATCATCCCGAGCACGCGGTTTTTCAGAGGCTCGAACAGTACGCCGCGGTTACGCAGGTCCTTGAGCTCAACGCCTCGACGGATCACGCTGACCAGCTCTTCGGGCGTGCAATCCATCAGGGAGAGAAAGTGCCTTGCGCTCATCATTGACTACCTTTTGCAACAGACCGCAGATACTCAGAGCCTTGTTTAAATGAAAAACGGGCGAGACCTGCGGCGTAAGCCGCACGGGGCGACGAAATAGGGGAAGGCGCGATATTGACATTAAATGTCGCGTTTTTCCAATAGGCTACGGTGTTTGGGTATTTCAGAGGGGCTACGGCGGGACCGCATTAGCGCTTTTGAAGCCGGTTTACTGACAGCAGCCCGTCATTTGTACACCGGGCTTGCAGGACATTGCAATAAAACGAGACAGGGATGCCATGGCGACGGTCGGTTACTGACCCTGCCATTCGGAGCTTTGGTGGTCTGAAACATTTGATAAAGCAGGGGGCTGGGTTATAACTAAGGCTCAAGCGACGCAGGAAGCCTTTGGAATGGAATCGAAAGAACAGCAGTTAATGGAATTACTCGGCCTCACGGCCCGCTCACTGACCCATCTCACCGCCTCCATGACCTCGATGTCCTTCGAGCTGATGCGCAGTAACGACGAAGTCACCAAGGCCGCCGGCCGGCGGATGATCGACCGCATGGCGACGATCAGCACCGGTCTCGACGAGCACTGGCGGCTGATCGGTGAGCTGACCGGCGTGCATCTTGCCCAGGAACAGATCGAAACCATCCAGGAGATTCAGTTGCAGGCACCGCCCGGCGTGCCGCCAAACTGAATCCGGGCAGCCATCGGCTGGCCTGATGGCCACCAATTCACAAGACGAACGTCGCTGGCGCAGCGGCGGGGCACGCGCCATAGTTTTGTTCCCGCGGCCGACATCGCCCGCCCAGAACAAGACAGAGACTGGCCATGACCAAGACTCTCCATCACCGTGCCTGCCACCTGTGTGAAGCCATCTGCGGCCTGACCATCGAAACCACCGAGGTCGAGGGCGGCGTGCAGATCACCTCGATCAAGGGTGATGCCCAGGATACGTTCAGCCGCGGGCATATCTGCCCCAAGGCCGTTGCCCTGCAGGATATCCAGAATGATCCGGATCGCTTGCGTCAACCAATGCGGCGTGTTGGGAGTGAGTGGCAACCCATCGAGTGGGAAGAGGCCTTCAACCTTGTGGCCGAGCGTCTGGCGGCGATCCAGGAGCGTCACGGGCAGAACGCGGTGGCGGTCTATCAGGGCAATCCCAGCGTGCACAATTACGGGTTGATGACCCACAGCAATTACTTTCTCGGCCTGTTGAAAACCCGCAACCGGTTTTCCGCGACATCGGTCGACCAGTTGCCCCACCACCTGACCAGTCATTTGATGTACGGCCACGGCTTGCTGTTGCCGATCCCGGACATCGATCACACCGATTTCATGCTGATCCTGGGCGGTAACCCGCTGGCGTCCAACGGCAGCATCATGACCGTGCCGGATGTGGAAAAACGGCTGAAGGCCATTCAGGCCCGGGGCGGCAAAGTGGTGGTGGTCGATCCGCGCCGCAGCGAAACGGCGGCGATAGCCGATCAGCATCTGTTCGTGCGCCCGGGTGGTGATGCGGCGTTGTTGTTCGGGCTGCTCAATACGCTGTTCGCTGAAGGCCTGACCCGCGAAAGTCATTTGCCGGTGGACGGACTGGAAGAGGTGCGTGCGGCGGTGGCGGGTTTCACCGCCGAGGCCATGAGCCCGCTGTGCGCCGTGCCGGCCGAACAGATCCGCCAACTGGCGCGTGACTTCGCGGCGGCGCCGACGGCGGTCTGCTACGGCCGCATGGGCGTTTCGACCCAGGCCTTTGGCACCTTGTGCCATTGGCTGGTGCAACTGATCAATCTGGTCACCGGTAACCTGGACCGCGTGGGTGGTGCGCTGTGCACTGAACCGGCGGTGGATCTGGTGGCCTCGACTTCGGGCGGGCATTTCAATCTGTGGCAGAGCCGGGTGTCCGGGCGTCCCGAATACGCCGGCGAACTGCCGGTGTCGGCGCTGGCCGAAGAGATGCTCACCGAAGGCGAAGGGCAGGTCCGGGCGCTGATTACCGTGGCGGGCAATCCGGTGCTCTCCACCCCCAATGGCCGGCAATTGGAACAGGCGCTGGATGGCCTGGAGTTCATGGTCAGCGTCGACCTGTACATCAATGAAACCACGCGTTATGCCGACCTGATCCTGCCGTCGACCTCGGCCCTGGAAAACGATCACTACGACACCACGTTCAATATGTTCGCGGTTCGCAACGTCAGCCGGTTTAACCGCGCGATCCTGGCCAAGCCTGAAGGTGCGTTGCATGACTGGGAAATTTTCGTGGGGCTGGCCAAGGCTTTTGCCGCGAAGACCGGCAAGGAGCTGAAACCGACGATCCCGCCGGCGCAGATGATTGACCGTGGCTTGCGCATGGGACTGTATGGCGATGCATCTGCGCACAAGCTGTCGCTGGCGACCTTGTTCGATCACCCCCATGGCATCGATCTCGGGGCGCTGAAACCCAACCTGGCTGCGCGACTGAAAACGGCTGATCAACGAGTGCAGGCGGCGCCCGCCGCCATACTCGCTGACCTGGCACGCTTCGCTGCCCTGCAAGCTCCAGTCGCAGACGAGTTGCTGATGATCGGTCGCCGTCATGTGCGCAGCAACAACTCCTGGATGCATAACTATCACCGCCTGGTGAAGGGCAAGCCGCGCCATCAATTGCTGATGCATCCGGACGACCTGGCCAGTCGCGGGCTCAACGACGGGCAGCGCGTGCGGGTCAGTTCGCGGGTCGGCGTGATCGAAGTTGAAGTGCTGAGCAGCCTGGATATGATGAAAGGCGTGGTCAGCCTGCCTCACGGTTGGGGCCATGCGCGGCCGGGTGTGCAGATGACGATCGCTAGTGGCCAGCCGGGCTCCAGCGCCAACGACCTCACCGACGAATGTCAGCTCGATGAGTTGTCGGGCAATGCGGCGTTGAACGGCGTGCCCGTGACCGTGGCGGCGGCTTGAACATGTCTGTCGGGGAGACCGAGCAGGGCGCTCGGGTTTCCGTTACAATGCGCCACCGTGCCGACCTCTGAGTCGGAAAGTTCAGCCGAGGTGCTCCATGGATATCATCGAAACGATTAAAGAGCAGATTGCCAACAACACCATTCTGCTTTACATGAAAGGTTCGCCGAATGCCCCGCAGTGTGGCTTTTCTGCGAAAGCTGCGCAGGCCGTGATGGCGTGTGGTGAGAAGTTCGCGTACGTGGACATCCTGCAGAACCCGGAAATCCGCGCCAATCTGCCAAAATACGCCAACTGGCCAACCTTCCCGCAACTGTGGGTCGGTGGTGAACTGGTCGGTGGTAGCGACATCATGACTGAAATGTCTGCTGATGGTTCGCTGCAGGCCACCATCAAGGCTGCTGTAGAAAAAGCCGCAGCTGGCAAGACCGAAGCCTGATTGGTCTGAACACCGGTTTCGGGAAAACCTGAAACCCGTGTATCAAAAAGCCCTCGCTACCTTACGGTATCGGGGGCTTTTCACATTCTGTAGGAGCGAGCTTGCTCGCGATGGAGGTTAACGATAACGCGGGTTGTCTGGATGAAACGTGTTGTCTAAAGATTCTTCGCGAGCAAGCTCGCTCCTACAGTGATTACCCATCTTGTACAAATAAAAAAGCCCCGCCTCTGTAAAAGAGAGCGGGGCTTTTTGTTGTCTCGAGTTCAGCGGGCGCTGATTTACTCTTCGCCCATCTGCGACTGCAGATAATTCTCAAGACCGATTTTATCGATCAGGCCCAGTTGGGTTTCCAGCCAGTCGATGTGTTCTTCTTCGGACTCAAGAATATCTTCGAGCAGTTCACGGCTACCGAAGTCACCAACGGTTTCGCAATGCGCGATTGCAACCTTGAGGTCGGCATGACCGGTTTTTTCGATACGCAGGTCGCACTCAAGCATTTCCTGGGTGTGCTCGCCGATCTGCAGCTTACCCAGGTCCTGGACGTTCGGCAGGCCTTCGAGGAACAGGATGCGCTTGATCAGCTTGTCCGCGTGTTTCATCTCGTCGATGGATTCGTGGTATTCGTGCTTGCCGAGCTTGTTCAGACCCCAATCTTCGTACATGCGCGCATGCAGAAAGTATTGATTGATCGCGACCAGCTCATTGGCAAGGATCTTGTTGAGATGCTGGATGACTGTAATGTCGCCTTTCATGATGGGGTCCTGCCCTGTATTAGCTGTCTATAGGGCAGAGTTTGAGCCGCGCAATTAAGAGTGTCAAACCTAAGTTATTGAAACTTAAGTGAAAATTAATCGGAATAAGAATGTTTGTGTTCCGCGTCTAGCGCGTAAGCGATTGATTTTCAGACATAAAAAAACCGGACATCAAGTCCGGTTCTTCGAAACAGGGTAATTACGCGACACTAAATTCTACGGGATAAGGAATCGCCGCCTGGGACGATTGCAGCTTGGTCAGGGTTTCACGCACCACTTCCTTGGCAAGGCAGGCGCATTTACCGCATTGGCTGGCAACGCCGGTGGCCTGACGGACTTCCTTGTAGCTGCAGCATCCTTCATAGATTGCATCGCGGATTTGGCCGTCGGTGACGCCAGTGCAGAGGCAGACATACATAAGTGAAAACCGTCGCTGGTTGTGACTCAATTGCGATGGATCTTAATGTTAACGAGAATGATTGTCAAAGTGGTTTCTGAAAGCTTCCCGTTATAAGAGCGCTCGGCTGACGAACGGTTTCCTTCTGGGCGATCTGCCAGTAACCGCGATGACGACAATTTTACCTGCCTGGAAAAAACCGTTGAGGACAGCTCAAAAACGCAGTGTATGATGGCCGGTCCTTATGAAGCGGGTTGGTGTCACAGGGCTGTCGCCTGAAGGTGGCAGGCTGGCGCAAACCCGGAACTTCACGTTTTTACACCAGGAGATATCCAATGAGCGTACTCGTAGGCAAGCAAGCCCCTGACTTCACCGTACCGGCCGTACTCGGCAATGGCGAAATCGTCGACAGCTTCACCCTGTCGTCGGCCATCAAAGGCAAATACGGCCTGGTGTTCTTCTACCCGCTGGACTTCACCTTCGTTTGCCCGTCCGAGCTGATCGCTCTGGACAACCGCATGTCCGACTTCAAGGCGCGTAACGTGGAAGTGATCGCCGTTTCGATCGACTCGCACTTCACCCACAACGCCTGGCGCAACACCCCGGTCAACAACGGTGGCATCGGCGAAGTTCGTTACACCATGGCTGCTGACCTGAAACACGAAATCGCCAAGGCCTACGACGTTGAATCCGAAGGCGGCGTAGCTTTCCGCGGCGCGTTCCTGATCGACGACAAAGGCGTTGTCCGCTCGCAGATCATCAACGACCTGCCGCTGGGTCGTAACATCGAAGAGCTGGTCCGTCTGGTCGACGCTCTGCAATTCCACGAAGAGCACGGCGAAGTTTGCCCTGCCAACTGGAAAAAAGGCGACAAAGGCATGACCGCTTCGACCGAAGGCGTCGCAGCTTACCTGACCGAGAACGCTGCCGCGCTGTAAGGCACGTTTGAGGCATAAAAAAACCGGCCCTGGAGGCCGGTTTTTTTATGGGCGGGAGCAAGTTCCCTCGCCACAGGTTTGCGTCAGCGACAGGATCAGTCGTTGAAGTCTTCCCAGCCACCCATCTGCTTCCAGCGATTGACGATGCCGCAGAACAACTCGGCCGTCTTCTCGGTGTCGTAGCGGGCCGAGTGGGCCTCGCGGCCGTCGAAGTCGATATCGGCTGCCTGACAGGCCTTGGCCAGTACGGTTTGACCGTAAGCCAGGCCGGCAAGGGTGGCGGTGTCGAAGCTGGAGAACGGATGAAACGGGTTGCGCTTCATGTCCAGGCGCGCGACAGCGGCGTTAAGGAAACCCAGGTCGAAACTGCTGTTGTGCCCGACCAGAATCGCCCGTTTGCAACCGTTGGCCTTCAGGGCCTTGCGGATGCCGCGGAAGATATCGGTCAACGCCGCTTCTTCACTGACGGCCATGCGCAGCGGGTGATCGAGTTTGATCCCGGTGAATTCCAGGGCTGCCGCTTCGATGTTCGCGCCTTCAAACGGTTCTACGCGAAAGAAATAGGTGTGATCGGGGTACACAAACCCTTTTTCATCCATGCCGATCGTGGTCGCGGCAATTTCCAGCAAGGCGTCAGTGGCAGAGTTGAAACCACCGGTTTCAACGTCGACAACGACTGGCAGGTACCCACGGAAGCGTTCAGCCATCGGGTGGCGCGAGCCACCTCCGCCGCTTTGACCGTCCTGTTCGTCGTCGAAATGGTCTTCACTCACGCGTTTTCCTCCAGCAGGCGCCAGCGCAGTTTTTCACCGGCGCGCAGCGGGATTACAGTCAGCTCGCCAAAGGGCAGGCTGGTCGGGGCGGTCCACTCATCGCGGACCAGGGTGATGCGATCGGTGTTCACCGGCAAGCCATAGAAACGCGGGCCATTGAGGCTGGCAAAGGCTTCCAGCTTATCCAGCGCGTTGCGTTGTTCGAAGGCTTCGGCATACATCTCGATCGCGGCATAGGCGGTGTAGCAACCGGCACAGCCACAGGCCGTTTCCTTGGCGTGCTGGGCATGGGGCGCCGAGTCGGTGCCGAGGAAGAACTTGTCGCTGCCGCTGGTGGCGGCGTCGAGCAGGGCTTCCTGGTGCGTGTTGCGCTTGAGGATCGGCAGGCAGTAGAAGTGCGGCCGAATCCCGCCCACCAGCATGTGGTTGCGGTTGTACAACAGGTGATGGGCGGTGATGGTCGCGCCGACGTTGGCCGAGGCCTCGTTGACGAACTGCACGGCGTCAGCGGTGGTGATGTGTTCGAACACCACTTTGAGCGTCGGGAAACGCTCGACCACACGACGCATGTGCTCATCGATAAAAAGTTTTTCGCGATCGAACACGTCGACATCGCCACGGGTGACTTCACCGTGAACCAGCAAGGGCATCCCGACTTCGGCCATGGCCTCGAGTGCAGGGAAGATCTTGTCGATGCTGGTGACACCGGAGTCCGAATTGGTGGTCGCGCCGGCCGGATAAAGCTTGGCGGCGTGAATGAAACCGCTGGCCTTGGCCTCGCGAATTTCTTCGGGCTGGGTGCGGTCGGTCAGGTACAGCACCATCAACGGTTCGAAGCGACTGCCGGCCGGGCGCGCAGCGAGAATCCGCTGTCGATAGCCATCGGCTTCAGCGGCGTTACGCACCGGAGGTACCAGGTTGGGCATGATGATGGCGCGACCAAAGGTGCGCGCAACATCCGCAACGGTATTGGTCAACACGGCACCATCGCGAAGATGAATGTGCCAGTCGTCGGGACGCAGCAGGGTCAGGCGGTCGGACATGAGGGGATTCCAGGCGGGTCAAACTCTGGGGAATGCTACCGGAAAAGACTCTTCCAGGCACTCGCTATCAAGTTTTGCAGGAAGCTTCCGATATCCAACAGGTATGCCGTTAACAGTATGTGTCGGTGTTTTTGTGGAAGAAGCCAGTGGAGCCTCCCGTGCGCCAGCGTTATTTAGCCTTGCTCAGCGTGTTTGCCAGCCTGCCTGCGATGGCGCTCACTTTTCAGACCCGGCTGGAGAGCATCGAGTGGACGGTCGAAGGGGACAGGTTCGAATGCCGCCTGGCGCAACCGATCACCGATTTCGGCTCGGGTGAGTTCGTGCGCCGCGCCGGTGAGCAGGCAATCTTTCGTCTGAAGGCCTATAACGCGATGATCGGCGGCGGTTCGGCGATCCTGCTGGCGGCCGCAGCGCCCTGGCAGCCGGGGCGAGGCGATATCAACCTCGGTTCCGTGCAAATCGGCAGCGGCAATGTGCTGTTCAACAGCTCGCAGGTTCAGGCCGGGCGCTTGATCAGCGGCTTGATGGACGGCCGCAGTCCGGTGGTTCGACATTACTCGGGTGATGGCCGGGTCTCGGAGGTGCGGCTATTGCCGGTCAGGTTCAGCAAGGCTTTCAACGACTACCAGGGCTGTGTGGCAAAACTGCTGCCGAAAAATTTCGAGCAGGTTAAACAATCGCAGATCGGCTTCCCTGGCGAAGGCATCGATCTCGACGCGCAGGCAAAGGCACAATTACAGGTGATGCTGGAGTTCATGAAGGCCGACCCGACCGTCAATCACGTCGAACTCGACGGTCACTCCGACAACAGCGGCAACCGCCTGACCAACCGTGACCTGTCGCGGCGCCGGGCCCTGGCGGTCATGGGGTTCTTCAAGGCCAACGGCATTCAGGAATCGCAGATCACCCTGCGCTTCCATGGCGAACGCTATCCATTGGCGCCCAACACCTCGGCCGCCAACCGGGCGAAGAACCGCCGGGTCAATGTGCATCTGGCGCGGGTAGCACCCGCCGGTCCGCTGGCGCCTCAGGCAACCGCATCGGCGAGCGCGGCGAAGACTTCCTGAAAGGGCGGTAGTCGTCGCTCGCTCGACATAATCTGTCGCTTCGTCGTCATAAGCTGTCGCGCCTCTGTAAATTATTCTGCATGCCCGGTAGACTTGACGGCTTTCCGTAAACCCCGTGGAGTAATGGCATGGCGGACGTAAACAAGGTCGTTCTGGCGTATTCCGGCGGCCTGGACACTTCGGTGATCCTCAAGTGGCTGCAGGATACTTATAACTGTGAAGTCGTGACCTTCACCGCTGACCTGGGTCAGGGCGAAGAGGTCGAGCCGGCCCGCGCCAAGGCTCAGGCCATGGGCGTAAAAGAAATCTACATCGACGATTTGCGCGAAGAATTCGTGCGTGATTTCGTGTTCCCGATGTTCCGCGCCAACACCGTTTACGAAGGCGAGTACCTGCTGGGCACTTCCATCGCTCGTCCGTTGATCGCCAAGCGCCTGATCGAAATCGCCAACGAAACCGGTGCTGACGCCATTTCCCACGGCGCTACCGGCAAGGGTAACGACCAGGTTCGTTTCGAACTGGGCGCCTACGCCTTGAAGCCAGGGGTGAAAGTGATCGCTCCGTGGCGTGAATGGGACCTGCTGTCCCGTGAAAAGCTGATGGATTACGCTGAAAAGCACAACATCCCGATCGAGCGTCACGGCAAGAAAAAATCCCCGTACTCAATGGATGCCAACCTGCTGCACATCTCCTATGAAGGCGGCGTGCTGGAAGACACCTGGACCGAGCACGAAGAAGATATGTGGAAATGGACCGTCTCCCCGGAGAAGGCTCCAGATAAAGCGCAATACCTGGAACTGACCTACCGCAACGGTGACATCGTCGCGCTGGACGGCGTCGAAATGACCCCGGCCACCGTGCTGGCGACCCTGAACCGTATCGGTGGCGAACACGGCATCGGCCGCCTCGACATCGTCGAGAACCGTTACGTGGGCATGAAATCCCGCGGCTGCTACGAAACCCCGGGCGGCACCATCATGCTGCGCGCGCACCGTGCAATCGAATCGATCACGCTGGATCGCGAAGTGGCTCACCTCAAAGACGAGCTGATGCCTAAATACGCCAGCCTGATCTACACCGGTTACTGGTGGAGCCCTGAGCGCCTGATGCTGCAACAGATGATCGATGCTTCCCAGGCTCACGTGAACGGCGTTGTGCGCCTGAAGCTGTACAAGGGCAATGTGATCGTCACCGGCCGCAAGTCCGACGAGTCGTTGTTCGACGCCAACATCGCGACCTTCGAGGAAGATGGCGGCGCCTACAACCAGGCCGACGCGGCGGGCTTTATCAAGCTCAACGCCTTGCGCATGCGTATCGCGGCGAACAAAGGCCGGAAGCTTTTCTGAGGCCTTTGACCCTGTAGTGGTAGGACCGTAATGGATAGGTGGCCTTGTCGTTGACAAGGCCGCCAATCTGAAAGGGGGATGTTCTGCCTGTTATTGCGATGCAGTGTTCTGAATACCTTCCTGCTTTCTGCCTGGTCTTCAAACCCTATTGACCGCTTTGCGTCGATGGATAGGTTTGATCAAGGACCGTCACGCCATTCGAATTCAAATTATAAGCAAAGAGCGATGCAGCACTCTGTTTCCTGGCGTTTTTTGAATGTTTGAATGTGCTCTCTTTCAGTAGTCTCTCCGATTCAGCGCAGGTGATGAACACGATTGCTTGGGCAGGTTTACCCTGTTCTTGTTGAATTTTCTTCAGCGAAGCGCCCATTTCGATTTTCTTGTTCATCCCGCGTATATCAACGATGTACAGGTCCTTGAGTGGTTCCGGCAGGTGCACGTGGTGCTCCGTCGGTGGCTGTCGATCCGTCTCGGGTGGGTCTTCTGCGTAACCGGGAGGGTAAGAGGATCGGGAATCGATCATCGAATGACGACGGGCCGATTTTTTTGAAGTGAGCCTGGAGTCGCTTTCTTTCGGGCGCTTGGTGTTGTTCATGACTTCCATGAAGTGCTCGCCTTTTTCAAAATCGGAAGGGGCGTAAAGCGACCGGTAATTGAAGTTAAGTGTGGCAAAGAAAAGAAAGAGCAAATAAAAAGGAAAGCTGATCAAGAACCAGACATAGATATCTCTGTCTTCCTCGTCAAGGAAGGGTAGTGAAATAGCGGCTGAAGTTTCAGACAGTGTTGCGAATATCGCAATGAGTGTCATGGGGTTGGTGATTTTCTGTTTGATGTTTTCCATATTTTATTCTCATTCAATTATGTCTTTTCTCATGGGGGGTGGAAGTGTTTGCTCTGTTCTTCTGGATGGTAACTGTTTGTTAGAGTTTAAGGTAGAGCGGTTTTGTTGCATTTACATATTCGTTATTATTTGAAGGCATGAGTGAGTGGGTACTCGTTGAATGATGTTGTTGGGTATGAGTGGCGGCTCGGAAAATATCGGTTACTTTTCAGGATAGTTCAACCGCCAAAGTGCGCCTGATTTTCGCTCTCCCAGTATTTTTGTACTATTTATGGTCGCAAGTCGATACAAAAAACTATGGGAAAATGGAAGGTCGAGAGACTGCCAGGTTTTCGGATGCACTGAATTCGAAGAATTTTTGTAAGAATAATCTGTGTTGTGTGTAGGGAATGTCTCTTGCTGTGGGTGGCCGGGGGGGGCGGCATGCCATGGGTGAAACGACTAGGCTATTGTGCGGGCTCTAAAAATTCGAACAGCGAAAATTGGACTTGCCCATGAATAAAGTGCTGATCGTGGATGATCACCCCGTCATTCGTCTTGCGGTACGTATGCTGATGGAACGTCATGGCTACGAAGTCATTGCAGAAACAGATAATGGCGTGGACGCGTTACAGCTTGCTCGTGAACTGATGCCCGATATTGTCATCCTCGATATTGGCATTCCGAAACTCGACGGGTTGGAAGTCATTGCGCGTCTGACGTCGGCAGCAATGCCAATGAAAGTTTTGATCCTGACGTCCCAGGCGCCTGGGCATTTCTCCATGCGATGCATGCAGTCGGGCGCTGCCGGATATGTCTGCAAGCAACAGGATCTCACTGAACTGCTGAGCGCAATAAAGGCTGTATTGTCAGGCTACAGTTACTTTCCGAATCAAGCCTTGCACACAGTGCGTTCCAGTCTGGGCAATGCCAGTGAGTCCGATATGGTGGATCGTCTGTCGGGACGGGAAATGATGGTCTTGCAGCAATTGGCCCAGGGAAAGACCAACAAGGAGATTGCAGACGGAATGTTCCTCAGCAATAAAACCGTCAGTACTTACAAGACTCGCTTGCTATTGAAGCTCAATGCCCGTTCCCTGGTCGATCTGATCGAATTGGCGCAGCGCAATGGCCTGGTGTGACAACGGCAATGTTGGACGATAGGTACCACGGGTTTATCAGGGGCCGGCACTTGGTAAAAAGCCTCCGTTTCGGGAGGCTTTTCAGGTGTCATAGGTCAAAATCGTAATCGGCCAATTGCTTTTGCAGTCGGCGCTCCTCGAGCAGATTGTCAATGGTGCGGCGTTTGCTAAGGTTGGTCTTTGCCACTTCAACCACGGGTTCGGCGTCATCAGCCTCAACGGGGGTGAAGTCGTCTTCTACGTCCAATTGCTCTTTGCCAGTACTCATAAGGTGAACTCCAGGCTAAGACTGCCTTTGGCGCTCCTTATATCGACATTCTTGCGGCGGGTAAAAAAGATTTTTTCAATCGATTGATCAATAAAACTAATGGTGCCTCAATCGTCCGAGGTCTTGTGCTTGTATTCGCACAGGTCTTCGATCCGGCAACTGCCGCAGCGGGGCTTGCGAGCCAGGCAAACGTAACGTCCGTGAAGTATCAGCCAGTGATGTGAATCGAGCAGGTATTGCCTGGGCACGAATTTCATCAGTTTTTTCTCGACTTCGACCACATCCTTGCCTGGAGCAATCCCGGTACGGTTGCTGACCCGGAAGATGTGGGTGTCCACGGCCATGGTCAGTTGACGGAATGCGGTATTGAGCACCACGTTGGCTGTTTTACGACCGACACCGGGTAACGCTTCCAGCGCTTCGCGGGTTTGCGGCACTTCGCCTCCATGGCGCTCCAGCAGCAAGCGACAGGTCTCGATCACGTTTTTCGCTTTGCTGTTGAACAGGCCGATGGTCTTGATGTATTCCGATAGCCCCGCGACACCCAAGGCATGAATCGCCGCTGGCGTATTGGCTACCGGATAGAGTTTGGCAGTGGCCTTGTTAACGCCGACGTCGGTCGACTGTGCCGAAAGAATCACCGAGATCAGCAATTCAAACGGCGACGAGTAAGCCAGTTCGGTCTTCGGTTCCGGGTTGTCTTCGTGAAACCTGCGGAAAATTTCCAGGCGTTTTGCGGCATTCATGGACAGTGATTTTCCTCGAAGACAGTCAGTGTGAAGGAGTCCGGTGGTTCCAGGCCTGCCAGGCGGCAAGCAGCAGTCCGAGCAGAATGAATCCACCTGGAGCCAGCACAGCCAGGCGCAGCCCGCCGTCAGCGGTCAGGACCCAGCCTTGCCAGTCCGGTTGTGTGGTGCCGGCCAACCACGGCAAGTGGCTGCCCAGGGTGCCGCTGCCGATCAGTTCCCGCAGCAAGCCCATACCTGTCATCAACGCCCCGAACAGGCCACACAGGCGCACGCGAGCACGCCAGGTATGCTGGAAAAAGCCGGTCTGGTCCATGACCACGCATTGCAAGGCAATCAATCCGGCATACAAGCCCAAATGTTGATGCCACTGAAGCGACCAGGCTTGCGCCCCGAGTTCCGCGCAACTGGTCAGCGTGGCCGCCAGCACGACACCGGCCAATACGTGTGTCGCCGGGATCAGTCGAGGGCGCAAGGCGCCCATGCACAGGCCAAAGACACTGCTCACCAGGATGAACATCAGCCACACGCCCAGCGCCTGCATCATTGAATCCGTCGCACCGATCAGTGGCGCCAGCATCAGCGAGTTTTGCACAGTCGAAGAGTTATTCATGGGCGCTGCTCCCGATCAGCTGCTGCGAGTGTTCATCGAAGTAGCGCAATGCGTCGTGAATGGCGTTGATCACCGCCCTTGAAGTGATAGTCGCGCCGGCGATCTGATCGAATGTCCCCTGATCTTTTTTCAACGCCCAGCCCGCATCGCCGGGTTGGGCCAGGGATTTGCCGGCAAAGGCTTGAAGCCAGGCACTGGGCCGGTCGGCAATCCTGCCACCCAGCCCAGGGGTTTCCGATTGCTTGAGGGTTTTGACGCCCAGCAGTTGGCCATTTGCCCCGATGGCGATCAGCAACTCGATGGAACCTGCATAACCCAGGGTCTGGCTGCGCAGCAAAACGGCGCTGGGATGGCCGGCCTTGGTCACCCGGTAGCCGCTCAGCAGCGTACTGTTGGGCAAGCCTGTTTTTGCAAGGTCGAGGGGCTGTTCCAGCGGTTGATTGTCATAACTGTCCGGGGGCAGCAGGTCGAGCAGGTTCCGACTGTCGATCAGGCGTTGTTGCGCGGCAATGTGCGGCGTGCCGGTGCGCTGAATGAGGTAGGTCGCGCCAATGCCCAGGCCTGCCAGTAACAACAGGATCACAACGCTCGATGGTCGGCTCATGGCTCGGTCCGCTCCTGCCTGGACGCTGCCATTCGCTCCAGCGCAGGTACGCACAGGTTCATCAGCAGTACGGCAAAGGCGACGCCGTCCGGATAGCCGCCCCAGGTACGAATCAGATACGTCAGCAATCCCACGCCCGCGCCGAACAGCAATCGGGCACCGGGGCTTTTTGCGCCGGACACAGGTTCAGTGACGATAAAAAATGCGCCCAGCATGCTCGCGCCAGTGAGCAGATGAAACAGCGGCGAGCCATTGGAATCGGAGCCGGAGCCGTTCCAGCACAGCAGACTGATCACGAACAGGCTGGCCAGCATGCCGACCGGCGCATGCCAGGTGAACACCCGCCTTTGCAGCAGAAACGCACCGCCGGCCAAAAAGGCCAGGTTGACCCATTCCATGCCGCGCCCGCCGAACTGGCCGAATGCCGGGTTGTCGACGAACAGTTCGTCCATGGTCAGGCTTTTGTTGATCCGCAGGCTGTCCAGTGCCGTGGCCTGGGCCCAGGCATCCGGCGTCTGACCGAGACTGAAGCCGAATACCTGCCGCAAGCCACCGAACAAGTCCATGCCATGGGACGATGGCCAGTGGGTCATCTGCTGCGGAAAGGCCACCAGCACCAAGGCAAAACCGAGCATGGCCGGGTTGAACGGATTCTTGCCGACGCCGCCATACAGGTGCTTGCCCAGCAACAGCGCAGAGGCCGCTGCGCTGACTGTCAGCCACCAAGGGCAATAAGGCGGCAATGCCAGTGCCAACAGCGTCGCACTGACCAGCGCGCTGCCGTCGCTCAAGGTCGGCTTGATAGGGCGCTTGCGCAGTTGCAACACCAGCGCTTCAACCGCCAGTGCGGTCACACCCGTCAGGATCAGGTTGATCAACACCCCCCAGCCATAGACCCAGAACAGCGCCAGCAGCCCCGGCACCGTGGCCAGCAAGACCTGGGCCATCGCCTGTTGAAGGCGTTCGTCGGCCGATTCAGGAAGTGGCATGGGCATCCACCTGGTGCTCGGCCTCAGTGACCGCGCGCGCCAGCGCTGCGATATGGTCGGCCGGTGCGTCATTGGCCTGGGCTTTCTTGAGTTCGGCACGGCGCATGGCCAATTGGATCTTCGCCCGATTCAGCTGCGCATTCTTCACCGGGGCAACGGGCGCCGGGGCAGGTGCAGCAGCGCTCTCCATTCTGGCCAAGGCTTGCTCGGCGGCCTCGAACTGCTGCTGCAGCACGATCAGCTGCGACTGCTGTTCGAACGTCGGCGGATGCCCGAAAGCCTTGAGCGATTTGTTCAGTTGCGCGCGGCTCATCGCCAGATCGATCTTGGCCTTTTTCAATGCCGCATCGGCATTGGCGGCCTTTTGTGCGCGTACGCGCTCGAGCGCTGCTTGCACCGGATCGAGCGCCACGTCACTGTGCTGCGGCACGGCGCGTTGCGCCCGGGCCTGGCGCTCGGCGAGTTTGTGTTGTTCTTCACGATGCAAGCGGGCATTGCGCAGTTCGAAGCGGCGCCGTGCGTGATTGCGTTTGGCGGCGCGCGCCTGTTGCTCTTCAAGACTGAACGCCAGGCCGCCGACCACCGGCACTACCGTAGCCAGCGGCAGAGGTCGCATCTCGATGCAATCCACCGGGCAAGGCGCGACACACAGGTCGCAACCGGTGCATTCGTCGACGATGACCGTGTGCATCAGCTTGGCTGCGCCGACGATGGCGTCCACCGGGCACGCCTGGATGCATTTGGTGCAACCGATGCACTCGGCCTCGCGGATGTAGGCGATTTGCGCGGGCGCCGGACCGCGGCTGGTGTCCAGCTCCAGCACTGGGACCTTCAGCAGCTGCGCCAGGGCCTCGATGGTTTCGCTGCCACCCGGCGGGCACTTGTTGATCGGTTCGCCGCTGGCGATGCCTTCGGCGTACGGCTTGCATCCCGGGTGGCCGCACTTGCCGCACTGGGTCTGCGGCAAGAGGGCGTCGATGCGTTGAATCAGACTCATGTTTTGATCAGCCCGCTGAATCCGAGAAAAGCCACTGCGATCAGGCCGGCGCCGATCAGATCGATCGGCAGCCCACGAAAGGGCAGGGGGACATCGTTATCGACTGTGCGCTGGCGCAAGTCGCTGAACAGGCTCAATACCAGCCAGAAACCCAAGCCTGCACCAAGGCTCAGGGCGGTGGCGTGGAAGAAACCCTTGTCGTTCTGCACATTGATCAGCGCCAGGCCGAGCACGCCGGCGTTGCCCAGCAGCAGCGGCCAGAGGCCTTCGAACGAAAGCCTGGCAAACAATCGGCCAAGCAGCTTCAGCAGCGGCGCGATCAACAGCACGCTCAGTGGCACAAACACGAACAGGCGCAGTGGCATCAGGTCCAAAGGAACCAGCAGCCCGTGGTAAAGCGCGTAGCTCGACATGCCGACAATCAGCATCAGGCACGTCGTCGCAATGCCCAGCGCATGCACCTGGCGACGCTCGGTGCCCAGCAGTGGATCGACACCCAGCGGCCAGTGCAACACGATGTTGTTGATCAGGGCAGCGCTGATAAGCGTTAGAAGTATCTCGGTCATGATCGTGCCGGCAAAAATAGGCCTGTCTAACAAGGTTAGGCATTATCCGGCAAGGACGGAGGGTGGGCCAGACATGAAAATCCCACAGGCGCGCCAGGCACGACTGTGGGATCGATTTACCGCAAGGCGTTACTTGATGCGCTGACCTGGCTTGGCGCCGCTGTCGGGGCTGAGCAGGTAGATTTCTTCACCGCCAGGGCCGGCCGCCATCACCATGCCTTCGGAGATGCCGAACTTCATTTTCCGTGGCTTGAGGTTGGCGATCATCATGGTCAGACGACCATTGAGCTTGGACGGATCCGGATAAGCGCTCTTGATCCCGGAGAACACGTTGCGTTGCTCGTCACCGATGTCCAGGGTCAGGCGCAGCAGTTTGTCAGCACCTTCCACGGCTTCGGCCTTGAGGATCAGGGCGACGCGCAGGTCGACCGCGGCAAAGGCGTCGAACTCGATTTCCGGCGACAGCGGATCCTTTGCCAGTTCGCCGTTGCCGGCAGGCGCAGCATCGCCGGTGTCGGTCTGGCTGGCGGTCAGGTCTTCTTTCGAAGCGTCGGTCATGGCTTGCACCTTGACCGGGTCGATGCGGGTCATCAGCGGTTTGAACTCGTTCAGCTGATGGTTGCTGAGCAGGGTCGCATGGTCATTCCAGGTGAGCGGCGCGACGTTGAGGAACGCCTCGGCGTCGGCAGCCAGCAGTGGCAACACCGGCTTGAGGAAGATCACCAGCTGGCGGAACAGGTTGATGCCCAGGGCGCAGATGGCCTGCACTTCTTCCTGCTTGCCTTCCTGTTTGTTCAGCGACCACGGCGCCTTGTCGGCGATCCAGGCATTGGCACGGTCGGCCAGGCCCATGATTTCACGCATGGCGCGGGCGAAATCGCGCGCTTCGTAAGCTTCGGCGATGCTTGGCGCAGCCGCCAGGAACGCGTCGGTCAGTTCCGGCGCGGCATTGCCGGCCACCAACACGCCAGCGTTGCCTTTGTGGATGAAGCCCGCGCAACGGCTGGCAATGTTGACGACCTTGCCGACCAGGTCCGAGTTGACCTTCTGCACGAAGTCTTCGAGGTTCAGGTCCAGGTCGTCGACGCCACGGCCGAGCTTGGCCGCGTAGTAGTAACGCAGGTATTCCGGCGACAGGTGATCCAGATAAGTCCGGGCCTTGATGAAAGTGCCGCGGGATTTGGACATTTTCTGACCGTTGACGGTCAGGTAGCCGTGCACGTTGATGCCGGTCGGTTTGCGGTACCCGGCGCCTTCGAGCATGGCTGGCCAGAACAGCGCGTGGAAATTGACGATGTCCTTGCCGATGAAGTGGTACAGCTCGGCGGTGGAGTCCTTGCTCCAGAACGCATCGAAGTCCAGTTCCGGCTTGCGGTCGCACAGGTTCTTGAAGCTGGCCATGTAGCCGATCGGCGCGTCCAGCCAGACATAGAAATACTTGCCCGGCTCGTCGGGAATCTCGAAGCCGAAGTACGGTGCATCACGGGAAATGTCCCATTGTTGCAGGCCGGCATCGAGCCATTCGGCGATCTTGTTGGCGACGGCTTCCTGCAATGTGCCACTGCGGGTCCAGGCCTGGAGCATTTCCTGGAAGTCCGGCAGCTTGAAGAAGAAGTGCTGGGAGTCCTTGAGCACCGGGGTGGCGCCGGAGATGGCCGACTTCGGATCCTTCAGGTCGGTCGGTGCGTAGGTCGCGCCGCATTTTTCGCAGTTGTCGCCGTACTGGTCTTCGGTGCCGCATTTCGGGCAGGTGCCCTTGATGAAGCGATCGGCCAGGAACATTTTCTTTTCCGGGTCGAAGTACTGCGTGATCGAACGCGTGGCGATGTGCCCGGCGTCGCGCAGCTTCAGATAGATCTGGCTCGACAGCTCACGGTTTTCTTCGGCGTGAGTGGAGTGGAAGTTGTCAAAGTCCACCAGGAACTCGGCAAAGTCGGCGCTGTGTTCAGCCTGGACGTTGGCGATCAGTTGTTCCGGGGTGATGCCTTCCTTTTCCGCGCGCAGCATGATCGCCGAACCGTGGGCGTCGTCGGCGCAGACATAAATGCATTGGTTGCCGCGGTGCTTCTGGAAGCGCACCCACATATCGGTCTGGATGTATTCCAGCATGTGGCCAAGATGGATCGAACCATTGGCATAGGGCAGGGCGCTGGTAACGAGGATCTTGCGTGGCTCGGACATGGGGCTCGGCTACTTGATGAAACGGAGGTCGGCCACTATAAAGCGCCGGCGCATATTTTTCACCCCGTGTGCCTGTATCCAAATGCGGCGATTGCAAAAAACTGTGGCGAGGGAGCTTGCTCCCGCTGAGTGGCGAAGCCGCCCCAAACCCGACGATGCCGATCTATCAGACAAACCGGTCAGTCCAATTGCGACTGCTGCGCAGCAGAACGGGACGGTGCGGCGATCCAACAAGCTCCCTCGCCACAAATGAGTGTCCGGCGTAGGATACCCGCCTGATTTTCCAGTCTTGCTATCGGAGTTGCCCATGAGCGCCGTCAATCGCGCAGCGGTGGAAGCCGTCCTTCGCCAATACACCGACCCTTACCTGAACCAGGACCCGGTCAGCGCCGGGTGCGTGCGCAACATCGACATCCAGGGCGATCGCGTCAGCGTCCAGCTGGAACTGGGTTATGCCGCCGGCCTGTTCAAGAGTGGCTGGGCACAGATGCTGCAAATGGCCATCGAAGGCCTGGATGGCGTAACCACCGCCCGCGTCGACATCACCAGCGTCATCGCCGCGCACAAGGCCCAGGCACAGATTCCGGGCCTGGCCAACGTCAAGAACGTGGTGGCCGTGGCGTCCGGCAAAGGTGGCGTGGGCAAGTCCACCACCGCCGCCAACCTGGCGCTGGCGCTGGCTCGCGAAGGCGCCAGGGTCGGGATCCTCGATGCGGACATCTATGGTCCGAGCCAGGGCATCATGTTCGGTATCCCCGAAGGCACCCGGCCAAAGATCAAGGATCAGAAATGGTTCGTGCCGATCGAGTCCCATGGCGTCGAAGTCATGTCCATGGCGTTCCTGACCGACGACAACACGCCGATGGTCTGGCGCGGGCCGATGGTCTCCGGTGCGTTGTTGCAACTGGTCACTCAAACGGCCTGGGGCGATCTGGATTACCTGGTCATCGACATGCCACCTGGCACTGGCGACATTCAGTTGACCCTGGCGCAGAAAGTCCCGGTGGCCGGTGCGGTGATCGTGACCACGCCACAAGATTTGGCGCTGCTGGACGCGCGCAAAGGCGTGGAGATGTTCCGCAAGGTCAACATCCCGGTGCTGGGCGTGGTGGAAAACATGGCCGTGCACATCTGCTCCAATTGCGGACATGCCGAGCATCTGTTCGGTGAAGGCGGTGGCGTGAAACTGGCCAACCAGTACGGCGTCGAACTGCTGGCCTCGTTGCCGCTGTCGATGATCATTCGCGAGCAGGCCGATGGTGGCAAGCCTACGGTGATCGCCGAGCCGGACAGCCAGATTGCGCTGGTGTATCAGGAACTGGCCCGCCATGTAGGCGCGCGGATCGTGTTGCAGGAAGCGGTATCGCCGGCGATGCCGAATATCACCATCAGCGACGATTGATGGCCTGAAACACAATCAACTGTGGGAGCTAGCCTGCTAGCGATAGCGGATTCACATTCAACAAATATGTTGGCTGAACCACCGCAATCGCTAGCAGGCTAGCTCCCACATTGATCTATGGGGCTTTAGATACGCAACCCGCCATCCATCTCCAGAATCCGCCCCGTGTAATAGTCGTTCTCGAAAATGTACGCCGCCGAATGAGCGATCTCATCAGGCTTGCCCATGCGCTTGAGCGGAATGCCTGAGGTCATCTTCTCCAGCGCTTCCGGCTTCATGCCCAAGGTCATTTCGGTCTCGATAAAGCCCGGCGCAATGCCCGCCACGCGAATGCCGTAGCGCGCCAGTTCCTTGGCCCAGGTCACGGTCGCCGCCGCCACACCGGCCTTGGCGGCGGAGTAGTTGGTCTGGCCGACGTTGCCGGCGCGGGAGATAGACGAGATATTGATGATCGTGCCGCTGTTGTTCAGCTCGATCATTTTCGCCGCGACTTCCCGGGTGCACAGGAACACGCCCGTCAGGTTGACGTCGATGACCGCCTGCCACTGGGCCAGACTCATTTTGCTCATTTCGCCGTCCTTGACCTTGATCAACAGGCCGTCGCGCAGAATCCCGGCATTGTTGACCAGGCCATGGATCGCGCCGAAGTCTTCAGCCACCCTGGCGACCATGTGCGTCACTTGCTCTTCATTGGCGACGTTGCACAGGTACGCGCGGGCCTCGACTCCCTTGGCCTTGCACGCGGCGACTGTGTCGTCGAGTTTTTCCTGGTTGAGGTCCACCAGCGCCAGCTTCGCGCCAAGGCCGGCGAAATACTCGGCCATGGAACGGCCTAAACCCTGGCAACCGCCAGTGATAATGATTACTTTGTCAGTGAGTTGCATTCGCATGCCCCAATAGCAGGTCAGAAGAGTGGATCCTTCTACAGGGCCTCTCGTCTGCACCTGTTGCGGCCTGGTTGCACATGAGAACTGCCCCGATGGCGCACAGGAACTTTTCCCCAGTCGCCTGTCCGTTTTTTCGACGGATTCTATTTAAGGAGTCATAAATTGAGTGTTGAAGCGGCCAAGAATGCCCGAGAATTGCTTCTCAAGGAATACCGTGGAGTGCTCTCGACACACTCCAAGGCGATGCCCGGTTTCCCGTTTGGCTCCGTAGTACCGTACTGTCTGGACGTACAGGGCTGGCCGCTGATCCTTATCAGCCGTATCGCCCAGCACACCCACAATCTGCAAAAAGATCCCAAATGCTCCCTGTTCGTGGGCGAGCGCGGGGCTGAAGACGTGCAAGCCGTTGGTCGCCTGACCTACCTCGCCGAAGCAGCAAAGCTCGAAGACGAAGCCGCCATCGAAGCGGCGGCGGACCGTTACTACCGCTATTTCCCGGAGTCGCAGAGCTACCACAAGGCCCACGATTTCGATTTCTGGGTGCTCAAGCCAGTGCGCCACCGTTACATCGGCGGTTTCGGCGCCATTCACTGGGTCGATCAGTTGACCCTGGCCAACCCGTTCGCCGGCAAGGCCGAGGCGAGCATGGTCGAGCACATGAATGCCGATCACGCCAAGGCCATCGCCCACTATGTCGAGCTGACCGGTCTGCCGCGGACCGAACCGGCACAACTGGCCGGTATCGACACCGAGGGCATGCACCTGCGCATCGGTCAGGGGCTGTACTGGCTACCGTTCCAGACACCGTGTAATACGCCGACACAAGTGCGCGAAGCCTTGGTTTTCCTGGCTCACGCCGAGCATTGGCCGAAAAATGCAGGGGCCGACGCTTGAATTCACGAAACGGCGACGTCATCTAGGGAAGACTGGCAAGGCATTCTTGCGTTGAGGAACCATTTGATGCGCCCTTTTTTATTGCTCTTTGTACTGTTTCCGGTGTTGGAGCTGTTCGTATTCGTCAAGGTAAGCGGGGCGATCGGGTTTTTCCCGGCCCTGCTGCTGGTCATTCTCGGCTCGATGTTCGGCGTGTTCGTGCTGCGTATCGCCGGTCTGGCCACTGCACTGCGTGCTCGTGAAAGCCTGAACCGCGGCGAGCTGCCGGCCCAGACCATGCTCGAAGGTCTGATGCTGGCGCTGGCCGGTGGCCTGTTGATCCTGCCGGGCTTCGTCACCGACGTGCTGGGCCTGATCATGCTGCTGCCGATCTCGCGCCGGTTGCTGGCCAACAAGATGCGCCAGCGTGCCGAGGAACAGGCGATACGCCAGCGTGCGTTCGCCGACGACCTTCAGCCCCGTGGCGGTCCGGCGCCGCGCCAGCCTCTGGGGCGCGAACCGGACGTGATCGAAGGCGAGTTCGAACACCGCGATCCCAAGTAATCGTTTCAGCTCACGGCACCTTCGGGTGCCGTGTTCGTTTTCGGGGCATGAACGTGAAAAATTTTTGACCCCCACCCTTGTAATAGGCTTGTACGCCCTTATGTAACTGTCACCGCAAGGTTTCTGGCAATTACGCCAGACAGACTTCCGCGGTTCGCTTGACGAACCGCACCCGGCATTGCCGGATTTTGTTAAACCCGCCGGGACTACACCGGCCGATGAAAACCACAATTAGGAGAGATCGACAATGAAGCTTCGTCCTCTGCATGACCGCGTCGTCGTCCGTCGCAGCGAAGAAGAAAAGAAAACCGCTGGCGGTATCGTCCTGCCAGGTTCGGCTGCTGAAAAGCCAAACCAGGGCGAAGTCCTCGCCGTAGGCCCAGGCAAAGTCCTGGACAACGGTGAAGTGCGTGCGCTGTCCGTGAAAGTGGGTGACAAGGTTGTGTTCGGCCCTTACTCCGGCAGCAACACTGTGAAAGTTGACGGCGAAGACCTGCTGGTCATCGGCGAGAGCGAAATCCTCGCTGTTGTCGAAGGCTGATTCCCCGCTCATTTTCCCGCTACTACAAAGTATTTAAGGAATATCGATCATGGCTGCTAAAGAAGTTAAATTCGGCGATTCCGCCCGCAAGAAAATGCTCGCCGGTGTCAACGTCCTGGCTGACGCAGTAAAAGCGACCCTGGGCCCTAAAGGCCGTAACGTGATCATCGAGAAGAGCTTCGGCGCTCCGACCATCACCAAGGACGGCGTGTCCGTTGCCAAAGAAATCGAGCTGAAAGATCGCTTCGAAAACATGGGCGCGCAGCTGGTCAAAGACGTTGCCTCCCGTGCCAACGATGACGCAGGCGACGGCACCACCACCGCTACCGTTCTGGCTCAATCGATCGTCAACGAAGGCCTGAAAGCCGTCGCTGCCGGCATGAACCCGATGGACCTCAAGCGCGGCATCGACAAAGCGACCATCGCTATTGTCAAAGAGCTCAAAGCCCTGTCCAAGCCTTGCGCTGACACCAAGGCCATCGCTCAGGTCGGCACCATCTCGGCCAACTCCGACAGCTCCATCGGCGACATCATTGCCGAAGCCATGGAAAAAGTCGGTAAAGAAGGCGTGATCACCGTTGAAGAAGGCTCGGGCCTGGAAAACGAACTGTCGGTTGTTGAAGGCATGCAGTTCGACCGTGGCTACCTGTCCCCGTACTTCGTCAACAAGCCAGAGACCATGACTGCCGAGCTGGACGGTCCGCTGATCCTGCTGGTCGACAAGAAAATCTCGAACATCCGCGAAATGTTGCCAGTACTGGAAGCCGTTGCCAAAGCCGGCCGTCCACTGCTGATCGTGGCCGAAGACGTTGAAGGCGAAGCCCTGGCGACTCTGGTTGTGAACAACATGCGTGGCATCGTTAAAGTCGCAGCCGTCAAGGCTCCAGGCTTCGGCGACCGTCGCAAGGCCATGCTGCAGGACATCGCTGTCCTGACTGGCGGTACCGTTATCTCCGAAGAGATCGGTCTGAGCCTGGAAAGCACTACCCTGGAACACCTGGGTAATGCCAAGCGCGTGATCCTGTCCAAAGAAAACACCACCGTGATCGACGGTGCCGGCGTTGAAGCTGATATCCAGGCTCGCGTTCTGCAGATCCGTCAGCAAGTGGCCGACACTTCGTCCGACTACGACCGTGAAAAACTGCAAGAGCGTCTGGCCAAACTGTCCGGCGGCGTTGCAGTGATCAAGGTTGGCGCCGGTTCCGAAGTTGAAATGAAAGAGAAGAAAGCCCGCGTTGAAGACGCCCTGCACGCTACCCGTGCAGCCGTTGAAGAAGGCGTGGTACCTGGCGGCGGCGTGGCACTGGTTCGCGCTCTGCAGGCTATCTCCGAGCTCAAAGGCGACAACGATGACCAGAACGTTGGCATCCAGTTGCTGCGTCGCGCTGTTGAAGCGCCACTGCGCCAGATCGTTGCCAACTCCGGCGACGAGCCAAGCGTAGTCGTAGACAAGGTCAAGCAGGGTTCGGGTAACTACGGTTACAACGCTGCGACCGGCGAATACGGCGACATGATCGAAATGGGCATCCTGGACCCGGCTAAAGTGACTCGTTCGGCTCTGCAAGCGGCTTCGTCGATTGCCAGCCTGATGATCACCACCGAAGCCATGATCGCCGAGATCAAGGACGACGCACCAGCTGGCGGCGGCATGCCAGACATGGGCGGTATGGGCGGCATGGGCGGCATGATGTAAGCCAGCCTTACCCCTGTACTAAAACCCCGCCTGCGAACGCAGGCGGGGTTTTTTATTGCCAGGATTTTTGATGGTCACACCGGACCATTGTGGGAGCGAGCCAACTCGCGAAAGCGGTTTAACATTCAACAAAGATGTTGGCTGAAACTCCGCCTTCGCGAGCAGGCTCGCTCCCACATTATTCATCGGTGTTCAGGCGCAGACCGGTTCTGCCTTGGTCACCCGATCAACCTTCACCGCCGGCCGATAAAGAACGTAGTAATACGCCCCCAGACAAATCAACCAGCAGAAAATCGCCGTCCACACATTGTGCGAAAAGAAATGCGCTCCCTGCATCATCCGGCCGATGGAAAACACCGAGCCCAACGTGAAGGCGAAGACAAACGCCGTGCGCGCCAGGCGCGGGCGACGGTCACGCAGCACAAAGAACAGTGCAAACAGCGTAAAACCGGTCGCCGCATGACCCCCAGGCCAGCAACGGCCGGGTTTGTCGGTTGGCGGGCGAGGGCTGAGCAGCTCGCTATAGATTTCATCACCGCCGAACTGTTCAAGGCTCCACGGGCATTGCACCGCGGTCAGCGCCTTGACTGGCGTGACAAACGAGGTGGCCAGCGCCAGGGACAGCACCAGGCAGCCCAGTTCCCGTTTGATCGGCTTGAGTCGGTCCATGAAAAAAGACCCGATGAAACCGAAAATGGCCAACACCGAAAACCCGATGACCACTTGTTTGGCCCGGTCATGCAGGATGTTTTCGAGGAGGTAACTATGGCGCCCGATAAAATCACCCGCGACCGGGTCATAGAACAGCCTGGCCAGGTTCATGTCCAGCGACGTCAGTTCAAGCAGCAGGAGAATGATCGCCGCAACAGCGGGAGCACCCAGGCATACCCAGAGATTGAGGGGGCGCGAGGCGGGGCGAACAGCGGTCGACACCATGGCAGTTCCTTGGTCGGTTGAATGTTCTAAGGGCGCAATCGCGCGAAGTCTGGGCTTGATCCTGTCGTCTGCCTGTGAACCGATAGTGAAAAAGTCGTCAAGGCCGCAATCGCGCTACAGCCTGGATTGACCACTGCACGCAGTTCTGGCCCTGAGTCGCACTTGGCCTTAAGCTGCGCGGGCCAAGACGGCCGTTACTGTGTGCGCAGGAGGTTCCCATGAGAATTCTATTGGTTGAAGACAACCGCGACATCCTGGCCAATCTGGCCGATTACCTGGGGCTCAAGGGCTATACCGTGGATTGCGCACAGGACGGGTTGTCAGGTCTGCACCTGGCGGCCACCGAGCATTACGACCTGATCGTGCTCGACATCATGTTGCCCGGCATCGACGGCTACACCTTGTGCAAGCGCCTGCGCGAAGACGCCCGTCGCGACACGCCGGTGATCATGCTCACCGCTCGCGATCAACTGGACGACCGCCTGCAAGGTTTCAAGTCCGGCGCCGATGATTACCTGATCAAACCCTTTGCCCTGTCTGAATTGGCGGCGCGCATCGAAGCAGTCATGCGTCGGGCCCAGGGTGGCGGTCGCCGCACCTTGCAAGTCGGTGATCTGAGCTACGACCTCGATACCCTGGAAGTCACCCGCGAAGGCCGCCTGCTGAAGCTCAACCCGGTAGGCTTGAAGTTACTGGCGGTGCTGATGCAGAAAAGTCCGCATGTCCTGCGCCGGGAAATTCTCGAGGAGGCGCTGTGGGGCGACGATTGCCCGGACAGCGACAGCCTGCGCAGCCATGTCCACCAATTGCGCCAGGTGATCGACAAGCCGTTCGCCAAGCCTTTGCTGCAAACCGTGCACGGTGTGGGCTATCGCTTGGCCGAGGGCCGTGATGGAGTTTAGACAGAGCCTTGCGCAACGGATCATCATCGCCTTTGCGCTGATGAGCGCATTGGTGGCAGGGGCCTTCGCCATGGGCATTGTGGCGACCGTGCACCTGGTGGAAGAAAAACTGATCTCGGCAGGTCTGGGCGGCGATTTGCAACGCCTGTTGCTGATGGACAGTGTGTCGGACTGGAGCCATCGCCCGGAGCCGGACCAGCTGTTCTATTTCAGTGGCGGGCCGGGCGACTTCGACTTGCCCAAGGATTTGCGCCACCTGGACCCCGGTTTTCACGAAGTGTTTCGCGAGCAGCTGTCGTACCACGCGATGGTCGAAGTCGTCGACGGTCGGCGTTACGTGCTGATGCAGGACCAGAGCGATTTCGAGGAGCGTGAACGGGTGCTGTTTGCCGTGGTGCTGGTCGGGTTCGTGCTGAGCCTGGCGTTGGCGGTGTTTCTGGGCTGGGTGCTGGCGCGCAAGGTCATGGCGCCGGTGGTGCGGCTGGCCCGTCAAGTCCGTCACCGCGACCAATTGCTGGGGCTGGCACCACCCCTGGCTCCGGATTACGCGGCAGATGAGGTCGGGGAACTGGCCGTGGCCTTCGACGCCACCCTGGGACGCTTGCGCCAGGCGTTGACTCGAGAGCGCTTGTTCACCAGTGACGTCAGCCACGAACTGCGCACACCCTTGATGGTGTTGGCCAGTTCCTGTGAGCTGCTGCTGGAAAACCCCGGCATCGATCAGCGCGGTCGCGCCCAGGTGGAGCGAATCGCCCGGGCCTGCGAAGAGATGCGTGAGCTGGTGCAAACCTTCCTGATGCTGGCGCGCGCGCAACATGAAGACGCCGGCATGGCGCTGCAGCAGACCTTGGGCCAAGTGGCCGACGGGCTGCTCAATCAATGGCGTGAGCCGATCGAGGCCAAGGGGCTGAGGCTGATCTTCGAACCGGGGAGTCCGGCCAACACCTGCTACAACGCTACCCTGTTGCACGCCGTCATGGGCAATCTGCTGCGTAACGCACTGCATTACACCGAACACGGGTTTATCCGCTTGACCCTGACCACGACCGGATTCGTGGTCGAAGACAGTGGCGTCGGCATTCCCGAGGAAAAACGCGAGGCGATGTTCGAGCCTTTCGTGCGGGGCAACGAAAAACGCGGAGAGGGCCTGGGGTTGGGATTGTCGCTGGTGCAGCGGATCTGCGAAAACCAGGGTTGGCAGGTCAGCCTGACGAACACCGTACCCAACGGCTGCCGTTTTCAGGTGGAACTGTATCCGTCGCAGGTCGACTGATCGGCCGGTTGAAAAATGCTGGCCCAGAGCCATCGCTGTAATCGTGTAAAACCTCGAAATAGTTCCGGGTTTTACATGACGTATTTTTCACAATGGCATGACCTGGCGCTGACACGGCGCCGCCTACCGTGGGTCCATCAGAGTTCAGGAGACCTGGCGATGGACGACCCGATCAAACTTGATTTTTCCGCAAAATATAACGATCAACACGCTCAACAATATCTGCGCAAGCATCAGGACGGCCTTGCTCGCCGCCTGTCCCACTGGCGCGACGTACAACTGGCGCGAAAGGCGCTGAGCCTGGTGGGCGAACCGGGGCTGGTCCTCGACTTGCCCTGTGGCGCCGGGCGTTTCTGGCCGTTGCTGGCGGAAAAAAACAATCGAGCCATCATCGGAGCCGACAACTCCGAGTCGATGCTCAAGATTGCCCTGCAGGCGCAACCCGCGGAAGTCGTGAAACGGGTACGACCCTTGCACACTTCTGCATTCGACATCGCCTTGCCTGATAACGCCGTCGACAGCATTTTCTGCATGCGTTTGCTCCATCACATCGGTGAAGCCGAGCATCGACTGGCGATTCTGCGTGAGTTTGAGCGCGTAACCCGCGACAGCGTGATCCTTTCGTTGTGGGTAGATGGCAACTTCAAAGCCTGGAAACGCAAGCGGCTCGAGGGACGTCGCGGGCATGAAAGTTACCAAAACAGATTTGTGTTACCGGCTGTTACGGTCGAACAGGAGTTCGAACAGGCGGGATTCCGCATCCAGCAACGCCTGGATTTCTTACCGCTCTATGCCATGTGGCGGGTTTACGTATTACGCAAGAGGTAACAGATGGCAGTGCAATGTGCGGCGCAAGCAGAGGTCTGTTCCCAGGATCGCTTCGACTACTTCTGGAACCTGCGCGGTGAATGGGTTGAAGAACCCAACGTCCGACGTGGTGGGGAAAGTGGCGTGCAGCGTGTTCTGGGCAGTGATGGACAGCTGCTCTACACCAAACGTCAGACCGGACATATCTATCGCAGCTTGCGGTACCCGTTCGGGCGCCCGACTGTGTTGCGCGAGCGTGATGCCCTGATCGGCCTGCGCCTGATCGATGTCTGCGTTCCGGACATCGTCTTCTGCGGCGCACAACGCGATCCCGAGCACCAATGGCGCGCGCTGCTGGTGACCAGGTCGCTGGATGGTTTTGAGGAAATCGAACACTGGTACGCCGGCGGCGGTCGCGAGCGTCACGGTGAGGCGGTGCATGACCGCGTGCTCAAGGAACTGGCCGAGAACCTTGCCCGCATGCACAAGGGGCGTTGGCAGCACAGCTGTCTCTACATCAAGCACGTCTTCGTCCGTGTCACCGGTGAAGGCGATGCGGCCAGGGTCGAGGTTGCCTTGATCGATCTGGAGAAGGGCCGCCAGCGGTTGACTGCCCATTCCGCGGCATCGCATGACCTGAAGCAATTGCGTCGCCACTCGTCGTTCAGCACGACGGACTGGCAAAAACTCGTCTACTTTTATGAGAAGGCGTTTGGCAGCGCTATCAAGGGTTTATAGTAATGAAACTCGAAATTGCACGAGGTTTGTTCTTGATTGGAGCCTTGGCAGTTGCTTCACTGGCGGTGGCGGCTTGGGAACAGCCTCGTCCGCAAGTCTTCAGTTCGATGAACGGAGACGCACGTTGTCCAATGCCACGGGTTGCGAAGGCAGTCGTGGCCACCCAACCCGATCATGATTTATTGCTGTTCATGTTCGGACTTTCTCAAGGACTGAGGCCGCAGAGTTGAACACATTGAAGCCCAAATAAAAGGCCTCGCAATTGCGAGGCCTTTTTTGTTGCCTTGATTTCGAGCCTTGCACCGTCCATGTGGGAGCTAGCTTGCTCGCGATAGCGGTGTAACTGTCACATCATCGCTGAATGTGCCACCGTCATCGCGAGCAAGCTCGCTCCCACAGGGTTACCAGTATTCTTTAGGTTTGTCGGGTTTAGCCAGCAACGTGTAAACGCACGGCAACACAAACAGCGTGAACAACGTCCCGATCGACATCCCCGTAGCGATCACCGTGCCGATATCGAACCGGCTGACCGCGCCCGCACCGGTGGCGATGATCAGCGGCACCATGCCGAACACCATGGCGGCGGTGGTCATCAATACCGGACGCAGGCGAATCGCCGCGGCTTCCTCCACCGCCTCGCGCGCCGTCAGCCCTTTTTCCTTGCGCAATTGATTGGCGAACTCGACGATCAGGATCCCGTGCTTGCTGATCAAACCGATCAGCGTCACCAGGCCGACCTGGGTGTAGATGTTCATGCTCGACCAGCCCAGGAACAACGGGATCAACGCGCCGCAGATCGACAGCGGCACCGTCACCAGGATCACCAGCGGGTCGCGGAAGCTTTCGAACTGGGCGGCCAGTACCAGGAAAATGATCGCCAATGCCAGGGCGAAGGTGACCCATAGTGCACTGCCTTCCTGAACGAATTGCCGTGAAGCGCCGGCGTAGTCGAAGGCATAACCCGCCGGAGCTTCTTCCCGGGCGATCTGGCGCACGGTGTCGATGGCTTCACCCATGCTGACCAGCGGGACACCGGAAAGAATCGCCGAGTTGAGCTGCTGGAACTGGTTCAATTGCCGCGGACGCGCCCGGTCGGTCACGGTGATCAGGGTCGACAGGGCCAGCAGTTCGCCCTGGGTGTTCTTGACGTAATAGTTGTTCAGCCAGTCGGGATTATCCCGGAAGGGCCGCTCGACCTGGGCGATGACTTTGTAGCTGCGCCCTTCGATGGTGAAGCGGTTGATCTCCGCTTCACCCAGCAAAGTTGCCAGGGTGCCGCCCAGATCCTGCATCGACACGCCCATCTGCGCGGCCTTGGCGCGATCGATATCGACCACCACTTCGGGCTTGTCGAACGCCAGGTCGAGGTCGACGAAGGCGAACTTGCCGGAATCCAGCGCGCGCTTTTTCACCCGGTCCGTCACTTGCAGCAGCGATTCGTAATCGTTGGCGGAGTTGATCACGAACTGAAATGGCAGACCCTCGCCAGTACCCGGCAGGGAGGGCAGGTTGAAGCCGAAAATCTGCAGCCCCGGAATGCTTTCCAGTTTGCCCTGGACCTCGGGCAGGATTTCCATCTGAGTGCGGCTGCGCTCGTTCCACGGTTTGAGCAGGAAGCCGCCGATGCCCGATTGCACGCCGTTGAAGCCGTTGATCTGGAACGAGGAGTAGTACTCGGGAAAGGCCTTGAAGATGTTGATGAACTCGTCGGTGTATGTGCTCAGGTAATCGAGGTTGGTCGGTTGCGGGGCATTGGCCATCATGAAGATGATGCCCTGGTCTTCATCCGGTGCCAGCTCCGACTTGGTGAACTTGAGCAGTACCGGGATCAGGCACAGCACGATCACCGCAAACACCAGCACCACCGGCCGGGTGTTGAGCGTGCCGTGCAGCAGACTCTGGTAACGGCGCTTGAGGCCTTCGAAAATCAGGTCCAGGCGATGGGCCAGGCCACTGGGGTTTTCATCGTGGCGTAGCAGGAAGGCACACATCATTGGCGACAGGGTCAGGGCGACGACGCCCGAGATCACCACCGCCCCGGCCAGGGTCAGGGCGAACTCCTTGAACAGCGCCCCGGTCAGCCCCGTCAGGAAGCCGATCGGCGCATAGACCGCCGCCAGGGTGATGGTCATCGAAACCACCGGCATGGCGATTTCCCGGGCGCCTTCGATGGCCGCATCCAGCGGCGTCTTGCCCTCTTCGATGTGTCGGTGGATGTTCTCCACCACGACGATGGCGTCATCCACCACCAGGCCGATAGCCAGGACCATCGCCAGCAGGGTCAGGAGGTTGATCGAGTACCCCATCATCTGCATAAAGAACATCACGCCGATCATCGACAGCGGGATGGTGACCACCGGGATCACCACCGAACGCAGCGCCCCCAGGAACAGGAACACCACCACAATCACGATCAACACCGCTTCAAACAGGGTTTTCACCACTTCGTCGATCGAGGCCTGGATGAACAGCGTTGCGTCGTAGGCGATTTCGCCCTTGAGGTTCGGCGGCAGCTGGGCTTCCAGCTCCGGCATGATCTTGCGCACTTCCTTGATCACGTCCAGCGGGTTGGCGCCGGGCGTGGCCTTGATGCCGATGTACACCGAAGGGGTACCGCCGAAGGAACTGATGGTGTCGTAGTTCTCCGCGCCCATTTCCACCCGCGCGACATCCCTGAGCAATACGCGACTGTCACCCTCGACCTTGAGCGGAATCGCGGCAAAGGCTTCGGCGGATTTGAGCTCGGTGTTGGCGTTGATGCTGGTGACCACATACTCGCCTTTCACTTCGCCGGCGGCGGAGAGGAAGTTGTACTGGCGCACGGCGTCGGTGACGTCACTGGCGCTCAGGCCGAAACCGGCCAGCTTCACCGGGTCCAGCCACAGGCGCATGGCGAATACCTGGTTGCCGAGAATCTCGGCTTCGGCCATGCCCGGCAGGGTCGCCAGTTTTGGCTGGATGACCCGCGACAGGTAGTCGGTAATCTGCGGGTTGCTCAGTTCCTTGCTGAAGAAACTGATGTACATCAGCGCCGAGGCGTCGGCGGCTTCCTTGCTCAGTACCGGGTCTTCGGCGTCCTGGGGCAACTGGTTTTTCACTTCGTTGGCCTTGGCCAGCAGCTCGGTGAACAGACGGTCGCTGTTGGCGCCGATGCGCGCGTAGATCGAGATCACCGAGAAGTTCTGGCGACTGACCGAGGTCATGTAGTCGATGCCTTCGGCGCTGGCCAGGCTCTGTTGCATCGGTTGGGTGATATAACCCTGGATGGTCTCGGCGTTGGCCCCGGGGTAAGCGGTGGTCACCGTGATCAGGGCATTTTCCATTTGCGGATACTGGCGCAGCGGCAGCTTGCTCCAGGCCTGGAAGCCCAGCAGCACAATCAACAGGCTGACCACGGTGGCGAGCACCGGGCGGCGGATGAACGGGTCGGTAAAAGCCATGGTGATTCCTTGATCAGTCCACGCGCGGCGGGCTGTTCTTCTCGGCTAAAGTCTTGTCGTCGCTGATGGCAATGTGTGCGCCGTTGTCCAGTTTGATCTGGCCGGCCGTGACCACTTTCTCGCCGTTGTTCACACCTTTGGTGATCATTACCTGCCCATCGCGGCGCTCACCGGTCTCAATGAAACGCCGTTCGGCGATCAGGATCGGTTGGCCCTTGTCGTCTTTTTCCAGGCTGCCGTCTTCGGCTTTTTTCTGCGCGACGACGTAGATCGAATTACCGTACAGGGTGTAGGTGATCGCACTCTCCGGCACGACGATGCGTGGCTGCGGGTCGGGCAACATCACCTGCAGGCTGGCGAACATCCCGGGCAGCAGCTTGCCGTCGGGGTTGGCCAGGGTGGCACGGACCTGAACGTTGCGCGTGCTGTTTTCCACTTTCGGGTTGATTGCGCTGATGGTGCCGGGGAAGTTTTCAGTCGGGTAGGCCGCAACAATGACCTGGACCGGTTGGCCGACGCCGATCTTCGGCACCGACTGCTCGGGCACGAAGAAGTCGACGTAGAGGCTGCTGAGGTCTTGCAGGGTGGCGATCATGGTGCCGCTGGCGAGGTAGTCGCCGACGTCCACCTGGCGAATGCCGATGGTGCCGCTGAAGGGCGCGACGATGCTTTTTTTGCCGAGCGCTGCCTTGAGTTGATTGACCGTGGCTTTGCTCTTTTTCAGCACCGCCGAAAGTCGGTCGAATTCGCCTTTGGAAATGGCCTGGCTGCCTACCAGTTGGCTACCGCGACCGTAATCGAGCTGGGCAAGCCCGAGGTCGGCCAGGGCGGTTTCGAGCAAGGCGCTTTCCACGGCGCTGTCGAGTCGCAGCAGTGGTTGGCCAGCCTTGACCTTTTGTCCTGACTCGAACTGCAAATCGATGACGGTGCCGTCTGTCTCAAGGCTCAGGTCCACGCCTTGCAGCGCCGTGAGTGTGCCAACGGCAGGCAGGCGGGCTTGCCACGGCTGTTCGGTGGCGGTGGCCACGGCGACGCTGATCGGCGGTTTCGGCGCGGAGAAGCCTTGAATCATCGTGTAGATGGAGAAGGCTTTGTAACCGGCCAGGACCAGTACGATCAGCAAAACGACACCCAACATGATCAGCATGCGGCGACGCAGCATATTTCCACTTCCTTGGAGAAAATCAGGTCATACAGTCCGGCACATTACTCCGAGTGGGAGGGTGATTCCAACTGGCACTTTTTACAGGCGAAAATGCAATGCGGCGAACAAAAAACTGTGGCGAGGGAGCAAGCTCCCTCGCCACAAGGTGAATCCACCACAGGGGAGAGAGATCAGATCAAATGCAGGTGGTTGTCCCAGAGCCCTGCGGGAAGCTCCAGTGGTTTTGCAACCAAATCTGTCTGGCGGCAATCGTAGTACCGGCCTCGCCCTTGCCCCGAGGTCACGACAAACCCGTCGGCCACCGCACCGACCCCGGCGCAATCGGGGAGCGGCGCATCCAGGCGCACCTCGCCGCTGTCCAGGTCCCAGATGAAAAAGCGATTGCCCCGTGGCGCAGTCAGGGCGACCAGCCGCAGCTCGCTATGCACCGCGACACTGGCGGTGTAATGCCCCATGGCCTGCAATTGGTGCTCGGGCACCGGAAAGGCCACGAACGGCTGCCCCGGTCGTTTGATCGCCAGCAGTTCCGACGACTCATGGGACGGCCCCATGAATTGCTGACCGGCGACAATGGTGCCGTCGCTGGCGATCCCCAGGTGGCGCACGCTGTTCATTGGCTGGGCGAGGGTTTCCTTGCTCAGCAGGGTGCCATCGCGTTGCATCAGGACCAGGCTCGGTTCCATGGCATCGAGGTTCATCTCGACCCGGCTTTCGGCCTCGGTGCGGATGCCGCCGTTGGCCACCACCAGGGTTTCGCCATCGGGCATCCACGACACCTGATGCGGGCCGATGCCATGGGTGGACATCTCGCCGCTGTGCACCAGCCGCTCACCCTCGAATTTATACACCCCGAGCAGGCCGCGACCCGGATCGGACGTATCGTTTTCGGTGGCATACAACCAGTCGCCGCTCTGGTGGATCACCGCGTGACCGTAGAAATGCCGGTTCGGTTGCGAGACCACGGTTTGCAGCAGCGTGCCGTCGCGCAAGTCGATCAAGTAGCTTTCGGTGCCCGGACGACGGGCGACGAACAGCGCAATCGGCAGCGTCGGGTGGTTGATGATGTCGTGGCAGCGCTGGCCGACCCGGGTGGCGAACACTCGGGTGCCGTCCAGCCGATAACCGACGGCGTAGTGCTTGCCGTCGCCATCGTCCCGCGCCGACAGCAGCAGCGGGCCTTTGTCCTTCTGCTTGAACAGCGTCCAGCCGCCCAGTGTCACTGCTCCCAGCAGCAAACTACCTAAAGTCAGAGCCTGGCGTCGCAACATGGCACTCGCCCTCATCAGTCACCGTCGTTGGCGTTGAAACCCAGTTGGATGCCCAGCGCCTTGGCCAGTTCGCCTTCATGCAGGCGGTGGACGACGTTGAGGCTGTCATAGATGTCGTTCAGTTGCTGGCGACCGGCATCGTCGTTGAGCATTTCGGTCAACGAGCGCTGGTTGCTGGCGAACAGCTTCAGGGACGCGGCATAAGCGGCATCGATCTTGTCGGCCAAGGGCTTCTGCTCGCTCGGCAACAGGCCGCGCAGACCTTTGTTGTCGACCCCTTCCCACACCGTTTTGGCCGCGGCGAGGCTGGCTTCCAGGCCCGTCAGGGAAGACTGGCTGCGCCAGGCATCGGCCTGGAACGGTTGCGGCACACCCTTGCTCTGGCGGCCCATCGGCGTGCCGAGTTTTTTCTTCAAACTGTCGAGGGCGGTGACTTGTACCCGCAGCAGATCGGCGATGGCTTCGTGGGAATCGGCGTAGCGCGGGTTCGGGAATTTGCTCATCTGCGCGAGCATGCCATCGGTGTTGTTCCAGCCTTTGAGAATGTCTTCGGCCAGTTGTTTCTGACGCTCGCCAATCGCGATCAGCAGCGGGCAGTACTTGGCTTTCTGTTCAGCGTTGGCCACATCAGGCTTGCTGTCGAACAGGATGTATTCGTAGGCGGACAGGCCTTGCACCACAACGCTGGATTTGGCCAGGGCGGCGGCATCGATCTGCGGCTGGGCGCTGACCAGTTGCTCGACCTGGCGGCCGACGAGGTTTTTCTTGTCCGGCCAGAACTGCACCTGCCAGGCGCGATTGCCCTCGGCCAGCGGCCCGATCAGCAGGGGCTGCAGCTCGGCCCAGGCCTTTTGCGCGTGCAGGAAGTCGGCGCGGGCGGTGTTGAGGTCCGACTTGCCTTCGCAGTAGGCCAGGGCACTGACGGCCAGTTGGCGGTCGGCTTCGACCCAGCGCGTGTAGGTCGGCAGGATCACCGACTTGGCGATGGCCGCCGAGGTGACGGCCTGCGGATCCTGCGGTGAACAGGCGCCCAGGGCTAGCGCGGCAAGGCTGGTGAACAACAATTTGGGACGGAACATGTCGGGCTCCCGCTTGAGGAATAACTATTAAAGGGAATTCAGAAACGCCAGCAACGCAGCGCGCTGCTCGGCATTGAAAGACAAAACCTGTTGCTGCGCCGCCTTGGCTTCGCCGCCATGCCAGAGCACGGCTTCGAGCAGATTGCGGGCGCGGCCGTCATGCAGGAACTGGGTGTGGCCACTGACCGCCTGCGTCAGGCCGATGCCCCACAACGGCGGCGTGCGCCAGTCGCGGCCGCTGGCCTGGAACTCGCTGCGGTGGTCGGCCAGGCCGTCGCCCATGTCGTGCAGCAGCAAATCGCTGTAGGGGCGAATCACTTGATTGGCCAGTTCAGGTTCGGCGGCGTTGGCGGCGGTGGTGTATTTGGGGGTGTGACAGGACTGGCAGCCCGCCTGGAAAAACAGGTTCTTGCCCGCCAGCACTTGCGGTGTACCGACATCGCGGCGCGCCGGTACGGCCAGGTTACGGCTATAGAACAGCACCAGGCGCAGGATGTTATCGCTGACTTCCGGCTCGCCATCCGGGCCATTGCCGTTGGGCGCCTGCTGGCAGGCGGTTTGCCCGGCGGTGCAGTCATCGACGGGGCGCAGACTGGTCGTGAGGCCCATGTCGCCGGAAAAGGCGTGGACATTCTGCTGGTTGAGGTTCGGCTGCCCGGCTTTCCAGCCAAATCGCCCGAGAACGGACTTCTGTTGTGCGTCATCCCAGACCCGGTTCGGGCGCCCGGCGACGCCATTTTTCTCGCGGGCCTGAGCTTCGGCATTGGCCAGGATCGCCTCCTCGGGAATCGCTTCGAGCAAGCCCAGGCCAATCATCGGCGGTGCTACCCTGGCCGAGAAACGGGTATCGGGGTGCATCGGTCCGTAGCCGAGCTGGGTTATCTGCAAGGTCGGTTTGCGCAACTCGACTTCGGTGCCGTCCTTGAACCGCACCGGCACCGGTGTGTACTCGACGCGAACCTTGCCTTCCGGGGTGACACCCGGCACGGCCATGTCCTGCAATTGCCCGCCGTAGACCGGTTCCGGCACCACGCCGAGCTGCTCGATGACCTTGGCATAGGCTGGCGCATCGGGGATCGACAGGCGCACCAGCATCGACACGGCGTTCGCTGCATCAGGCGCGGGCGGATGACCGCGGCCATCCTTGATGTGGCAGTTCTGGCAGGCGTTGGTGTTGAACAACGGGCCGAGGCCATCCCGGGCGGTGGTGGTCGACGGGGCGATCACCCAGGGGTTGCGGAAGAAACTGTTGCCGACGCTGAAGTCCACGCGCCGAGAGGGCGGCAGGTTGGCGGACGGCAGGGAGAATGCGTTCTGATCAGTCTTGCGCACGGTCGCATTGCCACCGGACCGGGCTTCACCGGGTTCGGCCTGGGTGAACTTCGGGGCGTCATCGCAGGCACTCAGGCCCAGGGCCAGCAACAGTGCGGACAAGCGAAGAGGCAGCGAGGGCATCAGACATCCTGCAAGACGAGCAAAACAAGGGCGCAAAGTCTAACAGGGCAGGGGGGATTGAATAAGAGGAATTATCGTTTGGTTGGTGTGGGGCAAGCGTTCTCTTCAGACCGAGTGATGGCCATCGCGGGCAAGCCGCGCTCCCACAGGTCGACACCGTCCCTGTAGGAGCAAGCTTGCTCGCGAAAGCGGTGTATCAGTCACCCCATCCGTTGGATGTGACGTCGCCTTCGCGGGCAAGCCTCGCTCCTACAGGGTCAGCGTTCGGCCAGGCATGAAAAAGGTGACCCGAAGGTCGCCTTTTGTTCAGCCAGCGTTGATCAGAACTCGTGATCGGCGTTGTCCGGGTTCAGGTCGCTGATGCCCAGTTTGCCGGCAGCGGCTTCGATCGAACCGGTCTGCTTGACCAGGGAAGCGATGGCGTCACGGACGATCTGGTTGCCGGCGGTGTTGCCGGCGGCGATCAGCTGGTCGTAATGCTCGCCTTTGTTGGCGTGATCGACGATGACCTGCATCTTCGCTTCGGTCGCCGCCAGGTCGGCTTTCAGTGCGGTGTCGGCCGCCGGGTCGGCCTTGGCCACCAGGGAAGACAGGCTGGCGCCGGTCATTTTGCTGCCGTCGACGCGGGTGTATTCGCCCAGGTACACGTTACGGATGCCTTTGGCATCGTAGAACTGCGAGTTGTGGGTGTTGTCGCTGAAGCAATCGTGTTCGTCTTCCGGAGAGTTGGCTTCCAGGGAAACCTTCATGCGCTCGCCCGCCAGTTCGCCCAGGGACAGGCTGCCCATGCCGAACAGCATTTTGCGCAGGCCGCTTTCAGCCGGTTCCGCTTCCAGGGTAGCGCGGTAGTTGTCAGCCACGTTCGGCTTCCAGTTACCGACCATCTCTTCCAGGTCGCTGACCAGCAGTTGGGTCACGGACTTGAGGTAGGCACGCCGGCGATCGTTGTGACCGCCAGTGGCACCGGTGCCTTCCAGGTAGTCCGAAGCCGGACGGTTGCCGGCACCAGGGCCGGTGCCGTTCAGGTCCTGGCCCCACAGCAGGAATTCGATGGCGTGGTAGCCGGTAGCGACGTTGGCCTCGGAACCGCCCAGCTCGTTCAGGCTGGCGAGTTTTTCCGGGGTGATGTCCTTGACGTCGATCTTGTCTTCGCCGACCTGGACTTCAGTGTTGGCGATGATGTTGGCCGTGGCGCCCGGATTACCCAGCGCGTGTTCGTAGGATTTGTCGACGTAATCGATCAGGCCTTCGTCCAGGGGCCAGGCGTTCACCTGACCTTCCCAGTCGTCGATGATGGTGTTGCCAAAGCGGAACACTTCGCTCTGCAGGTATGGAACGCGAGCAGCGACCCACGCGGCCTTGGCGGCGTTCAGGGTGTCGGCGTTTGGCTTGGCGAGGAAGGCGTCGACGGCGGTTTGCAGGGTTTTCGCGGTGGATTCGGCATCGCTGTACACGGCGAAGACGATGTCGGCGTAATGCGCGACAACGGCTTTGGCGGCGGCTTCGTCGACTTTGCCGGTAGCAGCAGGCGCAACAGCCGGTGCCGGCGCCGTGGTGGTGGCGGCTGGAGTAGGCGCTTGCGGAGCGGCAGCCTTGTCTTTGCCTTCGCCACAGCCGGCGAGGGAAATAGCGATGGCCAACAGACTGGCGGTAGCCAGAGGCATACGAATCATGGCGAACATCCTGCTTCGAGAGGGGGTGGAATGGCGCAGTAAAGGCGCAAAACTGCGACATAATGCAAATCTTTCGCATTATGTGTAAAGGGTTGTGCTTGTAAATATTTCTTATTCAAACGGTCATCGCACCTGTGGGAGCGAGCTTGCTCCGGGCGGCGTTCCGACGATGGACGTGAACGATGACGCGTGCTGCCTGGAAGAACGCGTCGCCTGCAGGTTTTACCCGAGCAATCGAGCGTCGACCGGCTGCTCCTACAGGGTAATCTTGAAAATAGCCGCATCACTGCGCTGAGCCTGCTTGAGATAAGCGCTCAACTCCCGCGCCGGCAACGGCTTGCTGTAGAGATAGCCCTGACCTTCATGACAACCTTCGGAGATGATGTAGGCCTCCTGCTCCGGGGTTTCCACGCCTTCGGCGATCACCTGCATGCCCAGGCTCTTGCCCAGCTGGATAATGGCCCGAACGATGGTCGCATCATCGTCGTCGTCGAGCAGGTCCTGCACGAAGCTCTTGTCGATCTTGATCTTGTCCAGCGGCAGGCTTTTCAGATAGCTCAGTGACGAATAACCGGTGCCGAAGTCGTCGATCGCGATCAGTGCACCGGAGCGACGCAGGCTCAGCAGGTGTTGGGCGGCGGTGCTGATATCTTCCATCAGGCCGGTTTCGGTGACTTCCAGTTCCAGGCTGCGCGGTGGCAGGCGGTACATCTGCAGCAGGTTGTTGACCACCCGTGGCAGCTCGGCGTGGTGCAACTGCACGGTGGACAGGTTGACCGCCATGCGCAGGTCGGCGAAACCCTGGTCATGCCATTCGCGCAACTGCTTGCAGGACTGATCCAGGACCCATTCACCGATGGCGATGATGGTGCCATTCTGCTCGGCCAGCGGGATGAACAGTTCCGGTGGCACCAGCCCGTGCTCGGGATGCTGCCAACGAATCAACGCCTCGACGCCTACCACCCGATGGTCGCGATAGCTGATCTGCGGTTGGTAAACGAGGTAGAACTGGTTGCGGACCAACGCATCGCGCAGGTCTTTTTCCAGTTCGCGACGGCGACGCATCTCGGTGTCGACACTGGCGATATAGAACTGATAGCGGTTGCGCGAGCGGGTCTTGGCCAGGGTCATGGTCTGCTCGGCCTTTTGCAGCAGCTTCTCGGTGCTGTCACCGTCCTCGGGGAACAGGGTGATGCCGATGGTGGCGCGCAGGCGGATCTCCTGATGATCGAGGGCGAACGCCGCTTCCAGGTCATCGAGGATGCTTTGGGCCAATTCAGCCGCTTCGTAGGGTTGCTCGATATCGGCCTGAACCAGGGCGAACTGGTCGCCACCGAGGCGGGCGAGGGCGCCGAGACGACCGCTGTGGGCGCGCAGGCGATCGGCCAGGGCCAGCAGCAGTTGGTCGCCGGTCTGGTAGCTGAACTGTTCGTTGATGCCCTTGAAGTCATCGAGGCCGACGCACAGTACCGCGACCCGCCGTTGCAGCTTGCCGGCGTCGACCAGGATCTTGTCCAGTTGTTGCTGCAATTGCTGACGGTTTGGCAGGCCGGTCAGAAAGTCGTACTGAGCCATGCGCAACAGGCTGTTTTCCGCTTCGTGGCGCAGATGGGTGTTGCGCTCGATGGATTCGAGCAACTGGTTGGCCGTGTTGATCCAGATCCCCAGTTCGTTTTTCTCGTGGCCCTTGAGCTGCGGAATCTTGTGCTCGCTGGGGCGATCCGGGTTGATTTCGGTCAGGTGCTCGATGATCCGCGACAGCGGTTTGGTCAGCAGCCAGTGATAAACCAGGTACAGCACCAGCCCCATGGCCAGGGCGCGCAATACGCCGGAGATGAAGATGATCACCGAACTGACGATAAACCCCTGGCCGTAAGTGGCAGTGTCCAGGGTGATGCTCAGGTCGCCGTAATATTCGCTGTAAGGACCGCGGCCCACCAGTTGGATGGTGAAGGTGCGTTCCTGGCCGAGGATCAGGTCGGTCAGCCAGCGACTGTTGGATTGCTGCAACTCGCGAGATTTTTGCGCGAGCATGGCTTCGTCGGGATGGCCGATGGAGGCCTGGCGCACGGCGGCGTCCTGGAACAGGCCTTCGATCACCTGCATGCCCATTTCCCGGTCCAGGCTGTAGACGGCCTGGGTCGAGGGATCGCGGAACATGTCGAGGATGCGCTGGGCGTCGCCGGCCACGGCCTGACGCGTTTTATAGGCATCGAAAACGATCTGCGCGCAGCTCAAGACCACGCCCACGATCAATGCCGACAGGAGCACGACCCGGAGCAACTTCACCGACAAGCTGTTCTTGAGTTCCAGCTTCAAAGAGTCATTCCTTGTTCCGTGCGGGTAGCATCAAGTTGCCATGAGTATTGGCAATCCGGTGATGGCAGTCAAAGGGACAATCAAGCACAGGGGTATTTGCCTGTGGGTTGGCCGAAATGCTGTTGCCGGGAGCAATTTCCCTATTGGTACTGTGTCGGTTGTTGGGTCCTTCAACTTGAGGGGGGATTTTGACTTATTTTCCTTCTGGTTGATGGTAGACGGGTGTGGCGCCGAGGCAAGGGGGTGAATGCTGGTTTCATTGTGGGAAATTGGCGTGTTTAGGACTTGGCGGCCTGGTAGCCGACCAGGTTCTTGGTGATGGGGTGTATATCCATTCCTGCGGTAACGGCCGCTTATGGTTTCGCTCTTACAGCGAGGCACTTTTTTCAAACGCCAAAAAAGTACCCAAAAAGGCTCGCCCCGGCGTCCGGCCCCTCGCTAAGGCTCGGCGTTCCTTCGCTCCGGTATCCATCCGGGGACACTGCCCTCCGGTCTGCTTCGCGACGACCTACATGCAGCGTGTTCGACTGCGTCGAACGGCGCTACGCGCCACTCCCCGGATGCACACCTCCACTCAGCCTCCCGAAGGGGCGGGTGGATCAAGATCAAGAGCTGCAGGCGAGCTAACGCTCGGCCTGTTGAGTGGTGACGAGCGAGTGTGCGCCGATCTGCTCTTCTGTGGGAGCGAGCTTGCTCGCGAAGGCGGCCTGCCAGCCGACCTGATTCTGTGGCTGTACCCGGATCAAAATGTGGGAGCGAGCCTGCTCGCGAAGGCGGCCTGCCAGCCGACCTGATTCTGTGGCTGTACCCGGATCAAAATGTGGGAGCGAGCCTGCTCGCGAAGGCGGCCTGCCAGCCGACCTGATTCTGTGGCTGTACCCGGATCAAAAAGTGGGAGCGAGGTTGCTCGCGAAGGCGGCCTGCCAGCCGACCTGATTCTGTGGCTGTACCCGGATCAACTTGTGGGAGCGAGCCTGCTCGCGAAGGCGGCCTGCCAGCCGACCTGATTCTGTGGCTGTACCCGGATCAAAATGTGGGAGCGAGCCTGCTCGCGAAGACGGCCTGCCAGCCGACCTGATTCTGTGGCTGTACCCGGATCAAAATGTGGGAGCGAGGTTGCTCGCGAAGGCGGCCTGCCAGCCGACCTGATTCTGTGGCTGTACCCGGATCAAAATGTGGGAGCGAGCCTGCTCGCGAAGACGGCCTGCCAGCCGACCTGATTCTGTGGCTGTACCCGGATCAAAATGTGGGAGCGAGCCTGCTCGCGAAGGCGGCCTGCCAGCCGACCTGATTCTGTGGCTGTACCCGGATCAAAATGTGGGAGCGAGGTTGCTCGCGAAGGCGGCCTGCCAGCCGACCTGATTCTGTGGCTGTACCCGGATCAAAATGTGGGAGCGAGCCTGCTCGCGAAGACGGCCTGCCAGCCGACCTGATTCTGCGGCTGTACCCGGATCAAAATGTGGGAGCGAGCCTGCTCGCGAAGACGGCCTGCCAGCCGACCTGATTCTGCGGCTGTACCCGGATCAAAATGTGGGAGCGAGCTTGCTCGCGAAGGCGGCCTGACAGCCGACCTGATTCTGTGGCTGTACCCGGATCAAAATGTGGGAGCGAGCCTGCTCGCGAAGGCGGCCTGCCAACCGACCTGATTCTGCGGCTGTACCCGGATCAAAATGTGGGAGCGAGCTTGCTCGCGAAGGCGGCCTGACAGCCGACCTGATTCTACGGATGTACCCGGATCAAAATGTGGGAGCGAGCTTGCTCGCGAAGGCGGCCTGACAGCCGACCTGATTCTACGAATGTACCCGGACCCATTGTAGGAGCTGGCTTGCCTGCGAAAGCGACCTGAAAGCCGACCAATTTCTTCCTGCTGCCCCCAACTGATCGTTCCCATGCTCCTGCGTGGGAATGCCGCCAGGGACGCTCCGCGTTCCGTTTTTGTGCGTTTATGCGGTGTAGGAAAGCGCCAGAACTTTCCCACGCAATTTTCAGGTTGTCCGTCGGAAGCGAACTCAATAGCCTCTAACTGTCGCTGAAAACTCAGTGATCGGGTGTGAGAACCCGGCAAGTCATAGTCATCCAGTGCCAGTATCCGCATAATTGCCGCCAGCTTATCCGCTGTCTGTAAATGCGTTATGGCGGCTGTGTGCGGGCAGACTTTTGTCTGGCCGGGTGCCTATGACCGGTTTTCTCACCTCGCACATAGCTGTCACCTCTTCGCCGTGTGAGAAACGGTAATGGGTGGCACCCACCGCATAGGAATATTCCAGTGGATAAATTAATCCCCGATCCCCCCTTCAACACCACCAAACCCTATAGCCCCAGCACCCTGTTCATGATCGTCCCCGACACGGATACCGAAAGTCTCCTCGCTCACGCCTGTGAGTCATTGGCTTCAGCCAACGTCATTGCGAGTGATTTCGCCACCTACCTGAGCGGACCCCAACGCAGCACTGCGCTGGCCATCGCGCAGATCATCATGCTGGCGGAGTTGGCGGTGAACCGCGCGCTGGATAATGTCGATCCGCAGTAGTGCGCAGGCTAACCGCGTTATCGTTCTTCGCGAGCAGGCTCGCTCCCACAAGGACACCACTGCACCTGTGGGAGCGAGCCTGCTCGCGAAGGCGGCTTGACGGCCGCCCCGGGGCTTTCCCGCACGCATAAAAAAACCCGGCTAAAAAAGCCGGGTTTTTTGACTGGCATCGATCTTAAGCGGTGAAGGTTTTGCCTTCGAACTGCTCAGCCACGAATTTCCAGTTGACCAGGTTCCAGAACGCTTCGACATACTTCGGACGCAGGTTGCGGTAGTCGATGTAGTAAGCGTGTTCCCAGACGTCGCAGGTCAGCAGCGGGGTGTCGCCGCTGGTCAGCGGGTTGCCGGCGCCGATGGTGCTGGCCAGGGCCAGGGAACCGTCAGCTTTTTTCACCAGCCAGCCCCAACCGGAACCGAAGGTGCCGATGGAGGTTTTGCTGAACTCTTCCTTGAACTTGTCGAACGAGCCGAAGGAAGCATTGATGGCGTCGCCAAGTGCGCCGCTTGGTTGGCCGCCGGCGTTTGGCGCCAGGCAGTTCCAGTAGAAGGTGTGGTTCCAGACCTGAGCGGCGTTGTTGAAGATACCGCCCGAGGAAGTCTTGACGATTTCTTCCAGGGTCTTGCCTTCGAACTCGGTGCCTGGCACCAGGTTGTTCAGGTTCACGACATAGGTGTTGTGGTGCTTGTCGTGGTGGTATTCCAGAGTTTCCTTGGAAATATGCGGCTGCAGGGCATCGTGTGCGTACGGCAGCGGCGGCAATTCGAAAGCCATGATGATTCTCCTAATCAGGTCAGTTGCGGTGAGCGCAAGGCCGATCACGGGCGGCCAAACAAGCGCCGGGGAGTTTGTACTCTTTGCGGCGCAGGGTTCGGATCATAGCACCGGGGGGGCGGCATAACCACGCAACAACTGTGTGGAATAGAGGTTCCAGAGCCTTTTGGAATAAATCAGCCGGCGCTGATTAATTGGAACGCTACGGTGAACATCATCACCGCAACCAACAGGTCAAGCATTCGCCAGGTACTGGGGCGGGCCAGCCACGGCGCCAGCCACGCAGCACCGAGCGCCAGGGTGAAGAACCACAGCAACGAAGCGCTCGCCGCGCCCACGACATAGGCACCGGGTTCGGTTTGTTGGGCGCCGAGGGAGCCGATCAGCAGCACGGTATCGAGATAAACGTGCGGGTTGAGCAGGGTCACGGCCAGGGCGCTGAGCAGCACCGCGCGCAGTGAGCGTACGGTCTGGTTCTCACCTTGTTGCAGGCTTTGCCTGGAGCAGGCCCGACGCAGTGCCAGGCTGCCGTACCACAAAAGAAACGCCGCGCCGCCCCAACGGGCAAAGGCCAGCAATGTCGGGTTTTGCGCCAGTACCGTCGCCAGGCCAAACACCCCGGCCGCTACCAACAGCGCATCGCAGGTTACGCAGAGCGCGGCCACCGGCAGGTGATGTTCGCGCCGCAGGCTCTGGGCCAACACGAAGGCATTCTGGGTGCCGATCGCCATGATCAGCCCCGCGGCCACCAACAGGCCGTTCACATAGCTTTGCCACATAAGGTTTACTCCGCGTTGGCTGCCAGGTCCCGCAGCACCTGCATGGCCCGTTCGGCATCGGCCAGGCCGACGAATAGATGATCGTGGTAGTAGCCGGCGACTACGTTGCAGCTGATTCCGGCCTGGCCCAGTGCGCTGGCGAACGCGGCGGTCAGGCCGACGGCTTCAAGGGCCGAGTGCACGTTCAAGGTGATCCAGGCCGCGACATAGTCGAAGCTGAAACCGGCTTTCTCGGCGTTGGAGCGTTCAAGAATCACGGTCAGCCCTTCCTGTTCGCGGAAGCTGCCGACGATCTCAAGACCAACCGGCAGCTTGCCGTCGCGCAGGGTGCAGAACACGTATTCGCCGGCATTGAGGTGCGGGCTCATGCTGCGCAGCAGTGTTGCCAGTGAAGTTTCGCCAGCCATGTCGATGTTCCTGTTCAGAAGTGCTTGCTGGCTATTCTGTGGTGCAACGCGGTATAAGAAAAACCAATCCTGCTGATCACTCATTAGGAAAACTGATGTTCGACTATAAATTGCTTTCTGCCCTGGCTGCGGTGGTCGAACAGGCCGGATTCGAACGCGCGGCGCAGGTGCTGGGTTTGTCCCAGTCGGCGATCTCCCAGCGCATCAAGTTGCTGGAGGCGCGGGTTGGCCAGCCGGTGCTGGTGCGGGTCACGCCGCCAGCCCCGACGCAAATCGGCCGACGGTTGCTCAACCATGTGCAGCAGGTGCGTTTACTTGAACGGGATCTGCAGACCCTGGTCCCGGCGCTGGACGAAGAAGGCTTGCCGGAACGCCTGCGCATCGCCCTGAATGCCGACAGCCTGGCCACCTGGTGGGCCGTGGCGGTGGCCGACTTTTGCGCGCAGCAGCACCTGCTGCTGGACCTGGTGGTCGAAGATCAGACCGTCGGCCTCAAACGCATGCGCGCAGGTGAAGTGGCGGCCTGCGTCTGCGCCAGCGAGCGCCCGGTGGCCGGTGCTCGCAGTGTTTTGCTGGGGGCGATGCGCTATCGCGCGTTGGCCAGCCCGGCCTTCATTGCCCGACATTTTCCTGAAGGCGTGCGCGCCGATCAGTTGGCCCGGACCCCGGCCCTGGTATTCGGCCCGGACGACTTCCTGCAGCATCGCTATCTTGCCTCTCTGGGTGTGGACGGCGGTTTCGAACACCATTTATGCCCGTCATCCGAGGGCTTCATCCGTCTCACGGAGGCGGGCCTGGGTTGGGGGCTGGTGCCTGAGCTGCAGGTGCGTGATCAATTGGAAAAAGGCGTTTTGCTGGAGCTTTTGCCAGATAAGCCGATCGATGTGCCGCTGTACTGGCATCATTGGCGCAATGGCGGTCAGCTGTTGGGTTTACTCACCGATCAATTGGTGCGCTCATCGAAGCAATGGCTGGTGCCGTTGGACTGATGGGCAGCGTCAAGACCTCACGCACTACGCAAAACGAAATATTCGGAGCGATTCATGAAGATTCTGGTTACCGGCGCAAGCGGCTTCATTGGCGGGCGCTTTGCGCGTTTCGCCCTGGAGCAGGGCCTGGACGTGCGGGTCAACGGTCGCCGGGCCGAGAGTGTGGAGCATCTGGTGCGCCGTGGTGCCGAGTTCATTCAGGGCGACCTGACTGATCCGCAGCTGGCGCGCAACCTGTGTTCCGGCGTCGAAGCGGTGGTCCATTGCGCTGGCGCGGTCGGTTTGTGGGGCCGCTACCAGGACTTTCATCAAGGTAACGTACAGGTCACCGAAAACGTGGTCGAAGCCTGCCTGAAGCAACGGGTTCGGCGATTGGTGCACCTGTCGTCGCCATCGATCTACTTCGATGGCCGCAATCATCTGGGGTTGACCGAAGAGCAGGTGCCCAAGCGATTCAAGCATCCCTATGCCGCGACCAAGTACCTGGCCGAGCAGAAGGTCTTCGGTGCCCAGGAATTCGGCCTCGAAACCCTGGCCCTGCGCCCGCGTTTCGTCACGGGCGCCGGCGACATGAGTATTTTTCCGCGGTTGCTGAACATGCAGCGCAAAGGTCGCCTGGCAATAATCGGTAACGGTCTGAACAAGGTGGATTTCACCAGCGTGCAGAACCTCAATGAAGCGTTGCTCAGCAGCTTGCTGGCGACGGGCTCGGCCCTGGGCAAGGCCTACAACATCAGCAACGGCACACCGGTGCCGTTGTGGGATGTGGTCAATTACGTGATGCGCAAAATGGACGTGCCACAGGTCACCCGCTACCGTTCCTTCGGTCTGGCCTACACCGTGGCGGCGCTCAACGAAGGCGTGTGCAAGCTGTGGCCGGGCCGCCCCGAACCGACCCTGTCGCGCCTGGGCATGCAGGTCATGAACAAAAATTTCACCCTGGACATCAGCCGGGCGCGGCATTATCTGGATTACGATCCCAAGGTCAGTCTCTGGACCGCCCTGGATGAATTCTGCGGTTGGTGGAAGGCTCAGGACATTCACTGAAAAAAGTCTGTAACGAACCGCGTCCGGACGGCAGGGTCAATCGGTGCGGCAGTGGAGGTTATACTCGCCGCATCAAGCCATCACCGCGTTCCACAAAGGTTGCCTCAATGTCCATGCGTAACGATGCCAACGACGACTTCGACGATGTACCGAGCCTGCGTGCCGACAGCCTCGACGACGATGATTTAGTGCCCACCGCGCGCACCTCCGTGCGTTCGCGCACCACGCCCGTGGTCAAGGTCAAAGGCCCGAGCACCGGCCCGTTGTGGGCGCTGGTAGGCGCCTTGTTCTTTGCGTTCGCCGGCCTTGCCTGGTGGAGCTTTCAGCAAATCTCGCTGATGGAGCAGCAACTGGTGGCGACTCAGGAAAGTTTCGCCCGTATCAGCGAGGACGCGGCGGGGCGCCTGCAGGACATTTCCGGCAAGGTGGTCGCCAGCCAGACCAATGTCAGCAGCGACAGTGAAGCGCTGAAGCTGCAGATCAAACAGCTGGAAAGCAAACTTCAGGATCAAGGCAAGCAGCAGCAAGGTGTGGTTGGCCAGACTTCCGAGCTGGACAAGCGTCTGGCGCAGATGACCGCGCAAACCACCGAGCTGGACAAGCGACTGACGCAAATGACCACCCAGAACACCGAGCAACAGAGCGCCAACACGCAGTTGCAGGCGCAGATCAAAGCGCTGGACAGTGAAGTGGCCGCGCTGAAAAGTGCCCCGACCGACACCAGCAAGATCGACGCTCAGCTCAAAAGCCTGGGCGCCGACATCGCCGCGCTGAAGAAGCAAGGCAACCCGAGCGCCGCCATAGACCGTCTGGAACAGGACATGATTGTCCTCAAGAGCCAGCAGGATAATCGTCCGAGTGCGGCACAAGGCGCCACCACTGCCGAATTCGACGCCTTCCGTGGCCAGGTCACGCGCAACATCAACACCCTGCAGGCGCAGATCCAGAATCTGGCGCAGCAACTGCGCGCCCGGCCGTAAGTATCTGGCTGACAGCGCAGCCGTAGCGAGGGTGCTATATCCCCAAGCCGTCTACGCTCTTGAAACACCGACGAGAACGAGGAATGCGCAATGGGGGTTTTGCATAAGTTGGCGTTGCTGGGCGCGATGGCTTTGCTGTGCCTGGGTCAGGCTCAAGCCGCCGGGACGGAAAAGGATGACAGCAAGGCTGCCATCGCCTTGCTGGAAAAGGCACTGGCCTACTACCACGACAACGGCGACAAGGCCTTCGCGGCGTTCAGCCGCCAGGGCGAGTTCGTCGACAAGGATCGTTATGTGTTCGTGGTCGACACCGAGGGCGTGATGCTCGCCAGCGGCGGGCCGTCTTCGGCGTTGATTGGGCGTGACGTATCCGATGTGCTCGGGCCGGATTTGCAGAAAGCCTTCAAGGACGCCTTGAAAGTGCCCGAGGGCAACGGCATTCAGCAGGCGGAGTATCGTTGGCAGAACTGGTCCGACGGCAGGATCGAGCGCAAGCATGTGTTCTATCAGCGTGTAGGCCAAAGGATTCTGGCGGTGGGGTATTACCTGCCGCGGGCGTCGGCGGAGCAGGCAATGGCCTTGCTGAACAAGGCGGCGACCGACCTGGCCAAGGACGAGAAGGGCACGCTGAAGGCGGTCAATGACCTCAAGGGCGGTTACTTGCAGGATGACCTGTATGTGTTCGTCGTCGACTTGAACACCCGGCGTTACGTCGCCCACGGCACCAACCTGCGATTGATCAATACCGATTTCGGCAAGATCACAGACCCGGAGGGCAAACCGGTTGGTGAGCCGATCCTGGCGCTGATCGCCAAGCAGGATTACGGCGAATACGAGTATCGCTGGAAAAACCCGGTGACCGGGAAGGTCGAGGACAAGCATGCCTACCTGAAAAAGGTCGGGCATCTGCTGGTGGCTGTGGGGTATTACAGCCCTTGATTGGCGGTGACTGACAGTCCGTATTCGCGAGCAAGCCCGCTCTCGTAGGAGCGAGGCTTGCCCGCGAAGGCCGCGACCCGGTCCATCTACCTAACCTTATCCTCCCGCCCCCGCAACACCAGGTTCGGCATGGCAACCGCCGCCGCCAACCCCAGCAGCGACACCGCCGCACTGACCATCAACAAATGCCGGAAAGTCAGCAGCAACTCCGCCCGCAAGGCATTCTGCGCCTCCCCCGGTGCGGCGTTCAAACCGTCCAGCAAGACATTCCCCGAACTCCCCTCGGCAACCATCGAAGCGCCGGCCATCTGGGCGAAGCTCGAATCCTGCAGCAACGCCAGCAGCAACGCGGACATCAACGCCACGCCCACGGCGCCACCCAACGAGCGGAACAGATTGGTGGTGCTGGTGGCCACACCGATGTCGCGCTGAGCCACCGAGTTCTGCGTCCCCACCAACGAAGTCGGGAACTGCATCCCGGAGGCGATCCCGCTGAGCAACATGAACAGGCTGCTCAGCAACAACGCCTGGGGCGCACTGAACGCCATGCCGAGAATCGAAATCGGCATCAGCACGGCGCCGGCCAGGATCATCGGCTTGTAGCGCCCGGTCACCGAGGTCCGGCGCCCGGCGAAGTACGCACCGATCGGCAAGCCAATCGCCAGTGGCAGCAGGTGCAACGCGGCGCTGTCAGCCCCGGCACCGGTGACGCTCTGATAGCGCAACGGCATCAGCACAATCAACGAGATCGCCTGGAAACTGGTGAAGAAAATCGTGCACCAGCACAGCATCGCAGTGCGGTTGGCGAACAGATGCATCGGCAGCAACGGCTCCCGCGCCCGACGCTCATGCCAGACAAACAACGCCAGGACCACCACCGAGCAGGCAAGCAGGCCGGACACCTCGGCACTGCGCCACGAATGGCCCTGGCCGACTTCGGTGATGCCCAGCAACAGCGCGGTCAAACCGATGATCATCAGCAGCGTGCCGAAGTAATCGATGATCGGTTTGCGCTGCGGCACCGGCAGCCCCACCAATGTGTGATTGGCCACCAGCCATGCGCCCAGGCCCAGGGGCAAGTTGATCAGGAACACCCAGCGCCAGGACAGGTATTCGGTCATGTAGCCACCGAGCACCGGGCCGGCGACGCTGGCGACCGCGTACATGCTGCTGAAATAGCCCTGATAACGCCCGCGTTCCCGAGGCGGCACGATGTCGCCGATGATCGCCTGGCTGACCGAAATCATCCCGCCAGCGCCAATGCCTTGAAAAATCCGCGCCAGCACCAGCTGTTCCATGCTCTGGGCCATGCCGCAAAACAACGAAGCAAGGGTGAACAAGCCCATGCCGAACAGCATCAACTTGCGACGGCCGTACAGATCGCCCAACTTGCCGTAGATCGGCACCGCTACGGTCATCGCCACCATGTAGCCGGAAATGACCCAGGCCAGCAGACTGACGTCCTTGAATTGCGCGGAGATGGCGGGCATCGAAACGGCAACGATGGTCTGGTCCAGCGCCCCCAGGAAGATCGCCAGCATCAGGGCGATCAGTACGCTGCGAATGGCCGGTTTGGGCGTCTCAGGCTGGTTGAGATTGGTCACGTTAAACCTGCGGGCAGTGATTGACCCGCCAGAGGCATGGCGAGCGGGGATGCTCGCCAGTGTAAGTCGGTAGTAGGCTATTCGATAGCCTCATACGGAAACCCGACGCAGGTTTGCATGTCATGGGCACGACGTCCACGGCCCGGTAGATTGTCTGCACAACGGCGACCTGACGAGCGGCCATCAGGTCGCGGGCGACTTCGGTTGCTTACAAATCCGACACGACCGGCACAGTGAGTGATTTTTATGGATCGAGTGCTTGCATTTTTCACTTGCGGGTCGGTCCATTGAAGGTGAAAACTGAGCCAATAGCTGTACATTCTGCCAATCGGTGCGACTATCGCCCGCTACTCCGAGGCCTGGATTGAAGTGATGAACAAGCCTGACCTGTCGTCGATTCCAGTGTTCAAGCTCTACGGTGAAGGCCTGGACTGGCCGACCCCGGACTTGTTGCACTGCGAAACCATTTCCAATCGCAGCCGCGAACATCACTGGGAAATCAAACCCCACCGCCACGCCGATTTGTGCCAATTGCTCTTCGTATTCAAAGGTCAGGCAGAGCTTGAAATCGAAGGCAAACGTACTCAACTGACCGAACCGGCGATCCAGATCCTGCCACCGCTGTCGGTGCACGGCTTCCGCTTTTCCGAGGACGTCGAAGGGTTTGTAGTGACCCTGGCCGCGCCGCTGGTCACCCATCTGCAGGCGCAACTGGGCAACGCGGTGAATGCCCTGGCCCTGGCTGAAAGTTACCCGGCTGGCAAGGATGGCGAGTACCTCAACAGCCTGTTTGCCGCGCTGCAGGACGAGTACACCGGCCATCAACTGGCGCGGGAAATGCTGATGCATTCGCTGGTCAGCGTGATCATGGTGTGGGTCAGCCGTCAGGTGATTTCGCGCCGCAATGCCAGCCAGCGTCCACAACGCGCCCGGGAGTACCTCAACGGTTTTATCCAGCTGGTGGAAGAAACCTACCGCCAGCACGTCAAGGTCGAAGACCTGGCGCATCGGCTGGGCATTTCCGTGTCCCACCTCAACGGCACATGCCGTGAGCTGGCGGGGCAACCGGCGTTGCAGATCATGCACGAACGCCAGTTGCTGGAAGCCAAGCGCCTGCTGACTTACACCAGCATGACCATTTATGAGATGTCCGAGGTGTTGGGCTTTTCCGATCCGACCAACTTCACGCGCCTGTTCCGACGCCGGGTGGGGATCTCGCCCAAGGCTTTTCGCGACCGCTTGAAGGCCGATCAGGGCAAAGACGCCTGATCCACCCTGTTAGCGCAGGGTGTTGAGGGTCGCGTTGTGGGGAATGCAGCGCTCAAAGTTGCAACTCGCATATTCACGGGGCTGTTGCCGCAACTGCTCGACGCGCCATGCTGCGGTGCCATACAGCGCAAGCGTGGCGGCGCAGGTGATGAAAATTGCGAGATACCTTCTTGTTTTGATGTTCATGGCGTTGACCTCTGAACGAATACCCTTCGGTATTACTTTGAGCATAGGTCAGAGCCGGTGAGATGCCAGTGGTGCGGCCTGCGCATGTAACCCGGTATTCAGAACGCTGATAACCCTTGTGGGAGCGGGTTACAGGCCGATATCCCACGCCGGTTCTTCCGGAAACCTGAGCACCAGAAAATCCAGCATGCTGCGCAGCGTCGCCGGCATGTGCTTGCGCGAGGCGTACACCGCATACATGTTCATCTGCCTCGGCTCGGCCTGGGGCAGCAGGCGAATCAGTTCGCCGCTGTGGATATGCACGCCAGCCTGATAACTGGGCAACATCGCGACCCCGGCACTGGCCAGGGTGGCGCGCAGCAGCGTGCTGGCTTCGTTGGCGCTGATGTTGCCCTGCACCGGCACCGACACCTGCTCGCCGTCCTGCTCGAAATGCCACAGGCTTTTGCCGAAGTAGGAGTGCGTCAGGCAGTTGTGCTGGCTCAGGTCCTCGACCCGCTGCGGTGTCGGATGCTCGCGCAGATAGGCGGGGGAGGCGCAGATCACCGAGCGGCAGACCGTCAACCGCCGCGCTATCAGGTTCGGGTCCAGGTCATTGCTGGTGCGAATCGCCAGGTCGATGCGTTCATCTACCAGGTTTACCGTGCGGTCGAGCATCTGCAGTTCGATGCTGACGCCGGGGTAGTGCTTGACGTAGGCCGCCATGGCGTCCGCCAGTTGGGCCTGGCCGAACGAAGTGCTGACGCTGATCCGCAATACACCGCGCGGCGCCTCGTCCGGTTCGCTGACGGCGGCCTGCATGTCCGTGGACAGCTCGAGCATCTGCCGGCAGCGCGGCAGGATTTCGCTGCCGGCGGCGGTCAGGCTCAACTTGCGGGTGGTGCGATGCATCAGGCGCGCGCCGACCCAATCCTCCAGTTCCGCCAGATAGCGGGATACCACCGGCCGGGACAGGTCCAGATGATCGGCGGCGGCCGACTGGCTACCAAGATCGACCACCGTGACGAACACCCGCATTGCTTGTAGACGATCCATGATTTGCCCGCTTTCAGAAACAAACTATGTCCCAGCATCGCATTTTTTGTACTGAGTCAGGCAACTAAGCTCTGTTCCCCTGTAGGAGCGAGCTTGCTCGCGATGGACTCAGAAGCACCGCGTTTATCCGGCGGGCACGCGTTATCGTTAACGACCATCGCGAGCAAGCCAGCTCCTACAAAGGACCTATCGCCAAGGCAATCGAACAACGGAGCAACAGATGATCGGCTTCACCTCTCTCAAACGTATTTTGCTGACCACCGCCACCCTAGGTTTCGCGGCCCATGCAGCGGCGGCGTCGACCTTGACCCTGGACGTCTACAACCCCGGCGACAAGGCCATCTTCCCGGTGACCTCAGTGTTGGTCAGCGGCGAGAAGGACGCGATCCTGGTGGATGCACAATTCGGCAAATCCCAGGCCGAACAGGTGGTGGAGAAAATCCGCGCCAGTGGCAAGCAACTGACGACCATCTACATCAGTCACGGCGACCCGGACTACTACTTCGGCCTCGACACCCTGACCGCTGCGTTCCCCAAGGCCAAGGTGCTTGCCTCGCAGCCAACGGTGGATCACATCAAGAAAACCGTCGACGGCAAACTGGCCTTCTGGGGCCCGAAAATGGGGGCTGACGTACCGGTTAAAACCATCGTGCCAGGCGTGCTCGAGGGTGACAGCCTGATGCTTGAGGGGCAGAAACTGCAGGTGGTTGGCCTGGACGGCAAGCAGCCGGATCGCAGCTTCGTGTGGATCCCGTCGATCAAGGCTGTGGTCGGTGGCGTGGTGGTCGCGGATAACCTCCATGTCTGGATGGCCGATACCCAAACGCCTCAGTCCCATGCTGATTGGCTGACGACCTTGCACGCGATCGAAACCCTGAAACCGAACACTGTCGTGCCGGGTCATTACCTGGGTGAAAGCGCCCGGTCCCTGGCAGCCGTGCAGTTCACCGCCGACTACATCAAGGCCTTCGACGAAGAAACTGCCAAAGCCAAAGACTCCACGGCGCTGATCGCCGCGATGAAAAAACGCTACCCGACCCTGGGTGAAGAAAGCTCCCTGGAGCTGAGCGCTAAAGTCGCCAAAGGCGAGATGAAGTGGTAACCGGATGATTGATGGCGTGGCTTGAATCATTCGACTTGCTCGCGAAGCTTTTCAGGCTTTACCGACTCTGAGCCTGCTCCATCAACCACCCCATCAACTCGCGCAATTTCGGAGATGGTCCAGGTTTGTCGGGGAACACCAGGTAATACGCCAACCCGGTTTTCACCTTCAACTCAAACGGCATGACCAGCCTTCCGGCGCTCAGGTCATCGCCGATCAACGACCAATCGCCGATCGCCACACCCGTCCCCTGTGACGCCATCGACATCGCCAGGTCCAGCGTTTCGAAATGCTGCCCTTTGCTGACGTTGCTCAATTGAAGATCCGCCGCTTTCAACCACGCGTTCCAGTCGCGCTCATCGCGGGTGGGGTGCAACAGCAAGTGGTGTTGCAGATCCGCAGGTGTCTGCAAGGCCATCGGCCCTTCCAGCATCGGCCGGGAACAGACTGGTGTGAGTTGCTCATCGAACAAGTGATAAGAGGCCAGCGCGCTGTCCGGCGGTGCACCGTACATCACCGCCGCATCGAACTGTTCGCGATGAAAGTCCACGCCATGCTTGACCGTGGTGGTCAATTCCACCGGCACGTCCGGACGCTCACGTTGCCATTGCATCAGCCGCGGCAACAACCAGCGCATGACACAGGTAGGGGCCTTGAGTTGCAGGGTTTCGCGCTTCTCGCCGATCTGCTCCACCGCCTCGTCGATCAAGCCGAAAATCTGCTGGACCCGTGGCAGCCACTCGCGTCCTTCGGCGGTCAGGTCCAGGCCGCGGGCCTGGCGAATGAACAGGTCATAGCCCAGATGATCTTCCAGCCCGGCGATCTGCCGACTGACCGCGCCCTGGGTGATGTACAGCTGTTCGGCGGCCCGGGTGAAGTTGCAGCACTGCGCGGTGATCAGAAAAGTGTGCAGCGCCGGCAGGGGAGGCAGTCGTTTCATGGGGATCCAAGGTATGACGTGAGGACATGGCTAGTATGACTTTTTATCCATTGTTGCGGCTACGTGTCGCCCGTTCCAATGAGGCCATCCCTGGACCTGCCCATTCATCATAAACACTGCGCAGGCCCGGCGTCTCAAACGAACAAGAAGGGCAATCACATGGCGACGTGCGGCGAAGTATTGGTCAAGTTACTCGAAGATTACGGGGTCGAGCAGGTGTTTGGCATTCCTGGGGTGCACACCGTGGAGCTGTACCGTGGCCTGGCCCGTTCGAGCATCAACCACGTCACTCCGCGGCACGAACAGGGCGCCGGTTTCATGGCCGACGGCTACGCTCGCACCAGCGGCAAGCCGGGCGTGTGCTTCATCATCACCGGCCCTGGCATGACCAACATCACCACCGCCATGGGCCAGGCGTACGCCGATTCGATCCCGATGCTGGTGATCTCCAGCGTGCAGACCCGCAACCAGTTGGGTGGCGGTCGCGGCAAGTTGCATGAACTGCCGAACCAGAGTGCATTGGTCGGCGGTGTGGCGGCGTTCTCCCACACCCTGATGTCGGCATCCGAATTACCAGGCGTGCTGGCCCGTGCCTTTGCTCTGTTCCAGGCCGGTCGTCCGCGTCCGGTGCACATCGAGATTCCCCTGGACGTGCTGGTCGAAGAGGCTGATGAACTGCTCGCCAGTGTCCCGGTGCACATCGACCGCGCGGGTGCGTCGCCCACGGCGGTTTCGCGCATGAGCGAATTGCTGGCCGCTGCCAAACGCCCGCTGATTCTCGCCGGTGGCGGCGCGATCGATGCCGCGGCCGAGCTGACGGAACTGGCCGAGTTGCTGGACGCGCCAGTCGCCCTGACCATCAATGCCAAAGGCATGCTCGAATCCAGGCATCCTTTGCTGATCGGTTCGACCCAGAGCCTGGTCGCCACCCGGGCCTTGGTTGCCGAGGCCGACGTGGTGTTGGCCATCGGCACCGAACTGGCGGAGACCGACTACGACGTGACCTTCGCCGGTGGTTTCGAGATTCCTGGCAAGCTGCTGCGCGTGGACATCGACCCGGACCAGACTGTGCGCAACTATCCACCGCACGTGGCGCTGGTGTCCGACTCGCGTAACGCCGCCCAGGCCTTGCTCAGCACGCTGTCCCATAAATCGCTGGCCGAGCGTCGCAACGATTGGGGTCAGGTCCGTGCCGCTCGCTTGCGCGACGAACTGGCCGCCGACTGGGATGCGCCGACCCTGGCCCAGACCCGCTTTCTGGAAACCGTGCTGCACGAATTGCCGGACGCTGTATTCGTCGGCGATTCGACCCAGCCGGTGTACACCGGCAACCTGACGTTCAACCCTGAACGTCCCCGTCGCTGGTTCAATTCCTCCACCGGTTACGGCACCCTCGGTTATGCCCTGCCGGCAGCGATTGGCGCCTGGCTGGGCGGCAGCATCGAAAACGGTGCGCGTCCACCGGTGGTGTGCCTGATCGGCGACGGCGGCCTGCAATTCACCCTGCCGGAACTGGCCAGCGCCGTTGAAGCGCGCACGCCGGTGATTGTCCTGCTGTGGAATAACCAGGGCTACGAAGAGATCAAGAAGTACATGGTCAACCGTGCCATCGAGCCGGTCGGCGTGGATATCTACACCCCGGACTTCATCGGTGTGGCCAAGGCGCTGGGTTGTGCGGCCGAAGCCGTCGACGGTGTCGAGCCACTGCGCAGCGCGTTGCGTGCCGCTGCCGATCGCCAGGGCCCGACCCTGATCGAAATCGATCAGGCCCAGTGGATGAAGGCGGTGTCGAAATGAGTTTTCCTACGACCCTCGATGGCTTGTTCATCAATGGCCAGTGGTCGGCCGGCAGCGAGCATCTGCGTGTGATCAACCCCGCGACCGAAGCGCTGTTGACCACCGTTAACGGCGGCGATGAAAAAGCTGTTGATCAGGCCGTGAGCGCCGCAACCGAAGCCTTCAGGCAATGGTCGCAAACCACGGGCGCCGAGCGGGGTGCGATCCTGCGCCAGATCGCGGCGGGCGTGCAGGCTGGTCGCGAACAGTTGATCCACTTGCAATCGAGCAACAACGGCAAACCGCTGTTCGAAGCGGCCATTGACGTCGATGACGTGATCGCCACATTCGAGTATTACGCGGGTCTGGCAGAGGGCCTGGACGCTAAACAGGACAGCGCCGTCGAGCTGCCGACCGACGACTTCAGCGCCCGTGTGCGCCGTGAGCCGTGCGGTGTGGTCGGCCTGATCGTGCCCTGGAATTTCCCGATGGTCACCACCGCCTGGAAACTCGCCCCGGCCCTGGCCGCCGGTTGTTGCGTGGTGCTCAAGCCCTCGGAAGTCACGCCACTGCCGGAGCTGGAACTGGCGGCGATCATCGCCGAGGCCGGTCTGCCCAAGGGCGTGTTCAACCTCGTCTGCGGCACTGGCCTGGCGGTCGGTGCGCCGTTATCGGCTGATCCGCGAATTGCCAAGATTTCTTTCACCGGCAGCAACGCCGTCGGCGTGCAGGTCATGCAGCGTGCAGCGGAAACCGTGAAGGGCGTGAGCCTGGAACTGGGCGGCAAATCCTCGCTGCTGGTGCTCAAGGACGCCGACCTCGAACTGGCCGTCGAAGTGGCCTGTGGCGGCGGGTTCTTCAACGCCGGGCAGATGTGTTCCGCCACAAGCCGCGTGCTGGTCGCCGAGGAACTGGCGGAAGAATTTTTGATACGCCTGAAGAACCGCGCCGAAGCCATCCGCGTGGCCGACCCGTTCGACCCGAACGTGGAAATGGGCGCATTGGTCAATCAGGCGCAATACCAGCGGGTACTGGGTCACATCGATCGTGGTCTGAGTGCCGGTGCCACCCTGGTTTGCGGCGGTAATCGCCCTGCAGACCTGCCGCGCGGCTATTTTTTGCAGCCGACGATTTTCACCGACGTGCCCCCTGGTAGTGCGCTGTGGTGTGAAGAGATCTTCGGCCCGGTGATCTGCGTGCGCAGTTTCTCTTGCGAAGCCGAGGCGATTGCCCTGGCCAACGACAGCCAGTTCGGTCTGGTGGCCAGCGTCGTTACCCGCGACGCCGCAGCGGCCGATCGGGTCGCCAACGCCTTGCAGGCGGGGCTGGTGTGGATCAACGCACCGCAAGTGATCTTCCCGCAGACCGCCTGGGGTGGCTACAAGCAGAGCAGCATCGGTCGCGAATTGGGCCCATGGGGACTGCAGGCTTTTCAAGAAATCAAACACGTGATTCGAGCGCTCTGACGGCTCGAAAACGGTCAATGCATGCCTCTTGATGAGGCATGCATTGGCGTCATGGCTTCAATGAGTTTTTATCGATAGTCAGGTGTTTTGCACGACCTCAGGATGAAGCGGTCGGCTCAGCTGAAACCCTTTGAAACCGGGGGCTTTAAGCAGATCCGATCGCGCGGATGCAAGGGTTGCGACCTACCTCATACTTAAAAAAACAAAGGGAGTCCTTCATGGGCGAGCACGATCTGAACAGACGTCAATTCATCAAAACCGTGGGCGTGGCGTCGGTAGCCGCGGCGGCCATGAGTTTGCCCTTCGTCAAGGCCAATGCCAGCGACACACGCTTCCAGGGTAAGACCCTGCGCCTGCTGACCTGGTCCGATGACACGGGGCTGGCCGCACTGCGCAACATCGCGGCAACCTTCGAAGACAAGTACGGTTGCAAGGTCATCGCTGACCGCACCGGCAGTACTTCGGAAATGGTCGCCAAGCTCAAGGCCGCCGGTGATCGTCCGCAATACGACGTCATCACCCTGGCCGGTGTTGGTGCCGAAGGCCTCGCGGCGGCCGGGTTGCTGGAAAAACCGGACCTCAACCGCATTCCCAACCTGGTGGATGTCCCCGAGAAATACCGCACCGGTGCCAGTGGCCACGGTATCGGCTACCTGCTCTGGTGCAACAGCCTGGTCTACAGCACCCGCACCGTGAAGGAGGCGCCGCAGAGCTACGCCGCCCTGTGGGACGCCGACCTGTCGCCGAACATTTTCCTGCCACCGCCGAACTGGACCGAGGCCATGGACTTGATCATCATCGCCGCCAAACTGGCCGGTGGTGACGAGCACAACATCGAACCGGGCTTCAAGAAACTCGCCGAGCTCAAGGATCGGGTGGTGACCCTGGGTGAAAACCCGAACCAGATCGCCGAACTGTTCCGCACCGGTTCCCTGGACATGGGCGGCCTGTACGCCCCGGCGTTCTTTCCGAAACAGATCCGTGATCCGGCCTACGGCCTAGGCGCCACCTTCGGCATGAAGGAAGGCTTCTACACCGACCTGATGCTCTCGGTGATGCCAAAGAACCGTCCTGGCGATACCGACCTGGTCTACGCCTTCATCAACCACTCCCTGGACCCGCTGGTGCAGGGCAAGATGGCAGAAGACATCTACAACGGTCCGGTCAACGCCAAGGCAATCATCTCCGCCGAAGCGCGCAAGAGCCCGTACATCCTCACGCCAGAGCAGATTGCCGAGAAGGCGATCATGCACGACAACGCCTTCCTGGCCTCCGTGCATGACCAATGGATTCGTCGTTACACGGAAATCTTTTCTTCCTGATCTGTAGGGGCGAGCTCGCTCGCGATGGACGTTAACGATGACGAGGGCTGCCTGGATGAACGCGGCGCCCTCACGTCCTTCGCGAGCGAGCTCGCTCCTACAGGGGATCGGGTTGACACCCCGCATCCGTGTGCCATTGATTTTCCATTGACGAGACCCTTGCTATGGAACACCAACCTCTGACTCACCCGGTAAGCGTGGCCCCCGTGCGCGCCAACCGGGGTGTTTCGCCGACGACCCGCGCCTGGTTTTTCCTCTCGCCGTCGATGCTGTTTCTGGGCGTACTGATTGCCGCCAGCCTGCTGGTCCTGCGCATGAGCGTGGGCACCAAGGGCGCGGAATGGACCGGCTTCAGCCTGGCCAGTTACGCCCAATTGCTGGAACCGTATTACCTCAAGTCCTTGCTGCTGACCCTGCGCCTGGCACTTATCAGTGCGGTGATCGCCGTGGTGCTGGCGATCCCCGTGGCCTACACCATGTCGCGCCTGACTTCACCCTTTGTGCGACGGATCTTCCTCGCCGCGGTGCTGCTGCCGTTGCTGGTCAACCTGCTGCTGCAAAGCTACGGCTGGCTGGTGATTCTGGGCCCTGGCGGCATGCTCAACCAGGCACTGATGGGCCTGGGCCTGATCAAGCGTCCGATCATGCTGCTCTACAACCAGAACGGCGTGCTGATGGGCCTGGTGCAAACCGCGTTCCCGTTGGCCGTGCTGCCGATTGCCAGCGCGATGCGCGGTGTCGCCCGCACGTATGAAGAAGCCGCGGCGACCCTGGGTGCGAGTCGCTTGCAGGTGTTCCGCCAGGTGGTGCTGCCGATGAGCATGCCGGGGATCATCACCGGCGCGACCCTGGTGTTTGCCTACAACGCCAGCAGCTTCGTGGTGCCTTTGCTGCTTGGCGGCCGTCGCGTGCCGATGCTGGCGGTGATGGTGCATGACCAGATCGCCCCGCTGATGAACTGGCCCGCCGCCTCCGCTGCCGGCGTGGTGCTGATCGTCACCACCCTGGCGATCATGACCTTTTCCGAATTCATCACTGGCCGTCGTCGGCGCATGCTGGAGGCTTCCCAATGAGCACCCTGACCAAGAAGCGTTATGGGCTGCTGCCCGGCGAGACCGGCAAGTTTGCCGGTATCCTGTCGGGCTTCATCCTGCTGCTGGCGGTGTTGCCGATCCTGACCATGATCGTGATGTCGTTCAGCGGTGCGTCGAACCTCGACTTCCCGCCCAGCAGCTACAGCCTGCAATGGTACAAGGCCGCCTGGCATACCTTCGTCTCGCCGGACTCCAGCGACGTGCTGAGCCTGGGCAAGGCCATGACCACCAGCCTGATGGTCGCCTCCCTGACCATGGTCTTCGCCACGATAGTGGCGGTACCCGCCGCTTATGCGCTGACCCGTTGCGAGTTCCGCGGCAAGGCCGTGGCGCTGCAGCTGATGTCGCTGCCCCTGGTGTTCCCGATGGTGGTGTTGGGGCTGGCGTTGCTGCTGGTGTTCGACAGCTTGCCGTTCCAGATCACCACGTCGCGACTGGTGATCGCCCACGTCATTCTGGCGCTGCCGTTCGTGGTGAAGAACTGCACCGCGGCCATGCTCTCGATCGGCAGCGAAGTCGAGGAGGCCGCGCAAATGCTTGGCGCCTCACCGCTGCGGGCGATTGTCGATGTGGTGGTGCCGTTGATGAAATCAGGGATCCTGGCGGGGATGCTGCTGGCGTTCATCGTTTCGTTCAACGAATTCACCGTGACCTATTTCCTCTACACCATCGACGTCATGACCGTGCCGATCTGGATGTACAGCCGCACCGTGTCGTCGCTCGACCCCACCGTATTTTCGTTTGCCGTGCTGATCGTGCTGATCGACTTCGTCCTGATCTGGGCGTTGGAGAAGCTGGTCGGTGAAGGTGGCGTTTCGTTCTGATTCTTGAGGTGATTCATATGTCTGGTCTGATTCTGGAAAACGTCGAGAAACACTACGGCTCGGCTTGCGCGGTAAAAGATGTGAACCTGCATTTGCCGGAAGGCAAGCTGGTGTGTTTCCTCGGCCCGTCGGGCTGCGGCAAAACCACTTTGTTGCGCATGATCGCCGGGCTCGAAACCCTGAGCGGCGGCGAGATTCGCCTGGACGGTGAAGACATCGGCCACACCCCGGCGCATCAGCGCAACTTCGGCATGGTGTTTCAATCCCTGGCCTTGTTTCCGCACATGACCGTGGGCGAGAACATCGCTTATCCGCTGAAACTGCGCGGGGTCAGCAAGGCTGATCAGCAAGCGCGGGTAGTGGAATTGCTTGAGCTGATTCAACTGCAGGAAATGATTGACCGCCCGGTGGCAAAACTTTCCGGCGGCCAGCGTCAGCGCGTGGCGATTGCCCGGGCGATTGCCAATCACCCGAAAATCCTGTTGCTGGATGAACCGCTGTCGGCGCTGGACGCCAAGCTGCGTGAGTCGATGCAGGTGGAAATCCGTCAGCTGCAACAGCGTCTGAACATCACCACTATCATGGTCACCCACGACCAGCGTGAAGCCATGACCATGGCCGATATCGTCGTCGTGCTGGGCGAGCATCGCGTGCAACAAGTGGGGACGCCGATCGAAATCTACCGCCATCCGGCCAACGAATTCGTCGCGGACTTTATCGGTTCGGGCAACATTTTCCCGGCCACTGCGCTGGGCAACGGCAAGGTAGGCTTGCCGGGTGGCGATGCACTGGAGGTGCCGATCTGCAGCAGCATTGTGGTCGGGGAGAAGATCAAGATGCTGATTCGCCCTGAGGACCTGCAGCTGTCACAGCCGCAAGCGACAGCGGGTAACCGGTTGCTGGGCAAGGTGACGTTCGTGCGGGATATTGGCGCTACGATTGAAACCACCGTGGAGTGTTCCGGGGTGTCGTTTACCGCGTTGAGCACGCCGTGTCAGGGGTTTGGGTTGAGCATTGGCAATCCGGTGTCGGTGACCTTGCCGGCCGAGGCTTGCCGGGTGCTCAGCGCCTGAATCAAGAGGTGAGTTGACTGTGCCGGCCCCTTCGCGAGCAGGCTCGCTCCCACAGGGTTCGTCGGTGTTCACACAATTCAGTGACCACCAATTATCCCTGTGGGAGCGAGCTTGCTCGCGATGAGGCCATCAGCCACACCACAAATGCCGGATCAGACCGACAACCGCAACCGCGCCAGATCCCGCAACGGCGGCGCCCCGAACAACCGGCTGTACTCCCGGCTGAATTGGGACGGGCTTTCATACCCCACCCGATACCCCGCCGCCGACGCTTCCAGCCCTTCGGCCAGCATCAACCGCCGCGCCTCCTGCAGACGCAACTGCTTCTGATACTGCAACGGACTCATGGCCGTCATGGCCTTGAACCGATGATGCAAGGTCGACACGCTCAGGTTCACTTCCTTGGCCAGATCATCGATGCGCAGCGGTTGCTCGTAATTGCCGTTGAGCCATTTGATCGCCTGGCTGATGCGGTGGCTCTGGCTGTTGGCGATGGCAATTTCATACAGTCGATGGCCTTGCTGGCTGCGCAACAATCGATAGAGGATTTCCCTGCGCACCAGCGGTGCGAGCATGGCGATGTCTTTCGGGGTGTCCAGCAGGCGCGCCAGGCGCAGCACGGCGTCGAGCATCGCGCTGTCGAGCCGTTCGACATACAGGCCGCGGCCAGTGGGGCGGGTGGGCACACCCAGCGGCCCGGCATCGGCAATCAGGGCGGTGATTTCCGCCGGGTCGATATCCAGCCGTACGGCAAGGATCGGTGCTTCGGGCGAGACATTGACCACCCGACCGCTCAAGGGCATCGAGACCGACACCACCAGGTAATTCAACGGGTCATAGTTGAAGAACTCGTCGGCCAGCCGCACTTCCTTGCGCCCCTGGGCCATGATGCACAGCGCCGGTTGCGCCAGCACCGGGGCAAATTCATGGGACTGGCTGTGGCGCGACATGAACAGCGAGCCCACGGCTGTGGCATAAGTGCCATCGTCGTGAGTGTTACGGCGGATGATGGCGGCCAGTTCCGTGCGCTGCTTCTCCATCTCGGCGTCCAGCGGGGCCTGAAAATGATCGAGCGAAGACATGCAGGCATCCTCTTTGAAGCGTGGGTAATGAGCAGAGCTTAAGTTTGTGCAAGGCACAGCGGTAGACACATCCTGCGAAAAGCTTGCCTGATTCTGCACCAGCCTGGGCGGTCGCGCTGCCATGACCGTTCAGCGCCGGGAAAACTTGCTTGAAAGTCGTATGACAGCCCTGTGACAGGTCTTACACGTTGTTACAGGTGTCGGGTCCATCCACGCAGGATTGTGCAACAAGCCGGCAGGAATCGACTAACCCCGATTATCGGGTCGCGCTTAACCTTGGATCCTGTCGCAGCCCGTCCCACGGCTGCGGTCGACTACCTGGGAGGGTTGAACATGTCTACGCAGATCCCCGTCAGTCATATGGCCTTTGTCCGTGCCCGCGCCGGGCGTTCGGCGGAACTCGGCGCGCGCCTCAGTGCCTTGATCGAGCCGTCGCGTAACGCGCCAGGCTGCCTGAGCTTTGCCTTGCAGCATTCGCAATGTGATCCCGAGTTGTGGCTGGTGTCCGGTTTCTGGGTCAATCAACAGGCCATGACCGCGTATTTCAGCAGTCCGGCCATGCAGATCTTTGCCGAGCTGGTGCAGAAGCTGGTGGTCAACAGCCTGGATTGCCATACCTTCAGGGACGTCTCGGCCGCTCAAGCCCTCGGCCATGCACAGGCACCGGTACACAAACTGGCCGGTTGAGGGTTTAATGGCGCAATTCTCCATTAGCCAGGATCCGCGACATGGCACGCAAAGCCTTTGAAACCTTCGAAGCCGTATCTGCCGTAGTGCCCCGCGAGGGCGGTTATCACGCCGCAATCGCCACCAAAGCCATCGGTGGTACGGGTGCACCGCGCTTTCATAAGCTGCTCGAAGAACAAACCTTCAAAACTGCCCGCGAGGCCGATGAAGCCGCCGCACTGGAGCTGACACGCCTCAAAGACGTCAGCGAAGACGGCGACCTGATCTGGTAATTACCTTTTCGCCCCAGGGCGATACATCTTGAACAATGCCTCAGGCCCCAGCTGGAAATAATCCGCTGGCCCACCACCGCGCAGAATCGGTTCTGCCGCGGCGGTGTCGTATACCCCGTCCTTGAGCAGCCATTTGGCGATATGCACGGCGACCACTTCGCCGAGGATCAGCCAGCTGGGCACGACGTTGCCGTCTGCCCGCTGCAACTGAATGATCTGCGTGACCTTGCACTCGAACGACACCGGACTTTCGGCGACCCGTGGCACCTGGATGATTTTCGAGGCAACTGGCGTCAACCCGGACAACTCGAATTCATTGACCTCAGGCGCGACCATGGCGCAGCTCTGGTTCATTTGCTCGGCCAGCGGCCGGGTCGCCAGGTTCCAGGCAAATTCGCCGGTCTGTTCGATGTTGTTCAGGCTGTCTTTACGGCCGACGCTGGAAAAACCAATGATCGGCGGAATGTAGTTGAAGGCGTTGAAGAAGCTGTAGGGCGCGAGGTTCAAGCGCCCGTTGGCGTCCTGGGAGGAAATCCAGCCGATGGGCCGGGGGCCGACGATGGCGTTGAACGGGTCATGCGGCAGACCGTGGCCGTTGGCGGGTTCGTAGAAGTGGATGTCGTCGGGCATGAAAGAAGTTCCGGGCATTATTCGGGGGACGTCCATAGTGCAAGGACGAACACCTGATTTCCAGTCGACGCTGTCCCTGTGGGAGCGAGCTTGCTCGCGATAGCGGTGTAACAGTCGACATCTCTGTTGAATGTCAGTCAGCTATCGCGAGCAAGCTCGCTCCCACAGGTTTTGTGTTCGGGCAAAGAGAAGGGGCAGACCCGTTAAGGTCTGCCCCTGTTTTTATTGCGCGGGCCGAATCAGTCCGTCTCGATCCGCGAATGCTTGCGGGTGTCTTTCATGGTGATATACACCAGCAACGACACGGCAATGCACGCAGTGACATACCAGTAGTAACCGGTTTCCATGCCGATGCTCTTGAACCACAGTGCGATGTATTCAGCGGTACCGCCGAAGATCGATACGGTCAGCGCATACGGCAGGCCAACGCCCAGGGCACGGATTTCGGTCGGGAACAGTTCGGCTTTGACCACCGCGTTGATCGAGGTATAGCCGCTGACGATGATCAGCGCCGCCATGATCAGGAAGAACGCACCCCACCAGGTCTGGATGGTGTGCAGGGTGGTCAGGATCGGCACGGTGAACAGCGTCCCGAGAATACCGAAGGCGATCAGGATCGGCCGACGACCGACTTTATCCGACAAGCCGCCGATGATCGGTTGCAGGCACATGAACAGGAACAGCGTGGCCGCCGAAATGGTGGTGGAGTCGGAGATGCTCATGCCGACCGTGTTCACCAGGTATTTCTGCATGTAGGTGGTGTAGGTGTAGAACGCCAGGGTGCCGCCCATGGTCAGGCCGACCACGGTCATCAGTTCCTTCGGATGGCGCATCAAGGTGCGCATGGCGCTTTCCTTGGCTTTTTCTTTCTTGGTGAACGACTCGGTTTCTTCCATGCCACGACGCAGGTAGAGCGCGACCACGGCACACAGTGCGCCGATGGCGAACGGGATGCGCCAGCCCCAGGCGTACAGTTCTTCGGTGGTCAGGGTATTTTGCAACACGATCAGCACGCCCAGCGCTATGAGCTGGCCGGAGATCAGGGTCACGTACTGGAAGCTGGAGAAGAAGCCGCGACGTTCCTTGGTCGCCATTTCGCTGAGGTAGGTGGCCGAGGTGCCGTACTCGCCACCGACCGACAGGCCCTGCAGCAGACGGGCAAACACCAGCAGGATCGGCGCGCCGATGCCGATGGTTTCATAACCAGGGCTCAGGGCGATCAGCAGCGAGCCGAAGCACATCAGGTACACCGAGGCCATCAATGCGGCTTTGCGCCCGACTTTGTCGGCGTAAAGGCCCATCAGCCAGCCGCCAATCGGGCGCATCAGGAAGCCCACGGCGAAGATCGCAGCGGTGTTCAGCAGTTGCGCGGTGGTGTCGCCTTTGGGGAAAAAGGCCTTGGCGAAGTACAGGGAGAAGGCGGCATAGACGTACCAGTCGTACCACTCGACCATGTTGCCGACAGAGCCGCTGAAGATCGACTTGATGCGGCTGGCGGTGGTTCTCGCTTTGGCTGGCGCGGCAGCCGACCCAAGGGGCAGGGTATTGGAGTTATCCATTGAAGGATCCTTCGTTTAATTGTTTTTGTGGAGCGCGATTAAACGCAGCCTGCCTTGGCTATAGCAGGAGCTGTGCCAATCTTGGGAAGGCCGGTTTAGAGGGGGGTAGGGCGGTTTGTTGAGCGGAAATCCGCTTATTTAATGTTAGCGGTGAGCGGAAAATCGCTTATGGGGTCATGGGTTGCGTTGCCTGTGCCGGCCCCTTCGCGAGCAGGCTCGCTCCCACAGTAGATCGGTGCATGCCGGACCCTGTGGGAGCGAGCCTGCTCGCGAAGGGGCCCGATCAAACACTACAAAAATCAACTTTCGGGCAGGAACATCTCGCGGGTCAGTCCATGCCGTTGCATCTTTTCATTGAAGGTGCGGCGCGGCAGTTGCAGTTCTTCAAGCACCGCTTTCACATCACCTTTGTGCCGGGTCAATGCCCCGCGCAGGCAATGGGCTTCAAACGCTTCCTGCTGCGCCGCCAGCGACTGCCCGGGATCGACGCCTGGTGATCCCGGTTCGTCCAGCCCCAGTACCTGGCGCTCGGCGACGTTCGCCAGTTCGCGCACATTGCCCGGCCAGTCGTGGCTCAGCAGATGGCTCAACTGCGGCCCGCTCAAGGGGGGAAAGGTGCGCCCCAGACGCTCGGCGGCATTCTGCGCAAACGATTCGAACAACAACGGAATATCTTCGCGACGATCGCGCAACGGCGGCAAGCGCAACTCGGCCACGTTCAAGCGGTAGGCCAGATCCTCGCGAAAGCGTCCGGCCCGCGCTTCGTCCAGCAAGTCGGGTTTGGTCGCGGCGATGATCCGCAGATCCACGCGGATGCTCTGATTGGAACCCAGTCGCTCCAGCTTCTGCTCCTGCAATACGCGCAGCAATTTCACCTGCTGGGCCAGGGGCATGCTTTCGATTTCATCGAGAAACAGCGTGCCGCCATCGGCGTATTCGAGCTTGCCGATGCGCTTGCCCTGAGCGCCGGTAAACGCGCCGCTCTCGTGACCGAACAGCTCGGCCTCGAACAACTGCTCGGGAATCGCCGCGCAGTTCAAGGCCACAAACGGCTTGTCCGCTCGCGGTCCGAAGTCATGCAGGCAACGGGCAACCAGTTCCTTGCCGCTGCCGGTTTCACCGCGGATCAGCACGTTGACCGGCAGCGCCGCCAGGTCCAGCACCTGCCGACGCAAGGTCTGCAAGCCACGGGACACGCCCAGCAGCGTGGCATCGAGTCTGGCGCGATTGTCCGCCTGCTCGTGCAGCGAGCGGTTTTCCAGGACCAGCCGGCGCTTGTCCAGCGCGCGGCGCAGGCTGCCAAGCAGGGTTTCCGGGCTGAAAGGCTTTTCGAGGAAGTCATAGGCGCCATCGCGCATCGCCTCGACCGCCATCGGCACGTCGCCGTGGCCGGTCAGCAGGATCACCGGCAGATCGGCATCGCGCCGCTGCACTTCGGCCAGCAGTTCCAGACCGGTCATGCCGGGCATGCGCACGTCGCTGAGGATCACCCCGGGAAAATGCTTCGGCAACTGTGCCAGGCACTCATCGGCACGGCTGAACAGCTGCACTTCGAAACCCGACAGGCTCAGCCATTGTTCGACAGCGCTGCGGATGCTGCTTTCATCGTCGACCACCATCACTGAATTCAGCATGCGCCATGGACCTCCGGGTCGATTGGCAAGGTGAGGGTGAACACCGCGCCGTTGGCATGATTATCGGCGCTCAAGCGTCCGCCCGATTCGTGGACGATGGCGAAGGATACGGCCAGACCGATGCCCAGGCCATCGCCCACCGGCTTGGTGGTGAAGAACGGATCGAACACCTTCGCCAGGTTTTCCTCGGCGATGCCGGTGCCGTTGTCGATCACGCTCAGGCGCCACAGTTGTTCGTCGGCTTCGAGGCGTATTTCCAGGCGCTTGCAAGGTTTATCCTGCATCGCATCCAGGGCGTTGCGCAGCACATTGATCAGCACCTGCTCCAGGCGGATCGCATCGCCGCGCACCCACGCCGGGCGTGTCAGGTGCAGCACTGTGCTCACCTGTTCATCGCGCAGGCGTGTATCGAGCAGTTGCAGCGATTGATCCACCACCGCCGCCAGGTCCAGGCGTTCACGCAAGCCGCTGGGGCTTTTACGGGCGAAGGTTTTCAAATGGCCAGTGAGGGCGGCCATGCGCGTGAGCATCTCATCCACCGGTTTGAGCGCCTTGTAGGCGTCGTCGACCCGGCCGTGGTCGAGCAACAGCCTCAGCGTAGCCAGTTGCATGCGCTGGGCGGTTAGCGGCTGGTTGATTTCATGGGCCAATGCGGCGGACATCTGGCCGAGGGCCGCGAGTTTGGCCGATTGCACCAGGCCGTCTTGGGCCGTGCGCAGGTCGCGGGTGCGTTCTTCCACAAGCTGTTCGAGTTCCTCGCGGCTGCGCTGGCGCATTTTCGCCAAGCGCCAGCGCTGGTTGAGGAACAACAGCAGGAACACCAGCGCCAGCCACAGCCCGGCAGCGGCCAGCGCGGCGTTGCGCACATCTTCAAAAGCCACTTGCGGGCGGCGCAACAGGTGCAGGGTCCAGCCTTCGGCGGCCAGCGGCAAGGATTCCCACAAGTAATCGGCCTTGCCACCAGGGCCGTCGACCCGTGTCAGATCACTGTCGTCGTCGAAACGGTGCAGGGATTGATAGTCGAGCAGCGTCAGGGGCTGCTTGTCGTATTGGCGGGTCATTTTCAGTTCGGCATGATCACTGTCATTCAGCGGTTTCAACAGGCGATAACGCCAGCCCGGTTGATTGGCGATGAAAATGATTCCCCGTGCGTCACTGACCAGCAGGGTGTCGCTGCCCTGGCGCCATTCGCGCTCCAGCTCCGGAAACTCGAGCTTCACCACCATCGCGCCGAGAAACCGGCCATCGTCATCGGTGACCGCACTGGACAGGAAGTAACCGGGAATCCCGCTGGTCACCCCCACCGCATAAAAGCGCCCGGTGCCCTGGGTGCGGGTTTGGCTGAAATAGGGACGGAAGCCGTAGTTATGGCCAACGTAACTGCTGGGCAAACGCCAGTTGCTCGCCGCGACGGCGAGCCCGGTGTGATCGAGCAGTTCGAGGGTCGAGGACTCGGCCGCACCGTTGATTTTTTCCAGTTTGCGGTTCAGCGCATCCTGTTGCTCGGGGCTCAGCGGGCCCTTGAGTGCCGAACGCAGTTCAGGGTCCAGGGCGAGCACGGCGGGCAGGGCGCGGTACCGTTCGATCAGGGTGTGCAGAGAGGTGGCGTACAACCCCAATTGCTGATTGGCGCGGGCAGCATCTTCCACCAAGGCCTGACGCTCGGCGTGGCGTATGGCCAGGGTGGCGGCGAGGGCTGCGCCAGCCAGGATAAGAAATATGTACAGCGTCAGGCGCAGGGTGCGAGAAGACTCAGACATGCCGGGCATTACACAATGAATACGGAGGGCGCGCACCATAACATGGGCAACAAAAAAGGCGACAGGAGGATCACCCCTGTCGCCTTTGCCGTATCAGTCGAAGCGCTTACTGCACTTCTACCGCTAGGCTTTCACTGATCTTTTTCTGCCAGATGGCAGGACCGGTGATGTGTACGGACTCACCCTTGCTATCAACCGCTACGGTCACAGGCATGTCTTTGACGTCGAACTCGTAGATCGCTTCCATGCCCAGTTCGGCAAAAGCCACTACGCGGGACTTCTTGATGGCTTGCGCCACCAGGTAAGCGGCGCCACCGACTGCCATCAGGTAAACCGCCTTGTGGTCCTTGATCGCTTCGATTGCGGTCGGACCGCGCTCGGATTTGCCGATCATGCCCAGCAGGCCGGTCTGCTCGAGGATCTGCCGGGTGAACTTGTCCATGCGCGTCGCGGTGGTCGGGCCAGCCGGGCCCACCACTTCTTCGCGCACCGGATCAACCGGGCCGACGTAGTAGATGAAGCGACCCTTGAGGTCCACCGGCAGGGTTTCACCCTTGTTCAGCATCTCGACCATGCGCTTGTGCGCAGCGTCGCGACCGGTGAGCATCTTGCCGTTGAGCAGGACGGTTTCGCCCGGCTTCCAGCTCTGTACGTCTTCCGGGGTCAGGGTGTCGAGGTTGACGCGGCGAGCCGAAGGACCCGCTTCCCAGACGATTTCCGGGTAGGCGTCCAGCGGTGGCGCTTCCAACGAGGCCGGGCCGGAACCGTCGAGCACGAAGTGCGCGTGACGGGTGGCGGCGCAGTTCGGGATCATGCACACCGGCAACGAAGCGGCGTGAGTCGGGTAATCCATGATCTTCACGTCGAGCACGGTGGTCAGGCCGCCCAGGCCCTGGGCGCCGATGCCCAGTTGGTTGACCTTCTCGAACAGTTCCAGGCGCATCTCTTCGATACGGTTGGACGGGCCGCGCTTTTTCAGCTCGTGGATGTCGATGGATTCCATCAACACTTCCTTGGCCATCACCGCGGCTTTCTCGGCGGTGCCACCGATGCCGATGCCGAGCATGCCCGGTGGGCACCAGCCGGCGCCCATGGTCGGAACGGTCTTGAGCACCCAGTCGACGATCGAGTCGGACGGGTTGAGCATGGCCATTTTCGATTTGTTCTCGGAACCGCCGCCCTTGGCCGCCACGTCCACTTCCACGGTGTTACCCGGAACGATGGAGTAGTGGATCACGGCCGGGGTGTTGTCCTTGGTGTTCTTGCGAGCGCCCGCCGGGTCGGCGAGGATCGAAGCACGCAGGACGTTTTCCGGCAGGTTGTAGGCCCGGCGCACGCCTTCGTTGATCATGTCGTCCAGGCCCATGGTGGCGCCATCCCAACGCACGTCCATGCCCACGCGCACGAACACGGTGACGATGCCGGTGTCCTGGCAGATCGGCCGATGGCCGGTGGCGCACATGCGCGAGTTGATCAGGATCTGCGCCATCGAATCGCGAGCCGCCGGCGATTCTTCACGCAGGTAGGCCTCGTGCATCGCCTGGATGAAATCCACGGGGTGGTAATAGGAAATGAACTGCAGGGCGTCGGCAACGCTCTGTATCAGGTCGTCTTGCTTGATCACGGTCATGAGTCGCGCTCCTCTAAAAGACGGGAACATTCAATAAGGTGCTTGCAGCTTGGGTGCATCGGTCGGTTGCAAGCACCTTTCAAGGCACGCCGGGCATGCTGGCGCGACGCTAAAAAGGCGCGGCAGTATACCGCGCCTCGGTTCGGTAAACACCCGCCGACAGTCAATCGTTGGTCGCATAAGCCGGCGATGCAGATGAAACCTGCGCAGGGATGGTCATTTATCGGTCGCGCCACTAAAGTGGCATTCGGTCTGTAGAGTAGGACACTCTGACAGCCTCCCTCGCACGGTGAGTCAACGATTGACCCATAACGCCATCCAGCGCCTTTTGTTAAAGCGTTTTGCCCTCGCCGCCGGCACTTACGCCCTGGCTTTGCTGCTGCTGTGGCTGGCGTATTTCACCGGCCATTTCGATGAGCCGTTGACCAACGTGGCCGTCGGCAGTGCGTTGCTGGTCATCAGCCAGGCCACCTTGTTCGCGGTGTTTTACAGCGGATGCAATGTGCGATTTTCCGACCCCAGCCTGACCGAAGTGCAGGTGTTGCTGGGGCTGGCCTGGCAAACCTGGCTGATGGCCAATCTGGATGAAGCACGCGGTGCGTTTCTGGTGTTCTACGTACTGATCCTGCTGTTCGGCTTGTTTCATCTGTCGCGCCGGGCCTTTTTGCGCTGCATGCTGCTGGTGTTTTTCAGTTTCAGCGCGATCACCCTGTGGGAGGGCTACAACTTTCAGCTGCCCGACCCGGCGCTCGCAGCTTTGCAGGTCTGCGTGCTGCTCATCGTGTTGGTCTGGCTGGAGCTGTATGCCCGGCACGTGCAGGCCACGCGTCAACGCATGCGTCAGCGTCGATTCGCCTTGCAGGCGCATCAGGACACCCTGCGTGGCATGATGCGCCAGCTCGAAGACCTGGTGGCCACCGACGAGTTGACCGGGCTGTTCAATCGCCGGCATTTCCTGCGCCTGGCGTCCCGCGAGCTCAAAGCCATGGACGCCGATGTCATGCATGGCCTGGCGCTGATTGACCTCGACCATTTCAAACGGATCAACGATGTACACGGCCATGCCGCCGGCGATCAGGTGTTGCAAGCCTTCGCCGGTGTCGCCTCCGCCTGCCTGCGCGAGGACGATGTGCTGGCCCGTTACGGCGGTGAAGAGTTCGTGCTGCTGCTGCCAGACTGTAATGCCGAACGCCTGACTTCTTGCTGTGAGCGGTTGCGCATTGCGTTCACCGATATCCAGTTGATCGGCCTCAACGTCGGTCCTCTCAGTTTGTCGGTGGGCATGACCCTGCTGGAACTGGGCGACGATCTCGACGATGCCTTGCAACGGGCTGATCAAGCGCTGTATCGGGCCAAGCGCGATGGCCGCAATCGGTGTGCGGCGGCGTGGGAGAACGTCGATGCCTGAATTAAGGGTCGGTGAGTGCCAATGGTCGGTGGCGGCCGGCAGTAATCTGCTCGATGCGTTGAATCGCAACGGCGTGGCAGTGCCCTACAGTTGTCGCGCCGGCAGTTGTCATGCGTGCCTGGTGCAATGTGTGCAAGGGCTGCCGAGTGATAGTCGACCTGATGCCTTGAGCGCCGACCAGCGTCAACAAGGGTGGCGCCTGGCATGCCAGTGTCAGGTAGTCGAAGACTTGCAAGTGCACACCTTCGATCCGCAACAGGACGGTCGCCCGGCCGCGGTGGCTGCCGCGGATTGGTTGAGCGCCCATGTGTTGCGTTTGCGCCTGACACCTGAACGGCCTTTGCGCTACAGCGCCGGGCAGCACCTGGTGTTGTGGGCGGGCAACGTTGCGCGGCCGTACTCCCTCGCCAGCCTGCCGGGAGAAGACCGCTTTCTGGAGTTTCACCTCGACTGTCGCCAGCCGGGGGCGTTCAGCGATGCGGCACGTCAATTGAAGATCGGCGATTCGATCCGTCTCGGCGAGTTGCGCGGCGGGGCATTGCATTACGACGTCGACTGGAACAACCGGCCGTTGTGGCTGCTGGCCGCCGGTACCGGGCTTGGCCCGTTGTTCGGCATCCTGCGTGAAGCGCTACGCCAGGAACACCACGGCGCCATCCGCGTTATTCACCTGGCCCATGATGCCCACGAGCATTATCTGGCCAAACCCCTGCAAGCCATGGCCGCCAGCCGTGCGAACCTCAGCGTCGAGCTGTGGACCCCGGCCGAGTTGCCCGCGGCTTTGGCGCAACTGCGGCTTGTTTCCCGGCAAACCCAGGCCTTACTCTGCGGGGCCCCCGACAGTGTCGACGCCTTTGCCCGGCGCCTGTACCTGGCGGGACTGCCGCGCAATCAACTGCTGGCTGACGTTTTCCTGCCCCGCGGTTGAGCGCTGATTTTTCAGACGCGAGACCTTTCATGACCGATGCCATCCAGATAGAGCGCGAGCGCGGCCTGCTGACCCTGCGCCTGAACCGCCCCGACAAGAAAAACGCCCTGACCCGCGCCATGTACAGCCACCTGGCCGAAGCGCTGCAACAGGCCGACACCGACCCGCAGATCAACGCCGTGCTGATCACCGGGTCCGCCGAGTGCTTCACCGCCGGCAACGACATCGCCGACTTCCTGCAGCAACCGCCGACCAGTCTCGACAGCCCGGTGTTCCTCTTCATGCTCAGCCTGCTCGAATGCCGTAAACCGGTGATCGCAGCCGTGGCCGGTGCCGCGGTGGGTATTGGCACGACGTTGTTGCTGCATTGCGACCTGGTGTATGTCAGTGCAGATGCAAAATTACGCATGCCGTTCGTCAATCTCGGGTTATGCCCGGAATTCGGTTCCAGCCTGCTCCTGCCGCGTTTGCTCGGCCAGGCTAAAGCCGCGCAATTGTTGCTGCTGGGTGAAGGTTTCAGTGGTGCAAGCGGCGGCGTGGGGTATTGCGACCGAAGCCCTGGGCAGTGGCGGAGCGGCGTTGGCCAAGGCGCGGGAAGTGGCGTTGCGTTTCGAGACCCTGCCACCGGAGGCGGTGCGGATCAGCAAGCAATTGATGAAAGCACCCGATCGCGAGCAATTGCGCAAGGCGATAGAAGAAGAGGGCACGCTGTTCACTGAGCGTTTGCGCTCGCCGGAAGCAATTGCGGCGTTGTCGGGGTTTATCAACCGGCATTGAATATTCGCTGACAGTGCCAGCCTCTTCGCGAGCAAGCCCGCTCCCACATTGACCGCGTGCGCAACACAGATCCGCTGTGGGAGCGAGACCGGCTTGCCGGCGAAGGGGCCGGCCCAGCCGATACATCTACCAGGTCAGAAAGCAAAAAGCCCCACCATTCACATGGCAGGGCTTTTGTTTTTCAGCAGGCGATCACTCAGACCATCGGGTCGCCAACGTGCAGGATCTTCATGCCGTTGGTGCCGCCGATGGTGTGGTAGCTGTCGCCCTTGGTCAGGATGACCCAGTCGCCTTTCTCTACGACACCGCGCTTGAGCAACTCGTCGATCGCGGCCTGGCTGACTTGCTCAGGCGGCAGGGACGCCGGGTCGAACGGTACGGTGTAGACACCACGGAACATGGCCGCGCGGGCCTGGGTTTCGCGGTGCGGCGAGAACGCGTAGATCGGCACCGAAGAACGGATGCGCGACATGATCAACGGCGTGTAGCCACTTTCGGTCAAGGAGATGATCGCCTTCACACCCGGGAAGTGGTTGGCGGTGTACATCGCGGCCAGGGCGATGCTCTGGTCGCAGCTTTCGAAGACCTTGCCGATGCGGTGGCTGGAGGTCTTGCTGGTCGGGTGCTTTTCCGCGCCGATGCAGATGCGGGCCATGGCCTGCACAGCTTCCAGCGGGTACAGACCGGCCGCACTCTCGGCCGAAAGCATCACGGCGTCGGTGTAGTCGAGCACGGCGTTGGCCACGTCGGACACTTCGGCGCGGGTCGGCATCGGGTTCTGGATCATCGACTCCATCATCTGGGTCGCTACGATCACTGCCTTGTTGTGGCGGCGTGCGTGCAGAATGATCTTCTTCTGAATACCCACCAGCTCGGCGTCGCCGATTTCCACACCGAGGTCACCACGGGCAACCATGACGGCATCGGAAGCGGCGATCAGGCCGTCGAGGGTTTCATCGTCGGCCACGGCTTCAGCACGTTCGATCTTCGCCACCAGCCAGGCGGTACCGCCGGCTTCGTCGCGCAGTTGACGGGCGTATTCCATGTCGGCGGCATCACGCGGGAAGGACACGGCGAGGTAGTCGACCTGCATTTCTGCGGCGAGCTTGATGTCGGCCTTGTCTTTTTCGGTCAGGGCCGGTGCGGTCAGGCCACCGCCGCGACGGTTGATGCCTTTGTGGTCCGACAGCGGGCCACCGATCAGCACGGTGCAGTGCAGTTCGGTTGCGGTGGCGGTGTCGACGCGCATCACCACGCGACCGTCATCGAGCAGCAGCTCGTCGCCGACGCCGCAGTCCTTGACCAGGTCCGGGTAGTCGATGCCGACGATGGTTTGGGTGCCTTCGGTCAACGGATGGCTGGTGGAGAAGGTGAATTGATCACCGATCTTCAGCTCGATCTTCTTGTTGGCGAATTTGGCGATACGGATCTTCGGACCTTGCAGGTCACCCAGCAGGGCGACGAAGCGACCGTGCTTGGCGGCCAGGTCACGCACCAGCTTCGCGCGAGCCTTGTGCTCGTCGGGGGTGCCGTGGGAGAAGTTCAGACGGGCGACGTCCAGGCCAGCCAGAATCAGCTGTTCGAGAACTTCCGGCGAGTTACTGGCCGGGCCAAGGGTAGCGACGATTTTGGTACGACGGACGGACATGCAAAGACTCCTGAGTTCAAGCGCTGAGTGAGGCTACTATGCTCTGGGGGTGTAGTCATTGTTCATGTGCACTACTTATTCGTTTGTTTCTTTAAACGAACAATCCTGAAGATTTTCGCCAACGGGTCGATACAGAGTTCAAGATAGGAGAACCCCCATGCGATTCGTGCTCATCGCCGCCCTTGCACTCAGTGTCACGGGCTGCACCCGTTGGTCGATGAACCATCATTTGAATAACGCCTACAGCGCCTATGACCGTGGCAATTGCGAGCAGGTGACGCTCGAATTGTCCAAAGTCGAACGCGCGAGCCGAGCGCGGCCTTATGTATGGCCAGAAGTCTCGATGCTGCGCGGTTTGTGTCTTGAGCGTCAGAAACTGTTCGTTGATGCCGCCCAGACCTATCAGTTCATCCTGGCGTCGTACCCGCAAAGTGAATATGCCTTCCGCGCCCGCGCCCGCTTGGAAACCTTGCAGTCCCTGGGGCATTACCCGCTACGCAGTGCCACCGTTGTTCGCCCGACCCGGTTCTGATCGCCGTTGGCATCGCGCCGCTGGCTCCCCGACGGGGGTGAGCTATAGTCCAATAGATCGATTTCAGAGCCTTGGCTTTAAATAAATCGGCGAAACACCTGTGATCGGCAGAAGTCAGCGACAGCGGTTCAAGGCGTGTCGCACCAGGATCAGGGAGAGCGTGCCCGTTGCCTGGCTGTTTGATAAAGGCAGGCAGGCCCGTTCCGAAGCATTAGTGCGGCCCTGCTTAAGGGTCTTGCGTAGCGAATTCAACATGTTCACCGACCGCCGGATCGAGCGGCATCAACTGCCGTATTTTCTGAGAGTGTTCAACAGCGTTACCGATAAGCCCATCGGCTTTTTAGGCAATGTCTCTGAAGACGGGCTGATGCTCATCAGCCAGCTGCCGATGATGATCGGTGCCGATTTCGCCTTGCGCCTGAAAATTCCCATGGCCGGAGGCTGCCACCAGGTGATCGACCTCAATGCCTGCTGCCTGTGGTGCCATGAAGACGCGACTCCCCACCATTACGACGCCGGGTTCAGCCTGCAACAGGCCCCGCCGGAGTATGGGCAATTGGTGGATGCACTGAAGCAGTACTTCAGTTTTCAGCCGATGCCTGCTTCGGCCTGAAATCTGCGGGGTTCAGGCGATCGCCTTCGCGAGCAGGCTCGCTCCCACAATTGATCGGCTGTGGACACATAGTTTGCGATCACCAAAGATTTAGTGTGGGAGCGGGCTTTCTCGCGAAGGCGTCTGATCAAGCAACCGATATTCAAAGGCTGTAAGCGGGTTCTGCGCATCCCAGCCCCTAAAACACCCCGGCCTTCTTCCATTCCAGGTAACGCGTCACTAACGCAGCGCCCAACTCGACAGCGGTCGTATCCACCACCGGCACGCCATGAGCGTTCAATCGCTCATGAAGTTCGGCCCGGGCATTGAGGAAATCCACGGTGCCACAATAGATCAGCGCATCGGACAAGGTTTGCACCGGTGCCTGACGCAAACGGTCGAGCACGTCTTCGCGCAGACTGGCGACCAGCACCCGATGTGGCTTGCCCAGGCGTTTGACCGCAGTGAGCAGTTCTTCGTCGTCTTCGTCCCGCAGGTTGGTGACCAATACCACCAGCGCCCGGCGTTTTTGCCGAGCCAGCAACTCGGTTACAGCGGCCTGGTAGTCGGCACTGCGTTGGCTGCTGTCCAGGTCGTAGACGTGGTTGAGCAATACATTGAGTTGGCCGGTGCCCTTGACCGGGGCGAGGTAGCGCGGCTGCTCGTGCGCAAAAGTGCAAAGGCCCACGGCATCCCCCTGGCGCAGGGCGACATAGCTGAGCAACAGGCAGGCATTGAGCGCGTGATCAAAGTGCGCCAGTTCACCATCCTGGCTGCGCATGTGCCGGCCGCAATCGAGCATGAAAATGATCTGCTGGTCACGTTCGTCCTGATACTCCCGTGCAATCGGCGTGCGCTGGCGGGCGGTGGCTTTCCAGTCGATCTGGCGCAGGCTGTCGCCTTCGCGGAATTCCCGTAGCTGATGAAATTCCAGGCCCAGGCCGCGTCGTGGGCGCTGGCGCACGCCGAGTTGGCTGAGCCAGTTGTCCACCGCCAGCAGCTGGCCACCGTAGAGGCGGGCGAAGTCGGGGTAGACCCGGGTGTCGGCGGTCACGTTCAGCAAGCGTTTGTCGGACCACAGGCCCAATGGGCTCGGCAGGCTGATTTCGCATTGTTCGAAATGGAAATGCCCGCGCTTCAGCGCACGCAGGCGGTAGCCGATCTGGCTGTGCAGGCCGGGCTGAAGCTCGACCGACAATGGCAGGTTTTCGAAGCTCAGGCCGGCGGGGACGTGGTCGAAGAGTTGAATGTTCAGCGGCTGGGCAAAGTCATGTTCGACCTCCAGTCGCACATCGCCCCAACGGCCGAGCGCCAGGCTGCCGGGCAGTTGTCGTTTGACGCCGGGGGTGGGCAGGTGTTTCAGGCGGATGGCGTCGAGTATGGCCAGGGCCAGCAGTGCCAACAGCAGTCCCCAGTTGATCGACAGCAGACTCGCTGGCATCGCGATGTCCAGCGCCCGCAAGGTGCCCAGGACGATACCGATGACCAGCAGGATTGCGAGCCAGATCAACAGCAGGCGCGAGGGTTTCACAGTCGCGGTGCCGGCACTTGATCGAGCAGTTGGCGCAGCACGTGATCGACCTCGAGCCCTTCGATATCCAGCTCTGGCGCCAGACGTACGCGATGGCGCAACACCGCCAGGGCGCAGCCCTTGATGTCATCCGGAATCACGAACTCGCCACCGCGCAACAGCGCCCGTGCCCGGGCGCAACGCACCAGCGCGATGGAAGCCCGGGGACCGGCACCAAGGGTCAGTCCCGGCCAGCTGCGGGTGGTGCGGGCCAGGCGTACGGCGTAGTCGAGGACTTGATTGTCCAGCGGCAGGTCGCTGGCAATGCGCTGCAACGCCAGTACGTCCTTGGCCTGCAACACCGTGCGCAACGGTTGCACGTCGAGCATGTCGGCCCGGGTCGAGCGACTGACCTGGCGCACCATGTTCAGCTCCTCGTCGCCATCGGGGTAGTCCATGCGGACCTTGAGCATGAAGCGGTCGAGCTCGGCTTCCGGCAGCGGGTAAGTGCCTTCCTGTTCGATGGGGTTTTGCGTGGCGAGCACCATGAACGGTTGCACGATGGGCAGGGCGCGGCCTTCGAGGGTTACTTGCCGTTCCTGCATGGCTTCGAGCAGCGCGGCCTGGGTCTTTGCCGGGGCGCGGTTGATTTCGTCGGCGAGCAGCAGGTTGGTGAACAACGGCCCTTTGCGCAGCTTGAATTGCTCGGTCTGCAAGTCATACACCGCGTGCCCGGTGACATCGCTGGGCATCAGGTCCGGGGTGAACTGGATGCGCGCGAACTCGCCGCCGAAGCAGCGCGCCAGCGCCCGCACCAACAGGGTCTTGCCCAGCCCTGGCACGCCTTCGAGCAGCACGTGACCGCCAGCGATCAGGGCCGTAAGAACGTCGTCGATGACCGCGTCCTGGCCGATGACCACCTTCTGCAACTCGCTACGCAGCGCCTGAGCCAATTGACTGGCGCGCTGGCGTTGCTGGTCGGCGTGGTTCGGAACGTCGGGCTTGATCTGTTCACTCATAACGCATTCCTCAAGGTTTGCAAGTAGGCGACCTGACGGCTGAAATCAACGCTGGAAAACCGTTGCTTCGGCCGTGGGCTCATGGCCTGGCTGATAGCGCGTGTGGATTGGTCGGTCAGGCGTGCGATCACCAGCCATTGTTCGGCGACGCCGAGTTGTTCAAAACCGGGATGGCGGCGCCGCACGCGGCGCAGAATGTCATGCTGCAAGATTTGCAGCAGGCTGTCCTGCCCCTTGCGCCTTAACAGGAAATAGGCACTGGCGCGCAGGTGTTCCTGGAGTTGCCGACGGGCACGCGGAGCCGGTTCCAGCAGCGGGCCATGACGCACGCCGACCTGCCAGAACCACACACCGATCAGGGCAACGAGCGCTACCAGCGCCTGGGGGAAGTAGCGTAGCAGCAAGGTCAGCAGGTCGTCATGATCGGTGTTGAACAGCAAGGTCACGTCGGTATCCGCCGTCAGGTACCAGAGCAGCCAGGCGTTGTCGTACTGATCGATGACCGGGGTTTTCCACAGGTCGGCGTCGGTGATCACGATGATCGAACCGAGCCCGTGATTGAGCTGCATCATGTGGGTGGCCTTGGCACTGTTGGCCCAGGCCTGGGCGAGGTTTTTCGGGTCTTCGAGATGGAAGGCGGTGTCAAAGCCGGCGTAGGCCGGCGCGTCTTCGTCTTCAAGGTACAGCTTGGTCAATTTGGGGTAGGGGTCGGCCCTGCTGTCGGGTGGCGGGCCCTTGAGGTTTTTGCTCAGCAACTGATGCACCTGGACCCGGTCGAGCAACAGGTCATTGCTCTGGCCGAGTTTCTCATCCCACAGCGACTGGGCCACGAACAACAGGCGCCCGCCGGCCCGGCTCCAGTTCATCACTTGATCGATCTGGCGCGGGGTCATGTTGGACCGGTCACCGAGCAACAACAGGCTGTGCTGTCGCGGCTCGATCGAAGGCAGGACGTCGAGACCGTCGGCATGCCTGACGGTCAGGCCCTGTTTGCGCAGGAAATGCTCGGCGGCCAGATAAGGATTGGCCAAGGCTTCGGGCGCGGGGCCGTGGTCGATCACTTGCTGATAGGGCGTCGCCTTCAGGTACAGGTAAATACTCAGCGCGCCCAGCAGCACCGCGCAGAATATGCCGGCCGCGAGCCAGGAGCGTCGGTTCAACGGGCGGCTCCCTGGTCGAACAACGCACGCCAGCCGTCACAGAGTTCCCGTTGCGCGGGCGCGGGGGGCAGTCGATGCCCGTAGGCCATGTTCTGCCAGTGTCCGGTCAGCTTTTTACTGAAGGCCAGCAACTCGGGTTGTTGCAATCGTTCGACACGTTCCAGCACCTGGCCTTCGGTATCGGCGGGTTTCAAGGCCATGTCGCAGTCGTGCAGCAAATGGCTGAGCAGGGCGCGATAGAGCAAGCCAAGGGCCTCGCGAGGGTGGCTTTGCCAGAGGTTTTCGGCGCTGCTGGCAATGTCGGCGGGCAGGGTGTCGCGGTTAAGGTCCAGGCCGAACGCCTGCTGCGGTAACGGTCGCGGGACTTTACCGTTCAACACCGGGCGACGGCTGACAAAGGCCTGCAACCAGGCCCGGTAACGCCAGATCAAAAAGCCGAGGGTGCCGACCACTGTCCCCCACAGCACCACCTCAATCAATGTGGTCGATAGATTGAGCAGCGCTGTCAGCCATTCGGGCATCCGGTCATCGTTCGGGGAGAAGGCAGTCGGCGTCTCCTCGCCAAAACGATAGCGCGTGACAGTTTCCCTGTTTTTGAACGGAGGCTGATCGAGGATCGCCTTGATGCTGTCCCGGGACGCCTGGCTGCTCAGGGGCTGGTCCAACAGGCGCGGGCTGTCGGGCGAAACGATCGGCTCGACGGCCCAGGCGGTTTGCGCGGTGGGCGTCAACAGCAACACCGCCAGCAGCAGGGGCATGGCGGCGCTGCTCAGGCGTTGGCGGAGGCGGCGGAACGCCAGTTCGATATCCCAGGCTTCCAGCACCGTGCGCCGGTTCAGATAAAGGCTGAAGCCGCAGGCTACATAGACCGGTTCCCAGACCACCAGCACCAGTGCGTAGAAGAAGTTGGTCAGGTGTTCCAGCCAGCGCCAGTCCTGTGTGGCGGCGGTGATCAAGGTCTGCCAGCTCCAGTCAAGTTCTACCTGTGTCGGCAACAACAGGTAGAACAGCACCATCAGGCCGATCCACAAGGCGCCTTCCAGGTGCACGCCGATGATCGTCAGCCACTTCGCGGCGCCGGCGTTACGCTGCAACAGCACCTGCAAACGCTGCTCCCGCGCGTCACCTGTGAGGCCTTCGAGTTGCATGACCGGCATCACGAAGCTGCGGCTCAGGCTCAGGCGTCGCCAGGTCAGGCTGGCCAGCAGTTGCGGCTTGAGCAGTCGCGGCCATTGGCGCAATGCCTGTTTCAATGTCGGCGTCTCACCGAACATGGCTGTGGACAGGATGTACAGCGGCAGGCGTTCGAACGCCGGTTTCAGCCACCAGAAAATAAACACCGCGAGGGCGGGCGAGTCCCAGAGCAGCAGGCTGAGCAGGGCGAAGACCGGCAAGGTCACGATGGCCCAGCTGGTCATCAGCAGGCGGCGGTGGCGCTGACTCAGCAGCACGCCCAGGTCCATGGCCTCCCAATTGAGGCGTGGGCGAATCACCACACTGGCGTCACTCAGGCGCATGGCGGGTCCGTCCGGCAAACAGCAGATAGACCGCCACCAGTAACCAGAGCACCGCACCGACCAGGTATTTGGTCATTGGCGCGACCCCGGTCATCGACGACCAATAGGCTTCGATAAACGCCGCAATCAGTAGAAACAGCATCACCCCGCAAATCAGCATCACACTCTTGCGCGCCGCCAGGCGCAAGGCCTCGGCGCGGCGCAGGCGTCCCGGTGCGATCAATGCCCAACCCAGTTGCAGGCCAGCGGCCCCCGCCAGGGCAATGGCACTGAGTTCGAAGGCACCGTGGCCGACCACGAATGACCAGAAGGTCTGGCCGTAGCCGATGTGCGTCAGGTGGCCGGCCACCGCGCCAATCATCAAGCCGTTGTAGAACAGGAAAAACGCGCTGCCCAGGCCAAACAGCAAGCCGCTGGCAAAGGTCTGAAAGGCAATGCCGATGTTGTGCATGATGTAGTAGCCGAACATGACCCAGTCTTCACTGGCCGCCCGTTCCGCCGAGCGCCCCAGGTGACCGGCGTTGGGGTCGTACATGCTCTGCATCTCGCTGACCTGCTCGGCCGGGATCAGGTTGTAGACCAGATCCGGAAACAGATACACCAGCAGGGCGATGCCGATCAGGCTGCCAAAAAACATCAGGCCGGCGGCGAGCACGAAGCGCCACAGTTCACGCACCAGTCTGGGGAAGTCCGCCAGGATGAAACCCAATGCCTTGGCGCCCAGTCGGCTGCGATGCCGATAAAGCTGTTGATGCCCGCGCAAGACCTGTTGCTGCAAGGAGTCGATCAGGAAACTGCTGTAACCGCGCTCCTGGGCCAAGGCCAAGTGATGGCACAGACGACGATAATCACCTGGGAAACTGGCGGCACGGGAGGCGTTCTGGTTGCGTTCCAGTCTTTCAAGCAGCAGGGCAAACTGCTCCCATTCGGCCTTGTGGCGACTCTCGAAAAGACTTTGCTTCATGTAGGGCCCAACAAGCCGCGGGCAATCCCGTTGAGCTCGGCCACCGCCTGTGGCGTTGGAACCTGCAGGGGTTGCGCGAGAATGGCCGCGAGTTCAGTGACCCGCGCCTCGGAGAGTTTACCCTGGCGTTCGGCAAACCCGAGAATCGCGCGTTGCTCGGCAAGCGTCAGGGCAAAGGCTGGGCGCCGGGGCTCGGCGGCCGGTAATTGGGGGCGGGTGAGCGGATGTTCGCGGTAGATCACCAGCGTGCCGGCGGCCAGGTCGCCGAGACGCTTGAAGTTGGGGTGCTGCAGGCAGCTGATGGCCCCGAGGAAATAACCAAACGGCAACATATCGACGAAGCGCAGCAGGTTACGCAGCAGCGAAGCAGACCAGCCGATGGGGGTGCCATCGTCCTGGACCACCCGCAGGCCCATCCACTGCTTGCCTGGCGAGCGACCTTGATTGAGCACCTCGAACAGCACCATGTACCACCAGCTCACCACGAAGAGCAGGATCGAGCCAAGACCGGCGCCGAGCTTTCCGAGAAACGCCAGGACAATAAACAGCGAGCCTAGGATCAACCCGCGCAGGCCAAGGTCGATGGCGAACGCCAGCGCACGCACCATCAACCCGGCCGGGCGCAATGGCAAGTCGATGCCTTCCGGCGTTTCGATCTGGTACCGCGTATCCAGTGGTGGGGACAGCGTTGCTTTCCTTGGCAGTGCTGTGGTCTCGAGCATGGGCAACCTGATGATGTGGCCTGATCGGGAGGTCTCTGTCCGGGAGATGCTAGCAGCCTCCCGGGGGGAAACGACATAACTATGTAGTGCACGGCTAAGCGGCCGGGGTGATTGAATGGCAAGATGACTGGCCGGGGCGGGATGTGAACGCCTAGACTTCGCCGATCTTCAGTTCAGGAATAGCCCGTGACCTCCATCTTCTGGTACGACTATGAAACCACCGGCATCAACCCCCGTTGCGACCGTCCGCTGCAAGTGGCGGGAATTCGCACTGACGTTGAACTCAATGAAATAGACGAGCCGGTCAATCTTTACTGCCAGCCCAGTGATGACATCCTGCCTCATCCCGCGGCCTGCGCCATTACCGGTATCACGCCGAGCCGACTGGCCGGGCAAGGCTTGAGCGAAGCCGATTTCATGACCCGGGTGCATGCCCAACTGGCTGCGCCCGGCACCTGCGGGGCCGGTTATAACACCTTGCGTTTCGACGATGAGATGACCCGTTACAGCTTGTACCGCAATTTTTTCGACCCTTATGCGCGTGAGTGGCAAGGCGGCAACAGTCGCTGGGATCTGATTGATGTGGTGCGTGCGGCCTACGCCTTGCGCCCCGATGGCCTGGTTTGGCCGACGGACGACGAGGGGCGTGTGACGCTCAAGCTGGAGCGCCTGAGTGCCGCCAACGGTATCGATCACGGCCATGCCCATGAAGCGCTGTCGGACGTTCGCGCCACGATCGCCCTTGCGCGGCTGATCCGCGAAAAGCAGCCGAAGCTCTATGACTGGCTGTTTCAATTGCGCGCCAAGCAAAAGGTGATGGATCAGATTCGACTGTTGCAGCCAATGGTGCACATCTCCGGGCGCTTTTCGGCGGCGCGCAACTATGTTGGTGTGGTGCTGCCCCTGGCCTGGCATCCGCGTAACAAGAACGCTCTGATTGTTTGTGACTTGCACCTGGATCCCCAAGGCTTGCTGGATCTGAGTGTCGAAGCCTTGCGTCAGCGCTTGTATACCCGTCGCGATGATCTGGCCGAGGGCGAGTTGCCGGTGCCGCTCAAGCTCATCCACATCAATAAATGTCCGGTGGTGGCGCCGCTGTCGGTGCTTCGCCCCCAAGATCAGCAACGCCTGGAACTGGATATGACGCTCTATCAGGAGCGCGCGCTGCGACTAAGTGACGCACAATCAGTTTGGCGAGATAAAGTTCAGGCCATTTATGCCAACGAGGATTTCACCCCGAGCCAGGATCCCGAGCAACAGTTATACGATGGTTTTATCGGTGATCGGGATCGGCGCCTATGTGAGCAGGTCAGAGCGGCGGATCCTGGGCAATTGGCACAAGCGCAGTGGCCTTTCGATGATGAACGCTTGCCGGAATTATTGTTTCGATATCGCGCACGTAACTTCCCCGATACGTTGAGTTTCGAAGAGCAACAACGCTGGCGAATATTCTGTCAGAACCGTCTGACGGCATCCGAGTGGGGGGCGCCCAATACACTGGAAACTTTTGTAGAAGCCAGCGCCCAATTGAGCGCTACAGCTACATCGTTTCAGCGAGGGGTGTTGAATGATTGGCACAATTATGTTGAGGAATTACGCAAACGTTTGAGTCTTTGAAAACGAACATGTCGTCGGATTGAACGTCGGGCATAAAAAAACGCCAGCAGCGGCTGGCGTTATTTTTGTCGCGGACGAATCTTTGACAAAGCTCTGCGGCTTAGCCCAGCAGAGTAGCCCAACCTTCAACCACATCACCGCCCCACTTGGCTTTCCACTCTTTCAGAGTCTTGTGGTTGCCACCTTTGGTTTCGATGACTTCGCCGTTGTGCGGGTTTTTGTATTGTTTAACTTTGCGAGCACGTTTGGTGCCGGTAGTTTTTACTGCGCCACCGCGTGGAGCTTTGGTTTTGGACTCAGGATCCAGCAACGCGATGATGTCACGCAGGGACTTGGAGTATTCGCCCATCAAGGTGCGCAGTTTGCCTTCAAATTCCAGCTCGGTTTGCAGTTTGTCGTCTTGGGACAGGTTCTTCAAACGGGCTTGCAGCTCTTTGATAGCTTCTTCGGTGGCACGGTATTCGTTGATCAAGGACATGAGGACTACCTTATGTTGGGCGCTGGTGGCAGGTGACAGTGCGGCAATAATAGTCAGGCTGTTTCATCAAGTAAACATTTAACCCAAGTTTATTTAATTTAGTTGCGGTGAATAGGCCGCAAATTTCCGGCACAGTTTAATCGTCGTCAACAGGCATCACAGACAGTCACATTTTTGGCACTTGAAGAATGGCTAAAAGAACACCATCGCGCGGGGGGCAGGTGTAGCCTGAACCCGGCTCGCCCACCTTCCTGCATCGCCAGACGTCATCAATACTGCAGTTTTGCTGCGCAATCGCTAGAATGGCGACCTTTGCGAAGTTCTGGAGTTTGACCCTCATGCGCACTTTTCGGCTGGTGATTGCTTGCCCGGACCGCGTCGGCATCGTTGCTAAAGTCAGTAACTTTCTGGCGTCACATAATGGCTGGATCACTGAAGCGAGCCACCACTCGGACAATCTCAGTGGCTGGTTCTTCATGCGTCACGAAATTCGTGCCGATTCGCTGCCCTTCGGTATTGAGGCCTTTCGCGAAGCGTTTGCACCCATTGCCGAAGAATTCTCGATGAACTGGCGCATCACCGATACCGAGCAAAAGAAGCGCGTGGTGTTGATGGCCAGTCGCGAGTCTCACTGCCTGGCCGACTTGCTGCACCGCTGGCACAGCGACGAACTGGATTGCGAAATTTCCTGCGTGATTTCCAACCATGACGATCTGCGCAGCATGGTCGAGTGGCACGGCATTCCTTACTACCATGTGCCGGTCAATGCGCAGGATAAGGAACCGGCATTCGCCGAAGTCTCGCGCCTGGTCAAACAGCACGATGCCGAAGTGGTGGTACTTGCCCGTTACATGCAGATTCTGCCGCCCGCGTTGTGCAGCGAATATGCCCATAAGGTCATCAACATTCACCATAGCTTCCTGCCTTCGTTTGTCGGTGCCAAGCCGTATCACCAGGCATCCATGCGTGGCGTGAAGTTGATCGGCGCTACTTGCCATTACGTGACCGAAGAGTTGGACGCCGGCCCGATCATCGAACAGGACGTGGTGCGCGTCAGCCACAGTGACAGTATTGAAGACATGGTGCGTTTCGGTCGCGACGTCGAGAAGATGGTACTGGCCCGTGGCCTGCGTTATCACCTGGAGGATCGGGTGTTGGTGCATGGCAACAAGACCGTGGTGTTCTGACAGCGATACAGTACGGTTGAAGTTCAAGGGGCCTGGGCGTTCAATTGCTTCAGGCCCTTTGCCGTTGCTGACCTGAGGATATGTTTATGGCCGATCCACTCGACAAAGCCACTTCCAGAGCGCCTGCCACGTTGGGTGAGGGGTGTTTGAGTCGTTATGATCCGGATGACTTGAGCGCTGAGGATGGTACGGAGTTTCCTGGTGCTGCGCAGTTGTGGGACGCTTTGAATTCGGAGCCTGACTTTGTACCTGTGGGGGGTGGGGTGCCGGAGAAGCAGACGTGAAGTTTGGCAATGGCCGATTGGGCTTTTTGAACGTGTACATATCCGTTTCTGCGGTCACGGCTACTTAGGGTTCCGCCCTGACGGCGGGTCACTTGGAAAAGCCCCAAGTAACCAAGGGCTCTTGCCCCTTTCGTTCGGTGCCTCGCTCAGGCTCGGCATGCCCTCGCTCCGGTCCTGCTCCGTGGGCCCGCCGCCATCGGCCATCCATGGCCGGGGGCGGCTAACCCGGCATCCATGCCGGGTTGCCCACTGCGCAGAACCTGCGCTCGGCCTCTCGAGGGGGCGTATACCGCAAAAGCAAAAGCAAAAGCAAAAGCAAAGCCAAAGCGATGCGGCCTACCGGCCGGGCTGGTCGGACAGGGGATTTGTGTACGACTCGATTACCTGTGGGAGCGAGCCTGCTCGCGAAGAGGCCGTGCCAGTCGACATCGACGCCGGATGTCAGTTCGCATTCGCGAGCAGGCTCGCTCCCACTTGATCTTTGCCGGACTCGGGATTTGTGTACGCCCCGATCACCTGCCCCTGTAGGAGCTGTCGAGCGAAGCGAGGCTGCGATCTTTTGATCTTGCTTGGCTTTGCTTTGCTTTGGCTTCAGATCTGCCGCCCCTTTCCCAGAGGCCGAACGCAGGCGTTGCGCAGGAGGCACCGCGGCAAGGATGCCGCGGTAGCCGCCCCCGGCCATGGATGGCCGATGGCGGCGGGCCCCCGGAGCAATGCCGGAGTGAGGGCATGCCGAGCCTGAGCGAGGCACCGAATGGCGGGATAAAAGCGTTTGGTTACTTTGCGCTGGGCGGCATTCCGTTTTTCAAAGTGACCCGCCGTAAGGGCGGAACCCTAAGTAGCCGTTACCGCAAAAACGGATATGTACACGATCAAAAAAACTCAGCCAAAGCATGCCCACGCTCCTAAGCCTGCTTGAACTTCATCAATTTCTTCAACAGCGGCCGCCCGAGCATCAACAAAAACACCGGCCCGCCCACCAGCAGATAGAAGTAATAAGTCACCGCCCGCCAGATCAGAATTGCCGCCGCCGCGGTGGATTTTCCCACCATCGGCGCCAACAGGGCGGCGCAGGTCAGCTCCGCCGCACCGGCACCGCCCGGCAGCAGGCTGAATTGCCCTGCACTCAATGAAAGCATCTGGATCAGAAAGCTCCAGGCCCACTGCAAATCCGCTCCGAGCCCGCGCAACGCCAGATACAGCACGCTGTAACGCAAGACCCAATGCAGGCAGGTCAGGGCAAACACCGTGATCAATGTCTGACAGGGCAACTTCAACGTGTCGGTAAACGCCGCCAGGAAGTGCAGCAGTTTTCGCGCCCAGCGCAGGCGCGTGGTGCCTTTGACGTTGAGTCGAACGAGCAAGCGACCGCTCAGGCGAATCAGTAGACGGTGGTAGCGCGCCACCACCACACAGGTGAGCAAGCCGCCAGCCATCGAAACGGCGCTGACGGTCAGCAGCCATTCCATGCGCTCGCTCAGGTGCTGGAACAGGGCATAAATCAGAATCCCGCTCAGGGCGCAGAGGAAAAACAGCAGATCGCTCAGCTGATCCATGGCGAACACGGCACTGCCCTTGGCCGGACGCACACCATTACGCGCCAGCAGCGCCATGATGGTCAGTGGCCCGCCGCTGCCGCCGGGGGTGGCGCAGTACGCGAACTCGGCGGCCATCACCACCCCCAGGCTCTTGATCCGGCCCACCTTGTCGCGCTGATCGCCGAGCAACAGACGCAAGCGCATCGTGTTCAGCACCCAGCACAACAGGATCATGCCGAACATGATCAGCAGCCAATGCAGCGGAAAGCTTCGCAGTCGAGACCAGGTTTCGTTACCCCCCAGCAATGAGGGAATCAGCACTGCGGCGAGCAGCGCGACGAGCAGCAGGATCCCGCGACTCATGCGGCGCGTCCGACAGCGTCGGTTTGCATGGCCAGCCAGCGCGCCTTGGTCATCGGCACTCGCCCACCGTCGAGCAGGCGCTTGAGCGTCTGCAGCCAGTAAGTACGGGAGAACTCATGGCGCATGTCCACCGGGTGCAGGCCGAGGCGAATCACCGGTGCCTGCCGCCAGCGTCGTTCGCGCTGGTCGCTGAGCAGTTTCGACAAGCCCCGACGCCAGTTACTGCGCGCACTCCAGACCAGCCCAGGGGCGTCGATCGGCGAAAAATCCGGCAGGCGATAGAGATGTTGCGGGTCACTGGTGTAGCTCAGAGGCAATTGGCGCAAGGCCTGGCGCGTGCCTTCACTCATCAGCCAGGCCGGGGCGACGAAACCTGCCAACGGCCAGTCGTATCGGTGGAACAGGTCGATGCCGGCGCGCAGGCGGGTGAGGGCGGCATCTGTGGACAGGCTGTAAAACTCCCCTTCGTGGGTGTAGATCCGACGCATGAACCAGTCTCGCGGGTTACTGGGCGTGGGGGCTTCATCGCAATGAAAGTAACCGTGCAGCGCCAGTTCGTCGCCACGGATGACCCGGCCGCAGAGCATACGTCGAAAATCCGGATGGGCGTCCAGATTATTCTGGCGATGAAAATCCGGGACCACCAGCCAGGTCATCGGCACCGCGCCCATGGCGTCGACCGCGGCGACAAAGGGTTGGTAATCGGCCCAGGTTTGTGGCGCGACGTCGTGCAGCACCAGTAGCAAGCCGGGCGGGTTCATGGACTCAACCATTGGCGGCCAGCGACCAGTGGTTGCCGAGCACGGCGTGATAGTGTCCCAGCAGGCTGTTGACCACCGTATCCCAGGAGTAATGCTGCTCGGCATGGCTGCGAGCCTGTTTGCCCAGAATGGCGCTGCCTGTACTGAACAATTCGCGTACAGCGTTGGCCATCGCCATGGAATTGTTCGGCGGGCACAACAAGCCGCATTGATCGGTGACGATTTCCTGAAAGGCCCCAGCCGCCACGGCCACCACCGGAATGCCACTGGCCATGGCTTCAAGAATCACCAGGCCGAAGGTTTCCTGGTCACCGGCATGCAGCAGCGCGTCGGCGCTGGCTATCAGCCGGGCGACTTGCACCGCCGGGCAGAACTCATCGACCACGGTGACGTTATCCGGCACCAGGGCTGGCATCGACGAGCCAACCAGCAGCAGGTGATAGCGCCGGCCCAGGCGTTTCATGCAGTCGAGCAGGACCGGCAGGTTTTTTTCCTTGGAACCGCGTCCGGCGAAGATCAGCAAGTGAGTATGTTCATCGATCCCCAGTTCGGCCCGCAGACCCGGGTCCCGCGCCTCAGGATGGAAGGTTTGCAAGTCGACACCGAGGGGTTGCACGTAGACGTTTTTCACCCCGAGGCCGATCAGCTTGTCGGCCATCACCTGGCTCGGCGCCAGGACCCGGTCGAAGTTGCCGTAGAGTTTGCTGACATAGGCTTCGACATTGGTCGTTACCCAGTTGCCCATGCGGTTGCTGACCAGCAGCGGCAGGTCTGAATGATAAAAGCCGATCACCGGCACATCGAGTTGCCGACGGGCATCGAGTGCAGCCCAGGCGGTGAGGTAAGGGTCGCCGACTTCGATCAGGTCGGGCTGCAGATCCTGCAGGACATTGCGCCAGGGCGCGAGACGGAGGGGGAAACGATAACCTTTGCCGAAGGGCAGGGCGGGAGCCGGAACCGTGTAAACGCCATCCCGTTCACTCAAGGAGGAACCAGGGATCAGTAAACTATGGCGGATGCCCGGCTTGTTGCCCAGGCGACGGTGCTTTGCATCCAGATAAGTGCGCACGCCACCGCTGGCAGGGGCGTAGAACATGGTTATGTCAGCGATATGCACGATGAACATCCCTCCGGTCCGTAGTTCTCCCTTGGTTGACCTTTATGAAGGATAGATGTTCGGTTGGGGTTTTGTGGACGGGGGCGGGCGGGGTTTTTGCGGTGTATTACAGGCCGCCTTCGCGAGCAGGCTCGCTCCCACAGGGTTTGCGTGAACCTGTAGGAGCGGGCTTGCCCGCGAAGAGGCCCTATCAGACACTAAATACGGAAACTGCCTACCAACTGCTTGAGCCGCCCCGCCTGCTGCTCAAGATCCGCACAAGCGCGCAACGTCGACTGCAGATTCTCCACCCCCTCCTGATTCAACGTGTTGATCTCGGTAATGTCGACGTTGATCGACTCCACCACAGCCGTCTGCTCTTCGGTCGCCGTCGCCACCGACTGGTTCATGCCGTCGATTTCACCGATGCGCAAGGTGACGCTGTTAAGCCGTTCACCCGCCAGGTTGGCGATGACCACCGTGTCCTGGCTGTGGCGCTGGCTATCGCTCATGGTGCTGACGGACTCGCGGGCGCCGACTTGCAGTTCTTCGATCATGGTCTGCACCTGCTGCGCCGATTCCTGCGTGCGGTGGGCCAGGTTGCGGACCTCATCGGCGACCACGGCAAAACCCCGTCCGGCTTCACCGGCGCGCGCCGCTTCGATGGCGGCGTTGAGCGCCAACAGATTGGTTTGCTGGGAAATGCTGGTGATCACTTCGAGAATTTGCCCGATGTTCACGGTCTTGCTGTTCAGCGATTCAATATTGTTGCTCGAGGCGCTAAGCATGCTCGACAGCTGATTCATCGCGACAATGCTGCGATCCACCACTTGCTGGCCATCTTCAGCCAGGCTGCGGGCATCGCTGGCCTGGCTCGACGCTTGCGCGGCGTTGCGGGCGATTTCCTGGGCGGCGGCGCCAAGCTGGTTGATGGCCGCGGCGACGCTGCTGGTGCGTGAAGCCTGTTGGTCGGAGTTGAACATCGACGAGTTCGAGGCCGCTACCACGCGCAAAGCCACTTCGTTGACTTGCCCGGTGGCGGAGGACACTTCGCGGATCGAGCCGTGAATACGCTCGACGAAGCGGTTGAACGCGGTACCGAGGACGCCGAATTCATCGTTGTTCTGGATGGTCAGGCGTTTGGTCAGGTCACCGTCGCCGTCGGCAATGTCTGCCATGGCGCGGGTCATCACATGCAACGGCTGGATCAGCATACGAATCAACATGCCCAGCAGGGCAATGATGATGGCCACGGCAATCAGCGTCGCGACGACCGCCGAGGCACGAAACTCGGTGAGCATCGAGAAGGCTTTGTCCTTGTCTATCGACAGACCGATGTACCAGTTGACCGAGGGCAGGCCCTTGATCGGAGTGAACGTGACGATGCGGGTCTTGCCGTCGACTTCCACTTCACTGAAGTCGCGGCTGATACGCGGGGCATTGTCCGGATAGGCCTCGCTCAGGGTCTTCATCACCAGGGCTTTGTCCGGGTGGACCAGGATCTTGCCGTCGGCACTGACCAGGAAGGCGTAGCCCATGCCGTCGAAGTCCCGGGCGCTAAGGGTGTCGATCAGGGTCTGCAGGCTCAGGTCGCCGCCCACCACCCCTACACTTTGCCCGGCCTTTTTTGAAGCGGATGCGATGGAGATGATGGTCTGGCCAGTGGCCGCATCGATATAGGGTTCGGTCAGGGTCGCTGTGCTGCTGCTTTCAGCGCCTTTGTACCAAGCACGCACCCGTGGATCGAAACCGGCGGGCATTTTGGTATCCGGACGAATGGTGAAGCTGCCGGTGGCATCGCCCAGGTAGGACGCCATGAAGGTCGACGTCAGGGCTTTCTGCTCAAGCAGGCTGGCGACGGTGGACGGCTCAGGATTGATCGCGATGTTCTGGGCGAGGTTGTCGATCAACAGGATACGACCGGCCAGCCAGGTCTGGATGTTGTGGGCGGTGACGTCTCCCATCTCATTGAGGTAGTTGTCCAGGTCTTCGCGGATGGCGTTGCGCTGCAGATAGTCGTTGTACAGCGTGAACGAGGCAAAGGCGGCCATGACGATGAGGGCAGCGGCAAGCAGGATTTTATGGCTGAAACGCAGATTTTTGTTCATGGCTTGGGGTTCCGCTAAGGTCTTGGTGCCAAAGGCGTGCTTTTATAAAGGAACGCACAATGGGCGGCAGTGAGAACAAGCTGATATTTCCGTACTCTCCCTAGGGAACTACCGATGCTATTCAGTCTTTTATATCGGCCGTGAAGGATCAAAGCTTAACCATGGGGTGACAAAATGCCTGATTCACTGCAACTCGTTATCGGTGCCGACCTCAGCGGGCAGCCGATTGCCCAGGCCATGCGGCTGGCAAACCGGCATGGCCTGGTTGCGGGCGCTACCGGCACCGGCAAGACTGTCACCCTGCAGCGTCTGGCCGAAGCCTTCAGCGACGCCGGCGTGGCGGTGTTCGCGGCCGATATCAAAGGCGACCTGTGCGGCCTGGGCGCTGCCGGAGCTCCTCAGGGCAAGGTCGCCGAGCGGATCGCGGGGATGCCTTGGCTGAACCACAAACCCCAGGCGTACCCGGTAACCTTGTGGGACATTCACGGTCAGTCCGGGCATCCCTTGCGTACGACCTTGAGTGAAATGGGGCCGTTGCTGCTCGGCAGCCTGCTGGAATTGACCGACAGCCAGCAGTCGGCACTGTATGCCGCGTTCAAGGTCGCGGACCGCGAAGGGCTGTTGCTGCTGGATCTGAAGGATCTGAAGGCGCTGCTCAATCACCTGCGTGAGCAGCCTGAATTGCTGGGTGATGATGCCGCGTTGATGACCACCGGTTCCAGCCAGGCACTGTTGCGGCGTCTGGCAACCCTGGAACAACAGGGTGCAGAAGCGCTGTTCGGCGAACCGGGGCTGCAACTTGAAGACATTCTGCAACCGGGCGCCGATGGCCGCGGGCGCATTCACTTGCTCGATGCCAGTCGCCTGGTCCACGAAGCGCCGAAGGTGTATGCAACGTTCCTGTTGTGGCTGCTGGCCGAACTGTTCGAGCAACTGCCCGAGCGCGGCGATTGCGACAAGCCGCTGTTGGCGCTGTTTTTCGATGAGGCGCATTTGTTGTTCGCCGGTACGCCCAAGGCCTTGCAGGATCGTCTGGAGCAGGTGGTGCGGCTGATTCGCTCCAAAGGTGTCGGCGTGTATTTCGTTACCCAGTCGCCAGGCGATTTGCCGGATGACGTACTGGCGCAACTGGGCCTGCGCATTCAGCATGGATTGCGCGCGTTCACCGCCAAGGAGCAGAAGTCCCTGCGTGCGGTGGCCGAGGGCTTCCGGCCGAACCCGGCATTTGACGCCTTGTCGGTGTTGACGGAGTTGGGCATCGGCGAGGCGCTGGTCGGTACCCTGCAAGACAAGGGCACGCCGGGAATGGTCCAGCGTGTATTGGTTGCACCGCCGCAATCGCGGATCGGGCCGCTGACCGAGACTGAGCGCACCGTGCTGATCGCCGGCTCGCCGTTCAAGGGGCGGTATGACAAGCCGATTGACCGGGAATCTGCCTATGAAGTGCTGATGGGGCGCAAAGGATTGGCCCCAGAGCCGGACGCTGCTCCAGGTAAGCCGGCAGCCGAAGAGCCCAGTTTCACCGACAAGGCCGGGGAATTCCTCGGTACGGCAGCGGGACAGGCGTTGAAATCAGCGATGCGCCAGGCGGCGAATCAATTGGGCCGACAACTGGTACGCGGTTTGATGGGCTCGCTGCTCGGCGGCAGCAAACGCCGCTAACAAAGCGGGCACCGCCGCTCCCACATTGGATTTGTATCAATCCTTGGGTTTGGCGTGCGCCGCGAGGCGCTCCAGCGCTGCCCGCAGATTCGGATCGCTGATGCCATCGGCCGTGGCCTGAATGGTCGCGCCCGCATCGATCGACAAACTGATGGTATGCCCAGCCGCCCCCTGCTGTACGGTCGGCGGCTGCACCTTGAACAGGATCCGCGTCAGGCTGGCGAACTCATCGAACAGCTGCAATTGCCGTTGCAGACGCTTTTGCTGATAACGCAAACGAGTGGCCCAGTGACCGTCGGTGACAATCAGCAATAAACTGCCTTCGCGCCACGACGCCACATGGCAATGTTCGCGGGCAGCAGGCTGCAACTGGCTTTCCACCAGGCGTTGCAAATGACCCAGGCGTTGAGCGTGGCCGAAGATGGCTTTGAGCGGTTTGGCTTCGCGAAGCAGAACGGCGGGTGCTCTGGCCGTAAGAGGGCGAAATGCCATGATCAGACACCTGAAGTAACAGAGCGGCCATGGTAGCAGAAAGCACCGCAGGCGCCCGACCCATTGCTTTGCGAGCGCTTTACCCATTAAATCAACGGGTAACTTATGCGGTGAATGGCTTGAAGTTGAGCAAAAAGCCCTTATTTTAAATGAGCCCCGTCACAGCGCTGTGCCAGCATCGTGGAATAACGCCACTTTCCTCACCATCGTTTCCGGGTAGAATGCTCGTTCGCATGCGGCCATGAGGGCTGCTCGGGCGACTCACGGGGCCGCCCTCCATCCCTTTAGTGTGGAAGATCCTGCCGATATGTTTGCGCCTTTGTTAAAGAAACTTTTTGGAAGCAAGAACGAGCGTGAAGTCAAACGCATGCTCAAGACGGTGCAACTCGTCAATGCCTTCGAAGAGCAAATGGTGGCCCTTTCGGACGATCAATTGCGTGCCAAGACAGACGAGTTCAAGGCCCGCATCGCCAAAGGGGAAACCCTCGACAAACTGCTGCCGGAAGCCTTTGCGGTCGCCCGCGAAGCCGGCAAGCGTGTCATGGGTATGCGCCACTTCGATGTCCAGCTGATCGGCGGCATGACCTTGCATGAAGGCATGATCGCGGAAATGCGTACCGGTGAAGGCAAGACCCTGGTGGCAACCCTGGGCGTTTACCTCAACGCGCTGTCCGGCAAGGGCGTGCACGTTGTGACCGTGAACGACTACCTGGCCCGCCGTGACGCCAACTGGATGCGTCCGCTCTACGAGTTCCTCGGCATGACGGTCGGCGTGGTCACGCCATTCCAGCCGCCGGAAGAGAAGCGCGCCGCGTACGCTGCCGACATCACCTACGGCACCAACAACGAATTCGGTTTCGACTACCTGCGCGACAACATGGCGTTCAGCATGGAAGAGAAATTCCAGCGCGAACTCAATTTTGCCGTGATCGACGAAGTCGACTCCATCCTCATCGACGAAGCCCGTACCCCGCTGATCATTTCCGGTCAGGCCGAGGACAGCTCCAAGCTGTACATCGAGATCAACAAACTGATCCCGCAGCTGCAATTGCACGTCGAAGAAGTGGAAGGCGAAGTCACCAAGGCCGGCCACTACACCGTCGACGAGAAGACCCGTCAGGTCGAGCTCAACGAAGCCGGTCACCAGTTCATCGAAGACATGCTCACCAGCGTCGGCCTGCTGGCTGAAGGCGAGAGCCTGTATTCGGCCCACAACCTGGGCCTGCTGACCCACGTTTATGCTGGCCTGCGTGCGCACAAACTGTTCAATCGCAACGTCGAATACATCGTGCAGGACGGCCAGGTGGTTCTGGTCGACGAACACACCGGTCGTACCATGCCGGGCCGCCGTTTGTCCGAAGGTCTGCACCAGGCCATCGAAGCCAAGGAAAACCTGAACATCCAGGCCGAAAGCCAGACCCTGGCATCGACCACGTTCCAGAACTACTTCCGCCTGTACAACAAGCTGTCCGGCATGACCGGTACCGCCGATACCGAAGCGTTCGAGTTCCATCAGATCTATGGCCTGCAGGTCATGGTGATCCCGCCGAACAAGCCGCTGGCGCGTAAAGACTACAACGACCTGGTGTTCCTGACCGCCGAAGAGAAATACGCGGCGATCATCAATGACATCAAGGAATGCATGACCCAGGGCCGTCCGGTGCTGGTGGGTACTGCGACCATCGAAACCTCCGAGCACATGTCCACCCTGCTCGACAAGGAAGGCATCGAACACAAGGTCCTGAACGCCAAGTTTCACGAAAAGGAAGCCGAGATCATTGCCCAGGCCGGTCGTCCGGGCGCACTGACCATCGCCACCAACATGGCCGGTCGTGGTACTGACATCCTGTTGGGCGGTAACTGGGAAGTGGAAGTCGCGTCCTTGGAAAATCCAACGCCGGAGCAGATCGCCCAGATCAAGGCCGACTGGCAGAAACGCCACCAGCAAGTGCTGGAGTCGGGCGGCCTGCAGGTGATCGCTTCCGAGCGTCACGAATCGCGTCGGATCGACAACCAGCTGCGTGGTCGTGCCGGTCGTCAGGGTGATGCCGGTTCCAGCCGCTTCTACCTGTCCCTGGAAGACAGCCTGATGCGTATCTTCGCCTCCGACCGGGTGAAGAACTTCATGAAGGCCCTGGGCATGCAGTCAGGTGAAGCGATCGAGCACCGTATGGTGACCAACGCCATCGAGAAGGCCCAGCGCAAGGTTGAAGGCCGTAACTTCGATATCCGCAAGCAACTGCTCGAGTTCGACGACGTCAACAACGAACAGCGTAAAGTGATCTATCACATGCGTAATACGTTGCTCGCCGCGGACAACATCGGCGAAACCATCTCCGATTTCCGTCAGGACGTGCTCAACGCCACTGTCAGCGCGCACATTCCACCGCAATCGCTGCCTGAGCAGTGGGATGTGGCCGGTCTGGAAGCGGCATTGCAGAGCGACTTCGGTGTGGCGTTGCCGATCCAGAAATGGCTCGACGAAGACGATCATCTCTACGAAGAAACCCTGCGCGAGAAGCTGCTGAGCGAACTGATCGCCGCGTACAACGAGAAAGAAGACCAGGCCGGTGCTGAAGCACTGCGCACCTTCGAGAAACAAATCGTGCTGCGTGTGCTCGACGACCTGTGGAAAGACCACCTGTCGACCATGGATCACCTGCGTCACGGCATCCACTTGCGTGGCTATGCCCAGAAGAACCCGAAGCAGGAATACAAGCGCGAGTCGTTCACGCTGTTCTCCGAGCTGCTGGATTCGATCAAACGCGATTCGATCCGTGTGCTGTCCCACGTTCAGGTGCGCCGCGAAGACCCGATCGAAGAAGAGCAACGCCTGCGTCAGGAAGCCGAGGCACTGGCGGCGCGCATGCAGTTCCAGCACGACGAAGCACCGGGTCTCGAGCAGCCGGAGTTGCTCGGTGAAGAGGTCGATGTAGCCCTCGCCACCGCACCGGTGCGCAACGAACAGAAGCTGGGCCGCAACGAACTGTGCTACTGCGGTTCGGGCAAGAAGTTCAAGCATTGCCACGGGCAGATCCAGTAACACCCGTTTGTACGCTGAAATACCCTCGCCGCGACCGGCTTCAGCCGTCGCGGCGTTTTGCCATTTAAACCACCGTCTTTGCTGAAAACGGTGCTGACATCATTTATTAAGGAGCGCATTCATGGCTGTTGGTCTTGGTCCTTTGCCAACGTTGCACCCGGTTGCCGGTTTTGAACTCGGTATCGCCTCGGCCGGCATCAAGCGCCCCGGGCGCAAGGATGTCGTGGTCATGCGCTGCGCCGAAGGCTCCACCGTGGCGGGCGTGTTTACCCTGAACGCGTTTTGCGCAGCGCCGGTGATCCTGGCCAAACAGCGCGTGCAAGGCCCGGTGCGCTACCTGCTGACCAACACTGGCAACGCCAACGCCGGCACCGGTGAACCAGGCCTGGCCGCCGCCGAGCGCACCTGCGCCAGGCTGGCTGAATTGACCGGCGTCGATGCCAGCCAGGTTCTGCCGTACTCCACCGGCGTGATCGGTGAGCCGCTGCCGGTCGAGAAGATCGAAGGCGCGCTGCAGGCCGCACTCGATGATCTGTCGGTGAATAACTGGGAAGCTGCCGCCACCGGCATCATGACCACCGACACCCTGCCCAAGGGCGCCAGCCGCCAGTTCGAGCATGACGGCGTGACCATCACCGTCACCGGTATCAGCAAAGGCGCGGGCATGATCCGTCCGAACATGGCGACCATGCTCGGCTACATCGCCACCGACGCCAAAGTCTCTCGCGAAGTGCTGCAAAACCTGCTGCTGGACGGCGCCAACAAGTCGTTCAATCGCATTACCATCGATGGCGACACTTCGACCAACGACTGCTGCATGCTGATCGCCACCGGTCAGGCTGCGCTGCCGGAAATCACCACGGCCAGCGGTGAATTGTTCGCCAAGCTCAAGCAGGCGGTGTTCGAAGTGTGCATGGACGTGGCCCAGGCCATCGTTCGCGATGGAGAGGGCGCGACCAAGTTCGTCACCGTCGAAGTCAACGGCGGCGGCAATCATCAGGAGTGCCTGGACGTCGGCTACACCGTGGCCCACTCGCCGTTGATCAAGACCGCGCTGTTCGCCTCCGACCCGAACTGGGGCCGTATCCTGGCCGCTGTGGGGCGTGCCGGGGTACCGGACCTGGACGTGAGCAAGATCGACGTGTTCCTCGGCGAAGTGTGCATCGCCAGCCGTGGCGCCCGCGCATCGACCTACACCGAAGCCCAGGGCGCGGCGGTGATGCAGCAGGCAGAAATCACCATCCGGATCGAACTGGGTCGCGGCGATTGCAGCGAAACCATCTGGACCACTGATTTGTCCCACGAGTACGTGAAGATCAACGCTGAGTACCGCACGTAATTACGTTTAGACCGTGTCGCTGCAATCGCGAGCAAGCTCGCTCCCACAGGGGATCTTCAGTGAACACAACAGGTGTTTGCTGCAGGATTCCCACAGGGATCTTCAGTGAACATAATAGGTGTGTGCTGCAGGATCAAATGTGGGAGCGAGCTTGCTCGCGATGACGGTCTGTCAGTCACTGCATAGACTGGCTTGTTCCCTCCATCAAAAGGTCCCGAACATGAGCCTCCACCTGATAATTGGCGACAAACTGTATTCCTCCTGGTCCCTGCGCGGCGCCTTGGCCCTCGACCTGGCTGGCGCCCCTCACACCGAAGAATTGATCAAGCTCAACCAGCCGGACACCCGCGAACGGCTGCTCAAGCATTCGCCCACCGCGAAAGTCCCGCTGCTGAAGACCGAACACGGCACCATCGCCGATTCCCTGGCCATTGCCGAATACCTGGCCGAACAGTTCCCCGACGCCGGCCTCTGGCCCAGGAACGTTGCCGCCCGTGCCCAGGCCCGTTCGGCCTGTGCGCAGATGCACAGCGGTTTCTTTGCCATGCGCAATCACATGCCATTCGACCTGAGCCACGACGCCCCGCTGTCGCCGATGCCGGCTGACGTCCAGTCCGACATCGATCGCATGTTGGCGTTGTGGGCCGAGTGCCGCACCAGCGCGAGCGAAACCGGACCGTTCCTGTTTGGCGGTGCCACCCTGGCCGATGCTTTCTTTGCACCGATTGCCGTGCGCCTGCGTACCTATCAGGTGAAGCTGCCGGCGGCGGACGAAGCCTACGTCAACACTATCTACCAATGGTCAGCCTTCAAGGCCTGGCAGAAAGCAGGTCTGGAGGAGGTGGGTCAGTGAAACGAGTGCATGTAGCCGCCGCCGTCATCCGCGATAGCAGCGGCAAAATACTCATCGCCCGTCGTGCCGACACCCAGCACCAGGGCGGCCTGTGGGAGTTCCCGGGTGGCAAGGTCGAGGACGACGAATCCGTCGAAACCGCCCTGGCCCGCGAGCTCCATGAAGAGCTGGGCATCGTGGTCAACGCGGCGCGCCCGTTGATCAAGGTCCGGCACGATTACCCCGACAAGCAGGTGTTGCTGGACGTCTGGGAAGTCTCGGACTTTTCCGGCGAGCCCCATGGCGCCGAAGGCCAGCCATTGGAATGGGTCGCGCCCCGTGACCTGCTGAACTACGAGTTCCCGGCGGCCAACCAGCCGATCGTCGCGGCAGCACGACTCCCCGCGCAGTACCTGATCACCCCTGAAGACCTGGAAACCCCGGCGCTGCTGCGCGGTATTCAGAAAGCCATCGCGGGCGGTATCAAACTGATCCAGCTGCGGGCGCCCAACGGCTACGATCCGAAATACCGCGATCTGGCGGTGGACGCAGCGGGGCTGTGTGCCGGCAAGGCGCAGCTGATGATCAAGGGGCCGTTTGAATGGCTGGGGGATTTTCCATCGGCCGGCTGGCACATCACTTCAAAGCAACTGCGCAAGTACGCGGCGGCGGGTCGCCCGCTACCGGCATCGCGCTGGTTGGCGGCGTCTTGCCATAACGCTGAAGAACTGGCGCTGGCCGAACAGATGGGCGTGGACTTTGTGACCCTGTCGCCGGTGCAGCCGACCCAGACTCATCCGGATGCTCAGCCTTTGGGTTGGGAGCAGGCTTCGGCGTTGATCGAAGGTTTCAGCAAGCCGGTGTTTTTGCTTGGTGGTGTTGGCCCGGCTGAGCAGCAGAAGGCCTGGGAGGCCGGGGCGCAGGGTGTGGCGGGGATTCGGGCGTTTTGGCCTGAGGCCTGATTCTGCGGTGAGGCGGCCTCATCGCGAGCAAGCTCGCTCCCACAGTGGATCGCATTTCTTCAGGAAGAACTCGGTCCACTGTGGGAGCGAGCTTGCTCGCGATGGCGTCCTGACAGGCGCCGCCTAAACCCCAGGCTTCACCGCCGCCTGCCATAAAACCTCCGCAACCCCCTGCCGCCTGGCAATCAACCTCGCCACCACAAACAACAAATCCGACAACCGATTGATATAGGCCAGGCCAACCCCGGCCAGCGGTTCAGTCGCATTCAACTGCTGACACCGCCGCTCCGCACTGCGGGCCAGGCTCCGGCACACATGAGCCTGGGCAATCAACGCCGAACCACCCGGCAAGATGAAATTCTCCAATGGCCCGAGCTCTTCATTCCACAGATCGATCGCCGCCTCCAGCCGTTCAATCTCTGCCAGGTCCAGTGCCTGATACACCGGCATCGCCAGTTCGCCACCCAGGTCGAACAACCGATGCTGACAAGGCGCCAACACCTCGATCACTTCGCTCAGCCCTGGAAACTCGCCACATTGCGCCGCCAACCCGGCCAACAGCACACCCACCTGACTGTTCAGGGTATCGACCTCGCCAATGGCCTCGATCCGCGGATGATCCTTGGGCACGCGGCGACCGTCTCCCAGCCCGGTTTCGCCTTTGTCGCCGGTGCGGGTGTAAATTTTCGACAAGCGAAAGCCCATGGTTACCTCGATAGCTGATTGAGTTCTTGAGAGACGAGCGGGGTGCCCGCCAAGGGCAGGCGCAAGGTAAAGCAGGTGCCTTGTCCGAGGGTCGATTGCACTTCCATCTGGCCCTTGTGGTTGTTGGTGATGATGAAATACGAAACCGACAGGCCAAGGCCGGTGCCCTGGCCGATTTCCTTGGTGGTAAAGAACGGCTCGAACGTACGCTTGCGCACGCTCTCGCTCATGCCGATGCCGTTGTCCTCGACCTGGATTTCCGCCCAGGGAGGGTTCAGCCGGGTGCGCAGAATGATCCGTCCCGGTTCGCGGTCGTCTTCGCGCTGGTGAATCGCCTGAGCGGCGTTTTTCAACAGGTTGAGCAGCACCTGTTCCAATTCGTTGGCCGTGCCGGGCACCGGGCCCAATGCCGGATCGAACTGGCGAATGATCGCCTGCCCCTTGAAATCGAAACCGATGGCCAGATCGAAGTCGTTACCGGCGATTTCCACTGCCTGATCGATCAGCGCCGGCAGATCGCACGGCGCCATCTGCCGGGTGCTGCGGCGGCTGAAGCTGAGCATGTGGGTGACGATCTTCGCCGCCCGGGCGCCCGCCTGTTGAATGCCGTCGAGCAACTGCGGTACTTCACGCGCCTGCAGGTATTGGTTGACGGTTTCCAGCGCGATACCGACTTGTTCGGCCTGCTCTAGGTTTTTCGGCAGGTCCGGGGACAGGCGCCGACGAATGTTTTGCACGTTGTGCAGGATCGCACCCAACGGGTTGTTGATCTCATGGGCCATGCCGGCGGCGAGACCGCCCACCGAGAGCATTTTTTCCGACTGCACCATCATTTCTTCCAGCGACAGGCGCTGGGTGATGTCGTCGATCCGGATCACCACGCCGCGCCCGGCGCCGCCCATCAACGGATAGAACGTCAAGGCATAGTGCCTGGGTTCTTCGTCCTTGAACCAGGTCACCCGCTCGATCTTCGCCACGGTGTGCTGTTCGACGGTTTGCTTGAGTTGCGGCAGAAACGGCTTGAGCGGTTCGAAGGCGAGAAAGATCGGCTGGTTCAAGGCCTCGTCCAGGCGCGTGCCGGACAGGGCACTGGCCTCCTGATTCCACTGGGTGACATAGAGCTGCTCGTCGAGGGCAATCAGGGCCGAGGGCATGGAGTCGATAATGCTGTTGAGGTAGTTCTGGAACCCGGTGAGCTTTTTCTCGATCTTGCTGCGCACCTGGACTTCCAGTTCCAGTTTGCGATTGGTATGACGGGTTTCTTCCGCCAGGCCCTGGGCCTGGTCATAGGCCGCCTGGGAATCATCCCGCGCCCGCTTGAGTTGCTGCTCGCGGGCCTCGATGCGCGAGAGCATGGTATTGAACGCCTCGGCCAGGCTGCCGATTTCATCATGGTTGCCACGAGAGGCGCGCAGGGCGTAGTTCTCCTCCCGCGTGACTTGCCGGGACAACTCCTCGAGCTGATGGATCGGCCGGGTGATCAGGCGTTTGATCTGCCGGGCGATCACCAGCCATAACAGCACACTGAAGATCAGGATCCCGAGGCTGGCGGTCAGGGTGCCGGTGTAGAACGCCATCGGCAATTCGCTGCTGGCCACCAGTAACAGGTGCCCGGGCGCGGTACCGGGGCGGGGCAGGGTGATCACTTGATTGCTGCGAAATTCGGTGGCCTGCCAGGATTCGATGTGCCGGTAGCGTTCGGGCAGGTTCAGTTTGTCGCCATGCTGCAATTGCGCCAGACGCTCGCCCTTGCCGTCATAAAGGGCCGCGGCACGCAGGGGCGAATAGCTGTTGAGTTCATTGAGCAGGCGTTCGGCGCTTTGCGGCGACTTCAGGGCGTCGGACACCAGGCTCGGGTTGGACACCAGTCGCCCGATGGTCTGCAAGGCCTGGGGGGCCATGCTTTCCTGGGAGATGTAGTACGCAGCGCTGATAAAGGTCAGGTTGGCGACCAGCAGGACGGTGGTCAACAGCACCAGCAGGGCGGCCAGCAGTTTCTGGCCGACTGGAAGGTTTTCAAGGCGCTGGCGCAATGGCATCAGGTTAATCGCTGCAAAGGAACAAGTGGCCAGCGTAGCCGCTGCTCAGTCGCTGGGCAATCCACGGCTGTGCAGATGGGTCGTCAACCGCTGCTGAAGTTGATTGAGGTGCGGCAGGTTCAACTGATGCCGTGAGGCAACTTTGCAGGCATGACCCAGCAGGTAGCTGATTTCGGTCCGGCGCCGCTGGCTGACGTCCTGGTACATCGACGAATAATTGGCGGCGGTGGCGTGGATCACCCGTTCGACTTCCGATTGCAGATCCTCGGCGGCTGCCGGCTGGCCGCAACGTTCGAGCAGTTCCGTCAGTTCGACGCACAGGGTGGCGACTTCGCAATGATGGTCCTGCAGGCCGCCGTTGCGACAATCGTGCAGCACGGTCAACGGGTTGATCGCGCAGTTGAGTGCCAGTTTTCGCCACAGCCGGGTCAGAATCTCGGTGCTCCATTCGTGGGGAATACCCGCGGCGTCCAGATCATCCAGCCAGATCGGCGCCACCGGATGACCGGCGTCCCCCAGCCAGGTGTATCCGTGCCCGGCGAATACCACGCGCCAGTCGCCATCGCGAAAGGCCCCTTCGGTGCTCGAAGCGCAAATGCAACGCGCCTGCGGAACCTGTGCCGCGACGGCGTCCTGGCTGCCAAGGCCATTCTGCAACAGAATCAGCTCGGCGCCCGGGGCCAGGCGCGGCGCCAGTTGCGCCACGGCGTGCTCGGCGTCGTAGGCTTTGCAGGCCACCAGCAGGCGCTTGATCGGTTCACCGCTGTCGGGCGTCTCGGCGGGTATGGGATAGCGTTGCGCTTCACCGTGTTCGACCAGCGTCAACCCGCCTGCCGCCTCATAGTCACGCAGGCGCGCGGCGTCGCGCACAATCAGCCGGACCGGCACCTCGGCCCGTGCCAGGCGTGTCGCCCATAAGGTACCGAGGCTGCCGGCGCCCAGAACATGCCAGGTGGTGGACATCAGTTTTTCGCTCTGTTTGAGGCGCGCATGGGAGGCCCGCAGTGAATGATGGGAAAGACCCGTTATAATCAGCGCGGATTTTAACCGCAAGCCAGGCGTGCTCCATTGGTGCGCCTTTTTATTTGGAGAGATTACATGCCGTCGTTCGACGTGGTATCCGAACTGGACAAACACGAAGTCACCAACGCGGTCGAGAACGCCGTCAAGGAACTCGATCGTCGTTATGACCTGAAAGGCAAAGGCAGCTTCGAGTTCAAGGAAAAGGACCTGACCGTCAACCTGACCGCTGAGGCCGATTTCCAGCTCGAAGCGATGATTGAGATCCTCAAGCTGGCCCTGGTCAAGCGCAAAATCGACGTGCAGTGCCTTGAAGTCAAGGATGCCTATGCCTCCGGCAAGCTGATGAAGCAGGAAGCGGTCCTCAAGGAAGGCATCGACAAAGAGCTGGCGAAGAAAATCGTCGCTCACGTCAAGGACGCCAAGCTCAAGGTCCAGGCCGCCATTCAGGGCGAGCAGGTGCGCATCACCGGCAAGAAGCGTGACGACTTGCAAGAAGCCATCGCCGCCCTGCGTGCCAAGACCTTCGACATGCCGCTGCAGTTCAACAACTTCCGCGACTGACCTTTAAGCGGGAACCTCTCGGCGTTTTCGGCGTCCGAGGCCCGATGGCAGAAACGGTGAGCCCGCAACGGGCGAGTCTTTTCTGCCGCTCATATTTCGCGTGCCGGGTAGCCGGGAATCAGGAGAAAGAAGATGGATTTGAATGCTGAAGTGGACAATCTGGTCAAGGCATCCCAAGCCTGGATTCCGATGATCATGGAATATGGCAGTCGTGTACTGCTGGCGATCATCACCCTGGCCATCGGCTGGTGGCTGATCAACAAAGTGACGCAAAAGCTTGGCGGACTGCTGGCGCTGCGTAACGCCGACCTGGCGCTGCAAGGCTTCATCAGCAGCCTGGCGAACATTATTCTCAAGGTACTGCTGATTGTCAGTGTGGCCTCGATGATCGGCGTGGAAACCACTTCGTTCGTTGCGGCCATCGGTGCGGCGGGTCTGGCCATCGGTCTGGCCTTGCAGGGCAGTCTGGCGAACTTCGCCGGCGGCGTGCTGATTCTGTTGTTCCGCCCGTTCCGCATTGGTGACTGGATCGAAGCCCAGGGTGTCGCCGGTACCGTCGACAGCATCCAGATTTTCCATACCGTGCTGCGCACCGGCGATAACAAAACCATCATCGTCCCTAACGGCAACCTGTCGAACGGCATCATCACCAACACTAACCGTCAGCCGACCCGCAAGGTTGTGTTTGATGTCGGTGTGGATTACGAAGCGGACTTGCAGAAGGCCCGTGAAGTACTGCTGGATCTGGCGAAGGATCCGCGTGTGTTGGCCGAACCAGCTCCGGAAGCCGTAATTTCAACCTTGGGCGACAGCTCGATCACTGTTTCCCTGCGGGTGTGGGTAAAAACTGCCGACTATTGGAGCGTGATGTTCATGTTCAATGAGCAATCGCGCGATCGCCTGAAAACGGCCGGAATCGATATTCCGTTTCCGCAGCGGGTTATTCGAGTAGTACAGGACTCGGCAACGGCGTAATGAACAGTTCAGTTCATGTTTGACCTGTCGGTCAGTGCCGTGCACTGGCACCCGATTCTTTAAACACAAAGCTGTAACCAATAAAAAAGGCCCATCCGAAGATGGGCCTTTTTTTATTTCGGCAAACTAACTGCTTTCGATTACAAGATCGACAGCGGGTAGTCGACGATCAGACGGAACTCGTCGATATCGCCTTCGCCCTGGTCAGTGTTGGCGCGGTGCCATGCTTGACGGATACGGAAGGACAGATCTTTGGCCGGGCCAGTCTGTACTACGTACTTGGCTTCAACGTTGGTTTCGTGGTGCTTGCCATCTTCGCCATACAGACCGGTGTAGGCACTGTTGGTCGGAGTGTTGGAGCCGTCGATATCCCAGCCTTTCACATAACGGGTCATGAAGCTCAGGCCCGGAACGCCGTACTCGGCCATTTTCAGGTCATAACGAACTTGTGCAGATTTTTCGTTCGGACCGTTGAAGTCGGAGTACTGGATGGAGTTGGCGAGGAAGATCGAGTCGCCGCCGCGGTTGTTCTTGCCCACGCCGATGTAGTCGAACGGAGTGTCGCTGTTGACTTTCTGGAAGCCTACAGTGAGGGTGTGCGCTTTCAGGAAGGAGTAAGCGGCTGCCAGCGAGAACGTGGTGTTGCTGATGTCGCCCGCTTCAGCGTCGCCGGAGTCGTCAGTGCGGTAGATGTTACCGTCCAGGTTAACCGACTGATCCTCACCCATCGGGATGGTGTAGTTCAGGTTGGCGTAGTACTGGTTCCAGATGTCTTCCAGCTGAGCGCCGTACAGGGATGCGCTGAGGTTCTCGGTGATGCCGTACTTACCACCGAAATAATCGATAGTGTTGGCTTCAACGCCAGCGTAGTTGGCCCACAGGCCGCCTTGACTGGAGTTTTTGTCCTGGCTGCTCGCCGAGTAGAAGTGGCCGGCTTCGAGGTCAAGGTCTTTGACTTCGCTGCTCTGCAGTTGGAAACCGGTAGCAGTTTGCGGAAGGATACGCGAGCCGCCAACAGCGAATACCGGTGCGGTGCTTGGCTGCATCTCACCGAATTTCAGTTCGGTTTTGGAAACGCGAACTTTGACTGCGCCGCCTGCCTTGCCCTGGCTGTCATTGTTTTCGCCAGCAGCGTTAGTGCTCAGGTTGCCCGAACCGGAGTGCTCGTCGGTACCGTCCAGTTTGATCGCCAGGTAACCGAAGGCGTCAACCCCAAAACCTACGGTGCCTTGGGTGTAACCGGAGCTGAATACACCGTGGAAACCCTGGGTCCAGTCTTTATCGTCGACTGCGCCATCTTTCTTGTTACGGTTGAAATAGTAGTTGCGAAGCAGCAAGTCGAATTTTGCGTCTTCAACAAAACCTTTGGCTTCGGCCTGGTCGCCTACGAAAGGTGCGGCCGTTGCCAATTGAGTACTGGCTGCTGCTGCAACTGCCAGTGCGATCATGCTCCACTTCATCACGCGCATCGTGATTTGCTCCTTTGGTTTTAGAAGAGTACTGCCGTCCCACCTGTTTTATTATCTGGGCGGCTCTTTCTTTTTGTGTCGGCGCAAACTTATATCACGCCGACCATGTTGGCGATACTTGCGAACCTCACCTTTCAGCTTCTTTACGACCCTGTCGCAAATGGCTTGGTAGATGTCGCAAATTTACAGCCCCAATGCAAGTGGATCGATGACTTCAGCATTGTTTTTCCGGGCTTGAGTATCGGTAAAAAGAGTCCCTGGTGAAACGTTTGAATCTCCATCGGGCAACCCTGCCACTGTTTTTATGTGCCTTGAAGGCTTGCGCTTCCAGCGGGCGCTTTCAAGGCGATGTGGGTGTGAATGCAACAAGCGTGCACAAATCAGAAATTTCTTGCCGTTTTTTTCTGAAACCTGCCTGTCGCGGTAAAAACCTCATGAAACCGGGGGGTACACGCTTGTTTTTCAGGTACTTGACGCCATGGTTTGCATGGTGTTGGGGCACCAGGACCGGCTGCATGACAACCAAAAACGTTACCGGTTCACCCCGCCAGTGAGTAGACGGCGGATGCCTGTCGCACTGAGCGTAGACGCACTGTGCGGTTTTGGTGCAAAAAATCTTAATCGCTGTGCTGATTTCATACAGTGCAGCCTTTTTGAGAAACGGACGCATCCTTGTTTATCAGTCATTTCTGCGTTTTTGACGTAACCGTCGGTTCTGTACTGGTGCGTTCCGATGTAAAACGTCCCATATTGGGTCGCTGGTCGATGCTTTGGCTTGCGTTGGCTGGGTTCGGCGTGAAGCACGCGGCGATCGCAGGTATGCTGCCGTCCTGTCGCTTGGTGCGCCGTCTTGCCGGACGGGCGCTAAGCTGAAAAATGAATGACCAGGCGGGAGTGCGCGCGATGTTCGCTTTAGATCCACGACTTCAACAAGACACGCTACCGATCGGGGATTTCCCGCTCTGTCGGTTGCTGTTGTCCAACGATTCGAACTATCCCTGGTTCATCCTGGTGCCACGCCGCGAGGATATCAGCGAGATATTTCAGTTGGGTGTCGCAGATCAACAGCAGCTGTGGCAGGAAACGACCGCGTTGGCGGAAATGCTCAAGGACTCGTTCGACGCGGACAAATTGAACGTCGCAGCCCTGGGGAACGTCGTCAGCCAGTTGCACATGCATGTGATTGTGCGCAAGCGGGAGGATGCGGCCTGGCCAGCCCCGGTCTGGGGCAAGCATCCGGCTGTGCCATACAGCGCAGAGCAGATTGCGCTGATTCGCGAGCGGCTGCGCTTGGTATTGACCGACGATTTCACGTTCCTGGAGGGTTGAATCATGAGCCTGGAAGCACGCGTTACCGATCTGGAGAGCCAGCTGGCGTTTCAGGATGACACCATCCAGGCATTGAGCGATGTGCTGGCGACACAGCAGCGCGCCGTGGAGCGCCTGCAGCTGCAAATGGCCGCCTTGCTCAAGCGGCAAGAGGAAATGGCCGGCCAGTTTGAAACGTTCGAAGAAGAGGCCCCCCCGCCGCATTACTGATCAGAAAGCAGGCAATAAAAAACCGCGAACAGCCTGGCTGTTCGCGGTTTTTTTTCAGCCCTGAATCAGCGTCGCGGCAATGCGGCGATCACATCTTCGGCTTGCAGGCCCTTGTCACGATTCATGACGGAGAACTCTACGCGCTGGCCTTCGACCAGGACACGATGGCCTTCGCCACGAATGGCCCGGAAATGTACGAAAATATCATCGCCGGAATCACGGGAAATAAAGCCGAAGCCTTTGGAGGTATTGAACCACTTGACGGTGCCGGTATCGCGGTTGCTCATGTCATAGCTTGGCGAAGCGGCAGCCGGTGACGATCGGTAGAAGCTGATGGCCAGGTGCAGAAGAACGGCGATCAATGCAACCACCAGGCTGAACAGAACGGCAGGTTGGCCGGCGATGATGGGCATTGGCGCCAGCAGTGTCAGGGTTTGCAGCACCACAGCCAGAACCAGGAGGGCGCTGACCAGGATTTGCAGTTGATGACGCGGGCCTTTGTTCCAGTAAGGAATAACTGGAGCGAGGGTGAGGTTGAGCAGGCCGAAAAAGGCCAGGTACAGCGCATCGGGTTGTTGCAGGTAAGGTACCGCTTCGGTTCGCAGGCTAGGGATGAAGGACAGCAGCAGTGCCGCTGCGCCCATTAGCAGGTGGACGATTTTCAACATTTTGATTAACTCACGTTAAGACGGATCACAAGGAAGAGCTGACGAAGCACGGTTCGCTTCAGAACAATAAGAGGCGTTGGACACGTACCCGCTATCAGCCTATGCGCAGCACCCGGAAAAATAGATGCCGACGACACGCTGCCTATTTAACAGCAAAGCTGCAGGCTACTCAAATCAAGGAGTCCAGCGGTGCATCGGGGGCGATTTGTCGCAGCTCGGCTGGGCATCCAGGGCTGCGGTGCGGCGACGGGCTTGCTAAAGTGGTGCTGCACCTGTCGGATGAATTTCATCACCTTTAGGGGAAACACATGGCAATCGATATCGGAATCAGTGAAGAAGATCGCAAGTCCATCGTCGAGGGGCTCTCGCGTCTGCTGTCGGACACTTATGTGCTTTATTTGAAAACCCATAACTTCCATTGGAACGTCACCGGTCCAATGTTCCGGACCTTGCACCTGATGTTCGAGGAGCAATATAACGAGTTGGCCCTGGCCGTGGACTCGATTGCCGAACGAATTCGTGCGCTAGGCTTTCCGGCCCCGGGCGCCTATTCCATTTATGCGCGCCTGTCTTCCATCAAGGAAGAAGAGGGTGTGCCCAGTGCCGACAACATGATCAGGCAACTTGTCGAGGGTCAGGAAGCCGTCACGCGTACTGCGCGCGGGATCTTCCCGCTGCTGGAAAAAGTCAGTGACGAGCCAACGGCCGACCTGCTGACCCAGCGTATGCAGGTCCACGAGAAAACCGCGTGGATGTTGCGTTCACTGCTCGATCAGTAACCCGCTCGAGCGCGGATGACACGCGTCAGGTGTCGTTTGCGCTCGAATGCTTTTGCATCAGGTTGTACAGGGGATCGGTCTGACCAGGGCGGTCTCCATAATCTGTCGCCAGCTGTTGGCTTATCCTACGTCGATGGTCATAAAGTCATCTGGAGATAACTTTGCGCCTGCGTTTTTATAGGACTCGCAACAGGGCTCTTATGGAAACCAGGAATGGCAAAGGAGTGTCAACGGTATGGTTTATGAAGACAGGCGAAGCGAGGGAAGAGGCGCTCAACCCAAGGATATAAGGATCGATCCATTTGTCAGCGAATTCGATATGGGGCTGGCGCAGCCTTTATCCCGATCCGTGCGGTTGAATGGCTTTGCGACCTGTTTGCGGCTTGAACAGGTTTATTGGGATATTTTGGGCGATATGGCCAAGGTCAATCATTGTTCGGTGAGTGCACTGCTGTCTCACGTGGACCGTGAAGTGCATTTGCGCCATGGCGGGGTGAAGAATTTCAGCGGGCTGGTGCGGGTTGTCTGCGTGGTGCACAGCCTGAAGGAAGGGAATTGCCCGGCTACGGCCTGACCATGGCAATGGAATGCGTCGAGTGTCGATCTGTGCAGTCTTACGGCTGCACAGGCTGCATTTAATGGATATAATCCCGCTCTTTGCCGCAAAACCCAGCGTGTGCGGTAGCAATCTGATCGCCGAGACAACCCCCATGCCGATGTACGACTATCAATGTGCTTCCTGTGGTCATCAGTTGGAAGCCATTCAAAAGATCAGCGCAGCACCGCTGGTCGACTGCCCTGCCTGCCAGGCGCCAGAGCTCAGGAAGATGCTGTCCATGCCGGGCTTCCGCCTTAGCGGCACCGGCTGGTACGAAACCGATTTCAAGACCGGTTCGAAGAAGAACCTGGCCGGCGGCGACAAAGCTGACTAGGGTCTGGAACCTGAGTTGAACGACACGTGTGAGTCCTTGCACCATCTGGCGCCTTTCACAAGGGCAGGATATGAGCAGGGTCTCCAACCGAATTTCGAATTACGAGAAGCGAAACCACTACCATGATGCGCAGCCATTATTGCGGCCAACTGAACGAAAGCCTGGAAGGCCAGGAAATTACCCTTTGCGGATGGGTTCACCGTCGCCGTGACCACGGTGGGGTGATTTTCCTCGATATCCGTGATCGTGACGGTCTGGCCCAGGTGGTGTTCGACCCGGACCGCGCAGAAAGCTTCGCCGCCGCCGATCGCGTGCGCAGCGAATACGTCGTGAAGATCACCGGCAAGGTGCGCCTGCGTCCGGCCGGTGCCACGAACGCCAACATGGCGTCGGGCATGATCGAAGTCCTGGGCTACGAGCTGGAAGTGCTGAACGAATCGGAAACCCCGCCGTTCCCGCTGAACGAGTTTTCCGACGTCGGTGAAGAAACCCGCCTGCGTTATCGCTTCCTTGATCTGCGTCGCCCGGAAATGGCCGAGAAGCTGCGTCTGCGTTCGCGCATGACCACCAGCATCCGCCGCTACCTGGACGAGAACGGCTTCCTCGACGTTGAGACGCCGATCCTGACCCGTGCTACGCCAGAAGGCGCACGTGATTATCTGGTCCCGAGCCGTACTCACGCCGGTTCGTTCTTCGCCTTGCCGCAATCGCCGCAGTTGTTCAAGCAATTGCTGATGGTGGCCGGCTTCGATCGCTACTACCAGATCGCCAAGTGCTTCCGCGACGAAGACCTGCGTGCCGACCGTCAGCCTGAATTCACCCAGATCGACATCGAAACCAGCTTCCTCGATGAAAAAGACATCATGGGCCTCACCGAAGGCATGATCCGCAACCTGTTCAAGGAAGTGCTGGACCTGGAGTTCGGCGAATTCCCGCACATGACCTTCGAAGAAGCCATGCGACGTTACGGTTCCGACAAGCCGGACCTGCGTAACCCGCTGGAACTGGTGGACGTTGCCGACCAGCTCAAAGAAGTCGATTTCAAGGTCTTCAGCGGTCCTGCCAACGATCCGAAATGCCGTGTCGCCGCCTTGCGCGTACCGGGCGCGGCGAGCATGCCGCGCAAGCAGATCGACGACTACACCAAGTTTGTCGGCATCTACGGTGCAAAGGGCCTGGCGTACATCAAGGTCAACGAGCGCGCCAAAGGCGTTGAAGGTCTGCAATCGCCGATCGTCAAGAACATTCCTGAAGCCAACCTCAACGTGATCCTCGATCGTGTGGGCGCGGTCGATGGCGACATCGTGTTCTTCGGCGCCGATAAGTCGAAGATCGTCAGCGAAGCGCTGGGTGCACTGCGGATCAAGGTCGGCAACGACCTGGACCTGCTGACCTGCAAGTGGGCGCCAATGTGGGTTGTCGACTTCCCGATGTTCGAAGAAAACGACGACGGCAGCTTCAGTGCCTTGCACCACCCGTTCACCGCGCCGAAGTGCACCCCGGAAGAACTGGAAGCCAACCCGGCGACCGCTCTGTCCCGTGCCTACGACATGGTCCTGAACGGCACCGAACTGGGTGGCGGTTCGATCCGTATCCACCGCAAGGAAATGCAGCAGACGGTGTTCCGCCTGTTGGGTATCAATGAAGCGGAACAGGAAGAGAAGTTCGGCTTCCTGCTCGACGCCCTGAAATACGGCGCGCCGCCACACGGTGGCCTGGCCTTCGGTCTGGACCGTCTGGTGATGCTGATGACCGGTGCCCAGTCGATCCGTGAAGTGATCGCCTTCCCGAAAACCCAGAGCGCGGCTGACGTCATGACTCAGGCTCCGGGGGCTGTAGATGCCAAGGCATTGCGCGAATTGCACATTCGTCTGCGCGAAACGCCTAAAGCCGAGTAAGACTGACCCTGAAGGCGCATCCTTATGGGATGCGCCTTTTTTACAGGTCGAGATTTTTTGTTTGCTGGCCGACACTCCGTGTATGGCGGGCAATGTTTCAAAGAGAATTCGGAGCGAGTTATGGCGGGTCATTCCAAGTGGGCGAACATCAAGCACCGCAAAGAACGTCAGGATGCCAAGAAGGGCAAGATTTTCACCAAGTGGATTCGTGAGCTGACCGTTGCTGCCCGTCAGGGCGGCGGTGATCCGGGTTCCAACCCGCGCCTGCGTCTGGCGCTGGACAAGGCTCTTGGCGCGAACATGAGTCGCGACATTATTGATCGCGCGGTCGCCCGCGGTGCCGGTGCTGCCGACACCGACGACATGGTCGAACTGACCTACGAAGGTTATGGCCCGGGCGGCGTGGCGGTGATGGTCGAGTGCATGACCGACAACCGCAATCGCACTGCAGCCGCTGTTCGTCACGCGTTCAGCAAGTGCGGCGGCAACCTGGGTACGGACGGCTCGGTGGCTTACCTGTTCGAGCGCAAGGGACAGATCTCCTTCGCGCCGGGCATTGATGAAGATGCATTGATGGAAGCGGCCATGGAAGCCGACGCCGACGACGTGGTGACCCACGAAGACGGTTCCATCGACGTATTCACCTCGTTTGCAGGCTTCTATTCTGTGCGTAACGCACTGGAAGCGGCCGGTTTCAAGGGTGATGACGCAGAAATCGTGATGCTGCCAACCACCAGTGCCGAACTGGACCTGGACGGCGCCGAGAAGGTCCTCAAGCTGATCGACATGCTCGAAGACCTGGATGACGTGCAGAACGTCTACTCCAACGCGGATATTCCGGAGTCGGTGGCCGCACAGCTGGGTTAAGGGCGAGTAAGATCCAATGTGGGAGCGAGCCTGCTCGCGAACGCGGATTTCCAAACAGCATCGTTGCTGAATATGAAACCGTTTTCGCGAGCAGGCTCGCTCCCACATTTGTTATTCGCTGTATTGAATATCGTGCTCTTACCAGACCCGCAGGCGTTATGACTTTAATTCTTGGTATCGACCCCGGTTCGCGCATCACCGGTTATGGCGTGGTACGCGATACCGGGCGTGGCTGCGTGTATGTGGCGTCGGGTTGCATTCGCACAGGATCCGGCGAGTTGCATGAGCGGTTGCAAATCGTCTATCGCGGTGTGCGTGAAGTCATCCAGACCTACGGCCCGGTGACCATGGGCATCGAAAAGGTGTTCATGGCGCGCAACGCCGACTCGGCATTGAAGCTGGGCCAGGCCCGAGGTGCTGCCATCGTTGCAGGCGCCGAAGAAAGCCTGGAGATCGCCGAGTACACGGCAACTCAAGTCAAGCAGGCGGTCACCGGCACCGGTTCGGCGAATAAGGAACAGGTGCAGATGATGGTCATGCATATGTTGAAATTGACCAGCAAGCCGCAAATTGATGCCTCGGACGCCCTGGCGATTGCCATTTGTCATGCGCACACCCGGTCCAGCCTGCTTCCCCATGGCCTGGGCGCGGCACGCAGTCGTGGCGGGCGCCTGCGTCTCTGATAGCATCAGCAATCATTTTTTGCGGAACGAGGGTTTTGCGCCTGGGTTGTCGGTGCAAAACCCTTGTTCTGTCAGTCGCCAGCACTGATCTGGCCAACGCTCAAGGATCTGAAACGTGATTGGACGCTTGCGCGGCACACTGGCTGAGAAACAGCCGCCGCACCTGATTCTGGATGTAAATGGTCTGGGGTACGAGCTGGAAGTGCCCATGACCACGCTGTATCGCCTGCCGTCGGTCGGTGAACCGCTTACCTTGCACACCCATCTGGTCGTACGCGAAGACGCGCAGTTACTCTATGGCTTCTTCGGCAAGCGTGAGCGAGACTTTTTTCGCGAGTTGATCCGTCTCAATGGTGTAGGCCCGAAACTGGCCCTGGCCTTGATGTCGAGTCTGGAAGTCGACGAGCTGGTGCGTTGCGTGCAATCCCAGGACACCTCGGCCCTGACCAAGGTGCCGGGTGTGGGCAAGAAGACCGCCGAACGCTTGCTGGTAGAGCTCAAGGATCGCTTCAAAGCGTGGGAAACTGTGCCGGCGATGTTCGCTTTGGTGCCAAACCAGCCCGGTGGGCCCGATACGGCGCCGGTCGCCACGGCCGAAAATGACGCGGTCAGCGCGCTGATTTCCCTGGGCTACAAGCCGCAGGAAGCCAGCAAGGCGATTTCCGCTATCAAGGAGAAAGGTTTGAGCAGTGAAGACATGATTCGTCGTGCCCTGAAGGGAATGATTTAAGTGATTGAAGCTGATCGTCTGATCGCCGCCGCGGCGGGGCCGCGTGACCGCGAGGAAGTCCAGGACCGGGCGATTCGTCCCGTCAGCCTGGCCGAATACATTGGCCAGCCGACCGTTCGCGAGCAAATGGAGTTGTTCATCCAGGCTGCCCGTGGCCGTAACGAGTCCCTGGACCACACGCTGATCTTCGGCCCGCCGGGGCTGGGTAAAACCACGCTGGCCAACATCATCGCCCAGGAAATGGGCGTCTCGATCAAAAGCACCTCGGGTCCGGTCCTTGAACGCCCGGGTGATCTGGCCGCGCTGCTGACCAACCTCGAGCCTCACGACGTGCTGTTCATCGACGAGATCCATCGCTTGTCACCGATCGTCGAAGAAGTGCTGTACCCGGCCATGGAAGATTTCCAGCTCGACATCATGATCGGCGAAGGGCCGGCGGCACGCTCGATCAAGCTTGATCTGCCGCCGTTCACCCTGGTCGGCGCGACCACCCGGGCCGGCATGCTGACCAACCCGTTGCGCGACCGTTTCGGCATCGTCCAGCGCCTGGAGTTCTACAACACCGCCGATCTGGCGACGATTGTCAGCCGTTCGGCGACCATCCTCGGGCTGCCCCTGGACCCGGAAGGCGCCTTTGAAATCGCCCGCCGCGCCCGCGGCACTCCGCGGATCGCCAACCGTTTGCTGCGCCGGGTGCGGGACTTTGCCGAGGTGCGGGCCAAGGGCCACATCACCAAGCCGATCGCCGACCTGGCCTTGAACCTGCTGGACGTCGACGAGCGCGGCTTCGATCACCAGGATCGACGTCTGTTGTTGACCATGATCGAGAAATTCGATGGCGGCCCGGTCGGGGTGGACAGCCTGGCGGCCGCGATCAGCGAAGAACGCCACACCATCGAAGACGTGCTGGAGCCGTACCTGATCCAGCAGGGCTACATCATGCGCACACCGCGGGGGCGGGTGGTGACGCGGCATGCCTATCTGCATTTCGGCTTAAACATTCCGTCACGATTGGGCGAGATGCCCGTGGTAGACGAATTCCTTGATGCCGTAGACGATTAATTAACTTTTGCGTGCTGAATTTTCGGGCATTGTGCTGTCCTAGGACCGTACTTTCGCGAGAAAGCCGCAGAACAATGAAAAACAGTTGCCTGGCCGGATTGGCAACCTGAGGAGTAAGCACTAGAGTATGCGCGCGCAAAACGGGCTTGAGCCTTTCGCATTTCGTTGTCGCGTTTATTACGAGGACACCGATGCGGGCGGCATCGTGTATTACGTCAATTACCTCAAGTTTATGGAACGGGCTCGAACCGAGCGGCTCCGGGAGCTGGGCTTTGCCCAGTCGGCGCTGGCAGGTGAGGACCTGTTGTTTGTCGTGCATTCCAGCGAAGCGCGTTACCACGCGCCGGCGCGACTGGACGATGAACTGCTGGTAAGCGCTGAAGTAATCGAATTGAACCGTGCCAGCCTGCGCTTCAAGCAGCAGGTCAGGCGGGCTACGGATAATGTGCTGCTCTGCGAAGGGCAGTTTCTGGTGGCCTGTGTGCGCACTGAAAGTTTAAAACCCCGGGCCATTCCCGAAGCTCTACGTGCGGCCTTTGCCGACGTGAGCGGCGCGGGTACACACTCAAAGCAGGAGATAAAGCGTGGAAGCTAACGTCGTCGACCATTCCTCCATGTGGAGCCTGGTCAGCAATGCCAGTATCGTGGTGCAACTGGTAATGCTGATCCTGGTAGCCGCATCGGTGACCTCATGGATCATGATCTTTCAGCGCAGCAACCTGCTGCGCGCCGGTCGACGTGCCCTGGAGAGCTTCGAGGAGCGTTTCTGGTCGGGTATCGACTTGTCCAAACTCTACCGCCAGGCCGGCAGCAATCCTGACCCGGATTCGGGCGTCGAGCAGATCTTCCGTGCCGGTTTCAAGGAATTCTCCCGTCTGCGCCAGCAGCCGGGCGTCGACCCGGAAGCGGTCATGGAAGGCGTGGCCCGGGCCATGCGCGTCGCCATTTCCCGCGAAGAAGAAAAGCTCGAACAGAGCCTGCCGTTCCTCGCCACCGTCGGCTCCGTCAGCCCGTACATCGGTCTGTTCGGTACGGTCTGGGGCATCATGAACTCCTTCCGTGGCTTGGCCACTGCCCAGCAAGCGACCCTGGCCACCGTGGCTCCGGGTATTGCCGAAGCACTGATCGCCACGGCGATCGGCCTGTTCGCCGCCATCCCGGCCGTTATCGCTTACAACCGTTTTGCTGCTCGCAGTGAAACCCTGCTGGGCCGTTACTACACCTTCGCCGATGAATTCCAGGCGATCCTGCACCGCAAAGTGCACACCAGCGAAGAATAAGCAGGTAATTTCCAATGGCTTTAATCGCTCGAGCTCGCAAAAAGCGCAAGCCGGTTGCCGAGATGAACGTGGTGCCTTACATCGACGTGATGCTGGTGCTGCTGGTCATCTTCATGGTGACCGCACCGATGCTCAATCAAGGCGTGAAAGTTGATCTGCCCAAGGTTTCCAGCGAAGCCTTGCCGCAGGACAACAACACCCAGGTCCTGACCATTTCGATCAAGGCTGACAAGACCTACTACTGGAACCTTGGCAGCGAAGTCGACACCGAGAAGCAGCAGGACAAGGCCATGACCTTGCCGCAAATGACCGATGCGGTGACCAAGATCATTCGCGCCGGTACCGAAGGCGGCAAGCGTACCCAGGTGTTCATTCGCGGCGACAAGACCGTCGATTACGGTGCCGTCATGGGTGCCATGGGCGGGTTGCAGAAAGCCGGGGTCGGTAATGTTGGCTTGATTACCGAGGCACCCTGATGCAGCAAATGCGAGAGCCGTCCGCCTCGGAAAGCTATTTCTGGCCTAGTGTCTGGGCGCTGGTCTTGCACGTGCTGGTTTTTGGCATGCTGTTCGTCAGTTTTGCCTTCACACCGGAACTGCCGCCGGCCAAGCCGATTGTCCAGGCGACCTTGTACCAGCTGAAATCGAAAAGTCAGGCGACCACCCAGACCAATCAGAAGATTGCGGGTGAGGCGAAGAAATCCGCCGCGCGCCAGACTGAAGTCGAACAGATGGAACAGAAAAAGATCGAGCAGGAAGCGATCAAGGCCGCGGAACAAAAGAAGGAAGATACGGCTCAAAAGGCCGAAGAATCCAAGAAGGCCGACGAGACCAAGAAAGCGGAAGAGGCAAAAAAGGCTGATGAAGCCAAGAAAGCCGATGAAGCGAAGAAGGCTGATGAAGCCAAGAAGACCGCCGAAGCCAAAAAGGCCGAAGAGAAACAATTGGCTGATATAGCCAAGAAGAAATCTGAAGAAGAAGCCAAGAAAGCTGCTGAAGAAGAGGCCAAGAAAGCGGCCGCTGAAGAAGCGAAGAAAAAGATCGTCGAAGACGCGAAGAAGAAAGCCGCGGAAGACGCCAAGAAGAAATCCGAAGCTGAAGAGGCGAAGAAGAAAGTCGCCGAAGACGCGAAGAAGAAAGCTGCTGCCGATGCTGCGAAGAAGAAATCGCAGGAAGCGGCACGTAAGTCCGCCGAAGACAAAAAGGCCCAGGCCCTGGCAGATTTGCTTTCCGACACGCCGCAGCGTCAGCAGGCCTTGGCGGATGAGCAGGGTGACGAAGTCGCCGGCAGTTTCGATGACCTGATTCGTGCTCGTGCAGCGGAAGGCTGGGCTCGTCCACCTTCGGCACGCAAAGGCATGACGGTCGTGTTGCAAATCGGCATGTTGCCGGACGGTACCTTGACCTCGGTCAACGTGGCCAGGTCCAGCGGCGATGGTCCGTTCGACGCTTCGGCGGTCGCAGCGGTCAAGAACATTGGACGTTTGACAGAAATGCAGGGAATGAAGCCGAGCGATTTCGCTCCGTATCGTTCATTCAAGATGACATTCACACCTGAGGATCTAGCCTTGTGAGAAACCTTCTTCGAGGAATGCTTGTCGCTATCTGCTGCCTGGCAGGGATGGCGGCGGCAGATGAAAAAAACATTCTGGTCACCAGCGGCAGTGATCGGGCCACCCCGATCGCCGTCGTTCCATTCGGCAATCAGGGCGGCAGCGTACTGCCGGACGACATGGCCGAAATCATCGGTAACGACCTGCGCAATTCGGGTTACTACTCGCCGATTCCAAAGCAGAACATGATCAGCCAGCCGAGCCAGGCCAGCGAAATCATCTTCCGTGACTTCAAGGCGCTGGGCGCCCAGTACGTCATGGTCGGCAGCGTTGCTCCCGCAGGCGGTCGTCTGCAGGTTCAATACGCGCTGTTCAACGTCGCCACCGAGCAGCAAGTGCTGACCGGCAGCGTCTCGGGCAGCGTCGATCAGCTGCGCGACATGTCGCACTACATCGCCGACCAGTCGTTCGAAAAACTCACCGGTATCAAAGGTGCGTTCTCGACTCGCCTGCTGTACGTGACAGCCGAACGCTTCTCCGAGAAGAACACGCGCTACACGCTGCAACGTTCCGACTATGACGGTGCCCGCGCCGTGACCCTGCTGCAATCGCGCGAGCCGATCCTGTCGCCGCGTTTCGCACCGGACGGCAAGCGCATCGCTTATGTCTCGTTCGAGCAGAAGCGTCCGCGTATCTTCATGCAGAACATCGACACCGGTCGCCGTGAGCAGATCACCAACTTCGAAGGCCTGAACGGTGCGCCAGCCTGGTCGCCGGATGGCAATCGCCTGGCATTCGTGCTGTCCAAGGACGGTAACCCGGACATCTACGTGATGAACCTGGGTTCGCGTCAGATCACCCGTGTCACCAACGGTCCCGGCATCAACACCGAACCGTTCTGGGGTAAAGATGGTTCGACCATCTACTTCACCTCCGACCGTGGCGGCAAGCCACAGATCTACAAAACCAGCGCCGGTGGCGGTGGTGCGGAGCGTGTGACCTTCATCGGTAACTACAATGCCAACCCTAAACTGTCGGCCGATGAAAAGACCCTGGTCATGATCCATCGCCAGGAAGGTTTCACCAATTTCAAGGTAGCGGCCCAGGATTTGCAGCGAGGTAGTGTAAAGATCCTCACTGATAGCACTCTGGACGAGTCGCCTACTGTTGCGCCCAACGGCACCATGGTAATCTACGCCACCCGCCAGCAGGGCCGGGGAGTCTTGATGCTCGTGTCCATAAATGGACGCGTTAGGCTCCCGCTTCCTACCGCACAAGGCGAAGTCAGAGAACCGTCCTGGTCCCCTTACCTGAACTGACGCGGCGCTACACGTTTTACTTAACACATTGGGGTTCATTAGGAGTTTCACGATGGAAATGCTGAAGTTTGGTAAGTTTGCTGCTCTGGCTCTGGCTCTGTCCGTAGCCGTTGGTTGCTCGTCCAAAGGCGGCGACAATGCCGGTGAAGGCGCAGTGGCTGTTGATCCAAACGCTGGTTACGGCGCCAACACCGGTGCTGTCGATGGCTCCCTGAGCGAAGAAGCTGCTCTGCGCGCTATCACCACTTTCTACTTCGAATACGACAGTTCGGACCTGAAGCCAGAAGCCATGCGCGCTCTGGACGTTCACGCCAAAGACCTGAAAGCAAACGGCGCTCGCGTTGTTCTGGAAGGCAACACCGACGAACGTGGTACTCGTGAGTACAACATGGCACTGGGCGAGCGTCGTGCGAAAGCCGTTCAGCGTTACCTGGTACTGCAAGGCGTTTCCCCAGCTCAGCTGGAACTGGTTTCCTACGGCGAAGAGCGTCCAGTTGCTACCGGCAACGACGAGCAGTCCTGGGCTCAAAACCGTCGCGTCGAACTGCGTAAGTAATTCGCCATGCGAACGTGCCGTCGTGCTGTAACTGTCTTGGCTCTCAGCCTCGCACCGCTTGCGGTGTGGGCTGCGGTTCCTGTGGTCGAGGACAACTCCGGCTATAACAATAGCGGGAGCAGTTATCCGCCTGCAGGTTACGGTACGAACGGCGCCTATGCCGGGGGAGGGGTTTCGGCCCCTGTCTCGGCACAGGGCGAGCTGTTCAACCAACTGCAATCGATGCAGGAGCAGATCTCGCGCCAACAAGGCATCATCGAAGTTCTGCAAAATGATGTAGCGCGCATGAAGCAGGAAAGCCTGGAGCGATATCAGGATCTTGATCGGCGCATAGGATCCGGCGTTGCACCAGCCGCGACTCCTGATAATTCTTCCACCGGTGGCGACTTGAACGCCCCCGGTGCGGCAGCCGGCGCAGGTGCGGGAGCGGCCGCCGCTCAGGCACCTGCCGCGGGCAGCGAACCGGCGGATCCGGCGAAGGAAAAACTGTACTACGATGCAGCCTTCGACCTGATCAAGGCCAAGGATTTCGGCAAGGCCAGCCAGGCTTTTGCCGCATTCCTGCGCAAATACCCGAACAGCCAGTACGCGGGCAACGCCCAGTACTGGTTGGGCGAAGTGAACCTGGCCAAAGGTGATCTGCAAGGCGCAGGCCAGGCATTTGCCAAGGTTTCGCAGTTGTATCCCAAGCACAACAAAGTGCCTGATTCGCTGTACAAGCTCGCTGATGTAGAGCGCCGCCTCGGTCATCCAGACAAGGTCAAAGGCATTCTGCAGCAGGTTGTGTCCCAATATCCGGGCACTTCCGCCGCACAGCTGGCCCAGCGCGATCTGCAGAAAATGTAAGGCTGCTTGACCTGTTTCGAAGAAACCCGCGCTAGTCGCGGGTTTTTTCGTTAGAATTCACGCCCTTTTTATGAAACACGCTTTTTGGGATCTGCGCGTTGGCGGGGTTCCTTGAAGTGCCTGACGGAGGCGGACAGCCTGTTTAGCTGTCATGCCCGTGGCGACTATGCAAGACACATTGAGAATCACCGAAGTTTTCTACTCGTTGCAGGGGGAAACGCGGACTGCCGGGCTGCCCACTGTTTTTGTGCGCCTGACCGGTTGCCCATTGCGTTGCCAATACTGCGACAGCGCCTATGCGTTCAGCGGCGGCACCGTTCGCTCCCTCGACGACATCCTCGAGCAAGTGGCCGGCTATCGTCCGCGTTATGTGTGTGTCACGGGCGGCGAGCCCCTGGCCCAACCCAATGCCATCCCATTGCTCAAGCAGTTGTGCGACGCCGGTTACGAAGTGTCACTGGAAACCAGTGGTGCGCTCGACATCTCGGCGGTAGATTCCCGGGTCAGTCGCGTCGTCGACCTGAAAACCCCGGGCTCGAAAGAAGCACACCGCAACCGCTACGAGAACATCGAGCTGCTGACGCCCAACGATCAGGTGAAGTTTGTCATCTGCTCGCGGGAAGACTACGACTGGGCCGTGTCCAAGCTGATTCAGTACGGTCTGGATCAGCGTGCCGGCGAAGTGCTGTTCTCGCCAAGTCACCACGACCTGAATGCTCGGGACCTGGCGGACTGGGTGGTGGCGGACAACCTGCCAGTGCGCCTGCAATTGCAGCTGCATAAATATCTTTGGAATGACGAGCCGGGGCGCTGACATGACTGAGCAATTGAACACTACCGAAAAACGTGCGGTCATCCTGCTGTCCGGCGGCCTCGACTCGGCGACGGTCGTGGCCATGGCCCGTGCCGAAGGCTACAGCTGCTACACCATGAGCTTCGATTACGGTCAACGCTCTCACGCCGAGTTGTACGCGGCCGAGCGTGTCGCGCGAGACTTGGGTGTCGTGGAGCACAAGGTGATTGGCCTGAACCTGAACGGTATCGGCGGTTCGGCACTGACCGACAGCAGCATCGATGTGCCAGAAGAAGCGGGCGAAGGTATTCCGGTGACCTACGTACCGGCGCGCAACACGGTGTTTCTGTCCCTGGCGTTGGGGTGGGCTGAAGTGCTCGGCGCGCGTGACATCTTTATCGGCGTGAATGCGGTGGATTATTCCGGTTACCCGGACTGCCGTCCCGAGTTCATCGAATCCTTCGAGCGCATGGCCAATCTGGCGACGAAGGCCGGTGTAGAGGGCAATGGCTTCCGTATTCAGGCGCCACTGCAGAACCTCAGCAAGGCGCAAATCGTCCAGGCAGGCGTAAAGCTTGGTGTCGACTATGGCCTGACCGTTTCCTGCTATCAGGCCGACGATAACGGCCGTGCCTGCGGCAAATGCGACAGCTGCCGCCTGCGTGCGGAAGGCTTCGCGGCGGCCGGAATCAGCGACCCGACACCTTATTTTTGATTTATTTCAAATTAGGTGTTGAATAGTCCTTAAAAATCAGTATTATACGCGCCACCACACAGCGGGTCGTTAGCTCAGTTGGTAGAGCAGTTGGCTTTTAACCAATTGGTCGTAGGTTCGAATCCCACACGACCCACCATTTTTGTAGCAGTTTTAAAAGTCTGGAAGGCCCACGCAAGTGAGGATTTCCGGATTTTTTTTTGCCCGCGATTTGAGCTCGGACCGCTCCGGCGCTGCTCCGCGTGACGCAGATCAGAATCATCTTTTGCATCAACGGGATATTCTGTAGCCTTGCGCAGCTCCAATGTTGTCCATGCCTGATGATACTCACTCTCCCGGCGGTACCCTGAAGGGTCCGGAGCCGGGTGTATACTCGACTTTCGCGCGAAAGCGCCTGCAGGTCTTGCGAACATGACGCAGATTTCCGAACGCCTTCTGGTTCAAGCCCACCTCGACGCCAAGCAGCCCAAACCGCTGACTGCCGAGGAAGAGGCGTATTACCGCGCCGCCATCGCTGCCGAGCTCAGGGCTCAGGACGCGGTGCTGGTTGCCCATTTCTATTGCGATCCCGTCATTCAGGCCCTGGCCGAAGAAACCGGTGGCTGCGTCTCTGACTCGCTGGAGATGGCCCGCTTCGGCAATGCTCACCCGGCCAGGACAGTGGTCGTTGCTGGTGTGAAGTTCATGGGCGAGACGGCCAAGATCCTCAACCCTGAAAAACGCATCCTGATGCCGACCCTGGAAGCGACCTGCTCCCTGGACCTGGGTTGCCCGGTCGACGAGTTTTCGGCGTTCTGCGATCAGCACCCGGAACGCACGGTGGTGGTGTATGCCAACACCTCGGCAGCGGTCAAAGCCCGGGCGGACTGGGTGGTGACGTCCAGCTGCGCCCTGGAGATCGTCGAAAGCCTGATGGATAACGGCGAAACGATCATCTGGGGGCCGGACAAGCATTTGGGCACCTACATCCAGCGCCAGACCGGCGCGGACATGTTGCTATGGGACGGTGCCTGTATCGTTCACGAAGAGTTCAAGTCCAAGCAGCTCGAGGACATGAAGGCGCTGTACCCCGATGCAGCGATCCTGGTGCACCCGGAGTCGCCGACTTCGGTGATCGAGCTGGCGGATGCCGTCGGTTCCACCAGCCAGCTGATCGCGGCGGCGCAGCGCTTGCCGAACAAGACGCTGATCGTCGCCACTGACCGCGGCATCTTCTACAAGATGCAGCAGCTGTGCCCGGACAAGGTCTTCATCGAAGCGCCAACGGCCGGTAACGGCGCAGCGTGCCGCAGTTGCGCACATTGCCCGTGGATGGCGATGAATACCCTTGAGCGCACGCTGAAGAGCTTGAAGGAAGGGACGAACGAGATCTTTGTCGATCCGGCGTTGATTCCGCAGGCGATTCGGCCGTTGAAGCGGATGCTCGACTTCACCCAGGCTGCGCGGATGAAGCTGGCCGGCAACGCCTGAGGTCTTTCAGTCAAGTCAAAAAACCTGTGGGAGCGAGCTTGCTCGCGATAGCGGTCTGTCAGTCATATCAATGTTGACTGATGCACCGCAATCGTCGGAGCGCCGCCCGGAGCAAGCTCGCTCCCACAGTGATTTTCGTATGGCTGAATTATTTGGTCTTTTTCGGGATCCGGACGAGCTGGGTATTGGAATACATGTCATGCCAGCTGCGTTTCTGTTTGTCGAACAGCGACCAGAAGAACCCCAGCCCGACGCACAACAACGAAGCGATCGATACCACAAAGCGCAGCAGCGCCTGCCACAGGCTGATGGATGAGCCATCGGCGTTCTGTACGCGGATGCACCACACCTGCATGCCCAGGGTCTGGCCCGACCAGGTCCAGAACTTGGCGAAGAAGCCAAACAACACGAACAGCAGCACCGTCGAGAGCAGCGGGTCACCGTCCAGCGCGCCGGCTTCCGTCAGGACGCGCATTTTGTCTTCGCCGAGGATCGCCATCTGGATCATCTTGTAAATGCCGCTGGTGACAATCAGCAGAGCGGTACACAGCAGGAAATCATAGAACATCGCTGCCAGGCGACGACCCAGGCCAACGGCGGGAAATTCGCCCTGGGGTTTCAGCAGGTGTTTCGACATGGCAGGGCTCTCGGCGAAAAAAGAAGCCATTTTACGGATTTATGCGCACAAAAAAGCCCCTGATGTCACCATCAGGGGCTTTTTCGTTACAGAAGGTCAGGCTTCTGCCTGTACCTCGTCAGCCTGCATGCCTTTCTGGCCTTGCACAGCGACGAAAGTCACTTTCTGGCCTTCTTTCAGGCTCTTGAAGCCGTTGCCCTGGATGGCGCGGAAATGCACGAACAGATCCGGACCGCTTTCAGGAGTGATAAAACCAAAACCTTTCTCGTCGTTAAACCACTTGACGGTACCGCTCTGACGTTGGGACATTTCTTATTTCCTTTGACGCAAAAATTAATGACAGTCTCCTTCTCATGAAAGAGTACTGGGGCTGGTTGCAGGAGAGTAAGAAGACGTCGAACGGGATGTAGCTAACTTGTAGGCTACTGCCCAGGTCACGATTCCAAGCGACCCATGCAAACACAGTGAACAAACTCTACGCCAACTACGGGAGAAAAAACAAGCCCTGTGCGCGCCCCGGATTTGCTGGGGTGCGCAGCCATAGGCGCAACTAGTGCCGGCTTATGCGTTAGAGGTGTTCAGTTGTTTTCAATCGTTATAAGCAAGGTTCATAAACGAAGCTTAGAGCGGGCGGGTTGCACTGTTTTATGGCGATTGCGTTACACATTAGTGCACTGTTAACGCAATCGCGTTACTTATAGAAACAGTCAATCAGCCACGGTAGTAGCGTTGTGGAACAAATGGCAGTTTGCTTACAAGCAAAGGCACCTTTTTCCCACGCACGATCGCCCATACCGGCGTATCGAGAGCGGTATAAGCCGTGTCGAGGTAACCCATGGCCAGCGGGCCGCCCAGGGTCGGACCGAACCCGCCGCTGCATACGCTACCGATGATGTCTCCTGCCTCGTTGACGATCTCCGCCCCCTCACGCACCGGCGTGCGTTCCTGTGGCAACAGGCCGACGCGCTTGCGGCTGACACCGGCTTGCTGCTGAGCGAATACGCTGTCAGCACCAGGGAAGCCGCCGGCCCGCGCACCATCGGCACGCCGGGGTTTGGAGATGGCCCACAGCAGACTTGCCTCGATCGGGGTCGACTCGGTGTTCATGTCGTGCCCATAGAGGCACAGGCCGGCTTCCAGGCGCAGGGAATCGCGCGCGCCAAGGCCGATGGCCGCTACTTCTGGTTCGGCCAGCAGGGCGCGAGCCAGGGCTTCGGCGCTGGCGGCCGGGACGGAGATTTCGAAACCGTCTTCACCGGTGTAGCCCGAACGGCTGACAAGGCAATCCGCGCCCAACAGTTTCACGCGGGCGAACTGCATGAAGGTCATCTTCGCAACTTCAGGTGCCAGGCGCGCGAGCACGGTGACCGCGGCCGGACCTTGCAACGCCAGTAACGCGCGTTCTTCGAACAGCGGCTCGATGGTGCATTGGTCGCCGATGTGCTTGCGCAGATGCGCCAGGTCCTGATCCTTGCAGGCGGCGTTGACCACCAGGAACAGTTTGTCGTTGCCCAGGTTGGCGACCATCAGGTCGTCGAGAATGCCCCCGGTCTCGTTGGTGAACATCGCATAGCGCTGCATGCCTTCGGGCAGGTCGATGATGTCCACCGGCACCAGGGTCTCGAGGGCCTGGGCGGCATTGGCGCCGGTCAGGCGGATCTGGCCCATGTGCGAGACATCGAACAACCCGGCCTGCTCACGGGTGTGCTGGTGTTCTTTCATCACGCCCAGCGGATATTGCACCGGCATGTCATAGCCGGCGAACGGCACCATGCGGGCGCCGAGTTCGATGTGCAGAGCGTGCAGCGGGGTTTTCGACAGTTGTTCGGTGGACATATTCAGCTCCTGAAAATGATGCAGATGCGGGTAAGCGCATCAGCACTCGATAATGTTGACCGCCAAACCGCCACGGGCGGTTTCCTTGTATTTGCTTTTCATGTCGGCGCCGGTCTGGCGCATGGTGCGGATGACCTTGTCGAGGGAGACGAAGTGCTGGCCGTCGCCACGCAGGGCCATGCGCACCGCATTGATGGCCTTGACCGAGCCCATGGCATTGCGCTCGATGCAGGGTACTTGCACCAGCCCGCCGATCGGGTCGCAGGTCAGGCCGAGGTTGTGTTCCATGCCGATTTCGGCGGCGTTTTCCACTTGCTGCACGGTGCCGCCGAGGACTTCGCACAAGGCGCCGGCGGCCATCGAGCAGGCCACGCCGACTTCACCCTGACAGCCGACTTCGGCGCCGGAGATCGAGGCGTTTTCCTTGTACAAAATGCCGATGGCGGCGGCAGTCAGCAGAAAGCGCACGACGCCGTCTTCGGTGGCGCCGGGGATAAAGCGCATGTAGTAATGGAGCACGGCCGGGACGATTCCCGCTGCACCGTTGGTAGGCGCAGTGACGACACGTCCGCCGTTGGCGTTTTCTTCGTTGACCGCCAGGGCGTACAGATTGACCCAGTCCAGTACCGACAGCGGATCGCGCAGTGAAGATTCCGGGTTCTTGCACAACTGCCGATGCAGCGCCGCCGCCCGGCGTTTAACCTTCAAACCACCGGGCAGAATGCCTTCGTTGCGGCAACCGGCGGCGACGCAGTCCTGCATGACTTGCCAGATTTTCAACAGGCCGGCGCGGGTTTCCGCTTCCGGGCGCCAGGCACTTTCGTTGGTCAGCATCACCTGGCTGATCGATAAGCCGTAGGTGCTGCAGTGACCGAGCAGGTCCTTGGCGCTTTTAAACGGGAAGGTCAGCTTGGTGGCATCTTCGACGATGCGGTCGGCGCCGGCGGCGTCTTCATCGACGACGAAACCGCCGCCGACCGAGTAGTACTCGCGGCTGCGGATCTGCAGGCCCGCGGCGTCGAAGGCGCGGAAGATCATGCCGTTGGGGTGATACGCCAGCGGTTTGCGGATCATCGCCAGGTGTTCTTTTTCGTTGAACGCAATGCTGTGTTCACCGAGCAGGTTCAAGCGCCCGCTGCCGCGAATGTCTTGCAGGCGCGCGGCGACGGTTTCGGTGTCCACGGTGTCCGGGTGTTCGCCTTCCAGGCCGAGCAGCACGGCTTTGTCGCTGCCGTGGCCTTTGCCGGTGGCACCGAGGGATCCATAGAGTTCGACTTTGACGCAGGCGGTCGCGGCCAGCAGCTCTTCACGGCGCAAGCCTTCGACGAAACGTGCAGCAGCACGCATCGGGCCGACCGTGTGGGAGCTGGAGGGGCCGATGCCAATCTTGAACAGGTCGAACACGCTTAAAGCCATGGTTGTTCTCCGGTTTTCTTGTTATGGGAATGGCGGAATATCAGGCTTGGTGTATTCCCCTGTGGGAGCTGGCCTGCCAGCGATGGCAGTGTGTCAGGCAACAGAAATGGAGATTGATCCACCGCTATCGCTGGCAGGCCAGCTCCCACAGGTTTTTGTGGTGTTCTGGAAAAAGGGGCAGGTAAACCTGCCCCTCATTGGTTTAAGCGTAGCTTTCGATCGACGGGCAGGCGCAAACCAGGTTGCGATCGCCGAAGACGTTGTCGACCCGGCCGACCGGTGGCCAGTACTTGCCGTCGATCAGCGACGCAACCGGATACACCGCTTGCTCGCGGCTGTACGGATGCGTCCACTCGCCGACCAGCTCTGCCGCGGTGTGCGGAGCGTTTTTCAGCGGGTTGTCGTCCTTGTCCAGGGTGCCGTTTTCCACTGCGCGGATTTCTTCGCGGATGCGGATCATGGCGTCGCAGAAGCGGTCCAGTTCTTCCTTGGATTCGCTTTCGGTTGGCTCGATCATCAGCGTGCCAGCCACCGGGAACGACATGGTCGGGGCGTGGAAGCCGAAGTCGATCAGGCGCTTGGCGACGTCATCGACGCTGATGCCGCTGCTGTCTTTCAGCGGGCGCAGGTCGAGGATGCATTCGTGCGCCACCAGGCCATTGCTGCCGGTGTAGAGCACTGGGTAATGCTCTTCAAGGCGACGGGAAATGTAGTTGGCATTGAGGATCGCCAGTTGCGAGGCGCGTTTGAGACCCGCGCCGCCCATCATCCGGATGTACATCCAGGTGATCGGCAGAATGCTCGCACTGCCGAACGGTGCCGCGCAGACCGCGCCTTCCTTGCGCTCCATCTGGGCGTGGCCCGGCAGGAACGGGGTCAGGTGCGATTTAACGCCAATCGGGCCGACGCCCGGGCCGCCACCGCCGTGGGGGATGCAGAAGGTCTTGTGCAGGTTCAGGTGCGACACGTCGCCGCCGAACTTGCCCGGGGCGCAGAGGCCGACCATGGCGTTCATGTTGGCGCCGTCGATGTACACCTGGCCGCCGTTGTCATGAATGATGCCGCAGATTTCGCGGATGCCTTCCTCGAACACGCCGTGGGTCGATGGATAGGTGATCATCAGCGCGGCGAGGTGTTCGCGGTGCTCGATGGCCTTGGCGCGCAGGTCTTCGATGTCGACGTTGCCACGGGCATCGCAGGCGGTCACGACCACGCGCATACCGGCCATGTTGGCGGTCGCAGGGTTGGTGCCATGGGCGGACGAGGGGATCAGGCAGATGTCGCGACGGTCTTCGCCGCGGCTCTGGTGATAAGCGCGAATCGCCAGCAGGCCGGCGTATTCACCTTGGGAACCGGCGTTCGGTTGCAGCGAGATCGAATCGTAACCGGTGGCGGCGCAGAGCATCGCTTCCAGTTCGTCGGTCAGTTGCTGGTAGCCGGCGCTTTGCTCGGCCGGAGCGAACGGATGCAGGGCGCCGAATTCAGCCCAGGTCACCGGGATCATTTCGCTGGCGGCGTTGAGTTTCATGGTGCAGGAACCCAGCGGGATCATGGTGCGATCCAGGGCCAGGTCCTTGTCGGCGAGCTTGCGCAGGTAGCGCATCAGCTCGGTTTCCGAATGGTAACGGTTGAACACCGGGTGGCTGAGGATTGGCGACTGGCGAACCAGCGCTGCCGGGATCGTGCTTTCAACGCTTGCAGCCAATGCCGCGAAGTCCGGCAGGGTTTTGCCTTCGGCCAGCAGGGCCCACAGGGTTTCCACGTCAGCTTGCGAAGTGGTTTCGTCGAGGGACAGGCCCAGACGTTCGCCATCGATTACGCGCAGATTGATCTGCTGGGCACGCGCCTTGTCGTGCAGCGCGGCAGTTTGCGCACCGGTCTTGATCGTCAGGGTGTCGAAGAAGCTTTCCTGCTCAACGCTCAGACCCAAAGCGCTCAAGCCCTTGGCCAGAATCGCGGTCAGGTGATGTACACGATTGGCGATCTGCGTCAGGCCTTTCGGACCGTGGTACACGGCGTACATGCTGGCGATGTTGGCCAGCAGCACTTGCGCGGTGCAGATGTTGCTGGTGGCCTTTTCGCGACGGATGTGTTGTTCGCGGGTCTGCATCGCCAGGCGCAGCGCCGGTTTGCCGAAACGGTCCACCGAGACGCCGACCAGACGGCCGGGCATGTCGCGCTTGAACGCATCTTTAGTCGAGAAGTAAGCGGCGTGCGGGCCACCGAAGCCCAGCGGCACGCCGAAGCGTTGCGCGCTGCCGATGGCGACGTCGGCGCCGAATTCGCCCGGCGGGGTCAGCACGGTCAGGGCCAGCAGGTCAGCGGCGACCGCGACCAGGGCGTTGGCGGCGTGGAAGCGTTCGGTCAGTTCGCGGTAGTCGAACACATCACCGTTGCTCGCCGGGTACTGCAGCAGGGCGCCGAAGAATGGCGTCACGTCAGTCAGTTCAAGCTCGTCACCGACGACGACGTCGATGCCCAAAGGCTCGGCACGGGTGCGCAGTACGTCGAGGGTTTGCGGGTGGCAATGCACCGAAGCGAAGAACGCGTGGCTGCCCTTGTTCTTGCTCAGGCGCTTGCAGAAGGTCATGGCTTCGGCGGCGGCGGTGGCTTCATCGAGCAGCGAGGCATTGGCGATCGGCAGGCCGGTCAGGTCGCTGATCAGCGTCTGGAAGTTCAGCAGCGCTTCGAGGCGGCCCTGGGAAATCTCCGGCTGGTATGGGGTGTAGGCGGTGTACCAGGCCGGGTTTTCCAGCAGGTTGCGCAGGATCGGTGATGGCGTGTGGGTGCCGTAGTAGCCCTGGCCGATGTAGGTCTTGAACAGCTGGTTTTTGCCGGCGATGGATTTGATCAACGCCAGGGCATCGGCTTCACTCAGGCCGTCGTCCATGCCGAGGACGCTGGTGCCTTTAATGCTTTCGGGAATGACGCTGGCGCTCAGGGCTTCCAGAGAGTCGAAACCGAGGCTGTTGAGCATGGCTTGCTCGTCGCCGGAACGCGGGCCGATGTGGCGGGCGATGAATTCGTTGGCGGTGGTCACATTTACAGAAACAGGAAGTACTTGAGTCATGTTCGCGCTCCTCAGGCTTCGGCGTTGGCTTTGATCAGACGGTCGTAGGCGTCCTGATCGAGCAGTCTGGCGACAGCCGAGGCGTCGGTTGGCTGGAAGCGGAAGAACCAGCCTTCGCCCAGCGGATCTTCGTTGACCAGTTCAGGGCTGCTGTCGAGTGCCGGGTTCACTTCCAGCACTTCTCCGTCCAGTGGCATGTACACGCCGCTGGCCGCTTTTACCGATTCCACGGTGGCGGCTTCAGCGCCTTTGTCGTAGGACTGCAGCTCAGGCAGTTGTACGAAAACCACATCGCCCAGGGCGTTCTGCGCGAAAGCGGTGATGCCGACTGTAACGCTGCCGTCAGCTTCGGTGCGCAGCCATTCGTGATCTTCAGTAAAACGCAATTCGCTCATGGAAACTCCTTGGGGCCAGACTCGTCTGGTGGACGCGATGGAATGCTGGGCAATGCCCTGATTTATGAGTGGTTACTAAGCAAATTTGCGGCCAATGTTATTTATTCGTTATAAATCAAAGGCTTATGTTGTTTTGGCGAAAACCGAGACTGAATGACTGTAGCGAAAACGCTACAGCTGGAGGCGAAGAAAAAAGCCTAGGTGGATCAAAGCCTTGCGCAGCGGTGATCGGAGGAGGGTGTAGCGATATCATTCCGCTGTAGCGCTTTCAGTACAGATGGAGGTCGTTTTTGAACAGGATTCAGTATGAACACAGAACCTGTGGGAGCCAGCCTGCTGGCGATGAGGTTATGTCAGTCGACATCTTTTTTGCCTGACACACCGCAATCGCCAGCAGGCTGGCTCCCACAGGGGGCTACGGTGTGTTTGGGCAATTTCAGGGCTTGTTGGGAATGCCGTACTTGCGTAGTCGATGGGCAATTGCCGTGTGGGAGGTCTGCAGGCGGCTGGCCAGCTGGCGGGTCGAGGGGTAGCTGACGTAGAGTTTTTCCAGCAGTGCCTTTTCGAACTCTTCCATGGCTTGTTCGAGGCTGTCGACTTCGCTGTCGCTCTGACGCGCCACGGAGGTGCCGGCGATGTCCAGGTCGCCAATGTCCACCAGGCTGCTTTCGCAAATCGCCGCAGCACGGAAGATCACGTTCTGCAGTTGCCGCACGTTGCCCGGCCAGCGGTTACCCAGCAATGCCGGATAGGTGCCCGGCGCCAGGCGACAGACCGGACGCTGGATCTGCGCGCAGGCCTGCTGCATGAAATAGCGCGCCAGCAGCAGGATGTCCTGGCCGCGTTCGCGCAGGGGCGGGACTTCGACGTTCAGAACGTTGAGGCGATAGAACAGGTCTTCGCGGAACGATCCTTCGCTGACCATTTTTTCCAGGTTGCGGTGAGTCGCGCTGAGGATCCGTACGTTGACCTTGACCTCACGATCACCACCCACACGACGGAAGCTGCCGTCATTGAGAAACCGCAGCAATTTCGCCTGCAGGTATGGCGACATCTCGCCGATCTCGTCGAGAAACACCGTGCCCTGGTTCGCCAGTTCCATCAGCCCCGGTTTGCCGCCCCGTTGTGCGCCGGTGAAGGCGCCGGGGGCGTAGCCGAACAGCTCGCTTTCGGCGAGGTTCTCCGGCAATGCCGCGCAGTTCAGCGCCAGGAACGGCGAGCTGTGTCGCGCACTGATGGCGTGACAGGCGCGGGCCACCAGTTCTTTGCCGGTGCCGGTTTCGCCCTGGATCAACAAGGGCGCATCGAGGGCCGCGACCCGTTGAGCGCGGGCCTTGAGGGTACGAATCGACGGGGACTCGCCCAGCAATGCATCGAAACCCTCGGCATGGTCGTGATGCAGCGCCGAGAGCCGTTCGCCGATGCGGTTTGGTTGATACAGGGTCAGCAGGGCGCCAGCGTCGGTGATTGGCGTGGCGTCCAGCAACAGGGTCTGGCCGTTGACGGTGATCTCGCGCAGAGGCAGACGGAAGCCGTGTTCCAGCAGCGCGTCCAGCAGGGCCGCGTCGGCGAACAGGTCGGCGACGCTTTCACCGGCCGGTTCGCGACCGTAGAGGGCGATCAGCGCCGGGTTGGCCAGCAGCACCTTGCCGGCGCTGTCCAGGGCCAGCACCGGGTCCGTCATGGCCGCGAGCAGCGCATCGAGTTGCAGGTGCCGACGCTGGCCGGGCAGGATGTCGACCACCGTCACCGCCTGCACGCCATGGACGCTGAACAACGCATCGCGCAGTTCTTCGAGGACCTGCGGGCTCAGGGTCGGGGCGTCGATGTAGACGTTGGGCGGCACCATCTCCACCGCATCCAGATTGAGATTGCGCCCACCGAGCAAGGCCAGGACTTCCTGGGTAATGCCGACGCGGTCGATGAAACTGACGTGGATACGCATGGGGCGGTTTTTGGTTCTGGAGTGCGGAGGGTGGCAAGTATGCCTTGGGGAGGGCCAATGGTGAAATCCTGCGCAGGACTTCAATGCAATGATGATCTCCTGTGGGAGCAAGACCGGCTTGCTCGCGAAGGCGGTGTGTCAGTCGACGTCAACGTTGAATGTCAGATTGCTTTCGCGAGCAGGCTCGCTCCCACAGGGTTGGGGAGCAATTATTCCAGGTGCTCAGGTTTTACCGGGTCGCCGGATTTCACATCCAGCTGCGCCCGCACATCTTCAAACATCGCGTCGTATTCCTTGTGCATCGAACCGATGCTGGCTTCCTTGGGAAGTCCGTATTTCTGCGCGATACGTGTGGCATGGCGGGCGAAGTCGAAGGCCTGGTCCTTAGGCAGGAAGAATTCTTCATTCAGTTCCTTGTCTTCCACCGAGCCATGCATCTTGAACAGCATGCCTTCCTCGGGCTCCTGGCTGACTGCATAGTCGATGCTCAGGTTGTAGCTGTAATCATCGTCGTTCAGCGCGTGACGCTCGATGTGCAGGTGACCGGGCTCGAACGTGGCCATTGGCGTCTCTCCATCAAATAGGCATTGAATCAAGGCAGACCTCGGGCCTGCCCCGAGAGTTTCTTTTACTGGTAACTAACGATGGACCTAACGAAAGTGGAGAGGATATGAGGTTGCTGTTGGCGTAGCGACGGGTCGGGCCCCTTCGCGAGCAGGCTCGCTCCCACATTTGACCGCGTTCGTTCAGGTAAACCCGGGCTACTGTGGGAGCGAGCCTGCTCGCGAAAGCAATCGGACAGTTACCACCACTGCGCGCGGTGGGAACCCAATTCAGCAGCCGGAAGCGCCCACTGCAACGGCGTCCCGATAATCTTCAGCGGCACCTGCAATCGATGCGCCGGCCCCCAGGGCGTCTGTTCAACCAACAATCCCTGATCGCTTTCCTCTTCCGCCCGCAACGGCACATCCGACCCCGCGCCAGCCTCGATCAATAATTTCGCCGTCCGCGCCAGCGACAACCGCGCCGAGCCACCTTGTCCGCTGCTCAACCGCTGCGCCAATAGCCTGATCGCGCTGGCCGCCATCAAATACCCGGTGGCGTGATCGAGCGCTTGCAAGGGCAAGGGTGTCGGTTTGTCCGCGTGTTTCCATTGCATGCCCGCTTCGGCAATGCCGCTGCTCATCTGCACCAGGCTGTCGAAGCCACGGCGGTTCTGCCACGGGCCGCTCCAGCCGTAGGCATTGAGGCAGACGTCGACCAGACCGGGCGCCAGCTGCCGGCGCTCGGCGACACCGTAACCCAGTCGCTCCAGGGCGTCGGCACGGTAGCCGTGGAGCAGGATGTCCGCGTCCTTGAGCAGGCTTTCGAACAGGCAACGATCGGTCTTGTCATGCAGGTCCAGACGCGCACAGCGTTTGCCCAGGGTAACCTCGGGCACCACGCCCGGTTCGTCCCAGGTCGGTGGGTCGATACGCAATACGTCAGCGCCAAGGCCGGCGAGAAAGCGGCTGGCGACGGGGCCGGCGAGCACCCGGGTCAAATCCAGCACCTTGATCCCGGCCAGCGGCTGCGCCACCGAACCCTGCCACGGTGTTGCGACTTGACGGTTGTTGGCGGCGAACTGGATTAGCGGTTCGGCGTTCACCGCCTGACCTTGAGGATGAGCCTGCCACTGCGCCCGGGATCGCATCTCGGCGGCGCAGCCACCGGCATCGACCACGGCTTGTTCCAGGTCGGTTTTGGCCCATTGCGCAACCTTGCTCGCCATCGCTGCGCGGTCGGCACAGGCACCCAGCACTTTTTCGGCCGCGGCGCGGTGATGGGGCGCGTTGGTGTACAGGCGGATCCAGCCGTCCCTGGTCGCGTAGTCTCCCGCGACCGGATCCCACAGCGGTGGCACGCTCCAGCCCGCCGGACGGATCGAAGTCGAGAACCAGAACGAGGCCAGGCGTCGGTCGACCTCAAGGTTGGGCAAGCGACCGGTTTGCTGGTTGAGTAATTCGCTGATGGCCTGGCCGGCGGCGCCAATGCTGGCGCAGGCCAGGTCAGTCACGGCAAACGCCGAGGGCAGGGCGCCCCTCGAGGTGAACGGGATGGGGGTGTGGGGCAAGCCGAGTGCGGCTTGAACGGACGTGAGCAGATCAGTCATCGAAGGCCCTCCGGAGCGAGAGCTCGAGCATAGATCAAACACAGTCCGCCCGGATGAATCCCCGATTGCTGGCCGAACATCCGACCCTGTAGGAGCTGGCTTGCCAGCGAAGGCGGTGTATCAGCCGACATCTCTGTTGACTGACACTCCGCCATCGCAGGCAACCCGGTTCCCACGGCAAATGTGATGGGTTGCTACACCCGGAACTGATCCATCAGTTTCATCTGGCGGGTGGTCAGGGCATTGAGGTGGCTGCTGATCTGCGCCGATTCGGTGGCTTGGCCGGTCAGGGTTTCGGTGACGGTGCGGATGGCCGAAACGTTGCGATTGACCTCTTCGGCCACGGCGCTTTGCTGTTCGGCGGCGCTGGCAATTTGCAGGTTCATGTCGCTGATCACGGTGACCGCGTCGCTGATTTTACTCAAGGCCTGGACTGCTTGCTGGATCTGCCCGGCATTGCTGTGGGCCTGGGTCTGGCTTGAATGCATGGTGGCCACCACGCCGCGGGTGGCGCTTTGGATACGCTCGATCACCAGGCGGATTTCTTCCACCGAGTCTTGCGTGCGTTTGGCCAGGTTGCGTACTTCGTCGGCAACCACCGCAAACCCGCGCCCGCTCTCGCCGGCACGGGCCGCTTCGATGGCGGCGTTGAGCGCCAGCAGGTTGGTTTGCTCGGCGATGCTGCGGATCACTTCCAGCACCGAACCGATCTGTTCGCTGTTGACCGCCAGTGCTTCAACTTCAGTCACCGCCTTGCTGACTTCGTCGGCCAGCTGATTGATGTCGCGGGTGCTGCGCTCGATGATCGACAGGCCATCGCGGGCCGACTGATCGGCGCCTTTTGCAGCGTTGGCGGCGTTGGATGCGCTGTTGGCGACGTCATGAGCGGTAGCGCTCATTTCGTTGGACGCGGTGGCCACCTGGTCGATTTCCCGGAACTGCACCTGCATGCCTTCGCTGGTCTGGCGGGCGATTTCCGAGGATTGGTCGGCCGTGCCGCGGGCGTCGGTGATGCTCTGTTTGATCTGCGCGATGGTCGGCTGCAGCTTGTCGAGAAAGCGGTTGAACCAGTTGACCAGCTCGCCCAGTTCGTCTTTCTTGCTGTAGTGCAGGCGCTGAGTCAGGTCGCCGTCGCCGCTGGCAATCGCCTTGAACATCTCGGCGACGCGGTTGATCGGCCGTGTCACGCCGGACGCGGTGAGCCAGATCAGCAACAGGCCGATCAGGCCGGCAACGACTGCCACCAGCAGCGCTTTGATTGTGCCGCTTTGCTGGGCGTCATCGAGTACGGTTTGCAGCTTCAACGAGTCGGCCAGCAGCACGTGTTTCGGCAGGTCGATCACCACGCCCCAGGCTTTGGAGTCGGGGATCGGGCTGACCGGGTACACCGCACGGATCAGGTCGCCTTGCTGGAGAATTTTTGGTGTGCCCTCGCCGAGTAATTGCAGGACGTCCTTGCCGTCCTTCCCCAGGGTGTCACCGATGCTTTTGCCGACCTTGCTCGCGTCGACGCTGTATCCGGCGAGCACACCGCTGCCAGAAACGATCAGCATGTGCCCGGCGTTGTTGAACAGATCACGCTGTGAATCAACGGCCGCCGCTTGCAGGGAGTCGAGGGCGATGTCCACCCCGACCACGCCGATGGATTTGCCATCCACCAGCAGCGGTACGGAGATGGTGGTCATCAGCATTTCCTTGCCGGCGACGGTGTCGGCATACGGGTCCAGCAGGCAGGTGCGCTTGCTGTCGCGAGGGCAGGTGTACCAGCTGTTATAAGGTGTACCACTGAGGCTCAAGGTGGTCTTGGTCATGTCGTCTTCGACCATGATCGTATTGATCCCGGCACCGCCGGCACGGCTCCAGTAACTGGCGAAACGGCCGGCTTCGTTGGACTGGCGAGCCGCATCGTTGACGAATTCGCTGTCCTTGCCGTCCAGGCCGTCGGGTTCGAATGCCAGCCAGATCCCCAGCACTTTGCTGTTGCGCTCGAACGCGGTTTTCAGACTGTGGTTCAACTCTTCACGCAGGGCGCCGGCCTCCAGCGAATGCTTGGCGGCCATGGCGCGCATGTCCTTGATCTGATCGGCCAGGGCGGTCACTACCAGCAGGCTTTCGCCAAAGGTCTTCTGCACCCGTACCGCTTGCCCGGCCGCCTTGGCCTGAAGCAAATCCTGCACGCTGGCGGTGAACATCTTGCTGCTGGAGGCACTGACCAATTCATCGTTGCGATTGGTCTGGTAGATGTTCATGCCGACGATCAGCACGACCACGCCCAGCAAGCACAGGCCGGACAGCAGAACGATTTTCAGGCGGATGGAGAGAGCGTCGAACATAGGGCGAACTCGAGAATGGATGAGGTGTTGGCTGCAGGTCGGGGCCGACCCGGTTCGCCAAGTCCATTCAGCGCCATTCCTGAACCATCGGCGTGGGGCAGGTTTACATGAGAGCAAGCCGACGAGTGGTCAGCTCCAGATTGGCCTGGGCTTTGGGTTGGCTGTGGCGAGGGAGCTTGCTCCCGTTCGGCTGCGTAGCAGGCGTAAAAACCTGCGCACATGTCGCTCAGGCAAGAGCTTGAGGCCACTTCGCAGCCCAGCGCGAGCAAGCTCGCTCGCCACAGGGGGCGGGTAGTATCAGATAGGTCGGGGGATCGATTCCGGCCGTGACCAGATCCACAGGTTGCCCAGGCTCATACCGCCGATCGCCAGGTAAACCGGCCAGCCATGCTCGAACATCACCAGCATCAACCCGGCGCACAGCAGCATGCTGACGGTGGCACTGACCTTGGCCCGGCGCGCGATGATTTTGCCATTGCGCCAGTTGCACAGGATCGGCCCGAACAGCCAATGGTTTTCCAGCCAGGCACTCAGGCGCGGCGAACTTTTGGTGGCGGCCCAGGCGGCGAGCAGGATGAACTCGGTGGTCGGCAAGCCCGGTATGACGATGGCGATCAGGCCGATGCCGAGGCTGCCGTAGGCCAGCAGGCCGAAGAGGAACCGGGCGAGTTTTGAAGTAGAGTCTGGAAGTTGAGTCATGACCAACATACGCGGGGGTGTCCGGTCGTGTTCAGCGACCGGTTTTTTTGGCAGTTACGGCGGCTGTTACTTAAGCCGGCTGAGCATTGGTCGCGCGTGTTCCGACTGTCCTGAGCAGCAACTCCAGGCGTGCGAAGGCATCTCTGGAGGCCTGATCCACCTGGGCTTCTTCTTCGGCGCTCAGTTGCAGATTGTCGAAGATGGCATTGAATGCTTTCCAGCCTCTTGCGCGACCACCTTGCGGTTCTGCCAGGTGGCGTGCTCCTCTGGTCTGGCTGTAGCCCAGCTCTACAGCGTGTTTGAACAGGATGGCTGCGCCCAGTTTCGAGCCTTCCGAAACCCGAATCCAGGCCAGCGCCTGAGCCCGGGTGGGGGACTGTATTGCGCCTGGAACGGCTTCAGGGATAGCCGACCCCAGATCTGCCAGGTCGGCTTCGGCCGCTTTCACGCGGCAGCGCTCAGGCAAGTCCGCAAAGAGCTTGATCAGCTCCGCGTCGTGGTACAGCGCCTGGATTTCCGATTGGAACAAATACTGCATTTGGACGAATCGGGTGAAGCCGGCATGCGTTTCGGTAGGCGCCCATTCGCTGACGGTATCTTCAAGACGTTTGTGCAGGTCGTGAGTCAGCTCTCTGATGCGCTGGGAGCGCGGGACCGTTGGCTGGCTGGCATCGGAAGCGGGAGTTTGGGAGGCCATGCTGTTCTTTCCTTGAGAAGTCGGTGCTGGATGACTGTCGTTAATGAACTAGACGAACCAGCCGTCGCGGCAGAGTAAAAAAATCCTCGCTGCGCGGCGCTGGACAGCCGCGTAGTGAGGTTGCGAGGATCAGATATCCCAGACCAGATTGACCGCGAAATTGCGCCCCGGCTGGGTCAGGCGATCAAGATTGGCCGGATTGATCACGGCTGCCTCGCCAACGCCGTCATAACCGCGCACGTCATCCCACAGCCAGTACTTCTTGTCGGTCAGGTTGTAGAGGCCGGCGCTGACGGTCACGTCGTCGGTCACCTTGTAGAAGCCGGTCAGATCGAGCATGCCGAAGCCCGGAGACTTGAACTGGCTGCTGACCCCGTCCGGCGTGTTGAAGTTGCTGTCGTCGACACGGTCCTTCTTCTTCACCAGGGTCCAGCTGAGCAGGCCGCCATAGTTGTCCTGGTCGTAACCGAGGCCGAACACACCGGTCATCGGGTTGACGCTATTGATCGGCTCGCCGCTGTCGTTGTTGCGACCGTAGGCGTAAGCCACCGAACCCTGGGTGTACAGGCCCTGTGGCGCACCGAAGGCATCGAGGTTCAAGCGACCCTTGATCTCCGCGCCCTTGATGGTGGCGCGCTTGATGTTGTTGCTCTGGAACGCCAGCTCGTCGTAGCCGGGAGTGATCGCATCTTCGTTGATGAAGTCGCGATACTTGTTATAGAACACCGCCACATCGAACGAGCCGTGCTCGAAATTGCCGCGCAATCCGGTTTCGAAGCTTTTGCTTTTTTCCGGATCGAGGTCCGGGTTCGGTTCCACGCGATAACCGGCGGCGGTGTTATCGAACCGTCCGTACAGTGCCTTGGCGGTGGGCGTGCGGAAACCTTCGGCGTACTGGCCATACCAGGTGTATTGATCGGTCAGGGCATAGGTCAGGCCGAACTTGGGTGAAACCTTGTGCCAGGTTTTGTTCTCGTCGCTCACGGCGCCGCGACCGTCGGCGGCCACAGTGTTGAGGAATTCCTGAGTGATGTGCGGCTTGAGTTGCGTGTAGTCGTAGCGCAGCCCCGGCAGGAAGGTCCATTTATCCCAGCTGATCTGATCCTGGGCAAACATGCTGTAGGTGTTGATGGTCGGGTCCGGGAAGTCACTGGATTTTCTCAGCACATCGCCCGGGCTGACCGCGCCGATGACCCGGCAGCTGCCAGACACCGCAAGGCAAGTGCCGTTGCCGCTGCGCGAGCCGGTGACTTTCTGTTGCTTGATGGTGGTGCCGTAGGTCAACAGGTGCTCGGTGTCGCCGAGGCTGAAAGCCTTATCCAGTTGCGCATCCAGTACCCACTGCTTTTCCTCGTAGAGCGTTTCGCGGGTTCGCAGTACCTGGCGCGAGACCGGGTAGTAAAACTCGGCGGTGCTCTGATCGGTTTTGGCCACCTGATGGTTCAGGCTCCATTTGATGTTGTCCGCCAGCAGGCTGTCGAGGGCGAAGCTGTGTTCCAGGCCGAAACGCTCACGAGTGACCGTGTCGTTACCGGTGCGCCACTGGTACATGCCGCCCGGCAGGATGCTCGCGGGAAGGGTCGGCTGGCCATTGAAGAAGGGCCCGCCGTAAGCGCTTTTCAGGTCGCTGTCGCGGTCGTCCTTGTACTTCTCGTAAGTCAGGCCCAGGCGCGAATCGTCGTTGTAGTTCCAGCCGATCTTGGCCAGTACGTTGTTGGCTCTGACGTCCTCCGGGTTGGCCGCGGTGCGCGCCAGGCCGGTAACGTTGTGGCTGCCATAGGATTCGGTTTCGTGACCGTCACGCTGACTGTAATGCAGCAAACCGTCGAACTGATCGACACGACCGGCGACGGTGGCGGACTTGAGCCAGCTCTCATCGGCGGAGCTGTATCCGGTCTTGAGGCGCGCACCGACGTCCTGGCCAGGCTTGATGATGTCGTCGGGGTCGAGGGTGAAGTAGCTGACCGCGCCGCCGATGGCGTTGCTGCCATAGAGTACCGAGGCCGGGCCGCGCAGGATTTCCACGCGCTTGATGATTTCCGGGTCGACGTAGTTGCGTTGAGTCTTGGCGTAGGGGCCGTTGAAGAAACCATTGGGGATCTCGACGCCGTCGACCTGGGTCAGGATCCGGTCGCCATCGATGCCTCGAATGTTGTAGCCGCTGATCCCACCGCGCTGGCCGGCACCCCCCACCGATACACCCGGTTCGTAGCGCACCAGATCCTTGATGGTGTTGACGTTGTTGCGGTCCAGTTCTTCACGGGTGTGAACGGTGACGGTGGCCGGCACGCTTTCCACGCTCTGTTCCTGGCGAGTGGCGCTGATGGTCATCTGTTGCAGGTTGATAGCGCTGCCGGTGCTGCGCTTCTCCAGCACGATGTTGGTGTTGCCCAGTTTGCGATAGCTCAGGTTGGTCCCCACCAACAGGCGATCCAGGGCTTTCTCCGGCGGCAGCGAGCCGCGTACACCCGGCGATGCCACGCCTTGTCCCAGTTCGGCCGGCAAGCCGACTTGCCAGCCAGTCACGGCGGTAAAGGCATTGAGTGCCGAGACCAGCGATTGCTGAGGGATCGCGAACGAATAGTCGCCGATGTTGCGGGTCGGCTGCCCGTCGGCGGTGGCCGCCATCAGCGGCGCGCTGCCGGCCATCAGGATGGCGGCGGTGAGCAGCGACAGCACGCGCGAAGGTGAAGAGGACTGGCGGGTGAGGCGAGAGGACATCGATAGCGCTCCGGGTCGCACGAATCTTTATAGGTGCTGATTGGCATGTCGAGATGCGAATCAATTGCATTGGCTATAACGAGACGTACGAACATTGGCTATCGAGTAAAAATAATTCTCATTCAGTTCAGGATCACCAGCGCCGGGAATTCCTGCAGGCGGGCCGAGGTGATGTGGGCCAGTGAACGAACCACGTCCAACGGCTGATCGAGGCGATAGTTGCCGGTCACCGCGACGTCGGCCAACTGTTCGTTGGTGTTGATGATCCAGCCTGGATAATAGCGACGCAGTTCCGCCAGCACCTGGTTCAGCGGGCAGTTTTCGAACACCAGTCGGCCCTGGACCCAGGCCAGCTCGGTGGCGGCATCGAGCCTGGCCGGGCGATCGAAACCGTTGGGACCGATGCGGATGCTTTCCCCGGCGGACAAACGGACCCGCGCGTCGCTGCGGGTTGCTTGCAAGTCGACGGCGCCACGTTGCACCCGGACCTGTGCCACGCCATCGAGATAGCGCACCGCGAACGCGGTATCGCGCACGCTGGCCTTGACCGGGCCAGCATCGATTTCCAGCGGCTGGCCGCGATGGGCCGGTACTTCGAAAAAGGCCTCGCCCTGATACAAACGGGCGACACGTTGCTGATCGTTGATGGTGCTGGAGAAGGCTGAATTGGTATTGAGCAGGACGTTCGAACCGTCCTCCAGCTGCAGGCGCTGACGCTCGCCGACCACGGTCAAGTGATCGGCCTGGAGGCGCATCGGCAGGTTGCTGAAGCTGAACAAGCCGAGAATCAGCACGGCGGCCGTGGCCAGGGCTTTGCAGTGCGGCCGCAGGCGCGACAGCACGCTCACCTTCGGTGGCCGCGCGGCCATGTTTTGCGCGCACTGCACGACTTGCGGGCCGTCCCAGATGGCCTGGGCCCTGGCGAACGCTTGCCCATGCAAGGGGTCGGCGGCGAGCCATTCATGGAATTGTCGGGTCTGTTCCTCGCTCGGACTGCCCAGCACGATCAGCCAGTCCAGAGCCTGGTCCATCGCGCTTGCGGAGTCCTGCGCCGGCGAAGGCGGAGGCGAGCGGCGGGTGTCCGTCACGGTGTTTCCTCGGCAGTGTCTGTGCACCGCTGTATTTTTTAATGAAGCCTGGAAGAGAGGCAAGGGTAGCAAAGCCTCCCGGGCTCAGTCGCTGTTCAGGCGCTCGGCGACACCGATGCAGATCGCCATGATCAGCTTCAGTTCTTTCTGCACGGTACTCAACGATACGTCGAGTTTCTCGGCAATCTCCAGATAACTGTGCCCGTGCAGGCGGCTGAGGATGAAGATCTGCTGCTGGCGGCTGCTGAGTTCACTGAGACTCACGTTCAAACGCTCCAGCAATTGTTCGGCATAGGCGGCATCCTCGGCACTGCTGGCGGGGGCCGCGACGCTCTCCACCACGTCCGGCGGAACGTCGTCGAGCATTGTCCTGGACTGGATACGGCGCGCACGCAGATGGTCCAGTGCCAGGTTGCGCGCGGTCTGGAAAACGAAGGGTTCCAGGTGATCGATGGCCCGTTCACTGAGCGCCCGGGTCACGCGCAGGTAGGTTTCCTGCAGGAGGTCTTCGGCGGTGCTGTGATTATTGACCATCCGCTCCAACGTGCGCAGCAGCGAGACTCGCTGGGCGATGAAGACGTGATTGAAACGCGATTGACTCACGGGAGGACCTGATCCATTTCGAGCGAATGATAATGCTTATCATCCGCTCGAGTGGTCAAGTGCTCAATTGTGAAGGTTTATGCACGGCCCAACAGATAGGTTGCGTAATCCGGGATCCGTTGCTGATGCGCCTGGTCCATCAACGGGCTGCTCAGCAGATAGTCGGCGCTGCATTCGTTGCAGGCGACGGGGATGTTCCAGACCGCCGCGACCCGCAGTAAAGCCTTGATATCCGGGTCGTGGGGCTGCGGTTCGAACGGGTCCCAGAAGAACACCAGCATGTCGACCCGTTGCTCGGCGATGCGCCCGCCGAGCTGTTGGTCGCCACCCAGTGGACCGCTGATCATGCTTTCCACGGGCAGGTCGAGACGTTGTTGCAACAACAACCCCGTCGTGCCGGTGGCGACCAGTTCATGTTGTGCGAGCTTGTCTTTGTGGCGCTCGGCCCACTCCAGTAAAAACACTTTGCAATGATCATGGGCAACCAGGGCGATACGCTTGCGCGCCGCCACGGTCTTTTGCGTAAAGCTGATACCGATCATGGGGTTGTTCCATAGGCAACGGGGGGCGTCTGGCTTGCCCGCGAGGGCGCCCGTGAGATCGCCTTCGCCCGCAAGCCAGCTCCTATGAGCAAATTTCGCTTACTCTGCGTTGCACAGCGCCAGGCAGTTATCGAGCATGCGGTTGGAGAAGCCCCATTCGTTGTCGTACCAGGCCAGCACCTTGAGCAGCTTGCCGCTGGATTTGGTGTGGTTGGCGTCGAAAATCGACGACAGCGGGTTATGGTTGAAGTCACTGGAGACCAGCGGCAGGGTGTTGTAGCCGAGGATCTTCGAATGCTGGCTGGCTTCTTTGAGCCGCGCGTTCACTTCATCCGCCGACGCTTCGCGCTTGAGCTGCACCGTCAGGTCCACCAGCGACACATTGATCACCGGTACACGCACCGCCATGCCGGTCAGTTTGCCCGCCAGTTCCGGCAGCACCAGGCCGACCGCTTCGGCAGCGCCGGTCTTGCTCGGGATCATGTTCTGGGTCGCCGAACGGGCGCGGTACGGATCGCTGTGGTAAACGTCGGTCAGGTTCTGATCGTTGGTATAGGCGTGAATAGTGGTCATCAGGCCGCTTTCGATCCCCAGCTCGCGGTGCAGCACCTGGGCCACCGGGGCCAGGCAGTTGGTGGTGCACGAAGCATTGGAAATGATTTGATGCGACTGGCGCAGAATGTCGTGGTTAACGCCATACACCACGGTGGCGTCGGCGCCTTTGGCCGGGGCCGAGATGATCACTTTGCGCGCGCCGGCGCTAATATGCGCGGCAGCTTTGGCCCGGTCGGTGAACAGCCCGGTGCATTCAAACACGACGTCAATCTTTTCCGCGGCCCAGGGCAGCTCGGCCGGGTTGCGAATGGCGCTGACGGCAATACGGTCGCCGTTGACGGTCAGGCTCTCGCGGTCGTGCTGGACATCGGCGTCGAACGTGCCATGAACAGTGTCGTACTTGAGCAGATGAGCGTTGATCGCACTGTCGCCCAAATCATTGATGGCCACGATCTGCAGGTCCTGGCGATAGCCTTGGGTATACAGTGCGCGAAGCACGTTACGGCCAATACGGCCAAAACCATTGATTGCGATTCGAAGAGTCATTTAACAGGGCCGCCGTCGTTTTGTTGTTGGAATTACAAGATTATTCGCATAAAAATAGAAAACAAGCCTTTTTAATGGCAATATTTTGTTCAATCTACAACGAGTGACCTGAACCAACTGGTCCGACCGATCAAGAAAACCGTCTGTCATCCCATCGACAACGGCCCTCGATCAGCATAGACAATCAGGTCGCCACATCCGTTAGCCTGGAGTTCTACACATGCATCCCCGCGTCCTTGAGGTCACCGAACGGCTTATCGCCCGCAGCCGCGCCACACGTGAGGCTTACCTTGCACTGATTCGGGGTGCCGCCAGCGACGGTCCGATGCGCGGCAAGCTGCAATGCGCCAACTTCGCCCACGGCGTGGCTGGCTGCGGCAGCGACGACAAGCACAGTCTGCGGATGATGAACGCCGCCAACATTGCAATTGTTTCGTCATATAACGACATGCTCTCGGCGCATCAGCCGTACGAAGTCTTCCCTGAACAGATCAAAAAGGCCCTGCGCGAAATCGGTTCCGTCGGTCAGTTCGCCGGTGGCACCCCCGCCATGTGCGATGGCGTGACCCAGGGCGAGCCGGGGATGGAGCTGAGCCTGCCCAGCCGCGAAGTGATCGCGCTGTCCACCGCAGTGGCGCTGTCGCACAACATGTTCGACGGCGCGCTGATGCTCGGCATCTGCGACAAGATCGTCCCGGGCCTGATGATGGGCGCGTTGCGTTTCGGTCATCTGCCGACGATCTTCGTGCCGGGCGGACCGATGGTGTCGGGCATTTCCAACAAGCAGAAAGCCGATGTGCGCCAGCGTTACGCCGAAGGCAAGGCCAGCCGCGAAGAGCTGCTGGAGTCGGAAATGAAGTCCTACCACAGCCCCGGCACCTGCACCTTCTACGGCACCGCCAACACCAACCAGTTGCTGATGGAAGTCATGGGCCTGCACTTGCCGGGTGCCTCTTTCGTCAACCCGAACACGCCGTTGCGCGATGCCCTGACCCGCGAAGCGGCGCATCAGGTCACGCGCCTGACCAAGCAGAACGGCCATTTCATGCCGATCGGCGAAATCGTCGACGAGCGTTCACTGGTGAACTCGATCGTCGCCCTGCACGCCACTGGCGGTTCGACCAACCACACCTTGCACATGCCGGCCATCGCCATGGCGGCGGGCATTCAATTGACCTGGCAGGACATGGCCGACCTTTCCGAAGTCGTGCCGACCCTGAGCCACGTCTACCCGAACGGCAAAGCAGACATCAACCACTTCCAGGCGGCGGGCGGCATGTCGTTCCTGATCCGCGAACTGCTGGAAGCCGGGCTGCTGCACGAGAACGTCAACACGGTGCTGGGCCACGGTCTGAGCCGCTACACCATGGAACCGTTCCTCGATAATGGTGAGCTGGTGTGGCGCGAAGGCCCGACCGACAGCCTCGACGAAAACATCCTGCGGCCGGTGGCACGCGCGTTCTCCCCTGAAGGTGGCTTGCGCGTCATGGAAGGCAACCTGGGTCGGGGCGTGATGAAAGTCTCGGCGGTCGCTCTGGAAAACCAGATCGTCGAAGCACCGGCGATGGTGTTCCAGGATCAGCAGGACCTGGCCGATGCGTTCAAGGCCGGTTTGCTGGAGAAGGACTTCGTTGCCGTGATGCGCTTCCAGGGCCCGCGCTCCAACGGCATGCCGGAATTGCACAAGATGACGCCGTTCCTCGGCGTGCTGCAGGATCGTGGCTTCAAAGTGGCACTGGTGACCGACGGACGTATGTCCGGTGCTTCCGGGAAGATCCCGGCGGCGATTCATGTCAGCCCCGAAGCTTACGTGGGCGGCGCTTTGGCGCGGGTGCAAGAGGGCGATATCATCCGCGTCGATGGCGTCGAGGGCACTCTGGAGCTTAAGGTAGACGCCGAGGAATTCGCAGCGCGCGAACCTGCCAAGGGCCTGTTGGGCAATAACATCGGCAGCGGTCGCGAACTGTTTGGTTTCATGCGCATGGCCTTCAGCTCCGCAGAGCAGGGCGCCAGCGCCTTTACTTCTGCCCTGGAGACGCTTAATTGAAACTGGCTTTGGTCGGTGACATCGGTGGGACCAACGCACGTTTCGCGTTGTGGAAAAACCAGCAGCTGGAGTCGATCCAGGTGCTGGCGACGGCAGACCACGCCAGCCCGGAAGAGGCCATCGGCCTCTACCTGAGCGGGCTCGGCCTGGCGCCGGGGTCGATCGGTTCGGTGTGCCTGTCGGTGGCCGGTCCGGTCGGCGGCGATGAGTTCAAGTTCACCAACAATCATTGGCGGCTCAGTCGCCAGGGGTTCTGCAAGCTGTTGCAGGTGGACCGACTGCTGCTGGTCAACGATTTCTCGGCCATGGCCCTGGGCATGACCCGCTTGCAGCCGGACGAATTTCGCGTGGTCTGCGAAGGTACCCCGGAACCGTTGCGGCCCGCGGTGGTGATCGGGCCCGGCACGGGTCTTGGCGTCGGTACCTTGCTGGACCTGGGCGAAGGCCGGTTCGCTGCGTTGCCGGGGGAGGGCGGCCACGTTGACTTGCCCTTGAGCAGCCGGCGCGAAATCCAGCTATGGCAACACATCTTCACCGAGATCGGGCATGTCAGCGCGGAAACGGCGTTGAGTGGCAGCGGCTTGCCACGGGTTTATCGGGCGATCTGTGCGGTGGACGGCCACGACGCCGTGCTCGACACCCCGGAATCGATTACCGCCGCCGGCCTGGCGGGTGATCCGATTGCCCTGGAAGTGCTTGAGCAGTTCTGCTGCTGGCTCGGTCGCGTGGCCGGCAACAATGTGCTGACCACCGGTGCACGCGGTGGCGTGTACATCGTCGGTGGGGTGATACCGCGGTTTGCCGACTTCTTCATCGAAAGCGGTTTTGCCCGGTGCTTCGCCGACAAGGGCTGCATGAGCGATTACTTCAAGGGCATTCCGGTGTGGCTGGTGACGGCGCCGTATTCGGGCCTTGTTGGCGCGGGTGTGGCGCTGGATCAGTCCATTCCAGCCTGAAATGCGATCCTGTGGGAGCGAGCCTGCTCGCGATGGCGGTGTGTCAGTCAACAAGGATGTTGAATGTGATGGCCCCATCGCGAGCAGGCTCGCTCCCACAATTGGTTCTGCGGTGTTTGTAGATTTCGTGCTTAAGGCATAATCCGCCCAACTCAAATAACAAGGACGCCGCCCCGTGAGCTCAGTCAACAAGTCGATTTTGTTGGTCGATGACGATCAAGAGATACGCGAGTTGCTGGACACCTACCTGACCCGCGCCGGTTTCCAGGTCCGCACCACCCCCGATGGCGCCGGCTTTCGCCAGGCCATGAACGAGGCGCCGAGCGACCTGGTGATCCTCGACGTGATGCTCCCGGACGAAGACGGTTTCAGTCTGTGCCGCTGGATTCGCCAGCACCCGCGTCAGGCCCAGGTGCCGATCATCATGCTCACCGCCAGTTCCGACGAAGCGGACCGTGTCATTGGCCTGGAGCTGGGCGCCGACGACTACCTTGGCAAGCCCTTCAGCCCCCGTGAATTGCAGGCGCGGATCAAAGCACTGCTGCGTCGCGCGCAATTCGGCCAGGAACGTTCCGGCGGTGAAGTGCTGGCCTTCGACGACTGGCGCCTGGACATGGTCAGTCATCGGCTGTTCCACATCGACGGCGAAGAAGTGATCCTCTCCGGCGCCGATTTCGCCCTGCTGAAACTGTTCCTCGATCACCCTCAGGAAATCCTCGACCGCGACACCATCGGCAACGCCACCCGTGGCCGCGATCTGATGCCCCTGGATCGCATCGTCGACATGGCCGTCAGCCGTCTGCGTCAGCGTCTGCGCGACACTGAAAAACCGCCGCGGCTGATCCGTACCGTGCGCGGCAGCGGCTACCAACTGGCCGCCAATGTGGTTGCCGGCAATGGTCACTGAGTTTTTCCGCAAGCTCGCCGCCAAGGTGCCGGTGCCGCGTTCGCTGCTCGGGCGCATGTTGCTGCTGACCTTGCTCGCGGTGCTGTTTGCCCAGGCGCTGTCGAGCGTGATCTGGGTCTCGCAACTGCGCGCCACGCAGCTGGAAGGCCTGGTCACCAGTGCCCGCAGCCTGGCGCATTCGATGACCGCCAGCGTCAGTTACTTCCGCTCGTTGCCCGTGGCGTTCCGGCCGCTGGTGCTCGATCAGTTGCGCAGCATGGGCGGCACCCGGTTCGTGGTGACACTCAACGACAAACCCTTGGGCATGGAAGTATTGCCGATCACCCCGCGCAAAGCGGCGGTGCTCAAGGCGGTTGATGAAGTGCTGCGCCAGTCCCTGGGTCAGGACACGGATATCTCCGTGACGTTCGTCAGCCCCGAAGACCTGCGGATTTTCAACGGTGGCCTGAAACTCGACGAGTTGCCGCGCTCCTGGGCGCATTACGCACTGACTCTGGAGCCGGTCAATCCACCGGTGCTGGTCACGCAGATCCAGATGGCGCCGGGGGAGTGGCTGTACATCGCTTCGCTGTTGCCCGAGCCGTATACCAGCCTTGAAGAGCAGGGGCTGCCGGCGCAACAAGTCTGGTTCATCGTCCTCACCAGTGGTTTTCTGCTGTTGTTCATCGGCTTGCTGGTGCACTGGCAGAGCCGACCGCTCAAGCGTCTTGCACGGGCGGCACGGGATATGTCCCTGGGGGCGGAAGTCGAGCCCGTGGCGGAAGGCGGCGGCAGTGAAGTGGTCGAAGTGGGTCGCGCCTTCAACGCGATGCGTGAGCGTATCAGCCGTTACCTGACCGAACGCAGCCAGTTGTTCAGCGCGATTTCCCATGACCTGCGCACGCCGATTACCCGCCTGCGCCTGCGGGTGGAGCTGCTCGAAGACGAAAAACTGCAAGCCAAGTTCGGCCGCGACCTGGATGAGCTGGAACTGCTGGTCAAAGGCGCGCTGCAATGTGTGAAAGACACCGACATCCACGAAAACATCGAACCGGTGGACCTCAATCATGTGCTCGATTGCCTGGTGGAGCCGTATCTTGCACCCAACGGCAATGGCCGGGTGACCCAGCAGGGGCGGGCGCTGGCGGCGTATCCCGGTAAGCCGTTGGCGCTCAAGCGTTGCATTGGCAACCTGATCGACAACGCCTTGAAGTATGGACAGAAAGCGCACCTGCACATCGATGACGATGAAAGCGCATTTGTCCTGCATGTCGATGATGAAGGGCCGGGGGTTCCGCAGCAGCGGATGGAGCAGGTGTTCGAACCGCACTTTCGCTTGGCCGGACAGCAGCAGGGGTATGGGTTGGGGTTGGGGATTGCGCGCAATATTGCGCATAGCCATGGGGGGGAGGTCAGCCTGCAGAATTTGCGTGAAGGCGGGTTAAGGGTGACGTTGCAATTGCCGCGCAGTGTTGATTAGGCACACCGCGTTATCGTTCTTCGCGAGCAGGCTCGCTCCCACAGTGGATTTGTGTACGACGCATAACCCCCTGTGGGAGCGAGCCTGCTCGCGAAGACGTCAGCCGATTCAACACATTCCTCAAAAAAATGTCACAGAACGGTGACATAACTCGCCCCCTTCGTTACAAGCCCGCCACCGCCCGTTGTTTAGACTGCCCCCAGTCATAACAACAAAAAAGGCACCCCATGGACACCTTCCAACCGGCTTTCAGCAGTTGGCTGAACGCACCTGCCCATCAGCAATGGCTTGGCGCCGAAGGCCTGCGCCTGCTCGCATTTGCCAAGGCTTCGAAACTCCCTGAAGGCTTCGGTAATCTCGATGAGCGGGGCCACCTCCCGGCCAATGCCCACGCCGAAACCATGAACACCGCGCGCATGACTCACAGCTTCGCCATGGCCCACATCCAGGGGCTGCCGGGTTTTGCCGAGCTGGTGGATCACGGTATCAAAGCCCTCTGCGGGCCGCTGCGCGACGCCGAACACGGCGGTTGGTTCGCCGTCCCCGGACACCGCGATGGCAATACCGGCAAGGCCGCTTACCTGCATGCCTTCGTGGCGCTGGCCGCGAGTTCGGCGGTGGTCGCCCGCCGCCCCGGCGCTCAAGCCTTGCTCGACGATGCGATCCACATTCTCGACACCCGCTTCTGGAGCGAAGAGGAGGGCGCCATGCGCGAATCTTTCAATCGCGACTTCAGTTGCGAGGAAGCCTATCGCGGCGCCAACAGCAACATGCACGCCACCGAAGCCTTCCTCGCCCTGGCCGATGTCACCGGGGACAATCGCTGGCTGATTCGCGCCCAGCGCATCGTCGAGCGCGTCATCCACGCCCATGCTGCAGCCAACGATTACCTGGTGATCGAGCATTTCGACCGCGACTGGCAGCCGTTGCGCGAATACAACCACGACAATCCGGCCGACGGTTTTCGTCCCTACGGCACCACGCCCGGCCACGGTTTCGAGTGGGCGCGGTTGTTGCTGCACCTGGAAGCGGCGCGGGTGCAGGCGGGGATGCTGACGCCGGGATGGCTCGCCACCGATGCGCAAAAACTGTTCGAGCACAACTGCCGTCACGGCTGGAACGTCGACGGTGCTCCGGGGATTGTCTACACCCTCGACTGGGACAATCGCGCGGTGGTGCGTCATCGCCTGCACTGGACCCATTGCGAAGCCAGCGCGGCTGCCAGTGCCTTGCTCAAGCGCACGGGCGATGAACAATACGAACACTGGTACCGACTGTTTTGGGAATTTTGTGACAGTCATTTCATCGACCGCCACGATGGCAGCTGGTATCACGAACTCGATCCGCAGAACTGCCCGAGCGCCGATATCTGGGCCGGCAAACCGGACCTGTATCACGCCTGGCAAGCCCTGCTGATCCCGCGCCTGCCACTGGCACCCAGCATGGCCACTGCCCTGGGGCAGTTGTCCCAGAGCGTTCCTGTGTAACCATGTGGTGACATTCGAACGTCCCTTCGTTACCTGCGAAGGGATGCCTCCTGTTTAAAATACATGCAGCGCAAGCACCAGACTTGCATGCATAACAACAAGAAAGGTACTACTAGATGAATGCGATTTCTCGCCTCGCTACTGTCATTTCTCTCGCCTCGTTGCTGCCTCTGTCTGCATTCCCTCTGAGTGCCCTTGCCGCCGATGCCAAAGGTTCGGTGGAAGTCGTTCACTGGTGGACGTCGGGTGGTGAAAAAGCAGCGGTCGATGTGCTCAAGGCTCAAGTCGAAAAAGACGGCTTCACCTGGAAGGACGGCGCAGTCGCCGGTGGTGGCGGTTCCACGGCCATGACCGTGCTCAAGAGCCGCGCAGTGGCTGGCAACCCGCCGGGCGTGGCCCAGATCAAGGGTCCGGACATCCAGGAGTGGGGCAGCACTGGCCTGCTGAGCACCGACGCGTTGAAAGACGTTTCCAAGTCGGAAAACTGGGACAGCCTGCTGCCTGCGAAAGTCTCCGATACGGTGAAATACGAAGGTGACTACGTGGCCGTGCCGGTGAACATCCACCGCGTCAACTGGCTGTGGATCAACCCGGAGGTGTTCAAGAAAGCCGGGATCGAAAAAGCGCCGACCACCCTTGAAGAATTCTACGCCGCCGGCGACAAGCTCAAGGCCGCCGGCTTTATCGCGCTCGCCCACGGTGGCCAGCCATGGCAGGACAGCACCGTATTCGAAGACGTGGTGCTCTCGGTCATGGGTGCCGACGGTTACAAGAAAGCCCTGGTCGACCTGGATCAGAAAACCCTCTCGGGTGCCGAGATGACCAAGGCCTTCACCGAGCTGAAGAAACTCACCGGCTACATGGACCCGAACCGCGCCGGTCGTGACTGGAACATCGCCGCCGCCGACGTCATCAACGGCAAGGCCGGTATGCAGATGATGGGCGACTGGGCCAAGAGCGAATGGACCGCGGCCAAAAAAGTTGCGGGCAAGGACTACCAGTGCGTGCCATTCCCTGGCACCGAAAAAGCCTTCACCTACAACATCGATTCGCTGGCCGTGTTCAAGTTGAAAGCTGATCGCAAAGGCGACATCGCCGCTCAGCAAGACCTGGCCAAGGTCGCGCTGGGTAAAGACTTCCAGAAAATCTTCAGCATCAACAAAGGCTCTATCCCGGTGCGTACCGACATGCTTAACGACATGAGCGGTCTGGGCTTCGATTCCTGTGCCCAAACGGCGGCCAAGGATTTCCTGGCGGACGAGAAGACCGGCGGCCTGCAACCGAGCATGGCGCACAACATGGCCACTTCCCTGGCCGTGCAGGGCGCGATCTTCGACGTGGTCACCAACTTCATGAACGACAAGAACGCTGACCCGGCCAAGGCCAGCGCGCAACTGGCATCGGCTGTCAAAGCTGCCCAGTAATCCCTGCTGCATTTACCTGAGTGAGTTCTCCCCTGTGGGACCGAGCTTGCTCGCGATAGCTGGCTGACATTCAAAAGAGATGTCGACTGTTACACCGCTATCGCGAGCAAGCTCGCTCCCACAAGGGACCGCACTCCGATCCTCACTTCTTCACCTGGATTATCCCGATGAGCTCTGTGGCGGTTTTCAGCAAAGCCTCACCGTTCGATGCGCTGCAACGCTGGTTACCCAAGTTGGTACTCGCGCCGAGCATGCTGATCGTGCTGGTTGGCTTCTACGGTTACATCATCTGGACATTCGTTCTGTCCTTCACCAATTCCAGCTTCATGCCGAGCTACAAATGGGTCGGCCTGCAGCAATACATCCGCCTGATGGACAACGATCGCTGGTGGGTCGCGAGCAAGAACCTCGCGCTATTCGGCGGCATGTTCATCGGCATCAGCCTGGTGCTGGGGGTGTTCCTCGCGGTGCTGCTGGATCAGCGCATCCGCAAGGAAGGCTTCATCCGCACCGTGTACCTGTACCCGATGGCGCTCTCGATGATCGTCACCGGTACCGCGTGGAAATGGCTGCTCAACCCGGGCCTGGGCCTGGACAAGATGCTGCGCGACTGGGGCTGGGAAGGCTTCCGTCTCGACTGGCTGGTGGATCAGGATCGCGTGGTGTATTGCCTGGTGATCGCCGCCGTATGGCAAGCCTCCGGGTTTGTGATGGCGATGTTCCTGGCCGGCCTGCGCGGTGTCGATCAATCGATCATCCGCGCCGCGCAAGTCGACGGTGCAAGCCTGCCGACCATTTACCTGAAGATCGTATTGCCGAGCCTGCGCCCGGTGTTCTTCAGCGCCTTCATGATCCTCGCGCACATCGCGATCAAGAGCTTCGACCTGGTGGCGGCGATGACGGCCGGTGGTCCCGGCTACTCGTCCGACCTGCCGGCCATGTTCATGTATTCCTTCACCTTCAGCCGCGGCCAGATGGGTATTGGTTCGGCCAGCGCCATGATGATGCTTGGTGCGATCCTGGCGATCCTGGTGCCGTACCTGTACTCCGAATTGCGAGGCAAACGCCATGAGTAATCAACTCGCAAAACCGCCGATCAGCTTCAGCCGCATCGCCATCTACGCCACCTTGTTACTGGCCGCGGCGATCTACCTGATCCCGCTGGTGGTGATGCTGCTGACCAGTTTCAAATCCCCGGAAGACATCCGCACCGGCAACCTGCTGAGCTGGCCGCAGGTGATTGACGGCATCGGCTGGATCAAGGCCTGGGACACCGTCGGCGGCTACTTCTGGAACTCGGTGAAAATCACCGTTCCGGCCGTGCTGATCTCCACCTTCATCGGTGCCATGAACGGCTACGTGCTGTCGATGTGGCGCTTCCGTGGCTCGCAACTGTTCTTCGGCCTGTTGCTGTTCGGCTGCTTCCTGCCGTTCCAGACCGTGCTGCTGCCAGCCTCGTTCACCCTCGGCAAGTTCGGCCTGGCCAACACCACCACCGGCCTGGTGCTGGTGCACGTGGTCTACGGCCTGGCGTTCACCACGCTGTTCTTCCGCAACTACTACGTGAGCATTCCGGACGCGCTGGTCAAGGCGGCACGCCTGGATGGCGCAGGCTTCTTCACGATTTTCTGGAAGATCCTGCTGCCGATGTCGATCCCGATCGTGATGGTCTGCCTGATCTGGCAGTTCACCCAGATCTGGAATGACTTCCTGTTCGGCGTGGTCTTCGCCAGTGGCGATGCGCAACCGATCACCGTGGCCCTGAACAACCTGGTCAACACCAGCACCGGGGCCAAGGAATACAACGTTGATATGGCCGCCGCGATGATCGCCGGGCTGCCGACACTGCTGGTCTACATATTCGCTGGCAAGTATTTCCTGCGTGGGCTGACGTCCGGCGCGGTCAAGGGGTAGAACATGGCAACTCTCGAATTACGCAACGTCAACAAGACCTATGGCGCCGGCTTGCCGGACACCCTGAAAAACATCGAACTGAAGATCGATGACGGGGAATTCCTGATCCTGGTCGGTCCGTCGGGCTGCGGTAAATCCACGCTGATGAATTGCATCGCCGGCCTGGAAAACATCAGCGGCGGCGCGATCCTGGTGGACGACGCCGACATCAGCGGCATGAGCCCCAAAGATCGCGACATCGCCATGGTGTTCCAGTCCTACGCGCTGTACCCGACCATGAGCGTGCGGGACAACATCGCGTTCGGCCTGAAGATTCGCAAGATGCCAACTGCCGAAATCGACGAAGAAGTCGCTCGCGTGGCCAAGCTGTTGCAGATCGAACATTTGCTCAGCCGCAAACCCGGCCAGCTCTCCGGTGGTCAGCAACAGCGTGTGGCCATGGGCCGTGCCCTGGCGCGGCGGCCGAAGATTTACCTGTTCGACGAACCGCTGTCCAACCTCGACGCCAAGCTGCGGGTCGAGATGCGCACCGAAATGAAACTGATGCACCAGCGCCTGAAAACCACCACGGTCTACGTGACCCACGACCAGATCGAAGCCATGACCCTGGGCGACAAAGTGGCGGTGATGAAGGACGGGATCATTCAGCAATTCGGCACGCCGAAAGACATCTACAACAACCCGGCCAACCTGTTCGTGGCGAGCTTCATCGGTTCGCCGCCGATGAACTTCATCCCCCTGCGACTGCAGCGCAAGGAAGGTCGTCTGGTGGCGCTGCTCGACAGCGGCCAGGCGCGCTGCGAATTGCCGTTGGGCATGCAGGATGCCGGTCTGGAAGATCGCGAAGTGATCCTCGGCATGCGCCCGGAGCAGATCGTGCTGGCGGGCACCGAGCCGAACGGTTTGCCGACCATTCGCGCCGAAGTCCAGGTCACCGAACCGACCGGTCCCGACACCCTGGTGTTCGTCAACCTCAACGAGACCAAGGTTTGTTGCCGCCTGGCGCCGGACGTTGCACCGGCCGTGGGCGAGACCCTGACCCTGCAGTTCGACCCATCGAAAGTGCTGTTGTTCGATGCCAAGACGGGTGAACGACTTGGGGTGGCCGGTGTGCCAAAAGCCGAGGCTCACGCTGCCAACGTAGCGCAATTCAAAGGCCGCTGAAGAACAAGTGTGGGAATGCGGTTGTGTGGGAGCTGGCCTGCCAGCGATGCAGGCGACTCGGTTTTACGTTGAACCGAGTTGATGCCATCGCCGGCAGGCCAGCTCCCACAATAGCCGATTCCTGCAGGGGGATATGCAGTGAGCGGCCTGTCGCTCTCTGTAACCGATGTAACCGCGTTAAATAAAAACAGTTAATAACAATAAAACGAGGATGTAGGGATGAAGAAGAACAACAACGCTCAGCTTATCTGCCAGTTGTCAGCGATTGCGGCAATGACCCTGGCCGGTAGTGTGCACGCGGCTGACGCGTTCAGCGCCGACTCCGAGTGGATGACCGGTGATTGGGGTGGCGAGCGGACCCGGCTGATCGAGCAGGGTATCGACATCAAGATGGACTACGTCGGTGAAGTGGGCGGCAACCTCCACGGCGGCTACAACAACGACAAGACGGCGCGGTACGCCGACCAGTTTGGCCTGGGCGTGGCACTGGACCTGCAAAAACTGTGGGGCTGGGATAACACCCAGGCCAAGATCCAGCTCACCAACCGTAACGGCGAGAACATCTCCAATGACCGTGTCGGCGACCCGCGTGCCGGTACCTTGAGTTCCTCCCAGGAAGTCTACGGCCGTGGCCACATGGTCCGCCTGACCCAATTGTGGATCAAGCACCAGTTCCTCGACGGTAAACTGGACGTCAAGGCCGGTTACTTCGGCGAAGGCGAAGACTTCAACACCTTCCCGTGCGAGTTCCAGAACCTGGCGTTCTGCGGTTCCCAGGTGGGTAACTGGGCGACCAATATCTGGTACAACTGGCCGGTCAGCCAGGCCGCGATCCGCGTGAAGTACAACATCTCGCCCGAGTTCTATGCGCAGATCGGCGCGTACAACCAGAACCCGTCGCAACTGGAACACGGTAACGGCTTCAAGCTCAGCGGCAGTGGGACCAAGGGCACTGTGTTGCCGGTCGAACTGGTCTGGTTGCCCAACCCCAACAACCTGCCGGGCGAATACCGTGTCGGCTACTACAAAAGCACGGCCAAGGCCGATGACGTTCGTGAAGACGAAGACGGCAATGATGCGGCCACCAGCGGCAACGCTTACCGCAGCCACAGCAGCAAGTCCGGCTACTGGTTCGTTGCCCAGCAACAACTCACCAGCCACAACGGTGATGCTTCGCGCGGCCTGACCGTATCGGCGAACGCCACGTTCCACGATAAAGACACCAACATCGTCGACAACTACCAGTCGCTGATGTTTGTGTACAAGGGTCCGTTCGATGCCCGTCCAAAAGATGACGTCGGTATCGGTTTCGCCCGTATCCATGTCAACGATGACGTGAAGAAGAACGCGCAATTGGTCAACGCCTCCAATGGCGCTACCGACTACCAGGATCCGGCTTTCTCGCCGCTGCGCGACACCGAATACAACTACGAGCTCAACTACGGCTTCCACGTGACCAACTGGCTGACCGTACGTCCCAACCTGCAATACATCACTCACCCGGGTGGTGTGGATGAAGTTGATAACGCGCTGGTGGCCGGCCTGAAAATTCAGTCGGTGTTCTGACGTTGTTGCGATAAGCTCCTCTCTATGTGCGCATTTTTGCGGACGGCCATGGCTGTCCGTTTTTTTTTGCGGGCGGCGCACCCCGGGTAACAGGATGATTTTCAGGACCGTGGCACATGCATGAGCATCCGCTACAACGCTTCTTCAAGTCCTTGCGCGAACGTCCGGTGTTCGCGTGGGAGCGCTATCAGATGCGCGATGTGCTGGTGATCGATCATCCGCTGTGTCAGGCGGTGTTCAGTCGGCAGGGCGCGCAGTTGTTGCACTTCCAGCCCCGGGACCAGAAACCCTGGCTCTGGTGCGCAGCCAAATGGCCGCATGTGGGGGCTATTCGCGGCGGCGTGCCGGTGTGCTGGCCCTGGTATGGTCGCCATCCAAGCGAAAACGCCTGGCCGTCCCATGGCTGGGCCCGGCTGCTCGACTGGAAGCTGCTGGACAGCAGCAGTGACGACGATGGCGTGCGGCTGCACTGGCAACTCCAGTTGTGCGACTGGCAAGTGGACCTGCATGCGCACCTGGGCGAGCGCATGGAATTGCGCCTGAGCACCGAGCACCAGGACAGCCTGCCGTGCCAGTTGAGCCAGGCGTTGCATGCGTACTGGCGTATTGGCGACGTCGGCGAGGTAGCGCTGTCTGGGCTCGATGGTGCCCAAGGCTACGACCAGTTGAACCGTCAGGTTTGTCAGCAGGAAGGCGAGTTGCGAATCGAGGGTGGCTGTCAGCGAGTGTTCCAGCAGGAAGGCGAATTGCAGCTCAAGGACCACGCCTGGCAGCGCGAATTGTGCATCGACACCGGTGACGATGCGGACACGGTAGTCTGGCATCCGGGGTCGCGACCGTTGCTGGGGGTGAGCTGGAATGAGATGTCCGAGTTTGTCTGCGTGGAAGCGGCGAGTGGCGGGACCGATAGCCTGAGCCTGGCGCCGGGGGAGCGGGCACATTTGAGTTTGCAGGCGCGGATAGGGGTTTAGGCCAGGATTTGCAGTGCTGCGGCTGGCCTCTTCGCGAGCAGGCTCGCTCCCACATTAGATCTTCGGTGGACACAGTATTTGTATTCAAAGCAGGTCAACTGTGGGAGCGAGCCTGCTCGCGAAGAGGCTCAGGCAGGTAATGAAGATATCGGCCTAGTTGAACTCATCCCCAATCGGATACCGACTGGCATTCAGGCTTTCCTTGATCTTGCGCAAATGCGGCTGGAAATCCACGCCCCTACGCAAGGTCATGCCGGTCGCCAGCACATCCAGCACCGTCAGCTGAATGATCCGCGACGTCATCGGCATATAGATATCGGTGTCTTCCGGCAATGGAATGTTCAGGCTCAGGGTACTGGCCTTGGCCAAGGGCGAACCTTCGGCTGTCAGGCCGAGCACCGAGGCGCCGTTTTCCCGGGCAAGGCGCGCCACTTCCACCAGTTCGCGGGTGCGGCCGGTGTAGGAAATGATCACGAACAACTCGCCAGTGTGGGCCACCGAAGCAATCATGCGCTGCATCAGCACGTCCGCATGGGCGGTGACGGCCAGGTTGAAGCGGAAGAACTTGTGCTGCGCATCCAGCGCCACCGGGGCCGAGGCGCCGAGGCCGAAGAAGTGGATCTGTCGGGCCTGGATCAACAGGTCGACGGCGCGACTGATCAGGTTGGGATCAAGGGCCTGCAAGGCACTGTCCAACGAGGCGATGGCGCTGCCGAAAATCTTCTTGGTATAGGCTTCGGGATTGTCGTCGGCCTCGACCGCACGGCTGACGTACGCCGCGCCACTGGCCAGGCTCTGGGCCAATTGAAGCTTGAGTTCCGGATAACCGCTGACGCCGAATGAACGGCAGAAACGGTTGACCGTCGGCTCGCTGACCTTCGAGGCCTGGGCGAGGGCGGCAATGCTGAACCGGGTGGCCTGCTGTGGGTTGAGCAGGATCACTTCGGCGACTTTGCGTTCCGCCTTGTTCAAGTCTTCAAGGCGATTCTGGATCTGTTCCAGTAAATTTCGCACGCGGTCCATATATGTTCCTTAGCTCCGCAAACAAGAGAGCAATGCAAATAAGGGCCCCGGCTATGCAAATTGGGACTTTGATCGGGCCCGTCACGGTGGCCTATCCTACTGATGGCTCCGACCGACCACCACTCGGAATCTCTATTTTGCTAAAATGTTGTGTTTATTACTACATTTCCCCTTGAGTGATGCCTTGAAAAAAGGTATTTGTAGCTTAACTTGATAAAAGAACAAACATCATGCCTTCGATAACGGTTGAACCGTGCACCTTTGCCTTGTTCGGCGCCCTTGGCGATCTGGCCCTGCGCAAGCTGTTTCCTGCCCTCTATCAACTCGATGGCGCAGGCCTGCTTCATGAGGATACGCGCATCATCGCGCTGGCCCGTGAGCCTGGCAGCGAGCAGCAGCACCTGGCATTCATCGCCGCCGAACTGCGCCGCTACGTCAGTGACAAGGAGCTGGACGAAGCGGTGGTTGAACGCTTCCTGGCCCGCCTGAGTTACCTGCACGTCGACTTCCTCAAGGCTGACGACTACGTCGCCCTGGCCGAAGCGGCCGGCAGTGCCCAGCGAGTGATTGCCTACTTCGCGACGCCGGCAGCGGTCTACGGCGCGATCTGCGAAAACCTGTCGAAGGTCGGCCTCACCGAAAACACCCGCGTGGTGCTGGAAAAACCCATCGGGTCGGACCTTGAGTCCTCGCGCAAGGTCAACGACGCCGTGGCGCAGTTCTTCCCGGAGAACCGCACCTACCGCATCGACCACTACCTGGGCAAAGAGACCGTACAAAACCTGATCGCCCTGCGTTTCGCCAACAGCCTGTTCGAAACCCAGTGGAACCAGAATTACATCTCCCACGTGGAAATCACCGTAGCCGAGAAGGTCGGGATCGAGGGCCGCTGGGGCTATTTCGACAAGGCCGGCCAGCTGCGGGACATGATCCAGAATCACCTGCTGCAACTGCTCTGCCTGATCGCCATGGACCCGCCGGCCGACCTGTCCGCCGACAGCATCCGTGACGAGAAAGTCAAAGTGCTCAAGGCCCTGGCGCCGATCAGTCCGGAAGGCCTGACCACTCAGGTGGTGCGTGGCCAGTACATCGCCGGGCACAGCGAAGGCAAGTCGGTGCCCGGGTATCTGGAGGAGCCTAATTCCAACACCCAGAGCGACACCGAAACCTTCGTCGCCCTGCGTGCCGACATTCGCAACTGGCGCTGGGCCGGCGTGCCGTTCTACTTGCGCACCGGCAAGCGCATGCCGCAGAAACTGTCGCAGATCGTCATCCACTTCAAGGAACCGTCGCACTACATCTTCGCTCCCGAGCAGCGCCTGCAGATCAGCAACAAGCTGATTATCCGCCTGCAACCGGACGAAGGCATTTCCTTGCGCGTGATGACCAAAGAACAAGGCCTGGACAAGGGCATGCAGCTGCGTAGCGGTCCGTTGCAGCTGAATTTTTCCGACACTTATCGCAGCGCACGGATTCCCGATGCCTACGAGCGGTTGTTGCTGGAAGTGATGCGCGGCAATCAGAACCTGTTTGTCCGTAAAGATGAAATCGAAGCCGCGTGGAAGTGGTGTGACCAGTTGATCGCCGGATGGAAGAAATCCGGTGATGCGCCCAAGCCGTACGCGGCCGGGTCCTGGGGACCGATGAGCTCCATTGCACTGATTACGCGGGATGGGAGGTCGTGGTATGGCGATATCTGAACTGAAACTGCCTCAGGGCGTCAGCGCCCATGAGTTCAAAAGCCCGGTGCTGCTCGCCGAAGGCCTGGCGCTGAATGTGGCCAAGCAACTGAGCGACGCGATCGATGCCCGAGGCACCGCCACCCTGGTGGTGTCCGGCGGTCGTAGCCCGGTAGCGTTTTTCCAGCATCTTGCCAAGCAGACGCTGGACTGGCCCAAGGTCGTCATCACCTTGGCGGACGAGCGCTGGGTGCCGGTGGAACACGCCGACAGCAATGCCGGCCTGCTCAAGCGCTACCTGCTGCAAGGCCCGGCGGCCAAGGCGCAGTTTCTGAGCCTCTACAGCGCTACGGCCAACGTTGAACAGGCGGCCGAGCAGGCTGACCGCTTGCTGGGCGAATTGCCGCAAATCGACGTGCTGATCCTGGGCATGGGCGACGACGGTCACACCGCTTCGCTGTTCCCGAACAGCCCGAACCTGGCCGACGCCTTGAAAGTCGACGGCAGCCGTCGCTGCTGGCCGATGCTGGCGCCGACCGTACCGCATCAGCGCCTGACCATGAGTCGCGCGCTGCTGGCTTCGGCCAAGCACACTGTTTTATCGATTTCCGGTCAGTCCAAGCTGACCACCCTGAGTGCCGCATTGGCCGGTGACGATGTCGCTGCCATGCCGATTCGCGCGTTTCTGCAACCTACGTTAGAGATTTACTGGTGCCCATGAGCCAAGGATCAGCCGCTATGACAAACACTTACCCGACCGTTTCCATGGCGGACAAAATTGCCCTGATCGACAACCTCTGTGCCAAGGCGCGGATCCTGCCGGTCATCACCATCGCTCGCGAGCAGGACGTGCTGCCGTTGGCCGACGCCCTCGCGGCGGGTGGCCTGACCGCCCTGGAAGTGACCCTGCGTTCGCAATTTGGCCTCAAGGCTATCCAGATTCTGCGCGAGCAGCGTCCGGAACTGGTGACCGGTGCCGGCACCGTGCTCGATCGCGGCATGCTGGCGGCTGCCGAGGCTGCGGGTTCGCAGTTCATCGTCACGCCGGGCATCACCCGTGATCTGCTCGAAGCCAGCGTCGACAGCCCGATTCCGCTGTTGCCTGGCATCAGCAATGCCTCGGGCATCATGGAAGGCTATGGCCTGGGTTATCGCCGCTTCAAGCTGTTCCCGGCGGAAGTCAGCGGTGGCGTCGCAGCCATCAAGGCCCTGGGCGGCCCGTTCGGCGAAGTGAAATTCTGCCCGACTGGCGGCGTCAGCCCGGCCAATATCAAAAGCTACATGGCGTTGAAAAATGTCATGTGCGTGGGCGGTAGCTGGATGCTTGACCCAGAGTGGATCAAGAACGGCGACTGGGCCCGCATTCAGGAATGCACCGCCGAGGCCCTGGCGCTGCTGGACTGATCTGCTTTTACCCAACACTTCGTTGTGTGTTCTACGGCTTTACGGTGCGCTTGGTCGGTGCACCGTTTTTTTTTGCCCAAAGAAAATCCCTGTGGGAGCGAGCCTGCTCGCGATGATCGTTAACGATAACGCGTGTTAACTGGCTGAACGCGGCGCTCTTGAGTCCATCGCGAGCAAGCACGCTCCTGCAAGGGGGCGCCATGCGATACATAGTTACCGCATCTCGCCGCTCGTCCAGCATTAACCTGAGTTCTTCTGATGGAAGAGAGAACGTCATGGACGACAACACCCTGGTTGCACCTTCACCGGCTTGTCAGCTGTCACCCGAACAGATCGCCGGCCCCTATTTCCGCGACCCGAAATTGATCAGAAGAAACATCAGTGAAGGGATGGATGGCGTCCCCCTGGTGTTGAGACTGACGATTGTCGATGCCATGACCTGTCAGCCGGTGACTAACGCGCTGGTGGACATCTGGCATTGCAATGCGCGCGGGGCTTATTCGGGCTGGAGCAGGATCAACCCCGACAATGAGGTCGACGTCGACGACATCGGCGCGATCCCGCGCACCGACGATGATACCTACCTGCGTGGCGGGCAATTCACGGACAGGAAGGGCATCGTGCGCTTTACCACGATCTATCCGGGGTTCTATGCCGGCCGTGCCTTGCACATTCATGTCGCCATACGCATCACGGCCGGCAATAACTATCTGCAAGAGCGGCATGTCGCCTGGGTCGGTCAGCTGTACCTGCCCGAAGTGGCCTCACGCTCGGTTCTCAACACCCGGGAATACAGCGGTCGAGCCGCCTCGCCGCTGACCAATGATCAGGATTTATTCTATGAGACCATGGGCGGTGAAGCCTCGACCCTGAACGTGCACGCCATTGGTCGAGACTCGAAAGAGGACGGCTTCTTCGGTCACATGACCATCGGCATCGACACGCTCGCGGTGTCGAAGCAGATCAGGCCCGAGGATTTCGACAAGTACACCGTGTGACATCAGCGCAGTTCGGTCAGCGCCCGGGCCAGCAAGTCCATGTCGGCGGCGGTGGTGGTGAGCCCGGGGGTAATGCGAATGCACGGACCGCTCGCGGCACCACTGCGCGCAACGGTGAACAGGTTGTAGTCCTTGAGCAACCGCTCGACCATCACCTGTTGATCGAGCTGCCGGGTAAAGCGCATCGACGTGATGCCGCAATACAGGCGCGGGTCGTCCGGCGTCATGACGTCGATGCCCGTTAGCTCGCGTACTGCGCGGACCCAGCGATTGCGCAAATAATTGAGGCGTGCGCCCTTGGCGGCGGAACCGCCCATGGCCCGATGTTCCTCGAACACCAGCGGCAGGGTCAGCAGGGCCGGGATGTTGGGGGTGCTGTAGGGCGTGCGGGCGCGAATGTCGGTGGTCGGGAAGTGCATTTCGCCCATGTCCGGGTCGATGTCGGCCAGGCGCTCGCGGTTGATGTAGATGAAACCGAGGGTCAGCGGCGCGCCGATCCATTTGTGCAGGTTGTAGCCGGCGAAGGCGATGCCCAGGTCCTCGAGATCGAACTCGATCTGGCCGAGCGCGTGGGCGCCGTCGAGGATGACATCGACCCCGTGTTCCCTGGCGGCGGCGGCAATCGCCTTCACTGGCATCACCAGGCCCGTGCGATGGGTGACGTGGGTCAGGGCCATCAGTTTCAGGCGCGGGTAACGCACGAAGGCTTCGCGATAGGTGGCCAGCAGACTGTCGAAACTGGCGGGGTGGCAGTGGTCGATCTCGATCACCTCGACCCCGCGATGGCGTGCCAGCCAACGCATGGCGCTTTTGACCGTGTCGTATTCCAGATCACAGATCAGTACCTGATCGCCGGGCTTGAGGCGGTTGTAGTTGCGGATAAGCGATTGCAATCCGTCCGAAGCGTTGCGGGTGAAGGCGACGGTATCGGCGGGTACGCCCATCAGCGCGGCCAGCTGCTTGCGGATTTCCTCGTTCTCACCCTGTTCGAAACGTTGGCGTACATGGACCGAGCTGCTGCGGTTGATGAGTTCGATATTACGCTGATATTCCTCGACCACTGTGCGGGACATGCGCCCGAAGTAACCGTTTTCCAGATTGACCGGGCCCGGCTCGACAGCATAACGGTCGGCAAAGGTCAGCCAGAAGGCTTCATCACGGGCGCGGCGGGTATTATCGGGCATGGGTTTACTCAATAGGGGCAGGTAAAGCGATTCAGTGACGAGGGGCAGGTTTACCATGTTTGGCGCGCAGCGGTTCGAGCAGCTCCGACAGGCCGTTGTGATCGATTTCCTGCATCAGGGCCAGCAAGCCACCCAGTTCCCCGTGGGGAAACCCCTCCCGGGCGAACCAATTCAGGTACGGGCCGGGCAGGTCGGCGATGATTCGGCCCTTGTATTTGCCGAAGGGCATTTCACGGGTGACCAGCAGTTCGAGCTTTTCCGGGTTCATCTATCAGTCGCCTTGATTCAACCAGTCTGGAAAATACAGGCATTCTGCATGCAGGCCAAATGACAGATCATGCAAAAAACGCGGATGCAGATTTGTAGCTTAAACATAACTCGTTGAAAAATAAGGATTAATATTTCAATTCAAAGCTGGCATGCAGGGTGCAATAGCTATTGCATCTTTCATCAACCCGCGAGGAATTGAAAATGACCGACGTGAATAAAGAAGCCATCTCTGTACTCAACGACCTGATTGAAACCAGCAAAGACGGTCAGGAAGGGTTCAAGACCTGCGCTGAAGACATCAAGAATCCGGAACTGAAATCGTTGTTCGTGCAGCGTTCCGCCGACTGCGCTACCGCGGCCTCCGAACTGCAAGCCGCCGTGCGTTCGATGGGCGGCGATCCGGAAACCTCCACCAGTGTCAGCGGTGATCTGCACCGTCGCTGGGTCGACGTGAAGGCCGTTTTCACCGGCAAGGATGAAGAAGCCGTGCTGAATGAAGCCGAACGTGGTGAAGACCATGCACTGAAGGCCTACAAAGAAGCCATCGAAAAAATCAACAAGCACAACCTGGTGGGCATTCGTGACCTGGTTGAGCGTCAGTACCATGGCGTGCAACGCAACCACGATCAGGTAAAAGCCCTGCGCAATCAGGCTCGCGCGCGCTCGTAAGCGCTCATAGCCTGTCAAAAACGCCAGCCAGTCTGGCGTTTTTTTGTGTGTGGAATTTAGGGCTGGACGGGATATAGATAGCTAGCTAATAATTTGTTTTTCATGTTACTCCACCGATCACGTCTATCGTTAAATCGTCCGTACGAGAGTGTTTTACGTGCCTATCACTTTGCAGGCTCTGTTTGCGCCTGACCGCCGCGCGCTGCAGTTCGCGATCAAGACCTTGATCGGCGGCGGCCTGGCGCTGTGGCTGGCATTGCGCTGGGGCCTGGAGCAACCGGCCTGGGCGCTGATGACCGCGTTCATCGTCGCCCAGCCCTTGTCCGGGATGGTGGTGCAAAAGGGGCTGGCGCGGCTGCTGGGGACCCTGGTCGGGACGATCATGTCGGTGGTGTTCATGGGGCTGTTTGCCCAGACGCCCTGGCTGTTCCTGTTGGCATTGGCGTTATGGCTCGGCTTGTGTACCGCGAGCTCGACCTTGTTGCGCAGTGCCTGGTCCTATTCGTTTGTGCTGGCCGGTTATACGGTGGCGATCATCGCCTTGCCGGCCATTACCCATCCGCTGACGGTGTTCGACCAGGCCGTGGCACGCTGCACGGAAATCTGCCTGGGCATTCTTTGCGCCACCGCCGCCAGTGCGCTGCTGTGGCCGATGCGGGTCGAGCAGCAACTGGCGGATCAGGCGCGTGCGGCTTGGAACAGCGGGATGCAGGCCGCCCGGGCGACCCTGGCCGGCGATAGCCAGGCGCGCAGGGGGCTGCTGGAAATCCTCGGCAGGATCGTGGCGGTGGATGCCCAGCGCGAACATGCCTGGTTCGAAGGCAGTCTTGGCCGCCAGCGAGCGCGCTCGATCAGTGGCTTGAGCCAGAAGCTGTTGATGTTGCTGCGCGTCGCCCGTTCGGTGCGCCGGCAGTGGAAGCAGTTGCAACCCCAGGAGGCCGAGCAACTGCTGCCGTGGATGAACGAAGTCCAGAAGGCACTCGACCGTGCGGATAACGCGACCCTGCAAGCCTTGCGACCGAGGTTGCTCGATGCCTCCCATGACCCGCTGATCAGTTCCGCGCAAAGTTACTGCCTGGCTCGTTTTACCTTGCTGCTGGATACGGCGATGGCGGCCAGCGAAGCGTTGAAAGCGGTGGAGGAGGGCAAGGAAACGGTCGATCCACCGCGAACCCTGGCCCCGCACCGCGACCTGTCCCTGGCCCTGGTGTTCGGTGCCCGTAGCGCCTTGGCGTTCCTGGTGGTGTCGTGTTTCTGGCTGGCGACCGCCTGGCCCGCCGCCTCGGGTGCGCTGTTGCTGACCTGCGTGGTGTGCAGCCTGTTTGCCAGCCGCGAAAACGGCGCGCAGATCGGCATGAGTTTCATGCGCGGGATTTTCCTGGCGATTCCGGCAGCGTTTTTCGTCGGGCAGATTCTGCTACCGCAATGGAGCAGTTTCGCAATGCTCTGTCTCGGCATGGGTGTGCCGTTGTTCCTGGGTGCACTGGGCATGGCCAAACCGCAGATTGGTGCCACGGCGACCTCGTTCTGCCTGCATTTTATTGTCCTGATCTCGCCGCTCAACGCGATGAAGTTCGATGTCGCGAACTTCTTCAACAGTGCTCAGGCGATGGTGATCGGTGTGGGCGCGGCGGTGCTGGCATTCCGCCTCTTGATCCTGCGCAATCCGGCGTGGCATGGCCGCCGCTTGCTGGTGGCGACGCTTCACGACCTGGTGCGCCTGACCCGGCGCAATCTGCGCGGGGCTGAAAGCTGGTTCGGTGGACGCATGGCCGATCGCTTGCTGCAACTGGCGCGGCACTATCCAGAGTTGCCGGAACCGGCGCGCAGCCGCTGGGACGACGGGTTGCTGGGGCTGGACATCGGCGATGAATTGCTGCATTTGCGCTTGAGCCTGGCGGTGGCCCAGGCACCCGTCAGTGCGCCGCAACGGCGCTACCTCGACCAATTGGAAAAAGTCCTCGAGCAAGGTCCGGCCGGCAGTCGCACCGATGCGCTGGAACAACCCAGCGAAGAATTCCTGAAAACCTTGTACGCGCTGCCCCCCAGTGATGCGGTGAAACTGGCCCAGGGCGCGGTGCTGCAATTGCAGAACAGCTGGCGTGCCTGGTGCCGTCAGCAGGAGGAGAGTCATGGGCTTGCGTGAGTGGTCGGTGGGTGGCGTGCTGCTCAGCCCGTTTCTGATTTATGTGCTGCTGGCGCTGCTCGTGACCGGGGCCCTGCGCCTGTTGTTGGGCCTGACCCCGGCCGGCCGCTGGATCTGGCACGAAGCGTTATTCGATTGCGCCTTGTACGTCTGTGTATTGACCCTGATCACCGTCGTCCTGGGACCTTTATAAGGAGTTGAACATGCGTACATCCGTACGTGTAGCCGTAACCCTGTGCCTGGTGGCCGTGGCGATCTTTGCCGGTTTCCATTTGTGGCAGTACTACATGTTGACGCCCTGGACCCGCGACGCGCGGATTCGGGCTGACGTGGTGGTCATCGCCCCTGATGTGTCGGGCTGGGTGCGTGAACTCAAGGCTTTCGACAACCAGCAGGTCAAGGCCGGCGATCTGTTGCTGAGCATCGACCGCGACCGCTTCGAAGCCGCGCTGGAGAAAGCTCAAGCGGTGGTCCAGACCCGCCAGCAGCAACTCAACCTGCGTGAGCGCGAAGCCAGCCGCCGCGCCAGTCTCGGGCCGCAGGCGATCAGTGCCGAGCTGCGCGAGAACGCGCAGATCAATGCCGGCATCGCCCGCGGCGAACTGCGTGAGGCTCAGGCCGAGGCCAAGGTTGCGCAACTCAACCTGGAGCGCAGCCAGGTCCATGCGCCGCGCAGTGGTCACATCACCAACCTGCGTCTGGCCCAGGGCAACTATGTGAATGCCGGGCAACCGGTGATGGCGCTGATCGACGGTTCGACTTTTTATGTGCAGGCGTACTTCGAGGAAACCAAGTTGCCGCGGATCCGCATCGGCGATCCGGTGAAGATCTGGTTGATGAGCGCCGGGGAGGCGTTGCAGGGGCACGTGGAAAGCATCAGCCGCGGGATTACCGACCGCAACACCACGCCCGATGGGCAGTTGCTGGCGGAGGTGGAGCCGACGTTCAACTGGGTCAGGCTGGCTCAGCGGATTCCGGTGCGGATCAAGCTGGACAAGGTGCCCGAGGGGATCAATCTGAGTTCGGGGATGACCGCGAGTGTGCAGGTGCAGGAGGCACATCAATAATTGATGCGCTGCGATCACTGTGGCGAGGGAGCTTGCTCCCGCTGCGGTGCGCAGCGCGCCCCAAAAAACCGACACCACGCTTAATCTGATCAACCGCGATGTCAGTGTTCATGACTGCTTCGCAGCCGAACGGGAGCAAGCTCCCTCGCCACAGGGGACGGGGTATCAGCCGATGCTGATCGCCGGCAGGGTCGGCAACGTCACCGTCTGCTGCTTGCGTGGTGCCAGGATCTCCGCCTCGCCGTCCACCACCAGCTCATCGCGCTGGTTGAACACGCGGGTGGCAATGCGCACACGAAACTTGGGCAGTTTCTCAAGGATCTCCAGGCGCACGGTCAGGGTGTCGCCAATCTTCACCGGTTTCTGAAAGCTCATCTGCTGGCCGATATAAATAGTCCCCGGCCCAGGCAGCTCGCAGGCCACGGCCGCGCTGATCAATGCGCCGCTGAACATACCGTGGGCGATGCGCTCCTTGAACATGGTGCCGGCAGCGAATTCAGCGTCCAGGTGCACCGGGTTGTGATCGCCGGACATGGCGGCGAACAACTGAATGTCGCGCTCTTCGACCGTTTTGCTGTAACTGGCGGTCTGGCCGACTTCGAGGGCTTCGTAAGGGGTGTTGGTTACCTGGGTCATCTGTCTCAATTCCTGTGACGAATAAAAAATCCACAAAAAAACTATTCGGAGCGGGGTGGCCGTCGATGGCTCAGCGCCTGGGCGACCCAGTTCAGTACATCGGCGGTCACTTCATCGCGGTTGCTCTCGTTGAACAGTTCGTGCCGTGCCTGCGGGTAAATGGTCAGTTGCAGATTCCGGCTGCCGGCTGCGCGCAGCGCGTGAGCCAGATCCTTGAGACGCTTGCCTTCACTCACCGGATCACATTCGCCGCCTATGACCAGCAGCGGCAGGCCCGGATCGATCTGGGCGAGATTGGACGCTTTGCTGATTTGCTGCAAGCCGCCAAGCAGATCGATCCAGAATTGATTGGTGCAGCGAAAGCCGCAAAGCGGGTCGTTGGCATACTTGTCGACCTCGGCCGGATCGCGACTGAGCCAGTCGAACGGCGTGCGCACCGGTTTGAATTTCTTGTTGAACGAGCCGAATGACAACCATTCGATCAGGGCGCTACGGCCCTTGGGCCCCTGGCGCAACCGTTCGGCACGGGCGATCTGGCGGGCCGCGCGATACAGCGCCACCGGCTGGAAGTTCGAGCCGCTGAGAATGGCGCCGTGCAGGCTGGCGCTGTGGTGCAGCAGGTACGCCTGGGCGATGTAGCTGCCCATGCTGTGACCCAGCAAGACGATCGGCACGCCGGGATGGTGCTGGCCGATGTGCTGATTGAGACTGGCCAGGTCGCCGACCACCTTGCACCAGCCATCGTCGTCGGCGAAATGGCCCAGGGTCCCGTTTTCGGCAGTTTTGCCATGTCCACGCAGATCCGGAGCGTACACACCGTAGCCCTGTTCACAGCATTTTTCCGCCAGACGGGCGTAGCGGGCACTGTGTTCCGCCATGCCGTGCGCCAGCAGGATCACTGCATTCAACGGCGCGGCCGGCAGCCACTGGTTAACGAACAGGCGGCTGCGGTCACTCGCGGTCAGCCAGAAAGTGTCGTGGATCATGGCGATTCCTTTGCATGAGGCTGCATGTGGCATGGGCGTGGTTGCATTGTATAGCGCATCCATCGCCAGCCGTCTGATCGGCTACGCCACGCTACGAAGATTCACACGATCAATGACGATGTTGGCCATATTTGCCTGATTCGCCATAACTGCTAGTGTCCGTGAAGCTCCGCTTTTCGCTGTTTGTTTTCAGAAACGACAGAAAGCGGCCCCGGATAGGTTCAGGTAAAGAGGACAAGAACAATGCATCCTGATTTCTGGAATGACAAACGCCCGGCCGGCGTGCCCCTGGACATCGACCAAGGGGCCTACAAGTCGGTGATCGAGGTGTTCGAGCGTTCCTGCAAGAAATTTGCCGACCGCCCGGCATTCAGCAATATGGGCGTTACCCTGACCTACGCCGAACTGGAACGCTACAGCGCCGCGTTCGCCGGTTACCTGCAAGCCCACACCGACCTGGTGCCGGGGGATCGCATCGCGGTGCAGATGCCCAATGTCCTGCATTACCCGATTGCCGTGTTCGGCGCCTTGCGCGCCGGGCTGATCGTGGTCAACACCAACCCGCTGTACACCGCGCGGGAGATGCGCCATCAGTTCAAGGACTCCGGTGCCCGTGCCCTGGTGTACCTGAACGTGTTCGGGCAGAAGGTCCAGGAAGTACTGGCCGACACCGACATCCAGTACCTGATCGAAGCGAAGATGGGCGACCTGATGCCCGCCGCCAAGGGTTGGCTGGTCAATACCCTGGTGAGCAAGGTGAAGAAAATGGTCCCGGCCTATTCCTTGCCCCAGGCGGTTTCCTTCAAGAGCGCGCTGAGTCTGGGCCGGGGCCTGGGGATTAAGCCGCTGAAGGCCGGTCTGGACGACATCGCCGTACTGCAATACACCGGCGGCACCACGGGCCTGGCCAAGGGCGCGATGCTGACCCACGGCAACCTGGTCGCCAACATGCAGCAGGCGCGAGCCTGCCTGGGGCAGTTCGGCACCGACGGTCAGCCACTGCTGCGCGAAGGGCAGGAGGTGATGATCGCGCCGCTGCCGCTGTACCATATCTATGCCTTCACGGCGAACTGCATGTGCATGATGGTGACCGGCAACCACAATGTCTTGATCACCAATCCACGGGATATCGGCGCCTTCATCAAGGAGCTGAAAAACTGGCGGTTTTCGGCGCTGCTGGGGCTCAACACGCTGTTCGTCGCGCTGATGGACCATCCCGACTTCAAGACCCTGGATTTCTCCAGTCTCAAACTCACCAACTCCGGCGGTACCGCGCTGGTCAAGGCCACCGCTGAGCGCTGGCAGCAGCTGACCGGTTGCCGCATCACCGAAGGTTACGGCCTGACCGAAACCTCGCCGGTGGCCTGCACCAACCCCTACGGCGACAAGTCGCGCATCGGTACGGTCGGCCTGCCGGTGCCGGGCACCACCTTGAAGGTGATCAACGATGAAGGCGTCGAGCAGGCCTTGGGCGAACGCGGCGAACTGTGCATCAAGGGCCCGCAGATCATGAAGGGGTATTGGCAAAAACCTGAAGCCACTGCCGAAGTGCTGGATGCCGAAGGCTGGTTCAAGTCCGGCGACATCGCGGTGATCGATCCGGACGGTTTCGTGCGCATCGTCGATCGCAAGAAAGACATGATCATCGTCTCGGGTTTCAACGTGTACCCGAACGAGATCGAGGACGTGGTGATGGCCCACCCGAAAGTCGCCAATTGCGCGGTGATCGGCGTGCCGGACGAGCGTTCGGGGGAGGCGGTGAAGTTGTTTGTGGTGGCCCGGGAATCGGGGGTCAGCCTTGAAGAGCTGAAGGCGTACTGCAAGGAAAACTTCACGGCGTACAAAGTGCCCAAGCACATCGTGTTGCGTGAGTCGTTGCCGATGACGCCGGTGGGCAAGATTCTGCGGCGGGAGTTGCGTGATATTGCCTGAGTGGTGAATGGCCGCGCTTCGCGCGTATACCTTGTAGGAGCGAGCTTGCTCGCGAAGGTCGTGAACGATAACGCGTAAAACCGGATGCCCAGCGGTGGCCTCGGGTTTTTCGCGAGCAAGCTCGCTCCTACAGCCAAGATTTCCGGGGCTTTTAGCGACTTATAGGTTTTTTGCTCTAAAATGACTGGTTGCTAATCTTGAGTCACTAATGTGACCGTAGAGGCCGCTTTTGGCTCTAGTCGACCCTCGGCAAAGCTGCTACTCTCGGCCCGCTTTGTGACTTCTCGGGCTTATAAAAGCGCTAGATTCACCGACAAACACACACCAATAATAATCGCATCAAATGCGGTGATGAATTCGCGTTGCTGAGGAGTGGGCTTCCATGAACGAAGACTTTTGGAAGGATAAGTACCCTGCCGGGATTGCTGCCGAGATCAATCCAGACGAGTATCCGAATATTCAGGCGGTGTTGAAGCAGTCCTGCCAACGCTTTGCCGACAAGCCGGCGTTCAGCAACCTGGGCAAGACCATCACCTACGGTGAACTGTACGAATTGTCCGGTGCCTTTGCCGCTTACCTGCAACAGCATACCGACTTGCAGCCGGGCGATCGAATCGCCGTGCAACTGCCCAACGTGTTGCAGTACCCGGTCGCCGTCTTCGGTGCCATCCGCGCCGGGCTGATCGTGGTCAACACCAACCCGCTGTACACCGCGCGGGAAATGGAACACCAATTCAACGACTCCGGGGCCAAGGCCCTGGTCTGCCTGGCCAACATGGCGCACCTGGCCCAAACCGTCGTGCCCAAAACCGGGGTCAGGCACGTCATCGTCACCGAAGTGGCCGACCTGCTGCCGCCGCTCAAGCGCCTGCTGGTCAACAGCGTCATCAAGTACGTGAAGAAAATGGTCCCGGCCTATCACTTGCCCCAGGCCATCAAGTTCAATGACGTGCTGAGCAAGGGCCACGGCCAGCCAGTGGCTGAAGCCAACCCGGCCAGCAGCGACGTCGCGGTGCTGCAATACACCGGCGGCACCACCGGCGTGGCCAAGGGCGCGATGCTGACCCATCGCAACCTGGTGGCGAACATGCTGCAGTGCAAGGCGCTGATGGGTTCCAACCTTAATGAAGGCTGCGAGGTCCTGATCACGCCGCTGCCGCTGTACCACATCTATGCCTTCACCTTTCATTGCATGGCAATGATGTTGATCGGTAACCACAACATCCTGATCAGCAACCCGCGCGACCTGACGGCGATGGTCAAGGAACTGTCGAAGTGGAAGTTCAGCGGCTTCGTCGGCCTGAACACGCTGTTCGTTGCCCTGTGCAATAACGAAGACTTCCGCAAGCTGGATTTCTCTGCGCTGAAAATCACCCTGTCCGGTGGCATGGCCCTGCAACTGGCGGCGGCCGAGCGCTGGAAAGCGGTCACCGGTTGCGCCATCTGCGAAGGTTACGGCATGACCGAAACCAGCCCGGTGGCCACGGTCAATCCGATCCAGAACATCCAGATCGGCACCATCGGCATCCCGGTGCCGTCGACGGTGTGCAAAATCATCGACGACGCCGGCGTTGAACGGCCGCTGGGCGAAATCGGCGAGCTGTGCGTCAAAGGTCCGCAGGTCATGAAAGGCTACTGGCAGCGTCAGGAAGCCACCGATGAAATCCTCGACAGCGAAGGTTGGTTGAAGACCGGGGATATCGCCGTGATCCAGCCTGACGGCTTCATGCGCATCGTCGATCGCAAGAAAGACATGATCCTGGTATCCGGATTCAACGTGTACCCGAACGAACTCGAAGACGTGCTGGCAACCCTGCCGGGGGTGCTGCAATGCGCGGCCATTGGCGTACCGGACGAGAAATCGGGTGAGGCGATCAAGATCTTCATCGTCGCCAAACCGGGCGTGACCCTGACCAAGGAACAGGTGATGGAGCACATGCGCGCCAACGTTACCGGCTACAAGGTGCCCAAGGCCGTGGAGTTCCGCGATGCACTGCCGACCACCAACGTCGGCAAGATCCTGCGCCGCGAGTTGCGCGATGAAGAGCTGAAGAAGCTTGCCGCGAAGAAGGTCAGCGCGTAACAAACAAAAGCCCCGCAGAAGCGGGGCTTTTTGTTTAAAGCGATATCAGGATGCTTTTGTGGCGAGGGAGCTTGTTCCCGCTGGGCTGAGAAGCAGCCCAAAACCTGCAACCACGTCTCGTCAGATACTCCGCATTCGCTGAAGTTGCGACGGCTGCGCAGTCGAGCGGGAGCAAGCTCCCTCGCCACAGTAGTCTTGAGTTGTTACAAGCGGAACTGCGCGAAATTGACGTTGGTGCCCGCCGGGCGCATGTCCTGCAGCCAGGAATCCTTGTCGGCGCTCAGTTCCAGGCTCAGGGCGGCCTTGCGTTTGCCCTGGTTGCGCACCACCAGGCCTTCGAGCTTCTCGCGCAGGAACACCGTCGGCACTTTCAGGTGCAGCAGTTCGTCGGTATCCGGGGTGTGCATCAGCAGGTGAATCCATTCGTACTGACCAATGGCCAGTCGGGCGACCGGGATATCGAACCACCAGATGTTGCGGTTGCGGTTCAATTCGGTGAAATGGCAGTTGTTGACGCCAAGCACAGCACCGCCGAGTTCCTGGTTTCTGCGGGCAATGGCCTGCTTTTTATCGAGTTTCATAACATTCCTACGGGATTGGATCTTCAGCGCCATGGCCTGAATACGTTGCGCATTCTCGGGGGTTGATCGGCAAACATAAAGCCCAACCTGCATCGAACGATGAAATGTCGCGATGAAAATAAATGAAACTCCGTGCAAACGACCCCGGTCAATCTTTGTGTAACTACTTTCCCCGTTCGATTGTTCACAGGAGAAATACCATGGGCAGCACTGGCGATAAAGTAAAAGGCATGGCCAACGAAGCCGCCGGCAACGTCAAGCAAGGCGTCGGCAAGGCCACCGGTAACGACAAAATGCGCGCCGAAGGCGTGGTGCAGGAAAAGAAAGGCGAAGCTCAGCAAGCTGTGGGCAAAGTCAAGGACGCTGTCAAGAAAGGCGTCGACAAGGCTTGATTGAGCCTTTGACGACTATCAGGAACGGCCATCTGCGGATGGCCGTTTTTGTGTCAGCCTGAACTTGAGCCTGAAAATTGTTTCAAAGTCGCCAAACAGGCTACTTTGATGTAGAAAACGGCCCCTGAGTCGCCACGACTTCACCCAATTTTAGCGGCGAAAGGAGACGCTTATGATTTTCCCGGACATGAAAGGTCTGCCTATCCACCGTGTGATGGTGCGCACGGTCACCGAGTTCGTCGACGACGAGATGTCGACCTATGCCTCGGCGCTGGCCTATCAAATGCTGTTCTCGCTGTTCCCCTTCATCCTGTTCCTGATCGCCCTGATCGGTTTCCTGCACCTGCCGGACTTTTTCTCCTGGCTGCGCCTGCAATCGGAACTGGTGCTGCCGCCCCAGGCACTGGAGCAGGTGAACCCGGTGATCGATCAACTCCAGCAGTCCACGGGTGGTTTGCTGTCGATCGGTATCGTGATCGCGCTGTGGACTGCGTCTGCGGGCGTACGGCTGATGATGAGTGCGATGAACGCCGCCTACGATGTGGTTGAAGGCCGTCCGGCGTGGAAGCGTTTCCCGCTGTCGATCATCTACACCATCGGCATCGCCGGCATGCTGCTGATCGCCGCCGCGCTGATGGTGCTCGGGCCGCAGGTGATGGGCTGGATCGCGGCGCAAGTCGGCGTGGAGGAGTTCATCGTCACGGTGTGGACTATCGCCCGCTGGCCGGTGGTGGTGATCCTGCTGATGGTGGCGGTGGCACTGATCTATTACGTCATGCCCGACGTCAAACAGGAGTTCCGCTTTATCACCCCGGGTTCGGTGCTGGCAGTGGTGGTATGGATCCTGGCCTCGGTGGGTTTCGGCCTGTACGTCAAAACATTCGCCGACTACAACGCCATGTATGGCAGTATCGGCGCGATCATCGTGCTGTTGCTGTACTTCTACATTTCCGCCGCGGTGCTGTTACTCGGTGCTGAAATGAATGCGGTGATCGAACACATGTCGGCCGAAGGCAAAAATGCTGGCGAAAAAGTAGCCGGCGAGCCGGAACCCAAACACCATGTTTCGGGCCTGGGTCGGGATCACTCGATCAAGCCGAGCACTGACGAAGTCACCAAATGATCCGAGAAATTCTGAAAATGGGCGACGAGCGCCTGCTGCGCATCGCTCCGCCGGTACCGGCAGAAATGTTCGACAGCCCCGAATTGTGGCAACTGATCGACGACATGTTCCAGACCATGGAAAGCGTCGGCGGCGTCGGCCTGGCGGCGCCGCAGATCGGCGTCGACCTGCAGTTGGTGATCTTCGGTTTCGAGCACAGCGAACGCTACCCGGACGCCGAAGCGGTGCCGCAGACCATTCTGATCAATCCGTTGATCACGCCGTTGAGCCCGATCATGGAAGAGGGCTTCGAAGGCTGCCTGTCAGTGCCCGGCCTGCGTGGCGCGGTCGACCGCTATCAGCATATTCGCTACGAAGGTGTCGATCCCAAGGGCCAGCCGATCGTGCGCATCGCCGAAGGCTTCCATGCGCGGGTCGTGCAGCATGAATGCGATCACCTGATCGGCCGCCTGTATCCGTCGCGCATTAACGACTTCAGCAAGTTCGGGTTTACCGAAGTAATGTTCCCGGATCTTGATCCCAACGCCGACGATTGAATTAACCACAAAACTAATAATGTGGGAGCGAGCCTGCCAGTCGACGTTTCGGGTGACTGACATGGCCCCTTCGCGAGCAGACTCGCTCCCACAGTGGATCTTCATTGACTCATTGACTTTCATTCGCCACCAGGCCCATAGCGATCATCGGTTTGCTGCGCGCATAGCGGCTCAACCGTTCGACCATGGCGTAAGGCATTGGCGGATCGAAGACAAAGCCACGCCGCTCATAAAAATCCCGCAAATCCGGATGACAAAACAACCACACCGGGCCTTCGAGGTCCTTGATGGCCTGAGCGATCAATGCCGCGGCGATCCCCTGTTCGCGGCAGGTTGGGTCGACAAACAAACCCGTCAGCCAATGCCCGCCCGCCACCGGGCGCAAACACAGCGCGCCAACGATCTCGTCGCGCCTGGCGACCCAGAGTTGAGCGTCGCGGACGGCTTTCATCGACGATTGATGGGCGCGATAGAACTTGTTCATCAATGGCCACAAAGGCTCGGCGAGCAAGGTGTACTGGGTGTTGGGCATGGTCTTGGACTTTTGGTACGCAAAGCCGGCGATTATAAAAGAACGCGAGCGCAGGGATAGGTGTATACCTGATCTCACATCCCGTATGAGTGGAGTACGTATCATGGCCAAAGGCATGGATTCAAAAAAAGCGGCAAAGAAGAAACCGGCGAAAACCGCCGATGAAAAGCGCGCGGACAAGAAGGCCAAGAAGGTGGATGTGTTCGGTCATTGATCCCGCTTTAATTGATCGTACCCACGCTCTGCGTGGGTACGATCACCAAATAATCTGCAAGATTTCCCTGCGCCATTGCACAGAAGGGGACCGGTCCCCGATCTGAGCAACGCCATGCCCCATTACTTCGATAATGCCCACCGTGAAGAAATCGACACCCTGCGCCAACGCCTGACCGCTCGCACCGAGTGGCCGACCTGGTTGCTGTTGATCGGCGTGTACGCCGGTTGGTTCAGCATTGTCCTGGCAAGCGATCGGCTGGGTCTGTGGTGGAGCACGTTGTGCCTGATTCCGCTGTTGGTGCTGTGGTTATCGGTGCAGCACGAAGTGCTGCACGGGCATCCCACCCGTTGGCCGGCGCTGAACAAAATCCTCGGCTACGCGCCCTTCGCTGTCTGGTATCCCTACACCCTCTATCGCGACAGTCATTTGCGGCATCATCGCGACGAAGACCTGACCATCCCCGGCCGCGATCCGGAAAGCCGTTACCTGAGCATCGAGCAATGGCAGGGCAGTTCGCTGTTCCAACAGGGTCTGCACTGGCTGAACAAAACCGTGCTTGGCCGTTTAGCCCTAGGTGCGCCGCTGGCTTTGCTGGCGCTTGCCAAGGAACAGTTGCAACGCCTGCAAGCGGGTGAACGGCAGGCCTGGTTGATGTGGCTGAGCCATGGTGCGCTGACGGTGCTGATGCTGGTATTTATGGCGCGCTACAGTGCGCTGCCAGTATGGCATTACCTGCTGCTGATCAGTGTGCCGGCGCTGTCGATCGCAATGATTCGCTCCTATTATGAACACCGTCCCCATGCGCAGCCCGAGCAACGCACGGTGATCAATGAAGCCGCCTGGCCCTGGCGCTGGCTGTTCCTGAACCTCAATTTGCACCTGGTGCATCACGACTTGCCGGGGTTGCCCTGGTATGACTTGCCCCGTGCCTACCACGCTCGTCGCGAGCAATGGCTGGAACGCAGCGGCGGGTTTCTGGTGCAGGGTTATGGGCAGTTATGGCGGCAGCATGGCGTGAAGGCCATCGACAGCCCCAAACACCCGTTCCACTGATTGCCAATGCATTCCCCTGGGGGAGCGAGCCTGCTCGCGAAGGCGGTGAGACATTCACCATTAATGTCGACTGATACGCCCTCTTCGCGAGCAGGCTCGCTCCCACAAAGGGATTTTTGTTGAATGGGAAGATTTCGATGACTCAAGACATCGCTGAACTACTGATGTACGTCGCCCCCGAACCCATCCGCCAGGCCAACGAGCGCTGGCTGGCGCGCATCGTCGAGCAACTGGACATCACCCGCGGCGACGCAGAAGGCCTGTCGCTGACGGACCTCTGGCTGTCCCCGCGCTTGCTCCTGACCCAAACCTGCGGCTACCCGCTGATGACCGCACTGCGCGGTAAAGTCCGGGTCATCGGTCGTCCTCGCTACGAACTGCCGGACAGCAGCGGCGGCAACCATTGCAGCCTGCTGCTGAGTCGCGCCGATGATCCGCGCAGGACCTTGCCGGCATTTCGCGGCAGCCGCGGTGTGATCAACGGTGCGGACTCCAACAGCGGCATGAACCTGCTGCGCCATCGTCTGGCGCCGTTGCATCACGAAGGACAATTCTTTGCCCGTGTCGGCATCAGCGGCAGCCACCGCGAAAGCCTGCGCTGGCTGCGTGAAGACAAAGCCGACCTGGCGGCCATCGACAGCGTGACCTTTGCCTACCTGGCGCGGCACGCCGAAGCAGAAGTGGCGGGCCTGCGGGTTATCGTTCGCAGTGCATTCAGCCCGACCTTGCCCTATATCACCGCTGCTACCACGACCGATGAACAGGCCGAAGCGCTGAGGCAAGTGATGAATACGGCATTGCGGGGGTTGCCCGAGGTGGCTGAAATCCTCGGCTTGGAAGAGGTGCTGCCGGCCAGCGAAAGCGACTATCAAGTGGTTCTTGATTATCAGCAGGAAGCCGAGGCGTTGGGGTATGGGCGGTTGCGATGAGTCTTAGAATCGTGTCGACACAACCATTTTCGCGAGCAGGCTCGCTCCCACAGGATTTCGGTGCCCCCCTGTGGGAGCGAGCGTGCTCGCGAAAGCATTCGGTCAGACGTGACTGAAATTCCATATAGGAATATAAAAATTAATTTTAAGTATTATTAATGAATAAGGCTCCTTGCTAGGATCGCGCTACCGGATCACCGGACATTCAGCGACCCCTAACCCTTGGAGCCTCTATGTCCGGCACCGACGTATCCCATCGCAATGCTGTGGGCGGCTTGTTCCGCGCCCATTACCCTTGGCTGTGCGCACGCTTGCGCCGGCATCTGGGTGCCAGTTCCAGTGTCGAAGACATCGCCGCCGAAACCTTCGCGCAACTCCTGGAATCACCGGGGCTGGCGCCGATCCGCGAGCCTCGCGCCTTGCTGACCACCATCGCCCGCCGCTTGATCTATCAGCTCTGGCGCCGCCGCGACCTGGAGCGCCAACACCTCGATCAGCTGCAACACATCCCTCACCCTCAAGCGCTGTCGCCGGAGGAACGGGTGCAACTGACACAGGCGCTGCATGGCCTCGACCGTCTGCTTGAGCGTTTACCGGGCAAGGTCCGGGCAACGTTCCTGCTGTCGCGAATCGACGGCCTGACCTACCCGCAAATCGCCGCCGAGCTGGGCATTTCCCAGCGCTCGGTGAGCGTCTACATGACCCGTTCCCAGGCACTGTGCGCCCGGCACAGCGCCAATCAACCCTTGCACCGGAGGTCTGCATGAGATCGATCAAAACCCTGCTCGGCGGTTCGCTGCTGGCCCTGAGCCTTGTGGCTTTGCAGGTTCCCGCGGCGGAAAAAACCGCGCCGATCCACTTCGGCGACATCACCTGGGAAAGTGGCAGCCTGATTACCGAAATACTGCGCTTGATCGTCGAGAAGGGTTACGGTTACCCGACCGATACCTTGCCCGGCAGTACCGTCAGCCTCGAAGCGGCATTGGCCAGGAATGATATCCAGGTGATCGGCGAAGAGTGGGCCGGGCGCAGTCCGGCCTGGGTCAAAGCTGCCGCTGAAGGCAAAGTGTTTGGTCTGGGTGACACGGTCAAGGGCGCCACCGAAGGCTGGTGGGTGCCGGAATACGTGATCAAGGGCGACCCGGAGCGCGGCATCAAGCCTGTGGCACCAGAGTTGAAATCCGTCGCCGACCTGGCGCGCTACAAGGACGTGTTCCGTGACCCGGAAGACCCCAGCCGCGGCCGCTTTCTCAACAGCCCGACCGGCTGGACCTCGGAGATCGTCAACAGCCAGAAACTCAAGGCTTATGAGCTGACTGACAGCTTCGTCAACTTCCGCACCGGCTCCGGCGCGGCGCTGGATGCCGAGGTGGCATCGTCGATTCGTCGAGGCAAACCGGTGCTGTTCTACTATTGGTCGCCGACGCCACTGTTGGGTCGCTTCAAATTGGTGAAGCTGGACGAACCGCCGTTCGACGCTGAAGCCTGGAAAACCCTGGCCGATGCCAACAACCCCCATCCCAGGGGCACCCGTTCGATGCCGGCCAGCCTGGCCATTGGCGTGTCCGCACCGTTCAAGGCGCAGTATCCGGACCTGGTGGCGTTTTTCGAAAAGGTCGACTTGCCGATCGATCTGCTGAACCAGACCCTTGCGCAAATGAGCGAGAAACGCCAGCCACCGCGTCAGGTGGCGCAGGCGTTCCTGCGTGACCAGCCCCGGATCTGGCAGGACTGGGTGCCGGCGGAGGTGGCCAATCGTGTCACCGCAGCGCTATGACCCACCGACCGTCTAACCTGTCATTTGTGACAGTAGACAGGCCATTGCAATAACTGAACTCTGTTCCTTGTATCGCGCTGGATCTTTTCAGCGCTTTCAGGAACGGAGTTTTTTCATGAAAATCAAATGGTTCGTGACTTTGTGTCTCGGCATGGGCGCGCTGTTCTATTTTTATGCGAATCAAGCGCCGGGCAAGCAAAGCCGATATGCAGTGTTCAATCCCGCGATGACCGCCGAACAGGCAGCACAGGTTCAGCTGCAGATTGATCAACAACTCAGTCGAAAGACCGGAGGGCGCCAGGTCAGTTCCAGTCAAGTGGTTTATGACAACGGGGCCGTCGTGATGACGTTCCCGATACCCGGCGACACGAATCAAACTGATCCCATCTGTGACTACGGTTATTTTTGTGTCTGGGAGGGTTGGGATTACGCAGGCAGGAAATTGTCGCTGGCCAGCACGCCGGCCAGCCGCCCCGTTAACCTGGCGGACTACAACATGAGCCGTCAGGTCTCATCCTGGCAGCACAATAATAAAGCTCACGCCGTGAAGGTTTTCGGGGTGGATGGGCCCGGTGCGAAGGGCAACATGATGATGAGCAATATCAAGGAAGTTGTCCTCGGGAGGGGCTGCTGCCCGTTCAGTATTCCCGAACAGGTCAGCACTGCAGTGACGTGGACCGAAATATATGCCCAGAGCAGGCTGGTCGAGCAAAACGACAGGATGGTCAGCGTCGCTTTTTCCCCCATGGTTATTTTGTTTGCCCAGTAAAAGCCACGGGTGCTGGTCATCCAGAACATTTGCCGGGCCTTATGCCGAACTTGCGGTGAGCCTTTGCCGCCGGGCGGCAGTGGTCGACCGCCGCGACGCAAACCTGGCTATCAAGGCAGGCCGTTGCAGCCGTACTTCAGGAACCCCGGGCGTTGTGCCAGGCGCTGGAAATACTCATCGACAGCCGGATAGTCGGGCCGTTCCAAGGGTGTCATCAGCCAACGATTGACGGAAAGCCCGATGACAATATCGGCCAGGGTGAACCGTGGCCCGGCGACATAAGCCTTGGTGGTCGCGAGCTGATGCTCGAGGATGCCCATCTTCTGGTTCCAGCCACGCACGCCGGCGGCAATGTGATGCGGGTCCTGGAATTCCGGGTCCTTTCGAACCAGCGCCGTGAATGCGTAGCTCCATGCCGCGTTGAGTTCGGTGGATTGCCAATCCATCCACTGCTCGACCCGGGCGCGGGCCGCCGGTTCGTGCGGCAGCAGGTCAGTGTTCTGGTGTTTGCCGGCCAGATAGCGACAGATGGTGTTGGACTCCCACAGCACGCCGGCCTCGTCGATGATCACCGGCACCAGGGCATTGGGGTTGAGCCTGAGGAACTCCGGCGTGTGGGTCGAGGCAAAGCCGCCGCCCCAATCTTCACGCTCGTAGGAAACACCCAGTTCCTCACAGGTCCAAAGGACCTTTCTGACGTTGATTGACGAGGCTTTACCCAGAATCTTCAGTGCATGTTCCATGGGGCTACTCCGTTAGCGGTTCGAGGTTTCGGGAATTTAATAGTGTGCCTGCCAACGGATGACATCAAGTTTGTCAACGCGAAATCGTGGCTGGCCACAAAAGCTTCAACCGATCAGGTACTTTCGCGCACCTTCAACTCGAACCCCATGTCCTGCACCGGTTTTGCAACCGTGTTGCCGGCCAGCAAGGTCAGCATCAATTCCGCCGAACGCCGGCCGATGGCCTCGCGCGGGGTGCTGATGCTGCTCAGGCGCGGGACCATGTGGGCCGAGGCCGGCAGGTCGTTGAAGCCGAGGATCGCCACCTGCTCGGGGATTTTGATGCCGCAACGCATGGCCTCGAGCAATGCGCCCTGGGCCAGATCGTCGTTGCCGAAGAAAATCGCATCGACATCCGGATGACTGGCCATCAGTTGCAGGAACAACTCGCCACCCAGGCCCACCGAAGAGGCGCGTGGGGTGAGCACTTCCAGGTCCGGGTCATACAATCCGGCCTTTTGCAGGGCTTTGCGGAAGCCTTCGCCGCGCAGCAATGTGCGCTGGTCCAGCTGCGCGCCGATGTAAGCCAGGCGTTTGCGACCGCGGGATAGTAAATGTTGCGCCGCCGTTTCGCCGGCAGCGAGCTGCGAGAAACCCACGCAGTTGAGCCCGGCGGCGCTGTCCAGCTCCATCATGTACACGCACGGAATGTTGCTTGCTTCGATCATCCGCCGCGAACTTTCGGTGCGGTCGAAACCGGTCAGCAACAAGCCACGAGGCTGATAGGCCATGTAATTGCGCAGCAGGTTTTCTTCTTCATCGCGCGAATAGTGGAAGTTGCCGATCAGCACTTCGAAGCCCTTGGGGCGTAAAACCTGATGAATGGCTTCCAGCGTATCGATGAACAGCAAATTGGACAGCGACGGCACCAGAACCACCACCGAATGGCTCTGGGCCGAGGCTAAAGCGCGAGCAGCAGGGTTGACCACGTAATTGAGGTCGAGGGCGGCTTTCTGGACTTTTTCCACCAGTTCGGTGGCCACCGTGCTGACGCCACGCAGGGCGCGGGAGGCGGTGATCGGGCTGACACCGGCCAGGCGTGCGACTTCATTGAGGGTAGGGCGGCCAGTGGTGCGGGTATTTTTATCGTTTTTGGAAGAGGTCATCGGGCGGCTTGCCAAACAAAATTCAAGGCACTAAGGTAGCGCTGTCTCGATGCAGCTGCAAATGCGTGAGCGGGATCTGCCTGATCCGCGCTTTTTGGCATAGGGGTAAACACGCTGCAACCCACAAAAATGACAAGAAGGCGTCGGCAATTTCTGCTTTTGCTCCAGTGTCATAACCAGCAAAGGTAGCGCTGTCTGCGCGCTGAGGTGTTACATGAATCATCCCATCACCGCCCTGGTCATCATGGGCGTTGCCGGTTGCGGCAAGACGTGCGTCAGCGAGGCCTTGTGCCAGCTCAGCGGCGCGACCGCCATTGAAGGCGACTCCTTTCACCCTGCCGCCAATATCGAAAAGATGAGCGCAGGCATCCCCCTGAATGACGAAGACCGTGCCGGCTGGCTCGACAGCCTGTGCGACGAACTGCGTCGTGTCGACGCCGAGGGTCAACGCCCGGTGCTGACCTGCTCGGCCCTCAAGCACATTTATCGCGAACGTCTGCGCAGCGCCTTGCCTGGCCTGGGCTTCGTGTTCCTGGAACTGACCCCTGAAGTCGCCGCCGATCGTGTGTCCCATCGGCCGGGTCACTTCATGCCCTCGACCTTGATCGACAGCCAGTTCGCCACACTCGAATCGCCCGTTGGCGAGCCTCTGACCCTGGCCCTGGATGCGTCGAGCCACAGCGTCGATGAGTTGGCCGTTCAGGCTCACCACTGGTGGCTTGAGCATGGCCTGAAACGCGCCGGTTAATTTTTTCTTGCAGAGATAGCGCTGTCCTTATGGCTTTCGAATTCCTCGCTTTAATAACAACAACAACCAGGAGACACCCCTAATGTTTGGCATGTCCCACGAGACGTTCCTGCTGCTCGATGCAGTGGTTACGGTGATCGGGCTTATCGTTCTGATCACCAAATTCAAGTTTCACCCCTTCATTGCCCTGATCATCGCGGCCGCCTTTCTCGGGCTGACGTCCGGCATGCCGTTCGGCACCATCATCAAGGCGTTCCAGGACGGCTTCGGTGGGGTACTCGGTTTCGTCGGGATCATCCTCGCGCTGGGCACCATGCTTGGCAAAATGATGGCCGAGTCGGGCGGGGCGGATCAGATTGCCCAGACCCTGATTCGCGCATTCGGCAAGGACAAGGTGCAGTGGGCGATGATGTTCGCCGCCTTCCTGGTCGGCATTCCACTGTTCTTCGAAATCGGCTTTGTGTTGCTGATCCCCCTGGTGTTCATCGTCGCCCGGCGTACCGGCGTGTCGATCATCAAGATCGGTATCCCGTTGCTGGCCGGTCTGTCTGCCGTGCACGGTCTGGTTCCGCCGCACCCGGGTCCGTTGCTGGCGATCGGCGTGTTCGGCGCCGACATTGGTAAAACCATTCTGTACGGCCTGATCGTTGCGCTGCCGACGGCTATCATCGCCGGCCCGATCTACGGCACATTCATTGCCAAGTACATCCCCGGCCATCCTAACCAGGAACTGGTGGATCAACTGGCGCGCGAACCAGACTCGGCCGAGTTGCCGAGCTTCAGTATTACCTTGATCACGGTGCTGCTGCCGGTGTTCCTGATGTTGCTCAAGACCTTTGCCGACGTGGTGCTGCCGGAAGGTAATTTCGCGCGCTCCTTCATGGACCTGGTCGGTCACCCGATCTCGGCGCTGTTGCTGGCATTGCTGCTGTCGCTGTACACCTTCGGCCACCGTCAGGGCATGGGTTCGAACAAGATTCTGAAGCTGCTCGACGCCAGCCTCGCGCCGACCGCCGCGATCATTCTGATCATCGGTGCCGGTGGTGGCTTCAAGCAGATGCTGGTGACCAGCGGCGTGGGTGACGTGATCGGCCACATGGCGGTAAACGCACAGATCTCACCGATCCTGCTGGCCTGGCTGGTGGCGGCGGTGATCCGTATTGCGACCGGTTCGGCCACCGTGGCGACCATTACCGGCGCGGGCATCGTGGTGCCGGTGGTGGGGATGATTCCGGGCGTGAACCGTGAGCTGCTGGTGTTGGCCACCGGTGCCGGTTCGTTGATTCTGTCTCACGTCAACGACGCGGGTTTCTGGCTGGTGAAGCAGTACTTCAACATGACCGTGGCTGAAACCTTCAAGACCTGGACCGCGATGGAAACCATCCTGTCCATTGTTGCACTGGGCTTTATCCTGCTGTTGTCGATGTTCGTTTAAGCACAACCGCAGACACAAAAAAACCGCTGCGATGCGGTTTTTTTGTGGCTGATTGATTTCAAGGGCGTTACGGACACTGTGGGAGCGAGCTTGCTCGCGATGACGGCATCACATTCAAAACATGTTTCGACTGTCAGACCGCTATCGCGAGCAAGCTCGCTCCCACAGGTTTTTGTGTCAGGCGTTGGTTTTGGTTACTAACCCATCAGCCCGAAACATCCCGCGAATCCCGCGTACGGCCTGACGAATCCGGTCCTGGTTTTCGATCAGCGCGAAGCGCACATGATCATCGCCATACTCACCGAATCCCACACCCGGCGAGACGCAGACCTTGGCCTCGGCGAGCATTTTCTTGGCAAATTCCAAAGAGCCCAGGTGCGCATAAGCCTCGGGAATCTTGGCCCAGACGTACATCGCGGCTTTCGGGTTTTCCACCATCCAGCCCAGTTCATGCAGGCCTTTGACCAGCACGTTGCGGCGCTGGCGATATTGCTCGGCAATGTCCTTCACGCACTGCTGATCACCTTCCAGTGCAGCAATCGCCGCGACTTGCAGCGGGGTGAAGGTGCCGTAGTCGTGGTAGCTCTTGATTCGCGCAAGGGCGTTGACCAGTTCGGCGTTGCCGACCATGAATCCGATGCGCCAGCCGGCCATGTTGTAGCTCTTGGACAAGGTGAAAAACTCCACCGCGATGTCCTTGGCGCCGGGCACCTGCATGATCGAGGGGGCTTTCCAGCCGTCGTAGACGATGTCGGCGTAAGCCAGGTCGTGCACCACCAGAACGTCGTACTGCTTGGCGAGGGCGATCACCCGCTCGAAGAAATCCAGCTCGACGCACTGGGCGGTGGGGTTGGATGGAAAGCCGAGGATCATCATTTTCGGTTTCGGGATCGAGCCGCGAATCGCGCTTTCCAGCTCGGCGAAGAAATCCACGCCCGGAATCAGTGGCACCGAGCGCACCTGGGCGCCGGCAATCACGGCACCGTAGATGTGGATCGGGTAGCTCGGGTTCGGCACCAGCACGGTGTCGCCCTGGTCGAGGGTGGCCAGCATCAGGTGCGCCAGGCCTTCCTTGGAACCGATGGTGACGATGGCTTCGCTTTCCGGGTCGATGTCGACCTCGTAGCGATCCTTGTACCAGTTGGAAATCGCCCGGCGCAGACGCGGGATGCCCTTGGAGGTCGAGTAACCGTGGGTATCTTCGCGCTGGGCGACGGTGACGAGTTTGTCGACGATGTGCGGCGGCGTCGCCCCGTCGGGGTTGCCCATGCTGAAGTCGATGATGTCTTCACCACGGCGACGGGCGGCCATCTTCAGCTCGGCGGTGATGTTGAATACGTAAGGGGGGAGTCGATCTATGCGCGCAAAGCGGCGCGGCGAACCTGGGTTAGCCATTGTTGCCTCGGATAACGTGAGCGCCCGGAACCGTCCGAGCGACGCTGGCCACTGCGGTGACCTGTGGCGGAATGTACGGGCAGATGTGGCAAACTGTCCAGCGACTATGTAAACAAATTTGTCCGAAGGAAATCGGTTGATGGAATTTACCAGCGGCTTTCTGCTGAGCCTTTCGCTGTGCCTGGATATCGGTGTGGCCAATATCGCGATGATCACCCTGGCGATGCAGCGCGGCTATTTCCAAGGCTTTGCCCTGGGCTTGGGGACCTGTGTCGGCGACCTGATCTACGCCGTGCTGGCGCTGGCCGGCATGACCGTTTTGCTGCAATACGAGACGGTACGCTGGGTGTTGTGGATCGGTGGCTCGGCGCTTCTCGTCTACTTCGCGGCGAAGATGATCTATTCGGCCATCCATCATGAAGCGGTACTTGCACAGGCCGGAGAGGTGGGGCAGAACTCCCATCGGCGGGAGTTTTTGCGCGGCATTTTCCTCGCCATGTCGTCCCCCAGCGCCATCCTCTGGTTCGCGGCGGTGGGCGGAACCCTGATCGCCCGTTCCGGCGGTGGCGGTGCCCTCGATTCTGCGCTGTTTCTTGGCGGCTTCCTGTGTGCCGGAGTGCTCTGGTGCGTGGGCCTGTGCTTCGCCGCAAGCCATGGCGGTAAATTGCTGGGGGACAAACTGCTGCGCTATTCCTACCTGGCATCGGCGGCGATCTTCTGCTATTTCGCGGTATACGTGATCCTATCGGGGTATAACGAGTTCATCGCCCCTGGCGCCGCCGAGCAGCTGCACGCCCTCTAATTGGGCGAATCGGGAATGGCTTCTATACTCCCAGCCGAACCCACTTTTTTCGTACCAGGAGTCGAGTCATGGATGAGCAAACAGGCGTCAAACCGGCCGGACCACGCTTTGGAAACGGTCACTTCCTGCTCATTGCAGGGCTTGGCGGACGATTTACTTCACAAACCACTAAAGCGATCCCCGACCTCTGGGAGAAATTCGTTCCCGAGATTGGCAAAATTCCCGGTCAGAAAAGCGAAGTGACCTACGGCATTTGTTGCAATCCGGATGGCAAGGGCGGCTTTGAATACATCGCCGGCGTCGAAATCAGCAAGCTCGACGACCTGCCTGACAAATATCGTTGGGTGGAGGTTCAGCCTCAGCACTACGCCATATTCGAGCATAGGGGCGCCCTGGATACCTTGCCCCAGACCTTTCAATACATCTGGAAAACCTGGCTGCCGCAGTCCGGTTATCAGGCGGCAGACGCCCCGGAGTTCGAACGCTACAGCGAAGACTTCAACCCGAAGCTCAACACCGGTGTGTTGGAAATCTGGTTGCCGCTCAAGGCGTGATGTCAGGATCGAGGGGCGGATCAGCGATTCGCCTCTCGATGTCGTGCCGACGCTGATTTATGATCCACAGCCTTTCCCTCGCTGATTCCGAGCTGCCATGAACACCGTCATTCGCCACGTCACCCCCGCTGACCTGGACCGCTGCTACTCCATCGAAACCCTTGCCTACGAAGGTGACGAAGCCGCGACCCGGGAAAAAATCGCCACCCGCATCGCCACCTGGCCCGAGGGGTTTATCGTGGCCGAAGTGGACGGCGTCGTAGCCGGTTTCATCAACTCCGGTGCGGCGTTTGAGGTGCAGATGTCGGATGAGGCGTTCAAGGAGCTGATCGGCCACGACCCGGCTGGCCCACATGTGGTGATCATGTCGGTGGTGGTGCACCCGGATTTCCAGGGGCAAGGCCTGGCAAAACGCTTGATGGCCGAGTTCATCGAGCGGATGCGCGCATTGGACAAGGCCAGCATCCACCTGATGTGCAAGGAGCGGCATATTGCGCTCTATGCCGGGTTCGGCTTCGTCTACATCAAGCCTTCCGCTTCCGACCATGGCGGCATGGCGTGGCATGAGATGGTGCTCGAACTCTGACCTGTGGGAGCGGGCTTGCTCGCGAAGGGGGCAGCGCATCCAACACCATCGTTGACTGTTACACCGCCTTCGCGAGCAGGCTCGCTCCCACAGGAGAAGCACAAAGCCCCATCTTTTTCGAGATGGGGCTTTTGTTTTTCAGGCGGCTGAAACTTACAGCGTCGGGTAGTCGATATAACCGACCGGACCCTTGGCGTAGAACAGTTCCGGGCGCGCTTCGTTCAGCGGCGCGTCGGCCTTCAAGCGTGCCGGCAGGTCCGGGTTGGCAATGAACGGCACACCGAAGGCGACCGCATCGGCCTTGCCGCTGGCCAGCCAGGCGTTGGCGCTGTCCTTGGTGAAGCGTTCGTTGACGATGTACGGACCGCCGAAAGCTTCCTTGAGTTGTGGGCCGAGGCTGTCACCGGCTTCTTTTTCGCGCGAGCAGATGAAGGCGATACCCCGCTTGCCCAGTTCGCGAGCGACGTAGGTGAAGGTTTCGGCCAGGTTGTCGTCGCCCATGTCATGGGAGTCGGCGCGCGGTGCCAGGTGCACACCGACGCGGCCGGCGCCCCAGACTTCGATCGCCGCGTCGGTCACTTCCAGCAACAGGCGTGCACGGTTTTCCAGGGAGCCGCCGTAGTGGTCGGTGCGCTGGTTGGTGCTGCTTTGAAGGAACTGGTCCAGCAGGTAACCGTTGGCGCCGTGGATTTCCACGCCGTCGAAACCGGCGGCCTTGGCGTTTTCGGCACCGACGCGGTAAGCATCGACGATGTCGGCGATTTCAGCGGTTTCCAGGGCGCGCGGGGTCGGGTAGTCGGCCAGTGGACGAACCAGGCTGACGTGGCCTTTGGGCTGGATGGCGCTCGGTGCCACCGGCGCTTCGCCGTTCAGGTACGACTCGTGGGACACCCGGCCGACGTGCCACAGCTGCAGAAATATTTTGCCGCCCGCGCCGTGGATTGCCTTGGTCACGTTGGTCCAGCCACGCACCTGGTCGTTGGACCAGATGCCCGGGGTGTCCGGGTAGCCGACGCCCATCGGCGTGACCGAGGTGGCCTCGCTGAGGATCAGGCCGGCCGAGGCGCGCTGCACGTAGTACTCGGCCATCAGTGCGTTCGGCACCCGGCCTGCGTCGGCGCGGCAGCGGGTCAGCGGCGCCATGATGATGCGGTTGGCCAACTCGAGGTCGCCCAGTTTGATCGGATCGAAAATAGTCGTCATGAAGTAGCTCTCTTTTGAAGATCAGTTAGGAGTAGCAGGGACCAGTTTGGGGTCGCCGCTCTGACGGAAAGTAATCAGGGTCACCAGCAGGGCGAGTACCGCCAGTGCTGCCGCCGCGAGAGGCACGCGGGTCAGGCCGAAACCGTGGGCGATGACGCTGCCGCCGACCCAGGCGCCCAATGCGTTGCCGACGTTGAACGCGCCGATGTTCAGGGTCGACACCAGGTTCGGTGCGGCCTTGCCATAGGTCACGACATTCACCTGCAGGGCGGGTACGGCGGCAAAGCACGCAGTGGCCCAGAGGAAGAGGGTGATCTCGGTCGGGATCAGGGCAACGCTGGTCCAGGTCAGCACGGTGGAAATCACGGCCATGCTGATGAACACACCGATCAGCGTCGCTGCCATGCCTTTGTCGGCCAGCTTGCCGCCGATGATGTTGCCGACCGTCAGCCCCAGACCGATGAGCATCAGGGTCCAGGTCACGCCGCGTGGCGAGACACCGGTAACCTCGCCCAGGAGCGGGGCTACGTAAGTGAACAAGGTGAAGACTGACGCGGCGAACAATGCGGTCATGCTCAACGACAGCCAGATCCCGGCACCCTTGAGGGCACGCAGTTCGGCGCGCATGTCGAGCTTCTCTTCATCGCGCTTGCCCGGCAGGAAGCGGATCAAGCCGATCAGTGCAATCACCCCGATCACGGTCACGGCCCAGAACGTCGAGCGCCAGCCGGCTTCCTGACCGAGCGCGGTGCCCAGTGGAACACCCAGTACGTTGGCCAGGGTCAGCCCGGTGAACATCAAGGCCACGGCCGAAGCGCGCTTGTTCGCCGGCACCAGGCCTGCTGCCACCACCGAACCGATGCCGAAGAACGCCCCGTGACACAGGGCGGTGACCACCCGGGCGAACATCAGCACGTTGTAGTCACTGGCCACTGCACAGAGCAGGTTGCCGATGATGAAGATGCCCATCAACGCTACCAGGGCGGCCTTGCGCGGCAGCCGTGAGGTGGCCAGTGCCATGAACGGCGCACCGATGGCCACGCCCAGGGCGTAACCGGTTACCAGCCAGCCGGCACCGGGGATCGATACACCGAGGTCCGCCGCCACATCGGGCAACAGGCCCATGATGACGAACTCGGTGGTGCCGATGGCGAAGGCGCTCAAGGCCAGGATGAGTAGCGAGAGGGGCATCGTTAATTCCTTGTCGGAGCGCTGAGCTCCTTGACGATGGCGTCGAGGAACGCCTGGATCACGTCCTCGTTGCGTTTGAAGAAATGCCATTGACCGGCTTTCTGGCTGCTGATCAGTCCCGCCCGTTGCAAGTTCGCCAAGTGCGCGGACACGGTCGACTGCGACAGGCCGCAGCGTTGATCGATCTGTCCGGCGCAAATGCCGTACTCATGGTTGTGAATCTGTTCCGGGAACTGGGTCTTGGGGTCTTTCAGCCAGATGAGGATGTCTCGGCGTACTGGGTGGGCCAGCGCTTTTATTATTTCGTCGAGGTCGATGGTCATGGGGTTGGGCTCGTGATGAGTAAAACGCTATATCGCGATGAGGCGAACTTTAAATCGGTACTTCGCGATATACCAATATGATTTTGCTCTGATGACCGCATAAATCGGTATATCGAGTTATAACGATACGTTGGATGTAAAAAGTTCCAGGGCGCAGTGCTAAGCTGCGCCCATGAACTATCTCGCACATCTGCACCTCGGTGGCCAGCGCCCCGGTCAATTGCTCGGCAGTCTGTATGGCGATTTCGTCAAAGGGCGGCTGCAAGGGCAGTTCGATCCGGAGATCGAAGCCGCCATCCAGCTGCATCGCAGCATCGACGCGTTTACCGACCGCCATCCGTTGGTGGATATCTCGCTGTCGCGGTTTTCCATGACCCGCCGGCGTTACGCGGGGATTGTGCTCGATGTGTTTTTCGACCATTGCCTGGCGCGGGACTGGGCGCTTTACGCCGATCAGCCGCTCGGGCAGTTCACCTCGGGCGTGTATCGGGTGCTGTCGGCGCAGCCGCAATTGCCGGAACGGTTGGCGAGGATCGCGCCGCACATGATGGCTAATGACTGGTTGGGGTCTTACCGGGAATTCGAAGTGCTGGAGCAGGTGCTGCGGGGGATTTCACGGCGGTTGACCCGGCCGGAGGAACTGGCGGCGGCGATGCAGGAGTTGCGGGTGTTGTATGAGCCGTTGAGCGAGGATTTTCGGTTGTTCTATCCACAGCTTCAGCAGTTTGCACAAATCAATGTGGGAGCGAGCTTGCTCGCGATGAGGCCATAACAATCAGCATTGATGTTGACTGTTCGATAGCTATCGCGAGCAAGCTCGCTCCCACAGGTTTCTCTGTTGAAGCAGAGATTGTGTCAGGCCGCAATCGCCGGACGCATTGGAATTTGCGTCTTTTCCGGAATCGCCCCAAACAACGCCTTCTGCACCGCCTGCTGCGCTTCAAACGCCAGCGCCGCACGCTCGCGCCCTTCACACGCGATCGGCTTGAGCAGATGAATTTCCACCTCACCCCGGTCATTGGCAAACAAGCGCATCAGGTGTGAGAGCAAATCATCATCGCCAATGAACGGCGCCAGCGAATCGATTTCGCCGTCGCGCAGATACCGAATCGCCACCGGCTGCAGCGCCACGTCGGAATCAATCGCCGCCGACAGCAGGCGACCATGAAAGGTGCGCAACGAACGGCCATCGGTGGTGGTGCCTTCCGGGAACATCAGCAGCGGATGTTCCTGCTCCAGATGACGGGTCATCTGCTTGCGGATCAACTGACTGTCGCCCGATCCGCGGCGGATGAACAGGCTGCCGGCCTTGGCCGCCAACCAGCCCGCTACGGGCCAGGTGCGCACTTCGGCCTTGGACAGGAACGACAGCGGCGTGAGCATGCCCAGCAAGGGAATATCGGTCCAGGACACATGGTTGCTGACCCACAGCATCGGTGCTTTGGGCAATTGACCGTGGACGGTGACGCGAAAGGGCAGGGCGTTGCCCAGGCGCGCCATGAAGAATCGCGACCAGCGCTGGCGGCGGACCATCGAATGGGCGATCCCCAGGCGTTCGAACAGCCCGAACACGCCGGCCATGCTCAACCCCAGGGCAACCACCACCAACACTCGTGCAATCCGCGCGTACACCCGCAGCCGGCCCATCACATGGCCGCCTTGAAGTGCTTGGCGTAGCGCGGGCAGAGCTCGTCGCGCTTTAGCAGGATGAATACGTCGGCGACCTGGAAGTCTTCGTCCCAGCACGGCTCGCCGCAGATCTTCGCGCCCAGGCGCATGTAGGCCTTGAGCAGCGGCGGCATTTCGGCGATGACGTTGGACGGGATGGCCAGCGTCGGCAACGGTTTTTTCGGCTCGGCCCGCAGGTGTTCGGTGCACAGGTAACGCTCGCGCAGGCGTTGCATGATCGCGTGGGCCTGGATGCCGCCATCCTGCATCGGAATACTCGCGCAACCCATCAGATAGCTGTAGCCGCCTTGGTTCAGCACGTCGGCCAGTTCGCCCCAGAGTACGGCGATGGTGCCGCCGTTGCGGTAGGCCGGGTGAACGCAGGTGCGGCCGATTTCCAGGATCGGGCCCTGCAGATTGACCAGGCCATGCAGGCTGAATTCTTCCTCGCTGTAGAACTTGCCCAGGCTGCTGGCCGCCGTGTGATCGAGCAAGCGGGTGGTCGCCACCAGGTGTCCGGTGTTCAAGTCACGCACGCCGATGTGGGCGCAATGAACATCATAGTCATCCATGTCCAGGCCCCGCTCGGCGCCTTTCAGTTTGGCGTTGAATTCGCCGCTGAAGACGTTGAAGCGCAAGGCCTGGGCTTCCTGCAAGGCCTCGGCGCCCACCAGGCGTTCGGCTTGCAGGCGGCGTTCATTGCCGGTGTCGCTGATGCGGGCGATCTGAGTCATTGCGAATCTCCATACGGGCTGTTCACCCGTCTTGGGTTGCAGCCGATCGACTTTCTTTATGCAGCCGTGTTGTGCAAAGTCAGGCTATGTAGCCCCGGTGTCATCGCCATGAAGCTTTGGTGATGCTTATATGACAGCCCACGAGGAGCCTCTTATGCCCTGGCAGACCCTGTTGAACCGCCGCGATCGCTTGCCCGCCAATCCAGACCTGGGCGAAGGATTCGCACACTTGCTGCAGCAGTTGGGTACGGTCACGCCGTTTGAATTGGCGGTGGTCGGCGGGTGCCTGATGGCAACGCCGGGGCTGGCATTTCTGGTGGGCTATCAGGCGGCGTTGCGCATGCTTTGGCCGAGCGCACCGCTGAGCCTCGGCGCGCTGTGTGCGACGGAGCGGCGCAGCTTGCGGGTGGCGGACATGCAGACGCGTCTGACCGGTTTACGCGTGAGCGGGCGCAAGGATTTCGTCACTGCCGGCGATGCGGCTGACTGGTTGCTGATCGCGGCCCGCAGCGAAGAACCCGGCGAAGTTCCACGCTTGAGTCTGGCGGTGGTCTATCGCGGTGAGCCGGGCGTGCGCCTGGAAAAACTACCGGCGATCCCGCTGATGCCGGACATCAGCCACAGCCGGCTGGTTCTCGATGGCGCGTTATGCGAATTGCTGGCGGGGGACGGCTGGGATGCTTACGTCAAACCGTTCCGCACCCTTGAGGATATCTATGTGCTGAGCGCCATGACGGCCTGGCTGTATGGGGTCGGTCATGACAGCGACTGGCCGCAAACGCTGCAGTTGCGTTTGCTGGCGTTGCTGGCCGGGTGCGCGGAAGCCAGCCGACAGGCGCCGAACAATCCGGCCGGGCATGTGTTGCTCGGCGGCTTGTTTGCGCAGTTCGACGGGCTGAAGGCGCAAGTGGATCAGGCGCTGGCCGATGGCCCGCCGGATTGGGCGGCGATGTGGCAGCGGGATCAAGGGGTGATGGATTTGGCTGCGGGGGGCAGAGGTAAGCGGTTGGCCAAGGCACTGGCTGGATCTTCATTGATTTGACGGGCCTCTTCGCGAGCAGGGGGATGCATTTCAAAATGTGGGAGCGAGCCTGGTCGCGAAGGCGGCCTCATGGCCGACACCGCGTTCAAAACTGTCATCAAGCTCGACTAGGCTCAGCAGGTCATCTTCCCGAGCCTCCTCCATGTTCAAAGGCTTGCCCCTGCTTTTCCTGCTGCTCAGCCTCTCGGCCCACGCCGAAAACTGGCCTGCCGAGCAATGGACAACCGGCCCGACCGTCACCGGCCCGGCGGTTCAGGCCCTTGAGCACTACGCCTTCCCACTCCGCAACGACACCACCCGCCAGGGCATCCGCACCGATGCCTTGCTGGTGATCCGCGACGGCCGGTTGATCTACGAACGCTACGCCGGGCCGACCACCGCCGACACCCCGCACCTGACCTGGTCCATCAGCAAAAGCCTGATGGCGACGTTGCTCGGCGTGGCCTATGGCGAAGGCCTGTTCAAATTGCAGGATCCGGTGTTGAAATTTTATCCACCCCTGCAAACGCGCCCGACCATGACCATGGCCGACCTGCTGCACTGGGCCTCGGGTCTGGACTGGCAGGAAGACTATGAATACGCCCCTCTGAAGTCCTCGGTGGTGGCGATGCTCTATACCCGCGGTCGTCAGGATATCGCCGCGTTCACTGCAGGCCACGACGCCTATGCCCAACCCGGTCAGGCATTCCGTTATTCCAGTGGTGACACCAACCTGCTGTCGGCAGCGCTGAGAAGCATCGTCGGTCCGGCCCGTTATCCGGACTATCCCTGGACCGCGCTGTTCGACCCCTTGGGGATTCGCCATGCGGTCTGGGAATCCGACGCCAGCGGCACCTTCGTCGCTTCGTCCTATGCTTACCTCACTGCCCGGGACCTGGCGCGGGTCGGCCTGTTGATGGCCCGCGACGGACGCTGGGGCGAGCGCCAATTGCTGCCCAAAGAGTGGGTCGCGTTCAACCGCGAACCGTTCGCCCGCTATCAAGCCAATCAGGACGATGCAGTGCCCGGCGGCCATTGGTGGCTCAATCGCTCGCTTGAGGGCGCAGCACAACCCTGGCCCGATGCTCCCGCCGACACCTTTGCCGCACTGGGCCATTGGGGTCAGGCGCTGTATGTGATTCCCGGTGAAAACCTGGTGATCGTGCGCTACGGCGATGATCGCGACGGCAGCTATCGACACAACGAATTGCTCAAGCTCGCGCTCAAGGCCTTTGCCGCGAAGGTGCAGCCATGAGTCGCCATGGGTTGGTTCGTCGCCGACCGTTCAGCATGCTGTGGTTGATCCTGCTGATCGCTTTGCTCGGCTGGATCTGGCAGGAGCGGGAGGCGCTGTGGGCGTTCCCGGATATCATCAGCGCCTATACCGCCAAGGAATATTGTTCGTGCCGGTACGTGATGGGTTACGACGCCGGGTATTGCCATGGCTATGTGAAGCAATGGCTGCCCACCAGCGGGTTTACCGATGATCCAGTGAACAAGCGCGTGACGGTCAGTGGCATGGGGAGAAGCCACAATGCGCAATGGCTGGGCGAACACCAGGGCTGCCGCCTGAATCCGTGATGGGTCGCTCTTTGCAGGAGCCGGCTTGCTGGCGATGGCGCCCGGGAGATCGCCATCGCCAGCAAGCCGGCTCCTGCAGGTGCGATCTTTTGATCTTCACGGTTTGCAACACGCCCGCGGACGGTTAAGGTTCGCTCAGGTTTATTTGCCCCCACGAGTCTTTATGCTCAACCGCTCCCTGCTCAAACACCTCGCCTTCCTGCTCCTGGTCTGTTCCTCGTTATCGGCCCAGGCTAATTGGTACCTGGACGGCGAGTCCTCGCGGCTGTCGTTCATCAGCACCAAAAACGCCAACATCTCCGAAGTACAACGCTTTCTGGTACTGCACGGCAAGGTCAGCCCAACGGGTCTGGCCGAGGTGGAAGTCGAGCTGGAGTCGGTCAACAGTGGCATCCCCCTGCGCGACGAACGCATGCGCAAGGAGCTGTTCGAGATCCAGACATTCCCCGAAGCGTTGATCACCACGCAAATCGATCTGCTCCCGATCAACGACCTCGCGCCCGGTGCGCAGCTGGAATTGCGCTTGCCGTTGACTGTCGACCTGCATGGCAAACAACACCAATACAACGCCGAGCTGTTGGCGACGCGCCTGGATGACCGGCGCTTTCAGGTCGTGACCCTCGAGCCGCTGGTGATCAATGCCGAAGACTTCGACCTGGCGCCTGGCCTGGAAAGCTTGCGCAAGGTCGCCGGCTTGTCGGCCATCAGCCTGTCGGTGCCGGTGGGTGCGGTACTGATCTTCACGGCGCGCTGACATGGCCGGCGCAATTTTCCCTTGGCGTGAAGGCAATGCTTTTGAATTGCTGATCGATGGCCCGCAGTTCTTTCCACGGATGCTGGTCGCGATTGCCCGCGCCGAAGAACAGGTGGAGCTGGAGCTGTACCTGGTGGAGGTGGGCGCCTGTGCCGAGGCCATGGTTCAGGCGCTGATCCAGGCCGCCGAGCGCGGTGTGCGGGTACGTTGCCTGTTCGATGATTACGGCAGTCTGGCGTTCACGCTGACCTTGCGTCGGCGACTGGTGGCCGCAGGTGTCGAGCTGCGCTTCTACAATCGCCTGAGCTGGCGCCGCTGGGTGGGCAATTTCTACCGCGATCACCGCAAGCTGTTGCTGGTCGACCAGTGTCTGGCGGTGGTCGGCGGCACGGGCGTCACCGATGAATTCTGGACGCCCGGAGAAGACACCAGCCAATGGCACGAAGTGATGGTGGAAATCAGTGGTCCGCTGGTCATCGACTGGCAGTTGCTGTTCGATCGTCAATGGATCGCCAACCGTCATCGCCGCGCCTGGAAACCTGCGTCGAACTTCGGCTTGCCGCGCCTGCCGCGCGTGCCGGCCATGGGCGAGGGCATGGGCCGGGTCGCTTATGCCGACGCCCGTCAGCACCGGGACATCCTGCAATCGCTGATTCGCGCACTGAACAGTGGCCAGCGGCGGATCTGGCTGGCGACCCCGTATTTCCTGCCGACCTGGAAAGTCCGGCGCTCACTGCGCCGGGCCGCCTCCCGAGGCGTCGACGTGCGCCTGCTGCTGACCGGGCCGCGCACCGATCACCCATCGGTGCGCTACGCCGGGCATCGTTACTACCCACGACTGCTCAAGTCCGGGGTGAAAATCTTTGAGTACCAGCCATGTTTCCTGCACCTGAAAATGGTGCTGGTTGACGACTGGGTCAGTATTGGCTCGTGCAACTTCGATCACTGGAATCTGCGGTTCAACCTGGAAGCCAACCTCGAAGCGCTGGATGCAGGGCTGACCCGCGCGGTGGCAGCGAGCTTCGAGACGGACTTTGCCCTGAGCCAGGAGGTCAGCCTCGAGGCCTGGCAACGCCGGCCGCTGTGGCGGCGGATGAAACAACGGGCGTGGGGGTGGGTGGATCGGTTGGTGGTCAATCTGCTGGATCGGCGGGGCTGAACACAGATTCCGAAAACACTGAGATCAAATGTGGGAGCGAGCTTGCTCGCGATGAGGCCAGTTCAGCCGACATCAATGTTGAATGTCAGTCCGCCATCGCGAGCAAGCTCGCTCCCACATTGGTATTGCGTTGGCTCAGGGATTACAGCAGTTCAAAACTCTGCTGCGTCACATCCGCTGAATCCAGGCCGATCTGCACATTGAACTTGCCCGGTTCCGCCGCGTACTTGAGCTGGGCATTAAAGAACTTCAGATCATCCTCGGTGATGGTGAAGCGCACGACTTTCTGTTCGCCGGCCTTGATCATGACTTTCTGGAAGTTCTTCAGTTCCTTGACCGGTCGGATCATCGAGCCGGTCACGTCCTGGATGTACAGCTGCACCACGGTTTCGCCGTCACGTTTGCCGGTGTTTTTCACCGTGACGCGGGCATCGAGCTTGCCGGTCTTGTTCAGCGTGGTCGCGGACAGGGCCATGTCGGTCAGGCTGAAGTCGGTGTAACTCAAGCCAAAACCGAACGGGAACAGGGGGCCGGTGGTGTCATCGAAATACTGCGAGGTGTAATTGCCCGGCTTGCCCGGCGTGAACGGCCGGCCAATGCTCAGATGGTTGTAGTAGGTCGGAATCTGACCCACCGAGCGCGGGAAGGTGATTGGCAGCTTGCCCGACGGGTTGTAATCGCCGAACAGCACGTCGGCGATGGCGTTGCCGCCTTCGGTGCCGCTGAACCAGGTTTCCAGGATAGCGTCAGCCTGTTCCTTCTCTTCGAGAATCGACAGCGGGCGGCCGTTCATCAATACCAGCACCAGTGGTTTGCCGGTAGCTTTCAAGGCCTTGATCAGCTCGCGCTGGTTGACCGGGATGTTCAGGTCGGTACGACTTGACGATTCATGGGACATGCCACGGGACTCGCCCACGGCTGCCACCACCACGTCGGCCTCCTTGGCAGCTTTCACGGCCTCATCGATCAACACTTGGTCCGCACGCGGATCGTCCACCACTTCCGGGGCATCGAAGTTGAGGAAGTTCAGGTAATCGAGGACCTTCTTGTCGCTGGTGATGTTGGCGCCGCGGGCGTAGATCAGCGTCGACTGTGCGCCCAGCGCATTCGTCATGCCGTCGAACAGGGTCACCGATTGCGCAGGCCGGCCAGCAGCGGCCCAACTGCCCATCATGTCGATCGGCGCCTTGGCCAGCGGGCCGACCAGGGCGATTTTCGCGGTTTTCTTCAGCGGCAGGGTTTCGCCCTGGTTCTTCAGCAACACCAGGCTGCGGCGCGCGACATCGCGGGCCTCGGCACGGTGCAGGCGGCTCTCGGCGTAGGTGTCGACCGGGTCATCCTCAGCCTTGCCGATGCGCAGGTACGGTTCCTTGAACAGGCCCATGTCGTACTTGGCGTCCAGCACGGCACGCACGGCATTGTCGATGTCGCTCTGCTGGATCTCGCCGGCCTTCAACAGTCCCGGCAATTCCTTGGCATAGAGCGTGTCGTTCATGCTCATGTGGATGCCCGCCTTGATGGCCAGCTTCGCGGCTTCGCGACCGTCACGGGCGACGCCGTGCTTGATCAATTCGAAAATCGCCCCGTGGTCGCTGACCGCCAGGCCCTTGAAGCCCCATTCCTTGCGCAACAGATCATTCATCAGCCAGGTGTCGGCGGTGGCCGGCACGCCGTTGATCGAGTTCAGCGCCACCATCACCCCGCCGGCACCGGCGTCAATCGCCGCGCGGTACGGCGGCAGGTAGTCCTGGTACATCTTGACCGGGCTCATGTCGACGACGTTGTAGTCGCGACCGCCCTCGACCGCGCCGTACAAGGCAAAGTGCTTGACGCTGGCCATGATGCTGTCGGCCGCGTTGGCGCCGCTGCCCTGAAAGGCCTTGACCATGACGCCGGCGATGCGCGACACCAGGTAAGTGTCTTCGCCGAAGCCTTCGGATGTACGACCCCAGCGTGGATCGCGGGAGATGTCGACCATCGGCGCGAAGGTGATGTCAAGGCTGTCCGCGGCGGCTTCCCTGGCGGCGACTCGCCCGGACAGGCCGATGGCGTCCATGTCCCAGCTCGAGGCCAGGGCGATCGGGATCGGGAAAATGGTGCGGTGACCGTGGATCACGTCATAGGCGAAGAACATCGGGATCTTCAACCGGCTGCGCATGGCCGCGTCCTGCATCGGACGGTTTTCCGGGCGGGTGATCGAGTTGAACGTGCCACCGATGTTGCCGGCGGCGATTTCCTTGCGGATCATTTCGCGCGGCATTTCCGGGCCGATGCTGATCAGGCGCAACTGGCCGATTTTTTCATCGAGGGTCATTTGCTTCATCAGGTTGCTGACGAAGGCGTCCTTGTTCTCCAGAGGTGCGGGTGTCGTGGCGGCCAATACGGTATGACTGGCCAGGCTGACGAACAGGCCCAGCAAACACAGCTTCTTCATGAATGGTTTTCTCTAAAGCCTAAACGGCAGTGAATACGCGCCGGTCAGCCAAAATTTAGGGAGCGACTATTGTTGTTCAGGTAAATGCAGCACACTTCTACAGTGTTTTAGCGCTGGGGCATCTTTTAGCCCATTGGCTCGATGCAATCCAGTAGCGGCGCAGATTATGCCCCAAGCGCCGTCTCAAAGTTCGCAGGTTGTTTTTCAACGGAATGTGCAAGGGAGCGTCAACCAGATGAACGTACGACACCACTATCGGTCCAGCCTGCAGGTCGCAGCCTTGATGTTGCTGGCCACCTTGCTGGCCGGCTGCGGCATCAACAACATCCCGACCCTCGACGAACAGGCCAAGGCCACCTGGGGCCAGGTGCAGAACCAGTACCAGCGCCGCGCCGACCTGATCCCCAACCTGGTGGAAACCGTCAAGGGTTACGCGCAGCATGAACAGGAGACCCTGACCGCGGTGATCGAGGCCCGGGCCAAGGCGACTTCGATCCAGGTCGATGCCAGCACCCTGGACAACCCGGAAAAACTCAAACAGTTCCAGCAGGCCCAGGATCAGCTGACCGGTGCACTGAGCCGGCTGATGGTGGTGTCCGAGCGCTATCCGGACCTCAAGGCCAACCAGAACTTCCTCGCCCTGCAATCGCAGCTTGAAGGCACCGAAAACCGGATCGCCGTGGCGCGCCGTGATTTCATTCTCGCGGTGCAGAAGTACAACACCGAAATCCGCACCTTCCCCGGTCGCCTGTGGCATACGGTGATGTACAGCGATCTGCCGATCCGCGAAACCTTCGAGGCCACCAGCCCCGATGCGCAAAAAGCACCTGAAGTGAAGTTCCAGTAAGCGCCGGTTCAGGTTAGATGCGTCACCATGGATGAGGTTGCCAATGCGCGTGTTGAAAGTGGGCCTGGTCCTGTTGCTCTGGGTGTTTGCCCTGGCGGCCCAGGCCGAATTGAAGTTCCCGCAGCTGACCGGGCGGGTGGTGGACAACGCCGGGCTGATCGAGCCGTCGGTGCGCGAGCAGCTCACACAGCAGCTCGATGCCCATGAAAAGGCCACGGGTGAGCAGTTGGTGGTGGTTACGCTGCCCGATTTGCAGGGCACCGACATTGCGGACTTCGGTTATCAGCTTGGGCGCCATTGGGGCATCGGCCAAAAGGACAAGAACAACGGGGCGTTGCTGATTGTTGCCCGCGATGAGCGCCGGTTGCGCATCGAAGTCGGATATGGCCTGGAAGAGCGCCTGACCGACGCGCAGAGTTCGGTGATCATCAATCAGGTGATCACCCCGGCATTCAAGGCCGGCAACTTCAGCAAGGGCATCAGCGACGGGGTCGCGGCGATGCTGGTGGTGCTGGGGGGAAATCCGCTGGATGAGCCTTCCACGTTGTACGAGTCCCGAGGCGATCAGGAGAGCGACTTCGTTTCACGGCATCCGGGATTATTCGTGTTTCTGGTGATGCTGTTCATCCTGACGATTTTCGTCTGCCAGATGCTCGGCATCCTGCCAAGCGGTGGCAGTGGTGGCAGAGGCAGCTCGGGTGGCGGGTTTGGCGGCGGCGGTTTTGGTGGTGGAGGTGGGGGTTTCAGCGGCGGCGGGGGCAGCTTCGGCGGTGGCGGTTCGTCGGGCGGCTGGTGATGGCACTGGCGGTAAAAACATTAGCGAGCAGGCATTTTCAACATGGCATTACTGACCGAACACGAACAACGTAAAGTCGCCGAGGCGATTGCCCGGGTCGAGCGCGACACCGACGCCGAACTGGTGACGGTGCTCGCGGCCCGTGCTGACGACTATGCGTACATCCCATTGCTCTGGGCCAGCCTGCTGGCGCTGGTGGTGCCGGGTGTCGTGCATTACCTGACCGGCTGGCTGACCCTGCACAGCCTGCTGCTGGTGCAATGGGGCAGCTTCATCGTGCTGTGCCTGGTGTTCCGTATTCCGCAAGTCACCACGCACCTGATCCCGCGCTCGGTACGTCACTGGCGCGCCTCGAACCTGGCCCGTCGGCAGTTCCTGGAGCAAAACCTGCACCACACCACGGGCAGCACCGGCATGCTGATTTTCGTCTCCGAAGCCGAGCGCTATGTGGAAATCCTGGTGGATGAGGGGATTTCGCAGCGCCTGGGTAACGAGAACTGGGACGCGATCGTGACGGCGTTCACTCGGCAGGTGAAACAGGGACAGACCTTGCAGGGGTTTGTCACTTGCGTCGAAGCCTGCGGCGAATTGCTCAAGGTGCATGTGCCGGTGACCCATGTGCGCAATGAGTTGCCCAACCGGTTGGTGGTGCTTGGCTGAGCACCATTACGCTGCGGTTGTGTAGCGCGCGACGCTACAATCCCGGCCCGTTGTCTGAGTCCAGGCCTGACTTCAACATCTCTCTCTAACAGTGAGCGCCCGGTAACGGGTGTTCTGACATAGAGGGAGTTCTTGTCATGTCAATGCATCAACCGCTCGACTCTTATGCTTGTGCAGTGCCCGGTGGCGGAGCCAATGCCCCGTCGGCCGGACTGACGGCGAAAGAGAAACAAGCCCTGATCTGGTGCTTCCAGGGGAAAACCTCCTGGGAAATCGCCAGGATTCAGAATTGCTCGGTCTCCACGATCAATTTCCACTTCTCCAATATCCGCCGCAAGTTTGCCGTCAGCTCGCGCCGTGCCGCTTTGCTCAAAGCCATCGAGACGGGCGTGATTGCCATCGCAAGCATCGATTCGCGAGGCGCCCATGAGCCTGACTGATTCGACCTATAACAGCCTCAGTGGACTCATGCTGGGTCTGGGCATCGCGACACTGCCCTCGATCGACGGCGAGGCTTTGTTCGGTGCGGCATTGGGCGCGTGGCTCGTCACGACGACCGGGAGCAATTTCAAGGCCTGGCAACGTATCGGTTCCTGGTTGCTGTCGGCGGGCGTCGGCTATCTGTTCACCCCTGTTGCGTTGCGGCTGGCCCCTTTCCTCACCGGAGGCGTGACGGCCTTTTTCTGCGCGCTGATCGTTATCCCCATCAGCATCAAGCTGATGCAGTGGATTGACGGTGCCGGTATCGGCGAAATCATTCGGCACCTGCGAGGACGGGGGTGATGGGTAATGAAATGATCGCGCTTGTCTTTGTCACCGGTGTCGCTCATTTATTGAGTGCGTTCAGGCTTGCCTGTTATCAGCGTAACGAACGACGTCATTGCTGTCGGGACGGATTGTTGATCAGTCTGTGCGGAGGGGTGTTTTACCTTGGCGGCCTGGATGTACTGCTGACATTTGTGCCGGTGAGTCCATGGCATGCAGTGGTGAGCGTTTTGTCATGCGCACTGATTATTCGCAGCAGCGGCAACATTATGGTGTTGTGGCATGCCTTGAAGTAATCAGACTTCGGTTACATATGACTTCATGTGTCGTTCGAGTGTTGCAGTGCAGCCAGAATAGAGGCCATTTCCGAAAGTTTGAGTTCCATATCGCGCAATCGCCATTTTTCTTCCAGTGCGTTTTGTATGGCACAGCGATCATCTTCATTGAGCAATCGCCAGAGCGCGAGAATAGTGTTTTCCCGTGTCGTGCTTTTTTGATGGTTATCGGGGGGAGCGTCAGGCGTAGGCCGCAGGATGGGCCCTTCACCCAACAGCAACCAGTCGAGCGAGATACCACGTGCTTGCGCGATTTCTACGCATAATGAGTATGGAGTGCTGTCGCGTCCTTTCCAGCTACTGAGTGTTTGAGGGCTGATCTGTAGCGCGGAAGACAACGAGGCATCGGTTTTTGTGCCTGTAATCAGCTTTAAGCGAGACAGAACAGCTTGTGATTTTTTGCTACTCAATTTTAGCCTCTTCCTTTTGACACGCGCATTTTGAGTGTCTAGATTACGCGTAGTGAGTACTTTCTTCTTGTGAGTAATCAATCGTCAACTATGAAACAGAAAAATACGATGTTGAAACTTCCTAATGGTATCAGGGTGATTTCCTACGAGCTTGGTTCGTGCCGATTATGGAGCCACCCGTCGCACTTCCTATTGTCCGGCCGACCTGATTCCCAAGGCAGGATCGAGGTGATCAATGTTTCAAGCAGTATTGCGTTTGATCATATCGATTGCCACCAGATGACTGCCGAGGGTCAAGCATGAGTACTTACAAAATGGTGTGTCCGCATTGCTTGAACCGGATGCGTATCAGAACCAGCGAGGGCCGGCATATTTTCCTGCGGGTAGCGTATTTGCAATGTACGTCGGAAGCCTGCGGCTGGTCGGTGCGGGCCGAGTTCGAAATGACCCATGAACTTTCGCCCAGTGGCATGCCCAATCCTGCCGTGCACCTGCCCTGCGCGGGGGCCGACCTGCGTCGCGCTGCCCGACCTGTTGCGGTAGCGAACCCACCGACGGAAGCGCCTCAGGAGTCACTGGCATGACGAGCAGCGATGAAGGCCAGGCGTTGGATGAGGAGTTGCTGGCCATTGCCCAGGCATTTCTGGCCCGCCATGAGGGCGATGGATCGATTGATGATCAGGTGCTGTTCTGTCGTGCAGTGAAGCACCTGGAGCATGTCGATGTGCCGATGCATCTGGCAGAAAGACTGGTCAGCCATGCCTACGGAGCGCTCAAGTCCAGCCATGATCGCCGGCGTCTGGATATCGCGGCCAGCTCCGAGACCGTCGCCGTGGTCACTGATCCGGCCAACGGCCTGACCTGGGCAGTGCCGGTGGGGTTAATTGTCAAATACGTCATCAACTCGCCCTCCAACCGTAAACTTCGGCTGGTGGAACCTTGAGGATTCAATAGCTGTATTCAGGTCCTGGATGGCGTTGCCGGGACCTGGAAGAAAAATAACCCCGTGCCGAAAACGCCCATCCCCCCTAAAATGCCGTTCATTCCCCGATTTTTCACGCCGAGACGTTTTTTACATGTCCGTTACCGCCAGCCTCACGCCGGATCATCACGCGCTGTTTATCGACCTGTTGGCGACCAGTCTGAAGCAGAGTGCTTTCATCAAACTGGTGCTGGCCAAGTACGTCGGCGCAGAGCCGGACCTGCAGCGGTTGATCATCAAGCAACTGACGGTCAAGGATCAGCCCTGCTTGTCCTTCGTCTATCGCTACAAGACCCGCGACATTACCAAGAACCTGTCGCTTGCCGAGGGCATCGCGACCGTCGCCGAATTGCTGCCGGCATCGTTTAAAAATGCGCATTTGCTGGCGCTGACGGACGAGGCTCAGCTCGAATACAGCAAAAAGGGCAAGTCGTCGCTGTTCAAGAGCAAACCTCAGCAATTACGCGAAGTGCCGTCCGCCGAGCACAACCGCGAGAAAAATCGCTTCCTTGACCTGAGCCGGCCATTCCTCGCCGACCTCGGCGTGACGAACAGCAAGCACGAGCTGATCCCGGCGATGTCGCGCAAGTGGAAGCAGATCAACAAGTTCATCGAAGTGTTCAGCCATGCGTTGACCTCGTCGCCCCTGGCGCTGGACAAACCGGTAAGGGTCGCGGACTTCGGTTCGGGCAAGGGGTATCTGACGTTCGCGATCCACGACTATCTGCGCAATACCTTGACGACCGAAGGGGAGGTGACCGGGGTCGAGCTGCGTGAAGACATGGTCACCCTGTGCAATACGGCGGCTGCAAAGCTGGAGCATCCGGGCCTGGTGTTCAAATGCGGCGATGTGCGCAGCGTCGCGCCGAGCGAGCTGGACGTGATGATCGCGCTGCATGCCTGCGACATCGCAACCGACTACGCGATACACACCGGCATTCGCTCCGGCGCCTCGATCATCATGTGTTCACCCTGCTGCCACAAGCAGATCCGCCTGCAGATCCAGAGCCCGGCGCTGCTCAAGCCGATGCTGCAATACGGCCTGCACCTGGGCCAGCAGGCGGAAATGGTGACCGACAGTTTGCGTGCATTGTTCCTGGAGGCCTGCGGCTACGAGACCAAGGTGTTCGAGTTCATCTCACTGGAGCACACCAACAAGAACAAGATGATTCTGGCGGTCAAACGCGCCGAGCCGGTGGACCCGAGTCAGCTGTTGGGGAAGATTCAGGAGCTGAAGGATTTCTACCGGATTACCGAGCACTGTCTCGAAACCTTGCTGCGAGCCGACGGTTACCTCTGACCCTGTGGGAGCGAGCCTGCTCGCGAAGGCGCTCGACAGCCAACAATGTTGTTGGCAGTTACGGCCCCTTCGCGAGCAGGCTCGCCCCCACAGTTGATTTGACCGCCGTCTTGCGCCCCAGTATCACCGTCACGATCACCCCGGCGGCAAACAGCCAGGTGATCGGCTCGACGTGTTCCCCGAAGAACAACGCCGAAAACGCGATGGTGAAGAAGATCTGCAACAGCTGGATCTGACTGACCCGGGCAATGCCACCCATGGCCAGCCCGGCGTACCAGGCAAAGAAACCGATGAACTGCGAGAACAGCGAGACGTAGCCGAACGCCCACCAGGTTCTGCTCGAAATCTCGCCCTGATGTTGCAGCGCCAGGTACAGCACCGGCCCGATCAGCAACGGCGTCGACAGCACCAGCGCCCAGCAGATCACCTGCCAGCCACCCATCTCCCTGGCCAACCGGCCACCCTCGGCATAACCCAGGCCACCCACGGCGATCGCCCCAAGCATCAGTAAATCACCGGCCTGAATGCTGCCGGCACCGCTGATCAGCGCGTAACCGAGCACCAGTGCGCTGCCCAGCGCGGCGCAGGCCCAGAAGGCTTTCGACGGTCGTTCGTGGGACAACCACGCGGCATACAGCGCTACGCACAGCGGTTGCAGGCCATTGACCAGTGCACCATGGGATGCGGGCAAGGTTTGCATGGCCCACGCCGAGAGTACCGGGAAGCCGAGAATCACCCCGGCAATCACCAGGCTCAGGCCTTTGATCTGTTTCCACGTTGGCCATTTTTCCCGGCGCCACAGCAACAGCATCGCCGCCGGAACCGCCGCGAACAGCGCCCGGCCCAGGCCGTTGAGCAACGGATGGAGTTCCTGCACGACGATTCGCGTGAAGGGCAGGGTGAGGCTGAAGATCACCACGCCGAGCAGGCCGAGGGCCATGCCGGTGTTTTCGCGCGAGGACATGATGGCAACCAGGATCGAGGGCGGAGGGAAGAGCCTTCATCTAGCCATAAACCGCGGCGCCTGCGCTGTTACAGCTAGGCGCAGAGTTATCCGTACAGTTTGAGACCCTCTTCGCGAGCAAGCCCGCTCCACATTCAACCGCATTCCCATGGGCGACTCGGTCAAATGTGGGAGCGAGCCTGCTCGCGAAAAACGATAACGCGGTCTTCAGGTAGTAGCTGGTTATTACCCACCCCCCAGGATAAGGACTAACTTGAATACTTCTGCAGGCCCACATAACCCAGAGGAGTCTCCCCATGGCTGCCAAGAAAATCCTGATGCTGGTCGGCGATTACGTCGAAGACTATGAAGTGATGGTGCCTTTCCAGGCGCTGCTGATGGTCGGCCACACGGTACACGCCGTTTGCCCGGACAAAACCGCCGGCCAGACCGTGCGCACGGCGATCCATGATTTCGAAGGCGACCAGACCTACAGCGAAAAACCCGGCCACCTGTTTGCCCTGAACTTCGATTTTGCCAAGGTGGCCGAAACGGATTACGACGCCTTGCTGGTGCCGGGCGGTCGTGCGCCGGAGTACTTGCGCCTGAACGAAAAAGTCCTGGAGCTGGTGCGGGCATTCGACAAGGCCGGCAAGCCGATCGCGGCCGTGTGTCACGGCGCGCAATTGCTGGCGGCGGCGGGGATTTTGGAAGGTCGCGAGTGCAGCGCCTATCCGGCCTGCGCCCCGGAAGTGCGCCTGGCCGGCGGTACGTTCATCGATATCCCGGTGACGGAAGGTCACGTTCAAGGCAATCTGGCCACTGCCCCGGCCTGGCCGGCGCACCCGAGCTGGCTGGCCGGTTTCCTCGGGTTGCTTGGCACCAGAATCACGCTATAACGAGGACCTGTCCATGTGCGAGCTCTACGTCAAGGCCGATCCGATTCTCTACGAGTCGCGCTCCCGCTCGCTGCGCATCTGCGGGGTGGTCACCACCTTGCGCCTGGAGAATCAGTTCTGGGACATTCTCAGCGAAATTGCCGAGGTCGACGGCATGACCACCAACCAGCTGATCGCCAAGCTGTATGAAGAGGTGATGGATTATCGCGGCGAGGTGGTGAATTTTGCTTCGTTTCTGCGGGTGAGTTGTACCCGGTATCTGAGTCAGCGGCGGGGGCAGGCACCTGAGTTGTCGGTGGTGCGAGCGGGGGTGAAGTAGAGTGGTTTTGTATTGACCTTGCCGGCCCTTTCGCGAGCAGGCTCGCTCCCACAGTGGGTTGTGTACATCAATCCATGTGGGAGCGAGCCTGCTCGCGAAGAGGCCCGCACAGGCGACAGAAATCCCGGCCTGGTCTTTACTCTGAAGCGCGCAACCTCATTCGCCAAGGAGTAAGAGCATGTCCGGATGGTACGAAGTCAGTAAAAGCAGCAACGGCCAGTTCAAATTCGTACTGAAGGCCGCCAACGCCGAAACCGTTCTGACCAGCGAGCTGTACAGCACCCGCGCCGCCGCCGACAAAGGCATCGCCTCCGTTCAGGCCAATAGCCCGCTGGATGAACGCTACGAGAAGAAAACCACCAGGGATGGCCATCCTTACTTCAACCTCAAGGCCGGTAACCACGAGACGATTGGCAGCAGCGAGGCTTATTCCTCCGATGCCGCGATGGACAAAGGCATTGCCAGTGTAAAGACCAACGGCCCGACCAAGGTGATCAAGGACAAGACCTTGCCGGTGCTCTAACCACCCACAAATCCCCTGTAGGAGCTGGCAAGCCAGCTCCTACAGGGGGGGCGTGCTTGAGGTCAGCGCAATGTTTTCAACAAACCCTGCAACTGGCCGAGGCCGGCTTCGCCCAACGGAAACACCGGCAACCGTGGATCGCCCACTTCCAGCCCGGTCGCCCGCAGACCGGCCTTGATGGTCGCCGGCAAGCCACCCTTGAGGATGAAGTCCAGCAGCGGCAACTGGCGATAGAACAGTTCGCGCGCCTTGCCCAGATCGTTGGCCAACATCGCTTCATACAAATCAAGATTGAGTTGTGCGATCAGGTTCGGCGCCGCCGTGCACCAGCCTTTCGCACCCGCCGCAAAAGCTTCCAGCGCCAGCGGATTGCAGCCGTTGTAGAACGGCACCTGACCTTCGCCCAGCAGTTGCAGCTTGTGCATGCGCTGGATGTCGCCGGTGCTCTCCTTGACCATGGTCACGTTGTCCACCGAGTTGACGATGCGCAGGATCAGCTCAACCGACATGTCGGTGCCGCTGGTGGCGGGGTTGTTGTAGAGCATGATCGGCACGCCGATGCTGTCGCCGATGGCGCGGTAGTGAGCGAGGATTTCCGCTTCGCTGAGTTTCCAGTAGGACGTCGGCAGCACCATCACCACGTCGGCACCGTGAGCCTCGGCGAAACGAGCGCGGCGCACCGCTTTGGCGGTGGTCAGGTCGGACACGCTGACAATGGTCGGCACGCGCCTGGCGACATGCCGGATACTGAATTCGCTGACCTGATCCCACTCCGCGTCGCTCAGGTAGGCGCCTTCGCCGGTGCTGCCCAGTGGGGCGATGGCGTGGACGCCGTCGTCGATCAGGCGGTCGATGGAGCGTCCGAGCGCGTCCAGATCAACGCCGTCGCCATTGGCGGTGAACGGGGTGATGGTGTAGCCAATGATGCCGTGAATGGTTGGGGTCGACATGCTGTCTCTCCTGCAGAAAATGGGTGGGTTCAGTTCAGGCAATCGGCGTGTTGACGCAGATTCTGCCGGGCGTAGTAGTTGAACGCAGCGGCGTGGCGTTTGGGTTTCGAAATCCAGTCATGGGCTTCACGACCCAGCTCCGGCAGGATCGGCTTGATAACCCCGGCACTCATCGCCAGCAGTTGCAGCTTCGCGGCGCGCTCGATCAGTTGCGCAATGACACAGGCTTCTTCGATGGTCGTACCGGTGGACAACTGGCCATGGTGCGAAAGCAGGATCGCCCGTTTGTCGCCCAGCGCCCCGGCAATCAGTTCGCCTTCTTCATTGCCCACCGGCACGCCCGGCCAGCCTTCGAGAAACGCGCAGTCGTCGTACAGTGGGCAGAGGTCCATGTGGGAAATCTGCAGCGGTACCTCCAGCATCGACAGCGCCGCAACGTGGGTCGGGTGCGTGTGAATGATGCAGTTCACGTCCGGTCGGGCGCGGTACACCCAGCTGTGGAAACGGTTGGCCGGATTGGGCATGCCATGGCCTTCAAGCACTTCCAGGTCTTCGTTGACCAGCAGCAGATTACTGGCGGTGATCTCGTCGAAACCCAGGCCCAGTTGCTGAGTGTAATAGGTCCCTGGCTGTGGGCCGCGGGCAGTGATTTGCCCGGCCAGGCCGGAGTCGTGACCATTCTCGAACAGAATACGGCAAGTCAGGGCCAGCTTTTGCCGGTCGGTCCACGTATTATCCGCCAGGGTATTTTGCATCTGTGTCAGCGCTTGCTTGACCAGCTGCTCTTTGGGTAGTGCTAAGGTCTTGGTCATATCGGTGTCCTTTGGTGCGTTCAATGGACGTCGGTTTTGCCGTTCACTCGTTGCTCGCAAGGTCATGGGTGAATGCAAATGACACAAATGAGAATATATGACACAAAGTGTCATTGGCAAGGACAACTCATCGATTTTTTCTGGATTAATCGCTCTACATGTCTATCCGTTTGAAATTACTGAGAAAAAAATTGGGCGTGACGCTGGAGGCCTTGGCCGAAAAGTCCGGCATGACCAAGAGTTATCTGTCGAAGGTCGAGCGCGGGCTGAACACCCCGTCGATCGCGGCTGCGCTGAAACTGGCCAAGGCGTTGAACGTGAAGGTCGAAGAGTTGTTCTCGGAAGACAACGTCAGCCTCGACAGCTACAGCCTGGTGCGCAGCGCCGAACGCCAGGCCCTGGGGGCCAATGACCAGAGCCCGGGTTACTCGGTGCTGGCCCATCAGGTCAGTGAGCGAAGCCTGTTGCCGTTCATGATTTATCCGCCGACCGAGTTCGCCGACAAGACCTTCAAGGAGCATTTGGGGGAAGAGTTTCTGTTCGTCCATGACGGGCAGGTGGAAGTGGACTTCATGAACGAGCGGGTGCTGCTTGATCGCGGTGATGCGCTGTATTTCAATGCGCAGAAGCCGCACCGGATTCGCTCGGTGGGCGAGGTTCAGGCGCAGTTGCTGGTGGTCGTACACAGCGCCGAGGAATGAGTGGCTCGCGGCTCGTTGGCCAGCAAGCGGGTCGCAGGGTCTGCCGTGGGGGTGGGCCAATAGCGGTCGGCCCCGGTCCGTATCGAACTCGACATACCGGGCGCAGGCGCTAGGCTTGCTGGAGCCGTATCGACGATTTACCGATCATCGGGTCCCGCAGCGCCGCTGGTTCCGCTACAATGCGCGCCGATTTCGACCTGCCTGAGAGCCCACTCATGTCCGCCTGCCAGACTCCTATCATCGTCGCCCTGGATTTCCCCACCCGTGACGCCGCACTGAAGCTGGCCGATCAGTTGGACCCGAAGCTGTGCCGGGTCAAGGTCGGTAAAGAACTGTTCACCAGCTGCGCTGCGGAAATCGTTGGCACCCTGCGTGACAAGGGTTTCGAAGTATTCCTGGACCTCAAGTTCCACGACATCCCCAATACCACCGCCATGGCCGTCAAGGCGGCTGCAGAAATGGGCGTATGGATGGTCAACGTGCACTGTTCCGGCGGTCTGCGCATGATGGCCGCCTGCCGCGAAGTGCTCGACCAGCGCACCGGCCCCAAGCCGCTGTTGATCGGCGTGACCGTGCTGACCAGCATGGAGCGCGAGGATCTGGCGGGTATCGGTCTGGATATCGAACCGCAGGAGCAGGTCTTGCGTCTGGCAGCTCTGGCGGAAAAGGCCGGGATGGACGGTCTGGTCTGCTCGGCCCTGGAAGCCCAGGCCCTGAAAGCGGCTCATCCTTCGCTGCAACTGGTGACCCCGGGGATTCGTCCGACGGGCAGCGCCCAGGACGATCAACGCCGCATCCTGACCCCGCGCCAGGCGCTGGATGCCGGTTCCGACTATCTGGTAATCGGCCGTCCGATCAGCCAGGCGGCGGATCCGGCCAAGGCATTGGCGGCCGTGGTTGCCGAACTCGCTTAACCAGACGCCGAAGATCAACTGTGGGAGCGAGCCGGCTCCCACAGTTGTTTTGTGGTGTCTTCAGATGTCTGATTAAACCTTCAACACCAACTTGCCGAAATTTTCCCCGCTGAACAACTTCATCAGCGTCTCCGGGAACGTCTCGAGCCCTTCGACGATGTCTTCCTTGCTCTTGAGTTGCCCCTTGGCCATCCAGCCGGCCATTTCCTGTCCGGCCGCAGCGAACTGTGCGGCGTAATCCATCACCACGAAGCCTTCCATCCGCGCGCGGTTGACCAACAGCGACAGGTAGTTGGCCGGTCCCTTGACCGCTTCCTTGTTGTTGTACTGACTGATGGCGCCGCAAATCACTACCCGCGCCTTCAAGTTCAGGCGACTGAGCACCGCGTCGAGGATGTCGCCGCCAACGTTGTCAAAGTACACATCGACGCCTTTCGGGCATTCGCGCTTGAGCCCGGCGTGGATGTCTTCGTTCTTGTAATCGATGGCACCGTCAAACCCCAGTTCGTCGATCAGGAACTGGCACTTGTCGGCGCCGCCTGCGATGCCGACAACGCGGCAACCCTTGAGCTTGGCGATCTGCCCGGCAATGCTGCCGACCGCGCCGGCCGCGCCGGAGAGCACTACCGTGTCACCGGCCTTGGGCGCACCCACGTCGAGCAGGGCGAAATAGGCGGTCATCCCGGTCATGCCCAGCGCCGATAGATAACGCGGCAGTGGCGCCAGTTTCGGATCGACTTTGTAGAAACCCCGGGGCTCGCCGAGGAAATAATCCTGCACACCCAGGGCGCCATTGACGTAGTCCCCGACCGCAAACCCCGGATTGTTCGAGGCAATGACTTTGCCTACCCCCAATGCACGCATCACTTCGCCGAGACCGACGGGCGGAATATAGGACTTGCCCTCGTTCATCCAGCCGCGCATGGCGGGGTCCAGGGACAGGTATTCGTTCTTGACCAGAATCTGAGCCGCGGCCGGTTCGCCGACCGGTACTTCCTGATAGGTAAAGGTCTCGCGGGTGGCCGCGCCCACCGGACGTTTGGCGAGCAGGAACTGGCGGTTGGTCTGGGTAGTCATGACAGGCACTCAAGATGAATGAAGTCTTGTTGATAGACCTTCATGATCAATGCCGCAAGTTGGCCTGATGCGGCGAATGCACCTTGATCCAGAACAGTGATGGTCGCCCCCACGGTTTTATCATTGCAATCCATGGGCACTCAACCGGCCTTCTGATAGTGCTGCCGCGCCAAGGATGCCTGTGACTAGACTGGGGCCACGCGAACCCCCGCATCTTCTCTACGAGGACATAACAATGAGCATGACGTTTTCCGGCCAGGTGGCAGTGGTGACAGGGGCCGCGGCCGGCATTGGCCGCGCGACGGCGCAGGCGTTCGCCGCCGAAGGCTTGAAAGTGGTGGTTGCCGACCTGGACACCGCCGGTGGTGAGGGCACGGTGGCGTTGATTCGCACGGCAGGCGGTGAAGCAACCTTCGTGCGTTGCAACGTCACGCTGGAAAGCGATGTAAAAAATCTGATGGACGAAGTCGTGAATACCTACGGTCGTTTGGACTATGCCTTCAATAACGCAGGTATCGAGATCGAGAAAGGCAAACTGGCCGACGGCACGATCGACGAGTTCGACGCGATCATGGGCGTCAATGTCAAAGGCGTCTGGCTGTGCATGAAGTACCAATTGCCCTTGCTGCTGGCTCAGGGCGGTGGTGCGATCGTCAATACCGCTTCGGTGGCCGGTCTGGGGGCTGCGCCGAAGATGAGTATTTACGCGGCGTCGAAACATGCGGTGATCGGCCTGACCAAATCGGCGGCCATCGAATACGCGAAGAAAAAGATCCGGGTGAATGCGGTGTGCCCGGCGGTGATCGATACCGACATGTTCCGCCGTGCTTATGAAGCGGATCCGAAGAAGGGCGAGTTCGCCAATGCCATGCACCCGGTGGGTCGCATCGGCAAGGTCGAAGAGATCGCCAGCGCGGTGCTGTACCTGTGCAGCGACGGTGCAGCATTCACCACTGGACACTCGTTGGCGGTGGACGGTGGCGTCACGGCGTTCTGAAGCCAGGCAGCTGCAATTTTTTCCTCGGCATGATCCCGGGCAAAGTATTTCCAATAGTTGGAACCGGGGATTTTGTCGGCGTTGTCGCACATCCCATCGAGCGCTCCTGTGATTAACTGTTCCAGCCAAACGAACAGGAGTTTGCTTGCTCATGGAATTGAGAATCGATCGACAGGCCTTGGTGCCGCTCGTCCAGCAAATCGTCGATGCGCTGGCGGGCTGGCTTCGCCAAAGCGAGACATTGCCCGGGACGCGTTTACCTTCTGCGCGGCAAATAGCGCGGGATAATCTGCTCAGTCAATCCAGCGTCGTTGAAGCCTGTGAGCGCCTGGTGGCTGAAGGGGTGCTGGGGGCGCGGCACGGCAGCGGCTTCTTTGTCGCCGACCCGGCGGCTGCCCGCCCGCGATGCGATCACCCCTGGTCCGAAGGGGCAGCGGTGAAGCAGCATGGCAGCTTCGGTGACCTGAAGCTGGGCTGCGGCGGATTGCCCGTAAGCTGGCGCGAATCAGACGATCTGAGTTACGCGATCCGCCAGGTCAGTCGCACCGACATGGCCGGGCTGTTCAACTACGGCACCCCGCTGGGTCTGCCAGCCTTGCGCCTGCAAATTCTCAAGCGCCTGCGACAGTTGGATATCGCCGTGGATGAGCATCGAATCCTGACAACGGCGGGAGCCAGCCAGGGGCTTGATCTGATCGTGCGCACCTTGCTCAAGCCAGGTGAATACGTGGTGGTGGAAAATCCCGGGTACTCGATGCTGTTCGAGCTGCTCAGGCTGCACGGGATCAAGATGATCGAGGTGCCGCGAACGCCGAGCGGGCCCGATACCGAAGTACTCGAGGCCCTGCTGCTGCAATACCGGCCCCGGGCATTGTTCATCAACAGTTTCCATCACAATCCAACGGGCAGCAGCCTGGCGCCGCAGGTGGCCCGGCAGGTTCTGCAACTGGCGAAAACCCACTGTGTGCTGGTCGTCGAAGATGACGTCTATGCAGATTTATCCAGCGGGCAGGGTACCCGGCTCGCCGCGCTGGATACCGCGGACAACGTGATCTACGTCGGCAGTTTCTCCAAGACCCTTAGCAGCTCGTTACGGGTCGGCTTTGTCGTAGCCGGCGCCGGGGTCGTTTCGCGGTTGGCCGAGGTGAAGATGATCAGCAGCATGGGCGCATCACGGTTTTGCGAATCGGTGTTGGCTTGCCTGTTGGCCAGCGGTGCCTATCGCACCTTGGTACAGCGCCAGCGCCAGCGTTTGAACAGCGATCGACAAGCCGCATTGCAAGCGCTCGAAGACGCTGAGTGGGAGGTTTTCGGCAAGCCCGCCGGGGGGGTGTTCATCTGGGCGCGATCGCGGATGTCCGACTACGCTCAGGTGCGGACTCAGGCACAGCGTTTCGGTGTCCTGCTGTCTTCTGCGACGGCCTTCAGCCCCTCCGGCCAGCCTGGCGACTGGCAGCGGATCAACGTGGCCTATGCCAGTGATCCGCGAGCCCGGGCGTTTTTTCAAGCCACCGCTGTGGATCGACCTCAAGCGTTCTGAAAACGACGTGGGCATAGCTTTTTGCCATTATTCAGGCGCCAGAGACTTGTGTTGATTCAGGCCCGTTGCGACTCTGCGTCAACAGACTCTATCAGGGGACCAAGTGCAATGATTTCGGCCGTGCAAGGACGTTTTGCCAACCTCGGTATGGCGAAAAAACTGGGTATCGGGTTTGTACTCGTACTGCTGTTGACCGCGGTGGTGGCGGCCATCGGCGTATGGTCCCTGCAGACCATCAGCCAGCGCTTCGATGGGCTCAAGCAGATGTCGTCGCTCAACAGCGGTTTGCTCAAAGTGCGACTGCTTGAGCAGGAATACGCCTTGCACGGCAATCCGAAAACCGCCGAAGCCTTGCACCAGGGCGTTGACGAGCTGATTGCCCTGGCGACCGAGCTCAAGGCCCGATCGGCGGCCAACGTGCCGGTGATGAATGATGTCGAACAATCCCTGGGCGCCTATCGCAAGGCCTTTGACGAATTCGTCTCGCTCAGCCAGGCCAAGGACCTGGCGCTGGAAATGGCCAGTTGGTCTGTGTCCAGCGTGGCCAATAACCTCGATGTGCTGCAGGCCGGGCTGGCCGATGACGGCGCCTATACCTTGAAAGAATCCGAGGGCAAGGACGGTGCGCAATTTATCGAGCAAGCCAGTCAGGTCAGTCAGGTATCGCGGCTGATGTTGCAAGCCATGAACGAAGCACGCGTGCGCCTGGACCAGAGTCGCAAGGGCGACGACAGCGTGGCGCGGGGCAAGATCGAGCAGGCCGACCAGGCGCTGGCCCAGGCCGAGCAGCTCAAGACCCTGGTCAAGGATGAGGGGTACCAGACGGTCCTCAATGAAGTGGCCGGCCATATCGGTGGTTTCAGCGAAAAGCTCGCCGAATACACTGGCCTGCTGGCGCAGGAAAAGACGGTTTATGAGCAACTGCATCAGCGTGCCGCGCAGGTGGTGGAGCGGGTGGATCAGGCTTATGTCGCCGAAGACCAGTCGATGCAGACCCAGCTGAAGAAGAACTCGTTGCTGATCGTCTGCTCCTCCGCACTGGCCTTGCTGGTCGGATTGATCGCCGCCTGGGTGATTACCCGGCTGATCGTTCAACCGTTGCGCAGCGTTATTCGTGTCGCACAGCAGATTGCCTCCGGTGATTTGAGTGCGACGGTCGAGGTGACTCGTCGTGATGAGATCGGCCAGTTGATGCAGGCCATGCAACAGATGGGGGCCGGGCTCAGCAGTATCGTCAGCGGCTTGCAGGCTGGCATCGAGCAGTTGGCCAGTTCGGCGCAATCGTTGTCGGCAGTGACCTCGCAAACCAACCTGGAAGTCAGCAGCCAGAAGGAAGAAACCGAGCAGGTCGCTACGGCGATGAATCAGATGACCGCGACCGTGCATGACGTTGCGCGCAATGCGGAGGAGGCCGCTCAGGCGGCGCAGACGGCCGACGATAAGGTCGAAAGCGGTCAGGAGGTGGTGCGCCAGAGCATGGCACGGATCGAGCAACTGGCGGACTCGGCAACCTCGGCCAGTTCGAGTATCGACAGCTTGAGTGCGCAAATCCAGAACATCGGCACGGTGCTCAGCGTCATCAAGAGTGTGGCCGAGCAGACCAATCTGTTGGCGCTCAACGCGGCGATCGAAGCGGCGCGGGCGGGGGAGCAGGGCCGGGGTTTTGCCGTGGTGGCCGATGAAGTGCGGGCTCTGGCCAAACGCACCCAGCAATCGACCGAGGAGATCGAGCGGCTGGTCAGCGCCTTGCGTTCGGCGGCGCAGTCCTCGGTACAGCAGATTCAGAACAGTGGCGAGTTGGTGAAGTTGGCGGTCAGCGATGCGCTGCAGACCGAGAGTGCGCTGGGCAGTATCGCCGCGGCGGTCTCGTTGATTCAGCAGATGAACCAGCAGATCGCGGCGGCTGCCGAGGAGCAGAGTTCGGTGGCCGAGGAGATCAATCGCAGCGTGACGAGTATTCGCGCCAGTGCGGATCAGTCTTCGTTGGCGATGCAGGGGAATGCGGCGTCCAGTATTGAATTGGCGCAATTGGGGGTTGAGTTGAAGGGGATGGTCGGGCATTTTCGGCTTTGATGCTTTTGGACTTGGCGGCCTTTGGGCCGACCAGGTTCTTGTTTGTTGTGTACATATCCGTTGCTGCGGTAATGGCCGCTTATGGTTTCGCTCTTACAGCGAGGCACTTTTTTCAAACGCCAAAAAAGTACCCAAAAAGGCTCGCCCCGGCGTCCGGCCCCTCGCTAAGGCTCGGCGTTCCTTCGCTCCGGTATCCATCCGGGGACACTGCCCTCCGGTCTGCTTCGCGACGACCTACATGCAGCGTGTTCGACTGCGTCGAACGGCGCTGCGCGCCACTCCCCGGATGCACACCTCCACTCAGCCTCCCGAAGGGGCGGGTGGATCAAGATCAAGAGCTGCAGGCGAGCTAACGCTCGGCCTGTTGAGTGGCGAAGAGCGAGTGTGCGCAGATCTGCTCTTCTGTGGGAGCGAGCTTGCTCGCGAAGGCGGCCTGCCAGCCGACCTGATTCTGTGGCTGTACCCGGATCAACTTGTGGGAGCGAGGTTGCTCGCGAAGGCGGCCTGCCAGCCGACCTGATTCTGTGGCTGTACCCGGATCAACTTGTGGGAGCGAGGTTGCTCGCGAAGGCGGCCTGCCAGCCGACCTGATTCTGTGGCTGTACCCGGATCAACTTGTGGGAGCGAGGTTGCTCGCGAAGGCGGCCTGCCAGCCGACCTGATTCTGTGGCTGTACCCGGATCAAAATGTGGGAGCGAGCTTGCTCGCGAAGGCGGCCTGCCAGCCGACCTGATTCTGTGGCTGTACCCGGATCAAAATGTGGGAGCGAGCTTGCTCGCGAAGGCGGCCTGACAGCCGACCTGATTCTGTGGCTGTACCCGGATCAAAATGTGGGAGCGAACCTGCTCGCGAAGGCGGCCTGCCAGCCGACCTGATTCTGTGGCTGTACCCGGATCAAAATGTGGGAGCGAGCTTGCTCGCGAAGGCGGCCTGCCAGCCGACCTGATTCTGTGGCTGTACCCGGATCAAAATGTGGGAGCGAGCTTGCTCGCGAAGGCGGCCTGACAGCCGACCTGATTCTGTGGCTGTACCCGGATCAAAATGTGGGAGCGAGCTTGCTCGCGAAGGCGGCCTGACAGCCGACCTGATTCTGTGGCTGTACCCGGATCAAAATGTGGGAGCGAGCTTGCTCGCGAAGGCGGCCTGACAGCCGACCTGATTCTGTGGCTGTACCCGGATCAAAATGTGGGAGCGAGCCTGCTCGCGAAGGCGGCCTGCCAGCCGACCAATCTTCCCCGGATGTATTCACCAACAAAACCCAACACAAAAAAAAGCCACCCTTTCGGTGGCTTTCCTGCCGTCCCGGATCAGTCGTAAATCACTTTCTTCTTCCAGTCCGCATCAGCCTCGACGTCTTTCAGGCCTTCGGTCAGCTGGTTCACTTCGTCTTCAGCCGGAGCGATGTTGTCCATGACCTGGGCATTGGCCCGGGCCAGGAGTTTTTCCAGGTACGCCAGCTGTTCGGCATAGACCTGGGGATCCTGCTGTTTGCGCAGGTATTGCACGCCGCGCTCGAACGCCAGTCGGGCTTGCCCGGGCTGATTCTCCTGCAGCGAGCGCTGGCCAAGGTTGTTGAAGAATTCGATGTGCAGCAGGACCAGGATATGACGCACATCGCGGATCCAGCGCTTGGCTTCGTTGTTCGGCAGGAAGCCGTCCTGCGCGGCGCGGGTGATCTGGCCGTGCAGGGCTTCGAGCAGGAAGCGTACATCCTTGGCTTTGGCTTCGGTCAGGATCGGTGCCGGCGGATTGTTGACCGGGATCGATTCGCCCTGGGCGGCCAAGGCATTCAGTTCGGCAATCCGTGCCTTCATCTCGCCGTTGGATTTTTCCAGGTTGAGCAGGCGCTGGCAGACGTTCAGTTCCAGGCGGGTCAACAGCAACTTGAGGGCCGGTGTCATCAACTGACCGGGAAAAGTCTCGGTGATTTCCCCGCAGCGACGCAGGCGATCATTGAGCTCGAGCCTGGTGCGGGCCTTTTCCAGCTTGTTGTTTTCCACCACATGGTTCATGTAGCCAATGGCGATCAATAGTGCGATCCCGGCTACGACTAGCAGGGTGATCATGAGTGGTGTCACCGGTAAGACCTCTTTATGGGGTTCGCTTGCGAGTGTAGTGGCTTGGCAGGTGCGCGCCTAGGACCGCTGGACGGGACGAATCGGACATCCTTAAGCTGTTATCGGCCGCAACGCTGCTTATATAAGTAATAGTCAGGAAGGTGGCATATTGCCATCATTGGTGGGCCGGGTGGACTATAGCGCCTTGGCAGACGTCGGAATATAGACGTCGGCACTGGGCAACGGAAAAGCCGGATAGGGGTCCTGAGCAGGGCGAAGTCATTGATTTAAATAAATTTATAGATGGGGGTTGACGACCTCTCAATCCATCCATAGAATGCGCGCCACTTACAGCGTAAAGCACACAGCGAAACGCGGTAGGGAGTGAATGTTGTACGTGTGTCCCCTTCGTCTAGTGGCCTAGGACACCGCCCTTTCACGGCGGTAACAGGGGTTCGAGTCCCCTAGGGGACGCCAATGCGGGAATAGCTCAGTTGGTAGAGCACGACCTTGCCAAGGTCGGGGTCGCGAGTTCGAGTCTCGTTTCCCGCTCCAATTTTAAACAGCGTTGCTTTCGGGCAAGGCTGAGTGAAACCAGAACCAAGTCTTCGGATGCGGCTCTGGGCACCGAAACACACACCATGTGTTCCGGGCAGCGTGTCCCCTTCGTCTAGTGGCCTAGGACACCGCCCTTTCACGGCGGTAACAGGGGTTCGAGTCCCCTAGGGGACGCCATTTGCGGGAATAGCTCAGTTGGTAGAGCACGACCTTGCCAAGGTCGGGGTCGCGAGTTCGAGTCTCGTTTCCCGCTCCAAATTCACAAAAACGCCGCTCATTGAGCGGCGTTTTTGTTTGTGCGCGATTTGTTCCGCCACAATAAAAGGGCCCGCCAGTCACCTGCGCGGGCCTTTTGCATGTTCGGCGCTTTTTACATCGACAGAATCAAACGCCCGGCGAACAAAATCAGAATCACCCCCATCGTCCGCTCGAACCAATGCCCCATGCGCATGAACAGCACCCGCACCCGGGCGCTGGAAAAGAACAGCGCGACGATGACGAACCACAATGCATTCACGAAGCACATCCAGATCCCATACAGCGCCTGAATCTGCAGAGGTGTCGTGGCGCTGATGAGGGTGGTGAAGATCGCCAGGAAGAACAACGTGGCCTTGGGATTGGTGGCATTGGTCAGGAAACCTGTGGTGAACGCCTTCAGCAGCGTTTGCTCGATCACCGGTTGGTCTGCACTTTTGTCGCCTTCCAGCACGGTTTTGGGTTGGCTGCGCACCAGGCTGACGCCGAGGTACAGAATGTAGGCACCGCCCACCACCTTGGCCACCGTCAACAGCCAGGGCGTCGTGTGCATCAGCGCGCCAACCCCAAGCAAGGTGTAAAGCACATGCACGGAAATACCCGCGCCGATGCCCAGCGCCGTGCAGATCCCCACCCACCGGCCGAAACGAACGCTTTGACGGATAGTGACCGCGAAGTCCGGTCCGGGTGCGACCACGGCCAGGAAGTGGATAGTCGCCAGCGCCAGAAACTCGCCCAGGTAATTCGATAGCATCTCAACTCCAGAAAGTAAGGGGTGAAGCATTGCCGCGATAGCCGACAAAGAAAGAAAGGCTCAGGCGCGGGTCGGCCACACCCGGTGTCACCGAGTGCATGCGGCGCGAGTTGAACATGATGAAGTCGCCGGGCTCGGGACGAATCTCCAGGGTTGGAGCACCGAGCAAACCCGGGTCGATGCCGTAACTGTCGCCACGCATTTCGTCGAATTGGTCCGGGGAAATATCGTGGTCCCACATCTGCAGCGCGCCGCCCTCGGGCGGCATGTTCAGGTAAACGTTGCAGGCGAACTGCGCTTCCAGGCTCCTGGCCTGGTAACTGTCCGGAGCGTCCTTGGCGAAAATGTCGTGATGGGCGAGAAAGCACACCCCCGGTTTCACAACCCGGGACAACCCGACGTACATCTTGCGCCCATAGAGATTTTCCAGATGCGCACCCGCTGGCCAGGATTCGTCGAGCATGCAGCGCAGCGTGTCGACCGGGGACGAGTAGGGCGCACAGCGGTTGCGCAATTCCGCTATGTTGCGGGTGGCGCGTGCGAAATAATCCTCGATCAGCAGCGGCTGGTTTTCCGCTTCATAAAACGCCATGCCGATGCGACCGATGCTGGGCGCGTTGATGTAGCCTTCGAAGCCGGGGGCGAGAATCTTGTCGCCAATCTGAATCGCCAGCGATCGGGGCAGCCAGCCCTTGAGGCGGATGGCGAGGACTTCTTCGTTGGCCAGTTTTTTTATGCACGTCTCATCGAGACGCTCGACGTCAAGCATCATGGTTCAGGTCCATCTAACAGAGAGGCAACGGAACCTGCGGATGCGGGCTCCCCCGGCGTCAAGCAATGACCGGCCTCGTCCTTTCGAAAATGCTCAGTCCACGGTGTAGTGAACCGACAGCGTTCCTTTCTTCTGCGAAACCGCAGCGATCGAGACCATGCCCAGATCCTTCAGGCTACGTACATGGGTGCCGCCGCAACCGTAGGCGGGTAATTCACCGAAACCGATTTCCCTGGCACCCTCGCGCAACGACGTCAGGCGCGGCAGGTCGTGGGCGACCCATTGCGCGATGCCGTGCTCAATAGTCTCGGCATCAACCTCTTCTGCCGACTCTGCCGGTTTGAACTGCACACGCCCTTCGCCGGGCCAGTGATGCGCCTTGATCGGCATCCAGCCCATGGCCTGAACAAAGTGACCGATCAGATGACCGGCGGAATGCATGCGTGTATTGAACTGGCGACGCTGCTCGTCGACCCTGATCGGGGTCATGCCGGGTTTTACCGGACGATCGACGAAGTGGATGATCCGGTCCGGATCCTGAACCACGCGCAGCACTTGGCTTTCACCGATCCAGCCAGTGTCGAAGGGCTGTCCGCCGCCCTGGGGATGAAACAGCGTGGCGCGCAGCACCACGGCGAATTCGTGTTCGCAGGGCGTGCAATCCAGGACTTCCACGTTGGCCTTGAGATCATCGCTATGGAAAAAGAGGCGTAGCGTCATGGTCGATGACCTTATTAAAGTTCTATTTTTATTATATGGAGCGGTGATTTACGTGATAATCCGTTCAAACATCAAAGGACTGTTGCGCTGTGAGCATAAATCTTCCACTGCCGCTGCTCGGGGAAATGGCAATTTTCGTCAAGGTCGTCGAGACCGGCAGTTTCTCCGAGGCGGCTCGCCAGCTGGGGTCTTCGCCCTCGGCAATCAGTCGCAGCATCTCGCGTCTGGAGAAGGCGCTCGCCACCCGGTTACTGCAACGAACCACCCGTAAACTGCGCCTAAGCGACGGTGGCGAGGAAGTGTTAAAGCGCTGCCAGGAAATGGTCAGTGCGGCCAAGTCGGTCATGGAAATCAGCGGCCAGTTCACCCATGAAGCGGAGGGGCTGGTGCGCGTCAGCGTGCCAAAAGCGGTGGGGCGATTCGTGATTCATCCGCATATGCCCGAATTTTTGCGGCGTTATCCAAAAGTCGATGTGGAGTTGTTGCTCGAGGACCGTCAGGTGGACTTGATCGACGACAAGGTCGACCTGGCGATTCGTATCACCGATCGACCACCCGCCGGGCTGGTGGGACGGCAACTGTTGACCATCGACCATATGCTCTGCGCCACGCCGCAGTACCTGGCCGAACACGGCGTACCGAGCCATCCCCACGACTTGCTCGATCACAGTTGCATCTACCTGGGCGAAACCCCGAGCGATGCGCGGTGGAAATTCAAGAAAGGCAGCAAAGCCGTGACCGTAGGCGTGCGTGGACGTTATGCGGCCAATCACACCGGTGTGCGATTGGGCGCAGTGCTGCAGCACATCGGGATCGGCAGCCTGCCGTACTTCACCGCACGTTATGCGCTGGAGCAGGGATTGATCGTGCAGGTGCTGCCGGACTGGACGTTCCTGGCGTCGTATCACGGTGGCGCCTGGCTCCTGCATTCGCCGACCCGTTATCTGCCGCCGAAGCTGCGGGTGTTTATCGACTATCTGGTGGAGTGCCTGGAGAAGGAGCCGACCCTGAGTAAGCCGGGCAAGCCGAGTGCGTCGGGCAAGGTTGCGACGGAGTATGAGTTGCCCGAGAGTGATGGATTGCTCTGACTGGCCTCATCGCGAGCAAGCTCACTCCCACAATTGATCTGTATTAGATGCAAATTTTGTAATCACTGGAGATCCCCTGTGGGAGCGAGCTTGCTCGCGATTACGTCCGCCACAACACCGTATTTACTTGGCAATGCCATAAAAAAGGCCCGCATGCATGCGGGCCTTTTCTGTTTCTGAAAGTGGATCAGTGCTTGCTGTCGTCGTTCGACATCGCCAGCAGCTGTTTTTCCTGGTTCCAGTCGAACGGTTCGTCGTTCTGTTCTGCTTCGAAACGACGCTCTTCCAGCGCCTGGTACAAGTCGATCTCATCGTCGGGCATGTAATGCAGACAGTCACCGGCGAAGTACCACAGCAAGTCGCGCGGGACCAGGTGGGCGATTTGCGGGTAGCGGGTGATCACCTGGCACAGAATGTCCTGACCCAGGTATTGGCTTTCGATCGGATCGACCGGCAGCAATGCGCGCAGTTCGTCGAAGCGCTCCAGGAACAAGGCATGGCTTTCTTCGGGAACCTGTTCGGCCTCACCTACGGCGACCAGGATACTGCGCAGGTGGTCGAGCAAGACAAGATGATCGGCAACGACATTGGACACGAGATAAGTCCTCAAGAGCAAAACGGGCGCGGGAGTATAAAGCGCCCGCGCCCATTTTTACATGGTGGACGGGATCAGCGGACCTTTCCTTTGGCCAGCGCCAGCTCCTCTTTGGCGAAATCATCGACATCGATCACCTTGCGTCGCGCTGCTTCGGCATCACGCAGGGTTTGCGCTTCCCCTGGCTGCAATACGCCCGCTTCCAGCGCGGCATCGATGGCATGTTCGCCGGGTGCCGGGTCGACCTGCCCGCTTTTGAGCGAGACATGCAGTTTTTTCTGCAAGGGTTGCGCTGCGTTCAACAGATTACAGGCGTGTTGCAGAGCGCCGACAGCGTCATCGGCCGATTGCGGACGGTAGCAACCACCGAGCAATTCTTCGAGTGTCGGATCGCCCTTGGCCCGGCCAATCACCGCCGCTACTTCTGCACCGAGCTTGTCCGAGGGGCCTTTGTGGCGACGACCAAACGGGAATACGATCACCCGCAGCAGACAACCCAGCACCTTGTTCGGGAAGTTGCTCAGGAGTTCATCGAGTGCACGCTCCGACTGCCCCAGGCTTTCTTCCATGGCCCAGGTAAACAGCGGTGCCATATGGTCCGGTGAATCGAGGTCGTGGTAACGCTTGAGCGCGGCGGAGGCGAGGTACATGTTGCTGAGTACGTCCCCCAGGCGAGCCGACAGGCGTTCGCGGCGTTTCAGTTCACCGCCCAGCAACATCATGCTCAGGTCGGCGAGCAGGGCAAACGCGGCCGCCTGGCGATTGAGGGCACGGAAGTAACCCTGGCTGAGCGCGTTGCCCGGCGCGCGTTCGAAATGTCCGAAGCCGAGATTGAGCACCAGGGTGCTGGCAGCGTTGCCCACGGCGAAACCGATGTGCTTGAGCAGCAGGCCATCGAACTCGGTGAGTGCCTGGTCCTTGTCTTCGCGGCCGGCCAGTGCCATTTCCTTGAGCACGAAAGGATGGCAGCGAATCGCGCCCTGGCCGAAAATCATCAGGTTGCGCGAGAGAATGTTCGCGCCTTCCACAGTGATGAAGATCGGCGCGCCATTCCAGCTGCGCCCCAGGTAATTGTTCGGCCCCATGATGATCGCCTTGCCGCCGTGCACGTCCATGGCGTGGCTGATGCACTCGCGGCCGCGTTCGGTGAGGTGATACTTGAGAATCGCCGACAGCACCGAGGGTTTTTCACCGAGGTCCACTGCGTTGGCGGTCAGCATCCGCGCCGCGTCCATCATCCACGCGTTGCCACCGATGCGCGCCAGGGCTTCCTGAATACCTTCGAAGGCCGCGAGCGGCACGTTGAACTGCTCACGAATCTGCGCATATTGGCCCGTCACCAAACTGGTGAATTTGGCCGCGCCGGTACCGACCGCAGGCAGGGAAATCGAACGCCCGACCGACAGGCAGTTCATCAGCATCATCCAGCCTTTGCCGAGCATTTCCTGGCCGCCGATGAGGAAGTCCAGGGGGATAAACACATCCTTGCCCGAGTTCGGGCCGTTCATGAACGAAGCGCCCAAGGGCAGGTGACGGCGGCCGATCTCGACGCCGGCGGTGTCGGTCGGGATCAATGCCAGGCTGATGCCCAGGTCTTCCTGGTCACCCAACAGATGGTCCGGATCGTAGGCCTTGAACGCCAGGCCGAGCAGGGTAGCGACCGGACCCAGGGTGATGTAGCGCTTTTCCCAGTTCAGGCGCAGGCCGAGGGTTTCCTGGCCTTCCCACTGCCCTTTGCAAATCACCCCGGTGTCGGGCATCGCGCCAGCGTCGGAACCGGCCAGTGGCCCGGTCAATGCGAAGCAGGGGATGTCGTCGCCCCGTGCCAGTCGAGGCAGGTAATGGTTGCGTTGCTCGTCGGTGCCGTAATGCAGCAACAGCTCCGCGGGGCCGAGGGAGTTGGGGACCATCACGGTGGACGCGAGGTCGCCGCTACGGGTCGCCAGCTTCATGGCGACCTGGGAGTGAGCGTAGGCAGAGAAGCCCTTGCCGCCGAATTCCTTGGGAATGATCAGGGCGAAGAAGCCGTTTTCCTTGATATGGGCCCAGGCTTCGGGCGGCAGGTCCATGTCTTGCCCGACCTGCCAGTCGCTGACCATGGCGCAGAGTTCTTCGGTCGGGCCGTCAATAAAGGCCTGCTCCTCTTCGCTCAGTTGCACTTTGGGGTAGGACAGCAGTTTGTCCCAGTCCGGACGACCGCTGAACAGTTCGCCGTCCCACCACACCGTGCCGGCGTCAATGGCATCGCGTTCGGTTTGCGACATGGGCGGCAGGGTTTTCTGGAACCAGCTGAACATCGGCGCACTGAAATATTTGCGACGCAGGTCGGGTAGCAATAGCGGGGCTGCCGTGGCGGCGAGCAACACCCAGAAAATCAGCAGCAACCCACCCGGTGCACGGCTGAAAATGCCCATCGCCAACAGGTAGACAGCCACGATGCCCACGGCGGGCAGCGGGGCGATGCGGCGGTGAGCCAGATAAGCTATTCCGACAACCAGAACCAGTATCCACAACAGCAGCATATTTAATCCTCCGTGAAACCAGGGCAAAACCAGCCTTCAGAGCTTAGACGGCATCCGTAAAACAGGGTGGTCAGAGCGATGTGATTGAATTCGTGGGAAACAGTGATGGATTTTGTAGGACCGATGGGCGACAGGCCGTGAAAAATCATTCATTGAGCGAGCGACAATGCGCTCATGTTTGGCCGAAACGTCGTTATCTCTGTGCTTAACCTGTCGCTAGACTCGTGGCTTCCCCAGGAGATTGTTCTCATGCACGAGTATCTGAATCCCGGCCGCTTCATCGATAGTGACCACCCGTCGGTGGTGGAGTTCGCCGAAAAACATCGTGGCGCCAGTCGCGACCCGCTCAAGCAGGCGATCAATCTCTACTACGCCGTGCGCGAGGCCGTGCGCTACAACCCTTATACCTTCAGTCGTGACCCGCAAACCTTGTGCGGCAGTCATGCGCTGGCGGCGGGGGAGAGTTACTGCGTGCCCAAAGCTACATTGCTGGCGGGTGCGGCCCGGCATTGCGCGATTCCCGCCCGTATAGGCCTGGCGGATGTGCGCAATCATTTGTCGACACCGCGCCTGCTCGAATTGCTCAAGAGCGACGTGTTCGCCATGCACGGTTATACCGAGCTGTACCTGAACGGGCGCTGGGTCAAGGCCACGCCGGCATTCAATCTGGGCTTGTGCGAATTGTTCAATGTCGCGCCGCTGGAATTCGACGGGATCAACGACAGTGTTTTCCACCCCTTCAATCGCGATGGCGAACAGTTGATGGAGTACCTGATCGATCACGGCCAGTTTGCCGACGTGCCGCAAACGTTCTTTTTCGAGCACCTGGAAAAGTGCTACCCGCACTTGTTCAGCGAACAACTGCCGATGCTGCTGGGGGATATGCAGAGCGATTTGAGTCGCGCCTGATCCGGCGTATGCTGCCTGCGCATCCATCCATAAAGAGGCGGTCATGCTGAAGATCTGGGGTCGGAAAAATTCGTCGAATGTCAGAAAACCTTTATGGGCCGCCGAGGAACTGGGCCTGGCCTATGAAGCCATCGATGCCGGTGGCGCCTTTGGTGTCGTCGATACGCCGCAGTATCGTGCGATGAATCCCAACGGCCGTGTACCGGTGATTGAAGACGACGGTTTCGTGCTGTGGGAATCCAATGCCATCGTGCGTTACCTGATGGCTCGCCATGCCAGCGGCACTGCCTGGTACCCGGAGAACCCGCAAGCCCGAGCGGCTGCCGACAAGTGGATGGACTGGACCACTTCAAGTTTTGCCGGCCCGTTCCGCACCGTGTTCTGGGGCGTATTGCGCACCCCCGAAGACAAGCAGGACTGGCCCGCCATCAAGGCTGCGATCAAGGAATGTGACGATCTGCTGTCGATGGCCGATCAAGCGCTGGCGAGCCAACCGTACCTCTCGGGCGATGAAATCGGCATGGGCGACATTCCCCTCGGCAGTTTCATTTATGCCTGGTTCGAGATGCCGATCGAGCGCGCGCCACAACCTCATCTTCAAGCCTGGTATGCACGGCTCAAACAGCGTCCGGCGTATAAGAAAGCCGTCATGACCGCGTTGACTTAATACTTACTATCGACACACTTGACTGTACTTGTGTGGCGGCGACAAGCACCATTGCGCTCATGCGCCGCGGTTGCATTGCTCGCCGCCCGCCCTTATCTGTTCCTTTCTTCCCTTCCTGGTGCGTAAATCCGATATGAGTTCCGCTCTGTCCATCCGGCAGCTAACCAAAACCTACGGCAACGGTTTCCAGGCCTTGAGTGGTATCGATCTGGACGTCGCCGAAGGTGACTTTTTCGCCTTGCTCGGCCCTAACGGCGCCGGCAAATCCACGACCATCGGCATTCTCTCGACCCTGGTGAACAAGACCAGCGGCACGGTGAATATCTTCGGCAACGACCTGGACAAGAACCCTGCGCAGCTCAAGCGCTCCATAGGCGTGGTGCCGCAGGAATTCAACTTCAACCAGTTCGAAAAGACCTTCGACATCGTCGTGACCCAGGCCGGTTACTACGGCATCCCGCCGAAAATCGCCAAGGAACGCGCCGAGCAATACCTGACCCAGCTGGGCTTGTGGGACAAGCGTGATACGCCGTCCCGTTCGCTGTCCGGCGGCATGAAGCGGCGGCTGATGATCGCCCGTGCGCTGGTTCACGAGCCGCGCCTGCTGATCCTCGACGAACCAACGGCGGGTGTGGATATCGAACTGCGTCGCTCGATGTGGACCTTCCTCACCGAGCTGAACAAAAAAGGCATCACCATCATCCTCACCACCCACTACCTGGAAGAGGCTGAGCAGTTGTGCCGCCACATCGGCATCATCGACCACGGCACCATTGTCGAGAACACCAGCATGAAACAGTTGCTCGGCCAACTGCATGTTGAAACCTTCCTGCTCGACATGAAAAACGATCTGAAAGTGGCGCCACAGTTGCTCGGTTACGCCACCAGGTTGCTCGACAGTCACACCCTGGAAGTCCAGGTAGACAAGTCCATGGGCATTACGGCGCTGTTTACCCAGTTGGCGCAGCAGAACATCGAAGTGCTGAGCCTGCGTAACAAAACCAATCGTCTCGAGGAGTTGTTCGTGTCCTTGGTGGAGAAGAATCTGTCGAAGGTGGCGGTATGAATTCCGAGCTGCAACCCAACCTCGTCGCCCTCAATACCATCGTTTACCGTGAGGTCAAACGCTTCACCCGGATCTGGCCGCAGACCTTGCTGCCGCCGGCCATCACCATGGTTCTGTACTTCGTTATCTTCGGCAACCTGATCGGTCGGCAAATCGGCGACATGGGTGGCTTCACCTACATGGAGTACATCGTGCCGGGGCTGATCATGATGTCGGTGATCACCAACTCCTACGGCAACGTGGTCTCGAGTTTCTTCGGCAGCAAATTCCAGCGTTCCATCGAGGAATTGATGGTGTCGCCGGTGTCGCCGCATACGATCCTGATCGGCTATACCCTGGGTGGCGTGTTGCGCGGGTTGATGGTCGGGGTCATCGTGACGCTGCTGTCGCTGTTCTTCACCCAGTTGCAGGTGCATCACCTGGGGGTGACCATTCTGGTGGTGGTGCTGACCGCGACGATTTTCTCTTTATTGGGCTTTATCAACGCGGTGTTTGCGCGCAATTTCGATGACATTTCGATTATCCCGACTTTCGTGCTGACTCCACTGACGTACCTGGGCGGGGTGTTCTACTCGATCAGCTTGCTGCCGCCGTTCTGGCAGACCGTGTCACTGGCCAACCCGGTGCTGCACATGGTCAACGCTTTCCGTTACGGGATTCTGGGTGTTTCGGATATCCGGATCAGCGTGGCGATTACCTTCATGCTGGTGGCGACTGTGGTGTTGTATATCGGTTGTGCGCGGCTGCTGGTGAGTGGGCGCGGGATGCGTACCTGACGAGCGACCGAGTCGTCTGCATTCGCCGGCTTGCCGGTGAAGGCGTCAGCCCAGCCACCACAAAAAAACGGCCTCCCCAAAAAGGGAGGCCGTTTTGCATTCACTGCATCCGTTTTTTCTTGCGCCGCGCCCACTGCCGACTCACCCACCAGCGCCAATACATCATCACCAGACAGTAAGCCAGGCCTCCGAGTACCAGCCCGACCACCACCGATCCCAGCAAAAACGGCTGCCACAACGTCGAGAGTTGGCCGCTGATCCACTCCCAGGTCAGTTCATCCGGCAAATGACGGGCAGGGACGTCCATCAACCAGGCACCGGTCTGGTAAGTACAGAAAAACACCGCCGGCATGGTGATCGGGTTGGTCAGCCAGACCAGGCTGACGGCGATCGGCATGTTGCCGCGCACGATGATGGCGAGGATGGCGGCCACCAGCATCTGCAACGGAATCGGCAGAAAAGCCGCGAACAGACCCACCGCCATGGCCCGGGCGACGGAGTGTCGGTTGAGGTGCCAGAGGTTCGGGTCATGCAGCAGGGTGCCTAGAAAGCGTAAGGATTTGTGTTCCCTGATGCTCGTCGGGTCAGGCATGTAACGTTTAAATAAGCGCCGGGGCATAAGGCTTCTCGGTCGGTTAAGGCGGCAAGTATGTCTGGATTCCATGAACCGCCCATTCAGACTTTGTGACAATTGATAACCGCGGTCGTGCCATAAGCCGGCTATGCCTAGGGAGGGAACTCTCAAGGACGGGCTTATGCGCACAGGGATGACGGCGCTGGCGCTGGGTCTGCTGACCCTGCGTTTTTTACCGGTACTACCGCCGGTCTGGTTGTGGCTGTTGTTGCCGGTAGCGGGTTTGATGCTGCTGCCGTTCAGGACGTATCCATTGGCATTTTTCCTGTTCGGTTTCAGTTGGGCGTGCGCGAATGCGCAGGGGGCGCTGGATGATCGCCTGCCCGTCAATCTGGATGGCGAAACCCGTTGGGTGGAAGGGCGGGTGGTGGGATTGCCGCAGAACGGTGAGGCGGTCGTGCGTTTCGAATTGGCGGACGCCCGCTCGCGACGGGAGAAGATCCCGACATTGTTGCGCCTGGCCTGGTATGGCGGGCCGCCGGTTAACAGCGGCGAACACTGGCGCCTGGCGGTGAAATTGAAGCGTCCTGCCGGGTTGCTCAATCCCCATGCCTTCGATTACGACGCCTGGCTGCTGGCGCAACGCATCGGCGCCACCGGGACGGTCAAGGATGGCGTGCGTCTCAAGGAGGCCCGCTGGGCCTGGCGCGATGGCATCCGCCAGCGTTTGCAGGCCGTGGATGCTCAGGGACGAACGGGGGCGTTGATGGCCTTGGTGCTGGGGGATGGTGCCGGGCTCAGTCGCGAGGATTGGCAGGTGTTGCAAGACACCGGCACGGTGCATTTGCTGGTGATATCCGGGCAGCACATCGGCTTGCTGGCGGGGTTGGTCTACCTGCTGGTCGCCGGCCTGGCCCGGTATGGTCTGTGGCCGAGCCGTTTGGCCTGGCTGCCATGGGCCTGCGCTCTGGCCTTTGGCGCAGCGCTCGGTTATGGGTTGCTGGCCGGGTTCGACGTGCCGGTGCGACGGGCCTGCCTGATGATCGGCCTGGTGCTGTTGTGGCGGCTGCGCTTTCGACACCTGGGTGCCTGGTGGCCGCTGTTGCTGGCGCTCAACGGCGTTTTGCTGCTGGACCCGCTGGCGAGTCTGCAACCGGGGTTCTGGTTGTCTTTCGCCGCGGTAGCGGTGTTGATCTTGATTTTCGGCGGCCGCTTGGGACCCTGGCGCTGGTGGCAGTCCTGGACCCGCGCCCAGTGGCTGATCGCGATCGGCCTGGGCCCGATATTGCTGGTACTGGGACTGCCGATCAGTCTCAGCGGGCCGCTGGTCAATCTGCTGGCCGTGCCCTGGATCAGTCTGGTGGTGCTGCCGCCAGCCTTGCTGGGGACACTGCTGTTGCCCGTTCCTTATGTCGGCGAAGGGCTGCTGTGGGTGTCGGGTGGCTTGATCGACCTATTGTTTCAGGGCCTGGCACTGATGGCCGGGCGTTTCCCCGCGTGGATGCCCGCGGCGGTGCCGTTGTGGATAGGGGGCTTGGGCGCACTCGGTGCCTTGCTTCTGTTAATGCCTCGAGGAGTGCCTGTTCGCCTGTTGGGTTGGCCGCTGCTGCTGTTGCTGGTCTTTCCACCCCGGCAACTGCTGCCGCAGGGCACGGCCGAAATCTGGCAACTGGACGTCGGCCAAGGGCTGGCCATCCTGGTTCGCACCCGTCATCACACGCTGTTGTATGACGCCGGGCCGCGTTTCGGGGATAACGACCTCGGCGAGCGCGTGGTCCTGCCGACGCTGCACAAGCTGGGCGTGAACGCCGTCGACCTGATGCTGATCAGCCACGCCCATGCCGATCACGCCGGCGGGGCGCGGGCCGTGACCAAGGGGTTGGCGGTGAAGCGCGTAGTCAGTGGCGAGCCCATGGAGTTGCCGACCGAACTGCACGCCGAGGCCTGCGAAAGCGGTCGGCAATGGAGCTGGGACGGTGTGAAGTTCGAGCTCTGGCAATGGGCCGCGGCCCGCGAAAGCAATCCCAAATCCTGCGTGCTGCAGATCGAAGCCAACGGCGAGCGACTGCTGCTGACGGGTGACATCGACACCGCGGCCGAGCGAGCCTTGCTCGCCAGTCCCCTGGCGGTGACCACCGATTGGTTGCAGTCGCCGCATCATGGCAGTCGCAGTTCATCTTCGCCGGCGCTGCTGGCCGCGTTGCAACCCGCGGCGGCGCTGATCTCCCGCGGCCAGGGCAATTCCTTCGGTCATCCCCATCCCACGGTGATCGCGCGTTATCGACAGCGTGGCATGGCGATCCATGACAGCGCCGAACAGGGTGCCATCCGTCTGCAACTGGGACAGTTCAAGCCGGCGTGGGCGATGCGCCAGGAACGGCGTTTCTGGCGGCCTGCACCCTGATCGCAAGTCAACGAACCCCGACCGGATGTGACATCCCGGTCTTCGGTGCGCCCACCCCCTATGTTAGAGTGGCGCACTTTTTCGAGGGGACTGTCACTGTGTGGGAATTGGTCAAATCCGGCGGCTGGATGATGCTGCCGATCATTCTGAGTTCCATCGCGGCCATGGCGATCGTCGCCGAGCGTCTCTGGACCCTGCGCGCCAGCCGCGTGACCCCGGAGCACCTGCTCGGGCAGGTCTGGGTCTGGATCAAGGACAAGCAACTCAATAAAGAGAAGCTCAAGGAGCTGCGCGCCAACTCGCCGTTGGGCGAGATCCTGGCGGCCGGCCTGGCCAATTCCAGGCATGGTCGCGAGATCATGAAAGAGTGCATCGAGGAGGCCGCCGCGCGGGTCATCCACGAACTAGAGCGCTACATCAATGCCTTGGGCACCATTGCCGCCATGGCCCCATTGCTGGGCTTGCTCGGTACGGTGCTGGGCATGATCGACATTTTCAGTGCGTTCATGGGCTCGGGCATGGCCACCAACGCCGCCGTGCTGGCCGGTGGTATCTCCAAAGCCCTGATTACCACGGCCGCGGGCCTGATGGTCGGTATCCCGGCGGTGTTCTTTCACCGCTTCCTGCAACGCCGGATCGATGAGCTGGTGGTGGGCATGGAGCAGGAAGCGATCAAGCTGGTCGAGGTTGTGCAGGGTGACCGTGACGTGGACCTGTCCGAGGGCAAAAAAGCGTGAAATTCCGCCGCAAGCAACGGGAGAATGTGGACATCAACCTCGCGTCGCTGATCGACGTGGTGTTTATCCTGCTGCTTTTTTTCGTGGTGACCACCACTTTCACCCGTGAAACCCAGTTGCGCGTCGATCTGCCGGAAGCGGTCAGCGGCGCGCCAGCCGATGATCAGCAGGCCAAGCATCTGGATGTTGCCATCAGTGCCGAAGGGGTGTTCTCGCTGAACAACCAGGTACTGCCGAAGAACGACCTGGCGACCCTGATGGACGCGCTGCAAAAAGAATCCAGCGGTGACACCAACCTGCCGCTGTCCATCAGCGCCGACGGCAAGACCCAGCACCAGGCTGTCATCACCGCCATGGACGCCGCCGGCAAACTCGGCTTCAGTCACCTGCGCATGACCACCGTCGAAGCGGCGCCGCCCGCGCCCTGATGGCCATGTCCGATCGCTTGCTTGCCGCGTGGTACCAGGGGCATCCGGCCCTGAAGCTGTTGCAGCCGCTGGAGTGGTTGTACCGGCGCGTGGTCATGAACAAGCGCAAGCGCTTTCTGGCGGGAGAGGGCGAGATCTACCAGCCGCCGGTGCCACTGATCGTGGTCGGTAACATCACTGTCGGCGGCACCGGCAAGACGCCCTTGATCCTGTGGATGATCCAGCACTGCCAGCGCAGCGGTTTGCGCGTTGGCGTGGTCAGTCGCGGATACGGCGCCAAACCGCCGCACCTGCCGTGGCGGGTCGAGGCCGGGCAGGGCGCCGAAATCGCCGGGGATGAGCCGTTGTTGATCGTCCAGCGCAGCGGCGTGCCGTTGATGATCGACCCGGACCGCAGCCGTGCGGTCAAAGCCTTGTTGGCGAGCGAGCCGCTGGACCTGATCCTGTCCGACGACGGCCTGCAGCATTATCACCTGGCCCGCGACCTGGAACTGGTGCTGATCGATGCCGCCCGAGGCCTGGGCAATAAACGCTGCCTGCCGGCCGGCCCGTTGCGCGAGCCGGTCGAGCGCCTGCAAAGCGTCGACGCGGTGCTCTACAACGGCGCCGCTGGCGATCGCGATGGTGGTTTTGCGTTCCAGCTGCAACCCACCGCGCTGGTCAATCTGCAAAGCGGCGAACGTCGCCCCCTCGACCACTTTCCTGCGGGCCAGGCCCTGCACGCGGTGGCCGGGATCGGCAATCCCCGGCGTTTCTTCACGACCCTCGAAACGCTACACTGGCAGCCAGTCCCGCATCCGTTTGCCGACCACGCCGAATACAGCGTCCAGGCCTTGAATTTCACGCCGTCATTGCCATTGGTGATGACGGAAAAGGACGCGGTGAAGTGCCGTGCCTTCGCCGCCGCCGATTGGTGGTACCTGGCGGTCGATGCTGCGCCATCGCCGGCCTTCGTGGCCTGGTTCGATACGCAGCTGATGCGCCTGTTGCCGGCTCGTCTTTTGCCTTAATCCGTTTTTATCCAGGGAATGCTCATGGACACCAAATTGCTCGATATCCTCGCTTGCCCGGTCTGCAAAGGCCCGCTCAAGCTCAGCGCCGACAAGACCGAGCTGATCAGCAAGGGCGCAGGTCTGGCTTACCCGATTCGTGATGGCATCCCGGTGATGCTCGAAACCGAAGCCCGCACCCTGACCACCGACGAGCGCCTGGATAAATGACCACAGCCTTTACCGTTGTCATCCCGTCGCGTTACGCCTCGACCCGCTTGCCGGGCAAGCCGTTGCTGATGATCGCCGGCAAGCCGATGATCCAGCACGTCTGGGAACAGGCCAGCAAAAGCAGTGCCCAGCGTGTGGTGGTCGCCACTGACGACTCGCGCATTGTCGAGGCCTGCAAGGGCTTTGGAGCCGAAGTGGTGCTGACCCGTGAAGACCACAACTCCGGTACTGATCGCCTGGCCGAAGTCGCCGCGAAACTGGGCCTGGCACCCGACGCGATCGTGGTCAATGTCCAGGGTGACGAACCGCTGATCCCGCCGAGCGTGATCGATCAGGTCGCCGCCAACCTGGCCGCCCACACCGAAGCGCGCATGGCCACCCTGGCCGAGCCGATCGAGGATGTGCAAACCCTGTTCAATCCCAACGTGGTCAAGGTCGTCAGCGACCTCAACGGCTTGGCGCTGACCTTTAGTCGCGCGACCTTGCCATGGGCTCGTGATGCCTTCGCCAACAATCGCGAAGAGCTCCCGGAAGGCGTGCCGTATCGTCGCCACATCGGCATTTATGCCTACCGCGCCGGTTTCCTGCATGACTTCGTCAGCTGGGGCCCGTGCTGGCTGGAAAACACCGAATCCCTGGAGCAACTGCGGGCCCTGTGGCACGGCGTGCGGATCCACGTCGCCGATGCGCTGATCGCTCCGCCTACTGGCGTCGACACCGTCGAAGACCTCGAGCGCGTTCGTCGCCTGCTGGAGGCCTGATGCGGGTTCTGTTCGTCTGCCTGGGCAATATCTGTCGTTCTCCCACGGCGGAAGGGGTGCTGCGGCACAAACTGCGCGAAGCGGGGCTGGCCGGGCACATCGAAGTCGCCTCCGCCGGCACGGGCGACTGGCACGTCGGCAAGGCCCCGGACAAACGCAGCCAGGCCGCGGCCAAGTTGCGCGGCTACGACTTGTCTGCCCAGCGAGCCCAACAAGTGAGCCGTGCCGATTTCGCCAGCTACGACCTGATCCTGGCGATGGACAACAGCAACCTGCGCCACCTCAAGGCCCTGCAACCGGCCAAGGGCAAGGCCGAGCTGGACCTGTTCCTGCGTCGTTACCAGTCGCCGGTCGATGAAGTGCCGGACCCGTACTACGACGGTGACCAGGGCTTCGAACAGGTGCTGGACCTGATCGAACGCGCAAGCGACAGGCTGGTGATCGAATTGAAGGGGCGGTTATGAGTTTGCAGGTGCAGCCCGGGGTTTCGCTGAAACCGTTCAATACCTTCGGGGTGGACGTCCAGGCCCGGTTGTTCGCCGAGGCCCACAGCGACGCCGACGTGCGTGAAGCCCTGGCCTATGCGGCGCAACATGAAGTGCCATTGCTGGTGATTGGCGGTGGCAGCAACCTGCTGCTGACCGCCGATATCCAGTCGTTGGTGCTGCGCATGGCCACGCGCGGGATTCGCATCCGCAGCGACGATGGCAGCAAGGTCGTGATCGAAGCCGAGGCCGGCGAACCCTGGCATCCGTTCGTGCAGCACACCCTGGCCCAGGGATTGTCGGGGCTGGAGAACCTCAGCCTGATTCCCGGCACCGTGGGTGCAGCGCCGATGCAGAACATCGGTGCCTATGGCGTGGAAATCAAGGACGTATTCGCAGGTCTCACCGCCCTTGATCGCGACACCGGCGAACTGCGGGACTTCACCCTGGCCGAATGCAATTTCGCTTACCGCGACAGCCTGTTCAAGCAACAGCCGGGGCGTTGGTTGATCCTGCGGGTTCGTTTCCTCCTGGACCGCGCCGCGCACCTGCACCTGGAATACGGCCCGGTGCGCCAGCGTCTGACCGAGCAGGGCATCGATCAGCCGACCGCCAGCGATGTCAGCCAGGCGATCTGCAGCATCCGCAACGAAAAGCTTCCAGACCCGGCGGTGCTCGGCAATGCCGGCAGCTTCTTCAAGAACCCGTTGGTGCCCGCCGCCCTAGTGGCACAGTTGAAGGTTGAATTCCCGGACCTGGTGGCCTATGCGCAACCCGACGGGCAAATGAAGCTGGCGGCGGGCTGGCTGATCGAGCGGGCGGGATGGAAAGGTTTTCGCGACGCCGACGCCGGCGTGCATAAATTGCAGGCGCTGGTGCTGGTCAACTACGGCAATGCCACCGGCCTGCAACTGCTGAACCTGGCGCAGCGCATCCAGAAAGACATTTCGGAACGTTTTCACGTCGACCTGGAAATGGAGCCCAATCGTTATTGAGGCTAAGCTTCAATGGATGATTTCAAAGCCCTGCACACCTTCAACTGTGCAGGGCTTTTTTGTTAATGCCGGGTTAACTTGGCCACCTGACGATGCAAGCATTTGCTCCACCAAAGGCCCGATGCAGAGGCTGCCGTCGGCAGAGCCCATTAGCCTGAGTCGATCTGCATGATGCGAACCGCGAAACCTGCCCGCAGCAGATTGCTCGATCCCATACACCAAAACTATGCGGGCGTGCCCATGATTACCCTGAAACTCAATGGTCACGACCATCAACTCGATGTCACCGAGAGTATGCCGTTGCTCCGGGCAAGCCTGCCGGTGCGTTATCCGTTGCAGGGTTGGCAGAAGGCCGAGATTTGATGGACAGCGTCGATCTGAATGTTTTGCGCAGCGTGTTGCAGTGGCGTCGCGCCGGTCAGCGAGTGGTGTTGTACAGCGTGGTCCAGACCTGGGGCAGTGCGCCCCGGGCACCTGGCGCCATGCTGGCCTTGCGTGAAGACGGAATGGTGATTGGCTCGGTGTCGGGTGGTTGTGTCGAGGACGATCTGATTGCCCGGCTGCACGACGGTCGGATTCCGGCCGATGGGCCGCCAATACAGCTGATCACTTACGGGGTCACCCGCGAGGAAGCCGCGCGTTTCGGCTTGCCCTGCGGTGGCACGCTGCGTCTGACCGAGGAGCGAGTCGGCGATCCGGGCTGGGTAGCCGAGTTGCTGACACGCTGCGAGGCCCACGAAATCGTCGCGCGGCAGCTGGATATCGAGACCGGGGAAGTGGTCTTGCAACCGGCTAGCAAGACCGATGCGCTGTCGTTTGACGGCAAGACCTTGCGCGCCATCTACGGTCCGCGTTGGCGGTTGTTGTTGATCGGCGCGGGACAATTGTCCCGTTACGTCGCCGAGATGGCGCGGTTGCTGGATTTCGAAGTGCTGATCTGCGACCCACGCACCGAGTTCGTCTACGGCTGGGAAGAACAGCACGGGCGCTTCGTGTCGGGTATGCCCGACGAAGCGGTGCTGAACATCCAGACCGATGATCGCACTGCCATCGTAGCCCTGACCCACGATCCTAGGCTGGATGACATGGCGCTGCTCACGGCCCTGGACTCCAAGGCCTTTTATGTCGGTGCCCTGGGTTCCCGGGTCAACAGCCGCAAGCGCCGGGACAACCTGGCTCAGCTAGGCTTGTCGGATCAGGCCATCGAGCGGCTGCACGGCCCGGTCGGTTTGCACATCGGCAGCCATACTCCGGCGGAAATCGCCTTGTCGCTGCTGGCCGAAATTGTCGCGATCAAGAACGGTGTCGCGCTGAAGCAGAAGAAGCCGTTGCAGGAGGAAGTATGAGCGAACCCATCGGCGTGATCGTGTTGGCGGCGGGGCAGGGCATCCGTTTCCGAGAGGTGGCGGGTGCCGGGAAGGACAAGTTGTTGGCCGACTGTACCGGGCGTGATGGCGCAGTTCATTCGGTGATCGAACAGGTGCTGGTGAGTTTGCCGGCCAGTCCGGTGAAGCGCGTCCTGGTGACGACCGCAGACCGCCCGCAAGTGATTCGCATGGCCCAGGCTTATGGTTGCGAGATTGTGCTGGTCGAATCCACCGGCATGGGCGATAGCATTGCGGCCGGGGTGGCGGCGTGTCCGCAGCTTGGTGGCTGGTTGATAGTGCTGGGGGATATGCCGTTTGTCCTGCCGTCGAGTATTGAGCGGGTGGTGGCGGGGATTGCCGACGATGCTGTCTGTGTGCCGGTGCAGGACGGAGCGTATGGGCATCCGGTGGGGTTTGGGCGAACATTTGGGCCGGGTTTGATGGCGTTGTCGGGGGATCATGGGGCCAAGCCGTTGTTTGCCCAGGCAAGAATGGTCGAGGTGGCGGTGGATGATCCTGGGGTGTTGTGGGATGTGGATGTGCCTGAGGCGTTAGTCTTCAAATAACCTTGGTGCAGATCCCCTGTGGGAGCGAGCTTGCTCGCGATAGCGGTGGATCAGTTTGCATCGATATCGAATGTTAAGCCGCCATCGTCGGAACGCCGCCCGGAGCAAGCTCGCTCCCACATTGGATCTCGGTGATATTCAATGACATAAAAAAAGCCCCGCCCGGGTTCACCGGGCGGGGCTTTTCAATGGCCGCTGGAATCAGACGAGAGGTTTAGGCTCGTGCTCTTTTTCCAGGGCTTGTTCGCGTTGCTCAACCGCTTCCTGAACGGAGCGCGGCGCTTCGTTGATCGCGGAGTCAACCGGCTCGGCGGCGACTTCAGCAGCCGGGGCAGGAGCCGCCTCGACCACTTCAGCCACAACCGGTGCCGCTTCGACCACGGCCGGTGCAGCAGCGGCAGCCAGTTCGGCTTCCTTCTGCAGACGCTCGGCTTCACGCTTGCGACGACGCACTTCACGCGGGTCGTTAGGCGCACGGCCGCTTGGCGTCAGGGCGCTGACAGGCGCTGCTTCGACTTCAGGTGCAGCCACTTCGGCGACAACCGGTGCCGCAGCTTCGACTGCCGGTGCAGCTTCAACTACTGGTGCAGCTTCAACTACTGGTGCAGGTTCGGCAGCAGCCACCACGGGTTCGGAAACCATGGCTTCAGCTTCTGGCACTTCGGCGGCGGCAGGCTCGGCAACCCAGTTGAACGCAGTCTGCTCTTCGCGAACTTCACGAATGGTGTCTGTCACGGTTTCGGTGACCGTTTCAGCAGCCGGCTGCGCAGCCACGGCTGGCGCTTCGGCAACTACAGTCGGCTCGGCCACAGCTTCAACTTCAGGCTGTGCTTCACGAACCGGGGCCACTTCGATTTCCGGCGAGGCGGTCACTTCGACTGGCGTGGTCGCTTCAACGACTGGGGCTTCCACCGCAGCAGTTTCCCGGGTGGCGGCAGTGGCGCGTTCGGCTTGCTCGTTGGCTTGTGCCTCGGCCGGAGCGCTGATCACGCTGCTGGCAACGGCTGCGGTAACAGCCAGGCCGGCGGCCAGATCGGCAGCGCTTGGGGCTTCACGGGTTTCGCTGGCTTCGCCGTCGGCGGAGTCGGACTCGTCCGAACCTTCGATCACGTTGCCGTTGGCATCGCGTTGACGCTCACGACGGTTGCTGCGACGACGCTGGCCACGGGAGCGGCGGCGTGGACGATCGCCTTCGGCGCTCTCCTGACCGTCTTCCTGCAGTTGCTCTTCGTTGCCGGTCAGCTCTTCTTCTTCGGTCACGGCAGCAGCGGCTTGCTCGGCACGTGGTTGACGTTCTTCACGCGGTGGGCGTGGAGCGCGTTCTTCGCGTGGCTGGCGAGCTGGACGCTCTTCAGCGGTAGCGGTAGCAGCAGCGGCGGCAGCTGGAGCGGTGGCATCCAGCGGCTCACGCAGTTCACGAACCCGTTCTTCACGATCGCCACGTGGCTTGCGCTCTTCACGAGGAGCGCGCGGTGCACGTTCTTCACGAGGTGCGCGCGGTGCGCGTTCTTCACGTGGAGCGCGTTCTTCGCGAGCGACGATGGCCGGAGTTTCTTCACGGGCTTCGCGTGGTTGACGCTCTTCGCGTGGCTCACGGGGGGCGCGTTCTTCACGCGGTGCACGTTCCTCGCGAGGCTTGCGTTCTTCGTCGCGACGGCCGTTACGGTTGCGGCTTTGCTGACGACCGTTGCGCCGCTCTTCGTTGCGGGCAGGACGCTCGGTGGCCGTCGGCTTTTCAACCACAACCGGAGCGGCTGGCTCTTGCTTGGTCGCGAACAGGCTGACCAGCGACTTCACCAGGCCTTTGAACAGGCTTGGCTCTGGCGCGGCGGGCGGTGGAGCCACCGGGGCGGCAGCGACGACTTCGACCGGAACCGGAGCATTGGCGCGGGCGGGTGCAGTCTTCACAGCGGCTTCCTGGCGAACCAGGGTGCGGGTCGCGGCGGCTGGCTGGACTTCTTCGACTTCGGCAGCGGCAGCCGCGATTTCGTAGCTGGACTGGCCGACCGCGGCTTCCGGGCTGTCATCGCGCAGACGCTGAACTTCGAAGTGCGGCGTTTCGAGGTGATCGTTCGGCAGAATGACGATGCGGGCACGGGTGCGCAGTTCGATCTTGGTGATCGAGTTGCGTTTTTCGTTGAGCAGGAACGCAGCAACCGGGATCGGTACTTGTGCACGAACTTCGGCGGTGCGGTCTTTCAGGGCTTCTTCTTCGATCAGGCGCAGGATCGCCAGCGACAGCGATTCGACGTCACGGATGATGCCGGTGCCGTTGCAACGCGGGCAGACGATGCCGCTGCTTTCGCCCAGGGATGGACGCAGGCGTTGACGGGACATTTCCAGCAGGCCGAAGCGCGAGATCCGACCGACTTGCACGCGAGCACGGTCGGCTTCCAGGCATTCGCGGACTTTCTCTTCCACGGCGCGCTGGTTCTTGGCAGGGGTCATGTCGATGAAGTCAATGACGATCAGGCCGCCGATGTCGCGCAAGCGCAACTGACGGGCGATTTCTTCGGCGGCTTCAAGGTTGGTCTGCAGTGCGGTTTCTTCGATGTCGCTGCCTTTGGTGGCGCGCGCCGAGTTGATGTCGATGGACACCAGGGCTTCGGTCGGATCGATGACGATGGAACCGCCGGAAGGCAATTCGACGACGCGCTGGAAGGCGGTCTCGATCTGGCTCTCGATCTGGAAGCGGTTGAACAGCGGCACGCTGTCTTCGTACAGCTTGATCTTGCTGGCGTACTGCGGCATGACCTGGCGGATGAAGGTCAGGGCTTCGTCCTGGGCTTCAACACTGTCGATCAGCACTTCGCCGATGTCCTGGCGCAGGTAATCGCGGATGGCGCGGATGATCACGTTGCTTTCCTGGTAGATCAGGAACGGCGCGGAACGATCCAGCGAAGCTTCTTTGATGGCGGTCCAGAGTTGCAGCAGGTAATCGAGGTCCCACTGCATTTCTTCGCTGCTGCGACCAAGGCCGGCAGTACGAACGATCAGACCCATGTCGGCCGGGGCAACCAGACCGTTCAGGGCTTCACGCAGTTCGTTGCGCTCTTCACCTTCGATGCGACGGGAGATACCGCCGGCACGCGGGTTGTTCGGCATCAGCACCAGGTAACGACCGGCCAGGCTGATGAAGGTGGTCAGGGCGGCGCCCTTGTTGCCACGTTCTTCTTTTTCGACCTGAACGATGACTTCCTGGCCTTCGCTCAGGACGTCCTTGATGTTGACGCGGCCTTCGGGGGCTTTCTTGAAGTATTCGCGGGAGATTTCTTTGAGGGGCAGGAAGCCGTGGCGCTCAGAGCCGAAATCGACAAAGGCAGCCTCGAGGCTTGGTTCGATGCGAGTAATCCGGCCTTTATAGATGTTGGCCTTTTTTTGCTCGCGTGCACCGGATTCGATGTCCAGGTCGTAGAGGCGCTGGCCATCTACCAGTGCAACACGCAACTCTTCGGGTTGGGTTGCGTTAATCAGCATTCTTTTCATGTAGTACCGTCGGTTTCCGGGCTGCCGGAAACGGCGTTCGGCACACACGACTTCTCACGGTCGGTGTCAGGTGCGTCGGGAATGGTTGGCCATTCCCGTGTCCAGCGAAGTCCGGCCAATGTGGGCCTTCATCGCGACGTACGCGTCCTGCTTGCTGTGGCTACTTAAGCACTCAGTCAGGAGGAGGAATCAACCGGCGGCTGTGGACGAGATGAAGCGTCTTGATAAAGCCTAGTGCTACACAGTCCAGCGGTTGTGCATCTCCACCCTACACGTATCCCTGATAATTCGGGTGCTGCCGCGCGCAGAATCCGCAGCGGGTTGGCATTTACCGTGAGCTCCGAAGGGGGAGGTCACGCATCATGGCTAATTTAGGCGTTGTTTCCGAAGCGTTCGCTCGGGGTCGTTCGTAGCTGACTGCACTTTGTGAACTGGCCGTGAATATTTGCTCGCAAGGCGAGTGAAAACTCTGCTTTGCGGCATGATTCAGGCCTCATGTCACCTGCGCTTGTTACAACTGCAAACTCTACCGTTACGTAGCAAAAGCCCCGTAGGACGGCCTCTCGTCCTCGTGAATTGCGATGGTCAGGGCCGGTTTTTGACCGTTGGTCCGCTGTCCAGGCCACTTTTGGCGGCGTTCGCGACTATAGCAGCAATGATTAAGTGCTTCAATTCCATAAAAAATTGTTATCATCGCGGCATGACGACTACTGCCCCTTCGACCCCAGCGGTACAACTGCTCGAGGTCTCGCCGGAATATGCCGGCCAACGTATTGATAATTTCCTTCTCGCTCGGCTCAAAGGCGTGCCCAAGACCTTGATTTACCGCATTTTGCGCAAGGGCGAAGTGCGGGTGAACAAGGGACGGATCAAGCCCGAATACAAGCTGCAGGCGGGCGATATCGTGCGCGTGCCGCCGGTACGTGTGCCTGAGCGCGACGAGCCCGTGCCGCTGGCCCAGGGCCTGCTGCAGCGCCTTGAAGCCTCGATTGTCTTTGAAGACAAGGCGCTGATCGTGATCAACAAGCCTTGCGGCATCGCGGTTCACGGCGGCAGCGGCTTGACTTACGGGGTGATCGAAGCCTTTCGTCAGTTGCGTCCCGATTGCAAGGAGCTCGAACTGGTTCACCGTCTCGACCGTGATACCTCCGGCCTGTTGATGATCGCCAAGAAGCGCAGCATGTTGCGCCACTTGCACGCTGCCTTGCGCGGCGATGGTGTCGACAAGCGCTACATGGCGCTGGTTCGCGGTAACTGGGCGGCCTCGATCAAGCAAGTCCGGGCGTCGCTCGGCAAGAGCAATCTGCGCTCCGGCGAACGCATGGTCGAGGTCGACGAGGAGGAGGGCAAGGAGTCTGTGACCGTGTTCAAGGTCCTGCGCCGCTTCGGCGACTTTGCCACCCTGGTCGAGGCCAAGCCGATCACCGGCCGCACCCACCAGATCCGCGTGCATACCCTGCACGCCGGGCATTGCATCGCCGGCGACACCAAATACGGCGACGAGGGCTTCAGCAAAGAGATCCGTGATCTGGGCGGCAAACGCCTGTTCCTGCACGCCTACCTGCTGACCGTGCCGCTACCTGACGGTGGCGAGCTGAAATTGCAGGCACCGGTCGACGAAATGTGGGCCAAGACCGTGGAGCGCCTGAGTGCACCCATCTGATTACAAGCTGCTGATTTTCGACTGGGATGGCACGCTCGCCGACTCCATTGGTCGGATTGTCGAGTCGATGCACGTGGCCTCCGAGCGATCCGGGTTTGAGTTGCGCGATGATTTTGCCGTCAAGGGCATCATCGGCCTGGGCTTGCCGGAAGCGATCCGTACGTTGTATCCGCACATCGGTGACGACGAACTGGTCGCCTTCCGTCAGCACTATGCCGATCACTACATCGCCTCCGAAGCCGTGCCCTCGCCATTGTTCGAGGGCGTGGTCGAGTCGATGCAAGCGTTTCGCGCCGACGGGTATCACCTGGCGATTGCCACCGGCAAGGCCCGCCGCGGGCTGGATCGGGTGCTGAAGTCTCACGGCTGGGAAGATTATTTCGACATCACCCGGGCCGCCGATGAAACTGCCAGCAAACCCCATCCTCTGATGCTGGAGCAGATCGTCGCGCATTGCGGCGTCCGCCCGGAGCAGGCGCTGATGGTGGGCGATTCGTCCTTTGACCTGCAGATGGCGCGCAACGCCGGCATGGATTCGGTTGCCGTCAGCTATGGTGCTCAATCGATCGAGGCGCTGAAGCTGTTCGAGCCACGCCTGGCGATCGACCGTTTTTCAGAATTGCATGCCTGGCTGAGCCAGGCTTAAACCGTTTTTGCTGGGGTACATGGCATGACCGACGAATGGAAAGCGCCCGCCGAGCCGGGCGCGCAGAGCGGTGACGAGAAAAGCTGGAAGCTGCTGGAAAAGACCCTGCTGGCCAGCGTGCAGGAGCAGCGCCGGTCCCGTCGCTGGGGCATCTTCTTCAAGCTGCTGACCTTTGTGTACCTGATTGGCGCGCTGCTCCTGTTCTCGCCGCTGATGGACATGGAAAAAGCCGCGGCCCGCAGTGGCAACTACACCGCGCTGATCAATATTACCGGCATGATTGCCGACAAGGAGCCCGCCAGCGCCGACAACATCGTCGGCAGCCTGCGTGCCGCCTTTGAGGATGAAAAGGTCAAGGGCGTCATCCTGCGTATCAACAGTCCGGGTGGCAGTCCGGTGCAGTCGGGTTACGTCTATGACGAGATCCGCCGTTTGCGCGCTCTGCATCCGGATACCCGGGTTTATGCGGTGATCTCGGATCTGGGGGCTTCCGGCGCCTACTACATCGCCAGCGCAGCCGATCAGATCTATGCCGACAAGGCGAGTCTGGTGGGCTCCATCGGGGTGACGGCGGCCGGTTATGGCTTTGTCGGCACCATGGAAAAGCTGGGCGTCGAGCGGCGCACCTACACCTCGGGCGAGCACAAATCGTTCCTTGATCCGTTCCAGCCGCAAAAGCCTGAAGAAACGCAGTTCTGGCAAGGCGTGCTCGATACCACTCATCAGCAGTTCATCAACAGCGTCAAGAAGGGGCGGGGCGATCGGCTCAAGGACAAGGAGCATCCGGAGTTGTTCTCCGGCCTGGTCTGGTCTGGCGAGCAGGCGTTGCCGCTGGGGCTGATCGATGGCCTGGGTAGCGCCAGTTCCGTGGCGCGCGACGTGATCGGCGAGAAAGAGCTGGTGGACTTCACTGTCCAGGAATCGCCATTCGATCGCTTCTCGAAGAAGCTGGGTGCCAGCGTGGCCGAGCATTTGGCGATGTGGATGGGGTTTCAGGGGCCTTCGCTACGCTGATTCTCTGGCAGGCTGAAAAAAACCGGCATGAATCCAGTTGCCTGTAGGGGCGAGCTTGCTCCGGGCGGCGTTCCGACGAAGGTCGTGAACGATAACGCGTAAAGCCAGATGCCCAGCGGCGTCCCTGGTTTTTTCGCGAGCAAGCTCGCTCCTACAGTTGCCCTGGCTGCAGGCCGGTTTTTTCAGGGGATTTGCACGCCTTGCGCCCACAGCATATCGATCAGTCGAATCAACGGCAGGCCGATCAGGCTGGTGGCGTCAGGGCCTTCGGTGCTTTGAAACAGGCTCACCCCCAAACCTTCGGCCTTGAAGCTGCCAGCGCAGTCGTAGGGCTCTTCAGCGCGCAGGTAGCGTTCGATGCGCGCGGTGTCGAGTGTGCGCATGTGTACGGTGAACGGCACGCAGTCGACTTGGCAGTCGCCAGTCTGACTATTCAGCAGGGCGACGCCGGTCAGGAAGGTGACGCTGGCGCCGCTTGCGGCCAATAGCTGCTCACGAGCCTTTTCGAAGGTGTGGGGCTTGCCGATGATCCGCTCGCCCAGCACGGCGACCTGGTCGGAGCCGATGATCAGGTGAGCGTTATGGCTAGCGGCCAGTGCGCGGGCCTTGGCCTCGGCGAGGCGTTTTACCAGCTCGATGGCGGACTCCCCCGGGCGATGGCTTTCGTCGATATCCGGTGAGCTGCAGGTGAACGGCAGCTGCAGGCGGGCCAGCAACTCCCGGCGATAAACCGAGCTTGAAGCGAGTAATAAAGGCAGCATGCGCATCTCCAGAAGGCAGGTGCGAATTCTAACGAGGCTACCAAGTGACGGACAGGGCTGAATTTCCTTTGACATGCCCGGGGGCATCCCTATAATGCTGCGCCTATGTTGAATGACCCGATTCCACCTCACGTTGACCCGCGCAAATTGGCTGACCGTGGCACCACCCTTCAAGGTGAACTGCTGCTGGCCGATTTGGAGAGACTCTGCGACCCGCTTTCCGATACTGTCGGTACGGTGCAGGCTAAATTCGTTTTTGAGCGAGATGAACGTAAGTCTGTGGTAATCCACAGCTTTATCGACACCGAAGTCAAAATGGTTTGCCAGCGTTGTCTTGAGCTGGTCACCCTGCCGATCCACAGCGAATGCAGTTATGCTGTGGTGAAGGAGGGTGCGAATACCCAGTCGTTGCCGAAAGGTTATGACGTGCTGGAACTGGGCGAAGATCCATTGGATCTGCAGTCACTGATCGAGGAGGAGCTTCTGCTCGCCTTGCCCATTGTGCCTGCTCATCATCCGGAAGAATGCCAGCAGCCGGCGGGTCTCGATGAGCCCGAACCGAGCGAGGACGAGGTAACGCGGTCCAACCCGTTCAGTGTATTGGCGCAGTTAAAGCGTGACCCAAACGTTTAGGAGTTAATCAATTATGGCTGTTCAGCAGAACAAAAAATCCCGCTCTGCCCGTGACATGCGTCGTTCGCACGACGCCCTGACGGCAAGCACTCTGTCTGTAGAAAAAACCACCGGTGAAATTCACCTGCGTCACCACGTATCGCCAGAAGGCGTATACCGTGGCCGTAAAGTGATCGACAAGGGCGCTGACGAGTAATCACTTGTCTGCTCAAGTCATCGCGATTGACGCAATGGGCGGGGACTTCGGTCCCCGCAGCATTGTTCAGGCCAGCCTTGCTTGTCTGAAAGCTACGCCCTCGTTGCACCTGACCCTCGTCGGTCAACCCTCACTCCTTGAAGAACTGATCGCCAGCCAATCGGCTGTGGATCGCGCGCGCCTGTCGATTGCGCCAGCGTCCGAAGTCATCACCATGGATGAAAAGCCGGCCCAGGCCTTGCGTGGCAAGCCCGATTCGTCGATGCGCGTGGCGCTGGAGCTGCTGCGCGATGGCAAGGTCCAGGCCTGCGTCAGTGCCGGCAACACCGGGGCACTGATGGCGTTGTCGCGATTTGTGCTCAAGACCCTGCCAGGCATCGATCGACCGGCCATGGTCGCGGCGATTCCGACGCAGAAGGGTTTCTGCCAGTTGCTCGACCTGGGCGCCAACGTCGATTGCAGTGCCGAGCATCTGTTGCAGTTTGCGGTGATGGGGTCGGTCGCGGCGCAAGCCCTGGGTGTCGTTCGGCCTCGGGTCGCCTTGCTGAACATCGGTACCGAAGACATCAAGGGTAATCAGCAGGTCAAGCTGGCGGCAACCTTGTTGCAGAGTGCCCGCGGCATCAACTACATCGGTTTCGTCGAGGGCGACGGTCTGTACCGCGGCGAGGCGGATGTGGTGGTGTGTGACGGATTTGTCGGCAATATCCTGCTCAAGTCCAGCGAAGGCCTGGCGACCATGATTGCCGGGCGCATCGAAGCCCTGTTCAAGAAAAACCTTGCATCAAAAGTAGTCGGGGCCATGGCGCTGCCGCTGATGAAGCGCCTGCAAGCCGAGCTGGCGCCTGCGCGGCATAACGGTGCCAGTTTCCTGGGTTTGCAGGGAATTGTGGTGAAAAGTCACGGTTCTGCAGGGGTCCAGGGTTTTCAAAGCGCAATCTCGCGCGCCTTGATCGAGATTCAGGAAAACCTGCCGGAACGGATTCACGGTCGTCTGGAGGATTTGTTGCTTTAGGCGTTTTCGTCGGACAATGCTTAAATGTGACCGCTCAGTTCAATTGGCTATCCAATTGTCAGTTTTCTTGCGTCCCCGGGCGGGACGCCAATTCTTCGGCGACAAGATCATTAGGGGCTTGTTACATGTCTGCATCCCTCGCATTCGTCTTTCCTGGACAGGGTTCGCAGTCCCTCGGCATGCTGGCCGAGTTGGGCGCGCAACATCCGGTTGTCCTCGATACCTTCAAAGAAGCTTCTGACGCCTTGGGTTACGACCTGTGGGCGCTGACCCAGCAGGGGCCGGAAGAGCAACTCAATCAAACCGATAAAACCCAGCCGGCCATTCTGACCGCCTCGATCGCCTTGTGGCGTCTGTGGCTGGCCGAAGGCGGCGCGCGTCCGGCCTATGTCGCCGGTCACAGCCTGGGCGAATACAGCGCCCTGGTGGCGGCAGGCAGCCTGAGCCTGGGCGACGCTGTGAAGCTGGTCGAGCGCCGTGGTCAGTTGATGCAGGAAGCCGTTCCGGCCGGGCAGGGCGGCATGGCCGCAATCCTCGGCCTGGAAGATGCCGATGTGCTGGCGGCCTGTGCCGAAGCTGCTCAAGGCGAAGTGGTCAGCGCGGTCAATTTCAATTCCCCGGGCCAGGTGGTCATTGCCGGTGCCAAGGCGGCGGTCGAGCGCGCCATCGAAGGCTGCAAGGCCCGTGGTGCCAAGCGCGCCATGCCATTGCCGGTCAGCGTGCCATCTCATTGCGAGCTGATGCGTCCGGCGGCCGAGCGTTTCGCCGAATCGATCGCTGCGATCGACTGGCAGGAACCACAGATTCCTGTGGTACAAAATGTCAGTGCCGGTGTGCCGGCCGATCTGGAAACCCTCAAGCGCGATCTGCTTGAGCAGCTCTACAAGCCCGTGCGCTGGGTCGAATCGGTCCAGGCGCTGGCGGCCAAAGGCGCGACCCAACTGGTCGAATGCGGTCCGGGCAAAGTGCTGGCCGGTCTGAACAAACGCTGCGCCGAAGGCGTATCGACATCCAACCTCAATACCCCAGACGCTTTCGCTGCCGCCCGTGCAGCGCTGGCCTGAATCAGGAGAAGCTTGCATGAGTCTGCAAGGTAAAGTTGCACTGGTCACCGGTGCGAGCCGCGGTATCGGCCAGGCTATCGCCCTGGAACTGGGTCGTCAGGGTGCTATCGTTATCGGTACCGCGACCTCCGCCTCGGGTGCCGAGCGCATCGCCGCGACCCTGAAGGAAAACGGTATTCAAGGCACTGGCCTGGAACTCAATGTCACCAGCGACGAATCCGTCGCAGCGGTGCTGGCGAGCATCCAGGAGCAGTTCGGTGCGCCGGCGATCCTGGTCAACAATGCCGGTATCACCCGCGATAATCTGATGATGCGCATGAAAGATGACGAATGGCATGACGTCGTCGACACCAACCTGAACAGTCTGTTCCGCCTGTCCAAGGGCGTTTTGCGCGGTATGACCAAAGCCCGTTGGGGACGAATTATCAGTATTGGCTCGGTTGTGGGTGCCATGGGCAACGCAGGCCAAGTAAACTACGCTGCCGCCAAGGCCGGTCTGGAAGGTTTCAGCCGTGCACTGGCGCGTGAAGTCGGCTCGCGTTCGATTACGGTAAACTCGGTGGCCCCAGGGTTCATCGACACCGATATGACCCGCGAACTGCCCGAGGCGCAGCGTGAAGCCTTGCAGACGCAGATTCCGCTGGGCCGTCTGGGACAAGCTCAAGAGATCGCGTCTGTGGTCGCTTTTCTTGCATCCGACGGTGCGGCTTACGTTACTGGGGCTACAATCCCGGTGAACGGCGGGATGTACATGAGTTAAATGTGACGGATCGTTTCAAAAAAATGTCATACGAGCTGTCTAAAATCCGTTATAAAGCTGCAATCTATTTATAGGCAGAGGGCCGCCGGGTTTGAGGAGTGAAGCTTTCAGTTGAAAAACTGAAAAGTCTTTCTATACACTTACCCACTGGCCAGCTGCCTGAATTTGTCCATTAGGAGTGAAAACAAGGTATGAGCACCATCGAAGAGCGCGTCAAGAAAATCGTTGCCGAGCAACTGGGCGTTAAAGAAGAAGAAGTGGTCAACACTGCTTCCTTCGTTGAAGACCTGGGTGCTGACTCCCTTGACACCGTTGAGCTGGTGATGGCTCTGGAAGAGGAATTCGAGACCGAAATCCCTGACGAAGAAGCTGAGAAGATCACTACCGTACAAGCTGCAATCGACTACGTTACCAGCCACCAGGCGTAATAGTTTGTAATCGTTGCTTGCTGTCATGGAAAAACCGCACTGCCATCACGGCGTGCGGTTTTTTCTTTAGGCCTGATGCAAAGTCGTCATTTGAAAAAGGAGAGTGCTGTGTCGCGTAGACGCGTCGTAGTCACCGGTATGGGTATGTTGTCGCCACTGGGCACGGATGTGCCGAGCAGCTGGCAGGGCATTCTGGCTGGCCGCAGTGGCATTGGTCTGATCGAACACACCGACCTTTCTGCCTATTCCACCCGTTTTGGCGGCTCGGTAAAGGGCTTCAATGTCGAGGAATACCTGTCGGTCAAGGAAGCCCGCAAACTTGACCTGTTCATCCAGTACGGTCTGGCCGCAGGTTTTCAGGCTGTTCGTAACGCCGGCCTGGAAGTCACCGACGCCAACCGCGAGCGTATCGGCGTGGCCATGGGTTCGGGTATTGGCGGTCTGACCAATATCGAAGAAACCAGTCGCACCCTGCATGAATCCGGCCCGCGACGGATTTCTCCGTTTTTCGTGCCTGGCTCGATCATCAATATGATTTCCGGTTTCCTGTCCATCCACCTGGGCGCACAGGGACCCAACTACGCCATCGCCACTGCGTGCACCACCGGTACGCACTGCATCGGCATGGCGGCTCGCAACATCATGTACGACGAAGCCGACGTGATGATTGCCGGCGGCGCCGAGATGGCGGCCTGCGGTCTGGGCATGGGCGGCTTCGGTGCCTCGCGTGCGCTGTCGACCCGCAACGACGAGCCGACCCGCGCCAGCCGTCCATGGGACAAGGGCCGTGATGGCTTCGTATTGTCCGATGGCGCCGGTGCACTGGTTCTGGAAGAGCTGGAGCACGCCAAGGCTCGCGGCGCGACCATCTACGCCGAGCTGATCGGCTTCGGCACCAGTGGCGATGCCTACCACATGACTTCGCCGCCAGCAGATGGTGCAGGTGCTGCGCGTTGCATCACCAATGCCTTGCGCGACGCGAAGATCAACAGCGACCAGGTCCAGTACATCAATGCCCATGGCACCTCGACGTCGGCCGGCGACCTTGCCGAAGCCTGTGCGATCAAGTCGGTGTTCGGCGATCACGCGTACAAGCTGGCGGTCAGTTCGACCAAGTCCATGACCGGTCACTTGCTGGGTGCAGCGGGCGCGGTCGAGGCGATCTTCAGCGTGCTGTCGATCAACAGCCAGGTGGCCCCGCCGACCATCAACCTCGATGAGCCGGATGAAGGCTGCGATCTCGACTTCGTGCCCCACACCGCGCGCAACATGGAGATCGATGTGGTGCTGTCCAACTCCTTCGGCTTTGGCGGCACCAACGGCTCGCTGGTGTTCCGCCGGTTCGCTGACTGATGGACAGCTGGGTCGACGGTCAGCCGGCTGACGCTTTGTCGCTGAAGGATCGCGGCCTGGCTTACGGCGATGGTCTGTTCGAGACCATTGCCGTGCACAACGGCGCTGCGGTGCTGCTGGATCGGCATCTGGTGCGTCTGGTCAAGGGTTGCCAGCGCCTGGCAATCAATCTCGACCATGCGGCCCTATGCACTGAGTTACAGGCCTATGCTCAGGCGTTGGGCGAAGGCGTCCTCAAGCTGATGGTCACCCGGGGCGAAAGCGCGCGCGGTTATGCGCCCGATCCTTCGGCCCAGGCGCGGCGCATCATGCTAAGTAATCCCCCGGCGATTTATCCGGCTGCCAATGCGGAGCAGGGCATTCGAATGTTCCCCTGCGCGACGCGGCTCTCCAGACAGCCACTGCTGGCCGGCCTCAAACACCTGAACCGTCTCGAGCAGGTCATCGCCCGTTCCGAGTGGCAGGACACCGATCACGCCGAAGGCTTGATGCTCGACCAGGCCGGGCGAGTGATCGAAGGCGTGTTCAGCAACCTGTTCCTGGTGCGCGACGGGGTATTGATCACGGCCGATCTCAAGCGCTGCGGCGTGGCCGGCGTGATGCGTGCGGAATTATTGTTTCAAGCCGAGTCATCGGGGATCCCCACGCAAGTCACCGACATCAGCCTGGATCAGCTGCAGTGGGCCGATGAAGTCTTCGTCTGCAACAGTGTGTATGGCGTTTGGCCGGTGCGCGCCTACGCAGCACTGAGCTGGCCGGTTGGGCCGCTCACCCGTAAACTGCAAACCATTGCCCGTGCGCTACTGGATGCTTGATTCGTGAGACGTAAATTTCTGCTGCTGCTGGAAACCGGATTGGTTCTGGCGGGGCTGTGTCTGGGCGCCTCCGCCTGGAAAATCCATTCAGCGCTGGAACAGCCGCTGAATATCACCCAGGAAGAATTGCTGGAGGTGCCCAAAGGCACCACGCCGACCCGCACCTTCTATCGGCTTGAAGCCGATGGCGTCATCAAGGACGCTTTCTGGCTGCGCGTCTACTGGCGCTTCAATCTCGCCCGGCAACCCTTGCACAAGGGCGAATACCGCATGCAGCCCGGCATGACGGTCAAAGGGCTGATCGAGTTGTGGAAGCGCGGGGATATCGTTCAGTACAGCCTGACACTGGTCGAAGGCTGGAATTTCCATCAGGTTCGCGCTGCATTGGCCAAGGAGCAGAAACTCGAACAGACCCTCGAAGGTTTGAGCGATAGCCAGATCATGGAGAAACTCGGTCATCGCGGGGTTTTCCCCGAAGGTCGATTCTTCCCCGACACTTATCGCTACGTGCGTGGCATGAGCGATGTCGAGCTGCTGAAGAAAGCCTACGACCGCCTGGATGAAGTCCTCGCCAAGGAATGGGGGCAGCGCTCGGCTGACGTGCCCTACACCGAACCCTATCAGGCGCTGATCATGGCTTCGCTGGTGGAAAAGGAAACCGGTGTGCCGCAGGAGCGCGGGCAGATCGCCGGGGTGTTTGTGCGGCGCATGGAAATGGGCATGCTGTTGCAGACCGATCCGACGGTGATCTACGGCCTCGGTGAGCGTTACAACGGCAAATTGACCCGTGCCCATCTCAAGGAAGCGACCCCCTACAACACCTATATGATTTCCGGGTTGCCGCCGACTCCGATTGCCATGGTCGGTCGTGAAGCGATCCATGCAGCGCTCAATCCGGTGGCGGGCAACAGCCTCTATTTCGTTGCCCGGGGCGATGGCAGCCACGTGTTCTCCGATGATCTGGATGCCCACAACAACGCGGTGCGTGAATTCCAGCTCAAGCGCCGCGCCGATTATCGCTCCAGCCCGGGGCCCGCGACTGCGACTGCGCCGCAGGCGTTGGACGAGCAGATGCCGATTCCGGCGGCTTCGCCCAACCTGGCCCCTGAGGCTTTGCCGCCAGTGCCGCCGCAAGAGCCAGCCCAGGCGACGCCAGCCGAGCCGCAAGCGCCTGCCGAGGAGCCGCTACAGGAGTCACAATCGGAGCCGCCACCGGAGTTACAATCGGAGCCGCCACCGGAGCCGGTGCCAGAACCTTCGCCGCAACCTGCCCAAGAACCCGCTGCCGTGCCCGAACCGGATGCGACCGCGCCGCAAAGCCCGCAATGATTCTGACTAAGGACTGCCTGTGACTGGCTTGTTTATTACCCTGGAAGGCCCGGAAGGGGCCGGCAAGAGCACCAACCGCGAATACCTGGCCGAGCGCCTGCGCGCCGCCGGTATCGAGGTGCTGCTGACCCGCGAGCCGGGGGGTACGCCTCTGGCCGAGCGGATCCGCGAGGTATTGCTGGCGCCTGTCGATGAAGTCATGAACCCCGATACCGAGTTGCTGTTGGTGTTTGCCGCGCGAGCCCAGCATCTGGCCGAGGTGATTCGCCCGGCACTGGCCCGTGGTGCCGTGGTCCTGTGTGATCGCTTTACCGATTCGACCTATGCCTATCAGGGCGGCGGTCGCGGTTTGTCGCTGGAGCGCATCGCGACCCTGGAAACCTTTGTCCAGGGCGACCTGCGTCCGGACCTGACACTGATTTTCGATCTGCCGGTTGAAGTGGGCCTGGCGCGTGCCAGCGCTCGCGGTCGCCTGGATCGCTTCGAACTTGAAGGCCGGACATTTTTCGATGCGGTGCGCAGTGCCTTCCTCAAGCGTGCTCAAGCGCAGCCGGCGCGTTATGTCCTGGTCGATGCCGCCCAGCCGCTGGCGCAGGTTCAGCTGGCACTGGATGCCTTGCTTCCACGTCTGCTGGAGTTGAGTCGTGGCTGAAGCGTATCCGTGGCAGGACAGCCTCTGGCAGCAGTTGGCCGGTCGCAAGCAGCATGCTCACGCCTATCTGCTGCATGGCCCGGCCGGGGTCGGCAAGCGCGCGCTGGCCGAGCGCTTGATGGCCAGTTTGCTGTGCCAGCGTCCGACCGCGCAGGACGCGTGCGGCGAATGCAAATCCTGTCTGTTGCTCAAGGCCGGCAGCCACCCCGACAACTACATCCTGGAACCGGAAGAAGCCGACAAGGCGATCAAGGTCGATCAGGTTCGCGAACTGGTCAGCTTCGTGGTCCAGACCGCGCAAATGGGCGGACGCAAGGTGGTGCTGATCGAGCCGGCCGAGTCGATGAACGTCAACGCCGCCAACGCCTTGCTCAAAAGTCTTGAAGAGCCGTCCGGCGACACCGTGTTGCTGTTGGTCAGCCACCAGACCAGTCGTTTGTTGCCGACCATCAAGAGCCGCTGCCAGCAGCAGGCGTGTCCGCTGCCCAGCGAGGCGATGAGCCTGGCCTGGTTGGCGCAGGCGTTGCCGGAGTGCACGCCAGAGGAACGCGTCGAGTTGCTGACACTCGCTGCCGGTTCGCCATTGGCCGCGGTCAAGTTGCAGGCCCGGGGTGTGCGCGATCAGCGGGCGCTGGTGGTCGAGGGCGTGAAGAAACTGCTCAAGCAGCAGCAATCGCCGACCCAGCTCGCCGAGGAATGGAAAACCATTGCGCAGTTGCAGTTGTTCGACTGGTTCTGCGACTGGTCGAGCCTGATCCTGCGCTATCAGTTGACCCAGGATGAAGAAGGCCTCGGCCTGACGGACATGCGCAAGGTCATTCAATACCTGGCGCAGAAATCCGCGCAGGACAAAGTGCTCGCCATCCAGGACTGGATTCTCGCCCAGCGTCAGAAAGTGATGAGTAAAGCCAACCTGAATCCGGCGCTGTTGTTAGAGGCGCTGCTGGTGCAATGGGCGTCCTTGCCTGGCCAGAAGTGACCGTTCGCGCCTAGACTCTGGGCATCAGCAGTGGAGGTGAGCATGAATGAAGCCGTCAATCCGGGGCCGCGCAACGGCATTTTGTCCCTGACGATCAAGGACAAGTCCGTGCTGTACGCGGCTTACATGCCGTTTATCAAGAACGGCGGCCTGTTTATCCCGACCAATAAAGGCTACAAGTTGGGCGATGAGGTGTTCATGCTGCTGAACCTGATGGACGATGCGGAAAAAATCCCGGTCGCCGGCAAGGTCACCTGGATCACCCCCAAAGGCGCCCAGGGCAATCGAGCCGCGGGGGTTGGTGTGCAGTTCAACGAAGGCGACGATACCGCGCGCAGTCGAATAGAAACCCATCTGGCCGGAGCCCTGAAGTCCGACCGTCCCACCCATACGATGTAAGTTGCTGCCCTTTTATGCTCGTAGATTCCCATTGTCATCTCGATCGCCTCGACCTTGCCGCCCACGATGGTTCGCTGGATGCTGCACTCGATGCAGCCCGTCAACGCGGGGTCGGTCACTTCCTGTGTATCGGCGTCAGTGTCGAAAATGCTGCCGACGTCAAAGCCCTGGCCGAGCGCTACGCTGACGTCGATTGTTCGGTGGGCGTGCATCCGCTGGATGTGCAACCCGGTGCGGCGCCAGCGCTGGAGTGGTTGCTGCAGGAGCTGAACCACCCGCGAGTGGTGGCGATCGGTGAAACCGGCCTGGATTATCACTACGAGCCGGAAGCGGCCGAGTTGCAGCAGGCGTCGTTTCGCCTGCACCTGCAGGCGGCGCAGCAGACCGGCAAACCGGTGATCATCCACACCCGGGGGGCCCGCGCCGACACCTTGAGTCTGTTGCGCGAAGCGGCGCTGCCCCAGGCCGGCGTCCTGCACTGCTTCACTGAAGACTGGGACATGGCGAAAGCTGCGCTGGACATGGGCTATTACATTTCCTTGTCCGGGATTGTCACTTTCCGCAATGCCGACGCATTGCGCGACGTGGCCAGTAAGGTGCCCGCCGATCGCTTGCTGGTGGAAACCGATTCACCGTACCTGGCGCCGATTCCCTATCGTGGCAAACCGAACCTGCCGCAGTATGTGCGGGAAGTGGCAGAGTTTCTGGCGATGTTGCGCGGTGAGTCCTATGAACGATTTGCCGAGCAGACCACGGAAAACTTCAAGCGGTTATTCCCGTTGGCGCATGTGAAAGCAGTTTAGGGTTCGAAGTCGCGTTCGCGGAAAGGCTTGCGCCATCAGGTTAAATCGCAGGCAAAAAAAACCCGGGTTCTGGGGGGGGAATCCGGGTTAAGACCATTAGGAGTAAAACAAAGGTACGCGGTCCGTTGGTACCTATATCGGCGCGACACTTGGGGGAGATGCCCCGCCGACAGTTGAAGTATTGATCAGTATCGCGCCGAGTCCAGTTTAGCCGGTCGGGTTTTTAAACAATTTTGGAATACGCCCGCTTCGGAAGCGTTCTCATCAACTGGCGATCTGCGTGAAATCATCATGAAACACAGATATGGTCGGATGATCCGTGCATTTTGGCGCAAGTTAGGCATAATACGCGGCTTCGAATTTTGACCCCTACAGACCTTTTCTTATGCATAAAGAACCTCGTAAGGTCCGTGAGTTTCGTCGCCGCGAGCAAGAAATTCTCGATACCGCGCTCAAGCTGTTCCTCGACCAAGGTGAAGACAGTGTCACCGTCGAGATGATTGCTGATGCCGTCGGTATCGGCAAAGGCACGATCTACAAGCACTTCAAGTCCAAGGCGGAGATCTATCTGCGCCTGATGCTCGATTACGAGCGCGATCTGAACGAGCTGTTGCATTCGGCCGACGTCGACAAGGACAAGGAGGCACTGTCCCGGGCCTATTTCGAATTCCGCATGCGCGATCCGCAACGCTATCGGCTGTTCGACCGCCTGGAAGAAAAAGTGGTCAAGGGCAACCAGGTGCCGGAAATGGTCGAGGAGCTGCACAAGATCCGCGCCTCGAACTTCGAACGCCTGACCTTGCTGATCAAGGGCCGGATCAGCGAAGGCAAACTCGAAGACGTACCGCCTTACTTCCATTACTGCGCGTCCTGGGCGCTGGTGCACGGTGCCGTGGCGCTGTATCACTCGCCGTTCTGGAGCAATGTGCTGGAAGATCAGGAAGGTTTCTTCCAGTTCCTGATGGACATTGGCGTGCGCATGGGCAACAAGCGCAAGCGAGATACCGACACCCCAGGCAGCTGAGTCATTCAGTTGCCTTATTGCGCCATGATTTAGCTACATGGCGCAGTACCTCAGGAATATACTCAGGCATAGGGCTTGCTAAAACTTGATTTCTGAGTCAAGTTTTAACGGTTCGAATTTCCTTTTGCCGGAGTCATCCATGATCGTTGACCGTCAAGGCAGGCGCTTTCGCAATCTGCGTATCAGCCTGACCTCAGCCTGCAATTACGCTTGTACTTACTGCGTGCCCAACGGCAAGCGGCTGGTGGCTGCGCAGGATGAATTGTCGGCCGAAGCGATGGCAAGGGGAGTGGCCTATCTGATCGAGGCCGCCGGCATCGAGCGTTTGCGCATTACGGGCGGTGAACCCCTGGTCAGCCCAAAACTCGAAGCGTTCATGACGGCTGTCGGGCAGATGGGCCTGGAAGACATCAGCCTGACCACCAATGGCCAACTTCTGGCAAAGAAGCTGCCATTGCTGGTGGACGCCGGTATTCGCCGCATCAACGTGTCCCTCGATACCCTGGATGCCGGCGCGTTCCGCAGTATTGCCCGCGGTGGCGATCTGGCGACCGTGCTCGACGGCATGGACCAGGCCAGCGCAGCCGGTATGAAAATCAAGGTCAACATGGTGCCGCTGCGCGGGCAGAACCTCGATCAGGTGATGCCGCTGCTCGATTACTGCCTGGAACGCGGCTATGAGCTGCGTTTCATCGAGCTGATGCGCATGGGCCATCTGGCCAGTGACTCCAATGCTTTTCTGCAGCAGTTCGTCAGTCTTCAGCAGTTGCTTGGCCTGATTGGCGAGCGCTATGAATACCTGCAGGCCGATGCGCCCGTCGACGCCACGGCAGTGCGTTACCAGATTCCGGGGCAGGGTCATTTCGGCGTGATTGCCAACGAAAGCGTGCCGTTTTGCCGCACCTGCTCACGGTTGCGTCTGTCGTCCACTGGCTGGTTGCATGGCTGCTTGTCGTCGAGCAATCGCCACTATGTCGGTGACTTGCTCGACAAACCTCGGCATCAGGCATTGCCGGCCTTGCAGCGCTTGCTGGTGAAAGCCTTGGGCGACAAGCAGGAAGTGGCGTTCTCCGGTGGCGCGACCATCATGAAGATTATTGGCGGCTGATCGGGCCCTTGTGGCGAGGGAGCTTGCTCCCGCTGGGTCGCGAAGCGGCCCCAAACTATCAGACGCAACGCATTCTTCCAGATTTACGACGGCTGCGCCGCCGAGCGGGAGCAAGCTCCCTCGCCACAGAACTGTATTCCAAACTCTAATTATTCACGGTCTCAAGGACTGGCGCGGAAGCTGCATCCTCTGCCCATTCGCCGGTTTTCCGTCACCGGCCTCTGGAGGGAAGGATGCGTAGCCTGGTTTTGCTGCTGGCCGTTTTGGCGCTTGGCGGCTGCATGAATGTCAGCGACATGGCCGAAGGCACTCGCTACCACATGAGTGACGCGGGGCTGCTTGACCATAGCGACAGCCACCGCGCGAACAATCTGCGCATTCAGCCGGACTCCTTCGTCTACATCGCCCAGGGCGCTTTCGCCCCGCCGGGCAGCGCCTATCCACGACCCAACGTGATTGCCGAAGTCGCCTTCGAAGGGTTTATCGAATATTTCCCGATGGTGCGCCGCGCTCGCCTGCCGCAAGGCCTCGACCAGGCCATGGGCGAAGCCCGTGCCGCCGGTGCGCATTACCTGCTCTATACCCGCTTCGCCAAGGCCGACGACCGTATCGGCAACTCGGATGAATGGCTCGACCAGGAAGCCGTGGATCGACTCGGTATCGACAGCGGCGTGATTCAGATCATGTTGATCGAGACCAACACCCAGTATTTGATTGATACTGCACGTATCAAGAGTCGTGGCGGTTTACTGACATTCCACGATAAAAAGCCGGAAGACCTGATGGGCCCGCCGCTGGAGCAATATGCTCGCAGCTTGCTGGGGCTCAGCGACCAGTAACCCAAAAAGGAGAACGCCATGAGTGGCCCGCAAAAAGCCAACGACCTGTTGGGGCAAATCCCCAAGACCAAAGGCTTGCCGCCGGTCCACCTGTGGAATCCCGACTTCTGCGGCGACATCGACATGCGTATCGCCCGCGACGGCACCTGGTATTACCTGGGCACGCCGATCGGGCGCAAGCCGATGGTCAAGTTGTTCTCCACCATCATTCGCCGCGACGGCGATGATTACTTCCTCATCACACCGGTGGAGAAGGTCGGGATCAAGGTTGACGATGCACCTTTCGTCGCGATTGCGGTGGATGTGGAAGGCGAGGGTGAAGCGCAGGTCTTGCGTTTCACCACCAATGTCGAGGAGAACGCCGAAGCCGGTGCCGAACACCCGATGCGCGTGGTGATCGATCCGCTGACGCAGGAGCCTGCACCGTATGTGCATGTGCGAACCAACCTTGAAGCCTTGATTCACAGGAATGTGTTTTACCAACTGGTGGAGCTGGCGGTGACCCGCGAGATCGACGGGCAGCGCTGGTTGGGTGTGTGGAGTGGCGGCGAGTTCTTCCCCATAGGCCTCGAGCCGTAACCCCTTACTAATGTGGGAGCGAGCTTGCTCGCGATGAGGGCATTACATTCAACATCAATGTTGACGGTCATACCGCCATCGCGAGCAAGCTCGCTCCCACATTGGATCTGCGCTCCCTTCGAAAAATCAATTTGACAGCCAATCATGTGATGATTAGCGTGGACATCCATCGCGAACGGCTTTGTGCCGTCCCTGACTCGAGGTGTCCATGTCCAGCAGCTTTCATGCGTCGACGGTCGATTGGCTGGGTTGCTGGATTGCCACCGGCCAGGTGAAGCCCGGCGAGAGCCTCAAGGTCGAAGCCGACCTTGGCGAGCAATTGGGCGTCAGCCGTACGGTCATCCGCGAAGCCATCAAGACCCTGGTCGCCAAAGGCATGCTTGAAGTGGGGCCGAAGGTCGGTACGCGGGTTTTGCCGGTACGGCGCTGGAACCTCTTCGATCCGCAAGTCGTCGGCTGGCTGTCGCGCAGCGGGCTGCCGGAGAACTTCGTCGACGACCTGCTCGACCTGCGCCGCACCATCGAACCGATGGCCGTGCGCTGGGCTTGCGAGCGCGCCAGCGTCGAACAGGTTCAAGCCATCCTTCAGGCCTACAACGCACTGGAGAGGGCCGTGGACAGCGGCATTGATTACAACCGCGCCGACCAGTTCTTCCACGAATGCATCCTCGCCGCCAGCCATAATCAGTTCATCGAACAAATGGTTCCAGCCCTTGGCGCGCTGCTGGCCGTGTCCTTCGAGGTCTCCGCCGCCGACCCGGCCGAGCTGCGCCGCACGCTGCCGATCCACAAAGACATGGCCGACGCCATCGCCGCCCGGGATAGCGCGCGGGGAGTCTGGGCCTGCATGACCCTGATCGACAACGCCGACCTGGCGATCAAGCGCTACTACCCCCAGGTCGTGGCCGACAAAAAAGCCGGCTGACGATAAAGAACCCTGTGGGAGCGAGCCTGCTCGCGAATAGGACGGCACATTCAGTATCAATGTCGACTGGTGTATCGCTTCGCGAGCAGGCTCGCTCCCACATAAGAATAAAAGCAGGAGGTTTCATGGAATGGACCGCGATCACCGAACACCGCGCGCAGCTCGGCGAAGGCCCGTTCTGGGACGCGCCGACCCAAGCGCTGTACTGGGTCGATATCGCCGGCAAGCAAGCACTGCGATTGATCGGCGCCAACGTGCAGATCTGGCAGATGCCGGAGCACGTGTCAGCCTTCATCCCCTGCGAACGCGGCGATGCGCTGGTGACATTGAGCAGCGGGGTCTATCGCCTGGATCTCGATTCCCCCGGCCTCGAGCCGCGCCTGAGCTTGTTCTGCATCGCCGATCCGCAACCCGGCAACCGCGCCAATGAAGCCCGCTGCGACGCCCAGGGCCGGCTCTGGCTCGGCACCATGCAAAACAACATCGGCGCAGGGGGCGAGGACTTGCCCATCGAGCATCGTCGCGGCGGCCTGTTTCGAATCGATCGCGATGCCCGGGTCACGCCATTGCTCCGTGGCCTGGGCATTCCCAACACCTTGCTGTGGAGTGATGACGCCACCAGCCTGTATTTCGCCGACAGCCTCGATGGCACGATCTATCAACATTTCATCCGTACCGACGGCAGCCTGGAGCCCGCCAGGCCCTGGTTCGGCTCCCATGAGCGCGGAGGTCCCGATGGCTCGGCGATGGATGCCGAGGGTTACCTCTGGAATGCCCGGTGGGACGGCAGCTGCCTGCTCAGATTGACCCCGGACGGTCATGTCGATCGCGTTATGGAACTGCCGGTCAGCCGCCCCACCAGTTGCGTGTTCGGCGGCGAAGACCTCAAAACCCTGTACATCACCAGCGCCGCCAGCCCGCTGGAGCACCCGCTGGATGGTGCGTTGCTGTCGATTCGAGTGGATGTGCCCGGAAAAACCTGTCAGAGATTTTCCGGCTAGATCCCATAATATGGGATGTAAAATTATATATTGAGATTATGTGGGGCTCGGGTTTATAGTCGGCGCCATCAGTTACACGCACTCACACTTAAAAAAACAAAACAGGTGAAGTGATGCAGCGATTTTCCACCCAGGTTGCTAACCGGACATCGACAGATGCCCGGTTTTCGTCGTGCCTGCAAAAAGGAGTCTTGACCCAGGCCAGCGATGAAGCGCCATTGATCAATGCTTCCTGCATCACCATCGATGGTGGTCGCTCGGTCATGTATCACGACTGACAGATCGGGATTTCCGCGCGGTACCACGTCTGAAATCCAATCATCATACGATATGACTATTTGCTTCATGCTTGACCGGCTTTCAAAAAATAACGCTCAAAAAAAATAACAAGGAGTCAGCTTATGAATCGTCGTCGTGGGATCCGTTCCCTGTGCCGTGTCGCTTTGGCAGTCACTGCAGTCAGCCTGAGCAGTTCGCTGCTGGCGGCCGAAGAAGTGAAGATCGGTTTTCTGGTCAAGCAGGCGGAAGAGCCCTGGTTCCAGACAGAATGGGCATTCGCCGAAAAGGCCGGCAAGGACAAAGGCTTCACGGTGATCAAGATCGCCGTGCCTGATGGCGAGAAAACCCTCTCGGCCATCGACAGCCTGGCGGCCAATGGCGCCAAGGGCTTTGTGATCTGCCCACCGGACGTGTCCCTGGGACCTGCCATCATGGCCAAGGCCAAACTCAATGGCTTGAAAGTGATCGCTGTCGATGACCGCTTCGTCGATGCCGGCGGCAAGTTCATGGAAGACGTGCCGTACCTCGGCATGGCCGCATTCGAAGTTGGCCAGAAGCAGGGCAATGCCATGGCCACCGAAGCGAAAAAACGCGGCTGGGACTGGAAAGACACCTACGCGGTGATCAACACCTACAACGAACTCGACACCGGCAAGAAACGCACCGATGGCTCGGCCAAAGCCCTGGAAGACGCCGGGATGCCCAAAGACCACATTCTGTTCTCGGCACTGAAAACCCTCGACGTGCCGGGCAGCATGGACGCCACCAACTCGGCCCTGGTGAAGCTGCCGGGCGCAGCGAAAAACCTGATCATCGGCGGCATGAACGACAACACCGTACTGGGCGGCGTGCGCGCCACCGAAAGCGCCGGGTTTGCCGCGGCCAACGTGATCGGCATCGGCATCAATGGCACCGACGCCATCGGCGAACTGAAGAAGGTCAACAGCGGCTTCTTCGGCTCGATGCTGCCGAGCCCGCATATCGAGGGCTACAACACCGCGAGCATGATGTACGAGTGGGTCACCACCGGCAAAGAACCACCCAAGTACACCGCAATGGACGACGTGACGCTGATCACGCGCGAGAACTTCAAGCAGGAACTGGAAAAGATCGGCCTCTGGAACTGAGGCACGGTTGATTTCATCGGCGGCCCTGGCGACGGGGGCCGTCTGATCTGTGGATGAGGTGGTTATGCAAGCGCAAACAAAAACACAACGACACAGTGCCGGCGGCAGCTTGCGCTTCAACGGGATCGGCAAGACCTTTCCCGGGGTGAAGGCGCTGGACGGCATCAGCTTTATCGCTCACCCAGGGCAAGTGCACGCGTTGATGGGCGAGAACGGCGCCGGCAAGTCGACGCTGCTGAAGATCCTCGGCGGTGCCTACATCCCGAGCAGCGGTGATCTGCAGATCGGCGAGCAGACCATGGTCTTCAGGTCCACCGCCGACAGCATCGGCAGCGGCGTCGCGGTGATCCACCAAGAGTTGCATCTGGTCCCGGAAATGACCGTGGCCGAGAACCTCTTTCTCGGTCATCTTCCCGCCAGTTTCGGCCTGATCAATCGCGGCGCGTTGCGGCAACAGGCTTTGGCCTGCCTCAAGGGCCTGGCCGATGAGATCGAGCCGCAGGAGAAAGTCGGGCGCCTGTCCCTGGGTCAGCGGCAATTGGTGGAAATCGCCAAGGCGTTGTCCCGTGGCGCGCATGTGATCGCCTTCGACGAACCGACCAGCAGCCTCTCGGCGCGGGAAATCGATCGCTTGATGGCGATCATCGGGCGCCTGCGGGACGAGGGCAAAGTGGTGCTTTACGTTTCCCATCGCATGGAAGAAGTGTTCCGCATCTGCAACGCCGTGACGGTGTTCAAGGACGGCCGTTACGTGCGCACCTTCGAGGACATGAGTGAGCTGACGCATGATCAGTTGGTGACCTGCATGGTCGGTCGCGATATCCAGGACATCTACGATTACCGCCCCCGTCAGCGTGGCGCGGTGGCGCTCAAGGTCGATGGTTTGCTCGGGCCGGGACTGCGTGAGCCGGTGAGCTTCGAGGTGCACAAAGGAGAGATTCTCGGGCTGTTCGGTTTGGTGGGCGCCGGTCGCACCGAGTTGTTCCGGATGCTCAGCGGTCTGACGCGCAATACCGCCGGACGCCTGGAACTGCGGGGCCATGAGCTGAAGTTGCGCTCACCGCGCGACGCGATTGCCGCCGGGGTTCTGCTGTGCCCCGAGGACCGCAAGAAGGAGGGCATCATGCCGCTTTCCAGCGTCGCCGAGAACATCAACATCAGCGCCCGCGGCGCCCATTCCACCTTTGGCTGCCTGTTGCGCGGCCTGTGGGAAAAGGGCAACGCCGACAAGCAGATCAAGGCGCTGAAGGTGAAGACGCCCAGCGCTGCGCAGAAAATCATGTACCTGTCCGGCGGCAATCAGCAGAAGGCGATTCTGGGTCGCTGGCTGTCGATGCCGATGAAAGTCCTGCTGCTCGACGAACCGACCCGTGGCATCGACATCGGGGCCAAAGCCGAGATCTACCAGATCATCCATAACCTGGCGGCCAGCGGCATCGCGGTGATCGTGGTGTCCAGCGACCTGATGGAAGTCATGGGCATTTCCGACCGCATCCTGGTGCTCTGCGAGGGCGCGATGCGCGGCGAGCTGTCCCGCGCACAGGCCAATGAATCCAACCTGCTGCAACTGGCTTTGCCGCGCCAACGCGCTGACGGCGTGGCGAACTGAGAGGTGACTATGACGATTCAAAACAACGCTTTGCCCACCCAGCGCAAACCTCTGGACCTGCGGCGTTTTCTCGATGACTGGGTGATGCTTCTCGCGGCCGTCGGGATTTTCGTGCTGTGCACGTTGCTGATCGACAACTTCCTGTCGCCGCTGAACATGCGCGGCCTGGGCCTGGCGATTTCCACCACCGGGATCGCCGCGTGCACCATGTTGTATTGCCTGGCGTCCGGGCACTTCGACTTGTCGGTGGGTTCGGTGATTGCCTGCGCCGGGGTGGTGGCGGCAGTGGTGATGCGCGACACCGACAGCGTGTTGCTCGGTGTCGGCGCGGCGCTGGTGATGGGGCTGATAGTCGGGCTGATCAACGGGATCGTGATTGCCAAGCTGCGGGTCAATGCATTGATCACCACGCTTGCGACCATGCAGATCGTTCGCGGCCTGGCCTACATTTTTGCCAACGGCAAAGCGGTGGGCGTGTCCCAGGAGTCGTTCTTCGTCTTCGGCAATGGCCAGTTGTTCGGCGTGCCGGTGCCGATCCTGATCACCATCGTCTGCTTCCTGTTTTTCGGCTGGCTGCTGAACTACACCACCTACGGGCGCAACACCATGGCGATCGGCGGCAATCAGGAAGCGGCGCTGCTGGCCGGGGTCAACGTTGACCGGACCAAGATCATCATCTTTGCCGTGCACGGGGTGATCGGGGCATTGGCCGGGGTGATCCTCGCCTCGCGCATGACCTCCGGGCAGCCGATGATCGGCCAGGGATTTGAACTGACCGTGATCTCGGCCTGCGTGTTGGGCGGGGTGTCGCTGAGTGGCGGGATCGGGATGATCCGGCATGTGATTGCCGGGGTGCTGATTCTGGCGATCATCGAGAATGCGATGAACCTGAAGAACATCGATACGTTTTACCAGTATGTGATTCGGGGTTCGATCTTGCTGCTGGCCGTCGTAATCGACCGCTTGAAACAACGCTAACCCCTATCCCCTGTGGGAGCGAGCCTGCTCGCGAAAGCGCCATGCCTGACACATTGCTGTTGGATGTGCCGCCCTCTTCGCGAGCAGGCTCGCTCCCACAGTTGATTTGTGTCACGCACAAAAACAGGTGCCCGCCGCCGCGATATCGTCCATCGGTCGCGTCTCCTCCGTCACCTCCCTGAAATATTCCTTGCCCGCCGCAACCCGTTTCGGTTATCAAGTTGTACATGATTAGACAGGTACGATTTGACAAGAAACAACGGGTGGTCGACGAACTCATCCGGCGCATCGAAAGCGGCCTCATGGAGGACGGTTTTCTGTTGCCGGGCGAGCATCAGTTGGCTCAGGAATTCAAGGTCAGCCGGGGCACGCTGCGCGAGGCCCTAGCCGAATTGAAACGGCGCAATTACATCGCGACGCAAAGCGGGGTCGGCTCCATCGTCACCTTCGACGGTGTGGTGCTCGATCAGCGCAGCGGCTGGGCCCAGGCCCTGGCCGACAGCGGGGCGCTGATCAATACCGAAGTGCTGCGGTTGGAGGCGGTGACCCGTCCCGACCTGCTGCCGCGCTTCGGCACCGACCAATTCATCACCCTCGACCGACGACGCCGTTCCACCGACGGCAAGCTGGTTTCCCTCGAACGCTCACTCATGCCCGCCACCGGAGGCCTGGAAAGCCTGCCGCGGGTCGGCTTGATCGATAATTCCCTGACCATCACCCTGGCCGCCTACGGCTACATCGGTGAGCGCGGCGATCAATGGATCGGTGCCGAACCCCTGAGTGCCGAAGACGCCGAACTGCTGGGCCGTCTGCCAGGAACGGTATTTCTCAAGGCCCTGCGCACCACCTACGATCGGAAAAACCGTTTCATGGAGCAGGTCGAAAGCCTGCTCGACCCGGTGCACTTTCGTCTGCACCTGCAGTTTGGAGAGTCAAAATGACCGCGCTCAACCGTGCCCTGGGTGCGTTCTACGGACTGGCCCTGGGCGATGCGCTGGGCATGCCGACGCAATCCCTGAGCCGCGCCGAGATCCAGGCGCGCTTCGGCGAAATCACCGACCTGCAAGACGCTGGTCCGGATCAACCCATCGCGGCGAACATGCCCAAGGGCTCGATCACCGACGACACCGAACAGGCGATTCTGGTCGGTCAGTTGTTGATCGACGGCAAGGGCCGGATCGAAGCGTCGATGCTCGCGCAACGCCTGATTGAATGGGAAGCCGCGATGCAGGCCAAGGGCTCGCAGGATTTGCTGGGCCCGTCGACCAAGCGTGCGATCGAGATGATCCTTGCGGGTCATTCGCCGGAAGAGGCGGGGCGCTACGGCACTACCAATGGCGCGGCCATGCGCATCACCCCGGTCGGGATCGCGGCGGATGTCGCCGATCCTGAATCTTTCATCAACGCCGTGGTGCAGGCCTGCCAGGTCACCCACAACACCACGTTGGGCATTTCCAGCGCGGCAGCGGTGGCGGCCGTGGTATCGGCCGGAATCAACGGGATGGACCTGGGCCAGGCATTGAACCTCGGCCAGCAGATAGCCCTGCAAGCGGAAGGTCATGGCCACTGGGTCGCCGGTGGACGCATCGCTTCGCGTATCAGCTGGGCACGGACCATCAGTGTCGACAGCGACAGGGCGATGCTCGCCGATTTGCTGTACGACGTGATCGGCACCTCGGTGGCCTCGCAGGAGTCGGTGGTGGTGTCCTTTGCCTTGGCCCAGCAAGTGGCTGTCGGCGAAATGAATGCCTTCGAAGCGCTGTGCATGGCGGCGGGTCTGGGGGGGGACACCGATACCATCGCGGCAATTCTCGGGGCCATGCTTGGGGGCTGTCTGGGGATGGAGAGCTGGCCGGTGGGGTTGATCGACAAAGTCAAAGCCGTGAATGCTCTTGATCTTGAACCGTTGGTGCAGGGGCTGTTGGCCTTGCGTTGACTGTACTGACGCCTTCGCGAGCAGGCTCGCTCCCACAGGTACCGCGTGTACCGTGAGGTTTTCACCATACCCTGTGGGAGCGAGCCTGCTCGCGAAGGGCGCGCCGCGCACTCAGATTTTTTCACCGCAATGGAACGCACGAATCCGGCCAGGACCGCCGGGATAATGTTTCGTCTTCCGAAATTGCCCACAACCACAACAAAGGCAACAGGAGTATCTGTTCATGAGTTCATCGACCGCCGGGCCAAGCGCCGGGCAACTGGAAACCCGGGGCATCGAACCGGTGCCGGAGGCGGAGTGCAACGGTCATCCGCTGCAACTGTTCTGGGTCTGGTTCGCCGCCAACATTTCCATCCTCGGCCTGCCGCTGGGCGCGACCCTCGTGGCGTTTCGCGGCCTGGCCATCTGGCAGGCAATCATCGTCGCCATCCTCGGCGCCGCGGGTTCGTTCGCGGTGGTCGGCATCATTTCCATCGCCGGCCGTCGGGGGCGCGCACCGAGCCTGACCCTGTCCCGGGCGATCTTCGGCGTACGCGGCAATATCGGCCCGACCCTGGTCTCGCTGATGTCGCGTCTGGGCTGGGAAACCGTCAACACCACCACGGCCGCCTTCGTGCTGCTGTCGTTGTGCTCGATCCTGTTCGGCTCACCGGTGGAAGCCAAAAGCGCGCCGCTGCTGACCCTGGTGTTCATCGCGATTTTCGTGCTGCTGACGTTGTCGGTCTCCGGCCTCGGCCATGCGACCTTGCTGGTGATCCAGAAGTGGGCGACCTACGTGTTCGGTGCGCTGAACATCCTGGTGGGCGGTTTCCTCTGCGCCACCATTGACTGGAGCGCGGTGTTCAACGCCACGCCGGCGCCGCTCAGCGCCATGATCATCGGCATCGGCACCATGGCCGCCGGCACCGGCATCGGTTGGGCCAACGCCGGTGCCGATATGTCGCGCTATCAACACCGCAGCGTCAAGGCCGTGCGCCTGGTGGCATCGGCGGCGTTCGGTGCGGGGATCCCGCTGGTACTGCTGATCACCCTCGGCGGGCTGCTGTCGGTGGGCAACAACGACCTGGCCTCGGCCACCGATCCGATCGTCGCGATCCGCGACATGCTGCCGACCTGGATGGCCGTGCCATACCTGATCACTGCGTTCGGCGGGCTGCTGCTGTCGAACAACCTGTCGGTGTACTCCGCCGGCTTGACCACCTTGACCCTCGGCCTGAAGGTCAAGCGCGTCTACGCAGTGGTGGTCGATATCGTTGCGATCTTTGCCGGTTCGATTTACTTCATGCTGATTGCGGACAGTTTCTACGGTCCGTTCATTACCTTCATTTCGCTGTTGGCGGTGCCGATCACCGCGTGGGTCGGAATTTTCGTGGTCGATCTGATTCATCGGCATTACTACAGCCCCAAGGATCTGCTGGACGTCAGCCCGAGCAGTGCCTACTGGTACCGCGGCGGCGTCGAGTGGCGTGCGTTCGGCGCCTGGGCGGTGGCGATCGTGCTGGGTTTCAGCTTCACCACCATCGGCACCACCGAGCAGAACGTCTGGTTCCGCGGCGTGCTGTCCGACTCCTGGCTGGGTCATAACGGCCTGGGCTGGATCGTGACGTTGCTGGTGGCTGGCGGGATTTATTTTGTACTCGGTGGGGCGAAGGATCGTCGCGCCGCGCGGGTCGAGAATGCTCATGCCTAGATTGCTGCACACCGGCCAGGTCATCATCGACCTGGTCATGGCCGTGGATAAACTGCCGCAACCGGGTGGCGACGTGCTGGCGCAATCCGCCAGTTTCGAAGCCGGTGGCGGCTTCAATGTGATGGCGGCCGCCCAGCGCAACGGCTTGCCGGTGGTCTATCTTGGTCGCCATGGCACCGGGCGTTTCGGCGACCTGGCCCGGGAGGCGATGAAGGCGCAAGGCATTCGGATCGGCATCGCCCACAGCGCCGAACGGGATACGGGATTGTGCGTGGCAGTGACGGACGCGTCGGCCGAGCGCAGTTTCATCTCCTACATCGGCGCCGAAGGCGAGTTGACTGCCGAAGACCTGGCGAGCGTGCCGGCCGGGGCGGGTGACTATGTCTACGTCAGCGGCTACAGCCTGCTGCATATCGGCAAGGCTCAAGCGTTGGTGGATTGGGTGCTGGCGTTGGCGAGCGGGATCAAGGTGGTGTTCGATCCGGGGCCGTTGGTGGACTCGCCAGATGCACCGATGATGCAGGCCTTGCTGCCGCGCATTGATCTGTGGACCAGCAACAGTGCCGAGGCGCTGCGGTTCACCGGAGCGTCGGATATCGGCGAGGCGTTGAGCCGGTTGGCTGATCATCTGCCGAGCGGGGTGTTGACGGTGGTCCGCGATGGCCCGCAAGGGTGCTGGATCAGCCAGCACGGCGATCACCGGCATGTGCCGGGATTCAAGGTCGTGGCGGTGGACAGCAATGGCGCCGGCGATGCGCATGCCGGGGTGTTCGTGGCCGGGTTGGCGCAGGGGTTGTCAGCGCTCGAGGCGGCGCGGCGGGCGAATGCGGCGGCGGCATTGGCGGTGACTCGGTGGGGGCCGGCGACAGCGCCCGGGGTGGCTGAGGTGGATGAGTTGATCAGCAACATCTCCGGCGTCTGATCTGCCGCCATCGCGAGCTTGCTCGCGATGGGGCCCTCAAAGTCAGCGCATAATTCAGCGTTAACCCGCCTTGCGCAACGCCTCAATCAACTCTTGCTTGCGCATGCTCGAGCGTCCGGGAATCTTCTTCGCCACGGCATCTTTCCTCAAACTCTCCACGGTCTGGGTATCGCGCGAAGCCTGGCTGTTGCGCGAATGACCCTCGCGGCTGGCCACCGCACGTCGGGAAGACTCCTGGCGATCTTCGGACTTGGCACTCGCCGGTTTCTTGCGGCCCGAACCACCTTTGCGTTCACCGCCACCTGACTGCTTGTTGACCGTCGCCCAGGCGCGAGCTTCTGCTTCATCCCTGGAGACGCCTTTTTGCTCGTAGCTGTCTTCGATGTGCTCGGCCTTGCGCTTTTGTTCGGCGGTGTATTTGTCTTTGCTTCCACGAGGCATGGGATTTCTCCTGCTGCTTGTAGAGTCTTTCAAACGGTTGCAGCCGCGCACGGCTGCAACCTGATTCGTCTTGTCAAACCTCCAGCTTGCGTGCCGCCTCGACCCCCGCGGCACTGAGTTTGATCGGCAAGTTCAGCGCGTGCTCACCCGCCTCGTTGCAGGTCACATGACCATGTTGAATCAACCCGCGTTCCTGCAGCGTGGCGAGGGCGCTGGCCACGACTTTCTCCCCCCGGTAATTGTCCAGGACCTCCTTGCCCAAGCCACTGGGATGGGCGTGCAGCAGGCGGGTCAGGACTTCTTTCTCAAGGTTTTTATCGACGTTCATGCTTACCTCTTCATGGATGTGGACAGGTATTGCTCGTCAGTCGCATGGGCGAACTATTGGCTGGCACCGCCTTCGGAGCCCGAACCACCGGTGGTGGTTTTCGAGCCGACGCCGGTGTCGGCGTTATCGGGTGTCCGGGTGTCTGGCAGGTTCACTCCACCTTGACGGCCCGCGTCGTTACCCTGGGTCCGCGGATCGGTACCCGTGGACGGAGGCAGGCTGCTGTCGACGCCCGTGCCGTTGGTGTTGATGCCGGGTGCGCTTTGGATGGCGGGGGCTTTGGGGCTTTCGACCGGGTTGGTCGGGCCGGTGCCTGAGGCAGTGTTGGCGGCAAAGGCGGCAAAGGCGGCAGAGGACAGCAGGGTGGCAAGGGCGAGGGCGGTCAACCTGGATGTGATCATTTGGTGTCGTCTCCATTTGATTTAGAGTCCTTACCTGATATTGGTCCGTCCCCGATTTCGATTGGTGCCTGATGAACGACGAACGGTTCAGGTTTGCCGCAATGCGAGGCACGACTGCTTGCCCTGGAGATTTCTAATGTGACGAGCGTCGCTTGTGGATTTAGTATGGCGTTTCCAACTTTGACGAAGGCACGTCCATGACGATCGAGATCCGCCCGGCGACTCCCAGCGATGCACCGCAAATCCTCGCGTTCATCACTGAACTGGCCGACTACGAACGTGCCCGCCACGAAGTCATCGCCAGCGTCGCCGACATCGAGCGCAGCCTGTTCAACGAAGGCGCCACGGCCCACGGCCTGATCTGCCTGCGCGATGGCTCGCCGATCGGCTTCGCGGTGTTCTTTTTCAGTTATTCCACCTGGCTTGGCAGCAACTGCCTGTACCTCGAAGACCTCTACATCACCCCCGAACAGCGCGGCGGTGGCGCGGGCAAGACCCTGTTGCGCCATCTGGCGAAAATCGCCTGCGCCAATGATTGCGGACGGTTCGAGTGGAGCGTGCTGGACTGGAACAAACAGGCGATCGAATTCTACAAATCCCTTGGCGCGCAGCCGCAGGAAGAGTGGGTTCGGTATCGGATGGATGGGGCGGTGTTGCGGGATTTCGCTGAGGGTAACTGACCCTCGTATAAAAGATCGCAGCTTTCGGCAGCTCCTGCACGGATCGTAATTGACCGCAATAAGGCGGCAAATATCGAAATGTGCAAGAGCGGCCGGGGCTGCGATTTTTTTGTTCTTCTCCCAATATATGGGATTGATATTTATATATTGAGATTTAATCGCGGCTAGGTTTATAGTCCAGCTCACTCACTGCCAATAACCAAAACAGGTGAATCGATGCTGGCGCAATTGATCGCGCTCGATTGGGGGACAACCTCATTACGCGCTTACAAACTGGGCCAAGGTGGCCAAGTGCTCGAACAGCGCTCGCTGTCGTCGGGCATCATGCAGCTGCCCAAGGCGCCACGAATCGTCGCCAGCCGGGAATGCACCGATGGTTTTGAACTGGCCTTCGATGAGGCCTGCGGTGACTGGCTCGACGCGCAGCCCGAATTGCCGGTGATTGCCTGCGGCATGGTCGGCAGCGCCCAGGGCTGGAGCGAAGCGGCCTACCGTGATACCCCGGCCAACGTCGCCAATCTGGGAACTTCACTGCACACCCTTCGCAGTCTTCGCGGAGTCGATGTACACATCGTGCCGGGCGTGATTCAGCGTTCGCGCTTGCCGAACGTGATGCGCGGCGAAGAAACCCAGGTCCTTGGCGTCTTGCAAAACCTGTCGAGCGAGGCGCGCGCTGATCTGTTGATCGGCCTGCCGGGCAGTCATTCGAAGTGGGTGGAAGTCGCCGACGGCTGCATCCTGCATTTCGATACCTTCATGACCGGCGAAATCTTTGCCGTGCTCAGCGAACACAGCATTCTGGGACGCACCCAGCAACGCGGTGCGGCTTTCGATGGCGCAGCCTTCGATCGCGGTGTGCAAGTGGCCCTGTCGGCGGACGGCGAGATCGGTCCGCTGTCGACCCTGTTCAGCGCCCGCAGCCTGGGATTGACCGGCGAGCTGAGCGCCACCGCGCAACCGGATTACCTGTCCGGCCTGCTGATCGGCCATGAGCTGTCTGCCCTGGCCAACGTACAGCGCCGGCGCCGCAACACTGTGCATCTGCCCTCGATCATCCTCATCGGCAACACCCAACTGTGTACCCGCTACAGCCGCGCACTCGACGCCTGCGGTTTCGCTCGCGTGACGTTGGCCGAGCAAGCAACCGAGCGTGGCCTGTGGCAGTTGGCGGTCGCCGCCGGGCTGATAACAGCCACCCCATCCCGTTAAACCCGACTGGAGGTCTGACATGCTCAAGCAAGCACTGGCGCAAAACGGTCTGATCGCGATCCTGCGCGGCCTGCGTCCGCAAGAAGCGGCAGCCATAGGTGGAGTTCTTTACGCCGCCGGATTTCGCGTCATCGAAGTGCCGCTCAATTCCCCCGAGCCGTACGAAAGTATCCGCATCCTGCGCGGTACCTTGCCGGCCGATTGCCTGATCGGCGCCGGCACGGTGCTGACGCCGGAACAGGTCGGGCAAGTGAAAGCGGCGGGCGGGCAAGTGATCGTCATGCCGCACAGCGATCCCAAGGTATTGCGCGCGGCGAAGGCGGCGGGGTTGTACCTGTCGCCGGGTGTGGCGACGCCGACCGAAGCCTTCGCCGCGCTGGCCGAAGGGGCTGACGTGCTGAAGATGTTCCCGGCCGAGCAGATGGGCCCAGCCGTCGTCAAAGCCTGGCTGGCGGTGTTGCCTGCCGGAACCCTCCTGGCGCCGGTCGGTGGAATCACGCCGGACAACATGCAGGTGTTTATCGACGCCGGGGTTAAAGGCTTCGGCCTCGGTTCCGGGTTGTTCAAGCCGGGCATGACTCCTGAGGAAGTGGCGGTGAACGCCAAGGCCTACGTGGCTGCCTGGAAAGCCCTTCGCTAGGACTGTTTGGCGCTACGAGCGCTACATCTATAAGAGCTGTATTGATAAAAAGAGAGCAGAGATGAAAATCACCAAACTCACCACCTTCATCGTTCCGCCGCGCTGGTGCTTCCTCAAGATCGAAACCGACGAGGGCGTCACCGGTTGGGGCGAGCCCGTGGTCGAAGGTCGCGCCCACACGGTCGCTGCTGCCGTCGAAGAATTGTCCGACTACCTGATCGGCAAAGACCCACGCAACATCGAAGACATCTGGACCGTGCTCTACCGTGGCGGTTTCTACCGGGGCGGCGCGATCCACATGAGCGCGCTGGCCGGTATTGACCAGGCGTTGTGGGACATCAAGGGCAAGGCCCTGGGCGTGTCGGTCAGCGATTTGCTGGGCGGTCAGGTACGGGACAAGATCCGCGTCTACTCCTGGATCGGCGGTGATCGGCCGGCGGACACCGCTCGCGCTGCAAAAGAAGCCGTCGAACGGGGTTTCACCGCGGTGAAAATGAACGGCACCGAAGAGCTGCAGTTCCTCGATTCCTTCGAGAAAGTCGACCTGGCCCTGGCCAACGTTGCCGCCGTGCGCGATGCGGTCGGTCCGAACGTCGGCATTGGCGTGGACTTCCATGGCCGGGTGCACAAGCCCATGGCCAAGGTGCTGATGAAGGAACTCGACCCGTACAAACTGATGTTCATCGAAGAGCCGGTGCTCAGCGAAAACTACGAGGCGCTGAAGGAGCTGGCGCCGCTGACCAGCACCCCGATCGCCCTCGGTGAGCGGCTGTTCTCGCGCTGGGATTTCAAGCGCGTACTCAGCGAAGGCTACGTCGACATCATCCAGCCCGATGCTTCCCACGCCGGCGGCATCACCGAAACCCGCAAGATCGCCAACATGGCCGAGGCCTACGACGTGGCGCTGGCGCTGCATTGCCCGCTGGGCCCGATTGCCCTGGCGGCGTGCCTGCAGCTGGACGCGGTTTGCTACAACGCGTTCATCCAGGAGCAGAGCCTGGGCATCCACTACAACGAGAGCAACGACCTGTTGGATTACGTCAAGGATCCACGGGTGTTCGACTACGACAAAGGCTTCGTGAAAATCCCGAATGGCCCGGGCCTGGGGATCGAGATCAACGAGGAATACGTGATCGAACGCGCGGCGGTCGGCCATCGCTGGCGCAACCCGATCTGGCGCCATGCCGATGGCAGTTTTGCCGAGTGGTGAGTTCTCCCTGACCCACCGCAAATCCCTGTGGGAGCCAGCCTGCTGGCGATTTGGTCGGTACACCCAGCATTTAGGGTGACTGACACACCGCTATCGCCAGCAGGCTGGCTCCCACAGTTTGATCTCCATGGACAGGGCGATTTGCGGCAACCCCCGACTCCACATCGACCTCAATAAACATAAAAAGAGGCAATCCCCATGCAACCGCAAACCCTCACCGGGCAGACGTCGTTGGTGACGCCCAGTCGCAAGCGTTTTTTCATCATGGTCCTGCTGTTCATCACCGTGGTGATCAACTACCTGGACCGCAGCAACCTGTCGATTGCCGCCCCGGCGCTGACCAGTGAGCTGGGCATCGATCCGATCCATGTCGGGCTGATCTTTTCTGCATTCGGCTGGACCTACGCCGCCATGCAGATCCCCGGCGGCTGGCTCGTCGATCGAGTCCCGCCGCGGATTCTCTACAGCGTCGCGCTGCTGCTGTGGTCGATTGCCACGGTGATGCTCGGCTTTGCTGCCAGCTTCATCGCGCTGTTCGTCTTGCGCATGGCAGTCGGTGCCCTGGAAGCGCCGGCGTATCCCATCAACAGCCGCGTGGTCACCACCTGGTTCCCCGAGCGCGAGCGGGCCACGGCCATCGGTTTCTACACCTCCGGACAGTTCGTCGGCCTGGCGTTCCTGACCCCGGTACTGGCGTGGCTGCAGCACCAATACGGCTGGCACATGGTGTTTGTCAGCACCGGTGCGGTGGGCATCATTTGGGCGGTTATCTGGTACGCGGTGTATCGCGAGCCGCGGGATTTCAAAGGCGCCAACGACGCTGAAATCGAGCTGATCCGAGAGGGCGGCGGGCTGGTGGATATCCAGGCCGAAACCGCCAGGGCCAAGGCGAAATTCAGCTGGATCGACCTCGGCATCGTCCTCAGCAAACGCAAGCTCTGGGGCATCTACCTCGGCCAGTTCTGCCTGAACTCGACACTGTGGTTTTTTCTGACGTGGTTCCCGACCTACCTGGTGAAATATCGCGGCATGGACTTCATCAAATCCGGCCTGTTGGCGTCGCTGCCGTTTCTCGCGGCCTTCGTCGGCGTGCTGTGCTCGGGGTTCTTCTCTGACTGGTTGATCCGTCGCGGCTACACCGTGGGTTTCGCCCGCAAGTTGCCGATCATTGGCGGCCTGCTGATTTCCACCTCGATCATCGGCGCCAACTTCGTCGAGTCGACACCGCTGGTGATTGCCTTCCTCGCCCTGGCGTTCTTCGGTAACGGGCTGGCCTCGATCACCTGGTCGCTGGTGTCGACCCTGGCCCCTGCACGGTTGCTGGGACTGACCGGGGGCGTGTTCAACTTCATCGGCAACCTGTCGGCCATTACTACGCCAATCGTCATCGGCTTCCTTGCCACCGGTGATTCGTTTGCTCCGGCGATCACCTATATCTCGGTGCTGGCATTGATTGGCGCGCTTTCCTACATCCTGCTGGTCGGCAAGGTCGAGCGTATCAAGTTGTAGTTGCAGCGGTCGGACGACCATAATGCCGACCGTTCACTCGCTCAACGGTAAAGGCTGGATATGCAGGAAGACGCCCCGAAAATCGCCAAGGACGCCGCGCCGACCGGCACCCAGACACTGCTTCGCGGTTTGGGTGTGGTTCAGGCCGTGGCCAGTGGTGCCCGTGATCTCAAGGAAATCGCCCGGCTGATCGGCACCACGCGCAGCACTACCCATCGTCTGGCCAGTTGCCTGGTGGACGAGCGTTACCTGCGGGTGGTGCCGCAAATCGGTTACCTGTTGGGGCCCAAGCTGATCGAGCTGGGTTTCCAGGCGCGGGAAGAACTGCCGTTGGTAACCCTGGCCGGGCCGTTTCTGGATGAGCTGTCGGCATTGACCGGCGACACCATTCACCTGGCGATTCGTGAAGGCGATGAAGTGCTCTACCTGCACAAGAATCCCGGGCGCAATGGCCCGGAAATGCGTTCGCGGGTCGGCCATCGCATGCCGTTGGCGCGGACCGGGATCGGCAAGGCGCTGATGCTCGATGACACGCAGCAAGAATGGCAGCGTTTGTACCAGGTCAGCTTGCCGGCGGGTGGGAAAAATCAGTTCTGGCCGCAGCACCCGGAGCAATCCTGGGAGCAGTTTCAGCAGCGCATGCTCGAGTATGTGGCGGGTGGTTACGCCTTCGATCTTGAAGACAACGAGCCGTCGATCCGCTGTGTGGCGGCACCGATCCGCGATGCCAGCAAGCGCATCGTCGCCGGCATCAGCATCGCCAGCACCGTGCCGTATATGCCGCTGGAAAAAATGGCCGAGCTGATCCCCCTGATCAAAGGGGTCACAGCCCGGCTGTCGGCAGAACTCGGCGCTAAGGTCTAGACCTTCAGCGTCGCCATGTCGATCACGAAGCGGTACTTCACGTCACCGGCGATCATGCGGGTGTAAGCCTCGTTGATCTGGCGGATATCGAGCATTTCGATGTCGCAGGTGATGCTGTGCTCGGCGCAGAAATCCAGCACTTCCTGGGTTTCGGCGATGCCGCCGATCAGCGATCCGGCCAATATGCGACGGCTCATCACCAGCTTGCCGGCGTGCACCGGTGGATCGACCGGTTCAATCAAGCCCACCAGAATGTGCACGCCGTCAAAACGCAGCGTATCGAGGTAGGGGTTGAGGTCGTGCTGCACCGGAATGGTGTCCAGCAGGAAGTCGAAACGTCCGGCTGCAGCCTTCATCTGCTCGGCATCGGTGGACACGATCACGTGGTCCGCACCCTGGCGACGAGCTTCTTCGGCCTTGCTCGCCGAACGGGTGAACAGCGTCACTTCGGCGCCCATGGCCTTGGCGAACTTGATGCCCATGTGGCCGAGGCCACCCATGCCGAGGATGCCGACCTTGTCGCCAGCCTTCACCCCGTAGTGCTTGAGTGGCGAGTAGGTGGTGATGCCGGCGCAGAGGATCGGCGCGGCGCTGGCTGGGTCGAGGTTTTCCGGGATGCGCACGACGAAGTGCTCGCTGACCACGATGCTGTCGGAATAGCCGCCCATGGTGTTGCTGCCATCGATCCGGTCCGGGGTGGCGTAGGTCATGGTCGGACCTTCCAGGCAGTATTGCTCGAGATTCGACTGACAGGCTTCGCAGCTGCGGCAGGAGTCGACCATGCAGCCGACTCCGACCAGGTCGCCAACTTTGTGCCTGGTGACGTTCGTACCGATGGCGGTAACTTTGCCTACGATCTCGTGGCCGGGCATCAGCGGGTAAACGGCAATGCCCCACTCGTTGCGTGCCTGGTGGATGTCGGAATGGCAGACGCCGCAGTAGAGAATGTCGATCGCGACATCGTCGGCCCGTGGGCTGCGGCGCTCGAATTTCACGGGGGCGAGGGGAGTGGTGGCCGACTGGGCGGCGTATCCGATAGCGGTGTACATGATGAACCTCGCGAAAGCTGTGACAGGTGAGGTGGCGCATTCTGGGCGCCGGACCCGACCTCAGCCATGGCGATTCCTCCGGGTGTCATGCCTAATCCTCCGACATGTGCTTGCAGCGGGTCGCATTGGCCAGCAGACCTGCGATGATGCTTTCATCCCTTTTTCCGTGACTTTTTGTGAAGAGCTCCCCATGTCGTTGACCCGTCATCTCGACGCCAATGCCACGCTGGTTGCGCTGATTCAGCCTTTGACTAATCGCGATGGTTTCGCTCCCACGGCGTTGCCGGGTGTGCAGGTTTTGCGGGCCAGTTGTGATGTGGCTCGCGGCCCGCAGATTTACGAGCCGAGTCTTGTCATCATCGCCCAGGGCAGCAAACTGGCGTATCTGGGCCCGCGCACCTTGGAATATGGCGCCGGGCATTATCTGATTCAGGCCTTGCCGGTGCCGTTCGAGTGCGAGACGTTTTCGGCGCCGGATGGCCCGATGCTGGGCGTTTCCATCGCGATCGACCGGGTGTTGCTCGGTGAACTGGTGTTGGCCATGGGGCTGGCACCCGGGCGCTCTATCCCGGCGCAGACCCCGGAGTCCATGACCTCGGCGGTGCTCGACGATGCGATGCGCGGTTGTGTGGAAAGGCTGTTGCGTTGCCTGCACGATCCGCTGGAATGCCAGATCATGGGGCCGGCGCGATTGCGCGAGTTGTTGTTCGTCGCGTTACGCGGTCCGCAAGCCGATGTGCTGCGGGCGCTGGTCGAGCAACAGGGGCAGTTCGCCCGGATCGCGGCGTCCCTTAGTCATCTACATGCGCATTACACCGAGCCGCTGAACGTAGAGACCCTGGCCAGTTGCGCAAACATGAGTGCGTCGACGTTTCACGAGCATTTCAAACGCAGCACCTTGTTGTCGCCGGTGCAGTATTTGAAGCGTTTGCGTTTGCTCAGGGCCCAGCAGTTATTGCTGGGCGAGGGATTGGGCGTGGCGCAGGTGGCGCATCGAGTCGGGTATCAAAGTACGTCGCAGTTCAGTCGCGAGTACAAGCGCTACTTCGAGCGCAATCCCGGTGATGAACGCGCGGCATGATCCACTATTGATCCCCAGTGGGAGCGAGCCTGCTCGCGATTGCGATTCATCATCCAGCATAAATGTTGACTGACCCACCGCTATCGCGAGCAGGCTCGCTCCCACAGGGGGGGTGTGGTGTGGCTTGAATGGCGGGCAACAAAAAGGCCCCCATTCCGGGAGCCTTGATGTTCAGGCATTCGACTTACATGTTCGGGTAAGTCGGGCCGCCTGACCCTTCCGGCGCCACCCAGGTGATGTTCTGTGCAGGGTCCTTGATGTCGCAGGTCTTGCAGTGAACGCAGTTCTGGGCGTTGATCTGGAAGCGCTTCTCGCCGTCTTCCCTGGTCACCACTTCGTACACGCCGGCCGGGCAGTAACGCTGGGCAGGCTCATCGTACAGCGGCAGGTTCTTGGCGATCGGGATGCTTGGATCGGTCAGCTTCAGGTGGCACGGCTGTTCTTCTTCATGGTTGGTACCGGAGATGAACACCGAGCTGAGTTTGTCGAAGCTGATCTTGCCGTCCGGCTTCGGGTAGTCGATCTTCTTGCAGTCGGCCGCGAGCTTCAGGCACGCGTAGTCCGGCTTGTTGTCATGCAGGGTGAACGGCAGTTTGCCGCCGAAGATGTTCTGGTCCAGCCAGTTGAAACCACCGCCGACGATCGCGCCGAACTTGTGGATCGCCGGGCCGAAGTTGCGGCTGGCGAACAGTTCGTCGTAGAGCCAGCTCTTCTTGAAGGCGTCGACGTAGGTGGTCAGCTCTTCGGTGCCGTCCTTTTCAGCGAACAGCGCCTCGGCCACGGATTCAGCGGCGAGCATGCCGGACTTCATCGCGGTGTGGCTGCCTTTGATCTTGGCGAAGTTCAGGGTGCCGAGGTCGCAACCGATCAACGCGCCGCCCTTGAACACCATTTTCGGCAGCGAGTTCAGGCCGCCCTTGCAGATGGCACGCGCGCCGTAGCTGATGCGCTTGCCGCCTTCCAGGTACTGCTTGAGCACCGGGTGATGCTTGAGGCGCTGGAACTCGTCGAATGGCGACAGGAAGGTGTTGCTGTAGGACAGGTCGACGATCAGACCCACGACCACCTGGTTGTTTTCCAGGTGATAGAGGAACGAGCCGCCGGTGTTCTCGGTGCCCATGATGTCCATCGGCCAACCGGCGGTGTGGACGACCAGGCCTGGCTGATGCTTGGCCGGGTCGACTTCCCAAATTTCCTTGAGGCCGATGCCGTAGTGCTGGGCATCGGCTTCGCTGTCGAGGTTGAAGCGCTTGATCAGTTGCTTGCCGATGTGACCGCGGCAACCTTCGGCGAACAGCGTGTACTTGCCGCGCAGTTCCATGCCCGGGGTGTACAGGCCTTCCTTGGGGTGACCTTCGCGGTCTACGCCCAGGTCGCCGGTGATGATCCCGCGCACCACACCGTTCTCGTCGAACAGCGCTTCCTGGGCGGCGAAGCCCGGGTAGATCTCCACACCGAGGTTTTCGGCCTGCTGGGCCAGCCAGCGGCACAGGTTGCCCAGGGAGATGATGTAGTTGCCTTCGTTGTGCATGGTCTTGGGCACAAAGAAGTCAGGGATTTTCTGCCCGCTGTCGGCGTTCTTGAGCACGAAAATGTCATCGCGGGTCACTGGCGTGTTCAGCGGCGCGCCGAGTTCTTTCCAGTCCGGGAACAATTCGTTCAGGGCGCGGGGTTCGAAGATCGCGCCGGAGAGAATGTGTGCGCCGACTTCGGAGCCTTTTTCGACCACGCAGACGCTGATGTCCTTACCGGCTTCGGCGGCCTTCTGCTTCAAGCGGCAGGCGGCGGAAAGACCCGCGGGGCCGGCACCGACGATGACCACGTCGAATTCCATGTATTCGCGTTCCACAGGTTATCTCCTACTCAAGGCTCAACAGTTTTTTTTCTAATTGGAGGTTTGGTGTCGCATCCATGAATTCCTGCCCGATGCAGGAAAAGGACAATCGATAACCCACCTTTCTCTTAAGGTGGCGCATTATATCTACACCACTCCTAGCGTCCAATACAAACGTTTGTTTGAATTGGCGCAAAGCCACAGAAATCAAAGTCACGCGGCTTATGACTGGCCATTTTGCCGTATTGACCGGAATAGGTGTTCCGGTCAAGATACGGGCGGTTTTGCGCTCGCCGTAGGCTGACTGTTGGTTTCAAGAGCACCTCTAAAGACAGGGCGATGGCCGTACAAGGTGAAGCGTTGCGACCCCAGGGGCGCAGTTTACACGCCGCGGTAATGAATGACTCGTCGGTCACCACTGACCAACGGTCATCAGGCCTCGAGAGCAAGGTTCACCCGATACACCTGCCAGCGTTTTTAGAGGTGCCCTTGCGCCGATGAGCATCAAACCGCCAGGTTCGCCTAGGCGACTTCTTTTCACCGGAGAGTAACGAGGAATCCATGAAGGTTCTTGTAGCTGTCAAACGCGTTGTGGATTACAACGTCAAGGTTCGCGTCAAGGCGGACAATTCCGGCGTCGACCTCGCCAACGTCAAGATGTCGATGAACCCGTTCTGCGAAATCGCAGTGGAAGAAGCCGTACGCCTGAAAGAAAAAGGTGTTGCGACTGAAATCGTCGTCGTCTCCATCGGCCCGACCACCGCTCAAGAGCAACTGCGCACCGCGCTGGCTCTGGGTGCCGACCGCGCCATTCTCGTCGAATCCGCTGAAGACCTGACGTCGCTGGCCGTTGCCAAGCTGCTCAAGGCTGTTGTCGACAAGGAACAGCCACAGCTGGTGATCCTTGGCAAACAAGCCATCGACAGCGACAACAACCAGACTGGCCAGATGCTCGCAGCATTGAGCGGCTACGGTCAGGGCACGTTCGCCTCCAAGGTAGAAATCAGCGGTGACACGGTTGCCGTGACTCGCGAAGTCGACGGCGGCGCGCAGACGGTTTCCCTGAAACTGCCAGCCATCGTCACCACCGACCTGCGTTTGAACGAGCCGCGTTATGCGTCCCTGCCAAACATCATGAAAGCCAAGAAGAAGCCTCTCGAAGTGCTGACTCCGGACGCTTTGGGCGTTTCCACCGCCTCCACCAACAAGACCGTGAAAGTCGAAGCGCCAGCTGCACGCAGCGCGGGTATCAAGGTCAAGTCGGTGGCTGAACTGGTTGAGAAACTGAAAAACGAAGCGAAGGTAATCTAATCATGACTATCTTGGTAATCGCTGAACACGACAACAAAGTGCTGGCCCCGGCCACGCTGAACACTGTTGCAGCCGCTGTTAAAATCGGCGGCGACATTCACGTGCTGGTTGCAGGCCAGGGCGCTGGCGCCGTGGCTGAAGCCGCTGCGAAAATCGCTGGCGTGGCTAAAGTGCTGGTGGCCGACAACGCCGCCTACGCTCACCAGTTGCCGGAAAACGTGGCACCGCTGGTCGCCGAGCTTGGCGCTGGTTACAGCCACATCCTGGCTGCCGCCACCTCCAACGGCAAAAACATCCTGCCGCGGGTTGCCGCCCAGCTGGACGTTGACCAGATCTCCGAGATCATCTCGGTCGAAAGCGCTGACACTTTCAAGCGCCCGATCTACGCCGGTAACGCCATCGCTACCGTTCAATCGAACGCTGCGGTCAAAGTGATCACCGTGCGTGCTACCGGTTTCGATCCGGTTGCTGCTGAAGGTGGTTCCGCTGCCGTTGAAACCGTAGCTGCTGCTCACGACGCTGCGATTTCCAGCTTCGTTGGCGAAGAGCTGGCCAAGTCCGATCGTCCGGAACTGACCGCTGCCAAGATCGTCGTTTCCGGCGGTCGCGGCATGCAGAACGGTGACAACTTCAAACACCTGTACGCCCTGGCCGACAAGCTGGGCGCTGCCGTCGGTGCTTCGCGCGCCGCGGTCGACGCAGGTTTCGTACCCAACGACATGCAGGTCGGTCAGACCGGCAAGATCGTTGCGCCACAGCTGTACATCGCGGTCGGTATCTCCGGCGCGATCCAGCACCTGGCCGGCATGAAAGACTCCAAGGTGATCGTTGCGATCAACAAGGACGAAGAAGCGCCGATCTTCCAGGTGGCCGATTATGGCCTGGTGGCGGACCTGTTCGAAGCAATCCCCGAGTTGGAGAAGCTGGTCTAATCCAGCGGCTTCACTTATAAAGAGCCCGACCATTTGGTCGGGCTTTTTTTTTGCTCTCCCTGTAGGAGCGAGCTTGCTCGCGAAGGTTTCAAATGCGCCGCGTTTTGCCAGAACTCGCGCGTCATCGTTAACGACCTTCGCGAGCAAGCTCGCTCCTACAGGGGAGATAACCGGGTTTGGGGAGTGTATTGCCATGGATCTGCGCCAAGTGTGTGGCTGGTCATTGCTGATGGGGTTGGCGATATTGCCGACGTTGTCCAGTGCCGCGGGCAAGTGTGAACGCCTGATAGTCACCGGCAGCCCGGATGCGCCGCCCTACCTGTGGCAAGACCCGCAGAACCCCAAGCACCTGATCGGCGCCAGTGCCGATCTGTTGCAGCACGTGGCAGGGGAGTTGGGGATCAAGGTCCAATTGCTTTACGCCGGCAAACGCTCCCAGGCCATCGACGAAGTGCGCAGCGGGCGCATGGACATGCTGGCCGATGCGTCGTTGACCGTCAGCGGGCTGGAATCCCTGGATTACATTCATCCGCCGTTGCTGGAAAACGATTACCTGGTCTGGACCCGAAAAGACTCGGCCCTGGTCTACGACCAGGCGCAGGACCTTCAGGGTCATCCCGGCGCCCTGTCGGAAAAGTCCAGGACGACGGCGGCTTTCGACACGTTCGCCGAGCAACAATTGACCCTCGCCCGTACGCCCAACCTGACCCAGGCTTTCCAGAAACTGCTGCTGGGCGAGGTGGAGTTTGTCCTTGCCGGGCGCTACTCGGGCATGGCGGCCGCGCAGTCGCTGAGCATGGCCAATGACCTGATCGCGCGGCCACAACCGGTCGATAAACCCGGGCTGTTCCTCGCGGTTTCCCATAACTCTGCCTGCAACGATCCGTGGTTGCGCGGACAGCTGGCGAAAAAGATGACAGAATTGCCCGCGTCCGGACTGGCGCAAGCCGCATTGCAGCGCAATGTCGAGCGCTGGAAGCTGCAGCAGCAACAACCCGCCAGTACCCCAAAACAGTAGGGATTTTTAGTGAGTATTCGACCTCTTTTCGCTGCCCTGGCCGTTCTGGCTCTGGCGGGTTGTGCAGCCGATCCGGCGCCGAATGAACAGATCCGCCTGACCGAACAGGCCCTTGTCCAGGCCAAAGCCGTGGGCGCCACCGCCGCCGACGTGCCGGAATTGAAACTGGCCGAAGAAAAATTCACCCGGGCCCAGGGCGACATGGCCGACCAGTCCTACAGACATGCGCGCATGCGTGCCGAACAGGCCGAGCTGGACGCGCGCCTGGCCGAAGCCCGGGTCCTGACCCTCAAGAGCGAAGAACAGTTGAACGTGCTCAATACCCGCATCACCCGTTTGCGCAAGCAATTGAGAGACGCCCAATGAGCCTCAAGCGCAAAGTACTCGGCGGTTTGATCCTGGCGGGCTGCGCAGGCCTGCATGGCTGTGCCGGTCAGCACAGCGAGGCCGCGTTGCAACAGGCCGATGTCGATTTCCAGAAGGTCAAGGAAGATTCCAACGTGCTGCGAATCGCGCCCAAGGACGTGATTCGCGCCGGAGAGTCCCTGGCCCGCGCCGATCGTCTGTCCAGTTACTGGGGCAGCGGATCCGACGTGAAGCATTACGCCTATCTGAGCCAGCGCTACAGCGAAATCGCCCGGGAGCACACCAACCAGGTGCTCAACGAAGAGCGCGCGGCGAAGCTCGAACTCGAGCGGCAGCGCCTGCAACTGGCCCTGCGCGAATCCAGATTGCTCAGCGTGCAGCAGCAGGGCAAGTGGCTTGAAGAACAGATTCTCGCGCTGGCCACCACCCAGACCGACCGTGGCCTGGTGATGACCCTGGGCGATGTGCTGTTCGATACCGGCGAAGCGGAGTTGAAAAGTTCGGCCAATCGCGTGGCGTTGAAGATCGTGCAGTTCCTGCAGCTCAACCCCAAGCGCGTGGTGCGCATCGAAGGTTACGCCGACAGTACCGGCGGCAAGCAGGAAAATCTCAAGCTGTCCCGCGACCGTGCGCAATCGGTAGCGAACGTGCTGATGGACCTGGGCATCGACGACAAACGCATCCAGGTGGAAGGCTACGGCGATGAATACCCGGTAGATGCGAACGCCTCGGAACGGGGCCGTGCACAGAACCGTCGGGTGGAAATTGTGTTCTCCGACGAAAAAGGCCAGCTCGGCGCTGCCCGCTAAGGGTTGCGTCCCTGGAGAACCCGGCCTGCACCGCAGCGCCGGGTTTTTTTACGCCTGAGAACTGCTACACAAAGCGGTACAGATTTTGCTGACACTGCACTGTACTGTCGACTATTGTGGCAACTGTCCCCGTACACTTCTAAACTGTTCCGGTATTGTTTCACATAAGAATAAAATGCCCGTGAAATCGAGTGCTGCGTCATGACCAATCTCTTGCTTTACCAACGTATTGCTCAACAGCTGGCCGAAGACATCCGCCGTGGCGTCTATCAACCGGGGGAGCGCGTGCCTTCGGTGCGCAAGATGAGCTCGCAGCTCAACGTCAGCCATGCGACGGTGTTGCAGGCCTACGCCAATCTCGAGGATCAGGGGCTGATCCGTGCCCGGCCGCAGTCGGGGTACTACGTGCACCAGACGCCGGCCCTGACGGCGCCGACGCCGGATATCGCCCGGGTCGAGCGTCCCGGCCTGGTCACCCGCAGCAGCATCATTCAGCAAGTGCTGGTCGAATCCCGCCGCGAGGGTGTGTTCCCCTTGGGCGCGGCCGTGCCAAGCGTCGATTATCTGCCGGTCAGGGCGCTGCATCAGCAACTGGCCAAGGTCACCCGTTTCCATAGCCCGCGGGCGTTCAGCTACATGTTCAGTCCCGGTTTCGAACCCTTGCGGCGCCAGGTGGCCATTCGCATGCGCGATGCCGGTGTGGTGGTCGACCCTTCGGAAGTGGTCATCACCCACGGCTGCGTCGATGCCCTGCAGATGTCCCTGCGCGTCCTGACCCGACCGGGCGACTTGATCGCCGCCGAGTCGCCGACCTACTACGGGTTGTTGCAGCTGGCTGACCTGCTGGGCCTCAAGGTCATCGAGATTCCCAGCGATCCGGCAACGGGCATGAGCCTCGAAGCCCTGCAACTGGCGGCCAACCAGTGGTCGATCAAGGCGCTGGTGCTGACCACCCGTCTGAGCAATCCGCTGGGCGGCACCATGCCCGAAGAACGCCAGAAGCAACTGCTGCGTCTGGCCTCGGATTTCGATATCCAGATTGTCGAGGACGATATCTACGGCGAACTGATGTTCGAGCAGGGCCGTACCAAGGCGCTGAAGGCCTACGACCGGCTGGATCGGGTGATCTATTGCTCGAGCTTCTCCAAAACCCTGTCGCCGGGCGTGCGGATCGGCTGGATGATTGCCGGCAAGTACCAGCAGGAAATCCAGCGCTTGCAGACCTTCAGCACCCATTCGGCCTGCAGCGTCACGCAGATGGGCATTGCGGCGTACCTGGAGAACGGTGGTTATGACCGGCATTTGCGCTACATCCGTCAGGAGTACCGCAAGAACCTCAGCGCCTTCCAGCTGGCGGTGCAGCAGCATTTTCCGGAAGGCACGCAGATGACCCGACCGACCGGCGGCTTCATTCTGTGGGTCAGTTTGCCAGGAAGGGTCAATACACAGGAACTGCATGTGCGGGCGTTGCAGCAGGGCATCAGCATTGCACCAGGGCTGATTTTCAGTAACACCGAACAGTTCAATCACTGCATTCGCCTGAACTGCGGCATCCCCTGGAACCGGGAAGCCGAGCGTGCATTGATGACCCTGGGCATGCTTGCCACCCAGCTCTGCCAAGAGATGGCCGGCGGTTTTTGACGGGGCGGGCAGGTTCTTCCTGTCCGCGCTTGTCTTGTTGCGTGCAACAGGCGAGCATAAGGCTTCTGCCCTTTGCGCCGTTGGGTCCATGAAAGCGATTTTCCCCGCCGTCTGGCTATCGATATGCCTGCTGATGACCTTGCAGGCAGAAGGCATCATGGCGGATCCCGTTAAGGAAAAACCGGCAGCCGGTGCCACCTCGAAACCAGCGCCACCGGTTAAAAAAGCCGCAGCGGTCAAAAAGAAAGTGGCCAAGGTGAAAAAACGCGCGCCGATTGCGTCCAAGTCCAAATCCGCCAGTGAAGTGGTGAAGACCAGGCTTCCTTCGGCCGATCTGGATTTGAGCCTGCCCGAGGAGATGGCCGAGGAACTGAAACCCATCGGTTCGGTACCCTTGCCACGGCGCGATCCGGTATTGCCGCAAATGTTCGGCGACAAGGCCGGCAGCACTCCGTTTCAGCTCAACGGGCGGCTGATCAGCAACGAAATGCAGTTGCAACTGCGTAACGAAGAGCGCCGGGACGTCGAGGGCGCAGCGCTGGAATTCGAGTTCAAGCGTTAATTCCTGCTCATCCGTGACCCGCAGGCCAGACACTTTGTCGGAGACTGGTCAGTCACGCTTGTTTGAGCGAAAAAACCCGGGTCCTGGCAATTTAAAACAACTGTTTTAGCGGTTACCCTGTGCCTCGTCTTTAACACATCGCCCGTCGCGAGGAGCTCGTCGTCATGAAATGCCGTGAAGGCTGTGGCGCCTGTTGCATTGCCCCTTCCATCAGTTCACCGATCCCCGGCATGCCCAATGGCAAAGCCTCCGGAGAACGTTGCGTGCAACTTTCTGCGGATAATCTGTGCAGTATTTTCGGTAGGGCGGAACGTCCTGCCGTGTGTTCGGCGTTTGCCGCCGATGTCGAAGTCTGCGGAAGCAGCAGTGACGAAGCGATCAAATTGCTGGGATGGTGGGAGCAAATGACCGCGGCGTGATGTGTTCCACGAACGGAACTTCAACAATAAGGAATAAGATTATGGGTTCGCTGCATCGTATGGCTGTGTTGTGTGGTTTGACAGTAATGCTCGCCACCACGGCCGCTCAGGCTGAAGACTGGACAGTCGCCAAGGATCAGGACGGCATCAAGGTCTCCTTGAGCGAGGTGGCTGGCTCCGATTACAAGGCCTACCGGGGTGTCACGCTGATGAAGACCACCCTGGCCAAACTGCGCGCACTGCAGGAAGACGTGCCAGGCGCCTGCGCCTGGATTCACGAATGCAAGACCCAGAAGCTGCTCAAGCACGAAGGCGATCAGAGCTGGACCTACACTCAGTTCAATACGCCTTGGCCGGTCACTGCACGTGATTCGGTGCTGCACGTCACCACCGTCGAAGGCGCCGATGGCAGCCTGACCCGCAAGCTCGAAGGCGTGCCGAAGTACCTTCCCGAAGAGAAAGGCTTTGTGCGGGTCACCAAGGTCGACGGTTTCTGGAAGTTCGTGCCCAAGGGCGATCAGGTCGAAGTGACGTATCAGGTGCACACCGAGCCGGGCGGCAGCATCCCGTCGATGGTGGCCAACAAGTTCGTGGTCGACGCGCCGTTCAATACCTTGAAAGCCATGAAAGAACGCGCCGAGAAGTAATGGCAGCGCTCTTCTGAAAAAACGCCTCGGTTTCTCGGGGCGTTTTGTTGTTTGGGGTTGGGGGTTACAGGATCCTGACGGATGTTCCCCGATCCAATTGTGGGAGCGAGCCTGCTCGCGAAGAACCCGAGGGCGGCGTGTTCATCCAGACAGCACGCGTCATCGTTAACGTCCTTCGCGAGCAGGCTCGCTCCCACAGGAGACGCGCGGCCGATAGGCCGCCTTTTATTTTGTATCCAAGTATCGCGTTGCACGAAATTTTCACAACGCCTCCAAGACAATTCGCCCGCGCCGCGCATACCGGGCAGTAATCAATAATGGCAATGCCGCGGACGATCGTGCAACATTTGCGCACCGCGCAAGCCCCGGGGCCGGGAACTGGCCAACAGAGGGCAAGGCGCCGCTGTATTTTTTTGAAACTTCAACTTCCAATGGGTCCTAAAACGACATGGCAAACCCGGACGCCCTGAGACAGCAGCGAGCTTCAAGTCGCCTGCTGCAACCGACCGTCAAATCGCATCTGGCCTACACGTTGCTGTGTGCCCTGGTCATGATGGTCATGTTCACCTTGCTGCGCGTCGCGCTGCTGGTCTACAACCGCGAGATGATGCTCGACACACCGGCCTCGACCTTTTTCGAAGCGTTCACCAACGGTATGCGTTTCGACCTGCGCCTGGTGGTGTACCTCAGCATTCCGCTGCTGCTGGCGCTGTTCAGTGCCCGGGCCATGGCCGCCCGCGGGTTCTTCCGTCTCTGGCTGACCATCGTCTCGAGCATCGCATTGTTTCTCGGCTTGATGGAGATGGACTTCTACCGCGAGTTCCACCAGCGCCTCAACGGCCTGGTCTTCCAGTACATCAAGGAAGACCCGAAAACCGTGACCAGCATGCTCTGGCACGGTTTCCCGGTGGTTCGCTACCTGCTGGCCTGGGCCGTGGGCACCGTGATCCTGACCCTGGCGTTCAAGGGCGCCGACCGCGCCACCCGTCCTCGCGGGCCATTCAGCGGCGGCAGTGTCGGCACGCGCCAGATTGCCCCGTGGTATTCGCGCATCGCGGTGTTCGTGGTCTGCCTGCTGGTCTGCGTGGTCGCTGCCCGTGGCACCCTGCGTCAGGGCCCGCCGATGCGTTGGGGCGACGTCTACACCACCGACTCCAATTTCGCCAACCAGCTGGGCCTCAACGGTACCTTGTCGCTGGTCGCCGCGGCCAAGAGCCGGATGTCCGAAGATCGCGACAACATCTGGAAAGCCAAGCTGCCGCAGCCGCAGGCCCAGCAAATCGTGCGTGACCTGCTGGTAATGCCGGACGACAAGCTGGTGGATGGCGAGACTGCCGCCGTGCGTCGCGATTACACGCCGCCGGCCGACAAGACCCTGCCGATCAAGAACGTCGTCGTGATCCTGATGGAAAGCATGGCCGGTCACTCGGTGGGCGCCCTGGGCGCACCGGGCAACATCACGCCCTACCTCGACAAGTTGTCGAAGGAAGGCCTGCTGTTCGACCGTTTCTTCTCCAACGGCACCCACACCCATCAGGGCATGTTCGCCACCATGGCTTGCTTCCCGAACCTGCCGGGGTTCGAATACCTGATGCAAACGCCTGAAGGGAGCCACAAGCTGTCCGGCTTGCCGCAATTGCTCAGCGCTCGTGACTACGATGACGTGTACGTCTACAACGGTGACTTTGCCTGGGATAACCAGTCGGGTTTCTTCAGCAACCAGGGCATGACCAACTTCATTGGCCGTAACGACTTCGTCAATCCGGTGTTCTCCGATCCGACCTGGGGCGTGTCCGACCAGGACATGTTCGACCGGGGCCTGGTCGAGCTCAAGGCGCGGGAAAACGGCAAGCCGTTCTACGCCCTGCTGCAAACCCTGTCCAACCACACGCCATACGCCTTGCCGACGCCCTTGCCGGTCGAGCGCGTGACCGATCGCGGTAGCCTGAACGAACATATGACCGCCATGCGCTACGCGGACTGGGCCTTGGGCCAGTTCTTTGAAAAGGCCCGCAAGGAGCCGTACTTCAAGGAGACCCTGTTTGTCGTCGTGGGTGACCATGGGTTTGGCAACGAGCGCCAGATCACCGAAATGGACCTGGGCCGCTTCAACGTGCCGATGCTGTTCATCGCACCGGGTATCCAGGAAAAGTTCGGCACCCTGGACCACACAGTGGGCACTCAGGTCGATATCGTGCCGACCATCATGGGCCGGATCGGTGGCGAAGTGCGCCATCAGTGCTGGGGCCGCGACCTGTTGAACCTGCCTGAAGGCGATACCGGTTTTGGTGTGATCAAACCGTCGGGCAGCGAGCAGACCACCGCCATTATCACGGCCGATCAGATTCTGGTATTGCCCAAGGATAAGGATATGGCTGCGAAGGTGTACAACTACGAACTGGGTGCCACACCTCGTGCCGTGGTAGTTCCGGAGGCACCGCGCACGGCCGAGCTGAAACTCAAGCTCGAAGCGTTCCTGCAAACGGCAACCAAGAGCCTGATCGACAACACCGCCGGTGTGGTAGACGGCAAGCCGGACTGACCGTCGACGCGCAATAAAAAAGAGGCCCTTGAAGGGCCTCTTTTTTTGCCTGTTTTAAACCTTTATATCTTGCCCAGCAACAGCAGGATCAAAAGCACCACCAACACCACGCCGATGATACCCGACGGGCCATACCCCCAACTTCTGGAGTGCGGGAAGACCGGTAAACCACCTACCAGCAGGAGGATCAGGATAATGATCAGAATTGTGCCCATGTTTATTTCCTTGTTGGAAGTGTTCTGGAACTACCTGGTGTTTAACTGTCAGCCGGGATGCTATAAAACCAGGCCGCTTACAAAATCCGACTGTTGCGCATGACAGAAAATTCCAAGTTTTTTTAATGTTTTTCGAAGAAAGGCTTATTTCGTTTTTACTGCATTAGTTGGTTCGGACACTTCCAGGGTTTGCCTGGGCCATTCAGCAATCTGATGGAGCGTGGGTCGGGCAATGACCTTCGCTACACTCGACACATCTTCCCCGGAACAACAAGGCTGTTTGCTATGCAAAATCGCATGATGATCACTGGCGCGGGCTCTGGCCTGGGTCGCGAAATCGCGCTGCGCTGGGCGCGTGAAGGCTGGCAGCTGGCCTTGTCGGATGTCAGCGAGCCCGGTGTGCAGGAAACCCTGAAACTGGTTCGCGACGCCGGCGGCGACGGTTTCACCCAACGTTGTGATGTGCGTGACTACAGCCAGCTCACCGCCTTCGCCCAAGCCTGCGAAGAGAAACTGGGTGGCATCGATGTCATCGTCAACAACGCCGGCGTTGCTTCGGGCGGGTTCTTCAGTGAGCTGTCCCTGGAGGACTGGGACTGGCAGATCGCGATCAACCTGATGGGCGTGGTCAAGGGCTGCAAGGCCTTCCTGCCGCTGCTGGAAAAAAGCAAAGGCAAGATCATCAACATTGCGTCGATGGCAGCCCTGATGCAAGGCCCGGCCATGAGCAACTACAACGTGGCCAAGGCGGGAGTGGTGGCCTTGTCCGAAAGCCTGCTGATCGAACTGGCGCAGCAGGAAATCAGCGTGCATGTGGTGTGCCCGTCATTCTTCCAGACCAACCTGCTCGATTCCTTCCGCGGCCCGACGCCGGCCATGAAGGCCCAGGTCGGTAAATTGCTGGAAAGCTCGCCGATCACCGCGGCCGACATTGCCGACTACATCCATCAGCACGTTGTCGCCGGCGAGTTCATGATTCTGCCTCACGAACAGGGCCGCATGGCCTGGGCGCTCAAGCAGAAGAACCCGCAGTTGCTCTACGACGAAATGACCGTCATGGCCGATAAAATGCGCGCCAAGGCCAAACAAACCACAGGCTGAACTTGCCCCTGGGCAACAGCGTCGTTAGGGTGGCCGCCATCGGTCATCCTCGCGAGACGTCTGCATGCTCAATTACCTGTGGTTTTTTCTCGCCGCGCTGTTTGAAATTGCCGGCTGCTTCGCCTTCTGGATGTGGCTGCGTCAGGGCAAGAGTGCCTGGTGGATAGTGCCTGCGTTGCTCAGCCTGACCCTGTTTGCGCTGCTGCTGACCCGTGTCGAAGCGAGCTATGCCGGTCGCGCCTATGCCGCTTACGGTGGCATCTACATCGTTGCGTCGATTGGCTGGCTGGCGGTGGTCGAGCGGATTCGTCCGCTGGGCTCGGACTGGATCGGGGTGGCACTGTGCGTGATCGGGGCGAGTGTCATCCTGTTCGGACCGCGCTTCTCAGCGGTCTGAAGGATCGGTCCTTCATTGCGCTGGTTTGTCGGACGTTTCCTTCGGAGCTGTTGTTCTTGAACTGTAGGGCGGGTCTGATTTGCTGCCGTTGCATTGAAGACCTGCCGTGCGCCGGGCATCTTCAGGGTCAATCAATCCTGAAGGACGAATGCCATGCTTGTACTCAGCCGCGTTGTGGGCGAATTGATTTCCATTGGTGACGACATTTCCGTGCGCATAGTGGCCGTCAACGGCGGCACTGTGCGCTTCGGCGTCGAAGCGCCGCGGGATGTCAATGTGCACAGATCCGAGGTCTATAAACGCATCAAGCTCAAACTGCCGAAAAAAAATAAAGCGCACTGAAGATTTCAGTCGAACAGATGCTTGGGCACGTCGTGCTTGAGCATCAACTGGCATTGCTCGCTGTCCGGATCGAAGACGATCAGTGCCTGGCCCTTGGTCAAGGCCTGGCGAACCCGTAGTACGCGGGTTTCGAGCGGCGTCTCATCACCGTTGTCGGTGCCGTCACGGGTTACGAAATCCTCGATCAGACGGGTCAGTGTGTCGACTTCAAGTTGGTCATGGGGAATCAGCATGGGCACCTCGGCTAAACAATTGCGCGATGCTACGGCGAATGATCGGTTGCGGCTAGCCTCGGGTCCATGAGTTGCCTTTACACCGCCTTCGCGGGCACGCCTCGCTCCTACAGGGTACGAGTCAATTGTGATCGACGCCAAACCCTGTAGGAGCGAGGCTTGCCCGCGAAGACAATCTCTCAGGCAAAGAAAAACCAGGATCAGCTCTCCGACCGCTGCCCCACCAGACTGTCCACCGACGGCACCCGCGTATCGCTTTCCATCTGCGTGTCATGTTCGATCTGATGACTGAACCTGTCCAGCGACCCCTTCGCAGGCTGAGCGTCGCTGGCGAATACCGGCGGGCTGAGGATATAGGCACCGAGCAATCGACTGAGCGCAGCGAGGCTGTCGATGTGGGTGCGTTCGTAGCCGTGGGTGGCGTCGCAACCGAAGGCGAGCAGGGCGGTGCGAATGTCATGGCCGGCAGTCACCGCCGAGTGCGCATCGCTGAAGTAATAACGGAACAAGTCGCGCCGCACGGGCAACTCGTTATCACTGGCCAGGCGTAACAGGTGGCGCGACAGGTGGTAGTCATAAGGTCCACCGGAATCCTGCATGGCCACGCTTACCGCGTGTTCGCTGGAATGCTGGCCCGGTGCAACGGGGGCAATGTCGATGCCGACGAATTCGCTGACATCCCAGGGCAACGCTGCTGCGGCGCCGCTGCCGGTTTCCTCGGTGATGGTGAACAGCGGATGACAGTCGATCATCAGTTCTTCGCCGCTGTCGACGATCGCTTTCATGGCTGCCAACAGGGCCGCAACACCGGCCTTGTCGTCGAGGTGACGGGCGCTGATGTGGCCGCTTTCAGTGAATTCGGGCAACGGGTCGAAGGCGACGAAATCGCCGACGCTGATCCCCAGCGAATCGCAATCGGCGCGGGTGGCGCAATAGGCGTCCAGGCGCAATTCGATGTGATCCCAACTGATCGGCATTTCATCCACGGCGGTGTTGAACGCATGCCCGGAAGCCATCAGCGGCAACACGCTGCCGCGGATCACACCGTTATCGGTAAACAGGCTGACCCGGCTGCCCTCGGCAAAACGGCTCGACCAGCAACCGACCGGGGCCAGCGTCAGGCGACCGTTGTCCTTGATCGCACGAACCGCCGCGCCGATGGTGTCCAGGTGCGCGGAAACTGCGCGGTCCGGGCTGTTTTTCTTGCCCTTGAGGGTGGCGCGGATGGTTCCGCGACGGGTCATTTCAAACGGAATGCCAAGCTCTTCAAGGCGCTCGGCGACGTAGCGCACGATGGTATCGGTGAACCCGGTCGGGCTGGGAATGGCGAGCATTTCCAGCAGGACTTTTTGCAGGTAGTTGAGATCCGGTTCGGGAATTTTGCTGGTCATGGAAACTCCTGATGAGTTGAGCGCATCGATGGTTTCGATGAGGGGAAAGAATCTTTGTTGCCTGAACTGACGCCTTCGCTGGCAAGCCAGCTCCTACAGGGGAATGCGGTCAACTGTAGGAGCTGGCTTGCCAGCGAAGGGGCCGGTCCAGGCGCTACATCACTAAGAAGCCGCCGGCTGACTATGCGGAAACAACATATCCACAAACCGCTCAGCCGTCGGCTGCGGTTCATGGTTGGCCAGTCCGGCGCGCTCGTTGGCTTCGATAAACACATACTCCGGCTGATCGGCGGCCGGCACCATCAGGTCGAGCCCGACCATGGGGATATCCAGCGCCCGCGCCGCGCGCACCGCCGCATCGACCAGCGTCGGATGCAGGATCGCCGTGACATCCTCAAGCACGCCACCGGTATGCAGGTTCGCCGTACGCCGCACGAACAGATGCTCGCCGGCCGGCAGAATGCTTTCGTAATCGTACCCGGCTGCCTGCAAGGTCCGTTCGGTCTCGTGATCCAGCGGGATTTTGCTTTCACCGCTGGTGGCGGCCTGACGCCGCCGACTCTGGGCTTCGATCAATGCACCGATGCAATGCTGGCCATCGCCCACCACTTCCGCCGGGCGGCGGATGGCGGCGGCGACCACTTCGAAACCGATCACCACAATCCGCAGGTCGAGACCCTCGTGGAAACTTTCCAGCAGTACCCGACTGTCGAACTGGCGGGCTGCTTCGATGGCTTGCTGGACCTCTTCAATGGTTCGCAAATCCACCGCGACGCCATGACCCTGTTCACCGTCCAGGGGCTTGACCACCACCCGCTCGTACTCATCGAGAAACGCCAGATTGTCGTCCGCATTACCCGCCAGCTGTTGCGCCGGCAGCTTCAGGCCGGCCTTTTTCAGCGCCTTGTGGGTCAGGCTCTTGTCCTGGCACAAGGTCATGCTGATGGCACTGGTCAGATCGCTCAAGGATTCCCGGCACCGTACCCGACGACTGCCATGGACCAGGGTGAACAGCCCGGCTTCGGCATCATCTACCTGCACTTCGATGCCGCGCCGGTGAGCTTCCTCAACGATGATCCGCGCATACGGATTGAACTCGGCTTCCGGCCCCGGGCCAAGGAACAGCGGCTGGTTGATGCTGTTCTTGCGCTTGATGGCAAAGGTCGACAGGTTTCGAAAACCCAGCTTGGCATAAAGACTTTTCGCCTGGCGGTTGTCGTGCAGCACCGACAGGTCCAGGTAACTCAAGCCGCGGCTCATGAAATGCTCGATCAAGTGCCGCACCAGGACTTCACCGACCCCCGGCCGCGAGCATTGAGGATCGACGGCCAGGCACCAGAGGCTGCTGCCGTTTTCCGGGTCGTTGAACGCCTTGTGATGATCAAGGCCCATGACGCTGCCGATGATCGCGCCGCTGTCCTCATCTTCGGCCAGCCAGAATACCGGGCCGCCCTGGTGACGCGGGGTCAGCAGACCCGGGTCGATCGGCAGCATGCCGCGCAGCTGGTATAGCTGATTGATCGCCGACCAGTCCGCATCGCTCTGGGCCCGGCGGATACGAAAGCCGCGAAACACCCGGGTGGACTGCCGGTAGTCGCTGAACCACAGACGCAAGGTGTCGGACGGGTCGAGAAACAGTTGTGCCGGTTCCAGCCCCAGCACTTGCTGAGGCGCGGCGACGTAGAGCGCGATGTCGCGTTCGCCCGGCTGCTCGTTGAGCAACTCCTGGGCGAGGCTGGCGGGGTCGGCAAAGGTGTGGCCGATCAACAACCGGCCCCAGCCGCAATGCACGGCGATCGGTGCCGCGCCCAGTTCGCTGCCGTCTTCGGCCAGGCGCGCCTGCAAGCGTTCGTAGGAGGGCGCCTGACCGCGCAACAAGCGTTGGCTGTATGCCGTGGCATGGGGTTTCATCGATCAGATTCCTTGTTCACTGAGCCACAGGTTCAGGGCCGCCAATTGCCACAGCTTGGAGCCGCGTAACGGGGTCAGCTGCCCTTGTGGATCGGTTAGCAGGCGGTCGAGCATTGCCGGTTTGAACAGGCCGCGATCCTGACTCGGATCAAGCAGCAGTTCACGCACCCAGTTCAGCGTGTCGCCTTGCAAATGCTTCAGGCCAGGGACCGGGAAGTAACCTTTCTTGCGGTCGATCACTTCACTGGGAATCACCAGCCGTGCCGCTTCTTTCAAGACTTGCTTGCCGCCGTCCGGCAGTTTGAATTTGCCCGGCACCCGGGCCGACAATTCCACCAGGCGATAGTCGAGAAACGGCGTGCGCGCTTCCAGACCCCAGGCCATGGTCATGTTATCCACGCGTTTGACCGGGTCGTCCACCAGCATCACCGTGCTGTCCAGGCGCAAGGCTTTGTCCACCGCCGCATCGGCACCGGGCTGTGCGAAATGCTCTTTGACGAAGTCACCCGCGGCGTCGTTGGCGGTCAGCCATTTCGGTTGCACGGTGGCGGCGTAATCGTCGTAGCTGCGGTCGAAGAATGCCTCGCGATAGGCCGCGTAAGGATCGGCGGCGCCGTCGACTTGTGGATACCAGTGGTAACCGGCAAACAACTCGTCCGCGCCCTGGCCGCTCTGCACCACTTTGCAGTGCTTGGCCACTTCCCGGGACAACAGATAGAAGGCAATACAGTCATGGCTGACCATCGGCTCGCTCATCGCGCGGAACGCCGCGGGCAGTTGCTCGATGATCTCTTTTTCGTCGATGCGCAGTTGGTGGTGCTGCGTGTTGTAGTGCTTGGCGATCAGGTCCGAGTACTGAAACTCGTCGCCCCGCTCGCCGCCGGCATCCTGGAAACCGATGGAAAAGGTCGACAGATTTTCCACGCCGACTTCACGCAACAGCCCCACCAACATGCTCGAATCGACACCGCCGGAAAGCAGCACGCCGACATCTACAGCCGCACGTTGACGAATCGCTACGGCGTCGCGGGTGCTGTCGAGCACACGGTCGCGCCAGTCTTCGAGGGTCAGGTTCATCTCGTCGGCGTGTGGGCCGTAGGGCAGGGTCCACCAGGTTTTCTGCTCGGTGGTGCCATCCGCTTCGATGCGCATCCAGGTGGCCGGTGGCAGTTTCTCGATGCCCGCCAGCAAGGTGCGCGGCGCCGGGACCACGGCGTGGAAATTCAGGTAGTGATTGAGCGCCACCGGATCGAGGATCGGGTTGATGTCGCCGCCCTTGAGCAACGCCGGCAGGGCCGAGGCAAAGCGCAGGCGCTGGCCGGTGCGCGACAGGTACAGCGGCTTCACACCCAGGCGGTCGCGGGCGATGAACAGGCGTTTGGCGTCGCGCTCCCAGATGGCGAAGGCGAACATGCCATTGAGCTTGGGCAGCAGCGCTTCGCCCCAGGCGTGATAGCCCTTGAGCAGCACTTCGGTGTCACCGCCGGAATAGAAGGCATAACCCAGGCTTTCAAGTTCGGTTCGCAGTTCCGGGAAGTTGTAGATCGCGCCGTTGAACGCCATGGACAAGCCCAGTTGGTTGTCGATCATCGGCTGCGCCGAGCCGTCCGACAGGTCCATGATCTTCAGGCGACGATGGCCCAGGGCAATCGGCCCTTGGCTGTGAAAGCCCCACGCGTCAGGGCCGCGAGGTGCCAGGTGATGGGTGATCCGCTCAATCGCGGCCAGGTCGGCCGGTTGATGGTCGAAACGTAATTCTCCAGCTAATCCGCACATAAGGTCCTTACCGGTTTTTCCGTTGGGGAGGGTCAATCGATACCTCGCCAAAATGACGGGTACTCTGAAACTGACCCGGCGGATTCGCGGTAGTTTTAGATCGATAAGTTATAAGCGGGGGTTGCCGGACGAATGGAGGGACGGCACAAGTGCGGATTGCAGTGGCGGTAAATAATGCTGTGAAGCATAGGAGTAGTGGCGAAAGCATCGCGACGCTGGGCGCTAAATATCGCGCGCAGGTCGACGGCATTGCGGATGAGAAACAGCAGGCTGAGAACGGTCTGCTGAAAAGTCTGACTGAGGAGGCCATGAAGGCGCAGGAGTTGAGGAGCTGTTTTGTACTGGATTGACCACTCAGGCCTTGCCTCGAATCAATCGGCGCAAGGCAAAACGATTCGGGTGACAGGCCTCGGCCACGGCCCTGGGCAGTGGCAGGGGTTCATCATCGAGCCAGGCGGCAATCAACTCGCCTGACAAGGGGGCGGTGATCAGCCCTCTCGACCCGTGGCCGCTGTTGACGTACAAACCAACCTGCCAGGGGCAGGGGATGTCCGGTGTTTTCCGGGCATCCTTACTCAATTCACCGTAGGCCTCGGCGAATGCCTGACTGTCCGCCAATGGGCCGACAATCGGCAAGTAATCCGGGCTGGTACAGCGAAACGCCGCCCGACCTTCAAGCGTTTCAGGTTGCAATGAATCGGCCTGCAGCCGCGCTACCAGGTCCATCGAGATTTCTTCGAGCATCTGCAAGTTGCCTGCATGCTCGGCCGCTGTCGGTGTGAGGTCATCGGAGTTGAAGTCGAAACTGGCGCCCAAGGTATGTTCACCCAAGCGTGCCGGCGCCACATAACCTTCGGCGCAGACCACAGTGCTCAGCGTCTGGCTTGCGGTGGTCTGCGCCAGACGAGTGATCTGTCCACGAATGCGTTTGAGCGGCAGCTCGCTGCTGTAGGGGAAACGCTTGATCTCGGCAGCGCCGGCCAGCACCACCACCGGTGCAACGGCCAGCAACGTTTCACCATCCCACGCCTGCCACTGCCCGTCGGTACGGCGCAATTGCAGCACGTCGTGGTGCGTCAGAACCCGGATATTCGGTTGCGCGGCTTGCCATTGGCACAAGGCGGGCGGATGCACCCAACCGCCTTCGGGGTAGAACAGGCCACCCCATTGCAGACCGATCCCGGCGCGCGTCTGGGCCTGTTCTCGATCCAGTGTGTGCAGCAAATCCTCGGGAAAGGCTGCTGCCAGTTGCGCCTGACGCTCGGCTTCCCTGGCGTTGAAGGCCAGTTGCAGGACGCCGCAATCGTCCCAGTCGACACCCCGATGCAGATGCTCAAGCACGCGTCGGGTATAGCCAAAACCGCTGACGATCAATTGCGACAACGCCGTGCCGTGGGCCGAAAGCTTGAGGTACAGCACGCCCTGAGGGTTGCCTGAAGCTTCCTGCGCCAGTGCATGGTGACGCTCCAGCAGACTGACGTGCCACCCCCTCGCGGCCAGGCTGGCGGCCGTGGAGCAACCGGCCAGGCCGGCACCGATCACCAGCGCCCGACGTTCGCCGGCCAGCGGCGCCGGGCGGGCGAACCAGGGTTTCACGGCAAGGGGTGTCGGGGCTTGTTCAGGCCAGCCGACGAAGGTGCCGCGCAGGATTTCCCATTTATGGCCGATGCCCGGCGTGCGCTTCATCTTGAAGCCTGCGGCATTGAGCAGCCGGCGCACCCAACCGGTACTGGTGAAGGTGCTGAGGGTCGAGCCGGGCGCAGCCAGGCGCGCCAGCTCGGCGAACAGTTCGGCGGTCCACATGTCGGGGTTTTTCGCCGGGGCGAAGCCGTCGAGAAACCAGGCGTCAATCTGTGCATCCAGCTGTGGCAATTGTTCCAGGGCATCGCCGATCAACAGGGTCAGGGTGACTCGGCCGTTATCCAGGCTCAGACGCTGGAAGCCTTGATGGATCGCCACATACTGCGCCAGCAGTTGATCGGCGAAGGGTTTGAGTTCGGGCCACAAGGCCAGCGCCCGCTGCAGGTCTGGCAGGCCCAGGGGATATTTTTCGACACTGACGAAATGCAACCGTGCACCAGCCGCCGCGTGCTGCTCGAACAGCTGCCAGGCGCAGAGAAAATTCAATCCGGTGCCGAACCCGGTCTCACCGATCACCAGCCTTGCGCCCACTGGTAACGCGGCAAAGCGTTCACGCAGGTTATTTTGCTCGAGGAATACGTAGCGGGTTTCATCAAGGCCCGACTTATCCGAAAAATAGACATCGTCGAACACCCGCGAACGCGGGAGCCCTTGGTCGTCCCAGTCGAGCTGGGCGTGGGGCAATACAGGTTTCATGGCAGGCTCGGCAACGGCAAGGCGGCCATTCTAGCCGATCGCCGGGATGGTGCTTGATCCATGGCAAGTCTGAATCCGTGCGGAGGATAAAAAAGGGATTTCTCCCACCAAGGAGAGGTCAATCCGCTAGTCTTGCTCAATCCGGGAAGGGAGCCGTCCATGTTCGAATCTGCTGAAATCGGTCACGTCATTGACAAAGAAACCTACGAAGCTGAAGTGCCGGCGCTGCGCCAGGCGTTGCTTGAGGCGCAATTCGAACTCCAGCAGCAAAAGCGCTTCCCGGTGATCGTCCTGATCAACGGCATCGAAGGCGCCGGCAAGGGTGAAACCGTCAAGCTGCTCAACGAATGGATGGACCCGCGCCTGATCGAGGTCCGGACCTTCGATCAACAGACCGACGAAGAACTGGCGCGGCCACCGGCCTGGCGCTACTGGCGGATGCTCCCGGCCAAGGGCCGCATGGGGATTTTTTTCGGCAACTGGTACAGCCAGATGCTGCAAAGCCGGGTCCATGGCGAGTACAAGGATCCGCGGCTCGATCAAGGCATCAACTCCGCCGAGCGGCTGGAGAAGATGCTGTGCGACGAAGGCGCGCTGATCTTTAAGTTCTGGTTTCACCTCTCGAAGAAGCAGATGAAAGCGCGGCTCAAGGCCTTGGCCGACGATCCATTGCACAGCTGGCGCATCAGCCCGCTGGACTGGCAACAATCGCAAACCTACGACAAATTTGTGAAGTACGGCGAGCGCATTCTGCGTCGAACCAGCCGCGACTACGCGCCCTGGCATGTGATCGCCGGCATGGACCCGCGCTATCGCAGCCTGGCGGTGGGCAAGATTCTGCTCGATGGCCTGCAAGGTGCGTTGAAGCGACCCAGGATTCACCCGGACAAAGTCAGCGCCGCGCCATTGGCCAGCAGCGTCGATCAGGTGAACCTGCTCGACAGCCTGGACCTGACCCTGAATCTGGACAAGGCCGATTACGAAGAACAGTTGATCACCGAGCAGGCGCGGTTTTCCGGCCTGATGCGCGATAAACGCATGCGCCGCCATGCCCTCATCGCGGTGTTTGAAGGCAATGACGCGGCGGGTAAGGGCGGGGCCATCCGCCGGGTGGCCGCGGCGCTGGATCCACGCCAGTACAGCATCGTGCCGATCGCCGCGCCCACCGAAGAGGAGCGGGCGCATCCGTACATGTGGCGGTTCTGGCGCCATATTCCGGCGCGGGGCAAGTTCACCGTGTTCGACCGCTCCTGGTATGGCCGGGTGCTGGTGGAGCGCATCGAAGGTTTTTGCAGCGCGGCGGACTGGTTACGCGCCTATGGCGAAATCAACGACTTCGAAGAGCAGATCGCCGATGCCGGGGTGATCGTGGTCAAGTTCTGGCTGGCCATCGACAAACAGACGCAGATGGAGCGATTCGAGGAGCGCGAAGAGACACCCTTCAAGCGCTTCAAGATCACCGAAGATGACTGGCGCAATCGGGAAAAGTGGGACGACTACCGGGCAGCGGTCGGTGACATGGTCGATCGCACCAGCACCGAGATCTCGCCCTGGACCCTGGTGGAGGCCAATGACAAGCGCTGGGCCCGGGTCAAGGTATTACGCACAATCAACCAGGCGCTAGAGGAAGCGTTCAAGAAATCCGACAAGAAGGTGAAAAAAAACAAGCGGTAGGCCAATGGTCACGCATACGCGAGGTGAATGATTGTCGCGGCCAGTCATTCGGTGGATCTATGCTCGGTCCATTCTAAACCGACAACAATAATGAGGTGTGCCATGCGTGAAGTGGTGATCGTCGACAGTGTGCGGACCGGTCTGGCCAAGTCCTTTCGCGGCAAGTTCAACATGACCCGTCCCGACGACATGGCGGCGCATTGTGTCGACGCCTTGTTGACGCGCTCGGGTATCGACCCGGCCAGCGTCGAGGATTGCATCGTTGGTGCCGGCTCCAACGAAGGCGCCCAGGGTTACAACATCGGTCGCAATGTCGCCGTGCTCTCAGGTTTGGGCGTCGGCACCGCCGGCATGACCCTCAACCGTTTCTGCTCATCGGGCTTGCAGGCGATAGCCATCGCCGCCAACCAGATCGCCTCCGGTTGCAGCGACATCATCGTCGCCGGCGGCGTCGAGTCCATCAGCCTGACCATGAAAAGCGTCAACACCGACAACCTGATCAACCCGCTGCTGCAAGAACAGGTGCCGGGCATCTACTTCCCTATGGGCCAGACCGCCGAAATCGTCGCCCGGCGTTACAACGTCAGTCGCGAAGAACAGGATGCGTACGCCCTGCAAAGCCAGCATCGCACGGCCCAGGCCCAGGCCGCCGGGTTGTTTGACGATGAAATCGTGCCGATGGCGGTGAAATATCGGGTTGAAGACAAGGCCACCGGTCAGGTGCAGATCCTTGATGGCATCGTCGATCGCGACGACTGCAACCGACCGGACACCACGCTGCAAAGCCTGGCCGGGTTGAATCCGGTGTTTGCCGAAGACGGCTCGGTGACCGCCGGCAATTCTTCGCAGCTGTCCGATGGCGCCTCCATGACCCTGGTGATGAGCCTGGAAAAGGCCCTGGAGCTGGGCCTGAAGCCGAAAGCGTTTTTTCGCGGGTTTACCGTGGCCGGATGCGCACCGGATGAAATGGGCATCGGTCCGGTGTTTTCGGTGCCCAAGCTGCTCAAGGCCAAAGGCTTGCAGGTGGCTGACATCGACCTGTGGGAACTCAACGAAGCGTTCGCTTCCCAGTGCCTGTACAGCCGCAATCGGTTGGAGATCGATAACGACAAGTACAACGTCAACGGCGGCTCGATCTCCATTGGCCATCCGTTCGGCATGACCGGTTCGCGGCAGGTCGGGCACCTGGTGCGCGAGTTGCAGCGGCGCGGTTTGCGTTATGGCGTTGTCACCATGTGCGTGGGGGGCGGGATGGGGGCTACGGGGTTGTTTGAAGCGGTGCGTTAAGCCAGCAAGATCTGTGTAGCCTGGTTAATCGCTTTCGCGAACAGGCTCGCTCCCACAGGGATCTGGTGTGCGACAGAGATCCAGTGTGGGAGCGAGCCTGCTCGCGAAGGCAGGCGCCGCGATTTATTGATTCTTACGCAGCAACATCCGCTCTATATAAGCCTGAATGTAGAATTCAGCCTTCTCCTGGTTTTCAAACGGCCCCTCCAGGGTGTTTTCCCGGGTACTGAAATACAACTCCCCATTCACACGGCACATCCGGTCACTGCGAAAGTGGGTGGCGGGGGCGTTGTCCTGGGCTCGCTTGCCGTACATGGCGTTCTCCTGAAGTGAGGTAGCAATTAGTGGATCCAATGAGCTTATGCATTAACCACTTGAAGCGACTGGTTAACCGATCGACGGCATATCGACATCTAGCATATCGACATCTAAAGAGTGCGACCTGCACAGTTTCATTTGCGGCCAGTCGCCAACTGTCCCTGTGTACCGGTCGGCTCCGGGCCTAGAATGACGGTTCTCGCCAATTGGCTTCGGGGTTCGCATGCACATTTCATCGGGTCGCTGGGTTTATGGTCTGTTCCTGGCCTTGTTGACCGCGCTGTTGTGGGGAATCCTGCCGATCAAGCTCAAGCAAGTGCTGCAAGTGATGGATCCGGTGACGGTGACCTGGTTTCGGCTGATGGTGTCCGGCGGGTGCCTGTTCATTTGCCTGGCGGCGACCGGGCGCCTGCCGAGTCGCAAAGTCCTCGGTCCGCGCGGCGGCTGGCTGGTGTTGATGGCGGTGCTCGGTCTGGTGGGCAACTACGTCTTGTACCTGATGGGGTTGAACCTGCTCAGCCCCGGCACCGCGCAACTGGTGGTACAGATGGGCCCGATCATGCTGCTGATCGCCAGCCTGTTTGTGTTCAAGGAGCGCTTCAGCGTGGGGCAGGGGATTGGCCTGCTGGTGCTGCTGGTTGGCTTCGCCTTGTTTTTCAACCAGCGCTTGAGTGAATTGCTGACCTCGCTGACCGAGTACACCACCGGGGTACTGTTGGTATTGCTGGCGTCCACGGTCTGGACCTTCTATGCCCTGGGCCAGAAGCAACTGCTGACAGTGTGGAGTTCGTTTCAGGTGATGATGGTGATCTACCTGTTCTGCGGGTTGCTGCTGACGCCGTGGGTGCATCCGCTGGAGGCACTGCAGCTCAGTCCATTGCAAGGCTGGATGCTGCTGGCCTGTTGCATGAACACCCTGATCGCCTATGGCGCGTTTGCCGAGGCGTTGGCGCATTGGGAAGCTTCACGGGTGAGTGCAACCCTGGCGATCACGCCGTTGGTGACCTTTGCGGCGGTGGCGGTGGCGGCATGGTTGTGGCCGGAGTATGTGCAGGCAGAGACGATCAATGGTCTGGGGTATGGCGGGGCGGTGCTGGTGGTGCTGGGGTCGGCGCTGGTGGCGTTGGGGCCTTCGCTGATGGCCGGGCTCAGGGCTCGTCGGGTTCGGGTGTCGGTGGGTCGATAGACCGCGTAATCGTTCTTCGCGAGCAGGCTCGCTCCCACAGGTGTTGTGTCGTCTACCGAAATTGTGGTCGACGCAAAACCTGTGGGAGCGAGCTTGCTCGCGATGACGGACTGTCAGGCGCTAGAGCACTCAGCCCTTGGCCCCAGCCTCCAGCATATTCTCCGGCCTCACCCACGCATCAAACTCTTCATCCGTCAGATACCCCAGCTGCAATGCAGCTTCGCGCAAGGTCAGCCCTTCGCCGTAAGCCTTCTTGGCAATCTCCGCCGATTTGTCATAACCGATGTGCGGATTCAGCGCCGTCACCAGCATCAGCCCACGTTCCAGGTGTTCCGCCATTTTCGCCGCGTCCGGCTCCAGGCCGGCGATGCAATGCTGCTGGAAGTTGCTGCAGCCATCGCCCAACAGGCGAATCGATTGCAGCAGGTTGTGGATGATCACCGGTTTAAACACGTTCAATTGCAGGTGGCCCTGGCTCGCCGCAAAACCGATCGCGACGTCGTTGCCCATGACCTGGCATGCCAGCATCGACAGCGCCTCGCACTGGGTCGGATTGACCTTGCCAGGCATGATCGAACTGCCGGGTTCGTTGGCCGGCAGTTTGACCTCGGCGAAACCGGCACGCGGTCCCGAGCCCAGCAGGCGCAAGTCGTTGGCGATTTTCATCAGGGTGACGGCGAGGGTTTTCAGCGCGCCGGAGAGGGTGGTCAGTGGCTCATGCCCGGCCAGTGCCGCGAATTTGTTCGGTGCGGTGACGAACGGCAGGCCGGAGAGGGCGGCCAGCTCGGCGGCGATCGCTTCGCCAAAGCCGTGGGGCGAATTCAGCCCGGTACCAACCGCAGTGCCACCCTGGGCCAGTTCACAGACCGCCGGCAGCGCGCTGCGGATCGCCCGTTCGGCGTAATCCAGTTGCGCGATGAACGCCGACAGCTCCTGGCCGAAGGTGATCGGGGTCGCGTCCATCATGTGCGTGCGGCCGGTCTTGACCAGCTTCATATGCCGCGCGGATAACTCGGCCAGCCCGCCGGACAATTCGCTGATCGCCGGCAGCAACTGCTGTTGCACGGCCTGGGCCGCGGCGATGTGCATCGCGGTGGGGAAGCAGTCGTTGGAGCTCTGGGAGCGGTTGACGTGATCGTTGGGGTGCACCGGGGTTTTGCCGCCGCGCGGGTTGCCAGCCAGTTCATTGGCCCGGCCGGCGATCACTTCGTTGACGTTCATGTTGCTCTGGGTGCCGCTGCCGGTCTGCCAGACCACCAGCGGGAACTGGTCGTCGTGACTGCCGTCGAGCACTTCGTCGGCGGCCTGTTCGATCAGCCGGGCGATGTCGGCGGGCAGGTCACCGTTGCGGTCATTGACCCGCGCCGCGGCTTTCTTGATCAGCGCCAGCGCATGCAGTACCGCCAGCGGCATGCGTTCGTTGCCGATGGCGAAATTAATCAGCGAGCGTTGCGTCTGAGCGCCCCAGTAGGCTTCATCCGGGACTTCAACCTGGCCAAGGCTGTCGGTTTCGATACGGCTCATCATGCACACTCCTGTAGGTCTGATAGCGCAGTTTAGGCCGTGATCCATCGCTGTGGTTCCATCAGTCTGGAATTTGACCGTTCACCCCCTCTAAATCAGGCCCGACAAGGCTTGGGGTTGAGCCACACGGTTTTTTAGGCGCAGAATGGTCGCCCTTGGGGTTTTACCTCGCCTGCTAGAAAAGGAAACTCGATGACTCGTCTTCGTGCCATCTGTACCGCGGTTGCACTGGTTTGCGCCAGCGGCCCTGTTTTTGCCGATACCGCCAGCCACAACGCCAGTGCCGAGGCTTTCCTGACCCTGGCGCACGCTGACAAACTGGGCACTCCGGTGTACATGCAAGTGCAGCAAATGTTCGCTCAACGCTTTGAACAGACCAAAGCCCCCGAGTCGAAAAAAGCCCTGCTGGAAACCTATCAGGCCAAAGCCAACGCCGCTCTGGACCAAGCCATTGGCTGGAACAAGCTGAAGCCGGACATGGTCAAGCTCTACACCACCAACTTCAGTGAATCCGAGCTCAAGGACCTGGTCGCGTTCTACAAGTCGCCACTGGGCAAGAAAGTACTGGAGAAAATGCCGCAGCTGACCCAGCAATCGGCCCAGATGACCCAGGCCAAGCTGGAAAGCGCAGTGCCTGTGGTCAACAAACTGCTGGCTGACATGACGGCCGAGCTGGAGCCTAAAGGCGCCGCTCCAGCCAAGAAAAAGCCGTAAGCGGAGTCCGGTATGACCATGCAACAACGCATCGAATCGACGCTGGGCCTGTTACAGCCCGAGCATCTGCAAGTGCTGGATGAAAGCCACATGCACAGCCGTGGGTTGCAGACCCACTTCAAGGCTGTGGTGGTCAGCCAGCAGTTCGAAGGGCTCAATCGCGTCAAGCGTCACCAGAAGGTCTACGGCACGCTCGGCGAGCTGATGGGCGAGTTCCATGCGTTGGCGCTGCATACCTATACGCCACAGGAATGGGCACAGATGGACGCGGCCCCGGCCTCGCCAACCTGTGCCGGCGGCAGCAAACACTAATATCGTCAACTGTAGGAGCGAGCGGTGCGGCGATCCGACTTGCCCGCGAAGGCATGCTCAAGATCGCCATCGCCGGTAAGTCAAGCGCCTACAGAAGGGTTTATTTTTGCTAGAATCCGCAACGCGCCGCTCACCCGGCGCGTTTTTTTTCGCATCCGGTTCACCCCTTACGAGGGTAGCCACCTGGAGAATCACCCATGACACAACCGATTGTCGTGGCGGCACTGTATAAGTTCGTCACCCTGGAAGATTACGTCGCCCTGCGCGAGCCACTGCTGCAAGCGATGGTCGACAACGGCATCAAAGGCACCTTGCTGATCGCCGAAGAAGGCATCAACGGCACCGTGTCCGGCAGCCGCGAAGGCATCGACGGGCTGATGGCCTGGCTCAAGAACGACCCACGCATGGACGACATCGACCACAAGGAATCGTACTGCGATGAGCAGCCGTTCTATCGCACCAAGGTCAAACTCAAGAAGGAAATCGTCACCCTCGGTGTCGAAGGCGTGGACCCGAACAAAAAGGTCGGGACCTACGTCGATCCGCAGAATTGGAACGCGCTGATCAATGATCCTGAAGTGCTGCTGATCGACACCCGCAACGACTACGAAGTCTCGATCGGCACTTTCGAAGGCGCCATCGATCCGAAGACGGCGAGTTTTCGCGAATTCCCCGACTACATCAAAGCCCATTTCGACCCGGCCGTGCACAAGAAAGTCGCGATGTTCTGCACCGGCGGCATTCGATGTGAAAAGGCTTCGAGCTACATGCTCAGCCAGGGCTTCGACGAGGTCTATCACCTCAAGGGCGGCATTCTGAAGTACCTCGAAGAGGTGCCGCAGGAAGAAACCAAATGGCAGGGCGACTGCTTCGTGTTCGATAACCGCGTGACCGTACGCCACGACCTGAGCGAAGGCGACTACGATCAATGTCACGCCTGTCGCACACCCGTCAGCGTAGAAGACCGCGCATCCGAGCACTACGTGGCCGGCATCAGTTGCCCCCATTGCTGGGATAAGCTGAGCGAGAAAACCCGTCGCAGCGCCATCGACCGGCAAAAGCAGATCGAACTGGCCAAGGCGCGCAACATGCCTCACCCGATCGGCTACAACTACAAGCAAACCCCTTCCGAGGCTTGAATCATGTCTGCACGCCGCCTGCTCTATGTGATGGACCCGATGTGCTCCTGGTGCTGGGGCTTTGCGCCGGTAGCCAACGCGCTGGTCGAGCAGGCGCACGCAGCTGGGGTGGAGGTGCATCTGGTGGTGGGTGGTTTGCGCACCGGCAGTGGCTCGGCGCTGGAGCCGACCACCCGACGCTATATCCTTGAGCACTGGCAGGCGGTGACCGAAGCCACCGGCCAGCCATTCAAGCAGGAAGGCGCGTTGCCCGAGGGCTTTGTCTACGACACCGAGCCAGCGTGTCGGGCGCTGGTGACGGCGCGCAGCCTGGCGCCGGATTGCGCGTGGACATTGCTCGGGCTGATTCAGCATGCGTTCTATGCCCAAGGGCGCGATGTCACCCATGCCAATGTGCTGGTGGAACTGGCGGAGCAGGCCGGTCTGCCGCGCATCGAATTCGCCGCCGCGTTCGACCGGGCGGATCAGCATGCCGCTACGGCTGCCGATTTCACCTGGGTCCAGGACCTGGGCATCGCCGGTTTCCCGACCTTGCTGGCTGAACGTGATGGTCAGCTGGCGCTGTTGACCAATGGCTACCAGCCACTGAGCGTGTTGTCCCCGTTGCTCGGCCGCTGGCTGGAGCGCGCTGCCTGTGCATGACCTGCCCGATGACACGCCAGTACCCAAGCGTGTCGATCGTCTGAGCTGGGCGGAAATCCGGCGGCTGGCCCTTCAGCATAAAAAATCCCTGTGGATCGCCAACGGCGTGGCCGTGCTGGCGACGCTGTGCAGCGTACCGATCCCCTTGCTGTTGCCATTGCTGGTGGACGAAGTGCTGCTGGGCCACGGTGACAGCGCGTTGAAAATCATGAACCACGCGCTGCCCGACGCCTGGCAGAAAGCCGCAGGCTACATAGGCCTGATGTTATTCGTGACCCTGGGCCTGCGTTGCGCGGCCCTGCTGTTCAACGTGGTGCAGGCGAAGTTGTTTGCGGCGCTGGCCAAGGACATCGTGTACCGCATTCGTGTGCGCCTGATCGAGCGACTCAAACGCATTTCACTCGGTGAATACGAAAGCCTGGGCAGCGGCACGGTGACCACCCACCTGGTCACCGACCTGGACACACTGGACAAGTTCGTCGGCGAAACCCTCAGCCGTTTCCTCGTGGCCATGCTGACCCTGGTCGGTACGGCCGGCATTCTGATGTGGATGCACTGGAAACTGGCGTTGCTGATCCTGCTGTTCAACCCCTTGGTGATCTATGCCACGGTGCAGTTGGGCAAGCGGGTCAAGCACCTGAAGAAACTCGAGAACGACAGCACCTCGCGTTTCACCCAGGCGCTGACCGAAACCCTCGATTCCATTCAGGAAGTACGCGCCGGTAACCGCCAGGGCTTTTTCCTCGGACGCCTCGGCCAACGGGCCCGTGAAGTGCGTGATTACGCGGTGAGCTCGCAATGGAAGACCGATGCGTCGAACCGTGCCAGCGGCTTGCTGTTCCAGTTCGGCATCGATATTTTTCGTGCCGCCGCCATGCTCACCGTGCTGTTTTCCGACCTGTCCATCGGGCAGATGCTGGCGGTGTTCAGCTACCTGTGGTTCATGATCGGTCCGGTGGAACAACTGCTGAACCTGCAATACGCCTACTACGCGGCTGGTGGTGCGCTGTCGCGGATCAACGAGTTGCTGGCGCGGGCCGACGAGCCTGAATACCCGGGTGGGGTCGACCCGTTCAACGGCCGCGAAACCGTCGGTATCGAGGTCCAGGGGTTGAGTTTCGGTTACGGTGACGAACTGGTGTTGAACCAGATGAACCTGTCGATCGCCCCCGGTGAAAAAGTCGCGATTGTCGGCGCCAGCGGCGGCGGCAAAAGCACCCTGGTGCAGCTGCTGCTGGGCCTGTACACCCCCCTCGCCGGGACCATCCGCTTCGGCGGTTCGACCCAGCAAGAGATTGGCCTGGAAACCGTGCGCGAAAACGTCGCCGTGGTCCTGCAACATCCGGCGCTCTTCAACGACACCGTGCGCGCCAACCTCACCATGGGCCGCGAACGTAGCGATGAAGCCTGCTGGCAAGCACTGGAAATTGCGCAACTGCACAACACGGTTCGGGACTTGCCCAACGGCCTGGACAGCATCGTCGGGCGTTCCGGTGTGCGTCTGTCCGGCGGCCAGCGTCAGCGCCTGGCGATTGCGCGAATGGTGCTGGCCGAGCCCAAGGTGGTGATTCTCGACGAAGCCACCTCCGCCCTCGACGCAGCCACCGAATACAACCTGCACCAGGCATTGGCGCGGTTCCTGAGCAACCGCACCACCTTGATCATTGCGCACCGGTTGTCGGCGGTGAAACAGGCCGACCGGGTGCTGGTATTCGATGGCGGGCAGATTGCCGAGGATGGCGACCATCAGCAATTGATCGCCGATGGTGGGTTGTACGCCAAGCTTTATGGGCATTTGCAGCAACACTAGATCAATGGCTCAGGACATTCCGTGAAGTATCCCTACCGTCGTCACATCGCGCTGAAGTTCGTCGGCGTCGCGTTGCTACTATGCTGCCCTTCAGCTGTGCCGCTTGCCTAGAATGAGAACCCATCCTAGTCTGGCTGTAGCGATTTCGTCCGGACGACGAACGGGCAGTGCTAATGCAAGGGACCCCATGAATCAGACACGGACTCTCGGAACGCCCCGGTTGTTGGGCATCGTCTGGCCTTTTATCGCCGTCGTGCTGTTTCAGGCGCTGCTGGGAGGCGTCAGTCTGTACATGCTTTCAGCGGTTCGCGGCTACGTGGCAGGTGAAAGCCTGTGGTCCAAGGGCCAGAAAGACGCCATCTATTACCTCAATCTCTACGCTGACAGTCGTGACGAGGCGATTTTTCGCAAATACGAGGACGCCATTGCCGTGCCTGAGGGAGGGCACGAGTTGCGCCTGGCGCTTGATCATCAGCCACCGGATATCGAAGCGGCGCAATTGGCGATCCTCAAGGGTGGCAATCACCCGGATGACGTTTCCAGTCTGATCTGGCTGTACCTCAACTTCCGGCACTTCAGTTATCTGGAAAAAGCCATCGACCTCTGGATAGTGGGTGATGCCTACCTGGTGCGACTCGATGACGTTGCGCAGCAGATGCATCGGCGCATCACCGCAAACCAGGCCACGGATGCCGACATCAAGCGCTGGAAGGATCAGATATTCGCCATCAATGATGGCGTGACCCCGGCGGCGAAGGCTTTCAGCGATGCCTTGGGCGAAGGTTCGCGGGTGATACTGCGGCTGTTGCTGGTGATCAATCTCGCCACGGCCCTGGGTTTGATTGTCCTGGCGTTGATGCGCACCCACAAGCTGCTCAAGCAACGCCATGCGTTCGCCGACGCTCTGCAACTGGAAAAAGACCGGGCGCAGATCACGCTGCAATCGATTGGCGATGGCGTGATTACCACGGATGTCGATGGCGCGATCGCGTACATGAATCCGGCCGCCGAGGCGTTGACGCACTGGAAGGCCGAACAGGCCACGGGATTGCCACTGGCCGCGCTGTTCAATCTGCTGGACGAGAACGCGCAGGCCGATGACTTTACCCTGATCGAGCACATCTTGAGCGGACAACTCAGCGGTGGCAGCGAACATTCCAAATTGATTCAGCGCCTGGATGGCAGCACGGTATCGGTCACCCTGGTCGGCGCGCCGATCCGCAATGCCGGCAAGGTCAGTGGCACTGTGCTGGTGCTGCACGACATGACCCAGGAGCGGCAATACATTGCCAATCTGTCCTGGCAGGCGACCCACGACGCGCTGACCGGGCTGGCCAACCGCCGCGAGTTCGAAATTCGCCTGGAGCAGGCGTTGCACAATCTGACCCGGCATGCGGGGCGCCATGCGCTGATGTTCCTCGACCTGGATCAGTTCAAACTGGTCAACGATACCTGCGGTCACGCCGCAGGTGACGAGTTGCTGCGCCATATCTGTGCGTTGTTGCAATCGGGTCTGCGTGAAGGCGATACCCTGGCCCGCTTGGGTGGCGACGAGTTCGGCATCCTCCTGGAAAACTGTGCCCCGCAAGCTGCGGAGAAGATTGCCGAGGTGTTGCGCCAGACCGTACAGAACCTGCACTTCGTCTGGAAAGGCCGACCCTTCGTGACCACCGTGAGCATCGGCCTGGTGCATGTCACGCCGGGCCCGACCACCCTCGAAGCTTCGCTGCGCGCTGCGGACATGGCCTGCTACATGGCCAAGGAAAAGGGGCGCAACCGGGTTCAGGTCTATCATGCCGACGATTCGGAACTGTCCCTGCGCTTTGGCGAGATGGCCTGGGTGCAACGTTTGCATATGGCGCTGGAAGACAACCGTTTCTGTTTATACGCCCAGGAAATCGCACCCCTTGGAAATACCGGGCAGGATGGCGGGCATATCGAAATCCTGTTGCGCCTGCATGACGAGGCCGGGCGGATGATCATGCCCGACAGTTTCATTCCGGCCGCCGAACGTTATGGCCTGATGACCTCCCTTGACCGTTGGGTCGTGGAGAACGTGTTCAAGATCATTGCCCAATGCCGGTCCGAGCAGCGCAAATGCCCGCCGTTGGCGATGTGTGCGATAAATCTGTCAGGCACAACCATCGGCGATGAGGCGTTTCTGGACTTTCTGCGTGAACAATTTGTTGCATATGCGATTCCGCCTGAAATGATTTGTTTTGAAATCACAGAAACCAGCGCCATCTCAAATCTCGCAAGCGCAATAAAATTTATCAATGAACTCAAAGGGTTAGGTTGCCATTTTTCGCTTGACGATTTTTGCGCCGGAATGTCCTCATTCGCGTATCTGAAACATTTGCCTGTAGACTTCCTGAAGATCGACGGGAGTTTCGTAAAGGATATGCTGGACGACCCGATTAACCGCGCCATGGTCGAAGTGATCAATCACATCGGGCATGTCATGGGTAAGCGCACGATTGCAGAGTTTGTCGAGACACCCCAGATCGAGCAGGCATTGCTGGAGATCGGGGTGGATTACGCTCAAGGGTATGTGATTGAACGCCCGCATCCCTTTACCTGCGATAGTCTGCAAAGTCGTCCTGCGCGGCCTCGGCCCTTGTTGTTCAAGGCGCCTGGCACGTTCCGCTGAAATCTCTCGCTGGTCCTTACAATCACAATCAAAAGGAGCTCGACAGTGATCGACACATTCATCAGAACCGGACCACTCATGGAAGCTGCAAGTTATCCCGCCTGGGCCCAGCGCCTGATCCAGGATTGCAGCGAGAGTAAGCGCCGGGTTGTCGAACACGAACTGTACCAGCGTCTGCGTGATAACAAACTCAGTGCAAAGACCATGCGCCACTACCTGATTGGTGGCTGGCCGGTGGTTGAACAGTTCGCTTTATACATGGCACAAAACCTGACCAAGACTCGCTTTGCCCGCCATCCAGGCGAAGACATGGCGCGTCGCTGGCTGATGCGCAATATTCGCGTGGAACTCAATCACGCCGACTACTGGGTGCACTGGAGCCGTGCGCACGGTGTCAGCCTGGAAGATCTGCAAGCGCAACAGGTGGCTCCGGAACTGCATGCGTTGAGCCACTGGTGTTGGCACACCAGTTCGGCGGATTCGCTGATCGTTGCCATCGCGGCCACCAACTACGCCATTGAAGGCGCGACCGGGGAGTGGTCGGCGCTGGTGTGTTCCAGTGGCATCTACGCGGCATCGTTCCCTGAGGAAGAGCGCAAGCGGGCCATGAAGTGGCTGAAGATGCATGCCCAGTATGACGATGCCCATCCGTGGGAAGCGCTGGAAATCATCTGCACGCTGGCGGGCATGAACCCGAGCAAGTCATTGCAGGCGGAACTGCGTCACGCCGTCTGCAAGAGCTACGACTACATGTTCCTGTTCCTGGAACGCTGCATGCAGCTTGAGCAGGCGCAGACGGCCCCGGTGATGCGTGAGCGGATGGCGCTGGCCGAAAGCTGATCCGTCAGTCACTGCAATGAAAAAGCCCGCTCCCTCTGTCCGGTATCGACAGGGGGGCGGGCTTTTCAGTGACCGCTGCAAACAGTCAGGCGCTGACTTTCAGTCCGACCAGCCCGGCAATGATCAGAGCCACACTGGCCAGTCGGAACAGCGCCATGGATTCGCCAAACAGAATGATCCCGGCGATCACGGTCCCGACTGCCCCCACACCCGTCCAGATCGCATAGGCCGTGCCCAGCGGTAGTTCCTTCATGGCAAGACCCAGCAAACCCAGGCTGATGGCCATGGCGGCAACGGTCAGCGCAGTGGGCAGGGGGCGGCTGAATCCGTCGGTGTATTTCAGGCCGACGGCCCAGCCGACTTCGAACAGGCCGGCGAAAAACAGAATGATCCAGGACATGTGAGACCTCCATCGATTGACGGGGTCGTCCCCAGAATGATGACTCGATCGAGCCGCGAGGTCGTCCTCGCAGTGCGCAATAGAGTGCCCATCATTAAGCCGGGGATCAAGTTCAGGGATTAGTCAGTGGCTTGCCGGGCGGCATTTTCCCTGTCGGTTTTTTCGCTCATGCGCCGCAAATACGTCGAGAGCAGCGCCCCGGAAATGTTGTGCCAGACGCTGAACAACGCGCTTGGCACGGCCGCCAGCGGCGAGAAATGCGCACTGGCCAGGGCGGCGCCCACTGCGGTGACGAGTGGGAGCGGGCTTGCTCGCGAAGAGGCCGGTACATTCAACATTTATGTCGCCTGTAAGACCGCCTTCGCGAGCAAGTCGGACCGCCGCACCGCCGCTCCCACATTAGATCCGGTTCCTTCAGGGGGAGCCGGTTGTCTTCATATCCCCTGCGGAAGCTCTTCCCCACCCAAGGCTTCAACCAGCGCCGGCAGGAAGTCGCCGAAGGTCAACATCATCAGGGTGAAGCTGGCATCCAGTTGGCCGAGGGCTTCTTCGCCACCGTCCTGTTCAGCCTGGTCCTGCAGCAGGTCTTCGAACTTCAGGCGCTTGACCACCATCTTGTCGTCGAGGACGAACGACAGCTTGTCTTGCCAGGCCAGCGACAATTGAGTCACCACTTTGCCGGTGCTCAGGTGCAGTTGGATTTCTTCGCTGGTCAGGTCCTGGCGCTTGCAACGGACGATGCCACCGTCTTCGTGGGTGTCACGCAGTTCACACTCGTCCAGCACGAAGAAATCATCCGCGGCTTTCTGGGTGGTGACCCACTCCGTCATCGTCGCCGTCGGGGACATCTTCACGGTCAGAGGGCGCACCGGCAACGTACCGATCACTTCACGCAGCGTGGACAGCAGGTCTTCGGCGCGTTTCGGGCTGGCCGAGTTGACCAGGATCAGGCCCTGTTTCGGCGCAATGGCGGCGAAGGTGGACGAGCGACGGATAAAGGCGCGGGGCAGGAAGGCCTGGATGATTTCATCCTTGATCTGGTCACGCTCCTTTTTGTAGACCTTGCGCATCTGTTCGGCTTCGATCTCTTCGACCTTTTCCTTCACCGCGTCGCGCACGACGCTGCCCGGCAGGATGCGTTCTTCTTTACGGGCCGAGATCAGCAGGAAGTCGCCGCTGACGTGCACCAGCGGGGCATCTTCGCCTTTGCCGAAGGGCGCGACGAAACCGTAGGTGGTCAACTCCTGACTTGCACATGAACGCGCCAGTTTGGTGGCCAGTGCAGTTTCCAACGCCTCGGCATCAACAGGCAGATCTTGGGTCAGGCGATAGATAAGCAGGTTTTTGAACCACATGGGGTGAGTCTCTCCTTATATGCAAAGGGGGGCATTATTCTCTTCGCGGCGCCATAGGCCAACCCTTCGCTAAGCCTTTGGAAGGCCTGAAAAAATTATTTAAAAAAGTGCTTGCCAGAGGTGGGGGCGCTCCGTAGAATGCGCGCCACACCGAACGTGAAGGGTGATTAGCTCAGCTGGGAGAGCGTCTGCCTTACAAGCAGAATGTCGGCGGTTCGATCCCGTCATCACCCACCATTCGCATTCAGTGTTACGCGCAGCGGTAGTTCAGTCGGTTAGAATACCGGCCTGTCACGCCGGGGGTCGCGGGTTCGAGTCCCGTCCGCTGCGCCATATTCGGTTACCTGGAACGCTGAACGCCAGGTCACCACGGAAAAGCCCGCTCACGCGGGTTTTTTTCTGTCTGAAGTTCCTGCAGGATGCATCGTTTCACCGGTTTTCAGATTTTTTTGAAATATTTATCAATTAAATCAACATGTTATGAAAATCTGTGGCACAATGCGCCCCGCAACGAAGGTAAAGGGTGATTAGCTCAGCTGGGAGAGCGTCTGCCTTACAAGCAGAATGTCGGCGGTTCGATCCCGTCATCACCCACCACTTTCAACGCTACGCGCAGCGGTAGTTCAGTCGGTTAGAATACCGGCCTGTCACGCCGGGGGTCGCGGGTTCGAGTCCCGTCCGCTGCGCCATATTCGGTCATCTGGAATGCTGAACGCCAGGTCACCACACGGAAAGCCCGCTTGATGCGGGCTTTTTGCTGTCTGGAGATTGGCTTTTGCCGACCTTGCACTGATTAACCTTCCCACGATCTTTTACTGTAGGAGCGAGCTTGCTCGCGAGGCTCTAAAGGGCGACGCGTTCCTCCAGAAAAAACGCGTTATCGTTATCGTCCATCGCGAGAAGCTCGATCCCGTAGGACGAAGATGACAGAAGCTTCACCCTCTGAATCCGCCAATGCGTCAAAACCCCTGAACTTATCAGACATTTCCTGCTCTCATGCCGGTAGCCATTGGTCGTGGCCGCCTGATAAGCTCGCGGCTTTACTCGATTGCCCTTTAGGCGCATGAACAAGGAAATAGCATGAAACAGCATCGGTTGGCGGCGGCGGTGGCCTTGGTTGGCCTGGTACTCGCGGGTTGTGATTCGCAGACCAGCGTAGAGCTGAAAACCCCGGCGCAAAAAGCTTCCTACGGGATTGGCCTGAACATGGGCAAGAGCCTGGCTCAGGAAGGCATGGATGATCTGGACTCCAAAGCCGTTGCCCAGGGCATCGAAGATGCCGTCGGCAAGAAAGAACAGAAGCTTAAAGACGAAGAGCTGGTCGAAGCCTTCGCAGCACTGCAAAAGCGTGCTGAAGAACGTATGGCCAAGATGAGCGAAGAGTCGGCAACCGCCGGCAAGAAATTCCTCGAAGACAACGCCAAGAAAGCGGGTGTCACCACCACTGCTTCGGGCCTGCAGTACGAAGTGGTCAAGAAAGCCGAGGGCGCACAGCCCAAGCCGACTGACGTCGTGACGGTTCACTACACCGGCACCCTGACCAACGGCACCGTTTTCGACAGCTCCGTCGAGCGCGGCAGCCCGATCGATCTGCCGGTCAGCGGTGTGATCCCGGGTTGGGTCGAAGGCCTGCAACTGATGCACGTTGGCGAGAAGTACAAACTGTACATTCCTAGCGAGCTGGCCTACGGCGCCCAAAGCCCGAGCCCGGCGATTCCAGCCAACTCGGTGCTGGTATTCGACCTGGAACTGATGGCGATCAAGGATCCGGCAAAACAGGACGACGCTGCCAAGTAATCGGCGTCTGCTTCTACAATAACGCCTCGCTAATGCGGGGCGTTGTTGCATCTGGCGCTCGGCAAGGGTAAACAAAGCGAACGGATGCTGAACGCTGGAGTCATAGCCATTGAGGACGCCCGTGCTATCCGCGCCAGAGCGCCAAGTCAATGAAATATTGGGTTTTTTTATGTGAGTAAAAAACGCCCGATCTGAGTTCGGCCCTTATGAAACGGGGCCTTCAGCGGTGAAAAGCAGCTCTGTTCACAAGGTTATCCACAATTTGTGTGGATAACATTTCAGCGGGAGGAAACATGAAAGCACCCTGGAATTTAGCTCGTTTTCTGCCAATCGCCGGGCGCCTGCTCGCTCGTGGACGTTTGCCGACCTTGCTGTTCGCTGTTGCCAGCAAAGGTGCCACCCAAGGCAACCGGCTGGGCAAGCTCAAGGACGATCTGCGCTTGTTGCAGGCGCTGTGCCTTGCCTATTGGCGAGGCGAGTACCGTGCCATCAGTCCGAAGGCCCTGATATCGGTAGTCGCAGGCTTGCTGTACTTCCTCGCTCCGGTGGATGCGATTCCGGATTTCATCCCGATGTTCGGCATGCTCGATGATATTGCCGTGCTGGCCTGGCTGATGAAAGTCCTCGACGACGAACTCAACGCCTTCCGTGCCTGGCGCAAACGCCAACTGCCGGAGAAGCTCGCCGTTGTCGAGCGGTTGCCCGACACCCCCGAGCAACTTCAACTTCAGAGCCCGAAGAAGCACTGAGCCGACTCAGGATCTTCCCTTATATTCAAACCCCTCGCGACCTTGGCCGCTGTTAGGATTACACTTCTAGGGAAAAGTGCCGACTCGCTAAGTGTCGTTGTCCTACGGGGAAGTCATGGATATTCAGATAATCACACGCGAAGGCGAGCCCGAGTATGCGGTTCTGCCGTGGGCTCAGTATCAGGCTCTACTGAAAGCAGCAGGCATCAACCAGCATCCGCAGCCGCCGAGCGAGCCTGCAATGCGTCACGCGGCATCACCCGACCCGATTCTGCCGGGTCTGGATCAACTACGCAGTTTGCGCGAAGGGAAGGGCATCGCCATCGAGGCGCTGGCCCGCACGGTGGGCATCAGCCCGTCTTATCTGGCCTTGATCGAAAGTGGCGAGCGTCAACCCGACGCTGCGATTCGCCGCAGCCTGGCCTGGGAATTGACGGTGCCGGGGTGGAGGGATGAATCGTGAGCGTACGCATCAGTCGTCATCATTGGGACGGGTTGCTGGGTGAGCTGGATCAGGCGCGCCGCCAGCGTCATCTGCTGACGTATCGTGCGTTGCTGGAGCGTTTGCAATTGCCGACGCCGGCCATGCAAACCTTGACCGCCGCCCTTGAGCATCTGGCGGCGCTGGACGCCAAGGCCGAGCAGCCGTTGCGCAGTTCGCTGGTGATCAGCCAGGGTGCCAGCCGCCTGCCGCGTACCGGCTTCTTCGAATGTGTCGAACGCCTGGGGCGTTTTTCCGGACCGTCCGACGGTGTCGCTGCCGCCTCCTGGCATGCCTCGGAAGTGGTGCGGGTGTTCGAATACGAGTACCCCGAATCGGCGGAAGCCTGAGTGTTTTTACGACTCAAGGCGCGGGCCGGTTACTGGCTCGCCCGCCGGCTGTTCCACTGGTCATGGTTTGTCCGCCAACCCCGTGGCTGGAGCTGGCTTGAAGGTCAGTTCGCACGCATGGCGAACCTCGGTGATGTCGGCGCTCAAAGCTTCTATGGCCACATCCTGACCTTCCGCGGCGTCGGCCTTGGTGCTCGCGAGGAAGGTGTCCGATTGTTGCGCCTGGCGGCGCTGGCGGGCGATGGCAAGGCCGCGTATCAGGTGGGCGTGATCAGTCTGGCGGGAACGGCGAGCAAGGCGCCGGATCCGATTGAAGCCGCGCGGTTTTGGGAGATGGCTGCCAAGGCGGGGCATCCGTTGGCTGAGATCAAGCTTAAAGCGTTGGCGTCTCGCGGTGCTGCGGATTGATTACCTGCGTATCTGGCAAACAAACATAGCGTGAAGGAAGTCTCCCTGCATGTTTTGCGTTTGGGACCGAAATTTCTGGGCAAGGTTGTCGGAAGTATCCCGTTTCGGCGGCTATGTGCGGGCACATCTTTGGGGGCTACCAAATACTGTGGCGAGGGAGCTTGCTCCCGCTGGTCTGCGTAGCAGCCCTGAATCACGTCGCTGAGCTTTTTTGAAAGACCGCAGTCGCCCTATTGGGGCCGCTGCGCGACCCAGCGGGAGCAAGCTCCCTCGCCACAGGTTCGGTGTTTACTGCGACGAGATGTGTAGTCATGGAGATCTCGGGCAATAAAAAAAGGACTGAGTGCAAGGTGCACTCAGTCCTTTTTTTCACGCCAGAACAATGACTGTCTGCTGACGCTCCGGGAGCGTCAGCATTAAACCGCCACCCTCCTAGTGCTTGGCCACCGCAGTATTGAGCTTCAGATAATCCAGCAGAATCCGCCCGGTCTCGCTCAGATAGGCATCATCTTCCGGCTTGGTCTTGTCTGGCTCAGCCGCGATCAGGTCTTCATCTTCTTTCTTCAGCTCTTTGAGCGGTTCTTCGCCTTTGGCCTTGCGACGCAGATTCTCCATCGCCAGCTGTTTGGCTTCGATATCGGCGTGCTGGGCGCGACGGTCGGCTTCATTGAGGCTGACGGTTTTTTCCGACATCAGTTTCTGCGCCAGGGCCAGCTTGTCGCGGATGAACACAAACTCCGCGTCCTTGGCCGTGCGCACGTCATGCTCGGACTGCAGCTGGGTGATGTACGGTTTGAACGGGTCGAGCGCAGGCTTGATCGCCGCACGGATGGTGTCCCACGGCATGGCTTCGGGCAGGGCGCTTTCGCCGATTTCCTTGGTGTCGATGATCGACGGGTAGTCGATGTCCGGCAGCACGCCCTGATGCTGGGTGCTCTGGCCGGAAACCCGGTAGAACTTGGCCAGGGTCAGTTTCAGTTCGCCATGGTTCAGCGGCTGAATGGTCTGCACGGTACCTTTGCCGAAGGTCTGGCCGCCGATGATCAGTGCGCGGTGGTAGTCCTGCATGGCACCGGCAAAAATCTCCGAAGCGGAGGCCGACAAGCGGTTGACCAGCAACGCCATCGGGCCTTTGTAGAACGCGCCCGGGTTCTCATCTTCCAGCACGTCGACCCGGCCATCGGCATTACGCACCAGAACGGTCGGCCCTTTGTCGATGAACAGGCTGGTGAGCTCGGTAGCTTCCTGCAGGGAACCGCCGCCATTGTTGCGCAAGTCGATGACCACGCCGTCGACCTTTTCTTTCTGCAACTCGGTCAGCAGTTTCTTGACGTCGCGAGTGGTGCTCTTGTAGTCCGGATCACCGGCACGGAAGGCTTTGAAATCCAGGTAGAACGCCGGGATCTCGATGACGCCCAGCTTGTAATCCTTGCCATCCTGCTTGAGCTTGAGGACCGACTTCTTCACCGCCTGGTCTTCAAGCTTCACCGCTTCGCGGGTGATCGGGACGATCTTGGTGGTCTGGTCGTTCGGCGCATTGCTGGCCGGGATCACTTCCAGGCGCACCACGGTGCCTTTCGGACCTCGGATCAGCTTGACCACTTCGTCCAGGCGCCAGCCGACGACGTCGACCATCTCTTTATTGCCCTGGGCAACACCGATGATCTTGTCCGCCGGAGCAACCATTTTGGTCTTGTCCGCCGGGCCTGCCGGCACCAGGCGTACGACTTTCACCTGGTCGTTGTCGCTCTGCAACACGGCGCCGATCCCCTCGAGGGACAGGCTCATGTTGATGTCGAAGTTCTCCGCGTTATCCGGCGACAGATAATTGGTGTGCGGGTCGTAGGACATGGCGAAGGTGTTGATGTAGGCCTGGAAGACGTCTTCGGCACGGGTCTGGTCCAGACGCGCCAATTGGTTCTTGTAGCGCTTGGTCAGGGTTTCCTGGATCTGCTTGGAATCCTTGCCGGCAATCTTCATCCGCAGCACTTCGTCCTTGACGCGTTTGCGCCACAGTTCGTCGAGCTCGGCGGTGGACTTGAGCCAAGGGGCATCCTTGCGATCGATCAGCAAGGTTTCCTTGGTGGTGAAGTCGATTTTGTCGACGCCTTTGTTCAACTCGGCAAGGGCGAAGTCCAGACGCGCTTTGACGCGGTCCAGGTAGCGCTTGTAGATGGTGAACCCGGCGTTCAGGTCGCCGCTTTTGAGGAAGTCGTCGAACTGGGTTTTCCACTTGTCGAATTCGGCAACGTCGCTGGCCATGAAGTAGCTGCGCGATGGATCCAGCAGCTTGAGATAGCTGTCGTAGATGATCACCGAGCGTGCATCATCGAGCGGCGGCTTGCTGTAGTGGTGGCGCTTGAGCAATTCGACGACGTTCAGACTGGCGATCACTTCGTCACGATCAGGCTGAAGCTTGTCCCAGCTATTGGCTGCGAATGTATTGCTCGACATCGGCATCAGGCCGATACCAATAAATAGGGCTAGGGCGGTGCTGGGGAACAAATGCTTCATGCTGATTCGACGCGGGGACAATTGATAACGCATATTAGGCCGTCTTTGAAGTCGCCGGTTCCGTAAAGGCCGGTCGCATAATGCAAAAAGCCCGGCGCTACAGCTACGGGCTCAGTCCAGACTCACTATGGAGGCACTGTGAAAGCATTGCAAGGCGTGGAAGGTCAAGTGGAGTGGGTGGAAGAGCCGAGTCCTACGTGTGATGTGGGACAAGTCCGCATTCGAGTGGCGGCTGCGGGTCTCAATCGCGCCGATTTGCTACAGAAGGCGGGTCTTTATCCGCCACCGCCGGGAGCCAGTCAGGTACTGGGTCTTGAGTGTTCGGGGGTCATCAGCGAGGTCGGTCCGGGCTCGTCCTGGCAGCGCGGCGATCGGGTCTGTGCCTTGCTGGCCGGGGGTGGGATGGCCGAAGAGGTGGTTGTCGACGGACGGCATGTGTTGCCGGTACCCGAAGGTTTGTCCCTGGCCGAGGCGGCGGCGTTGCCCGAAGTCTACGCGACCGTCTGGCTGAATTTGTTTCAGCTGGCAGCGCTCAAACCGGGTGAGAAAGTTCTCCTGCATGCGGGAGCCAGTGGAATCGGTTCAGCTGCCATTCAGCTGTGCAAAGCGTTTGGCAATCCGTGCTGGGTCAGCGTCGGTTCTGCCGAGCGTCTGGCGTACTGTGAAGCGCTGGGCGCACAGGGTGGTGTGGTGCGCAATGGCGATCTGGACAGTTTGAGCGACCTGGGGCCGTTCGATGTGATCCTGGATCCGGTGGGTGGCAATTACGCGGCGCTGAATCTCAAGCTGATGGCCCTCGATGGCCGTTGGGTATTGATCGGCCTGATGGGCGGCCGCGAGGCGAAGCTGGACCTGGCGCAGGTATTGGGTAAGCGCGTGCAACTGCTGGGTTCGACGTTGCGCAGTCGCGACGAGCAATTCAAGGCGGATCTGTTCAGCGACCTGGGCCAGCATGTCTGGCCGTTGTTTGCCGAAGGGCGTTTGAGTGCGCAGCTGGCGAAGACTTTTGCGATCAAGGATGCCGAAGCGGCGTTTGCGGAACTGGCGAGCAATAAGGTGGCGGGGAAACTGGTGTTGGTGATCGACGAAAGCCTGAGCTGAAGCCAGGTACGGCGAACCCTGTAGGAGCGAGGCTTGCCCGCGAAGAACGATGACGCGGTCTAACTGACAAACCGCGTCATCGTTCTTCGCGGGCAAGCCTCGCTCCTGCGGGGATGTGGGTTATTTCCAGAGATGGATCGGCCAGCCGGCTTTTTCGGCGTGTTCGAGCAGCACCGGGTCGGGATTGACCACGTGCGGGAAATCCACCTTTAACAGCAGTGGCAAATCATTGCGCGAGTCGGAATAGAAACTCGCGCCTTCCAGGTTTTCCTCCTGCGCATCCAGCCATTCCAGCAACCGGATGATCTTGCCTTCGCGGTAGGTCAAGGTGCCGAGGGTGTTGCCGCTGTACACCCCATGGGCGACTTCCAGTTCAATGGCGAGGATTTCGTCGATACCCAGCCGTTCGGCAATTGGCCCGACCAGGTGCGTACCTGACGCTGAAATCACCAAGATCCGGTCGCCAGCCTTGCGGTGGGCGGCAATGGCCTGGGTGGCATCACTGAAGATGATCGGCTCGATGAAGTCTTCCACCCAGGGCCCTACCAAATGTGCGACCTCTTCCGGCGTGCGCCCGATCATCGGTTCCAGGCTGAAGCTCATGTACTCCTCCATGCGCAACTTGCCGTGGCTGTAGGCATCCATCAGCTCGTTGTTGCGGCGCATGAACGGCTCGGGATCGACCCAGCCCAGGCGGCCCATTTGCTCGCTCCAGAGGGTGGCGCAGTCGCCGTGGATCAGGGTTTCGTCCAGATCAAAAATTGCCAGGGCCATCAAAGCAGTTCTCTCTTCAGCATCGACATCAATAAAGGCATCAGGCTACCTCACACAGCGCCGCCGGATCGATGGAAAGTGCCAGGCGCTGACCATCGGGATGCAGATCGGCCGCCGAGCGGTTGAGCACATCGACCACCAATTCCACGCCCCGGGCTTCGACCCGGTAGCGAATCACATTGCCCAGCAGGCTGTGGCTGCGCACCTGTGCGTCCAACTCGCCGTCGAGGCTCAGCTCGATCGCTTCCGGACGGATCGCGATGCGATGGGTGATCGGCCGTTGCAGCAGTTTCGAGGCGCTGTCGGCGTCCAGCAGGTTGTAGTTGCCGATGAAGCCGGCGGCAAACACATCGACTGGCGCAGTGTAGAGGGTCTCGGCATCGCCACTTTGTACGATTTTTCCCTGATTCATCAGGAAAATTCGATCGGACATGGTCAGCGCTTCCTCCTGATCGTGTGTGACGAAGATCGTAGTCAGGCCGAGTTCGCGCTGGATCTGACGGATCTGTTCGCGCAGGTGCTTGCGAATCCGCGCATCGAGCGCCGACAGGGGTTCGTCGAGCAGCAACAGGCGCGGACGGGTCACCAGAGAGCGCGCCAGGGCGACACGCTGGCATTGTCCACCGGACAATTGATGCGGATAGCGGGCGGCAAATTCATTCAATTCCACCAGGCTCAACACTTCGGCAACACGCTTGTGACTGTCGTCGGCGTTGACCTTCTGCATGCGCAAACCGAAGGCGACGTTCTGTTCCACCGTCATGTTGGGGAACAGTGCGTAGCTCTGGAACACCATGCCGATCCCACGTTTCTGCGGGCTCAGGGGGACGAGGTCTTGATCATCGAGCAGGATCTTGCCGCCGTCCACCGAGGTCAGCCCGGCGATGCAGCGCAGCAGCGTGGATTTGCCGCAACCGGACGGACCGAGGAGGGTGACGAATTCACCCTTCTTGATCTCACAGTTGATGTCGCTGAAGACCGTGGTGCCTGCGTAGTTTTTACGTAAGTGTTGGACGCTGACGTAGCTCATTCGCTTTTGTCCCTGTTCAAGATATTGGCCACCCAGGTCAGAACCAGCACAAAGAAGAAGTAGGAAATCACCACCGCACTGGTGAAGTGGCCACTGCTGTTACGCATGTTGTTGAGGTAGACCTGCAGGGTTTCGTAGCGGGTGCCGACGAGGATGTTGGCGAACACGAATTCACCGAACAGGAACGAAAACGACAGCAGCAATGCCACCATCAAGCCCTTGCGCAAGTTCGGCAGCACCACCAGGAACGCCGCTTGAAAGGTGCTGGCACCGAGCAGTTGGGCGGCGTCCATCAGGTCGCGCAGGTTGATCGCTTGCAGGTTGTTGGTGATCGCCCGGTACATGAACGGCAGGGCCACGGTGAAGTAACAGCCAATCAGAATCCACGGCGTGCCGACCATCGCGAACGGGCCGGACCCGTAGAGCTGCAACAACCCCACCGACGACACCACGGGCGGCACCGCGAAGGGCAGCAGGATCAGGATGTTCATCAGCGCATCCAGTTTCGGGAAATGGTAATGCACCACGAACAGCAGCGGCAGAATCAGCACCACCGACAGGATCAGGGCACCGACACACACCAGCAACGACTGGCCGAAGGCATACAGAAAACGTGGGTCGCTCCACAGTTGCACGTACCACTTGAAGGTAAAGCCACTGGGCAGAATGGTTGCCGACCAGCTGCTGGAGATCGAGTAGATCAGCGTCCCGATCAGGGGTAGCAACAGGATGACAAGCAGCAGGTACACCACGATCCGATGGTAGACAGCGACAGGGCCCTGCTCAGCGCGAGACATGGTAGCTCCTCTTCAACAGCAGCTGATGCACGATCGTGACCAGGGTCATCAACGCCACTAGCACTATGGCCAGGGCGCTGGCCAGGTTCGGATCCAGGGAAATGTCGCCGGAGACCATTGCCGCGATGCGGATCGTCAGCACGTTGAAGTTGCCGGTGGTCAGGGCATACACCGTGGCATAGGCGCCCAGGGCATTGGCCAGCAAAATGACGAAAGTGCCGAGCAGCGCCGGGGTCAGTACCGGCAAGCCGATGTGCCGCCAGTACTGCCAGCCGTTGGCACCCAGCAACGCGGCGGATTCGCGCCAGTCCTCGCGCAGGGCGTCGAAGGCCGGGTAGAGCAGCAGCACGCCGAGGGGGATCTGGAAGTAGGTGTAGAGAATGATCAGCCCGGTTTTCGAGTACAGGTTGAAATCCTGAATGATCCCTGCCTGCTTGAGCATGATGGTGAAGGTACCGTTGAAGCCCAGTAGGATGATGAACGCAAAGGCCAGGGGCACGCCGGAAAAGTTACTGGTCATGTTGGCGAAGGCGTTGATGAAATTGCGCAGTTTCGAGTCGACGCGGCGCAGGGAGTAGGCACCGAGTACGGCGATGATGATTCCGAACACGCTGGACCAGAAACTGATCTCGAGGCTGTACTGGATCGCCTGCAGATAGAACCTGGAGTTGAAGATTTTGCTGAAGTTGGCCAGGCCCCAGCCAGACTCTTGCGATTGCAGGCTGTTGATCATCACCCACGACAGCGGAGCGATCTGGAACACGATAAAGAACAGCGTGAAAGGCACCAGGCACAGTATCGCCAGCCATTTGCCACGCGTCATGGCATTCACTTGAGTAACTCCCGGCACACTGGTTTGTCGTGAGCCACGCCCAGCAGTTCGCAGACGGTGCCGCACAGTTGAGTCTGTTTCGGTGCGGCGTTGGCGTTGAAACTGAAGGCATTGCCGAGAACGAACAACGGTACTTCGCGTTCTTCCGGGAGCAGGCCGTTGTGGGAGCGATCATTGTTCATGCCGTGGTCGGCGGTCACCATGACCTGATAACCCGCATCGAGCCAGCCTTGCAGGTAGTCGGCGAGGATGATGTCCGCCGAGCGGGCGCTGTTGCGGTATTGCGCGGTGTCGAGGCCGTGCTTGTGCCCGGCGTCGTCGATGTTCATGGGATGGACCAGGAGAAAATTCGGCGCATGGCGCAGGCGCAGGTTTTCGGCGTCGGCGAACAGATGCGAATCCGGATAGTGATCGTTCCAGTAGAAATGGCCGTGCTGGATCGGCAGGTCCGGGTCGTCGGTGTGGCGATCCCGGGCCGCGACGAATGGCGAACGGTTGTACAGTTCGCTGACCCAGTGATAAGCCGCAGCGGCGGTTGTCAGGCCCGCTTCGATGGCATAGTGATAGATGCTGCGCTGGTTGGACAGGCGCGAGACGTTGTTGTGGACGATGCCGCTGTCGATCGGTGTCACGCCGGTCAGGATGCATTCGTAAAGCGGTCGGGACAGGGCCGGCAGTTCGCACTCCAGTTTGTAGAGCGCCGCGCGTCCCGCGCCGATGTAAGCCTGCAGGTGCCCCATGGCGTGACGGGCAACTGCGTAATTGAGACCGTCGAGCACGACAAGGATGACGTTGTGCTTCATAGGGGCGGAACTCCGCAAACAAGTATTCAGAAAATCCGGATTTACCACGGTCCATGTGGGAGCGAGCTTGCTCGCGATGACGGACTGACCTTCAACAAAGATGTTGACTGGTCTACCGCTATCGCGAGCAAGCTCGCTCCCACAGGGATCTTCACTAGCCCTGCAAAGAGTGGGCTACCGCGTTACTGCATATTGATGATGACTTCTTCCTGCCACTTCTGCGGCAGGGCCTTGGACGTTTTCTCCCACGCGTCCGCGTCCTTGATCGGCGTCACGCCTTTGTACTGCTCGTTCGGCAACAGCTTGGCCTTGACGTCCTCCGGCAGTTTTATATGTTCGGCGCGGATTGGACGCGCGTTGCCTTTCGCCAGGTTGATCTGGCCGGCATCGCTGAAGATGTATTCGCGGGTCAGCTTGGCGGCGTTCGGGTTTTTTGCGTATTTATTGATGATGGTGGTGTAACCGGAGATCACCGAGCCATCGGATGGAATCAGCACAGTGTAATCATCCGGATTGGCCATCTTGGCCTTGTAGCTCAGGCCGTTGAAATCCCAGACCACGCCGACTTCTATCTCACCCTTTTCCATGGTGGCGATCGTCGGGTTGGCCATGGACAGGCGACCCTGTTTGGCAATGTCGGCGAACATCAACAACGCCGGCTGCAGGTTTTTCTCGTCGCCACCATTGGCGAGCGCAGCGGCCAGTACCCCATTGGCAGCCTGTGCAGCGGTGCTGACGTCACCAATGGAGACTTTGTATTTACCTGTCTTGAGGTCAGCCCATTTGGTTGGCGCGTCGGACCCATGCAGCAACTTCTTGTTGATGATGAACGCGATAGTGCCGGTGTAGGCCAGTGCCCAGTTGCCATCCTTGTCCTTTGCCCAATCCGGAATCTGCTCCCAGGTGCTTGGCTTATAGGGTTGTACAACGCCTTGCTTGACCGCAATCGGACCGAATGCTGCGCCAACGTCGCCGATATCGGCGCTGGCGTTGTCCTTCTCGGCGGCAAATTTGGCAATTTCCTGGGCCGAGCTCATGTCGGTGTCGATGTGCTTGAGTCCGTATTTCTTGGCCAGGTCCTCCCAGGTTCCTCTCCAGTTGGCCCAGTCGTCGGGCATACCGACGCTGTTGACCGCACCTTCCGCTTTCGCCGCGGCTTCCAGGGTTTTCAAATCTGTATCAGCGGCCATGGCGGCAGTGCACATGGCGATGGTCGAGCCTAACAGTGATGCCAGGAAAAGCTGTTTCATCCGAAGCTCCTTTGGGCGTTTTCAACGCTGCGATTGCGGTCGTGTTGGTCTAGGTCAGCAATACCTGAGCCAATCTAGGCGCGGCGGATGACATTTTGATGTCGACCGCTGGCCTGCGCCTGTTTACTGCGCAGGAAATCTCAGGATTGGAGATAAGCGTAGACCATGGCTAAAAGGCTGAAATGAAAGGGACTTGGCCATTAAATTGCAGGTTATCTTGCGCAACCGTTCGGCAACTTTGTCATCTGTCAGTCATGTGCAGTGCCTAGGCTTGCAGAGAGTCGATGGAACCGGTTTGAAGCGTGGTTCTGCCCTGAAACAGCGCTGGTCTAGTCCAGATAGGTAACGTTGATGCGCATCGAGACAACCAAGGCGGTGACAGCGATCGGGCAGGTCCTGCAGGAACAGCTCGACCATGGCCTGTTGGCGCCCGGGAGCAAGTTGCCGGCCGAGCGCAAGCTCAGTGAGTTGTTCGGTACCACACGGATCACCGTACGGGAGGCCTTGCTACAGCTGGAAGCCCAGGGCCAGATTTATCGGGAGGAGCGCCGGGGCTGGTTCGTATCGCCACCGCGCCTGGCCTATAACCTGATGCAGCGCAGTCATTTTCACGCCATGGTCAGCGCCCAGGGCCGAGTGCCGTCCACCGAGGTGATATCGGCGCGCTTGCAGCCGGCGTCGGCGGCGGTCTGTGCCTGGTTGCAATTGCCAGCGTTGTCGAGCGTGATTCAGATTTGCCGGGTGCGGCGCATTGATGAGCGGCTGGTGTTGTATGTGGAGCATTATTTGAATCCGCAGTTTTTTCCCGGGATTCTGGCGTTCGATTTGAATCAGTCGATGACCGAGCTGTACGCCCGGCATTACGATTTGCATTACGGGCGGGTGCGATTCGAGATCGTGCCGACGGCGCTGTCGGTGGATGCGGCGGCGGCTTTACGGGTGTCGGTGGGCAGTCCGGGGTTGCGGATTGCCCGGGTCAATTACGATCAGCATCAACGGCTGATCGATTGTGACCTGGAGTTCTGGCGCCATGATGCGATTCATGTCGGGGTTGATGTGGTCTGAGCCTGGCCATCGCAGGCTCGTTTGGTCATCCGAAGCGATAAATGTCCATGCCCAGGGCGCCCAGGGTGAATCCCGTGTGGCTCACACTGAATTTTCCTCCGGCGCCGCGGGCAAAGTACAACGGCAGCAGATGTTCATCACTCGGATGGTTGCGCGCGGCGTTCGGCGCTTGCTGGCGGTAGTCGTGCAGCGCGGCTTCATCCTTCGCCTCGAGTTTCTCGACCATCCAGTCGCGAAATTCCCTGGCCCAGGGTTCGACGCTTTCCGGACCGGCGTGCCAGTCCAGTTCGCGCAGGTTGTGGGTAATGCTGCCGGAACCGATCAGCAGCACGCCGTGTTCGCGCAGCCCGGCAAGGGCCTGGCCTACCCGGGTTTGCAGGGCCGGGCCGCCGCGGGTGGGCAGCGAGACTTGCACAATCGGGATATCGGCTTGCGGATACATCAACGATAAGGGCACCCAGACACCGTGGTCGAACGGTCGCTTGACGTCGATGCGTGCGGGCAGGCCGGCGTTTTCCAGCGTTTCGACAACCTCTGTCGCCAGGAGCGGATCGCCAGGTGCCGGGTACTGCACCTCGAACAGGGCCTGTGGAAAGCCGCCGAAGTCATGCCAGGTGTCGGGTTGCGGGTTGCCGCTGACCAGCAGTTCATTGCTTTCCCAATGCGCGGATACAATGACGATGGCCCTGGGTTTCGGCAATTCGGCGGCAAGACGCGCGAGGGCCGGCCCGCTGGCACCGGGTTGCAGTGCAAGCATGGGAGAACCATGAGAGATATACAGGCTGGGGAACATGAATGAGCTCCTGGGAGTTAAGATAGCGTCATCTTCAGTCAGATCATTGATCTAAATCTAATATAAGTTTTAGGGTGTTTTGATCGAATTTTCGGGGTTATTTATGCAGCCGGAGTTTTGGCACAAGCGGTGGCAGTCGAATCAGATCGGCTTCCATCTGCCGCAAGTGAATCCTTACCTGCAACGGTTCTGGCCGCAGCTGGGCCTGGAAGAGGGCGCTCGCGTGTTGGTGCCGTTGTGTGGGAAAAGTCTGGATCTGTTGTGGCTGGCACACCAGGGTCACGAGGTATTGGGGATCGAACTGTCGGAAAAGGCTGTCGAGGATTTCTTCAGTGAGCACCAATTCGACCCTGATGTCAGTGAGCAGGGGCCGTTCAAGGTCTACCGTGCAGGCTCCATCGAGTTGTGGTGTGGCGATTTCTTCGAATTGACTGCCGGCGATGTTGCCGATTGCAGCGCGCTGTACGACCGCGCCGCATTGATTGCCCTGCCACCGGCAATGCGCGAGCAATACGCGGCTCATCTGAACCGGATTTTGCCTAAGGATGCTCTGGGGCTGTTGATTACCCTGGATTACGACCAGGCACAGATGGAGGGTCCGCCGTTTGCCGTGCTCGATGACGAAGTGCAGGGGTTGTTCGGAGCTTTGTGGTCGCTGAAGATTCTGGAAGACCAGGATGTGCTGGGTGAGAGCTGGAAGTTCCTTGAGGCGGGGGTTACGCGGCTAGAGGAGCGGGTTTATCGGGTGTCTGCCCGGTAATTGATGTTGTTTGTGCTGGCCCCTTCGCGAGCAGGCTCGCTCCCACATGTAACCTCAGTGCTCACAAATATTGTGTTCACAGGAGATCCAATGTGGGAGCGAGCCTGCTCGCGAAGGGGCCAGAATGAACACCTCAACAATCAGCAGACAAAAAAAGGCCCGCATCACTGCGGGCCTTTTCTTTTAGTGCCGAGCCTGATCAGCCCCGACGACGCAATGCGTCAATACGCTCTTCCAGCGGCGGGTGGCTCATGAACATGCGGGCGAACCCTTGTTTGATGCCACCGTTGATGCCGAAGGCATTCAGGGTGTCCGGCATGTGCACCGGCAGCCCCTGTTCCGCTCGCAGGCGTTGCAGAGCACCGATCATTGCGCTGGTACCGGCCAGGCGTGCACCGGCTTCGTCGGCACGGAATTCCCGCTTGCGCGAGAACCACATGACGATGGAGCTGGCCAGGATGCCCAGGACCAGTTCGGCGAAGATGGTCGCCACGTAGTAGGCGATACCCTGGCCTTCTTCGTTCTTGAAAATCACCTTGTCGACAAAGTTGCCGATGATCCGCGCAAAGAACATCACGAAGGTGTTCACCACGCCCTGGATCAACGCCAGGGTGACCATGTCGCCATTGGCCACGTGGCCGATTTCGTGGGCCAGCACGGCCTTGACTTCATCCGGCGAGAATCGCTCGAGCAAACCCTGGCTGACCGCGACCAGCGCGTCGTTCTTGTTCCAGCCGGTGGCGAAGGCGTTCGCCTCGTAGGCCGGGAAAATCCCGACTTCCGGCATCTTGATTCCGGCTTCCCGGGACAATTGCTCAACGGTTTGCAGCAGCCATTGCTCGTGACGTGTGCGCGGCTGGGTGATGATCTGGGTGCTGGTGCTCATCTTCGCCATCCACTTGGAGATGAACAGCGAGAACAGGGAACCGGCGAAACCAAAGACCGCACAGAAAATCAGCAGCTGATTGAGGTTGAGATCAACCCCGTTGGCCGCCATGAACCCGTTGAAGCCGAAAAGGCTCAGGGTGATGCTGGCAATCAGCACGACCGCCAGGTTAGTGGCCAAAAACAGCAGGATGCGCATCATGGTTGTAGAAATCTCCTCATGCTAAAGATGTAGCGTACTGCGGGGTATATAAGGTGCTGCACCGGGCTATTCAACCGAGTGACTATTTCAAACTGTGTCCTACAGCAAGAGTCTAGCTGTTTGAAGGACATTTCCGACGTCGATGGGGGGAAGTGTTTGTCAGCCCATTAAGGTTGCAGGCCCCGTCGTTGTTAGGCGCGAGCAGGCAGCCTGTCCTCAATCAGCCGTGGAAGGCGTGAGGAAAGACAAGGTGCAAAGATATGTTGCTGAATCAATCACCGTGCGACTTGAGTACCCGTCGCACGGTGACAGTGCGCCTATTGGCGGTAGGACTTGAGGAAATTGCCGATACGTCCGATGGCCATGTCCAGCTCATCCACCCGTGGCAGGGTCACGACGCGGAAATGGTCCGGCCATGGCCAGTTGAAGGCCGTGCCTTGCACCACCAGCAGCTTCTCGGAGAGCAGCAGGTCGAGCACGAATTTTTCGTCGTTGTGGATCGGGCAGACTTTCGGGTCGATCCGCGGGAAGGCATACAGTGCGCCCATGGGCTTGACGCAGCTCACGCCCGGAATGTCGTTGAGCAGTTCCCAGGTACGATTGCGCTGTTCCAGCAGGCGCCCTTGCGGCAGCACCAGGTCATTGATGCTCTGATAACCACCGAGGGCGGTCTGGATCGCATGCTGGCTCGGCACGTTGGCGCACAGGCGCATGTTGGCCAGCATGTCGATGCCTTCGATGTAGCTCTGGGCGTGGTGCTTGGGGCCGGAGATGACGATCCAGCCGGAACGGAATCCGGCCACGCGGTAGGATTTGGACAGGCCGTTGAAGGTCAGGCACAGCAGGTCCGGCGCGAGCGAAGCGGTGCAGATGTGCACGGCGTCGTCGTAGAGAATCTTGTCGTAGATCTCGTCGGAAAAAACCACCAGGTTGTGCTGGCGAGCCAGTTCCAGCATGCCCAGCAAGACTTCCCTGGAATACACCGCACCCGTCGGGTTGTTCGGGTTGATGATCACCAGCGCCTTGGTGTTCGGGGTGATCTTGGCCTTGATGTCAGCCAGGTCCGGCCACCAGTTGGCCTGCTCGTCGCACAGGTAATGCACCGGGTTGCCGCCCGACAGGCTCACCGCGGCGGTCCACAGCGGGTAGTCAGGGGCCGGCACCAGCACTTCGTCGCCATTGTTGAGCAGGGCCTGCATCGACATCACGATCAGCTCGGAAACGCCGTTGCCCAGGTAGATGTCTTCGATCCCGACGCCTTCCACCTGCTTTTGCTGGTAGTACTGCATCACGGCCTTGCGCGCACTGAACAGGCCTTTGGAGTCGCTATAGCCCTGGGCGGTCGGCAGATTGCGGATCACGTCCTGGAGGATTTCATCCGGCGCTTCGAAACCAAAGGGCGCCGGGTTGCCGATGTTCAGCTTGAGGATGCGATGGCCTTCCTCTTCCAGGCGTTTGGCGTGCTTGAGCACTGGGCCGCGAATGTCGTAGCAGACGTTGGCGAGCTTGTTCGATTTGCTGACCTGCATGGCGATGTGTTCCCGAAAATGAACGATCCAGGCGGCGTATGAACGACCGTACTGGGAATCCTGCGTAATCACACAGGCCTGACGCCTTGTGATGCGGCACCCATAAATCCGTTTGAATGCGCGTGGTCTGGCTGCCAGACTGGCGTTTGACGAGGCGCAATCATACGTGCCGCCCGATCCGTGGAAAAGGTACAGATCGGGCTTTTTCAGCTGCCGAGGTGTGACGATGGAAAAGTTGGAGAAAACCCTGGATGAATGGAAGGCGATGCTCGATCCGGAGCAGTACAACGTGTGCCGTCTCAAAGGCACCGAACGACCGTTTTCCGGCAAATACAATGACAGCAAGGTCGACGGCATCTATCACTGCATCTGCTGTAACGAGCCGCTGTTCGATTCCAGGACCAAATTCGACTCCGGCTGTGGCTGGCCGAGTTTTTATGCGCCGATCGGCGACAGCGCCATGGTCGAGATCCGGGATGTCAGCCACGGCATGATCCGTACCGAGGTGGTTTGCGCCAAATGCGACGCGCACCTGGGGCATGTGTTTCCGGATGGTCCGCCGCCGACCGGGTTGCGGTATTGCATCAACTCCGTGTGCCTGGACCTGGTGCCACGGGGGTAATACGAGACCGGGCTATTTGTGGGAGCGAGCCTGCTCCCGAAGAGGGCGTGTCAATCGACATCAATGCTGGATGTCAGTCAGCCTTCGCGAGCAGGCTCGCTCCCACAGGGAAGCAATCCAGTATGGAAGATGGGATTATCCCCACAGTTAACCGGTTATTGATTTATTAAATTGCACACAATTCAATTGCTCGCTATGTTTGTCCCGTCTCCCTGCACTCAGAGTCCAAAACCATGAGCGACAACCTGCTGAGCATCCCTTGCACCACCATCAAGGGCGAACAAAAGACCCTGGCTGACTTCGCCGGCAAGGCCGTACTGGTGGTCAACACCGCGAGCAAATGCGGCTTCACTCCGCAGTACAAAGGGCTGGAAGAGCTGTGGCAGACCTACAAGGATCAAGGCCTGGTGGTGCTCGGCTTTCCCTGCAACCAGTTCGGCAAGCAGGAACCGGGTAACGAAGGGGCCATCAGCGAATTCTGCGAGTTGAACTACGGCGTCAGCTTCCCGCTGTTCAAAAAGATCGAAGTCAACGGCGCCGACGCCCATCCGTTGTTCGTGCAACTGAAAAAGCGCGCCCCGGGCGTCCTGGGTTCCCAGGGCATCAAGTGGAACTTCACCAAGTTCCTGATCGGCAAGGACGGGCAGTTGGTCAAGCGCTTCGCTCCGGCGACCAAGCCGCAGGACCTGAGCCGCGAGATCGAAGCCCTGCTCAAATGAATACCTTGTCCGTCGATCCCCTGAAGCTCGACAGCCAGATCTGCTTCAAGCTGTACGCCGCGTCCCGGGCAGTCATCCGAGCCTACAAACCGATGCTTGATCAGCTTGGCCTGACCTACCCGCAATACCTGGCGATGCTGGTGTTGTGGGAGTGGCAGCAAGCGGCACCGGAGCAGCCGACTGTCAAGGCGCTGGGCGAGCGCCTGGCGCTGGATTCCGGCACCCTGACGCCGCTGCTCAAGCGCCTCGAGCAATTGCAGCTGGTGCAGCGTCAACGATCGGCGCGGGATGAACGCGAAGTGCACCTGAGCCTGTCACCCAGCGGCAAGGCGTTGCGCGATCAGGTGGGGCCGCTCAAGGCTCGGCTGTTGTGCGACAGCGGTGTCGACCTGGATCGCCTGAATGATCTGCGTACTGGCCTCGATCATCTGTTGGGCCAGATCAAAGCACTGTCGTAGTCGGCATCCACAAGTCCAGCAGGGCGGCCAGCTCTTCCCGGCGGAACGGCTTGGCCAGGTAGTCGCTCATGCCCGCGGCACGGCAGCGTTCGCGTTCTTCGGACATCGCATTGGCGGTCAGGGCGACAATGGGCAGCTGTGGCCAGCGCCCGCTGCGGCGGATTTGCCGACTGGCTTCATAGCCATCCATCACCGGCATGTTGCAGTCCATCAACACCAGATCGAATTCGCCGTGCTCCAGTTGATCCAGCGCCTCGCCACCGTGAGCGGCGACAATCACCTCGCAGCCGAGTTTCCCGAGCATGCCCTTGGCCACCAGTTGATTGACCGGATTGTCCTCCACCAGCAACACCCGTCCGCGTCGCAGGGGGGAGCGATTATCGAGCCGCGCATCGTTGATCAGGTTGATTTCCGGCTGTAGCACCCGCCGCAGCGTCTGATACAGCGCATTACGCGCCAGAGGTCGCGCCTGTTGCTGCAAGGGCGCCAGGGCGCTGGCTTCTTCGCTGGGCATGAAACTGCCGTAGGCGGTCACCAGCAAAATCGGCGCGGTACAGGTGGGGCGCAGCCCGAACAGGCATTCGGGGCAGTCGGTGATCACCATGTCCGGGTCCAGCCCGATCAACGAGTCGTCGATCGACCGCTGCTGATACTCCAGGCCCCAACCCGGCAACAGGCTCTTGAGCAATTCCGCCAGACCGCTGCTCGCGGCGGTGATCGCGATGACTTTGCCCTGCAGCGTCGCGTGCGCAAGGGCGCGGGTGTGGCAAGGCAGCGGCAGGTCGGCGCAGAACTGGCTGCCGAAGCCTGCTTCGGAGCTGATGGTGAGGCGTCCTTGCATCGCTTCGCAGAGGTTGTAGGTCAGTGCCAGGCCCAGGCCGGTACCACCGAATTGCCGGGTAATGCCGGCACCGGCCTGGGTGAAGGGCTGGAAGATCTTGACCTGGGCGTCCTGGGCGATACCGATACCGGTGTCGCAGACCTCGATTCTGACGCCGTCCCCGAACGTCGACAGGCGCACATCGACTCGGCCGAACCGGGTGAACTTGAGGGCGTTGGACAGCAGGTTGCTGACAATCTGTCGGACCCGGGTCGGGTCACCGAGCACCAGGGCCGGAAAGTGCGGATCGATCAGACAGGTCAGCTCGACGCTCGGCGCCGCGTTCTGCGACAGCAGGTTGGCGGTGTCTTCGATCAGCGAGCCGAGGTCGAACGGAATGTGTTCGAGTTCAAGCTGACCGGCGTCGAATTTAGACAGGTCGAGAATATCGTTGAGCAACTCCACCAGCACCTTGCCTGAGTCATGGGCGATGGACAGCTGTTGCTGCTGCTCGGCATTGAGCGGGCCATCGAGTGAGAGCGCGATCATCCCCAGCAGACCGTTGAGGGGGGTGCGGATTTCGTGGCTCATGTTGGCCAGGAACACCGAACGCGCTTCGGCCATGTCCAGGGCGGTGCTGCGGGCTACCTCCAGTTCCTGGTTGGACTGGCTGAGCCGGGTGTTGATCGCTTTCAATTCCGCCGTGCGCGCCGAAACGATGTTTTCCAGTTGTCCGAGGTAGTCGGTCAGCCGGTTTTCGGCATTGCGTCGCTGCTGGATTTCGGTGGCGATGTTTTCGAATTGCTGGTTCGCAACTTTGACCAGCACGCCGATCTCGTCATTTTCGTGACCGGCCGGGTACTCCAGCCACGTCGGCTCGACACTGCGCGGGTCGCGGCTGCTGAGTTCACGAATCACCCGTACCAGGGGTTTGGTCAGCATCACATAGAACAGCGCGAGCAGGATGCCGGTCAGCAGCAGGCTACGGGCGAAGCCGTTGAGCAGGGTCACCTCGGCCCGGCGCAGGAACCGGCTGCCGAACGCATAGGTGTCGACGTCCAGGCGCAAGGTACCCAGGGATTCATTCGGCAAATGATCCAGGTACAAACGGTCCTCGAAGTGCCGGTTGGCACCGAACAGGAAGTCGCTGATCACCCGATAGCCGCTTTGCAGGCCAGGGCGTTTGACCTTGGCCAACACCGTACCGTTGTTGTCGATCAATTGCGCACCGATGATCGCGGGCGAGCGCAACAGGCCCAGGGTCAGTTCCTGGGCGAGTTCGGCGTCGATGTTGTAGGCGATGCGCGAAGCGGGGTTATGACTGATTTCCAGCAGAGACAGGATTTCGCGGTTGATGGAGGCATCTTCACTGGCATAATCGATGCCTATTTGCAGCAGACTGAGCAGCGTGCCCAGAATAAAGCCGACCAGCACGGTCAGCCGGGCTTGCTTGTAGGACAGCCGGTTGGTGAACTTGATATCCATGGGGTGTTGAACCACTTCCGTTTCCCTTCGCTGCTCAAGCATAGTCGATCATGCATTGGATCCCGATGTTCTCGCGCAGCCCGTTTACCAGGGCTGGAGCGGATATCGTACGCTGTGTGTCATCGCTGTAACGCATCATTACTGTGAACGTGCCCGAGGAGAAGACGTGGATTCCCGATTGAATGCTTTTCTTGAACGCGCCGATGCCGTTCTGGCCCGCATCGAACCACTGCTGCCCGCCCCCCGGCAAGCCATCGACTGGACCCACAGCCTGGCTGCGCGCTGGCAACGCGAGGGGCGCAGCGGTTTCCTGATGCCGCTGCAAGTCAGCCTCGACACGCGTTTATCCGACCTGATCGGGGTCGACCGGCAAGTGGAGCAATTGGGACGCAATACCCAACAGTTCCTCGATGGCATGCCAGCCAACCACGCCTTGCTCTGGGGCTCGCGTGGCACCGGCAAATCATCCCTGGTGCGCGCGTTGCTGGCCGAACACGCCAACGCGGGGCTGCGGCTGATCGAGATCGAACGCGATCACCTGGCGGACCTGCCGCGGGTGGTCGAACAGATCGCCAAATTGCCCCAGCGCTTCGTGCTGTTCTGCGACGACCTGTCGTTCGAGTCGGGCGAAGGCGATTATCGCGTGCTCAAGAGCGTGCTCGACGGCTCTCTCGAACAGGCGCCGGATAACGTGTTGCTCTACGCCACCTCCAATCGTCGCCACCTGGTGCCGGAAAAGGAAAGCGATAACGAAAACTGGAAACGAGTCGACGGCGAACTCCACCCCAGCGAGGCGGTGGAGGACAAGATTGCCCTGTCTGACCGTTTTGGCCTGTGGTTGTCATTCTATCCGTTTACCCAGGAGCACTTCCTCGACGTCGTCGAGCATTGGATCGGTCAACTGGCCGGCAAGGCCGGCCTCGAGTGGCAGCGTGATGAAGCGCTGGATATTCTCGCCGTGCGCTGGGCCACGGGGCGGGGCAACCGCAACGGGCGCTGTGCGTATCAATTTGCCCGCTATTGGGTCGGGCTCAAGCTGTTGGAGCACAAGGCATGATCGATTTACAACAGAGCGGCCAGGGGCTCGAAGGCTACGGCATGCTGTGGGCGCAGCTGGAGTCATTGCTGGCCGATGAACGGGATTTCATTGCCAACGCCGCGCAGTTTTCGGCGCTCCTGTACAACCAGCTCGATGATTTGAACTGGGCCGGTTTCTACCTCAACCGCAACGAAGAGCTGGTGCTGGGTCCGTTTCAGGGGCAGATCGCCTGCGTGCGTATTGCGTTCGGTCGCGGCGTGTGCGGGACTGCGGCCGCGACCCTGCAGACCCAGCTGGTCGAAGACGTGCACGCGTTCCCGGGGCATATCGCCTGCGACAGTGCATCGAATAGCGAACTGGTCGTGCCGTTGGTCAAAAACGGCCGATTGATCGGCGTGCTGGACCTCGACAGCCCGAAGCTCGCGCGGTTTACCGCTGAAGATCAAGCCGGTATCGAACAGCTGGCGGCGATTTTCCTGCGCCTGACTGACTGCTGATCATGCCCTCAAGCCTGCCTTGACCAGCAGGCTTGAGCGATCCAGCGGCGTCGATCGGTTCCAGGTGGGTTAACGCACGGCTCCGCGTCCAGGCACAGTCAAGCCTCTTTCATAGTGCTGTTGTCGTTATGTCGAATCTGCTGCTGCAGTGCCTGCTCCAATTCGAGCATGGCGCTCTCAATGGCGTTGCTGCATTCGATGACTTTGGCACTATCTTCATGGCAGGCGTGCTCCAGCGCCTCGCAGCTGTCGATCAGGCGGCAGGCCTGGACAATCCGCGCAGCGCCCTTGATCTTGTGGGCCAGATCGAGGAATGACTGCCGATCCCCGGCTTCCGACAACGCCTGTCGGTCCAGCCGGTTGCTGTTCAACAGTTCAGTCAGCAGTCGCTGTTCCAGAACCGGGTTGCCCCCCGTCAATTGATGCAGCCCTTTGCGGCTGAACGCAGGATCGCGGACGGTCGGCTCGATGCCTTCAACCCATTGGCTCAAAGCGGTCAGCGTCAGGGGCTTGAACAGGCAGTCGTCCATGCCGGCCTGTTTGCAGCGCAATATCTCTTCCGGCTGGGCGTTGGCGGTGAATCCCAGAACGGTACAGGCCGGGCGTTGCGCCTGTTGTTCCTGTCGGCGAATGGCGCGGGCCAGTTCGTAGCCATTCATGATCGGCATATTGCAATCGACAATCACCAGATCGAACACCTGTGCTTTCCACGCCTGCAATCCTGCTTCGCCATCTGCAGCGACACTGAATCTATGCCCCAGGAACTCAAGTTGCTGACACATGAGCAAGCGATTGGCCGGATGATCGTCGACCACTAGAACATTCAAGGGCGCCTTCGTGGAATGGACGGGCGCTTCAACGGCTTCCCGACGCTGTTCGCATGGCAGTGCTGCCAGGAGCAGCGAAACCCGGACCTGGGTACCGACACCCGGCTGGCTGCTCAATTGGAGGCTGCCGCCCATCATCTCGCACAGACTGCGACTGATGACCAGGCCCAGGCCTGCGCCGCCTCTGCTTGACTGTGCGCAGTGATCGGCTTGAGCAAAGGGTTCGAACAGCCGTTGCCGATCCTGTTCGCTGATGCCGATGCCGCTGTCCTGAACGTGCAACAGCATCCGCACGCGCTCGGGCTCGTCGGTCGGTTGCAGGTCCACGCTGATCCTGACCTGACCCTGCTCCGTGAACTTGATGGCGTTGCTGACCAGGTTGGACAGCACCTGCTTGAAGCGCATTGGGTCCACGACGACATCGACCAGCGGATTGGCAGGGTGAAATTCCAGCAGCAGCTCAAGATTTTTCTGGCGCGCCAGGCCATCGAAAATCCGTATCACCGAGGTCACGATTTCTTCGGGATTGACCCGTTCCGGGCTCAGGCTCAGGCGCCCGGACTCGATCCGCGCGATATCTAGAATGTCCCCGATCAGTTCCAGCAGGTCTTTCGCCGAGTTGTACGCCACCGCGATGGCCGGACGATCCGGGTGCTGATGATCGATGCGCTTGAGTGTCAGTTCGAGCATGCCGATGACCGCGTTCATCGGCGTGCGGATCTCATGGCTCATGGTCGCCAGGAACGTGCTCTTGGCCCGGTTGGCTTCATCCGCCCGTTCCTTCGCGCAGCGCAACTCGTCGAACAGTTGCCGCCGCTCGCTGATGTCGATCCAGCCGCCAATGATGCCTTGCACTTCACCGCTCGAGTCGCGGTAGGGAATGATCCAGTGGTAGATCGTCAGTCTGCGGCCACCGATATGCAGCGGCCGGTCGAGAATCAACGGTATGCCCTCGGCCACAACGCGCTGGTAGTCGGCTTGATATTCCCGCGCTTCGAAGGCATTGCTCATGTTGCCCTGCATGACGCTTTTGCCGATGACCTCCTCACGTTTCGCGCAGAAGGCCTCCAGATAACTGTCGTTGCAGCTTTGCAGCAGCCCTTGACGATCGCGCACATAAATGGGATGGGGCGTGCCGTTGACCAGCGAGCGCATGAATTCGAATTGATCGCTCAACGCACGCTCGGCCGCCTGACGCTGCTTTATCTGCCGCCGCATGTAAGCATTCCAGGCCATGGAAATCAGCAGCAGCACGCCGGCGCCGATGACGATCTGATAAAACACCCGGTGATAGTTGCGCCAGGGATTTTGCGATATCGCCGAATAGCCACGCCAGCGGCTGTTGATGATGCCCAGTTCCTCTGGCGTAATGCTCAGCAACGCCTTGTCGAGGATGGCGTTCAGTTCCCGGGCGTCCCGGGCGGTGGCCAGGGAGAATGCGGCCTGCCGGGTGCCGATGGTGCTGCTGATGCGCAGTGTGTGCTCGAAAATCCGCGAAGACAGGAAGTAGTTGGCAGCCACCAGTGAACTCACTGCACCCTGTGCCTTGCCTTCGACCAGCAATTCGGCGGCGCTGAAGGTGTCCGGGGTTTCAATCAGCCTGATCTGCGGGAACTCGCGGCGCACGTCATCGATCATTGGATTGCCTTGGGCAATGGCCAGGCGCTTGTTCTGGAATTGAGCAAGGGTTGTCGGGCTGCTGGCGGATTTGCGCGTCAGCAGGATGAAGGAGTTTTGCAGATAGGGCCGGGTGAAACTCAGGCTGGCTTCACGTTGGGCGCTGGGCAGCAGGGCGGCGATCAGGTCGGCTTGATTATTGTTGACCTGCTCGATCATCTCGCCATCGCTTCGGCTGCGCCGGATGTCGAAGCGCAAACCTGTACGCAGCCTGATCAGTTCGAGCAGGTCGGCGGTAATGCCTCGAAAGTTGCCGTCGTTGTCGAAAAACGTCAGTGGCGCAAACGCTTCATTGACCACCACGCGCACCACCGGATGTTGCGCCAGCCAGCGTTGCTCGTTGTCACTGAGCTGCAATTTCTGATCGGTGAGCAGAATGTCACTGCCAGCGCTCCAGCGTTTGGCAATGCTTTCTCGCTCGCTGGTGGGAACGGCCTTGAGCATCGCATTGATAATCCCGAGCAGTTCGAGATCGTTCCTGTTCACGGCAAAGCTGAAACCCTGGGCTTCGTGTTTGCCGAAGTTGGCCATGCGGATATTGTTCAGGTAGCCCTTGTTGATCATGTAGTGGGTTGAAATAGTGTCGCCGAGGAAGACGTCAGCCTCGTCGAAAGCCACCGCATTGATCGCATTCTGGTAGGACGGATAGGCGGTGATGATCGCCTGCGGATACACAGCCCTGACTTCCTCCAGTGGCAAATAGTGATACACCATGCTCAGACGCAGGCCAGCGAGGCCATCGGCCAGGGACCTGTTTTCATCTTCCCGCGTCACCAGCACCGGTTGATCCACGGCGTAGGGGGCGGACAGCAGGATGTCGGCATTGTGAGCTTCGAACCCATTGGCGCTGCCAAGCAGGTCGACCTCGCCGTTTTCCAGGGCCTCGATCGCAGCCCCCCGGGACTCGAAGCGCCGGACCTTGATGGGCAGACCGGTGGACTCGCCCAGCAGCCCGGCGTAATCGGCGGTGTAACCTTCATACTCGTGACCGCTGATGGCCAGATCGAAGGGCGGATAATCCGGGGCCGACGTGCCGAGAATCAGTTCACGCTTGTTCTTGATCCATTGTCGTTGGGATTGATCCAACTGGACTTCCAGGTGTCCGGCCGATGAACGACTGAGCAGGGAGAGACTATTGCTGGAGGTCTGGGCGAACACCGAGGCGCTCAGGCATAAACCAGCGGTCATGAGTATCAGCGAGTCCTTTATGCGGCTGGGCATCCTGTTCCTCACACTAACGCGTTACGTTTTGCCATCTCGATGAGTTCAACCAGGGATTTGGCCTTGAGTTTTTGCATGAGTCGTTTTTTATAGGTGCTGACCGTCTTGTTGCTCAAAAACATGCCTTTGGCAATTTCCTTGTTGGTGCGACCCTGGGCAAAAAGTTGCAATACCATCAGTTCCCGGTCGTTCACTGCCTTGAATAACTCCAGGTCGGCATAATGCACATCATCGCCACGCACAGGGCTCAGGGCCTGGCTCGGATAATAGTTGTAGCCTGATAATACCGCCTTGATGGCGCTGACCAACTCACTCAGCTCTTCCTGTTTGCATACATACCCGGAGGCGCCGGATTGCATGCAGCGGATACCGAAGAGTTTCGGGCATTGGGCGGTTAATACCAGTGTTTTTGTCTGTGTACACATTTGGTTGAAGCGGGCGAGAACTTCCAGTCCGTCCAGTTTGGGAATACTGATATCGAGAATGACCAGGTCGGGCATGCATTCGCGGATCATCTGCATGGCATCGACCCCGTTATCTGTTTCGCCGACGATTTTGTAACCTTCATGTTCAAGCAGCATGCGGACGGCAAGACGGATGACAGGGTGATCGTCGACGATAAAAACGGAGTTCATAATCAAATCCCATACGAGCGCAAATAAAGCGCGCACCTTAGCTCAGATAGTTGAGGTGACGCATGAACTGACGGACCTGCAGCAGCAATATAGGAAGATTCCTACATGTGAAACGGATTAGGACTACGTACCCGGCGGATTTTTTTTGAAGAGAGTGACAATGGCAGTGTTTAGCCGAGGGTGTTAACTACTGTTTCGCAAGTATCAAGTTGTGTTTGAGTGGGCATTGTTGTGGCCGGTTTCAGACTTTTTTTATAATGAGGCCAAGGTCAACAAGTTTAGAAGTTCGGATTGTTTCAAAGGCTTTGTCAAGTAGCCCAACAAAGGCAGTCCATGTTCGTTAGCCAATTGTGCCAAACCATCCAGTTCAGCGGGCGTCAGGCTGCTGAGCAGTATGGCTTGCCTGATCATCCCCCGGCGGCTGGCGTACTCGATCAACTCCAGGCCGGGAAGGTCGGGAAGGCATTGATCGCACAAAAGAATATCGTAAGGTTGCGCCGCCCCGAACAGGTGTTGCAGTGCGCCTTCGGCACTGTCGGCGGGAGTCAATTGAGTAAAGCCGTAACTCTCAAGCAGGTACTGGGTCGCCAGGAGCTGAAAAGGGTGATCTTCTACCAGCAGGATGCGCAGATCGACTTCGAACATAGGATTACTCACTTCATCTGTCGAATACAGTGGAGTGTGATTATTGAGCGAAGACTGCGGACATACGATCAGTTCACTTACCTCAAGCTGTAGGGGGATTCAGCGAGCGTTGAGCGTACCTGGATTTTCAAGTGCTGATCAGCCAGTGCGGGTGGCGAAATGGCCGATCAGCCGGTTGTCGTCAATGGTGGGAGCGACCGGTCATTTCCAGTGCCATGTCGCTGGCATAGCTGTCGGTCATACCCGCGATGAAATCGATCATGCGCAAAAACGACGTGTGCAAGGGACCGCAGGGATCGGGCGCATTGTTCCCCAACAGATCGAGGATGCGCCGGCTCTTGAATGACGGCGTGCGACCGTTGTGCTGTTCCAGCGCCGCGCCACAGAAGGCATTGAGCAGGATTTCCAGGGTCGTGTAGGCGCCGATTTCGTGCAGGGTCTTGCGCTTGTCCTGGAAGATCTTTTTGCGCGCCATGTCCTTGGCATTCAACACGCAACGCTTGGCGGGGCCGTGCATATGCTCCACCAGGTCGCCGGGCAGCACGCCCGCCAGCAACGCGTCCTGTTGCTCGACAAAGGCGCGGGCCGCGGCATTGGTCAGGTGTTCGATGGCTTTGCCGCGCAGGATCGCCAGTTTGCGCCGGCGCGAGTCCTGCGGACCGAGCTGGCGATAGGTTTCCGGCAAATCGTCACCCACCAGGTCCAGCAGCAGCGATTCGACTTCGGCATACTCCAGCAACTCCATTTCCAGGCCGTCTTCCAGGTCGATGAGCGCGTAGCAGATGTCATCGGCGGCCTCCATCAGGTACACCAGCGGGTGACGCGCCCAGCGCTGTTCCTCGAGTTGCGGCAGGCCGAGTTTATGGGCGATCTGCTCCAGCAGCGGCAATTCGCTCTGATAGCAACCGAACTTGTGTTTCTTGTAGCCCAGTGAGTCGGCGTGCCTCGCGGTCCATGGGTATTTCAGATAAGTGCCCAGGGTGGCGTAGGTCAGCCGGGTACCACCGTCGAACTGGTGATATTCCAGCTGGGTGAGCACCCGGAAGCCTTGGGCATTGCCTTCGAAATTGAGGAAGTCATCGCGTTCGACTTCGCTCATGGCATCCAGCCAGCCACGGCCGGCGGCTTGCTGGAACCAGTGTCGAATCGCGTCTTCGCCGGAATGGCCGAAGGGCGGGTTGCCAATGTCGTGGGCCAGGCAGGCCGATTGCACGACCATCCCCAGATCACTGGGTTCGCACCAGTCGGGGAGGGCACGGCGAATGGTTTCACCGACGCGCATGCCCAGCGAACGGCCAACGCAACTGACCTCCAGCGAATGGGTCAGGCGCGTGTGGATATGATCGTTACTGGTGACTGGATGAACCTGCGTCTTGCGCCCGAGGCGGCGAAACGCTCCCGAAAAAATGATGCGGTCGTGGTCTTTGTGAAAAGGGCTGCGGCCGAGCTCTTCCGGGCTGTGCAGAGGCTTTCCGAGGCGTTCGCGGGTAAGCAACGTTTGCCAATCCAAGGCTGGTTCTCTCCGTCAGGTGACTGAATCCTTAAGCTTCCGGGTTCGCGCCATGGCCTGCAAGGAAAAAACACGCACACCGTCGGCCATCCATGGCCTGATACAGCGGTTCATCCCGGCGACGGTGCAATACCGCCGCTGGAGACTGGCTTAGTGATTGCGTGAGGAGCCTTGCATGACCAGCCTGATCAATGGACCCAGCGTGGTCCCCAGGCGAACCAGTCGGGTCAGGCTGCTGGTGCCGCCACTCTTGGCGCCCTTGCCGGTCAGGAAACCCAGCAGGGTCACGGCGGCCACGCCCCAGAGCGGGGCGTGTTTGATGCCGAAGCCATTGTGCAGGTTTTGCGTCATCCCGCGCACACGCTGCAAGGGTTGCAGCAGTTGCGCGGATTCGTGGCGGATTTCCTGGCGGTGCATTTCCATACGCAGACGGATCAACGCCTTGCGCATTTCCGTGCGCGAGTTGTTGTGAGACAGTTCAGGCAGGCTCATGGCAGCAGGCGCTCCCGATCATTGGCCAATTCTTCCAGAGTGCCGTGGAAGGGCGAGGATTCATCGAAAATCGCCGCTCTCAGGCGCATCGCGCAGAATATGGCCGCGAGCGTATAGAACACGCAGAGCCCGATGATGGCCGGCAGGCGATAGGTGTCCCAAAACAGGATCAACACCAGCGTCGACAAGCCCACCAGCAACAGCAAGGCAAACACCAGCGCCAGGCCTGCGAACAACAACAGGCTGACGGTGCGGGCTTTTTGCTCCTGCAATTCGATGCCGAACAATTCGACATGGCTGTGCAGCAGTCCAAGAAAAGCGGCACCCAGGCGCCGCGGTGAGGAGCTTGGGCCCGTCGCGGACGAGCCGGGTTCGCCGATCGCCATGATCAGCGCCGAGTGGCCAGCAGGCCGATCAGAAAGCCGACGCCGGCGGCGATCCCGACCGATTGCCATGGGTTGGCCTGGACATAGTCTTCGGTGGCGGTGACGGCGGCCTTGCCGCGTTCGCGCAGGGAGTCTTCGGTCAGCTTCAGGGTTTCCCGGGCACGCAGCAGGCTGTCGTGGATCTGCGAGCGCAGTTCATCGGCCTGATCCCCCGCCAGCGTTGCGGTGTGCTCCAGCAACCGCTCGGTGTCACTGACCAGTGTTTGAAAATCATTCATCAGAATTTCTTGAGCAGTCTTTGCCTTGATACTGGCCATTGGTGGATCTCCGTAAGTGGCTGTCTGTTGCGTTCGAGTATGAGCCTTGCGCGAAGGTTCAGTACAAATGACTGGTACAACTTTTGCTATGTCCTGGTGCGTCGGTCAGCGCCGTTGCGCTGTTGCCGGGCATGAACGAGCAAAAACTTAACTCAAATAACGACAACTCGCGCATAAGGTCCAGCCATGTGCGCCAAAGTGGCTCATCCGGATCCTCGTATCGATCCTGGAAGGTTGCAACTTGGTGCACGAAGGGGCAGCGCGAACTGCTTTGGTGCTTTTTTAGCCTTCAGGTCTGCCAATCCTATGGAAAATCTGCAAAGCGCTGTGGACACTCTGATCCATAGCTCCAACACCTTGTTCATTCTCGGCGGCGCGGTCATGGTACTGGCCATGCACGCCGGGTTCGCCTTTCTCGAAGTTGGCACGGTCCGACAGAAGAATCAGGTCAACGCCCTGTCGAAGATCCTCAGCGACTTCGCCATTTCAACCCTGGCCTACTTCTTTATAGGCTATTGGATTGCCTATGGGGTCACCTTCATGCAACCGGCGGCGGTGATCAATGCCGATCATGGCTACGGGTTGGTGAAATTTTTCTTCTTGCTGACCTTTGCCGCGGCGATCCCGGCGATCATTTCCGGTGGTATCGCCGAGCGAGCCCGGTTTGTTCCGCAGTTGTGCGCGACGGCCTTGATCGTGGCATTCATTTACCCGTTTTTCGAAGGCTTGATCTGGAACGGCAACTTTGGCTTGCAAGCCTGGTTGCTGGAACGCTTCGGCGCCAGCTTCCATGATTTCGCAGGCTCGGTGGTGGTGCACGCCATGGGTGGCTGGCTGGCGCTGGCGGCGGTGTTGTTGCTCGGGCCACGCAATGGTCGTTATCGCGACGGAAAACTGGTGGCGTTCGCGCCATCGAGCATTCCTTTCCTGGCGCTGGGTTCGTGGATCCTGATCGTTGGCTGGTTCGGTTTCAACGTGATGAGTGCGCAAACCCTGCAAGGAATCAGTGGACTGGTGGCGGTGAATTCGCTGATGGCCATGGTCGGTGGCACCGTCGCGGCACTGATCGTCGGGCGCAATGACCCGGGTTTTCTGCACAACGGCCCGCTGGCCGGGTTGGTGGCGATCTGCGCCGGCTCCGACCTGATGCACCCGGTGGGGGCGCTGGTGACCGGTGCCGTTGCCGGTGCGCTGTTTGTCTGGTGCTTTACCGCCGCCCAGGGCAAATGGCATATCGACGATGTGCTGGGTGTCTGGCCATTGCATGGATTGTGTGGCGTCTGGGGCGGGATCGCCTGCGGCATCTTCGGCCAGGGCGCGCTGGGTGGGCTGGGCGGGGTCAGCCTGATCAGCCAGTTGATCGGTACCGCGCTGGGGGTGGTGGTGGCTCTGGTCGGTGGCTTTACCGTGTATGGCGTGATCAAGGCGTTCCATGGTCTGCGCCTGAGCCAGGAAGAAGAGTATTACGGCGCGGACTTGTCGGTGCACAAGATCGGCGCTGTCAGCCAGGACTGAGTCAATTCTCTTCATCGTCTGCACCGGGATAAAAGCCGTGCAAGAGGCGATAGCGATCGTGCCGGATCTGGTCGGCCCGCTCCTGCACCTGATGCGCGGGTAATCCCAGCATGATCAACGCGTGGGAGGCGAGCATCAGGCTCGACTCCAGCAGTTCGGGCACGACTTCGCTGGCCCCGGATGCTTTCAACTCGGCCAGTTGGCTGTCGTCGCGCGTGCGCACCAGTATCGGCACAGTCGCGTTGAGTCGCCGCGCTTCCTTGAGGATCAGTAAAGCGATGTCGGTCTGGTCTACGGCGATTACCAGCAGCCTGGCGCGCTCGAGCCCTATCGCCACCAGCAGTTCACCGCGACGTGAGTCGCCATAATGCACACAGGTTTCACCAGCGGCGGCTTCCTGGACACGCACCGGATCAGTATCCAGTGCGATATAGGGTTGCTGCGCATTGAGTAGTGCGCGTCCGATTGACTGGCCTACGCGACCATAACCACAGATCACCACATGGTTATGCAAGCCGGCGTTGAGTGCGCTGATTTCCTCGAGTTTCGCTTCTTCGTTGGGCTTGCGGTGCAGGCGTGCCGCAATGTGAGGCGCGGCGCGCAATAGCAACGGGGTGAGGAGCATCGAACAGAAGGTTGCCGCCAGCAGCAGGCCGCCAAAATCGGCGGGCATCAATTTGTTCACCTGCATCTGTGCCATCAGCGCAAAGCAGAACTCGCCACCCTGGGCCAGTGCCAGGCCGCTGCGCCAGGCGGTTTCGCCATCGCTGCCACGGCATTTGACCAGTAGCGCAACGACGCTGCCCTTGAGCAGCAGCAACCCCAGAGTCAGGCCGAGAATCAGCAGGCCGTGGCTGGCGAACAACTGCAAGTCGATCAGCATGCCGATACTGACGAAGAACACGCCGAGCAGGATGTCGCGGAAGGGTCGGATATCGGCTTCGATCTGGTGCCGGTAGTGGCTTTCTCCCAACAGCATGCCGGCCAGAAATGCACCCAGTGCCGGGGAGAGGCCGAGCAGGTGAGTCAGCCAGGCCGTCAGCAGCACGATGACCAGCGCCAGCAGCACGAACAGCTCAGGGGAACGGGCCGCCGCTACTTCGTGGAACAGCCGTGGCAGTATCCAGCGACTGGCCAGCAGCAGACCGACGAACAGCGCTACGGTCTTGGCCAGCGTCAGTGGCAGCGCCCAGTACCAGGCCTGATCGCTGCTGCCGGCGAACACGGGCACCAGCGTCAGCAGTAACACCGCCACCACATCCTGGAACAGCAGCACGGCGATGGCATTCTGGCCGTGGCTGCTGAAAATCTCGCCGAGACTGCCCAGCTCCTTGCTGACAATGGCGGTGGACGACAGGGACAGGCCGGCACCGAGTAACAGCGCAGGCGTAACCGGCATGCCGAACAGCATCAGCAAGCCGCCCAACAGTATCCCGCTACCCAACACCTGCAGGCTGCCAAGCCCGAACACCACCCGGCGCAACGCGAGCATTTTGGACAGGGAAAACTCAAGCCCCAGGGAGAACAGCAGGAACACCACCCCCAGTTCGGCGAGGTCGGGCAAATCTTCGTTTTCATTCACCCAGTTGAATGCCGTCGGCCCGATCATCAGCCCCACGCACAGGTAGCCCAGCACCGGCGGCAGGCGCAGGCGCTGGAACAGGGCAATCACCACCAGGGAGGAGGCGAGGATGATCAGCAGGTTGGCGAACACGGGAAACTCCAGGGATGGGCGCCGGCTATTCAAGCGTAGAGGCAAAAAAACCATGAGCATCGGGTAAAAGGCATTCGGTGCGACTGATGTGCGTCAGGGTTTTGCCGCAGCCATGGCCGATGATGCGCCAGGACCGACCATTCAATGGCTCGACGACTTTTCAGGGTCGGCCTAGAATAGTCACTTAATTTTTCGGTTGAGCGCTCATGCTTCCTGAATGTCAGCTGTTCGGCACCCTGGGGTGCCATCTGTGTGAAGTGGCCGAAGCCATGCTGATGGAGTTTGTCGAACGCGGCCTGCTGGTGGAACTGGTGGATATCGCCGAAGACGAAACCTGGTACGAAGCCTACAGCCTGCGTATTCCGGTGTTGCGGCGGGTCGATACCGGCGCGGAGCTGGGCTGGCCGTTCAGTGCCGATCAGGTGGTGGCGTTCCTGGGTTGACCGCAGGCGCACGGCGACGGTCCACCCGTCGCCGTTCTCGTTTCATTCATTGGCGAAAAGCAGGTTATTCGGTTACTGTATGTTCATACAGCTATTCCGGTTGCCTGTCATGCGTCCCTCCCACTGCGGGATTGGGCAGGCGATCCCAGAAGTGAGAGGGATGAACTTGGTCAATGTCGAACAATTGAAGAACAGCGTGAACCGGATGTCGGCGGACGTGGTGCGCGAGGCTGTCCTCGAGTTGCGTCTGGATGGCCTGGTCACCGAAGGAAAAACCCCGTTCAACAAATTGCATTTCAATACCTGTTTCGCCGAAATCGAAGCCTTGTTCCAGCGTGCCGGCTATCACAGGCAACTGGATGTCGTGGGTTACCAGGGGTTGTTGTATGCCCTTTATGATCCGGGTCGCTGGGAGGCGGTCGAGGTGTTGCGCTGGCTCAAGGAGTTCACTGAAGCGGCAGCGCGGACGCAGTCCATACCGGCTTGAGGATTCTCTTCTAGGTTCGGTCGGGCTACTGTCGGATAATACCGCCCTGTATTGAGGGTCAGAGCTTTCGTATGTCCACTTCATCTTTTTCTGCTGCACACAGCCAGGCCAGCACGCTCTACTTGCCGCCGGGTTCGTGGCAGACCGTGCTCGACTGCCTGTGTGAACACTTCAGTGCCATTGGTCGTGAACAATGGCTGGACAGAATCGCCCGTGGGCGGGTCCTCGACGGACATGGCGCACCCATTGCCCTTGATCTCCCCTACAAGGAAGGCCTGCGGATTCACTATTTTCGTGAAGTGCCGGACGAAAAGCCGATCCCGGTGGTCGAGTCGATCCTGTACGCGGACGAACATCTGGTGGTGGCGGACAAACCGCATTACCTGCCAGTGACACCGGCTGGCGAATACGTCGAGCAGACCCTGCTGCGACGCTTGATTCGACGCCTGGATAACCCGCATCTGGTGCCATTGCATCGCATTGACCGGCATACGGCGGGACTGGTGCTGTTCTCAGCCAACCCCCGGAGCCGATCGGCGTACCAGTCATTGTTTCCTGCGCGACAGATCGAAAAGCGCTACGAGGCGATTGCCAGGGCTTTACCTGATCTCACTTTTCCACTGGTGCACAAGAGCCGGCTCATCGATGGCGAGCCGTTCTTCCGCATGCAGGAAGGTCCGGGCGCCAGCAACACAGAGACGGCCGTCGAGGTCCGGGAGAAAAACGGTGAGCTCTGGCGTTATGCGCTGTACCCGGTGACGGGCAAGAAACACCAGTTGCGCGTGCACATGACCGCCCTGGGCGCGAGTATCTGCAATGACCCGTTCTATCCGCAGGTGCTCAAGGACGTCGTGGATGACTATGCCAATCCCTTGAAGCTGCTTGCCCAGGGGCTGAAGTTTGTCGATCCGGTGAGCGGGCAGGAAAGAAACTTCGAAAGTGCTATTACGTTGCAGTGGTGAACAGCGTTTTTTGGCCACGAAAAAGCCCGCATAAAGCGGGCTTTCTGCATCTGGTCATCACCGCGACGATTACAACTCCTTGACGGTACGAACCTGATCCTTGTTGACGCGATTATGCTTGCCATCCAATTGTTCGAATTCGTAGAAGCCCGATTCGTCATCGTATTTTGGTGCATCGACGGCCTGGATTTCGCGACCGTCATTCAAGGTGATCACTGTAGGCGAAGCGCAACCGGCGAGGGTCGCAAGGCCCAGTGCGAGCATGAAAGTGGCAAGGGTCCGTTGAGTCATGAGTGTGTCTCCGATTTGAATGCTTTTGGTTACCGAGCTTGAGACGTGTACAACGAGTGCAAGTTCCGTGGGTAGTGTCAGTCTGACACAGTGTCGTGGCTGCTTAACAGTTCCGGGGTATTCAGGTTCGCCAGGCGAGGGTCATTGTCGGGGCATTGCAGTGCATGGGCACCCAGCTTGCGCATCAGACGACCCGGGCTGCGTTCACCGTCGCGCCAGGCACTTTCAAAGGCTTCGCAAAGTGCCACGGGTATGATGCACAGCAAAGGTTCCCAATGTTCACCCTGGCGCAGCATCAACGGTTTGTCCGGATGCTGGCTGGCGGTTTCGCGCATGCTCTGGAGCAGCGCGGAATCGATGCGTGGCACGTCACAGGGCAATATCATCAGGTGCGGATGCCTGGCCGCCCTCAAGCCAGCCCGGATACCGGCCAAAGGCCCCGGGAAATCCCCCTCGTCGTCATGGACCAATCGGTCGGCATAGAGTGCGTACCGTTCCAGGTTCCTGTTGCAGGAGATGATCAGGTCATCGCTCAATGGGCGGGTCTTGCGGTGCAGGTGAGCAATCAGCGGTTCACCGTGCCATTCCAGCAACCCTTTATCCTGACCACCCATGCGGTGGCCGCGCCCGCCGGCCAGGAGCAGGATGGAGCAGGGCGGCAAATCCGTGTTCGAGGTCATGGCAGGTCTCCATGGGGGCGGCGAAAAAATGAGGCGCTGTGATATAACACCGGGCTGTTTCTCCTACAACAGGACGAGCCTATGAAAGCCAAGGCTGATGTACCTTTTGCGCCGCTCAACATCGCGGTGCTGACTGTCAGCGATACCCGTACCCTGGAAACCGATACCTCAGGCCAGCTCTTCGTCGACCGTCTGGCCGCCGCTGGCCATAATCTGGCGGCCCGGGTGTTGCTCAAAGATGACCTCTACAAAATTCGCGCGCAAGTCGCCAACTGGATTGCCGACGATGTGGTGCAAGTCGTGCTGATCACCGGTGGCACCGGTTTTACCGGGCGCGACAGCACGCCTGAAGCCGTGGGCTGCCTGCTGGACAAGCAGGTCGACGGTTTTGGCGAGCTGTTCCGGCAGATATCGGTGGCCGATATCGGTTCTTCGACCGTTCAGTCCCGGGCCTTGGCCGGCCTGGCCAATGGCACGCTGGTCTGTTGTTTGCCGGGTTCGACCAATGCCGTGCGCACTGGCTGGGACGGCATTCTCGCCGAGCAGCTGGATTCGCGGCACCGCCCGTGCAATTTCGTGCCTCATCTGAAACAGGCGGCACCCTGTGAATCCCGCGGGTAAGACGGGCAAGGCCGGCAGCCTGATGGCGGTCGAGGTGGCGCTGGCCCGTTTGCTTGAAATGGCTGAAGCCACACCGATTCGCGAGCGTGAACGCCTGCCGTTGGCGCAGGTACAAGGCAGGGTGCTGGCTGAGGACCTGGTGTCGACGCTTGACCTGCCGCCGTGGCCCAACAGTGCCATGGACGGTTATGCCTTGCGCGTGGCCGACTGGACGGGAGAACCGTTGCCGGTCAGTCAGAAAATATTTGCAGGCAAGGCCCCGGATCCCTTGCAGCCAGGCACCTGCGCACGAATCTTTACCGGTGCGCCGGTTCCCGCCGGTGCCGATTGCGTCGAGATGCAGGAAAACACCGAGGTCCAGGCCGATGAGCGAGTGCGTTTCATCGAACCCATGGCCCCGGGGCAAAACATCCGCCCGCAAGGCCAGGAAACCACTGTCGGTGAGTTGATCTTGCCTGCCGGCACGCGCCTGGGGCCCATCGAACAGGGATTGGCGGCATCGCTGGGGTGTGCAGAGCTGGAGGTGATTCGCAGACTGCGCGTTGCCGTCCTGTCGACCGGCGATGAGTTGCTTGAACCGGGTCAGGCGCTGGGGCCGGGACAGATCTACAACAGCAATCGGGTATTGCTCTGCAGCTGGTTGCAACGCCTTGGCTGTGAAGTAATAGATGCCGGCATTCTGGTTGACGACCTGGCGACCACTCGCGCCCGCCTGGGCGAGTTGAAAGACGTCGACCTGATCCTCTCGACCGGCGGCGTGTCGGTCGGTGAGGCCGATTTTCTGGGGATCGCCTTGCGCGAAGAGGGCGAGTTGACCTTGTGGAAGCTGGCCATCAAGCCAGGCAAACCGCTGACCTTCGGGCATTTTCGCGGCGTCCCGGTGATCGGCTTGCCCGGCAACCCGGCGTCGACCCTGGTGACGTTCGCCCTGTTGGCCAGGCCCTATCTGATGCGCCGTCTGGGGGTGAAGGCAGTAGAGCCCCTGAAGTTTCAGGTACCGGCAGGATTTGCCTGGCCCAAAGCCGGCAATCGGCGCGAGTACTTGCGTGGGCGGCTGGAAAACGGCCGGGCCATCATCTACAGGAATCAGAGTTCCGGGGTGCTGCGCAGTGCCGCCTGGGCCGATGGTCTGGTTGAAGTGCAGGAAGAGCGCACACTGGTCGAAGGTGACTGGGTCAGCTTCATCCCGCTGAGTGAAGTCCTGGGCTGAAATCCGCCATGATCTTTCGACGCAAACCCGGTTTAAAAGACCGGGTCTTGCGTCATGACTGATCTTCACCGACCCAGGAGCATGACGAGCTGGTCGAAACGGCTGTTGGCGATCCACACCAGAAGCCCGAGCACCACGACTGTTCCGCCGGCTGAATAGACGAGTCGGTGCTTGATCGATTTGACGTCACCACGCACTTCATCCATGTCTCTTCGGATGTATTTGAGGTGGGTCTCCAGTTCAGCGATGCGCGCCTCCATACCGGTAGCTCCCGTGAATGTTGCGCTGTTTTTTAGCTCGGCTTGAAGATTGGCGCGTTTTTCTGCAAGCGGTACGACCGGAATGACCGGTGATCTGATGTCATGATTTTGCATGGACTTCCCTGTTTGTTTCTGCTGATGACTGATAATTGCAGTCGCCACGTTGTACCACTCACGGCAGGCTGGTCAATTGAGCCGATTCCTAACGGTTTGTAGGAAAAATCCCTGCTTGTCGCATTCAAGGCCGCTCGATCTGAATTAATTCAATTTCTATCGACTTTTCTGCAGGGCGATGAGGTCAATATCTCCCAGACGGAATTCAATTCATGGGAGTGAGCACAATGAGCGAACGCAAGGCGTTATTGATTCTGCATGGCAAGCAGGCGCTCAACGAGGCGGTTCGCGCCGCCGTCGAGGGCAAGCGCCAGCAGGGTTGGGATCTGGCCGTGCGCCTGACCTGGGAGGGCGGCGACGCGCAACGGCTGGTAGAGGAGGCGATGACAGCGGGCTACACGCAAATCATCGCCGGCGGCGGTGATGGCACCCTGCGTGATATTGCCGAGGCCATGGCCGCACAGCCGACGCAGGCCAGCCTGGTGTTGATGCCGCTGGGCACGGCCAATGATTTTGCCCGCGCCGCCGGTGTGCCTCTGGAGCCGGATCAGGCGCTGGAGCTACTGGACGTCGCGCCGAGCGCCATCGATCTGGGCGAAGTGGGCGGGCAGGTGTTCCTGAATATGGCCACCGGTGGTTTCGGCAGCCAGGTGACAGCCAACACCTCAGAGGACCTGAAAAAAATCCTCGGCGGGGCGGCCTATCTGTTCACCGGCTTATCACGCTTCAGTGAATTGCACGCGGCCTATGGCGAGTTGCAGGGCCCTGACTTCCAATGGAGTGGCGAGCTGCTGGCATTGGGTATCGGCAATGGCCGGCAGGCGGGCGGTGGGCATGTGTTGTGCCCGGACGCACTGGCAGACGATGGCTTGCTGGATATCAGCATTTTGCCTGCGCCACAGGAACTGGTCGGCACCTTGAAAACCCTGTTGGCTGACGGTTTCGGTATCGACAACATGTTCGTGCGCGCCCGTTTGCCATGGGTCGAGATCAAGGTTGCGGAAGGTCTTTATATCAACCTCGATGGTGAACCGCTGGAAGGCGACAGTCTGCGGTTCTGCGCACGTGCGGCGGCACTGCGCGTGCATCTGCCGGAAAACTCGCCGCTACTGAGTGGCAGCCGAACGCCTGAGGGGCAGTAAAGCCCGAGCGTACAAGGCACCCGTGCCTGGACGTGGTGTTTCTCCTGGGGGTCAAGGTCTGACAAAAACAGCCGATAACCCCCTGTAGTGAATTCATCAGAACAAGCCCAGGAGTCCTTGATGGCCGGCATTCTCGACACGGTAGACCAACGCACGCAACTGGTGGGTGAGAATCGCCTGGAAATTCTCATGTTTCGACTGGCCGGACGGCAATTGTTCGCGATCAACGTGTTCAAGGTTCAGGAAGTGCTGCAACTGCCGAAGCTGACTCTGATGCCCCAGCGCCACCCGTTTGTCTGCGGCGTGGTCAACCTGCGTGGCCAGACCCTGCCGGTGATCGACCTGTCCCAGGCCATCGGCATGCGCCCACTGGTGCCAAGCCCCGCCAGCACCATCATCGTCACCGAGTACAACCGTTCGGTGCAGGCATTCCTGGTCGGTGGCGTGGACCGCATCGTCAACATGAACTGGGAAGCCATCCTGCCGCCACCGACCAGCGCCGGTCGCCAGCACTACCTGACCGCCATCAGCAAGGTCGACGACCAGTTGGTGGAAATCATCGACGTCGAAAAAGTCCTGGCCGAAATCGTCCCCTACAACGCCAAGGTATCGCGCGACAAACTCGACGATCCGCTTCTGGAACGCGCCCGCGGTCGTGAAGTGCTGCTGGTGGATGACTCCAACGTGGCGATTTCGCAATTGCGCGACACCCTGGGGCAACTGGGCATGAAAATGCACGTTGCCAGCGATGGCTTGAAGGCCCTGAACCTGCTCAAGTCCTGGGCCGATACGGGCGTGAACATGACCGACAAACTGCTGATGGTCTTCACTGATGCGGAAATGCCGGAAATGGACGGTTATCGCCTGACCACCGAAATCCGCAACGACCCGCGCCTGCGTGGCCTTCATGTGGTACTGCACACCTCCTTGTCCGGCAGCTTCAACGACTCGATGGTGAAGAAGGTGGGCTGCGATAACTTCCTCTCCAAATTCCAGCCGGACAAACTCGTCGATGTGGTGCGCCAGCGCCTGCTGCTCGACCAGGTCCCGGCCTGATAACGATGCGAGCAACCTGTGGGAGCCTTTGATTCGCCGCTCAAGCTCGTATAGGGTGGCGTTTTTGGCCTCGCAGAGAGTTGACCATGTTGCGTCTGAGCGCGCTGTATCGTTATCCGTTGAAATCCTGCAAGGGCGAGGTCCTGCAGCAGGCCAGCCTGGACAAGCTGGGGCTGGACGGGGATCGACGCTGGATGCTGGTGGACGAGGCCAGCGGGCGGTTCCTCAGCCAGCGCGTAGCGGGGCAGATGAGTCAGCTGTCGGCGCTGTGGAATGCCGAAGGCGGCTTGACCCTCGGTGCTCCGGGGCGCTCGCCGATTGATATCGTTTTACCGGGCAATGACGCTGAACTGCGGGGCGTGACCATCTTTCGAGACAGTTTGAGGGTGCCGGATGCCGGGGATGAGGCGGGTGCCTGGGTCAGTGAGTTCATTGGCAAGCCGACTCGCCTGGTGCAGATCCCGCTCGAGCGCGCGCGGATCACTCAGGCGGGCTATGGCACGGATGACGATCGCGTGGCCTTCGCCGATGGTTTCCCGCTGTTGCTGATCGGGCAGGCCTCTTTAGACGACCTGTCGCAAAAAGTCGGGCGCCCGCTGGAGATGCTGCGCTTTCGACCGAACCTGGTGATCGAAGGCGGCGAGGCGTTTGCCGAAGATGGCTGGAAACGCATTCGTATCGGCGATGTCGAGTTCCGCGTGGTCAAGCCTTGTTCGCGCTGCATCCTGACCACCGTCGACCCGCAAACCGGTTTACGCAGCGATGACCGTGAGCCTCTGGCCACCTTGCAGAAGTACCGGGCCCGGGAAGAGGGTGCGATGTTCGGCCAGAATCTGGTCAACGACGGCGACGGCCAGCTCGAAGTCGGCATGCCGGTGACGATCCTGGAATAAAGGCTTCCATAAAAAATGCCCGTGTCCTTGGACGCGGGCATTTTTTTTGCTGTGAAAACCCCAGGGTTTAGCCGCGGTATTCGCACAGGTAAGCGGTGTCGACAGCCACTTTCAGCTGGAACTTGCTGTTGGCGGGCACGTTGAACTGGCTGCCGGCGGCGAAGGTTTCCCAGTTGCTGCTGTCGGGCAGTTGGACGGTCAGGGCGCCGCTCACCACATGCATGATCTCACGCTGGCTGGTGCCGAATTCGTACTCGCCCGGCGCCATGACGCCGATGGTCGCCGGACCTTCTGCGGTGCCAAAGGCGATCGACTTGACGGTGCCGTCGAAGTACTCGTTGACTTTAAACATGGGCGATTCCTCGAAAAGGGCTGAAAAAGGCTGAAAAAGGCTGGCCAGTATGCACAAGGCCCCGGGTGCCGTCACGCGCTAGAGGGGCAGGACCAGTGGCAGCAGACGTGCAGTATTGCGCGCGTCTTCCAGTGCCCGGTGTTGCTGTCCGGTGAACTGCATGCCCGCCAGTTGCAGGGCGCCGTTGAGCCCCAGCGGGCGTTCAAGCCGACGGGCCTTGGCAAAGCGTTGCTTGAGGTTCATGTGTGGCACCCGGCTCAGGGCGCTGTCGATCTGCAGGCGCTGCCATTCCTGCAGCAGTTGCTTGCGATCGTAGTCTCCCCAACTGGCCCAGCCTTCCAGCTGCGCCTGATGTTGGACGAGCCAGCCTTCGAACGCCGCCCAGACCTCGCTCAACGGCTCGGCCTCGTCGACGTTGGCCTGGGTGATGTGCGTCAGTTCCCGGCAAAACGGTGTCAGCAAGGGTCGTCGCAGGGGCCGCACGAAGCACTGGAATGAGTCCAGTTCCCGCCCCTTGCGGTCCACCAGCGTGGCGCCGATTTCGATGATTTCCATTTCCGTAACAGGCCAGCCACCCTGATCGGTGGTGGCTTCCAGATCAATGACCAGCCAATGAAGCATCGCAGGGTTCCTGGTATCCGCGTTCCGATAGGGCTTGAGCGTAGCCAAAGCCGGCGGATCCGCCTAGCGGCTTATTCGACCTCCAACAATATCTGACGATTTTTCACCTGATCGCCGACCCTGACTTGCAGGCGTTTGAGCACGCCGTCGATGCCTGACTTGAGGGGATGCTCCATTTTCATGGCCTCCAGCACTACCAGCAACTGGCCCTTGCTGACCGGGCTGCCTTCCGCGACCAGCACGTCGACAATCGCGCCGTCCATCGGAGCCTTGAGCGTGCCGCAGCTGACGTTCGCCTGGCTGCCGACCAGGGCCTGGGTTCGATCCACCAGTCGCAGGCTGCCAGGCCGGGTGAACAGCAAGAGCTGCGCGGGTTCCAGACGGTAGGCATGGCGCTGGCGGATGCCGTCGATTTCCAGGGTCGCCCAGCGTCCGTCGCACTGGATAACCTGCAGTTCGAGGGTCTGGGTGGCGACTTGAATCCGGTAGGGTTCGCCAGGCACCGCGTGCAATTGCACCGGCCAATCCTGGTCTTCCACGCCTATGCGATAGTGCAAGGGCACGCTGGCGTTGTTGCGCCAACCGGCCAGGGGCGGCAAGTGAGCCTGCGCCGATGCCTGATAAAACAGCGCCGCAGCGATCGCCAGCGCTTCAGCGGCGGGTGCCTGGGGATGCAGGCAGCGATGGTCGGCAAAATACGTCGGGATGAACCCGGTGCTGAATTCGCCACTGATGAACTGCGGGTGTTCCAGCAAGCTGGCGAGCAGGCGCTGATTGCTCTGCACGCCCAGCAGCACGCTGTCCTGCACGGCCCGCAACAACTTGCGCCGGGCTTCTTCGCGGGTGGCGCCGTGGGCGATGAGCTTGCCCAGCAGCGGGTCGTAGAAGGCGCTGATGTCCTGGCCTTCGATCAGGCCATGGTCGATCCGCACGCCGCCCTGCAATGCAGGTTCCCAGGTTGCAATGCGCCCGGTCTGTGGCAGAAAACCCTGGGTCGGGTCTTCGGCATACAAGCGCACTTCCATGGCGTGGCCTTCGAGTTGCACCTGCTCCTGCCGCAGCGGCAGTGGCAGCCCTTCGGCGACCAGCAGCTGCCAGGCCACCAGGTCGAGGCCGGTGATCAATTCGGTCACCGGGTGCTCCACCTGCAACCGGGTGTTCATCTCCAGAAAGTAAAATTGTCCGCTGGCATCCAGCAGGAATTCCACGGTACCCGCGCCGACATAACTCACCGCGCGCCCCGCCTTGAGCGCCGCTTCGCCCATGGCCTGGCGCAGTTCGCGGGTCATCACCGGGCACGGCGCTTCTTCGATGACTTTCTGATGGCGGCGCTGGATCGAACAGTCGCGCTCACCGAGGTAGATCAGGTTGCCGTGCCGGTCGCCGAACAGCTGAACCTCGACATGCCGGGGATCGAGCAGCGCTTGTTCGAGGATCAGTTCGTCACTGCCAAACCCGTGCAGCGCTTCCGAGCGAGCGCTGCGAAGCTGTGCCAGCAGATCCGCGCCGTCATGGACCAGGCGCATGCCGCGCCCGCCACCGCCGGCACTGGCCTTGATCAGCAGCGGGTAGCCGATGCGTTCGGCTTCGCGGCCCAGGGTCGCGTCGTCCTGTTCGGCGCCTTGATAACCTTTGATGCAGGGCACCCCGGCCTTGAGCATGGCGAGTTTCGACAGGCGCTTGCTGCCCATCAGCTCGATGGCATCGGGGCTGGGGCCGATGAAGGTGATGCCGGCGTGTTGGCAGGCGAGGGCGAAGCCCGGGTTTTCCGAGAGGAAGCCGTAGCCGGGATGGATCGCGTCGGCCCCGGTGCGCCGGGCCGCGTCGATGATTGCCGCACTGTTCAGATAAGACTGCTGCACCGGGGCCGGGCCGATGTTGACGGCTTCGTCGGCCATCTGCACGTGCAGGGCATTGGCGTCGGCATCGCTGAAGACGGCGACGGTGCGATAGCCCAGGGCCTGGGCGGTGCGCTGGATGCGGCAGGCGATTTCACCGCGGTTGGCGATGAGGATTTTTTTGAGGGCGGGCATGTTTTATTCCCTTGGTTTTGCGGTGATTGTGACGGCCTCTTCGCGGGCAAGCCTCGCTCCTACAGGATGTGTGACACCACAAAACCCTTGTAGGAGCGAGGCTTGCTCGCGAAGCTTTTAAAGGGCCCACCCCGGCTTACGCTTCTGCACAAAGGCCAGGGTCCCCTCGACCCCTTCAACCCCGGTCACCGCCTCGCTGAACCATCCGGCTGCTTCATCGAGCAACGCATCCGCCGGCTGCCCCGCACTCGCCAGTAACAGTTGCTTGGTCCGCGCATTGGCCTGCGGCGCGCAGCACAACACATGGGCCAGCACCTCATCGAGCCGTTCAGCCAGGGCTTGCGCGTCATGTTCGACAAAATGCACCAGGCCGATCCGCTTGGCCTGGGTGCCATCGAAACGCGCCGCGGTCAGGGCGAGCCGACGCGCCTGGGTCAGGCCGATGCGCTGGACCACGAACGGGGCGATCTGCGCGGGCAGCAAACCGAGACTGGTTTCCGGCAGGCCGAATTGCGCTTGATGATCGGCCAGGGCGACGTCGCTGACACAGGCCAGGCCCAGGCCACCGCCGAGGACGGCGCCTTGCAACACGGTGATGACCACTTGCGGCGCGTGTTGCACCGCTTGCAGCAGCGCGCCGAAGGCACGGTTCAAATCGCGGTAGGCGCTCGGGCCGTGGGCGCGGGCGTTGGCCATGTCCTTGATGTCGCCGCCGGCACAGAAATGCCCGCCGGCACCACCGATCACCAGAGCACGCACCGCCCGGTCATCGCACACCGTCGCCAGCACCGCACGCAGTTCGGCGACCATCTGCAGACTCATGGCGTTACGGCATTCGGCGCGGTTGAGGGTGATGTGCAGGACGCCGTTATGCAGCTCCAGCAGCAGGGTCTGGCAAACCGGTAAAGTACTCATTTGTTTTTCCCCGGCAGGATGCCCATGAGTTTGCAGATGATGCCCAACATGATTTCGTCGGCACCGCCGCCGATCGATACCAGCCGCACGTCGCGGTAAGCCCGGGCCACCGGGTTGTCCCACATGAAGCCCATGCCGCCCCAGTATTGCAGGCAACTGTCGCTGACTTCGCGGCCCAGGCGCCCGGCCTTGAGTTTGGCCATCGACGCCAGGCGAGTGACGTCCTGGCCTTTGACGTATTGCTCGGTCGCCTGGTAGACCAGTGCCCGCAGGCATTCGATTTCGGTTTGCAGTTCGGCCAGGCGGAAATGAATGACCTGGTTGTCGATCAGCGCATTGCCGAAGGTCTTGCGTTCCTTGCAGTACTCGATGGTGCTGTCGATGCAGTATTCCAGGCCCTTGATCATGTTCGCCGCGCCGAACAGGCGTTCCTCCTGGAACTGCAGCATCTGCATCATGAAGCCCGCGCCTTCGTGGCCGATGCGGTTGCGTTGCGGCACGCGCACGTTGTCGAAAAATACCTGGGCGGTTTGCGAACTGCGCATGCCGAGCTTGTCCAGGTGCGAACCGAGGCTGATTCCGGGGCTGTTCATCGGCACCATGATCAGTGATTTGTTGATGTGCGGCTTGTCGTCCGAGGTGTTGGCCAGCAGGCAGATGAAATCGGCGCTCGGCGAATTGGTGATCCACATCTTGCTGCCGTTGATCACGTAGTCATCGCCATCCTTGCGGGCGCGGGTGGTCAAGCCCGCCACGTCGGAACCGGCGCCCACTTCGGAGACGCCGATGCAACCGACCTGCTCGCCGGCGATCGCCGGGCGCAGGAATTCTTCGCGCAATTCATCGGAGCCAAAACGTGCCAGAGCCGGGGTGCACATGTCGGTCTGCACCCCGATGGACATCGGGATGCCGCCACAATGAATGGTGCCGAACTCCTCGGCGGCGACGATCGAGTAGCTGTAGTCGAGCCCCATGCCGCCGAATTTTTCCGGTTTGGAAATTCCCAGCAGGCCGAGCTCGCCAGCCTTGCGGAAGATCTCATGGATCGGGAAACCCCCGGCCTTTTCCCATTCTTCGACGTGAGGGTTGATCTCGCGGTCGACGAATTGGCGGACGGTGCGGCGCAGTGCTTCGTGTTCCTGGGTGAAGATCATTTTTATTGTTCTCCTCTGATCGCCCCTAGAAGCGGGCTACACCAAAACTGTTGGCTTGCAACGGCCGCACTTGGGCCTCGTGACAGATGTCCAGCAAGTACCCGAGCAACGTCCGGGTGTCTCGCGGATCGATCAGCCCGTCGTCCCACAGGCTGGCGCTGCCATACAGCGCGGTGGACTGGCTGTCGAGTTTCTGTGCGGTGACCTGTTCCAGCATGTCGAGCATGTTCGGGTCGGGGACCAGACCCTCCTTGAGCTGCTTGGCTTCGGTGACGATGCGCAAGACCTTGCCGGCCTGGGCGCCGCCCATCACCGCGGTGCGGCTGTTGGGCCAGGCGAAGATGAAACGCGGGTCGAGGCCGCGGCCGCACATCGCGTAGTTGCCGGCGCCGTAGGAACCGCCGACGACGATGGTCAGTTTAGGCACCCGCGCGTTGGCCACGGCCTGGATCATTTTCGCGCCGTGCTTGATTACGCCTTGCTGTTCCGCTTCGGTGCCGACCATGAACCCGGTGGTGTTGTGGAAAAACAGCAGCGGCGTCTGGCTCTGGTCACACAGCTGAATGAACTGGGCAGCCTTGCTCGCGCCCTTGGGGGTGATCGGGCCGTTGTTACCGATAAAGCCGCAGGCGCGGCCCTGGATCTGCAGGTGACCGCAGATGGTTTGCTGATCGAACTCGCCCTTGAATTCGAGGAAGTTCGAGCCGTCGGCAATCCGCGCGATGATCTCGCGCACGTCGTAGGGTTTCTTCGGGTCATCGGGAATCACCCCGAGCAGCTCGTCGATCGGGTAGAGCGGTTCTTCCCACTGTCGCGCAGGGGGGACTGGCAACCGCGCATTCCACGGCAACAGCCTGACAATCTCGCGCACCTGACGCACGCCATCGGCATCGTTCTCAGCCAGGTATTCAGCGGTGCCGGCCATTTGCGCGTGCATCTGGGCGCCACCCAGTTCTTCATCGGTGGCCACTTCGCCGGTGGCCGCCTTGAGCAGCGGCGGGCCGGCCAGAAACAGCTTGGCCTTGCCGCGCACCACCACCACGTAATCCGACAACCCAGGTTGATAAGCACCGCCGGCGGTGGCTGAACCGTGGACCACGGTGATCTGCGGCAGGCCCATGGCCGACATCCGCGCCTGATTGGCAAAGCTGCGCGCGCCTTCGACGAAAATCTGCGCCGCGTAATTGAGGTTGGCGCCGCCGCTTTCGGCGAGCGTGATCACCGGCAGTTTGTTTTCCATGGCGATCTGTTGCAGGCGCAGGGATTTTTGCAAACCGCTGGGGGAAATGGTCCCGCCCTTGATCGCACTGTTGTTCGCCACCACCAGCACCCGCACGCCTGACACGTAACCGATCCCGGCAATCAATCCGCCACCGGCCGAGCTGCCGTCCTTGTCGTCGTGCAGTTTGAAGCCGGCCAGGCTCGCCAGTTCGAGGAAGGGCGCGCCAGGGTCCAGCAGCAGGTTGAGTCGTTCCCGTGGCAGCAATTGCCCGCGCTTGTCGAATTTGGGCCTGGCTGCTTCAGCCTTGTCCAGCAGGTTCTGTTCGAGCTGACGCACGTGCTCGATGCCGACCAGCATCGCCGCGCGATTGCGGGCGAACTGTTCGCTGAAGGGGTCCACTTGCGACTGGATCACCGGCATGGCTTATTCCTTGTCCTTGAGCACGTCAGGCAGGTACGCCCGGTGAAAACCGTTGTATGACGTGCTGTTGCGCGCCTGGTGGATCGGCCAGGCGCGCCCGCCCAGGCTTGCGGCACCGTCGATGCGCAGGGTGCTGCCGCTGACAAACGCCGCTGCGGGGCTGAGCAGGAACACGATCGCTGCGCTGACTTCCGATTCGGTGCCGATCCGCTTGAGCGGCACGTGTTCACGCAGCGTCGGAATCACCGCCTTGAACGCGCCTTCGTAGGTGTCCATGCCGCTGGAGGCAATCCAGCCCGGTGCCACGGCGTTGACCCGCACTCCCGCGTAACCCCATTCGAACGCGGCGGTCTTGGTCAGGTTGTCCATGCCCGAGCGTGCGGCGCCCGAGTGACCCATGCCGGGCATGCCGCCCCACATGTCGGCAAGCATATTGACGATGGCGCCGCCGTGCTTGCTCATGGACTGGTTGAACACTTCCCGGGCCATCAGGAACCCGCCGACCAGGTTGGTGCGCACCACGGTTTCGAACCCTTTCTGATTGAGCGCGGCCAGGGGCGACGGGTATTGTCCGCCGGCATTGTTGACCAGCCCATGAATCGGGCCGTGCTGGCGGATCAACTCGCTGACCAGGTGCCTGACGGCCTCTTCCTCGCGGATATCGCAGGTCATCCAGTCGGCCTTGCCGCCGTCTTCGGCAATCTCGGCGGTGACGTTTTTCAGTTTGTCGGCATTGCGCCCGATCAGCAGCACATGGGCGCCGAGGGCCGCCAGTTCGTGAGCGGTGCAACGGCCGATGCCGCTGCCGCCACCGGTGACGATGATGTTGTGGCCGGCAAACAGATCGGCTTTGAAAATCGAATCGTAGGCCACGGCGGCTGCCCTCTAGTTGACCTGGTCGGCGATGCGCTGAGGCACCGGAATCTGGATTTCCAGCAGTTGTTGGGCAAAGGCCTTGCCTTGCGGATCGATGCGCAGGCTGGCCACTCCGCCACCGCCCAGGGCGTTTTCCAGGAGGAAGTTGAGGCTGTGGGTGGCGGGCAGATACCAGCGCTCGACCCGGCCGTGGACCGGGTCAAGGACATGCCTCATCCAGTCGACGAGCACTTCGGGGGTCAAGGCTTCGGCGATCCACGGCAGGTATTCGGCTTCGCGAGCCATGACGCCGATGTTGCTGTGATTACCTTTGTCGCCGGAGCGCGCGACCGCGAGCTTGATCAGGGCGACACTGGCGTCGGCCAGGCCCGTGGGTTTGGGAGGGTCCAGGGGGATGGGCAAATCCGCGGTATCGAGCCCATCGACCGCGGGCAGGGCACACCGATGGCGCTGACCGGCAAAGTCGATTTCCAGGGTGCAGGCGGTTTTGTCGATGAGGAACGAGAACAGCCGGATCAGCGGATACACGGTCGGTCGCCCGCCGACGATCCCGGTCAGCCCGGGCGCCATGCCGGTGGCGGCCTGGGCGATTTCCCGGGAGAACAGGATCAGCGCCTGTCTGTCCGGATGGCGCACGGCGAGCTTGATCACCACTTCGCGGCTGTCCTGGCGCTGGCCATGGGGGCCATAGGTGGCCTCGCTGCCCAGCAGCTCGATGTTCACTTCACTGTAGGGCGCCCAGCCGCGCTGAACGAAAATTTCCGAGGTCTTGTCGATGATCGCCGCGCTGACCCGACGCGCCTTGTCGACCGCATCGATTCCGGCGATCAGGCAACTGGCGGTGCAACGAAAACCGTCCGGGTACGTTGCGCTGACCTTGTATTGACCGGTCGGCGGCAAGCCTTTCGCGCCATGCACCTGAACTGCGTTTCTACCTTGTTGCACCAGTTTGACTTGAGTGAAATCGCAGATCACGTCCGGCAGCAGATAAGCCTGCGGGTCGCCGATTTCATAGAGCATCTGCTCGCCGACGGTCAATGGCGTGACCAGGCCGCCGGAGCCTTCGGGTTTGCTGACGATGAACTGGCTGTCGGCGCTGACTTCAACGATGGGAAAGCCGATGTGTTCGTAGTCGGGAACGTCACGCCAATCGGTGAAGTTGCCCCCCGTGCACTGGGCGCCGCATTCGATGATGTGGCCGGCCAACGCAGCCTGGGCGAGTTTGTCATAGTCGTGCCAGGACCAGCCGAATTCGTGGACCAGTGCGCCACTGACCACGGCGCTGTCGACCACGCGCCCGGTAATCACGATGTCCGCACCCAGGCGCAGGGCCTCGACTATGCCCGGCGCACCGAGGTAGGCGTTGGTCGAGACGCACATCGGCGGCAGAGGCGCACCGCTGAACATTTCATGCAGTCCAGGGCCGCGCAGTTGTCTGAACTGCGGTTGCAGGTCGTCACCCAGCAGCACGGCGATCTTCAGCGCCACTCCGGCCTGGTCACAGGCGGCTTGCAGGGCGGCGGCGCAGGCCTGTGGATTGACTCCGCCGGCGTTGCTGATGACTCGAATGTTCTGTTCGGCGAGCCGAGTGAGCAGGGGACCGAGGACTTCGACGAAGTCACTGGCGTAACCGGCCTGGGGGTCTTTCATTCGCGCGCCGGCCATGATCGACATCGTGATCTCGGCCAGGTAGTCGAACACCAGATAGTCCAGGCGCCCGCCTTCCACCAGTTGCGCAGCGGCGGTACAGGTGTCGCCCCAGAAGGCGCTGGCGCAACCGATGCGAATAGTTTTGGACCCCGTCAACGCCATAGCCACCTCCGACAGCAGTGCATCGAGACTACCAAGCAAGCGCTTGGTTTGTAAACGGCTAAACTATCTTCTGCCCGAGCGCTTGCTTGGTCGCTCCGGCCAGCTTAAATTGCCCGCGCCACCCCGCTGTTTCAGTGGCGAGCGGCGTATTGGATTGATCGACTGTAGGAGAGAACGGGTGGACGAGCAAAAAGCCCTGAGGGTGATGCGCGAATTGGTCGACGACGGCCAATTGACCGACCCGGACAGCGCCCGCGGCAAATTGCTGCAAGTGGCGGCCCACCTGTTTCGCAACAAAGGCTACGAGCGCACCACCGTGCGCGATCTGGCCAGCGCCGTCGGTATTCAGTCCGGCAGTATTTTTCATCACTTCAAAAGCAAGGACGAAATCCTGCGGGCGGTGATGGAGGAGACCATTCGCTATAACACGGCGCTGATGCGCGCGGAACTGGCCGAGGCCGGCAGCGTGCGCGAGCGGGTGCTGGCGCTGATTCGTTGCGAACTGCAATCGATCATGGGCGGCAGCGGCGAAGCCATGGCGGTGCTGGTCTACGAATGGCGTTCGCTCTCCGAAGAAGGGCAAGCGCGGGTGCTGGCCCTGCGGGACATCTATGAAGAGCTCTGGCTGCAGGTGCTGGGCGAGGCCAAGGACGCCGGGTTTATCCGCGGCGATGTGTTCATTACCCGACGTTTCCTGACCGGGGCACTGTCCTGGACCACCACTTGGTTCCGTGCCGGCGGCAGCCTGAGCCTCGATCAATTGGCCGATGAAGCGTTGATTCTGGTGCTGGCAGAAAAATAATAGTGTTGTCCGGACACAACGAAACTGGCTAAGTGGCCGAAACCGCCTAGCTTGAATGGATTGAAGCGTAATTTCTGGGGAGTGGGTTGTTTGATGTCTTCGCCAATTCGGACGGCCTCGGTGTTTTTGCTGGCGGCGCTTTCGTCGATAGGGGTATTGCCGTCCCAGGCCGCGGAACTGGTGCGGATCGGTGCCGCGCATTTCCCACCCTATACGGTTCGCCCCGAAACCGGTGCCGACACCGGCCTGCTCCCGCAGTTGGTCGAGGCGCTCAATGCCTCGCAGCGCGACTATCAATTTGTCCTGGTGCCGACGTCCATTCCCCGGCGCTTCGGTGACTTCAAGCAAGCCCGGGTGGACATGGCGATCTTCGAGAACCCGAACTGGGGCTGGAAGGACATTCCCCACACCAGCGTAGACATGGGGCTGGAAGACGCCGAGATTTTTGTCGCGCAACGCGAACCCGGGCGGCAACAGAACTATTTTGCCGACCTGACCGGCAAACGTTTGGCGCTGTTCAGCGGCTATCACTACGAATTTTCCAATTTCAATGCCGACCCGAAATTTCTCGCGCAGAACTTCAACGCCACACTGACCTATTCCCATGACAGCAACCTGCTGATGGTGCTGCGCGGGCGAGCGGACATTGCCCTGGTGACGCGCTCTTATCTGAGCGACTACCTGCTGCGCAACCAACAGGTCGCCGATCAGTTGCTGGTGTCCGAGCGCGTCGATCAGATCTATCACCACTACGCCATCCTGCGTCCGACGGCGCCCATCAGTGGCGCCGCATTCGGCAAGTTGCTGCAAGGGTTGCGCGACAACGGTCAGATGCTGAAGATTTTCGATCCGTACAGGATTGCCGTGGTGCCGATTCTCCAGGATTGACCGATACCGCTTCTGTCACCTGAAAGCGGCAGTCGCCCATTCGTCGTATTTGCAGCTTTTCGATGATCAGACTGTCAGATTTGACAGTAGACGCTCGGTTTAACGCGCGCTTAGATGACTTTCCCGGTGTTCAACCCGTTGATGGGTTGAGCCTCATTCAGAAAGGACGTCTGCCATGTCAAATCACCGATTGAATTCTATTCCGCGCCTTCCACGACCCATTGTTGCGCAAGCCGACGGCAACGTACTTATCCTGCAGCCCGAAGGGGACTTCACCGTTGAGGTGGCACGTTGGCGATCCATGACGGTCGGTCAACCCACTACTTTGCATATCTCAGGGAAAAATCTCGACGGCTCCACAAGGATGTTGCGCGTCGTTGACGCCGAGCCTCTTACACAGGCAGAAACTGTGGCTGGCTGGAGTCGAAGCATTGGTTGGGAGCAATTGCAGGAGCTGGAACCCGGCAGTCACCTCACGTTTGTTTTTCAGGCCGCACTGGAGGAAAGCGAATATGCTTGCCCGGCGTTGTTTCCGCCGCTGAGTCTTGAGATTCGGGCGCCTTATGAAGATAGAACGACGTTCAGTGCGCAAGACGGGACGGATAACTGGAATGGTTGGATGCGGGGGGAGGCGGGGGCCGATTTTCGAGATCTCACTGTCGCCAAGGATGGGGCTGGCCATTCATTGTTTAACCATACGTCCTCTGAAGAGTCTTTTGGTGTCTTGTTGCAAAAGAGCTTTGCAAACCTGGAAGTGGGACGAACCTATAGCTTTGGGTTAGACGTGCGCCGTTGGATGGGCTGGCATGCATTTCCAGTTCTATCACTCAATTGCGGAACGCAGGTCATTGTGCCGGAGACGCAGATTAGTCATTCGCAAGTGCTTGAGGGGTCGTTTACAGCGTGCTCATCGCAGATGGAATTGCAGGTTGTCAGCCATGTCGCCACTGGCATCGGGAATGACTACATCATCCGCGAAATCTGGGTTAAATCACCCTGAGGGCTGCGGCGAGTTGCGGTAAATTTTCAGGGCTGGCTCACGTTATACCCCTAACTGTCGACGATTAACGTGAGCCCGACCCATGTCCAATCCGAATGACCTGACTGCCCTGAGCTTGCCCTCAGGAAACCGTCTTGTAGCTGATGAAACCGAAAGCCGGCTGAGCCTCGACCTGGATGGACGACCGCTGATCAGGTTGCGTCTGACGCGCGAACCCGAACTGCGGGTGCAGACAGAGCAAGGCTTCGATCGCCCCGCTAGCGATGAGCTTTGGACAGCCTGTTATTGGCTGTTTGCCCGCGACCCTGCCTGCCTGCGCCTGACGTGGCAGCTGGACGAGATCCCCACTGACGCCTTGCTCGGCGGATTGCTGGTGCCCACCGAAATCCCCGGTCAGTATCGCTGCGAGCGCAGCCTGTTCTGGCAGCTGGCGCAACCCTGGCTCGGTCAAGCGCTGGCCAGTCCCTATCCGCAGCACAGGGTCATCAGTGGCGGCAAACGTCATCCGTTGCGACCGGTCAAACCTCGGGGCGAGGTCTATCGACGTTTCGATGCCCGGTTGGGCGCGTGGATCTCCCTGCGCACGGTGGACATCGAGCATGATCTGGAGCGGTTCAATCGTTGGCAGAACAGTGCGCGGGTGGCGAGCTTCTGGCAGGAGGAGGGCAGTCTGCAGCAGCATCGCGAGTACCTGGAAAAACTCGAGGCCGACCCCCACACCCTGACGCTGATCGGCTGTTTCGATGATCAGCCGTTTGCCTATTTCGAAGCCTATTGGGCCAAGGAAGATCGCATCGCGCCGTTCTATGAGGCGGGTGATTACGACCGGGGCATTCACATGCTCGTCGGTGAAGAGCATCACCGCGGCCCGCACAAGGTGGCGAGCTGGTTGTCGGCGTTGGTGCATTACCTGTTTCTCGATGATCCGCGTACTCAGCGGGTGGTGGCCGAACCACGGGCCGATAACGGCAAGATGATCGGATACATGCAGGGCCAGCGTTTCCACTGCGAGAAAGAGTTTGATTTTCCGCACAAGCGGGCGGCGTTGATGGTGGTGGGGCGGGAGCGGTTTTTTGATCGGTGTGAGTTGGCTTGATGGGTAGGGCTCAAGACCTGCTTCGGCCTTGAGTCCGTCTTCGCGAGCAAGCCCGCTCCCACAGTTTGATCTCCATTGAACACAGGATTTGTGAACACAGGTGATCCAATTGTGGGAGCGGGCTTGCTCGCGAAGGGGGCGACGCAAATTTCAGATTTTAACGGCGGGCAAAGGTATCCACACGACTCCCCGACACCTTGCGGCAATGCACCAAGGCATCGCGAATCATGAAGTTCACCAGGGTCGGCGAGACGCCGAGCTCCTTGGCGATGTCCTTCTGCGGCACGCCATGCAGGCGGTACATCTCGAAGGCGTAGCGGGTGCGGCTGGGCAGCTCCGTCAGCGCGTCGGCAATGTTTTCCAGGGTCGAGAAATTGATGTGCGAGGTTTCCGGCGAAGCGCCTTGAATCACCACGTTCAGGCCTTCTTCCTCAGGCCCCGAATACTTCTGTTCCAGTGCCTGTTTGCGGTAGTGATCGATCGCCAGGTTGCGCACGATCTGGAACAGGTAGCTCAGTTGAGCCTTGAACGAGGACGTGATCTGCGGCGCCGATTGCAGGCGGAAGAACGCATCCTGAACGACGTCTTCGGCACGCGAGCGGCAGCCGGTTATGCGGGCTGCAATCTTGACCAGAATCAGTCGATTGTCGACGAATGCCTGAAGTAGCGGTGAATCGCACCTGCTTGTGGACACTTGTTCCGTCATGGAAATCACCCTGCTGCAAATAGGTTAGTGGGACGACTGGAAGACCGGTGCCGTCCTACACATCGAGCGACAAATTATGTTGAATGATAATGATTGTCAATTGAGAAAGAGAATTAATGCTCCCCGAAGGTGCAAAGTGAGAACTGCGACACGCTGCCGCACCGCAGCGGGGCTGCCGATCCCGCCCGCCGACTAATTAATTCAAGATGCCATCCGTTCTCATTGGTGAATAGCACAGCGCAATCCTCATAACCCTGTAGGAGCGAGCTCGCTCGCGAAGGTCGTTAACAATGACGATGGGCACCTGACACCCCGCGGCGTTCTCCGGTTTTTCGCGAGCAAGCTCGCTCCTACAGCCGAATCCAGGCAGGAAACCCCATGACCGACGCGTTCGAACTCCCCAGCACACTGGTCCAAGCCCTCCAGCGCCGCGCGGCCCTGACGCCGGATCGGCTGGCCTTGCGTTTTCTCGCCGAAACCGAGGATCAGGCTGTGGTGCTCAGTTATCGCGAGCTGGACCAGCGCGCCAGGACCATTGCCGGCGCACTGCAGGCCGAGGCTGAGTTGGGTGATCGCGCCGTGCTGCTGTTTCCCAGTGGCCCGGATTACGTCGCGGCATTCTTTGGTTGCTTGTACGCCGGTGTGATCGCGGTGCCGGCCTATCCGCCGGAGTCGACCCGTCGTCACCATCAGGAACGCCTGCTGTCGATCATCAGCGATGCCGAACCGCGCTTGCTGCTGACCAGCGCCGGCCTGCGCGATTCCTTGCTGCAAATCGAAGGCGCGCCGCCGCTGCTGTGCGTCGATACGCTCGACGGCAGCCTGGCCGAACGCTGGGTTGCGCCGGACCTGCAAGGCGAGCACATCGCCTTCCTCCAATACACCTCCGGCTCCACCGCATTGCCCAAAGGCGTGCAAGTCAGCCACGGCAACCTGGTGGCTAACGAGCTGCTGATTCGCCACGGTTTCGGCATCGATCTGAACCCCGACGATGTGATCGTCAGCTGGCTGCCGCTGTACCACGACATGGGACTGATCGGCGGGCTGTTGCAGCCGATCTTCAGCGGAGTGCCCTGTGTATTGATGTCGCCGGCCTACTTCCTCGGCCGCCCGTTGCGCTGGCTGGAAGCGATCAGCGAGTACGGCGGCACCATCAGCGGCGGGCCGGATTTTGCCTATCGGCTGTGCAGCGAACGGGTCAGTGAATCGGCCCTGGAGCGCCTTGACCTGAGCGGTTGGCGCGTGGCGTATTCCGGCTCCGAACCGATTCGGCTCGACACCCTGGAACGCTTTGCCGAGAAGTTCGCGGCGTGCGGGTTCACCCCGGACAGTTTCATGGCGTCCTATGGCCTGGCCGAAGCCACGCTGTTTGTCGCCGGCAGCCCTCGCGGCCAAGGGATAGGCAACCTGCGGGTAGACGATCAAGCGTTGGCGCAGAACCGTGCAGAGCCGGGTAAGGGCGGTGCGATCATGAGTTGCGGTATCAGCCAGCCGGATCACGCGGTGCTGATTGTCGATCCGATAGCGCTCGATGCACTGGCCGACAACGCGGTCGGCGAAGTCTGGGCCGCCGGGCCGAGCATCGCCCACGGCTACTGGCGCAACCCCGAGGCCAGTGCCAGGACCTTTGTTCAATACAAAGAAAAAACCTGGCTGCGCACCGGTGACCTGGGCTTCATGCACGACGGTGAACTGTTCATCACCGGGCGCCTGAAAGATATGTTGATCGTGCGCGGGCACAACCTGTACCCGCAGGACATCGAACAGACCATCGAGCGCGAAGTGGAAGTGGTGCGCAAAGGCCGCGTTGCCGCGTTCGCCGTCAATACCGAAGGCCAGGAAGGCATCGGTATCGCCGCGGAGATCAGCCGCAGCGTGCAAAAAATCCTGCCGCCCGAGGCGTTGATCAAAGCCATTCGCCAAGCCGTGGCCGAGGCGTACCAGGAGGCGCCGAGCGTGGTGGTGCTGCTCAACCCGGGCGCGCTGCCCAAGACCTCCAGCGGCAAACTGCAACGCTCGGCCTGCCGCAATCGCCTGGCGGATGGCAGCCTCGACAGTTACGCGGTGTTCCCGTCGGCGGCTACCGAGAAGCAAGGAAATACTCAATCCGGCTCGGAACTGCAAACCCTGATCGGGCAGATCTGGTGCGAGCAATTGCAGGTCAGTCAGGTCGACGCCGACGACCACTTCTTCCTGCTCGGCGGCAACTCCATTGCCGCGACTCAGGTGGTTGCGCGGGTGCGCGAAGAACTGGGTCTGGAGCTGAACCTGCGCCTGTTGTTTGAAGCGCCGACCCTGGGCGCGTTCACCGCCGCTATCGCCGGGCAACAGCATGACGGTGGCCTGGCCCAAGGCATCATCACCACGCTGTCGCGCAGCGAAGCGATGCCGCAATCCCTGGCGCAAAACCGTCTGTGGATCACCTGGCAGCTGGACCCGCAGAGCAGCGCCTATAACATTCCCGGTGCCTTGCGCCTGCGCGGCGAGCTGGATCAAGACGCGTTACGCGCCAGTTTTCAACACCTGATCGAGCGCCACGAATCCTTGCGCACTCGCTTCTTCGAACGTGATGGCGTAGCACTGCAACAGGTCGATGGCGCCGCCGAATTCAACCTGCAACTGATCGACATCAGCGACCTGCCAGCCGCCGAGCGTGAAGCCCGTGCGCTGCAAATCCGTGAGGACGAAGCCCGCACCCAATTCGATCTGGAGAAAGGCCCGCTGCTATGGGTGACGTTGGTGCGCCTCGATGATGAGGATCACCAACTGCTGGTGACGCTGCACCACATCATCGCCGATGGCTGGTCGCTGAACGTGCTGATCGACGAGTTCTCACGCCTGTATGCCGCGGCATCTCAGGGACAAAAAACGACTCTTTCAGCATTGCCGACCCAGTACGCCGACTACGGCAGCTGGCAGCGCCAATGGCTGGCGCAAGGGCAGGGCGAGCGGCAGCTGGCTTACTGGAAGGCGCAGTTGGGTGAAGAGCATCCGACCCTGAGCCTGGCCACCGATCATCCACGATCGGCGCAGCATTTGCGCAGCGCTGCCCGGCATTGCGTGAAGCTGGACGCTACGCTGAGCGACGCCATCCGCCAGACGGCCCAGGCCAACCAATCCACTGCCTTCATGTTGCTGCTCGCGGCGTTCCAAAGCCTGTTGCACCGCTACAGCGGCCAGCGCGATATCCGCATCGGCGTGCCCAATGCCAACCGTCCGCGCCTGGAAACCCAGGGCCTGATCGGCTTCTTCATCAACACCCAGGTGCTGCGCGCCGAGGTGGATTCGCGCCAGCCCTTCATCGAACTGCTGGCGCAAACCCGTGAGGCGGCATTGGGTGCCCAAGCCCATCAGGACCTGCCGTTCGAACAGCTGCTCGAAGCCTTCCCGCAGGCTCGCGAGCAAGGTCTGTTCCAGATCATGTTCAACCACCAGCAACGTGACCTCGGCGCATTAAAACGTCTGCCGGGGCTGCTCGCCGAAGAACTGCCGTGGCACAGCCGCGAAGCCAAGTTCGACCTGCAACTGCACAGTGAGGAAGATCAGAAGGGTCGCCTGAGCCTGGCCTTCGATTACGCCAGCGAGCTGTTCGACACCGCGACCATCGAGCGCCTGGCCGAGCATTTCAGCAACCTGCTGCGAGCGGTTTGCGCGCAGCCACAAACCGCCATTGGCGACCTGCAACTGCTGACCCCGAACGAGCACCAGCAGCAGGCAAGCTGGAGCGCCGCACCCTGCACCCAGGCCAGCCAATGGCTGCCGGAGCTGCTCCACGAACAGGCGCGCCTGACCCCGCAGCGCATCGCCTTGCTGTGGGACGGTGGCCAACTGGACTTCGCCGAGCTGCACACCCAGGCCAACCGTCTGGCCCATTACCTGCGCGACAAAGGTGTCGGACCGGACGTCTGCGTGGCCATCGCCGCCGAGCGCTCGCCGCAGTTGCTGATCGGCCTGCTGGCGATTATCAAGGCCGGTGGCGCCTACGTGCCGCTGGACCCGGATTACCCGGCCGAACGCCTGGCCTACATGCTGGGCGACAGCGGCGTCGAATTGCTGCTGACCCAGACCCCATTGCTTGATCGCCTGCCGGCCACCGACGGCGTCAGTGTGATTGCCATGGACGCCCTGCATCTGGAAAGCTGGCCGAGCCATGCACCGGGCCTGCACCTGCACGGTGACAACCTCGCGTACGTGATTTACACCTCGGGTTCCACCGGCCAGCCGAAGGGCGTCGGCAACACCCACGCCGCCCTCGCCGAACGCCTGCAATGGATGCAGGACAGCTATCGCCTGAATGAAACCGACGTACTGATGCAAAAGGCGCCGATCAGTTTCGACGTGTCGGTGTGGGAATGCTTCTGGCCGTTGATCACAGGTGCACGCTTGCTGCTCGCCAATCCCGGTGAACATCGCGATCCGCAGCGCATTGCCCAACTGGTTCAAGCGTACGGCGTGACCACGCTGCACTTTGTACCGCCGCTGCTTTCATTGTTCATCGATGAGCCGCTCACGACCCAATGCTCCAGCCTGCGGCGGGTGTTCTCCGGTGGCGAGGCCTTGCCTGCCGAACTGCGTAACCGGGTGCTGGCGCAACTGCCGGCGGTGCAATTGCACAACCGCTACGGCCCGACCGAAACCGCGATCAACGTCACCCATTGGCACTGCACAAGCGCCGATGGCGAACGCTCGCCGATCGGTCGCCCGTTGGGCAATGTGCTGTGCCGTGTGCTCGACAGCGATCTCAACCCGGTTCCGGCCGGCGTGCCCGGTGAACTGTGCATCAGTGGCATCGGCCTGGCCCGGGGTTATCTGGGCCGTCCGGGCCTGACTGCCGAACGCTTTGTGGTCGACCCGCTGGGCGAGCAGGGCGCCCGCCTGTATCGCACTGGCGACCGTGCACGCTGGACTGCCGATGGCGTGATCGAATACCTCGGCCGTCTCGATCAGCAGGTCAAGCTGCGCGGCTTCCGTGTCGAGCCGCAAGAAATTGAAGCACGGTTGCTGGCCCAGGACGGCGTTGCACAAGCCGTGGTGCTGGTGCGCGACACGGCGGCCGGTGGTCAGTTGATCGGTTACTACACCGCCACTGAAACCAGCGAAACCGAAGACGCTCAAAGTACCCGCCTGAAAACCGCGCTGGCGGCCGAACTGCCGGAATACATGGTTCCGGCGCAGCTGATGCGCCTGGAGCAGATGCCCTTGAGCCCGAGCGGCAAACTCAACCGCCGCGCCTTGCCGGAACCGCAATGGCAGGTACGCGAACACGTTGAACCGGTCACCGCACTGCAACAGCAAATCGCCGGCATCTGGCGTGAAGTCCTGGGGCTTTCGCAAATCGGCCTGCGCGACGATTTCTTCGCCCTCGGCGGCCATTCGTTGTTGGCCACGCAAATCATTTCCCGGACCCGCCAGGCCTGCGACGTCGAGTTGCCGCTGCGCGCATTGTTCGAGAACAGCGAGCTGGGTGCGTTTGCCGACCAGGTGCAACTGATCCAGGCCAGCGGCAACACCAACCAACAACCACCGATTGCAACAGTCGACCGCAGCCAAGCGGTGCCGTTGTCCTATTCCCAGCAGCGCATGTGGTTCCTCTGGCAGATGGAACCGGACAGCCCGGCGTACAACGTCGGTGGCATGGCGCGGCTGCGCGGGGAGCTTGATGTCGAGCGTTTCGAGGCAGCATTGCAAGCGCTGATCATGCGCCATGAAACCTTGCGCACGACCTTCCCGAGCATCGACGGCGTGGCCCGGCAGCAGGTTCACCCGCAAACCGGGATGCGCATGGACTGCAAGGATTTTACCGAGCTGGATGCAGAGGGCCGCGAGTGGGCGGTGCAGCAACTGGCCGATGACGAAGCCCATAAACCGTTCGATCTGGAAACCGGACCGCTGCTGCGCGCCTGCATGGTCAAGACCGCCGAGCACGAGCACTACCTGGTGCTGACCCTGCACCACATCGTCACCGAAGGCTGGGCGATGGACATTTTCGCCCGGGAACTGAGCGCGCTATACGAAGCGTTTGTCGATGACCGCGAATCGCCGCTGGCGCCACTGCCGGTGCAATACCTGGATTACAGCGTCTGGCAGCGCCAGTGGCTGGAGTCTGGTGAGCGTCAACGCCAGCTCGACTACTGGACCGCGCAACTGGGTCGTGAGCATCCGCTGCTGGAGTTGCCGGCAGACCGTCCGCGTCCGCCGGTGCAAAGCCATCAGGGCGAACTGTTCCGTTTCGACCTCAGCGATGACCTCGCCGCACGGGTTCGCGCCTTCAATGCGCAAAACGGCCTGACCCTGTTCATGACCATGACCGCCGCATTGGCCGTGCTGCTTTATCGCTACAGCGGCCAGACCGACCTGCGCATCGGCGCACCGGTGGCCAACCGGATTCGCCCGGAAAGCGAGGGGCTGATCGGTGCCTTCCTCAATACTCAAGTCTTGCGTTGCCAGCTCGACGGCCAGATGTCGGTCGGTGAATTGTTCGAGCAGGTTCGCCACACCGTCATCGAAGGCCAGTCCCACCAGGACCTGCCGTTCGACCACCTGGTGGAAGCCTTGCAACCGCCGCGCAGCGCCGCTTACAACCCGCTGTTCCAGGTGATGTGCAACGTGCAGCGCTGGGAATTCCAGCAGAGCCGCACCCTGGCCGGCATGACGGTCGAATACCTGGCCAACGACGCGCGGGCGACCAAGTTCGACCTCAACCTGGAAGTCACCGACCTTGACCACCGCCTGGGTTGCTGCCTGACCTACAGCACCGACCTGTTCGACGAACCGCGCATTGCCCGCATGGCCGCACACTGGCGCAACCTGCTGGAGGCGCTGCTGGCCGATCCACAACAGCGCGTCAGTGAGTTGCCGTTGCTCGAAGCCACGGAACAACAGGACCTGCTCGACAGCCTCGGCGTCGAGCCGGGCGAACATCGGCTGGATCAGTGCATCCATCACCTGTTCAGCGAGCAAGCGCTGGCCCGCAAGGATGCCCCGGCATTGACCTTCGCCGGGCAGACCCTGAGTTACGCCGAGCTCGACAGCCGCGCCAATCGCCTGGCCTGGATGCTGCGCGAGCGGGGTGTTGGCCCGCAGGTCCGGGTCGGCCTGGCGCTGGAGCGTTCGCTGGAAATGGTCATCGGCTTGCTGGCGATTCTCAAGGCCGGCGGCGCCTACGTGCCGCTGGACCCGGAATACCCGCTGGATCGTCTGCACTACATGATCGAAGACAGCGGCATCGGTTTGCTGCTCAGCGATGCGGCGATGTTCGAAGCGCTCGGTGAACTGCCGCCAACGGTCGCCCGCTGGAGCCTGGAAGAAGACGCCGCCGAGCTGGTCAACTATCCCGCCAGTGAGCTGCCGTTTATCAGTCTGGCGCAGCACCAGGCGTACCTGATCTACACGTCCGGCTCCACCGGCAAACCCAAAGGCGTGGTGGTGTCCCACGGTGAAATCGCCATGCACTGCCGGGCCGTGATCGAGCGCTTCGGCATGCGCCCGGACGATTGCGAGCTGCATTTCTATTCGATCAACTTCGACGCGGCCACCGAGCGTTTGCTGGTGCCGCTGTTGAGCGGCGCGCAAGTCGTCCTGCGGGCCCAGGGCCAATGGGACGCGGAAGAAATCTGCGGGCTGATTCGCCGCCACCGCATCAACATCCTCGGCTTCACCCCGAGCTATGGCAGCCAGTTGGCGCAATGGCTGGCGACCCAGGGCGAGACGCTGCCGGTGCGCATGTGCATCACCGGCGGCGAAGCCCTGACCGGCGAACACCTGCAGCGCATTCGCGCGGCGTTCAAGCCAAGCCAGTTCTTCAACGCCTACGGCCCGACCGAAACCGTGGTCATGCCGCTGGCCAGCCTGGCGCCGGAGCAGTTGGAAGAAGGCCTGGGCAGCGTGCCGATCGGCAGCGTGATCGGTGCTCGCGTGGCTTACATTCTCGACGCCGACCTGGCACTGGTGCCGCAAGGCGCGACCGGTGAGTTGTACGTCGGCGGTGCGGGTCTGGCGCAGGGTTATCACCAGCGTCCGGGCATGACCGCCGAACGCTTCGTCGCCGATCCCTTCGCCGCTGATGGCGGCCGTCTGTACCGCACCGGTGACCTGGTGCGCCAGCGTGCCGATGGCCTGGTCGAGTACCTGGGGCGGATTGACCATCAAGTGAAGATTCGTGGCTTCCGCATCGAACTCGGCGAAATCGAAACCCGATTGCTGGAACACCAGTGCGTGCACGAAGCCGTGGTGCTGGCACTCGATGCACCGAGCGGTAAACAGCTGGTCGGCTATGTGCTCACCGAGGTCGCCGGGCAGGACGAAACGCAACATGCCGAACTGCGCGAATCGCTCAAGGCTCACCTCAAATCGCAACTGCCGGATTACATGGTGCCGACGCACCTGACCCTGCTGGCTCGCTGGCCGCTGACCGCCAACGGCAAGCTCGACCGGCGCGCGCTGCCGGCACCGGATCCGGAGCTGAACCGTCAGCAGTACGTGGCGCCAGGCAACGAACTTGAGCTGACCCTGGCCGGCATCTGGTGCGAAGTGCTGAACGTCGAACAGGTGGGCCTCAACGACAACTTCTTCGAACTGGGCGGCGACTCGATTCTGTCGATCCAGGTGGTCAGCCGGGCGCGGCAGCAGGGCATTCATTTCAGCCCGCGGGACTTGTTCCAGCACCAGACCGTGCAGACCCTGGCGGCCGTGGCCACCCGTACCGGACAACTCTCTGCCGAGCAGGGCCTGCTCACCGGCGAATCCCGCCTGACACCCATCCAGCACTGGTTCTTCGACACTGACATCCCGCAGCGTCAGCACTGGAACCAGGCGTTGCTGCTGGAGCCGACCGTGACCCTGGAGCCCCATGCCCTCGAAGCGGCGCTGCTGGCGGTGATCGAACAGCATGACGCGTTGCGTTTGCGCTTCACTGAAGTCGCAGGGCAATGGACGGCCGAACACCAGGCCGTTTCCGATGCGGCGGTGCTCTGGCAAGTGCGCGTGCCGTCCATGGATCAATGCAGCGCATTGTTCGCCGATGCCCAGCGCAGCTTCGACCTCGAACAGGGACCGCTGCTGCGCGCACTGTTGGTCGACGCGCCAGGGGACCGGCAACGGCTGTTCATCGCCATTCACCACCTGGTGGTGGACGGGGTGTCCTGGCGGGTGCTGCTGGACGATCTGCAAACCGCGTATCGCCAACGGGTCGCGCAGCAGACAATCAAGTTGCCGGCGAAAACCAGCGCCTTCAAGGACTGGTCCGCGCGCTTGCAGGCGTATGCCGGCAGCGAATCCCTGCGCGAAGAATTGCGCTGGTGGCAGTCGCACCTGGCAGGGCCGGTGGTTGAATGGCCGTGCGAACGCCCCGAGGGCGGTCGGCAGAATCGTCATGCGCAAACCGTCAGCGTGCGCCTCGACAGCGATCGCACCCGCCAATTGCTGCAACAGGCGCCGAGTGCCTATCGCACCCAGGTCAACGATCTGTTGCTGACGGCATTGGCCCGCGTGTTGTGCCGCTGGAGCGGTGATGAATCGGCACTGATTCAACTCGAAGGCCACGGCCGCGAACCCTTGTTCGACGAGATCGACCTGTCCCGCAGCGTGGGCTGGTTCACCAGTGCCTACCCGCTGCGCCTCACACCAGTGGACGGGCAAGGCGCCTCGATCAAGGCGATCAAGGAACAACTGCGGGCGGTGCCACACAAAGGCCTGGGTTACGGCGTGTTGCGTTACCTGGCCGATGATCTGTGCCGCCAGTCCATGGCTGCACTGCCGGTGGCGCCTGTCACCTTCAACTACCTCGGCCAGTTCGACCAGAGCTTTGCCAGCGACGCGTTGTTCCGGCCGCTGGATGAGCCGGTCGGCGCTGCGCATGATCCGAAGGCGCCGCTGCCCAACGAGCTGAGCGTCGACAGTCAGGTGTACGGCGGTGAACTGGTGCTGCGCTGGACCTTCAGCGCCGAACGTCACGATCCGCAGACCATCGGCGAACTGGCGCAGGCTTATCTCGCTGAACTGCAGAGCCTGATCGAGCATTGCCTGCAGGACGGTGCGGGCGGCCTGACCCCGTCGGACTTCCCGCTGGCGAAACTGACCCAGCCACAACTCGATGCGCTGCCGGTTCCGGCAGCGGTCATCGAAGACGTCTACCCGCTGACGCCGATGCAGGAAGGCATGCTGCTGCACACCTTGCTGGAACCGGGTACCGGCCTCTACTACATGCAGGACCGTTACCGCATCAACAGCGAGCTCGATCCGCAGCGCTTCGCTCAGGCCTGGCAGGCGGTGATCGCCCGTCACGAAGCCTTGCGCGCGTCGTTCTGCTGGAACGTCGGCGAAGACATGCTGCAAGTTATCCACAGGCCGGGCAGCACGCCGATCGAGTACCTGGACTGGACGGCGATGGCTGAAACCGAACACGAGCCGACGTTGCAGGCACTCCTCAAAAGCGAGCGCGAGGCCGGTTTCGATCTACTCAACCAGGCACCCTTCCACCTGCGCCTGATCCGGGTCGGTGCGGCGCGCTACTGGTTCATGATGAGCAATCACCACATCCTGATCGATGCCTGGTGCCGTTCGCTGCTGATGAACGATTTTTTCGAGATCTACAGCGCCCTCGGCGAAGGCCGGGAAGCGCAGCTGGCGGTGCCGCCGCGTTATCGCGATTACATCGGCTGGCTGCAACGCCAGAGCCTGTCCGAGGCGCGGCAGTGGTGGAAGCACAACCTGCAAGGCTTCGAACGCACCACACCGATTCCGAGTGACCGACCGTTCCTGCGTGAGCATGCCGGTGACAGCGGCGGCATGCTCGTCGGTGACCGCTACACCCGCCTCGATGCGCGTGACGGCGCCCGGCTGCGGGAATTGGCCCAGGCCCATCAACTGACCATCAACACTTTTGCCCAGGCGGCATGGGCCCTGGTATTGCGGCGCTTGAGCGGTGATCGCGACGTGCTGTTCGGCGTTACCGTGGCCGGGCGACCGGTGGAGATGCCGCAGATGCAACGCACGGTGGGCCTGTTCATCAACAGCATTGCGCTGCGGGTGAAAATGCCCGAGGACAGTCAGCGCTGCAGCGTTCACCAGTGGCTCAGCGCGTTGCTCGACAGCAATATGCAACTGCGCGAGTACGAGTACCTGCCGCTGGTGAGCATCCAGGAAAACAGCGAGCTGCCCAAGGGCCAGCCGCTGTTCGACAGCCTGTTCGTGTTCGAAAACGCCCCGGTGGAAGTCTCGGTGCTGGACCGCGCGCAAAGCCTCAACGCGACCTCGGACTCGGGCCGTACCCACACCAACTTCCCGTTGACGGCGGTGTGCTACCCGGGCGATGACCTCGGACTGCACCTGTCCTACGACCAGCGTTATTTCGACGAGTCGACCATCGAGCGCATGCTCGGCGAGTTCAAGCGCCTGCTGTTGGCGTTGGTCGAAGGCTTCCACGGTGACATGGCCGATCTGCCGCTGCTGGGGGCCGAGGAGCAGGACTTCCTGATCCACGGCTGCAACCAGAGTGAGCACGATTACCCGCTGGAGCAGAGTTACGTCGAATTGTTCGAGGCGCAGGTTGCGCGGTATCCGCAGCGGATTGCCGCCAGCTGCCTCGATCAGCAACACAGTTACCTTGAACTGAACCAGCGCAGCAACCGTCTCGGTCATGCACTGATGGGCGCCGGTGTCGGGCTGGATCAACCGGTGGCGTTGCTGGCCGAACGTAACCTCGATCTGCTGGGCATGATCATCGGCAGCTTCAAGGCCAGCGCCGGTTATCTGCCGCTGGATCCGGGCCTGCCGAGCCAGCGTTTGAGCCGGATCATCGACTTGAGCCGCACGCCGTTGCTGGTCTGCACTCAGGCTTGCCGCGAGCAAGCGCTGGCCTTGCTGGATGAGTTCGGTTGCGCCAACAGGCCGAAGTTGCTGGTCTGGGAAGAGGTGCAGGCGAGCGCTGTCTCGGTGCTGAATCCTGGCCTCTACAGCGGCCCGGACAACCTCGCCTACGTGATCTACACCTCGGGCTCCACCGGCTTGCCCAAGGGGGTGATGGTCGAGCAGCGCGGCATGCTCAATAACCAGTTGAGCAAGGTGCCGTACCTGAACCTGAGCGAAGCCGACGTGATCGCCCAGACCGCCTCGCAAAGCTTCGACATTTCGGTCTGGCAGTTCCTCGCCGCACCGTTGTTCGGCGCCCGGGTGGACATCGTGCCGAACACCATCGCCCACGACCCGCAAGGTTTGCTGGCGCATGTCCAGAGCCAGGGCATCAGCGTGCTGGAAAGCGTGCCGTCGCTGATCCAGGGCATGCTCGCCCAGGAACGCATGAGCCTCGACGGTCTGCGCTGGATGCTGCCGACCGGTGAAGCGATGCCGCCGGAACTGGCGCATCAATGGCTGCTGCGCTACCCGGACATCGGGCTGGTGAATGCCTATGGTCCGGCGGAGTGCTCGGATGACGTGGCGTTCTTCCGGGTCGACATGGCGTCGACGCGCGGCAGTTACCTGCCGATCGGTACGCCGACCGACAACAACCGTTTGTACCTGCTCGATGGTGCACTGGAGTTGGTGCCGTTGGGGGCGGTGGGCGAGTTGTGCGTCGCTGGCACCGGGGTGGGGCGCGGTTATGTCAGCGACCCGTTGCGCACCGCCCAGGTGTTTGTGCCGAACCCGTTCGGTGAGCCGGGTGATCGCCTGTATCGGACCGGTGACCTGGCCCGTCGTCGCAGTGACGGTGTGCTGGAATACGTCGGACGGATCGACCATCAAGTGAAGATTCGCGGCTACCGCATCGAGCTGGGTGAAATCGAGGCGCGTCTGCATGAACAGCCAGAAGTTCGCGAAGCGGCAGTCGGTGTGCAAGAAGGTGCCAACGGCAAGCATCTGGTCGGCTATCTGGTGGCCGCTGATTCGGCACTCAACCCGGCTGAACGGCTGGAGCGCATCAAGCAACGCTTGCGCGCCGAGCTGCCGGAATACATGGTGCCGCTGCATTGGCTGTGGCTCGAGCGGATGCCGCTCAACGCCAACGGCAAACTCGACCGCAAGGCCCTGCCAGCGCTGGAAATCGGCCAGTTGCAGAGCCAGGACTACCAGGCGCCGCGTAATACGCTTGAGCAGACCTTGGCTGATATCTGGGCCGAAGTGCTGAAGGTCGAGAAGCTCGGCGTGCGCGACAATTTCTTCGAGCTGGGCGGGCATTCGCTGCTGGCGACGCAGATCGCGTCACGGGTGCAGAAAACCTTGCAACGCGATGTGCCGCTGCGCGCGATGTTCGAGTGCAGCACGGTGGAGGAGTTGGCGGAGTACATCGACGGGTTGGCGGCGAGTGATATCACTGAGGAGAAGGTCGATCGCCTCAATGATCTGATGGCGGAGTTGGAGGGGTTGTAGTTCTCTAGCGACTGTAATGCCCCCTTCGCGAGCAGGCTCGCTCCCACATTAGTTCTGCAAACGCAGGTCCATTGTGGGAGCGAGCCTGCTCGCGAAAGGGCCGGCACATTCTGCGCAGATTTGTCCGTTGACTGCCGCATCAGCTCCGCTCAGTCTGCCTCTGCTTTTTTTGCTGAATTCCATTTCACAAAGGAAACAGTCGATGCCCTTCGTAACCATAGACGGACAACTGCTTCACTACATTGATCAAGGCACTGGCCCGGCAGTACTGCTGGCCGGCAGTTATCTGTGGGACCAGGCCATGTGGGCGCCGCAGATTGCCGCCCTGTCGCAACAGTACCGGGTGATCGCCCTGGACCTGTGGGGCCATGGCGAGTCCGGGCAGCTGCCCGAAGGCACCACGTCGCTGGATGACATCGCGCGTCAGGGTTTGGCCTTGCTTGATCATCTGGACATTGATCGCGTCACGCTGGTGGGGCTGTCGGTCGGTGGCATGTGGGGTGCGCGTCTGGCCTTGTCGGCGCCGCAGCGAATCAACGGCCTGGTGTTGATGGACACCTATCTCGGTCACGAGCCCGAGCCGACCCGCCAATATTATTTCTCGTTGCTGAAGCAGATCGAAGAGGCCGGCGTGATATCGCCGCAGGTGCTGGATATTGTGGTGCCGATCTTCTTCCGTCCGGGTATCGACCCGCAGTCGGCGCTTTATCAGGATTTCCGTGCTTCTTTGGTGACGCTGCCGTCGGATCGTCTGCGCAACAGTATCGTGCCGATGGGGCGGATTACGTTTGGCCGGGATGATCTGCTGTCGCGCCTGGGCGAACTGAACGCTGACACCACGCTGCTGATGTGCGGTGACCAGGACCAACCGCGGCCACCGTCGGAAACCAGGGAAATGGCCGAGTTGATCGGTTGCCCGTATGTGCTGGTGCCGGAGGCGGGGCATATCTCCAGTCTGGAGAATGCGCCGTTCGTGACGGAGGAGTTGCTGAGGTTTTTGGCTGCAAGACATTAGTCGATCTTGCTGACGCTTTCGTCGGAACGCCGCCCGGAGCCGGCTCCGGGCGGCGTTTCGACGAAGAGGCCCCCGAGGTCACTTGGCCCCGAGAATCTTCACCAACTTGTCCGGCGATGGCGCGCCTTGCTGCTGTTGCAATTCGCCCTTGTCATCCATATAGAAAATCGCCGGTGTCGCGGACAACTCCAGCTCTTCCATCAACTGCATGTTCGCCGCAAGCTTCGCCTGAATCGCCGGTGGCACTTCTTTCAAGGCCTTGAGCGAGCTGCCCTTGCCGGCACCTTCATGGTCTTGCAAGGCTTTCTGCGGGTCCTTGGCCGCCAGCAGCGCCGCGGATTTGCCCGGGCTGTCCTCACGGATGATGCCGACCATGATGTGGCGCAACTGCACCTTGCCGGTCTTCACCCAGGGGCGTGCCTGCTCCCAGAACATGTTGCAGTAAGGGCAGTTGGGGTCGCTGAACATATAGACGACCCGCGGTGCGTCCTTGTTGCCGTCAGCGATCCAGTTGCTGGCTTCCATCTTGCCCCAGATTTCCTTCGCCATCGGTGCGTAAACCAGTTTCTGCAACGGCGCGATGCTCAGGTCATTGCCCTGGGCGTCATACAGATTGCCCAGCAAGACATGCTTGCCATCCGGGGTCAGGTATAACGCCATGCCACGGTTCTGATACTGCGCCGCATAGCCGCGCAAACCGTCGGGGGCATCGAATTGGCCGACGATTTTCGCACCTTTGGCTTCGATCTTTTTGATCGCTTCGGGCAATTCTTCGGCAGCCTGTACCGACGGCAGGTGCAGCAGGGCGGCGCCCAGGGTCAACGTCAGCAGGTGGCGGAGGCGGGGCATGGCAGTTTCCTTGAAGAGGTGGCGGGTATGGCAGGAGAAGGGGTGTCGAAGTTTTCCAGGGCGCGGGCCAGGCTGGCTTCCGACAGCTCTCCCAGATGGCTGCCCAGCAGGCGACCTTCGGGGCTATAGAACAGCGTAGTCGGTAATGCCATGGAACCGACGGCCTGGCCCAGTCGGCCGCTGCCGTCGAACAGGACATTGGACAGGCTCAGGCCCTGGGTTTCCAGATAGGTGCTGACGCTTTGCATGCTTTCGGCCTGGTTGACGAACAGGAAGGTCAGGTCCGGGCGCTGTTGCTGGGCGTCTTCCAGCACCGGCATTTCCCGCCGGCACGGCGGGCACCAGGTGGCCCACAGATTGATGACCAGCGGGCCGCCCTTGTAGTCGGCCAGTTGCACCGTTTCACCGGCGGCATTGCGCAGGGTGATTTCCGGCAGGCGCGTGCCTTGCTCGTAAATCGTCAGGGAGAAGGTCGCCAGCAGCCAGAACGCCAGACCGCTGGCCACGCCGAATCCCAGGGGACGGCGCAGGCCGGGGCGCCGCCAGCCGCGATACAAGGCGCCGAGCAGCAGCACGATCACGCCTGGCCAGGCGAGGAAACCGCCGTCGCGCAAGTCGATTATCTGCCACGGATCGTCCCGATAATGGGTCCAGTAAAGGGCGACAAAACCCACCCGCGCCGCCAGCATGCCCAGCAGGAACAGGCTGAACAGCACCGACTCGGGATTCTCGCCACCGCGCTTGGCCACCCGCCAGCCGATGAAGGTCGCCAGCGCCAGGGCGCTGATCAACAGCAGGTGGTTAAGCGCAATGGCAAAGGTGCCGAGGGTAAAAGTCAGCATTAACGGGCGTCTCGGGTGGTGGTCCAACGTTGCAGGAAGGTGTCGGCATTGACCTCGCCGGTGATGCGCTGGCTGCGGCGCTCGATACCGTCGGCACCGATCCACAGCAGGCTCGGTGGCCCCGGCACTTTATATCGGCCGAGCAATTCGCGGCTGGCGGCATTGTCGGCGGTGACGTCCAGCCGCAGCAAGCGCACATCGCTCAAGGCTTGCAGTACATGGGCTTGGCCGAACACCTGTTTTTCCATGACCTTGCACGACACACACCAGTCGGCATAGTAGTCCAGCAGCACCCATTGGCCTTGGGTCTGTGCCGCGTCGAGTTCCCGTTGCAGGGCGGCGGGATCCTTGATGGTGGTGAAAGCGTCGTGGTCCACAGGGCTTGCGGCGCTGCTTGGGTTTGTTGCGCTGTAGACCTGCAACGGCTTGTAAATATCATCACTGCCGCCGGCGGCACCGATCATCAACAGGCTGCCCCACAAGCCCAGCAACAGCGAACTGGCGCCGAACAGGTGGGCGACGCGACCGAAACCTTCCGACTGCTTCCAGGCACTGTAGGCGGCGACCAACAGCAATGCACCACTCAGCCCGACCCACAGCGATTCGGCCAGTACCGGACGCAGCATCAGCAGCGCGGTGGCGAGGAACAGGAAGCCGAACACGCCTTTGAGCAGATTCATCCACGCGCCGGGTTTGGGCAGGAAGCGATTGCCGACGGTCACCAGCAATAGCAGCGGGACACCGATGCCGATGCCCATGGCGAACAGAATCAGCCCCCCATGCAGCGCGTTGCCGCTTTGGGCGATATAGAGCAAGGCACCCGCCAGCGGGGCGGTCATGCACGGCCCCACCAGCAAGCCGGACAACGCGCCCAATACGCCTGCGCCGATCAGGCTGCCGCCGCGCTGATTGCGCGAAACGTTTTCCAGCCGGTCGCGCACTGCCACTGGCAGTTGCAACTCGAAAAAGCCGAACATCGGCAACGCCAGCAGCACGAACACGGCAGCGAAACTGCCCAGCAACCAGGGATTTTGCAACAGCGCTTGCAGATTCGCCCCGAGCAGCGAGGCCAGGACGCCCATTGCCGCATACACCAGCGCCATGCTGACGACGTAGCTGGTGGCCAGCGCAAAACCGCGTTTGGGCGTGGCACCACTGCCGACGATCAAACCCGCCAGGATCGGCAGCATCGGCAACGAACAAGGGGTGAAGGCCAGCAGCAAGCCCAGGCCGAAGAACACCAGCAGGCTCCAGCCCAGCGCCCTTTGTTGCAGGCCGCTGGCCAAGGCCTGGTCCGGTGCTTCGACCGCTGCCGTGGCAGCTTTGCCGCCCAGATCCACAACCTGGGTTTGCGGCGGATAACACAGACCTGCATCGGCACAGCCCTGGAAGCCGACCTTGATCTGACCGGTCGCGCCTGCCGGGATCTTCAGTTCCAGGCCCTGGCGATAGATCTGCTGCTCACCGAAGAACTCATCGCTGTGCGACTCGCCCTCGGGTAGTACAGGCCGTTGATCCTGGGGCAGGCCATCGAATTTCAGGCGTTGCTGATAGAGGTAGTAACCGTCGGCGATCTGCCAGAACAGCTGGGTTTCCCCGGAGTCCAGGCGCTCGGAAGTCAGGATGAACGCCTGGCCGACCGGAAGAAAGTCGGGTTTGGTTTCGAATGGATTGGTCCCCGCTTGGGCCAGGCCCGAGATCAAGAGAGCAAAAAGGAAAAACAGTTGACGCATGGCTAGGCCCGATGTCTGTGCAAGTGAGGTGCACAATGGGGAGGGGCGATTAACTCATGATTAATCACCGGGCACCGAGACGGAAGCTTCAACTCCAGAGCCAGACGCTGTAGCTGACATTTCAAGTCTTGGTACGCGTACCAGTCCGGGCCAGGTGTTGTCATCGACTTTATACGGGCCGTATTCGATTTTGTTTTCCGGAATGTTGTAGGTGATGTACTCGTTATTGGTCAGGAAAATATAGTAGTAACTATCAGCGAGTGTCCGATCGTTTTGTGCAGCGGTGATGATCCGATGCTTGTAGGGCTCCAGGTCAGGCCATGCCTTGTAGATGGGTTCAACCTTCACTCGTTTTGATAAGCTCAGTCGTCGGGCAAATTTAACGGATAGTGATTGGCCGTTGTTCATGAGAAATCTGAATGTATTATGGTCAAATAGCGGGTCCTCCCACCATGTGCCTGCGACGATGTTTTTAAAATATGGAAGAATGTCGTGCCATACCGACCCCTCGACGGTGCGGTGCCTGATGACTTTGTCTTCATCCTGATCATACTTGCAGACCATTGGGATGCCACGCTCATAATAGAAGAGCCAAAGCTGATCCTGATCGGTGTTGTCCGAGAACTCTGCTTCGATATGTCGGGTGGTGAATCCAAATCGCAGATCTTTGGCGTATTCGTGAAAATCGTGCCAATTGCCATGGGTGATTTTTCTAGGATAACCCTGAGGCACCCGGTTATCGCCGAGATCGAATCGACTGTAAGTATTGCTGTCTTTAAAAAAGAAGAATATTTTGTCTTTTCCTGCGCGCCAGTCGACAGCAACAAAGTTTTCAAGTGTTGACATGATTCGGTTCCTTTTGGTTGTTCGGATTCGAAAAATTTATTGAGCCGCTTTGTATGTTTGAAAGTTGATTAAAAGTAGATGGGCACGATGCGGCAGATTCGCAATCCATTATTTTTACTTCTGTCTTGATGGTGTTGAGTTGCGGCTCTGATGCTACATCTTGAAGGGCGGGTTATGCAGTGTTCTTTAAAGCGGATGTGTTGCGATATTTGGCAGGGTAAGATGGGTTGGGCTTGTAGTTGTATTTAGTCGTGCGCCTGAATTGCGCCTGTAAAGGCTAACGTCATGCAATATTTACGGACAGAATTTTTGCTTCTATCCCGTCGCGGTCCCGGACATAATCGCGACTTAATGCTGGTTTGTTCAAATCGTGTTTTTTATGGAGCTCACCATGCACGTATTGGTTTGCGAAGACGATGAGCTTATCGCCAGCGGCATTGTCGCCGGCCTCACCGCCCAGGGGCTGACGGTGGAGCACGTCGCCACCGCCTCGGCGGCCCGGGCGATGCTCAAGGTTGCCGAGTTTGATGTAATGGTGCTCGATCTGGGCCTTCCCGATGAGGACGGACTGAAGCTTTTGCAACAGTTGCGTCATCACGGCCTGGAGATTCCGGTGCTGATCCTTACCGCCCGGGATTCGGTCACCGACCGTGTCGACGGCCTGCAGGCCGGTGCCGACGATTACCTGCTCAAACCGTTCGACCTGCGCGAACTGGCGGCGCGCCTGCACACCTTGTTACGGCGGGTGGCCGGGCGCAGCGTCAACCTGATCGAGCACGGCGCCCTGACGTACGACCCGAGCAGCCGCGAAACCACGCTCGGCGGCCAGCCGGTGGATCTTTCCCGTCGTGAGCAGTCGCTGTTGCAAGCCTTGTTGCACAACCGTGGCCGGGTGCTGTCCACCGAGCAGTTGAAGGACAGTGTCTACGGTTTCAACGACGAATTGGAAAGCAACGCACTTAACGTGCACATCCATCACCTGCGGCGCAAACTGGGTAACGGTATCGTCGAAACGGTGCGCGGCCTGGGCTATCGCCTGGGCCCGGCGGATGGCGGAGATCAATCGAAGTGATGAGCCTGCGTTTGCGCCTGAGCCTCACTCTGGGTGCCGCTTTTGCGCTGATCTGGGCCCTGGCAGCGGCCTGGATGCTCAGCGACTTGCGCAATCAGATGATGTTTTCCCTCGACCAGCGGCTGGTGGCATCGGCGCGCATGGTCGCCGGCCTGATGGAGCAATTGCCGGCGTTGCCCAGCAAGGGCGAGGGCACTCATTTCAGCGCTGAACAACTGAATATCCCCGGCGGCATGGCCTGCCAGGTCAGTTCGTTGCGCGGTGAAATTCTTGCCCGCAGTCACACCGACCCCCAGCAAACCCTGGAAGCCGAGAAGATGGGCTTTCACGATCAAATCATCGACGGCGCGCCGTGGCGCAGTTTCACCCTGGCTCGCGGCGATTTGCGCATTACCACGGCCGACCGGCAGATCGAGCGCGAAGCCCTGAACATGTCGATTCTGTTGGCTGCTTCGGTACCGGTGGGTGTGGCGCTGCTGGGCTGCCTGTGCCTGCTCTGGCTGGGCATCGGCCAGGGGCTGGCGCCGCTCAATCGCATGCGCGATGCCTTGATGAGGCGCAGTGCCGACTCCCTTGAGCCCTTGCAGATCCAGCCGCTGCCCAGTGAACTGCAACCCTTGCTCGATACCCAGAACCAGCTGTTCCAGCGAATCGGCAAGACCATCGAGCGCGAGCGCCGCCTGACCGGTGACGCGGCCCACGAATTGCGCAGCCCGCTGACAGCGATCAAGACTCACCTGCAAGTGGCACGCATGACCGACGGCGCGGCCCGGGATCAGTCCCTGGCCCGGGCCGAGGAGGGGGCCGATCGCCTGCACCGGACCCTTGAACAATTGTTGCTGCTGGCCCGGGTCGAAGGCAGTCTGTCGTTCGACGACGGTGTGCAATGCAGTGCCGAGCAGGTGGCGAAACTGGCGATTCAGGACGCGGCCAGCGGGGATCGCCAGCGGATCAGATTCCAGGTACCGCCGAAACTCTCTCACGCCCCGGTGCAAATGCCGGCGGTATTGTCGATCGCCGCACTGCGCAACCTGCTGGACAACGCCCTGCGTCACACCCCTGGCGACGGGCCGGTGGAACTGAGCCTGGAAACCACCGATAACCGCGTGCAGTTCGTGGTGCGCGACCATGGCCCGGGCATTGCCGAAGATGACCTGCAATACCTGACCCAACGTTTCTGGCGCAACGGCCAGAGCACCGGCTGTGGCTTGGGGCTGGCGATTGTCCAGGCCATTGTGCAGCGTTGCGGCTGCACCCTGAATTTCGACAGTCGGCCGGATGGGTTGCGGGTCAAGTTGACCATGCCATTGCAACCCATCTGAAAACAGCTCCAAACCCCTTGTGGGAGCGAGCCTGCTCGCGAATGCGGCAGCACTTCCATCAATGATGTGACTGACAGATCGCATCCGCGAGCAGGCTCGCTCCCACATTGGTTTTACATTGAACATCAAATGTAACTCCTCTCCATTAGCCACCCGGTCTCCACAGCGCTATCGTCCCCGCCAGCTTTGACTCAATGGATTGAGGTAACAGCGCCATGGATGCATCGATACACGTCTGCAAGGCAACCTCCGCCGACGCCGGCATCATCAGCCGCATCGTCGAGCGCTCCATCCGCGTCGGTTGTGCGCTCGACCACCGCAATAATCCGCAAACCGTTGCCACCTGGACTCACAGCAAGACCATCGAACATGTCCAGCGCTGGCTGACCGATCCACGGTTGTACTTGAACATCGCCCTCCTGCAGGACAAGCCGGTCGGCGTCGCCATGGCCGCCATCAGCGGCAGGATCTCTTTCTGTTACGTGCAGCCGGAATGGTTTCGACGCGGGGCTGGGCAAGCGCTGGTGCAGGACCTTGAAGGCTGGCTAACCAATCAGGGGTGGTGCCAGGCGCGACTCAACAGCACCCGTACCAGCGAAGCGTTTTACCGCCATCTGGGGTATCGGCCCTGCGCCCAAACCTTCATGGTCGCGGGGCTTCACGCCATTCCGATGCACAAAGGCCTGTCTCCACCGTCATGGAGCGCTGACCGGGGGGCTAAATCCTTGGGACCCTGATGCGTTTCCACAACAGGAAAACCTTTTTGAGGGTCGAGAGATGTCAGTCGCTACCAGCCTTGTGGAAGATCAGTCGGCCCGGATCACTCCGGCATCGACCGAGGCGCTTTATCAGTTCAATGAATCGCCGTTGCTGGCCCGTCAGAGCCGTCAGGAATCGAATGCCCGCAGCTACCCGCGACGCATCCCGCTGGCGCTCAAGCGCGCCAAGGGCATTTACGTCGAGGACGTCGAAGGCCGCACGTTCATCGACTGCCTGGCCGGCGCCGGCACGTTGGCGCTGGGGCATAACCATCCGGTGGTGATCGAAGCGATCCAGCAAGTGCTGAGCGATGAACTGCCGTTGCACACTCTCGACCTGACCACCCCGGTCAAGGATCAGTTTGTCCAGGACCTGTTCGGCCTGTTGCCACCCACGTTGGCCGCCGAAGCGAAAATCCAGTTCTGCGGCCCCACCGGTACCGACGCGGTAGAAGCTGCGCTGAAATTGGTGCGCACCGCCACCGGCCGCAGCACCGTGCTGTCGTTTCAGGGCGGTTACCACGGCATGAGCCAGGGCGCGTTGAGCCTGATGGGCAGCCTGGGGCCGAAGAAACCCTTGGGTGCCTTGCTCAGTAACGGCGTGCAGTTCATGCCGTACCCTTACGATTACCGCTGCCCGTTCGGTCTTGGCGGCGCGCAAGGGGTGCGGGTCAACCTCAATTACCTGGAGTACCTGCTCAATGACCCCGAAGCCGGGGTGCAGTTGCCGGCAGCGGTGATCGTCGAAGTGGTGCAGGGCGAGGGCGGGGTGATCCCGGCCGATCTCGACTGGCTGCGCGGCTTGCGGCGGATTACCGAACAGGCTGGCGTGGCGCTGATCGTCGATGAGATCCAGAGCGGTTTTGCCCGCACCGGCAAGATGTTCGCCTTCGAGCATGCCGGGATCATTCCGGATGTGGTAGTGCTGTCCAAAGCCATCGGCGGCAGTTTGCCCCTGGCGGTGGTGGTCTATCGCGACTGGCTCGACACCTGGCTGCCGGGCGCTCATGCCGGGACCTTCCGCGGCAATCAGATGGCCATGGCCGCGGGCTCCGCGGTGATGCGCTACCTGACTGAACACCGAATCTGCGAGCACGCGGCCGCCATGGGCGAACGTTTGAGCGAGCACCTGCGAATCCTGCAGCGGGACTTCCCGCAATTGGGGGACATCCGTGGTCGTGGCTTGATGCTTGGCGTGGAACTGGTCGACCCGACTGGCGCGCCGGATGCCCAAGGCCACCCGCCGATCTTTGCTCGCCTGGCGCCGCTGGTGCAGCGCGAATGCCTCAAGCGCGGCTTGATCCTCGAACTCGGTGGCCGCCACGGCGGTGTAGTGCGCTTCCTGCCGCCGCTGGTGATTACCGCTGCGGAGATCGATCGGGTCGCCGAGATTTTCGGCCGGGCCATGGCCGCCGCCACCGCGAGCCTCTAAATTTTCCGCTCCTCGGAACGTTCCTTCTACATAGCGGCTGCACACAGCGTGCAGCCCACCCTACAGCGATGGAGAGACAGCATGACGTCAGTATTCGACCGCGAGGACATCCTCTTTCAGGTCGTGGTCAACCACGAAGAGCAATACTCGATCTGGCCCGACTACAAGGCCGTGCCTGCCGGCTGGCGCACGGTGGGCAAGAGCGGCCTGAAAAAGGAATGCCTGGCCTACATTGAAGAAACCTGGACCGACATGCGGCCGCTGAGCCTGCGGCAGAAGATGGAAGAGCAGGCGGCTTTGGCTCACTGAGTCACCGCCCATAAAGAAGCCCGCTGAACGGGTGACAGTCAGCGGGTTTTTTCAGGTCTGGAATTTGTGTTGTCTATCAAGCCGCCTTCGCGAGCAGGCTCGCTCCCACAGGGGATTTGTGTCACGCCATAGATCCAATGTGGGAGCGAGACCGGCTTGCCGGCGAAGAACGATGACGCGGATTAACTGACGTTACACCCCGCTCAACCCTTTAATGACCAAATCCACATTCCCCTCCAGCTCGGCCACCGGATCCGCCGCATCCACGCTCAACACCACCAACCGACTCCCAGCCTCGGCAATCACCGCTTTCACCGCCTCCGACGGCTGCCGATGATGCAACACCACCGCCACGTCATTGTCCTTGAGCGTCGCACCCAATTGTTTGAGCGCATCGGCTGTCCACTCGGCATCCGGCCGCGCATCGACGCCGATCAGCTCCAGGTTGAGGCCACCGACCAGATAGCCGAAATGATCGCTCAGGCTCATCACGCTGAGGTTATCGGCACTGGCCAGACGCGACTCGTTGTCGGCGCTGAACTTGAGCAGACGCTGTTTCAGCGCCGCCAGGTTGGCCTCGATTTTCGGCTTGGCCTCGGGCGCCAGGCGCACCAGGTCCGCCGCCATCACGTCCGCCATGCGCCCCATGTTGTTGCTGGAAAACCATGGCTGACTGTTCAACCCGTCGACCTTGTTGCCCGGCTGCACGGCGATGCCGGGCAGGGCACCGTCCACCGGGCGCGCTGCGTCGACTTCGACGATACGGATATTGCTGCGGCGGGAGATCGGGTACAGCGGATCATCCGCCCACAGCGAACGCACGCCAATCACTGCATCGGCGTCGGTCGCCAGTTTGGCCAGTGCCGGTGCGCCACGACCCGTGAAGTAGGCGGTCTGACGGCTGCCGGGCAGGTTCGCCGGCGCCGCCCGTTCAAGGCTGACGTCGGTGCCCTTGAGCAAGACTTCGCCCAGACCGTAGGTAATCGGCAAGGACGCCAGCACGCGCAGCGGTTTGGCGCTGTCCGCCGCAAAGGATGTACTGGCCAGTCCGCACAGGGCGATGGCCAGGGTCAATTGACGCAGAGAAAAAGACATTTATCCAAGGTTCCCTTTCAGACTGGGGACGACGCCACGGGCAATGGCGGCGAGGGCGAAGGCGATACCGGCCACCAGAATGATCGCGGCACCGGACGGGATCGGCAGGTCGAAGACAATGGGTGCGAGAATCCCGCACAAGGTGCTCACCGTGGCGATCAGTACCGAGCACCAGAAGAAACCCTTCAGCGACTGGCTGAGCAAACGCGCCGCCGCTGCCGGAATTACCAGCAGGGCGCCAACCAGGATCGCGCCAATGACTTTTACAGCCGCCACGGTAATCAGGGTTACCAGAATCACGAACAGGTAATCCAGGGTCTTCACCGCCACACCGCGCACCGCCGCCAGTTGCGGGTTGAAGCTGGCGAGCATGATGCGGTTGTACAGCGGCAAGGCCAGCGCCATCACCAGCGAACCGACGATGGCCAGTACCAGCAGGTCATTGCCGTTGACCGTCAGCACCGAGCCGAACAACACGTTTTCCAGGATATGCACGTTGATCTTGCCGGCCAGGATCAACAGCAGGCTCGCACCCAGTGCCAGGGACACCGAGAGGAACACGCCGATCAAGGTGTCCGGCGCCAGGCCGGTGCGATTGCGCAGGTAGTTGAGCAGGATGCCGAACAGCAGGCAGTAGCCGAACAGGCTGCCGTAAGGTCCGGTGTAGGGTTCGCCGAGCAGGATGCCGATGGCGACGCCGGTCAACGCGGCATGACCCACCGCTTCGGAGAAAAATGCGAAGCGCTTGACCACCACCAGCGTGCCCAGGCCGCCCAGCACCGGGCCGATCAGCAAGCCGGCGAGCAGGGCGTTGACCACGAATCCATAGGCCAGTGCCTCGGGCAGATAACCCGCGGAGGCCCAACCCTGGACCATCAAGCGAAAGGCTTCGTAACTCATCAGACAGCGCTCCGTGGATGGGTCGAAAACAGGGTCAGCAGGCGTTCCGGGGTCAGTGCCTGTTTTGGCGTGGCATCGAACAGTACCCGCCGATTGAGGCCGGTGACGCGATCCGCCAGACGTCCGACCGCTTCCAGGTCATGCTCGATCCACAGCACGGTGATACCGCTCTGGCGCCAGTCGCCGAGCAGCCGTTCGAATACCCGGATGCCCGCTTCATCGAGGGCCGACATCGGTTCATCGAGCACCAGCAATTGCGGCGCCGGAATCAGCCCCTGCGCCAGCAACACGCGCTGGCGTTCACCGCCGGACAAGGCGCCCATGCGCCGCTTGCGCTTGTCCTGCATGCCGACCCGTTCCAGCGCTTCACCGATCGCTGCCGCGTAATGCTTGCTCAAACCGAGGAACGCCGGCCGCCGCTGGCACATCGCGGCCATGAAATCGTCGACGGTCATCGGCAGGCCGCGGTCGAATTCCAGTGCTTGAGGTACGTAGCCGATCGTCCCGGGCGTGCCCGGCCATTGCAGGCTCAGGCGACCCTGATGCGGCATCTGCCCGAGCAGGGTCTTGATCAGCGAGCTCTTGCCGCCGCCGTTGGGGCCGACCAGTGCATGCACGCTGCCCGGCTGGACCTGGAAAGTCACCTGGTCGAGGATCGTCGTGCGGCCGAGGGTCAAGCTGACCTGCGCAAAATCCAGCGTCGGACCCAAACCCTGTGGGAGCGAGCCTGCTCGCGAATGCGGTATCTCATTTAGCGATGATGTTGAATGGCTGGACGACTTCGCGAGCAGGTCGAATCGTCGCACCGTCGCTCCCACAGGGGAGTCGCTGAGAGTTTCTTTCGCCGTCATGCGCCCGACTCCTGAATCGCCCGGACCACGGTATTGAGGTTGCCGGTCATTTCCTTTTCATATTTGTCGGCCGTGTATTCACCATAGGAAATGTGCGACAGCGGGTACAGTTTCACCCCGGACTCACGCTGGATGGTCTCGACGTAAGTGGAGGGGAAATCCATCTCCGAGAAAATCACTTTCACGTCCAGTTCGCGCAATTGGTCGATGGTTTTTTTCAGCTGGCTCGGGCTCGGCTCGATGCCATGGGCCGGCTCGACCACCGCGGTGACTTCGAGGCCGAATTCGCGCAGCAGGTAGTCATAGGCCGCATGCACGGTGGCCACCCGCAGTTCGGCGTTCGGTGCCTGGGTCAGTTTGGCCAGGGCGTCGGCGCGCATCTGCCGCAGCCGTTTGCCATAGGCGCGGGCGTTCTGGGTGTAAGTCTTGGCGTTGGCCGGGTCGAGCTTGCCCAGTTCCCGGGCAATGTTGTTGACCTGGGCAATCGAGGCGCTGATCGACAGGAAGGTGTGCGGGTTCACGACCTTGCCGGCACCGCGGGCGGCGACGCCGGTGGCGGCCAGCAAAGGCACGTTTTCGTTGGCTTCGATCACCGGCACGTTCGGCGTTTCGCTGGCGGCGATCATGCGGTCGGCGAAGTCGTCATGGCCGACGCCATTGAGCACCACCACGTCCAGCCCGCTGATACGCTTGATGTCTTCGGCCCGGGGCTCATAGGCGTGAGGATTGAAGCCGGCCGGAATCAGCGGGACCACCTCGGCCTTGTTGCCGACGATGTTGGCCACGTAGCTGTAATAAGGGTGCAGGGTGATGCCGATGCGCAGGCGCTTGGCCTCGTCCGCACTGACCAGCGGGGTCAGCAGACAGGCAACCAGGCCAACCAGCAGCAGGCGCAGCAAAGAGCGTTGAGATGAACTGGACATGGGAAAGCGGTCTTCTCTCGGGTGAAGGCGAGGGTTCAGTGCCGGTGCTGGCGGGTCACGCCGGCATCGAATTGGGCGACGATCTGCTGCCAGCCGGCGCTTTCGAGCGCGGCGTCAGTCAGATCGGTCGGGGCTGCGAGGGCTTTGCCGGGGTTGAGCCAGATGTCCGGGGCATTGTCCTCAGCGCTCAGGCGCATCAGAAACGAGCCGGCCACGGCGGGCGCCTGGCTCTGGCCGAAGTAAGCCTTGGCGTCGAGCAATTGCCAGGCATGGCCGCCACGGCTGACGGAACTGGCGTCCTTCGCAAACGGCGCGAAGCCCTCGTCGGCGAGGACTTCAGGGGTCGGCAGGGTTTGCTGTTCCTGACGCAACAGGTGAATTTCGTCCAGCGTCACCCGCAGGTCGGCGTAGATGCCTTGCTCGGAGGCGCTGAGGTCGCGACGGGCATCCAGTTGATGGCTGCCGACGCTGCTGACCTCCTCGGACTCACCGCGCCAGGCGACCACCGAGCCCGCCACCGCCAGGATCATCAGGCACAACAGCAGCACATAAAGGGTTTCATGACCGGCTCCGGCCGGGCGCACGACGTGGGTGGTTGGCGTGGTCATGGGGCCTCGATGTCCGCTTGGTCGATCTCGACCACGTGACCGGGACCGGCGTCGAACAGCACGTAGAACTCGGCGCCGGGCTTCTTGAAGGTCAGGGTCGAATCGGCACCGAGCTTGCCCGGTACCAGGATGGTTTCGTCGTAGCCGATCACATCCAGGGTCACCCCCGGCGCGCCGCTGCCATCGGAAAAGCCACCGGTGCACTGGATCTGCTCGGCGTCGATGGCCTTGCACTCGCACATCGGGTTGTGGGCCAGGGCGCTGGCGCTGAAACCGGCGCAAAGCACCAGCAACGCGGCACTCAGCGGTCGGATAGCACTGATCATGGTTTTCCTCCTTGTGTGTTCAGCCAGGCGAGGGTGGCCGGGGATGCCTGGCTCAACGGAATGGATGCCTGATGCATGGCGCCGTCCCAGCCTTCCATGGTGATCCACAGCTCGGCGTCGGCCTTGGTCTTCTCGGGGATCGGCAGCATTGCCCCCATGCGGTGCGGCGTGCCGAAGAAAATCACCCCGGCGGCGCGCAGGCTGCGTGGCTTGCCGATGCGCAGGTAAGTCGCCTTGACCTGATCGCGGCAGCTGTCGCACAGCGCCGCATTGAAGTTCTTCATATAGCCGGCCGGGCCATCGAGCCTCGGCGCTTCATTGCGCAACTCGGCCAGGCGCAGGCTCCAGGGTCCGACCTGAACTTCACCGACTTCCCGCTCGCCCAGGCCCGTATCACCCCGAAACAGCGCGGCGTCGGCGAAATACTTGGGCATGAATCCCAGTGGCACCAGCAACAGCAGGACGTTGATGTGGAAACGCCATTTGTGCCAGAAACGGCTCAGTTTCGAACCCGGTTTTTCTGCGGTGAACAGGCTCATTGGCTGACCTCCGTGGTTTCACGGCTGGAGGCCGCAGCGGTCTGGCTGCGCGGGGTTTTGTTGCTGCGCTTGAAGGCGTTGGCCGTGGCCAGCGCCGTGCGCTTGGTCCAGATCAATAGTCCGCTGAGTACCATCATGCTCAGGAGCAGGCCGAAGAAGAACCAGATCAGCTTGATCCACAGGCCACCGAAATCGCCGGTGTGCAGCGGCCGCATGGATTCGGTGACCAGTTCCAGGCCCGAGCGGTCCGACAGCAGGCGGGTCGCGCCGACATCGCCGGTGTACGGGTTGATTTCGGCGGTCTGGAATATCAGCGGGTACCAACTGCGGCCACCCACCGAGAGGTAACTGTAGGCATTGGCGGGCATGCTGACAAAACTGTCTTCCAGCCCGGGAATGCTTGCCTTGGCCTGTGCAGTCGCGGCCCCCAGGCTGATCATCGGTGCCGGTGCGCCATCGGCGGTCATCGGCACGCTCTCGCGCGGGACCACCAGCGCTACCGGCGCGGTGGAAATCGAAATCTGGTTATCGAACATGAAGGCTTCGATCAGGAACCAGGTGCTGGTGACGGAAATCACCGCGATGAACCAGATCGACCAGATGCCGCTGAGACGGTGAAAGTCGCCCCAGAAAATCCGCGCGCCGTGGCGGATGCGCAGGGTCGGGCGCAGGAAGCCTTTCCAGAAACGCTTGTAGACCACCAGCCCGGTGACCAGGGACGCCAGCAACGGCAGGCTGAGGAACGACACCAGGTACCAGCCCCAGCTATAGCCGTTGGTGAACGGCACCAGCCACCAGCCATGCAGGGCGCGGGTAAACGCCTTGAAATTGAATTGCGGGGCGGTGCCCTGGATCACGCCGCTGTACGGGTTGACGTAGACCGTCACTGAGCGACCATCGGGATAGCTGACGTCCACGTCGAGGGCGAAGTGTGATTCGTCGGGTCGGCTGATGGACTCGACCAAGGTGTCGGGTTCGGCCTTCTTGATGGCGGCGATGATCTGGTCATAACTGAGCAGCGGTGCATCGTCTGTCGGCTGGCTGGCGCGCATTTGCGGGTTGGCCAGCCAGACGATTTCCTGGCTGACCACCGCCAGGGTGCCGGTCACACAGACGATCAGCACGAAAAACCAGATGGGCAAGGCCAGCCAGCTGTGGACCAGAAACCAGAGTTTGGAGCGGGATTTCTTCGACATGATTAAAGGTCTTGGTTCGATGAGAGGGCCTCTGCTGCGGGCTTCCCAGCGTTGAGGTCCATGAAAGGTCCGGCCGTGGCTTTTGCCTACGCGGCCCGACTGCATCTATATAAGACGAATGAGCGTCGGAAATCCCGAAGGGGAATATGAAAGAAAATGTTTCGCGTTCCCATCAAAACTGATTTTGCTTGGTAATGACAATCCGCCGCACGCCAAAAATGGCCAGCGGCGGCATGTAGGCGCCCCACAGCACCAGCAACGGCAGATCCAGTTGATGACCGGCCTCGATATCCGCGCGGTCATGCTCCAGATCGATGCCGGCGCCGGCGCGGTAGTCCTCGCAGATACCACGGCATCCTTGGCCATCTCGCGTTTCGAATAGTGGGTGTGCCGGTCGTTGGTCGGTGGGTTGCCGCTGTCGCCGTAACCGCGCAGGTCGGCGGCGATCACGGTGAAGTGCCGGGACAGTTGTTCGGCGACCTTGTGCCAGATGACGTGGGTCTGCGGGTGACCGTGCAGCAACAGCAAGCCCGGCCCGCTGCCGCCGATGCGATAGGCAATGTCCACACCGTTGACGTGGCGCTGGTCTTTCAGGAATCCGGCAAACATGGGGTGCCTCCTTGTTGTAATGCCTGCATCCTGAAATTGTCGGGTCCGTAGGACAAGTCGCAAAGTGTGGTGTGATTGTTCATGAAGTGTGTTCAAGGAGGTACGCGGTGCCTGATCGGGCCTCTTCGCGAGCAGGCTCGCTCCCACATGGATCTGCGGTGTACACATTATTCGTGAACACCAAGATCAACTGTGGGAGCGAGCCTGCTCGCGAAGAGGCCCGGTCAGACACTAATATCTCAACCCTGCTGAAACATCTCCTTCGCCCGCTGTTCAATCTGCTCCTGAGTCAGATCCTCCTTGTGCGTAGCCAGGAACCACAGATGCCCATAGGGATCCTTCAGGGTCCCCGAACGGTCGCCATAAAACTGGTCCTTGACCTCGGATACCACGATGCCGCCGGCTGCAATCGCCTGTTTGAATGACTTGTCCACATCGTTCACATACAGGTGCAGCCCGACGGAGGGCGATGTGTCCGGATTGCTCAAAGGCCCTTGATCGCATGGCGTGCCCAGCATGATCGGACAATCGCCGATACGCAGTTCGGCGTGGCCGATGCCGCCGTCGGGCATCGACAGGCGCATGACTTCGGTGGCACCAAAAGCTTTCTTGTAGAACTCGATGGCTTCAGCAGCCTTATGAATGCCCAGATACGGGGTGATGCTGTGAAAACCTTCGGGAATGGGTTTGACGCTCATGACGGTTCTCCCTTTTGTTATGAGTTGAAGAGGTTTCGTCGGTCTGCGGCCCAACAGGAGCAGGAGTTGCCGAAGGTGCGGACCGCGTTCGGACGATCTCTTGATTTTTGATCCTCAACAGCCTTCAAGTTCACAAAAGATCGTAGCCTACGGTAGGCCCACTTGCCCGCGAAGGCCGCGCCCCTATGTTTGATCTGTCCCCGATTCCAGCAGCTGCGCCCCCGGCCCCCGTTCCCCCAGCACGTCACCAAAATTACGCAACGGACACGCCTCCATCGACAAACACCCACAGCCAATACAGCCATTGAGCTTGTCCCGCAGCAATGTCAGCTGATTGATCCGCTCATCCAGATCCCGACTCCACCTTGCCGACAGCACCTTCCAGTCCGCCGCCGTCGGCGCCCGGTTGTCCGGCAGGGATTTCAAGGCCTCGCCAATCTCCGCCAACGGAATGCCCAAGCGCTGGGCAACCTTGATCAACGCCACTCGCCGCAACACTCCCCGGGGATAACGTCGCTGATTGCCCTGATTGCGACTGCTTTTGATCAGGCCCTTGGCTTCATAAAAGTGCAGGGCCGTGACCGCGACACCACTGCGCGCCGCCACTTGGCCGACAGTGAGTTCCTGATGCAGGTTTTGCGAGGTGATCATTTGAAAAATGCCCCTTGACCTCTAGTTAACTAGAGGTTTTACCCTGCAGGCCTTCGGATCGCAAGGTCCGTCTTACAGGTAAGTGGGGGCTATTCATGCAGGCGTCAGAGAAAAATCGCAGCTTCACCCAGCTGATCGAATTCGAGATCGAACCTCATCAACAACCGGCGCTGGTATCGGCACTGTCGGCCCAAACCGAGCGCCTGGCTCAGTGCCACACCGGATTTCTGAGCGCCAGCATCCAGGCCAGCGACGACGGCCGACGGGTGCTCAATTATCTGCAATGGCAATCCCGCGAGGCCGGGGAAGCCGCGTTTCAGGGTTTTGAAAGCGGCGAACAGGACTTCTGGCAGTTGATCCGCGCTCATCAGGCGAAAACCGTGACCTTCGGTTCGTTCCAGGTGCTGCACAGCCTGGAACGCAGCCACGACAATGCGCTGCACTGCAACCTGGTGCAGCAAGGGTGAGCGCCTAGATCGACAACTGCATCAAGCGCTCGCCCTGGACGTTTTCCGTTGGCCGGCGCTTGTTCACCGCCAGCTCGCCGATCTTGATCAGTCGGGTGCGGGTCACGTTGCGGCTCAGCCCCAGCAGTGCAGCGGTGTGCACCTGGTTGTAATGGCTGAAGCGGTAGGCCGCCCGCAGCAAGGCGTCTTCGACTTTCTCGTGCAGCGCGCCGGCCTGTTCCTCGAAGAGCTTTTGAAACGCCCGATCGAGCAAGGCTTCCGGTGAGTCGTCGACCTGGGAATGGTGATCGTCCTGACGCTCGATGCGCATGTTCGACAGGCGCAGGTCATCGCGTTCGATCACGCTGTTGCGGCAGATCAGCAAGGTGTGGTGAATGACGTTTTCCAGTTCGCGGATATTCCCCGGCCAACTGTAACTGCGCAACTTGAGTTCGGCTTCCTTGCTGATGGTGATGGTGCCGTAGCCAAGGCGCTGGCTGTAGGCTTCGACGAAGTGTCGGGTCAGCGGCAGGATGTCCCCGGGGCGATCGCGCAGCGGGCTCAATTCCAGGCTGACGACATCGAGGCGGTAATACAGGTCCTCGCGAAAATGCCCGGCGTTGATGGCTTTTTCCAGTTGCACATTAGTGGCTGCCAATACCCGCACGTCGATTGGAATGCTCTTGCGCGAACCCAGTCGCACCACTTCGCGCTCCTGCAGCACGCGCAGCAACTTGACCTGAATCGCCATCGGCAGATCACCGATTTCATCAAGGAACAAAGTGCCGCCGTCGGCCTCTTCGAACCATCCGGCCTTGGCGCTAAGCGCGCCGGTGAAGGCGCCTTTTTCGTGGCCGAACAGCTCGGCCTCCACCAGGGATTCAGAGAACGCACCGCAGTTCACCGCCACGAAAGGGCGGTTGCGCCGGGCGCTGAGGTTGTGGATATGCCGCGCCACCAGTTCCTTGCCGGTGCCGGTTTCGCCAATGATCAGCACGCTGGCTTCACTTGGCGCGACTTGTTGAATGTGTGCGAGCAAGGCCTGGGATTTCGGGTCTTCGAACACCTGCGCGGTAGCGCGGATCGAAGTGGCCAGGGCGGGCGAGGGCGGTAGGGTCAGCAGTTGCATGGGGCAGGCTCCATGAGAAGGCTATGAATAGAAAGTCGGAATCGGCAGGGACTGGTTCAGCGCCCAGTCGCCCAGTTCATGGAGTTTGTAATCCACCGGGTCGTGCAGGGTTTGCGTGCGCAGGTTGCGCCAGTGCCGGTCCAGGCTGAGCGAGGCATGAGTGGAGCGCGCCCCGGTCACTTCGAACAACCGGCTACAGAGTTCCAGGCCGTTGCGGGTGGCGGCGACCTTGGCCGTGGCGATGGCAGTGGCAAGATGCCCACGCTCCTCGGCGCTGAGGTTCGGGCCCTTGGCCCAGGCCTGGTCGAGCAAATGGGCGGCACGCTCAACCAGCAGGCGGACGCCTTCGAGCGCCACCCAGAACTCGCCGTAATGGCCAAGCACATAAGGATCCTGACGCACATCCTGAGCAGTGGATTTGTGCCACGGCCGGGTTTCGGTGAGGGTGTATTGCCGAGCCTCTTCGAAAGCGCCTTCGGCAATGCCAAGGAACATGTGGGTGAAGGTCAGCTGGGCGATCAACGGGCGCAGGCAGGCAAACGGTGTGCTCAACGGCCCCGGATCCAGCAGCAACTCCGACTCTTCGACCCGCACCCGCTCGAAAGTCGCGCTGCCGCTGTCGGTCTGGCGCTGGCCCATGTTGTTCCAGTCGTTGTGCAAGGTGATGCCGCTGCGGCCGCTGGGAATGGCGGCGATCAACAGTTTGCCGCCAGCACTTTCGTCTACAGCCGAGGCTATCAGCATTTGCGAATCGCTGGCGCCGGAGCAGAAGCTTTTCTTGCCGGAGAACTCGCGCCAACCACCGAGGTTCTTCACCACGGTGCGGGTATCCAGCGGGTTGAGGGCGTTGCCCCAGAACCAGTTCTTGCGCGCGGTCTGCTCGAACCACGGCTGCCATTGCTCGGGCCGGGCGAACAGGCGCACGGTGGCGAGCATCAGGTGATGGAAGCCGAAGACATGGGCAATCGAACTGTCGACCTTGGCGAATTCGCGCACGATGGTCAGGGTTTCACTCCAGCTGGCGCCGAGGCCGCCGTACTGGGTGGGAATGCTCAAGGCGAGCAGACCGCTGTGGCGCAAGGCGTCACGTTCGGCCTTGGGCGTGCCACCGCGCTCGTCGCGTTCGACGGCGGTCAGGGCAAATTCGGCGGCCAACTGGCGGGCGGTTTGCAAGGGGGATAACAGGGCGCTTTGCGGCTTGGCGGTCACGCGGGGTTCCTTTTTGAGATCGAAGCAGATCCCCTGTGGGAGCGGGCTTGCTCGCGAAAGCGTTCGTACAGTCGACATCTACTTTGAATGTTACGACGCCTTCGCGGGCAAGCCCGCTCCTACAGGGGATTGCTTGTCAGGCCGTGGCTTTGGCGGGCAGTACGTCGTTGGCAATCATTTCGCCAAACGGCCCGGTGAGGTTGGTCACCCCACGCCCGGCCAGACTGGCATACGGCTCGGGCAACAGCGGGAACACCAGCTCGGCAAAGCGATAAGCCTCTTCAAGGTGCGGATAGCCGGAGAAGATGAAACTCTCGATCCCCAGGTCCGCATACTCCTTGATCCGCGCCGCCACTTGCTGCGGATCACCCACCAGCGCTGTCCCGGCACCGCCGCGCACCAGGCCGACACCGGCCCACAGGTTGGGTGCGATCTCCAGGTTGTCACGGCGTCCGTCATGCAGTGCTGCCATGCGACGCTGACCTTCGGAATCGAAACGCGAGAACGATTTTTGTGCCGCGGCAATGGTCTCGTCGCTGATGTGTTCGATCAGTTTATCCGCGGCCTTCCAAGCCTCTTCGGCCGTCTCGCGCACGATCACGTGCAAGCGAATCCCGAACTTTACCGTGCGTCCGTTGCGAGCCGCGCGCTCGCGCACGTCGGCGAGTTTTTCCGCCACGGCGGCCGGCGGTTCGCCCCAGGTCAGGTAGACATCTACCTGCTCGGCGGCGAGCTCATGGGCCGCTTCGGAAGACCCGCCGAAGTACAGCGGCGGATAGGGTTTCTGCACGGGCGGGTACAGCGCCTTGGCGTTTTGCACCTGCAGGTGTTTGCCTTCGAAGTCCACCGATTCGCCTTGCAGCACCCGGCGCCAGATCTTCAGGAATTCGTCGGTGACTTCGTAGCGCTCGCTGTGATCGAGGAAAATGCCGTCACCACGGTTTTCATCCGGGTCGCCGCCGGTCACCACGTTGATCAGCAGGCGGCCATTGGACAGCCGATCCAGGGTGGCCGCCATGCGTGCGGAGACGGTCGGCGAGATGATGCCCGGCCGGATCGCCACCAGGTAACGCAGGCGTTCGGTCAGCGGCACCAAGGCCGAGGCGATCACCCACGAATCTTCGCAGGAACGTCCGGTGGGAATCAGCACACCGTGGTAGCCAAGGCTGTCGGCAGCTTGAGCTACCTGTTTCAGATAGTTGAGCGTTACCGGGCGAGCGCCCTGGGTAGTGCCCAGGTAATGGCCGTCGCCATGGGTTGGCAGAAACCAGAAAACATCCATGAACAAATCCTTAAGCGATTTTCAGCAGATTTTTGGGGTGCACGCCGAACAACGGCGCCGCGCGTTCTGCAGCCAGTTGAATGCGGGCCTTGAGCAGTTCACTGGTTATCTGGTAGTTGGAGAAGTCGGCTTCGGTGGCATAGACGCCAATCGGCAAGGTCAGGGCCTGGAAGAAACTGAACAGCGGCCGCAGCTGATGATCGAGGACCAGCGCATGCCGTTCGCTGCCACCGGTGGCTGCCAGCAACACCGGGGTGTCGATCAGCGCGTTCAAGTCGATCAGATCGAACAGGTGCTTGAGCAGGCCCGGGTAGGAACCGCGATACACCGGCGCGGCTACGATCAGCAGGTCGGCGTTCTCAATGGCTTGCAGCTCGGCTTCAATGTCCGCACTCAACTCCTGGCGGGACAGCGCCGAGCCCAGTGGCCGGGCGATGTCACCCAGCTCGATCAACTTGCTCTCGATCGGCAATTGCTCGGCCAATTGCGCCAGCAGCGCCTGGGTCAGCACCAGGGTGCGGGACGGCCGCCAGGTACCGCCGGAGAGGGCAACGACTTTCAATGGGCGCGACATGATCAGTTCCTTTTTAAACAGTTGCTCTGGGAGCAGTGAGTAGTCACTGGGCTGAGCAAAAGCTGTACCAATCCCTCGGAGCCCCGGTTTACGAGGCTTTCAGCGCAACGGTCGGAAGACACTGTTCGATTCGAAGGGCTGTTTGTTGAATGACTGTTGCCTGGACAACAGTTGCGTGGGCAACAGTTTTTGCGGCGATGGAGTTGTTATAAAGGGTGTTTGTTATTCCTCAAAAGACCAATGATTGATATTTATAGATCATTTGGAAATATGTGGGGTTTGTGTAGGAGCTGGCTTGTCGGATCGCCGCACCGCAGCGAAGGCGGCCGCAAGATCTCCACCGGGTTCGACGGCCTCTTCGCCAGCAAGCCGGCTCCTACAGGGGGCAGCGATCAAATCTCGATACCGACTATCGAGAGCGTTGATTTCTACCCAGCCAACGGCGCGAGTAGCCTGTGTTCATTGCCCGAACCCAGATTCCAGGACACCAGAACATGAAACCCCTACTCGCCACTATCCTGCTGCTCGCCGCCTCCGTTCTCGCCGGATGCGCCAGTCATGTTTCCCCGGAACTACGGCCCTACACCGCTGAAGAAAGCAGGGAGTTGGCGCTGGAGGCGTTGAATCGTCGCGGCTTGTCCTTCGACGAATACCACGCAAAAAAAGCCGAACTGCTCGGCGAACCGCAGCAGTCGTTCAGCTTCGACAAACAGGGTGAAATGAATGCCGAACGCGCCGTACAGCTTCACGGCCGCCCAAGCTGAGCGACTGTACTGCTCGAAGTTTCACGCAACTGTCCGTGGGTTTCGCCCCAGGTGTGCGATAGGGTCGATACCTGACTGACCCGGATGGACTGCCAACGATGACACTCTCGCTCGATCTGCTGTTGGGCTTTGCCCTGTTTGCCCTGGTGACCTCGATCACTCCCGGCCCGAACAACACCATGTTGCTGGCATCGGGCGTGAATTTCGGTTTTAACCGCACCATTCCCCACATGCTCGGTATCACCTGCGGCTTCTTCGTCCTGGTCGTCGCCGTGGGTTTCGGCCTGGGCGCGGTGTTTCAGACTTATCCATTGCTCTACACCGTGCTGCGTTACATCGGCGCGGCGTACTTGCTGTACCTGGCGTGGAAAATCGCTCACTCGGGGCCGGTTTCCGACAGCGAGCAAGGGCAGGCCAAGCCGATCAGCTACCTGGGCGCGGCGGCGTTTCAATGGGTCAACCCGAAGGCCTGGATCATGGCCATCGGTGCCATCAGCACCTATACGCCGATGCAGGGGTATTTCACCAATGTGATCGTGATCGCCGCGGTCTTCGCTCTGATCAATTTGCCGAGCGTCAGTGTCTGGGCCGCTTGTGGCACGCTGTTGCGCAATGTGCTGAAGGATCGCCGCTGGTTGCGCCTGTTCAACTGGGGCATGGCGGCGTTGCTCGTGGTTTCGTTGTATCCGATGTTGCTTGAAAGCTTTAGCTGACGCGTTGCTTCAACCGGTTGCCCGATGCCTGTTAAGCTCGACTTCAGGAGCGTTCCTACGCACTTTTAAATGAAGTTGTGCTTCTTTAACGGCCTCTGATCAGGTATTTCTAACGTTCTTGACGATCGGCGCAGCTCACGAGGTTGCGTTTTGACCGTTCGGTAACGCGCTTCCTGATCCCGGAACACGCTCTGCGAGTCTTCTATGAATAAACGTCCACTGTATTTCGACTACGCCGCCACCACGCCGGTGGATGAGCGGGTCATCCAGGTCATGGTCGAGTGTCTGGGTTTCAACGGCAATTTCGGCAACCCGGCGTCCAGCTCCCATGCGTTCGGCCAGCAGGCCCGGCAATCGGTCGAGCAGGCACGGCAGCAGGTGGCGCAGCTGGTAGGCGCCCAGGCGCAGCAGATCGTCTGGACCTCCGGCGCCACCGAATCGAACAACCTTGCCCTCAAGGGCGTGGCCCAGGCTCGCGGAGTTCCCGGCGGCCATATCATCACCAGCCAGATCGAACACAAGGCCATTCTCGACACCGCGAGGCAATTGCAGGATGTCGGTGTTGCCGTGACTTACCTGGTGCCGGACGCGGAAGGCCTGATCACCCCGCAGGCGGTCAGCGAGGCGATGCGCGAGGACACCTTTCTGGTCTCGCTGATGTTGGTCAACAATGAGTTGGGCACCGTCAATGACATCCCCGCCATTGGCCAGGTCGTGCGTGATCGCGATGCCTTGTTCCATGTCGACGCGGCTCAGGGCGCAGGCAAAGTGGCGATCGACCTGGCCGAATGGCCGGTGGACCTGATGTCGTTTTCCGCCCACAAGATTTATGGCCCCAAAGGCATCGGTGCACTGTATGTCGGCCCTCGCGCGCAGCAGCGCTTGCAGGCGCAGATCCACGGCGGCGGTCACGAAGGCGGTTTGCGCTCCGGAACGCTGGCGACCCACCAGATTGCCGCCATGGGCGTGGCCTTCGCATTGGCGGCGCAAGTGTTCGACGAAGAAAAAGCCATGATCACGCGTCTACGTGAACGCTTGCTCGAACCACTGCTCGACATTCCCGGCGTGCGTCTCAATGGCAGTGCGACCCAGCGCATTCCCCATACCCTGAGCCTGACCTTCAACGAAGGCGGGTTCAGCTCTGCGGCGCTGAGCACCTCGATCGCGTTTTCCGCGACCTCGGCCTGTAACTCCGCCAGCAATGCGCCCTCCCATGTGCTGCTGGCCCTGGGGCACAACGCGCGCTCGGCGAGTCGCACCATCCGCCTGAGCCTGGGACGCTTCACCACCGAGCAGGATGTCGATCAAGCGGTACACCTGATTAAAGCGGCCTGCGCCAGTGCTCCGGCATTCTGGGCGACAGCGCCATAAAGCGCCGGCTTCGATCGGCACTCAACAATAATGATGAAGTGGTTAGCAGGAGACACGATGAGTACGCAGCCTTCGATCAATGGATCGGTGCCCGAGCGCCTGGCGCACACCCGCGAGCTGATGAGCCGGGAGGGTATCCATGCCCTGCTGGTGCCGTCGGCCGATCCGCACCTGTCGGAATACCTGCCGGGCTATTGGCAAGGACGGCAGTGGTTGTCGGGCTTCCACGGCTCGGTCGGCACGCTGATCGTGACCAGGGACTTCGCCGGAGTCTGGGCTGACAGCCGCTATTGGGAACAAGCGACCAAGGAACTCCAGGGCAGCGGCATTGAACTGGTCAAGCTGCAACCGGGTCAACCGAGCCCGCTGGACTGGCTGGCCGAGCAAACCCCCGAAGGCGGCGTCGTCGCGGTGGATGGTGCGGTGATGGCCGTGGCCTCGGCGCGTACCCTGGGTGGCAAGCTCGAGGACCGCGGCGCGCGGCTGCGTACCGACATCGATCTGTTGAGCGAAGTCTGGAGCGACCGTCCGAACCTGCCGAACGAACCGATCTATCAACACTTGCCGCCGCAGGCGACGGTCAGCCGCGGCGAAAAGCTCGCCAAGCTGCGCGAAGTGTTGAAAGAACGCGGTGCCGACTGGCATTTCATCGCCACCCTCGATGACATCGCCTGGCTGTTTAACCTGCGCGGCGGCGATGTGTCGTTCAACCCGGTATTCGTCTCTTTCGCCTTGATCAGCCAGCAGCAGGCCACCTTGTTCGTCGCCCTGAGCAAAGTCGATAGCGAGCTGCGCGCGATCCTCGAACAGGACGGCGTGACCCTGCGCGATTACAGCGAAGTGGCCGATGCCTTGCGGGCCGTGCCAAGCGGCGCGAGCCTGCAAGTTGATCCGGCGCGGGTCACGGCGGGTTTGCTGGATAACCTGGATAGCGGGGTGAAACTGGTCGAAGGCCTCAACCCGACGACATTGGCCAAGTCGCAGAAAAGCCTGGCCGATGCCGAGCACATTCGTCAGGCCATGGAGCAGGACGGTGCGGCGCTGTGTGAATTCTTCACCTGGCTGGAGTCGGCATGGGGTCGTGAACGCATCACCGAACTGACCATCGACGAACACCTGACCGCCGCGCGTACCCGACGTCCGGGTTATGTGTCCCTGAGCTTCAACACCATCGCCGCGTTCAACGCCAATGGCGCGATGCCGCATTACCACGCAACCGAGCAAGAGCATGCGGTGATCGAGGGCGACGGTCTGTTGCTGATCGACTCCGGCGGCCAATACCTGGGCGGCACCACCGACATCACGCGGATGGTCCCGGTCGGTACGCCGACCGCAGAACAGAAACGCGATTGCACGCGGGTGCTCAAGGGCGTGATCGCCTTGTCCCGTGCCCGGTTCCCGAAAGGCATCCTCTCGCCATTGCTGGATGCCATCGCTCGGGCGCCGATCTGGGCCGAAAGTGTCGACTACGGGCACGGCACCGGTCACGGCGTCGGTTACTTCCTCAACGTTCACGAAGGACCGCAGGTCATCGCCTATCAGGCGGCAGCCGCGCCGCAAACCGCCATGCAACCCGGCATGATCACTTCCATCGAGCCGGGTACCTACCGTCCGGGCCGCTGGGGTGTGCGGATCGAGAACCTGGTATTGAACCGCGAGGCGGGCAAAAGCGAATTCGGTGAGTTCCTGGAATTCGAAACCCTGACCCTGTGCCCGATCGATACCCGCTGCCTGGAGCCATCGCTGCTGACCGAGGATGAAAAGCAGTGGTTCAACGCTTACCACGCCGAAGTGCGCGAACGGCTGAGCCCGCTGCTCGACGGTGCAGCCCTGGAGTGGTTGCACACCCGAACCGCTGCTATTTGATTGGCAGGAGTTCAGGCGCTGTTGCCAGCGCCTGGCTCATGTAGTCGACAAAGGCTTTGACTCTGGCGGATTGGCGACGATTCGCCGGGGACACGGCATGAATCGGCAGCGAGTGCGCAGTGTAATCCTGCAGGATCGCCCTCACTCGCCCGGCCTTCAGATCCTCGCTGAACAGCCACACTGGCGACAGCGCAATGCCCAGCCCTCCCAACACCATCTCGCGGATAGCCTCAGAGTTATTGCTTTGCGCATTACCCTTGATCCGCACTTCGTGGCGTTGGGCATCTTTTTCGTAAACCCACAGGTTTTGACTGTTTAGCAGGTTGAACTGCAGGCAATTGTGTTTGCTCAGTTCTTCCGGAGTTTGCGGCTGGCCGTGTTGCGCCAGGTAGTCAGGTGCGGCAATGGTCATCCGGTGGGTGGTGCCGATACGGCGGGCAATCAGGCCGCTGTCGTTGAGCTCGCCGATCCTGAACGTGACATCCAGCCCTTCGCTGAGCAGATCCTGATTCTGATCGCTCAGTTGCAGATCAATGTGCACCTGAGGGCACTGTTTGAGGAAGTCCGGCAGTCGCGAAGCAATCTGCAAGCGACCAAAGCTCACTGATGAACCCACTCTCAGGTTACCGGCAACGCTTTCACGCCCGGACTGAAAGCTGTGTTCTGCGGCGTCGACGGCCGCGAGGATTTGCCGGCATTCGTTGTAGTAGCGCTGACCTTCGTCGGTCAGGGACAGATGTCGGGTACTGCGGGAAATCAGTTTTCCACCCAGCCCGGTTTCCAGTGCTCGCAGGACTTTACTGATGGTCGGCTGGCTGGTTTGCAGTTCCCGGGCAACGGCGGAAAAGCTGCCACGTTCGACCACCCGGACGAAGATGGCCATTGCATTGAGTTTATCCACGGGGCTTCTCATTCATGCCAATGGGGCATGCTCACTATAGCTATATGGCGTCTTATCGGCATGAGTGAGTGAGAGGAAGATCGGCCTACCGCCACCTCCGATGGAATTCGCGAAATGACTGATTTACTCGAAATGCATGCTCTGATTGTTGATTCGGCCAATGGGCCGTTACGTTTTGCCTCCATTGCGCGGCCTGTGCCTGAGGCGGGTCAAGTATTGGTCAGGATCAAGGCCAGCGGAGTGAACCCTTTGGATGGAAAGATTCGCTCGGGTCAGGCTGCTCATGCCCGTCAACCTTTGCCGGCGGTGTTGGGAATGGATCTGGCGGGAACGGTAGAGACCGTGGGCGAGGGCGTCGGCGGATGGCTGCCGGGCGATGAGGTCTACGCGATGGCGACCGGAATCGGCGGAGCCCAAGGTTCTCTGGCAGAGTTCGCGGTAGTCGATGCGCGCTTGCTGGCCCACAAACCGAACAACTTGAGCATGCGCGAGGCAGCAGGCTTGCCGTTGGTACTGATCACCGCGTGGGAAGGGTTGGTGGACCGGGCCAGGGTGCGAGCGGGTCAAAAGGTATTGATCCACGGTGGGGCGGGTGGGGTCGGCCATGTTGCCGTGCAGATCGCCCGGGCTTTCGGAGCCGAGGTGTTTGCCACTGGCTCTGAACGGCAGCGGGCGGTAATAGAAGGTTTCGGCGCAACCTTTATTGATTACCGCAAGGTGTCGGTTGAAGAGTATGTGGCCGAGCATACGGCCGGCGAGGGTTTCGACATCGTCTACGACACGGTGGGCGGTGAAACACTGGATGCGTCCTTCAACGCCGTGCGGGTTTACGAAGGACATGTGCTGAGTTGCCTCGGCTGGGGGCAGCACAGTCTTGCACCCCTGTCGTTTCGTGGGGCGAGCTATTCCGGGGTCTTTACCTTGTTACCCCTGCTGACTGGCAAGGGGCGGGAGCATCACGGGCAGATTCTTCGGGATGCGGCTCGGTTGATTGAAGCGGGCCAGCTACTTCCTTTGCTCGACCCTCGGCAGTTTACGCTGGACACCGCCGAAGCCGCCCATGAGCTGCTCGTGTCCGGCGCTGCTCAGGGGCGGTTGGTCGTCGAGATTTAACTCAGGGCTTCAATCACGAACTCCAGTCGATCCTGACCAAAGAACAACTCACCCTCGACAAAGATGCTCGGTGCGCCAAATACACCCCGTTGCACTGCTTTTTCAGTGTTGTCTTTGAGCGCGGCCTTGACTTCCTCATCGGCGGTCAGGGCCAGTACTTCTTCTGGATGGAAGCCGTTCTGCGTCAACACCGTCGCGACGGTCGCCAGGTCATCGAGGCTGCGGCCTTCAACCCAGAGCGCGTGGAACAGGCAGTCGATGAACGCCTGAAAGCGTTGCGGATGGCGCATTTGCATGCCCGTGACGGCACGCATGAGCATCAGGGTGTTGATGGGGAAGTGCGGGTTGAATTTCAGTGGCACGCCGTAGCGCCGGGCATAGCGATCCAGGTCTTGAAACATGTAGCGGCCTTTGGCCGGGATGGTCGCCGGGGAGGCGTTGCCCGTGGCTTTGAAGACACCACCCAGCAGGATCGGAATGTAGATCAACTGGCTGTCGGTCTGTGCGCAGATCTTAGGCAGTTGGGTATAGGCCAAATACGTAGCAGGGCTGCCGAGATCGAAGAAGAACTCCACGGTTTTGCTCATGGTCGATGTGCTCTGATTATTGTTGTAGGGGATGGGCTTACCAACGCTCGTTCCACGGACGCAAGTCCAGTTCGAAGGTCCAGGCGTCCCGGGGTTGGCTGTGCAGGTACCAATAGTTCTCAGCGATGTGTTCGGGGTTGAGGATGCCGTCCTGATCCTTGGTTGCGTATTTCTCCGGGAAGCTGTCGCGGATGAAGTCAGTATCGATGGCGCCGTCGACGACGACATGGGCGACGTGGATATTCAGTGGGCCCAATTCCCGGGCCATGCTTTGCGCCAGTGCGCGAATCCCGTGCTTGGCCCCGGCAAACGCCGCAAACCCTGCCGCACCGCGCAGGCCGGCCGTAGCGCCGGTGAACAAAATAGTCCCCCGTTGACGCGTGACCATGCGCTTGGCCACCTCGCGGCCGTTGAGAAATCCTGAAAAGCAGGCCATTTCCCAGATCTTGAAATACTTGCGCGCGGTTTCATCGAGAATGCTGCACGGCACATTCGCACCGATGTTGAAGACGAACGCTTCGATGGGCCCGATTTCGGTTTCGATCTGCTCGACCAGCGCAATCACCTCTTCTTCCTTGCGCGCATCGCAGGCGAATCCATGGGCTTGTGCGCCACTGGCCTGGATGGCGTCCACCAGCGGCTGGAGTTTGTCCGCGCTGCGCCGAGTGACACAGGCCACAAAACCTTCACGGGCAAAACGCTTGGCGATGGCGCCGCCAGTGGCATCCCCTGCGCCGACGACCAGTACGACCTTGTTGTTATTCATGACTGGATCCCTTTGATGAACGATCGTTAACTAAACGAACGTTATGCTACGATTCGACAGGCGTCAAGGTGTTCAAATCTGAGGGTAAGGCACATGCGGTACTCGGCCAGTCACAAGCAGGAAACCAAAGAGAAGCTGCTGCAAAGCAGTGCGGAGTCGGCCAAGCAGTCCGGTTTTTCGACGGTAGGTGTCGACAGTTTGATGAAAGCGATCGGCTTGAGTGGCGCGGCTTTCTACAGCCACTTCTCGTCGAAGGATGAACTGTTCGCGTCAATCGTCGAGCGAGAGCTGGGCCAGAGCCTGGCCCGATTGGGGGCTGATCAGGACCGGGGCAAGCTTGAGCGTTGCCTGAAGCATTACCTGAGCATGGCCCATGTCGAGCATCCGGGATCCGGTTGTGCTTTGCCCGCCTTGGGAGCGGAGATTGCCCGTTCGGACATCGCGACTCGCCAGCAGGCGGAGCACTGGATCTGTCGGCTCCAGCAGAGTTGGGCGCGAATCCTGGGAAGCGACAGCCTGGCCTGGGCAATTCTGTCGCAATGCGTCGGGGCCTTGGTCGTGGCGCGTATGTTGGCCACCCCGGATGTACAGCGCTCGGTGTTGAAATCCAGTTACGAAGAGATAGGCCGCCAGATCGCCGGTCCCCGCACCTGACTTGGCGGCATTACCCTATTTGCAGATGACGATCATGCTGCGGCTGGTGTAGCCGGCAGGATTGAGACCAAATGGATAATCGCCAGGTTCTTCCACGGTATCGCCGGACTTGGCGATGACCTTGTAACCCTTGGGGGCGCACGAATTGACAGCACTGGTGTAGCACTTGTCCCAGGAGGACGACAGCCCGGAACAGTTGATGTGCAGCCCTTTCTTGCCGTGTTTGATCGTGGGTTTCGACGTCGCCGCGCAGCCCGCAACGGCCAACACGACGATCAGTATCAACATTCGTTTCATTACTGTCCTTATAGCGTCCCCGGATCTTGATGCCCGGGTTTGGCAGCATTCGCTTTCGCTGGAAGCGTCTCCGATGTCCCTTTCCTGAAAAATCCATGTCTGGCACCGGGTTACGGTCTTAAACATGGCCTAATTGCGCGGTAAATACCAGACCCTCGTTAAAGGCTGATATCAATCCGCTACGACGGCGGGCTTGACGGCGTTGCCCATGGTCATGGTTGCGCCGACGGACGCCAGAATGATGCACAGGATGGCCATCCATTGTGACAGTGAGAGGTATTCCTGGAGGAACAGCAGGCCGGACAGTGCGCCGATCGCCGGTTCGATGCTCATCAGTGTGCCGAAGGTCCGCGCCGGCATGCGGGTGAGGGCGACCATCTCCAGGGTGTACGGCAGTGCGGTGGACAGCAGGGCAACGCCGATGGCGATGGGGATCAGCGACGGCGTCAGCAAGGCGGCACCAGCGTGGACGATGCCGATCGGGGCAACGAACAGTGCAGCGATCATCACCCCCAGTGCTGCGGTCTGTACGCCATTGTCGGCACCGGCTTTTTGTCCGAACAGGATATACAGCGCCCAGCAGACACCCGCGCCCAAGGCATAGCCGGCACCTGCCAGATCGATACTGGCGGAGGTGGCTCCAGTCGGTATCAACAGCATCAGGCCGGCAGCGGCCAGGGCGATCCACAAGAAGTCGATGGCACGGCGCGAGGCATAGATGGCGACCGCCAGGGGGCCGGTGAACTCGAGTGCAACCGCGATACCCAGGGGCACGGTGCGCAAGGACATATAGAAGAGGAGGTTCATGCCGCCCAGCGCCATGCCATAGACAATGACGGTGCGCAGGGATTTTGCCGTGAGCGTCGCCCGCCACGGACGCAGTATCAGCAGCATGATCACGCTGGCAAAAATAAGGCGCAGGGTAGTCGTCCCCTGGGCACCTACAACGGGAAACATGCTTTTGGCCAGGGAAGCTCCAGACTGGATCGATGCCATGGCTATTATTAGCAGGCCCACCGAGAACAGGGTCGAGGCAAGACTGCGGGGCTGGTCGTTCATGCGTGGCATCGTCCAAGGAAGGAAGCGAGAGTGTAGATGTATGTGTTGGGCAATATACTGCGCATTCGTCGCCGTCGCGTCTATATATAAGCGGCGATTTCGAACATCCTGATAGAAATGCGTAATCAGGGCTTGACGGCAGAATCTAGAAGTCTATAATTCGCCCCACTTCCGGCGCAGTCGAAACGGAAAACTCCTTGGTAAACAAAGAGTTAAGCAGTTTTCGGCAGCGAGGTGCTTCAGGTTATCGAAGCCTGGAAGGAGTTGGTAGGGCAGTGTGTTGTCGCCTTATTAACGATTCGATCTTCTCGGTCGAAGCGGTGTAAAAGAGGTGTTGACAGCAGCGACTAACGCTGTAGAATTCGCCTCCCGCTAACGAGAGATCGGAAGCGCAAGTGGTTGAAGTTGCAAAGGAAACTTTGAAAACTTCTGAAAATAACCGCTTGACAGCAGCAGAGGAAAGCGTAGAATGCGCGCCTCGGTTGAGACGAAAGATCTTAACCAACCGCTCTTTAACAACTGAATCAAGCAATTCGTGTGGGTGCTTGTGGAGTCAGACTGATAGTCAACAAGATTATCAGCATCACAAGTTACTCCGCGAGAAATCAAAGATGTAACCAACGATTGCTGAGCCAAGTTTAGGGTTTCTTAAAAACCCAAAGATGTTTGAACTGAAGAGTTTGATCATGGCTCAGATTGAACGCTGGCGGCAGGCCTAACACATGCAAGTCGAGCGGCAGCACGGGTACTTGTACCTGGTGGCGAGCGGCGGACGGGTGAGTAATGCCTAGGAATCTGCCTGGTAGTGGGGGATAACGCTCGGAAACGGACGCTAATACCGCATACGTCCTACGGGAGAAAGCAGGGGACCTTCGGGCCTTGCGCTATCAGATGAGCCTAGGTCGGATTAGCTAGTTGGTGAGGTAATGGCTCACCAAGGCGACGATCCGTAACTGGTCTGAGAGGATGATCAGTCACACTGGAACTGAGACACGGTCCAGACTCCTACGGGAGGCAGCAGTGGGGAATATTGGACAATGGGCGAAAGCCTGATCCAGCCATGCCGCGTGTGTGAAGAAGGTCTTCGGATTGTAAAGCACTTTAAGTTGGGAGGAAGGGCAGTTACCTAATACGTATCTGTTTTGACGTTACCGACAGAATAAGCACCGGCTAACTCTGTGCCAGCAGCCGCGGTAATACAGAGGGTGCAAGCGTTAATCGGAATTACTGGGCGTAAAGCGCGCGTAGGTGGTTCGTTAAGTTGGATGTGAAATCCCCGGGCTCAACCTGGGAACTGCATTCAAAACTGACGAGCTAGAGTATGGTAGAGGGTGGTGGAATTTCCTGTGTAGCGGTGAAATGCGTAGATATAGGAAGGAACACCAGTGGCGAAGGCGACCACCTGGACTGATACTGACACTGAGGTGCGAAAGCGTGGGGAGCAAACAGGATTAGATACCCTGGTAGTCCACGCCGTAAACGATGTCAACTAGCCGTTGGGAGCCTTGAGCTCTTAGTGGCGCAGCTAACGCATTAAGTTGACCGCCTGGGGAGTACGGCCGCAAGGTTAAAACTCAAATGAATTGACGGGGGCCCGCACAAGCGGTGGAGCATGTGGTTTAATTCGAAGCAACGCGAAGAACCTTACCAGGCCTTGACATCCAATGAACTTTCCAGAGATGGATTGGTGCCTTCGGGAACATTGAGACAGGTGCTGCATGGCTGTCGTCAGCTCGTGTCGTGAGATGTTGGGTTAAGTCCCGTAACGAGCGCAACCCTTGTCCTTAGTTACCAGCACGTAATGGTGGGCACTCTAAGGAGACTGCCGGTGACAAACCGGAGGAAGGTGGGGATGACGTCAAGTCATCATGGCCCTTACGGCCTGGGCTACACACGTGCTACAATGGTCGGTACAGAGGGTTGCCAAGCCGCGAGGTGGAGCTAATCCCAGAAAACCGATCGTAGTCCGGATCGCAGTCTGCAACTCGACTGCGTGAAGTCGGAATCGCTAGTAATCGCGAATCAGAATGTCGCGGTGAATACGTTCCCGGGCCTTGTACACACCGCCCGTCACACCATGGGAGTGGGTTGCACCAGAAGTAGCTAGTCTAACCTTCGGGAGGACGGTTACCACGGTGTGATTCATGACTGGGGTGAAGTCGTAACAAGGTAGCCGTAGGGGAACCTGCGGCTGGATCACCTCCTTAATCGACGACATCAGCTGCTCCATAAGTTCCCACACGAATTGCTTGATTCATTGAAGAAGACGATTTAGAAGCAGCCCGAAATTGGGTTGTAGCTTGGTTGGTTAGAGCACACCCCATGCTTTGTGGTAAAGAGCAGGGTGAGGTCGGCCTGAGTAGCTCGAAATTGGGTCTGTAGCTCAGTTGGTTAGAGCGCACCCCTGATAAGGGTGAGGTCGGCAGTTCGAATCTGCCCAGACCCACCAATTTTGCTTGTGTGGGAAACGCCTGTAGAAATACGGGGCCATAGCTCAGCTGGGAGAGCGCCTGCCTTGCACGCAGGAGGTCAACGGTTCGATCCCGTTTGGCTCCACCACTACTGCTTCTGTTTGTTGAAAGCTTAGAAATGAGCATTCCACCAAGACGGTGATGAATGTTGATTTCTAGTCTTTGATTAGATCGTTCTTTAAAAATTTGGGTATGTGATAGAAAGATAGACTGAACGTTACTTTCACTGGTAACGGCTCAGGCTAAGGTAAAATTTGTGAGTTGCTCTTAATTGAGTATTATCGAATTTTCGGCGAATGTCGTCTTCACAGTATAACCAGATTGCTTGGGGTTATATGGTCAAGTGAAGAAGCGCATACGGTGGATGCCTTGGCAGTCAGAGGCGATGAAAGACGTGGTAGCCTGCGAAAAGCTTCGGGGAGTCGGCAAACAGACTTTGATCCGGAGATGTCTGAATGGGGGAACCCACCTAACATAAGTTAGGTATCTTAAGCTGAATACATAGGCTTAAGAAGCGAACCAGGGGAACTGAAACATCTAAGTACCCTGAGGAAAAGAAATCAACCGAGATTCCCTTAGTAGTGGCGAGCGAACGGGGACTAGCCCTTAAGTGGCTTTGAGATTAGCGGAACGCTCTGGAAAGTGCGGCCATAGTGGGTGATAGCCCTGTACGCGAAAATCTCTTAGTCATGAAATCGAGTAGGACGGAGCACGAGAAACTTTGTCTGAATATGGGGGGACCATCCTCCAAGGCTAAATACTACTGACTGACCGATAGTGAACTAGTACCGTGAGGGAAAGGCGAAAAGAACCCCGGAGAGGGGAGTGAAATAGATCCTGAAACCGTATGCGTACAAGCAGTGGGAGCCCACTTTGTTGGGTGACTGCGTACCTTTTGTATAATGGGTCAGCGACTTATTTTCAGTGGCGAGCTTAACCGAATAGGGGAGGCGTAGCGAAAGCGAGTCTTAATAGGGCGTCTAGTCGCTGGGAATAGACCCGAAACCGGGCGATCTATCCATGGGCAGGTTGAAGGTTGGGTAACACTAACTGGAGGACCGAACCGACTACCGTTGAAAAGTTAGCGGATGACCTGTGGATCGGAGTGAAAGGCTAATCAAGCTCGGAGATAGCTGGTTCTCCTCGAAAGCTATTTAGGTAGCGCCTCATGTATCACTGTAGGGGGTAGAGCACTGTTTCGGCTAGGGGGTCATCCCGACTTACCAAACCGATGCAAACTCCGAATACCTACAAGTGCCGAGCATGGGAGACACACGGCGGGTGCTAACGTCCGTCGTGAAAAGGGAAACAACCCAGACCGTCAGCTAAGGTCCCAAAGTTATGGTTAAGTGGGAAACGATGTGGGAAGGCTTAGACAGCTAGGAGGTTGGCTTAGAAGCAGCCACCCTTTAAAGAAAGCGTAATAGCTCACTAGTCGAGTCGGCCTGCGCGGAAGATGTAACGGGGCTCAAACCATACACCGAAGCTACGGGTATCACTTAGGTGATGCGGTAGAGGAGCGTTCTGTAAGCCTGTGAAGGTGAGTTGAGAAGCTTGCTGGAGGTATCAGAAGTGCGAATGCTGACATGAGTAACGACAATGGGTGTGAAAAACACCCACGCCGAAAGACCAAGGTTTCCTGCGCAACGTTAATCGACGCAGGGTTAGTCGGTCCCTAAGGCGAGGCTGAAAAGCGTAGTCGATGGAAAACAGGTTAATATTCCTGTACTTCTGGTTATTGCGATGGAGGGACGGAGAAGGCTAGGCCAGCTTGGCGTTGGTTGTCCAAGTTTAAGGTGGTAGGCTGGAATCTTAGGTAAATCCGGGATTCTAAGGCCGAGAGCTGATGACGAGTGTTCTTTTAGAACACGAAGTGGTTGATGCCATGCTTCCAAGAAAAGCTTCTAAGCTTCAGGTAACCAGGAACCGTACCCCAAACCGACACAGGTGGTTGGGTAGAGAATACCAAGGCGCTTGAGAGAACTCGGGTGAAGGAACTAGGCAAAATGGCACCGTAACTTCGGGAGAAGGTGCGCCGGTGAGGGTGAAGGACTTGCTCCGTAAGCTCATGCCGGTCGAAGATACCAGGCCGCTGCGACTGTTTATTAAAAACACAGCACTCTGCAAACACGAAAGTGGACGTATAGGGTGTGACGCCTGCCCGGTGCCGGAAGGTTAATTGATGGGGTTAGCTAACGCGAAGCTCTTGATCGAAGCCCCGGTAAACGGCGGCCGTAACTATAACGGTCCTAAGGTAGCGAAATTCCTTGTCGGGTAAGTTCCGACCTGCACGAATGGCGTAACGATGGCGGCGCTGTCTCCACCCGAGACTCAGTGAAATTGAAATCGCTGTGAAGATGCAGTGTATCCGCGGCTAGACGGAAAGACCCCGTGAACCTTTACTATAGCTTTGCACTGGACTTTGAATTTGCTTGTGTAGGATAGGTGGGAGGCTTTGAAGCGTGGACGCCAGTTCGCGTGGAGCCAACCTTGAAATACCACCCTGGCAACTTTGAGGTTCTAACTCAGGTCCGTTATCCGGATCGAGGACAGTGTATGGTGGGTAGTTTGACTGGGGCGGTCTCCTCCTAAAGAGTAACGGAGGAGTACGAAGGTGCGCTCAGACCGGTCGGAAATCGGTCGTAGAGTATAAAGGCAAAAGCGCGCTTGACTGCGAGACAGACACGTCGAGCAGGTACGAAAGTAGGTCTTAGTGATCCGGTGGTTCTGTATGGAAGGGCCATCGCTCAACGGATAAAAGGTACTCCGGGGATAACAGGCTGATACCGCCCAAGAGTTCATATCGACGGCGGTGTTTGGCACCTCGATGTCGGCTCATCACATCCTGGGGCTGAAGCCGGTCCCAAGGGTATGGCTGTTCGCCATTTAAAGTGGTACGCGAGCTGGGTTTAGAACGTCGTGAGACAGTTCGGTCCCTATCTGCCGTGGACGTTTGAGATTTGAGAGGGGCTGCTCCTAGTACGAGAGGACCGGAGTGGACGAACCTCTGGTGTTCCGGTTGTCACGCCAGTGGCATTGCCGGGTAGCTATGTTCGGAATAGATAACCGCTGAAAGCATCTAAGCGGGAAACTAGCCTCAAGATGAGATCTCACTGGGACCTTGAGTCCCCTGAAGGGCCGTCGAAGACTACGACGTTGATAGGTTGGGTGTGTAAGCGCTGTGAGGCGTTGAGCTAACCAATACTAATTGCCCGTGAGGCTTGACCATATAACACCCAAGCAATTTGACTACTCGAAAGAGCATCAGATTGCGGTGTGTGAAGACGAAATGAACCGAAAGTTCGAATCTTGCAAACACCGAAAGCTATCACATACCCAATTTGCTGAAGCGAGGCCAGCTGGTCGCGACTCAGTACCCGAATTTCTTGACGACCATAGAGCATTGGAACCACCTGATCCCATCCCGAACTCAGCAGTGAAACGATGCATCGCCGATGGTAGTGTGGGGTTTCCCCATGTGAGAGTAGGTCATCGTCAAGATTAAATTCCGAAACCCCTATCTGCGTATGCAGGTAGGGGTTTTGTTTTTGGCCCCGCACTACCCCGAATTCCTTCGTCGAACATCCATCCCGAAAAAATCGCTCTAAAATGACCGCACGGTTTTTGGTATGGTGCAGCTCGTTTTTTAATGGACTATTTTCAAGCCTGAGGATCGGCACCCCCTTTACAGTCAAAGAGCTGCTGCAGAAATGCCCGAACCGATACCGATCAAGGACCACGAACAAGAGACGCGCCTGGTCAACAAACGCCTGATGGCCTGCGCCCTGTTCGTCGTCGCCATTACTTGCGCACTGGTCGTGCGCCTGTATGTCCTGCAAGTGCTCGAGTTCGACTACCACTCGACGATCTCCGAAAACAACCGCGTGCACGTATTGCCGATCACCCCGACCCGAGGGCTGATCTATGACCGCAACGGCGTGGTCCTGGCCGATAACCGCCCCAGCTTCAACCTGACGATCACCCGCGAACGCGCCTCCGATATCAAGGGCGAGCTGGACGAAGTGATCAACCTCCTGCATTTGCCAGCCGAAGACCGCGCGCTGTTCGACAAGGCGATGAAGCAGGCGCGCCATCCGTTCGTACCCGTCACGCTGTTCTACGAACTCAGCGAAGAACAGATCGCGGTACTCGCCGTGAATGAATTCCGGCTGCCGGGGATCGACGTCGAACCGCAGTTCGTTCGTCACTACCCGATGGGCGCGCACTTCGCGCATTCGATCGGCTACGTCGGCCGTATCAACGAGAAAGAATCCAAAACCCTGGATACGGTGGAATACCGTGGCGCCCAATCCATCGGCAAGACCGGCATAGAGAAATTCTACGAGTCGAAACTGCACGGCCACGTTGGCTATGAAGAAGTCGAAACCAACGCCCAAGGCCGGGTGCTGCGCGTGCTCAAGCATACCGATCCGACCCCGGGCAAAAACATCGTCCTGAGCCTCGACGTCAAACTCCAGGAAGCCGCCGAGCAGGCATTGGGTGATCGTCGCGGTTCAGTGGTCGCACTCGACCCGTCGACCGGCGAAGTGCTGGCCATGGTCAGCAAGCCAAGTTTCGACCCGAACCTGTTCGTGACGGGCATCAGCTTCAAGGAATACGCGGCGCTGCACGACTCCATCGACCGGCCGCTGTTCAACCGCGTACTGCGCGGCCTTTATGCCCCCGGCTCGACCATCAAACCGGAAGTGGCGATTGCCGGCCTCGACGCCGGCGTGGTCACCCCGCAGACCCGCGTCTACGATCCGGGCTATTACCAATTGCCGGATTTCGACCACAAATACCGCAACTGGAACCACAGCGGCGACGGCTGGGTGGACATGGACGCGGCAATCATGCGTTCCAACGACACCTACTTCTACGACCTGGCGCACAAGCTGGGCATCGACCGCCTGCACGACTACATGGCGATGTTCGGTCTCGGCGAGAAAGTGTCCCTGGACATGTTCGAAGAGTCTGCTGGCCTGATGCCATCCCAGGCCTGGAAGCGCGCCACGCGCCGACAGCCATGGTTCCCTGGGGAGACGGTGATCCTGGGCATCGGCCAGGGCTACATGCAGGTCACGCCGCTGCAGCTGGCCCAGGCTACTGCGCTGATCGCCAACAAGGGGGTCTGGAATCGGCCGCACCTGGCCAGGACCGTGGATGGCGTAGCGCCGGTGGATGAGCATCCGATGCCGAACATCCTGCTCAAGGACCCGCGTGACTGGGAGCAGGTCAACCACGGCATGCAGATGGTCATGCACGACGCTCGCGGGATTGCCCGGGCGGCAGCGGCGGGGGCGCAGTACCGCATTGCCGGCAAGAGTGGGACGGCGCAGGTGGTGGCGATCAAGCAGGGTGAGCGCTACAACCGGGCGAAAACCCTGGAGCGTAACCGCGACAACGCCTTGTTCGTCGGCTTCGCCCCGGCCGAGCATCCGAAGATCGTCATTTCAGTGATGATCGAAAACGGCGAGGCCGGTGGTCGCGTCGCCGGTCCCGTGGTGCGGCAGATCATGGACGCCTGGCTGCTCGACCAGGACGGCCACCTCAAGCCGCAATATGCCGCGCCGATCAAAAAACCAGGCGACCCTCACGTCTGACCGATCGAGGCTTCACAGCACAGGCTCACGAATGCTGAGCATGTGCTGGAAGCTGTCAAGGAATACGGTTTCGGCCTGACTCATCTTCTGCTCGCGATTCCACAACAGCTGGATATCGAAATCCACCACTCCGTCTTCCGGCGGCAAACGCCAGAGCAAACCTTGCTCGACATCCCGCCGCACCAAGTGCGTCGGTAGGCAGCCAATACCAAACCCTGCGCAAATCAAGCGGTAAATCTCTTCAAAACTCGTCGATGAAGCAACGATCTTGCCGGTAAATCCCTGCTGGTCGCGAAACAGTGTCAACGGCGAGAGGTTACCGCCGAGCTGATCGCTGGTGAAGCTCACGAAATGCTCCGCCGCGAGTTGTTCCAGGGTCAGGTTCTCTTGGCCGAACAGTCGATGACGCTGGCCGCAGAAGTACGCATAAGTCTCACGAAACAGAACGCGTTGCTCCAGTCGCGGTTGCGGTAAACGGCACAGTCCAACGCCGATGGTCGCGGTCTTTTGCAGCAGCGAACTGATGATGTTCGAGCTGCCCATCACCTCCACTTCAAACTCGATTTTCGGGTGGGTTTCATGGAAATCGGCGAGGAAGTCATCGTAATGTCGTGCTTGCACGCCACTGACGGTAAGGATGCGAATCTTGCCCACCAAGTCGTCGTGGCGACTCTCCACCACTGTGCCCAGTCGGGAAATATCACCATAGATTTCCGCGGCAATGCGCAGCACTTCTTCCCCGGTTTCCGTCAGATCGAAGCGGCGTCCACTGCGGGCAATCAGCACACATTCCAGCTGTTCCTCCAGCCGTTTCAGGGCCTGGCTGACCGCCGATTGCGTGATGTGCAACCGCGCCGCAGCGCGGCTCATGCTGCCTTCCTGGCCGATCACCAGGTAGGTGCGCAACAGATTCCAGTCGAGGCGGTCGTTCAGAAAGCGGCGGCCGACCCACGGGTTAGTGGAGGACATAAATATTCCATGTAGTAGTAGTGCTAATAGTAAAGATAAGAATATGAAAATTGACTAATCCTGGCACGGAAGCGATAAAGCCCACAAGCGCCACAGAGTGCAACCGTTAACCAGCCTTCACTACCTGCCCAAAACTATAAATACACAGGGTCCTTGCATGCACACTACCCCTCAACCGCGTCGAGCCGCGGCCGCCGCCTTTATTGGCACGACCATCGAGTTCTACGACTTCTACATTTACGCCACAGCGGCGGCGCTGGTGCTCGGGCAGGTGTTCTTTCCCAGCAGCGACCCGGTGATGAGCACGCTTGCCGCCTTTGGCAGTTTCGCCGTCGGCTTCATCGCCCGGCCCATGGCCGGCATGGTCTTCGGCCATTTGGGTGATCGCTTGGGTCGCAAGAAAATGCTCCTGGTGACCATGGCCCTGATGGGCGTGGCCACCGCAGGCATCGGCCTGTTGCCCAGCTACGCCAGTGTCGGCATCTGGGCGCCGATCGGCTTGATCGTGCTGCGCCTGATCCAGGGCATTTCCGTCGGTGGCGAGTGGGGCGGGGCGGTGTTGATGGCCAGCGAACACGCACCGGCCAAACGCAAGACCTTCTACGCCTCTTTTGCCCAGCTCGGCAGCCCGGCCGGTCTGTTGCTGGCCTTGATCGCCTTCCGTCTGGTGACCTCGCTGGAGCCCGAAGACTTCCTCGCCTGGGGCTGGCGCCTGCCGTTTCTCGCCAGTGGTGTGCTGATGATGGTCGGCCTGATGATTCGTTCCGGGGTTCACGAGTCGCCGGAATTCGCCAAGGCGAAAGACAACAACGAGACCGCCAAGTACCCGGTCAAGGACGTGATCCGCACCTGCTGGCGGCAGATCCTGTTTGCAGCTGCCGCCGTGACCATCGGTTCGGCCGGGTTCTTCTTCACCAACACCTTCATGATCACTTACGTCACCCAGTACCAGGGCATCGCCCGCTCAACGATTCTCGATTGCCTGTTCCTGGTGACGGTCATTCAGCTGCTCTCGCAACCCCTCTCGGCACTGCTCGCCGAGCGCATCGGCGAAGGCCGCTTCCTCAAGCTCGTCGCGCTGCTGTGCATGGTCACGCCTTACCCGATGTTCCTGCTGGTGGGCACGCAGAACATTGTGTTGATGACCCTGGGCATCGCCCTGGCGGTGGTGATTCTTTCGGCGCTGTATGCGGTGATTGCCGGCTATATGACCCAGGCATTCCCGGTGCACCTGCGCTACTCGGGCATTTCCATCGCGTACCAGCTCAGCTGCGCACTGGCCGGCGGCACCACGCCGCTGATCGGCACGCTGCTGGCAAGCAAGTTTTCCGGACAATGGTTGCCGCTGGCGGTGTTCTTCACGTTGCTCTCGGCCCTGTCCCTGATCGGTGTTTGCGGCCTGGCCCGCCTGCGCGCCAACCCGGTCGTCACCCACGCAGCTAAAGAGGTGTATTCGTGAGTAAACCTGAACACATCGGCCCGGTTGAATGGAAGGCCCGTTGCGAACTGGCGGCGCTGTATCGCCTGGTCGCGCACTTTCGCATGACCGATCTGATCGACACCCATATCACCCTGCGCATTCCGGGGCCTGAGCATCACTTTCTGATCAACCGCTACGGGGTCATTTTCGACCGCATGCGTGCTTCGGACCTGGTGCGCATCGATCAGGACGGTCGAGTGGTCGATCCGTACTATGAAGGTCACCGGGTCAACGCCGCCGGCTTCGTCATTCACTCGGCGATCCACATGGCCCGCCCGGATCTCAACTGCGTGATCCATACTCACACTGCCGCCGGCATGGCCGTTGCCGCGCAGAAGCATGGACTGCTGCCGATCAGTCAGCACGCGCTGAAGTTCTACGGCAAGCTGGCGTATCACACCTATGAAGGCATCGCGTTGTCGCTGGATGAGCGCGAGCGCTTGATTGCCGACCTGGGGCCGCACCGGGCGATGATCCTGCGCAATCACGGCTTGCTGGTCGGTGGTTCCGGGGTGGCTCAGGCGTTCCAGGAAATCCACTTTCTGGAGCGCGCCTGTCAGGCACAGGTGGCGGCGCTGGCCGGTGGTTCGGCGCTGCAGTACCCGTCCCCGGAAGTCTGCGCACACACCGCCGAACAGTTTGACCGCGATGAGCAGGACAACATCATCGACCTGGCCTGGGAGGCCGCTCTAACCCTGATCGAATCCCAGCGTGAGTCCTACTTATCGTGAAAACCGACATCAACACCGTGGTTCTGCTGTCCCGCGACACCTTGCTGCTCAAGCAACTGCAAGCCGCGTTTGCCCGCAGCGCACCACAGCTCACCACCGTGCTGGCGGATGATCCGCGGGCCAGGAATGCGCAGATTGCCGCGTGCTGGTTTCCCTTGCCGGGCAGCCTCAGCGCATTGCCGAACCTGCAAGTGATTCACTCGGTGGCGGCCGGTATCGATCACCTGGAGCACGACCCGTCGTGCCCGGATTTGCCGGTGTGCCGGGTGGTCGATCCTGGCCACCGCCAGGGCATGACCGAGTACGTGCGCTGGGCCGTGATCCACTATCACCGCGGCTTCGATCAGGTGCTGCTGCAGCAACGGCAACAGCACTGGGAGCGGCCGCTGCAACGGGCGGCGAGACAGTTCAAGGTCGGGGTGATGGGCCTGGGGTCGTTGGGCAGCGCCATTGCCCAGGATCTGGCCGCGGCCGGGTACGACGTTCGTGGCTGGGCCCGCCGCAGCAAGGATCTGCCGAGTGTGCAGACCTTTGCCGGCGCGCAACAGCTCAATCCGTTTCTCGATGGCCTGGAGCTGCTGATCAACCTGCTGCCCTTGACCAATGAAACCCGCGGCATCCTCGGCAATGCCACGTTCGACCGACTCGCCAACGGCGCCGCGCTGATCAATTGCGGCCGGGGCGGGCACCTGAACATCGACGACCTCGAACACGCGCTCAAACGAGGAAAACTGCGCGGCGCGCTGCTGGATGTTTTCGAACAGGAACCGCTGCCAGCCGATCACCGCCTCTGGACAATGCCCGGCGTCACCATCACCCCACACATGGCATCGGCCGCTTCCCACGACTGCATCGCCGAACAAGTAGCGGAGAACTTTCGCCGTCTTAATGCCGGTAAACCCCTATTGAATTGCGCCGACCGAACATTGGGTTATTAACAAGAAAGTGCCTTGCGAACTCGCCCGCTTAACTGGGCGAGATACAACAATAATCCTCACTACGAACATTTTACTGCCAGTCAAAACAATTAAATAACGAGTTCTCTATGAACTCCTGGAGACAGTGATGAGCGAGTTATCGCCTGTAGAAAAGTCCGGCGCACCTGCGCAAGTTGCAACCAACATGAAAAAAGTCGCCGTGGCCAGTGTGATCGGCACCACGGTGGAATGGTACGACCTGTTTGTCTTTGCCACGGCTTCGGCGCTGGTGTTCAACAAAGTATTCTTTCCGGACTTCGATCCGTTGATCGGTACCTTATTGGCGTTCGGTACGTTTGCGTCGGCGTATCTGGCACGGATTGTCGGTGCGGCATTGTTCGGGCATTTCGGTGACCGCCTGGGACGCAAGTCGATGTTGTTGGTTTCGCTGTTGACCATGGGCGCCGCAACTTTCGCCATCGGACTATTACCGAACTACGCGGCCATTGGTATCTGGGCACCGATACTGTTGTTGCTGCTAAGGGTGATTCAAGGCCTGGCGCTGGGCGGCGAGTGGGGCGGTGCGGTATTGATGGCGGTGGAACATGCGCCCGCCAACAAACGCGGCTTGTACGGTTCCTGGGTACAGATCGGCGTTCCCGCCGGGACCATGATTGCCAACCTGGCCTTCCTGCTGATTGCCGCGTGGCTGTCCCCCGAGGACCTGTTGGCCTGGGGCTGGCGTATTCCGTTCCTGGCCAGCGTGCTGCTGATTGCCGTGGGCTTGTACATCCGCTTGAACATCTCGGAAACCCCGGCCTTCAACAAGGTCAAGGAGGCCGAGGTGCAGGTGAAAATGCCGCTCGCCGAAGTGTTCCGCAAGTACTGGAAACAAGTGGTGCTGGGCGGGATCGCCACCATGTCGACCGGTGCATCGTTCAACATCATCGTCGCGTTCGGCCTGACCTACGGTACACAGAATCTCGGCTTCAGTCGCAGTGTGATGCTCGGCGTGGTGCTGCTGTCCTGCGCCTGGTGCATCGTCATGTTGCCGGTGTTCGGCGCACTGTCGGACCGTTACGGGCGCAAGCCGATCATTGTCGCGGGCATTGTGGCCGAAGCCCTGGTGGCGTTCCCGATGTTCTGGTTGATGGACACCAAAGAGTTGTCATTGGTGATCTTCGGTTACCTGTTGTTGATGACCGCCTTTGCCGCCAACTACGGGCCGATTGCGACTTTCCTTGCGGAGTTGTTCGGCACGCGGGTGCGCTATTCCGGGTTGTCGATCAGCTACATGCTGTCCGGCCTGCTCGGCAGCGCGGCGACACCGATCGTTACCACCGCATTGCTGGCGGCGACCGGCAAAGGCTCTTCGGTGGCCTGGTACATGATCGGCGCTGCGTTGATTTCGTTGGTGGCGCTGTTGCTGCTGACCGAAACCTTCAAGCGGGACATCAGTGAAATCCCGGCGGCGGTGCCTGCCGGTGATCCAGCCTTCAAACCGGTCAAATCGGCCGTTGCCTGATTAAAGGAACTCAATAACATGCGCAGAATTCAGTCAGCCCCGGGCTTCATCGGCCCGGTCGGCCCTTACTCTCAGGCGGTGGTCAGCGGCCACCTGGTGTTCACCGCCGGGCAGATTCCGGCCCAGAGCGGGCTCGATGACCAGCCCGCCGACTTCACCGGGCAGGTGCGGCAAACCCTGCGTAATTTGCAGGCGATCCTGATTGAAGCCGGGTCCGACTTCAGCCACGTGATCAAGGTCAACGCCTACCTCACCGACCCCGCGCAACTGGAACCATTCAATGCGGTGTACCGCGAATTACTCGGCCATGCGCCGCCCGCTCGCACCACGGTTTGCGTGGCGCTTTGGGGGGTGTCGCTGGAAATCGACTGTGTCGCCGAATTGATTGTCAGGGAGTCGCAACATGAATGAGTCGCAGCTGATCGAGCAGTTCAAGACCGTGAGCTTTGCGACCCTGGGGCATTTCCTCGAGGAGGGCTTTGCCGACTCACAACTGCGGGCCATGGTGCCCAATGTGAAAATGGTCGGCCGCGCGCTGACCCTGAAACTGGTGGGCGCCGATGCCATCGCGGTCAATCAGGCCCTGGCGTTGATCCAGCCCGGCGATGTGCTGGTGATCGACACCGGTGGCGACTGGCAACACGCCCCGGTCGGCGCCGTCACCCGTTGCGCGGCGAGCTGCGCCGGTGCGGTCGGTATTGTGGTGGACGGCGCGGTCACCGATCTGTTGGAACTGCGTGAAGCCGGGCTACCGGTCTTCGCTCGCGGCACCAGCCTGCTGACCACCAAGTTGCACGGTCGTGGCGACAGTCAGATCAATCAGCCGATTCACTGCGCCGGCGTGACCGTGCGTCCCGGTGATCTGGTGCTGGCGGATGACAATGGCGTGCTATTCCTGGACTGGCAAACGGCGGCCGGTGTCATCGATCAGGCCTTGGCCTCGGATGCTGCCGAGCCGCACTTGCTAGAACGCTTGCGGGCCGGTGAGCCGTTGGCGCAGGTGTTACGCGTTTAAGCCGTCAGGCAGCGCTGCAGGCTCTCGATAAAAATCGTCTCGGCCCGGCTCATGCGCTGCTCGCGGTTCCACAGCAAATGAATGTCCACATCGGCAATCCCTTCACGGGGCGGCAGGCGCCAGAGCAATCCGGCTTCGACGTCCGCCGCCACCACGTGCTCGGGCAGACAGCCAATACCGAACCCGGCGATCACCAGTCGCCGGACTTCTTCCAGGCTCTGTGACGAGGCGACGATCCGTCCGCTGAACCCCTGCTGATCACGGAAAATCGTTAGCGGCGAGAGCATGCCGCCGATCTGGTCACTGGTGAAGCTGACGAAATTCTCCCGCTGCAAATCCCCTTCGACCACGTTCTGCCGGCCGAACATTGCATGGTGCTTGCCGCAGAAAAACGCGTAGCGCTGACGCAGGAACAGCCGTTGCTCCAGGCGCGGTTGCGGGCGGCGATTGAGGCTGAGGCCGAGGGTCGCGGTCTTTTCCTGCAGGGCGCTGACGATGTCGGAACTGCGCATCACATCGACTTCCAGATCCACCCGCGGATACTGGCGATGGAAGTCCGCGAGGAAGTCATCGAAGCGCTCGGAGAAGATCCGGCTGATGATCAGCAAGCGCACCTTGCCGATCACTTCGTCGGCCGGTTGCTCCAGCACGCTGCTGACCTGGGACATCTGGCCGTAGATCTCACCGGCCAGTTCGAAGATCTGCTCGCCGACTTCGGTCAAGGCAAACCGTGGCCCGCGGCGGGCGATCAATTGCCTCCCCAGTTGTTCTTCCAGACGCTTGAGCGCTTGGCTCACCGCCGGTTGGGTCAGGTGCAAACGGGCGGCGGCGCGGCTGATGCTCAGTTCCTGGCCGATTACCCGGAAGGTGCGCAGCAGGTTCCAGTCCAGGCGGTCATTGAGCAGGCGTTGCACATCGCGTTCGGCCATGGGGCTCTCGATTATAAGCTGTAGTAATACTTAGCATAATAAATAGAAAATTGACTAATCATAGCCCCGGGCCGATAAATCACCCCCAGACAGGCGCCACCAGAGTGCCTTGATTCAGCCGTTTCTCTCCTGCCAAAAAAACAAGCAAAGGAGTCCGACCCATGAAGCCCCAAGCTTCGTCCCAGCCGCGCCGTGCGGCAGCCGCAGCCTTTATCGGCACCATGATCGAGTGGTACGACTTCTACATCTACGCCACTGCCGCCGCGCTGGTGTTCGGTGCGCTGTTCTTCCCCTCCGACGACAAGTTGTTCAGCACCATGGCCGCCTTCGGCACCTTCGCCGTGGGCTTCTTTGCGCGACCGTTGGGCGGGATTATCTTCGGCCACATCGGCGACCGCATCGGACGCAAGAAATCGTTGATCATCACCTTGCTGATGATGGGCGTGGTCACGGTGTGCATCGGCTTGCTGCCGACTTACGCGCAAATCGGCGCGGCGGCGCCGGTGCTGCTGATTCTGCTGCGCATCGTCCAGGGCATCGCCGTCGGTGGCGAGTGGGGCGGGGCGGTGTTGATGGCCGGCGAGCATGCACCGAAAGGTCGTCGCAATTTCTTCGCTTCTTTTGCCCAACTCGGCAGCCCGGCGGGTCTGATCCTGTCGTTGCTGGCCTTCAGCGCGGTCACTCGTTTGCCGGAAGAAGACCTGATGAGCTGGGGCTGGCGCCTGCCGTTCCTCGCCAGTTCGCTGTTGTTGCTGGTCGGCCTGGCGATTCGCCTGGGTGTGAATGAGTCGCCGGAGTTCCTCGCCAGCCGCGAACTGGCCAGCAAAAGTACGCGCAAGGAGCAGGCACCGGTCATGGAGGTCCTGCGCACCGCGTGGCGTCCGCTGTTGCTGTGCATCGGCGCCAACACCCTGGGCATCGCCGGGGTGTATTTCACCAACACCTTCATGATCGCGTACACCACCCAGCAGCTTGAGTTGCCGCGCTCGTTGATCCTCGAATGTCTGTTCGTGGTGGCGATCATTCAGTTCTGTATCCAGCCGCTGGCGGCGTGGGTGGCCGAGAAGATGGGCGCGACCCGATTCCTGTGCCTGGTGTCGTTACTGGCCATGGCGTCTCCCTACCCGATGTTCGTGCTCGTCAGCTCGGCGCAGGCGCCGCTGATCATCCTCGGCATTGCCCTGGCGGTGGTGTGCATGGCGTCGTTCTACGCGGTGATCGCCGGTTACGTCAGCGGCATGTTCGAGACCCGTGTGCGCTACACCGCGATCTCCCTGGCCTATCAGATTTGCGGAGCCCTGGCCGGTGGCCTGACGCCGCTGATCGGCACGATGCTGGCGCACAAATTCGCCGGCCAATGGTGGCCGATGGCGGTGTTCTACAGCCTGATCGCCGCGACTTCGCTGATCTGTGTTCTTTCCCTTGCCCGTCGCCATGCCAGTGCTGAACGCATTGAATTGGCCAACGCCTGACGCCGATCCATTACGAACAACGAACCCCTGTAGGAGCTGGCTTGTCGGATCGCCGCACCGCAGCGAAGGCGGCGGAACAGTCAACAGCGATGTCGTCTGACACACCGCTATCGCCAGCCAGCCGGCTCCTACAACAGAAATCATCGTTTCCAGCTGAATTTTCGTGGAGTGACTTATGTTGAAGATTAACGGCGAACGCCTGTGGGCGAGTCTGATGGCCATGGCCGAAATCGGCGCCACCGCCCGTGGCGGCAGTTGCCGCCTGGCCCTGAGCGATGAAGACAAGGCCGGTCGCGAACTGTTTTCCCACTGGTGCCGCGAAGCCGGCATGACCCTGAGCGTGGATGCCATCGGCAACCTGTTCGCCCGCCGCGCCGGCACCGATCCGGACGCTGCGCCGGTCATGATGGGCAGTCACCTCGACACCCAGCCTGAAGGCGGCCGATTCGATGGAGTGTATGGCGTACTCGCCGGCCTGGAAGTAGTGCGTTGCCTCAACGATCTGGGGATCCAGACCCGCAAGCCGCTGGAAGTGGCGGTGTGGACTAACGAAGAAGGCGCGCGCTTTACCCCGGCAATGTTCGGCTCGGCGGTATTCACCGGGATCATGCCACTGGACGCGGCACTGGCGGTGCGGGACGTCGATGGTATCAGCGTCGCCGACGAGTTGAAGCGCCTCGGTTATGCCGGCGAGCGCCCGCTGGGTGGCGCAGTGGACGCGTACTTTGAGGCCCACATCGAACAAGGGCCGATCCTTGAAGACAACGCAAAAAGTATCGGTGTGGTCAGCGGCGGTCAGGCGATTCGCTGGCTCGACGTGCGGGTCGAAGGCATGGCCGCCCACGCCGGTACGACGCCGATGCCACTGCGCAAGGACGCCTTGTCCGGGGTGGCGCGGATGGTTCAGGCGATCGAAGGGTTGGCCAGCGATTTCGCCCCTGAGGGCCTGACCACCGTCGGCGAATTGAGCATCAACAAATCGTCGCGCAACACCATTCCCGGGCTGGTGAATTTCACCGTCGACCTGCGTCATCACCGCGACGAAGCCATCGAGGCGATGGAGCAGCAAGTGCGTGCACGACTGCAGGCAATCGCCGACGCTCGCGGCTTGAAGCTGACGATCACGCCGCACTGGATCAGTCCGGCGACGCCGTTCGACGCCGATTGCGTGGCGGCGGTGCAGCAGGCGGTGGATGCGCTGGGCTACGCTCAGCAATCGATTGTCAGCGGCGCCGGGCATGACGCGATTCACCTGGCGCGGTTCTGCCCGACGGCCATGGTGTTTATCCCGTGCGTCGGCGGCTTGAGCCATAACGAAGCGGAAGATGTATTGCCCGACGATGTGCGACAAGGCACCGATGTGCTGCTCAACGCCGTGCTGGCTCGCGCCGGAAGAGCTGAATAAACGCAATCCATGTGGGAGCGACGGTGCGGCGATCCGACTTGCTCGCGAATGCGGTGGGTCAGTCACCCTCTCTGTTGAATGTTAAACCGCATTCGCGAGCAGGCTCGCTCCCACAGGAGGGCTCGCTCGGTTTCAATATTTACGTTAACTGACAGGTATCGACCCCATGCGCAGTTTTTTCCATCCCGAACAATTGCTTCACCATCCACGCAGCTATTACTCCCGCGGGCAGATGCGTACGCCACAGGAAGTCCCGGAACGTGCTCAACGATTGGTGCAGGCCTCGCATTCGCTGGGCTTTACGGTCGAGCAACCGACCGATGCCGGGCTCGATCCGCTGCTGGCGGTCCACGGCGCGGCGTACCTGGCGTTCCTGCAGGAAGCCCATCAACGCTGGAAAGAAGTCCCCGAGGACTGGGGCGATGAAGTGATGTCGAACATCTTCGTCCGCGAACCCAACGCCTTGCGTGGAGTTCTCGCCCAGGCTGCGCGTTACCTGGCCGACGGCAGTTGCCCGGTGGGCGAGCAGACCTGGCGTTCGGCCTATTGGTCGGCACAGAGCGCTGTCGCCGGCGCCCAGGCGTTGCTCGATGGCGAACCTGCCGCCTACGCCTTGTGCCGTCCACCAGGTCACCACGCCAGGGCGGAAGCGGCGGGCGGTTTTTGTTATGTCAATAACGCGGCGGTGGCGGCGCAGGTGCTGCGCAACGGTTTTTCGCGGGTCGCGGTGCTCGACACCGACATGCACCACGGGCAGGGGATCCAGGAGATTTTCTACGACCGCGACGATGTGCTTTATGTCTCGGTGCATGGCGATCCGACCAACTTCTATCCGGGGGTGGCCGGGTTCGCCGATGAGTGTGGTGTCGGGAAAGGCGAGGGGTTCAACCTCAACTTGCCGATGGCCCATGGCGCGAGTGAAGCGCACTTCCTGGAACAACTGGAAGTGGCGCTGCACGCGGTAAAGGACTTCGGTGCCGAGGTGCTGGTGCTGTCCCTGGGGTTCGATATTTTCGAGCTGGATCCGCAGAGCAAAGTGGCCGTGACTCGGGAAGGGTTTGCACTGCTGGGCGAGCGGATTCGTAGCCTTGGCTTGCCGTGTTTGATTGTGCAGGAGGGGGGGTATCATCTGGAGAGTCTGGAGGATAATGCCCGGGCGTTTTTTGTGAACTGCGAGGTGTGGCAGCTCTGAGTTTGATGGTGACTGGGAGGCCGCTTTCGCGAGCAAGCCCGCTCCCACAGCGACCGAGTTGTATCGCAGATTTGTGAACGACGCTGAACCTGTGGGAGCGAGCCTGCTCGCGAAGAACAATAACGCGGACCACCTGACGGAACACAAGCGCTCTGCGGCACTTGCCATAGCCCTGACGTTAACGTAAAGATTGCGCCAGGCCGCTGAACTTAAAATGAGCGCAAAGCGGACCGATCCGGAGCGCTTGATGACGCTGATAAAAACAACTACCCCCAAGCTGCACCGCGAAGCCCGGCTGGCCCGGGAAAAACTCCATCTCGAGGGCGAAGTCCCGGATGGCGTGTTGCGGGCGGAAATCGACGCTTCGTGGCGACGCAGCCTCAGCCATGGCGTGAATTTCAATGCCAAGCACGAGCTGGCGCTGGAATCGAGTGCGAGCCTCGACGTGCTGCTGGCGAGCAATCGACTGCTGATCGACGCGGCATTGCCGGCAATCGATTATCTGGCTGAACGCCAGGGCAAGGAAGGGCTGATTATCCTGGCCAATTCCGACGCGACAATCCTCGCCGTCGAAGGGCGCGCGGACCGGCTCAAGGGCAGCGGCCTGCAAGACATCACCCTGGGTGCCTGCTGGAGCGAAGCCGCTCGCGGCACCAATGCCCTGGGCACCGCACTGGTGGAAGCCCGGCCCACGCTGATCGATTGCGGCGAGCATTACCTCGATCGATTGACCGATTTCTCCTGTACCTCAGTGCCGATCTATTGCCCGCAGGGCGACATCCTCGGCGTCCTCGACCTGACCCGCGAAGGCCCGCTGGGCCGCGTCCACGACAGCACCGCGTTGCTGGCCATGGCCGTCAGCCAGATCGAAAGCCGCGTATTCAACGCCAGTTATCCGGACCAGATCGTGCTGGCGTTCCACAGCCGTCGGCAATACCTCGAATCCCCTTGGCAAGGCCTGTTGGCGGTGAGCCTCGGCGGGCAGATTCTCGCGGTCAGTGCCCAGGCCTGCCAGTTGTTGCGCGCCGAGCGCTCGGCGCTGGTCGGTCGACGCTGCGAAGAGTTTCTTGGGGTCGATGGCCTGCAACTGTTATCGCGTCTGCACCAGGGCGGTGTCGGCAGCTTGCAGACCGCCAAAGGCGAATTCTTCTACAAGACCCTGCGCGCGCCCCAGCGCTCGATCAACGTCAGCACCCCACCGCGCACCACCGCCAAAACCGCCAAGGCCCAACCGGACCTCGAATCTCTGGCCGGCAGCAACGTCCGTTATGCCCGGGCCTTGCGCATGGCCCGCCAGGGTCTGGCCAATGAACTGCCGGTGTTGCTGCTCGGTGAGACCGGCACCGGCAAGGAAGTCATCGCCCGTGCCCTGCATATGGCCGGCGCCCGTTGCGACAAACCTTTTGTCGCGGTGAACTGCGCGGCGATCCCCGAAGGCCTGATCGAGTCGGAACTGTTTGGCTACCGCGAAGGCGCGTTCACCGGTTCCCGTCGCGGCGGGATGATCGGGCGTTTGCAACAGGCCCACGGCGGCACCTTGTTCCTCGACGAAATCGGCGACATGCCACTGGCCCTGCAAGCACGTCTGTTGCGCGTGCTGCAGGATCGCAAAGTCGCCCCGCTGGGTGCAGGCGAAGAGCAAGACATCGACGTCGCACTGATCTGCGCGACCCACCGCGATCTCAAGCGTCTGGTGGAAGAAAAGCATTTCCGCGAAGACCTGTTCTACCGGGTCAACGGCATCAGCGTGATGCTTCCGGCATTGCGTGAACGCGACGACTTCAGCGGCCTGGTCGGTCGCTTGCTGGCCAAACTCGACGCGCCAACGATGGTCTTGCATGACGACTTGAACCGCTTGCTCGGCGCCTATCACTGGCCGGGCAACATCCGCCAACTGGAGATGGTCCTGCGCACCGCGCTGGCCATGCGTGAACCGGGCGACACGGTGCTCACCCTCGATCACTTGCCCGACAGCATGCTCGACGAGTTGACCGCCACTGAACGCCCTCAGTCGGGGAGCATTCGCGAAAACGAACTGGAGTTGATTCGCCAATCCCTGGACACTCACCAGGGCAACGTCTCGGCCGCCGCCGACGCTCTGGGCATCAGTCGCGCGACCCTGTATCGCAAGCTCAAACAGTTGCGCTCGTGATGCAGCGCCTGATCGTTCGGCTGATCCACAGCCAGGATCCCGAGGCCTTGCAAGCGGCGTTGCGCTGGCTCTACAGCTTTGTGCGACCCCATCGCCTGGCGATTGCCGGGCTGCTCGGCCTGTCGGCCTGTGCTTCGGCCCTGGTGCTGGTGCAGCCGTGGCTGACCAAGTTGCTGATCGACGACGGCCTGCTGGCGCGCAACTTTTCCATGCTGGTGCTGATCGCCGGGCTGATGATCGTGGCCGGGTTGCTCGGGACGCTGCTATCCGGGGTCAATCGTTACCTGCACACGCGGCTGTCCGGACGAATTCTGTTTGCCCTGCGCGATGATCTATACCGACATTTGCAAAAGCTCTCGCCGGGTTTCTACGGTCAGCGGCGCATCGGTGACCTGATGTCGCGCCTCGATGGCGACGTGGCGGAGATTCAACGCTTTGCCGTGGATTCGCTGTTCTCGGCGGTATCGAGCGTGATCGGTCTGGTGGTCGCCGTGGCGATGTTGGTGACCCTGTCGTGGCAACTCTCGCTGCTGGCCTTGGTACTGATTCCCCTCGACGTGCTCTGGCTGCGCTGGATGCGGCGCAAGGTCGAGCGCGATGTGCGGCAATTGCGCGAGCGTTCGGCGGACATGTCGTCATTCATGGTCGAGACCTTGCCGGTGATGAAATTCATCCAGGCCGCGGGCCAGCAACAACGGGAAGCGCGGCGGCTGGAGACCCTGGGGCAGGGCTACATGAGCCAGCTGCTGCGCCTGCAAGTGACCGAGTTCTTCACCCAGGCCGTGCCCGGCACCCTGACGTCGCTATCGAGGGCCTGTGCGTTCTTGATTGGCGGTTACTGGGTGGTGCAGGGGACTTGGCAACTGGGCGCGCTGATCGCGTTTTCGACGTACCTGGGCATGGCGGTCGGACCGGTCCAGAGCCTGCTCGGGCTCTACGTCGCCATTCAACGGATGACCGTCAGCCTCGGGCGGGTCATGGAGTTGCGCGGAGAACAGCCGACCGTGCTCACGCCGGATGCGCCGCAGCCGATGCCAAGCTCTGGCGAGCTGCGGTTCGATAATGTGCACTTCAGCCATCCCGGTCGCCCGACGACCCTGCGCGGTATCGAAGCCCATATTCCCTACGGCTTGAAAGTCGCCCTCAGCGGAGGCTCCGGGGTTGGTAAATCGACCTTGATCGACCTGCTGCAGCGGCACCACGATCCCCAATCCGGCCGGGTGTTGCTGGGGGAGGTCGACTTGCGGGACCTGGACCTGTTCCAGCTGCGTCGACGAATTGCCGTGGTCAGTCAGGACATCGTGCTGTTTCGAGGCAGCCTCGCCGACAACCTGGCCTACGCCGCACCGGATGCCACCCGCGAGGCGATCGCCGAAGTGGCGCGGCTGGCGCAACTGGACAGCTTGATCGCGTCGTTGCCCGAAGGCCTCGACAGTCCCTTGGGCGAGCGCGGCCAGCAGCTGTCCGGCGGGCAGAAACAACGCATCGCCATTGCCCGGGCACTGTTGCAGGACCCCCTGATCCTGGTGCTGGACGAAGCCACTTCGGCGGTGGATGAAGCCACCGAGCGCGAAGTGATCGAGGCCATCGACCGGCTGTTTGCCGCACGTACGCGAATCCTCATCAGCCATCGTCCTTCGACCCTGGCCGATGCCGATCTGCGCTTTGAGTTGCTCGACGGCGTGTTGACGTCGAAAACGGTGCCCCATGAAGCCTGAGTTGCGTATTGGCGTGGTGGACAGCGGTCACTCGGCGGCGCAGCGGGTGCAGGTGGTCGCCGGGCGACGGTTCTCGTTACTGGCCGATGGCCTGGCAGAAAGCGATCTGCGCGACGATCCGCTCGGCCACGGCAGCGCCGTGATCGAGGCTATCGGGCGGCGGGCGCCGGCGGCGGTGTTTTGCGTGGGCCAGGTGTTCGACCAGCGTGGGGTCACCAGCGCCTTGCAGATCGCCACGGCCATCGACTGGCTGGTGGCGCAGGACGTGCGCCTGATCAACCTGAGCCTTGGTCTGCGTCAGGATCGCAGCCTGCTGCGCGAAGCCTGCGCCGCGGCGGTGGCTCGGGGCATTCTGCTGTGTGCGTCCAGTCCGGCCCAGGGCGAGGGCGTGTACCCGGCGAATTATCCACAGGTGTTGCGGGTCACCGGTGACGCGCGTTGCGCCGAGCAGGAATGGTCGTGGCTCAACAGTGCCCAGGCGGATTTCGCGGCCTGCGTGCACGGGACGTATCCGGGGCAATCCGGCGCCAGTCTGGGCTGTGCGGCCTTGAGCGGGCACGTTGCGGGTTACCTGGTGGCGCATCCCCAGGCGAGCAACCAACAGGTCATCGAATGGTTGCGCGAAAATGCCCGATATCGCGGCCCTGAACGGCGCTCCGGCGCATGACCGCCATCGTCATTCTTGGCGCCGGCCCGGCAGGTGCGGCCGTCGCGCTGGGGTTGAGGCGGCTCGGTCATGCCGTGACCCTGGTCAGTGAGTGGCGTCGCTTTGCCGCGCTGGAAGGCGTTTCGGTGCGGGTGCTCGAGGCGCTGCGAGGTGCGGGGTTGAATCGGGCGCTGGCAGAGGCGGCGTTGCCTTCCCAGCGCCAGGTGTCGTGGAACGGCCAGCAGCACGCGCAAAACATCGAATATCTATTGGATCGCCCGTGCTTCGATCGAGGCCTGCGCGAGGACCTGCGCCTGGCGGGCGTCGAGCTGATCGAAGCCCGGGTGTTGACGGTTCACACGTCGGCGGCGGGACATCGGATCGAGCTCGAAGGCCGCCCGGCGCTGCTGGCGGATTTTCTGGTGGAGGCCCGGGGCCGTCAGGCGCCGGCGCTTGGCAAGGGCCTGCGCGGTCCGGAGACGGTCAGCCTGCTCAATCGCTGGCAAGGCACGCCTGGCACCACCGCCAGCGCCGTGGAAAGCCTGGAGGACGGCTGGGTGTGGATGGCGCGGCGCACCGATGGCCAGTGTTACTGGCAATGGACGGTCGACGTCGCCAGTTCCGGGTTGCCAGGCAAGGCGCAGTTGCTCGATTACTGCCGTCAGCGACGCCAGGACTCGGCGTTGGCGCAGGTTTTTTTTGCGCACGGGCCTGAGCTCGATCTGCAGCTGCATGCGCGCAGCAGCACGGCGATTCTGTGCCCGCAGGTGTGTGGCGAGCACTGGATTCGGGTCGGCGATGCGGCCATGGCGGTGGATCCGCTGTCGGGCAACGGGATTTTCCAGTCGCTGTCTTCGGCGTTACAGGCGCCTACGGTGATCAACACACTGTTGCGCAAACCTGAACGAGCGGCGCTGGCGCAACGGTTTCATCAGCAGCGGGTCGAGCAGTTGTTTTTGCGATTTGCGCGGATCGGGCGCGATTTTTATGCCGATGAGCAGCGCTGGTCGGAGCAACCGTTCTGGCAGGCGCGGCGACAGTGGCCGGATACCGGGCTCGCCCACGCCGAGGCGGATTTCAACGCGCTGAGAATCGAGCGCGCGCCGGTGCTCAGGGATGGCTTTGTCGATGAGGCCGAGGTGGTGATCACGGCCGATCAGCCATTGGGTATCTGGCATGTGCAGGGGATCGAGTTGGCGCCGTTGCTGCGGCGGTTGCGTACCGAACCGGCGGCACAGGCGTTGGCGGGGTTGACGGTGGAGCAGGGGCGAGTGGTGCGCAGCTGGTTGCTCGCCCAGGGATTCAAACCTGACTGATGCTTCCCGCACGCGGTGGCAACGCCACGTCGCCGATTGCATATCCACGATGAACGATGAACCATGGATGGTCAGCGCAAGGCAGAAACATCGAACCCGACACCGCCACGACGGTCTGCTCCCTATACCACCGAATTGTTTGTTCAAGGAGACGCTCGCATGCCCGAAGCATTGACTCTAAACCAACGTATCGTCCTGGCATCGCGCCCCACAGGCGCGCCGACGCCGGAGAATTTCCGCCTGGAAAGGCAAGCGCTGCCGGACCTGGCCGACGGCCAGGTGCTGCTCAAGACCCTTTACCTGTCGCTGGACCCTTACATGCGCGGGCGCATGAGTGACGCGCCGTCCTACGCCGCGCCGGTGGAAATCGGCGAAGTGATGACCGGTGGGGCGGTCAGCCGGGTCGAGCGCTCGCTGAACCCGAAATTCCACGAAGGCGATCTGGTCGTCGGCGCTACCGGCTGGCAGAGCCACAGCATCAGCGACGGTCGCAATATCATGCCGGTGCCCTCCGGGCTGCCGAGCCCGTCGATGGCGCTGGGTGTGCTGGGCATGCCGGGCATGACCGCCTACATGGGACTGATGGACATCGGCCAGCCCCAGGCCGGCGAAACCCTGGTGGTCGCGGCCGCGTCCGGTGCGGTGGGCTCGGTGGTCGGCCAGGTGGCGAAGATCAAAGGCCTGCGGGTGGTCGGCGTGGCCGGTGGTGAGCAAAAGTGCCGATACGTGGTCGAAGAGCTGGGCTTTGATGCCTGCATCGATCACAAGAGCGCCAACTTCGCTGATGAGCTGGCCCAGGCATGTCCCGACGGCATCGACATCTATTACGAGAACGTCGGCGGCAAGGTGTTCGACGCGGTGCTGCCGCTGCTCAACCCCAAGGCGCGGATTCCGCTCTGCGGTCTGATCGCTTCGTACAACGCTCACGAGGCACCGACCGGGCCGGATCAGCTGCCGCAACTGCAGCGCACCGTGCTGACCAAGCGGGTGCGGATCCAGGGCTTCATCGTCTTCGACGACTATGGCGATCGTCAGCCGGAGTTCATCAGCGCCATGGCGCCCTGGGTGCGTGACGGCAAAGTGAAATTCCGCGAGGATGTGGTCGATGGTCTGGAGAATGCGCCCGAGGCGTTCATCGGTCTGCTCGAAGGACGCAACTTCGGCAAACTGGTGGTTCGGCTCGCGCAGACCGAGTAATTGACACTGCTATTTGACGCTCAATGGAGGCGCGGGTATAAACCGCGTCTCGTTGTTTTGTCGGACTTTTCCCCCATGAGCTTCAGCCCTCTGATTCGCCAACTGATCGACGCCCTGCGAATTTTGCCAGGTGTCGGTCAGAAAACTGCCCAACGCATGGCGTTGCAGCTGCTCGAGCGTGATCGCAGCGGTGGCTCGCGCCTGGCCCTGGCACTGAGTCAGGCCATGGAAGGAGTGGGCCACTGCCGGTTGTGCCGCACCCTGACCGAAGACGATCTTTGCCCGCAATGCGCCGACACCCGGCGCGACGATACCTTGCTCTGCGTGGTGGAAGGACCGATGGATGTCTATGCGGTGGAGCAGACCGGCTTCCGTGGGCGCTATTTCGTGCTCAAGGGACACCTGTCGCCTCTTGACGGTCTCGGGCCTGAGGCCATCGGTATTCCGCAATTGCTGGCGCGGATCGAAGAGGCGGGCACCTTTACTGAAGTTATCCTGGCAACCAACCCGACAGTGGAAGGTGAGGCCACGGCGCACTACATCGCCCAGTTGCTCGACAACAAAGGCCTGATCGCCTCGCGCATCGCCCATGGCGTGCCCTTGGGCGGCGAATTGGAATTGGTCGATGGCGGGACGTTGGCGCATTCGTTTGCGGGGCGTAAGCCGATCGCTTTGTAGCGCCTGAACTGACGCCTTCGTCGGAACTACCTGATTCACACAATCTTGTTGAAAACCAAGCAAGCGCTCGGTTAACTTCGCTGAACCTTCAGTGGAGTTCGCCGATGCCTGCCTATCAGGAATACTTCGATCCCAGCCACCAATTGGTCCGCGACAGCGTCAGGCGTTTCGTCGAACGCGAGATTCTTCCCGACATCGACCAATGGGAAGAAGCCGAGAGTTTCCCCCGCGAGCTCTACCTCAAGGCCGGTGCGGCGGGGATTCTGGGAATCGGCTACCCCGAAGCTCTGGGCGGCAGCCACGAAGGTGACCTGTTCGCCAAGGTCGCGGCCAGCGAAGAGCTGATGCGCTGCGGTTCCGGTGGCCTGGTGGCGGGGCTGGGCTCGTTGGACATCGGCCTGCCGCCGATCCTCAAATGGGCCAGGCCTGAAGTGCGTGATCGCGTGGTCCCGCCAGTGCTGGCCGGGGAGAAGATCAGCGCGCTGGCCATCACCGAGCCCAGCGGCGGCTCCGACGTGGCCAACCTGCAAACCCGCGCCGTGCGTGATGGCGACTGCTATCGGGTCAGCGGCAGCAAGACCTTTATCACCAGTGGCGTGCGCGCGGACTTCTACACGGTTGCGGTGCGTACCGGCGAGCCAGGGTTTGGCGGCATCAGTCTGCTGCTGATCGAGAAGGGCACACCCGGTTTCACCGTGGGTCGGCAGCTCAAGAAAATGGGCTGGTGGGCGTCGGACACCGCCGAGCTGTTCTTCGACGATTGCCCGGTGCCCGCAAGCAATTTGATCGGCGCGCAGAATATGGGCTTCGCCTGCATCATGGGCAACTTCCAGAGCGAACGCCTGGCCCTGGCGCTGATGGCCAACATGACCGCCCAGCTTGCACTGGAGGAAAGCCTGAAATGGGCCCGTCAGCGCGAAGCCTTCGGCAAGCCCATCGGCAAGTTCCAGGTGCTCAAGCATCGCCTGGCGGAAATGGCCACGGCGCTGGAAGTCTCACGAGAGTTCACCTACCGCCAGGCGGCGAAAATGGCGGCCGGGCAGAGCGTGATCAAGGAGATTTCCATGGCGAAGAATTTTGCGACGGACACGGCAGACCGGATTACCCGTGATGCGGTGCAGATTCTGGGGGGATTGGGGTATATGCGCGACAGCCTGGTGGAGCGGCTGTACCGGGATAACCGGATTCTGTCGATCGGCGGTGGGACGCGGGAAGTGATGAACGAGATTATCAGTAAGCAGATGGGGCTTTAAGTTTCGGGTGTTGCGGCGTCAATGCAGACGCCGCCTTACTTATCGTCCAATGCAAACTGCGTCAGGCAAAAAGTAGCAATCCCCATATCTTCCAACCGCTGCGACCCACCCAGCTCCGGCAGATCAATGATCGCCGCCGCTTCATGCACCCGCGCGCCCATGCGCCGGATCAGGTTCGCCGCGGCAATCAGCGTACCGCCGGTGGCAATCAGATCATCGAACATCACCACCGAATCGCCTTCGCACAGGCTGTCGGCATGGACTTCAAGAAAGGCTTCGCCGTACTCGGTCGCATAACCCTCGGCCAGCACCTCGGCCGGCAGTTTGCCCTGCTTGCGGAACAACACCAGCGGCTTGTTCAACTGATAGGCCAGCACCGAACCGATCAGAAAACCACGGGCGTCCATTGCGCCGATGTGGGTGAAGTCGGCTTCGACATAACGGTGGGCAAAGCTGTCCATCACCAGGCGCAGGGCCGTGGGCGACTGGAACAACGGGGTGATGTCGCGAAAGATCACGCCCGGCTTGGGGAAGTCGATCACGGGGCGGATCAGGGATTTGATGTCGAAGGAGTCGAAGACCATCGTCGAAGTGTCCTGGCAGGCTGCAAACGTCGCAGTATAACGGCGGCTGAACCGTTTCGCTCAGCCGCAACCATGGCTGTCAGCCTTCGATCGAGCCGCCGGCCAGGGCGCAGAGCTGGATCGGGTCCAGAATATGGATCTCCTTGCCTTCAGCGGCAATCAGTTCATTTTGCTGAAAGCGCGTAAACACCCGGGACACGGTTTCCACCGCCAGCCCCAGGTAATTGCCGATTTCGTTGCGCGACATGCTCAGGCGGAACTGATTGGCCGAGAAACCCCGGGCGCGGAAGCGGGCCGAGAGGTTGACCAGGAACGTCGCGATGCGCTCGTCGGCGGTTTTCTTCGACAGCAGCAACATCATTTGCTGATCGTCACGGATCTCGCGGCTCATCACCCGCATCAACTGCCGGCGCAGTTGTGGCAGTTGCAGCGCCAGCTCGTCGAGGCGCTCGAAAGGGATTTCACACACCGAGGTGGTTTCCAGGGCTTGCGCCGAGACCGGGTGTTTTTCGGTGTCCATGCCCGACAAGCCGACCAGTTCACTCGGCAGATGGAAACCGGTGAGCTGTTCTTCGCCACCATCGCTCAGGCTGAAGGTCTTCAGGGCGCCGGAGCGAACTGCATAAACGGAATCGAACGTGTCGCCCTGACGGAACAGGAACTCGCCCTTTTTCAGCGGGCGGCCACGTTTGACGATTTCGTCCAGCGCTTCCATGTCTTCCAGATTCAGAGAAAGTGGCAAGCAGAGGGGGGCCAGGCTGCAATCCTTGCAATGGGCCTGGCTATGAGCGCGCAGTTTTACTGGCTCGGACATTTCTTCAATCCTTGTGGGAAAAAACACACATAAGCCGTAAGGGTAACTCACGGGAGGACATTCAGGCCAGCGCCTGGCGATTTTGCCGCAGGCTTAGATCACTCGTGAAAAACGCTGGTGATCGAGTTGCCCCAAATAGGCATCGAACACCATGCACACCGAACGTACCAATAATCGTCCGGCAGGCAGTACGCTGATTTTTTCATTGTCGAGTTCGATCAGGCCGTCCGCGGCCATGCGCTGCAACTGCGGCCAGAGTTCGGCGAAGTAACCTTGAAAATCGATGTTGAAGGTTTGTTCGATCCGGGCGAACTCCAGGTGGAAATGGCAGATCAATTGGTGGATGACCGCCCGTCGCAAACGATCATCGGCGTTGCACAGCAGGCCGCGATGGGTGGCTGGTTGCGAGGACGCCAGCGCGTTTTGATACTGGTTCAGGTCACTGCTGTTCTGGCAGTACAGGTCACCGATCTGGCTGATGGCCGATACGCCCAGGCCGATCAGGTCGCAATGACCGTGGGTGGTGTAACCCTGGAAGTTGCGTTGCAGGGTCGACTCTTCCTGGGCAATCGCCAGCTCATCGTCGGGTAGCGCGAAGTGATCCATGCCGATGTAGCGGTAACCGGCGGCGGTCAGTTGTTGGATCGTGCCCTGGAGCATCTCCAGTTTCTGCGCTGGCGTCGGCAGATCATCACTGTTGATGCGCCGCTGCGGCATGAAGCGTTCCGGCAGGTGCGCGTAGTTGAACACTGACAGTCGATCGGGTTGCAACGCGATGACTTCGTCAATGGTGCGGGCGAAATTCTCGGGCGTCTGTTTTGGCAGACCGTAGATCAGATCAATGTTGATCGAGCGAAATTGCAGGGTTCGGGCGGCGTCGATCACCGCGCGGGTTTCCTCCAGGCTTTGCAGGCGATTGACCGCTCGTTGCACCGCCGGATCGAGGTCTTGCAGGCCGATGCTGACCCGATTGAAGCCCAGTTCACGGAGCAGTCCCATGGTCGACCAATCGGCTTCGCGAGGATCGATCTCGATGCCGTAGTCGCCGGAATCATCGTCCAGCAGGTTGAAACTTTTACGCAAGCGGGCCATCAACTGGCGCAGTTCGTCGTGACTGAGAAAAGTCGGGGTGCCGCCGCCGAAGTGCAGCTGCTCGACTTTCTGTGCCGGGTCGAGATGGCAGCCGATCAGCTGGATTTCCTGTTCCAGGCGCTGCAAGTAGGGGGCGGCCCGGCCGCGGTCCTTGGTGATGACTTTGTTGCAGGCGCAGTAGTAGCAAATGTTCGCGCAGAAGGGCACGTGCACATACAGCGACAGCGGGCGCACGGCCTTGCGGCTTTCGCGCAAGGCCTGGAACAGGTCGAAGGTGCCCACATGAGCGTCGAACTGCACCGCGGTCGGGTACGAGGTGTAACGTGGTCCCGCCAGGTCGTAACGGCGGATCAGATCGGTGTCCCAACGAATGGCGTCGAGCATCATGCGGGCGTTCCCCCGGATAGGCTGGCTGTGTGGGCGAGTCTAGGGGGCGCAGCGTATGGGCATCTTGATTTGCATCAAGGTGAGGATCGGTGTTGTCAGTGACGACCTCTTCGCGAGCAGGCTCGCTCCCACATTGGATTTGCGGTGTTCACGAATCCCCTGTGGGAGCGAGCCTGCTCGCGAAAGCCGCGCCGCTGATCTAATGCCCCATCAACCAATGCTGATGCGGCCCAGGCAAGGTCCAGATGCCAAACAGCATCACCAGCAACCCACCGGCCACGCGCACGCTGCGTTTGCGCAACACCGCCGTCACCCGCTCGGCTGCCAGCCCGGTAGCCAGTAGCACCGGCCAGGTGCCCAGGCCGAACGCGAGCATCAGCAGCGCACTGTCCAGCGCATTGCCCTGGCTCGCCGACCACAGCAGGGTGCTGTAGACCAGTCCACACGGCAACCAGCCCCAGAGCGCCCCCAGCAGCAATGCGCGGGGCAGGCTCGACACTGGCAGCAGTTTGTTGGCAACCGGCTGGATGTGCCGCCACAGGCCGCGACCGAGGCTTTCGATGCGGGTCAGGCCGCTCCACCAACCGGCGAGGTACAGGCCCATGGCGATCAGCAGCAGCCCGGCGATGACGCGCATGAACATCGCTGCCGGACTGTTGGCCACCGCCCAACCGGCCAGTCCGACCAACAGGCCGGCCGCGGCGTAGCTGAGAATTCGCCCCAGGTTGTAGGCCAGCAGCAGCCGAAAGCGTCGGCTGCGCTGCTCCTGGGGAATCGCCAGGGTCAGCGCGCCCATCAAGCCGCCGCACATGCCCAGGCAATGACCACCGCCGAGCAGGCCGAGAATCACCGCAGACACTAACAGGGGCGCCAACTCAAGCATGCGGAGGCGCCTTGTCGTCCGGTTTGGCCGGTTTGGCCGGTTGGCCGCCGGCCTCGTCGACCGCTGCCTGGTGGTTCGGGTCCTGGTCGTCGAACAGGATGCTGTGGGCCGGGCCGTCGAGGTCGTCGTACTGGCCGCTGTCGACCGCCCAGAAGAAGATGTAGATCGCAATGGCCACGATCAGCAGCGCGGCCGGGATCATCACGTAGAGAGCTGGCATGGGTCACTCCATGCCCGCGCGGCTCAGGCCGGCAGCGGGCGGGTTTGTGGCGTGGCGCTGACGGCAGGCGCGCTCGGCAGGCGAGTCAGGCGCAGGGCGTTCAGCACCACGGTCAACGAACTGATGGACATGCCGACCGCGGCCCATACCGGGGTGATCCAGCCGAGGGCGGCGAAGGGCAACATGAGGCCATTGTACAGCCCGGCCCACAGCAGGTTCTCGATGATTACCCGACGGGTGCGCCGAGCCAGGCTGAAGGCTTGTACCAGGGCGTCGAGGCGGTTCGACAACAGCACCGCATCGGCACTGGTCTTCGCCAGATCGGTAGCCGAGCCCATGGCGACGCTGATGTCGGCGGCGGCCAGCACCGGCACATCGTTGACCCCGTCACCCAGCATCAACACCTTGCGCCCTTCCTTGTGCAATTGTTGCAGCACCTGCAGTTTGTCGTCCGGACGCAAGCCACCCCGAGCCTCGTCAATGCCGAGCTCCAGGGCGACGCTGGCAACCATCGGCGAGCTGTCGCCGGACAATAGCAACGTGCGCCAGCCGCGGGCCTTGCACGCGGCGAGCAGGGCGGGGGCGTCGCTGCGCAAGCGGTCGTCGAGGACGAACCACGCCAGCGGCCCCCGGTTGTCGCCGAGCAGCAGCCATTGACCGGCTTCATCGGGCATGACGGGCACGGCAGCGCCACTGAGTGCGCAGACAAAACCCGGCTGGCCGATGCGCAGGCGTTGCTCGCCGACCAATCCTTCAAGGCCCAGGCCGGGCGTGTTGTGGACTTCTTCGGCGGCCAGCGGCGCTCGACCGAACGCGCGGGCGATCGGGTGTTCGGAGCGGTTTTCCAAGGCGGCGGCCAGACTCAGGCATTGATCACTGTCGAGCGCGCCGAGCGGGCGGATCGAACGTAGCGCCAGGCGGCCTTCGGTCAAGGTGCCGGTCTTGTCGAAAATCACCGTGTCGATCTGGTTCAGGCCTTCCAGCACATGGCCGCGGGTCAACAACAGTCCCAGTTTGTGCAGGGTGCCGGTGGCGGCGGTGAGGGCGGTCGGCGTGGCCAGGGACAGGGCGCACGGACAGGTCGCAACCAGCATCGCCAGTACGATCCAGAACGCCCGTGACGAATCCAGTTCCCACCAGATGAAACCGATGACAGCGGCGGCAATCAGCGACAGCAGCAGGAACCACTGCGCGGCGCGGTCGGCGATTTCCGCCAGTCGCGGCTTCTCGGCCTGGGCCCGGTCCAGCAGGCGGACGATGGCGGACAGGCGGGTGTCCTGGCCAAGGGCCAGGACTTGCACCGTCAGCGCGCCCTCGACGTTCAGGGTGCCGGCGGTGACGGCATCGCCCGGCATCCGTGACTGCGGCAGGTATTCGCCGGTGAGCAGGGATTCGTCGATGCTCGACTGGCCGTCGAGGATCTTGCCGTCGGCCGGGAGGATCGCGCCGGGATGCACCAGCACCTGATCGCCCACGCGCAATTCGCTGAGCAGGATCCGCTCGCTCTGGCCGTCGGCGCTCAAACGCAGGCACGAAGCGGGCAACAGATTGACCAGCTGCGCGGTGGCGGCGGCGGTACGTTCCCGGGCGCGACGTTCCAGATACCGCCCGGCCAGCAGGAACAGCGCAAACATGCCGACGGCATCGAAGTACAGCTCGCCGACCCCGGTGATCGAGGTCCAGATCCCGGCGATGTAGGCGCTGCCGATCGCCAGCGAGACCGAAACGTCCATGGTCAGGTGGCGGGTGCGCAGGTCGCGCATGGCGCCCTTGAAGAAGGGCGCACAGCTGTAGAACACGATCGGTGTCGTCAGGAACAGCGCGACCCAGCGCAGGATGGTGTGCAGCTCGGGGCTGAGGTCGATATTGAATTCCGGCCAGGTGGCCATGGTCGCCATCATCGCCTGGAACCACAGCAGGCCGGCGACGCCGAGCTGGCGCAGGGCCAGGCGGTTTTCACTGGCCAGTTGTTCGCTGGCACGGTCGGCTTGATAGGGGTGGGCGGCATAACCGATGTGGCGCAATTCGCTCAGTACCTGGCTCAGCGGCAATTGCGCGTCGGCCCAGCGTACATGCAGGCGATGGTTGGACAGGTTGAGGCGTGCTTCGGCCACCGCCGGCAGGCCACGCAGGTGCTTCTCGATCAACCAGCCGCAGGCGGCGCAACTGATGCCTTCCATCAGCAAAGTGGTTTCGGCGAGGTCGCCTTCGTGACGGACGAAGGGTTCTTGCACGTCGGCGCGGTCGTACAACGCCAGCTCGTCCACCAACTGTACCGGCAGGGCTTCGGGGTTGGCCGATGCTTCGCTGCGATGCTGGTAATAGCTGTCCAGGCCCCCGGCGACGATCGCTTCGGCCACGGCCTGGCAACCCGGGCAGCAGAACTCACGGGTTTCACCGAGGACGGCTGCGGTGAAGCGGCTGCCGGCCGGGACGGGCAGGGCGCAGTGGTAGCAGGGGGTTGGACTGGTCATGGGGTTTCACTAGTGTCGCTGAATCTGTGTCGTCAGGAAGGGCCTCTTCGCGAGCAAGCCCGCTCCCACATTGGATGTGTGGTGTTCACAAAACCCTGTGGGAGCGAGCCTGCTCGCGAAGCGCGACTTTACTTCTTCAGGTCTTCCGCGCCTTGCAGCGGTTCATCACCCAGCAGCAGATCCTTGTCATGACTGACCTGTTCTTCCTCGAACATGCGCCAGGTTTTCCCCTCCTGCACGCCCAGCAACTCGACGAAGCGGCGGCCTTCGACCTTGTCGTTCACCTGGCCGATGTAGCGCCCCTGTTCGGTTTCGCTGCGGGCGAGGGTGATCTTGCGATCCTTCTCTGGCTGGGTCGGCGAGATCAGGTTCAGCTCCAGGGTGGCCGGTGCGCTGTTGCCGTTCAAACGTACGTCGACTTCACCGGTCACACCATCCAGATGAACGCTGGCGCGCAACAGCAGGGTCTGGGCCAGCAGTTCACGGTCAAGCGAACGGTTGATACCCTTGCCGGCCTCGTAGTAGTTATCGTTGACCAGGTTGTCCGGGTTGTTCACCGCGATCGTCACCATGGACAAGGTCAGGGCTACCGAGCAGGCCAGGATGGCGATGATGATCCACGGCCAAAGGTGCTTGTACCAGGGACTTGTGGCATTTGCTGCGGGCATGATCACTTCTCTCAACGAATTTGTGGGCCGATGAACCGGCTCTTGGCTTCAACGTGGATGCTGGCGTCATCGGCGTCCTTGAGGATGAATGTCACCTCGTTGGTACTCGACGGCAGTTGTTCCGGTGCGCTGGACAACTCGACCGGCTGGCTGAAAATTTCTCCGGCGGCGACTTTGATTTCGCGCTTGCCTTGCAGCTTGAGGTCCGGCAGGCCAGTGGCGTCCAGCAAGTAGGTGTGGTCACGCTGGTCCTTGTTCATAATCTTCAGGCTGTAGACGTTTTCGATCCGGCCTTCGGCGTTCTCGCGGTACAGCACGCGGTCCTTGCTGACGTCGAAGCCGACCAGCGAGCGCATGAAGAACGCGGTGACCAGCAAGGCGATCATCGCCAGCAGCACCGTGGCATAGCCGAGCAGACGGGGACGCAGTTTATTGGTTTTCTGCCCGGACAGGTTGTGCTCGGTGGTGTAGCTGATCAGGCCGCGCGGATAGTCCATTTTGTCCATGATGCTGTCGCACGCATCGATGCAGGCCGCACAGCCGATGCATTCGACCTGCAGGCCGTCGCGGATGTCGATACCGGTCGGGCAGACCTGGACGCACATGGTGCAGTCGATGCAATCACCCAGGCCCATGGCCTTGTAGTCCACGCCTTTCTTGCGTGGGCCGCGGGATTCACCCCGACGCGGGTCGTAGGACACGATCAGGGTGTCCTTGTCGAACATCACGCTCTGGAAGCGTGCGTACGGGCACATGTAGATGCACACCTGCTCACGCAACCAGCCGGCGTTGCCGTAGGTGGCGAGGGTGAAGAAACCGACCCAGAAGTACGACCAGCCATCGGCTTGCCCGGTGAAGAAATCGGTGGTCAGTTCGCGGATCGGCGAGAAGTAGCCGACGAAGGTCATGCCGGTCACGAAGCCGATCAACAGCCACATCGCGTGCTTGCTGAACTTGCGCAGGAACTTGTTGGCGCTCATCGGCGCCTTGTCGAGCTTGATGCGCTGGTTGCGGTCGCCTTCGGTGACCTTCTCGCACCACATGAAAATCCAGGTCCAGACACTTTGCGGGCAGGTATAGCCACACCAGACCCGCCCGGCATACACGGTGATGAAGAACAGGCCGAACGCGCTGACGATCAGGATCCCCGAGAGCAGGATGAAGTCCTGGGGCCAGAAGGTCGCGCCAAAAATGAAGAACTTGCGCTCCGGCAGGTTCCACCAGACCGCCTGATGGCCACCCCAGCTCAGCCAGACCGTACCGAAATACAGCAGAAACAGCCCGGCACCGCCCATCATCCGCAGGTTGCGGAAAAGGCCGGTGAAGGCGCGGGTGTAGATCTTTTCCCGTGAGGCGTAGAGGTCGACGCTGTTGTTGGTATTTTTGGCAGGCGGGGTAACGTCGTGTACCGGAATCTGATTGCTCATCATTGCATCCCACGGCAGTGGAAAAATGCCCCGGTCAGTACGTGCCGACCGCGGTCAAAAAGGGTGTAGCAGTGGCGCAATGATACGCCTGTCGCTCTGGCTCAAGGGTGCGACCTTTGGTCGCGTTGGGGGAAGGGCCTGGATGGTGTAACAGATGTAACAAATCATGATCCAGATCAATTGACTATAGCTGAATGAAATTGCACACCGACGTAGCGTCGTGCTCTCTCGGAGCGCAGCGGTTGTCCGCTGCGCTCAAGGGGCACGACTTAAAGCAGGTTTCCTTGCCCCAGGCTGTCGATCCCGCTGCCTTTGCCGGTGGCGGGAGCCGCAAAGTTGGTACGACGCTGCGAGGTTGGCGCAGGTTCAGGTTCCGGGGGTAAAGAGCATTCGATGGTTACGGGCTCAAGATCCGGAAGGGATTCTTCTTTCACAGGCTCAGGTAATACCGGGCCCTTACAGACATCGTTGTTTTCATGATCAGTCATTGGATGCATTCCTTGTTTAATGGTGAGTGACTTCCTTGTCCTGGCAGACTGGCTTCATGTCGGTCGCCAAGTCTGTCGACGTTACCGCTGACGGGTCTGCAAGCGTATCGAATATCGGTTTCAATTTATGAAAAAGGCGCCCATGACAAAACGGCCCCGCCAATTCTCATTGGCGGGGCCGTTTTTTATTGCATCAAGCGTTACTGGGCATCTTCCGCCGGAGCCTTCTCACCGTGAGACAGGCTGTAGACGTAAGCGGCCAGCAGGTGGACCTTGTCGTTGCCTTGCAGCTGTTCTTGCGCAGGCATCTGGCCCTGACGGCCGTAACGGATGGTCTGCTGCAGCTGAGCGAAGCTCGAACCGTAGATGAACGCGCCCGGGTGGGTCAGGTCAGGGGCGCCCATGGCTGGCGTACCTTTGCCGGCCGGACCGTGGCACGCCACGCAGTTGGCCGCGAACAGTTTCTGCCCGGCAACCGGGTCGGCCTTGGCGCTTTCCGGCAGCTTGCGGCCATCGAGGTTGGTCAGCACGAACGCGGCGACATCAGCCACGCCTTGCTCGCCAATCACTTCAGCCCAGGCCGGCATCACGGCATGACGACCGCCCATGATGGTGGTCTTGATGGCTTGCGCTTCACCGCCCCAGCGCCAGTCGGCGTCGGTCAGGTTAGGGAAGCCGTAGGCGCCCTTGGCGTCGGAACCATGGCAGACCGAGCAGTTGGAGGCGAACAGGCGGCCACCCATCTTCAGGGCTTGCGGATCCTTGGCCACTTCTTCGATGGGCATGGACGAGAACTTGGCAAAGATCGGACCGAACCTGGCGTCCGATTTGGCCATTTCCTTTTCCCACTCGTGAACGCCGGTCCAGCCAGGCTGGCCGTTGGCGAACGCGACCTGCTTGTCGTTATCGAGGTAGTCGTAACCTGGCAGCAGGCCTTTCCAGTTGCCCAGGCCCGGGTACAGCACCAGGTAGCCCAGGGCGAAGATGATGGTGCCGACGAACAGCATGAACCACCATTTTGGCAGCGGGTTGTCGTACTCCTCGATCCCGTCGAAGGAGTGGCCAACCGTTTCTTCGGTGGCTTCGCTGCGCTGGCCCTTGCGGGTGGACAGCAGCAGCCAGGTCAGGGCGAAGATGGTGCCGAGACTGAGGACTGTGACGTACAGACTCCAGAACGTAGTCATTCTTTGTTACTCCTAGAAGCTTGCTCGACGTGCTTGATGGCTTCGGGATCATCCGCGAAAGGCAGCAAGGTCGCGTCTTCAAACTCCGACTTGCGCTTGGGGCTGAATACCCACAACGCCAGACCGATGAAGGCCACCATCACAACAACGGTGCCCAGGCCACGAATCATCCCGATATCCATCTAAATCACCGTTTGCTTTTGATGATGGTGCCCAGGCCTTGCAGATAGGCCACCAGCGCGTCCATTTCGGTTTTGCCCTTCACGGCATCCTGTGCACCGGCGATGTCTTCGTCGGTGTAAGGAACGCCGAGCGTGCGCAAGACTTCCATTTTCTTGGCGGTGTCTTTGCCGTCGAGCTTGTTTTCCACGAGGAACGGGTAGGCCGGCATTTTCGACTCAGGCACCACGTTGCGCGGGTTGTACAAGTGCGCACGCTGCCAGTCATCGGAGTAACGACCGCCAACACGGGCCAGGTCCGGACCGGTACGCTTGGAACCCCACAGGAACGGGTGGTCCCAGACGCTTTCACCGGCGACCGAGTAGTGGCCGTAACGTTCGGTTTCAGCACGGAACGGGCGGATCATCTGCGAGTGGCAGCCGACACAACCGTTGGCGATGTAGATATCACGGCCTTCCAGTTCAAGGGCGGTGCGAGGCTTCATGCCTTCGACCGGCTTGTTGGTGACATCCTGGAAAAACAGCGGAACGATCTGGGTCAGGCCGCCGACGCTGACGGCGATAACCATGAAGAAGGCCAGCAGGCCAATATTCTTCTCGACTGCTTCATGCTTCATCAGTGAGCTCCAACTACAGCAATCTGTTCAGCAGCTTTGGCTTCAGCCGGGTTCGAGGCACGTACGGTACGCCATACGTTGTAGGCCATGAACAGCATGCCGCTGGCGAAGAACGCACCGCCCAGGGCGCGGACGATGAAGCCAGGGTGGCTGGCTTGCAGCGCTTCGACGAACGAGTAGGTGAGGGTGCCATCGTCGTTGATTGCACGCCACATCAGACCCTGGGTGATGCCGTTGACCCACATCGAAGCGATGTAGAGCACGGTACCGATGGTCGCGAGCCAGAAGTGGGCGTTGATCAGGCCGATGCTGTGCATCTGCGCGCGACCGAACAGTTTCGGGATCATGTGGTAGATCGCGCCGATCGAGATCATCGCTACCCAGCCAAGAGCACCGGCGTGTACGTGGCCGATGGTCCAGTCGGTGTAGTGCGACAACGAGTTGACGGTCTTGATGGCCATCATCGGGCCTTCGAAGGTCGACATGCCGTAGAACGCCAGCGACACCACGAGGAAGCGCAGGATCGGGTCGGTGCGCAGCTTATGCCAGGCGCCCGAGAGGGTCATCATGCCGTTGATCATGCCGCCCCAGCTTGGCGCCAGCAGGATGATCGACATCGCCATGCCCAAAGACTGAGCCCAGTCCGGCAGCGCGGTGTAGTGCAGGTGGTGCGGACCGGCCCAGATGTACAGGGTGATCAGCGCCCAGAAGTGCACGATCGACAGGCGATAGGAGTAGATCGGACGCTCGGCCTGCTTCGGCACGAAGTAATACATCATCCCCAGGAAGCCGGTGGTCAGGAAGAAACCGACCGCGTTGTGGCCGTACCACCACTGGATCATCGCATCCGTCGCGCCCGAGTAGGCCGAGTAGGACTTGAAGAAGCTCACCGGCAGGGAGGCGTGGTTGACGATGTGCAGCATCGCCGTCACGACGATGAAGGCACCGTAGAACCAGTTACCGACGTAGATGTGCTTGGTGTTCCGCTTGGTGATGGTGCCGAAGAACACCAGACCGTAGGAGACCCAGACAATGGCCAGCAGAATAGCCAGGGGCCATTCCAGTTCCGCGTATTCCTTGGTGGTGGTGTAACCCAGCGGCAAGGTAATGATCGCGCCGACGATCACCGCTTGCCATCCCCAGAAGGTGAAGGCGGCGAGGCTGTCGGAAATCAGTCGCGTTTGGCAGGTTCGCTGCACGACGTAATAAGAAGTGGCAAACAGTGCACAACCACCGAAGGCGAAAATCACCAGGTTGGTGTGCAACGGGCGCAGGCGTCCAAAGCTCGTCCATGGCAGACCGAAGTTCAACTCCGGCCAGACCAGTTGCGAGGCGATGAAGACACCGAGCCCCATGCCAAGGATCCCCCAGACCACCGTCATGATGGCGAACTGGCGGACTACCTTATAGTTATAAGCAGTCGGACTGATTGCTGTGCTCATTCTAAGGTTCCACGGTTTGGGTGTTTTATTAGGAGTAAAAATCGGCCGCAAGTATGGAGAAAGCGGGGGGTCATTGCAACGCGCCATGACCTGGGTCAATGCTTTCAAAAGCTGATTCTGCGGCCTTTCCATGCGCGGCGTAAGGACAAAATTGCCCCCGGCCAAAATGCCGCAGCGGACGAAAGGGGTGAGGGGGTCAGGTCAGTTGTAACGGGTTGTGTTCAAACGTGACGATCGGGCGGCTGATGGCAATTGGCACGACAGCCGGTGTCTACCAGCCTTTGCGGCCTGTCATCGAGCAAATTCGTCGAACACATCGGGTAAGATCGACCTGGAGCCGGCTCATGCCAGTCTTCATCGGAGCAAGCTTAGACCCGAATCCGGGGAACCGAAAGGAGGACTAAGGGAGGGTGCGACAATGGGTCGCAAAGGGGCAGGGAACTGCCGCATCCGAGAGAATGCGACAGTGTAGCGCTCAAGAATTATTCGCTTTTGCCTTCGGCCTGCAAACGCTCTGTATTCAGTCCATTTGACAGGCTGTACACATAAGCGGCCAGCAATTGCACTTTGTCGTTGCCCAGCAGTTCGATCTGGGCTGGCATATGGCCCTGGCGGCCATGACGAATGGTCTGCTGCAGTTGCGCCAGGCTGGTCCCGTAGATGAAACCGGCCGGTTGCGTCAGGTTCGGTGCGCCCATGGCTTCAGTGCCCTGGCCGTGCGCGCCGTGACAGGCGACGCAGGTGGTGCTGTAGGCTTGCTGTCCGGCGTGCAGGTCGGCGGTGCTGTCGTCCGGCAGCGACAGGCCGGCCAGATCGTGACGCACATAAGCGGCGACGTTCTTCACGCCGGCTTCACCGAGGATCTCACCCCAGGCCGGCATGGCGGCCATGCGCCCGCCGAGGATCGTGGTCTTTATCATCTGCGCGTCGCCACCCCAGCGCCAGTGGCTGTCGGCCAGGTTCGGGAAGCCAAAGGCGCCCTTGGCATCCGAGCCGTGGCACACCGCGCAATTGGAGGCAAAAAGGCGACCGCCCATGGTCAGCGCTTGCGGGTCCTTGGCGACTTCTTCCACGGGCATGGCCGCGAATTTGGCGAAGATCGGCCCGAACTTCGCCTCGGCCTTGTTCATCTCCTTTTCCCATTCATGGACGCCGGTCCAGCCGTCCTCGTAGCCCGGCAGGATGCCTTTCCAGTTACCCAGGCCCGGGTAAAGCACCAGATAACCCACGGCGAACACCAGCGTGCCGGCGAACAGCATGAACCACCACTGCGGCAGTGGATTGTCATATTCTTCGATGCCGTCGAAGCTGTGGCCCATGGTCTGGTCCACGCTGCCCTTGGTCTCGCCCTTGCGGGTGCCGATCAGCAGCCAGGTCAGGCCGATCAGGCTGCCGATGGTCAGTACGCAGATCCACGTACTCCAGAAAGTGCTCATGGCCGGGTACTCCTTGTTGAAGGTTCTTGGGCGTCGTCGGGTCTCGGTTCATCGGCGAAGGGCAACAGGCGTGCTTCGGCGAACGCCGGGTTGCGCTTGCTGTTGAACACCCACAGCGTCAGGCCCACGAAGGCGACGAACACCACGACCGTGCCCAGGCCGCGGATCATTCCACTGCTCATTTCGCTCACTATTTCAAAGGGCATGGCCATGGCTCACCTCTTGCTCTTGATGGATGTGCCGAGCACTTGCAGGTAGGCGACCAGCGCGTCCATTTCGGTCTTGCCCTTGAGCGAGTCCGTCGCACCGGCGATGTCATCGTCGGTATAGGGCACGCCGAGGGTGCGCATCGCCTTGATCTTGCTTTCGGTGTGACTGCTGTCGAGCTGATTGGCCACCAGCCACGGATAGCCGGGCATCTTCGATTCCGGCACCACGTTGCGCGGGTTGTACAGATGCGCGCGGTGCCAGTCTTCGGAGTAGCGACCGCCGACCCTGGCCAGGTCCGGACCGGTGCGCTTGGAACCCCACAGGAACGGGTGATCCCAGACGCTTTCCCCGGCCACCGAGTAGTGACCGTAGCGTTCGGTCTCGGCGCGGAACGGCCGGATCATCTGCGAGTGGCAACCGACGCAGCCTTCGCGGATATAAATGTCGCGCCCTTCCAGTTGCAGCGCGGTGTAGGGCTTCATGCCTTCCACCGGCTTGTTGGTCACATCCTGGAAGAACAGCGGAACGATCTGGGTCAGGCCGCCGATGCTCACGGCCAGCACCATCAGCAGCATCAGCAGGCCGACGTTTTTCTCGATTGTTTCGTGTTTCATGGCGGCCTCCTCAGGCGATCTGCGCGGCGGCGGCGACGTCGGCGGGCTGCGAGGCCCGCACGGTGCGCCAGGTGTTGTAGGCCATCAGCAGCATGCCGCTGAAGAAGATCGCGCCACCCACCAGGCGCACGACGAAACCGGGATGGCTGGCCACCAGGGTTTCGACGAAGGAGTAGGTCAGCGTCCCGTCTTCATTGATCGCGCGCCACATCAGGCCCTGGGCAATGCCGTTGACCCACATCGAGGCGATGTAGAGCACGGTGCCGATGGTGGCGAGCCAGAAGTGCGCGTTGATCAGGCCGATGCTGTGCATCTGCGTGCGGCCGAAGACTTTCGGGATCATGTGGTACAGCGCGCCGATCGAGATCATCGCCACCCAGCCGAGGGCGCCGGCGTGAACGTGGCCGATGGTCCAGTCGGTGTAGTGCGAGAGGGCGTTGACCGTCTTGATCGCCATCATCGGCCCTTCGAAGGTCGACATGCCGTAGAACGCCAGCGACACCACGAGGAAGCGCAGGATCGGGTCGCTGCGCAACTTATGCCAGGCGCCCGAGAGTGTCATCATGCCGTTGATCATCCCGCCCCAGCTCGGCGCGAGCAGGATCAGCGACATCACCATGCCCAGCGACTGGGCCCAGTCCGGCAACGCGGTGTAGTGCAAGTGGTGCGGACCTGCCCAGATGTACAGGGTGATCAGTGCCCAGAAATGCACGATCGACAAGCGATAGGAGTACACCGGGCGTTCGGCCTGTTTCGGCACGAAGTAATACATCATCCCGAGGAAGCCGGCGGTGAGGAAAAAGCCTACGGCGTTGTGCCCGTACCACCACTGCACCATGGCATCGGTCGCCCCCGCGTACACCGAGTAGGACTTGGTGAAACTCACCGGCAATTCAACGTTGTTGACGATGTGCAGAATCGCCACGGTGATGATGAACGCACCGAAGAACCAGTTGCCCACATAAATGTGCCGGGTCTTGCGTTGCATGATCGTGCCGAAGAACACCACCGCGTAGGCGACCCAGACTATGGTGATCAGAATGTCGATTGGCCATTCGAGTTCGGCGTATTCCTTGGAAGTGGTGTAACCCAGCGGCAGGCTGATCGCCGCCAGCAGGATCACCACTTGCCAGCCCCAGAAGCAGAACGCGGCGATTTTCGGCGCAAACAGCTGGGTCTGGCAGGTACGCTGCACCGAATAGAACGAACTGGCGAACAGGGCACAGCCGCCAAAGGCGAAGATCACCGCATTGGTGTGCAACGGGCGCAGGCGGCCGAAGCTGGTCCACGGCAAGTCGAAATTGAGTTCGGGCCACACCAACTGGGCTGCGAGAAAAACCCCGAGGCCCATGCCGACGATGCCCCACACCACCGTCATAATGGCGAATTGGCGGACCACCTTGTAGTTGTAGGCGGTACTGTTAGAAGTGTTCATGGTTCCCCATCCACGGTTCAGCTGAAGAGCCGCGTTTGCGCAAGGCAACGCTCTCTTCGCCTGGAGTTATAGGCAGACTAAAAGCGAGGCAAGCATGGACAAAGAGCACAAGGCCAGTATTGACGGGGATCAATGGGCGCAGTGTGTACGTGACCACGGATGGTTGTGGAATACGGCTGCCGCACAGGGTTCGGCCGAGACCGTGACGCTGATCCTTGCCCATGGCGCCGGTGCGCCGATGGACAGTGGCTGGATGGACGACATCGCCGCACGCCTGGCTGCGCTGGGGGTCAACGTGCTGCGCTTCGAGTTCCCCTATATGGCGCAGCGGCGCCTCGATGGCGGCAAACGTCCACCCAACCCGGCCCCCAAACTGCTGGAGTGCTGGCGTGAGGTCCATGCCGTGGTGCGACGCCATGTCGCTGGGCGTCTGGCCATTGGCGGCAAGTCCATGGGCGGGCGTATGGCCAGTCTATTAGCGGATGAGCTGGGGGCGGATGCGCTGGTGTGCCTGGGCTATCCGTTTTATGCGGTTGGCAAACCGGAAAAGCCGCGGGTCGAGCATTTGGCGGCGTTGAAAACGCGCACGTTGATTGTCCAGGGCGAGCGGGATGCGCTGGGCAATCGCGAGGCCGTCGAGGCTTACCGGCTGGCACCGGGTATCGAGGTGTTCTGGCTGCCGGCGGCAGATCATGACTTGAAGCCCCTGAAGGCTTCGGGGTTTACTCATGAACAGCATCTGGCGGCAGCGGCGAGCGAGGTTGCCGGGTTTCTTCGTTGAGCGTTTGGGCAGGGGGCGAGGTCATTGCTGGACCTTGTCCAGCTTCTTTTCATGGGCCGTCACCTGCTGGCACAACTCGATCATCTGTTCGCGCATCCAGCGGTTGGCCGGGTCCTGGTCGGTGCTTTCGTGCCAGTAGAGGTGGGTTTCCACCGGCGGCACGTCGTTGACCGGCAAGTTCACCGAGTACAAGTCATGGCGGCGGGCGAAACGCTCCGGCACGGTCATGACCATGTCGGTCTGCTGCAACACTTGCGAGGCCATCAGGTAATGCTGGGAGCGCAGGGCAATCTTGCGCTGGATGCCCATCTTGCCCAGTGCCAGATCGACATGGCCAAGGCCGCTGCGACGGCTGGAGATATGGATGTGGGTCAGGGACAGATAATCATCGAGGGTGAACTTTTCCTTGGCGGCCAGGGGGTGCCCCTTGCGCATGGCACACACGTAGCGGTCTTCCATCAACTTGACGTGGCGCACCTGTGGGTCGGTGTTGAGCGGCGCGTCGACGGCGAAGTCGAGGCGGCCGGCTGCCAGTTCCTTGGTGGTTTCGCGGCGCTTGGACAGGAAACTCTCGATGATCACCGTGGGGGCCAGGCGACGCAGGCGCTGGAACAGTGGCGGCAGGATCACCGCTTCGGTGAGGTCGGTCATGCTGATGCGGTAGGTCTTGACCGCCTGCAGTGGATTGAAGATGCGGCTTTCCTGCACCGAGACCCGCAACAGAGAGAGGGCGTTGCGCACCGGGCCGATGATGTTCTGGGCCATCGGAGTGGGGACCATGCCCTGGGCGGTGCGTACGAACAACGGATCGTTGAAGGTCTCGCGCAGGCGGGCCAGAGCGTTCGATACCGCCGGTTGAGTGATGCCGACAATCTGCCCGGCCCGGGTCAGGTTGGCTTCGGTGTAGATCGCGTCGAAGACGATGAAAAGATTGAGGTCGACCTTGCTCAGATTCATTGCACTGCACTCTTATTATGTGGGCTGGGTGGCCTTGACGATCAGTCGATCATATATCGGTGATGAATGTTAATACACGCCGAGAATAGGCTAGGTAAATTTTCGTAGCTGTTCTAGCATCGATTGCATGACCTGAACAACTCCTCTGAATCCCCTGTTAAAAGGTAGAGCTGCCCATGGATTTCGCTTATTCGCCCAAGGTGCAAGAACTGCGTGAGCGCGTGACCGCGTTCATGGACACCTACGTTTATCCTGCCGAAGCCGTGTTCGAGCGCCAGGTTGCCGAGGGCGATCGCTGGCAGCCGACCGCAATCATGGAGGAGCTCAAACTCAAGGCCAAGGCTGAAGGGCTGTGGAATTTGTTTCTGCCTGAGTCCGAACTCGGCGCCGGCCTGACCAATCTGGAATACGCGCCACTGGCGGAAATCATGGGTCGTTCGCTGCTGGGCCCGGAGCCGTTCAACTGCTCTGCGCCGGACACTGGCAACATGGAAGTGCTGGTGCGCTACGCCAACGAAGAACAAAAGCAACGCTGGCTCGAACCGCTGCTGCGCGGTGAAATTCGTTCGGCGTTCGCCATGACCGAACCGGACGTGGCGTCCTCCGACGCCACCAACATGGCGGCCCGCGCCGTGCGCGATGGCGACGAGTGGGTGATCAACGGCAAGAAATGGTGGACCTCGGGTGCCTGCGATCCGCGCTGCAAGATTCTGATCTTCATGGGTCTGAGCAATCCCGATGCACCGCGCCATGCCCAGCACTCGATGATTCTGGTGCCGGTGGATGCCCCGGGCGTGAAGATCGTGCGTCCGCTACCGGTGTTCGGTTACGACGACGCGCCCCACGGGCATGCTGAAGTGTTGTTCGAAAACGTGAGGGTGCCGTACGAAAACGTCCTGTTGGGTGAAGGGCGTGGCTTCGAAATCGCCCAGGGTCGCCTTGGCCCTGGCCGGATTCATCACTGCATGCGCTCGATCGGCATGGCCGAGCGCGCGCTGGAACTGATGTGCAAGCGCGCGGTGAACCGTACCGCGTTCGGTAAACCCCTTGCACGTCTGGGCGGCAACATCGACAAGATCGCCGACTCGCGGATGGAGATCGACATGGCGCGTCTGCTGACATTGAAGGCCGCATACATGATGGACACCGTCGGCAACAAGATTGCGAAAAGCGAAATCGCGCAGATCAAGGTGGTGGCACCGAACGTGGCCTTGCGGGTCATCGACCGGGCGATCCAGATCCATGGCGGGGCAGGGGTGTCCAACGATTTCCCCCTGGCCTACATGTACGCGATGCAACGCACCCTGCGCCTGGCCGACGGCCCGGACGAAGTGCACCGCGCGGCGATCGGCAAGTTCGAGATCGGCAAGTATGTACCCAAGGAAATGATGCGCAGCGGTCACTAAGTACCGGTCAGCGAATAGGATTCTTTGTGGGAGCGAGCTTGCTCGCGATTGCGGTTGAACAGTCAAAATTGATTTTGAATGCCAGTCCGCTATCGTCGGAACGCCGCCCGGAGCAAGCTCGCTCCCACAGGGTCGGTTTTGCGTCAAAAGTCGATAGTTTGTCAATCGACCATTGGCAGCCCATAGAACGCCCGCGCACACGCCGTGCTGTGGGCTGCCAGCTCTTCCTCGCTTTCCCCTCGATGCAGCGCCACTTCGCGCAACACTTCGGTGAGATACGCCGGCTCATTGCGACCATTTTTCGGCTTGGGCCGCAAACTGCGCGGTAACAGGTACGGCGCATCGCTTTCCAGCATCAACCGCCCGCGTTTGATTTCCTTCACCAGCGGATGCAGGTGCGTACCCCGGCGCTCGTCGCAAATCCAGCCAGTGATGCCGATGTGCAAATCCAGATCGAGGTAGCTGAACAGGGCCTTTTTCTCGCCGGTGAAGCAATGCACCACCGCGGCCGGCAACTGATCACGGTAATCACGCAGGATCTCCAGCAGGCGCTGGCTGGCATCGCGCTCGTGGAGAAACACCGGCATCTGCAGTTCGACCGCCATCGCCAGGTGTTCTTCCAGGACCTTTTCCTGTTGCGGACGCGGCGAGAAATCGCGATTGAAATCCAGCCCGCATTCACCCACGGCCACCACATTCGGTTCCTTGAGCAAACCGCGCAGACGCTGGGCGCTGTCGGCGTTCCAGTCGCTGGCCGAGTGGGGATGAATGCCGGCGGTGGCGAACAGGCGTTGCGACGTTTCATCCAGTTGGCGGCACAGCTCCAGCGCCTGTTCGCTGCCCTCGACACTGGTGCCGGTGAGCACCAATTGGCAGACGCCGGCAGCGTAGGCGCGATCGAGTACAGCCTGGTGTTTGTCGGCAAAGCTGGGGTTGGTCAGGTTGACGCCGATATCGATGAGTTGCATGGTGCTACCTCGGACCAAAGGCCGGAAAGCATATCAGAGCTGAAGATTTATCAGAAAAGCCAAGAACTACAATGAGTTAATGCTGTCTCTTGGTGTCGCGAGACAGCTCCGGCTAGCCGATGTGCTATTGCTGTGCCAATTCTCGGCACCTTGCCAGCGCCCGGAGCGCTCTGTTTCTGTCGTTCGACTCGACGAAAAATGCTTGAGATCGAACCGGTATTCTTTGCGGAGAGTGGATGACACGTCCCTCGGTTTTATTACTGCTGTGTTGTTCGCTGCTGCTGCCGATGCCGGCGGTTGCGCGTCTGGCCGGGCCGCTGCAAGCCGTGCCGGCAGTCAAGGTCCGCGATCTGGCGGATATCCGCAGCAGCCGGGTGTTGAGGGTGCTGGTCAATCAGAGCCGAAACAGCTCCGGCGAAGTCCAGGGCCAGGCCATTGGCGTCGAATATCATCGTCTGCGCGCCTTCGAACAGTACCTCAACGGTCACGCCCGTGACGGTCAGGAAATCACCCTGAAGATCATTCCCAAGGCCAAGGATCAATTGCTCGGTGCGTTGCAGCGCGGCGAGGGGGATCTGGTGGCGCCGGGGGAACTGCTCGATCTGCGACCAGGCTCCGCCGTCAGCACCAGTGCGCCGATTTCGAGCAACGTACCCTTGCTGCTGGTCGGGATCAAGGGCGAGCGACGCTACACCCGTCTGGAACAACTCTCGGGCAAAACCCTGGCGCTGCCCACCGGCAGTGCTGCTGGCGACGCGGTCAGTCAGATCAATCAGAAGCTGGCGCTGCACAAGCTGGCGCCCGTGAAGATCGAGTGGGTCGACCCCAGCCTGGCGGTCGAGGATGTACTGGAAATGGTCCAGGGCGGGATTTTTCACCTGACCATCGTCGAACAACCGATTGCCGAGCGCTGGGGCAAGATCCTGCCCAAGTTGCGTTTTGATCGCCAGGTGCTCATCAGCGAGCCGGGCGAAGAGTTCTGGTTCGTGCGCCGCGATGCTTCGATGTTGCGCGCGAGCATCGATCGCTTCCTGACCGGCTACAAAAAACCATCGGATCAGGACGTCACGTTCCTGCGCACCTATCGACGCTTGTATCGGGTGCACTACCCCTTGGCCAAGGCTGATCGACAGCGCCTGGAGAAACTTCGACCGGTGCTGCAGAAACACGCTGACGCCCAGGGCATGGATTGGCTGAACCTGGCGGCGCTGGCGTTCAAGGAGTCCTCCCTGCAACCCAATGCCCGCAGTGGCAGCGGCCCCACCGGCCTGATGCAGATCACTCCCTCCGCGGCCCAGCGAGTGGGGGTCAACAATATCCAGAACCTCGACGCCAATGTGCAGGCCGGGGCCAAGTACCTGTCTATGATCCGCCGCAAATTCTTTTCCAGCCCCAAACTCAACGAACGCGAGCGCATGGCGTTCGTGCTGGCGGCCTACAACATGGGGCCGGAGCGCGTGCAAGGCATGCGTGCCGAAGCGCGTCGACGGGGCTTGAACCCCAATCAGTGGTTCTTCCAGGTGGAGCGCATCGCCATGGAGCAGGTGGGAATGGGAGCCGTCAGCTATGTTAATAGCGTGAACAAGTATTACCTGGCGTTCGATCGGGAGCGGGAGTCGTTGGAGCCCGGGGGGCCGAAAGTGGTCTTACGTAAATGATCGAATAAACTGATTGTTACGGCGGGTTTTTTGCGCTTTTAACATGATATTTACTGATTAATATAGCGGCCAACCAACACCCCACTTCTGAATGGATGACACAGCATGAGCACACTGATCAACAAGGTACTGTTTACCCGCGCCGGCTATGGCCTGACTGTCCTGCGGATTTTCGTCGGCATCATCTTCGCTGCCCACGGTGCGCAGAAACTCTTCGGGGCGTTCGGTGGTTACGGTCTGGCGGGCACCGCGCAGTACATGGAGAGCATCGGTCTGACGCCAGGCTATGTGATGGCGACGCTGGCAGGTGGTACTGAATTCTTCGGCGGCCTGGCCCTGATCATTGGCCTTCTGGCGCGCCCGGCAGCTTTGGGTCTGACTTTCCTTTCGCTGGTCGCTATTTTCACTGTGCATATTGGCAACGGGTTGTTCATGGCCAACAACGGCTATGAATTCGCCCTGGCCCTGCTGGGCGGCAGTATCGCGGTGTTGATCGAAGGTGCAGGCAAGCTGTCGGTCGATCGTGCCATCGCTGGTTGACGGCGCTGTTCCCCTGCAGGCGCGAGGCTGCCCGCGAAGGCGGCCTTGCAGCCAACCCGTTCTTACAGATGTACCGCAATCACCTGTAGGAGCCAGCTTGCTGGCGAAGGCGGCCTGACAGCCGGCCTGACTCTTGATGATGTACATATCCCCATTGCGCAGCCCGTTTTTTTGTTGCGCGTCATTCTTGACACTGTCCGGTCAGCTTCTCTAGGATGCTGCCCATGCGCCGATTTAAACAGCTACTTGCGGGGCGCCAGGTGACTCATTCAGTTGCCGACAGAAGCTTGAAGCAAGCTTCGAAATACCGCTAAAGCGCTGGTTCGGTGTTGCCTCTCACCTGCCATGCAGACTTTTTGAGGCTGAGACACGACACGATGAATGCACTAAGCCCCGTTATACGCCCCGCGCCGATCACGGCCCACCTGACCCAGCGCAATCCAAAGATCCTGCTGGGCGGCAAACACCAGCCGACGCTGTTGCGTTATCTCGATGGCTGGCCACGTCGCACCGGCGGACCTGCAGCCTTCCTGATCCAGTTTGTTGAAGACGGAGAATCCCTGGCTCGATTTGCCAGCGACAGCTTTGATCTGGCGGTGATTCAATCGCCAAGTCGTGAAGACGCCCCGGAAGTGATCAGGCAGCTGACCCGGGTTGCCCGGCAAGGGCTGATTACCCGCCGCTGAGGCTCAGAGCGCTGCGGCTCAGGGATAGTCGATCGCCACGATATACACACACTGCTCGCCGGTAGGCGTCTGGACCCGGACTTCGGCGTCCAGTGCCTTGCCGATCAGCGCCCGCGCCAGCGGCGAGTCGATGCTGATCAGGCCCAGCTTCAAATCCAGTTCATCCGGCCCGACGATGCGATAGCGCGACTCCTTGCCGTCCTCGTCTTCGATGGTGACCCAGGCGCCAAAATAAACTTTGTTCGGATCGCTCGGCTTCTCGCTGACCACCTTAAGCGCTTCCAGCCGCTTGGTGAGAAAGCGCACGCGACTGTCGATCTCGCGCAGCATTTTCTTGCCGTAGGTGTACTCGGCGTTCTCCGAGCGATCCCCCTGGGCCGCGGCCTCGCTGACCGACTGCGTGACTTGCGGGCGGCGCACATGCCAGAGCTCATGGAATTCGGCCCGCATCCGCGCTTCACCCTCGGGGGTGATCAGCGCGGTGCCAGCGGTGCGGGGAGGGCGATAACGGCTCATGGCAACTTCTTGTGGTGAGAAGACCTGAGTCTATCAACCCTCGCGCAAGACTGTCAGGGGGCTGGCGTTCAAGGCGCGGCGAGTGCCGAATACACCGGCGCCACCGATCAGCACAGCGCCGATCAATGGCAGCACCAGCAACCACGGGTGCGGGTGCCAGGGCAGGTCGAAGGCATAGCGGTAAAGCACCAGGCTCACCAGTTCCGAGCCCAGCGCCGCCAACAGGCCGCTGACCGCGCCCAGCAAGCCGAACTCGATGCGCCGGGCCTTGACCAGCAGCTGTCGCTCAGCGCCCAGGGCTCGCAACAAGGCACCCTGGCGGATGCGCTCGTCCAGGGTCGCTTGCAATCCGGAGAACAACACCGCCATTCCCGCCGCCAATACGAACAGCAGCACGTACTCCACCGCCAGGGTGACTTGGGCGAGGATGCTGCGCAACTGCGCGAGCAAGGCTTCGACTTGCAGAATCGTCACTGCCGGAAAGGACCGGGACAGGTCGACGATCTGCTGATCATGACCGGCCGCCAGATAGAAACTGGTCAGGTAGGTCGCCGGCAGATCCTTGAGGGTGCCGGGCTGGAAGATCATGAAGAAGTTCGGCTGGAAGTTGTCCCAGTTGATGTCTCGCAGGCTGGTGACTTTCGCTTCGCGATTCATCCCGCCGACGGTAAACACCATGTGATCACCGAGCTTGAGCTTCAGACTCTCGGCCACCTTGCCTTCCACCGACACGCCGGGGATCTCGTCCGGCGCCTGTTCGGGCCACCAGTTGCCCGCGGTGAGTTTGTTGCCCGCCGGCAGGTCCGCCGCCCAGGTCAGGCTCAGGTCGCGCTGGATCGCCCGATCTCCGGCCGAATCCTTGCTGACGATTTCCTGCACCGGCTCGCCATTGATGCTGATCAGTCGCCCCGGAACCACCGGGTACAACGGCGCAGACTGCGCCGACAGTTCGATCAACCGATCGGTGAAGGCTTGTTTGTCCGCCGGCAGAATGTTCAGCGCGAAATAGTTCGGTGCGTTTTTTGGCAGCTGGTTCTGCCAGGTGTCCAGCAACTCGCCGCGCAACAGGGCGATCAACGCCATGGACAGCAGAATCAGACCGAAGGCCAGTGCCTGCCCCGCGGCGGCCAGCGGATGGCGCAGCAGCTGGCCCAACCCGAGGCGCCACGGCAAGGAAGCACGCGCGAGCATTCGACGCAGGCTCTTGAGCAGCAGCAACAGCAAACCGCCCAATACCAGCGCGGCAATCACACCACCGCCGAGCAGGGCGAAGGTCAGCAGTAAGTCCAGGCTCAAGCGCCACATGATCAGGCCAAGGGCGCCCAACGCGGCGCCGTAGACCATCCAGGTGCTGGTGGGAATCGGCAACATGTCCCGCCGCAATACGCGCAAGGGTGGCACCCGACCCAGCGCCGCCAGCGGCGGCAAGGCAAAACCGGCCAGCGCCACCAGCCCGGTGCCGATCCCGGCGAGGCCCGGAAACAGGCCGCCCGGAGGCACATCGGTCGGCACCAGGTCATGCAGCAAGGCGAACAGGCCGAGCTGCGCCAGCCAGCCGATAAAGGCGCCGCTGATACTGGCGAGGAGCCCCAGTACCGTCAGCTGCAGACTGAACAGCACCATGGTTTCCCGCCGGGACAGCCCCAGGCAGCGCAACAAGGCGCTGGCATCGAATCGGCGGGTGGCGAAGCGCGTCGCCGACAACGCCACCGCCACACCGGCCAGCAGCACCGCCACCAGACTGGCCATGTTCAAGTAACGTTCGGCCTTGCCCAGGGCGCCGCCGATCTGCCGGTTGCCGTCGCGGGCATCCTGTATGCGCTGGTTGGGGGCCAGCCCGGGCTTGATCAGTTGCCGATAGGTTTCCAGCGCCTCGGCTGTGCCGCGCCAGAGTTCGCGGTAGCTGACCCGGCTGCCGGGTTGCACCACGCCGGTCGCCGCGAGGTCACCGAGGTTGATCAGCACGCGCGGCGTGAGGCTGTAGAAATTGCCGGCACGGTCGGGTTCGTAGGTCAGCACGCGCACCAGTTTCAGGGTTTTCATGCCGACGTCGATGCTGTCGCCGATCTTCAGGTCCAGCGCGGTCAGCAGCCGCCCTTCGACCCAGGCTTCGCCGGGTTTGGGCCCGCCACCGGATTCTTCCTCGGCAAAGGGCGCGGGGGTGCTTTTCAGTTCGCCGCGCAGCGGGTAGACGTCGTCGGCGGCTTTGATACTGGAGAGCTGGATGCCGTTGTCGGTGGCGATGACGCTGGAAAACTCCACCACCTGCGCGTGTTCCAGGCCCAGTTCGATGCCGCTTCTGATCTGTTCGGGGCGCGCCGGCGAGCTGCCTTCGAGCAACAGGTCGGCGCCGAGAAATTCCGTGGCGCGCAACATCATCGCGCCGTTGAGGCGGGCACCGAAGTAGCCGATGGCGGTACTCGACGCCACCGCCACCAGCAAGGCGAAGAACAACACCCGCAGTTCACCGGCGCGGGCGTCGCGCAGCAGTTGGCGGATAGCGAGGCTGAACAGACGCAACAGCGGCAGGCGTGCCATCAAGGCTCCAGGGGGGCGACCAGCAGGCCGGCTTCAAGACGGATCAGGCGCCGGCAGCGATGTGCCAGGCGTTCATCGTGGGTCACCAGTACCAGGGTCGTGCCGCTTTCCTGGTTGAGTTCAAACAGCAGGTCGCTGATGCGTTCGCCGGTGTGACTGTCGAGATTGCCGGTGGGTTCGTCGGCAAACAACACATCCGGTTCCGCGGCAAAGGCGCGGGCGATGGCCACGCGCTGCTGTTCGCCACCGGAGAGCTGGCGGGGCGAGTGGCTCAGGCGTTGGCCAAGGCCGACCCGTTGCAGCAATTCGGTGGCACGCTCCCGGGCGTCTTTGCGACCGTCGAGTTCCAGCGGCAGCATGACGTTTTCCAGGGCGTTGAGACTGTCGAGCAACTGGAATGATTGAAAGACAAATCCGACGTGTTCGGCCCGGATGCGCGCGCGCTGGTCTTCATCGAGCTGGCTCAGGCCCTGCCCGGCAAGGGTGACTTCGCCGCTGCTCGGCAGGTCGAGGCCGGCCAGCAGGCCGAGGAGGGTGGATTTGCCGGAACCGGAGGCGCCGACGATGGCCAGGCTGTCGCCCTTGTTCAGTTCCAGGCTGAGTTCGTGCAGGATAGTCAGTTCACCTTCCGCGCTGGATACCACTTTGCTGAGGTTCTTCGCGGTGAGAATGCTTGCGCCCATGGAGAATCCGATGCGAGTGTGGTTTTTGAGTGCTGGCCTGGCCTTGATGTGCGTGGCCCAGAACGCAGCGGCGGGTACAGTCCTGATCGTTGGCGATAGTATCAGCGCCGGTTTCGGCCTGGATACCCGCTTGGGGTGGGTCTCGCTGCTCGAGCAACGGCTCAAGCGCGAAGGTTTCGACGATAAGGTGATCAACGCGTCCATCAGCGGCGACACCAGTGCAGGCGGCCAGGCGCGCCTGCCAGCGCTGCTTGCAGAGCATAAGCCGGAGCTGGTGATCCTCGAGTTGGGTGGCAATGACGGACTGCGCGGAATGCTGCCAACGCAATTGCAACAAAATCTTGCGTCGATGATCGACAGCTCCCGCGCCAGCGGTGCCAAGGTGCTGCTGCTCGGCATGCAATTGCCACCCAATTATGGCGAGCGCTACACCAAGGCTTTTGCCGAGGTGTACACCAAGGTGGCCGACGAGAAAAAAATCCCGTTGGTGCCGTTTTTTCTCGACGGTGTAGGCGGGCATCCGGACTTGATGCAGGCCGACGGCCTGCACCCGGCCGCAGGGGCCCAGGACAAGTTGCTGGAAAATGTCTGGCCGGCACTGAAACCGCTGCTTTGACGCTTTTCTAGCGGTCGCGTTTCGGCTAAGGTGGCGCCCCCGATTTGGAGCCCCCGATGCCGCGTCCCGCCTGGTCACTTTTTGCCTACCAACTGATCGAGCCTGACGAGCAGCTGGATCTGTTCGCCTGCCAGGAAGTACGGGTGCATCTGGTGACCCGTCAGCTGGAGTTGGGCGGCTCGGCGGACCGCACCCTGTGCGGCAGCCTGCTGCCCGCACAGCCACGCTGGTCGAGCGTTGACCGCCGGGTGTTCCAGGACCAGCGCCTGTGCTCGCTGTGCCGGGCCATTCTGGAATCGCAGAAACGCGGTACGTCGCCGATCTGGCCTGAGTTGCGCTTCGAGCTCTAGGGCCCTGTGGCGAGGGAGCTTGCTCCCGCTGGACTGCGCAGCAGGCCCCTTCTTTTTTAGCTAGAGAATGGGGCCGCTTCGCTGCCCAGCGGGAGCAAGCTCCCTCGCCACAGGCAAGCCCACCGCTGCCTTGCATCGCCTGTAACAGTCCCGACCTCCCCGAAATAACGGACGCCGGTGTACAATCCCGTTTTTATACCCTTGTCGATCATGCGAAGGATTTTCCGGATGTTGCCGCGTTTTCCTGCCGTCACCCGCTGCCTGACCCTTGCCGCCCTGTGCGTTGCGGGTCCGGTCGCGGCATTGGAACTGCCCCTGCCACCGCCCGGTGAAGACATCGTCGGCCAGGTGCAAGTGATCAAGGCCAAGTACGAAGACACCTTCGCCGACCTTGGTACTACCTACGACCTGGGCTATTCGGAGATGGTCGCGGCCAACCCCGGGGTCGATCCATGGTTGCCGGGCGCCGGCACCGAGATCGTGCTGCCGACGCGTTTCATCCTGCCACCAGGCCCGCGTGAAGGCATCGTCATCAACCTGGCCGAGTACCGCCTGTATTACTTCCCCAAAGGCCGGGACGTGGTCTACACCTTCCCGCTGGGTATCGGCCGCGAAGGCTGGGGCTCGCCGATTGCCCACACCAGCATCATCGCCAAGACGCCGAACCCGACCTGGACCCCTCCGGCGTCGATCAAGGCCGAGCACGCCGCCGATGGTGATCCGTTGCCCAACGTAGTGCCGGCAGGCCCGGATAACCCGCTGGGGCCGTTCAAGTTCACCCTGGGTACCCCGGGTTACCTGATTCACGGTTCGAACAAGAAGTTCGGCATCGGCATGCGCACCAGCCACGGCTGCTTCCGCATGTTCAACAACAACGTGCTGGAAATGGCCGACATGGTGCCGGTCGGCACGTCGGTACGCATCATCAGCGATCCGTACAAATTCGGCGTCAGTGGCGGCAAGGTTTACCTGGAAGCGCACACACCACTGGACGACCAGGGCAACCCGTCGGTGGTGGACAAGCACACCGGGGTGATCAATGCGATGCTCAAGCGTGAGGACATCACCAACAACCTGCGCATGAATTGGGATGTGGTCCGCGACGTGGTAGCTGCCGAAGACGGCCTGCCGGTGGAAATCGGCGTGCCGGACGCATCGGCGCCGATGATGACGAGTGCACCGCTCGATCCACTGCAATAACGCTTGAAACGAACCCGCCGATGCTGACCGCGTCGGCGGTTTTTTTTGTCTGGACGAAACCGCAGGCAAAAAAAAGCCGACCCATGAATGGGTCGGCTTGATAACAATCCCGAAGGACTATTACTTGCGGCTAGCTTTTTCCAGCATGCGCAGAGCACGCTCGTTAGCTTCGTCAGCAGTCTGTTGTGCTTTTTGAGCAGCAGCCAGAGCTTCATCAGCTTTACGGTAAGCTTCGTCTGCACGAGCCTGGGAGCGAGCTGCTGCGTCTTCAGTAGCGGTCAGACGTGCTTCGGTTTCTTTCGATACGCTGCTGCAACCGGTAGCCAGAACTGCGGCCAGAGCCAGAGCAGAGAATTTCAGAACGTTGTTCATCGTGTTCCCCTTCAAGGACTTTCTATTTAGTAGCTGTCTCCTCAGAGTGAGGAAATGGCCGGCGTACATACTACCCATTACTTCTAGTAAGTAAACTGACGTGTAGCAAGAAGCAAAAAAAATTGTAGGCGTTGATTCTTTTTCGAGCAACTTTTAACTGCATTGTTTAAAAAATATCCAGCTGCGAGGCCCGAGTTGAGCGAGCCCGGGTAAAAAGTTCCCCGTGCCCGCAGCAGTTTTACCGGTCTTGGGCAAAGTCTGTCTATATGGATTCGTCTACACTTTTGTTCAGCATGTGTGCGGCACCTCTCATATCTTTCTCCTAGTTGAGGTGACTTTAACGAGGGGCGTTCGTCTAAGTCTCAATATCCGGCAATGTTCGGGCGCCGACCTGGGGCAATACCCGGTCGAGCCGTCCCTGCGCTACTCGGAGCGGCACCCGCCAACCTGCATGATGACGAGCGTACCTTGAGCATTTTTGCCAATGGTGCCTACTATTTGTACGTGCCCGGTTGCGCGAGATCGTGCAGCTCTTCTCGGTGTCCTTTCAGGCACGGGGTGGCGTAGATGTTCCTTCGCCGGAAAAACATCGGTAAGGTAGGGGTCAGAATTCAAGACCCGCGAGGAGTAGTGATGAGCGAGGCGTTGTCCATCCACCATGACCAGGCTGGTCATCAGTTCGAGACCACCGTGGACGGTCATCGTGCCTACCTGACCTATATGGACCTGGGAAAACAGACCCTGGATATTTATCGCACTTTCGTGCCCAACGCGCTGCGTGGCCGTGGCATTGCGGCGGCATTGACCGAGCAGGCGCTGCAATACGCCGAGGAAATGGGTTACACCGTCATTCCGTCGTGCTCCTACGTGGAGCGCTACATGGAGCGTCACCAGCGACATGCCGCGAAGCTGAGCCAGTGAACGCCAACGCATGAAAAAACGCCGGGCTCAGCCCGGCGTTTTTTTGTCTGGCGCTTTTTTTTTCTGAAGCAGCGATCAGGTGCGTGCGCGTTTCGGCAGCACATCCTTGAGCTTGGCATGCATGCTGCGCAAGGTGGTTTCGGTAGCGGTCCAGTCGATGCAGGCATCGGTGATCGACACGCCGTATTGCAGGTCGGCGAGGTCTTTAGGGATCGACTGGCAGCCCCAGTTCAGATGACTTTCGACCATCAGGCCGATGATCGACTGGTTGCCTTCGAGGATCTGGTTGGCGACGTTCTCCATCACCAGCGGTTGCAGGGCCGGGTCCTTGTTGGAGTTGGCGTGGCTGCAGTCGACCATGATGTTCGGCTTGATCTTCGCCTTGTTCAGCGCCTGCTCGCAGAGCGCGACACTGACCGAATCGTAGTTCGGCTTGCCGTTGCCACCGCGCAATACCACGTGACCGTAGGCGTTGCCCTTGGTGGTGACGATCGACACGCCACCTTCCTGGTTGATCCCCAGGAAACGGTGCGGGCTGGAAACCGACTGCAGGGCGTTGATCGCCACCGTCAGGCCACCGTCGGTGCCGTTCTTGAAGCCGACAGCCGAGGACAGGCCGGAGGCCATCTCACGGTGAGTCTGGGACTCGGTGGTGCGTGCGCCGATGGCCGACCAGCTGATCAGGTCCTGCAGGTACTGCGGGGAGATCGGGTCGAGGGCTTCGGTCGCGGTCGGCAGGCCCATCTCGGCCAGGTCCAGCAGCAACTGACGGCCGATGTGCAAGCCGTCCTGGATCTTGAAGGAATCGTCCAGGTACGGGTCGTTGATCAAGCCTTTCCAGCCGACGGTGGTACGTGGCTTCTCGAAATACACGCGCATGACCAGATACAGGGTATCGGACACTTCCGCGGCGAGTGCCTTCAGGCGCTCGGCGTATTCGTGGGCAGCCTTGAGGTCGTGGATCGAGCAAGGCCCGATGACGACGAACAGGCGGTGATCGGTGCCGTCCAGAATGTTGCGAATGACTTCGCGACCCTGGGTGACGGTGCGCAGGGCAGCGTCGCTCAGAGGGATATCACGCTTGAGCTGATCAGGAGTGATCAGCGTCTCGTTGGAGGCGACGTTTAGGTCGTTGATCGGTAAATCAGCCATCGTTTACTCGTCAGGTCACGGGTGCCGGCCGCCAGCGAACCCGCGCGGCGGAGCACAGCAAATTAAGCGCGTCGGGGAGCCGAACCTTAGCGCGTTACACCGTGGCTCGACAATGGGCAGACACCGGTTTGAAGCAACAACGCGTTGGGAAACCCTGCGAGAGCGTCGCTTATTCCAGCACTGGTTGTGCAAATGCCCGGCGAACCGTGTCGTGGGAGAACTCGTCGGCGTGCTCCTGGACCCATTCGAGGGCCAGTGCCTGGTTATCGTGCAAGTCGCTGTGGGTATCATGCATGCGGCAATAACGTTCGATCTGGCACACCTGCTCGCCCATTCGCGCCGTGAATAGCGTCTGCTCGTCAACGAAAGCGATGCCCACCAGATAGCCGTGCTTGCGTCGCAGGCACCAGGCCACATAACCCAGGTAGCGCAGGTCCGGGTTCACGCTCGGCATGCGCACTTCCAGCGCCGTTCCGTGACGCCACGCACGGTGGTAATTGCAAGCCATGCCCCCGAGGCTGATAGTGTGCAGCTGTTGCCGCGAAATACACTCGGGTGTGAGCAACGTCAATTCAACGGGTACATCGTCAGGATGAGGAAGAAAACGTCCCATGAGCACGGACTCCATGTGTCGGCCATCTGACATTGTTCCCACCAGTATAGTGGTCGAATTGGAACTGACTGATTTCGACGCCGACCAACGGCTGCTGGCGATGAGCGGTGTTTCGCTGGTGATTTTCACCAGTATCGGCTGCGCCGGTTGCCGGTTTGCCCGTGAGCGACTGCCACGCCTGGATCTGGACGTGGATCGGTTGTGCTGGATAGATGCCGGGAACAATGGCGGGATCGTCGAGCGTTACCAGGTCTTACATTTGCCCGCGCTGTTCGTGGTACGCGACGGTGAGTTTTTTGGGACACTGAAATCACGCCTGACCCGTGACGATCTCAATGTGGCCGTAGGTCAGGCGCTGACCAGGACAGCAGAGGAGTTGCCATGACGGGTGCAGTAGCCAAACCGACAATCGGTATTATCGGAACCGGTGCGATCGGCGGGTTTTATGGGGTGATGCTGGCGCGAGCCGGTTTCGATGTGCATTTTCTGTTGCGCAGTGAATTTTCGGCCGTGGCCGAACGCGGGTTGCAACTCGACAGTGCGGTGCATGGTGCACTGACATTAAACCCGGTCCAGGCCTGTTCGACGGCCGAAGACATGCCGCCCTGCGACTGGTTGCTGGTGGGTGCCAAGACCACCGGCAATGCGGATCTGGCGCCGGCGATCATTCAGGCTGCGGCGCCGAATGCCAAAGTGCTGTTGTTGCAAAACGGCCTGGACGTCGAAGACAGCTTGCGCGAGAGGCTTCCCGATTCCCTGCACCTGCTGGGAGGGCTCTGCTATATCTGCGTCCATCGAGCCGGGCCCGGGATCATCACCCATCAGGCACTTGGCGCGGTGCATGTCGGTTACCACAGCGGTCCCGCCGTCGATGAGCCGACGCGCATGGTCATTCTCGAGGAGGGCGCCAGGCTGTTTCGCGCCGCTGGCATCGACTCCCAAACCATGACGAACCTGCACCAGGCGCGCTGGCAAAAACTGGTGTGGAATATCCCGTATAACGGTCTTTCGGTGCTGCTCGGTGCAAGCACCACACCCCTGATGGCCGATGCCGACAGCCGGGAACTGATCAAGGCGCTGATGGCCGAGGTGGTTCGGGGCGCAACCGCCTGCGGTCACCAGATTCCTGCCGGTTATGCCGAGCACCTGTTCGCAGTGACCGAGAAAATGCCCGACTACTGGCCGAGCATGTACCACGATTTCCTGCACAACCGACCGCTCGAGCTGGCGGCGATTTACGCCCGGCCCCTGGCGGCGGCCAAGGCGGCAGGGTGCGAGTTGCCGCGAGTTGAAGCGTTGTACCGCAGTTTGAGTTTTATCGATCGACGTAACACCTGAGTCGGTCAACCTGAGGGGGAAGGGCATGGCGAAAACTATCGACGACAAACTGGTGCTGGCGATTTCCTCGCGAGCGTTGTTCGACCTGAGCGAAAGCCACAAGGTCTATCTGTCGAGCGGTGTCGAGGCCTACCGGCAGTATCAGATCGAACACGAAGACGAAATCCTCGAGCCCGGCGATGCATTCCCGTTGGTGCAGAAACTGCTGAACCTCAATACCCATCTGGGCCGCGCCCGGGTCGAGGTGATCCTGGTGTCGCGCAACAGTGCCGACACCGGGCTGCGGGTGTTCAATTCGATCCATCATTATGGCCTGGCGATTTCCCGTGCGGCCTTTGTCGGCGGGCGCAGTCCTTATCCGTACCTGAAGGCCTTTGGCTGCGACCTGTTTCTCTCCACCCATGCCGAAGACGTGCGCAGTGCGCTGGATGCCGGGTTTGCCGCGGCGACCATTCTGTCCGGCGGCGCCAGTCGTGCGGCCAGCGATGAGTTGCGCATTGCCTTCGACGGCGACGCGGTGTTGTTTTCCGACGAATCGGAGCGCGTCTATCAGTCCGGTGGTCTGGAAGCCTTCCAGGCCAGCGAACGCGAAGCGGCCCGCGAGCCTTTGCGCGGCGGACCGTTCAAAGGCTTCCTGGCCGCCCTCAACCTGTTGCAGCGCGAGTTTCCCGACGACGCCTGTCCGATTCGTACGGCCCTGGTGACGGCGCGTTCGGCGCCGGCCCATGAGCGGGTGATCCGCACCTTGCGCGAGTGGGACATTCGTCTGGACGAGTCGTTGTTCCTCGGCGGCCTGACCAAGTCGGCGTTTCTCGAAGCCTTTGCCGCTGACGTGTTTTTCGACGATCAGGCCGGCCACTGCGAGTTGGCCCGCGAGGTGGTTGCCACTGGTCATGTGCCCCACGGCATAAGCAACGAGCAAAAGGTTTAAGCCTGCGCTTCAAGGTGTTGCACGGCCCGTCGTACTCGCCAAGGCACTGCTAAGCTGAATCAATCTCCGCCATGTTGGCACTCGAGGAGGTCATATGATTCGTTCGATGCTATATGCCACTGACCTCGGCCTGTACGCGCCTTTGGTGATGCAGCATGCCCTGGCGCTGGCGAAAACATTCAACGCCGACCTCTATGTGGTGCACGCCGTCGAGCCGATGGGGCTGTTCGCCGAGTCGGTGCTGCAGAGTTACCTCGATGAGCAGGCGCTGAACGAGTTTCACAATCAGGGCTTGAATACGGTGATCGCCAATATCGAGCGGCGGGTCCTCGACAGCTTTCGTGAGGAGCTGGGAGAGGACGGTGTGCAGGACCTGGAACGGATCAAGGCGGTGCGGGTGCTGCAGGGCGACCCGTCGCAGGTGATTCTCGACCAGGCGCAGAAACTCTCCGTGGATTTGTTGATCGTAGGTAGTCATAGCCATGGGGCTGGCGCGGAAACGCCGCTGGGCAGGACCGCGGCGCGGGTGTTGCAACTGTCGCGGGTGCCGGTCTATCTGGTACCCCGGGTGGAGCGTCGGCGCCAAGGGGATCGCTAGAACACGAATAACGGCAGTTTGACAAAAAAGTTCTAGATTTATTCTTCAAACCATTAATATAGTTATATACCGTCGCTGATGCCCGTGGCGTCTACCTGCTTTGAGGGATTGATATGAAGCTTCAACAACTGCGCTACATCTGGGAAGTGGCGCACCACGACCTCAACGTCTCGGCAACAGCCCAAAGCCTGTACACCTCGCAGCCGGGCATCAGCAAGCAGATCCGCCTGCTGGAAGACGAATTGGGAGTCGAGGTTTTCGCCCGCAGCGGCAAGCACCTGACTCGCGTCACACCGGCCGGCGAGCGCATCATCACCACCGCCGGCGAGATCCTGCGCAAGGTAGAAAGCATCAAGCAGATCGCCCAGGAATTCTCCAACGAGAAGAAGGGCACCCTGTCGATTGCCACAACGCACACCCAGGCCCGTTATGCCTTGCCGCCGGTGATCAGCAATTTCATCAAGCAATACCCGGACGTTGCCCTGCACATGCACCAGGGTTCGCCGATGCAGATCGCGGAAATGGCCGCTGACGGCACCGTGGATTTTGCCATCGCCACCGAAGCGCTCGAACTGTTCGGCGATCTGGTGATGATGCCGTGCTATCGCTGGAACCGCTGCGTGGTCGTGCCGCACGGCCACCCGCTGACCAAGCTGTCGAAGCTGACCCTCGAAGCCCTGGCCGAATACCCGATCGTCACTTATGTGTTCGGTTTCACCGGACGTTCAAAGCTCGACGAAGCCTTCAGCCATCGCGGCCTGACACCCAAAGTGGTGTTCACGGCGGCCGACGCCGACGTGATCAAGACTTACGTGCGGCTGGGCCTGGGCGTGGGCATCGTGGCGAAAATGGCGGTGGACAGCAAACTCGACAGTGACCTGGTGATGCTCGATGCCAGCGAGCTGTTCGAATCCAGCGTCACCAAGATCGGTTTCCGTCGCGGCACCTTCCTGCGTGGCTTCATGTGCGACTTCATCGAGAAGTTTGCGCCACACCTGACCCGCGAAGTCATGGCCAAGGCCATTCAGTGCCACAACAAGCAGGAACTGGAAGAACTGTTCGACGGCGTCGAGCTACCGGTCCATTAAGCGCCTGCCCTCCTAGATCACCTCGGTGACAGCGAACTGTTGCCGAGTGCCCGCCACCAGGATCTCCACCTCGTCGCCGTCGAACTTGCCCAGCAGGCTTTTGCCCAGTGGCGAGCGAGGGGTGATGACGGTGATCAGCTGCCCCACCAGATCGATCTTCAAGCCGGCCGCGTCGGGGGCCAGGAACAGCCATTGCTCGCGACCCTTCTCGTCCTTCAGACCGAGCAGGGCGCCGACTTCGATGCCGCGCCGATTGTCGTAGGGGCGCAGAATCAGGTTCTGGCAAAGCGTGAGTGACTGCCTGATTTCTTCCACCCGTTTAGCCTGTCCGGCCGCCAGATAAGACGCCTCCAGCCCCAGGGTGTCGTACTTGTTTTCGGCGATGTTCTCTTCATGGGTCGCGGTTTCGTAAGCGGTTTGCGCGGCGCGCTCGGCGATGTCGAGATCGATCCGCAGCTTGTCGAGAATCAGTTGGTGGACAGAGTGTTTATTCATGGTCAGTCGCAGAATTGCATGACATTGGCCCGGCTTTTTTCGCTGGGTGCGGTGCGGTCCTGTTGCAGCCAGAACTGGCATTTCGGATTGGCCAGGTTGCGGTTGCTGCCGCGAGCCTGATCGAGGCGTTGCTGCTGCTCGTTCTTGCGCAGATTCTCTTCATACTGGTCGAACAGCGGGCTCTGGGGTGGAATATCCGGCACCGGCTGCGCCACCACCGGCGGTTTGGCCAGTTGCTCTACCGCGGCGGCGACGGGTGCCAGTTGCTCGCTGAACAACAGGCGCGAGGCGAGCCAGGCGGTCAGCGCTATTGCCATGAATCCCAGCCACAGACCGAGGGCGATGCTGGTACTCAGTTGCAACGCCTTGAGCTGGATCGGCAACGGCCGGCGCGGGTTGGATCGGTAGGGCATGGCTGCCTCCTGGCGGATGGTCGCGGGCAGTGGCGATTGTCGCATGAAGATTAATCGCCGTCGGGTCTTCTGTACGGGGTAATTTATGCGCAGAATCGGCGCCTTTGCCAACGGGAGCCTGGAATGCCTGAACTGAAAACCCGCTGGGATATTTTTTGCACCGTGGTCGACAACTTTGGCGACATCGGTGTGACCTGGCGCCTGGCCCGACAACTGGTGGCCGAGCATTCGCTGGCGGTGCGCCTGTGGGTCGATGATCTGCGCGCCTTTGAACGCTTGTGTCCGGCCATCGACCTCAACGCCTCACAGCAATGGCAAGAGGGGGTCGAGGTGCGTCAGTGGACGGCCGACTGGCAACCCACCGAGGCGGCTGATGTGGTCATCGCCGCCTTCGCTTGCCAGTTGCCCGGTGCTTACATGGACGCCATGGCCGCGAGGGAAAAACCGCCGCTCTGGATGAATCTCGACTATCTGAGCGCCGAGAACTGGATCGTTGGCTGCCACGGTTTGCCGTCGGTAAAGTACAAGCACGTGCAGAAGTTCTTTTTCTTCCCCGGGTTCGAGAAGGGCACCGGTGGGTTATTGCGTGAGAACGGGTTGCTGGAGCGGCGTCGGCAGTTTCAGCAAAGTCCCGAGGCCCAGCGAAAATTCCTGCAAGGCCTGAGGATCGATCGCGCCGAGGGCGCGCAATTGATCTCGCTGTTTGCCTACGAGAATACCGGGCTGGCGAGTTGGCTCGACACCCTGGCGGGCGATTCGATGCCCACCCATCTGCTGGTACCGGAAGGGCGGATTCTCGGAGACGTCGAACGCTGGTTGGGCGTAGACGGGTTGGCGGCCGGCGCCGTGCATGTGCGCGAAGCCTTGACCGTGCAAGTCCTGCCATTCGTCCGACAGGATCAGTATGACCAGCTGTTATGGAGCTGCGATTTCAACGCCGTGCGCGGCGAAGACTCCTTTGTCCGCGCGCAATGGGCTGGGCGGCCGTTGCTCTGGCACATCTATCAGCAGGAAGAAGATGTCCATCTGGACAAGCTCGAGGCCTTCCTTGAGCGCTATGTAAAAGGTCTTTCGCCGCCTGCCAGCGAGGCGATCAGCGGTCTCTGGCGGGCATGGAACGCGGGTGAGACAATGACCGACCACTGGCAATCGACCCGCAAACACTGGCCCGAACTGCAAAAACATGCCGAAGCGTGGTGTCTGGAACAGGCCTTGCAGGCTGATCTTGCCGCGGCGCTGGTACAGTTTTATGTAAATTGGATATGATACGCGGCCTAGATTTTTGTAAATCCCATCCAAATTCGGATATTCGCAATGAAAACTGGTAAAGAACTGAAACCCGGTACCGTGATCCGTCTCGAAAACGATCCTTGGCTGGTTCAGAAAGCTGAATTCACCAAGTCCGGTCGTAACAGCGCGATCATGAAGACCAAGCTGAAAAACCTGCTGACCGGTTACAAGACCGAGATCGTTTACAGCGCCGACGACAAACTGGACGACGTGATCCTCGACCGCAAGGAAGCGACCCTGTCCTTCATCAGCGGCGACACTTACACGTTCATGGACACCACCGACTACACCATGTACGAGCTGAACGCTGAAGACATCGAAGCCGTTCTGCCTTTCGTCGAAGAAGGCATGACCGACGTCTGCGAAGCGATCTTCTTCGAAGAGCGTCTGGTTTCCGTAGAACTGCCGACCACCATCGTGCGTCAGGTCGACTACACCGAAGGTTCCGCTCGCGGCGACACTTCCGGCAAGGTGATGAAGCCTGCCAAACTGAAGAACGGTACCGAACTGTCGGTTGCCGACTTCATCGAAATCGGCGACATGATCGAGATCGATACCCGCGAAGGCGGTTCCTACAAAGGCCGTGCGAAATAAGCACCGCTTCAGGAATGAAAAAGCCCGACCATTGAGTCGGGCTTTTTTGTGCCTGCTGTGATTTAGAGACCAACGCAGAACATGTGGGAGCGAGCTTGCTCGCGATGGCGGTAGAACAGTCGACATCAATGTTGAAGGTGCCGCCGCCATCGCGAGCAGGCTCGCTCCCACATTTGTACGGCGTTATTTCTTCAGTCCCTCGAGTTGCACAGTGCTCGTTCCCAACGATCAGACAGTCACGTGCAAGCGCACATCGACATTGCCCCGGGTGGCGTTGGAATACGGGCAGACCTGGTGGGCTGCTTCGACCAGGCTTTGCGCATCGGCTTGCTCAAGGCCGGGCAGGCTGATGTGCAGGTCGATGTCCAGCCCGAAACCACCAGGGATCTGGCCGATGCCGACATGAGCGGTGATCGAAGCGTCATTGGGGATGCTGCGTTTGGTCTGGCTGGCGACGAATTTCAGCGCGCCGATAAAGCAGGCGGAGTAGCCGGCTGCGAACAGTTGCTCAGGGTTGGTCGCTGCGCCGCCGGCACCGCCGAGTTCCTTGGGCGTGGCGAGCTTGACGTCGAGGATGTTGTCGTTGGAAACCGCACGACCGTCACGGCCACCGGTGGAGGTTGCGATTGCGGTGTAGAGAGTTTGCATGGAGAAAGCCTCGTTCGGGTCTGTTTGTTTACGCTAAATGTTTGCGCGCTAAATAAGTGCGAAATGAATGTATCGCGCTAATGTTTAGTGCGCAAGCTAAATTTCGGAAAAGGATTTGATGAGACTGATCAGGCGCGAGTTCAGGTATGAGGGGATTGCAGAATCAGAGCGGTCGGGAAAGGGGTTCTTCGACAGTGAATTTTTTGAGGAAGGTGATCCGAGATCGCCCTCCCACAATGGATCGAGGTGTTGCTGGGATCAGAGGCTGTCTTGCAGATTACTGCGTAGCTCCTGCAGCTCCGCTTGCAGTTTCTGCAGCCTGTCCAGCGTCATCCCGCTGGCGCCGAGAATGCACCGAGGCACATCACGGGCCTTGTCCCGCAGGGCGCGGCCTTGCTCGGTGAGTTCAACGATCACCACTCGCTCATCCTCACGGCTGCGGGTACGGCTGAGCAAGCCTTCGACCTCCAGGCGTTTGAGCAGGGGGGTCAGCGAGCCAGGATCCGTCAGCAGTCGCGTGCTGATTTCGCCTACGGTCAAACCGTCCCGTTCCCACAACACCATCATCGCCAGGTATTGCGGATAGGTCAGACCCAATGCCTGCAACAGCGGCTTGTAGACCTTGGTCATCAGCAACGAGGTGGAATGCAGGGCGAAGCAGGCCTGGTTATCCAGCAGCAGTTCGTCGCAGTTATCCGGGGTGTTGCGCTTGGTGGTCATTTCGAAGCCTTGATCAGTGATCGTGACAAATCTAGCGGGCGAATCTTTAACGCGCCAGATAATTCGGGTGCAAGCATTCCAGGCATCAGTGACGCTCGAGGCTGTTCTGCAGCGCCAGATCCCACGGCGGCACCGGGCTGAAGCGGGTCTTGAGGTATTCCAGCAACAAGCGACTGCGTGAATCGGCTTGTCGCTCCAGGCGCAGGGCATAGATGCCGGTGGTCTCTGGTGGCGGCAGGCCGTTCTCGCAGAACAACGGCAGCAGGTCGCCGCGCAGCAAGTGCTCGCTGGTAAGCCAGGTGGGCAAGTGCGCGACACCCAGCCCGGCCAGTGCGCCGCAGAGCAGCGCTTCGGCGTTATTGGCGCTCAGGCGGATGCGCCCAGGGCGGTGAAGCTGCAGGTGCCCGTCGCGCTCGAAGCGCCAGGCGAAGGGCGGCGCCAGGCCCTCCCAGTCGAGACCGGCATGTTCGGCCAGTTGCGCCGGATCAGTCGGTACACCCTGTTGCTGCAAATAGTCGGGGCTGGCGCAGGCGATACGTACCATGCTGGCCAGCGGTGTGGCCACCAGCCGGGTGTCGGCCAGTTGCCCGGCGCGCAGCACCAGGTCGACCTTGCCCAGGTTCAAGCCCTGCATGTCGACAAAACTCTCGATCAGATGCAGCTGCACGTCGAGGCCGGGGTAGAGCAGCAGAAAATCGGCGATCACCGGCGCCAGGTGCAGCCGACCGAACGCTGCCGGCGCATCAATCCGGATCAGACCCTCCGGTGCACTGCTGAGGGATACCGCTTCCGCCCGGGCCAACTGCAGTTCTGCCACGATCCGCCGCGCGCGCTCGGCAAAGGCCAATCCTGCCGGTGTCGCCCGCACCGCGTGGGTGCTGCGCATGAACAACTGGCTGCCAACGGCATTTTCCAGGCTGTCGATGCGTCGCGCCACTGCCGATGGAGTCAGTGGATGGCGGCGGGACGCGGCGGAAAAGCTGCCGGTTTCCAGCACGTCGAGGAACAGGCCCAGTTGCTCGGTCAATTGATTGGGATTCATGCATCGTCTGCGCTTGTGCGAATTTGGCATTGCCATTGTGCGTTGCTGTGCGTTTCCCTGCCAGAGCTGACTGCGTAGCATGAACACACTGACGTTGAGGGAATGGCAAGTGATCGAGTTTTTGATGTACCTGGTGTTCGGCGCCGCCTTGGGAACCCTGGGTGGATTATTCGGCATCGGCGGCGGTCTGGTCGCGATTCCACTGCTGGGCGTGCTGTTCGGCCTCGATCAGCAGATCGCCCAAGGCACGGCGCTGGTGATGGTAGTGCCCAATGTCATGCTGGCGCTGTGGCGTTATCACCAGCGCAACCGGATCGAGATGCGCCTTGCCTTGCCGCTGGCTTCGATGGGCTTCTGTTTCGCCTGGATCGGCTCGATCTGGGCGGTCGGCATCGATGCGCAAACCATGCGCATCGCGTTTGTTGCGTTCCTGGTTGCGCTGTCGGCCTACAACCTGGTGCGAATGTTCATCACCCCTTCGCCGCCTTCGGCGCAGATGAACAATTCGCCAAGGTGGCTGGGTGTCCTCGGCGCCGCGTCAGGCAGCATGGGCGGCTTGTTTGGCGTGGGCGCGGCGGTGGTGGCAACGCCGGTTTTGACCAGTATATTCGGCACCAGCCAGGTGGTTGCGCAAGGGCTGTCACTGGCGCTGGCATTACCGAGTACCAGTGTCACGCTGGTCACTTATGCAGTGCACCATGAAGTGGACTGGATGATCGGCGTGCCCTTGGCGGTCGGCGGCCTGATGAGCATCAGTTGGGGGGTGAAGGTCGCCCACGCCTTGCCGGAGCGGCTGCTGCGCGGGCTGTTCTGCGGGTTCCTGGTGGTGTGCGCGGTGATGCTCGCCGTTAAAGTTTGAAGCCTTCGACGATGTGCTCGGCCAGGCACTCGGTGATCGGCGACGGATTGTGCAGGTTGCGCAGCAGCATGATGCTCGCCTCTGGCAGGACCGGAAGGTCTTCGGCTTCACCGAGAATGCGCATGTCGTGGGTGATAAGGCTTTCCAGTTGTGCGGTGATGGCCAGGCCGGCACTGACCACCGCCATGATCGCCGACAGGCTGGAGCTGTTGTAGGCGACGCGGTAATCGCGGCCCATGGCGTCCAGCGCATTGCACGCCCACAGCCTGCAGAAACAGTCGCTGTTGAACATCGCCAGCGGCAACGGCGTCTGCTCATGCACGCTGTAGCACTGCGCTTCGGCCCAGACAAACCGCTCCTTGCGCAGCAACTGGCCGATCTCGTTGCCCGGTTCCCGGGTGACGATGGACAGGTCCAGGTCCTGGCGCAGCAGCAATTGTTTTGATGATTCGCAGTGCACCTCGATCTGGATCAGCGGATAGGACTGGGCAAATCGACGCAGAATCCCCGGCAGAAAGCGCATGACGTAGTCGTCCGGTGTGCCGATGCGCACCGTGCCGACCATGTGCGGTTCGCGCAAGGTATTGAACACCTCGCTGTGCAGCTTGAGGATGCGTCGAGCATAACCCAGCAGCACCTGGCCTTCAGCCGTCAGCCGCACCTGCCGTCCATCGCGCTGGAATAACTGGCGCTGCAACACGTCCTCTTCCAGGCGCTTCATCTGCATGCTCACGGCGGACTGGGTGCGGTTGACGTGTTCACCGGCGCGGGTAAAACCGCCCTGGTCGGCAATGGCGACAAAGGTGCGCAGCACTTCGGTGTCGATACTCGGGTAGGCGGACATTCATCAATCTCCGAGATGTGTTGCATCAGAAACATTCGTTGGATTGATCTTAGCGCCGGCGCGACACTTGAGCCATCCAAACGGAGGGCAACACGATGAAAGGTCAAAACGATTTTATCACGGTAGAAAAACACTCCATCCACCTGGTGTCCGACCTGCTGCACAAGATCAACCGCTGGTACGAACTGCACCGCGAACGGGAAATGTTGGCGGGTATGAGTGATGAAGCGTTGAAGGATATCGGTCTGACTCGCGCGGATGTCGCGCAGGAAGCCGAGCGACACTTCTGGCAAGACCCCCTGAGCAATGGAAAATAAGCTCAATGGTCGGTGAGACATGCTTGGTCACAACCCCATGATTCAGGCGCAATGCCCGGAAAAATTGGGTCTGTGCCGAGCAGAAACAGGCAGTCATAGACATTCGCTGGAGCGAATCCGACAACTGCCCAAGACTGCCGCCTCGACGTAGAGGAGTCACTTCATGGAACGAATATTGACTGCAAGAAACAGCACGCTACAGACATTGAGTACGACCTTGAGCAGGGTCGGCCTGCCGCTCTCCAGGGCAACGGCGCAGCTGAAGCGCTGGGGACAATTGAGCAGGGACCGCGCCGAACTGGCGCGCTTGAGCGACGACTGTCTGCGCGATATCGGCTTGAGTCGGGCTGAGGTCATGATGGAGTCGGCCCGGCCGTTCTGGGACGATCCGCTCAAGCGATAAGACGGCGGCGCTGGCGTTTTATGCCCAGGTCGCTAAGGTGGGGAGAAACCTCGCCATGGACCGTTGAATGTCCACTTCCTCGAGCTTTTCCTTGAAACAGGCCAGACGCCTGGCACTCGCTGCCCAGGGATTTACCGGGCGTCAGCCGCCACCGCTGGTCAAGTCGGCCCGGGTCAATCGATTGATCGAACGCCTGGGTTCGGTGCAGATCGACTCGGTCAATGCATTGGTGCGCTCGCACTACCTGCCGTTGTTCTCCCGCCTCGGCCATTACTCGGCTGATTTACTTGACCAGGCTGCCTGGGGTCAGGGCCGGCAACGCACGCTGTTCGAATATTGGGGGCACGAAGCCTCGCTGCTGCCCCTGTCGATGTACCCGTTGATGCGCTGGCGCATGCTGCGCGCGAGCCGTGGCGAGGATATCTATCAGCAACTGGCGCGGTTCGGCCGGGAGCAGCAGGAGACGATACGCCGGGTGCTGGCCTCGGTTCAGGCGCTTGGCGCGCTGGGGGCCGGCAGTCTCTCGACCCGGCAAGAACGGGCAGGGCCCTGGTGGGACTGGAGCGCGGAGAAACATGCACTGGAATGGTTGTTCGCCGCCGGTGAAGTGACCGTGGCCGGGCGGCGCGGATTCGAGCGGCTTTATGATTTGCCGGAGCGGGTGATTCCATCGACGATTCTGCAGCAGCCCCAGCTCTCGGAAGCCGAGGCGCAGCGTGGTTTGTTGCTGCACGCGGCAACGGCCTTGGGTGTCGGTACGGAAAAGGACCTGCGCGACTATTTTCGCCTGGGTCCGGCAGACAGCCGGCCGCGCCTGGCGGAGTTGGTCGAACGCGGTGACTTGCTGACCTGCGAGGTTCAGGGCTGGCGCCAACCGGCGTTCTGCCTGCCCGAGCCGAAAGTGCCGCGCAAGGTTCAGACCAGTGCGCTGCTGTCACCCTTCGACTCGCTGATCTGGGAACGCAGCCGCACCGAACGGCTGTTCGATTTTCGCTACCGGCTGGAGATTTACACGCCCCGGCACAAGCGGGTCTATGGCTATTACGTGTTGCCGTTCTTGCACAACGAGCGGATTGCCGCGCGGGTGGATCTGCGCGCGGAGCGGGCGCTGGGCAGGCTGGCGGTGCACGCGGTGCATGAGGAGGAGCCGGGGCTGGATGAGGAGGGGATGCTGGCGTTGGCGGTCAATCTGCGGCGGATGGCGCAGTGGCTGGGGCTGGAGCGGGTTCAGTTGAACTGTCCGCGGGCGAGTGCGGCGCGGTTGAGGGTGGCATTGGCACAGCTCAGTGGTGATTGAACTGACGCCATCGCGAGCAAGCTCGCTCCTACAGTTGACCGCGTCCGTCTGGGCAACCCGGTCAACCGTGGGAGCGAGCTTGCTCGCAATGGCGGTGTATCAGGCATCCAAAGACTTACTGACTCAGCGCCGGACTTGCTTCAGGGTCTCGGCAATAAGAAACGCCAATTCCAGCGACTGATCGGCATTCATCCGCGGGTCGCAATGGGTGTGATACCGATCCGACAACCCGTCTTCGGTAATCGGCCGCGCACCACCGATGCACTCGGTCACATTCTGCCCGGTCATCTCGATGTGAATACCGCCGGCATAACTGCCTTGCGCTTCGTGAACCTGGAAGAACTGCTTCACCTCACCCAGGATCTGCGCAAAGTCGCGGGTCTTGTAGCCGCTGCTGGCCTTGATGGTGTTGCCGTGCATCGGGTCGCAACTCCACAGCACTTGCTTGCCCTCACGCTGCACCGCGCCGATCAGCTGCGGCAAGTGATCGCCGACCTTGTTCGCGCCCATCCGTGCAATCAGGTTCAGGCGCCCCGGGTCGTTGTCCGGGTTGAGCGCGTCGATCAGGCGGATCAAATCTTCAGGCTTCATGCTTGGGCCGACCTTGACCCCGATCGGGTTATTCACCCCGCGCAGGAACTCGACATGAGCGCCGTCCAACTGACGGGTGCGGTCGCCGATCCAGAGCATGTGCGCCGAGCAATCGTAGTAATCGTTGGTCAGGCTGTCGCGACGCACGAAGGCTTCTTCGTAGTTCAGCAGCAGCGCTTCGTGGGCGGTGAAGAAACTGGTTTCACGCAGTTGCGGCGAGCTGTCCATGCCACAGGCGCGCATGAAGGCCAGGGTTTCGTCGATGCGATCGGCCAGGTGGCTGTATTTTTCCGCCAGGGCCGAGTTGGCGATAAAGTCCAGGTTCCACTTGTGCACCTGATGCAAGTCGGCGAAACCGCCCTGGGCGAAGGCGCGCAGCAGGTTCAGGGTCGCGGTGGACTGGTGGTAGGACTGGAGCAGGCGCTCAGGGTCCGGCACGCGGCTTTTCTCGTCGAAACCGATGCCGTTGACGATGTCGCCACGGTAGGCCGGCAGGGTCACGCCATCGATGGTTTCGTCATTGGCCGAACGCGGTTTGGCGAACTGCCCGGCCATGCGTCCGACCTTGACCACCGGGCAACCGGCAGCAAAGGTCATGACGATCGCCATTTGCAGCAACACTTTGAAGGTGTCGCGGATTTTCGCGGCGGAGAACTCGGCGAAGCTTTCGGCGCAGTCGCCGCCCTGCAACAGGAATGCGCGACCCTGGGTCACTTCGGCAAACTGACGACGCAACTCCCGGGCTTCACCGGCAAACACCAGCGGCGGATAGCTGGCCAGGGTTTGCTCCACCTGCTGCAAATGCGCGGCGTCCGGATAATGGGGTTGTTGCTGGATCGGCAGGGCGCGCCAGCTGTCAGGGCTCCAGGGTTGGCTCATCACGGTCTCTAGTGTTTTACGCTCGGACTGTCATGTTATCAGTAATTAGTGCGTGACCTGTTCCCGTCGCTTCGCGGACAATCGCCTCTTTGCCGCTTCAACCCTGCGGTGTATTGCGTTGCCGGGCCCGGTAACGATCAGGAGACGAAATGACTGAGGAGCGCGTCGAGCATCTGCTCGCCGAGGTACAGGATGAGTTCGGCGTGATTCGCGTGCTGGAAGTGGCCGATTACCGTTTTCTCGAGTTCGGTGATGCCATCGAGCAGAGTTGCGTGTTCACCGCCGACCCGAGCTGGCTCGAGTACGATTACACCCGCGCGATGCTGGTTGGCGCGCTGTGCCACGAGCAGCCGGAAAGCGCGCTGTTTCTCGGTCTGGGTGCCGGTACATTGACCCAGGCCTGCCTGAAGTTTTTGCCGCTGGAAGACGTCGAAGCCATCGAACTGCGCCCCGACGTGCCGCGCCTGGCCGTCGAATACCTGGGGCTGGACGATGATCCGCGCCTGTATATCCGGGTCGGCGATGCCCTGGAGCTGCTGGATACGGCGGAACCGGCCGACCTGATTTTCGTCGACCTCTATACCGATGTCGGCCCGGGTGTCGGCCACCTGGCCTGGAGCTTTCTGGAAAACTGTCAGAAACGCCTGAACCCGGGTGGCTGGCTGGTGATCAACCAATGGGCCACCGATGATGGCAAACCCTTGGGCGCGGCGTTGTTGCGCGGGCTTTATCACCGGCATTACTGGGAACTGCCGGTGAAGGAGGGCAATGTGATTCTACTGGTGCCTTCGGAGCTGGATCAGGAACTGGACATGGACGGGCTGATGGCCCGGGCAGAAGGGCTGGCACCGCGGTTGGGGTATTCGTTGCAGTCGTTGATCAAGGCCATCCGCCCGGCGACATGAGACGTTGTCCGTGCGGGCCCCTTCGCGAGCAGGCTCGCTCCCACATAGGATCGCGGTTCAAATGTGGGAGCGAGCCTGCTCGCGAAGAGGCCGCCCAATCGACACAAATTTCAAACCCCTTTGAACACCCCCGGCCGCTTCTCCACCAACGACCTCACCCCCTCCCTGGCATCCTCACTGGCCAGCAACTTCTTCGCCAGCGCCGGCAACCCCTGCGCCGCCGCGGTCTCCCCTTCATAGCGCGCCTGCCGGGCTGACATCAACGTCGCCTGAACCGCAAGCGGTGCCTGCCGGGCAATCCGCTCGGCCAGCTCGAGCGCTCGCGGCAGCAAATCCTCACTGGCCATGACCTCCTGCACCAACCCCAGGTGCAAGGCGTCATGGGCATCGAATTCATCGCCGGTCAGCAGCCAGCGCATGGCATTGCCCCAGCCCGCGACTTGGTGCAGGCGCAAGGTGGCGCCGCCGAACGGGAAAAGCCCGCGCTGTACTTCTTTGTGGGCGAATCGGGTGTTGCTCGCACACAGGTTGATGTCGGCGGCCAGCATCAGCTCGATACCGATGGTCAGGCAGTAGCCTTGCGCGGCGACGATCACCGGTTTGCTCACCCGGGGCCCGGCAAACACTCCCCAGGGGTCACAGCCGCCGGGCGGAGCCTGCCAGCCTTCGACCAGGGCCGCACTGGCACTGACCAGATCCAGCCCGGCGGTGAAGTGTTCGCCATGTCCGAACACCACCGCCACCCGCGCCTCGCTGTCGGCTTCGAATTCGCCGTAGGCCAGGCTCAATTCGTTGAGCAACTCGATATCGAAGGCGTTGCGCTTGGCCGTCCGATCCAGGCCGATCAACAGGACATGACCCTGTCGTTCACGGGTGACACGACTGGAACCGGGCTGATTCATGGAGCATTTCCTCGGGCGGGAAGGGGGTATCGGATTGCCGGTCGGCGACACCAGGGTTAACCGTTTTAGCGCGATCGCCAGCAGGGCCGGGGCCTTTGAAAAATAGACCTTTGTCCGATTATCCGCAAAGCCTGTGACATAACGGTGTATACGTCAGTTTTCCGACAAATAATGCTCCCTTTTTGGCCGAATTCCGGTATAGTGCGCGCCGGCCTTTAACCGGGCCGCGTTTAGGTAGCGCAATTCCCCGAAGCCAGCTTCGGCTGCATGTCCGCACAGCGGACTCTCCCTTGACGAATCTTTTTCATTCATTCGTTTTCGCAAATCCCCGCCGACAAAGCAGCCAGGGCGACTCTTGAGTCTTACACGGCATGCGCAGCTTTGGAGCATGGGTCTTTGCGGATGCACTTAGAGGCAGACCCATGACCCAGGAAACCGGCGGCTTCGCCGCTTTTAATCTTAATCCGAATATCCTTGCAGCCGTCATCGCGACCGGCTACGAAGAGCCTTCGGCTATTCAGCAGCAATCGATCCCGATCATCATGGCCGGCCAAGACATGATTGGCCAGGCGCAAACCGGTACGGGTAAAACCGCCGCGTTCGCCCTGCCGATCCTGCACTGCATCGATCCTGCCAAGCGCGAGCCGCAAGCCCTGATCCTGGCGCCAACCCGTGAGTTGGCGCTGCAAGTAGCAACCGCTTTCGAAACCTACGCCAAGCAAATGCCGGGCGTTACCGTTGTGGCCGTTTACGGCGGCGCCCCTATGGGTCCACAACTGAAAGCAATCCGTAATGGCGCACAGATCGTTGTCGCCACGCCGGGCCGTCTGTGCGACCACCTGCGTCGCGACGAAAAAGTATTGTCGACTGTGAACCACCTGGTTCTCGACGAAGCTGACGAAATGCTCAAGCTGGGCTTCATGGACGACCTGGAAGTCATCTTCAAGGCGCTGCCAGCGACCCGTCAGACCGTATTGTTCTCGGCCACCCTGCCGCAGTCGATCCGTGCCATTGCCGAACGCCATCTGCGCGATCCGCAACACGTGAAGATCCAGACCAAGACCCAGACCGTTACCGCGATCGAACAGGCTCACCTGTTGGTTCACGCTGACCAGAAGACCTCGGCTGTATTGAGCCTGCTGGAAGTTGAAGACTTCGACGCCCTGATCATGTTCGTGCGCACCAAGCAAGCGACCCTGGACCTGGCCAGTGCCCTGGAAGCCAAAGGCTACAAAGCCGCTGCGCTGAACGGTGACATTGCCCAGAACCAACGTGAGCGCGTGATCGAATCCCTCAAGGATGGCCGTCTGGACATCGTTGTGGCGACCGACGTTGCCGCTCGTGGTCTGGACGTTCCGCGCATCACTCACGTGTTCAACGTTGACATGCCGTACGATCCGGAATCCTACGTTCACCGTATCGGCCGTACCGGCCGTGCCGGTCGCGAAGGTCGTGCACTGCTGCTGGTGACTCCGCGTGAGCGCCGCATGCTGCAAGTGATCGAGCGTGTTACCGGTCAGAAAGTTGCCGAAGTTCGCCTGCCGGACGCTCAGGCCGTTCTCGATGCCCGCATCAAGAAACTGACCAACAGCCTGTCGCCGCTGGTGGCCGATGCCGAATCGACCCACGGTGAGCTGCTGGATCGCCTGACTGCCGACATCGGTTGCACCCCGCGTGCACTGGCCGCTGCTCTGCTGCGCAAGGCAACCAATGCCCAGGCATTGACCCTGGCTGCAATCGAGAAAGAACGTCCACTGGTGCCGAACAACGCACCGCGTGGCGATCGTCCAGAGCGTACCGGTGATCGTCCGGACCGTGGTGATCGTGAGCGTCGCGCTCCGGTTCCGTTGGCCGAAGGTCGTGCTCGTTGCCGTACCGCGCTGGGTGCGCGTGATGGTATCGCTGCCAAGAATCTGCTGGGCGCCATCCTCAACGAAGGTGGTCTGGCGCGTGAAGCCATCGGTCGCATCCAGGTGCGTGACAGCTTCAGCCTCGTCGAGCTGCCGGAAGATGGTCTGGAGCGTCTGCTGACCAAGCTGAAGGACACTCGCGTTGCCGGCAAGCAGTTGAAGCTGCGTCGCTATCGCGAAGATTGATCCGCTTTCGGGCTGATTGATCGAAGATAAAAAATCCCCGACTGGTTCGGGGATTTTTTTTGTCCGGGTTTTGCCTCAGGGTTTGGCGTTGGCGTAGAGGTAATCCGTGGCCAGTGATGCAAGCGTCCGCACGCCTACCACCAGCGCCGCCTCATCGACAAAGAACCCCGGGTTATGATTCGGCGCAGCCTTACTCATGTCCTGATCCTTGGGGGTCACTCCCAGGAATACAAACAGCCCGGGCGCCTCCTTGGCATAGAAGGAAAAGTCTTCCGCGCCACCCACCAATGGCCCCTGCACCACATCGTCCTTGGCCGCCCAGCGCAAGGTCGGCAGCATTTTCTCGGTCAGCGCCGGGTTGTTGATCGTCGGGTCATACTTCTCGATGATCGTCACTTCGGCTTTGGCACCGCCGCTTTCGGCGATTTTCTCCACGGTCTGGCGTACGTCCGCGTGCAGCTTCTGGCGGATGCCGTAGTCGTAGGAGCGGATGGTGCCGCTCATGTCCACCGACTCGGGAATGATGTTGTAACGGGTGCCGCCATTGATGGTGCCGATGCTGACCACCGACGGGTAAGAGGAGATGTCTGTGCGGCGGCTGACCACAGTTTGCAGGCCGACGATGGTTTGCGCGCCGACCGTGATCGGGTCGATGCCGTCCCACGGCCGCCCGGCGTGGGTCTGCTTGCCGAGAATCTTGATGCGCAGGTCATCGGAGCTGGCCAGGGTCGGGCCGGGGCGATAGGCGATCCGGCCGGCGGGGACGCCGGCCCAGACGTGCAGGCCGAAGACCGCGTCCGGTTTCGGCGATTTCATCACGCCTTCCTCGATCATCATTTTTGCACCCCAAGTGTTTTTACCGTCGGGGATGAAATCGCTCGGGCCTTCTTCCGCCGGCTGGAAGTAGAACACCACCGTGCCGGGCAAGGTGTCGCGCATGCCGGTCAGGATTTTCGCCGTGCTGAGCAGGATGGCGGTGTGGGCGTCGTGGCCGCAAGCGTGCATCACGTCGACTTCTTTACCGAGGTAGGTGCCTTTGGCTTTCGAGGCGAAAGCCAGGTCCGAGACTTCCTTGACCGGCAGCGCATCCATGTCGGCGCGCAACGCGACGGTCGGTCCGGGCAGGGCGCCTTTGAGGATGGCCACGACACCCGTGCGGGCTACGCCGGTTTTCACTTCCAGGCCCATGCCCCGGAGTTGTTTGGCGACCAGTTCCGCGGTGCGTTTTTCGGTGTTGCCCAGTTCCGGGTGGGCATGAAGGTCGCGGCGGGTTTCCAGCAGCTCGGGTTCCAGGGCCTTGGCCTGTTCGGCGATGTGCGTGCGGGCGCCTTCCAGGGTATCGGCGCCGGCGTGGCCGGCCATTACGCCGAACAGGGTCAGAAAGCAAGTTTGTGCAATGCGGGTCAGCTGCATCGGTAATCTCCATGACTATTATTGTTTGGCTTCAGTGCCTATGACTTGAGGGCAGCGATTAAGTGCTACTCCTGCACCTGGCCGCCACCTGCCGTGATCACTTGCACGCTCATTCGCGGCGTCGCCAGGTCGAGCCCGGCTTCGTCCAGGTGGCGCTTGAGTGACAGGTTGAACGCTCGGGACACTTCCCACTGCTTGATCGGCGCCGTCTTGAACCGGGCGCGCAGGATCGCGTTGCCCGACTCGAAACTCTCGACCCCCTGGATCTCCAGTGGCGACCAGATGTTGCGCCGTTGCAGCGGGTCGGTGCGCATTTTCTGCCCGACTTCGCGCATCAGTTTGATCGCGTTGTCGATGTCCATGTTGGACGGCACCGCCACCCGGAAGATCGCGTAGCCGAATTCCCGGGAGTAGTTCTTGATGCTTTTGATTTCGCTGAACGGAATGGTGTGGACGATGCCGTCGATGTCCCGCAGGCGCACGGTGCGGATGGTCAAGCCTTCGACGGTGCCCAGGTGGCCGCCGACGTCCACGTAGTCGTCGATGGCCAGAGAGTCTTCGATGATGATGAACAGCCCGGTGATCAAGTCGGCGACCAGCGACTGCGCGCCGAAACCGATGGCCAGGCCGATCACGCCGGCACCGGCCAGCAATGGCGTGACGTTCATGCCCATGTTTGCCAGGGCGACGATCAGCGCGATGATGAAAATCGCCACGAACAGCACGTTGCGGATCAGCGGCATCATGGTCTGCGCGCGGGCATTGGCCAGGCCTTTGCGCGAACGGGTGAGGGCGTGGTGCACCGCGGTGTCGCTGAGGATCCAGATCAGCCAGGCAAAAATCAGCGTGCCGCCAAGGCTGAACAGTTTGACGCTGATTTCATGGCCGTCGCCCTCGGTGAACGCGATGAACGACAGGCCCCAGACCCGCAGGCCGAGTTCAATGAACACCAGCCACACCACCAGATGCGCGAGGGTGTAGAAGAAGCTTTTCAGGCGGTCCGAGTACAGTGCATGGCGCTTCACGCCGCGCTGGGGTTTGAGTGAATGGCGGCGCACCAGGCCGTTGATGACCATGCACAACACCAGCAGCACGGTGCAGATCAGTGACTGGCGCAGTGCCGTACTGGTATCGCCCGCCGAGACGAAAGTGGCGAACAGTGAGATGGCCACCAGCACCAATGCCGGCACGTACCAGAAGGTCCCGAGAATCTCGATCGTGTCACTGAGGGCGCGCCGGGTCAGGCGTCGGGACAGCGGTTGGTTGCGGATCAGATGGGCAATCGGGCGACGGAACCGCAGGATGAACAACCCTGTGGACAGCGCCGCCAACACATTGGCGATGGTGGCGGCGGTATGCGCCAGGTGACTGCCGAGGCTGGCCACCAGCCGCGGGTCACTCAAGGCTTCACCAAACGCGGCGAAACTGCCGATCAGCCACAGCGGCCGAAAGGCCTGGTGCCGCAGGATGTACAGCGCGCGGTGGCGATGGGGGCCGTCGAGCAGGGAAAACGCGATCACACAGATCGACGAGAAACAGGTGCCGACCACCAACGCATAGGCCAGCACCATGGCCAGGCTTTTGCCCAGTGAAGAGGGCAGCGCGTAGCTCATGTACACCGTGATGACCAGGGCAATCAGCCACGGCCCCAGTTTGCGCAGGGCAAAGCGCAGCATGTCGAGGGCCTTGGGGTGTTGCGGCAGTTCTTCGGTCAGGCCGAAGCGCATCCGCACCCGGTGACCGAGCCAGATCAGCGCGGCGGCCAGCAGGCTCCAGATCATCAGGATCATGGCGAAGGCAAAGATGATCGGCAGCCATTCGTTGGCCGGCAACACCAGCGCCGCCAGTTCATCCTTGGCCAGTTCGAACTCTTGCGTCCAGCGGGTGAGGGGGCTGTCGGCGCCGGAGAACTGTTTTTCGAAATTGGCCAAAGTGCCGCCGATCAGCCCCAGCACGCCCTGTTCGGCCGTTGGCTGGGCCGTTTTGGTGGCGTCGCGCAGTTTCTTCAGGTCGGTCAGCAACTGTGTCCGTTGCTGATCGTTCTCCAGCGACTTGATGACTTCGTCCAGGGACTGCCCCAAGGGTTCCTGCGCCTCGGGCTGAGCTTTCGAACCGTTGAGCAAGCCCGGCAAACCGACCGCCTGGGCGGGGGCCAGCGGCAGCAGCGTCATCAGGCAGACAAGGAACAGGGAGGGCAGGGCAAAAAGACGAGCGAACACTGGGCGGTCAACCTCGGATGAGCGGATCGACCGAGTGTACGAGCCCGTCAAAATCAATGCGAGCCAGGGTTGAGGATTTATTCGTTGAGTTTGGCGAGGATCTTGAACACCACGGTGGCGAGGATGGTCAGCATGCCGATCCACATTGCGAACACGCCGAGGTTTTTGTCGCGGAAGTTGAAACCGATTGTCAGCATGATCATTCCGGCAAGGATCGGAATCAGCATGGCGTGAAACGAGGACATCGAGATCATGGGCGACGGCCTTGACGAGAGGGTATAGGTAGAGTCTAGGTGGCTTTGTAGGAGCGAGCTTGCTCCGGGCGGCGTTCCGACGATGTGCGTGAACGATAACGCTCGAAACCTGACACCCCGTGGCGCTCTCAGGTTCTTCGCGAGCAAGCTCGCTCCTACAGGGTAATGCGATGCATGTAAGGGGTGTTACGGCAACTCGCGGCAGGCGTAGAACGCGCTCAGTACCTTGACCAGGTGCGCCAGGTCATGGCTGCCGCACAGCTCGCGGATCGAATGCATGGCGAACGTCGGCAAGCCGATGTCGACGGTGCGTACGCCCAACTGGCTGGCGGTGATCGGGCCGATGGTCGAGCCGCAACCCATGTCGCTGCGCACCACGAAGCTCTGCACCGGTACTTCTTCGGCCATGCACAGATGGCGGAAGAACCCGGCGGTTTCGCTGTTGGTGGCGTAACGCTGGTTGCTGTTGACCTTGATCACCGGGCCGGCATTGAGTTTCGGGCCGTGGTTGGCATCGTGTTTGTCGGCGTAGTTCGGGTGCACGCCATGGGCATTGTCGGCCGAGACCAGCAGGGATTTCTGAATGGTGCGTACGAATTCATCACCTTCCGGCAGCAGACGACGCAACGTTTGCTCGAGCATCGGGCCATCGGCGCCGCAGGCCGAGCAGGAGCCGACTTCTTCGTGGTCATTGCAGACCAGCACGCAGGTTTCATCGGTTTCGGTGGTCAGCATGGCTTGCAGGCCGGCGTAGCAGGACAGCAGGTTGTCCAGGCGCGCACCGGCGATGAAATCGCCATGCAGGCCAATGAGCGCGGCGCTTTGAGTGTCGTAGAAGCTCAGTTCGTAATCCAGCACTACGTCGGCGTTCAGCCCGTGTTCGCGGGCGAGTTGGTCGGTGAGCACGGCGCGGAAGTCCACCCGCTCGTCACCGGCAAATTGCGCAAGGATCGGCGGCAGTTCGGTCTGGGCGTTGATGGCCCAGCCCATGTTGGCTTCGCGATTGAGATGAATGGCCAGGTTTGGAATGATGGCGATCGGCGCCTTGAAGTCGACCAGCTGGCTCTCGACCTTGCCGTCACGGCGGAAGGTCACGCGGCCGGCCAGGGACAGGTCGCGATCGAACCACGGCGCCAGCAGTGCACCGCCATAGACTTCGACGCCCAGCTGCCAGAAGCCCTGACGTTGCAGTTCCGGCTGGGGCTTGACCCGCAGGCAGGGGCTGTCGGTGTGGGCGCCCACCAGGCGAATCCCGCCGTGCAGCGGCGAATGACGGCCCATCTTGATGGCGACAATCGAAGAGTCGTTACGGGTGACGTAGTAGCGACCATTGGTTTCGGTGTTCCATGGCTCACGCTCGTCAAGGCGTTGAAAGCCCGCCGCTTCCAGACGCTGAACGAGGCTGGCGGTGGCGTGGAACGGGGTAGGGGAGGCCTTGAGGAAGTCGATCAGGCCTTGGTTCAACTCTTCGCGCATAAATAGCTCCAGACAGCAATGGCGCCAGTTTACCGTATTGGTCGGGGGCTTTGGGCGTGACGTGACGCGCTCACGTCAGCTCGCAGCCTCGACCCGATTTTTCAGGTACTTCATGATGATCCGCTCATCCTCGGGCTTTTCGGGCCGGGGCAGTTGCGCGGGCCAGCCCTGCTTCGTCTCCAGCAGCTTTTTCTGACGGCTGCGGTCCCAACGAAGAATCTCCCGCGAGGCACTTTCCCACCACTCATGGCGGCACGCCGTGTAGTACGGGTGATCAGGTGCCGCGCTGCCGTAAAGCAGATCGCGCCCGACCTTTCTCAGCGGACCGCTCTGGTGACGCAGCTTCCATTTTATTTTCAGTCGCTGCCAGGCCGAAGGGAAGGGTTTCGCGCGCGGTACATCACGGCACAGTTCGACCAGGTGCTGACTGAACGCCTCGCCGTGCCGGGAGAAGAACAGCGCCTGCATCGCGTGGAAAAAGCGTTTATCCGCAAAGTAGTGATAGATGTACTTTTTGGTTTCACCCACAGGCTTGCCGTGCAGGGCGAACGACAGGGCGATCTGCTCGATGGTGTGAATATCGAAGCTGTCGCGGGTCCATTCGTCGATGAATCGGATGGACGCTTCGAACAGCGCCGTGTCGAGATCAGTCACGCCGCACACGCCGCTGTTGAACAGCTTGAAACCGTTATCCGCGGTGACGCCATGCGCGCGCAGGCAACCGCCGAGCTTCACATAGTCGGGGCGTTCGTAGACGTCTTTCCAGTCGTATTCGAACCGGTCCATCAGGTAGTGCCCAGGCTCAATCCGCTCGAAGATCTGCATCGGGTCGCGGGTGAACAAGGTGTCGGTGTCGACGAACAAGGTCTTGTGCGCCAGCGTCAGCCCATAAGCGATCGCGCAGGCCTTGCGACGATGGTGATAGCCGTTTGCGCCTTGCCACAGGGTCAGGGTTTCCTGGGTCAGAGTAACGGTTTCCACTGGCCAGCCGGCATAGTCCTGTGGACGATCGGTAAGGATTCTGATGCTCGGCAGCTTGCCGTTCGTGGCGTGGGACAGTGCGGTCAAAATACTGAACTTGGCTTCCCGCCGGTACACGTCATGGTCGCCGTAGATCAGGTAAAGCAGCTGGTGTCGGGTTTTTTCAACGGGTATCGTCAGGAAATCAATACAACTCATCCGGATTAATATCCTTTCTCTGAAGCGGCATGCTTAAAACGGTGCCGGGCATTCGAAGCGCAAGCGTTCGCCGGTTTGCGGATGGGTGAAGCTGAGCATACTGGCGTGCAGGCACAGGCGCGGCCAGGCGGCCAGGGCCTGTTCGTGCGCATAGAGCCCGTCACCCAGCAGCGGATGACCGATGGACAGCATGTGCACGCGCAGTTGATGGGAGCGACCGGTGATCGGTGTCAGTTCGACGCGGCACCAGTCGCCGCAACGTTCCAGCACGCGCCAGAAGGTCAGGGCGTGCTTGCCGAACTCATGGTCCACCACGTGACGTGGTTTGGTCGGCGGATCGTAACGCAGGGGCAGATCGATGCTGCCACTGTCGAGTTCCGGTTGGCCCCAACACAATGCGGTGTAGGCTTTTTCGGTTTCGCGGTCGTGAAATTGCCGAGACAACTCGCGATGAGTATCCGGATCACGGGCCAACAGAATGATGCCGGAAGTTTCCCAATCCAGTCGATGGACGATTCGTGCTTCCGGGTAGCCGTTTTCTTGCAAGCGAGTGATCAGGCAGTCCTTGTTGTCGTCAGCCCGGCCAGGGACGGAGAGCAACAGGGTCGGCTTATCCACCACCAGTACGGCGGCGTCCTGATGGATGATGCGGATGTTGGACAGCGGCATTAAAACAGCCTCGTAACAAATGCCAACGGCGGCTCAGGCCCTCCACACACCCGTAGGAGCGAAGCTTGCTCGCGAATGCGTCACCTCGGTCTAACAGATACACCGAGTTGCCCGGGTTCGCGAGCAAGCTTCGCTCCTACGTAGAGCGTAAGAGCCTGAGCCGCCGTAGCTCCTGTCTGATCGACTAGCGGTCAGGCAGGGTGATATTGAGTTCCAGGATCGAGCAGCTGCCCTGGTTTTCCAGAGCCACGTGCACGTCATCGGACCCGATATTGACGTACTTGCGGATCACTTCCACCAGTTCCTTCTGCAAGGCTGGCAAGTAGTCCGGCGTACTGCGCTGGCCGCGTTCATGCGCCACGATGATCTGTAGACGCTCTTTCGCTACCGAGGCGGTACTTGGCTTCTTGTTGGCTCGAAAGAAGTCAAAAATGTTCATTACCTACCTCCAAACAGGCGCTCGAAGAATCCCTTCTTCGTGACATCGAGGAAGCGATGTTCCACGGTTTTACCCAGCAGGCGATCGACCGCATCGCTGTACGCCTGGCCGGCGTCGCTCTGATCGTCGAGAATCACCGGCACACCCGAGTTGGAAGCCTTGAGTACCGCCTGGGATTCCGGAATGACACCCAGCAGGGTGACAGCCAGGATTTCCTTGACGTCTTCGACGCCGAGCATTTCGCCGTCACTGACCCGTTGTGGGTTGTAACGGGTCAGCAGCAAGTGTTCCTTGATCGGATCTTCGCCCTTTTCGGCGCGGCGCGATTTGCTGGCCAGCAGGCCGAGCATGCGGTCCGAGTCACGTACCGAGGACACTTCCGGGTTGGTCACGATAATCGCTTCATCAGCGAAATACATCGCCAGGTGAGCGCCTTTCTCGATACCGGCCGGGGAGTCGCAGACGACGAATTCGAAGTCTTCTTTCAGTGCCATCAGGACCTTTTCCACGCCTTCGACGGTCAGCGCGTCTTTGTCGCGGGTCTGACTGGCGGCCAGTACGTAGAGGTTTTCCAGGCGCTTGTCTTTGATCAGCGCCTGCTGCAGGTTGGCTTCGCCGTTTACCACGTTGACGAAGTCATACACCACGCGGCGCTCGCAACCCATGATCAGGTCGAGGTTACGCAGGCCGACGTCGAAGTCGACGATGACTGTTTTGTGACCACGCAGAGCGAGGCCGGTACCGATAGCGGCGCTGGTGGTGGTCTTACCCACACCACCCTTGCCGGATGTAACCACGAGAATCTTGGCCAAGGTGTTTCACCCCTAAGGAAAAAGGACATTTAGCCCCTGAAAAACATCTCTTGAAAAACTACTGCAGTCGGACAGCCTTGGCTGGAATCCGGTTCAGAGCGGAACTTACCTACGGTAAACACTGCTTGTGGCCTTTTTCCTACTTCGTTTGAGCCGTTTTCGCTACGTTTTAGAGATGCTTGGAAAATGCGGCAGTATCCGTTAAAGCCGAATGATGTTCAACACATCGCCCGACAGGCTGACCTGCACGCCCGAACCCCACAAAGGGTCGCGCCGCAGATCCTCCGAAACCTTGTAGTGGCCTGCGATGGAGACCAGTTCAGCGCTCATCTGCTGACAGAAAATCCTGGCCTTCGTGTCGCCTTTGACCCCGGCCAGCACACGACCGCGCATCGGGCCGTATACATGGATGTTCCCATCGGCGAGAAGTTCCGCCCCCGGACTGACCGACGAGACCACGACCAGATCGCAACCCTGGGCATAGATCTGCTGGCCGCCGCGCACTGGCGAGGTGATGATCTTGGTCGGCTTGATGGTCGGCTCCGGCGGTTTCTCCGGTTTTTTCTTCACCTCGCCCTCGTTCGGGTCCAGCGGACGCTCCCGAGCGCCGGACGGTGGCAGCACCGGCAGGTCGACCGCGATGGCGGCGGCGATGTCTTCGATGCGGCTGGCACGGATCGCCAGGGTGCGCAGGCCGTGCTGGCGGCAGATGCGCATCAAGCCTGGCAGATCAACGGCACCTTCGTGGGCTGGCAGTTTGTCCAGGGCCAGCACCAATGGCGCGTTGCTGAAGAAGTTAGGCGCCTGGGCAACCTTGGCGGCCAGTTGCCGATCGAGGCTCTCGAGGTCGTTACGGGCCAGTTCCAGCACCGTGATGGCGAGCATGCTGCCCTTCAACTGGAACACGGGATCTTGGTCTAGCGGATCGGTTTTGCTCATGTCGGCATACAACGGCTTGTCACTAAAAGTGCCGAGACTTATAACGAGAACGCCCGCGGGCCGCAAGCCGGGTCGAACGATGTAGAATGCGCGGCCATGGTCTTGACGGAAGCTTTAATGGATCGTCCGCGTTTTCGAACAGCATTTCTTTCTCCACGTTTCTGGCCGCTGTGGTGCGGGCTGGGGCTGTTGTGGCTGATTGTCCAGCTGCCGTATCCGGCATTGCTGTCTATCGGTCGCGCCCTGGGCGCATTGATGTATCGAGTGGCGGGCGACCGACGGCGCATTGCAAAGCGCAATCTTGAACTGTGTTTTCCCGAAAAAACCGCTGCCGAACGCAAACGGCTGCTCAAGGAAAACTTTGCTTCCACCGGCATCGCCTTTTTCGAGATGGCGATGAGCTGGTGGTGGTCGCGCGAGCGCCTGGCCAGACTGGCCCATGTCGAAGGGCTGGAGCATTTGCAGAAGGCTCAACGCGAAGGCAAGGGCGTGATCCTGATGGCGGTGCATTTCACCACGCTGGAAATCGGTGCAGCGTTGCTTGGCCAGCAACACACCATCGATGGCATGTACCGCGAGCACAAGAATCCGTTGTTCGACTACATTCAGCGCCTCGGTCGCGAGCGGCACAACCTCGATTCGCTGGCGGTGGAGCGCGACGACGTGCGTGGCATGCTCAAACTGCTGCGCTCAGGCCGGGCCATCTGGTATGCACCGGACCAGGATTACGGCGCCAAGCAAAGTATCTTCGTGCCGCTGTTCGGGATTCAGGCCGCAACCGTCACCGCCACCAGCAAGTTTGCCCGGCTGGGCAAGGCGCTGGTGGTGCCGTTCACCCAGGAACGCCTGGCGGATGGCAGCGGTTATCGACTGGTGATCCATGCACCGCTTGAGGGGTTCCCCGGCGAGACCGAAGAGGCCGATTGCATTCGCATCAATCAGTGGGTCGAAGGCGTGTTGCGCGAATGCCCGGAGCAATACCTGTGGGCCCATCGCCGCTTCAAGAGCCGACCGCCGGGTGAGCCCAAGCTGTACGCCAAACGCGGGTAGGAGCGAGCTTGCTCGCGAAAAACCTGAGGCCACCGCGGGGTATCAGGCTGCAAACGTCATCGTTGACGACCTTCGCGAGCAAGCTCGCTCCTACAGGTTTTTATTAGACAGGGTTGGAGCAATGACAATCCGATCCAGCATCATGGAGTGTTGCGATGAGTCCTGTTGAACCGGTGACAGGCCTGATTCTTTCCGGCGGCGGGGCTCGGGCGGCCTATCAGGTCGGTGTGCTGGCAGCGATTGCCGAACTGCTGCCGGTCGGCGCCAGCAACCCGTTTCCGGTGATCGTCGGCACGTCGGCCGGGGCGATCAACGCGGTCAGCCTGGCCAGCGGGGCGATGGATTTTCGTGGCGCGATCGAACGGTTGACCGCTTTCTGGCAGGGGTTTCGCAGTCATCTGGTATTGCGCAGCGACTGGCCGGGGGTGATCCATCAGGCCAGTCGGTTCGTCAGTCACAGCTTGCTGGGTATTGGTGCTCAGGTTCCGGTGGCCTTGCTCAACAGTTCGCCGCTGCGCGGGTTGCTCAACGATAAACTGCTGATGAGCGGAATAGACCAAGCCATCGCGCAGAAGCAGCTGCAGGCAGTAGCGGTCACGGCGTTCGGTTACGAGTCCGGTCAAGCCGTCACTTTTTATCAGGGCGGCGGCACCATCGACGCCTGGTTGCGGCATCGGCGGATTGGCGTTCCCACCCAATTGACGGTCGAGCACTTGCTCGCCAGCTCCGCCATCCCCTTGCTCTTCGCACCGGTGAAAATCGGCGAAGAATATTTCGGCGATGGCGCGGTACGTCAATCGGCACCGATCAGCCCGGCCCTGCACCTGGGCGCCAGTCGGGTGCTGGTGGTGGGCGTCAGCGGCAACCCGCGCGGCGTCGACCCGGAACAACCGCTGCTACGCGCCTACACCGGCCAGCAGCCGACCCTGGCGCAGATCGGCGGGCACATGCTCAACAGTACGTTCATTGACAGCCTGGAAAGTGACATCGAGTTGCTGCAGCGGCTCAATCAGTTCAGCCACCTGTTACCCGACGGCACGCCGACCCGTGCGCTGGGTGTGGCGCCGGTGGAGGTGCTGGTGATTTCGCCGAGCCAGCCGATCGACGAGATCGCCGCGCGCCATCGCCAGGAATTGCCGGCAGCGCTGCGCCTGTTCCTGCGCGGGCCGGGGGCGACCAAGACCAGCGGGGCGGGGGTGTTGAGTTATTTGCTGTTCGAGGCGGGGTATTGCAGCGAGTTGATTGATCTGGGACGGCGGGATGCGTTGGCCAAACGCGATGAATTATCCCGGTTTCTCGGGTTGGCGGAGTCTGTGGTTCCGGCTTGAGATCGGTGCTGAAGTTATCGCGAACAAGCTCGCTCCCACAGTGGGTCTACGTCGGACACAAATATTGCGTGCGCTGGAGATCCCTGTGGGAGCGAGCTTGCTCGCGATGGCGTCCTCACAGACGCCGCTGAATCAAAAGTGCAACTTCACCAAAAAGCTCGTAGTGCTCTGATCCGTCTTGAACACCTGGCTGTCCTTGATCCCGTACTTATCCGACCAGTAATCGTACTCCACCCCCACATACAACTGCTTCTCACCAAAATTCAGCGCTTTACCCAAGTCATATTTGACCTGTGGGTTGAAGTGCAGGTTGGCGTGGTAATCGCCTTTGGAGCTGGAGTCGTTGTCGACCACCCAATCCATGAAGCCATCGATCAGGATGCTCGAGTTGCCCACGGGAATGGTGTAGGACCACACCGGCGTGATCTGCCAGACGTTGTCGCCCGCACGGCTGCCTTCGGTGTGGCGCTGGTAGAAGTTCAGCTGGAAGTAGTCGAAGCCCGGGATCGCCAGGTCGAAACCAGGGCCGATCAGGTAGGACTCGGTATCGCCTTCGCCGAACTCGTAGGTCATGGCCAGCAGGACGTCCTTGATCGGGCCGAATTCGATTTTCTGGTCGAGGACCTTGCCCAGGGAAATACGCGGCTGGAATTCGCCATAATAAGTATTCGGGCCGGCATTGAAGTCTTTTTCGCCGTTGTAGAAGATCTTGTCGAGGAAGAAAAAGTTATCCCCGTATTTCCAGGCGTCGGCATGTTCGAAGGTGACGGTCTGCTGAATGCGCGGGTTGACCTGGAAGTCCTTGCCATACAGATAGGTCAGGCTGTTGTTCTGCCATTGCAGAAAGTCGTCGGCCATGGCTTGGCCTCCGGCCAGCAAGGATCCCGCGAGTATCAGGCTGGTGCACGTACGTTTCATTCGGTTGCTCCCAAAAAGTAGGTGTTGCACGATATTTTTTAAGGTCGGCGCTCTGGTTTGGCGCCTTTTTCTTTAACTGTAAAAAATCATCCAATCGGTTAGCTGCCGTGCTGTTGGCAAGCGCTGCGCCAAGGCCTTCGAAAAGCAAAAAACTCCCGCTCGGCTGTTCGAGAACAGTCGATTGAGAGGGGGTTTGGAATGCCTTGATACCGTCCAGGGCCGGGATAAGTTGGCTTTCTGGTCAGGAATTAAATCCGGGCTTTTTTTTAAAGCGGATTCGGGCGGCGGCGGAGAATACTGACTCCTTCGCCAGGTCTCAAGTGCCCCGCAACAGCGCACCGACGACAGGTTTGGGGCGCGGTTGCGGGCCATCTTAGAAGTGCACCTTCACCAGCAGGCTGGCGGTGTTTTCATGGGTGTCCAGGTTCGAGCTGTTTTCGACCCCGTACTTGTTCTTCCAGTAGCTGTATTCGGTGCCGACATAGAACTGCTTCTGGCCCCAGCCCATGGCTTTGCCGAGGTCATATTTGATCTGTGGATTGATGTGCAGGTTGGCGTGATAGGTGCCGCGGGCGTTCTGATCGTTATCGACCACCCAGTCCAGGTAACCGTCGATCAACAGGTCGGATTTGCCCAGCGGGATGCTGTAGGACCAGGCCGGAGTGATCTGCCACACACCGTCGCCGGGGCGCGGGCCTTCGGTCTGGCGGCGATAGAAATTGAGGGTGAAATAGTTGAAGCCGGGTATCGCGAGATCGAACCCGGGACCGATCAGGTAAGCCTCGCTATCGCCTTCGCCATACTCGTAAGTCATGGCCAGCAGCACGTCCCTGACCGGGCCGAATTCGAAACGGCGGTCGAGGATCTTTCCAAAGGACAAGCGTGGGCTGAACTCGCCGTAAAAGGCGTGGCGGCCTTTGTTGCGGTCCTGTTCGCCGTTGTAGAAGATCTTGTCGACGAACAGGAAGTTGTCGCCGTATTTCCACTTGTCGGCGTGCTCGAACGTCACCGTCTGCTGGATCGCCGGGTTGATCGCGAAGTTCTTGCCGTACAGGTAGCTCAGGCTGTTGGTCTGCCACAGCAATAAATCGCCGGCCATGGCCTGGCTGGCGGCCAGAAGTCCGCCGCACAACAACATGTTTGTCTGTGTCCGAATCATCTGTTGCTCCCTCTTGTTTTTATTTTTCAGGCACAGGTAGCCACCCCCTGTGGGAGCGAGCCTGCTCGCGAAGAGGTCGGCACATCCAACATCAATGTTGACTGGCAAACCGTTTTCGCGAGCAGGCTCGCTCCCACAGGGTTACGTGTCTTTACCTGTCAATGCGGGTGAGCGGGGCAGTCGTTGATGGCTGCCCGTTCGGCGCCGCCAAGAATGTTGAACAGCAGGTTCAGCGCCAGGGCACTCAAGGTCGCCATGGCGATGCCGCTGTGGGTGATCGGGCTCATCCACAACGGCAGATGGGCGAAGAACTCCGGACGTACCACCGGGATCAGCCCCATGCCGATGCTCACCGCCACCAGCAACTGGTTGCGGCGGTCACCGATGTCCGCCTCCTGAAGAATCTTGATCCCGGTGGCGGCGACCATGCCGAACATCGCGATGGCCGCGCCGCCCAGCACGGCAGATGGAATCGACGCCACCAGGAACGCCGCTTTCGGCAACAGGCTCAGCACCACCAGCAAACCGCCGGCGACGATCGTCACTGAACGGCAGCGCACACCGGTCATCTGCACCAGGCCGATGTTCTGGGCGAAGGAGGAGTGGGTGAAGGTGTTGAAGAATCCGGCGAAGAACGACGCACCGGCATCGCACAGCAAACCCCGACGCAGCATCCGTGGGCAGACTTCCTGGCCGGTGATTTTGCCCAGGGCCAGGAACATCCCGGTGGACTCGACGAAGATGATCACCACCACCAGGCACATGGACAAGATCGGTGCGAGTTCAAATTTCGGCATGCCGAAATGCAATGGCGTGACGATCTGTAACCACGGCGCCTCAGCCATGCCGCTGAGGTCGACCATGCCGATCAAGCCGCAGATCACATACCCCAGGCACATGCCGATCAGCACCGAGATGTTGACCCAGAAACCGCGCATGAAGCGGTGGACCAGCAGGATGGTAGCCAGCACCAGGGCGGCGATGGCCAGGTAGATCGGTGAACCGAATTGAGCCGCGCCAGCACCGCCGGCGGCCCAGTTCACGGCCACGGGGAACAGCGACAAACCGATCGAGGTGATGACCGTACCGGTCACCAGCGGCGGGAAGAAACGTACGACCCTGGACATGAACGGCGCGATGAGCATGCCGAAGAACCCGGCGGCGATGGTCGCACCGAAGATCCCCTGCATCCCGATGCCGGGCATGCCAGCCATGGCCACCATGCTGCCGACGGCGGCGAAACTGGCGCCCATCATCACCGGCATGCGGATGCCCATGGGGCCTATCCCCAGGGATTGCACGATGGTCGCGATCCCGGCCACCAGCAGGTCGGCGTTGATCAGGAAGGCGATTTCTTCACGACTCAGGCCTGCGGCCTGTCCGATGATCAGCGGCACCGCGATGGCTCCGCCGTACATCAGCAGGACGTGTTGCAGGCCGACCAGGATCAGTTGCAAAAGGGGCAAACGCTGAATGGCGGGTGCGTCGGGGATGCGCGCTTTGGATAGCTCGGACATGCAACACCTCGGATCTTTTTTATTCTTGTGATTTTGTGCATCAGGTTGACCGCGCTGCGGCCAATCGCAGGCAAGCCAGCTCCCACAGGATTAGGTGATCCCTGTGGGAGCGGCGGTGCGACGTCTCGACTTGCCCGCGATGCTTTTCAACGATTAATTGGTCGGAGCTCCCTGCACAATCCACGCCCCGATCAGGTCACGTTCCTGCTGGGTCATCTGGGTGATGTTGCCCAGTGGCATGATCTGGCTGGTGACGGCCTGGGCCTGGATGCGCGCCGCGTTCTGGCGGATCTGCTCGGGGGTGTCGAACATCACGCCAGCCGGTGCGGCACTGAACAGCGGACTGGTCGGCTTGGCCGAGTGGCAGACCGTGCAGCGTTCCTGGATCACGTTGTGCACCTTGTCGAAACCCGGGCCGGCGTTGGACGCCTGGGCCGGTGCGGTTGCCGGTGCCTCTGCAGGTTTTGCTTGCGCCGGTTTCAAACCACCACCCAATGCTGTTTCCGGCAGTGGCTGGTACTCGATCTTCGCTGGAGCGTTGGCGACTTCAGGCGCGCTGGACATCGGCTTCGGACCGGACACATAAGCGAGGCAAATCATGCCCACCGCTGCCACGGGCAGGGTCCAGGCATATTTGTGGCTGTCGTGACGGGTGTTGAAGTAATGACGCACCAACACCGCCAGCACCGCGATCCCGGCCAGGATCAGCCAGTTGTACTGGCTGCCATAGGTGCTCGGGAAATGGTTACTGATCATGATGAACAGCACCGGCAGGGTGAAGTAGTTGTTGTGACGCGAACGCAGCAGGCCTTTGGCCGGCAGTGCCGGATCGGGCGTGCGGTTCTCGGCGATTGCCGCCACCAGCGCCCGTTGCGCCGGCATGATGATGCGGAACACGTTGCCGACCATGATGGTGCCGATGATCGCGCCGACGTGCAGGTACGCACCACGACCGCTGAACACCTTGCTGAAGCCGTAGGCGGCGCCGATGATCAACACGAACAGGATGAAGCCGAGCAGGGCAGGGCGCTTGCCCAGGGCCGAGTCGCAGAGGAAGGAGTAGATGAACCAGCCGATGAACAGCGAGCCCAGGCCGATGGCCACGCCTTCAGGACCGCTCAGGGTGCTGCCCGGTGCCAGCAGGTACAGGGTCGGGTTGGAGTAGAACACCACGCACAGCAGCGCGATCCCCGACAACCAGGTGAAGTAGGCTTCCCATTTGAACCAGTGCAGGTTGTCCGGCATGGTCGGTGGGGCCAGCTTGTATTTTTCCAGGTGATAGATACCGCCGCCATGGATCGCCCACAAATCGCCGGCCAGACCGCTTTTCGGGTTGACCCGATTGAGGTTGTTTTCCAGCCAGACGAAATAGAACGACGCACCGATCCAGGCCACGCCAGTAATCATGTGAACCCAGCGCACGCTCAGGTTCAGCCATTCCAACAGATGTGCTTCCACAGTCTTTACCTCTCGCCTGTCACTCTGTTGTCGAGTGATCAGACCTTCTCTTATTGGTGGGGGGCGAGGATCAAACACTCATCCTCTTTGAAAAAATGCTCATCGCAGTTATTGCCTGTGCCACTGCGATCAACCACCAGGAAGTCATCCCGCTTTTCGATCGTCAGCACCGGGTGGTGCCAGACGCCGCGATGGTAATTAATGCCCTGCCTGCCGTTGGTGACGAAGGCGCGGACCAAGCCTGATACAGGTTCATCGCCAAGTGGCGCGACCACGATCAGAAAGGGGTTGCCGAGCAGCGGAATGAAAGCCTGGCTGCCCAGCGGGTGACGCTCCAGCATGCAGACGGTCAGCGGCATGTCCTGCGCGTCGGCGCGGAAGATGCTGATGATCGCATTGTCCTCTGGCGTGGCGGTTTGCACCGTCGCCAGTTTGTGAAAGCGCATGGTCGAACCGTTGTTGATCATGAAGTGATCGCTGCCATCGGTTTCGATCACGTCACCGAAAGGGGCGAAGGCTTCTTTGGTCAGCGGTTCAATCGTCAATGTGCGCATGCTGTTTTTATCCGAATTCTGTGTTGTTGGTTCTGTTGCTATCGCCAGCAGGCTGGCTCCCACAGGGGAATGCATTGCAAATGTGGGAGCCAGCCTGCTGGCGATTGGGCTCACCGCTTATTTAGCGACCTTGCCGAGTACGCGCAGGCGACTTACACCACCATCCGGGAACACGTTCAGGCGGATGTGGGTGATCGGCCCCAGCGCCTTGATCTGCTCGGCGAAGGTGTGCTCGGCGTGCATTTCCAGTTTCTGCGCCGGCAGCAGTTCGCGCCAGAACAGCGATTGGGTTTCGATCTGGCTGTCGGTGCCGCCCTTCACGAACGCGCCCTGGATCGAGCAGGTGTCCGGGTAGTTGCCCTTGAAGTGCAGGGTGTCGACGACCACTTTCTCGATCTCGCCCGCATGGCCCAGCGCGACGATCACCCAGTCATTGCCCGGCGTGCGACGACGGGCGGTTTCCCAGCCGTCGCCCATGTTGATGCCACGGCCCGGGTTGAGGATGTTGCTCATGCGGCCGAAGTGTTCGTCGGAGCAGGCGAGGGCGCGGCCACCGTTGAGGGCGGCAGCCAGGTCGACTTGCTCGTTGTCGCCGACAGCGGACCAGTCGCGGAACGGAATGCCGTACACGCGCAGACGGGCAACGCCACCATCGGGGTAGATATTGAAACGCAGGTGGCTGAACGCCTGATCGTTGCTGATTTCGTGATAGTGGTGGCTGTTGCCTTGCAGCTCGACCGCCGACAGGACTTCGGTCCACTGGGTGTTTTCGTCCGGCTCGCCCGAGGCCAGGAAGCAGGCTTCCAGGGAAGCCGATGGCGGGAAGTTGCCGGTGAAGAATGAAGTGTCGATGTCCACGCCTTTGATCGAACCCGGTACGCCCAGGCGGATCACCGCGCTGTCGTAGCCTTCGAAGCGCTTGCGGCGCGACTCCCAGCCGTCCATCCACTTGCCGTTGTCATCGAACACGCCCTCCTTCCACACAGCTGGGGTTGGCTGGAACAGGCGGTTGGCATCAGCGAACCAGTCATCGGTGACCGAGATGATTTTGGTGCCCAGGCGGGCGTCGGCCAGGTTGACGAACTTCTCGAACGGTACGGCGTAAGCTTTCATTCTTCTTGTCTGCCTTTAATAAGTTGGCTTGGGATGCTTGCAGTGCCCTGGGCGATGTTTGCGTTCAATGTCGTCCGGGCAAGGCTCGCTATAGGGTCAGTAATCGGAACAGGGCGATCTTGTTGATCTGCGCCAGCGCACATTTGAACTCGGTGTCTTGCGAGTTGTGGATGCGCGTTTCAAACGCCGCGAGGATCTGATGCCGGTTGCTGCCTTTTACCGCCATGATGAAGGGAAACTTGAACTTGGCCTTGTAGGCGTCGTTCAGCTCGGTGAAGCGCTGGAACTCTTCGGCCGTGCATTGGTGAATACCGGCGCCAGCCTGTTCGTTCGTGCTGGCTTCGGTCAGCTGCCCCTGGACGGCCGCACGGCCTGCCAGGTCCGGGTGAGCGTTGATCAATGCCAGCTGACTGGCGTGATCGGCGCTCAACAGGATGTCGCTCATGCGCTGGTGCAGGGTTTCGATCTCGTCGATCGAGGCGTCCTGGCCCAGGTCGAAGGCCTTCTCGGCCACCCATGGCGAATGTTCGTAGATGTCGGCGAAAGCGGCGACAAACGCATCGCGGCTCAGGGTCGACGGTTGCAGGGTTTGAAAGCGGCTCATTTGGCGACCCCTTGGTACGGGTGGGTTTCGTGCCAGTGGCGAGCGATGTCGACGCGACGGCTGAACCACACCTGTTCATGACTTTTAGCGTATTCGATAAAGCGTTTGAGCGAGGCCAGACGCGCCGGACGGCCGATCAGACGGCAATGCAGGCCGATCGAGAGCATTTTCGGTGCCTCGGCGCCTTCGGCGTACAGCACATCGAACGCGTCTTTGAGGTATTCGAAAAAATCGTCGCCCTTGTTGAAACCCTGGACCTGGGTGAAGCGCATGTCGTTGGTGTCCAGGGTGTACGGGATCACCAGGTGCGGCTTGCCGGTCGGGTTGTTGGGTTCCCAGTAGGGCAGGTCGTCGTCGTAGGTGTCGCAGTCGTAGAGGAAACCGCCTTCTTCCATCACCAGCCGACGGGTGTTCGGGCCGGTGCGGCCGGTGTACCAGCCCAGCGGACGTTCACCGGTGATTTCGGTGAGCACGCGGATCGCTTCGAGCATGTGCTCGCGCTCCTGCGCTTCGTCCATGTACTGGTAGTCGATCCAGCGATAGCCGTGGCTGCAGATCTCGTGGCCGGCCTCGACCATCGCGCGGATCACGTCGGGGTGGCGCTGGGCGGCCATGGCCACGGCGAAGATGGTCAACGGAATGTCGAATGCCTTGAACAGTTTCAGGATCCGCCACACGCCGGCACGGCTGCCATACTCGTAGAGCGATTCCATGCTCATGTTGCGCTCGCCCTGCAGCGGCTGCGCCGAGACCATTTCCGAGAGGAAGGCTTCGGACTCTTTATCGCCGTGCAGGATATTGCGCTCGCCACCTTCCTCGTAATTGAGCACGAAGGACAGGGCGATACGGGCATTGCCCGGCCAGTGTGGGTGAGGAGGGTTACTGCCGTAACCGATCAGGTCGCGTGGGTAGTCAGCGCTCACTGCAGTCTTCCTTCTTGTTCGTGGTAACAGGTGGTGCGGCGGCCTGATGATGAAATTCCGGGCTGGCGCCACAGCGATGGGATGATTGTATACAACTTTATATCCACTTTGTAAGCCTGATTTTTTGCATTTTTCGCTGACGGTCATCTTGGCCTAATAGTGCAAGAAACCTGCCTGATTGGTCAGCTAATGGATGAAAGGTCCTTTGTTCCTATGGTTCGGCGGTAAATTCGTTGAGAACCCGGAGTGGCAAGGGTAGGGCTAAAAATGTCATTTTTATTGTGTACAATTTTTTTGAAAAGTGTCTTAATCAATCGCTCGCCGCAGCGTTTCGTGCTCCGAACCGGTGCGGTCTCCTTTTCAACTGACTTCGGGAGGCGCGAGGCCTGACTGCTGATGCAGCCAGGCGCGCAGAATCAATGGGACGTTTGACTACACACGTTTTAGACGCTGCACACGGTTGCCCGGGCAGCTCGATCAAGGTCGAGTTGTACCGTGTTGAAGGTTCGCAACTGGAATTGGTCGCCAGTGCGGTCACCAACAGCGATGGCCGTGTCGATGCACCGCTGCTGCAAGGCGATGACTACCGTTCCGGGGTCTATCAGGTGCAGTTTCATGCGGGTGATTACTATCGCGCCCGAGGCGTTCAGCTGCCGGAACCTGCGTTCCTGGATGTGGTGGTGCTGCGGTTTGGTATTAGCGCAGAGCAGGACCACTACCACGTGCCGTTGCTGATTTCGCCATACAGCTATTCCACGTACCGCGGCAGCTGATCCCCCAGTCAACTGCCTCAACCTGGAAGCGACTGCGCATATAGCTTCTTTGGTCTTTCGCCCGCTCACACTGCGGGCTTTTTTTTTGGTACGCCAGGCATGGCGTATCCGGCGACGTTCCCGCGCTGATCCACGGGAACGTCCAGCAGTCCTGTCAGCCTTGTCCGGTAAGGAAAAGGGTCGGTTGCGAAGGAGCGAGGTATCAACCTTCTCTAACGATGACGAGGGTGGTCTGATCTGCGCCGATGGGTTGAGTACTGCCGAGTAAATAGATGGCTTTGTTCAGGTCCAGATGCTTGCTCAGTTCCTGCCATTGCTCTTCGCCAATTCTGCTCCGGTACGCTGGATCGCTCAGTTCGGAACCTGGCACAGCAGGACGTTTCATGCTGCCAAGTAGCGAAGTGGCGGGAAATCTCAACACGAATACGGCATCAAGCCCTTCCCGGTGAAACAGTAACGCATCCTCGCTGAGTATGCGGGTCGTACGATTCACGACATAGCCGTTATGTTCTAAAACAGTGCTGAACAGGCTTCGAAGACTGGCGCCTGGAACGTTCGTTACATACTCATTCCATTCTTGCGGGATTCGTTCTGGATCAAAGTCAAGTCGCTGCAATGCCTCCGCGGAGGGTGTAGGCAGTGAAATTATTGTCTCGGAGCCGCTCAGTGTTGTGGGCAGCCTGGGTAGCATCATCAGCGGGTCGGCCAGCTCTCGACGGGGCGCCTCGTTACTGATTCTATCTGCCCAGTGGTGAAATGCCCGGCTCATCAGCGCGAGGCCATGCGCGTTGATGTCTGCGAAATGACTGATCTGATTGAACACTGCTCTTGCAATCGTACTTGCTGAATGATTCGACAAATACTTGAAGGAACTGGCGACGTATTGAGACAGGGACATTACAAACGGAAGGCGTCTCTCCACCACCTTCCACTGGTTATCCTTTTTTATGGCCCATTTTGGCTGTAGCGATGGATTGTCCAACAGCATCTGTTCGAAAGCGTCATATCGCCCAGGTGAAAATCCAGGGTGTTGCAAATAGACCAGGCGCGTAGTGGACTGCATATCCTGAGGCACTATCGGATAGTGAAGCCCGTCTATTTCTATGGATTGACCTGATTGAGGCTGTGTGTTTCTCCCCCAGTTTCGCCACAGTCCGTAAGAAAGATCCAGTGCGATCGATTCATTCGAGAGAAGATTATCGGCAATGATGTCTGTATCGGGAGAGTCGCTACTTTCTTCATCCAGGCGCGGACGTTTGCTCGGGCCGGGAGTGGGTTCGCCAGGTTCGGCGGACGGTGGGCGCTTGCCCGGCCCAGAACCGGACTCTTCGGGCTGCCACCGCGACGTTCCTTCCAAACGTTCAAGCACTGGCCCATACACGTCCCCCTTTTTGCTGTCCTTCGCCTGGCATTTTCCTCCCTCTAACAGGACGACCATGACAGTGGTGTTGTCCAAGAGATCGACAAATAACCTCCCGGAAGAATGTTTGCGAATCCCGTCCTTATCCGGGGCATCCAGGCTCCTGGCAAATTTATTCGCAATGATGAGCTCATCGAGACTGACTGTTTTTCTGAAGGCTCGAACAGGCTCGTTCCCGTCTGTTTTCTCAGGCGTAGAGCGTCCAGCAGTCGGCAGATCCGTGATGACGATCGCGGATTCTGCAGAGGGATGGGTGTCTGGCGAAGCATCCGCAGGGCGTGTACCGGGTGTAGTGTCTCTTCCTGGCCAATGAAAATCAGGGTGATCAATACTGGCTTGGTGACCAGGGAGCTGAGTATTTTCCGAATGAGGTCGTGTCGTTGTCGAAGTGCTGTCTTCCGGGCTGGAACCAGGAATTTTTTTCGGTGGTTTAGCCATTTATCTAATGCTCCGATAAATTATTAAGTAGTGATTTCGGATTGAATGGAGGTCATGATTTTAGAAAAGCTTTGAATGGTCACTCATCTGAATGTTTAATCTTGATAGAGCCGTGTTCGTAAAAACCAAGAGGTCGCTCGGGTTTTGGCAGGATGACAACGTGCTAAAAATTTTAGATATACATATATATGCTGTTGTTGCTATCTGTTGCGGTTTGAAGACAGTGCGAGGTCCTTATCTCATAGGTTGTTGCTGTGTATGACAATCGGGGGGCGAACAGAGGCATGGACATGTATCACTACAGTCCATGAGTCAGGGCAGGGTATTGGTGAGGTGCTGCCCTCCTGAGTGACTTTGCGAGTCAGAAGGGCAGCAGAGAAGGGAAAAACAGAAGTGACGGATACAATCGAAAGTGTCAGTGACTACTCAGTAAGGAAGCGGCACCCGCACCGCCGAACAACCCGGCACTGATCCGGTTAAACCAACTTTGCCCCTTGCCACTGCGCAGATACCGCGCTGCACCATGCGCCCCTAGCCCATAGGCCAGTTTGCACAGCAGATCCAACACCGTCCACGTGGCAATCATCACCAGCAATTGCGGCAGGAACGGCTGTTCTGCACTCAAAAACTGCGGCAGGAATGCTGCAAAAAACAAAATGTCTTTTGGATTACTGGCACCTAAAACAAACGCACGTCCGAACAGCGCGCGAAAACGCGGCACCGGCGCGGCCTGGGGCACTTCAGCGCCCACCGAGGGCAGGCGCGATTGTTGCCAGCTCTGCCAGGCGAGGTAGAACAGGTACAGCGCGCCAACGATTTTCAGGGCGCTGAACAGCTGTTCCGACGCGAGCAACAACGCGCCCAGCCCCAGCGCCGAGGCACTGAGCAAGCAGATCGAAGCAAACACGCCCCCCAGGAACGCCGGGTACGAACGGCGCAAACCGTAATTCAGACTGTTGCTGATCATCAACAAAGACAGGGGCCCCGGGATCAGGATCACCACCAGCGCAGCGCCGCTGAACAGCAGCCAGGTTTCCAGACTCATCACTTTCCTCCATTTGCACAAAAGCCTCACCCGACGGGGTGAGGCTGATTTACGTGTACGGCTTACAAGAAAACGAACTTGGCGATGAAGATCGCGCAGAGCACCCACAGGCTGATGGAAATTTCCTTGTGCTTACCGGTGCAGGCTTTCAGCACCACGTAAGTGATAAAGCCCAGCGCGATGCCGTCGGCGACCGAAAAGGTCAGGGGCATCATGATCGCGGTGATGATCGCCGGAATGCTGTCGGTCGCCTCGTCCCATTCGATGTGCGCCATACCGCCCATCATCAGCATTGCCACGTAGATCAGCGCACCAGCGGTGGCATAAGCGGGGATCATGCCGGCCAGCGGGGCGAAAAACATAGCCGCAATAAATAACACACCCACGGTCACGGCGGTAAGACCGGTGCGACCACCCGCGGCCACACCCGCGGCACTTTCCACGTAGCTGGTGACCGGCGGCACACCCACCACCGCACCGAATACGCTGGAAGCACTGTCGGCTTTCAGGGCGCGGGACAGGTTTTCGATCTTGCCGTCAGCGTTGACCAGGCCGGCGCGCTGGGCCACCCCCATCAAGGTGCCGGCGGTGTCGAACATGTGCACGAAAAGAAAGGCCAGCACCACGCTGATCATGCTGACATTGAACACGCCGGCGACGTCCATGGCCATCCAGGTCGGTGCCAGGCTTGGCGGGGCCGACATGATGCCCTCGTAGTGCACCAGGCCCAGGCCCCAACCGGCCAGTGTCACGGTGATGATGCTGATGAGGATCGCGCCGAACACCTTGTGGTAGCTGAGCACGGCAATCATCAGGAAGCAGATGGCGGCCAGCAGCGGGCCAGGCTCGCGCAGGGAGCCGAGCTTGATCAGGGTGGCCGGGCTGTCAACCACGATGCCGGCGGTTTTCAGGCCGATCAGCCCCAGGAACAAGCCTACGCCGGCGCCCATGGCAAAGCGCAGGCTCACGGGGATGCTGTTGAGCAGCCATTCGCGGATCCGGGAAAACGTCAGGAACATGAACAGCACACCGGAAACGAACACCGCGCCCAGGGCGGTTTCCCAGTTGTAGCCCATGGTGCCGACCACGGTATAAGTGAAGAAAGCATTCAAGCCCATGCCCGGCGCCAGGCCGACCGGCCAGTTGGCGTACAGGCCCATCAGCAGGCAACCCAGCGCAGCGGCGATGCAGGTGGCAACGAAGGCGGCGCCGTGATCGATTCCGGCATCGGCCATGATGTTGGGGTTGACGAAGATGATGTAGGCCATGGTGATGAAGGTCGTCAGACCGGCAATCAACTCGGTCTTCACCGTGGTGCCATGCAAGCTGAGTTTGAAGATGCGCTCCAGCCAGCCATTGCGGATCGGCGGCGAGAGTTCCAGGGTCGGGGCTTCGGATTTGCGGCTTTCCACAGCGAGTACTCCTCAAGCGTTTTATTGTTATTTCCAGGGGCGGACCCATGAGGGTGGCAGCGGCCCTTTGAGGTGCTTGCGAATTTGTTGACCTATTGGTCAGGAACTCGCACGAAGTGGATTATGCTTTTGTATACAAATAAAGCAAATAATGTTTTTGATTTTGTAGACGAAAAGTTTGGCAATTGGGATATATCGCCTGTGAGGACGCCTTCGCGACCCTGAGGCAAAAGCCGCTTGAGGGGAGCGCAGAAACCAAAAAACCGGCCAATTGGCCGGTCTGTTTTTTTGTCTGAAACCCTCGGTGTTTGTGCCGGCCTCTTCGCGAGCAGGCGCCAGTCAGCTCACCACTAAGCCCTCAGGCCGCAGCAAACCGCTTATCCAGATAATCAATAATCACCTTGGACTCATACATCCAGGTGGTCTGCCCATTCTCTTCGATGCGCAGGCACGGCACCTTGATCTTGCCGCCTTGCTCTAGCAACGCCTGGCGATCCTGCGCGTTGTTCTTCGCATCGCGCAACGCCACCGGCACATTCAGGCGGCGCAGGGTGCGGCGGGTTTTCACGCAGAACGGGCAGGCGTGAAACTGATACAGGGTCAGGCCCTTGGCAGCCGTGTTGACCTGAGCCTGAATCTCGGCAGGGCGTTGCTTCTTGCCAGGACGGGTGATGAAGTCGATGAAGATGATCAGTTGGCCAAGGCCGACACGAAGCGCTTTAACGAACACGGTATTAGCCTCACAGGGCAAACGGAAGGCGCGCAGCTTACCTGATTTTTCGCGGGCGAAAAAAAACCGGCGATGAACGCCGGTTTTCTTCGTGCCGCAGATTACTTGATCAGGCTGAGAAACTCGCTGCGGGTAGCCGCATTCTCGCGGAACTCACCGAGCATCACCGACGTGATCATCGACGAATTCTGTTTCTCCACACCGCGCATCATCATGCACATGTGCTTGGCCTCGATCACCACCGCAACGCCCAGGGCGCCGGTGACTTCCTGGACCGCATCGGCGATCTGGCGGCTGAGGTTTTCCTGGATCTGCAGGCGGCGGGCGTACATATCGACGATCCGCGCGACTTTCGACAGCCCCAGCACCTTGCCGCTCGGGATGTAGGCAACGTGGGCCTTGCCGATAAACGGCAGCAGGTGGTGTTCGCACAACGAGTAGAGCTCGATGTCCTTGACCAGCACCATTTCGCTGTTGTCGGAGCTGAACAAGGCACCGTTGGTGACCTCTTCCAGCGTCTGTTCATAACCGCGGCAGAGGTACTGCATGGCTTTGGCGGCACGTTTTGGCGTGTCGAGCAGGCCCTCGCGGGACACGTCCTCGCCCAATTGGCCGAGAATCGCGGTGTAATTCTGTTCCAGGGACATGAAACTACCTGTGGGATTTTTACGCAAAGGCCAAGGGTACGGTGGCGGACACGGCGCTGCAAGCATGAAGCGACGGCTTCACTCGTCGCGACCTTCCATCATGATGCGTTTGAGCATCACATAAACCGCTCCGGCGCCGCCGTGTCGGGCCTGGCACGAGGTGAAGCCGAGCACCTGGGAATGCTGGCGCAGCCAGGTGTTGACGTGGCTTTTGATCATCGGCCGCTTGCCGTCCAGGCGCACGGCCTTGCCATGGGTCACGCGCACGCAACGGATTTCGAATTTGGTCGCTTCGGCCAGGAACGCCCAGAGGGTTTCCCGGGCCTTTTCCACGTTCATGCCATGCAGGTCGAGGCTGCCTTCGAACGGGATCTGGCCGATCTTGAGCTTGCGCATCTGGCTTTCCTGCACCCCGTCGCGCGCCCACATCAGTTCGTCTTCCGGGCCGACGTCGATCACGAACTGATCGGACAGCCCGTCGACGGTGGTGGCATCGGTGCGCACGGTGGCGGCCTGGCGCAGCTTGGCGATTTGCGCGCGGTCGGCCTTGGGTTTGCCGGTTTCGGCGCGATCGTGCTTGATCGGCTTGACGCCTTGGATCGCGCTCTTGAACAGGGAAAAATCGTCGTCTTGCATGTCAGCCTCCGCGAAGGGCGGCCAGTTTACCCAACTCGGGACGAATGGGGCGCGACAAAACGCCCGAGGGGTCGACTCAGTCGTGTTTTTTCATCAGGTGCGGGGCAATGTTCAGCTCCCGGGACTGACGCGCACGGCGACGGCAGCGGCGCCACAGCCACACACCCAGGTACAGCAGGAACAGGCCGACCACCAGAATGATGGTCGAGCCCAGCGGGCTGGCATTCAGCTCGCCGAGTGCCGGAGGGCGGCCCAGCAGGCTGGCCACACCGGCCATCGCCAGCAGCACGCCGCAGGTCGCCAGCAAGGCGGCAAAGGCTGCGCCGAAACGAAAACGCCAGTTGCTTTGGCCTTTGGACCGCAAGCGGCGAGCGTCAAATCCATCGGATAACTTCATTCCGACCTTCCTCAATGGGTATCGGCCCTTCGACCGGGAGTTGACCGGGATGTTCCTGAGGCTAAGACAATTACAGCACACGAGCGGCTTTAGCGGATGAGCGGTGGCATGAATCGCTCATCGAGCGTCGATCAAATCAGCCCGCGGGTCACGGCAAGGGTGGCGAAGTTGTCCGCCATGATCGCCATTTCGGTCTGCTGCACGTGCTCGGCACTCAGCACACCGCCTTTGTATGGCAGGTCGCGAGTGGCGCAGGCATCTTCTACCAGGGTGCAACGAAAGCCCAGGTTCTTGGCGGCGCGCACGGTGGTGCTGACGCTGGAATGGCTCATGAAACCGCAGACGATCAAATCCAGCGAGCCGAGATTCTGCAAACGCTCCAGCAGTTCGGTACCGTGAAACGCACTCGGCAGCAATTTGCCGATGATGGTTTCGTCACCCCGCGGTTCCAGTCCCTGAATGAATTCACCGCGCTCGCCCTGCGGATCGAACAGGCCACCGACGGTGCCAAGGTGATGCACATGCACGATCGGCCGGCCGGCTGCGCGGGCAGCGGCTACCAGTTGCTTGATGTTCGCGACGGCAGCATCCATGCCGCTCAGGGCCAGCGGACCGCTGAGGTATTCTTTCTGGGCATCGATGATGACAAGCGTCGCATTGCTCAGATTGGCTGCAGCGTAACCGCGGCCGCTGAGTTGAAACATCGTTTTTGGAACGGACATTCTGGGGCTCCTTCGGGTGGGGCTTTTGCGACATTGTCCTCTGGCTGAGCGGTTCTGTGAATCGCTACTATCGCAGGCGCCGTCATTCTTGGCCTGTAGCCTTGTCAATATCCTCGTATTGTTCAATCACCAACCAGAAAAAGAGAATAGTCCTACATTGTGTCCGGTGGTTTCCCACGTCGTCGCCACAGGTTTTGGCTGTTAGAATCATCCGTCGTTTTTTCTGGAGTTTGCCGCTGTGATCACTTCCCGCCTTCGTACCCTGCGCGACCATATCCGTTGGGCCGTCAGTCGCTTTCATGGGGAGGATCTGTTTTTTGGCCATGGGACCGACAACGCCTGGGACGAAGCCCGCCAACTGGTGTTGGGTGCGCTGCACTTGCCGTGGGAAATGGCCGACAGCTACCTCGACTGCAACCTGGAAGAAGATGAGCTGGTCAATCTGCAGCGCCTGCTCAAACGCCGGATCGAAGAACGCATTCCGACCGCCTACCTGCTGGGTGAGGCCTGGTTCTGTGGCATGTCGTTCATCGTCGACGAGCGCGTGCTGATCCCGCGTTCACCGATTGGCGAGTTGATCGAAAAACGCTTCGAACCCTGGCTGGGTACCGAGCCTGCGCGGATTCTCGACCTGTGCACCGGTTCCGGTTGCATCGGTATCGCCTGTGCCTACGAGTTCCAGAACGCCGAAGTGGTGTTGGCCGATCTGTCGTTCGAAGCTCTGGAAGTGGCCAACCAGAACATCGAGCGCCACGGCGTCGACGAGCGGGTGTACACGGTGCAGGGCGATGGTTTCGATGGTTTGCCGGGTCAGCGTTTCGACCTGATCGTGTCGAACCCGCCTTACGTCGATGCAGAAGATTTTGCCGACATGCCGGACGAATACCAGCACGAGCCGGAACTGGGCCTGGCCTGTGGTGATGATGGCTTGAACCTGGTACGGCGCATGCTCGCCGAAGCGGCGGATCATCTGACCGGGAAGGGCTTGCTGATTGTCGAAGTGGGCAACAGCCAGGTTCACGTCACGGCGCTGTACCCGGAAGTCGACTTCGCCTGGCTCGATTTCGAGCGGGGCGGGCATGGGGTGTTCATGTTGACGGCCGAGCAGTGCCGGGATCATCAGGCGTTGTTTGCTTCTCGCGTCTAGCCGTCAAAAGCATCGCGAGCAAGCTCGCTCCCACAGGGTCTGTGTGTGCCGCATCTCTTGGGCACGGCACAAAACCTGTGGGAGCGAGCTTGCTCGCGATGGCCGCACCTCGGTCTCCAACATTCAGCGGTGCAAGGCAATCCAGATCAACAACCCCGCCTGAAACACCGCAAACGCCACCAGGCAGGCAATGGTAAAACGCAGCCCTGCGTCTTCGCGCTGGTACTGGCTGACTTTTTCCTCGTGTTTCCTGAGCTTCACTTCCTGTTCGATCAGGTTCTGCTCGGCTTGCTGCAGCATCTGCGCCGCTTCGATGATTTCCACCACTTGCAGCTTTTCGGTGTTCCAGTCACCCAGCAGATCGCCGACCCGCACCGCTGTGACGCTGCCCTTCAAATGCTGGGCGTCGGTGTAAACCACGTCAAAACCATGCACCCGCAGAAAATGATCGCGGCGCAGGCGTGTGTCTTCATTCAGCGCATCTTTGTTGTTCAGGTCGGTGCCGTCGACGGTGTAGCCGGGCCAGCGCGTCTTCGCCCAGTTGATGCCTTGAGCCGCCATGAAGCGGCCAATTCCGCGGTTCATTGGCTCGATCTGCAGGCCACTGTCAGGGCCGAAATGCACGCGCCGGGTGCCGTGATCGACCCACACGTCCAGATGATTCTGCTCCTTGCGCACGCACTGGCCGGGCAGGGTGATGCTCATGCGCATCAGGCTGCATTCCTTGTCGTGGCGCTCGGCATGACCGAATTCGACAAAGCGCAGCGGGCGTGCCCCGGTATTGCGCTCGGTTTTCAGCGGCGCCAGGCGGAGCATCCTGTAATGCTCGGCGTGGACGTCCGCCCACGGCAGCTCGACCACTGACGCAGCCTCTGTTTCAGCGGTGGTGTCGGGTGAAGTCGGGGTATCAGTCATAACGGCGAGATCCTGTCCAAGCCCTGCTTGTCGCCAGTCTTAGCGCTGGCGACAATGGCTTATCGGCCGTTTTCTGCAGGACTGGAGGGCAAACAGCGCTTAACTGGCACGAAGTCCGTCAATAAACCCGAGGATTCGCGTGCCCAGTTCGGCCGCCAGCGGCAATTGCGGATCCTTATAGGATGCCAATTGCCGTTTTACATCGTTGGGCACGATGCGCATCACGTGGTTCATACCCTCGATCAGTGCCAGTTCGGCGTCCGGTTTGGCAGCCTTGAGCAGCCGGGCGTCATTGACGCCGACCTGGATATCATTGCTGCCTTGGATGATCAGCGCCGGCATCTTCAATTTGCCGAACGCTGCCGCCGGATCCTGGCGGAACAACGAAATCAGGTACGGCTGCACGCTCGGGCGGAAAATCACCTGCAGTTGCGGCGGCACGTTGTCATCGGTACGGCCGGCCTTGAGACTGTCGAGCAGTTCATTGCTGCGCAGCATCAGGGGGGGCGGCAAGCGATTGCTCAATTGCTGGCGCAATACTTGATCGACCGGACGGGCGCTGCCGGACATGGAAATCACCGCCGCGGCGTCCAGGCTCGGTGCCGCGAGGCTGGCGATCAAGGCACCCTCGCTATGGCCGAGCAGGATCAGTTGGCCAAAGCGCGGATCGGTTTTCAGCTTGCGGCCCCAGGCCTCGGCATCGGCCACATAGGCTTCCACCGACAGGTTGCGTTCGTCCGGGGTCGCCGCCAGGCTCGCCGCCACGCCACGCTTGTCGTAACGCACGCTGGCAATGTTGTGTTTGGCCAGCACCCAGGCCAGACGCTTGAGGCTGTCATTGCGTCCACCGTCGGGGTTGTTGCCATCGCGATCCGTAGGGCCGGAGCCGGAAATGATCAGGACAACCGGCACGGGTTGGTCGGATTTAGGCAGCAACAACGAGCCGAAGAGCTCGCCGGTACCGGTATCAAGAGTGATCGGGCGTTGCAGGACAGTGGCCTGTACAAAGCCGGTAAACAGGGTAAGGCTCAAGGCTATAACTCGCAGCATCATCACGCCATCATGAACAAGATGCCGGTTGGACTCGCGGGCACCCATAAGGTTCGAGGATGAACTACTTGGGTAGCCTGCGTATACTGGCGCGCATTACGTATTCAGGTTCGATTTCACGGAGCGTCCCGCATGTCCGGCAATACCTACGGCAAGCTGTTCACTGTCACCACCGCAGGCGAAAGCCATGGTCCGGCGTTGGTCGCCATTGTCGACGGCTGCCCGCCGGGTCTGGAGATCTCCCTCGACGATTTGCAGCGCGACCTCGATCGCCGCAAACCCGGCACCAGCCGCCACACCACCCAGCGCCAGGAAGCGGACGAAGTCGAGATCCTGTCCGGCGTGTTCGAAGGGCGCACCACCGGTTGCGCCATCGGCCTGTTGATCCGCAACACCGACCAGAAGTCCAAGGACTACTCGGCGATCAAAGACCTGTTCCGCCCGGCCCACGCCGACTACACCTATCACCACAAATACGGCGAACGCGATTACCGCGGCGGCGGTCGCAGCTCGGCGCGCGAGACCGCCATGCGCGTGGCGGCGGGTGCGATTGCGAAAAAATACCTGGCCAGCCAGGGCATCGTCATTCGCGGCTACATGAGCCAGCTCGGTCCGATCGAAATCCCGTTCAAGACCTGGGAGTCGGTGGAGCAGAACGCGTTCTTCAGTCCGGATCCGGACAAGGTGCCGGAGCTGGAAGCCTATATGGACCAGTTGCGTCGCGACCAGGATTCGGTCGGCGCCAAAATCACAGTGGTTGCCGAAGGCGTGATGCCAGGCCTGGGCGAGCCGATCTTCGACCGTCTCGACGCCGAACTGGCCCATGCGCTGATGAGCATCAACGCGGTCAAGGGCGTGGAAATCGGCGCCGGTTTCGCCAGCGTCGCCCAGCGCGGCACCGAACACCGCGATGAACTGACCCCGCAAGGTTTCCTCAGCAACAATGCCGGCGGCATCCTCGGCGGCATTTCCTCCGGCCAGCCTATCGTCGCGCACCTGGCGCTCAAGCCGACCTCGAGCATCACCACGCCGGGCCGTTCCATCGACATCCACGGCAACCCGGTGGAGGTCATCACCAAGGGCCGTCACGATCCCTGCGTCGGCATCCGTGCCACGCCGATTGCCGAAGCGATGATGGCCATCGTGCTGATGGATCATCTGCTGCGTCACCGCGGGCAGAACGCCAATGTGCGGGTGAGCACTCCGGTGCTGGGTCAGCTTTAATGGTTGACGCAGGGTCTGTACGAAAACTCGCCGAGCGGCGATCAGGCAAGGCAAAAACCGGCGAGCATGCGGAGTGTAGGCACCTACATGAGCATTGCGAGCCGGTTTTTAACGCAGCATGATCGTCGCGCAGGCAGTTGTCGTACAGAGCCTCATAGTCGCTGCGGTCTGATGACTGTGGCGGCGCTCCCGTACTGGCGGCTCTCCAGTTTCTATCTGTTCTATTTCGCCTTGCTCGGTTCGACGGCGCCGTTTCTGGCGCTGTATTTCGATCACCTGGGCTTTTCCAGCGCACGTATCGGCGAGCTGGTGGCGATCCCGATGTTGATGCGCTGCGTGGCACCGAACATCTGGGGCTGGCTCGGTGACTACACCGGCCAGCGCCTGGCCATCGTGCGCTTCGGCGCGGTCTGCACCTTGCTGACCTTCTCGTTGATTTTCGTCAGCAAGAGCTACGCCTGGCTGGCGATGGTCATGGCCTTGCATGCCTTCTTCTGGCACGCCGTGCTGCCGCAGTTCGAAGTCATCACCTTGGCGCATTTGAAGGGCCAGACGTCCCGTTACAGCCAGATCCGGCTATGGGGTTCCATCGGCTTCATCATCACCGTGGTCGCACTGGGCCGGGTGTTCGAATGGCTCAGCCTCGACATCTACCCGGCGGCGCTGGTGCTGATCATGGCCGGGATCGTGGTCAGCAGCCTGTGGGTGCCCAACGCCCAACCGGTCCAGGGTGAGCGACTGGCAGGCGACGGTTTTCTCAGGCAATTGCGCAGCCCGGGGGTGCTGGCGTTTTACGCTTGCGTGGCGCTGATGCAGTTGAGCCACGGCCCGTATTACACCTTCCTGACCTTGCACCTGGAGCGACTCGGTTACAGCCGTGGCTTGATCGGCATGCTCTGGGCGGTCGGAGTGGTCGCCGAGGTCCTGATGTTCCTGGTCATGAGCAAGATCCTCGCGCGGTTCTCCGTGCGCCGGGTGTTGCTGGCAAGCTTTCTGCTGGCGGCGCTGCGCTGGTTGCTGCTGGGTTCGTTCGCCGACTATCTCTGGGTCTTGCTGTTCGCCCAGGTGCTGCACGCGGCGACCTTCGGCAGCTTTCACGCGGCGGCCATCCAGTTCGTGCAACGCAGCTTCGGCGCGCGCCAGCAAGGGCAGGGCCAGGCGTTGTACGCGGCACTGGCCGGCACCGGCGGAGCACTGGGCGCGTTGTACTCCGGTTACAGCTGGAACGCACTCGGGGCCACATTGACCTTTAGTATTGCCAGCCTCGCAGCGTTCGCGGCTGCCGTTATGATTGCGACATGCATGCACGAGGAGAGGCCATGAGCCTTGCCCCTGAACTACCGAGGAATCAACCATGAGCAGCCTGTCCGTTTACCCGGTCAGCAGTCCGGAACTGCCGAACAAGGTACTGACCCATCACGAAGACATCGCCTCGACCCTGGCCGAACTGGGCGTGCGCTTTGACCGCTGGCAAGCCGCGACGAAGCTCCAGCCCGACGCCAGCCAGGAAGAAATCATCGGCGCGTACCAGGCGCCAATCGACAAGCTGATGACCGAAAAGGGTTATATCAACGTCGATGTGGTCAGCCTCAGCAGCGATCATCCGCAAAAAGCCGAGCTGCGCACCAAGCGTCTCGAGGAACACTGTTGTGATGAGGATGTCGTGCGATTTTTCGTTGCGGGGCGAGGTTTGTTCAGCCTGCATATCGGTGATTATGTCTACTCGGTACTGTGCGAGAAGAACGACCTGATTTCGGTCCCGGGTGGCACGCCGCACTGGTTTGACATGGGTGAACAGCCGCATTTCGTAGCGATCCGGCTGTTTAACAGCCCGCAAGGCGGGGAAGCCCGGTTCACTGGCGAGGATATTGCCAGTCGTTTTCCATTGCTTGACGACTGAGTTCGCTCCGTACTCCATCCCCTGTAGGAGCAAGCTTGCTCGCGAAGGACGTCAACGATAACGCGCTCCCACTGAATACGCATCGCCTTTAAGACCATCGCGAGCAAACTCGCTGCTGCACAAACAACTCAGGCCGTGAAGCGAGAATCGCTTACGGCCTGTTCGTTTACAGCGCTGCAACGGTTTACGCCGAGTGATAAGTCGGCAGGGCAAACCGTTGCTGGCTTTGCAGCATGGAGATCTGCGGCAGTTCGCTGGCCTGTTCGGCCAGGTCACGGCGGATCGCGCTGATCACCCACGACAGCTGGTCGCCAGCGTGCAATTGCTGGTAGGAAATCGAGCGTTTGAACACTTTACCTTCGGTGCTGCGCAGGGTCAGCAGGATGCCACCATCAGGACGTGGCTGGGTGGTCACTTCGAAGTTGGAGAACAGGGACGAAAATTTTTCTTGGATCAGGTTCATGTCTATCAGCTCCGTTAGCTCTTGAATGGCAAGCATGCAGAGGTAGTTGCAGTGATTGTGCCAGCACCTGAATTTTTAAAAATCCTTTAAAATCAATAAGTTATATTTGTCATGATTTTGTGGTTTCGTGCAATCTGCATGAATGCCCATCGTGCATCCTGCATTTTGCGTGGTCGTGCGCGATTCGACGGAACCATTTGCGCGGCGGATGCTCCCGATTTCCGTCGCGGCTGCCGCGGATACAAAACATTTCAAAAACCGCGTGTACAGCTCTCGAAGCGCTGACGTATTTTCGGCCTCAATCAAACGCCGCCCGACAATAAAAAAATCGACCGGGAGCACCATGAGCACGCCGAACGACACGATTACCTGGGGCATGATGCTGTGCAAACTGCCCGCCATCGCCAAAGCCATCCCCCGGGTGGTCAAAGGCATGAAAGCCGCAAACGTCAAGGATCCGACCCAACCCTGTGGCCTGGGCTGGAGCTTCGAGCAGGCGACCCTGCGCAATCCCGATGGCCCGGCCTTGCTGCAGGGCGAGGTGGTGCTGACGTATGCTCAAGTCAACCAATGGGCCAATCGCATCGCCCATCACCTGATAGCCCAAGGCATTCGCAAGGGCGATGTGGTGGCGGTGTTCATCGACAATCGCCCGGAACTGCTGGTGACGATTCTGGCGGTGGCCAAGGTCGGTGCGATCAGCGCCTTGCTCAATACCTCGCAAACCCGCGACACCCTCGTTCATAGCCTGAACCTGGTCACCCCCGCGGCCATTGTTGTCGGGGAAGAGCTGGAGGTGGCCTTTTCGGCGGTACGCGAGCGGGTGTCGATCGATCCGGCCCACACCTGGTTTATCGCCGATCAAGACACCTACACTCATCCGGGTGCCGCGCCCGACGGTTATATCAACCTGATAACGGCCAGTGCCGACAGCCCCGTCGATAACCCAACCAGCGGCCGGGAGGTTTTTCTCGACGACCCGTGTTTCTACATCTACACCTCGGGCACTACCGGGTTGCCCAAGGCCGGGGTGTTCAAGCACGGCCGCTGGATGCGCAGCTCAGCCAGCTTCGGCATGATTGCGCTGGATATGCGCCCCGAGGATGTCGTCTATTGCACCTTGCCGCTCTATCACGCCACCGGGCTCTGCGTGTGCTGGGGCTCGGCGATCAGTGGCGCCTCGGGCTTTGCCATCCGCCGCAAGTTCAGCGCCAGTCAGTTCTGGAACGATGTGCGCCAGTACCGCGCGACCACCCTCGGTTATGTCGGCGAATTGTGTCGCTACCTGGTGGATCAACCGCCCGCGGCCGACGACAGCCAGCACCGGGTGACGAAGATGATCGGCAACGGCCTGCGCCCCGGCGCGTGGCGCGAATTCAAGACACGGTTCGGCGTGAAACACATCTGCGAACTCTACGCCGCCAGTGACGGCAACATCGGCTTCAGCAACATTCTCAACTTCGACAACACCGTGGGTTTTTCCCTGATGTCATGGCAGCTGGCGGCCTACGACCACGACAGTGGCTTGCCGATTCGGGACGCCAAGGGCTTCATGCGCAAGGTCAGCAAAGGCGAGCAGGGCTTGTTGCTGGCGAAGATCGACGACAAGGCGCCGCTGGACGGCTACACCGATCCGCAGAAGACCGCAAAGGTCGTGCTGCATGATGTGTTCGAAAAGGGCGACCGTTATTTCAACACCGGCGACCTGTTGCGCAACATCGGTTTCGGTCACGCGCAGTTCGTTGATCGTTTGGGGGATACCTATCGCTGGAAGGGCGAGAATGTCTCGACCACCGAGGTCGAGAACATCCTGCTGCAGCACCCCAATATTTGCGAAGCCGTGGCCTATGGCGTGGAAATCCGCAACACCAACGGCCGCGCCGGGATGGCTGCGATCACGCCTGCCGAATCCCTGGCGACCCTGGATTTCAGCGAGCTGCTGGCGTTCGCCCGGGAGCAGATGCCGGCTTATGCGGTGCCCTTGTTCCTGCGGGTGAAAGTGAAGATGGAGACCACCGGGACCTTCAAGTACCAGAAGACCCGGCTCAAGGACGAAGCGTTCGACCCGGGTAAAACCGGTGATGATCCGATCTATGCCTGGCTGCCCGGAACCGCGACTTACGTGCAGGTCACCGAGCAGTTGCTGGCTGACATCGATAGCGGCAAGTACCGTTATTAAATGGGGCTATGGCCATCCATGAGAAAAAACAAGTGACAGCTTCGGGGCGCCTCGGGAAACTGTCGGCTTTGCGAATAACTGAAAGTGGAGTCCCCGATGTCAGACCAAAGCCGCCAGATGACCCCCGAAGAAGCCGCCGAATTTGCCGAACAGGTATTCAACAAGGCGCGCGAGGGCGATGCGGCCATGATGGCTGCGCTGCTGAGCAAAGGCCTGCCGCCGAACCTGCGCAACCACAAGGGCGATACCTTGTTGATGCTGGCCGCTTACCACGGCCACGTGGAGACGGTAAAAGTCCTGCTCGAGCACAAGGCCGACCCGGAAATCCGCAACGACAACGGCCAGAGCCCGATTGCCGGCGCGGCGTTCAAGGGTGACCTGGGGGTGGTCAAGGCGTTGGTCGAAGGCGGCGCCCAGGTGGAAGGTTCCTCCTTCGACGGCCGTACGGCGCTGATGATGGCGGCGATGTTCAATCGCGTCGAAATCGTCGACTACCTGATCAGCAAGGGCGCCGATCCGAAGGCCAAGGACGCCAACGGCGTCACCGCGCTGGATGCGGCCAAGACCATGGGCGCGGTGGACACTACGGCGCAGCTGGAGAAATTGCTCGGCTGACCTGCAAAATCCTCAGCCAGGCTGAAACCTGTGGCGAGCGAGCTTGCTCGCGCTGGGCTGCGTAGCGGCCCCAAAAAGTCTGCCAACAACGCAGATTGTTGTGAGTGTTACGCACTCAAGCGGGAGCAAGCTCCCTCGCCACAGGTGTGTCATAAATTTCAGGTTCTCAATACACCCACACCTCAACCCGCCGATTCCTGATCCGCCCCTCGTCCGCGCTGTTGGCCGCCACCGGCATCTCGGCGCCGAAACCGCGAACCTCGCGCAGCACCACAGCGCTTTTCACCAGTTCGCGGCGCACCGCCATGGCGCGCAGTTTAGACAGCAGGTCGGCCCGCGCCGGGTCGCTCTTGGCATCGCCGAATCCGACCAGCGTCACCTGCCGATTGACCTTGTCGTGCTGCTTTATATAGTCGAGCACTCTTGAGAGGTCTTGCCGCGCCTTGTTGTCCAGGGTCGCACTGCCTTCTTCGAAGCGAAAGTTCACCGACAACCGCTGGGCATGGCGGCTGAGCGCCTGATAGCCCTCGGGCATCAGTGCATTCGGCGTGACGGCCATGGCCTGGACGGTCTGGGCGATAAAACCATTGGCGGCGACGATGGCCTGGCCCTTGGGGCTTTGGGCGAACGCCGCCAAGCCTTTGGCCCAGGGATTGTTCCCGGTGGGCGGCAGGTACAGGAACAGCCGACGGGACAGTGGATAGTCTTCCGTGGCAATCAGGTTGTCGAGCGGCATCATCGCCTGGGATTGGCCGTCGGCGATGGCCACGGCTTTGGCTTGGCGCACGTAGGGCAGGCCGATGAAGCCGATGCCTTGCGGGTCCCGACTCACCGCGTCGGACAATTGCTCGCTGGATTCGAAACGTTTCGCGGCGCTGCTCAGCACTTTCCCACGACGGGCGAGCACCAGTTCCTTGAAGGTGTCATAGGTGCCCGATTGGTCATCCCGTGCATACAGATGAATCGTCCCGCCGCGACCGCCGAGGTCTTCCCAGGTGTGTGCCTCGCCGCTGAAGATGCGCGCCAGTTGTTCGGTGTCGAGTTGATTCAACGGGTTTTGCGGATGCAGGATGATCGCCAGGCCATCGATGGCAATCACCTGCTCGGCACCGGGATCTTTCAGGTCGCCAAGGGATTGCAGGGCCTGCCGTTCGCTGTCCTTGATCGGTCGCGAGGAAGCGGCGAGATCGGCGCTGGCGGTTTTCAGGGCGGTGAAGCCGGTGCTGGAGCCGTGAGCCGCAATGTCCACCTCCACCCGCCGCCCTTGAACGGTTTCGCCGACCACCCGCCGTTCGTTGGCGTTGTCCGCGGCTTCGCTGTGAACCTTGAGCAGACCCTGCTCGCGCATCAAGCCTTCGACCAGTGCCGGGCCCAGGGCGGCGCCGATGGTGTTGGAACCCTGGATGCGCAGCACCGGGCCGTGTTCGGGTGTCGGTAGATCAGCGCCCACAGCCGCCAGCGGCAGGCTCGCGCAAAGCACCAACAGCAACAACCCGCGCAGCGTCATGCCGGCACCTTATAAGACAAAGAAAGTGCCGGGAGAATAAGTCAGTGAGATGTCCGAAAGATGACAGAACAACAGGCTGCAACCGGCGGCCGTTCCTGCATCGACTCTGCCATTGCCGCAGGTACGGGTCCTGGGATCAATCTGCGCCGTATCCCTTCAATGACGCGTAGAATTGCGCCTTGAAGCGGATTTGAGGTTGCAGTGGTGGATTTACAGCGGGGCTTCGTCCTGACCCGGCATTGGCGCGACACCCCGGCCGGTACGCAAGTCGAATTCTGGCTGGCGACCGATACCGGTCCCCGGCGCATCCGCCTGCCTTATCAACCCTCGGTGGCGTTCATTCCAGCGGCCCGGCGCGAGCAGGCCGAGGCGCTGTTGCGCGACGAAAAAAACGTCGAACTGCGACCACTGGCCTTGCAGGATTTCGAGCATCGCCCGGTGCTCGGCCTGTATTGCCAGCAGCACGGTCAGCTGATGCGCCTGGAAACCACCCTGCGCAAGGCCGGCGTCGATATGTTCGAAGCCGACGTGCGCCCGCCCGAACGCTACATGATGGAGCGGTTCATCACGGCGCCGGTGGTCTTTGGCGGCACGCCCACGGCCGAGGGCCTGCTGCTCGACGCGCAGATGAAACCCGACCCGGACTACCGACCCACGCTCAGGCTGGTGTCCCTGGACATCGAAACCACCGCCCGAGGCGAGTTGTATTCCATCGCCCTGGAAGGCTGCGGCGAGCGACAGGTGTACATGCTCGGCCCGCCCAATGGCGACGACAGCGAGGTGGATTTCCAGCTCGAATACTGTGACTCGCGAACCCTGCTGCTGAAGAAACTCAATGACTGGTTCGCCCGCCATGATCCCGACGCGATCATCGGCTGGAATGTCGTGCAGTTCGACCTGCGCGTGCTGCACGAGCACGCACGCAGACTGGCGGTGCCGCTGAAACTGGGGCGTGGCGGCGAGGAAATGCAGTGGCGCGAACACGGCAGCGGTAACCATTACTTTGCCTCGGCCGCCGGGCGATTGATCATCGACGGCATCGAATCCCTGCGCTCGGCGACCTGGAGCTTTCCCTCGTTCAGCCTGGAAAACGTCGCGCAAACCCTGCTCGGCGAAGGCAAGGCGATCAGCACCCCGTACCAGCGCATGGACGAAATCAACCGCATGTTCGCCGAGGACAAACCGGCCCTGGCCAAATACAACCTCAAGGACTGCGAACTGGTAACGCGGATCTTCGCCAAGACCGAACTGCTGACCTTCCTGCTGGAGCGGGCCAGCGTCACCGGTTTGCCGGCGGATCGCAGCGGTGGCTCGGTAGCGGCGTTCACCCACCTGTACATGCCGCTGATGCACCGCCAGGGGTTCGTCGCGCCGAACCTGGGGACCAAGCCTGCGCAGGCCAGTCCCGGCGGTTTCGTCATGGACTCGCAACCGGGGCTATACGAGTCGGTGCTGGTGCTGGACTACAAAAGCCTCTATCCGTCGATCATCCGTACCTTCCTCATCGACCCGGTGGGCCTGATCGAGGGCCTCAGGCATCCCGCCGACAGCGAGTCGGTACCAGGTTTTCGCGGCGCACGTTTTTCCAGGACCCGGCATTGCCTGCCGGCCATCGTCGCCCGTGTCGCCGAAGGCCGGGAAACCGCCAAGCGTGAACACAATGCGCCGCTGTCCCAGGCCTTGAAGATCATCATGAACGCCTTCTATGGCGTGCTCGGTTCCAGTGGGTGCCGCTTCTTCGATACACGCCTGGCATCGTCCATCACCCTGCGCGGCCATGAAATCATGCTGCGCACCCGCCAGTTGATCGAAACCCAGGGCCACACGGTGATCTATGGCGACACCGACTCGACCTTCGTCTGGCTGCGCCGTGCCCACGGTCAGGAGGAAGCGGCCCTGATCGGCCGCGCCCTGGTGGACCACGTCAATCAGTGGTGGCGCGAACATGTGCGGCAGGAATATGGCCTGCAAAGCGCCCTGGAATTGCAGTTCGAGACCCACTACAAACGCTTCCTGATGCCGACCATCCGCGGTGCCGAGGAGGGCAGCAAGAAGCGCTATGCGGGGCTTGTGACCCGTGCCGACGGCACCGATGAAATGGTCTACAAAGGCCTGGAAACCGTGCGCACCGACTGGTCGCCGCTGGCCCGGCAGTTCCAGCAGGAGCTGTACCTGCGCATCTTCAATCGCAAGCCCTATCAGGATTACGTGCGCGACTACGTGCGCAAGACCCTGGCCGGTGAGTTCGATGAACGCCTGATCTACCGCAAGCGCCTGCGCCGCCCCCTTGACGACTACCAACGCAACGTGCCGCCCCATGTGCGTGCGGCGCGTATCGCCGATGACTACAACGACCGCCAGGGGCGACCGCGGCAGTACCAGAACGGTGGCTGGATCAGCTACGTGATCACCGTCGCCGGGCCCGAGCCGCTGGAAATCCGCAGCGCCCCCATCGATTACGACCACTACGTCACCCGGCAACTGCAGCCGGTGGCGGATGCGATCCTGCCCTTCGTCGACGACGATTTTTCTACCCTGATCGGCGGGCAGCTAGGCCTGTTTTGAGTCCAGCAGGGTCAGCGTCCACGCCTCGGGAATGCCGTGGAAATACTGATCCAGGGCTCGACTGAACAGATCGTCATCGGTGGCGAACTGGGCGAACAAGGTCATCGAGGAATGAAACTTGAGGTCGTCGGGATGGCCGAAAATCGCCGCGATCGGGCGCTGCTCGATGTCCAGGACCAATTGCGTGCAGGTACGCAGGCGTGTGCTCAACACGGGGTGTTGGAGGTAGGCCTGCGCTTCCGCCGCGGATCGAATCGCGAAATGACGGGACATCTCACTGTCGCCAAGTCCGGTGAACTGCGGAAAGATGAACCACATCCAGTGGCTGCGCTTGTGGCCCTCACCGAGCTCATCCTGAACCCGATCGAACACCGGGTTCTGCGCCTGAATGAAGCGTTGCAGGTTGAACCTGTCGAGTGGATCGGTGCTTCTCATGCGCAAACCCTCTGACACAACCGCGATGACTCAGACCATGGCCAGTCGCTGCTTTCGTTGTGGCGCGTGAAACGCATGGTCCAGCGCCTCCAGATCCCCGGCTTCAAGCCGCACCTGCGCGGCTTGCGCATTCAGTCGCACATGTTCAGGGCTGACCGCCTTGGGGATGGCGATCACCTCGTCCTGACGCAGAATCCAGGCCAGCGCCACCTGCGCCGGCGTCGTGTCGTGATGTGCTGCAACCCGCTTGAGCGTCGGGTGGGTCAGCAGCTGCCCACCCTGGCCGATCGGACAGTAGGCCATGACCGGCAGGCGATGCTGCTGGCACCAGGGCAACAGGTCAAATTCTATGCCGCGTTCTTCCAGGTTGTAGAGCACTTGATTCGTGGCGCACGCCGGCGCGGCCAACTCGTGCAGGTCATCCAGGTCGAAATTGGACACGCCCCAACGGCCGATCTTGCCTTCCTCGCGCAGGCGTTCGAAGGCTTCGACGGTTTCCTCCAGGGGATATTGCCCGCGCCAGTGCAGCAGGTATAAATCGACGTAGTCGGTCTGCAACCGCCGCAGGCTGCGCTCGCAGGCCTGGGGAATGCCTTTGCGGCTGGCGTTGTGCGGGTAGACCTTGCTGACCAAAAAGACCTTGTCGCGCCTACCTGCAATGGCTTGGCCCACCACCAGCTCGGCGCCACCCTCGGCATACATTTCAGCGGTGTCGATCAGGGTCATGCCCAATTCGATGCCCTGGCGCAATGCCGCGACTTCCTGGCTGTTTTGCGTGGGATCCTCACCCATGCGCCAGGTGCCCTGGCCGATGACCGGTACCTTGACGCCTACCAGTTCGAGGGTGCGCATGAAATTCTCCTTTTTTATTACTCAAGGACTCTTCGGTTGGCAGCAGAATACCCCGGTGGTTCCGTTAACCAGTGATTACGGACCATCGGTACTGCACTTTTTCCTGATTCCCGGTTCTATCCATGGCCAGCCTGCGGCGATCCCCACCGCAAGCCCATGTCCAAGTTCAAGCACCCATGGTCCGAGTGTTACCCCTAATCACCCTGCAAATCCGCCGTACCAGCCTGCTGTTGGCCTGTCTGTCGATGCTGTGTTTCACCGGCTGCAGCGGGCAGCAAGGCGGCGACATCATCGACCAGTTCCGCGAAGGCAAGCCCCAGGAATTCCTCCAGACCAGCGTCGACCGCATGGCCACCCTGGCGATGCGCGACAACCTCGACAGCCTCTATCTGCTCATGAGCAAGCTCTACCTGCGCAACCCCGAGGAATTGAAGAAATCCGGCTTCCTCGACGCCCGCACCGCCGGACAACAGGTGCGCATGGCCATCGAAATGCAGCAGCCGCTACCCACCCTTGGGGGTAAAAAAGACCTGGCGGCGCTGAGCTATGCCATGAGCCCGGAGTTCCTCGGCGATCGGGTCGGAGCCTTCATCTATGCCATCGGCAGCATGCTGGTCACCGCCCATGGCAATCGTCTCGAGTTCTACATGACCGATGCGATCAACCCGACCTTCGTCAATAACGCCGCACGCAACATCGAGAAAGCCACCTGGATCCTCAGCCAACGGCAAAACAAGCAGGGCGAGCCCTTGCTGTTCTCCAACGAGATCTCGGAGGAGGGCAGCAACCTGAGTTTTGCTGTGGAATTCGGCAAGGTCGTCGCCCGGCTGGACCTGCTGACCCAGATGCTCGATGAGCGTTACCGCCGGATCGGCCTGAACTACGCCCAGAGCCTGCTGTTCCTCAATTTCCTGCCCGTGCAGTGATCTCCCTCAGTGCGGTGTGGTGTTCTGGAAATAAGGCATAACGATAGACCGCATCGATATAAGTGGTTATAAGAAAAATCGCTATGCTGCGGGCCAGATTTTTCATGCGATTTTTGTGGGCGTGTTAATGGATTTCGTTAACTTCGGGTTGGTTGTTGCAGGTTTGGTGGTGGGTTTCATCGTCGGCATGACCGGCGTCGGCGGCGGCTCATTGATGACGCCGATCCTGCTGTGGTTCGGTGTCAATCCGGCGACGGCGGTGGGCACGGATCTCCTGTACGCCGCCATCACCAAATCCAGCGGCGTTCTGGTTCATAAAAAGAACAACAACATCGATTGGTCAATCACCGGCTGGCTGACCCTCGGCAGTGTGCCGGCGGTGTTGATGACGCTGTGGTTCCTGAGTACCCTGCAGGCATCCCCCGATGCCATGAACGCCGTGATTAAACAGGCCTTGGGCTTTGTCCTGTTCGCCACGGCACTGGCGATCTTCTTCAAGAAACGCTTGCTCGATTTCGCTCACAAACGCGCGGGCGGCCACTACAACCCCAGCGGCTCACGCCTCAATGGGCTGACCGTGATCACCGGCCTGGTGCTCGGCACCATGGTGGCCCTGACCTCCATCGGCGCTGGCGCCCTGGGTACCGTGGCGCTCTTCATCCTTTATCCGCTGCTGCCAACCCGCCGCCTGGTGGGCACGGAAATCGCACACGCCGTCCCGCTGACCCTGGTCGCCGGTCTCGGCCACGCGAGCATGGGCAACATGGACTGGCACGTGCTGGGCTATTTGCTGGTCGGATCGCTGCCAGGCATTTACCTGGGCAGTCACCTGACGGGTCGCATCTCCGATGAAGTGCTGCGTCCTTGCCTGGCCACGATGCTGGTGTTGATCGGCTACAAACTGGCGTTCTGATGTTCGCCGCAGGCTGCAATCACTCCCGGGTGAAAATCTCCAGCAGGTGCCCGTCCGGGTCATCGAAGTAAACCCGCCGGCCACCGCCGAAGTCACTGATTTCGTTCGGTCGCTGCTTGCCAGGATCGGCCCACCAGGCCTGCTTTCGCGCCTGCAGCCGGGCGAAGGCCGCGTCGAAATCCTCATCACCGATCAAAAACGCATAGTGCTGGGAAGCAATCGGCGGGTCGTTGTTGTAGAAATCCAGCGACACGCCGTTGTCGAGTTTGACGATCAACATCGGCCCGAAGGGTTCGGGAGCGGGCAGGCCGAGGATGTCTGCCAGGTAGTTGGCCGACGTCTGCTTGTCCCGGCACCAGACGATGGTGTGGTTCAGCTGAGTGCTCATGGGAGGAGCCTCCTTGGATCTCTCCCATGAGTTAAGCACTGTTGCTTTAAACCTTCGACGTATTGCGTGCCATCACTGTGACCTCGAGCCCGTTGTCGTCCAGGCGCTCCACGACCTCCCAACCCAGTCTGGCGTAGAGCGACTGGGCCGAGTCGGTGTATAGAAAAAGCCTGGGTATGGCGAGTGTCGCCGCCTCCTCGACGATACGCGACACCAGCCCGGAGGCGATGCCCCGACCACGATGCTCGGCCTTGACATAAACGCCTGCCAGCCAGGGCGTCAGTTCGGGCCGTGATTCCAGATCGCTCTCGATCAGCAGGGCTCCGCCGAGCAGTTGCGTACCATCGAGGGCGACCAGCACGGTGGGCACGGCACCTTTGCCGCATGCAGCGCGCATACGTTCGGTTCTTGCCTGGAGGGTGTCGCCGGGTCTGAATTGACCCCATTCCTTGAAATTCAGCTCGGCCAATTCCGGGATCAGGGCGGGGTGGTTGCAGAGGTAATCGATTTCCATGTTGAATTGAAGCTCCTTCGCCTGGCGCGGACGATTTAGTCGTCGCACTGGTGAACCACAATAAAGCGCTCGCAAGGGCTGATCAAATCCACGTTCGATCCTCCATGATCTGTTGCGCAATAACTGCCCTGACCTAAGCTTGGGTCAGGGCGGAATATAATTGCGAAGCGTCCCCGGAACGAACGCCGCGATGCGCAATCATTAGAGCGTGGATATCAAAAGGAGATGCGCATGCTCATCAGGTCATTGACCCTGGCTACCCTGCTGGCTTTCGCCGGTACCTTGTTCGCCGCCGATGGCGACTCACCGCTGGATATGGACAAGGGCAGGGCCCGGCCATTGATCGTCATTGCTCCGAGCACGGTCGATCCTACTTGGGTCAGCCTGAAAAAGGCGCTGGATGAGCCGGCCAATCGCCAGGGTTTTACCGAGCGAAACATGGTTTTGTACACCGTGCTCAATCTGATGGGCCAGCGCGAGGGCAAGGATCTGGGGCCACAAGACACGGCGGCATTGATCCGCTCGCTCAAGTTGGGGGCCGGCGCGAAGACCAAGGTGATTCTGGTCGGCAAGGACGGCGAAAAGAAGCTGGAACAGTCGGATGCGGTCGACCTGCAGGCGATATTCAAAACCATCGACGAATTGCCCCCGACAGAGAAAGAAGCCACGGTGCCGACGCCACCGCCGGTGACCGAAGCCGCACCGGCCAAGGGCGCCAAGGGGACAAAACCGGCCAAGCCCGCCAAGCCCGCCAAGCCGCCTGAAATGCCGAACGATTGAATCTGCGCAGAAGGGCAGGTGACTGACCTGTGGGAGCGAGCCTGCTCGCGAATGCGAACTGACATCCGGCATCGATGCTGACTGACACACCGCCTTCGTTGTGATCGCAGACACAACAATGAAAATGGGCGACCTCAAGGGGTCGCCCATTTTGTTTACCACCACCGAACCCTGTGGGAGCGAGCCTGCTCGCGATGAGGCCATAACATTCGACATTTTCTTCGTCTGTCACACCGCTATCGTCGGATCGCCGCCCGGAGCAAGCTCGCTCCCACAGGAATACCTTCGCCAGAAAGGTTTGATCAACGCCGAATAAACTGCCCGCTTCGCGCCTCAGTGCTTTGGCCCTGACGGTAAGACAACACCCCATTGACCCAAACCGCCTCAATACCCTTTGGTGGCAGCGTCGGTTGTTCGAACGTCGCGCAGTCGCGGACAGCCCCGGCATCGAACAACACGAGGTCGGCACAGGCACCGACGCTGAGCCGGCCGCGGTCGCGCAAGCCAAACCGTTCCGCCGGCAGCCCGGTCATTTTGCGCACGGCTTCCTCCAGCGGGAACAGTCCCTGATCGCGGCTGTAGTGGCCCAGTACCCGAGGAAAAGTGCCCCACAGCCTGGGATGCGGACGCGGGTCGTTGGGCAGGCCGTCGGAGCCGATCATGGTTTGCGGATAAGCGAGGATGCGCGACACATCGGCCTCATCCATCTCGTGATAAATCGCGCCGCCCGGTTCCAGCCGTCGCGCGGCGTCGACCTGTGACAGGTCCCACAGCCCGGCGATCTCCTTGAGGTCTTTGCCGGCCATCTCGGGGTGCGGCGACGACCAGGTGATCTGGATCCGGAAGCCTTCGTCGACGATGCGCGGGTCGATGGTGGTCGAGCTGGCGGCATACGGATAGCAATCACAGCCCACCGGATGCTGCCGCCGGGCATTGTCGATCTGGCCGATGATCGCCTCGCTGCGTCCCCAGTTCCCGCGGCCGGCGCATTTGAGGTGCGAGATGATTACCGGCACGCCTGCGTCACGACCAATTTCGATGGCCTCGTCTATGGCCTCGATGATTTCGTCATCTTCCGAGCGAATATGACTCACGTAAATGCCGCCGACGTCTTGCAAGGTAGCCGCCAGGAAATCAACTTCCGTGGTGGGCGCTTGCAAGGCATTGCGATAGGCCAGCCCTGTGCTCAATCCCAAGGCGCCTTGTTCGAGCGCCGCCATCAGATCTTCACGCATGGCTCCCAGCTCGTGGACCGTCGCCGGGCGGTCGAACTGTTGCATATGGTTCGCGCGCAAGGCGGTATGCCCTACCAATGCCGCGACATTCACCGCCGGTCGAGCCGCTTCGATGGCCGCCGCATAGGCCGAGAAGCTCGGGTATTTGAAGTCGGCGGCGTCGCCGAGGAGGTTCATCGGGTCCGGCGGTTCGCCGCGAAGACGCACCCCGGCCGCACTGATGCCGCAGTTCCCGACGATCACCGTGGTCACGCCCTGGCTGATTTTCGGCAGCATGGCCGGCTGCTTGAGCAGCGCCAGATCATCATGGGTATGGACATCGATGAAGCCCGGACTGAGAACCTTGCCGCGACCGTCAATGACGTTTTGCGCATCCAGATCGGGGAAACTGCCAATCCCGTGGATCCTGCCATCCACGATCGCAACATCCCCGACAAAGGGCGGTGCGCCTGTGCCATCGATCAGGGTGGCGTTGCGGATCAGGGTGTCGATGACGGTCATGCAGGTTGCTCCAGCGTGTCGGGACTCAATCCCCATAGATGTTGTAATCGAAATATTTCTTCTCGACCTGCTGGTAAGTGCCGTCCGCGCGCAGGGCCTTGATCGCGGTATTGAAACGCTGGGCCAGCTCGGTATTGCCCTTGCTGACCGCAATACCGGTGCCTTCGCCAAAGTACTCCTTGTTGCGCAACTGCGGCCCGACAAAGGCGAAGCCCTGGCCTTGCGGCGTCTTCAGAAAGCCCTCTTGCAGAGGCGCGGCGTTGGCGATGGTGCCGTCGAGCCGGTCGGACTGCATGTCCAGATAGATTTCCGACTGGGAGCCATAACGAACGATTTCCGCGCCCAGCGGTTGCAGCTTGTCGGTGGCGTAACGATCCTGGGACGTGCCGCGCTGCACGCCAATGCGCTTGCCCTTGAGCTGGCTGAAATCGTCATCGACCTGGGAACCGGCCTTCATCACCAGCCTGGCCGGGCTCGCATAGTATTTGTCGGTGAACGTGACCGAACGCTTGCGCTCCTCGGTGATCAGCATCGAGGAAATCACCGCGTCGACTTTGCGCACTTTCAGCGAAGGGATCAGGCCATCGAACTCCTGCTCGACCCAGATGCATTGAGTCTGCATCTGAGTGCACAGGGCATTGCCGATGTCGTAGTCGAAGCCGCCGATACTGCCGTCGGATGTCTTGAAGGCGAAAGGTGGATAGGCGGCTTCGATGCCGATGCGCAACGGTTTGTTCTCCGCCAGGGCACCGGTGACACACACGGCCAATGCAAAGCCCAGGCACAGTGTTTTTTTCATTGTTGATCTCCTGTTTTACAAAGGTGGTGGAGCGTCAGGATGCGGCGTGGATGTATTTGTCTATAGTGGACATATTTGTCCATGTCCGTCAATGACGGCGCGCCAACGAAAATGGGCGACCTCAAGGGGTCGCCCATTGTTGATGACTGCCGCTGAACCCTGCTGTGAGGGGGGCAGTTATTTGCTCAGTGCGCTCAATACCCTATGCGCCACCTTCACTCGCTCGGCATTCGGATAGTTCTTGTTGGCCAGGATCACGATGCCGATCTCCTGCGAGGGCACGTACGCGACATAGGCGCCGAAGCCGCCCGTTGAGCCGGTTTTATTGACCAGCACAACTTCCGGTTGAGGCTGCAGCGGGTTCAGCAACTGGACGCTGTGAGCTTCCATCACCATCTGCGTCGAGTTACCGTCGAGCAACTGATCAAGCGTGACCGGATAGCTGTAGAGTTCCCAACCCAATCCCTGGGTCATGTCACCGACTTTGTAATAACCCGTGTGCGTGGTAGCGATTGCCCGTTGCAGCGGTGCTTCAAGGCCTGCCGGTTTCATGTTCACCTGAACATAGCGAAGCAGATCCGCCGCACTGGTCTTTACCCCATACGCCTCCGAATCCAGCGCCCCGGGCCCCACCCGCACCGGCTTGTCTTCCTTGTCATACCCCTGGGCATAAAGCCCCATCTGATCCTGCGGCACCTTGAGGAAGGTGTGCTGCAACCCGAGTTTCGGCAGCAGGGTTTTCTCCATCACCTCATCAAATGGCGCGCCCATGCTTTTGGCCGCCAGATAACCAAACAGCCCCAGGCTCGGATTGGAATACTGGCGATGGCTGCCAGCGGTGTAGGTCGGTTTCCACTGCTTGTAATAGCCAAGCATTTTGTCCGGCGCATCGGCCTCGTCGGGGAATTGCAGCGGCAGGCCGCCGGCGCTGTAGGTGCCCAGTTGCAATAGGCTGATGTGATCGAACGCACTGCCGCGCAGCTCGGGCAGGACGTTGCTGGCCTTGTCTGACAGGGACAGTTTGCCTGTCGCCTGGGCGTAGGCGGCGAGGGTGGCAGTGAAGGTCTTGCTCACCGAGCCGATCTCGAACAGGGTGTCTTCAGTGACAGCTTTGCCGTTGTCTTTCGAGGCCACACCGTAGTTAAAGTAATGCGGCTGGCCGTTGACGGTGATTGCGACCGCGACTCCGGGGATCTGTTGTTGCTGCATCAGTGGTTCGATGGCGGCGTTGACGATGGATTCGATACGGTCGTCTGCCATGCAGTGACTGGCGCCGAGGAAAAGTACGAATGCACTGTAGGACGTGAGCTTGTGCAGGTGTTTTTTTAGCATGACTGAGACACTTTCCATGGGTTTCAATAATGTTAACCGCTTCTCTGCGAGCGGTTTTTGAATTCGTGTTACAGATCGGCGGGGAACGAGCCTGCTCGCGAATGCCTCACCGTCTGTCTACCCGATAGCACCTCGTCCCTCGCCGCGCTTCCAACCAGTACGGCCCAGATTTGCTGGACCTCATCTGTGAGGTGCGTCATGGCTAACGATTCCATGTTCCAGGGTGGAACACCCGACACCGACCCTACCAGACCCATGCCCGGCACCGATGAGCCAAGCATGGATCAGGATGCTCCACCGGGGATGGACCCGACCCGGGATCCGACCGGCGCGGACGCTGATCGACCTGAAGACTGGATGGACCCGACAGCGGATGAAGACGTGCCGCCTGCGGATGAGCCCACTCCGCTGTCCGATGACAGGCGATAACCAGAACCCGGCCAGTATGCCGGGTTTTTTGTGGGCGGCAGATTTACCGCGTTATCGTTCTTCGCGAGCAGGCTCGCTCCCACATTAAATCTCCAGTGCACGCAAATTTTGTGTATGACGCAGATTCATTGTGGGAGCGAGCCTGCTCGCGAAGGCGCCAGACGAATCACCCCAGCTAAACGATCAGACACTGGCCCCTTGAATCACCACCCCCCGCCGCTCCAGATTCAACGCCAACACACTGACCAGCACAATCGCCGAACCCACGACGACCATCAACGTCGGCCGCTCGCCCAAGGCAAAAGACGCAATGCCCATGGCCGTCGGCGGAATCAGATACAAGGTCATCGTCGCCCGGCTCAAATCCACATGAGCCAGCACATAAGCCCAGGCCAGATACGCCAGCGCGCTCGGAAAAACGCTCAAGCCGATCACCGCCCACTGCACATCCACCGGCGCTGCGGCCACCTGGCCTGCCAGCCCCGGTAGATAGACCAATAGCAACAGCGTCCCGAACCAGACCGTGTAACACACCAGCGTCAACCCGTCGTAGCGCCGGGCATGATGCTTCTGCAGGGCAAAGTAAAAGCTCCAGGACAGCGCCGCCAGCAAGATCAGCAAACCGTGGCCATCAATGCTGCCCAGTCCGTGATCGCCAGCGACCACAATCACCACGCCGAACAAACCCAGAACAACACAGCTCCAGCGCCAGGCACTCACCCGGTCCTTGAACACGAAGCGCGCCAGCATCGTGCTGAACAAGGGCGTCGATTGCGCCAACACACTGGACGCGCCGGCGCTGACACCTTGCTGACCGAAATTCAACGCTACGTGATGCAGGCTGACCGCAAAGAAACCCAGGGCCAGCAGCAGCGGCAGATCACCAAGGCTCGGCAGGCGGATGCCTCTGATCAGTGCGACTACGCCCATGAATGCCGAGGCCAGCAGAAACCGCAGCAACGCCAGATGGCCAGGCTCATAGGCTTGCAAGCCAAAGTGAATACCCGTCGGGGAATACCCCCAGCAGGCGACGACGAACGCCATCGCCAGCACGATCTTGACGGGGGAGGGGGAGACGGCTGTGAGCGCTTGCATGGTCGGATACCTGTGGGCCTGTGCACCGAGTATCAGAATTCGAACCATTCACCACAACTGACTTATACTGTGCTAACTGTTCACTTTGGGTGATGTATGGAGCTGGCGCAGATTCGCATGTTCAAAACCGTCGCCGACGTCGGCAGCATTGCCCGCGCCGCCGAGCTGTTGCATTGCGTGCCGTCGAACATCACGGCGCGGATCAAGGCGCTGGAGGCGGAGTTGGGTGTCGCGCTGTTCCTGCGCGAGGGCCGGGGATTGCAGATCAGCCCGTCGGGGCAGACCTTCCTCGCCTATGCCGCGAAGATGCTCGCGCTCGCCGCTGAGGCCAAGCGCGCGCTCGATCCCGCCGCGGAGCCGTCCGGTCCGTTGCGCATCGGTGCCATTGAGTCCTCGGCCACCGGTCGCTTGCCACGCTTGCTGGCCAAGTTCCACAAGCGGTTCCCCAAGGTGGCGCTGGAACTGACCACAGGTCCCTGGAGCCAGCTGCTCGATGACACTTTCAACCACCGGCTCGACGGCGCGATCGTCGCGGTGGATGTCGAGCGCTCGCAACTCAAGCGCACGCCGATGTACCGCGAGCAGCTGCTGCTGATTGCCTCGACGTCCCTGGGGCCGGTGCGTGATATCGCCGATCTGCAGGACAAGACCGTGTTCATGTGGCCGCAAGGCTGTCCCTACCGCGCGGCACTGGAGCAATGGTTGTTGCGCCAGGGACAGGCGTTGCCGATTGTCAGCCTGGCCAGTTACGGCGCGATCGTCGGCTGCGTCAGCGCCGGGGCCGGTGTGGCGCTGGTGCCCAAAGGCGTTTTCGACCAGTTCGCCAAAGGCGCCGGTTGCGCCGGCTATGAATTCCCCGACCTGACGGCTATCGACAACCTGTTCTACTGGCATGAAAACGCCGGGGTTCATCCGGCGCGAGAGGCGTTTGTGGCGATGTTGCGCGAGGAGTTCACCTGACCCCCCTGTAGGAGCGGGCTTGCCCGCGAATGCGGTGTATCAGGCAGCGTTGAAGTCGACTGACACGCCGCCTTCGCGAGCAAGCCCGCTCCCACATGAGGTTCAGCGCTCGCTGACATCCCGCATCAACAACCCGAACTGCAAATCCACCGCATCGGGAATCGGCACATACACCGTATGACCATCCCCCGGCGCCACTTCGATCGGCTGGCCCTTGGCGTTCTGCAGCTGGTGCAGGTCGAAATGGAAGTTGCCCTTGGGCGTCATCAGTTCCATGTGGTCACCCAGGCCAAAACGATTCTTCACCTTGATTTCCGCCAGCCGGTCCCGCCGCTCGCCGGTCAACTCGCCGACAAACTGTTGCCGCTCCGACACCGAACTGCCGTGTTGGTAATTCTGGTATTCGTCATGCACATGCCGTCGCAGGAAACCTTCGGTGTAGCCGCGCTGGGCGAGGGATTCCAGATCCGTCATCAGGCTGCGATCGAATTCGCGACCGGCCACCGCATCGTCGATGGCCCGGCGGTAGACCTGGGTGGTCCGCGCACAATAGAAGTGGGATTTGGTCCGGCCTTCGATTTTCAATGAGTGCACGCCCATCCGGGTCAGGCGCTCGACATGCTGCACGGCGCGCAAGTCCTTGGCGTTCATGATGTAGGTGCCGTGCTCGTCCTCGAAGGCCGGCATCAGTTCGTCCGGTCGGTTGGCTTCCTGCAACAGGAACACCTGATCGGTCGGCGCGCCGAGACCCAGGGTCGGTTCGGGCTGGCAGGTCTGGACGATCTCGCCCAGTTGATTTTCCGTGGCCTGCTGCGCCGAGTATTTCCAGCGACAGGCATTGGTGCAGCTGCCCTGGTTGGCGTCGCGCTTGTTCATGTAACCGGACAGCAGGCAGCGGCCGGAATAGGCCATGCACAACGCGCCATGGACAAACACCTCCAGCTCCATGGCCGGGACCTGCTGACGGATTTCGGCGATTTCTTCCAGGGACAGCTCCCGCGACAGGATTATCCGGCTCAAGCCTTGTTGCTGCCAGAACTCGACACTCGCCCAGTTCACCGTGTTGGCCTGCACCGACAGGTGGATCGGCATCTGCGGGAAGTGTCGGCGCACCAGCATGATCAAGCCCGGGTCGGACATGATCAGCGCGTCCGGCGCCATGGCAATCACCGGCTGCAAATCCTTGAGAAAGGTTTTCAGCTTGGCGTTGTGCGGGGCGATGTTCACCACCACATAGAAGCGCTTGCCCTGGGCCTGCGCCTCGCTGATGCCGAGGGCCAGGTTGGCATGATCGAATTCGTTGTTGCGCACCCGCAGGCTGTAGCGCGGCTGGCCGGCGTACACCGCATCGGCGCCGTAGGCGAAGGCATAGCGCATGTTTTTCAGGGTGCCGGCGGGCGCCAGCAGTTCAGGGGGTACAAGGTTCATTGAGGTGCCGATCGCAAAAGTCGACGAGGGTAATCGGCTTGCCTGCGGGATTCATTGATCTGGATCTATGCTTGATGAACAAACCGATGGCACTCGCACGAACGGTTTCCCGTGATCATTTGTTACGTCAGTCCCGTCGGCAACAAGTGCACTGACAGTAACCCCCCGCCCATCAGCAGGATGAAAAGGAACAACGCGAGAACAAAGGGTTTGATACCCAGGGCGGTCAATTTTTCCAGGCGGGTTTCATAACCCAGCGCGGCCATCGACATGGCCAGTGCTATCTGCCCGATCAACACCAGGGCGTGGTGCAGGTCGGCCGGCAAGGTGACAAAGCTGTTGAAAATGACCAGTGCCAGAAAGCCGAAGGCGAACCAGGGGATCACGATTCCACCTTTGGTTTTCTGCGCCTCGGCCCGGCGCAGGTTCCACCACTGGCTGAGGATCAGCAGGAAGGGAATCAGCAACATCACCCGCACCAGCTTTACGATGACCGCGTTGGCCAGCGCATGCGGGCCGACGGCATCCCCTGCGGCCACCACTTGCGCGACCTCATGCACCGTCGCGCCAATGTAGATGCCGAAGGTGCTTTCATTCAGGCCGGTCAGTGGATAGAGCAGGGGATAAACCAGCATCGAAAGACTGCCGAACAACACCACCGTGGCCACCGCCATCGAGGTGGCCGCCGGACGGGAACGAATCGTCGCCTCTGCCGCCAATACAGCGGCGGCGCCGCAAATGGCGCTGCCTGCGCAGGTCAGGAGGGTGGTTTCCCGGTCCAGTTTGAGCACGCGGGTGCCGAACAGGTAACCCGCCACCAGCACCGTGGTGATCACTGACATGTCCAGTAGCAGAACCGCCGGGCCAAGGGCAAAGATCTGTTGCAAGGTCAGCGACAGGCCGAACAGGACAATCCCGCCGCGCAATAGCCAGCGCATGGAAAAGCGCAACCCCGGCTGCGCAGACTGCATGTGGTTGGCCAGCGGCAGATTGCCCACCAGCAGCCCCAGCAACAAGGCGAACACCAGGGCGCTGAAACCACTGTTGGCCAGCATGGGGAGCTGCTTGAGCACATAACCGGCGGCGGTGAGCACCGCGCATAAAACCAGACCCTGCCACATGAAATTATCCTTTCGAGCTTGCGAATGGACTCAGGGTATGGGCAGATAGAAGGGAATGAGTAAACGGTTATAACGATATAACCATTCGGAAAAACTGAAATGAACGCCAACATCAGCTTTCGGCAGTTGCAGGTTTTCGTCGCCGTGGTTCGCGAGGGAAGCCTTGGCGCCGCGGCGCAAAAACTCAATCTGTCGCAGTCGGCCACCAGCCAGTCGCTGTCTGATCTGGAGCGTCAATTGGGCCTGATGCTCTTCGAGCGTCTGGGGCGCCGTCTGCTGCTCAACGACGCCGGACGCCGCTTGTTGCCGCGTGCCGAAGCGCTGCTCAGTGACCTGGATCAGTTTGTCGACGCCGCCGTTGAGCCCGAAGGCCACTTGCAGGGCAGTCTGAATGTCGCCGCCAGCGCGACCATCGGCAATTACCTTTTGCCGGCGCTCGTTGGCCGGTTCGTGGAGCGTTATCCACAGGTCGATCTGCACATGCGTTTGCTCAATACCGATGAGGTGGTGGGAGACATCATGCGGTTCGAGGCCGACCTCGGGATGATCGAAGGGCAGTGCACCGAATCTCGCCTGGTGTCGGAGGTGTGGCGCCAGGATGAAATGGTGATCATCTGTTCACCCGAACATCGACTTGCGCAACGAGGCCAGCTCGGCGATGAAGATTTGAACGCCGAGCACTGGGTATTGCGCGAGCCGGGCTCGGGCACCCGGGCGATGTTTGAAGCGGCCATCCTGCATCGCGCGGCGCGCTTGCGAGTGCGTATGGAACTGAGCCAGCACGAAGCCATCAAGCAGGCGGTTCGCGCCGGGTTCGGGCTGGGCTGCATGTCCCGCCTGACCGTGGCGGGTGAGCTGCAACGAGGTGAGCTGGTCAGCCTGGAAAACGATCTGCACCTGAGTCGGACCTTTTCCTTGATCTGGCACCCTGACCGCTATCGCAGTCCGGTCTGGCAGGCGTTCAAGGTGTTTCTGCGCGAGGCAGCCTGATCGCCGAACTGCAAGGATTCGGACGTAGGCTCCCGGGCCTGGGGCGAGCTGAATGTAGTTTATTAATCTGGATCTATGCTTGATAAACAAACGGATGGCACTCGCGCGAACCGTGGCGGACTAAGCATCAGGTGTGGCTCTTCAGTACAAGAGCATGCGCCCCTGCTGACTGACATGGATCGGACATGAACGAAGAGAAACTGCAAAACAAATCGCTGATGGTGCTGCTGTTGCTGGTCACCCTGTCTTTCATCTGGATCCTGCTGCCGTTCTATGGCGCGGTGTTCTGGGCGGTGATCCTGGGCATTGTCTTTGCCCCACTGCAACATCGGCTGCAACTGAAGTTCGGCTGGCAACGCAACCTGACCTCGTTATGCACCTTGAGCATCTGCCTGGTGATTGCGATTCTGCCGGTGATCATCGTCAGTACCTTGCTGGTTCAGGAAGGCGCGACCTTCTATAAAAGCATCGAGAGCGGCGAACTGGATATTGGCAAGTACCTGGTGCAGTTCAAACACAGCCTGCCGCCGTATTTCCAGAACATGCTGGATCGTCTCGGCATGGGTGAATTGAACGGATTGCGCGATAAAATCGTCAAGAGCGCCATGCAGGGCGGGCAGGTGCTGGCGAGCCAGGCCTTCAGTTTTGGTCAGGGGACGTTCGAATTCATCGTCAGTTTTTTCATCATGCTGTACCTGCTGTTTTTCTTCCTGCGTGACGGCTCCGAGCTGGCACGCAAGGTCCGCGCCGCCGTACCGCTGGAAGACGGCCAGAAACGCCGTTTGCAGCTCAAGTTCAACCGCGTGGTACGGGCCACGATCAAGGGCAACCTGCTGGTGGCGATCACTCAGGGTGCGCTGGGCGGTTTGATTTTCTGGTTCCTGGACATCCCCAGCGCGTTGCTCTGGGCGGTGCTGATGGGGTTTCTGTCGCTGTTGCCGGCAGTGGGGGCCGGCATCGTCTGGGCACCGGTGGCCCTGTATTTCCTGCTCAGCGGGGCGATCTGGCAGGGCACGGTGCTGGCGCTGTTCGGGATCTTCGTGATCGGCCTGGTGGATAACGTGCTGCGACCGATCATGGTCGGCAAGGACACGAAGATGCCGGACTACATGATCCTGATTTCAACCCTGGGCGGCCTGGCGATCTTCGGCCTCAATGGCTTTGTCATCGGGCCGCTGATCGCCGCGCTGTTCATGTCGAGCTGGTCGATCTTCATCGAAACCAAGCCACGGGTGCAGCTGCCTTAAGCGCTGAGTTGACCCTGGCCGATGCGTTGCGACAGTGCCTGGGCATCCGGCAACGAGGTGAGCGGGCCGCTGATCGGTTCGCCGTCCTGTACCAGGTACCAACAGGCGAGCAATCCAAGCGCTCTGAGGGGGGCGGGAACGGCGCTACCGATAACGGACATGATCTGAACCTGGGACATAAGTACCTCCATCAATCTATGGAGCTACCTTACGGATTCGAGGCTGGAACGGACAATCAACGCTTTCGATAGTCGTCATTGACGCCAGTGAGTCTTGGCTTCAGTCGACCACCAGATCAAGCATATGGACCACTTCCTGCTCGTTGAGCAGGCCTTTGCGCACCAGGTTTTCCGCCAGCAGCGAGAGAAACTTGGCGCTGCGATGGCCTTCCAGGTGCTTGAGTTCGGTCAGTGCGTTGTACACCTTGCTGGAAGTGCACAAGCCGACAATGCGGTGCGGGTTTTGCGTGGGCATGAGGTCGTCCTTGTTGTTATCAACCTGTTGGTTTCGGACAGGTCCAACTGTGCGGACCTGACATGACATATATATGACCGTTTTCCCCAAGGTGGGGGAAGGGTGGCGGGTCAATCTTGCCAACTTGAACTACAAAGACTGTCCCGACAGCGACCTTGATCCGATTTATTCAGACCTGTACCGACAGACGGCAACAAAAAAGGCCCCGCCGTCGCGGCCGGGCCTGATGATTTTTGTTACCAGTGGCCATAGCTGGGGTGAGGACGGTAATACCCGCGCGGCGGGCCGTAGTAGCCACGGGGTGGCCCGTAGTAGACCGGCGGCGGACCGTAATAGACCGGCTGTTGCACGTAGACCGGCGCCGGCTGGTAATAAACCGGTGGCGGTTGTTGTATGTACACCGGCTGCGGCTGGGCATACACCGGTTGCTGCACATAGACCGGCCGGTTGCTGTTGATGATGGCCGAACCGACGATGGCCGAGCCGACGATCGCACCAAACACCGCCGGCCCTTGCCAACCGTGACCGCCGCCAGCCTCTGCCTGCCCCGTGATAGCAAAAGCACCGATCAGCAAGGCCACTGTGGGGATTTTACGGATCATGATAGTTCCTCGGTTCTTCGACCCGGCGCTTGCGTCTGCAATAGACCCAAGGATTGTCGCGGGGATACTTCTAAGACAGCGTTTTTTTGCAAATCAGCACAGCCGTTGGGTAAATTTTGTGTAAGGTCTGTACCGGCTTCTTTACCCTCGTGCGGTGCCGCCGGCAGGCACGCGAAATATGATTGATCAGCGCTGATGGAATGGCTAATCCCGTCCATCTGAAAGTGCTTTCCAAGGAGATACCCATGCAGATGAACCCCAACAAAGACACCCAGCTGTGCATGTCCCTTTCCGGGCGCCCTGGCAACTTTGGCTTGCGATTTCACAATCATCTGTACGAACAATTGGGCCTGAATTTCTATTACAAGGCCTTCAGCAGTCAGGACTTGCCAGGTGCTGTCGCGGGTATTCGCGCCCTGGGGATTCGTGGCTGTGGCGTGTCGATGCCGTTCAAGGAGGCCTGCATTGCGCTGGTCGACGAGCTGGATGCGTCGGCCGCGGCCATTCAATCGATCAACACCATCGTCAACAGCAATGGCCACCTCAAGGCCTACAACACCGATTACATCGCCATCGCCCAACTGCTGGAAACCCACCAGGTCCCCAAAGACTCGACCTTCGCCCTGCGCGGCAGTGGTGGCATGGCCAAAGCCGTGGCCAGCGCCTTGCGTGATGGCGGCTACAGCAATGGCCTGATCGTGGCCCGTAACGAACGCGCCGGGCGTGCCCTGGCCCAGGCGCTGGGCTATGAATGGCAGGCTGAACTGGGCGCGCGACGTGCGCAGATGCTGATCAATGTCACACCGATCGGCATGACCGGCGGGCCGGATGCCGAGCAACTGGCGTTTGATGCAGACACCATTGCCGCTGCAGAGACGATCTTCGATGTGGTGGCGATCCCCTCGGAAACCCCGCTGATCCTGCGCGGTCGTGCCGAAGGCAAGCGGGTGATTACCGGGCTGGAGGTGATTGCGATTCAGGCGTTGGAGCAGTTTGTGCTTTATACCGGCGTGCGGCCGACGGATGAGCAGTTTCGTAAAGCCGTGGAGTTTGCTCGCAGCTGATCCCTCAAGGTATCTGGTGGCTGTACTGGCCTCTTCGCGAGCAGGCTCGCTCCCACAGGGGATTGGCGTCGCACACAAGCTTTGCAGTCGCCAGAGAGTCCTGTGGGAGCGACCCTGCTCGCGAAGGCCGCGACTCGGTCCCAAGTCTTACCCGGTCAGCTGCCGCAAATTTCCCTGCCTATACTGCCCCCCAGCAAGCAAAGACTTGCCTCCCCATAAAACCGTGACCGAGGTTCCCCATGCATCCGCCCATTCTCAACCTGAATCAGGTCGAACCCGAGCCCCTGCCAGAAGCCCTGGCGCCCACCGGCGAAACAGCCGGCCGCTATCAACAACGGATCGCCCGCGTTGGCCAGCAACTGGGGGCGCAAAAGCTCGGTTATCGGTTGTATGTCCTGGCACCGGGCATGCGTGGCAGCCCGTTCCATAGCCATCGGGTCAACGAGGAAATGTTCTATATCGTCGCCGGGGAAGGGCAGGTTCGTCTCGGGGCCGAACGCTTTGCGATCCGCGCCGGTGACGTGATCGCCTGCCCGCCGGGCGGGCCTGAAGCGGCGCACCAGATCATCAACACCAGCGAGGGCGAGTTGCGTTATCTGGCGGTCAGCACCCAGCAATCGCCGGAGATCTGCGAGTACCCGGATTCCGGCAAGTATGCGGTGATGGACGATTTCAAGGTGGATGCAGAGGGTAATGCGACGGGCTTCGTCGCCGTCGCCCGGCAGGCGGACGGCGTGGATTACTGGGACGGCGAATAAGATTCCCTCTGTAGGAGCGAGGCTTGCCCGCGAAGGCGATTCAATGTCCAACATTGTCGTCGAATTGGAAATCGACTTCGCGGGCAAGCCTCGCTCCTACAGAGTTTCGCGCAGGCTATTCGAGGCGTGCCAGTCGTTCTTCCAGCGCTGCAATCCGCGCTTCCAGCTCTTCGATCCGCTCCAGCGACACGCCACTGCTGGCGCCGCGTTCCACCGGATTGCTGCGCGCCGCCAGAATCACCTCGATATCCGCCGGATCACCCAGCGCATGCATGTAGCGATCTTCACGCTGCCCCGCCTGGCGTGGAATCAGCAGCGCCAGGCCACGGGCAATCAATCGCTCCAGCTGATGCACCACCTGCTCGGTGTCTTCGAATTCATGCATGCGGCCGCTGCGGGTCAGCAGTTCATTGACCGTCTGCGGGCCGCGCAGGAACAGCAGGCCCGTCAGGATGACCTGGGCCGGCACCAGTTCCAGCGCCTTGTCGACCTTGTGCTCCCAGCGATCGGCACGGCTGCCCATGACCAGCCTGGTAAAGCCGCGGCCTTCGAGGGCGCGCAGGCTCTGGCCGACCTGGCCCTGGGTGAGGTTCATCACCGGCTCGCGACTGGTTTTCTGGTTACAGGCGATCACCAGGGCATTGAGGGTCAGCGGATAGGTTTCCGGGCTGGTGGCCTGCTTTTCGATCAACGACCCCAGAATGCGGATTTCCGTGCTGTTGAGGCGCGGTTCGTCGGATGTGGTTTCTTGCTCAGTGCTCATCGCGCTTTCCCTATGCAGTCGAAGCATGCAGTCGAAGCCGCCTAGCGTAATCCTTGCTGGATAAAAGACAAGTCGCAGGAGCGTCGCGCATGGCTATAATCGGCCCACGTTTACCTCCTGTCACAACATGAGACTGCCATGACCATTTCCCTGTATGACGCTTCCGTTCCAGTTTTCAAACAAATGCTCAACGCCCTGAGCGATGTTTTGAACAAGGCCGAAGCCCACGCCACCGCGAAGAACATCGATCCGAACGCGTTGCTGCAAGCCCGGCTGTACCCGGACATGTTCCCGCTGGTACGCCAGGTGCAGATCGCCGTTGATTTCGCCAAGGGTGTTTCCTCGCGCCTGGCCGAGATCGAAGTGCCGAAATACGACGACACCGAAACCACCTTCGCCGAACTGCAAGCGCTGATCGCCAAGGTCCTGGCCTATATCGGCGAGATCAAGCCCGAGCAGATCGCCGGCAAGGAAGGCATCGAGATCGTCACTCGCCCAGGCACGCCAAAAGAGAAGCGCTTCACCGGCCAGGCTTACCTGCTGAGCTACGGTCTGCCGCAGTTCTTCTTCCACGTCACCACCACCTACGCCTTGCTGCGTCACAACGGTGTGGAAGTGGGCAAGCGCGATTACATGGGCGCGTTCTAAACCGAGCAGGTACAAAAAAGCCCCCGCAGCCTTAGGCTACGGGGGCTTTTTCATAGATGCGCATTATTCATTTCCACCACCGATCCTGTGGGAGCGAGCCTGCTCGCTCCCACAGGGGGGGGCGGTGTTAGGCCAGGCGTTGTGCTTTGTCTTCTTCGCCCAAGCACGCCGCGGCCGTAAACAGCACATCCGTAGACGAGTTCAACGCCGTCTCCGCCGAATCCTGCAACACCCCGATGATGAAACCCACCGCCACCACCTGCATGGCGATTTCACTCGGGATGCCGAACAGGCTGCACGCCAGTGGAATCAGCAGCAGCGAACCGCCGGCCACACCCGAAGCGCCACAGGCACAGATCGCCGCGACCACGCTCAGCAGGATCGCGGTCGGGATATCCACCGCAATGCCCAAGGTGTGCACCGCCGCCAGTGTCAGCACGGTAATGGTGATCGCCGCGCCGGCCATGTTGATGGTGGCGCCGAGCGGGATCGATACCGAGTAGGTGTCTTCGTGCAGGCCCAGGCGCTTGCTCAGCTCCAGGTTGACCGGAATGTTCGCCGCCGAACTGCGGGTGAAGAAGGCGGTGATGCCGCTTTCGCGCAGGCACATGATGACCAGCGGATAGGGATTGCGGCGCAGCTTCCAGAACACGATCGCCGGGTTCATCACCAGCGCCACGAACAGCATGCAACCGAGCAGTACGGCCAACAGATGCAGGTAGCCGATCAGGGCACCGAAACCGGACGTGGCGAGCGTCGAGGCCACCAGGCCGAAAATCCCCAGCGGCGCGAAGCGAATCACCATGCGCACGATCAGGGTCACGCCATTGGACAGATCACCGAGCACTTCGCGGGTGGTGTCACCGGCATGGCGGATGGCAACGCCCATGCCGATCGCCCAGGCCAGGATGCCGATGAAGTTGGCGTTGATCAGTGCACTGACCGGGTTGTCGACCACGCTCAGCAGCAGGCTTTGCAGCACTTCACTGATGCCGCCCGGCGCAGTCACCGCGACGTCGTGGCTGGACAGCACCAGGCTCGAGGGGAACATCATGCTGGCAACGACCGCGACCACCGCGGCGGCAAAGGTGCCCAGCAGATACAGAAACAGAATCGGCCGGATGTGGGTTTCCTGGCCGTGTTTATGGTTGGCGATCGACGCCATGACCAGCACGAACACCAGGATCGGTGCGACGGCTTTCAAGGCCGAGACAAAGACTTTGCCGATGAACGCGGTGGACTTGGCCACTTCCGGCGCGACCAGCGCCAGGACAATCCCGGCGATCAGGCCGATGATGATTTGCGTGACCAGGCTCAAGCGATTCAAACGATTCAATAGCGAAGGGGATGAAGCGGTCATAAAGCGGCATCTCTGATTTTATTAGGTGCGGGGTAGCGCGACATCAATGCCAATCACTGGCCGATGAACAGGGTGTACGTATCGCAGGGCGCGGACTTTATCACAGCGTCGTCCCGATCCTTCAGACCTGTGACGATCTGCCGCCCGCGTGTTAAACGAGAAAGGCAGGTTCGTGCAACCGCGTCCGGAAACACTCTGTTAAGATTGCCCATCCTCATTTTCATGTTCTGCCAGCGGGCCCCCGGGCTGTCGCTGGTGTCGTCGTTTTCTGGAGTTCTGCATGCTGTTGCCCATCCTTCTGTTGTCCGCCGCCGGTTTCACGGTGCTGACCACGGAATTCGTCATCGTCGGCCTGTTGCCGGCGATCGCCCGCGACCTTGACGTCAGCATCCCGCAAGCGGGTTTGCTGGTGACCTTGTTCGCCTTTACCGTCGCCGCCTTCGGGCCGTTCCTGACCGCGTACTTCGCCAGGTTCGAGCGGCGCAAGCTGTTCATCTCGGTGCTGATCATGTTCGGCCTGGCCAACACCCTGGCGGCGTTTGCGCCGAACATCTGGGTGATGGCCATCGCCCGCCTGGTTCCGGCGCTCGGGCTGCCGGTGTTCTGGGCCCTGGCCAGCGAGACGGCGGTGGATATCGTCGGGCCGGACTTTGCCGGTCGCGCCATCGCCAAGATCGGCTTCGGGATTGTCTGCGCCACGGTGTTCGGCATTCCGGTGGGTACGCTGATTTCCGATGCCTTCGGTTGGCGCAGTGCGTTCGGCATCCTGGCGGTGATCGCCTTTGCCAAGGCGCTGCTGCTGTTCATCTACCTGCCGTCAACCAACCTGCATCAGCATCAAGTGAGCTTTCGCTCGCAGTTCAAGATCCTGCGCAGCCCGCTGATGATCGGGCATGTGCTGCTGTCGATCCTGGTGTTCAGCGGCATGTTCACCGTCTACACCTACCTGGCGGACATCCTTGAGCGCCTGGCCGGCTTCAACGGCACGGTGGTCGGCTGGTGCCTGATGGGCTTCGGCGCGGTGGGGCTGATCGGCAACTCGTTGGGTGGCCGCGCTGTGGATCGTCACCCGCTGATCGCTTCGGTAACGTTCTGCGCGTTCATGATCGCCGGCATGGTGGCGCTGGTGCCGAACATTCATTCACCGCTGGGCCTGGCGGCGGCGATGGGGATCTGGGGCGTGACCCAGGCGGCCTTGTTCCTGGTCAGCCACGTGCGCCTGATGAAGGCTGCGCCCGAAGCGCCGGCCTTTGCCGCGTCGCTGAACATCGCCGGGGCCAACCTCGGCATCGGCCTGGGCGCCATGGTCGGCGGCCGGGTGATCGACAGCGTCGGCCTGCAAGGCCTGGGTTTTGCGGCGGCCGCTTTTATCCTGGTCTCGATCCTGTTGGCCATGGCGCTGATGACCTTCAAGCCCCGCGAAGTCTGCGCCTGACCCTTCACAGCTCGGTGAACAGTTCGCGGCGGGCCCCTTCGGTAATGGCGACAATGCCGGGGTGCTTGACCTTGCGTTCCACCGAAATGGCGTAGAACGACTCGGTGACCGCGTGGGTCTGGCCAATCGACTCCACGCCATATTGGCGTTGCACCTCGTCGGCAATCACGCTCGGACCGATGAAAATCCCGCTGCCGGATTGACCGAAAGCCTGCATCAAGGCGCTGTCGTCGAACTCGCCGACAATGCGCGGCTGGATCTGCTGTTCGGCAAACCAGCGCTGCAAGCGACTGCGCACCACGGTTTCCGGCCCGGGTATCAGCAGCGGTGCGCCGTGCAGGCTGCGCGGAAAGTCCTGACCGTACTGCGCGGCCAGTTTGGCGGTGGCAAAGAAGCTGATGCCGCATTCGCCGAGTTTCTGGCTGTAGCCCTTGATGTCCAGGTGCGAGGGCATCGGGCTGTCGGAAATCACCAGGTCCAGGCGCTGGATGGCCAGGTCGGCCAGCAGCCGCTCCAGCTTGTCTTCGCGGCAGGTGATGCGCAGCGGTTCGCTCAACTCCATGGTCGGCGCGATCAGCCGATAGACGATGGATTTGGGCACCACGTCCGCCACGCCGACCCGAAACAGGATCTGCTGCTCGTTGGGCTGCGCCCGCAGCATCAATTCCAGCTCGCCGCCCAGCTGAAACATCTGCTCGGCGTAGGGCAGGGTCTGACGCCCGGCCTCCGTCAGCTCAAGCTGACGGCCAACCCGGCGAAACAACTCGATGCCGTAGGTCTGTTCGAGCAGGGAGATCTGCCCGCTGATGGTCTGCGGGGTCAGGTTCAACTGCTCGCAGGCGCGCACGATGCTGCCGGTCTTGGCCACTACCCAGAAGTAATGCAGCTGCCGATAATTCAACATTTTGTTTATTTTCCCCGGGACAGATCCCCTGAACACCTGTTTAAGAGTGTTTTTGATTCTGGATTCGTAATAACCGAAGTATAGACGGTAAAAATACGAATTTTCCTGAAGTGTTTGTCTCCTTAGAATGCCCCGCTATCGACGGGAGGCCTTTTCGGCTCTGTCTGTTCTATCGAGGAAAGCATGATGAAGCTTAAAACCACGGCGCTGCTGATTACGTCTTTACTGGTATTGGCCGGTTGCGACCAGGCCGAGAAAAGCGCTCAACAACTGATGGGCAAGGCTGCCGAAAGCGCCAAGCAAGCGATCGACGATACGCATAAAGCTGCCGAGCAGGCGATCAGCGACGCCACGGGCGGGCTGATCAGCAAGAAAGAATCATCGGCTGAAGACAAGCGCAGAAACGAGTCTTCGTCCCAGGAAATCTAAACCGTCTTAAACGAGTCAGGACTGACCCATGGAATACCTTTTAGAACTTGCTGCAAGCCCCACCGCCTGGGTCGCCCTGGCCACGTTGATCGTGATGGAAATCGTGCTCGGCATCGATAACCTGATCTTTATCTCGATCCTGACCAATAAACTGCCCGAGCAGCATCGGCAGAAGGCGCGACGCATCGGTATCGGCATGGCGCTGATCCTGCGTCTGGCCCTGTTGAGTACCATCGCGTTCATCGTCCAGTTGACGCAGCCGGTGATCGAAATCCTCGGCCACGCGTTCTCCTGGAAAGACATGATCCTGATCGCCGGCGGCCTGTTCCTGTTGTGGAAGGCCACCACCGAGATCCATCACAGCATGGACCCGGCGCCGGAAGATCCGAAGTCGGCGACCTCGACCGTGACCCTGGGCTTTGCGGCCGCGATCGGGCAGATCCTGATGCTGGACATGGTGTTCTCCATCGACAGCATCATCACCGCTGTCGGCATGACCGAGCATTTGCCGATCATGATCATTGCAGTGGTGGTGTCGGTATTGGTGATGTTGCTGGCGGCTGACCCGTTGGCCAAGTTCATCAACGACAACCCGACCGTGGTGATGCTGGCCCTGGGCTTCCTGATCATGATCGGCATGACGCTGATTGCCGAAGGCTTCGGCGCTCACGTACCGAAAGGCTACGTCTACGCGGCGATGGCGTTCTCGGCCACGATCGAGGGGCTGAACATGGTCTCCCGGCGGGCGAAACAGAAGCGGCTCGCCGCCCGGGCGTAACCTTCGATGAATGAAACGGCCGCCTGAACTCGCAAGAGTCCAGGCGGCCGTTTTTGCTTGTGCGACCTGAAAGCGCCAATCAGTGCGCGGCGGCGTGGCCGGTGTCGGGTTTTTCAGTGGCTGCCGGCGTTGCCGGTTGCACAGGAGCGTGATGGTGGCGGCGGGTAATACGCAGGACGCCCCACAGCATCGCCGCGGCGACGGCCAGCCAGCCGGCAATCAGCATCACTATGGTCATTGTCAGGCTCATCGGTGCCTCCTCTTTGCCCTGCTGCGGGCACACACTCTCTGCAAATGACAGTCTAGCCGCTGCCGTGTTTCAGGCTATTGACCAAAGGTCGGCTGTGACCAACCAGTTCGCTCTATCGATCGCAAACAACTACCGGTGAAGGCTATACCGCTGTCGCCTGGCGTCCTATGATCGACGGCCAAGCCGGGAGCACGTATGCCTGGCGTCTGAACAAGTGAGTGATGATGGTGCGGGTATTCTCTCGAATTCTTTGCCTGGCCCTGCTGGTGGGCAGTGTTGCAGGTCTGGCGGGCTGTGCGGGGAGCGTTGCCCCGGAAATAAAGCGCCTGCCGGAACGGGTCGAACTGAGCGGTACTTTCTACCGTGGGCAAGACAATCAGAGCGGCCCTCAGGTGCTGGCCAGCCTGTTGTCGCAGCAGGGCATCGTGATTACCCCGGGTTTGCTCGACAAACCCCTGGGTTTGCCGGGTGCTGAAGCCCGGCTGCAGCAGAATATGCAGAACCTCGCCCGCGAGTACGGCATGGTGGTCTATCCCCTGGACGCCAACCTGCCTGCACTGTTGGCCCAGGTCGCGGCCGGGTATCCAGTGATGGTGCGGTTCACTGAGTTCTGGGCGGGTCCGCGTTACGCCATTCTCGCCGGGTACAACCGTCAGAAGCAGACCGTGCTGCTGCGTGCCGGGATGAATCGGCGGACGCTGATGAGCTTCAGCTCATTTGAATCGGCGTTCAAGGATGCCGGAGGGTGGGCGGTGCTGATCCAGAAACCGGACCAGCTGCCGGCCAACGTCGATCAGCAGCGCTGGTTGAAGGCGGCGAGCGACCTGGCCCAGGCCGGCCAGGAGCAGGCGGCAGCCCGGGCGAAGAAGGCGCTGTCCGCGCAGTAGGTCCCGTTCGTCATCTGCAGGGCACTGTCACCGGCGATTGGCCTCTGAGGTAAAAGGACCCGGATTTTTCCGGGTCGGTCCTTTAATTCCGGGACACACCCAAGGAGGCGCCCATGGCCCATACCAATACCCCCGATGGCCCGCACTCGTCCGAGCATTCGTCCGGCGATGAGTTGGGCTTCGACCCCGATTCGCCGGACCTCGCCGATCCACAGGTCGATCCCATCGGGCCGGCCAAGGCGCCAAGGGACGTGAAGCCGGGCGATGACGACAAGGCCCCGGCGAAGCCCTACGATCCTCTCGCCGATCTGAAACCCTGACCCCCAGTGAGGTGCGTATGTCTACCGATTCGAGTTTCAACGACAAACGTCCGGACAGCGTTCCAACCACACCCGAAGCGGCCCCCAACGATCCGGTGATGGATCCGAACAGCCCGTTGCGGGACCCTTTGGCCAGGCCGGTGGTGACGCCAACGGAACATCCCCAGGGCCATAGAGATCCGAGCGCCGGAGATGGCATTCCGGACGACGACCAGATGCCCCTGCCCAACGATTAACGTCTACCCCCCCTGTAGGAGCGAGCTTGCTCGCGAAAAACGTCAACGATAACGCGCTATTCCTGAATAAACGCGCCGTCCTTGCGGCCTTCGCTCCTACAGGATCGGCGGATTCAGGGGCAGCGGCGGATTCAGGCGCGGCTGGTTTCGTCCTATTTCGACGCCTCCACCACACCGCTTTGCCGATTCTTCAGGTTCTTGTCGGACTTGTACTGCAGGGCCACCGACGGCACATCGGCGCCCCGGCCGGTTTCGACCCAGCTGCGAATACGGCTGGCATCGGCAAAGTGGGTGTATTTGCCGAATGCATCGAGAATAACCAACGCCACCTGGCGGTTGCCCATGCTGGTAACCAGCACCAGACAGTGACCAGCCTCGTTGGTGAAACCGGTTTTCGTCAGTCTGATGTCCCAGTTCGGCTTCCTGACCAGATGGTCGGTGTTACGAAAACCCAGGCTGTAGTTGGGTTTACGGAACGTGACGGTCTTCTCCTTGGTGGTGCTCAGCTGGGTCAATAGCGGATATTTGTGTGCGGCCACCAGCAGCTTGCTCAGGTCGCGGGCGGTGGACACGTTGCGCGGGGACAGGCCGGTCGGCTCGACGAAGTGGGTGCTGGTCATGCCCAGCGCGCGGGCCTTGGCGTTCATCGCGGCAATGAACGCGACATAGCCGCCCGGATAATGATGGGCAAGGCTGGCGGCGGCGCGGTTTTCCGAAGACATCAGGGCAATCAGCAGCATTTCCCGACGCGGCAATTCGCTTTTTAGCTTGACCCGGGAAAACACGCCTTTCATTTCCGGCGTGTCGCTGATGTTGATGGAAAGGTATTCGTCCATGTTCTGCCTGGCTTCGACCACGACCAGGCCGGTCATCAGTTTGCTGACGGAAGCGATTGGCACCACCACGTCAGGATTGCTGGCATAGATGATCTTGTTGGTTTGCATATCCATCAGCAAGGCGCTGCCGGATGCGATCTTCAATTGTTTGGCATCGCGTGGCGCCGAGGTGGTTTCGGCAGCGATGGTTATTGGCGTGATGAAAGACCCGGTAACAGCAAAAAACAGGCTCAGGATGGAAAGACGGATTTTCACGCTGGCAGACTCATGAAGTGTTGATAAGCCGTTATGTAACGGGCTGTTTCGTAAAAAAGCGCGGTATTCTGGAGTATGGCTGAATAACTGTCGATGGTTGTTCAAGGATGGGGGCAAAGTCCTTGGAAACATGAAAAAAAGCTAATTTCCGGCGGGTGGTCGAGGTTTTTTTCGTGGGCGAAAAGAACCCTGCCATTGGGCTTGATGCTGTTCGCTTCAGGAGATGAATGGCGGGCTGGAATTGTTGATTGTGTGTGCGGTTTTTTGCAGTAACGGGGAGGAGGACATGCCTTTGTTTCTGTTACGGCGAGAGGGCGGGGTACCTATCCGTTTCTTGCTCTCTGATCCGTATGCAAACCGAACTGTGGGAGCGGCCTGCTCGCGAAGAGGGCGTGTCAGTCGACATCAATGCCGTCGGTCAATCCGCCTTCGCGAGCAGGCTCGCTCCACAGGAATCGCGGCCGTGCACAAATATCGTGCCCAACACAAAACCCCTGTCGGAGCGAGCGATACGGCGACCCGACTTGCCCGCGAAGAGGCCGTGACACCTGTAACCGGCATCAGCCGTGCAGCGTCTCCGCTGCATACAAGGTATTTTCCAGCAGGCAGGCACGGGTCATCGGGCCAACGCCACCGGGAACCGGCGTGATCCAGCCAGCCCGGGGCAGGGCGGTATCGTAGATCACGTCACCGACCAGCTTGCCGTCTTCCTGGCGATTGATGCCGACGTCGATCACGATCGCGCCTTCCTTGATCCACTCACCCCGGACCAGCCCCGGCTTGCCGGCGGCGACCACGACCAGGTCGGCACGACCGACGTGGCCTGCCAGGTCCTTGGTGAAGCGGTGAGTGACGGTCACGGTGCAGCCGGCCAGCAACAATTCCATCGCCATCGGGCGGCCTACGATGTTGGAAGCGCCGACAATCACCGCGTCCATCCCGTAAAGATCGGCACCGGTGCTTTCCAGCAGCGTCATGATGCCTTTGGGCGTGCAGGGGCGCAGCAGCGGAATGCGCTGGGCCAGGCGACCGACGTTATAAGGGTGGAAACCGTCGACGTCTTTATCCGGACGAATGCGCTCCAGCAATCTGGAGGCGTCCAGGTGTTCAGGTAGAGGAAGCTGCAGCAGAACGCCGTCGATAGCCGGGTCATCGTTCAGGCGATCGATCAGATCGGTCAGTGCTTCTTGAGTGGTTTCGGAAGGCAGGTCATAGGCTTGCGAAAGGAAGCCGACCTCTTCACAGTCTTTACGCTTGTGCGAGACATAAACCTGAGAGGCAGGATCGCTGCCGACCAGGATCACCGCGAGGCCGGGCGTGCGCAGGCCTTGCTGGCGACGCTCGGTGACGCGTTTGGCGATCTGCTGGCGCAGGCTGGCGGCGATCGATTTGCCGTCGATTAGTTGTGCAGTCATTGCGCGTGATTAACCATCGAGAGGTGAAAAAAAGAGAGCGCATTCTCGCATGTCACGCGGTGAGGGCAAAGGCGCTTGGTCTGCAAATTCCCCTAACCCCTTTAATTAAATGAATTTTTTTCAAAAAAGAGTTGACGACCTTCAGGGTCACCTATAACATTCGTCGCACTTGTCGGGCACAGCCTAGCACTGGTTAAGAAGGTTGAGCGGAGTTGATGTTTGATTCGGCGAGACTGAAAGCACTTAGTTTGTAATCGTCCAAGAATACAGATTAATAAGGCGCCCGTAGCTCAGCTGGATAGAGCATCCGCCTTCTAAGCGGATGGTCGCAGGTTCGAGTCCTGCCGGGTGCGCCATTAGGCAGCTTTGGCACAAGTAACGCAACATGGCAATATGGTGGGCGTAGCTCAGTTGGTAGAGCACGGGATTGTGACTCCCGTTGTCGAGGGTTCGATCCCCTTCGTCCACCCCATATTTAGAAAGGCGCCAGATTAACAGTCTGGCGCCTTTGCTTTAAAAGCTTGATACGCGGATGTGGTGGAATTGGTAGACACACTGGATTTAGGTTCCAGCGCCGCAAGGTGTGAGAGTTCGAGTCTCTCCGTCCGCACCATACAAGTCGCTATTTAATAGCAGAAAACGGCGCAGCACCTGAAAAGGGCTGCGCCGTTTTTGTTTCAGAAGTCGGAAATTTCAAGGCAACCGCGGGTTCCGGGTTGAGAGGGCAGGTCGGCTCGTCGCATTTTTGTTTCTCGATGATGCTGATTCGCCCGCCGTCAGGGGGATATGGCCGCTTCTTCCTATATATAGAAGGACTGGTGCAGAGCCTTGGCTTGATTGAGTGTATTTGCTAACAGGGCGAGGCATAACCGTTTGTCCCCGCCTATAAATTGCCTGCTGCTTTTTTACCCGTTTTCAGTAGGGTGACTTCTTGAGTATGACCCACTAGAATGCATGCCCTTGATTCTGGGGTCGGAAACGGCCGGCTAACGTCTGTGCAACGAGGAATATCCATGCAAGTTTCTGTTGAAAATACTTCTGCTCTTGAGCGCCGCATGAGCATCACCGTGCCGGCTGAGCGCATCGAGACTCAGGTCAACAAGCGTCTGCAGCAGACTGCCCAAAAGGCCAAGATCGCTGGTTTCCGTCCAGGCAAAGTGCCGATGAGCGAAATCAAGCGTCGTTTCGGTGCTGATGCGCGCCAGGAAGCGGTAGGCGACGTGATCCAGTCTTCGTTCTACGAAGCGGTTGTCGAGCAAAAGCTGAACCCGGCCGGCGCGCCTTCGATCGAGCCAAAGTCGATCGAAGCGGGCAAGGACCTGGAATACGTCGCGGTTTTCGAAGTGTTCCCTGAGTTCACCGTTGCCGGTTTCGAAGGTATCAATGTCGAGCGCCTGAGCGCTGACGTGGCCGACGCCGACCTGGACAAGATGCTGGAAGTGCTGCGCAAGCAGAACACCCGTTTCGAAGTGGCCGATCGCGCCGCTCAGAACGAAGACCAGCTGAACATCGATTTCGTCGGCAAGGTCGACGGTGAAGTGTTCGCCGGCGGTTCCGCCAAGGGTACTCAGCTGGTACTGGGTTCCGGCCGCATGATCCCTGGTTTCGAAGACGGCCTGGTTGGCGCCAAAGCCGGCGAAGAGCGCGTGCTGAACCTGACCTTCCCCGAGGACTATCAGAACCTCGAGCTGGCTGGCAAAGCCGCTGAGTTCACCGTGACCGTGAACACTATTTCCGAGCCGAAACTGCCTGAGCTGAACGAAGAGTTCTTCGCTCAATTCGGCATCAAGGAAACCGGCCTGGAAGGCTTCCGCACCGAAGTTCGCAAGAACATGGAGCGCGAACTGCGTCAGGCGATCAAGTCCAAGGTCAAGAACCAGGTCATGGACGGTCTGCTCGAGACCAACCCGATCGAAGTGCCAAAGGCGCTGCTGTCCAACGAAGTCGACCGTCTGCGCGTGCAGGCCGTTCAACAGTTCGGCGGCAACATCAAGCCTGACCAACTGCCGGCCGAGCTGTTCGAAGAACAAGCCAAGCGCCGCGTAGTCCTGGGCCTGATCGTGGCTGAAGTGGTCAAGCAATTCGACCTCAAGCCCGACGAAGCCCGCGTTCGCGAAATGATCCAGGAAATGGCTTCGGCCTACCAGGAGCCTGAGCAGGTTGTGTCCTGGTACTATAAGAACGACCAGCAACTGAACGAAGTTCGTTCGGTTGTGCTGGAAGAACAAGTTGTGGATACTGTTCTGCAGAAAGCTAGCGTGACCGATAAATCGGTCTCTTACGAAGAAGCGGTCAAGCCGGTAGAAGCTCCACAAGCCGACTGATTGATTTTGCGTTAGAAGTACACACCATAAGCCAGCTCTCGAGCTGGCTTATGCGTATTCAAGACAAAACTATTTGGGAGCGACTGCAGAGCATGTTCCGTAATTCTTATATTCAGCAGAACTCTGATATCCAGGCCGCAGGCGGCCTGGTCCCGATGGTTGTCGAGCAATCCGCTCGCGGCGAGCGCGCCTATGACATCTACTCGCGTCTCCTCAAGGAGCGAGTGATCTTTCTGGTTGGTCCGGTAGAGGACTACATGGCCAACCTGATTTGTGCGCAGCTGCTGTTCCTTGAAGCGGAAAACCCGGACAAGGACATCCATCTCTACATCAACTCCCCGGGCGGTTCGGTGACCGCAGGCATGTCGATCTACGACACCATGCAGTTCATCAAGCCGAACGTGTCGACCACCTGTATCGGACAGGCGTGCAGCATGGGCGCATTCCTGCTGACGGCCGGTGCCCCCGGCAAGCGTTACTGCCTGCCGAACTCGCGAGTGATGATTCACCAGCCACTGGGCGGTTTCCAGGGCCAGGCGTCGGATATCGAAATCCATGCCAAGGAAATCCTCTTCATCCGTGAGCGTCTCAACACACTGATGGCCAAGCACAGCGGGCACACGCTTGAAGAAATCGAGCGCGATACCAATCGTGATAATTTCATGAGTGCGGAAGCTGCCCGTGAGTACGGGCTGATCGATGAAGTGATCAACCAGCGCCCCGCTTAAATTAAGCACCTCAAAATAGGGCTGGTCGGCTTGTCTGATCACCTGCGGGCTTGAAAAAGCCCGCAATAGCCTTCATCTTGTGTTGCAAGCCTATCGGATTTGGATCGATCGAATGACTGACACCCGCAACGGCGAGGACAACGGCAAATTGCTCTATTGCTCCTTCTGTGGCAAAAGCCAGCATGAAGTGCGCAAATTGATTGCCGGCCCCTCGGTCTTCATTTGCGACGAGTGCGTCGACCTGTGCAATGACATCATCCGTGAGGAGGTGCAGGAAGCCCAGGCCGAGAGCAGCGCGCATAAATTGCCTTCGCCTAAAGAAATCAGCGGCATCCTTGATCAGTACGTGATTGGTCAGGAACGTGCGAAAAAGGTTCTGGCCGTAGCGGTGTACAACCACTACAAGCGCCTGAACCAGCGTGACAAGAAGAATGACGACGTCGAACTCGGCAAGAGCAACATCTTGCTGATCGGCCCGACAGGCTCGGGTAAGACCCTGCTTGCCGAAACACTGGCCCGCTTGCTGAACGTTCCGTTCACCATCGCCGACGCAACCACCCTCACCGAGGCGGGTTACGTGGGTGAAGACGTCGAGAACATCATTCAGAAGCTGCTGCAGAAGTGCGATTACGACGTGGAAAAAGCCCAGATGGGCATTGTCTACATCGATGAGATCGACAAGATCTCGCGCAAGTCTGACAACCCGTCGATCACCCGGGACGTTTCCGGTGAAGGCGTGCAGCAAGCCCTGCTCAAGTTGATCGAAGGCACGGTCGCTTCCGTTCCACCCCAAGGTGGTCGCAAGCATCCGCAGCAGGAATTCCTTCAGGTCGACACCCGTAACATCCTGTTCATCTGCGGTGGTGCGTTCTCCGGGCTGGAAAAGGTTATTCAAAACCGTTCCACCAAGGGCGGCATCGGTTTCGGCGCGGAAGTTCGCAGCAAGGAAGAAGGCAAGAAAGTCGGTGAGTCCCTGCGTGAAGTCGAGCCTGACGATCTGGTCAAGTTCGGTCTGATCCCGGAATTCGTCGGTCGTCTGCCGGTCCTGGCCACGCTGGACGAGCTTGATGAGGCTGCGTTGATGCAGATCCTCACCGAGCCGAAAAACGCGTTGACCAAGCAGTATGCCAAGTTGTTCGAGATGGAAGGCGTGGACCTGGAATTCCGGGCCGACGCGCTGAAATCGGTCGCCAAACGTGCCCTGGAACGCAAGACCGGTGCCCGTGGGCTGCGTTCGATTCTCGAAGGCGTATTGCTCGACACCATGTACGAAATCCCCTCGCAGTCCGAGGTGAGTAAAGTGGTGATCGACGAAAGCGTCATAGAAGGCAAGTCCAAGCCACTGTATATCTACGAAAACAGTGAGCCGGCTGCCAAGGCAGCGCCAGACGCCTAAGCGTCACGCTGCTGCAACAAAGAAGGGGCCTTCGGGCCCCTTTGCTATTGTGGCCGGGCCGCAATCTGCAAAGCCGCTCTTTTATCCGCTTGTTTTTTTCCAAACCAGCCCCCATCTTGGTTTCAAGCTTACTTCCATCTGTTTACGGCCTTATGGCCGCCGTAGAGGCGAAATCATGAAGACGACCATCGAATTGCCTCTCCTGCCATTGCGTGATGTTGTGGTTTATCCGCACATGGTTATCCCGCTGTTCGTGGGGCGCGAGAAATCCATCGAAGCCCTCGAGGCAGCGATGACCGGCGACAAGCAGATCCTTCTGCTGGCTCAGAGAAACCCTGCTGACGACGATCCCGGTGAAGATGCACTCTATCGCGTAGGTACGATTGCGACCGTTCTGCAGTTGCTCAAGCTGCCTGACGGCACGGTCAAGGTTCTGGTCGAAGGTGAGCAGCGGGGCGCCGTGGAGCGCTTCAGCGAAGTGGACGGCCACTGCCGCGCCGAAGTCTCGCTGATCGACGAAACCGACGCGCCCGAGCGCGAGTCGGAAGTCTTCGTCCGCAGTTTGCTGGCTCAGTTCGAACAATATGTGCAGCTGGGCAAGAAAGTCCCGGCTGAAGTCCTGTCGTCGCTCAACAGCATCGACGAGCCAGGCCGCCTGGTCGACACCATGGCCGCACACATGGCCCTGAAGATCGAGCAGAAGCAGGAAATTCTCGAAATCATCGATTTGTCGGCCCGGGTCGAGCACGTCCTGGCGTTGCTGGACGCCGAGATCGATCTGCTGCAAGTCGAAAAACGCATTCGCGGTCGCGTCAAGAAACAAATGGAGCGCAGTCAGCGCGAGTACTACCTGAACGAGCAGATGAAGGCCATTCAGAAAGAGCTCGGCGACAGCGACGAAGGCCACAACGAAATCGAAGAGCTGAAAAAGCGCATCGATGCCGCCGGTCTGCCCAAGGATGCCTTGGCCAAGGCCCAGGGTGAGCTGAACAAGTTGAAACAAATGTCGCCCATGTCCGCCGAAGCGACCGTTGTGCGTTCTTACATCGACTGGCTGGTGCAGGTGCCGTGGAAGGCGCAAAGCAAGGTGCGTCTGGACCTGGCGCGTGCCGAAGACATTCTCGACGCCGACCACTATGGTCTGGAAGAAGTCAAAGAGCGGATCCTCGAATACCTCGCCGTGCAAAAGCGCGTGAAGAAGATTCGCGGTCCGGTGTTGTGCCTGGTCGGTCCTCCAGGGGTGGGTAAAACCTCGCTGGCGGAGTCGATTGCCCACGCCACCAACCGCAAGTTCGTGCGCATGGCCCTCGGCGGTGTACGCGACGAAGCGGAAATTCGTGGTCATCGCCGGACTTACATCGGTTCGATGCCAGGAAGATTGATTCAAAAGATGACGAAAGTCGGCGTGCGCAACCCGCTGTTCCTGCTCGATGAAATCGACAAGATGGGCAGCGACATGCGTGGCGATCCGGCATCGGCGTTGCTCGAAGTGCTCGATCCCGAGCAGAATCACAACTTCAACGATCACTATCTGGAAGTCGACTACGACCTGTCCGACGTGATGTTCCTGTGCACCTCGAACTCCATGAACATCCCGCCGGCGCTGCTGGACCGGATGGAAGTGATTCGTCTGCCGGGCTACACCGAAGACGAGAAGATCAACATCGCCGTCAAATACCTTTCGCCCAAGCAGATCACGGCCAACGGCTTGAAGAAGGGCGAGCTGGAATTCGACGCCGAAGCGATCCGCGACATCATCCGCTACTACACCCGCGAAGCCGGTGTACGGGGGCTGGAGCGCCAGATTGCCAAGGTTTGCCGCAAGGCGGTCAAAGAGCACGCGATGGAAAAACGCTTCTCGGTGAAGGTCACGGCCGACATGCTGGAACACTTCCTCGGTGTGCGTAAATTCCGCTACGGCCTGGCCGAATCCCAGGATCAGATCGGTCAGGTCACCGGTCTGGCGTGGACCCAGGTGGGCGGCGAATTGCTGACCATCGAAGCCGCTGTCGTTCCGGGTAAAGGCCAGCTGATCAAGACCGGTTCCCTGGGTGACGTGATGGTCGAATCGATCACCGCTGCCCTGACCGTGGTCCGCAGCCGCGCGAAGAGCCTGGGGATTCCCCTGGACTTCCACGAGAAGCGCGACACCCATATCCATATGCCAGAAGGGGCAACCCCGAAAGACGGCCCTAGCGCCGGTGTAGGCATGTGCACGGCCCTGGTGTCGGCATTGACCGGGATTCCGGTACGCGCCGATGTCGCCATGACGGGTGAAATCACCCTGCGTGGTCAGGTACTGGCGATTGGCGGTCTGAAAGAAAAACTGCTCGCGGCTCACCGTGGCGGAATCAAGACGGTGATCATTCCTGAAGAGAACGTACGTGATCTGAAGGAAATTCCTGACAATATCAAAGCAGATCTTCAGATCAAACCGGTTAAATGGATTGACGAGGTCCTGCAAATTGCGCTGCAATACGCGCCGGAGCCCTTGCCTGATGTGGCTCCGGAGATAGTTGCAAAGGATGAAAAACGCGAGTCTGACTCTAAGGAAAGAATTAGCACGCATTAGTACGCATTTGCCTGGGGGGCTTGTTGACAGCTTTTTAGAGCCCTTGTTATAAAGCGGCTCTTAAGTGTCTGTAGGCCATTCAGCACTCGTTTTTTTGCTTTCACCAAAAAACTTAGAATCATACTCAAATAGATATAAGGGGACTTAGAGTGAACAAGTCGGAACTGATTGATGCTATCGCTGCATCCGCTGATATCCCGAAAGCTGCTGCTGGCCGTGCGCTGGACGCTGTAATCGAATCCGTCACTGGCGCTCTCAAGGCCGGCGACTCTGTTGTTCTGGTAGGTTTCGGTACGTTCTCCGTCACCGATCGTCCAGCTCGCATCGGTCGTAACCCACAGACCGGTAAGACGCTGGAAATCGCAGCCGCCAAAAAACCAGGTTTCAAAGCCGGCAAAGCACTGAAAGAAGCTGTCAACTAAGTTCGATTCAGGTTTTTGCCTATCCGGGTCGGGGTCATGCCTGACCTGGCAGCGGAGCGGTAGTCCAGCTGGCAAGGTGCCAGGCCTGAGACACCGAGGGTCGCACGTTCGAGCCCTCGATCTGCTCCGCCAGTTACGAGAAGGCGCATCCTCGGATGCGCCTTTCTTCTATCCGGATTCTACCCACGCTCCACGGTTGCCTAATTTTGAAGTTCAACCGTTTCTGGGGGACGCATGCTGCAGAATATCAGGGACAATTCACAAGGCTGGATTGCCAAGACCATCATCGGGATCATCGTTGTATTGATGGCGTTTACCGGTGTCGAGGCCATTTTCCAGGCGACGACCAATAGCCAGAACGCGGCCAAGGTCAATGGTGAAGAAATCAGTCAGGCCGAGCTGAGCCAGGCGGTCGATATGCAACGCCGTCAGCTCATGCAACAGCTGGGCAAGGACTTCGATGCTTCCTTGCTCGACGAGAAAATGCTGCGCGATTCGGCCCTCAAAGGCCTGATCGATCGCAAACTGCTGCTGCAAGGCGCAGAAAAATCCGACTTTGCCTTTTCCGAAGCCGCGTTGGACCAGGTGATCCTGCAAACGCCTGAATTCCAGGTGGACGGCAAGTTCAGCGCCGAGCGTTTCGACCAGGTCATTCGCCAGCTTGGCTACAGCCGCATGCAATTCCGCCAGATGCTGGCCCAGGAAATGCTGATCGGCCAGCTGCGCGCCGGTCTGGCAGGCAGTGGTTTTGTCACCGATGCCCAAGTGCTGGCCTTCGCCCGTCTGGAAAAACAGACCCGCGATTTCGCTGCCCTGAACGTCAAGGCCGACCCGGCAGCTGTGAAGCTGACCGACGAAGAGGTCAAGGCCTACTACGACGAACACGCCAAGGAATTCATGACGCCGGATCAGGTGGTCATCGATTACCTCGAATTGAAGAAGTCTTCCTTCTTTGATCAGGTCAGCGTCAAGGACGAAGACCTGCAATCGGCGTATCAGAAAGAAATCGCGAACCTGTCCGAACAGCGTCGGGCCGCGCACATTCTGATCGAAGTGAACGACAAGGTGACCGAAGCGCAAGCCAAGGCGAAGATCGAAGAGGTCCAGGCACGTCTGGCCAAGGGCGAGAGTTTCGAGGCGCTGGCCAAGGAATTTTCCCAGGACCCGGGTTCGGCCAGCAATGGCGGTGACCTCGGTTTCGCCGGCCCTGGCGTTTACGATCCAGCGTTCGAAACAGCACTGTATGTGTTGACCAAGGACCAGGTTTCGCCGCCGGTTCGCACCGACTACGGTTTCCACCTGATCAAGCTGTTGGGTGTCGAAGCGCCTGAAGTGCCGACGTTCGCCAGCCTGAAAGACAAGCTGACCCGCGAACTGAAGACCCAGCAGGTCGAGCAGCGTTTCGTCGAGGCCACCAAGCAACTGGAAGACTCGGCGTTCGAAGCCTCCGATCTGGCCCAGCCGGCGCAAGACTTGAAGCTGACCGTTCACACCTCCAAGCCGTTCGGCCGTGAAGGTGGCGAAGGGGTGGCGGCCAACCGTGCCGTGATCACCGCGGCATTCAGTCCTGAAGTGCTGGATGAGGGTGCCAACAGCACCGCCATCGAACTCGATCCGGAAACCGTGATCGTGCTGCGCGCCAAGGAGCACCTCAAGCCTGCGCAACTGCCGCTCGAAGCCGTGTCGGCCGCGATCCGTGGGCAATTGACCAAGGAGCACGCCAGTGCTGCCGCCAAGACCAAGGCTGATCAGCTGATCACCAGCCTGCGCGACGGCAAGACCCCGCTGGACCAGGCCATCGATGGCCAGGACTGGAAAGTCACCGCCGCGGCGACTCGCGCCCAGGAAGGGATCGACCCGACAGTGCTGCAAGCGCTGTTCCGCATGCCCAAACCTGCCGCGAAGGACAAACCGACCTTCAGCAGCGTGACCCTGGCCGATGGCAGCCTGGTGATCGTGCGCCTGAACGGCGTCAACGAAGCGGCGGCACCGACCGATGAAGAGAAGGCTCAATACCGTCGCTTCCTCGCCTCGCGCATTGGCCAGCAAGACTTTTCGGCCTACCGCAAGCAACTGGAAGCCGAAGCGGACATCGAGCGGTTCTGATGCCTGATTGAGGTTTGCGCTAAATAAAGACCCCCGGCCCAAAGGCCGGGGGTTTTTTTATTAGCCCTGCCCATCGGAACGCTGCAATCGTCGAGTAACGTTCCTGCCCATAAACGGTCACTAGTCGTGTAACTGTTTTAAGACACCAATCGGTGCGACGCTAAGCATCGATCTGTTGCACAATACGCCCCGGACCGTTTTCTTCAGGATGTTCAATGATCAAATCAATTCCCATGCAGATCGTCGGGCTGGCTCTGGTATTGGCTGCCGCTGCCGGCTGCTCGTCGAAAAAGGCCGCCATCTATGAGCATGAGAACTTCGATGACTCCGGTACCTTTTCCCGCAATTACCCGGTGACCGATGCGCAAACCTGCGAAGCCGCCCGTCGGGCGTTGCTCAGCCAGGGCTATATCATCACCAGCAACGACCCGAAACTGGTCAGTGGCCACAAGAGCTTTCAGCAGACCGGCGATACCCACATGGAGATCAGCTTCAGTGTGGTCTGCGCTGATGACGGCAGCGAGGGGCATCATGCGACCATGTTCGCCAACGCCTTGCAGGACCGCTATGCGCTGAAGAAGACCAACAACTCCGCCAGCCTCGGCGTGGGTGTATTGGGCTCGGTCTCGATGCCGATCGGCTCGTCCGACGACTCGATGGTCAAGGTTGCCAGCGAAACCGTATCCTCGGCCAAGTTCTACGAACGTTTCTTTGCCCTGGTGGAGGTGTTCCTGCCGCCGGAAGCGAAGAAGGCTGCCCACATCAGCGAAAAGCCGAAAACCGACCTGGGCATGCCTGAAGCCAAGGCCGCCCCGGCTCAATTGGCGCCGACGCCTGCACCGGCCGCGGAGCCTGCTCCTGCTCCGGCCCAGGAACCATTACAGCAGCCTGAACAGCAACCTGCTGCCTCGGAGCCAGTCGCACCGCCGCCTGAAACGGCACCGATCACTCCGGCCGAGAACAGCGAACCGGCCAGCTCCACCGAAACGGTCACCCCGCCAGCGGACTCCAGCCTGCCGCCACCGACCGAGCCGATTCCGGCCATGCCGGTTACCGCCCAGTAATAATGCGACGGGGTCGGGCCACAGTGCACCGATCCCGCAAACGCCTTCACCATTGATCCGCGTCACTCCTGGTCACAGTTCTGCGGCCAGTGTCGAAAAAATCCCAGGATAAATTCCTGATCGCCTGCTACGTTTTATCAAGTAGCCGCGTAGCGTCTCGCCTGCGTCATTTTTCTTTCATACGGGCACTTTATGCTCAAGGCGCAGGTCACTTATTCAGGCATTTTTTTCATACGAACCGTGGGGGAATCAAAATGGACGATTATCAAGAAGAACTGCTCGAGTATCAGGCATTCGAACTCGACCCGCTGGAACCCGCCGAAGACGCTACCGAGCTGTAGGCTTCAGGCGGATTGGCGATGGCTGCGGCGAAACTCGCCGGGGGTCTGGCCATTCCAGCGTTTGAAGGCTCGTTGAAAGGCTTCGGCTGAAGCAAAACCCAGCAAGTAGGCGATTTCTCCGAACGCCAGTTCGGTATCGCGGATATAGGTCATGGCCAGGTCGCGGCGCGTGTCGTTAAGAATCGCGCGAAATTGCGTGCCTTCCTCGGCCAGTTTGCGGCGCAAGGTCCAGGTCGGCAGCTTCAGGCGTGCCGCCACTTCTTCCAGGTCCGGTTCCCGGCCACCATTGAGCAACGGCCCCAGCAACTGAGTGATGCGTTCACGCAGGCTGCGGGTGCGTGTCAATTGCTCCAGTTCCCGTTCGCACAGTTGCAGCAGGTGTCGCCAGGTGCTCGGGCAGTGCAGCGGATTGCGCTGGGCGAGGCTGGCCAGGCTCAGGCGCAGTTGATTGTGTTCGGCACCGAACTGGATCGGGCAATCGCCCAGCACGACATACGCCTCACGATAATCCGGCGCTTCAAACTCGATCTCGATGCGTTCGGCGCTGAGCGGGGCAGGGCTGACGCTGGACAGTTGCTGCAACCAGCCGGCGATGATCGAATCCACCACGAAGCGGTTGTAGGCGTTATAGGGGCTGATGGAATAAAAGCGCAGCCAGGCGCCCTGAGCGTCCTCGTGAAAGCTCGATTGGCCGCGATAATTGGAGCCGTACAAGGCTTCGAAACGGATCAGGCAGCGCGCCGCTTCGCGCACCGTCGGCGCCTGGGCCGCGGTCACCCCGGCCAGGCCGGCCTGGCTCAGGCGACTGAGCTGGCCCATGCGCAAACCCAATGCCGGGTCGCCGGTCAGTTGAATGGCGCTGTGGCCCAGACGCATGTAGCGCGGGATCGAGAGTCGGGCGCCGGCTTCGCTGAGGCGGGCCGCGTCGAGGCCGTATTGCTCAAGCAGCGGCAGAGGGTCGGCAGCGTGGCTGCGCACGGCGTCGGCCAGGCTGTGCACAAAGCCCACCGACAGATCGCCCAGGCGCATCGGCAAGGGTTTCATGGGTTACAACCAGAGGTTGAGCAATCGCGCGCCACGGGCATTACCGTCGGCGAAATGCTGGCCGTTGCTGCTGAGAAAACTCTGCCCGGCGCTGCCCTTGTCCCAGAACTGACCGCGCAGGAACACGCTCATGCCGGCGATCGCCTGGCTGCTGGGCGGTTGCGCGGTCAATGTCAGGTGGTGCCAGGCCTGGCCTTCGCTGAGTTCCCCGGCCTTGAGGCTGACGGAGCCGGGCGTCGCCAGGCCTTTGTAGCCGCGCCACGGTTTATCCCAGGTGCCGTGCCCGGTCACGAAGGCCGGCACAGCGACGAACTTCGCGCCCTGATCGTCCAGCTTGCGGTAGTTGTCCGGGTACCAGCTGTCGCTGCCGATCAGCACCCCCAGGCGTCCGGCCGGGGTATCGACGACGCTGAGCGTACGCTCGCCATTGGCGGCGATGACGTCGTGTTCCTCGAAGACCGGATGGAGCTGGCGCTGGGGCTGGCCGATCGGCAGGCCGTCACGGCCGAACACCACGCTGCTGTTGTACAGCGCACCGCCGCCGATTTTCAGCCTGCCGTCGATGATGCCGGGCTCGGGCAACACGATGGAGCCCGCCACCAGGGTCACGTTGAATTCTTTTGCCAGCCCCCCGAACAATGCCTGGTAGTCCTTGGCCATGCCTTTGGCTTTCATGCGCAGGTGCGCGTCGTCCAGACGACTGTCGCCCCTGGCACCGATCAGGGCACGGACAAACTTCAACGGATTGCTCGCCGCCAGCCAGTTCATGGCTTCCTTGAGCGTGGCGGCCTGGTACAGCTCGTCTTTCTCGCCGCTGACCATCAGCCAGGTGCCGATATGTTCGGGCAGTACGACGATGGTTTTTTCATTCAGCAGGCCCTGGTCCCGGGCTTTCTGCAGATAGGCTGCGAGCTTGCGGTGCAAGCGCTCGGAGCTTTGGTAGTCGGTGGGAAACAGTTCGGGCTGGATGCCCAGCAGGTTGCCGCGATCGGCAGGGGTGCCCTGATCGACGGCGACATCGATACGCAGGTCCGACAGGTAATGACCCACCGGACGATCCGCGGCCCACATTGCGTAGGTCGTCAGGGCGGCAATCAATGCCATGGAGAAGGTCAAATACAAAAGTTTGCGCATGGGGAAACAGTCAGCGGCCGTGTGCAGGGTTCACTGACTAGGGTAGGGCCCATGCCGGCGCTTGCCAAGGGGCGCTGCGCATTTGGATCAATAAGTTGTCAGTTACGGTCATTGAGCGACCGGCGCAGTGCCCATAGTCTGTGGCACATGACAGAGGGGGGCCAAAGAGCCCCCACACTATTTCCGTGATCGCTCGTTGTGGAGTTACCGATGGCCGCCGCTCATTACCCGCACCTGTTGGCCCCGCTGGACCTGGGATTTACCACGTTGCGCAACCGCACCCTGATGGGCTCGATGCACACCGGTCTCGAGGAGAAGCCCGGCGGTTTCGAACGCATGGCAGCGTATTTCGCCGAGCGAGCCCTGGGCGGCGTCGGCCTGATGGTCACCGGCGGTATCGGCCCGAACGATGAGGGCGGGGTGTATTCCGGTGCGGCCAAGCTGACCACCGAGGAAGAAGCACTCAAGCACCAGATCGTGACACGCGCGGTGCACGAAGCGGGCGGCAAGATCTGCATGCAGATCCTCCACGCCGGTCGTTATGCCTACAGCCCGAAACAGGTCGCGCCGAGTGCGATCCAGGCGCCGATCAACCCGTTCAAGCCCAAGGAGCTGGACGAGGAGGGCATCGAGAAGCAGATCAGCGATTTCGTCACCTGTTCGACCCTGGCGCAAAAGGCCGAGTATGACGGCGTCGAGATCATGGGTTCCGAAGGTTATTTCATCAACCAGTTCCTCGCCGCGCACACCAACCACCGCACCGACCGTTGGGGCGGCAGCTACGAAAACCGCATGCGCCTGCCGGTGGAAATCGTGCGCCGGGTGCGCGAAGCCGTCGGTCCGAATTTCATCATTATCTTCCGTCTGTCGATGCTCGACCTGGTGGAAGGCGGCAGCACCTGGGAAGAAATCGTGCAGTTGGCCAAGGCCATCGAGCAGGCCGGTGCGACGATCATCAACACCGGCATCGGCTGGCACGAAGCGCGAATCCCGACCATCGCCACCAAAGTACCGCGCGGTGCGTTCAGCAAAGTCACGGCCAAGCTGCGCGGCTCGGTGAAGATTCCGCTGATCACCACCAACCGCATCAACACCCCGGAAGTCGCCGAGCAGATCCTGGCCGAAGGCGATGCCGACATGGTCTCCATGGCGCGGCCCTTCCTCGCTGACCCGGACTTCGTCAACAAGGCCGCTGCTGGCCGTGCCGATGAAATCAACACCTGCATCGGCTGCAATCAGGCCTGCCTGGATCACACCTTCGGCGGCAAGCTGACCAGCTGCCTGGTGAACCCGCGGGCCTGCCATGAGACCGAACTCAATTACCTGCCGGTGCAGCAGATCAAGAAAATCGCCGTGGTCGGCGCCGGTCCTGCGGGCCTGTCCGCGGCGACCGTGGCCGCCGAGCGTGGCCATCAGGTGACGCTGTTCGATTCGGCCAGTGAAATCGGCGGCCAGTTCAACATCGCCAAGCGCGTGCCGGGCAAGGAAGAGTTCTTCGAAACCCTGCGCTACTTCAATCGCAAGCTGCAGACGACCAATGTCGAGGTGTGCCTGAACACTCGGGTCGATGTGGCTCAGTTGCTGGCGGGCGGTTACGACGAGATCATCCTGGCCACCGGCATCGCCCCGCGGACCCCGGCGATTCCGGGCGTGGAGAACGCCAAGGTGCTGAGCTACCTGGACGTGATCCTCGAGCGCAAACCGGTGGGCAAGCGTGTCGCGGTGATCGGCGCCGGCGGTATCGGGTTCGACGTGTCGGAGTTCCTGGTGCACCAGGGTGTGGCCACCAGCCTGGACCGTGCCGCGTTCTGGAAGGAGTGGGGCATCGATACGCACCTGCAAGCCCGTGGCGGCGTGGCCGGCATCAAGGCCGCCCCCCATGCCCCGGCCCGTGACGTGTTCCTGCTGCAGCGCAAGAAGTCCAAGGTCGGCGACGGCCTGGGCAAGACCACCGGCTGGATCCACCGCACAGGCCTGAAGAACAAGCAGGTGCAAATGCTCAACAGCGTCGAGTACCTGAAGATCGACGACCAAGGCTTGCACATTCGCATCGGCGAAAGCGGCGAACCGCAACTGCTGGCGGTGGACAACATCGTGATCTGCGCCGGGCAGGACCCGCTGCGTGAATTGCACGACGGGCTGCTGGCGGCGGGGCAGAACGTGCATTTGATTGGCGGCGCGGATGTGGCGGCGGAGCTGGATGCGAAGCGGGCGATCAATCAGGGATCGCGGTTGGCTGCTGAGCTGTAACAGCAGGCCTAGCGTACCAATGGCTTTCGCGAGCAGGCTCGCTCCCACAGGGGATTTGTGTCGCTCACAGATTCAATGTGGGAGCGGGCCTGCTCGCGAAGGCGGCCTATGAGTGACTAGAATGCTGGCTCTTTCCGAGTAGATTCAGGCGCTGATGCTTTTTCCTCCTGCCAGCTGGCTCCCACAGGAGATTTGTGTCGCTCACAGATCCAATGTGGGAGCGAGCCTGCTCGCGAAGGCGGCTTATGAGCGACTAGAATGTCGGCTCTTTCCGAGTACATTCAGGCGCCAATGCTTTCCCCTCCAGAAGATTGGCTACCCCAAGCCCCCCTCGAACCCCTCCACCTCGACTGGCTCCGCACCGCCAACATCGAACTCGCCATCCTGCGCCTGGACCAGATCGACCCGCTGATCAGCGGCAACAAATGGTTCAAACTCATCGAACACCTCAAGGCCGCCGACCTTGCCGGTGCCCAGGGCATCATCAGCCTCGGGGGAGCCCACTCCAACCACCTGCATGCCCTGGCCGCCGCCGGCAAACGCTTCGGATTCCCCACGGTCGGTCTGCTGCGCGGTCATCCGCAAGCCACCCCCACGGTAAAGGACCTGCAGGCGTTCGGCATGCAGTTGCACTGGCTGGGTTATGGCGGATATCGCGCGCGGCACCAACCCGGTTTCTGGCAGCCATGGCAGGCACTGTATCCCGATCTGCAGCCGGTGCCGGAAGGTGGCGGCGGCTTGCCGGGGGCAAAAGGCTGCATGCAACTCAAGCGCATGGTACTGGCGCAACTTGAAGCTCTGGGCTGGAGCGACTACCACGGCTGGTGGCTGGCCTGCGGCACCGGCACGACGTTGGCCGGCCTGGTGCTGGCCGAAGAGGGTGAGCATCCGGTGTATGGCACCTTGGCCGTGCCCGATGATCATGGCGTGGCGCAGCAGGTCGAGTGCATTGTCCAGGAAGCGGGGTTGGTCAACGCCGTGTATGAACTGTTCGATGCCAGTCGCGGCGGCTTTGCGAAGGTCGACCCGTTGTTGCTCGAATTCATCGAACAGACCGAACAGGCCAGTGGGATCGCCCTCGAACCGCTGTACACCGGCAAAGCTTTGCTGGCGCTCAAGCAGCAGGTTGAAGCAGGGAAATTCGCCTGGGGAACGCGCCTGATCTTTATCCATACCGGCGGCTTGCAGGGCCGCCGGGGGTTCAGTACACAGACGTAGAGTGCCAAGGCTCAGGGGCAGATGACACTGCTACAAAAAACGCGGCCCACTGTAGGAGCGAGCTTGCTCGCGATGGTCGTTAACGATTACGCGTGCTTACTGGTTAAACGCGGCGCTCTCGAGTCCTTCGCGAGCAAGCTCGCTCCTACAGGGGGAGGCGGTGAATCAGCTGGTCTGCGGCATCTCGCCATTGGCCAGACGCTTGTTGATGTCGGCGATCACTTCCGGCAAGTCGGTGATGGTGTCGATCATGTAGTGCGGACGTGAGCCTTCGAACATCCCGTGGATGCGCTTGCGCTCGCTGTCCAGTTTATCGCTGCCCAGGGCACGATAACCTTCGTAATCCAGCCCCAGCGCATTGCCCGAGCAGATCAGTGCCACGGTCCACATGCCGGCGCGACGACCTTCGAGAATGCCTGGCACGGTGTCGTCGATTTTCACGCAGGCGGCGACGTCATCGATGCCCAGGGCGATCACATTGGCCAGAGCCTGTGCCGGCCACGGGCGGCCGTTGGGGACTTCGTCGGTGGCGACCACATGGTCGGCGACGTAACCGTTGGTGGCAGCCAGTTCGACCACCTTGTCCATGACCTGTTTCGGGTAGCCGGAGCAGGAACCAATCTTGATGCCTTGCTGGCGCAGGTTGGCGATGGTGTCCAGCGCGCCGGGGATCAGCGCCGAATGCTCGGCGATTTTTTCGATCTGCAACGGCATGAAGCGTTTGTAGATGGCGGTGACGTCATCGTCGGTCGGCGTGCGGCCGAACACGGCGCGATAACGTTCGGCGACCTGCGGCTGATCGCACAGGGTACGGATGTGGTCCCACTTGCCCATGCCCATCGGCCCGCGGGCTTCTTCGATGGAGACCTGGACGTCGAACTCGGCGAAGGCTTCGACGAAAATCTGGGTCGGGGCGAAGGAGCCGAAGTCGACCACGGTGCCGGCCCAGTCGAGGATGGCGGCCTGGAGTTTGGTTGGGTTGGTGTAGTTCATGGTGATCAAATTCCTGTGAGAACGAGATATTTGGGAGTTCGATGTACCTGTGGGAGCGAGCTTGCTCGCGATAGCGGTCTTTCATTCAACATTGATGTCGACTGAGCAGGCCCCATCGCGAGCAAGCTCGCTCCCACAGGGGGGAAGGCGGTGTGGTTCAGATGTCGAGCACTTCCATCTCGCGCAACACCTCGGCCACCGCCGCCACCGCCGCGTGCATCTCGGCCTGGTTGACGTGACCGATGCAGCCCACGCGAAAGGTTTCGACCTGGGTCAATTTGCCGGGGTAGAGGATGAAACCCTTGGCCTTGACCCGTTCGTAGAACTCCTTGAACTGATAACGCGGGTCTTTCGGTGCGTGGAAGGTGACGATGATCGGCGCCTGGATCGCGGCCGGCAGGAAACTGCGCACACCCAGCTTGGCCATGTCATCGAGCAGCACCTGGCAGTTGTTGGCGTAGCGCTGATGCCGGGCGGGCAACCCGCCTTCTTCGTTGTATTGCAGCAGGGCTTCGTGCAGCGCGGCCACCACGTGGGTCGGCGGGGTGAAGCGCCACTGGCCGGTCTTGACCATGTAGCTGTGCTGGTCGAACAGGTCCATCGCCAGCGAGTGCGAGTTGCCGGCCGCATTGGCCAGGGCTTCTTTGCGAGCGAAGACGAAGCCCATGCCCGGTACACCTTCCAGGCATTTGCCCGACGCGGCGATCAGCGCGTCGAAGGGCACCTGTTGTGCGTCGATCGGCAGGGCACCGAAGGAGCTCATGGCGTCGATGATCAGGCGTTTGCCGTGTTGCGCGATGACCTGGGCGATTTCCGGCAGCGGGTTGAGGATGCCGGTGCTGGTTTCGCAGTGGATCAGCGCGACGTGGGTGATGCTGGCGTCGGCGTGCAGCAGGCGGTCGACGTCGGCGGCGGTGGTCGGCTCGTCTTCGGCGGTTTCAAAGGTGCTGAACGGGCGGCCGAGCACTTCGCAGATTTTCGCCAGACGTTTGCCGTACGCGCCGTTGATCAGCACCAGGACTTTGCCGTCACGCGGCACCAGGGTGCCGATCGCCGCTTCCACCGCGAAGGTGCCGCTGCCTTGCAGGGGCACGCAGTGGTGGCTGGCGCCGCCGTTGATGATCGTCAGCAGTTGCTCGCACAAGCTGGCGGTCAGCTGATTGAAGCGGTCATCCCATGAACCCCAGTCGACCATCATCGCCTGGCGGGTGCGGGCCGAAGTGGTCAACGGGCCGGGGGTGAGCAGGATGGGTTCGGCGGTACTCATTCTCGTGTCCTCGCAATCGATGGGATGAAGCTACGGGGCCTAAATTGCAATTTGCCGTGCTATCAATCAAATTGTTTGTTGTTATGCCAACCATCAGTGAGGGTTATTCATGAACCTGTTCCAGCTCCGCGCGTTCGACGCCGTCGCCCGCGAAGGCAGCTTCACCCGGGCGGCTGCACGGTTGTTCATCAGTCAGCCGGCGGTCACCGGGCATATCAAGTCGTTGGAAGAGCACTACCAGATCACCCTGTTGCGCCGCACTGCGCGACGAGTGGAGTTGACGGAAGAGGGCACCAAACTGGCGGCGATCACCCGGGCCATGTTCGGCCTGGCGGAAGAAGCGCAGGTGATGCTCGAAGCCAACCGGCAATTGCTCACCGGTCGCCTGGAAGTGGCGGCGGACGGGCCGCACATGGTCATGCCGATGCTGGCCAGCCTGCGGGCGCGTTATCCGGGGATCACCGTTAACCTGCGCTTGGGCAATGCCCAGGAAACCCTGGCGGCGCTGTTGTCCGAACACGCCGACGTCGCGGTGCTGACCGAGGTCGAGCCGCGCAAGGGCTTGCATCTGCAAGGCTTGAGCGAATCGCGGATTTGCGCGCTGGTGCCTGAAGGACATCCGTGGGCGCAGAAGCCCAAAGGGGTGCAGATCAAAGCGCTGGACCAGGTGATCATGGTGTTGCGTGAACCGAGTTCGATCACTCGGCGCACGTTCGATGAGGCCTGCGCCCAGGCGAAGGTCAATCCCCGGGTGTTGCTGGAGCTGGACAGTCGCGAGGCGGTGACCGAGGCGGTTGCGGCAGAATTGGGGGTGGGCGTGGTGTCATCGGTGGAAGTCAGCCATGACCCGCGGGTGGTGGCGGTGCCGATTATCGGTGATGGGCTGGTGAACCGGCACATGATCGGCTGCATGGAACGGCGGCGGGATTTGCGCCTGATTCAGGCGTTCTTTGAGTTGGCACCTGTCAGCTAAACCGCGGCGCGGCCTTCGCGAGCAGGCTCGCTCCCACAGGGATCTATGTTGACCACAGTTCTAATGCACACCACAAAACCTGTGGGAGCGAGCCTGCTCGCGAAGGGGTCAGCCCTGCCTACACAAGACTCCCACGCACCATCTCCAGAAACGTCGCCACCACCCGCCGCGAACTCTGCTCGCGCAAGCACACCAGCGTCTCGGTCAATCGCCGGGTGCAATCGGTAATCGGCAACGCGCACACCCGTGAATCCGCACCGAACTCGGCCGCCGACACCACGCCCACCCCAATTCCCACCCCCACTGCCTCCCGCGCCGCCTCCCGGCCCTCGACCTCGATCGCCGGCCGGATGCGAAACCCGGCCCGGGCCATTTCCTCTTCCAGGGTCTGGCGCGTCACCGAGCCGATTTCCCGCAGCACCAACGGCGTGTCGTCCAGGTCCGCCAGGCAGATGGACTCGCGGTCAGCCCATGGGTGACTGCGTGAAACAAACGCCACCATCGGGTCATTGCGCAGCGGCAGCGAGATCAATCGTTGGTCGCTGACCTCACGTCCCAGCAACGCCAGGTCAGCCTGATAGTTGAACAGCCGGAACAGCGATTCATCGGTATTGCCGGTTTCGATCTTCACGCTGATGCCGGGGTAGCGCTCGCAGAAGCGAGCGATCTGGGGCAGCACATGCACCGGCGCATCCACCGCCAGGATCAGGCTGCCGGTCTGCAACGCCTGGGAAGCCTGGAGCAATTCCTGCGCCTCGGCCTCGATCACAAACAGGCGCTGAGTGACGCTCAACAGGCGCTCACCCAGGTCGGTCAGGCGCACCGAGCGTTTGTTGCGGTGAAACAGCAACACGCCGAAGCGCTCTTCGAGTTTGCGCACTTGGTCGGAAATGGCCGGTTGCGTGAGAAAGAGCCGCTCGGCGGCTCGGGTGAAGCTTCCGTGAACGGCCACGGCGTGGAAGGCTTTGAGCTGGGCGTGGGAAACCGACATCGAAACCTCCAGTAACAAGCTGAGCTTATATTGGAAATACGATAAATCGATTTCACTTATTAATCAGTAATTGTTTTTATCGGCCTCAGCTTCGGTGACTGGTCGGTCGAACAGCCGCAGTGGCCATGAGCCTGCGCGTGCAATGGCAGGACTCATCTGACCGGTATCGCCTCAGGGAAGCAGCGATATCGCAGTGCTCAACAATAAAAACACAGGCGTTTTCTTCCAATTCTGCCGGCACACTCACACCCTGAGGTCAGAACCACAATGAACAAGCACATCGGCACCATCAAGCGTTGGCGCGTGCAGATCTTCGCGATCACCTGGCTCGCCTACGCCGCGTTCTATTTCACCCGCAAAGCCTTTTCCGTGGCAAAACTGGGGATCGCCGAAGACCCCACCTTCACCCTAGACAAAATGGCCATGGCCAACCTCGACGCCATCTACCTGGCCGCGTATGCCATCGGCCAATTCACCTGGGGCATCCTCGCCGACCGCTTTGGCCCAAGGGTCGTGGTGCTCGGCGGCTTGCTGATTTCCGCGGCCGCCGCACTGGTGATGGGCAGCTTCGCCACCTTGCCGATCTTCGCCACCTGCATGTTGATCCAGGGCCTGGCGCAGTCCACGGGATGGTCGGGATTGTGCAAGAACATCGGCAGCTTTTTCCCCGCCGAGCAGCGTGGGCGGGTACTGGGGCTGTGGAGTTCCTGCTACGCCTTCGGCGGCCTGGTGGCGTCGCCGTTTGCCGGCTGGTGGGCGTACACGCTGATCGGCAGCTGGCACGCGGCGTTCATTTCCAGCGCGGCGGTGGTCGGTGTGGTGGCGTTGCTGTTCTTCATTTTCCAGCGCAACAAACCCGAGGACGTCGGCCTGCCGGCGGTGGAACCAGAACCCGAATTGACCGCCGACGAGGCCTACGCGCAAAGCAAAATCAGCGTCCTGGAACCACTACGGGAAATCCTGCGCAACCGCACGGTGCTGGTGTTGGGGCTGGCGTACTTTCTGCTGAAACCGGCGCGCTACGCGATTCTGCTTTGGGGGCCGGTGATCGTCTTCGAGCAGATGCCCTCAGTCGGCAAGGTCGGCGCGGCGATCATCCCTACCGCGTTCGAACTGGCCGGGTTGCTCGGGCCGATCCTGCTGGGGCTGGCCTCGGACAAACTGTTCGGCGCCCGACGCATGCCGGCCTGCGTGATCAGTTTGCTGGCGCTGACCGTGTCCCTGGCGCTGTTCATGGCCGCACTGCAAACCGGCAGCGTGATGCTGGTGGTCGCCCTGTTGTTCGTCATGGGCCTGACGTTGTACGGACCGGATTCGATGATCAGCGGCGCGGCCGCCATCGACTTCGGCACCGCCAAGGCTGGCGCGACCGCGGCCGGGTTCGTCAACGGTTGCGGTTCGGTCGGGGCGATTCTCGGTGGCTTGCTGCCGGGTTACTTCGATTCGGTCACCGTGTTCATTGTCTTCGCCGGCTGCGCGATGTTCTCCGCGCTGGTGTTGATCCCGCACTGGAACAGTCGCCCGGCTGTCCTGCTATCCGAAAGCGCCTCCGAGCCTGACCAGCCGATGAGCGTAAAACCCCTGCGTACATAAGGATTGACCCATGAGACCTTTCTGGCTGGAACAGGCGCTGGCGGCCGAGTCCTGCGCGCCGTGCGAACCGTTGTCGGGTGATACCCGCGCCGATGTGTGCATTGTCGGCGGTGGCTACACCGGCTTGTGGACCGCGATCATGCTCAAGGAACACAACCCCGAGCTCGACGTGCTGCTGATCGAGGCGGACATTTGCGGGGCGGGCGCCAGCGGTCGCAACGGTGGTTGCGCGCTGTCGTGGTCGGCCAAATATTTCACCCTGGAAAGGTTGTTTGGTGTCGAAGAGGCGGTGCGCCTGGTCAAGGAATCCGAGCGCAGCATCTATGCGATCGGCACGTTCTGCGAGCAGTACGGCGTGGATGCCGATTACCGCCTCGATGGCACGCTCTACACCGCCACCAACCGCGCCCAATGCGGTTCCACCGATGCGGTGATCGCAGCGCTGGAGCGCAACGGCATCAACTCGTTCACCCAGCGGCCGGTGGCGGACGTGCAGCGCATGGCCGGCTCCAGCAAGCACCTGGAAGGCTGGTTTTCCCCGGCCGCCGCCAGCGTGCAACCGGGCAAACTGGTGCGCGGCCTGCGTCGGGTCGCCTTGCAACTCGGCGTGAGAATACATGAGCGCACCGCCATGACCGGGCTGCTGGAAGGCCGGCCCGCGGCGATTCAAACGGCGAACGGCACGATCCGCGCCGACCGCGTGGTGCTGGCAATGAACGCCTGGATGGCCCGGGCGTTTCCACAGTTCGAACGCAGCGTGGCGATCGTTTCCAGCGACATGGCGATTACCGAGCCACGGCCGGACCTGCTCAACCAGATCGGTTTGACCAGCGGCGTCACGGTGCTCGATTCGCGGATTTTCGTGCACTACTACCACAACACGCCGGACGGCCGGATCATGCTCGGCAAGGGCGGCAATACCTTTGCTTACGGCGGGCGGATGCTGCCGGTGTTCGATCAGCCATCGCCTTATGCCGGTCTGTTAAAGCACAGCCTAGGCGAGTTTTTTCCGGCGTTTGCCGAGGTAAAAGTCGAGGCGACCTGGAACGGTCCCTCGGATCGCTCGGTGACGGGCTTGCCGTTCTTCGGCCAGATGAGTGCCAGCGGCAATGTGTTCTACGGTTTCGGTTATTCCGGCAGCGGCGTCGGTCCCTGCCATATGGGCGGGCAGATTCTCGCCTCGATGGTCCAGGGCCTGGACAATGCCTGGACCCGATCGCCACTGGTCAACGGTCCCCTGGGCTATTTTCCGCCGGAGCCGATCCGTTACCTCGGCTCGCTGCTGGTGCGCAACGCCATCCGCCGCAAGGAGCGCGCCGAGGATCACGGGCACCGACCGCGGCATCTGGACGTGCGCCTGGCGAAGTTCGCCGCAGCCGCAGGCAAAGCCGATAAAGGCTGAGCGTCAGGGCGTCAGGTCCGTGCGATTGACCAGCCAGTCCAGCAGCAGCCGGGCGTCGTTGCGTGGCTCACGGGGGCGGGCCGGTTCCGGGGTGTGGATTTGCCCCAGGCCGACCCACAGCACCGGTCGGTCCGGATCACTGTCGAGAAAATTGACCAGCACCTCGCTGCCGGCTTTTGGCAGTCGGTGCGGGTCGATCCAGCCGTGGGGCGTTGCAAGGGCGAGCGGCAGCCAGAGGCCGACGCACTCCTGCGGATCGGCAGGCGTCGTCGGCCACAGCCGGACCTGTATCCGGCCGCGATCATCCAGCTTGGGCGCTTGCCCGGTCAGGCCAAGCACCCGGGCTGGCTGATAGCCCGGGATGCTCGGCCTGGCCTGTTTGAGCGCCGGGCGAAACTCCGTCGACCAGGGAATGGCGCTGAACTGATTGCGATAAATCAGCGCACCGCAACCCGCGGCCGGATTCAAGGACGGTTGCCCCTGATGTCGGGTCTCGGTGAGCAGCCATTGATCGTTGAAACATGAGAGCGGATGCGCTGCCACCTGGATGATCCGGGCGCTGCACATCGCCCCATGATTGCTCTGGCCATGCACCTGCTGCTGCAGGCAACGCAGGCGCTGCAGCTGTCGACGGCTGCGTTGATCCTGCCCGGGATCGGGCCTGGCCATCTTCGGCGACGGCTTGCCGAAGCCATGGTTGGCCGCGCCATCGCCGGCATCCGGCGCGCCACGGTTCCTGGCATCCCACCGGGTGTGCAAGGGCTGGGCTTCATGGCGCTGAAACAACTCACTGATCGCCGGCTGCGCAGGGTCAGGGTCGGTATCAGCCTGGAATGGTGTCAGCAGCGGTTCCTGGGGGAAACTCAGGCTGTCGTCGGCCAGCACCAGCACATGCCCGTCGCAGTGATGTTCGAAGTGATAGTGAATGCCTTCTTCCTCGCACAGGCGCTGCAGCAAGGCCAGGTCACTCTCCTCGTACTGAATGCAAAACGGCCGCGGCGGATAGTGCCCGTTCGCCAGCTCGAAGCGATAGCTGCCTTCGGGCAGGTCATGTTCCTCCAGGAGCTGGCGCAGGATCATCGGCACGCTCAGGTCGTGGAACACCCGGCGCCTGCTGTCGCGGTCCAGTGCTAGCAGGCAGGGCACCAGCACCAGTTTGTAGCCGACCTGCTGCGCACCGCGGTATTCGTGACTGGCGCTGTGGAGGACGCCGTGAAACCCCTCGCCATCTCCCAGGCTGAGGAACACCGGCTGTTGCAACAACCGGTCGAGGTTCATGGCCGGCGGCAGGCCGATCACCTCGACCTCGAATCGATAGGTCTGGTTGAGGGCTTCATGACCGCTGAACTGCATCACCTGAAAACTCAAGTCGTCCTCGAGCAGTGTCAGGGTGAAGGGGGTTTCCTTGTCGTTGAGCATCGAATGCGCTTCTGCCATGGAATACAGGCCAAGAGCGTACGAAACCAAAGCTGTTTGTAGTCACCGTAAATCGACGATTCAGAAACGCCCTACAACACGCGGTGAAAATGTCGATTCGTCACCCGCGTGCTGATTTTTTTGGTCGATTGCCAACTTTAGGCCGTATAAACTTGCGCAAAGCGTCGGCCAACAGATGTCTCGGCGCCACAGATAAGAGAGTGAGTAATGGGCGCACAGTGGAAGGTTAAACACAAAGAAGCGGCATCCAACGCCAAAGGCAAGATCTTCGGCAAATTGGTGAAAGAAATCACCATTGCTGCGCGCAACGGTGCCGATGTAGCGACCAACGCGCACCTGCGTCTGGTGGTCGAGCAGGCGAAAAAGGCTTCGATGCCCCGGGAAACCTTGGAACGTGCGATCAAGAAAGGCTCGGGCCAGCTCGGCGAAACCGTGCAATACCACCGCGTGACCTATGAAGGGTTCGCCCCGCATCAGGTACCGCTGATCGTTGAATGCGTTACCGACAACATCAACCGCACCGTCGCTGAAATCCGCGTCGCGTTCCGCAAGGGCCAGCTGGGCGCTTCCGGTTCGGTGGCCTGGGATTTCAATCACGTCGGCATGATCGAGGCGTCCCCGGACACCCCCGACGCCGATCCGGAAATGGCCGCCATCGAAGCCGGTGCCCAGGATTTCGAGCCGGGTGAAGACGGCGCGACCCTGTTCCTGACCGAGCCTGCGGACCTTGATGCGGTACAGAAAGCGTTGCCGGAACAAGGTTTCACGGTGTTGTCGGCCAAGCTGGGCTATCAGCCGAAGAACCCGGTCAGTGGTCTGAGCGACGAGCAGATGGCTGAAGTCGAGGCGTTCCTTGAAGGCCTGGATAACCATGATGATGTGCAGGATATGTTTGTCGGGTTGGCGGGTTAAACATCAAAAAATCGCACCCTGCGGCAGCTTCTACAGGTGTACACAAATCCCTGTAGGAGCGAGCTTGCTCGCGAAAAACTCAAGAGCGCCGCGTTTAGCCAGGAAACAAGCGTCATCGTTAACGACCATCGCGAGCAAGCTCGCTCCTACAGTAGACAGCGTTCGCTTGACTGAACGGACTGTGGGAGCGGGCTTGCTCGCGAATGACCGCGCAGCGGTCACCGTTTATTCAGCTCCCGCACAATCTCACCGAACCCCGGCCGCGCCAGCACATCCGGCTGACAGCACCGCCGCCGCAAATCCTCCAACCGCCCACGCCCCTCATCGCTCAACCCCGAGTCAATCCGCTCCAGCAATTCCCCCAGCAGAATGCCAAACGCCCGCACTTCGATCCGCTGCAATGCGCGGCTTTCAAAGGTGTCCGCGGTGGCATGAACCGACGCCGCACCAAAGTCCCCCAACAGGCAATCACCGTGCTCGTTCCACAGAATATTGTGCCCATACAGGTCGCCATGGGTGATGCCCTGGCGGTGCAAATGCTCGGCCGCTTGCGCGATGCCACTGGCGATTCGCAAGGTCACGTCAGCGCTGAATCGGCTGTCGTTGGCGTAGACGTCCCGGCTGCACGACGCCAGGCTCGGTAGCCCGGCCAAATTGCGGTACAGCGGATCGATCAGCTCCATCACCAGCCCGGCCTGCGCTTGCGGATGCCCGACGATGCGCCCTTCGATCCGGATCAGATTGGGGTGGAGGCCTGCGGTGATGCAGGCGTTCATCTCATGCAGCGGCGAGCCATCGCTGGTCATTTCGCCTTTGTACAGTTTGACCGCGACCTGGGTCGCCGGCTGGCCCGGCCGTTCCCAGGAGGCACGATGAATCACCCCCGAAGCGCCTTCACCCAGTTGCTGCTCCGGGCGCAGTTCGGACCAGGGGATGCTTCGGGTCGCTTCAAGGGCGGCCGCGTCGGCTTCGGTTTCCAGCGGGTTACCGGCGTAGGCCAGCCAGCTCAGGCTTGGCAGGGTCAGCAACCACTCGGGAAGTTCGGTCAGCCGGTTGGCGGCGACGCGGATCAGCTCGAGTCGATGACACTGACCCAGGCTCTCGGGCAAACGCTGCAAGCGGTTGCCGGCCAGCATCAGTTTTTGCAGGTGCGGGCGTTCACCCAACTCGGTCGGCAGCGCGCTGATGTGGTTGTCGGTCAGGATCAGCCAGCGCAATAACGGTGGCAGCGCGGCGCCTGGCACTGTCTCGATGCGATTGGCCTTGAAGCCGATCATGGTCAACGCGGCGCATCGGCCGAGGCAGGCGGGCAGTTCGGTGAACAGGTTGTCCGAGCAGAACAGCACCCGCAAACGGCTGAGCCGATGCAAGTCGTCCGGCAGCCGGGTCAAGGCGTTGCCGCTGAGGTTGAGCACCTCCAGGGAGTCCGCCAGGTCGAAGATTTCCCGGGGAAACTCGGTCAGGCCAAAGGCGAGATCGAGGCGGGTGATGCCCGACAAATGTCCGGCGCGCAGTTGGGCAAGGGTCCATGAACAGATTCGCTATTGATCGAGGGGAGGGCTCGGGGCCCCGGGAATGGGCGACATGATAACGGCAAAGGTGTAGCGCCTGTCAGGCCGCCTTCGCGAGCAGGCTCGCTCCCACAGGGGACTTGTGAACGACATGAATTCAATGTGGGAGCGAGCCTGCTCGCGAAGAGGCCAGCAGCCACACCAAGAATATGGATCAGCCCCCCCACATTAGACCCCATCCCTCCGGGCAACCCGATCAACTGTGGGAGCGAGCTTGCTCGCGAAGAGGCCAGCAGCCACACCAAAGAATATGGATCAGCCTACCCCCCCTTAACCTCAACCAACTGCCCCAACCGACTCCGCGTGCGCGCCAGATCAATCGCATCACCTCCCAGGCTTTCCCGCAACGACCGCTGCCCCAGCAGAATCAAATGCTTGTCCTGGTCATACAACACATCCACCAGATTGATAAACCGCTGCTGAGCCGCAATCGAACAATCAGCCAGATTGGGCAATTCATCGATGACCCAATGATCGAACCGCCGACACAGCTCCAGATAATCCATGACCGCCGTGGGGTGGTCGCACAGATCGCCAAAGGTGAAGCCGATGGTTCGCCCTGCACAGTGTCGGGCCTGCAGCTGCCGAGTCCCGACGGGCAGCGCAATGCTCGGCCCATCCGCGTCTGGCAGGTTCAAGGCCAGACGCTGGGCAATCGTCGCCGGCCAGACGTATTGACCCTGGGTGAACACCTGCTGGGCGTGACTTCTCGCCTGAGTGCGGTAGTCGTGGGGACCGCCGACCTCCATGACCTGCATCCGCGCGTTGATCAGGTCGATCACCGGTTTGAAGCGCGCATGGTACAGCGGGTTGGGCAGCAGGCCCTCGGGTGGATAATTGGAGGTGACCAACAGCAGGATGCCCCGGCGAAACAGCGCCTTGAACAACCGCGTAATGAGCATCGCATCGCCGATGTCGTGGACGTGAAACTCGTCGAAACACAGCACCCGGCAATCGCCCAGCAGCTCATCGAGGGTGGCCGCCAGTGCATCGGGCTGATCACGATGATTGAACATGCCTTGATGAAGTTGCGCGAAAAACTGATGGAAATGCAGCCGCCGTTTTTGCGCCATCGGCAGTGCCTGGAAAAAACCGTCGAGCAGCCAACTCTTGCCGCGCCCCACGGCGCCATGCAGGTACAGGCCGGGCAGGGTTTTCGCCGATGAACCGAGCAGCGCCGTGGCGTGCTGCGCCATGCAGTCGATCACTCGCTGCTGGCTGTGGCTGAGGGTGTAGCCCTGGGCATGGGCCTTGTGGCGAAAGTAGTCATGGATGACGCGCCCGGTCGCGGCGCCGCAGGCAGCGGTTGCCTTGCCGAACAAACGGCGCAGTATCGGCCAGCGAGGCAGGAGTCGCGAACGGTTGGGCGGTCGAACGGCCACTGTGATGTCACCCTTTGATAGTCAGGCCGGCTTCCCCGAGCGGCGGCGTAGTGTAACCAAAGGGTGAATTTTCATTCCAGTTGTGTCGACGAGCCCTTGTTGTGAGGTCTGCGGCGAGGGGCTCGCCACAGGGTTAACGGTGGCCGAATTGCTCAGGTGCCTACCGCTCGATACTACGGTTCCACCGCGCATTCCACGCCGGCCGCTGTTCATTGACCTGGTCCCAATCGATCGCGATGGCGGTCGTCAGGTACTGCTTCATCGCCTCGACCTGGCCCCGGGTCTTATCGGTGGTCGGCGTATTCGGGTTGGACGGAATCTGGTCGCCGTCTTCCAGCGCCGCGGCTTGCGCTTCGGGCGTCAGCAGAAAGGCTGCCAGTTTCTGCGCCAGTTGCGGCTGGGTGTTGTTGGCGATCGCGCATTCGGCGACGTTGAGCACCACCGCGCCTTCCTTGGGCTGCGCATATTCCACCGGCATGCCCTTGAGTTTCAGCGCGGTGACCTGGGTCGGGGTCAGCGGGAACAGCGCCGCCTCGTCGGTCTGGAGCATTTCGGAAATCTTCGCCGAGCTCGGAATGTATTCCAGCACGTTGCGCCCGACGGTGTTCGGCCAGGCCTTGAAGCCCGGTTCGACGTCGGTCTCGCTGCCGCCCTGAATCCGGTTGAACATCAAAAAGCCATGCAGGCCGAAGGTCGAAGAGGCCATCGACTGGAACACCAGTTTGTCCTTGAAGCGCGGGTCGGCCATGTCCATCCACGAGGTCGGCGCGTTCCAGCCTTTTTCCTTGAACAACCGCGTGTTGTAGGCCAGCCCGGTGACGCCGAGGCTGACCGCCACGGCCTGTTCCTTGATGCGGCCCTTGGCCGGGATCTGCGCCAGGGTCGGGCTGTCTTCGAGTTTGTCGCACAGGCCCATGGCGATGGCGCGGTACATGATGCCGTCATCGAGGAACATCACGTGCATCTGCGGGTTGCCTTTACCGGCCTGGACCTTGGCCAGAATATCGGCGGAAGTGCCGGGCACGATCACCACTTTGACGTTGTTGGCTTTCTCGAAAGGCGGCAGCACCTTGTCGGCGTAGAGCCGCTCCATGGTCCCGCCGTTCATGCCCAGGTACAGCGTCGGTTCGGCGTGTGCCTGGTTGACCGTGAGCAGAGCGCTCATGCAGGAGATACCGAGCAGTGCAGTGCGTTTGAGGTTATTCATTGGCGCGACCTTCCTCTATCAAGCTACGGAGATGGAGTGAAACCGGGTGATGGAAAACGCATCCAGCGGCGTCTTTGACGCGCCGCTACAGATGATCTCGGTGAGCGCCTGGCCCACCGCGGGGCCGATCTGAAAGCCCGCTCCGGCAAAGCCGAACGCGTGCAACAGGCCGGGTTGAGTGCCACTGTGGCCGATCACCGGCTGGCGATCGGGCAGGTAACCTTCGGTGCCGCTCCAGGTGCGAATCGCCTGGGCGCCTTGAAGAAACGGGTAGAGCTCGACGGCCTGGCGCAGGATCTCGATCACCGCGTTCTGCCCCGGTCGGGCGCGGGCGTGGTCGAGGGCAAACCCCTGGCCGCCGCCCAATACGCAATTGCCGCGCGCGACCTGACGGGCATAGATGCCGCCGCCCTCGACCCCGGTGCTGGCATTCATCACCAGCGGCAACGGCTCGGTGACCAGCATCGCCGGGTGCCCGGCATGCATCGGTACCGCTTCACCGAACTGTTCCGCCAGGCTGCCGGCCCACGCGCCGGCGCAGTTCAGCAGCCAGGGCGCGCGCAGTTCGAGACCGGTTCGAGTGCTGATCCGAAAGCGCTGACCGTCGTGTTCCACGGTCGACACCGCGCATTGTTCATGCACTTGCGCACCCTGTTGCCGCGCAGCCCGGGCGAACGCCGGGGAGACCAGCCGCGGGTTGGCATGGCCGTCATCGGGGCAAAACGAAGCGCCGACGGCCACTGCACCGACCCATGGAAAACGCTCGCGCAATTGACGACGGTCGAGCACCTGCAGATCGAGGCCGAAGCCCTGGCTGGTGTCGGCATAGTCTTGCAAGGCATGCAGGTCGTTGAGGCTGCGGGCCAGTTTCAAGTGACCGCTGCGTTGATACTCACCGTCGATGCCGATCAGCTGCGGCAACTGCCCCCAGATCTCGTGGGCCCGCTGCGACAGCGGCAGTTGCGACAAGGGTCGACCCTGACGCCGCACGCCACCGTAGTTCACGCCGCTGGAGTGCGAGCCGCAAAAGTCCCGTTCGAGCAAGGCCACGCGCCGACCCGCCTGGCTTAGAAATAGCGCGGCGGAGGCACCGACGATACCGCCACCGATGATGACTGCATCGACCTCGATCATGATTCCAGCTCCAGGCCGAACGGCAGCGGCTTGATCGGCGCCTGCGCGCGCAAGCGGCCGATGTCGGACAGCGCCCGTCGGCTCTCGCAGGCGATGATTTCCGCGGCGGCGGCGCCACACATGCGGCCCTGGCAGCGGCCCATGCCGACCCGGCAATGCGCCTTGACCCGGTTGATTTCCCAATGACCCTCGCGCACCACCTCGCGGATGTCACCGGCGCGTACTTCTTCGCAGCGACAGACCATCACCTCATTGGCAACTTCTGCGGCCCAGTGATCGGGAAAGGCGAAGGCCCGCTCCAGGCCCTGGCGAAAATCACCGATGCGCTTGAGGGCGTGTTCCAGTTCAGCGGGCCGTTGCGGCGGGATCAGGTAGCCCATGTCTTCGAGCAGTGCGAGGGCGGCCCGTTCGCCAGCCATTTCCGCCGCGTCGGCGCCCATGATGCCGGCGCCGTCACCGGCCAGGTACACCTCGGCGACACTGCTGCGCCCGGTGCTGTCACGCTGGGGCAGCCAGGCGCGGTTGAGCGGGTTCCAGGTGAATTCGCAGCCGAGCAGGTCGGCGAGTTGAGTTTCACTGCGCAGGCCGTGGGCGAACGCCACGGCGTCGCAATCGAGCTGTTGTTGGCCTTTTGTGTTGCTCCAGTGCAGCGATTGCACCCGTTGCTCGCCATTGACCCGTTGCAGCGTTGCGCCCTGGTGCACCGGGATGCCGTGGGCGGTCAGCCAGCTGCGGTAATAAATGCCTTTGGCCAGAGTGGTCGGTTGTGACAGCAGGCCGGGCAGGGCGCGGGCCTGGGCGCTGAAGGGCGAACTGTCGAGCACCGCGACCACGTTCGCGCCGGCCTTGGCGTATTGATAAGCCACCAGGTACAGCAACGGGCCGCTGCCGGCGAACACCACCCGTTCGCCGATGGCGCAACCCTGGAATTTGAGCGCGATCTGCGCCGCGCCGAGGCTGTAGACGCCTGGCAAGGTCCAGCCCGGCACTGGCAGGATCCGGTCGGTGGCGCCGGTGGCGACGATCACCCGGGAGAACTCCAGCCGTGCGGCACGGCCTTCATGCAAGGTGTCCAGCGCACCGTCTTCGGCGTTCCATACCAGCGTCTCGGGACGGTAATCGAGCTGCTCGCGCAGTGCGTCGATCGTCCCATGCAACGCACTGGCCTTGCGCGCTTCGAAGCCATATAACTTGACCGGCGAACGCGTGAAGTTCACCGGCTGGCGCCGATAAATCTGCCCGCCACCACGCGCTGCTTCATCCAGCAACACCGGTCGAACCCCATGCGCCACCAGCGTCTGCGCCGCCCGAATCCCGGCCGGCCCGGCGCCGACGATGACCACCGATTTCATACCCACCTCACTGATGATCAACGCCGAACCCCTGTGGGAATTGCCCCAAATGCCTGTGCGCGACGCAACCCCCCTGTGGGAGCGAGCTTGCTCGCGATGACGACGGAACATTCAACAGGTGTGTTGGCAGACAGTCCGCTATCGCGAGCAAGCTCGCTCCCACAGTTGACTGCGGTTGTCCCGGGATTTTGTGACCGCCGCAGCCCCCCTGTAGGAGCTGGCTTGCTCGCGAAGAGGCCGGCACATTCAACAAATGCGCTGGCAGACAAACCGCTATCGCGAGCAGGCTCGCTCCCACAGTTGATCGGTGTTGGCCGCGAGTTTTGTGTCCGCCACAGCCCCCCTGTGGGAGCGAGCCTGCTCGCGAAGGGGCCGGCACATTCAACAAATGCGCTGGCAGACAAACCGCTATCGCGAGCAGGCTCGCTCCCACAGTTGATCGATATCGGCCGCGAGTTTTGTGTCCGCCGCAACCCCCCTGTGGGAGCGAGCCTGCTCGCGAAGGGGCCGGCACATTCAACAAATGCGCTGGCAGACAAACCGCTATCGCGAGCAGGCTCGCTCCCACAGTTGATAGATATCGGCCGCGAGTTTTGTGACCGCCGCAGCCCCCCTGTGGGAGCGAGCTTGCTCGCGATGACGACGGAACATTCAACAAATGCGCTGGCAGACAAACCGCTATCGCGAGCAGGCTCGCTCCCACAGTTGATAGATATCGGCCGCGAGTTTTGTGTCCGCCACAGCCCCCCTGTGGGAGCGAGCTTGCTCGCGAAGAGGCCGGCACATTCAACAAATGCGCTGGCAGACAAACCGCTATCGCGAGCAGGCTCGCTCCCACAGTTGATCGATATCGGCCGCGAGTTTTGTGACCGCCGCAGCCCCCCTGTGGGAGCGAGCCTGCTCGCGAAGGGGCCGGCACATTCAACAAATGCGCTGGCAGACAAACCGCTATCGCGAGCAGGTTCGCTCCCACAGTTGATCGATATCGGCCGCGAGTTTTGTGTCCGCCGCAACCCCCCTGTGGGAGCGAGCCTGCTCGCGAAGGGGCCGGCACATTCAACAAATGCGCTGGCAGACAAACCGCTATCGCGAGCAGGCTCGCTCCCACAGTTGATCGGTGTTGGCCGCGAGTTTTGTTTCCGCCACAGCCCCCCTGTGGGAGCGAGCCTGCTCGCGATGACGACGGCACATTCAACAGGTGTGTTGGCAGACAGTCCGCTATCGCGAGCAGGCTCGCTCCCACAGTTGATCGATATCGGCCGCGAGTTTTGTGTCCGCCGCAACCCCCCTGTGGGAGCGAGCTTGCTCGCGATGACGACGGAACATTCAACAAATGCGCTGGCAGACAAACCGCTATCGCGAGCAGGCTCGCTCCCACAGTTGATAGATATCGGCCGCGAGTTTTGTGACCGCCGCAGCCCCCCTGTAGGAGCTGGCTTGCTCGCGAAGAGGCCGGCACATTCAACAAATGCGCTGGCAGACAAACCGCTTTCGCGAGCAGGCTCGCTCCCACAGTTGATCGATATCGGCCGCGAGTTTTGTGTCCGCCACAGCCCCCCTGTGGGAGCGAGCCTGCTCGCGAAGGGGCCGGCACATTCAACAAATGCGTTGGCAGAAAGAAAGCTATCGCCAGCAAGCCGGCTCCTACCCGGGATCCGGTTTCTGCAGGTTGAAAAGGTGTTCATAAGCAACGCCCTGGTTCGCGATTGATCTGCTGTCCGGCTTCCAGCAACGTCGAACACGCGCGCACCCGCCGGCCATCGCCCAATCGCACCCAGCAGTCCTGACAGGCGCCCATCAGGCAGAAACCGGCCCGGGGTTCGGCGCTGAAATCGCTGCCGCGCAAGTGTTCGCTGCAGGTCAGCACCGCTGTCAGCAGGGTGTCGCCGAGCAGGCCGGTGGCCGGTGCGCCGTCGAGGGTAAAGTCCAGGGCCGGGCGGTCGCTTTCGGCCAGTCGTTTCAGCAGAGCCATGGCGCCCTCATTGTTTACCCACCAGAACCCGATCCAGGCCATACACCCGATCAAGCAGAATCATGGTCAGCGCCGTCAGCGCGATCACCAGGGCCGACACCGCCGCCATCATCGGATCGATGGATTCGGTGGCGTACACATACATCCGCACCGGCAGCGTCTGCGTGGCCGGCGAGGTGACGAAGATCGACAACGTGACCTCATCGAAACTGTTGATAAACGCCAGCAACCAGCCCCCGGCGACCCCCGGCAGAATCATCGGCAAAGTAATCTGCCGAAACAGCGTGAAGCGCCCGGCCCCCAGGGATTGCGCGGCGTGTTCGGCGCTGCGATCCAGGCCAATCGCCGACGCCAGCACCAACCTCAACACATACGGCGTGATCACCAGCACATGGGCAAAGATCAGCCAGGCGAAGCTGCCATTGACCCCCATCAGCGCAAACAACCGCAGCAACGCAACCCCCAAAACCAAGTGCGGAATGATGATCGGCGACAGGAACAGACCGTTGAAAAAATCCCGTCCCGGAAACTCGAAGCGGGTGATCGCCAGCGCCGCCGGCACCGCAATCAGCGTCGCCAGAGTGGCGGCGCTGAAGGCCAGGATCAGGCTGTTGTAGAACGCGTCGACAAAGTCGGCACGCTCGAACACCGCACGGAACCAGCGCAGGGAAAACTCGGTGGTCGGCAGACTCAAGGTGTTTTCCGGGGTAAAGGCGACCAGGCACACCACCACCAGCGGCGCCAGCATGAACAGCACCACCAGGGCATGAAACAGCAGGGCGAAAGGACCGTTCTTGGACATGACGAGTTATCCCAATGACTTCTTGTAGCGGCCTTCGATCATCCGGTTCCACGACAGCATGATCAGCAGGTTGAGCAACAGCAGGGCCACGGCGATGGCGGCGCCCATGGGCCAGTTGAGTTCCGACAGGTACTGGTCGTAGATCAGCGTGGCGACCATCTTCAGTCGGCGTCCGCCGAGCAATCCGGGAATGGCGAACGAGCTGGCCGCCAGACCGAACACGATCAAGGTGCCGGAGAGCACACCGGGCATGATCTGCGGCAGCACCACTTTGCGGATCACCGTGAGCTGGCTGGCGCCGAGGGACAGCGCGGCCTGTTCCGCGGCCGGATCGAGTTTCTGCAGCGAGGTCCAGACCGGAATGATCATGAACGGCAGCATCACGTGCACCAGGGCGATCACCACGGCGAACGGCGTGTAGAGCAACTTCATCGGCGAGCCGCCGAAGGCTTGCAGCGTCTGGTTGACCAGGCCGTCGGCACCGAGCAGCAGGCTCCAGCCAAAGGCGCGCACCACCACTGAAATCAGCAGCGGGGTGAGGATCAGGATCAGGAAGATCGAACGCCAAGGCGCGCCCATGCGGCTGAGGATGTAGGCCTCGGGCACGCCGATCACCACGCACAGCAGGGTGGTCAGGGCGCTGATCCAGAACGTGCGCAGGAAGATCTCGTAGAAGTACGGATCGCCCAGCAGGCTGCTGTAGTGGTCGAGGGTGTAGGTGTCACCGTCGATCCCCGAGCTGTAGTCGAACACATTGAACGACAGCACCAGCGTCAGCAGCAGCGGAATCACCAGCAAGCCGAAGTACAGCGCCAGGGCCGGTGCCGACAACCAATAGCCTTGGCGCCCCTGACGCGCCGCGATCACCAGGCTCATGCCGGCACCTCGTCGACACTCAGCACCCGCAACAACGCCGCGTCCCAGTCGAGACCGACCGCGGTGCCTTCATTCATCGGCGCCGAGCCGTCGTTGCGGCGCACCACGCAGAGTTCGCCCAGGTGGGTCGACACGCCATACAGCCATTGGCTGCCGAGAAAGAAGCGGCTGACGATCTGTCCTTGCAAGCGCCCAAGGCCGGCATCGCGCAGATCGATTTTTTCCGGACGCAGGCTCAAGGTCAGGTCGCCATCGCCGCGTTTGCACACCTGCACCACGCCGGCACTGTCCCGTTCACCCGGCAACAGGTTGGCCTTGCCGACGAACCCGGAAATGAACTCGGTGCGCGGGTGTTCGTACAGGGTGTAGGGCGCGTCGATCTGGGTGATGCGCCCGGCCTGCATCACCACCACCCGGTCGCTGATGGACAGCGCTTCGGACTGGTCGTGAGTCACCATCAAGGTGGTGATCCCGACTTCGCGCTGGATGCGGCGGATTTCAAATTGCATCTCTTCGCGCAGGTTGGCGTCGAGGTTGGACAGCGGCTCATCAAGCAGCAACACCGGCGGCTCGATCACCAAGGCCCGGGCCAGGGCCACACGCTGGCGCTGGCCACCGGACAATTCCCGTGGGTAGCGTTCGGCGTGCTGATCCAGCCGCACCAGTTTCAGCACCCGGTCCACCCGTTGCTGCAACTCGGCGTTGGCAACTTTGCGCATGCGCAGGCCGAAGGCGACGTTGTCTTTGATGGTCATGTGCGGGAACAGCGCGTAACTCTGGAACACCACCCCCAGGCCGCGGCTGGCGGGCTTGGCATGGGTGATGTCGCGACCGTCCAGGACAATGCGCCCGCTGGTGACTTCGACGAAGCCGGCGATCATTTGCAGGGTGGTGGTCTTGCCGCAGCCGGAGGGGCCGAGCAGGGAAACGAACTCGCCTTTCTCCACCGCGAGGTTGGTGGCGACGACGGCGTCGATCTCACCGTAACGTTTGCCGAGTCCATCAAGTTGCACAAAAGCCATGACTGCGCTCCACCTGAGATTGTTATGCGTCACCCGCAGGCGCGCTTTTTTGTAAGGGCAGATACGAAAAGGTGTTGCTGGGTGCGTTGGCGCTCGACTTGGGTCGGCTGCCGCTGTTGTTCGAATCGCCCCTGTATGGACGCAGAGTAGGACGAAGACTAGGATGGGCTCAATGGCCTATTTCACTGAAGCGATGACTATTTTCAGTTTCATTCGCTGAGCAGATAAATCTTCGGGAAATCACATGTCAGATTCCATTGAGCGGAATGAAAGTAAGAATGAAGTCGGTGTCGGCGCAGTGTCACGTCTGTTTGCCGTACTGCGTAGCCTGGGTGACACGGTCGAGGGCGGGGAGCGGGTCACGCAACTGGCCCAGCGCATCGGTTTGTCGCAACCGACCACGCACCGCTTGTTGCGCAACCTGATGGAGGAGGGCATGGTCGAGCAGGATGCGCGCAGCAAACGCTATCGCCTGAGCCTGGAATTTTTCGCCCTGGCCGCCCGCGCCGGGAACACCGGCAACCTGCGCGAACTGGTGCGGCCGGCGTTGCTGCGGTTGTCGGCGTCGTTGGGCGATTCGTTGTTTTTGCTGGCACGCAGCGGCTTCGATGCGATCTGCCTGGACCGCAGTGAAGGGCCGTTTCCGATCCGCACTTTTACCGGCGACATCGGTGGGCGAGTGGCGCTGGGGGTGGGTCAGGGCAGCCTGGCGATTCTGGCGTTCCTGCCGGAAGAAGAACGCGACACGGTGATTCATTACAACCTGCCGCGGCTCAAGGATTTCCACCTGTACGACGAGGTCTTCCTGCGTTCCGAGGTCGAGAACGTGCGCAAGCTCGGTTACGCCGGGCGCAACACTGGCGTATTGCAGGGCATGGCCGGCGTCGCGGTGCCGATCCTCGATCGCGAAGGCCGGGCCGTGGCGGCGTTGAGTGTGGCCACCGTCAGCGATCGCCTGGGGCCGGACCGTCTGCCGACAGTGGTGGAAATGCTCAAGCGCGAAGCGGCACTGATCGGGCCGCGGATCAATCCCTTCGACCCGCTGCTGCGCCGGCCTTCGCAGGTGTTCGGACAGGGCTGAACACTGTCCCCGATACATCACGATCGAAATGTGGGAGCGGGTTTGCTCCCACAGTTGATGGGTGCAGGCCGCAATTTTTGTGCTCGACGCCGATCCCCTGTGGGAGCGAGCTTGCTCGCGAAGGGGCCGGCACATTCAACCAATGGGTTGGCAGACAGACCGCATTCGCGAGCAGGCTCGCTCCCACAATTGATGGGGCGGGCCGCCGTTTTATCGCAGGGTAGAGGGTGTGTTCAGAACTGCACGGTCTGCTTGAGCATCTGCGCCCCCGGTGTATCGCTTGGGCTGACCATCGCATAGTTATACCCACCCCCCGACCAATACTCCGCCTGCAACCCGCCATCGCTGCGACTACCCCGCGGCAGCATGAAGTTTCTCGGCCCCGGTGGCCGTACGTAAAAGCTCACCTTGTGCCCGCCATGATCCTCATACACCACCATCGCCGCCGGCCCTTGCTCGGTGCTGAGCAAGCGCCCGCTGACCGGTTTGAAGCCTGCCCCGGACAAGTCAGGCAAGCGGTTGGCCTGGGTGAAATAACGGTCGAGCCAGCCCTGCATGTCACCGTCGTCGCTGGCCTTGTAGTCGGCCGGCAGAATGCCTTGCTGGGCAATCAGACGATAGGCCTGCAGGGCATCGGTCATCGGTAGCGGGGCGCTGACCAGCGTCATCTCCCGCGCCTGCCAACCGCTGAATCCACCCACGCCGATGGCCATCAGCAGCACTGCGGCGCTGGCCAGGTGGCGGCGCGATTGGCGGCTGTGACGTTGGCGGATCAGCGCCGGGTCGAGGTCCGGGTTGGCCGGTTGCTGCAAGGCGCCGCTCAGGGCTGCGCGCAATTGTTGGGCGTCCTGCTGCCAGGCACGCACTTGTGCCGCCACTTCAGGGTTGCTGGCCAGATAAGTGTCCAGCAGACGTCGGTCGTCATCGCTCAATTGATGGTCGACATAGGCGTGCAGGTCCCGCTCGCTTGGGGGCATGCTGATCATTTGAGTCTCCGCAGGGAAGGGCGGGCGATTTCGCCATCGCTGAGTTGGCGCAAGGCCTGGCGGGCACGGGACAGGCGCGACATCACGGTACCGACCGGGACGTCGAGGATCCCGGCAACGTCCTTGTAGCTCAAGCCCTCGACCGAGACCCAAAGCAACAGCGCGCGCTGTTCCGTGTTGAGCCGGTCGAAGGCCTGCAGGGTCGATTGCGCGATCACCGTGCGCTCTGCCGAGGGTTGCGCATCGTCACGTCCGGTAAAGAATTCGAGCATCCGCGCATAACGCCGGGAGCGCCGGTGCGCGTCGAGAAACTGCCGATACAGAATCGAAAACAGCCAGGCGCGCAAGTCGCCTTCGGGACGTTTATCGCACCAACTCGACAACGCGCGCTCGAGGCACGCCTGCACCAGGTCATCGGCGCTGCTGGGATTGCGCGTCAAGGACACCGCAAACCGGCGCAATCTGGGAATGATTTCTCGAAGTTGTTCGTCGATATCGTTCATGAAGTTCGGACTAGTCACTACGCTGGACTAGGAAGACGCCCGGCACCCGAGGTTATTCCACCCCCGAAAAAATAAACACCGCGCGCTGGAATAAACCTTCACGGGGTGCGTCTGCTTGATTCTTCTCACTTGTGGCCGATGGCCCAGGAGTCTTTCATGGTAGATCGCTCATTACCGCCAACCCGGCCACCCTTGAGTGCCGCGAGCCTGACGTTGCGCCTGGCGGGCATTGCCCTGGTGGTCGCCGCGGTGGCCGGGGCTTTTGCCTACGTCAACGGCACCCTCGACCCACAGCGCCTGACCCCGAAAAAGCTGATCAACGTGCTGGAAACCAACAACGGCGTGCACCCGGGTTTTCGGCGCAATCATTCCAAAGGCGTGTGCGTGATCGGCCACTTCGAGAGCAGCGGTGAGGCCCGTGCCTACTCCAGCGCCCAGGTGTTCAACGACCCGCGAACCCCGGTGGTCGGGCGGTTCGCTTTGCCGGCCGGTAACCCTTATGCGCCGGACAACAGCGTGCCAATCCGCAGCCTGGCACTGCGCTTCACCCAGGCCAACGGCCAGCAGTGGCGCACCGGGATGAACAGCATGCCGGTGTTTCCGGTGGGCACCCCCGAGGCGTTCTATCAGCTGCAACAGGCGCAGTCGCCGGACCCGGCCACCGGCAAACCGAATCCGGCAGCGGTGCCCGCGTTCTTCGGATCGCATCCGGAAGCCGCGCCGTTCCTGGCCTGGGTCAAGACCGCCAAACCGTCCGCCAGCTACGTGACCGAAACCTACAACAGCGTCAACGCGTTCTACCTGGTGAACGCCGCCGGACAACGCCAGGCGGTGCGCTGGAGCATGGTCCCGCTGGCGCAGGATGCGGCAGGCGCCACGGCGCCGGAGGGCGGCGACTTCCTCGAGAAGGACCTGGTGCAGCGCATCGCCGCAGGGCCGCTGCGTTGGCGGTTGAACATCACGCTCGCCAATCCCGACGATCCGGTCAATGACGCCAGCAAGGCCTGGCCTGCCGATCGCAAAGCGCTGAACGCCGGCACCCTAGTGCTCGAAAGCACCCAGGCGCAACTCAATGGCGAATGCCGCGACATCAACTACGACCCACTGATCTTGCCCGCCGGTATCGAAGGTTCCGACGACCCGCTGCTCGCCGCGCGTTCAGCCGGTTACGCCAAATCCTACCTGCGTCGCACCAGCGAAGTCAGTCAGTTGCCCGCCGCTAAACAGGAGGCGCAACAATGAGCGCTCAACCGAACCATTTCGCGCCGCTGGCGCGACTGCTGCACTGGCTGATGGCGCTGATGGTCATTGCCATGCTGTTCATCGGCGCGGGCATGGCCGCCTCGGTGTCCGAACGGCATGAGTGGCTGATCAGTTTGCACAAACCCTTGGGCGTCGCGATTCTGTTGCTGGTGATCGTGCGGATCGTCGTGCGCTTTTCCACGCGCCAGCCACCGCTGCCGGCGGACCTGCCGGGCTGGCAAGTACTGGCGGCCAAGGCCTCGCACCTGTTGCTGTACGCCTTGATGCTGATCTTGCCGCTGCTGGGTTGGGCGATGATCTCGGCGGCAGGGGACCCGGTGATGCTCAGCAGCTCGTTGCAACTGCCGTCGATTGTGCCGGCCAATGCACAGCTGTTCGCGTTCTTGCGCAAGGCTCACGGCTACCTGGCGTACCTGTTGTTCCTGACTGTGCTGCTGCACCTGGCCGCGGCGTTGTTCCACGGGTGGGTACGCCGCGATGAGGTGCTGGATAGCATGTTGCGCGGCAAGGATCGCGGCTGACCTTAGGGTGGAACAACAGTGTGGCGAGGGAGCTTGCTCCCGCTGGGCTGCGAAGCAGCCCCAAATGCGGTTCGTCAGATGAACCGCATTGAATGGATTTACGACTGCTGCGCAGCCGAGCGGGAGCAAGCTCCCTCGCCACAGATGTCCGGTGTTTGGGTGGCCAGTGTTCGCCACCAATAGATCAACGCCAGCGCATTGATCCCCGCACCCAACAGACACACGCCAAGCCACCCGCCCCAGGCATACATCGCCGTGGAACCGATCGACCCTAACGCGCTGCCGATCGAATAAAACAGCATGTAGCCGGCGGTGAGTCGGCTTTGGGCTTCGGGGCGCACGCCGTAGATCATGCTCTGACTGGTGACATGCACCGCCTGCAGACCCAGATCCAGGGTAATCACCCCCAGCAGCAACGCCCATAACGAGGATTGAGTGAGGGCAATCGGCAGCCACGAGACCAGCATCAGTAACAGCGACAACCCGCTGGTCCATTGCCCCAGGCCCCGATCGGCCAGATGCCCGGCGCGGGCGGCGGCCAGCGCACCGGCAGCACCGGCCAGGCCGAACAAGCCGATTTGAGTGTGGGACAACGACAGCGGCGGGGCGCTCAGCGGCAACACCATCGGCGTCCACAGCACCATGGCGCTGGCGAAGGTCAGCAGCGCGAGAATCGCCCGTTGCCGCAGCACCGGCTCTTCTCTGAACAGGGTAAACACCGACCCAATCAAAGCGCCGTAAGAACTGGCCGGTTGCGCGTCTTCATGCCTGGGCAGCACGCGAAACAGCAGCAGCGCCATCACCAGAGTCAAACCCGCCGACAACAGATATATCGAACGCCAACCCGCCAGATCAGCCATGCCGCCGGCCACCGTCCGCGCCAGTAGAATACCCACCACGATGCCGCTGGTGACCACACCCACCACCCGTCCTCGTTGCGCCGGGACGGCCAGGGTCGCGGCGTAGGCCACCAACACTTGCGTCACCACGGCCAGCAGGCCGGTCAATGTCATCCCCAGCAGCAGCCAGACGCTGTTCGGCGCCAACGCGATCATCAACAGCGCCAGCGCCGACAACACCGTTTGCGTGACGATCAAGCGCCGACGATTGAGCAGATCCCCAAGCGGCACCAGCAGCACCAGGCCAATGCCATAGCCGACCTGGGTGAGGGTGACGATGATGCCGATGCTCGCAGGCTCCATGGCGAACGCTTCGGCCATGGCATCGAGCAGCGGTTGTGCGTAATAGACGTTGCCGACAGCCAGGCCACAGGCGACGGCAAACAGCAGCACCACCGCGCTGCTCAATGGGTGGTCGGTTTTCATGATGGGCTCCCCTATGTGGTTTCAAAGTGAAACCAGTTGTACGTTAGGGGAACCGGTTTTATATTGCAACTACATTTGTTGTCGAGAACGCGATCATGGCCAAACGTACAAGCCTGGAAGCCGCCGAATGCCCGGTTGCCCGATCCGTGGACGCCATTGGCGATGGCTGGTCGTTGCTGATCGTGCGGGATGCCTTCGATGGCATGCGCCGGTTCGGTGAATTCCAGCGCAGTCTGGGCATGGCCAAGAACATCCTGTCGGCGCGTTTGCGCGCGCTGGTGGCGAACGGGATTTTCGATCTGGTACCCGCGTCGGATGGCAGCGCGTATCAGGAATACGTGCTGACGGAGAAGGGCAAGGGCCTGTTCCCGCTAATCATCGGTTTGCGCCAATGGGGCGAGGCGTTTTTCTTCGAGGAGGGGGAGGCGCACTCGCGGCTGGTTGACCGGGAGCACGGTCAACCGCTGCGCACGCTCGAATTGCGCGCCGAGGACGGCCGCCTGTTGGGGCCCGAGGATTGCGTACGGATTGCAGCCGCATCCCCTGTAGGAGCGGGCTTGCCCGCGATGGTCGTCAACGATAACGCGTGAAGCCTGACACCCCGCGGCGTTCTCTGGTTTTTCGTCGGAACGCCGCCCGGACCAAGCTCGCTCCTACAGGGACAATCAGCGCAAGCTGCCAACCATCTCAGCCACAGTCGTCAACACATCCTTCCCCAACTGCTTCGACCGCTTCCCTGACCACCCCGTCACCGCATTCGGCGAATCATTGTTGTCCTTGAACGGCATCTCCAACGTCAGCGACAAGCAATCGAATTTCTCCCCAACGGCGTTGCACGCCAACGTCATATTGGCCTTCCCCGGCAGATCCCGGGTATAGCCATGCTTGGTCTGAAAATCCTTGGTCTGATGCTTCAGATGGCTGCGGAATTGCTCTTCAAGTTTCTCGATCCGCGGCGTGTAACCCGGGTTGCCTTCGCAACCGGCGGTGAACACGTAGGGGATCTCTTCATCGCCATGGATGTCGAGGAACAGGTCCACACCGTACTGCTCCATCTGCTGCTGCACGAACAACACTTCCGGGCTGAGCTCCTGGCTGGCGCTCTGCCAGGCGCGGTTCAGGTCCTGGCCCATGGCGTTGGTGCGCAAGTGACCGTGGAAAGCGCCGTCCGGGTTCATGTTCGGCACCAGGTACAAGTCGGCGCTGGCGAGCAATTTCTGCAGCACCGGGTCGTCATGTTTTTCCAGGCGTTCGATCACGCCTTCCATGAACCACTCGGCCATGTGTTCGCCAGGGTGTTGCTGGGCAATGATCCAGACCTTGCGCCGGCCTTCGGCGCCGGTGCCTTTGCGCAGCAGCTGGATGTCCCGACCTTCGACGCTTTTGCAGGTGGCCAGCAGTTCGGTGCCGGCCTTGGTCTGCGCCTGCTCGATCAGCCAGTCATGGCGGCCGCGGCTGTAGGGTTCGAAGTAGGCAAACCAGGCGTGGGTGGCGGTGGTTTCGAGGCTGAACCGCAGGCAGTCGCCTTCGAAAATGGTCGGCACCCGGAACCAGTTGACGTGGTCGTAGGACGCCACCGCCTGATAACCGTCCCAGGCCTTGTTGTAGGAGGATCTGCTGGCGTTGTTCAGGCGGAACCAGTGCTCCTGACCGACGTGCAGACCGCTGGCCTTGAAGTGAAACCACTGGAAATGCGGACTGCGGGTGTCCGGTCGGATGGCCAGCAACGCGTGAAGCGGATTGCTGATATCCAGCACTTCAATATTGCCGCTGTCGAAGTTGGCGCTGATGTCGAGAGAGGATTTGGCCACGGTCATAATCGATTCCTGAATATGATTTTTTATGGCTGGTACTGTACACGCTGGGAAGGGAAAAACCGGGGGAAATTGCGGGCTTGAAGGGGGGCGTCTTCCTTGACGCTGACGCAGCTTAGAGACTGTGCAATTGATTCTCAAGTGCTATTTTTGCTAAGTTTGGGCCAATGATGGCGGGCTTCTCTTGCCAACGGATATTCTTTTGATATCATCCGCGCCATTCGAATTTGCGACACCTAAAGACTTCATTAGCCTGAAGGTAAAGCCAGAATAACTGGCAAAAAAAAGACCCGGCAAAAAGCCGGGTCAAAAACCGTGATTAGCCTGATGAGGAGAGAGTCCAGGAGACCGACCTAAGGTCCCTTGGACAATCGACTGATCTCGCGACCAGCTGCATGCAATAATAATCATTCTCGTTTGCAAGTCAAATGTTTTTGTCTGCTCGATTGGAAAATTCTTTCCCGTCCTCCCCCAAAGCTTCCTTTTTTCAGCCGTTCTGAACGCACTCCAGGGACCTGTCCACCAGGGCCTTGGCCATGTCGATCATGTGCACCGTCGAAAACGCCAGATGCCGGTTGGCGCCTTGCAGATTGTTGCCTGATTCGTAGGCGGTGGCGGCGGCACAACTCAGCAATTCCAAGGCATGGATCAGCGCCTCTTCGCTGCTGATCTTGCGGTTCACGTCAAAAAAGTGTGTTTCGACCGGTTCCTCTGCAGCAGGCGGTTTCAAGTAATAGTCCAGCGCACGCTGCGCGGCCGCAGAGCCTTCGGGCGAGGTGAAGGTGGTGTCGATGGGCATGTCCGGCAGGTCGTGGCCGGTGAGGGGCAGGGTAATGGTCATGATGATGGCAAGCTCCGTGATTGATTCATATCCGTGAAACAATCCTAGTACAAAGTGTATTTGTGACGAGAATTTAAATACTACAAGTTGTGTTTTGATGGCTGGAGGCACCCACGTATCGTGCCGCACATGGATAAATGGATTGAATTGGTCAAGGCCAAGATGAGTGAACTCAAAATCACTCAAGAGATACTCGCCGAGCGCGTCGGGATGTCCCAGGGTGGCATCGGCCATTGGTTGAACAAGCGTCGCGAGCCCGGTATCGAAGAAATGAACCGGGTGTTGCAGGCCCTGGGCCTGGACTTTCTCGAGGTGGCGCTGGTGATCAGGGAGCCGGACGCCGCCGACGGCCAGGACCTGGCGAAAAAGTACAACCCGTACTTCCGTTACCCGGTCAGTGACTGGCGGGAAACCACAGAGGTGCGCGACGGCGAGCCGCCGGCGTACGGCGAGGCGCGTTTCGAACTGTCCGACTACCATGCCCGGGGCCCGGCGTTCTGGCTGCAGGTGTCGGGCGATGCGATGACCGCCCCCAGCGGCCTCAGCATTGCCGAGGGCATGCTGATCCTGGTGGACCCGGCCGTGGAAGCGCTGCCCGGCAAACTGGTGATCGCCCAGTGGCCGGGCAGCGCCGAAGCCACGTTTCGCAAGCTGATCGAGGAGGGCGGGCAACGTTACCTGGTCGCGCTCAACCCGACCTATCCCAAAGCCCTTTACACCGACGAGTGCCGAATCATCGGCGTCGTCGTGCAGGCGACGATCAGGTTCTGAACCGATCGGTCCGCGCCAGGCGCAGGACCGATCCTCATCTCACGCCTCTTCCAGCTCGACCAGCGCACTGCCTTCGCTGACCATCTCGCCTTCCTGGCAATACAGCGCCTTGATCACCCCGGCATGGGGCGCACGGATGCTGTGTTCCATCTTCATCGCTTCCAGCACCACCAGCTGCGCCCCGGCTTCGACCGCTTGCCCGGCCTCCACCAGCACGCGCACGATGCTGCCATTCATGGGCGCGGTAAGCCCGCCGTGATGGCTGTGGCTGGCTTCGACGGCACTGATCGGGTCGTAGGACTCGACGCGGCGCAATTCACCTTCCCATTGCAGGTACAGGCTGTCACCGCGACGGATCGCCCGGTGCTGGCGGCGCAAACCGTCGTGCTCGGTCAGCAGCTGCTCGCCCTTGAGCTGCGCCGTGTGGGCATCGGCGTGGCCCAGGGTCAGGGCGCGGTCCTGGCCTTCGCAGCTCAGGTGCAGGGTGATCTCTTTCGGCAGTCCGGCACGGAAGCCATTGCCGATTGCCCACGGCGAACTCGGGTCATCGGCGCGCAACGTGTGCGGCTGGCTCTGGGCAACCGCCTGGGCAGCGGCCTGCCAGAACTCATCGCTGAGCTCCGCAGGTGCCGGCAGCAGTTGCTCCTGATAGCGCGGAATGAACCCGGTATCCAGCTCCGCCGCGGCAAACGCCGGGTGGCCGATGATCCGGCGCAGGAAGTTGATGTTGGTCTTGAGCCCGCCGATCGCGAACTCATCGAGCATGCTCAACAAGCGCAAGCGCGCCTGCTCGCGATCCTCGCCCCAGGCAATCAGCTTGCCGAGCATCGGATCGTAGAACGGCGAAATCTCGTCGCCTTCTTCCACGCCACTGTCGACCCGGCGTCCCTCACCGGGCGCGGATTCGCGATACAACTCCAGGCGCCCGGTGGCCGGCAGGAAATCATGGCTCGGGTCTTCGGCGTACAGGCGCACTTCAATCGCATGACCGATCAGCGGCACCTGCTCCTGGGTCATCGGCAGCGCTTCACCGCGCGCCACGCGAATCTGCCAGGCCACCAGGTCGAGGCCGGTGATGGCTTCGGTGACCGGGTGTTCGACTTGCAGGCGCGTGTTCATCTCCATGAAGAAGAACTCGCCGCGCGCGTCCAGCAGAAACTCCACGGTACCGGCACCGACATAACCGATGGCCTGTGCCGAACGCACAGCGGCTTCGCCCATGGCGCGACGCAGTTCCGGGCTCAGGCCTGGCGCGGGTGCTTCCTCGACGACTTTCTGATGTCGACGCTGGATCGAGCAGTCCCGCTCATTGAGGTACAGGCAGTGGCCGTGCTGGTCGGCGAACACCTGGATTTCCACGTGGCGCGGCTTGAGCAGGTATTTCTCCACCAGCATCCGCGAATCGCCGAACGACGACTGCGCTTCACGCTGGGCCGAGGCCAGGGCTTCGGCCAGCTGGCTGACCTCCTCGACCACTTTCATGCCTTTGCCGCCGCCGCCCGCCGTGGCCTTGAGCAACACCGGGTAGCCGATGCGTTCGCAGGCGTCGCGGAAGGTCTCGAGGTCCTGGGCTTCGCCGTGATAACCCGGCACCAGCGGCACGCCAGCGGTTTCCATCAAGGCTTTGGCCGCGGATTTGCTGCCCATGGCGTCGATCGCCGAGGCGGGCGGGCCGAGGAACAGCAGGCCGGCTTCTTCGATGGCGCGGGCGAACCCGGCGTTCTCGGACAGAAAGCCATAACCCGGGTGGATCGCCTGGGCGCCACTGGCCTTGGCTGCGGCGATCAGTTTGTCGATCTGCAGGTAGCTGTCGGCGGCTTTGCTGCCGCCGAGGTCGACGCGGATATCCGCTTCGCGACTATGGCGCGCATCGCGGTCAGTGGCGCTGTGCACGGCCACGGTAGTCAGGCCCAGGGCCTTGGCAGTACGCATGACCCGGCAGGCGATTTCGCCGCGGTTGGCCACCAGCAGGGTGGTGAGAACAGGTGCGCTCATCAACGCGACTCCTTGGGGGTGGTTGCGGCTTGCCACTGCGGCGCGCGCTTTTGCAGAAAGGCCCGCAGACCTTCCTGGCCTTCGGGGCTGACGCGGATGCGGGCGATGGCGTTTTCGGTGTAGCGCCGCAGCGCCGGGGTCAGCGCGCCGTTGCCGACTTCACGCAGCAAGTCCTTGCTGACGCGCATGGCCGCCGGGCTGTTGAGCAGCAGGTTATCGATCCACTGCTCGACTTTTTCATCCAGCTGGTTGCCAGGATAACTTTCCGACAACAAGCCGATTTCCCGCGCCCGTTGCCCGCCGAAACGCTCGGCGGTCAGCGCATAACGGCGTGCCGCACGTTCACCGATGGCTTGCACCACGAACGGACTGATCACCGCCGGGGCCAGGCCGATGCGCACTTCCGACAGGCAGAACTGCGCCTCATCGGTGCCGATCGCCATGTCACAGCAACTGATCAAGCCCAGCGCGCCACCAAAGGCCGCGCCTTGCACCACCGCCAGGGTCGGGATTTTCAGCTTGGCCAGGTTGTACATCAACTCCGCCAGTTCCCGGGCGTCGTCGAGGTTGGTGTGGTAATCGAGCTCGGCCGATTGCTGCATCCAGGCCAGGTCGGCGCCGGCACTGAAATGCTTGCCGCGACCGCGCACCAGCAGAAAGCGCAGGCTGGCGTCGCTCGACACCTTGTCCAGGGCGAGGATCAGTTCGCGGATCATTTCGGCGTTGAAGGCGTTGTTCTTTTCTTCACGGCTGAGCCACAGGGTGGCGAAACCACGCGGGTCGGTCAGCAGTTCCAGGGTATTGAAGTCGCTCATATTCGTCCGTCTCCACGGCACTCTGTAGGAGCGAGCTTGCTCGCGAAGGTCTCAAGGGCAACGCGTTTATTCAGAAAGCACGCGTTATCGTTAACGTCCATCGCGAGCAAGCTTGCTCCTACAAGATCAGATCACATCCGGAACACGCCGAAGCGGCTCGGTTCGATTGGCGCGTTCAGCGACGCCGACAGGGCCAGGCCCAGCACATCGCGGGTCTGCGCCGGGTCGATGACGCCGTCGTCCCACAGCCGTGCGCTGGAGTAGTAGGGATGCCCCTGTTCCTCATACTGGTCGAGAATCGGCTGCTTGATTTCCGCTTCCTGCTCCGCGCTGAAACCCTGGCCACTGCGCTCGGCCTGCTCGCGCTTCACCTGCACCAAAACACCCGCGGCCTGCTCGGCACCCATCACACCGATCCGCGCATTCGGCCACATCCACAGGAAGCGTGGGTCGTAAGCCCGGCCGCACATGCCGTAGTTACCGGCACCGAAACTGCCACCGATGATCACCGTGAACTTCGGCACCTTGGCGCAGGCCACGGCCGTCACCAGTTTCGCGCCGTGCTTGGCGATGCCGCCGGCTTCGTACTTCTGGCCGACCATGAACCCGGTGATGTTCTGCAGGAACAGCAACGGAATACCGCGCTGACACGCCAGCTCGATAAAGTGCGCGCCTTTCTGCGCGGCTTCGGCGAAGAGGATGCCGTTGTTGGCGAGGATCGCGATCGGGTAACCGTGCAGGTAGGCAAAACCGCACACCAGCGTTGTCCCGAACAGCGCCTTGAATTCGTCGAACACCGAACCGTCCACCAGGCGCGTAATCACTTCGCGCACATCGAACGGCTGCTTGGCATCCGCCGACACCACGCCATACAACTCGTCGCTGGCGTAGAGCGGGGCGATCGGCGTGCGTTGCTGCACTTCGCCGAGCTTGCGCCAGTTGAGGTTGGCGATGCTGCGTCGGGCAATGGCCAGGGCGTGTTCATCGCTCTCGGCGTAATGGTCGGCCACCCCGGAAATCTTGCAGTGCACATCGGCCCCGCCCAGGTCTTCGGCACTGACCACTTCACCGGTCGCGGCCTTCACCAGCGGCGGGCCGGCGAGGAAAATCGTCGCCTGCTCGCGTACCATGATCGCTTCGTCAGCCATGGCCGGCACATAGGCGCCACCCGCGGTGCACGAACCCATCACCACCGCAATCTGCGGAATGCCCATGGCGCTCATGTTCGCCTGGTTGAAGAAGATCCGGCCGAAGTGCTCGCGGTCCGGGAACACTTCATCCTGACGCGGCAGGTTGGCGCCGCCCGAGTCCACCAGGTAGATGCACGGCAGGCGGTTCTGCTGGGCGATGGTCTGGGCGCGCAGGTGTTTCTTCACGGTCAGCGGGTAATACGAGCCACCTTTCACCGTGGCATCGTTGGCGACGATCATGCATTCGACGCCTTCCACCCGGCCGATCCCGGCAATCACGCCCGCGGCCGGCACGTCTTCGCCATACACCTCGTAGGCCGCCAACTGGCTGATCTCGAGAAACGGCGAGCCCGGATCGAGCAAACGATTGATGCGCTCCCGGGGCAGCAATTTGCCGCGGGAGGTGTGGCGTTCTTGAGCTTTCGGGCCGCCACCTTGCTGCACTTGGGCGAGCAGGGTGTGCAGGGCGTCGACCTGTTTGAGCATCGCCGCGCTGTTGGCAGCGAACTCCGCCGAACGAGGGTTGAGCTGGGTATGCAGGATAGCCATGGACAGCTCCGTTTAGCGGGTTTCGTTGAACAGTTCGCGACCGATCAGCATGCGGCGGATCTCACTGGTGCCGGCGCCGATTTCGTACAGCTTGGCGTCACGCAGCAGGCGACCGGCGGGGAATTCATTGATGTAGCCGTTGCCACCGAGAATCTGGATCGCGTCGAGCGCCATTCGGGTCGCGCATTCGGCGCTGTAAAGGATCACGCCGGCGGCATCCTTGCGGGCGGTTTCGCCGCGCTCGCACGCTTGCGCTACCGCATACAGGTAGGCGCGGCTGGCGTTGAGCTGGGTGTACATGTCGGCGACCTTGCCCTGGATCAGCTGGAATTCGCCGATGCTCTGGCCGAACTGCTTGCGATCATGGATGTACGGCACGATCAGGTCCATGCACGCCTGCATGATCCCGGTCGGGCCGCCGGACAGCACCACGCGTTCGTAGTCGAGGCCGCTCATCAGCACTTTCACGCCGCCGTTGAGCACGCCGAGGATATTTTCTTCCGGCACTTCGACGTCATCGAAGAACAGCTCGCAGGTGTTAGAACCGCGCATGCCCAGCTTGTCGAATTTGTTGCTGCGGCTGAAGCCCTTGGAATCACGCTCGACGATAAACGCGGTGATGCCGTGGGGGCCTTTTTCCAGGTCGGTCTTGGCGTAGATCACATAGGTGTTGGCGTCCGGACCGTTGGTGATCCAGGTTTTGCTGCCGTTAAGCACATAGTGATCGCCGCGCTTGTCGGCGCGCAGTTTCATCGACACCACGTCGGAACCGGCATTCGGCTCGCTCATGGCCAGGGCGCCGATGTGCTCGCCGCTGATCAGCTTGGGCAGGTACTTGGTTTTCTGCTCGTGATTGCCGTTGCGGTTGATCTGGTTGACGCAGAGGTTGGAGTGCGCGCCGTAGGACAGCGCCACCGAGGCCGAGCCGCGGCTGATCTCTTCCATGATCACCACGTGGGCCAGGTAACCCAGGCCAGCGCCGCCGTACTCTTCCGGCACGGTAACGCCCAGCAGGCCCATGTCGCCGAACTTGCGCCACAGGTCCGCCGGGAACAGGTTGTCGATGTCGATCTGAGCGGCGCGCGGGGCGATCTCCTTGGCGACAAAGGACTGAACCTGATCGCGCAGCATGTCGATGGTTTCACCGAGGGCAAAATTCAGGGATGGATAGCTCATGGGGCACCTTTTGGCTTTTTTGTAGGGTAGGGGAGGCCGCGATCCGGTTCTCACCTTTACGTTAACGTAAGCCTGTGACGAATGGCTGTCAATCACCCTTTACGTTAACGTCAACTTGAGTGATGCTGTCTGTAGGAGCGAGCTTGCTCGCGAAGGACGTTAACGATCACGCGGGCTGCCTGGATCAACGCGGCGCCCTGACGTCCTTCGCGAGCAAGCTCGCTCCTACAGTGACCGTCCACAGCTGAACCCCTGTAGGAGCTGGCTTGCCAGCGAAGACGTCGGACCAGTCAACATCAATGTCGAACGTGCCGACCTCTTCAAAAGCAAACCCGCCCCCACAGGTGACCGTCGCCAACCCATAAATAAAGACAATAGGGGTCGTCATGGATCAACCCAGTGCAAGCCCGCAGCGCAGCTATACCCGCGGTTCTCAGGACAAAGCCTTGCTGGCGATGACCATCGGCCAGGCGTTCGACCACACCGTCGCGCAATACCCGACCGGGGAGGCGCTGGTGGTGCGTCATCAACAGCTGCGCTACACCTGGCAGCAACTGGCCGAGGCCGTCGACCTGCACGCCAGGGCGCTACTAGCCCTGGGCCTGCAGACCGGCGATCGCCTGGGCATCTGGGCCCCCAACTGCGCGCAATGGTGCATCAGCCAATTCGCCAGCGCGAAGCTCGGCGTGATCCTGGTCAACATCAACCCGGCGTATCGCAGTTCCGAACTGGAATACGTATTAAAGCAGTCCGGCTGCCAATGGCTGGTCTGCGCCGGCGCCTTCAAGACCTCCAACTACCACGGCATGCTGCAAGGCCTGGTGCCGGAACTGGCCGAACAGGCCACCGGCCAATTGCACAGCGAACGCCTGCCGGAATTGCGCGGGGTGATCAGCCTCGACGCCCAGCCGCCCGCGGGTTTCCTGCCCTGGTCGCAATTGACCGATCTGGCCGCCAGCGTCTCCACCGAGCAACTGCGCGAGCGCCAGGACAGCCTGCATTTCGACCAGGCGGTGAACATCCAGTACACCTCCGGCACCACCGGTTTCCCCAAGGGCGCGACCCTCAGCCACTACAACATCCTCAACAACGGCTACATGGTCGGCGAAAGCCTCGGCCTCACCGCCAACGACCGGCTGGTGATCCCGGTGCCGCTCTATCACTGCTTCGGCATGGTCATGGGCAACCTCGGCTGCATCACCCACGGCAGCACCATGATCTACCCCAACGACGCCTTCGATCCGCTGCTGACCCTGACCACCGTCGCCGAAGAAAAAGCCACCGCGCTCTACGGCGTACCGACCATGTTCATCGCCATGCTCGACCAACCGCAACGCGCCGAATTCGACCTGTCGAGCCTGCGCACCGGGATCATGGCCGGGGCCACCTGCCCGATCGAAGTGATGCGCCGGGTCATCACCGACATGCACATGAATGAAGTGCAGATCGCCTACGGCATGACCGAAACCAGCCCGGTGTCATTGCAGACCGGCCCTTCAGACGAACTGGAATTGCGCGTCACCACCGTCGGCCGCACCCAGCCGCAACTGGAAAGCAAAATCATCGACGAGGCCGGCAACCTGGTGCCCCGCGGCACCATCGGCGAACTGTGCACCCGCGGCTACAGCGTGATGCTCGGCTACTGGAACAACCCGCAAGGCACCGCCGAAGCCATCGACCAGGCCGGCTGGATGCACACCGGCGACCTGGCGAGCATGAACGAGGAGGGCTACGTCTGCATCGCCGGCCGCAACAAGGACATGATCATCCGCGGCGGCGAAAACATTTACCCGCGCGAACTGGAAGAATTCTTCTTCACCCACCCGGCCGTGGCCGACGTGCAAGTGATCGGCATTCCCTGCTCACGCTACGGCGAAGAAATCGTCGCCTGGATCAAATTCCACCCCGGCCACAGCGCCACCGAGCAAGAACTGCAAGCCTGGTGCAAAGAACGCATCGCCCACTTCAAGACGCCGCGCTACTTCAAATTCGTCGAAGAATTCCCGATGACCGTAACCGGCAAGATCCAGAAATTCCGCATGCGCGAAATCAGCATCGAAGAACTAAGCATCAACAAAACCTGACCACAATCCCTCCCTCTGTAGGAGCGAGCTTGCTCGCGAAGGACGTTAACGATAACGGGGGCCGCCTGGACGAACGCGGTGCCCATACGTCCTTCGCGAGCAAGCTCGCTCCCACAGTTAACCGGGCTGCCCCAAAAACCACTGACCACTGCAGCTCCCCCTGTGGGAGCGAGCCTGCTCGCGAAGAACGTTAACGATAACGGGGGCCGCCTGGATGAACGCGGTGCCCATACGTCCTTCGCGAGCAAGCTCGCTCCCACAGTGGATTGAGGCTGCCCCGAAATCCACTGCCCACCGCAGCCCCCTGTGGGAGCGAGCTTGCTCGCGAAGAGGCCGGCACATCCAACCACTAACCAGACAGACACACCGCTCCCGCAAGCAAGCCCGCACACAAATTTTTGATCGTGGGAAAACACAAACGCCAGAAAGCACAAAGGGGAGCCGAAGCTCCCCTTTAATTTTGTCGTCACGTGCTCTTTTTTTATTATTGAGGGGCGGCCTGTTTTTGTTTTTAGCAACCGTGACCCTTTACCGCTGTTTTTATCGATCCCCATCCGGGATCAAGAGCAAACGTATTTTTTTGAGCGCTGATCTACTTTCTCGCCAAGCGATCCAACCAGTTCGGGAGCTACCTGAAGGTAGTTTTATTATTCTCTGCCCGGTTGTGGGTCACTCCGAAAAGCACCCTGAAAAGCACATCCTCTCCAAAAAAATCTGTTAGCTGCGTCTCTGCCGTGTTGTTTTTGTTATGTCAGAGTCGTTACGTCTTATTTTTATTAGGTGTGAAACGTTTTTTTTGTTCTTGTTATGCCATAGAGATAGCAGGAGCCGTGCCAACTTTGAAAAACCCTTTAAAATCAATAGGTTGAGTTTTTATAAGATTTTTCGCACCGCCAGAATCCCCACATTTGTTTCCGTGTTACTCGCTTGTCCCCCACATTCAAACCCCAGCGGTAACACCCCGACACAACCGCACACTCACTGCGCGCTGCGAGCCTTGGCCACGCGCGAACCGCTGGCACGCCCCAGCACCGAGCTTATTTGCTGGCCCGCCACAATCAACGCATCCAGGTCGATCCCGCTGTCGATCCCCAGCCCATTAAGCAGGTAAATCACGTCTTCGGTGGCCACGTTGCCGCTGGCGCCCTTGGCGTAGGGGCAGCCGCCGAGGCCGGCGATGGAACTGTCGAACACCGAAACCCCTTCCAGCAGACTGGCGTAGATATTGGCCATGGCCTGCCCATAAGTGTCGTGGAAGTGCCCAGCCAGTTTCTCCCGCGGCACCTCGGCCGAGACCACTTCAATCAGCTTGCGGGTAGCACCGGCCGTTCCGGTACCAATGGTGTCGCCCAGGGACACCTCGTAACAGCCCATGGCATAAAGCTCACGAGCAACCCGCGCGACCTGTTCCGGCGCGACGTTACCCTCATAAGGACAACCCAGCACACAGGACACATAACCCCGCACACTCACCCCGTGCTGTTTCGCAGCGTCCATGATCGGCACAAAACGCTCCAGGCTTTCACTGATCGAGCAATTGATATTGCGCTGAGAAAACGCCTCGGATGCCGCAGCGAACACCGCAACCTCCTTGACCCCAGCCGCCACCGCATCTTCAAACCCGCGAAGATTGGGCGCGAGCGCCGCATACGTCACCCCGGCCTTGCGCTGGATCTGCGCAAACACCTCGGCAGAACCAGCCATCTGCGGCACCCACTTGGGCGAGACAAAACTGCCAACCTCGATATAGCTCACACCAGCGGCAGTCAACGCATCAACCAACCGCACCTTGTCCGCGACACTGATGGGCTGAGCTTCATTTTGCAGACCGTCGCGAGGGCCGACTTCGACCAGGCGTACGTGAGTAGGTAGGGACATGGGAATCGACCTGTGCTATCTAAACCTTCAGAGACCCCCTGTAGGAGCGGAGCTTGCCCGCGAAAAACGTAAAGGCACCGCGTCCATCCAGGCAGCACCCATTATCGTTAACGCCCATCGCGAGCAAACTCGCTCCTACAGGGGGGATTGTGTAAAGACCTATTGAACAGCCTGCTGACTCTTGATCGTCTCCTCCAACGCCTGACTACACCGCTCCTGGGCCGTATCCAGCTCCAGCTTCATCTGCTCAATATCCAGCATCTGCTGCTCAAGCTGCTCCCGCCGCTCGGCGATCTTGCTCAACATCGTCTGCAGCTGCTTCTGATTGCCACCAGTAGGATCGTAAAGCTCGATCAACTCACGGCATTCCGCCAACGAGAAACCAATCCGCTTACCCCGCAGAATCAGCTTCAAACTGACCTTGTCCCGAGGCGAATAAATACGTTCCTGCCCACGCCGCTCAGGGCTGAGCAGCCCTTGCTCTTCATAAAAGCGAATGGCCCGGGTGGTGATGTCGAGCTCGCGGGCGAGATCGGAAATGCTATAGGTCTGGCTGCTCATGGAAGCGCTCGAAAAAGGTCATGGCGCTAAGCTAATGGCAGGTTGACGTTTACGTCAAGGGCCGCAAGTCTTTCAACACCTCACAGGCTCACACACCACACAACTCACCCCACCACCTGTGGCGAGGGAGCTTGCTCCCGCCGGGCTGCGCAGCAGCCCCAACAAGGCGACCGCAGTCCTCCAGAAAAATCCCGGCAACCTGATTCAGGGCCGCTGCGCGCCCCAGCGGGAGCAAGCTCCCTCGCCACGGTAGTTAGCAGCCCCTGAATCGCGTGTTGACATCAACCCGCATCAAAAACAAAACCGGGCGCATCAGCGCCCGGATTATTCGTTGGTTCGCCAGTCATGGCGCGTAGCGCCGTGTTTGGCGCTGTTAGCTCATATGGTGAAGTCGGACGACTTGGAGGTAGAAGCCCTCACTCATCGGCCAAGGGAGTGTTAGTCGGAGACAAGGGTGTCGCGGGTGACTGCGAATCTGAAGGAAGCCCAAGGCAAACTATGGGCCTGACGAACAGGAAGCGCCTGCGTGTCTGTGCCTTACTAAAACGATCAGAGGCTCAATGAACTGCCGAGGACCTGGGCACCGGAGTGCGTTCGAATTTGGAAATCTCACTAATCCAGAAACGACGATATTTCGTTTGGTCTGGAGCCACGGGTTTTTGACCTGACCAATTATTCTCAGCCTTCAGGATGGCGCGGTAAGACTCCCACTCCTTTTCCTCGGCCACTTCTTCGGCCCTTTTTTTATCGTCGAACCAGCCAAGTACGTAAACTTCGCCTTGATCCATACCATGCTCGATCAGTAGATAGATCTCTTTCATAAGCTTTAACCCGTTACCACATGTTCAAAAATCCCCGGCGTCGGGGCATTGTCTTGACTATCGGCAGGCATCATCGGTTATTTAGCGTTAACGCGAAAAATCGCTAATTTGATCCGCCACGCCGGAAGCGACCAGCGGTGCCAACGCATCCCTGCTCGACCACCATGCCAGACACTTGGAAGGATGCCAAACAGACGCTGCGGTTCGCTGACTGAGTTATCTGCGCAACCATGGCGAAAATCAGGATTGCCACACGACTCAGACGCTGCCGAAGAAGCTGTGAGATCGACTCGGGACTGTCTCGATACTGCAGCTTATTCGCATAACCTTAGCCGCCATATACGGAACCGTACGTACGGTGGCGTAAGAGGACGGCGGATGTGTACCCGCCGCCTTCTCGATAGCGGCAATCAGCGGTTAAACCGCTCCACCAACGAATACTGGGTATTTGCCGTCTTGGTCAGCTCCTCACTCAACAACGCCGAGTGTTGCGCCTGCACCGAAGTCTGGTCCGCCAGCTGCGAAATATTGCTGATGTTGCGACTGATTTCCTCAGCCACCGCACTTTGCTCCTCAGTCGCCGCCGCAATCTGCGTGGTCATGTCGGTAATATTGGCCACCGCTTCACTGATCCCCACCAGCGCCTGATCCGCTTCCAGCACCCGCGCCACACCTTCTTCCGCCTGGCGATGCCCGGCTTCCATGGTTTGCACCGCAGTGCTGGCGGTGTGCTGCAGCTTGGCAATCAACGCATGAATCTGCCCGGTGGATTCACTGGTGCGTTGCGCCAGCTGCCGCACTTCATCGGCAACCACCGCAAACCCGCGCCCCATCTCACCGGCACGAGCCGCTTCAATGGCCGCGTTCAACGCCAACAGGTTGGTCTGGTCAGCGATGCCTTTGATCACATCAACCACACCACCGATCTCATTGCTGTCCTTGGCCAACTGGGTCACGGTCAACCCGGTTTCACCCACCACCGTCGACAGACGTTGAATAGCTTCACGAGTTTCCCCGGCGATATCACGACCACGACCGGTCAAGCGATTGGCTTCCTGAGTCGCATCCGCCGTGCGCTGCACGTGGCTGGCAACTTCCTGAGTAGTCGCAGCCATCTGGTTCACTGCAGTCGCCACTTGCTCGGTTTCAACACGCTGACGCTCCAACCCGGTGGAGCTGTTGTGGGCGAGGGTGTCGGACTGTTTCGCTTGCTCGGTCAAATGCTCGGCAGTGTCCTGCAAACGCGTCAGGCAGGTTTTCAGCCGCGCTTCCTGACTAAGAATCGACATCTCCAGCCGCGCCTGAGCGCCACGACTGTCGGTGTACATCTGCGCAATCAACGGATCCGACGTGGTCTGCTCGGCTAGGCGCAACAAACGCTTGAGCCCGCGCTGCTGCCAACGCAACCCCATCAGCCCCAGCGGCACCGACAGCCCCGCGGCGAGAGCAAAACCCCATTGCGAATTGAGCGATGCACCGATCAGGAAACTCAACTGGCTCACCAGAATGAACGGCAACCAGTCCTGCAGCACCGGCAGCCATTTATCCGTCGAAGGCACGGCCGACTTGCCCTGGTTGAGGCGCTGATAAAGCGCTTCGGCACGGCGAATCTGTTCGGCAGTGGGCTTGACCCGCACCGACTCGTAACCCACCACCTGACGGCCTTCAAACACCGGCGTGACATAGGCGTTGACCCAGTAATGGTCACCGTTCTGGCAGCGATTCTTGACAATGCCCATCCACGGCAAGCCTTGCTTCAGCGTCGCCCACATGTGCGCAAACACCGCAGAAGGCACGTCGGGGTGACGCACCAGATTGTGCGGCGCACGAATCAGCTCCTCGCGAGAAAACCCGCTGACCTCGACAAAGGCATCGTTGCAGTAAGTAATCACGCCCTTGGCATCGGTCGTGGAAATCAACCGTTGCTGAGCCGGGAAGGTCCGTTCGCGTTGAGTAATGGGCTGGTTGTTACGCATGGCTATATTCGATCCGTGAGGCTTTGACAGGGTGTCGGCGTGGTCACGGATTTGTTGAGTTTTTATTTTTAAATGAGTGGTGAATCACACAAAAAGCCGGCAGCTATCGCCAAACCCACCCCGCACCAAGACCTGAAAAAAACAAGGTCAAGGGTGGAAGCAAAGCCTTCCTGATCGTCAACATTCAGACCAGGAAGGCCTGACCAAAATAATCTGGTCAGGTGGTGCTATTCCGGCGGATCAATCCGATCCAACACCCGATTCACCGCCAACTCCCCCAGCATGATGACCTGCGCAATCCCCAGCAGGGTATTGCGATGCGTCCCCTCCAGAAACCCCGCCAAATCACTGGCCATGACATTGGCCGAGGCCAGCGACTCACAAGCATGGACCAGCAGGGTTTCGGTATCGAGTTCGGGGTTAACGATGAACATGGTGCCGGGTTTGCGCGGGGTAGCCATGATGTGGGCGGTCGGGTTGAGGTGGTTATCGACGGAGCGCTCGGCGGCTTCGTGGAGTATTTTTTAATCGGGGTTTTCGTCGGGGGATGCTGGATCGGTGTCTGGCGGATTAGGTGTGACCTTGAACATGGGTACTTTCTCCAGAAAGGGCCACGACCATCTCGCTACTACACGAAAGGGTGGTAGCTGTGCGCAAGTTAGTAGACCGGTAAAGTCACCCAAAACCCGGCGCGCCCGAAGGCGCCATGCGCACAGCCACCATCAAGTGCAGGCATATGCCTGACTGAATGACACCTGTGCAACCGAGGATAACTAGCCGGGCTACTAAACCCGATCACTGACAATCAGTGACGGGAATCAAGTTACCGACCGGCCCCGAGATGCACAAGCCGGCGGATTCTGGCGTAGCTGTAGGCAACGGCGCAAGACGCTGTGGCTCTCGAGAAGTAATCCTACGTGTAATTAAACAAGCGCTGGCAGGTGGCGTTTGAGGGGCGGATTACGGCGAATAAAAGCTTTAGGTTAAGCCTCGACTCAACCGGGAAGTGTTATTCAGATTAGGGACTTTCAAATACCCGGAAGCTTCCTACATCACCCTCAGAAACATCCTATTTTCTCTGAGGCCTGGCGCCCTAGGCGCACCGATCGTGAGTTGGTGTGTGCTGAGTATTGGGCGTGTGGCGTTTTACGTTGGGGAACATTCCGTTGTCGATGGTTGGGACCCCGCGATCTCAACCTCATCCGCATGAATCGTCAGGGTCTATGCTCGCAGCAAGTGTTGAGCGGGTGCACGGGCTTCGACCACCAGGGAAGCAACCGGCAGCACAATTGCTGCTGTGCAACAACGGAATTATCCCGTCTTCCGTCGAACAAGGGCTTAGCGCGTATGACCGAGCAGAAACCGGTTACGCAAGTCGAATCCACAGAGTCATTTGTGGGACAATTGACCGTTCAAAAATGTCTCTCTAGCAACCGCTCTAAATATCCACAGCGCACCTGAGTGTGCTTCAAATGAAACCAGGGAACATCTTCGAGACGAGGCAACCAGTCGTCCCGAAAATTATTGATAGGTTAATTATGTCTAACGGTCCTGTTCTAATCACTGGGGGCGCCGGTTTTATTGGCTCCCATCTGACTGATGTCTTGCTTGCGAAAGGCTATACAGTTCGAATTCTCGATGACATGTCGACTGGCAAGCGCAGCAACCTTCCGCTCGATAATCCACGAGTCGAGTTGATCGAAGGCGATGTTGCCGATGCAGCAACCGTTGCACGAGTAATGGCAGGTTGCCAGGCAGTCGCCCATTTGGCAGCAGTGGCTTCGGTCCAAGCTTCGGTTGATGATCCAGTTCGTACGCATCAAAGTAACTTCGTGGGCACGCTGAACGTTTGTGAAGCCATGCGTCAGGCCAACATCAAGCGTGTGGTGTTCGCCTCCAGTGCAGCCGTATATGGCAACAATGGTGAAGGTTTCGCGATCGATGAAGACACGCCTAAAGCCCCACTGACACCCTATGCTTCCGATAAACTGGCGAGCGAATATTACTTCGACTTCTACCGACGCCAGCACGCGCTGGAACCCGTTGTGTTCCGTTTTTTCAATATTTTTGGCCCGCGTCAGGATCCTTCCTCGCCGTATTCCGGTGTTATCAGTATTTTCAGCGAGCGAGCACAAAAAGGCCTGCCCATCACGATTTTCGGCGATGGTGAGCAAACTCGCGATTTTGTCTATGTAGAAGATTTGGTTGGCGTGTTAGCGCAGGCGATAGAAGCGCCGCAGGTCGAAGTTGGCGCAATTAACGTAGGCATGAACAAAGCCACCACACTCAAGCAAATGCTCGGCGCGTTGGCTGAGGTTTTGGGAGAGTTGCCGCCTGTTAGTCACAGTCCGGCGCGCTCGGGTGATATTCGCCATTCGCGAGCGAACAACCAGCGGCTACTTGAGAGATTCGAGATGGCTGAACCAACAGCGATGAGTGTTGGGCTAGCAAGATTGCTGGGACGTGAGGCTTGTTGAACTGCTGAAATAAGCAAAGTGCGGTGAGTCTGGCCACGTTTTTCGATAACGGGGGCCAGCCTTTCCGACGTTAACCAAGAAGTTGATTAACGCTCTACGAGACTATCGGCGAGCGCTTCTTGAGTTTCATGGTCTGGTATCCCCGCAATGCGAATATAACCAACATACCGCACAAAACCCCCATGGCATTAGCCAGCATGTCTCCCCAGGAAGCAGAGCGCAGCGGCATCAAACTCTGTTCCAGCTCGATCAGCATCGAACCCACCAGCGGCCAAAACAGCAACCAGATCAGCCGGGTCCCGGGGAACGCCAAGTAGGCGCTCACCGTCAGACAAGCGAACCCGGCCCAGTGATGCAGCTTGTCCTGATTTTCGTACATCTGAGGCACCGGCTCGCCGCGCATGCCGGCGAAGCAAAGCACCAGCAGGATCACGAAAAACGCCAGCTTGGGCAGGACACGTAGAATCCGCTGCTTCATTCGGTGACCTTGTAGAAGTTGCTGTGGAAGAGGTCGATGTTGCGCCGCTCTGTCAGAGTGTACAGCGAGTAGCTGCGAGCCAGTCCCGCGCCACCATCTCGGGTAAGTGGTGTCCAGGCCAGTGCGGCCCGGCGGGTAGTGGAGCTAGACATCAATTCATCAAACGGAATCGAGAAGTAAATGCCCTTGCCGAAACTACCCTCGCCATATTCTTCCTTGGTTGCGTTGGTTACCGTTACCCAACCACCGAACCGCACGCCATTGCTGAACTCACGGGACAGGTCCAGGGTGACCCCCAGATCTCTGGCCAGGTAGCGCCCGACGCTAAGCGCGCCGAGGATGTCCTGGAACGAACTGCGGTAGTAGAGCGTGGCATTGCCAGTGACCGTACTGTAGTCACGCAGGCCAAAGCCTTGATTGAAATCGCGCTGCTTCACCCAGTTCATGTCCACACCCACGGCCCAGCGCTCACCCATCGGACGGTAGAGTGCTTCACCGCCTACGCCGGCGTACATCGACTCCAGATAACCGCCGTAGAGCATGCCATAGAGGTCCTGGTCCAGCTGCTTGACCTTGTTGATCTGGAAGGTCGGCATCGTGACGTCCGAGGTCGTCATGTATTTTCGCAGGTCGGTACGCACACGTGGCAGGCCACTGGGTGCGTCGTACCTGAACTTGTCGAAGTTGTTCGCCAGGTTTGCGCTCAGGGTGCCGCTCCACCACAAATCAGGCTGGAAACGATACTCAGCAGTCAGGTCCGCACTGAACTGGTACAACAGGAACCCGTCGGGGCCACCAACGTTCTGTTTATAGCCAAGGCCCAAGCCATAGGTGAACGGATCCGGCTTCTGCGCGAACAGGGTTTTTTCCTGATGCGGCACAGGAACGTTCTGCTCGGTGACCCGGCGCAGGTCTTCCAGCGGGCGTTCTTCCTGTACCACTTCACGGAAGGTGTCCCGAGGCAGGCTGACTTCCTGAACAGGCAAGCTGTAGCGCGTGTCGACAAGGGTGAACCAGTCGATCTTGTCGTTGACGCTGTTGTCGAGAATGCGCGAAGCCCGGCCGACGGCTTTCGGAGTATGGAAATAGCGGCCCTGTTCGCCGTAGACGATCAGCTCGGAATCGCGTTGGGTGATGCGCGAGACGGTATAGCCTGCGTTGTTTTGCAAGCGCTTGGCGACACCAGCCCATTGCACGTCGGTGGGCGCGGTTGTCGGTTTGACATCCGGCACGGGTTCGGGCTTCGGATCGAAGCTTTTGGTCGGTGCTTTGCGGGTGGCAAAGTTGGTGTGCAGGGTGATGCCGAACATTGCGGTGTTGCCGCGTTCCCAGGCGGCGTGCAGGTCGACTGAGTCGTTGGCTTTGAAAACCAGACCGAGGTTGATCGGGGAATCCTGGATCTGGTTGTTGTTCTGGGGTTCGTGTTGGTAGTCGTTGCCTTCGTATTCGAGTTTCAGCGACAGCGGATCCCAAGGGGTTTGGTAGGTCACGCCGCCGAAGAGGGAGGGGGAGCCACGGAAATAGCTGTTTCCGTTAAAGTCACCCGCTTGACTGCCAGAAGTTGGTCGCTCATTGAACTTGTCATCGAGCCAGCCCAATGGATTGTCGATATCGCCACGGTTGCCGATATAACCCCAGGCCATGCCTAAGCTTAAGTCGAAATTGCCAAGGCGTTTATTGCCGACAAAATATTCGCTGGAGAACAGACCGGTACCACCAATGTCACGCGCGCCTAGGGCGACTTGTGGCATCCAGTGGCTTTCCTCAAGCAGTCGGACTTTGGCGTCAATCGCTTTGTCCTTATAGCTTTGGCTGCCGCTCAAGGACTCCGGGCCATAATCGCGGTTGCTGATCGAGGTGTAACGGAACGACCCTTCCAGCCATTCGAAGGGCTGAAACGATACGCTGTAGCGACTGTATGGATCGGTGCGGCTGGCAGTCAAAGACAATTCACCAGCAGGTGCCATGCGTGCGCTAGGTGTCTGCAATAGACCTACCCCACCAAAATCACTTTGGGTGTAGTGCGGCTCGGCCACCGTCCATGTGCTGCAACCGAGCAACAGGCAAGGGATCAAGTGGAACTTCATGGCTTCACCTCCAGCAGCGGCTGGGTGGCGATGAAAGCGGCCAGTTCGGTATTCAGGTCAGGCGTAGGTTCGCCCTTGGCACTACTGCGCACAGGCACATAAATGCGTGCTCCCGGCGCGGGCGATACAGATTTTGTTTCGTTCCAGAGCGCGATGCCTTCCTGGAAAACGCGTCCATCCGGCTGGACAACAAAGAGCAGATCAGCGTCGGCGCCAGGATCACGCGGACAGCTTTTCAGATAACTGATGGCCGGCTGCAAAGGCTGGTAGGCCAACTCGCACTCACCCAGCACGGCACCCACAACCTTTACTGTGGTAGGGCGGGCTGGGTAGAGCAGCACATCACCAGCGCTCAAGTAGGGGTTGTCACCACGGTTCAGTTCAACCCGCACCGGATCCAGCTGTGCCACTCTGCGGCCGGTCACCGGCATGGCTTGCACTTTGTCGCTGAGACGTGCGGCGAGCGCGGCCAACTCGGTCTCGTCATCCTGAAGAGCGTTGCTTCGCACGGTTGCAAGATCGAAGAGTACGCCCAGCTTGAGGCGCTCCTGCGCGTTGCGCAGCGGGGTATGCAACCACGCAGCACCAAGCAGGTAAGCCTTCGGATTAACCTGGGCTGGCAGCAATACGTCGTGCAGGCGAGTGCCTTCCTGGAACGAGTAGCGTCCGGGCTTGGCGGCATCACCCTGCACGGTCACCTGCGATTCGGCATTTACGGCAAAAGTCATGAACAGGCTGCAGCAAAGCAGCCAGGAGGAACGAAGAATCATTGCACTACCGGCTTATTCGGGCGCACTTGAACAATGCGTAGGGGCAATTCGGGGGTCAGGTGCTGAATACTGGCCATGATGAAGCCGTCGGCAGGGTCGACCCAATACTGGTTCCGCGCGGTAAAGCCCAGACCTTCCATTACGATCTCTTCGTCCACGCGCAATAGCTCTACGTCGTGGTCTAGGATGTGTACGGTTTCCAGGCCTTTCTTCTCGAAGCGGCTGGTAAGCCTTACACCCATCCGATAGCCGTCGGTGAAGTCCACCTGGCGACGTGTTTGCAGGCCATCGGCGATTCGGTGCAGACCGGTCTTGAAGGGTGACTCGCCCTCAAAGCGGGTGCCGTCGAGGTTGTTGTTAAAACCGACACTGCGGATGGCCAGGCCATCCTCCAGCATCAGTATCTGGCGGGTCGAGGCCATCCAGAAACCTACACCGTCTTGCAGACGTACCAACGCCATCACGGCTTCACCCGTGGGTGCTGCAATGGTGATCTGGTAGTACGGAGTTGCATCCACCTGTTGGCGGGTAAGTTCCAGGGGCTCAGGTCCTTCGAAAGCGGCCTTGAGCGTGTCCAGGGAAGCGGTCATCAACGGGTTGCAGGCGCTCACCAGCAAGGAGGCCACCGATAGGGTGGCCAGTCGCAGAAATTTCACAAGAATTCCAATTCTTAGTTGTTGCTGCCCAAGTCATCCTGAATGCTGACACCAGTACGCAGCAGGTTCGCAGAGGGGAAAACTTGGCTGATGAAACGGTTCCAGCGGGTGACATCGGCCGGGCCGACATAAACCACATCTTGCGGTTGCAGTTTGAAGTGCTGGGAAAGGGCGAATGCGGAGGGCGACTTGAGGTTAATTTGAAAAACCTTTACCGGTTCGTCGGCCAGATTTTCTACCCCGCGGATCACATACACCTCCTTGCCGCTAGAGGTTTCCTGACGCAGACCGCCAACAGTGCCCAAAGCATCGGTGAGGTTCATGTTACTGCCCTTGAAATTGAGGGCCCGCGCCGCGGTAACTTCACCTAGCACGTAGACCTTCTTCTGATCATTGTAGGGCAGGTGCAGTTGGTCGCCGTCCTTCAGGTAGAGGTTGTGCAAGTTCGAATTCTTGCGATTGAGCGCATCGAGATCGATGAGGTATTCACGACCGTCGCGCTTGAGCACTAGGCCAGAAATGTCAGCAGACTCGGGTATTACCGAGCCCTGGCCAACAGCGTCCAATAGCCTTAAGGGCGTATTGGTGATTGGAAACTGGCCGGTCTTGAGGAAAGCGCCGGAGAGAATAATCTTCTGGCTGGCGAAGCGCACGATGCTGACATCCACTTGGGGCTCGGCAATCACCTTGGCCAGGCGTGAAGCAATGTTCGAACGTAGATCTTCGATGGTTTTTCCGGCAGCTTCGATCGTACCAACGTAGGGGTAGAAGAGGCTGCCGTCGGGGCGAACCGTACGCCCGTTCGCTTCAATCGGTTGCTGCCCACCTGATGGAGCGGTTAACTCTGGGTGGTCCCAGACAGTGATGTAGATCAGATCACCGGCACCTATCTTGTACTCAGCGGGCTGGTAGCCAAGTAGTTCCGGTGCAACAACATTCGACCGGTTAGCAGCTGCCTCAATGGCCACGAGTTTGGGAGTAATGGGCACCAGTTCGATCCGGCTGCTTTCTGGTGAACCTTCACGTACCAGATTGCCTGTGTCCATGTGCTGACCAGGGGAGAAAATGCAGCCTTGCAGGGTCAGGCCAACCAGCATGGCCAAGGGAAGCGCGCGATTCATTGTCGAAATTGCTCGAAGGGAATAGGCAAAACAAAACCTCCCAGCAGGCTGGGAGGTTAGCTTATCGAACTTGTAAACGGAGGGACTGTTACCGGGTGGTGCCAGTAGTGCCAGTAGTACCGGGAGTGCCAGTGGTGCCTGGGGTGCCGTCATTACCGCCACCACCACCACTGTTGGAAGCAGCAATGCCGACAGCGATAAGCCCCGCTCCGATCGCCAGACCAGTGCCAACTGTTACGCCACCTGCGATAGGCGTCGACAGAGACAGATCAGAGGAGGCGCCAGGCGCAGCAGCTTTTGCAGGAGCGGTTTCAGCAGCCATCAATGGCAGGCTGATGGAAGTAACGAGGGCCAAGGCCAGTAGTTTTTTCATGATCATGCTCCTTGAAAGGATAATCCTTGAGGGTAGTTGGATAAGGGTATTGCAGGAGGTGTGTGTATTGCAAGCTAGAGCTGCTCTATGCAGGGCTGATGAGGGGCAATCAGATTTCCACAGAATGCCCATCCTTGAAAAATCACCCTTAAAGCAAGCTTCACGCCCTGCCGTATCTGTCTTCAAAACGTACGATATCGTTCTCACCCAGATAGGAGCCGGATTGGACTTCAATGAGCTCCAATGGAATGACGCCTGGATTTTCCAAAGCGTGAACCTGGCCGATGGGGATGTAGGTTGATTGGTTTTCCGTTACGAGATAAGTCTTGTCACCGTTCGTTACTTTGGCGGTACCGCTGACTACGATCCAATGTTCTGCCCGATGATGGTGCATCTGTACTGACAGCTTGGCGCCTGGCTTTACAGTAATGCGTTTGACCTGGTATCGGTGACCATTGTCGATGGAGTCATATACTCCCCATGGGCGATATACCTCACGATGATTTATATGCTCGTTGCGAGATTCAATCTTTAACTTTTCGACTATTTTTCTTACGTCCTGCACATGATTCTTGTGAGCGACCAGTACGGCGTCCTTGGTCTCCACAATAACCAGGTCTTCCACGCCGACAGTCGCTACCAGGCGGCTATCCGCATGCACATATGTGTTGCGGGAATGTTGGTCGAGCACGTCGCCCTTGAAGACATTGCCCTGCTCATCTTTCTTACTAACCTCCCAGAGCGCGGACCACGAGCCAATATCGCTCCAGCCTGCGTCTAGTGGCACCATTACTGCGTCGGAGGTCTTTTCCATCACAGCATAGTCAACGGAGTCCTCCGGGCATGCAGCAAAGGCCTCGTGATCGACGCGAGTAAAATGCATATCCTGCGAACCACCGCTTAAAGCATCGCGACAGGCGCACAGAATGTCGGGACGAAAACACTCCAGCTCTTCCAGGTAACGACGGGCGCGGAACATGAACATTCCGCTATTCCAGAAGTAGCTGCCACTGGCTAAATATTCTTGTGCAGTGAGCAGGTCAGGTTTTTCAACAAACCGGCTCACCATAAAGCCATCGGAACCTATGTTGTCGCCTTTCTCGATATAACCGTAGCCAGTTTCTGGATGTGTTGGAACAATTCCGAAGGTGACCAGTTTGCCCATCTGGGCTAAAGGCAAGGCAGCCTGAATGCTGGCTTGAAATGCTTGAACATCCTGAATTAGATGGTCTGCTGCAAGGATTAGCAACACCGGATCTTCAGCGTCGTTACATGCCTGCAGAGCAGCCAAGGCTATGGCTGGCGCTGTATTACGGCCTACTGGTTCAAGCAGGATATTGACCTGCTCCATCCCCAGGAGACGCATTTGCTCGGCTGCGAGGAAACGGTGCTGTTCGTTGCAGATCAACCGTGGTAACGCGGCATCGAGTCCATCAAGCCGTTTTATAGTGGCCTGCAGCATGGAGAAGTCCGCATCGGCCAGCGGAAGAAACTGCTTGGGATTGAGTTGCCGCGAGAGCGGCCACAAACGGGAGCCGGATCCACCTGCCATGATTATCGGGAAAAACATTTCAAGCGTCCTTTGCGTGATTCTAATATTTAACGCAGATTATCGAGATAGGCACGTGTATTGTCGTGTACTTCTTTGCTCGCCTGCGCGTCGGTCAAGGGCCACCAGCGATAGGAATCATGCTGGGCATTCGGTGGTTGCAGGTCTTCGCCTTCCGCCAGAACAAGCTGATAAGCGAGTACTACGTAATGGGTGTCCGGACTGTTACCCGAATCGCCAAATACGCTGTTGGTATAGAAATGCTCATATGCACCCAGCATACGAGCTTCGCTACGCTGGAAGGCTTTGCCTAATTCGTCTCTGGTCAATCGACTAAACGCTAAATCCATCGTCTCGTTTTTTAAGATGCGCCCACCAGGAACGAACCATACACCTTGCGCTGGCCGGTTAAGCCTCTGACCTAGAAAAATTTCTCCGTGGGAGTTTTGTACAACCAGATCCATTGAAATCAATGGTGTTGAGGCGACAACGGTGCGGAACTGATCATCACTGAGCCACATGATTAAATCTCGGCCAGAAAGCGTGTCAGGATGTGATCTTTGTCAAGAAACTCACTGGCATAGCGTGTTGCAATTTCATTTGGTACCGGCATGGCTAAAACCGCTTCAATACCCATGATCAAGGCGTCTACTGATTCGGGTTCAACTAAAGTAGCAATGCCCGGGTACTCCGAACATAGCAACCCTAGACTGGTCTCTGGATCGGCGGTTATCAACGCATTTCCACCCACTGCCAGGATATTGGTAAGCTTGGATGGCAAAACAGCATCAGCTGCGCCGCGTTTTTGGATAACCAGATGGCAATCTGCAGATGCCAGAAGCGCCGGTAAATCCTCATAAGGCTGTAGAGGGGCGAAAATTACATTGCTGAGTCTGCGTTGCTGTGAGAGATCTAGTAAACGCGCTTTGCCAGCCCCCTCACCAACAATCAAGAATACCAACTCCGTTCGCTCTGCTAAATGTTCAGCGGCGTCAATAACACATTCCAGTCCTTGCTTTTCGCCGATGTTTCCAGAGTAAAGCAGTACTCGTTTGCACGGATCTACACCGAGTCGAATCAAAAGTTCTGCATTACGTGGCACATCATGGAAGCGGGCAGTTTCCGACCAGTTCGGAAAAAAACGCAGCTGTTCTTTTGCTACACCCTTTTGCTCCGCGCGGCGCAACATGCCACTGGAAATTGTGGATACTCTGTCAAATGCACGTAATACCGCACGCTCAACAGCAAAAGCAAAACGTTTGAGCTTGTCGCCTTTTACGATAGAAAGACCAAACAGGGCATCAACTTCATAGTCCTGAATATGCAGTACCGACTTTGCGCCTGTCAGCTTTGCCAAGGCGATAGCCTGAGGCGCGCAAAACAAGGTCGGCACAACAAGAATGACAAGATCGGGCTTCCATCTGAGCTGCGCCAAAATGGCAAAGGCTGAAGAAAGGGAAAAACTTCCCAAATGCAACAAGCGCTTGACTGCAGTTGGGCGGGCAGGGACATACAGCGGGCAACGAATGACAGCGACACCGGCTTCGTGACGTTTACTGAAACCCCAGGAGCTGAAGCCTTGCCAAACCTTCCAGTCCGGGTAATAAGGCGGCGCCGTTACTACTCGAACCTCATGGCCCTGAGCCGCCATCCAGCTTGTCATCTCACCGCTGTATTTGCCGATGCCTGTAAGCTCGGGGCTGTAATTGATGCCGTAGAGCAAGATCTTCATCAATGTGTCCGCGCTTGTTCCACGTTGTTGACATACCAGTCGTAGGCATCACTCAGGCCGTCTTTTAGACTGATACTGGCTTTCCAGCCGAGCGCCTCTAGTCGCGATACATCCATTAGCTTGCGCGGGGCACCGTCCGGTTTGCTGGTATCGAAGCTCAACTGACCGGCGAAACCGGTCACGTCAGCAATGGTTTTCGCAAGCTCGCCAATAGTGCAGTCAATCCCAGTGCCAACGTTAATATGAGACAGCATTGGTTGAGTACTAGCCTTATAAGTTTCACTATCCAGTTCCATCACATGCACGCTGGCCGCAGCCATATCGTTCACGTGCAAGAACTCGCGCATCGGCTTTCCGGTTCCCCAGATTACGATTTCCTTATCACCGCGCTGCACAGCTTCATGAAAACGGCGCAGTAGCGCAGGGATCACATGGCTGTTTTGGGGGTGATAGTTATCGTGCGGACCATACAAATTGGTCGGCATTACGCTGCGGTAATCGCGACCATGCTGGCGGTTGTAGCTTTCGCAAAGCTTTATCCCTGCGATCTTGGCAATGGCATAGGGCTCATTGGTCGGCTCCAGGACACCCGTGAGCAGTGCGTCTTCGCGCATAGGCTGTACAGCAAATTTTGGATAAATGCATGAAGATCCGAGGAACAACAGCTTCTGAACATCGCACTGATGCGCTGCCTGGATGGTGTTGGCTTGGATCATCAGGTTGTCATAGATGAAGTCTGCGGGGTAGAGATTATTGGCTTGAATACCCCCGACCTTTGCCGCCGCCAAATAGACCTGATCGATCTTTTGCTCTTTGAAGAAAGCCTGCACTGCCCTTTGATCGAGCAGATTTAGCTCATCGCGAGCGGCCGTGAGAATGCGGGTATAACCCAGCGCCCGAAGATGGCGGACGATGGCGGACCCGACCATCCCACGATGACCGGCAACAAAGATATTTTGATTCAGATCGTGCGTCATGCTCAGTTCTCCGTAGCAACCGGCAGATCATGGCCATGCTGCTTGAGCAGTGCATGACGCTGTGCAACCTTGAGGTCTTCTCGAACCATTTCGGCACACATTTCTTGCACAGTTATCTCCGGAGTCCAGCCCAGCTTTTGCTTGGCTTTAGTTGGATCGCCGAGCAAGGTCTCGACTTCAGCCGGACGGAAGTAGCGGGGGTCCACCTTTACAATCACATCGCCCACCTTGAGTGCCGGTGCCTTGTCGCCATCAATGCTCGCGACAATTGCTATTTCATCAACACCCTCGCCTTCGAACTGCAGACCGATGCCGAGTTCGGCTGCTGACCAGCGAACGAACTCGCGCACCGAATACTGCACACCGGTAGCAATCACGAAGTCTTCTGCCTCTTCCTGTTGCAGCATCATCCACTGCATGCGGACGTAATCCTTCGCATGACCCCAGTCACGCAGTGCATCCATGTTGCCCAGGAACAGGCATTGCTCTAGGCCTTGGCCGATATTCGCAAGTGCACGGGTGATCTTGCGGGTCACAAAAGTCTCACCACGGCGCGGGGATTCGTGGTTGAAAAGAATGCCGTTGCAGGCATACATGCCATAGGCCTCACGATAGTTTACCGTGATCCAGTAGGCGTACAACTTGGCTACTGCATAAGGAGAGCGCGGGTAGAAAGGGGTGGTCTCTTTCTGTGGGGTTTCCTGCACTAGCCCATACAGTTCAGAAGTGGATGCCTGATAGAAACGAGTCTTTTTCTCCAGTCCCAATAGGCGGATGGCCTCCAGAATACGCAGCGTCCCCATGGCGTCCACATCGGCGGTGTATTCCGGCGACTCGAAACTCACGGCTACATGGGATTGGGCACCAAGGTTATAGACCTCGTCCGGCTGTACTTCTTGAATAATGCGGGTGAGGTTCGAAGAGTCCGCTAGATCACCGTAATGCAACACGAAGTTGCGATTGTCGACATGGGGATCCTGATAAATATGGTCCACTCGCTGGGTATTGAATGAAGATGCACGCCGTTTGATACCATGCACCTCATAGCCTTTTTCCAACAGTAGTTCTGCTAGGTAGGAACCGTCTTGCCCTGTGATACCGGTGATAAGAGCACGTTTTTTCATTGTGTTGCCTTCTGAGTTTATAAATAAATTAAAGGTGGTTTGATGTTTAAAAAAACATATAGGGGTTTGCGCTGTTCGGCGAGTTATGTTAGTGGGTGCTACAAGCATTCTGCTAAGCACGTTTCGTTGTTAGGCTAACAGCGTTTGGCAATGTTGTTGGGCTGGCATAACTCTGTATAAATAATGATCAAATTGCGGTAGAGCACCTGCATAAATGTAAAAAAATTAATACTACGTTATTTTTGAAAAAGTGTAGTTTGGAGTAGTTTGTCGTTAATGTAGATTGGGCTTGCTATAAAGTGCGCAACCAATAGTGCTAAACGCCTAGGGTCGGAGTTCAATATTTAAATTGGCGCACTACACACTATGTAGTCTCAAACACTCGCTTTTTCACAGCTTTGGCCGGAGAGCCCACATATACAAAGTCTGCTTTGGCATCCGTTAAAAGCGTGCTGCGCGCACCGATCAGCGCATTTCTGCCAATCGTTACCCCAGGCGCAACAAATACATCGGTTGCTATCCACGCCCCCTCTTCCACAGAAATAGGCTTCGCATAAATTTGAAAAGTTCGACTGGCCGGATTATGGCTGCCAGTGCAAAGATACGAGCGTTGCGATACAACGGCATGTGCAGCAATGTGGATTTCAGCCAATGTATAAAGTTCGACATGGTCGCCAATCCAAGCGAAATCACCTACGGTCAATTTCCATGGGTAGGTTACGCGCACCGATGGTCGAATAATCGCGCCTTTTCCTATCTTGGCGCCGAATGTACGAAGTAGAAAGTTTCGCCAGCTATACATGAATTGTGGTGAGAGAGCGAACAAGCAGGATTGCACTAACCACCATAATTGGCATTTTATGCCAGAGCGCCCGCGAAATCCTGGGGGGAGTTCAAAACGATCAAGCCTCTGCATATACAATATCCTGTGTTAGGCGATCCAGGTCAGCACGTGATTCAGCGACAAATGCTTGGAAAATTGCTTTTCTTTTATGACGTGCAACCGCGGTCATTTCAGGCATCGATTGCATTAGATGAGAAGATGCGGCGCTCGCCCAACCCGCAGCAGATGCCAGCGGCATAGACCAGCCGTGCAATCGCCGAGCCGATGCCTTCATGCAACCTGCCTCGCTGCTCAGGATATATGCTCCTTCAACAGCTGCTTCATACATAACCAGCGGCTCAGCCTCATTACGTGAGGGGTAGACAAAATAGTCCAGTCCAGCAAAAAACTGGGCTTTCTCTTCTCCATAAAGCCCACCCACATACCGTAGTTCCGGTAATGCTGCGCACACCTCCTCGAGTCGTCTACTCAACGCCTGATCATGACAGGGACCGGCGACAACGGCCTCAAAAGCAAGCCCGCTATGTTTGAGCTCGGTTAACGTTTCTAAAAATACGTCGAGCCCTTTCGATATGGATAGATTGGCCATATATCCGATCCTTAGCGCCCTGTACTCTTCATTTGAAACCTGTACCTTGGAATTTTCAGCAAAAAATGCGGCATTAGATAACACTCGAATACGCTCCGCCGGAACATTGTAATTTTTTAGGAGTGCTTCGTGCATAGCCTCACCTAGTACGATATGACAAGCATTATCGCCAGCAGCCCGGCATACCAGAGCGAATAAAGCGGATGGGGATGTCAGATATAGAGACGCATGGTGATGCAGGAACATCTTAGCGCCAAAGAGTCTCGCCAACCATAGCCAGCACAGGTCAAAAACTTGACCGTTGCCGCCATTGAGCGCGCGGTACAACACTCGTTCGCGACGGACGAGTAGCGCCCAGAGCAGACGAAAAGTTACCGGTACGAAAAATGCTGTTTTGATTAGAAGCCATAAACGAGAATGGAAAAACTTCGAAAGTTGCGTCGGTGAAGTATTGATGAAGGTCACAGTTCCCAGTTGTCTTAGACGCGCTAACATTTTCTGGTTTATAACTGACATGCCGTGCAGTGGAGGAGGGATGTCGCCCAGAAAGATCAAAGCGATTTCTCCTGGGACTGTGGAGAAGTAAGGATATTGATCATCTTAGTGGCCATCGATGGAGTATTTAGCCGTTCATATTCAGAATAGGCAGCTGCACTTACTTGTCTGTATTCTGCAAACGACATATCCCAAACTCGACCAAGTGCTTCAGTAATGGCAGTGGATTTCAAGCTCTTCGAGAAGAGAATTCCATTAATACCATCTTTAACATATGAGGGTTCCGGCCCCATGTGCGAGCATATGTCATCATGTACTATCGGTGGCAAACGAAGCGAGAAATAATGCACCACACTCAATCCAGCGTTGCCTGGGTAACATCCTACCCGACAATCTCGGCTCAGCTCCAAAATCTGAGCGTCGTCGTAGATTGCACCGTGAAACACAATCCATGGTTGAGTGTAAAGTTTGCGATACTTTTCCTCCAGTTCACCGCTACCTACTATATGCAAAATTACTTCTGGATGATGCACACGTAGATCGGCAACTCCAGTTACGAGATCTTCCAGTCCGCACTGTTCACGCAGGCGGCCAATAAACAACACTCCCTGTTCGTCCCCCCGTTTTGGATTTTTTCCTGCGTCCACTGAGAATCTAATAGCGTTATCCGCAACAGCCAACTTGTTCGGTGAACAGCCTATGGCAACCAGAGAATCGCGGGACACTGGGGTATAGCATATGTATTTGTGCGAAAGGCGGATAGCAGAGAGATAGAGGAAGCCAATCAGTGGATTTACGTATCGTTTGGAGTATAGCCCTTGACCGTGGGAGAACACTTTGATGCCCAGTTTTCGGCAAAGGAATAGAAGTCTCCAATAAGTTAGATCTCTTATATTTGCACAGGTCAGTACTACATCAGGCTTTTGATTTCGTATGGCTTCTAAAACGCCCTTCTGAATCAAAATGCGACCACCTATGAGCGATTTGTGAGGGCAGTCAATAACTGTCACGCCCTTTGGTACTAGCGATTTAAAACCGCTGCCATTCGTCGGAACACCACACAGTACAGTAAGTTCATATGCACTGGTGAGTCGAGCGACTAGCTCCTGGCGATAGCTGGCGAGGATTGGTTGGACGTAAATAAGTTTCATATGTTAACCCTAGGTCGTCCCCAGACGCTGGTAAGTGTCTTTCTAAAATTAGATAATGCTCCTGCGAAAACTAACACCACGTATGCTAGCAATGTTTGTCTAAAGCTATTCCGGACAGCGTATGAGTTCATGATAATAAACATAATGAAGATGTAAAAATTAGCGAATGCTGTTAAATAGTAAAATTTTCGACCAAACGATTTGTGAGCAGTTCGTAGAATAAAAACGAGAAGACCGATGTAAAGTAGGAAATAGAGTGGTCCGAAATGGTAGACCTCAGCGATACCGCTCATGGGTACAGATTGGTGTAGCATAATCTGTGATCCTTTTCTGACTTCATCGAAAGTATCAATAAAAGACGGAAGCGGTGAGAAAGAAAGTAACTTATATTCGTTGTTGTAAAAGTAATCATAAACAAGGCCGTCACTTGTGACAAAAATGCCTTGCATAAAATTTACCCAGGAGAAAATTGCAAAATCCAAAGCCATCCTGCCGGAGAAATAGTCTATTGCTCCGAAAAAATTAGAGATTCCATGTTCGCCACTAGCCCGAGTTGCCAATGCAATCATCATGAAGATAAAGGCACCAAAAAACGCTGTTATCAAATAGCAGGCTGCCATCCGACCTTTAGACAAAAGGAACTGGATTGCGAAAAATAAAAAAAACATGACGGCGGCGAGTCTGGATCCTGCGGAAAGATAAAAAGCAAACCAAAAGGACCAAGCTGATAAAGCAAGGATAGCTTGCGTTCGACTCTTTTTAATGAAAAATGGCATAAATATCGAGCAGACAACTGAGCCAACAGTCATTGCAGCAATGAACAGCATTGCGACATTTGGCGGAAGGAAATAGCCTTTTGGACCAGTAATAAACAGGTACTCGTTGTTTGACCAAACCGCAGATTTATCCATAAAAATAAGATTTATTATGATGATCGCGTAAATAATGACCAAAAGCGGAGTGCCTGAGCGCTTAGCCATTTTATTGCTAAGGGAGAGCCTAAACCCTGACAGCCACTCTACATTGCGAGGAACCCATATCAATGATGCTGCGACAGACCAAAATATTAAAGAATAGATAAAAAGAGTCTGGTTTCCTTTATAGAAGTATCCCATGTACGAAGTGGCGCCTAAATCAAACTGAAGCCCCAAGTTCGAGAAGGCGTAAAATGTTATCTTCATAAGAACAATATAAGACATGATTAGTATTCCGGCAGCCGGAACCCTCAATCGGATCGCCAACAGTGCCGTGACCATGGCCTCAAAAACAATTAATATTCCCCAAAGCATATCTTAACCGGTCCGTTCTAATTTATTTGTTTAGCGTTGAGACACTTTGGGTTGCCTTATCTTTCTGAGAAAAAGCCCAGTAAAGCAACATCCCTCCTGTCAACAATTCGGGCACTAGCATCATCAATGCGGCACCTATATTCGGCTCTACTCGTGAAGAGCCCAACCACCACGCGGCTAGTGCTAAAATGGAGAAAATCATATAATACCAAGAGATGCTGCCATGGCGGTTTTTAGCGAATAAAAGCGTCGATGGCACAAACCAAAGTACGTTAACGACTGCGTGCAATGCCAATAATACAAGAAAAGATGCCGGCAATATTACCTTTCCTCCAGACCAGGCCTTTAACACCAATGGCCCCAGCAGCGCAACTCCAACCATACCCGCAAGCATAAGTAATCCAGCAACTAACGAGCCTTTTTTCACCACATTCCGTGCCAAACGCGCTTGTCCCTGGCCAAGCAGCCTTGAAACTTCCGGGCGCATAGCGTTATTGAACACTATACCCACCTGCATAAGCAGACGAACCATTGTTCTAGCCATGGAAAATGATGCCACCGCCGCGCCGCCGGCAAGTGAATTGAGTAATTGCACACCCCCTTGCAAAGCTACGACCTGAGCCAGCGGCATTGCCATAAATGAAACAGCTGGCCAGAAAACGATTTTGAACTCTTTCCTGCTGGCATGTCGCAGTGCCATGGCACCAATTGTTGAATGGCGCAGTGCAATCAAATAGCAGATCACAACTGTGACAAACGAAGTCAGCATGAGGCAGACAGCTAGCGTAACTGGACTGGCGCCAAGAGAAAGTGCAACCGCAGTAATAACCATTTCAGCGACCCGCCGGTTGGCCATCCAAAATGCGGACAGCGCCGTTCGATCCATTGCCTTCATCCAAGCACTAATCGGTCCGGCTAAAAAGTTGCCCGCCAGATAAAAGGACATACATGCAAAAACGGTACTGGCAGTACGGGCGTTGATATCAGATAAATTTAACCAGCTTGCCCAAGGCAGGCTCATTGCCAAAATATTGCCCACCAACGCAACACAAATGGAGGCGGCTATGCTGAACGCCATCGCTGTGTCTAGTGTTCGTCGAACTGCCACCACATCCTTACATCCCGATGCCATTGACGCCCGGGTTGCCGATGCCTGTGCCACGCCTAGTTCCATGAGTGCAAGAAACATGGGAACACTGGTCAGCACCAGCCATTCGCCATACTGCCGCACACCCCAAGCGGCGAGGAAAAAAGGCACCACCACAATCTGAGCCACTAAAGTGGCCCCTTGTGAATAACCATAGCCGGATAGGTTGCGGGCAATTTTAACGCGCAATGAATTCATTGATCGGCTCCGCTTAGGCAATCATTTCTGGCATCTGGTCCGGCCAAGCGAAAAGATTTCCGAGCTGTACATCCAAATCGTCCGGCTCGAAGCGGACACGTCCGCCTGCTGGTGTAAGCGTCAGTTCCCCAAAATAGAGACGATCTTCGTGCACATAAAAATCCACACGAGCATAACCTAACGGTCCCGTCAATTTGATAGCCGCATCAACCATTTCTCGTAGACATTTAGGGCGCGGAGAGTTGTCCGCTTGCTGAATTGCTTCATAGCCTGCGCGCCAGAAGGGCGCCTTTTTCCAGTCGCTGAGATATATCGCCTGACTTAGTATGCCGCCGCGTCCTTTGATCAACTGGATAAAACAAAATGGATCACGTCCGTCGTGAGGGTTGAAAACATGCACTTTGTAGTCGTCAGGTGAATCGCCATTCTGCAATAGCGCTTTTTCTGCCAGCAGGCGACGTGGAATTAGCTTGTAATGTCGCTCCCTAGAGTCGTCGCCGTAATCCTCGTCTAGCCAAGCATTTGCGATTGTGGCAACCGATTCAGGCAAATGCGCAGCTTTGTTTGTAACTACGAGAACTTGGCCTGCACCGTGGTTTGCCTTCAGCACAAAACTGTTTGGCAGATCGTCGAAATATTCAGGCGTCATCCGCTCATAAACACCGTAACAAGGCACCAAATATTGCTCGCCGATTAAATCTGCTACGTATTTACGCACTGCCACTTTATCAGCCAACATGCTAAAAACAGGTAGCGGATTTTGAATTCGAGAAAACAATTTTTCCGAAAAACGACCAGGATTTTCGAAATTACCAATTCGTTTGTTGTTCTTGAGATAAACCAGCTGAAAATACAGCCAATCCGGTAATAGATTTTTCATCAAATAATCCGTTGAAGCAGCCGACTGAACAGGGTGCGAGTACTAAATTAATATAGTACATCGCAAGAAAGTTGTTCTAAGCAGATTTTTACTATTTACAATGGCTGTTACATCCGCCAGGCTTCGGCCGTTAGCGGCCAACACCTTCGTAAAAAAAGCCTTTCTTTTTCATCCGCTTTGGTTCAAACAAATTTCGGCCATCGAAAATTATCGGTTGGCTGAGCTGCTGCTTGATAAATTCGAAGTCAGGTGCTTTAAAGCTCTGCCACTCGGTTACGATTACAAGCGCATCTGCGCCCTTTAGCGCAGCCTCTTTGGTGCCGCATAGATTTAGATCATCACGGCTGCCATAGATACGTTGTGCTTCCTCCATAGCTTCCGGATCATATGCCTGCACCATGGCACCGGCTTTCCATAGTGCTTCCATTAACACTCGACTTGGGGCTTCGCGCATATCGTCAGTATTGGGTTTAAAACTAAGCCCCCAGATGGCGAAGGTTTTGCCATATAAATCACCATCAAACTTCTTGTGAATCTTCCTGTATAGCGTGCTTTTCTGTTCGTGGTTACGACTTTCAACGGCTTTGAGCAATGTGGCGTCGAAGTCAATGCTATCGGCTGTGTGGATCAGGGCCTGCACATCTTTTGGGAAACAGGAGCCACCGTAACCTGCGCCCGCGTAGAGAAAATGGTATCCAATGCGAGGGTCGGAGCCTATGCCTAGCCTCACCATCTCGATATCGGCACCGAGCATCTCCGCCAAGTTCGCCATTTCGTTCATAAAGCTGATTTTAGTCGCCAACATGCAGTTAGCCGCGTACTTCGTCAGTTCGGCACTGCGAACATCCATGACTATGATCTTCTCATGGTTGCGATTGAATGGCGCATACAGTTCCCGGATAACTTCTTCAGTACTGGAGCTATTGGTACCGATGACAATACGGTCTGGGCGCATGCAGTCGGCGACAGCTGAACCTTCCTTCAGAAACTCGGGGTTGGACACCACGTCAAAAGTCAACTCCTCACGGCCACGCTGAGTGAGTACTTCAGCAACGCGGGTGCTTACCTTGTCGGCCGTGCCCACAGGGACAGTGGATTTGTCGATGATAATCTGGTGGCTTTCCATGTGCTGCGCAATTGTTTCAGCCACCTTGAGTACGTATTTAAGGTCGGCTGAACCGTCTTCGTCCGGTGGTGTGCCCACGGCGATAAACTGGACTTCGCCGTGTTTTACACCTGCTGCAGCATCAGTTGTGAAATTCAAGCGGCCAGCCGCGTGGTTTTCTTTTACTAAGGCTTCGAGGCCTGGCTCGTAGATCGGAATATGGCCTTGCTTAAGGCGTTCGACCTTGTTGGCATCGACATCAATACAGATTACGTCGTGGCCGACCTCTGCAAGGACCGCTCCTTGGACCAGACCGACGTAACCGATGCCGAAAACTGTGACTTTCATGTCGATTCCCTTTGAACGAGTGACGGGTGGAGAAAAGCAAAAAGGTTAAGTGCATTGCCATCTATAGCAGTGCATCTTGAGCAGGTTCACTCTAGTTAGAATGAAAGAGCTTATTGATAAATGGTTGTTGTACGGTTCGTTTTTGCTACGGTGGCGATTTGAAGAGCGCCATCGACAGCAAACCGTGCTCGTAAAAAATTCGATTAATAAATATTCTTAGATAACAACGTGAACGGCGTCTTGATCAATATTTTGATATCCAGCCACAACGACCAGTTATTGATGTAAGCGAGATCTAGCTCTACACGCTTTTCCATCTTGTCGATGGTTTCTGTCTCACCTCGGTAACCGCTGATCTGTGCCAAGCCGGTAATCCCTGGTTTGATCCGATGGCGCGCCATATATGCATCGATTTTACCCGTGTAGTAGTCGTTATGGGCTACTGCGTGAGGACGGGGTCCAACCAGCGACATCTTTCCTTGAAGGGCATTGAATAGTTGTGGCAATTCATCGATGGAGGTGCGGCGGATGAATTGGCCGACGCGGGTAATGCGGGGGTCGTGACGGCTGGCTTGTTTGACCTCCTGGTCGTCGTGCATGCGCATAGAGCGAAACTTCCAGACCTTGATGATCTTGCCGTTCCAGCCATGGCGTTTTTGTTTGAACAGCACTGGGCCGGGCGATGACATCTTCACGGCGAGGGCGGTGACTAATAACACTGGGCTCAGCATGATAATGGCGAACAACGCTACGGTGCGATCCAGTAAGGCTTTGGAGAGTGCTGCAGTCGGGTAAGAGGTTAGCGGGCTTTCATTGAGGTGAATCGCAGGGAGCCCTTCGATTTCCGATACCGAGTGATTGAGCAGAATCAGGCTTCGCAGATCGGGAATCCAGATGACGTCGACGCTGGAGTCCAGCAAATCGATGTAGAGTTCCTCGATCTTTTCCGCTTCAGTCAGTGGCAAGGCTATGTAAAGCCGGCGAATGCGATGGGTCGCGATCAGGTCTCGCAAGTGGGCGAGACTGCCCAGAATAGGGTAAAGACTGCCACTTGGTAACGGCAGATCGTCCGCCGCCACCAGACCTATCAACGGTTCGTTTTTTTGCAGAGTTAGTTTGTCTGCGAGGTCGATGGCCAACTCACCCGTGCCTACGATCAGCGAGGTGCGAGCAGCCTGAAGTTTCTGCTGATAGCGTCTAGCCAAATTATGCAATGGCAGGTACAGGCAGGCTTGCACAGCAAAACCAGCGAAGATCCACGTCAGGATCACTTCGCGGGAGAACAGCTCACTGGTCTTGGTAATGAACGCTATAACCATCAGACCCGAGAGCAACACTAGCCATCCGGCAAGCAGGCGGCCGAGCCCGACTACGTAGCCATGATGCTTGTGGTAGACCTGCATCATGGAATAAGCCGGTACTGAGCCGAGCAACATGAACGCGCCCAGCATGCGGTATTGGGTATCGACTTCCCCTGTTTTCATCACTGCCAGTGCGCAAAGCAGCAGAATGAGAATGGAGATTGCCGCCAGCCATTGGGTCCAGAACGTAAGGCTGCGTCCTGTTGGCATCGTGGTGCTGCGCTTGCGAATCAAAATAAGGTCCCTCGCGTTGGAATGGACACAGCCTTCCGGGCTGTGCCCGCTGTGCGGAGGTATGACCTCCATGCAGCTGCAGTTACTGTTTGGGCATGAGGCACAAACCGGTCGTTGTCGTGGCGCTCCCCGCATCCGTGGCGGGGAACGCACTTGCCTTGGCCAATATCAAGGTTTTGGGCACGCTACCGCCCCAGGATTGACCGTTGGTTTCCTGAGAACGTGCGCCGTGGGTGCGACGTGAGCCGTATGCACAAGCGCTGGCAATTTTTGGGGAGAGGATCAATCAGGCAGGCCCGAGTCTTTGCTCGGTTAATGGCGCGCAGAGGAGATGAGTCTTTCCTTGACTGCTGCACAACGCGATGTCTGTGCAATGGCATCCTGCCGAAATGAGTTGTTTTCTCAGCCGACGGCGCATTTTACTTATTTGGTGGGAAAAGTGAAGGCAAATACAGTCTTGGATGAAAGATCCTACAGACAGGACTGTGTGTTTTGAGTAGGGGATCACGGATTCTGTGTAGGGAGTGACTGTGAAGTCTTGGATTTTGTATCGCTAATTCAGGTCTTGAGCGGAACAGTTGCGAGTTTTGGTGAAAAGCAGTGTGACTGTGATGTCATATAGCTATGACGCTTGCTCTAAGTGAATTGCTGGACGGTCTGCAGATGTGTGGAGCTTTATAGGCAACTCAGTTTTGAGCATGGGTCGGGGACGTGTCGCGTAAGGTCGATCGCTATCGCGAGCAAGCTTCGCTCCCACAGATATAAGGCGGGCGGGTGCAGCGGCAGGGCGGGATGTGGGATGACATGTGGATGTATTGTTTTTGTTGTAGAGGGCGGGACGTGGGTCAGGTTTTTTCTATGGCGCTGATTGGGATGGTTATGGTGTGTTCGCGATGCAGTAGTTGCAGGAGAATTACGATGCGTTCGGCGCCATCACGGGAGAGGAAGATGGCTTCGAGTTCTTTGTAGCTGCCGCTGTTAATTCGCACGCGGTCTCCTGGCTCAAACGCTACCGATTCTTGCGGTTTGTCGCTGAGTCGTTGTTTAAGTTGTTCGATGAGTTCGTCTGTCACGGCGATCGGTTGTTTGCCGAACGTCACCAGTTGGTTCACGCCGCGGGTTGAGCGGATGGGGTGCCAGTTATCGTTCAGCTGGTCGAGCAGAATGAACAGGTAACCAGGGAACAAGGACTCCACTGAAGTGGTGCGACGGCCACGCTGGACGCGTTCGACGTAATGGGTAGGTCGGTAGCACTTGAATGCTTGGCGCGTCAGGTTTTCCTCGGCGCGAGAGTCTTGCCGTGGTTTGCACTGGATCAGGTACCAGCGGGGTGGCGGGTGCTGGGGTGGCATGCAGGGGCTCTCATGGGTCGATCAGGGCAGCGGCGCTGCCCTGATATTCCGGTGTTTATTTGTCTGAAGCGTATTCGTATTGGTAGTAGCTGTAGTTGCCGTAGCCGTAGGCAGATGCTTTGCGTTCCACGGCATTGAAAATCGCGCCTTTGACGACGATGCCGTTCTGCTCGAAGCGGCGCTTGGTCACCAGGATTTCTTTGGCGGCATTGACGCCGAAACGGGTCACGATCAGGCTTGTACCTGCTTGGCGACCGACCAGGGCGGCATCGGTGACCGCGAGGATCGGCGGGGTGTCGATGATGACTACATCGTACTGACTACTGACGTCATCCAGAAACTGGGTGAAATTGCTGTGCATCAGCAATTCCGACGGGTTCGGTGGGATCTGCCCGCGGGTGATGACGTGCAGGTTGTCTACTTCGGTTGCGTGAGTGGCGGTTTTCAAGTCGATTTTGCCGGCAAGCAGGTCAGACAAGCCATTGCTCACGTCAAGGCGGAACAGTTTGTTTAGGTAGCCTTTGCGCATGTCGGCATCGACCAGCAAGACCTTCTGTCCAGTCTGGGCGATGATGGCCGCCAGGTTGCACGAGACAAAGGATTTGCCCACAGCCGGGCTCGGACCGGAGATCATAAGGATGTTGTTCTTAGCCTCCAGGGTCGCGAAGTGCAGACTAGTACGTAGGCTACGCAACGATTCCACGGCAAGATCTGCTGGGTTATTCACTGCCAACAGCAGCGAGCCAGTGCTGGCGCGACTGTTACCCTTCAAATTGTTTTCAAGCAGAGTTTGTCCCTTGCTGAGTGGGATCGATGCATAAACGGGGATGCCCAGTTGTTCGATAGTCTCCGGGTCTTCGACTCCGCGGTTTATCGCTTTGCGGATCAGTACGTAAGCAACGGCTATCAGACCACCGAGCAGTGTAGCGATCAGCACGATCAGAGGCTTTTTCGGTTTGACCGGCCTTTCGATATTCGCATCAGCCGAATCGATGATACGGACGTTGCCCACAGTACCAGCGCGGACGATGTCTAGCTCCTGAGTTTTATTCAACAGTTGCGTATAGATTTCGGTGGTGACTTGCATATCGCGAGCCAAGCGCAGCAGTTCCTGCTGGGTTTCTGGCAAGTTCTTTACCTTCTTTTCAAGCCCGCGTTTTTGTTGATCGAGTTGTCCCATTTGCGTCATCAAGGCCTGATAAGCCGGATGCTCGCGAGTGAAGCGATGCTCCATTTCTGCTTGCTTAAGCTTTAGCTCGGAAATCAACGTTTCTAGGGCCACGATCTGATCGAGTACGGCTTTGGTCTCGATGGTGATATCTACTGAGCGGGCGCTGGTCTGGTAAGCGTTAAGTTGCCCTTCAGCTTTTTCCAGCTGCTTGCGTACATCTGGTAACTGGGTGCGCAGGAACTCAAGGCTTTGCGCGGCTTCCGCGGAATTGCGCTGGACGTTCTGCAATACATAGAGCCGGCTGATTTCATCCAGCACTTTTTTGGCCAGTAGGGGATCTTCGTTTTCCAGCGACAGACCGATAATGCCGGACTCTTTACCGCGCTCATTGGCCGACACATTTTCCTGGTATTGCAGAATGGTATTGAGGCGACGCTGTTTGGTAATACTGAACAGTGTGCCAGGATTGGCATTAAGGGTGGCAATTTGCAGCCTGAAGCCATTTTTCTCAAGCTTTTCTCCAGCCTGACCATTCACAAGGACTTCTTCGCCGCCATTGAGCAGCGTAAAGGTGCCATTGCCTTCCGCGCGCAACGTCAGCGTTTTACCAAGGTACGCATTTGGTACTTCCAGTTGAAAGACGTCGAGTTTCTCTCCGCCCCATGTATAGCTATTCAAGCCAAGCAACGGAGAGGCCAGCTCGTTTGGGCTGGTTGGCTGAAAGCGCCGGCTCAGGAAGGGGCCGATCATAGGGAAGTAGTTAGGCTCTATGATTATGTCGAGCTTGAGGTTCTCCACGGCTTTGCCCAGTACTGCCCGGGATTTGAGTAGCTCGATTTCGGTCACTGCTGGGGAGGTACCACCGAACATTTCACTCATTTCACCCATACCGCCAAGCGCCGCCATGCCGCCTTTCTTTTGCTCGACCTGGACGAGTGCATTTGCTTGATAGATCGGCGTTGACAACAGAGCGATTGCAACACCGATTGCGCAGAACAGCGCAGTGATGCCAATGATGATCCACTTACTATCAATCAAAGTGCCGAATAGCGCGAGCAGATCGATGCTGTCATCGTCGTCGCTGTGATCCTGAATAGGTAGGCTGTTTTGGCTTGGCATGCGGGGTACTTTTACAAGAGGTGATTATAATTTTTGCGACCAGCTGTCGACGCCTTGCGTCATCAGTTGGTAGACGTGATCGAAAGCGACTTTCTGCTGGCGGTAGGGGTCCGGGATTTCCTGGTTGTTCTGCCACTTGCCCAGCAGGAACGTCTTGCCGCGGACTTCCGGCGCCATTCGCGCAATGCTCTCCACATGGCGTTGTTCCATGGTCAGGACTATATCGGCCTGTTGCAGCATTTCTCGAGTCAGTTGCCGACCTTTGTGGTCTGGAAGGTCGTTGCCATGTTCGCGCAGGACTTCCAGCGCGGTGCTGTCCATGGGTTTGTCCACGAGGGCGCCGAGGCCCGCCGAACTGACGTCGATGCCGCGATGGGCCAGTCTGCTTTTAAGCAGGGCTTCGACGGTGGGGCTGCGGCAGATGTTGCCGATGCAAACGACAAGAATTTTATTGAACATAGGGGGCTGCGCAGGTTGCGATATCGAATGTGATGACCGCACAGGCAGCAGGAGGAGGGGGATGGAATTCCTTTCCAGCGCAACAGTACGGCTTTCTCCGGTGCATTGCTGCTGCCGGGGCCATTTCAAAAGCGTGCACTGTAGTGGCGTGGGGGGGGAGGGTCAAGGCTCGGCTGTGACTTTCTCTCATACAAGCGTTTGGCTTGTTGGCAGGACTATCCCGCCAGCATGGGGTATGTGAACAGGCCGAAGTGCAGCAGATTCAAGCCGAAGTGCGTGGCGATGGCGGCGGCCAATCCGCCGAAGCGGTAGGCCAGGCCGTAGCCGATGCCGGCCAGGGTCGCGAGCAAGACCCATTGCCAGCCGGCGCCCCAGTGCGCCAGGCCGAACAGTAGCGCTGCGAGTAGCAGGGCGAGGTGTTCGCCGTAGGGCAGGTGTTTGAGGCGCTGGCTAAGGCCGCCTTGTATATAGCCGCGGAACAGGGCTTCTTCGACCAGGGTGACCAGCAGCAGGTTGTTGAGCAGCCAGATTCGGGCGACGTCGGGCCATTTGGGTGACCATTCGATGATGCCGAGCAGGCAGGCGCTGGCGAGGGTGGCCAGGGCGGTCAGGCTCAGGGTGATGGTGCTGGTTTTCAGGGTTTGGGTGAATGAGCGTTGGGCGATGATCCAGGGGCAGGCGAGGATGAGAAAGAAGCCGATCAGGGGTTTGTCGAGGTTCAGGTACATCGAGAAGGGGATGGCGTTTTCGCTGAAACGTTGTGGCGGGATGACTTGTGCGTTGTGGAAGCCTGGCAGGTAGTGGAGGGCCAGGCTCAGGGCCAGGAGGATGAATAGGGTGTGGCCGAGGTAGCGGGCGTAGGGGTGGTTTTGTGGCTGGATGGCCAGGCCGGCTAGCAGGAGCAGGGTGAGGGGGAGGGCTGCCGCGAGGGAGAGTTGGCCGTGGGTGAGTGCCAGGACGTAGCCTGCGGTGAGTAGCGTCAGGTACGGCCAGGGCAGTCGGAGCATGAGGTCTTCCTTGGGTGGGGCTGGTTTTTAGGTGGGCATTTAGGCAGATGTTGGGGTGGGTGGGCAATGGAGGGCGACAAAAGCAGCCAAAGCCGTGATATTGAAACGGCCAGGAAACTCGCCAGTGAGTGGAGGCAAGAATGAAAGAGCACATTTACGAATACGACCCGGCAGCAGCCCTTGACGGCCCTGAAGCCATGGCTATTTTTATGGCCGATGCGTTTGAGACGGGGCACGCGCAATACATCGCCAAAGCAATGGGTGTTGTAGCTCGTGTCAAAGGCATGACCGAGCGTTTGGGGTTGCTTCACCCCCACGCTCCTGAGGTCAACGCGGCCGTTGCGGGTAGTAGGGCCGAACCCTACTACTTTCAGCAGGGCGCTCGCGTCGCCAAGCCAGAATGGCGACAACTATTCTGATATCGGGGGCTTTTTAAATAAATTGATTCCTGTATTTTTCCAAATATCGTTGGCTCGCCTTATTTCTACCATTTTAGCGGCAGTAGACCAATAGTGCCCACTATCCGGAATTAAATAGTTTTGTACGGCTGCCACATTTTCGAGGTGTGAAATCGTTACATCGTCAGGATACTTATCCAGCTGACCAGTAATCGTCCGCACAGGGGTCGCTGTATCATGTACGTTCACGGCTGGGTGGCTTGGCATAGGAATGAACTTATAGTTCTTTTGTGCCTCGCGGTAAAGGCTAGAGCTTACGGTGATGTTGGGTACTTCGACCCGTTGAGTATAAGCGCCGGTGATTTCAGCAATGGGTTCGTTTTGCTTAATTCGTTCGATGGCCTTATCAATATTGACGGCTTTCGACGCTGGTAATCCTGTACTTGTACTTCCGGAAACTGTCGTCGCGGTGGCTGCTGATGACCTTGAGATGGATCGCGAACTGTTTGATATCGTCCGTAAAGGGTTCACTCTCCTCGGTATCATCGGTACTTTGAAACCTCCATGCCCCGTCGGATCCACCTGGTTCCTGGGATCCCCCTCGCAATACGCGTACGCATTCAACCCACCCTTTCCAAACGGGCTCCAGCTGTCCGGGCTGTTAAACCGCATCAACACCGGATTGAACTGCCGATAGCCATTGCCCAAATGATAATGCCCGGTCACCGGGTCGGGCCGTTCGCCGTTGAAGCCGAGCAAGCTAAGTAGTCCATTCTCCGGCGGACGATGGCCGTAGGGTGTGTAGGCGAGGGAGTGAGGCTGGTTGGCATCGAGCGCGTTCAGCACAGAACGTTGCTGATCAGTCGCCAACAGAGTGGCGGCGACCTCCAGGCCCTCGCGCTGCTGCTGTGCCAACAGCTGGTCGTCGTGCTGCACGATGGTGCGTTGCCCTTCGCCTTGTATTTCAGTGGCCAGGCGTGCTTTGCAGTAATAGCGCTGGATGGCAGTCTGTTTGAAGGGTGTGCAATCGATGAGGCGATCCAGCGGGTCGTACCGGTAGCGACCCAATAGGGTTTCACGAGAGGAGGGGGGCATTGGCTGAGCTCCGTGCAAGGTCCAATAAAGCCGAGCTGCCAGCATCGTTCTTTTTTTAATCATTGCCTACTATCAGAACTGATAGGACCGACAGATACGCCTCACTTTAAAGGGGCTGCTCTTTACCTTAACCTGATCGTTAATCGTTACTGAGTCGTGCCTGATACTCATACAGACTGTTCCTCACGGGAGGGGCGCTTTTACGGGGGATTTTCTGCTGGCGCAGGGGTGAGCCATGCGAATACTACGTTCGGATTGAGCGAACGGCAGGTTGCATAGGGTCAGGGGTTAAAAGCACGTCCCAGTCGTCAGGAGAAGCGTAGTTCTTAATAGGACGCAATGGCCTAAGGACGAGTTGCACGTCCCACTCGTCAGCAGCCGCAAAGTTACCAATAGGGGCTATCTCGAAGCTGCTTTGATCTATAGAAGCCTTGTTGGCGTCCATTGCCTTATGTGCAAGCGTGCTTGGTTTTTTACGGGTGCTGGCCCTTACGATGGGGCTTCTGTTTGTCGCAGGGGCGTTTGTTTGTTGTGTTTTTGGAGGTCTTGGAGGTGCTGTTTTCTTTGGTGTTGGTGTTGGTGTTGGTGTTGGTGTTGCTTTCGCTTTGACTTTTTTTACACTACCCACGGCTTTTTTAACCCGAGACAGAATCCCGGATACATCTGATTCGTTGAACGAGCCCCATGAAAGACAGGACACCGTTTCCCCCTTACGATAAGGGATAGGCAAACGGTTATGTTTATGACTAACAGCAACGATAAGAGTGGGGAGCTTTTGGGTCAGGAGCGGCGGCGCCGCTGGAGCCCAGAGCAAAAGCTGGCCATGGTTCGCGAGAGCCTTGAGCCAGGGCAAAGTGTGTCGGTCGTCGCTCGGCGCAACGGCATCAATGCCAACCAGTTATTCCTGTGGCGCAAGCTGTATCAGGACGGCAGCCTGTCGGCGGTCAGCGCGGGCGAAGCCGTGGTGCCGGCCTCCGAGCTGAGCGATGCGCTCAAGCAGATCCGTGAACTGCAACGGATGTTGGGCAAGAAAACGATGGAAGCGGAAATCCTCAAAGAAGCCGTGGAGATCGCCCGGTCGCGAAAATGGATTGCGCACTCACCCTTGTTGCCGGGGGACGACCAGTGAAGCTGGTCAGCGAATGTCTCGGTGTGGCGCGCTCGCAATTAACGGTTCGAATCAAGCAATCGGTATCGCCCAAGACACGGCGAAGCAGGCCTGTGAACGACGCTGAGTTGGTGGCCGAAATCCAGCAACAGGTCAGCGAACTGCCCAGCTATGGCTACCGTCGAGTCTGGGGATTGCTGCGACGCGCCCGTGAAACCCAGTTGCTACCCGCGATCAACGTGAAGCGGGTTTACCGGGTTATGCGTGATCACAACCTGCTGCTTGAACGCCGGATCAAACAACCCGGCGTGCCGCGTCGGCACGAAGGCCGTATTGCGGTGCAAACCAGCGATACGCGCTGGTGCTCGGACGGCTTTGAATTCCGTTGCGAGGACGGCGCCAAACTGAGCGTGACCTTCGCCCTGGACTGCTGTGATCGCGAAGCCATCGGCTGGGTCGCCAGCCCAACCGGGTACAGCGGCGATGATATCCGCGACTTGATGTTGGAAAGCGTGGAGAAGCGCTTCGGTGATCAACTGCCTGCAACGCCGGTGCAGTGGCTCAGCGATAACGGTTCGGCCTACACCGCCGAACAGACGCGCCTGTTTGCTCGACAGATCGGCTTGCAGCCGGTGACCACACCGGTGCGTAGCCCACAGAGTAATGGCATGGCAGAGAGCTTCGTGAAGACGATCAAGCGTGATTACGTGGCGCACATGCCCAAGCCGAATCGAGAAACGGCGCTGCGTAACTTGGCAATTGCCTTCGAACATTACAACGAGCAGCATCCGCACAGCGCCTTGAACTACCGTTCACCGAGGGAGTTCAGGCGCTTGGCAGTGGCATCAATTTAACGGGGAGTTGGTGTCCGGTTTTGAAGGGGCAAGTCCATTCGTTGAAGATTCTGCGCAATATAAGATGAAGCTTCACTTTACCCGACGGATCTGCGTGATTGATCGGATCATTTTCGCAGTAGGCATAAGCATTAAAGCCACCTTCCCCGAACGGACTTAAACGGTCCGGGCTGTTAAACCGCATCAACACCGGGTTGAACTGCCGATAGCCATTGCCCCAATGATAATGCCCGGTCACCAGGTCGGGCCGTTCGCCGTTGAAGCCGAGCAAGCTAAGTAGTCCATTCTCCGGCGGACGATGGCCGTAGGGTGTGTAGGCGAGGGAGTGAGGCTGGTTGGCATCGAGCGCGTTCAGCACAGAACGTTGCTGATCAGTCGCCAACAGAGTAGCGGCGACCTCCAGGCCCTCGCGCTGCTGCTGTGCCAACAGCTGGTCGTCGTGCTGCACGATGCTGCGTTGCCCTTCGCCTTGTATTTCAGTGGCCAGGCTTGCCTTGCAGTAATAGCGCTGGATGGCAGCCTGCTTGAAGGATTTGCAATCGATGAGGCGATCCAGCGGGTCGTAGCGGTAGCGACCCAATAGGGTTTCACGAGAGGAGGGGGGCATTGGCTGAGCTCCGTGCAAGGTCCAATAAAGCCGAGCTGCCAGCATCGTTCTTTTTTTAATCATTGCCTACTATCAGAACTGATAGGACTGCGATGGTCGAACTTTGAGATGTTAATGGGTTCATGGCTCGCACCTGTCAAACTTGACAGTAGACAACGAGTGTTAATGTGAGGAGCCTGCAGGGGAAGGTGTCTAACTTTCTTCTCCTAGCGAGGGGTATTGCGTCATGGACGAACTTAATAGCGTTGCCAGTGACAGTGTCGATAAAGCCAATGAATTAGTGGACTTGCTCATCCAGTACGGATCTGCTTTTGGCCTCAAGATTGTTTTTGCGGTTCTGTTTTGGATAGTGGGCCGTTGGATGATCGGTTTTATTGTTCGGTTTGTGCAGCGCTCGATGACCCGGCAAAAGATTGATCCGACGGTGTCGCGTTATGTCGGGTCTTTTATCACGGTCACGCTGAATATCATTCTGGTGATTGCCATTCTTGGGTATTGCGGGATTGAGACGACCAGCTTTGCGGCGATTCTGGCGGCGGTTGGGTTGGCCATTGGCATGGCTTGGTCGGGGTTGTTGGCGAATTTGGCTGCCGGCGGGTTCATCATCGTTTTGCGGCCGTTCAAGGTGGGTGATGAGATTGGGGCGGGCGGTGTGGTGGGGACGGTGACTGAGATTGGGTTGTTTGTGACTACGGTTAATACGGCGGATAACGTGTTGACGCTGGTGGGTAATAACAAGATTTTTTCTGACAATATTCAGAACTTTTCCAGTAATGATTTTCGGCGGGTGGAGCTGTCGTTTTCGTTGCCGTTTGAGACGGATGAGCGGGGGGTGGTTGCGTTGCTGCAGCAGCGTTTGGGGAAGGTGGCTAATGTGTTGTCGGCGCCTGGGGTTGATGTTCGATTGAAAGGTGTTACTTCGGAGTCGGTGGTGTTGATGGTTCGGGTGTGTTGTCACAGTGAGCATTATGGGGCGGTGTATTTTGATGTGAATGGGGTGATTCGGGAAGTGTTGAAGAATATTGTGAATAATCAAGTTCAGGTTGATGTGGTGAGTAGGGAGTTTGGTGAGGGTATGCATGGGGCGGGGGGTGTTGGTAGGGAGGTTGGGTGAGGGGGAGGTGCTGGGTGAGGTTTTGTGGGGGTGGGGTTGTTCGCGATGGCGGTGTGGCAGGGGTATCTTTGGTGGTTGATGGACCGCTATCGCGAGCAGGCTCGCTCCCACAGTGGATCGGGGGTGTGTGGGGGGGGGTGTGGGCACGCCCCCCCCGGTTTGGCGGGTTAGGAGGCTATTAGTTGTCGTAGGACGTAGTGCAGGATGCCTCCGGATTTGAAGTATTCCACTTCGTTCAGGGTGTCGATTCGGCACAGGACTTCGATTTTTTCGCTGCGGCCGTTGGGGCGGGTGATGACCAGGGTGAGGTTCATGCGTGGGGTGAGTTCGACGCCGGTCAGGCCGAGGATGTCGAGGGTTTCTTTGCCGGTGAGGTTGAGGCTTTTGCGGTTCTGGTCGAGTTTGAATTGCAGGGGCAGTACGCCCATGCCGACCAGGTTGGAGCGGTGGATGCGTTCGAAGCTTTCGGCGATGACGGCTTTGACGCCGAGCAGGTTGGTGCCTTTGGCGGCCCAGTCGCGGCTGGAGCCGGTGCCGTATTCCTGGCCGGCTATGACCACCAGTGGGGTGCCGTTGGCCTGGTAGCGCATGGCGGCGTCGTAGATCGGGATTTTTTCGCCGGTCGGAATATAGATGGTGTTGCCGCCTTCTTCGCCGCCGAGCATTTCGTTGCGGATGCGGATGTTGGCGAAGGTGCCGCGCATCATCACTTCGTGGTTGCCGCGACGGGAGCCGTAAGAGTTGAAGTCCCGCGGTTCCACGCCTTTGTCGCGCAGGTATTGGCCGGCGGGGCTGTCGGTCTTGATGTTGCCGGCCGGGGAGATGTGGTCGGTGGTGACCGAGTCGCCGAGCAGGGCCAGGATGTTGGCGCCGGCGACGTCCTTGACCACCGGAGGCGGGCCGCCGATGTCGTCGAAGAATGGTGGGTGCTGGATGTAGGTCGAGTCGTCCTGCCAGACATAGGTCGCGGCTTGGGGCACTTCGATCGCCTGCCATTGCTCGTCGCCCGCGAAGACTTCGGCGTATTCCTTGTGGAACATGGCGGTGTTGACCTGATTCACGGCGTCGGCGATTTCCTTGCTGCTGGGCCAGATGTCGCGTAGGTAGACCAGGTTGCCGTCCTGGTCGGTGCCCAGGGGTTCGCTGCTGATGTCCATCCGCACGGTGCCGGCCAGCGCGTAGGCGACGACCAGGGGCGGGGAGGCCAGCCAGTTGGTTTTTACCAGCGGGTGCACGCGGCCTTCGAAGTTGCGGTTGCCAGAGAGCACCGAGGCGACGGTGAGGTCGGCTTTCTGGATGGCTTTTTCGATCGGCTCCGGCAAGGGGCCGGAGTTGCCGATGCAGGTGGTGCAGCCATAACCGACCAGGGCGAAGCCGAGTTCGTCGAGGTATTGGGTCAGGCCGGCGGCCTTGTAGTAGTCGGTGACCACTTTCGAGCCGGGCGCCAGTGAGCTTTTGACCCAGGGTTTGCGCTTGAGGCCTTTTTCCACGGCTTTTTTCGCCACCAGGCCGGCTGCCATCATCACGCTCGGGTTGGAGGTGTTGGTGCAGGAGGTGATGGCGGCGATGACCACGGCGCCGTTTTTCAGGCGATAGGTCTGGCCTTCGTAGTCGTAATCGGTTTCGCCGGCCAGGTCGGCGTTGCCCACCGCCACGCCACCGCCGCCTTCGCTTTCCAGGCGGCCTTCTTCTTTGCTGGTGGGTTTGAATTGCAGGTCGGTGAAGTCACTGAAGGCTTGCGCGACGTTGGGCAGGGAGACCCGGTCTTGTGGACGTTTCGGCCCGGCGAGGCTGGCTTCGACGCTGCCCATGTCCAGGGCCAGGCTGTCGGTGAAGATCGGTTCTTTGCCCGGCAGTCGCCACAGGCCTTGGGCCTTGCTGTAGGCCTCGACCAGTTTTACCGTGGCCAGCGGCCGGCCGGACAGGCGCAGGTAGTCGAGGGTGATGTCGTCCACCGGGAAGAAGCCGCAGGTGGCGCCGTATTCCGGGGCCATGTTGGCGATGGTCGCGCGGTCGGCCAGCGGCAGGTCGGCGAGGCCGTCTCCGTAGAATTCGACGAATTTGCCGACCACGCCTTTCTTGCGCAGCATCTGGGTGACGGTCAGCACCAGGTCGGTGGCGGTGATGCCTTCCTTGAGTTTGCCGGTGAGTTTGAAGCCGATCACTTCCGGGATCAGCATCGACACCGGTTGGCCGAGCATCGCCGCTTCCGCTTCGATCCCGCCGACGCCCCAGCCGAGTACGCCGAGGCCGTTGATCATGGTGGTGTGGGAGTCGGTGCCGACCAGGGTGTCGGGGAAGGCGTAGGTGCGGCCGTCCTCGTCCTTGGTCCAGACCGTGCGACCGAGGTATTCCAGGTTGACCTGGTGGCAGATGCCGGTGCCCGGTGGCACCACGCTGAAGTTGTCGAAGGCGCTCTGGCCCCAGCGCAGGAACGCATAACGTTCACCGTTGCGCTGCATTTCGATGTCGACGTTCTGTTCGAAAGCGCTGGCGCTGCCGAACTTGTCGACCATCACTGAGTGGTCGATCACCAGGTCCACCGGCGACAGCGGGTTGATGCGCTGCGGGTCGCCGCCGGCCTTGGCCATGGCGGCGCGCATGGCGGCCAGGTCGACCACGGCGGGCACGCCGGTGAAGTCTTGCATCAGGACCCGCGCCGGGCGGTACTGGATTTCGCGATCGCTGCGCCGCTCCTTGAGCCAGGCGGCAATCGCCCTGAGGTCGGCGCCGGTGACGGTTTTGTCGTCTTCCCAGCGCAGCAGGTTTTCCAGCAGGACTTTCAGCGACATGGGCAGCTGGTCCAGGTCGCCGAGGCTCTTGGCTGCGTCGGGGAGGCTGAAGTAGTGGTAGGTCTTGTCGTCGACTTGCAGGGTTTTAAGGGTGTTCAGGCTATCGAGGGACGGCATTGCGATCACTCCTTTGAGTCCGCACGGCTACGGACTGAGGGGACGGACAGAGCATTAAACCTAGCCCTGTTTTAAGTAGCTGGCTAATAACTGGACTCTATCGATAAGTCCAAGGTTCCGAACTCGGCTATCATGCGCCGGTTTTCGTGACAGGCTTTGCTTCAACGCAAGCCTGGGCATCGCGCAGTGGTTGAATGTTCGCCATCTGCCCAGGAGTAAGAATGAACACCCTCTTTATGCATTGCCGGCCGGGCTTCGAAAGCGAAGTCTGTTCCGAGATATCCGAACACGCCGCACGGCTGAACGTGGCCGGTTATGCCAAGGCCAAGACCGCCAGCGCCTGCGCCGAATTTATTTGCACCGAAGAAGACGGGGCCGAACGCTTGATGCGTGGGCAGCGTTTTGCCGATCTGATTTTTCCGCGGCAGTGGGCTCGGGGGATTTTTATTGATCTGCCGGAAACTGACCGGATCAGCGTGATTCTTGCGCACATGGCGGATTTTCCGCTGTGCGGTAGCTTGTGGTTGGAGATGGTCGACACCAATGATGGTAAGGAGCTGTCGAACTTCTGCAAGAAGTTTGAGGGGCATCTGCGCAAGGCGCTGATGGCGGCTGGCAAGTTGGTGGAAGATCCTGCTAAACCGCGGTTGCTGCTGACCTTTAAGAGCGGTCGCGAAGTGTTTATGGGGCTGGCCGAGTCGAACAACTCGGCGATGTGGCCGATGGGCATTCCGCGCCTGAAGTTTCCGCGTGAGGCGCCGAGCCGGTCGACCTTGAAGCTGGAGGAGGCCTGGCACCATTTTATTCCGCGTGATCAGTGGGATGAGCGTTTGCACAGTGATATGACGGGTGTCGACCTTGGTGCGGCGCCGGGTGGTTGGACTTGGCAGCTGGTTAACCGCGGGATGCTGGTGACGGCCATCGACAATGGTCCGATGGCGGAAAGCTTGATGGAGACCGGGCTGGTGCAGCATTTGATGGCTGACGGGTTTACTTTCAAGCCGCGGCAGCCGGTGGACTGGATGGTGTGCGATATCGTCGAGAAACCGGCACGGAATGCGGCGATGCTGGAGGAGTGGATTGGTGAGGGGCATTGCCGGGAGGCGGTGGTCAACCTGAAGTTGCCGATGAAGCAGCGGTATGCGGAAGTGAAGCGGTTGCTGGAGCGTATTGCGGACGGCTTCAAGGAGCGTGGGATTCGGGTTGAGATTGGGTGCAAGCAGCTTTATCACGATCGGGAAGAAGTGACGTGCCATTTGCGCCGGCTCGATGTGAAGAAGCCTAAATCCCGCTGATATACGTCGTGCCTTGATCCTGCGATCGACACAGCCCCCCTGTGGGAGCGAGCTTGCTCGCGAAAGCGGTGGGTCAGGCGACATCGATGTTGGATGTCAGTCCGCCTTCGCGAGCAGGCTCGCTCCCACATTGAAATGGCGTCGTGCCTTGATCCTGCGATCGACACAGCCCCCTGTAGGAGCGAGCTTGCTCGCGATGGACGTCAACGATGACGAGGGCTGCCTGAATGAACGTGGCGTTCTCACGTTTTTCGCGAGCAAGCTCGCTCCTACAGGGGGGCGGCGGTGTGATGGGATAGATGACCGAACACCCGGCAATGCGCGACAATGCCGGCAAGTTTCAGGAGTGAACCATGAGTGAAATGCTTGATACGCCGGTAGACGGCACCCTCGACGCCAGCGGCCTCAACTGTCCGGAGCCGGTGATGATGCTGCACCAGCACATCCGTGACCTGGTGCCCGGCGGGCTGTTGAAGGTGATCGCCACCGATCCGTCGACCCGTCGCGATATTCCCAAGTTCTGTGTGTTTCTTGACCATGAGCTGGTGGCGCAGCATGAAGCGGCAGGGACTTACCTTTACTGGATTCGCAAGAAGTCCGGTTAGAAGCTGGCCCTCTGTAGGAGCTGGCTTGTCGGATCGCCGCACCGCAGCGAAGGTCGTCAACGATTACGCGTATTTGTAGGTTAAACGCGTCGCTCTCAGGTTTTTCGCTGGCAAGCCAGCTCCTACAGGGGATCTGCGTGCACTGAGCGTCGACGGATCCGCAAGCAACTCGTTTAACCTGTCGAACGGCTGATGCGAATCTGTTTACGTGCGCTGCGCGTCAGGCGGATTGACAACATCAACGCTGCGCAACTCAGGCCGACGATCAAACCCTGCCACAGTCCGCTCGGGCCGCTTGGTGTGCCGAACCAGTCGGTCAGGCCCAGGGCGTAACCCACTGGCAAGCCGATGCCCCAGTAGGCGAACAGGGTCAGGATCATCGTCACCCGTGTGTCCTGATAACCACGCAACGCGCCGGCCGCGGTGACCTGGATCGCGTCGGAGAACTGGAACAACGCCGAGTACACGATCAGCATCGCCGCCACCTGGATCACCGTCGGGTCGGCGGTGTAGATGGTTGCGATGTGCTCGCGCAGCAACAGCATCATGCTCGCGGAAATGCACGCATACGCCAGCGCCGTGCCCATGCCGACCCCGGCGGCGAAGCGCGCTTCTCGGGGCTGCTGGCGACCGAGTGCCTGGCCGACGCGCACGGTCACGGCCATGCCGAGGGAGTAGGGGATCATGAACACCAGCGAGCTGAAGTTCAGCGCGATCTGGTGCCCGGCGACCACGGTTGCGCCGAGGCTGCCGATCAGCAGGGCGATCACGGCGAAGATGCTCGACTCGGCGAACACGGCGATGCCGATCGGCAAGCCGATGCTCAGCAGGCGTTTGATCACTGACCATTGTGGCCAGTCGAAGCGGCTGAACAGCTGACTCGACTGGTAGGCCGGCGCCCAGCGTTCCCAGCCAGCCATGCCCAGGGCCATGACCCACATGACGATCGCCGTGGCCCAGCCGCAACCGACGCCGCCCATGGCCGGAACCCCGAAGTGGCCATAGATGAACACGTAGTTGAGTGGAATGTTCAGCGCCAGCCCGCACAGGCCGAGGACCATGGCCGGGCGTGTGCGGCCCAGGCCGTCACTGAAGCAGCGCAGCACATGGTAGAGGGCGACGGCGGGCAGGCCGCTGGCGATGCCGTGCAGGTATTGCATGCACGGGCCGATCAGTTCCGGATCGACCTTCATCAGGTGCAGGATCGGCTCGGCGCTGAATAGCATGATGGTCGCCATCAAACCCACCACCAGGGCCAGCCACAGTGCCTGGCGCACGATCGGGCCGATTTCGCTGTGGTTGCCGGCGCCGTAACGCTGGGCGACTTTCGGCGTGGTGGCGAGCAGCGTGCCGGTCATCAGCAGGAACACCGGCACCCAGATCGAGTTGCCCAGCGCCACCGCCGCCAGATCCCGCGGCCCGACCCGCCCGGCCATCACCGCATCGACGAAGCCCATGGCGGTGGTGGCCAGCTGCGCGACCATGATCGGCAGGGCCAGCGCGAGCAGGTTTTTCAGCTCCAGGCGAACCCGGGCGGGGCGGGTGAGGGGGGTAGTGGCGGGGTGGTCGGTTGCGGAATTCAAGGGCGGAACGTCCAAAGGTTGGTGACGCGCGGGGCGGTGCATTCTACCTGTTGACGCATTGGTCAGGAAAAATCCTGTGTTGGGGATTTGTAATCGCCTTTGCGCGGCACTTGATCCCTGTGGGAGCGAGCTTGCTCGCGAAGGACGTCAACGATGACGAGGGCTACCTGAATGAACATGGCCTCCTGTAGGAGCAAGCTTGCTCGCGAAGGTCGTCAACGATGACGTTGGAAGCCTGACACACCGCGGCGCTCTCGGGTTTTTCGCGAGCAAGCTCGCTCCTACAGGGGGCGGGGTCTTTTCGTATAACGGTGAACAATGCCTGCTGGCCCACCACGGTCATCTCCGCCTACACTGCCGATCCGCCAAAGGAGCCTGCCATGCTGATTGTTGCCGACGAAAATATCCCGCTGCTCGATGCCTTCTTCGAAGGTTTCGGTGAAATCCGCCGGGTGCCGGGACGTTCCATCGACCGCGCCACTGTCGAGCAGGCCGATGTGCTGCTGGTGCGCTCGGTGACCAACGTTAATCGCGCGCTGCTCGAAGGCAGTAAGGTGCGTTTTGTCGGCACCTGCACCATTGGCACCGATCACTTGGACCTGGATTATTTTCAGCGGGCCGGCATCACCTGGTCCAGCGCGCCCGGCTGCAATGCCCGGGGCGTGGTCGACTACGTGCTGGGCAGTCTGCTGACCCTGGCCGAGATCGAAGGCGCCGACCTGACCCAGCGCACCTATGGGGTGGTGGGGGCTGGTGAGGTGGGTGGCCGGCTGGTCAAGGTTCTGCAGGGGCTGGGCTGGAACGTGCTGGTCTGTGATCCACCGAGGCAGGCGGCGCAAGGGGGCGATTACGTCAGCCTTGAGCAGATCATCGAGCAGTGCGATGTCATCAGCCTGCACACGCCGTTGAAGAAACATGGTGCGCAGTCGACCTGGCATCTGTTCGATAGAAACCGCTTGAATCAGCTCAAGCCCGGCACCTGGCTGATCAACGCCAGCCGCGGCCCGGTGGTGGATAACGCGGCGTTGCGCCAGGTGTTGTTGCAGCGTGAAGATTTGCAGGCGGTGCTGGACGTGTGGGAAGGCGAGCCCGAGGTCGATGTGGCGCTGGCGGAACTCTGCGTGCTGGCGACCCCGCACATTGCCGGGTACAGCCTGGATGGCAAGCAGCGCGGGACGGCGCAGATTTATCAGGCGTATTGCCAATTTCTCGGGCAGCCGGAGCAGGTCAGCTTGAGTGATCTGCTGCCGGCGCCGTGGTTGTCGCAGGTGACCCTGCATGCGCAAAGCGATCCGGCCTGGGCCTTGGCGATGGTGTGCCGGGGGGTGTACGACCCGCGCCGGGATGATGCGGATTTCCGCCGTAGCCTTGTGGGTAGCGTGAGTGAGCAGCGGGCGGCGTTTGATGGGTTGCGCAAGCATTATCCGTTGCGGCGGGAGATTGATGGGTTGAGGGTGCGGGTTGAGGGGGATTCGCCTGAGCTGCAGAAGATTGTGGCGGCGTTGGGGGCGGTGGCAGTTTAGAGACCGGATTGGCCCTTTCGCGAGCAAGCTCGCTCCCACAGTTGACTGGCGCTGCATTCAATTCTTGTGCTCGACGCAGCCCCCTGTGGGAGCGAGCCTGCTCGCGAAGGGGCCGGCACATTCAATAGATGGTCTGGTAGACAGACCGCTTTCGCCAGCAAGCCGGCTCCTACAGTTGATCGTTGTCGTACACCAAATCCGTGTTCACTGAAGATCTACTGTGGGAGCGAGCCTGCTCGCGAATAGCCGCACCACAATTTCCCGATCAGCACCCATAAAAAACCCGGCCACCTGGGCCGGGTCAAGAAGACGGTGGCTATATCAATCTTGTTTGGCAGGCGTGACCAATCGCTTTTCCAGTTCGCGGCAAGCGTCCTGGATCATGCCTTCAGTGATCGGTACTTCGCGCCCTTCTTCATCAATAATCGAGCAACCCAGAGACTGGTCTGGCTGTGTCCGGATCACTTCAATCTTGTCATCGCTGCTGTTTTGCAAGGACATGCCTGTCTCCTCATCAGGTTGTGTGCTTACCATAGAACCGCCAGGTGACCGGGCTGTGACAACTCCCTGCGATCTTTACTGGTGGCCATATCAGTCCACCAGAAATAGCGGCATGTTGCCACCCGAACTTTAGACCAATAGTGTCTAGGCGCTAGTCAGTGCGGTCATAATTAACCTGACTCATTATGATTCGCACAGTTCCCTGCTCATTTCAGCGGTGTAGGCTGCCCCATTGATTGCTTTATCGCGCACATGGATGGTCCTGATGCTCTCTGCACGTCAACGCCGCGCGTTTCGCCTGGCCAGCCGCTTTCTTGCGCCGTATCGCTGGCCGGCCCTCGGTGCCTTGCTCGCCTTGATCGTCACGGCCGGCATCACCTTGTCCATGGGGCAGGGCATTCGGCTGTTGGTGGATCAGGGGTTCATGACCCAGTCGCCGCACTTGCTCAATCAGTCCATCGGCTTGTTCCTGCTGCTGGTGCTCGGCCTGGCGATCGGCACGTTCACGCGGTTTTACCTGGTGTCGTGGATCGGCGAGCGCGCCGTTGCGGACATCCGCCGCCAGGTGTTCAACCACCTTATTTACCTGCACCCGGGCTTTTACGAAGACAACCGCAGCTCCGAGATCCAGTCGCGGCTGACGGCCGATACCACCTTGCTGCAATCGGTCATCGGCTCTTCGCTCTCGCTGTTCCTGCGCAATTTGCTGATGGTGATCGGCGGGATCGTCCTGCTGTTCATCACCAACCCCAAGCTCACCAGCATCGTGGTGATTGCCTTGCCCCTGGTGATCGCGCCGATTCTGATTTTCGGCCGCCGCGTGCGCAGCCTGTCGCGCCTGAGCCAGGACCGGATCGCCGATATCGGCAGCTACGTCTCGGAAACCCTGGGCCAGATCAAGACCGTGCAGGCCTACAACCATCAGGCGCAGGACGAGCAGCGGTTTGCCGTGACCGTGGAACAGGCCTTCGACACCGCGCGCAAACGCATCTTCCAGCGCGCCTGGCTGATTACCCTGGTGATCGTGCTGGTGCTGGGCGCGGTCGGGGTGATGCTCTGGGTCGGCGGCATGGATGTGATCGCCGGGCGGATCTCCGAGGGTGAGCTGGCCGCCTTTGTCTTTTACAGCCTGATCGTCGGCAGTGCGTTCGGCACCTTGAGCGAAGTGATCGGCGAATTGCAGCGCGCCGCCGGCGCCGCCGACCGGATTGCCGAGTTGTTGCGCTCGGAAAATATCATCCAGCCGCCGACCACAGGCCTGGTGACCTTGCCGGAGCGGGTCAGGGGCGACCTGGTGCTGCAGGACCTGCGTTTTTCCTACCCGTCGCGTCCGGAAAGTTACGCCGTCGATGGCTTGAACCTGACCATCAACGCCGGCGAAACCCTGGCGCTGGTCGGACCTTCCGGGGCTGGTAAGTCGACGGTGTATGACTTGCTGCTGCGTTTTTACGATCCCGCCGAAGGCCGCATCCTGCTCGACGGCATCCCCCTGACCCAACTCGATCCATTGGACTTGCGCCGCTGCTTTGCCCTGGTCTCGCAAAACCCGGCGCTGTTTTTCGGCAGCATCGAAGAGAACATCCGCTACGGCAACCCGACGGCGACCCTGGCCCAGGTCGAGGAAGCGGCCAAAATCGCCTACGCCCATGACTTTATCGTGGCCATGCCCAACGGTTACCAGACCCACCTCGGCGATGCCGGTCTGGGCCTGTCCGGCGGCCAGCGCCAACGCCTGGCCATCGCCCGGGCGCTGCTGGTCGATGCGCCGATCCTGCTGCTCGACGAAGCCACCAGCGCCCTCGATGCCCAGAGCGAACACCTGATCCAGCAGGCCCTGCCCAGCCTGATGAAAAATCGCACCACCCTGGTCATCGCCCACCGCCTGGCCACCGTGAAAAACGCCGACCGGATTGCGGTGATGGATCAGGGGAAGCTGGTGGCGGTGGGGACGCATCAAGAGTTGATCGCCAGCAATGCGCTGTATGCGCGGTTGGCGGCGTTGCAGTTTAGTGATGGGCATGAAACCGCGTGAATGACAGCTGCTGAACACTGCCTGGTTCGGGCATTATGTCGGCCTCAGTTGCGAGCCTGGATGAGGATATGAGCCGTTATCAACCACCGTTGACCCTGACCACCAGAATTCTGGCATTGATCGCCGAGATCAGTGAACTGATCGGTCAGCTATCGGCTGTGGATGATCGTCAGCAGACGCCTCAACTGCGTCGCGGCAATCGTATTCGTACGATTCAGGCTTCCTTGGCCATCGAGAACAACACTCTCAGTATCGAGCAGGTGACTGCCGTGCTCGCGGGGCGGCGAGTACTGGGGTTGCCTCGGGAAATCCAGGAAGTGCGCAATGCCTTTGCGGCCTATGAATCGGATGCCGGATTGGCAGCCAAGCAGTCGAACCGACTTGCTGCAGGCGCACAAACTGTTGATGCACGGTTTGATCGATGATTTTGGACAGTTCCGCAAAGCCGGTGTCGGTATTTACCGGGGCGAACAACTGGTTCATATGGCGCCACCGCCCAGTCGCGTTGCGCATTTGATAGATGATCTGATGGCCTGGCTGGGTGCTACTGATTGGCACCCGCTGATCATCAGTTGCGTCTTTCATTACGAGTTTGAGTTCATCCATCCGTTTGCCGACAGCAATGGACGCATGGGGCGTCTTTGGCAAACCTTGATCCTCAGTCAGTGGCGCCCGGTGTTGGCTTATTTGCCGGTCGAGGCAGTGATTCGCGAGCAGCAGGACGCTTATTACGCGGCATTGTCGGCAGCCGATCAGTTGGCTGAATCGACACCTTTTGTTGAGTTTATGTTGCAGACATTGAGTCTTGCGCTTAAGGAGGCGACTCAGAGCGAACCAGTGACCGACCTAGTAACCGACCTAGTAACCGACCCAGTAGGGAAGTTGCTTTCGGTGCTCCATGTTAGTGGCCCGCTTAAAATCAGCGACTTGATGGCTGAGCTCGGACTAGCTCATAAGGCGACCTTTCGGACGAACTATCTCAGACCTGCATTGGCTGCAGATTTGATCGAAATGACCAACCCCGATTCGCCTAACAGCCCGGCCCAACGATATCGCCTCACGGAACTTGGCAAACAAGCTGCGACACGATTCCGATCGGCGTAGGAGCTGGCGCAGGCTGCTCCTGCAGGAATTTGCGCCGGGCACAATATTCGTGCACGGCAGCGATCTCTGTGGGAGCGAGCTTGCTCGCGAAAAACCTGAGCACACCGCAGGGTGTCAGGCTTCCAGCGTCATCGTTGACGACCTTCGCGAGCAAGCTCGCTCCTACAGGGTTTTGGGTTGGGCACGGTAATTGTGCACGGCAGAGATTCCTGTGGGAGCGAGCTTGCTCGCGAAAAACCTGAGCACACCGCAGGGTGTCAGGCTTCGAGCGTCATCGTTGACGTCCTTCGCGAGCAAGCTCGCTCCTACAGTTTGGATTGCAGGCGGCCAACGGCACAACCGCCATCACCAATCACTGATCATCAAAATACCGCTCATGCCAATCCACCAACGGCTGTGGCGAGTTGAGTTTCTGCCCGTAGATCACCGAATACGACAGCACGTTCTGCACATACTGGCGGGTTTCGTCGAACGGGATACTTTCCACCCACACATCGAAACTCAGGTGATCGGCACCGCGCAGCCACTGGCGCACGCGGCCGGGGCCGGCGTTGTAGGCGGCGGAGGCGAGGACGCGGTTGCCGTTGAACTGGGCGTGGACCTGGCTCAGGTACGCGGCGCCGAGCTGGATGTTCTTGTCCGGATCGAACACCTGCTGGGGCGAAGCCAGCGGAATGCTGAACTTGCGTGCGGTTTCCTTGGCGGTGCCCGGCATCAACTGCATCAGGCCGCTGGCGCCGACGCTGGAGCGGGCGTCTTCCATGAAGGCGCTTTCCTGGCGGGTGATGGCGAACACCCAGCTCGAGTGCAGCCCACGGACCTTGGCTTCACGCACCAGGGTTTCGCGGTGGGCCATCGGGAAGCGGATGTTCAGGTCGTCCCAGTACTGCGCCTGGCTGATGGTGCGGATTGCCGGGAAATACCATTTCAGGTCATAGGCCAGTTTCGCCTGGGCGACCATTTCATCGCGGCTGAAGTGGCGGCTGACGTGGTACCACTCGCGACGACCGTCGACGATTTGCCCGCGGGCGTGGAATTCCAGTGCCCGCCGGATGCCTGGGGTGTTGCGCACCTTGTTGATCAGCGCCTGGCTGAGCACCAGCGGTTTGTTGTTGAGCGAGTAGGGCGACTGCGAGCGATCGGCGGCCAGGAAGCCATAAAAATCACGCTCGCGGGCCAGGCCCTTGTAGAGCGTCTGTGCTTCCGGGTTCTGCGGCTGCGCCAGTTCCAGGCTGCGCGCCTGCCAGTAGCGCCAGCGGTTGGTCGTCGCCAGGTCCTGCGGCAGGCGGCGGCTCAACTGGTAGGCATCGTCCCAGCGGGCCAGGCGCAACAGCAGGCGCATGCGCCATTCCGACACGGTGTTGTCGCGCAGCTCCGGGTCGTATTTAGTCATCATGTCCAGCGCGCGAGGGTCAAACCTCTTGGCCAGGGACAGGCCGATTTCCCGGGCGATCGCCACTTTTTCGTCACGGGAGAAATGCATGCTGCTGGCGTAGCCATCGAGCATCTGCATGGCCCGGTCAGGATCCTGCCGCGCCAGGCGGCGCAGTCCGAGGCTGACCACGTCGGACATCGGCTCATCGGCCGGAATGAAGCGTGACGGCGTGTTGAGCAGTTCGGGTTTCTGCGCCACTTCCACCAGCAGACGACCACGGGGGGCGAGGGTGGTCAGGCCGTTGACCAGGCTGTTGGCCAGCGGATAGTTGCGCGCCTGGGCCGCGAGCTTGGTGCGCTCCCAGCGGCGCTGTTCGGTCAGCTGGCCTTCGGCGGCCCAGATCCCGAACAGCGTGTCGCAGGCGGCCGGTTGCGATTTGCCGGTCAGCCAGAGTTTTTGCGCGTTGGCGTAACCTTCGGTCTTCTGGTTATGGGTGATCTGATACTGCGCGTTCAGGCAGTCCAGCTCGGTGAAGTTCATCTTCGGGTCGTAATACTTGACGAAGGTCGCCCAGTCGCCGCGTTCGGACAACCAGCGCAACCAGCGCAATTTCATCCAGTTGGCCTGGGGCAGGTCACCGTGTTCGGCGAGGAATTTCTCGATTTCGGCATTGCTCGCGTATTTCAGGCGCGCGGTCAGCTCGTCATACGCCAGGTACGGTTCCAGCGGATAATCGGCGAGGGCCTGGCTGTAGCGAAAATACGGGCCGCTGTCACCCTTGGCCAGGGCGCGCTTGGCTTCATCGTAATACTGGCGCTGGGTGGAAAGGTCCACGGCCTGGGCGGTTTGAACGGCAGTGGCAGTAAGAAGAAAACAGGACAAAAGACTAAAAAGGCGACTGCGCATGAGACGTCCGGGCAGAGAAATCATGACAAGCGCGGGCCAGGCCCGCGCTGAATTGTCTGTAGCTTAGCCTTTTGCCAGCAACGGGCGAAAGCTTTGCCGGCCTCTGAGCATCAACTCGCAACATTTGTCGTGCAGAGTGTTGCCAAGGTGAAATTGCCGGCCTTCTGAAGCCTCAAGTCAGGTAGAATGCGCGCCCGGTTTTTGGAGAAGCTCATGACCCTGCTCAAATTCAGCGATGTGTCCCTTGCTTTCGGCGCTATGCCGTTGTTGGACAAGGTGTCCTGGCAGATCGCCCGTGGTGAGCGGGTGTGCATCATCGGCCGCAATGGCACTGGCAAGTCCAGCATGATGAAGCTCGTCAAGGGCGACCAGAAGCCTGATGAGGGCTCCGTTTGGCGCGCGCCCGGCCTCAAGATTGGCGAATTGCCGCAAGAATTGCCGGTAGCCGACGAGCGGACCGTGTTCGACGTAGTGGCTGAAGGCCTGGACGGTGTCGGCGAGCTGCTCGCGCAGTATCACCACCTGAGCCAGAACATCGTCACCGACGCCGACCTGGACAAACTGATGCACGTCCAGCACGACCTCGAAGCCCGTGACGGCTGGCGTTTGCAGCAACTGGTCGACAGCACCTTGAGCCGTCTGCAGTTGCCGGCCGACAAAACCCTCGCCGAATTGTCCGGCGGCTGGCGTCGTCGCGTGCTGCTGGCCCAGGCCCTGGTGTCCGAGCCGGACCTGCTGCTGCTCGATGAACCGACCAACCACCTGGACATCGGTGCGATTGCCTGGCTTGAAGAAGCGCTGAAGGATTTCCAGGGCGCCGTGCTGTTCATCACGCACGACCGTTCCTTCCTGCAGAACCTGGCCACGCGCATCCTCGAACTGGATCGTGGCGGCCTGATCGACTGGAACGGCGACTACGCCAGCTTCCTGGTGCACAAGGAAGCGAGTCTGGCGGCTGAAGAGACCGCCAACGCGCTGTTCGACAAGAAGCTGGCCCAGGAAGAAGTCTGGATCCGCCAGGGCATCAAGGCGCGTCGCACCCGTAACGAAGGCCGCGTGCGCGCCCTCAAAGCTCTGCGCGTAGAACGCAGCGAGCGTCGTGAGCGCACCGGCAAGGCCAATATTCAGCTGGATACCGCTGACAAGTCCGGCAAGCAGGTGATGGTCCTCGAGAACGTGAGCTTCGCTCACCCGGGCGGCCCGTTCCTGATCAAGGATTTCTCGATGGTCCTGACGCGCGGCGACCGTATCGGTCTGCTCGGCGCCAACGGTACCGGCAAGACCACGCTGTTGAAACTGATGCTCAGCGGTCTGCAACCGACCAGCGGCACCGTGGAAGAGGGGACGCGCATCGACGTGGCCTACTTCGACCAGTTGCGCCATCAGCTGGACCTGGAAAAGACCGTGATCGACAACGTGGCCGAAGGTCGCGACTTCATCGATATCGATGGCCAGAGCCGCCACGTGCTGAGCTACCTCGGCGACTTCCTGTTCAGCCCGCAGCGTGCCCGCACGCCGGTCAAGGCGCTGTCCGGTGGTGAGCGTGCCCGGCTGTTGCTGGCGAAACTGTTCAGCAAGCCGGCGAACCTGCTGGTGCTCGACGAACCGACCAACGACCTCGACGTGGAAACCCTCGAGCTGCTGGAAGAGGTCTTGCTGACCTTCAACGGCACCGTGCTGATGGTCAGTCACGACCGGGCATTCCTCGACAACGTGGTCACCAGCACCCTGGTCTTCGAAGGTGAAGGCAAGGTTCGCGAGTACGTCGGTGGTTACCAGGACTGGCTGCGCCAGGGTGGCTCGCCGCGCCTGCTGGGCGTGACCGAGAGCAAGTCCGGCAAGGCTGACCTGACATCTGCGGTGGTTACCGCTGAACCGGCGCCAGTGGCTGCGGTAGAGGCTCCGGTGGCGAAGAAGAAGCTCAGCTACAAGGTGCAGCGTGAGCTGGAAGCCTTGCCGGGGCAGATCGAAGCCATGGAGCAGCAGATCGCTGCCGTTGAAGCGCAGATGGCGGATGCCGCGTTTTATCAGCGCCCGGCGGCCGAGACCGCTGCGGTGATAGCGCAGCTGGAGCAGTTGAATGCCGAACTCGACATCATGGTCGAGCGCTGGGCCGAGCTGGATGCCTGATTGAGCCTGCGATAAAAAAGCCCGGCGTTCAGTAATGAGCGCCGGGCTTTTCGTATGCAATGCGATCTAATGGTCTGCATGGATTCCTGTAGGAGCGAGCTTGCTCGCGATGAACCCGAGAACGCCACGGGGTGTCAGGCTTCCCGCGTTATCGTTGACGACCATCGCGAGCAAGCTCGCTCCTACAGGGGGGTTGTGTTGTCAGCTTTTGTTTTGCAGGCGTACCGCGAGCACGTCGCACGGCGCGCCGTGCAATACGTCATTGGCGGTGGAGCCCAGCAACAGCGCCAGGCCATGACGGCCGTGACTGCCGACCACGATCATGTCGCACCCTTGCTCCTTGGCCAGGTGGTGAATCTCCTGGCGTGGCTGGCCGTAGGTCAGGTGGCTGTATTCCTTGGAGAGTTCCGGGTACTTGATGATCAGTCGGTCCAGACGCTCCCGGGCCTGATCGAACTGCTGTTGTTGCAGTTGTGACAGGTCCATCGGCACATCACCGCCAAAGGCCATGGCCATCGGCTCGACGATGTGCACCAAGGAGAGCTTGGCGCCGTTGCCCACCGACAGCTCGCGGGCACGATGGATGACAGGGTCGCACTCTTCGGTCAGGTCTACAGCGACCAGAATGTGGTTGTAGGGCATGAGGTGCTCCTCCTGAGGATTGCAATAAGGGTAAGTATGGCTGGTTTCAAGCGCATTGTTTCCAAAGTGACTGAACGCGCTCATCAAGAATCGGGGCATGTAAAAACGGGAGTACAGATATGACGGTCTGGATAGTGGTGTCAATCCTGTTGGTGGTGCTGAGCCCTCTGGCATGGTTGCGGCCGTCCCGTGGACAGAGCGGGCGCATGGCCTTGCGCATGGAGGCGCGACGCATCGGTTTGGCCATGCAACTGGCGCCTCAGGACTGGCCGCACTGGCTCAGCCCAGAGCCGCCGAGCCCGTGCGCCCAGTACCATAGGCCTCGGCGTGGCAATCAGCCAGCGTGTTGGAGTTACTGGCAAAAATCCCCGGGGTTGTGGGTGAATCAGTGGCAGGAGGTGTGTGAGGACCGTGGGTTGCTCAATCATTTCGAAAAATTGCCGGGCAATGTTTACAAGATCGAGGCGGACAAGCAGATGATCACCCTGTACTGGGGCGAGAAGGGCGAAGCCGAGGTCCTGCAACAAATCGACGCCACCCTCAAAGCCCTGGCCTGAACCCGATCCCTGTAGGAGCGAGCTTGCTCGCGAAGGTCGTTAACGATGACGCTGAAAGCCTGACACCCCGCGGCGTTCTTGGGTTTTTCGCGAGCAAGCTCGCTCCTACAGGTGGGGCATCAACGATGACGCTGAAAGCCTGACACCCCCCGATCCCTGTAGGAGCGAGCTTGCTCGCGAAGGTCGTCAACGATGACGCTGGAAGCCTGATGCCCCGCAGCGTTCTCAGGTTTTTCGCGAGCAAGCTCGCTCCTACAGGGGGCGTTAACGATGACGCTGGGAGCCTGATGCCCTGCGGTGTTCTCGGGTTTTTCGCGAGCGAGCTCGCTCCTACAGGGAGGGGGGGCGCTTCTGGTGGTTTTGTGGGCAATAAAAAGCCCGACAATCATCATCGGGCGGAAGTTGGCCAGGCAGGCCGGAAATTCTTTGTCTCACTGATCCTGCGCCGGGTATTCACCCAACGCGTTGAAAAATCTTCGAATCCCCCGCCAGCGTAGCTCGTTAAACAGAGCCTGCCGCGAATTAGGGCGAATTTTCTAACAATTGATCTTATGAATGTTCGCACATGCATCCCGCGTGTTGCAGGTCTTCGCAGTACGAAATGACCGTAAAGTCGCGTTTCAACCAGCATTTTGGGCGATTGACAATTGTCGGAAATTCCGTGAAGGTGGCGTACCCAAATCAAACGGGCGTATGAATTGAGCGTTTGTATTACAGATCGCTCCTACAGAATCCCGACTATCGCGTTGGCGGGTGTGCCGGGTGGATGGGCGTAGCATTGACGATAACCGTCCTGCCAAGCCATTCGCCTGCGTCCGGCGTGTACTGTTCAGCTTCCATATCGTGGAGATCAGTTGATGATTTACGAAGGTAAAGCCATCACGGTTAAGGCTCTTGAAAGTGGCATCGTCGAATTGAATTTCGACCTCAAGGGTGAGTCCGTCAACAAGTTCAACCGTCTAACCCTGAACGAACTGCGTCAGGCCGTAGACACCATCAAGGCAGATAATTCGATCAAGGGTGTGATCGTCAGCAGTGGCAAGGACGTGTTCATCGTTGGCGCCGACATCACCGAATTTGTCGAGAACTTCAAGCTGCCGGATGCAGAGCTTGTGGCTGGCAACCTCGAAGCCAACAGGATTTTCAGCGATTTCGAAGACCTGAATGTCCCGACAGTCGCCGCGATCAACGGCATCGCCCTCGGTGGCGGCCTGGAAATGTGCCTGGCGGCGGATTACCGCGTCATGGCCAACACCGCCAAGATCGGTCTGCCGGAAGTCAAGCTGGGCATCTACCCGGGCTTCGGCGGTACGGTGCGCCTGCCGCGCATCATCGGTGCCGACAACGCCATCGAGTGGATTGCCGCCGGCAAGGAAAACCGTGCTGAAGACGCATTGAAAGTCGGTGCCGTCGACGCCGTGGTCGCTCCGGAGAAATTGCTCGAAGCGGCGCTGAACCTGGTCAAGGGCGCCATTTCCGGCGAGTTCGACTACAAGGCCAAGCGTCAGCCGAAGCTGGAAAAACTTAAGCTCAACGCCATCGAACAAATGATGTCGTTTGAAACCGCCAAGGGTTTTGTCGCCGGTCAAGCTGGCCCGAACTACCCGGCACCGGTCGAAGCGATCAAGACCATCCAGAAAGCCGCGAACTTCGGTCGTGACAAGGCACTGGAAGTCGAAGCTGCAGGTTTCGTCAAACTGGCCAAGACCTCTGCCGCGCAGAGCTTGATCGGTCTGTTCCTGAACGATCAGGAGCTGAAGAAAAAGGCCAAGGCCTACGACGAAATCGCCCGGGACGTGAAGCAGGCCGCCGTATTGGGCGCCGGCATCATGGGTGGCGGTATCGCCTATCAGTCGGCTTCAAAAGGCACGCCGATCCTGATGAAGGACATCAACGAGCACGGTATCGAGCAGGGCCTGGCGGAAGCCGCCAAGCTGCTGGTGAGCCGCGTTGACAAGGGTCGCATGACCGCCGCGAAAATGGCTGAAGTGCTTAACGGCATTCGTCCGACCCTGTCCTACGGTGATTTCGGTCACGTCGACCTGGTGGTCGAAGCGGTCGTCGAGAACCCCAAGGTCAAGCAAGCCGTGCTGGCTGAAGTCGAAGACCAGGTCAAAGAGGACACCATCCTCGCGTCCAACACCTCGACCATTTCCATCACCTTGCTGGCCAAGGCCCTCAAGCGTCCGGAAAACTTCGTCGGCATGCACTTCTTCAACCCGGTGCACATGATGCCGCTGGTGGAAGTGATCCGTGGCGAGAAGTCCAGTGAGCTGGCCGTTGCCACCACCGTGGCCTACGCCAAGAAAATGGGCAAGAACCCGATCGTCGTCAACGACTGCCCGGGCTTTTTGGTCAACCGCGTGCTGTTCCCGTACTTCGGCGGTTTCGCCAAGCTGGTCAGCGCCGGTGTCGACTTCGTGCGCATCGACAAGGTCATGGAAAAATTCGGCTGGCCAATGGGCCCGGCGTACCTGATGGACGTGGTCGGCATCGACACCGGCCACCACGGTCGCGACGTGATGGCTGAAGGCTTCCCGGACCGCATGAAAGACGACCGTCGCTCGGCCGTCGACGTGCTCTACGAAGCCAAGCGCCTGGGCCAGAAGAACGGCAAGGGTTTCTACGCCTACGAGATCGACAAGAACGGCAAGCAGAAGAAAGTCGCCGATCCGTCGGTGGCCGAAGTGCTCAAGCCGATCGTGTTCGAACAGCGTGAAGTCACTGACGAAGACATCATCAACTGGATGATGATCCCGCTGTGCCTGGAAACCGTGCGTTGCCTGGAAGACGGCATCGTCGAAACCGCTGCCGAAGCCGACATGGGCCTGGTCTACGGCATTGGTTTCCCTCCATTCCGTGGCGGCGCGCTGCGTTACATCGATTCGATCGGTGTGGCCGAGTTCGTTGCCCTGGCTGACCAGTACGCTGATTTGGGCGCGCTGTACCACCCGACCGCGAAGCTGCGTGAAATGGCCAAGAACGGCCAGAGCTTCTTCGGTTAAGCGCCCCCAACTAGAGTGAGAGTGACTATATGAGCTTGAATCCTAGAGACGTCGTGATTGTCGACTTCGGTCGTACGCCGATGGGCCGCTCCAAGGGCGGCATGCACCGCAACACCCGCGCCGAAGACATGTCGGCGCACCTGATCAGCAAATTGCTGGAACGCAACGTCAAGGTCGACCCTAACGAAGTCGAGGACGTGATCTGGGGCTGTGTGAACCAGACCCTGGAGCAGGGCTGGAACATCGCCCGCATGGCGTCCCTGATGACGCAGATCCCGCACACCGCTGCCGGCCAGACCGTCAGCCGCCTGTGTGGCTCGTCGATGAGCGCACTGCACACCGCGGCGCAAGCGATCATGACCGGCAACGGTGACGTGTTCGTGGTGGGCGGCGTCGAGCATATGGGCCACGTGAGCATGATGCACGGTGTCGATCCGAACCCGCACATGTCGCTGTACGCGGCGAAAGCCTCGGGCATGATGGGCCTGACCGCGGAAATGCTCGGCAAGATGCACGGCATTACTCGCGAGCAGCAGGATGCTTTCGGACTGCGCTCCCACCAGCTCGCTCACAAGGCGACCCTGGAAGGCAAGTTCAAGGACGAAATCATCCCGATGCAGGGCTACGACGAGAACGGTTTCCTGAAACTGTTCGACTACGACGAAACCATTCGTCCGGAAACCACCCTGGAAAGCCTGGCAGCTCTGAAGCCAGCGTTTAACCCCAAGGGCGGCACCGTGACGGCCGGTACTTCGTCGCAGATCACTGATGGTGCCTCGTGCATGATCGTGATGTCGGCGCAGCGGGCCCAGGACCTGGGCATCCAGCCACTGGCGGTTATCCGCTCGATGGCGGTGGCCGGTGTGGACCCGGCAATCATGGGCTATGGTCCAGTACCGGCGACGCAGAAAGCACTGAAGCGCGCAGGCCTCGGGATCAACGATATCGACTTCTTCGAGCTCAACGAAGCGTTCGCCGCACAGGCCTTGCCGGTGCTGAAAGATCTTAAAGTGCTCGACAAGATGAACGAGAAGGTTAACCTGCACGGCGGCGCGATCGCTCTGGGTCATCCGTTTGGTTGCTCCGGTGCGCGTATCTCCGGCACCTTGCTGAACGTGATGAAGCAGAATGGCGGCACCTTCGGGGTAGCCACCATGTGCATTGGTCTCGGCCAAGGCATCTCCACCGTCTTCGAACGCGTTTAAGCGTTTCGTTGAAGGAAGCCGGGGCCAAGTGCCCCGGTTTTTGTTTTTCCGGATTTATTTTTGTTTTTATTTTGAAAAGATTTGAGCGAGGGCCAAACCATGCCGATACAACCTGGTCTGTACGAGCATTACAAAGGTCCGCACTACCGCGTATTCAGTACCGCGCGGCATTCGGAAACCGAAGAGGAAGTGGTCTTCTACCAAGCCCTGTATGGCGATTACGGCTTTTGGGTGCGTCCCTTGAGCATGTTCCTGGAGTCGGTCGAGGTTGACGGCGAACAGGTCCCGCGCTTTGCTTTGGTGCAAGCCGAACCGAGCCTTTTTTCCAAGCCATAAGCTGAGTGCGCGCAGGACCCTGCGCTTGACCTCATCTTGCAGCCACTATATATAGCGGTGCCGCGTCAGGCGCCAACCGCCTTTCACTTCTAGAATTCAGGAATTTTCTGATCCATGGGCAAATCGCTGGTCATTGTGGAATCCCCGGCTAAGGCCAAGACCATCAACAAGTATCTGGGTAACCAATACGTGGTGAAGTCGAGTATCGGCCATATCCGAGACCTGCCCACCAGCGGTTCGGCTAGCGCCAGCAAAGAGCCTGCCGCCAAGCGCGGCAAGGCCGCCGCGGGTGAAGGTCCGGTACTTACGCCGAAAGAGAAAGCGCGCAAGCAGCTGGTCTCGCGCATGGGCGTCGATCCCGATCATGGCTGGAAAGCCAAGTACGAGATCCTCCCGGGCAAGGAAAAGGTCATCGAAGAGCTGCGCCGGCTCGCCAAGGATGCTGACACCATCTATCTCGCAACCGACTTGGATCGCGAGGGGGAAGCCATTGCCTGGCACCTGCGCGAAGCCATCGGTGGTGACGACAGCCGCTACAAGCGCGTGGTGTTCAACGAAATCACCAAGAAAGCGATCCAGGAAGCCTTCTCCAAGCCGGGCGAGCTGGACATCGACCGGGTCAACGCCCAGCAGGCGCGTCGTTTCCTCGATCGCGTGGTCGGCTACATGGTTTCGCCGCTGCTGTGGGCCAAGGTCGCCCGTGGCCTGTCCGCCGGCCGCGTGCAATCGGTGGCCGTGAAGCTGGTGGTCGAGCGTGAGCGTGAAATCCGCGCGTTCAACCCCGAAGAGTACTGGGAAGTCCACGCCGACCTCGGCACCGCCAAGGGCGCCACCGTGCGCTTCGACGTGGCCCGTGAGAAAGGCGAAGCCTTCAAGCCGCTCAACGAAGCCCAGGCCATGGCCGCGCTGGAGAAGCTCAAGGCTTCCAGCTACAGCATCGTCAAGCGCGAAGACAAGCCGACCAGCAGCAAGCCGTCGGCCCCGTTCATCACGTCCACCCTGCAACAGGCCGCGAGTAACCGACTGGGCTTCGGCGTGAAGAAAACCATGATGATGGCCCAGCGTTTGTACGAAGCCGGCTACATCACGTATATGCGTACTGACTCCACCAACCTCTCGGCCGATGCCGTGACGATGGCGCGTACTTATATTGAAGGCGAGTTCGGCAAGAAGTACCTGCCGGAAAACCCGAACGTCTACAGCAGCAAGGAAGGCGCACAAGAGGCTCACGAAGCGATTCGTCCCTCCGATGCCAATACCGAGCCAAGCAAGCTGTCGGGCATGGAGCGCGACGCTGAGCGCCTCTACGAGCTGATCTGGCGCCAGTTCCTCGCTTGCCAGATGCTGCCGGCGCAATACCTGTCGACCACGGTCACCGTCGGTGCCGGCGACTTCGAGTTGCGCGCCAAGGGCCGCATCCTGAAGTTCGACGGTTACACCCGCGTGATGCCGCAAATCGCCAAGCCAGGCGATGACGATGTGCTGCCGGACATGGCCCAGGGCGACGCGATGAAGCTGATCAAGCTTGATCCGACCCAGCACTTCACCAAGCCGCCGGCGCGTTATTCGGAAGCGAGCCTGGTAAAAGAAATGGAAAAACGCGGCATCGGTCGTCCTTCGACCTACGCTGCGATCATTTCGACCATCCAGGACCGCGGCTACGTGGCGCTGCACAACCGTCGTTTCTATTCGGAAAAGATGGGCGACATCGTCACCGAGCGCCTGGCCGAGAGCTTCTCCAATCTCATGGACTACGGCTTTACCGCCGGCATGGAAGAGAACCTCGATGACGTGGCCCAGGGCGAACGCGACTGGAAAAACGTGCTCGACGAGTTCTATGGCGACTTCAAGAAGAAACTCGAAGTAGCCGAAAGCCCGGAAGGCGGCATGCGCGCCAACCAGCCGGTGATGACAGACATCCCGTGCGTGTTGTGCGGCCGTCCGATGCAGATTCGTACCGCATCGACCGGCGTGTTCCTCGGTTGCTCGGGCTACAGCCTGCCGCCGAAAGAACGCTGCAAGGCCACCGTCAACCTGGTGCCGGGCGATGAAATCGCCGCGGACGACGAGGGTGAGTCGGAGTCGCTGGTATTGCGTGGCAAGCACCGTTGCCCGATCTGCAGCACGGCGATGGATGCTTACCTGCTCGACGAGAAGCGCAAGTTGCACATCTGCGGCAACAACCCGGATTGCGACGGCTACGAAATCGAAGAGGGCACTTACCGCATCAAGGGCTATGAAGGCCCGAGCCTGGAATGCGACAAGTGCGGCAGCGAGATGCAGCTCAAGACCGGCCGTTTCGGCAAGTTCTTCGGCTGCACCAACGCGACCTGCAAGAACACCCGCAAACTGCTGAAAAGCGGTGACGCGGCGCCGCCGAAGATGGACCCGGTGAAGATGCCTGAGCTCAAGTGCGAAAAGGTCAACGACACCTACATCCTGCGCGACGGTGCTTCCGGGCTGTTCCTGGCGGCCAGCCAGTTCCCGAAAAACCGCGAGACCCGTGCCCCGTTGGTCATGGAGATCGTGCCGCACAAGGATGAGATCGATCCGAAGTACCACTTCCTGTGCGAAGCGCCGAAGAAAGATCCGGACGGCCTGCCAGCCGTGATCCGTTACAGCCGCAAGACCAAAGAGCAGTACGTGCAGACCGAAGTCGACGGCAAGCCGACGGGTTGGAAGGCGTACTACGATGGCGGCAAATGGACCGTAGAAGACAAACGCCCGGCAAAAGCCGCCAAGGCGTAAACCTGTAGGAGCGAGCTTGCTCGCGAAAAACCTGAGGGCGGCGCGTTAATCCAGACAGCGTGCGTTATCGTTGACGTTCTTCGCGAGCAAGCTCGCTCCTACAAGTACAAAAGGCCGCATGATTGCCCTCGGGTTTTCATGCGGCCTTTTGTTTTGTGCTTGCGGTCAACTCGGGTGATCCACGACACTGTCTGACCTGCGTGAAGCAATTATTTCGTTGTGGAGGCTGCCGTCATGGCCCACGAACTCTATACCCGTACCAACCAGAAGATTTATTTCGCCGGCCTGTCGCTGGAAGCGCTGGCCAAGGCCGAAGAGGGGCGGGCGATGAACTCGCTGGCGCTGATTCAGGCCGGGCGCGAATCGGCGTTGTTTCACCTGTACGGCGCGTTGCTGGGGTTGTGTCATGAAATCGCCGGCTTCTATCGCTTGCCCCAGGCCAATGCGCCACGGGCGGAGATGCTGCTGACCCGGGAAGTGCTGGACGCCATCGCCATCCCTGAAATGGCCGAGATGGTCGAATTGGCGCAGAACCCGGAAACCTGGCTGGCCAGGCTGCTGGCCGCCCATGCGGCGCTGTTTCAGCCGCCACGGGCACCGCACAAACCCAAGGGCGATGTGACCCAGCCGCTGATCCTGGCCGTTAACCTGGATGAGGAAGAGGCGCCTCAGGAGTTGAGTCGGGAAGAGCTGGAGAGCTGGCGGCAGAACCTCAAAGGCCTGGCGATCCGGTTTCGCGAAGGGTTGAACGAGTGCTGAACAGGTGAGTAGTCACTCAGGGAAGTGTGTTGTCAGAAATTTCCCTAAGTGATGACATCTGGTCAAGATCCCGAGCGAAGCCGGGAAGATGCCTATATAATCCCCGCCTTTCGAGGAGAACACATCTTTATGCCAACGTCCTTTTTAGAAATTGTCGAGTTACCAGACGGCCGTATCGAGCTGCGCAGGGCCGAGGACGAGGGTTCTCTGGTTACTTTGGATTTCTCCGAGGATGCCAAGGCGTTCCTGCAAGGCCAGCACGTGGAAGTCGCCAAGGCGATGTTGAGCGTCGGCGTTCAGATGGCCGGACGCCTGGTTGAAGGCGAATTTGAAAAAGATGAGGGGTCGCGGGTTCTTCATTGATCCCCGTCTGTCGTTTTATTGCAGATGCTTCTACCAATCGGCTTCTCTATCCCTGGAGAAGCCCCGCGCTGTTCAGTGCGCACTGTGTCTATCCGTTAACCCAATCGAATATTCAGGCTCTGCGCATCCCCGGTCCGGGCGGCGCTGATCAACTGTTGCCGTGAGTTCGTGCTCAGCGGGTTGAGCCAGCTGACCACCGTATGGCTGCGGCCCAGGCGCAAGGCTTCGCAGGTCAGTTGCTGGGCACTCTGGGTGCCCCGCGGGTGCAGCAACAGGATGCGTTCGCGGTTCAGCCCGGCATCGCGCAACCAGGCCTGGGTCAGGCTGGCGGGCGGGGCGATCAGTGTCAGCCAGCGCGCGTCCTGATCCTGGCTCAGTTCCCTGAGGATCGGTGCCAGAAGGTTCAGGCAGTTCCCGGCCGCACCACGCAATGAGAGTTCGCTGAAGACGTCCGGTTCGGCACTCCAGGGCGATTCGATCACGTCTTTCAGGATCGGCGCCAGCGGCTGCACCATGAACGCCTCGAACAACGGCAGTTGGGCTTGCTGTGGTGTATGTGGGAACTGCATAAAGCCTCCTTTTAGCGGCGAATGACGCCGACACTCAAGCCTTCGATCACCAGTTCCTGATCTTTCAGGTTCACTTCGATAGGGGCGAATTCAGGGTTTTCGGCCAGCAGCCAGACTTTGCTTCCGTCGCGCTTGAAGCGCTTGACGGTGACTTCGTCGCCGATCCGCGCGACCACGATCTGGCCGTTGCGGGCTTCACGGGTGGTATGGACAGCCAGCAGGTCGCCATCGAAAATGCCCACGTCCTTCATGCTCATGCCATGGACCCGCAGCAGGTAGTCGGCGCGAGGATGGAAGAAGGTCGGGTTGATGTTGCAGGACTCTTCGATGTGCTGCTGGGCAAGGATCGGCGCACCGGCCGCCACGCGCCCGATGATCGGCAGGGTGGATTCGTCGGCCTTGGCTTCGAAGCCGGGGATGCGAATGCCGCGGGAGGCCCCCGGCGTCATCTCGATCGCGCCCTTGCGGGCCAGGGCCTTGAGGTGTTCTTCTGCCGCGTTGGGCGACTTGAAACCCAGTTCCTGAGCGATTTCCGCGCGGGTCGGCGGGTAGCCGTTGTCGTCCAGGCAACGTTTGATGAAGGCCAGAATCTCTGCTTGGCGTGGCGTCAGCTTTAGCATATTGATCGCTCTGTCATTTTATACAGTGACTGGGATTATATACAGTAGAACGGGCTTGGCAATGCCCCTTTTTTTGCCCGCCGCCAGACGGTCGATCAACCGGCTGATTAAAGCGTCGCCGTTGTATGGTTAAATAGCTGACTGACCATTCCCGAAACGAACCGCCAGACTTGACAAGGCCTGGGTTGAAACGTATGTTTCAAACAAGTGTTTGTCAGGCGGAGTAGCCATGGCCCAGTCGGAAACCGTTGAACGCATTCTCGATGCTGCCGAGCAATTGTTCGCGGAAAAAGGTTTCGCCGAAACCTCGTTGCGCCTGATCACCAGCAAGGCCGGGGTCAACCTGGCGGCGGTGAACTATCACTTCGGGTCGAAGAAGGCGCTGATCCAGGCCGTGTTCTCGCGTTTTCTCGGGCCGTTCTGCCTCAGTCTCGACAAAGAGCTGGAGCGGCGCCAGGCCAAGCCTGAAAACAAGCCGAGCCTCGAGGAACTGCTGGAAATCCTCGTCGAGCAAGCCCTGGTGGTGCAGCCGCGCAGCGGCAACGATCTGTCTATCTTCATGCGCTTGCTGGGCCTGGCCTTCAGTCAGAGCCAGGGGCATTTGCGGCGTTATTTGGAAGACATGTACGGCAAGGTGTTTCGCCGCTACATGATGCTGGTCAACGAAGCCGCGCCGCGTATCCCACCGATCGAACTGTTCTGGCGCGTGCACTTCATGCTCGGCGCCGCGGCGTTCAGCATGTCGGGGATCAAGGCGTTGCGCGCGATTGCCGAGACCGACTTCGGCGTCAACACCTCCATCGAACAGGTCATGCGCCTGATGGTGCCGTTCCTGGCGGCCGGCATGCGTGCCGAAACCGGCGTGACCGACACCGCCATGGCCACCGCGCAGTTGCGTCCTCGTAGCAAATCGACACCGGTTGCCGCCAAGGTTTGACCGCACACGGGTGGGCGCGGCAGCTGACATCCGCTAAGCTAGCCGCCCATGCCGACTTTCGTTCTGAACCTGCTCCCCATAGCCATCGCCGGCCGGCCGGGCGCTGCCCCTGGCGGCGAATGCGTGCGAGCCGGGTTTTTCGTTATCAAGGAATCTCTATGACTGCTGGCCTGCAAGGCTCGTTGATGGTGGACGTCGCCGGTACCTGGCTGACGGCCGAAGATCGCCAATTGTTGCGTCAGCCCGAAGTGGGCGGCCTGATCATTTTCGCCCGCAACATCGAACACCCGCGCCAGGTGCGTGAGTTGAGTGCCGCGATCCGCGCCATTCGCCCGGACCTGCTGCTGGCGGTGGACCAGGAAGGCGGCCGGGTCCAGCGTCTGCGTCAGGGCTTCGTGCGCCTGCCGGCGATGCGCGCGATCGCTGACAACCCGAATGCCGAGTACCTGGCCGAGCAGTGCGGCTGGATCATGGCCACCGAAGTGCTGGCCGTGGGTCTCGACCTGAGCTTCGCCCCGGTGCTGGACCTGGATCACCAGCGCAGCGCCGTGGTCGGCACGCGTTCGTTCGAAGGCGACCCGGAGCGCGCGGCCTTGCTGGCCGGTGCCTTTATCCGCGGCATGCACAGCGCCGGCATGGCCGCCACTGGCAAGCACTTCCCCGGTCACGGCTGGGCCGAGGCCGATTCCCACGTGGCCATCCCCAACGATGAGCGCAGCCTCGACGACATTCGCGCCCACGACCTGGTGCCGTTCGCCCGCTTGAGCAAGCAACTGGCGGCCGTGATGCCGGCCCACGTCATTTATCCACAGGTCGATTCCCAGCCCGCCGGGTTCTCCCGCCGCTGGCTGCAGGACATCCTGCGCGGCGAGCTGCAATTCGACGGTGTAATCTTCAGCGACGACCTGTCGATGGCCGGCGCCCATGTGGTCGGCGATGCCGCCAGTCGCATCGAAGCGGCGCTGACGGCCGGGTGCGACATGGGCCTGGTGTGCAACGACCGCGCCGCCGCCGAACTCGCGCTGAGCGCTGCCCAGCGTCTGAAGGTCAAGCCATCGCCACGCATTGCGCGGATGCGCGGCCAGGCCTGGGCCAACACCGAATATCGCCAGGACCCGCGCTGGCTGGCCGCCGTCGGTGCACTCAAAGAAGCTCAACTGATTGATTGAGGATTTTTCCTTATGACGGTTTACGCGATTATCGGTGGCAGCGGCCTGAGCCAGTTCGAAGGCTTGAACATTCGTCAGTCACTGGCGGTGGATACGCCCTATGGCGCGCCCTCGGCCGAGGTGCAGATCGGTGAGTACGAAGGCCAGGAAGTGCTGTTCCTCGCGCGCCACGGTCATCCACACCGATTGCCACCGCATCGGGTGAACTATCGCGCCAACCTCTGGGCACTGCAGCAGGCCGGTGCCGAGGCGATACTGGCGGTCAACGCCGTGGGCGGGATTCATGCCGCGATGGGGACCGGGCATTTCTGCGTCCCGCATCAGCTGATCGATTACACCAGCGGTCGCGAACACACCTATTTCGCCGATAACCTGGAGCAGGTTACCCACATCGATTTCAGCTATCCCTACAGCGAAACCCTGCGTCAGCAGTTGATCGCGGCGCTGGCGGCTGAAAGCGTTGGCTTCAGCAGTCAGGGCGTGTACGCCTGCACCCAGGGGCCAAGGCTGGAAACCGCTGCTGAAATCGCGAGGCTGGAACGCGATGGTTGCGACATCGTCGGCATGACCGGCATGCCGGAAGCGGCACTGGCCCGCGAGCTGGAACTGGATTATGCCTGCCTGGCACTGGTGGTGAATCCGGCGGCGGGCAAGTCGGCGGCGGTGATTGGCATGGCCGGGATCGAGCAGGCGTTGTCTGGCGGGATGGGGGCGGTCAAGTCGGTGTTGGCGCGGGTGCTTAAGGGCTGAGCCTGGCTCTAGACCCAGTTGACCCCATCGCGAGCAGACACCACCAATCTCAGCGCTTCTCCAGTTTCTCCGGCAACGGCGCAAACAACGCTTCAATATCATCACTCTGCAACTTCCAGTCCCCAGCCTTGCGCCCATCCAGCACACCAGCCGCTAAATCGGATTTTTCTTTCTGCAGGTGCTGGATCTTCTCTTCCACGGTGCCCCGGGCGATCAGCTTGTAGACGAATACCGGTTTCTCCTGGCCGATGCGGTACGCACGGTCGGTCGCCTGGTTTTCCGTGGCCGGGTTCCACCAGGGGTCGTAGTGGATCACGGTGTCCGCTTCGGTCAGGTTCAAGCCAACGCCACCGGCCTTCAGGCTGATCAGAAAGATCTGACGCTTGCCGCTCTGGAAGTCTTTCACCGGCGTGCGGCGGTCGCGGGTCTGGCCGGTCAGCAGGGCATAGTCGACCCCGCGTTTGGTCAGCTCGGCTTCGATCAGCGCCAGCATTGAAGTGAACTGCGAAAACAGCAACACCCGTCGCCCTTCCTCGAACAACTCCTCGAGCATTTCCATCAGGCTGTCGAGCTTGCCCGAGGTGCTGCCGCGAGTGGGCAGGGTGGCGTCGTTGACCAGGCGCAGATCACAGCACACCTGGCGCAGCTTCAGCAGCGCCTCGAGAATGATGATCTGGCTGCGGGCCACGCCCTTGCGGGTGATCTCGTCGCGGACTTTCTTGTCCATCGCCAGGCGCATGGTTTCGTACACGTCGCGCTGGGCTTCGTTGAGTTCGACCCAGTGGATGATCTCGGTTTTCGGCGGCAACTCGGTGGCCACCTGTTCCTTGGTCCTGCGCAACAGGAAGGGTTTGATCCGACCGTTGAGGTGTTGCAGGCGTACTTCACTGCCGCGCTTTTCAATCGGCACGCGGTAATCGCGGTTGAAGCTTTTCACGTCGCCGAGCCAGCCCGGCAGCAGGAAGTGAAAAAGTGACCACAGCTCGCCCAGGTGATTTTCCAGTGGTGTGCCACTCAGGCACAGGCGCTGGCGCGCATTCAGTTCGCGCGCGGCCTGGGCGGCCTTGCTGTTGGGGTTCTTGATGTACTGCGCCTCATCCAGCACCAGCACGTGCAACGGCTGCGCCGCCAGCCGTTCGACGTCCTTGGGCAGCAGCGCATAAGTGGTCAGGATCAGGTCGTAATCGGCCAGTTGGTCGAAATGCTTTTTGCGACTGGCACCGTACAGCGCCAGTACCTTGAGCTGCGGTGTGAAGTGCGCCGCTTCATCCAGCCAGTTGGGAATCAGGCTGGTGGGCATCACCACCATGCACGGCCGATCCAGGCGCCCGGCGTTTTTCTCGCTGAGAATGTGCGCCAGGGTCTGCAGGGTTTTGCCCAGCCCCATGTCATCCGCGAGGATCCCGCCGACTTCCAGCTGGCGCAACGACTGCATCCAGCTCAGGCCTTCGAGCTGATAGGGACGCAAGGTGGCGTTGAGGTCTTCGGGGGCGGTCGCGGTGTAATCCTTGATGTCCCGCAGGCGCTGGGCAAAGGTGCGAATCTGCTCACCACCTTCCCAGAGCAGCGGCAAGTCTTCCAGCGGATTCAGGCGCGTGGCGTCGGCCTTGCTCAGGCGCAGGGTGGTTTCGCCGGGCTCTTGCAGGTAGAACTCGCCGAGGGTCGCCAGTACCGGTTTCAAGCGGCCGAAGGGCAGGGCGACTTGCAACGGACCGTACTCGGAGTTCGGGCGATTGGGGATGTTGACCAGGATCAGCTCGTCGTCGCGCCGGCGTGCCAGGCGCTCCGGGTTGAGGATCTCGGTGTGGGAGCGCATCAGGTTCAACAGGATCGGCAACAGGCTCAGCCGCTCACCGTTGACGATGATCCCCAGTTCCAGATCGAACCAGTCCCGTTCGGGGGCCTGTTCGACCGTGGCGTACCAGTCGTCCACCGCAGTCAGGTCGAACCCGAAGTCTTCGTCGATCTGCAATTCCCAGCCCTGGGTGCGCAGCTTCGGCAGTTCATTGAGGGTGAAAGTCAGCCAGGCGCTGTCGTTGACCATCTCGAACAGCTCACCGGCGCTTTCCGGCAAGGCCTTGCTCTGGCGGGTGGCGACCCTGAAGCCGAGGATTCGCAACTGTTCCCTGTAGGACTGTTCGATTTGCGGGTGACGCTTTATCCGCAGGGTCTGGGTTTCCTGGCGAATCAACACGTCGGCGTTCTTCTGCCCGCTGACGTATTCACCCAGGTAGCTGAACGACAGGGCCGCGCGATGCTGGATGTAGCGCTGCATCTTGCCGTTGCGCGGTTCGAAGGCGCTGAACTCGACGCTCGCCAGCCACAGGCGCGGCACCGGTTGCACGTTGTCCACCAGCACTTGCGGTGCTTTCGGGTTGCGGTTTTCCAGCACGGCCTGGAGTTTTTCCAGGAGCTCGGCGTCTTTGGCCGCGGCGGGGTAGGCGAGGGTTTCCTGCACCTGCAACAGCACCGCCGCGCAATGTTTGCAGTTGCTGTGGACCGGGCACGAGCAATTGGCGTCGATCATCAGCAAGGTGCCTTTGGCCGACTCGCGCAGGCGAATGGTCTGGCGGTAAACGTTACCGCCAGAGCCCTCGCAGGCGGCGGTGATCGTGGCATCGCCGGCCTCGACTATCCTGACGCGATTTTCCAGTGCGTAGCGGCGACCACGCTCCAGGCTCTGTTCCTTGAATCGGCTGACCCAGGAAGGTGCCAGGGGTTTGCTCAGGGGCGATGGCATAGGGACTTCAATCAGTCCGGAATTTCATCGGGGACTGGCCGAGGGGCTGGGGCGGTCAGCGAGGTGATCTTGATCAGCAGGCCGAGGTGGCCGTTGTCGAGGAAGTTCAGCTGGCCGTTCTTGGTGTGGCTTTCCTGCTTCAGGCGTTCGCTGGCCGTGACCAGGCCGTTGGCGTCGATCTGGTTGACCCAGAAATCCGCGTCGACGTCGGTAAAGCGGCCCAGTTTCAGGCTCAGCGTGCCCTCGATCGGGAACTGGCCGAACTGTTCCGCACCGTCGCTGATCGCGATTTTGGTGGCTTCTTCACCGAGGTTCTGCTGCCAGGCCTTGTGCAGCAGCACCGTGTAGTTATTGCTCGCGGTGAGCTTTTCCACTTCCGGATTGAGGCTCGGCGTGCGGAAACTGTCGGGGTCGATGCGCTGGGCGCCGGCCGCCCAGTCTTCCGGCGCGGCGCGGCTGACGATGGCGGGCACCGCGTTTTGCCGCACCAGAATCATTTCGACCTGATACAGATCATCGGCAAATGCCGTAGAGACGAGCAGCGACATCAAAACCGTCATCAACAGGGTCAGTGAGCGAAACAGGCGCATGCGGCGTCCTTCAAGCAGTTTTCGGAATGAGGCGCTCGAACAGCGCCTCTACAGTATTAAAGCGCTCTTCCGGGCGCTCCATCGGCACCTGGAATTTAAACATCGTCGCGCCTTCGAATTTGTAGCGTTTGGGCTGGCTCTGGATCAGTTTGATCAGCGTCAGCGGGTCGACCGGGGTTTGCGTGGCGAATTCGATCCGGCCGCCTTGCGGGCCGCCGTCGACTTTCTTGATGCCCAGCAGCTCGGCCTGCAACTTCAGCGCGGTGATGCGCATCAGGTTCTTGGTCGGTTCCGGCAACAGGCCGAAACGGTCGATCATCTCCACTTGCAGGTCCTTGAGACCTTCTTCATCGGTGGCCGAGGCAATGCGTTTGTACAGAATCAGTCGCGCATGCACGTCCGGCAGATAGTCTTCGGGAATCAACGCCGGAACCCGCAGATTGACTTCCGGGCCGCCACCCAGCGGCTGATCGAGGTTCGGCTGTTCGCCCTTGCGGATCGACTTCACCGCGCGCTCGAGCATCTCCATGTACAGGGTGAAGCCGACGGCCTGGATCTGCCCGCTCTGCCCGTCGCCCAGCAACTCGCCGGCGCCACGGATTTCCAGGTCGTTGGTGGCGAGCACAAAGCCCGCGCCGAGGTCCTGAGTATTGGCGATCGCTTCCAGGCGCTTTTCCGCGTCCGGAGTGATTTGCTGGCGCGGCGGTGTCAGCAGATAAGCATACGCCTGGTGGTGACTGCGTCCGACCCGGCCACGCAGCTGGTGCAGTTGCGCCAGGCCGAACTTGTCGGCGCGCTCGATGATGATGGTGTTGGCGCTCGGCACGTCGATGCCGGTCTCGATGATGGTCGAGGCGATCAACACGTTGAAACGCTTGTGGTAGAAGTCGCTCATCACCTGTTCGAGATCGCGTTCGCGCATCTGTCCGTGGCCGATGCCGATCCGCGCTTCCGGGACCAGTTCGGCGAGGTCGGCGGCGCACTTCTCGATGGTCTTGACGTCGTTGTGCAGGTAGTAGACCTGGCCGCCACGCAGCAACTCACGCAACAAGGCCTCTTTGACCGTGCTCTTGTTCTGCTCCATGACGAAGGTCCGCACCGAGAGGCGACGGGCCGGCGGCGTGGCGATGATCGACAGGTCGCGCATGCCCGACACCGCCATGTTCAGCGTGCGCGGAATCGGCGTCGCGGTCAGGGTCAGGATGTCGACTTCACTGCGCAGGGCCTTGAGCTGTTCCTTCTGCCGGACACCGAAACGGTGCTCTTCGTCGATGATCACCAGCCCGAGGTTTTTGATCTTCACGTCGTCCTGCAGCAGCTTGTGCGTGCCGATGACGATGTCGATCTTGCCTTCGGCCAGGCTGGCCACCGCCGCGTTGACTTCCTTGGTCGACTTGAAACGGCTCATCACCTCGACGGTCACCGGCCAGTCGGCAAAGCGGTCGCGGAAACTGTTGTAATGCTGCTGGGCGAGCAGGGTGGTCGGCACCAGGATCGCCACCTGGCGACCGCCGTGCACCGCGATGAACGCGGCGCGCATCGCCACTTCGGTCTTGCCGAAACCGACGTCGCCGCAGACCAGGCGATCCATCGGCTTGGGCGCGAGCATGTCGCTGCGCACCGCTTCGATGGTGGTTTGCTGGTCCGGGGTTTCTTCGAACGGGAAGCCGGCGCTGAAGGTCGCGTAATCGGCTTTCGGATCAGCAAAGGCATAGCCCTCGCGAGCGGCGCGGCGGGCATAGATGTCGAGCAGTTCGGCGGCGACGTCGCGCACCTGTTCGGCGGCTTTGCGCTTGGCTTTCTGCCAGGTCTCGGAGCCGAGGCGGTGCAGCGGGGCCAGTGCATCGTCGCTGCCGGTGTAGCGGGCGATCAGGTGCAGGTTGGCCACCGGCACGTAGAGCTTGGCGTTCTCGGCGTATTCGAGGGTCAGGAATTCGGCGGCCTGGCTGTCGATTTCCAGGATCGTCAGGCCCAGGTAACGTCCGACACCGTGGTCGATATGCACCACCGGCGCGCCTTCGCGCAGCTCGGTGAGGTTCTTGATCACCGCATCGTTGTTGGCATCGGCGCGTTTCTCGCGACGCCGGCGCTGCATCACGCGCTGACCGAACAACGGGCTTTCGGCGACCAGGGCCAGGGCCGGGTCGTCGAGCACCAGGCCTTCGTCGAGCGGGGCGATGGTGATCGCCAGGCGCTCCTTGCTCGCGACGAAGTCCGGCCAGCTGTCGACGGTTTTCGGGCGCAGCTTCAAACGCTCGAGCAGTTCCAGCAGCACTTCGCGACGGCCCGCGGACTCGGCGGTGAACAGCACGCGACCGGGGAACTCGTCGAGGAAACCGGCCAGCGCCGCCAACGGCTGGGTGGCCTTGGCTTCGATGGCCAGGTTCGGCAGCTCGCGGGCGGGGAAGCGTTCGCGGCCGACGCCGGTTTCCACGTCCTGTTGGCTGGCGACAACACGTGGCCAGTTTTTCAGGCGGGCAAAGCAGTCTTCCACCGGCAGGAACAACTCGGCAGGCGGCAATAAAGGGCGCGCCGGATCGACGCGGCGTTCTTCATAGCGATTGCGCACGTCGTTCCAGAAATTTTCCGCCGCCTGTTCGATGCCCGGCAGGGAGAACACCTGGGTGTCCTGGGGCAGGTAATCGAACAGGGTCGAGGTTTCGTCGAAGAACAGCGGCAGGTAGTACTCGATACCGGCTGGGGTGATGCCGCTGCTCAGGTCCTGGAAGATCGGGCAGCGACGGAAGTCGACGTCGAAGCGCTCGCGGAAGCGCGCCTTGAAGCGCGTGACCGCATCCTTTTGCAACGGAAATTCTCGCGCCGGCAGCAGGCGCACGGTCTCCACCTTGTCGATGGAACGCTGGTTTTCCGGATCGAAGGTGCGCAGGGTCTCGATTTCGTCATCGAACAGGTCGATGCGGTAGGGCAGTTTGCTGCCCATCGGGAACAGGTCGATCAGCGAGCCGCGCACGGTGAATTCGCCGTGCTCGTACACCGTATCGACGTAGCGATAGCCACTGGCCTCAAGCCGGGTGCGCATCTGCTCGACGTCGAGCTTCTGGCCGATGTCCAGCACCAGGCTGCTGCCGAGCAGGAACTTGGTCGGCGCCAGGCGATGCAGGGCCGTGGTGATCGGCACCACCAGCACGCCGTGACTCAGCTCCGGCAGCCGGTACAGGGCGGCGATGCGCTGGGAAATGATGTCCTGGTGCGGCGAAAACAGGTCGTAGGGCAGGGTTTCCCAGTCCGGGAAATGCAGCACGGGCAAATCCGGGGCGAAGAAACTCAGCTCCTGTTCCAGCCGTTCGGCACTTTGGCTGTCGGCAGTCAGCAGCAGGGTAAAGCGCTTGGCAGCGCTGGCAGCCTCGGCAATGGCCAGGCTCAGGGCGGCACCGGGCAGGTTGCCCCAGTGCTGTTTACCTGCCGCGGCAGGGAGAAGCGGTAGACGCAGAGCGGGCACGGAAGGTTGAGCTCCAAGCGTTGCGACAAAGTCGGTAATTGTAACGGTCCCGGGTGCCGCCTGTCAGTTGCAGACTGTGTCTATTACGCAGGTAGGACAAATGTAGTGGTAATGACAAAATCGGGCGGATTTTCAGTAAGAATGACCGATTATGTAGTGGCAAAACGAACCGGTGTTACGGATGGTTACGGACAAGGCAGCGCTGTCTCCAAAAATTTGACTCGGCTGCAGCCCGCGGCTTTACTGGGCTGGAGCGTGGCGTTATTTTTTTGAAGGGAAAGTTGTTACTGACCGCGCGACAAGCGCGCATTGCTACGGGGGCCACTCGGCGGCATAATGTAGCCCCTTTTTTCTGCCCCTACATGTGGAAGGTTCCCGTGACTCAGAAGCCCGACCAGTGTCTTGGTGAATGGATCGACCGTGAAGCACTCGCAGAAGCGATGATTCCGCTTATCGGTCAGCTCTACCGCAATAACAACGTGGTGAGCTCGATCTATGGCCGCAGCCTGATCAATCGTTCAGTCATCGCGATTCTCAAAGCTCACCGCTTTGCTCGTCATCGCCAGTCCGATGACAGCGAATTGTCCGTCCACGAAACATTCCCGCTGCTCAAGGCGATGAGCGAGCTCAAGCTGGGCGCCGCTTCGGTCGACCTGGGCAAGCTTGCCGTCAAATTCAAGGCCGAAGGCAATGGCCGTAGCGCCGAAGACTTCGTCCGTGACGAACTGGCCGATGTGGTCGGCAAGCAAAACGGTTCCGGCCGTACCGGTACCGACGTTGTCCTTTACGGCTTCGGTCGTATCGGCCGTCTGCTGGCGCGTATCCTGATCGAGAAAACCGGTGGTGGCGACGGCCTGCGTCTGCGCGCCATCGTGGTCCGCAAGGGCGCCGAGAACGATCTGGTCAAGCGTGCCAGCCTGCTGCGCCGTGACTCGGTGCACGGTCCGTTCGATGGCACCATCACCATCGATGAAGCCAACAACACCATCACCGCCAACGGCAACCTGATCCAGGTTATCTACGCGAAGAACCCGACTGAAGTGGATTACACCCAGTACGGCATCAAAGACGCGCTACTGGTGGACAACACCGGTGTATGGCGTGACGCCGACGGCCTGGGCCAGCACCTGGCGTGCCCGGGTATCGACCGCGTTGTCCTGACCGCGCCTGGCAAAGGCAAGCTGAAGAACATCGTTCACGGCATCAACCATGGCGAAATCACCGCTGACGACAAGATCGTGTCCGCCGCTTCCTGCACCACCAACGCCATCGTGCCGGTGCTGAAGGCGGTCAACGACAAGTTCGGCATCATCAATGGTCACGTCGAAACCGTTCACTCGTACACCAACGACCAGAACCTGATCGACAACTTCCACAAGGGTGATCGCCGTGGCCGTAGCGCCGCGCTGAACATGGTCATCACCGAGACCGGTGCTGCCACCGCTGCTGCCAAGGCGCTGCCTGAGCTGGCCGGCAAGCTGACCGGTAACGCGATCCGCGTTCCGACGCCTAACGTGTCGATGGCCATTCTCAACCTGAACCTTGAGAAAGCCGCCACCCGTGAAGAGATGAACGAGTACCTGCGCTACATGGCGCTGCACTCCGATCTGCACAAGCAAATCGACTACGTCAATTCGCAGGAAGTGGTGTCCACCGACTTCGTTGGCTCGCGCCACGCGGGCGTTGTGGACGCTGAAGCGACCATCGTTCAGGACAACCGCGTTGTGCTGTACGTCTGGTACGACAACGAGTTCGGCTACAGCTGCCAAGTGGTACGAGTGATGGAAGACATGGCCGGTGTGAACCCGCCAGCGTTTCCGCGCTAAGCACTAGCTGCACATGAAAACGCCCCGGCTTTGGTCGGGGCGTTTTTGTTTGTGGGGTTTGGGCAGGTGCGGGTGTGGTGCCTGGGCGGGCCTCATCGCGAGCAGGCTCGCTCCCACAGGGTTTTGTGGTGTTTACGCGATAGGGTTCACACCAACAATCCACTGTGGGAGCGAGCCTGCTCGCGATGAGGGGCTGTCAGTTGATAGTGATGTTGCCTGACACACCACTTTCGCGAGCAAGCTCGCTCCCACAGGGTTTTGTGGTGTTTGCGCGATAGTGGTCACGCCAACAATCCACTGTGGGAGCGAGCCTGCTCGCGATGAGGGGCTGTCAGTTGATAGTGATGTTACCTGGCACACCGCTTTCGCGAGCAAGCCTCGCTCCTGCGGTTTCTATCGCATAATGGTTGGCCTTGGTGTTGTGTCGGGGGATTTTCGGGGGATGCAGGTGTGTTGAGCGGGCGGCTGATTGGACTGTTGGTGCTGGCTGGCGCGTTGTCCGGCTGTGGCAACAGCGATTCCATGGAAAGCTTCGGCGGCCCGACCATGGGTAGCACTTATTCGATCAAATACCTGCGCCAAGAGGGGCTTGCGGCTCCGGCAGAGGTCCGGGTCGAGGTCGAAAAGATCCTTGCGCAAGTCGATCGGCAGATGTCGACCTACCGCAGCGACTCCGATATCGAGCGCTTCAATGATCTACCCGCCAACCGCTGCCAGAAAATGCCCGCGCCGGTCCTCAAATTGATCCGCGTCGGTGAGCAGCTGTCCGAGCAAAGTGAAGGCTCCTTCGACCTGACGGTCGAGCCGCTGCTCAATCTCTGGGGTTTCGGCCCGCAGGCCCGTGTGGAAAAAGTCCCCGCCGCCCAGGCGCTGGCCGAAGTCCGGCGGCGCGTCGGTTACCAGCACCTGCGCATCGAAAACGATCAGCTGTGCAAGGATGCTCCCGTCGAAGTCGACTTCAATAGCATCGCCGCCGGCTACGCGGTCGATAGCATTGCCGCCAGGCTCGAGGCGATGGGCATCCACAATTACCTCGCTGAAGCCACCGGCGAACTCAAGGCGGCCGGCAAGAAACTCGACGGCTCAGCCTGGCGCATCGCGCTCGAGGAGCCGCGCGACGATCAACAGGTCGCGCAACGAATCCTGGCGGTCGACGGCTACGCCGTGTCCACTTCCGGCGATTACCGCAAGTATTTCGAGCAGGACAGCAAACGCTATTCCCACACCTTCGACGCCCGCACCGGTGCCCCGGTCGTACACGCGCTGGCGTCAGTCACGGTGATTCATCCTTCAGCGTTGATGGCCGACGGCTTATCCACCCTGTTGCTGATTCTCGGCCCGGAGCGTGGTTGGGACTACGCGCAACAACACGATATCGGTGCATTTTTTGTAATCCGTGCCGATAGCGGTTTCGTCATACGAACCAATCAGGCTTTTGAGCGCCTGAGCGGTGCAAAGATTGAGTGATCACGGCAATCCGGGCGTTGAAAACTGGCGTTGTAGTGCAGGCAAAAGTAGCCTACGACGCGACCAAGGGTTAATGTGCCCGGCGTTGACGCTTCTATAGACTGTGTCCGGGTTCTGCACTGGCCCCAAATTGTTCCTTCACGCCACAGATCGGCGTGATTTAGCCGCAGGTGCCGAGGGCGCCGCGGCCTGTTCTGAGGAGTACGCATGGCTGTCTACAACTACGACGTGGTGGTACTGGGTTCCGGCCCGGCGGGAGAAGGCGCGGCAATGAACGCCGCCAAGGCAGGGCGCAAGGTGGCGATGGTCGACAGCCGTCGCCAGGTCGGCGGCAACTGCACCCACCTGGGTACCATCCCGTCCAAGGCATTGCGTCACTCGGTCCGGCAGATCATGCAGTTCAACACCAACCCGATGTTCCGGGCCATTGGTGAGCCGCGCTGGTTCTCGTTCCCGGACGTGTTGAAAAGCGCCGAAAAAGTCATTTCCAAACAAGTCGCTTCGCGCACCGGCTACTACGCCCGTAACCGCGTCGACGTGTTCTTCGGCACCGGCAGCTTCGCCGACGAGCAAACCGTCGAAGTGGTCTGCGGCAACGGCGTGGTCGAAAAACTGGTGGCCAAGCACATCATCATCGCCACCGGCTCGCGGCCGTATCGCCCGGCGGACATCGATTTCCACCACCCGCGCATCTACGATAGCGACACCATCCTCAGCCTCGGCCACACCCCGCGCAAACTCATCGTTTACGGCGCCGGTGTGATCGGTTGCGAATATGCCTCGATTTTCAGCGGCCTTGGGGTGCTGGTCGAGCTGGTGGATAACCGCGGTCAGTTGCTCAGCTTCCTCGACTCGGAAATTTCCCAGGCCCTGAGCTACCACTTCAGCAACAACAACATCACGGTTCGCCACAACGAAGAATACGACCGCGTCGAAGGCGTGGACAGCGGTGTGATCCTGCACCTCAAGTCCGGCAAGAAGATCAAGGCCGACGCCTTGCTCTGGTGCAACGGCCGTACCGGCAACACCGATCAGCTGGGCCTGGAAAACATCGGCGTGAAGGTCAACAGCCGTGGCCAGATCGAAGTCGACGAGGCCTACCGTACCTGCAAGCCGAACATCTACGGCGCCGGTGACGTGATTGGTTGGCCGAGCCTGGCCAGTGCTGCGCACGACCAGGGTCGTTCGGCCGCCGGCAGCATCGTTGACAACCATAGCTGGCGCTTCGTCAACGATGTGCCGACCGGCATCTACACCATTCCGGAGATCAGCTCGATCGGCAAGAACGAGCAGGAGCTGACCCAGGCCAAGGTGCCGTACGAAGTGGGCAAGGCGTTCTTCAAGGGCATGGCGCGGGCACAGATCGCCGGCGAGCCCCAGGGCATGCTGAAGATCCTGTTCCACCGCGAGACCCTGGAAGTACTGGGCGTGCACTGCTTCGGTTATCAAGCCTCGGAGATCGTGCACATCGGCCAGGCGATCATGAACCAGCCGGGCGATCTCAACACCCTGAAGTACTTCGTCAACACCACGTTCAACTACCCGACCATGGCCGAAGCCTATCGGGTAGCCGCCTACGATGGCCTCAACCGGCTTTTTTGAGCGGCTCCGGCCGGTGGCCTGAGCCGGCCGGGGAGACCGATTTCAGCAATTCTCGAGCGTGGCGCTGGCCAAACCGGGAAAGTCTGTAATCAGGCTGTCAACGCCGAAGTCGGCGAGCCTGCGCATCAGCGCGGGCTCGTTGACTGTCCATACCGACACATGCAGCCCCTGGCGCTGCGCCCTCTGCAGGCGTTCCGGCGTACACAGGGTCCAGTTCAGCGCCAGTATCTCGCAGCCATAGCTTTGCGCGACCTTCAGCGGATCGAGCCAGGCATATTCGGCCACCAGTCCGCGGGAAACATCCGGCACCAGATCCAGCGCGGCTTTCAACACTTCCCGTGAGCTCGAGGTGATCGTCACCTTGTCCAGCAGGCCATGGCGCTGGGCCATTTCGCGGATCGCCAGCACGGTGCTCGCGGCGCGGGTGCGCGAAGCGCTCTTGACCTCCAACTGCCAATGCTCGAAATCGCATTTCTCGAACAGTTCTTCCAGCGTCGGGATCGGGCAGGGCTTGATCCAGCCCGGGCCGCCCTTGCGCGCATCGTAGGTCACCAGCTCCTTCGCGGTATGCTCGACCACTTTGCCGCGGCGGTCGGTGGTGCGCTTGAGGGTCGGGTCGTGGATGACCATCAACTCGCCATCCATGGACAGGTGCAGGTCCAGTTCGCAGCGGCGCACGCCGTGCTTGAGACATTCCTGAAAACTGGTCAGGGTGTTTTCCGGTGCTTCGCCCTTGGCGCCGCGGTGGCCGTAGATGAGGGTCACGGTTCTTCCTTAAATTAAATGCCTGATTCGGTTTGTTCGCGGGCCAGGCGTCGTTCCTGGGCCTGCTTCTGCAAGATGTAGCGGGCCAGCAGCTGCCGCTGGGCATCGGTCGGGTATTGGAACTCGGTGCCGATGTCGTAGCCGTCGCCCTTGCGGTCGCAATGGGTGACGCGCGCCCGCAGCAGCAGGCCGAGGGCTTGCGGCATCAGCACCAGCTTGATCGACAGGTGCGCGCCGGCGGCAATGGGCGTCGGGTGCTGGAAGTCGATGCCGCCTTCGGAAATGATCACCGGCTGCGGCTCGCCGATTTGCCCGAGCACGGTGATGGCGATCACCTGGCTGAGCAGATCGATGCGTTTGTTCTGGGATTTGAGGAACGCCGCGAGGTTACGATCGCGCTCGCTGATCTGGCGCAACAGGTGTTGCGACTCGAATTCGCTGAGGTGCAGTTCGCTGAGCAAGTTGAAGAGTGGAGAAGCATCCTGCAACACTTCCTGGCCCAAGGCTTCGGGCGCGGACAGAGGCCGAATTTCCAGTGCGATCATGTCCTCGATACGGTAGTATTCGCGGCGATCTTCTTCATCTAATGTCGACATGGCGAACCCATGGTAGCGGCGGTGGTCTGAGTGTAAAGCTGGTTATCGACCCCCGCCACAAGGACGTTCCTTTTCCCTCCGAACAAGCCCCGACATGTTCAGACCTCTCTTCGTATTTATTGGCACGCGTTATACCCGTGCAAAGCGTCGCAACCATTTTGTATCCTTCATTTCCCTGACTTCGATCATTGGACTTGCCCTCGGCGTGGTCGTGATGATCGTGGTGCTGTCGGTCATGAACGGCTTCGATCATGAGATGCGCACCCGCGTGCTGGGCATGGTGCCCCACGCGACCATCGAGTCCGGTGAACCGATCAACGACTGGCCGAGCCTGGCCGCCCAGGTCAAGCAGAACCCGCAGGTGACGGCCGTGGCGCCGTTCACCCAGATGCAGGGCTTGCTGACCAACAAGGGCAAGGTGTCCAAGGTCCTGCTCAATGGCATCGATCCGGCGCTGGAACGGCAGGTGTCGATCATCGACAAGTTCATGCTGCAGGGCAAACTCGACGACCTGGCGCCCGGCAGTTTCGGCATCGTCATCGGCGACAAGGCGGCCGCCAAGCTCGGTGCGGCCATCGGCGACAAGCTGACCTTTGTGGCGCCGGAAGTCACCGTGACCCCGGCCGGCATGTTCCCGCGCATGAAACGCTTTACCGTGGTCGGCATCTTCCATGTCGGCGCCGGTGAGATCGACGGCTACCTGGGCGTGACCAACCTGCAGGACCTGGCGAAGCTGCATCGCTGGAAGCCGGAGCAGGTGCAGGGCCTGCGCTTGAAGTTTGACGACCTGTTCCAGGCGCCGCGCACCGCGTGGAACATTGCCCAGCAGCTGGGCGAAGATCATTACTACGCCCGGGACTGGACGCGCACCCACGGCAATCTGTATCAGGCGATCCGTATGGAAAAAGCCATGATCGGCCTGCTGTTGCTGCTGATCGTCGCCGTGGCGGCGTTCAACATCATTTCCACGCTGGTGATGGTGGTGAACGACAAGAAGGGCGATATCGCGATCCTGCGCACCCTCGGCGCCACGCCGGGTTCGATCATGGCGATCTTCATGGTGCAGGGTACGGTCATCGGCGTGGTCGGGACGCTGATCGGCGCCGTGGTCGGGATCTTCGCCGCGCTGAACGTCAGTGCCGCGATTTCGGCCCTCGAAGGCCTGATCGGCCACAAGTTCCTCAACGCCGACGTGTACTTCATCGATTACCTGCCGTCGCAAGTGCAGAGCGACGATGTGTTGATGGTCAGCGCCGCCGCGTTGGTCCTGAGTTTTCTCGCCACCCTGTATCCAGCCTGGCGTGCCGCGCGCACCCAGCCTGCGGAGGCGCTACGTTATGAGTGAGTCGGGCATGAGTGATAAAGCAATCTTGAGCTGCCGCAACCTGGGCAAGTCCTACGAGGAAGGCCCGGAGTCGGTGGAGGTTCTGGCCGGCCTGCAACTGGAGTTGCATCCGGGGGAGCGGGTGGCGATTGTCGGCACCTCGGGTTCGGGCAAAAGTACCTTGCTCAACCTGCTGGGCGGCCTCGACACGCCCACCAAGGGCAGCGTCTGGCTGGCCGGCGAAGAGCTGTCGGCGCTGAACGAAAAGGCCCGCGGGCTGCTGCGCAACCGGTCGCTGGGTTTCGTTTACCAGTTCCACCATCTGCTGCCGGAATTCACTGCGCTGGAAAACGTCTGCATGCCGCTGCTGATCGGCAAGACGTCGATCCCGGAAGCACGTCAGCGGGCGACGGCGTTGCTGGAGCGGGTAGGGCTGGGCCATCGCCTGGAACACAAACCGGCGGAATTATCCGGTGGCGAACGCCAGCGCGTGGCCATCGCCCGTGCCCTGGTGAACACCCCGGGCCTGGTGATGCTCGACGAGCCGACCGGCAACCTCGACTCACACACGGCCCAGGGCATTCAGGATTTGATGCTGGAGCTCAGCGTCTCGATGCGCACCGCGTTCCTGGTGGTGACCCACGACATGAACCTGGCTCGCCAGATGGATCGCGTCCTGCACCTGCAGGAAGGCTACCTGACGCCCATCTGATTGGCCGCAACCCGGTGCCTGGAAAAGGCGTCGGGTCTTTTATTTTTATACGGTGCCCCAGCGAATGTTCAGACCGTTATCGATCTTTATCGGCACGCGCTATACCCGCGCCAAGCGCCGCAATCGCTTTGTTTCCTTCATCTCGATGACTTCGATGATCGGCCTCGCCCTGGGCGTGTTGGCGATGATCGTGGTGCTGTCGGTGATGAACGGCTTCCAGCGCGAAATGAGCTCGCGCATCCTCGGCATGGTGCCTCACGCGACCATCGTCGGCGTCAATCCGATCGATGACTGGCAGCCGGTGGCCGCGGCAGCGATGAAAAATCCGGAAGTGACGGCTGCGGTGCCGTTCACCGAAATGGAAGGCATGCTGTCCTACAAGGGCACGATGCAGCCGATCCAGGTCAGCGGCGTCGATCCGGCGCTGGAAGGCAAGGTCTCGATCGTCGCCAAGCACATCGTCCAGGGCCGTCTCGACGCGTTGAAACCGGGCGAGTTCGGCGTGGTGATCGGTGAGATCACGGCGCGGCGGTTCCGCTTGAACGTTGGCGACAAGATCACCCTGATCGTGCCGGAAGTCAGCACCGCGCCGGGCGGAATCACCCCGCGCATGCAGCGGCTGAACGTGGTCGGCGTGTTCAAGGTCGGTGCCGAGCTGGATGGCTCGATGGCGCTGATCCACTTGGCCGATGCCGCGCAGATGCAGCACTGGGAGCCGAATCAGGTGCAGAGCGTGCGCCTGGCGGTGAAGGATCTGTACGCGGCGCCGCAAGTGTCGAGCGATGTGGCGTCGGGTCTCGGCAGCGCTTACCGGGCTGACGACTGGACCCACACCCAGGGCAGTCTGTTCAGCGCGATGAAGATGGAAAAAACCATGATCGGCCTGCTGTTGCTGATGATCGTCGCCGTGGCGGCGTTCAACATCATCGCGACCCTGATCATGGTGGTGAACGACAAGGGCGCGGACATCGCGATCCTGCGCACCATCGGCGCGACACCCAGGCAGATCATGGCGATCTTCATGGTCCAGGGTACGGTGATCGGGGTGGTCGGCACCTTGATCGGTGGCGTGCTCGGGGTGATTGCGGCGCTGAACGTCAGCGAGCTGGTGGGCTGGGTGGAGCGGGTCAGTGGGCAGCACATCTTCAGTTCCGATGTGTATTTCGTCAGCAACCTGCCATCTGAATTGCAGGGGGCGGATGTGGTGTTGATCTGCTCCGCGGGCTTCATCTTGAGCTTCCTCGCCACCGTTTACCCGGCGTGGCGTGCGGCGAAGATCGAGCCGGCTACCGCGCTGCGGTATTCGTAAACCGATAGATCGCTTTCGCGAGCAGGCTCGCTCCCACAGGGGATTTGTGTACGCCGCAGATCCAGTGTGGGAGCGAGCCTGCTCGCGATGAGGCCGGCCCTGCTGGCCTCAATTCCCCTTTGGCAACTCAATCACAAACCGCGTCCACCCCCGATCCGATTCGCACCGAATCTGCCCGCCATGGGCCCGGATGATTGACTGGGTAATCGCCAACCCCAACCCCGCATGCTCATTGCTGCCTTCATACCGCGCCGGATCAGCCCGATAGAACCGGTCAAACAAACGCGGTAGCAAACCTTCCGAAATCCCGCCTCCGTTGTTTTCCACAGTCAGGCTCAAAACCTTTGGCTGCTCGACTATCAACACCCGAACCTCACCCTGGGCCGGCGCAAACCGCAACGCATTATCCAGCAGATTAGACAGCGCCCGCCGCAACATGCTGCGATCGCCTTCCATCCGCGCACTGCCTTCACGACTCAACCTGACCCGGGCGTCTTCCGCCAATGGCGCAAAAAACTCCAGCAACACATCCACTTCCTCCGCCAGTTCCAGCGGCTCGCGCCTGGGCATCAGCAGCCCATGGTCAGCCTTCGCCAGGTACAACATGTCGTTGACCAACTGCGCCATCCACTGCAGTTCTTCGAGGTTGCTGTGCAACGCTTCGCGGTAATCCTCGATCGGCCGCGGGCGGGTGAGGGTGACCTGGGTGTGGGTCAGCAGGTTCGACAGCGGCGTGCGCAGTTCATGGGCGATGTCGGCGGAGAAGGCCGAGAGCCGCTGAAAAGAATCGTCGAGACGTGCGAGCATGGCGTTGAAGTGGTGGGCCATTTCCGCGAGTTCCGGCGGCATGTCGGCTTCGGGCAGGCGCGCGTTGAGCGATTGCGCGGAAACGCCGCTGGCCACCGCACTCATGCGTCGCAACGGCCGCAACCCACTGCGCGCCGCCCAGGCACCGAGCAGGGCGGTGGCCAGGGCCGACAAGCCCACCGTCAGCCAGATCAGGTGCTGCATGCGTTGCAGAAAGTGCTGGTGATGGGTGATGTCCAGCAGCAAGGTCAGCTGTGGCGAGTCGGGTCGGTCGGGGAACAGCGGAGCTTGCAGCACGCGATAGTCGGTCCCGGCGTCGTTGATGGTCGACAGGCCTGGTTTGCGCGGCAGCTGGTCGGGCAGGCGCGGTGAACTGTCATACCAGCGCTGGCCATCGCTGCCGGTGATGCGCAATGACAGATCAGCCTGTCGGCTCAATTCATCCGCCAGTTTGACTTCGCTCTCGCTCGACTGGAGATCGTGCAGCGCCCGGCGCAGACCAATCAACTTGCCATCGAGCAATTGCTGATCCAGTTCAACAAAGTGCGCCTCGCTGGCACGGCTGAACAACACCCCGGCGATCAACGAAACCACGGCGGTGCAGGCGGCAAACAACAGCGCCAGGCGACTGCTGAGCGAGAGCCGACGCATCAGGCCGGGCGCTCTTCAAGGACATAACCCATGCCGCGCACGGTGTGAATCAGCTTGTTGGGGAATTCATCGTCGATCTTCAGGCGCAGACGGCGGATCGCCACTTCGATGACGTTGGTGTCGCTGTCGAAATTCATGTCCCAGACCTGGGAGGCGATCAGCGACTTGGGCAGGACTTCACCCTGGCGACGCAGGAGCATTTCCAGCAAGGCAAATTCCTTGGCGGTCAGGTCGATGCGCTGACCGCTGCGCTCGACCCGGCGGCGGATCAGGTCCAGGCGCAAATCGGCCAGTTGCAGGCTGGTTTCCTGAGGGGCGGCGCTGCCGCGACGCAACAGGCTGCGAACCCGGGCCAGCAGTTCGGAGAAGGCGAAGGGCTTGACCAGGTAATCGTCGGCACCCAGCTCCAGGCCGTGGACCCTGTCCTCGACCGCATCGCGCGCGGTCAGAAACAGCACCGGAGTGTCGAGGCCGGCGCCGCGCACCGCCTGCAGAATCTGCCAGCCATCGCGGCCGGGCAGCATCACATCGAGAATCAACAGTGCGTAATCGCCGCTCAGCGCCAATTGCTGGCCGGTGCTGCCGTCAGCCACCAGTTCGGTGGTGAACCCGGCCTCGGTCAGGCCCTGGCGCAGGTAGTGGCCGGTTTTCGGTTGGTCTTCGACGATCAGCAGTTTCATGGGCGACTCGGGGCAGATGGAACGAACGCTTTATACCGTGGGCAACGCCAGTACAGGCCAAGCTGACAAAGTTGTAATCTGACTGTCAGGTTGCAGGCAGTGACAGCAGTTTAGAGTTTTCCACAGGCTGAACCTTATCTTGTTGGAGTACGACCATGTTTTTGCGCAAACCCCTGATGCTGGGCGCGTGTTTGATGGCGCTGAGCTCGCCGGTATGGGCATCCCCGGCGCATACCTTCGATTTCGGTGAACCTGCTCCGGCTGCCAAGGCCACTCGCAGCGTTGAAGTGGTGATGGGCGACATGTCGTTCACCCCTGGGGCGATTGAGATCAAAGCCGGAGAGACAATTCGCTTTGTGCTGGTGAATAAAGGCCAGTTACTGCACGAATTCAACCTCGGCGATGCGGCGATGCATGCCCGGCATCAGCAGGAAATGCTGAAGATGCAGCAGAGCGGGATGCTCACGCCTACCGGCATGAAGGACATGGACCACGGTGCCATGGCCGGGATGAAGCATGGCATGAAGTACGACGACCCCAACAGCGTGCTGGTAGAACCAGGCAAAACCGCCGAGCTGACCTGGACCTTCAGCAGGGCGACCAGCCTGGAATTTGCCTGCAACATTCCCGGGCACTACCAGGCGGGCATGGTCGGCAAGCTGACCGTAGGAGCTGCAGGACCGTAGGACTGTTGTAGGCGCGAGCTTGCTCGCGATGGATCCAAGCGCGCCGCGTTTAACCAGTCAACATGCGTTATCGTTAACGACCATCGTCGGAACGCCGCCCGGAGCAAGCTCGCTCCTACAGTCGGGCGCAAAGGCTGGTAGAATCCGCTGATTCTTCAGTCAGGTTTCCGCCATGCATCCCGCAGCCGAACACTCGCCGCTGGGCAAATCCAGCGAATACATCGCCACCTACACGCCGTCCTTGCTATTCCCGATCCCGCGCGCTGCGAAATGGGCCGAGCTGGGCCTGACGGCGCAGACCCTGCCGTACAAGGGCGTGGACTTCTGGAACTGCTTCGAGCTGTCGTGGCTGTTGCCGTCGGGCAAGCCGGTGGTGGCGATCGGCGAGTTCAGCATTCCGGCGGATTCGCCAAACATCATCGAATCCAAGTCGTTCAAGCTGTACCTGAACTCCCTGAACCAGACGCCGTTTGCCGATCACGCGAGCCTTGAAGCCACCTTGGTCAAGGACCTGTCGGCCGCCGCCGGCAAACCGGTCGGGGTGCGCATTCGCCGCCTGCAAGAGGTTGAGGCCGAAGGCGTCGTGGCCTTGCCGGGGGTGTGCATCGATGAGCTGGATATCAGCGTCAGCAACTATGAGCATCCGCGTCCGGAGCTGCTGCGTTGCGATGAGTCGCGCCTTGTCGAAGAAAGCGTGCACAGCCATTTGCTCAAGTCGAACTGCCCGGTCACCAGTCAGCCGGACTGGGGCAGCGTGGCGGTGGAGTACCGTGGCGCGGCGCTGGATCATGCGAGTCTGCTGGAGTATATCGTCAGCTTCCGCCAGCACTCGGACTTCCATGAACAGTGCGTGGAGCGGATTTTCCTCGACCTGCAGCGGTTGCTGAAACCGGAGAAACTGACGGTGTATGCGCGGTATGTGCGTCGCGGTGGGTTGGACATCAACCCATACCGCAGCACCGAAGAAGTCCAACTGCCGAACCACCGCCTGGTCCGTCAATAAAGATCTACTGTAGGAGCGAGCTTGCTCGCGAAGGCGGAGTTTCAGTCACCATTGATGTTGAATGTGACGGCCCCTTCGCCGGCAAGCCGGCTCCTACAGAGGGGATCGCATTTCAAGTCGCAGATATGAAAAAGCCCCGCCATCACTGGCAGGGCTTTTTTGCATCCGGCGGGATCAGATTCCCATATTGCCCAGCGCCTGCACGATGTTGCGCAAGGTGCCAGCCAGGGCTGGGTGTTCGAGCTCGAAGCGCTCGACAGCCAGGTTCACATTATCGGAAAGGCTGGAATCCTGGGTTTTGGTTTCGAGTTCAAGCTCCAGTTCAATCTGCTGCATCAGCGTGTGCAGGTTTTCGCGCTCGGCTTCAGTCAGCGGTGGATTCTGTTCCAATTGCTCGCGCAGGGTATTGAGCTGTTCTTGCAATTCGCGGGCAGGCATGGCGTTCTTCCTTTTATCGATAGGCACTGGCATAGACCGCAGCGGCACGCCAAAGGTCTATGGCTGACCTTTAGATTAATCCACCCACGCGCAACCTGCATGCGTTCATGGCTGTGAGGCGGCGATCAGGGCTTTTCGCCCTTGAGCCGGCGCAGGCTGATGTCGGCCAGACAGGTGTCGAGTTCACCCAGATGATCGATTACCGAGTGCACGCCCAGGCTGAACAGTTGCACCGTGGCCTTGCCGCGTTTCATGTCCCGTTCCTGCTGAGGCAGTGCCTGCCATTCGTTGGGTGCCATGCCGCAGAGCGAACCGCAGGACGCCAGGCCAATCGTCCATAACCCGGCATTCAATCCCGATTGCAGCATGCGGGGTTCGCCGCTGACCAGCACGCAACCTTCCAGGCGCCCGATATTCAGCGCCATCAAGGCCTGCCAGCAGGCATCGGGGGCGGGCCATGGATTGATTGTTGCAAGGTGTTGCAGCGGCGTGATCCATTCCGGCAGGGCGGCGGCCAGGGAATGGCAATGGCTCGGGGGCAGCTCATCGAGCCAGGCGCAGGGAATCTGTTGACGCTGCAAAGTGCGCAGGCTTTCCAGGGCCCCGGGGGTGACCTCGGCGTGTTCGACCGCGAGGCTGCCGTGTTGGCGCGAGCGTGCGCCGAAATCCACCAGGCAACCGCTGAGGCCGAACAGCACGGCGGTCAGGTTGGGTGCGGCGAGAGGCAAGGCTTCGGCGTGCGGCATATCAACGTCCCTGAAATAGCCTCAAGGCTAGGGGCGGGCGGTGACAGTTGCGTGACACTGAGGTGAATCGCGCAACATCATCACCGATCTGCGCAGTCGGGTTCTCACGATGCTGCCTAAAGCGGCTGTTCCGTCTTATACTAGCCAGCTTATCGCTTGGGCCCCTGCGCCCGCGCCAGTAACAATCCAAGGAGTTTTCTATGCGCTGGAGCAATCATCTAGCTCGGCTTTCTGTGTGCGCCAGTGTGCTGGTGGTTCCGTTTTCTGCCCAGGCCGCCACGGAAGAAGATCCTTGGGAAAGCATCAACCGCCCGATCTACCGATTCAACGACGTGCTCGACACCTATGCCCTGAAGCCTTTGGCCCAAGGCTACCAGTTCGTGACGCCGCAGTTCCTCGAAGACGGCATCCACAACATGTTTCGTAACGTCGGCGAGGTGAGCAACCTTGCCAACGACATCTTGCAGGCCAAACCGGCCGCCGCCGGTGTCGATACCGCGCGTTTGATCTTCAACACCACCTTCGGCGTGCTGGGCTTCTTCGATGTGGGCACCAAAATGGGCCTGCAGCGCAACGACGAAGACTTCGGCCAGACCCTCGGTTATTGGGGCGTGGGCAGCGGCCCTTACGTGATGCTGCCGCTGTTGGGCCCAAGCACCCTGCGGGACGCGCCGTCGAAGTACGTCGACGGCTACACCGGCCCCTATCGCTACATCGACGACGTGCCGGTCCGCAACTCGGTCATGGGCCTGAACATCATCGACACCCGTGCCAATTTGCTGTCGGCGGAGAAGCTGATCAGTGGCGACAAATACACCTTCATCCGGAACGCCTACCTGCAGAATCGCGAATTCCGGGTCAAGGACGGCCAGGTCGAAGACGATTTCTGATTCCATGCAGGCGCAATCTTGCTCGCGATGGACTTAAACGTTAATGCGTTTTCCCTGAATCAGCGCAAAGCCCGCTCTCTCTGAATAAACGCAACACCCTGTAGGAGCGAGCTTGCTCGCGAAGGACGTCAACGATAACGCGTGCTGCCTGAATAAACGCTTCGCTCTCGAGACCTTCGCGAGCAAGCTCGCTCCTACAGGTATCGCGGGCACGCTTGCTCCTGCAGACATCAACAAAATCGGCAGGTTACGACCTTCCATTGAGTTACGGTTCAGCCCGTTCTTATAACTCCCGGTCATTTGGCAAGCAAAGTCGTCAAGCGACCATCGGCGTGAGCTTGAAACGCCCCGCGGATGGGAGTACCGTCTGCGCCTTAGAAGGGCACCTCTGGTGTACCCGTTTGCAGGGCAATTGCCCGAAAACGGTGCAACGGAGTGGCTAGAAAGCGAATCCAGTAGTGTGAGCCGGGCCACAACCCCTGCCTGCTACGCCAACCTAATTCTGGCGCCGTTTGCCCACATGCCAAAAACCAGTGCCACGCTGCTGATAATCGATGATGACGAAGTAGTGCGCGCGAGCCTCGCCGCCTATTTGGAAGACAGTGGTTTCAGCGTCTTGCAGGCCAGCAATGGCCAGCAGGGACTTCAGGTATTCGAGCAATTCAAGCCCGACTTGGTCATCTGCGATCTGCGCATGCCGCAGATGGGCGGGCTCGAACTCATCCGCCAGGTCACCGAGCGGTCGCCACAGACCCCGGTCATCGTGGTGTCGGGCGCCGGCGTGATGAACGACGCGGTCGAGGCCCTGCGCCTGGGCGCGGCGGATTACCTGATCAAGCCTCTCGAAGACCTGGCCGTGCTCGAGCACTCTGTGCGCCGGGCCCTGGATCGTGCGCGCCTGCTGCTGGAGAACCAGCGCTACCGCGAGAAGCTGGAAAAGGCCAACCGCGAACTCGAAGCCAGCCTGAACCTGCTCCAGGAAGACCAGAACGCCGGTCGCCAGGTGCAGATGAACATGCTGCCTGTCAGTCCCTGGACCATCGACGAGTTCCAGTTCGCGCACCAGATCATCCCGTCGCTGTACCTGTCGGGTGATTTCGTCGACTACTTTCGGGTCGATGAACGTCGGGTAGCCTTTTACCTGGCGGACGTTTCCGGTCATGGCGCCTCTTCAGCCTTCGTCACCGTGCTGCTGAAGTTCATGACCACACGCCTGCTGTTCGAGTCCAAGCGCAGCGGTACTTTGCCGGAATTCAAGCCTTCAGAGGTCCTTGGTCATATCAACCGAGGCCTGATCAGTTGTAAGCTGGGTAAACACGTCACAATGGTCGGTGGAGTCATCGACGAGGAGACAGGTTTGTTGACCTATAGCATCGGCGGTCATTTGCCGTTGCCTGTGTTGTACACCCCAGACAGTGTTCGTTATCTGGAAGGGCGCGGTCTGCCGGTAGGCCTCTTCAATGAGGCCACCTACGAAGACCACGTGCTGGAGCTGCCGCCGACATTCAGCCTGACGCTGATGTCCGATGGCATCCTGGACCTTTTGCCGGAACCGACACTCAAAGAGAAAGAAGCGGCTTTGCCCCAACGGGTCAAGGCAGCGGGCGGCAGCCTGGATGGTCTGCGGCAGGTTTTTGGATTGGCCACGCTAGGGGAGATGCCGGATGATATCGCCCTGTTGGTGTTGAGCAGGAATCTTTGATGAGTACCGGTAGAATCCAGTTCGCCGAGCAGGACGGCACCTTTGTCCTCAAGTTCGTCGGTGAAGTTCGCCTGACCCTGTGTTCGGCGTTGGATGCGACTATTGAGCGGATCTTCACCGCGTTGAACTTCAACGCAATCGTGATCGACCTGACCGAAACCCGCAGCATCGACAGCACCACCCTTGGCCTGCTGGCCAAACTGTCGATCCTGTCGCGGCAAAAGGTCGGCCTGCTGCCGACCGTGGTCACCACCCACGAAGACATCACCCGGCTATTGCAGTCCATGGGCTTCGAGCAAGTGTTCAACATCGTTGACCGCCCGATCCCGTGCCCTGAATGCCTGACCGACCTGCCAGACCAGGATCAGTCCGAAGAAGTGGTGCGGATCAAAGTGCTCGAAGCACACAAGATCCTCATGGGCCTGAACGACTCCAACCGTGAAGCCTTCCATGACCTGGTGAATGCCCTCGAAAGGCACTGATCCCCGGACAATGGCCAAACGCAGCTCTCCACTCCCACAGTAAATCCCCCTGTGGGAGCGAGACCGGCTTGCCGGCGAAAGCGCCAGACCAGTCACCACGCAGTTGAATGTGCCGCCCCCATCGCGGGCAAGCCACGCTCCCACAGGGATCTGTGTCGTTCGCGGAGGATGTGGGCGACGCAGATCCTGTAGGAGCGAGGCTTGCCCGCGAAGACGCCATAACAAACACCAAATCCCCCAGCGCGAAGCCATCCAGCACCCGAATTCAACGCAATAAAAAAGGGCGAACCCACCAAGGTTCGCCCTTTTCACACCACTTCGAACTAAATCAGAGCTTGGCCTGCAACAACGCCTCAAGCTTCTCCTGATCCCGAGCAAACTGACGAATACCCTCAGCCAGCTTCTCGGTCGCCATCGCATCTTCGTTGGACAACCAACGGAATTGCGCTTCATTCAAGCTCAAGCGCGCTTCACCGGCATTGCCCGGCGCCAACTTGCGCTCCAGCTTGCCCGTGTCCGCCGCCAGCTTCTCCAGCAGATCCGGGCTGATGGTCAGGCGGTCGCAACCGGCCAACTGCTCGATCTGATTCAGATTGCGGAAGCTCGCGCCCATCACCACGGTCTTGTAGTCATTGGACTTGTAGTAGTTATAAATCCGCGTCACCGACTGCACGCCCGGATCATCCGCGCCGGTGTAGTCGTTGCCGTTGGCCTTCTTGTACCAATCGTAGATGCGGCCCACGAACGGCGAAATCAGGAACACCCCGGCGTCGGCACAAGCCGCAGCCTGAGCGAAAGAGAACAGCAGGGTCAGGTTGGTCTGGATGCCTTCCTTTTCCAGCTGCTCGGCAGCGCGGATGCCTTCCCAGGTGGAAGCGATCTTGATCAGCACCCGGTCACGGCCAATGCCGGCCTTGTCATACAGCTCGATCAGACGGTGCGCGCGCTTCAATACGGCGTCAGTGTCGAACGACAGGCGCGCATCCACCTCAGTGGAAATACGGCCCGGCACAACTTTCAGGATTTCTTGCCCTACCGCCACGCCAAAACGGTCGCTGGCCAGGCCGACATCGCCCTTGCAGTCGTGAACGCAAGCATTCAGCAACTCGGCATAACCGGAAATGGCCGCGGCTTTGAGCAGCAGGGAAGGGTTGGTCGTGGCGTCCACGGGTTTGACGCGAGCGATAGCTTCGAAGTCGCCGGTGTCGGCAACCACGGTGGTCATTTGCTTGAGTTGATCCAGCTTGGAAGTCATGGGCGTGCTCTGTCCTATGGGTCTGTTGACATTACCCGAGCGCTGACAGCCACTCAAGGGCGCGTGTACGTATCGAAGGCCCCAGCGGCAACAACCGGAAAACGGATGTTTGAAAGGCGGGGCGCGGTATCGGTAGTTACGATGCCAAATCAGGGCACAGGTTCAACCGGGGTGACCGTTAGCGTCCCTCCAACAACTCCGCCGCCTGATCCAGCAACACCAAAGGCTCTTTAGCTTTATGAATATCCACCGACAACAACTGCCGAAACTTGCGCGCCCCCGGAAACCCGGTGCCCAGCCCTAACACGTGCCGGGTGATGTGGTGCATCGAGCCGCCCGCATCGATATGCGCGGCAATATAAGGCCGCAACTGCGCCAGCGCCTCGGCCCGGCTGATCACCGGCGCCGTGCTGCCGAACAGCTGCTGATCGACCTCGGCCATCACATAAGGGTTGTGATAGGCCTCACGGCCCAGCATCACCCCGTCGAACGTCTGCAAGTGCTCGCGACAAGCCTCCAGCGTCTTGATCCCGCCGTTGAGAATGATCTCCAGCTCCGGAAAATCCTCCTTCAGACGTGCCGCCACGTCATAGCGCAGGGGCGGAATGTCGCGGTTCTCCTTCGGCGACAACCCCTCCAGAATCGCAATCCGCGCATGCACCGTAAAACTCGTGCACCCGGCATCGCGCACGGTGCCGACGAAATCACACAACTGCTCGTAACTGTCCCGGCCATTGATCCCGATCCGATGCTTCACCGTCACCGGAATCGACACCGCATCGCGCATCGCCTTCACACAATCGGCCACCAACTGCGGATGCCCCATCAGGCACGCGCCGATCATATTGTTCTGCACCCGGTCACTCGGACAACCGACATTCAGATTCACCTCGTCATAACCATGGTCCTGGGCCATGCGCGCGCACATGGCCAGGTCCAGCGGCACGCTGCCACCGAGTTGCAGGGCGAGCGGGTGTTCGGCTTCGTTGTGGCGCAGGAAACGCTCGTGATCGCCGTTGAGCAGCGCGCCGGTGGTGACCATCTCGGTGTAGAGGAGGGCGTGTTTGGAGAGCAGGCGCAGGAAGAAGCGGCAGTGGCGGTCGGTCCAATCCATCATGGGAGCGACGCTGAATCGTCTGCTAATAAGCGATTGATTTAAAAGGGTTTTATCCGATTCTGAATTCACTGAAAAGCCTTTGTGTGTCGCTTTTGTGCACACGTGGTGTGCATGATGGGTGGGTGCGTAGTATTCGGGTATGTCGAACTGAACACGGATTGCACACGATGGCGAGTATTGTAAAGCTTCCAAGCGGCAGTTGGCGCGCCCAAAAGGAATGACATTTGACAAGCATGCTGGGGGCAACAGACCGGTCAATCCTTACGGCAAAAATAAGAGATCAACACTCAAGCGCCTGAAGGCAGAGTTCAAGGGCGTGCTGATGGCTGACTTGTGATCCTGCATCTGAGAGGTTTTGTAGAAAAGAGAGTCAAGGAAAAGTGCAATGGCGCGTCCTGCCCCCTGCAGAAGGATCGCAACTGCTGTGCATTCAGCAAGTCTTCGCCCAGGTAGTGCAGACATAAATTCAGCGGCCGCGGTATCAAGCGATCTTGATTGCAACCTTCGCACGCTCCCTTCGCAAGATGCTCGTACGGCGCTACGGCGTATCAACGTTGAAAAACGTAGGCGAGGCAGGCGAAGGGGAAAAGGGGATACCCATTATCCCCTCCCAAACGACACAGCAATCAGCTTTCATTTTCCTGGCCTGAAGAAATCAAAGTAAAAATTCATTGATGATAGGGGCTACGTTAGGTAAGTCCGTCAGGAAAAACAAATGTCCGTCTTCAAATACGTGCAATTCTGAATTAGTGATTTGATCAGATAATCGCTTCATGTTGGACAATGGAATGATTGGATCATCGCTACCAGCCAACACTAGCGTAGGCTGGAGTATTTGGTTCAGCCAGAAAGCGCTAGACCAGCATGCAATGGCCATCATTTGATAAGCGTAGCCAGTCATAACTTCGTAAGATGATTTATCAGCGCACATTTCCTTGGCATGTGAAGATGCGAGCTGCTTGTCGTACCGAAATTTGCCTCCGTAGAGGGCTGGTGCAATGCTAGCGGCATATTCAGGGTCGGTGTAACGGCGGGGGCTGGCCATCAATCCCAACACTTTGTAATCTGGTAGGATGGACATCAATCCACATGAGGTGGCTGCAAGTATAAGTTTGTTACACCGTTGTGGATAATTAAGAGCAAATTGTTGTGCTAAGAATCCACCCCAGGAAAGGCCAATAATGTTAACTTGCTCATGTCCTAAGTGATCAAGGATTTTCGTGACGGTTTTAGCAAGGTCAGAGAACGTGTAAGTAAAACTTGGCAAAGATGAGCCACCTACGCCGGGAACGTCAAACGCTATGACTTCTAGATCAGGGTGCATGGCGTTAACAATGGGTAGAACTAGCTCAAGGCCAGAGCCAATTCCATTGAATATCATAAGCGGAGTTGTATTGGGTAGCCCTTTGCGCACACCTACGCGGATGGCCTGGCCATTGATTTGTATTTTTTCAATATTCATTCCCAAACTCCTACTTAGATAATTTTAGTAGCAATTCACAATCTAAGTTAAAGACCCTGGCGGCGCAGCAACGGTTCAATCATTTACGCCCCTGGGCATTTATTAGTATTTTTCAGTGGTCAGCGGAGGGATGCACAAATGTTACCGTTTGATGATGTGCAACAAATGGTGTTTCTAGCGTGATCTTGGGCTTATGGCTTTTGTCATACATTCTGGTCAGCCCCCCTCGCGAGACTGATCCAGAGCGACTAAGTCGGTCTGGTGGACAGCCGCGCCCCGGACTTGCCCATCGATGAAATCGTGCAATTGCTGTTGACTGAGATCAGCCGGCTTAACGCCACCCGCGTGGTCACGACGCTGACCAGCGTAGGCGTTAGCGTGTTGCTGACCTCTGAGCTGGAAGACCGCTACACCGACCTGCGTTTCAGTCCTTACGGCACGGCATTTCTCACTGACGCCAAAATAGTAACCAGCGGGTTGTCGTCGTTGGTCGTCTTGGACTCAAGAGATCCCTTCTATGCCGCCTACTCGAGTATCCGTTCTGGAACGGTCTAAGGTATCAAGTTCATATCGCGCAGTTTGTCGAACACATCGAAAAATGCTTGATCGCTCGCCTGGTAGGCGGTGAAACCCATAGCCCGGCTCTTTGACATATCCGTGACAACTTCGATTGGTCGACCGAGGTCTGCGTCGGTGTGCCACGGGGACACCAGGCGCCCAATATCGGGTTCTTTCAAGCCGTGTTCCGCTACGATTTGCGTCCAGGCTATTTGATCGTCACCCATTTGCTTTTCAAGTGGCGAGAGGGTTGCGGGGTAATCGGTCGGAGGCAAGCCGAAATATTCGGCAATTCTGCTCCACATCCATTTCCAACGGAATACATCGCCATTGGTAACATTGAATGCCTGATTGGCCGCAGCCGGTGTGGTGGCCGCCCACATTTGTTGTTTCGCCAGTTGGCGTGCGTCGGTCATATCGGTAAGGCTGTCCCACTGCATCCTTGATCCGGGAAACACAAAAGGGCGATCGGTTTGTTTGCATATCGAGGCATAGACGGCGAGGGTGGTGGCCATGTTCATCGCGTTGCCCACGGCAATCCCGGTGACGGTATGCGGGCGATGCACGCTCCAAGTGAAGCCGTCCTTTTCAGCGGCGGCGAAGAGTTCGTCTTCTTGGGCGTAGTAGAAATTTTCGATGTCCAGACGACCCTGCTCTTCGCGAAAAGGTGTTTGAGGAAGGCTACCTTTTCCATACGCTTCGAACGGGCCGAGGTAGTGTTTGAGGCCAGTGACCAGTGCGACGTGCGCAACGCTCTTGGCTGGGCGAATGGCGGCGAGTACGTTGTGTACCATGGCGGCATTGACGCGAATATTCTCGGCCTCCGTGGCTTGCCTTGACCATGTGGTAATGAATACATGAGTGGGTTTCAAATCCGCCAGCGCATGTTCTAGCGACGCCGGATCCTGAAGATCTGCCGCGATAGGGATCATCCCGGGGGCCTGTGACGGATGTCGCGACAGCGCGGCGACCTGCCACTTGTTATCGATCAGTAATTGACTGATGGCGCTGCCAACGATGCCGCTGGCGCCTACGACCAATGCTGTCTGGGTCATACGTTTCTCCTGGATGTAGAGTTGGGAGCCCGCATAAGCAGCAGAGGTTCAACCTAAAGCGGATCCGCATTGGCGTCCCCTATGTACCAGGCAGATCATTCGCATTGAATAATCGCTTGGCCATCCACCACCTTCGAGTCTTGGCTGGCCAAGTGATTTTGTTTGTACAAAAAAAGCCCGCGAGGCCTTTTTCAAAATGAAACCAAGCATTCCTGGGTCAGCGCTAAACCTGGATATCTGGAAGCATGTGATCTCTAGTTGTTGAGCTTGTTTTTGGTGCGTTATGCAAAACTCTATTGTCTAACGATACGTCTACGATTTGAGGCGAAAATCTCGTTTTTTATTCATTTTTAACTCAGCGCGCTTGCACCGACTCGCGAAGTGAGGCTGCCTTGGCTCGCGTCATCAATCTGAGGCTGGCTTTGGAGCGTTGTCTTTCAAGCGCGAATTGCGTTACGCGGAGCAGTGAGTATGGGGCGGAGGCCTTGAGTCATCAGATTGGCGCTTAACTGAGAAGTGCAGCGCCCCACTCAGAAGGAATCGTCATGCGCCTTTCCAGCTTTTTAATCACAAATATCGAACCGATTCTTCAGGAATGGGAGAATTTTGCCCGCACGATTCTTACAGATTGCAAACCTCTTGATTCTGAAGGGCTGCGTGATCATGCGGAACTGATGCTACGGGCAATCGCTGATGACCTTCGAACCCACCAGACGCGGCAAGAGCAGGTCGAAAAATCCAAAGGGCTAGCCGCGACCGAGGACGACTCCGCCGCTAAGATCCACGCCATTACGCGACTGATGGCAGGATTTACCATAGAGCAGGTTACATCTGAATTCCGCGCATTGCGTACCAGCGTGATCAGCCACTGGATGAGACACGTGAAGGCCGGTGAAGAATTTGAAGTGGAGGATATGATTCGCTTCAACGAGGCCATTGATCAGGCTCTGGCGGAGTCGATCAGCAGCTACGCCGCTGCCGTACAAGCTTCTCGCGATGTCTTCCTGGGCGTTTTGGGACACGATCTACGCACTCCTTTGAGCGCAATCCTCCTGGGGGCAGACGTATTACTGCGGACAGACGACTTGGGAACGAGGGCGACAAAGATTGCGTCGCGTATTTATGCCAGCGTCAAGCGTGCGTCTCACATCGTAGGAGACCTGCTGGACTTCACACGATCCCAAATAGGCGGCGGAATTCCGATTAATCGCGTACTGATGGACTTAGCGCCCGCCTGTGAGCGAATCATCGATGAATCCCGTGCTGTTTACCCCGAAGCTCACATTGTGGTAGCGACGGTCGAGTGCGCCGAAGGTGAGTTTGACGGCGGACGACTGGAGCAAGTGTTCTCAAACCTCATCGGAAATGCCGTACAGCATGGCGCTGACCATTCACCTGTCACGGTGACGCTGTCTAGAACCGACGAAACAGTTCAATTCACTGTCCATAATATGGGAACGCCCATCTCAAGCGAGGTGCTGCCTTTTATATTCAATCCCATGGGGCGTTATTCCCCAGAAGCTTCGATAGAAAATGGGCCCTACGCAAGCCTAGGTCTCGGTCTATTCATCGTCGATCAGATAGTGAGTGCTCATAACGGCAGCATCGAGGTGTCATCGGATCCGGAGATGGGCACAAAATTTGTCGTGGAAATTCCTCTAAGGGCCCATTCATACGTGCTGACTGGATCAGACTCATAATTGCCGCTGCTCGCTTACCACTGCGTAGCGAGCCAACGAACAACCAGTTCGAACGTCCAAGTGCCAAAAATCAATGTGTAGTAAGGCGTAACGTCACCACAAACTCGCTCCCCTTGCCTTCTCCCGCGCTTGTACCAGTAACAGTGCCACCGTGGGCTTCGACTAACTCGCGCACCACCGTCAGACCAATGCCTAAGCCTGCCCCATTAAAACCGACTGCGTGAACATCCTGCACAAATGGCTCGAAGATGAGTGGCAGTGCCTTGGCGCTAATACCGATGCCGGTATCCCGGATGCGAATTTCCAGCAGATCTGCTGCGGCAGTAACCAGGAGTGTGACCGTTCCGCCCGCCGGTGTGTACTTGGCCGAGTTGCCCAACAGGTTGCCCAGAATTTGCGTAAGGCGTGCCGAATCTCCGTTCACCGTCAACGCACACTCTGGCAGTTCTGAGCTGAAATGTAAGCCATGAGCGACCATGACCGGGGTACAGATTTCTATTGCCTCATTGATGATCTGCGCCATATCGACAATGTGGCACTCAAGTCGAAACTTTCCAGTGCTGGCGCGTGCGATGTCGAGCAAGTCTTCCACCAATCGGGACATCTGCTGCACCTGGCCTTCAATCAGCATTTGCATGCGTGGCAATTCTTCGCTAGGTACCCGTACCAGACGACCAGCAATCATGCTAATGGGCGTCAGCGGATTACGCAGTTCGTGAGCTACCAGGGAGAGGACGTTGCGTTGCTGTTTCAGTGCGTGTTCAGCTGCAACCTGCAGGTGTTGTGCGCTAAGCGTGGCGATCACTAATTGCTCGTTGGCTTCGCGCATCTCTAGGTAAAGTTCTTGCTCTGCCTGGGCGACTTTGGGATTTTCAGCATCAGACTGCGCCGACAGAATTGCCAGCACCAATTGCTGATTGGCCTCAACCAGGTGCTCCACCTGTTGGCTATCGATGAGCTGGTTGTTTACGTCGTTGAGTTCCTTATGTAGACCTGCGAGTACTGCGCGCGCAGCGACGGTTTTCCGGCCGAGCAGGAACAGTTCGCGAGCAGTAGTGGCTATCGCTTGCTCATTCTTGTCGTTGGACTCACTCATGATAGTTTTCTCATCCTTCGACTTTGCCCAAACGCTGCTGGGTAGGCCGTCCCCCCAACAATCCTTCTTTATGGGACAACATTTCGCCTATCTGTAAACCGTTTTCATCGATGTGGTACAGACGCAGCTCATCGGAGTGAGCGCTAGCGCGCACCTTGACCACGGCCATGATGCGTAACAAGCGGCTTTGCACTTCAATGTAGCGCTGAACGATGATGGCGTCGGTAAGAAATGCCGTACCGTATGGGCTGAAACGCAGATCGGTGTAGCGGTCTTCCAGCTCAGAGGTCAGCAACACGCTGACTCCCACGCTGGTCAACGCCGTGACCATACGCGACAGCGACTCGCGAAAGTCCGCGCGGAAGGTCGGCGCCAGTGCCAGCTCAAAACCCGACAGCGAATCGATGACCACCCGGGTCGCTTTCAGTCGGGTGATTTCGCTTAGGAGCAAGTGCACAATTTCGTCGATGGACAGATCCAGCGCGCGGCTATCCACCAGACCGACCTGGCCGCTTTGAATCAGACCTGCAAGGGTGGCGTTCTGGTAATGGTTGGGCCGCTGTTCAAACACTGCGATCACGCCGGTTTCACCACAACGAGCGCCCTCGGCTAGAAAGCTGGCGGCCAGGATGCTTTTGCCCGAGCCCGAAGGCCCGGCCACCAATAGTGAATAACCCTTGGGCAGGCCCCCCCCGAGCATGTCGTCAAGTTGTGGCACCCCCATTTTCAGGCGTTTGATAGGAAACTCTGGCGGTACCTCCACCGTGTTGAGTACCGCTGGCGGAAAGATCTTGATCCCTGAAGTAGCGATACGAAAGGTGTGCAGCCCTGGTAGCGTCGGCTGGCCACGCATCTTCATGATTTCCATCTTGCGAACCATGGAGTTGCGCTGAACGCTCTGGCGCAACCAGATCAAGCCATCGGCCACGGTGAAAATCGGGTTGGTGTCAGTTTCGGTGAAGTATTCGCCAATCAGGAAGGTCGTCGCCTGCCAGGTGGTCATCAACATGCCCAGTTGCTGAACGAACTGCGGAAGGTTGTTGTTGGGGTTGTCCTGGGTCTGGCTGGCCAGCACCACGGAGCGGAACGAATCGACGAACACCAGCGCCGGGGAATGCTTCTCCACCTCACTGATGATGCGCCGCAGCACCTCGTCCAGGTTCCCGGCCAGGGTATCGGCAGACAGGTTGACGTAGCGGATCGAATGGTTGATCGCTTCGTTGTCGAAAAAGTCGAATTGCTGCTGATAACGCAGCATCTTCAGCGGCGGCTCACCCAGCACGGTAAAGAACAGCGCCGGGCGTTCAGGCGTCGCCAAGGCGAACATCATCTGATGCGCGAGGGTGGTTTTCCCACAGCCAGGCGGGCCGGCGATCAGGTTAAACGAAAATTCCGGCAATCCTCCGCCCAGCACCTCGTCCAGTCCTGGCACGCCGGTGGCCAAGCGGTTGATAGTTACTCTGGTGCTCATGGCGAATTTTCCTGCGATGGGGTGTCGCTCAAAGAAGGCTCCCACACGTCACGAAGTAACCGTGCGGTGAGCGATGGCCCGATCAGCGTAGTAAGTAGCTCGTAGAAGGTGGTCAGCATCACTTCACCGAAAAATATCGCATCGGTCTCGCTTTGTTCAACGAGTAGGGATTTAAGAGCAGGCAGATCCAGCGCGGTTTGCACACGGTCAAATATATGGGCCAGTCGCGGGTGTTGGGAGGCGCACAGATTAAGGCTGCGGCGGTAAAGCGCGGCAACTCCTTGCTGACCAATGATGGGTGTCAGGGCTGCATCCATACCCTGCAAGGTTGAGACAATCGCTTGCGCGATCCTTGCAGTATCAGCATTAGGGCCAACCCGGTGCGCCAGAGAAGCTACGATCTGGCGGCTCTCTTCGTTTAGCGCGGACATGGCTAACTGATTTTCCAATGGGCAGAGTTTGATAGTACACCCTATAACGAATCACAGAGACTCAAATGGAGATAGGACTACCATTACTGTCATTTTCAATTATTTATCACCAAAACGGGATTATTCCGAGCCATCAGGTTTACGAGGATAAATTGCTATAGCGCCACAACCGCCTGAAGCTTCGGTTGCGTTAGCATTAGCATGGTTTGCGCTTCCAGCGGCTGATGCGCTTGGTGGTTAAACTCCTTATCCATCGGAGATACAGTTCTCTCAATTAGCCCCCTCTGTAGAAGTGTGGATGGCCCCAGCGCAGAAATGGCGTTAGCATCCTATCCATTCGGTTTAACAGCGTGTTTTTCAGATCAGGGTCGCATTGTGGAAAAGCTAAATCGCCTTCAGAGTGGAATCGAAGGCCTAGATGCTCTGCTTAAGGGAGGGCTGGTCTCGGGAGCTTCCTACATTATTCAGGGTCGTCCAGGGTCTGGCAAAACGATCCTCGCCAACCAACTTGGGTTCCATCATGCGCGCAATGGGGGCCGGGTTCTGGTCGCCACGCTGCTTGCCGAATCCCACGACCGTCTCTTTCAATTTCTTTCTACCCTGAGCTTTTTCGACTCTTCCCTAGTCGGGGCCGAAATTCAGTTTGTCAGCGCGTTTGATACCTTGGAAAACGAAGGCCTGGATGAAGTCGTTAAACTGCTTAGGCGTGAGATCAGCCGGCAGAAGGCCACGGTGATGGTGGTGGACGGTTTGCTCAACGCGCGCTCCAAAGCCGATTCGCCCATCGACACCAAGAAGTTCATCTCCGAGTTACAAGGGCATGCAGCTTTCGCCGGTTGCACGGTGCTTTTTCTCACCAGCTCACGGCTGGATGATGGCAGCCCCGAGCACACTATGGTTGATGGCGTCATTGAACTGGGCGAAGAGTTGTATGGCACTCGCTCAGTGCGTCGTATTCAACTGCGTAAAACTCGCGGCAGCGCGGCGCTGACGGGGCTTCATGAGTGCGAAATTACCGACAACGGCCTGGTGGTTTATCCTCGGCTGGAAAGCCTCTACAGCTATCCGTCCTCACTCGACAGCGCCGACATGACGCGTATCGCCAGTGGCATCGCTTCATTGGACGCTATATTGGGTGGCGGTCTGCACAGTTCTAGCGTGACCTTGGTCATGGGACCCTCCGGAGTCGGTAAAACGACGCTGGGTCTCAAATTCCTGAGCGAGTCGACAGTAGAAGCTCCGGGCCTGCATTTTGGCTTCTATGAGAGCCCGGAGCGGTTGCGCCTGAAGGGCCATTCACTGGGAATCGATATTAAAGGCATGGAAGAACGCGGTGCGTTGAGCGTCGCCTGGCAACCCACCACCCACGGTTTGCTGGATGGGTTGGGTGCACGTCTGCTGAGCATCGTCGAGGAAAAGGGCATCAAGCGCCTGTTCATCGATAGCCTGAGCGGCATGACGCGGGTCTCGACGAATCCTGCGCGGATCACCGACTTTTACAGTGCGCTGATGAACGAACTGCGATGCAGGGGCGTCACGGTATTTGCTTCCTGGGAAATGCGTGATCTGTTCGGCACTGAGGTCAGCTCACCGAATTCCGACCTGTCCAGCATCGTCGACAACCTGATGCTCATGCGCTTCTTTGAGAATCACTCTGAACTAAGCAGGACTATATCCATTCTTAAAGTAAGAGATAGCTCTTATGACCCTTCGCGATTTGAGGTGGTCATCCGCGACCAAGACGTTGATCTGAAAAAGGCTTCAAGAAATGAACCGCCAGTTCCCACTCATACAGCGCTGCCCGGTTCAACATCCTAAGTCTTTGATTCGGGTTGAATTGACATGACCACCATCCTGGTCGTCGACGACGAGTATTTGATCGCTGATATTCTCGGCTACGCCCTGGAGGACGAAGGGTTCATGGTTGTGAAAGCCAGCAATGGTCAAAAAGGACTCGAGGTGCTTGAGCGAGAGCGGCCTGCCTTGATCATTACCGACTTCATGATGCCGGTCATGGATGGACTCGAGTTCGCCAAAGCCGTCCGAGCCTTACCCTCCGTTAATCACTTGCCGATCGTCTTGATCAGCGGCGCGCAAGCACACATCGGCATGGAGAGATCGGATTTGTTCAACGCTGTTATAGAAAAGCCTTTCAATATCGATTCGATTGTTACCGCAGTAAGAAACCTCTTGTCTAATAATTTAGGCTGAAATGCCGGCTAGTAGAATCTTGGATTCCTTGGCTTCGAGCGATTCTTGACGGGCTCGATACTGGCCGGGCGTCATGCCGAACCAGCGCAGGCAAGCCTTGTAAAAACTGCTGTGGTCGTGGAAGCCAAGTAGGTAAGTCACGTGCTGCATATTGAAATGGGAATGGCGTAGATAGAAGTCGGCCAGCTGCTGACGCATATGGTTCAGGATATCCGTGAACTGCGTGCCTGCCTTCTCCAGTGCCCGTTGCAATGTTCGCTTGCTGATGCTCAGCGCGGCCGCAATCGATTCCATATTACATTGGCCCTGTCTTTGCGCCTGGCTCAGGCGTTCGGTGATCAGCGCACGAATCCTGCACACCATGGTGGAATCATTTAGCTGGTCAAGCTGACCGTTGGCATAGCTGTCATGGAGCGTAGCCAATGCTTCGTTGGCCATGCTCGACGGCCGCAGTAGCTCCTCGCCGTCGAACAGGATGCTGTCATAGGCTGCCCCGAAACGCAGCTCGCAGCCAAACAGTTGTTGATGCTCATGGATGTTTTTCGGTGGGGGATAGCTGAACTCCACGCTCAGCGGTCTCAGCGATTTGTTACCACTCAGCCAGCGGTAGACGCCTAGCAGGGCTCCGAGGTTGGCATCGGTGTACTGGCGGGGCTTGATCGAGCCGCGTTGATGGTGATCGAACGTGGCCAGGCGGTAATGCTGTTGTTCCTGGACAACAAACAGGGTGAAACCTGTGCCAATTAACGGGCTGAAATGAGCCAGTCGTTCGAAAGCATCTTTCAGGTTGGAACTGGACATCATGGTATAGCCGACGATCTGAAACATACCTGGATGGAAATGCTCGGCTGATTTCAAACCAATGTTTGGATCGCCGGAAGCCCTGGCCGCCAGATCCAACAGGCGGTAGATAGTGCTTCGTTCGCAGAATGATCCCGGTATAGCAGCGAGCTCTATATCAAGCCCCGACTCCTGGCACAGACGGGCGACGTCTAATCCTTGCGCCGAAAGCATTTTCACCAGTACGCGGGCATAACCTGCACTCATTTTATACATTACGATTCATCTCCCTGTTGAATCTGACATCCATTGCCACTGAAGGCGCCAACAAAGAGCTGATGGCTGAGGTTCATGAGCTCAGGATGTCGGCAGTTTCGCTCATTGGGAGAGCATTGGGTCAGGTCGGGGCCTCAAGCTCTTCCATCACCAATCGTAGTTGAAAATTCGCTGCTGGCAGGCCGTCAAGCCCTCATCGAATGTTCTTCCTCTGCGCTTAGCATTTGAGTCCGGTTATGTTCGTGCTTCTGGACAAGGGAGAGATACTCGTCGACGTCTTCCTGCGTCCGATGCTCCTGCCCCAAGAGCGACTCGCACAAATAGTTGAATCGCATCGATTCCTCGAGCGTCAGGCCAGCAAAGACTTCGTTGCCCTGATGGTCTTCACTGAGGGCTCGTATTATCCTGAGGTACGCGCGCTGCATGTCCGTGAGCACAAGCATTTGAATCTCCTGTCAATTGCCAGTGCGGAGCTGTCCCGCAATGCGCAGAGTTGATCACCCAACTTTTCAGGGCTGCTTGTATGGGGTCAGCGGCACTTGAAAGTTCCATCCAGTTGCATCGGTGAAGAGGAATATCCGAACGGGATTTGCTTGGGCAGTCAGAGGGTGTCAAGAAGGCGCCATAGCTGCTCATGCTCCCAAGGAAGTGCCATAGCGCTGCCAGCTTTCAAGAGAACCGACTCAATCCTCAGGCGACCTGCAGTCCTGCATTAGTCATTTGCTTGCGCTCGGTACTCCAGGCACATCCATGTTGATCTTGCGCCAAACAGCTTCGGAAAAGCTGTAAACCGAAAAGGCGATCATCCCCAAGGCCATCACCATCAAAATCAAACCTCCGGCCGGTAAATTCTGGAGAGCATCAAGGGCTTCCTTCATGCCCGGCGGATCCATGGCTTTGTAGTTCGAGCCGCTGATCATCAGCAGCAGGGCGATCTCGATAAAGACGACACCACGGGCTATCAGACCGAACTGAGACACCGGACGGACGTAGCGCATAACGTCTTCGTCAGCTTCAAAGTATTGCTCAAATGTCGCTTTCCATCCCTTGATGATGTGAGCAATGCCTACGCCGAGTGGTACGAGCGCGACGAGGTACACCAGTAAATTTGAGTGTTCCCAGGACAATAGATGCGCCAGTAAATCCTTGGTTTGCTCACCTCCGGAATGGCCCGAGCTTCTGATGCCACTGATGAGCAGGCCCAAAGCAAAAAACGCTAGCGCACCGTTGACTATGCCTCCCGCCAACAAGCCTGCACGAATCACCAATCCCTTGAATTCTTTTCCGTGATGATCAACGTCGCGTATTGCCTGCAAGACTCGCCAAGCGGCGAAGGCCAGTAGGCCTGCTACCACCAGCCCGATTAATACGTAACCAAATGGCTGGCTTAGCAGGGCTTCCAAGCTCCTGTGACTATCCTTCGGTTTGGTCGAGTCGAGAGCCGCCAGCAGGGCGAAAATGCCAATGATCAGATAAAGAACGCCTCGAGCGGCATATCCGCCTCGTGCGACTACGACAAGGCTCTGTTGCGCGGACATGGGATCTAATTCCGGAGAAGGTATACAAGAGCAGACCTATCTGGTCGGAAGGGGTTCGATTGCAACAATTTCAGAAGCGATAAATAGGCCCAAGCCCTCGGATACGTCCAATCAATTTTGGTACGGATTTCCATGAGCCGTGAGGATGGAAGGCATGGGTGGGCTTCCTTTACTGGCCCCCGCACCGAGTCAAAGTGTAGGGGCCTTTTCCACATAAGCGGCGCTTTTGGTAACGCGGCGAGCGCGCAATCACGCTCCATTTCGGAATCAACAGCTAGCTCTTGTAATCGTACGGTTGTGTTCCATAGAAGGAATGGATTTCCGTTGCCCAAGACTCTTCGGCCATATTAGGCCAGCTGTCCTTGTCAAAACCTGGTGCATTTTCCAAGCGCTCTTTCTCTACGTTTAGTACAAAACGCTTGTTTACTGTATCCAGTGTCAATGCATTCCAAGGTACCGCAAACAATTTTTCTCCTACGCCGAGAAAGCCACCGAAGGATAGAACGGCATAACTCACTCTACCACTGCGAACGTCTAGCATGATTTCCTTAATATCGCCCAGGTCTTCTTCATTATGGTTATAAACATCATTTCCAATGAGTGTGTCTGCCCCCATCAGGTCGGGGCCAGGCCCCTGTTCCTCGGAGCCGGCATCTCGCAGGAGGTTGGTCTTGTACATGCCATAGGTGTCACGATCTTCGTAGTTCATTGCTCTCTCCTATCAGAAATCGCCAATCAATAAATATGTGTACACACTGTTTTGATGGCTGTATCAGTGGGAGTCTTCCGCTTTTGAAAAAGTTGAATTTTTTTTCTGTATCGCGACGAGTGGTAAGTTAGACATAAAAGAAATTACTGATCAGTTTTTTTATCATATTGCTACCCGTTTGGGTTGCTTTTATATATGGGCGGTCACTACTTCGTTATCGTAGAAGCTGAATGAAGTAATTGCCTGTTATGGAAACTGCGTCTTTGGCTTGATATGACTTCATCAATATGAAAATCAAATTCAGGTCGCGACTGTAACCGACCTCGGTCGCGATTCGCACTATTTGAATGATCGTTTATATAAGGGAAATTCAGTACAATCAAATCAGTGTTTTTGCCGATTCATGAAAAAGTGCGCTCCTGAGGGAGCGCTCCTTATTCCTGCAGGATACATTTCGATCCCACGAGGCGTTCAGACTATCTTCAACCCCTCGAAAGGGTTCCAGCCTTGCGAACCTTTTACCTGTTTCAGGTAGTAGGCATAGTTGGCGCTCAAGCCATACATCAGTGCAAACACGACGTTCAGGCCGCTGCCCAGCGCCTTGGGCAATTCATAACCCAGGATGGTAAAGATCAACGACAGGCTGAAGCTGACGACTACGATGATCGCTATCAACGCCAGGTTCTTTTTCCACAGGCCAAGCACGAAAAGATAAATCGGCCCGAAGAAAATCGCGATGAAATTCATATTGATCAGCAGGCGCTTGCGGGTGGTCAGCTGCTTGAGTGCCGAAATGAAGTTGGGGTTTTTTGGGCTGCCGTGCTGATTGAAAAAAGCGAAACGCTCTTTCCATTTTGAGCTGGCATCGTGGGTTTGCAACTCATCCGTGGTGCTCATGTTCTGTCCTTTTTGGGGGCGCTACCCGGTCGAGACATCGACCAGGCTTTCCTTCAATGCGTTTGGCCGCGTGTTTTGCAGGCTGCAGGCCAGTGCCAATGTGGCGACCTGAGTGTCCGGTAGCGTAGGAAATTTCACAAGGCATTATGTTCGGGCCGATAAAGCAAAACCCACCAGCCGTTGGCGATGAGCCTGAAAAAGCGCTGCTTTAACAGCGGCTGCCTGGCAACAATGGGTTGCCGACCGTCACAAACAGCGGAATTGAGGATGATTTGTTGACCGCAGCCTGCTATTACCCTGTAACCACCTGAACGGACGAGCGCTGAAATGACGACCACCAAGAAACTAGCCCTGATGATCGCTGCGCTGTGCCTCTCCGGCTTCGCCCAGGCCGGAGAGCTCGATGTGACCACGGGCGGCGCTACCGTGACCATCAATGGCATTACCTACACCGGGAAAAACATCAGCGTTCACGGCAACAGGGTGGTAGTCGATGGCGTTGAGCAGAGTGTGCCAGTGGCTGGTCCGGTCAGCGTCATTGTGAATGGTAACGCCACCTCTGTTGAAACTGCCGCTGGCAGGGTTCAGGTCACCGGCAATGTAGGCAGCGTCCGCACGATGAGTGGCCTGGTCGAAAGTGGTGATATCAATGGCGATGTCACCACCATGTCGGGCGATGTGAGTTGCAAAATTCATACGGGTAGCGTCAAAACAGTCTCCGGCAACATTAGATAGTCAGCGCCGAGAGCCGATAATCTGAAAAGGAATACCCCTGTTTTCATGTTTTTCCGCCATGGCTGATCGATTAAAGAGGTAAGGCACTCTTTGTGGAGCGCCTTTCCTGTTCGAATCTATAGAGGATCGCTCCGCTATTTGTTCTCAGGCACCGCCAACCACTCCCCCAACACCTTCTGATAATTCCCCGTCACCTTGGCCAGATGCAGCCACTGATCCACATACGACTTCCAGCTGATGTCATCCCGCGGCAGCAGGTAAGCCTTCTCCCCATACTGCATGAACCGCGTCGGATTGACTGCGCACAAACCGGGTTTGAGTTTCTGTTGGTACAGCGCTTCCGAAGCATCGGTGATCATCACGTCGGCCTTCTTGTCCAGCAGTTCCTGGAAGATGGTCACGTTGTCATGCAGGCGCAGTTGCGCCTTGGGCAGGAAGGCGTGGACAAAGGCTTCGTTGGTGCCGCCGGCCGGTTCGACCAGGCGCACCGCAGGCTGGTTGATTTGTTCGACGGTCTGGTACAGCGCCTGATCTTCGCAGCGCACCAGCGGGATCTTGCCGTCGACATCCAGCGTGGTGCTGAAGAAGGCCTTTTTCTGGCGTTCCAGCGTGACCGAGATGCCGCCCATGCTGATGTCGCATTTGCCCGCCAGCATGTCCGGCATCAGGGTTTTCCAGGTGGTCTGCACCCATTCGACCTTGACGCCGAGGCTGTCGGCGAGCGAGCGGGCCATGGCGATGTCGATCCCCGAGTATTCGCCGTCCTCGGCTTTGGAGGTATAGGGTTTGTAGTCACCTGTCGTACACACGCGCAGCTGACCTTGTTGAATGACCGTGTCCAGGTGCGATGGGCTTTGCTGCGCCTGGACGCTGAAGGATAGGGCGAGGAAACCACTGAGCATCAATGTGCTTTTTATGCTTTTCATTTTTATCAGGCTTTTTTGATGGAGAAGGTTTGAAGCCAGTGAGTGTAGCGAATTGGAGCTACCCGCACGGCCGATACCTTGTTGGTTAGAGTCGGCAGCCGCTAACTTTCGCCTCGCTCAACAGAATGTTTGTATGCCTTAAACGTAAACTGGTTTTTTAATATGCCGCTGTCTACTGTCAAAGTTGACAGGTGGTTGTCTGTCCATGTTTTCAGCTAAAATCTTTTCATACAGTTTCAAGCAAGTGTGGGGTTTGTTAGTCCGTGCTTTTTCATTCAAATGCACCGAAGATTTGCACTGCCAGATGGAGGGCGTGAGCCTGAGGCTGCAGGACTTGGTGTACCAATATTTGTATCTGTCGATACACACAGCAAGGACAGCTGGAATGAAGGAATCAAATCGTATTCAGTTTTACGTATCCAAGACAAAAACCGATGGTGAAGGCGGGAGTATCACCTCGGTATTTGTCTGTGGAAAAAATGAAAGCCAGTGGTGTTGGGCCCCGGTGGAATTTGTGGCCCAGTTGATCAATCAAGGTGTGCGGTTCAATACATTCTTCAAGGTTGGCGACGGGGATTATCAGGTGGGTGCCAGGGTTGAAGTCCATGAGTTTGCTTTGTGGACCGTTGCGAATGGTGCGCAGGGTGATTCTCTGGAAGGTTTGCCGACGAAAACGGTGTAGATCACGTCAGGCGTAGCGCAGCGCTGTGATCTTGAGAGGTCAAGATCACAGGATCGCAGCCTGTGGCAGCTCCACAGGGGGATGCGGTAGCGGGTTAGCCGCTTTTATTGACGGCTCGTCGACTTTGACGACGACGCGACCGTGGCGCCACCACAATTGATATAAGAGGAAGACTTCAACCAGCGCTGGTCCGGATAGTAAGAGAACAACAGCTGCCCGTCCTTCATCGAATCGATCAGTTTGTGCGCAATGGCCGGTCGAACCGCCGGGCAACCCAGGCTTCGACCGATCCGCCCATTCGCCCGTGCAAGCACCGGACTGACATAAGGCGCACCGTGGATAACGATCGCCCGGTCAAATGCGTTGTCGTTGAACCCCGGCTCCAGTCCTTCCATGCGCAACGAGTAGCCGTTTTGCCCGACATAGCTTGATTGGGTGCGGTACAGGCCGATACTGGTGGCAAAACTTTCGTTCTGATTGGAGAATTTGACTGCCATGTTTTCGCCGCTGTTACGACCATGGGCCACCAGTTCGTGGAACAGCAACTTGCGCTTTTTCAGATCGAACACCCACAGCCGTTGTTCGGTAGAGGGTAGGGAATAATCGATCACTGCTAGTCTTTGCACCGCAGCCTTGCCTTGGGCGATGCTGCACTGGGAGGCACGCACCGCCAGCCCGATGACTCTGGCGTTGGCGTGAGGCGCCGCTTTGATCAGCGCGGCTTCAAGCGAATCGGCGTACGCTGCCGGTACTGAGATGGAGGTCAGCAGCAGGGCCGTGATTGAAATGCCAAAGCGGTCTAGCGCCATATTCAGGTCTCATCAAGTTGTTTCGAGTCTAGCAGTGTGTGGGATGCTAGCTGTTGAATGCGGGAGATTAAGGATTATCCATGGTGCACTTAACAAGGTTATTCGTCATAAGCCGCGTATTTTTTATGGGATTTCTGATCAGCGGTGCAGCCGTGGCGCAAACGTCGCCGATTGTGCTGGCATCTCCGATCGGCAACATGATCGCGGCGGCACCTGATGACATCGTCGGCCAGGCCATCCAGGCCGAGCTGGCGCCGTTGGCTTCCGCGTTCCCGCCGCTGCTCACGTCGCCGCGTCATCAACGGGTGGATGTGAGTCGGGTGGTGATGGATTTTTATAGCCATCGCAATTATCGCCCGGCGTGGACCCGTGACAGTGACGTCGCGCAACTGTTGAAAAGCCTGAGCGACACCCAGGCCGACGGGCTGGACCCTGCGGATTTCCGCATAACCGAGCTGGCCGGGGCGCAAACTCAAATGCAGTCCATGGTGCCCACCCCGGCGCAACGGGCCGCTTTTGATATTGCCGCCACCCATACCTTCATTGCCGCGCTGCTGCAGTTGCGGCGTGGCAAGGTCGACCCTTCGCGCCTGGACATGCATTGGAACTTTGACCCTGTTGGCGTCGATCCCCGTGCCGACGTGAATAATTTCTTCGCCGCGCTCGACGACCATGATGTCGCGCGGGCGTTTACCCAGGCACCGCCGCAGGAGGCGGTTTACGTCAGCTTGCGCATGGGCCTGGCGCAACTGCGCAACATCCGGGACAGCGGTGGCTGGCCGAAGGTTGCCGAAGGCCAGTCGCTCAAGCCCGGCATGGACGACGCGGCAGTCGCGCAGTTGCGAGCCCGCTTGGTGGCGGGTGGTTATCTGCCACCGCAGCGCACGCGGCGCACGGATTACGACGCAGCGGTCATCGCTGCAGTGAAGAAGTATCAAACCGAGCAATACCTGGGGGCGGACGGCGTGGCGGGAGCGGCGACGCTGGCAGCCTTGAACGTGCCCGTCGAGGCGCGGATAGACCAGGTTCGGGTGAACATGGAGCGCGCACGCTGGTTGCTGTACAAACTGCAGGGCACATTCGTCATCGTTGATATCGCTGGCTACAAGGTGGCGCTGTACCGCGACGGCAAGGCGATATGGCGTTCGCGGGTACAGGTCGGCAAGCCGTTCCGCAGTACGCCGGTGTTCCAGTCCGAAATTACTTACGTCACCTTCAACCCGACCTGGACCGTGCCGCCGACTATCCTGGTGCAGGATATGTTGCCCAAGATCCGCAGCAATCCTGGCTACCTGGCCGCCAACCACATCAAGGTCCTGGATCGGGAAGGCAATGTGCTGGATCCGGCCGGCGTCGACTGGGACAACCCGCGGGGCCTCACCTTGCGTCAGGATGCCGGCGCGGAAAACTCGCTGGGCCAGGTGGTGATCCGGTTCCCCAACGACTATGCGATCTATCTCCACGACACGCCGCATCGGGAGCTGTTTGCCAAAACTTTCCGTGCCACCAGTTCCGGCTGCATACGGGTGGAAAACCCGTTGCAACTGGTTGAGCTACTGTTTAACGATCCGGTTCGCTGGAATGCCGCCGGAATCCAGGCGCAGCTGGCCAAGGGCAAGACCGAAAACATCAAGCTTGCGGTCAAGGTGCCGGTGTTGTTGGCGTATTGGACGGTAGACTTGAGTAACGATGGCCGGGTCATCTTCAAGCCCGATATTTACGGGTACGACTCGGCCGTGCTTCGGGGATTGAACAGGCCTTTGCAATTGCCTGTTCTGGATTGGCAGCGAGCAGGTAGCCCCGCGGTGGTAGCGGGGCAGAGCCAACAGTAGCCAGGAAGGATGCTGGATCTATCATCGTTATAGGAGGGAATCTGAAGATGGATGTTGCGCAAATAAAATCGTCATTCACTGCACCCCGGCTGCATGTGCAAGACTTCGATAAGTGTCGCAATATTCAGAAAGGTCCGGTGTTTATCATTGCCTCGGGGGCGTCGGCGAAAGATTTTCCGCTGCACAAGTATGCCGACGTTCCGATGATTACCATGAACGGCGCTATCTCGATGTTTATCGAGCCTGACATCAAGCCATTCTTCTACGCCTGCACCGACGACGCCTTTTGCCGACAACAGCCTTATCTTTTTGCTCAGGCCATGCGCCTCAGTCAGCGGATCGCCTTATGGGAAGACCTCATCCGGTATGAAGCGCTGGCGCCCGAGGGCGAACTTTTTTTGCTGACGCGGGCTCCCAAGCTCTCCTGGAGCGAACTGCTTTTGCGGCCGGATAAAGAACTCATCCGTCGACGAAAACTGGGGACTGGCCGCAATCGCAGCCTGGGTTTCAGCAAGAACCTCAAGCGAGGCTTCTTTGATGCCCGTACGGTGGCCTATCTGGCATTGCAGATTGCCTATCACGTGGGTTTCACCCAAGTGTTTCTGGTGGGCGTCGACCTGGATCAGTCGGCGGGTCGCTTTTATGAGAAAGCGGGCACCCCTGTTTCACCCTGTAACCTCGACGACCACTTTCATACGAGAATCCTGCCGTCGTTCGAGATAATGTCGAAGCACGTCATGAATGATGATTTTCAGGTTTACAACTTGTCCGATGCGTCGCGGATTCCCGGTGAGCTCGTGCCCCGGTTGACGCTGGACCAGCTCGACAGGATGATTTGAACAAACCGCCATCTCCAAGGAGTGAACCCATCAAGCGCTTTTACTTGACCGCTGTGCTTGCCGTGTTGTCGTTCGCCAGCATCGGCATGAGTACGGCGCGGGAATCAACGACCGCCAAACCCCGGGTCGAGTCGGTGGCGGGGGTGTTCGATTACTACCTGTTGACGCTGTCCTGGTCGCCGACTTTCTGCCTGACCCACGAAGACGACGCGCAGTGTTCGGGCAAGGGCTACGGATTCGTGCTGCACGGCCTGTGGCCGCAATATGCCAAGGGCGGCTGGCCGAAGTCGTGTCTGCCCCGGGTGAGGTTGTCGCCAGACGAGCGCGCGAAAGGCTTGACGCTGTTTGCGTCGCGCAAGCTGCTCGAGCACGAATGGGCCAAACATGGCACCTGCAGCGGCCTCGCAGCCATGGACTATCTGCAGGCTTCCGACAAGGCCGTCGGCGCGGTGAGGATTCCGCAGCAACTGCAGCCCTTAAACACCACGTATTACTTCCAGGCCCGGGATATCGAGCAGATGTTCCGCCAAAGCAATCCCGCGATCCCGGCGGATGGCATCGCGGTGATTTGCAAAGGGCCGGTCTTGTCCGAGGTTCGGATATGCATGGACAAGGATCTGCAATTCGCCGCGTGTGGCAAGGGCGTCAAGACTCAATGCCGGGCGGGTGACATTCGGGTTCCGCCGGCGCGGTGATGGATTGTGGCGCAGGCACCAGGGTGCCCGTTCCTCGCCTTCAGATTCGAACATGACGCTCAAAGACACCCCGCGCCCCGAGTGGCTGAATTTCGATTGCTACGGCACGCTGATTCAGTGGGATGAAGATTGCCGCGTCACCTCGACGTAGACTAAGCTCACAAAATATAAGGGTTTTGGGCCTTCGCCCATGCCTTGCCCTTACAGGACGAGCTTTTGCCAATCCTCAGTCACGACCCGCCCGATATCGCCGGCGGCACTTCGAAACGTTTACCTCTGCGCAAGGCGGCGATGCTGTTTATTGCCGTCGTGTGTGTGTGCCTGTGCGGCCTGCTTTACCTGCAGCTGGAGCAATCGCGCCGGCACGCCCTGACGGTGGCGCAAACGGCGTCATCCAACCTGACGCGGGCCATGGCACAGCAGGCCGAAGATACCTTCATGCAAGCCGATTTGGTGCTGACCAGTCTGGCTGACTGGATTCAGGCTGACGGTTTTGGCGCGGACCAGAAACCACGCTTGCAGAAAACCTTCGCCCGTCGGGTGCAGGCGCTGAGTCAATTGCACGGCATATTTCTGTTCGACCAGAAAGGGCAGTGGGTCGTGACCTCGTTCGAAAAGCTGCCGCGCGGCTCGGGCGTGGCTGATCGGGAATACTTCAAGTTCCACCAGCAGAACGTTTCCGCGGTCGCGCACATCGGGCCGGCGATCCGCAGTCGAGAAAATGGCGAGTGGATCATTCCGCTTTCCAGACGGGTGAACGACAAGAACGGCCAGTTCCAGGGTGTATTGCTGGCCGGGATCAAGATGGCGTACTTCGATCAGTTCTTCAAAAGCTTCAGCATCGATGACAAGGGTTCGATGTTCGTCGCCTTGAACGATGGAACCTTGCTGGCGCGCCGGCCCTATGTGCAAGCGCAGATCGGCACGTCACTGGCCAAGGGCGAAATCTTTCGCGAACTCCTGCCCCAGGCGACTGCGGGCAACGCCATGTTCAGCTCGGTCGTGGATGGTATTGTCCGATTGCATGGTTACCGTCAGCTCGACGCCTATCCGCTGGTGGTGTCCGCAGCATCGTCCAGGGATGCCATTTTTCAGGATTGGTACGCCACTGCGATTCATTCCAGCCTCATTGTTGCGCTGGTGGTGCTGGGTGTTGGCGTGTTCGGCTGGGTGTTCGTTCGGCAGGTGCGTGTCGGCGAGCGGGTCGAGGCCGATTTGCGCAAGGCCAAGGAAGCGCTGAGGCTGATCGCGACCCATGATAGCCTGACCGGCCTGGCCAATCGCCGGCTGTTCGAGCGGGCGCTGGAGATCGAGTTCAGCCGGGGTGCCCGACAGTCGAGCTCGCTGAGCCTGATCATGCTCGATATCGATTACTTCAAGCGCTACAACGACGCTTTCGGGCATGTGGCGGGGGACCATTGTCTGGCCGAAGTGGCGCGGGCGGTGAAGGGGTGCTGTCATCGCAAAGCCGATCTGGCGGTGCGTTACGGCGGTGAGGAGTTTGCAGTCTTGCTGCCCGACACCGACATTCACGGCGCGCTGGTGATTGCCGAGCAGATCCGCCTCAGCGTCGTCGACAAAAATATCAGCCATACGGGCTCGCCCGCCGGTCACGTGACAGTCAGTCTTGGCTGTTATTCGTTTGTTCCGACGGGGCACGACAGCATGGACGTATTCATCGGGCGCGCCGATGCTGCCCTGTATCAGGCCAAGCATTCGGGGCGCAATCGCACGGCGGTACTGTCACTGGCCGGAGGGGCCGAGGCACTGATGCGTTCGGATCGCTGAGGCGTTCCGGCCAGTTTGCAGTACGTTAAAACCAGAGGGCAGGTGAAAAAGCAGCCGGTGCTCAGCGGCTGCTTTTATTCGTTCAGCTGCCCGTCCCGCCACCCGCGCCGCCGGTCCCGCCGCCCGCAGCACCCGTGCCGCCACCCGCTCCAGAGCCCGAACCACAGGCCCCGCCGCTGGTGCCGGTGTCGGAGCCGCCCGAGTCGGTGCGGTTTCCGCTCGAAGGTTCGCCGGGAGTGTTGTCCGGTGGCGTAGTCGGAGCGCTGGTGGCGCCGCCGGATTGGGTCCCGGTCGCATCGGCACCATCGCCCGACCCTGCAAACGTGGCCGCTGACGCTACCGATAACAAGCCGGCCAATAACAACGAAGTGATTTTGCTGTTCATCATGGTGCGTCTCCAAAAGAAGAGTCGTTACCTGATGTTGGTGTGAGGGGGCAGGGGTTGGTGCCGTGTGAGTGACGAGTGGCGGTGCAGCCATTCATCATCAATGAGAGCCTGCCGAAGCAACCACCTGAACGTGCAGGTGTCACACCCTAGGCACCCCGCCATCAGGAGCGTTGGCCCATGAAGAATTTGCGAATCGCGACGTTCAACATCAACGGCATGCGCGCCCGACTGCCGAACCTGCTGGCCTGGCTGGAGCGAGAAAAACCGGACATTGCCTGCTTGCAGGAACTCAAGTCGGTGGATACCGCGTTCCCCGCTGCAGAGCTTGAGGCCGCTGGTTACGGCTCGATCTGGCAAGGTCAGTCGTCATGGAACGGGGTAGCGATTCTGGCGCGGGATGCGCAACCGCTGGAGAGTCGGCGCGGTTTGCCGGGCGATGACAGCGACACCCACAGTCGCTATCTGGAGGCCGCCGTGCACGGCATCCTGGTGGGCTGCCTGTACCTGCCCAACGGCAATCCGCAGCCGGGGCCGAAGTTCGATTACAAACTGGCGTGGTTCGAACGGTTGATCGCCTATGCCAAGGACCTGCAAAGCAGCGAACACCCGGTGGTGCTGGCGGGCGACTACAACGTGGTGCCGACCGACCTCGACATCTACAACCCGCGGTCCTGGCTCAAGGATGCGTTACTGCAACCGGAAAGCCGCGAGTGTTATCAGCGGTTGCTGGATCAGGGCTGGACCGATTCCCTGCGTCATTTGTATCCGGAAGATCGCCTGTACACCTTCTGGGATTATTTCCGGCAGCACTGGCAGAAAAACTCGGGGCTGCGCATCGATCACCTGCTGCTCAACCCGGCATCGAGCCCCTATCTGCAAGAGGCGGGAGTCGATGCCTGGGTGCGCAACGAACCCCATGCCAGCGATCATGCGCCGACCTGGATTCGATTGGGCTCGCGCAAGCGGCGTTGATCTTTACCCGGGTGGCGATTGGCTAAATCAATTGTCGGTCGGACCGGTTTTTCCCTTATACATGGCGACCAATGGCGGAGTGATCCGCAGCCCTTGCATAAGGATCGAGCAATGAGCGAGCCACGCCTGACCCATCTGGCGTCGTACCTGCAACGCCTGGGCTACGACGCCCCTCCGGCACCGACGCTGGAAACCCTGCGCCAGTTGCAACGGCGGCATACCGGGGTTTTTGCATTCGAAAACCTCACCACGTTGTCGGGCGAGCCGGTGCTCATCGATTTACCGTCCGTGGAGCAAAAAGTCCTGCAGGAGGGTCGCGGCGGCTACTGCTATGAACTCAACAGCCTCTACCTGGCGTTGCTCCAGGCGCTGGGCTTCGATGCGCGTGGCATCTCCGGCCGTGTGGTCATGGGGCAACCCGAAGGTGCGTGGACCGCTCGCACGCACCGCCTGAGCCTGGTGACCCTGCACGACGTGCGCTACATCACCGACGTCGGCTTCGGCGGCATGGTGCCCACCGCACCGTTGATACTCGATTGCGCGACCGAACAGCTCACCCCCCACGAACCCTATCGCATCGACCAGCATGACGACGGCTACACCCTGCGCGCCAATGTCGCCGGGGAGTGGAAAGCGATGTACATCTTCGACCTGCAACGCCAGGAAGACATCGACTACGCCGTCGGCAACTGGTACGTCTCGACCCATCCCGAATCGTCATTCAGAAAACAACTGATGGTGGCGCGAACGGGGGAAGGATGGCGGCGTACGCTGAACAACGGCAGCTTTGCGATTCATCGGGTCGGCAGCGAGAGCGAGCGGCGGCAAGTGGCGGATGTAGAGGAACTGGTGGCGTTGCTGGAGCGCGAGTTCGGTATCCGGGTGCCGGAGCATGCAGCGTTGAAGAGCACGCTTGGGCGGTTGATCGAGCCCGGCTGATTCATGGCTGCACGGGTTCCACGTGCAGGTCGAGCTCGCTTCAACCCGGTTCTCTCGAAGGGGGGCGCCTAGGGGCGAACGTCAGGTTCCATCATGCGGTGGATTTCGTGGGCGACTTCGAGCAGTTTCTTTTCCAGATTTTTCAGTTCAGAAGCCGTCAAGCCTTTCTTCAGATGCCCGGTTTCCGCCGCTTTGCCTTTTTCGCCGAGCAAGGCGTGTCGCAACGTGTTGTTGATCACGGTCTGGTAGCCAAACCCCTCGCTCTCGGCGAGCGAGCGAGCAGCCTCTATGACGGCATCATCGAGCATGATGGTGATGCGGGTCTTGCCTTTGCTGGAGGCGATGGCCCCACGTTTGGCATTGCTGAAGTCGTATTCGTCTTTCATCCTCAAGCTTCCATTTTGTTCGCCGCGTTTTTTGCCTAGTGGTGCTGAATTTCGAATGACTTCATTATGCATACTTTATATGTATAGAAAAGAGGGCGGCCATACCGGTGGTCGCCAGGAACTCAAAAGACTAGCGGGGCAGGGCAAAGGGCCTGGGAGGGATGTATTTCAAGGTTTTTTGCTTGTCGCTCGCGGCGAGCCCACAGGAGCGCGCGGAACATATGTCCATAATCTGACCGATCAGTTGTATACAACTCTATAGACATTTGTCCTGACTCTTGCATACAGTGTGCGCACAACAAAAACCAGGGAACCCCCCAAACCATGAAAACGCCCTCTGTTTCACATCAACGGCCCGAGGACGAGAATCTCGGGGTCGGCGCGAATATGGCTTACGGCCTGCAACATGTTCTGACCATGTACGGCGGCATCGTCGCGGTGCCTTTGATCATCGGCCAGGCGGCCGGGCTCTCGCCGGCGGACATCGGTTTGTTGATTGCTGCTTCATTGTTTGCGGGAGGCCTGGCGACGTTACTGCAAACACTGGGCCTGCCGTTTTTCGGTTGTCAGTTGCCGCTGGTGCAGGGCGTGTCGTTCTCTGGCGTCGCGACCATGGTGGCGATCGTCAGCAGTGGTGGGGAGGGTGGCTTCCAGTCGATTCTGGGGGCGGTGATTGCCGCGTCCCTGATCGGTTTGCTGATCACCCCGGTATTCTCGCGAATCACCAAATTCTTCCCGCCACTGGTAACGGGCATCGTCATCACCACCATCGGCCTGACGCTGATGCCGGTGGCCGCGCGCTGGGCGATGGGCGGCAACAGCCACGCGCCGGATTTTGGCAGCATGGCGAACATCGGCCTGGCGGCGGTGACGCTGGTGCTGGTGCTGTTGCTGAGCAAGATCGGCAGCGCGACCATCTCCCGGTTGTCGATTCTGCTGGCCATGGTCATCGGTACGGTGATCGCGGTGTTCCTCGGCATGGCCGACTTCTCGTCGGTGACCCAAGGCCCGATGTTCGGCTTCCCGACCCCGTTCCACTTCGGCATGCCGACTTTCCACTTCGCGGCGATCCTGTCGATGTGCATCGTGGTCATGGTGACTCTGGTCGAGACCTCGGCGGACATCCTGGCGGTCGGTGAAATCATCGACACCAAGGTGGACTCCAAGCGCCTGGGCAACGGCCTGCGGGCCGACATGCTGTCGAGCATGATCGCGCCGATCTTTGGCTCCTTCACCCAAAGCGCCTTTGCCCAGAACGTCGGGCTGGTGGCCGTGACCGGGATCAAGAGCCGCTTTGTGGTGGCCACCGGCGGCTTGTTCCTGGTGATTCTCGGCCTGCTGCCGTTCATGGGCCGGGTGATTGCCGCGGTACCGACCTCGGTACTCGGTGGTGCCGGTATCGTGTTGTTCGGCACCGTGGCCGCCAGCGGTATTCGCACGCTGTCCAAGGTCGACTACCGCAACAACGTCAACCTGATCATCGTTGCCACTTCCATCGGCTTCGGCATGATCCCCATTGCCGCACCGAACTTCTATGACCACTTCCCAAGCTGGTTCGCCACGATCTTCCACTCGGGCATCAGCTCGTCGGCGATCATGGCCATCGTGCTGAACCTGACCTTCAACCACCTCACTGCCGGTAACTCCGACCAGCAATCGGTGTTTGCGGCGGGTACCGAGCGGGTTCTGCGTTACCAGGACCTGGCGGCATTGCGCGAAGGGGATTATTTCAGCGAAGGCAAGCTGCACGACTGCGACGGCAAGGAGATTCCGGTGGTCGAGGCAGAGCATGGGCATGCAGAGCCGCGGGCGGTGCATGCAAAAAGCAGCGAGCATGTGTGAATGAAAGAGGCGTCCTTCGGGACGCCCTCCAGACGGCCGCCAGGCGTGTGGCAATCGCCCCGGTTTGTGAAGCCTGATAATCGGCGAAGGCCGCCTCTTGGCTGCGGCGCAGCCCGCCAAACACATCCAGCTCCCAGCCGGCATTCAAATTCGTCGTTTTGTGACGATATTACAATTTGGTCACGAGTTGTCAACCACCTTTGGGATGAGTAAGCTGCTCGCATGAATCAGCCATCAGTTTCTTCGCCCAGCGCCCGAGGCCCAGTCGATCACGACATTCGAGACCAGATTGTCGCGGCGGCCAACGAGCATTTCAGTCAGTACGGTTATGGCAAAACAACGGTTTCTGACCTAGCCAAGGCCATCGGCTTTTCCAAGGCTTACATCTACAAATTCTTTGAATCCAAGCAGGCGATTGGTGAAGCAATCTGTACAAATTGCCTGACTGAAATCGTTGCGGCAGTGGAGCAGGCCATCAATGTAGACGGCATCTCGGCGACTGAACGTTTTCGGCGCCTGGTCAAAACCTTAATCGCTACAGGTGTGAGCCTGTTCTTTAACGACCGTAAACTCTATGACATCGCAGCGTTCGCCGCGGCGGAGCGCTGGCCCAGCTCACAAGTCTATGACGCTCAGATCAAGAGCTTCGTGTTGCAAATCGTGCGTGAGGGGCGAGAGCTCGGCGAGTTTGAACGCAAGACACCGCTGGACGAGACGGTAGAGGCGATTCATCTCGCTCTGCGGCCCTTCATCAATCCTCTGCTATTGCAGTACAACCTCGATTTTGTTGAAGAAGCCCCTTCTCTCATCTCCAATCTTGTTCTGCGCAGCCTGATGCCTTAAACCTCTGCTGACGGATGCGCTGCGCATCCGTATCAGCGTGTGCGCCTGAAAAAACCAGATATCAAGCCTCTCTGCTTTGCTCTGATCAAGTGGGCGATGTTCATTCGCGCTGGTAGTGACTATTGACATAATTGGTCACTTGAATAAGCATGGCGCATCCGCTACCGAGAGGTCTTTATGATCCAGCGCCATCGCATGTCACTCATTTTCATTGTCTTGTTGCCGTTTGCCCTAGCGGCCTGTAACCAGGCCACGCCTGCCGATCCTCGCCTTCAAGTGCCCTTGGTGCGCATCGGCGTGGTTCAACCCTCCGCGCCTGCGGCACGGGTATTCACTGGTATCGTCGCGGCTCGAGTTCAGAGCGATCTCGGTTTTCGGGTGCCAGGGAAAGTCTTGGAGCGCTTGGTGGACTCTGGGCAGAGTGTCAAACGTGGGCAGCCACTCATGCGCATCGATGCCAACGACCTGACGCTGACCGCGAGGGCGCAGCAGGAAGCGGTGCTGGCCGCTACGGCCCGAGCCCGGCAGGCCTCCGATGACGAGCTTCGCTACCGTGATCTGGTGTCCGTCGGAGCGGTATCTGCTTCAGCTTACTCAGGGTTCAAAGCGGCTGCCGACTCGGCGAAGGCCCAACTCAACGCTGCCAAAGCCCAGGCTGATGTGGCGAAAAATGCGACCGGTTACTCGACGTTATTGGCTGATGCTGATGGGGTTGTAGTGGATACCTTGGCGGAGCCGGGGCAGGTGGTTGGCGCAGGACAGATGGTGGTACGCGTTGCCCATTCAGGGCAGCGCGAGGCAGTGATCCAGTTACCCGAGAGGCTACGTCCGGCGCTGGGCTCGGCGGCGACGGTTGAACTCTACGGGCAGAACCAGCGTGCAGGCAGTGCCCGTTTACGTCAGCTGTCCGACTCTGCGGACCGACAGACCCGAACGTTTGAAGCGCGTTATGTGCTGGAGGGGGCGCTCTCCAACGCCACCCTGGGTTCGACGATCTCAGTGGTTATCGCTGACACGGATGTTGCTGATGCCAAGGAATTACAGGTGCCCATGGGGGCCCTCTACGACTCGGGTAAAGGCCCGGGTGTCTGGGTGGTTGAGGGAGAACCGGAGCATGTGGTATGGCGCCCGATCAAGGTTCTCAGCCTGAATAACGAGGCCAGCGTGCGCGTGACGGGTGATCTCCAGGTGGGTGATCGCGTCGTCGCATTGGGTGCGCACTTATTGAATGAGGGAGAGAAGGTCAGGACTGAACCTGCCGGTGCCACGCAAAAAACGGTGGTTGAGGTGAGTCGATGAGCGGCTTCAATCTTTCGGCGCTGGCAGTACGCGAGCGCTCAATCACCCTGTTTTTGATCCTGCTGATTTCTGTGGGTGGGTTGTACGCCTTCTTCAAACTGGGGCGTGCGGAAGACCCCGCATTCACCATTAAACAAATGACGGTGGTCACCGCCTGGCCTGGGGCGACGGCCCAGGAGATCCAGGACCAGGTGGTAGAAAAGCTGGAAAAACGCATGCAGGAACTGCGTTGGTATGACCGGACCGAGACCTTTACCCGGCCCGGCTTGGCATTCACCACGGTTTATCTGCTCGATAGCACGCCGCCCTCAGCCGTCCAGGAGGAGTTTTACCAGGCGCGCAAGAAAATCCTGGATGAGCAGAAGGGGTTGCCGTCTGGGGTGATCGGCCCGATGGTCAATGATGAGTATTCCGATGTCACCTTCGCGCTCTATGCGCTCAAGGCCAAGGGCGAGCCGCAACGTCTGTTGGTGCGCGAAGCCGAGAGCTTGCGCCAGCGTCTGCTGCATGTGGCGGGTGTGAAGAAGGTCAACATCATCGGTGAACAGGCTGAGAGCATTTTTGTCGAGCTGTCCTACGAGCGTCTGGCGACGCTGGGCATTTCCGCACGAGACATCTTCAGTGCGTTGAACACGCAGAACATGATAACGCCGGCCGGCTCAGTTGAAGCGAAGGGCCCACAGGTTTTCATCCGCCTGGATGGCGCGTTTGATGACCTGCAGAAGATTCGTAATACCCCACTGACGGTGCAGGGCAGAACCCTCAAGTTGTCCGATGTGGCTGAGGTCAAGCGCGGTTATGAGGACCCTGCGACGTTCCTGATACGCAACAATGGCGAGCCCGCATTGTTGCTCGGCGTGGTCATGCGCGATGGCTGGAACGGTCTGGATCTGGGGAAGTCGCTGGAGGCCGAGGCGACAGCGATCAACGAGCAGATGCCTTTGGGCATGAGCCTGACCAAGGTCACGGATCAGGCGGTGAATATTGGCGCATCCGTCAATGAGTTCATGGTGAAGTTTTTTGCTGCCCTGGGCGTGGTGCTGCTGGTGTGTTTTCTCAGCATGGGCTGGCGTGTCGGCGTTGTGGTTGCCGCGGCGGTACCGCTGACCCTGGCCGCCGTGTTCATTGTCATGGCGGCCACGGGCAAGGACTTCGATCGAATTACCCTGGGGTCGTTGATTCTGGCGCTGGGGCTGCTGGTGGACGATGCAATCATTGCCATTGAAATGATGGTGGTGAAGATGGAGGAGGGCTACGACCGAATCAAGGCCTCCGCTTATGCCTGGAGCCACACGGCCGCGCCGATGTTGTCGGGTACGTTGGTGACGGCGATCGGCTTTATGCCCAACGGTTTTGCCAAGTCGACCGCCGGTGAGTACACCGCAAATATGTTCTGGATCGTTGGCATTGCGCTGATCACTTCCTGGGTAGTGGCCGTGGTGTTTACCCCTTACCTGGGCGTCAAACTGCTGCCGCAGATCAAGGTGCCTGAAGGCGGGCATACGGCGATTTACGGTACACCGAACTACCAGCGTTTCAGGCGCCTGCTGGGCGGTGTGATCCGCCGCAAAGGCCTGGTGGCTGCATCTGTCGTGGGCTTGTTTGTTGTTGCGGTTCTGGGCATGGGCGTGGTCAAGAAGCAGTTCTTTCCAACGTCCGACCGGCCTGAGGTGCTGGTTGAGGTGCAGATGCCTTACGGCACGTCTATCGAACAGACTGATGTGGCAGCGGCCAAAGTAGAAGCGTGGTTGGCTCAGCAGCCGGAGGCCAAGATTGTCACCGCTTACATTGGCCAGGGCGCGCCGCGCTTCTATTTGGCGATGGCACCTGAGCTACCCGATCCATCCTTCGCAAAAATCGTCGTCCTGACGGCGAATCAGCAAGAGCGTGAGGCGCTCAAGATCCGGCTCAGGCAAGCGGCGGCCGATGGCTTGGCGCCTGAAGCCCGGGTGCGGGTGACGCAGTTGGTATTTGGTCCTTATTCACCGTATCCGGTGGCCTTTCGGGTAATGGGCGCCGACCCCGCGGTGTTGCGGGATATCGCCGCGCAGGTGCGTGAGGTCATGACCGCCAGCCCCATGATGAGGACCGTCAACACCGACTTGGGCGAGCGCACACCGGCACTTCATCTCACGCTGGATCAGGATCGCCTGCAAGCATTCGGCTTGACCTCGACCGATGTCGCGCAACAGCTGCAATTCCTGCTCACGGGGGTGCCTGTCACCGAGGTGCGCGAGGACATTCGTTCGGTTCAGGTGGTCGCTCGCTCGGCGGGAGAGACGCGTCTGGATCCGTCGAAAATTGCCGCCTTCACGCTGACCGGCGCCCAAGGGCAGCGCGTGTCGCTGTCCCAGGTAGGGGCGGTGGATGTGCGCATGGAGGAGCCCATTCTGCGACGTCGTGATCGTACGCCGACGATAACCGTGCGCGGTGACGTGGCTGAAGGTCTTCAGCCTCCCGATGTCTCCAACGCCTTGATAACAAAGTTGCAGCCCATCATCGAAAAACTGCCGGCGGGCTACCGCATTGAGTTTGCCGGCTCGATCGAGGAGTCGGGTAAAGCGAACAAGGCATTGCTGCCGTTGTTCCCGATCATGATCGCGCTGATGTTGCTGACCATCATTATTCAGGTGCGCTCAATGTCGGCAATGATGATGGTGTTCGCCACCGCGCCGTTGGGTCTGATTGGCGTGGTGCCAATTCTGCTGCTGTTCCAGCAACCGTTCGGGATCAACGCCTTGGTGGGGCTGATTGCCTTGTCAGGGATTCTGATGCGCAACACGCTGATTCTCATTGGCCAGATTCACGCCAATGAGCAAGCCGGCCTGTCGCCTTACAACGCCGTGGTCGAAGCCACTGTGCAGCGCGCGAGGCCCGTAATTCTCACGGCGTTGGCGGCGATGTTGGCGTTCATTCCGCTGACCCATTCGGTGTTCTGGGGAACGCTGGCCTACACCCTGATTGGCGGTACGTTTGCCGGCACCGTGCTGACCCTGGTGTTCCTGCCAGCGATGTACGCCCTCTGGTTCAAGATCAAGCCTGAGCCCGAGCCCGAGCCCGCGCATGGGCTTGCAGCGAACACTCATGTTGCTTGATACCTGCGTGCCTGGATCGTCTCAAAAAGGAAATTCCATATGAGCTCGTTGGCCACGCGCCTTCGAGCAGGGCGACCGCTCGGTGGACGACTCTCGGGGCTTTGATCGAGCCTTCGAGGTCATAGGCAGGGTTTGCGGTGATAAGCCGGAGGCGTTTTGCCTCGCATGATGCTCTGCAGGTAGTTTTGTACCCTTAAAGCGACGTCTATCGTTCCGCGCTTCTTGATCGCTTCCAAGGGTCGCATAAGGTCATGGGTGTCGAGGTCGACAATGGCGCGGGTGCCGATCAGCGGGAAGAGGTGGGTTTTGACGGAACGCCAAAACGAAAAAACCCGCCATAAGGCGGGTTCTTCGGGGTTTCAGAGATTTTGGTAGCCTTCTCTGGAACCTTGTCTGGCTCCACGACCTGGACTCGAACCAGGGACCCAGTGATTAACAGTCACTTGCTCTACCAACTGAGCTATCGCGGAATGCCGTGTATGTTACTGATTCAAAAAGAGAAGTCAAGCATCTGTTGGTAACTGGACGGTTTCAATGAGACGGACGGCGGTTTATCGGTCATTGGCGGTTACCAGAATGGCCCCGGAGGTCTACCATGGCCGCCCGGAAGTGGTTACACGCGCTGCCGGCCATTCGCCGAAAAGGTACGCGCCATGAATCACCCAATCCCCACGCCTCGCCACCACGAGGTGCTTGCATGAGCATCGCTCAGATCAGTCTGCCCAAAGGGGTAGGTCCCCACGCCGAGAAGCTGTTCGACGCGATCACCCAGGCCAGCACCGCTGACGAATTGAACCGCGCCGGTGGCAAGGCCGAAGGCTTTGTCCTCGGCCTGGAAAGCACCAAGGCGATCAAAAGCCAAGTCGCCGAATCGCTGTATGTGGCCTATGACGATGCTGCCAGCCAGCGTGCTACCGAACTGGCTTAACCGCCGAAGGTGATGGTGCCGAGCATCAGTTTGGCGTACAGCATCGTCGCGGCCAGTTGCACCAGCCACAAGGCCAGGCCGCCGAGGAAGACGCCAGCCGCCACTTGCATCACCAGGTTGTTCCCGCGTTTGGCCGGGGTGCGCGGGACGAAGGCATCCAGGTCATCCAGGTCATCGCGCTCGGCGCGTAGGTCATCGTTTTTCATGTGGGTTCTCATCAGAATTCTCGGGTGTACACAAAAACCTGTGGGAGCGAGCCGGCTCGCTCCCACAGTGGGCATGGTGTGCAGTCTAGAGGGCTTGGTTGGCAGGTTGAAAATTATCTGGGCCAAATAAAAACGGGAAGCCCGATGGCTTCCCGTTTTTCGTCTCACCGAACGACTCAGATCACCGCAACGATGGCCTTGGTCACCACATCAATGTTGTTCTGGTTCAACGCCGCGACGCAGATGCGGCCGGTGTCCAGGGCGTAGATGCCGAACTCGTTGCGCAGACGGGTCACTTGTTCGACCGTCAGACCGGAGTAGGAGAACATGCCGCGCTGACGGCCGACGAAGCTGAAATCGCGCTGCGGCGCGTTTTTCGCCAGCAGATCGACCATCTGGATGCGCATGCCGCGAATCCGCAGGCGCATCTCGGCCAGTTCTTCTTCCCATTGGGCGCGCAGTTGCGGGCTGTTCAGCACGGCGGCGACGATGCTGGCACCGTGGGTCGGCGGGTTGGAGTAGTTGGTGCGGATCACGCGTTTGACTTGCGACAGCACGCGCGCGCTTTCTTCTTTCGACTCGCTGACGATCGACAGGGCGCCCACGCGCTCGCCGTACAACGAGAAGGATTTGGAGAACGAGCTGGAGACGAAGAAGGTCAGGCCCGATTCCGCGAACAGGCGCACGGCCGCCGCGTCTTCGTCGATGCCATCGCCAAAGCCCTGGTAGGCCATGTCGAGGAACGGTACGTGACCTTTGGCTTTCACCACTTCCAGCACGTTGTTCCAGTCTGCCGGGCTCAGGTCGACGCCGGTCGGGTTGTGGCAGCAGGCGTGCAGCACCACGATCGAACCGGACGGCAAAGCGTTCAGGTCTTCCAGCAGGCCGGTGCGGTTAACGTCGTGGGTCGCGGCGTCGTAGTAGCGGTAGTTCTGCACCGGGAAACCGGCGGTCTCGAACAGCGCGCGGTGGTTTTCCCAGCTCGGGTCGCTGATCGCCACGACGGCGTTCGGCAGCAGTTGCTTGAGGAAGTCGGCACCGATTTTCAGAGCGCCAGTGCCGCCAACGGCCTGGGTGGTGATAACGCGGCCGGCAGCGATCAGCGGCGAGTCATTGCCGAACAGCAGTTTCTGCACGGCCTGGTCGTAGGCAGCGATGCCGTCGATTGGCAAGTAGCCACGGGAAGCGTGTTGAGCGACGCGAATCGTCTCGGCTTCGACAACGGCGCGCAGGAGTGGAATTCGCCCCTCCTCGTTGCAGTAAACACCGACCCCCAGGTTGACCTTGCTGGTACGGGTATCGGCGTTGAATGCTTCGTTGAGGCCCAGGATTGGATCGCGTGGTGCCATTTCGACAGCGGAGAACAGGCTCATTTTTGCGGCGGCTCTGAATGGAGAGTGGAGGGACGTGTCGCGCTCCAGCCGAATGCACTAGAGCGGTGCACAAACGGGGAGCTAGTATAGAGGCCATCACAGAGCAATGGCGACAGACGAATCGGCTTTTCCCGTAAGTTTTTTGGAATATTTTTCGACCGTTAGTCGAATGGCTGCATCAAAGACTTGAAGGGATGTAGGACGTTTGCCTTGAAAGCGCGGGCAATCGGCTCCACATTGAGCACAATCCAGTTTTTTTCCTCGGGCGACGTGAGTCGTTTGCGGCCTTTTTCGTTGCTCCCGGTTTGACCGGGCTGGCGCGATTCCAGAGGTATACATGTCTGAATTCCAGCTAGTCACCCGCTTCGAACCCGCCGGCGATCAACCGGAAGCCATCCGCCTGATGGTCGAGGGCATCGAAGCCGGGCTGGCGCACCAGACGTTGCTGGGTGTGACCGGCTCGGGCAAGACCTTCAGCATTGCCAACGTGATCGCCCAGGTGCAGCGCCCAACCCTGGTGCTGGCGCCGAACAAGACCCTGGCCGCGCAGTTGTACGGTGAGTTCAAGGCGTTCTTCCCGAACAACGCGGTGGAATACTTCGTTTCCTACTACGACTACTACCAGCCCGAAGCCTACGTGCCATCCTCGGACACCTTCATCGAGAAGGATGCCTCGATCAACGACCACATCGAACAGATGCGCCTGTCCGCGACCAAGGCGCTGCTCGAGCGCAAGGACGCGATCATCGTCACCACGGTGTCGTGCATCTACGGTCTGGGCAGTCCCGAAACCTATTTGAAAATGGTGCTGCACGTGGATCGCGGCGACAAGCTCGATCAGCGTGCGCTGCTGCGCCGTCTCGCCGACCTGCAATACACCCGCAATGATATGGAGTTCGCCCGTGCGACCTTCCGGGTGCGCGGCGATGTGATTGATATCCACCCGGCAGAATCCGATTTCGAAGCGATCCGTATCGAGCTGTTCGATGACGAAGTCGAGAGCCTGTCAGCCTTCGATCCGCTGACTGGCGAGGTGATCCGCAAGTTGCCGCGGTTCACCTTCTACCCGAAAAGCCACTACGTGACGCCGCGGGAAACCCTGCTCGGCGCCGTCGACGGAATCAAGGTCGAGCTGCAAGAGCGCCTGGACTACCTGCGTTCCAATAACAAGCTGGTGGAAGCCCAGCGTCTGGAGCAACGCACCCGTTTCGACCTGGAAATGATCCTCGAGCTGGGCTACTGCAACGGCATCGAAAACTACTCGCGCTATCTGTCGGGCCGTGAATCCGGCCAGGCGCCGCCCACGTTGTTCGACTACCTGCCGGCCGATGCCTTGCTGGTGATCGACGAATCCCACGTCAGCGTGCCGCAGGTCGGCGCGATGTATAAAGGCGACCGCTCGCGCAAGGAAACCCTGGTGGAATACGGTTTCCGCCTGCCGTCAGCGCTGGATAACCGGCCGATGCGTTTCGACGAATTCGAAAACATCAGCCCGCAGACGATTTTCGTCTCGGCGACGCCGGGCAATTACGAGGCCGAACATGCTGGTCGCGTGGTCGAGCAACTGGTCCGTCCGACGGGCCTGGTGGACCCGCAAATCGAAATCCGTCCGGCGCTGACCCAGGTCGACGATCTGCTCTCGGAAATCTCCAAGCGCGTGGCGCTGGAAGAGCGGGTGCTGGTGACCACGCTGACCAAGCGCATGTCCGAAGACTTGACCGATTACCTGGCCGACCATGGCGTGCGCGTGCGTTACCTGCACTCTGACATCGACACTGTGGAGCGGGTCGAGATCATCCGCGATCTGCGCCTCGGGACCTTTGATGTGCTGGTGGGGATCAACCTGCTGCGTGAAGGCCTGGACATGCCGGAAGTCTCGCTGGTGGCGATTCTCGATGCGGACAAGGAGGGCTTCCTGCGCTCCGAACGCTCGCTGATCCAGACCATCGGCCGTGCGGCGCGTAACCTCAATGGCCGGGCGATCCTGTACGCCGACCGCATCACCGGCTCCATGGAGCGGGCGATCGGCGAAACCGAGCGCCGTCGCGACAAGCAGATCGCTTTCAACCTGGCCAACGGCATCACGCCCAAGGGGGTGTTCAAGGACGTGGCCGACATCATGGAAGGCGCCACCGTGCCCGGCTCGCGCAGCAAGAAGCGCAAGGGCATGGCCAAGGCCGCCGAGGAAAGTGCCAGGTACGAAGCCGAACTGCGCTCGCCGGGCGAAATCGCAAAACGCATTAAAGCCCTGGAAGAGAAGATGTACCAGCTCGCCCGCGACCTGGAATTCGAAGCGGCGGCGCAGATGCGCGATGAGATCAGTAAGTTGCGGGAGCGGTTGATCACGGTTTGAGATTTGCAGTGAATGGGCGGGCCTCATCGCGAGCAGGCTCGCTCCCACAGGGTTCAGCGTGATCGCTGTTTGAGATGGGTGTTGAAAATGAGGGCCTCTTCGCGAGCAAGCTCGCTCCCACAGGGATTGAAGGTGTTCACACCATCTGTGCCCACCCACAAACCCTGTGGGAGCGAGCTTGCTCGCGATGAGGCCCGTCGGAGCGCCACATATCATCAAGTTAGTGCGCTTCCCCAGCCATCAGCCCTGCCTGCAGGCTCCGGTTAGACAACACCACCCCAAAGCTGCCCCCCAACGCAATATTGGCTTTAATGCCCCGCCGACTGGAGCATGGCAGGCTGTGCCTGTTACCATTCGCCCCCTGTTTTATCTTCGCTTTTCATTCTTTTCGAGACATGCCATGACCACCGTCCGCACTCGCATCGCGCCATCGCCTACCGGGGATCCCCACGTAGGTACCGCTTACATCGCTTTGTTCAACTACTGCTTTGCCAAGCAGCATGGCGGTGAGTTCATCCTGCGGATCGAGGACACCGATCAACTGCGTTCGACCCGCGAGTCCGAACAGCAGATTTTCGATGCCCTGCGCTGGTTGGGCATCGACTGGAGCGAAGGCCCGGACGTTGGCGGCCCGCACGGTCCTTACCGGCAGAGCGAGCGCGGCGAGATCTATCAGAAGTATTGCCAGCAGCTGGTGGAAATGGGCCACGCCTTCCCGTGCTTCTGCACCGCCGAAGAGCTGGACCAGATGCGTGCCGAGCAACAGGCCCGGGGCGAAACCCCGCGCTACGATGGCCGTGCGCTGCTGCTGTCTGCGGATGAAGTGGCGCGCCGCCTGGCCGCCGGCGAGCCGCACGTGATCCGCATGAAGGTGCCGAGCGAAGGCGTCTGTGTGGTGCCGGACATGCTGCGTGGCGACGTCGAGATCCCGTGGGACCGCATGGACATGCAAGTGCTGATGAAGACCGACGGCCTGCCGACGTACTTCCTCGCCAACGTGGTCGACGACCACCTGATGGGCATCACCCACGTCTTGCGCGGCGAAGAATGGCTGCCATCGGCGCCGAAACTGATTCTTTTGTACGAGTACTTCGGCTGGGAACAGCCGGAGCTGTGCTACATGCCGCTGCTGCGTAACCCGGACAAGAGCAAGCTGTCCAAGCGCAAGAACCCGACTTCGGTGACATTCTACGAGCGCATGGGCTTCATGCCGGAAGCGATGCTCAACTACCTCGGGCGCATGGGCTGGTCGATGCCGGACGAGCGCGAGAAGTTCTCGCTGCAGGAAATGGTCGACCACTTCGACCTGAGCCGCGTCTCGCTCGGCGGGCCGATTTTCGACATCGAGAAACTGTCGTGGCTCAACGGCCAGTGGCTGCGTGACCTGCCGGTGGAAGAGTTCGCTTCGCGCCTGCAGACATGGGCGCTGAACCCCGAGTACATGATGAAGATCGCACCGCACGTGCAAGGCCGGGTTGAAACCTTCAGCCAGGTTGCTCCGCTGGCCGGCTTCTTCTTCGCCGGTGGAGTCAATCCGGATGCCAGGCTGTTCGAATCGAAGAAGCTCTCGGGCGATCAGGTTCGCCAGTTGATGCAGTTGATCCTGTGGAAGCTCGAAAGCCTGCGCCAGTGGGAGAAGGACAGCATCACCGCGACGATTCAGGCGGTGGTCGAGTCCCTGGAGCTGAAACTGCGTGATGCCATGCCGCTGATGTTCGCCGCGATCACCGGCCAGGCCAGTTCGGTATCGGTGCTCGATGCGATGGAAATCCTCGGTCCGGACCTGACCCGTTTCCGCCTGCGCCAGGCCATCGACCTGCTGGGCGGCGTGTCGAAGAAAGAAAACAAGGAGTGGGAAAAACTTCTGGGCAATATCGCCTGAGGCGTTTGATCCTGGTTTTCGGCGATCACCCCCCCGGTTTTCCGGGGGGAGGGCGGTAAGTGATTGTTATGTCGGCAAAAAACTTTGAAATATTTTAAAAATAAGTTTGACAGCTTTCCACTGCGCCATTAAGATTCGCCCCGTCCTCAGCGATGAGGGGCTATAGCTCAGCTGGGAGAGCGCTTGCATGGCATGCAAGAGGTCGACGGTTCGATCCCGTCTAGCTCCACCAATTTACACTTCAGGGTCTGGCCACACCGGCCTTGAAGCGATCAACACTCAGCGTTGATCAGTTGTATAGAAGGGTTTGCGTCCCCTTCGTCTAGTGGCCTAGGACACCGCCCTTTCACGGCGGTAACAGGGGTTCGAGTCCCCTAGGGGACGCCAGTTTTACAGAAGCGATGTTGCAAGATGTCGCTCCGCCGCGAGGCGAAAAATCCGGGGCTATAGCTCAGCTGGGAGAGCGCCTGCATGGCATGCAGGAGGTCAGCGGTTCGATCCCGCTTAGCTCCACCAATTTTACAGTTCAAGGTCTGGCCACACCGGCCTTGAATCGATCAGCTCTCAGCACTGATCAGTTGTATAGAAGGGTTTGCGTCCCCTTCGTCTAGTGGCCTAGGACACCGCCCTTTCACGGCGGTAACAGGGGTTCGAGTCCCCTAGGGGACGCCACGATTACCCGCTCTGCGGGATTTATAGGGGTCATTCAATTATTGAATGGCCCTTTTGTTTGTCTGGCGTTTGGCCAAATCCCCCCACTTCTCTCGCACTGTTCTTCAGACCAGCGGTCACATCCACGACTTGCGGAAAATTATTATGAGAATAATATTCTAGTCGTAATATTCGGAGGCAACGATGAACGATAAAAAAGCTCAAACCCGCGAACGCATCCTCAAGGCTGCCAGCGCAGCGCTGATTCAGCGCGGCCCAGCCGAGCCGAGCGTGGGCGAAGTGATGGGCGCAGCCGGCCTGACGGTCGGCGGCTTCTATGCGCACTTCGACAGCAAGGACGCGATGATGCTGGAAGCGTTCAAGCAGTTACTCAGTCATCGCCGCGGCTTGATCGCCGACATGGATGCCGAGTTGACCGGCGAAGAGCGTCGCGCCCTGGTCGCAGCGTTCTACCTGTCACGCAAGCACCGTGATTCCTCTGAGTCAGCGTGCCCGATCCCGGCGTCTGTCGGCGAGCTGGGCCGGCTGCCGGACGAATTTCGCGTGGCATTGAATGAGCACGTGGAAATGATGGTCGCGCAGTTGGCGGCCAGCCCCGAAGACACCGACAAAGCCCTGGCCGACATGGCCTTGATGGTCGGTGGCCTGGCCCTGGCTCGCGCGCTGGGGCCCGGAGAGTTGTCCGATCGATTGCTGCGTGCCGCCAAGTCGGCGGTGCTGTGACCTAAAGGCGACAGCCTGAGGAGTGAGAGCGATGAGCACGTTGAAGTGGGTTCGTGGCGTTAATGGCACCTTGGGCTGGTTCGCACCGAAACTGGTCGCGAGCAAAATGCGACTGGCGTTCATGACGCCACGGGACCTGCCGCCCCGTGATTGGGAATTGCCGCTGTTGGCCCAGTCCGAGCGAATCACCTTGCGCTTCGGCCTCTCGGCACTGCGTTGGGGGCAAGGCCCGGCGGTGTTGCTGATGCACGGTTGGGAAGGTCGGCCGACACAGTTCGCCAGCCTGATCACCGCGCTGGTCGATGCCGGTTACACCGTAGTGGCCCTGGACGGTCCGGCCCACGGTCGCTCGCCCGGCAATGAAGCGAATGTCGTGCTGTTCGCCCGGGCCATGCTCGAGGCGGCTGCCGAGTTGCCGCCACTGCAGGCGGTCATCGGCCACTCCATGGGCGGCGCCAGTGCCATGCTCGCGGTGCAGCTGGGGCTGCGTACCGAAACCCTGGTGAGCATCGCCGCCCCGGCACGCATCCTCGGGGTGTTGCGTGGCTTTGCGCGTTACGTGCGGCTGCCGCCCAAAGCCCGTTCGGCGTTCATCCGCCAGGTCGAGAGAGACGTCGGCATGCGCGCCGCGACGCTGGATGTCGCGCACTATCAGCTCGACATGCCCGGCCTGATCGTGCATGCCGAAGACGACACCTATGTCCCGGTCACGGAAGCTCAACTGATCCACGAAGCCTGGTTCGACAGCCGCCTGTTGCGCCTGGAAGAGGGCGGTCATCAACGGGTGCTGGCCGATCCCCGGGTGATTGATGGCGTGTTATCACTGCTGTCCGGACGTAGCCTGCAATCGCGCCAATCGGCCTGAGCATCCGTTACACTGCCCCGGTCGACATCATCTGACCGGGGAGTGGGGCATGGGCTGGGATCGGGCAACGCCGTTTATCATTGATCTGCAAGTGGGCGCCGAGGACATCGACGGGCTGGGTCACGCCAATAACGCGGTGTATGTGACCTGGCTCGAACGCTGCGCCTGGCGCCACTCCCAGCGGCTGGGCCTGGACCTGGCCGAGTACCGGCGGCTGGACCGGGCGATGGCGGTGGTGCGGCACGAGATCGATTACCTGGCGGCCGCCTATGAAGAGGACGAGTTGCAGCTGGCGACCTGGATCGTCGATTGGGACCAGCGCCTGAAAATGACCCGGCACTTCCAGCTCAAGCGCCCCCGGGACAACACCACGCTGCTACGGGCGCAGACCACCTTCGTTTGTATCGAACTGTCCACCGGCAAGCCCAAGCGCATGCCGGCGGAGTTTATCGAGGGTTATGGCCCGGCGTTGCAGATGTTGGATACCACCAAAATCTAATCACTGTAGGAGCGAGCTTGCTCGCGAAAAACCTGAGAGCGCTGCGGAGCGTCAGGCTTGACGCGTTATCGTTGACGACCATCGTCGGAACGCCGCCCGGAGCAAGCTCGCTCCTACAGGGGATTTGCGATGTTCTGCAGATTTCTTGCGCAATCCAGTAAACTGCCGCACGTTTTTCGTCGAGTGTGTTTTTCATGCAAATTGCTTTGGCGCCCATGGAGGGGTTGGTCGACAACATCCTGCGGGACGTGCTGACCCGTGTGGGCGGTATCGACTGGTGCGTGACCGAGTTCATCCGGATCAACGATCAGCTGCTCACCCCTGCCTATTACCACAAGTTCGGTCCGGAACTGCTGACCGGCGCCCGCACTGCGTCCGGCGTGCCGCTGCGGGTGCAGTTGCTTGGGTCCGATCCGGTGTGCCTGGCGGAAAACGCCGCGCTGGCCTGTGAGCTGGGTTCCGAGGTCATCGACCTGAACTTCGGCTGCCCCGCCAAGACCGTCAACAAGTCCCGTGGCGGTGCGGTGTTGCTCAAGGAGCCGGAACTGCTCAACGAAATCGTCGAACACGTGCGTCGCGCGGTGCCTGCGCACATCCCGGTGACCGCCAAGATGCGCCTCGGTTTCGACAGCCCTGACGGGGCGCTGGTCTGCGCCACGGCCCTGGCCGAAGGTGGCGCGGCGCATATCGTGGTGCACGCGCGAACCAAAACCGATGGCTACAAGCCGCCGGCCCATTGGGAGTGGATCCCGCGGGTGCAGGACGTGGTCAAGGTGCCGGTGTTCGCCAATGGCGATATCTGGAGCGTCGAGGACTGGCGCCGTTGCCGCGAGATCAGTGGCGTGGAGGACATCATGCTCGGTCGCGGCCTGGTCTCGCGTCCGGACCTGGCCCGGCAAATCGCTGCCGCGCGCGCCGGTGAGGAAGTGGTCGAGATGACCTGGGCCGAGCTGCTGCCGCTGATCCAGGACTTCTGGCTGCAGGCCAAGGCGCAGATGACAGCTCGTCAATCGCCGGGTCGCTTGAAGCAGTGGCTGGCGATGCTGACCCGCAATTATCCTGAAGCGGTTGAGTTGTTCACCGTCCTGCGCCGTGAAACCGAGCTGGATCAGGTCTCGCGTTTGTTGGGTTTGCAGGTGGCTGAAGCGGCCTGAAAAAAATGAAAAAAATCTGCAAAAAATCTCTTGAAAAGCAAATGACGATCCTTATGTAGGGATTACGCGATGCCGAATTCGGGTCGCGGAGACAAAAAAACTTGCTGATCTGTTTTCAGGAGATTTGAATCATGAGTACTGCATTTTCCATGGCACCACTGTTCCGTTCCTCGGTTGGCTTCGACCGTTTCAATGACCTGTTCGAAACCGCCCTGCGCAACGAGCCAGGCAGCACCTACCCACCTTACAACGTGGAAAAACACGGCGACGACCAATACCGCATCGTCGTAGCGGCCGCCGGCTTCCAGGAAGAAGACCTGGAGCTGCAAGTGGAAAAAGGTGTGCTGACCATCAGTGGCGGCAAACGTGACGCGAACGAAGACGTCACTTATCTGTACCAGGGCATTGCACAGCGGGCCTTCAAACTGTCGTTCCGTCTGGCGGACCATATCGAAATCAAGGCCGCCGGCCTCAGCAACGGTCTGCTGAGCATCGACCTGTTGCGGGTGATTCCGGAAGAGGCGAAAGCCAAGCGTATCCCTATCAACGGGACGCAAAAACCGGCTCTGCAGCACTGAGTCGGACCCCCGGTCAGGGTCGTCTGAGTACGACTCGACCGGCTGAAGCGAAAAGACCCCGACCTGTCGGGGTCTTTTTTTTTCAGGTCGGGTCCCTGCAATCAGGTCCAGCCATAGCGGACCAGGTGAAAGAAGATCGGCGCCGCAAAGCACACTGAGTCCAGGCGGTCGAGCATGCCGCCGTGGCCTTCTATCATGTGCCCCCAATCCTTCACCCCGCGGTCGCGCTTGATCGCCGACATCACGATGCCGCCGGCGAACCCCAACAGGTTGATCAGCAGGGCGATGAGCAGTGACTGCCAGGGATTGAACGGCGTGATCCACCACAAGGCACAGCCGATCAACGAGGCCAGCAGGATGCCACCGACAAAGCCTTCCACGGTCTTGGACGGCGACAGGTTGGGCGCGATCTTGCGTTTGCCGAACAGTTTTCCGCAGACGTACTGCAGCACATCCGACATCTGCACCACGATCACCAGGTAGGCGATCAACAGCAGGTTTCGCCCCTCGTAACCGGCGATGTCGAGGGTCAGCAGGGCGGGCACGTGGGACACGCAGAACACCGCGATCATCAGGCCCCACTGGACTTTCGAGGCGCGTTCGAGAAAGTGCGTGCTGTCACCGCCCAGGGACGCGAGGATCGGCAGGAGCAGGAACACGTACACCGGAATGAAGATCGAAAACAGCCCGTACCAGTCGTAGTAGATGAGCAGGTACTGCAGCGGCAGTGCCAGGTAGAACGCCGCCACCAGGGCCGGGTAGTCGCTGCGGCGGGTCGGCGTGAGGGTCATGAATTCGCGCAGGGCGTAGAAGGACACGGTGTAGAACAGCAGGATCACCGCCGTGGTGCCGAGCCAGAAGGCGATTCCGATCACCAGCACCATGACCCACCAGGCGTTGATCCGGGCGTTGAGGTTGTCGACCACCGGGTTCGCCGTGTCGCCAGCGCGCCGCTTGAGCATGAAACCGATCGCCGAGGCCAGCAGCAGAAACGCGCCAATCCCGCCAAACAACATCAGGGTTTGTCTGTCCATGTCAGGCATGCTCCTCGGCCAGGCTCAACAGCGCGTCGCGGCTGCGTTCGAGAAATTGCGCCTTGGTTTCGTCTTCGCCCAGGGCCAGGGCGGCGCCAAAGCTGATGGTGCATAGCAGCGGCAGCGGCAGGACGCGGCCCTTGGGCATGACGCGGTTGAGGTTGGCGATCCACACCGGAATCAATTGAGCCTGGGGATAGGCTTTTGCCAGGTGGTACAGCCCGCTCTTGAACGGCAGCAGGCCGTCCTCGGGGTTGCGAGTGCCTTCAGGGAAAATGATCAGCGAATCACCGCTTTCCAGGGCATCGAGCATCGGCTGCAGCGGGTTGTAGTCGGTCTCCTTGCGTTCACGGTCGATCAGCACGCCATTGAACACCCGGTTGATGATGTAGCGCCGCAGCGGGCTTTTGAGCCAGTAATCGGCGCCGGCCACCGGCCGGGTGATGCTGCGCAAGGTGGGGGGCAATGAGGCCCACAACAACACGAAGTCGCCATGGCTGCTGTGGTTGGCAAAATAGATTCGCTGCACCGCCTGCGGCGCACAACCGAGCCACAGGCTGCGGGCGCCGGTGAGCAGGCGGGCGCCCGAGATGATGAGGGTGGCAACCGCGGGTGCGAGCATGGAAACTCCTTATCCGGCAAAGGTCAGCCAGGGGCCGGCCACAATGAAAACCAGGGTCAGCAGCACTTGTGCCGCCACCAGCAATGCCTGGCGGCGTAACAACTTCAGCGCGCCAGCGATACGTTCGTTCCAGGGACGACCGCCACGGTCGGCGGGCTGCAGGCCCAGCGCGGTCAGCGCATGGTCCAGGGCCTCGGTGCGTTCGGGAAGGTCTTGTGCACGGGCGGCCAGGTGCTGGAACAGATCGGCATCGAAAGCGACCCGCAGGGCCCAGTATTTTTGCCACAGGCCCAGCACCAGCAGCGCACCGCTGCAGGTCAGCCCCCAGGTTCCCGGGCTGGCCACGACGTATTGGCCAAGGCCAAGCAAGGCCCCCAGCAGCGTGAGCCCGGTGGACAGGCGGTCCAGCGAACCGCCACGGCGCAACAGGCTGGCGGTCGCTTGCAACTGCATATCAGTGGACACAGGCGTGCTCCGTGACCGTGGCTAACTGCTGCAGCACCTGTCGGTGCGCAGTGCTCAGAACGATCCCCGGACGAGCACGCTGAATCAGCAGGATAGCGTCATCGACACTGGCGGCCCTGCCGCTGTGCAGCAGCCACGCGGCGACCGCGATGGCACTGCGCGAATAGCCCAGGGCGCAGCAGACCAGCAGCGGGCCTTGCTGGCGCAGGCTTTCGATTGCCTCGGCCGCTGCCTGGCATTGCGCGGCGGTGGGTACCGTCAGGTCCAGCACCGGCAGCGAGCGGTAGCTGACCGAATCCGCGTTCAGCGACAGCTCTGCACTCAAATCGAGTACTGCTCGAAATGGCGAGTGCTGCAGTTCCCGTCGACCTGGCAAGCGTCCGAGCCAGACGTCATCGATCACCCGGTCGGGCTGCGGATGGTGGCGGGTCCACAGCCGCGAGTTGAGCCAGGCCGCCGCCAGGTAGGGTGCGAGCAGCCAGCGTACCGCGGGGGACAGGCGTCCATCGGCGTGTTTCTGGAAGCCGCGAGCGTCCAGCAGGGCGTAATTGAACGCTACCAGCAGCAAGGCCAGCGCTGGCCAGATCAACCACAGCCACGCCCCTCTCAGAGTAAAGGCCGGGAGGGTGAAGGCTGCAGCGCCCAAGCTGTAATACAACGCCAGTTGCCAGCGTTTTCTGTCCGCAGCCAGGCGCGCACCGTGCAGGGGACCAGGCCCCTCCAGCGGCCACAGCCAGACGCACAGCCAACCGAGCAGCGCACCGGTGGGCAGGTCGACGAAATGGTGCTGGTAAGTGGTCAGCACCGACACCCCGATCAGGATGAACCAGCCATGCATCAACCCGCGCCACAGGCCCCGCAAGTGCCGCTGGTAGCAGCTCCATAACACCACCAGCAACGCAATGTGCAGGGAGGGCGCCTGATTGAACGGCTTGTCGAAACCTGCCAGGACATCGAACAGCCAGCCGAACACGCCATCCAGTTCGGGCCGGGCAAAGGTAAAGCGCAACGGCCAGATCAGGAAACAACTGACGGCGATCAGTTGGGCGGTGATCAGGCGCAGGGCGTGGCGCCTGAGTTCCAGGCGACTGGCGGGCAGCAACAGCGACAGGCCGTAGAGCAGGTCAATCGACCAGTACGGGACGATGCTCCAGGCCCAGAACGGCATCCGGGTTTCCCAGTCGAACACCAGGCTGGCGACATCGTCCCGCTGGGTGGTGACCCAGGTGGCGAAGCCGTAGGTGCCGAAGAACAGCGGGGCCAACAGCAACAGCCAGAGCAGTGCCGGTTTGAACAGGCCGGGTTCGCGTCCGCACGTGGCAGTCAGGGGCATCATTGCACCCGTTGCGCCAGGGATACGCTGAAAATGCCCCATTGATCGACCCGCATGCCGATCTTGCGAAAGCCGGCGGCTGCTACCAATTGGTCCATTTCCGCCTGGGTGCGCCGGCGCATGACCCAGGCCTGGCCTTCACGGTGACTGGTCAGGGCGCGGGCGATCAGTTCCAGTTGCGGGTGCCAGGGTTGGCCGGTGTAGACCAGATAGCCACCGGGTTCCACGGCTTCGGCCAGCCCGGCGAGTGAGCCACTGACCATCTGGTTGTCGGCGAACAGCTCGTACAGGCCGGACACCACCGCCAGGGTCGGCTTGGGATCGAGTGCGGCGAGATCGGCACGGTCGAAGGCATCTCCCTTGACGAATCGGGCGATGGCCTCCAGGCCTTTGTCGCGGATCAGCGCACCGCCGTCGCGCACGTTGATGTCGCTGTAATCGCGCAACAGGATCGACTCGGGCAGCGGGTCGATGCCCTGCAAGGCTTCAAGAATGTAGCGCCCGTGCCCGGCGGCAATGTCGACGATGCGCACTTCGCGGCCCTGATCACGCAAGTGAGCCATGGCCAGGCGCAGCAGTTCTTCGACATGCAGCTTGCGTTGGCGAATGCCACGCCAGCCGATCGAGTCCAGGTAATTACGGTCGATCAGACGGCCAATGGCCGACGTGCCGGTGGGCGTGTTGCGGTAGACGTAGTCCAGGGTGCTGCCGGAGTCGAAGCCGGTGTCGAAACCCAGCTTGAGCCCGGACGACAGCTGGCCGCCGAGGCCCATGCCGGCGCGGGTCATGCGCCAGTACAGGTCACGCAGGGAGTTGTGGGGCAATGGCGCGGCCAATGATTCCGATTCGGCGCAGGTCAGGCCCAGGCGGTCGGCGGCCAGCAGGGAGGGGCGGGCAGCCGGTTGTTCGAAGTTGTGGAGGATAAAGCGCCGTACGCTGGCGACGGCGGTCTCGCGACGCTGTTCACCCAGGGTGTCGTGGAAGAATCCCGCCAGGACGTGTTTTTCCTTGTGCTGGCTGCCGAGGCGCTCGAAAAACTGTTCCTGAGGTCGGCGATGAACCACGAAATCGGCGCCGGAGATCAACAGCTGCGTCGGCACCTGGATGGCCTGGGCATCGGCCACCACACGCTCGGCCGCGTCGTAGAGGCCGAGCAGGACATTGACCGAAATCGCCTTGGTGATCAGCGGGTCGTTGTCGTAGCTGGCGACCCGTTGCGGGTCATGGCTGAGAAAACGCGCTTTAACGTAGCTGTTGACGAAAAAGTTGCCTCGCCAGCGGCGCATCAGCGCCAGCCCCTGGCGCGCGAAGGGCACGTAGAGCTTGACCTTGAACGCCGGGGACGCCAGCACCAGGGAGCGTATGCGGGGCGCGTAATCGTGGACCCAGGTGGCCACGATCACTGCACCGACGCTCTGGGCGATCACCGCGATATGTTCTTCATCGATACCGTAGGTCGCGCCCAGGTGATCGCAGAAGGTCTGCACGTCACGCACGCTGGTGGCAAAACCCGGGCTGTCGCCACGGGCCCCCGGCGAGAGACCATGACCCCGGGCGTCCCAGGCAAAGAAGTCATGGTCGGGCAGATTCAGTTCATCCACCAGATGGGCAATGCGCCCGGAGTGTTCATGGCCGCGGTGAAACAACAGCACGGCCTGGCGTGGTTCGCCCGGGGCCGCGGTACCTGGCCAGTAGCGGTAAAACAATTCCACGCCGTCATGGGTGGTGAACGTCTGATGTTGAGCTTCGCGCATTGCACTGTCCTTATGCTGAAGGGATGTCTTCCTGTGCTTCCTTGAGGCCCTGGCGGACCCGGTTGATCAGCGTGTAAACCAATAATACGGCGATGATCGCGAACACGGCATTGATCCATGGGGCGCTGATCCAGCCCAGTGCGATAGCGGTCGCCACGACCCCCAGCACAAACGCCCGATCACTTTTGCCCATGGGCCCGTCATAGCGCCGCGAGGCACCCACCATGGGCCCCAGCACGCCGCCGTATTCGCTGAACAAGGCGAGCAGGGCGACCAGCAGCACCAGCCACAGGCTGACGTCCGGCAGCAGGGCAAACGGCAGGATCAGCGCACAGTCGGCGGCGATATCGCACAGCTCATTAAGGTAGGCCCCCAAGCGCGTCTGCTGGTTGAACTCCCGGGCCAGCATGCCATCGATGGCATTGAGCGCCATGCGCAGGATCATCCAGACCGGCACCAGCAAAAATACTCCCGGATGCTGCACAAAACCGGCGATCACCGCACCCACCAGCACCGAGCCGATGCCTGCTGCCAGGGTGATCTGGTTGGCGGTCGTACCCTGGTTGAACAGTCGTTGCACCAGTGGTCGCAGGAGGTTTTGAAAGGCCGGTTTGATCTGGTAGATGCTGGGCACGTCGGTAGGGTCTCGGGGGAGAAAAAAGTGTGGGGTGTGAGTTTTGGTGGAGGCGATTTTTCAGTGTAGATGGGTTCTTGGGGGAGCACGTTTAGTTGGTTGAGGAGATGCTGGGGGTGGTCCGTCATCAAGGTGCAGGGTCATGGTTTCACCCAAGGCGTGGCAAGTTGCAGCTTGATGAGGTAGCGCTCCTCAGTGGGGCGCCTGTCATCCCTGAAACGGTTAACCACCAGCATTACTTGATACTGGTTGCCCGCTTGCCAGTAAGACGTGCCACCTTTGTTCACATCCCGCAGTCTGGCACGCCATTGTGGGGTGTCGGCGAAGGGAGGATCGTAGCTGACCCGGATCGGTATCCAGCCCGCTTGATGCCATTGCTCTTGCAAATCCAGCACGGTCTTGAGTGTATCGTCGAGCAACAACGGTTCAACCTGCGGCGACATCCGCACGCTGCTGACTGACTCATCTTTGTTAAAGCTGACCGTGAAGGAACGAGCCAGCGGGGTCACGAACCCGTAATGAGGATCTATGAAGCGGAGACGGGCATCCGACTTCGGCACCCGACCCCAGTAATGCCCAGGGATGGCTGGCCCAATGGCCGCGCTGGAGCGCTGGCGCATGGCTTCCCAAGGCTCGCCAATCATTAGCGCAATTTCCGGGTCATCCGATAGCGCCTGAATCGCTGCTACGATGAGTAAAGCCGCGACGGCCATTACCAAGACCCCGCGTCGCCAACCTATGCGTCGCAGCAAACTCATCGCACGCCCCGGCCTGCGGCAATGTCCAGAATCGACTGTTCGATGAACTGGTGATCGGAGCGCCGTAGCAGCTTGTCAAACTGCTCAGCAGCCTTGAGAACGAAAGGCATGCGCTGATTGATGTCGGCCAGGATGGCGACGTAATCATTGCTGAAGCCCACCGTTCGTGCGTCACCAAGATGGGAAGTCAAGGATTCACCCACGGCGTGCCGAGTGACAGCGTGATGAGATAGCGTTCCTCTGTAGGTCGCTTATCGTCCCTGAACCGATTGACCACCAACATCACCTGATATTGGTCGCCTGCATGCCAGTAGGCTTTTCCGCCTCTAGTCTCGTCCATTAGCTGTGCCCGCCATTGCGGGGTGTCGGCGAACGAAGGAAATTCATTGACGCGGATGGGTGTCCAGCCTCCTTGATGCCATTGCTCCTGCAGATTCAGCACGACCTTGAGAGTGTCGTCTAGCAACAGCGGTTCGACCTGAGGGGACATGCGGACACTTGTCACTAACTCATCACTATTGAAACTAACGGCGAAAAAGCGGGCCAGTGGGGTTACGAATCCAAATTGGGAATCCAGAAAACGAAGGCGAGCATCCGACTTGGGTAATCTCCCCCAAAATTGGCCAGGAATAACTGTATCTATGGTTGCAGTTGAACGCTGGCGCATGTCTTCCCAAGGCTCGCCAATCATCAGTGCAATTTCCGGGTCATCCGAAAGCGCCCGACTCGCCGCCACTATCAGGATAGTCACGACTGCTATAGCCAAGATGCCGCGTCGCCAACCTATGCGTTGTAGCAGGCTCATCGCACGCCACGACCTCCGGCAATGTCCAGAATCGCCTGCTCAATCAGCTGGCGATCAGAGCGCTGCAGCAGCTTGTCAAATTGCTCAGCAGCTTTGAGCACGAAAGGCATGCGCTGATCGATGTCGGCCAGGTTGGCGACATAATCATTGCTGAAGCCCACTGTGCGTCCGTCCTCGCTAGAGCGGCACTGGCTGGCCAGTGTCAGTTCAACGGCTGCAGCAGCGCCAGAGGGGAAATCGGTAACGTAGGCGAAATGATTTCCGAATAGCAGTTTTACCAACCACTGGTCGCTGTACATCGCCGGTTGCAGAATGTTCTGTTGTTCGTGCCAAGCCAGGTGCACAACGCTTTCGGCGATGTTGCCTGCTTCAATGGCCTCGAAGGCTTGTAGTATTTGCTGATGGTCAGTACCGAACTTTAGAGTCTTCTGCTCAACTGGCCACAGCACTGGAGGCTTATCGGATCCATAGATACTGCTACGTGAAGGCAGGCAAGTCTTGAGCGACCACAACCCCCGTTCCTTGTAAAACTCATGCAGCGGAAACACATCTAGAAAGAGCGTGGTATTACCCAGCGCCAGCATGTCGTGCACGAACTGGAGTTGCTTTTGCACGAACGACAACGAATCTCCCTTGTGGCGGATACCGCTAGGCAGCGGATTGTTGCTGCGGGCTTGCTCGTAATCCCGTTGCGCTTGCTCAAGGTCCCGAGCTTTCGCCTGCTGTTCACGCTTACTGTCCCAGCTGAACAAGCCCAAAAGCTTTTTTATGAACGCGTCATCCCTGCGAAGTCCCGCCTCATGCTGGCGCTGAATCTTCTCGATCGAATCCGCCGCATGCAGCAGTCCACAGCCAACCTGCTTGGAAGCGAACGCTGCAAGTCCCGCCCATTGGAAACGCTGATCTTCCAGCCACAACCGGGCGTAGGCGGCATTGATCGCACGATTGCGCGCCTTGGGGTCGGCGATCAGTACGCCGCCCGGCGCTACTATGGCTTCGGCGCGTTGTTGATACCCGCGCCAGAGGTTCTGGCAGACCAGCCCCGGCAGCTCACTGAAAGACGGTGAGGGCGCCGTTCGCGCCGGCGCATGGCTGGATGGGCGTGGTGCTGGCGGATCGCTGCGGGATGCAGGACTGGCTGGCTGAGCGGCGGCACGGGCACCTTGCGGCGCAACGGCCTCCCTGGAGGAGTAAGTGGCCGTTTTTAGCGAGGGGATCAACTCGGCTCTGCAAGGGCAAGAGCTGACGCTGTCCAGCGTACCGGCCAAGAACCGGCCCTTGCTTCGCATATGCGAAATCCCGCCGGCTATCGCGTAGGTCTTGCCGGTTATTCCGCAGGAAACCCTATCCCCGTCGCGGGCATGGTTTTCGCCAAACATCGTGATGCAGGGTTCTGCATCCAGCACCGTGCCACCGCAGGTGGTTTTGTCACCTTGGCGAATGTAATACCCGACTGCCATTGATTGAGGTCCTTGTCTGCAGATGATTCGAGCGAGGCGCTGTGGCGCGCTGGCTATTGATCAAATTGCTCCGGCTCCCGCATGAATCGGGGCATGGCAACGTGCAACGCAAAGGGTCGGTGATGGGGTTTGGAAGGTAAATGGGACGTTTCCCTGAGGCGTGTAGGAAACGGGGATTTGATGGTGATGGGGGGCATGATATTCGTGCGTGGCCGCGATTCCTGTGGGAGCGGGGCTTGCTCCGGGCGGCGTTCCGACGAAGGCGGACTGGCATCCGACATCGATGTCGACTGGCATGGCCTCTTCGCGAGCAGGCTCGCTCCCACAAGGAAGCGAGCCCGGTTCGGTAGAGGGGGGCGCGCAAAAAGGACCGAGTCAGTTACTTAAGGAGTTTTTGAAATTCCTTCACCGGCAACGGCCGACTGTGCAAATACCCCTGGTAGAAATGGCAGCCCAGCCCCTGCAGGAAATCCAGCTGGTCCTGGGTTTCCACTCCTTCGGCGATCACTTTCAATTCCAGGCTGCGGGCCATCGCGACAATGGCGCGAATGATCTCGGCATCGTTGGGATCGGTGGTGGCGTCGCGGATGAACGACTGGTCGATTTTCAAGGTGTCCACCGGCAGGCGCTTGAGGTAGGTCAGCGAGGAGTAGCCGGTGCCGAAGTCGTCCATGGCAAAGCTCACGCCGAGTTTTTTCAGACGGCGCATTTTGCTGATGGTGTCTTCCAGGTTTTGGATGACGATGCCTTCGGTGATTTCCAGTTTCAGCAGCGAGCAGGGCAGGCCGTGGCTGCCGAGACTGTGTTCGATGCGTTCGACGAAGTCGTTCTGGCGGAATTGCCGCGGGCTGATGTTCACGCACAGGCTGAAGTTGTGCGCGTCGATCAGGCCTTTGGCGATCAGCTGTTTGAAGGCGGCGCAGACCTCGTCGACGATCCAGGTGCCCACTTCGAGGATCAGCCCGCTGTCCTCCAGCACCTTGATGAAGTCCGTGGGCGACTTTGTGCCGAATTCCGGATGGTCCCAGCGCACCAATGCCTCGGCGCCGACGATGCGGCCGTCCCGCGCGTCCACCTGAGGTTGGTAATGCACGCGAAACTCACCGCGGGACAAGGCCTGGCGCAGGTCGGTCTCCAGGCGCAGGCGTTCGCTGGCGGCCTTCTGCATGGTGTTGTGATACATCTGCGTGGTGTTGCGGCCCGAATCCTTGGCCCGATAGAGGGCGATGTCGGCGCGTTTGAGCAGGTCGGTCGGGGTCGAGCCGTGATCGGGGATCAGCGCGATGCCGATGCTCGGGGTCACTTGCAGGCGCTGGCCGTCGAGGAACATCGGTTCGGACAGCAGCTCACGCAGGGTGTCGGCGAGATTGCGCACCTGGTCGCTGACCTCGTTGCGCGAACCTTCCAGGCCGCTGAGCAGCACCACGAATTCATCACCGCCCAGCCGCGCGACGGTGTCCTCCATGCGCACGCTGGCTTCAAGGCGTGCCGTGATGATCTTCAGCACCGTATCGCCCACCGGATGGCCGAGTGAGTCGTTGATGTGCTTGAAGTGGTCGAGGTCGAGAAACATCAGCGCGCCGCGCAGGTTGTGGCGCTTGAGCAGGGCGATCTGCTGGCTCAGGCGATCCATCAGCAGCGCGCGGTTGGGCAGGTTGGTCAGCGGGTCGTGGTAGGCCAGGTGGCGGATTTGCGCCTCGGCGTTTTTCAGCAGGCTGACGTCGCGGGCGGTCAGCAGCAGGCAGGCGGTTTCGTTGAGCGTGATGGGTTCCACCGAGACTTCGACGGTGAGTAATTCGCCACGTTTATTGCGCCCGAGCATCTCCTGGTGGTGCACCCGACCCTTGAGCTGCAGCTCGGCCAATAGCGCCGAGCGCTGTTTTTCCTCGGCCCAGATACCAACCTGGTACACCGTGCGGCCAACGACTTCGTCGGCACGATAGCCGGTCAGGCGGCAGAAGCCATCGTTGACTTCCAGATAGCGCCCGGTGTCGCGCTCGGTGATGGTGATGGCGTCGGGGCTGGAGTGGAACGCCTTGGCGAATTTCTCCTCGCTGGCCTTCAGTGCCGCTTCCGAACGTTGCTGCTGGGTGATGTCGCGCAGGGTGGTGACGATGCACGGCTGGTCGCCGACGCTGATCTGGCGGCTGGAAATCACGCACGTCAGGGGCTGCCCGTCCTTGTGCTGGACCAGGATCGCCACGTTGTTCAGGCCCTGTTCGCGGATGACCTGTTCGATCCTTTGCAGGCTTTTCGCCGAAGCGTCCCACAGGCCGATTTCGTCGGCACTGCGGCCGATCACCTCGGCGGTGCTCCAGCCGAAGGTCTGGGTAAAGCTGGAGTTGATTTCTATGAACTGGCCGGTGTCCTGGTGGGTCACGCAGATCGGGTCCGGGCTGACCTGGAACAGGGTGGCGAATTTCTCTTCAGACGCCACCAACCGCTGTTCGCGTTCCACCTGATCGGTGATGTCGAGCAGCGTGCCGGCCATGCGCAGTGGTGCACCGTTGTCATCGCGGTAGAGCCGGGCGCGGCTCTCCAGGTAGCGCGAACTGCCATCCGCCAGCTGCACGCGGTAGGTCAGTTGATAATTGCCCGCCGGGCCTTCGCGCAAGCTGCGGTAGGCGTCGCGCATGCTGTCGCGATCTTCGCCGGGTACGCCTTCGAAAAAATCGTCGAACGCTTCATGGAAAGGCTTGGCTTCCAGCCCGTGCAGTTGGGCGGCCCGCGCCGAGCCGTAGAGCATGCCGCTGGGAATGTGCCAGTCCCAGGTGCCCAGCTGCGCCGAATCCAGGGCCAGGTCGAGGCGTTCCTGGCTGTCTTTGAGGGCGTGTTCGGCGGCTTTGCGTTCGGTGGTATCGAGGAAGGTGCTCAGCAGGTAGGGCTGGCCTTCGAGCTCGACTTTCTGCGCGCTGAGAATGCCGTCGTGAACCTGGCCGTTACTCGCTCGCAGCTGCACTTCCATATTGATCAATTCGCCCTTGGCCTTGGTGGCCTTGACCAGTTGCGCCCGTTGCTCCGGGTGCACCCACAGGCCCAGCTCGAGGGTCGTGCGGCCAATCGCGTCTTGCACCGGCCAGCCGAACAGGCTTTCGAAATACTGGTTGGCTTCGCTGATCAGGCCGTCTTCCTGGCGGGTCAGCAATACCATGTTCGGACACAGGTGAAACAGCGTGGCAAAGCGTTTTTCCGAACTCCTCAGGGCCTGTTCACGCTGACGCTGGTGGGTGATTTCGCGAATCACCCCGATCATGCGCGGCCGGCCGTGCTTGTCCGGCAGCAGGCTGCCGTTGATCTCCAGCCAGTGCAGGCTGCCGTCGGGCCAGCGGATGCGGTGATGCATCGCCTGCTCCAGCGGGGCGCCGGCAATCACCGCGTGGAAGGCGCGGATGGTTTTTGCCCGGTCCTCCGGCGGCAGCAGGTCAAGGTATTCCAGATCGGCCGGCAGCGGTTGCCGGGGATCGAAGCCGAACAATGCCTGGGTGCCCCGCGACCAGCTGATCTGCCCGAGCTCGATGTCCCAGTACCAGGCACCCAGGCGTGCACCGTTGAGGGCCGCCAGCAATTGCGGGGCACTTTCCCAGCTCTGCTCGGACCGCTTCGGGTCCAGCGCCTGAATGCGCGGCATCGGCGGAATTCGGTCAACGGATTTCGGCATTTTCAAGCCTTGGGCTGAATTGGGCGTTAGTCACAGGAGTTTGTGGCTCTACGGGCTCTATGGACCTAGCACAGCTTAGCCTTGAATCCCTGGCCCATCGATTTGTGCATCCAGCAGGGCCATAAACGCCCGTGCCGCATTCGACAGCGTCCGTTCGGTATGCAAGATATAGCCTAGCTGGCGAGTCAGTTGTATGCCCGGTAAAGGTATTCGTGCAACTTGTTCGTCGAGCATGGTGCGCGGCAACACGCTCCAGGCCAGGCCGATCGAGACCATCATCTTGATCGTTTCCAGATAATTGGTACTCATGGCGATGTTCGGCGTCAGGCCCCGGGCTTCGAACAGGCGCCTGACGATGTGGTGGGTAAAGGTATTGCCGCCGGGGAATACCGCCGGGTGCAGGGCAATGTCGGCCAGGCTGACCGGGCCGTTGCTGATCAGCGAATGCTCCGGGGCGACGACGAAATCCAGCGGGTCGTCCCATACGGGCGTGGCCTGGACCAGGGCGTGGGGTTCCGGGGCTAGCGTGATGACCGCCAGCTCGGCGCGGCCATGGAGAATTTCCTCGTAGGCCACTTCCGAGTCGAGGAACTGGATATCCAGCGCCACCTGGGGATAACGGCGGGTGAATTCCCTTAATAAAGGCGGCAGACGGTGCAGGCCGATGTGGTGACTGGTGGCCAGGGTCAGGCGGCCACTCACTTCGCCGGTGAGGTTGGTCAGGGCGCGGCGGGTGTCATCCAGCACATTGAGGATCTGATAGGCCCGCGGCAGCAAGGCGCGCCCGGCTTCGGTCAGGCCGACTTCACGACCCAGGCGATCGAACAGGCGCACCTTCAATTGCTGCTCCAGCCCGGCGATGCGCTTGCTGATTGCCGGCTGGGTCAGGTGCAGCCGCTCGCCGGCACCGGAGAAACTCCCGGTCTCGGCAATCGCGATAAAAGCGTTGAGGTTGGCCAGATCCATCGTCGTATTCCAGTTGGTTATCCAAAGCATAAAAAATATGAATTTGAGTTATTTAATGTAACCCCCTAGGATCGACCTCACAAGCCAAGGGGTTATTGAATCGCTCAAGACCCAGGGCATAGAAACAAAATGATGAGGAAACCGTCTGATGGTCGGCAAAACGCTCTACGACAAGCTCTGGGATTCGCATTTGGTCAAGCAGCGCGACGATGGCTCCGCGCTGATCTACATCGATCGTCACATCATCCATGAAGTGACCTCGCCGCAAGCCTTCGAAGGCCTGCGTCTGGCCGGGCGCAAGCCTTGGCGCATCGATGCCAACATCGCGACCCCGGACCACAACGTACCGACCACGCCGGAGCGCAAGGGCGGCATCGAAGCCATTGCCGACCAGGTCTCGCGTTTGCAGGTTCAGACCCTCGACGATAACTGTGACGAGTACGGCATCGTCGAATTCAAAATGAACGACATCCGCCAGGGCATCGTTCACGTCATCGGCCCGGAGCAGGGTGCCACCTTGCCGGGCATGACCGTGGTCTGCGGCGACTCCCACACCTCGACCCACGGCGCGTTTGGCGCTTTGGCTCACGGTATCGGCACTTCCGAAGTCGAGCACGTGCTCGCCACCCAGTGCCTGGTCGCCAAGAAAATGAAGAACATGCGGGTAGAGGTCGAGGGCCAGTTGCCATTCGGCGTGACCGCCAAGGACATCGTCCTCGCCGTGATCGGCAAGATCGGCACCGCCGGCGGTAACGGCCATGCCATCGAATTCGCCGGTAGCGCGATTCGCGATCTGTCGGTCGAAGGCCGCATGACCATCTGCAACATGTCCATCGAGGCCGGTGCTCGCGTCGGTCTGGTGGCCGCCGATGAAAAAACCGTGGCTTACGTCAAGGGCCGTCCATTCGCTCCGAAAGGCGCGGAGTGGGACCTGGCCGTTGAAGCCTGGAAAGACCTGGTGTCCGATGCCGATGCGGTGTTCGACACCGTGGTCGAGCTCGACGCGACCCAGATCAAACCGCAAGTCAGCTGGGGCACCTCGCCTGAGATGGTGTTGGCCGTGGATCAGAATGTTCCCGATCCTGCGAAGGAAATGGACCTGGTCAAACGTGGCTCCATCGAACGCGCGTTGAAATACATGGGACTGACCGCCAATCAGGCGATCACCGACATTCAGCTCGACCGTGTATTCATCGGTTCCTGCACCAACTCGCGGATCGAAGATTTGCGCGCGGCGGCAGTGATCGCCAAGGGCCGCAAAGTGGCATCGACCATCAAGCAGGCCATCGTGGTGCCGGGCTCGGGCCTGGTGAAGGCGCAGGCGGAATCCGAAGGCCTGGACAAGATTTTCCTCGAGGCCGGTTTCGAATGGCGCGAGCCGGGCTGCTCGATGTGCCTGGCGATGAACCCGGACCGTTTGGAGTCGGGCGAGCATTGCGCCTCGACCTCCAACCGTAACTTCGAAGGCCGTCAGGGCGCCGGTGGTCGTACCCACCTGGTGAGCCCGGCAATGGCCGCCGCCGCCGCTGTGAACGGTCGTTTCGTCGACGTCCGTGAATTGATCTGAAGGAGCGCAGCATGAAAGCTTTTACCCAGCACACTGGTCTTGTCGCGCCTCTGGATCGTGCCAACGTCGACACCGACCAGATCATTCCGAAGCAATTCTTGAAGTCGATCAAGCGCACGGGTTTTGGCCCGAACCTGTTCGATGAGTGGCGCTACCTGGATGTGGGGCAGCCGTATCAAGACAACTCCAAGCGGCCGCTGAACAAGGACTTCGTGCTCAACGCCGAACGTTACCAAGGCGCCAGCGTGTTGCTGGCCCGGGAAAACTTCGGTTGCGGCTCCAGCCGCGAACACGCGCCGTGGGCCCTGGAAGAGTACGGTTTCCGCAGCATCATCGCGCCGAGCTACGCCGACATCTTCTTCAACAACAGCTTCAAGAACGGCTTGTTGCCGATCATTTTGAGAGATGCCGAGGTTGATGAGCTGTTCCAGCAGGTTGAAGCGAATCCTGGCTACCAGTTGCAGATCGACCTGCAAGCCCAGACCGTGACCCGTCCGGATGGCAAGGTGCATCGCTTTGAGATTGATGCGTTCCGCAAGCACTGCCTGCTCAATGGCCTGGACGATATCGGTCTGACGTTGATGGATCATGAGGCGATTGCGACGTTTGAAGCCAAGCACCGGGCGAGCCAGCCGTGGTTGTTTCGTGATGCATGAATTTGCGTAAGGCGTAATGACGCCATCGCCAGCAGGCTGGCTCCCACATTGGATGTGCGGCGTTCACAAAACCCTGTGGGAGCGAGCCTGCTCGCGATGAGGCCCTCGAAGGCAACACAAGACTCCACCCCCAAAAAGGAAGTCCCCATGACCAGCACCCCCCAGCACAGCCAGGTAGTCCAGAAACAATTCGGTGAACAGGCCGCCGCCTACCTGAGCAGCGCCGTACACGCTCAAGGCACCGAATTCGCCCTGCTACAGGCTGAACTGACAGGGCAGGGCGATGCCCGGGTGCTGGATCTGGGTTGCGGCGCCGGTCACGTGAGTTTTCACGTGGCCTCGCTGGTCAAGGAAGTGGTGGCCTACGACCTGTCCCAGCAGATGCTCGACGTCGTCGCCGCTGCCGCTGTCGATCGTGGCCTGAGCAACGTGTCCACGGTCAACGGTGCCGCCGAGCGCCTGCCGTTCGCCGATGGCGAGTTCGACTTCGTGTTCAGCCGTTATTCGGCGCACCATTGGAGCGATCTCGGCCTGGCGCTGCGGGAAGTCCGCCGGGTGCTGAAACCGGGAGGTGTAGCAGCGTTCATCGACGTGTTGTCACCGGGCAGTCCGTTGTTCGACACTTACCTGCAAAGCGTCGAAGTGCTGCGCGACACCAGCCATGTGCGCGATTATTCCGCCGGCGAGTGGTTGCGTCAGGTCAGCGAGGCGGGGTTGCACACCCGTAGCACCACGCGTCAACGCCTGCGTCTGGAGTACACCAGCTGGGTCGAGCGCATGCGCACGCCACAGGTGATGCGCGCGGCGATCCGCGAGTTGCAGCAATCGATGGGCAACGAAGTGCGCGACTATTTTGAGATTGAGGCCGATGGTTCGTTCAGTACAGATGTGCTGGTGCTGATGGCAGAACGATAGAATTTTTCCGGGTGTGCCCAAGGGCATACCGACTGATGACATGAGGAAAGCATGAGCAAGCAGATTCTGATTCTCCCAGGTGACGGTATTGGTCCGGAAATCATGGCCGAAGCGGTCAAGGTGCTGGAGCTGGCCAACGACAAGTACAGCCTGGGCTTCGAGCTGAGCCACGACGTGATCGGTGGCGCTGCCATCGACAAGCACGGCGTGCCGCTGGCCGACGAAACCCTGGATCGCGCCCGCGCGGCGGACGCTGTGCTGCTGGGCGCCGTCGGCGGACCGAAATGGGACGCCATCGAACGTGACATCCGCCCTGAGCGCGGCCTGCTGAAGATCCGTGCGCAACTGGGCCTGTTCGGCAACCTGCGTCCGGCGATCCTGTACCCGCAACTGGCTGAAGCCTCGAGCCTGAAAGCGGAAATCGTTTCCGGCCTCGACATCCTGATCGTTCGCGAGCTGACCGGCGGCATCTATTTCGGCGCGCCACGCGGCACCCGCACCCTGGAAAACGGCGAGCGCCAGTCCTATGACACGCTGCCGTACAGCGAAAGCGAAATCCGCCGCATTGCCCGTGTCGGTTTCGACATGGCCATGGTGCGCGGCAAGAAGCTGTGCTCGGTGGACAAGGCCAACGTCCTGGCGTCCAGCCAACTGTGGCGTGAAATCGTCGAGGAAGTGGCCAAGGATTACCCGCAAGTCGAACTGAGCCACATGTACGTCGACAACGCCGCCATGCAACTGGTGCGTGCACCGAAGCAATTCGATGTGATCGTGACCGACAACATGTTCGGTGACATTCTGTCCGACCAGGCGTCGATGCTCACCGGCTCCATCGGCATGCTGCCGTCGGCCTCCCTGGACACCCACAACAAGGGCATGTACGAGCCGTGCCACGGTTCGGCGCCGGACATCGCGGGCAAGGGCATTGCCAACCCGTTGGCGACCATTTTGTCGGTGTCGATGATGTTGCGTTACAGCTTCAACCAATCGGGCGCGGCGGACGCGATCGAGAAGGCGGTGAGCCTGGTTCTGGACCAGGGCTTGCGTACGGGCGACATCTGGTCGACCGGTTGCACTAAAGTCGGTACGCAGGAAATGGGCGACGCAGTAGTCGCCGCGCTGCGGAATCTGTAATCTCTCGGGCCCGCTGCCACTTTCCACTTCGAAAGCAGCGGCCCACTTTTCAAGAAGGTGTAGTTGCGATGAAACGTGTAGGTCTGATCGGTTGGCGCGGTATGGTCGGTTCCGTGCTCATGCAGCGGATGCTGGAAGAGCAGGATTTCGATCTTATCGAGCCGGTGTTTTTCACCACTTCCAATGTCGGTGGCCAAGGCCCGTCCGTGGGCAAGGACATTGCTCCGCTCAAGGACGCTTACAGCATTGAAGAGCTGAAAACCCTCGACGTGATTCTGACTTGCCAGGGTGGCGACTACACCAGCGAAGTCTTCCCGAAACTGCGCGAAGCCGGCTGGCAGGGTTACTGGATCGACGCCGCTTCCAGCCTGCGCATGCAGGATGACGCGGTGATCGTGCTGGACCCGGTGAACCGCAAGGTCATCGACCAGCAGCTCGACGCGGGCACCAAGAACTACATCGGCGGCAACTGCACCGTCAGCCTGATGCTGATGGGCCTGGGCGGTCTGTTCGAAGCCGGTCTGGTGGAGTGGATGAGCGCCATGACCTATCAGGCGGCCTCCGGTGCCGGCGCGCAGAACATGCGTGAACTGATCAAGCAGATGGGCGCGACCCATGCCGCTGTCGCCGATCAACTGGCCGACCCTGCCAGCGCCATTCTCGACATCGACCGCCGTGTCGCCGAAGCCATGCGCAGCGACGCGTACCCGACCGAAAACTTCGGCGTGCCCCTGGCCGGCAGCCTGATCCCGTGGATCGACAAGGAACTGCCGAACGGTCAGAGCCGCGAAGAGTGGAAGGCCCAGGCCGAGACCAACAAGATCCTCGGTCGCTTCAAGAGCCCGATCCCGGTCGACGGCATCTGCGTGCGCATCGGCGCCATGCGCTGCCACAGCCAGGCGCTGACCATCAAGCTGAACAAAGACGTGCCGATTGCCGACATCGAAGGGCTGATCAGCCAGCACAACCCTTGGGTCAAGCTGGTGCCGAACAACCGCGACATCAGCATGCAGGAGCTGAGCCCGACGAAAGTCACCGGCACCCTGAACATTCCGGTAGGCCGTCTGCGCAAGCTGAACATGGGTTCGCAGTTCGTCGGTGCCTTCACCGTCGGCGACCAGCTGCTGTGGGGCGCGGCCGAACCGCTGCGTCGCATGCTGCGGATTCTGCTTGAGCGGTGATCGGTTGATGTAATGAAAGAGCCCGTGCCTTGAAGGAGGTGCGGGTTTTTTTGTTTTTGGCAGTCTGGGGTTGATGGGTTGACTGACAGTTCGCTATCAACGGAACGCCGCCCGGAGCACGCTCGCTCCCACAGGTTTTGAGCTGCCATCATATTTTGTGTACGACACAAACCTTGTGGGAGCGAGACCGGCTTGCCGGCGATGAGGCCGGAACAGGCGCCGCATATCCCGGCCGAATTGCCTGCACGCCACCCACCCGGTAAAGTGCCGCTCCCCCCGTTTCGCCAGAGGTAAAACCATGAGCCAGTCCATTGATATTGCCGTGATCGGCGCCACCGGTACTGTCGGCGAAACCCTCGTGCAGCTTCTCGAAGAGCGGGACTTCCCGGTCGGCAACCTGCACCTGCTGGCCAGCAGTGAATCGGCCGGGCATTCGGTGCCGTTTCGTGGCAAGAACGTGCGGGTTCGCGAAGTCGATGAGTTCGACTTCAGCAAAGTCCAGCTGGTGTTCTTCGCCGCCGGCCCGGCGGTCACCCTGAGTTTCGCCGCGCGCGCCACCGCCGCTGGCTGCTCGCTGATCGACCTGTCCGGTGCCTTGCCAGCGGATCAGGCGCCACAAGTGGTGCCGGAAGCCAACGCACAGGTGCTTGCCGGTTTGAAAAAGCCGTTCCAGGTCAGCAGCCCAAGCCCGTCGGCGACCACGCTGGCCGTGGTGCTGGCGCCGTTGCTCGGTTTGCTCGACCTGCAACGCATTCACCTGACCGCTGCCCTGGCGGTCTCTGCCCAGGGTCGCGAAGCCGTGACCGAGCTGGCCCGGCAAACCGCCGAGTTGCTCAACGTGCGCCCCCTGGAGCCAACCTTCTTCGATCGGCAGATGGCCTTCAACCTGCTGGCACAAGTCGGCAAACCGGATGAGCAGGGCCATACCCTGCTGGAAAAGCGCCTGGTGCGCGAACTGCGCCAGGTCATGGCCCTGCCTTCATTGAAGATTTCCGTCACGTGCATTCAAGCTCCGGTGTTTTTTGGCGATAGCTTCAGTGTGACCTTGCAGTCCGCGAGCGACATCGACCTGGGGAAAGTCAATGCGGCCCTGGAAGACGCCCCGGGTATCGAACTGGTGGAAGCCGGCGATTATCCGACGCCGGTCGGCGATGCGGTCGGGCAGGACGTGGTCTACGTTGGTCGGGTTCGCCATGGAATCGACGACCTGTCGGAACTAAACCTGTGGCTGACGTCAGATAACGTGCGCAAAGGCGCGGCGCTCAATGCTGTGCAGGTGGCTGAATTGTTGATAAAACACCTTGTGTAAAAGATACTTCGCAACAATTTTTCGCATGGTTCCAACCAGCGCTATGCTTGGTCCGGACTGCTGGCGGCGAGCCACCCTGCGGGGCTTTCCAGGGCATGAATGAAACGATCGCGCGCGACGACTCCTCGTCGGCGCGCGCAATGCCTTACGGCAGCGACTATCAACACCTTCTCGCTGGCCGAGGAATGTTCAAACAAAGGAAGAGGCTATGGTTCAAGTTCGCAAACTGGTGTTAGCAATAGCGGCCGCCTCGGCGCTGTCCTCCGGTATGGCGCATGCTCTCGGGCTCGGGGAGCTGACCCTGAAATCGACGCTGGACCAGCCGCTGGTGGCGGAAATCGAATTGCTCGACGTCAAGGAACTCACCGCTGGCGACGTGGTGCCGAGCCTGGCTTCGCCGGAAGAATTCGCCAAGGCCGGAGTCGACCGCCAGGCGTTTCTCAACGACCTGAGCTTTACCCCCGTGCTCAACCCCGGCGGTAAAAGCGTCCTGCGTGTGACATCCAGCAAGCCCCTGTCCGAACCGATGGTGAAATTCCTGGTTCAGGTCATGTGGCCCAACGGCCGTCTGTTGCGCGATTACAGCGTGCTGCTCGATCCGTCCAAATTCTCGCCGCAGACTGCCGATGCCGCTGCGCAACCTGCTCCGACGCAAACCGTCACCGCCCCGGTGACCGGCGCCACCGAGCCTGGCCAATACACCACCACGCCACGGGATACCCTGTGGGAAATCGCGGCAAAGGCGCGTAATGGCGGCTCGGTCCAGCAAACCATGCTGGCCATTCAGGCGCTGAACCCGGATGCCTTTATCGACGGCAACATCAACCGACTGAAAACCGGTCAGGTATTGCGTCTGCCGGATCAGGCACAGAGCACCGAGCTGCCGCAGCAGAAAGCCATTGCCGAAGTGGCCGCGCAGAACACGGCGTGGCGTCAGGGCCGGCGCTATGTGCCGAAGACCGGGGCAGGGCAGCAGCAACTCGACGCCACCCGGCGTGCGCGTGGCGAAGGCGGGGCCGCGCAAGCCGCCAGGGACAATCTGAGCCTGGTGTCTGCCGAATCCGGGAAAGCCGGTGGCAAAGGTGCCGCAGGCGACGCCAAGGCCTTGAACAACAAGCTGGCGGTGACTCAGGAAAGCCTCGACACGACCCGTCGTGACAACGAGGAACTGAAAAGCCGCATGACCGATCTGCAAAGCCAGCTGGACAAGCTGCAGCGCCTGATCGAACTGAAGAACAATCAACTGGCCAAATTGCAGGCCGAAGGCGCCGCGGACGCACCGGCGGATGCGGCGACCACTGCGGCGATCTCTGCCGAACTGGCGGCTGATCCAGCGGCAGTGCCTGCGGATGCGCCTGCACCTGCGCCTGCATCCGAGGCAACACCGGCTGCAACCGAGGCAACCCCGGCCGCGTCCGAGACGCCAGTGGAGCCGACGCCGGTAGCGGCCGACGAGCAGAAATTCAACGAGCTGCTGACCAATCCGGCACTGCTGGGGCTGGTGGGTGGCGGTGCCGTGGTGCTGCTGTTGTTGCTGCTGTTGCTGGCTCGTCGCCGCAAAGCCCAGCAAGAAGCCGAGAAACACGTGCGCATGGCCCGGGAACTGGCCGAAGAGCAGCAACACCCTACTGAACACGATCTGCCGGAAAGCAGCTTCGAAGGCCTGGAAGTGACGCCGCCAAGCGTCAAGCTCGATACCGCGCCAGTTCCGGCTCCAACGCCTGTGCCAGCTCCGGCACCTGCACCCGCACCTGCTCGGGTGATTGCTCCGGTGGTGGTCACGCCGCCGATTGCAGCGCCACTGGTATCGCCCGCGGTCGATCGCCACGATGACGACGTACTGCGCAAGGCGCATACGCACCTGGCCGCCGGTCGCCTGAATCAGGCTGCTGCGCTGCTCGAAGACAGCATCAAGCATGAACCGCAACGCAGTGACCTGCGCCTGAAGCTGATGGAAGTCTTCGGCCAGCAGGGCGACCGGAACGCGTTTGTCGCCCAGGAACGCCAACTGGTGGCCAACGGCGAGAACTTTGCGCGGGTCGAACAGCTGAAAAGTCGCTTCCCGGCCATGGCCCTCGCGGCCGCCGGCGGTATCGCCGCAGCCTCCATGGCGGCCGAGCTGGACGCGCAATACGTCAGGGAGTTGCTGCTGGACGAACCGCAGGCGCCAGCGGTGCCCGATGACTTCGACACTGCCTTCGACCTGAGTCTGGATGATCCACAAGCGGCGGTGCCGACACCGGACACCGTGGCCGAACTGGATGATTTTCCACAAGATGACGACTTGAGCTTCGAGTCGGTATTGCAACAACAGACAGAAGTCAGGGAAAACCTCGACGACCTGTCGGACTTCGATCTGGACATGGACCTCGGTGGCGATGCAACGCCTGCGATCCTGGCCGAAGACGATTTCCTGTTGAGCCTGGATGAGGACGTCAAGGACGCGCCTGCTGCTCCAGCGCCGACTGTTGCGCAAATGCCTCAGGACGATCTGGAGTTGCCAGCCGACTTCGACCTGTCCCTGGCCGATGAAATGGACGCTCCTGCCGCTCCGCAAGTCTTTGCGGCCGAGCTGGATGATGTCAATGCCGAGCTGGATCGTCTGTCGCAGAGTATTGCCGAGCCGACCTTCAACGCAGAAGATGCTTTGGCCTCTGCAGACGACGAGCCGGAATTCGACTTCCTCTCCGGTACCGACGAAGTCGCCACCAAGCTCGATCTGGCCCAGGCCTACATCGACATGGGCGACGCCGATGGCGCGCGGGACATTCTTAACGAGGTGGTGACCGAGGGTGATGTCGGGCAGAAGGATGAAGCCAGGGAAATGCTGTCGCGCCTGGCTTGATTGATCGGTAAGGCTTGAACGGAACGGCAGCCCATTGAGGCTGCCGTTTTTGTTTATGGAAAGGATGCGATGGTGTCTGTCGGGCCGCTTTCGCGAGCAGGCTCGCTCCCACATTGGATCGGCGCCGCCTACATCATTTGTGTTCGACACAAATCCCCTGTGGGAGCGAGCCTGCTCGCGAAGGGGCCAGTGCATTCAACACAACGATCAACAGTTGCACTGGCGTCCCTGCGCCGCGGCCTTATAATGCCCGCCTTTGCGTACATCAGCAGGCTGTCACTCCTTGGCAAATATAGATAACCCGGCCGCCGAAATGGCGGCCGAGGGCTTGTTCCGGATCGCGTTGGGCGTTGAATACAAGGGCTCGCGTTATCGAGGCTGGCAGCGCCAGGCCTCTGGCGTGCTCACCGTGCAGGAAACCCTCGAAAACGCCTTGTCCAAAGTCGCCAACTCACCGGTGTCGCTGCTCTGCGCCGGGCGCACCGATGCCGGTGTGCATGCGTGCGGGCAAGTGGTGCACTTCGACACGCCGGTCGAGCGTTCGATGAAAGCCTGGGTCATGGGCGCCAACATCAACTTGCCCCACGACGTCAGCGTCAGCTGGGCCAAGGTCATGCCGGCGCATTTTCATGCGCGCTTCAAGGCCATCGCCCGGCGCTATCGCTACGTGATCTACAACGATCAGATCCGCCCGGCGCACCTGAACGATGAAATCACCTGGAACCACCGTCCGCTCGACGTCGAGCGCATGGCCGAGGCGGCCCGATACCTGGTCGGCACCCATGATTTCAGCGCATTCCGCGCCGGTCAGTGCCAGGCCAAGTCGCCGATCAAGGAACTGCATCACCTGCGTGTCACCCGTCACGGCAAGATGATCGTGCTGGACATCCGCGCCAGTGCCTTCCTGCATCACATGGTGCGCAACATCGCCGGGGTACTGATGACCATCGGTGCCGGCGAGCGCCCGGTGGAGTGGATGAAAGAAGTGCTGGAAAGCCGCATCCGGCGCTCCGGCGGGGTCACCGCTCACCCGTTCGGCCTGTACCTGGTGCAGGTCGAGTACCGCGACGAGTTCCAGTTGCCCGAGCGTTACATCGGGCCGCACTTCCTGACCGGCTTCTCGGAACTTGACGGCTGACGCCCTCGAACGCTTTTGTTACCATCCGGGACTTTCTCGGATTTGCCGTGGGGTTGTATCGACATGTCGTCCGTTCGCAGCAAGATTTGCGGGATTACCCGCATGGAAGATGCGTTGGCCGCGGTCGAGGCCGGGGCCGATGCCATCGGGTTTGTGTTCTATGCCAAGAGCCCGCGGGCAGTGACGTTCCAGCAGGCGCGCTCGATCATCCAGGCGCTGCCGCCGTTCGTGACCACCGTGGGTCTGTTCGTCAACGCCAGCCGCTGCGAGTTGGGGGAAATCCTCGACGCCGTGCCGCTGGATCTGTTGCAGTTCCATGGCGACGAAACCGCGGCCGACTGCGAAAGCTGGCACCGCCCGTATATCAAGGCGCTACGGGTCAAGGCCGGGGATGACATTGCGGCGGCTTGCGCGGCTTTCCCCAGTGCCAGCGGGATTTTGCTGGATGCCTACGTCGAAGGCGTGCCGGGCGGAACCGGGGAAGCGTTCGACTGGTCTCTGATACCGCAAGGCTTGAGTAAACCGATCATCCTGGCGGGTGGCTTGACGCCGGACAACGTCGCCGAGGCCATTGCCCGGGTCCAGCCTTATGCGGTGGATGTCAGCGGTGGGGTAGAGGCGAGCAAGGGAATCAAGGATCACGCCAAGATCCGGGCGTTCATCAAGGCGGTGAATACGTTGATGTGACGGCTGGCACACTGCCGCCGTCCACAGGCATGGCTGAGGGTTTTTGGGTTGTACGCAGGTCACGTTTCGCTGATCCGGCAATCCATCGATCATCGCCGCACACATGAATTTAGCTCAAGGGCATACGCGGGGCTGCGAACCAGAGCGTTCGGGCCGCCGGTACTGGAGAAAGAAAGCATGAGCAACTGGTTAGTAGACAAACTGATCCCTTCGATCATGCGTTCCGAGGTCAAGAAGAGCTCGGTGCCTGAAGGTCTGTGGCACAAGTGCCCGTCTTGCGAGGCTGTGCTGTATCGTCCGGAGCTGGAAAAGACCCTGGACGTTTGCCCCAAGTGCAACCACCACATGCGTATCAGCGCCCGCGCGCGCATCGACATCTTTCTCGACGCCGAAGGCCGTGTCGAACTGGGCGCGGACCTGGAGCCGGTCGACCGTCTGAAATTCCGTGACGGCAAGAAGTACAAGGATCGCCTGACCGCTGCGCAGAAGCAGACCGGTGAAAAAGACGCGCTGATCTCCATGAGCGGCTCCCTCCTGGGCATGCCGGTGGTGGTGTCGGCCTTCGAATTTTCCTTCATGGGGGGTTCGATGGGTGCGATTGTCGGTGAGCGTTTCGTGCGCGCCGCCAACTACGCCCTGGAACACCGTTGCCCGATGATCTGCTTCGCCGCTTCCGGTGGTGCGCGGATGCAGGAAGCCCTGATCTCGCTGATGCAAATGGCCAAGACCTCCGCGGTGCTGGCGCGTCTGCGCGAAGAAGGCATCCCGTTCATCTCGGTGCTGACCGACCCGGTCTACGGCGGCGTTTCCGCCAGCCTGGCGATGCTCGGCGACGTGATCGTCGGTGAGCCCAAAGCCCTGATCGGCTTCGCCGGTCCGCGGGTGATCGAGCAAACCGTGCGTGAAAAACTGCCGGAAGGCTTCCAGCGCAGTGAGTTCCTGCTGGAACACGGTGCGATCGACATGATCATTCCCCGTCAGGAGCTGCGTCCGCGCCTGGGCAATCTGCTGGCACAAATGATGGGCCTGCCGACGCCTGAATTCGTCGCCGCGCCCATCGAACCGCTCGTGGTTCCACCGGTGCCTGCCAACCTATGACTGAACGTACCCTTGGCGAGTGGCTCGCCTACCTGGAACAGTTGCACCCTTCGGCCATCGACATGGGCCTGGAGCGCTCGCAACAGGTAGCGTCCCGCATGGGGCTGGGCAAGCCGGCGCCTCGGGTGATTACGGTCACCGGCACCAACGGCAAGGGTTCCACCTGTGCGTTCGTGGCTTCGTTGCTGCGGGCGCAAGGCCTGAAAGTCGGCGTCTACAATTCGCCGCACCTGCTGCGCTACAACGAGCGGGTGCAGGTCAACGGCGTCGAAGCCACTGATGCCGAGCTGTGCCAGGCCTTTGTCGCGGTCGAGGCTGGACGTGGCGACACCACCCTGACGTACTTCGAGATGGGCACCCTGGCAGCGTTCTGGCTGTTTCAACAGGCCGGTCTCGATGCGGTGGTGCTGGAAGTCGGGCTGGGCGGGCGCCTGGACACGGTCAACGTAGTGGATGCCGACATGGCGCTGGTCACCAGCATCGGCGTCGATCATGCCGACTACCTGGGCGATACCCGGGAATCCGTAGCCTTCGAGAAGGCCGGCATCTTTCGCCAGGGCGCGCCTGCGCTCTGTGGCGACCTGAATCCTCCGCAAACCCTGTTGGACAAGGCGCGCGAGCTCAATTGCCCGTTTTTCCTGCGTGGCCGCGATTTTGACCTGGGTGTGACCGATCACCACTGGCAATGGCGCGGTCTAGACGCGCAGGGGCGTGTGGTAGAGCTGCGCGATCTGCCGTTGCTCGATCTGCCGATGGAAAACGCCGCATTGGCGTTGCAGGCCTATCTGCTGCTCGATCTGCCTTGGGTGGATGCGCAGATTGCCGATGCCCTGAAAGCGACGCGGGTGGTCGGGCGTCTCGATCGCCGTCAGTTCGACTGGCAGGGCAAGCGTCTGAACCTGTTGCTGGACGTGGGGCATAACCCCCATGCAGCCGAATATCTGGCGCGCCGCCTGGCCAGCCGACCGCCGGCCGGCAAGCGTCTGGCCGTGTTCGGCTTGCTGGCGGACAAGGATCTGGGTGGTGTTGTCGGCGAATTGAATGCTAGTGTCGAGCATTGGGCCGTTGCACCGCTGGATTCGCCGCGGGCACGACCGGTTGCCGATCTGCGCGCAGCGTTGCAGAACCTTGGCGCTTCGGTAACGTCCTATGACAGTGTGACCGCCGCTCTGGAAGGGCAGTGCGCACTGGCGACGAGCGACGACGAGATTCTGTTGTTCGGATCATTTTATTGTGTCGCCGAGGCCCTGGAATGGCTGGCCCGGCGCGCCACGGAGGAAGCGGCAAATGGCATTGCTGGATAAAGCATACAAACAGCGCATGGTTGGCGCCCTGGTACTGGTGGCGCTGGCGGTGATTTTCCTGCCGATGCTGTTTTCCCGCCAGGATGAACAGCGTCAGGTGTCGGTCCAGGCGCCGGCCGCCCCGCAAGCGCTTGTGGTGCCGCAGGTGCAGGTCGAGCCCGTGGTCGTGCCCGAGCCCCAAGCCTTGCCTCAGGAACCGGTGCCGAGCGACGATGAAATCGCTCAGCAGGAACAGCCGTCGACGCCGATCGAGCCAACTGCGCCAGTGGCGTCGGCACCTGCCGCCAAGCCAGTCACGCCGCCGCCAGCGCCAGCGCCGGTTCCGATGAAAAAGCCGACCACTGCGCCTTCCCAGCCGATCACGGCGGCACCGGGCAAGCCCGATACCACCCAGAGCCGTGTCGATGCCAACGGTCTGTCGGTCAGCTGGTCGGTGCAAGTGGCCAGCCTGGCGAACCGGGCCAGCGCCGAAAGCCTGCAGAAATCCCTGCGCAGCCAGGGCTACAACGCCTATATCCGCACGGCGGACGGCAAGAATCGGGTGTTCGTCGGGCCGCTGATCGAGCGCGCGGAAGCCGATCGCTTGCGTGACTTGTTGAATCGCCAGCAGAACCTCAAGGGCTTTGTCGTGCGTTTCCAGCCTGAACGTGGTTAAAACTATCGCCGCGATTTGAAATGCACTGCTAATCGCAGCTTACCGATAAGCATGGGCTCTGCTAAAATGCGCCGCCTTATCCGTCTGTAGGCTGCACTGTGCCATTTACCTGGGTTGATTGGGCGATCGTTGCAATCGTCGCCATCTCCGCATTGATCAGTCTGAGCCGCGGCTTCGTCAAGGAAGCATTATCGCTGGTGACCTGGATCATCGCAGGAGTCGTCGCCTGGATGTTCGGTGGTGCATTGTCCGAGTACCTCGTCGGGTACATCGAAACGCCATCAGCTCGTGTGATCACGGGCTGTGCCATCATGTTTGTCGCCACGCTGATCGTAGGCGCAATGATCAATTATCTTATCGGCGAGTTGGTTCGCGTCACCGGGCTGTCCGGGACCGATCGATTCCTCGGCATGGCCTTCGGCGCCGCGCGTGGCGTGTTGCTGGTGGTCGTGGCGGTCGGGCTGTTGAGCCTGGGGCCGGTACAGCAGGACGAGTGGTGGAAAGAGTCGCAACTCGTGCCAAAGTTTTTATTGGTCGCAGACTGGTCCAAGAACCTGATTCTCGGGTGGAGCAGTCAGTGGCTTGCCAGCGGTATCAGCGTACCCGCTGAGATACCGTTCAAGGAGCACCTCTTGCCGACGGCCAAAACGCCTCAGTGAGTTGTGTTCAGTTCAGATCCATTAAGTAGGGGTTGCGTCGCATGTGTGGCATCGTCGGTATCGTCGGTAAGTCGAACGTCAATCAGGCGCTGTATGACGCGCTAACCGTCCTCCAGCACCGCGGCCAGGACGCTGCCGGTATCGTGACCAGCCATGATGGCCGGTTATTCCTGCGCAAGGACAATGGCCTGGTACGTGACGTGTTCCATCAGCGTCACATGCAGCGCCTGGTCGGCCACATGGGCATTGGCCATGTGCGTTACCCGACCGCGGGCAGCTCGACTTCGGCCGAAGCCCAACCGTTTTACGTCAACTCGCCTTACGGCATCACCCTGGCGCACAACGGTAACCTGACCAACGTTGAACAGCTGGCCAAGGAGATTTACGAATCTGACCTGCGCCACGTCAACACCAACTCCGATTCGGAAGTGCTGCTCAACGTGTTTGCACACGAACTGGCCCAGCGCGGCAAGTTGCAGCCAACCGAAGAAGACGTGTTCGCGGCCGTCACCGACGTGCACAACCGTTGCGTCGGTGGCTACGCGGTCGTGGCGATGATTACCGGCTACGGTATCGTCGGTTTCCGCGACCCGCACGGCATCCGCCCGATCGTCTTCGGCCAGCGTCACACCGACGAAGGCGTCGAGTACATGATCGCCTCCGAAAGCGTGTCCCTGGACGTGCTCGGTTTCACCCTGATCCGCGACCTGGCACCGGGCGAAGCGGTCTACATCACGGAAGACGGCAAGCTGCACACCCGTCAGTGCGCGACCAACCCGTCCCTGACCCCGTGCATCTTCGAACACGTCTACCTGGCGCGCCCGGATTCGATCATCGATGGTGTCTCGGTGTACAAGGCCCGCCTGCGCATGGGCGAGAAGCTCGCCGACAAGATCCTGCGCGAGCGTCCGGATCACGACATCGACGTGGTCATCCCGATTCCGGACACCAGCCGTACCGCGGCCCTGGAGCTGGCGAACCACCTGGGCGTCAAGTTCCGTGAAGGCTTCGTGAAGAACCGCTACATCGGCCGGACCTTCATCATGCCGGGCCAGGCTGCACGGAAAAAATCCGTACGCCAGAAGCTCAACGCCATCGAACTGGAATTCCGCGGCAAGAACGTGATGCTGGTGGACGACTCGATCGTTCGCGGCACCACCTGCAAGCAGATCATCCAGATGGCCCGTGAAGCCGGCGCCAAGAATGTCTACTTCTGCTCTGCCGCGCCGGCCGTTCGCTACCCGAACGTCTACGGCATCGACATGCCGAGCGCCCACGAGCTGATCGCCCACAACCGTTCGACCCAGGACGTGGCCGACCTGATCGGCGCCGACTGGTTGATCTATCAGGACCTGCCTGACTTGATCGAAGCGGTCGGTGGCGGCAAGATCAAGATCGACAAGTTCGATTGCGCGGTGTTCGACGGCCAGTACGTGACCGGCGACGTCGACGAGGCCTACCTGAACAAGATCGAGCAGGCACGTAACGATGCCTCCAAGGTCAAGACCCAGGCCGTCAGCGCGATCATCGATCTGTACAACAACTGAGTTTCTACCGGCCCTGAGGGGCCGGTTTTGTATCGACCAACAAAGAACAAGGCAAGGAGTGACAGCATGAGTCAGGATTGGGATGCCGGTCGGCTGGACAGCGACCTCGAAGGCGTAGCGTTCGATACCCTGGCCGTACGCGCCGGTCAGCACCGCACGCCGGAAGGCGAGCACGGTGATCCGATGTTCTTCACGTCCAGCTACGTATTCCGTACCGCTGCGGACGCGGCGGCACGCTTTGCCGGGGAAGTGCCGGGCAACGTTTATTCGCGCTACACCAACCCAACCGTTCGCGCCTTCGAAGAGCGCATCGCCGCGCTGGAAAGCGCCGAGCAAGCGGTGGCCACGGCGACCGGCATGGCCGCGATCATGGCGGTGGTGATGAGCCTGTGCAGCGCCGGCGATCACGTGCTGGTTTCGCGCAGCGTATTCGGCTCGACCATCAGCCTGTTCGAAAAGTACTTCAAGCGCTTCGGCATCGAAGTCGACTACGTGCCCCTGGCGGACCTGTCCGGCTGGGATGCGGCGATCAAGGGCAATACCAAATTGCTGTTCGTCGAATCGCCATCCAACCCGTTGGCCGAGCTGGTGGATATCGCCGAGCTGGCGAAAATCGCACACGCCAAGGGCGCGATGCTGGTGGTCGACAACTGCTTCTGCACCCCGGCGTTGCAGCAGCCGCTGAAGATGGGCGCGGACATCGTCGTGCACTCGGCGACCAAGTTCATCGATGGCCAGGGCCGTTGCATGGGCGGCGTGGTGGCCGGTCGCAGCGAGCAGATGAAAGAAGTTGTCGGTTTCCTGCGTACGGCCGGGCCGACCCTGAGCCCGTTCAATGCCTGGATCTTCCTCAAGGGCCTGGAAACCCTCGGCCTGCGGATGAAGGCCCATTGTGCCAACGCCCAGCAACTGGCCGAATGGCTGGAGCAGCAGGACGGCATCGAGAAAGTCCATTACGCCGGCCTCAAGAGCCATCCGCAGCACGAGCTGGCCTTGCGTCAGCAGAAAGGCTTTGGCGCGGTGGTGAGCTTCGAGGTCAAGGGCGGCAAAGAAGGCGCCTGGCGCTTTATCGATGCGACCCGATTGATTTCGATCACTGCCAACCTCGGCGACACCAAGACCACCATTACCCACCCGAGCACCACTTCCCACGGCCGTCTGGCGCCGCAGGAGCGTGAAGCGGCGGGCATTCGTGACAGCCTGATCCGCATCGCGGTCGGCCTGGAAGACGTGGCAGACCTGCAAGCCGATCTGGCGCGCGGCCTGGCTGCCCTGTGATCGAATTGGCGAGGCCGGGCACCGGCACCAACGGCCGCGTTGCCCTGGTCACCGGGGCTGCGCGCGGCATCGGCCTGGGCATTGCCGCCTGGCTGATCAGCGAAGGCTGGCAGGTGGTGCTGACCGACCTGGATCGGGTGCGGGGCTCGAAAGTAGCGAAGGTGCTGGGCGACAACGCCTGGTTCATCGCCATGGACGTCTCCAACGAAGGGCAGGTGGCGCTGGGGGTCGCCGAGGTGCTGGGACAGTTCGGGCGGCTGGACGCGCTGGTGTGCAACGCGGCGGTGGCCGATCCGCACAACATCACCCTGGAAAGCCTCGACCTTTCCTACTGGAACCGGGTGCTGGCGGTGAACCTCAGCGGGCCGATGCTGTTGGCCAAGCACTGTGCACCGTACCTGCGCGCTCACAGCGGGGCGATCGTCAACCTGGCCTCGACCCGCGCCGGGCAGTCGGAACCCGACACCGAGGCCTACGCGGCCAGCAAGGGCGGCCTGTTGGCCCTGACTCACGCCCTGGCGATCAGCCTCGGGCCGGAAATCCGGGTCAATGCGGTGAGCCCGGGCTGGATCGATGCGCGGGATCCCTCGGTGCGACGTGCCGAGCCGCTGACCGATGCCGACCATGCCCAACATCCGGCGGGCAGGGTAGGGACGGTCGAGGACGTGGCGGCGATGGTGGCCTGGCTGCTGTCGAGGAATGCCGGGTTCGTCACGGGGCAGGAGTTCGTGGTCGATGGCGGGATGACCAAGAAGATGATTTACAGCGAGTAATTCGGACGGTCTGCCTGAAAAGGGTGATTGTGGGTGATGCCATCACCTTGTGGGATGAGACGATTTTGCCTTTTTCAGAAAAACTTCAATCCTGCTATTGACTTAGCTTCAGTACCTGCGTAAATTTCGCGGCCTCAGAGAAGCAAAGGGTGATTAGCTCAGCTGGGAGAGCGTCTGCCTTACAAGCAGAATGTCGGCGGTTCGATCCCGTCATCACCCACCACTTCTTGAGAGTCTTGCGAAAGCAGGAAGGAAGCTGAAAAGCCTCCACCGACGCGCAGCGGTAGTTCAGTCGGTTAGAATACCGGCCTGTCACGCCGGGGGTCGCGGGTTCGAGTCCCGTCCGCTGCGCCATATTTTCCGAGTCAGGTTTACCTGCCTCGAGATTGAAAAGCCTCGAAGCTTTGCAGTCAGACGAGTTAACTGGACGCAAGTCCAAAGCGATACGCAGCGGTAGTTCAGTCGGTTAGAATACCGGCCTGTCACGCCGGGGGTCGCGGGTTCGAGTCCCGTCCGCTGCGCCATATCTGCCTCAAGGCCCACTGAACGCCTTGATGCTACGAAGCAAGTTGCTGGGAAGCCAGTGTCTGTTTCGAGTCGATAGCAAAGACCCTGGTCGAAAGACCGGGGTTTTTTGTATCTGCGATTTGGCTTTTGCTTCTTTCCCTCCCGCCGCCTCCCGCTTTCACGCCCGTCGATCCGGTTAGCGTGCTGATCCTGCCTTTCTAACGTTGGCTCTCAACAGCGCCCAGAGGTGCTCAGTCGGGGCCTGCGCGGCCAAACTGCCTGTGTTTCGTTCAGGTAATCCATTTATTCCTCAATGCAAACCGCATAAAAGGCTTGGTTTGACCGGACAACACTAATTAGAATGAGTCGCATTTAAAATATTTCTGGCGCAGGGTTTCTTGATATGAGTGAAGCAGCGATGCCGGCGGCGCAAAATTTCCACGACTTGTACCGCGACCATCGTGGCTGGCTGGAAAGCTGGCTGAGACGCCGCATGAGTAATGGCAGTGATGCGGCGGACCTCAGCCAGGATACCTTTGTGCGAGTGCTCGCCAGCTCGCAGCACATTGCCGACCTGCAGGAACCTCGCGCCTATCTGGCCACCGTCGGCAAGCGGCTGCTGGCCAACTTCTATAATCGTCGCAGTCTCGAACAAGCCTATCTCGACGCCCTGACGCTGCTGCCGCAAGAGTGTGTGCCGTCGCCCGAGCAACGCTGGTTGCTGCTGGAAGCGCTGCAAGCGCTGGACGAACTGCTCGATGGATTGCCCGCCGTGGTACGACGGGCCTTTCTCTGGAGCCAGCTCGAAGGCCTGGGTTATCACGAGATTGCCGAACGCCTGCAAGTCTCCGAACGCACGATCAAGCGCTACATGGCGCAAGCCTATGAGCATTGCCTGCTGGTGGAGCTGGAGCTGTGACCACGTCGGCACCTTCGGCGCAGGCTCGGCAAGTCGTACGGGCCGCCGCTCAATGGCTGGCTCTCATGGAATCAGGTGCCGCCAATGAGCGCGATCGTGCCAACCTGCAGCACTGGCGTGACAGCCATCCCAATCACGAGCAAGCCTGGCAGAAGGCGCAACTGTTGCGTCAACGCTTTGCCGACCTGCCCTCGACCTTGGCCATGGCCAGCCTGGATCGGCCGCAGGTCAGTCGGCGCAAGGTGCTCAAGCGTGCCGTGGGGGCGGTGGCGTTGGTGCCCACTGCCTGGCTGATCAGCCGGCAGCTACCCCTGGACGCCTGGCGGGCGGACCTGCGCACCGCGACCGGCGAGAGCAGGAAAGTCCGGCTGGCCGATGGCAGCGAGTTGCAGCTCAATACCGCCAGCGCGGTCGATGTGGACATGCAGCAGCGGCATCTGCGGCTGGTGGAAGGCGAAATAGCCTTGAACGTGCCCGGCACCTCGCCGTTGACGCTGCAGACCCGGTTCGGCCAGGTTGTCGTCAGTCAGGGCGCGGTGTGCGTTCGTCAGACCCAGGCGAGTTGCAAGGTGTCGGTACTCAAGGGCACGGTCCAGCTGCAGCCGGTGCGAGGCGTCGCATTTTCATTGCGCGGCGGCCAGCAGGTCAGTCTTCAGGCGCTGGGTGCCGGTGCCGTCGAGCCGTTCGATGTGCTCGCTCCGGGCTGGCGCGATGGCGTGTTGATGGCGCAGAACCAGCCCCTGGGCGACTTTTTGCGCGAACTCGGCACCTATCGCCCGGGCTTGCTACGCTGGGAACCGGAACTCGAATCACTGCGAGTCACCGGCAGTTTCCGTCTGGATGACACCGATCGCATCCTGAGTTTACTGGCGGCCAGCTTGCCGCTGGAGGTGCATAAGCGGACCCGTTACTGGGTGACGTTAGTGCCGCGCAAAAATATTGCTTGAGGTCTGTCCCCTTTTTTCGCCTCGCTTGTCATTCAAGGCAAGTGAAACGAAATCAGAGAGATTCTCAATGCCCGCAGTGATGCCCTGCAGTACGCGTCTGCCTTCTTCCAGGTTGCGCCCGTTGTTGCACCTGAGTCTGCTGTTGAGTCTGGGTGCCTGTCCTTTATTTGTCGCGGTCAGTTATGCCGATGACAGTCCTCGTCGCAGTTACCAGGTGCCCGCCGGCAGCCTCAGCGCCGCGCTGACCCGCTTCGCCGGATTGGCCGGGGTCAACCTGTCGGTGGACCCGGCGCTGGTCAGCGGTCGCGACAGTGCCGGGCTGTCCGGGGAGTACGCAGTCGAGGAGGGCTTTGCCCGGTTGCTGCAGGGCTCCGGGCTGCAACTGCAGCCAGTGGGCGAACAGGCTTACACCCTGACCCCGGCGCCTGAAGGCGGCAGCCTGCAACTGGCCCCCACCTCGATTCTCGGTGCCACGGGCGGCACGGACGGCGAGGTGTATGCCGGCGGCCAGGTCGCGCGCCGCGGTTCCCAAGGCTTGCTTGGCTCGCGGGACTTCATGGAAACGCCGTTCAGCATGACCACCTACACCAGCGAGGCGGTGAAGAACCAGCAGGCTCGCACCTTGGGCGACCTGATCGCCAGCGATCCCTCGGTTCGCGCCACCAACCCGGCGGGCGGTCGCTATGAGCAGTTCACCATTCGCGGGTTGAGCCTGTTCAACAGTGATGTTGCCTACAACGGTCTCTACGGCATCCTGCCGACCTATACCATCGACATGGAGATGGCCGACCGCGTCGACGTCATCAAAGGCCCGAGCCAGCTGATCAATGGCATCTCGCCGCGGGGCAGCGTGGGTGGCGGCATCAACGTGGTGCCCAAGCGCGCGACCGACAAGCCCATCACTTCGTTTACCGGCATGTACGCTTCCGACAGCCAGGTCGGTGGGGCCGTGGATGTCGGCCGGCGCTTCGGTGAAGACAACAAGTTCGGTCTGCGTTTCAACGGCGTGAAGCAGTCCGGCGACACCGAATGGGATCACCAGAATGTCGACCGCGAGATGGCTGTGATCGGCCTGGATTTTCGCGGTGAACGCCTGCGACTGTCGACGGATATCGGGCGCACCGAGCGCGATACCGATGCCCCGCAGGAGCGCGTGCAGGTCGGCCCCAACGCGCAGGTCCCGCATGCCAGCGATGTGCGTCGCAACTATGCGCAACCCTGGAGCCAGGCGAGTACCAACGACACGTTCGGCACGGTGAACGCTGAATTCGATGTCAACGATTCCGTCATGCTGTACGGCGGCGTGGGCGCGCGCAAAAGTAACCATGACTTCCTGCGCCATGCCGTTGCGGTGACCAACGATGCTGGCGATTTCAGCGTGCAACCTCGTGACTTCACCCGGGACGAAAATGTCCGGACGGCCACGGCAGGGGTGCGCAACTGGTTCCAGACCGGCCCGGTGAGCCATGAGGTCAACCTGGCCGCGAGCTATTTCTACATGGACTTTGAAAACGGCGGTGCCCGTTATGGCGCGGCCCCGAGCAATATCTACAACCCGGTGGAAACACCGACCCCGAACGTCGCCACGCGCCTGGATTCGAAGGTCTACACCGAGAACCGCTTCAGCGGCGTGGCGTTGTCCGACACCCTGGGGTTCTTCGATGACCGGCTGTTGCTGACCCTCGGCGCTCGCTGGCAGCGCGTGAAGGTGGATGACTGGACCGATAACGTCAAAGGCGACACCGCCTACGATGAGGAAAAGGTCTCGCCATCGGGCGGCATCCTGTTCAAGGCCACCGATAAGCTGTCGCTGTATGCCAACTACATGGAAGGCTTGAGCCAGGGCAAGATCGCACCGTCGACCTCGGTCAACGAGGACGAAATCTTCCCGCCGTTCATCAGCCGCCAGGTCGAGGTCGGTGCCAAGTATGACGCCGGTGCTTTCGCCGTCACGGCTGCGGTGTTCCGGATCAAGCAGCCGGCCTACGAGACCAACGCCACCACGCGGGTCTTCGGCCCGAACGGCAAGCGTGAGAACACCGGTGTGGAACTGAGCGTTTTCGGTGAACCGCTCGACGGTTTCCGCCTGCTCGGCGGCGTCATGTACATCGACAGCGAGTTGAACGACACCACCAATGGCACTTTCGACGGCAACCGTGCACCCGCCACGCCGAAATACAACGTCAACCTGGGCGCCGAATGGGACGTGCCGACTGTCCAGGGCCTGACCCTGACCAGCCGCGGCATCTATTCCAGCTCGCAGTACCTGGATCAGTCCAACAACAAGGAAATCGACTCCTGGGAGCGTTTCGACGTGGGCGCCCGCTACGCGTTCAAGGTCGAGCAGAAGAACATCACCTTGCGGGCCAACATCGAGAACGTGGCGGACAAGCGCTACTGGAGCTCGGCCGGCGCCTCGGATGACAGCGAGCCTGGCTTGACGCTGTCGACCCCGCGCACCTATCTCCTGTCGGCGACTGTCGACTTCTGATTCGCCCGTTTCATGCGCCCCAGGGAGCGGGGCGCCAGCGTTGGGCCATTGACCTGATTCGTATCGAGGAAGGACATATGCACTCCGTCAGTTAAATGAAAGATCGAGGCACTTTGGTATAAGTCGATATTTGTACTTAAGTTGTCAGTTACATAAATAAGATCATGGCAGGATCATGGCACATCCGGAGTTTATACCAGGTTCGTTAACTTGGTCTTTGGCGTGCCTGATTGTTTTTGAAAGTAGTTCAAATCGCTATAGGTGAATGGGCGAATAAGTCCAAGGAATTAGTTGCAACATTTTGTTAATGAGAATAAGTTGCATATCGAATTTAACGAGGGTGAACCGATGTTGAATGATGGCGTATTGCACTCTAATCCATTGCAAAAAACCAATGCCGACTATCTGGCTCGACAAAGCAAGTTCGAATCCAAGGTACGCAGTTATCCACGCAAGTTGCCCCTGGCAATCGCCAAGGCACACGGGGTCTGGGTCACCGACGTCGAGGGCAATACTTACCTCGACTGCCTGGCCGGCGCCGGCACTCTGGCCCTGGGGCACAATCATCCGGCCGTCATGGCCAGCCTCGACAGCTTCCTCGCCTCAGGCCTGCCGATGCACACACTGGACCTGACCACGGTGGTCAAGGACGCTTTCAGTGAAACCCTGCTCAGCCTGTTGCCGAACCAGGGGCGTGATTACTGCCTGCAATTTTGCGGGCCGTCCGGCGCGGATGCGGTGGAGGCGGCGCTGAAACTGGCCAAGACCTATACCGGGCGCAGCAACATCATCAGCTTTTCCGGGGCCTACCATGGCATGACCCACGGCGCCCTGGCCCTGACCGGCAACACCGCGCCGAAAAATGCTATCGGCAACCTGATGCCCGGGGTGCAGTTCATGCCGTACCCCCACCAATACCGTTGCCCGCTGGGCATTGGCGGTGAGGCCGGGGTCGAGGCCTTGACCCACTATTTCACCCAGTTCATCGAAGACGTCGAAAGCGGCGTCTCGTTACCGGCGGCGGTGATCCTTGAGGCGGTGCAGGGCGAGGGCGGGGTCAATTGTGCCCCGTTGAGCTGGCTGCGGGCGATTCGCGAGGTGACGCGCAAACACGGCATCCTGCTGATCCTCGACGAAGTGCAGACCGGTTTCGCCCGCACCGGCAAGATGTTTGCCTTCGAGCACGCCGGGATCGAGCCGGACCTGATCGTCATGTCCAAGGCCGTGGGCGGTGGTTTGCCGATGGCGGTACTGGGCATCCGGCGCGAGTTCGATGCCTGGGAGCCCGGCAACCACGCCGGCACCTTCCGCGGCAACCAGATGGCCATGGCCACCGGGCTGGCAACCTTGCAGGTGCTGCAACAGCAAAACCTCGCCGCCCAGGCTGAGCGCCGTGGCCAATGGCTCAAGGAGCGACTGGTCGAATTGCAGGCGCATTATCCGGCCCTTGGCCAGGTGCGCGGTCGCGGCCTGATGCTGGGCATCGAGATCGTCGACGAGCGCCAACCGGCCGATCGCCACGGGCATTTCCCGATGGACCCGGCGCTGGCCGGGGCCATCCAGCAGCAATGCTTCAAACAAGGCCTGTTACTGGAACGCGGCGGGCGCCAGGGCAATGTCATCCGCTTGTTGCCGCCATTGATTATCGATGAAGAACAATGCCGGCAAGTGATCCAGCGTCTGGATAACGCCGTGGCGGCGGCTTTGATTCAGTCGCGCCCTTGAATGAATCAATCGAAGTTCGCCGGGTTGCAATTATGTGACATTGGCGCAAATGACTTTGATCGACTCCTGATTATTTAAAAGGTTCAGTGACGTGATGTCGTTACATGGGGTTGTGTTGGCTGGCAAGTCAGTCGGCCAGCAACTAATTCTTTCCGCCATATAACGTATCCAGTGACCGCGCAGGCTACTGTGGAGCACCCATGAATCATCCAGATCGCAGTGTTGTATCGAATATGGTCAGTGAACTGGCGACGACGTGCGCGTTGCTTAATTGCCTGATCAAAGAGTTTGCCTTGCCGGAAAACTGCCTCAGTTACAGTTGGCCGACGCAGATGCAAGGTATCGCCCCGGGCAGTTATCTCGAGGGCCTGGAATGGAAGGGTATTCCCCTGATCATCAAGCTGCCCAACCAGCAGCAGTTCTTCGTGATGGTGGACCGCCGTGATGGTCTGGGCAGTCACCGTTACCTGTCGGACGTCTATGCCCGGCACGGTGAGGGCGACTGGTCGTGCCTGAGGTTTGCCGGGTTCGTCGAGCAGTTGCTCGCGGCTTGCGAACACATGACCCGCGCCAGCAACGACGAGTTGCTGGACCAGGTGTTGCAAAGCCAGTTGCTGACCGCGGCCATCGTCGGCCACAACACACCCAAGGACTCGGACCCGCTCGGCGGTTACCTGGCCAGCGAGCAGGGCTTGTGGTTCGGTCATCCGAATCACCCGGCCCCCAAGGCGCGCTTGTGGCCGGCGCACCTGGCCCAGGAAACCTATGCGCCGGAATTCCAGGCGCGCACGCCGTTGCATGTGTTCGAAGTACCGCTGGAAGGGCTGAGCGTCGGCGCCAACGGCCTGAGCAAAGCCCAGGTGCTGGCCGGTTTTGCCGATCAGGCGCAGGCGCGGCCCGGGCATGCAGTGATCTGCATGCACCCGGTACAGGCGCAGTTGTTCATGCAGGATGACCGGGTGCGGCGTCTGCTCAAATCCGCGGCCATCGTCGACCTTGGCGCCACGGGGCTGATGGCCAATCCCACCGCGTCCATCCGCACCTGGTACATCGAGGGCCATGACTTTTTCATCAAGGGCTCGCTGAACGTGCGCATCACCAATTGCGTGAGGAAAAACGCCTGGTACGAACTGGAAAGCGCGCTGATGATCGACCGCATCTTCCGCTCCCTCCAACTGACCCAGCCCGAGACCCTCGGCGGGCTGTCGGTGGTGGCCGAGCCGGGCCTGCTGAGTTGGGCGCCGCAGCACGCCGACGAAGCCGACAGCCACTGGTTCCGCGAACAGACCGGGGCGATCCTGCGGGAAAACTTCTGCCTCGACACCGGCACCGACTGCAGCATCATGGCCGGTACGCTGTTCGCCCGCGGCCTGCATTTGCGGCCGTTGGTGCATGAATTCCTGAGCCGGTTCAACGGCGACGACATCCTCGACCAGCAGCTGTTGAGCTGGTTCGACGACTATCAGGCGCTGTTGCTGCGGCCGGTGCTGGCGCTGTTCTTCAACCACGGCATCGTCATGGAGCCGCATTTGCAGAACAGCGTGCTGGTGCATGACAACGGTCGCCCGCAACGCCTGCTGCTGCGGGATTTCGAAGGGGTCAAGCTGACCGGAGAACTGGGTGCCTCGCGGATCGACGCCGACGTTCATCCCCGGGTGCGTGAGTCGCTGCTCTATTCCCGCCAGCAAGGCTGGAACCGCATCGTGTATTGCCTGTTCGTCAACAACCTGTCCGAGGCCGTGCTGGCCCTGAGTTGGGAGCGGCCGCACCTGGCGCCGCTGATGTGGCAACGGGTGGAGCAGCAATTGATCAGCATCCGCGCCGAATTAACCCGGGCCGCGCCGGAACTGGATGCGCTGATCGCCGGTCAGCCGATTGCCTGCAAAACCAACCTGAAAGTGCGTCTGGCCGCCAAGGCCGATCGCCAGGCCAGCTACGTCAGCCTGGTGTCCCCGTGGGGCAAGGAGGCCAGGCATGGATAAGCTGCCCGCAGCGGTCATGGCCGCCATCGACGACGCCCGCAGTCAATATGAAGATCCATTGGCCCTGTTCATCTATGACCTGGACGCGCTGCAGCGCCACGTGACCCAGGTGATGGCGGCACTGCCTGAAGGCGTGGAGCTTTATTACGCGATCAAGGCCAATAGCGAACCGCAGATCCTCGCCACCCTGGCGCCTTTGGTGCACGGGTTCGAGATTTCCTCCGGCGGCGAGATCGATCGCCTGCAGGCCTGCCCGACGCGCAAGCCGTTCATCTTCTCCGGCCCCGGCAAACTGGATTCCGACCTGCGTTCGGCCCTGCATCATCAGGTCGAAGCGATTCACATCGAAAGCCTGAATGAAATCGTCCGCCTGCAACGGCTGGCGCTGGAAGCAGGGCGCGTGCAGGACGTGTTGCTGCGGATCAACCCTGAGCTGCCGTCACCGCTGTCGAGCAAACTGGCGATGGCCGGCACCGCCACTCCCTTCGGCATCGATGAGTCGGAACTGGCCCAGGCGGTGAGCTGGGTCGATAACGCCAGCCATTTGCGACTCAAGGGCTTCCATGTGCATGCGATGTCCCACCAGTCGCTGGTGGAGCGCCATGAACAACTGCTCGATCTGTACCTGCAGCGCTGGCCGCAATGGAAGGCGTTATCGGCTGATCCCGCGGCGATCACCCACCTCAATGTGGGCGGTGGCATCGGGGTCAATTACCTCGGCCCACAGCAGTTCGACTGGCAACGCTTGTGCGCGCATCTGGGCCAGTCACTGGCAGCGTGCACCGATGCGCCCATCGTGCGCTTCGAGCCCGGTCGTTTCATCAGCGCCTTCTGCGGTTACTACGCCATTGAAGTGCTGGACCGCAAAACCAGTCACGGCAAGCACTTCCTGGTCTGTCGTGGCGGCACCCATCAGTTCCGTCTGCCGGTCGCCCAGGGCCATGATCACCCGGTCATTCACCTGCCGCGGCATCGCATTAAATCAGTGGCTGCTACCAAGGACTGGACCGTCGTCGGACAGCTCTGCACGCCCAAGGATGTGCTGAGTCGCGCTTGCCCGCTCACGGAGGTGGAAATCGGCGACATGCTGGTGCTGCCCCTGGCCGGTGCCTATGGCTACAACATCTCCCACGCCGACTTCCTCTGTCATCCGCGACCGCCGCAGGTGTTTGTGCAAGCCGCCGGAGTCGCCCCGTGGGATTGAAGTTTGCCGTGCCGCGCGGGCTGGTGGTGGTCAATGTGTTGTTGGGCACGCTGACGGTCAGCTTGAACAACAGCTCGCTGAACCCGGCATTGCCGGCGTTCATGGAGGCCTTCGACATTGGCCCGCTGCTGGCTACCTGGATTGTCGCCGCGTTTATGGTGAGCATGGGCATGACCATGCCCCTGACCAGTTTTCTCAGCCAGCGGGTGGGCCGCAAATCCCTGTACCTGTGGGGTGTGGCGTTGTTTGTCTGCGGTTCGCTGCTGGGGGCGCTGGCCAACTCCATCGCGCTGGTGATTGCCGCGCGGGTGGTGCAGGGCATCGCCAGCGGGCTGATGATTCCGTTGTCGCTGGCGATCATTTTTTCGGTCTACGCCAAGGGCGAGCGGGGCCGGGTCACCGGCCTGTGGGGCGCCGCGGTGATGTTGGCGCCGGCATTGGGGCCGTTGTGCGGCAGCCTGATGCTGGAGTGGTTCAGCTGGCGCTCGCTGTTCCTGATGAATGTACCCATCGGCCTGCTGGCGCTGATGCTCGGCGTCGGCGTGCTGCCGGCTTCTGAAGCGTCAGAGCGAAAACCATTCGACCTGGCGGGTTACCTGCTGATCGCGACGGGCATCGGCTTGCTGATGATCGCCGTTGGCCGTCTGCGTCACGTGGATGCCCTTACCGATCCCCTCAACCTTGGCATGCTGCTGGCGGCCATCCTGTGCCTGGTTGCGTTCGTGCGACTGGAGCTGAACCGCACGGCGCCGCTGCTCAACCTGCACCTCTTTGCCCTGCGCGGTTATCGCCTGAGCGTGATCATTGCCGTGGTGCAGTCGGTCGGCATGTTCGAGTGCCTGGTCCTGCTGCCATTACTGGTGCAAATCGTGATGGGTTACAGCGCGATCTGGACCGGTCTGTCACTGCTGTGCACGGCGCTGTTCGCCAGCCTGTTCGGCCATCTGGGCGGCAAGTGGCTGGACCGTCACGGCCCGCGCGGGGTGGTGTTCTGGGGGCTGCTGTTGACCGGTGGCGCCACCCTCGGTTTGGGCCTGCTGGGCGCCGGTGCTTCGATCGCCGTGGTGTTCGTTCTGATGATGGTCCGCGGTGCCGGGCTGGGTCTGTCCTATCTCCCCATCACCACCGCCGGGCTCGATGCACTGCCTGAACCGATGGTCACCCAGGGCGCGGCGATGAACAACATTTCCCGTCGTCTGGTCTCGTCATTGGCCATTGTGATTGCCTCGCTGTGGCTGGAATTGCGCCTGACCGTCGAGACCGGGAGCGGGGTGGTTTCCATGGCCAGCCCGGGGGCCATCAGCGAGGTGTTCATGGCCACCGGCATCCTCATTCTGCTGGCACTGCCCTGTGCCTGGCGTTTTCCACTTCCCGTATCCGACGAGCCGGCCGAGGCACTGCCCTCAGCCCTCGAACAACGTTAATTCTTTTCACCGACAAGGTTTTTGACTATGGCGACTTCTTCACAGGCAACACATCAGGCTGCGGCTTCTGCGCCAGGCGTCTGGCTGGCGACGGCGGACCCCCGTCACTATCAGCAAGTGGAGCAGCGCGTGGTGGGCCAGCTGCTGCAAACGCTGCTGTATGAAAACGTTTTGCCGTATCGCCATTCTCCCCTGGAATCCGGCCAGCAGCGTTTTGTCGTCAGCGGCCGCGATGCCCGGCAGCAGCCGGTGGAGTACCGCTGCAACGGTTTGCTCGGCGCCAGCTTCGAGCTGATCCGTCTCGACTATGCGAGCCTCGAGCGTGTGGACGCCTTGGGCGAGCATCGCCGGCCGCACCTGCATCAGGCATTGGCGGAGCTGCTGGGCGAGCTTCAGGACAGCCCGCACCTGCCACGCTTCATCCATGAGCTGGAGCAGACCCTGCTCAAGGATCTGCAATCGCGCAGTCAGGGTTATCAAGCGGCCCAACCCGGCCATCAACTGGACGTCGATGCGCTGGAACAACACTTCATGGACGCCCACAGCTATCACCCATGCTACAAGTCGCGTATCGGTTTCTCGCTCAAGGACAACGCCCGTTTCGGGCCGGAATTTGCCGCGCCCATCGCAATCGTCTGGCTGGCGGTGGCCAAAACCTGCGGCGCGATGAACATCTCGCGGCACCTGGAATTCGACGGGTTTATCCAGCAGGAATTCGGCCTTCAGCGCTGGCAGCAGCTGGCGGCGAATCTGCAAGATCAGGGCAAGGCGATGGACGATTACTGGCTGATGCCAGTGCACCCGTGGCAGTGGGAAAACGTCATCGTTCCGGTGTTCTACCCGGAACTGCTCAGCGGTGAAGTGATCCACCTGGGCACCACGGATGATCGCTATCAGGCGCAGCAATCGATCCGCACCCTGGCCAACGTCACTGAGAAAAAGCGCCCTTACGTCAAGCTCGCGCTGAGCATGACCAACACCTCCAGCACCCGCATCCTGGCCCGGCACACGGTGATGAACGGCCCGATCATCAGCGACTGGTTGCAGCAGTTGATCGGCAGCGACAGCACCGCCCGTGACCTTGGCTTTGTGATTCTTGGAGAGGTGGTCGGCGTCAGCTTTGACTACGATCACCTGCCCGCCACGCGCATGTCCCAAGCTTACGGCACGCTGGGCACCCTATGGCGCGAGAGCATTCACCAGTACCTGCATGATGATGAGCAGGCGGTGCCGTTCAATGGCTTGAGCTCCGTGGACAATCGCTACGGCCCGGGTGAGCAGAAACCGTTCATCGACGCCTGGATCGCGCAACACGGGCTGCACGCCTGGACCCGCCAACTGTTGCAGGTGGCGGTGTCGCCGATCATCCACATGCTGTACGCCGAAGGCATCGGCATGGAGTCCCATGGACAGAACATCGTTCTGATCGTCAAGCAGGGCTGGCCGCAACGCATCGCCCTGAAAGACTTCCACGACGGCGTGCGCTATTCGCCGCAGCACCTGGGACGGCCCGAACTGTGCCCGACCCTGGTACCGCTGCCCGCCAGCCACGCCAGGCTCAACCGCAACTCGTTCATCCTCACCGACGACCTGGATGCGGTCCGGGATTTTTCCTGTGATTCGTTCTTCTTCATTGCCCTGGCCGAGCTGGCGATCTTCCTGCACCAGCACTATCAGCTGGAAGAAGCCGTGTTCTGGCAGATGACCGCCGAAGTCATCAGCGCTTACCAGGCCGACCATCCGCAACACCGTGTGCGGTTTGCGGCCTTTGATGTGTTCGCGCCGTTCTATGAAGTTGAAGAACTGACCAAGCGTCGCCTGTTGGGCGATGGCGAGCGTCGTTTCAAATCGGTGCCCAATCCGCTGCATGCGTACCGGTCGCAGTCATGCTGAGGACCAATCTGCTCAAGCAGAAACTCAGTTCGGGGGCACCGGCCTATGGCTTGATCAGCTCGATTCCGGCGCCAGCGGCGATCGAACTGATTGCCGAAGCCGGTTTCGATTTCGTGATCATCGATATGGAGCACGTGCTGATCAATCCCGAAACCGTGGAGAACATGATCCGCACCGCCGAGAGTTATGCGATCACGCCGCTGGTGCGGGTGGCGGACCTCAACCCGAAAACCCTGCTGCGCCTGCTTGATGGCGGCGCTCAGGGCATCGTGTTGCCGATGATCGAAAGCCCGGAGTCCCTGGCCGACAGCATTCGCGCCTGCAAGTACCACCCGCAAGGCAGCCGCAGCCTGAACGCCGGGCGCCCCGGTGCGTTCGGCAAGCACAGCCTGGCGCAGTACATCGGGCTGGCCAACGAACAAATCATGGTGGTGGCGATGATCGAAAGCGCCGAAGGCGTGCGCCGGGCGGCCGAAATTGCCGCGGTGCCCGGCCTGGACATGATCCTCGAAGGCGCCGCCGACTTGTCGCAATCGATGGGCACACCGTGGCAGATCGACCGGCCCGAGGTGCAGCAAGCGTTGCTCGCCAGCTGGCAGGCCGCCAGCGCTGCCGGCGTGCCCTATTGCGCGATTCCACGCCAGCCGGGTGACCACCAACGGTGGTTGGCCCGCGGGGTAAACAGTTTTGTTTTGGGTGACGAGCGTGGCATCGCTTTTCGTGCCCTCCAGGCCAGATTGGCCGCCACTTCTGCAGAAGGAAAATAATCGGATGAACTTCACCACAATGGCCGCCGACAGGGTGATGCAGGATCTGGTCGATTGTTTGCTGGCCGAACATTTTTTCGGCACTGAGCCGCTGAACCTGGTGGCGCCCTCGTCATCGGCAGAGCAGCCGTTTGCCGGGTTGAGCGCCGAACACCGGATCTGGCAATGGCCCAACGATCCTCAGGGTTGCATCGTCATAGCCCTGCGTCCCGGCATTACCCAGCAATGGGAAAAAGTACCGGGCATGCCGGTATGGGCGCGACAGAGTGAGCAACTGACCGAGCTGTCCGCTGAGGCCTTCATGACCCAGGTGCTGGCCGGGATGAGCGATCGTTATCAGGACAACGAGAAGGGTTTTGCCCTGTTCCTCGATGTGCTGCGCACCAGCGTCCGGCAAACCGAGTTGTCCCTGGCCCATCGGGTCGACAGCGAGCGCCTGCTGGAAAAAGACAACGCGGATTTCTTCCTGACCATGGAGCAGTGGGCGTCGCTGCGCGATCGTCCTTACCATCCGCTGGCCAAGGCCAAGCAGGGTTTGAGCGAGACGGAATATCAGCAGTATCAGGCCGAATTCGCGCGCCCGGTGGCCTTGCATTGGGTGGCGGTCGATCGCACCTTGCTGCAGTGCGGCGATGGCGTGACGGACCTGGCGCAGCATTATCCCGCGCATTACCTGTTGCCGCCGGCCTCGCAGGTTTGCCTGCAACAAGAGATGCAACAGCGAGGCCTTGCCGCCAGCCATGTCGCGCTGCCGGTTCATCCCTGGCAGTTCGAGCATGTGCTGCAAGCGCAGCTCGGCGACGCTTTCGCCAGGGGCGAGTGCCAGCGGCTGGACTTCAATGACGGTGATTTTTTCGCCACCTCATCCTTGCGCTCGATGACGCCGTGCTTCAACAGTGCCGATTTCCTCAAGCTGCCGATGGCCATTTATTCCCTCGGTGCCTCGCGTTATCTGCCCGCGGTGAAAATGATCAATGGCGGCCTGAGTGAAGCCTTGCTGCGCCAGGCGCTGGGCAAGGACGACGTCCTGCAACAGTCCCTGCACCTGTGCGATGAAACCAAGTGGTGGGCGTTCATGCCACCGCACGCCACGCTGTTCGACGAAGCGCCGCGGCACCTGTCGGCCATGGTGCGCGGCTATCCGCCGGCGCTGCTGGAAGATCCGGACACCCGACTGGTGCCCATGGCCGCCCTTGGCACGCCGTTGCCCGGCAGCAATCAACATTTCTTCGATGACTGGATGGGCTACCGCCAATTGCCGGCCACCCCGGCCTCGGTGATGACCCTGTTCCGCGAGCTGTGCCACAGCTTCTTCGACATTAACCTGCGGATGTTGCGCATCGGCATGCTCGGGGAAATCCACGGGCAGAACGCGGTGCTGGTGTGGAAGGCCGGCTACGCCCAGGGCCTGCTGTTGCGCGATCACGATTCGTTGCGCATCTACGTACCCTGGCTGGAACGCAACGGCCTGGCCGACCCGGCTTACCGGCTGAAGAAGGGACACGCCAACACGCTGTACCACGATCGTCCCGAAGACTTGCTGTTCTGGTTGCAGACCCTGGGTATTCAGGTCAACCTCCGCGCCATTATCGATACGCTGGCTGAGGTCTACGCATTGCCGCCGAGCCGATTGTGGAAGGCGATGGGCGAAGTGCTCAATGAGTTGATTGACACTATCGAGTTTGATGCCCAGGGGCGAACCATGATCAAGCACCAGTTGTTCGAAGCGCCACACTGGCCACAGAAATTGCTGCTGACCCCGATGATCGAACGCGCGGGCGGCCCGGGCAGCATGCCGTTTGGCAAAGGTCAGGTGGTCAACCCGTTCCACAGGCTCGATCATGATGCCTGAACCGCGACATCATCCCTCCAGGCGCACGCTGTTGCGCCTGTCCCTGGGAGCGCTCGCCCTCGGGTTGTCCGCGCCGGCATTGGCCGCCGCTGGCGCCGCGCCGATGCGGGTGGTCACCCTGTTTCAGGGCGCCACCGACTGCGCCGTGGTGCTGGGCGTGACGCCCTGTGGCGTGGTGGATTCCTGGAGCGAAAAACCGACCTATCGCTATCTGCGCGAAGCTCTGGGCGCCGTGCCCCATGTCGGGCTGGAAACCCAGCCCAGCCTTGAGGACATCGCGCTGCTCAAACCGGACCTGATCGTGGCCTCGCGTTTTCGCCATGAGCGTATCGCGCCCTTGCTCAGGCAGATCGCCCCGGTGCTGATGCTCGAGGAAGTGTTTGAATTCAAGAAGACCCTGGCCCTGATGGGCGCAGCATTGCAGCGGCAACAGCAAGCCGACGAAATTCTCAATCGTTGGCAACAGCGTGTGGTGCAACTGCGTCAGCAATTGCAGCAGACCTTTGCCGGCCGCTGGCCGCCGACGGTGTCGATCCTGGACATCCGCGAAGACCACATCCGCAGTTATCTACCGGCCAGCTTCCCCGGTTCCGTGATCAGCGAGCTGGGCTTCGACTGGAGTGACAGCAGCCGGCAGGCGAGCGGGGTGTCGATCAAGCTCACCAGCAAGGAAAGCCTGGCGGTGGTGAATGCCGACATCTTTTTCGTGTTTCTGCGGGCGCAGAATGCAGCGGTGCAACGCAACTACGAAAGCCTGGTGCAACACCAACTGTGGCGACAGATGCGTGCCCCGCAGCAAGGGCAGGTGTGGCAGGTCGACGGCATCGCCTGGAGCCTGTCGGGCGGCATGCTGGGGGCGAACCTGATGCTCGACGACGTGGCCCGCGTGGCTGCGGCGCAGGTGAGCTCATGAGTCCTGGTGCAAAGCTGTGGAGCGCAGGGGTGGTGTTGCTGCTGTGCTGCGTGTTGAGCCTGGCGGTGGGTGCGACCTGGATTCCGCTGCCGCAGATCGCCGCGGCGTTTGTCGATCCCGACCCGTTGAGTGTCAGTCATGTGCTGGTGACCACCACGCGCCTGTCGCGCACCCTGATGGCGATTTCCGTGGGCGCCAGCCTGGCGGTGGCGGGCGCGCTGATGCAGGCACTGACGCGTAATCCGCTGGCGTCACCCGGTTTGTTCGGGATCAATGCCGGTGCGACCTTTTTCATCATCCTGTTTTCCTCGATCTTCTCCCTGGCCTCGCCGGATGCCTGGCTGTGGTGTGCCTTCCTCGGTGCTGGCGTGGCGGGGTGCCTGGTGTGGCTGATCGGCAACATGGGGCAGGGCAGTCTCAGCCCGCTGCGCATCGTGCTGGCGGGGGCGGCGATGGCCGCGCTGTTCTCCGCCTTCAGCCAGGCGCTGCTGGTGGTCAATCAGGATGGCCTGGACACGGTGCTGTTCTGGATGGCCGGTTCCTTGACCGAGCGCAGCCTGTCGACCGCTGCGCCCTTGTTGCTCTGCGCGGTGCTCGGCTTGTCGGGGGCGCTGTTGCTGGGCGGGCAGGTCAACGTACTGAACGCCGGGGAAGAGATTGCCACCGGGTTGGGGCAACGCACCGGTCTGATCCGGCTGCTGATGAGCGTGCTGGTGATCTGTCTGGCGGGCAGCGCCGTGGCGTTGGCCGGCAGCATCGGTTTCATCGGCCTGCTGGTCCCGCACATGGTGCGCAAGGGCTTGTCCATCGACCATCGCTGGCTGCTGCCCGGTTGTGCGCTGCTGGGGGCCATTCTCCTGCTGTTGGCGGATACCCTGTCGCGGGTGGTGATACTGCCGCAGGAGGTGCCGGTGGGGGTCATGACGGCGCTGTTCGGCGCGCCGTTCTTCATCATGCTGGCCCGGCGTGGAGGTCGTTATGGATAAGGTACTGACCTGGCGCCGGGGTGGGTTTTCCCGGCAGGTCAACCTCGGCACCTGGTGGCGACTGGCGGCGGCGCTGGTGGTCACCGGGCTGGTGATACTCGGCTCGTTGTCGCTGGGCAAGGTGATCCTTTCGCCCTTCGAGGTGTTGCGGATCCTGTTTTCCGATCAGGACGCGAGCCTGACCTTGATCGTCGAGCAACTGCGGTTTCCGCGAATCGTGCTGGCGGCACTGGTGGGGGCGGCGTTGTCAGTGTCCGGGCTGATCCTGCAAAGCATCATCCGCAACCCGCTGGCGTCGCCTGACCTGCTGGGCATCACCAGCGGCGCCAGCGCTGCCGCGGTGCTGTATTTGTCTTTCTTGTCCGCGACCCTGGGGCAACAGTTTCTGCCCCTGGCCGCGATGCTCGGTGCGGCGCTGGCGACATTGGCCATCTATCTGCTGGCCTGGAAGCAGGGCGCCTCGCCGTTGCGCCTGGTGCTGATCGGCGTGGGCGTCTCGGCGATGCTGACGGCGGCGACCACCTTCATCCTGGTGTTCAGTCCGTTGACCACCACCTTGTCGGCGTATGTCTGGTTGACCGGCAGCGTGTACGGCGCCAGTTGGCCCGAACCCCTGGCGCTCGCTGGTTGGTTACTGGGGATTTGCCCGTTGCTGGTGCTGCTGGCGCGGCAGGTGATGGTGCAACAGCTCGATGACTACCTGGCCCAGGGCATTGGCGTGCGCGTGCAATGGCTGCGGGCCGGCTTGTTGCTGGTGAGTGTGGCATTGGCCGGTGCGGCCGTTGCCTGGGGCGGGGCGATCGCCTTTGTCGGGCTGATTGCGCCGCACATTGCCAAGCGTCTGGTGGCCCCCGGTTTCGCCGGGCAGGCAGTGATGGCGGCGCTGGTCGGGGCCAACCTGGTGATGCTGGCGGACCTGGCCGGGCGCACGCTGTTCCTGCCCCTGGATTTGCCGGCGGGGATCTTTGTCGCGGTACTGGGCACGCCCTTTTTTCTCTACTTGTTGATTAAACAACGTCATTAAGGAACTCAACGCATGACGTCGATTGCAAGTCGCGGCCTGACCCTGAGCTATCAGCGGCAGGTGATTATTGACGCGCTGGACATGCAACTGCCCAAGGGCAAGATCTCGGTGCTGATCGGCAGTAACGGCTGCGGCAAAAGTACCCTGCTCAAGTCCTTCGCCCGCCTGCTGAAACCGCAGCAAGGCTCGGTGATTCTCAACGGCGTGGATATCCAGCACAAATCCACGGCGGCGGTGGCGCGTGAGCTGGCCATCCTGCCCCAGACCCCGACAGCGCCTGAGGGCATTACCGTGCGCCAGTTGGTGGCGCTGGGCCGCTACCCGTATCAGAGCTGGATGCAGCAATGGTCGGCCGAGGATGAAGCCATGGTCGAGCGCGCGCTGGCGCAGACCAGCCTGCAGGCGCTGGCCGATCGTCCGGTGGATGCCTTGTCCGGCGGGCAGCGCCAGCGGGCGTGGATCGCCATGACCCTGGCCCAGGACACCGGCATCGTGCTGCTCGATGAGCCGACGACCTTTCTCGACCTGGCGCACCAGATCGAGGTCCTGGATCTGCTGCGCGACCTCAACCGGCTCGAGAACAAAACCATCATCATGGTGCTCCACGATCTCAACCTGGCCTGTCGTTACGCCGACCATATGGTCGCGGTGCACGAGCGAACGGCCTTTGCCCAGGGCCGGCCCGAGGACGTCTTGACCCAGGCACTGGTCAAGACCGTGTTCGACCTCAACTGCCGGATCATCGCCGATCCGTTCTTCGGTACGCCGATGTGCATCCCCTTCGGTCGGGAACTGCCGCAATGAGTCTGGCGGACCACTTCACCGCGCAAGAGTGGGCTGTGCTTGGCGGTGGCTTGCGTCTGAAGGACTGCGCCGAGCGTGACCCGTTACGCTCGCTGATGGCCCGGGATTTATTGCAGGAGGAGGTGTGCGAGCAATTGCTGGACGCCTTGGGCCCGGTGATTGGCTCTCCGAGCCGGGCGATCACCGCCTCGCTGCTGGGCAAGCGTTTGTCGTTTCTGGCGACGGGCGCCTGTTTGTACGCGATGTCGGTGTACGACAAAGGGTTACTGCTGTCTCTCGACAACTCGGTGATCGAATACGGTCACGATGACGGGTTGTGGACGTCCTCGATGCCGCTGCTTCACGGCCAGCCGCTGACCTATGGAGTGAATGAGCGCGAGGCCTGGCGGGAAGCTCTGGTGCAGGCGCTGTTTGCCGGGCTGTTGAAACCGCTGTGGCAAACCTTCAACCGGGTCACGGGCGTTTCCCGGCGCATCCTCTGGGAAAACAGTGCCGTGCGCGTGTATTCGTTGTATGAAAAACGCATGGCGAAAATCGACGAGCCGTCGGTGCGCGAACGCTATGAAGCGGATTTCAAGTGGTTGCTGACCGATGCAGACCCGTCATTGTTCGGCCTTGAATACAACCCGCTGAGCCATTTCCGCCGACCGCCGACACTGGTGGACGACGGCCAGCGCAGCATTCGCTTTCGCCGAACCTGCTGCTTCTACTACCTGGCCACCGAGCCTGCTGAATACTGCTCGACCTGCCCATTGCTACGCCCGGGGAAAAAATGCCGATGAGTTATCAGATCAGTCCTCGGCAGCAGCTCGTCAGCATGGAATTGCTCGATGCCTACCGGGCGATCCCTTCGTCCACCCTCGGCCATTTTTCCGACCGCGGTTTCCTGCGCGGGATCAAGCCGTTGTTCAACGACATCCGCATGGTCGGCCAGGTCGTCACCGTCAAAGTCTTCCCACCCGATGGCAGCATTCTGCGTGAAGCCCTGTTGTTGAGCGAGCCAGGGGATGTGCTGGTGGTCGAATGCGTGGGCGACGAAGAGTGTGGTTGCTGGGGCGAGTTGCGCACCTTGGCAGGATTAATCAAAGGCCTGGCCGGGGTGGTGGTGTCGGGTGCCGTCACCGATGTCAGCGCCTTGCGTCGTCATGGCTTGCCGGTCTTTTGCCGGAACGTCAGCGCCTACACCACGCGCGGCATTGGCGCCCGTGGCGAAGTCAATCAGTCGATCCAGATCGGCGAGGTTCGGGTGCAGCCAGGAGACCTGGCCATCGGTGATGATGACGGCGTCTTCATCCTAGATCCCGGCCACGCCGCCGAGCTGCTTCCCCAGCTATTACTCAAAGAGGAGACGGACCAGCGGCGCAGGGCCGAATTCCTGCAGCGGCTCAGCGCTCGTCCTGCATAGCCACAACCGCCCTTGTGTAGGAGCGAAGCTTGCTCGCGAAAAACGTTAACGTTAGCGCGTTCATTCAGGACGAACGCGTTATCAATGGCGTCCTTCGCGAGCAAGCTTCGCTCCTACAGGGAAGGCATCAGAACCCGAACTTGTCGCGCAATCCGTAATACCAGGCACCCAACGCAGCAAACGGTGTGCGCAGCATCTGCCCACCGGGGAACGGATAGTGCGGCAGGTCGGCAAACGCGTCGAACCGCTCCGCCTGGCCACGCAACGCTTCGGCCAGCACCTTGCCCGCCAGGTGCGTATAGGTCACGCCATGGCCGCTGCAGCCTTGGGAGTAGTAGATGTTGTCGCCCAGACGTCCGACCTGAGGCAGACGCGACAACGTCAACAGGAAATTCCCGGTCCAGGCGTAATCGATCTTCACGTCCTTGAGTTGCGGGAAGGCCTTCAGCATCTTCGGCCGAATGATCGCCTCAATGTTGGCCGGATCCCGCGCGCCGTACACCACGCCACCACCGAAAATCAGGCGCTTGTCGCCACTCAGGCGATAGTAGTCGAGCAGGTAATTGCAGTCCTCGACGCAATAATCCTGAGGCAGCATGGCTCTCGCCAGTTCCTCGCCCAGCGGCTCGGTGGTAATGACCTGAGTCCCGCAAGGCATCGACTTGGCCGCCAGCTCCGGCACCAGATTGCCCAGATAGGCGTTGCCGGCCACGATAATGAACCGCGCCCTGACCTTGCCCTGCGGCGTATGCACCACCGGATTCGCCCCGCGCTCGATGCGCACCGCCGGTGACTGCTCATAAATGGTGCCGCCCAACGACTCGACGGCAGCGGCTTCGCCCAGCGCCAGGTTCAGCGGATGAATGTGCCCGCCGCTCATGTCGAGCATGCCGCCGATGTATTGATCGCAGGCCACCACTTCACGGATCCGGCGTTGATCCATCAGCTCCAGCTGCGTGTGACCGAAACGCTCCCACAGGCGCTTCTGGGATTCCAGATGCCCCATCTGCTTGGCGGTGATGGCCGCGAACACACCGCCATCCTTCAGGTCGCACTGGATATTATATTTGGCAACCCGCTCGCGAATGATCCGCCCGCCCTCGAACGCCATCTGCCCCAGCAACTGAGCCTGCCTGGGGCCGACACTGCGCTCGATCACATCGATGTCACGGCTATAGCTGTTGACGATCTGCCCGCCATTACGCCCCGACGCGCCAAAACCGACCTTGGCCGCTTCCAGGACCGTGACCCGAAAACCGTTCTCCAGCAGAAACAGGGCAGAGGACAGACCGGTGTAACCGGCGCCGATCACACAGACATCAGTCTCTACGTCATCCTGCAGGGCCGGGCGCGGCCCAACCGCATTGGCCGAAGCGGCGTAGTAGGACTCGGGGTAGGGAGTGTTCGCCATCCTGCAGCCTCTGTTTAATATATTTTACGAGTGCATCGATCCTACTCGAGTTAAAAATCGACCGCCAGCCACCGCAAAATCTTCTTTGCAGCAGCAAAATTAAATATTTTGCATATTCATAGGGTTAGCTCGAAAAAAGGTGTTGACACCCCTCCGGAATTCCGTAGAATGCCGCCACACAGCAGGCACGTAGCTCAGTTGGTTAGAGCACCACCTTGACATGGTGGGGGTCGTTGGTTCGAGTCCAATCGCGCCTACCAAACAAAATCCGCTCTGCTGGGCGGTCTAGAAGGGCTCACCGAAAGGTGGGCCCTTTTTTGTTGTTGATTGAAAAATCTCATAAGCGCTGAAGCTCGATACGCGCCTTTACTCGGCGTAAGCTGTCAGCCGAGTCCATTACTTCAGCTTGCCGTCGCGATTCTCAGTGCTACCGCAGCTTCAAGAAGCTTGTTCGCCTGGCTCGAGACAGCCGTTGCCAAGGCATCATTTCCAGCATCCTTCAGCATGGTTGCCAAATCGAGCAACTTCCCCACCTCGATCTCAACGACGCGAACGGATTCGGTTATCTGGTATTGAAGTGAGTGCGCCATGCCATAAGCCCTCGTTCCGGATCGGCCAGCGCTCCCGTGTGCCAGGTAGTCCGCTGTGCCTCTTTCAATGAAGAGTCTTGACCCTGCGACTTTCGCCGATCCTGATCCGGTCCAGTGCCCGGTTCAGAGAATCCAAGGCATCAAGCAGGGCCTTCGCCTCGGTCTCTCGACCCTCTCCCCAAAGACGTTCAGCCATTTTATTCAGGGTCTGGATGGATCTCTCTATTTCAGCAGGGGTTGCTGTACTGGTGTCTGTCGGCCGTTTCTTTGTCATTGTCAGAGTTTCTGCAGGGCCCGCACGAAAAAAAAGGTTTATTTTCCAAAAAGGAACGGCAAATAAATCCGTCCTCTTTTTTGCTCTCTTTTTTGCTCTTTCTTGGAAAGGTGGAGACGCGAAAGACATCCCTAGCTACGAGGTCGCAAGGATTCCTTGATAGCGTAGCGTAGGGTTTGGGTAGGAGGGGAGGTACCGGGACGATCCTCAGTATTTTAACGAAACTTGTTTGGCTTCGATTTTGAGATCGCTGAGGCGCTTGAGCATCGCAATGATGTTTACTCGAGCGGATCCCTCATTGGCCAGGCGTAGACGCTTGATTCCTATAACCGAATCGCCCATGCCAGCAGTGAAAGGGGTTCGGATAATTTCACGCAAAACGACCTTGTTGGTGCTGGACTCTATCAAGGTATATTCAACTTCGCTGGTCACTTCAAAATCCAGTCCGAATATAGGCTGGTCAACGCGCAGCAGGTTGGCGCGCAGAGCATAAGAGGCCGACTCGTTGCCAAGCAAATTAGCATTGGTGAGCGATTGCTTGAGTGCAGCGCCGAAGTCAGGGGCATCTATTTCCGAAGTCCACATCGGGTTGGTTTTATCTCCACCATTCACCTCGGAAAGCTGGACATTATTTCGCAGCTGGGAGTCATAGGTGTTTGCCGTAGCTTGATCAGCCGTTACTGACATGCCGGAAATTTGAGCGGGCGAGGCACAACCAGCGCAAAGAGCAATCAGAGCTGAAGCTAAAAGCAAGCGAAGGTACGTCATTCGACAAATCCTTTTGATTTTTAAAGCACGAGGGATCGCGCATAGTAGCACTATGCTATTTTCTCGACTGGGGATTATCGGCTCGCCGGTTCTTCGCGCTGGTCATGAAGGACGAGAACTGTGCACGGGCGTAAACTACCCGGGCTACCTCATCAAAAGGAGCCGCATATGACCGCCGATCAAACCAACAAACAGATCGCTGATAACAGAGCTGTCTGGGATCAGTACTTCTGCGCTGCATTGATTGCAGAAAGCAACCTGACGGCCCCCGTTGTCGGAGGGGCTACCCACGAGGACAGGCAGAACCTGTTGATTGAAAGGGCCAAAACCCTCGCCGACAAGATGATGGAAAACAGAAAATAACCGGAGCCCAGCCATCGCGCTGGGCTCTTTGTTTCCGGGCGTCTTGCTGGTTGGTTTCCCTCCGTCGTGCGCACCCTCATTTCATGCGCTACTACTGACAGGCTGATTCAATTGATCCTGTCAGGAGTATTTCGATGCTGGCTCACTGGGTTCTTGCGGCGGTTCATCTCCTGGCGTTTGCCCTGGGCTTCTGGGCGGTGCTCACTCGCGGCACGGCGCTTCGGCGGCTGGTGGCCGGGGTCGGGGAGGCGCGCAGCGTTTTGATTGCGGATAATCTGTGGGGCATCTCGGCCCTCATTCTGCTGGTCAGCGGCGGGATGCGGGCCTTTGCCGGGTACGAGAAGGGCACTGATTTCTATCTTCACCAGCCGCTGTTCCATCTCAAGATGACGTTGTTCGTCCTCATCCTGTTGCTGGAAATTGCGCCGATGGTGACGCTGATCAAATGGCGGATTGCGCTGGGGCGGGGTGTGGCTATCGATCCCGGTCGTGCAAAGCTGTATGCACGGTTCAGTCATATCGAAGCGTTGCTGCTGTTGCTGATGGTCGTGGCGGCCACGGGCATGGCGCGGGCTGTGACCTTTGGCTAGTCGAGCCAGCTGGCGTTGATTCTCGAAATTAACCTGAAACGTTTGACGGTCATGATGTGAAGCTTGCCGGTCGTATCGGCTTCACGTTCCCGTCGCAACGCGCAGAGGTGTCATGACCTTCGAGGGTGGGCAGTACGAAATGGAGGGCAAAGCGATGCTTGCATCTCTAGCCAGCCGTGGTTCCGGGTGAGCGGGGCTGGCTACTGACTGCAGCAGGATTCAGGGTTGCGGCTTGTCCGGGGCGGTCAGGCCGGCCTGGATGCGCTGATAAATCTCTTCGCGGTGCACGGCAACGTCTTTCGGAGCGTTGATGCCGATCCGGACTTGCTGGCCGCTGACGCCGAGGATGGTGATCGTAATGTCATCACCAATGTTTATGCTTTCACCGACTTTGCGGGTGAGTATCAGCATGGTCTTCTCCTTGATTGCTTTATGGGGCACCTGATTCGGACAGTGCAGAGGTCGGTGGTCTATATAGATTAGTGCGAAGTCTCACGGTTTGGGTGCCTCTTTCTGACGCGCAGATGCTGCATTAATTCCCAAGGTGTAACTATACAGAGGCCGCCACCATCATTCTCGTTGTTTTGATTCGATTTTACGGCACTCGGGAAGTATTCATGGATGCTAAAATCTGCGCTTTAGGCATTCAGAGGGCAGCGTTGTGCGCAAAATGGTCTTGGTATTGGCGGTACTGGCTCTGGCGGGATGCGGTGAGGGCAAGCGCGCTGACGTGCCAAAGCCGCAGACGACAGCGGCGACGGCACCTGTGGCGGCTTCTGCACCACAATGGGATCTTGAGGTGCGTGGTGAAATAACCCAGGCCGTCAGCGACCTCAGCGGCTGGCTGATCGAGCACAGTTTCGTGTCCAGTGTGGTCAAGGAAAACGGCAAGACGCGGATTCTGCTCGGGCCCTTCAACTCCAGGGCCGAGGCAGAGGCCAAGCAGGCCGAAGTGGCCGCGGCGCTCACCCGTGCGAAAAAACAGAACATCGAGTTGCTGGTCGTCGAACGTGTGCCCCTGTAGGAGCAAGCTTGCTCCTACAGCAGCGCTACAACAAAGGCCTTGGGTACGTGTTAACCCCAAGGCCTTGGTAATTCCAGCGAACGCTTAACCGCAAGCCTTCATGTCGACCGGGCCGACGAACTCGTTGCCGCGTCCCATCACGCACCCCACGCTCTGGTTGCGCTGACGTTCCCAGGCCTCGACCGGATAGGTTTTGTTCCAGGCTTCGTACAGCTGCCGATCCTGTTTCGACAGGCGCAAACCGTATTGCTTGCTCATGTAGAAGTACGTCCGGGCGATCATGCCGCGAATGGAAGGACGGGGCATGACCTTCTTCGCCTTGAAGTCGACCTGGGTCAGGCACGAGCCGTATTGACCGGTCTGCACCGGCAACCAGCCAAAGCTGAAATTGCTCCGGTCGCCATTCACCTCGCCGATGCTCGGCACCAGGTTATGCAGGTCGGCCTCGGCCTTCTGGTAGACCGGATCGTAGCGCGTGCAGTTCTTGCGCCCGCCTTCTTGCCAGCATTGACGCTGATGGCCGATCTGCCAGGCCGGGACAATGTGTTCCCACTCGATGCGGGCCGCACGTTTGGCGTTCTTGCGCGGTACATAGCCGCAGGCCGCAAGGTTGACCTTGTTGCCCGTGTATTTGCAGCCGCAATAAAACTCGGTGGATTGCGGGGCGTACAACTTCCAGGCGACTTTCTTGGCTTCGCTGAAGGTGCGTGGGGCGCCAGCCTGGGCGCCAAGGGTGATGAACAGAAACAGCACAGCAAACCAGCGAACACTCATCGACTCAGTCTTCCTTCGGCACAACCCAGAAAATCTGCACACCGCCATCGTCGCGATAGGCGAGGGTGACGTTGTCGTTCTCATCGATTTCTTCGAGCAATTGTTCCCACTCGTCCACAGGCTCGTCCGGCAGGCGGAAGATCAAGGCGGCTTTGGCTTTTTGCGCGGTGGGGGAGTTGATGATTTTCTGAACGCGCAGACCCATGCGTGCATAGGTGTCAGGAGAAACAGAGGTAGAGGCCACGGAATTATCCTTATTAAGCTGTACGTGCATACAGTATTTAACTGTAGGCAATTTCGCAACTACTTAAAATTCAAGAAAATCCTCTGACAGCTACTTTTTCCTTTTGATGTAGGACGATGGAGTTTTTTTTCGGAGAAGCGTCATGAACCACTCGCCAGGGGCGAGTGGTCAGCGCGGTGCCCGACCGGAACCGGCCAGGCGAGGGCGAGGGCGAATCAATATTCCCAGAACATCCGTTGCAGCTCTTTGCTGTCATTGGTCTTGGTCAGCGCGACCATGGCCAGGATGCGAGCCTTCTGCGGGTTCAGGTCATGGGCCACGACCCAGTCGTTTTTGTCGTCAGGCTGTTCGGCGTTGCGCAGCACGAAACCGCCGGCGTTGACGTGGGAAGAGCGGATGATTTGCACGCCGTCCTTGCGCAAGGCCTGCAGGGCTGGAACCACCCGCGACGAGACCGAGCCGTTGCCGGTGCCGGCGTGGATGATGGCTTTGGCACCCGATTGCGCCAGGGCTTTGTAGGCGGTGTCGCTCACGTTGCCGTAGGAGTAGGCGATTTCGACGTTCGGCAGGCTCTCGATGGTCTTGATGTCGAATTCGGAATCCATGGTGTGGCGCTTGGCCGGCAGGCGGAACCAGTAGGACTTGCCTTCAACCACCATGCCCAGTGGGCCCCAGGCGCTCTTGAACGCTTCGGTCTTGATGTTGATCATCTTGCTGACGTCGCGACCCGACTGGATTTCATCGTTCATGGTCACCAGTACGCCTTTGCCGCGCGCTTCTTTGCTGCTGGCCACGGCCACGGCGTTGTACAGGTTGAGCATGCCGTCGGCGGACATCGCGGTGCCCGGGCGCATGGAACCGACGACGATGATCGGCTTGTCGGTTTTTTCCACCAGGTTCAGGAAGTAGGCGGTTTCTTCCAGGGTGTCGGTGCCATGGGTGATGACAATGCCATCGACGTCGTTGCTGTCGGCCAGTTCGGCCACGCGACGACCCAGTTGCAGCAGGTTGTCGTTGGTGATGCTTTCGGAAGCGATCTGCATCACCTGTTCGCCACGAACATTTGCCAGCTGGCTCAGTTCCGGAACCCCGGCGATCAATTGTTCGATGCCGACTTTCGCCGCTTGATAGGTCGCGCTATTGGCCGCGCTGGCACCGGCGCCGGCAATGGTGCCGCCAGTGGCCAGGATCACCACGTTCGCCAGTTTTGTCTGGGTTTGTGCTTCTTTGGCCTGAAGGGCGGTGGGCAGGAGCAGCAGGAGGGCCAAGGCGCCCGGAACGAAGGTCTTGAAAACAGATGTCATTATTTTTCTCTCTTGTAGTCAGACGGGTGCTGATGCAGGTTCATCCAGATACGGCCCAAGGCGCTCTGAACGCCTGGGGTGTAGAGAGGGAGCAGGATTCGTACCAGACATACGTTGTATTGAAAATATCCTGCAACCTAATGATTTGTATAAATATTTTGTTGAGAATCATGATTGGGGCAGCACTTGGTCGTCCGGATTTCCGAACAAGTGCGGCTTTCGCGTTCGGCACTCCGACAGCTCTGGACTTCGTTGGCAGGGTCGAGAACGGGCAGGCTTGTTCTTCCAACCAAAGACATAAAACGGCATTGTTCCGGCGTTGACAAATGTCAGCAGGGTTCGCATAGTTCGGTCTACGCAAACGTTTGCGCGACCTTGCCGGTGGCTTGATGCTTCGGTGGACGCGATACTGCCCACGCCTGCGCAAACGTTGCTCACAATAATCATAAGATCGGAGTGAACCCATGAAGCTGCCATTCGCTGGACGTCTTCTCGCTGTCGCCATGCTGGCTGCCACTGCCGCCGCGTTGCCCATCTCTTCGGCGTTCGCCGAAACCCCTGAAAAACCCAAGGTCGCACTGGTCATGAAATCCCTGGCCAACGAGTTCTTCCTGACCATGGAAGACGGCGCCAAGGCCTATCAGAAAGACCACTCCGGCGATTTCGAGCTGATCTCCAACGGCATCAAGGACGAAACGGACACGGCCAACCAGATTCGTATCGTCGAGCAGATGATCGTGTCCAGGGTCAATGCGCTGGTCATTGCGCCGGCAGACTCCAAGGCCATGGTGCCCGTGATCAAGAAGGCGGTGGATGCCGGCATCACCGTGATCAACATCGATAACCAGCTGGACCCGGCGGTCGTCAAAAGCAAAAACATCACGGTGCCGTTCGTAGGCCCGGATAACCGCAAAGGCGCGCGCCTGGTGGGCGAGTACCTGGCCAAGCAGCTGAAGGCCGGTGACGAAGTCGGCATCATCGAAGGCGTTTCCACCACCACCAATGCCCAGGCTCGCACCGCAGGCTTCAAGGACGCGATGGAAGCGGCGCAGATCAAGGTGGTGTCCCTGCAATCCGGCGATTGGGAAATCAACAAGGGCAACCAGGTTGCCTCCTCCATGCTCAGCGAGTACCCGAACATCAAGGCCCTGCTGGCCGGCAACGACAGCATGGCCGTCGGCGCGGTGTCTGCCGTGCGTGCGGCAGGCAAGGCCGGCAAGGTCCAGGTGGTCGGCTACGACAACATCAACGCCATCAAGCCCATGCTCAAGGACGGCCGCGTGCTGGCGACCGCTGACCAGTTCGCTGCAAAGCAGGCCGTGTTCGGCATCGAGACCGCACTGAAGATCATCAAGGGTGAGAAAGTCGACGGCGGCGTCAATGGTGTCATCGAAACTCCGGTAGAGCTGGTGACCAAGTAGTCCTTCTGGCGACACTAGGGTGCTCGCCCGTTCGGGCGAGCACATGGAGATTTGTTTATGTCAGTTTTCGCCCCGAACGCTGTCCTCTCGGTCAGCGGTATCGGCAAGACCTACGCGCAACCGGTCCTGACCGGCATCGACCTGACGCTGCTGCGCGGTGAAGTGCTGGCGCTGACCGGCGAGAACGGCGCCGGCAAAAGCACGTTGTCAAAGATCATTGGCGGGTTGGTCACGCCGACCACCGGCCAGATGCAGTTCCAGGGCCAGGCGTATCGCCCCGGCAGCCGAACCCAGGCCGAAGAGCTGGGCATTCGCATGGTCATGCAGGAACTCAATCTGCTGCCGACCCTGTCGGTGGCGGAAAACCTGTTTCTGCACAACCTGCCCAGCCATGGCGGCTGGATCAGTCGCAAGCAACTGCGCAAGGCGGCGATCGAGGCCATGGCCCAGGTCGGGCTGGACGCCATCGACCCCGACACCCTGGTCGGCGAGCTCGGCATCGGCCATCAGCAGATGGTGGAGATCGCGCGCAACCTGATCGGCGACTGCCATGTGCTGATCCTCGATGAACCGACCGCGATGCTGACGGCCCGGGAAGTCGAGATGCTGTTCGAGCAGATCACCCGTCTGCAGGCGCGCGGCGTTTCGATCATCTACATTTCCCATCGCCTCGAAGAGCTGGCACGGGTCGCCCAGCGCATCGCGGTATTGCGTGACGGCAACCTGGTCTGCGTCGAGCCGATGGCCGACTACAACAGTGAGCAACTGGTCACGTTGATGGTCGGTCGTGAACTCGGCGAACACATCGACATGGGCCCGCGCAAGATCGGCGCTGCGGCGTTGACGGTCAACGGCCTGAGCCGTTCCGACAAGGTCCGCGATGTGTCCTTCGAAGTGCGCGCCGGCGAGATCTTCGGGATTTCCGGGTTGATCGGGGCAGGGCGCACCGAGTTGCTGCGGCTGATCTTCGGCGCCGACACGGCGGACAGCGGCACGGTGGCGCTGGGTTCGCCGGCGCAGGTCGTCAGCATTCGTTCACCGGCGGATGCGGTCGGTCATGGCATCGCCCTGATCACCGAAGACCGCAAGGGCGAAGGCCTGCTGTTGACTCAATCGATCAGCGCCAACATTGCCTTGGGTAATATGCCGGTGATTTCCAGCGGCGGCTTCGTCAATAACGGTGATGAGATGGCCCTGGCCCAGCGTCAGATCGACGCCATGCACATCCGCAGTTCCAGCCCCACGCAACTGGTCTCGGAGCTGTCCGGCGGCAACCAGCAGAAAGTCGTGATCGGCCGCTGGCTGGAGCGCGACTGCTCGGTGATGCTGTTTGATGAGCCAACCCGTGGCATCGACGTCGGCGCCAAGTTCGACATCTATGCCTTGCTCGGCGAGTTGACCCGTCAGGGCAAGGCGCTGGTGGTGGTGTCCAGCGACCTGCGCGAACTGATGCTGATCTGCGACCGCATCGGCGTGCTCTCGGCGGGGCGTCTGATCGACACCTTCGAGCGTGACAGCTGGACCCAGGATGACTTGCTTGCCGCCGCATTCGCCGGCTATCAAAAACGTGATGCGTTGCTCAACGAGGCAGCGCTTGGGGATCTTTCATGACTACTGCAACGTCCGTCGGCAAACGTAGTGGCAACTTCTACGGCCTCGGCACCTATCTGGGGCTGGCCGGTGCCTTGCTGGCCATGGTCGCGCTGTTCTCGGTCCTGAGCAGCCATTTTCTGTCGTACGACACCTTCAGCACCCTGGCCAACCAGATACCGGACCTGATGGTGCTGGCGGTCGGCATGACGTTTGTGTTGATCATTGGCGGCATCGACCTGTCGGTCGGTTCGGTGCTGGCGCTCGCGGCATCGACGGTCAGCGTGGCGATTCTCGGCTGGGGCTGGAGCGTGCTGCCGGCAGCGCTGTTGGGCATGGGTGCCGCCGCATTGGCCGGGACCATCACCGGTTCGATCACCGTGGCCTGGCGGATCCCGTCGTTCATCGTGTCCCTCGGCGTGCTGGAAATGGCCCGCGGCGTGGCCTATCAGATGACCGGATCGCGCACGGCTTACATTGGTGATGCCTTTGCCTGGCTGTCCAACCCGATCGCCTTCGGCATCTCGCCGTCGTTCATCATCGCCTTGCTGATCATCTTCATTGCCCAGGCCGTGTTGACCCGTACCGTATTCGGTCGCTACCTGATCGGCATCGGCACCAACGAAGAGGCGGTGCGCCTGGCGGGGATCAATCCCAAGCCCTACAAGATCCTGGTGTTCAGCCTGATGGGGCTGCTGGCCGGTATCGCCGCGCTGTTCCAGATTTCCCGACTGGAAGCGGCGGACCCGAATGCCGGCTCGGGCCTGGAGCTGCAAGTGATCGCCGCGGTGGTGATCGGCGGCACCAGCCTGATGGGCGGCCGCGGGTCGGTCATCAGTACCTTCTTCGGCGTCCTGATCATTTCGGTATTGGCCGCGGGCCTGGCGCAGATCGGCGCGACCGAGCCAACCAAACGCATCATCACCGGCGCGGTCATCGTGGTGGCGGTGGTGCTCGATACTTATCGCAGTCAGCGCGCAAGCCGGCGGACCTGAGTCATGGCAACAATCAAGGATGTGGCAGCGCTGGCGGGAATTTCCTACACCACCGTGTCCCACGTGGTGAACAAGACCCGGCCAGTCAGCGAAGAAGTGCGGGTCAAGGTCGAGGCCGCGATCAAAAAGCTCGACTACGTACCCAGTGCGGTGGCCCGATCGCTCAAGGCGAAAACCACCGCGACCATCGGCCTGTTGGTGCCCAATAGCCTCAACCCGTACTTCGCCGAACTGGCCCGTGGCATCGAGGATTACTGCGAGCGCAACGGCTATTGCGTGATCCTGTGTAATTCCGATGACAACCCGGACAAGCAGCGCAGCTACCTGCGCGTGCTCCTGGAAAAACGCATCGACGGCTTGATCGTGGCGTCGGCCGGCGGCGACGCGGGCCTGGCGCAAGGTCTGGCCGGCGTGCGTACACCGATGGTGATCGTCGACCGTGGGCTGGAAGGCGTGGATGCGGACCTGGTGCGCATCGATCACGAGTACGGCGCCTATCTGGCGACCCGGCACCTGTTGGAGCTGGGGCATCGGGACATTGCCACCATCGGCGGGCCGGCGAGCACCAGCGTGGCGCAGATGCGTCTGGCCGGGTATTGCCGCGCCTTGCAAGAGGCCGGCGTGCGAGTGCCTCGTGAGCGCATGCTGGAAAGCGACTTCACCAGCACGGGCGGCTACAGCGCCGCGGCGATCCTGCTGGAAAAGAACCCGCCCAGCGCGATATTCGCCGGCAACGACATGATCGGCATCGGCGTGCTGCGCGCCGCCGCCGAACGCAATATTCGAGTGCCGACCGAATTGTCGGTGATCGGCTTCGACGATATCCAGATGAGCCGTTATGTGTACCCGGCGCTGACCACCGTCGGCCAGTCGATCCTGCAACTCGGCGAGATGGCCGCTGAAGTGCTGTTGCGCCGGATCGCCACACCGGCCATGGCCACCGATCAACGGATCGTGACCCCCAGTATCGTCCTGCGCGAATCGACGGCGCCGCTGGCCGGGGTGTTCGCCCAATTCCGCTGAATCGAAAGCACCGCTGAGCTGAACGCTCCATTAACCGAAAGCTCCGCTGAAACAGTATTGATGAGTAACGATCTATGTCTGCAAAAGTAGTGGTAATAGGCAGCCTGAACATGGACCTGGTGACCCGGGCCTCGCGGCTGCCCCGTGGCGGTGAAACGCTGATCGGCCAGTCGTTCGCCACGGTCTGCGGCGGCAAGGGCGCGAATCAGGCGGTCGCCGCGGCAAGGCTGGGCGCGCAGGTGTCGATGGTCGGCTGCGTGGGCAGCGATGCCTATGGCGAACAGCTGCGCGGGGCGCTGCTGGCCGAGCAGGTCGATTGCCAGGCGGTCAGCGTGGTGGACGATTCCAGCGGCGTGGCGTTGATCGTGGTCGATGACAACAGTCAGAACGCGATCGTGATTGTCGCCGGTGCCAACGGCGCGTTGACGCCGCAGGTGATCGACCGTTTCGACGCGGTGCTGCAGGCGGCGGATGTGATCATCTGTCAGCTGGAAGTGCCGGATGCCACGGTCGGCCATGCGCTCAAGCGTGGCCGTGCGCTGGGCAAGACCGTGATCCTCAACCCGGCGCCGGCCAGTCGCCCGCTGCCGGCGGACTGGTACGCGGCCATCGATTACCTGATTCCCAACGAAAGCGAAGCCTCGGCCCTGAGCGGGTTGCCGGTGGATTCCCTGGAGTGCGCCGAAACCGCCGCCAGCCGCTTGATCGCCCTGGGCGCCGGCAAAGTGATCATCACCCTCGGTGCCCAAGGCTCGCTGTTTGCCGATGGCACCGGCTTCGAACATTTCCCGGCGCCGAAGGTGGAAGCGGTCGACACCACGGCGGCGGGTGACACCTTCGTCGGTGGTTTTGCCGCAGCGCTGGCGGCAGGCAAAAGCGAAGCCGAGTCGATCCGCTTCGGTCAGGTCGCGGCGGCGTTGTCGGTGACCCGTGCCGGCGCGCAGCCTTCGATTCCCTCCTTGTCCGACGTACAGGCGTTCAAAGCACCATGAAGAAGACTCCTTTGCTCAACATCGCCCTGTCGCGGCTGATCGCCTCTCTGGGCCATGGCGACCGGGTGGTGATTGGTGATGCCGGTTTGCCGGTACCGCCGGGCGTCGAACTGATCGACCTGGCGCTGACCCACGGCGTTCCGGATTTCGTCAGCACCTTGAAAGTCGTGCTCAGCGAAATGCAGGTCGAAAGCCACGTGCTGGCCCAGGAGATTCTGCACAAAAAACCCTCGGCACTGGCGACACTGGACGAGCTGGATGGCGAAGGTGCGCTGGGCCGGCGTGAATGGCTCAGCCATGATCAATTCAAAGTCCTCAGCCGACAGGCGCGGGCGATTGTCCGCACCGGCGAGTGTCAGCCGTACTGCAACATCATCCTGGTGGCCGGGGTCACGTTTTAACGGGTTTTTCTCACGCACAAGGAGTGCGCCATGCAACGCTATGCTCAGAAATTGCATCACCTGCTACGGAGTCTGCTGCTTTTGTCCATGATCACCGCAACAAGCGCCCAGGCGGCGGAAAAGATCGACCTGATCATCGACACCGATCCCGGTGCCGATGACGTGGTGGCCTTGCTGTTTGCCCTGGCATCGCCGCAAGAACTGAACATTCGCGCCCTGACCACCGTCGCCGGCAATGTGCGCCTGGACAAGACCTCGCGCAATGCGCGGCTGGCCCGCGAGTGGGCAGGGCGCGAGGAGGTGCCGGTGTATGCCGGGGCGCCGAAGCCGCTGATGCGCACGCCGATCTACGCTGAAGATATCCACGGCAAGGAAGGCCTGTCGGGTGTCACCGTGCACGAGCCGAAGGCGGGCCTGGCCCAGGGCAACGCGGTCAACTACCTGATCGATACCTTGAAGACCGCCAAACCCCACAGCATCACTATCGCCATGCTCGGTCCGCAGACCAACCTGGCGCTGGCCTTGATCCAGGAGCCCGGAATCGTCCAGGGCATCAAGGAAGTGGTGATCATGGGCGGGGCGCACTTCAACGGTGGCAACATCACGCCAGTGGCCGAATTCAACCTGTTCGCCGACCCGCAGGCGGCCGAGGTCGTGCTCAAGAGCGGGGTGAAGCTGACCTACCTGCCGCTGGACGTGACCCACAAGATCCTCACCAGCGAGGCGCGCCTGAAGCAGATCGCGGCGATCGACAACAATGCCAGCAAGCTGGTCGGCAATATCCTCAATGAGTACGTCAAGGGCGACATGGAGCACTACGGCATGACGGGTGGCCCGGTGCATGACGCCACGGTGATCGCCTACCTGCTCAAGCCGGAGCTGTTCACCGGTCGTTCAGTGAACGTGGTGGTCGATAGCCGCGAAGGCCCGACCTTCGGCCAGACCATCGTCGACTGGTATGACGGCCTGAAGGCTCCGAAGAATGCCTTCTGGGTTGAAAGCGGCGATGCCCAGGGCTTCTTTGACCTGCTGAGCGAACGCCTGGCCCGGCTGCAGTAAGCAACAGTCCCGCAGGTGCCAGCCTGCGGGTTTCAGTTCCTGGCGGTCTGTGCGATGCCCAGGTAAGTTTCAGGGTACTTCTCGAACACCTGAGTGATGAATGAGCGGGCCGCTTCGGTTCCCAGCTCCTTGACCAACAGATCGATGCCGATGATCGCCAACTCTTCCGGGCTACCGGGGCTGTAGGAACTATGGCCCTGTGGCCAGCTGGCTTTGATGTCGGCGTCGATGCTTACGGTGGTCATGATCGTGCTCGTGAAGTCGGGAAAGTCTGAGTGTGAAGTTAAGCATTTTGCGCGACGTTTGGCACTCCGACTTAGGCATGAGAGCAGTGCTATGCGACACTTGGCCTTTGATGGATTTTCAAGGACCGTGCTGTGCAGATCGATTTGAACACCCCTGACGGCTTGACCCTTGACGCCGTGCGCCAGCTGCTGGCCTCAGCCAGCGACGACGAGCACACGCAGCTGCGGGTGACCAGGGGCGGCATCGCCTACATTTCGTCAGGCGTTGTGGGGGGGGCCGATATCGAGGGGCTGTTGTTTCGCCTGGAAACCTGGGCCAAGGGCTCCGGTTACGTAGGGCGTGTCGCGGCCAGCGACGAGGTCTGGGTCATGCAGATTTTCAATGCGCTGAAACAGAACTGGCCGAATCCACCCTTCGACTACATCGATGTCTATTGAGACTTGTTCATATTCAGTCATGATTGCGCGGTGGACAGCCGCGAATGCTCAGGCAAACTCGCCGCTTTTCATGATCGAGGGCAGGGTGCTAGCACTCCCCGGGAAACCAAACGCCAGATTGGCGGTCGCACGATCTCAGCTCAACTATTGAAAAAAGGAGGCTTCATGCCTTGGAAGCTCGCGTCATTGGGTACTTTGCTGGCCGCTGCCATGTTGGCCGGTTGCAGCACTACCTCCACCGAGTCGACAACAGACCCTGTCACCACCACTGACACGGGGCACAGCCGTTGTGAGGCAAAAGCTGCCGAATTCACCATTGGCAAAAAGGCTTCGCCCGAACTGCTGGAGCAGGCACGTACCCGCGCAGGCGCACAGAATGCACGGTTCCTTTTGCCCAGCGACATGGTGACGCTGGAGTACCGCTCCGATCGCCTGAACCTGAACACCGATGCCAGCCGGGTGGTCACCCGCGTCAACTGCGGCTGATCGCTGCACGTTTGCCTGGCCCATAAAAAACCCCGTCACATGGACGGGGTTTTTTTAGTGCGGCTGAAAATTACTCAGCGCGGACTTGTGCAGCTTGCATACCCTTTTGGCCTTTCTCAGCCACGAAGGAAACGGTCTGGCCTTCTTTCAGGCTTTTGAAACCGTCGCTTTCGATAGCTTTGAAGTGTACGAACAGGTCGTCACCGCCACCTTGAGGAGTGATGAAGCCGAAGCCTTTTTCATCGTTGAACCATTTAACGGTGCCGGTTTGGCGATTAGACATGGTGTATCTCCAAGAAACATATATTTTCAGTAGTACTGTGCTGCTCAGGCCAACTGGGCACACCGGGGTATCATAGTCGAAATGTTCGCTTTGGGAGCCCCCCGGACGTGCTGTTTGTCCTACAGTCACCCTTTCTTTGTTGCCTTGTATGGCTGAAAGCCCCGGTTTTAAAGGCTTTCAGCCGAAAGTAAAGACGGAAAAAAAAGCTGTAAAACCTGCATAAATCATAGGAAAAAGCGCTTTTCAGAGGCTTTTCTCTGTCGATTGAGGCCTTGAAAGCCCTAAGTCAGGCTTACTTTTTCGCCTTGGGATCGGCCTTGCACGCAGCAATTTTCCCCAGTGCTTTCTGTTTCAGGGCATCACTGGCTGTATTGTCCATCAACGCCTGGATGTCAGCCGCCGGATAAGACTTGATCGAATCAGCCCCGCAAGCACAGTGAGATTTCGCCGCCGCAGCGCCAATCTGAGGGGTGGCGGCCTGGGTGCACTGAGCCATGTATTTCTCGCGCTCGCCCTTTGGCCAGTCGGCATGGGCGGCCATTGGCAGCAGCAGGACGACGGGGGCGATTACCGCGAATAAACGATTCAGACGCATGCTGGGATGCTCCTTGTGGGTCAATGTCTTTTTATATGAGGGGTAAAGCGGGGTTCAAGTTCAGCACTCTGGCATAAAAACCGCTGATTTGCCCCGTTAGAAACCCCGCTGCGGCGACGACCGTTCATCTGTGCTAGCATGCCTCGCTCGGGCGTTTGCAAGCTCCGGATGACCTTCAGTCCCGGTGGCGGCAAATGTGCGAATAACCCTGATTTGAATCCCAGTCACTCTGGTTCGGTTTTCCGGTTGGCCGCAAGGCTCCTGCCGCTGTAAGGCAGGCGTTCGTCATTGAATGGCCTGGACCGGATCTTGTACTGGCTCATCCCAACCCACGTGACCTTTGGTAGGGGTCACCACTAGGAGAGGAGGCGCCATGCCAACTATTACTCTTCCCGACGGCAGTCAACGTTCATTCGATCACCCGGTTTCCGTAGCCGAGGTCGCCGCATCCATTGGTGCCGGTCTGGCCAAGGCCACCGTGGCCGGCAAGGTCGATGGCAAGCTGGTCGACGCCAGCGATATCATCGACAGCGATTCCACGCTGCAAATCATTACGCCAAAGGATGAAGAGGGGCTGGAGATCATTCGCCACTCTTGCGCCCACCTGGTTGGCCATGCGGTCAAGCAGCTGTACCCGACGGCCAAAATGGTCATCGGTCCGGTCATCGACGAAGGCTTCTATTACGACATCGCCTTCGAACGTCCCTTCACCCCGGACGACCTGGCCGCCATCGAACAGCGCATGCAGCAGCTGATCGAAAAAGATTACGACGTGATCAAGAAAGTCACTCCGCGCGCCGAAGTGATCGAAGTGTTCAAGGCCCGCGGCGAGGACTACAAGCTGCGCCTGGTCGAGGACATGCCGAACGAGCAGGCCATGGGCCTGTACTATCACGAAGAATACGTCGACATGTGCCGCGGTCCGCACGTGCCGAACACGCGTTTCCTGAAATCCTTTAAGCTGACCAAGTTGTCCGGCGCCTACTGGCGCGGCGATGCCAAGAACGAGCAACTGCAGCGCGTCTACGGCACCGCCTGGGCCGACAAGAAGCAGCTGGCGGCTTACATCCAGCGCATCGAAGAAGCTGAAAAGCGCGATCACCGCAAGATCGGCAAGCGCCTGGGCCTGTTCCACACCCAGGAAGAATCGCCGGGCATGGTGTTCTGGCACCCGAACGGCTGGACCCTGTACCAGGTGCTCGAGCAGTACATGCGCAAGGTGCAGCGCGACAACGGTTACCTGGAGATCAAGACGCCGCAAGTCGTTGACCGCAGCCTGTGGGAGAAATCCGGGCACTGGGCCAACTACGGCGACAACATGTTCACCACCCAGTCGGAAAACCGCGACTACGCCATCAAGCCGATGAACTGCCCTTGCCACGTGCAGGTGTTCAACCAGGGCCTGAAAAGCTACCGCGAGTTGCCGATGCGCCTGGCCGAATTCGGTGCCTGTCACCGTAACGAGCCGTCGGGTGCACTGCACGGCATCATGCGCGTGCGTGCCTTCACCCAGGACGATGCCCACATCTTCTGCACCGAAGAGCAGATGCAGGCCGAATCCGCTGCGTTCATCAAGCTGACCATGGACGTTTATGCCGACTTCGGCTTCAAGGACGTCGAGATGAAGCTGTCCACTCGTCCGGAAAAACGCGTCGGTTCCGACGAGCTGTGGGATCGCGCCGAAGCGGCACTGGCTGCAGCCCTTGACAGTGCTGGGCTGCCGTACGATTTGCAGCCGGGCGAAGGTGCGTTCTACGGTCCGAAGATCGAATTCTCGCTGAAAGATTGCCTTGGCCGTGTCTGGCAGTGTGGTACCCTTCAGCTCGATTTTAACCTGCCTATCCGTCTGGGAGCCGAATACGTCTCCGAAGACAACAGTCGCAAGCACCCGGTTATGTTGCACCGGGCGATCCTGGGCTCCTTCGAACGTTTCGTCGGAATCCTGATCGAGCACTACGAGGGTGCGTTCCCCGCGTGGCTGGCTCCGACCCAGGCAGTGATCATGAATATCACTGACAAACAGGCCGATTTTGCCGCCGAGGTTGAAAAAACCCTCAACGAAAGCGGATTTCGTGCCAAGTCTGACTTGAGAAATGAAAAGATCGGCTTTAAAATCCGCGAGCATACTTTGCTCAAGGTTCCCTATCTCTTGGTTATCGGAGATCGGGAAGTCGAGATGCAGACTGTCGCTGTGCGTACTCGTGAAGGTGCTGACCTGGGCTCGATGCCCGTCGCCCAGTTCGCTGAGTTTCTCGCGCAAGCGGTTTCCCGGCGTGGTCGCCCAGATTCGGAGTAATTACTATTAAGCGTGAAATGAGACAAGATAAACGAGCTGCACCGAAAGCCCCGATCAACGAGAATATCTCGGCACGCGAGGTTCGGTTAATTGGGGCTGAGGGTGAACAGCTTGGGATTGTGTCAATTGAAGACGCGCTTCTTAAGGCTGAAGAGGCCAAGCTGGATCTGGTGGAAATTTCCGCCGATGCAGTACCCCCTGTTTGCAAACTGATGGACTACGGCAAATCGATCTTCGAGAAGAAGAAGCAGGTTGCCGCGGCCAAGAAAAACCAGAAGCAGATTCAGGTTAAAGAAATCAAGTTTCGTCCAGGGACGGAGGAAGGGGATTACCAGGTAAAACTGCGCAACCTGGTACGTTTCCTGAGTGATGGGGACAGGGCCAAGGTATCCTTGCGATTCCGCGGCCGTGAGATGGCCCACCAGGAGCTGGGGATGGAACTGCTCAAGCGGGTTGAAGGTGACTTGCTCGAGTACGGTTCGGTCGAACAGCATCCTAAGATGGAAGGACGCCAGCTGATCATGGTCATCGCCCCGAAAAAGAAGAAGTAATCATCAGGGCACGGCAGGCCTTCTGATTATGTTTATCAACTGAATGCGGAGTATCCGAACATGCCAAAAATGAAAACGAAAAGTGGTGCTGCTAAGCGGTTTTTGAAAACTGCTAACGGTATCAAGCACAAGCACGCTTTCAAGAGCCACATCCTGACTAAAATGTCGACCAAGCGTAAGCGTCAACTGCGCGGTAGCAGCTTGCTGCATCCGTCTGACGTGGCAAAAGTCGAGCGCATGCTGCGCCTTCGTTAATTTAGTCAAGAATAGAGGAAGTAACTCATGGCTCGTGTAAAGCGTGGCGTCATTGCCCGTAAACGTCACAAAAAAATTCTGAAACTTGCTAAAGGCTACTACGGCGCTCGCTCGCGCGTATTCCGTGTTGCCAAGCAAGCGGTAATCAAGGCAGGCCAATACGCCTACCGTGACCGTCGTCAGAAAAAACGTCAGTTCCGCGCTCTGTGGATCGCTCGTATCAACGCTGGTGCACGTATCAACGGTCTGTCCTACAGCCGTTTCATCGCCGGCCTGAAAAAAGCGTCCATCGAGATCGACCGTAAGGTTCTGGCTGATCTGGCAGTGAGCGAAAAAGCGGCGTTTGCTGCGATTGTCGAGAAAGCTAAAGCCAGCCTGGCTTAAGTACCCCCGACAGTTACCCGGCCTCACCTTCGTGGGGTCAGGTGCTAAACGTCATAAATAGGGGAAGAGCCTTCAAGCTCTTCCCCTATTTTGTATCTGGAGTCTGTACATGGAAAACCTGGATGCGCTCGTCTCTCAAGCACTAGAGGCTGTGCAAAGCGCTGAAGATATCAATGCCCTGGAGCAAATCCGGGTTCACTACCTTGGCAAGAAGGGCGAATTGACTCAGGTGATGAAGACCCTGGGGAATCTGCCGGCCGAAGAGCGTCCGCAAGTCGGCGCGCTGATCAACGTTGCCAAGGAGCGTGTCACAGAGGTTCTCAATGCGCGCAAGGCACTGTTTGAAGAGGCCGACCTGGCCGCCAAACTGTCCGCCGAGTCCATTGACGTGACCCTGCCTGGCCGCGGCCAGACCTCGGGTGGTCTGCATCCGGTTACTCGTACGCTGGAACGTATCGAACAGTTCTTCACCCACATCGGCTACGGCATTGCCGAAGGCCCTGAGGTCGAAGACGACTACCACAACTTCGAAGCGCTCAACATCCCAGGCCATCACCCGGCCCGGTCGATGCATGACACCTTCTATTTCAATGCCAACATGTTGTTGCGCACCCATACCTCGCCGGTACAGGTACGCACCATGGAATCGAAACAGCCGCCGATCCGCATCGTCTGCCCAGGCCGTGTGTATCGCAGCGACTCCGATATCACCCACTCGCCGATGTTCCACCAGGTCGAAGGCCTGCTGGTCGATCGCGACATCAATTTCGCCGACCTCAAGGGCACCATCGAAGAGTTCCTGCGCGTGTTCTTCGAAAAAGAGCTGGCCGTGCGTTTCCGTCCTTCGTACTTCCCGTTCACCGAGCCATCCGCTGAAGTCGACATGGAATGCGTGATGTGCAGCGGTAAAGGCTGCCGCGTCTGCAAACAGACCGGCTGGCTGGAAGTGATGGGCTGCGGCATGGTTCACCCCAACGTGCTGCGCATGTCCGGGATCGATCCGGAAGAGTTTTCGGGCTTTGCCTTCGGCATGGGCGTTGAACGTCTGGCCATGCTGCGTTACGGCGTGAACGACTTGCGTCTGTTCTTCGACAACGACTTGCGGTTCCTCGCGCAATTTCGCTAGTCGTAACGAATTCTTAGGAGAGCAGGATGAAATTCAGTGAAAAATGGCTGCGTGGCTGGGTTAGCCCGCAGGTAGGTCGCGACGAGCTGGTTGCCCGTCTGTCGATGGCCGGTCTTGAGGTCGATAGCGTTACGCCGGCCGCCGGCGAATTCACCGGTGTGGTGGTGGGCGAGGTACTGAGCACCGAGCAGCACCCGGACGCCGACAAGCTGCGCGTGTGCCAGGTCAGCAATGGCGCGGAGACCTTCCAGGTGGTTTGCGGCGCACCCAACGTGCGCCCGGGCCTGAAAATCCCGTTCGCCATGATCGGTGCCGAGCTGCCAGGCGACTTCAAGATCAAGAAAGCCAAGCTGCGTGGCGTCGAGTCCAACGGCATGCTGTGCTCGCAAGCCGAGCTGCAAGTCGGTGAAGGCAACGACGGCCTGATGGAATTGCCGGCCGATGCACCGGTTGGCGAAGACATTCGTGAATACCTGGGCCTGGACGACTCGAGCATCGAAGTCGACCTGACCCCCAACCGCGGCGACTGCCTGTCCCTGGCCGGTCTGGCCCGTGAAGTCGGCGCGCTGTACGACGCCGCAGTCACCCGTCCGGTCATCGCCACCGTTCCAGCCGTGCACGACGAAGTGCGTTCGGTTGAAGTGCTGGCGCCCGCCGCCTGCCCGCGTTACCTGGGCCGTGTGATCCGTAATGTCGACTTGTCCAAGGCGACGCCGCTGTGGATGGTCGAGCGCCTGCGCCGTGCCGACGTGCGCAGCATCGACGCCGCCGTCGACATCACCAACTACGTGATGCTGGAACTGGGTCAACCGCTGCACGCGTTCGATCTCGCCGAAATCAATGGCGGCATCCGCGTGCGCATGGCCGAAGAAGGCGAGAAGCTGGTACTGCTCGACGGTCAGGAAGTCAGCCTGCGTAGCGATACCCTGGTGATTGCCGACCACACCCGCGCCCTGGCCATCGCCGGCGTCATGGGTGGCGAGCACAGCGGTGTCAACACCGCGACCACCCGCGACGTATTCCTCGAAAGCGCGTTCTTCGACCAGATCGCCGTCGCCGGCAAGGCCCGTTCCTACGGCCTGCACACCGACGCCTCGCACCGCTACGAGCGTGGCGTGGACTGGCAACTGGCTCGTGAAGCCATGGAGCGCGCCACTGGCCTGCTGCTGGAAATCACCGGCGGCGAAGCCGGCCCGATCATCGAAACCGTCAGCGAACAGCACCTGCCGAAGATCGCCCCGGTCACCCTGCGTGCCCAGCGCATCACCCAGATGCTCGGCATGGAAATGGCCCCGGCCGAAGTCGAGCGTCTGCTCAACGGCTTGGGTTTGACCGTTTCCGCCGACGGGGCAGGGCAGTGGCGCGTAGAAGTGCCAAGCCATCGCTTCGACATCAGCCTGGAAGTCGACCTGATCGAAGAACTGGCCCGCCTGTACGGCTACAACCGTCTGCCGGTTCGCTACCCGCAAGCTCGCCTGGCACCGCAAGCCAAGGCTGAAGCCCGTAGCGATTTGCCTGAGTTGCGTCGTTTGCTGGTGGCCCGTGGCTATCAGGAAGCGATCACCTACAGCTTCATCGATCCGAAACAATTCGAGTTGTTTAATCCGGGTGTCGAACCGCTGCTGCTGGCCAACCCGATCTCCAACGACATGGCCGCCATGCGCTCGTCGCTGTGGCCGGGTCTGGTCAAGGCACTGCAACACAACCTGAACCGCCAGCAGGATCGCGTCCGCCTGTTCGAAAGCGGCCTGCGCTTCGTCGGTCAGCTGGAAGGCCTGAAGCAAGAGCCGATGCTCGCTGGCGTGGTATGCGGCAGCCGCCTGCCGGAAGGCTGGGCACAAGGTCGCGATGTCGTCGACTTCTTCGACGTCAAGGCTGACGTGGAAGCGGTACTGGGCTTTGCCGGTGCCCTGGATTCATTCACCTTCGTGCCGGGCAAACACCCTGCGCTGCACCCGGGTCAAACCGCGCGCATCGAACGTGAAGGTCGCCTGGTCGGCTTCGTCGGCGCCATCCACCCCGAATTGTCGAAAACCCTCGGTCTCGACCGTCCGGTCTTCGTCTTCGAGCTGGTTCTGGCCGAAGTGGCGTTGGGTAAAATGCCTAAATTCCAGGAGTTATCGCGCTTTCCTGAAGTGCGACGTGACCTGGCGCTGATCGCGGACAAAAACGTTGCGGCCGCGGCCGTACTGGACGTAATCCGTGAAAATGCAGGCGAATGGCTGACAGACCTCAGGCTATTTGACGTGTATCAGGGTAAAGGCATTGATCCTGATAGAAAAAGCCTTGCAGTCGGCTTGACCTGGCAGCATCCATCGCGCACTCTTAATGACGATGAGGTGAATACCACGACGCAAAACATCCTCACCTCGCTCGAACAAAGGTTGAACGCCACGTTAAGGAAGTGACGTATGGGGGCTTTGACGAAAGCTGAGATGGCGGAACGTCTGTATGAAGAGCTGGGCCTGAACAAACGGGAAGCCAAGGAATTGGTCGAACTGTTTTTTGAAGAAATCAGGCACGCTCTTGAAGACAACGAACAAGTCAAATTGTCCGGTTTCGGCAATTTCGACCTTCGGGACAAACGCCAGCGGCCTGGCCGCAATCCGAAAACGGGGGAAGAAATCCCGATCACGGCTCGCCGTGTGGTCACCTTTCGTCCAGGGCAGAAGTTGAAGGCCCGAGTTGAGGCTTATGCTGGAACCAAGTCATAACGACGAGCTACCCGTCATCCCCGGCAAACGCTACTTCACCATTGGTGAAGTCAGCGAGCTGTGCGCCGTAAAGCCGCACGTGCTGCGCTACTGGGAGCAGGAGTTTCCTCAACTCAACCCCGTCAAACGCCGCGGAAACCGCCGGTATTATCAGCGCCAGGACGTGCTGATGATCCGGCAGATCCGCGCGCTCCTTTACGATCAGGGGTTCACCATTGGCGGCGCACGCTTGCGTTTGTCCGGCGATGAAGCCAAAGATGACACCACCCAGTACAAACAGATGATCCGGCAGATGATTGCTGAATTGGAAGATGTGCTGGTTGTACTCAAGAAGTAAATTTCTGCTTTTAAATACTTCCAGTTTTCAAAAGCTTGCGATATATTCTTGAGCGTCCTTCGAGATGAGGGATGAGTTTCACGCCTAGTCGGGGCGTAGCGCAGTCCGGTAGCGCACTAGCATGGGGTGCTAGGGGTCGAGTGTTCGAATCACTCCGTCCCGACCATATTTTTCAATGACTTAGCCCAATCTGAAAAGGTTGGGCTTTTTCATGCCTGAAAAATACCCCCACATTTACCCCCACGGATTTTTCTGACTATTTTTATTTGGCTAAAGCTGGCAGAACCGGATAAAGGTTAGTCTTCAACAATATTTCAAAACGACACGGTGGTAGAGCAAGCGGCTTGGTGATTATCCTGGAGCGCTTTGGTCGCGAGATGGAAGGTAGATGTCGTGATGGCTATTTGATATTCTTGAGTGCATTGTCAAACTCCAAGGCAGTTATTGAGTTAGGCTATGCCCTCCGGCATTGTATAAATTTACCGTCATTTTCGAGGTTGGCCGTCAGGTTTCACAGCACCCAAGAGCTTCCGTAGATGGCAGTTGTAGAACGGTCCGCGGCCTTTAGGATTTTGCGCCGATCGCTTGCTCGTAGTCGGTGGCCAAGGGCGAAGGCATAGGCGTGAATTGTCTGCTGTAATGTGCATTCAAGCGGAATCAATAGGAAAGTGAATTCATAGTAGCGAGGGAAAGCTTGAGCTTATTTGTGGGTGCATTCGTTGAGCTTGTAGATCCTCCTTACGCTGAATGGGGGCCAAAACTCGGTGAACGCAACGGTGGCAATTGGATAACGGTTCCAGGTTCTCGAACCGTTCCGCCACCTGGGCATTACACCGCCACCCTATGCTTGCGGCACTGAGCGGCTTGGTCTCAGGAAATGGCCAGTGCACTGCCACGCTCGGAGTTGATAGTCATGCTGGGTGTCGGGCACAGTCCAACCATTGAACAACCGGCAATTGTTCTCCCTAAACTCATGACCTTTTTTACCTGACCAAATTCAACAATCGCGATGAATTTGAAACGGGTTTGAGGGAGTATCAAGCTGGAGCCAAGTGGCCTGAGCCCTGTTGAATACAGGACTCAGGCCGGTAGTGGGCAGCGAGTCAGACTACGCCGTGAAATCTGGGCAAAACGTACTCGGCAATCTCTTCAACCACCTCCACAACGGGTCGTTCGCTGTGACGCAGATGCAGGCCAACATGCTGCACACCCGACTCACGTAACGCCTCTAGCTCCTCGATGAGTGCCATGCGACCGCCGCGACCACCGAAACGCAGCGGTTTCATGGGCGAATGGGGATTGGCTTCAAGGTCCAGGTGCAAAAAGCTGATATAAGGTTTGTCAGCACCCACCTCACGCCAGAGCCCTACACGCCGACGATGTTCCTGCGGCGTTCCAGGGTAGGCGAGCCAACCATCCATGTGTTCTCCAATCCAGGCGGGTGATTGTTGGCCAAGTCCGGCAACCAGCAGGGGGAAGGGCTCTGCACGCTGCGGTAATAGTTGGGCTCCCTCCGGAAGACGTCCAGCGCCCTGGCTTTTCAACAGGTCAACAGTGCTGCGAAAATGCGCTCCCCGTTGGTCGTAGTCGACACCGAACAGTGGGTACTCCATCGGTCGATCGCCACTGGCCACCCCCAGTAGCAAGCGACCCCCGCTCAGCTCGTCGATGCTATTGGCAGCTTTGAGAGTCAACCACGGTTGTCGTAGCGGCAACACTACCGCGGCGGTGCCGAGCATGATGTTTTGAGTGATGCCGGCCAAATAGCCCAGGTAGGAAAAAGTCTCGAAAACCTGTGCAGCGTCTCCAAAGTTCGGATCATAGACCGGTACATCACGCACCCACAGGGCTCGAAAACCACTGTTGTCCGCCAATCGGGCCAGTTGGGCATGTTGCTTCAGGTCGGGGACGCCAAATGGGCGTTTTTCTGCCATACGCAAGCGTTGGCCGGCAGTGGACCAATCATTGTCCAGCGGTAATTCCAGTCCGATGGAGAAGTTGTTGGGGCCGAGTAAACGTTGAAAATGTGAGTTCATCAGGTCTCCTGCGCCTTGCATGATGCAGAGCTAACTCTACGGGTAATTGCCGGTAGTATCTGCGCCCCCAGCCGAGAGAAAAATGCATCGGCAAGCACAATAGTCTTGATCAAAATGCACGATTGGACCGCTTTCCCTGTCGGGATGAGGGGGGAGCTACGCCAAAGAAGCTCAGGGAAATAATGGCCTGGCGTTGCGACGTAACTTTCATGTCGATGTGATCCTGCACACACCGCAGCGCTTCAGTGCGGCGTTGCAGACCCCGACTGCCATTGTCAGTCCGTGGATTCGATGATGATTTTGAGACGCTCCAGTCCGGTGCGGTAGAGAACCTCGAAATGCTCCACTACCTCAGCTTCGTCAGCACCCTGAACCACAAAGGTACTGGACCAGCAAGCCAGCGTCCCGCCTTTGCCGTCATCCTGTGCTGACATCGTGCCGATATAGTCAGTGACGGGCGATGGGCCTTCCAGCAGGGCATAGCTGTAGCGTTTCTCCGCTTCGTCAAACGTGAGCAGGCGTTCGACGATGATCGCACCATCGGCGGTTTTCAGATGGCGCAAGCGACCTGCGTCACTGAGGGTGCTGCTGGCAATGACATCAAGCCAGCGGGGCAGCCAATCAAAGCCACCGAGAAGTGACCAGACGTGTTCGACGGGGCGTTCAATAGTAATCCGGACCTGGACGTCACTCATGTTTTCACCTGTGGGGTGGAAGGGCATTCAAAGTTGAACTGACGCAACCCACCACATTGGCGGCGCTGATCAGCGGGTAAATCTACAAATAACGGAGCAGACGCTGGCAAAGCCTGTCGGACGCACGAATAGCCTTAACTGGCCGTCGAACGGGGGCGATGCAAGCCTGGGTCTTTTCGGTTGAGCGACACCAGCCAGACCAGCGGCAACTGTGCAAGGATCACAGTCACAACACCTGTCCAGGGTGTGAGAGCAATCTGCCCGTTGTCGACCAGGGCACTGCCGCTGGTTTCTCCCAAGGCAATGCCCAGGTTGAAGCCTGAAATGTTTAGCGCCGAAGCGAACGCCACCGCGTGCGGGGTATAGCGCTCGGCGGTGGCCAGCATGCCGGCCTGGGCGGCGGGAGAGAGACCGAACGCCAGCGCCCCCCAGAAAAATAGCATCACCACCATCGGCAACTGATAGGGCAACAGCAGCGCGACCGCAGCCAGCACGAGTGCCAGTAGCATGAAGATTATTCGCAATGCCGGTTGCCAGCCCATCGTGGCCGCGAGTCGGCCCCCTACGAAATTACCGACCAGGGTCGCCGCGCCGAAAACGACCAACAGCAAACTGGCGCTCGCGGGGGAAAAGCCGCTGATGTCGGTGAGGATTGGTGTGATAAAGGTGAAGGCGGCAAAGCTTGAACCGAAACCCAACACCGTCACGGCCATCATCGCCAAAATGGCCGGGTGTCCGAGTGCCCCCAACTGAGTGACAGCTTTGCCCGACGGCGGCGTCGGCACGCTGGGCAACCACCGCGCGGTAGCCATCAAGGCCAGGGCGGCCAGCAGCGCGACCGCATAAAACGGCAATCGCCACCCCATCGCGTTACCCAGTAAGCTGCCAATCGGCACACCGATGACCATCGCGAGCGTCAGGCCGGCGAACATCACTGCGATGGCTTTGCTTGCCTGTCCCTTCGGGGCCAGGCTGGCGGCGACGGTGGCACCGATGGCAAAGAAGCTGCCATGAGCGAGCGCGGTGATGATGCGTCCTGCCAGTAACCAAGGGTAATCGGTGGAGAGCGCTGCCAGCAGATTCCCGCCCAGAAACAGCGCAATCAGCGCCAGCAGCACCGGTTTTCGCGGCAAGCGCGCCAGAGCCAGTACGGTCAGTGGTGTACCGAGCGCCAGCGCCAACGCGTACAGCCCGACCAGGTTTCCCGCGCACGCCAGGGGTATATCGAGGTCAGAAGCGATAGCCGGGAGAATGCCCACGACAATGAACTCGGCCATACCGATAGCGAAGGCTGTCACCGCCAGCGCCAGCACGCCAGGGTGAATACGTTGCGTGGTCCGGTTCATGGCCGGCCCGCCGCCTGCAGGGCAATCACCTGGTCCGCCTCGACGGTGGCCCCGGCGACGCCAACGGCGCCGATGACCTTGCCGTGTTCATCACGCAGCACCACGCCACCACCAAAGCTGATCAGCCCACCGTTGGTGGCTTCCAGCGAGTAGATAGACCCGCCTGGTTGCGCTTCGGCGCCCAGTTCGGCACTGTCGGTACGAAACAACGCAGCCGTGCGCGCTTTTTTCAGCGAAACATCGATGGCGCCCGGCACGGCGTCATCCATGCGGACGAAATGGCGCAGAAGCCCGGCATCGTCGACCACGCTGATGCAGACGGCGAAGCCTTGATCCCGCGCCTGCGCTTGTGCACGGTTAATGACCTGCTGGGACAATTGCTCAAACATTCGGGACTCCATTGAATAAAACGACAGAACCGCGATGATCCCGACGATTGCTTTTCAAGGGAATATGCCCCAGGCCATTGACGGCTAAAGTTTGAGCATGTCGAACATTTCTCGCATGGCGTGGGTCGCCAGCTTGCACAATTCTGTCTTGGGCAAGCGTGAGACGGGCGCGGCAACACCGAGCGCCGCCACCACTCGACCTTGCAAGCGCAGGGGTAGGGCGACGCAGTTAAGCCCGGGCTCGGCTTCTTCGAGGTCTAACGCATAGCCATGGGTGACGATACCTGCCAACTCGATTTCGAGTTCCGCGGGTAGCAAGTCCGCTCGGCGCAGGCTGCGGCGCAAGTCCTCGTCAAAGGCCAGGAATATTTTACCGATGGCCGAGGTGGTCAGCCCCGCACGACGTCCACGCGGACTTGCAACGCGCAAATTGCCGCTGCCTTCCAGGGCATCCATATAAAGGTATTCGCGAGTACCGCAGGGCACCGCGAGGAAACAGGTTTCACCACTGTGTTCGGCCAGCGTGCGTAGCGCAGGGGCAAAGGCTTCACGCAGCAACGCATCTGCGTCGCTCAACGGTTGAGCAATTTCGCGCAGGCGTAAACCTAGAGCATAGTGGGTGCCGCGGCGGGCAATGTAGCCCAGGGCGGCCAGCGTATTGAGCAAGCCGTGCAAGGTGCTTTTGTGCAAACCGGATTGCGCCGCAAGGTCCACCAACCGGATTTCGCCCCCTGCCGCTGCGATGGTTTCAAGGATCATCATCGCGCGTTCGACGGACTGTATGCCTTTGTTCTCGTTGATCATGTGAGGGACGTTCGTTTGCCTGCAATGAGTCTGAGTTCCACGAGGCGTAGTTCCTCGTGGTTTGGCGAAAGCCCGGCTATCAGGTTCTCACAGGTTCTTGACGCGCGGGGGCGCGACGACTGCCCATGAGTCGCATGATTATCCATGCAGTCAGGTAAGAACTCGCGCAAACGATGAAAATCAGGTTGTAGCCGAGGGTGAGATTTTCCATTGTTTTGTAGTGCTCCAGAACAAGGCCGACGATAAACGGAAAGATCATCCCGCCCACAGACCCTGCCGTGCCACCGATGCCCATGACCGAGGCGACCTGCGAGCGTGGGAAATTGTCCGCCACGGTGGTGAACAGGTTGGCTGACCATCCCTAATGCGCAGCCGCTGCGAGGCTCAGCAGACCGACCATGACCCACATGTTGTCGACGTAGCTGGAGAATCCGATCGGTAAAACCAATACCGCCATGATCAGCATTGCGCTGTTGCGGGCTTTTTGTGTTGACCACCCGGCGCTGATCATTCTCGACGATATCCAGCCACCACCCACACTGCCGATGGATGTCGCGCAGTAGACGATCATCAGCGGCAGGCCGAGGTGTTTGAGGTCCAGTTCGAAGCGACTGGAGAAGTAGGACGGCAACCAGAACAACATGAACCACCAGATCGGATCGGTGAGGAACTTGCCGGTGACAAACACCCAGGTCGAGCGCAGCTTCAGCAGATCGGCCCATTTGACCTTGTCGACGGGTTCAACCTGAGCAACCTGATTGATGTAGGCCAACTCGCCGGCACTGATCCGTGGATGTGCGGTAGGGGAGTGATAAAAAATCTTCCAGAAACACCTGGCACGATCCAGCCTATGCCTGCGGGTGAAGTACACGACGGTATTAGCGCCGGTGACGACTCCTACACGCTCAAGACATTTCGAGTTTCTGTTGATCTGCTGAGCGGTATCACCGAAGAAATCACTGGGCAAGATCAGTTCCCCGCATTGGGTGCTGCGGTGCTCCATGATCCTTCGCTTGCGGGTCATCTTGTTCGGTTGCACGATGCGTTGCAGGCAGGTCAGGAGTCTGAGCCGCTGGAGGTGCAATCAGAATGGCTGATGCTGCTGGACCGGCTCTTCAGTCAAACGCGCATGATCAAGCCGCAGTTCGTCAAAGGGACGCTCACGCCCGTGCAGTGGCTGCGGGTGAGGGATTACTGTGATGTGCATCTAGCCGAAAAGATAACCTTGGAAGAACTCGCCGCGCTTTGTTGTCTCGAACGTTTTCACTTCCTGAAGCTGTTCAAGCAAACGGTCGGAATGACGCCTCTTGCTTGGCTTGTGAGGCTAAGACTGGAGCGGGCCTGCATACTGCTAAGTCATACACTCCACTGCTTGACGCAAGTAGCGCAGGAGGTTTTTACGATCAGAGCCATTTCAACAGAGCATTTAGACAGGCGTTCGGTGTCGCCCCTTCGCAATACTGATCTGTTTCGCATCAGCGCTCTGCTGAACACCATAATTAAGCCCATAGGTCTGGCATCATGCCAGCCATGAGGCTCCCTTCGATCTCAGTCAGTAATGCCTAGGGGCAGGGCTCAAACGTTCAACTCGGAATGCAATTCGGACAACGCGACAAAAAGTTGCTCATCGTTCCGCTTGTAGTAAGTCCATTTTCCAATTTTTGTTGCTGTCACGAAATCCATGTCTTGAAGAACCTTTAGGCAAAGGGATGTTGCAGGTTGCGACATCCCCGCTTTGTCTTGGATCAAGCTTGCGCATACACCGTATACGTTGAAGTCATAGAGCTGGCTGTAGCTCTCGAAAGACTTGTGCGGATTTGCCAGCCAGGCGAGTACAGCTCGTCGGGTCGGATGAGACAAGACCTTAAGTGCTTCGCTTAGCTCCATAAACCTTGGACCTTGACTTTAATGTGGGGCTGCCCCATTTGGTGACCGCGCACGCTATCAGGTGCTGTGCGGATAGTCGATGTATCCCCGCTCCCCACCGCCATACAGAGTTGAAGGATCTACGGGGTTTAGGGGTTGGTCTTCTTTGAAACGTTGCGGTAGGTCTGGGTTTGCGATGAACGTGCGTCCGAAGCCGAAAAAGTCGCCGTAACCAGTCGAGAGAATGCGCTTGGCTTTCTCGTGAGTGTAGTTACCGGCATACATGATTGGGCCCGAGAACGTATCACGCAGTGCCTGTCGGAATGAATCTGGAAGATCAGGGCTATTGTCCCAATCTGCTTCTGCAATTGAAAGGTACCCGATGCGCAAGCCTTCCAGTATTTTGGTCGCTTCGACGTAAGTCTCGTGCGGATCTTTTTCGACCAGCCCCAAATAGACCCGTTCTTCATCCGTCGATTCAAACAACGGCGCGAAGCGTACACCAACGCGCTCGTTTCCGAATACACCGATGACTGCTTCAGTCACTTCACGTAGGAACCGCAGTCGGTTTGTGAGTGGTCCCCCGTACTCGTCAGTTCTGCGATTAGTGTGCTCTGAGATGAATTGGTTGATGAGGTATCCATTGGCGGAGTGCAGCTCAACGCCATCGAACCCCGCACGCTTCGCATTTTGAGCGGCTCGGCGATAAAGCTCTACCAACTCCTTAACCTGAAGAGTAGTCAATTCTTGCGGCATGCTCGGATCTGCTAATTTTCCCTGGTTAGGGCCGGTTTCAATGAATACTTTAACGTTGGTCGCACGGATAGCGGAAGGCGCAATTGGAGGCTGATTATCTGGCTGCAAGCTGACGTGGGAAACGCGGCCAACGTGCCAGAGTTGGCAGAAGATGGTGCCACCCTCGGCATGAACTGCTTCGGTCACCTGACGCCAGCCTTCGACCTGTTCGTCACTGTAAATACCGGGCGTCCAAGCATAGCCTTGGCCGCGTGGCTCGATCTGAGAACCTTCGGTGACCATGAAGCCAGCTGTAGCGCGTTGGCGGTAGTACGCTGCCATGAGCGAGTTCGGTACGTTGCCTGGCTGCGAGCTTCTGGAACGAGTCAGTGGGGGTAATACGATACGATTTCGAAGCACCATGCTGCCAAGGTTCATAGGATCAAAAAGATTGCGAGAGGACATTGTTGAGCCCATAAGGGTAGGTGAGTGTGCAAATACATTAACACATAAGAATGTGTAAATGTGTTGTTGCGACGCGTTCATTCGTATTCCCATGTCGCATGGATTGGCAAAAAAATCCCAGCTTCGTGCAGTTAACAACTGGGCAGCGCGGATGCCCCAAAGTGCATCCAAGGCTCATGTGGCGGACAGTTCGCGGCTGTATTTTCAGCTTCCCGATGGAGGAGGACGTCTCCTGCGACGAGATTTCGCCAGTTCCGTAAAGCGCTCAATTTTTTACAAGTGTCGGAGCAGGCGTGTCCCTTACCTTGACGCCATTGAGAGCGGAAGTGGCGACCACCTCCATCCATTAGTACGGGTCGAGAAACGAAATCTGCATTGAGGTAAAGAAATGACGCAACTCGCTTACTACAGCAGCGATGAACTGACGATGCGCACTCAGGTGTTGCATTGCTCCTCAGTCGATGACGAAGAAGTAGCTGCCGGAGTTTTGTTTCTGGTGGGGCCTTCAGTATAACCAAGGCAACTACAGCGATGACAAGTCTGGCTAGTCATTTTTACTCATTCCATTATTCCTTCCGCTTCAGTGGTATTTACGGACGAAAAGCCGGGAGATGCTGCGCTTGTCTGCCAACGTGCCCATAGAGTCGTACGTTTTTATAGTGGTAAATAACTGCTTGACCGACTAGTCGTAGCTTTCCTTTCATTTGTGCCTCCATTTCACAAGTGGAGGCGCTTCAGGCCACCGCCTATATGTTGCGCTAGCGGCGGCCTGAAGCAAGGCCCGGCACTGTAATGTCCTTGCAAAAACGCGATTTTTTGAATCGATCAGCCTTTCGCTTGGCTCTGGGTTTTCAGGCGCTCGAGTATCACCTTTCCCACGTCTAGCGCTGAACCAGGGTTTTGCCCGGTCACCAGTTCGCGGTCGATGACGACATGGGTGCTCCACGGCGAGGTGTTGCTGCTGTAGACGCCTCCCGCTTGTTCCAGCGCCGTTTGCGGATAGAACTTCATTGCGCCGCCATTCAACAAGCCCTTGGCCAGTTCCTCTTCCTGATTGCTGATAACCGTGAATTTATAGCCGGCGTAGGTCCAGCCTTTTGTCGAGGCGTTGCCGCCGGTTTCGAGTTGTCGGGTGAAAGCGGCCGGGTCGGCCAGGGTCGACAGCAGGGCAATCGGGCCGTGGCAGACGAGGGCGGTGGTCTTGCCGTTGTCATGGAAGTTGTTCAGCAGTTTGCCCAGCGCGGCGCTGTGCAGCAGGTCCTGCATCGGCGCGTGGCCGCCGGGGACGTAGACGGCATCGAACTGTTCGTAGCCGATCTGTTCGACCCGCGCCAGGCTGATGACCGGCGACTCACCCGTCGAGGTGATTTTCAGTTGATCCAGCAGCGCTTTGTGCGCCTGCAAGACCGCGACGTCATTGTTGAAATACATCTTGTCGTTGGACGATTGGTCCAGGGTCGGTGCCTTGCCGGTCGGGGTGGCGAAGGTCACTGAGTGCCCGGCATCGAGCAGCAGTTTCACCGGTTGCATCAGTTCGTTCAGGTAGAACCCGGTGGCGAAGACCTTGTTGTCCTTGAGGTCGAGGTGGTCGGAGTCTGACAACACGATCAGGACATTGCTGGCCTGTGCGTTGAAGGCGGCAGCGGAAATGGTCATTGCAAGAGCGAGTCTGGCGATAGGGCGCATGGGAGATCCCGAACAGTGAGTTGTGATTGATCCAGCGGTCGCTTGATCGATCACGCAACTATATTCATGCCTCCATGGGCGATAAACTCGCTGTAAAGGAAAGAACTTGTTCTTTGGAGGTAAGGGTGAGCCGTCGATTCGATTATCTCGCGGACGTTGAAGTGTTCGTCACCGTGGTGGAAAAGGGCTCGTTGAGCGCCGGCGCAGTGTTTCTGGCGACCACGCCGTCGGTGGTCAGCCGGGCGATCTCTCGCCTGGAAGCGCGCCTCGGCGTCCAGCTGCTGCGACGCACGACCCGGCGGCTGAGCCTGACCGAGGCGGGCCTGCTTTACCTTGAACAATCCCGCGCGGCATTCGCGCTAATCGATGATGCCGAGCGGACGATCCAGGGGCAGGAAGGCGAGTTGACCGGTCGTGTGCGGCTCAGTGTGCCGACGACCTACGGGCATTACCGGTTGCCGCCATTGCTGTCTCGCTTTACCCGGCAGTACCCGCAGGTGCGCATCGAGTTGAGCATCAGCAATCGGAATGTGGACCTGGTGGCGGAAGGGTATGACCTGGCGATTCGTCTCGGGCAATTGCCGGACAGTGGCCTGATCGGCCGCAAGCTTGAAGACGCGGGTTTGTGCCTGGTCGCCGCGCCGGAGTACCTGAGCCGTGCCGGCACACCGCGCAGTGTCGACGAACTGTCGGCGCATGCCTGCCTGCCGTTTGTGATGCCCAGCAGCGGCCGCGTCGGGCCCTGGCTGTTCCGCGAACAGGGGGTGGATCGGGAGTGGATACCCGAGGCGAATGTTCAGGTGTCCGACGACGTGCTGGGCATTGTGTCTCTGGCCGAGCACGGCATGGGGATCTGCCAGACCTACGACTTTATTGTCCGCGAACGGATTCAAAGTGGACGCCTGGTCCCGCTGCTCGAACAGTCGGGTGGACGGTCCCGACCGTTCTCGGTGATTTATCCACCCCATCGCCAATTGTCGGCGACGGCGCGGGCGCTGATCGACTTCCTGACACAGGAGGTGGCTGACTAAGCCAGCACACCACTCAAATAACTTCAAATGATCAAGTAGTTCGGGTAATCGGTATACCCCTTTGCTCCACCGCCATAGCTCAGTGCCCGGTCTGGTTCTAACAGCGGCCAGTCATTTTTCAGGCGTTCAACCAGATCAGGGTTCGCGATGAAAGGCTCGCCGAACGCTGCAATGTCGACCAACCCATCTCGTAGGAATTCCTCCGCGCGCTCTTTGGTCATGCCCCCTGCGAGAACCAGTATTCCGTGGTAGCGGCTGCGAAATTTTTTCAGAAAATCGCCTGGAATCGGCGAGCTGCCACGCGACAGCTGATCCATGAAATGGACGTAGGCCAATCCACGCCTGGAAAGCTGATCGGCAACATACAGGTAGGTCTCTTCGACATCCTCGTACAGCCCCATATCGAACAGGCCACCAAAGGGCGACAGGCGTATGGCCGTGCGTTGCGCACCAATTCGCTCAATGACGCTATCGACCACTTCCAACAAGAAGCGTGAGCGGTTTTCGAGGGTGTCGCTGCGGTACTCATCCGTGCGGTCATTGACCAGCGGATTGAGGAACTGCTCGATCAGATAGCCGTTGGCACCATGCAGCTCAATGCCATCGAAGCCGGCATCAATAGCATTGGCGGCTGCCTGAGCAAAGTCACCAATCACCTCTTTGACTTCGTGAGTGCTGAGGGCGCGGGGTTTGGAGACAGCGACCGGCCCGGGTTCGCCACGCTCGGTCATGCCCCAGGCCTGGGAGTCGCGGGCAATCTGAGCGGTCGAGCTGACCGGCGCAATACCGTCTGGTTGAATGCTGACATGGGAGACGCGCCCGACATGCCATAGCTGCGTGAAGATAACACCGCCGGCATCGTGGACCGCTTGAGTCACTTTTCTCCAGCCATTGATCTGTGGCTTGGTGTAGATGCCGGGGATAGCTAGAAACCCTTCGGCCGAGCGCGAAATCGGAGTGCCCTCGGTAATGATCAATCCAGCGCTGGCTCGTTGGCTGTAGTAAAGCGCAGTGAGATCGGTGGCAACGCCATCCGGCGCACGCGCCCGGGTCATAGGCGCCATGGCGATGCGATTGCGCAACGTCAACGCGCCGACATGGCAGGGTTCAAATAATGAGTTCATGGGATCCCGTCCTTTCCTGGTGATCCTCAAAAAGGTAGGTGCATTGATGCCGACTGATAATCCAACGTGGCTGAAAATGATCTGTGAGGCCATTTCACAAGTTAGAAAGCACGGGCCTGGATAGCCCATGTTATGAATGTATTTCACAAGTCTAATGAACAATAAACCAATTATTCCGACGTATCCTTCCGTGTCGCTTGTGATATTTTTTCACTAATCGATGAAGTGGAGAAAAGACGTGGATAACAGAGCGGGCGAGATGCTGGTATTTGTGCGGGTCGTCGATGCCGGCAGCTTTTCGCAAGCGGCGCGTCAGATGCTGATGACACCATCAACAGTCAGTAAGCTGATTGTTCGTCTGGAGTTGCGTCTGGGCGTTCGTCTGCTTGAGCGCTCCACACGTAAACTGTCGCTGACCGATGAGGGACGTATTTACTACGAACGCAGTAACGCTTTGCTGGCAGAACTCGATGATGTCGAAAGAGTGTTGGCACAAGGCGCACAGAAAGCACGCGGAACCGTGCGAATCAATGCATCGGTAGCGTTTGGCACGCTGGCAATCGAACCCAACTTGCCGGCCTTCTGGGAAGCCCATCCCAACATTCAGATCAACCTGTCCTTGTCCGATGACATCGTCGACATGTACCTAGATCGAACCGACATTGCCTTCCGGGTAGGTGTATTAAATGATTCAACGCTACGAGCGAGGAAGATCGGTATCGCTCGGCGAAAGATCGTTGCATCCCCGGCATATCTGGAAAAATACGGCCTTCCCGACACCCTCGAAGACCTCGCCGAGCATAATTGTCTGAGCTTCAACTTTCGGCGTTCCAGCCCCGTGTGGCCCATGCATCAGAGTGGCCGCATAGTTGATCGGATCGTCCAGGGCAACCTGCAAGCCAACAATGGCGAGACCGTTAGGCGTATGGCTATCGCGGGGGTGGGGATTGCCCGATTGGCGGACTTTCACATCGATGAGGATCTCGCCGCTGGCCGGTTGATCGAGCTACTCGCGCAAACCGGCCATGACTGCGAGGAAGTCCATGCGCTGTATCAGGGAGGACAGCATGTGCCCCAGCGTATCCGAACGTTCCTCGACTTTATGGTGCCGCGACTGCAAGCGTTCATGAATCGGGGGTGAGCCGCGTACCGTCGTCAGTCCGTGGATTCGACGATCGCCTTCAGGCGCTCCAGTCCTGCGCGGTAAAGTACCTCGAAATGCCCGATGACCTCGGCCTCATCTGCGCCCTGGACGAGAAAAGTGCTGGACCAGGACGCCAGTGTCCCCCCGTTGCCATCGTCCTTCGCTGACATCGCGCCTACATAATCAGTGACTGGCGAAGGCCCCTCAAGCAGGGCGTAGCTGTAGTGCTTTTCGTCTTCGTCGAACGTGAGCAAACGCTCGACAATGATCGCACCGTCGGCGGTTTTCAGGTGACGCAAACGTCCGCCATCACTGAGGGTGCTGCTTGCGATGACATTGAGCCAGCGAGGTAGCCAATCAAACCCGCCAAGTAGCGCCCATACCTGTTCGGCAGGACGTGCAATGCTAATCAAGATACGGACTTCACTCATGTTTTTACCTGTATGGGAGGAGGGCATTCAAAGAATGACTGATGTAACCAACCAGAGATTGGCGGCGCTGGTCAGCAGGAAAATACACCAGGCCATGACGGCGACCGGGCGTGAGATAGCAAAATCACCCATCAGCGTTTTATCGCTGGTGAAACGAATCAACGGATAGACCGCAAACGGCAGTTGCACTGACAACACCACCTGAGAAAACACCAACAGATCACCCACCGCGGAGTCGCCCAGCCAGAGAATCCCGCACAACGCTGGCACCATGGCCAGCAGACGTGTGACTACGCGCTGTTTCCACAATGAAACCTTCAGTTTCAAGAACCCTTCGAGCACGACCTGGCCGGCGAGGGTGCCGGTCAACGTCGCGCTTTGACCTGAGGCGAGCAGTGCCAGGGCGAACAGCACAGCGGAGATGGCCACACCTGTCAGGGGGGCCAGTAATTGATGGGCCTGCTCGATCCCGCCAATGCTAGTGTGCCCGCTGTCGTGGAAGACGGCGGCGGCCACCAGCAGAATTGCAACTTGCACGGCTGCCGCAATTGAAAGCGCGCGGATCGTATCGTTGGAACCCCGGCGCAGGGACTGTTTTACCTGCTCACCGTCATGTGTGACGCTATCGGACCGGGCCAGTGATGAATGCAGGTACAGATTGTGGGGCATGACAGTGGCGCCGATGATGCCCACCGCGATGAACAGCGCCCCTGGCTGAGCCAGCGTGTCCAATGAAGGAATGAACCCCTGAAACATCGCGTTGGTATCGAGCGTGATCAGTGCCAGCTCAATGGCAAAGCACAGGACAATGGTCGCCACCAGGGCCAGGACGATCTTCTGCACTCGGCCACTGGCGGCACCCTTCAAGCCGAGGATGACCAGTGTGCTGACAGCGGTCAGCACGATACCGATGGTCAGTGGCAGGTTGAACAGTAATTTGAACGCCAGCGCCGCACCGAGGACCTCAGCAATGTCAGTGGCGACGATGGCAATCTCCGCCATTGCCCAGTGTGCGAGTGTGGCTTGTCGACCGTAGCGAAGACGACAGGTCTGGGCAAGGTCCTGACCTGTGACGACGCCCAGACGCAAAGCCAGTGTTTGCAAAAGCATGGCCGCCAGACTCGACAGCACCACCATGAACAGCAGGCTGTAACCGAACTGAGCGCCGGCAGCGATTCCGGTAGCCCAGTTGCCGGGATCCATGTAACCCACTGCAATTAACAGTCCGGGCCCCATCAGCAGCGAAAGGCGCCCTGGGGCTGTCGATTGTTTATTGGCGGGCATACCGGGTTGCTCCGACAACGAGGTTTTTGCCGTCATCGATCAGTCCGCCCTTCGTGGTCTCAAAAGATGGGGTAGGCGAACCAGCACCAAGGTATGGATGAACAGTAGAAGACCTGCAACCGACAGGGTTTGCGAAGCTCGCCCGCTCAAACATTGGGCCAGCAGCAAGCAAACCAGAGCAGCCGATTGGGTCAGTAAGCGGTGGGCCAACACGGTTCGTGAGGAATTCGCCACGTCGAACAGGCAGGCAGGCCATTGGGTTGGCCTGGCTCGCGAGAACGTTATGGCCGCGATCACCACCACGGCGTAGATCCAGATACCGAGACCCGTACCGCCTTCAGTCAGCAGCAAGCCTACAGCGCTGGCCGTCATCAACAGCAGTGCAATAACAACTGACACAGCGGGGCTATTGCTCATGGTGTTGCGCTCAACTCCATCGGTGCGCTCACCCGCAAACGCAGAACATGAAACGGTGGTTGGCTGTCGTCCTCACCTGCATTGAGCAGTGGGTGGCGGTGCAACTGGTTAGCCGTGATGTAGAGCCATTCCCCCTGGGCATCGAGCTCAACGCCGTCCGGCCAGGCGAGCAATCGATCGTCCTGGGCAAGAATGCGGTAGCCGGCAGGTGACGCCAGCCCGATCGCATTATTCGCGATGTCGGTGACATAGACGTTGCCCTCTGCGTCGACATCAAACCCGTCGCAATGAGGCTTGTCGCACCAGTACTCAACAGCCTCGCTCAGCGGTGCGATGTCGGCGGGTTCCGCGAGGACTCCGGTTGATACCCGATAGACCTTGCGTGCGGACATCGAACCGAAATAAACCCAGCGGCCCAGCGGGTCGATCGCGATGGGATTGAGGCCGTAGCGGTAAGGAATGACTTCGCCTTCTGGCGTGCGCCGTGAAAGGGCTTTTCCACCGATCATCAGCGGCACATCTCCAGGCATCAACCCCGGGTAGCACTCAAGCGATCGCCATGAAAGACCTGTTTGCAGGTCGACCACGACAATGGCCGGGTAGTCGCTTTCACCATTGGGGTTCATCGTCATGTCGGCGATGTAAATGCGCTGATGTCGCCAATCGATCACGAAGTCCTGAGTGAAAGAACTTGGGCGAAGCACGTTCTGCGGTAGCACGATCAGGCGGTGCAGGCGATCTTCTTGATCGTTCCAGGCGATGAGGCGCGGCTGTAGGCCCGGTCCGCCCATATCGAGTATCCAGACGATCCCCTGAGGGTCGGTGCGGATGCCGATCACAGCGGACATCCCTCGACCGTCCGTACCCGGTTTGCCCGCCCAGGTTTCATTGGGGTAGGCCGGATGCTGACCCTCCCGGGCCACCGCACGCACCGAAATATCCGGCGCGATGATGGCGGATACTGACACCAGCACCCGCCCATCCGGCATCACCGTCGGGTTGCCCGGGCGCTCAACCGGAAACGTCGCAAAAATCTCCAGTTGACGGGTGTTCATGACAGAGCCTTGACGAAGGATGCAGCGGTGCCAGCGGTCGGGTCGACGAAAATGATGTCGCTTGGATCGCGACGCGGAGTGTCGACCGACACCATGAACAGTGGATGTTCAAGGATCTCTGGCATGCCGTGGATAGTGAACCTCTTGAAGAAAAGCATCTCGCCGGGACCGACTTCGAACGGTTCACGGTCTCCCATGAAAAACCTGGCGCGCCCGGACATTACGATGAGGTATTCATCACAGGTCGCGTGGTAGTGCGCAGGTGTCGGGTGGTAGACACGAAAGACCCGGGCGCTGGCCTCGTCTTCGTCGGTCAGCCTTGAATCAACCAGCAGCGTGTCGGCGGTCTCGGGGAACGTCTTGACGATCGCATCGAGATTAAACGAGGCATGAGGCGCAGCCTCTACCAGTTTTTTTCGTGTGCTTGCTTCGGTCATCTTGAAACCCTCACTCAGGTGTCCTTTTCAGCGGACGCTGCGATGTTGTGTGTGGGTTCAGGATAAGCATTGGACTGGTTGCGGAGAACGCTGCGGGGGGGCACAAGATTTGAGAATTAAAAGAACAACTGTGTTTTGACTAGAGAGCTGGGGGCTGACTAAGCCCGCCCCGAACAGCCGCTTCAGTGCCTTGTATCAGGCCAGAACCGCCGGGCTCTCGTTTCGAGTGCTGCTATCACGATAGCAGTCGTCGAGCCCAGTGTTACCTCCAGAAAACGCATTAGCCCTGTCTCCCAGATGGCCGAACCTACATCCTTGCTCAACAGGATGATGACCGCAGTCCACAGCCCAACCCGCCATTGTGGACGATTGGCGATTACCGCCGCAGTCACAGCGGTGACGATCATTAACTCGATGGAGGGCGCCAAGTGCAAATGTTGCATGAACATCTGACAGAGGGTCGCGATTGTTGCGCCCAGCGCTGTGCCAATCACCCGATTGCAGAACTCGGAAAAGGTGTCACCCAGATTTTCCTTGCTGGTGATCAAGGCTGAAACAGGTGCCCACAACGGTTGATGGAGCTGCAACAGGACGGCCAAACTATAAGCCAGACCCGCTGTAAGGGAGGAGCGAGCAGCGCACACAAACATGATACGGATTCGTGTTCTGCGCGATTGGTGGCTGACGATTTGACGAGGGAGTTCTGACATGCGGCATCCAGCAACGTAGGAGTGACAGCGACGCCACTATAGGTGCATCCGGAGCGACTGTTTTGCGAATTCAATTCCAAACAGCTGCGCCCGATGATGCGTTTCTGACACGGGCTGCCTGCGGCATAGTGGTGAGTACTCACTATCGAGTCCAGCTGCGTCGGAGACAAAAGATGCAAGTCAGAGCTGCTGTTCTAAGACACATGAATGTTAAGCCGCCTTATGCCCAGAGCAAGCCGATTGTGATTGAGACAATCGAACTGGCGCCCCCGGGGCCTGGAGAAGTACTGGTGCGTATTCGTGCCGCTGGACTTTGTCATTCCGATCTCTCGGTGATTAATGGCGATCGCCCTCGGCCGATGCCTATGGCGCTCGGCCATGAGGCGGCCGGGGTCGTCGAAGCGTTGGGCGAAGGGGTCAGTGACCTTGAACTGGGGGATCACGTGGTCATGGTGTTCATGCCCAGTTGCGGCCATTGTCTTCCGTGCGCCGAAGGTCGCCCGGCCCTCTGTGAACCGGGTGCGAAAGCGAATGCGGCGGGTACGCTGATCAACGGTTCAGTGCGTTTGAGCGATCCTGCTGGTCACGTGCATCATCATTTGGGGGTCTCGGCATTTGCCGAATACGCCGTGGTGTCGCGCAACTCGGTGGTCAAAATCGACCGCGATCTGCCCTTTGTCGAAGCGGCGCTGTTTGGTTGTGCTGTGTTGACGGGGGTCGGCGCCGTGGTCAATACCGCGCAATTGCGGGTCGGCTCAACCGCCGTGGTGATTGGTCTGGGTGGTGTCGGCCTGGCGTCAGTGCTGGGTGCACGGGCGGCCGGGGCGAGCAAAATCATCGCTGTTGACCTTTCACCGGAGAAGCTCGCCCTGGCCAAAGACGTCGGCGCGACCGCGGTGGTCAACGGCGGCGATCCGGACGCCGTTGAGCAGGTACTGCAACTGACCGGCGGCGGCGCCGACTACGTGTTCGAAATGGCCGGTTCGATCCGGGCACTCGATAACGCCATGAAAATGACCAAGCGCGGTGGTATGACCGTGACTGCAGGCCTGCCGCCGCCAGGTTCGGCACTGTCGGTTAACGTGGTTCAGTTGGTGGGCGAGGAGCGCACGCTCAAGGGCAGCTACATCGGTACTTGTGTGCCGATCCGCGATATTCCGCGGTTCATCGAGCTCTATCGTGATGGTCGACTGCCGGTGGATCGGCTGTTGAGCGGCAGACTCAAACTGGACGACATCAACGAAGGTTTCGACCGCTTGCATGACGGCAGCGCAGTGCGTCAGGTCATTGAATTTTGAGGAGTAACAGCATGGCCGATACAAACTTCCTGGCAACGCTCGACGACCCCACGTTGTTCCGTGAGGCGAACTTCATCAATGGCCTGTGGCTGGAGGTGGGCGAGGGACGCAGCATCACCGTTACTAACCCCGCCACCGGTAAGGTACTGGGGCGCGTGCCTTCCTTTGGGGCCAGTGAGACCGCCCTGGCCATCGCCGCCGCCAAACGCGCGCAACCGGCGTGGCGAGCGCTCACCGCCAAAGAGCGCGCGGTCAAACTGCGCCACTTGTTCGAGTTGATGATCACCCACCGCGAAGACCTTGCGCGGATCATGACAGCCGAACAAGGCAAGCCGCTGGCCGAAAGTCGTGGCGAGATCACCTATGCCGCGTCATTCATTGAATGGTTCGCGGAGGAGGGCAAGCGTGTTTATGGCGATACCATCGCCTCCCATTCAACGACCAGCCGCATCATCGTTCAGAAAGAACCCATCGGCGTGTTTGCCGCGATTACCCCGTGGAACTTCCCCGCAGCGATGATTACCCGCAAGGCCGGGCCAGGCTGGGCGGCCGGTTGCACCGGTGTACTGCGTCCTGCCAGTCAGACACCTTTTTCGGCGATCGCAATTGCAGTGTTGGCCGAGCGCGCCGGTCTGCCTGCCGGCGTGTGCAACGTGATTACCGGGCCCGGCAGTGAAATCGGCGCCGAGCTGACCTCCAACCCGGACGTGCGCAAACTGTCCTTCACCGGCAGCACCGAGGTCGGTGCCACACTGTTGGCCCAATGCGCACCCACGATCAAAAAGACCAGCATGGAACTCGGCGGCAATGCGCCTTTTATCGTGTTTGATGATGCTGATCTTGATGCTGCTGTTCAGGGTGCGCTCGCGTCCAAGTACCGAAACGCAGGGCAGACGTGTGTGTGCGCTAACCGTCTGCTGGTCCAGGACGGTATTTATGATGCTTTCGCCGCCAAACTGAAAACCGCCGTCGATGCCATGAAAGTAGGTAACGGTTTTGAGGAGGGCGTGACGATCGGCCCACTGATTGACGACGCCGCCGTGCGCAAGGCCGAGGAGCATGTCGCCGATGCCGTTGAGCGCGGAGCCTCTGTCTTGGTAGGTGGCGAGCGTCATCCATTGGGGGGCAGTTTCTACCGGCCGACCATCCTGGTGAACGTGCCAAGGGAGTCGAAGGTGTTCCGTGAGGAGACGTTCGGTCCTGTCGCACCGCTGTTCCGTTTCAGTACCGAGGAGCAAGCCATCGAGATGGCCAACGACACCGAGTTCGGCCTGGCGTCGTATTTCTACAGCCGTGATATCGGTCGGATCATGCGGGTGGCCGAGGCGCTTGAATGTGGCATCGTCGGGATCAATGAAGGGTTGATATCGACGGAAGTGGCGCCGTTCGGAGGTGTGAAGTCGTCGGGGCTTGGTCGTGAGGGCTCCAAGTACGGAATCGAAGACTATCTTGAAATCAAATACCTCTGCCTGGGGGGCATTGATCGCTGACAGAGGTTTGGGGAGATGGCCACCCGGTCATCTCCTTTTTAATTAGTTTCAATAACTTTTTCCTCTTCACACAAGCAGATTACTCGATGCGTATCTGGCTCGATCCGGAACCCGTCGCGGCCTTCAATCTGACCGCAGCAGACATCAACACCGTGGTGCGTCTGAAGGATGTGGCCCGCACTCACCATCGCGGCAGCGACAGCAATCTTGCTGCTCAACTCTGTAACCCTGTCTCCAGCATTGACGGCGATGATTGTGCATCACCACACCCCTCAGACGCACCACGCACCCAAAACAGTTTTCATGGGGCGTGGTGCCTATTGCTTCAACAGCGGGCCTCTTTAAACTTGCATCAGGCTAAGCAGGCAGAGGCCTTGAGAGATGGTTCTGTCCTTGAGCTGGCAGTACGCTGTAGTGCAATGTCTCGAGCGCTTTGAAATTGCGCGCAGTACTAAACCAAGATTCAAGTGCAACCACCACATCATTATCTTCAAAACCAACATAGGCTCATCGATTGACCAGTCGGGCAGGTATCGCCGTCATAACAAGAAGTGCACAGAGAAAAAGAAAATCGCCGGGTGTGCGGCGATGGATGCGTTGCATATCCGGATGATCGCGCAGCGGGAGCGTGTGCACGATGGGGGGGGGCATCGCGAAGGCCTTCGACTACAGCCTGAAACGCTGGACGGCGCTGTACGCTACCTCGATGACGGTGCGGTACCCATAGATAACAATCACGCCGAGCAGCAGATCAGACCGTGGGTTATGGGGCGCAAGAATTGGCTCTTCGCCGGGTCGTTGCGCAGCGGCATACGTGGGGGGCGCTGATGAGCCTGATCCAATTGGCCAAGCTCAATGGGCATGACCCGTATGCCTACCTGAAGGATGTTCTTACGCGCTTTCCGACCCAACGTGCAGCGAGAGTAGCGCTTTGCTTCCCCACAAATGGACGCCTATTTAATACCGTCACATTGCCCAGGATATGGCCGCCTCAGGCGCTATTTATAAAGCACACTTGGGGTTCCGTCATCGTTGAAATAGTAGATATTTTCATGCTTATAACCCCATTTACCGCCTCTCAAACGGAGCTGGGGCTCGCATGTTCGATGTCCCTGCGTCCAATCAGGTCTGGTGCGGCGAAATCACTTACATCTGGGCCCAGGGGAAGTTGCATTACCTGGATGTCGTGCTGGATCTTTTTTGCGCGGTGGGTGGCGGGCTGTGCGCTGTCTGAAACGCCGGATGCCAAGCTGATTATCAAAGCGCTGGACATGTCCTACGAACAACATGGAGTACTTCAGGGTGTGTTGGTTCACTCGGATCAAGGTTCGCAGTATGCGAGCCGCCTTTTTCGTCCACGCTGGTGGCGCATATCGAATGCGCTAGAGCATAAGCCACCCAGTAAAAAAACTGAGTTCGCCCCCACCAATTCAACGGCGGGCTAGGGTTAATTCAGCTCGAGAAAAAACTTAACGTCGTGTCCGGGATTAGTTGACCACTACAATTTATGGATTGGCCAAAATCGCAAGCTACCCGCCTGCTCAGGAAGCTGCACTGCCATGGCTAGTGAACACCTTTTAAGTAGTTGGATGAATCTACCAGTGGACATCCATTCCTGCGCCACTTAGGAGTCTACAAGGGCAGAGCTACTTCAACCTTTAAACTGCATACCCCGCCATCTTCTCCTGAATAAAATCCAGGAAGCATCGGATTCTCAGCGCCAGTTGCGAGTTTCTGTAGTAAACAGCATGAATTGGTTGACGATGACTGCTGCAGGCGTCGGGCAAAATGACTTTGAGGCGCTCCAAGCGAATGTCTTCGTGGGTCATGAAATGCGACAGACAGACGATGCCCTCTCCCGCTAGTGCCAATTGGCGTAATGTCTCGCCACTGGACGCTGATATCACTGGCTTAATAAGCAGGCGGTCGCCTTTAGCGTGTCGCAGCGGCCAGTAGTTGAGAGATTCGGTATTGGTAAAGCCTAACAGCGAGTAATCGGAAAGGGCGTCGGCACTTTTGGGTATGCCATGGAGCTCAAGATAGCTCGGGCTGGCGAGGATATTCATAGCGCTGCTACCCAAATAACGCGCATGCAATGTCGAATCGGCCAGCTCGCCAATGCGGGTGGCCACATCGGTGCTTTGTTCCAATAGGTCGATAATTAGATCGTTGCTGTTGAGTTCTAGCAGAATGTGTGGGTAGCGCTGGCGGAACTCTGCCACGTAGGGCACAACCGAATGCAGCATGAATGGCGAGGCCGCATTTATCCGCAAGCGCCCCGTCGGCGTCTGATGCCGCACTGACAGGTTCTCCTCCAGATCTTCCAACCGCGCCAGTATTTTCCTGGCTTGCTCCCAAAAGTACTTGCCTTCCTCTGTTAGATCCATGCGCCGCGTGGTGCGGTTGACCAGTGTGGTTTCCAGCTTCGCTTCGAGCCGCGACAAGGTGCGACTGATGGCTGACGGTGTTTGTCCGGCTTGCTCGGCAGCGGCCGAAATTGAACCGCATTCAATAACCGAGACAAACACCTGTAACTCATCGGATCGTGCTTTCATTATTGCTCTCCGCTCAAGACGCACAAGAATATTAATGTAGTTGTGATCAAGAATAAGAGCGCACGAGCCCTATGTGGAAGATTATTGAGTGACGCCGAAGACCTGAGCTAAATGCGCTTCATAGTGTTTTACGTCGGCTTCAATCTGCGGCATTTTCATCACATCGACAGTCAGGAAGGTCGGCAAAGCCGTCATGTCGAGAAACTGGTTAGCTTTGTGGAAAGGGAAATAAACTGCATCCACACCTTTGCCTTCGAAGAAGTCAGCGGGATCATCAAAGGCTTTCTGCGGTGCGTTCCAAGTCGCGGAAATCATGTACTTCTTGCCTTTCAACAGGCCGCCGCTGCCGTACTTTTTCGAGGCATCGGATCGGCTTCGACCGTCGTTGGCGTACAACGAGTTATAGCCTTCGGTGAAGACCTCGTCGACATACTTCTTCACGGTCCAGGGCGCGCCCATCCACCAGCCAGGCATTTGATAGATGACGACGTCAGCCCATATATACTTCTGCACTTCTTCGGCAATGTCGTAGCCGCCGTCGATGAATGTCTCTTTTAGATCGAATCCGGCACAATCTAAGAAGGCCCGCGCGGCTTCGTGCAGGGTGGTGTTGTAACGTCCATCGGAATGCGCGAACTGCTTTCCGCCATTTAGTAATAGAATTTTTTTCATGTCTTTTCTCATTGAGCTCTGTAGGTCATTAGATTCGATGGGCGGAATATAATCAGTGGCTTCAAGGAGAGTAAGGCCCATGCGGGAAAATGACATTTGTCTTAAAGGAATGAATTGGTAAGAAATTATTAATTTTAAGTTTTTCAGCCTTCACGTTAGGCGAGTAAGGTGACGATGGCAGATTTATACAATAGCTCCGGGGTCAAACTAAACGCGATCCAATTCATTTTCTTGGAAAGATCACGGAGGTACATTCTATACATTTTGCCCTTAGTCCGCGTGGTGACGCAGTAGGCCTAGTGCTTGAAAAGATTGCAGCCATATCGAAACAGGGTCATACCCTAAATGGGATCTGTAAGGCGATTCATGACAGCAACTGACGGCTTCGCCTGACGTGCCTTAGTTATCTCAATTAGAATAGATTCACAAGTGAAGTGAAGTGAATCGTATCGCTTACATTTCGACGTATTGTTTATGTTGCTTGTGATATTTTTTCACTAGCAATAGAGTGGGAGAGCATCGTGGATAATAGAGCGGGCGAAATGTTGGTATTCGGACGGGTCGTCGATGCTGGCATTTTTTGCTAGCGTCAGATGCTAATGACGCCTTCAACAGTCAGTATACTTATTTTTCGTCTGGAGTTGCGTCTTGGAGTACGCCTACTGGAGCGTTCGACACGCAAGCTGTCGCCGACCGGTGAAGGACGCATCTGGTATTCTGGGGAGCTCATCCAAAAATTCAGATCATCCTGTCCTTATCCGATGACATTGTTGACATGTACCTGGATCGAACCGACATTGCCTTTCAACTGGGCGTATTGAGTGATTCGACTTTGCGAGCGAGGAAGATCGGTGTCGCTCGGCGCAAGATAGTTGCATCCCCGGGGTACCTGTAAAAGTGCGGTGTCCCCGAAACTCTTGAAGCCCTCGCCGAGCACAATTGCTTAAGCTTCAATTTTCTTCGCTCCAGCCCTGTCTGGCCCATGCATCAGAGCGGACGCATCATTGATCGCATCGTCCAAGGCAATCTGCAGGCCAACAATGGCGAGACCGTACTCCGTATGGCCATTGCCGGCGTGGGAATTGCGTGATTGGCTGACTCCCATATTGATGAGGATCTTGCCGCTGGGCGACTGGGCGAGGTGCTCGCGGAGACCGGCCATGACTGCGAAGACGTCCATGTGCTTTGTCAGGGAGGCCATCATGTGCCCCGACGCATTCGGACTTTCCTCGACTTCATGGTGCCGAGTTTGCAAAACTTCATGAGCCGTGATTTAGCACTGCACCGTCGTCAGTCTGCTGATTCGACGGCGTCTCTCAAACGCTCCTCCCCGACGCGGTAGATTGTCTCGAGTGCTCGACGATTTTTGCGCCCCTGGAGCAAAATATAGCTGGACTCGATCGCCAGCGTTCTCCTATCACCATGATCTTTAGCCGACTTCGAGCCGGGGAGTCAGTGGCAGGCGAGGGGCCTACAAAGGCGCAGCCGACTGTTGGTGCAGGGCCGCATCAATTATGCCTTTGCGATCAAACTGAACATCTCCGTTGATGCCATGTGAGTGGGCGACAGTGTGGAGGGTGTAACGATCGATCGGTCCGCTGGCTGTGTGACGATACTGCCTTGCGCAAAGCCGAGGAGCATGTGGCTGATGCTTTAGAGCTCGGGGTCTTTGTTCTCATCGGAGGGGGCGTTATCCACGAGGGCAGTGGTTATCGACCATCCTAGTGAGCGTGCCAGGGGAGTCGAAGGTGTTTTCCGACGAGACATGCGTTCCGTTGGTACCGCTGTCCCATTTCAGCACTCAAGCGCGAACCTTTGAGTTCGTGCTTGCATCGTTATTTGTACGGTCGTGATGTGGGCAGGTTACGCGAGTTGCCAAGGCGCAGGAGTGCGGAATTATCGGGATTTTGTACGGGTTGATATCGACGGAAGTGGCACCTTTCGATGGCGGTGTCAGGACTCGAACGTAAAGGCTCAAAGTATGGAATCGAGGATTACCTTGAAATCAAATACATCGTTGGGGGGGGGGGCGCCGCTGATATTTTAAGCGAAATACCTACACGGCTATATTATTTCTCCTCAATAATCCGGCTTTATTGAAGCCATATCTAATCTCCACTTTCCTTTTGTTGAAAAATTTCTCACATGCTACGTCCTACAATTATTAGTGAATGTGATTCACAAGTAATTGTCAATTTGTTCACCTAGTCTGCCGCCTATTTGTGCGGTAAGGGTTTGGTTTTATTTTTTTAAAGTGTTAATTCGTGTCTTTTAGTCAATATTCTTTTCGTATTCCTGTGGTTTATCTTTGCGGCGTGGTGACGGAAAATCCATTCCATCATAATCACTACCGAGATCACCATAAATGAATTACTTCAAAAAATCCGTTGCACTGTTTGCCATCCTGACTGCTCTTTCTGCGGCATCTGTAGTTCATGCAGAAGAATCCGGCGCCTTTGTCGACCGTAATAAAGCACTGAATGAGCGAGCTGTCGCAGGTTAAGTCGCCATATTGGTGTCGACGTCGATATTCGCATATATGAACTGATATTTAGTTCTATGAATTTTTTTTGGCTATGGATTGACTGTCATTCAGTGGCCAACTGCGGAGAATACTAAAGTGAACTCGAATAAAGCAGGGGAGTCGACATTATCGCCCCCGATCAGAGCGAAGGTTATCAAAGGCGTGGCTTTTTCCGCTGTCAGCTTTACGCTGGTGGCGGCCCTGACCGGCTGTGGTCCGGATAACGCCAGCAACCTGGCGGCGGCCCCGAGCGTTACGGTCAGTCAGCCGGTCAAGTCGATGATCACCGATTGGGATAGTTTTACCGGTCGGTTCGAGGCTACCGATTCGGTGGAAGTTCGCTCGCGGGTCAGCGGCTATCTCGAGAAGGTCGCATTTCAGGATGGCGCCATCGTCAGGAAGGGCGACTTGCTGTTCGTGATCGATTCGCGCTCGTTCCAGGCTGCTGTGGTACAGGCGCAGGGCAAACTGGCTCAGGTTCGTTCGCAACTGGCGTTGGCCGAGCAGGAATTTGCTCGGGCCAACGTCCTGATCGAATCTAAAACCATCGCCCGTAGCCTCTACGATCAACGCTTGCAAGCACGTCAGGCGGCGCAAGCTGAAGTCCTGAGTGCCGAAGGTGCATTGACCAATGCCAAGCTGGAGTTGGAGTTCACCCGTATCACCGCGCCCATGAGCGGTCGCATTAGCCGCAAGCTGATCAGCGAGGGCAACCTGGTCAACGGCGGCAACAGCAGCGCCACGTTGCTGACCACCATCGTTTCGATTGACCCGATTGATATCTACTTTGATATCGATGAGCAGATCTACCTCAAATACCGTCGCCAGGCGAAGACCGCTGCCAACCAGAGCCAGGTGCGGATTGCCTTGCCGGGTGAAGCCGAACCGAGCATGACCGGGCGCATGGACTTCATCGACAACCGACTCGACCCGTCCACCGGCACCTTGCGCCAGCGTGCCCGGGTCAGCAATAAAGACCTGCAGTTGAGCCCGGGGCAATTTGGCCGGGTGCAGTTCTCCAGCCAGGCGGCTTACCCGGCATTGTTGCTGCCGGACACCGCGATCACCGTCGATGCAACCCGCAAAGTCGTCTATGTGCTCAATGTGCAGAACAAGGTCGAAGTTCGCCCTGTAACGCTCGGCAAACTGCATGACGGTTTGCGCGAAATCGCCAGCGGCTTGCAGGCGCAGGACCGGGTGATTGTCGATGGCCTGCAACGCGTGCGGGCCGGTGATACGGCAACGGCTCAGGATCGTTCGCTGGCGCAGGCCGCGAAAGCGACGGGCAACCAGGAGGCGCCGCTATGAGCCTGGGACGAACGTCCATCGAACAACCGGTATTGGCGATTGTGCTGTCCATCGTCCTGATGATTATCGGTGGGCTGGCATATCTGGTCTTGCCGACTTCGGAATATCCGGACATCGCACCACCCACCGTGGTCGTCACCGCGACCTATCCCGGCGCCTCGGCACAGACCGTGGCCGAGACCCTGGCGATTCCTATCGAGCAGGAGGTCAACGGCGTTGAAGACATGCTTTACATGTACAGTCAGGCGACTTCCGATGGCAGCCTGAACCTGACCGTAACGTTCAAGGCCGGCACTGATGTCGACAAGGCACAGGTGTTGGTGCAGAACCGTGTGGCGCTGGCCACCCCGCGTCTACCGGAACCGGTACAGCGCAGTGGTGTGACGGTGCGCAAGTCTTCGCCGACGCAGCTGTCGACGATTTTCATCTCGTCGCCGAAGGGCACCTACGATCAGTTGTATGTGTCGAATTTCGCGATCCGTAACGTCGCTGATGTCCTCAAGCGTATCGACGGTGTCGGCGACATCAACCCGCTGGGGGCTCGCGAGTATTCAATGCGCATCTGGCTCGATCCAGAGCGCGTTGCGGCCTTCAACCTGACGCCGGCAGAGATCATCGCCGCCGTGCGTTCGCAAAACACCCAGGTGGCCGGCGGCGTGATCGCCCAACCCCCGGTGGCGTCCCAGGCGTTTCAGCCAAACCTGATTTTCGAGGGGCGACTGAAAGAGCCAGCCGACTTCGATAACATCGTTCTCAAGTCGGGTACTGCCGGGCGTCTTGTGCGTCTCAAGGATGTCGCACGCACGGAAATCGCCGGGCTGGCGTACGTCAACAACACCTATTACTTGCGTAACCCGGCCATCGGCCTGCAAGTGCTGCAACGTCCGGGCGCCAATGCCTTGGCAACCATGAAAGTGGTCGAAGAGACCATGGAAAAAATCGGCAAGGAATTCCCGGAAGGCATCGAATACAGCATCGGTTACAACCCGACGGCGTTTATTGCCGACAGTATCGGTGAGCTGGGCAAGACCATCTACGAGGCCGTCATCCTCGTGGTGCTGGTGATCATGGTCTTTTTGCAAGGCTGGCGGCCGTCGATCATTCCGATCCTGGCCATCCCCGTGTCTTTGGTCGGCACCTTCGCGGTCATGGCGATGCTCGGTTACTCGATCAACAACCTGACCCTGTTCGGGCTGGTGCTGGCCGTGGGGATCGTGGTCGACAACGCCATTGTGGTGGTGGAGAACGTCGAGCGACATCTGGCTGATGGCAAGAACCCGCTGGAAGCGACCATCGTGACCATGCAGGAAATCGGCGGCGCGTTGATCGCCATTACCCTGGTGTTGTGTGCGGTGTTTATTCCGACCGCGTTCATTCCGGGTATCTCTGGTGAGTTCTTCCGCCAGTTCGGGATCACGATTGCGGTGGCCACAGCGATCTCGCTGTTCAATTCGGTCACGCTGTCTCCAGCGTTGGCGGCGATGATTCTGCGTCGACATGATCCTGAAGCCCATCAGAAGCCGAAAAAAGGCGTCTTTGGTGTGCTCAAGCGTGCCGCTGATGGCTTCAACAGCGGCTTCCTGAAACTCTCTTCAGGCTACGCCGGCAGCGTGCGTGGCCTCGTGGCAAAAACTCCGTTGATGCTGGCGATCTACGCGGTGCTGATTGCCGCGACCGCTTATCTGATGGTGTCGACGCCCAAAGGCTTCATCCCGGTTCAGGATCGTGGCTACCTGGTGGTCATCGTGCAGCTCCCTGACGGTGCCTCTCTGGAGCGGACCAACGAAATTTCTCAGCAGATCGAGGCGATCGCCCTGGATGTGCCGGGGGTGGATCGAGTACCGACATTCTCCGGTTTCTCGATGGTGACCGGTACCAGCTCATCGAATTCGGCCGGTCTGGCGCCCGTATTCCAGCCGTGGTCCGTGCGTAAGTTGCACGGGTTGACGTCGGACAAGATCGCCGAAGATTTGCGCGAACGTTTGAAAGCGGTCAGCGGCGCAACGGTAATTGTCGCCACGCCACCACCGGTTCAAGGGTTGGGTAGCACGGGCGGCTTTTCCATGCGTTTGCAGGATATTGCCGGGTTGGGTACCGAAGCATTGGCCAAGGCAACCGACGACCTGATTGCTGCCGCCAACGCCACTCAAGGCATGACCGGCGTCTATTCACCGTTCTCGGCCCGGACGCCACAGGTGTTCGTTGAGCTGGATCGCGAACGCGCCGAAATGCTGGGCGTGCCAAGCAGCCAGATCAACCAGGCAATTGAAACGTACTTTGGCTCGTCCTACATCAACGATTTCAACCTCGTGGGACGTACTTATCGAGTGACGGCGCAGGCGGACTTGCCGTACAGGGTCACGCCAGAGGATCTGTCTCGGGTCAAAGTGCGCAACGATGCCGGTCAGATGGTGCCGATTGCCAGCGTGACGCGTCTGCATGAGGCTCTGGGTGTGGAGCGATTCCCGCGCTACAACCTGTTTCCTACTGCGGAAATCAACGGCGATACGTTGCCGGGACTGGGCTCCGAGTTCGGGATCAAGACGATGGAACGTCTGGCTAATGAGACGCTGCCAGCCGGCATCACCTATCAGTGGACTGATCTGAGCTATCAGCAAACCACTGCCGGCAACATGGGCCTCCTGGTGTTCCCGTTGTGTGTGATTTTTGTCTACCTAGTACTGGCGGCACAGTACGGCAGCTGGAGTCTGCCACTGGCGATTCTGTTGATCGTGCCGATGTGTCTGCTGGCGGCTGCCGGTGGCGTACGTCTGATGGGGCAGGACATCAATATCCTGACTCAGATCGGTTTTATCGTACTGGTGGGACTGGCGGCGAAGAACGCGATTCTGATCGTCGAAGTGGCAAGGCAGCAGGAGAAAGAGGGGCAAGGCATCGTTGATGCGGTCGTCGAGGCGTGTCGTCTTCGCTTGCGACCGATTCTGATGACCTCGCTGGCCTTCGTTCTGGGTGTGTTGCCGCTGGTGATGTCCGAGGGCGCGGGTTCCGAGATGCGTCAGGCAGTCGGTTCGGCGGTGTTCTTCGGAATGATCGGCGTTACGCTGTTCGGTTTGCTGTTCACTCCGGTCTTCTATGTGTTGATCCGCCGAATGGCCGGTGGCGAGCGTCAGGCACAGCCTAAAACCCAACATTCTGAACAGGGCGTGGCCCATGAATAACTATCTCAGCGTTCCAGGTCTGTTACTTGGGGCCGCGCTACTGAGCGCCTGTACCTCCCCGGTCATGCCGCCCAAAAGCGACTTGCCGGTCGACAGTTACGTCAACGCTCAAGCGGCCGTACCCGCCAGCGCGACCGACAATTGGTGGAAGCTTTATCAAGACCCGTTACTCGACCGTTTGGTGGAGAGCGCCCAAGGGGAAAACCTTGACCTGCAGATTGCGTTGGCGCGGATCGATGCCGGTCGCGCACTGCGCAACATTGCCGGTGCTTCTGGCAGTCCCCAGGTCGATCTGGGGGCCAGTGTGGCGCGTCAGCGTATCTCGGCTGGTCAGGCGGGTTTCACCGACTCGCTGATCACCGAGCCGACCTCATTGGGGTTAAGTGCGGCATGGGAAATCGATCTGTTCGGCCGCATCCGTGAAGGTGTGCGCGCTGCCGACGCCGACCTCAACGCGACAGAGGAAGAGGCGCGGGGTGTGCGTGTGGCGCTGATCACTGAAGTGGTCCAGGCCTATGCCGAAGCGCGAGGGCTGGAGGAGCGCCTGGCGATCGTCAAGCAAAGTGCGGCCAGCCAGGCTGAGACCTTGCAGCTGACTGAGCAGCTGTATGCGGCTGGGGACAGTCCTGAAGCGGACTTGCTTCGCGCCCGTTCGCAGTCGGATTCCACCGCGGCCCAAGTGCCAGCGCTGCAACTGAACTGGCAACGTTCGCTGCATCGCTTGTCGGTGCTGCTCGCCCAGCCGACCGAGACGCTTTATCAGCAGTTCAAGGAGAGTCCGGCGAAGATCTCGACGGTGTCGTTGCTGGACGCTGGTACGCCTGCGGATCTGTTACGTCGGCGTCCCGATATACGCGCCGCCGAAGCACGTTTGATTGCGGCCTATGCGCGAGTCGGTGTGGCCAAGGCGGATCTGTTGCCGCGCTTGAGCCTGTCAGCGGCCCTGGGGTCTTTGATTGACGGTGTGAGCGCCGCCAATCTGGCCAGTTCGACGTTCTGGTTGGCAGGTTTGAATGCCACCGTACCGGTGTTCGACGGCGGACGTCGGCGTAACGTGGTCGATCTTCGGGATGCCGAAGCGCGTCAGGCGTTGCTGAGCTATCGACGCACCGTCCTGACGGCCGTTTCCGAGGTGGAGTCAGCCTTGGCTGCTGCGCAACGCAATGCCGAACGTCAGACTTTCCTGGCCAGTGCGGCCAGTCAAGCCAGCTCAGCTGCCGAGCAGATTCAGCGGGCATGGCGGGCCGGAGAGACGCCGTTCCTTGATGTATTGCAGGCTCAGCGGGTGCAACTGACGGCGCAGAATGCGCTGTCGCAGGTCAAGACCGCACAGTGGCAGAATCAAGCGGCGTTGGTGAATGCGTTGGGGGGGTAGGTAACGACAATTGAAGTACGTTGCGGGCAAGCCCGCCCTCACAGGTTATGAGATGCCTGTAAGGGCGGGCTTGCCCGCAATGGGTCATAACAAACAACGAGGTTCAAATTTTGTCGATCGGCACACCGTGGTTGTTTTTCCACATCAACACCACGGCACTGGCAATGACCGCGACAACGATCAAATAGATGTTGAAGATCCATCCCATATTTTCCGAGTACAGCCAGGTCGTCAGATAGGAGGCTGTACCACCGAACACCGCAACGCCCAGAGAGATACACACCCCAAACATTCGAGTGCGATAGCGGGTTGGGATCTGCTCGGAGATCGATGCCGGTTTACACCCGGTGATGAAGGCCACCAACAACAAGCCCGCCGTCTGCGCCACCATCAAAGTCCACGGTTCGCTGGAAATCAGACCCCACAGCGGAAACAGCGTGGCGGCAATCCCCAGCAAGGAAATCAACGCTGAAATCTTCCGTCCCCACAGGTCCGATATCCAACCGGAGATCGGCAGGAATACCAGGTAAATGACCTGTGCAATGCAGCTCATGGTAAATGCACTGCGTGGGTCCATGCCTTTGACACTGATGGCGTAGATCGAGGCCGAGGTGACCCAGGTGTAGTAGGTCAACGTGGCACCGGCTTCATAAAGAAACAGACGAATGCCGTGCTGGATGATCTTGCCACGGCTCCAGGCCGGCGTTGTTGATTCACCGCCAGCGCTCGGCGAGTGTTCGCTTTCCATCATGTTGCGACGCAGCCACAAGGCGAAGACGGCCAACAGACCACCCGTCGCGAAGGGGATACGCCAGCCCCATTCCTGCATTTCACTCACGGACAACAGTGACGTCAGCAATGCCATGTAGAACGTCGCCAGCAAGGAGCCGCAGCCCACCGCGATAAACACTGTGCTTGACCACAGTCCCCGGCGTTTCGGCGGTGCAATTTCAGCGATGTAGGCGTAGGACGTGGTGGTTTCACCGCCATGGGCAAAACCTTGTACCAGCCTGGCCAGCAGCAACAGTCCTGAAGCCCAACTGCCAACCGATTCATAAGAGGGAATAAAGGCGATCAGCAGACTCGCGCCAGCCATCAACAACATGGTACTGAGCAACACCACGCGTCTGCCCAGTTTGTCGGCGAGGATGCCGAAGAAGATGCCACCAATCGGCCTTAACAGAAACCCCGCAGCAAATACCGCGAGGGTGTTCAGTAGTGCAGAAGTTGCGTTGCTTTTATCGAAGAGTGCGGCGGCGATATACACCGACGCGACGGTATAGATAGTCCAGTCAAACCACTCCAGCAAGTTGCCGATGCCGGTGGCCATCAATGACTTTCTGCGCAGGGATGTACGTGTTTTGGCCTGCCCGATCGAGTAGTCGGGCATGGTCTCGGTGATGTTATTCATTGTTAGCTCCGAGATACTTCATAAACCACGGGGTGTGGTGGGTGACGATGGGTTGCGTAAAACCTGAAAAAAACGCGTCTCCAGTCAAACGAAATTTCAATGTGGGAGCGAGCTTGCTCGCTCCCACAGGGACAGGTGTCAGGCCTTCATATGCGCCAGTGCCACTTCCTCGATACCGGCGGCATCCAGCTTGTAGTGTTCGTACAAATGAGTCGGCGGAGCGATCAGGCTGTATTCGTCGTAGATGCCGTGGCGCTTGAGCTTCACGCCGGCGCCTTCGTCCGACAGGACTTCAGCTACTGCCGCACCCAGGCCACCCAGCACGTTGTGCTCTTCGACGGTCATCATGCGTTTGCTGCGGGCAGCGGCGCGCAGGATGGCGTCACGGTCGATCGGTTTGATCGACGCCATGTCGATCACGCCCACGGAACGCCCTTCAGCGTTCATTTTGCGAGCGGCGGTTAGGGCCGCATGCACCGTGATGCCGCAGGCGATGATGGTCAGTTCCTCACCTTCGATGTGCTCATGGGCCTTGCCGAACTCGAAGACCACGCTGTCGTCGTAAACGATCGGATCGCGACCGCGACCGATGCGGAAATACACCGGCTTGTCGTAGGTAGCCGAGGCTTTGATCGCAGCCGCCAGTTGGGCGCCGTCCGCTGGCGACACCACCGCCAGGTCGGCGATCGAGCGCATGGTGGCGATGTCTTCGGTGGCGTGGTGCGAGGTGCCGTAGAAGCCTAGGGAAATGCCGGTGTGGTGCCCGATCAGACGCACCGGTTGCGCGGAATAAGCCACGTCCATGCGGATCTGCTCACAACACAGCAGGCCGAGGAACGAAGCGAAGGTCGCCACGAACGGCATCACGCCGCAGGTGGCCAGGCCAGCGGCGGCTGTCACCATGTTCTGCTCAGAGATACCGAACTGCAGGTAACGCTCAGGGTACTCACTGGCAAATTTGTTCAGGCCGTTGGAGTACTGCAAGTCAGCCGAGCCGGCCATCACCGGGTAGCCGGCTTTGGTCAGTTCGATCAGCGCGTCGGACAAATAAGACAGGCCCGGGTTGAGGGCGTTGAGGCCACGGTACTGCCAGGAATTGGGGGAAAGAGGGGCATTCATGATCAGATCTCCATGGCTTCAATTTCAGCGATAGCGCGTTTGGCGTCTTCCGGATCAAGGTATCCGAGGTGCCAGCCGGGTTCGGTTTCCATGTAGGAAACGCCTTTGCCTTTGACGGTTTTGGCGATGATGCATACCGGCTTGTCGCGGGTTTCATCGGCTTTGACACGGCGCAGGGTTTCGGTCACTTCGGCGATGTTGTGGCCGTCGATGACATGCACTTCCCAACCGAACGCGCGCCATTTTTCGTCCAGCGGTTCGATGCCGATCACGTCGTCGACCGAGCCGTCCAACTGGAAGCCGTTGCGGTCGACAATCGCGATCAGGTGTTTGGCCTTGTGATGGGCGGCGCTCATCGCGGCTTCCCAGACCTGGCCTTCCTGCATCTCGCCGTCTCCGAGCATGACGAACACGTCATAGACTTCGCCGGTGAAGCGCTGGGCCAGGCACATGCCCAGACCGCCGGAGAGGGCGTGGCCGATGGAGCCGGAAGAGAAGTCGATACCGGGCACTTTGCGCATGTCAGGGTGATCGCCCAGAGGGCTGCCCAGGCGGGTGTATTCATCGAGCCATTCCTTGGGGAATACACCGAGGTCCGCAAGAATCGGGAATTGGCCCACGGCGGCGTGGCCCTTGCCCATCAGGAACCGGTCTCGGCCCGGCCACTTCGGTTCGTCTGGGCGAATAGTCATCACGTCGTAGTACAGCGCGGAGAACAATTCGGCGGCAGAAAACACCGAGGTGTAATGGCCGGTCTTGGCGATTTCAATCAGGCGGATTGTTTCCAAGCGAACGAATTTCGCCCGGTCTTTCAACTTGATCACAGTCTCGGCGGAAGGCACAAAGTTACTGGCTTTCCACTGTTCGAGTGTTTTGCGGGGTGCAGACATCTCTACCTCCAATCACAGGCATGAATTTGTTGAAGTTGAATCTCATTGGCGGGGTTTGAACTTCAACGGGGTGGTTGTGTGTTCAACGGAGCTCTTGAGTCAGTGCTCAGTGGGTCAGGCCTTCAAGCGCGCGCATCGCACCGATCAGCTCGTCAGACGTCAGTGCGCCGCCTGATACCGAGGCAAAATTGCGCGCGTGAGGGGCTTTCAGAGTGGGCTCGGCCACTTGCATCAGCACCGAATCATCGACGTCGAGTACGCCGAGTTCGGTCAGGTTGCGGGGCAAGCCGATACGTTGATAGAAACTCAACATGTCGCCCATAAGTTCGGCATCGCGGTCCTCAAGCACCAACTGCACCAGCAAGCCATAAGCCACTTGCCAGCCATGAACTTGCTGTTGTGCACCGGGGATTTTCGACAGCCCGCGCGTCATCGCGTGGGCAATGGACAGGCCACCGCTTTCGAACCCCAGGCCGCTCATCAAAAGCACGGCTTCAATCAAGTGATCAAAGGCAACAGTTACCTCGCCAGTACCGGTCTGGGCCAGCGCCGGTTCGGCGTATTTGCGAATGATGTGATAACACTCGCGCGCCAGCACCAGCCCCGACAGCGCGGGGCGTGCGCCAAACATGTTCACGCCACCGGATTTGTAGCACTGCTCGGCTTCGAACTTTTTGGTCAGGGCATCGGCGATACCGGCCAGCAAAAACTGACGCGGTGCCTGGGCAATCAGTGAGGTGTCCACCAGCACGTAGCGAGGGCTGACGAGCAGGTGACCGACTTCGCTCAGTTGATGATGAGCGTCGTAGACCACGTAGTTCTTGGAGGTTGGGGCGTCGTTGGACGCCACGGTGGGCATGGTGATCAGCGCACGACCTGAGGTGTGGGCGAGGGCCTTGCCGGCGTCGATGCACTTGCCGCCACCGACGGCCAGGATCATGTCGAACTCAATCTCCGAGGCGGCCATCCTCAGGCCGGCAATCCCATCGGCAGTGATCTCGCCGTCGAAGGTAATGTAGTGCAACTCGACATCGGATTGCGCGCAGGTGTCATCGAGTCGTTGCCGGATAAGGCCCAGCACATAACTGTCGATGACCACCACGGCCTTGCGTCCGCAGTGCGCCAGATAAGTACCCGCCTGAGCGAGCACTTCAGTGCCCTGGACGTACCGTCCGGGCGAGCCGAAAACCAGATTCATTCAGCACCTCTCACTTCACTGCTTATTGTTATTCGAGGCTCGGCGACAGGGTGCCGACGCCTCGGTCTTGTTATGATGCATGATATATCATGTTTTTAAACGGTCAAGCGCTCAATCGACGAGAGGGCATCAGGCGATCGAATACCCGCCATCTACCGGCAACGTTGTGCCCGTCACGTAGCGCGCGTTATCCGACACCAGGAAGGCGATTACATTGGCGATGTCTTCCGGTGCTCCCCAGCTTTTCATCGGAATGCGCGCCAGGATACCTTCCGAGCGGACCGGGTCTTCAAACGCACGACGCGACAGATTCGTCAGAATCCAGCCCGGTGCGACGGCATTGGCCCGCACGCCATCGGTCGCCCACGCCACCGCCATGCAGCGTGTCAGTTCGGAGATGGCCGCTTTGCTCGACGCGTAGGCCGGGGTCTTGGCGGAGCCGAAAATCCCCCACATCGAGGCGAAATTCACCACCGCACCCCGAGCAGCCTTCAGGCCGGGCAGGGCGGCGTTGGTAATGCGCAACACGGCGGTGAGATTGACGTCCATGACGCGACTGAAGCCTTCGAGCTCCCACTCACGATTGTGGTCAATGATGCCGGCGGCGTTGACGACGGCGTCGACGCGCTCGAACTGCTCGAAGAACGCGGTTACTGCCTCGTCGTTGGTCACGTCCAGTTCCTGGTAGTGAATGCCCTCGATGCGTTGCTCGGGTTCACCGAGCCCTACGGTGAATACTTCATAGCCGTCCGCGTGCAGGCGTTGTGCCGTAGCGAGGCCGATGCCGGAGCCGCCGCCGGTCACGATTGCAGTCTTTTTCATGGTTTTTCCTTATGTCTGAGAGGAGGGCGTTTAAACGCCGGTTTTGGAAAACAGAAACTCGGCCAGCAGATCGATCTGGCCAGTGATCATGTGCGCGCCTTTATGGATGATGCAGCCACGCTCGGCGGCGGCGCGCAGCAGCGGCGTGATGTCCGGGTTCATCACCACTTCGCCGACCACCGTGCCGGGAGCTAGGGTCTCGACGGGCAGCGGCAGAGGGTCCTGCGCTTTCAGGCCCAGGGCTGTGCCGTTAATCACCACATCAAAACCGGTCGCGTCGGCGGGTCCGGCATTGACCTGCTGATTGGGGAAAATCTGCCGCAGCTCGCAGGCCAACTCTTCGGCCTTGGCCGGAGTGCGGTTGCTGATTACCAGTTCTTGAATATCTTCGGCGAGTAACGCGTGGGCGATACCGGTGGCCGCGCCACCTGCTCCTAGCAACAACACACGCTTGTTGCGAAGGTCATGGCCTTGTTTTTTCAGGCCGCCGACAAAGCCGTCGCCATCGAACATGCGTCCGCTGAAGCGCCCGTCGGGCAGGCGCTTGGCAACGTTGCACACCTTCAGCAGACTGGCGGTGCCTTTGAGTTCATCGCACAATTTCGCCACCTCCAGTTTGTGCGGAACGGTGACAATCACCCCCGCCAGGTTTTCAATCCCGCGCAAACCTTCCCACGCCGTAGTCAGGTTGGCCGGCGACACTTCCCAAGGCACCAGCACGCCGTCATAACCGAGACGTTCCAGCAGCGGGTTGAAAAACTCGGGGGTACGCAGGTGTTTAGCCGGGTAGGTGAGATGAACGACTACTTGGGTTTTACCGCTGATAGGCACGACGAAATTCCTCTTTCAAAGGTGGGATGCGGAGGCTGGCAACGCGGATCGCCCGAGAATCATGTCCGCGGCTTTTTCGCCGATCATGATTGACGGTGCATTGGTATTGCCGGAGATCAGGTTGGGCATGATTGAGGCATCGACCACTCGCAGGTTGCGCAGACCGCGAACACGCAATTCAGGATCGACGACCGCCATCTCGTCGTCACCCATCTTGCACGTGCCCACCGGGTGGTAAACGGTCTTGGCGCGCTGGTTGATGTAACTCAGCAATGCTTCATCGCTGCGTATGCTCAACCCAGGAAAGACCTCTTCGCCGGTGTACTTGCGCATCGCCGGTTGGGCGAGGATCTCGCGTGACAGGTTCAAGCCTTTGATTGCTACACGGCGATCTTCCGGGTGGGCGAAATAACGTGGATCAATACGCGGTGGCGTGTTGACCTTGCTGTCGGTCAGACCAATTTCGCCGCGGCTCATGGGGCGTAATACGCAGGTATTGATGGTTGCGCCGGGCTTTTTGATCGTCTCCTGATCGAGGTCGAAAAACACGATAGGCACGAAGTGCATCTGGGCGTTTGGCCGTTCCTGCGCATTGTCGGTGTTGACGAAAGCACAGGCTTCGGTGACGTTCGAACTAACCGGGCCGCTGCCAAATATCAGGTACTGCAGACCATTCTTGACAGTGTTGAAGGCGTTGTCCTGGCCGTAGTAACCGTACTTGCCATGGCAGTAGGCGATGGTGCCGACTTCCGCATGGTCCTGCAGGTTCTGACCGACGCCGGGTAAGGCATGCTGCAATGGAATGCCATGGCGTTCAAGTTCTTCGGCCGGACCGATACCGGAAAGCATCAATAGCTTGGGTGACTGAATGGCGCCAGCGCTGAGGATCACTTCTTTACTGCAACGTGCCTGCGTCAACTGGCCTTTGTGGGTGTACTCGACCCCCACCGCTTGATTGCCTTCGATCAGGACTCGTTGCACGGTGGCGTCGGTGATGATCGTCAGGCGATCAGACTTTTCAGCCTCGCGCAGATAAGCCACAGCCGCACTGCAACGGCGATTGTTGCGAGCGGTGATTTGGTTGAAGCCGACGCCGTTCTGGCGCTCACCGTTGAAGTCCGCTGTGAAGGGAATACCGGCCTGCTGCGCAGCACGCACGAATCCGCGAGACAGTTCGCAAACCTGCTTAAGGTCTGAGACACCCAGCGGGCCGCCCGTTGCGTGATAGCGGTTATCGAAGCGTTCATTGTCTTCGGCGCGTTTGAAGTAAGGCAGTACTTCGCGATAAGACCAACCATTACAACCGCTGCTTGCCCAGCCGTCGTAATCTTCTTGCTGGCCGCGGATATAGATCAACGCATTCACCGAGCTTCCACCCCCCAGCACCCGACCCTGAGGAAGAATTCGTTTGCGACCGTCCATGGCGGTTTGCGGTTGAGTTTCGTGGCGTGAAAGCAGTGGGCTGGACAGCAGCCGGGTGAAACCGGCGGGGATGTGGATCAGCGGGTGGATATCTCTCGGCCCGGCTTCGATGAGTAGAACCGAGGCGCCAGCCTCGATCAATCGACCGGTCAGCGCGCAGCCCCCGGACCCGCCTCCAATGACAACGTAATCGTGCATGTCTCTCTCCGAACAGTGCTTTCTTGTTTTAATACATCATATATCTTCGATCCCCCCAAGCGTCAACCCAAGTAATTTCGTGCGAACGGGCGAGACAAAAAAACGGTTGGCAGCCAAAAATTAAATATGATATATCATCGATCCGCCGAGAACAGAATCTCCCGGACACGTCCTCAAATCAATAACAAAAAGCCTCCACGAAGAGGTCAGGATGAACGTTGATATGACACAGATGTTTGCTGCGCCCGGCCGCTACATCCAGGGCTATAAAGAGCTCGACCGCCTTCACCAGCATGTGGCCTGGTTCGGTCGGCGGTTATTAGTGGTTACCACACAAGGGCGTCTGGACAGTCTGCAGCAGGCACTGAGTGCCAGCTTCGAGGCTCAGCACACCCAATTGCACTTCGCGATTTTTTCTGGCGAAGTGACTCGACAGGAAATCCAACGACTGACGACGAGCATGAACACCCTTGAATGCGATGGGGTGATCGGCGTCGGCGGCGGCAAAGTCCTGGATGCCGCCAAGGCTGTGGCGCATCAAGCCAGGGTTCCGTTGTGCATCGTGCCCACCATCGTCTCCAACGACGCCCCCACCAGTTCGCTTTCGGTGCTGTACACCGAAGAAGGCGCATTTGACGACGTGCTGTTTTATGAGCGCAGCCCGGATGTGGTAGTGGTGGATACCTGGATCATCGCCCAGGCCCCCGTGCGGTTGTTGGTGGCCGGAATGGGGGATGCTTTATCGACCTATTTCGAAGCCCGCACCTGCGTTGAATCGTACCGGGACAATTTTCTCGGTAACGCTGGCGCAGGGATGAAGGAGGGCGGCTCCGGCGCCAAATCGACGCTGACTTCCATGGCCATCGCCGAGCTGTGCTACCGAGTACTGCTTGAAGACGGACTGCAAGCCAAGCGCGCCAGTGAAAACAAATGCGTGACCAAAGCCTTCAACCGCGTGGTGGAAGCCAATGCCTTGATGAGCGGTATTGGCTTCGAGAGCAATGGCGTCGCCACCGCACACGCGGTGTATTGCGGATTCAGCGAGCTGGGCAGTCGCGCGACGATGTACCACGGCGAGTACGTGGCCTTCGGAACGCTGGTGATGCTGGTGCTTGAAGGCAAGTCCAGCGGTGAACTGGATGCAGTGTTGAGGTTCTGCCTGAGCATCGGTTTACCAGTCACCTTCGAAGACCTCGGCCTGGCCGATATCACCCCACACGAACTCGACTGTGTGGCACGCACCGCTGCTGACCCGAACCAGACCAGCAAGGTCGAGCCGTTTGAGGTCACCTTCGATGAAATGAAGGCCGCGCTGATCTCGGCCAGCGACCTTGGCGAACTCTATAAAAAAGGCGGTTCGTTGCTGGCGGGTTGAACTCGTTTGCAGCGCAGAGCCACAACAAAAGGTGAACTGATGAAAGCATTTCAGGCAAATCTCCCGGTCACACTCGATTTCGAGGCCGGAGCGATCAAGTGCATGGGTGAAAAGGTCGAGCCATTCGGTAAAAACGTCTTCCTGATGGTGGACCCATTTCTTCAGGGCAGTGACCTGGTTGCACAAATTACCAGCAGTTTTGCCGAACACGACATCGCGTATCTCGAGTTCTACGATATCGTGCCCAACCCTCGGCATACCACGATCGATCGGGCGGTTGAGCTTGTCCGCGAAGCGGGTTGCGATGTCGTAGTTGCGGTTGGTGGCGGTAGCGCCATCGACTCAGCCAAAGCCGTTGCCCTCATTGCCGTACATGGTGGTTATTGCTGGGATTACACTGAACGCCTGGGCGAGGCCGTCACCCGACCGCAAAGCCGCGGGTTGCCGTTGCTGGTAGTGCCGACTACCTCTGGGACTGGAACCGAAGCGACCCCTTTTGCGGTGATCAACAATCCCGAACTGGGCCTTAAGTGCGCCATCGTCAATCCGTTCATCTATCCAGATGTTGCTTTGGTCGACCCACAGATCCTGGTTTCGAAACCTGCGAAGCTCACCGCCCTGACGGCGGTCGACACCTTTTGTCATTCGCTGGAAGCGTACATCAGTATTCACTGTACCCCCTGGGTCGAGATGGTTGCTCTGGAGTCGATTCGTTTGTTTGCGGCGAACGCCCAGCGTTGTGTCGAACACGGCGACGACCTTGAGGCTCGCGCGCGAATGGCCTTCGCATCGACCTTGGGAGGAATGGCGATTGCCAGTGCTGGCGTAACGGTATCCCATGCGTTGGGCCAACCGTTGGGGGCGATGACCGACGCGCCTCATGGCGGCACCGTCGCGGCCAGTACGCCGTATGTGATTGGCTGGACACTGCCGGTGTGCGCAGACAAGTTTGCCCGTGTGGCCGAGATTCTCGATCCATCGACGCAGAGCCTCACGGAGATGGAACGTGCGCAGCGTCTGCCAGACATTCTTGAAAAACTGTTCACCACGTTGGGCGTCACCGATACGTTCCGCAGTTATGGCCTGCAGGAACAGCAAATCGATGACTTTGCACAAACCGTATGGACCAGTTTCAACCAGGACTTGGCCTGTCATCCGAAGAAAATCAACAGCAAAGAGGAGGTCGCCGACATCGTCAGAATGTGTTTCTAACCGAAGTCTCTGTCACGAAGTTCTAAAGCAAGTTGTTTGACCGACCCGTCAGTTGGGTTGGCGGGGTTTTGCATGCTCGAAAAACACTAAGACCAACAATAAAAATAGTTTCGGGAACAATAATAATGACCAACAAAACGATAGTTGCCGTCGGACTTTTGAGCGCCTGCGCATTACCGGGTGCTTATGCAGCCAGTTACTCGCCGAATAATTTTCTGCTGGGGGACTGGAACGGCGAACGCACTCGCTTGCATGAGCAGGGTGTGGATTTTCAGCTGACCTACGTTAACGAGCTGGCCTACAACACCCAGGGCGGCGACGAGCACAAAGGGACTTACAGCGATCAGTTGATGATTGACACCAACTTCGATCTGCAGAAGCTGGTGGGGTGGCAGGGGGCGAGTTTTCGCATGACCTTCAGCAACCGTAATGGCGAAAACCTCACCGCCGAGGCGGGCACCAACACCTTGCTGGCTGCCCAGGAAATTTACGGCTACGGCAGCGTTACCCGCCTGGTGCAGTTCTATTACCAGCAGGCGCTTCTGGATGATCGACTGGTGGTCAAACTCGGACGCTTACCCATGAGTGGCGATGTGTTCCCGTTTTCCTGCAAGTTTCAAAACCTGACGTTCTGCGGCACGGTGCCCGGTTACATCACCCCCAATTGGTTTACCTGGCCCGTCAGCCAGTGGGGTGCGGCGGTGACGGCGAAGCTGACTGACGAGCTGTCGCTCAATGCCTCGCTGTATCAGGTCAACCCGCGCTTTACCGAAAACTCCCAGGGTTTGAACTTTGGCAGCCCGTCCGGCACCACCGGTTATCTGGCGGTCGGCGAGTTGGCGTGGAAGCCCACTCTGAACGGTCTGCCCGGCAGCTATCGTGCGGGGATCTGGCGCAACACCGGCGATTTCAACGATGTCTATCACGACGTCAATGGCCTGCCCATCGGCCTGACCGGCGATGCACCGGATCAGCACGATCAGGCCAGCGGTTATTACGCCATGGCCGAGCAACGGGTTTATCAGGACCCGAGCACCAGCGCCCGAGGCCTGACCCTGTTTGCCAACTTCATCCAATCGGATCGCGACGTGTCCTACGTGGAAAAAGTCTTCCACGTCGGCGCGTTTATCAGTGGCCCGTTTGCCGCGCGTCCTCAGGATGAAATCGGCCTGGCGATCGGTCGCCTCGAGGTGAATGAAAAATCCGCCAAGCGTATCCGTCAGCAAAACGCCTACACCCAACCGGCGCCGGACACCGAATACCCGGTGGAGTTGTACTACGGCATCAGCGTGACGCCGGCCCTGACGCTGCGACCCAATGTGCAATACGTGGCCAATCCCGGTGGGCTGAGCGGGGATAAAAGCGTGGTGGTGTTCGGCCTGAAAACCGAGGTCAGTTTCTAAGGGAATACGAGGTTTTAACGAACAGCAGTTGTGAAGAAAACCCCATGAATCAGGGCATTTCTTCGCTTGCGATTTTAATAATGCATGATATATCGTCGTCAGGCGCCTATGCCTAAAACAAAAAACAGGAGACGCAACAGCATGAACACTCTCGTTGATATCGCTGCGGTCCAGCAGCGTGTCGCCGCCCTGAAACTGCCAGGGCAAGCCTTCATCGATGGCCGGTTTGTCGACGCTTTGAGCGGCGCAACCTTCGCCAACATTTCCCCACGCAACGGCCAAGTGCTGAATCACGTGGCGTCCTGCCAGGGTGAAGATGTCGACGTCGCGGTCAAGGTCGCCCGACAGGCGTTCGACAGAGGCGTGTGGTCGCAACTGGCCCCCAAGGAACGCAAGAAAGTCATGCTGCGCTTTGCAGCGCTGTTCGAGCAGCACATGACGGAACTGGCCTTGCTCGAAACGCTGGACATGGGTAAACCGGTGTCCGAAAGCGCCGGGTTCGATGTGCATGCGGTGCTTGAATGCCTGCAGTGGTACGCCGAGTGCTGCGACAAGGTCTATGACGAAATCGCGCCGTCCGGGCCCGGCGCGCTGGGCATGATCACCCGAGAGGCCATCGGTGTCGTCGCCGCCGTGACACCGTGGAACTTCCCGATGCTGATGGCAATGTGGAAAGTCGCGCCGGCCCTGGCGATGGGCAATTCGGTGATCCTCAAACCCGCCGAACAATCACCACTGACAGCCTTGCGCATTGCCGAACTGGCAGCACTGGCGGGCATTCCGCCAGGCGTTTTCAACGTACTACCGGGTTTTGGTCCTACCGCTGGCCGTGCGCTTGGCCTGCACATGGACGTCGACACGCTGGTCTTCACAGGGTCAGGTGAAGTGGGAAAATTGTTCCTGCAGTATTCGGGGCAGTCGAACATGAAACGGGTATGGCTGGAGTGCGGAGGCAAGACCCCGAACATTATTCTCAATGACTGCCGCGACCTGGAAAAGGCCGCGACCACTGCTGCCAAATCGATGTTTTTCAATCAGGGCGAAGTTTGCGTTGCGCCATCGCGGCTGATCGTCGAGGAGGGGATTCGCGACGAGTTTGTTGCCGAAGTGTTGAAAGTTGCCCGGACCATCGCCATCGGCGATCCGCTCGATCCGGCTACGCAGTTGGGTGCCATGGTCGACAAGGCGCAGATGGATCGGGTGCTGGGTTACATCAGAAAAGGCTCCGAGGAAGGTGCACGAATCATCCTCGGTGGCGAACGTGCCACAGGCGTATTAGCCGACGGGTTCTTCATTCCACCGACGATTTTTGACAACGTCACCAACGACATGACCATCGCCCGGGAAGAGATCTTCGGTCCGGTGCTGTCAGTCATCACCGCCAAGGATCACCTGGACGCTGTGCGCATCGCCAATGATTCGCCCTATGGCCTGGCCGCCAGCCTATGGACTAACGATCTGTCGCGGGCCCACTCGATCATCCGTTCGCTGCGTGCCGGCAGTGTCTGGGTCAATTGTTTCGACGGTGGCGATATCACCATGCCGTTTGGTGGTTACAAGCAATCGGGCAACGGCCGCGACCGGTCGCTGCACGCGCTGGACAAGTACTCGGAGCTCAAATCCGCCTGGATCGAATTCTAGATTCGGCCAGACCTTCATTGCCGCCTTCGAAACAGCTCCTGTCTGCGACAGAGCCCGCAGGGGCGGCTCACTGAAAGACCCGCAACACCGTTCAAATCAGCGCACTGGAGAATAATAATATGAAGCTGTCAGCTGTTCGTTCGATCACGACTTTTACCCTGGCGACGCTTATCGGCACACATGCCTGGGCAGCCAACAAGCATGAAATCTATAGTTTGATTCCTAACACGGCGTTATCGGGTGTGATTGATCCCGATATGCCGGATCGCACTTCGATCAACAAAGCCTTGCCGCTGAAAAAGAAGGGCGAGCGCCTGCGTATTGGCTGGACTGAAATCACCCTGGGCAACCCCTGGTTTGTCTCGATGATCGACGACTCGAAAACCATTGCGAAAAAGTACAACTACGATATCGAACTGCAAGTGGCTGACAGTGATGTCGCCAAGCAAAGTGCCCAGGTCGATAACTTCATTACCCTGGGGGTCGATCTGATTGTGATCGACCCTACCGATGTCCTCGGCTCCGTATCGGATGTTGAGCGTGCGGTGGCTGCGGGGATACCGGTCATCACGGTAGGTACCGCCCCGGATGCCAAGGCTCCGGTGATCACTACCAGCACCGGCAACCCTTACGGCAGTGGTTTTGAGGCCGGTCGTTATGTCGCCTCCAAGACCGATCCGGCCAAGGTGATCAATGCCGCCATGGTCATTGGTGTGATGGGTAACTCCACGTCCGAAAGCCGAATCAATGGCATGATTTCCGGGCTCGTTTATGCCCGCTCGCAGGAGCGCAAGCTGGGTCTTTCCAAAGAAGACGCAATGCTCAAGGGCTTCAAGCTGTTCCAGCAAGTCAAAGCCAAAGGCAGCTTCAGCTGGCCGGAAGGAGGCTTTAACGTGCTGGCCTGGGGGCGTGGTGACTGGACCGAAGAAGGGGGGCTGGCCGCTACTGAAGACATCCTCGCGTCCCAGGGCGACAAGCTCAATTTGGTGCTGGCCGAGAACGACTTCATTGCCATCGGCGCGATCAACGCGTTGGAAAATGCCGGCAAGAAAAACAGCGTCATGGTCGCTTCCGGTGCCGGGAGTTTTCGGGTGGCGCTGGATCTGATCAAGCAAGGAAAATTGCTGGTGAGCGCCACCAACAGTGGATCGGAAACCGGTGTTGCTGCTATCGAGTTGATTCACCAGATCCTTGAAAAGGGCCTGGATGCCAACAACCTGCCGCTGGCGTCTTACTTCCCGGTCACGCTGATCACGCCGGACAACGTCGACACCTATATCAAGGCCGACGGCCTGCCACCGTCCACTGACAACGTTCCACCGTTCCGCTCCATCGGGCAGATCAAAACCGCCATGAAGTGATTTAGTGGTGTTGAACCGGTCTGTTACTGCTGTCTTAGACGGCGGTTACAGACCGATCGGTGACAGTTTATAGACGGTGAAGAAAATGAATGCGATGCACAAACCTGCCGTAGAGATGCTCGATATCTCGAAGAAGTTCGGTGGTATCAGCGCTCTGAGCAGTGCCAGTTTTTCTGCCCGTGCGGGTGAAATCCATGCACTGATGGGTGAGAACGGCGCGGGCAAGTCGACGTTGATGAAGATCCTTTCAGGCGCCTATGTGCGCGACGCTGGCGGGGTCAGTCTGAACGGCGAAAAAGTCGATATTCGTAAACCTGGAGACGCACTCAAGCTGGGTATTTCGATCATCTACCAGGAGTTTGCCTTGGCCCCGCATCTGTCGGTGGCCGAGAACATCTGCATCGACGATCTGGGCAAGAGCAAGGGATTTGTCCAGTGGGCCGCAATGCGCAAAAAAGCTCGGGCAATTCTGGATGAGCTGGGTTTCAGCGATATCGATGTGCGCCAACCGGTCGGCAGTTTGCCGGTGGCTTACCAACAAGCAGTCGAGATCTGCAAGGCGCTGTCGCGTAACTCATCGGTGCTGGTTTTTGACGAGCCAACGGCGGTACTCACCTCTCATGAGGCGGAGAAGCTGTTCAAAATCCTTGATGAGTTGCGCCGCAAAGGGGCATGCATTGTTTATGTCTCGCACCGCATGGATGAAATCTTCCGGATCTGCGATCGCGCCACGGTGCTCAAGGACGGCAAGACGGTGGGTACGCTAGAGCTGGCTGACATTACCGAGCGCGGCTTGATCGAGATGATGATCGGTCGAGAGCTCAGCGACCTGTTCCCCCCGCGCAACAAGCAGATCGGCGAGGTATTGCTTCAAGTTGAGAATCTCTGTGCCGGACGTCTGGTGCGCGATGTGAGCTTTGAGGTGCGCGCCGGTGAAGTCCTGGGTTTCTGTGGACTGGTCGGTGCGGGACGTACCGAAACCATGCGGGCGATTTTTGGTGCCGATAAAAAAACCTCCGGCACGCTGCGACTCGATGGACAGGAAATCCACAACCGTACCCCCCGTGAAGCCATTGCCAATGGCATAGGCCTGTTGCCCGAGGACCGCAAACACCAGGGCGTGCTGCTGGAAATGTCGATCAGGGTCAATGGCGCGCTTCGCCCTGACAGTCCCTATACCGGGAGCATGGGCTGGATTTCCAGCGCCCGGGAGACCCTGGGCATCGAAGCCTTGCGCCAGCAATTGGCGGTCAAGACTCACTCGATAGAACAGTTGGTAGGCGACCTGTCAGGCGGTAATCAGCAGAAAGTCGCCTTGATGAAATGGGTGGATGCGGGGTGTCGAGTGTTGATTCTCGATGAGCCTACCCGCGGAGTGGATGTGGGTGCAAAAACGGAAATCTATCGGGTGATTAACGATCTCGCTGAACAGGGAGTGGCGATCATCATGGTGTCTTCGGAAATGATTGAAATCATCGGCATGTGTGATCGCGTGCTGGTGATGCGCGAAGGCGCGGTCGCCGGCGAACTGGCGGGCGAACGCATTAAAGAACAAGAAATGATTTGCCTGGCGATGGGAGTCGAGCACCATGAGTAACCCTAATTCCAAGCTGGCCCCGGCTGAGCTTTTGCAGGAAAACAGCCGCGCTCACGAGAGCAAGGCTAACCGGCGCTCGTTACAGCGCCTGTTTCTGGAACACAACGCGTTGGTGATGCTGGTATTGCTGGCCATCGTTGCTAGCGTGCTCTCCGCTGACTTCTTCACGTACCAGAACATCGGCAACCTGCTGCGCCAGTTGACCCCTTTGCTGCTGGTGAGCATCGGTATGTTGATTGTGATCCTGACGGCGGGCATCGATCTATCCGTTGCCTCGGTGGCTGCCGTGGGCGGTATCGTGGTTGCAATGACCCTCAACGTAATGCCGGTCGAAGGTAGTTTCGGGTTGTTGCTGGCTGTCGCGATTGCGGTGGCATCCGGGGTGTTGATGGGGTTGGTGACGGGCACCTTTATCGCGTATTTCCGCATGGCGCCTTTTATCGCGACCCTAGCCATGATGACGGTTGCGCGTGGCCTGGCGTTTATTTTGTCGAATGGCCAGCCACAAAGGCTGGATGACAAACTGGTCAGCGCTCAGTTGCTGCGTGATTTCGGTCGGCTGGCCGATGGTTTACTCGGTATTCCATGGCCGGTGTGGCTGGCAGCGCTGGTGACGTTGGTGTTTGCCTTGATCCTCCGCTACAACGCCTATGGGCGCCTGACTATTGCCAGCGGGAGCAACGAAACTGCCGTACGCCTAGCGGGTATCCCGGTAGAGCGCTACAAACTGGCGGCCTATGGGATCTGCGGTGGGCTCGCCGCATTGGCCGGGGTGGTGATTGCTTCACGCTCGGGGGTCGCGACGCCTAGCGCCGGCATGGCGCTGGAACTGGACGCGATCGCCGCCTGCGTCATCGGCGGTGCGTTGCTGACGGGGGGCAAGGGCACGATTTTTTACACTGTGGTGGGCGTACTGGTGTTGGGGCTGATCGGCAACATCATGAACTTGCTGAGCGTGCCGGCCTATCCACAGCAAATCATCAAAGGCGCGATTATCGTCATCGCCGTGCTGTTGCAGGGTGTCGGTCGCCGAGACGCACGGATTTGAGTGACGCGCCTGCCGGAGTGGCAGGCGTAATTTGATGATGTATGATGCGTTATCTGCGCCTCGGGTTGGCAGCTATTCATGTCTGCTGCCGTCGGCGCACCATCATCGTCCATGGAGATCGAGTAACAGTGACCGTGCATAAGCCCATTGATAAAGGCAACTTGAGCGAACGCGTGTATTCCATTATCCGCACCGCGTTGATGGATGGACAATACCAACCCGGGGATCGATTGCGCATCAGCACGTTGGCCGAACAGTTCGGTGTGTCAATCACACCGGTGCGCGAAGCGATTTTTCGCCTGGTCAGCGATCATGCGCTGGACATGAAGGCGGCGACATCGATTTATGTTCCAGAGCTCACCGTTAGTCAACTGCGAGAAATACAGTTGATCCGTCATTTGCTCGAAGGCGAGGCGGCGGGCATGGCCGCTCAGCGTATTACCAAACCGGAGCTGGAACATCTCGAAGCCATTCAAGATGCTTTCCAAAAGGCGGTCTCAGTCGATCACAAACAAGCGGCTTTGCTGAATCGTGAATTTCACTTCGGATTGATTTCCGCTGCCCGCATGCCAGTGGTGTCCAAGACTCTGGAAAACATGTGGGTCATCATGGGACCACTACTGAGCAGGTTCCACGCTGAGGTGCCCAAGTTGGAACTGGCCAGTGCCAAGCACAAACATTTCGAAGTTCTGGAAGGCTTGCGCACCCGTGACTCGGCCAAAGCCAAAGGTGCGTTGCAGGCCGATATCGCTTGGGGCGAGCTGATGATTGACTGGCTGGAGAAAAAGGAAAACCTGGCCGAGGCGTAACCCCTACTGTGTCAGGTTGTCGCCCGAGCTCCGAGCTCCGAGCTCCGATCAACGGGGCTCGGGCGTTGTCGTTTTTACCGGACTGCAGAAAGGATGGGGTCGGAGTCGTTCAATTGGGCAATCCACTTGCCACCTTCTGCACCTTGTTTGAGTGCACGCAACGCCTCCGGAAGATTTCGGAAGTCGAAGACCTGACGTTTGGGAGCCAATAAGCTACCGTCCAGCAAACCCTCTAGCAGTCGTTCACCGTTTTTCCGCAGCACTTGTCGGTCGTTCAGGCTGGCGTGGGCATGAAAGCTGTTGAGCGCCACCTCATGCAATGAAACAGCGGTGCTGAAGGCAGGCAAGGGCGCCGTTTCCTGACGATCCTGAATGCACACAAGGTGACCGTTGTAGCCCAGCAATGGGGCCAGGGTGGCTGCATGTTCGCCGCTGACTGTGTCGAATACTGCGTGCAGTCGACGTTCACCCAGAGCGACCTCAAGCGCTTGCTGCCAATTCGCTTCACGGTAGTCGAAAACCCCCACAGCACCCAGCGCTTTCAAGCTTGAATGGTGGGCTGTGGAGGCTGTTGCCCAGACTCGAAATCCGCGCTGTGCCGCCAGTTGAACCAGCAGAAGGCCTACGGCTCCACCAGCGCCGATGACGAGCACATCGCGGGATGCGCCAGTGGGCACTTTTTCGAGGGCCTGCCAGGCGGTCAAACCGGGGCAAGGTAAGGACGCGGCGGCGCTATCATCGAGCGCCGCGGGCACCAACAGCACGGTTGCAGCGTCCAGTAAACAAAACTCGGCGAAACTACCATCTCGCTCCAGTGACTGGTGATACGCCACACGGGTTCCCGGCTTGATCTGCACACCGGCGCCTGCTGCGACTACGACCCCCATGCCATCCACACCCGGCACATGGCCGGTTTTCCATGCTGGGTGGCCCCACTCAATGATTTTCCAGTCCACCGGGTTCAACGCCAGCGAGCGGTTGGCAATCAGAACTTCGCCCGGACCAGGTTGCACAAGGGGTTTGCGGATCAGTTGTAAACCGTCGATACCTTTCCCTGCGGTCCAAGACCAGGCGGCGAAATCAGCGTGCATTGTGAGTCCTCAGAAAGACCGGATTGAAGCCATTTCGATCCGGTAACAGGCCTTGGTGGTTATGGGGGCGCCACACTTAAGGCCGGTAGTATCCCTTCAGGTATCCATGAGGAGAACGTTGATTTACGCAAAGGTGTTGTGATCAGAAATCATCAATGGACTCAATATACTAGCGGTCGTCTAGATCGCCTCGGTCCGGTGTATGCCGAACCGGTAGAGGTTCGGCGCGCAATGTTGCAGGGCATTAAAAACGCACTCATAGATAAATTACCGATTACATGCCGTCGCTGAACAGGAATTACGTCGATGTCTCAAAGCCGCTCAACATTGATTGCTTTGTTGGTAGCCGTAACGTTCTTCATGGAGAACCTCGATGCCACAGTGATCGCTACCGCATTGCCGGACATGGCCAGGACGTTTGGCGTCGCGGCAGTGGACGTGAACATTGGCATGAGCGCCTAGCCGATGCCGTTCGTTCGGTTGTAGCAAGGGGTAATGGGTCCCGCGTAGATCGAGCTCGGGGCGTCTCATCCTGCTCGCCGATATCTTTTGATGTCGATGAGGTCGCGGACGTGCCTATCAACCTTCTTGCCGTACTGCCTGTGTGTGTTAACTGTCAGGCCTTGCAACCCAGCGTCTGCACGAGCATGTCGACAAAGCTACGCAGTTTTGGCGTCATGCGACGGTCGCCGGGAAATATGACATGCACTGGTAGCGCCGGTGCTTGGTAGTCGGGCAACAAACGCACCAGTCGGCCGCTTTGCAAGTCCTCGATCAGCATCATCTCTGCGCCCATGATGATGCCGATTCCTTCTCGTGCAGCGGCCAACTGTGCGCGGCTGTCATTGACCTGAAAACGGTTGTGAACCTGAACGATGTGCTGGATTTCGCCTGCCGTGAAAGGCCACTCCTTGACCGGCGGGCGTACGGCATAAGCGAATCCAAGACAGTTATGATCGGCCAGATGCTCGGGAGCCGTCGGCGTGCCAGAACGCTCCAGATAGGCCGGTGAGGCACAGGCGATCAAGCGATAGGGCTCCAGGCGACGCGACGTCAGAGTAGAGTCCGCCAAAGTACCAACGCGGATCGCGGCTTCGTAGCCTTCCTCAATCAGGTCAACCACCCTGTCGCTCAGGGTAAGGTCCACCTGCACATCGGGGTACGCATTCAAATATTGGCTGATGATGGGCATCAAGCTATAGGTGCCGAAGGTGACCGGTGCATTAATGCGCAATCGACCGCGAGGCGCAGCGGTTTGTACCTGGGCGATGGCTTCCGCGGCATCCACTTCTGCCAGCACTATTTTGCATCGCTCGTAATATTGCCTGCCCAATTCTGTAAGGCTCTGGCGCCGTGTGGTGCGATTGAGCAGGCGGGTACCCAGACGGTCCTCGATAGCGCTGACATACTTGCCAACCATCTGTGCCGACATATCCAGCGCTGCTCCTGCTGCGGCAAACGAACCTAGATCGGCGGCTTTTACAAACACCGCCATCGCTAACAGACGATCCATGAATACCTCCGATTAGAAACTATAGATTTCGATAGCCTACGCTAAAGCGCGATTTATCCTTTGGAAAGAGTGCAATACCATGGTTGCTCATCACCACTTGGACTCTCCCATGAAACCTTTCGTGCTCGCATTAATGGGCGCCGGCCCTCTTGGTTTATGGACCGCTGCAGCATTGGCTACGCATCCCGCGGCGACTCATGTGCAAATACGGATGGGCAACACCCGCGGAAAACCACCGGCTTGGGTGCCACCGGAGGTGCAAGAAGCATTTGAACAGGGGCGCTTGAGTTGGCATTCCTTTGATGCCCTGAATGCCGATAGCGTGCGGGAATTCAGCGCTGGTGCGGACGCCATCGTGCACAGTGCCATTCCCGACTATCACGAGTGGCTCGACAAACTGCCGGTCATTCAGCGCAACGCCATTGCAGCGGCCTTGGCCAACGGGGCGCGGTTGATCTGCGCGGACAATCTTTATGCCTACGCTTCGCCAGTGTCTGGTCCATTGACAGAGCGGAGTGACGAAGCGCCGCCGAGTAAAAAGGGTCAGTTGCGTAAAGACATGCTCGACCTGATGCGTGCTGCTCAACGTGAGCACGGCTTGCTGTGGGCGACGGTGCAGGGTTCGCAATATTTTGGCCCGGGTGCGGGCAGCCAGAGCGTATTTGGCGCTTGGTTTATCGACCCTGTATTGCAGAACAAACCCGTGCGTTTTGTTGGGAATCCGACATTGCGGCACGCATGGGCGTACGCGCCGGATTTCGGTCGCGCGCTGGCTCTGCTGGCGTTGACCGATCGCCAGGAACTGCTTGATCGTCCTTGGATTTTACCCCATGTCACGGATCTGCCAGCGTTGGACTTGGCAACGGCACTGTTCAACGAGTTGGAGCAACAAAATTTTCTGCCTGCCCGGGCTTCCCGCAAAGCGGTCGCGGTACCTGCATTGGTGCTGAAGGTATTGGGTTGGTTCAACCCTGTAGTCAAGGCGCGTGAAGAAATGCTCTACCAATTCAATATGCCATTCCAGGCCAGCGGTGCGCAGTTCACAACCGCGACCGGCCTTGTTGCTACCCCCTTGAACACTGCGCTTGAGCAAACGGTGGCGTTCTGGAAATCGACCAAAAAACAGTAAATGAAGCACAGCAGTCTGGGCTGTTCCGGCCGTCTTGATTGGTCCACTTGGAGATGCCTAGCCTATGTTCAGCAAGTCCTTTAGTATGGCTGTATGCATACCCATTCCGAGAAAAATCCTACGCTTGAGACACCCGTGTCATTGAAGGCACCGGTGTCCTTTGTGCCCTTGCCGAGCTGGATCAGAGCCTCCACGCGCTGCGGTTTCTCCATTAATGGCGTGTTGGCTGAAGTCGGTATTGAGCTGAGCAGCGGGGGCACTAATCAGGTAACCATCACGCTGGAGCAGTCCCGAAGGCTTATCGAAGCCTGCGTCCTGCGTGCGAGAGGTGAACACTTTCCCTTCATTTTTGGTGAGACGTTTTCCTTCGACGCTGTGCCGGAAATCGAGACCTTCATCGCTACCGGATCCAGCCTGAGGGACACGGTGCGAGTATTCGATTGGGTGCGAGAACTGATGAGCCAGGCGTTGCGGGTGACCCTGCACGAGTCAGGCGAGTATGCGCAGTTGCGTGTTCACATGGGTCGCAGTTCCAGCACCCCTGGCGCGACGATGTATTTCACTGAGGCCTGGTTGGCTTCGGTATTCAGATTGACCAACTCCTTGATCTGTCCCGACCCGGTTGAGCGTGTCATGGTGCGTCATTCACCACCTATCCACGTTGAGGCCTATACGCGTTTCTTTGGCTGTGAAGTCCAATTCGACCAACCGGTCGATGCCATTGTGCTGCGTCGCGAATTGCTGGATCGTCCTCTGCATGGCGGTTTTCCTGAGCTACATCGGCAGGCTGAAGCACGCATCGCCCAGCGTATGTCGCAGTTGGCCTTGCGTAGCGGCCTGGCTGGGCAGTTGGAGCGCTTGTTTCTGGACCGGCCCGTGCTGCTCACTCAGAGCGTCGAAGAAAGTGCGGCGCTGCTGGGTTTGCATGTACGTACGCTGCAACGGCGTCTGCAGGAGGAGAATCAGAATTTTGCGGAGCTGCAGGCGCGCCTGCGCTATAGGATGGCGTGCTTGCTACTGCGCGAAACCCATCTTGATCTGGAAGTCATCAGCGAACGGCTTGGTTTCTCCGAGCGACGCGCCTTCACACGAGCCTTCACACGGTGGGCCGGGCAATCGCCGAGCGCTTATCGCCTTGACCGGTGTGCGCCTATTCCGGGCTGAATCGTTAGTCTTTTGACCACTTTTGCACATTCCCTACGGTTGTCGTTTTAAGTCCCCTTCGCGTCGCCAATGGTCCTAGTGGCACCTCTTTTCGGGCTTTATCTTCCAAGCACGTTCTTCCGCGGCTAATCAGCTATGGAAGTGCGTGCCTTGTAAGCGTTTCCAGCGAATCAGGAGAGCCGAATGACAACAACAATACGGCCCGGAATTTTTCCACCGAGCACATTAGCAATAGCAATCGCGTTGGGCGTTAGCGCTCCCGCATATGCCGTGAGTTTCGACATTGGAGAGATCGAAGGTCAATTCGACTCGTCGCTATCCGTGGGGGCCAGTTGGGGTACAGCGAAAATCGACCAGGATTTGGTCGGCATCAATAACGGTGGTCGGGGTTTTTCCGCCACCGGTGATGACGGACGTTTGAATTTCAAACGTGGAAAAACCTTCTCGAAAATCTTCAAGGGCATCCATGACCTTGAGTTGAAGTACGGCGATACCGGTGTTTTCGTGCGCGGCAAATACTGGTACGACTTCGAACTCAAGGACGAAGACACTCAGTTCAAAAATATTGACGACCACAACCGCAAGGAAGGGGCAAAGTCCTCCGGCGCACAGATTCTTGATGCATTTGTTTACCACAACTATTCGATCGGCGACGAACCCGGCAGTGTGCGCGTTGGCAAACAGGTCGTCAGTTGGGGAGAAAGTACCTTCATCGGCAACTCCATCAACAGCATCAACCCTATCGACGTCTCAGCCTTTCGCCGCCCTGGTGCGGAAATCAAGGAAGGTCTGATCCCGGTCAATATGATCTACCTGTCACAGGCGGTCAGTGAAAATTTCAGCGTGGAGGGGTTCTATCAGCTCGAATGGGACCAGACCGTTACCGATAACTGTGGCACTTTCTTCGCCACTACCGATGTGGCAGCCGATGGCTGTACGAGCAATAACCGGGTCGCAAGCCCAAGCATTGCGCCTCTTCAGCCGATAGCCGCAGCGAATGGGATAGGTTTCGACGTCAACAGTGAGGGCGTGTTGATTCCCCGTGGTGGTGACCGTGACGCTCGTGATACTGGACAATACGGCCTTGCATTGCGCTGGCAGACCGATGCGGTGGACTACGGTTTTTACATGATGAATTACCACAGCCGTGCACCGTTCGTTTCCACCCAGACGGCCTCGGGTGTTGTCGGACAGGTCGGTGCAGTGGCGGGTGGCGTGTGCGCCAGCCAGGGCTTGCCTGCCAACTGCTTAGGCAACCCGGCGATTCCAGCGGCGGCCCGTGCTGCTTTGGTCGGTGCCACGACTGGTTTACTGCAAAGTGCGGCGTTGGGTAATGGCCAATACTTTCTGGAGTACCCGGAAGATATCAAGTTGTATGGCATGAGCTTTTCTACAACCCTGCCTACCGGTACGGCCTGGTCAGGCGAGTTCAGCTACCGTCCGAACGCACCACTGCAGCTCAATAACGTAGACACTGCCCGAGCACTGCTTAACCCGCTCGCTGGCGGAACGGCGTCACCCATCGCGTCCAGCGAGGGTGCCTATAACAAAGGATACAACCGGAAAGAAATTTCCCAACTGCAAACTACCTTCACTCATTTCTTCGATCAAGTGATGGGTGCCGAGCGCCTGACGGTGGTGGGGGAGGTGGGCTACGTCCATGTCGGTGGTCTAGAGAGTACCCACGACTTGCGATACGGCCGCGACGTGGTATTTGGCAGTCCTGATGATCCCGTGCAAAACGCAGCGTATGGCAACAAGGGATTTGTTACCCGCGATGCCTGGGGTTACCGAATGCGCGGTGTGTGGGATTACAACAACGTTTTTGCCGGCGTAAACCTGCGCCCGAACATCTCTTGGTCCCATGACGTCGATGGATACGGACCTAACGGGTTGTTTAACGAAGGCGCCAAGGCCATCAGTGTCGGCGTCGATGCCGAATACAAAAATACTTATACCGCGAGCCTCGGGTACACCGACTTTTTTGGTGGTGATTACAACTCGCTGACCGATCGCGACTTTCTCGCGCTCAGCTTCGGAGTGAATTTCTAAGCGATTAATCATCTCTTCCTGCCAGCCAGGGAAGGCTTGCAGGAACGGGCCTTCTGCCAATGAGGAACATGAACATGCACACAACAATAAAATGGTTCGGCGCCTTGAGTTTTTCCCTGCTTGCCAGCAGCGTATTGGCGGCGGTTTCGCCGTCTGAAGCGGCCAAGTTGGGCACTAGCCTGACACCGCTCGGAGCGGAAAAAGCCGGAAATGCCGATGGCACTATTCCTGTCTGGACCGGTGGCTTACCGGTCAATGCGTCGCCGCTGTTGCCCGGTGGTTTTGCCGGCAACCCGTACGCTAAAGACAAACCGCTTTTTACCATCACCGCGCAAAATGTCTCGCAGTACAAAGACAAACTCACGCCTGGCCAACTAGCCATGTTCCAACGCTACCCGCAAAGTTATCAGCTCCCGGTATATCCAACCCGGCGTAGCGCCGCTGTTCCCGACAAAATCTATGCAGCAGCCAAGACCAGCGCGCTGAAAACCACACTTGTGGAGGGCGGCGCTGGCTTGAACAACTTCACCGAAAGTCGTTACTACGCGTTTCCGATTCCACAAAATGGTTTAGAAGTGATCTGGAACCACATCACGCGCTATCGTGGCGGCACCCTGACGCGCAGTATTGTCCAGGCCACGCCGCAAACCGATGGCAGCTATTCGCTTGTCAACTTCGAAGATCAGGTGGCGATGCCCGAGGCTATGCCGGATTTGGACGCGGCCGCGGCTGCCAACATCCTGTTCTTCTACAAGCAGCGAGTGACGGCGCCGGCACGTCTGGCCGGAAACGTGTCGCTTGTGCACGAAACCATCAATCAAGTGACCGAGCCGCGCATGGCGTGGATCTACAACGCGGGGCAGCGCCGCGTACGTCGTGCACCACAGATTTCATACGACGGTCCGGGGACTGCGGCTGACGGCATGCGCACCTCGGATAACCTGGATATGTTCAACGGCGCTCCCGATCGATATGACTGGAAATTGATCGGCAAACGCGAGCTGTATATTCCCTACAACAACTTTCATCTGGCATCGCCCGAGGTGAAATACGCCGACATCCTTAAGGCCGGGCATATCAACCAGAGCTTGACGCGTTATGAGCTGCACCGCGTGTGGGAAGTGGAGGCAACTTTAAAGCCGACCGAACGCAATATCTACGCCAAGCGCCGTTTCTACTTGGATGAAGACACTTGGCAAATTGCCGAATCCGAACTGTATGACGGCCGTGGGCAACTCTGGCGCGTGGGCGAAGCGCAGTCGTTCACTCAATACGACAAACAGGTGCCAGGTTATGCCTTGGAAGTCCTGTACGACGTGGTTGCCGGGCGCTACATCGCCATTGGCATGGCCAATGAGGAAAAGACCACATCGCAGTTCGGCGCAAAACTTTCGGCCAGTGACTTTACTGCAACCGCGCTGCGCAATGCCGGCGTGCGCTGAAACCGAATTTCTGTCGCGCTCGCGAAACGCTGGCGACGTGACACTGTTCTTAGGCAGCATTTGGAGAGTCTTACATGAAGTTATCTGTTCCTGAAGCTCGCGCCCTGGTGCAGGCGGCCATGGAAGCTGTGGGCCATACGGCGAACGAAGCGGCCGTAATTGGCGATCATTTGATCGACTGTGAACTACGCGGTTTGTCCTATGGCGGTTTGCCGAGGGCGGTGTCAGTGATCGAGCGCATCCAGTCCGCTACTCAACCCAGTCGGCCCATGCGAGTACAGCGTGAGTCGCCAGTGTCAGCCTCTATCGACGGTGGTGATCAGGTTGGGTACCTGGTGGCGCAGAAGGCCACTGACATGGCGATCGCCAAAGCCAAATCTACCGGTATTGCGGTAGTAGGGGCTAACGAGACCTGGTACACAGGGATGTTTTCCTACTACCTGGAGCAAGTTACCAAGGCCGGTTTTGCCGGCATGATTGCCGGCAGCGGTGGCCACATCGTGGCGCCGGCGGGAGGTAATGAAAAGCGCTTCGGCACTAACCCAATCGCCTTCGGCTTTCCTTCGTTAGGAGCGCCAATTATTTGGGACATTGGCACGTCCAGCATCATGCTCGCCGAGGTTTTGCTGAATATGCGCCTGGGCCAACCGTTGGCCGATGGTCGTGCCTATGATCAGTATGGGCAGCCGACAAACGATCCTGCGGCGGCGTTGGGCGGTGCTTTTACTGTGTGGGGCGGACATAAAGGCTCGGGTTTGGCGCTGGTAGTGCAATTATTGGGCATGATGTGTGGCGCTGCTGCTGCCCCTCAAGGTCTGCGCGACTGTGGATTCTTTCTGGTAGTGATAGACCCTGAGCTGCTGACTTCTTTGGAAGACTACAAGCAGCGAGTGTCCGACTACGCCGACAGCCTGCGTGCCACTCGCCCGCTGGACCCGAACTTGCCAGTACGAGTGCCCTTCGAACGTTCCGACGCGGAACGGGCAAATCGCCTCGCGGCTAATGTGATTAACGTGGCCGACCCGGTGTATGCCCAGTTGCTGAATATCACCGCTCGGTAAACCGTGATTTTGAGAAGGGGAGACCGATGGTTCGCCATCGGTTTTTTTATGGGCGACTAGCATAAAATTCACCCTGATTAGCAACTTGAAAATATGTCGTCAAAAGTCCCCTCCACGTCGTTTGAGGTCCTATTTGCAAGGTGCATCGCTGCCTATAGTCCTTCATGCAGGCTGCTTCTCAGGCAGCGAATCTTGGGGCGACACGAAGTCCCTCTCTCGATAAAACCTGGTGCAGGTTAAGAGGCAATTATGGTCAAGATTTTCACGGTGGATAGCCCCTTCGCCCCCGGCATGCCCGGTGTTCCGACGTTGGCGCAGCAAGCTCAGAAATGGGACAACTCGCAGGTCATCGATTACGTGCTATGCGGCTATTCGTCGTTGTGGCCGCACAATTTCATTACCTCGTCGTACCTTTTTTCTCTGACCAAAAAGGTCAAGTTGATCGTCGCCCATCGCCCCGGCGTCATGCATCCGGCGGCTGCCGCGCGGGTTTTCGGGACCATGGATTTTCTGGCTGGCGGTGGTCGCCTGGCGATCAACTTCGTAACCGGTTCCTCGCCCAAGGACGTACATCGCGAAGGTGATTACGCCGATAAGGAAACCCGTTACGAGCGCGCCAGCGATTATGTGGCGATGATGAAGCGTGCCTGGAGCGAACCGCAGTCGTTCGATTACGAAGGGCCGTTCTATAAGGCCGAAGGTGTGCGCCAACTAATGAAACCCATTAGTGGCCATGTGCCTGTTTTTATGGGCGGTGACAGTGATGAGGCAGTGGCGTTTGGGGCCCAACATGCCGATACCTACATGCTATGGGGTGAGCCGTTAGCAGGTACACAGGAGCGCATCGAACGGGTCAAGCAGGCTGCCGCGCACTATGGCCGCAGCCCGGAGTTCTCCCTGAGTCTCCGTTTGTTCATTGCCGATACCGATGAGCAAGCCTGGGCGCTGGCCCGCGCTGCCGAGGACACTATTTTGAAGGCGCAGGGCACCAACCGTTTCGCCCGCTCGGCGAGTACCGACCAGTCGGTGGGCAAGCTGCGTCAGATGGCGACCGCCGATGAAGAAGTACACGACGACTGCTTCTGGACCGGCCTGGTCAAGCTCCTTGGTGGTTTCGCCAACTCGGCCGCGCTGGTCGGCACGCCGGATCGGGTGCTGGCTGCGCTGAAGAAGTACCGTGCGCTAGGCGTGGATGCGTTCCTAATCACCGGTGGCGTGGATGGTTTATGGGAAGCCTCCCTGGAGGAGTTTCTGGTACGTGTGAAGCAGGAGCTTTGATATGAGCCGCGTGCATATCCGCGATGTTTCGCCCCGGCTGACCTTTCAGATGCAGCCGGCCAGTACCGAACAGAAGGTCGAGTTGGTGGACCGCCTGATCGCTGCTGGGGTATCGGCAATTGAAGTGTCCTCCTTCGTGCACCCGAAAATGGTGCCGGGCCTGGCTGATGCCGAGCAAGTGTTTGCCAAGGTCAGCCGCCCGGCCGGCGTGTCGCTGGAATGCTGCGTCGGCAACCTCACCGGGCTTAAGCGTGCCATCGATTCCGGTGCCCATGCCGCCTGGTTTTTGCTTGCGGCCGATGAGGCGTTTGCCAAGGCCAATATCGGCCGCTCTATCGACGACTCGCTGCTGGAGCTGGAAAAGATGCGCGAGTTGGCGGCCCGGGCGGATATTCGTCTGGGCAGCTACCTGATTGCGGTGTTTGGTGGTCCTATCGGTTTACCCCGTGGCCCGGATCAGGTGCAGTCGTTGGCCGCGCGCCTAACGGCGATGGGTATCGATGAATGGATTCTCGCTGACTCGTGTGGCTATGCCGCGCCGCCGCAAATACGCAACATGGTGCAGTTCGCGGCCAGTCACACTGCAATGGAAAAGTTGCGTGTGCAGGTGCACGATAGCCGCGGCATGGGCCTGGCGAATATTGCCGAACTGGTGGCCCTTGGGATGAATAATATCGACACCTCCCTGGCCGGCTCCGGCGGTCACCCGGCGGCCCCCGGCGCATCGGTGGGTGGAGTCTGCACCGAAGATGCGGTACAGATGCTTGACTTGATGGGCGTCGAATCCGGCATCGACTTAGGCGCGCTGATTGCCACGGCCAACTGGCTGGACGGTGTGCTCGGTGGCCGGGAAAAAGGTTTCACCCGACGGGTCGGCAAGGTGCCCGGCAGTGCCTTGGAACTAGAGGCTTTTCGTGCAGCGCAAAGTTCATTCAGTTGGGCCAGGCGCTAACGGACACCCGTAATCAATGACATTTGAAACAAGCGTGCATGCCGCTGCTCAATACGTTGAGCGGTTGGAAACAGACCAATAAAAAATAACGGTAAACAACATGAATCGACACGACTTGCAAGATCTTGGTGGCGGCACCATGGGTGGCCTCATCGCTGCCCGGGCAGCCTATGCTCCAGACAATGTCGCATTGGTGTTCAACGGTGAGGAAACCACCTACAGCCAGCTCGACCAACGCACCACGGCGGCCGGCGCGGGCCTGATGGGGTTGGGCGTAGCGAAGGGCGATGTGCTGGGCATTTTCATGACCAATCGCCCGGAATACCTCTACTCCTGCTACGGCGCCTCCCGTGCAGGCAGCGTTCAGGTACCCATCAATACGGCCTACAAGGGTCCATTTCTCAAGTACACCCTTGAGCACTCCGCTGCCACGGTGCTGATTACCGAGGCGCGCCTCGGCGACCTGCTACTGACCATGGGCGCGCTGCCTGCGACGTTGCGCACCATCGTCTACGTCGACGGGGTGCCAGCCAATATCCCAGCCGGTGATGTGCAAGTGTTGTCATGGGACGAAATGCTTAGCAAGGGCTATAGCGACCCGCAGTTCCCGGTGCTGCAGCCCAGCGATGCGTGCGCGATTGGTTTCACTTCTGGCACCACCGGCAAAAGCAAAGGCGTAGTGGCGCCGCACTTGCAGGGCCTGGTGATGGCGCGCGAGACCGCGCAAGCATTCGAGCTGACTCCGCGGGACCGTCTTTATACTTGCATGCCGCTGTTCCACGGTATGGCGCAGGTCACCACTTGTGCTGCTGCCATTTATGCCGGAGCGACGATCATTCTGTCGCCGCGCTTCAGTGTGAGCAACTTGTGGGATGAGGTGCGCGCCTCCGACGCTACCCAATTCAATGCCCTAGGTTCGATGCTTCACATGTTGCTCTCGGCTGCGCCTTCGCCGTTGGACCGCGGGCATAAGGTCACACGTGTATTTGCTGCGCCGGCTCCGGCGGATGTGCTCTACCGTTTTGAGTCGCGTTTCAATGTGCATGTCCTCGAAGGTTATGGACAGACCGAAATTAAAAATGTGATCTACAACCCTCTGCGCGGGCGCAGGATTGGTTCGATGGGCAAGCCGACGGCTTCTTCGATCATTGAAATCCATGATGACTCCGGCCGGACGCTGCCTGCGGGAGAGGTCGGCGAAATCGTCTATCGTCCGCGGATACCCAACATCATGCTCAAAGAATATCTGGGTAATCCGCAGGCGACGCTGGAAAGCATGCGCGACCTTTGGTGGCATACCGGCGACATGGGCTCGATGGATGACGATGGCTTTGTCTATTTTCACGATCGCAAGTCTGATGCTCTACGTCGGCGTGGCGAAAACATCTCCTCGCAGGAGCTGGAAGTGGCGGTGGCTGCCTTTGCCGGCATTCACGAAGCGGCGGCGGTCGCCGTGCGTTCGGACGTGGGTGAAAGCGAAGTGATGGTGGTGTTCGAAGGTGCCAGTACCGAGGACTTTGACTTCCCAGCGCTGTTCCAGCACTGCGTCGAGCACCTGCCGCGTTTTATGGTGCCGCGCTATTACCGGCGTATGCCAATGATGCCGCGCACTCCCACCGGCAAGGTGCGCAAGGTAGCCCTGCGTGACGAAGGTCTAACAGGCGATACCTGGGACCATGTTGCCCACGGCCTGGAAGTACCGCGTTAACGCCTGAGTCTGTGAAATTACGAACACGCCCGGCGGCGGATTTTCCGACCGCCCTGGCTCACTTCGTTCTCGATAATCTTCTGCATACGAGGCAGCCCCTATGAACATCTTCAGCGCGCCTTTCGAAGGCCGGCAACTGCGCGACGTCTTTGGCACCTTTGTAACGGGCGTGACGGTCGTCACCACGCGTGACGCCGAGGGCGCTGCCCATGGCGTAACCGCTAATTCGTTCAACACCGTGTCGCTGGAACCGCCACTTGTGCTTTGGAGTCAGGCGCTCACTGCCAAGAGCTTCACCGCTTTCCGCGATACCCAGCGCTTTACCGTAAATATTCTGGCGGACGACCAGATCGGCATTTCCAATAACTTTGCCAAGTCGCGCGAAGATAAATTCGAGGGCATTGCTCATCAGAATGGCCTGGGCGATGTGCCAATTCTGGAGGGCGCTTCCGCATATCTGGAATGCGTACAAGTGGCGGCTTACCCGAGTGGTGACCACATGCTATACGTCGGTTGCGTAGAACGCATGGGCCACGGCAATCGGAGGCCCTTGGCGTTCAGTGCCGGGCGTTACATGGTGGCCCATTCGTGCGACCTGGAAGCGAGTTACTTCCAGCCCAACGACGTGCAGCCCGTGTCCTTGGCGGCCATCAGCCGTGCCAGCGCGGCATTACCGGCCTTGGCCGAGCAATTGGGTGGCCACACCTTGTGCCTGTCGGTGTGGGGCAACCATGGTCCGACCGCCTTACACTGGGAACCCTCCAGCCAGCCGGTGAGTGATCAACTTTTTAGTGGCCTGGTGATGCCGATCACCCAATCGGCGACCGGCTTGGCCTTTGCTGCGTTCCTGCCGGAGTCGGTAACCAAAGCCTTTATCGAAGAAGACCTCAGACAATTCTCGGTTCTAGGCGAAGACCTTGCCAGCCGCCGGCAGCGCTTTATCGATGAAACCGCCCAAGTGATCGAACACGGTTTGGCACGGGTGGTTGGCAGCACTCCGTCGCTGTTGCACAAAGTGCCGGTACATACCTTCAGCGCACCCCTGCGTGATGCCAGCGGCCGAATGATCATGGCCTTGACCCTGGCCGCCAGCGCCGCGCGGCTGAGCGCCGATTGGCATGGAGAAGTGCCGAGCGCGTTGTTGGCCGCTGCCAACAACCTTTCTCGACAGCTTGGCTATGAGACTCCTAAAGGGTCCTTGGGTTTAGAACAATAAAAGGTCATCAGCATGCAATCCAGCACTCAGGCTAACACCCAAGCCCAGAACGCTTGGCGCATTCTGTTTCTACTATTCGTTGCCAACCTTTTCAATTATTTCGACCGCACCATTCCGGCGATCATCCTCGAGCCTTTACGCCTGGCTTGGAGCCTCAGCGACTTTCAACTGGGTCTGGCCGGCACGGCCTTCACAATGGTGTATGCGCTGGCCGGCGTGCCGTTGGGACGTATGGCCGACAACGGCTCGCGACGCGCTCTCATGGGGTGGGGCCTGGCGGTATGGAGCGGACTGACCGCTGCCACCGGCCTGGCCACCGGCTTCTGGTCCTTTCTGCTGGTCCGTATGGGTGTCGGAGTGGGCGAGGCCAGTTACGCGCCGGCGGCCAGCTCGTTGATCGGTGACCTGTTCCCCAGTCAGCGACGTGGTCTCGCCATGGGTCTTTTTATGCTGGGACTGCCTTTGGGGCTATTACTAGCCTTCTTTACCGTGGGTGCCATGGTGCAGGCATTTGATAGTTGGCGCGCACCGTTTTTCATCGCTGCAGTGCCTGGTCTGCTGTTGGCGGTCTGCATGTTTTTTATCCGCGAACCGGCACGCGGCGCGGCCGATAACGCAAGGGTCGACCTGCAACCGGTGCCGCGACCGTTACGCAAGATTCTGGCGATTCCGACCTTCCGCTGGTTGGTGTTGGCGGGTCTGGCATTCAACTTTGCAACCTATGCCTGCACCTCGTTCATGGTGCCGATGCTGCAACGCTACTTTCACATGCCGCTGGAGCGCGCAGCGGTAGCCACCGGCATCATCGTTGGGGCGACAGGCTTAGTTGGGTTGACCTTTGGTGGCGTGCTGGCCGACCGTATTCATCAACGCTGGGCGCGGGGGCGCTTGCAGTTTGCAGCCCTAAGCATGCTGCTGGCGGCACTTTTCAGCGGTGCGGCACTATTGGCCGGGCGCATTGAGGCTGTGCTGTTTGTGGCGCTGTTCAGTCTGGGTTGGTTGTTCTCCTACAGTTTTTTCACCTGTGCGTTTACCGCTGTACAAGATGTCGTCGAGCCGCGCCTGCGGGCCACGGCCATGGCGCTGTTTTTTGCCGCCCTGTACCTGTTGGGGGGCGGTCTTGGGCCGATCGCAGTGGGCCTGCTGTCTGATCACTACGCCCACGTGGCAATGCTAACCGCAGGTGCAGGCGAGATGAGTGAAGCGTTCAAGGCGCAGGGTTTACACGATGCAATGCTTCTGATTCCCGGGGCTCTAGTACTGACGATGCTGGCCTTGCTGATGGCCGCCCGTCGTTTTGTGGCGGATGCAGGCGCCATGCGTTCGGGCTTGGTCAGCGGTACGACGACCAACGGCGGACAGGAGCGTAATACGGCAACTTCAATAAGCCAGGCAGCAGTACAGCCGGGCGGAACGTCGTAACTTAGCGTTTAGAAAAAAAAGGAAAGTGTATATCGCTCATGACTTTTCCTCGCCGTTTATATCGAAGACGCGCTGGCCATCATCGAAGAGCTGGCCACCGGCACTTCCCTGAAGCCGGAATAGATGAAAGGGTAGGGGGAAACATTCGCCGCACCATCCACCGTGACCTCACCGACTCAGTGTAGGGCTGGTTTATGGTGCACTCCATGTGAAGCATCAACGATAAGATCTCCACCATGGGCAACCCCTTAGCCCGCGAAATCCTGATCGGCAATAACGAAGGCGCGTTCGGCGTAGTGGACATCGACTCCACCGTAGACTGCGTCGTAGGCCGCATGCTGTTTCTGCTGCGAAAAATTCTTGAAGGCGGCCGCCCGGTGAGTGCCGTGGAGAGTATGGTGCAGTACATCTTGCGCGGTATGGGCGTCGCGCATGAAGAAATCGCAAGGATCATTCATATGACCCTCGGCATCTGAGGGGAGGGTTCGGTCCGACCGATTTTTTCATGGTTTTTCAGCTGTCGATGGCCAATTCTGACCATCCGCCTTGGCTATGGATTCAACCGGTCGCGCGTCTTTTAAAAATCTCGCGCTTGAGACGATCAATAACCAGTCGCCAGCTTCGACGAACATCTGACGGATTTCAGTGACCGCCAACCATTAGTTGAGTGCAAGGGGGCGAGCTGATTCAAACGATTTCGTTACATTTGATGCGCTCAGCATCCTCCAATCACGTCAAAGCACATCTTGAAAACTGAAGATTTCCCGTCTGATGATCAACGATGAGCACCTGCACCTGCACCTGCACCTGCACCCGCCATCGCGATGAGTGCTTTTTTCCATTCAGTCCAACAGCTATCGACTCAGTACTAGTGCAGCTGATGCGGGCTTTCCGATCCGGGCGCGCAAGGCTTTTGACTCTGTCGTCGGTGAAAGCTCCATCGATGGTGGTCGTATTTTTCGCATTGCGCTCCATCCATCCTTTCATTTGCTATTTATCTCAACTGGTGTGGATATAATTTGCATGTGGACGTAGGCTCCTGAAAAAGGTGCGTCATCGACCTAAAGCTCCATACGCGTGTGCCACAACAATAATAAGGACACAAGAGATGAAACGTTGGTCAGTACTTGTTGGATGTTTTCTCGGAATGAGCATCGCACCGCCCGCCATTCTGCTGATTCCTTTAGGTCTGTTCATGAAGTCGGTGACGTCCGAGTTCGGTTGGTCGCGTACCGAATTTTCCATCATCATTTCGGTCGCTGCCATCTGCAACGCGCTGGTAATGCCGCTGGCCGGCTACCTCGTCGACCGTTTCGGGGCACGCCGTGTCGCGCTGATTGGCACAGTGCTGGGATGCGGCAGCTACATGTGCCTGTCGCTCACTCACTCGTTCGGTGCGTTTGTCGCCATCACGGCGTTGAGCGTTGCGCTGGGCAATCTGGCGAGTTATCCGGCCTTCCTGTTTTTGACGCAACGCTGGTTCGACAAGCGGCTGGGTCTTGCTTTCGCCATAACCTCTTCGGGCCTTGCAGTCGGCACGGGCGGGTTCTCCTACCTCATTTCGCAAAACGTCGTATTGCACGGCTGGCGTGAGGCCTTCCTGCTCGCTGGGGCGATCGCCTTGGTCATTGGCCTGATCAATCTCGCGGTGTTTGTTCGTGACAACAAAGGGCAGATTCCCGAGGCTGAACGCCGCGACGAGAAAACTCAACTTCAACAGGGCGGCTTGACGCTGCGGGTTGCCATGGCAACGCGTGACTTCTGGCTGTATTCGCTGGCCTTTGTGCTGGTGCTTTTTGGCGCAGTGGGCGCCAGCTTTCACCTGCCCGCGATGCTGTCGGATTGGGGCGCATCCTCTGCCCAGATCGCTGGCATCATTGCTGCTGGCTCTGCCGGTTCGCTATTTGGGCGACTTTTCGGTGGAGCGTTGCTCGATCATCTTCACACTCGCACCGTGGCCGGCATTTTCCTCACCTGTCAGTTGGTGGGTTTCCTGATGTTGTTGGATGGGCTGAATTGGGCGTTGGCTGCCAGCTTTCTGATTGGCGCAACGCAGGGTGCCGAGATCGATATTCTGGGCTATCTGATTGCCCGCCGATTTGGCCGATTGGCCTACGCACGGATCTTTGGCAGCGCCTTTTCGGTGACTCTGGTGGGAGCCATTATCGGCCCCATCGTGCTGGGTATGGTTTTCGATAGAAGCGGCTCTTACACCCTGGGCTTGATGCTGTTTCCGGTACTCCCGGTGCTTGCGTTTGGCATGTTGTGTCTGTCCGAAAAGTCACCCAAAGAACCTCTGCGTCTTATCACTCCCGAAACCGCATAGCGCAGGCTGATAAACGCATCTTCCGAAAAACGTAGCTCCGTAACTTGAATATCGTTGCGCCGGCGTTTGACGTCTGCAATGCGCAAATGACTACCGACAACAAAAATAAAAGGAAACGGTGTGCCGCCCCATCGAAACGGGACCGACCGAATCGGTAAACATGTACCTGAATTTGTACGGGGCACTTTGGCGCCAGCGTTGGCTATATGGGCAGTTCAGTCGTTGAATGCTCGCGCCGAAACAACGCCAACGACCCAAAATGTAGCCGGGCAGATCGCCCCGGAACGGAAACAACCTGCTGAGCGGCTTGATCAAACGGTTGCGAAAACAGTACTGCCAGACAGCCAACTGCTGGGTCAAATTATCGAGCGTAAAAAGCAGTTTGCGAAAATCGATGCATTGGTTGAGCAAGGCCAACTGACCGAATTGCCCCCGCCGTCTGAAAGTATCATCGGTGACGCGGGTGGTATTCGCAGTGATCTGGCTGAACACGGCATCGGTTTCAATATTCTGAACATGACCACTTTTGCCAATAACTACCTTGATCACGACCGTCACAACCCACAAGCTTACGGCGGTGAGCGTCCCACTTACTCGTCGAATTTATTGGCGTGGATTACGTATGATCTGGGACAGATTGGCCTGGAAAATGGCCAGCTTATCTTCGGCGTGGGTAGTTACTACTCCAGCTGGGATGAAGTGAATCCGTCATCGAAGTTCAGCTATTCGCGCATTGCGTACTACCAGAGCCTGTGGGACAAGACCGTTGAATTCAAAATAGGTGTGCTGCCCAATGACCTGGAGTTCATCGGCCCGTTCACTGGCGGCACGCTGGTGGGCGGCACTCAAGGTTTGCAAGCGGTTATCCCGTTCCAGGTGGGATTGAGCCACGCGCCCGTTTCCAGCCCTGCGGCGAACGTGACCTTGAACCTCGGTCACTTCTATAACAAGTTCGGTGTACAACGCAGTATCAGTCCTGACGGTATGGGGCCGGAGATCGATCGCCATCTGGGCGAACTTGATCTGCATGTAGATAGCGCCGGCGCGCTGTACATCGATGAGCTTGGATATAAACGTGCGTCTGCACCGGGCACCCCGTACGCATGGCTGCGCGCCGGCTATATCCATAACACGTCGGAATACACCCAGTTCCTGAGCAATGAGCGCAGTGACGACAATTACGCGGGTTATGTGTTGGGGGATTATCAGTTTCACCAGTTCGACAGCGCGATTGCATCCCGTGGACTTTATGCCGGCTTTACCTGGATGTCTGCGCCAGAAGATCGCAACTTGTTCGACCTGTGTTACGGGTTTCGTGTGTTCGCAAAAGGGCCATTGGACTCGCGTCCATTCGACATGGTGATGCTGGAGTACGGGTATACCAGCTACAGCGACGACGCCAACAAAAAGCTCGATGCGCTCAATGTGTCAAATGCCGACGATTCAAAGTCGACAACACTCGCCTACAACATGCGGGTAGCCGCCGGCACCTATGTTCGGGCGGGGCTGAGTTACGTCGAAAACCCTGCATTCAGTCCTGATGTAAAGGATGCCCTCAATCTGCAAGCCAGCTTCACGCTGTTTTTCTGAACGTCGATTTACAAACGAATCAATTGGCGCCGGTATTTCCGGCGATAGACGAGAGAATCTCACCATGAGCGATACGCAAAAACTGTACACACCCTCCACACCATTGCCGCCTGCCAGAACCGGCGTGCTGACAGCATTTGAACCTGGAGCGCGAGTGCTGGAAAAGGGCTTCCAGATCGCGCCACAGTTCCGCCCGATCCCCGTGGACATCGTGTTCGAGAAAGACGTGGCGGTGCAGTTGCGCGATGGCGTGACCATTTACGTGGATGTGTTCCGCCCGGCGGGCAGCGAAAAGGTACCCGTCATTATTGCGTGGAGTCCTTACGGCAAAGGGCAGGGCACCTCCGTCGGTGTGATGGGCGTGTTCAGTTTGGTGGGCCTGAACAACAATGTGGTATCAGGACTGGCCAAGTTCGAAGCGCCGGACCCTGCATATTGGTGCGCACACGGTTACGCGATTTGCAACCCGGACATTCGGGGTTGCGTCGACTCCGAAGGCGACAGCGTGCTTTGGGATCGTCAGGACGGCCGCGATTGCCACGACCTGATCAACTGGCTGGCCGAACAGTCATGGTGCAGTGGCAAGGTCGGCATGAGCGGTACCTCGTACCTGGCGGTTTCGCAGTGGTTTACCGCGGCCGAGCAGCCTGTGGCTCTCAAAGCCATCAACCCGTGGGAAGGCGTCAGCGATGTTTACCGCGACCTGGTGTTGCGCGGTGGCATGCCCGATCTCGCTTTCGCCGGGCTGTTGCAGAACGGCAGTTTCTTCGGCAAGAATCAAAAAGAAGACATCCTTGCCGAAGCCGCGCGTTACCCGTTGATGAACGAACTGTGGGAAAACAAAATCCCCGAGTTCGAGCGCATCAATGTGCCGGCTTACATCGTCGCCAGCTATTCCAATACGCTGCACACCGCCGGGACATTCCGCGCCTGGCGGCGGATCGCCTCGCAGGACAAATGGCTGCGTATCCATAACACTCAAGAGTGGCCTGATTACTACGACGAAGCGAATGTGGAAGACCTGCGCCGCTTCTTCGACCGTTACCTCAAAGACCAGGCAAACGACTGGGAGGCCACACCTCGCGTGCGTTATGCCGTGCACGACTTCGAAGGCGGCGACCAGGTCAACGTCGCAGCAGACCAATTTCCGCCGCAAGGCGTGGTATCGACAAGGTTTTACCTCGACGGTCGCACCCGCACGCTGGCAACCCAAGCGCCGGCTTCCGATGTGGCGGTCTCGTATAACGTGGCCAACACCCCGAATGTTGTTTCGTTCATCACCCGTTTCGACGAGACGACCGAGCTGGTCGGTTATCCCAAAGCGCACCTGTGGGTCGAAGCCAAAGACGCCGACGACATGGACCTGTTTGTGCTGGTGCAGAAGCTCGATGCCTACGGCACGCCGCTGCAGCAGTTCACCACACCGAACCACAGCGCGATGATTCACGACCTTACCGATCACGGCGCCACCATTCTTCGCTACAAAGGCTCGGACGGACGCTTGCGTGTCTCGGCGCGCCATCTCGATCAAGCGCTTTCAAGCGAGGACGTGCCGGCCCACAGTTTCGACCGCGTGGAAAAACTCGCCCCCGGTGAGATCGTCGACATCGAGATCGACTTGCTGCCGCTCGGCATCAAGTTCTATCCGGGGGAACAGCTGCGTTTTGTCATCAGTTCGCGGAACCTGATGGGCACGATGATGCCGGGCATCGCAGAGTACACCGGCGCCAACAACGGGGAGCATGTGATCCACACGGGCGGTCAGCACGCCTCCTATCTGCAACTCCCCGTCAAAACCAGCTGATCTCTGACGTGCGCCGTGCTCTTCAAAGGGCAGGGCGCACTACACCTTTGACTCTGAAAATCTGCGTCAACAGAGTCATGGTTCCCTTTCAGGAGATGACTGCATGATCCTCATTACATCAGCCAATGGAAACCAGGGAAAGCGACTGGTACCCAAGCTGCTCGCGTCCGGACATCAGGTGCGGGCTTGCGTGAGAACCGAAGCGTCGGCTGAGCAACTGCGAGCACTCGGTGCGCAACACGTGGTGGTGGGCGATCTCGCCGACCCGGTGTTCATTGCCAAGGCGATGAAAGGCGTCAAAAGCGTGTACCACATCGGCCCGACGCTGCATCAAGACGAGCGGGCGATGGGTTTCGCCATGATTGACGCCGCCAGGGCGGAAGGTGTGAGCCACTTTGTATTCAGTTCAGTACTCCACGCCATCGCCAGCGACTTGATCCAGCATGAGATCAAGCGCGACATTGAAGAGCATCTGCTGTCCTCCGGGCTCGAATACACCATTGTGCAGCCCGCCAATTACATGTTGCCTTCGCGAATGAAAGCGGTGTTCGAGGAAGGCGTATTCCGCTTGGCGTGGTCGCTGGACAGACGACAGTCGATGGTGGATCTGGAGGATGTCACCGATGTGGTTGCACAGGTGCTCAGTGACCCCAAACGTCACGCCGCCGCAACCTATGAGCTGGCCGGCCCCGGCCGCTTTACCGCGCACGAGATTGGCGCGGTGGCATCGACAGTGACAGGCCGCGACATCACGGTGGAGCGCTTCGATGTCGAGGTGTTCGTCCGCGAACGCTTCGGCAATCTCGGTCCCGACGCGCTCCAGCACATGTTGCGGATGAACCTCGCAATCGCTACCCACTACAGCAACCACGACTTTGTCGGCAACGCCAATGTGCTGTCCTTTCTGCTTGACCGTCCCGCCACGACGTTCGAGGCGTTTGTTCGCAGGGAATATGCACGTTTCAGGGAAGGTCTGAAAACACTTTCAGACTGAAACAGTCAACGCATTCCCGCTCACAGAGCCGCTCGCGCAATGCGACGGCTCTGGCGGGAATCTGACGCTATCAGCGATTCAACTGACTCCCATCATTATTGGCCATTGGCCGATCCGCACGCCTACGAGATAGGCTCTAAGCGTTAGAAATGCAGCGCGTCTGAACCCATAAAAACAACAACAAGAAGCCTTCATATGCTCAGTTTGCCTTGGTGCCCTCTGCTGTATCCGCTCTGGTTCAGATGTGTCTCGCCTGTGTGCAGAGATGCGTCCCGGTGATCGCTCGCGTGCTGGGCAATCTGTCGGTCGGCAGTAAATTGTGGCTGGGCTTCGGCCTGGTTCTGTTGTCGACTTTAGCGGTTGCAGCGACAGCGTTTTACGCCTTCAACGTGCTCGAAACACGTGCCGGGAAGATGAACGACGTCGCCTCCGTCGAGTCGCTGATTTTGCAGGCGCAAGTGGCAGTGAAGGCGTTCGGTCTGGACCTGGCTGAGGCCGAAGCCGACAAGGTCGCCGGACTCACCGCCGAGCTTGTCTCGTTGTTGAAAAAATCCCGGATGGAAACAGGACAGGGCGATTCCATAGAAGCCGCAGATAACTATCTTGCACAGTTCAAACGCTACGCCCAGGCCCAGCGCGAAGCCCGTGAAGCTCGCCTGCGTATGCAGCAGTTGGCTCAAGCGGTGGGTGAGCGCTTCACGGTGGTGATGCTTGATCAGCTCGATGCGGTCAACCTCTTGGCTTCACGGGCGCAGCCGGCGGACGCGGTGCGCATGCTGCAACTGGAGCAAGCCTCCACGTTGCGCGACAAGCTGGCAAACCTGCGTGACAGCGAACTCTATTTCACGCTGCAAGGCAGCCTTGAAGATCTCAATGCCTGGGAGGCGCGGGTGATTGAACTTCGCTCTTACATGGAAAACCTGGAGTTGCGGCTCGAAGGTTTGGAGCGGGAGTCGCTGACCCAGGCGCGTACGGCGCTGGATGAGTACCGTACCGCCTTCAACAGTTACGCCGCGAGCCGTGATCAAACCGGCGAAAGTCAAGCGGCGATGAATGTCGCGGCTGACAAGGTCAGTGACCTCCTGGGCGTGGTTCGCACCACGCAGGCTCAAGCCTCGCAATCGATGAGTCAGCGGGTGTCGCGTCTGCTTGAAGGCATTGTGCTGTTCGCGATCGCATTCGGTATCGGCGCCAGCCTGTTGATTCGCCACTTGATTCTGCAGCCGCTACGTCAAGCGGTTGAACTGACCCGGCGCGTGGCGTCGGGGGATCTCAGCGCGCAGATCGATGCCGCTGGACGCCGTGATGAACTGGGCCAATTGCTCGGCAGCGTCGGGGTCATGCTCGAAAGCTTGCGTGGGCTGATCGGCCGCATTGGTCAGGGTGTCGGGCAGTTGAACGAGGCCGCCGACAGCCTGGTGCAGGTCACCGAGCGCACTCGGCAGGGTGTTGACTCGCAGCGTGAGGAGACTGAATTGGCGGCCACCGCGATGCAACAGATGGCCGCAACTGCGCAGGACGTCGCACGCAATGCAAGTCAGACCCGCGACGCCGTCGAGCAGGCCAATTGTCAGGCACGCAAAGGTGAAGAATTGGTGCATCAGGCGACAGCCAAGATTGGCCACCTGGCACAGGAAATGAGTGGATGCTCCGAAGCCATGGGGTCATTGCTCAACGAGAGTGCGGCGATCGGCAAGGTGCTCGATGTGATCAGCGCCCTGGCCGGGCAAACCAATCTGCTGGCGTTGAATGCTGCCATTGAAGCAGCACGCGCCGGCGAAAACGGTCGAGGTTTCGCCGTGGTGGCGGATGAGGTCCGCAACCTGGCGCGCCGCACCCAAACCTCCACTGACGATATCGCCGTCATCATCCAGCAGCTGCGAAACGTCGCCGAGCAAGCTGCCAGTCGCTTGCAGGGGAGTCAGGTGCTGACGGGCGAGAGCGTTGTGCTGGCCGCGCAGGCGTCACAAGCGCTGCAGGAAATCGCCGCAGCAGTATCGACAGTCGAGCAGATGAGTCAGCAGATCGCGGCGGCGTCCGAACAGCAGAGCGCCGTGGCCGAACAGGTTGGCGAGAGTATGGAACGGGTACGCGCGGTCGGTGAGCAGAGTACCGCTGCCAGCGTCTTGCTCGACGCATCGGTGCGCGGGCTGGAACAGGTGGGTGGTGCGTTGAATGCGGCAGTTGGCGGTTTTCGGACCGCATCCTGAACGGTTCATTTCAGGCCGGCATTTGATGCCGAAAAATTAGCAGCTTAGTACGGCGGCATGTTCTGTCGGTTCATCTCTAAGCAAAAAACAACAAGAGTGGAGGCAGATATGAGTTCGCTTAATGAAAATTCGATCACCGGGTCATTGGCTTCTCTGGATAGCGACCGGGATGAAACCCAGGAGTGGCTGGAGTCGCTGGAGGCCGTCGTGCGCGATGGCGGCTCCGAGCGCGGCCAGTTCCTGCTTAAACAGTTAGAGCAACACGCAAGAGCACTTGGCATCACCTCGCATGTGCACCCGTACTCGGCCTATCGGAACACAATTCCGATTGAAAGGCAGGGTCCCTATCCGGGAGACCTTGCTGTCGAGGAACGGATTACTTCGATCATTCGTTGGAATGCATTGGCCATGGTGGTGCGCGCAAACCAGGCCTACGGGGATCTGGGCGGGCATATTGCAAGTTATGCCTCCGCCGCTGAAATTTTCGAGGTCGGCTTCAACCACTTCTTCCGTGCCCGCGACGAAAGTCACGACGGCGATCTGGTGTTTTACCAGCCGCACTCGGCGCCCGGCGTTTACGCCCGTGCGTTCCTTGAAGGACGGCTGTCGGAAGAGCAACTGGCCAACTATCGCCAGGAAGTCGGTGGCAATGGGCTGAGCTCGTATCCGCACCCTTGGCTGATGCCGGACTTCTGGCAATTCCCGACCGGTTCGATGGGCATTGGCCCCATCAGTGCCGTCTACCAGGCACGGTATATGCGCTACCTGGAACACCGCAATCTGGCCGAAACGGCCGACCGCCATGTCTGGGGAGTATTTGGTGACGGTGAAATGGATGAGCCCGAGTCGATCGCGGGGCTTACGCTCGCGGCGCGGGAAAAACTCGACAACCTCACCTTTATCGTCAATTGCAACTTGCAGCGTCTGGATGGCCCGGTGCGTGGCAATGGCCAGGTCATTCAAGAACTCGAAGCGTTGTTTACCGGGGCCGGCTGGAATGTCGTCAAGGTCATTTGGGGCTCGGACTGGGACCCGTTGTTTTCGCGGGACACCACCAATGCGCTGTTGCAACGCTTTGCTCAGACCGTCGACGGCCAATACCAGACGCTTGGGTCCAAGGACGGCGCCTACAACCTGCTGCACTTCTTCCAGCAGGATCCGGAGATCAAGGAACTGGTCTCGCACATGTCCGATGCCGACATCGATGCCCTGAAGCGCGGCGGTCACGATTTCCGCAAGCTGCATGCAGCCTTCGCCGCCGCCAAGGCACACAAGGGCCGGCCAACCGTCATCCTTGCCAAAACCAAAAAAGGTTACGGCATGGGCGGCGCCGGTGAGTCGCGCATGACATCGCACCAGGCCAAGAAGCTCGATATTGACGCACTCAAGGCGTTCCGTGATCGTTTCGCGTTGCCTCTGTCGGACGAAGATGTGGCGCAATTGCGCTTCTATCGCCCGGCCGAAGACAGCCAGGAAATGCGCTATCTGCGTGAGCGTAGAGAAGCGTTAGGCGGCTACATGCCATCTCGCCCAAAGGGCAATGAACACGTAGCGATACCCGCGCTGGCTGACTATGCGCGCTTCGCGTTCGAGGCCGACGGCAAAGAAATGTCCACAACCATGGCGGTGGTGCGGATGCTCGGCGGTCTGCTCAAAGACAAGGACCTGGGTCCGCGCATCGTCCCGATCGTCGCAGACGAAGCACGTACCTTTGGTATGGCCAACCTGTTTCGGCAAATCGGTATCTATTCGCCGCTCGGGCAGCTTTACGAGCCAGAAGATGCCGGTTCGATGCTGTATTACCGCGAAGCCCGTGATGGTCAATTGTTGGAGGAGGGCATCACCGAAGCAGGTGCACTATCTTCTTGGGTCGCTGCTGCAACTTCTTACAGCGCGCACGGCAAACCGATGCTGCCGTTCTACATCTACTACTCAATGTTCGGTTTTCAGCGCGTGGGCGATCTGATCTGGGCAGCGGCAGACCAACGCGCACGCGGATTTTTGCTGGGCGCCACCGCCGGGCGAACGACGTTGGGCGGGGAAGGGCTGCAGCATCAGGATGGCAGCAGCCATGTCGTGGCAGCCACCGTCCCCAACTGCCGTGCCTATGACCCGGCGTTCGCGGGGGAACTCGCGGTCATTGTCGACCATGGCATGCGCCAGATGATGGAACGCGACGTCGATGAGTTCTATTACATCACGGTGATGAACGAGAACTACGCCCAACCCTCTTTGCCGTCGGGCGTCGAAGATCAAATCATTCGCGGCATGTATCGCTACGCCGTGTCCGATGCACCCGCGTCGCGCGGCTCTGTTCGGCTGTTGGGCTCTGGCACCATCCTGCGCGAAGTGATCGCCGCGTCCGAGCTGCTGGCGACGGACTGGCAGGTATCGAGCGAGGTATGGAGCGTCACCAGTTTCAGTGAACTCGCTCGTGAAGCGCGGGAAGTGGAGCGACGAAATCGTCTGAATCCTTCTGAGCCTGAGCACGTCAGCCATCTGTGCGCCTCTCTCGTCGGCGATGCGCCGGTGATCGTCGCCTCCGACTATGTTCGCGCCTGGCCACAACTCATCGCCAGCTACGTCGATGCGCGCTTCATTGCTCTGGGCACCGACGGTTTTGGCCGCAGCGATACCCGCGCCGCTTTGCGCAGCTTCTTCGAAGTTGATCGTCACCAGGTGGTGCTGGCGGCTCTGGACGGTCTGGTGCGTGACGGCATTCTGCCGCGTCAGGTGCTGGCCGAGGCCATCGAGCGCTACGAGCTGAAGGCTGATCGTCCGGCGCCGTGGACGTGCTGACAGGTGTTCTCTTCGCAAGCGCTCGATGAGCGCTCCCTCCGTTGGGTGAGCCCGCAACGGATCTATTTCTTGGCGACGGTATGTCATGAGTGAAATCAGAGAGATTCATGTCCCCGACATCGGGGACTTCAAAGACCTCCCGGTGATTGAGGTGTTGGTCAAACCAGGCGATAAAGTGGCATTCGATGACCCTTTGTTGACGCTGGAATCGGACAAGGCATCGATGGACGTTCCGAGCCCTGGCGCCGGCATTGTTGTGTCGGTGACTATCAAGGAAGGGGATCGGGTTTCCAGGGGCAGTTCCATCCTTACATTGCAGATGGCCGTCGATGACGCGCCTGCTGCCCAGAACGCAGTGAGCAGCACGGCCGCCGTTGATCTGCCCGTCAGCGTTCCGTCAGCGTCCAGAATGCCGACGCCTGCAGTGCCTCCAGTGCCGGCAGTGCCTGCTGCCGGTTCGCCCGCACTTGCGGCGCTTTCTTCAGGCCCGAAACCACACGCCAGTCCTTCCGTGCGCAGTTATGCGCGCAAATTGGGCGTAGACGTCACTCGCGTGGCGGCTACCGGCAAGGGCGGGCGTATTCTTCGTGAAGATGTCGAGCGTTTCGTCAAGGACGCTCTGGTTCGTCTTGAAAATCCTGCGCCGCGTGCCGACCACTCGGGCGGGCTCAACCTGCTGCCGTGGCCGGATGTCGATTTTGCAAAATTCGGCACGGTCGAGAAGGTCGCGCTGTCACGTATCAAGAAAATCTCTGGCGCAAACCTCTCACGTAATTGGGTGATGATTCCGCACGTCACCAACAACGAAGAAGCCGACATCACCGAGCTCGAAGCGTTTCGGGTTCAGCTCAACAAGGAAGGCGGCAAGGACGCGATCAAGTACACCATGCTGGCTTTCCTGATCAAGGCAGCGGTCGCCAGCCTGAAAGCTTTCCCGCAGTTCAACAGTTCGTTAGGCAACGAAGACGGCGAGTCAGTCCTGATTCTCAAGCAGTACTACCACATTGGTTTTGCCGCTGACACGCCCAACGGGCTGGTGGTGCCGGTCATTCGCGATGCCGATCAAAAGGGCATTGGCCAGATAGCCACCGAATGCGGTGAGTTGGCGCGAAAAGCCCGGGACGGCAAGTTGGGCCCCGCAGACATGACGGGCGGCACCTTCACGGTATCGAGCCTGGGAGGCATTGGCGGTACCGGTTTTACCCCGATCATCAATGCGCCGGAAGTGGCAATCCTCGGCGTGACTCGCGCGCAAATCAGACCGGTCTGGGATGGCGGCGCGTTTGGCCCTCGCCTGATTTTGCCCCTGGCGCTTTCTTGGGATCACCGCGTCGTGGATGGCGCGGCGGCGGCACGTTTCCTCCAGCTTCTGGCGGCTCTGTTGGCTGATTTCCGTCGAATTACTCTTTGAGGGAAAGCCCATGAGTCAGGTTATTGAAGTAAAAATGCCAGGCATCGGCGATGCGGCTGCGATGCCGGTGATTGAGGTGCTGGTCAAGGTCGGTGACGTGGTGGCTGTCGACGACCCCGTCTGCACGCTTGAATCCGATAAAGCAACAATGGATGTGCCGTCATCTGCCGCCGGTGTGGTCAAGGAAATAAGGGTCAAGGTCGGCGAGAAAGTGGCCGAAGGCGCGGTGCTGTTGACGCTGGAATCGAACGAGGTGGCAGCGCCGCCTTTTCAGTCACCATCTACCGTAGCAGCGCCAGCAGTGACTTCAACCGGCTCCCGCAGCGCCGATCTGGAGTGCGACGTGCTTGTTTTGGGCGGTGGCCCAGGGGGTTACTCTGCCGCGTTTCGCTCTGCAGATTTAGGCCAGAAAACCATCGTGGTGGAGCGCTATGCCTCGCTCGGGGGCGTCTGCTTGAATGTTGGCTGCATCCCCTCCAAAGCGTTGTTGCATATTGCCTCGGTGATGGAAGAAGTACCGCATTTGGCGTCGTTGGGTATCGACTTCGGCGCCCGCGATATCGATATCGATAAATTGCGTGCGCACAAAGAGTCGGTGGTCAACAAGCTCACTGGCGGGCTCGCAGGGATGGCCAAGGGGCGCAAGGTAGAGGTCGTACGTGGGTTCGGCCGCTTTCTCGATCCGCACCACATCGAGGTTGCACTCTGTTCAGGTTCCGGCCAGGAACAGACCGGTGAAAAACAGGTTATTCGCTTCAAACAGTGCGTAATTGCCGCCGGCAGCCAAGCAGTCAAGCTGCCCTTCATGCCGCAGGATCCGCGCATTGTTGACTCCACCGGTGCCTTGGAACTCAGGGCCGTGCCCAAACGCATGCTGGTGGTCGGCGGCGGGATCATCGGGCTGGAGATGGCCACCGTTTATTCAGCCCTGGGCGCACGCATCGATGTGGTCGAAATGCTGGACGGCTTGATGCAGGGGCCGGATCGCGATCTGGTCAAGGTCTGGGAAAAGCACAACAGCCATCGGTTCGATCACTTGATGTTGAACACCCGCACGGTGAAAGCCGAGGCCAGCGAGCAGGGCATCTGGGTGACATTCGAAGGCGAAAAAGCGCCCTCTGAGCCGCAATGCTACGACTTGGTATTGGTGGCTGTCGGCCGTAAACCCAATGGCGACCAGATCGATGCCGACAAGGCGGGCATAAACGTCGGTGAGCGCGGCTTCATCCCCGTGGATAAGCAAATGCGCACCAACGTGCCGCATATCTTCGCGACCGGCGACATCGTTGGCCAACCGATGCTGGCTCACAAAGCCGTTCACGAGGGGCACGTTGCCGCTGAAGTGGCGGCAGGTGAAGCCATGAATAATCCAGAGCTCGCGCGCAGCCGTTTTGATGCGTTGCAGATTCCCGGCGTTGCTTACACCAATCCAGAGGTTGCCTGGGCTGGTCTGACTCAGCAAGAAGCCAAGGACAAAGGCCTCAAAGTCGAGGCCGCGGTTTTCCCCTGGGCCGCGTCGGGACGTGCAATTGCCAATGGCCGCGATGAAGGCTTCACCAAGCTTTTGTTCGATGCAGAAACTCATCGGATCGTCGGCGGCGGCATCGTCGGCACTGGGGCGGGCGATCTGATCAGCGAGGTTTGCCTGGCCATCGAAATGGGCGCCGACGCCGTGGACATCGGCAAGACCATCCATCCCCATCCGACACTGGGTGAAACCGTGGGGATGGCCGCAGAAGTCGCCCATGGCAGTTGCACCGATTTGCCAGCGGCACGCCGCAAAGACGCGTGAAGGAGAAATGACCATGAATGCCTGTAATGAGGCAACCCTGGCGGACTTGACCCACTGGGTGGGCCGCGAGGAACTGCGTAGCGACCGTATTGATCAACGTACTGCCCAAGCACTGGCTGCCACGCTCGATCTAGATGCGGATTCGCTGCAAGTCGGAGCTGAGTTGCCGCCCTTGTGGCATTGGGTGTACTTCACGCCTAACGCCCGACTCAGTGAAATCGGCGTCGACGGGCACCCGCAAAGGGGCGGCTTCCTTCCACCGGTGAATCTGCCCAACCGTATGTGGGCGGGCGGGCGCCTGAGCTTCGAGCAACCGTTGCGGGTCGGTGAAGCCGTCACCCGGGTTTCGCGCATCCGGCGCTGCGAGCGCAAATCCGGACGCAATGGCGAACTGCTGTTCGTGACCGTCGAGCACAAGGTTTCCGGTGAGCGTGGTGTGTGCGTGGTGGAGGAACAGGACATCGTCTACCGGCAGCCGGCGCCCAAGGGTGCGCCACTGGCCGGCGAGGCGACCGAGCGCGGCAGTGAGTTCCGCCGGCTTATTCATCCTCACCCGGTCTTGCTATTCCGCTATTCGGCGCTGACGTTCAACGGCCATCGCATTCACTACGACAAACCCTACGCCACTCAAGAAGAAGGCTATCCGGGCCTCGTCGTGCACGGACCGCTGGCCGCCACACTGCTGCTCGAAGCCTTTCGGGCAGCGCACCCGGCCAAGCGCATACGACGTTTCGCTTTCCGAGCGATCGGCCCGCTGTTCGACACGGCGGACTTTGAAGTGTGCGGTCAGCTCACCGGCCCGGGCAACGCCGATCTGTGGACCGACTGCAATCGTCGCTCGACGATGAAAGCTGAAGTCACGTTCGACTGACCCCAAGCGTTTTCAATAAAGGTGCCGCTGTGCAGACGCGCCAAAGGCACTGCTGCGCCGCGATGACCACAGACAAGACAGGAAACCGACATGACCATGCTTTATGCCCCCGACGAACACCAGGAAATCCGTGACGCAGTACGTGCTCTGTGCAGCGAGTTTCCGGACGAATATTTTCGCAAGATCGACGAACAGCGTGCCTACCCTGAAGCCTTTGTCGACGCGCTGATCGGCGCCGGGTGGCTCTCGGCGATGATTCCCGAGGAATACGGCGGCTCGGGCCTTGGACTGACCGAGGCGTCGGTGATCATGGAGGAAATCAACCGCTCGGGGGGCAACTCCGGCGCGGTGCATGGCCAGATGTACAACATGAGCACGCTGCTGCGTAACGGCAGTACGGCGCAGAAAGAGAAATACTTGCCGAAAATTGCCTCCGGCGAACTGCGCATCCAGTCGATGGCGGTCACCGAGCCGACAACCGGCACTGACACCACCAAGATCAAGACCAACGCGGTGAAGAAGGACGGTCGCTACGTCGTCAACGGCCAGAAGGTGTGGATCTCGCGGGTTCAGCACTCTGACCTGATGATCCTGCTCGCACGCACCACGCCGCTGACCGAAGTGAAGAAAAAGTCCGAAGGCATGTCGATTTTCATCGTCGACCTCAAGGACGCCATCGGCAAGGGCCTTACCGTCCAGCCGATCCCCAACATGGTCAACCACGAGACCAACGAGCTGTTCTTCGACAGCCTTGAAATCCCCGAGGAAAACCTGATTGGCGAGGAGGGCAAGGGGTTCAAATACATCCTTGACGGGCTCAACGCCGAGCGCACCCTGATTGCTGCCGAATGCATCGGCGACGGTTACTGGTTCATGGAGCGCGCCGTCAAGTACGCCAACGAACGCGTGGTGTTCGACCGTCCGATCGGTCAAAACCAAGGGGTGCAATTCCCGATCGCCGATGCCTTCATCGAGATCGAGGCGGCCAACCTGATGCGTTTCAAGGCGTGCCAGTTGTTCGACGCGCATCAACCGTGTGGCGCACAGGCCAACATGGCCAAGTACCTTGCGGCCAAAGCCTCGTGGGAAGCTGCCAACGTCTGCATGCAAACCCACGGCGGTTTCGGCTTTGCCAACGAATACGACATCGAGCGCAAGTTCCGTGAAACCCGCTTGTACCAGGTCGCACCGATCTCCACCAACCTGATCTATTCCTACGTCGCCGAGCATCTGCTCGGGCTGCCGCGCTCTTTCTGAGGACTGTGCCATGGCTACCAGCAAACCGGTTCTCCCGCTCGAAGGCGTGACGGTGGTCTCACTCGAACATGCGATCGCCGCCCCTCTGGCAACACGTCATCTGGCGGACATGGGCGCTCGCGTGATCAAGGTCGAACGCCCTGGCAGTGGCGACTTTGCCCGCGCCTATGACGCCCGTGTCGAAGGGCTCGCCTCGCATTTCGTCTGGGTTAACCGCTCGAAAGAGAGCCTCACCCTTGATCTCAAACAACCCGAGGCACAGGAGATCCTGATGCAGCTCCTGTCTGAGGCCGATGTGCTGGTGCAGAACCTTGCCCCCGGCGCAGCTGCTCGCCTGGGCTTGTCGTTCGAAGCGCTGTGCGTGAAGAACCCGAAGCTGATCGTCTGTGATATCTCCGGCTACGGCGAGGGCGGCCCGTATACCGAAAAGAAGGCTTATGACTTGCTGATTCAGGGTGAAGCGGGTTTTCTCTCGATCACCGGTACGCCTGAGGATCAGGTCAAGGCGGGCATCTCGATTGCCGACATCGCGGCGGGTATGTACGCCTACACCAATATCCTCAACGCATTGATCGAACGTGGCAAAACCGGTCGCGGTCGCCGTATCGAGATTGCGATGATCGATGCAATGGTCGAGTGGATGGGCTTCCCGATGTACTACGCCTACGAAGGGCAGGAGCCGCCGCGCCGCACCGGTGCGTCCCACGCCACCATTTACCCTTACGGCCCGTTCCGCGCCGGAGACGGCCGCATCGTAATGCTCGGTCTGCAGAACGAGCGTGAATGGGCCGTATTCTGTGAACAGTTGTTGGGTGACGCAGCGATCGCCACCGATGAAAGGTTTGCCAACAACGCGCGGCGTACCGCCAACCGCAATGCCTTGAGCCAACTGATCGTACAGAGCTTCGCCAGCCTGACCGCCGATGAGGTCATGGCTCGTCTCGATGCCGCCGACATTGCCAATGCGAACGTCAGCACGATGAGCGACATCTGGAGCCATCCGCAACTCAAGGCGCGCGAACGCTGGACCAGCGTGGATACACCGGCCGGCCCGGTACCCGCGCTGCAGCCGCCGGGCATGGGCGGAGATCGTCCGGCCCGTATGGGCCCGGTGCCGGCACTCGGCGAGCACACCGGCGCAATACTGCGTGAGCTTGGCTATTCGGATCGCGTAGATGACCTGCGCGAAAGGAAGGTGGTGTGATGGCGAGCCGAGTATTGAATCTGGGGCGCGCGCGAACGTTCCTCTTCGTACCCGCAAACCGGCCGGAACGCATTGCCAAGGCGTTGGCCAGTGGCACCGACGTCGTCGTTGTCGATCTGGAGGACGCCGTGGCACCTGCCGACAAACCAGCGGCACGGCTGGCCTTGATCAACTGGCTCGATGCCAACCCCGATGAGCGGGTCACCGTGCGGACCAATGCCGCGGACACGGTGTGGCACGAAGATGACCTGACAGCCTGTCGCCATGCCGGAATTGCGGCGGTGATGCTGCCGAAGGCGGACAGCGCTGCGCAGGTTGAGCACGCCCATGACGTCAGTGGCAAACCCGTGCTGTGCATTGTGGAGACCGTGCTGGGTATCGAAGCGCTGTCGCAAGTCGCCGCTGCGCGCGGATGCGCCCGCTTGATGTTTGGCAAGCTGGACCTGGCCGTTGAGCTCGATCTGATCCCCGACGAGTCAGACCCTGAAGAGCTGGTGTTCCTGCCCTGGCGCGCCATGCTGGTGCTCGCGAGCAAAAGGGCGCGATTGCCCGCCCCGGTCGACGGGGTGTACACGCTCATTGGCGATCAGCCTGGCCTGGCTCGATACGCCGCGCGTGCACGCCGGCACGGGTTCAGTGGCCAACTGCTGATCCATCCCGGTCAGGTCACCGAAGCCGCTGCGGCCTTCACGCCGTCGGCACAGTACATCGAATGGGCGAAGACTGTCTGCCAGCTGGCTGACGCAGCCGGGGGAGGAGTCGTTGTGCTTGATGGTCGCATGATCGATGCACCGGTGATGGCTCGGGCCCGGAGCATCCTTTCGGTGGCGAACGAGTTTGGCCTCGGTGCGTGAAGCGTCGGTCTTTTCTGTTTTGGAACAACTCTTGGTCCAATTCACAAATTCTTAAAACCTGCCTATCTCAATACTATCGAGGTCTGGCAACAGCAGCCGAATTTCTCTTGCGGCGGTCATTTCCGTCTCAGGCCAAACGTTTCAAATGCAGGAGCATGACCCATGGAAAATAACGCAAACAAAAAACCGATGGCCATGAGTGGAGCCCGAAACGGTGTACGCAGCGGGGCCGACTACATCGCCTCCTTGCAAGACGGTCGCTCGGTTTGGATTGATGGCGAGCGCATCAAGGACGTGACCGTGGATCGCCGTTTCCGTGGCGCAATTCAGTCCATTGCTGATCTGTACGACATTCAGTGCGATCCCGCCTTGCAGGACAAGATGACGTTCGTCTCGCCGACCACTGGCGCCCGTGTCGGGCGCTCGTTCATGCTGCCTCGCTCAGCCGATGATTTGCGTCTGCGCCGGGACATGATGAAGACCTGGATGGATGCCGTGGGCGGCATGATGGGTCGCACGCCTGACTTCCTTAACGTGATGGTCAGTGCGCATGCCTCGGCCCATGGACTGTTCGCCGCCGGTGGCGAACAATTTGGCCAGAACATCCTCAAGTACCATGAGTTCATTCGCGAAAACGACCTCGCACTGACGCACTCGCTGGTGTCGCCGGATATCGACAAACGCCTGCAAATGTTCGAACAGCCTGGCGACATGGTGATGCGTGTGGTTCGCGAATCCGATGCCGGCATCTACGTTTCCGGCGCTCGCTCGGTTGCCACCCTCGGCCCGTTGGCCAACGAGGTGCTGATCATGCCGGCGGCGGCGAAATTCCCTCTGGTGGCAGATGCTGAAGCCTACGCAGTCGGGTTTGCTGCCCCCATCGACACCCCCGGGATGAAGATGATCTGCCGCCCGTCGTTCCCCACGAACGGTCGGTTTGCTAACGATCCGCTCACGGCGCGGATGGACGAGATGGATGCCGTACTGTGGTTTGAAGAAGCGTTCATTCCGTGGGAACGAGTCTTCATGTATCGCAGCATCAAAGCCGTCGAGTCGGCGATGAAGTCGCCCTCCGGTCCGCACGGTTCACACCAGTCGGCCACGCGTTCACTGGCGAAGATGGAGTTCCTGCTAGGCATCGCCTACAACCTCACGGAAGTGAACCACAGCCGTTTTCCGAACGTGATGGTTCAACTGTCCGAACTGGTGGCGTACGTCGAGACCCTACGGGCCCTGATTCGTGTGGCCGAAATCGACTGCATTCCCGGCCCTGGCGGCACCGTTGTGCCCTACGAGCAGCCTCTCAATGTGGTGCGCGCCCAGTATCCGGCGATGCATGCCCGGGCGCTGGAAATTCTTCAGCTGCTCGGCGCCGGTAACGTGGTGGTCGCGCCAACGGTCGAGGATCTGTACAGCGAAAACGGCCCGGCGATCGAACGTTACTGCGCCGGGGCCGACATCCCGGCCGAACGCAAGATGCAACTGTTGCGTCTGGCCTGGGATGCCTCCTGCTCGTCCTTTGCCGGGCGCCAGAACCTGTACGAGAAGTTTTTCTCGGGCGATCCATGGCGCAACGCCCAGATGCGCGGTGAGCGCTATCCGGGTGCCCGCGAAGCGCAAGACCGTGTGTGGGCGTTCCTTGATCGCAACAGCGAATGGGACCAGCGGATCAACGGCCAGTAAGCGAAGGCTGCCGCAGCCGTTGTAATAGCCACGCTGCGGCAGCTCACCAAAATAATAATGTGCGGAGTTTTGTATGCCTCGTATCCAACTGCCCACCCCCGATGACGAACCCGAAGCCTTTGCGCTGCTGCGGGCCAAGCGTGGCCACGCGCCGACTGCACAAATCTTTCGAACCCTGGCCATTTGCCCGGAGATCCTCGAGGTCTTCATTCCCATGGCCGACGCGGTGCGCGAGGGCTGCGGCATCGATCCCAAATTGCGTGAGATGGCCATCGTGATGTCGTGCCAGACCATGGGCACCCATTACGAACACGATCCGCATTGGAATCGTGCCATCAAGGAAGGAGTCTCCAAGGAACAAATGCTGGCGCTGTGGGATTTTGAAAAGAGCGCGCTGTTTTCTGATCTGGAAAAGGCGGTGCTTCGCCTGGCCCGGGACGCTACCCGTGCGCCGGCGCAAGTCAGCACCAAGGTGTGGGAAGACGTCTACCACGGCCTTGGCCACAAGCAGAGCGTGGCCCTGCTGTTCAATATTGGTTGGTACAACATGACCGGTCGCTTGACTGGTCCCCTCGAGTTGAGCAACGAGGCCGATTTCACTCGGCTCTGAAAAGACACCAGGAGACTTACCATGCCACTGCCATCACCGGTCTATTACCCACCGTTCAATATCACCCGGTCGAGTCACGCCGTCATCACCTCGCGCGACCTGGAAGCCAGTCGCGATTTTTACGAACAGGTCATTGGCCTGGTCCTGACCGAGCGCGATGCCGACACCCTCTATTTCCGCGGACTGGAGGAGGTTTGCCACCACAGTCTGGTGATCAAGCGCCACAGCAACAATGCGCACGAAGCCGAAGCAATCGGGTTTCGGGTTTACACCGAAGAAGATCTGGACAAGGCTGAGCACTTCTACAAGTCCAAAGGACTGCCGGCACGCTGGATCGAAGTACCGCATCAGGGCCGCACGCTGCTGGTGAACGACCCGGCCGGAACGCCGGTGCAACTCTGTGCAACGATGCCGGTGCTGCCCCGTTTGTACACCCAATTTCAGGATTTCAAGGGTGGCGCTGCGATGCGCTTCGACCACTACCAGATCCAGGTCCCGAATGTGCAGGAGCAGACCGATTTCTACGCAGAAATGGGCTTTCGCATATCGGAATACATGGCGCTGGATGAGAAGTTGATTGCGACATTCATGTTCCGCAAACCCGGCACCCAGGACATCGTTTTTCTGGAAAACCCGGGCCCGCGCCTGCACCACTTTGCCTACACCGTTTCCGACTCCCACAGCATCCTGCGCGCCTGCGACATCGCCGGCAATCTGGGCATGGGTGATGTTGTGGAACGCGGGCCTGGTCGGCATGGCCCGGCAGGTGTGTTGTTTGTGTATTTGCGCGATCCCGATGGCCATCGGGTGGAGTTGTTCTGCGACCACTATCTGCTGATCGATATCGAGGTAGAGCCCGTCGCGTGGGATGTGCGCAAGCCCGGTTTGTCGCTGCGCTGGGGCCTGCCTCCGCAGGAATGCTGGTTCAACGAGACCACGCCGTTCAGTGGCATCCCGACGAAGGAGCTGGATCACGAGCGGGGCCCGCTGGTGACGCTCGAGACCTACCTGGCGGACAAAGCACGCGTCAGGGCCGCCAAGTAGTGGAGCAGGGGCCACTTCTGTGGCCCTTCGCAGCGCGGCGGTTTCGATAACAAGAAGACTGGAGGCATTCAACATGACGACTCAGACAGCAACCCCCAACGACGCTTCCAAGACCGGCCCAGGTTTCGACGCCCGCGCATTGCGGGATGCTTTCGGCTCATTTGCCACTGGCGTGACGATTGTCACCACGGCAGGGCCCGGTGGCGTGGACATCGGCTTGACCGCGAACAGTTTTTCCTCAGTGTCGCTTGACCCGCCCATGGTGCTCTGGAGCCTGGCGCGAACATCCTTGAATATGGATGCCTTCCGCAACAGCGGGCATTTCGCCGTGCATATCCTGTCGGCCGATCAGGAGGCGCTGTCGTCGCGATTCGCGAGCAAGGGCATTGACCGTTTCGAGGGGCTTGAGCTTGATCGCGGGCCGGATGGCGTACCGTTGTTGCCCGACTGCATGGCCCGCTTCACCTGCAAACTGGCCTATCAATACGAGGGCGGCGATCACGTCATCTTCGTCGGCGAGATTGTCGATTTCGGCCACTCGGCGCTCAAGCCACTGGTGTTCCATGGCGGCCGATACGGCATGTTGCTGCCCAAGCAAACAGTAGCGTCAGTCGAGTCGGCGGACGAGTTTAGCAACCTGTCGTCCGATGATTTGCTGTATCAGGTTTCGAATGCCTATTTCCGGACCCGGCAGACCGTGATTGAAAAACTTGAATCCCGGCAGTGGACCGCCGAGGAATACGCCGTGCTCAGCATCATTGGTCGTGAAGATGGCCTGTGCGTGCCCGAGATCGTTGCCCGCAGCGAGAAGGTTCGCGGCCAGGGGATTTCCGCTGCCATTGTGCAGAGGCTCATCGAGCGAGGGTTGCTGCACGAGGTGGATGCCAGCGATGGGCAAGTCACTGTCAGGTTGACCCCTGAAGGGCGTCTTTCGGTTCTGGAACTGATTGCGATACGCAAATCCAGCGAGGCCGATGTGCAAGGCAATCTGGACCCCAGTGAAGTGCAACTGCTCAAACACCTTCTGGCGCGGCTCGACGCATGAAAATCGCACGCTACCACTCTGCCGCAGGCCCCGAGCGACTCGGCGTCGTCACCGGCGTGTCAGGCCGTGAAATGCTCGTCGACGTTGCCAAGGCTGCTGCTGTCCGGGGTGGCCCGGCCATGCCAGCGTCCGTGATGGCGCTGATCGAGGGGGGGGTACCGGCGATGGATGCCTTGCGCGAGTTGCATGCGTGGGCAGCGCATCGCCAGGACCCCGTCTGGATGGATGACCCGAACTCCGTGGGCTGGCTTACACCGGTTCCAGAGAAGTCGATGTTTTGCGCGGGGCGCAACTTCGGCCGGCACAAGATGGAGTCGATCAAGGGCGATACCGCCGACGCCAGCAAACTGCACAGCGACTTTCCAACCGGTTTCATCAAGCTCGGGCGCACGCTGGTGCCGCACAAAAGTCAGGTTAAGCGGCCGGACGATGTGCTCAATTTTGATTATGAAGTCGAGATCGCGTTGGTGTTGGGCAAGGCGATTGATGTGCGCAGCGAGATCGATCCCGCCAGTGCCATTTTCGGTTACACCATTTTCAACGACCTGTCGGCCCGCGAGTGGCAGCTTCGCGAGATGCACAACGGCATGATCATGCTCGGAAAAAACTTTCCAGGCTTTGGACCGATCGGCCCCTACATCCTTACTGCAGACGACGTTCCGGACCCCACCGGTCTGGTGCTGTGGCTGAAGGTCAATGGCCAGCTGCGCCAGCACTCCGACTGCCGTGATCTGATCTTTGGTTTTTCCGAGATGGTTGAGTTCTGGTCGCGTTTCGGCCTGGTGCCCGGCGACCTGATCAGCACGGGGACGCCCGAAGGTGTCGCCTTGCACCACAAGCCCGACCCACAGGAATGGTACCTCAAGCCTGGTGACCGGGTGGAGGCGGGCGTTGACGGTATCGGCGTCCTCGAAACGTTCATCGTCTAGCAACCACCCCCCATTTCCACGATTCATGGAGCTTTATATGAAGCTGTATTTTTTGCCTGGTGCGTGCCAGATCGGCATTCATGCCTTGCTCGCTGAAATTGGCCAGCCATTCGAGATCGAGAAAGCCGCGCGCCCTGGCACACCGGAGTTCGAGGCTTACACGCAGATCAATCCCAAGGGCAAAGTCCCCGCACTGATTCGCGATGACGGGTCGCTGCTCACGGAATTTCCGGTGATCGCCCTGTATCTCGCCCGCATGAATCCCGGGAGGGAACTGATCCCGACGGATATCGAAGGCGAAATTCGCGTGATGGAGATGACCGAATATTTGGTATCTACCGTGCACATGCAAGGCTACACTCGGGCTCGCCGGCCCGAAAAGTTCGCGCCGAGCGAATCCGACCATGCGGCAGTAAAAGCGCAGGGTCTGAAGATATACCAGGCCGGGCTCGACCGGGCCGAACGACAGATTAACGGCAAAGACTGGCTGTTCGAGAAAATGACCATCGCGGATTTTGCACTGTTCTATCTTGAGCACTGGTGCGTGGTCAACGGGATCGGGTCGTTGGGTCAAAGCTGTCAGGCGCACCACGATCGTCTGTGGTCGAAGGTCGAAATCCGTCGCGCGATCGAGTCCGAACTCATCACCTGATCCTGAGCGCTCCACCATGGACATGCTGTTGAAGCTGAAGGCATTCGTCGTGACCGCCGACACCGGTAACTTCTCAGCCGCCGCGCGCACGTTGTACACCTCACCCTCGGTCATCATGAAGCGGGTCGACGAGCTTGAGTGGGATTTCAAAACCACCTTCTTCGACCGCTCAACCCGGCGACTGACGCTGACAGATACGGGGCAAAGCTACCTGACTCATGCACGCCAACTGCTGCGGTCATACAGCGACATGGCCAGCGGCGCGATTTTGAGCCCTGGCAGCATCGAAGGCCCGATCAGGATCAAGGCCCCAGCCGTTCTTATCCGGCAGGGCCTTGGTGATCTGTTCACCACATACCGCGCGCAGAACCCTCTGGTCCAGCTGGAAATTATTGCGTCTGACAGAGGCGGCAATCCAGCGGAGGAGGGCTTTGATATCTCGGTCGGGATGGATCAAATGGCCTATTCGGACGTCATAGAGCAGGTTATCCGACCCTTTCCACGGCTGCTGTGCGCCGCACCGGCCTATCTCTCCCGGTGTGAAGCGTTGCTGCATCCGCGCGACCTGATCCATCACCCCTGTCTCGCGTTTTCGTTAGCGGGTGCCATCTGGGGGTTCAACTCACCGGAGGGGCGCATAGAAGTGGACGTCCGCCCCGTCCTCATTACCAATGATGAAGGCTACTTGTGCGCCGCCGCGCGCGACGGGCACGGGATTGTCCAACTGGCATTGCCGATCGTTGCCGATGCCCTGCAGGCCGGACAACTCGTGCCAGTACTGGAGAAATTCTCGTTGGTTGAACGCTGGGTGAAAATCATGGTGCCGACTGCCCGCCTTGAGTTGACACGGGTAAAACTCCTGTTCGACAGAATGGCAACGCACCTGACCGCCAGCGGCGACCTCATTGCCGCGCCTTGAGCGCCCTGAGCGCGCCTACGCTCACCCGAACGGTCGGCACCTGCCCGTCAGCGAAGCTCAACCTGATCGCATTGCAGCAGCGCACAAGGCAGGACTTGTAAGCACCCATTCCCATCGCGTTTTCCGTAGCCTGCTGATGCTCCGTTCGGGTTCATCTGCCTGTGGAAACGCGCATTTTCGATTGACCCGCCACGGCATTGCTCCCGACGCCCGGATAACCGGAGCGCTGGCTTCACCATCAAATATCCTGCTGCGGTGCAGCGGGAATTATCATTATCCGCGCTTGAAAGTGGCTGCATATACTCGGGACAACACCGATACACAGCCAAGCTGGACGAGGACAGGGAAACACACTTTAAAGCCGGAATTCTGAGTTGCCCCTGGAGTTCATGCGTCACACAATCTCTGTAGGTAATTACGATGCAAATAATAAAAATAAGATTTGCAGTGCCGCACGACGATTTGTACCGCCAAAGCCTTCGATCCGTGGTGGTCGCCACCAGTCTGATGGCTGCTGGCTACTCACTTGCCGCACCGATTGATGTCGGTAATCCCGACATCAAGCTGCGCTGGGATAACACGGTCAAGTATTCCGCCGGGATGCGTCTCAAGGACCAAAGTGACACGCTCACCCAGAACGTACCCGCTACGCCGGGTGGTGGAGCAGGCCCCGCAGCGCTTAACGGCGATGACGGCGACCGTAACTTCAAGCGCGGCAGGCTCATCTCCAATCGCTTCGATTTGCTGTCGGAAATGGACCTGGTTTTTCGCGACGACTTCGGTTTTCGCGTGAGCGGGGCGGCTTGGTACGACGACGTCTACAACCAGACAAACAACAACCACTCGCCAGCGACCAACAACTCTCTGTCGGTGCGGTATAACGAGTTCACCGATGACACTCGCGACCTGCACGGCCGCAAAGCCGAGATTCTCGACGCTTTTGTCTTTGGTGGCGCGGACGTCGGCTCGTCCCGCGTAAGCGGACGCCTGGGCCAGCACACCGTGTTGTGGGGTGAGAGCGTTTTCTTTGGCTCCAACGCCATCGCTGGCACCCAGTCGCCAGTAGATGCGGTCAAGGCTTCCTCGGTACCAGGGTCCACCACCAAAGAAATCATCATGCCGGTAGGCCAGTTCTCCGGCCAAATCCAGTTTTCCCCAGCACTGACCGTGATTGGTTACTACCAGTACGAATGGGAAGAGACCCGCCTGCCCGCAGCAGGCAGCTATTTCTCAGCTGCAGACTTCCTCGGCGATGGTGGTGAGCGAATTCGGGTTGCGCCTGGCGTACCAGGCAATGGTCTAGTGCGGCGGCAAGACATCAAAGGCAGTGACAAAGGCCAGTATGGCCTAGGCTTGCGCTCACAATTGGGTGAGTGGGAATTCGGCCTCTACGCCATCCGTTACCACGCCAAGACGCCCGTGGTTTATTCCAGGACGCCTGCGCCGACCGGCGTCCCTGGTGCCGGAGTGGGGTCATACCAGTTTGTCTATCCCGAGGACATCAAGGCGTACGGGATCAGTGCCACCACGACCGTGGATTCGGTCAATTTCGCTGGTGAGCTCTCGGTGCGTCGCGACACACCGCTGACCAGCCTGCCGGTGAACGTTGGCACGGCTGAAGCGGACAACAACAGTCACGCGTTTTATGCCATCGGCAATTCGGCCCACGCCAACCTGTCGATGATCTGGAGCATGCCGCGTAATTTCCTGTCCGACGAGCCGACGCTCACCATGGAAGTGGCCTATAACCAACTGACCAGTTGCACCAGCAATTGCAATGTCATGGACCCCGACCTGGACCGCCGCGCTGCAGCTGTTCGTGCGGCATTTGCTGCGCCCCAGCGCAACGTCATGGACGGCCTGGACCTGACGCCATCGGTCACCGTCGGCTACAACAATGGCAAGTCGCCTGTGGTGCTGATGGGGCCTGACGATGGCGGGGACATGACCTTCACGCTGGCTGGTAACTATTTGACTGTTTGGGACTTCTCGCTGGCCTATACCCACTACTACGGTGGCGAAAACACAGCCACTTATGCGTCCACTGACCCCAACGTCAACGGCACGTACACCTTCGACCAGACCTTGAAAGATCGGGATTTCATCTCAGTGTCGCTGCGTCGCTCCTTCTAAGGGAAATCACATGACTATTTTCACTCGCATGACCCTGCTTGCCCTGGCGTGCGCCGCATTGACGGCGCCTACGGTTCACGCCGCTGTTTCGGCCGATGAAGCGGCCAAGCTCAAGACCACACTTTCACCGCTAGGTGCAGAGCGTGCTGGCAACAAGGATGGAACCATTCCGCCGTGGGAGGGTGGCTTCCCGGTCGACACTTCGAAAACCTCGGCCGCGGTTCCGGACCTGTTCGCCAAGGACAAACCCCTGCTGACCATCACGGCGCAGAACGCAGAGCAATACAAAGACAAGTTGACCGAAGGCACGATGGGCCTGCTCAAGCGGTTCCCTAGCTTCAATGTTCAGGTGTTCCCGACACGCCGCACCGCAGCGGCTCCACAGTGGGTCTACGACAACACCTTTGCGAACTCCACCCGGGCAACCATGGACCCGAGCGGCGAACTTGGCCCATATCCTAAAGGCGCCTTTGGTGGTACGCCGTTCCCGATCCCGAAGAATGGCGAAGAGGCGATCTGGAACCATCTATTGAGATGGACGAGCCCTGGCTACCAGACGACGCCAAGTCTGGCGCGCGTGACCCCCGACGGGAAAGTCATTCCGGTTTCGCAGAACGTGGCCAAGAGTTCGTTCCCCTACTACGACCCGCAGAGCAACATGGAAAAATGGCAAGCGGACGGTTCCAACATCGTGATGCGCCGTGTTGACACCTCCGGCCCACCGATCCGCGCCGGGGAAATTCTGCTGCAGCGAGTGAACATCAACGACATCGAGTCCAAGACCTGGGTGTACCTGACCGGCCAGCGACGTGTTCGTCGTCTGCCTCTGACCTGCTGCGACGTGCCGAGCCCGGTGGCTGGCGGCATCCTGAACTTTGACGAGGTGGAGGTTTACTCATCATCCATCGGCCGTTACGACTGGAAACTAGTGGGCAAGCGCGAGATGTATGTGCCTTACAACACCAACAGCTATCACCAGGCGCCTTCACTCGACCAACTCATGAAAGCGCAGACCGTCAACCCTGACTTCGTGCGTTTCGAACAGCATCGGGTCTGGGTAGTGGAAGGCACGCTCAAACAAGGCCAGCGTCACGTGATCCCTCGTCTGCGTGTGTACCTTGACGAAGACACCTGGATCGCTGTCGCCGGCGAGCGTTGGGATGCTCAGGGGCAACTCTGGAAGGTGACCTATAACCTGCCGACCGTGTTCCCGGCGGCGCCTGGCACCATCGTCGCAGGCTACATGTCCTACGACCTGATCGGTGGCGGCTACTTTGCGTCCGCCTACTTCCCTCGTGATAAACAGGTCGACCTCAAGGCCACATTGCCAGATCGCATCTTCACCCCCGAATCGCTTGCTGGAGAAGGCGTACGTTAGAACTGCATCTCGCTTGAACAATGAATCTGATGAGATAACCAGTATGAATAACAATAACAATAACGATGAAAGCATCGATGGGTCGCGTCGCCGCCTGTTGGTGGTAGGGATGGGGCTGGGCCTGCAGGTGTTGCTGGCTCCCACCATGGCGGCCTCCACCGTAGCGTTTGCCTCGGCAGCCATGCCCGGGCCGCTGCGCCAACCGGCCACGATGACGCCTCGGGCAGCACAAGCTGTGCTGACCCGTGTGGTTCTGGCGGGTGACCGGCTGGTGGCGATGGGCGAGCGTGGCCTGGTCGTGCTGTCTGACGACGGTGGCAGACAGTGGCGCCAGGCTCGGGTGCCGGTTAGTGTGACCCTCACCTCGGCGAGCTTCGTCGATGCCCGGGAAGGTTGGATCGCCGGCCACAGTGGTGTGGTGTTGCACACCACTGACGGGGGCGAAAACTGGTCCCTGCAGACCGACGGCGTAGCACTTGCCAAGGCAGGTCTGGCTCAGGCTTTGGGCCTGCCGGACACCGACGCTGACCGCGAGCGTCGCCTCCAGGATGCCCAGCGTCTGGTGGACGAAGGCGCAGACAAACCCTTGTTGTCTGTTTGCTTTGCCGACGCCGGGCGCGGGATGGTGGTGGGCGCCTTTGGCCTGGCCGCGTCCACTGAAGACGGCGGCAAGACATGGACTCCTTGCCAGAGCCGCCTGGCCAATCCCATGAGCCTGCATCTGTACGCAATTGCCCACCATGACAAGACTTGGGTGGTTGCGGGAGAGCAGGGCGTGCTAATGCGCAGTAGCGACGATGGCGTCAGTTTCCAATCATTGGCCGCGCCGTCCGAGCGTACCCTGTTCACTGCAACGGCTACCCGCAACGGTGAATTCGTGTTCGCCGGATTGCTGGGGGCTGCCTGCCGCATCGATCCGGGAAGTACAGCCGTGACCTCGATCAAGTTGCCAGCGCCGTTGACGATCCTGTCTTGCGTCGAAATGCGCGATGGCCGGGTGATGCTGCTGGCGCAGGGCGGGCGACTGTTCTTAAGTCGCGACGGTGGCGGCCAATTCGCCGAGCAGCAGCTTCCGCGGCGCGCACCTCTGACCTCGTTGGCCGAAGCCGCAGACGGCGGTCTTGTTGCCACCAGCCTGAGCGGTGTTGCCCGGCTTGGTGGATGACACCTATTCCTGCGGTTGCGCGACGCGCCCCACAAAGAGTCCAATGACATGACCACGTTGACACCACCCTCGACCGGGGCTTGCCGGCTCGAAGATTTTGATCCGCGCTCAGGCTCCCGGCTCGAACGCGCCGTTTTCAACCACCGCGTTCTGGTGTTGCTGCTGTGTGTGCTGGTGACGATCATGCTCGGTTTCAGCGCGCTAAGCCTGAAGCTTAATGCCAGCTTTGAAAAGACGATTCCAACCAACCATCCGTACATTTCCAACTATCTGGAAAACAAGAAAGAGCTCACCGGTTTGGGAAACTCGGTGCGCATTGCGGTGGAAGCACGCAAGGGTGACATTTACAACGCTGACTATCTGGAGACGCTGCGGCAGATCAACGACGCTGTGTTCATTCTGCCAGGTGTTGACCGTGCGTTCATGAAATCGCTTTGGACGCCAAACGTGCGCTGGACTGCGGTAACCGAGGACGGCTTGGACGGTGGTCAGGTGATTCCTGATCATTACGACGGTTCGTCCGCGAAGCTTGAGCAGCTGCGCATGAACGTGCAGCGCTCTGGCGAAATCGGCCAATTGATCGCGAGCAATGGCGGCTCTACAGTCCTTCAAGTGCCTCTGCTGGAATTTGATGCTTCCGGCAAACCGCTTGACTATGCGGCCTTGTCCGAACAGTTGGAGCAGATTCGCGCCAAGTACAGCAGTGACCAGGTGGCCATTCACATCACCGGCTTTGCCAAGCTGTCCGGCGACCTCATGGATGGCATGCAGGAGGTCATCGGGTTCTTCTTCATTGCGCTGGTCATCTGTGCGGGCATGGTGTTCTTGTACAACCGCGACGTCATTAGCACCGCGCTGGTGGTGATCACTTCGGTAACCGGTGTGTTATGGCAGCTAGGTCTGCTGCCGCTGCTGGGATACTCCCTGAACCCTTATTCCATGCTGGTCCCGTTTCTGATTTTCGCCATCGGCATTAGCCATGGCGCGCAGAAAATGAATGGCATCCTGCAGGACATCGGACGTGGAACGCACCGCTACGTAGCGGCTCGCTTTACCTTCCGGCGTCTTTTTCTGGCCGGTCTGACTGCGCTGCTGGCTGACGCTGTCGGGTTTGCCGTGCTGCTGATGATCGACATTCCAGTGATCCGCGAACTGGCCATCGCCGCCAGTCTTGGTGTGCTGGTGCTGGTGATTTCAAATCTGATCCTGCTGCCGGTACTGCTGAGCTACGTGGGCGTAAGCCGCAAAGCCGCCGAGCGCGCAGTGCGCCGCGAATCGGCCAGTGTGGCGGGGGAGAGCAGTGCGTTCTTCATCTGGTTGATCCGCTTCACTGAGGGACGACGCGCCATGGTGGCGATAGTGACGGCGACGGTTCTGGCAGTGGTGGGAGTTGCCGTTGGCACCCAACTGAAGGTTGGCGACCTTGATCCCGGCGCTCCGGAACTGCAAGCCGACTCACGTTACAACCGTGATGTCACGTATCTCACCAACAACTACGGTGCCAGCAACGACCTGTTCGCCATCATGGTCAAGACACCTGATGGCAGTTGCAGCCAATACGACGTGCTGCGCCGGGTCGACCAGCTCGAATGGGAGCTGATGGATCTGCCCGGTGTCGAGTCCACTCAGTCCATTGCGCGGCTGCAACGGCGCCTTATGGTCGGAATGAACGAGGGCAGTCCGCTATGGTACGACTTGTTGAGCAACCAGAGCATGCTCAACACCATCACCGCTCGAGCGCCGCGCGAACTGTACAACGAAGAATGCAATCTGCTGACGGTGTACGCCTTCCTGCGTGACCACCGCGCCGAGACCCTGCAGCAGGTGGTTGACCTGGTCGAGCGCTTCGCCGAGAAAAACAATGACGAGAACGCGACCTTCCTGCTGGCAGCCGGCTCGGCGGGGATCGATGCCACCACCAACATCGTGGTTCACAAAGCCTGGTACCAGATGTTGTTCATGGTTTACGGGGCAGTGGCGTTGCTGTGCTTCATCACCTTCCGTTCATGGCGGGCCGTGTTGGTCGCCATGCTGCCGTTGATGCTCACATCCATTTTGGCCGAGGCATTAATGGTATGGCTGGGGATGGGCGTCAAGGTTGCAACGTTGCCAGTGATTGCGCTCGGCGTGGGCATTGGGGTGGATTACGCACTGTATGTGCTGAGCGTAACCCTGGCACGCATGCGTGCAGGCGCTACGTTGAAACAGGCCTACGCCACCGCGTTGCAATTTACTGGACGTGTAGTACTGCTGACCGGTGTGACCCTCGCGGCAGCGGTCGCGACCTGGCATTTCTCCAGTATCAAATTCCAGGCCGATATGGGCTTGCTGCTGGCGTTCATGTTCCTGTGGAACATGCTCGGTGCCCTGGTACTGATACCTGCCCTTGCACGTTTTCTGTTGCCCGGCAAGTGTGAAGGATCAATTTCCGAGACCACCGCTGCCGCTGCCAAGGATGACGGGCCAGCGCCCATTACCCCCGATCCTACTGACAAAGTGGTGTACGAGAGATGCATGCCATGAATAATTTAACGAGCACGCCAGTAGTGGGCCGACCTCAGGTCAACGTCACTCAAGTAATTGAAAATGGCACTTTCAATTCATTCAGCATGCGAGTGGCGCTGATCTGCTTTCTTGCGATTGTGTTCGACGGTATCGACAGCGCGCTCTTCGGAACGCTGCTTCCAGCCATCATGGCCGATATGAAAATGGGCCCTGCCCAGGCCGGTATTCTGGCCAGCGTTGGGCATGTCGGGGCTGTGGGTGGCGCGATCATTTTTGGCGTCGCGGCTGATGCCATTGGTCGCAAGCGGATGATGCTCATCGGCATGACGGTCTTCATCATCTTCACGGCAGCCTGCGGGCTGGCTCAGGGAATCGTCGATTTTGCCATCTATCGATTTATCGCAGGTTTTGGCCTGGCCGGCATCGTGCCAATTGCTGTAGCGCTGGTCTTCGAATACACGCCGGGCAAGTGGAAAGCGATGGCTTCCAGTATGTCCTATACGGGTATCTCGGTAGGCGTGCTCTTTTCCGCGTTGCTATCAATTGCTTTGCTGTCCACCGTCGGATGGAGAGCAATACTGCTCGGAACCATCGTTTGCATCGTGCTGGTCCCCATCGCTTTCGTGTGGTTGCCAGAGTCGATGTCGATTCTGGTGAAAAAAGGCAGAAGCCCCAGCATCCGTAAGATCCTGGTGAAGGTAGACCCGCAGTTTGTTCACGCCAGCAACGACGAATACATACTGCCGGAACCACCGACCGCAAAGGTGCCCCTGAAACGTCTGTTCCAGGGTGGATACGCGCGCAATACCGTGTTTTTAGGCATGGGCATGCTGTGCATCATGATGGTTGCCGTCACCTTGACGACCTGGATTGCGCAATTGATGGTTCAGCGTGGCTATTCGATAACAACAGGAGTGACGTTCATCCTGGTATTCACCTGCAGCAATTTCATCTCCACACCGCTGGCCGGATGGATGGCTGACAGGATCGGCTACAAGAAGGTGTTCGCCATCTACATGCCGATTTTATTTATTTCGATCGCACTGATTGGTGTTATTCAGGACCCGGTTGCTGCATTGATCTGCATGTTTTTTGCAGGATTCACGGCAATGGGCGCCACCTGCATCTTGTTGCCTTACGTAGGTTCTTTATATCCCCTGAGCTTCCGCTCATCCGCCATGGGCGTCATTTACGCCATTGGCAGGGTCGGCCCCATCATCGGCCCCGCAATAGCCGGTTTTATGCTTGCTGCTGGAATCAGTGTGCCAATTATCCTGGTTAGCATGGCAGCCCCTGCCTTGGTGGCGCTTGGCGCATTTTTACTGGTCAAAGAGAGCCCGTTGCAAAGTATTTAGCAGTCTTTGCTATTTGGATTTAATACTGGCTTGCGTGCGCCATTTTCGTTGCCTGAATAACGCAGGCGCGAACCCGGCTACTCAATATTCGATGTATCAAGTATTCGCACTATTTGTCCCATAACTGAAATAGAGGAAAAACCATGGATCGCTATATCAACCGTTTGTTCCACGTCTGCATCACCGTCGCGGATATTGATGCCGCACTTGAGTTTTACTGTGGTGTGCTCGGGCTGGAATCTATCGGAAAATTGCGGAACGAAAGGGCGCCCGGCGAAATTCTCGGCTTTCCTAATCAAACAATTGAAATCCATGCCGACCACCTCGTCGGCAAGGACAAGGAAAATGCGACCGTTATCGATTTGATCGAGTTCGTGGAACCTAAAACAGTCGTTAATGCCACACCGTCTGCTCCGTTAAATCATGCAGGCATCAACCGTATGGCGTTTGGCGTAGACAGTACCGATGCCATCCATGAAAAATTGAAGGCACGTGGCGATATCGTATTCCTTTGCGAACCACAAGTTGTGATCGCGCCTACGGGTGGGAAATTCAAAATCTTGACCTTCAAAGACCCCTTTGACAACATCCTGGAAGTCATCGAGTACTGCAAGTAATTGGTGATTTGCATAAAAGCCATTTGCATGCGGCTGTTCTTACTCTGACAAACCGGAGAGTTTTAAATGAGTATTACACAAGATAAATCTGAAATTATTGAAGTCATCAACCTCTATGGCGTAGCGCTGGACAGCCACGCCTGGGACTTGTTGGATGACGTGTTCACCGAGGATGCCCATGCGGACTTCGGCCCAGCGGGTGCGGTGTGGACGTCTGTGGGTGCGCTGAAGTTCGCCTTCAAGGACTTCCACGAAACGCTGACGAACCACATGCACACCATGATGGGCTCTTGCGTTCACATTGACGGCGACACGGCCTACGCACTGACGTATGGCGACTGGTTGCTTTCACGCGACTCGGCCGTGGGCGGTCCGGATTGGGTTGGCCGAGGTTGGTATGACGATGTACTGGTTCGTACTGATAAAGGCTGGCGCATCAGCAGTCGCGTTTGCCGCCTGATTTCCTGGACAGGCAATCCGCTTGTTCCTGAGCCAGCGTTCGAACAGCACCCTGTGATGACTACCCACACGCTGCGTAGTCATCGGGAAGAAGGGAAAATCAAATACTTTGAGGCAATCGCCAAAAAGTAAATAACCGAGATTAATGCCGTTACCACCTCCAACCCCGGATGGGGCTGGTTGGTGGACTCTCCGGTCCGAATTCCCACTATTCTTGTGATTCACAAGAGCAATATTCAATATCGGAAACTAAAAATGAGTGATCAAACAGTTATTTGGATGGTGGGCATTAATTGTCCGGCTGAAGATGAAGATAAATTCAACACATGGTACGACGATGTGCATGTGCCGATGTTGCTGAAGGGGGATTTTGTCAAGAAAGTTAGTCGCTTCAAGCTGGCTGGAGAAACGTATCACGTGGGTACTACCACCCAGGCATGCCCAACGTATCTGACCATTTATGAGTTTGAGAATCAGGCTAAATTTGAAGCATGGATGAATGGCGCGTCCCGCGCTGAAGCCAGCGATGACAAAACCAGGACGTGGGGCGAAAAGGTCTATGACGTTCAATGGGCTACACGTTACAACCTCACCAATGCCTGGAATGTCTAATTAAGGAAGGTATGAAGTTATGAGCGCACTCATTAAAAAACTCCTCCACGTTTGCATCACCGTGCCAGACGTTGATCAGGCCCTGAAGTTTTACCGTGATGTACTTGGCTTTGTTTCCACGTTTGAGACAAGGACCGACGAAGCGGACGGACCGCTGCTGGGTTTTGCAGAAGATGAAATCAGTATTTATGCGCACCACATTTTGACAGCGGGTGCAGATCCAAAGCACGCCACTGAGATCAACCTGGTTGAATACACCAATCCCTCGACCATTGTGGGTGATGGTCCTTATGAATTGATGAACCAGGTGGGAATTACTCGTTTGGCAATGCTGGTCGAAAACACCAAAGAAGCCTTTGAAAAGATTCGTGCGTATGAAGGTGTAGAAGTCGTTTGTGAGCCCAAGGACATCATTATCCGCAAGCCAGGCGGAAACCTCACGATGACCTGGTTCAGCTTCAAAGACCCCTACGGTGTATTTATCACCATCGCCGAACCGCCAAAGGCATAAGCACTGTTCAGTTCAACATTGCGGTTCAACGTTGTCGGATCGCCCGGTTCCCGTTTAATAGAATCCAGGAGTTAACATGCAGATCGATGTTCTGGTCGATGTAAAGACGACCATCGGTGAAGGTCCTTTATGGGATGTGCAAGAGCAGCGCTTGTACTGGATCGACGTTGTTGGCGGGCGAGTCTACCGATGTACCGCGGATGGCCGCGAGATTCGTACGTGGGAGATGCCCGACACGATCGGCTCGATGGCGCTGCGTCGCGACGGGGGAGCGATCGTGGCGCTGGGCTCGGGGTTTCATTTCCTCGACTTCAACACCGGCGAGGCTCAGTTGATTGTTAACCCTGAGGCTGACAAACCTCACAACCGCTTGAACGATGGGAAGGTCGATGCGCGTGGGCGCTTCATCGTTGGCAGCATGGACACCCGAGAGGGCTGTGCCGACGGCAGGTTGTTTCGCATCGACCCCGACTTGTCGGTGCACACGCTCGACGAGGGTTTTGCGATCTCCAATGGACCGTGCTGGAGCCCCGACGGGTCGACGTTCTATTTCTCGGACACCTTCTCCGGTGAAATCTGGGCCTATGACTACGACCTGGAAACTGGAGCCATCGCCAACCGTCGCACCTTCACCAAAGCTGGCTTCACGCCGACGACAGCGACTGATGGCTCAACCGTCGATGCCGAAGGTTTCCTCTGGAACGCCCAGGTCTACGCGGGCAAGCTCTGCCGCTTCGCGCCTGACGGCAGCCTGGACCGTGTCATCGAGATGCCGGTCAAGAAGGTCACGAGCGTCAACTTTGGCGGGCCGGAGCTAGACACCCTTTTTGTCACGTCAATGGCCAAGCCTCCGTTGCCTCGCTATCCCGGCGACAATCAGATGCGCGGAAGTCTTTTCGCCATTCGTGGCCTTGGCGTGAAAGGTCTGCCCGAACCCCGTTTTGGTGCCTGAAAAAATGAAGGTCCCACAGGAACAGGATTGCTGCGATGGCCCAGTTCAAAGACAAAGTAGTGCTGATTTCAGGAACCGGCGGGCGTATGGGTCGAATAGCCGCCCAAATGTTTGCCAGAGAAGGGGCGAAAATACTCGGCTGTGATGTCGCAACCGAGCTATCCCAGCAGACGGTCAAGCTTGTGAGGGACGCGGGTGGCGAGATGTTTTCGCTGGAGCCACTCGATCTGGCCAACCCTGCTGAAGCGGAGCGCTGGACGAACGAAGCCATCTCGCGTTGGGGGCGAATCGACGTTCTATATAACAACGCCGCCGGCGTCGGGTTTGCACCTTTCGACGAAGCCTCGATTGAGCATTGGGATTACACGATTCGCAACGAATTGACGATTGCTTATGTGGCCGCACGCGCGGTCTGGCCGCAGATGCTGAAACAGAAAAAAGGCGTGATTGTCAGCGTGGCATCAATTGCCGGCCATCTTGAGCTGTCCGGCTTCCCGGCCGTCGCGCATGGTGCGGCAAACGCCGGCGTACAAGCGCTTTCGCGCATGCTTGCAGCCGAGGGCGCGCCGCACGGCATTCGCGCGGTGAGTATCAGCCCCGGGCTGATCGCGAGCTCAGATCCATTGCCGCCGCCAAAACTCGATGAAACCGGCCTGCAGAAAGTGCGGCAGCTTTGGCGGCATGCGGCGCTAGGGCGACCCGGCCGCGCGGAGGAGGTCGTCGAAACCGCTCTGTTTCTTGCATCGGATAGAGCGTCCTACATCACCGGCACTGACATTGCGGTAGATGGTGGAATGTCCAGGATCATCTGGAATCCAGGGCCATGAGTATTCACATGCAGACTTTTTCTTGAACAGAATCCCAACCTCTGGAGGTGCAAGTAGTGCAAACACATGAACATCGCGTAGCAGTTGTTTCGGGTGCCGCCAAAGGCATTGGACAGGAACTGGCGATTCAGCTCGCACAGCGTGGTGCGATGCTGGCGCTGCTGGACATCGCAGATATGTCGGAAACGTGCAGTCTGGTTGAGAAGGCCGGCGGCAAGGCTATCGCAATCCACTGTGATGTTAGTAAAGAACAAGACTGGGACACGGCCGGTAAGGTCGTGAAGAAGGAATATGGCCGCTGCGACATTCTGGTCAATAACGCCGGAATCTACCCCAACGTGCATATCGACGATATGGATTTCAAAACCTGGCGGAGGACGGTTGAAATCAATCTGGACAGCATGTTTTTAAGCACGAAAGTATTCGTGCCAATGATGCGTGAAAACAACTGGGGGCGAATTGTAAACATCTCTTCGACATCGATCGTCACCAACGCCACCGGTATCAGTCATTACATGGCAACCAAGATGGGCATCATTGGCTTTACGCGAGGGCTTGCCAATGACTTGGGCAAAGACTTCATTACCGTGAATGCCGTTGCGCCGGCGCTGACCGACACACCGGGCACCAGTCATTTACCCGATGCAGTGCGCGATGGCGTGGTGAAATTACAAGCATTTAAAAGAATGGCGGTGCCGCACGATATCGTCGGGCCGATTTTATTTCTAACCAGTGACGATGCGCAGTTCGTTACTGGCCAATTGCTGGCCGTCGATGGCGGCATGATGAAAGTCAGTTAATACAAGAACAATGCCGCCCCCTGTAGGAGAGAGCCTGCTCGCGATAGATTTAGGGGCACCGTGTTAGACCAGGGCGCATGCGTTATCGTCAACGTCTATCGCGGGCAAGCTCGCTCCTACAGGGAGCAATGCTGATTTAGTCAATCATCACCCCCGGTCTGCTGGACGAATGCAGCATGCCGCGCCAACTCGGCCCTCCTCGCAGGGCATTCTTCTGCGCCTGCCAGCGGAACGTTGGTAGCGCTGCACTGGCAAGCCTTTCACGATGTGGATACAGTGAGGGCTACTTGCGGTTTTCTGATTCCGTTTAGCAAAAAAAGAATAAGAGACGATCCTGCGCATGATCATCCACAAATTCTCTCGGCCGGAGCACTAATCACCTCATGCTCCCGAAGTTGATGCACATCCGTATGTTTGTTGCCGTGTACGAAGAAGGTTCCTTCACCGTAGCCGCCAGCCGCGAAGGACTGGGGCAGTCGGGCATTTCCGCGCACGTGCGGCAGTTGGAAACTCAATTGGGCGTGCAACTTTTTGCTCGCGACCGCGCGATCGTCCCCACGCCGGCCGGCCATGCCTATTATCGACAATGCGTGCAACTGCTGCGCATCCATGAGAGCGCATGCAGCGCGATCGGTCGCCGCGCGGAACCGTCTAGCGGAGTGCTACGGATCGGCATGATTCCTACGATGACCCGTTCGGTATTCAGCCGGGCGCTGCGAGCGTTCGAAGCGACTTATCCGAGTGTTTCCGTGCATCTGACTGAAGGTGCCGGCAGCGTGATAGCGACCGCGGTCCGCCGCGGAATGCTGGATTTCGCCATCACGCAGCGCATGTCATACGACGGCGGCGCTGCGCTCGGGCTAAGCACATCGCTATTCACGCGAACACCGGCATTTCTGGTTTCCGCACCGGACTCAGGTTTGCCCCATTGCCAGCCGATTCTCCTGAGCAAGATCAAAGACTTGCACCTGATATTGCCTGTTGGACGGCGGCCGCTGCTGGAACAATATCTCATTGACCACAAGGTCCAGGTCGTGCAGCGGCTGAACATGTTCGAGTCCATGCTGGGCGCAATGGACCTGGTGCGCTCCAGCCACTGGGCGGCGATTATTTCCGGACTTTTCATTGCCGACGATTTGCGGCGCCGGCGCTTCACTCTCAATCCACTGGCAGATCCAATTCTCTGGGACGACCTGCTACTGGTGGAGCCGGCGCGCAAGCCCCTGTCCTCGGTCGCTCAGAACTTCATCGAGTTATTGAGAAAGGCCACTGAAGATGTCAACGCTATCCCGATCCGCATCGCTCATGGCGAGCAGTGGTCGAGCTTTAGCCAGCCTTTCGCCGTCAATGAGCGAGGCGCCCCATGAATGATGTATTGCCCGGTCTGCGGGAGATGCAAATGTTCGTGGCAGTGTATGAGACACGCTCGTTCACCGCCGCGGCGGCACGTGAATTCGCCACCCAGTCAGGCATATCTCAGCACATCAAGCAGATGGAAGAATTGCTCGGCGTGCAATTACTCGACCGGCAGAAAACGGTCGAGCCCACAGCGGCAGGGACATTGTTTTACCAGCATTGTCTAGAGGTGCTGGCTGCCAACGCCGAGGCCCTGCTGGCGATTGACACTTTTGAGTGCGGCCTTTCCGGCGAAGTCCGATTCGGCGTCACGCCTACACTGGCGACTCATCAGCTTGCGCCGGCTTATTTGCGCCTGATGGCGCAGAACCCCAATGCTTCTGTCGCCGTGATCGACGCCCCCAGTAACATGCTGATCGACATGGTGCGGGCCAACGAACTCGACTTTGCAATCATTCCCTCGATTTCGCAGCCGCCCCCGGATCTGGTTACGACCGTCTTTGCCGCCACGCCTGCGTTCCTGGTCTCGTCCATCAACCATGCCAGCAGCTTCGCGCATGGGGAGGTCATGGAGCTCGACAAACTGGTAGGTCTCAAGCTTCTAGCTCCTGATAGCCGCGAGCATGCTCAGTGGATCGGTTCGCAATTAAATACGTCTTCGGGCCCGGGCCCTTGTTACCAGCTCGACGCGGTTCTGGCCACGCTCGACCTGATCCGCCAAAGCGAGTGGGTGGCCATTCTTCCCGGCCTGCTGTTCGTTCATGATTTCAGCGCAGAGGCTTCGGAGCGGGACTTCAGACTTAACCCTTTTTCCGGCTGCGGCTTGACACTGGAATTGCTGCTGGTCCAACCATCCCGGTCAGCACCTTCACCACTGATGTTGGCAGCCATTCAGGCAGTCCAGCAGGTCACCCGAGAACATATCGAGCTCCTGAACACCTTCTAGTCGTAGTCGGCACTTGGCCGGCCGCGGGTCTGCGTTGCGCTTACTGACAACGCCTTTTTTGCATGGTAGGAGGGCAATGAGGGGGAAGGGCAGATGGAAGAGCCAGATGGAAGAATCACCCCCAGTGTCTTTTCGGGCGAAGGTGTCCAAAGGGGCAAAGCCCCTCTGGCGATCGCAGATTAAGCGTCTTTAAGTGATTTTTGGGCAATCGGGGCGCCCGAAAAACCTGCCACTTTTCGCAGTACGCGATCGGTCCCGTCGCGCGGACTACCCGAAGCGTCTGGATGGTCGTCGAACCAGTTCCCCTTGGGGTAGCGGTACATCAAGTCGACCATCAGGCGGCGCTCGGCGATTAGCCAAACACCCTCGCGGCGTTCAAATCTATCGAAATAGCGCGCCCACATCTTAACCGTCTCGCCTTTCCAGTGATGCCGCTCGGAGGCGGCGTGGTCTGCCTGGAGATAGGTTTCGACATAGGCAGTGTCTGGACCGTCAAATTCGATCAGGCTATTGCCTAGAAAATGCTGAGTGCGATCAAAGCGTGGCATTTCGTTGGTCAGAAACTGGAAGAATCCCTCGGCCCCTCCGACATGAAGGCTCTCGGGAAAATGGATGTAGGCGTCTTTGTGGAATGCGCCACGGACCAATGACATATCGATTCGGTCGAGGCCACGGCAATAGCGCAGCAGAACATCGTGAATTTCGGTGCGTGCGGCGAGTTCTTCGAGAGTCATAGCTATCTCCTGTACTTATTGGTATTGGACATTCAGTTATCGTGTTTTACGAGCCCTTCGCGGCGACAATGGGCAGTTGGATGAAGCCCGGCCGACCCGGCCCCGTGTAAATCGTGTTTCGTGCGCCGTCATGGTATGCAACGTCATAGCCGTGCCGGGGGCCGTGATCGACCCCGTCGAAGGGCTGAATGTCCACACGCAGACGGTAGCCCTTGCGTATCAACGCCGTGTTAGGAATGATCTCTATCTCAACCGGTACCACTTCATCGTTTTCAAGCGGTGCGTAGTCGGCTTTGAGGTGCGTGTGCTTGACCGTGTAGTGAGTCGAACGCGATGCATCGATCTGTCGATGCGAAGCCTTTAACCAGCCCTTCGCGAGAGGGTAATTGGGCACGTTCATGCCCATCGTGGTTGGGCCAGCGTAGTCGACTTCCTGGCCGTTTTCATCGAGGACACGAAGGCTCAGGTAGATGTCCATATCCTCGCTGGTGGACGACACCCACAGCTTGGCTTTGCCGTAACCGGCGAACACCATGTCTTCTTCCACCGGCTCGCTGATGAACGAAATGCCCGTCCGCCATATTTCCAGCACTGATGGCGGTTTGACGGGCAGAAAGCAGGGCGGCATGCCCGTGCGCAGTTCCAACGGAATTTCCGCAGAATAATTTGCGTGGCCATCAACGGTCGGCGGTGTCACCGACAGACGCAGAAAGTCATCACGATACTCGTCGCCGGGCCAGTCCGATGGCGTGGTATCAAAGAACCATCGGGGGTACGTGGTCCTTGCGATCGGCCACTCATTTTCTTCCTGAATATAGGAGGCGCCATTGCCGCTGCGAATCTCCAGGCGCACCGGTGCCTTGTCCATGATGCCGTTGTCGATACCTTTCAGCCAATGGTCGAAGAAAGCCCGATGGTCGGCGATAGCGGTTCGTGAATAAGGTTTGGTGAACCAGTCTTCCCAGAAGTCAATCTTCTTGGAAGACGTGTTGGTGGCGAGATACGCCTCACTGCTGCCGAGCTGATGGAAATGCGCCATGTGGGTTGTGCAGGCAATGGCCCAGAGCGGTACCTTCACCTTGCTCATGTCCGGACTCATCAAAATTGTAGATCTGGGTCCGAACGCTGCGGTGGTGTCTGAGTCCTTGAAAGTGGCCTCTTTGAGCATCCCTATAAAATTGACCGCATTGGGCTCACCGCACACAGCAGCTAGAACGCCAGCTCTATACCAGTGGGTAAAAAATTCTTCGTTGAGGATGCCGCCGGTATAAGCCACCTCATCGTACAGATCAACATCGGTGCCAATGGCGATCATGGCTTTCAGATGCCGCGGCTCAAGGCTGGCTGCGGCGTGTTGGCTCATGGCGTAGTACGACATGCCCCACAACCCGACATTACCGTTACACCAGTGCTGCACGCCCGCCCAATCAATCGCATCGCGAAATGCCTCGGCCGTTTCGATACCAAACGGCGCGAGTGTTCCTGGATTTTTGCCCGAGCCTGGGCCGTCAACACGCACCAGCACATAGTCGTGTGGAACCCAATCTACCGTGTTGGCTGTCTCGTGATTCTCAAACACTTGTCCTTCAGGATTGCCGTGGAAGTAACGCTCCTCCATCTCTTCATGGGCCTCAAACGCGGCATCGTCTGCGATCGAGTGATGATAGAACGCCCGACCATAGGGCCCGCAATTCATGATGACCGGGAACTTGCCTTCCTTTGCCGGGCGGAAGACATCCGCATACACGAACAGACCGTTTTGCATTGGAATCTTGACGTCTTTGAAACGCAGAATGTCGAGAATATTACGGCGCACTTCATTGCGAGCAGTCGCCGGGGAACATAGCAGGCGCGGCGTGCGATCAGTAAAGACGCCAACTGCCGAAAGCTCGGCTAGCAGCGTGGCAATCACTGGGTCTTGCTCGAACTCAAGAACGGGGTTCAGCGCAAGGCCGGCAAAGGAAATATCGTGGCGGAAGTTGATGCGGTATTTGCCGATGATTTCATGCACTGCGGGGTCGATGAAAATGCCACCGTCCAGATTTCCGTCCCGGTCGAGAGAGCACACAAATCGGGCAATGTTGGTCAGTCCCGCATCTAGCAACTTGTTGATGTTGCCATCCACACGACTGACTATATCCGCTAGATTGATGCGTGGTGCGCCAAGGGCTGATCCGATCGACGTGCTCCCTACCAGAAAAGCGATCCGCTCGCCCTCGCGGTATTGGAATTCACCTTTTTCATTCGTCAGCCCACTGAGGGTAGGGGTCTGATATTTGAGGCCAGCAATCGGCCCGGAAAAAATGCCTGTCTGCAGCATGCTGAAATCCTTCTAGAAATCTTGCCGACCCATGAGTCTTGATCGTGATGGCGGCCAAGAAAAACTAAGCGTCGTCGCAGGCCAATCCGCGCGCCGTACGCATGACGGTGATTTGTTTATATCGAGCGGCTCAAATGGCTATCCGGCGGTCTTGATAGGCAACTGGAGGTAGGAGGCATGGCGGCCGCCGGTATGGATAACGTGCAGCCCACTGTTCGCACCGGAGTACTCACGCAGGCCCGGCATCATGGTTCCGGTCAGATTGCGAGCGCTGACAATGAAGCGCAGTTGCTCGCCGGGGCGGAAGACCAGGCCAAGCGGTAGCAGATCGATCTCGACGTCGACGATTTCCCCAGCAGTGAGCTTCTCTACGCGATCAAAACTGTGTGCCGGCACGTCCTCACTCGTGAGTGTTTTATCGAGATGACGAGCCGATGCCCGCAACCTGCCGTCCGAACCTTTGTAGCGCAGGATGCTGCCGCCATGGTCGGTGACGTCATGGCATCGCGCACTCTGGTTGGGGACGGTGAATTGCTGCAGAGGCGTGCCGCAGGCGTCCAGCTTTTGGATGAGTACGAACAAATCCATATCGTCGGCGCCACGTGCTTCTACCCATAGGTGCGCCTTTGGATAACCGACGATCACCGTCTCATGGTCGAAGCGGGTAATAAACGACACCACATTCGGATTAGAGGCAACGTCGTAGGATGCCTCGACCTCATCAGTGGGTGCTGTGTTGGTTAACGTGCGGGCACGGCCGTCGAGGTACAACTTTGTCGACCTGACGTCCCCAGGCGGGAAATTTTCTGCGGGCAAGTTGACCAGGTCGCTACCCTTGAGGTCATGAATGGCGTAGCGCACTCGCGGTGTGGATTGCCATCCGTTATCCAAGCCCTTGAGGTAGTGATCAAAGAAGCGGCGCAGATCTTCCACGTTCGCTTCGTCGTAGTAGTCAGGCCATTCCTGGCTGTTGTGGATGCGCAGCCATTTGTCAGGGGACGCCATGCGACGCCAGCCGCGAAAGGTGCCCGCGGTGTGCAACGTGTTGGAGTAACTGGCCACTACAAAGGCTGGTACGGTGATGCGGTCAAAGTCAGGAATCTTGTTGGCCCACAAATTGTTCATCAGTGGGTAGCGTTCTAACTCCGCAATGATGTCCTCTTTCTGGTTTTTACCGAAGAAACTGCCTTCCTGCAAACGCTGACCGAAGGCGACGTCAGGCATGCCGCCACGCTTCAATAGATCACGGTAGACGTCGCTCACGCCTTCCCACGGGTTGATCGCAGCCAAGTGTTTGGGCTGCTCGGCCGCGGTGAACCATTGCGAGACCGCCAGGTACGAGGTACCACTCATACCAACCTTGCCGGTGCACCAGGTCTGCTCGGCCAGCCATTCTATGAGGTCGTGGCAGTCACGGCCCTCCTGGCGGTCCCACAGCACGCTGTTGCCTTCGGAATCGATGATGCCGCGCGGATCCGGGTTGCAGATGGCGTAACCCTGCGCGCACCAATAGGCGGGATCGGGTCCTTCGAACTTCGCCAATCCCGAGACGATGGCATTACTGAGCCCTACCATTGCAAAGACTCCCATCACACTAGCCGATGTTCCCTGCGCCTTGCCATAAGGACTCCACGCCACGATTACCGGCACTTTCTCGGCACCAGCGGGGCGGAATACATCAACGTAGATAGTCACGCCGTCGCGCAATGTCACGACCACGTCTTTCTCGAACACGATATCGACTGGAAGCGCTTTGAACGGCGGGGCGATTTGGAAGCCTGCCTTCAGCGTGCGGACGCCGGGATTGAAGGCAGTTAGCAAGCCGGTTCGGTCAGCCGGCAGCGGGTGGGCGGAAATAAACGTCTGCGGGGTATCACTCATGGAGAGGTCCTCTTGTAGTGCAGATCTTGAGCGGGCAAATGCAAGAGGTCTGAGTGTAGGTCGTTTGGATTTTTAACTCAACAAGTGTTGAGTAAAGAATAAAACCTAAACATAATCACTTTGCCTCCTGCCAGCTGCATCGTTTTTTGAGCAAGACGCAGGGCCGGACACGACCCTGCGTGGGTGCGCACCGGGCGGCTATAAAGTAACGTCAAGACGCAGAGTGGTGGCGTCAGACTCGAATGCAGTCTTCGCTAGAGAGCGGTAAAATCAATGGTTTACATGACGACGGCAAAGTTCAGGGCTTGGTATGTTTTGCGATTACTGTTCCTGCCTGTCAATTATCCTTTTTTCACGATGTTGCGAAGAGCCTGAATCGACGCCATGACCATTAAAGAAGAACCAACGTTAGCTGTAGCCCGAACACGCAAACCTGGGCGGCCGGCAGGCTCGGGAAGCAGTCGGCATACGGTACTAGATGCTGCACGTGCTCGTTTCGCCAGCGATGGTTTTGCGGCGACAACGATGAGGCGCGTCGCAGCCGATGCCGGAGTCGACGTGTCAATGGTGATGCAGTTTTTCCGCTCGAAAGACGAGCTCTTTGCGGCGGTGATGGATATTCCGGAATCGGCGCTGGAGAAGTTAGGTGAGGTTTTCGAGGGGGCAGATGAGCACCTCGGAGAGCGCGTCGTTCGCGCATTTCTCCAAGCCTGGGAGGGGGAGCCGGAAGAGTCGGAGCCGCTGATGGCGATGCTCAGGAATGCGATGGTGAATGAACAGGCGCGTGGTCATTTACGCGATTACATCGAATCCAGGTTAGCCAAGGGCGGTATTGAAACGCTTGGCCCGGATGCTCGGCTGCGCGCGGGGTTAGCACTATCGATGCTTGTCGGTGTGATCACCGGGCGACAAATTATAGGTGTGCCGGTTCTCGCCGCCGCAGATCGGGAGACACTGGTTTCATTCATCGCGCCGGCTATTCAACACACGCTTCTGCCGACCACGACAGGCTCAATTGGCGCTGATTGATCGGCATCACTGGTGCTGATTGCCGGCTTCGATCATGGTGTCCACCTCACGCGTCGGGTGGACACCCTCGTTGTTGAGGCCTGACTAGGGGACGATCGGCAGTTGCAGATAGCTCGGGTATTCCGGCCCGGTATGAATCCGGTTTACGGCATCCACGTGATAGCTCTTGTCGTAGGCACGAACCGGTACGCCCGCCGGCGCATAGGGCTGGATATCGACCAGCAGGCGGTAACCCTTGCGGATCATCGCGGTGCTGGGGTTGAGTCCGATTTCGACCGGCACGATTGCTCCAGGCTGCAATGGCGCGCAGTCCTTCTCCAAGTGGGTATGCACCGGCCAATATTCGGTTGAGCGTTCGACGTCAAGGCGACGGCGAGACACTTTCAACAAGCCATGTCCCACCGGATGGATGTGCACCGGATCCACCGGAAGCACCACGGATTCGTAGCGAATCTCCCGGTCTTGCTCATCCAGAACCCGCAGCGACACGAATGCATCCATGTCCGCGCTGCTCGATTCCACCCACAGGCCGACCTTCATGTACCCAGCGAGCACCATGTCTTCGCTCATTGGCTCGCTGACAAAAGAGACGCCAGTTGACCAGCGCGGAGTGCCGTCATTGGAGCCCCCGGGCGCAAGTGTTGGAGTGCCAAGATCAAGGTGGGCGTCATATTCGGCACTCGCTTGCGCCACGGGCACAGTGTCGGTGATGCGTCGCGTCTTGAGGCGACGACTATCGTTTTGCCAGTCTGAAGGTCGGGCATCGAGGTACCAGCGGCGGTATTGGGTTCGCGCGATCGGCCATTCATTTTCATGCAAGACAAAGTGGGCACCGTTGCCGGTTCGAACCTGCACTCGCACCGGTGCTTCGTCCATCACACCGTTGTCGATTCCCTTGAGCCAATAGTCGAAGTACCGCATGTGTTCGGCAATCGATTTCGTGCTGTAGGAGTCCGGGAACCAGGCATCGGCGAAATCAAACTTCCTGGCCTTGGCGGCGGTGGAACGGATGTAGGTTTCGCTGCTGCCCAGTTGGTGAATGATGGCGCCTACCTGAGGGCCGACGATCCACACCGGTGCGGTGGCCTTGCTCATGTCCGGGCGCATGAAGATGCTGCCGCGCGGGCCATAGGCGTTGATGTCGTTGAACGGAGTAGCCAGAACTCGGGCCATCCAGTCGGTTTCCGGGCGCTCGCCACAATGGTTGTTGCCGGACCAGATCTTCCACCACCAGTTCCAGAAACCGGAGCCGAATATGCCGCCGCCATACAGGGCTTCGTTGTAAATGTCGGCATCGGTCCCTTGCGCGATCATGGCCTTGAGGTGCGAAGGCTGCAAGCTGGCCACACTGTGTTGGGCCATGGCCAGGTAAGACATGCCCCACAAACCGACGTTGCCATTCGACCAAGGCTGAGTGCCTGCCCACTCGATGGCGTCGTAATAATCTTCGGCTTCCTGAACGCTGAAGGGTGCTTGCAGGCCTGGGCTTTTGCAAACGCCGCGCGCATCCACGCGGATGCACACGTAGCCCTCTGGCACCCAGACCGACGTGTCGACGGTCTCGTGGTTTTCGTACTGCGCACCATCCGGATTGCCAGAGAAATAACGATCCTCCATCTCTTCCTTGCGGATGACGTCGGCCTCGTTGCAAATGCAGTCGTGGTAAAAGCTTTTGCCGTAAAAACCCTTGCTCATCACGATCGGGTATTGGCCCGGATCCGCCGGACGGAAGACGTCAGCGCAGACGTATGAGCCATCGTGCAACGGGATGCGCACATCCGTCATCTTGATGATGCCGCGAATGTTGCGGCGTAACTCATTACGGCTGGTGGCGGCATCGCATAGTGTGCGCGGTGTTTTGGCGGTGAACACACCAGGCGCGGCGTTGAGCGTTTCCAGGATCAGGAGGAGGGTGGGATCATTGGCAAAGTCGACCGCGGCGCCTTGACCCATGGGCATCACTGGCGGGCTGAAATTGATCGGAGCTGAACCTATCAATTCATGCACCTGAGGTGCAATTTTGACACCGGACTCGATGTTGCCTTGCTGATCCAAAGTGTGGACGAACCGAGCGAGGTTGGTGACCGACGGGTCCAGCAGCTTGTCGATTTTGCCGTCAACCCGATTGGCGAGTTGTGCAAGGTTCAAGCGTGGCGCTGCCCCTATGGCGCCCAGAACGATACCGCCGACCAGAAAGGTAATGACCTCGTCGGCGCGGTACAGGAATTCGCCATCGTCCGTAGTGAAGCCGGATAGAGTAGGTGTCTGGTATTTCAGTCCCGCGATCGGGCCGGCGAACACACCTGTGAAAACAGGGCTCAGAGCAGGTTCAGGAGACAGGCTCATGCTGGATTCCTTATTGTTCTTGATTATGGGAGCGATTCCAGTAAGGTACGGCGGTCGAGAAAATAATTCAACACCCGTTGATATGAACGATGTTTCGGAATGATTTGGACATGACCATGAAAAAAGAAACCGCTTCCACGGCGCGCCGTGGGCGTCGGCCTGGGCCCAATAGCTCGCGGCATTTGGTGCTTGAGGCCGCGCGCGCGCGTTTTGCCTGCGATGGTTTCGCCGGCACGACCATCCGGCTGGTCGCGGCTGACGCGGGGGTTGATGTGGCTCAGGTGATGCAGTTTTTCCGCTCCAAGGACGAACTCTTCGCCGCCGTGATGGCGATCCCGGCGTCCGCGCTTGAGCGTTTCGATGCGCTCTACGAAGGACCGGATGAACACTTGGGCGAACGGGTCGTGCGCGCGTTTCTTACAGCGTGGGAGGGCATACCCGAGGAATCGGAACCGCTGATGGCTACGCTTCGAGGAGCGTTTGTCAATGATCAGGCCCGTGATCAGTTACGCGCCTTCCTCCAGTCGCGTTTGCGCACAGCCACGCACGAACACTCTGACTCCGACGGCAATCTGCGGGCGGGCCTCGCGGCATCCCTGCTCGTTGGTATGGTGGTGAGCCGACGAGTTATTGGCGTGCCTATTCTGGTCGCGGCAGAACCAGAAGAACTGGTGAGGATTATCGGTCCTGCCATTCAAAAGATTCTGGTGCCAGAGAGCTGATTGATTCAGTGCGACGGTAGCTCCACGACGACCTGCCTGTGCATTGAACGGGGAACACATGGCCAACTTTTCTGCCGCCAGTTTCAAAACAGTCCACCTCGGGATACTGCTCGGGCAGACAGCTGCGCTGAAAAATCGGCTGCTGGATCGTCATCTGATGCCTCTCGGCATAACCGCTGCGCAACTCAAAGTGCTGAAGATTATTTGTCAAGGAGATGACACCGCAGTAGCGTTATGCCGACACCTGTCCATCCACAGCGCCTCGATGACTCGAATGCTGGATCGTCTTGAGCGCAAAGGCTTGATCACTCGTAGCCAGGACGGTCAGGACAGACGCCAGGTTCGCTTGGTGTTTACCAGCAAGGGCGAAGCGTTGAGAGCCATGTTTGCGACGATGGAGGCCGCTGCAATGAATGAGTTCACGGAGTGCCTGACGACAGAGGAATTGATGCAGTTGGAGATTCTCCTGGAGAAGATAACGCGTGCTGATTTGCCGTTGTAACTACGACTGGTCGCGGCCAGGCCTAGCGCCGTGCGGCCAGAAGAGAAAATCGTCCAGCTCGAAACTCAAATGAAAAAGCTTCAATCGATCGAACTCCAGCTCAATGAGTCGCCAGATAAACAGATCTCACTGACCGATCCAGACGCCCATTCCATGATGACGCGCGGCACAGGAATCGTCGGCTACAACGTGCAGACAGTAGTCAATACTTAGCACAATTTGATCGATGCACATGAGGTGACCAACGTCGGTTCCGGCCGCGATCAACTCAGTTCAATGGCCAAGCTGGCCCGCGATGCGATAGCGTCAGAAACGTTGTCGGTGGTGGCGGACTGAGGTTACTTCAAAAGCGAACAAATCCTGGCTTGTCACGATGCGGGTATCACCGCTATGTGCCCAAGCCGATGACCTCTGGAGCCAAGGCTGCCGGGCATTTCAATAACGATGCCTTCTTCTATGACACGGCAAAAAAACGAACAAATTTGCCCGGCCTTGACCAACTTGATTGCGCAGATGCTGGCTTGGTATCTCCTGGCTTTTCGATGGAAGAAACTGGCTTTTGATGGACTATGTGCAGATATTCGTGAGCAATGCTTGGCTGATCGTCTGGCTAATTACGAGCCTGCAGCTTTGAAAGACGCTCGTTTTTGACTGGAGCGAACAGTCAGACGTATCAGTGCACATACAGGGCGTTTTTTTGGAGAGAAGACCGCAGCCATAGGGTTTTTGGCAACCGCGTATTCATTTGCTGATGAGTTTGGCGGCTTTGAGTGGATTTCCCGAACGCTAGCAACAGGCTTTCGAGTAGATAACTTAGGTAATACCGTACTGTTGGGTGTTGGTGCGTTCTTGCTCGGTATTTCTATAGGTTCAATCCTGCTGGAGCATGTTGCTGCACGTTACCGGTATCAAATTGAGCTTCTAGAGTTGGTTGATAGGTGGTAGATTTTTTAGATGTGTACTGTATCGCCAGTTAAAGTAAAAAATAAAGGCACGGAAGTATTCCGTGCCTTTATTTTAGTGAATGCCAACTGGATTGTCATTTTTGTCATAGCAAATCGGATGCTCACAATACCCGCCTGCATTTAAGACTTCCAACGCATAAATTTCTGGTAAGTATTGCTTCAGCTCTGCTTTTGGAACTTTCTTTCCATTGATGGTGCATTCATCGTCTGCGAGTGGGTTGCACCAGGCTTCTTTGACGGCGATGGTTTTTGTGGGTTTTGTCAGAGGGTTGTTTTCGATCTGTGGCGCGTCATCGGTTGATTGACTGCTCGCTGCAGTGGCGTCTAAGTTGTACGCGCTAATAGCATCTTTTGTGTTCGTATCGCTGATGCCATGATCAAGTAAAAACTCTTGAAGTGTTGAGCGCGCTTGGGCGTAGGTAACTCCTTTGCCATTTTTGTTTGGCCCGCCATCCATACGGTAAGCAATCGGATAACCATCTTCACTTTCATAAATGTAATAGTAAAGTGACAGGCTGAAGTTGAGGTCTTGGCCGTACATGCCATAGACCCCAGAACCATTGGATGCACGACAGGTGCCGCGCGTACACTTGCCGCTGATGTGATTGCTAAAGGTCACGTTACGTTGCTGTTGGGCGTTCCATTGGGTGATATTTCTGGGGAGAACAAACCAAGTGCAGCGGTAGAATTTTGCACCGTATTGATTGGTGGTCTGTGCACAGGGAATTGCATAAGGTAAATCATTCATTGTTTGTTCGTTGGGCAGCATGGCTGAATACATATGTCCATAGTCAACCTCTGCTTGAGCATTCAACGAGAGTAAGAGTGACAGGCAGCATGCGATTTTCAGTATGGCTGATTCTATTTTCATGTTGTTAAACTCTTTGAAAGTATGAGAGGTGAGGGTTGGATTTTTTGTTGGTTATTTTTTATAGATTACTTTTATTCGGGGACCCTGCAGAATTCGGAAAAAATCGTACTCTAAGCTTCTTAGAGGCTAGCGGCGGGCCTTCAACGCCTGGGTTCTTCACGGGCGTTCGCATCGTGACAAAAGCTTTGTAGCCTGACGATAGGCGATCAATCTTCACGTTCCATTCATTGCGAGACTGGAAGCCGCGATAGCGCAACGACAGCAGGCGGATGGCGTCCATCTGCCGCCGAGTCAGATCGTTCTACATCTATCTGATGAAGCGCGTTATTTGGCGTCGGAGGCAACGTCTTATCGAGTCTTGCGAGCAGCGGGTCGAGAAAAGAGCGGTATAGTTGTACGGTTGGCGCGACAACTACCGAGAAAAACGCCGCTATCCAGACCCCACAAGGGGTAGCGGGGCAGACTCTGGGCTTAAGTGCACTTTCTGTTCCGTTGCTCCCCAACCCCCAATGCCGTATTGAACGGCCAGTTGATGGATGACCTGCGGGTCTTCCATCAATCCTTCCCGCCCGGACGCCAAATCGGTGGTGCAGGAAGTTGCCCCGCAACACCAGTTAGTCTACAAGACGCTTGATCTACCGTTGCATACCGAGCTGAACACGCTCAGCCGAACCGTTGAGACGCAGGGTGCGGTGAAGGCGTACCCTGGCGTTGGCGCGGGAGCAATGATGCCGTCTCGCCGTCGACCCTCCCGGCCTCAAGCTGCGTTCAACTTGCCGTATTGGCCGGAGAAGAACAGTAGCGGTCGCGCCTGTTCTGCTTCGACAAGCTCGACCACCTCAGCGATGTACAGTTGGTGGTCGCCGGCCGCATGGATCTGGACCACCCGAGCACCAATGTGGGCCAGGCTGCCCTCGATGATTGGCACGCCCTGAACCTTGTTCATGGCCACGTCCAGTCCCTCCACGGCACGCCCGGCGAAGTGGCCGCTAAGGTGCTCCTGTTGTTCGGTCAAAAAGTTCACGCCGTAACAGTCGCCTTGCTTGATGTGGTTGCAAAAGCGTGACTCGTTCTTGATCGACACCAGGATCAGTTGCGGCTCCAGTGACACCGACAGGAACGCATTGGCCGTCATACCTGCCGGTTGGTTTTCCCGTTCGTAGGTCACTACCGTTACACCCGTGGCAAAGCGGCCCATCACGCGGCGAAATTTCGCAGCGTCATTGTGTGCATTATTCATTGTTTTTCTCCATTCGTTTGCCGAGCGGCCAGTGCGCGTGGCCGCCGCCTGAGTCGTGCTTTTACACCAGGGGTGTATTGGCCTCTTTGCCACACAGGATTCGCCCAAACAGTTCCAGATTGGTGGAGGTACACACCACACCGTGCAGATTGGCCACTCTCGCGTCGCGCCACAGGCGGTTGAATGGGTTGGAGGTGCCAGCCAGGGAACCGCCGCTGGCGGTGGCCAGCAGGTCGACGCCTTCCCAGATCAGCTGGCTGGCATAACCGGTGTCGCGGCGGATGCGCGCGCGCGTTTGCCGGTCCATCGCCGAGCCGCCAGCGGCACAGGCGTCTATTTCGTCCACGCAGCGCTCCACGATCAAACGTGCAGCATCAAGCTTGGCCGAGGCTTCACCTACCTGCAGGTGGGTCACTGCTGCCTCATCCTGTTGGTTGTACCAGGTGTACTGGATGCCGCGGCCTGGTAGTTTAGTGAGAAAGGTTTCCATTGCTGCCTTGGCGATGCCCAATGCCGGGAAAACCAGGATGATTGCTAGCAGCGGGATGAACGCGCCACGATAAAGTGCTTCACCTTGCAAGTGTGTGGAGGCGTACTCGCCGGCGATGGCTTTGGACACCGAGGCGATGCGCTCATCGGGTACAAACAGATTTTTTACCGACACCGAGGTACTGCCGCTACCCCGAAGTGCCATGGTGTCCCAATCGTGCAGCAGGGTAATGTCCTGAATCGGGATGAGCGCCAGTCCTTGGTCTACGGTTTCGCCAGCATCATTGACGATCGGAATCCCCAGCATGTCCCACTGTGCGTGGTACACACCGCTATTGAATCCCCACAGGCCTTCTTCGATGAGGATACCGCCTGCCTGGCGCTTGACCTTGGCTTGCGTGGCGACAGCACGCCGCTGCTGCGCACCTTGCCGCCGCTGGCGAAGATGGGGTCGCTGACCGCCTTGGGGTATAGGGTTGCTAGCATCCAGTTACAAATATTGATCAGCGCACAGGCCCAGCCGGCCGAGGCATCTCCACGGCCGATTTCGCTGACCACTTCCATGTAGGTCCTGACGCTTGTTTGCAGGCCGCCATGCTGGCGTGGAATCATCAGGTCGAAGGCGCCGATGGCGTCGAGGTCGGCCACTGTGTTTTCGGGCAGACGGGCCAGTTCATCGACTTCACGGGTACGCGAGCGCAAGGTCTCGACCAAACCGCTGGCGCGGGCAATAAGATTGTTGTTATCAACGTGGGCATCGACAATCGCATTGTGGAGGACGGCATTCATGGCTTTTCCTGTTATTGGGATTATTTGGATGAGCATGTGACATAATAGTGACAAATTCGTCACGGTGACGAATTCGATACTAGTTAAAATATATTTTAACGGTCAAGATATATATTCATCTAGGTGAGTGGGCGATTTGATGCAAAAAGGCATAACGCAAATGGAAAATCCGGCCACAGTGAGAGAAGACATGGATGCACCGCAGGATCACCGAACCGTGACCGCTCGGCGCAAACGTGATGCGATGCGCGCCCGAATACTCTCGGCGACCATGGACTTGCTGGCCGACCCTGCAAAGGTTTCGGTCAGCATCGAGGATGTGGCCCGGGTGGCGCAGATTTCCCGAGGAGCGTTCTACAAACACTTTGCTTCACTGGAGGAGGCATTGGCTGCCATAGGCCAGGAAGCCACCGACGGCATGACCCTGCACATCCTGCCCGTGTATGACGTGCTGACTCATCCGTTGGAGCGCATCAGCACGGCGATGCGGCTTTTTCTGCTTCGTGCGCATACCGACCGTCGCTGGGCGGCGTTTTTCCTGAGGGCCGAGTTAGTGCAGCACGAGTCGATCCTGCTGGAGTACGTATTCGCCGACCTGGAGGCGGGGCGGCGCGCCCACTTGCTTGACCTACCCTCAATGCAGGCAGGCGTCGATGCTCTGATCGGCGCGACGCTGGAAGGGGTTCGTAGTATGACCCAGCGCAAAGTGGACGACCCGGAGGTCTACATCGACGCGGTAATTTTGATGGTGCTGCGCGGTTTCGGTGTGGCTAACGCGCAGGCGCAGGGGGCGGTGGCGTTTTCCAAGGTCTACCTGCAGGCGCGAGTGGCATCGGCTGCGGGTGACCCAGCGAGCCCCCAGACTAGTGCGCTTTGATTTTTCTACCGCTTGGCTATGGTGATCGTGTCGCCTGAATGATCTTGCGGCGATACCCCCTCTTAAATCGAAACCTGAAAGCCATGGGGGCAGCGCAGCGATCATGGCAGGAGGGGTTATGAATCGGCAGCCACCGAAAACACATGAGGCGCTGAACGCGAGAACTCCAGGACCGTAAAACCTTGTGCGAGGTAAGTGGCTGCTATCGTTATAGGGCAAACACCAGCCGCGATGAGCCCTCATGCTGCCAGGCGCTTTTCACATCCTCCAACGCTACCGCTTCGGAGGCAATCGACAAGCCGGCGCTGCCGATTGCCCGTAAAACCCCACCCACCGCCTGGACCAGGCCTGCGTTGGAAACGCTGCCCAGGCCGCTGCCCATCAGCTCAAGGCCGGAACTACGCAACAGTGAGCCTGGCAGATTAATGTTGTTGCCGGTCATAGAACCAATCTGCACAAATCGAATCCGTGGCTCACCTGAATGATGACCTTGCCCGGCAGCCGCATTCAGCAAGCATTCGGCAGAAGGTCCCCACAGGTAGTCGAGTACCACGCTGACTTTGTGCGTATGCATTGCTTCGCGGAAGGTGTCTTTTAACTCATCTGCCGGTGCATCGAGAGGGATCACCAGGTCGGCTCCCAGCTCCCCCAATCCCTGGACACTTTGAGCGTTGCGACCGGTGACAATGACTGTTGCAGCACCAAGATGTTTCGCGATTTGAATCGCCAACCGGCCGGAAACGCCAGTTGCGCCATTGATCAATACGTTTTCGCCGGGAACAAATTTTGCCCGGTCGAGAAGGGCAGTCCATGACGACATCCCGGGGTTACCAATTGCCGCCGCCGTGACGTCATCTACATCATCGGGAATGTCCACGCAGTTCTCCAGTTGCACAACACTTGTCTCAGCCATCGAACCGAACAGCTTTCGTGGAAAGGCGAAGTAGACCCGACGGCCGTCGGGCAGGATTCCAACGCCGTCCACACCGGGAACCAAGGGCAGTATCTTGCCGCTGCTGTAATGACGGCCAGACGCCTGGGCTTTGACCAACTGGCTAAGTGCAGCGGCTCGAACCTGAACGAGCGTTTCGCCGGCCTCCGCTATCGGAGTGGTGAAATCGTCGTAACGCGGGGGCGCGTTGAAATCGTGGACTACGGCAGCTTTCATAAGCAATTCCTAAACAGACCGGGTGTAAGGGTGAGCAGGACAGAAGAATTCAGGATTCGGTTTCAGGCGAATAGGCAATAAATTGCCGCGCGGCTTCAGCGTTCATATTGAGCGCCCAGTCAGGCTTGCTCGCCGTCAGTTCTCCTTTCATCCACGATTTCAGATAAGACACGGAAAATGCCACGCCGGCTTCGCACATTTCAGTGCTGCAACCCAGGCTTGTCAGCGTTAGCCGCACGCATGCATCCATGTATTGATTGGGACGGTCCACGCCTTGTTGAATGGCTTGAATGCCATGGGCTGAAGCACCCATAAGAAAGTCTGTCGTAGCGTCGAGCCGGTTAAACCTGAAGTCACCGGCGGCTTTGCCATTCTCGAGATCCTTGGCCATGTATTCCGCGACTAGCGTGTTGTGCTGCCATGCGTCAGCGCGTGTGACAAAACCGGCCCATTTCGAATCAAGGAGGGCACGCATCAGGAACAGCCTGGAGGCTACAGCGGCGCGCTGCCAGGGTTCGGTCAGGACGTCATAGACCGGCAGGATATCGGTGGTCATCTGGTTATTGAGCTCCTGGCCGATGGCCACGAGCACTTGATCCAGCGAATCGAAATAGTTGTAAAAGGTGCCTCGCGATACGTTTGCTTCCCGAATCACATCATCGATGACCGGAGGCGAGCCGCCCGGTGCCGCAAAAACACGCATCGCTGCGTCGAGCAATTTACTGCGCATGACTTCGCGCTTTTTCTTGGCGACTCTTGGGCGGTGATCGGAAACGGCTTTATCGATTTCTGGTATTTGCACTGTAAGGCCTCAAACAATGACACGACGTCAGAGTGACAATTTATAGCTTAACTTTCAGAATGACAAATATGTCTAAAAAACCTTGCGCGGGGTAAATTCTTGTCCTACATTTAACTCAATTGTCGTAATGACAATATCGTCATAAAAATAATAGGAGACGAAAATGTTCAACCCATCACATCCTGCCGCCCGACCTCATCCCACGTCGCCCTGTGCTCGTTCGAATTGGCACGTCACGGTTTTCAAAAGCCATCGACCTTCGGCAAATCTTTGCTGACAGCAAGATTCTGACAATGTAACCAGATCGGGTGATCGCCCGCACACGGCCGAGCAATCAATGCTTGCCGGGGTATTCGCTCACCCGGAATTTGCAAATGACATTTTAGTTCATTATGACATTCGAGGTTGGTATGAGCACAGAAGCGATTTTTCAGAACGTTGATACACTCACTGCATTTGCGTCGGCACCGACGCTGTCAGAGCTGGTTAAGCGCGCCGAGGCGCTGCAGCCGCTACTGCGCAAGAACACCGTAGCGTCGGAAAAAGACCGCCGCACCTCTGAAGAAAACATTGAGGCCATTCGTGAAGCAGGGCTGTTCCGGTTGATGGTGCCCAAACGTTATGGCGGCTACGAAGGCACGCTACGTTCGCACCTCGAGGTGTCCGCGGCGCTGGGCGAAGCGTGTGGCGGGAGCGCGTGGGTCGTTGCATTGACCAACGTGTGTGCCTGGTTCACCAGTCTGTTTTCGGAACAAGCGCAAAACGAAGTCTTCGGCGCTAATCCGGACGCACGCGTCGCCGGGGTGTTCAACGCGTCGCCGACAACTCGCCGGGTAGACGGTGGCCTGATTGTCTCGGGTAAGTGGTACTCGTCGTCGGGCAGCCTTCATGCTGATTGGGCTGTTGTCGGTGCCGAGGAGCGCGATACCAATGGCACAGTCGTCGCGCAGTACCTGGCGCTGATGCCTAAAGCCGATTACAGCATTGAAGACACCTGGTTCACCGTCGGCATGCGCGCTTCAGGCAGCAACTGCATCGTTGCCGATGAAGTGTTCGTACCCAATCATCGTTTGCTGAACATGGCGGGTGCGATCGAAGGTGAATACGCCACTGAATTCAAGGATGAAACCGCTTACCGTGGCCTGTTTGTTCCCTTTGCTTCGTTGATTCTCAACGGCCCGCAACTCGGCCTGGGTCGCGCGGCGTTGAAGTATGTGATCGACAATGCGCCGCGCCGGGCCGTGGCTTACACCTCTTTCGAAAAACAAACTGATTCGGTGGTGTTCCAGACTCAGATCGCAGAAGCCGCCCTGAAGATTGACACCGCTCACCTGCGTGCCTTCCGCGCCACCGATGAGATGGACGCAGCCTCACGCCAGGGCATCAAGCTGGATACGTTGACCCGTGCGCGAATCCGCGCTGACGTTGGCCTGATCAACACCCTGATCACCGATGCAATCAACATCCTGTTGTCCGCGCATGGTGCCGGGAGCTTTTCCGAAGCCAGTCCGATGCAACGCTGGTGGCGTGATTCAAACACCGCAGCGCGCCATGCCGTGGCGCTGCCCGCGGTCGGTAACGAGCTATATGGCAAGGCGCTACTCGGTGTGGAAAACACTGTCACGCCGTTGATCTGAACGCCGCCACGAACCCGAGGATTCTCCTATGGACGCCAAACTTCTGCGCTCGGTCATGGGCCAGTTCGCCACCGGCGTGACCGTGGTGACCTTCGTCGCCGACGGCCAGCCAGCCGGCATGACCGCCAATGCCTTTATGTCGGTCTCGCTGGAACCGCCGCTGATCCTGATTTCAATCCGCAATGCCTCGAGCTTCAACCAGTTTGTGGGTGAGGGCGTGCGGTTCGGGGTCAATTTTCTTGCCGAAAGCCAGCGTTGGCTGAGCGGTCATTTCGGTGGACGGCCGGAGGAGGGCGCTGTGTTGCCCTTCTCCTACCACGGGGACACGCCATTGCTGGACGGCAGTCTCGTGCACCTCGTTGCCCGTACGGTCGACGTGCACCCGGCCGGTGACCACCTGCTCTACATCGGCGAGATCGAACATGTGCGCGTCGGCGCACAACGCAAGCCGCTGCTTTTCTACAGCGGCCGCTACCACCAGATGCACGCCCGCGCGCCCAGTGCCGAATGGAGTGGTTGCGTCGACGTCTGGTGACGTCCGTCCGTAGCAATAAATAGGCGCCTGAAACAGCCCGATGGGGTATTCCGCGAGGAATGCCCAGGGGCAGTTCATGCCGATTAAATGTAAACCGAGTGATTTGCCATGACCGCTAGCATCCGAGAATTGCCTGTGCAAACAGACAACGACATCGATAAGCAGGAAACCCTCGAGTGGCTCGACGCGTTGGAAAGCATCGCCCTCCATGCAGGTTCCGAACGTGTGGATTTCCTTCTGCAACGTCTCGCTGAACATGCCAGCCACTTGGGTGTGCGGCGTTCCGCTCACCCCTATTCGCAGTATCAAAACAGTATCTCTCTGGACAAGCAGACGGCCTATCCCGGCGATCTGGCGATGGAAGAGCGCATCACCTCGATCATCCGCTGGAATGCTTTGGCCATGGTGGCCCGGGCCAACAAGGCGTATGGCGAATTAGGCGGTCACATCGCCAGCTATGCATCGGCCGCGGAGATTTTCGAAGTCGGTTTCAACCATTTTTTTCGCGCCGACAATGCCGAATCGAAGGGCGACCTGGTCTACTTCCAACCGCACTCGGCGCCTGGCGTTTATGCGCGCGCATTTCTCGAAGGGCACCTTGATGAGGCGCAACTGGCGAAATATCGCCAGGAAGTGGATGGAGGCGGTTTGTGCTCCTACCCACACCCTTGGTTGATGCCGGACTTCTGGCAATTTCCGACCGGTTCGATGGGCATCGGCCCAATCAGCTCGATCTATCAGGCGCGCTTTCTGCGCTACCTGGAGCATCGCGGTATCGCTGACACCTCGAAGCGACATGTCTGGGGGGTATTCGGCGATGGCGAGATGGACGAGCCGGAATCCATTGCTGCGCTCTCCCTCGCGGCGCGAGAAAACCTCGACAATCTGACGTTTATCATCAACTGCAACCTGCAACGCCTGGACGGGCCTGTGCGCGGCAACGGTCAGATTATCAAGGAGCTGGAGTCGCTGTTCAGTGGCGCCGGCTGGAACGTGATCAAGGTGGTCTGGGGCTCGGATTGGGATGCGTTGTTTGCGCGTGATCGCAACAACGTTTTGCTACGCCGCTTCGCCCACACCGTTGATGGCCAGTACCAGACCCTGGGTGCCAATGACGGCGCTTACAACCTCGAGCATTTCTTCGACCTCGATCCAGAGTTGCAGGCGTTGGTGTCGCACATGACGCCGCAGGAAATCGACGGGCTGCGCCGTGGCGGTCACGATTTTCGCAAGCTTTACGCCGCGTTTGCAGCCGCCAAACAGCACAACGGTCAGCCAACGGTGATCCTCGCCAAGACCAAAAAAGGTTACGGCATGGGACTGGCTGGCGAGTCGCGTAACACGTCGCACATGCAGAAGAAGCTTGACGTTGAAGCGCTTAAGGCATTCCGCGACCGCTTTGCGCTTCCGATGGATGACGAAGCGCTGGAAGAAATGCGCTTCTACAAACCCGCTGAAGACAGTGCAGAAATGCGCTACCTGCATGCCCGGCGCACCGAGCTGGGTGGTTACATGCCGCGTCGCAAGACTCAGGCTGATGCGCTGTCGGTGCCGGCGCTGGCCAGTTATGCGCAATTTGCGCTGACCCCGGACGAGCGTGAAACGTCGACGACGACAGCAGTCGTCCGGTTGTTCACCAACCTGCTGAAGGACAAGCAATTGGGCCCGCGCATCGTGCCCATTGTCGCCGACGAGGCTCGCACCTTTGGCATGGCGAACTTGTTCCGGCAGATCGGAATCTACTCACCCGTCGGGCAGCTCTACGAACCGGAAGATGCCGGGGCGATGCTCTACTACAAAGAGTCCAGGGACGGTCAGCTGTTGGAAGAGGGCATCACCGAAGCCGGTGCCATTTCCTCCTGGGTGGCGGCAGCCACGTCCTACAGCGTCAACGGCATCACCATGTTGCCGTTCTACATCTACTACTCGATGTTTGGCTTTCAGCGCATCGGCGACTTGATCTGGGCTGCCGCCGATCAGCGTGCCCGCGGTTTCCTGATCGGCGCCACGGCCGGCCGCACCACGCTGTCTGGTGAAGGATTGCAGCACCAGGACGGCACCAGCCAACTGATCGCTTCCACGGTACCGAATTGCCGCGCCTACGATCCGGCGTTCGCCAGTGAGGTCGCGGTGATCATCGATCATGGCAGCCGACGCATGCTCGAAGAGCAGCATGACGAGTTCTACTACCTGACGGTCACCAACGAGAATTACACCCAGGCGCCACTCACTGAAATTGAGTACGACGCGGTGATCAAAGGCATGCGCCGTTTCGGTGGCCGCGGCGACGAGGGCGTTGCCCCCGCAGTGCGACTGCTCGGCTCGGGTTCGATCCTGCGCGAGGTGATCGCTGCCGCTGAATTGCTCGCCGAGGATTGGGGCGTAAACAGCGAAATCTGGAGCGTCACCAGCTTCTCCGAGCTGGCACGCGAAGCCCGTGAAGTGGAGCGCAGCGCACTGTTTGGCGCCGAACTGCAGTCGCAAAGTTACGTGCAGCAATGCCTGTCCGGCGACTTGCCGGTTGTGGCCGCCACCGATTACGTACGCGGCTATGCGCAACTGATCGCCCCCTACATTCATGCGCCCTACATCGCCCTGGGCACGGATGGCTTCGGCCGCAGTGACACCCGCCCGGCCCTGCGCCGTTTCTTCGAGATGGATAGCCAGCACATCGCTGTCGCCGCATTGGCTGCCATTGATCCGCAAAAAGCGGCACAAGCCCGTGAGCGCTACGGCATTGACGTCGCCCTCGACGCCCCGTGGAACCGCTGAATCGAGAACAAGGAGACTAACTTATGCAACAACTCATGGTTCCCGATATTGGTGACTTTCAGAACCTGCCGGTGATCGATGTACTGATCAAACCCGGTGACAAGGTCTCGGTCGAGCAGGCGCTGATCACCCTCGAATCCGACAAGGCGGTGATGGATGTGCCCAGCACCCGCGACTGCACGATTCGTGAGGTGCTGATCAAACCCGGTGACTGCGTTTCCAAAGGCACTGTGATTGCGCACGTTGAGTTCGCGGACAACGTCATTGCCCAGCCGGAGGTAGCGGCGGCACCTGCGCCGGTTCTTGCAGCGCTGCCGGAGGTAACCACGCCAGCGTCGATGCAGGAGGCGGCACCTGATGCGCAAAAACCGCGTGCCGCATCGCTCGTGCTGGCCGGTCCCGCCGTGCGCAAGCTTGCACGTGAACTGGGTGTCGATCTGAATGACGTCAAGGCCAGCGATCCCAGAGGTCGGATTCAGCGTGACGACGTCAAGGCGTTCGTCAAGGCGCAGCGGGCCAATCCCGCGCCGGCGGCTAGCGGGGGCACGGGCCTCAATGTGCTGCCGTGGCCAGAAGTCGACTTCGCCAAATTCGGGCCGATCGAGCGTCGTCAGGTTTCTCGCATCAAGCGTCTATCGGCGGCCAACCTGCATCGCAACTGGGTGAGCATTCCGCACGTCACCAATCACAGCCAGACCGATATTAGCGATCTCGAATCGCTGCGTGTGCAGCTCAATCAGGAGGCGAAGACGGGGCAGGCCAAGATCACCCTGCTGGCGTTCCTGATCAAGGCGTGCGTGGCGGCGTTGCAGCGGTTTCCGCAGTTCAACGTCAGCCTGGAAGGCGATGAAATCGTACAGAAGCAGTACTTCCATATCGGCTTCGCTGCAGACACACCCAACGGTCTTGTGGTCCCGGTGATTCGCGATGTGGATCGCAAGGGGATCGCTGCGCTCGCCGCTGAAATGGCCGAACTCTCGCAATTGGCCCGAGACGGCAAACTTTCTGGAGAGCAAATGCGTGGAGGCTGCTTCACGGTGTCGTCGCTGGGAGGAATCGGAGGAGGGCATTTCACCCCGATCATCAATGCTCCGGAAGTGGCGATCCTCGGCGTCGGCAAAGCCTCGATGCAACCCACGTGGGACGGCTCGACGTTCCAGCCACGCCTGCAACTGCCGTTGTCGCTGTCATGGGATCACCGCGCGGTGGACGGCGCTGAAGCCGGCCGATTCCTCGCTTACCTGGCAACACTGTTGGCGGACTTCCGCCGTGTCTCGATCTGACTCGTCACAACAAAAACAAGGAGAACGAACATGACTGCACTGCAATCAACCGGCCTCGATACCGGCGCCCTACGCATCGCGCCGTTCAAGATGGCTCACCTGGTGTACCGCTGCGCCGATCGCAAATCCATGGTCGATTGGTACCGGAAAATATTCCAGGCCGACCTGGTGTTCGAGGACGACATTCTGACCTTTATCACCTATGACGATGAGCACCATCGCCTGGCATTTTTCAACATGCCGGATCTGCCGGAAAAAACCGACAACATGGTCGGTGTTCATCACATTGCCTACAGCTATCAGAACATTGGTGAAGTGTTGGCGACTTATGAACGCCTCAAGGGGCTCGACATCATGCCGGTCTGGACCATCAACCATGGCCCCACCACGTCGGTTTACTACCGCGACCCGGAAGGCAACGACATCGAGTTGCAGGTCGACAACTTCGCTGATGCCGCCGATGCCGCTGCCTTCTTTCATTCCGAGACCTTCGCCGCTAACCCGATTGGCACCGAATTCGATGCCGATGAACTGGTCGCGATGTGGCGTGCAGGCGCCAGCGATGAACAACTGTGCGCATTGGGCACTGCCGCCACTGGCGTAAACCTCGGCCCTCAATACAGGTAAACAGCATGAAACTGTGTACGTTCCAGATCCAGGATGGCAGCCCTGCCGTTGGTTTGGTTGTCGGTGAGAAGGTCATTCGCATCAGTGATCATTTCAACGCGGCACCCGCCAGCATGATCGAATTGATCAGCGCGTGGGCCGATTGGCGCGAGCCTCTGCAACAGTTGGCCGGGAGCAGCGGTGCGAGGGGCATTGCACTTGATCAGGTCACGCTACTGGCACCGGTGCCGCGCCCGGGCAAGATCCTCGGCATCGGTCTCAATTATGCCGACCATGTCGAGGAGTCGGGCATGGACAGGCCGGCGGACCAGTTGTGGTTCGCGATGATGAGCACGGCGGCCAATGGTCCATTCGCGCCTGTCGATTTGCCGAAAGTGTCCGAGACCCTCGACTACGAAGCTGAAATGGTCTTCATCGTCGGGCAGCGCTGTCGCCATCTCACCCCGGAGACTGCGCGGACGGCGATCTTCGGTTACTGCGTCGGCAACGACGTCAGTGTCCGTGACTGGCAACTGCGCACTTCGCAATTCACCTTGGGCAAGTCGTTCGATACCCACGCGCCATTTGGCCCGTGGATCGTCACGGCTGATGAGATTGGCGATCCCCATCAACTGGGCATCAGATGCTTTGTGAATGATGAAAAGCGGCAGGAATCAAATACCAGCCAACTGATTTTCGATTGCTACCAGCAAATCGAGCACCTTTCCAAAGTCATGACCCTGGAACCTGGCGATGTGATTTTCTCCGGTACGCCGGGGGGCGTCGGCGCGGGTTTCAAACCTGCGCGCTGGCTACGCAAAGGCGATCGGGTACGTGTCGAGATCGACGGGCTCAGCGCCATCGAAAACGTGGTGCGCAGCGAAATTTGAGTGATGCACAGCGAGGGCCGCATGTGCAGGAAGCGGCCCTTGGTATTTCCTTTCGGGAGAAACACCCATGAATGATCAAGCCATCGCCAACGCCATAATCGATTTGGAAAATGCTCGCTGTCGTGCATTGGTGGACGGCGATATCGGCGCTTTGGAAGAGCTCGTTGATGATCAGTTGGTGCATATCCATGCCACCGGTCAGGTCGACGACAAACCGGCTTACTTGCGACTGGTCGAGACGGCCATCCGATTCTTGCGGGTGGAACGGCAGCAGGATTTTCACGTTCAGGTCCACAGCGACATCGCGGTTGCCACCGGGCGTTTGGTGCAGAGCATCGAATTTCGCGCCACCGCAGAGCGTCGTGAAATGGATGTGATCACCACGCAAGTCTGGCTGCGCCGTGGTAACACGTGGCGCCAGATCAGTTTCCAGGCCACCAACCTCTAACCCCCACTTACGGCCCACCCCTAGAGGTGGGTTTCTGACAATAACAACAAGAGACAGAAAATGAAAAACGTTAAAGTGAAAGCGCTTAGCGCGGTTCTGGCCGCCCTCGCGATGGTGAACTGCTATGCCGATGAAACTGAAAAGACCGGTGAAGGCACGTTGTTTCGTAGTGTGTTCGGCCACAGCCTAAAGCGCGATTACGGCATCACCGTATCGAACCTGCTGGACATCGCCTACTCGCGCAATAACCGTTCGAACCATAAAGAACGAGAGGACGGACTGAGCAATTTGCCCATCACTGGCATGTCGGATGAAGGGTTGGAATTGGGTAGCCTTCACCTTTTCGTGGATAAACAACTCAAGGGCAACTTCATCCCGCGCATCACTCCGCTGCCAGGCCCAACGCCAGGAGATTTTTCTTTCGGTTTTACCGCCGAACTCAACTATGGTCGTAACTCGCAATTCGCCAGGACCTACGGCTGAGATATGGCGTTGGACATGAACGAGCAGGTCAATTCCAAAGCCCAGCGTGACAAAGACTATTTCCTCTCGATTCCCAATTCAGCCGTAGAGATGTATGTACCTTATGGCCCTGGTGTCAGTTTCATGGCCGGCGTATTTGGCCCGGCGATGGGCTATGAAATCCCGCCCAATGTTCGTTTCGCGAGAAACCCTTTCGCCAGCAAAACCTACGCTTTTGTCAGCGAGCCCGGCACAGTCGCCGGGGTGCTCGCCAGTAGCCGTGTCTACAACGGTGGCTCGGGTATTTTGGGGGTCGAATTGGGTGTGGTGCAGGGTTGGAATAGTCTTCGTGACAATAACGACGACAAGTCGCTGATGGGAGCGGTGCGCTGGCGCACGCCGGATATGAACACCTGGATCGATTACGAATTCATTGTCGGCAATGAACAGAATGACGACTTCAGTGACGTGCAGGCACCACCCTCGCGAATCGTTTCGCCGTCGGGGCAATTCAAGCAGCAACACTCGCTGAATGGCTGGCACAAATTCGACCAGCAACGGTCGATGGGCGCCGAAGTTGTTTACGGCCGGCAGAATGGGGATGGAAAAGCCTCGACGGTCGATGTCGTCAATGGTCCGGGTTTCGATGGCGCTTCCTGGTGGGGCGCCAACGCGGTGGTGACCTATCAGATTCAACCGCAGCTGTCCTGGTCTCTGCGGGGCGACCACTTCAGTGATCCAGAGGGTTTTGTCCTCTTCCCGACAACGACTGCCCGAGGTGACTTCAATGCGGTCACCACGGGGTTTCGTTATGACGTCAACAAGAACCTGTCGCTGCGCCCGGAATTTCGTTACGACTGGTTCGATGGCCGAGATCATGACCGTCCATATGGCAACGGTCGTGATCGCACGCAACTGAGCACCATGGTCGAGGCGCTCTATTATTTTTAGTACGGCTTCAACGCCATCGCTCTGTAGTGAACTCACCGAGCGATGGTTTTTTGCGCCTCTCAGAAGTACACCAGCGCTTCCACGGTAGCGGTCAACTGGTTGCGGGCATCGCCTTGACCAAACGGAAGGGCATCGTCGCGGCCATTGAACCAGTCGTATCTCAACTCCGGCCGCAGGGTCAGGTATTTGTTGAAGTCGTAACGGGCCCCCGTCGTCAGTGCATTAAACGCGCCGGGAGCGGTGGAAGAGGGGAACAGGACGTAGCCGTCCGGGTCGTCGAAATGCTCGGCGCGTACTGAGAACGACAAGTCCTTGCGTTGCTGGTAGGTCAGCACGACGTTGGCACCCCACCAATGCGCGCCATCAAAACCGGGTCCCGTGACGATGTCGACGGTGGAAGCCTTACCGTCTCCGTCCTGGTGGCCGTAGACCATTTCCCCACCCATCGACCATTGCTCATTGAACCGATGCCAGCCATTGAGCGAGTGCTGTTGCTTGAACTGGCCATCGGTTGAAATCAGTCGACCGCGCGGCGTCTGGATATCGCTGCGACTGTCGTTCTGTGAGTCGCCGACCAGAAACTCATAATCGATCCAGGTGTTCATGTCCGGCGTGCGCCAGCGCAACGCACCGAGCAGCGCCTTGCTGTCGTTGTTGTCGCGCAAGTTGCCCTGACCCTGAATCACCCCCAGTTCCGCACCGAACAGCATGCTGGAGTTGTTGATCAAGCGTTTGCCCAGCAGGAAGCCGGATACGGCGCCGGACTCGGTCATGAAGGCATAGGAGCGGCTGGCAAACGGGTTGCGTGCGGCACGGATGTTAGGTGGTATCTCGTAACCCAACCCTGAGCCAAAGATACCGGCGATCGCGGTGAACCCACCTGCATAGGGCAAGTAAGCGGTGGCGGCAATGTTGGGTACAGCCAGAAAATTCTGCTTGTCGCGCCGGGCCTTGTCCGCATCGTTATCGCCGGGCGAGTTGATGCCCCAATGCATATCCCAACCATACGTGCGCGCCTGCTGGGCATTACGACCATAGGCGGCTTCAAGGGTAAATCCGAAAGAGGCCTCGGTCGGCGCCGGGCCCGGCAATGGCGTGACACGGGGAACGAAGTTGGCCTTCAACGCTTTATCGGCAAACAGGTGAAGGGTGGCCAGTTCAAATCCTTCGTCCGAAAAGCCAGCGATCGGTGTGTTGGTTTGCCCTGACTTGCGGTCGTCGCGGGATGAGTTGTTATTGCGTGAGTAACCGGCGTCCAGCAGGCCGGACACTGTAATGCCGTAATCGCGTTCCAGAGAGTCGCCGACAATGCTGCGAAACACGGTGCCTTCGCCGACGTCTGCACGCTGCCCGGCCAGGCAATGGCTTGTTGCGAGCGCGAGCAAAACCGCACCAAACGATTTGACGTTGATGTTCTTCATGGGGTTTCTCTTATTTTTGTTGGGGAAGCGGCCATTCGCTGGCCACTCGCGGCGGCCGTCAGTTGGTAGCGGGTATTCCCACGGCTCGGTTCAGGCGCCAGAAGCTGAAGATGCCAAGCGCCGCGATGGCGGCGGGAATGGCGGCGGCCACCAGCAGATCACTCGTGGACCACTGCAGGTGCAGCAATGTGGCGCCAATGAACGGTCCACAGATGCCGCCCAGGCGACCGACACCCAGCGTCCAGCCAGTACCGGTGGCGCGCAAGGCGGTCGGATAAAAAGTCGCGGTCATGGCGTTCAATGCCGCCTGGCCGCCGAGGATGCCAAAGCCTGCGACAGCGATAGTCAGGTAAGCGAGATTGATCGAAGCGTAGAAATGGCTGAACAAAAGAATGGCAATGGCAGACACGATAAACGTGGGCACCAGCACGGTGCCGAAGCCGCGGCGGTCGACAAACCAGCCCAGCAGCCAGCCGCCCGCCAGGCCACCCAGCCACATGGATGTGCCCGCAAGCACCGCTTGTGAAGGGGTGTGGCCTGCGCCGCTCATCAGTACCGGCGTCCATGAGGCGAGGAAGTACACGCAGAGCATGTTCATAAAGTTGATCAGCCACAGCAGCAGCGTGCCCGGCAGCCGACCTTCGGCGAACAATAGAGAGAACGACAGGCCTTTCTTGCGCGGTTCACCGATGACCAGGACAGTCTGCGGATCGATCTGCAGGCCAGGCTCAATGCGTTTCAGGATGGCCCTGACACGGTCGAGCTGGCGTGCACGCAGTACGCTCCATTGAAGCGATTCGGGCAGGGCAAAAAACATCAGCACACCCACGCACAACGGTGCGATGGCGCCCAGGTAGAACACCGCTTGCCAGCCGTACTGTGGAATCAGCGCGGCTGCAATAGCGCCGCCGACCAGGCCGCCGACCACCATGCCCGAAGACACCAGCGTCAACAGCATGACGCGGTTGTGCCTCGGTGCAAATTCCGTCACCAGGGTAGCAACGTTCGGCACGATGGCACCCATGGCGATCCCGGTGAAAAACCGCAGCGTCATCAGGCCATCCACCGTCGTCGCGTGGGCGGTGAAAAACATCAAGACCGCCATCACCAGCGAGGCGGCTACAAGTACTGGCCGCCGCCCCACGCGGTCGGCCACCGAGCCCAGCGCGAGCGACCCGATCAACATACCGAGCATGCTGATGCTGAACACCGGACCCAGGTTGGCTTTGGGAATACCCCAATCGGCAATGAGGCTGGGGGCTGCATAGGCCATGGCTTGAATATCGAAGCCATCGACGACCATGCACAGGAAGCATTGAACGAGCACAAGCAGCTGAAAGGCGCCCAACCGGCTTCTTTCGACGATCGCGCAGATGTCGAGTTGATTGTTCACAAGCAAATACCTCTGTTGTAATTATTTTCGGTAATAGCGGTGTTTGGTTTGCAATATCGGAACGAGTGGAGGGTGCGGATAAGCTCTCGGTTAAAAGGTTGGTAATCGCGGCTTGTCAGTCAGCGAGCCATGCGCGAGCTTCGGCCCGTATGCCTTGTTCAAGCTCACTGCCGCGAGTGGCAAACAGACGATTGAGTGGAAAACCGCTCTTATCCAACAGATAGGCCAGTGGCGCGTATTCACGCGGATAACGCGCTACGAGGTCACGATCAATCTCGACCAGGCCTTGTGGGAAAGTGAAGCTACCCATGTCATAGATGCTTTGGCGTTTGACCAGCTTCCACAGGCCTTCGCGTTTTTCGGCCAGGTCATAAAAACGGTTGTGCACGCTGCACCCCAGACCCAGCTTGACGTTTTCGGCCACGATTACCGCGTTGGTTTCGACAATGGCTTTATTGCCGTTGAAGGTCACCACCGGGGTGCCGATCAAGTGTTTGGTGCGCAGGTCGGAGTTGCCCATGCGCTTGGAGCCTTCGACAAACTCGGCGAACGGCCCTTCAAACCAGGTGATTTCAATGGTCCCGTCAGGATGAGCGAGGTTGGCCAACTCATCCCATTGGCCCAAGTCACGATGAATCCAGCCGGTGATCAGGTCAGTGATTTGAAACCGGTCTTCGAGGTAAGTCTGCATGAGGTGTCCTTGGCAGGTAACGGAGTGTCGGATTCAGCATCGTCCTCTGGACAGATAACTTCAAATAGATTGATATGAACGATCAATCATTAAATCTGATGAGGCTTACGGCAATGGATCTGCGGCATTTACGTTATTTTCTGGCTGTTGCCGAGGAAGGCCATTTTGGTCGGGCCGCCCAGCGTCTGCACATCGTTCAGTCCGCCCTGAGCATGCAAATCCGTTCCCTGGAGGAAGAACTCGGCGGGCCTCTGTTCTTGCGTACCAGCCGTCGCGTAGAGCTCACGGAGGCGGGTGCCCTGCTGCGTGCCGAAGCACAACGCACCCTCGATCAGGCGGCGCACGCCCAACAAGTGGTGCAGCGGTCTCTGCGCGGCGAAATGGGCACCGTACGGATTGGCTTCGCCGGCAACGCCGTGTTCAGTGGTAGGTTAATGGCCGACGTTCGCGCCTTTCGTAAGGCGTTCCCGGACGCGGAGGTCGTCCTGCGCGAGTTGGCGCCGCACCTGCAGGTCGAAGCTATTCAGAACGGCCAGCTGGATTTGGGGTATGCCCCCAGTCATGGCGGACAGGCTCTGGACACCGCACTCCTGTTTGAGCGAATTGGCACGTGGCCCTTGGTCGTTGCAATGCCCGAGGACCATCCGTTGGCCAATCAACAGCCCTTGCGCGTGCCGATGCTGGGTGCCGAGTCGTTGATCGTCTATGCCGCCCACGGTGCGGATGAACACATGCTTGCCGCGCTTCGCAAAGCACTGGGGCGTGAGCCCAAGGTTCAGCGCACCACCAGCACCTTGAGTGTGCTGGCATTGGTGGCCGCTGGAATGGGCGTAGCGCTGGTGCCCGAGCCGTTGACACAAGTGATGATTCCCGGCCTGATCTATCGAACCTTCGATGACGTCGAACCCCAAGCCGACCTGTTGCTCATCAGCCGTGTGAATGAAACGGCGGGTACGGTGCACGCGTTCCTGAAGGTGGCACGCCAGGGAGGAATGGCCGCTGCGACTCCAAGACAGTCCTGACTGGCAAGCTTCTCTTAGTCGTGCCAGCAGCGGTACCAGCCATTTTTCTCGCTGATGTGTAGCGGGGTCTGATACAGCTCTGACAAGGTTTCACTCGTCAGAATGTCGGGTTTTGGGCCGTCAGCAATAATTTGTCCTCGGTTGATTAGCACCACGCGGTCAATTTCGGGAATGATCTCGTCAACGTGGTGAGTGGTGATGATCAATGACCGGTCCTTACTGCAAAAGCTGCGCAACAGCGTCAGCATGGCCACGCTGGCGCCCATGTCCAGGCCATTGGAGGGCTCATCGAAAATCAACGCCTCGGGATGATGAACAAGTGCTCGGGCCAGCAGGAGACGCCGCCTCTGGCCCGTGGAAAGGCGCTGAAACATGCAGGCCTCTTCCTGCGCAATTCCGAGTCTGGTCATCATTGCCCGCGCCTGATCGACCTGGATATTCGTCGGTTGAAGGTGTTCATGACTGCCAATGGCACCGAAAAAACCGGAAACGACAACCTCTAATGCCGTGGTATAGGGCGTGTAGTTCTCTTGCAGGTCGTGCGAAACAAAACCGATCCTGTCCCGCAACTGCCAAAGATGAATCGTTTCGCTGTCAAAAAGCTTCAGGTAGCTGCCTTCCTGCGCAACGGGATACAGCTCCCGGGTTATCAGTTTAAGCAGGGTGCTTTTACCCGCGCCGTTGGGGCCCAGGATTGCCACGCGCTCGTGCGGTTCAATCTTCAACGACAACCGATTGAGCACCCGTGTCTGTTGTTGGTACGCGGTGACTTGGTGGAATTCGATCATGTATAAAACCTCGCGCAAAGAATGCTGAACGCCCGAGCTAGAGGCGAAACCTGTTGATGTGTCCGCGCAGACCCGTGGCCAGGAGCGACAGTTCTTCGCTGGTCGAATGAATCTGTACCGCGCCCGCCGAGGTTTGCACCGACAGATCACGAATGCTGATCAAGCTCCGGTCAATTTCCCGAGAGACTTGGGCTTGCTGCTCGGACGCGGTGGCGATGACGATGTTCATTTGACTGATTGACTCGACTGCAATGGTTACCTGTTGCAACGCCGAATCCGCCTCTTGAGCAATGCCTAAGGTTGAGTGGACACGATCCGTGCTCAGTTGCATGGACGACAATGTGTGCGCCGCCACGCTGCTTAGCTCGCTGACCATCTGTTCAATCTCACCCGTAGATTGCTGCGTGCGAAAAGCTAATGCCCGCACTTCCTCGGCGACGACGGCAAAACCACGACCGGCTTCGCCAGCCCGGGCGGCTTCAATCGCCGCGTTAAGCGCCAGAAGGTTGGTTTGCTCAGCGATCGACCGTATCACCTCTAACACCCGGTTAATGCCGGACACGCTGCTTGCAAGTGCTTCTACGCGATCTGCGGTAATGGAAATGCGCTCTGCTAATAGTGAGAGCGACTCAAGTGTTTCGACGACGCGAGCTTTCCCGGTTTGTGCCGCGACATCCGTGGTTCGTGAAGCCTGTGCCGTTGCCGATGCATTTTTCGCCACTTCATCGACTGCAGCGGTCATTTCATTCACGGCTGTGGCGGCTTGCTCGATTTCCCTGTTCTGTTCCTGGAGCCCGCTCGTGGCGGTTGCTATCACTGAATGAAACTGCTGCGAGGATGAAGCCAGCAGGGTGGAAGAGTCCGTTATACGCAGGACGGTGTTGTGAAGATTGCCCTGCATGGCCTTCAATGCCTGAAGTAATAAGGCCGGCTCATCTTTCCCCGTATCGTCGATCGAAGAGGTCAAATCACCTCGCGCAATGTTCTCCGCTACCTTAAGAGCATTGAGCAGTGGCTGGTTAATACTTCTGGTGTATAGCGTTGCCAGCAGTACCGTCAGCAGGGCGGCCAGCGCCATTGCCGCAATGACCCCCGTCACGACACGATCACGTGTCTGCTGTTCGTTTTCAGCTGCCTGGTGATAATGCTTCAGATAAAAATCCAGCAGCTGCCCCGAGCTGACGCCCAGTTCCATGGCAAATTTATCGATGGGGCCGTTCAGTATCTCAATAGCCGATGCCGTTTGCCCACCTGCTGCGAGCCGGATGACTTCGAGTCGCTCATGACTGAAAGCCTTGTAGGCTTGAAGGTAGCGTTCGAAGATTTCCTGCTCCGACTTTTCGTGCAGGTGCGTGGCAAAATCATCTTGCTGCTGTCGAACGCTTTCGATTACTTGCATCAGTGCAGTTTTATTGGCAACCAAGGCTGCCGGGTCCCGTAGAACGACCATCCGAAAGGTCATTATTCCGGCTCGATCTTCGGTTTTGTTCAGCTCTGCAAGTCTGTTGAGTCCGGGGACCCAGACCTCTCTGATGGCTTCGGACTGCACGCTCATTTGCTTGACCATACTCAATGAGAACAGGCCCAGCAGCAGGACGACCAAGCCAATCAAGCCAAAGCCGAAAATTGAGCGTGGTGCCAACTTCATTTTTCTGAAAAACAACGGATTTGTCCTCAAAGAAGGGGATCGCAGCGTGCGCATTGATGGACGCTTTGTTTTTTTGCCGCTGTCTTGGCGAACATCAGATGAGATGGCGCCGGCTTGTGGCCGGCGCCTTACTTCGATGAAACGCTCAAGGGATAAATCAGCGCCGGGCGATCGTGGCGCCTGGCGCTGGCACGCTCATCGTGTGCGTGGCGCGGGAGAGCTGTTCTTGCGAACAAACAATCCCATTCCGACCTCCTGTCGCTCCCCGGGTGGAGAGTGAATTTTGTTAAACGCTGTCGATGCCTTCGACCCCAGGCTCGGCCACTCTGGCGGGTGCGGTTTCACGTAAACAGGTCGCGACCAGCAACCCGACCACCACCGCGCCGAGTGCCAGATACATCGTGTTTTCGATCCCGTGATGCTGTGCGATATAACCCGCGATAGCCGGCGCGACACCGCCGCCAAAAATCTCACCAATGCCCACTACCAACCCGGTAGCGGTAGACGTCAGCGCGGCCGGCACCGATTCACTGGTGAGTGGCCCGACCGTCATGCAGATCATGCTGAAGTTGAAGAAAATCGTCAGAAACAGTAGCGCGAACAACTTGACCGGCTCGGCACCAGTGCCCATCAGCAACCAAAGAAATGCGCCGGTGGCGACGAACGATATGAGCACCACCGGTTTACGGCCGATGCGGTCTGACACGGCAGGCATGATCAATTGCCCGAGAAAACCACCCAGGCCGATGGCCGACATGACGAAGCCCATCTGCTGTACTTCCAGGTGCAAATAGTCCATCAAGTAGTTAGGCATCATCACGCTGATCACGAACAGGCAGGTCAGCATGCAGAACATACCGACGATGTTGAGCAGCACGTTGCGATAGCGCAGTGCATCCAGCCAGCTCGGGTGATCCACTGCGGCACTGGCTTCGGCTTTTTTCGCAGTGGCTGCGCGCGTTTCCCGCAAGTAACGGTACATCGCCAATGCCAGCAGGAAACCCGGCAGCGAAACGATCACGAACACCCAGCGCCACGAAGGCACGACGAGCAACAGCTGTGTGGCGAGAATGGGTGCGAGACCCAAGCCGAGGATCGGGAAAAACGCCTGCTGAATGCCGATGTTCATCCCGCGCCGGCGAGGATGCGATGACTCTGCCGTGGCCGCCAGGGCTGTTGGGGTGAAAGCGCCTTCGGAAATGCCCATGATCGCGCGGATCAGCATCAACCCGCCTATGCCGGTCGCCAAACCGGAAAGGCCTGCGAGCAGCGAAAATACCAGTACGGCCGGAATCAGCACTTTGCGTCGACCGATGCGATCGGACAGCCGCCCCATGAAGATCGAAGAAATGCCCCAGGCCAAGCCCAGTATCGCTGTCACGTTGCCCAGATCCTGATAATTGAGGCCCAGGTCTTTCATCATCACCGGGAACAGAGGCAGGATGATGAACCGGTCCAGGCCCACGAGGCCGAAACCCAAGGCCAGCAGAGCTACCGCTTTGAACTCGTAACGCACATCCCACGCATGCTTATTGTTGTTCATGGTTGTTACTCGGATGAAGTTGAGGGTTAGCGGCCGTATGCAAGCCCGGCCGCCAAGGGCTTAGAAATAGAGCAGCGCTTCAACCAGGCCGGTCATCTGCGTGTTGTTGCGACCCGCGCCAAACGGGTGATCGTCGGCATTGCCATCGAACACGTCGTAACGCACTTCAGGGCGCAACGAGACGTACTTGTTCAGGTCATAGCGCAGGCCCGCAGTAAGGGCATTAAAACTGCCGCGAGCGGTCGAAACCGGTAGCAGGATGAACCCGTCGGGATCGGCAAAATGTTCGGCGCGCACCGAGTAGGAGAGGTCCGGGCGTTGCTGGTAGGTGAGCACCGCGTTGGCACCCCACCAATGGGCGCCATCGAAACCAGGACCGTTGATAATGTCGACGGTTGTGGCCTTGCCGTCACCGTTCTGACGGCCATAAACCAGCTCGGCGCCCATCGACCAGTTTGAGTCGAAACGATGCCAGCCGTTGAGCGAGTGTTGTTGTTTGAACTGACCTTGTGGCGACACCAGGCGCGACGTTGGAGCCTGTACATCGCTGAAGCTGTCGTTCTGTTCATCGCCGAGGATGAACTCGTAGTCGATCCAGGTCTGCATGTCTGCGGTACGCCAACGCAAGGCCCCCATCATCGACTTCTGATCGTTGTTGTCGCGCAGGTTGTTCCAGCCCTGGACTACCCCCAGTTCGGCGCCGAGAAGCGACGATTCGCCGTTGTACAGTCGAGTGCCGAGCAGCACGCCACCTACGGTTCCCGGCTCGCTGACGAAGGCGTAGCTCTTGCTGGCAAGCGGGTTACGAGCAGCGCGAATGTTGGGCGGGATTTCATAGCCCATGGCCGGGCCGAAAACCCCGGCCATGGCGGTGATTCCAGGGCCGTAAGGCAGGTAGGCAGTGGCGGCGATGTTGGGAATGGCAAGGAATTTCTGCTTGTCGCGCTGGGCCTTGGCGAGGTTGTCGTCACCAGGCGAATTAACGTCCCAGTGCATGTCCCAACCCGTGGTACGGGCGAACTGGGCATTGCGCCCGTAGTTCACTTCGAAGGTAAAACCGAAGGAGGCGTCGCTCGGCGCAGGACCTGGCAACGGCGTGATACGTGGCACCATGGTGCCCTTCAGTTGCTTGTCGACGAAAAGATGCAAGCTACCCCATTCAAGCCCCTCGTCGGCGAAACCAACCACCGGGAGATTGCTCAAACCGTCCTGGCGCTCATCGTGTGTCGAGCGATTATTGCGAGAGTAAGCGGCGTCAAAAAGGCCTGAGACCTGAATCCCGTAATCCTTTTCCAGCGTGTCTCCAAACAGGCTACGAAACAGGGTGCCTTCACCCGTTTCAGGGGATTCGGCTGCGTGTGTATTGAGCGTTGCGAAGGCGGCCAGAACCGCACCAAGCGTTTTCACCTTGATGTTGATCATTATCTGTCTCTTGTTTTTTTGTCAGAGTTTTAGAGAGAGGGGCGTCCATGCCACCGGGAAATCGTCTCAGGCGTGGCGGGCCTTTCCACCATTAACAACGTGGGGTTGGCTGCTTTGTTGCAATTGCTCGCGCAGGGAGTTGAGCAATTTGGGTAACGCGGACAGTTCTGCAACGCCGCCATAGCAGTAGTAGTCGGGGCGCACGATAAGGGCTTTGAGTCCGGCCTCGGCCATGAAGCGCAGGTATTTGCCGGAGACGTCGCGATAGATGCCTTTGCTGCTGTCAGCCGTTTGCGCGAGTCGAACGACTTTCAGATCGTAGTCATGGATGAAGCTCTGCTGCTCAGGCGTGAGCGATGCCAGAGGATCCTGGTCACCTCGGACAAGCAGGTGGAAACCGCGTCCAATAACTTCGTCATACCGGCTGACCTTGCCACCGATTTCGATCGAGCCGTGAGCCCCAAGAATGCCGCGCAATTGGCCATCCTTCTGCAGTAGACCATCGGTTAAACCCGGGAACGGCGGCAGTGGTGCGACGTTGCCGCTCAAATAGGCTGCATCGCGCTCGGCGGCCTTCACCGGGTCCGATACGCAAACGACTTTACCCATCGCCATGGACGCTTCGATCACGGCGCGGATCTGCGGTTTGCGCTCCAGTGTGTAGCTGTCCAACAGGCTGTCTTCAGCCAAACCGCGCAGCAGCAAATCGAGACGCCAGGACAGGTTCCATGCATCCCGGATCCCCGAGCACATGCCTTGGCCCATGAACGGTGGCATCACGTGGGCCGCGTCGCCGGCCAGCATGACCCGACCGCTGTGCCAGTTCGAAGCAATGCGTGAACGGAACTGATAGACCGCGTGGCGCACCAGGTCAGCGGTGTCCGGCGTCACCCAGCGCGACAGCAGCGACCAGACCTTGTCGGTGTCTTGCAAGTCCTCGATGGTTTCATGGGGCAGGCGCATGAACTCCCAGCGGCGATAACCGGGGCCGCCAGGGACCATGGTGGTCGGTCGTTCGGGGTTGCACCATTGGCCGATGTCCGGCACATCCAGTTGCACACCGGGCTTGGGTTGCAAGTCGACCACCAGCCAGTCTTCCTGAAAGCCCAGGTCCTGCCATTCAATGCCCAGCGACTGGCGCACGAAGCTGTTGGCGCCGTCGGCACCGATCACATAACGAGCCCGGACACTTTGCTGCTCTTCACCCAGTGAAAACTTGCCGTCTTCGCGAATGACCCGATTGAGAACCATATCGCAGCCTTGGGTGTCTTGTTTCAGTGCAGTTGCTTCCCAGCCCTGATGGACCTGCACGTTGCTGATGCTCTTGGCTTTGCGGTCTAGTGCGGCTTCCAGCGATGGCTGATTGAACAGGTAACCGAATGGCCCGTCACTGATGGATTCAGCCGACCAATCGATCTCTACCAAGACTTTCCAGTCAGCGTTGAACCACTGGTAGCGTGCCGACGGCTGAGAGATTTTCGCCAGTTCTTCGCCAAGGCCCATGGAAAGGAAAATACGGCGAATCTCGTGATCGTAAAATACTGCCCGCGGGAGCGGGTAAAGCGCTGGCCAGCGTTCGAAGACGGCGACTGAATAACCAATTTGGCCCAATAGAATGGCCAGGGTCTGGCCCACGGGGCCGTAACCGGCAATGGCGACATCGACTGTAGTGTGCTGGTTCATGATCTGTGCCTCGTGTACTTCGCAATGATTTCCGAACATGGCCGGGCCTGTTGCGCGAACCAGGGAGGCTCGCGCAATACAGGAATTCCAGTTTTTTTAAACAATAAGCGGCAGGCGACTCAGGCAGGTGCCGGGGTATCCGCTTCAGTGTTGAAAATGAAGTTGTCCGGCACGTCCGGGCCCCAGAGGTACAGTGAGTTTTCCGGGGGATAATCGCCGGCAGGCCATTCGCTGCCTTCGGAGATGTAGTCCATGTCTGCCGAGTACTCGCAGAACGAACCCCACGGATCCTGCACGTAATGAAAGTAGTTAGAACCCAGGCAATGACGACCCGTGCCCCAACCTTTCACATGTCCCGCCGCGGCCATTTGCGAGGCGCCCGCGCCGACTTCATCAATGCTGTCGACTTCCCACGCAGCGTGGTGCCAACCCTTGGCGCTACTCTTGGCGAACGCCACCAGATGATGGTCGCAACCGTGCGCGGCATGACTGAAGGCGATAATGTCCATCGACTTGTCGGAGAGCTTCAAGCCCAGGGCCTGTTGGTAAAAGTGCAGCGCGCCAAGCACATCGGGGGTAAACAACAGGACATGGGACAAGCGGCGAGGGCGGACCTGCGCCATGGCGTCGCGGGTCGTCGCGCCGCGGCTGTTGGACGGGGTGATGCTGTTGTGGTGGTCGGACTTTTGATCGGGCATGGTTTTTTCGCCGACCTTCACATGCAACAGGTTGCCGTCCGGGTCGCGAAACCACATTCCTGCTTCGGGACGATCTTCGAACAGCCCGCCAGCGGTTTCGATCTGCTGGCGTAACGCAGCGTAATCCTGCTCGTAGCAGTTGAAACTCAGATAGGCGAGGGACTTGGAGGCCGCAGGGAAAATTTTTGCCCAGACATGGCCGTCAGTTGCTCGTAAGAGAAGCTGGTTCTGTTCACGGAGAACGTCGAGGCCGAAGCTTTCGAAGAACTGGCAGGCTTCGTCCAGAGACGGGACGTTCAGCGCGTAATGATCGATTGAATGCACACCATGGGACACGCTCATGATTGCCTCCATTTTAATTATTCTTGTAGTGGGGCGCAGGGGCGAGGTCGGCCCTGCGCCGAGTTCGAAGCTGTGTCTGTTATCAGACTTCGTCGACAACCGGGTTGACCAGTTTGCCGATGCCCTCGATCGATACTTCGACCACATCGCCTGCTTTCAGATAAACCTTGGGATTCATGCCAAAACCAACGCCAGCCGGGGTGCCGCTGACAATCACGTCGCCTGCTTCGAGCGTGACCGCTTCACTCAACGTAGAGATGATGGTGGCGACGTCGAATAGCATGTCTTTGGTGTTGGCCGATTGTACAACCTTGCCGTTGACGCGTGTCTCAAGCAACAAGCCTTTGCCACCCGCTGGCAACTCATCGGCAGTCACGAGCACCGGCCCGAATGCACCTGTGTCATCGAAATTTTTGCCGACGGTCCACTGCGGCGAGATGAACTGGTAATCGCGTACCGAGCCTTCGTTGAACAGCGCATAACCGGCGACGTGTTCGAGTGCGTCTTCCTTGCGGATGTGACGGCCGCCGCTTTTCAGAACCACAGCCATTTCACCTTCGTAGTCGAGGGTGTCGGAGATGCGCGGACGAATCAGCGGTTTGTTATGGGCTGTCAGGCTGGAGTTCCAGCGAGGAAACAGGGTGGGGTAGGTTGGTTGAGCGTAAGGAGACTCTTTGGTGTGATCGGCGTAGTTCAGGCCGACGCAAACGATTTTGGTCGGACGCTCCATCAATGGCAGGTAAGCGTCTTCGGCGATTTCGACGATAGCACCATTGGCACCTTGGGCATGAGTGGTCAGATCGACACCTCGCGCCAACAATGACTCAAGCGTTTCTGTCCCTAGTACGCGTACGCCGTCAGCAGTGACGACACCCAGAACAGGTTGACCTTGATTGAGGAAGCGGACGTAGCGCATGACATGTTTCTCTTATTGATTTGATGGGGAGCCGGTGGTGAAGGGCAGTACCGACTGCGTGTTGACAAAGCTAGAGGCAAAAAAATATACCGTCAATAGAAAAATATATATTTAAGATAATGTGAGAAATTATTCATTCTGTGTATGATTCGTGCAGACAAGCGAAAAACGGAGTCGACCTTGAATTCCCCTTTGATCAACTGGCAATCGGCCGAACCCACCGAAAAGCGCACCATGGCTTCGCAACTGGAAGAACGGATTCGCCAGGACATCATCAATGGCCAATTGGCTCCGGGCATTCGCCTGCGTCTCAAAGAGTTGTCCGAAGCCTACGATGTCGGTGTGATTCCGCTGCGTGAAGCCTTGTCGCGCCTGGCCAGCAGTGGCTTTGTATCTGCCGCCGATCAGAAAGGTTTCAGTGTCGGCCGTATCTCTGCAGCAGAAATCGCCGACATCACCGCCGCGCGATTGCACATTGAATGCAAGGCGCTTGCCGATTCGATTCGTCAGGGTGATGTGGAGTGGGAGAGTCGTGTTCTTGCCGCTCACCACCGACTGGATCGCCTGACCATCGTCGAAGGCCCGGAGCGACTGCTAAAACCCGAGTGGGAAAAAGCTCACGAAGTATTCCACCAGGCGCTGATTTCCAGCTGCAATTCACCGACATTACTGCGGCTGTGCTCGTCACTGCGAGACCAGACAGCGCGCTATCGTTTTCTGTCGATGCACTATGCCGACAGCAGCGCACGTGATGTGCCCAACGAACACCGTCAGTTGATGGATGCTGCGCTGGCCAAAGATATCGACAAGGCTTGCGAATTGCTGTCCAGTCACTATCAGACCACGACCGACTCGGTGCTCGAACACGCACTACTGGGATAGCGGTGCCGTTCTCTCGATCAAGTTTTGTTGCGAAGCCTGGTGTGCCACAGGTTACGTAGATAAAACTAAATGACCGACATTTATCATTTGTGAGTGACCGCTGTTGGCTGATTTCTGCCGGGCACGACAGGCCGAAATCGACCTCACGTAAGCGCTCAGCGATGTCTACAAAACTTTAAATCTGACCTATGGGGTCGGCAGTGATCCAGAGGGGGGTAGGCTGGAAAAACATCATCGACTCGGTCGTTGGGTGCTCGTAGGTTGAGGACAGTACGGCACTGAGTCGATCGCCCAACAGGTTCCAGGCGCTCTTCTTCTCTTCGGCATAGTCGTGATGCAGGTAATGGCGCCGCACCCGCGAGCCGGCCAGCACATGGTTTTGGCAGCGGTCGATGACGTCCAGGCTGACCCCCAAAGCCTGCATCATGGTCGCGCCCGTGCGGCGCAGGTCATGCGGCGTCCAGTCGCCGTTCTGGCCGTCGGCAAGCACCAGCGTGTCATCATGACGCCGTCTGGAGAGAGCCTTGCGGTTTTTGAACCGGGCCTGACGGTCACCGACCTGCTTGCTCACCACTTTCACGTCCACATGCCCATCATCCTGCTTGTTGGAGAAGCACCACTGGGAATGTCCCGTCAGGCTCTTGAGTTCCTGAAAGAAATGCAGGGCGAAGGGGGAGAGGAAGACATGGTGGTCCTGTTTCTTGCCCCGGGCGCCTTTAACGTTTTCACTGGGGAGGAACCAAGTCTGCCGGTCCAGATCGACATTTTTCCATTCGGCCTGGAGCAACTCGCCAATCCGGCACAGCGTGCCCAGGCTGATCCAGAGTGCGAGTTGGGTTTCTTTCTTTAGCGGCCGTATGCCGTCGTATTTTTGCCCGGCGGGGAGGGCGTTGTAATCGGCGGTCATTTGCTGGAAGCGGTTATGCAGTTCCAACAGCTCAGCCGGTGAAAGGATGCGGCTTCTTTCGGCCTCGTAGTCGGCTGGGATGAGAGGGGAGATGTCGACCAGTTCCGTCGGATCACCCTCGATCAATAAGGCCCGCCAAGGTTGGCGCTTTCTAGCCCAGCTAAACATCTGGGTGAGGTCGGCGAAGAAGCTGATGGCTTGCCGGTAAGCGCCGCGGTTGACCACGGCCCGGATCAGCGCCCGAACATCGTGTTCTGAAACATTGTTCACCGCTGTCTTGCCAAGTGCGGGTAAAAGGTCCTTGTTAAAGCGTCGTTGCAACTCGGCATTGCCGTCTTTGCGCGCCACGCCATCCAACAGCCAGGCCTTGGCCAGATCCTGGACGGTCAGCGTTTTCACCTTCGTCGTTTTTACTTGTTCAGCCTCTACGTTAGCAGCGGCGTATGCCTGTGCCTTGGCGGTTTTCTTGTGCTCGTTGGGATTGATTTGCTCATCAATAAGCGCGCGAGCCTGATTTCGAGCCTTGCGAATGTCCGTCAGAGATTTGCGCGGCCAGGACCCGCAGGCGTACTCTTTGTTCTGGTCGCCCCAGCGATAGCGATAGAAAAAGCTGACCGATACGCCGTCCTTACGCACGGAAATTCGACCGGCGAGATTGCCATCCTCCCGAAGGATTCGGCCGGCATCGTTGGCGGTCAGCGACTCGAGTTCTTTGATGGTGATTTTGGACATAAAATGGGTTCCCCCTACTTTTACCCCCACAAAAACGTCGGCTCTTTATGGACGTTACTGGACTTTCGTAGAGCAGAACATCGCTGGAGCTCAAGTAAATACTAGCTTAGAAAAATCCAGAGTAAAATTTTGGAAGCTTTCAAGAAGTATGAAAAAGGAGATGGGGTGCTAGGGGTCGAGTGTTCGAATCACTCCGTCCCGACCATATAATTCAAAGGGTTGCGAGATTTAATCTCGCGACCCTTTTTTATTTTTGGTCGTTTTTCCCCCTACCAAATCACTGGCTTTGGGTAGAATCCTCACTGCGCTCGCGTGAATTGAAACCTCATTCGCAGTGTCCTCATGGGTAAGGCCGCAAAAAAAATCTCGGTTTTTTTACAATTGGTTTTTGTGACTCAGAACGATACTGGCCGACAAAATTGACAGTGCTTTAACGCCTCGTATGCCTCACTTCTTTGGTTTGGGTCATGTGTACTTAACGGCGTTCTCGATCAGGTTGATGAGGACGAGTTCGCTCAATACCGTGTGTAAATCATCGTCAAGAGCGACCTGAACCAACCGCCTACCCAGAATCGGCTGGACCTTGCGCAGGGCCCTGCCCACGAGATCTTCGATAGGTTGCCACTGCCGATTCAGGACCACTTTGCCGGATTCGAGGCGTGCCATGTCCAGCCGGTTGTTGACCCGCGTATTTAAGCGCTGCGCAGATTCACCCAACGCTGTGGCGATCTCGATGGCTTCGCCAGTTAGGTTTTTGGCAATGTGAATGTAGTGAATCCGTTCGAGCGAGAGGTCAGCAAAAACGCGCAGGTATCGAGCAGGCGTCACTGCTCCGGCACTACCAACCAGCTTGTGTATCGCGGGTGCACTGCCAGTCACCCCCAATGTTTCCGCTCACAAGCATTAAGGCTTACATGCCTTATTAGAGTCTCACTCCCTTCGATGTCCCCCTTAGAGTTCTTCCCCCTCGTCAACGGGGGGGCACCGATTCTCAAAACGGTCAATCTGTTCAAGTTTGGCCGATGTTGAGCAGAGAAAAGTCTCGACACTCGACGCGGAAAAATCGCGCCGACTTCCAATATCTCCTGAGGAGACACAATGATTCTTTGTCCTACCATGCTGCGCAGTGCGCTTGCTGCCACCGTCTTGTTATTGGCCAATCTGGCCACTGCGCAAACGCCTCCCCTGAAACATGACGCCAGCGAAGCCGCACGCATCCAGAGCATCGCCGAAGAAGCCTATATCTACGGTCTGCCCATCGTGATGAATTATGACGTGATGTATTCCTATGCCGTAGACAAAGGTTCGCCGCAGTACAAAGCGCCATTCAATCAATTGCACAACATCCCCCGCGTATTCACACCGGAAGACAAGGCCGTGGTCACGGCCAACAGCGATACTCCCTATTCCTTCGCTTCGCTGGGCCTGCGCGCCGAACCGATGGTGCTGAGCGTGCCGTCGGTGGAAAAGGGGCGCTATTACTCAGTGATGTTGTGTGACGGCAATACCTACAACTACGGGCTGATCGGCAGTATCGCCACCGCTGGCGAACCGGGCGACTATCTGGTGGTCGGCCCCGACTGGCAAGGCGAGACGCCCAAGGGCATCAAGAAGCTGTTTCGCTCGACGACGCAATTCTCGCTGGCCGGCTACCGCACGCAACTGTTTTCACCGCAAGACATCGAGAATGTCAAAGCCATACAAGCCGGCTACAAGGTGCAGCCCCTGTCGACCTGGTTGAAGCAACCGGCACCACCGGCTGCTCAGCCCCTTGACTTCCCTCCCGCAGACAAGGATTCCATCAAGAAAAACTTCTTCACCTATCTGGACATCGCATTGCGCTTTGCGCCCTCTGCACCTGAAGAAAAAGCCATCCGTGAAAAACTGGCGAGCATCGGTATTGGCACTGGCGAGATGGATCATTTCAAGCGTATTGCCGCCCTCTACGGCAAGGAACTCGCTGCCGGGGCCGCCGCCGGCGATCTGCGCATCACCCAGGGTATTGTTCACCACGGCCAGCCCATCAACGGTTGGATCCTCATTAACGAGGGGGCGGCGATCGTCAGCGCTATAACGGCGATTGGCAGGCCCGCGCCGTCGTGGCGAAAGCAGGCATTTACGCCCTGGATGCCTCCGAGGCGCGCTATGCACTGACCCGTACCTTGCCCACCGGTGAGACGCTGGACGGTAGCAAACACAAGTACAGTTTGACGTTTGCCGCAGGTCAGTTGCCACCGGCGAACGCCTTCTGGTCGGTGACCATGTACGACGGCGCCACGCAACTGCTGGTTGCCAACCCAATCCAGCGCTATCTGGTCAACTCGCCGATGCTGCCGAATATGCAGAAGAATGCCGACGGCTCGCTGACACTCCACATCCAGAAGCACTCACCGGGCAAGGACAAGGAAAGCAACTGGCTGCCTGCGCCCGACGGTCCGACCTACTTGGCGCTGCGCATCTATGGCCCGCAGGACAAGATGAATAAGTGGCAAGTACCACCACTGGTGCTTGCCGACTGAGCCATCCGCAGAAGTCGGCGCTGGTGAACAGCGCCGACTGCATTCGAGCCTGACAGAGATCGGTGGCCCCTTCACCGAACCTGTTCGATCTCGCTCGGCCGCCACGTTTTAGTGAAAAACGATTCAAGCGGGCTGTACAGGCGCAGGATCGTGAACCAGCCCTTGTCAGGCGTGGTCTGAATCCAGTTTCCGGCTTTGGCGTCAGCGGGTTTGGACGGTCCGAAATAGATCGTCGTGGAGCCATCCGCGTTCTCGACGGCCGCCGGTGAAGGGTAGGTCTGGCTGCCGGCGCGCGGGTAGCGCTGCGGTGTCTGGAGCATGGAGCGCGTCTGGTTGTCGTAGACGGTGAACGACCAGAACTTGGCCGCTGGAATCTTCGGTGGCAGGGTCACCTGGTAGGTCTTGCCGCCATCAAAGGGATTCTTTTGCGCATCCGAGAAGCCCATGAGGTACTGCGAGCCCACGTTCGGCACTCGCATGATCATGCCCGGCGAATCCATGGTGTAGCCGTAATAGAAGGCTGTGCGCGAATCAAGCGTTCGGGCGCCTGTCGGTGGTAATGCCTTGAACAAGCCTTCCTTGGTGATCATTGGCGGCGGTGTCTCGAAGTCGAAACCGCCCTGCCATAGCATGTTGGCCCACATCGAATTCGGGTAGTAAGCCCAGCCGGGATAATCGGCAGCACGAAAGTTCAGTGATCGTCCCGCCGCATTGCCCACGGCCGCTGCGTCGGTGAGGATCTTTTTCATCCGCTCGTCCGGAGCAAAGGGCTTGCCCTTGACGATGCCAATGGCCGCCAGTTGGCCCAGGAGTTCCGGGTTGAACGAGGTGGCGGGTTCCAGCTGCACAAGCTTGTCCAGCGTCTCGTAATAGGCGAAGTCATTAGGAGGAATAGTGTTGAAAGATTTGCCGCTGCCTTCCACGAATTTTGTCGGCGGTATCGGCGGATTCGGCTCCAGCCTGATTTGGCCCGCCAGTGCCGTGGCAATGCTGGTGCCGTAGCCGCCTGGTGTGTAGGGATAAATTTTCAGCTTGTCTTTGATCAGGTCGACAGCAGGCTTGGGATCGTTGTGCTCCATAAAGGCACGAACGGCGTACAGCACATGGTTGGTTTTCGATCGGCCTACGAAGAAGCCACTGTCCGGAAGCGGACCCTCGTAGTCCGGCGGTACGATCAGGTATTTGCCGCCTTCACCCCGATCAGGACCAGGTGCGCCAATGTCGATGATCCAGCCGAACCACATGTCATTTAGCGTGCCGAGCGACTTTGGTGGCACTTCAACCACCAGCGGCCCCTTTGTCAGATCGAGGACCGCGAGTGTATAGATAGTGTCGGCGTTGGCGGTGAGAAACAGCGATTGGGAGTCCATCAACTCGGAGAAGATGATCACCGTGTTGTCGTCTGCCCCAATGCTGTGGAAGCCCTCGCGAATCGCATAGGCCGATGCGCCTGAAAAACTGTTCATGAACGCATCTATGCCGCGAGTGAAAGCCAGGGTGTCGTAGACGTCCTGTGTGGTTTTTACGCTCGGTGCGCCGTCCTTGAACTCCAACGTACCGAAACGAGTCTCGATGCGATCGGGTGTAGTGATTCCCGGGGGAATTTCGGTGGCCGCCTGCGCCGCGTTTATCACAGGTATCGCCAGCGCGGCAAAAGCTGCCAGAACGGTGATTGGTTTGAGAATTTGCGTCATGAAGTTCTCCCTGATGGATGCCAAATGCATTGACTACCCAAACTTAGGAACTAATGGCGCAGTGACATTTCTCAGGGCGCGGTCAATCAATCTCCTTGCGCTCTCGTCATCACTGAGGGGTACTGACATTGATTCGCTCGGATGACCTTTTACAAATGTTGCGCACCATAGTCGGAGCAGCACAGTCTGCTTGATCAGTTTTTCCAGCAAACCAAGCATAGGTGCACATTTGCCATTGCTCCAGCGCAATGGCACCTAAACATACCCCCCCGTGAGTGGGGGGGTGCGAAGCGCTTCAACCCCCTCTAATGCAACCATCTGTCCGGTAAAACCACGATTGACGGCTTACTTGCAGTTATGACAGGGCGCAAATGGAAAATGTCGAATCATCAGCAATACTTCACTTCGCCATAAGCACCGGTTGCGCTGTTACCTGATCGATAGTGATTGAACATCATTAGAGAGGGACGTCATGCAGTCGAATAAAAGTGCGCTTTCTATTTCACTTGTTGGATTTTTGACACTCCTGGTGAGTGGGCGAGGTGTTGCTGGCGGGCTGATGCTGTATGAAACCGCCACGGACAATACCGGGCTGGCCAATGCCGGCGCGGCGGCGAGGGCGCAAGGCCCTTCGACCATTGCCAGCAATCCCGCAGGTCTGAGCTATCTTAGTGGCACTCAAATCACCGCCGGCGCCCAGGTCCTGTTCGGCAATCTATCGTTCGAACGCGACGGTGATACCAATACACCAGGCTCCGGCAGCGGCAACGTGCTTGATCCAATACCTGGCGCCAGTTTTTTCATCAGCCATCAGCTGGATGACCAGTGGTCCGTCGGATTCGGTTCCTATGGCGATTTTGGTCTCGCGGAAAACTACGACAACGACTGGTCCGGACGTTATTTCGTGCAGAACGCGAGCATCGCCGGCTTGTCGTTGGTGCCCAGCGTGGCTTATCGCTTCAATGAGCAATGGTCCGTCGGTGTCGGCGTGAAAGCCATGTACGGCATGCTGAAGTCAGAGGCTGCGATTGACCAGTCGCCCCTTGGTTTGACGGATCGTGCGGATGGTCAATACAAATACAAGGATAGCGACTGGGGTTACGGTGCCAACGTCGGCGTGATCTATGCGCCGCAGCCGGGAACACGTATTGGTCTGGCCTACACCAGTCAGGTCGATCTGGATTTCGAAGATCGCCTGGATGTGAAGAGCAGTGGTCCGCTGGTAAGTCGACTCAATGGAACCAATACCGAAATCGATCTGAAAGTACCGCAGACCGCCACCCTCAGCCTGTATCAGCAACTGGACCCGCAATGGGCGTTGCTGGCCTCGGTCAATTGGCAGGACTGGTCGAAATTCGGCGACATAGGCATCGACGTGGACACCAACGCCGGCGGTACGCGGGCGACCACGATAGATGCGCATTACAAGGACACCTATCAACTGGCCCTGGGCGCGCAATACCAGATGAACCCCGATTTACTCTGGGACTTCGGTGTCGCCTATGACACCTCGGCCGTGTCCGATGGCAATCGCACGCTGACCGTGCCCATGGGCGCTTCCTGGCGCTTCGCCGCTGGCCTCACATATTCGCTGAATAAAGAGACCGACCTGAACTTCAGTTGGGTCACTGTGTGGATGGGCGACATGTCCATCGACCAGACCAAATCCCTGTCCGGCAATCGCACTTCAGGCGAGTTCGACAACGCCTGGATTCAAGCCCTGACGGCCAACATGACTTGGCGCTACTGAACAGAGTCTTGCGACGTAGCACCTTAACCCCAAGGAGTACTGTTATATGAACCGTTCCCATAAATGGATCGTTGGTGTCGCACTCAGCAGCCTGTTGTTGGCAGGCTGCGTTTCAAAGGTGACCGAAAAAGAACAGTACTCTGGATTCCTCAAAAGCTATGACGGCTTGCAGGAAACCAAGTCGCCGAGCGGGGCGACGGTGATGCGTTGGCTTGCACCGGGGTTCCAGCCTTCGGCCTACTCGACGGTGGTGTTCGAGCGCCTGGAGCTGTATCCGGGACCGAAGCCGAATGAACGTGTGGATATGAAAACCTTACAGGAGTTGCAGGCTTACACCACTGAAAGCGCCAGGCAGGCATTGGCGCAAAATTACCGGGTCGTTCCGAGCGCAAGGGACGTTCGCAAGGGTGAACGCGCGCTGATCCTGCATGCGGCCATCACCGGCGTGACGGCTTCAAACGAAGGCATGAAGTGGTACGAAGTGGTGCCCGTCGCCGCAGTAGTGGGGGCGACCCAGGCCGCGACCGGGCATCGTGATCAAAACACCGAGTTGTATATCGAGGCTGATCTGGTTGATGCCGGCACCGGGCAACCGGTCGCCAAAGCTGTACGCAAGGTCTTTGGGGAAAACCTGCAAAACACCAGTCAGAAAATCACGGCCAATGATTTCAAGGCAGCTATCAAGGCGATGACCAACGATCTGCAAACGCTGCTCAGGTAGGTAAGAGCGGAACTTTATTGGCCGAAATCCGAAGCACTTGAAGGCCGGCGGACCAAGCCAGTGTCAGCGCAATTCAATTGCGCTTCGCGGCTGACGCAACAGACGATGTGGCGGATCAGGTTCAGCCGATCCGCCACATCGATCGGGAGTTCGACATGAACAAGCGCATTGAGCTGCCTCTGGTTTCACTCATCGCTTTGGGCGTTTCCGTGAACAGCTTCGCGGACAGCCAGGCCGAGCTGGCCAAGCAGGCACTGAACCCGGTCGCGGCGCTGTACAGCTTGCCGATCCAGTACAACTGGAACCAGAAAATGGGGCCCAGCGGAGAAGGGATTCAGAGCGTGACCAATATTCAGCCGGTCTTACCGTTCAGCCTGAACGAGGACTGGAACCTGATTTCCCGCACGATTCTGCCGATCATCGACCAGCACGGGCTGGTGCCGGGCGGTGGCGCCGATAAAAGCGGCGTAGGCGACACGTCGCAAAGCTTTTTCTTCTCGCCGAAAAAGCCAACCGAGGGTGGCTGGATCTGGGGGGTAGGGCCGGCATTGCTGTTGCCCACCGGCAGCGACAAGTTGCTCAGCAGCGAGCAATGGGGACTGGGGCCGACGGCGGTAGCGTTGAAGCAGGAACACGGCTGGACCACGGGTATTCTCGCCAACCACATCTGGTCGCTGGACAACAGCCCGCCCGATGACAAAGAAAAAGTGAACCAGACTTACCTGCAACCGTTTCTGGTGTACACCACGAAGACTTACACCAGTTTTGGCATTAATACCGAATCCACTTATGACTGGGAGTTCAAGCAATGGAATGTGCCGATCAATCTGTTCGTGACGCAGTTGTTCAAGGTCGGCAAGCAACCCATGAGCCTCCAGATCGGGCCACGCTATTGGGCAGACAGCCCTGAAGATGGCGCCCATGGCTGGGGATTTCGGGTGGCGTACACGCTCCTGTTTCCAAAATAATAGGTATCGCTGCAAATTTTTCAGCGTTGCTTGAGCAATCACGGTCTACGGCCGAGCCCACTGTTCTGTATTAAGGCCTGAAGAAATGGATCACATAGAACCACAATTGATCCTCAAAACCACGCCGCCACGCAGCCAGAAGTCGGCGCGGATCCGTAGCCGGTTGGCCTTCGATACCCCGGAGCTGACTGACAAGTTGGTGATCGCCGTTCACGCACCGGCAGGCTTTGGCAAGACGTTTCTGCTGACCCAGTGGCGCCGGGAATGCCTGTCCCATGGCGCCGTGGTGGCCTGGTTGACCCTGGATGCGCATGACGACAGCACCCGGTTTGTCCAAGGGCTGGGCACAGCCATGGCGATTGGTAGTGGCCGGCCGTCCTTTGCTCGTGCCTTCGAGCGTGTTCCGGGGCCTGGTCGTGACGAGTTCGAAGGCTTGACACAATGGTTGGCGGAAGTTGCCGATCTGGGCAGCGAGACCGTGTTGATCCTGGATGAAGCGGACGCCTTGCCCGAGGTGACTGTCCGCCATTCCCTGACCTACCTGTTGCATAACGCGCCAGCCAACCTGCGGGTCATCATGGCCTCGCGCGGGCGTTTGAATCTGCAAGTGGCTGACCTCACAGCACGGGGGCGGTACGCGACAATCACCAGGACAGCCTTGCGATTTGGCGTTGAAGAAGCGGTTGCGATACTCACGGCGCGCTTCGGCGCAAAGATCGACGCTGATCTCTGTGTACGCCTGCATGAGGTGACCGAGGGTTGGCCCCTGGGTTTGCAGCTGGCCATTTCGGCAATGGAAAAGAGCCCGAATCCAGGTGCGGCCATCGAAGAGTTGTCGAAATGCACTGGCGATATCCAGCGTTATTTCGTCGATAGTCTGATGGCCCAACTCTCGGAAGAACAGGTCGGGTTCCTGACTGGGGTTGCCTTGCTTGAGATGGTTCATCCTTCTTTATGCGTCGCGCTCACAGGTAATCCGCGCGCAGAAGAGTTGCTCCAGGAACTGTGCGTCTCGACACCTATTTTCGTCGAGAGTGTCGACAGCGACTGGGTGCGCATTCATCCGTTAGCCCGGGAGTTCCTTCTGGGCCGTTTTGCACAACTGCCCCCGGAACAGCGTCAGGGTGTTCACGAACGTGCCGCGGACTGGCTGCAACACCACGAATTCCTGGAGCAGGCAGCGCGTCAGTATCTGTTGGCAGGGCTGCCCAACCCCGCTTACGCAATGATTGAAAAATGCTTGTATGAAGTGATGTTGCGTGGCCAATTCAGTCGAGTGCTGGAATGGATTGAAGAGCTTGAATCCGAGGTTGTGCTGTCGCATCCGCGCATCTGCCTGGCAGCCGCATGGGCGTTGGCGATGGGCGAGCGTCAGGCTGAAGCCGCACGACTGATTACCGCCATCGAACAACATCCTTCCGCCGACGAGGCCACCCGATGCGAGGCTGCCGCCATTGAAACCGCAGCGGCTTATTTTGCCGATCGACCGGATGAGTCTTTGGCACTCATCTCACCTTGGGTTGATCGGTTGCCTTCGTTCCCGATCAAAGTGCAAGCCATTGTGGCGAATCAGATTGCCCGACTGGCCCTGTCTCAAGGACAACCGGAAAAAGCCCGGCGGATCTTTCAACGCGCCCCCCTGTACGAGTGGAGTTCCGGCCTGGATGCCATTCGCGGTTTCGGCGAGTGGGTGGTCGGCCTGACTTACCTTTGGGAAGGGCGAATGCTGTCGTCGGAAACGGCCTTGCGCGGCAGTCTTTTGCGGGCTGAGCGTGACATTGGCCGACGCAGCCCGATTGCCGTAATGATGGCCACTGCTCTGGCGACGGTAATGCTCGAACGGGGGGAGACTCAGGAGGCGAGTACAGTTTTGGCGAACCGGATGGACATGGTGGAGCGTCTCGCTTCGCCGGATGCGATTGTGCTGGGTTATATCACCGCATCCCGTTTGGCCTCGCTGCTGGGGCAGGGACATCGCGGGCAGGACCTTCTTGAAGCGTTGTTTGCCCTCGGAGAAGAGCGTGGCATTCCCAGGTTCTGCATGGCGTCACTGGGCGAGCAGATTCGTCTGCATGCCTTGCAGGGGCGCAGCGATACCTGTCAGGCGTTGCGGCGACGGCTGGACGCTGTTACGCCCATCGATGCCCGCGAAGAGTCCGGGTTGCTCGGTACGGAGCTGGCCTTGCTGGCGGGAGTAGCGAACGCTTATGTCTTGCTGGCCAAGCGGGATTGGGTGGCCATGCTCGCAGTGCTGGACAAGGTGAGTGACACCGCAGAGCGCTTGCGCCGCGGCCGGGAAATTGTGCAGATCAAACTGCTCAAGGCATTGGCGCTCAGGGCGACGTCCGAAGAGGGAGAGGACTTCTTGCTCGAAGCGGTCAGTCTCGCGCAAGAAAATGGTATGCAGCGCGTGATGCAGGACACCCATCCAGACCTGACCAAATGGGTACAGGCGCTGCAGCGTAAAACTGTCCAGCCTGCCACAGCAGGACCGGTGCCCACACCTGTTTCGGCAGCGGAGTCCACACTATCGAGTGTTTCACCTAGTCGCTTGCTGACACCCAAGGAACGCGAGGTGCTGCAGTTGCTGGCGCGCAATCTGTCCAACAAACAAATCGCCTTGGCCCTGAATGTCGGTGAAGAAACCGTGAAGTGGCACCTGAAGAATCTGTTTGGCAAGTTCCAGGCCGGTACCAGACAGCATGTCGTCGCCCGTGCGTACATGCTGGGGATTCTCGAAACGGCGGGCTGATGTCCATCCACGATCCAGGGCGATCCGTTCGGGTCAGCCTTCACTTCCCCCCAATCCGATTTTCTGCCGCCCCCCCTGTCAATGGGGGGTTGTGCTATTCGGCTCCGCCATAGTCTGGCCCCAACAAGAGCGCTAATGCGCATCGGCGGGTGGGGAGCAGGAATTATGTCTGAAAGAGTGCTGGTGGCCGGTGTAGGCATGGCGCCGTTTCTGCCGCTGGGTGGCTGTGATAGCCATGCAGCATTGGCGGGGCAGGCCATTCGTGCAGCGTTGGCCGATGCACGAATCGACTATGACTTGGTTGACCAGGTGTTTACCTCCTGCGTACACGGTGACTCTGGTATCGCCGAGCAGATGTTGTCGCAGATCGGCTACTCCGGTGTGCCGGTTTTCAGTCTCGCTGATGGCTGTGCGGCTGCCAGCAGCGCATTTCAGCTGGCTCGCAACAGCGTGCTGTGTGGTCAAGCCGAATGCGTGTTGGTGGTGGGCGTCGAGTGCATGCCAGTGCGTATTTCCAATCGTGAGTTTTTCGGCTTGAAAGAGCTTGCTCGCGATGAGTCGGCCAAGGTCGGGCAGGGTGAAAGCGCCATCGCGTTTATCGAGCGTCGGCAGCAACCGGCGTTGCTGTTCGCGGCCCAAACCAGCTGGTTATTGACGCGCATGGGCATTGCTGAAAGCAGCTTCGATCAGGTGCTGGAGCGAGCGCGGACCCAGGCCGGCCTCAACCCCTACGCCGTGTTGAACCGCGTGCCGAGTCGCGACGGCTGGCTACCGCCTTACCTGTGCCCACCCGCTTGCGGTGCGGCAGCGGTGTTGATCTGCACCCCGGCCTTTGCGTTGCGCTTCGGCGCCAGGTCGGACGTCACCGTACTGGCGAGCGCCAGGGGTAGCGACAGTACGTCGGAACAGGAATTCGGCTGCGTGCTGGATGTGCTGGGACGGGCGACCACGCGGCGAGTGGTGCAGCAGGCCTATCAACTGGCCGGGCTGGGCGCAGAAGACATCGATGTGGTTGAGCTGCACGACCAAAGCGTGGGTGACTTTATGGTCAACAGCGCCGCCCTGGGCTTTTGCCGAGAGGATGAGATCGACCGCTTCGTGCAACTCGGTCACCGCTTGAAAGGACAGATGAATGCGGTGAACCCGTCGGGTGGCTTGCTGGGACGTGGTCACGCCCCGGGGGCCACCGGACTGGCGCAACTGGTCGAGCTGGTCTGGCAACTGCGCGACATGGCTGACGGCCGGCAGATTCCAGGAGCCCGTACGGCACTCCAGCACAGCACAGCCCTGGGGCGTGCCGTGTCGGTCACCCTTTTGCAGCGCACGTGAGAGGAGGCTCAGTGCGCAGTGATTTAACCCATGACCAAAGAGCAGGTGGCACGTTAGATGAACAAAAATAATAAGATCTGCCATGCAAACTTCCGCAAGGGGTTGTTGACTTCAGCCATTCTCACCGGCCTTGGCATTGCGCCTGTACACGCCGTCGAGATCAACACGGGAAATGAAGATTTTACGGTTCGTTTCGACAACACGCTGAAGTTCAACTACGCCCAGCGCGTGGAGTCGCCCAACAGCAAGTTGGCCAATTCCTGGAACAACAATGACGGGGATCGCAACTTTTCCTCCGGCAGTGCGGTTTCCCAGCGACTGGACGTGCTGTCCGAACTGGACGTGGTTTACAAAGAGAAACTCGGTTTCCGTGTCAGCGCCAACTCCTGGTACGACCACGCCTACGACGACATCGGCAGCGACAACGCTTCGACCAATCAGCTCAACAGCGGCCAGCCGGATTCCCGTCACCAGAGTGGTTACGCCGATCGCTATTACAACGGGCCTTCTTCGGAAATTCTCGACGCCTTCGTGTTCGGTAGTACGGAAGTCGGCGAGGAATCGCTGCTCAGCGGCAAGGCCGGCAAGCACACTGTTTATTGGGGCGAAAGCATTCTCGCCTTTGCTCATGGCAACAGTTACGGCCAGTCGGGTCTGGATTTGTCCAAGGCTCTAGCAGTGCCGGGAACAGAAGCCAAAGAGCTGTTCATTCCGCGCAATCAGTTGTCCACCAGCTTCACACTCAACCCGGAACTGACCCTCGCCGCGCAGTACTTCCTGGATTGGGACGCGGCACGGTTGCCGGAGTCGGGCACTTACCTGGGGTTCAACGACGGCATTCAAAATGGCGGGCATAACCTGTCATTGATCGGCGGGCAGAATCCCCGTTTCGGTACGCCCGGCCCATTGGGCGCCAATCAGTTTCTGCGGCTTAACAACGGCCACACCTTCAAGCCAGACAAACAAGGTGACTTCGGCCTGATGGCCAAGTGGAGCCCAGAATGGCTGCAGGGCACGCTGGGTCTCTACTACCGCAAGACGTCCGATATTCTGCCCAACCTGGCGTTGCAGCCTGTCGCGGTAGGCCCGGCGCAACTGATCTCCGGCAATGCCGGCAGCTACAACCAGTTCTATGTCGATGACATCGATATCTACGGCATCAGCCTGTCGAAAAGCTTCGAAGGCGTCAGCGTGGGTTTCGACCTGAACTATCGCCACAACATGCCGCTGGCCAGCGTGCCGGCAACGGTCAATCCGGCGGCGGGTGCTGCGGGTCTGCCAGGCTTCATCAGCAATTTCGACGGCGACAACGGCGTGGCCCGCGGCAACACCGTTCACGCCGTACTCAACGGCTTGACCACCTTTGGCGACACGCCGGTCTGGGACAGCTCGAACTTGCTGGTCGAACTCGCCTACAGCCGCTGGCTGGACGTCACCGAGAACAAACAACTGTTCAAGGGCGAAGACTGGTATCGCGGTGTCGACAAGGTCACCAAGGACAACTACGTCCTGGGCGTCAACTTCACGCCGACCTGGTATCAGGTGTTCCCCGGCATCGATATGTTCCTGCCGATGACCTACAACGTTGGCCTCAACGGCAACTCGGCTATTCAGCTGGGGGGTAACGAGGACTCCGGCAGTTACTCGGTGGGCGTCGGCATGGACGTGCACAACCAGTACCGGTTTGACCTGAAATACGTCGACAACTTTGGCCCGTTCGACACCTGCGATTCCGCCGGTGGCGCGGGTGCACAAGGCGCGGGCGCCGCACCTGGTGCCAACGGGCAGTACAACTGCGTACCGGGGCAAACCACTGCCTTTAGCGGTACTCAGCCTCAGCTCAAGGATCGGGGCATGGTCACTTTGACGTTCAAAACGACCATTTGATCGAAGTCTTTGCTTGATAGCAGGAGTCACTCCATGAAATTCGTCAACACACTGTTGTTCACTGCCTTGACCGTTGCCATTTCTGGCGCGGCACACGCCGCCGTTTCCCCGGACGAAGCGGCCAAACTCGGCAGCAGCCTGACCGGCGTCGGCGCTGAAAAGGCCGGTAACGCCGACAACACCATTCCGGCCTACACCGGCGGTCTCACCACGGCACCGGCCGGTTTTCAGGCGGGCAGTTCGTTCCGTCCCGACCCTTTCGAGGCCGACAAGCCACGTGCCGTGATCGACGGCAAAAACGCTGGTCAATTCACCGACAAACTGACTGCGACCACGCAGGAATTGCTCAAGCGTTACCCGACGTTCCGGGTCGATGTGTTCCCGACCCATCGCAGCGTTGCCTTGCCGCAACGGTTGCTGGATAACACCGCGAAAAACGCCGTTGGCACCAAGACACTCGAAGGTGGTGTAGCCCTGGAAAACGCGCTGCCAGGCGTGCCGTTCCCGATCCCGAAAGATGGCTATGAGGCCATGTGGAACCACCTGCTGCGCTATCAGGGGTACGCCACCAACTTCAAATACGATTCCTGGAACGTTGACGGCTCCGGCCGGGCGATCCTGGCCACGTCCGGTAACGCTTATCTGGAATACCCGCTCTACGATCCGAAGCGTACGGAACCGGCGAAAGAGAGCGACCTGTTCTTCAAGACCAAACTCTATTACCAGGACCCGGCCCGCCGCGCCGGTGAAGCCATCCTGGTGCAGGATGCCGTCAACCCGCTGAAGATGGAGCGTCGTGGCTGGCAATACCTGCCGGGCCAGCGTCGGATCAAACTCGCGCCGGACATTGCCTACGACACGCCGAACCCTGGCTCGGCCGGCGCCTCCACTTATGACGATGCGTGGGTGTACAACGGCGCAATGGATCGCTACGACTTCAAGCTGGTCGGCAAGAAGGAAATGATCATTCCTTACAACACCTACAAGCTGAACTATCACAAGGAAGCGGCGGATATCACCACACCGCATCACGTCAACCCGGACTTGATGCGCTGGGAGCTGCACCGTGTGTGGGTGGTCGAGGCCACGCTGAAACCGGGCAAACGCCACATCTACAGCAAGCGCACTTTCTACCTCGACGAAGACAGCTGGATTGCCCTGGCCTCGGATGAATACGACGCCAGCGGCAAGCTGTATCGCGGCTCTTTTGCGCACCTGGCCTACAGCTATGACGTGCAGGCGCCGAACTCCGACAACCACATGATTTATGACTTTGTCTCCGGCAGCTACAACATTACCGGCATCTATGGCCCGTACGGCGGCATCAAGTACATCGACCCGCTTTCGAAAGCGCAGTGGGCACCTGAGTCATTGGCTGGCACGGGTATTCGCTAAGCCATAAACGCAGGTGTTTTTTTGTCGCCGGCAGTGGACTCCTCGCTGCCCGGCGGCTTTTTTTGTCGAGTAAACCTCATGAATGCATTTAGATGGATAACGCTCGCTGCGCTGAGCGTGGCAGTGGCCGTGCCATTTACCCGATCCGTGGTCGCTGCGGACTTCGTCGATGTGCTGTCGAGTCCGGCGATCCAGAGTGAAAAAGCCATTCACGGCATGTTCACCTGGTTGGCCAGTGCGGGTAAACGCCTGATCGCCGTGGGCCAGCGAGGGCATATTTTTTATTCCGATGATAGCGGCGTCCGCTGGCGCCAGGCAGAAGCGCCAGTGAGTTCGGATCTGGTGGCCGTGCAGTTCCCGAGCCCGACGCAGGGCTGGGCAGTCGGGCACGACGGTGTTGTGTTGCACAGCGACAACAATGGTGAAACCTGGAAGCGCCAGCTCGACGGTCGTCAGGTCGGGCAGATCATGCTGAACCACTATCAGCAGCAAGCGGCACCGGATGACGCTTTATTGGCTGATGCTCAACGAATGATCGATGAAGGGGCGGATAAACCCTTCCTGGACGTGTGGTTCGCGAATGAGAAAACCGGCTATGTGGTCGGCGCGTTCAACCTGATTTTCCGTACTGACGATGGCGGCCAGACCTGGGTGCCCTTGATGGAGCGGACCGACAACCCGGGCGCGCTGAATCTCTATGGAATGCGCGCCATCGGTGATGACCTGTTCATCGTCGGCGAGCAAGGCCTGGTGCTGAAACTGGACCCGGCATCCCAACGCTTCGTCAACGTTCCTACCCCCTACGGCGGCAGCTATTTCGGCATCACCGGCACGCCGCGCGCCATGCTCGTTTATGGCCTGCGCGGCAATGTTTATCGCAGCGTTGATCACGGCGCGAACTGGGACAAGGTTGAACTGGGCCTGTCCTCAAGCATCACCGCGAGTACGGTCACTGCTGACGGCCACATCATTCTGGTCAGCCAGGCCGGCCACGTCCTGGTCAGCACCGATGACGGTGCAAGCTTCACTCTAAAACCACAAGAACGCTTGGGGCCTGCTGCTGCGGCGCAGGCCATCGGCTCAGGTTCCGTGGTGGTCGCGGACGCACAGGGCTTGCGCCAGTTGCCTCTCGAATGAGCCCACTTCACATAATAAAAAGAGACGAGCCACGTCATGGGTAATTACAACCTCGATACGATGCCGGTGATCCGAGAGCTCAAGGGCTTCGATGCACGCTCCGGCAATGTCCTTGAACGCCTGATTTTCAATAACCGCCTGCTGGTGGTGCTGACCTGCCTGATCGTGACGGTATTGCTGAGCTATTTCGCGGCCACTCGACTGACGCTCAATGCCAGCTTCGAAAAGATGATTCCGCAGAGTCAGCCCTACATCAAAAACTACCTCGAGAATCGCCAGTCCTTGCGCGGGCTGGGCAACACGGTTCGGGTGGTGGTGGAAAACACCGACGGCGACATCTATGACCCGAAATACCTGGACGTGCTCAAGCAGGTCAACGACGCCTTATTCCTGACGCCGGGTGTGGACCGGGCGTGGATGAAGTCATTGTGGACGCCGGCCGTGCGCTGGACCGAAGTCACAGAGGAGGGCTTCCGTGGTGGCCCTGTGATGCCGGACTCCTACGACGGCTCGGCGAGTGGTGTCGAGCAATTGCGCTTGAACATTGCCCGCTCCGGGATCATCGGCAATCTGGTCGGCAACAACTTCAAATCGACCATGATTGTGGTGCCGCTGTTGGAGAAAGATCCAATTACCAGCGCCGCCATCGACTACCACCGTTTTTCACGCACGCTGGAAGAACAGCTGCGCGACAAGTTCGAATTTGCGGACGGCAGCGCGGTACACAAGGCCGGTGAAGAGGGCAAGGGCCCGATCAAGATCCGAGTGATCGTTTTCGCCAAACTGGTGGGCGACCTGATCGATGGCCTGCTGCTGATCATGCTGTACTTCGGCGCGGCCGCGCTGATCGCCACCGCCATCATCTACTTGTTCACCCGTTGCGTGCGCAGCACGGCGCTGGTGATCCTGTGCTCGGTGATCGCCGTTGTCTGGCAACTGGGTTTGATCACTTTGTTCGGCTACGCGCTCGATCCGTTTTCGATTCTGGTGCCGTTTCTGGTGTTCGCCATCGGCGTGTCCCACGGTGCCCAGAAGATGAACGGGATCATGCAGGACGTCGGGCGTGGCACACACCAACTGATCGCCGCGCGCTACACCTTCCGCCGTTTGTTCCTCGCCGGGTTGACCGCGTTGCTGGCCGATGCCGTGGGTTTTGCGGTACTGATGCTGATCGACATCCCGGTGATCCAGGACTTGGCCGTCACCGCGAGCATCGGCGTGGCGGTACTGATCTTCACCAACCTGGTGTTGCTGCCGGTGTTGCTGTCCTATTGGGGCGTCAGCCCGAAAGCGGCGGCGCGCAGTTTGCGTCAGGAAAACAAGGAGCTCAAAGGCAATGGGCTGGGCAGTCTGTGGAACCTGCTGGACCGTTTTACCGAACGTCGCTGGGCGACGGTAGCGGTAGTGGTTGCGGGGTTGATGGCGGTGGGTGGCTTCGTGGTCAGCACGCACTTGAAGATCGGCGATCTCGATCCAGGCGCGCCGGAGCTGCGCGCCGATTCCCGCTACAACCGCGACAACGCCTACATTACCGCCAACTACTCGCTGTCCAGCGATCAGTTCGCGGTGATGGTCAAGACCGCCAGCGAAGGCTGCCTAAAGTACGAAACACTGTTGGAGGCCGATCGCCTCGGTTGGCTGTTGCAGCAACAACCGGGCGTGCAAACAACCGTGTCGCTGGTCAATGCCGTGCGCCAGATCACAGCGGGTTCCTATGAAGGCAACCCAAAGATGCTGACCATCGCGCGCAATCAGAACGTGCTCAACTACGGCGCGCAACAGGCCTCGGTGAACAACCCGGAACTGTTCGACAGCGATTGCTCGATGATGCCGGTGATCGCCTATCTCTCGGACCACAAGGCCGAAACCCTTGATCACGTGGTGAAAGTGGCCGATCAGTTCGCCCGGGAACACAGCAACGACGATCGCCAGTTCATGCTCGCCGCCGGCAGTGCCGGGATCGAAGCCGCGACCAATATCGTCGTGCGCGACGCCAACCGCACCATGCTGTTCTACGTGTATGGCGCAGTGATCGTGCTGTGTTTCATCACCTTCCGCAGCTGGCGCGCCGTGGTAGTGGCGGTGGTGCCGTTGATGCTGACGTCGATTCTCTGTGAAGCATTGATGGTCTGGCTGGGCATGGGCGTCAAAGTCGCCACGTTGCCGGTAATCGCCTTGGGCGTCGGGATTGGTGTCGATTACGCGCTGTACCTGCTGAGCGTCCAGTTGGCGCAACAACGTGCGGGCCTGTCCTTGACCGAAGCCTACAAAAACTCCGTCGCGTTCACCGGCAAGGTCGTGGCGCTGGTGGGGATCACCTTGGCGGCAGGTGTCATTACCTGGGCCTGGTCGCCGATCAAGTTCCAGGCGGACATGGGCATCCTGCTCACCTTCATGTTCATCTGGAACATGATCGGGGCGTTGGTGTTGATCCCTGCGCTGTCGCACTTCCTGCTTAAACGCGCGCGCTAAAACGGCGCAAAAAAAGCCCGGCAATGCGTTGCCGGGCTGACGTTGTCATTCCGATGTCGGGGAACAATTCGATGAACATTATTCAGTTGAAAGCTTTAGCGTGCGCAGCCGCACTGCTGGTTGGTCTTCCGGCCGTCCAGGCGCAGGCGGATGTGAGTCCTGAAGAGGCACGCGCCATCGCCAAGGAAGCCTACATCTACGGTTATCCGATGGTGGACAGCTACCGCATTCAATATGGCTATTTCGTGGACCAGCAGAACCCCGAGTACAAAGGCCCCTGGAACCGGATTCACAACACGCCTCGGGTCTATACCTCCGCCGACAAGGCTATCCAGACGCCCAACTCCGATACACCTTATTCATGGCTACCTCTGGATCTGCGTGCTGAACCGGTTGTCCTCACGATGCCCACCGTCGAGAAAAACCGTTACTTCAGTGTCCAGCTCACCGATCTCTATACCTTCAATTCCGACTATATCGGCAGCCGCAGCACCGGCAACGAGGGCGGTAGCTTCCTTGTCGTCGGACCGAACTGGAAAGGTGATGCGCCCAAAGGCATTAAAAAAGTCTTCCGTGCTGAAACAGACCTGATCGTTGCTATCTATCGCACGCAATTATTCAACCCGGGCGATATCGAGAATGTGAAGAAGGTTCAGGCCGGCTACACCGTGCAAACACTTTCGGCGTTCATGGGCAGCGCCCCTGTAAAACCCGCGCCTGCCATCGATTTCGTCAAACCCCTCAGCCGTGAGGAACAAAAGAACTCTCTGCAACTGTTCAGTACGCTGAATTTTCTGCTGCAGTTTTGCCGGACCGTTCCTTCCGAAAACGAACTGATGGCGCGCTTTGCCAAAATCGGTATCGGCGCCGGCAAAGACTTCGATCCCGCCAGACTCAGCCCTGAGCTCAAGACGGCTTTCGAGCAAGGCATTGCCGATGCCTGGGTTGAATTTGCGGGAGGGGTCAAGCAGCTCAATGAGGGAACGCTGACATCGGGCGATCTTCTCGGCTCGCGCGTAGCCCTTAAGAACAACTACCTGAACCGCATGCTCGGAACAATTGGTATCTATGGCGCGTCCAGTCAAGAGGCGATGTATCCGTTTTATCGCGTCGATGCCGAGAAGCAAAAACTTGATGGCAGCAAGCGCTACAGCCTGCGCTTTGCCCCTGATCAACTACCCCCCGTCAATGCGTTCTGGTCGCTGACGATGTACGAACTGCCGGGGAGCTGGCTGACAGACAATTCTCTGAATCGTTACCTGATCAACTCACCGATGCTGCCGCAGCTCAAACGCGATGCGGACGGCGGCGTGACATTGCTCATCCAACACGAATCCCCAGGCCAGGACAAGGAAGCCAACTGGTTGCCGGCGCCCAAAGGTCCCTTTGCCATGTACATGCGGCTGTATTGGCCGCAAGCCCAGGCATTGTCGGGAACCTGGACTGCGCCACCGCTGGAAGTAATCAAGTAAACAAGTAATCAGAACTTTTACTCCTGATGGAAACCCCCAATGGCCATCCCAGAACTCAAAAACAAGAAAGTCATGATCACCGGTGCCGCCTCGGGCATCGGTCGCGCGGCGGCGTTTGCCTTCTCCCGGCGCGGTGCGCACATCATCGCCACGGACGTTAATCCGCAGGCGCTGAAACAACTGCAGGTCGACATCGTAGCCGTGGGCGGCATTTGCATGATCCATCCGCTCGATGTGTCGAATAACGACGAGATGGAGGCGTTTGCCGAGCATCCGTACATGAAGCTGAGCCCGATCGATGTGCTGATCAACAATGCCGGCATCGGTTTTCTGGGCCAGTTTCTCCAGAGTGACCTGGCCCACTGGCGGCGGGTGATGGACATCAACCTGATGGGCGTGGTGCATGGCTGCTATCACTTCATCCCGCAGATGATCAAGGCGGGTGGCGTGCGCCATGTGCTGAACGTGGCCTCGGTGGCGGGCATCTATCCCTCGCCGACGATGGGCGCCTATGCCGCCTCCAAACATGCGGTGTTCGGTTTCAGCGAAGTGCTGAAGATGGAGCTGGCGGATTCCAATGTCAGCATCACCACGGTCTGCCCCGGCATCATCAATACCGCCATCACCCAGGCACGCAGCAACATTTCACCTTCCGTCAGCGAAGGGCAGCTCGAACGGCTGCAGGCGTACTACAAGGCCAAGGGCTGCGAGCCGGAGCTAGTCGCCGAAGCGATGGTCTGCGCCGTGCAGAAGGGCCAGGACCTTGTGCTGGTCGGGCCATTCGCCAAGCTGATTTTCCACGTCAAGCGTCTGTCCATTGGCCTGATGCGCCGGGTGATCCTCAGCGATGCCCGGAAGATCGGCTACCTGTGATTTGAAACACCGACCCCAAACAAAAATAAAAGGAACACGAACCATGCTGGGCTTGATGCAAGATCAACCGTTGTTGATTTCCAACGTTCTCGAGCATGCGCTGAAGTCGCACCCACACACTGACATCGCCTCGCGCACCGCAGATGGCTCGATACATCACTGCACCTACGCAGATATTGGCCGCCGTGCCAAGCAAGTGGCCAATGCGCTGGTTGCACTGGGCGTACAGCCCGGCGACCGCATTGGCACGCTCGCCTGGAACGGTTACCGCCACATGGAGCTGTACTTCGGCGTGTCGGGCATGGGCGCGGTGCTGCATACGATCAACCCACGGTTGTTTGCCGAGCAGATCGAATTCATCGCTAACCACGCCGAGGACCAGTATCTGCTGTTCGACCTGTCGTTCGCGGCGTTGGTCGAGCAAATCGCACCGCACTTGAAAACGGTCAAGGGTTTCATCGTCCTGTGTGACCGTGAGCAAATGCCGGCGATCAATATGCCGGATATGATTTGCTACGAAGACCTTCTCGCAGAGCACCGCAGTGACTTCATCTGGCCTGAGTTCGATGAGCGCACGGCGTCATCGATGTGCTACACCTCGGGCACTACGGGTAATCCGAAGGGTGTGCTGTATTCGCACCGTTCCTCGATCCTGCATTCGTTGGCGCTGTGTACTTCGGACGGCTTTGCTTTGTCTTCGGCGGATTCGGCACTGTTGGTCGTGCCGATGTTCCACGTCAACGCCTGGGGCATGCCGTATGCCGCCGCGATGTGTGGCGCCAAACTGGTGCTGCCGGGTGCCGCGCTGGACGGCGAGAGCCTCTACACGCTGATGCGCGATGAGCAAGTCACTTTGGCGCTGGGCGTGCCGACGGTGTGGATGATGCTGCAACAGCACGTCGAAGCGCAGGGTCTGCAACCGGCGACAGCGCTGTGCCTGAACCGGGTGGTGATCGGTGGTGCCGCAGCGCCGCGTAGTCAGGTCGAGACGTTTGAGACGGTCTTCAACGCCCGGGTGCTGCACGCCTGGGGCATGACCGAGATGTCGCCGCTGGGCACCGTCTGCAATCCCTTGCCGAAACACTGCAATGCGACCCTCGACGATGTACTCGACTTGCAGGCCAAACAAGGGCGGGCGCTGTTCGGTGTGTCGATGAAGATTGTCGACGAGGAGGGCACCGAACTGCCACGCGATGGCAAGGCTTCCGGTCTTCTGCTGGTCAAGGGGCCGTGGATCGCTAGCCAGTATTACGGCGGTGAGGGTGGGCAGATTCTCGATGGCGACGGCTGGCTGGATACCGGCGATATCGCCACCATCGATGCCGACGGCTACATGCAGATCACCGACCGCGCTAAGGACGTGATCAAGTCAGGCGGCGAGTGGATTTCCTCGATCGACCTGGAAAACGCCGCTGTCAGCCATCCTGCCGTTGCCGAAGCGGCGGTGATTGGCATCCCTCATCCCAAATGGCAGGAACGCCCGTTGTTGGTGGTGGTGCTCAAACCCGGCAAGACAGCGAGCAAAGACGATCTGCTGAACGTTCTGCAAAGCCGCGTGGCGAAGTGGTGGTTGCCGGACGATGTCGCCTTCGTCGAGGCGCTGCCACATACCGCCACCGGCAAGTTGCAGAAAATGAAACTGCGCGAACAGTTTCGCGACTATCGTTTTCCGGACTGAACGGCTACTTATCCAAAGGTACGATCAGCGGGCCGTCAAAGGCCTGCATGATCAACGCCGCCGGTTGCTTGTGGCTCACCAGTTGGGCCATGGCGTTCATGTACGGCGTCAGGTGGCGGAAGTATTTCTTGTAGCTCGGGCACAGGTAATTGAGGCCCGGCTCGCCATTGGGCGCGTCCATGAAGCGGTTTTTCGGGCACTCGCCATGGCAGGCGAAGCGGTAATCGCACTGCTGGCAATACATCGGCAGTGTTTCTTCCTTGGCCGCACCAAAGGCTTGTTGCGCAGGGGAGGCGAGCAGCACGGCAGGGTCATCGGTCTTCAGGTTGCCCAGCAGATACTCGGGGTACATGTAGTGATCGCAGGAGTAGACATTGCCGTCGTGCTCCACGATCGCCGCCTTGCCGCAGCGCGGGCTGAACAGGCACACCGACGCCGGCAGCTGGCACCATGAGGCCAAGGCCCATTCGAAGTTCATGACGTGGACTTCGCCGACATCCTGGCGCACCCACTCGTCAAAAACCTTGATCAGAAAGTCGCCGTACGCTTCTGCGCCAACGGTGTGTTCGGTTACGACTGCTGGCTCGGGAACTGCGTGCAAACGCAATTCCGGCGGAACCGCGAAGTGCAGGCCCTGACTGACTTGCGGGGCGCTCGGCTGGCGTTCCACCACCGGGTTGAACTGAATGTGCCGAACCCCTTCAGCCTTGAGGTAACGATAGATTTCCAAGGGGTAGTGGGCAACATCGCGCGCCACCGTAACCAGCACATTGAAATTGACGCCGTGCTGCCTGAGCAGCCCAAGACCGCGCATCACCTCGTCGAAACTGGAGCGCCCGCGCTTGTCAGGGCGATACAGGTCGTGGACGAAGCGCGGGCCGTCGAGGCTGATCCCGACCATGAAACCTTCACGGGCAAGGAACGCACACCAGTCATCGTTGAGTAACGTGCCATTGGTCTGCAACGTATTGCGAATAACCTTGTCCCCCGCGAACTGGCGTTGATACACCATTGCCCGCTGGAAAAAATCCAGGCCGAGAAGCGTCGGTTCGCCTCCTTGCCAGGTGAATTCGACTTCCGGTGTGGACTGGGCCTCGATATAGCGCTGCACGTACAGGCGCAGCACGTCGTCCGTCATACTGAAGCGTTCCCGGGGCGGGTAAAGCTGTTCTTTTTCCAGATAGAAGCAGTAACTGCAATCGAGGTTGCAGATCGGCCCGACAGGCTTGGCCATGAGATGCAGGCCCTGGGGCGGGGTTTTGTGGGTAGGCATGGTCGGCAGGCTGCGTTCGGACCGCTTGGCGAATCGCTGCGGTTCCAATGCCGAAGGCTAGGGGCAGAACGAGTGTTGGCCGCCCCCCATGATTGGGGGGCGGTCCGAGGTTTATTTGACCTCTTCGACCTCGTAATTCACGTAGCCGAACTCACTGCTGCGAGCTGCCACGTATTTGCCGTTCTGCTCAAAGACCGTGGCCTCGAAGGGCGAACCGCCAAGGGTGGTGACCAGATGCCCGTCCTTGATCTCGTATTTGGCCGGTACGCCAAATTGGCCGCCATGCAGCATGTTCAGGTATTCGCCATCCGCAGGCGGTTTGCCGTCGACACTGCTCACCGAGCGCTGGCCGTCGGTGCCGTAGACAATTTCGAAGGTCTGGCCGGTGACCGTGTTGTGCACCTTGATGGTTTTACCCTCCACGTAGGCTTGCAGCTGTTCGTTGGTCAGTGCCTTGGCACCTTCGGTTCTCAGCTGATCAATGGTTTTGCCCCGGGCCATCAACTTGCTGTCCTCGGCGTTCGGCGAATACCAGATCGGTGAGGTCCAGGCGCGCTCCTGGACGGTGGCCGAGACATCGGCTGGCGGCGGCACTTGCAGCTTGGCGGCGTCGTAAGTGCTCCAGCGTGGCGTCGGGATCTGTAGCACGCGTGCGTAATAGAACGCGTGTTGCGCCGGATCGAAGTCCGGGTCGACCCAGACTTTTTTCAGCTCCGTGGCGCCGATAGTGTTGGTGTAAGTGGCCTTGGAAATATCGACCGTGGAACCCACCGGTGGGACTTTTCCTGTGGCCGGGTCCGGCGTGCGTTCACCGGACCAGGCGACGTCGTAGATTTTCTCGAAGGTCTGGCCGTTTTTGGTCCAGCCCTTGATGATCTGGATCCGGTCGAGGTTGCCATCATCGGCATCCTTGACGGCCCACACCACGAAGGTCGGCGCCTCCTTGCCCGGTTTTGCCGGCAAGTCGCCGCCCATGGGAACGCCCTTGGCGTAGGCGGCGTGCACCCAGTCTTTTTCATTCCACAAACTGCTGTCGAAACCCCAGCCACCAAACAAACGCACCGGAATCCGCACGCCGCTGGTGCCATAGACTTCTTTGCGTTTCATCGCATCGAAGATCGACTCACGGGTGTTTTCTTCAGCCCAGACGCCGGCCAGTCCCGATGTGCTGGTTTGCAACGCGGCCATGCCCGAGTTCTTTTTGCCGGAAAGACGCGCCTGCGGGGTGTTGTCGGTAAAGCCATGGGAGCCGAAGTTGTTGTTTTGCGCATACGGAATCACCCCGTTGTGCGAGTCGCTGGCGCCCACCACGCCCATCTTGTAGGGGTTGAAGCCTTTGGCTTCCTGCAAGGCCATGCCGTTTTGCCAGGCTTGCCGGATGTAACTGCCGTTGAGTTTTGAGGTGCTGTTATCCAGGCCAATCAGGAAACTCATGATTTCGTAGTTGGCAAACTCGTCCGTCGGCGACAGTTCTGGGTGGGTTTCCGAGGTGCCCTTGACCTGGTGGATTTCGGTGAGGGACTCGTTACGCATCCGCGTTTCGGCCCAGGCCGCGTCGATCGGGCGACCACGGTCATCAACGTCGACCGGAAACATCAGGCCGTTGCTGAGGTTGGCATTGTGGGAGATCGCCAGCACCTCATTGCCCGACTTGCGCTGATCGTCCATCCAGCCCCAGAGATCCTCGGGCTTGTTCGAGTCAAGCGCGGTGAACGGCAGGGCGGGGACCTTTTTCGAGTCACGGAAGAAGACGTTACGGTGCATGTTTTGGTTGTTGGGGGCCGAGGTCCATTCATACGCGACGAAGGTGGTGAACTTGCCGGGCTTGTAGTACTTGTCGGCGATGGCGATGTTCTGCTGCCAGATGTTGCCGGCAATCTTGGGGTCGACCAGCTCCTCGATCGGCTTGCCGCTGATACTGCCAGCAATCCACTTGAAGATCCGATTGAAATCCTCCGGGGTTTTGGCAATCAGTTTTTTGGCAATGGGCTGTTTGCTGAAGTCCGATTTTGGATCATTCGCCAGGGCAATCACGCCCACGTATTCCGAGTGATCGGTCACGCCATGGAAATCCAGCGGTCGCCCCCGCATTTGCACTTCAAACCCCATTGGGTGCATGACCGGCATGCCCAACGAGTATTTGTAAGCTTCCTCCGGCCCAACCAGGTGATTGCCGATCAGGTACGCATCAATCGACCACGACGTGTGCGAGTGGGTCTGGCCGAAGTAGACCTCACGATCCGGATTGCTGTCCGCCATGGCCAGCGTGCTGACGGCCAGGGTGAGCGCTGCGTAGCTGAACAAGGACGATGCGCTGAGGTGATAGTTGGTTTTCATATTCCACAACTCCGGAACACAGCAGTGACAGGACGGTGCAGCTCAGGACCAAAAACTAGAGACACGCTCGAAAAACCAGAAGGCGGCCAGCGTACCCAGCCCGTAGGACGCAATCGGCTGGGCATACAGCAACGCAAGCCGTGGCAGTCGACAACGCAGCAGCACTTCCCGGATGCTCAGCACCAGACCAACGAACATCAGCTGGCCGATTTCGACGCCGACATTAAAGGTGAACAGCGCCAACGGAAGGTCGCGCTGTGGCAAGCCGATTTCCGCCAGCGCACCGGCAAAACCAAAGCCGTGCAGCAAGCCAAAACAGAAGGCCACGACCCACGGCCATTGGGCGGTGAAACTGACTTCGCCGCGATTCTTGCGGGCGATTTCCACCGCCAGCAACAGAATGCTCAGCGCAATCGTCGCCTCGACGGGAGGACCGGGAAGCCGCACGGCGCCCAGCGCGGCGAGCGCCAGGGTGATGGAGTGGGCGAGGGTGAACGCGGTGATGGTCTTCACCAGCATCCAGCCGTTGCGCACCAGCAGCAGGAGGCCAAAAACAAACATCAGGTGGTCGAAGCCGCCCAATATGTGCTCGATGCCATGGACCAGAAATGCCCCGGCCACCGAGAACGCACCTGGCGTGACGGCGATCTCTATCCAGGGTTGGGCGGGCTGCACGAGCGTGGTCGATAAGGTTCCGTCCAGGCGCGAGACGCGCACCAGCACATCGGTGATGCTCGCTTGCAGGCCGATAAACTCGATGCGTTGCCCGACCAGTCCTGCGGGGCCGGCATCAATTACCCTGCGTTCGATCAGTGAGTCGTTAAGTTCGCTTTCCACGGGCTCAACGACCGTTCGCACGCTCTCCGGAAACCTGAGCGCGATGGGCAGACGCATCCCGGAAAGCACCGGCGTGCGCCAGAGAACGTCATAGCGGCCGGCGGCCGTTTCGTTGATTTCCATGTAAGCAGGGCGAGATTCATGGGCGAAGGCTGCTTGTCCCATGAACAACAGACACAACAGAAGCCAGACTGTGCGTCCCATTACGGCTGCTCCGTTTCAGTGGCCGCAATCGCGCTGGCGGAAGCCGGCATCATCACCACCACTTCATAACGCGCCTTCAGCGCCTCGAAATTCGAACGTTTCGACTCGCTGCGTTGTTCGGAAAGCCAATCGGATTTGACTTGCTGGGCCACGGTTTCAAAGGGCGGTGCCGCTGGATTGGTCAGGGCATCAATCCACACCAGATGCCAGCCAAAGCCCGATTCCACAGGCCCCACCCAACTACCCGGTGTTTGTTTAAACAAGGCAATGGCGAACTTTGAACCGAAGTCTCTCGCCACTTGATCTTGCGATTGCTCCGCATAGGCGTTTTTAAACATGAAGGCATCGCCTTCGCCGCTGTTTTTATCTGTCAAAGTGGCCAGGGCTGCTTGAGCCTGTGCTTGCGCCTCCGGACCGCGTTTGTCCAAAGCGAAGAACAGATGATGGAAAGTCGCCAGTGGCGGTGGGGCATATTGTTGCTGATGCTGGCTGTACCAGGCTTCCAGTACGCTGGGGGCAGGTTCGCGAAGTGACGCGACATCTTCTGCGAGGAAGTCCATTTTTTGCGCCAGTCGGCGGCGAATGATGGTGTCGTCTTTATCCAGACCAAGTTTCAGCGCTTCGCGATAAAGGATTTCTTCTTTCACGTACTCGTCGAGCATCCCTTGAAGCTGCTGATCGGAAGGGGGACGCTGCCATCGCGCCAGCCAGGATATTTCGATGCGTTGAATATCGTCTGGGGTTATTTCTATCCGTTGCGGATCCTGATTGACGGTTGAACGGTGCAAACCACCGTACAGCACGAAGAGTGCAAAACCGGCGATCAGAAAATGCAGTAACGGCTCGCGAAGGCATCGCTTGATTAAAGAAAATCGGGATTGTTTTGTTTCAGAGACGATTAAGCTCATGACTTATTGCCCCACGTTTTTTAATCGAAAGTCTTTGATGCGAAATGGAGTATTGCTGCTGCCCCGGAACTTGCCACCAAGGCTAATCACGATAAGCACTAAGCCTTAGACGTAATCGGATTAAGAAAAACGGCACCGCCCGGTTTAACCGGGCGGTGTTGAAATTCAAGGCATGTAAGTCACGTGAACATCGTTGACCTTGCCAGTAAAAGCAAAAGGCGCACGATCGAAGTAGTCCAGGGTTACAGGCGAACCCAGGTCTTCGGCCACGTCGAACGTCTCACTCGCGGTGAACGTCAGGGACGGAGTAAACGGCGTCACGCCTTTGGCGACTTCCTTCCCGTCGAGCAACAAGCTCAAGTTGGCCGGTGCACCGAGTTTGGCTGACGACATAGTAGTCAATACTTCGATGCTGACTTTGCCTCCTGGTACTCGATCGGCCGATTTCAACTTGACTCGCGCAATGGCCAGGTCGTTGTACTCGTACACCAGGAAACCGTCATCCATATACAGACTGACCCCTCCGCCAATACCGCCCAAGGCATACAACACGCCGCTGGCGTTTGCCGGCACCTCTGCGTCTACAACAACCTTGCTGTTCTGGCTGCGCAGGTTGGGCGCGGCGAACTCGGGGAAGCGCTGAGTACGATCACTGAAGTGCCACTCGTGCTGGTTGGTGCCAATTCGCGCTGCCGGATTAAGGAACGGGTACAGACCGGCACCAATCGGGTAGACGTGGTTGGCCTTGGCCTGGACGTCGAACTCTGCCTTCAATTCAGCGAGTTTTTCCGGGTTGCTGGCGGCCAGATCATGAGCCTGGGAATAATCGTTTTGCAGGTTGAAAAGCGACCATTGATCATTCGCCGGATTCCAGCCCACGAACTGTGCGAAGCCTTGTACCCAAGGTTTGCGCGGACCGAACACCGAGGCCATCCAGCCGTCCTTGTAGATGCCACGACTGCCCAATACTTCGAAGTACTGCACCGTCTTTTTCGACTTCACCTGGGCGTCATTAAAGGTATAACGCAGGCTGACGCCGTCAATCGGGTCCTGAGCGATACCGTTGACCTCCTTGGGCGGAGTGATCGACAGCACGTCATATACAGTCGGGACGATGTCGTTGACATGGTGGAATTGCCCGCGAACCTTGGCGTCTGCCTTGATCTGCTTCGGCCAGGAAACGGCCATTGGCGTGCGCGTACCGCCGAAGTAGCCGGCAACCAGCTTGGTGCCTACAAACGGGCCCGAGCCTGCCCAGGCCCACGCGGAGTTGTACATGTTTTCAAGCTTGGGACCACCGAGCGCAGACAGGCCGCCATACATCTCGTTGAGTACTTTAAGCTGCTGGTCTTTAGGTACTGGAATACCGTTCTGCGCCAGCAACTCGTTGATCGTGCCTTCCATACCTTCTGCAGACGCACCGTTGTCGCTCAGGACATAAAAGATCAGCGTGTTGTCGCGTTTGCCTTGGCGCTCCAGTTCGTCAAGGATCTTGCCGGCCTGGGTGTCGGCGTGTTCCAGGAAGCCGGCATACACCTCCATCAAGCGTGCCTGATATTGTTTTTGCTCAGCCGACAAGCTGTCCCAGGCTGGCAGTTCCACCGGGCGCGGGGTCAGGACGGCGCCCTGCGGGATAAAGCCCAGGGCTTTCTGGCGAGCGAACGTCTGCTCGCGATAGGCATCCCAACCACCGTCGAACTTGCCTTTGTATTTGTCTGCCCACTGCGCGTTGACCTGGTGCGGGCCGTGCACGGCACCGGGTGTCCAGTAGAGGAAAAACGGTTTGTCCGGGGCGTAAGTCTTCTGATCCTGCAGCCAGTTCACAGCCTGATTGGCCAGGTCCTCGCTGAGGTGATATTTCGGATCGCGCGCCGGTTCGATCGGCGTGGTGTCGCGGTACAGGCGCGGCTCGTACTGGGAGGTTTCGCCCGCCAGGAAGCCATAAAAATGTTCGAAACCATAGGCTGTCGGCCAAGTATCGAAAGGGCCGGCGGCGGTAGTGTCCATCGGCGGCGTGTTGTGCCATTTGCCGAACGCGGCGGTGCTGTAGCCGTACTGCTTGAGTACTTCTGCCATGGTCGCCGAGCTTTTTGGAATTTCGCCGGTGTAGCCGTCCCAATCGGTGGCCAGCTCGGCGATCACGCCGTTGCCGACGCGATGGTGATTGCGCCCGGTCAGCAGCGCCGCGCGGGTGGCGGAGCTGATCGCTGCGGTATGAAAGGCGTTGTAGCGCACGCCGCTGTCAGCGACTCGGCTCAGGGTCGGTGTATGGATCGCACCGCCGACGGTGTCGGACTGCGCGAAGCCGGCGTCGTCAAGCATGATGACCAGCACGTTCGGTGCATCGGCGGGCAGGTGGGATTGCTGCTGGCGTTTCTGGTGCTTGGATTCTTGCAGCGTCGGTTTGGCGTCACTGGCCGAAGGCGTAGGCGGGAAGGGCAGTGAGTCTTGTGCAGAGGCGACCGAGCTGGCCAACAGTGCGCAGAGTTTCAGGGTGAAACGTCCGGCGGGTTGCAGCTTCTGGGACATGGGTGTCTCCGTTTTCTATTTATTACAAACGGCACAGCCGCCCGGTCGAGGTACCGGACGGCTGAGAGATTGGAGGGTGGGTCAGACCGCGAAACTGGTGATGTCTTTGGGCGCGATATCGTTGGCTTTGCAGAACGCCAGGTAACGATCCACGCTGGATTTCCAGTTCTCGATGGCGACGATGTTGTCGTTTTCGTCGAAATACAGCAGATCACCCACGGTAATGTTCAAGGTGATGATTTCATCGCCGTACTCAGGCAGTGCGACAGGCGTATGGCTGGAGCCTGCGGTTTCAAAGACCACGCCGCCTTCTTTCGAGACCCAGTCATGTTCCAGGTATTTCCAGCCACCCTTGATGGTGTAGACGATCACTGTGCCGGAGTGATGATGCTTGGGCAGCACTGTGCCCGCCGGGGCCTTGAGCAGGGTGATGGTCTCACCGCGAATCGGGTCGCACTTGAGGTATTTGATGAAGACTTCATCGCTGTAAGGCGCGAATGGGACCCACGGCAGGTCCTCGGCGTCGATGGCAGCGGTGTCGATGTTTTCATAAAACATGCTTGTTGTTCTCTTGTTAGAGTGAAGGTTGAACACGGTGTTTGTGGAGGTATCCTGTATGGCCTCGGCGATCAGCACCCCCCTCTTGCCGAGGGGTATCCGTTAGTAGCGTTGAACCGCGGCAAACCGGGTGCCACTCAAGTAACGCCAGAACAACAACGCATAGACGATGTCACCCGATGCCAAAACCGGCAGCGGCCAGGGAATGCTGCCAGCCAGCCAATGGCCCCAAATGATCGCTACGACCATGATTTTCAGGCCAATGCCGAGCACGATGTAGGGACGAAATCGCACCGGGTCGCAACTGATCATCCAGTAGGCCCAGCCAAAGATGACCACCAGGGCCATGGTTATCTGAATGAACAACGCGGACGTCGGGGTAACCTCCAACCCCATCAGATTGGCAACAGGTGCCATGGCTACCAGAAAAGGCAGGCCGGCGAGTACGTTGAAACAAGCGGCGGACTTGAACAGCCCGTTGGTGTAAGCGGTTTGCATGTGCGTTTCCCTCAACCCAGCAGTTTGAGCAGTTTCGGATAGCTGTTAGGCAGCAGCCGGCTCAACCAGAACACGGTGCTCGATTTGTTCCCGGTCATGATGCGTTTGGAACCCTTGCGCAGGCCTTTGATGATGTCGGCTGCGCACTCGTCCGCGGGGGTCAGCAGCATACTGGCGGCCTGGGCGGCGAATTTGGTCTCTTCTACGCCGGCTGCCTTGCAACGGCGACTGGCCTTTTCTATGTTGGTCTTGATGCCGCCGGGATGAACACACACCGCACGTACGCCGCTGTTGTCCAGTTCCGACCACAGGCATTCGGTGAGTCCACGAATGGCAAACTTCGACATGTTGTAGGCGCTCTGCATCGGATACCCCAGCAGGCCGAAAATGCTGGAAATGTTGACGACGCAACCTTCGCGCTGTTCCAGCATCATCGGCAGGAACGCCTTGGTGCCATACAACACGCCCCACAGATTGATGCCGAGCTGCCACTCGAACTCTTCGATGGACGTGTTGGCCACCGTGCCGACGACGGTGGCGCCCGCATTGTTGATGACGTAATGCGCAGTGCCGAAATCCCGTTTGACCTCATCGGCATGGATTTGAAACGCCTCCCACGACGCCACATCCAGCAGGTAACTTCTGGCTTTGCTGTTGGCGGGAAGCCGTCTCAGGGTTTCGTCGAGACCGACGCTATTGATGTCGGAAAGGGCCAGGCGCGCACCGGCTTCCGCAAATTGAATCGCCAGCTCCCGGCCTATACCGGAACCCGCGCCGGTGATAACGACTACTTTGTTTTGAAACATGTCTTTTATCCTTCTTGTTTTGATGTTTCGCCCGCCATTGCGCGCCGCAAGGGCAGGGGGGGTTACTTACTGAGAATGTGAATGGCGACGGCGGCTTCTTCGATGCCTTGCAGTCCGCCACCGTTTTCCTGAATGCCATGGCGCGCGCCTTCTACTTGGCGTTTACCGGCTTCACGGCGCAGTTGCGTGACCAGCTCGTAGAGCTGGCCGATGCCCGTAGCGCTGATTGGATGTCCTTTGGATTCGAGACCGCCAGAGGTGTTGACCGGGATTCGTCCGCCGAGCGTGAAGTCGCCGCGTTCGGCGGCCGGTCCGCCCATGCCGAGTTCGACCAGTCGCAGATTTTCGACTTGGATGATTTCGCCCATGGCCGACGCGTCATGCACTTCGGCGACATCGATATCCTCAGGCCCAATGCCCGCGATGTCGTAAGCGTGATCGGCTGCCAGCCGCGCGATGTTCAGCTCTGGTTGATCCAGCCGACGATGGCTGAAGCTGCGAATCACGCTGGCGGACACCTTGATGCAACGACTGCGATCGGCGCCGATACGCTTAAGCCCTTCCTCGGTGCAGAGGATCGCGGCGGCGGCACCATCGGAAAGCGGTGCGCACATCGGCAAGGTGATCGGGTAGGTGATGGGCGGTGCCGCGAGGATTTCTTCGACCGTGAAGGGCTTACGAAACTGCGAAAACGTGTTGTGCACTGAATGGGTGTGGTTCTTGGCCGAGACTGCGGCGATCTGCCGTTGCGTGGTGCCGTAGGTTTTCATGTGATACCGGCACATGGCGGCGTAGATCGCCATGAACTTGCTATAGGGTTTGTCCGACTCCGAACCTTCGGGTATCTCGACGCCTTCACCCATGTTCACTAGCGTCTGGTAGTTCTCTTCGACGCGAGACACGTCCCATCCGCCGTCGAAAATCTGGAAGGCCTTCAGCTTGTCGGGGATGTTCATTTTCTCGGCGCCCAGCGCCAGGGCGACGTCAGTCGTACCGGCCTTGAGGCTTTGCACGGCGAGGTTAAACGCCGAGCTGCCAGAGGCGCAGGCGTTTTCCACGTTGTAGACCGCTATGCCCTCGATGCCGATCTTGCTGAACACGACCTGGCCTGGAATGGAAATCTGGCCTTGCAACGGGCCGTTGGTCAACCCGGCATAAAAGGCGATGCCCAGCTCTTGGCGGCTGCAGTTGGCGTCTTTCAGCGCGCCTTCCAGCGCTTCACGTGCCAGATCGTCGAGGCTGCGTTCCAGATGACGCCCGAAAACCGTCATCGCGATGCCGGCAATGTAGATGGTGCTCATGCAACTCTCCTGAATGGCGCCGCATGTCTGCGGCGCCATTCTTTGATGGTTAGGGAAGGTCGGTGAATCAGATCTGGCGTTGCGCGCCATCCCAGTAACGCGCACGCAGATCTTTCTTCAGGACCTTGCCCACCGGGCTGCGAGGCAGACTGTCGATGAGTCCACGGACTTGGGCGCCATGACACCGCCCAGGCGGGCTTTGCACAGGTCGATGAGTTCTTGTGACGTGGCGGTATGACCCGGATTGAGCTCAACCACAGCCTTGACCGCTTCACCCCATTTCTCGTCGGGGACACCAATCACGGCGCAGTCCTGCACCGCCGGATGGCTCCACAACACTTGCTCGACTTCGCTCGGATAGACGTTGAAACCACCGGTGATGATCATGTCTTTCTTGCGGTCAGTCAGGTGCAGGTAGCCTTCGGTGTCGATATGGCCGATGTCGCCGGTGTGCAGCCAGCCACCGATGATGGTTTGCGCGGTCACTTCTGGCTGCTTGTAATAGCCCTTCATGATCAGGTCGCCCTGCACGCAGATTTCACCGGTTTCGCCCTGGGCCAGAATCTGCCCGGCATCGTTCATCACTTCGACACGGATCAGCGGGTTAGGGCGGCCAACCGAGGACAGACGGCTGTCAATGGCCAGTTCACCGTTAACCAAATGTTCGTCCGGGCGCAGGTTGGCGATGCTTCCCGGGGCCTCGGTTTGACCGTAACCACCGGCCATGATCGGACCGAAGACTTCGATGGCTTTTTTCAGCTTCTCGACGGACATCGGTGCTGCGCCGTACAGCAGGTATTTGACCGAGGAGAAGTCGACGATTTCGATGCCGGGGATTTCCAGCAGTTTGTAAATCACTGTCGGCGGCAAAAAGAATTCGCTGACTTTGTGTTGCGCAATCGAAGCCAGCATCAGCGCCGGATCAGGCTTTGGGAGAACAACGACCGTGCCGCCTTGCGCCGTGCAAGGAACCGCCAGCAGACCGGCGGTATGGGTCATCGGCGCGGCGGCCATGTTCACTGGCTTAAACCCATCGCGATAAGCACAGGCGAGCATGAAGTGCGCAATAAACGTTTGCGCACTACGGTGCGTATTCATCACCCCCTTCGGCTTGCCGGTGGTGCCGCCGGTGGGCGAGAGCATGACCACGTCGTCCATGTCATAGGCGACTTCCGGACGCGTCGAGGGCTGGCCTGCGGTCCAGGTGTCCAGCGACGGTGTATCGCCGTCGGTGGCATCGATGCAGATCCAGTGCTTGATCTTCGGTAGGGTGGGGCGAATGTCAGCCATCACCGCCGCGAAGTCATGCTGGTAAAAAATCACGTCACAATCGAATGCGTCGAGGATGTCGGCGTTTTCCTGAACTGCGTTCCGCGCGTTGACCGGAATCCAGGTCATGTTCGCGCGCCACAGTCCGAGGGTGCAGGCCCAGGCCGTGACGTCATTGCCAGCCCAGATCGCGCCTTTGGTTTCCTTCGGCAGGTTCATTGCCAGCAGCGCGTTGGCGATGCGGCAGGACAGTTCGCCGATTTCATTAAAGGTAAAGGACCGCTCGCCCTGGATGTAGGCAATGGCAGACGGATCAATGCGCCAGCCGCGGTCGTAAAAATCGATAATAGCCATGTGAGTTCCTGTGCCCGGATCAGAGCTGGGTAACGGTGGCGCGAGCCAGGCCACGTTCTTCGAGGAAGCCCAGCAGGTAGCGATGGCCAAAGGCTTTAGAGCCGGAAGCAAATCCGACTTTGTTGGTTTCGCCGTCGATCAGCTTGATGGCTGCGGCAACCTGCAAGGCGCCGGTAGCGATGTAAGCGGTGGTGCCATGCACGGTGGCTCGCACGGCGGAGAGCTGGCCGCGGCCGATGGCGGTATCGACCATGCGCACGATGGTGGTGCGCTCGCGTGGTGGCATCGTCGGTGTGGTCGACTGGACCATTTGTTGGATCACCGCGTCTTGCTGCTCAGGTGACAGGAACTTGTATTCCGACTCCCACTTCTGGCCAATGGAATGCACCATCTGCATGACGTTGTTGTCGTAGAAGCCGACGCAGGAAACGCAAGAACGCACCCGTGGATCATTCTCGAAATACACCGGCAGCGATGTACCGCCCCATGGCAGGGCGAAGACCGGGGTCAAGAAGTCAGGCGAAGCGATATTGAAGGAGGTGCCCACAGGATGCGGTACGAGCTTCTTCTCCCACAGGTAGCATTGTTCGGAGCGCAGCAGTTCGAAAATCGAAGCGGTGGAGCCAACGGTGACACCGGCGGCGCCGCCACGCGGGCCACGGCACAGGGTCGAGGTTTCCAGCGCGTCGATGCCCGGGTGTTCCAGGGCCAGTTCGGCGGCGATTTCAGCGTAGGTGTACATGTAGGACAGCGACGGTGAAACCACCAGGCCAGCCTGGGCATACAGCTCTCCGAACTGCTCACGCACGTTGCGCATGTACTCTTGTTCGCCGGTTGTATCGAGGTGATGGCAACCCGCCTTGAGTGCAGCTTCAACCGTCGTCAGGCCAAATTTGACGAAGGGGCCGACGGTGTTGCAAACGACTTTGGCACCTTTGAACGCGTGGGTCAGCGCTTCAACGGTGTGTTCCGCTTCGATGATTTCGTAGGTGGCCGACTCAAGGCGAACCACCCGTTGCGCCATCATTTCCTGAGTGCGGCGGGCATCGCGGGCCACCGCGGTGAACGGGATGTTCTGGTCGATCAACCAGTCCATTGTCAGCATGCCGGTGTAGCCGCTGGCGCCGTAAACAACTACAGGGTATTTAGCCATTTCATCTGATCTCTTATTGTTGAAGTGTTGCGGGGTAGAGGTGTGCGGCGGTCAGTGCTGTGACCAGCCTTTGGCGTAAAGCTGCTGGCACAGCAAGCCGACGCGCATTGTGATGATGTAGTTCTCGCCATCCTCGATCAGCGCCGAACGCGCGTCGCGGAACAGCTTTTCAATCGGGTACTCACGGGAAGTGCCCGCGCCGCCGAACAATTGCAGGGCTTCGCTGACGACCTTCATGCATTCGTCGGTGACGGTCACTTTGGCCGAGGCGGTGGCGTAGGGATGGGTATGCGGGGAAAGGCGGGCATAGGCCAGCGAACGCCGCGCCACGCCGCGTGCCAGTTCGACGTGGCGCATCATGTCGCCCAGGCGATAGCGGGTTAGCTGATGGTCGATCAGCAACTGGCCACCTTGTTTGCGCTCATGGCAATACTGCAGCGCCAGTTCGAAGGCCGAACGGGCAACACCGGTGAACACCTGCGACATATGCGTGCCGGCGTAGGACCACGCCGACGATTGATTGCCGTAGTACTCATCTTTCAGAGCGACGGCAAAGCGGCGGGGCACCGTCACGTTGTCGAAATAAATCTCGCCCTGGGGCAGTGAGCGCTGGCCGATCTTGTCCAGTGGTTTCCCACGGGAAACACCCGGCAGGTCGAGCGGGATAATCACCGCAAGGCCATGGGGACGACCGTCGGCATCGAAGTAACCATCGCCGTAATCGGCGGCGACGTAAGCCAATCCGACCTGAGCGACGGCACCGTTGGACACCCAGGCCGAACACTGGCCATTGAGGACGATGTTGTCCTTGCTGACCTTGGCACTGAGATTGCCCTTGTTGCCGTCCTGATCCCTGGGCCACTCGCGCTTCATGTCGTAGACCATGATGTCGCTGCCCTTGTCCGGATGGGTGATCATCCAGCAGCCGATCTTGCCGGTGCACAGCTCCACCAGTTCCTGATTGCCGACGGCCATGGCCATTTGCAAGGGAAAGCTCGCGGCGCCCAAAGAGACGCCCAGGCCGGCATTTCCCCAGCCCATTTCCTCGCCAATCAGCGACTCGAGGCGAATGGCGACATCGGGTTCGAACTGCGAAAAGAAATCAGGATCGAGCCCCAATTTGGCGGCTTCCTGGTAAACCGTCCAGAACGGTGAGCCAGGCGCGCAGACGTCATCGGCGCTCATTTTGTCGAGTTCCTGGCCGATGGGCCGGAGCACGTTTTTGGCAAACTGGTGCACGGAATGTTGAACGGCACGCTCTACTTCGCTGAGCGGCGTTTCGAAGCCGGTCAGGCCAACATCCGGTAGCTCTAAGGTGTTGTGCAATTTGATCATTGTCATACCCCGCCGACAGATGATGGCGTTGAGATGCATCTGTCTTCTGGGGTAGGAAAATGACGTGGTTTGATTGTTTAAACCCCCCCATTGGCGAGGGGGGAGGAGAGCGCGGGGAAATTTACATCCGGATTTCTGACTCAATACCGGAACTACGGACGTTGGTGCCTGTGGAGGGTTTGTAGCAACGAGGGGCTCGCGCCAGTGCCGGCTGGGGTTTCTGAAGGACCGCTTTTGGCTATGGATTCAACCGGTCGATGCAACACCGCTAAAAGGAGATATTCGAGGGTCTCCAGATCCGGGGATAATAAGGTCTTCTGCCAGGCGAATTTTATGTGCTGACCGACACCGTCCTCGACTTGATCAACGGATGATCTCGGCCAGCGCTTGGCGCATCGGCTCTCCGGAGACATGGACGAGGCCGGAGAAGGGCGAGTCCAGCTCCAGAATCATTGTGATACCTCCCGAAACCGCAACCGAACAGAGGCAGAAAACGGCGATAGTCGTGGCATTAAGAGGTGCGAACAAGCCGAAGCTGGCGAAAACCAGGCTCAGCCAAAAGATCAGCAGGATCAGGAACGGCATCGGAATATTACTGGCACGCTGTTCCGCCAGCAGCCAGCGCGCCTGTAAAACATCGTCCGAAAGTGTGAGTGCCTGCGAGCGCAGCCAGCGCTGTCTCGGATCAGTCGGAACAAGCAATAGAATCGATTCTTGTGTCGCCTCCATCATCTCGACAGTCGCTTCGGTTGACTGTGATGGTTCTCCCGCGGCCGGGAACAACTCCTGCATCTTCGCATTCGCGTAGTTGCGCAGCTTAACGCGAGCATCCTCCGCCTCTGGACCGTAACGCTGCAACACTCGGTTCATGCGGACGATGTCGACGGCGATCCTAGATACTTCACTCGATCGTGTCGAGAACGAACTGTTTGCCGTCGAGATCATCAGGCCGATTACCAAGGCCGAAAGCGTGCCCACAATCGCCGCTGAAACGGAGATGGCATTGCGCGACTCATTGCTGAGGTGATGCTCGGGTAGCGCCCGCGCAGCAAAGATGCCAATAAGAGCGGCGCCGAAGATAGCGACAAAGGCGATTAGTCCGATAGCGACATGGCTCATGAGAGAGAATTGTGCATTCGAATCACCTTGGAATTCCTGCCGTTGAGGAAGGCTCGCGCCGCATGCGAGTAGCGCGTCAGTCATGGCAAGCAACCCGTTCGAACCGCGTTGCGAGCGGCGCGTACAAATGGTTTGCTGCTGGTGGAGTGTAGTGCGATTTCTGCCGGTCATGACTGGCAGAAATCGAGCTGAAGTAAGCGCTCGGCGAAAGCTACGGATCCAAGAGGGACTCCATAGTGCAGAATCTGACCTATGGAGTCGGCAGTGATCCAGGGGCGACGTAGGCTGGAAACGACATCATCGACTCGGTCGGTGGGTGCTCATAGGTTGAGGACAACACAGCACTGAGTCGATCGCCCAGCAGATTCCAGGCGCGTTTCTTCTCTTCGGCATAGTCGTGATGCAGGTAGTGGCGTCTCACCCGAGAGCCGGCCAGCACATGGTTCTGACAGCGATCGATGACGTCCAGGCTGACCCCCAAGGCCTGCATCATGGTTGCTCCCGTGCGGCGCAGGTCATGCGGCGTCCAACCGCCGTTCTGGCCATCGGCAAGCACCAGGGTATCCTCATGACGCCGTCGTGAGAGGGCTTTGCGGTTTTTGAAGCGAGCCTGGCGATCGCCGACCTGTTTGCTCACCACTTTCACGTCCACATGCCCATCATCCTGCTTATTCGGAAAGCACCACTGGGAATCTCCCGTCAGGGTCTTGAGTTCCTGAAAGAAATGCAAGGCGAAGGCGGAGAGGAAGACATGGTGGTCTTGTTTCTTGCCCCGGGTGCCTTTGACGTTTTCACTGGGAAGGAACCACGTTTGCTGGTCCAGATCGACATTTTTCCATTCGGCCTGCAGCAACTCGCCAATCCGGCACAAGGTGCCCAGGCTGATCCAGAGCGCGAGTTGAGTCTCCTTCTTTAATGGACGAATGCCCTCGTACTTTTGACCAGCGGGGAGGGCATTGTAATCGGCAGTCATTTGCTGGAAGCGGTTGTGCAATTCCAACAGCTCCGCCGGTGAAAGGATCCGGCTTCTTTCTGCCTCGTAGTCGACAGGGATCAAAGGGGAGATGTCGACTAGCTCCGTTGGATCGCCCTCGACCAGTAAGGCCCGCCAAGGCTGGCGTTTTCGGGCCCAGCCGAACATCTGGCTGAGGTCGGCGAAGAAACTGATGGCTTGTCGGTGAGCGCCGCGGCTGACGACAGCCCGGATCAACGCCCGAATATCGTGTTCGGAAACGCTGCTCACCGATGTTTTGCCGAGTGCCGGGTAAAGGTCCTTGTTAAAACGGCGCTGCAGTTCGGCATTGCCGTCTTTGCGCGCTACGCCATCCAACAGCCAGGCCTTGGCCAGCTCTCGGACGGTCAGTGCGTGGACCTTGCGGGTCTTTTCCTGTTCGGCCTCTACGTTAGTAGCGGCGTGCGCCTGTGCCTTGGCAGTTTTCTTTTGCTCGTTGGGATTGATCTGCTCATCGATGAGCGCTCGGGCCTGGTTGCGTGCCTTACGGATGTCCGTCAGGGATTTGCGCGGCCAGGACCCGCAGGAGTACTCTTTGTTCTGCTCGCCCCACCGATACCGATAGAAAAAACTGACTGACACGCCGTCCTTACGGACTGAGATTCGACCGGCGAGATTGCCATCCTCCCTGAGGATTCGGCCGGCATCATTGGCGGTGAGCGACTCGAGTTCTTTGATGGTGATTTTGGCCATGAAATGGATTCCCCCTACTTTTCCCCCCACAAAAACGTCGGCTCTTGATGGACGTTACTGGACTCTCGTAGAGCAGAACACCGCTGGAGCTCAATTAAATACTAGCTTAGAAAAATCCAGAGTAAAATTTTGGAAGCTTTCAAGAAGTATGAAAAAGAAGATGGGGTGCTAGGGGTCGAGTGTTCGAATCACTCCGTCCCGACCATATAATTCAAGGGGTTGCGGGATTTTATCTCGCGACCCCTTTTTATTTTTGGTCGGTTTTACCCCTACGGACTTCCATTGCTTTGTATGAGAACTCACCATAAATTCCACGTGTAATCGACGTTCACCCGCAGCTCATTGTCATCCCGATGGCTGGCCTGGGCGCTGAAGTCGTTGCGGTACCAGGCGTTGCGCAACCGTAGCGCCAAGCCTTTCAGTTGGCCGCTCTGCAGCACATAGGACACCTCGATATCCTTTTCGCTCTCTGTCAGGTTGGAGCCTCCCAGCTTGGCCAGTTCGATATTGTCGCCACTTACGTAGCGCAGCATGCCATTCAGTCCCGGCACGCCTAGGCCTGCAAAATTGTAGTCATACCGTACCTGCCAACTGCGCTCTTTGGGGTTGAGAAACTCAGAGCTCAGAGTGCCTTCGGTGATCACTAACGGTTCGGTGCCGAACAGGTATGGCATGGCTGTCTTGCCTGTCAGTTGCATGTAGCCGGCACCGAATTTGTGGGCGCCCAGGGCATACGTCAGCATCAGTGCCGCATTGCGGTTGTCCACCGCGCCGGCTTTTGCCGCGCCATCCTCGTCGGTGACGAACAGGCGGAAATCGCTTTTCAGGCTGCCGGGGCCCATCGGGCGATTGTCGACAAAGCCGTAGAAGTCCTTGCGGTACAGGTCAGCGAGTTCTGCGTGGTAGTACTTCAGCGTCAGTTGCGGCGACCAGGCATAGTCGCCGCCGACGAAAGAAAAACGGTCCGACTCGGCGGCGCCATTGAAGCGTCCGTTAGGTGAACCGACCGACATTTTCTGGTAATCGGTGGAGTCGCGCAGGTTGATGCGATCCAGCCAGCCAGCGTGGAGGGTCAGGTTGTCGATTTCCTGGGACTTGAGGTACGCGCCGCGAAAGGTCTGTGGCAGCAGGCGGGTAGGGCTGGCGAAAGCGATCGGCAGAAACGTGCTGATGGTGCCCAATTGCAGCTCGCTTTTCGATGCCCTGACCTTGGCCGTCAGACCTAGCTCCGAATATTCATCGGCCGGCTCGCGGGTAGTGGCGCTGTACGGCAGCAGGCCGGTGCCGGTGCGAGCGCGTGAAGAATCCATGCGCACCCCCAGCAAGCCTTGGGCGTCGAGGCCGAACCCCACTGGCCCTTCCGTATAACCTGAACGCACGTTGAGAATGAAACCCTGGGCCCACTCGCGGGCGGCGGCCTGGGGGGTGGCGTTCACGTAGTTACGATCGAAGTAAAAGTTGCGCATCGTCAGATCGGCGTGGCTGTCTTCGACAAAACTGCTGGCACACGCCTGGCCAAGGGATAAAACGCAGGTGCAGGCGCTGAACGCCCGAAGAGAAATCTTGAGCATGCCGGTGTTCACTTTTATTGTTGTTGGAGGTGAACCCGCACCGTTTCCGGCACGGGGTGTTACGCGGGAGTTGTCAGTCAGACCGAGCGCCGTTGCGCCGAACCGACAGGTAAAACATCGCCACTGCGGCGATGACGATTCCCGGTGCCGAGGCGAGCATCACCCCTGCGGTGCCGGTGCCCAAAGCGAGCATCTTGCCGGCCACCAGCGGGCCGCTCATTGCGCCGAGTCTGCCGATAGCCACCGCGGTGCCCACGCCCGTGGCGCGCACAGACGGGCGATAGAAATGCGGTGCCAAGGCATAGAGCACGCATTGCCCGCCGGTGGCGAAAAAGCCGGCGACGAAACCGGCCGCCAGCATGCTTTCCAGCTGGCTGGCCATACCCAGAGCGGTCAGCGAAGCGAGAATACCGACATAGATCAGTGCGGACAGTGCCCAAGCCGGCAAGCGGTCCATCACCCAGCCCAGCATCAAGGTACCGACTGCCGCGCCAATCTGAAGCGCGAGCATGACCCAATTGGCCTGGCGGCCACTGAAACCCTGACCGATCAGCAAGCTTGGGAGCCAGTTGATCAGGATGTAAACCACCATGAGGGTAAAGAAATAGCTGACCCAGATCAGCGCAGTCGGCAGGGCCGCGCCTTCGCGGAAGAGGCCTCGGACCACGCCGATGGGAGCGACGTTCTGGACGCTGCGAAATTGCGCCGATTCCGGTAGATAAAGCCCCAGCAGAGGCACGATCAGCAGAGGCACCAGGCCGCCGACGTAGAACACTGCCTGCCAGTCGCCCGAAGAGCCGGCAATACCCATCGTCGCCGCCAGCGCCGCGCCTAACGGCACGCCGCAGTACATCAGGCTCACCGCACTGCCACGCAGGCGCGGGCCGGCCACTTCACTGGTCAAGGCAATCAGGTTTGGCAGGGCGGCCCCCAAACCAACGCCAGTCAGGCACCGGGCGACGAGCAGGCTATTGAAGTCCCAGGCCTGGGCGGTGACCAGAGAAAACACTCCGAACAGCGCCACCGACGCCATCAACACGCGCTTGCGACCGATGCGATCGGCCAGCCAGCCGCCCACGAATGCACCGGGCAGCAGGCCGAAAATTCCGGCACTGAACACCCAGCTCATGTGCAATTTATCCAGTTCGAACGCGGCCGCCATGCCTTGGGCAGCGATCCCGGAAGCCTGTAGGTCAAGGCCTTCCATCAGGGCCACGAGGAAACACAGACCGATGGTCCGCGTCATGTGTAGCGGTGTTGTCAGGTTGAGCGTTGTCATGGGCAGTACCCGTTTTATTGTTGTATGGGCAAAACAGGGCCGACGGACCGCTGCGTGGGCGGTCAGCCGGTGTGGTGCTCAGTCAGCGTTTGAGCAGGTCGAGCGCGACGTCGACGATCATGTCTTCCTGGCCGCCGACCATCCGGCGCCTGCCCAGTTCGACGAGGATGTCGAGGGTCTTGAGGCCGTACTTGGCCGCAGCGATTTCGGCGTGGCGCAGGAAGCTTGAGTAGACCCCGGCATAACCCAGCGCCAGTGTTTCGCGATCGACGCGTACTGGACGGTCCTGAAGGGGACGGACGATGTCATCGGCGGCATCCATCAGCGTGTAAAGGTCGGTACCGTGGTTCCAGCCCAGGCGCTCGGCGGCGGCGATGAACACTTCCAGCGGCGCGTTACCGGCCCCGGCGCCCATGCCGGCGAGGCTGGCGTCGATGCGATCACAACCTTCCTCGACGGCAGTGATGGAGTTGGCCACCCCCAGGCTCAGGTTGTGATGAGCGTGCATGCCGGTTTCGGTCTCCGGCTTGAGCACGGCCTTGAACGCACGGAAACGCTCGCGAATGTCCTGCATGTTCATCGCGCCGCCGGAGTCGGCCATGTACACGCAGGTCGCGCCGTAGCTTTCCATCAGCTTGGCTTGCGCGGCCAGCTGCTCGGCCGGGATCATGTGGCTCATCATCAGGAAGCCGACGGTGTCCATGCCCAGCTCACGGGCGTACTCGATGTGCTGTTTCGACACGTCCGCTTCGGTGCAGTGAGTGGCGATGCGCACCACTCGCGCTCCGGCGTTGTACGCGGTTTTCAGGTCGTGCACCGTCCCGATACCTGGCAACAACAGGGTGGTGATTTTAGCGTGGCTGATGACGTCGGCGGCCGCTTCGATCCACTCCAGGTCGGTGTGAGCGGCGAAGCCGTAGTTGAAGCTCGACCCTTGCAGACCGTCACCGTGGGCGACTTCGATCGAATCAACCTTGGCCTTGTCCAGGGCGCGGGCAATGTCCTGCACGTTCTGCAGCGAATACTGGTGACGCACCGCGTGGCTGCCATCGCGCAAGGTCACGTCGGAGATGTAGAGTTTCTTGCCGGGATTAATAGTCATGTCGGTCTCCTCAGGCGGTGAGCATCGACTGCGCCATGCGCTCGGCGGTGGCCAAGGCAGCGGAGGTCATGATGTCAAGGTTGCCGGCATACGCTGGCAGGTAATGGGCGGCGCCTTCGACTTCGAGGAACACCGAAGTCTTCAGCCCGGAGAATGTGCCCAGGCCGGGAATGTGCAGCGGAGCGTCTTCAGGGATGACGTCGAATTGCACTTTTTGCTTGAGGCGATAACCCGGCACATAGGCCTGCACGGCGGCAGCCATCTCGACGATGGACGCCTCGACCAGCGCCTGATCAGCCGCTTCGGATAACACAAACACCGTGTCACGCATCATCAGCGGCGGCTCGGCCGGGTTCATCACGATGATCGCCTTGCCCTTGGCCGCGCCACCGATCACTTCGATGGCTTTGGAGGTGGTTTCGGTGAACTCGTCGATGTTGGCGCGAGTGCCGGGGCCGGCAGATTTGCTGGCAATCGAGGCGACGATTTCCGCGTAGTGCACCTTCGCCACGCGCGACACGGCCGCAACCATCGGGATCGTCGCCTGACCGCCGCAAGTCACCATGTTGACGTTGAGCTGAGCGAGGTTCTGCTCCAGATTGACCACCGGCACGCAGTACGGGCCGATGGCGGCAGGCGTCAGGTCAATCAGGCGGATGCAGGGTTTGATCGAGCGCAGGAACGCGTCGTTCTTCACATGGGCACCGGCCGAAGTGGCATCGAAGACGAAGTCGATGTCCTTGAACACGTCCAGGCGGGTCAGGCCTTCAACGCCTTCGTGGGTCACCGCCACGCCCATGCGCTGGGCACGCGCCAGACCGTCGGAAGCCGGGTCGATGCCGACCATGACCGCCATTTCCAGGTGTTCGGCGTTACGCAGGATCTTGATCATCAGGTCGGTGCCGATGTTGCCGGAGCCGATGATGGCGACTTTGAGTTTGTTCATTGTTGTTGCCTCATTTGCACGCACGTCGCCGATCACTCGGCGCTGAACTGAACACCGACACGACCGATGCCTTCGATCTCGGCCTCGAACCGATCACCCGCCGCCACCGCCGCCATCGGCCCAAGTGCCCCGGTCAGAATGATGTCGCCGGCCCGCAGCGGATCGCCCAGGCGCGCCATGGTTTGCGCCAACCACACGGCGGCATTGAGTGGATGGCCGAGGCATTCGGCGCCACTGCCGCTGGACACTTCCTCACCATTGCGGGTCATGCGCATGCTGGCCTGGCGCAGGTCCAGGCCGTCGAGACGCCGCGCCGGGCCACCCAATACAAAGCAGCCACTGGAGGCGTTATCGGCGACGGTATCGACGAAGCGGATGTTCCAGCCCTGGACGCGGCTGCCGACGATTTCCAATGCCGGGACGACCCAGCCGGTAGCCGCCATCACGTCGGCAAACGTGGTGTTGGCACGCGGTAGATCACGCTCCAGAATCAGCGCAATTTCAGCTTCGATCTTCGGTTGCAGCACGCGGCCCACCGGCACGGTTTCGTTATCGCCGTAGCACATGTCGGCGAACAGGGTGCCGAAGTCCGGCCGATCGACGCCCAGTTGCGCCTGGACCTTGGGATTGGTCAGGCCGATCTTGCGCCCGACTACACGTCGGCCGCTGGCCACGCCGTGGGCGACGTTGAGCCGCTGGATGGTGTAAGCGGCCTCGGCGTTGTCTTCGCCGATCTGCTCGCGCAGGGGCGCAATGGCTTCGTGGCGGGCTTCGGCCTGACGCAGGTCGGCGGCGAGCTGTTCCAGGGTGTCTTGAATAGGGTTCATGTCAGCCTCGGTGATCAGTGGGTCAGGAAGTCCAGGACCATGCGGTTGAAGGTCTCGGCGTGTTCCCACTGGGCCCAGTGGCCGCAGCGATTGAACACGTGCAGTTGTGCCTGGGGCAGGCCGGCCAGCAGGCGCAGGCCGGTGTCCATGGGCACGAAGCGATCTTCGCGGCCCCAGACGAGCAGCGTCTGGGCGGTGATTTCGTGCAGGCGGTGGCTGAAGTCCGGGAATTGCTTGGGATTGAGGGTGCTGCTCTTGACGAAATTTTCCAGGTGATCGCGGCGCGCCAGGATGTTGTCCAGGCGGGTCTGGAATAACTCTTCGGTCAGACTGCTGGCGTCGAAGACGAAGACGTTCATCATCTTCTTCAGGTTTTCAATGGTCGGTTCGCGGTACAGCGCGCCGATCAGCTTGATGCCTTCGGTAGGTTGCGGCACGAAGGCGCTTGGGCCGCCGGTGCCGCCGCCCATCAGTATCAGTTTGCCGATGCGCTCAGGGTAGGCGAGGGCGAAGGCTACGGTGCTGTGGCCGCCCATGGAGTTGCCGATGATGTGCACACGGTCCAGATCCAGTGCATCAACCAGCCCCTTGAGGGCACGGGCGTTGAGGTCTGAGCGCGAGCTGTCGCAAACAATCGGGTCACTTTTGCTCCAGCCCGGGCAATCCATCAGGATCACGCGGTAACCGGCGGTAACCAACGGTTCGATGTTGCGATGGAAATTGGCCCAACCGCTGGCACCGGGTCCGGAACCGTGGAGCATGACCACGGTTTCGGCTCCCTGACCCACGTCGTTGTAATGCAGTCGCAGCTTCAACTCGCCTTCGCTGATGTCGACAAAACGGCTGGTAGAGGCTTCGGTGAAAGCTGGCGCAGTGGCAGTCATGGCAGTGTTCCTCGGATTCAGTGGTTGTTGTTCAGCGGCTGGGCGCCAAGGGCGGCGAAGCCTGCGATCCATTCGGGAATCGGACGGTAGTAGCGCCCTTCGGTCTGATAAGGGCCAAAGGCGCAAAGGGCCGCGAAGGCGGCGACCCAGGTTTTCACTTCGTGAGTGGACTTGCCGGCCAGTGACGACAGTTCGTCATTGCCCAGGGCATCGAGGTCGCTCAGGCGACCCTGTTCCAGGGTGTCGAGAAATTGCTGATCCCACGCGGGATTGAGCGGATGCAGACTGCGTTGGTCTTCAACGAAATCCCGGGCGGCCTGGATCACGCGCTCCTGGCGCGCCTGTCGCTCATCAGCCGGCAATTGGCGACCGCTGCCCATCAGTCGATCGGCCAAACGCGCATCGACCTTGGCCAGTTCCGGCACCGGAGGTTGATGGGACAGTCCCCCGGAAGCCAGGAACAGCACGCGCTTGTTCAGCGACTGCGCCCACTGGCCGATCGCTTCACCGAGCAGGCGAGCACGCTTGAAGCCGGGCAACGGCACGGCGACCGAATTGATGAACACCGGAATCACCGGGCATTCCCTTAAACCGCCCAGCAACAGCTCCAGCGGTTGGGCGAACGCGTGGTCGACCTGCATGCGATAGGAAACGGCAGCGTCGACACCGGCATCCAGGACCGCCTGGGCGCAGGATTCGGCCAGCGCTTTGGGCACATCCAAGGGGCCGGCGGCGGTGTCGAAATCACCGATGGCGTGGGCGGCCATGCCGATGCAGAAGGCCGGCATCACGTCGTAGAAAAAGCCGTTGTAGTGGTCGGGGCCGAAGAGCACGATCAGCTCCGGCTCGAAGCGGGCGATGCGCTCACGGGCATCAGCGATCATGCCATCGACCTCGGCCAGCACGTCGGGCGTCGGATCGACGTAGCCCACCAACGGCGTATGGGATAGGCAATGCAGATAAGCGCTCATGTCAGGCCACCTTGCTGGCGGGGATCGCCACTTCGGGTTGCGGCAGGGCCTTGATTGCCAGGGCCAATTCATCACAGGCCTGGCCGACGGTTTGCGGTATGGCCAGGCCGGCAAGGAAGCGATCCGGACGCACCAGGGCAATCGAGGCCGAGCCGCGGGCGAACCATTCCTTGAGGCGGCCGGTGCTGTCACCGATGCGGATCACCCCTTGGCTGACGTCACTGGCGGCTTTGAGTTGGACGTCCGGTAGTACCTGGATAAAACGCGTGCCCAGTGCTTGCCATTGATCGATCTGTGCAGGCGTCAGGCCCCAGGTCGGGTCGCAGCCCCAGGCGATAATCGCGAAGTTCTCGCCGATCACCTCATCCAGCAACACGGTTTCGCCAGCTTCGGTCAGTACCCGGGGCTGAATGAACATCTTGCCCACGGGTGAGCCTTTTTCGCCGGGTACGATCAAGGCGCCCTCGGTGTATTGCGGCATCGGCTTGAAGCGCATTTCCACGAAGTAGCGTTTGACGGGCGGCACATAGTTGAGCAGCCACGACACACCATCACGCAAGGTGCCTTGCCAGCGTTTTGGCGGTGCCAGCACGTGGCCGGCCAGCACCGAAAGGTCGATCATCGCCTTGGCGTGGTCACGGCGTTCCTGTTCATAGCTGTCGAGCAGGCTGTCGGCGGCCAGGCCTTTGATCACCAGTGACAGTTTCCAGGCCAAGTTGGAGGCGTCGCGCATGCCGCTGTTGTAACCCTGTCCCTGCCATACCGGCATGATGTGCGCGGCATCGCCGGCCAGCAGCACCCGGCCCTCACGGAACCGCCCGGCCAGGCGAGCGTTGTGGGTATAGACGCGGCTGCGGATCAATTCGATGCGATCCGGATTTGGCAGCACCTTGGCCAGCAGCTTGCGCATGTTCTCGGGTTTGCTCAGTTCGGCTTCGGTCTCGCCAGGCATGACCATGAATTCGAAACGGCGAACAGCATGGGGCAGGGCGGCTGAAACGTAAGGGCGCACCGGGTCGCAGCACAGGTAAACATGGGGCGTGCTCAGCGGGTCGTTGGCGATGTCGACAACGATCCACTGATTAGGCGCGGTCTTACCCTCGAAACTGATGTTCAGACTGCGTCGCACCAGACTGTTGCCACCGTCGCAACCAATCAGATAACGGGCCTGAAGGCGCTCGCCGCGACCGTTGTGATCCTTGAGGTTCAGCACTACGCCGCTGTCACTGTGTTCGAAGCCTTCGAGCTCACGGCCGAACAGCACCTTGACGTTGTCAAAACGCTGCAGGCCTTCGAACAGTACGCGGTCGGCCAAGGGCTGGATGAAGGCGTTGCGGCGCGACCAGCCGAATTCATCGGTCTTGGGCTGTATATCGGCAAAGCAGCGACCCCTTGGGGTCAGGAAACGCATGGCGTGCCAGGGAGTGGTGTGCGGGAGCACGTTGTCGGCCAGACCGACGGCCTGGAAAGTACGCAGGCTTTCGTCGTCCAGACCGATGGCGCGGGGGTAGTCGATCAGGCTGTCGAGCTTTTCCACCAAGGTGACGTTCACACCACATTGGCCCAGGTAATTGGCGATCATCAAGCCGACAGGACCGGCACCAACGATGGCGACGTCGGTGGTCAGGTCCAATGTGGAAGGAGTGGGTGCAGAACTCATGGTCATCTCCGTACAGCGCTTTTGGATTTCTTGTTGGGCGCAGTATGGAAATCACAAGGCTGGTCGACAACGACAACCCTTGTTAGTGTGCACTGAGTGCACATGATTGATTTACAACAACAAAGGATCCAGCCATGAGCGAGACCGAATACAAAGCCGTGCGTGGTCTGATGCGAGGTCTGGCACTGATCAACGGCTTGAACCGCTTCGACGGCGGCGCCAGCACCGCGCAACTGGCGGAGCAGAGCGGGCTGCACCGCACCACCGTGCGCAGGCTGTTGGAGACCTTGCAGGCTGAAGGTTATGTACGGCGTAGCGAGTCGGATGACAGCTATCGATTGACGTTGAAAGTTCGCGAACTCAGTGAAGGATTTCGCGATGAGCAATGGATTTCCTCCATCGCCGCCCCCTTGCTCGGCGAGTTGTTGCAGGAAGTCATCTGGCCCACCGACCTGTGCACGCTGGACGGCGATGCCATGGTCATTCGCGAGACCACCCATCGCTTCAGCCGCCTGTCGTTTCACCGATCCATGGTTGGCCGGCGCCTGCCGTTGCTGATGACCGCGACCGGACGTGCATACTTTGCGTTCTGCCCACCCGCCGAGCGGGAAGAGCTGATCGAATTGATGATCGGCCGCGAAGATGAACAATCACCGCTGGCCGCCGACCGTCGTTTTGTCGAGCGACTGGTGGAACACACCTTGGCCAAGGGGTATGGCGAAAACAATTCACACTGGGGCCAGGAGCGCAAGATCGCCGCCATTGCGATCCCGGTCATGCACGAGGAACGGGTGATGGGCTGCCTGAATCTGGTCTACATCGCCAAGGCGATGCCCATTGAGGAAGCTGCGCGCCGTTATCTGCCCGCGATGCAGGGCGTAGTGAAACAGATCCAGGTTCAATTGGGTTGATGTCGCCTGCGTCTGACAGTCAACTCACAGGGTTCTGTTTTGCGGTTTTGCTGAAAAGCCCGTTCGCCACCAGCGCCTATCCGGGGCCTTGCCTGCCTGTCGATAATTCCTCATCACATGTTTGCCGGTGCTGACTTGGTGGTCCGGCCGCAACGTCTGTTCTGCCCGGCGCGCGAGAGGTATTTGCAGGGTTCATTCTTCCCTGGGTTTTAGGGGGGAGCGCCTATGAGTGCCTGAATGTGTGTGGGGCCACCGCTGTCCATGTCACGCAGGTAGTAATTCAGGAATCAGAATGTTTGCCATGCGAGCGCTGCGATCCTTGCGATCCTGCACAGTGTCGTCGCAGTACAGCAATGACAAGCTAATTTGATAGGCATAGATCAGATAAGCGCGATCACAGGCTTCGCTCTGCGTCACGCCAGCTTGTATCAACAGGCCCTCGATATAGTTCAGGCGATAGCGGTCGACTTCGTCGATGGCTTGTCGGGCTTTGTCGTCCCGGCGTGCCCAGGCGCGAATCCCCAATTCAATGGCGGCGGCGTCGCGAGCCGTCTGGCCGTGGGATGGCAGCTCCAACAGGCGTTGCAATTGCTGCAGCGGTGAAGTATGCGCGGTACGCAGTTGAAGAATTACATCCTCGGTCGCACGGGACCGCCAGTTGCCGAGAATGCCTTCGAGTAATTCACCACGGCTTTTGAAGTGGTAATAGAAGCTGCCACGGGTGATCTTCAACTCCTTGGCTAAAGTGTCGACCCGAACGGCGTCTACGCCGCTGGTAACCAGGACATGCTGTGCGGCATGAATCCAATCTTCTCGAGTGAGACTGGTGCGTGTTGACATTGTGCTAGGGCCTTGTCCAACCAACTGGATGAGTGCCGGGGGCGGGTAAGGCGCCTCGGGCAAGGAAAAACATTCTAACGCCTGGCGGCTGCCCAGGCAGCCGCAATTCACAGGTGTATTGAACAGCTCTTTTTTGTATCCGGCTGACCGTCCATCATAAAGATACAGACGTGTATCCTATCAGGAAAACCATTTTTCCGCTCTAGCACCTGATTCTGCGCCCAGTACTGACATACATGTCTGTATTTTGCGTGTTGACGTGTCCGGGTTTCCTCTCTAGCATACAGATACACATCTGTATCTTCATAAATAAAAACAACCGGAGGCCTTATGGACGGCATTGGAAAAACCCTGCTGGCAGCAGGACACAAGACCAACTATCACGAAGCAGGTCAGGGCGATGCTCTGTTTCTGCTCCATGGCTCCGGTCCTGGCGTTTCGGGCTGGACCAACTGGTCCCGGAGCATGTCGGCCTTCTCTGACAAATGGCGGGTCATCGTGCCGGACATTGCCGGTTTCGGTTTCACCGAGTTCCAGGAAGAGGCCAAGTACGACATCAAATTGTGGGTCAACCACCTGGTCGGCATCATGGATGCGCTGGATATTGCCAAGGCCTCTTTCGTCGGCAATTCCTTTGGCGGCGCGGTCGCCATTGGCCTGGCGGTGTTCGCCCCGGAGCGGGTCGACAAGCTGGTCCTGTTGGGAACGCCTGCCGGTGAATTTGTGCAGACGCCGGGGCTACGCGGTGCATGGGAGTACGAACCATCCCTGGAAAACATGCAGCGGCTGATGGCGCTGTTCCCATACGACGAGGCCTTGATCACACCCGAGCTGGTCAAGGCGCGTTACGAAGCCAGTGCCCGCGCCGGTTCCCAGGAAGCCTTGCGCAAGCTCATTCCCAAGCCAGCCGCCGAGGGCGAAACGCTGGTCAAGGGTTTCCCTGCCGCGGCATTGGCCAAGATCATCGCGCCGACTCTGGTTGTGCATGGCCGTGAAGATCGCGTGGTGCCGCCATCCTGCGGAATGCTGATCGCCAATAGCGTACCGAATGCCGATTTGCATCTGTTTGGCCGTTGCGGCCACTGGGTGCAGAGCGAGCAACCGCGCCGCTTCGTGGCGCTGGTTCGCGACTTCCTGAGCGAGTGATCGATATGAGCCGAAATCTCCTGGAGCGAGCGCTGTGGCAACTCTCAGTTGATCGCGCCTCCAAAGAGCGTTTTCGCGAAGACCCCAAAGGCTTTCTCGGGCGTTTCGCATTGAGTGAAGAAGAAGTTGAAATGGTCGTGGGCTTCGATGTCGCCGCTCTGCAAGCGGTCGGGGTCAATCCGATGCTGACCATGGGCTTCTGGCAGGAGTTGGCACCTCAGCGAAGCATGTCGCTGTACAAGCAGCGCCTGGGTGCAACCGACGAACAACGCGCGGCTTTCTCCGCCGCACTCAAGGGGTGATCCGATGGGCAAGATAGTAGGCGGTTTCTGGATGCCCCATGATCCGGTCATGTTCGTCGCCCCCAACGCGCCGTCGCCGGCCCAGGGTGATGCTGTCTGGGGTGCATACGAGCAATGTGCTCAGCGCCTGGCGCAGTTGGCACCGACCTCGGTGATCATCGTGGGCTGCGATCATTACATCCTGTTCGGCACCCAGTGCCTGCCGCGTTATGTCATCGGTACCGGTGATGTCGATGGTCCACTGGATCGCTTGCCGGGGCTGGAGCGAGGAGTGGTACGCAACCAGGAAAAACTGGCCGGGCATATCGTCTCGCATGGCGAGGGGCAGGGCATCGACTGGACGGTGGCACGCAGCTTCACTGTGGATCACTCGTTCTCGATTCCACATCAACTGACGGTCAAGCCGGCAGAGAAACTTCTCGGTCGAGAGTTGCCGACTATTCCTGTGTACCTGGCCTGTGGCGTGGATCCTTACATTTCGCTTAAGCGAGCTGCCGACCTGGGTCGCCAGATCCGTGCTGCGGTGGAGTCGTTCGATGCTGACGAGCGCGTCGTCATTATCGGTAGCGGCGGAATCAGTCACTGGGTAGGGACAGCGGAAATGGGCCGGGTTGCCGAGGACTTCGACCGGGAGATTCTCGCCCATGGCGTCAACGGCGATCTGCAAGCGCTGTGCGCCTATTCCGATGAAGAGATTTTGCGTCGAGCCGGCAATGGCGCCATGGAAATCCGCAATTTCGCCTGTGCCATGGCTGCCGTCGCCAATCCGGTCGGTGAAGTCATCGCCTATGAAGCCGTACCTGCCTGGGTCACCGGGTTGGGTTTCTTGCAGTTGTTTTCCGCGGAGGAATGGTCATGAGCCGTGTATTGCTGTGCCAGCGCGATGAACTGTCGCCGGGCGAGTTGAAAAAAGTCAGCCATGGCGCTGCCGAAGCTATCTGCGTGTACAACCTGGGCGGCACGTTCTATGCCACCTCGGACATGTGCACACACGCCACGGCCTCCCTGGCAGAAGGCGATCTGGAAGACGACCTGATCACCTGTCCGGTGCATTGGGGGCAGTTTCACATTCCAACGGGCAAGGCAGTGACTTTTCCCTGTGAAAAGCACCTTCGCACGTATCGGATCATCGTCACTGACAAAGAGGTCTATGCCGATATCGAACATGCCAGCGATGCCGCCTTGGCCGACGCCTGACGCCCAGTACCAAGGCCTGTCTTTCCCACCGTATTCCTTGTGAGTCTAGAGCAATGGATAACTGCAAACACATACCACTCAGAACCATTGAGCCTACACCCAGCCTGCCGAACCTTGATCGGGTGTGCGACATGGAGGAAGGCCGCTTGTCCGGCAAGGTGTTCTGGGACCAGGCCATCTACGAACAGGAACTCGAGAAGATTTTCGCGCGTTGCTGGCTGTTCGTGGCCCATGAATCGCAATTGCCGAAGTCTGGTGACTATCTCGCCACCAGCATGGGCGAGGACGAGGTCCTGGTGGTACGTCAGAAGGACGCATCGCTGAAGGTGTTCCTCAATGCCTGCCCACACCGTGGCAACAAGATCTGTTTCGCCGAGGCGGGCAATGCACGGGGCTTTATCTGCAACTACCACGGCTGGTCATTCGGCGCCGATGGCGGCCGGTTGCTGGGTATGCATGAATCCAAGTGCTATGAGGAAAGTAATTTCGACAAGTCCAAACATGGCCTGCGCGAAGCGCGTGTTGCGACTTACAAGGGTCTGGTGTTTGCCACCTTTGCCGACGATGCACCGACATTAGAAGAGTACCTGGGGCCGATGACCTGGTACCTGGATGTGATGCTCGACATGGACGAGGGCGGCAGTGAGTTTCTCGGTGGCTGTATCCGTTCCACCATCGAATGCAACTGGAAAGTCGCGGCGGAAAATTTCGTCGGCGATATTCTCCACGGAGGCTGGACTCACGATTCAGCTGCCAAGGCGATGCTGGGTGGGCCGGTGGCCAATGTCGGCGACCTTCCCGAGTCCTATTCGGTGAACTGGAATGGCCACGGCTACGAGTTCGCCACCGATGTGGTGGGCAACGCCGCCACCCTGGGTGAGAAAGACATCAACAAATACCTGCACGTATTGCGCCCGAAAGTGGCGGAGCGTCTGGGCGAGTTCCGCTCCAAGCTGATCGGTTCGATTTCATCGTTCACCGTGTTCCCCAACTTCTCCTTTTTGCCGGGGCAGAACACGGTTCGCATCTGGCAACCACGCGGGCCACACAAGATCGAGCTGTTTACCTGGGTCATCGTCAACAAAAATGCGCCGCAGGACATCAAGGACAAATGGCGCCGTGGCGCGATGATGACCTTCTCCCCAACCGGCGTGTTCGAAATGGACGATGGCGAGAACTGGGAATACTGCACCAAGACCAGCCGCGGCATGGTCACGCGCTATCAGGATCTGTACGTCGGCCTTGGCATGGACACACGCATCGAAAACAGCGAACTGCCCGGCAATGTGTTCAAAGGGCAACTCAACGAATGCAACTCCCGTGCGTTCTACCAGCGCTGGAAAGACCTGTTGCAATCGCCCACCTGGGCGGACGTACCAGATCGAAACGGCAAGATGCGTTGAGGGGACCGAAGATGAATGCTTTGCCAATGGAACAACCCGTTGCATTAGAAGACACACGCGCCGTCGAGGCCTTCTTGTTGCGTGAGGCCCGCCTGCTCGACAACGAGTGCTGGGATGAGTGGCTGCAGTCGCTCAGCGAGACCATCCACTATTGGATGCCCGGTATCGAGAACCGCCGACGCGAAGACAAGTCGGGCCCCTACAGGCTGGAACACATGGCCTTCTTCGACGACGGCATGCGTGATCTGCAGCGTCGGGTGGCGCGGTTCAAGCAGCCGTCGGCCTGGGCTGAAAACCCACCGACGCGCAACGTTCACCTGATCAGCAATATCGAGGTGTTTGCCGGTGAACAGGAAGGCGAGTTCATTGCGTTCTCGTGCTTCATGAACATCCGCAGCCGAGGTCTGGACGAGTCCCATCAACTGGTCGGACGCCGTGAGGATGTGCTGCGCCGCGAGGCCGACGGGCTGAAGTTATTGAAGCGCAAAATCCTGATTCCAAACGCGATGTTGTTGTGCAAGAACATCAACACTTTCCTCTGAGGGCACGCACATGGGTTGGCTCGAAGGACAAGCAGCATTGGTCACTGGCGGTACCGGCGGCATCGGTAGCGCCATCGTTCGGCGCTATGTGAACGAAGGCGCACGGGTGTGCGTCATGGCGCGTGACGACGAACAGCTGAGCGCACTGCGCAGCGAACTGGGCGACGCCATCATCACGGTGCAGGGCGATGTCTCGAAATATGAAGACAATCAACGCGCGGTGGCGGCCACACTGAATGCGTTCGGCAAGCTCGACACGTTTGTCGGCAATGCGGCGGTGTTTGATTACTTCACTCGCCTGGACCGCATCGCCCCTGAAGATTTTGAAAGTGCATTTCAGCGCTTGTTCGCCATCAATGTTCAGGGCTACATGCTGGGCGCACGTTGCAGTACTGATGCCTTGCGCGCCAGTCGCGGCAGCATGATCTTCACCCTCTCCAACAGTGCTTTCTACGCTGGCGGTGGAGGCATTCTATATGTGACCGCCAAACATGCGCTGGTCGGCATGATCCGTCAGCTGGCCTACGAACTGGCACCGGATATCCGCGTGAATGGCGTAGCGCCAGGGGCGACCAATACGCCTATGAAGAGTCTCGATGGGCTCAATGCGCGAAGTGTTCCGCTCAACCAGATCCCGGGTTTCGAGCAAGGCGCTGCGCAGGCGGTGCCGCTTCAGCGAATCGCAGAACCCGAGGATCACACGGGCCACTATGTGCTGTTGGCCTCCCGTGAAAACTCCGGGTTGACCACCGCCAACATCATCCACAGCGACGGAGGCTGGGAAGTCCGCAGCCCGGGCGCAGCCAGTCACAGAAAGGTCTGAAGCCAGACCTGCACGTGTACCCCATAACAAGAGAAATGACCGATGAGCGTCTACAGCCGTTCCTTGAGTGCACCCCAACAGAAGTTGCTGGAACTGTTCACTGGTTTACCGATGCCGATCCTGGCCGCTCCGATGTTCCTGGTTTCCGGGCCGCAGCTGCTCAATGCCTGCTGTCAGGCGGGTATTGTCGGCAGCATGCCAGCACCCAATGCGCGTACCGTAGAGCAACTGGACCAGTGGCTGGCTCAGATTGTTGTCGAGCGTGCGGCCGCCAAAACACAAGGCCAGGTCTGGGCACCCTGGATGCTGAACATGATCGTGCACAGCACCTACGATCGGTTCGAATCCGAGTTGGGTCTGGTTAAACACTACCAGCCGCCGATCGTTTCCACGGCCTTGGGTAGCCCCAAGCGTGTGCTGGACATTGTCCATGGTTATGGCGGCGTAGTGATCGCTGACGTCATCACTCCGGCCTTGGCACGCAAGGCGGTCGATGCGGGTGTCGATGGTCTGGTATTGGTCTGTAACGGTGCCGGCGGCCATACCGGCAGCTATAACCCCTTTGCCTTCGTCGCAGAAGTCCGCGAATTTTGGGACGGGCCGCTCGGTCTGGCCGGTGCTGTTTCGAATGGGCGCGACATCCATGCGGCGCAAATCCTGGGTTGCGATTTCGCCCTGGTGGGCACCCGTTTGGTCGCGGCCCACGAGAGCCTGGCCGAAAACGCCTACCGGGACATGCTGGTGGACTGCTCCATGGATGACGTGGCTACAACCAAAGCGGTCAGTGGCGTACTCGCCACCTGGATGAAACCCTCGCTGGAAAAGGCCGGTATCGACCCAGCCGCCGACAACCGTACCGCCATCGATTTTTCCGGTGACATTGCCTCTGGCAACAAGGCCTGGAAACACGTGTGGTCGGCTGGTCAGGGAGTAGGGCAGATCAAGCGCAGCTACAGCGTCGCCGAGTTGGTCGATGAGCTGCATCAGGGTTACCTGGCAAGTCAGCAACGCTCGCATTGAGCGTTCACCACCATCTGTTGAGGAGTTATTCCGTGAGCCACGATTCCATCCAGGCTGCCGCCTCGGTTCTGGCGCAAGCGCGCAAGACACGAACCCCGTGCGGTCGTATCTCCGAGCGCTTCCAGATTTCCACTCTGGCTGACGCTTATGCCGTACAGGAACTCAATACCCAGGTCGCGCTGGCCGCCGGTCGCCGTCTCAGCGGGCGTAAAATCGGTTTGACCTCGCTGGCCGTGCAAGAGCAGTTGGGCGTCGATCAGCCAGACTTCGGCATGTTGTTTGCCGATATGGAATACGGCGATGGTGAGGCCATTGACAGCTCTCGCCTGATTCAGCCCAAGGCCGAAGGTGAAATCGCTTTCGTGTTGGGGCGTGACTTGCCCAATCCGGACACAACACTGGGCGAGCTGATGAGCGCGGTGGAGTACCTGGTGCCGGCGCTGGAAATTGTCGATTCGGCGATTGAGAACTGGAAAATCACCCTGGTCGATACGGTGGCCGACAATGCTTCCTCGGGCCTCTACGTCCTGGGCAAGAGTCCCGTGCGCCTGGCCAATCTGGACCTTGCGCTGGAAGGCATGCTGCTGGAAAAAAATGGTGCTCAGGCGTCGATCGGTGTGGGCGCAGCCTGCCTCGGCAACCCGCTGGACGCCTGCCTGTGGCTGGCGCGGACCATGGCCGAATTTGGCCGGCCACTGCGCGCAGGCGACGTGCTGTTATCCGGAGCCTTGGGTCCCATGGTGCCCGTGACCACCGGTGACAGCCTGCGCTTGAAACTGACCCGGCTGGGTGAAGTGAGCTGCCGATTCGTATGAAGTGAAGGTCGCTGATCGTTTGGCGTCATGCGAAAGGGTGCCGGGTTGATAAACCGGCACCGTAACAACAAAAATAATGATGATGAGACAGCAGACCTGTCTGTTGATCTCGTGAGGGCGTGCCGTGTACGACTTTTTCGACGATCCTGCCAAGTTGGCACCTGCTCACGTGACTGTCGAGCCAGGTGAGGCGGGTAGTTTCATACTGCGATCCGCTGAACAACTGCAACCCTATGCCCGTTGTATCGGCGAGTGGCTGGAGCAATGGGCGCGCGAGGCTCCACTGCGCCCTTATTTGGCCGAGCGTCGCAATGGCGTCTGGTTCACCTTGAACTACAGCGAGGTTCGCCAACGCGTCGGCGCCCTGGCCCAAGGTTTACTGGAACTCGACACGGTGCCCGGCCGACCAGTGCTGGTGTTGTCAGAGAACGACATCGACCAGGCATTGATTACGCTGGCGGCCATGCATGTCGGGATTGCGGTGGCCACTGTTTCGGTCGCTTATTCGCGTAATACGCAGAGCGGTTGCAGCAAGCTCAAGTCTATCGTGGCGCAGCTGCAACCGGCGTTGATCTTCATCAACGATGGCGACACTTATCGCCGCACCATCGAATTGATTCAACCGGACTGTCCCGTCGTTGTTGCGCGCAACGCCCAGGCCGTTCCTGGCGCGCTGCCGCTGCCCTTGCTGTACCGGGTCGAAAGTGCGCAGGTCATGGAGACCTTTCTGCGCCTAAATGGTGATGTCCCCGCCCGCTATATGTTGACTTCCGGCTCCACTGGCACGCCCAAGGTAGTGATCAATACTCATCGCATGCTGTGCGCCAACCAGCAATCGATCGCCCAATGCTGGCGCTTCCTCGAAGGCAGTGAAATGGTCGTGGTGGATTGGCTGCCGTGGAGTCATACCTTCGCCGCGAACCACAACTTCAACATGGTGCTGCGCAACGGCGGCACGCTCTATATCGATGATGGATTACCGGTGACCGGGCGAATCGAGCGCACGGTGGAAAATATCAAATCCGTCCAGCCAACGGTGTTCTTCAACGTCCCTCGTGGCTATGAAGCGCTACTGCCTTATCTGGAGCGCGACGAGGAGTTGGCGCAAGCGCTTTTCGGTCGCCTGGACATGCTGTTCTATGCCGCTGCGGCTTTGCCACAGAACACGTGGGACCGGTTGATGGCCTGTGCGGAAAAGGTGCGGGACAAGCCCCTGTTCTTTACCAGCGAATGGGGTGCGACCGAGACTTCTCCAGTGCTCACCAATGTTCATTACCGTTTGGACAAGCCAGGCAACATCGGCCTGCCAGTACCGGGCGTAGAGATCAAGTTCGTGCCCAGCGGCGACAAGCTGGAAATGCGTGTGCGCGGACCCTCAGTGTTTCAGCAGTATCTCAATGACCCGAAAGGCAGCCTTGAGGCGTTCGATGAACAGGGCTTCTATCAGATTGGCGATGCCGGTCGACTGCTCGATCCCGAGCGCCCGGAGAAAGGCATCGTGTTTGATGGTCGGGTCACTGAAGACTTCAAGTTGACCACTGGCACGTGGGTTTCCGTCGGCACGTTGCGCCCACGGCTGGTGAGTGCCTTGGCGCCTTACGCTTCTGACTCTGTCATTTGCGGTCACGATCGAGACGTGATCGGCGCATTGATCTATCCGACGCCGGCGTTGCGCGCCTTGGCCGGAGCCCCCGGCAAGCGCATGACCGCTGAGCAACTGGCTCTGGAACCTGCCGTTCGCAGGGCCCTGAGTGCGGGCTTGCAAACACTGGCCCAGCAGTTTCCTGCGTCCTCGCAGCATGCCGTGCGCATGGTCATCCTCGACTCACCGCCGAGCCTCGATGATGGGGAGATTACTGACAAAGGTTACATCAACCAACGCGCTGCACTTGGCCTGCGTGCTGATGCGGTCAAGCGTCTGTATGCCGAGACGTTGGACCCGGCCGTGATCCTTCTCGACGAAGCTTATGGAGAAAGAAAATGAGTTCCAGAAAAATGAAAGTCGCCATCATCGGTTCCGGCAACATCGGCACCGACCTGATGATCAAGGTTCTGCGTAATGCCAAACACCTGGAAATGGCGGTCATGGTCGGCATCGACCCGGCCTCCGATGGTCTGGCCCGTGCCCAGCGCATGGGCGTGGCGGTGACCCACGAAGGCGTTGAAGGCCTGACCCGCCTGGACGTGTTCAAGGACATCGACTTCGTCTTCGATGCCACTTCGGCCGGTGCCCATGTGAAGAACGACGCGTTCCTGCGCTCGATCAAACCCTGCATCCGCCTGATTGACCTGACGCCTGCCGCCATCGGCCCGTACTGCGTGCCGGTGGTCAATCTGGAGCAGAACCTCGCTCAGCTCAACGTCAACATGGTGACTTGCGGCGGTCAGGCGACGATCCCGATGGTTGCGGCCGTGTCGCGCGTGGCGAAGGTGCACTACGCGGAAATCGTCGCCTCGATTGCCAGCAAATCTGCCGGCCCCGGCACTCGCGCCAACATCGACGAGTTCACCGAAACCACCTCCAAAGCCATCGAAGTGATCGGTGGCGCGGCCAAGGGCAAGGCGATCATCGTGATGAACCCGGCCGAGCCGCCGCTGATGATGCGTGACACGGTGTTTGTGTTATCCGAAGCGGCTGATCAGGCGCTGGTCGAGGCGTCCATCGTCGAGATGGCTGCCGCCGTGCAGGCCTATGTGCCGGGTTATCGCCTCAAGCAAAAAGTGCAATTCGACGTCATCCCTGAAGACGCTCCGCTGCACATTCCCGGTCTGGGCACATTCTCCGGGCTGAAGACTTCGGTGTTCCTCGAAGTCGAAGGCGCCGCCCATTACCTGCCAGCGTATGCCGGCAACCTTGACATCATGACCTCCGCTGCCTTGGCCACCGCCGAGCGCATGGCGCAGTCGATGCTCACCGCCTGAGGAGACCGACATGACTATTAATCCCGGCAAGAAACTCTACATCTCCGACGTGACCTTGCGCGATGGCAGCCACGCGGTGCGTCACCAGTATTCGCTGCAGAACGTGCAGGACATTGCCCGCGCCCTGGACAAGGCCAAGGTTGATTCGATCGAAGTCGCCCACGGTGACGGTCTGCAAGGGTCGAGCTTCAACTACGGCTTCGCCGCGCACACCGACCTGGAGTGGATCGAAGCGGCGGCCGATGTCATCAGCCACGCCAAAATCACAACGCTGTTGTTGCCTGGCATCGGAACGGTGCATGACCTCAAAGCCGCCTACAACGCCGGAGCGCGAGTGGTGCGCATCGCCACTCACTGCACCGAAGCGGACGTGTCGAAACAGCACATCGAGTACGCCCGTGAGCTGGGCATGGACACCGTCGGCTTCCTGATGATGAGCCACATGATCCCGGCCGAGCAGCTGGCCGCGCAAGCCAAGCTGATGGAAAGCTACGGCGCGACCTGCGTGTACATGGCCGACTCCGGCGGCGCGATGAACATGCAGGACATTCGCGAGCGTTTCCGTGCGTTCAAGGCCGTGCTCAAGCCGGAGACCGAAACCGGCATGCACGCTCATCACAACCTGAGCCTGGGGGTGGCCAACTCCATCACTGCCGTCGAGGAAGGTTGTGATCGCATCGACGCCAGCCTCGCCGGCATGGGCGCCGGGGCCGGTAACGCGCCGCTGGAAGTGTTCATCGCCGCCGCCGAACGCCTGGGCTGGAACCACGGCACCGACCTTTACACGCTGATGGATGCCGCCGATGACATCGTCCGTCCCCTTCAGGACCGTCCAGTACGCGTCGATCGCGAAACACTGGCGCTGGGTTATGCCGGGGTCTACTCAAGCTTCCTGCGCCACGCCGAAATCGCTGCGGCCAAGTACGGCCTCAAGACCCTCGACATCCTCGTCGAACTGGGCAGGCGCCGGATGGTCGGCGGCCAGGAAGACATGATCGTCGACGTCGCGCTCGACCTGCTGACGGCCCAGCGCCGTTAATCTTTCATCACACAGTGAATGAGCAAATGCCATGACCTATCACGTAGATATTCAACCAGCTGGGCAACAATTCGATTTGGATGCGAGCAAGACCATCCTGGATGGTGCGTTGGCGGACGGGCTGATGCTAAAGCACAGTTGCCGTGAAGGGACGTGTGGCAGTTGCAAGGGCAGGGTGGTGAGCGGCAGCGTCGATCATGCCAACAGTCCGCTGGAGGTTCTGAGCGAAGAGGAACGTGCTGCCGGACTCGCCTTGTTCTGCTGTGCCAAGGCGACCTCGGACCTGGTCATCGATGCTCCGGAAGTAACCGAACTGCGCGGCATTTCGATTCAGCAGACGGCCGCCCGCGTGGCCAGCATCGAAAAGGTCGCCGACGATGTCATCATCGTGCGACTAATGTTGCCGCCGACGGTCACGTTCAATTATTACCCCGGCCAATATGCGCAAGTATTGCTCAAGGACGGCACCCGTCGTAGTTATTCGATGGCGACACGTTCGACAGTGGACAATCAACTTGAATGGCATATCCGTCATATGCCAGGGGGCAGTTTTAGCGGGCATGTATTCAATGCATTGAAACCGCGCGAAATGCTTCGTCTGGAAGGCCCTTATGGTTCTTTCTATCTGCGTGAGAACGATCAACCGATGATCTTTCTCGCCAGTGGTACCGGTTTTGCGCCGATCAAGGCGTTGCTGGAGCAACTGCGTGAACAGGGTAATAACACACGCCCGGTTTATCTCTATTGGGGTGGCCGGCAGCGCAAGGATCTCTACCATCACGAGCAGTTGCTCGAGTGGCAGGCCGAATTACCCTGGTTGAACTACATCCCTGTGCTCTCGGAGCCGAATGATGCCTGCCAGTGGCAAGGCGCTTGCGGATTTGTACACCAGCAGGTCCTGTCCGACTTTGCTTCGTTGAAGCGTTTTGAAGTGTATGCCTGTGGGGCACCGATCGTCGTGGATTGCGCCCGTCGAGACTTTATCGGGCAGCGAGAGTTGCTGGAAACCAATTTCTACGCTGATGCATTCGTATAACCGCAACAACGTTAACTAACGGATTAGAACGAGCAACACCCGAACTTTATTGGGCACGCCTGCGTGGTCGCTCAACAGGTTCGGGGGCAGGTACACGCCAGCAGTAAGGACCCGTTCAATACTAATAAAAATAGAGAAAACCATGAAAGCTCAAGTTCGCGTTCCCTCGAGTATCGCTGTTTGTTTTGTTCTCTCCGTTCTTGCTGGGCATGTAAGGGCAGTCGGTTTCGTCGAAGACAGTAAAGCCAGTCTGACGATGCGCAATTACTACTTCGACCGCGACTACAAAGGCACGTCCGCGCAATCGGCAGCCCGCGAGTGGGCCCAAGGCTTCATTCTCAAATACAGTTCGGGGTTCACCCAGGGACCTGTGGGTTTCGGTATGGATGCCGTGGGGCTATTGGGCGTCAAGCTCGATTCATCGTCGGATCGTACGGGCACAGGTTTGCTGCCATACGACGTGCCCAGCCGAGAACCTCGCGACGATTACTCGGAGCTTGGCCTGACTGGCAAAATGAAAATCTCGAAGACGGAACTGCAAGCTGGGACCATCAGTACGTTCCTGCCAATCGCCTTCGCCAGCCCCACGCGTTTGTTGCCGCAGACCTTTCGTGGTGCCTATTTGCGCTCGCAGGATCTGGACAACCTGACGTTGAATGCAGGCTGGTTGGACCGCATTAATCTGCGCGATTCCACCAGTTACCAAAAAATGACCGTCGCATCGCCCAACGGTCGTTTCAACCCCACCGCAGAATCGGACCGGTTCGTCTTTCTGGGCGGTGATTACAAATGGTCCGATAGCCTGACCCTGAAGTACTACCACGCTGTGCTGGACGAAATGTATCGCAAGGACTACTTCGGCTTCGAGCAGATACAGCCTATCGGTCCCGGGAAGCTGAAGACGGATGTGCGCTATTTCATCACAGGGGAAGACGGCGCGGCCAAGGCTGGGCATGTCGACAACCGCAATCTGGGGATGATGTTCACTTATTCGGTGGGCGCCCACAGCCTGGGGGCCGGGTATATGCAGCTCAACGGCGCTACCGCCATGCCTTATCTGACCGGGACCGAACCCCTGGTAGTGTCCGAAGGGTCGCTCAGTTCCGAGTTCCTCAACCCCAAGGAGCGCAGTTGGCAAGTGCGCTACGACTACGATTTTGCGGGCGTCGCAGTGCCGGGCCTCAAAGGCATGGTGCGCTACCTGGAAGGCAGCAATATCCAACTGCCGACGGCTTTGGGTGGCGATGGCCTCAGTGAAAGCGAAAAAGATGTCGAACTGTCCTATGTCGTGCAGTCGGGCACTTTCAAAGGGGTCAGCGTACGTCTGCGTCATGCCTGGTATCGCAACGATTTCGCCCCGGCGGCTTCCTTCCGCGATGACAACGAGACACGGGTGAACATCGACTACACCTTGGCGCTCTGGTAGTCCAGGCAGCGACTGGCCGAACGGGCGCCATCAAGCGCCTGGCCGCTCCCAACCACCACAACAAGAACAACAACATTGGATTACTGATCATGCAGCAGTGTGTATACGACGTTCCCACACATCGAAATCGAATGGCCGCGGCGCCTCTCCCTAGCCGTCCTTCCGGTTATTGCACCTACAGCGCTCCGCACTCCGAAGCCACATCCGTCCTGCTCGCATTCCACTGAGGATCACTCATGGACTTTTCAATACTGGCATTTCTTACCCAGGACGGGCTGACCACAGGCGCCATTTATGCATTGGTGGCTCTGGCACTGGTTCTGGTGTTTTCGGTTACTCGCACGATCCTGGTGTTCCAGGGCGAGTTCGTGACCTTCAGCGCCCTGACACTAGCCACGCTCCAGTCCGGCCTTTTGCCTGGCACGTTGTGGTTGTTGATCGGTTGCTCAATCGCGGCATGCCTGCTCGACAGTGCAATCGCATTGAAACACCGACAGCCATGGCAATTGCCACGAATCGCGCTCAGCTACCTGGCACTGCCACTTGCATTGCTTGTAATACTCAGCACTTTTGAGCTGCAAAGCCTTCCAGGACTGATAAAAATCATTGTTGCACTGGCGATCGTTACACCGTTGGGACCACTGCTATACCGGCTGGTCTATCAGCGCGTTGCCCAAAGTTCGGTATTAGTGCTGCTGATCATTTCGGTCGCGGTGCACATCGTGCTGATCGGGGCCGCCCTGTGGATGTTCGGTGCTGAAGGTGTACGAACTGAGGCCTACAGTGATGCCGGTCTGATGCTCGGTGAACTCTCGATCAGCCTGCAAAGTCTGCTGGTGGTTGGTTGTGCGTTGCTGTTGATCGGCCTGCTTTACGTTTTCTTTGGCCACAGTTTGTATGGCAAAGCCCTGCGAGCCACTGCATTCAATCGCACTGGCGCGCAACTGGTGGGCATTCCCACTCAACTCGCCGGCAAAAGCGCTTTTGCGCTGGCAGCCTTAATTGGGGCAATTTCCGGAATCCTCATCGGCCCACTGACAACCTTGTATTACGACTCCGGTTTCCTCATCAGCCTCAAGGGCTTCGTTGCCGCAATCATTGGCGGTCTGATCAGCTATCCATTGGCCGCCGCAGGTGCCTTCCTGGTAGGCCTGCTAGAAAGTTTCGCGACCTTCGGGGCATCGGCTTACAAGGAGGTCATCGTTTTTACACTGGTCATACCCGTGTTGCTCTGGCTCTCGCTGAAACACCCCAACATTGAGGAGCAACACTAATGGCCCGTCGTCTCATACCGCTGTTTCTTCTGCTCTTGGCGGCCTGTATCGCCCCTCAGATATTGCCGTCCTTTTACGTCAGCCTGTTTAACTATATCGGCTTGTACAGCCTGGTTGCGTTGGGCCTGGTGTTATTGACGGGGGTCTGCGGCCTGACGTCGTTCGGCCAGGCAGCCTTCGTCGGCATCGGGGCTTATGCCACCGCAGTACTCAGTACCACACTGGGGTTATCACCCTGGCTAGGGCTTCTGGCCGGCTTGAGTATGACCCTTGTTGTTGCCTTGGTACTCGGCCTGCTGACCTTGCGCCTGGCGGGTCACTACTTGCCCATTGGCACCCTGGCTTGGGGGTTGGCGATCTATTACCTGTTTGGCAATTTGCCGGGGCTGGGAGGTTTTGGCGGCATTCAAGACCTGCCAACCATCGCTTTGTTTGGCTGGCGGATCGACAGCGCAGCGGATTTCAGCCTTCTGATCGGAGTCTTGCTGATCGCCTGCATCTGGCTGCTCGACAATCTTTTGCACAGTCGTCAGGGGCGCGCCATCCGCAGTCTCAAGGAAGCTGGCGGCATGGCCGAGGCGATGGGGGTGGACACGGCACGCAGCAAATTGATCGCATTCGTGTTGGCAGCCCTGCTTGCTTCGCTATCCGGCTGGCTCTATGCGCACATGCAACGAGTGGTCAATCCCACACCTTTTTCGGTGAACATGGGTATCGAATACCTGTTCATGATCGTTCTGGGTGGCACTGCGAGCCTATGGGGAGCGCTGGTTGGCGCGGCGCTTGTGACTTTGATCAAGCAGGTGCTGCAAGACGTATTGCCGATGTTGTTCGGGCATGCCGACAACTTCGAAATGATTTTCTTTGGTCTGCTGGTGATTCTTGTACTGCAGTATGCCCGAGGAGGTTTGATGCCACTTTTGCGCAATCGCCTGCCGACACTTCGCGCTTCCATCCTGCCTCTCGCCGATGCAACTGCATTGCCGCGGCGCCAGCCACCCACGAATGGCTCCCCGCTGCTGATAGCCGAAGGCCTGGTGAAGCGTTTCGGCGGGCTTGTCGCAAATAATGATATGAGCCTATCGGTCAAATCAGGCGAAATCACAGCGCTGATCGGCCCGAACGGCGCGGGCAAGTCCACCTTGTTCAACCTGTTGTCCGGAGTGTTACCTCCCACTGCCGGCAAAATCCTGTTTCTGGGCCAGCGCATCGACGGCCTCCCGCCACGCAAAATCGCCAGGCTGGGCGTGAGCCGCACCTTCCAACACGTGCGCCTGCTACCGGAAATGAGTGTTCTGGAAAATGTCGCGCTGGGCGCCCATAGCCGGGCAAGCGCAGGGCTGCTGCGTTCACTGCTGCACACAGAGCGCGAGGAGGAAAAACGGATCCTGGCCGAAGCTGCGCGACAAATCGAACGCGTCGGATTGGGTCAATTCATTCATGCCCCTGCTGGCAGCCTCGCTCTGGGACAGCAGCGCATTGTCGAGATCGCTCGTGCCCTGTGCAGCGATCCCTTGCTGTTGCTCCTCGACGAACCCGCGGCGGGTCTGCGATATGGGGAAAAACAAGCGTTGGCCGGTCTGCTCGAGCAATTGCGCAGCGAAGGCCTGGGCGTGCTGTTGGTGGAGCATGACATGGACTTCGTCATGCGCCTGGCTGACCACGTCGTTGTGATGGAGTTCGGCCAGCGCCTTGCTGCCGGGACCCCCGATGAAATACAGGACAACCCGGCGGTGCTGGCCGCTTATCTCGGAGGGGTGGAATGAGCCATCTACTGCAAGTACGTAATCTGTCGGTCAGTCATGGCAAGGTCGAAGCCGTGCGCAAGCTCGACCTGCATGTCGAGGAAGGCCAGATCGTCAGCCTGATCGGCCCGAATGGAGCGGGTAAAACCACCTTGATGGCAGCCCTCATGGGCTTGCTGCCCGCTACCGGCGAAGTGCGCTACTTGGGCCAACCGCTGTTGGCCCATAAGGGCGTTGCGCAACGCGTTGGCATGGGCATGGCGCTGGTGCCGGAAAGCCGCGAACTGTTCGGCCCGATGAGCGTGGAAGACAACCTGCGACTGGGCGCATTCAGCCGGCATCGTCGCGGTCTACGGGATCACGACCAGGGCCTCGATGAAGTGTTCGGTTTGTTTCCGCGACTGCATGAACGTCGCCAACAGGCCGCCTGCACGCTCTCTGGCGGCGAGCGGCAGATGCTTGCCATCGGGCGCGCATTGATGGGCAAACCCCGATTGCTGATGCTCGACGAACCCAGCCTGGGCCTTGCTCCCAGGGTGATTAATGAGACGTTCTCGATTATCGAGAACCTGCGACGCAGCGGCGTCTCGATTCTCTTGGTGGAGCAAAACGCAAGGGCCGCGCTCAAGATTTCCGACTACGGCTATGTCATGGAGCTAGGCGAATTGGTTCTGGAAGGTCGAGCTGAAGACCTGGCGCAGAATCCAAAAGTCATTGAGACCTACCTGGGCCGTAAACCCACTACATTCGGCCCCCCGAAAACTGAGGCAGTAGATGCCTGAGAAAGCAAAAACCTGCTGATCAAAGTTCTCCTGCACATAGAACAACAACAAAACCACCTGGAGCTTCCATGAAACGCCATATCGCCTTGTTTTTAGCTGCATTGACGACAACAACAGCTCATGCCGACATCTCTATCGGCATCATCCTTTCGACAACCGGACCCGGTGCCTCTCTGGGCATTCCAGAACGTAACACCGTGCAACTACTGCCCAAACAGATCGCTGGGCAAGCCGTTAATTACATCGTCCTAGACGACGGTAGCGACAGTACCGCGGCCACCAAGAACGCACGCAAACTGGTGAGTGAAAAAGCTGTTGACCTGTTGATCGGCTCCACCACGGTGCCAACTTCCTCTGCGGTCGCCCAAGTCGCCAAGGAAAGCAATACGGCGCAGATCGCCCTTGCTCCTTACGTCCCGCAAAACAACGAAAATCATTGGATCTTCACTATCGCTCAAACCAATACCCTCATGGCCAAGGCGCTCATCGAACACATGCAGCACAACGGCGTAAAAACACTGGGCTATATCGGTTTCAACGACGTCTGGGGCGAGGACTGGTTCAAGGCCCTCGGCGAACTGGCTCCCGCAGCCGGCATCACACTGGTGCGCGATGAGCGCTTTAACCGCACCGATTCCTCTGTCAGTGGCCAGGCGTTGAAAGTTATCGGCACACGACCTGACGCAGTGCTGGTCGGCGCTGCCGGAGCTCCCGCTGCGCTACCCCATACCGAACTGCGCAGGCTCGGCTATAAGGGCGCGATTTACCACACGCATGGCGCTGCCAATAGCGCCTTTCTGCGGATCGGGGGCAAAGCCCTTGATGGGGCCATCCTGCCCGTCGGTCCGGTAGTGGTGTGGGACAAGCTACCGGCCAATCATCCCTCCAAGGCTATCGCGAGCCAATACGCCCAAAGCTATGAAGCACAGTTTGGTCCCAATAGCCTTTCTCCTTTTGGCGCCTATTTGTATGACGCCATGCGCCTGGTGGAAGCCGCAGTTCCGGGTGCACTGCAAGCCGCCCAGCCCGGAAGCCCCGAGTTCCGTCAAAGCTTGCGTGATCAGCTTGAAAAAACCGACAACGTTGCCGGCACCCATGGAGTTTACAACTTAAGCCCAACTGACCACTTCGGGCACGATGAACGCGCCCGTGCGCTTGTCAGCGTGCAAAACCAGCAATGGGTTCTACTGAACGGTCCTCAATAAAGACATTTGTCTAGTCCTGAAACAGGTATGCACCTGTTCCACCACAATGCCTGATGCACTCCATCGGGCATTGTGTCTGGGCGCCAGTTTGTAGCGCCATGTTTGGCAAGCGTCTCACGCAGTTGCCTCCGATCAAGGAGCCGGTAGTGACTTAACTGATGCGGGCCTCGGAGATCCGGGTCATCAGGCAACTTCTTCAGCCTGTAGGCTAGTGCAGGCCGGGTCATACCCAGCAGACGCGCAGCTTCTGAGACATTTTGCCCAGTGCGCTCCATAGCACCTTGCAGCACCGATGACGCGCACATCGACACTGCGGGTCTGGCTATCGCCCACCCGTTCAAGTTCCCCCTCCTGCAAAACGCGCAGTAAATTGGCTTGAGCCCGTGACGTCAGCTCGACGATTTCATAGAGTAACAGCGTGCCGCCATGTGCCCGCTCGAAGCGGCCCATGCGAGATTGTTGAGCTCCGGTGTAGGCGCCTTTTTCCACTCCAAATAGCTCGGTTTCAATGAGTTTTAGGTCACAACACGGATTGTCGCGGGTGTAAATTCCAGAGTGCTCTGGGTGCAACAGCCCTATGAAAGTGGCCGCGTCTCTGTAGTCGCGAACGCTGGAAAAGACAGCATCGACTCGGTCGGTGGGTGCTCGTAGGTTGAGGACAACACGGTACTGAGTCGATCGCCCAACAGATTCCAAGCACGCTTTTTCTCTTCGGCATAATCGTGATGCAGGTAATGGCGTCTTACCCGGGAGCCGGCCAGCACATGATTTTGGAAACGATCGATGACGTCCAGGCTGACGCCTAAGGCTTGCATCATGGTCGCGCCCGTGCGGCGCAGGTCATGCGGCGTCCAGTCGCCGTTTTGGCCGTCGGCAAGGACCAGGGTGTCGTCGTGACGCCGTCTTGAGAGGGCCTTGCGGTTTTTGAACCGGGCCTGGCGATCGCCGACCTGTTTACTCACCACCTTTACGTCCACATGCCCATCATCCTGCTTGTTCGGAAAGCACCACTGGGAGTCTCCCGTCAGGGTCTTGAGTTCCTGAAAGAGATGCAGGGCGAAGGGGGAGAGGAAGACATGGTGGTCCTGTTTCTTGCCCCGGGAGCCTTTGACGTTTTCACTGGGGAGGAACCACGTTTGCCGGTCCAGATCGACATTTTTCCATTCGGCCTGCAGCAACTCGCCAATCCGGCACAAGGTGCCCAGGCTGATCCAAAGCGCGAGTTGAGTTTCTTTTTTCAACGGCCGAATGCCGTCGTATTTTTGGCCGGCGGGGAGGGCGTTGTAATCGGCGGTCATTTGCTGGAAGCGGTTGTGCAATTCCAATAGCTCCGCCGGCGAAAGGATCCGGCTTCTTTCGGCCTCGTAGTCGGCCGGGATCAGGGGGGAGATGTCGACCAGTTCCGTCGGGTCGCCCTCGACCAATAAGGCCCGCCAGGGCTGGCGCTTTCTGGCCCAGCCAAACATCTGGGTGAGGTCGGCGAAGAAGCTGATGGCTTGCCGGTGAGCGCCGCGGTTGAGCACGGTGCGGATCAGCGCCCGAACATCGTGTTCGGACACACTACTGACTGACGTCTTGCCGAGTGCCGGATAAAGGTCCTTGTTAAAACGGCGCTGCAGCTCGGCATTGCCGTCTTTACGCGCGACGCCATCCAACAGCCACACCTTGGCCAGATCCTGGACGGTCAGTTTTTGCACCTTCGTCGACTTTTCCTGTTCGGCTTTTGCGTTCGTCGCGGCATGCGCCTGTGCCTTGGCGGTTTTCTTTTGCTCGTTGGGGTGGATCTGCTCATCGATGAGCGCACGGGCCTGGTTGCGTGCCTTGCGGATGTCTGTCAGGGATTTGCGCGGCCAGGACCCGCAGGCGTACTCTTTGTTCTGCTCGCCCCACCGATACCGATAGAAAAAGCTGACCGACACACCGTCCTTACGCACTGATATTCGACCGGCCAGATTGCCATCCTCCCGGAGAATTCGGCCGGCATCGTTGGCGGTCAGTGACTCGAGTTCCTTGATGGTGATTTTGGCCATAAGATGGACTCCCCCTACTTTTACCCCCACAAAAACGTCGGCTCTTGATGGACGTTACTGGACTCTCGTAGAGCAGAACACCGCTGGAGCTCAAGTAACTACTAGCTTAGAAAAATCCAGAGTAAAATTTTGGAAGCTTTCAAGAAGTATGAAAAAGAAGATGGGGTGCTAGGGGTAGAGTGTTCGAATCACTCCGTCCCGACCATATAATTCAAGGGGTTGCGAGATTTTATCTCGCGACCCCTTTTTATTTTAAATCGTTTTTACTCCCACAAAACGACTGGCTCTGGGTGGACGCCTCAGCTGATACCAAGGTCGGTGTTTGTTCCGGGCAGGGCTTTGGTCCGGTTTGATAAGTGAGCTGGATCGACGCTTTCGTACGCCTATAAAGGGATCAGCTATCGGATTTCTGCTGTACACGGCCGCTATTCAAGGCATGCAAGCTATCGCCAATGCCCACCGCGTGGGTCGTCGCGGGTCAGTCTTCCGGCAGGTTATTGAATATTTTTTCCAGTGTTCCGTTCAGTTTGGTGATCTGGGCCTCGGTCAGGCCTTTGAAACTGGTGCGGAAGATATCGCTGGTGCCGTGCTGAATTTCTTCGATGGTATGGCGGCCGACATCGGTGAGTGAGACCTGAGTCACGCGCCCGTCGCTGGCGCTGGTGTTGGTCTCTACCAAGCCGTCGGCTTTCATGCGATAGACAATTTTAGTGATGGTCGAGAGCTTCGCGATGGCGTGGATGGAGATTTCCGAAATGCTCGACTCGCCATTTTCCTTGAGGATGAACAGAATCCGCCAGCGCGGTATGTCCATATCGATTTTTTTCAGCGCTTTCTCCATGGCCATGGAGTAGCGGCCGTGCAGGCGAGCCAGCCAGTAGAAGGGAAACTCTTCCTTCTTGAAGTCTTCGCTGGCGGGGTTGTATCGGCTCAGGCGCTTTTTCGGGGTGGTCATAAAGGTTGGGGTAGTCTTTCAGGTGAGCGGGTTTGATAGCGGGCGTCATTGTCGCGCCGCCCGCGGTAAAAAACCAGCAGACACGCCGTAGCGTGCCTCAGGTAAGGACGTCAGGCCAGGCCTTCGTGTTTTAGGCTCTCATGGAAGTGTCGGCAACCCTTGATCAGCAAGAGCAGGGTGAGTGCGACTGCGAAGGCATTGAGCAGGGAAATCGACGAGCCGACCATGGCCGGATTGTGGAATAGCCGGTCGGTGAGCAGCGCGACTAGTGTGGTACCAAGACCCAGGCCGATCAGATTGGAAATCAGCAGGAACAGCGCGCTGATCTGCGCTCGCATCTGATTGGGTGGCAGGATCTGCATGGCTGCGGTTGATGCCGGCATTGGGAACGAAGCGAAGAACATCGCCGGTGCCAGCAACGCCACGGACATCCACAGTTCGCTGACCTGGGTGAACGCGATGGCGGGCACGGCCATGCCGATTGCCCCGATGACTCCCGCGCGTATCGGCGCATCGCTGTACCCTTTTTTTGCCAGCCAGTCGATCAGCCAACCGCCACAAAACACGCCAGTGGTATTGGCCAGTAGCACCACGATCCCGAGCATATAGCCGGTATCGCTGGGGGCGAGACCGAATTTGCGCATATAGAAGGCCGGGGTCCAGCTAAGCATGCAGAACAGCGTCATCGCGTAGAACGAAAACCCCAGGTAGTGGCAGAAAAAGGTCTTTCGGTGCACTGCCAGGAACTTGAACGCCTGTTTCATGCTGGGCGCACGGACCTTGCCTTCGGCGTCCAGTTTCAAACCCTTGCGAGCCGGGTCGCGAATGGTCAGGGCAATCAGCAGGGCAACGAGAATGCCCGGCAGTCCCACCAGAAAAAACGTCACCTGCCATGGCCGCATTTCGCCCAGTAGCGGTACGGCGACACTGTCGAGGTTCTTCAGCAAGTCGATGACGTAGCCGCCAATCAGAAAGGCCACGCCGCCGCCAATGAACGAGCCGATCGAGTAGATCGCCACGGCGCGCCCGAGTTTTTCCCTGGGGAACATGTCGCTGAGCATCGAGTAGGTGGCCGGCGACAGCGCCGCTTCACCAATCCCGACACCGATGCGCGCCATAAACATCTGCAGGAAGTTTTTGCTCACCCCGCACAGGGCCGTCGCCAGGCTCCAGAACGCGACGCCGATGGCGATGATTTTCGGTCGGGAAAATTTGTCCGCCAGCAGCGCGATTGGCATGCCCATGAAGGCATAGAACAGGGAGAAAGCCAGGCCGTGCAGCAGGCTGAACTGGGTGTCGGATAACTGCATGTCGTGTTTGATCGGTTCGATCATCAACGCCAGGATTTGACGATCGATGAACGAAAAAATATAGGCCAGCATGCAAACGGCAACGACATACCATTCGTAGGCATAGCTTTTACGGGTGACCTCGGTCGGTGTTTTGCTGGTCATGCTGTTTGGCCCCTTCAGGGTTGGCAATCAGTCAGTCGGCGGCAGCGGTTCGCAGTTGGGTGTATTGGTGACGCCGTCGTTACCCGAGCGCCTTGCCCTGGTGCGTTTATTGGTTTTGTAGTGCGGTTCCAGGTTGCCAATGGCTTGGCATGTGTGTGCTGCAGGACCTTTTTAAGCCCTTGTTTGCCTTGACTCTATGCACCAGGCGCAGAGGCTGTTCCGGGCGCGCAGAAAGCGTTTGCGTGGCGTGAAAATTGCTTTCCATTTCCACTAAATTGTCGATGTGCCTGCGGGCAACGGTGTCATTTTCTGGAGGTGCTTCAGCATGTTCGATCAACACTCTTCGCTCCGTCATCATTGCCTTCTGAGTTCCGGCGGGTTTGGCGAGGTCAAGGATCGGGTCAGTCATTACCTGTGGCCCCACCAGATGAAAATGCAGCAGGGCGGCGCCCTTCAATCGCAGCTGTACGGCGTGTTTTTCGGCAGCTCGGCGTTGTTCGATCTGCACTACGGTGCACCGGTGGAAATCGACGCCGGCGATATCAGTGACTACTACCTGATTCGGGTCACCCTGGAAGGCAGCGGCATGGTCAGCCTGGGCAAACAGAACGCGATTTTGCGCAAGGGCGGGCTGACCATTTCTTCGCCTTCCCAGCGAAGTTTTATCCGTATCGACAAGGACTGCCGCAACCTGATTTTGCGCATCGATCGCCAAGCCCTTGAGCGTCAGCTGCAAGTCTTGCTCAACCGGCGTTTGCGTCATCCGTTGGTGTTCGACATTCAGGTCGACGCCGAGCATCAGGGCATGGCGATGGTACGGACCACCCTGGATTACATCTGCCAGCTCTATGGCGATGCCAGCCAGACGTTGCTGACCTCGACCATGGGCGGGAGCCTGTCGGACTATCTGCTGTCGGTGCTGCTGACCCAGTTGCCGCACAATTATTCGGTCGATCTGCTGCAAAATCAGCGCCAACCAATGCCTCACCACGTCAAGAAGGCCCGTGACTACATCGAGCAGCACCTGGGCGAACCGATTGCGCTGGCGAGCCTGGCGCAGTTCTGCGACGTGTCGATCCGCACCTTGCAAAATGGCTTCGCGCGCTTTCTCCAGCAAACCCCCAGCGACTATGTCCGCACTCGTCGGCTGGCCTTGGTTCACGTAGCCCTGCAGCAGGCCGGACCGGCCGACAGCGTGACGGATATCCTGTTGCGTCACGGGGTCGCCAGCTTCGGTCATTTCGCCATGCAGTACCGCAAGCAGTACGGCTGCCTGCCTTCCGAGACCCTGCGACGTCAGGCCTGATGCATGAGGATGAATCGCTCAGCCCTGTAGAAAACGCTGGGCCAGGTCGAGTTGGGAGTTGGCCAGTTGATGCAGCTCCTCGCCGATCTGGGTACTGCGCCGGGACTGATCGCTGCTGGTTTGCGCCAGGTTCACGATCTGGGAAATCTGCCCATTGATCTCTTGCGCGACTTGACCTTGCTGTTCGATGGCCGAGGCCATTTGCAAACTCATGCCGGAAATCTGCCCGACTTCCTCGCAGATACGCTGCAATGCGGTTTGGACCTGCGATACGTCTTCGCGTGATTCCCGCGCGGCCGATTCGCCGCGTTGCGCGGTGGCGAGGGCCAGGGCGCTGCCGTCACGCAACTGCTCGATCGAGCGCTGGATTTGTTCAGTGGATTCGCGGGTGCGCGTCGCGAGGCTGCGTACCTCGTCGGCGACCACTGCGAAACCGCGTCCGCTCTCGCCGGCGCGGGCCGCTTCGATGGCCGCGTTCAGCGCCAGCAAATTGGTCTGTTCGGCGATGCTGCGAATCACATGCGCGACGCCGCTGATTGATTCGATCGATTCCGCGAGGCGGCTGACGGCTTGGCCGATTTCCTTCACCGAGGTGCACAGGCCGGTCATCGAACGCTGGCTTTGACCGGACATCCGGTCACCATCGCGAGCCAGTCGGTCGACGGCTTGTGTAGCCTCGGCCGCATGTTGCAGGTTGTGCGACAGTTCCTGGATCGTGGCACTCATTTGATGAACGGCCGCGGCGGACTGCTCGGCTTCTTCAAGTTGCCGTTGCAGGTGCCCGGACTGGGTCTGCACCAGTGTCGATGATTCTTGCGCGCGTTGACGCACGGTCTCGCCATTGATCCGGATACGTGCCATGACGGTGCGCATCCGCGTGTTCTGGCTGTTGAGGGCCATGTCAAAACGGCTGGCGACGCTGGTGCTGCCTTCCTGGAGCGGGGCCAGTAACGGGTCGCTGTAGACCTGATCGTGCCGGGCCATGATCCGGCGGACGTCCGCACGCTGTCTGGCTCGCCATTGCCAGCTCGCGGCGAATACTCCGCCGAGCACCAGCAGGCCGGGTGCCAGGTTGATCTGTCCGATGACCATGGCGCCTGTGACCACAAGTCCCAGCAGCCAGCTGATGCCCTGGCTGCTGGCGTGTTCCTGCAAGCGCCGGGTAAAACTCAGCGGGCCGTGGCCGTCATTCAAGCGTCGATAGAGTTTCTCCGCTCGCCGGCTTTGGGTGGCGTCCATCGGGTGATACGCCGTACCCAGCGCATTCAGCTGACCATCTTCCAGCAGTGGCACCACATAGAAATTGCACCAGAACGTCGTGCCCTGTTTATCGCGACCCATCATGGGCGCCGTCCACGGCACGCCGCTACGCAAGGTCTCCCACATACGATCAATGACGCGCTTGGGCATGAGCGGGTGATTGATCATTTCGTGCGGCTGGTTAAGCAGCTCCTCTCGGGCGTAACCGCTAAGTGCCACATACGCCTCGTTGCAGGCCATCAGATGGCCGCGAGTATCCAGGCGCGAGATCGGTATTTCTGGCTGCGCCGCTACGATGACCGGCGGCGTGTATTCCTTTGACTTGGCCACTGAACGCTCCCCGCGATTACCAGCACTGACCGCGTTCGGCGCGCATTTTGCGCACCATGGCGTCGAAAAATTTAACGGCGAAGCCGCTGTCCCGAATGAGCATGGCCGTGAGTTCGGCGCACTTCTGGCTGATTGCTTCAGGCAGCGGGTTATCCTCACCGCCCAGAGCGCCGGCCTGGCACTGGATTTCGGCGGCGCGCTGCACCGTCCACAGCAGGAAGAATGCCTTGGCAATGCTGCTTTCGCCGACGGCAATGCCGTGGTTGCGCAGCACCAGGATGTGCTTGTCGCCAAGGCTGTCGATCATCCGCGTTTTTTCGTCATCGAACAGCGTGATGCCTTCAAAGGTGTGGTAGCCGATCCGTCCGTAGAGTTGCGCGCCGTAAAAATCGTTATGGGTAAAACCGGCCTTCTTCATGACGATGGCCGAAATCGGCGTGGTGTGCGTATGGATCAGGCACTGAATGTCCGAACGGGCACCGTGCACCGCGCTGTGCAGGGCGAAACCGGCGGGGTTGCCGTCGTAGGGCGAGTCCTCGAGCTTCTTGCCGTGCAGGTCGACCTTGAGCAGGTTCTGCGGCGTCACTTCGGTGTAATTGAGGCCGAACGGGTTGACCAGATAATGGTGCGCCGGGCCGGGAAGGCGTGCGGAAATATGGTTGAAGATCGTCTCGGTCCAGCCGAAGAAATCCACCAGGTGGTAGCAGTGCGCAAGTTGCACGCGCAGTGCCCATTCTTCGTCGCTGTAAGCGTGCGGTTTTGCCATTGGAGTGTGGTCCATGTCGGAGTCCTTGTCGTAGTGATTCAGTGACGGGCCTGTTCGCCGCGAAAGCGTGCCAGGGCAATGAGGTGTCGAGTAACGGGCATCGGGATCTCCATGCCATCGGCCAACTCCAGCACTGCATCGCCGATGGCGGCCAACTCCAGCGGGCGGCCTTTCTCATAGTCCTGGAGCATCGAGGTGCGCACGGCGCCCATGCCGGCGCCGAGTTCGAGAAAGGTCCGTGGATCGATGCTCACGCGCGCGCCGTACGCGGCGGCCGTCAGCAAGGCTTCGTGCAGGCAACTGCTGACCAGGTCGCGTAGCTCCGGCAGGCTGTAAAGCTGATCGAGCGTCGCGCCGGTAATCACCGAGAGGGGGTTGGAGGTGAGGTTGGCGATGATCTTGGTCCACAGATTGTCGCGGATGCGGTCGGTGGCTCGTGCTTCGATGCCGACACTTTCGATCAGTGCGCGCACGCGCTCCAAGCGGGGGCTGAGGCAGTTGTCGGGCTCACCAAAAATCATCAGGTGCGGGGTGTTCGATTCAGCCACCGCATTGGCGGGGCAGTGCGCGGTGATGAACACCACGCAGCCGATCACGTGGCGCAGGTCCAGGGCCTGGTTGAGCGTCGACTGCGGATCAACCGCGTTCACCCGTTGCCCGTCGTAGCGTCCGCCTTCACCGTGGAAGTACCACCACGGCACACCGTTGATCACCGGGATCACCACCGTTTCGGCGCCGATCATCGGTTGCAGTTGCGGCAGCAGGCTGGCCAGGGCTTGTGCCTTGGTGCAGAGGAATATCAGGTCTTGCTCGCCAAGGCTGGCAGCGTCGTCGCTGGCCTCGACTCGCACATGATGATGACCGTCCAGATCGGACAAGTGGATGCCGTCACGGCGGATGGCGGTCAGGGTTTCACCTCGGGCCAGTACGTTGACCGTATGGCCGTTACCCGCAAGACGGGCCGCCAGGGTGCAGCCGATGGCACCGGCACCGGCGATGCCGATGCGCAAGGGGGAAGCGTTCATCGTGACTCCGGATGTTCAGAAAGGCCTGAGAAGGCCGGACCCGGCGCCGTTTCGGGCGCCGGGGCAGGGCGGCGGTCAGTTGGCGAGCATTTCCTGATGCTTGCTGGCAAGGCCGAGATAGGCTTCGATCACGCGGGGGTCATCAGCCAGTTGCTGCGCCGGGCCCTGCATGGCGATCTGACCGGTTTCCAGCACATAGGCGTAATCGGCCACCCGCAGGGCGGCACGCGCGTTCTGCTCGACCAGCAGAATCGATACCCCTTGCTCACGCAGCGCGGTGATGATGCGGAAGATCTCCCGGGTAATCAGCGGCGCCAGTCCCAGGCTTGGCTCGTCGAGCATCAGCAGCTTGGGTTTGGCCATCAGCGCCCGGCCCACGGCGAGCATCTGGCGTTCACCGCCGGACAACGTCGCCGCCAATTGCTCGCGGCGTTCCCACAGGCGCGGGAACAGTTCGTAGATTTCGCCAAGCGTTTCGCTGTAGCGACGGTCGCCCCGGCGGTGGCGTTGAAAAGCGCCGAGCAGCAAGTTGTCGGCCACGCTCATGCTGGTGAACAATTCGCGTTTTTCCGGCACCAGGCCCAGGCCTCGCGAGACCATCACTTCCACTTCCGGCAAGGTTTCCAGGCTGCCGTCGAAATGCACCTGACCCCGGGAGCCAAGCACGCCCATGATGGCCGAAAGCAGGGTGGTCTTGCCGGCGCCGTTGGGGCCGATCACTGTCACGATCTGACCCTTGCCGACGGTCAGGCTGGCGTCGCTCAGCGCTTCGACCTTGCCGTAAGCCACGCTCAGGCCTTTGATCTCCAGCACGGCGTCGTCGACCTGGTTGCGCGGTGCGAGGTGCGGTTCCACTTGCATGTTCATCATTCAACTCCTCCCAGATAGGCTTCCAGCACGGCCGGATCCTTCTGTACGTCTTCGGGCAGGCCCTGGGCGATCCGCTGACCGAACTCCATGACCACCACGCGATCGACCAGGCCCATGACGAAGTCCATGTCGTGCTCGACCAGCAGAATCGCCATGCCTTCGCTGCGTAGGCGGCTGAGCAGGATGCCAAGGGCTTCCTTTTCTTTCAGGCGCAGGCCGGCGGCGGGTTCGTCGAGCAGCAGCAGGCACGGATCGGCGCACAAGGCGCGGGCGATTTCCAGAATCCGCTGTTGGCCGAGTGCCAGGCTCCCGGCCTCTTCATACAAGTAATCGCCCAGGCCTACGCGCTCCAGCTGACGCCTGGCTTCGCCGAGCAGTTCGGCTTCCTCGCGACGATCCAGGTGCAGAGCCGCCGACAGCACGCCTTGCTGGCCACGCAAATGCGCGCCTATGGCGACGTTCTCCAACACGCTCATGTTGCCCAGCAGTTTCACGTGTTGAAAGGTGCGGCTCATGCCCATTCGCGCCACTTGCCGCGAGTTCAGGCCGTTAATCTTTTGACCCATGAACAGTACATCGCCGCTGCTCGGGGTATCGACGCCGGAGAGCTGGTTGAACATGGTGCTTTTGCCGGCACCGTTGGGGCCGATCAGCGCGAGGATTTCACCCGAACGGATTTCCAGGCTCATGTCGTTGTTGGCCACCAGTCCGCCGAAGCGCTTGGTCACATTCCGCGCTTCAAGGATCAGTTCGCCATGTTTGGGCAGTTGCCGGCGGGGCAGGGGTGCAGCCTTGGCGTCGACATTCCGGACCTTGGCGCGGACCCTGAACCGGGCCGGTATCAGACGCGTCAGCAAGGGCCACAGACCACCCGGTGCACGCTGCATAAGCACCACGATCAAGATGCCGAATACGATGATTTCGTAGTTGCCGGTGTTACCCAGCAGGTGCGGCAACCAGTCCTGCAACCATTGCTTGAGCAGGGTCAGGATGCCCGCGCCGAGCAGGGCGCCCCACACGCTGCCGACCCCGCCGATCAGGGCCATGAACAGGTAATCAATGCCCATGTTCAGGCCGAAAGGTGTCGGGTTGACGAAGCGTTGGGTGTGCGCATAAAGCCAGCCGGAAATGGCTGCGAACACCGCTGAGATGACGAAGATCACCATCTTCGAGCGGAAGGTGTTGACCCCCATCGACTCGGCCATTACCTGGCCGCCCTTGAGTGCGCGAATGGCGCGGCCTTCGCGAGAATTCAGGAGGTTCTGCGTGATGACGATCGCCAGTAACAGCAGGGCCCAGATCAGGTAGAAGATGTTTTCGCCCTTATCCAGCTTCAGGCCGAACAAGGAAATCGATGGCAAGCCGCCGACGCCGGTATGGCCACCCAGGGATTCCAGGGTACCGAACAGGTAGTACAGCGAAAGGCCCCAGGCAATCGTTCCCAGCGGCAGGTAATGCCCCGACAACTTGAGCGTCAAGGCGCCGAGAATCAGTGCCACTGAGGCGGTGAGCACCACGCCCACCAGCAGCGTTAGCCACGGTGACGTCCCGGCCCAGGCCAGCCAGGCCGGCAATTGCTCGGTGGTGGTCAGGTAGGCAGAGGTGTAGGCGCCCAGCCCGACGAACGCGGCTTGACCGAAACTGGTCATGCCGCCGACACCCGTGAGCAGCACCAGCCCCAAGACGACCATGGCGTACATGCCGATGTAATTGAGCAGGGTGACGTAGTACGGCGGCAACAGCAGCGGCGCAACGCCCACCACCAGCAACAGTGCAAGCAACAGATAGCGCGAATTCATTCTTCTTCCTCCACATGACGACTGGTGAGCGAACGCCAAAGCAGGAACGGAATAATCAGCGTGAACACGATGATTTCTTTGTAGGTACTGGCCCAGAACATCGAGAATGCTTCGATCAGGCCCACCGCCAGGGCGCCGAGTGCGGCGACCGGATAGCTCACCAGTCCGCCGATGATCGCGCCGACAAAGCCTTTGAGGCTGATTACAAAACCCGAGTCGAAATACAGCGTGGTGATCGGTGCGATCAGGATCCCCGACAGCGTGCCGATCAGCGCCGCGAGCAGGAAGGTCGACTTGCCCGCGAGGGTCGGCGAGATCCCCATCAGCCTGGCACCCATGCGGTTAACCGCGGTGGCACGCAGGGCTTTGCCATACAGCGTGCGCTCGAAGAACAGGTACAGTCCGACGATCAGCCCCAGGGACACGGCCAGCACCCAGAGCGTCTGGCTGTTGAAGGTGACCGGGCCCAGCTCCAGGCCGGCTTCGGAGAACGGTCGGGTGCGTGCGCCTTCGGGACCGAACAGCAACAGGGCGATACCGACCATGCTGACGTGCACGGCGATCGACACAATCAGCAAGACCAGTGAGCTGGCCGAGGCGATCGGCTGGAACACCAGGCGGTAGATCTGCGGCCCCAGCGGAACCACTAACGCCAGCGTCAGCAAGGCCTGGACCGCCATCGGCAATTCGGCCAATGGCAAGGTGTTGATCAACACCGCCAGCAGGCCGGCATACCCAAGCTTGAAGAGTATGCGCACGGGGAACCGAAAGGCCTGGCTTGAACGTGCCGCGCCCCAGACATCGAGTGCGCAGTCGATCAGCGTCAGGCCGAGCAGCAGCCAGACCAGAGCAGTCGGGTGACCGCTCTGCAACGTGGCCATGGTCAAGGCGCCGTAGGTCACGAATTCGCCCTGGGGAATCAACAGGATCCGGGTCACGGTGAACACCAGGAGGATCGACAAGGCCAGCAGCGCATAGATCGCGCCGTTGGTCATACCGTCCTGGCCCAGCAGCATGGCTATCTGGAAATTCATAATGAGAGCTCTTTTCTACAGATTGAATATCAGGCCCGCGTGCCGGCGCGGGTTGGCTCGCCGGCAATCGGGCAGGGCGCGCAGCGGGCTGTGCGCCCGGGTTTCGATCAGTTGTCGTGCAACAACATCCAGTTGCCGCTCTTCACCACGATCAATTCGCGACCGCGCTCGTCGAAGCCGCTGTGGTCCTGTGGCGTCATGTTGTAAACGCCTTGGGTACCGGCCAGTTCGGAACTCTGCTCAAGCGCATCACGCAGGGCTGCACGAAATTCGGGAGTGCCCGGTGCGGCTTTTTTGGCTGCAATCGGGATCGCCTGCTGTAGCAGCAGACCGGCATCGAAGGTGTTCCCGCCGAAGGTCGCCGGCTTGCTGCCGTTGAGCTTTTCGTAGGCCGTGGTGTAGTCGCTGGCAATTTTCTTTGAAGGATGGCTGTCCGGGATTTCATCCAGTACCAGCATCAGGCTGGCCGCCAGAATGGTGCCCTCGACCTTCTTGCCGCCCAGCTTGAGGAAGTCTTGCAGCGCCGCGCCGTGGGTCTGGTAGACCTGGCCGCGATAGCCCTGATCGAACAGGGTGGTCTGCGGCATCACCGCCGAGCTGCCCGGCGCTGCGACCAGCACTGCATCGGGGCGGGTGGCAAGAATTTTCAGGCTCTGCCCGGTGACCGAGGTGTCCTGGCGTTGGAAGCGCTCGTTGGCCACGACCTTGATGTTCTGCTGCGCCGCCAGGCCGGCCATGACCTTGGCCCAGTTCTCGCCATAAGGGTCGCCGGTGCCGATGAAACCGAGGGTCTTCACGCCTTTTTTGGCCATGTGTTCGAACAGCGCCTTGGCGATCAGGTCATCGTTCTGCGTGGTCTTGAATACCCATTTCTTCTGCTCGGTCATCGGCAACACCACGGCGGCGGTGCCGACCGGTGCCAGCAATGGCACGCCTGCCTCGGCGACGAACTGGATCACGCCCATGGCGTTGGGCGAACCGCTCGGGCCGATGATGGCATCGACATTTTCTTCGTCGATCAGCTTCTTCAGCGCCTTCACCGTAGCGGTTGGGTCGCTCGCATCATCCAGAGAAACGTACTTCACCACCTGGTCGCCGGCCTGGGACGGCAGCAACGGTATGGTGTTTTTCTGGGGTATCCCGACCAGCGCGATCGGTCCGGTGGAGGAGGTAATGACACCGACTTTCACATCCGCCTGCGCAGCGGCGGCGCAGGCGGCACTCAACAACAACGTGGACACGGCTTTTCTGAAAAGCATGACTTTCTCCGAAGAGTTGCAACGCTGCAAAAGGCTAATGGCCAGCCGCCTCGACCACGACGTGGTGCGAGTTCGGCCCAAGGTACGGCCCTGTTTTAGTTATCGAACTGCGGCGACACCCATGCTCGGTTACCGAGTCATCAGGGTGCCGCTCGACCATGAGCGATCGGTCGAAGGCGAAGAGGGCAAAAGCAGATTGCATGCCAGAAATTTTTTGGTGCATGGCAGAAAGCCGTTACTGCGATGCCTGATGCGCACGCTTCGAGGCGGGCCGACCAAGGTGATCCGAAGGACTGGCAGAGGGGCGTGTGAAGGGCGGGAAAAACCTGCAGCACGCCATATCAAACAAGGCTTTGATCTGGATCAAGGAAGCCTTCAAACGACCAAAAATAGCTGATAAAAAAACTCAAAAAATAGTGATTTGTTACCCTGTTTTTGACTGCCGTTTTTTGGCTTATTTATTTTTTATGTTTGTCTTTCCAGAGAGACCATCGCTCAACATTTTTCTAGATGTTTCGTTTATTTCTATTGATTAATTGTGAGTAAGACACTGATATATAAGGTAAAAATATCAAATTTTCAGGGTTTTACGTTTTTTCAGCAGTGTTACCAAACTGCACGTCGTTGGTGCGAAAAAGGAAAATCTGCACCGAAAATACACACTCTTTTATTTGGTAATATTCAATTGACATTTCACGTAAATATTACGATTTTAGATTTAAGCGTTTTCCCCGGCCCTCATGCCGAGGTCATCCGTTCTGGTGACACATAACGAGCAGGTAAAGAGCATGTCGATCGTTGTTGAGGATTTAGCCCTGGGAGGAAATGGCCTTTCGGTCATGGTGAAAGACACCATCGATATCGCCGGCTATCCGACCCGCGCTTCAAGCAGCGCGCTGGCCGATGCGCCGGCAGCTGGCGAACATGCACACGTGGTTCAGTCTGTCCTGGATGCGGGCTGCCGGATCACCGGTAAAACCAGCCTGCATGAACTGGCGTTCGGCACCACCGGCCTCAACGCATGGACCGGCACGGCGTCCAATCCGCGCTATCCGGGCTATATACCAGGTGGTTCTTCCAGCGGTTCGGCCGCTGCGGTAGCAGCAGGCCTTTGCGATTTCGCGTTGGGCACTGATACCGGCGGTTCGGTACGGATTCCAGCGGCATGCTGTGGTGTATTCGGTCTCAAGCCAACTTTCGGCCGAGTCAGCCGTCAGGGTGTAATGCCTGCGCGCAGCACCCTCGATTGTGTCGGCCCCCTGGCTCTGGATATGGATCGCTTGATTGAAGCGATGCGCGTCATTGACCCCACGTTCACCGCCATCTCGGTGCCTGAGCACCTGGCTATCGGCGTTGTCGCGGTAGAGGCCAATGAACAGGTCCACGCTGTGGTGAGCCAGGCGCTGGCCCGTTCGCGCTTCAAATTGCTTGAGCAGACGCTGCCCGGCATGGCCGCCGCGTATGGCGCCGGCATGGTGATCATCAACGCCGAAACCTGGGCCGCGTGTGGTCATCTTCTGCAAACCGGTCGGGTTGGCAGCGATGTCGCCGACCGTCTGCGCGCCGCCAGCCTGACCTCGGCCGAGTCCGTTGAAGAGGCTGAAATCATCCGTCGCGCGTTTATCGCAGAAGTGGACGCAGCCCTGGCCATCACCCCGATTCTGGCCATGCCGACCATGCCCGACTTCCCCTTGCTGGTCGCCGATGCGGCCGACACTCGCGCCGCCCTGGGCATGACCTCCCTGGTACGCGCGTTCAATCTTTCCGGTCATCCGGCTCTGAGCATTCCCCTGGAAAGCGCTTCGGGACTCCCGGTCGGCCTTCAACTCATTGCCGCCCATGGCGCGGACGAACTGCTGTGTGCAGTCGCCCGCCAACTGGTCCGGCGCCTGGAAGAGTAATCGTCATGCTTACTATGGAGAAACCCATGACTGCGCCAAGCGAGCTGAATCACCAGCGCTGCGTACCGATCACGGCGAATGAAGCGTTCCAGAAACTGCTGGTCGAGATTCGTGCGCGTGCCCGCAGCGAAGAATTCGACCAACAGAAATTCATCTCGCAGGACGTTATCGAGCAGTTCCGCAAGCTCGGTGTCTATCGGGCTTTGGTGCCCAAGCGTTTTGGTGGTGACGAGCGTTCGCCGGCCGAGTTTTGCCAGATGGTGGAAGATATCTCGATCGCCGATGGCTCCGCCGGTTGGGTCGCCAGCTTTGGCATGAGCCCGGTCTACCTGGCGGCGCTGCCACTGGAAACCATCAAGAAAATCTATGCCGACTCGCCTGACGTGGTGTTCGCCGGTGGGATCTTCCCTCCGCAGCCTGCGGCCTTTGTTGAAGGTGGTCTGGAGGTCAACGGGCGCTGGAAGTTTTCCAGCGGTTGCATGGGCGCATCGCTCATCGGCGTGGGTATCAGCCCAAAAAACGGTGAGATGCTCGGCCTGCCACGACTGGCGGTGATGCCTCGGGAAAAGGTCAGAATCGAGGAAACCTGGAACGTCGTCGGCCTGGTCGGCACCGGCAGCCATGATGTGGTCGTCGAAGGCGTGGTGGTGCCGGAGGAGTGGACCTTCGTACGCGGCGGCCCATCGAATCTTGACGAGCCGTTCTTCCGCTATCCGTCACTGTCGTTCGCCACGCAGGTGTTGTCGGTGGTCGGTCTGGGCGTTGCTCGCGCGGCACTCGATGAGTTGAGCGGCATGGCCAGCGGCCGAATCTCCGTGACCGGTGCTCCGTCGTTGTCTGACCGGCCGCTGGCCCAGGTCGAGATGGCCAAGGCTGAAGCGTCGCTGCGTGCTGCACGTTCGTGGTTCTACCAATCCATCGACGATGCCTGGACCAGCGTTTTGGCCGGCGACCCGGTGAGCGTCGAGCAGACCAATATGCTGCGCTTGTCCTCGACCCACGCCACCCGCGTCGCGGCCGATGTCGCGCGCACTGCGCAAATGCTCTCGGGCATGAGCGGGGTGTACCGCACCAGTCCTCTGTCGCGTTTCGTCAACGACACCCAAGTCATTACCCAGCACGCCTTCATGGGCGATATGACCTACCAGAACGCCGGCGCGATCTTCTTCGGCAATAAGCCGCTGCCTGGCTACCTGTAATTTTTTCCTACTGATTGGTGAACCCCATGACCGATAAAAAAGCCCTGCGAGTTCTGTTCTGCATCGGCATCAACCAAAACTTTTTCGATGCTCCGCGTCCTGAAGCGCTGGAAGTCTGGGCCGCGTTCGGCGCCATGTGGAACGGCATCGCCGACCTGCCAGGCGTCACCGTGCTGGGCAACATGGACGACGATCAGAGCATGGTCGGCCCGTCCGCCGGCTGGCCCTGGACGACTTACCTGCTGGCCGATGTACCCGACATCGAAACTGTCCACGCCGCTTGCAATCTGTTTCGCACCACGGATGTCGGCAATGGCCCTTACAAGCTCTGGAAGTATTGCAAGGTCGAGGCCCGTACCGGTCGCGAACTGATCATCCAGCGCTGAGTCGAGAGAAGTCGCCATGTCATCACAAGAGCATTTGCGCGCACTGGAACAGCGGCTCGAGCAGCTGGAAAGCGAGAACGCGATCCGCGCCTGCATGAATCGCTACATGTTTTTGTGCGACGAACTGGGCGTGGGTTCCCCGCTTGAGGAACTGGCCGGGTTGTTTACCGAGCAGGCGGTCTGGGAAGGCAAGGGTGCCAAGTACCAGAACAGCTTCGGCGGTTACCAAGGGCGTGAGGCGATCAAGGCGATGTTCGCCACCTACATGGTCGAACCGGCGCACTTTTCGCTGAACGTGCACTTCCTGACCTCGGAACTGATCCGGGTCAGCGGTGAGAACGCAGATGCCAGTTGGGTGATGTTGCAGGCCTCGACCTTTGCCTCGGGTGCCTCGCACCTCAATAGCGCCCGCCTGACCGTGCGGTTCGCCCAGGAACAAGGGCAGTGGCACATGGCGCATTTTCAGACCGAGAACCTGTTCAGCCGACCGGTAGACACCTGGAACAGCGCCGCGCACCTGCCCGTACCCGGCAAGTCCGGCCAGTCCTGAAAGTAACACCCAGAATTCTTAGAGTCGGCGAACAATGCCGACGAGGAGTGATCGTGAGTAACCTGATAAACACCATAACGCTCGACACCTGTCCTTCCGACCTGGTCTTGCATGATCGCGTTCACACGTCGCTGTACACCGACGGCAAGATCTTCGATCAGGAGCTGGACAAGATTTTCTACAGCACCTGGATCTGGGTTGCTCACGCCAGCGAGATCCCGGAGTCCGGCAGCTACAAGAGCACCTATATCGGCAAGCAGCCGGTGATCGTCGTGCGCGACCGCAAGAAAGACGTGCATGTGTTGCTCAACCGCTGCCGCCATCGTGGCGCAACGGTGTGCGAACACAAGAAGGGCAAGACCAACAGTTTTGTCTGCCCTTATCACGGCTGGAGCTACGCCCTGGATGGCAGCCTGCGCGGTGTGCCGCACCCGGAAAGCTACGCCGATTGCCTGGACAAGGGCGAACTGCCTTTGGTCAGCCTGCGTGTCGAGCAATACAACGGCATGATCTTCGCCACCTTCAAGGATGACATCGAGCCCCTCGCCGATTTCCTCGGCCCGGCCAAAAAGTGGATCGACCTGTTCATGAAGCAGGGCGCCGGCTACCCGGTCAAAGTGGGGGGCGAGCATCGCTTCCGCTTCCCCGGTAACTGGAAGATCCAGCTGGAAAACACCACCGACGCCTATCACTTCCCGCTGGTGCACAAGTCGTTCCTGTCGTCCGTGGATGAGCAGACTCTGGAGCTGTTCGACTTCGTCGAAGGGCCGGGCTATGTCGAAGACCTCGGCAACGGCCACAGCGTGATGGTGATGATCCCGGACCTGGTCGACCTGGAAGCTAACCTTGAATTGCCGATTCCCGAGCGTTTCGAGGACCTGGCCGCGCAGTTGCGCGCCGAAGGGCAGGACGAAGCATCGGTCCGTCGCATCGTGCGTGCGGTCGGCGGTTCGGGCTTCAACCTCAACCTGTTCCCGAACATCGCCTGTTCCATGGCGTTCTTCCGGGTGCTGCAACCGATCGCGGTGAACGAAACCGAAATCCATCACGCCGTCATCACCATGGACGGTGGCCCGGCCGTGGCCAACCGTTATCGTCTGCGCCTGCATGAGCACTTCCAGGGTCCGATGGGTTTTGGTACTCCGGACGATTCCGAAGCCTGGGAGCGCGTACAGCGCGGCGCCAGTGCCGGCACCGATCTGTGGATCATGCTCAACCGCGGCTTGCCGGGTGAAAAGGAATCCGAAGACGGGCTGGTGAGCGATGTGAGCGCCGAGACCGGCATGCGCGCTGGTTACCAGCAGTGGAAAAAGATGATGTCGGCCTGAGTGACGGAGAACACCATGAACAACCTGCAATTGCTCAACCAAGTCAGCGCTTTCATCTGGCAGGAAGCGGACATGCTCGACCACGGCGATTTCGTCGAATGGCTCGATCTGTGGACCGAGAATGCGACGTACATCATCCCGATCGATCCACTGGAAACCGACTTCGAGAACACCCTGAACTACGCCTACGACGACCACCACATGCGTCAGTTGCGTGTCACCCGTTTGACCAGCGGCGAATCGATCTCGACCACCCCGCGGGCGCGCACCGTGCGCAGTCAATCGCGCTTTCGCGTGCTGTCGGATGAAAACGGAATTGTCACCGTGCGCTGTGCGCAGAACCTGCGCGAGTTCCGCAAGGATGTGCTCAAGCAGTACACCGCCGATGTCACGTTTGAACTGGTGCGCAGCGGTGAAAGTTTCAAGATTCAGCGCAAGCTGATCCAGCTGATCAACTCCACCGATACCCTCGCCGGTATCGGCTACATCCTCTGAGGACGTTGCCATGACACAGGTTGCATTGGTCACCGGCGCGGCCCAGGGGCTGGGCAAAAGCATTGCCGAGCAGCTGCTGAATGCCGGCTATCGGGTCGTGATCAGCGACCGTTCGCTGGAATCGGCACAGGCCACCGCCACTGAACTCGATGCCACGGGCGAACGGGTCCTGGCGCTCAAGCTCGATGTATCGAGCAAGGCCGATTTCGAAGATGCGCTGGCGGCCGTCGTGGCGCACTGGGGTGAATTGCAGGTGGTGGTGAACAACGCCGCAATGACCATGACCACACCGGTGATGCAGATCAGCCCGGAAGAGTTCGACCGTGTTGTGAGCGTCAATCAGCGCGGCACTTTTGTCGGCTGCCAGGTGTTCGGCAGCTATCTGGCGGCCCGGGGTTACGGGCGGATCATCAACATGGCCTCCCTGGCCGGGCAGAACGGCGGCACCGCGACCGGCGCGCATTACGCCGCGTCCAAGGGCGCCATCATTACCTTGACCAAGATCTTTGCCAAGGAGCTGGCAGCGTCCGGTGTCACGGTCAATGCCATCGCACCGGGCCCTATCGAGTCGCCAGCGGTGCGCGCCGCCGTGCCGCCCGAGCGCCTGGAAAAACTGATAGAGGCGATCCCAGTCAAGCAATTGGGTAACGCCGCGTTCATTGGCAAGCTGATCGTGCAACTGGCTAGCGAAGACGCCTACTTCACCACCGGGGCAACCTGGGATGTGAACGGCGGGATCTTCATGCGCTGAGGCCACGGTTACACGGTTTGAAAAAGCAGTCGGGGGTGCCCAGATGCGCCCCCTTACAACGAAATCGGGATGGTCCTGTATGAGCGATCAATTATTGAAAGTCGTCGTGCGCAAGCGCGAAGAACAGGGCGAAGGTGTTGTCGTACTGGATCTGAGTGATCCGACGGGACAGCCTTTGCCCGCCTTCGAGGCGGGCGCGCATGTTGATATCCACCTCAAGACCGGTCTGGTTCGCCAGTATTCGCTGTGCGGTGATCCGGCCGACGCTGGCGCCTATCGCTTGGGCGTACTCAAGGACCCCGCCTCGCGTGGCGGTTCGGTGGCGGTGCATGAACTGCTGCAGGAAGGACGTGAAATCGAGATCAGCCTTCCGCGCAATCACTTTCCGCTGGCCAGCGATGCCAGGCGTTCGATCCTGATCGGCGGCGGTATCGGCATCACCCCGATGGTGGCCATGGCCTACGCGCTGAATGCTTGCGACAGCGATTTCGAACTGCATTATTGCGGTCGTTCGCGTAGCCGCAGCGCCTTTCTCGAGGAGCTGGGTAACGCTGCGTTTGCGTCGCGGTTGAACACCCACTTTGACGACGAAGCCGCCGAACAGAAACTCGACCTGCCAAAAGTGCTGGGCACTCCACAAGCCGGCGTACACGTGTATGTCTGTGGACCGGCCGGTTTCATGGATTGGGTCATTGCCCAGGCCCTGGAAGCGGGGTACGCCGACGATCATGTGCACCGCGAATACTTCCAGGTCGAAGTCGACGCTTCGGGCGCCGGTTTCGAAGTGGTCGCTCAGCGCAGCGGCAAGACCGTACAGGTTGCCGAAGGCCAGAGCATCGTCGATGCGCTGACTGCCGTGGGCATCAAGATTGAAGTGTCGTGTGAGCAAGGTGTTTGCGGCACGTGCTTGTGCGACGTCATCGAAGGCGAACCGGATCATCGCGACGTCTATCTCACGGATGACGAAAAATCTGCCAATGACCAGATTCTGGTGTGCTGTTCCCGGGCCAAGTCCAAGAAACTGGTGCTGGATATCTGATAGACCGGAGGGTAAGACCATGGTCGATACAACTGGATTTCGTAACTCAATGGCAATGCTTGGTGGCGCGGTTTCGGTCATCACCACCGATGGTCCCGCGGGGCGTTTCGGCTTTACCGCTTCGGCGGTGTGCAGCGTGACCGACCAGCCACCGACGCTGTTGGTGTGCATGAATCGCTCGTCGTTTTCCAACGTACATTTCAAGAGCAACGGTGTGCTGAGCGTGAACGTGCTGACCCCTGGGCACCAGGAGGTATCGGGGGCGTTCTCCAACCGCGACCTCGATACCGAACAGCGTTTTTCCTGCGCATCCTGGAGCACGCTGGAAAGCGGTGCGCCGCTGCTCGATGAGTCACTGGTCAGTTTCGACTGCCGAATCGCCCAGGCTCATGAAGTCGGGTCGCACACGATTTTCTATTGTGAAGTCCTGGGGATTCGAAATGGCGAAAGCCAGGAGGGTTTGGTGTATTTCAATCGCGCCTACCACCGCTTGGGAGATGCCTCTAAAGCAACTTCCTGATAGGGGTTTATCCCAAGGATAACGATAAGACTTTCCATAATCGTTGAGTATTTAAAATAACTATAAAGCGGTTTTCGCTGTTCTGGCGAACGGCTGCGTTACGACTTTTTTGCAGTAAGTGGTTATAAAAACAATACTGCGGATTGACTGCCAAAGTTGCACTTTTGCTGAATTGATCTGCTTCCACTAGTCGTGCCTTCGTGCATGTAAAAAAGAAGGAAAGCTTGATGTTCCAGAAGAGCTGGGTAAGCCGTGGCGTCACCATTACGGCCGTGATGGGGATCTTCACACCTGTGGTTGCGCAGGCTGACTTCGTAGACGACAGTCAAGTCAGTCTGGGAATGCGCAACTTCTATATCGACCGCGATTTCAAACAGCATGACGCGCCACAATCGCGGATCGGCAGTTGGACCCAAGGCTTCGATTTTCGTGCGATCTCGGGTTACACCGAAGGCACGCTGCAGTTTGGCCTGGACCTCTCGGCGCAGTACGCCTATCGCCTGGATGGCGGCGGTGGCCGTGGTCCGGACAGCATCATTCCGTACGACACCAGCAAGGGCGAACAAGTCCGGGACTATGGCCGTGCGGCGCTGACCGGGAAGGTTCGTTACAACAAAACCGAACTCAAGATAGGTGAACTTCGCCCGACGTTGCCGGTGGCTTACATCGACGACTCGCGGCAGCTCATCACCACCTATCACGGTGTGCAGCTTGAATCGAAAGAAGTGGACAAACTGACCCTGACCGGTGGCCGTTTTACCGAAATCAGTTCCCGGGAGTCTTCCAATACCGAGAAGATGTACTTGTTCAATGGGCCCAACGTTAAACGTCGCAGTGACGGTTTGAACTTTGGGGGTGCCACGTATGCGTTTACACCGAACTTGTCCGGTACTTACTTCTTCGGCCAGTTGGAAGATATCTACAAACAACACTATCTCGGTTTGACTTATAACCATGATCTGGGGGCCGGTTACGGCTTGAAGACCGACCTCCGTTACTTCAATAACAGCGAGGACGGCAAGGCGTTATACGGCGACATCGACAATAAGTCCTACGGGATCATGACGACCCTGAAGAAGGGTGCCCATGCTTTCGGTGTCGGCTATCAGCGCATGCTTGGCGAGTCGACATTCCCGACGCTCAACGGCTATGCACCTCAGCCTTACCTGGTGAACTGGTCGACAGTGGCGTTCGTCAAGCCGAACGAAAGCTCCTGGCAACTGCGTTATGACTACAACTTCGCGGGCATCGGTTTACCGGGGTTGAAATTGATGACGCGTTACATGCGCGGTACCGGCATCGATCGGGGCAACAATGCCCTCGACCAAAACGTCGAAAGCGAACGCAACATCATGCTCGGCTATGTGGTGCAAAGCGGTCCGCTCAAAGATGTGGGTTTCGAATGGCGCCGCATTGACGTCAAGACGCGCTATGGCAATGGCAGTGCGTCGGGTGCGGACTATCAGGAGAACCGCCTGATCACCACCTACACCTGGAAGTTCTGAAATCCCCCGGGAACTGTTCGCGGCTTCCGGGTTTGCCCGCGCATCGGGCAAAGGTTTTCAACACTGGTTTTCCTTCGCCCGGATCGCTCCTTCCGGGCTTTTTTTCGCAGCGGTTTTATCCGCCCTACGAGGATGACCTATGCGTCGCTTCTATACCGGTTCCGACTTGAATCGTGTACACAGCATTGCCGAACTGGCCGACATGGCCCGGCGACGCGTGCCTTACTTCGTCTGGGAATACCTCAGCGGTGGCGCCGAAGCCGAGCTGACGCTCAAGGATAATTTCGACGCGTTCAGTGCCTATGGCCTGCACGCCAGAGCCATGGTGCCCTGCCATGCGCCCGACACGTCTCGCGCGTTGTTCGGCAAGGTGCTGCCAATGTCCATGCTGATCGGGCCGACGGGCTACAACGGTCTGTTGCACCGCGATGCCGACATTCACTTGGCCAGGGCTGCAACGGCACGTGGTTTGCCGTTCAGCCTGAGCACCGCGTCCAACACTTCTCTTGAAGACCTTGTTGCGGCGGCGCCTGGCGTCGACCTGTGGTTCCAGCTGTACGCCATGCGCGATCCGGCGGTGCAAAAAAGCCTGTTGCAGCGCGCCGCCGCTGTCGGTTGCCGGACCCTGGTGTTGACCTGTGATGCAATGGTGCTGGGCAATCGCGAGTGGGACCGACGCAGTTTTGCCAGGCCGCGACAGCTGACATGGCGCAACAAGTTTGACGTGGTCCGTCACCCGCGTTGGCTCAAGCAAGTGATGTGGCCATCGGGGCTGCCTGGCATGGGCAATCTTGAACCTTACTTGCCGCCGAGCGAGCGCAATCCCTTGGGATCAATGGCGTTTATCGGCAAGCAGATGGACACCTTGCTCGACTGGGACATGCTGGCGCGTTTGCGTGATCAATGGGGCGAGCGGCTGTTGCTCAAGGGCGTGTTGCATCCGACCGATGTGGAGCGAGCCGTCGTCCTCGGGCTCGACGGTGTGGTTGTGTCCAATCACGGCGGCCGCCAACTGGACGGTGCCCTCGGCAGCCTCGATGCACTGGCGACCATCGCGCCCCAGGCGAAAGGCAAACTCAGCCTGCTACTGGATGGCGGGATCCGGCGTGGCAGCGACATCGTCAAAGCGCTCGCGCTTGGGGCCGATGCCGTGCTGCTAGGGCGCTCCACCCTTTACGGCGTGGCGGTGGCGGGTGAAGACGGTGCTGGCCGGGCGCTGGACGTATTGACGGAAGAACTGGCGCGAACCATGAACCTGATGGGCTGCACCCACCTCAACCACCTTGACGGCGACAACGTATTCCAGCGTCGCCGCACCTGAGCATGAAAGTGCGTTGACTCGTCTCGCGGCCATGCACGACCAGTTTATTGCGTTGCAGAATCGGAATGACGCTTGCGTGTTTCGGGCAGTGGCTCGCCGGGGCCGTTGCTAGGATCGAGGCTCTTCTACAGGAGTGCTTTCATGAATATCAGTGTTATCGGCGGTGGTCACGGTTGCTACGCGGCAGCGATAGAGTTGGCGGAGAAAGGCCATTCGGTGCGGTTGTGGCGCCGAGACAGTGCCGCGCTGGAAAAACTGCAAGGCCTCGGCCATCTGCTCGTGCGCGACTTTCGTGGCGAACGACGCTTGAGTCTGGGGCAGGTCGGGGATGCCTTGACCTTGACGGCCGATCTGGCACAGGCCGTGGCCGATGCTCAGTTGTTGGTCATTGCCTTGCCGTCGACCTCCCACCAAGCCCTTGCCAACGAACTGGCTCCCTTTTTGCGCGACGGGCAAGTGGTGTTCCTGCCGCCGGGGACGTTCGGCAGCATGGTGTTCGCCCAGGCAATGGCGAAGGTGGGGAATCACAGTGAGGTGGCGTTTGCGGAGACCGGCACCTTGCCCTATTTGGCGCGCAAGCATGGCGATAACCAGGTGGTGATCAGCGGCTACGCGACCCGTCTGCCAACCGGGGTTTTTCCGAGTCGTTTGAGCGAGTCGGCGTTCGCCGTATTGCGCGAGGCTTACCCCAGCATCGAACCGATCGAGGATGCACTCAGCGGAGCGCTGATGAACGCCGGGCCGATCATTCATCCGCCGTTGATCCTGATGAACGCTGGCCCACTTGAGCATTTCGAGACCTGGGACATTCACAACGAGGGCACTGTGCCTTCAATTCGTCGCGTGACCAATGCCCTCGACGCCGAGCGTATCGCCGTTCGTGAAGTACTGGGCTATGGCGCACCGCATTTCCCGCTGGCTGATCATTACGCCACCGACGGCGATGAGTGGATGTACGGTCGCGGCGCTCACGGCAAACTGACCGACAGCGGCGATTGGCGTGAAGATATCGACTTGCAAAAGCACCGCTACATGCTTGAAGACACACGACTGGGCTTGTCGTTTCTGGTGTCGGTCGCGCGCTGGGCCGGCGTGCCGACGCCGGTCGCCCAGGGCCTGTTGAGCCTGGCCACGGTGGTCAGTGGCATAGACCTGTACGCCGAGGGTCGAACCCTAAAAAACCTCGGGCTGGATCAACTGAGTCGTAGCGAAATGGCGCAGTGCCTGAACCAGGGATTGCAGGCATGAGCGCTGATCCGCAACGCATCTGTATCGTCGGCGCGGGGCGCATGGGCGAGGGCATTGCCTTGGCGTTCATGTTCGCCGGACTGCCGGTGACCCTGATCGATATCAAGCAACGCGAGCCCGTGGCGCAGGACCGCTACTTCCGCCAGATCGAGGGTCACTTGCGCGGCGAACTGGCGACGCTAGCACGCCTGGGAACACTCGATCCAGCACAAGTCGAACAGGCGATGAGCCATTTACGCTTGAGCGATCGCGAGGGCAGTGGCGACGATTTGCACAGTGCCGCCGTCGTGTTCGAAGCAGTGCCTGAAGTGCTTGAGCTCAAGGCCCTGACGTTCGCTTGGCTGAGTGCGGCATGTGGCGATGAAACAGTGATTGCATCGACGACGTCGACCTTTCTGGTGACGCAGTTGGCGGCACTGGTTACGCACCCGCAACGCTTCGTCAATGCCCATTGGCTGAACCCGGCGTTCCTGATGCCGCTGGTCGAAGTCAGCCGCAGCGAGGACACCTGCCCGCAGGTGGTGCAACGCCTGATGGCATTGCTCAAGCGAATTGGCAAAGTGCCCGTGCAATGCTCCCCGGCTGCCGGTTACATCGTGCCGAGAATCCAGGCACTGGCGATGAATGAAGCGGCGCGAATGGTCGAGGAGGGGGTGGCCAGCGCCGAGGACATCGACACCGCGATTCGCGTCGGTTTCGGTCTGCGTTTCTCCGTGCTGGGGATGCTTGAGTTTATCGACTGGGGCGGCGGCGACATTCTGTTCTATGCCTCCCATTACCTGGCTGAAGCCATCGATCCGCGTTTCCTGCCACCCAATGTCATTGCCGAGAACATGGCGCAAGGGCGGAACGGGCTGCGTGAAGGTCAGGGTTTTTATGATTACCAGGACGTTGACCTGGAGGCCTACAAACTGCAGAGGCTGGGTGAGTTCACCCGCAAGCTTGAGGTGATGGGGTTGTCGCCGGTGTTCAACGGTGGCGTGGCAACGTCCTGACCGCGGAGCTGACGTGTGATCGCGACAGCTTCACGACCTGGTAGCACAACCGGCGCGCCGTTATTGCTGCGTCGGTTTTTTTCGTGGTGGATGCAGGTCATCCACGCATTTGTCTGGTCCTGAATCGAGGTTGTCATGAAGCTGTACGAATTGATCACGTTCACCGTGCGGGTGGGCACCCGTGCCATACAGGACGGCGTCTGGCCGCCGGAAAATTCAGGCCCGCAACTGCGCGACATGCACTCGACGATCTACCTGCCGGCGAGCTTTTCGCCACTGCAATGAGACTGCTGCTCCATCCGCGATCCAACGCGTTCCCCCAAAAGGGGGAACTTCCAACCCTGTGATTCATACGCCCAAGTAACGTTGTGACAGTTCCGGTGTTTCGGCCAACTGCACCGGCGTACCGTGCCAAACCTGTCGGCCCTTTTCGATGATGTGATGGCAGTCGACCACCCGCGCCATTTCCTTGAGGTTCTTGTCGATGACCAGAATCGTCTCGCCTTCGGCTTTCAAGCTCGCCAGGCAACTCCAGATGGTTTCGCGAATGATCGGCGCCAGGCCTTCGGTCGCCTCGTCGAGAATCAACAACTGCGGGTTGGTCAGCAGGGCGCGGGCGACCACCATCATCTGCTGTTCGCCACCGGAGAGGGTTTTCGACAACTGATCCTGGCGTTCCTGCAACCGTGGAAACAACTGGTAGATCCGCGCCAGGTCCCACTTGCCCCGGGTCGCGGTGGCCAGCAGGTTTTCCCGCACGCTCAGGCTGCCAAAACCGCGCCGGCCTTCGGGCACCAGTCCCAGGCCGGCCTGGGCGATGCGGTAGGGTGGGGCGCCGCGCATTTCCCGACCGTGAATCAAGACGCTGCCAGCGGTGGGCTTGAGCAGACCCATGATCGACTTGACCGTGGTGGTCTTGCCCATGCCATTGCGCCCGATCAGCGACACGACCTGGCCCTGTTCGATCTTCAAGTGCATGTCGAACAGCACTTGGCTCAGGCCATAGCCGGCCTGCAATCCACTGACTTCAAGCATGTTCTTCTCCCAGGTAGGCGGCACGGACTTGCGGGTCGTTGCGAATCTGCTCGACGCTGCCGGTCAGGATGGTCTGGCCGTAGACCAATACGGTAATGCGGTCCGCCAGGGCGAACACGGCGTCCATGTCGTGTTCCACCAGCAGGATCGCGTAGCGGCCCTTGAGTTCGAGCAACAATTGAGTCATGCGTGCCGATTCCTCGGCTCCCATGCCTGCCATCGGTTCGTCGAGCAACAGCACTGAGGCTTCCTGAGCCAGGGCCAGGGCAATTTCCAGTTGCCGTCGTTCACCGTGGGACAACTCGCTGACCAGCGCCTGGCCCCGTGCCGCGAGGCCGACACGATGCAGATAGTCCGCCGCCGGGCCCAGCAGGCGACTGTCACTACCCAGGGGTTTCCACATGCCGAAGGTCTGGCCTTCCCGGGCAGCGATCGCGATGGCGACGTTTTCCAGCAGGGTGAACTCCGGATACAGCTGACTGACCTGGAAAGCGCGCGCCAGGCCGAGGCGAGGGCGTTGATGGGCGGGCACGTCGGTAATGTCCTGGCCGTTGAGGAAGATCCGCCCCTTGTCCGGGCGGATCTCCCCGGCGATCTGCGAAATCAGTGTCGACTTGCCGGCGCCGTTGGGGCCGATGATGGCGTGCAGTTCCCCCGGGGCAATATTGAAGCTTGCGCCGTTGGTGGCCTTGACCGCGCCAAAGGTTTTTTCCAGATCCTGGATCGACAGTTGCGGGATCATGAGCGCACCTCGCTGTTGGCAATGGCGGGTGGAGCGTTTGGCACCGGGGGCTTGCGCCAGCGGGGCCACGGGCTGAGTAGCAGGCCGTACAAACCTTTTTTGCCGAACAGCACCACCACCAGCAGCAGCGGGCCGAAGATCAGCAGCCAGTGCTCGGTCCACAGGCTCAACACCTGCTCCAGTCCCAGGTACACCGCAGCGCCGAGTACCGGCCCGAGCAGGGTGCCGACGCCGCCAAGAATGACCATCGCCATCAACTCACCGGACTTGTGCCAAGCGCCCATGTCCGGGCTGACGAACATTGCGTAATTGGCCCACAAGATACCGGCCAGGCCGCCGCCAACCCCGGCGATGACGAAGGCGCTCAGACGATAGCGCAACGGGTGCAAGCCCAGGCTGATGCTGCGCCGTTCGCTTTGCTTCAGGCCCCGCAGTACATAGCCGAAGCGCGAGTTGACCAGCCGCCGGCAGAACAGCAGCCACGCCACCAATAACCCCAGGCACAGGTAGTAAAACTGCACCGGATTTTCCAGATCAAGGCCCGGCAGCGTATTGCGTTCGTTGAGCAGGATGCCGTCGTCGCCGCCATACAGCGACAGCGAACTGAGGACGAAATACAGCATCTGGCCGAACGCCAGGGTAATCATGATGAACTGCACGCCGCTGGTGCGCAGTGACAGATAGCCGACCACCAGTGCAAACAGCGCGCAGACCAGCAGCGACAGCGGCCAGACGATCAGCGCACTGCTTGAGCCTTCCCAGCCCCACAACGGCATGGCCTGGGAGGTGTGAAAGCCGATGACGCCGACTACGTAGCCACCCAGGCCAAAGAACGCTGCATGACCAAAACTGATCATCGCACCATAGCCGATCAACAGGTCCAGGCTGGCGGCGGCCATGCCGTAGATCGCCAGACGCGTGAACAGGCTGACCAGAAAGGGTTCGTGCAACCACGACGCAAGCAGCGGCAGGAGGGCGAATGTCGCCAGGCAGAGCAGATCGATAAGGACTCGACGAGACATGTAGTTTTCCTCAGGCGCGGGCGGGCAACAGGCCGCGTGGACGGACCAGCAGGACGACGGCCATGACGATGTAGGCACTGGCGGAAATCAACCCGCCACTCAAGGTGCCGCTGACTTCGGCGGGCAACAGTTGGTCGAGCAATTGCGGGATGTACGCTCGCCCGAGGCCGTCGACCATGCCGATCAGCAAGGCACCGGCGAGCGCGCCGCGCACCGAGCCGACACCGCCGACGACGATTACGACAAACGTGGTGATCAGGACCTTTTCGCCCATGCCGATTTCCACCGACAGCAGCGGGGCGGCCATGAAACCGGCGAGTCCGCAGAGCACACAGCCGAAGACGAACACGAGGGTGTAGAGGCGGGCGATGTTCACGCCCAATGCACCGACCATCTCGTGATCGTCGGCCCCGGCACGTATCAGCATCCCCAGGCGGGTATGGTTGATCAGCAGCCACATGGCAATCGCCACCAATGCTCCGGCTGCGATGAACAGCAGGCGGCTGACCGGGTACATCAACCCCGGCAGGACTTCGACGAAGGTGCCGTACCACTCGGGTGTCGGCATGGCCGGCGGGCTGCGGCCGAACAGCACGGTGATCAACTCGTTGGTAAAAAACACCACGGCCAGGGTGGCCAGCACCTGGTCGAGGTGATCGCGGGTGTAGAGACGGCGCATGATGCTGGTTTCAATCAGCAGCCCGTACAGTGCAGAGCCAATCACCGCCGCCAGCCCGGCGAGCCAGAACGAGCCGCTGAGCGAAGCGGTGTAGGCGGCGCAGAACGCCCCGACCATGTAGAAGGCACCATGGGCCAGATTGATGACGCCCATGATGCCGAAGATCAGCGTCAGGCCGGAGGCGAGCAAAAACAGCAAGGCGCTGTATTGCAAGCCATTCAGAATTTGTTCAAGTAACAGCATGCTGGGGAATCCTACGAAAAGTCCCTGTGGCGAGGGAGCTTGCTCCCGCTGGACTGCGCAGCAGTCCTTTCTTTAAAGCTGAAGAGCGGGGCCGCTTCGCGCTGGAGCGCCAGCCCGGCCCAGCGGGAGCAAGCTCCCTCGCCACAGGCCGGGTGGATCACAGGGCGCATTCGGCGGCGAAGCTGTCCACTTGCGACTTGGCGATGGTCTGCACCGGCACCTGGACCAGCTTGCCGTTGGCGTCGGCTTCTACGCGCAGCAAGTACCAGTCGATGACGGCATGCTGGTTTTTGCCGAAGGCGAAATCGCCACGGATCGAGTCGAACTTGACGTCGCGCAGCGCCTGGCGAAGAGCCGCGGGGTCTTTGGTGTTGCCGTCCACGCTCTTGAGTGCAGCGCCGATGAGCCGCGCCGTGTCGTAGGTCTGAGCGGCATACACCGTTGGCACACGGTTGTATTTTTCGCTGAACGCTTTGACGAACGCCTGGTTGGCCGGGTTTTTAGATCCAGGGTTCCACAAGGTCACGATGTTCATGCCTTTGGCCACATCGCCGGTGGCGGCGAGCATGCGTTCGTCCATGGAGAATACGGGCACTACCATCGGGATGGTTTTACTCAGGCCCGAGCTGCCGTATTGCTTGGCGAAGTTGATGCCTGCACCGCCGGGGTGGAACTCGAAAATCGCATCCGGCGCCAGCGAACGCACCCGAGCCAGTTCGACCGAGAAATCCAGCTGGTTGAGCTTGGTGTAGATCTCGGTGACCTCACCTTTGTACGTGCGCTTGAAGCCTTCCAGCGCATCGCGTCCGCCCTGGTAGTTGGGGGCCAGGATGACCATCTTTTTGTAGCCCAGCTCATTGGCCGCGACACCGGCCATTTCATGGATCGTGTCGTTCTGGTACGAGGCCACGAAGTAGTTGGGCTTGCACTGCTTGCCGGCCAGGCTCGAAGGGCCGGTGTTGTTGCTGATGTAGAAGCCGTCCTTGGTTGCCGTGTTGACCACTGCCGCCAGCACATTGGAAAAAATCACGCCGGTGTACAGCGAAATGCCGTCCAGGCTCATGCGGTCGATGATTTGTTTGGCGCGCGCCGGTTGCAGCCCGTCGTCCTCGACCAGCAGGCTCACTGGCACACCGCCGAGCTTGCCGTTTTCCTGATCGATGGCCAGTTGGAATCCATCGCGGGAGTCTTCGCCCAGGTAACCGGCGGGGGTCGAGAGGGTGGTGATAAAACCGATGCGCACCGGGTCCTGTGCCTGGGCCAGCAGACTGGTCACGCAGCTGGCCGCCAGCAGTGTACCCACGAGTAGTTTTTTCATAGTGCCGCCTTTAATGAAGTCCGCATCGCGCGTGACGTAGTTGTTAGTTGAGGGCAGTAAAAAATGTCCGGGTGCCTGGAAATTTGTTTTGGCTGTGGGTTCCAGTGTCAGGTGTTGCTTTCGGTGAATTTCTCGTAGTACAAGCGGGTCTGATCCAGAGCCTGGACGGCCAGCCATTGCTTGATCGACTCGACCATCGGCGGCGGGCCGCAGAGGTACATGTCCAGGTCCTGATCACGAAACTCGGCAAGGTCGAAATGCTCGGTGATGTAACCGCGTCTGCCGCTCCAGTCCGGGGCCGGATCGCTGATGACCGGGGTGAAGCGAAAACCGGGAATCCGCTCTGCGTAGGCCGCGATGCGCGCGGTTTCGCAAAGGTCGGCGGCGTTGCGCACGCCGTAGTACAGATGCACCGGATGCCCGCACCCACCACGCTCCGCGAGTTGATCGAGCATGCCCAGGAACGCCGAAAGCCCGGTGCCGCCGGCGACAAACACTAACGGCTTGTCGACGTGGCGCAGGTAAAAGGCGCCGAGGGGTGCTTCGAGCATGATCTCGTCGCCGATCAGGCTGCGCTCGCGGATGTAATTGCTCATCAGCCCGTCGGGCAGCAGCCGGATCAGGAACTGCAACTGGTTGCTGCCATTGGGGCGGTTGGCGAATGAGTAGGAGCGCTGGCCGTCTGTGCCTGGCACTTGCAGCCGCGCGTACTGGCCGGGCAAAAAGTCCAGTTGCTGGCCATCGGCACCGGCGTCCAGATGCAGGATCGCGGTGTTCGGCGATACCTGCTCGACGGCCCGCACGATGCCCTTGAGCCGCTCCGGGCCCGGCGCATTGCACAGGCTGGAGGCGAAGTCGAAGTAGAACGCAGCATCGGATTGGACGCGGGTCTGGCAGGTCAGCATTTTGCGCTGGCGCAGGTCGTCGGCCGACAGCGCTTCATCGTCGACATAGTCCTGACTGTACTGGCCCGACTCGCAGCGCCCCTGACATGTCCCGCACACACCTTCCCGGCAATCGAGCGGGATATTGATGCCGTTGCGCAGCGCCGCATCAAGCAGGATTTCATTGTTCTGTACCGGGAAGAACAAGGTTTTGCCATCGGCAAAACTGAACGCGACCTTGTGACTCATGATCCAGATTTCCGCCAGTCAGAGGTGATAAAAATCGAGCACCGAATTGATCGTGTCGTTGAGTAGCACCACGTGCTTACGGCTGATTTTCCAGCTCTCGCCATCGGGCCGCAGGCGGTAGGTGGCGCGACCGAAGAACTGCTCGGCGGTTTGCAGGCGGTAGTAGAGGGTGTGCCAGTTGACCCGCACCTCCAGCTCATCGTTGTCCAGTGGCGCAATCCGCACATTGCTGATCAGGTGCAGGGTGCGCGGCATCGGAATGGTCGATGCGGCTTTGCCGGTGCGAATGCGGAACACCCGGTCTTCAAGGCCGCCACGGTTGGGGTAATAAATCAGCGACATGCCTTTTTTCGGGTCGGCGGTGTAGACATGTTCCGAGTCCCATTGGGGCAGGTGGAACTCGCTGTCGTCGCTGAACATCGACAAATACGTATCCCAGTCCTGAGCGTCGCAGGCTTCAGCGTTGCGGTAGAAGAATTGCTCTATGCGGTATTGCAGTTGCGAATTCATGTTCACACCTCATGCAGTTTCAACGGTTGCTCTTCGGCGGCTTTGCGCGCCAGACCTTCGAGCATGAAGCGCTGCCAGTTGCCATGTTGATTGACGTAGAGGCCTTCATGGGTGAACTCGGTGCCAGTCAGCGCCGGTGAGATGCCGATGGTTTCGCTATTGGGCGTCGCCCCCTCGACCCACTTGCCCACGCCGCGGGAAATGTCGCTCCAGCGCTCCAGGCGCGCCTGGAAACCGCGCTGGGCTTCGCGGAATTCCACCAGGTCGTCGGGGGTGCCCATGCCGGACACGTTGAAGAAGTCTTCGAACTGACGAATGCGGTTTTCCCGATCGGCATCCGACTCGCCGACCACACCCAGGCAGAAGCTGTTGATCTCGGTCTTGTTCCAGGCGATCGGACGAATAATGCGCAGCTGCGAGCTGATCTGGTCGAGGAAGAACATGCTCGGGTAGATGTTCAGGTTGCGCAGCCGATGCATCATCCATTCAGCCCTGCCCTGACCGTACTCTTCGAGCAGGCGCGGCATGATCGTGCTGTAACCGGGGCGTACCGCCGGGTTGGGCATATCGCTGAACAGCACACTGTGGCCGTTGTGGAAGGCAAACCAGCCGTCGTCGGTTTCCTTGTCGCCAGCGCCGAGCTTGCTGTAGTCCAGGGTGTCAGCCCCGGCCAGGCCTTTCTCGGTATTGACCTGCTGGCGATGCTGCACGGTGGCCACGTAGTTGTAGTGCACGGTGCTGACGTGATAACCGTCCAGACCGTTTTCGTTCTGCAGTTTCCAGTTGCCGTCGTAGGTGTAGGCGGACTTGCCCGGCAGCACTTCCAGTTCACCGGTGGGCGACTGGGCGACCATCATGTCGAAGAACACTTTGGCGTCGCCGAGGAAGTCTTGCAGCGAGTCAGTGCCTTCGACATTGAGGCTGACAAACACAAACCCTTTGTAACTTTCGATGCGGGCTTTTTTCAGGCCGCGGGTGGCTTTGTCGAAACCTTCCGGGTACTCCCCGGGTGCCTTGACCTTGACCAGGCGGCCATCGCTTTTGTAGCACCATGCATGGAATGGGCAGGTGAAGGTCGACTGGTTGCCCTTGCCGACGCGGGTCAGGGTTGTGCCCCGGTGCTGGCAGGCGTTGATCAGTGCATTGAGTTGGCCTTCGCCATCGCGGGTGATGATCATTGGCTGGCGCCCGGCGCGCATGGTCATGAAATCATGCTTGTTGGCGATTTCGCTTTCGTGGCAGGCGTAGATCCAGTTTTTCTCGAAGATCAGTTCCATTTCCAGATCAAACAAATCCGGCTCGGTAAACATATCCCGGGCAATTCGGAAGATGCCTTCCGCTGGCCGGAAGTCCAGGCAGCCTTCAATAAAACTTTTCCACTGTTCGACGCTTTTGGCACTGCTCATTAATCGATACCTCGTTGCATCGGGATAATTCGTGCGTTCAATAAGTTGTTCGTGTCTGCATTAAATAAGTTGCCCGCGTCGGGGTCTATCCGCTTTGTCGGCAAACACAGTCCATAAAATTGGCCAGTGTGCCTTGACCCCAGACATAACTGGCTGGAAGCGGCACGGCGAACGAGCGGAGATTGATAATTCGAAGTAAACGGATATGAGTCTTGAATTAACAGGATAGAGACTCTGGCGCCAATGCTGCCTAATCATTCTCGATGCGTATCGGCTGTCTCGCCGGATCGGCATCAATCATAACGACTCATGCTGAATATTTTAATAAAGAAACAACTGCCAGCTATTGGAGCGATCACTTTGGTCGCACCGCTACTTGATGTGTTCGCACATTAAATAAGAGGGGATAAGTTATGTTTCAAGCGAGTTGGTTTACCCGTTGCGTGCAGACGGCCAGCCTGGCCGGAATGATTACACCGATGATGGCCCAGGCGGACTTCGTTGAAGACAGCCACCTGGGGCTGGGCTTGCGCAACTTTTATATCGATCGCGACTTCAAGGGTGAAAACCCGAAGAACTCCCGCGTCGGCAGCTGGACCCAGGGCTTCGACCTGCGCTTCATCTCGGGCTACACCGAGGGGCCGCTGCAGTTTGGCCTGGATGCTTCGATGCAGTACGCCTACCGGCTCGACGGCGGTGGTGGCAGGGGGCCTGACAGCATCATTCCCTATAGCGTCAGTAAGCAAGAACAAGCGACCGATTACGGCCGTGGTGGTTACACCGCGAAGGTGCGCTACTCCAAGACCGAGTTGAAATACGGTGAGCATCGGCCAACGCTGCCGGTGGCCTACACCGACGATTCGCGGCAACTGGTCACCACGTATCACGGCACCCTGATCGAGTCCAAAGAGGTGGATAAGCTGACGCTGACAGGCGGGCGCTTTACCGAAATCAGCGGTCGTGAATCCTCCAACAGCGAAAAAATGTACTTGTTCAACGGGCCTGACGTGCAGCGCCGCAGCGACGGTTTGAACTTTGGCGGCGCCAGTTACGCCTTTACGCCGGCGCTGACCGGGACCTATTTCTACGGGCAGTTGGAAGACATTTACCGTCAGCATTACCTGGGCGCAACCTACCTGGCCGACCTGGGCAGCGGGTACGCTCTGAAAACCGATTTGCGCTATTTCAACAACAAGGAAGATGGCGACGCCCTGTACGGTCGCATTGATAACCGCTCCTACGGCGCCATGACTACCCTGCGCAAAGGTGCCCACTCCTTTGGCCTGGGTTATCAACGGATGCTCGGCGACAGCACGTTCCCGACCCTTAACGGTTACGCGCCGCAGCCCTACCTCGTGAACTGGTCCGCCATCGCCTTCGTCAAACCCAACGAAAAATCCTGGCAGGCGCGTTATGACTTCGATTTCGCTGGCGTGGGTATGCCTGGCTTGAAGCTGATGACGCGTTACATGCGCGGCACGGACATCGATCGCGGCGCCCTCAGCGACAACAGCGAATCGGAGCGCAATATCTATCTGTCCTATGTGGTTCAGGACGGTCCGCTGAAGAACCTTGGCGTCGAACTGCGCAACATCAACGTCAAGTTCCGCCATGGTAATGACTTCGACGAAAACCGTCTTATCACCACCTACACCTGGAAATTCTGGTAAGCGACCAGCACCATCCGAACGAGATTTCGGTCTCCTGCGCTTCAACAATTCCAGGGGGTAACACCTGCCTGCTCATCTGGGCAGGTAATACCCAACCACGCCTGGTGTTCAATGCATGCCTATTGTGCCGACCGGTGGGTGTCTGCTCTTTTTTGCAGCGCCATACCTGCGTTTACGGCGTGAGAAAGTCGATCACGGGGATGGACGGCTCTGGCGATGCACTGTCCCTATCCGATTATTCGGTGAATGTTATCCGCATATTTCGGCCGGCCCCCGGAGGGAGGCACGCGGCATGAAGATTGCTCTTTCCAACAGAGGCGTGCCGTTAGAGCGCGTTCATAAAACAGCCGTGGGTGCCCCGTGATGAGTACAAGTCCTGATGTACATGTTCGTGACATTCGTATCGAGCGTTATGACCTCAATGGTGCCCGGCAGTGGATGGCCGGAATCTGTGGGCCGCATCTGCTCAAGACCAGCTACCCCAACCGCATTCAGTTCCATCACAGCGGCAATGTGCTCAAATCCATGTCCACGACACTGGGGGTGATCGAGTATGGCACCGACGTCACGGTCGGCATCGAAGACGCCGAACACCTGAACAGCTACAGCCTCAGTCTGCCCCTCGTCGGCGAACAACACTTAAGCAAGCAGGGCTGTCAGGTGACGTCCGATCGCGACAGCGCAGTCATCGTGTCGCCCCACGAAAACCAGGAGCTGTCGATCAACGGCGATTGCCGCAAGATCCAGGTCGTCATCACCCGTGCGGCCATGCGCAAGTCCCTTGAAGACATGCTGCAGCGGCCATTGGAAACCCCCTTGCGTTTCGAGCCGGTGATGGACGCCGTCAACGGTTCCTCCGCGTCCTGGTGGCGCATGGCTCGCTACTTTATCGGCGAGCTGGAGCGCAGCCGCGAGTTGTATGACCAGACGTTTTTCACTCGCGACATCGAGAGCTCGCTGATCAAGGGCTTGATCCTCGCCCAGCCGAACAACTACTCCGATGAGTTGCGCAATGTGCTCGGCGTCAAACTGCCGCACTACCTGATTCGAGCCAAGCAGTACATCCACGAAAATGCCCGCGAAGCGCTGCACCTGGAAGACATCGAAGCGATTTCCGGTGTGTCGCGGTTCAAGCTGTTCGAAGGTTTCAAGAAATACTTTGGCATGTCGCCGATGGCGTATCTGAAGAAGCACCGGCTGGGTGCCGTACGCCAGGAAATCCTCGAGGACAATTCGGCGCGCAACATCTCGGTGATCGCCATGGGGTGGGGTTTTACCCACCTGGGACGGTTCTCCAGCGAGTATCGCAAGCTGTTCGATGAAACGCCGAGTACCACCCTGCAACGTAACGAAGCTCGCCGAAACCGGTCGCTTTGAGCCATGGCTGCGCTATCGGTTCACCCTATGCCTGGCGCTGGTGCGGGGCTTGATCTGTCGAGGCTGTGCCAGACACCAGTCTTCACCAGCCGCTCGCGGCAGGAAAGTCATCGGCTGCTCGCGCGTGAGTTGGTCGAACACGACTTGAGCTGGCGCACTGGTAATGTCGACACAGCGTTTTTCCGCGCTGAAGTGGGGCGTTGCCAATTGTTTGTCCTGCGTTACGGTGCCGAGGTTGAGGTACGGCCACGGCCTTTTACCGATTTCGTATTGATGCAGATGCCATTGCGCGGGCGGGCCAGTATCGAGTGCGACGGGCTGGCGCTGGAGCTGGAGGAGGGGCAAGTGGCGGTGCTCGCGCCCAATCGCCAGGCCCGACTGGTCTGGCACCGTGGCTGCGAACAATTGCTGCTCAAGGTGCCGCGCTCCTTGTTGAGGCTGATGCAGGAACGGCTGGTGGACGAAGGAGGGCTGGCAGCCGATTTTAGCTTGCCACCCGCCTACCGGCTCGACACCGGTCAGGCGCGTGGCTGGTTGCGTCTGGTCGATGATTTGCTTGAGCAGCTGGGGGCCAGCGAGGGTGAGCCGGTGCATGCTCACTGGTTGCGACATCTGGAAGAAAGCCTGCCGCTGTTCCTGCTGACCCACCCACCGAAAGTCGACGGGTCACCGATAGCGGTCGTTGAGTCGCCAGCACAGCGTCAGGCCTTGCGACAGTTGCATAAGATCGAAGACTTGATGCGCAGTCGCCTGGGTGACGCACTTTCCCTAGGAGAACTGGCAGCCGCGGCGGGCATGAGCGAGCGCAGCCTCAACACCCTGTGCCAGCGCTGTTACGGACAAACACCTATGGAGCGGTTGCGCAACCTGCGGCTTGAAGCGGTGCGCGATCGTTTGCTCGGTCGTTGCGACGTGAGCATTACCGAAGTCGCTCTGGAGCATGGCTTTGGTCATCTCGGTCGTTTCGCCCGTTATTACCGTGAACGCTTTGGCGAACTGCCGCATCAGACGGCTGCCATCAGATAATCAAACGCTGCACCCTGCAGGAGCAAGCTAGTTCCTACAGGGTGCAGTGTTCGATTACTGTTCGGCGCTGTCCGCCCATTTGCCCATCAGCGTATTGGACGGCCGTTGTTCGTCGAGCAGTTTCTTCGCCGTTTCGATACCGGCCACGGGCAACCCGGTGGGGTCGAGCAGGCCGATCTGCACCAGAACGCTGGCCTGGTCCCAATAAATATGTTCGTGACACAGCTTGTCGCCCCGGAACTTGATGACCCCGAGCATCGGTATTTCGACGTATTGACCGGTCGGCGCGACGTTGGGCAGCATCCAGTCGATTTCACTGGTATGGGTGAAACACATCACGAACTCGTCGACGATCTGCGAGGCCCCGACAGTGCGTGAGATGGGCACCAGCTTCATGTCCGGCGGATTGGCATGGACAAAATGGTTCTGGTAGAAACGGCTCAATTCGCGGTAGCCCACGCCACCAGTCATGGTCGGAATGTGGTTGACGTAAGGTTCGGCAACCATGGTCGCCATGGTCGCCGGGACATCGCGAACGGCAAACTCGAATTCGATGTGCTTTTCCCACAGCTCGGACAGGTTGTAGTTCGGGCCGATTGCCTGCTTGAGCGCTGCGATGCTGCGTTGATGGGCCATCAGCGCGGCCGGCTTGTTGTAGTGCATGCCACCGTTGCGGGCGAAGGCATGGTCGACGTCGGGGTAGGTGTAAATCTCGACGTTGTTGCGGCCGCCCAGGCGCTGACTGATCTGCAGGCGGGCACTGGCATCGCAGTAGCCATCCTGTTCGGCGAAGTGCAGCACCAGGTGACCTTTGATGTTGTCGGCTTCGTCTAGCCGCTGTTCAATACCCATGCCGTAGTAGCCCACGCAGCAGGACGCGTCGGTTCTCGTCGCCGTCAGGTAGGCCAGCTTGCCGCCCATGCAGAAACCCACATAGCCGAAACCGACGGCCTCGACTTCGGGCAAATTGCGAAGCGCCTTGAAACTGGCGTCGATGTCATCGACGGCCTTGTCCACGTCCATGCGCTGGAACAGCTCGATTGCTCGGGCGAAGTCGGCCTCGGTGTACCCTAGATCTACGCCCGGTTCCAGACGCCAGAACAGGTCCGGCACCAAGGCGACATACCCTTCCTCGGCGTAAAAATCGGCTACTTCGCGCATGTTGGCGTTGATGCCGAAGATTTCCTGGCCTATTACCACGCCGGGACCTTTGCCGCTGGCGGGTAGCGCCAGGTAACCGGCGAAACTGCCGCTGCCGTCGCTGGCTTTTACGGTGATCATCTTGCCCATGGTGTTACCTCGTTATCGACTTTTCATCAGGTTTTGTTGGCGGTGCTCAATAGGCGAAGCGATTCAGGCCGGGTCACGCAAGCGCTCGAACCACGCGCGTGGCGAGAGTCCCTGATCGGGGCCGAGGATCGAGAAACCGCCGTCCACCGGAATGTCTACCCCGGTAATCCAGGACGCACCATGGCTGCACAGGAAGGCGACCACGTGGCCGATCTCCTCGCCGCGCCCGACGCGCCCAAGCGGGTGAAAGGTGGCACCCACGCGGTCGGCCACGGCAAGGTCGCCGCCGCTCAGGTTCGCCACCGACGGCGACCAGGTCCAGGCCGGCGAGACGCTGATGACCCGGATCGAAGCCGGTGCCAGGCTCACCGCGAGGTTTCGGGTCAGCTGCAGCAAACCGGCCTTGGACGCCGGGTACAGGGCTCGCCCGGCTGCGCCGAACTTGCCGCCGGTGCTGCCGATGTTGATCACGGTGCCGCCTTCACTCATGTGCGGCGTGGCTTTCTGTACGAAAATGGCCGCCGACACCAGGTTGATGTTGAGGGTGTTCAACCATTGCTCGCGGTCTGACTGAAGCCCCTGATCGTCGTAGACACAGGCGTTGTTGACCAGAATGTCGAGACGGCCGAAGGCGGCCAGCGTGGTGTCGATACAGTCATCGATATCCTCGTCCAGCTCGACATTGCAGGCGACAAAGCGACAGCGTTCACCCAACTCGCTGGCCAGTGCCGCCCCCATGTCGCGGTTGCGGCCGACCAGCATGACGCTGGCGCCGGCCTGTAGTAGTTGACGAGCAATATCGGTGCCCAGGCCTTGGGTGCTGCCCGTGACGATTGCCACCTGACCTTGCAGGTTGGCAGTGGGAATGGACTTCATGGCATTGACTCCAGGGTGCTTGCGACATCCGTGACAGTGGCGATCAACCGAATGCTGTCCAGCGCCGCCAGATGAGTCGCGGGGCGGGCGGCGGCGCAGGCGTCGGCCAGCACCGTGACCTCGAAGCCGCAATCGACAGCATGTCGTACCGTGCTTTCCACCACCGAGTGGGTGGCGACGCCGGCGATCAGCAACTGTCGCGTTTCAAGCTGGCGCAACAGGGTGTCCAGCGGTGTGCCGTAAAACGCGTTGATGCGGGTATGAGTGACGACGAACTCGTCCGGGCCTTCCAGCGGTTGCAACGCGTCATGGAACTGCGCGCCCCAAGTGCCTTCCTGGACGGCACCGCTGGCCGCGACGGCACGCAGGATCGGCGCGTTCTGTACCAGGTCGGCATAGTCCGGGCGATACGCCACGCGCACATGAATGATCGGCCAGCCCCGTGCGCGGGCACCTTGCTGCAGTCTGATGGCGGCGTCCAGCACGGCGTCACGTGCCGGATCATCGGCTGCGAGCCCGACCCGGATGCGGCCGTCAGGATGCAAGACGTCATTCTGATAATGCAGGGCCAATACGGTCGGGCGCCCCATCAGACAAAGACCTCAAGGTTGGCGAACACATCGTTGCAGTTGATCAGGTCAACCCGCTTGAGCTGGATTTTCCAGCCGCCGCTGTCCTGACTGGCCAGCTTGTAGGTGTAGCGCCCGGCCAACTGGCGTTGTTCAAGACGCCATTCGCTGACCTGGAACGTCGCGCTCACCACCAGCAGCCCTTGGCTGTCGAGTCCTTCGACCATCACATTGCCCACCAGATGAGCCGTGCGGGTCGGTGGTTGTTGCGACCAGTTACGTATGTTCTCTACCCGGCGGATGCGCACTTCGCGCAGCATGCGGTTTTCCCAGAACAGCGAAATGTGCTCGAAAGGGTCGGCCTGCCCATGCAGGTGCGGCACCCAGTACATGCCCGCATCGGTAAACAGTTGGTCCCACTCCCAGAAGCGGCGCTCATCCAGCAGGCGTGCTTCGCGATAGAGGAACTGCTCGATCTCGCGCAAGGTTTCGTTGGGTACCTGGGCCGGGATCAGGGCGTGAGTCGAGACGTCGAAGGTGCGATCAAGCAGCATGGGTGCTCTCCTTGGCGATCAGGGTGGCGGTCATGTAGTGCTTCCAGGCGGCGAACTGGTTACGCATTGGCAGCTCGCTGGTGCCATTGGTCGAGACCGCGCCATCGAGCAGCAAGCGGTCGGTGCCGACATAACGATGCATGCTGATCCATTCACCGCCACGGGTCATGTTGCCCTCCTGACAGCGGGCATAGACTTCGACGTCGTCGGGCATGACGTTGGAGGAGGGCGAGTTGATGACGTTGGCATACGTCAGCGCCCGGTCAAATACGGCATCCGGAGCGCCTTTGCAGCGGAACGTCTGGATTTCCACCAGGGTGCGGTCGACGGCCATCGGCCGGATCACCCGGAACTGCATGAACACGGTGTGGGGCGAGCCGCTGCCGTAGATCACGGTGTTGTGGCGATTCATCCCCATGATGTCTCGGGCGCGTTCTTCGCCATAGGCATCGCTCAGGCATTCGAAGTGGGCCTTGGACACTTCGTCGCGCTCGGCCGCCGCCGGGTCGAAGATCGCTTCCATGTAACCATGTCCATTGTTGTAGGCGCGCAGTTCGAGCTTCTCCCAGAAATCGTAAGGCTCGCCGTTGCCGTCCATGATCAGCAGTTCGAACGGCATTTCTCCCAAGGATTCGGCCTCGCTGCGGGCCGCGTCCACCGAGGACTCATGCGTGACGCGAGCGTGCATGGTGTCGTGGAGGTTTTCGTAGAAGACTTTCCAGTTGGAACGCTGCATGACCCGAAAAATACCGCCGGCCACTTCGACTTCACCCACTGGCGAGCGATCGCAGAGGTTGTCGATGGAAGTGATCACGCCGCCGAGAAAGCTTTTCAGGTCTGGACCATGATCGATCTGACTGGCGAACACGAAGCCCCGATAGCTGTCGACCCGCGCCAGGCTCACCATTGAAAAGTCCGGGTGCCGGGGGTTGAAGCAGGTGCCTTCGAAGCCGTTCTTCAACGGTGCCGAAAGGTGCTGGCCGTCCAGTTTGAAGGTCCAGGCGTGGTAAGGGCAGCGGAAGAACTTGCCGACGTTGCCGTCGCCTTCGGCCACCAGCTTGGCGCCTTTGTGCGGGCAACGGTTGTAGAGCACATTGACGTTTTTATCGGCACCGCGAACCAGAATCACGTCCTGATCGCCGATGCGTGTGGTGTGGTAGTCACCGACGTTTTTGACCTGGCTTTCATGGCCGACGTAGATCCATGCCTGACCATAGATTCGCTGCATTTCCAGATCAAACAGTTGAGGGTCGGTGTAGACGCTTTTGTGCACGCTGTCGTCGCGGATCAGTGCCGCGATCTGTTCGTTCGAGGGAATCATGATGTCTCCTTTTAACCAGCCATAAAGAGGTGCGTGGTACAACAACGCACTTACAAATCGAGCACCAGGCGAGCGCTGGAGGCGCGGGATACACAGGTGCAGAAGCTGCCGTCGGCCCGTTCGCGCTCCGACAGACAAATGTCGCGGTGGTCAGCGGCGCCTTCGAGCACTTGGGCCACGCACACTCCACAGTCACCCCGCCGGCAATCGAACATCGGGTCCAGGTCGGCTTCTATCATTGCGTCCAGCACGCTTTTGCCCGCGGCCACCTGAAGCGTTATTCCACTGCTGCGCAGCTCCACTTCAAAACCGGCTTCGGTCTCGGTGCCGAGCCTGCCGATGAACAATTCGCTGTGCAGTTGGCTGTCGTCCCAGCCCAGTGCGCGAGCCGTTTGCAGCACGTTGCTGATCAATGACTTGGGGCCGCACACATAAAGCTGACGTCCGCTGATGGGCGAGTCCAGCAGGCTGTTCAGGGGCAGGCGCCGCGCCGGGTCGCCGCCGCTGATCCAGCATCGGGCGGTGCCGAGCGCCTGGACCTCGTCCAGATACGCCATGCGGTCTGCGTCGCGACCGGCATAGTGCAAAGTGAACGGCTGCTGACTGGCCGCGAGCGAGCGGGCCATGCCAAGCATTGGGGTGATGCCTATTCCTCCCGCGATCAGCAGGTAGTCACAGGCATTTGCCACCAATGGAAAATGGTTGTTGGGCGCGCGTACCATCAGTTGCTGACCGACTTGCACCTCGTGCATCCAGCGCGAACCACCGCTGCTCTGGTCTTCCAGCTGCACCGCGATCTCGTAGTGAGGGTGTTCAGGCAGGCTGACCAGCGAGTAAGCACGCCACATGGGTTTGCTGCCTGGTATCTGCACTTCGATATGAGCACCCGGGGTGAAACCGGGCAGGGTGTGGCCGGCGTCAGCGACCAGGATCAGGCGACGAATGTGAGGCGTGAGCAGGTCGATCCTTTCGATACGCAAAGACAGGCTGGGCATGCACGGTTCCTGAACGGGGCGAGCGCTGCTCGCCGTTGAAGTCGTACATACTGTAGGGAGGGGGGCTGGGGTGAAAAAGCCGATATCGGCAAGTCGATAGCCGCATTTTGCGTAAATACGCGGGACTGGGCGTCAGGCAGTGAGCCAATCGTACGTGGGTGTCATTGGGAAGCGACGCCTCAGCGCCTTGGCGCGCTTATTTGGCGAGACTGCCCCGTAGAAGGAACAGCCCCAGCGCGATCAGGCAGGCTGTCATCTGGACACCGCCCAGTGTCGTGACCGGTGCAAACGTCAGCACCGAGACCAGCCAGGTCGTCAGTGCAGCCGCTCCCATGGAAACAAAGCCCAGCAGGGCGGAAGCCATCCCGGCTTCTTTACCGAAAGGTCCCATGGCGATGGCCGTGCCCAGCGGATTGGCCAGGCCCATGCCCCAAAGAAATGTGACCATTGATAGGGCATACCACCCAAGGCTCGGATCGGCCGGACCGGCGAGGAGCAGCCCTCCGCCCGTCATGGCACAGGCAATGCCCAGCGTGGTAATGAGTCTTGGGCCGTAACGGTGCGCCAGGCGCGGGGCCGCCATGCCGGCTGCAAACACAACGAATACCGTGCAGGCGAAGTACAGGCCGGTCTGCAACGACGTCAGGCCGATCCCTTTCATCAGGATAGCGGGGGCGGCGGCGAACGACGCGAACAGTCCGCTCATCAGCAGGCTCATTGAAAGGGCCGGCAGGATGAAGCGCTTATCTAGCGTCAACCGCTGATAGGCGAGCACCACGCTCTTGACTGAATGCGGCGCGCGACGGTCGGCGGGATGAGTTTCTCCCAGGCCGCGCACGTAGAAGAAGGCGAGCGCAACGGCGGCCAATCCCACCAGGATAAAAATCGCACGCCATCCGAGTGTGACGGACAGCAGGCTACCCGCCAGTGGCGAAAAACCTGGCGCAGCAGCGGTGGCGATCATGGTCAGTGACAAGGCGCGAGCGAGCGCCTCTCCTTCAAACAGATCCCGTGCAATTGCGCGCGACAGCACTGAGGCTGCGCACACGCCCAATGCCTGGATGACGCGCCCTGCAATCAGCGTATCGAGGGTGGTGGCGAGGCCTCCGATGACGGTGCCCACCACGAAGATCGCGAGCCCGCCCAGCACCAGCTTCTTGCGCCCATAGCGGTCAGCCAGTGGCCCGACCACCAACTGGCCCAGTGCGAAGGTGATGAAGAAGCTGGACAGCGTCAGGCCAAGCGCGCGAGCGTCCACCCCCAGGTCTTCACCGATGAGGGGGAACGCTGGGAGGATGATGTTTGTGGAGAGCATGCCGATAGCAGCCAGGCCAGCCAACATCGCCACGATTTTCCCCGTCAATGGCTGGATGGCCTGGGCTGGGGCATTCACAAAAGTTGTCGTCATGGATTTACATCCCTTGGCGCTTATGGAAACGGTAACCGTGGAATGGGCCGTCAGGTGGGCGTCGGCCCGGGCTCTCGCAACGGCGTATGATGATTGTAATATTTTTGGTGAAGCATGATGATCATCATGCTATTCGTCAAGCCTAAATATCGAGGTCCACCGATGAGATATCCCTCAAGCCAGACGGCAGAGCGGCGCGAGAAAATCCTTGAGGAGGCCTCCCGGCTATTTCGCGATAAGGGCATCGCAGGGGCGAGCAGGTTACCGGCACCTCCTTGCCGGTCAATAATCTGAAGAGATCTATGAAATGCGTAGCCACGTTGATAGTGGATCCGCCTCCAGAAAAAACGGGATCGATGGCCCAGCCTGAGCCTGCAGTTTCATAACGAGCGGGCGGACCTACGATGAAACGGAAAGACATATAGTTGAAGTCCGCGGGCAAGCGTCCCTCAGTATCTTGCAATGCGCCAAGCAGTTCACTCATGCGAAAGATCAGCGGTACACCGCACTCACTGTGGATCTGGCAGACGACATGTCCGATTCCGGACGACGCATCACCGCGCCCGCGCTGATCCTCTATGGCGCCTCAGGTGCGATGGCCAAGCACTATGATTTACCCGCCACTTGGGTGGATCGCTGCACGATGATGGAGGCTTCTGCGATAGTGGGCGGACATTTTTTTGCTGATTCCCGGCCGGACGAGGTCATTGAGAGAGTCGCCGCATTTTTGGCAAGCCATCCCTTGCAATCTTGCTGAAAACCTCCCGTGCACTCTTCGTCCTCGCCAGCACGGTAGGCGAGGGTAGCGGTTTGCAGCGAATGGGTCAGGCTATCTGCTGGCGACAGTGCTTGGTCAGTCCTCCATGGGTAACTGAAACCTGGCTCGATAAGCGCCCGGCGTGAACCCTACGCGCTCACGGAACAGGCGTGCAAACGAGCTGATATCACTGTAACCGACATAGTGAGCGATTCGCTCGGTGCTCAGGTCGCCGGCCTCCAGCAACGCCCGCGCCGTATCAATGCGCAGGTTCTGCAGATAAGTGAGCGGTGACTGCTCAAGCACCTTATTGAAGCGGCGTATCAATGTACGTTCGCTGACGGCCAACTTCTGCGCCAGGTCAGTCATGCGCACCTGTTCGACCAAATGCTCCTGAAGCCACTTTTGCGCGCGTTGAATCAAGGGATCATTGTGGGTCTTGTCGGCGATAAGCGGCTGGAAAGGTGTCTGCGTCGTTTGGGTCAAATCGATCAGCATGCTGCGGGCGCATTGCCTGGCGATGGCCTCTCCCGCGAATTTGTTAAGCACGTGAACCGCTTGCAACAAAAATGTGGCATGAGCGCCACCGCATACCAGACGTTCAGATTCAGTCACCGCAGGACGCATTTGCAGATCAACCTTCGGGAATCTGCTGCGGAAATGCTCTTCCAGCCACCAAGTGGTGGTCGCCACTTTGTTATCAAGCAAACCCGTCTCGGCAAGCAGGAAGGTACCCGTGCAATTGGCACAGAGCCATGCACCATTTCGCCATTGGCTAACCAGCCAGTCACGCACAGCTCCCTGTTTTTCCAGGAAGCCCTGGAAATGCTGCCAGCCGCGATAATGCAGGCTGGGAATAAAGACCAAATCATAATGCTGGTTCTTCGGCAGCGCCCGCATGCCAAGCTCGAGGCCATTGCTCGCGCGCACAGGCAACCCGTTCTGCGATATGAAATGCCATTCAAACAGACCTGACGGTGGCATCCCCTGTTTTGACATGTGCGCGTTGGCAACCTGAAGCATGTCAGCAAAACCTCCCACAACGGAGGCATAGGAGTCGTCAAAACCCAGAATCGCAACGGTGGTCATGGCGGAACCTTTTTTGGCATGGATGGCGATATTCGCATATTTACAGTCGTTTTTGCCTATTACGTCATTCCATCAGTTTTCATACCGTTCACACCACGTTGCTTCCCCAGGCTACAGAAGAGATAACCATGACCCATCTTGCCAATACTTCGGTCAATGCGACTGTTGCGCGTCACCAGGATCGCCTGTATCACGACCTGGATACCCCGCAGGAAATCCTGGCTATCCGCCAGGAGATTCGTCGCTTCGCCGACGAACATGTCGCCCCTGTGGCCTACGCCATTGGCCACACAGAGGAGTCCGTTGCAGCGTTCCCGCGTGACTTGTTCGCCAAAATGGCCAAGGCCGGTTTATTTGGCATTCCCTTTACCGCCGATGTGGGTGGGCGAGGGCTCAAATACCCCACCGCAGCCACTGCGGTGATGATCGAGGAGCTGGCTTACCATTCGAACTCGGTGGCCGCCATCGTGGACGTGCACTGCATTCTCGCGGGTAATGCGCTGAACCACGGGTCGGACTCGATCAAGCAACGCTATCTCAGGCCTTTGCTCAACGGCGACAAGATCGGGAGTTTCGCGACTACCGAGCCGGATGCCAGTACCGACTTGAGCGTTGAAGCCATGGGCACACACGCTACGCGCACAGAGGATGGCTACATCGTCAACGGCCGCAAGCGCTTCATTTCCAACGCACCAGTTGCCGACTTCGTCGTATTGCTCTGTGTCGATGGCGCGCGCATGACTGAGCTGGTGGTCGAGTTGAATTGGCCAGGTGTACGTGTTGGCGAACCCGACAAGAAAATGGGCAACCATGGCCAACTGACGGCGGACATCTACTTCGACAACGTCAAAGTGCCCATGACGAACGTCGTTGGCCAGCCGGGTGAAGGTCTCAAGATAGCCTTGCAAACGCTGACATTCGGACGCATCGGGATTGCCGCCAGCGGGACCGGCATGGCTCAGGCATTGTTTGATCACAGTATCGCGCGGCTCAAGACGCGCCGGGCGTTTGGCAAAGCCATCGCGCAGTTCCAACACTGGCAGTTCAAGATGGCCGAGCGCGCCACTGAAATCGAGAACGCCCGCAACCTGTATCTCAAGGCGGCGTTGCGCATGGACGAAGGGCTCGCTTTTCCGGAGCCCGAGGCCGCGATGGCCAAATGGTACGGCACCAACCTTGCCGGTGAATTCGCCCGCGACGCGGTACAGATCTTTGGTGGCTACGGCTTTATGCGCGAGCTCGCGGCGGATGGTTCGCACTACCGTGTCGAAGAGATCTATCGCGATTGCAAGATCGCCGAAATCTATGAGGGAACCAATGAGATTCAAAAGCTAGTCATCGCACGCGCAATCTTCGGTAAAGACATCACCGGCTGATTGGATGGCCAACCCAATGGAGAGCTGTCCAATGCACATCCTCATTATCCACGCGCACAACGAGCCACAATCGTTCAATGCGGCCATGAAAGATCTGGCGGTCGAAGAACTGCGGGGGCAAGGGCACTCTGTCGAAGTGTCTGACCTGTATGCCATGAGCTGGAATCCGGTCGCCAGCGCGGCTGACTTTGGCAGCCGCGTCAATTCCGAGTACCTGACGTATGCCCTGGAGCAGCGTCACAATTGCTCGCAACGCACACTGGCACCGGACATCCAGAGGGAGCTGGACAAGTTGCTGGAGGCCGATCTGGTGATCTTCAACTTCCCAATCTACTGGTTCTCGATGCCGGCGATCATGAAAGGCTGGATAGACCGGGTATTGGTTTCTGGCGTCTGCTATGGCGGAAAGCGCTTTTACGATCAGGGCGGCCTGGCTGGCAAGAAGGCCATGCTCGCCATTACTGTCGGCGGTCAACCACACATGTTGGTGAGCGGCGGCGTGCACGGTGAACTCAACGACATGCTCCGGCCTATCCTGCGTGGAACGTTGGCCTATACCGGGATGACTGTGCTTCCGACCTTTGTTGCCTATCACGTACCGTACATTTCCCAGAAAGCACGTGTCACTCAGTTGGCGATGTATCGACAGCACCTGCGTTCGCTGGACACACTGCAAGGGCTTTCATTCGTCTCACTTGATGAGTTCGATGAGAAATTGCACCCGATTTCCGCTCCCAATTCCAAGCAGGCACCACGTTTGCCTACATAGTTTTCTCACCATCGGTATCCCTATGAATCTCTGGTTTCGTGTTCTGTTTCTGCTGTTTCGTAGACCCTGGCGTAAACCGGTCGGTGTGGCGCGCTCGCAATTAACGGTTCGAATCAATCAATCGGTATCGCCCAAGACACGGCGAAGCAGACCTGTGAGCGACGCTGAGTTGGTGGCCGAAATCCAGCAACAGGTCAGCGAGCTGCCGAGCTTTCAACGACATTCCCTCCGCCCGCTCGGATGAAGTTCAAAGTGTCGATCCTGCGCAACGGAGAGCTGGCGTATCCCTATTTCGACCATGGTGCTTACGGGAAACTGGAGGATGCCGTGAACGTGATGTCCAGGCTGCAATTGGGGCGCATGTTGAGCACCGATGAAATTAGTAAGATCGTCGCTCTCCTCGATACCCTGACCGGCGAGCATCCGAGCTTCAAGCTGCCCATTCTGCCTCCATCATAGAAGCAGACACCTCGCCCGCACCGGTGGTGCTAATGAAGACCACAGCGGTGACATCTTGGGTATCAATAGGCGCGAATTACAAATATGCAGCCGATGGTAATTCTACCGAGGCGTCAGGAATCGCTGGATAAGTTTGTGTATCTGTTGAATATTCCCTCACCATAGACGCTATGGTCGGGCTCAATGCTCACGTCGATCACGGGTTGGCAATGCCGAGCTTCTGCGCCACTTGCAGGCACTGTATTGCACTCAGCTTTTGAAACCGTGACCCCTCGCCATTGGATTGTTTCTGATGGCCATTGCCACGTCATTGGCGTTTTTTTTATTGGCTTGGTCAGTCATCGGTAGTGGCATGGCGCTTGGATTGTATGAAGCACTATTCGCCTGTTTAGGTTCACTTTACGGGGAGCAAGCGGGCGGTGCGATTACAGGAATTACATTGATCTCAGGGTTTGCGACAACGCTTTCCTGGCCGGCGGTTGCGTTAGTCATCGAGTACATTGGTTGGCGCTCAACGTGTTTGGCCTATGGAGCGTTGTTAGTGCTGACTGTGGCACCGCTTTATATGTGGGTGCTACCGAGAGGCTCGGTTTCACTCAGAAAAGATGACGCGTTGTACGATGAAAGTCTGTCGATTGATCGACGGGTTTACTGGCTCCTCACGACGATTTTTGCATTGGGCGCAGTGATCATGACGGCAATCTCTGTTCAGCTGATTTTCTTGCTTCAAGGTCAGGGGTATTCACTTGCAGGTGCCATCGCCGTCCTCCCTGAGATGCGGCCGGCATCATTGGCGGTTAGCGACTCAAGTTCATTGATGGTAATTTTGGTCATGAAATGGACTCCCCCTACTTTTACCCCCACAAAAACATCGGCTCTTGATGGGCGTTACTGGACTCTCGTAGAGCAGAACACCGCTGGAGCTCAAGTAAATACTAGCTTGGAAAAATCCAGAGTAAAATTTTGGGATCTTCCAAGAAGTATGAAAAAGGAGATGGGTGCTAGGGGTCAAGTGTTCGAATCACTCCGTCCCGACCATATTTCGTAAGGGGATCAAGCACTTAGTGGCTTGATCCCCTTTTTCGTTTCAGGCTTGCGCAAAACCCGCGCAAAACTGGCGCAAAACTACCTGGTGATTTCGCTGATATTCAGGTCCGGAATTGCCTCGGACCCGACGATTTCTTCGTGGTCCCGCTGGTAGTTTTTGGCCATGCGTTCGCATGTCCTGCAATTTTCTGCCTATCCTTTCCGGACAATGACCGAGACATCCTCGCCCGCACCTTACGGGGTGAGAACCAATGCCACCCGCCTAAATCTGTTGGACGCCTCAAGCTCACAGGTTCATCCTTGCCACCTGTGAAAAGATCGGGACAGTTGAATGAATGGTTTGTGGGCCAAGGCTCTGTTAGCTGGAATGTTACTTTCGTTAAGCGCGGCCAGCTTTGCTGGTCAGAAAAGCGATCTCTATTCAAACCTTGATGCTGGCAAGGCGCAGACCGTCGTAGCTTATGGTACGAGCTTGACGGCCTTTGGCGCCTGGGTGCAGCAGCTTGGGGATGATCTGAATCAGCGTTACCCTGGACGTGCCACGGTTATAAATAGTGGCAAGGGTTCGATGTGGTCGGGATGGGGTGTTGAAAATCTCGAAAGTCGAGTTATCTCCAAAAGCCCGGATACGGTGTTTATCGAATTCGCGATCAACGACGCTTTCCTTCCCAACAACACCACTGTCGAACAAGCGCGGGAAAACCTTGAGCTAATGATTGACCGGATAAAGGCTGCCAAGTCATCGACGGAGATCATTCTAATGGTTACGAATCCAGTGATTGGAGGCGCTGGAGTGCAGAGACCGAAGTTAAGGGATTACTTCCAGATGTATCGGGATGTCGCAAAAGCCAGGGGACTTCGTCTGATCGACAATTATCCAAGGTGGGAGGCGGTCTTGAAATCAAATCCCGACCTGTTTAAGCAGTATGTTGCGGATGGATTGCACCCAAATGCTGATGGATATCGCGCAGTGGTGACCCCGTCATTGATTGAAAATTTAAGTGGTGCCTCGCGAAATTGACCTGAACATAGGGTTTTCGAAGTGACGCAAGTCGGTACGCAGGATGCCGGGGCCGACCTGCCAATCGTATTTGAGGCCCAGAAAGGCGGGGAAGACTGCGTTATTAGTTCAGGATTGGATTTGGTTTGGTGTATTTCGCCAATGAATCATTGAGTTACTTCGTGGTCATAGCACTGACTTTTCCATCAGGACTTTTAAATGAAGCGCGCAGTAATGATTTTCTTAGCTGTATCAGGCTCTATCCTGCTTGTCGGCTGCGGGCATCACCGTGATGGTGGAGATAGGCATGATCGGGGCCACCGGGATCGTGGCTACGAACGGGGTCATGATGATCATGGGAATGATCGATACGATCGCCGTGATTATAATCAGCGGCATGATCGTGATCGTGATCGTAGAGACGACTAAGCCCTGAACACTAACTGAAGGATTGCAGAGCTGGAAAAGTTGACAGATCTATTTATCGCTTTTTGCCTAAAATAGATCAGTCCCAGATCAGTCCCCTTTTTTTGTCCTTTTTTTGTCCCCTTTTTTTAGGCGGATTGGGGGAAGGTTTCTTCATATGCTGAGTTTTCCTGATTGAGTGCCAACCCTTTAGCGACTAAACAAAAGGGAGGCAGCTGTACGCAGGTTAGTCGACCGGGAAACTCAGAAATCCGGCGCGCCCGAGGGCGCCCTACGTACAGCTACCATCAAGTACAGGCAATGAAATACCTGCATGACAGATGCACGCACATCCGAGTTATCGCGGGCTGCTAAACCCGATCACTGATGAGCAGTGACGGGAATCAAGTTACCGAGCGGCTCCGGGGCGCACAAGCCGGCGGATTCTGGCGTACCTGTAGGCAACGACGCAAGGTCTTGTAGCTTTCAGGAGGTAAGCAGTAGGACGCTTAAACATGCGCCTTGCACGGATGTTTAATTTGCGAGCGAACACGACAGCTCGCCTATTTCTGCACTCGCTCGGAAATTAATCTGTGCCCCTCTTCCAGGCACAACCTGCCAGGGAGCCGTCACCTTTCTTTCGTTGACGTCCACGACGTGCAAAAAGTCTAAAGGCTGAGAAAAGTCAAAAGCTCCTCATCCCTTCGCCTGAACGAAGAGCTTAGTAATCATCAGCGCACGAACTACGCTCCTGAGTAGCGGGCGGCTTCGCCTTTTGCTGGCCACTCATCCTCATTAGCTTTTTCGCCGCCTTCAGCCTGCTGCGTGGGTTCATCTGAGCCGCTTTCCCATTCGCCAGAGGCGGGTTCAAGTGTGTTCGCCGCAGACGGCTGCCCTTCTTTCTCAAGCTGTTCTTGAGCGAGCCGCCAATAATGTTCTTGAGCGCCATCAGGCCGAGCATCCCTTTCCCACAACTCATAAGCTCTTTGCCGGATTTTCGATTCGTCAATCATGGTCGTTCCTCCTGTGATCGAGCGTTTCTATTCCTCAGAATGCGTGGCAATGCTCCATAGCTTAGGGGCTGCGCCAGGTCGTAAAGGTTCAACCTGATTTAAGCAAATGCGTTGAGGACGAGGCGATAGGACCGGGTAATGCAACACCACCCGCGATCAGACCTCGCTGATATTGACCCAGCGCTGTTCCCATGCCGCCAATCGAATAGCCGTCGCCAGCCGCTCCACTTCCAGGGCTTGTTCGAAATCAGTGCCAACTTGCCCTTGGCCGGCCAAGGCCATGATCAACTCATGCACTTCCAGCGTCTTCAACTCGTTGTAGCCCAGCTGGTGCCCCGGCGCTGGACTGAACGCTGCATATCCGGGCAGGTTCGGCCCGGCCAGTAAACGCTGGAAACCGTCCTGGCCGACACGGCACAGGCGTAACTCATTCAAACGCTCCTGATCGAATGACAGTGTCCCTTGGGTGCCACTGATCTCGAAACTCAGATGATTCTTGTAGCCGTGCTTGAGCCAACTGCTGCTGAAGGTGCCACGCGCGCCGCTGGCAAAGCGCAACAATGCATGGACTTGGTCATCGACGGCGATTGTGCGTTGTTCCTGGTTACCGGCGGTGGCCGGGCGCTGGCGGTGCACGGTCTGGGAATCGGCGCATACCGCTTCGACATTGCCGAGCAGATAGCGCGCCATGCCCAGCAAGTGGCTGCCCAGATCCGCCAGCGCTCCACCGGCATGTTCGGCCTCACAGCGCCACGACCAGGGGGACGCTGGATCGGCCATGAAGTCTTCGCTGAATTCGCCTTGAAAGCTGATGATCTCACCGAGTCTGCCGCTCTGAATCAACTCCCGCGCCAGACCGATGATCGGGTTGTGCTGGTAGTTGTAGTCGACACGGGTGACCACGCCGGCATCCTTGGCCGCCAGGTGCATGGCATTGGCCTGTTCAAGGTTCACCGCCAGCGGTTTTTCGCAGTACACCGGCTTGCCAGCGGCAATGGCGGCCATGGCCATCGGATAGTGCAGGTGGTTGGGTGTGGTGATGGCGATCAGGTTGACCTTGGGGTCGTCGACCAATTGCTGCCAGTCGCCATAGGCCTGCTCAAAGCCCCAGGCGGTGGCACATGCTTGGGCACGGACGAGATCGGCGTCGGCCAGGGCGGCGAGGCGAAGCGTGAAGGGCAGTTCGAATGCCGCACTGACGTTGCGAAAGGCCAGGGCATGGGCACGGCCCATGAAGCCTGTGCCGATAAGTCCGATTCCGAGTTCGCGCATGACAGGATCCTTTGGATTTTGTTTCAGAGATCTCGTTATAGAATAAATATTCCTTTTCATCAAACAACGGAATAAATATTACAACGGACCACTGAGTCGCTGCGCGCGCAGTCGTAACGCCAGTGTGTTGGTCAGTCTTCGAAGCCGACCTGCTCGTGAATCTCATCGACCTTCAACTCCAGTCGATAGGCCACGGCGATAAACAGCGCCTGGCACAGGCACAGGGTCGCACTCAATGAACGGAACGCAAACGAACTGCCTTCGTTGACCAGCAGCACGGTGTTGGCGCGCTTGGCCAGGGGCGAGAGATTGCTATCGGTGATGATCAGGGTTTTCGCCTGATGATGTTGGGCGATGCGCAGGCAGTGCTGGGTTTCCTTGCCGTACGGCGTGAAGCTGATGGCGATCACCAGGTCATTGGCGCGCACGCTGCGCATCTGCTCGCGGTAGCTGCCGCCGAGCCCGGAGACGAGGTGAATGCGCTTGTTGGTGTGTTGCAGGTTGTAGACCAGGTAATCGGCCACCGCGAACGAACGGCGCACGCCGACCACGTAGATATTGTCGGCATTCACCACCAGGTCCACGGCCTTGTCGAAGGCCTGGTCGTCGAGCTCCAGCCCCAGGCGTTCGATGCCCGACAGGGTGGCGTTGATGCATTCGCGCGCCAGGTCGCCGCCGCTGGCCTTCTGCGACTTGTTGGCGATCATGCTGCGAATGCGCTGCTGGTAGTTCTGTACCGGCGTGGTCTTGTGCGTGTAGGCCTCGCGGAACAGCGCCTGCATTTCGCTGAAACCGCTGAAGCCGAAGCGCTGGGAGAACCGCACGATGGCCGACGGGTGCACTTCGCACTCGCGAGCGATGTCGCTGATGCGGTCGACCATGATCCGGTCGCTCTGCTGGCTCATGTAACTGGCGATGCGTTTGAGCTGGCGCGGCAGGCTTTCGTATTCGTTGGTGATCAGCTGCAGCAGACGCTCGGCATTGATCGGGGGGCTGGCGAGATCGCTCTCGGGCGTGCTCTCGGTCGTGGCCGGCTGATCGGTGCGGGACATAGGGAATCCTTCTGGCTTGTTCTTATAGGGATGACTTATCAGGTCATCCCCTGACAATAGGTTGGCTGTGCGCAGTCTACAGGGTAGGCCCGGATAAAATCTTGAGCTTGCCGTCGACAGGGGCTTGCTGAAACGATGCACTGCCGCTGGAGCGCCTGTACCAGAGTTTATTGGAAAAAATATTCTACGTAAAAATATTTAGAATAATTATTGATTGTTCGGTCCCGGTCGTTTTAGTCTGCCTCCACCAAGAGTGTTCGGCGCGGTCATCGCCCCGAACGCAGGCTGATAAAAATAACAGGAGCCAGCATGGGCCAGACTCGTTTTGCCAGTGGGCGTCAATTGGATCTGATTTGCCTGGGGCGCCTAGGCGTCGACCTCTATGCGCAGCAAGTCGGAGCGCGGCTGGAGGATGTAAGCAGCTTTGCCAAATACCTCGGCGGCTCGTCCGCCAACATCGCCTTCGGCACCGCGCGGTTGGGGCTCAAGTCGGCGATGCTGAGCCGGGTAGGGGACGACCATATGGGGCGCTTCCTCGTTGAATCCCTGACCCGTGAAGGCTGCGATGTCAGTGGCATCAAGGTCGATCCGGAGCGCCTGACCGCCATGGTGCTGCTGGGCCTCAAGGACCGCGAAACCTTTCCCTTGGTTTTCTACCGCGAAAACTGCGCCGACATGGCGCTGCGGGCCGAAGACATCAGCGAAGCCTTTATCGCTTCCAGTAAAGCCTTGCTGATCACCGGCACCCATTTCTCCACCGATGGCGTGTACAAGGCGAGTATCCAGGCCCTGGACTATGCCCAGAAGCACGACGTCAAACGGGTGCTGGACATCGATTACCGCCCGGTGCTTTGGGGCCTGGCCGGCAAGGCGGACGGTGAAACCCGTTTCGTCGCCGACCAGAACGTCAGCCAGCATGTGCAGAAAATCCTTTCGCGTTTCGACCTGATCGTTGGCACTGAAGAAGAATTCTTGATTGCCGGCGGCGCCGAGGATTTGCTCGTCGCGCTGCGCAATGTCCGGCGGCTGAGCGCGGCGACCCTGGTGGTCAAGCTCGGCCCGCAGGGTTGCACGGTGATTCATGGAGAGATCCCGGCCCGTCTCGAAGACGGCTCGATATATCCCGGCGTGCGTGTGGAAGTGCTTAACGTGCTTGGGGCCGGCGATGCCTTCATGTCGGGTTTCCTCAGTGGTTGGCTGGAGGACGCCAGCGACGAGCGCTGCTGCCAGTTGGCCAATGCCTGTGGTGGTCTGGTGGTCTCGCGCCATGCCTGCGCCCCGGCGATGCCGACCCGCGCCGAACTCGATTACCTGTTCAACAGCCCGGTGCCGATTACACGGCCGGATCAGGACGTAACGCTGCAACGCCTGCATCAGGTCAGCGTGCCGCGCAAACAGTGGAAGCAACTGTTCATTTTTGCCTTCGACCATCGCTGGCAACTGGTGGAACTGGCGCACAAGGGCGGTCGCGACCTGAACGCGATCTGCGAACTCAAGCAACTCTTTATCCAGGCCGTGGAGCGGGTCGAAGCCGATCTGCGCGGGCAAGGCATCGAGGCCGATGTCGGGCTGCTGGCCGATCAGCGTTTCGGTCAGGATTCGCTGAACGCCGCCACCGGTCGCGGTTGGTGGGTGGCGCGTCCTGTGGAGGTGCAAGGCTCGCGGCCGTTGGCGTTCGAACACGGTCGCTCCATCGGCAGCAACCTGATTGCCTGGCCACAGGAACAGATCATCAAGTGCCTGGTGCAATTTCATCCCGACGACGAGCCGATGCTGCGCCTGGAACAGGAAGCGCAGATCAAGGGTTTGTATGAGGCGTCCCAGGTCAGCGGTCATGAACTGCTGCTGGAAATCATCCCGCCCAAGGATCACCCCTCGGCCCACCCGGACGTGCTGTATCGCGCCCTCAAACGCCTCTACAACCTGGGCATCTACCCGGCGTGGTGGAAGATCGAAGCGCAAAGCGCCGAGGAGTGGCAGCAACTCGACGAACTGATTCAGGAGCGAGATCCGTACTGCCGAGGCGTGGTGCTGCTGGGCTTGAACGCTCCGGCATCAGCATTGGCCGAAGGCTTTCAACAGGCCAGCCAGAGCCAGACCTGTCGCGGGTTCGCCGTGGGGCGGACGATTTTCCAGGAGCCGAGTCGTGCGTGGTTGGCCGGGGAAATCGACGATGAGGCGCTGATTCAGCAGGTGCAGGGCACCTTTGTCGAATTGATCGATGCCTGGCGCACGTCCCGGAGCTGAACATTTTCAATGTGTGAACACTAAACCTGTGGGAGCGAGCTTGCTCGCGATAGCGGTCTGACAGTTACCTCTATGTTGAATGTGCTGCCCTCATCGCGAGCAGGCTCGCTCACACAAGGGTTTTGTGTCGTTCTTACTGATTTGTGTAAAACAATAATAGGTGCAGCCATGCCCGCTATCCGAATTGGCATCAACCCGATCTCCTGGAGCAACGACGACCTGCCATCCCTCGGCGGCGAGACGCCATTGAGCACCGCCTTGAGCGAAGGAAAGGAAATCGGTTACGAAGGTTTTGAACTCAACGGCAAATTCCCCAAGGACGCTAAAGGCGTTGGCGACGTGCTGCGCCCCTATGACCTGGCGCTGGTGTCCGGCTGGTACTCCAGTCGCCTGGCCCGCCGCTCGGTGGCCGAGGAAATCGACGCCATTGGCAGCCATGTCGAGCTGCTTGCGAAGAACGGCGCCAAGGTGCTGGTCTACGGCGAGGTCGCGGACTCCATTCAAGGCCAGCGCATCCCGCTGGTCGAACGCCCGCGCTTCCACACCGAACAGGCCTGGCAGGAATACGCCGACAAGCTCACCGAGCTGGCGCGATTCACCCTGTCCCAGGGCGTGCGTCTGGCCTATCACCACCACATGGGCGCCTACGTCGAATCCCCAGCGGACATCGACAAACTGATGGCGTTGACCGGCAGCGAAGTCGGCCTGCTGTTCGATTCGGGCCATTGCTACATGGGCGGCGGCGAACCCTTGCAGGTGTTGCGCAAACACATCGAACGCATCTGCCACGTGCATTTCAAGGACGTGCGCAAACCGGTGGTGCAGCTGGCGCGCAATAATCTGTGGAGCTTCCCGGACTGCATCATCAACGGCACCTTCACCGTGCCCGGCGATGGTGATATCGACTTCGGCTCATTGCTCGACGTGCTGCTGGCCGCCGATTACCACGGCTGGCTGGTGGTTGAAGCCGAGCAGGACCCGGCGGTGGCGCCAAGTTATGTCTACGCGAAAAAAGGCTACGACACCTTGCGCACGCTGCTCGACGAGAGGACTAAGTGATGAGCCTGCTGGTCAAAAGCAATGCCCGTGGCCGGACCATGGTCGAGCTCGGTCAAGGTGAGCTGGAATACGTCGGCTTCGCCGCTTACCGCTTGAGCCTGGGCGAAACGCTGCCGGTGTCGGCCGTTGATAAGGAACTGTGCCTGGTGCTGCTCAGCGGCCGGGTCAGCATCAAGGGTGAAGCGCCGGGGCAGGGCGCGTTCGACTGGGACAGCATCGGCGATCGCCAGTCGGTGTTCGAAGACAAATCCCCCTTCGCTGCGTACTTGCCACCTGGCAGTCAGGCGCAAGTGGTCGCGCTCAGCGACGTGCAAATTGCCGTGTGCGCCGCGCCCGGTTCAACGAGCAACGGCCTCCGCCCACGGCTGATCAAACCCGACAGCATGAAGCGCAGCGTACGCGGCAAGGGCGCCAACACCCGCTACGTCTGCGACATCCTGCCGGACACCGAGCCGGCCCATTCCCTGCTGGTGGTGGAAGTGCGTACGCCTTCGGGACATTCGTCGAGCTACCCGCCGCACAAGCACGACACCGACGACTTGCCGCACCAGAGCTTTCTCGAAGAAACCTATTACCACCAGATCAACCCGCCCCAGGGTTTCGTGTTCCAGCGGGTGTACACCGACGATCGCAGCATCGATCAGGCCATGGCCGTGGAAAACAGCGACCTGGTGGTCGTGCCCAAGGGGTATCACCCGGTCAGTGTGCCGTACGGCTACGAGTCGTATTACCTGAACGTGATGGCCGGTCCGAAACGCGTCTGGCAGTTCCATAACGATCCGCAGCACAGCTGGCTGCTGGATCTCTGAATCCCAACGTCCGAATTCCACTATCTGCACGGAGAACAATAACGATGAGCGACGCCCCGGTAATCGGCCATTACATCGACGGTCAGGTGCAAGACACCGGCAGTGAGCGGTTCAGCAATGTCTTCAACCCGGCCACCGGCAGCGTGCAGGCGCGGGTCGGGCTGGCCAGCGAGAACACCGTGGACGAGGCTGTCGCATCGGCCCTCAAGGCCTTTCCAGCCTGGTCCGAGCAATCGTCCCTGCGCCGTTCGCGGGTGATGTTCAAGTTCAAGGAATTGCTCGACCGCCATCACGATGAACTGGCAGAAATCATCAGCCGCGAACACGGCAAGGTTTTCTCTGACGCCAAGGGCGAAGTGACGCGCGGCATCGAAATCGTCGAATACGCCTGCGGTGCGCCGAACCTGTTGAAAACCGAATTCAGCGACAACATCGGCGGCGGCATCGACAACTGGAACCTGCGTCAGCCGCTGGGTGTTTGTGCCGGGGTTACACCGTTCAACTTCCCGGTGATGGTGCCGCTGTGGATGATCCCGCTGGCGCTGGTTACCGGTAACTGCTTCATCCTCAAGCCGTCCGAACGCGATCCGTCCGCCAGTTTGCTGATGGCCCGTCTGCTCACCGAAGCCGGGGTGCCGGATGGTGTGTTCAACGTGGTGCAGGGTGACAAGGCTGCGGTCGATGCGCTGCTGCAACACCCGGACATCGAAGCGATTTCCTTTGTCGGTTCGACGCCGATTGCCGAGTACATCCACCAGCAGGCCACCTCGCGCGGCAAGCGCGTTCAGGCTCTGGGCGGGGCGAAAAACCACATGATCGTCATGCCCGATGCGGATCTGGATCAAGCCGCTGATGCCTTGATTGGGGCGGCGTACGGCTCGGCTGGTGAGCGCTGCATGGCGATCTCGATTGCCGTGGCGGTCGGCGATGTCGGCGATCAGTTGATTGCCAAACTGCTGCCGCGCATTGATCAGCTCAAGGTCGGTAACGGCCTGCAGGGCGACACCGACATGGGGCCGTTGGTCACCGCGGAGCACAAGGCAAAGGTTGAAGGCTTTATCGGCGAAGGCGTGGCGCAGGGCGCACAGCTGATTGTCGACGGTCGCAACTTCAAGGTGCCGGGGGCCGGGAATGGTTTCTTTGTCGGCGCGACGCTGTTCGATAACGTCACGACGGAGATGAGCATCTATCAGCAGGAAATTTTCGGCCCGGTGCTGGGCATCGTCCGTGTCCCTGACTTCGCCAGCGCCGTTGCGTTGATCAACGCCCATGAGTTCGGCAACGGTGTGTCGTGTTTCACCAGCGATGGCGGGATCGCCCGAGCCTTCGCCCGCACCATCAAGGTTGGCATGGTCGGCATCAACGTGCCGATTCCTGTACCGATGGCCTGGCATTCGTTCGGTGGCTGGAAACGCTCGCTGTTCGGCGACCACCATGCCTACGGCGAAGAAGGTATCCGTTTCTACAGTCGCTACAAAAGCGTTATGCAACGCTGGCCTGACAGTATCGCCAAGGGCCCTGAATTCAGCATGCCGACGGCCAACTAATTTACTCCTGCGGAGAACAACAATAATGAGCAAACCCCTGCGTTTCGCCCTGAACCGTATGGTCGCCCCACGTTTGTCACTGCCCGCGTTCATCGAGTTGGCGGTAACCCTCAAGGCCGACGCCATCGAGATCCGCAATGACCTGAAGGGTGTCGAGATCGAAGACGGTACCGCGCCTGAACGCGTGCGTGAATTGTGCGGGGCCAAAGGCATCATCGTACTGTCGATCAACGCGCTGTATCCGTTTGATGTGTGGAACGACGAGCGTCGGGAGCAGGCCTTGAAGCTCGCTGCCTATGCCCGGGACTGCGGTGCCCAAGGGCTGGTGATGTGCCCGTTGAACGACCGTGCCGACCCGCGTACCGAAGCCGAGCGCGCTTCAGGCCTGCGCACGGCGTTGAGCCAGCTGGCGCCGATCCTGCGCGATCACGGGATTCTCGGGTTCATCGAACCGCTGGGTTTCGAAGAGTGCTCGCTGCGCCGTAAACGCACGGCGGTGGAGGCGATCAAGGCCATCGGCGGTCTGGATGTGTTCCGGCTGGTTCACGACACCTTTCACCATCACCTGGCCGGCGAGCAGGAGTTCTTCCCTGAGCTGACCGGGCTGGTGCACATCTCTGGGGTCGAGGATGCCGCAGCACCACTGGCGACCATTCGCGACGGGCATAGGGTGCTGGTGGGCGAAGGCGACATTCTCGGCAATGCGGCGCAGATCGACACGTTGCTGAGTAGCGGTTACAGCGGTTACCTGTCGTTCGAACCGTTTGCCGACAGCGTCCATGGCCTGGCGGATATCCAGCAGGCGATCGGTGCCAGCATGGATCACCTGAAAAAATCCCTGCCCTGAGGCCAGCGCAGATCAACCGTGGGAGCGAGCTTGCTCGCGATGACGGCGGTACCTTCAACAATAATGTCGCCTGACACACCACCATCGCGAGCAAGCTCGCTCCCACAAGGGTTTCTTCGTGTATTGAAGGATCGGTTATGACCACAACAAGACTGACCATGGCCCAGGCCCTGGTGAAATTCCTCGATAACCAGTACATCGAGGTCGATGGGGTCCAGAGTAAATTCGTCGCCGGGATCTTTACCATCTTCGGCCACGGCAACGTGCTGGGCCTGGGCCAGGCTCTGGAGCAGGACAGCGGCGACCTGGTCGTTCATCAGGGCCGCAACGAGCAAGGCATGGCCCATGCCGCCATCGGGTTCGCCAAGCAGCACCTGCGACGCAAGATCTACGCTTGCACTTCGTCGGTGGGGCCTGGCGCGGCGAACATGCTGACAGCTGCCGCTACGGCCACCGCTAACCGCATTCCATTGTTGCTGCTGCCTGGTGATGTCTACGCTTGCCGCCAGCCGGACCCGGTGCTGCAACAGATCGAGCAGTTCCACGATCTGAGTATCAGCACCAACGATGCATTCAAGGCGGTCAGTAAATACTGGGATCGCATCAACCGTCCCGAGCAGTTGATGACGGCGGCGATCCACGCGATGCGTGTGCTCACCGACCCTGCGCAAACCGGCGCCGTGACCTTGGCATTGCCGCAAGACGTGCAGGCCGAGGCCTACGACTATCCCGATTATTTCCTGCAAAAACGTGTGCACCGCATCGAGCGTCGTCCAGCCACCGAAGCCATGCTCGGCGATGCACTGGCGTTATTCAAAGGCAAGCGCAAACCGCTGATCATCTGCGGTGGCGGGGTTCGTTATTCCGGTGCGAACGCCGCATTGCAGGCGTTTGCCGAGCGCTTCGACATTCCCTTCGCCGAAACCCAGGCTGGCAAGAGCGCGGTGGTGTCCAGTCATCCGCTGAACGTCGGTGGCATCGGTGAAACCGGTTGCCTGGCGGCGAACCTGCTGGCCAGGGACGCTGATCTGATCATTGGCATTGGCACCCGTTACAGCGACTTCACCACCGCATCGAAGTCCTTGTTCCAGCATCCGCAGGTGCAATTTCTCAACCTCAATATCAGCCCGTGTGATGCGCTGAAACTCGACGGCGTGCAATTGCTGGCGGACGCCAGAACCGGTTTGTCGGCGCTGGCCGAAGCGCTGGGTGATTATCGCTCGAGCTGGGGCGATCAACCCCGTCAGGCCAAGGCGCAACTGGATGAGGAAATCGATCGCATCTATCAAGTGGAATACCAGGCCAAGGATTTCGTCCCGGAAATCAACGACCACCTGGACCCGGCGGTACTGCGTGAATTCATCGAATTGACCGGCTCCTGCCTGACCCAGAGCCGCGTGCTCGGCGTGCTCAATGAAACCCTGGCCGACAACGCGGTGATCGTCGCCGCCGCCGGCAGCCTGCCCGGCGACTTGCAGCGCAGCTGGCGCAGCAAGGGCGTGAACACCTACCACGTCGAGTACGGCTATTCCTGCATGGGTTACGAGGTCAACGCTGCATTGGGCGTGAAACTCGCCGAGCCGGATCGTGAGATCTATGCGCTGGTGGGCGACGGCTCCTACATGATGCTGCACTCAGAGTTGGCGACCTCGATTCAGGAGCGACGCAAGATCAACGTGGTGCTCCTGGACAACATGACCTTTGGCTGCATCAACAACCTGCAGATGGAACACGGCATGGACAGCTTCGGCACCGAGTTCCGCTTCCGCAACCCGCAAACCGGCAAGCTCGATGGCGGCTTTGTGCCGGTGGATTTCGCCATGAGCGCGGCGGCCTATGGCTGCAAGACTTACAAAGTGAACACCGTTGAAGCGCTGAAAGCTGCACTGGCGAATGCGCGCCTGCAGACGGTTTCGACGCTGATCGATATCAAGGTTTTGCCCAAGACAATGATTCACAAATACCTGTCGTGGTGGCGGGTCGGTGTGGCGCAGGTTTCCACCAGTGCCCGTACCGATGCGGTGGCCAAGACCCTGAACGAACGACTGGCCAAGGCCCGTCAATACTGATTGCCCCTGAAACCAACAACAAGTCTTCACAGGAGAGTTTTCATGTCTTTAAAGATTGGCGTCATCGGCACCGGGGCCATCGGCCAGGACCATATCCGTCGTTGCAGCCAGACCTTGCTCAACAGCCAGGTCGTGGCGGTCACCGACATCAATTTGCAGCAAGCGGCCAAGGTCGTTTCCGATTTGAAGCTGACCGCCGAGGTCTATCCCGACGGCCATGCCTTGATCAATGCACCGGAAGTCGAGGCGATCCTCGTTACCTCCTGGGGGCCGAGCCACGAAGAGTTCGTGCTGGCAGCGATCGCCGCCGGTAAGCCGGTGTTCTGCGAGAAACCGCTGGCGGTCACCGCCGTTGGCTGCCACAAGATCGTCGAGGCTGAAGTGGCTCACGGCAAGCGGCTGGTACAGGTCGGTTTCATGCGTCCGTACGACGAGGGGTATCGGGCGCTGAAATCAGTGATCGACAGCGGCCAGATCGGCGAGCCGTTGATGCTGCATTGCGCCCACCGCAACCCGACCGTGGGCGAGAACTACAAGACCGACATGGCGATCACCGACACCCTGATCCATGAGCTGGACGTGTTGCGCTGGTTGCTCGACGACGACTACGTGTCGGTGCAGGTGGTGTTCCCGCGCAAGAGCAGCAAGGCTCTCGCGCATTTGAAAGACCCGCAGATCGTATTGCTGGAAACCGCCAAGGGCACGCGCATCGATGTGGAAGTGTTCGTCAACTGCCAGTACGGCTACGACATCCAATGCGAAGTGGTGGGGGAGACCGGCATCGCCAGACTGCCGGAACCGTCCCAGGTGCAGTTGCGCAGTGGCGCGAAGCTGTCCAATGCGATTCTGATGGACTGGAAGGACCGGTTCATCGCCGCGTATGACGTCGAATTGCAGGCGTTCATTGATGGCGTGCGTGCGGGTCAAGTAGGCGGCCCATCGGCGTGGGATGGCTTCGCGGCGGCAGTAGCAGCAGATGCGTGCATCGAAGCCCAGAACAGCGGCCAGATCGTAAAAGTCGGCCTGCCAGAACGCCCACACTTCTACGGCTAACCACAACCCCCCCTGTGGGAGCGGGCCTGCTCGCGAATGCGATCAGACAGTCACATAGATGTTGGATGTACAGCCGTCATCGCGAGCAGGCTCGCTCCCACAAGAGGGCAAGGCTCAGGCCTTGGTTTGGAGAGAACAATCATGCGCATCGCACTAGACCCCTACATGTACCGCAACCTGTCCCTGGGCAAGATGGTCGACAAGGTCGCCGAACTTGGCTACGAACACATCGAGCTGTCGCCCCGGGAAGATTTCCTGCCGTTCTACAAAGCCCCACGGGTCGACAAGGCGCGGATCAAGGAATTTCGCAAAGCCCTGAGCGACACCGGGGTCAAACTCTCTTCTCTATTACCGATGTACCACTGGGCCGCTGCCGACGAAGGTTTGCGCGTGGCCGCAGTGCGCAACTGGAAGCGCGCGATCCAGATTGCCGTAGAGATGGACTGCGAACTGGTTAACACCGAGTTCACCGGTCAGTCGGACAACCCGCTGGTGTGCGAGAACCAATTCATGCGCTCCATGGATGAGCTGATTCCGGAGTTCGAACGCGAAGGCATCAAGCTTGATATTCAGGCACACCCTTATGATTTCTGCGAGCGCAACAACGAATCGGTGGACATCATTCGCGGTCTGGACCGTGACTGGATCAACTACCTCTACGCTGCGCCGCACACATTTTTCTATGACGATGGCGTCGGTGATATCGCCTCGATGCTCAAGTACGCCGGGTCGAAACTGACGCACCTGATCATCGCCGACACCTACAACCACAAGGCCTCATCGGGCTTGCGCTACATCGTCAACCCGCCGGGCGTCACCGCCACCGTGCACCAGCATCTGGACATCGGCCAGGGCGAGGTCGATTGGGACGCGTTCTTCGGCACCTTACGCGAGGTCAAGTTCGATGGCATCGCTACCGTCTCGGTGTTCGCCTGGGAGGACCGGCCAGACGAGTCCAACCGGATGATGCTCGAGCGCGTCAAAAGCGAACTCTGTCGCTAATTCCCGCACCACACCCTGTGGGAGCGAGCCTGCTCGCGAAGGCGGCAGCACAGTCAATATGGATGTCGCCCGACACGCCGTTTTCGCGAGCAGGCTCGCTCCCACAGGATCCGCGTTCTATAAGGAGAATCTCATGCGCATCGGACTTGTCGGATACGGCCATGGCGGCCGGTTTTTCCATGCTCCACTGATCAGCAGTTTGCCGGATGCAACTTTCGTCGGTGTGGTTACCCGTTCAACGGAGCAGCGCCAGTTGCTGGCGGCAGAACACCCCGGCGTGCCGGCCTTCGACAGCATTGGTCAACTGGTGGAAGCCGGGATCGATGTGCTGGTGGTGTCGACGCCGCTCAAGGGCCGTCCGGCGTTGGTGCTCGATGGCATCGAACACGGCGTGGCGGTGGTCAGCGACAAGCCGTTCGCCGCTGACGCGCAACAGGCGCAAACCCTGATCACCATGGCTGAGCGTCAGGGCGTGCAACTGAGCGTCTACCAGAACCGGCGCTGGGACTCGGACTTTCTTACCGTGCGCAAACTCATCGAGTCCGGTGCGCTGGGCCAGGTCACTCGTTTCGAATCGCGGATCGAGCGCTATTCGCCACAGTCGGTGGACAACGGCAGTGGCGGTGGTTTCCTGCGCGATCTGGGCAGCCATCTGGTGGATCAGGCGCTGCTGCTGTTCGGCCCCGTCATCCGGGTTTACGCCGAGCTGGATTACCTCGAAAAAGGCCAGTCTTTCGACAACGGCTTCTTTATGTCCCTGACCCATGCCAACGGCGTGATCTCGCATTTGGGCGGTAGTTGCCTGCAAAACTCTCCCGGCCCGCGCTTTCGCGTGACCGGCACTCAGGGCTGCTACAGCGTCGACGGTCTGGACGGGCAGGAGGCGTTGACCCTCGCCGGGCGCACGCCGAAATCCGAAGGCGAGCGCTGGGGCGTTGAAGAGCACCGGCGCTGGGGCTGGTTCGAGCAGGGCGAGGTGCGTGAGCGGGTGCCATCCGAGCGTGGTTGCTGGACCCAGTTCTATTTGCAGCTGCAAACCGCTTTGCAGAGCGGTGGCCCTCTGCCGGTCGAACCCCGTGATGCACTCGCGACCACCCGCGTGCTAGACGCTGCGCGGCTCAGCTTCGAGCGGCATCAAGTGGTGGCGCTGAGCCCGTTTGAGAGTCATGGAATAAAATCAGAATAAAATTCTAAAATGAGTTAATATAGAAATAATATTCCAATAAAGTCTTTTCCAGGTTGCCGACTATCAACGGCCGATCACGCTCAAGCAAACCTTGAACGAGGGCCGGACGAACCAAAAACAAGAAACAAAGCCAGGTACCGTCGATGAAAACCTTCACCTCTGCTGTGCACGCATTACGTTTCCCGCAACACCTCCTTCGCGACCTGTCTCGCCTCTCGTTTCATTCCTTTTCCCGCTTGCTCTGCATCGAACGTAAAGGCGCCCTGGTCTGCTGCATTCCCGGAGCGCCGATTGTCCGCTTGCCCGCTCACTGAAATCGTCACGCCTTATCCATAAAACCAACAAGAATGTGGAGAAAGACTTTTCATGAAGACCAAGATCCGTTTCGCCTCACTCGCCTTGTCTCTGATGTTCGCCAGCGGCGCTGCACTCGCTGACATGAAGATCGGCGTCAGCATGTCGCAGTTCGATGACACCTGGCTGACCTATCTGCGCGAATCCATGGACACAAAAGCCAAATCCTATCCCGATGGCGTCAAGTTGCAGTTCGAAGACGCGCGCAGCGACGTGGTCAAGCAGCTGAGTCAGGTGGAAAGCTTCATCAGCCAGAAGGTCGATGCCATCGTGGTCAACCCGGTGGATACCGCCGCCACCAGAAAAATCACCCAGGCCGCGGTCAAGGCCGGCATCCCGCTGGTCTACGTCAACCGCCGCCCCGATGACCTGAACCTGCCCAAAGGCGTGGTGACGGTCGCCTCCAACGACCAGGAGGCCGGCGAAATGCAGATGCAATACCTGGCCGACAAGATGGGTGGCAAGGGTGACATCGTGATCCTGCTGGGCGACCTGGCGAACAACTCCACCACCAACCGTACCAAGGGTGTCAAAGAGGTGTTGGCCAAGTACCCGGACATCAAGATCGAGCAAGAGCAAACCGGCATCTGGTTGAGGGACAAGGGCATGACCCTGGTCAACGACTGGCTGACCCAGGGCCGCAAGTTCGACGCGATTGTCTCCAACAACGACGAGATGGCCATCGGTGCCGCCATGGCTCTGCAACAGGCCGGTGTGGACAAGGGCAGCGTACTGATCGCCGGTGTCGATGGGACGCCTGACGGTTTGAATGCAGTGAAGAAGGGCTCTCTGGCTGTCTCGGTGTTCCAGGACGCCAAAGGCCAGGCAGACGGTTCGATCGACACCGCAGTGAAAATGGCCAGGAACGAACCGGTTGAACAAGCCGTGTGGATTCCCTATCGCTTGATCACGCCGCAAAACGTCGATCAGTTCAAATAGCCCGTCCGTTCAATAACAACAATAAGCACGCAAGGTGGCAACCGCGACCTTGCTGATGGAGTACCTGATCATGTTCGCTTCAGCGACTGCTTCGAGCCCCCCGATGGTGGGTGTCCAGCCAACCGCAACACCTGTCGATGAGCCGTACCTGTTGGAGATCGTCAACATCAGCAAGGGTTTCCCCGGTGTGGTGGCCTTGTCCGACGTACAGCTTCGGGTACGCCCCGGTTCCGTGCTGGCCCTGATGGGTGAAAACGGTGCAGGCAAATCCACCCTGATGAAAATCATCGCCGGCATCTACCAGCCGGACGCCGGCGAACTGCGCCTGCGGGGCAAGCCGGTGGTGTTCGAAACGCCCCTGGCGGCGCTCCAGGCCGGGATCGCGATGATCCACCAGGAACTCAACCTGATGCCGCACATGAGCATCGCCGAGAACATCTGGATCGGTCGTGAGCAGCTCAATGGTCTGCACATGATCGACCACCGCGAGATGCACCGCTGCACGGCGAAACTGCTGGAACGCCTGCGGATCAACCTCGATCCGGAAGAACAGGTCGGCAACCTGAGCATCGCCGAACGGCAGATGGTCGAGATTGCCAAGGCGGTGTCCTACGACTCGGACATCCTGATCATGGACGAACCGACCTCGGCCATTACCGACAAGGAAGTCGCCCACCTGTTTTCGATCATTGCCGACCTCAAGCGCCAGGGCAAAGGCATCATCTACATCACCCACAAGATGAACGAAGTGTTCAGCATCGCCGATGAAGTGGCGGTGTTCCGTGACGGCGCCTACATCGGCCTGCAGCGGGCCGACAGCATGGACGGCGACAGCCTGATTTCGATGATGGTCGGGCGCGAACTGAGCCAGTTGTTCCCGGTGCGTGAGACGCCGATCGGCGATCTGCTGCTGTCGGTGCGCGACCTCAAGCTCGAGGGCATTTTCAAGGACGTGTCCTTCGACCTGCATGCCGGGGAGATTCTCGGCATCGCCGGGTTGATGGGCTCGGGGCGGACCAATGTGGCCGAGGCGATCTTCGGCATCACGCCGAGCGACGGTGGCGAGATTCGTCTTGATGGCGAGGTGGTGCGCATTACCGATCCGCACATGGCGATCGAGAAGGGCTTCGCCCTGTTGACCGAGGATCGCAAGCTCAGCGGCCTGTTCCCGTGCCTGTCGGTGCTGGAGAACATGGAAATGGCGGTGCTGCCGCACTACGCCGGCCACGGTTTCATCCAGCAAAAAGCCCTGCGCGCCTTGTGCGAAGACATGTGCAAGAAGCTGCGGGTGAAAACCCCGTCGCTGGAACAGTGCATCGACACGCTGTCCGGCGGTAATCAGCAGAAGGCCTTGCTGGCCCGCTGGCTGATGACCAATCCGCGAATCCTGATTCTCGACGAGCCGACCCGCGGCATCGATGTCGGTGCCAAGGCCGAGATCTACCGGCTCATTTCCTACCTCGCCAGCGAAGGCATGGCGGTGATCATGATTTCCTCGGAGCTGCCGGAAGTATTGGGCATGAGTGACCGGGTGCTGGTCATGCACGAGGGCGACCTGATGGGCACCCTCGACCGCAGCGAAGCGACCCAGGAACGGGTGATGCAATTGGCCTCGGGCATGTCCGCGGTTCACTAATGGATGCCGGCGCTGGCTCGGCCAGCGTCGACGACGCGATAGAAGGGTGATGGGTTATGAACGCGATACTGGAAAACAAGCCAGCCACGGTACCGGTCAAGAGTCGCCGGCGCTTTCCGACCGAACTGAGTATCTTCCTGGTGCTGATCGGCATCGGCCTGGTGTTCGAAGTGTTCGGCTGGATCGTGCGTGACCAGAGCTTCCTGATGAACTCCCAACGCCTGGTGTTGATGATCCTGCAAGTGTCGATCATCGGCCTGCTGGCGATTGGCGTGACCCAGGTGATCATCACCACTGGCATTGACCTCTCATCAGGCTCAGTGCTGGCGTTGTCGGCGATGATTGCCGCCAGCCTGGCTCAGACCTCGGACTTCTCCCGTGCGGTGTTCCCGTCCCTGACTGACTTGCCGGTGTGGATTCCAGTGATTGTCGGGCTCGGCGTCGGGCTGCTGGCGGGGGCAGTCAACGGCAGCATCATTGCCCTTACCGGGATTCCACCGTTCATTGCCACCTTGGGCATGATGGTCTCGGCCCGTGGTCTGGCGCGTTACTACACCGAAGGCCAGCCGGTGAGCATGCTATCGGACTCCTACACGGCCATCGGTCACGGCGCGATGCCGGTGATCATTTTTCTGGTGGTGGCGGTGATCTTCCATATCGCGCTGCGCTACACCAAGTACGGTAAATACACCTACGCCATCGGCGGCAACATGCAGGCGGCGCGTACGTCCGGTATCAACGTCAAACGCCATCTGGTCATCGTCTACAGCATCGCCGGGTTACTGGCGGGGCTCGCGGGCGTGGTGGCTTCGGCCCGTGCCGCCACCGGCCAGGCCGGGATGGGCATGTCCTATGAACTGGATGCGATTGCCGCAGCGGTCATCGGTGGTACCAGTTTGGCGGGCGGAGTAGGGCGCATCACCGGCACGGTCATCGGTGCACTGATCCTTGGGGTGATGGCCAGCGGATTCACTTTCGTCGGGGTCGATGCCTACATCCAGGACATCATCAAAGGTTTGATCATCGTGGTCGCGGTGGTCATCGACCAGTACCGCAACAAGCGCAAACTCAAGCGCTGAATCTGACTGCAAAAACAGCGAGGGCCATTTCTGGCTCTCGCTTCGCAATACCCCCCCGATCATGCACGTTGCACATCCAGGCGCGGGTCAGGCCGGGCAAGCCGAAGCAATGATCACCGTGTACATGCGTTATGAAGCACCGGCGACGGTTTTCTAAACTCTGTCCGGTCCCCGTCCTTCAAGGTCGTTGAACGCGTCTTTGACAGGATAAGCTGGCTCAAACTCCCCTGCTAACGCTTTCCCAAAGTAAGTGGGTTTTTCGGATTGTTCTTCGCTCACGAGCGAAACTCCTTTTTAAATCGGAAAATTTTACTAGGGAAAGGAAGCGATCTAACGTGATGTGGAACATTTTTTCTCACAGTCTTTCAGACTTCACCTCATCGGTGTATGCCGTCAGCCTATCCTTGGCCATGAAACACCGCGCCTCAGGTCTTGTCCTGCGTGTTGAGTCCCAACGGTCAGCCGAATTAACGCGGGCTGCTAAATCCGATCACTGATGGGTAATGACACGAATCAAGTTATCGGGGGGAGGACCAGGCGCACAAGCCGGCGGATTCTTGCGTAACCGTAGGCAACGGCGCAAGGTCTTGTAGCTTTCAGGGGGTAAGCAGTAGGGCGCTCAGCACTTACTCCGCCCCAATGACCACTTGCAGACGACCCTCCCGATCAAGATGGTAGCGCCGCAGATCCTGCGCCAGGATCAACTGGCCGGTGAAACAGGCCGACGCTTCCTCACGAATATCCCCAATGAACGGGCTTTGCCCGGGATTGGATTGATAGCGTGCACTGAAGTGGCTAAGCACCAGATTTGGAATACCTGCCGACTCGGCAAAACGCGCCACGGCGGCGGCACTGCTGTGTCCATAACTCTCGTGAGTGCGATCGATCAATGACTGGCAGAAGGTTACCTCGTGCACCAGCACATCCGCCCCAGGAGCCACCTTGGCCAGCAGTTCGGGGGTGTCGTTATCGCCACAGATGATGATGCGTTGACCGGGTCGCGCAGGGCGTAAGTAGTGCTCCGCTCGAAGGATACGTCCGGCATGCTCGACCTCACGGCCATGCGCCAACTCGCCCCAGAGCGGACCGCGAGGAATGCCCTCGGCCTCCAGGCGTTGCACATCCAGTCGCGGGTCAGGATCTGATTCGGCAAATATATAGCCATGACTGGGAACACGATGAGACAGGGCCACGGTGTTGACCTCAACGTTGCCATTTCGCCAGCCATTCAAGGTTTCGGTCGCATGCAAACGCAGCTCGAAGGGCAGGCAGGTCCTGCTGACGGCCAGGCTGAGGCGCACCCAGTCATGTAGCGCAGCGGGCAAGACTATGTCGAGCGGTTCCAGGCGACCCGACATGCCGGCAGTGGCCAGCAGGCCGGGCAAGCCGAAGCAATGATCACCGTGTACATGGGTTATGAAGCACCCGCGAAGGTTTTTTACCGACAAGGGGGTGCGTAGCAGTTGATGCTGGGTGGCTTCACCGCAATCCACCAGATACCAGCCCTTGCCTGAGGATTCGATGAGCGCGGTGCCACTCACATTTCGATTTCGGGTAGGAACTCCTGCTGAAGTACCGAGAAATATGAGGTCCATGGTCGATCCTTCATTCCGGCAGTTGATCTGAAAAGCCGCCAACTCGCGAAGCGCTGAAAAAAACGTGATTTCTTACTCTGGCACGCCTTTGGACACCGGTGAGGTGAGTTTGGCTCTACGTAAGTTTGGTGTCGGGTGACTTCGGTTGAAGGGACACGCACAGAACGATGATACGCCCCGACCTGCTGACTGGGCATTTTCACTGAAGCGGCGGGTAATTCCCGTTGGTCGTGTCAACGGGACAAAGGCTCATGGTGCCGCCTCAAATGAAGGTAACTATCTTGCTTGAAGGAGATCAGCCATGACCAAACGACAAGAACCGCATCACGGCTTTTCCGATGAAGAGCGACTCCCCAATCAGTCATAGCTGCCTTGAAGGATGTACCGCGGATGAGCATATGGTCATCAAGCCTCGAGTCTTTTCGAGACAATATTGCTGCCGATACTTCGGTACCAAGCTGTGGTGCCACGTCATGCGTCTGTGCCAGCTTCGGGCTGGCGCTTCTGCTTATGGCGCTCCGTAAATCTGTTGCCTGCAATCTGGAGGACGAGCGGAAAAAGACCATCCATGAGGTGGAGCAACTGATGGCCGTCATGAAGGCCCACGCCGACAACGATGTTCGAACGTTCAGTGCTTTTATCGAAGAGCCACAGGGTGACGCTCAAGGTCACAGTCAGCAGCGAACACTGGAAATCACCTTAGGTGCACTCGCTGCTGCAAGATGCTGCCTGCAGGGCATCGAACTTGCGCAGAGGGGCTTACCCTGTGTGAAGCCATTATTGCAATGCGATGTGGTCGCCGCCGTCCTGACAATGCATGCAAGCCTTTCGGCGCTATTGCTGAATGTCGATTCGGACGATGATCAGCTCGTACCGTCGGCCAGGAGAACCGATGTGGTAAATAGCCGCCGCGACCTACAGCGAAAAGCCGATGAAGTGCTAGCTCACGTCTGGCGTCAGGACAAATCGCTCCTGGCGTGAGCACGCAGCCAAAACGCATGATCAAATCAGTAGAGCATCGACAAACACTTTGCGATTTGTGGAATTAATGCCCTTTAACTTTCTTGATGCGAAGCACAATGAGCGCAAGGATGCCGATCGCGAGGGGCGTCATGGCCAGCATGGCCTCCCGTGGGGCCACTTCGACGCCGAGCAGGTACAACCCCGAATAGCCAAGCTTGAGCAGGCTCTTGCTCGGCGGATTGGCCTCGGCATCGCCCATTCGGACTAGGCAAGGCTGACGATTCTGTCGCGTGCCGCTGGCACCAGACTCGTAGGCCAGAGGGGTGTCGCTTCATGCGTGCCCCGCCAGACGAGCAGAAGGCGCCGCGATGGAGTTTGCATTCAGCGACGAACAGGAAATGATCCGCGCATCGGCCGAGGGCTTTCTCGCCGATGTCTCGAATTCTGCCGCCGTGCGAGCGGCGATGGTCAGCGAGCGAGGTTTTGACGAGGCGCTCTGGCAGCGCCTGTGCCGGGAAATGTACTGGCCGGCGATTCATATTCCAGAAGCGTACGGCGGCCTGGGACTGGGCTTTGTCGAACTGACGATTTTGCTGGAGCAGATGGGCCGGCGCTTGCTGTGTTCGCCGTTCTTCGCCACCGCCTGCATGGCCACGCCAGCACTGTTGCTGTCCGCCAACGAACAACAAAAACAACGCTGGCTGCGGTTGATCGCCGACGGCAGCCTTACCGCTACGCTGGCCTTCAGCAGCGCCAACGGCTGGGCGGCCAAGGATGTTCAGGCCACGGTGGTGCCCGAGGGCGAGGGATTTGTGCTTGATGGAACCCTCAATCATGTGCTCGACGGGCACAGCGCTGACCTCTTGATCATCGCCGCACGGGTTCCCGGATCGACCGGCGAGGCGGGTATCAGCCTGTTCGCCGTGGACGCGGACCGGGCAGGGATCGAGCGTCAGATGTTGCCGACCATGGACCAGACCCGCCGTCAGGCACGGGTCCAGCTCAAGGGTCTGCACCTCAACGCTGACTGCCTGCTCGGTGAGTTCGGTGCGGGCTGGCCGCACCTGGAGCGGGTGCTGCAACTGGCTTGCATCGGTCTGGCTGCCGAACAGACCGGTGGTGCGCAGCAGGTGCTCGACCTGAGCGTTGCCTATATGCAGGAACGCCAGCAGTTCGGTCGACCCATCGCCAGTTTCCAGGCACTCAAACACCGTGCCGCCGACATGATGTTGCAGGTCGAATGCGCACGTTCGGCCAGTTATTACGCGGCCTGCGTGGCCCAGGAAGCCCTCGATCCCGAAGGCGACCCCCAGGTGGCCGCCGAGCTGCCGCTGGCAGCGGCGGTGGCCAAGGCGCAGTGCTCTGAAACCTATTTCCACTGCGCGTCCGAGTCGATCCAGTTGCACGGCGGCGTTGGTTTCACCTGGGAATACGACCCGCACCTCTACTTCAAACGCGCCCGCGCCAGCGAAAGCTTTCTCGGCGCACCTGCCTGGCATCGAGAGCGCATTGCCGTGGCGATTCTTGGGGAGCAACCATGAAAATCAGTTTCAGCGAACAGGACGAATGCTTCCGTCAGGAAGCGGCCGACTGGTTGAGCGCGAACCTGTGCGGTGAATTCGAACCCCTGCGTTTTCGCGGCGGCCCGGGTGACGAACATATGTTTCCCGAGGAACGCAAAGCCTGGGAACGCAAACTCGCCGAGGGCGGCTGGACGTGTGTGGGCTGGGCGCCGGAGCACGGTGGGCGTGGTCTGTCGATCAGCCAGCAAGTGATTTTTCACGAAGAGTACGCCCGCGCTGGCGGCCCGGGACGCATGGGGCATATCGGCGAAGGGCTGGCCGGACCGACCATTGCCGCGTTCGGCACTGCCGAGCAGCAACAGCGCTTTCTGCCGGGTATCGTCAACGGCACGTCCTTCTGGTGCCAGGGCTATTCCGAGCCGGGGGCCGGGTCCGACCTGGCCAACGTCAAGACCCGCGCGGTGCTTGATGAGGCCCGCGGCACTTGGGTGATCAACGGACAAAAAGTCTGGACCTCCCTGGCCCATGAGTCGGACTGGTGTTTTGTGATCGCCCGCACTGAACCGGGCAGCGTTGGCCATCGCGGCTTGTCCTTCTTGCTGGTGCCCATGGCCCAGACGGAGATTACCGTGCGGCCGATCGAGCAGCTCACAGGCACCTGCGAGTTCAACGAAGTGTTCTTCGATGATGCCTGCACCGACTCCGCCAATATCCTCGGCGCGCCGGGTGAGGGCTGGAAGATCGCCATGGCGTTGCTCGGTTTCGAGCGCGGGGTGTCGACCCTCGGCCAGCAGATGCAATTTCACAATGAACTGAACGACATCATCGCCATCGCCCGGGCCAATGGCGCGGCGCGCGACCCGATCCTGCGCCAGCGGCTGGCCGAGGCCTGGAGCGGGCTGCGGATCATGCGCTACAACTCGCTGCGCATGCTGTCCGGGACGCAGGGCGGTTCGCTGCGCAAGGAAGCGACCATCTACAAACTGTTCTGGTCGACCTGGCACGCCAGCCTCGGCAAGCTGGCGATGGACGTCCTCGGTGCCGAGGCCGAAGTGCTGGAGGCCGCGCCTTACCAACTCACCCGTTTGCAATCGCTGTACCTGTTCAGTCGCGCCGACACCCTCTACGGCGGTAGCAACGAGATCCAGCGCAACATCATCGCCGAGCGCGCCCTGGGAATGCCCAAAGAACCGCGCCTGCCTACCTGACCAAGGAGTTTTCCATGTCTGTTCCTCACTATGTTGCAGGTCACGGCCTGTTGCGTGACAAGTCGGTGCTGATCACCGCCGCGGCCGGGGCCGGAATCGGTTTTTCCGCCGCGGTGCGTGCCGCCGAGGAGGGTTGCCGCGCCTTGATGATCAGCGATATCCATGAAGGCCGGCTGAGCGACGCGGTGTTGAAAATCCGCGAAACGACCGGTCTGCGACAGGTCTTCGGTCAGGTCTGCAATGTCGCTGACGAAGCTCAGGTTCAACAGCTGATTGCCTGCGCCGAGCGCGATCTGCAGGGTGTCGATGTGCTGATCAACAACGCCGGTCTTGGTGGTTCACGGCTGCTGGTAGACATGACGGACGAGGAGTGGAACCGGGTCCTCGATGTGACGCTCACCGGCACCATGCGCATGACCCGCGCCATGTTGCCGAAGATGATCGAGCGGCGTGCCGGGGTCATCGTCAACAACGCTTCGGTGCTGGGCTGGCGGGCGCAGAAAGAGCAGTCGCACTACGCCGCCGCCAAGGCCGGGGTCATGGCGTTGACCCGTTGCGCTGCGGTCGAGGCCGCCGACCACGGGATCCGCATCAACGCGGTGAGCCCGAGCATTGCGTTGCACGATTTCCTGCGTAAGTCCGCCCCTCAGGCGGTGCTTGATCAGCTCGCCGCCAACGAAGCGTTTGGGCGTGCCGCCGAGGTCTGGGAAGTGGCCAACGTGATGATGTTTCTGGCCAGCGACTACAGCTCCTACATGACCGGCGAAGTATTGTCGGTTTCCAGTCAGAGGGCTTGAACATGCCACGTATTTTCGACACGCCCCTCGCCTTGCACGATGCCGTGGGGGAGGTCCTGGGCGTCAGCGACTGGCTGGTTCTTGCGCAGGATCGCATCGACCGGTTCGCCGAGGCGACCGGTGATCACCAGTGGATTCACGTCGATCCCGTCAAGGCAGCCAGCGGTCCCTTCGGCGCCTGTGTCGCCCATGGCTATCTGAGCCTGGCGTTGGTCAATCTCTTTTTACCGCAGATCGTCGAGGTGCGCGGCATTGCCATGGGTATCAATTATGGCTGCGAGCGGGTGCGCTTTCCCACGGTGGTGCGTGTTGGCTCGCGGGTGCGCGGCAGTGCGCAGTTGATGGCGGTGGAGGAGGTCAAGGGCGGCGTTCAGGCGACCATTCGCGTCAGCGTCGAAATCGACGGCGAGGAGCGCCCCGGCTGTGTGGTCGACACCATCAGCCGTTACTACCCCGCATGAACCCTTTAGCAGAACATTCGAGGAATCCAGCATGAAAGAAGCCGTCATCGTTTCGACCGCGCGTACCCCGATCGGCAAAGCCTTTCGCGGTGCATTCAATGACACCGACGCCCCGCAACTCGGCGGGCATGTGGTGCGCGAAGCCGTGCGTCGCGCAGGCATTGAGCCGGGCGAAGTGGACGATGTGATCATCGGCGCGGCGGCGCAGCAGGGCACTCAGTCCTATAACCTCGGTCGTCTCTGCGCGATTGCCGCGGGTTTGCCGACCTCCGTCGCCGGGATGGCCGTCGAGCGCCAATGCTCATCGGGCCTTATGAGCATTGCCATGGCCGCCAAAGGCATCATGTGCGACGAAATCGACATTGCCGTGGCCGGTGGCCTGGAGTCGATTTCCCTGGTGCAGAACAAGCACAAGAACCTGTACCGCAATCAGTCCGGCGCGGTGATCGAACTGGATCCGCACGCCTACATTCCGATGATCGAAACCGCCGAGATTGTCTGCGCACGCTACGGCATTTCCCGCGAGGAACAGGACGAATACAGCTACCAGAGCCAGGTGCGTACCGCGCTGGCCCAGAATAATGGATTGTTCGACCGTGAACTCGCGCCGCTGACCAGCCGCAAGGCGATCTTCGACAAGACCAGTGGCGAAACCCGCTTTGAGGCCGTCACTTTGCTGCGCGACGAATGCAACCGCGTCGACACCACCCGCGAAAGCCTGAATGCGCTGGAACCGGTGTGGCCGGGCGGTCAATGGAGTGAAAAGGGCCGCTTCATCACGGCCGGCAACGCCTCGCAACTGTCCGACGGTGCTTCGGCCTCGGTGTTGATGAGTGCCAAACTGGCCGAGAAGCGTGGCCTGGAGCCGCTGGGGATTTATCGCGGCATGGCGGTCGCTGGCTGCAACTCCGACGAGATGGGCATCGGCCCGGTCTACGCCATCCCGAAACTGCTCAAGCGCCATGGCCTGACCGTGGACCACATTGGCCTTTGGGAGTTGAACGAGGCGTTCGCCTGTCAGGTGCTGTATTGCCGCGACACCCTGGGCATTCCCCCTGAACGCATGAACGTCAACGGAGGTGCGATTTCCATGGGCCATCCTTTCGGCATGTCCGGTGCGCGGATGGTCGGTCACGCGTTGGTCGAGGGGCAGCGGCGCGGTTTGCGTTACGTGGTGGTGAGTATGTGCATCGGCGGTGGCATGGGTGCCGCCGCACTGTTCGAGGTGGTCTGAATGGTCAGTGCACAACAGATTCAAGCGACCATGGCGCGTTATGTGGAATGGGTGGATGCCGGTGATATCGACGCAATCATTGCGCTGTATGGTCAGGACGCGATGGTCGAAGACCCCGTCGGCCAACCGCCGATTCAGGGCCTTGTCGCCATCGAACGCTTCTACCGTGAAGGTCTGGGCGCGAGCAAAGTCTCTGCGACCTTGACCGGCCCGGTTCGTGCGACGTCGAACGGTTGCGGGGCTATGCCATTTCGGGTTGATATGGACTGGGCGGGGCAACCGTGTTCGCTTCATGTGATCGACGTGATGGAGTTCGATGCGGACGGCAAGATCCGCTCGATGAAAGCCTATTGGAGCGAGGTCAATCTGACGCCGCGAGGTGCGGTGTGACCAGGTCACGATTCTGCGTCTGTCCGGTTTCGTAGAAAGCCTTGAGGTTCTCGGCAATCTGTCGCACGACGTTTTTGAATGCCTTGGCCAACAACATTTCCACCAGCCTGCCACCGCGCAGGCTGTAGCTCATTTGGGTGGTGATGCGTGTCGCGTCACCCTCAGCCTGCAAGGCATAGCTGAAACAGGCCTCGCGAAACGGGAAGGGCGCGCCGCCACTGGCACGGTGCAGGATCAGGACAAAACCTGCGCCTTCCTGCCATTGCACCACACTCTCATCCAGCCACTGGCCGCCTTTGCGAAACACCCGGCGACTGGCGCCAAGCCCTTCATGTGCACCGGGATGAAACTGGCAACCGGTCAAGCCCGGCACGTAATGCGGGGCGAGGCTCAAGTCGCGCAGTTTGGCCCAGGCAGCGGCCGGGGTAAGGTCAAGCAGGACGCTGTGGCTGGCAATCGCGGGCATGTTGGAATTCCTCTTGTTCAATGGGAGTGTGCCGCGTCAAGAAAGGCTGGGCGCTCGCCACCGCCGTGCACGGTGACATCCGCGCCGCTGACATAACGTGCCAGCGTTGATGCCAGGTACAGACAGGTATCGCCGATGTCTTCCGGAGCCGCCAGGCGTTGCAGCGGGATGGTCGCCGCCACCCGGGCAATGCCCGCCTGATCGCCATAATGCATGGCCGCCTGCTCGGTGAGAATCAGCCCGGCCGTCACGGCGTTGACCCGTACCTTGGGTGCCCATTCCACGGCCAGCGAACCGGTCAGGTTCAGCAGCCCGGCCTTGGCCGCGCCATAAGCGGCAGTACCGGGCGAGGGACGGGTCGCGCTGACGCTGCAAATGTTGATGATTGCACCGCCGTCGGCCTGCATCTGCATCACCTGATTGGCCTGCTGACAGAGATTCAGCGGCGCCAACAGGTTAAGGCGAATGATCGCTTCGCTAAAACGCGGTGAGGCAACGGCCGCGTCGGCATTCGGTGAGCCGCCGGCGTTATTGACCAGCACATCGAGGCGGCCGAAGCGCTCGACAATACTGTCGATCAACCGCCCGGACTGCTCGACATCCCGCAGGTCGCAGGGCAGAAACAGCACCTCGCGTTCAGCACTGGCAGGCAACGTTTGCGGTGCTTCGCGACCGCAGATCACCACCTCGGCACCACAGTCGAGAAAACGCTGACTGATGCCGCGACCGACACCCTTGCCACCGCCGGTGACCAGTACCACTTTGCCGCGAAAGTCCATCGGATCAAGCATGGGATACCTCGTTCTGTCGCTCGGGAATGCTGCGATGCTAGGTCCACAGCCTAAGCCGGCCTACGTCCGAAAAGACTAGGGCGACGTAGTCCTGTCGGACGATGTTGTTTGCCCGGGCGCTCGGAATAATCCGGCGACAACAACAGGCCGGGAGGACACCTTATGAGCGCATCAGCGCAAGGGCACTTCGTTACGCTGCCGCAGGGTTTGCAGCTGCACTATCTGGACATCGGCGGGCAGGACATCGGCAGCGGCGAGCCGGTGATTTTTATCCATGGCAGCGGGCCGGGTGCTGGCGGCCACAGCAACTTCAAGCAGAACTACCCGGTGTTTGCCAAGGCCGGCTACCGAGTCATCGTCCCCGACCTGCCGGGTTATGGCGCTTCAGATAAGCCAGACACCCTCTACACCCTGGACTACTTTATCGCCGCCTTGAGCGATTTGCTCGATGCCCTGGATATCGAGCGATGCGTGCTGGTCGGCAATTCCCTAGGCGGTGCGATCGCGATCAAACTGGCCCTCGACCAGCCGCAGCGGGTCAGCCGGCTGGTGCTGATGGCGCCCGGCGGCCTGATGGAAAAAGAACAGTATTACTTGCAGATGGAGGGCATCCAGAAAATGGGTGCGGCTTTCGCCAAAGGTGAACTGCACGATGCGGGCGGAATGCGCCGGCTGCTGGCGCTGCAACTGTTCGATGAATCCTTGATCAGCGACGAAACGGTCAATGAGCGGGTTGCAGTGGTGCGCCAGCAACCGGTCTGCGTGTTGTCGACCATGCAAGTGCCAAACATGACCGCGCGCCTCGGCGAGTTGCAGTGTCCGATCCTCGGGTTCTGGGGCATGAACGACAAATTCTGCCCGGTGTCTGGTGCGCAAACGATGATGCAGCACTGCCGGAACATTCGCTTTGTACTGCTCAGCGAATGCGGGCATTGGGTCATGGTCGAGCACCGTGAGCAGTTCAACCGCGAGTGCCTGGCGTTCTTCGAGGAGGCTCGCTCATGAGTGAACAACTGCGTCATCAATACGGCGAAGAGCTTTATCAGGCGCTACTGAGTGGCACCACACTGGCGCCGCTGACCGAGCGCTGGCCGGCGATCAGCATCGAGGATGCTTACCATATTTCGCTCTACAGCATCGAACGCCGGGTGGCCGCCGGTGACCGGATTGTCGGCAAGAAAATCGGTGTAACGTCGGCGGCGGTCCAGCAAATGCTCAACGTACATCAGCCGGATTTCGGCTTCATCACCCGGCAGATGTCGTTCGCCAATGACGCGCAAATCTCCCTCGCCGCGAACAAGCTGATCCAGCCCCGCGCCGAGGGCGAGATTGCCTTCAAGCTCAAGCACGATCTGATCGGCCCCGGTGTTACCGAAGCCGACGTGCTGGAAGCGACCGAATACGTGATGCCGTGCTTCGAAATTGTCGACTCAAGGATTCATGACTGGCGCATACGCATACAAGACACCGTCGCCGACAACGCCTCTTGCGGTGTGTTCGTGCTGGGCGATGTTCAGGTCGACCCACGGACGCTGGATTTGCCCAACTTGCGCATGCGTGTGTTCAAGAATGGCGAGCCTCTCAGCGAAGGTTTGGGCTCGGCGGTGCAGGGCAATCCGCTGACGGCCGTGGCCTGGCTGGCCAACACCCTGGGCGCCTTCGGTATTCCGTTCAAGGCCGGAGAAATCATTCTCTCAGGCTCTTTGGTGCCGCTGGAACCTGCGCGTGCGGGTGACCGTTTTGAATTGACCATCGATGGCCTGGGCAGTGCCCGGGTGTCCTTTTGCGCCTGACCTGTGGGGTTTAACCGGATGAGCAAGAAACTCAGAGCGGCCATTATCGGCCCGGGCAATATCGGCACTGACCTGCTGATGAAAATGTATCGATCGCAATGGATCGAGCCGGTCTGGATGGTCGGCGTCGACCCCCAATCCGAGGGCCTTAAACGCGCCCGTGAATTGGGCGTGAAAACCACGGCCGAGGGCGTCGACGGGCTGCTGCCCCATGTGCTCGACGATGATATTCGCATCGCCTTCGATGCCACCTCGGCTTATGTACACGCGCAAAACAGCCGCAAGCTCAACGAGCTGGGGGTGATCATGATTGATCTCACGCCAGCGGCCATCGGCCCGTTCTGCGTGCCGCCGGTCAATCTCAAGGAGCATGCGGCGACGTTGGCGATGAACGTCAACATGGTGACTTGCGGTGGCCAGGCGACCATTCCGATGGTCGCGGCCGTGTCGCGGGTCCAGTCGGTGAGTTACGGCGAGATCGTCGCCACTGTGTCCTCCGGTTCGGTCGGCCCGGGCACTCGCCAGAACATCGACGAATTCACCCGCACCACGGCCGGTGCGGTGGAGAAGATCGGCGGCGCCCTACGCGGCAAGGCAATCATCGTCATCAACCCGGCCGAGCCACCGCTGATGATGCGCGACACCATCCACTGCCTGACGGATGACGAACCGAATCAGGACGCCATTCGCACCTCGGTGTTGCAGATGGTCAAGGAAGTGCAGCGCTATGTTCCCGGCTACAAGCTGATCAATGGCCCGGTGTTCGATGGGCACAAGGTGTCGATTTTCATCGAAGTCGAAGGCCTCGGCGACTTCCTGCCCAAGTCCGCCGGCAACCTCGACATCATGACCGCTGCGGGGTTGCGTACCGCCGAGATGTTCGCCGAAGAAGCCCACAAGGGCACCCTGCAACTGCCCGTCCGTTGAGTGGAGAATTGCCATGAATTTGCAAGGTAAGAGCGTCCGTCTGCACGACATGAGCCTGCGCGACGGCATGCATGCCAAACAGCATCAAATCAGCCTGGAACAGATGATCTCGGTGGCGACCGGTCTCGATACGGCCGGCGTGCCGCTGATCGAAATCACCCACGGCGATGGCCTGGGCGGTGCGTCGCTGAACTACGGTTTGCCCGCCCACAGCGACGAGGAATACTTCGCAGCAGTGATCCCGCGTATGAAACAGGCCAAGGTCTCGGCGCTGTTGTTGCCAGGTATCGGCACCCTCGATCATTTGAGAATGGCCCATGAACACGGGGTGTCGACCATTCGTGTGGCCACCCACTGCACCGAGGCGGACGTCTCCGGCCAGCACATCGGCATGTCAGCGAAGATGGGCCTGGATACCGTCGGCTTTCTGATGATGGCGCACAGGGTCAGCGCGGAAAAACTGCTGGAGCAGGCGCGGTTGATGGAGAGTTATGGGGCCAACTGCATTTACTGCACTGACTCGGCTGGCTACATGCTGCCTGATGAAGTCACTGAGAAAATCGCTGCATTGCGCGCAGGGCTGAGTGCCGGGACCGAAGTAGGTTTTCACGGTCACCACAACATGGGCATGGCGATTGCCAATTCCCTTGCCGCGATCGAGGCGGGCGCCACACGTATCGACGGTTCGGTGGCGGGGCTGGGCGCAGGGGCGGGCAATACGCCGCTCGAAGTGTTTGTCGCGGTGCTTGAGCGGATGGGCGTCAACAGTGGCATCGACTTGTACCGGATCATGGACGTTGCCGAGGACCTGGTGGTGCCAATGATGGATCAGCCGATCCGCCTCGATCGCGATGCGCTGACCCTGGGTTACGCCGGGGTCTACAGTTCGTTCCTGTTGTTCGCCAAACGTGCCGAGCAAAAGTACGGCGTTGCCGCACGTGAACTGCTGGTGGAATTGGGTCGACGCGGCACCGTCGGCGGTCAGGAAGACATGATCGAAGACCTGGCGCTGACCCTGTCACGTTCGCGGGGTGTTTTGCCCACCTGATCCGGCGACAGCACAAAAAAGCCACCGGCCATGCTTGCAGGCCCGGTGGTTTTTTTATGGAAGAAGATTACGCACCAGTGGGGGATAGCAACTGATGGCGGTGTTTGAGCAGCTGAAGTAGGCGGTGGTGGGGCGGTAGGCTTCATTCTTGAACAGTTGGCACAGGCTGGCACTGCTGCCGGCGCAGAAGATGATGAACAGGGCACAGGTGGCTTTTCGCATGGCGAGCCTCGACACGGATTTTATTGTTGTAGAGGCACGTTATTGCGGTCGGCGGGATGTGGCTTCGTCCGAATGGACTACACAGTCCCCTTGTGGGAGGGGCAGCCCGGGTATTTGCGTACGACTTCGATCCCTTGTGGGAGCGAGCTTGCTCGCGATGGCGGTGTGTCAGGCGACATCAATGTTGAATGAACTGGCCTCATCGCGAGCAAGCTCGCTCCCACAGGTTTTGCGTGTCAGCTACGTCGGGCCAATGCGCCCATGGCCATGAACAGTGCAGCAATGGCCCGTGCTTCGTTGAGTTCGCCGCGGGCCACCAGGTCGGGGATCTGCGCCAGCGGTACGCGCAGGCATTCCAGCGGTTCGGGCTCGTCGCCGACCAGTTGGCAGGGACTCAACTGTTCGGCCAACACCACCCGGTAGCGATGGCACAGGTGACCCGGTGCCAGGGTCAGTTCGCCCAGTTCGCTGAGGCGTGCAGCGCGCATCCCGACTTCTTCGCAGAGTTCGCGTTGCGCCGCTTGCAGATAGTCTTCATCAGGCTCCGCGCCGCCCTTGGGTAGGCCTAGCACGGTTTTTTCGACACCGACCGCATATTCACGGACCAGCAACACATGCAGCGGATCGGGCATCGCCACCAGCATCACCGAGCGATAACCGGTGCCGCGCAGACGCTCGTAAACCCGCTGCTGGCCGTTGCTGAATTGCAGGTGTAAGGCTTCGATCTGAAAATGGCCGCTTTCAGCCAGCAGTTCAGTCTTGAGGATGGTTGGACAGTTGCGCATGGTCAGGCCCCTTGTTGGGATGGAGCCACTGTGCGCCGTGTCGGGGTGGCCGCCATCGTCCGAGCGGACGAGGGCGGAAAGTGAGTGCTAGCCCAGCGTTGCCACGCTGCGCAGGATCAGTCGCACGAGCATGGTCTGGCGGGTCACGCCGGTCTTGGAGAAGGTCGATCGCAGGTGTGCTCGCGAGGTGTTGCGGCTGATGCCCAGTTCTTCGGAGGCTTCGTCGAGGGTCAAGCCGTTGGCCAACAACATGGCCAGTTGAGTTTCGGCCGGGGTGAAGTCGAACAGCGCGCGGACGATCTCCTGTGGTGCGGTGGATTGTTGCTCCGGGTCACTGATGAAAATCACCACGGTGGGGCATTGTTTGCCTTCACTCCAGTCCGACAACGGCACTGAGCGCACAATGATCCCCAGGTCCGCACGCCCGGACGGCCGTTGCACGCGCAGGGCTTCGACCACCGACGGGTTACTGCTTTTCTGCGAGAGCAGTGATTGCTTCACCAGCCGCCGAAACTCTTGAGTGTCACGTGCCGTACCGACTTGCAGGGCGTCGTTGACCAGTTTGATGCCGTCCTTTTCCTGGATCAGCCGATCGGCGACCTGGTTGGTCTGCAGCACTTTGCCGGCTTCGTCGAGGATGATCGTGCCGACCGCCATTTGATTCACCGCACCGGCGTAGAGGTTGCGTTCGGCTTCGATGCGATTGAGCTGCATGTGGATCTTGATCGAGCGTTCCAGGTGCGGAATGAAGTGCGTCAGCAAAGCTTTCTCTTCATTGCCGAAGGCCTTGTCATCGCGTCCGCGACTGATACGGATACGGCACTGGGCGCCGTCGCAGGTGTTGATGTCGGCACCGAGAATGTGGAACACATCCACCGGTTCGAGGAAATTCTTGTAGAACTCCGAGTGCTGCCAATCGTCGTTGGACACGAACTCGGCAAGGGTCACCACCTGGCGGTTGGGCAGGTCGACAAACGGGTCGAGGGTGAAAAAGTGCTTGTTATACGACGCGGTCGCCTCGGTCGACGTGCCGGTGGTGTTGACCATCAAGCCATCCACGTGCGCGCTGGGCGGACGCAGGATGAAGGTCACGTACTTGCTTTCCAGGTGCACATTGAGCTGGTTGAGAAAGGTCGCCCAGGGAATGGTCTCCAGCGGCCCCTGATAGAGGTTGCCGAGTAGATCGCTGAACGTATCGAGGCTGAGGCTCTGTTGCATAGGGAAAACCGTTTTTATTATTAGCGTTGGCGGTGGCCGAGAATAAGCGCCGATATCGACTCCTTGCAACGCCCGGGCACAAGGCCTGACGGGCGGCTGCCAGTCAGGCTCAGAAAGCGCAAAGGCCGCGGTGTTCAGGCCCGTTCGGTGGCGCGCACGACGAACCGTTTTTGCTCCAGCACATCGGCCGAGAGCGCCGCGAGGTCGGTGTAGAACTGCTCGTACCAGCGGCGCAACTGATAAACCGGGCCATCGCCGTCACACAGCAGCGGGTTGTCGACGCGGGTCTTGCTGTGCCAGATCGTCACGTCTTCGTAGAAGGCTTCCTGTGCTTGCTGCACATAGGCCTTGGCCATCGCCTGATTCTGCTCTTCGCTCAGCCCCGGAATTTTTTTCACTAGCACGCCATAGCGCAGGGTGAAGCTGTCGAGGTCGATCGGCACATGGCAGTTGAGCAGGATCGAATGGATCGGCTGGCCGTTCATCGCGCCGTTCATTTCGGTGATCTGGTAGGCCGGGCCGAAGTAGGTGGCCACGGTGCTCAACGCGCTGTCGCCGGACAAGCGCTCACTGCGGGCGCTCATGATCTGGGTGGCCAGGTGACCTTCGAAGACGTTGCTGAATTCCTCGACGGGGGCGCCATGTACCGTGCCGAAGTGCGCCATGTCGGCGACGTTGTCGATCAGTTCGCGGCAGTTGGTGCCGATCTGCAATTCGGCGACTTCCCACGCGGCCCACTCGTCACTGAAGCAAGCGTCAATGCGCGGGATGCGTTGCTCAGGGAGCGGCGGGTTGCCTTCCGGATCATTCCAGACGAACAGCAACTGGTTTTCTTCCATGAGTGGCCAGCTCTTGAGCCGGGCCCGTGGCGGAATGCGTTTGGCATAGGGAATGTCGTCGCAGACACCATCGGCACCCCAGCGCCAGGCGTGGAACGGGCAGCGAATCGAGTTGCCTTCAACGCAACCGGTACTGAGGTCGGCGCCCATGTGCGGGCAATAACCGTCCAGGATATGCAACTCGCCGTCATCGCCTTGAAAGGCCACCAGCCGGGTGCCGAACACCTCCAGGCGATGGGCTTTGCCGTCGCGGTATTGGGCGGCCAGACCAAGACAATGCCAGCCACGGGCGTAGCGGTCTTCCAGCAGTTTGGCTTCGATGCGGTGCAAGGTACTCATCTTATTATTCTCCCAGGGTTCACGGGTTTGGCGCCTGTTACGGATTCTGCCGCCCCTGTAGAAGCGGGCATCGTCTGAATGGACGATGGCCGGTTTACGCCCGCCCGCTCTACTGACGCCATTGGACCCAGTGCAGGAGTTGGCGATGAACAATGAACAAGGGCCGGTCGCGGTGATTACCGGGGCCGCCAGTGGTATTGGCCGGGGGTTGGCCGAGCATGCGGCAACGCTGGGGATGCGCCTGGTGCTGGCCGATCTCGATGGGCCGGGGCTGCAAGCGCTGTGCGATGAACTGCAGACGGGCGGTGCGCAGGCGATTGCTTGCGTCACGGATGTTGGCGATCTGGCGCACGTCGAGCGCTTGCGCGATATCGCCCTCGAGCGCTTTGGCGGGGTTGATCTGCTGTTCAACAACGCCGGAGTGATGCAGACCGGCTACAGCTGGGAAATCACTGCGCAGCAATGGCAGCGGATGCTCAACGTTAACCTCAGCGGTGTGATCAATGGCATTCGCAGTTTCGTGCCGCTGTTTTTGCGTCAGGGGCGGGCGGCCCATGTGATCAACACGGCGTCCCTCGCGGGCTTGCTCAGCAGCCCGTTGATGGCGCCTTACAACGTGACCAAGCAGGCAGTGGTCGCACTCTCGGAAACCCTGCACTACGAATTGAGCATGCTCGGGGTGCCGGTATCGGTCTCGGTGGTGTGCCCAGGGCCGGTGGCCAGTGAAATCATGGCGTCGAATCAAGTGGTGGACACGGCGGGCTCGTCATTCAGTCAATTGCTCGATAGCAGCATCCGCCAAGGCATGACGCCGAGCGAGCTGGCGGAGCAGGTGTTCGCCGCCATCGCCGAAAAACGCTTCTGGGTCTTCCCTCACAAAGGTTTCAAACCGGCGCTGGAACGAAGGGTGCAAAGCATCCTGGAAGAAACCAATCCGCAGTTTCAAATGACCGATGTAGAGGGAAATGCCGATGCCGCTCGATAAGCAGATCGCCGCCGTGCTCCAGCAGTTTCGCGACCTGCCGGAGCCCGACTTCAGCCAGCTCGATGCCAAGCAATATCGGCAGTTTTCCGACAACCTGCTGCCCGCCATCCCCGGCGACCCGATGATCGAAGTGCGTCACCTGCGGGTCGCGGGCGCGGCGGGCGAGCTGGATGCGCGGCTGTATCGGCCACTGGAGCAGGACAACCTGCCGCTGCTGGTGTTCTTCCACGGAGGCGGTTTTGTCATGGGCAACCTCGACACCCATGACAACCTCTGCCGTTCAATCGCCAGTCTGACGGAGGCGGTGGTGGTGTCGGTCGCCTACCGACTGGCGCCGGAAAACCATTTCCCGGCGGCACCACTCGATTGTTATGCGGCCACGTGCTGGCTGGTCGAGCACGCTGCCGAACTTGGCGTTGATGGCGGTCGCCTGGCGCTGGCCGGGGACAGTGCAGGGGGCAATCTGGCGCTCGCTGTCAGTCGCCTCGCCGCACAACGCCAGGGGCCGAAAATCAGTTACCAGTGCCTGTTTTACCCGGTCACCGATGCACGCTGCGACAGCAAGTCTTATGAGGATTTTGCCGAGGGCTATTTCCTCACCGGTGCGATGATGTACTGGTTTTGGCAGCAGTACCTGCAGGATGCCGATCAGGGGGATGACCCCTTGGCCTCGCCGTTGCGCGCCGACCGGTTGGTTGACTTGCCGCCGACCACCCTGATCAGCGCCGGGTTTGATCCTTTGCGGGATGAGGGCGAGGCGTTTGCCTTGCGTCTGCGGGAAGCCGGCGTGCCGGTGCGCGTGCAGCGCTGCGAGGGCATGATTCACGGATTTATCAGCATGGCGCCGTTTGTCGAGCGAGCTGCGCAAGCCTTGTCCGATGCCGCGGCAGACCTGCGCAGGGCGCTATCTGAAGCGAACACATAACCTGTGGGAGTGAGCTTGCTCCGGGCGGCGTTCTGACGATTGCAGACTGTCAGTCAACATTGATGTTGAAAGTGGCGCCGTCATCGCGAGCAAGCTCGCTCCCACAGGTTCTGCGTTGGATTAAGGTTTTATTCCCCGCAACATTTCCTTCGCCTGATCCTGCACCGCACCCGGTGCACTCATGTTGCCGTCGATCACCGTAATCACCGCGTGCCCCTGCCACAACTGATACGCATCGGCCTGTTGCTGGGCGGGCGTTGGTGTCGGCGGGGCCACCAGGTTGACGTGAACCACGCCGTCGGCGCCGCGCTGGGAGGTGAAGTTCACCCGGTCCCAATTGCCGATCGGGGCAAAACTCACGCCTTTGACGTCACTGGCCGCCAGCGCCGGGTAATTGATATTCAACCCGCTGACACCCGGCAAACCGAGGACATTCAATTCGCAGCCGAGGTTGCTTTTTCCGCAGGCCTGTTTGGCTTGAGCACCCGCGAGACTCGCCTGCTTGATAACCTTCACCGCAAACCGGGCAGTGTCATCCATGGCGCCGAGGGTTTTGCGGTAGCCGGCCTGCTGGTCGCGGATGATCAGGTCCATGTCGATGGCCGTCGACACCGCCACCGCCGGAATGCCCTTGAACATCGCGCGGATCGCTGCATTCAAGGTGCCGGACATTTGCGTCAGCGGGCCGACGTTCTCACCAAAATTACTGCCCGACACCACCAGGTCTGGCGGATTGTCTTTGAGCAGCACGTCCAGGCCAACATTGACCGCGTCCACCGGGGTGCCGATGGCGGAAGTCTTGCCCGGGGGCGGGGTGTAGCCCTCGGGTGGGCCGACGCAAAATTTGCCTGGCGCCAACTCGGTCACTGCCAACGCCTGTCCGGGCACGACCACGCTGGCCGCGCTGATGCCACTGCTGTCGTTCAACGGACCAACGAGTGTCACCTGATGCCCGGCGGCTGTCAGCGCCCGGTACATCGCATCGATGCCGGGCGCCCGACAACCGTCGTCGTTGGTCAACAGGATGTTCAGGGCATTGGCCTGCATTGACAGGCTGACGCTGGCCATGGCGATGACGCCAGTGAGCAATTTATTCATGGGGAGTTTTCCGTGAAATGAGCGAGTTCAAAAAAGCACAACGCCCCGACCGAGTAAATCGGTCAGGGCGCAGAGGGCTTAGCGAGTGCCGAGTTTGCGCAGGTTGCCGGGGGTGAATTCGTCTTCAGTGAAGGCGGTGGCGTTGAGCTTGGCGGGCTTTTGATCGATCAACATACGGTCAACCAGATAGGAACCGGCGATCAGGTCATGGTAGATCCCGAGGCGAGCGTGGTAGCGCTGCAGTTCGTAAGCGTAGATCGAAGTTTGCATGTTGGTGCGCCAAAGCTCGCCGCGGCTGTCGTAGTTGTCGGCCAGGGTTGCGGCCCAGGAATCCTCGTCCAGGTACAACACACGCTTGGCGTAAACATGTCGGGCGCCTTCCTTGAGGGTGGCCTGCAAGACCCAGACACGGTGCTTTTCATAGCGCATGTACTGCGGATCGATGTGGCCGGTGGTGGCCAGAATCTGGTCAGTGGTCACGCTCGGGTCGTCGATCTTGTAGTTGTGGTACGGGATGTAGATTTCTTTCTTGCCGACGATGGTCCAGTTGTAGCGATCCGGTGCACCGTTGAACAAACGGTCTTCGTCATACACCCGAAAACCGCCGGCGCCGCTCGGTGAGTCATAGCCTACGGTTGGCGCACGACGTACCCGACGTTGCCCCGGGCTGTACTGCCAGGCCTGGCGAGGGGAGGCGGTCGGGTTGATGAACTCGTGACCGACGACAATCTCGCCTTTCTTGCGCACCGGCTCCAGGGTGGTGATCAGGAAGTTGGTAAGAATGCCGTTGGCGCTCTCCAGGGTTTTATCCGGGCTGGACCAGATCGAGAAGATCTTGTAATTGACCTCTTCGAGCACACGTTCCTTGTTGGAATAGACCACCGCCTGACCGTAGTTGGCCTCTTCGGTATTGGCGCGTCCGGCCAGCGTATGGTTGAACATCAATTCGCTACCGTTCTTTGGAATCGGGAACGGCGAGGCGCCCCAGGCGTTTTGCGTGTCGTTGTTGTCGTTGGCCAGTTCGGCACTGACCGCGTTTTTCTTGACGAGGTCTTCCAGGCGCTGATCGAAACGGAAGTCGCGATGGCTCGGGTACACCGGAATGTTGAAAGTCGCGGGGTAGCGTTTAAGCAACGCTTTTTGGCCATCGGTGAGGTTGTCGGCGTACTTGTCCATGTTCTGCGCATTGATCACGAACAGCGGCTTTTCTGCCGCGTACGGGTCCGGGTACGGCGTGCCGGGGCCAGCGTATTTGAGCTGTGGCGGCAAGCCGCGCCATTTTCCGGTCCAGGCCGGGATGCTGCCGTCGGCGTTGCCCGCTTTCTCGGCACCCATCGGGGTCAGGTCCTGACCCAGGCGTGCGGCTTCTTCATTGCTGATTTTGGCCTGAACCAGGCCACTACCGAGCAGGCTGACGGCCAATGCCGTGCCCAACAATGTGTGGGTAAATCTAGACATGCTGTGCTCCTCCATCAGGGGATTCAGAACCGGTATTTGAAGTTGAGGGCGACGTTGTCGCGGTCGGCCAACGGGGCGTTGTTGGCGTTGCCCAGGTAGGCGTTGTAACGGGCCTCGACGGTGAAGTTGCCCAGATAGCGCCACGAGCTGCCGATGCTCGCGCGGTCGTCGCCCTGGCCTGAGTTGATCGAGCCCACCAATGCGCTGTCATGCTGGGCGGCGGTGCTGTAGGTGACGGGCACCGACATGTCCCAGCCGCTGAATACGTTGTTGTAATCGAAGTTCGCCTGAACCGTGTAACCGAAGGCGTCGCGGTCATAGACCAGACTGTCGGTGCCCGGCAGCGAGAATCCGGGGGCCAATGTCACAGGTTCCGACTTGTCGTTGCTGAGCACGGTGTTGTAGACCAGCTCACCGGTCAGGGTGGTGTTGTCGGCCCATGATGTCGGGCCGAGCACGTAGATCATCGACGTCTGCGCCTGCAGGGTTTTGCCGCGCACCGGGCTTGAGAAACCGTTGTCGACCATCACTGGCTGACCGTCGCGGTAGCTGACTTCACCGGCCCAGCTCACGCTGCCCAGCACCGTGGAGAAACTCGCGCCGTAAAGATCGATGTTGTCGAAGTAGCGCACTCGGTAGTGCCCCAGGTCGGTCTGGAAATCCAGCGACGGGGTCTTGTCGTGGTAGCGCGAGTAGTAGAGGCCGAACTCGGTGTTGTTCAGCGACTCTGCCGCATAGGTCAGGGCCACACCGTATTGGCCGCTGTCGCTCGGTTTGTCGTCACCCAGGCGTGTCAGGAAACCGCTGGCGTCGTTGAAGCCACCCTCGTCGATGAAGTCGGTGGTGGAAAAGTAACTCCCGACGCCGAACAACTGGGTCTTTTCCCATTTGTATTGGTAGTAGGCCTGCAGATCGAGGCTGTCGGTCAGGCTGAACTGGGTAAACAATTGGCCGACGGGCAGCAGGATCTCCTTGACCTCAACCCCCGGAGTGGTCGACTTGGTCGCATCCACCGGGCTCTGGGCGGCGGAAATGCCGGGGTAGAACAGGCTTTCACCCCAGCTCACCACCTGATTGCCGAGCCGCGCGTTGAAGTTGTGGCCGCCGATGTCCCAGGTGCCATACGCGTAGTAATCGAGCATGCGCAGTTCATTGCGGTGTTGGTCGATGGTGTCCTGGGAAAACCGGTCAGGACGGTTGCAATGACCGCCGGCGAAGCAGTTCGAGGTGCCTGTGTCGTTGTCGTTGCCCTGATCGTAAACGTTGTCGTAGAAGCCCGTCCCACGGAGGAACACGCCGTAGTCCTCACGCCATTTGATGTTGGCCTCGGTGAGAAAACCGCTGCGGTTGTTGATCAGGCTGCCTTTGTCGAACGCGTTGTCGCCATCGTTGCCGTTGGCATTGGCCGTCAGCTTGTGATCGCGAGAGTCGGTCCGCCAGGCCAGGCTGTAAGTCAGTGTGGTATCCCAGTCGACGCTCAAATCCTCGTTCGGCTGGAAACTCATGGCGCTGGCTTGACTGCCCAGTCCACCAGCCAGCAAGAGCATGGCCAGCTGTACGCGAGGGTGCAGCGATTGTGGGGCGATTATTGTTTTTATCATGTCGTCCTCATGCCCAGGTCAGACCTGCCCGACCTGCATTTCAGGGGGGTGATTGGTGCTGTGGGCGACTATGGAGTCAGCGTTGGGGCGTAACATCGTCCAAGCGGACTAAGCGATTTGCACAGGGTCGAGGCGGCCATCGTCTTAGTCCCATCGGACGATGACCGTTCAGGGCACGCGGCGAACAATCCCGAGACCGACTGCACCGGACGAAGATCTGGCGGCGGTTTCTGCCTGATGGGCGCTGAGCAAGGGTGATCGCATGAAAACTGCCGAGATCAAATGGGATGAGTGCTGCGATGTACTGGTGATTGGCTCCGGTGCAGGGGGCATGACCGCTGCATTGCGCGCCCACGATCTGGGGCTCAATGCCTTGTTGATCGAGAAGAGCGGCGAATACGGCGGCACCTCGGCGGTGTCCGGCGGCGGCATCTGGATACCGGACAACCACCGGATCAAAGCCCTGGGCGGCAGTGATTCAGCGGAAGAAGCGATCGCCTATATCCGTGCGGTGACCCATGGCGAGATCGATGACGGGCGAATCGAAGCCTATGTCGAACACGGTCGCGAGATGGTCGAATACCTTGAACAACAGACCCGCGTGCGTTTCGAGGCGCAGCCTCGCTATGCCGATTACTACCCGGAAGTCGAAGGCGGAAAACCGGGTTATCGATCCATGGACCCGCAACCGTTTGACGCCGCCGAACTGGGTGAGGAATTTCTGCGCATGCGTGCGCCATCCCCCGGAACACTGATGATGGGACGCATGGCGATGACCATGAAAGAGGCGCAGGTTTTGCTGTGCCGGGGGCCCGGCTGGTTGCGGCTGACCCTGCGGGTGATGTGGCGATATTGGCGTGATCGCGAAGGGCGGCGGTTGTCGCGCCGCGACCGCTTCCTGACCTTGGGTAATGCCTTGATCGGCGCCTTGCGCTGTTCGTTGCAGGACCGCGGCAAGTCTCTGTGGCTGAACTGTGCGCTGGAAGAACTGATGATCGTTGGCGATCGGGTGGGCGGTGCTCGCGTCTGTCGCGATGGGCAGTTACTCAACGTCAAGGCGCGCTACGGCGTGATCATTGCCGCCGGTGGTTTCGAGCGTAATCAGGCAATGCGTACGCAGTATCTGCCGCAGCCGACGCTGGCCGGCTGGAGTGCCACACCGCCACACAATACCGGCGACGGCATCCGCGCCGGTCAGGCGATTGGCGCGCGCACCGCGTTGATGGATCACAGTTGGTGGGCGCCGACCACCCATGTCCAGGGAGAAGAAAAGCAGCGCGCACTGTTTGTCGAACGGACCTTGCCGGGCTGCGTGCTGGTCGATTCTGCCGGCGAGCGTTTCGTCAACGAAGCGGCACCCTATACCGACATCGTTTACGCGATGTACGCCAACAATCGCGAAGGCGCAACGAGCGTGCCGTGCTGGATGGTGTTCGACGCCGAGTTCCGTCGCAAGTACCCCTGCGGCGCGTTGTTGCCGGGTTATGCCCAGCGCGATTGGCAGTTGCCCGTGCACTTGCGCGAGTACTTTCACAAGGCGATGAGTTTGGAGGAGCTGGCAGAAAAAATCGGCATCGATGGGGCTGGACTGATCCGCACCGTGCAACGTTTCAACGGCATGGCCGTGCAGGGTGTCGACGAAGATTTCCATAAAGGTGAATCGCTGTTTGATCGCTACTACGGCGATCCGAATGTGCAGCCCAATCCTTGCCTGGCGCCGTTGCTAAAAGGTCCGTTTTACGCCGTGCGCATCGACGCCGGGGACATCGGTACCAAAGGAGGTTTGCTGACGGATATTCACGCTCGCGTGTTGCATGAGGACGGGCAACCCATCAACGGCCTGTATGCCATTGGCAACAGCGCTGCATCGATGATGGGCCGCACCTATCCGGGTGCCGGTTCGACCATCGGCCCGGCAATGACCTTCGGTTACCTGGCGGCCAATCACATTAAGTGCCAGAGCCAGACCAGCTCGGCCAAAAGCGTGATCGGGAGCGTCGAATGAACAACCAACGCGAGCAGGTAGCTGTCGTGACGGGCGCCAGTCGCGGGGTCGGTCAGGGGATTGCCCTGGCGCTTGGCGCTGCGGGCATGACCGTGTTTGTCACCGGACGCGCCCCGGAGCAGGGAGGATCGAACTTATACGGTCATGCGTTGCGCGGCTCGCTGGAGAACACGGCTGCGGCGATAACTGCTGCGGGTGGGCGCGGTATCGCGGTGGTTTGTGATCATGCCGAGGATGATCAGGTTAAGGCCCTGTTCGCTCGGGTCGAAAACGAATGTGGGCACCTGGATCTGCTGGTGAACAATGCCGCGTTTATCCATGACCAATTGATCGAACCGGGACCTTTCTGGGAGAAACCGCTGGACCTGATGCGCATCCTCGACGTCGGCCTGCGTTCGGCATATACCGCCAGCTACTTTGCTGCGCCGTTGTTGCTGCGCAGCGGTCGAGGGTTGATCTGTTTCACCTCGTCATTCGGTGCCGGGTGTTACATGCATGGGCCGGCGTACGGCGCGCAAAAGGCGGGAATCGATAAGTTCGCGGCCGATATGGCGATCGATTTCGAGGGGCAGGGTGTGGCGGCGTTATCGCTTTGGCTCGGCCCGCAACTGACCGAGCGTACCCGGATTGCCGGCGAGCAGCACGGTGAGCAATACAAGGCATTTCTGGCGGATGCCGAAACCCCGCAATTCAACGGCCAGGTGATTCACGCATTGCTCAATGACCAGCAGTTGATGACGTTCTCCGGGCAGACATTAATCACCGCCGAAATAGCCGCCGGTTACGGCATCAGCGAAGCCGGCGGCCGCCAGCCACCTTCCCACCGCGCCATGCTCGGCGACCCGCGCCAGCAGCATCCGGCACGGGTGATCTAGTCCACATTCGGCAGGTCAAACACAAAACCCTGTGGGAGCGAGCTTGCTCGCGATCAGGCCATTACATTCAACATCTATTTTGAATGTCAGACCGCTATCGCGAGCAAGCTCGCTCCCACAGGGATTGCGTTTAATTGACTGGCTGCAATGCCCACTCGCGTAACACATTCTTGGTCACTTTGCCCGCTGCGTTGAGCGGCATACTCTCAAGCACTCGCACCCGGCGCGGGACTTTGTAGTTGGCCATCTGCTCGCGGCACCAGGCGAGGAGTCGGGCGTGCTCGATCTCGATGCCTGGAGCCGGCAGCAAGAAAGCCATGGCGACTTCACCCAGGCGTTCGTCGGGGATGCCAATGACCGCGGCCTGGGCCACGCCCGGATAGGTCAGCAAGCATTGCTCGATTTCCGCCGGGTACACATTGAAGCCCCCGGTGATGAACATGTCCTTGAGGCGATCGGTGATGCGCAAATAGCCCTGTTCATCCAGCACGCCGATGTCCCCGGTATTCAGCCAACCGTCGGCGTCAACAATCTCCTGGCTGGCCTGTGGATCATTGAAATAGCCCTGCATCAGGTTATAGCCGCGGATCTGGATTTCACCGGGGACATTGGCTGGATGACTGTAACCGGTGTTGCCGACACAGCGGACTTCCACACCTGGCATCGCCCGACCGCTGGTGTTGGCGACCAGTTCCGCGCTGTCGTCGGACCGGCAGATCGTCGCAAAGCCGCAGACTTCGGTGAGGCCATAGGCGGTGACGATGGTGGCAAAACCCAGTTCGTCGCGCATGCGGTGGATCATCTCCACCGGAATCGCCGCCGCACCAGTCACCGCGACCCGCAACGAGGTCAAATCGAAATCGTGGTGCTGCGGATGGGCCAGCAACGACTGATACAACGTCGGCGGCCCCGGCAGCACGGTGATGCGCTCGCGCTGGACGCATTCGAGTACCGCCTGCACATCGAACACCTGCTGCGGCAGGATCGTGCAACCACGCATCAGCGCCGCCAGCCACCCGGCCTTGTAGCCGAAGGAATGGAAGAATGGATTGACGATCAAGTAGCGATCACCTTCGCGCAAACCGACGATATCGCTCCAGTCACGCACGATTCGCAGGTTTTGTCCGTGGCTGGTCATCACTCCTTTGGGCTTGCCGGTAGTGCCCGAGGTGAACAACAGGTCGGACAGCGCTTGAGGGCCAACGGACTGTTCGCGGGTGCGCAGGACCAGTCGCGGCACCTCAATTGCCAGGTCGAGAAAATCTTCCCAACCCAGCGAGCCGGTGCCGCGCAAGGTGACGATCTGGCGTAGCGCCGGCAGTTCTTCAGACGCCAGCATGCGCGGGTAATCGGCACCAAGAAATTCACCGATGGCAAACAGCACGCAGGCCCCGCTTTGGCGCAGGATAAAACCAGCTTCGCTGCCCTTCATGCGGGTGTTGAGCGGCACCAGCGCGGCACCGACGCTTTGCAACGCGCCAGCGGCGACGATCCATTCCCACACATTTGGAGCCCAGATTGCCACCCGATCCCCGAACTGCACGTCCAGCGCCAGCAGTGCGCGGGCGGCTTGGCGGCGCAGCTGGTCGAGTTCTCGGTAGCTGATCGAGCGCCCGTCATCCTCGATGGCCGGGCGGTCGCCGTAGGCTTGGGCAGCGTTGGCGAACAGTTGGGCGATGGTCAGTGCGTTTGCGACAGGCGGCATGGGGCCTCCTCGGCTAGAGGACAAGTGCGAAAAGGGGATGGGCCGGGCAGGGCGCCCGGCGTGATGCAGGTTTACGCGGCGGGCGGGGCGAAGCGGCGGCCGGCGGAGAAACCACCGTCCACGGCGATCATTTGGCCGCTGACAAAGGACGCTTCGTCCGAGGCCAGGAACAGCGCGACGTTGGCCACTTCTTCCGGTTGCCCGGAGCGATTGAGCATATGTTGCGAGGCGAAGAACGCATGAAAGGCTTCCTGCTCGCGGACCATGCTGGTCATCGGCGTTTCGATCAGGCCGGGGCACAAGCCGTTGACGCGGATATTGGCGTAGCCGTAGTCGATAGCCATCGAGCGCGTCAGCTGGTTGATACCCCCCTTGGAGACGTTATAGGCCACGTTGCCGTCGCAGCCTTGCAGGCCGAAGATCGAGCCGACATTGATGATCGAGCCGCTGCGTTGCGACACCATCGATTCGAGCGCGTATTTGCTGGTGAGCATGCTGCCCGTCAGGTTGATGTCCATCACCCGTTGCCAGTTGGCGGTGGTGGTCTGGGTCACGCTGCCCTGGTCGGCGACGCCGGCCGCGTTGACCAGCACGTCGATGCGCCCGAAGTGGCCGATGACTTCTTGCATGACTTGCTGGACCTGTGCTTCATCGCGCACATCGAGGGTCATGAACAGGCCAGGGAAATCTTCCGGTGCGGTGCCGATGTCCAGCCCCACCACTTGCGCGCCTTCAGCGGCGAAGCGGCGCACACAGGCCAGGCCGATACCCGAAGCGCCGCCGGTTACCACCGCGACCTTGTTCTGCAAACGAGCCATAACTGCACCTCTTTTATTGTTGTGGGCTAATGCTGTGGCCGAGTCTAACTGCAGACCCGGCCCGAGTGATCGTCCAATGAGACTAAGGCGACAATGCCTCCACAGTTCAACTGTGGGAGCGAGCCTGCTCGCGAATGCGGTGTGTCAGTCAACTTCCATGCTGAATGTGCCGGCCTCCTCGCGAGCAGCCTCGCTCCCACAATGAGCATCAATCAGGGAATTTCAGGCGTACCCTTGCCCCGGTCGGGCGGCTCTGGCACGCCAGCGTCCAGCCCTCGGCCAACTCCTTGGCGCTCAGCACATCGTTGCGCGCCAGTTGCGTTTCACCTTCCTGCACCACGCACATGCAAGCCCCGCAAAACCCTTCTTCGCAGGAGGAGGGCACGTCCAGGCCGGCCGCCTTGCAGCTTTGCAGCAAGGTGTCACCGGGGCGGCAGGCAATCTCGTGGTGCTGGCCGTCAAGTTCGACGATCAATGCCTCGCACGGCGAGTCGAGCGCCGCAGCCTGGGCCAGGGTTGCTTCGGCCAGCAGTTCGTCGGGGTCGGGTGGTGAGACAAAGCGTTCGACGTGGATGCGCTCGGCGGGTTCGCCCAATTGCAGCAGCGTACGCTCCACGGTGTCCATGAACGGTCCCGGCCCGCAGATGAAGTAATCACCACCAGCCGAACCGCGCAGCAGGTGCCGCACTTGGGCATCGGTGAGGTAACCCTGCACCGAGTCCAGTACGTGAACCACGTGCAGTTGATCAGGATGCGCCTTGATCAACTGATGCAGCTCATCCTTGAAAATCACTGAAGCTTCATCGCGGTTGGCGTAGATCAATTTGATCGGCCGCTGACTGCTGTGCAGCACCGATTTGAGAATGGAAAACACCGGGGTGATTCCCGAACCACCACCGAACAAAACTAAGGGTCTCGCATCGATATCCGGCTGATGCGCGTCCAGGACGAAATGTCCGGCTGGCGGCAGCACCTCCAGCCAGTCACCGACCTGCACCTCGTTCATCCAGTTCGACACCCGGCCGCCCTCGACCCGTTTGACCGTGACCTTGGGCAGTGCATCCGCGTGCGGCGAGCTGGCCATGGAATAGCAGCGGGTCAACAGCTTGCCGGCGCAGGGCACGCGAAAAGTCAGGAACTGGCCCGGTTTGTAGCGAAAGCGCTCACGCAAGGTTGGCGGTATATCCAGCACCAGCGAGCGCGCATCAAAGGTCTCGTCGATCACCGCGCACACTTGCAATGAAACGCTTGCCGTCGTCGGTTCGGCCGGTGTCAGGTTCTGCTGTTGCGTGCCCATGTTCACCTCGGTCTCAGAGCGCGCTGATCAATTGGGCGTTGTCGACGCGGACCTCGGCGCCGTTGACGAAACGCGATTCGTCGGTGGCGAGGAACAGCACTACGTTGGCAATGTCCCGAGGCGCGCACATGCGGTTCATCGGGTCTTGATCGAGTGCTTCCTGGGGGATCGGCTGGCCGCCGGTCAACGCCTGGGTCATCGGCGTGTTGACGCCGTCCGGGTGCACGCTGTTGCAGCGGATGCGGTAGCCCTGCTGTTTGCAATGCAGGGCGATGGAGCGGGTCATCGCCGCTACTGCGCCTTTGGAAGCCGAGTAGGCACAGAACATCGGCATGGCACCGAGGGCCGCCACCGACGACATGTTGATGATCGAGCCACCGCCGGTTTCTTTCATGGCCTGGATCGCATACTTGCAGCCCAGGAAGTAACCGTCGCCATTGATCTTCTGCACCCTCTGCCATAGTTCCAGGGTGGTGTCTTCGATGCTGCCCAAGGCCAGGATCGCTGCGTTGTTCACCAGCACGTCGAGACGGCCGAAGTGTTCCAGGGTGGTTTTGATCACTTGTTGCCAGTCACTTTCACTGGCGATGTCGTGACGAATGAACAACGCGTTGCTGCCGATTTCGGCGGCGACCTGACGGCCGGCTTCTTCGTTGAGATCGGTCAATACGACCTTGGCGCCTTCGCGGGCCAGCAGCAGGGCGTCTTCGCGACCGATGCCGCTGGCGGCGCCGGTAATGATGCAGACTTTGCCTTCTACACGTTGCATTGTTGTTCTCCTGAGCGTGGGGTTTTTAGTACGACCTGGTCGGCCACATGGGCAGCGGCACGGCGACCGGAATAGATGCAGTCGGCCAGCGACAGGCCGGAGACATACAGGTTTGAGGCGACCCCGACGGCATTGCGGCCGGCGCTGTACAGACCGCGGATTGGCTGACCGGCGTGGTCCAGCACCTGGCCGCTGCGCTCGCAGACCTTCAGCCCGCCGAGGGTGATGACCGGGCAGGGGAACAGGCGGCTGGCGAAGGACAGGTCGAGGGCGTACCAAGGTCCTTGGCCCATGTTGGCGAGCATGGCCTGCGACTTGCCAAAGGCATCAGCGACTTCACCCCGCGCTGCGCGACTGTAGGTTTCCACGCTCTGTTGCAGGGCCTCGGCAGGCAACCCGCAACGCTTTGCCAGATCTGCGAGGCTGTTGCTGCGCCGGGCATTGAACAGTAAATTGAGCAGCACCGGCAGGCGCTGGAATTGCCAGACTTTGCCCGGGCCGACCTGACGTAATGCTTCGCGTACCAACGCCCGATTGAGAATCAGAATGGCGCGGCCGTTTTGCTCTTCGACCATCGCGTGGCCGAGGGTCGCACCGTAGATTTCTTCGTTGGTGTAACGCTGACCCAGAGCATTGACGATCAGCCCTCGGGCCCAGGCCAGCGGTGGATTGATAAAACGCCAGGCGCTGATCTTGTCCATCCGCGCCACGCTGCCGCCGGCGCTCTGGCCCAGGGCGATGCCGCTGCCGTTGCAACCGGTGGTGCCCAGTGGCAAACCGGCCAGATATTGCGGCGCATGCTGGCGGACCAGCCCGCGATTGAAGATAAAACCACCGCTGCTGAGCAACACACCCTGTTCGGCGCGGATCAGCTGGCGTTCGGCACTGGTTTGTTCGATGCGTCGCAAGCGAGCGCGCAATCGGTCGGCCAATGCCGGGGCGTACATATGAATAGCGCTGGCCCAGCGCGAAAGGCGGGCATGTTGACGGGCTGCGGGACTACCGGGCGGCAGGTGCCAGGCTTCGACTCCGAGCACGTGATCACTGGCATCGAGCACCAGGCGCCTGACTTCGCACTGGCTGCGCAGCTGTGCACCGTGACGCAAGGCGCTGGCCTTGAGCGCGGCGAAAAGGCTGGCGCCAGACATGCCGGGACCTTTGGTGCGGTGACCGCGAGGAGCAGGTTTGGCGCTGGCGGCATAGGCCGGGACGGCTTCGTTGCCGGAGTAATAGAGGTAGTACTGGTCGCTGGGGTACGAGGTTTTATGCGGCGGCACGCGGGATTCGAACGCTACACCCTGACGCTCAAGCCAGGCCAGTTGCTCGCAACTGCCGGCGCAGAAGTCTTTTAGCGTTTGGCTGCTGACGGCTTCACCGACTTCCCGGCGAAGGTAATTGAACATGGCCTCGTCAGTATCCTCGTAGCCTGCCTGACGCTGATACGGCGTGCCGCCGCCGGCATACACCACTCCGCCACTGAGCGCGGTGGCGCCGCCTCCTTCAAAGCGGTCCAGCGCCAGTACCGTCAATCCGCGACTGGCTGCTTCGATGGCGGCACAGGCGCCGGCGCCGCCAAAACCGACCACCAGCAAGTCGCAGCGATCATCCCAGTTCAGCTGGTCGGCGCTGCTCACTCTCAACGCCGTCAACCCTTGTTGGCCTTCCATGTTCGGGCCTCAGCCGGCGACAGCGAAGGTGGTTGAGGGTTTTGCGGTGGTGGTGTAGCTGCCGTCGAGGTAGACCAGCGGGGTGATCGAGTCGCTGGTGTGAATCTGCAGGATGCGCCCGATGAAGACGGTGTGGGTGCCGTAGCTGAAGTGGCCGTCCTGGCGGCAGAGGATTGCCGACTGGGCGTCACCCAGATAGGGAATGCCGCCGGCGCTGGTCAGCCAGTTGCCTCGGTCGAATCGTGCCTCGCCTTTGATTGCGCCGCTGCACAGATGTGCCAGGTCTTGTTGTTCGACGCCGAGGATGTTGACGCAGAAATCTGCACCTGTGGCCAACGCTGCGTGGGGGGAGGCGGTTTTGTTGATGCAGATGAGTAGCGAAGGGGGTTCGGTGCTGAGGGAATCGACTGCCGTGGCGGCCATGGCGAAACGCTCGGAGCCGTTGCTGGTGGTGATTATGGTGACTGACTTGGCCAGGCGGCGCATGGCCTGGAGCATGTCGGCTTTGAGATTGACGTTGTTCATCGCACTGGCCCTTTTGTTGTGCATGGAGTGCGGTGGATTCTTGCTCTGACGCCCCGCTGGAACATCGTCCGAGGGGACTAGTTGGGCAAGGATGATCGTTCCCACGCTCTGCGTGGTAACGCCTCCATGGACGCGCAGCAATCACTGTGACGCGGAGCGTCACGGGCTGCATTCCCACGCGGAGCGTGGGATCGATCACCCGCGTACTTCAGGCACATGGTCCGTTTGAGGGATGTCCCCCGCCGCGCGCATTGCTTGAATGCCGCAGTGGAGGCGAGCACCACCGGTGCCGCATCCACCCCGCTGCACGCGCGCCCCGGCGGATGGGGTGAACAGAGGAGAACAATAAAAATGCTCAACCAAGACCTGATTCGCCAGCGTCTGAGCCAACGTGCCCGCGAAATGGTGCCGATCCTGCGTGAACGCGCCCTGAACGCCGCGCAAGCCGGCCAGCTGCCTGAAGCAACGCTGAAGAATTTCCACGACGCCGGCTTCTTTCGCATCCTCCAACCATCGCGCTGGGAAGGCTACGAACTCGAACCCAAGGATTTCTTCGACGTGCAGATGATCCTCGCCGAGGGCTGCATGTCCTCGGCGTGGGTATTGGGCGTGGTAGCGATCCACAACTGGCAATTGGCGCTGTTCGATGACCGCGCCGCGCAGGATGTCTGGGGCGCTGACTCCAGCGTGTTGATCTCTTCTTCCTATATGCCGGTGGGCAAGGTCGAGCGGGTCGAGGGTGGTTTCAAGCTGAGCGGACGCTGGGGCTTTTCTTCGGGGAGCAAGCATTGCGACTGGGTGTTCCTCGGTGCGCTGGTGCCACCGGAAGAAGCCGGTGGAGCGCCGGATTACCGGACCTTCCTGCTACCGCGCAGCGACTATCAGATTCTCGACAACTGGAATGTCATGGGCTTGGAGGCCACCGGTTCCCACGACATTCTGGTGGAGAACGCTTTCGTGCCGGAGTACCGCACTCACCGGGCCTTCGACGGTTTCATGCAGGACAGTCCGGGCAATGCGGTAAACACCGCGCCGTTGTTCCGCCTGCCATTCGGGCAGATATTTGTGCGCGCGGTGTCGTCCTCGGCCATTGGTGCCCTGCAAGGTGCGGTCGATCAATTTGTCGAGCACAACCGCGCGCGGGTCGGGGTCAATGACGGTCGCAAGATGGTCCAGGACCCGGCCGCGCAGTCTGCACTGGCCAACGCCATGGTCTGTGTCGACGAGTGCAAGACCGTGCTGTTTCGCAACTTCGCCCTGATGCTGCAACGGGCGCAAAGCGCGGAACCGTTGAGCATGCCGGAGCGGGTGAAGATGCGTTACGACTCTGCGCTGGTGGCCGACAAGTGCGCCAAAGCCGTTGCCGACCTGATGTTCAACAGCGGCGCCTCGACCATCTTCCGCAGCCACGCGATCAACCGGGCATTCCGCGACATTCACACCGGTCGCGCCCACGTTGCCAACAACCCGGCCAAGTACGCCTGGAATCTTGGTGGCGTCAGCATGGGCTCGGACAGCAACGACTTTTTCCTCTGACTCAGCTAGTCCGTTTGCGTGATTCGAGCGCCCCTTTGATGCCCGAGCATGGGGCAAGGCGCAGGTCTCAGGCGCCGACTGCGCATCCAGATAAACACAAGGATCAATCCATGAAGTTTTCACTGATTTACGAAGCCCAGACGGTGGACTCCAGCCGCGAAGGCGACCGCAAGATTTTCGAAGACACCGTCGAGCAGGCGGTGCTGGCCGACAAGCTCGGCTTCGACACCTTCTGGTGCGTGGAGCACACGGCGCTGAGCAACTACTCGCACATGTCCGCACCGGAAACCATGCTGGCTTTTGTCGCCGGTAAAACCGAACGCATCGGCATTGGCCACGGTGTGGTCTGCCTGCCACCCGCGATGAACCACCCGGTGAAAGTCGCGGAACGCATTGCCACCCTCGATTTGCTGTCCAAGGGCCGGGTGCACTTCGGTGTCGGCAAGGGCGGCACCCAGCAAGAGGCCGGCACCTTTGGCTACGACCTGGCCACGTTGCAGCCGCAGATCGACGAGATGATGTACCTGATTCCGAAAATGTTCGTGCAAGACGAAATCGAGCATAACGGCGACTTTGTGCAGATCCCCAAACGACCGATCCATCCCAAGCCTTATCAGGACCCGCACCCGCCGATGTACCTGGCCTGCACCAACACCGAATCGCTGAAAAATGCCGGCGGTCGCGGCATGGGCGCCCTGGTGCTGGGCTTCGGTGGCCCGGAAGAAATCGCCAAGAAGGTCGAGGTTTACCACGAGGCCTGGGACAACCGCGACGAGAAGAAACAGGTGGGCTTCCGTCCTAACCGTCACATCGCCGCGCTGTGCCCTGCCATCGTTCTGGATGACAACGAAGAGGCACGCCGCATCGGCATTCGTGGCCAGCGTTATTTCATGGAATCGTTGGGTTACTGGTACGGCGGTGGCGAGCGCCCGGACCCGGAGAAGTGGAAAGACGACACCTTCGTCGATGGTAATGGCCAGAGCGTGATCAAGTCGCGCTTCGCGTCCGAAGAAGTCAGCGTTGATTTTTCCGACCCGACCATGGCGATGATGAATCCCAACCACGCCTACGGCACCGTCGAGGATTGCATCGACTACGTACAGCGGTTGATCGATGCCGGCGCCGACGAAATCCTGTTCATCTGCCAGATGGGCACGGTGCCGCAGTGGGCGCAGCTGGAGACCTTGCGCAACATTGGCGAAAAAGTGATTCCACATTTCCGCGAGGCTTGAGACACGCCACTTAGGCATCTAAATCCCCATCCCCCCTGTGGGAGCGAGCTTGCTCGCGATAGCGCTTCTGCATCAACTTCAATGTTGACTGTTATGGCCCCATCGCGAGCAAGCTCGCTCCCACAGTTTTTTCCGCTAGTCCCATTGGACGATGTTGCCCCTCCCCGAACCCGTTTGAATAGCCCTACATAAAGTCTCCCCCGGCCACCGCCGGGGGTGGCTCGACCTGAGTAAAACGAGGAGTGCATCCATGGATATACGTGGTCTGGGTTACGTCACCCTGTTATCCAGTGACCTGGCGCAATGGCGTCACTACGCAAGCCAGGTGCTGGGCATGATGGTTGCCGGCAGCGCTGACGATGAGCGCCTGTACTTGAAAATGGACGAGCGCCATTACCGCATTCTGGTGCAGAAAAGCGCCGAGAACGGTTTCGGCGCCTGCGGCTGGGAAGTGGCGGGCAAAGCCGCACTCGAACAGGCGATCAGCGATCTGCAGCAGGCCGATGTGCAAGTCACCCGCGGTACAGCGGCTGAAGCCGAGCTGCGTAAAGTCCAGGAACTGGTGTACTTCAGCGACCCGGATGGCAATCGTCACGAACTGTTCTGGGGCCCGTTGCAGGATTTCGCCCGTTTCGTCTCGCCGGTCGGGGTCAAGGATTTCGTCACCAACGAATTGGGCATGGGCCACGTGGTCCTGCCTGCGCCGAGCTTCGAGCGTTGCCGGGATTTCTACGAGCAGGTCCTTGGTTTTGGCCTGTCCGATCTGATGAAAGTCCGCTTCACTGCGGACCCTGCCGAGCCGCAAAAACGCATTCACTTTCTGCACTGCAACAACGGCCGGCACCACTCGCTGGCGATTTTCGAGTGCCCGATGCCCCACGGCTGCGTACACATGATGGTCGAGGTCGGCGCGCTGGACGAAGTTGGTCGAGCCCTGGACCGGGTGCACGCCAATGGCGTGAAACTCTCGGCCACCCTCGGCCAGCACACCAACGACCAGATGATCTCGTTCTACATCAAGACGCCGTCCGGGTTTGATCTGGAATACGGCTGTGATGGCCTGGTGGTCGACTGGAATCGCCACACACCGTTCGAAAGCACCGTGGTCAGCCACTGGGGCCACGACTTCAGTGTCGGTCGCCCATGAGGAACATGACGATGGACAAGCAAATGACCACGGCCGAAATGGTCGGCCAACTGCGTGACGGCATGACCATCGGCATCGGTGGCTGGGGCCCGCGACGCAAGCCCATGGCTTTGGTGCGGGAGATTCTGCGCTCGGACCTCAAAGATCTCACCGTGGTCGCCTACGGTGGCGCCGATGTCGGAATGCTCTGCGCCGCTGGCAAGATTAAAAAACTGGTGTTCGCCTTCGTGTCCCTGGATTTCATTCCACTGGAACCGTACTTCCGCAAGGCACGCCAAGAGGCGGCGCTGGAGGTGATGGAGATCGACGAAGGCATGCTCCTGCTCGGCCTGCGCGCAGCGGCGATGAACGTGCCGTTTATTCCGACGGCGGTGGGCCTCGGCACCGATGTATTGCGCTACAACCGGCAGATCAAATTGATCACCTCGCCTTATGCCGACGGCAAGGACTGGGTCGCCATGCCGGCGCTCAAGCTCGATGCTGCGTTGATTCACGTCGACCGTGCCGATGTGCGCGGCGTGTGCCAGATCAGCGGCCCCGATCACTACATGGACGACTTGTTCGTACGTGCCGCGACTCACAGCTACGTGACCTGCGATGAGCTGGTGGACAGCGAGTATTTCCACGCCGACGCCGGGCACGCGCATCAAGTGTTCTGGGAACGCAACCTGACCGCCGCCGTGGCCCACGTGCCGGGCGGCGCGCATCCGTCTTCCTGCGCGCCGCTGTACGGTTTCGATGTCGCGCATTTCAAGGCTTACAACGCTTCGGCCCAAGCCGTCGATGGCTGGCAGGACTATGTCCGCGACTACGTCGACTGCACCCACGAACAGTACCTGGACAAGGTCGGCGGCCTGGCTGCGATCCGCCAACTGCCGTTGCCGATTTTTTAAGGGAGCCTTGCGATGAGCACTACCACTTACAGCCTCGCCGAATTGATGATCTGCGCCGCTTCCGAAGCCTGGCGCGACGATGGTGAGGTCCTGGCCAGCGGCATCGGTGTGATCCCGCGCCTCGCCGCTTCACTGGCCATGCTCAGCAGCAATCCGCAGCTGCTGATGACCGACTCCGAAGCCTACATGGTCGCCGAACCGGTGCCGCTGGGCGCGCGCAACGACTACCAGCCCAAGCGCGATAGCTGGATGGGTTTTTCGCGGATTTTCGATAACGTCTGGGGCGGCAAGCGCCATGCGCTGGTGGGCCCGACCCAGATTGACCGCTTCGGCCAGGCCAACATTTCCTGCATTGGTGACTACGCCAAGCCCAAAGCGCAGATGCTCGGTGTGCGCGGTTTTCCTGGCAACTCGATCAGCCACGCCAACTCTTTTTGCGTACCCAGCCACAACCGTCGGGTGTTCGTCGAAGGCGAGGTCGATATGGTCGCCTCGGTCGGTTACAACCCGGCGCGTCTGGCGCGGGGCTGGTCGCTGGAGGAGATCGATATCCGCCTGATCATCACCGACCTCTGCGTGCTGGATTTCCAGGGCCCGCACCGACAAATGCGCATTCGCTCGCTGCACCCCGGCGTGACAGTGGCCGAGGTTCAGGACAACACCGGATTTGCCCTGCATGTACCGCAAGACTGCCCGACCACGGCTGCCCCGACCGTCGAGCAATTGCAGCTGATCGAGCGCCTGGACCCGCACAACCTGCGTGCCAGCCAGCTCAAAGACAACCCGCCAGGCCAACGCTGAGCGCCCCCGTTTCGGAGAAAAGTGATGGCTGAACATAACGACAAGAACGAGGCCGACGTGGTGCTTTACGAGGTGCGCGGCGCGGTGGCCCTGGTCACCATGAATCGCCCCGAGTACCACAACGCGCAGAACTCGCAGATGACCTACGCGCTGGACGCGGCGTTTCGCCAGGCCTGCGATGACGATGAGGTGAAAGTCATCGTGCTGCGCGGCGCCGGCAAGCATTTTTCCGCCGGGCATGACATCGGCACGCCGGGTCGCGACGTCGATCAGACCTTCGACCGCGCCAGCCTGTGGTACGACCATGTGAACAAGCCGGGCGGCGAGTTTCTCTACGCCCGAGAGCAGGAAGTCTATCTGGGCATGTGCCGCCGCTGGCGCGAAATGCCCAAGCCGACCATCGCCATGGTCCAGGGGGCGTGCATAGCGGGTGGGCTGATGCTGGCCTGGGTCTGTGACCTGATCGTCGCCAGTGAGGATTCTTACTTCGCGGATCCGGTGGTGCGCATGGGCATTCCCGGGGTCGAGTATTTCGCCCATGTGCATGAGCTGAACGCGCGCATTGCCAAGGAGTTTCTGTTCCTCGGCGAGCGCATGCCGGCGGCGCGCGCCTACCAGATGGGCATGCTCAACCGGGTAGTGGCCCGCGATGAACTGGAACAGCAAACCCTCGACATCGCCGGACGCATCGCGCAGATGCCGCGCCTTGGTCTGCAACTGAGCAAGCAGGCGGTCAACAACGCCGAAGACCTGATGGGCAAGCGCGCGACCATGGACATGGTGTTCGGTTTGCATCACTTCGCCCATGCCCACAATGAGCTGGTGTCGGGTGACCGACTCGGCGGGTATGACGCCAAGGCCATGGCCAGTTCGCAACGCAATTCGGGTGAGGCGTGAGCATGGCGATCTCGTGGAATACTCGTCTGACCGAATTGCTCGGTTGCCGCTACCCGATCATCCAGACCGCCATGGGCTGGGTCGCCGACCCGAAACTGGTGGCGGCCACGGGCAATGCCGGCGGTTTCGGTTTTCTCGCCGGAGCGACCATCGAACCGCAACGGATGGAGGCGGCAATCCTCGAAACCAGACGTCTGACCGATCAGCCGTTCGGGGTCAATTTTCATATGTACCAGGCCAACGCCGCAGAGATCGTCGAACTGGTGCTGCGCCACAAGGTCCGGGCGGTCAGTTACAGCCGTTCGCCCGGCAAGCAGATGATCAGCCGTCTGAAAGACGCCGGCGTGGTGTGCATTCCCACAGTCGGTGCCCTGAAGCACGCGCAGAAAGCCGTGGAAATGGGCGCCGATGCGGTGACCGTACAGGGCGGCGAGGGCGGTGGGCACACCGGGTCGATACCCACGTCGTTGCTGCTCGATCAAGTGGTCAACGCGGTCTCGGTACCGGTTGTCGCGGCGGGTGGTTTCAAGGACGGAAAAGGCCTGGTCTCGGCGCTGGCCTACGGTGCCGAGGGCATCGCCATGGGCACGCGCTTTTTGATGTGCGCCGACAGCCCGGTGCCACAGGCGACGCTGGCGCGGTACCTGGCGGTCAAGGACCCGGCAGCGATCGTCATCAGCCGCGCCATCGACGGCATGCCGCAACGGATGATCCGCAACGAATTGCTCAACCAGCTGGAAGCCAGCGGCGGCCTCAAGCGTTTGTTGCTGGCATTTCAGAGTGGCCTGGCCTACCGCCGCCATAGTGGCATGAGCCTGACCCAGCTGCTCGTCAGCGCACTGAAAATGCGCGGCAGCGGTGAGCTGACGGCCGCGCAAAGCATCATGGCCGCCAACGCGCCGATGGTGATTCAGAAAGCCATGGTCGATGGGTTACCCGCTGAAGGTGTACTGCCCGCCGGCCAGATCGCCGCGTCCATCGACAGCTTGCCCAGTTGCGCCCAATTGATTGAGCAGATCGTCCGCGACGCCGAAGCGCGTCTGGGCGAGCTGTGCCGCCGTGTGTCGTGAAGGGGAAAGGCATGAAACCATTTAGCGTCAGCATCGATAACGGCATTGCCGAACTGGTGTTCAACCAGCCGCCGGTCAATGCCTTCAATTGTCAGGGCTGGGCCGATATCGCCAGCGAGATCGAAGGCCTCGGTCGGGACGCCAGCGTGCGGGTGATCGTGATTCGGGCCGAAGGGCGCGGCTTCTGTGCCGGGGTCGACATCAAGGAACTGGCCGCCGACGGCAATTTGATCGGGGCGGTGAACAAAGGCAACTACGACAGCTTCAAGGCGATCCACCGCAACTCGAAACCGGTAATCGTCGCCGTGCACGGCTTTGTGCTCGGTGGCGGCATTGGCATTTGCGGCGCTGCCGACATTCTGGTGGCGTCCGAGTGCGCCACCTTCGGCGTGCCGGAAGTGGACCGCGGTGCCATGGGCGGAGGCGCGCATTTGCAGCGGCTGTTCCCGGTGCAGAAGGTCCGTCACATGTACTTCACCGGCGAGATGATCGACGCCGCCGAGGCCTGGCGCCTGGGCGCGGTGGAGCGTGTGGTCAAGCGCGAGGACTTGCGTGAGGCTGCGTTGCAGATCGCTCGCACCATCGCCGCCAAGAGTTCGGCCATGATCAGCCTCGCCAAGGAAGCGCTGAGCGGTATCGAAGACGGCAATCTGGAAGACAAATATCGCTGGGAGCAGGGCTTCACGCTCGAGGCCTATCGCTCACTGGACTCACAAGAAGCACGCGACTCGTTCGTCGAGAAGCGCGATGCCCACTTCAACGGCTGAAGGCACTCTCATGGACCTGACCTATACTCCGGCCCAACAGGCTTTTCGCGCCGAGGCGCGGACCTGGCTGGCGGCCAATGTACCCGATAAACCGCTGCAATCGTTCGACACCGAGCAAGGCTTTGCCGAGCATCGTGCCTGGGAAAACCGGCTTAACGACGGTCGCTGGGGCATGGTCACCTGGCCGATCGATCTCGGCGGGCGCGGTTGCGACTTGATCGAGTGGTTGATCTTCGAGGAGGAATACTACCGCTCTGGCGCGCCCGCACGGGTTAACCAGAACGGCATCTTCCTGCTCGGCCCGACGCTGATGGAATATGGCAGCGAGGAACAAAAAGCGCGCTTTCTGCCGCGTATGGCCACCGGTGAAGATATCTGGGCGCAGGCCTGGTCCGAGCCAGGCGCCGGCTCCGACATGGCGGCGATCCGCTCGCGCGCCGAACGGGTCGGTGACCACTATGTGATCAACGGCCAGAAAACCTGGTCGACTCGCGCCGTGTGGGCCGACTGGGTGTTCGGTATCTTCCGCACCGACCCTCACTCGCAGCGCCATCAGGGCCTGACGTTTATTCTGCTTCCGCTCGACAGTCCGGGGATCACGGTACGGCCGATTCCTCAGCTCAATGGCTTGCCCGGGTTCGCCGAGATTTTCTTCGATGACGTCAAGGTTCCGGTGGAAAACGCGCTGGGCGGCGAGGGCATGGGTTGGCATGTGGCGATGTCCACCGCCGGGTTCGAACGCGGTTTGCTGCTGCGTTCACCCGCACGTTTTCAGGAAACCGCGCGGCGACTGGTGCAGCTGTACCAGGCCAACCGTGAGCAGGCTGACCGTGACCCGGCCATTTGCGAGTCGGTGATGCGCGCCTGGCTGGACGCCGAGGCTTACACCCTGAGCACCTACATGACCGCCTCGCAACTGGTGCAGGGCGGCAAGATCGGGCCAGAGTCTTCGACCAACAAAATCTTCTGGTCGGAACTCGATCAACGCATGCACGACACCGCCATGAGCATTCTCGGTCTGCGTGGCGAGCTGCTGCCCGAAGCCCCTGCTGCGGGCGACGTCGGCCACTGGCTGGAAGGTTTTCTGTTTGCCCAGGCCGGGCCGATCTACGCCGGCACCAACGAGATCCAGCGCAACATCATTGCCGAACGCATGCTCGGCATGCCGCGAGCCTGAGGAATAGACCATGGACTTTAGTTTCAGCCGCGACCAATTGCTGTTCCAGGACAACGTCAGAAGTTTTCTGATCAACGAGGTCACCCCGGAGCGCATTCGTGAACTGTGGCTCAGCGATAGCGGGCGCAGTGATCAGCTCTGGGCCCAATTGGTGGAGTTGGGCCTGACCGCGCTGACGGTTCCCGAAGAGCAAGACGGGATGGGCATGAATGAGCTGGACTTCATTCTGCTCGCTCAGGAGTGTGGTTATGCCGGTATGCCCGAGCCGCTGGTGGAGACGATGCTGATCGGCGTGCCGTTGCTCGCCGCCCTTGGTGAAAGCCACGCGGTGCTCAAACAGCACTGGCTGGCGCGCGTCGCGGAAGGCCGCGCACGGTTGGCGATTGCCGAACCGGGTAACCCGCTGGTCTGTGATGCTCACGTCGCCGATTTGCTGTTGCTGGCTCATGGCGATGAGGTGCATGCGGTTGAACCTGGTGCAGTACGCCTGACCCGCAATGTGTCGGTCGATCCCAGTCGTCAGCTGTTTCAGGTCGACTGGATGCCAACGCCCGCCACCTGCGTGGCCGCTGGCGAACAGGGCCGGCGCTTGTGGGCCGCCGCGTTCAATCGTGGCGCCTTGGGCAGTGCCGCGCAAATGTTGGGGCTGGCCAAGCGCATGGTCGACCTCGCGGTGGATTACACGTTTGAGCGCAAACAGTTCGGCAAACCGGTGGGTTCGTTCCAGGCGGTCAAGCATTTGATGGCCAACGTCGCGGTGCAGATCGAGTTCGCCAAAGGGCCGCTGTATCGCGCTGCCTACGCAGTGGCCGAGCAGCAACCGGGGCAAGACGTGCTGGTGTCCCACGCCAAACTGGCGACGGCGGAAGCGGCGATGCTTGCCGCAAAAAACACCATTCAGGCCCATGGCGCCATGGGTTACACCTGGGAAGTCGACCTGCATTTGTTCATGAAGCGCGCCTGGGCGCTGGACAAAGTCTGGGGTGATCGTGGCCTTCACAAGGGGCGGATCCGCACAGCGCTGTTCGACGGCAATCCAGCACTGGGTGCCGGCAAAACTTTCTGACGGCGACTGTGCCCGACTTCAACTTACTCCGAGGTACACCATGCCTGAAGCCTATATCGTCGACGCCCTTCGCACGCCCACCGGGCGGCGCAAGGGTGGTTTGAGCCAGATTCACGCAGCCGATCTGGGCGCCCACGTCTTGCGTGCGCTGGTCGAGCGCAACGACATTCCCGATGACGATTACGACGACGTGATCTTCGGCTGTGTCGACACCATCGGTCCTCTGGCCGGGGACATTGCCCGGACCAGTTGGCTGGCCGCCGGCCTGTCGGAGGCGGTACCCGGCACCACCATCGATCGCCAGTGCGGTTCGTCCCAGCAAGCGGTGCACTTTGCCGCTCAAGCGGTGATGAGCGGCACCCAGGATGTGGTCGTCGCCGGCGGCGTGCAAACCATGACCCGAATTCCTATTTCCTCAGCCATGATCGCTGGCGAACCGCTGGGCTTCAGTGATCCGTTCAGCGGCTCCGAAGGTTGGGTCCGGCGCTATGGCGCACAACCGCCGACTCAATTCCGTTCGGCGCAGATGATTGCCGAGACGTGGGGGCTGTCCCGCGAACAACTGGAAGCCTATTCACTGGAGTCCCATCAGCGGGCATTGCGGGCCATCGAGCAAGGGCGGTTCAACCGGGAAATCGTGCCGCTGGCCGGGGTCGTGCACGACGAAACGCCGCGCCAGACCAGCCTGGCAAAAATGGCCGAGCTGGACGTGCTGTTTGGCTGCGACCGGGTGACCGCGGCAGTGTCCAGCCAGACCTGCGACGCGGCCAGCGCGATGCTGATCGTTTCTGAAGCGGCACTCAAACGCTACGGGCTGACACCGCGCGCGCGTATCCACCACCTCAGCGTGCGCGCCGAAGACCCGATCTGGATGCTCACCGCACCCATCCCGGCCACCGTTTATGCGCTCAAGCGAGCCGGGATGAAGCTTGAGGACATTGACCGGGTGGAGATCAATGAAGCCTTCGCCTCGGTCGCGATGGCCTGGCTCAAAGAGACCGGTTATCCCCACGAACAGACCAACGTCAACGGCGGCGCAATTGCCCTCGGCCATCCATTGGGCGCCACCGGCACCCGGTTGATGTGCACGCTATTGCATGAACTGGAGCGCAGCGGGGGACGTTACGGGTTGCAGACCATGTGTGAAGGCGGTGGCCAGGCCAACGTGACGATTATCGAGCGCTTGTAAGCTGAGCAGATTCAAAGATGCACACTGATCCTGTGGGAGCGAGCCTGCTCGCGAAGGGGCATCAAATTCAACAATGATGATGACTGACCCACCGCTTTCGCGAGCAGGCTCGCTCCCACAGGGGATTATTCGACTGGTTATGAATTTGAAGGATAGCACCATGAAAATCTGTGAAAACCGCGTCGTAATCATCACCGGCGCTGGCGGTGGCTTGGGCCGCGCCTACGCGCATGCTTTCGCTGCCGATGGGGCGAAAGTGGTGGTCAATGATATCAATCGTGAAGCGGCACTGGCGGTGGTCGGCGAAATTCTCGGGCAGGGTGCAAGCGCCGTGGCGAACAGCAACGACATCACCCGCTACGACGATGCGGCCTTGATCGTGCGTCAGGCCATCGAAACCTTCGGCGGCCTGGACGTGGTGGTCAACAACGCCGGCATCTGCCGTGACCGTATGTTTGCCAGCCTCACAGAGGCCGACTGGGATGCGGTAGTGGCCGTGCACCTCAAAGGCCATTTCTGTATCGCCAGCCACGCCGCGCGCTACTGGCGCGAACAGGCCAAGGGTGGTGCGCAGCTGAGTGCACGGATCATCAACACCAGTTCCGGGGCCGGCTTGCAGGGTTCCATCGGGCAATCCAACTATGCTGCGGCCAAGGCCGGTATCGCTGCGTTGACACTGGTGCAGGCGGCCGAACTCGGTCGCTATGGCATTACCGTCAACGCCCTGGCCCCGGCCGCGCGCACCGGCATGACCGAACAGGTGTTCGCCGATACCATGAAAAAACCCGAAGCGGGCTTCGACTACTTCGCGCCGGAAAACGTTGCGCCGTTGGTGGTCTGGCTCGGCTCGCAAGCGTCCAGTGCGGTCAACGGGCAGATGTTCGAAGTCGAGGGCGGCAAGTTGTCGATTGCCGACGGCTGGCGTAAAGGTCCGGAACTGGACAGGCACGGGCGCTGGGCGGTGGGCGAGGTGGGTCAGGCGGTAGAGCAATTGATGGCCCGGGCGGTGCCAGCCGCGAAAGTGTACGGCAGCTGATGGGGCCGCCCACCATCGGTAAGCCGCATTGACGACCGTTCATTATTCCCCTGCTTTCCCCATACGCTGGTTTTTTTAACCGCCGTTGCGGCAAGAGGTTGATGCAGAGCGCCAACCAGCTGTACGTGATACGCCTGCTGCTGGGGGCCGCTGAAGCCAGTTTCACTCACGGGATCATCTACTAAGAGCGCGGTCAGAGGGCCTCGCTGATCCGCTCATATTCGGATTCCAGCCATTCTGCACGGACCTGAGCCTCCTCAATGGTCGAGTATGAATCGATGTTCTTTCCGCACTCGGTATCGACCGAATACATCGTGGTGCCATGGGTAGAGCGATCTACAACTTGGAATTTCATGATGGTTCCCTCGGGGGTGCCGGGTAGTTAAAAAAGAGGTCGTTCGAATCAGTGAGCTCGGAAAGCGGCTGTCCGACGTGCGCGACGCCGGACAGAATTCACTGCAATTGAGCGTCAGGGATCCGTATGAGTAGTCGATGAATGTTGACTGGCGGTATCGGTGGATCGTTCAATTGCGCTGATTTTCCTGGTCGCTAACGGTAATACTCACGCATTAGCGGCTTCGCGGGTCTCGATGACCGTCCTGTCGCCAACGGTCTCGATAGAGCCATTGCGTTCGAATTTATCGGCACGGGCGCTGTGCCACATGCGCAAATAGAATTCGCTGGTGCAGCGGTCATCAAGCAGTTCGCCCGGTTTGAGGAGGTGTGAGTCTGGGAAAATAAACGGATCTGCGTGTCGCTGATGCGTCGTACCAGGTGCTCGGGGGTTAATTGCGAGGGGTGTTCGAGACCCGCCGAGGCGAGCATTTCGGCCAGTGTCAGCAGGGTGTTGCGGTGGAAGTTGTAGACCCGGGCGGCTTTGTCCTCGACCACCAGTGCGCTCTGGCGCAAAGGGTCCTGAGTGGCGACGCCCGTCGGGCATTGGTTGGTGTGGCAGCTTTGGGACTGGATGCAGCCGACCGTTATGGCCCCCAAAATTCAACTACTCGTCTGTGAGTGACTGAGTGAGTGGGTCGCTGAGTAGTTGCCTATACTATTCAATGCGCCATTTGACCACTGATGAGCGGCTTCACCTAACCCATGCCGTCACAATGTCGCTTTAGATCTGCGATGCTATGCGCGTTTGTCCCGCGTGTGCAGATCGCTGGCCACGTGGTGATTGTCTGAGGAATCAAAGACCGTCAGTTGTCAGGCTTCTCTCCCCAGAGGCGATTGACAGTTGTCCACGTGCAACCGAGCTCCCGCGCAACCGCAGCACGGCTATAGCCCTGAGCCTTTAATTCCTGAACCTGCTGCATCCTCTGCCTGCCCTCAATCACTCTCGGGGGCTCAAGTTTGTCCGGTTTCGCTGGCAAGACTGCGTCCGCAAGTCCCAACTCTTCCATTTCAGCAATGGCTGCGAGCATCACGTTTCGCGGGGTTTCCTGTTGGCTGGCAGCAATCACAAGTCCAAAGAACGTTGCAGGATTTACGCCTAAAGCGTCCGCCAGTGCCTTAGTTACGTCCACTGTAGCGTTAGCTTTTGACGCTTCTAGCAAGCTGACATATGGCTGCGCAACCTCTCCAGAGATAGCTTGCTGGTGCAAGTCCTTGGATTTGCGTAGCAGTTGCAGCACGGCCCCGTACGGGCGACGCAATGACATTCTATCGCCTCATCAAAAGGAGACGGTATGCCGTGTTTGCCAGTAAACACTCAAATATATATAATTATTCGAGTGTTGATTTTGGTTTGGCTTTTAGCGGCGGCTCGACTGCCCAGCCGTCAATTCATGCATTACTAAACAGGAGGGGCGACTCATGGTGTGTCCGGCCGATAGCGAGCTCCTTCAAGGGAACAGCCTAGCGTTAGAGGGCAGCACGTCCTCGAGAGTAGAAGCTATTGGATTTGCAGCCAGGCATTTCCCGCATAAGCCCTATTGCCTGGTTGAACAGTGGACGATCTTCCGAGCCGACGTCACCCCTGACGAGCTCGCCAAGATCGACGCTGCCGGCCACCTCCCGCTTTTCCTGTTTGCCCACAAATTCATCGAGGACTCCAGAGGCCGCTTCCAACCTGGTGATTGGGTTCGCTCGAGTATGTGCACCTCATTCGACGACAGCGTGATGTTTGAAACGAAAAATTCTGTGTACGTCCTGATGGGCCCAGGTCATGAGCAAACCGCGAGCCTCAAGACGATCTTCTCTTTCTTTTAGTAAGGCCATCGCGTTGTTCAAAGCGAGGGCTGATGGGCAGGAAAATTAATGTTCAAAACAGACGACGATGACATCCTTGGTATCCCCGGTCTCTTCGGTGAGGGCGTCACACAGTGGCATGCAGTGACGCGCCTTTTAGCGACCCACTGGTTTCATGTCGCTCTCGAGAGGTTTGAGGAAGGCCGGTGGTGGCAAAGTGTCGAGATGATCGGTGATGAGGGCCGACTCCAGCGGAAACTCATAGCGCAAGGCCCGGAGATGGTCGTGAGGGATGTTCAGGTAAACACACCGCCATATATGAACGGTTCGCCCAGCTGGAAAATGGAAAAGCTTATCAGCGCAACTGTGGGCCAAGATGCTCACGAATGCTTCGTAAGCATAATCACTGTTGAGGGTGGTGCTACCTATAACACTTCCCACATTGAAAATTTCGACGAGTCTTCCCTGGTAAACCTCAGTCTAGTTTTTCAATGGAGCATGCTAGGTGTTGCAGCCCACTAACAAGAATCCGCCACGGTATCAGGAGCTTTGATAGCGTGGTGGAATCCTGATTTGGCCCGATTAGACAGTAAAAGGGACTACGTATGACGACCTCAATTGAGCTCGAATTTCACAGCAAGCGCCACACTGATTTTGACCTGCGCCGGGTTTTCAAAGCCGAAGCTCAGGGCTTTCCTAGGCCGGTAACTGCCTACCTCACCGGGGCGTTTATCAACGCGCGCGCCGGCGTCGGAGTTGTCTTTGGCCACAAGCGACAAGACGAGTACGGACGTTTTGAAGATGGGCACCTCATCCGTACTTCTGATGTTGTAAAAGCTGAGCGAGAAGGGCGCTTCTGGGTTTTGACTACAGAAAATTCCCGGTATGTACTTGCTACCTTCCAGCGCGAGACTGGACGTTCGAGCCTCCGAGATTTCCTGCGACTATTTAAGGGGCAGCACCACCTTTCTCCGCACACACTGCAGTGATATGCACAGGGGCCATAATTAGGAGTATGGCCTTGTGCTTAGCGTCCATTTCAAGGTGAGGGTAGGGCCAGCATGATTATCAAAAAAGGAGAAGTGATTTGCATAGCCTCTGGAGTATTTGAAGGCTACAACAGAGCCGGCCCTTTTGTAGCCACCCGAGATTTTGACCTCGTTGCTTTCATCGAAACGGTTAGGGCATCAGATATGGAGCCATGGGAGATATCCAGTTTTATGTATGAGATCCAAAAGCTGCTCCTAGAACATGGCCTTGTTACTAGGACGCCTTGTCGAAATATCTATCTTGGTGCGATGGGCGAATTTGAAATTGGCGAAGAGGAAGACATTTTTACTTAATACTTCTCGAGTAGAGTTACTTGGCGTCTTTCACGAATGAGTGCATTCCAGATTCGTAAAAACTCCTTACGATTATACTGGAAGCTCATCGACTTTGAGCACTTTTACTTTGCGCTGTGGTCGCGTCACATAGTCGTTGCTGTTTGCATAATTGTGCTCACCCTCAAACGCAGCCTCGACATCTCGGATTGATTCACAAGCGGTATATCCGGGCTCAAGTGTGCTGACAACTTTATGTCTAACCCAGTTCAGTGTGGAGCTATTACCCAATAAAGTATCGCCGACGGTAGTATCAAAAGTGACGAAGCTGATGATGAATTTCATAAATGCCTGTTTATAATTATCCAGCATAAAGTCGGCATCATGCGCTGTATAAGTGTCGTCATTGGTGTCGCACCTATCCAAGTTCGAATAGCTACGTAACACATCGCCCTGGCGCCTAGCAGGCCTATGCGGGCTCGACCTTGAGCACCTTAATCTTATGTTTCGGCCACAGCACCGCGTCATCATTTGTCGGGAAGTTGTGATGACGTTCATAAGCTTGCTCAATTTCTCTGATATTTTTGCAATGCCAGTAAAGTGGGTTTTTTTTGGTATCTACCGTTGCCCTTGAGACTCCGCAAAGATTGTCGGGATGATCAAGGAGGCTGTCATCGACAGTGATATCAATACTCATGTAGTGCACGTAATAGTCCATTTTTCGCCTTTTCATTTGCATATCGAGACTGATGCTGAGATTTTTACACAGTGGTCAGGAAAATCAAGGAGCATTCCTGAAATTAAATTGCTTGGCAATTGCAGTATACGTCTGTAAAACCCCGCGCCGGTCGGAGTGCAAAGTTCTGACGCTGATGGATTAATTGCCCAGCATAATCAAGGGTTTTTTTGTGTTCTACCTAGCGCGTTTGTATAGTGCGTACTGAGTGTTTATACAGGTCGAATAAAGACATTGGTGGTTGAATGCTTGCTAATACGTCGTCAACATTACAACTTCTTATAAGTTTCTGGGCTACCAACCTTTTCAGAACCGGTAATCGCTTTGCAACCCAGGCGCTCTCTAATACGTCTGTTTCCGCATTGATGATCTGAGGGCCGTTTTTCAGTCAACGCTGGTTCTATTTCACCTCATGATTCCACGTATTCCTACAGCCTGGGGAGCTACATGGGTGGATCGTCGCGTCATTTGCGAGTGCTTAAGCCAAATAATCGCTTCAATAAATTCCCGGTTTGTGTGCCGGAGTACCGGGCTTTCAGTTCGTCAAGCTTCGCAATTTTGCGGTCTCCAGTGAGTAGGCTCAGCCCATGCAGGGCATTAACAAATTGCTGGGACTCACCCATCTCAGCCATCAGCGTTAACCAGGTCGATCGAGTTTGCTTGATAAAGGTCTCAGCTTCTCGGCTCAAACCCTGAGAATCAATGAGCTTGTTACCGTGCACTGTCGTGCTGAGGTTGAGCAGGGTGTGTTCTAGCTTCTGTAGAAGCTCTGTCACAAGTTCAGCACCATCAAGAGCTCCCTTCAACGTAAATGGTATCTTCCTGTACGCAGTAATCGCGAGTAGGCCGTCACCGCCGCCTGTGCAGTCCAGAGCAAGTACATTGCCGAAACGCAGAGGGTGCGGAATCCAAGTGTGACGTACACAAATCCTCCAGACGCCTTTCCCCTTCTCTGTAATGCTTAATGATGCGATCACACCCCCGTAGTGGGATCTCTTCTATCTACGGATTGTGAGATTTTTGTAACAGTACATCACCTCAGTCATTGATGATTACAATACTTATTGATGAGTTATTCGCCGAATCAACCTTAAACTGAAAATTCTGAAACCCGATCAGATTAGATTCGTTCAGATCGTATTTTACTGACTGATAAAATGCTGGCGCAGCTAGGCCGCCTCTGTACTCGCGATAACCAATTTCAATAGTGCTTCCCGACTTTCCGGAGTAAACAAGTTCTTTTTTTATGAAGTCGGATGAATAAATATCTTCAATTTTCCATCCGTTTGGAGAATTCGCTACGCCGACCCAGTGCTTTATTTTTGTGACCGTCCCTTTTTGAGCCTCGAGGAATGGCATTCCCACATTGGCACTGACGGTGCTTCCAACTGAATATGTTTTATAGGGCTTGCTCTCCAGTATCGTAGAGGCGCACCCGCTTACGGTGATTATTGCGAAAGTATAAGCTATTATTTTGAGAATGGAGTTCATGATACTTTCCTTGTTTATGACGTTCTTTGTCGACTTGCAAGACCTAGTCTAATTCGAAGGCTCAAATGCGATACACATTCAGCGTAGCAGGTCGATCTATTCACTGATTGCTTATGACGAATTTACCGTTCATGAGCAACAGCCACTGCTTTGGGAAAACCGCCTGTAGATATCGACCCCCTGTCGAATGCGATGAGTCTTTGTGTGTCCTGTCTTTCATGGGGGCTCGTTCACAGGATGAATAAAGCGATTGCCATTGATTCATTGATGCCCCTTCGAGGAGGAATGACGCTTCAAGCGTCCTGGGGTGTGAGGGGAGTGCCCGGAGTTCCCCGTGACCACTAGGGCGTGCCGCTTCGCGGACGGATGTTGTGAACCGAGCCACTACGTGTCTCGGCCCTCGCGGGCTTCCATCCTCACGTCTGCGCGCTCCGCTTGCTTGGATGGGCTGCTTGATCCCCGCAGCATTTATCCTTGAGTCCAGGCCTGCGGGTAAGGACAGTCGCCGCAAACAAGGGTGCTTTGGAGCCACCTGGTTCATCTAATTAGCTAAAGCGATATGGGCTTGGTGATCGATGTAGCACTGAGTGCTGTGAACGGTGGGGGGCTCCCCACGCTTTGCGATACAGCATGCGTGATCACGATACCTAAGGCTGATTGCCGCTCGTGTCAGCATTCGATGAAATGAACTGCTTGGTCAATGTACATTTCGATATTCTCGAAAAGCCAAGTCTGATTGGAATTGTCACCACGGCCACTCGTTTGGCGGACTCGCGCTTTCCACTGGCCAAAGAAAATGTATTCGTGTTGGCGTTTGAGCAAGGAGGCGAGTGCGGACTGCTTTAAAATGACCTGAGGCACGGGCTTACGGACGATGCCGTCCTTGTCGGGCTCAACAAAAGGAGATGTGAGCTCTGCCACGTGATACGGGAAACGATCGCTAGGCGGGCGAATATCTTGGACATACCCGGCGATAGCCAATGGAATTGTCAGGGTTCCCGTACCGTACCAACGGGTGAAGTCGCAAAGGTTACTGTGATCGAAATAGAATTTGTTCCAAGGGATGGTGGTTTCTTTAGATTTCAGCGTAACGAGGCTTTTTAGCTCGTCATTGTCCTCGCATAGTGCCCGCAGCTCGAGTATCTGACCCAGCGTTTTAAGGTAGTTGGTGAGACGGCCCTTGTTTCCATACGCTTTGTTCTGAGCTTCCGGCGATCCCCAGCCGCGTCCCCGAGCCTCTACTTCGGTGTCATCAAGCTCCCATAGTGCCTTGATCAGTATGTGAAGGCGAAACTCAAATTTCGATGCTGAGATGGCTGAAAACAGATCCGAAGATGACCCTTTGGCAATGATACTGAGCTGTCCCCCAAGGTTATATTTACAGTTCGCATCGTGACTGAACTGCTTCTTCAGCCTGAAGCAGGGTGCAACCTCAATAGTCTTTGTGGCGTATCGTCTGTCGTGTCGCTTGACGAAGGATAGGCGCGCATCGCACCCATTGGATGGGCAAGATAACTGTCCCACTGGGCTGCTTTCATACTGCAGTGCACTGACTTTTGCTCCAAAAGCATTCCTGGCCTCAGGGATTTTGCTTCCCATTGATTCCTCCTTGTCTACGCGGCTTGGTCACATGCAAGTCTTGCAGGGCTGCTCACGTCATGATTGAGCACAGAACACTAATTCACCCGCCGCCCGCTTGCATCTTCGACTGGCGTTTAATCAATGAAACGCTCCAAGAAAGCCGCGTCTAGCATGCAACGTAGATTGTCTGAGGCACCTTCCATAAGGGCTCTCAGCTCCTTCACGATCGCCTCATCCTGTCTATTCGTTTGCGGGATGCCCTCGAGTGCTGTTTTGGGCACAAGGGCTGCGTGGGTAGCGTCACAAAGAATTGCCCACTGATCGTGCGCAGACCACACAGCAGCGAAGACTGCTTGGCCACGCTCCGGATAGTTTCGAGCATTCACATTTGCTCCCACCTTCTGTAGCAGGATAGGTAAGCTATGGGGGCTATCTACAAATGCGGAGCGCAAGCCTAAAAATTTTGCGTTGCTGGATTTATGGCGGCGCCAGGCCAAATTGACATGGCAGGCTCCGAACTCAAGCCGCTCCATATCGTTGTTGACGACACTTGCCCAGCTTAAATTTCTTGTCATGATCAATCCATCTCAGAAAACCATATGCGTCACAGTTGCCTGCCCCCAGCTGGAGAGTTAACGAAAGCATTGATGGAACATCTCTTCCAGCTCAAGCATCTAGGACGATGGTGTCCGATGTTGCTGCGGACGCGATCGCTCTTATCGCTAGGTTTTTCAGGCATCTCCTGTACGAGCCCCATGAAAGACAGGACACCGTTTCCCCCTTACGATAAGGGATAGGCAAACGGTTATGTTTATGACTAACAGCAACGATAAGAGTGGGGAGCTTTTGGGTCAGGAGCGGCGGCGCCGCTGGAGCCCGGAGCAAAAGCTGGCCATGGTTCGCGAGAGCCTTGAGCCAGGACAAAGTGTGTCGGTGGTCGCTCGGCGCAACGGCATCAATGCCAACCAGTTGTTCCTGTGGCGCAAGCTCTATCAGGACGGCAGCCTGTCGGCGGTCAGCGCGGGTGAAGCCGTGGTGCCGGCCTCTGAGCTGAGCGATGCACTCAAGCAGATCCGTGAACTGCAACGGATGCTGGGCAAGAAGACGATGGAAGCAGAAATCCTCAAAGAGGCCGTGGAGATCGCCCGGTCGCGAAAATGGATTGCGCACTCACCCTTGTTGCCGGGGGACGACCAGTGAAGCTGGTCAGCGAATGTCTCGGTGTGGCGCGCTCGCAATTAACGGTTCGAATCAAGCAATCGGTATCGCCCAAAGTACGGCGAAGCAGGCCTGTGAACGACGCGGAGTTGGTGGCCGAAATCCAGCAACAGGTCAGCGAATTGCCCAGCTATGGCTACCGTCGTGTCTGGGGATTGCTGCGTCGCGCCCGTGAAACCCAGTTGCTGCCCGCGATCAACGTGAAGCGGGTTTACCGGGTCATGCGTGATCACAACTTGCTGCTTGAGCGCCGAATCAAACAGCCCGGCGTGCCGCGTCGGCACGAAGGCCGAATTGCGGTGGAAACCAGCGATACACGTTGGTGCTCGGACGGCTTTGAGTTCCGTTGCGAGGACGGCGCCAAACTGAGCGTGACCTTCGCCCTGGACTGCTGTGATCGCGAAGCCATCGGCTGGGTCGCGAGCCCGACCGGGTACAGCGGCGATGATATCCGCGACTTGATGCTGGAAAGTGTGGAGAAGCGTTTCGGTGATCAACTGCCCGCCATGCCGGTGCAGTGGCTAAGCGACAACGGCTCGGCGTACACCGCCGAACAGACGCGCCTATTTGCTCGGCAGATCGGTTTGCAGCCGGTGACCACCCCAGTGCGCAGCCCGCAGAGCAACGGCATGGCCGAGAGCTTCGTGAAGACGATCAAGCGGGATTATGTGGCGCACATGCCCAAGCCGGATCGAGAAACGGCGCTGCGTAACCTGGCAATTGCCTTTGAGCATTACAACGAGCAGCATCCGCACAGCGCTTTGAACTATCGCTCACCGAGAGAGTTCAGGCGCTTGGCAGCGGCATCCATTTAATGGGGAGTTGGTGTCCGGTTTTGTAGGGGCAAGTCCATCTCCGGAGCTCTGCCCCAAGCTTTCTTGGCTCAGGGCAGGAATTTTGGGGCTATATGGGTGAATCATGCTCTTGGGGAGGCGGAGGGACGCATCGTTTTGGCACAACGAGTAAAGCTTTACGATTTCGTAGTTGTTCAGGTTTTTGGTGATCTTCATCAGCGCCTCTAAAAGTCCTTCGCTCCGAGTGCTGTAGGGAACCTCTCGTCCGGGTACACCCTCATCATATCCTTCAGCGTGATCTGAGTGGTAGGGCGAGAGGAGGTAATCTGAAGCGCTAATAGCTCAGGTTATTCGGGGGCTGGGCTGAAAGGTGCGTATCAAGAAGTGGGACTCTCGCCCCTACAAGCGTGTGTTTAACCGAGTCGCGCCTGCTCTTGCGTAACCATCGCATCAGTACATTGTGGCAGTTCGATTTGAGCCCCCGAATTACATTGTCAAGCAATCAGGATCGCGCCGGCTGATCACTGTCATCGTTGTCGTAAATCCGCTAATCGCCCTCAAGGGAGATGATCGGGCTATGTTGAAATCTCCCGAACGGGGACTGTGGATCGTGCGGTAGGAGCGGGAATGAATTCCTCCCTTCCAGCAGCTCTGGGTAAAGTTTGAAGATCCTTAGGTGATGCAAGGGGAGGGTCTGAATGTACGCGAGGAGATTGCCTAGGTTGATGCTCACGCTAGGGTTTCCGGGAGCTTGAAACTCACCGCTCATGACACGCGAGATGTTCCACTCGATCGAGTTGATATCGATGTCAGGTCGGGCATCAGACCATGATGATGTTAGTTTTTTCGCGTGGTGGTAGCTCTGATAGCCAAGACCTTCGGCGAGAATATCTAGTGCTTGGGTGTGCGAGATGGATTTTACGCCGGGCCAAGTTTTGAAGAGAGCGCGAGCGGCTTTCTTCAGGCTGGTGTGACGTTCAAGATCAGTAGGCAAAACAGGGAGGATCGGCAGCCAGGTCGACTGCGCTTGCTTAATCGGCTCTCAGCCTCTCGACTCAAGCTCTGGGACTCGTTTACCAGCAGTTTCACGAGCCAAGCATTGTCCGAGAGGTATCAGGCTCGGCTCCTTATCCATTGCCCAGGTAGGTCAACGCCGGCTATCGTTGCCGTTGAGAACATGGCACGGTTTGCACACCGCTTGGAGAGTTGCAGTCTGATGAGCGTCATCGAGGAGCTGCAAAGCAGAGTGTCCTGACGGCAAAGAGAATGGATCTTTGTCTAGCCAGTCAAAATGGGAAAATATTTCCTCAATCTGGGAGGGGCTGAGTGTTTGAATGATCTGGGTGACCATCACGTGGAACTCAGGAGACACATGGTCAACTTCGGTAGATGGATTGTTCTTGCATCGTTCGCATACAGGATGCATCGCCCTGTAGCTAGAAATTATAGGGTGCGCAGCATCCCGAAGAGCGCGATTCAACCAGGCCATTTCGTCTCGAGGGTCAATGCACTGCGTCCATGAGACTCCGTGCCAGCCATGGCCCGGAAAGTAGCCTTGAAAATCGTAAACTGCTCCTGGGCGGTGTAGTTTTCGAAAGCGAGTAGGGCGAAGGCCTTGAGCTGCGCAGTGGTAATGTTTCTGATGTATTAGGTCGGCGATGATGGAGGATTGAAACTCTTGGCCGAAATTGACCGCTGCGATCTCGCCCCGGATCACCTCTTTCAATTGCGTCTTCGTCATCGCCTGGAAGAACTCTTTGCCTCGGCTCATCTTGATTCCTTGAGTGCGGTTTGTTCGAGCTGTGCAGCGAATAGTCAGTCAGCAGGATCAGTGGAGCGGAGCGGTGGTCAGGCAAGAGAGCGAACAGTCGACCTAAGGCTCGTCTGCTACCCAGTAGCCAATTGATCGATCAACCGCCTGCATGGTTAGGGCACAAGTTGTCTGATAGCGAGTCATCGTCTCTACAGGCAAGTCTTACTGCCTCGGCGACACTGAGAGCGCGAGTAGGTATCCAAAGGTTGTCCATGACTAGATACCTCTGCTTTGTGACCTGATTACGCAGCTTGAGGGCTTTCAAAATGCCATCAATGGCTTTCAACGTTGCGTTTGCAGGCGCTGTTTCGAACGTGATATCGAACACCGCCGCATCCAACTGCAAGTAGCTCTTGCTGTTCGTCGGAGGCATGATAAATGGCGTGACTTTATTAGCAGGTAAAATCCTTCCATTCAGTTCATTGAACTCCGTCACTGGAATCCAGCCGGTGTTGCCGCCTGGTAGCTCGTATCCCCCTGCGCCGGTAGCTTTTGCGACAATCGTGCGAGTGGAATGGGCAATAGGCTTCTGCGGCGGGTACTCTACTTCGAAACGCTTAACGATCTGATCTACTGAATTATCGTTTCTTAGGTCGAAGTCGTAGTAGCGACCATGCGGTTTTACGAACGATAGCGTTACGTCTCCTACCAGGAAATTGTAGGTTGTGGTTATCGCCAAACTGAAAAGTCCAAGCGATGCCACAGCAGCAATAGCCTTGGTAAACCACAGTTTAGGGGCACCATAAGGGACTGGTCGTCTGAACGATTTTGGTGTTTTTGCTGTGCGTCGATTTGCCAAGGTTCTGAATCCATTACTAGGTGAGTTTCATCATCGTTGCCTCAAGCGCGGAGCTGGCTCGCAGCATTGAGATGAGAGTCTATCAGCTAGGTTTTCAGAGGCTATGTCGCCGGCCCTAACGCTATGGTTTGAGGCGGTTATGCGTCTGGTCGCTTGAATCTTTTCGCTGGTCAGTCAGGTAGATGTTGTCCTCAATTCACCACTCTCAGCGGAAGACGAGTAAATCAGGGCCGCGAACCTACCCATTCTGGAAGTGGCAGGGAAGGGCCTGATCTGCGGCTCGTCGGCTAAAACTAGCTTGAGATGGTCGCCTATAATACTGTACATAAAACCAGTATCTATGCAGTGAATCCAATCCATGAATTTCGATCAGGCCAAGGCGCTCCGGCTTCAGCAATGGCGCTCAACCCTCGACGACCATGATTTCCGAATGGAGAACCCAGAGGCACACCGGCAAACGCTCCGCGAAATGTCCGCCACGCTGGCGTCCGAGGGGCTCATCGATGATCTCCAGTGCTTCGAAATGAACGAAATGGCGAATGCTGCCTATTGGCACGCTGTAGAAGAGTTGATTGACGCTCCAGCTCGATACTGCGGTGCATCGGCGTACGACGTTGTGAAACATGGCAGTGCAGAAATATTGGGCATAGTCAGGCGGTCGATTTTCTACCACATGAACACTCTCGCTGAGGCCAACATCGCAACATACGACGGCAAGATTTACCGAAATGCGGATGGTGCGAATCTAGTCTTCAGCCCATCCGGAATGATTGCGGGGATCAAAGGGTTGACGCTGACGTTGCCTGACGGGCAACAGTACGAGCTTGTCGAAACCGGGCGGACTATCGAAGGAATTTTCCGCGAGCCAGTGGATGATCCAGATTCCTACCGTGGCTTGATAGATACCGCTCTCGTGGCCAAAGAAAGCGGAGACATGCGCTCGTTCGAAAAGCTTCGCCCATTGATTGATCTGGCGAAGTTTCGTATTTGCCCGGCATGCCTTGATCGCTTCGAGCTTCAGGAGGACTGCACCGCTTGTGGTGGTCAAGGATTTGTGGCGAAGCTATAGGTGCTGGTCAGCAATTGGTGCTCAGGGAGCGGTACCACTCTGCATACGGCGTATTGGCCACCTGATGCCTGTTGAAATCAGGGCTGCTGTCGTTCCACCACACCGGGCCTCTTTCCCCTAGCGCGACCTTGGCCTCCTGAACCCTTGCCCGTGCCGCCAATAACTGCCCAGGATCGCCAGAGGCTTTCGCTGCCTTTACTTCACGACGCGCTGTCAGCAAGTTTTTTACTAGGCGCTGCCGCACATCTTCATCCAGCAATGGGTTGGTGAAACGCCACAGCGGCCCGTTGACTACAAGGTAGCGACCGCAAGGAGTCATTTGATTCATATCTGAAACTCCACCAAGATTTGTACCTCATCCCGAGACCAGTTGAATTTAACTCGAGATTTTCGACTCGCTAATACATTCCTGAATCTTACTCAAGTCAGATACTCGTACTTAGGGGGCTGAGTCAATGTCAACTATGCAGTTTCTACCCTTGGCCTTTGCCAAGTAGAGCGCGCTATCTGCGGAGCTCAATAATTGCTTCAGGGTGGATCGCGATTCATTCATCGAAGTATAACCAATACTAACTGTAATTTTGATTTCCTGCCCCTTAACATCTACGCTAGATGCTTCAATGCCACTCCTGAGCCGTTCTGCAATAACAGATGACTCAAGGCTATTGGTATTTGGCAGCATAACTACAAACTCTTCTCCGCCAAATCTGGCTATAGTATCTGCGGGTCGGAGAATCCCTTCAGCAACTTTAACAATAGACTTTAGAACTTCGTCACCAATCGGATGCCCCCAGCTATCATTCACGAGCTTGAAGTGGTCGGCGTCTAACATGAGTATCGATATTGACTGTCTATATCGATTTGCTCGAGCAAACTCTTTCTCTGCAAGGTTGAAAAAATGAGCGCGGTTAATTGCACCTGTGAGGTGGTCTTTAGTTAGCAAGTCGGCCAGATTCTCACTCGAAACCTTTCGCTCGGTAATATCTCGAAACACCACCGTATAGCCAGAAAACTCATCATCCTCTTCGCGCAGAACGGCAATCATTGCTTGAGCAAAAAAATTGTGTCCTGATTTGTGTTTGCAATAATAGTCTCGTGAATGCCAACCTTCCTCGCGTGCGAATGACAGATGTTCATCTAAAACGTGCACATCCGAAGCGGAAAAATTACAAAATTGGCGCAACGTCTCACCGCTAGACTCAGATTCCGTGTAGCCCGTCAGACGCTCTGCTGAGGGGCTCCAGCTATTAATTTCTCCTTGTTTAGTTAAGCCGAGAACTGCGAAATCGTTAACAATAGTATAGATGGCGTCAAGCCATGAGTCGGTCTGCCGAAGCCTCCTTTCAGTTGCAACTTGGCAAGAGATATCAGTTAGAACTGTTATCAGAACATCGTCGTTGACCTTCACAATAGTACATGCGAGGACAACACCTCCGTCGGCGGCGGACGTCACGTGAATTCTATGGTTCACACATATTGATCCGCATGACTCTCTAAAACTTGTCACAAGGTTACGTAATTCAGGTGCAACGGAAGCAAGTGTTTCAAATAAGTTTTCAAGGCCGAGAGATTTAACCAATGGCATCAATAATTGTGTTGCCATGGGATTAAGCATGTCAATTTTCCCGCCGGGATTGGTTCTCACCAGTCCTACGGGTGATAGATACATGAATGAAAGTAATGCTTCATACTCTGACTCGGTTGAGTCATTGCCCTGTTCAATGCCACTCATTTTTTTGCCCATTCAACCAGTAGGAAACGGGTATTGTTATTTATTTTTTTCAAGAGTCTTAATCTGACGGGGATTGGCCGCATTCTAAGCGCCAGAACGTAAGAAATGATCACGTCTAACTCAGGTTCATTCTCAAATCTTTGAGCAACCATAGCGTTGTTCAGGCAGGGAGCAATTTCAGAAAATAAATTCTTACCTAAAACACGCGCCTGTCGTAAGGCCGCACTTGAAGCTTCAAATGTATTATAAATTACCACATCAGAAGCGTCGTTAAAACCAATGATCCCAAAGTTCAGAGTATCCAACTGGTCAGACGCGTCCAATAATGATTGGATCGATGTTTCTTCGAACGTAAGATTCATTTTCTACTCACTCGCTAAGTTCGATATCAATTTGAGCACTTTCTGTCGGATTGGCTTTAGTCAACTTTTGATACAGGGTGCTCACCCTTTTCGTAACCAATATATGACAAACACTAATTGCAAATTATTATTCTGAGCTTGATCGGCCAAGTAGACACTGGTGGTGATGTCGCAGCTGATTTCTTAGCCAAAAATTTAAATGTGATCGATAATTTTTGTGGGTTTTTACTCATAGCCAAGCGCTTGGAGCGATAGGAGCCATTGCTTTGAATGCAGGTTTGGCGAACCAAAAACCTTGCATTAGAAAAATTCCGCAGTCGGTAAGAAAATCTCGCTCTTCCGAATGTTCTATACCTTCAGCAATGATTTTGACACCTAGATCGGCACACATTAGAACAATGCCACGTACGATAGCCTGGCGAGCGGAATCAAGATGAATATTGCGCACTAGCGCAAGATCTAGCTTAATCAAATCCGGCTGAAAATCTGCTAGTAGGTTCAACCCTGAATAACCTGCGCCAAAGTCATCAATTGCCGTCTTGAATCCGAACTCTCGGTATTTTGATAATGTATTGGTTAGGTGATAATTGTTATCAACATATTCGCTTTCAACCGTCTCGAAAATCAGCCGGTCGAGCGGAAAGTTATTAATTCGTGCAGCTTCCAGTGTGCTTCGAATGCACAGTTCTGGACGGTACACTGCTTTAGGTAGAAAGTTAATCGATAGGTGTTGGGTCATGCCGAGCTGCGCGGCAGTAGAAATAGCCCGCACGCGGCACAATTGATCGAATCGATAGCGATTCTGATCGTTGACTTTCTCGAGCACAGACAGCGCGCCCTCACCGTTAAGTCCCCGTACCAATGCTTCATGTGCAAAAATCGACTGATCGCGTACGTTCACGATCGGCTGATAAGCGAAGGTGAAATCTAAATCCAGATCTAAGGAGCTTTTGCATCCTTGGCAACCACTAGGCGAAGTCAATGAGCTCGGGAAAACGGTCACGTCGCACTCCAAAAAGTTGGATGTAATTTATATTATTTTTAATGAATCCTGAATGTTGGAGTGAATCGTGAAATCACTCAGAGTGCCTTGCTTAGCCTCCACTGGAAAATCGAAGTGTAGCAGTCTATTGGCTGATTATTTTCTTCAGCACGGTAAATATGTGGTTTTTTAGCCATAAGTATAAGGGGATGGTTTCAGGAGGATGTTGGCACGCATTTTGGCGTTTTCTCACGTTGTCCGATCTCGCAAAAATCCTGAAGGCGTAAGTGGCGGAAACCAAGGATTGTATTCGGAACTCAGGCAACACGAAGGGGGAGCGATAGAGACACCTCTGCCAAGCGGGCAGGTGGTCATGGTGCGCGGAAGATGTTGAGAACCACTTACTAGCATTCTGTATCGCGCGATTGTTCATCCTAGATGACCAGTTTAATGGCGGAGAGGTGAGCATAAAGCCTGTCTTTTTTCTTAAAGTGACAGGCTTAGCGATCAAAGCTGACGTTGCGTTGGGCGACTTACAGAGCAAGGAAAGGCGCTTTTTATTCAAAACAAAACACTGTTTTTGGTGTAACGTTAGGATAACAATCACGGAGAGATATCCATGTCCAAACTTGCAGAATTTCGTCAGCTCGAAAAACACTTGGCCGAGCAGCTCCAAGCGCTTGAAGCCTTGAAAGGTGATGTCGGCTTGAAGCAAGAAATCGAGTTCGAAACAAAGCTCCGTGCCTTGTTGGCAAAGTACGGCTTCAGCTTGAGAGACATCGTTAACCTACTTGATCCCAAGGCTGATCGTCGCGCACCCGCTGCGGAGTCGAAGAGCAGCACTCGCAAGCCCCGCCAGGTGAAGGTTTACAAAAATCCGGAATCCGGCGAAGTCGTGGAAACGAAAGGTGGCAACCACAAAATTCTGAAAGAGTGGAAAGCGAAATACGGTTCAGACACTGTGGAGTCGTGGCTCGCCAAATGATTTTGGTTTGAGTACAAAAGGGCCCGAGAAGGGCCCTTTTTTTAATTCATTGTTTGATAGGTTTGCTGCGCTGGCAGCGTTTAGAGCAGTAGCGCACTTCTTGCCAGCATCGAGCCCACATAACAAGGGCCCACAGGCCCCCAAAAACTGAATTGTTACGCGTTTAAGCCGAGAGGTAATCGTCCACAGATTTAACGGTGCCGTAGCCGAACTCAAAAGCTGCCATCATCGCCGCATGCGCGTGAGCGGCGGGCACGGTCACGCCGCGAAATGTGAGATCCAGGGTGGCGCAGGCGTCATGCAGCACAGTAACCGGATAACCCATGTCCGCCGCAGCGCGTACTACGGCGTCGATGCACATGTGGCTCATTGCACCTATGACCACAATATCTTGGACATCGAAGGCGTCCAGCTGCTTCTTGAGATCAGTTTCTCTGAAGGCGTTGATATGTTTTTTAACAATCACGGGTTCTTGACCAGCAGGGGCTACTGCTGGCTGAATTTCCGCGCCGATGGATCCCTTGATAAATATTGTGGCACCCTCATTATCGGCGTCATGCCGTATGTGAAAAACTGGAATACCTGTATTTCGTGCGTGGCTGATCACCCGGATAGCATTCGCGACAGCTGCTTCGATGCCTGTCAAAGGCAATTTGCCAGTGGGCAGGTATTCGTTTTGCAGATCAACTACTACAAGACCTCGTTTCATGAACGATCTCCAGTCAAATTATCAAAGTGACGTTGTCGCAAAGGCTGAAATGGCTTGCGGGTAAGTAAGCTGCCTTTTAACGCGGCCAACATGGTTTGAATCAGAACTCCAGCGAAGCGCCGTCTTCCGGAATATCTACGCGACTCTCAATACCTTGCTTCTTGACGTAGGTGCGCAGCTCTTCACGGGTCAGGGACATGTGATTGATTGCGTCCATGTGCACGGCGACGATTTTCGCGTTTTTCGCAGCCTTCGAGGCGTGGAGAACATCTTCCTCGCCCATGATGATCGAACCCTCATACCCGGTCATCTTTGCTTTCCCGGCATTGAGTACGATGACTTCGGGGTGATATTTCTCGATGGCCTGGTCGACCTCTTTACGCCAGATAGTGTCACCGGCGAGGTAGAGGGTCTTGTAGCCTGGCGCTTGAAAAACAACGCCCATTGCTTCGCCAAGAGGTTTAGCTAAAGCTGGTACGGCATACATTTCGTCAGTGCCATGCTGACCACCGGTCTTGGTGATTTTGACGCCGCCGAATTCAGCTTCGTCAGTCAGTACGCGTACATTCTTGAAACCTTGGGAGCGAATCAGCTGTGCGTCTTCTTCATGCTGCGTGAACAGGGGAATGTCTTTCGGCAGTGCTTTTTGTGCGGCATCGTCCCAGTGGTCAAGATGGGTATGAGTGACGATGACGGCGTCAACACCAGAGATCACTTTTTCGGGCGACTCGGTCAGATCGACCAGGGGGTTGCGCAGGTTGCTCCGATAGGTATTTTCAAATCCAGGATAGGCTCCCTTCTTGGCCAGCATCGGGTCGATCAGGAAGGTGGTGCCGCCGTAGGAGATTTTCACGGTGGCGTTACGAACTTGCTGCAAATCCACTTTATGAGATGCGTCAGGCGATTTGGGCGCACTTGTGTCCGCGAATGCCGGTATGGCCGCTGCAGCGCAAGCAATGCTGAGGATAAGGGGAAAAGTTCTGAAATTTATGAGATTAATCCTGTTGATCACATTGATGACACCATTCTTGCCGAATGTTTTGAGGCCTAACAGTGGCCTGAATGACATATTTAGATATAATCGGGCCAAGTGGTCATCTTTTTTTAGTGATGTGGACGGGCGGGCTGTGTATCCCTTTCCTCCGTGGAAATTCGTAGGCATGAGCGGTCGTCCATAATTCCTGTGGGGGACACATATGAGCCAATACACGGCCAATCCGAAGCTGCCTGATGCAATCCATACGTGTTGCTGTTCTAGCTTTCAACGGCGTAAGCCTGTTCCATCTTTCTGTGCCAGGCGTGGTGTTGGGGACGGCGCAATCGGCACCTGGTGAACCTCAATACGAGGTGAGTTACTGCGCAGAGACGCCAGGAATGGTGAGTAGCGACCAAGGCATTGGCTTAGCTGTCACTCACGGCCTAGAGTTGATGGAGGCATCCGACGTAATTGTCATTCCGGCGTGGGGAGATCAATCGGTCGCTGCATCTGCACAGCTTGTGAAAGCCTTACAGCTCGCAAATGCCCAAGAAAAGCTCATCGTCGGGTTATGTCTGGGAGCATTCGTGCTCGGCGATGCCGGGCTGCTTGATGGCAAAGAAGCAACCACTCACTGGGCAGTCAGAGACGAGTTTGCGCGACGCTTCCCTGAAGTTCGTTTCAGGCCCGAAGTGCTCTATGTCAGTGATGGCAACATCATGACCTCTGCGGGAACCGTGGCGGCAATCGATTGTTGCCTGCATCTGATACGCCAGCGACTCGGTGCTGATGTCGCGAATCGCACCGCGAAGATGCTGGTGACGCCGCCGCATAGGCAAGGAGGCCAAGCTCAATACGTAGAGCATCCTGTGCCGCAACTGTCTAGCGAGGCTCATTTGTCTGATGTACTGGCGTGGGCCCGAATGAACCTAGCCAGTGATCTATCGCTCGACGTCCTGGCAGACATGGCGAAAATGAGTAGGCGCACGTTTACTCGTCGCTTTAGGGAGGCCACTGGCAGTACCGTCTCTAAATGGTTGAATGCTGAGCGAGTCGCCAGAGCACAACAGCTGCTCGAAACGACCGACCTACCTATCGAGTGTGTCGCCGGTGAGGCGGGTTTCGGAACGCCTTTGTCGTTGAGACAACAGTTCGGTGGTCACCTCGGCACATCGCCTTCTGAGTATCGGCGAATGTTTTTCCGTGAAATGAGGCCAGGCCCGAAGGCGGGCGGCAGTGAGCACATTGCCGAGCCATCCACCCCTTCCCAGCTAAAGTTTTAATTATGCCTCTTAGCTCAGGCAGCAAGATTCCTAACGACAGCGAGCAGCGCCTGAAGCGGATGTAACCAGCGCGCGACTTCAGGTTGCCTGAACCATATCAGCCAGGCAGCCAGCCATAAGAATCGAACAGCGGCAGTATGACGAAGGCAACACGCCATTCGTAACTGTTGACGACAATGCTCGGGCCCAACGCAGCAATCCCCGGGCCTATCAGGCTGCCGGCATGGAACAGTGAGGTCGCCATTCCGCGCTCGCCGGCAGGCACCCATTCGCGCAGAGCGCGTCCCCCGGCGGGGTACGAAGTCGACCCTCCGACACCCATCAGCAAACGAGTGATCAGCATGGAGAAGAAACCCCCTGATGCTGCAGAGAGGAGGGGGGCGACAGACCAGACGCCGATGCCCCAGGCGTTGACCAGCCGAGTATCGTATCGATCCTCCAGCATTCCCATGGGTATGAGTGCGAAGAGGTAAAGCCATAAAAAGGAGGACAGCAGAAGGCCCAGCACGAAGGGGCTAATGTCGAATTCTTGAGTGTGGTGAGAGGCAATCGCCAAGGCTAACCGACAGACCCGGCTCAGGCTCGTAGCCGTAGTTAGCGCCCAAGATGAGGACAAAGACGTCGCACTGATCAACCTCTGTCAGGCAGGCATGCACGGAAGAATAGGTGCGGGCTCCAAAATGCTCGCTCATGATCGGCTTCATATCCAGAGCTTCGACGGCGTCCTTGGCAGCCGCTCTGAATTGCTCAAATCCCCTTACCACCGAGCTTATGAATACCTTCATCTGTTCCCCTCAAAATGCTGGCGCCTGTGGATTTGACTGATGCCTGGTGGGATTGTTTCCAGCAACCATCACCTACAGCGTTGGGTGCTCAGCGCCTTTGACCAGATGTCATGATCGCACCGCGAGCAGCGTGCTTCGTGTTCTTCAAGAATAGATTGTGCAAAGCCACAACTCACGCAGCAATAAAGTCCCGAAGCGGGCACTTTTATAAACTCCGCACGATGTTCTAAAGGTAGGACTGACAAGCCAGGGCGCAGGTCTTCTTGATCGTAAAAATAAAGACTGATGTCGCCATCTGTTTCCATAAGCGCCAATCTTACTTGGCCTAAGTGCTCAACGCCCCGTTGTCGAAGCTCCATCAATATTTCGCTCGATGAAATATTCAGCTTCTCTAAGGATTTAAGTTCATATAAGCCATTGCGAATGACGGTTACAGGTAGACCATCAATCCATGCTTCAAATTTCTTGCTTTTGGTCATGACCCAAACCGTCATGCGATAGAGCAGCAACAGCGTGAGGAAAACGACTGCAACGGGCAACAGTGGTACATCATGGTAGAAGGACACGTCTCCGGCAGCGGAGCCCAACGTCAAAATCACGACCAACTCAAAAAGTGAGAGCTGTCTTATCCCGCGTCGGCCACTTGATTTTAAGAACAAGAAAACGGCAAGAAAGGCAAAAGCTGCCCGAAACCCTACCTCTAGCAAAAATGTTAGTGGAAACTCATCTATCAACATCCGTTGAATATCAAAGGGAGACATCATCACCTCTTTTTTGGTTTTTAGATAATCATTGAATTGTGTGAGTCCTGCCCATCTAAAGCGTTACATCCTCTGAGTAGCTCCACGGGGGCGATGAAAACGGGCTAGTCGTGGAATTTGAATCTCCAATACATGAACCTTAGCCTCGATTCGCCAAAGAATGGTGAGCCAGTTTGCACCATCCGTTACTCACCGGAAGGCTTACTCGCGCAAGCGCGGAATCTGCCCTGTTGGTGCTTGTCGGTTCCCTGGCACGGATTTTACAATCCGGTAGGTGGGTAAGGGCGTGACCTGCGGGCAGCGGGATCATTGCCACCACCCCACTGATTGCATCGGTTTGTGTGCGTGCCTGACATGGCTTATACAAACGTGAGACCATACATCGTTCTGCTGCCATCCAGGCCATCAATCGAGTGCGACCTTGGTGCAACGGTTTGAAAGCGGGCATTCCATCGGATAACCCACTTAAAGCAGTGACCTTGAGCCGTTCGGGAGTAAAAATGACTGCGAACACCACGCCTCATTCCGTTAGCTCCAGTGAAACAGCTCCAGATGAATCCCTTCGGATGAACGTCGTTCGTAGGTACGCCATTCTTGATTCCCCTCCGGACGGCGCATTTGATCGTGTGACCGCAATAGCAGCGCGCCTTCTCGGTACTCCGATAGCAATCGTGAGCATCGTCGATACAGATCGAATCTGGTTCAAATCCCATCATGGGCTCGACGCAAATCAAATTTCCCGCAATCCAGGACTCTGTGCCTCCGCGATCTTACAGAATGGGCCTTGGTTAGTAACAGACGCTAGGCATGATCCTCGAACGCTTTCTAATCCCCTTGTCGCAGGCGAATTTGGTCTTCAATTTTATTTGGGTGTGCCGCTGCATACTCACGACGGCTTCAATCTCGGTACGTTATGTGTGCTGGACACGCAGCCGCGCACGGTTACCCAAGATCAGATAGACACGTTGGCGGATTGCTAGCGTTGTAATGGATCAGCTTGAACTGCGCCTTTCCGCCATGCGATCCATAGCTGAGAAGGAAGCAGCGCTGAATCATTCCCACTTGATGGCCGAGGAAATTGACCATCGAGTCATGAATAGCCTCCATTTGATTGTGTCAATGCTGAGCATTCAGAGTGCTCAGCTGGGCAACTCTGAAGCGGCTAAGGAGATTTCAAGAGCGGCTGCCAAAATATTTGCAGTAGCAAATGTGCATCAGCATATTAACGTCGGTAAGGCTGCCACGACGCTCGATAGTGCTGACTATCTGGTTCAACTGTGTGCTGGCTTATCAGCAATGTTAGGTTGTAGGGATCAGGTAGCTATCTCGGTCGAAGCCGTCCCACTCGCCTTGGCGAGCGAACAACTCAGTCGACTCGGCCTTATCGTTAATGAATTGGTGACAAATGCTTTAAAATATGGGGCCACCAAGGTCGATGTACAATTGGCACCATATGAACATCAGTATTGCCTGACCGTAAGTGACAATGGCAAGGGACTTCCAGCCGACTTTGGTGTGGATAAAATGTCGGGGTTGGGAATGAAAGTAATTACTTCGCTTGTTAAAAATCTGGATGGCTCGCTAAGTCACCAGCCCAACGCAAACATCGGCGGCACCGCGTTTCAGATAATTTTTTCTCCGATGTTGAGTTTGCGTCCTCGAATTTGAAACGAAGCTTCTCGCTTTACTTACCAAGTACGGCAACAGCTTGAAGGACATCTTCAACCTGCTTGATCTACAGGCTGGTCGTCGCGCTCCGGCTGCCCTGCCGCAATCGGGCACCCGCAAGCCTCGCGAGGTAGGTTTACAAGAATCCGGAATCGGGTGAGGTCGTGGAACCAAGGGCGACTATCACAAAATTTGAAATAGCGGAAAGCGAAATACGGCTCAGACAAGATCGAGTCCTGGCTGACCAAGTGATTTTGGTTTGAGTACAAAAGGGCCCTTCGAGGGCCTTTTTTGTTGAACACGATGTACTATCGTAATGGCTTTTTGCCGTGATCGGTATGTTCTGGGACATGCTGGCAGCGTAAAGTATCTTTCTGAAATTTAATCGGTTGATTCAGTAATTACCGGTGATTGGATCTCCGTTCATCAACATGAATCTCACGGTGCTCATGACGCCAGAGACCTGACCTAATGCAATTTTCACACGGAGAATTCCAAAATGGCAGCGCATCATAAAGAGAAACACCCAATAGACAACATTGGTTGGCTGCGCGCTGCCGTATTGGGGGCCAATGACGGAATCGTTTCAACTTCAAGTCTGATTTTGGGCGTAGCCGCCTCTCACGCAACTCACAACAGCATCCTTATAGCGGGTGTCTCTGCTCTCGTCGCCGGTGCTATGTCGATGGCTACCGGAGAGTACGTTTCCGTGCAGTCCCAAGCCGACACGGAAGCGGCTGCCCTAGAGGCGGAGCGAATTGAGATTCAGGAAAATCCGAAGGGCGAGAATCGTGAACTGACAGGAATTTATGTTGAGCGAGGACTTGAGGTGCCGCTTGCAAAAGAAGTCGCGACTAAACTAATGGATCACGACGCCTTGGGGGCGCATGCCCGAGATGAGTTGGGAATCACCGATGCGATGAGTGCAAAGCCATTACAGGCTGCTCTTGCATCTGCGCTAAGCTTTGCCGTAGGTGCGGCACTACCATTACTCGTGGTCGTAGTAGTTCCACAAGAACATCTCATCCCAGTCATCGTCGTCGCGTCGTTGGTCTTCCTTGCTATCCTTGGCGGTTTGGCGGCCAAGGTCGGTGGGGCGAATATTAAAAATGGGGTTTTACGTGTGACTTTTTGGAGTGCGCTTTCGATGGCGGTGGCAGCAGGAGTCGGTACCCTGTTGGGAACCACAGTATAAAACCCGGAGCGGGTTCCAGAATTAAATTCTTGATGGTGAGAGTGGGCCTTTATACAAGGATGGAACAGGGTTTATATATTTGAAGGCAAGAGAAAAGCAGCGCTGCCCGCACACACCTTTATCCGATAGGATGCCGCCGGTTTTTTCTTCTGTTTTCTTTAGCTTTTTAATCCCACAGGATTGAAAGCTGGAACAGAAGCTGAAACTGAAACGCAGGCCTTGGGGGCCCAAGGGGAATCGCATTACTTACAGCCGTGGGCTGCTGCTTATGCTTTGAATACAAAATACCGTCAATTTTTTCAAAAAAATCCACATATTGCTATTAATCGGTTCTATTTTCGTTTTTTACCATTATATGTTGTGTTTTCGGCGGGTGGGGTAATGTGAGAATCAAGTGGAGCTAAAGTCAGAGCTGGAAGCGACGGTCTGGTCAGTAGCATTGCGTGCCTACGGTGCATCGCTTCATCAGGTACTAGGGCAAGCGTTGGCGCAATACAAAAGACAACCTGGGTTGGACGAGCTGACGCGCTTGCACTTGAGCACAGGGGGTCAAGCTGGCGTCCGCGCACTTGGTTGTGCTCTCTCCAAAGAGATGCCGAACTGGGGCGATCGGCACCGTGATGACTACATCGAGATCCGGCGCCGGCTTCGTTGGCATATTGCCCGTCACCTGCACCTACCTGAACTACACGCCAAGAGCGATAAGGGCAATAGCGTCCACTTATTTTAAAGCGGACGTCATCGCCCTACCGAAGCCACAAAATGGCTATCACATGTTCAACGACATTGGCTTTTCTCCTCCGTCCGGGAGGCCGAAACGACCTCTGACGAAGTTCAGGAAAGCTCCATATGGTCGTCCCAGAGTTAGCATAATTACCGTCACACCAAGCGATCCATACAGCAGTTCTTCGCCGTTAGCCCCGCAGATTGCCAATATGGCTGCATAGATTGGTACCTGGAAGCTTACGAGAGCGAGCGAGTCCCACAAGATATGGGAACTTCGACTCGTGCTGGAAAATCTCATGAACCAGTCTCGCCAAAGCCCATATGGGCGGCCAGTCAGAACCATAAGCCCGGCACCTAGAAGTCGGGTATGAAGCACCTGCTCCCAAGCCATCCCCGCAATGAGCCGCTCGTTAAGGATGCCTGTAACGGTAAAAAATAGGATCAACGCGAGAGTATCCGCAGCGAAAGATCGCCACCTATCGTTTCGATCTTCAGTTGAATAAGACAAATCGCTTACCTCCTGCCTCGTTTAGAGCGCTATGTCCGAAGAACTGGGCTTCAAGCCCCGATCCCAATTCGCTGTGACAAGTCGCCAGGTATTTTTGAATAATAGTGGTGACCTACACCCATGCGCGGAACAGATGCCCCCTCATTTCGCTCAGCGTTCCAAGATATTTTCTCGCATTGCTGCGCACCACAAGTTGCCGGTCGATGACGTTGGTCATCGGCATGCGCCAGATTCGGCCAACCCCCTGGAAGTCGGCATTTTCTGTTTTTGATGTACCGTTAGAGCGTTACTCAGAAGAGGTTTCCCGTGTCCAAACTCGCAGAATTTCGTCAGCTTGAAAAACACTTGGCCGAGCAGCTCCAAGCCCTCGAAACTCTCAAGGGTGACGCCGGCCTGAAGCAAGAAATCGAGTTCGAAACAAAGCTACGTGCCCTGTTGGCCAAGTACGGCTTCAGCTTGAGAGACATCGTTAATCTACTTGATCCCAAGGCTGGTCGTCGCGCACTCACTGCGGAGTCGAAGAGCAGCACTCGCAAGCCTCGACAAGTGAAGGTCTACAAAAATCCCGAGTCCGGCGAAGTCGTAGAAACCAAAGGCGGCAACCACCGAACGCTGAAGGAATGGAAAGCAAAATACGGTTCCGACACCGTGGAGTCCTGGCTGGTCAAGTGATTTTGGTTTGAGTACAAAAAAGGGCCTAGAGAGCCCTTTTTGGTTCAGGAATGAGGATAGCCTACGTTCCAGCACTCGGTTTCGACCACCCTTCACCAATAAATCTGTGCCCTTGGCTATGCGAACTATCGACTGCGGAGATTTCAAGAACGAAAGGATTGTTTGTTGGAGTTCTTGCGAGTGAACCAGCAAAAACCGGGCGCGATGCGCAGAGTCCTCGCTGATCCACAATCTACAATCCTCACTCATCGTACATCAAGAACGTAGGCTGGTTTAAATTTGCCGACACGACCGGATGGATCGCTAGGGCCTTCGGTCAACAACGATCCATACCTTTTTCCTTTTCTGTGTAGAGCAAACGGCCATCATTGCGGCGCGTGACCAAGCACTATATGTATGACGGGTGCGAACGCTTTCAGCAATGGAATTATGTGATCTGCAGGGAGGGAGATGTAGGTCAGGAATTCTGGCGGATCAGCGTCAAGGTGAAGCGTGTTGATGAGGTGGTGATTCTGGATTTAGCGGGACAAGACTTCCCATGACCATGACCATGACCATGACCATGACCATGACCATGACCATGACCATGACCATGACCATGACCATGACCATGACCATAGGCTGGTGCAGGTTGCTGAACGGGAGTTCGAGGCGTGGATGATGGCGGAGCGTTTAGCGCAAGGGTGAAACCATAAATAAATGCCCTTCGGCAACCGTTAGTGAATGACCAAAGCTGACGTGGGAGATATCCAATTCAATTCGCAGGTTGGGATGGGTGGTAAGCCGGAGCTTCACATATTTGATCAGGATGAGCCCACCTTGCCGAGAATTTTGACTTCCCAGATAAGTGACACCGCACTCAACGAACGCAATGCGAAGATGTTCGGGTCGCCGAAGGAGCGCTTGGATTTTTATCGTAGAGAGATTCATTACGAAACGAGCATCTTGGCCAATCGAACTGACGCCTATCTGGCATCCCAGTCCTTTTTAGTCATCGCATTTGCCTCTTCTATGGGCAATCTCAACCCAGAGTGGGGCAAGTTGTTCACGCTAGTGGTACCACCGTTTCTTGCGTTGCTTGGCGTGCTAAGTTTGCTGAATGCTTGGCCAGGTATTCGCGCGGCATACGACATTATTGACCACTGGCATTTCAAGCAGAGCGAGCTATTGCATAGCGAGCCCGTAATAGGGTTGGCGTATGACGACTCGCCTTTATTTTGTGAGCGAGAGTCCACGCACAAGGGGTACCGAAAGGCGTTGCTGTTTTCGGTTCGCACACCTTGGATTTTTGCGACGTTTTGGATATTGCTTGGCATTTGGTCGGTTTATATTCAAATCACAAATCCAGGTGCTTGAGACCTAAACAGAGAGGCAAATCTTTGCTGTTTGGTCGCTGATGACAGGCCGGGCGACCAGCTTTGGCCGAGGCAATGCCCTCAAAACCGAGCGCACCCAAGTCGAGTTCGTCGACGAAGGAATCAACCTCGCACCTCGGATTTCCTTCAGCCATCTAGCTGGTATTCCGAAGATCAGTGGCTCTGCGTCCAAATGAAAACTCGATCACAGGTTATAGGGTGTACCATCGATAGGTGCCCAGCAAAAATTAGTGAGCCATGTCCAGGGAAAGCGAAGAGGGCCGCCAGATCGTAGCTTCTCTGGCGCGCCGGGTCGGTGACATTGCTGATCTTGCAAAGACCGCCCACGCAATTATTTCAACCTTGCAGGATATGGACGCAGCCCTCAGGCCCATCATCGGCCAGCAAGGGGTTGTCGCGCTTTATCGCCGCAGCCTCAATCTGTGCGTTTCCAATCATCCGCGACTGGCCGGCACCTGTGACAGAGTGCAGGCAGGCATGGATTTGATTGCCCTCAAATCCGTAATCGTTGAGCAAAGCGACGCCGATGCGCTATTTTTCGGTGAAGTGTTGCTGACTACCTTTTACGCACTGCTGACCACGCTGATCGGGCCCTCGCTCACCGCACGTTTGCTTCGTGGTATGTGGGAACCTTTATTGAGCGACACCCCTTCGCAGGAAAATTCGCCATGAGCACCAAAGTGACTATCAACCGCCTGGCCACCGGTGTGCCAGGACTGGACGAGGTGCTGGGCGGAGGATTGCCGGAGTTTTCGTTCAACCTGATCGCCGGCCCGCCTGGCTGTGGCAAAACCACCCTGGCGCATCAGATGATGTTCGCCCTGGCGACGCCCGAGCGCCCGGCGCTGTTCTTTACCGTATTGGGCGAGCCGCCGCTGAAGATGCTGCGTTATCAGCAACAATTCGATTTTTTCGACAGCGATGCGATCAACCAGTCGATTCGTTACATCAACTTGACCGATGACACTCTGGCCGGGAATCTGGACGAAGTGCTGCGGCGCATCGTCAGCGAAGTCGAGGCGCACTCTCCAGCGCTGGTGTTCGTCGACTCGTTTCGTTCGGTGGTGCTGGCCAGCCAGACCCAGGACAACCCCAACAACAACCTGCCGCAGTTCGTTCAGCAACTGGGCATGTTGATGACCACTTGGCAGGCGACGACCTTCCTGATTGGCGAGTATTTCACCGAAACCGACACCAACCCGATTTTCACCGTGGCCGATGGCCTGATCTGGCTGCGCCAGAGCGTCGAGCGCAACTCGATGGTGCGCAAGCTGGAAATCATGAAGATGCGCGGCCAGCCGACATTGCCGGGGCTGCACACCTTTCGCATTGCGACGTCCGGGATCAAAGTCTTCGCCCCAGCACCGACAAATCTGACTGAAGCACCGCTGGAGTTCCCGATCAAACGCCTGAAAATGGGCCTGCCGCAGCTCGACGAGATGCTGGGCGGCGGCCTGCCCCGGGGTTATTCCTTGTTGGTGGCCGGGCCGTCGGGGTCGGGCAAAAGCATTCTGGCGGCGTCTTTCCTGGCCGAAGGCGCACGCAACGGCGAAACCGGTGTGATCGCGGTGTTCGAACAACGGCCCAATCATTTTCAAAATGCCGCCCTTATTCAGTTGATCCAAAGCGGTCAGGTAGGCTTGGTGGACAGTCGTGCACCGGACTTGTCCATCGACGAAATCGTCCAGTTGCTGTTGGCCGAGATCTCTCGCCTGAAAGCCACTCGTGTGGTGATCGACTCGTTGTCGGGCTTCGAGCTGGCGCTGGCGCCGACCTTCCGCGAAGACTTCCGTGAATCGCTGTCGCGCATGGTCACCGCGCTGACCAGTGCCGGGGTCAGTGTGCTGATGACCTCCGAGCTGGAAGACCGCTACACCGACTTGCGTTTCAGCCCTTACGGCACGGCATTTCTCACCGACGCGATCATTGTCCAACGCTATATTGAAGTAGAGAGCCGCTTACTGCGCATCATGGCCGTGGTCAAGGTGCGGGCCAGTGCCCACTCCGATGAGCTGCGCTTGTACCGCGTCGATGAAAACGGCTTGCAGATTGGCGAAATGCTCCATGACCAAGAAGGTCTGCTCGGAGGCCGACCCACAAAGCGGATTTCAGGTGTATCACATCCAGGAGATAAAAATGCTTGAGCCCGACTCATGAATAATGTCGATGGCACGAATGAGCGTGAAATCGCTAATGCCGCTCACGAACTCTTCCTGCTTGGCCAGAAAACCGTTGAAGCACGCGCCGTGTTAGCAGCACTGCAAAAAGAGCTGAGCGACGCCAGCAGTCGGCTGGTGGATAGCCAGCAGGTTGAGCAAGTGATTGAGACCAATCAGCAGCCAGTACCGGCGAAACTCATGGTGCAGTCAAACGCTATAGTTGCCCCACGCTTGGAAGAGCAACGTTTGTACCAGGAACTGCGTGAGGCTAATGCTCAGCTGGTCATAGCCGCACTCAGCGCTCAAGACCTTCAGGCTGTAGCCGAGCGCGCACTGAGTCAGCAAAAAAGCATACTGGCGACGGTGGCTCATGAGCTACGTAACCCATTGACCCCCATCAGCATGATTGCAGAACGTATGGTGCGACTGCCAAGCGATCAGCTGCCGAGGATGCGGGAGTTGATCGAAGGCCAAGTCCAACATATGTCACAGTTGGTCGACGATCTGCTGGACGTCTCCCGTGCCAGCACTGGTAAGTTGCGACTCAATCGCCGCGATGTCGACATGATTCAAATTCTGCGTGAGGCCATTGATGCGTGCCGCCCTTTAATGGACGCACAAGAGCAGCATTTCAACGCCCATCTTCCCAACGGCATCTTGATGGTAAATGGTGACCCGGGGCGCCTCGCGCAGATTCTCCACAACCTTCTGGCGAATGCGGCTAAATACACCCCGACCCACGGTAGGATCAAACTGTCGTTAACGGTAGCGTCCGACGTTTTGAAAATAACCATTTCCGACAATGGAATCGGCATTTCCGCTAAAGCACTCCCGTTTATTTTCGACTCCTATGTTCAGGACGTACATGCCGTCGGCTTCAATGGGACAGGCTTAGGCATCGGGCTAACAGTAGTCCGCGAGCTGGTTGAGGCGCACGGCGGCGAGGTTACCGGCATGAGCGATGGTGATGGCAAGGGTAGCGAGTTCGTGGTCACGTTACCGTTGGTGATCCATTCAAGAAAAGGATAAGAAACGTGAACAGTGGTTCATTTGATTCCAGGGGGCACGCCCCTGTTCCAGCCAGACAAAATGACTCCCGTCCATCGCTCGGGCTGATCCATTAAAAACCACAATCAAGATTCTTGGTGGGTACTGCGACTTCTAACTTCGAGTCAGACCCGCTGAGCACAGGATCCGACATGAACGCAACGGACGACTTTAGATTTAAATCTCATGAGCTGCTTTTAGATCTGGATGCAGCTATTAGCAAAATGATGATGTTGGTCGCAACTCGCGATCTTTCCGGTGAAAGGTGGTGTACGGCTGTAACGCGACATTCGGACGCGTATGCAGCTTGGAGTTCACATCTCAACGAGTCATCGCTATCGAACCCTCAATCCTTTAATTTTGAGAATTCACATCTGGATCACTGAGCGGAATGAGAGTGGGCATGCGACCAACCGGCCCAAGCCTGCCCACATAAGCCAGCAACACGAGTGTCAGCCACTACCCGCACGTAGCGCTTATACGGAATGAACACCTGCAGAAGCAGAGAAACCAGACCAAAGCCGACTGCGTAGAATTGAGACGATCCGCCTATCAACAGCTTCAACGCCGCCCCCCCGCTTTTCGCTATGCCCTTCATATAAAAAAGTGTCGACTATTAGCTCCCTTTAAGGGCCCTTTGTATGTTCAGTGTTGCAACGGCAAACTTCACTAATAGTCGAGGCCAGGAGTTGCTAGCGGGAGCGCTCTCGCCGTCCACGGCGATTAAGCGCGTATACACATCCGCCAAATAACAATGCCACGCCTGCAGCAACCAGGATGGACGGTCTGTGCTTGGCTGCACGCCACCCACCTTCAATGCGGCGAACACCACTTGGCGGCGCAAACAGATTCCCTGATGACGATTCAGACTGTGGGCCATGTTCTACACCCAGGCGAGTCAACCATCCTGACAAGAGCGGGAACCCCGGTACCAGGAAATGCGCCAGACGGGCCATCGTGGCCGCACCTCCTACAGTGGTGCTGGGTCTTGGACGTTGTACGAGCCCCATGAAAGACAGGACACCGTTTCCCCCTTACGATAAGGGATAGGCAAACGGTTATGTTTATGACTAACAGCAACGATAAGAGTGGGGAGCTTTTGGGTCAGGAGCGGCGGCGCCGCTGGAGCCCGGAGCAAAAGCTGGCCATGGTTCGCGAGAGCCTTGAGCCAGGACAAAGTGTGTCGGTGGTCGCTCGGCGCAACGGCATCAATGCCAACCAGTTGTTCCTGTGGCGCAAGCTCTATCAGGACGGCAGCCTGTCGGCGGTCAGCGCGGGTGAAGCCGTGGTGCCGGCCTCTGAGCTGAGCGATGCACTCAAGCAGATCCGTGAACTGCAACGGATGCTGGGCAAGAAGACGATGGAAGCAGAAATCCTCAAAGAGGCCGTGGAGATCGCCCGGTCGCGAAAATGGATTGCGCACTCACCCTTGTTGCCGGGGGACGACCAGTGAAGCTGGTCAGCGAATGTCTCGGTGTGGCGCGCTCGCAATTAACGGTTCGAATCAAGCAATCGGTATCGCCCAAAGTACGGCGAAGCAGGCCTGTGAACGACGCGGAGTTGGTGGCCGAAATCCAGCAACAGGTCAGCGAATTGCCCAGCTATGGCTACCGTCGTGTCTGGGGATTGCTGCGTCGCGCCCGTGAAACCCAGTTGCTGCCCGCGATCAACGTGAAGCGGGTTTACCGGGTCATGCGTGATCACAACTTGCTGCTTGAGCGCCGAATCAAACAGCCCGGCGTGCCGCGTCGGCACGAAGGCCGAATTGCGGTGGAAACCAGCGATACACGTTGGTGCTCGGACGGCTTTGAGTTCCGTTGCGAGGACGGCGCCAAACTGAGCGTGACCTTCGCCCTGGACTGCTGTGATCGCGAAGCCATCGGCTGGGTCGCGAGCCCGACCGGGTACAGCGGCGATGATATCCGCGACTTGATGCTGGAAAGTGTGGAGAAGCGTTTCGGTGATCAACTGCCCGCCATGCCGGTGCAGTGGCTAAGCGACAACGGCTCGGCGTACACCGCCGAACAGACGCGCCTATTTGCTCGGCAGATCGGTTTGCAGCCGGTGACCACCCCAGTGCGCAGCCCGCAGAGCAACGGCATGGCCGAGAGCTTCGTGAAGACGATCAAGCGGGATTATGTGGCGCACATGCCCAAGCCGGATCGAGAAACGGCGCTGCGTAACCTGGCAATTGCCTTTGAGCATTACAACGAGCAGCATCCGCACAGCGCTTTGAACTATCGCTCACCGAGAGAGTTCAGGCGCTTGGCAGCGGCATCCATTTAATGGGGAGTTGGTGTCCGGTTTTGTAGGGGCAAGTCCAGGTCGTCTACTGCCGGTCATAATCAGGGGGCGTGATAGTCAAATTCGGCCCTAAGGACTGGACAGGTCAAATGCAAACAATTGGGGAGATGTGTGCAATTACCCGCCCAGGCTCTGCCAACGGCGAGATGGACTAGGCTTCCGGCATCTTTCCTCAAGGACAACCGCTATGCCAGATAACTTTGATTGCAAGATTGCCACGGCGGACGTTTTGCTCTTGCACAACCAGCACGCCCTGGGTGCAGCGATAGAAGAAATAACCAAGTGGCTTTCAGAAAATGGGGTAGGGGTTGTCGCCGCTAATGCGGTGTCGGCCATGGAAACGCTGGACACTAATGCTCAAGCCATCACAGATTCCATTATGAGGATACGCCAGTCATAGATTACTCAGCACAGGACTGCCCTCCGATTGAATGGCCCCTGAATTTGTAGACACCAATTACTGGCAGCTATGGGTCGGATAGCAACCTCCACTCATTCTGATTGATCCGCCCTAGTCCTTCCTTAACGTGGAGGACGAGCCATGAACACTATTGCATACAGCCATCAGCCTTGGAACAAAGGAAAGCTAGTCGGGCAGAAAGCCCCGCTTCGAGTTAGAGATATCTGGGCTATTTGGATCAGACTCCAGCTGACGTTGATTACTCGACGGCATGGGGGGAAAATCCCAAGGTTACAACACCCTCAGCAGCATCGCTCATCAGGCGCTGAGCATAGTCGAGGAGGGACTGCACAACGTCCTCATGTACAACAGCCTCATCGGTGTAGCGCTGTACAGTTTTGACGATGGCGTCAGCCTTGAAGCGCTGCCAAGCGTGGTGTGCTTGCCGGGAGTCGGCGAAAAGACCGAGCGTGCTTTTCTTGCCGTTGTAATGACAGGTGGAGATGAATTTTTCTTGTGCAGGGTCGTAATAGACACCCAATAGAAAGCCACGCTTCGAGCTGACATCGTTAACAAGTTGGCTTAGGTATTGAGGGACGAATCGGCAAGCGGCTGGACAGAATACTTTGTTTCCGGGTTGAGCCAGGGTTCTATTAAGGTGATATCCCTCAACAGAATTCGCGTCGTACCAACGCTGAAAGGCAGAGAAAAGTAGCCATTCATCACAAACGGTAACGCCGCGATATGTGGGGTGTTCGACTGGAGCGGTGGGGGAGTAACACACCTTAAGCATGTTCACCCAAGTGCGGTACGCGGGTATTTTGACCCTCTTTCCTGTCGCTGCGTCCGTGTAGGACATCGCGTCGCGTACGTCATTTAGCGCGACACCGTACACCAATATGTCACCACTCTTTTGAGGCACAGGAAAACTCCCTGTCAAATATCGTCACGGCGAACGCCTTCGTCGCTTGAGGTAAGGACGATATATCCCTAATGTCCATTTTTCACCAAAAATTTTCCACCCCTAGATCGACGATTTTGCGCCAGTCCCCCCCGGCTCAAAATTTAATGAACTTGGTTTACACAAGACCGGAAAGGTATTCCATTTTCCGGTGTCACATCACGTTTGAAGGTGCGAGAGGATGTCCGCTAATGGCCGATGTCTGCCTGTCGCAAATCGCTGCAAGTGCCCAAAATGGACATCATCGAATGTGTAAGTTATGGGCCGATTGCAACCTGCAATGAATGTTGGCACTCGATCCGTGCTGCATCACAGTGAACGAACGACAGCATAAGTGGGATGTAGCCATACGGGTGATGTAGGCATATCCGAAATCAGCCATCAGCTCAGAAATGAATTGTCATACGTCGATCTGCAATTCCAAATCACCATTTTCCAAGGGGCGCGTGTGAGCGACCGTGCCGGTTAAGTGTTTGCCTGGAGAAATGAAAATGGTCATCGAATGTGCCTTGTGCAAGTCATCTGGCACTGGAGAAAGCACCTGCACCTGAAAAGCGCCCGGCGTGATAGGCGTTATGACAACATTGCATTCAACGCTTTTCGCGATAGGGCCCAGTAGGGTGTCACGCATGTAATTCAAGCGTGCGGTGGTAGTAGTCATGGCGATGTCCTTGCAACGTACCGGAATGTGGGCCTAGGTTTCGGCCCTTATGCGCTAGACGAAACGTGTGACGTTTGAGTTCAACGCAAAGGCTCGACAGGTATCTCAAGGCCCATGGCTTGCCGTGCATTTTCTTAGGAAGATCGACTGCGCTGGCCGTGAGCCAGGCCCGTGACCTATTGGCAGGTCACTCGGGTGTCATGAGCACCGCAAGGCTCAAGTTGATGAACTGTTCGTTCTTGTTAATCGTGTCTAAAGCTCCACGAACGTTGCCGGCGACATCCGAAGATCCGCGCTGCTCGACCCAATTGGCCAGCTCCATGACGGCGGCTTCAAGCGCGATCTGGTTTTGATTGATCTTAAAAAGCAGTGATGGAAGCAGGTCTGAATTTGGCATCGATTTTCCTCCATGAAAAAGCCAAGCGTAGCAGTAAAAAATGAAAAATCAGCCTGGTCAGCTCGATGCCATGGCTATGAAACAATTCGTCGTGAATTTTGCTTCGGCACGTTCCTTGACTATTGGGTTTCTTAGACAAAACTGAGTTCAAATTTCCCATGTGAAGGAACCTTATGATTTCCGCTCTTGAGCTCCGACATATCATTGAGAGCGGTTTATTACCGCGCTCCTGCACCTGCACCGTGAACCCCAAAGGGGCGCTTTTGATCAAGATGATTGAGCCATCCTCGGGCCGTGTAGAATTGTTTGTCCCCGGGGTGTTGGCATCGGCTCTCACGTCCAGTCGGGCGATTTCAAATTTGATCAGCGAACTCAGAATTGAAATGTCGGCTCGCCAAAACGCTGTGTGCGTGAGCGCGATGGTAAATGGTTGAGTTGCAGCATCAGAGCCCACCAGGTCACATCGACTTAAATCTTACGGATGGGGTGATCGGGCTGCAGGAGGGACGCCACCGCGATCACCAGATCGTCCAGTGACCAAGGTTTGTGCAGATAGGTAGTTGATGGCGGTACTGTTGTGGGATCTATCAGATATCCTGACGTCAGAATTGCACCGATGTGAGGCCATTTACCCCTTACCATCTCAATGAATTCGATACCTTGGATCTGCCCCGGAACACTGTGGTCTGCGATCACCAGCCGGCACTGATCATGCGCTTTCAACAGATAGGTTAACGCGTCGTCAGCGGTGTCGAACGCTACTGCTTTTGCGCCTATTTCAGCCACGATATCCACCATCAGCGAACGCAGCGTCGGGTCGTCTTCGATGACGACAATCTCTCCTTGAATTGGTAGTAGGCCTTCCCAATTTACGTTCACTCATCAATTCCTTAGCCGGGCAGAACGTGCCGGCATCTCTATGGTAAGGCTCTGAGTCTATGCCCAATTTCGAGATGCGCGACGTTCAAAACAATTCGTTTGATGTCTCAGGTCAAAGGATCGGTTGTGTACTGGTAGGCAAAGGGATTATCACGTGGCCGTCTCCATTGAGCACCAGGTTGTCCAATACGCAAAGATCACGCGATGTTACCTGGAGTCACCTGGACGGTTGAAAGCGCCAGGGGCTATAGAGGTAAGTGTTCGGTCACGGCGATAGCGCGCATTCGACGGTGCGCGCTATCGATGGGTATCTGCCAGTCATTGATCTTCATCTAAGAGCCAGCTTGGGATGGGTCAGCTTCGCTACCTTGCGTTGAGCCAGCGGTTGAACGGTCAAAATCCTCTTCGCCGGCTGCTTTTTCAGCAGTAAACCAGTGCTCTAGGTCTTGTCCTTGCGGCTTCCCAGCTTTTTCCCAAAGCCGATATGCAGCTTCTCGAATTTTTTGCTCATCCATCTTCGAATTCCTCCCATTTTTCACTGAGTGATTTCGGGGCGTAACGGGAGAAACAGTATCGCCTCCCGATCCGTCTAGCAGCGTAAGGGTAGACGTCATAACAAGCTCCGCCATCGCTTTTGATCGGATAGCTGTAACGACCGCCTCCGGGCAGATGCAGGCACTGCTGAAGAACAAGGGCAAAGAGCTAGGAGCGCCGCCGCTTCTCGCCAGTGCTAAGGCAAGATCGGTTGATACGACCTATTTGCACCGAAAGCGTCATCGCACCGAACTTTCTTTCGATCTTTCCAGTCGACCAAACAACAGGCTCATCAGCACGCGCGCTAGTGCCTGTGAGCACACCGTCGCAAGCGGCCCCACGACGGATCGGGTACAACTATAAATTGGTGGTCGTGATGAATTGTCTTATTTGTGTCGGTGTCGCAGAGCGCATTCAGTGTCATGGCTCATGGGAAGAGAGGGATTGCCCGGATTGTGGACGCTACCGAATTTCTGATGAGCTACTCTTGGCCTTGATGGATCAGGGCCAGATTTTCGATATCAGCAAAACGAGAGGTTGGCTTGAAAGCCGGCGTATCGAAGTTGCGATTCCTTCTATTGAGATTCATCAAGCCCTTCTGGTGCCATGAGTGGTTTGGCAGCGTTCGGGTGCCAGCCTCGCGTCAATCTCAAGTTTAAGCCTGCGAGTGATGCGGAATCTCAGGGAACGATATCGACGTCGGTTCACCCGGCCCTTTCGGAGTAAAGAGGCTCATTCCGGTTTCATGAGCACCGCTTTCGGTCTGGATAGCTACCAGCAAGCCCATACTGGAATAATCATGACTACCAGCGATTCACTTCCATCAGCGGATGGCCAATCTTCGACGCCGACCAAGGACTCGATTGCGTTCCAGTGCAGAAAGGAACGGGAATTAGCCCACGCCTATGCTCTGGAGGTTTCGGCAATGCGTGAAGCTCTTACTGTTCAGCGGAAGCTATGCTCGACGCGCATGAGGGCTTTTAGACTGATGCTGGCGGAACTGGATGTCACCACCCGCAAAGATCAGACAAGGTTGCCTGGTTGGCCGCCCGAATGATGGAACGTACAAAGTCACCCGTATAGCCGTGAGCTTTTCCGAAAGAAAAGTGGCCACGGCGGAGTCATAGGGCAGACGAGGATTAGAAAGAGCGCACATATGCGCTGAAGGCGATGACAACGGATAAATTAGAAAAGGTGTTCCGCCAAAGCGATAGCGCGCACATGTGCCGTCGAGGGCCATTGGCGCAAGCTCGAGCTATTCATCGGATCCGCAGGAGCGTTTCTTGCTGTAGTTGTCCGTAGCAGCTAATAGTTAGTAGTTAGAGTGTGGCTCGACGGTGAACTCGAAGAGGACGTGAAGATGGCCTGGAGATTCGGTGTTGTTCCTGCATTACCCACGGATACGGAATCCATGCGCAACGGAACGCGCTCTTACTGTAAAACCGCTACCGTGGGTTTTAATCTCTACGACAACGAGAAAAAGCTGCGGCTGCAGACCACCTATCAGACCCGAGCAGAGGCCGAGTATGAGTGCCAGCGGCACAACATGGAACGGTTTCAAATCGTCCATTCAGAACGGAAGGCGCAGCTCGGTCGATTGGCGCCCAATCTGATAAATTCTGCGAGCGGGCGAAATTCTGTCTGAGACTTCGAGTCCGTCGGTGGGAGCTGTCGATCTCTGGCGAGTTCAATGAAGCAAACTACAATTTTGATTTCATCAGCCGGCAAATGGCACAGCTTCTTTTTTGCCTCTGACTTCCTGTCACTGGAGTAATAAATTGCTAAATCGCCCAGATAAAGATGCCCTTCGTGCGATGCTGGAAGCTCAAGTTGAAGAAAAGCTGCAGAGCGACCCTGATGCGGTAACGACGTATGCCGCCCAACCCGATCCTGAACGCAAGCGATACACCACTAAGCCCACGGTTCAAGATAAAGCGTTCATCAAAGAACTTGAACAGATGCGTGCTGATGCTGAAGCCGGGCTGGTTCATAGACCCGTAACCGAGCAGACGAACGATGATGAAGCTGGGATTGGACTCGATGATTATCCTGGCTTAAAAGAAGCAGGCAATCCCTCCAATCAATGGTGAGTTCTGTCGCTTTTAGCTCGCGATGTAGGGACACGGCCTGAGGTTTCTTTTCAGGCATATGCGCTGACGCAATGGTCGTCGCCCTCGTCGAAGCCTTTACCCGACGCCTATGTGCATGTGTACGAAAACCCGACTTGAATACTGCAAAGACTGGCCTGGGGTTTTCCGGCCAGATGATTTCGCCTGGCGCAAACTAAGATGAGCACCAAGGTGCTCACCCCACGGCATAACACCTCCCTTAATGGGCTAGAAGAATCTTGTTTTCCTTGGCCTCGAGCGATTCTTGACAGGCTCGATACTGACCGGGCGTCATGCCGAACCAGCGCAGGCAAGCCTTGTGAAAACTGCTGTGATCGTGGAAGCCGAGTAGGTAAGTCACGTGCTGCATATTGAAATGAGAATGGCGTAGATAGAAGTCGGCCAGCTGCAGACGCATATGGTTCAGGATATCCGTGAACTGCGTGCCTGCCTTCTCCAGTGCCCGTTGCAATGTTCGCTTGCTGATGCTCAGCGCGGCCGCAATCGATTCCATATTACATTGGCGCTGTGTTTTTGCCTGGCTCAGGCGTTCGGCGATCAGCGCACGAATCCTGCACACCACGGTGGAATCATTTAGCAGGTCAAGCTGACCGTTGGCATAGCTTTCATGGAGCTTGGCCAATGATTCGTTGGCCATGCGCAACGGACGCAGTAGCTCCTCACCATCGAACAGGATGCTGTCATAGGCTGCCCCGAAACGCAGCTCGCAGCCAAACAGCTGCTGATGCTCATGGATGTCTTTCGGTTGGGGATAGCTAAATTCCACACACAGCGGTCTCAACGATTTGTTGCCACTCAGCCAGCGGTAAACACCTAGCAGGGCTCCGAGGCTGGCATCGGTGTACTGGCGGGGTTTGATCGAGCCGCGTTGATGGTGATCGAACGTGGCCAGGCGATAATGCTGTTGTTCCTGGACAACAAACATGGTGAAACCTGTGCCGATCAACGGGCTGAAATGAGCCAGTCGTTCGAATGCATTTTTGAGGTTCGAACTGGACATCATGCTATAGCCGACGATCTGAAACATGCCTGGATGGAAGTGCTCGGCCGATTTCAAACCGATGTTTGGATCGCTGGAAGCGTGAGCCGCCAGATCCAAAAGGCGGTAGATAGTGCTTCGTTCGCAGAATGATCCCGGTATAGCTGCGAGCTTCATATCAAGCCCAGACTCCTGGCAAAGACGGTCGACATCCAATCCTTGCGCCGAAAGCATTTTCACCAGCACGCAGGCATAGCCTGCACTCATTTTATACATGATGATTCATCTCCCTGTTGAATCAGACATCCATGGCCACTTAAGCCAAATCGGCGGCCTTGTGTTATCGAAAATGTTGGGTGTGCCGGGGAAGGTGGTATTGCGTCATGAGCGATCGCAGGTGCTCGATGGCGTGATCATATTTAAGATCGGCATATCGGCGCTTTTCCTGGTACTGGCTGAAGGCTGCCGTATCCAGGTAGGGCCGATCCAAGATATCCAGGGCCGCGCAGCTCAAGCTTTGGGCTTCGCTGAAAAGCAGGTTGTTTCGCTGAAGGGCCAGGTTGAGACAGGATGTGGATTGAGGGGACTTTCGAGTGACATTCATTGCAGTACCATTTTGCTTGATCTGTTTTTATTTTTTTTGCTCAACCTGCTCTGTGTCATTGGCAGGCCGGCTCGGGTCAGAAAGTCTCCGCACAGCTACAATTTCAAGGCGATGCCCACCAGTAAACCTCTCCATGGCGACGTCGCTAGGCCAATCGGCTCCAACGAGGAACTAATGGGTGAGATTCACGAGCTCAGGCCTTGGACTGTTTGCTCATATGGAAGTCAAAAGGGTCATAGCCTCATGTTCTTCCATCAGCAATCGTAGCTGAAAATTCGCTGCTGGCACGCCTTCTAGCAATCGTCGAGTATCAATAAACGCACCGTGTAGGTGATCGTTCCTGACCATGATGACTGAACTATGTGAATTATTTGTGAAATGTAGAAGCGGGCAGGTGATGCTGCTTCAGAAATTCAAGCCTTGACGCCGGTTATGGATTTTCGCCCCGATCGAGCGAAGTCAGATGATTTTTAATGGCGAGCCAATCTGTTTTGCTGCGACTCCGTCTCGGCGTCTAGCACTTGAAGCCGGTGATGTTCGTGCTTTTGGACGAGAGAGAGATATTCGTCGACGTCTGCCTGCTTCCGATGCTCCTGTCCCAAGAGCGACTCGCTCAAAAAATTGAATCGCATGGATTCCTCAAGCGTCAGGCCAGCAAATACTTCGTTGCCCTGATGGTCTTCACTGAGGGCTCGTATTTTTTTGAGGTACGCACGCTGCATGTCGGTAAGTACAAGCATCCAAATGTCCTCTTAACTGCCACAGGGAAGGTGGGCTGCAGTGCGCAGAGTTGCTCACCCCAAATTTTTGAGGGCTGCTTGTATGGGGTCAGCGGCGCTTGAAAGTTCCACCCAGATTCATTGGCGAAGAGGCACCTATCCAACGAGATTTGCTACGGCGAACGGCTCGTTTACGTCGGCCTCTGCCGGGTATCCGCGCACAATCGTAGTCAACTATTGGGATCTTTGCTGAGCGCAGGGATGTACTGCGAAACGACTGGCGGCGCTGGTCGCTCGCGTGGATGGTGTGAAAGGAGTGCAGCGAATCGGCTTATTTGAAGGTCGCGCCATGACGCCGCTCGATTGCTGCACCAACCTTCTCCAAACGCTATTCTACAAACTTGTACTTCAAAGCCTTCAATCAACAGAGCAGACACACGGATGGATATGGCGACGTCGGATAAGAAAATGGGAGAGGGCCATTTCGGTGCAGCGCATGCTGGTCAGTTAGACAGCTTGGTGAAGCTTTGCAAGGAACACCCAGGGTATGGATTGCTGGCTTGTAGCATCGCGGAACGCTTTGACCCCCGCGCGTCTGTAGATTGCGAAAAGGCCACCAATTTGGTGACAATGCTATGCAGACGCCTTGCAGAGAATGAGAGCGAGGCTCTGGCGGCCATCATCCACCAGCTTTCGAAATTTAGAGATGTTGGTGTGCTATCTAAACTCGACGCCGCTGCGCTTATGTCAAACGCATACGACCTAAGATCTGTGAGGCCTTGAACGCCTGAGGCAGTGCGCAGGCGCTTGACGGAAAACTCTCATCCCTTCTTACGATCCTGCCAACCTTTTCCGGGCCGCTTGGGCTTCTCATCGGAAACTGCTGAAGTCTACTTGCTGTGGTGGCATATAGCCGCTAATAGTGAGGGGGCGCAGAGAGGACGTGAAAATGAATTCGAGATTTGTTGTTGTGCCTGCAGTCCCAACGGAAACGGGATCGATGCGTAACGGAACGCGCTTTTACTGCCAAACCGCCCCTATTGGCTTCAACCTCTATGATAATGAGGAAAAGCTGCGGCTTAAGCCAACCTATCAGACCCGAGAAGAAGCTGAGCGTGAGTGCCAGCGGGTTAACCTCGAGCGGTTACAAAGCGTCCTGTCAGAGTGAGGATCCATTCCGATCCTCTAGACGTTCACCAATGCCAGACGGTTACTCGACGTTAGGCGTTCTGGCGACCAGCAATCAGCGGGGGGTTAAGCGGTGCGGTAACGTACTTCCATCTCCCGTGGATGCTCGGCGTTCAATAGTGAGCAAACAACCTCTGCATCAGCCCGGACTTCGAATACGCCATGCTTGCTAGCTGAGCCTCCCTCCACGAGATCTACAACCCTATATCGCTTACTGCCATCGTCCAATTTGGTGGTTCCAATCACCTTGAATCTCGGCTGCATGGTGCGTTCCTGGCTGAAGAATGGTGCTCTACAAGTACCGGTTTGACTTCATGATTTCAACAGCTGGGCAGGACTGAGCTGAGACAATTTATGACAGCGCATCGTGCTTTCTCCGTGAGAAGGACGGCGCATCGGTGAGTTAGGGATCCGCATTTCTTCTTTACAAGGAATGTCTATCAGAGGTCGAAAAAAAGGCTCTAGCTGCTCACGCTCCCAAGGAAACGCCATAGCGCTGCCAGCTTTCAATAGACCCGACACAACCTCAGGCGACCAGCAGTCCTCGCAGTAGTCATTTGCCTATGCGCTCGGTACTCCAGGCACATCCATGTTGATCTTGCGCCAAGCAGCTTCGGAAAAGCTGTAAACCGAAAAGGCGATCATCCCCAAGGCCATCACCATCAAAATCAAACCTCCCGCCGGTAGATTCTGGAGAGCATCGAGGGCCTCCTTCATGCCAGGCGGATCCATGGTTTTGTAATTTGATCCGCTGATCATCAGCAGCAGGGCGATCTCGATAAAGACGACACCACGGGCTATCAGGCCGAATTGAGATACCGGGCGGACGTAACGCATACTGTCTTCGTCAGCTTCAAAGTATTTCTCAAATGTCGCTTTCCATCCCTTGATGATGTGAGCAATGCCTACGCCGAGTGGTACGAGTGCGAAGAGGTACACCAGTAAATTTGAGTGTTCCCAGGACAACAGATGCGCCAATAAATCCTTGGTTTGCTCACCTCCGGAATTGCCCGAGCTTCTGATGCCGCTGACGAGTAGGCCCAAGGCAAAAAACGCCAGCGCGCCGTTGACTACACCACCCGCCAGCAAACCTGCACGGATTACCAACCCCTTTATTTTTTTACCGTGATGATCAACGTCGCGTATTGCCTGCAACACTCGCCAAGCGGCGAAGGCAAGTAGACCAGCTACCACCAGCCCGACCAAAACGTAGCCGAACGGCTGACTCAGCAACGCTTCCAAGCCCCTGTGACTATCCTTCGGTTTGGTCGAGTCGAGAGCCGCCAACAGAGCGAAAATACCGATGATCAGATAAAGAACGCCTCGAGCGGCATATCCACCCCGTGCGGCTACGACAAGGCTCTGTTGCGCGGACATGAGATCTGATTCCAGAGAAGTTATACAGGAGCAGACCTATCTGGTCGGGGGGGGGTCGATTGAAGGTTGGGTGGGATCGTCTCTGGATTTGATTCCCTCGTCAAAGCTTGTACTGCAGGCGCTCAAGGGCTGACCCTCCGACAGGTCAGAAGCTCGATTTGATCAGTGCCATAGTGCTGCCAGGTTCGAGATCCCCAACTCGAACGTCAGACGACCTTGTAGTCCTAGCGGTGGTCTCGGCTGTCGCAGTCACTGATACCGGAGCCTAGATAACTGTTACCTAGCCTAAGTGGCTGCCGGTATTGAAATTTAGTCTGGTAACAGTTTTTGCGAGATTCTAGGGGGTAATCCGATCAAGAATGGTCTGGCCCGCCTGCGCCCACTGTGCGCAGTCTGCATTGGCACCAGCCTTTCTACGCAGGGGGCCTTTCCACAACTCTGAAACTCAAGCGTATCGACGTTCCCAGTTGTTCGTCGCTGGTCAGACTGGCTGCTCCGCCAAAACTTTCCATAATCTGCTTCACCATGATCAGGCCAATACCGAGCCTGCCTTGCTTGGTGGTGTAGAAGGTTTTGAAATCCAGCATTTGTTGCTTCCGTGAGTCTCCTTCCCCGGTGTCATTGATAATGAGATTCCACCATTCCTGATTTTCATCAAAATTGGACTGGATGGTCAATCGCCCGCCTCTTGGCATCGCCTCCATGGCATTGGCAAACACGCTATCGAAGATCTGAGAAAGCAAAAGCGGATTACTGGCTATCCGGGGGGCGGGTTCATTTTTGAAATCGACCTGGATTCTTGATTGGGTGAGTTGCAAGCTAAAGTTGTTCAGTGTGGCCTGTACCAACGCCATTGGCTCCACCTGTTTTGTCTCTCCATGGATCGGGCGTAAACACAGCAGTAACTCATGCACCCACAGCGACATCCGATCAACCTGACTGACAATATCGGCAATATTCTTCTTGGCGGGTTGGCCGTCCATGTCGTTCGCCAATTCTGCGCTTGAGCGAATGCAGGCGAGGGGGTTGCGAAGACTATGGGCGACGGCAGTGGACATCTCAGCCAGGCCAACGTAGGTCTTGTTGGCAACGACTTGGGCCTCTTGTGACGCCAGCAGGATCGATGCCCGTCGGGCGATCCAATAAAACCCGAAATAAAGCAGCAGACCGCCCATCGTGGACAGCCAAATGATCAAGTGCCCACGATTGAGTCGCTCAATCAGATCGAACGGCTCCCTGTAGATTTCAACCACCGCCAGAATATTCCCCCGGTCATCTACAAGAGGGATGTAGCTCTCTATAAAGAACATTTTAGGGGATTGCAAAAACTGCTGCTCGATACGGTCTTCATCTACATCGCTGTATTTAGTGGAGACCCGGTCTTTAGAGCTGAATGCCTCTTCAAGCTCGTCGTTCACAAATTTTTGCCCAATTAACTGTGGATTGGTTGACCAAACGACCGTCCCAAGCGGGGAGTAGATGGAAATCAGGAGCGCGTTTGGGATGTGCGAAAGGTAGTACAGGAACTCGGAGGGCACCCCTTGCCAATTCTGCGACATTTCGTTCGGCTGCGTTCCAAATGGAGCAAGTGTTAGAACATTTCCGATCCGCCTTCCGTCGAGTTCATGATGTCGTATCTCACCCTTTGCGATGGTCTGGATAAACTGCGCTGACATCAGAGCATCGCGTTCAAGACTCTCGGTGACTAGAAAGCGCGTTGACACAGAGCCCAGCCCAAAAGCTATTGCGCTGATAAGCAGGAAACTGACTATCGAAAACCACCGCAGTAGATTGAATTGTTTTGTGGGAGCAATCGAGTCTGACTCTCCCCGAGGCAGACGCTTAAACAATGCTGATACTACATGCATGGCGAATGTCCTAAGGTGCGCTGCTTATCCTACTGTATCGGCCTGCGTTGCCTAAATGATCGCCAAGCACTGTCTATGCCAAAAACATACGGCCATGCAACGAGGGCTCTGGCCACCAGTGCAATCAAATTTTTGTGGAAATTCCGACAGCACTGAGGGCCAATGTAGGGGGATAACTACAGTCAACTCTCGGGGGAATTCCCCGGTGTTGGGGGAAGGTGAGGCCGAACAGGAGAGGATGCTTGCGGGAAAAATTTCCTATCACCTAGAACACCCCAGAACATTGAAAAGCTTGAGATGTCAGCCATCAACTTCAACGGCATTAGGCGTGATAGATCAAGCAGCGACGCCGGGTGCTGCTCAAGGGGTTTCGCGCAGGCCTGTGGACGATGGCTGACAAGCCGAAGCTCGGTTAGCTTGCCCGGGTGCTGTGTACTGAGCTATTCGGCCATGCGCTACTGATGGTGGCCGAAGAAGATGATGAACTGTGCCATTCCTGCACCGATGATGAGGTGACTGAAATGATCGACAAACGCGACGGCGTAACGAAAAAACCAATCCCGAGCCAGGAAACGTATTTCCCACGGACGAAGTCGGAGCTGCCGGGGAAGGACGTACAACCTTCCCAGAAGAAGGCACTGAAGGCTCCGTTCGATGATTGACGGTGTGCAGCACAGACGACAAAGCGCGCCACGTAGAGCGCCCTTTGTTTTTACTGGGGGAGCATGCCGTCAGCCTCAGTCCTTTTGAGCAGCAGGGACATTTCACAGAGGTAATTGAGGTCGCTACATCCGCCTGGGAGTTTTGTCGCACAGGCTTGAGCTACTTCCGCAGCAACGAATTGAGCCTCTTTCGGTAAAGACAGGTAGGTGTCCACTACCCAGTCGACATCCACGTCGCACATCTCCCCGCCAACCCTAAGCATTGTACGAGCCCCATGAAAGACAGGACACCGTTTCCCCCTTACGATAAGGGATAGGCAAACGGTTATGTTTATGACTAACAGCAACGATAAGAGTGGGGAGCTTTTGGGTCAGGAGCGGCGGCGCCGCTGGAGCCCGGAGCAAAAGCTGGCCATGGTTCGCGAGAGCCTTGAGCCAGGACAAAGTGTGTCGGTGGTCGCTCGGCGCAACGGCATCAATGCCAACCAGTTGTTCCTGTGGCGCAAGCTCTATCAGGACGGCAGCCTGTCGGCGGTCAGCGCGGGTGAAGCCGTGGTGCCGGCCTCTGAGCTGAGCGATGCACTCAAGCAGATCCGTGAACTGCAACGGATGCTGGGCAAGAAGACGATGGAAGCAGAAATCCTCAAAGAGGCCGTGGAGATCGCCCGGTCGCGAAAATGGATTGCGCACTCACCCTTGTTGCCGGGGGACGACCAGTGAAGCTGGTCAGCGAATGTCTCGGTGTGGCGCGCTCGCAATTAACGGTTCGAATCAAGCAATCGGTATCGCCCAAAGTACGGCGAAGCAGGCCTGTGAACGACGCGGAGTTGGTGGCCGAAATCCAGCAACAGGTCAGCGAATTGCCCAGCTATGGCTACCGTCGTGTCTGGGGATTGCTGCGTCGCGCCCGTGAAACCCAGTTGCTGCCCGCGATCAACGTGAAGCGGGTTTACCGGGTCATGCGTGATCACAACTTGCTGCTTGAGCGCCGAATCAAACAGCCCGGCGTGCCGCGTCGGCACGAAGGCCGAATTGCGGTGGAAACCAGCGATACACGTTGGTGCTCGGACGGCTTTGAGTTCCGTTGCGAGGACGGCGCCAAACTGAGCGTGACCTTCGCCCTGGACTGCTGTGATCGCGAAGCCATCGGCTGGGTCGCGAGCCCGACCGGGTACAGCGGCGATGATATCCGCGACTTGATGCTGGAAAGTGTGGAGAAGCGTTTCGGTGATCAACTGCCCGCCATGCCGGTGCAGTGGCTAAGCGACAACGGCTCGGCGTACACCGCCGAACAGACGCGCCTATTTGCTCGGCAGATCGGTTTGCAGCCGGTGACCACCCCAGTGCGCAGCCCGCAGAGCAACGGCATGGCCGAGAGCTTCGTGAAGACGATCAAGCGGGATTATGTGGCGCACATGCCCAAGCCGGATCGAGAAACGGCGCTGCGTAACCTGGCAATTGCCTTTGAGCATTACAACGAGCAGCATCCGCACAGCGCTTTGAACTATCGCTCACCGAGAGAGTTCAGGCGCTTGGCAGCGGCATCCATTTAATGGGGAGTTGGTGTCCGGTTTTGTAGGGGCAAGTCCAAGCATGAGCTTGGTGCCATCCCTGAATTGGGCCTTGAGGCGTCTCATCACCGCTTCGTTGAAGCTATGTACGTCTTGCTCGTTCATCATCTGCGCCATCAAGTGTGCCGGATTGCCAAGCCATTGTGGCCCCCTCGTTCTCTCCAATCGCGTGCAGAGCACCACGCATGAGTTATGGTCAGTACAGAAGATGGTGGCCGAGAATGCAGACCACAAGGCCGATAATCAGCCAGCCAATTTCGGTTACAGATGTGCTCACGACGCGACCTCCTGCTGGTCGAGGATAGCCTTGGCGATCAAAACGGCCTCGATGTTATCCCGCACCGCGCCTTCAAGGTAATCCTGCATCCGATCAACGGCGCGGCCGATTCGGGCCGCTTTTGTTTCAGCGTCAGTGTTGGCAGCCGTAGTATCCGGCAATAGCCGCCAATACGAACCCGAGCTGCGCCCCACGGTTCGCCCACTTCATCAAGTCGATGCCCGCGAAGGCTTTTCTGATGTTCATCGCCCGATGATCACCCACGCCAGCAGGCCAAGGATCAGCCAGCCGACTTGAGTCGAAAAGCGCAGGCACAGATACCGCCAGGCTCTATCGAGAATGTGAAATGGCCGGTACGCGGCGTTCAGGAACACACCGAGCGTGAAGACCGCACCAAGCGCAACCCAGAACAGCAGCCATTGGTCACGGGCGCCAATGATGAGGGCCATCGCCCCAAAAAACGCGGACGATATAGCGGCCACCGTTATCACCACGGGTAGGACTTTGAGTGTCAGCGGTTCCTTTTCTGGCAGCAGCAAGTCAACTGTCCTGTAGGCTGCGTGCTCAAGGTCGTATTCGTCGAGGTTGCCGTCGTCATTGCTGTTCATTATCTGCCATCGCTCAAGTCGTCCAGGAACGATTGTAGGCTGCCCTCGTCGGTGCCACTGCCACCAATGTCGCGCTCGATCCGGGGCGCCGACGCTACGTTGTGGCTCAGGGCCGACGCCGCCGAGGCTGCCGTCGAAGTCGCTGCCAGCATTTCCAGGAACTCGGCGGGGTTGCCGCCTTTCTTCTTGCCACCCGCGTCTTCGTCTTCCGGCGGCTTCGGCCGGCCAACGCCACGATTAAGCACATCGTTGTATAGGTCACGTCGCAGCCGGGGATCTGTCGCAGGGTTGATCGCGTCGTCGATCTGCCGCTGGAGCATGATCTTGCTCCACTCGAGGGCCAGCATCTCGACTTCGTGTTGTGCCTTGCACTTGGCGGCACGCTGCCTGGCGAGTTCGTCGCCTGGCTTGGGTGCGAGCTTCCACGGGCATGAGGCCGTGATAGATCTCATTCCATGGTTGGATGGAGCTTGTCATCATGATGCGTTTGCCAAGCGCGACGTCCGTCAGCACCTGGCAGACCTCGCGAGAGGTGAGAGGGGCGTTGTGTTCAAATCATTTGCGTCTGACTCATCGCTTACCGATAGTTAAGCTGTGGGGTGAAGTGACGTTGGTGGGGAGGTCGCTCCTTCGGGCCAACTGGGCCCGGCTCAATATTAGCTTCCCGGGCGACTTTTCAGAGAGACTATGGGTTGCTGCGGCTGCGGCTGCGGCAATCTCAGTCGACGGAGGTGCGAGTGCTGCCATCGTTAAAAGAGTACCAACCTGAGGAGTCAATCTCAGGAAACATTTGGACAGCCTTGGGCTTGCCTTCACGCGGCACCTCCCTTTTTGACCTCGTTCGCATTGGACTACCTTTCGGATTTCTCGACCGGATAGCGAGCCTTCTTCAGATCAAGCGAGAGGTGATTGCTAAGGCTATTTGCGTATCGCCCTCAACGTTGAAGCGCAGAGCGAAAGTAGGTCGCTTCAACAGCGCAGAAAGCGATCGCTTAGTCTCCTTGATCGCTGTTTTTCAGGAAGCGCTTGTCTTGTTTGACGGTGATGTGAACGCGGCGAGAGGGTGGATGGACTCGCCGGCTCGGGGACTTGGTTCGAAGCGTCCCTTAGAGATGTTGGGGACTAGAGTAGAAACTGAAGCTGTGCTCGATCTCATCGGTCGACTGGAGAGAGGAGTCCTAACTTAGCTTCATCGCACGCTTCACAGGGATGGCAGCTCAGGTTGATTGTTGCTATCGCTTCTTCGGGCCAGTGAGGCCCGGCTCGGTGTGACGCTTTATTGAGCCGGACACTCCGTAGATTCCCCAATACGCGACTGCAGTTACTTGCAGTTGCCTGCTTTACGATATCCCGCCGCCTGGGCTTCAGACTCAGAATCAAAAGTTATTTTATTTTTCGCCGACACTTGATCGTAGCTAGGACACCCAATAGCGAGGTGATACACCTGAGTTTTCCGGTTACCAATGATCGTACTTACTCCGCTCGCGCTCGCTAGGGACGGCTGGACTGGTGCTCGCGGAGGATTAACAGGAATGGGGCTAACTACGCCGTCACCAACCGCCTTGTACCCTTGAGTCCATTGACGGTCACCGGTTACGAACGGATTGGCATGCCCCATGATTGCCGAAATGCGCCTATCACGCTCTTTCTCCCAAGCCGACACCGGGTGCTGCTTGTCCCAAGCCATCAGTAGCTGTTGCTGCTGACGAGACATGTTCAGATCGTATCTGTCGAACATGTAAAAGGTTGTCCTAGCGACCAGCCCTTTAACCTCGTCACGCGGTTCCGCCGCTCGTTGATCGAAATCAACTCGTGTCTTGCACTGCCCATACTGCGGCGCTACACCGGAAGCCATACCGTAGTTGAAGTTGCTGCGGTCACCATTCACCTCCCCAACAGATGGGTAGAGGTTGAACAGGTCTGCCTCCATAGCTCGAAACACGGGATCATCATCTACGCAATGCTCTCGACCACCGTTCTGCCAACATTGGCGTTGGTGACCGAATGTCCAGGCAGGGACGATGTGTTCCCACTCAGTCCGTTCCGCGCGGCTTTGTTGTTTCCTGGTTTGAAAGCCGCAAGATTCAGCATCAATCCGGCCACCGGATTTACCTACCCACGTCCACTTGCAACCGCAATACAACTCGCCAAGGGCACTATCAGCCTGGTCAAGGTAGATTTTCTGCTTTGCGATGACCTTCGCTTCGGAAAAGGTCGATGGAGGGCTTGAGAAGGCGGGGGTAATTACCGAGAGGGTTAGCGCTACTACGGAAAGCAGTTTTTTCATCGGACAGCTTAAGCAATTGAAAGGGAAAACATTATACGCACGACTTCACGGCTGCCGAGGGAGAACGGGGCATCTAAGATGCCGCCAGCGAACCGGCTGTTAAGGGCAACGAGGAGACCCTTTGCGTGGCCTCATTTATCCTGGGAGCTGCCATGCTGCTCGCTATTCCAAGCTTCGGTGAGCTCGTCTATTCGATCCGCAATTTGATGCTTTTTCGATAGGACAAGGCAGCGCGTGTTCCCGACAAATTCTTCTATCAAGTACACAGAGTCGCCAACATCCAGTTCGAGCTCCTGCAGCGCTTCGTCCGGAATTCTAATAGCACCGTCACCATCCCAATCTTCGATCATGATTCTCATAGGTGGCTTTCTCACGCGTGGTCTCCGTTGCTTTTGAGTCGGTAATGGTAACTTGCTTTCCCACTGCTCAATTGTAGAGTAATGAGCCTCTGTTTCGACCTTAAACCTGGCGTCATGACCAGCAGCACGATGGACTAGCAGCCTTTAATTTGTCGTCAATTACTAGGATAATCGGTGACTACTTGATCGGTGCCCGTTAGGGTCTGACCTATCACCTGATACGGCTGTTTGGTTTGGCCGTACTCCATTCCAGGCGAACCAGCGGGCATACCAGGCACCGCAACTCCGACGAGGTCGGAGTGATTCTTCAGGTCGAGAATCTGTGCTACCGGTACATGCCCTTCGACAAATTTTCCGTCGATCATCGCGGTATGACAGGAGGCCAAGCGCGGAGCGACGCCGAGACGCTGTTTCACCGCTCATGTTGGGCTCGACATGGTCGCGCACGCTGAAGCCATTGACTTCAAGATACTTTATCCAGTCCTTGCAGCAGCCGCAGTTAGGATCGCGGTAAACGTCGATGACTTCAGCGGCGTGTGCCGCTCCGGTCATGAGTAGTGTCGTGAACGCAGCGATCCGCAGACTGGTATTCATGGGAGTTCTCCCGTTTAAAAATAATGCTTACCGGCAGCAGCAACCGCCGCCGTTCCCGCCACAACCTGAGGTTTTCTTACTCGCTACGCTTTCCACTGTCGCCAGCTGTGCTGGATAGCCCGCGTTCTCCAGGGCTGCAAGCAGCGCATGGCTGTCCGAATCGCCGCTGACCTTCACCCGTCCGGCTTGTAGATCCACTGTTACGTCACTCACTCCTTCAAGTGGGCGCAGCGCTTCGGTGACATGTTTGACGCATGAACCACAGCTCATGCCCTGGACTTGCAGTTCAACGGTTTTCATCGATGACTCCTCACAAAAAAATGATCGTAGAAAGACTGAGGTATGTGGATTCGTGTGGCCTTGGCTTTATCCTCAACCTTGCCATGGTAGTAAGGTCAAGCAGACTCTATCGCTCAAACAATTGAAACGCGGCGCAGGCGCAAAGCGTTGAATACCACCGACGTCGAACTCACGTTCAAGGGGGCCGACTGGTTGAGGCTCAGGCTGTCGTATTAGGTTGTGCTCTTGACGAAGCTCAGGGTTGTGCATGAGCTAACGCCTGTTCGCATCCTTGGTTGAGTCTGAGGTTTCTCCGTGATGACTGTGACCACCGTGGTGGTGTCCGAAAAAATGCATCAGCGGGCACAACAGTAAAATAATGTAAGGCAGTAAGCCCAGCATATGGCCGTAGTGTTCTCTTGCTAGATAGAACAGCACGATCACCTGCAGCATGCCCAGCGCTATGCCGGGTTTGCTCCTCCAAAATGTTGGAGAGGTGTTAGCGGAATGTGGTGAATTCATCATGGTTCTGTACTCCCGAGGGAAGTGCTGTTAGTGATACGTCGTATAGGCCAACGGGCGGAGGTTTTACCCTTGGCATATTGGCAAAGGTAAAACCGACGTTGCATTGCCTACAGGCTTGTACGCGTCACTTGCTCATCGGCATCTTCATCATGCTCGATTGCTGATCCATCATTTTCATCATCATGTTCATCATTCCCATCTCCATGCCGTCTTTGTTGCCGGCCATGCCCATGCCATGACAGTTCTTATGCATCATGGCCATGCTGTCCTTCATCGTCTTCATGCTCTCCTGCATGGCGGCGTGTCGCTCGGCAGGGGTCTTAGCGGCGGCTGCCTTGTCGTGTGCAGCCTGCATTTTTTGCATTTGCTCGGTCATGACATTGTTTTGCATCGGCGTAGCTGCTTCGCTTGTCTGGGCGGGCGTGGTCGGCGTCTGCTCCGGGTGATGCTCATCGACTGCCGAGGCCATGAGTGGGCTGCTCACGAGCAGGGTGGCGAGGATAAATTTCAATGAGGCATGCATGGCAATCTCCAAAGGGTGAGGACAACTCAGGTAATACCAAGCCGCACCAGGTTGGCGCAGTCAGACGATGCGCCGAAGATCGGCGCGCAGAAGGTCGGATTAATCGTTGAAACGGACGAAAATCAGGCGGGCAGGCGGTCTGGCCGGTACAGGGCGCCGTAATGCAAGAAAGGCAAAAGCGGAGGGGGTGGCGGGATAAAAAATCAGCAACGCAGGGATCAGGAGCAGAAACGTCCAACTGAACAGATCAAATATTTGAAGATGGAGCGAAGGACTTACAGCTATCGCCGCATCGGCGCAGTGCTGAAGGCAGCCGAGGGCGTGGGCGTCGTGGCTATCGTGATCTTGCGCGGTGTTCAGCGAGACATGCGTTGTAGCCGGATTGTGGCTGGGCTGTGCCAGACATCCCTGGGTCGCTGCCAGACCAAACGCTAACACCCACAGCACGATGGCGAGGCGTATGAACGTTGGTTGACGATGGCGAAACCAGAACATGGAGAATCTCCGGTACTGATTAACGGGTTTTGATTTTTCAACATACAGCGCATCGAAGCGCCACGGTTGATCCACATCAATACATGCAGGCGGTGTCGGCTCCTGTGGTGTGGCCCAATCGCAAGGTCAACATCGACCTTTCAGATGTTTACCCCTCTTTGTCGTCCTTTACTAGCATCTTGTGGTGCACCGCCCCTTTCACCATTGCTGAGCCAACCAGCTTACGGAAATGTAATCACCCCGTTTGCTGGCTTATGGCATCTTCCGATGTATCAAGCGCACTAGCTATCCAAAGCGTGAACCCTCGGGAGCACACCACAGTGCGTGCACCTGACATCCGACTGACGGGACATGAATCGGTATGCAATCCAAAACTTCTCGGCGCACCTTTGTGAAAGGTCTCACCGCAGGCGGGATTCTCGGTGGCTTAGGGCTTTGGCAGACGCCTATATGGGCTGCCCCCAGTTTAGGTGAGACCAATGTTCTGTCAGGTACAGAGTTCGACCTCTTTATCGGAGAAACACCGGTAAATATCACTGGGAATGCCCGGACAGCCATGACAATCAATGGTGGGATTCCGGGGCCTCAGCTGCGCTGGCGTGAGGGCGATACCGTGACCCTGCGGGTCAAGAACCGCCTAAAGGATATGACTTCCATCCACTGGCACGGGATTATTCTCCCGGCGAATATGGACGGTGTGCCGGGGCTCAGCTTTCATGGGATCGAGCCTAACGGCACGTACGTCTATCAATTCAAGGTCAAGCAGAACGGAACGTACTGGTATCACAGTCACTCCGGCTTCCAAGAACAGGTAGGTGTGTACGGCCCACTGGTAATCGACGCGAAAGAGCCCGAGCCGTTTGAGTATGACCGTGAATATGTAGTGATGCTTACCGACTGGACGGATGAAGATCCGGCTTCGCTGATGAAAACACTGAAGAAGCAGTCTGACTACTACAACACCCACAAGCGCACTGTCAGTGATTTCATCCATGACGTAGCTGACAAAGGTTGGTCAGCCACCGTCGCTGACCGCAAGATGTGGGCCGAAATGAAGATGAATCCCACTGACATTGCTGACGTCAGTGGCGCGACATACACCTACTTGATGAACGGCCACGCGCCGAACTCAAACTGGACGGGCACCTTCAAACTTGGCGAAAAACTTAGGCTGAGGTTCATCAATGGTTCAGCCATGAGCTATTTTGATGTCCGTATTCCGGGTTTGAAGATGACTGTTGTGGCTGCCGATGGCCAGTATGTTAAGCCCGTGAGCGTAGACGAGTTCAGGATCGCCACTGCCGAGACTTTCGATGTGATCGTCGAACCAACTCAGGACGCCTACACACTGTTTGCGCAGTCGATGGATCGGTCGGGGCACGCCAGAGGCACCTTGGCCATCCGGTCTGGCTTGACCGCTCCAGTACCTGAGCTAGACCCTCGTCCTCTCGTCACCATGGCCGACATGGGTATGGCCGGTATGGATCATGGCGGGATGGGTGGTATGGGCGATATGGCTGGAATGGATCACAGCAAGATGGAGGGAATGTCAGGAATGGACGGCGGTGCCATGCAAGATATGAATCATGGTGCTACGCAAGAAATGTCCGGCATGAACAGCATGGCGGGAATGGATCACAGCAAAATGTCTATGGACGGCATGAGTGGCATGGGGGAAATGCAGTCGCACCCAGCCACAGAGTCCAACAATCCTCTCGTCGACATGCAGGCAATGTCGACGTCGCCAAAGCTTGATGATCCTGGCATGGGCCTTCGCGAGAATGGTCGAAGGGTACTGACGTACTCTGACCTTAAGAGCACGTTTGAGGATCCAGATGGCCGTGAGCCAAGTCGAACTATCGAACTGCACTTGACCGGTCATATGGAGAAATTTTCATGGTCTTTCAACGGCGTGAAGTTTTCGGATGCCGAACCGTTAAAACTGAAATACGGCGAGCGAGTCAGGATCGTTCTCGTAAACGACACCATGATGACTCATCCCATCCACTTGCATGGCATGTGGAGCGACCTTGAAGATGAAAACGGGCAATTCCTTGTCCGCAAACACACCATTGATATGCCGCCAGGGTCAAAGCGCAGCTACCGAGTGACAGCCGATGCGCTGGGGCGCTGGGCTTATCACTGCCATCTCCTATACCACATGGAAATGGGGATGTTCCGCGAAGTGCGTGTAGAGGAATAAGGAGTCGACTATGAGCAATTTTTTTTGCGGGACTCGCATGCACTCAGCTGTATTTGCGACTGCTCTAACCTCTATTTTTGTCTTGCCGGCAGCCGCTGAGCCAGGTCAGGCCACGGAAGACGGGCAGATGCAGACAATGGATCATAGCCAGATGCAGGGCGTGGATCACAGCAAAATGCAGGGCATGGATCACGGCCAGATGCAGGGCATGGATCATAGCAAGATGGAGGGTATGCAGCCCGCCAAGCAGCAGACACAGGCCCAAAGCCGGACTCCGATACCGCCGTTAACCGATGCTGACAGAGCCGCAGTCTATCAGGCCCCTGGTGGTCACGAAGTTCATGACACAGCCCTCAACTCATTTTTTATATTTGAGAAATTGGAATGGCAGGATGCTGACGATGGAAGCGCGCTGAACTGGGAAGCACAAGGTTGGATAGGGGGAGATGTTGATCGGCTATGGTTGCGCTCCGAAGGCGAGCGCACCAATGGGAAGACTGAAGAAGCTGAGGTTCAAGCTTTATGGGGACACTCCTTCAGCCCTTGGTGGGATCTAGTCGGCGGGGTTCGTCAAGACTTCAAACCAGGCGACCCTCAAACGTGGGCGGCTTTCGGTATCCAGGGCTTGGCGCTCTACATTTTCGAGGCCCAGGCTACTGCTTACCTGGGTGAAGGTGGCCAGACCGCAGCGCGGCTGGAAGGGGACTACGACATTCTCCTAACCAATAAGCTGATTTTGCAACCAACGGCAGAATTCAATTTCTATGGCAAAAACGATCCCAAACGTGGAGTCGGTTCAGGGTTGTCTGAGAGTGAAGTCGGTTTGCGGCTCCGATACGAAATCCGTCCAGAGTTCGCACCTTATGTAGGCGTGACTTGGAATCGGGCTTATGGAAAGACCGCTGACTATGCCAGCGAGGAAGGCGAAGACAATAACGAAGCACGTCTGGTGCTCGGCGTCCGGGTGTGGTTCTAAATCACAGTTAGCGGCACCAAATAATTATTTAACCTCATTACAACAGCTACGCGCTGTGAGGAGCCTTGCATGTCTGTACTTAAATCCTGTGTTGTGGCCGTCGCTCTTTCATCCAGTCTTCTGCTCAGTGCAGTTGCCCAGGCTCACCCGAAGCTGGTGTCCTCCACTCCAGCTGAAGGCGAGAACGGCCCCGCTCCTGCAAAGATTGAGCTGCACTTTTCTGAAAACCTGGTTACCCAGTTTTCCGGAGCCAAGTTGATCATGACCGACATGCCTGGCATGTCACACTCGCCTATGGGTGTGAAAGCCAGCGTGGCCGGCAGTAACGACCCTAAGACCATGGTCTTGACCCCGGCCTCTCCTCTCACAGCTGGCACCTACAAAGTGGAATGGCGAGCGGTTTCCTCCGATACCCATCCGATTACTGGCAGTGTTACTTTCAAAGTGAAATAAGCATGAGCGACCCTTTGAATGTGGTACTGCGCCTCGCGCTTTACCTGGATCTGATGCTCCTGTTCGGTCTCGCTGTCTTTGGGCTGTACAGCCTTCGGGGAAAAGAGCGGGTATCGGGAACAGTGCTGCATTTTGGGTCGCTACTGCCTGGCACCGCCGCTATAGGTATGCTTTTGTCCCTAGCAGCTTTCGTAGTTATGACAAAAAATATGAGCGGCGCATCCGACTGGGCGGAGCTGCGAACTCACATGGAAATGATGCTGTACGAAACAGAGATCGGCTACAGCTGGGTGACGCGCATGATCTCGCTAGCAGTGGTGATTTTTGTTGGAAGCCTGAGCAAGCGATGGCCAACGGGCAGTCTCTGGGTTGCTACCTTGGCGGGGTGCATTGCATTGGCGACACTCCCATGGACAGGTCACGGGGCGATGGATGAAGGTGCCCTGCGGTTCTGGCATTTTGCCGCTGATATTTTGCACCTACTTGCCGCTGGTGGCTGGATCGGAGCTCTCGCGGCGTTTGGTCTGATGTTGAGGATTAGGGGGGGTAATTCGGAGCATCTGGTAAGAGTGCTGTCACGAGCGCTCAAAGGATTCGAAACAGCGGGTGCATTCATTGTTGGTACGATCATAGTTACTGGCGTCGCTAACTATCTCTTCATTGTCGGGCCGACAGTAATCGAAGTCGCAACCAGCACCTATGGCGCCCTTCTACTCGTGAAAATCCTACTTTTCGCCGGCATGATCGGGCTAGCTACCCTCAATCGTTTCTACCTGAGTCCTTCACTAGAGCGTTCTGTGGAGGGCGGTGATTATTCTCTAGCAGCAAGTGCTTTAAGAAAAACTGTTGTGCTCGAATCGGCCTGTGCTGTTGTCATCGTTTGCTTGGTGGCGTGGCTAGGAACATTGAGCCCCTCAATCGAGATGGCTCAAGGGTGATCCAGGAGCTAGATCCGAGCAGCCCTACAGGCGCTCAAATCTGGGCAACGACTATCGGCTGGTAGGGTAGTCAGCGACCACTTCTTGCGCACCTGCCTTGGTGAGCCCCAGGACTTGGTAAGGTTGATGATTCTGGCCGTAGTCCATACCAGGAGAACCTGCGGGCATGCCTGGCACTGCAATTCCTGCGAGGTCTGATCGCCCCTTCAGCTTCTTGATTTCATCGACGGGGACATGACCCTCTACGAATTTGCCGTCAATTACACCCGTATGGCATGAAGCGAGTCCCTGTGGCACGCCCAGGTTCTGCTTGATAGCGCTCATATCACTTTCCACGTGGTCGACTACCTTGAATCCATTCAATTCAAGGTGCTTGACCCACTCCTTGCAGCACCCGCAGTTCGCGTCACGATGTACGTCAATTGTGAGTGGCTCAGCTGCCTGCACAACCCCACAAATCATCAATCCCACAGCAAGCGATAGCTTTAGTTTGAACATTCTATGCACCTCGTCACGTGTCATTGCACGGTTGCTCTGCATGCCCTTGGCCGTGCGCCACGAGTAGCGCTTCCGCACCGTCAGCAAGGTAGGTTAAGCGCAAAAAGTCAGGTTGCCGATTACATTTTTGTAAGCCGCGTCTTCGATGTCCCCCGCTCAATTGCCCCCGAGCCTGTCGTGACTGCGTGCTTTCTGTTTTCTGTTGGGGCAATTACATTTGCGTAAGCTTCCGCACAGTCGTCAGATTGGTAGCACACTAGAACACCGCAAAACCGGAGCCCATGCATGAAACTCTTGGTTGCAGAAGACGAACCCAAAATCGGAATGTACCTACAGCAAGGCCTCTTGGAGGCCGGCTTCAGTGTCGACCGGGTTGTGACGGGAACAGAGGCGTTACACCAGGCGTTAAATGAGGCCTACGATCTTCTAATCCTAGACGTAATGATGCCGGGCCTGGATGGCTGGGAGGTCATTCGATCTGTCCGCACAGCCGGGAGCTCGGTTCCTGTGCTGTTTCTGACTGCCAGGGACGGAGTTGATGACCGGGTCAAAGGCTTGGAGTTAGGTGCGGACGATTATCTAGTCAAACCCTTCGCATTTTCTGAATTGCTTGCCCGCGTCAGAAGCTTGCTTCGCCGTGGTGCCGCCGTACCCAACCAGACATCTATTAAGATCGGGGATCTAGAGGTCGATCTTCTGAAGCGACGGGCTTCGCGCTCAGGTCGACGTATTGACCTTACTGCCAAGGAATTTTCGCTATTAGAGCTGCTGATGCGCCGTCGGGGAGAAGTCTTGCCGAAATCACTGATCGCATCGCAGGTTTGGGACATGAACTTCGACAGTGATACCAATGTGATCGAAGTCGCGATTCGTCGGCTCCGGGCCAAAATCGATGACGATTTCGACACCAAGATGATTCAAACCGCGAGGGGAATGGGCTACATGCTAGATGCTCCGGATACAGAATGAAGCGTGCATCTCTTACCCTCCGTTTAAGCATGATGTTTGTCTGTGCCGTGGTCGCCGTGTTGGTAGCAGCAGGCTTTACTTTTGACGGATTCAGCCAACATCACTTCAAGGCCCTCGACCGTCAAGCGATGACGGAAAAGCTTGAATCCATTCGGCAAATAATGGATGGCGAAGCTGGCTCCACAGACCCTTCAGAAGTTGTGTTGCAACTACAAGCTCTCCTTGGTGCTCACCAGGAACTCTCAGCCTCAATTATCGCGATGGGAGGGAAGACGTTCTTCGCGACTTCAAATGCAGTTGGACATCCTCCTTCCTCCTCTGGTGACCCAGGGAAAGATATGTGGGAGTGGACAGCTGGAAGCCATATGTACCGAGGCATGAAAGCCCAAGTTCATTTGGCGAATGAAGCTGAGCCACTGACCGCGTGGTTGAGTCTAGACATCACAAGCCATATGCATTTCGTTGAAACTCTGCGCTGGTGGTTGGTGATCGGGCTGGCGATTAGCGCCTTGGTCAGCGCAGGTTTAGGGTGGCTGGTGGCGCGCAGCGGGCTGAAGCCGGTCGCACAAGTGACGCAAGTCGCGGCCTCAATGTCAGCCGGATCGCTGAAAGAGCGGATTCCCATGGACTCTGTGCCTCGCGAGCTAGAGCTCCTCGTCACTTCGTTCAACGCTATGCTGGCTCGCCTTGAAGAATCATTTGCTCGGTTGTCTAACTTTTCAGCCGATATCGCGCACGAGCTACGTACTCCTATCAGCAATCTGCGCACACATACCGAAGTCATCCTCACAAAGAAACGTGCACCAGAGGATTATGAAGAGAATCTTTATTCCAACCTGGAAGACCTGAACCGACTCTCCAGCATTATTGACGGCATGCTTTTCTTAGCAAAGTCGGACAACGGTCTGGTTCTACCTGCCAAAGAGAAAATCGAGTTGCGTTCGGTCGTCGAGAAATTGTTCGAGTATTACCAGCTTCTGGCAGACGACACAGGGGTAAAGCTGCAGGTAGTCGGGCACGGCGCGGTGAATGGTGACGGGACGATGCTGGATAGGATGATCTCGAATTTGCTGTCCAATGCGCTCAGGTATACCCCGCCTGACTCTATAATTTCCGTGAAAATTGAGCCGCTTGGCAGGATGGTTAGCTTGTCAGTAGAAAATCCCGGCGAGGAGATAGCGGCAGCGCATCTGCCCCGGCTGTTTGACCGTTTTTACCGAGTCGATCCCGCACGGAGAGAGGGCGCTACGAACCATGCCGGTTTAGGGTTGGCAATCGTCAAATCACTGGTTGACGCCCATGACGGCACCGTCGGATGTGTCTCCAGAGAAGGTCATACGACCTTTGTAATCCGCTTACCCGCGTGGCCTGCTGATCACGAGTGAAAGCAAGAGATCGCTTATATGCCTTGCGCAATCTCCCATGCTGGCTGTTTCGACGTCACTGACAAGATATAGGTATGCCTGCCTCAGACCACAAACATGGCGAGAATAAGCGTGAGTACCACCGTCGTTGTCAGTGTTCTGCTGAACATGGCGTTCGGGTTTCAACTCGTTTTATAGGGATTTGTTACGTTTGACCTATCCCCCTAGGGGGGATAGGATGCCGGCGTAATTCTTTGGGGCCCGAGGCTCAAGTCATGAGTGAGCAAGAACACCAACATAGCCATCCGCACACCCACCAAAGTCACGAGGCGATCATCAAGCGCCTCAAGCGGGCTGATGGCCATTTACGCGGCATCATTACCATGATCGAAGAGGGTCGTGAATGCGTGGACATTGCTCAGCAGTTGCACGCTGTCGAAAAAGCGGTCTGCCAGGCGAAGCGCACGCTCATCCAGGATCACATCGATCACTGCCTTGAGGACACCGTTTCGGCGTTAGGCAATGGGGAGCGCGCACCACTGGAAGCGTTCAAACAAATCACCAAGTACCTCTAGGTCTGAAATGCCCAATTTCGCTGGACTGCTGCAACAAGGCGGGGCTAACGCCTGGCTGTATTTCCCGAGCGCTATTCTGCTCGGTGCCTTGCACGGCCTAGAACCGGGCCATTCAAAAACCATGATGGCGGCCTTCATCGTGGCCATCCGTGGCTCGGTCAAACAGGCTGTTTTGTTGGGACTGGCCGCGACGCTGTCGCACACCGCTGTGGTCTGGTTGGTCGCCATCGGCGGCATGTACCTGGGCCAAGGTCTGGACGCTCAAACTACTGAGCCATACTTCCAGATTGCGTCCTCTGCGCTGATCATCGTGATTGCACTTTGGATGCTGTGGCGTACCTGGCGTGGTGAGCAGATGTTCAAGTTTGAGCAAGGTGATGATCACCACCACGGCGAGCATGACCATGGCCATCATGATGAAACCCATCGAATCGATACCGGCCATGGCCGCATCGAACTGTCGATCTTTGAAGAAGGCATGCCCCCTCACTGGCGCCTGAAGACATTGACCGGACATGTTTGGCCCGCTTCGGACATTCGTTTGATCACTACCCGTGCTGACGGCAGCACTCAAGCATTCTCATTTGCTCAACGTGAAGGGTTCCTGGAGTCGACGGTCAATATCCCGGAGCCTCATGAGTTTAGTGCTCTATTGAGTCTTGGGCATGCCGGTCACTCCCATGATTACGACCTGGAATACCAGGAGCATAATCACGGGCACACGCATTCCGAACTGGAAGGTCTGGAGTTGTCGATTGATGGCTATCAAGATGCGCATGAACGTGCGCATGCCAATGACATCCGGAAGCGCTTCACCAACCGCGAGGTCACCACGGGCCAGATCGTCATGTTTGGTCTGACTGGAGGTCTGATTCCGTGCCCTGCCGCAATTACCGTCCTACTGCTGTGCCTTCAGGTTAAAGAAGTGGCACTGGGTGGCATGCTTGTCCTGTGCTTCAGCATTGGCTTGGCGATCACCTTGGTGGCTGTGGGTGCTGCTGCGGCCATTGGGGCTAGACAGGCTTCCAGCCGCTGGCCATGGCTGGGCACAATTGCTCGTCGTGCGCCTTACCTGTCTAGCGTGTTGATCATTGGCGTTGGCTTGTACGTGGGCGCCCATGGCTGGATGGGCCTGAATGCATAAGGCGACGTTCGAGTGTTTGAACGCAGCTACGTTGGTCTGTTCCAGGCAGCAGGATCGCGATTGGAGTCTTCGCATCTCTTAATGGGGGGCGCCGGGAGAGAATTGCTGATCCCGACCCTCGTGTTGCTTTTCGGGGCAGACATAAATTAGCTGGCAGCCTGTCACTGCCTGTAAGCCTTCCTACGATGCTGGTAGGTTTTACTCGATAAAGCCTGACGGCCAGAGACAGCGGCAGCTCAAGAAATAGGCACGCGGCCTTTCATCGAATGTCAGGGAGAAAGTGAGAAAGTCGCTTGTCCGCTGAAGGCAATTGGCCATACCCTGCGAAGCGTGAGAGGCCTTACGCATACAAAAATATGAGCATGGAGCAAGCCCTGATGAAACTGTCCGCCATTTTGATCGCCGCTTTACTTTCGATTACGTCCGTTGCTGCCTTCGCGCACAGCGGCGGTACTGATTCAAAAGGTTGCCATCGCAACCATAAAACGAACGACTACCACTGCCACTAAACGGCAAAAGCCCAGCTTGAGGCTAGGCTTTGACGCAGCTGGCTTTCTCACATTTGTGGAGGCCAGTTATGCGATTCACCTTGGCATTCTTTGCACCACGCATAGAGTGCGTCGTACATGATCAGGCCATGCGTAAGCATCTCATGGTCGTTTATAAAACGCTGCGACAGTCCCAGTGAAATGGCGTACAACCCAGCCGATTGTGGAGTCAGATCCAAGCGAGAGGTATCAGCGCCACGGACGATCTTTGCCAGGTGCTGCAAGGTTGGCTCACTGAGCTGGTACTTCCTTAGAAACGCATCGAAGCTGCACAACTCTCCCTCGTGAGTAAGCTCAACGCCCGAAATGTCGTAGGGTGCAGCATCTTTCTCTGCTGCAATCCGCAGCACATCACCGCTGGGCACGTATAGAAACTCGGGCTGGGGATCGATAAAGCGAGTGATCAACCAGGGACAGGCAATGCGGTCGATCTTGGGTCGTTCACGGGTAATCCACCTCATGGAACACCTCCTGCCTTGCTCAGTAGGCTGGGTGATCTGGCGGGCCCAGTGCCCGCCAAAGATTGTTAACCCATTCGTGCGGTCTAGCGCAGCAGATGCACTGCCAAGCCCACGAGCGCGCAGGCCATCAGCACCTTAATGACACCCCGCTTGAAGCGGAACAAGGCAATCGCCGCCGCAATGGCGATCAGTGCAGAGGGCCAGTCGAGATTGCCGCTGAAGCCCTTCGGCCAAAGCACGTGATAGCCGAAGAAACACGCAAGATTGAGGATCACTCCAACGACCGCAGCTGTAATTGCGGTAAGCCTCCGGTGGAGGATTTGCGGATGGCGGGGAGTCTAACAATCGGAAAAAACGATAGCCAGCTAACTAAATGAGAAGGTTTTTTTCGTATTCTGTAACAGTGCGACAGGATGTCGCGGGTTAGCCCGGAATGTACGGTAGGTGGGAACAGCGTGGGAGCAAGTGACACTCGCTCCCACAGAGCCTTGCCGCGTCAGATTGATGAACGACGATAGTCCCGGTAGCGAGCCTGCCAGAAGTTTCTTTCGATCGCCGAGTGCAGGCGTTCGTCACTGATCTGCAGCGCCTTGCCTTCTTCCTGCGCCTGTTTGGCCACCGCGAAGGCGATTTTCTTGCTCACTTCCTGTATCTCGCTCAACGGCGGCAATACCGCATCACCCTTTCCCGTCACCAGTGGCGAACAGTCGGCCAATGCTCTGGACGCGGCCATGATCATGCCCTCGGTGACGCGGGTGGCCATGACCGCCAGGACGCCCAGGCCGATTCCGGGGAAAATGTAGGAATTGTTGCACTGGGCGATCTCGATCTTGCGCTCGCCCAGGGTGACCGGGGGAAACGGACTGCCGGTGGCCACCAGGGCCTGGCCATTGGTCCAGTTCAGGATTTCCTGGGGGGTTGCCTCGATCTTGGAAGTCGGGTTGGACAACGGCATGACGATCGGCTTGGAACAGCCTGCATGCAGGGCACGAATGACTTGTTCGGTGAACAGTCCGCGCTGCGCCGATACACCGATCAGAATGCTCGTCCTGGCGTTGCTGACCACATCCAGAAGGGTCAAGTCACCGGTGCCCGTGGCCCATGCCGGCAGGCTGCTGCGCTTTTGCGCCAGCTTGTGCTGAAACGGCAGGAGGTTGGCCATGTCATCGGTCAGCAGGCCCCAGCGGTCGATCATGAAGATGCGCTGGCGAGCCTCGCTGTCGCTCAGCCCTTCGAGCATCATCGCCGCGACGATCTGCTCGGCAATGCCACAGCCCGCTGAACCGGCACCGACGAAGGTCACGACCTGATCGGACAGGCTTTCGCCTTTGGCCTTGCAGGCGGCGATTAAGGTACCGACGGCGACGGCAGCGGTGCCCTGGATATCATCGTTGAAGCAGCAGATCTGATCCTTGTAGCGCTCCAGCAGCGGGTTGGCGTTGGCCTGGGCGAAATCCTCGAACTGAAGCAGCATGTTGGGCCAGCGACGTTTGATGGCCTGGATGAACAGCTCCACGAACTCGTCGTACTGTTCACCGCGGATACGTTCATGGCGCCAGCCCATGTACATCGGGTCGTTCAGCAGGTCAGGGTTGTTGGTGCCGACGTCCAGCACCACCGGCAAGGTGTAGGCCGGGCTGATGCCTCCACAAGCGGTGTAGAGCGACAATTTGCCGATCGGGATGCCCATGCCACCGATGCCTTGGTCGCCGAGCCCGAGGATGCGCTCACTGTCAGTGACCACGATCACCTTGACGTTGTCCTTGGTGGCGCTGTGCAAGATATCGTCAATGCGATGGAGGTCGGGATAGCCGATGAACAAGCCCCGATGAGTGCGGTAGATACTGGAGAATTCCTGGCAGGCCTGGCCGACGGTCGGGGTATAGATGATTGGCAGCATCTCTTCGAGGTGATCTTCGAGCAGACGAAAAAACAGTGTCTCGTTATTGTCCTGCACGCCGCGCAAGAAGACATGCCGGTCGATGTCGCTCAGGCACAGCTCGTATTGCCGGTAAACCCGGGTTGCCTGCTCCTCGATGGTTTCCGTGGCCTGCGGTAACAGGCCAAGCAGATTGAAGTCGATCCGCTCCTGCAAATTGAAGGCGCTGCCTTTGTTCAGCAAGGGCATTTCCAGCAGCGTCGGGCCGGAGTAGGGAATGTACAGCGGCCGTTTTGGTTTTTCGTTCATTTTAAGTTCTCTAAGTTGTGCAGACCCTGAACCTGGCAGGCTAATGAGCGCGTGGTACATAAACGTTAGTCTGCTACTTATTTGTTTCGGGTCTGTGAGCAGAGCTACTGAACACTGCGCACTATCGCCGTTTGTGTACTCTCCAAAAACTGCACAGTCATCCCTGACAGGGCGCGCGTTCCGACGACCAGCGCGCTTTCGTCGACAAAGAAGTTCGGATTATGGTTGGGCGCGGCGGTCGCCGTGTCCTGGCCATCTGGCGTTACGCCAAGAAAGAAATAGAGGCCGGGCACCTGGCGGGCGAAGAAGGAGAAGTCTTCGGAGGCACCGACCAGGGGGGCTGTCGCCACTTTGCCTGAGGCTGCCCGGTCAAGCACGGGAGCCATTTGCATGGCGAGCTTTTCGTCGTTCATCGTGGTGCCGTAGGCCGGGACCACCGAAACCTCGGCCTTGGCCTGCGCGCTCTCGGCGATTTTCTCTGTGCTGAGTTTTACATCGCGGCCGACCTGCGCACGGACCTTCTCGTCGTAGGTGCGAATGGTGCCTGCCATCCGTACCTGATCCGGGACGATGTTGGGCGCGCTGCCGCCCTGGATCATGCCGACGGTGATCACCGCCGGCGATTGCGTCAAATTGGTCCGGCGGCTCACCACGGTCTGCAGGCCGGCGAGCACTTGGCCTGCCGTCACTATCGGGTCGACAGTATTCCAGGGCATGCCGCCATGGCCCTGTACGCCGGTGATGGTGATCTGCAGGTCATCGCTGCTGGCCGTGGTCGCGCCGGTACGCCAGCTGAGTTCCCCTGAACGTCCGGGCATGACGTGCACCGCAAAGATCGCATCGGGTTTGCGCTTGTCGAACAACCCCTCCTGCAGCATCAGCTGCGCACCCCACCGCCTGGTTTCGCCCGGCATGACCAGGCTCGAGCCTTCTTCCGCAGGCTGGAAGATGAACATCACCTTGCCCGGCAGATCCTCGCGCATGCCGGCCAGCACCTCGGCCGTAGCCATCAGCATGGCGGTGTGAGCATCGTGACCGCAGGCATGCATGACGTCGACGACCGTACCCTTATAAGTGCCGCTGGCCTGGGACGCGAATGGCAGGCCCGCCGGTTCCTTGACCGGCAGGGCGTCCATGTCGGCCCGAAGGGCCACCACAGGTCCAGGCTTGCCGCCCTGAAGAATGCCCACCACGCCAGTGCGAGCGATGCCCGTGTGCACCTCGATACCCAACTGGCGCAGGTGGTCAGCCACCAGTTTGGCGGTGCGCGTCTCCTGTTCGCCCAATTCCGGGTGTTGGTGAATATCGCGGCGCCAGTCAATCAGCTTCTGCTCCACGGCTGCGGCGCGGCTGTAAGCCTGCTCCTCAAGTGCGCTGGGCGATTGTGCCTGGGCGGTGCCGGCGAGACCGAGCAGTATGCCGACCAGCAACTTTGCAGGTTTGAATGCTTGCATTGTTTCTACTCCTGGCATTTTTGCAGCGTCCCGTGGCGGTCACTGCCAAAAGGATCAGCCTAGGGCATTGTGCAGTCCTTCGCACCAGCGGACGAGGCGAGGGCGTGTTCTTGTTACAGTTCGAACACAGGGACTCGAGGGCTGGCGTATATGCAAAAAATCCTGACGCACTGTTTAGCCGCCGGGCTTTTTTGAAGCTGCCGTTCGTCCAAAGCCTGGCACTTACAAAGCGTTGTCGTCTCTCAAATTCATGCACGGATATTCCGCGCGTCAAATTGGAGATTCAGCATGGACATTGATGAGAAAGCGCCAGGAAACATATCTCAACAGGGTGTGACGGACAGCACGGATAACGAGGCAGGCCATGATCCCAAGCGCAATGAACCCGAGGTTCCGTTGCCGGCGGACGATGAAGCGCCTGTCGAGGAAGAAATGGCAGATGTGGACACCAACAATTCGGTGTCGAGCGAGCACCCCGACCCTTGATGGTCTTCTTTGATTAATGAGCCGGGCCACCGCGTCGTTTCGGTTCGCGAACAGGCCTGAGGGTCATCTCGCCGACTGCCCACCTCGCGGATGCGGCATCAGCTCGCCGAACACCACGCACCGCCTTTGCGACGGTTGGACTTCTCTTCGAGTTGGATGGCGAAATCCATGGCCTCTTGGTAGTTAGGGAAGTCCCAGGTTTTGCCAGTGTATCGCTCGACGACCTGGTAAATGCCGAGTTTTTTGGTCACTACCTGGAAGCGAACACCGCGGCGCGACTTCATTCGATTATTGCGCCGGAAGCAATCGATGCGTGCTTCATCGGAGCCGACAAGCAGGGCGCCGAGCTCATCAAAGCGCTGTTGAAAGGATGGATGCATGTCTGATCCTCGAAGTAGAGAACATGTATGCGTAAGTGCTCGAGACGCTAGCTGCTTGCCTATAAATGCAGAGGCGAGTTCCGAGTGATAAAGGTTAGTCGTAAAAAAGCCACGAAACGAAAATAAAACCGTCCCCTGTCGGGTCGCGGGTGAAACCTGCGTGCGGCGGCTCCCGTCAGAGGGCCTTCAGAAATACAGTCTCGAAAAAAAACACCACTGCACAGCCCAAGGGCTACTCATTCGGCCTCAGTCATTCGGTTGAGTCCTGGAGAATCCACGCAAAAAAACAATTTGACATATGTTATTTGTGATCACATATTGAGCCCACAAGCACTTCAAATGTGAGCTTTAACTCATGACAGATCATCCGACCCTCCTGCCCACCATGCGTCAGGTGTCTCGCGATACCCTGCAGGATCAGGTTTACCGGCAGATCCGCGAAGCGTTGATGAGCGGCCGCTTCCAGCCGGGCCAGAAGTTGACCATCCGTGGTCTTGCCGAGGCACTCGGTTCCAGCCCGATGCCGGTGCGCGAAGCACTCAATCGCCTGAGTGCGGAGAACGCCTTCGAAGTCACCGAAACGTCCCGTCTGCGTGTGCGCATGATGACCCCCGACCGACTGCGCGAGATCCGCGATGCCCGGGTTGCGCTCGAAGGCCTGCTGGCCGAGAAAGCAGTCAGCCTGCTCAAGGACTCCGACCTCAAAGACATCACTCACCTGTGCGACCAGATGCAGCAAGCCGCCGACAGCGTCGATGTGGCCCGTTATCTGTGGACCAACTTTGCGTTCCACCGGCGCATCTATGCGGTTGCCAAAGCCGAACTGACCGTCGCGGCGGTGGAGAATTTCTGGCTGCACATGGGCCCCTGCTTTGCGCTTGTAGCACCGGACAAGGCGCATCTTCAGCGCTCGATGGAAGCTCACAACCGTATCGTCGAGGCTCTGGTCGCGCGTGACGGGCCAGCGGCCCGGGCGGCGGTCACCGACGACATCATGCAGGCGGCCGACTCCCTGGCGCGCCTGATCGTCAAGGGCGACCGTAAAAGGTCGCCGGTCTCTGGAGTAAAGAAAGCATGAGCGTTCTCAATCGACTGATTCCCTACACCGGCCTGCGGGTGCTGATCTCTGGCGGCGCCGCCGGGATCGGCGAAGTGCTGGCGGCGGCTTACATGGAAGCAGGCGCCAAAGTGCATGTGTGCGATGTCAGCGAAGCCGCCATCGCGGCGTTTCGCGACCGTTACCCGGACAGTGTCGCCACTCGCGCGGACGTTGCTGATCCGGCGCAGATCGAAGCGGTGTTCAAGGTTCAGCGCGAACAGTTCGGTGGCCTTGATGTGCTGGTCAATAACGCCGGGATCGCCGGCCCGACAGCGGGCATCGACGCGATCACCGATGAGCAATGGCAGAGCACCATCGACATCAACCTCACGGCGCAATACCGCTTTGCTCATCACGCCGTGCCGCTGCTCAAGGCATCACCCAATGCGCATCTGATCCACATCGCGTCGGTGGCCGGACGCCTGGGTTACGCCTGGCGCACACCGTACGCCGCGACCAAATGGGCCATCGTTGGCCTGATGAAATCACTCGCCTCGGAGTTGGGCGAAAGCGACATCCGGGTCAACGCCTTGCTGCCCGGCATCGTTGAAGGTCCGCGCATGGACGCTGTCATCCGCGCCCGCGCCGAACAGATGCAGGTGCCCGAAGCCGAAATGCGCGAGGAGTACCTGAAAAAGATTTCGCTCAAGCGCATGGTCACCGCCGAAGACGTTGCCGCCATGGCGCTGTTCCTGTGTTCCCCCGCCGCACGCAACGTGACCGGCCAGGCTATCAGTGTGGATGGCAACGTCGAGTACCTCTAAGCGTCTCGACCTCCGGCTGCAACATCGAATCAACCACTCACTTTCTCGTCAAGAACAAGAACGGAGAATACTCATGTCCAAAAAACGTCCGGTCATCATTACCTGCGCGGTCACTGGCGCCATCCATACGCCTTCGATGTCGCCACATCTGCCGATCACGCCTCAGGAAATCGCCGACGCGGCGATCGGTGCCGCGCAAGCCGGTGCATCGATTGTCCACCTGCATGCTCGCGATCCGCATGACGGGCGGCCCAGTCAGGACGTCGATCTGTTCCGCCAGTTCCTGCCGCAAATCAAGGCCAAGAGCGACGTGGTGATCAACATCACCACCGGTGGTGCGCCGACCATGGGCGTGGAAGAACGTTTGCAGCCTGTGGCGCAACTCAAGCCGGAGCTGGCGTCGCTGAACATGGGCTCGATGAACTTCGGGCTGTACGAAATGCTCGATCGTTTTACCGAGTTCAAGCACGACTGGGAGCGGCCGTACCTGGCCGAGAGCGACGACCGGATCTTCCGCAACACCTTTCGCGACATCGCCCACATCCTCAACGCCTGTGCCGAGAACCGCACCCGCTTTGAGATTGAATGCTACGACATTGGCCATCTGTACACCGCCGCGCACTTCTTGCAGCGCGGGTTGCTCAAGGCGCCGATTTTCATTCAGTCGGTGTTCGGTCTGCGCGGAGGGATCGGCGGTCACCCTGAAGACCTGGCGCACATGCGCCGTACGGCAGATCGTCTGTTCGGCGACGCTTACCAATGGTCGATACTGGGTGCCGGTCGCAATCAGATTCCGCTGGGCACCATGGGCCTGTCGATGGGCAGTCATGTGCGCGTCGGTCTTGAGGACTCGCTGTGGGACGGGCCGGGCAAACTGGCAGCCTCCAACGCCGATCAGGTCAAGCGCATTCGCACGGTGATCGAAGCCCTGGGCGGACGCGTGGCGACCCCGGATGAGGCCCGGGAAATGCTCGACCTCAAGGGCAAGCACCAGGTCGATTTCTAGTTTTTCGCACCTTTTTTCGCCAGGGCGTCGGCGCTGGTCCGCCGCGTCCTGGACTTGCTCATGAATACTCGAAAAGGTTAGTCCGATGACAATAATAAATAAATCCGACGCACTTTCTTCACCCCGCGATCCGGCGACGCTGAACAAACTGATGTTTGTAAAACTCATGCCGCTGCTGATTGCGGCCTACGTGCTGAGCTTTCTTGACCGGACCAACATCGCGCTGGCCAAGCATCAGCTGGACATCGATCTGGGCATTTCTGCTGCCGCTTACGGGCTGGGCGCCGGGTTGTTTTTCCTGACCTACGCGCTCTCGGAGGTGCCCAGCAACCTGATCATGCACAAGGTCGGCGCGCGGTTCTGGATTGCGCGGATCATGGTCACCTGGGGTTTGATCTCCGCGGCGATGGCTTTTGTTCAAGGCGAGACCTCGTTCTACGTATTGCGCCTGCTGCTGGGTATCGCCGAAGCGGGTCTGTTTCCCGGTGTCATGTTGTACCTGACGTACTGGTTCGGCCGGGAGCAGCGGGCCCGGGCTACCGGCTATTTTCTGTTGGGAGTGTGCTTTGCCAACATCATTGGCGGGCCGCTGGGCGCCGCGCTGATGCAACTGGACGGCGTCTGGGGCTGGCGTGGCTGGCAGTGGATGTTCATGCTTGAAGGTCTGCCTGCGGTGTTCTTCGCCATGGTGGTCTGGAAAAAATTGCCGGACCGTCCGAGCAAGGCACCATGGCTGAGCGCCGCTGAAGCCGAGCAGATCGAACGCAGGTTGGCTGCTGAAGAGGAGGAGGGCGCCGGCCCTGGTGGTCACTCGTTGAAACAATGCCTGACCCCGCAGATCCTGTTGGCGATCCTGGTCTACTTCTGCCACCAGATCACGATCTATACGGTGATCTTTTTCCTGCCCGGCATCATCGGCAAATACGGCGACCTGAGCACTTTGCAGATCGGATTGCTGACGTCCCTGCCTTGGCTGGCGGCAGCGGCCGGCGCTATCGCTCTGCCCCGATTCGCCACGACACCGCAGCGTACTCGACAGATGTTGGTCTTCGGTTTGCTGACAATGGCCGCAGGGCTGGGGATCGCCTCATTGGCGGGACCGGTGATCAGCCTGCTGGGTTTCTGCCTTTCGGCGGTGATGTTCTTCGTCGTGCAGTCGATCATTTTCCTCTACCCGGCTTCGCGGCTTAAAGGCGCGGCGCTTGCAGGTGGCCTGGGTTTCGTCAACTCATGTGGTCTGCTGGGTGGCTTTGTCGGACCCTCGGTGATGGGGTTGATCGAGCAAAGTACCGGCAATGCGATGGATGGCATGAAGATCGTAGCGATTATCCTGGTGCTCGCGGCGATAGCAGCGTTGCGTTTGCGTCAGGGCCATGAACGCAAGGCGGACAAGAAAGAGTTGCAGAGCCGGCGGCAGCGGGGACTGACTTGATACGGGTCGCACTGGCAACCGGAGGGCTGGTTTTCTACACCGGATAATAAATACGCCACTCATTGAGTGGCGTTTTTGTTACTGCTGGTACTTCAATCTGTCACAACGGTGCAATCAGCGTCGAAGACGTATTTTCTGCCAGTTGTCCTGGCTGGTACAGGATCCGGTGTCGCCGCGTATCGAATAGAGGGTTGCCCGGTAAAGCGCAGTCATACGGGAGCAGTGCAATCCACGAAGTTTTTCATAGGCCCATTTCCAACCGTGCTTAGCTGAGCTGCTCATGATTTTCCCTGTCTCGTTACCTGCTCTAACGTGAAGGGTAGCAGCTAAATAATTAATTGGATCCAGTTGATTTCAGGCGTCAAAAAAATGTTGCTGGCACATAAGGGCTTTCTTTTTTCTTGATGATTTGAGGAGTCTTTCGCCGCTCAGCTCGACTCGGCGATGTCATCGTCGATGATCTCGGCCGGCAAATCCTCTTGCCCCGGCAGTTCGGTGATCACGCTGAAGTCGCTGACTTCGACCGCGCCCGAGCCATACCCCAGCAGATGGAAGGAGAAAGCCTTGCGCGACTGCGGATTGGGAAAGCTGAAATCCATCTTCAGCGGCTGGTCGGCGGTGACCAGCATTTCTGTCGGCAGGCCCAATTCCACATCCTGTTCCAGCTCCTTGGTCTTGAGCTGGATGTAGGCGTTCTGTTGCGGATCGACCGAGCGCACGGTCAGACGCACCCGCGTGTGCGAGCCTTTGGGCATCTCAAGGTACTGCGCGCCGATCAGGTTGTCGGCCCAGTCATCCTTGATGTGTGCCTGGAGAGGGATGATGGCCGGGCTACCGAACTGGTAGTGCTGGTTCAGCGGAGTGCGCAACAGTGTTTGATCCAGGGCCGCGGCCCTTGCCGCGATCTGGCGGGCACGCTGGCCCCCGTACTGACCCGTATAGGTCGCCCGTGCAGCGATGAAGCCTTCGCTGGCGTAATACCGGCAGCGTTGTTGAAAGTCGCACTCGGTCAAGGTGCCCTGACCATCGTGATAGCGCAGCTTGCCGTTGGTGAACGACATGATCTCGCGGCCTGTATCGTACTGGCGAAACAGCGAGCGACCGCTCAGGGTTGGAGGGACCGGCAAGGCGAAGTAGTCGAGAATCGAAGTGCTCAGGTCGACATGCCCGTAGACTCCGGTCTTGATTTGCGGGAGCTGCTCTTGCTCGGGTGCCAGTGTCAGGTTGAAGCCCCATGACGAAGCGAGGCGCACGCCGTCGATGCCGTGGGATTCGTCGGACGTGATCACCACCAGGGTGTCCTTGAGGATGCCCTGGCGTTCCAGGCCGCTGAGGAATTGCTCCAGGGCATCGTCCAGGTAACCCACGGCGGCTTGCTTGGCGGTGTCATAACGCTGCAAATAGTCTTCCGGGGCCGAGTAGGGCTGGTGGGTGCCGACGGTCAGCAGCGTCAGCATCCACGGCTTTTTGTTTTTCTCGAGCTGGCCGACGTAGTCCAGTGCGCCTTCGAAGAAGGCCTTGTCATCCTTGCCCCAAGGGAAGTCCAGGTAGGACGCATTGGTGAACCATTCGAGGCCATGGGTCGCGTCGAAACCGATGTGCGGCATGATTTTGTCTTTGGCCATGAAGCGCAGGCCGGCGCCCTGGAGGTAGTGGGTGGAGAAACCGTTCTTGCGCAATTGTGCCGGCAGGCAGGCCTGGTTGCGTTCGCTCTGGGTCAGCATCTCGACGCCCTTGGGCGTGCCATTGTCGAGTTTGTCGTAATCGCCGCAGAGCATCGAGTACAGGCCTCGAATGGTCTGGTGACCGTGCAGCACGTAGTCCGGTGTGTTCATGCCCCGTTGCGCCCACTGGCTGAGATGGGGCATCAGGTTCTCTTGATAACTGCTCTGCAGGGCCTGGCGGTTGACCCCGACATAGGCGCCGGGAATGCCTTCCAGGGCGATGATCAATACGTTGCGTGCACGTCCCGGGGCTGCGAGCAGTTTTTGTCCGGTCAGGTCGAGCTCGGTGAGCCCTGCTATCTGCGGGGCAAGATCGATCTCGTCACTTTCCAGCCAGTCTTGCGCACGCGCTTGAACCTCGCCCACGCCCGCCGCCAGCAACTGATGCGGCAAATTGAACACGCGCCACTGGTCGGCATCGGTGGGTTGCAGGTGTTGTGCCCCCCAGTGGGTGAGCAACAGCAGTAGCGGCACGGACCAGGCATGACGGGGCAAGCCAGGTGCAGGCGTCGAAGCGCCGAGCCAATGGGTGAACAGCCACAGGGTCAGTCCGAGCAGCAGGATGGCGGCTAACCAGGGCTGGGCGAATCCGCCGCCGGTGGAGTTTTCCAGAAACTGCGGATCGATCAGGTAGTGCACGTCCGAGAGGTCGGGCAGCCTGCCGACGGCACTGACCAATTCGGCAGTCGCCACTGTCATCAGGCCCCAGGCCAGCAACACCGGGAGGGCCAGCCACCAGGGGCGACGGTGCAGGAGCACGATGAGCAGACTCGCCATGCACAAGTCCGACAGGTAGCCGTGGGGATTGGACCATCCCAGCGCTGCCCGCAGGCACAGGGGCGTGATCAGAACCAGTCCGATAAGGGCGATGAGAGGTGCGTAGGGTTGCCGTAACCACCGACGGATGATGTTCACAAAAAATATTCCAGACATAAAAGCTTCATACCAGTGTGCTGGATGGTACCAACTGGCGACAAAACTGGCCTGGGTATCAAGGCAAGGAGGTGGGGTTGGGCAGGAGAGTGGCCTGGATAATGTTTGACAGAAAGTGTCAGGGGGCGGACAGCGCTAATTGCAAGCATCGCTGACCGCCTTGGCCGCTCGCCGCAGCGCCTGTTTGACGTCGACCGGTATGCGCTGTTTCATCAGCCGCTGTTCTAGAAATATCTGATCACCCCGAGCGTTGACCTCGGCGTCGATCGCCGCTGCCTGGGCCTCGATGGAGGCAGCATGCGCTTCGATGACCCGGTTGACCTCGGCTTCGTTGGTCGCTGCGCCGAGTGCCTCGATCAGGGCAGCCACTTTGGCTTCCTCATCCTTGGCATATTCTTCTACCGACAATCCGGCGGCCAGCGCACGTGCCTGGATTTCCACGCCTTTGAGCGACTGCTTGGCCTGGTTGCACAGCGCGTCCTGTTTGCGGTTCTCGACGGTGTTCCACTGCATGAGCCCATAGCCCATAGCACCGATAACCGCCACGGTGATGCTGCCCATCATCAGGCTTCGCTTCATGGGTGCACCGTCGAGCGGCGGGGAAGTGAGAGTTCGCTATGCATCGCTTTAACCTGGTTGGGAAGGTGAAAGCGTAGCATCGGAACCGGCTGCTCCCCCGGCTGGCTGTCGGGTATTGGCAAAGCATTTGAAGGGTGTATCAGCGGGCTTACAACCTTGTGCCAGACACCTGTAGCAGATTGTTAACATCGGCCAATGTCGGCGCATGAGCGCCGGGATGACGGCACGACAGGGAGGCGCAGGCCGCGGCAAATTGCAGTCGTTCGCGCACGTCGCTAATGCCGAGCAAGTCCGATGCAAGCCAGCCAGCCATGCACGCATCCCCGGCACCGACAGTATCGGCCACGGTCACCGGGATCGCCGGCTGCTCGTACTGGTTGTCGGGAGTGTGAAGGCGCATTCCGTGTTCGCCTCGGGTAAACAGAATCTCGGCCACCGGGTTAAGGGCGCGAAGCTCATCCAGTGCCTGGTGTTCGCTCAGTCCCGGATAAATGTGCCGGAGGTCTTCGTCGGACAGCTTGATCATGTCGGCCAGGGCGGTCATCGTCGGGAACGTCTGTTCCCGATAATGGTTGTCCATCAAGTTGCGCCAGTTCGGGTCAAAGCTGATCCGTTTGCCGGCGCCTTTGGCCTGCTCGGCGAGTTTGACCAATCGGTCTGCGAGGGGCTGACGCGCCAGGCTGATGCAACTGAAATGACACACGTGAGCCTGCTCGATCCATCCTTGCGGCAGCAGCTGCGGATCAAAAAACAGATCGGCCTCTCCCGCAAAGAAATAGCGGGGAGGGCGGCTTGAGGGCACGATGGCGACCAGCGGATCGCGGTCTACCCGTTGCAGGAATCGCATATCCAGACCGGCCTCTTCCGACTGCCGGGCAATCTCATCGCCCAAGGAGTCGGTGCTGACAGATCCGGCGAAAGCGCTGTCGATGCCCAGGCGACTCAGCGCTCGTGCCACGTTCCAGGGCGCACCGCCCGGATAGCCTTGCCACTGTCCGGGCGTACCCTGGACAAGGTCGGTCAGGGCTTCGCCAAATACGACTGCGCGCGGCAATACCATGGTCATTTCCTCAATTTTTTTCTGGGAGTGATGGCTGCTGACTGATCAGGGTCGATCGCCATGCATCACTCACTCAATGGGTTGTGGTGAAGGGAAGAGCTTGATGAGCGCCGTTGCGATTGAACAGCGTCATTGCCGTCTCGCGCCGATATTCGCTCGGTGTCTGGTCCATTTCGATACGGAAGTGCCGGTTGAAGTTGGAGAGGTTGGCGTAGCCCACCTCAAAGCAGATATCAGCCACCGACATCTCTGTCTGCAACAACAGCCTGCAGGCGCGCTGGACCCTGAGCTTGCGCATGAGGTCGATGAAGCCGTGGCCGGTGATCCGTTTGAAGAAGCGCGAGAAGCCGGGTTCGCTCATTTCCAGGCGTTGAGCGATGACCGACAGCCGCAGGTCGCCGGTCAGTTCGCTCAGCAGATAGTCGAAGGCCTTGTTGATTCGCTCGGAACTGCGGGCGTCCAGCGTCGGCGCATAGCAGGCACTGGCGAGTAGATGCGCATCCTGCGTTGGCGCTTTCAAGAGTGTGTTGATCAATTGCAGGAAGAGGATCAAACGTTCAAGTCCCTGCGCTGGGCCTATGTCTTCGAGCAGTCGCGCGGCCTGTATGGCCGTTGCCCCGGTGAACTCCAGGCCGCGCCGGCCCCGTGCAAACAGGTGCTGCAATTCCCCCAGTTCAGGCAGGGTGCCACGCAAGGCCAGGAGGGCTGCACCATCAAACTGCAGCACCACGTCACGCCCGGCCAGGTATTCGCCGGGCGCCAGGTCGCCTATCCAGTCATGGGGCAGGTCGGGGCCGATCAGCGCGACATGACCCGCGCCAAACGCCCCGATGTAGTCGCCGGCGACCAGCTTGCCACTGCCTTGGCGGATCAGATGGATTTCGAATTCAGGATGATGATTCCAGCGGGCCAGGGCGTAGGGGTAATCGTGTTCGTACCAGCGAAAGCAATGATCGGGCTCAGGCAGGATGACTTCCAGCTCGGCGGGTCGTTGCTCGAACAGAGCGGCTCGGCTATCAGGCATGGCATGCCCCTTTTATTGTTATTTGATCTTCGTGTGCGACCAACATACCCCCTCCCGGCAGCTTCCCGCTAGCGCTGCTATTGCTCACGACTGATACTTTTTTGCTCTCCTGGCTGTCCTGCGGTGTTTGGTTAAAAAAGTATCAGTCGAGCATCCGCTATGCGTTTGTCCGGGGCTTTGCAAGCTGCTGTAATCGAGTCGTCCACCAGTGCCGCCCAGACGTATTTGATCAGCAGTGGTTACAACAAAAATAATAGCTCCCGTCACCCAGGCGCGGAGCGGAGAGCACCATGATGAAAATCCACAATGCGCTTTTCCTGTCCGCTGGCCTGTCCTTCGCCCTCGTCAGCCAGGCCGCCGAAACAGTGACCATCGCCACGGTGAACAATGGCGACATGATCCGGATGCAGCGGCTCTCCAAAATTTTTGAACAGCAGCATCCCGATGTGAAACTCAATTGGGTGGTGCTGGAAGAAAACGTCCTGCGCCAGCGCCTGACCACCGATATCGCCACCCAGGGTGGCCAGTTCGATGTGCTGACCATCGGCACCTATGAAACGCCGCTCTGGGGCGCCAAGCAGTGGCTCGAGCCGATCACGGGACTGGCAGCGGAATACGACCTGGACGATATCTTTCCATCGGTTCGCCAGGGCTTGTCGGTCAACAACACGCTCTACGCGCTGCCATTCTATGGCGAAAGCACCATCACCTATTACCGCACCGATCTGTTCAAGGAAGCCGGGTTGAGCATGCCGGAGCATCCGACCTGGACCCAGCTTGGCGAATTTGCCTCCAGGCTGCACCAGCCTGACCAGGGGCAGTACGGCCTGTGCCTGCGGGGCAAGGCGGGATGGGGTGAGAACATCGCGTTGATGAGCACCATGGCCAATGCCTTTGGCGCCCGTTGGTTCGATGAACAGTGGCAGCCGCAGCTCACCAGCCCGCAGTGGGCCGCAGCGGCGCATTTCTACGTGGATAATCTCAAGAAGTACGGGCCGCCTGGCGTGTCGAGCAATGGCTTCAACGAAACCCTGGCGCTGTTCAACAGCGGCAAGTGCGCGATCTGGGTCGATGCCAGCGTCGCCGGCTCGTTCACCACGGACAAAGAGCAGAGCAAGGTCGTCGACCGCGTGGGCTTCGCTGCTGCACCTGTTGAAGTGACCGACAAGGGTTCGTCATGGCTGTATGCGTGGTCGCTGGCGATACCGGCGACTTCCCGGCACAAAGAGACGGCCAAGGCCTTTATCACGTGGGCCACGTCGAAAGAATACATTCAACTGGTCGCGGAAAAAGACGGCATCGCCCATGTTCCGCCAGGAACTCGGCAGTCCACCTATAGCGAGGCTTACCTGAAGGCCGCGCCTTTCGCGCAGGTGACCTTGCAGATGATGCAACACGCCGATCCTGCGCACCCCTCGAGCCAGCCGGTTCCTTACGTTGGCATCCAGTACGTCACCATCCCCGAGTTCCAGGCGATCGGCACCTCCGTCGGGAAGCTGTTTTCGGCGGCGCTGACCGGGCAGATGTCGGTTGATCAGGCACTGGCCGCTGCACAGACCTCCACCGAACGTGAAATGAAGCGCGCCGGTTACCCGAAGTAACCCCAAACCCCTGCTCTCGCCTTCTGTGGGAGCGAGCTTGCTCGCGATGACGGCCTCACCTTCAACATTGTGGGTGACTGATACACCGCCATCGCGAGCAAGCTCGCTCCCACAGTAGATTTTCATAGGTCTGCATGAATCGGTTTTCTCACCATGACTATTTCAACTGCCAAAGCCCACATCGACATCCCCCAACCCGTGCGTAAAAGCCGCCTGGCCAACCCCGGCTGGTTCCTGGTCAGCCCGTCGGTGGCGTTGTTGCTGCTGTGGATGATCGTGCCGCTGGGCATGACCGTCTACTTTTCGCTGATCCGCTACAACCTGCTGTACCCCGGGGAAAACCAGTTCGTGGGCCTGGAAAACTTCAGCTATTTCCTCAGCGATTCGGGCTTCATGCCCGGCGCCACCAACACCCTGTTGCTGGTCGGCAGTGTGCTGCTGATCAGCGTGGTGTTCGGCGTGCTGATCAGTGCCTTGCTCGAGGCCAGTGAGTTTCTCGGCCGCGGCCTGGTGCGGGTGCTGCTGATCTCGCCGTTCTTCATCATGCCCACCGTCGGTGCGCTGATCTGGAAGAACCTGATTTTCCACCCGGTGTCGGGGATTCTCGCCTACGTCTGGAAACTGTTCGGCGCGCAGCCGGTGGACTGGCTGGCGCATTACCCGCTGCTGTCGATCATCATCATTGTCTCCTGGCAATGGCTGCCGTTCGCGATCCTGATCCTGATGACCGCCATGCAGTCCCTCGACCAGGAACAGAAGGAAGCCGCGCGCCTGGATGGCGCCGGGCCCATCGCGATCTTCTGGCACCTGACCCTGCCGCACCTGGCCCGGCCGATCGCGGTGGTGGTGATGATCGAAACCATCTTCCTGCTCTCGGTATTCGCCGAAATCTTCACCACCACCAACGGCGGCCCCGGCTACGCCTCGACCAACCTCGCCTACCTGATCTACAACCAGGCGCTGGTGCAGTTCGACGTCGGCATGGCGTCCGCCGGCGGCCTGATCGCGGTGCTGATCGCCAACATCGCGGCCATCGTCCTGGTGCGGATGATCGGCAAAAACCTGACCGACAAAGCCTGAGGCCTGCGCCATGACCCTTCAACAATCCCGTCGTCTGCAAAGCCTGCTGCTGGGCACCCTGGCCTGGGCCATCGCGATCCTGATCTTCTTCCCGATCTTCTGGATGGTGCTGACCAGTTTCAAGAGCGAAATCGACGCGTTCGCCACGCCGCCGCAGTTCATCTTCACGCCCACGCTTGAGAACTACCTGCACATCAACGAGCGCAGCGACTACGTAAGCTTCGCCTGGAACTCGGTGGTGATCTCCTTCAGCGCCACCGCCCTGTGCCTGCTGATCGCGGTGCCGGCGGCCTACTCGATGGCGTTCTACGAAACCCAGCGGACCAAGGGCACGCTGCTGTGGATGCTCTCGACCAAGATGCTGCCGCCGGTGGGCGTGCTGATGCCGATCTACCTGCTGGCCAAGAGCTTCGGCCTGCTCGACACGCGCATCGCGCTGATCGTGATCTACACCCTGATCAACCTGCCGATCGTGGTCTGGATGATTTACACCTACTTCAAGGACATCCCCAAGGACATCCTCGAAGCCGCGCGCCTGGACGGCGCCACCCTGTGGCAGGAAATGCTCCGGGTGCTGCTGCCGATCGCCAAGGGCGGCCTGGCGTCCACCGTGCTGCTGTCGTTGATCCTGTGCTGGAACGAAGCCTTCTGGTCGCTGAACCTGACCTCGTCCCAGGCCGCGCCGCTGACCGCGCTGATCGCCTCGTACTCCAGCCCCGAAGGCTTGTTCTGGGCCAAGTTGTCGGCGGTCTCGACCCTGGCCTGCGCGCCAATCCTGATCTTCGGCTGGATCAGCCAGAAACAACTGGTGCGCGGCCTGTCGTTTGGCGCGGTGAAATGAATCCCCGGCCCACTGCCCAGATTGCCGACCCAGCGCGCGCCCTTATCCGGATCGCCGACCCAACGCGATCCCCTGTGGGAGCGAGCCTGCTCGCGATGGACGTGAACGATAACGCGTGCGGCCAGGAAAAACGCGGCGCCTGGAGATTTTTCGCGAGCAAGCTCGCTCCTACAAAAAAGCCCACCGGGCTCAATTGAATAACAACAATCGGAGGCCCACCATCATGGCCAACCTGAAAATCAAGAACCTGCAAAAAGGCTTCGAAGGCTTCTCCATCATCAAGGGCATCGACCTGGAAGTGCGGGACAAGGAATTCGTGGTCTTCGTCGGCCCCTCGGGCTGCGGCAAATCCACCCTGCTGCGGCTGATCGCCGGCCTGGAAGAGGTCAGCGGCGGCAGCATCGAACTCGACGGCCGCGACATCACCGAAGTCAGCCCGGCCAAGCGCGACCTGGCGATGGTGTTCCAGACCTACGCCCTGTACCCGCACATGAGCGTGCGCAAGAACATGTCCTTCGCCCTCGACCTGGCTGGCGTGGCCAAAGCCGAAGTCGAGAAAAAGGTCAACGACGCCGCGCGCATCCTCGAACTCGGCCCGATGCTCGAGCGCAAACCCAAGCAACTCTCCGGCGGCCAGCGCCAGCGCGTGGCCATCGGCCGGGCGATCGTGCGCAACCCGAAAATATTCCTCTTCGACGAACCGCTGTCCAACCTCGACGCCGCCCTGCGGGTGCAGATGCGCCTGGAACTGTTGCGCCTGCACAAGGAACTGCAAGCCACCATGATCTACGTCACCCACGACCAGGTCGAAGCCATGACCATGGCCGACAAGGTGGTGGTGCTCAATGGCGGCAAGGTCGAACAGGTCGGCTCGCCGCTGGACCTGTATCACCAGCCGGCCAACCTGTTTGTCGCCGGCTTCCTCGGCACGCCGAAGATGGGTTTCCTCAAGGGTAAAGTCACCCGCGTCGAACGCCAGAGCTGCGAAGTGCTGCTCGACGCCGGCACCCGCATCAGCCTGCCATTGAGCGGCGCCACCCTCAGCGTGGGCGGCGCCGTCACCCTGGGCATCCGCCCGGAACACCTCAACCTCGCGCAACCCGGCGACTGCACGTTGCAGGTCACCGCCGACGTCAGCGAGCGCCTGGGCAGCGACACCTTCTGCCACGTGATCACCGCCTCCGGCGAAGCCCTGACCCTGCGCGTACGCGGCGACCTGGCCAGCCGTTACGGCGAAACCCTGAGCCTGCATCTGGACGCCGCACACTGCCATTTATTCGATGCCGAGGGCGTGGCGTTGACCCGTCCGCTGGCGCGTCTCGCCGCCTGACTTTGTCACCACGCCAATGCCCCTGAACCGGGCGAACCGATATTCAAGCAAACGGATGAACAATCAATGAAACGACTGGAAGGCAAGAGTGCACTGGTAACCGGATCGGCCCGCGGCATAGGACGATCCTTCGCCCAGGCCTACATCAATGAAGGGGCAACGGTAGCCATCGCCGACATCAACCTCGAGCGGGCCCAGGCCACGGCCGCCGAGCTGGGCCCAAACGCCTACGCCGTGGAAATGGACGTGACCGACCAGGCGTCTATCGATAACGCCATTGCCGCCGTCATCGAGCAGACAGGCAAGCTGGATATCCTGATCAACAACGCCGCGCTGTTCGACCTTGCGCCCATTGTCGACATCACCCGCGACAGCTTCGAACGTCTGTTTTCGATCAACGTCGCCGGAACCCTGTTCACCCTGCAGGCCGCGGCGCGCCAGATGATCCGCCAGGGACATGGCGGCAAGATCATCAACATGGCCAGTCAGGCGGGGCGCAGGGGAGAGGCGCTGGTGGGGGTTTATTGCGCAACCAAGGCCGCCGTTATCAGCCTGACGCAATCAGCGGGCCTGGGTCTGATCAAGCACGGGATCAACGTGAATGCCATCGCCCCCGGCGTGGTGGACGGCGAGCATTGGGATGGCGTCGATGCCATGTTCGCCAAATTCGAGAACCGGCCGTTGGGTGAAAAGAAAAAGCTCGTGGGGCAGGAAGTGCCTTTTGGAAGAATGGGCACGGCTGAAGACCTGACGGGAATGGCTATTTTCCTCGCATCGTCCGAGAGTGAGTATGTGGTGGCCCAAACGTATAACGTCGACGGCGGCAACTGGATGAGTTGAGAATGCAGGAGCGAGCTTGCTCGCGAAAAACCCGAGAACGCCGCGGGGAGTCAGGCTTGTCGCGTTATCGTTGACGACCTTCGCGAGCAGGCTCGCTCCCACAAGGGGATCAGCGCTGTTCTGCAGATTTCTTGCCACTGTAGGAGCGAGCTTGCTCGCGAAAAACCCGAGGACGCCGCGGGGAGTCAGGCTTGTCGCGTTATCGTTGATGACCTTCGCGAGCAGGCTCGCTCCCACATTGGATTTTTGGTGTGAACACCGCCAAACCCTGTGGGAGCGAGCCTGCTCGCGAAGAGGGACTGTCAGTTGATATTGATGTTGCCTGGCACACCGCCGCAGCTCAGGTTATCGACCGAAACGTCAAACAAGGCGAAGCAGGACCCGAAACCTGAGCATGTCGAGCACTGACCGAAACGTCACTGTGATGGGCCAGCTCGGCGAGCGGGATATGGCAGCGAATGAAACCACCCTGGGTCATCTGCGGCGCAGGGCGACGCTCTGCACACAAACTACCAATCTGCCGCGGACAACGACCCGCCAGCGGGCAACCAGTACTGGCGATGGATGGCGCGCCTGGCATCGCTGGCGGTTTTGGTACGTAGTCATCCTTGCGCAGACCAGGGGCCGCCAGCAGGAGCATTTCGGTATAGGGATGCAGGGGCGAATTGAAGAGCGCATCGGTATCGACCATCTGCATCAATTCGCCGCGATAGAGCACCGCCACCCGGTCGGCCAATTGCCGCACGACTGCCAGGTCATGCGAGATGAACAGCATGGCGACCGAATGCTGCTCCTTGAGCGCCAGGAGCAATTCGACGATTTTCGTCTGCACCGAGACATCCAGCGCCGAGAGGATTTCATCGCAGATCAGCAGCTTGGGGCTGACCAGCAGGGCGCGTGCAATGGCAACCCTTTGGCGCTCGCCGCCGGATAACTGTTCCGGGTAACGATTGAGGTAACCGGCATGCAGACCGACACTTTCCAAAACGGTTTCAAGGGTTGCGGGGGTCGATTCGATCCGAAAATGCTGCAGCGGTCGCTGAAGAATGGCCCGCACACTGCGGCGCGGATTGAGTGAGGCATCCGGGTTCTGGAAGATGTATTGAATCTGGCGCAGTTGCTGGACCGACCTGGCGGCGAGCGTAGGCTCCAACAAATGCCCGTCAACGCTGATGGTGCCCGATTTTGGCGCCAGTCTACCGCTGATGGCGCGGGCGATCGTCGACTTGCCGCTGCCCGATTCACCCACTAACGCCACGATCTCACCGGCGCGCAATTCGAGATCGATATCGCGGGCAATGGGCACCGTTCGTTTGCCCAACAACTCTGTGAACCATCCGGACTGCGCGTAGGACAGGGAGAGATTGTTTACCAACAACAAAGGTTCCGACTCGCGTTTTGGTCGCAGGTCGATAGCCGCTGACGGTGGTGAGTTTTGGGTGTCTGCAATCTCGGACCAGCGCATGCAGGCCACGGATTGCGCGGCAGCCACGGGCACCAGGACTTGCGGGGTCGAACGACAGTTTGCTGTCGCGAAGTCGCAGCGGGGCTCGAATTTGCAGCCCTCGGCCATTTGATCCCGCCGCAGCATGCCGCGCAGACCGCGTCCAGCTGCATGACCGTGCAGAACCGAGGGGATCGAAGCGATCAGCCCGCGCGAATAGGGATGGGCAGGGTGCGCCAACAACTGCTCGCAGGGCGCCACCTCTACCAACTGGCCGGCATACATGACGCCAATGCGGTCGGCGATTTGCGCCAGCAGGGCCAGGTCATGGGTGACGTAGAGCATCGCCATGCCGATGCGGCTCCTCAGGTCCGACAACAACCGGATGATCTGGCGTTGGGTGGTGACGTCCAGTCCCGTGGTCGGTTCGTCAAGCACCAGCAGCTCCGGATTACAGGACACTGCCATGGCAATCGTCACGCGTTGCTGCTGCCCGCCGGACAACTCATGGGGATAGCGCCGACTGACATCGGGCAGCCCGACCAGGGCAAACAGCTCTATGATGCGCTGCTCCATGGAGATCCCGTCGGGCAGTGCGTGGTGCGTCAGGATCATCTCGCGAATCTGCTGCCCGACACGCATACCAGGGCTTAACGCCGTCGTCGGATTCTGCGGGACCAGCGCGATGCGATTGCCGCGCAGGTCTGCGAGCGATCTGGCGTCAAGTTGCAGCAGGTCGGTGCCTTCAAATAACACCTGTCCGCTCTGCACGCGGCTGTTGGCGGCGCCATAGCCGAGCAACCGATAGGCCACAGTGGATTTGCCGCAGCCCGATTCCCCGACCAGACCGAAGGTCTCGCCTCGGGCGATTTCAAGGCAAACCCCTTCCACGACATCGGTCCAACCGGTTTGTCCGCCGTAGGCGATGCCGAGGTTTCGAATCTCGATCAGTTTGGTCATGGTGGCAATACCTTTATTGTTATTCATGCGCCCACCACTGACCGTTGGCCGAGCATTCTCGACAGGCCATCGGTAAAGAGGTTGAGGCCGACCACCAGGGACGCGAAGCCCAGGCCTGGGCCGAACACCGTCACCGGTGAGGCGATCAGCAGGCCACGGTTCTCGCTGATCATCAGGCCCCATTCGGGGGTCGGCGGCCGGATGCCGAAACCGAGGAACCCGAGCGCCCCGATCAGGATCGGCGCATAGCTGATACGCAGCGAGAATTCGACCAGCAACACGTTGGCGGTGTTGGGCAGAATTTCCCGGCGGACGATGGACCAGGTACTCTCACCGCGCAGCTGAGCCACCGCAACATACTCACGAGTGGCGATTTCCATCGCGGCCGCCCGGGCAATTCGGGCAATACGCGGCGTGTACACCAGCCCGATCACCAGCACGATCAGTGCCGGCTCTCCGGCCAGGGCAGGCCCTGCAGCAATGATCGTCACCAGCGCCAGGGCGAGAAACGGGATACTGATCATGGCTTCGACCAGACGCTGCACGATCTCGTCGAACAGGCCGCCGAGATAGCCCGACACCAGTCCGAGGACAGTGCCGGCGACCATCCCCAGCGTGGTGCCTGCCAGGGCCAGCAGCAACACGATGTGCGCGCCGTGCATGAAGCGGCTGAGGACGTCGCGGCCGATCTGATCGACACCCATTGGATGCAGCCAGGACATACCGGAAAGCGGGATGCCGGTGCCCATTTGCGCAAACCCGAATGGGGTCCAGAACACCCCGATCAGGGCGAACAGCACGTGCGCTGCGAGGATGATCGAGCCGACCTTGAACGAGCCAGGCATCGCCAGCCAGCGTCCGGGCCAGGAGGAGAGGGTGGGCGTGCGTAATCCGGACATAACGTTGGTCAGGCTCATCGGCTGGTCCTCAGGCGCGGTTGAAGTAACACGGCGCAGATGTCGGCCACCAGATTGGCGGCGATGTAGACAGCGGCACTGATCATCACGGTGGCCTTGATCAACGGCAGATCACGCAACTGCAAGGCATCGATCAGCAGCGTGCCGAATCCGGGGTAGGAAAATACCCGCTCGACGATGACCACACCGCCAATCAGGAAGCCCAGGTTGAGTGCCGTGATATTGAGCGCCGGCACAATGGCATTGGGCATGGCATGCCGCCAAAGCACGGCATAAGGCCGCAAGCCTTTCAGTTCGGCGAGGCGCACATAATCCGAGCGCAGTACCTCGATCAAACTGTCGCGCAGCACCCGGATCGCATACACCGCCATGATGATGGCCAGGGTCACCGCCGGCAGGATCATCGCGCGCAGATTGTCCAGCCAGCTGCTGGCGTCTGAAACCGTCGCCAGCGCAGGCAGGATCGGCATGGCCACGGCGAATATGAACAGCAGTATCGTCGCCAGCAGAAAGTCGGGAAGCGACAGCAACACCAGCGTGACCACCGAAATAACGTGGTCGACCTTGCTGCCGCGATGCGTGGCCTGGATCACAGCCGGCACGATTGCCAACACCAGGTACATGGCAAACGCCAGCAGCGACAGCAGCAGCGTATTGATGATGCGCGGGCCGAGTACATCGGCAATCGGTCGGCCGGTCGCAATCGACACCCCGAGATTGCCGTGCAGCAAATCGCCCAGCCAGTGCAGGTACCGGCTGAACGCGGGGTCGCCGAGATGCAGTTGTTCGCGAAGCACTTCCAGTGCTTTGGCGGTGGCGTCACGTCCGAGGATACGGGTTGCCACATCGCCGGGCAGGGCTTCGAGAATCAGAAAGATCAGTAACGAGACGAGCAGCAGCGTGACGGCGGATAGCGCGACCCTGCTGATGACCAGCCGAAAAATGCTCATTTCGGGTCAGCCCCCTGAGTAATCGAGGTTGAGTCCGATGCCATCTTGTCGGGGACAAAGGCCGCATCGGTTTCGAGATCGCCTTGCCAGACGTACAAGAGCACCAGAGGGCTGTCTCCCGCAAGCGTGGCATGGGGAATCCAAGAAGGATGATGGATGATTTCGCCGGCCTTGCGTGATGACCACGCGTCGTCGCCCGTTCGCCAGGACGACGGGCCCGTGACGGTGTAATAGACTTCGTCGGCCGGATGGCTATGCAATGGATAGTGCGTCGCCGGGCCAAGCAGCATCAGCCCGAAGGAGATGTGCCCATCCTTCATCAGTGCCGGCGGTCCGCTATCGGGTCCGCAGATCACGCCGTAGCCGTAGTTATTGCCGAAGTCTGCGCTGGGAGGGGCGGCCAGGTAGGTATCGCTGCGAGTCAGGTGGATCGCGGGCATGAGATCCGCGAGCGCCCTGGCCAGATCGCAATCAGCGGTATAAGTCTGTAGCTCGGCTTCACAGCGTGTCTGCACCGGCACTCTCGCGGCAGGCACGTCCTGGATGGTCGACAGGCCCGAGTGCAAAATGCGCAGGCGTTTGGCATGCGACTGTGCAACGGGCTGATCGTCGCGATCCAGCGCGTCGGCAAAACATTGGAGAAATCTGGACAGATAAGGGAGTGTCATGCGCACAGCCTCCTCCCCGGAGCCGGCGGGCTCCGCGGAATGGATTGGATTCAAGTTGGGCGAGGTGGCAGAGCGGCTACTTGGCGCAGCTCAGCTCGGCATAGTTGATGCGGTTCACGTCGACGTTCGGCGAGTAGCCGGTACAACCTTTGCGCAGGCCGGCCACCACCGAGGAGAAGACCGGCAGGATCATCCCGCCTTCCTGCGCGACCATGCGCTGGGCATCGCGATAGAGCTTGTTGCGCTCCTGCTCATCCGAGGTTTGCCCGGCCTTGACCACCAGCGCATCGAAATCCGCCCGTTTCCAGTGCGTCTCGTTCCATTCCGATTCGCTGTTGAGCGACAGGGTCAGGGCTTCCGCAGGCGGACGCGCACTGGTGTACGAAATCACCGCCGGTTTCTTCAGCCAGATGGTGTCCCAGTAACCCTCGGCCGGCGAGGTAATGACATTCACTTTGATACCGGCGGACGCTGCCATCTGGGCGTAGACCTGGGCCAGCAACAGCATGCCGGGATAGGAGTCGGACGTGTAAAGATCGAACGCGATGCCATCGGGATGACCTGCCTCGGCAAGCAGGGCCTTCGCCCGTTTGATGTCAGCGGCTTTCGGCGGTGTGCCCAGACTCAGTGGTGAGCTGGGGGGTATCGGCGTATCGCCGCCCACTTCGCCATAGCCCAATAACACGGTATCAAGGATGGTTTGCCGATCCATGACCAGCTTCAAGGCTTCACGTACCCTGACATCATCGAAGGGCGCGGTGTTGGTCCAGACCGCCAGGTACAGCGAGGTCGCACCCGGGGTCGATACGAGATCGACTGCCGGATTGCCCTTGAGCGTGATCAAGCTGGCCGGATCGACGACCAGCGACAGATCGATCGAGCCCGACAACAGCGCCGACAGGCGCGAAGTCGCTTCGAGGCTGGTGGTTATTTCAAGGCAATCCGCTTTCGGCAGACCGGCGCGCCAGTAAACGGGATTGCGCCGCATGACCCGCACAGGACCGTTGGTCGTGAAGGTTTCCTGCATGAATGGTCCGGTCCCGTCGCCCTTGGTCCGCAGGTCTGCACCCTTGGCGTTCTCGGGCACCATCAAGGCGTACTTGGTCGCGATCAACATCGGCAGTTCGACCACCGGCGATTTGACTTTGAATCGCACGGTATTCTTGTCGACCGCGGTGATACCGGCGGGGTCGAGGAAGGAGAGGGTGGAAAATCCGCCAGGGGAGATGGCCGGGTCGAGCAGGCGCCGATAGGAATAGACCACGTCCGCCGCATCAAAATCGGAACCGTCGTGGAACTTCACCCCTTCGCGCAGATGGAAAGTCCATTCGGTGGCGTCCGCGTTGGATTCCCACGATTGTGCCAGGACCGGAATCGGCATCATGGTATTGCTGCGGTCGACCAGGGGTTCGTAGATGGCGCGTATGTGATAGACACTGTCGGTGCCGATCAACGCCGCCGGGTCCATCGTCTGTTTCTCGCCGTCCGATTCGTACCCCAGCACGCGCACGCATTTCTCTGCGGCCGAGACAGCGGGCACCGACAGGAAACTGGTTCCGAAAACCAGCGCAAAAGCCGAGGATGCAAGCAAACTACGTTTCATTTCAGTGCCCCTGGTTTATTTTTATGAGCCGAGTATGAAATTGCCTTGCCCCCCAGGCAAACGAGTATATTTAACCCCCGCTTGAATTTTTTTAACGTCGCGAGCAAGCATGATTTCGAGATCGCTTCCCCCCCTGTCGACGCTGAAAGTCTTCGAATCCGCTGCGCGATTGCGAAGCTTCAAAAGTGCCGCCGAAGAGCTGAGCCTGACCCAGTCGGCCATCAGTCATCAGATCGCGTCCTTGGAACGGTACCTCGGGACAGCTCTGTTTTGCCGATTACCGGGTCGGGTAGAACTCAACGAAAAAGGCGAACTTTACTTTCCGGTGATTCAGGATGCCCTGGATCGCATCGCGCTCACCACCGACCTCATTCGTGAGAAACAGACCCAGACCTCGTTGACCGTGCAGGTCTATGTCACCGTGGCCGTGCGCTGGCTGATTCCAAAACTGCAAAAATTCAAGGAGGCCTCGCCGGAGATTGCGGTCAGCCTGGACGCGAGCCTGCTGGATTGGGAGTTCAATCCCGCCCGTGCCGACGTCGGGATCATCTACACCCGTACGCCGGATCGACCGAACCTGACCTATACGCTCTTGCGGCAGGAGCGGCTTGTGGCGGTCTGTTCAAAGGAGATGGCCAAGGCCATTGCGACGCCTGACGATCTGCGTCACGTCCCGTTCCTGGCGATTTCCGGGGCCACTGAAGACTCTTCGATCTGGGCCCGCAGCATCGGTCTGCCCAACCTTGTGCAAAAAAACGCGCCGCGGTTCGACAGCTGTTTGCTGGCGATTGAGGCGGCGATCAGCGGACAAGGCGTGGTGGTGGTTCCGCAATTCCTGGTCGAGGCCGATCTGCGCCTGGGCACTCTGGTCCTGCCCGCGCAATCGGACGTCATGCAGCCCGGAGGTTGGTATCTCGCCCATCTGCAACGGCGTGGCAACGAACAGCCGATCAGAAGATTCCTGGACTGGATTCAATCGCAATGACGCTGTGGGGCGGCGCTTCACGCATCGCCTGACCCGGGCAGGCCACTCTGGTCGATCAGCCCACTTTTAAATCCGTCGAAACTTCGAAGTCAGCGTGGCTGTCCAGACCTTTACACCTCTCAGGACGACTCTCAGGTTGACGTCCTCGGGAATGCTCTGCGCATCGGTGAACGGCGAGGAACGACATGACAACGACAGTGGGTGATTTTCTGGTTGAGCGACTCAGCCAATGGGGCGTCACGCGGATTTTCGGTTATCCGGGGGACGGCATCAATGGGGTGTTCGGCGCGTTGAGCCGGGCCCAGGGCAAAATCGAATTCATTCAGGCCAGGCATGAAGAAATGGCCGCCTTCATGGCTTCGGCCCATGCCAAATTCACCGGCGAACTCGGTGTGTGCATCGCCACCTCCGGCCCCGGCGCCTCGCACCTGATCACCGGACTGTATGACGCGCGTCTGGATCACATGCCGGTATTGGCGATCGTCGGACAGCAGGCGCGTGCTGCACTCGGCGGTCACTATCAGCAGGAGCTGGACCTGGTGTCGATGTTCAAGGACGTGGCGGGTGCGTTCGTGCAGCAGGCCTCGGTGCCGGCGCAAGTCCGGCACCTGGTCGACCGGGCAGTACGCACGGCGATCGGCGAACGTCGCGTGACGGCAATTATCCTGCCGAGCGATCTGCAGGACGCCGAGTACCAGGCGCCGGCCAGGGCTCACGGCACCGTGCATTCCGGCGTCGGCTACAGCAAGCCGAAGGTGGTGCCCTATGGGGCTGACCTGCAGCGAGCGGCCGAGGTGTTGAATGCGGGTGAAAAGGTGGCGATCCTGGTGGGCGCCGGCGCGTTGGGCGCGACCGATCAGGTGATCGCGGTGGCTGAAAAACTCGGCGCCGGAGTGGCCAAGGCACTGCTGGGCAAGGCCGTGCTGCCGGACGATTTGCCCTGGGTCACCGGCAGCATCGGTTTGCTGGGCACCGAGCCCAGCTACAAGCTGATGATGGAGTGCGACACCTTGCTGATGATCGGCTCGGGTTTCCCGTACTCCGAATTCCTGCCCAAGGAGGGGCAGGCGCGCGGGGTGCAGATCGATCTGCAGCCCGACATGCTCAGCTTGCGTTACCCCATGGAAGTCAACCTGGTGGGTGATGCCGCCGAAACACTCGCGGCACTGGCGCCCTTGCTGGAACAGAAAACATCGCGCCGATGGCGCAAGAAGGTCGAAGGCTGGCGCAGTACCTGGGAGAAAACCCTGGAGAAGCGCGCGATGGCAAAAGCCAAGCCGATCAATCCACAACGGGTGGTGTATGAGCTGTCGCCACGCCTGCCGGAACTGGCCATCATTACCAGCGATTCGGGTTCGTGCGCCAACTGGTTCGCCCGCGACCTGAAAATTCGCCGTGGCATGAAGTGTTCGCTCTCTGGCGGGCTGGCTTGCATGGGCGCCGCGGTACCCTATGCGATCGCGGCAAAATTCGCCTATCCGCAGCGCACCGTGATTGCTCTGGTGGGGGATGGCGCGATGCAGATGAATAACATGGCCGAGCTGATCACCGTCGCCAAGTATTGGCGGCAATGGGAAAACCCGAAATGGATTTGTGCCGTGTTCAACAATGAAGACCTCAATCAGGTCACCTGGGAGCAGCGGGTGATGGAGGGCGACCCCAAGTTCGAAGCTTCGCAGAACATCCCCGACGTGCCATATCACCTGTTCGCCATTTCGATCGGGCTCAAGGGGATTTTCGTCGATCGCGAAGAAGACGTGGCCGCAGCCTGGGAGCAGGCACTGGCGTCGGACGTGCCCGTGCTGATCGAATTCAAGACCGACCCCGATGTCCCGCCGCTGCCGCCGCACATCAAGCTCGAACAGGCGAAGAAGTTTGCCTCGACCTTGCTTAAAGGCGACCCGAACGAAGCGGGAGTGATCGTGCAAACCGCCAAGCAGGTGCTGGGGGCGGTATTGCCTCGCGGCAAGCAGTGAAACGCTAACGGGTGGGAGCGAGCTGGCCCGTTACATTCTTTAAACCTTCCGATAACGCGAGGGGTCGATACTGAAGACCATAAGCTTCGCTGAATCGAGGGAACGTCAATGATAGGTGTCGTGATACCTGCTCATAATGAAGAAAAACACATTGCCACCTGCCTTTCATCCGTCTTGCTCGCCGCGAAACATCCGGGCCTTGGAGGCCGCCAGGTGACTGTACTGGTGGTTCTGGACGACTGTTCGGATGACACCGACAGGTTGGTCTGTGCGATGGAAGTCACCGCGTTGATGGTCTCTTTTCAGAACGTGGGTAAAGCCCGGGCGACCGGCGCCGAAGAACTGCTCAGTGCCGGGGCGCAGTGGCTCGCGTTTACCGATGCCGACACGGTCGTGCCTCCCGATTGGCTTTCACGCCAACTTGAATTCATGGTTGATGCGGTGTGCGGGACCGTCGAGGTGGAAAGTTGGGCTGAGCATGGGGAGTGGGTTCGTTCCAGGTACATGGAGCGCTACCAGTTCATCGAGAACCATCGCCACATCCATGGCGCCAATCTGGGCCTGAGTGCCGCGGCCTATCGGGATGCAGGCGGCTTCCAGCATCTGGTCGCCCATGAAGACGTTCACTTGATTGCCGAACTTGAACGGATCAATGCGAGCATCATATGGACCGCGACCAATCCGGTGGTTACCAGCGCGCGCAGGGATTACAAATGTTGTGGCGGCTTTGGCGAATACCTGGTGTCACTCAGTGCCGAGTCCAGGTGGTAGTGGCCGGGTGCATGTCGCTACCCGGTGGCAGGGCTATTTTTTGACTTCGCCCTGAATTCGCATCCAGTCCTCATAAGCCTCGATCCGTTTGCTATCTGCTAGTGCCTTGGCCTCGGTGAATTTCGCCAGGGCCGAGGGCCTGTCGGCAATCTCATCCAGAATTTTATAAGCGATAGCGTCCAGTCGATCCGCCTCGAAAAAAAGCTCGGTATTGCGCGCCATTTCTTCGTCTCGATCCAGATCGGCATCCTTCAGGATTTTCCTGGTCATGATCCGCAAACCTCCGTTGATCCAGCGCCGGCTTTCTACCTGATGAGTGAACGCTTCAGAGAAAATTCAAAAAGATTCAGGGTTAATGTAAGTAATTGATAAATTTTATAAATCGCCAGTGCTCAGGTGCTCCCGTGGCGCGGGTGAGTGCACGTGGCCGTCAGCGATCCTGTTGCCGGTCCCGTTGACGATTCATGGCGAGCAGGCAACCGCCAAACAACAGCGCGGCGCCTGCCGCAAGCATCAGCGAAGGGCGAGGCGCAGCGGCAACCGCATGGTCTGCGGCTCGACTGATACCGCCCGATGCCCCGTCGAGCTGCGCCTTTTTGTCGTGCAGTGGCCGGGTCAGCTGACTGGGCAAATCATCGGCGGCGTCCTCGATTTTTTCCGTGAGCGGATTTCCCTGCACGCTGTAAGGCACCCGGTTGATCTTCAGCCGTGCGCCGTCGGCCAAGGTCAACGTCAGGTTTTCGATGGTGCCGGCGACGAGTTCCGGATACACCGGCTCTCCGCCAGGGTTCAGCTCGTCGAACAGAAACCGTTGACCTTCCAGCCAACCGATCGCCGTCTGCAATTGCGGCTGCAAGTAATACTTTCCATCGAGGAAGAAGCCAGGGAACAGGTGCGTGCGTTCGCCGTTTTCGATGGCATAACGCTCCCCGGGTTTCATACCGGTTGATGGGTCGATCATGGTCAATCCTCCTCTGCTGGTGAGCGATAGAGGTCGGGGTGAAAACAGGGTTCCATCGAGATGACTGAATGTCGTATTTCACTTCACAACGCGTCGCTCATCATTCCTTTGGAACTCCCGACAACTCCGCTTCGTCCCTTTAAATGAGGGGGGCTACGGGCATTTCGTGGCGGACCCTGTAACGCTTTTTTATATGGAAGGCGAGGAACGTCATGAATACTTCAGACACCAGAGCTGGGACTCAGACAGACAATCAAGACGACATCGGGAGACCCGAACAAGACTTTCAACATTTGAAGGAGGACGTCACGCAGGTGCTCGGCGGCGCGAGGCAACAGGTGGATGCGCAGTTCGGGCAGTACCGGGATACCGCGGCGGATCAGATCGAGGCACTGGCCGAGGGCGCCAAGTCTTTCGTGTCCGAACTGGAAAGCAAGGACGCGCTTGGCATGTCCGACTACCTCTCGGACATGGCGCAATCCATGAGCGGCCTGGCAGGGAGTCTGCGCGGCAAAAGTGCCGAACAGTTGCTCCACGACAGTGCCGACCTGGCGCGTAACAATCCGGCCCTGTTCATTGCCGGCAGCATCGCGCTGGGCTTTGGCTTGTCGCGCTTCCTGAAAGCCGGTAGCAGCCCCGCAGCAACCGTTGCAGGTGCCGATAAACCGGCCACCGCCAACTCGATGCCCGAATCGGACGCTTATGGTGCGCAACGCCCTTATGAAACCTCCGTTGCCCCGCGCTCCGATTCAGGGGCAGGCCTGGCCACCGGTATCACACCGGCCTCGCCGAGTGAGCAAGACCACCCTTCGGACTTTGCCACGTCGTCGACCCCTGGTTCGACATCCTTCAAAGGAGAGCTGTGATGAACAGAAAAGATCCGGATCTGCCAAACACAAGACCGCTGTCCGTGCCTGAACAGGACGCTTCGGTCATCGGACTGTTGCGCCAGCTGTCCCGCGAAGTGCCCGACCTCTTCACCAAGGAACTGGCGCTGGCCAAGGCCGAATTGCAAGCCAGCCTCACTACGCTCAAGGCCGGCATTGCCAGCGTGGCGGGTGGGGCGATCGTGCTGCTGGCGGGGTTCATCATCTTGTTGATGTCCGCCGTCTACGGCCTGAGCCTGTTCATGGCGCCGTGGTTGGCCGCGCTGATTGTCGGCGTAGTGGTGATGATCATCGGGTTCGCCATGCTGCAAACAGGTAAAAAACAATTCGAGCCGTCCCACTTCAAGCCCGAACGTACGCTGGACGCCTTGAGCAAAGACCAGGAAGCGCTGCGGAGGAAAGTCTCATGAGCCGTGAATTTGAAATCGAAGCAGACAAAAGTCCCGAAGCCATCGAACGTGAAATCGATGCGCAACGGGCCAGCATCGGCAATATCGTCGATGCCCTGGAAAGCAAATTCACTCCGGGTCAGGTATTCGATCAGGCATTGAGCATGATGCAAAGCAACGGCACGACGTTCCTGACCAACCTGGGGACCAGTGTCCGTAATAATCCGGTGCCCGTGGTCCTGACTTCCGTCGGGCTGCTGTGGATGATGATGAGCCAGAACCGTCCACCGACGCCACGTCCGGCCTATCGAACCGGTCCGGGCCCGGTCGCCAAGGCTGGGGAGTGGGTCGATGGCTTGAGCGACGGTATCGACAGCGCCCGTGACCATTTGCACCAGAGCGCCGATACCCTCAAGGAAGGCTATCAGTCGGTCAAGGGCAAGGCGGCGAACCTGGGCGATAATCTGGGCGCGGCCAAGGAAAACATCAGCCATGCCGTGCATGATGCCAGTGACCGGCTGGTCCACAGCACCCAGGCGGTCAGTCATCAGTTTCGCCATTTGCTGCAGGAACAGCCGCTGATGGTCGCTGCTGCGGGCATTGCATTGGGCGCGATGTTGGGCGCGGCATTACCTTCGACGGCGACTGAGCAACGCTACCTGGGCAAGACCAGCGCAGGCCTGGCCGACAAGGTCAAGCAACAGGCCAAGGAGGGTTTTGAGGCGGTGCGCGATACGGTGACAAAGACGACGGATCACCCGGAGATGGACGGTAAGCCGGATGGCGAGCAGCGCCCGGCAACTACGAACGAAGCGAGCGCAGGGAGTGCAGGGAGTGCCGCCGACCTGTCGCGAGGGCTGGGTACTTCGTAAACAGGCGGTGACGGGAGGTCTGCAACGGACCTCCCGTTTTGGTTCAGGCCACAGCAAACTTCGATTCACCGGCTTTACAGTGAGTTCCAAGTCCCGCCATCCGCGACCGGGACATCGTTCAAATCGAAGGGATTGACCCCTTCCAGGCAGCCGACATTGAAACCGAACTCTTCCGGATTGGTGCTGCGGCGGTGGTGCGTATAGGTGCCGCAGTTCTTGCAGAAGTAATGCTCGGCCACGTGCTTGCCAAACTGATATCTCGACAACGCGGTCTTGCCCCTGATCACCTTCAGGTCTGCCCAGGCGACTGCTGCGACGACCGAGCCTTTGCGTTTACAGAACGAGCAGTCGCAGCGGTGCGGACTGGGAACACCGTCCGGCAAATGGATCTCCAGAATGACGGCGCCACAGTGACAACTGGCCCGGTGATGCGGGCGGATAGCGGTGTTGCCGATTTTCTTCAGCATCACGCTGCCCTGATCATTGATATCGGTGATCACGAATTGCTGCGGGTTTTGGGTCATGACGTTGAAACCTCTGTCCAATCCAGTTTTGCGGATTCGCGCCATTTAACGTCAGTGACTCCATACTTCTCCGCTTGAGGCTTGGAGATGATTTTAAGCGGCGGTCGGCCCGGTTTAGGGATGGAAGCTATTCCGGCATCACAGCTTGCCCAGTGCCATGCATCGGCATTGCGCATCATTTTTGCCCGGATGATGAACGACTTCGGCTCCCCGTGAAGCTTGTATTCAATGACGTAAAGACCGGTATTCATGAGACCCCCTCCATTTGCTCATAGACAAAGGAGTGGTCGCGTCAAAAAAAATTCAAAAGGATTGCCTGGCCCTGATTACTGGTTGATTTGGATCACATAAAGCGATTTCAGACTTTTTACTGTAGCTGATTTTGGCCAATGTGCCGCTTTCATCAGCCACTGACTTTCCAGTGGCCTGACGGAGAAGATGGCCGTGGGGTGAGCGTTGTCAGTCTGCTGGGCGAGCGGGTGTTTCAGACATTGGCGTCCATCTGCGTTCGACGGGGCAATCAGGTGAGGGGAAGCATCATTGTGATTGGAGAAAGTTGCGGGCTGCGGATGAACCCGGCCTTTTCATAGAGTGTCACCAGCCTTTCATTCAGCGGGTGGACTACAAGGGCGGTTGACCCGACTTCGCTGGATGCTGCGATCGCACGGATAATGGCATCTCTGAGCAGGTCAATCGACAGCCCGGTGCCTTGAGCGGACTTGCATACCCCCATCCGCCCCAGAATCGTGATCGGATGCTGGTCGGGTGAATTGCGTTGTGCCTTCTTGGGTACCACGTTTGCGCGAATGATCATGCCGCTCGACAACGTGTAATAGCCAACGACGGTTTTGCTGCCCTTCAGGCAAGTGACGAACACTGTGGCAAATCTGGAGTCCTGAACCTTGGAAGCCTTCTTTGCCAAGTATTCGTTGATCGAATCATCACAACAATCGAACGCGCTCAGATCGTGGATGTCCTTCAGTTTTTCCGGGGCGGTCAGCTCCAGCGAGGTGGCCTTTCCAGCAGTTGGCGCAGACATTCGTTACTCCTTAACGGATTTGACTCCAACGCTTGTTCAAATGCATCAAACTCATGGTTGGCAAGGACGAACAGACGTTGATCCAGAATGACTTCCTCAGCTTTTTTACAAGCAGCATCCAGGATAAAGCTTGTCCGATCGCTTCCCGAAATGGCTGCGGCCACATCGATCAAGTCTCGTTTTCTGAAATCGACCCGCATGTTGATCGGGACGGGTTTGGATCTGTCTGTTGCAGCAGCTTTTGCAGGCAATAGAGTGGTCATGGTCTTGGTCCTGTTTTTCGGGGGGCACCTGTAAGTTCCCACGTTAAAGTATAGGCAGTCTGTGTAGTAGACGTCTACATGTAACGCAAAAAGCTATACGGGCGTCGCGACAAATTCGGTCCGTGAGATGGCGGTGGTCCGGGTGAAATTCCCGGCCACCGTGCGAACGCCTGTGCAGGTTGACTGCGAGCGCCAGCGGGGTCAGCCCTTGGCTGCCATCGCGGTGACTTCAACCCGCATGCCTTCCACTGCCAGAGCGGCCACGCCAACGGCGGCGCGCACCGGCCAGGGCTTGGCGAAGAAGCGCTGGTAGACCTCGTTGAAGGCGGCGCGGTCGGCCATGTCGGTGAGGTAGATGGTCAGGTGCAGAACCCGATCCATGGAACTGCCGGCACGCTCGAGGGCGACCTTGAGTGCCTGCAGGGTGCACTCGCTTTGCTCGGTAATGCCGCCCAATTCCAGGCTGCCATCGGCGTGGGTGGGGATCTGGGTGGAGACCAGGAGGCCGCCGAAACCGGCGACGTCGGAGGAGATGGAGTCCGCGTCGGGATCGGGTACGAAGGTGATGTCGTGGTTTGCCATGGGGATCTCTTGTTCAGGGGTGATGAGGGTGGCGGCCTTGCGCCTTGGGGCAGGGCGATGGACCGCTGATTCTACATCGACCGCGTGGAAAAGCCCGAGTGAGCGAGGGGGCTTGCCTCTTTTGTTCGGTGCTTGCTCGCTAAGGCGGCTGACATCCGGTATCGATGTTGGCTGACATGGCCTCTTCGCGGGCAAGCCTCGCTCCTACAGGGAATCGGGGCGTACACAAGTTCCGAGTGCGGCGAAGATCCACTGTGGGAGCGAGCCTGCTCGCGAAGGCGGGCTGGCATCCGGCATCGATGTCGTTCAGGGTGAGATGAACTCGCCGCAAGTGTGATCACGTGAGCTGGCCGCAGGTTAAAAGTAAGTCGGCCAGGTACGCATTTCATGGCGCCCGACACCGTTATTGAATCCGCGTCGCTGAGCCGCCAGCGCCTCGACAAGAAAGCGCCGGGTTTCTCCCGGTGCAATCACCTCGTGGGTGCCCATCGCACCGGCCAGGGCGAAAGCCGAGGTGTCTTTTGAGAATTCGGCGTGGAGCTGGGCATAGCGCTCGGGATCGCTCTCGCGCGTCACGTCATGCACGACGCTGACCGCAACGCCGGGGTCGACGAAGCTGACGTCGGCCATGCACCAGGCGGCCGACTGGTCGCTATTGCGGCCACCGCCGAAATTCAGATAGGCCTGACCGAAGCTCTTGCGCACGATCACCGAGAGCTTCGGCACCGAGCACAGTTGTACGGCGTGAATCATGTTCATGATGTGTGCGGGTGCGCTGCGTTTTTCGCCTTCGATACCGACCAGGAAACCGGGGGTATCGACCAGAAATATCAGCGGGATGTTGAACGAGTCACACAGGGCGATGAAGCCGGTGGCCTTGCGGCAGGCATCGGCGTCCAGAGCCCCGCCCTTGAATTGCGGGTTGGAGGCGACGATGCCGATACTGGCGCCTTCGAGACGGGCGAAGGCGGTCACCACCGAGCGGCCGAAACGATCCTTGAGTGGGAACAGACTGTCGCGATCGACCAGCGTGGCGAGCAGCTTGCGCATGTCGTAGGTTTTGCTGCGTTCGACCGGGACGATGCTTTCGGGTCCTGCCGGGTCGGGTCGGTCCTCGGGTCCACAGGGCAGTACGGCTGGCGCCTCATTCGAATGAGAGGGCAGGTAGCTGAGAAAACGCCGGATCGCGGTCAGCGCTTCCTGGTCATTGTTGACCACCATGTCGGCCAATCCGGTGATTTCAGCATGCATGCGCCAGCCACCCAGTTCTTCGGTATCTGACGACTCGCCGATCGCCACCGAAGTGACCTTCGGGCTGGAGACGGCGAGCAGTGCGCCTTTGCGCATCACCGTGAAATCGGACAGGCACGAGTACCAACTCGCCGAGCCAAAACAGGGGCCGAGTACCGCGCTGACCCACGGGGTCTCGCGGCGCCGGCAGTATTGCTGGGCATCCTGGCCGCCACCGGCCATGCTGCCCGCGCCCATCGCGTCCTGCATGCGCTGGCCCGACGATTCGCCGAGGAAGATCAGCGGCATGCCGTTGCGGGTGGCACATTCCTTCATGTAGGCGATCTTGCGGGCATTGATCCACGACGACGATGCGCCTTTCACGGTCATGTCGTTGGACACCACGGCCACCCGGCGCGAGTCGATGCGGCCAAAGCCGGTGATCTTGCCGTCGGCCGGTGTGCTGTCGCGATCCTCGGGGCGGGCCGAGTGAGCCAGCATGCCGATCTCGCTGAACGACTGTGGGTCCAGCAGACCCTCCAGGCGTTCCCGTGCGTTGAGCACACCCGCGTCGCGGCGCAGTGAGAGCTTGGCCTCGCCGCCCATCTGCAGGGCGCTTGCGCGGCGGGCGTGCAGTTCTTGTTCGGGTGATGAGTGTTCGCGAGTCATTGGTAAGTCTCATTGGGAACTATGACGGCACGTCCGACGATTTCGCCGCGACGCATTTGGCGCAGGACCTCTGGCACTTCGTCCAGCCGGTGGCGCTTCAGGTGGATCGGTAAACGGCCAGCAGACGTCAGCGCGACGAGTTCGATCAGCTCGGACTTGCTGCCACCGAATGTGGTGCTGATCATCGCGCCATAGGGCAGCGAACCATTGCGCAGCTCGAATGCACCGTGTCCGCGCCCGACCACCACGATGTGCCCGAGGGGGCGAATCACGCCGGCGGCCAGGCGCATGGAGTCGCCGCTGCCGACAAAATCCAGGACCGCATCGACCATGCCAGCACGCTTGATGAACACGTCGGGTGCCAACTCCGTTGCATCCAGGACCAGTTCTGCTCCCTGTTCGACGGCGAGCCCCAAGGCCTCATTGCGGGTGTCGATGGCGATGATGCGGGTCGCCGTGATCGCGCCAAGTGCAGCGATAGCGATATGCCCCAGCCCGCCGACACCGATGACCAACACACTGCTGCCGGGTCGCAGTAGCGGTGCGACGCGCTTGACCGCATGGTAGGAACTGAGCCCGGCGTCGGTCAGCGGTGCGGCTTTCCAGGGTTCGAGATTGCCGATATCCACCAGGCAGTCCTCGCGTATCACGACGTATTCGGCGAGCCCGCCGTCATAGCCGCCGCCGTAGATGCGCCGCGAGGCGGAGCAGTAGTTGTTCCAGCCGTCAATGCAGGCCTGGCAATGACCACAGCCGGGTGTGCTTACGGCACACGCCTGTCCGATTATCCAGGACGCGACACCCGGCCCCACGGCGTCGATCCAGCCGGCGATCTCATGACCGAGGGTCATTGGCAGCTGCACATCCAGGTGCGCAGGCGAGCAGCACAGATCGTCCAACGCATGCAGATCCGACTGACAAACGCCGTTGCCTCCGACCCGCAGACGCACTTCACCGGGGCCGGGAACCGGCACAGGCACTTCGCACAGGCGACCGCCGTCCTGCCAGTCGAACATGCGAAAGGCCTGCATGGTTCGAATCGGGGTTGGCGTTTTCATAGTCATTCACCGTCTCCTTTGGCCAGCACCATGGACATGAATGCCGACATCAGCAGCCCGCTGGCCTGGACCAGGCAGCTGCTGGCATTGGCGACCTGGCGCTCGCCGCATTCGCCACGCAGCTGGCGCACGGATTCGATCATCAACTGCATGCCGAATTGACCCGAATGATTGAAGGCCAGTCCGCCGCCCGAGGTGTTCACCGGTAATGCGCCGCCGGGCGCGGCGATGCCACTGCGCAGGAATGTGCCAGCCTGGCCTGGCGCGCAGAAGCCGATGGCCTCGAGTGCGACCAGCACGTTGATGGTGAAGGCGTCATATATCTGCACCATGCTCAATTCGTCCCGGGCAATGCCGGACATGCGCAGCGCCCGTTCTGCGCAATCGCCGATCACGCCAGGGTCGAGCCAGTCGGTGGGGCCGAGCGGCGTCACGTGATGCACATAGGTGTCGGCGAAACCGCGGATGAAAACGGGCGGTTTCGCCAGCGTGCGCGCGTGTTCGGCCTTGGTCAGGATCAACGCACCGGCACCGTCGCTGACCAGGCAGATATCAGCCTTGCGCAACGGGTCCGAAATCAGTGGCGAAGCCAGGTACTCTTCCATCGTCAGAGGTTTGCGCAGCGTGGCCTGGGGATTCAATTGCGCCCAGCGCCGCGCGTTGATCGCTACCTCGCCGAGGTCCTCCGGGCTCGCCTGATAGCGATGCAGATACTGCTGCGCAAGCATCGCGTACCAGCTGATCGGGTTGAGCACGCCATAGGGCGCGACGAATTGTCCCGACGGCGAGCGCGGGTCGCTGATAACGCCGCCTCGGTTGCGGCTGTGATCCAGGCGCTGGGTGCTGCCGTAAGTGACCAGCGCTACCGAACACAAGCCGGCATCGATGGCAGCCATGGCATGGATCAAGTGGGTCAGCGGCGAGCCACCGCCCACCACCGTGCTGTCGACATAACGCGGCGTGATCCCCAGGTACTCGCTCACCAGCAGCGCATTGGCGCGGTCGTCCCAGTGGGCGAATACCCCATCGACATCCGCGAGCGTGAGCCCGGCATCGAGCAAGGCGTCGCGGGCCGACCGACATTGCAGCGACAGCGCGGTGTCACCCGGTTGAGCCTTGCCAAGACCGGCCTCGCCCACGCCGACAATGGCGTAACGGCCAGCCAGACCGGAAGCGTCGATTGTCATGGTTGCGGCTCCTGCGCGACGAGCTGCGCACGCACGTCTTTCTTCAACACCTTGCCGACCGGACTGCGCGGCAGGCTCTCCCAGAACAGCACCTGTTTGGGCGTCTTCAAGCTGCCGAGTTTTTCACGGCAGATCGCGATGAACGCTTCAGCAGTCGCACTGGCGCCAGCCTTGAGTTCGATGACGGCGATGACTTTTTCGCCCCAGTCGGCATCGGGTATGCCGACCACCGCGCAATCCATGACCGCCGGATGCGCCCAGATCACCTGTTCGATCTCGCTCGGGTAGATGTTGAAGCCGCCGGAGATGATCATGTCCTTGGTGCGATCGACGATGTACAGGTAACCGCCTTCGTCGAAAACACCGATATCACCGGTGTGGTGCCAGCCGAACCGTCGGGCCTCGGCATTGGCTTGCGGGTTGTCGTAGTAACCCGGGGCGACCAGCTCGCCGCGCACGACGATCTCGCCGCGTTCGCCGGACTCGACGATCCGTCCTTGCTCATCCATCAATGCCACTTCGCAGGCGCCGGTGGGGCGGCCGGCGGAGCCCAGGTGCTTGCCGTCACGCATGTGATCTTCGCGGGTCAGCACCGTGATCACGCCTGGCACTTCGGATTGGCCATAACACTGTACGAACACAGGTCCCCACAACGCGATACCTTCGCGCAATTTGTCCACGGACATCGGCGCGGCACCGTAGATCACGTATTCCAGTGACGAGCAATCACGGGTTTTGGCATCCGGATGCGACAGCAATCGGTAGATCAGGGTCGGCGGCAGGAACAGGTGGGTGATGCGTTCGCGTTCGATGGTTTCGAGGACCGCACCAGGGTCGGCGGAGGGGGCGATCACGTTGCGCGTGCCGAAACTCGACAACGCCATGGCGGTCGCGCCCGCAGCATGGGTCAGCGGTGCCACGACCAGGTGCGCGGGGCTTTTCGCCGGTGGCATGAACTGGTTGCTGATGCGGTAGCAGGCCAGCAGTGCACGATGGCTTTGCAGGATTGCCTTCGGCCGTCCGGTGGTGCCTCCCGAAGACTTGATCAGGGCGGTGTCGTCGAGGGATTGGTGCACGATGCAACGCTGACCTGCATGTTCCCGGCACCAGTTGGCGATACTCAACCCGGCAATCGGTTCGTCCAGACCGATCACAGTGGTCAGGGTCGGTACGCCTGCCCGAATGCGCTCGGCATGCTCGGCGTATTGGGAGTGCAGCACCAGCACGGACAGGCGGGTGAAGCTCATGAACCAGATCAGGCTATCAATCGAATCACGGGCGTTCAGGGGAATGAAGGTGGCCCCCGCGCGCAAGGCGCCCAGCATGGCGACGAAGCTCAGCGGATGGTTGGGTGCCAGGACGCCGACATGGGGCGAACTCAGGTTCAGCAGCGACAGGGCATGGCCGATGGCATGGGAGTCGGCCTGGACCTCGGCGTAGGTGAGGCTGAAACCTGTGCCTTGCAGGCAGACATTGTCCGGGTGGCGGTTGGCGCCGGCATCGAAGTGGTCGGTAATCATTTCCATGGTGACGGCTAATCCAAAAGAGTGAACTGGGGCAGCGTGCAGGATTCGCTGACGGACTCGAAACAGACGCCGACGCGGGCGCCGATGGCGACGCGCTCAAGGTCGGCATCGAGGATATTGGCCACCAGGCGCACACCTTCGTCGAGGTCGATCAGTGCCACGACATAGGGCAGCCGGGACTCGAAGGCCGGCGAGGGGGCGATCCGGCAGACCGTGTAGCTGTAGATGCGTCCTTGACCGCTGGCGTCGATCCATTCGATGCGGTCTGACAGGCAGCCGATACAGAACGCCCGTGGGTAAAACTGGCAATTGCCGCAGTTACCGCAACGCTGGATCACCAGTCGCTGCTCCTGGGCGGCCGCCCAATAGGCGGCCGTCTCGGTGGTGGGTTGCGGCAGTGGCCGTGCAGGGATAGGAGTCGACATGGCAGCCTCAGCGAGTACGCAGTTCGAAACCGGCCATGGCGATATGCACATGGCGTTGCTCCGGGAGCCTGGCCAGGCCGGCGATCAGTTCGTGCAGCGGACGCCGCACACTGAAGGTGTCGTCGACCACGGTCGGTATCAGCCCGGTGATTTTTTCGTCGCCGTACATGGCGCGCAGCAGCAGTTCATCATCCGACAGACCAGGGTAGCGACGACGCAGCTCGGGAACCCTGGGCGCCAGCGCCGGTGGTTCAATGGCGATCTCGCGGGAGCCGTTGGCGAGCACGCGATCCTTGATGTCGGGGTCCACCGGCAGCGGCAGGGCGCCGAAGTAGCCGCACACGTACTTCTTCACTTCGTCCGGTACCACCTTGTAACGCTCGCCGCTGAGCACGTTCATCACTGCTTGTGCGGCGATCATCGCGGGGAAGGGCGTGGCCATCACGGGCGAACCCAGTTCCACGCGGATGCGGGCGATCTCCTCGAGTACCACCGGCAGCTTGTCAGCGATCCCCGCCAGCTGCAGTTGCGACTGCAAATTGGACATGGCGCCGCCAGCGTATTGGGTGACAAAGTGCGCCGGGTCGTATTCCGCCGGGACACCCACGGGGAGGCCGTTCTCTTCGGCAATCCCGGCGAGGTAGTCACCGATCTCGTCCGCGGCGCGATCATCGAAACTCACATCGAAGCCGATCTCGCGCAGGTTGCGGGCCAACATCTGTGCCGATGGCCCGGCATTGCCGTTGGCCAGCGGATCGATCGAACACAGCAAGCGGTCGGCACCGTGCACCGCGGCTTCGATTGCAACCAGCGAACCGGTAGCGTTCAGGCAATGGGTGAGCACTTCCAGCGGCCGGTCGCCGATCTCGGCCTTGATCGCCTGCACAATGCTGCGCACTTGCTCCACGGTCATGCTGCCGCCGGCATCGCCGAAGGCAAAGGCATCGATGTCGAAGCGTTCGATGGCCTCGCGCGCCTTGGCGGCATAGAACGCCGCGTCGTAGCCCGGTGCCAGGTTGTAAATCAGGGCGAGGGTGGTGGTGGCGCCCAGTCGCTTGGCCGTCGTGATCGCAGGTACAAGGTTATCCCAGCAGTGCAGGGAGTCGAGGAACGCGATATCGCGCGCACCGTTGGCGACCAGGCGTTCGACGTACAACTCGCTGAGGTCGTCCGGCTCGGGGTAGAAGCTGCGCAACATGTTGCTGCGTACGATGCCGCGCAGTGGCGTGCGGCGCGCGCGCTCGGACAACAGGCGCAGGCGCTCCAACGGATTCTGATTGAGGAACAGCACGCTGGCGTCGAACTGCACCAGGGCAATGGCTTCTATCACGTCGAAACCCAAGGCATCCAGACGCTCGGCCATCGGCAGCATGTGCTCGGTGCGCATGCGGGTAGCCCACAGGCACTGGTGCGCGTCACGCAGGGTGGCATCGACCAGCTGGATACGGCGTCGTTTGCCGGTGCGGGCGAATTCCGCCTGTACTTTTTCGCGTAGTTGATTCAGCACATGTCACCCCTTGCTGTGTTCGAGATGGATGGACAGGCCCGGGCCTGTGACGCTCAATACGGTGTAGTCGGGCCAGCGTTGCAGCAGCCCGTGAGTCAGGGCTTGCTCAGGCGAGCGGACTTCATAGTGAAGTTTGTGCAACGGTGGCAGCGCAGCGCAGCCGCAGATCAGTGCTGCCAGTGCATCTTCAGTAGTTGGCACGATGATCGGACGGCAAGGGTGCGCGACGGCGCCGATGCGTTGTTGCAGACTGGTCAGCGACGTGTCGATCGGGCCGTAGCAGCCTTGCAGCCAGCGGCGCAGCGCGGGCTGCAACGTGGCGTAGCGCGGGCCGGCATCGAGATGCTCGAGGGCCTGTCTCGCGATGGCTTGTGCGAAAGGTTGCAGCATCGGCGGCTGGCCCAGCTCCTGGCGAATGCGCGTGCACTCGTGGGAGAACTCGAACAAATCGGCCAGGCGTCCGCGCTCGCGCAACGCTTGCAGGGCCGGCACGGCGATTTCCCCCGGCAACTGGTGTTCGTAGGGCGCCAGGTCGAAGGCCCAGGGCTGGCTCTCGGCAAATCCTTCCTGATCCGCCACGGCAGCGAGTTGGGCCTGGGCTTCTTTTATACGATCCTGATCCGGCGATTGCACAGGCAGTTCGAGCAGCGCCGCAGAGCGCACTAGCAGCGCCAGCGAGGGCGTCGATGCGCCGTTGGCGACAGCGGGCAGCGCAGCATCGAGGCGCTCGATACCGAGCCGGATCGCCTCCAGTGCGACCTGCGGACCGAGGCCGGTATGGCAGCGGGTGTGCAGATCCAGAGGTTTGCGATCGACGCCGCTGCGCAGGGCCGCGAGCAGGCCGGGCAGGCGATCGACATGCAGCAGGCCGGCTTCGTCGCGCAGCATGATGCGCTGTGCGCCGGTCTGGGCCAGGCGTGCGGCCGCGGCCGAATACCAGGCGTCGTCATGCTCAAGGTCGTCTGCATAGGGCAGGGCGGCGACTGCGCTCAGGCCGTTGGCCAACGCCATTTGCACGGCGTCGCCCAGGCGCTGGAAGTCCAGCTGCGGATCGATCAATACGACCTCGCTGATGCCGGACTTGGCGAGCAGGCGCAGCCAGCCGTCTAGCGCTTCGCCGGCGAGCACATCGATATGGCCATGGGCGGGCAGCAGGTTCACCGTCGCGCGCAGGGGCGTGCCATTGGCGCGCTGGCGCAGTGCGGCGACGCGTTGCAGCGGGTTTTCATCGCGGCTGATGCACTGCGCGATGACGGCCGGACTCAGCACCTCGATCGCGGCAAGTCGGGCGTGCCCCAGCGAGTTCATGGTCCCCAGCAGCATCGCTGTACTGGCGGCACCATCCCAGGTGGCGGTCTGGCCATCGCTCAGACTGACATCGACCAATGTTGTCATGCTCATGCGCGCTCCTTGGCTTGTTTCAAAGCCTGTTTGCGGGCCGGTACGAAGACGTCTTCAACCCAGCGCGTGGTGACCCGGCCTGCGACGAAGTCCGGGTGGTCGAGTACCGCATGATGGAAGCTGGCCGTGGTCGCCAGCCCGACAACCTTCATGTCCTCCAGCGCCTTGCGCATCAGCACGATCGCTTCACTGCGGGTCGGCGCATGCACAATCAGTTTGGCGAGCAGGGAGTCATAAAAAGGTGGTACGGTGGCGCCGCTGTAGCAGTGAGTATCGACCCGAACGCCCTTGCCCGTGGGCGGCTGCCATTCGCTCACCAGGCCCGGGCTTGGCAGGAAATTGCGGTCCGGGTCTTCGGCATTGATCCGGCATTCGATCGCATGCCCGACCAGCGTGACGTCCGCCTGACTGAACGACAGCGGCAGGCCGGCGGCGATGCGAATCTGCTCGGCGACCAGGTCGAACCCGGTGATCATTTCCGTCACCGGATGCTCGACCTGGATGCGGGTGTTCATCTCCAGGAAATAGAATTTTCCATCGCGGTCGTCGACCACGAATTCGATCGTACCCGCGCCGAAGTAGCCGACATTTTTCGCCAGACGTACGGCGCATTCACCCATATGTTCGCGGGTTTGCGGCGCGAGGCTGGGGGAGGGTGCTTCCTCGATCAGCTTCTGGTGACGGCGTTGAGTCGAGCACTCCCGTTCGCCCAGGTGCACCACGTTGCCATGGCGGTCGCCCATGATCTGGATTTCGATATGGCGCGCCAGTTCGATGAACTTCTCGACATAGAGGGTCGGATCGCCAAAGGCCGCTTGCGCTTCCGACGAGGCCGAGCGGAACGCCGCTTCGGCCTCTTCATCGCTGCGCACGATGCGCATGCCGCGGCCGCCACCGCCGGCCGTCGCCTTGAACAGCACCGGATAGCCGATCTCGCTGGCGATGCGGCGTGCGGTGTCGGCATCGGCGACGGCGTCCGAGCCGGGTACCCGCGGTACTTTGGCCTTTTCTGCCAGACCGACGGCGGTGATTTTGTCACCCATCGAGTCAATGATCTCGGCGGAAGGGCCGATGAACACCAGCCCTGCGTCTTCGCAGGCCTGAGCGAAATGCGAGCGCTCGGAAAGGAAGCCATAACCCGGGTGGATAGCGTCGCAGCGGTGTTCCAGCGCGGTGCGCACCAGCAGATCGGCGCACAGATAACTTTGCGCAGCCGGTGGCGGACCAATGATCACGTACTGGTCGGCCAGACGGGCGGCCAGGCTGTCCTGGTCGGCTTCGGACACGGCCGCCACCGATTCGATACCCAGGGTTTTGCAGGCCCGCACGATGCGGACAGCGATTTCGCCACGGTTGGCGATCAGGACCCGGCGAATGTCGCGGGTTGCCACGGGAATGCTGCTCATCAGCGAGTCTCCGGTTCGATAATCATCAATAACTGATCCCGCTGAACCATCTGCAGGTCCTGGGCGACGATGCGCACGATGCGGCCTTTGACGGGGGAAGCGAGGGTGTTGAAGAGTTTCATGGCTTCCACCAGGCACAGGGGCGTGCCTGTTTCCACCAGGGCGTTTTCTTCGACAAAGGACGGTTGGTCGGGGCTGGGCTTGCGATAGAAGGTGCCCATCATGGTCGCGCGCACGGCGACCTGGCCCTCGGCGACTTCGGGTTCGCTGGTGACCGGCACCGCGGGCGCCGGCTGTGCGGGTTTTGCGGGCGTGGCGCCTTGGGCAGGCTCCAGGGGCCGTTGAATCGTGCCGGACTTGCTGGCCGTCAGTGTGGTGTCACCGATGCGGACCTCAAGAAAGTCCAGATGGGTCGTGTGATCCAGAATCTCCAGGATCCTGCGTGCTTCTTTATGAGTGAGCGACATGCCTGATGGCCTCTTGTTGTTCGAATTGCCTGGACGAATAAAAACATTGAAAAGTAGGATTGTCAACAATCATACAATCATGTAGTTTGTTGATCATTGCTCAGGGCGTTTGCGCAGGTCGTGTTGAAAAAGCGTAGCGTGTGCAGGCCAGGGCTCAGCGAATTCAGAAAACAGTAGTGTTTTGGAGGGGGCGAGAATGAGTACAATCACTGTTAAATCGGATGTCGCTGGAACGGTATGGCAAATCCATGTCCGCGAAGGCGATGTCGTTGAAGAAGATCAGACGCTGATCATCATGGAGTCCATGAAAATGGAAATCCCCTTGATGGCTGCGGAATCGGGTCGAGTGGTCAGCGTTCTCGTTGCCGAGGGCGAGGTGGTCAAAGATGGCCAGGATGTTTTGCTGATGGAGTGCGATTGAAGTCTATGTCAATGAATGCAGGTTCGGCGTCGGCCGCCAAGGGCGGTAGTGCAATAGGTATCATGCGCGCTGGTCGCCAGCGCGTGTTGACGATGCCGGAGCAGATTGCCGAGAGCATTACGCTTGCGATTCTGCGCGGTGAATACGGGCCGGGTGACTCCGTGCGTGAACAGGAACTGGCCGACCATTTCCAGGTTAGTCGTGGTCCGATTCGCGAGGCCCTGCGCATTCTCGAGAAGGTGGGCGTGGTGACCATCGTGCCGCAGCGTGGCGCGCATGTCACTTCATTGAGCCGGCAGGAAATCGACAACCTGTTCGAGATCCGCGCCGTGTTGGCCGGGTTGTTGGCCAGGCACTTGGTGGATGTTGATGCGTCTGTCGTGAATCAGATGGACGCCATCGTCACCCGGCTTGAGCTGATCGCCGGGCAATCGGATGCGCTGGATGAATATGCGCAGGGCAGTTATCGCCTGACCACACTGTTGTTCCAGGCATGCGGCAACAAGCAGTTGGCCGAACTGATGGGGGCACTGGGTATCCAGACCGCACGCTATACCCGGTTGGGGTTGCGTTCGGCAGAGCGTCGGCAGATTTCCGTCGTGCATTGGCGCGAGCTGGTCGAAGCACTCAGGCAAAACAGCAATACGGTGGTCGGGCAGCTGATGGTTGAACTGATCAGCGCTTCCCACCAGGCCGCATTGAATCAGCTTGAGTAAATAACACACGGGGGCACAACACTCCGTAGTGCTGTGTCAAATTGTCGACAATAAGACAAAAATATCATGACAAAAGAACGCACCGCAGGATTAATGCTTAGTTGGGCTGCCCGACAGCACCGTGGCCGCACCGCCCTGATTTTCGGGGACGACTGCCTGACCTATGACGACGTCGAGACGGGCAGCAACCGTCTAGCCCATGCCCTGGTTTCGCTTGGGTTGCAGGTCGGGGAGCGCGTGGCTGTGTTGCTCAACAATTCGCCCGAGGCGATCGAGAGCGTTTTCGCTGTCGAGAAGGCGGGCCTGGTTTATGTAGCGCTCAATGCCCGGCATACCTTGGCCGAGCAGATCGCCATCCTGGACGACGCCGGTGCGAGCCTGCTGGTGGTGGGGCCGGAATTCCGTGAGATCGGCGAAGGTGTTCGCGATCGCGTCGCCAGCTTGCGTCATGTGATCGGGCTTGGCTGGCAGGCGCCGCAGGTACTGGATTATCGGCAACTGCTCGCGGTAATGCCGGCACATGCGCCCGATGTTCAGGTCTCACCGCAGGCGTTGCTGCGTATCGCATATACCTCGGGCACGACCGGTAAACCCAAGGGCGTCACCTACACGGTAAAGCGCTGGTACGAACGCCTGACTAACCACTTCTATGCCATGGAATACAGCCTGGGTGTGGAAGACGCGATGTTGCATGTCGGCCCCTTGACCCATGCCGCCGGTGTCCATTTGCTGCCCTGCTACTTGCGTGGTGCGCGCAATGTGATTCTGGAGAAGTTCGAGCCTGTGGAGACGCTGCGGCAGATCGAGCGGCATCACATCACGCAAATGATGTGCGTGCCGACCATGCTCACACGCTTGCTTGACACCCTCGACAGCGGTGTCGAGGCCGATCTCTCGTCGCTCAAGTGCATTCATTACGGGACCGCGCCTACCTCCGTTGACCTGATCCGCCGCTCCATTGCGCGGTTCGGTCCGGTGATGCGCCAGCAGTATGGGATGACCGAGGCGGTACAGCCGCTGACGGTGCTTTATCCGCACGAACACGCTGAGGACGCAGTGCTGCGCTCCTGCGGCAAGCCGACGGCCAATGTGCGGATCACCGTACGCGACGGGCAAGGGGAGGAGCTGCCGGTGGGTGAAATCGGCGAGATCGCCCTTGAGAGTTTCGGTATCGGCGAAGTGGCTTTCTGGCGCCGTCCCGATCTGGAGGCCGAGGCCATCCGCGATGGCTGGTACTACTCGGGCGATCTTGGCTATATCGACGAACAGGGCTTCCTTTATATCGTCGGGCGCAACAAGGACATGATCATTTCCGGTGGTTTCAACGTCTACGCGCGGGAAGTCGAGGATGCGCTGGAAAGCCATCCGCACGTCGTCGAAGTTGCAGTTCTTGGTTTACCTGACCCGGAGTGGGGCGAGCGTATCGCGGCCTTTGTCGTCAGACGCGAAGGCACCACGGTCGACAGCGAGGCGCTCGGCAGTCATTGCGCCGCATTGATCGCCGGCTACAAGAAACCGCGTCTGATCGAGTTCGTTGATGCCCTGCCGCGCAACAATGCCGGCAAGGTCGTGAAAAACATTCTGCGCGATGACTATCTCGCGCGCCTGGAGAGGAAATCATCATGAGCACGCCTGTTGCCCCCGAATGGTCGCTGGAGCTCGACGACATCCGTGCGCGTCGTGAAGTCGCCTATGCATTGGGTGGCCCGGAAGCGGTGGAAAAGCATCATGCCCAAGGCAAGCTCACGGCGCGTGAGCGCATCGGTCATCTACTCGAGAGCGACAGCTTCGAGGAATTCGGCATATTGGCCGGCGCCGTGAAGTACACGCCAGAAGGCAAGATTGCCTCCGCCACGCCGAGCACGGCTGTGGTCGGCGTGGGCACGATCGAACAGCGGCGTACCGTGGTGGCGGCGGATGATTTCACCATTCGCGGCGGTTCGTCGGAAGCGGCCGTAGCCGAAAAGTGGATCTACGCCGATCGTTATGCCTGGGAATACAAGCTGCCGATCATCCGCATGATCGACAGCGCCGGTGGCAGTGTGAAGCTGCTCGACAAGCTCGGTCATACCAAGATTCCGGGTTATGCCTTGTTGCCGATCACCAACCTGCTGGGTGCGGTGCCGGTCGTCGGCATTGCTCACGGTGCCTGTGCAGGACTGGGTGCACTGCGGGTCGCCGCCTCTCACCTGTCGATCATGGTGCGCGGCCAGAGCCAGGTATTTGCGGCCGGTCCGCCGGTGGTCAAGCAGGCGTTCGGTATCGATATCGACAAGAACGACCTCGGCGGTTACGACCAGGTGCATCGTCACAGCGGCATGATCAATCTGGCCGCCAACTCCGACGCCGAGGCGCTGGATCTGGCCAAGCGCTTCTTGTCTTATCTGCCGGGCAATGTCTGGGAGCAGCCACCGCGCGTGGTATCGACGGACTCTCCCGGTCGCCGTGACGCTTGGCTCAACGATGCCATTCCCCACGACCGGCGCAAGATTTTCAACCCGCACAAGATCCTCAAGTCGCTGGTCGACAAAGACAGTCTGTTCGAGATGTCTCCGGATTTCGGCGCGTCGACCATCACCGCTTTTGCCCGTCTCAACGGCTATTCGGTGGGGATCATCTGCAACAACCCGCGAGTCGGCGGCGGTGCGCTCACCCGTGCGGCGGCGCTCAAGCAGACCCGTTTCATCGACCTGTGTGACACCTTCCATCTGCCGCTCATTTACCTCGTGGACCAACCGGGCGTCATGACCGGGCAGGAGGCGGAGATGCAAGGAACCCTGGTTGCCGCCATGCAGGCCGTGCATGCGATCGAGCAGGCCAGCGTGCCCGTCATCACGATCGTATTGCGTCGCTGTGTCGGTCTCGCCGGTGCCATGGTCAGCCCCTGGCACGGTCCGACGGGCACGGCGTTGCCGCACCGTTTTGCCTGGCCTTCGGCGCAGTGGGGCTCGATCCCTATCGAGGGTGGTGTAGCGGCAGCTTACAAGCAGGAAATCGCCGCAGCCGATGATCCGCTGGCGCGTCGCAAGGAGCTGGAGGCTCATTACCAGGCCCTGGCTTCACCGCTGCGTACGGCCGAACGCTTTGGCGTTATCGATGTTATTGAACCGGACAGTACGCGTCCGCTGCTGTGCAACTGGGTGGGTGACGCGTATCGCATCACCGCACTTTCCCTTGGGCCGAAGCGGCGGACCATGCGCTAGTCCTGCGGTCAAGCTTCACGCCGAGTTGAGTAGAGTGTTTCCACGCTCATCCGATGTAAGCAGCAACACTTAGTGAATTTTTATTATGTCCAGATCCGCCGTCATTCAGTTTCAGTCGGTTGTCAGCCACCACCTGCCGGGTGTATCGGCCAGCATCGTCGTCGCTATTGCGGCGCGGTTTCTGGCTGACCAATACCAGGTGCCGGTGATGCTGCTGGCGCTCCTGCTCGGTATGGCCATGAATTTTCTGGCGGCGGGGCCGAGCAAGCCGGGAATCGATTTCAGCGCTCGTGAAATCCTGCGCGTCGGGGTTGCCTTGTTGGGCCTGCGCATCTCCCTGGAGCAGATCGTGGCGCTGGGTTGGCATCCGGTGCTGATTGTGGTCGTTTCGGTGGTGGTCACCATATTGGTGTCAATGCTGGCGGCGCGCGCGCTGGGCTTCAATGTGTTGTTCGGTCTTTTGTCCGGTGGGGCCACCGCGATCTGCGGGGCATCCGCGGCGCTGGCGTTGGCGGCGGCGCTGCCTGCCCATCAGGCCAAGGAGCGGGCGACGCTGTTCACTGTGATTGGCGTGTCCAGCCTGTCGACCCTGGCCATGATCCTTTATCCGGTGATCGCCAAGGCGCTTGGACTGGATCCTTTGCAAGCTGGGGTGTTTCTCGGTGCCACCATCCATGACGTCGCGCAGGTGGTCGGTGCCGGGTACAGCATGTCCCATGACATCGGCGATACCGCCACGGTGGTGAAGCTGATGCGCATCGCCATGCTGTTGCCGGTCATCGTCTGTGCGGTCCTGATCACCCGTGCTCAGGGCGGGCAGGGGACAGGTGAGCGGCCACCGTTGTTGCCCTGGTTTGCCGTGGCCTTCGTTGTATTGGCGACGGTAACCAGTTTGGGTTGGCTCCCTGCCGTGGTGCAGAGCCTGGGCAATCAATTGTCCAGCTGGTGTCTGGTCGTGGCCATCAGCGCGCTCGGGATGAAAATCCAGCTGAAGGAGCTGGCTACGGTGGGGTTCAAACCTATTCTGTTGATGCTCGGTGAGACTTTGTTCTTGCTGGGACTGGTGTTGCTGTTGCTGCGACTGGGTAGTTGAGTCTGGCCATTCGGTGCTGCTGTGTCTGCTGACTCCAGCGGTATTGATCGGGTCGCTTTGAATGAATCAGACAGTCCCCCTGACGGGGTTATGAGTAGTGGGCGCCGTTACGCCCAAATGTGAAGAGCCGGGTGTTTTTCCATGTACACAAAACAACAACAACAACAACAACAACAAAAACGGAGCCAACGTATGCGAATCAACAAAAATCATGGTTGTGGCGTGTTCGAGCCAACACTTCTGGCCTCGGCGCTGTTCATCGCTGTGTTGCCGGCTGCCCAGGCTTTCGAAATCACCACCGGCAGTGAAGACTGGGCCGTGCGTTTCGACAACACGTTCAAGTTCAACTATGCCCAGCGGGTCGAAAGCCCCAACAGCAAGCTGGCCAATTCGTGGAACAACAACGACGGCAACCGCAACTTCTCCTCGGGCAGTGCGGTGTCTCAGCGCCTGGACGTGCTCTCGGAACTGGATGTGACCTACAAACAGAAGATGGGTTTTCGCGTCAGCGCCAACACTTGGTACGACCACGCCTATGACCATGTCGGCAGCGATAACGCGGCCACCAACCAGCTCAACCACGGGGTGCCGGACTCACGCCATATCAGCGGTTACGCCGATCGCTACTACAACGGCCCGTCCGCCGAGATCCTCGATGCCTTCGTGTTCGGCAGCATGGAAGTCGGCGAAGAGTCGATCCTCAGCGCCAAGCTCGGTAGCCACACCCAATACTGGGGCGAAAGCATCCTGGCTTTCGCCCACGGCAACAGCTACGGCCAGTCCGGCCTGGATATTTCCAAGGCACTGGCGGTACCCGGCACCGAAGCCAAGGAGTTGTTCATCCCGCGTAATCAATTGTCCGTCAACTTCACGGTCAACCCGGAGCTGACCCTCGGTGCCCAGTACTTCCTCGACTGGGATGCTTCGCGCCTGCCGGAGTCCGGCACGTACCTGGGCTTCAACGATGGCATCCAGAGTGGCGGGCATAACCTGTCGCTGATCGGCGGCGTCAACCCGTTCTTCGGTGCCCCTGGCCCGATCGGTGCCAACCAGTTCCTGCGCCTGAGCAATGGCCATACCTTCACCCCGGACGACCGTGGCGATTTCGGCTTGATGGCCAAGTGGAGCCCGGAATGGCTGGACGGCACGCTCGGTTTCTACTACCGCAACACCTCCGACATCCTGCCCAACCTGGTCCTGCAGCCAACTGCCGTCGGCCCGGCACAGATCATCTCCGGCAACATTGGCAGCTATAACCAGTTCTATGTCGATGACATCGATATCTACGGCATCAGCCTGTCGAAAAGCATCGGTGGGGTCAGCGTCGGCTTCGACCTGAACTACCGCGAGAACATGCCACTGGCCAGCGTGGCCGGCACTGTCAGCCCTGCAGCGGCAGCGGCCGGCTTGCCCGGCTTCATCGGCGGCTTCAATGGCGAAGACGGCGTGGCCCGCGGCAACACCGTCCACGCGGTGCTCAACGGTTTGACCACCTTTGCCGACACGCCACTGTGGGACAGCTCCTCGTTGCTGGTCGAGCTCGGCTACAGCCGCTGGCTGAAGGTCACCGACAACAAGCAGCTGTTCAAGGGTGAGGACTGGTACCACGGCACCGACAAGGTCACCAAGGACAACTTCATCGTTGGCGTCAACTTCAACCCGACCTGGTACCAGGTGTTCCCCGGCATCGATATGTTTATGCCGATGACCTACAACGTCGGCCTCGACGGCAACTCCGCCGTGCAGCTCGGCGGTAACGAGGACTCCGGCAGTTATTCGGTCGGCATTGGCATGGATGTTCGCAACCAGTACCGCTTCGACCTGAAGTACGTGGACAACTTCGGTCCATTCGATACCTGCAGTTCGCCAGGCAGCGCTGGCAACCCTGGAGACGGCGCTGCACCGGGTGCCAACGGGCAGTACAACTGCGCGCCCGGTCAAACCACCTCGTTCGGTGGCACTCCGCCGCAGCTCAAGGATCGCGGCATGGTCACCTTGACCTTCAAAACGACTATTTGATCGAACCGTTGCCCTGCAACAGGAGACACCCCATGAAATTCGTCAAATCTTTACTGGCCACCACCCTTGCGCTGGCCGTCGCCAGCGCCGCCCAGGCAGCCGTATCCCCGGACCAGGCTGCCAAGCTCGGTACTACCCTGACCGGCGTCGGCGCCGAGAAGGCCGGCAATGCCGATGGCTCCATCCCGGCCTATACCGGCGGCCTGAAGACTGCGCCGGCCAGCTACCAGAAGGGCAGCTCCTTCCGTCCCGACCCGTTCGAGGCGGAAAAGCCGAAGCTGGTGATCAGCGGGAAAAATGCCGGTGAGTTTTCCGGCAAGCTCACCGCTTCGACCCAGGAACTGCTCAAGCGCTTCCCGTCGTTTCGCGTCGACGTCTATCCGACCCACCGCACCGTGGGCCTGCCACAACGATTGCTGGACAACACCGCCAAGAATGCCGTCGGCACCAAATCCCTCGAAGGCGGGGTAGCCCTGGAAAATGCCCTGCCGGGCGTGCCGTTCCCGATCCCCAACGATGGCAATGAAGCCATGTGGAACCACCTGTTGCGCTACCAGGGGCATGCCCTCAATACCAAGTACGACAACTGGAACGTCGATTCCTCCGGTCACGCGACCCTGGCGACCACCGGCAATGCCTATCTTGAGTACCCGCTGTACGATCCGGCCCGTACCACTGCGGCGAATGAGAGCGATATTTTCTTCAAGACCAAGCTCTATTACCAGGGCCCGGCCCGTCGCGCCGGTGAGGCGATCCTGATTCAAGATGCGGTCAACCCGTTGAAGCAACCCCGTCGCGCCTGGCAGTACCTGCCGGGTCAACGTCGAGTGAAATTGGCACCGGACCTTGCCTATGACACGCCGAACCCGGGTACGGCCGGCAGCTCCACCTATGACGATGGCTGGGTGTTCAACGGCGCGCTGGACCGGTACGACTTCAAGCTGGTCGGCAAGAAGGAAATGATCGTTCCGTACAACACCTACAAGCTCAGCTACCACGACAAAGCGGCCGACATCACCACGCCGAATCACATCAACCCCGACCTGGTGCGCTGGGAGCTGCACCGGGTCTGGGTGGTCGAGGCGACGTTGAAACCGGGCAAACGCCACATCTACAACAAGCGCACCTTCTACCTCGACGAGGACAGCTGGATCGCCCTGGCATCGGACGAATATGACGCCAATGGCAAGCTGTACCGCGGCTCCTTCGCGCACATGGCCTACAGCTACGACGTGCAGGCACCGAACGCGGACAACTTCATGATCTATGACTTTATCGTGGGCAGTTACAGCATCTCAGGCATGTACGGCCCCTACGGTGGCATCAAGTACATCGAAGCACTTTCCAAGTCGCAATGGTCAGCGGAGTCGCTGGCGGGCGCGGGTATTCGCTAATCGCGGCGAGACAAGCTCCCGGGCTGCCCGGTTTTGATACCTCTGCATAGATCGGCGGATGCCGGATGTAGTGGCGATCATCTCGAGCAGTTGATTCCGGCGTCGGTGCGCGCAAGCGTAGCCGGCGCAGTTTTTCAAGAGGACGCAGTATGTGTTCATTCAAGACTTTCGCGGCGCTGGTACTGGGTGCGCTGCTGACGTTGTTGCAGGGCGGCGCGCAGGCATCAAGCTACATTGACGTGCTGGATCTGCCGGCCCAGCCCAGTGCACTGGCAGTGCGCAGTCCTTTGCTGGGCGTGACCCGTGCGGGACAGCGCCTGGTTACGGTGGGGCAGCGTGGTCATATTCTCTATTCCGATGATGCCGGCCAGAATTGGCGGCAGGCCGACGTGCCGGTCAGCTCTGACCTCAATGCCGTGAATTTCCCCACGGCCGAGCAGGGCTGGGCAGTGGGCAACGATGGTGTTGTTTTGCACAGCAGCGATGCCGGCGCTACCTGGAGCAAGCAGCTCGATGGCCGCGACATCGGTGCGTTGCTGGTCAAGCACTATGGGGCGCTGGCCAGTGCCGAACCGGACAACGAACAATGGGCATTGCTGACCGATGCGGGCCAGCGCCTGATCGAGGAGGGCGCCGACAAACCTTTCCTCGACGTCTGGTTCGCCAACGACCAGGTCGGTTATGTGGTCGGCGTATTCAATCTGATCCTGCGCACCACCGATGGCGGTCGCACCTGGCTGCCATTCCAGGGCAATGTCGATAACCCACAGGGCTTTCATCTCAATGCCATCGCCTCGACGGGCGATGCGCTGTATATCGTCGGCGAACAGGGCCTGCTACTCAAGCTGGACAGCAGCGGCGAGCGTTTCATCGCTCTGCAGACGCCTTATCAGGGCAGTTACTTTGGTGTAGTCGGCAAGCCTGGCGAGGTCCTTGTTTACGGTCTGCGCGGCCATGTGTTCCGCAGTACCGATGGTGGCAACAGTTGGACGCAGGTCAACAGTGGCCTGCAGGTCAGCATCACCGCCGCAGTGGTGGATAACAGCGGTCGCTATCGTTTGTTCACCCAGGCCGGGCACATGCTCATGAGCGGCGACAGCAATGCTGCGCTGCAACTGCTGCCACAGGCTCAACAGTCGCCGGTGGCCGGTGCCGCCCTGGGCACCAATGGCGCGCTGGTGCTGGTAGGTAGCCGTGGCGCGCGTGCACTGCCCAAAGAATAACCATAAGAATCAGAGCGAGTATCAGACATGGCCAATTTGAAGCAAGACACCATGCCGGTGATCCAGCAATTGTCGGATTTCAATCGGCGCTCCGGCAACCTGCTGGAACGGATGGTGTTCAACAATCGGCCGCTGTTCATGCTGCTCATGGCGCTGGTCACCGTGGTGCTGGGTTACATGGCGGTGACCCGCCTGGAGCTGCGTCCCAGTTTCGAAAAGATGATTCCGCAGAGCCAGCCGTACATCCAGAACTACCTCGAGAACCGCAAGTCGCTGCGGGGGTTGGGTAACTCGGTACGGGTGGTGGTGGAGAACACCCAGGGCGACATTTTCGACCCCGAATACCTGGGTGTCCTCAAGCAGATCAACGATGAGTTGTTCCTCACCCAGGGCGTCGATCGGGCCTGGATGAAGTCGTTGTGGAGTCCGGCCGTACGCTGGACTGAAGTCACCGAGCAAGGCTTCCAGGGCGGCCCGGTAATGCCTGACAGTTATCAAGGCTCGCCATCGGACATCGAACAGCTGCGTCAGAACATCAACCGGGCCGGCATCGTCGGCAGCCTGGTGGCCAGCGATTTCAAATCGAGCATGTTGATCGTGCCGCTGCTGGACAAGACCTCGGCCACCGGCCAGAGCATCAACTACCACGAATTCTCCCGGCAGCTCGAAGAGCAACTGCGCGACAAGATCGAGTTCGCCAGCGGCGCCACGCACAAGGCCGGGGAGGAGGGCGCAGGTAAGTACAAGGTGCGGGTGATCGGCTTCGCCAAACTGATGGGCGACCTGATCGATGGCCTGATCCAGGTGATGATGTTCTTCGGCCTGGCCGTGGTCACCTCGCTGGTGATCATTTTCCTCTACACCCGCTGTGTGCGTAGCACGTTGCTGGTGGTCGGCTGTTCGCTGATCGCGGTCGTCTGGCAGCTGGGTATCGTCGCCTGGCTGGGTTATGCCATCGATCCGTACTCGGTCCTGGTGCCGTTCCTGATCTTCGCCATCGGCGTGTCCCACGCGGCGCAGAAGATGAACGGGATCATGCAGGACATCGCTCGCGGCACGCACCGTTTGATTGCCGCGCGCTATACCTTCCGCCGTCTGTTCATCGCCGGGGTCACCGCGCTGCTGGCCGATGCGGTGGGCTTTGCCGTGCTGATGCTGATCGATATTCCAGTGATCCAGGACCTGGCCATCACCGCCAGCATCGGCGTGGCCGTACTGATCTTCACCTCCCTGCTGCTGATGCCGGTGGCGCTGTCCTACATCGGTGTCGGGCGCAAGGCGGCCGAGCGCGCCCTGAAAATCGACAGCCGCGCTGCCGGGCATCGCGGCCTTGGCCGCTTGTGGGATCTGCTCGACCGATTTACCACCCGCAAGTGGGCCACGGGTACCGTGCTGGTGGCGCTGTTGCTGGGGATCGGCGGCTTCGCGGTCAGCCTGCAGCTGAAGATCGGTGACCTCGACAGTGGCGCTCCGGAACTGCGTGAGGACTCGCGCTACAACCGTGACAACGCCTACATCACCAGCCACTACGCCCTGTCCAGTGATATGTTCGCAGTGATGATCAAGACGCCGGCGGAAGGTTGTCTGAACTACCAGACCCTGGTTCTGGCGGATCGCCTGGCGTGGGAGCTGCAGCAACATCCGGGGGTGCAGGCCACCGTGTCACTGGTCAATGCAGTGCGCCAGATCACCGCCGGCACTTACGAGGGCAATCCCAAGCTCAACAGCATCCAGCGCAACCAGAACGTGCTGAACTATGCCGCGCAGCAGGCCTCGGTCAATGCGCCGGAATTGTTCAATACCGACTGCTCGCTGATGCCGGTGATTGCCTACCTCAAGGACCACAAGGCCGAAACCCTGGACGCCGTGGTGGCCATCGCCGACAAGTTCGCCCGGGACAACAGCACCGAGGATCGCCAGTTCCTGCTGGCGGCCGGCAGTGCCGGCATCGAGGCGGCGACCAACATCGTGGTGCGCGAGGCCAATCGCACCATGCTGCTTTACGTGTATGCCGCAGTGACGTTGTTCTGCCTGATCACCTTCCGTAGCTGGCGAGCGACGCTGGTGGCAATGCTGCCGCTGGTCCTGACCTCAATCCTCTGCGAGGCCTTGATGGTGGTCATGGGCATTGGCGTGAAGGTGGCGACGCTGCCGGTGATCGCCCTGGGTGTCGGGATCGGCGTGGACTACGCGCTGTACTTGCTCAGCGTGCAATTGCACTACCAGCGACAGGGCATGCCTCTTTCCGAGGCCTATCGAAATGCCGTGGCGTTCACCGGACGGGTGGTGGGGCTGGTCGGTATTACGCTGGCTGCCGGGGTCATTTGCTGGGCCTGGTCACCGATCAAGTTCCAGGCCGACATGGGCATCCTGCTGACCTTCATGTTCCTGTGGAACATGCTTGGCGCATTGATCCTGATCCCGGCGTTGTCGTACTTTCTGCTGCGCAAACAGCGGGTCTGAGGGCTCTCAGCCTGGCTGAGGGGCCGACGCGAACCGCGCTTATGCCGTTACCGCCTCCAGCAGCGACTGCTGCTGGTCGGCATGGGCCTGTGTCCTGCTCTGTTTCAATCCGCAAGATCGCTCGCCGGATCCGCGAAGCCTGACCTCGGCATTTCATCACCTCGACTGACCTGGATACCTGCACGGTATCACTCGCTCAGTCGCAAATTCTGGTGCAGCACTTGGCGGCTCAATACCGAGATATTTTTCCAACCACCGCCGAAATTTTTCACTGTCTCTACTCCGCGCAGGAAGGTCTTTGCATGAACAATAGAAGTTGGACGACGATCAAACTCACCGAGATAGATCCATACATCAGTGTCCTGACGATGGATCGTCCCGGGCAACGCAATGCAATCAACACGCAAATGGCTGATGAGCTCGAAGCCTGTCTGATCAGCCTCAAGGACAAACAGGATCTACGAGTGCTCATTGTCACGGGTGAAGGTGAGGCTTTTGGGGCTGGCGCAGATCTGAAGGAACGGGCCAGCCTCACCCCCGAACAGACACAGAAGTCGCGTGATACGGCTTTGCGTTTCATCGAGATGATAGAGGCTCTTCGAGCGCCTGTTATTGCGATGATCAATGGCCCCGTGATTGCCGGTAGTTTTGAAATTGCATTGGCCTGCGATATCCGTGTGGCCTCGGACCTGGCTACTTTTGCATTGCCTGAGGTCAGCAGGGTAGGTGCGTTTCCAGGTGCCGGCGGCCCGGTACGTTTGTCAAAGCAGATCGGCCGTGGCCGAGCAAATCTTGTTGTCCTGACGGGACGCAAGTTCTCGGCCGACGAGGCTTTCACATTAGGCTTTGTTGAGGTGGTGGTGCCTCATTCGGGTTTACTGGATGAGACGTTATCTCTCGCGCGTCAGATTGCGGCCAACCATCCTGAGGGGGTCAGTGCGGCTAAACAGCTGATTCTCCAAAGCGGTGATCTGGACCTGCAATCGGCCATGGAGCTATCTCGCACCTTGCGCGAGCCTATGGACGGCACTGCGGTGGCAAAGGACGTCATTCGGGCATGGGCGGATAAGCGGGCAACAGATGTCCCGGGAGAATAGGGACGTCTGTCTAACGCACTGAGGCTCTTAAGCCAGATCCATGTGCCATGGAGCTGTCTGCTGCCAATCAGGCAGCTTGCGCCCCACATCTTGCTCGATTGCGTGCTGCGTCTGCCTCGTAGCTGCGCGAGGCAAGAACGAAGAAGACTGCCGCGGCCAGCGCCAACGCTGGTGCCAGCGCCAACGCGAGTTTCAGGCCGAGAAAGTCCGACAGCATGCCGACTATGAAGGGGCCTGGTGCTTGGCCGATCAAATTGTTCCCCAGACTGATCGTCGCCGTCACCGTTGCGCGAACACCTGGATGCGTGACGTCACACACGATGGCCGCGGAGCAGCCTCCATGCGCGGCGGCGAACAATGCGCCGATGAAAATCAGGCCTAACCCCAATGATCCAGGCGGCAGGGAAAAAGCGATGATCAAGGTTAGCGCGGACAGTACCGAATAGGCGGCCGGTACCAATGCCCGAAGCCGTGGGCGGCGAGCGCTCAGCCGATCAGCGAGGTTGCCGCCGAAGAACATTCCCAGACCTGAAGCCAGGACCGCTACTGCGGCCAGCATCGCGGCTTTCTTCACGTCCATGTCGTAGTAGCGGCCTAGGTAGGTTGGCAGCCAGACAATGAGGATAACCGGGATCGCCATTTGCAGTCCGCTCGCGATGAACGTGAAATTACCTGAGCGTGCGGCAAACACTTCGCGAACAATTTGCTTGAAGCCCAATCGGGTCGGCGCAGTGTTGCTCTGGCCCTCATCGGTCAAGGCAACTGTTTTGTAATCGCGTACGACAAAGGGATAGATCACGGCCAATAAGAGGCCCGGCGCCCCTACGACGAAGAAAGCCATGCGCCAGCCAGATTGGGCGACGACGGCACCGCCGATGACGATGCCCAGCACCGAGCCGAACAGGGTCGCCGACATGAAAGCACCTAATACCGCAGCGCGTTGCCTGACAGGAAACACATGCGCGAGCAGTGCCCCTCCAACGGCACCATATGCTGCTTCGCCGACCCCCACTAATGCTCGCGCTGACACCAGTTGGCCATAACTTTGAGCCAGGCCGCAGACGATGGTTGCCAGGCACCAGATGAAGGCCATCAGCGTGATGCTCTTGACCCGTCCCCAGCGGTCGGCGATCAACGAGACCGGCACTGTGAGCAGGCCGACGACGATCGAAACGATGCTCACCAGCAGCCCAAGTTGTGAGTCTGACAGTCCCCATTCGGCCTTTAGGGCAGGGAATACGGCACCGATGACTTGGCGCGATAGATAATCGGACAGCATCAAGCCAAAGGTAAGCGCGAACACGGACCATGCATAGACGCGCGAAAACTGGGGCATAGGGACGACAATGGCAGGGGAAGAGGGGGTCATGACTTTAGCCTTTATTATGGTGACGTGGGCTGATAGCAATGTAGTACGGCCTGGGGTAGAGGTGCGTTTTAGCATAATGTAGTATTGTCGACAATCCTACTGTTGACAATAGAGGGCCTGACTGTGATTAAATTCTTTCGTTCTAGCGGAGTGCGGCAAGCGACAACACAGGACTGTGCCGGCTGGGCAGGCATGTATTACCAATAACAAATTCCGAAATCGGGCGATGCCCAAACACCCTCCGAGCGATCCATAATGACTGACTACAAAGCTCCCCTGCGCGATATGCGCTTCGTTCTCAATGAAGTATTCGAAATCTCAAAACTGTGGGCCCAACTGCCCGGCCTGGCCGAAGTGGTGGACGAAGACACCGCCAGCGCTGTCCTCGAAGAAGCCGGTAAAGTCATCGCGGGTACTGTGGCCCCGCTGAACCGCAGCGGCGACGAAGAAGGCTGCGCCTGGACCGACGGAGCGGTAAAGACCCCGGCCGGTTTCCCCGAGGCTTATCGGCTCTTCGCCGAAGGCGGTTGGACCAGTGTCGGTGGTGATCCACAGTTCGGTGGCATGGGCATGCCCAAGGTGATTTCCGCCCAGGTCGACGAAATGGTCAACTCGGCCAATCTGTCGTTCAGCCTGTACCCGATGCTGACCGCCGGCGCCTGCCTCTCGATCAATGCTCACGCCAGTGAAGAACTGAAAGATACCTACCTGCCGAACCTGTATGCCGGAGTCTGGACCGGCTCCATGTGCCTGACCGAACCGCATGCCGGTACCGACCTGGGCATCATCCGCACCAAAGCCGAGCCTCGGGCCGACGGCAGCTACAAGATCAGCGGCACCAAGATTTTCATCACCGGCGGCGAGCAGGACCTCACGGAAAACATCATCCACCTGGTGCTGGCCAGACTGCCGGACGCTCCGGCGGGTCCGAAAGGCATTTCGCTGTTTTTGGTGCCCAAGATAATGGTCAACACCGACGGCTCGCTGGGCGAACGCAACAGCCTGTCCTGCGGTTCGATCGAGCACAAGATGGGCATCAAGGCCTCGGCCACCTGTGTCATGAACTTCGACGGCGCCACCGGCTGGATCATCGATGCGCCGAACAAGGGCCTTGGCGCCATGTTCACGATGATGAACTACGAACGTCTGGGCGTCGGTATCCAGGGCCTGTCCCTGGGTGAGCGCTCCTACCAGAACGCCGTCGAGTACGCCCGCGACCGTATCCAGAGCCGCGCGCCGACCGGTCCCACCGATCAAGACAAGGCCGCCGACCCGATCATCGTGCACCCGGACGTGCGGCGCATGCTGCTGACCATGAAAGCGCTGAACGAAGGCGGTCGCGCCTTCTCCAGCTATGTAGCCATGCAACTGGATACGGCCAAATTCGGTGAAGACGCTGCCACCCGCAAACGTGCGCAAGAACTGGTCGACCTGCTGACGCCAGTCGCCAAGGCCTTCCTCACCGATATGGCACTGGAAACCACGGTGCATGGACAGCAGATCTTCGGCGGTCATGGCTTCATCCGTGAGTGGGGCCAGGAGCAATTGATCCGGGACTGCCGCATCACCCAGATCTACGAAGGCACCAATGGCATCCAGGCGCTCGACCTTTTGGGCCGTAAAGTGATCGGGAGCGGCGGGGCGTTCTATAAGCACTTCGCCAAAGAGATCAAGGCCTTCACTGACTCTGCCGACGCTTCACTGGCAGAGTTCGCCGAGCCGCTGAAAGCCGCCATGGCCAACCTGGAGCAGATGACGGTCGATTTGTTGGAGCGTGCCAAGGACGACCCGAATGAAGTCGGTGCGGCTTCGGTCGAATACCTGCATGTGTTCGGCTATACCGCTTACGCCTACATGTGGGCCCTGATGGCGCGTACCGCGCTGGCCAGGCAGGACCAAGACGTCTTTTACAAGACCAAGCTGGGTACTGCGCGCTTTTTCTTCGCACGCCTGTTACCGCGGATCTACTCGTTGACCGCTTCGGTCAAGGCCGGTAGCGAAAGCCTGTACCTGCTGGATGCCGATCAATTCTGATCAATGATCCATACCGCGAGACCGAGCAACTCAAGCCCATGCGGGTACGTCTTCCCATTGGTTAACAAGTCGACTCCAGTGGGAGGACATTCGCTCTAGGTTCCCTGTTTAATCCAACCAGCAAGCTCGTTGACCATTTGATTGACTTCACTGCCTTCGGGCTCGGAGGGGCGAATAATGGCGTTCCAGGCGATATCCAGGCCGTCATTGAGGGCTGCCCATGCAAGCTCCCCGCGCTCAAGGCTGGGCGTCACCAGGTCGCGTTGCAAGATGCTGATTCCGTATCCTGAACGGACTAACTCGACGATGGCTTCGATCAACTCCACTGTGATCATTCGACGCGGCAAAATACTCGCGGGTGCGAAGAAGCGGTCATATTCCCAGCCACTGGCGCGGTCCGTCGAATACGTCACCAGGTTGTAGGTTTTGAAGTCTTCGGCATAGATGTTATTCCTCGCCGCCAGTGGGTGATCGGTTGCCATGATCGCAATCAGGTCGTCCCGGAAAAGCGGCAACTTGGCGACGCCGCTAGGCACCATACCGTCATCAATAATCGACACATCAAGCCTTCCTTGCATCAGGCTGGCATAAACGTCATTACGGGGTACAGTCACCAAGGTTATTTCGATGTCTGGACGAAGACTTGAGTAATGCTTGATGAATTTCGGTATCCAGCGAAATGGTCCGTAGGAGGTGACACCCATACGTACAAAGGCGGTGACCCCGCCGGCCATGGATCTGGCTTCAGCCTCCGCTTCGTTGAGAATCGCGATGATGTCTCTTGCTGCACGTTCCAGGCGCACACCCGCAGGGCTGAGTCGCAACTTTCCCCCTGAGCGCTCTGTCAGGCTCACGCCAAGCCGACGTTCCGCCTCCCGCATGCGATGACTGACTGCTGAAGGCGTCAGCCATAGGCGCTCAGCCACAGCAGTCACCGAATCGACTTCCGACAGGGTTTGCAGCATCACGAGGTGATCCAGAGTGAGTCTCATAGGCGCGACCTGAAAATAATTCACAAAATAGCGTAAAAATATGAGCGTGACTTGTTTTTGCCTCCGATGCAATCTGGTTCCAGCAAGAGCCAACGGAGACCAATAATCATGCCTATGCTGCCTCTCACACCCGCCGTAACCCTGGGTGATATCGTCGACCTCGAGCGTTATCCCATTACCGATCGGACCAACCCCGCTTACCGGGCGCTGGTCGCTCATAGTCAATCATTGCTGGGGCAGGAGGGCGTCGCGATCTTCCCGGGTTTTGTCCGCAATGCAACGGTGGCAACGATGGCGGAGCAAACGCTTGAACTACACCCGCGCATGTTCCATTTCCGGGAAAACCACACGGTTTATTTCAAACCTCAAGAGCCAGGCGTTGATCCGGAACATCCGTTGCGGCGGTTGATGAAAACCGAAAAAGATACCGTCGCCTACGCGGATATTCCTGCTGATAACTTGATCAGGCAGATCTATGAATCGGACGAAGTGCTGACTTTCATCAAAGATGTCTTGGGGTTGGACACGCTCTATCGCCACGCAGACCCGTTAGCCGCGCTCAACTTGCAGGGCTTTACGCAGGGACAGCAATTGGGCTGGCACTTCGATCGCTCCGACTTCAGCGTCACGCTGTCACTCCAGGCCGCAAGCGCTGGCGGGGATTTTGAATATGTACGCATGCTGCGCAATGAGGACGACGACTGTTATGACGCGGTCAGGCAATTCCTGGATAACCCCGACACCCAACGGATCGAGGTTCTGCCTCAAGTGCCGGGAACACTGACCTTGTTTCGCGGCCGCTATTCGTTGCATCGAGTCACGCCGGTGGTGGGTGACAGGTTAAGGCTCAACGCTGTATTCGCTTATGTGGATCAGCCCAATGTCGAGTTCAGTGCCTATGCCCGACAGTTGTTTTACGGGCGTACCAGCGTAGACCCGTTAGTTTAAGTGCCCCCTCAACAATAAAATCATTCACTCACTCCATCGCTTCACGTGTATGTCCAGGCAACTGCCCACGTTAGATTTGATGGCACTCGCTTGCCTCGTTTGTGGCGAGCAAGAGCTCCCTGCCCCAATAATGATTCGGAGCGTCTGATCATGAAATACAGGAAGAATTTGCTGGCCTCATTGCTGACCCTTGGCTTCCTCGTCGGTAGTGCTTCAAGTCAGGCTTCAGGGTGGTGTGACTCAGGTAAACCGGTGAGATTTGCCGGTTTGAATTGGGAGAGCGGGATGCTCCTTACCGACATCATGATGATCGTGCTCAAGGAGGGCTACGGCTGTCAGACCGATCAATTGGTGGGCAATACCATCATTCTTGAGACCGCACTGGCCAGCAACGACATCCAGGTATTTGGCGAAGAGTGGATGGAGCGTAGCGAGGTATGGAAAAAAGCCGCAGCAGCGGGGAAGGTTGTTGCGATTGGTTCACCGATCATCGGTGCGGTTCAGGGTTGGTACGTGCCACGTTATGTCGTTGAAGGGGACGCAAAACGTAACAGGCCAGCTCGAGCGCCGGACCTCAAAACGGTTGCCGACCTGAGCAAATATCCAGAAGTCTTTCGAGACTCGGAGGAGCCTTCCAAAGGACGCTTCTATAACTGTCCGGCGGGCTGGATTTGTGAACAGGACAATACCCAGATGTTGAAAGAGTACGGTCTTGAAGACACCTACACCAACTTCCGCCCGGGTACCGGCGCTGCATTGGATGCGGCCGTACTCTCCAGCTATAAGCGCGGTGAGCCTGTGCTTTTCTATTACTGGTCACCGACGCCGCTAATGGGACAGATCGATGCGATAAGACTGGAAGAGAAGTCGGGAGTCGACAAAAACGTCATCACTAAAGTCGGAATCTCCAAAGCTTTTCATGAGCAGGCACCCGAACTGGTTGCGGTACTGGAGAAGGTCAACATCCCGATCGATTTGTTGAATCAGAACCTGGCGAGGATGACCAGGGAACGTATCGAGTCACCCGAACTGGCGCGAATATTCCTCAAGGAGCACCCGCAGGTGTGGCACGCCTGGGTCAGTGAAGCGGTCGCGAAAAAGATCGACGCAACGCTCTAGCCTGCAGGAGGGTGCGTCAGAGGAGCGAAAAGGTCTTTTCAAACTACACTGATGTGGGTTGAAACCGCCCTCTGGAAGTTGACCGGTGCTCTGGCCTGTGAGCCCTTGCGCAAAGGGCATCACACTGACGCAGCCGTGGCGAGGATGACCGCATGCAAAGCACTGGCGAACCAAAGCGGGCACGTGTACTTGATCCGGTCGAGCGTGTCACGGAGGTCATCTTCGGCTTGCTCATGGCAATGACCTTCACTGGAACGATCAGTGTGGCGACGGCTGGCCAGGAGGCGGAACGTACGATGATGATCGCTGCGCTGGGTTGCAACCTCGCCTGGGGACTCGCGGACGCTGCGATGTATTTACTGCGAACCCTGATCGAACGCACACGCAACCGCACGTTACGCGCAAGTCTATGCGAGGCGGCCGACGCGGCCACCGGGCAAGCGCTCATTGCTGATGCGTTGCCACCGCGAATCGCAGCAGCGGCTGGCCCTGAAGAACTGGAATCGTTGCGTCGCCGCCTGCTCGAGTATTCAGCGATGCCGGTACAGCCGCGCCTCGGCTGGGATGATTTCAAGGGGGCAATCGGCGTTTTCCTGTTGGTGGTGTTATCGACATTCCCACTTGTCGTGCCGTTTCTGTTGCTCGACCAGACGGCGCTTGCCGTACGCGTGTCCAATCTGGTCGGACTCGGCGTGCTGTTCCTCGCCGGTTGGGTGCTGGCGCGGTACGCAGGCGCAAAACCGTGGCAAGGCGCAATAGCATTGGCAGTCACCGGCGCTGTTCTCATTACTGCGATCATCGCGCTCGGTGGATGAGCAGGCCGCACTTACCGTGTTTACCCACAGCGACTGGTATGGGTGAGGTCTTGGCCTGGCTGTAGCCTGGATCAAGCACGAGGCCTGGGGCCTCGCGTTTGAATTCAGCGCAAAGGGAACGACGTTGCCTGGTCATCAGGCACTTCTATCCGGTGAGCATTTTTACCTGAAGGGTGTCCGGTTTCATTCGCCCACTGCAGGAGGTGTACTTTGGCTATTTGACACAGCAAGGCTGGCGTTAATTGTTGTAGAGTGGAAGTTTTTTTGCACTTTCGGTCCACTCAGTAATTTTCTCTGGGTGTGAGTCAAGATAATGAGTGATCGCCCCATCGGTGTTTGAAGTCTCGTGAGCCTCGGCCATAATTCCCTGCAAGTCGGCAAGGGGGATTTTGTAGTTTTTAAGGAAATTCGCTGCTCGAGGAAAATCTTCGCCGAACCCCTTGCGAGAAAGTACATGTATGCCTTCATCACCACCTAAAGAGCCCTTTGGATCTTCCAAGTAGCGTAGATTCCATTTTCCGAACATCCAATGAGGGGTCCAGGCTGTTGCAACGATCCAGTCTTTCTTAAGAATAGCTCGATCCATCGCGATCGTCATTGCAGTTGCACTGCTGGCGGAAAGTTTGTAATCGACCAGGTTGTAGTTTTTTATCGTGTCCTGGGACTTCCGCATCAGCCCTGCACCAGGGTCTATGCCTTGTATTGTTCCTTTAAATTTCTTTGCGATTTCGGGATTTTGCAAATCGGCGATGGTTCTTACCTCGTTAATCGGCACATAGTCTGGCACCACCCATCCAAGTTTCCCGCCATAGATTATCCCTAAGTCATCAACACTATTTTTGTACTTGTCCCAATAAGCAGCTTGGGTATTAGGTAACCAAGCCATGAGCATGGCGTCGAGCTTTTTAGTTGAGATGCTTTGGTATTGCACGCCGAGTGCTAGCAACGAAAGCTTTACTTTATAATCGAGTTGTTGTTCTAGAATTTTCTTGGCCATATTTGTAACGATTTCAGAGTCCGGCTCTGAAATAAAACTCAATCGCAAGGTTTGATCTCCCCTGGATTCAGACTCCGTCGCTTGAACGCCTAATGACATTAAGGGTACAACCGCCAACGTCGCACACCTGAATATATACATAAAATCAAGCTTCATTTTAATCATCCTGTTATTTTAGCTTTTTGGTGGTTGGAAGATCAATTTACGCCAGCGAAAACTCTTGGAATTACTGAATTCAGAGAAGATCCTCATTAAGCGGCTACTTATGCGTGTACGGGGAGGACTTCCCATGGTGCTATCCAGTCGCCTGCAACTCGCAACGCTATCTTTGCATCATCTTCAATGAGTCGGCAGACACTCATTTCTCCGGAACGCTCTCCATAACGCTGCTTCGCTTCTTCGAAGCGCGCATGAGTTGCACGGGTCAGTTCGCAGCGTGTTCCGGTTTCATTTAACAGTTCTTCTATCAGGCCAAGGTCTTTCAGGCACAGCGCAAGCGGGAAGGATGGATCGTAGTGGCCGGCAAATATTGACGGTACATCGTGTTGCATTACGAAACTATCGGCGGCCCCTCCCTTCATGGCTTCCCACCACACTTCTGGCTCCAAACCTGCAACCTTGGCGGCCACCATAGCTTCGCCTATAGCGGCAGCGTGGATTTTCCAAAGTTGATTGTTAACCAGCTTGGCGACGTAACCATTGCCGTAGCGGCCAACTTTTCGAATGACACCCATTGCTTCAAGGACAGGACGCGTTTTTTCGATATGAGCATCCTGCCCACCCACGAACAAAATCATGTCACCGCGTATGGAAGAATCAACTGACCCGGTAACGGGTGCGTCAATAGGAAAACCACCCCGCGCAACGAACTCGTCGGCTAGCGTACGCATCATAAACGGACTGCTGGTGGTCAGGTCGATCCAGTATTTACCAGTAATATCAGCTTCAAAAAAACCGCTGGCGCCACGTACAACTTGATCAATTTGCACGGGGCCGAAGACCATGCTAACTACGACATCTACATTCTCAATCACTTCTCGAGGGCTATCAGCCCAAACAGCACCCTTGGCTAACAAAGACTCTGCCACTTCCTTCCGCAGGTCGTATACAACCAAGTCAAAACCTGAAGCCTGAATGTTCCGAGCCGCGGGCAGTCCCATTGTTCCTAAACCAACAAATCCAATTTTCATAATGTATCTCGTTTTTATTGATGGGGCGATTGGTACCTGGGAGCAACATAAAATGCTTGTTGGCTATAAACAAATGAAATATTATTATGCTATCGATCATGAAACGTGATGATGCGGGGTAAGCGATTGAAAATCCTTGATTTGAACTTGCTCCAGGCTTTTCTAGCCATTGTCGACAGTGGAGGCTTCACGCGTGCTGCCCATGTTCTATGCCGTACTCAATCGGCAGTCAGCATGCAGTTGCGAAAGCTTGAAGAGCAGATGGGTAAACAGTTGATTCATCGGGATATTCGTCAAATAAGGTTGACGGAAGACGGCGAGATACTTCTCGGTTATGCGCGTCGTATGATCCATCTGAATGAAAGTGCCTTTGCGGCCGTTGGAAAGCCATTCACCGAGGGGCACCTCAGATTAGGGGTGCCTGATGATTACGCTCAGTTTTTTTTACCTTCTGTGTTGACGCGCTTTGCACATGCTTACCCGCGAGTGCAGCTTGAAGTAACCGGAGCGTTGAGTGGTGAGCTGCTCGACCTGCTGGAGGCAGGAGAGCTTGACGTGGTGCTGATCACGCGCCAGCCAAATCGAAGCTGCGGAAAGATTTTGCGCAAAGAACGGTTGGTCTGGGTAGGCTCGCGCCAACATATGGCTCAGAACATGGAACCGGTTCCGCTCGCGTTTTTCCCCGAAGGATGTGTATTCCGTGAGCATGCCATAGCAGCGCTTAACGCCCAAGGACGGCCTTGGCGAATCGCTTATTCCAGTCGGAGCTTTGCCGGGGGAACAATCGCTGTAAACGGAGGTTTAGCAGTGACTGTAATGGCCCAGAGCATGGTGCCGGCTGAGTGGCGGATCTTTGGGGTCGAGGACAATTTTCCTCAATTGCCCGAGATCGAGATCGTTTTGCATCGAGCACCGAGCAAGTTACCAACAGCCTCAACGCTGTTAGAGGAACAGTTGATTGAAAGCGTCCAGGCAGATTTCAACTCAGCTTTTCGACAAAGCAGCTATCTTACACGCGCTTAGTAAACACTGACTTTCCATGCGTCAGCCTCGATGGCCTAACATCGGCGACAAGGTCAAACGCAACGAAATCGCAGAACCTGCGCACCGTCGAAAGGATCGATCAGGTAATGCGCGTGCACGCCAAACGTATCCTGCAAGCGTTGTGGGGTCAGCACCTCCAGCGGTTTGCCAAGGGCCACCAGCCGCCCCCGTTCCAGTACCGCCAGACGATCACAGCTCAGCGCCTGGTTCAGGTCATGCAGGGCGATCACTGTCGTCACCGGCAGGGCCTGTACCACTTTCAGAATGGCGAGCTGATGCTGGATGTCCAGGTGATTGGTCGGTTCGTCCAGCAACAGGAGCTGCGGGCGTTGGGCCAGGGCGCGAGCGATGTGCACACGCTGGCGTTCACCGCCGGACAGGCTGTGCCAGGTGCGGTTTTTCAGGTGCATCGCATCAACGTCGCACAGCGCCTGCCGGACGATGGCAGCGTCCTCGTTCGACCACGGGCTCAAGGCCGACAGCCACGGCGTTCGGCCCAGGGCCACGGCATCGAACACGTTGATGGCATCCAGCGTGTCGGCCTGTTGCTCCACCACCGCCAGGGTTTGCGCGATGGTTCGCCGCGACAGCGCCTTGAGGTGCTGGCCGTTGAGGTGGATGTCACCCCGGCTCGGGACACGCACGCCGGCCAGCAGTTTGAGCAGCGTGGATTTTCCCGAACCGTTGGGCCCGACGATGCCCAGGGTTTCTCCCCGTCGGATGTCCAGGTGGATATCGTGCAGCAATTCAGCGTCGCGGACCCGGAACCCGAGGCCGGAACAGCTGAGCACGGATTCGCCGATTACAGGTGTGAGAACAGTCATCGGGCATTCCTCCTGCCGATCAGGATCAACGCGAACACCGGAGCACCGACCAAGGCAGTGATGACCCCGACCGGGATCACCTGGCCTTTGATCAGTGTCCGCGAGAGCACATCGGCGGCGATCAGAAACACCGCACCCCCCAGCGCACTGGCCGGCAGCAGGCGCGCATGCCCGGTGCCCAGCAACAGCCGCACGGCGTGGGGAATCACCAGCCCGACGAAACCGATGGAGCCGACGATCGATACCATCACCGCGGTCACCAGGGCGGCGCAGCTGATCAACAGAAACTGTACGCGGCGTACCGGGATGCCGAGCGAGGCGGCCGAGTCGGCGCCAAAGGTGAAGGCGTCCAGTGCCCGTCGATGCCACAGGCAAACGGCAAGACCGGCCACGGCCACGGGGACGGCCAGCCACACCGACGGCCAGCGCACCCCGCTGAGATTGCCCAGCAACCAGAACATGATGCCCCGGGCCTGTTCGGAACTGGCCGACTTGGTGATCAGGAACGCCGTGAGCGCATTGAACAGCTGCGACCCGGCAATCCCCGCGAGAATGATCTGCGAGGTGCCACCGGGCGAGCCGCTGGCACGGGCCAGCAACACCACCACGGCGAAGGCGGCAACAGCCCCGGCAAAGGCTCCGACCGACAGCGAAATCAGACCCGCCCCCAGCCCCAGCAACGCCACCAGCACCGCGCCGGTCGAGGCGCCGGCAGAGATGCCGAGCAGGTAGGGATCGGCCAGCGGGTTGCGCAACAGTGATTGCAGGATCACCCCGCAAGTGGCCAGGCCCGCACCGCAGGCCGCCGCCACCAGGGCGCGGGTCAGGCGGTAATTCCAGACGATGCCTTCGTCGATCGGGTCGAGGACATGACCGGCAGCCCACAGTTTGTTGGCCAGCACCTGGAACACCACGCCCGGATCGATGGCCGTTTCACCAATGGCCACACCGGCAATGACGGCCAGCAGCAGGGTCACCGCGGCCAGCAACGTGCGAATCAGCGTCCCGGTCATTGCGGCAGGTCGTAGCCGTTGATGGCCGTTGCCAGGGTTTCAAGGCCGTCGAACATGCGGGTGCTGGCCTGCATGGCCATGGCGTCGAGGATGATGATGCGGTTGTTTTTCACCGCGTCCATGTTACGGGTCACCGGGTCGCTGCGCAGGAATTCCAGCTTCTTCAGATGATCGTCGGCAGGGAAGCGCCGCCGATCCATGCGCGCGATGACGAGGAAAGTCGGGTTGGCCTTGGCGATGGTTTCCCAGCCCACGGTCGGCCATTCTTCGTCCGATTGCACCACGTTGCGCACGCCCAGGGTGTTGAGCATGAAGTCGGGAACGCCCTTGTGCCCGGCGACGTAAGGGTCGATATCCAGAGTGGCGCTGGAGAACCAGAACAGCGCGCTGGTGTGCTTCAGGTTCTTGTTCTGCACCAGGTCGATCGACTTGGCCAGGCTGGCCTTGAGCTCGTCGTTCAACTGCTGGCCACGGTCCTGCACATCGAAGATCGCCGCCAACTGGCTGATGCTTTTGTAAATACTGTCGATGCGAAACGCCTCCAGCCGGGTGCCGTCGGCGCCGACCAGATTGTCCTTGGCTTCGCAGTCGGAGGGCATCAGGTAGGTGGGGATCTTCAGCTCGTGAAACTGCTCGCGGGTACCGACCACGCCTTGCGGGCCGACCATCCACTCCAGTTCCACCGCCACCAGCTGCGGTCGTTTGCCGATCACCACCTCGAAACTCGGCTCGTTATCGGCCAGGCGCTGGATCCGCTCGTTCTCCGTCTTGTACCTGGCCAGCACATCGTTGAACCACAGTGACGTGCCGACCAGCGTGTTGCCCAGCCCCATGGCGTAGAGCATTTCGGTGCCGGCCTGGCCGATGGTCACGGCTCGGCTCGGTGCCTGCTCGAAGGTCAGCGTGCTGCCGCAGTTCTCGACAGTCAGGGGATAGTGGGTCGGGGTCGCATGGGCGAGGGTGGACAGACCCAGGGCGGTGACGAGGGTGACGAGGCGTGACAGCAGCATGCGCGATCTCCAGTTGACCGTACTCGGAGCAGGGGCACGGACTGGAAACACATCATCGAACGCTGCCGTTAAAGCAATGGCGTGGCGATCACTGCAGGTGACGCACGGCGCAAGGATGTCCTTCCCGGACACCCCGCCGGTTAGTGATTTGCTTGGCCGGCAGGTCTCCTGACTGATGCGTCGTCGCCTGGCTCCAGCCTTCCCGGGAGCGATCCCAGTGGCAGTTCAGGAGCAGGCTCAGCACCTACAGTTGCGGGGGCAGTTCCGATTGATGCCGTGTCAGGCATCTCGGATTCCCTATTAATCCCATGTGGAAACCGGCGGCCGGCATGGTAGTCGATCATGGCGATTAACGGTCCAGTATTTTTTCCCGTGTGCCGATTCCAGGGTGCAGGTGCGCGTTGAAGGTAAATCAGCACCAAAGCGCTGCACATGCTTGCAGACCGGGAAATTCCTGCTTAACTCTGAACCTCTGGTCAGTCAGTGACTCATCGGTCACAGAGCCCTGCGTAACACGCTCGCGCTGTCGCCGCTTGCTCGTGATGCCAGGTTAAACCCCAGGAGGCCTATGCGTTGACGTTGGAAAACCACCTTGAGCTTTTAATGTATTTACCTGGCACTTCGCTGTCGGCTCCACCCGTACTGCTGTGTCGATAGGGTCCTGTGGACATCCCTCACGCTGTGCGCTCAGTCCAATGGGTTCAAGGAAGAAAATGACATGATGCCGAAAACCGCCATCGTCGAGATTTGCGATAAATACAAGATTTATACCGAACACTATCTCAACCCCGCCGCTGACAAGACCATCATTCTGGTCAACGGCTCGCTGGCAACGACCGCATCCTTTGCCCAGACGGTGCGTTACCTGCAGCCGCAATTCAATGTGGTCCTCTACGATCAACCCTATGCCGGTCAGTCGAAACGACACAACCTCCATGGCCAACCGATCCGTAAGGAAGACGAGGCCGCGATTCTGCTGGAATTGATCGAGCACTTTTGTGTGCACCATGTGCTGTCCTTTTCCTGGGGCGGCGCGGCGACCCTGGTGGCGCTGGCCCAGCGGCCACAACGAATCGAGAGGGCGGTTATCAGTTCTTTCGCGGCGCGCATCAATACGCCCATGCGCGATTACCTGGAACGCGGCCTGCACGTGCTCCAGGCCTGCGATCGTCTCAATGTCGGGCGCTTGATCAACGGGACGATTGGCAAGCACCTGCCCTCGCTGTTCAAACGCTTTAATCACCGCCATGTCAGCAGCCTGGCGGAGCATGAATACCGGCAGATGCATTTCCATGTGCACGAGGTGCTGACCCAGGACACCCACTGCTACGTCGCCTGTGCCGATGCGATCGAAATCCCGCTGCTGTTTGTCAACGGCGAATGGGATGAATACACCTCGGCGCAAGACGCCCGGCTGTTCGCCAATCATGCCCCTCAGTCCCGGTTCCATACCGTCACGAACGCCGGGCACTTCCTCGATATGGAACACCCGGCAGCCTGGCAGGAAACCCGACAGGCCTTGCTCGGTTTTCTGCAGCCAGGGTCGGCGACGCGGGGTCAGGTGATGGGCAATGGTTCCTCAGCGATGCCGTACTGCATGGAGAAGGCAGCGATAGGGCAGCGATAGGGGCAGGATCAGTGAGAGGCTATGGCGCAACCATCAGAAGTTGATCGAGGCGCTCAACCGGGCCGTCAGGGGCGCGCCCTGGAACAGGTAGCCGTCGCCCATGTATTCGCCGGCATCACGCCAGTATCGCTTGTCGAACAGGTTGTCCACGGTCAGGCGGAACACCGTGTCGTAACCGTCGATGCGGGTGCTGTAGCGGCTGCCGAGATTGAAAATGGCGTAGGCACCGGTCTCTACCCCGCCTTGGCGACTGGCATATTTGCTGGCGCTGTATTGCACCCCGCCGAGCAGGCCCAGGCCATCGAACCCGGGCAGGGCGTAGTCGCCCTGGAGGCTGGCGCGCAGCGTCGGCACATTGATTGCCTGATGACCTTCATAGGCCGGCGTGCCGCTGTCGCTGACCCGGGCGCGGATCGCCGCGACACTGGCGGCGATCTGCAGGCGCTGGCTGGCCCAGCCATTGGCCGAGAGTTCCAGTCCGGTGTTCTTCTGTTCGCCCTGCTGGGTGAAAGTGAAGGTGCCGTCGTCATTGGGCCGGGAGTACTGGTACGCCTGGCGGATCTGGAACAGCGCCGCGGCCAGGCTGATGCGCTGCCAGTCGTACTTGATGCCCGCCTCGATCTGCCGGGACACGGTTGGCGCGAGGATTTCAAAGGCGTTGGTGGTGAACCACGCCGCTTCGCCACCCAGGGACAGGCCCTTGCTGTAGCGGGTGTACAGCGCCAGGTTGTGCAGCGGCTTGTAGATCAGCGCGGCCTGGGGCAGGAACACATAGCGTTGGGTGTGCCGGGTGGTCTCGCCCTGGCTGTCGAAGGTCTCTTCATCCAGGCGCACTTCGCGCCCGCCGAGCACGGTCTGCCATTGTTCGTTGAAGCTGATCCGGTCATTGAAGAACAGCCCGTACTGGCGGCTGTCCAGGCGTCGATAGGCGTCGTTGAGCGGACCGTCGTAGCGTGCGAAATCTGCTGGTTCGCTATCGATATTGGCGCTGCCGATCATCACGTTGATGATGTCGCGTTTATCCACCACGCGGCGAAACGCGCTGGTGCCTACGCTCAGTTCGTGACCGAGGCCAGCGGTGTCGAAGGCGCCAGTGAAGGCAGCCTGTACCTCGTCATTGCGGCGGGTATCGTCAGGGCTGCGGAAGTCGTAGATGTCGTAGTCGCCCTCGGGGCTGAAGTAATTGGGCACCGCGGCGCTGGCGCAACTGGCGGAACCGTAGCAACCCCAGGCGAACGAGCTGTAGTCATCGATCACCACCCGGCTGCGCGAGGCGCTGATATTGCCTTTCCAGGTGTCGCTGAAGCGATATTCGAAGTTGCCGTTGAGGTTCAGCGCATCAGTGGTGACGGGTTTCGAGCCGCTCTGATGTGCCAGCAGTTTTTTCGGCGAGGCGTGGTGTGGCAGGCTGGTGCCGCCAAGCAATTGATAGCCCGGTGCCGAGCGCTGTTCCCGGGTCTGGTACTCGGCATCCAGTTGCAGCAGGGCATCAGGGCTGATGTTCCAGTCGAAGGCCAGGGAGGCGAAGTCGCGCTGGCCATTAGTGTGTTCGACATAGGAATGCAGCTCTTCATGGGCCACGTTGGCGCGTAGCCCGAACTGCTGTTCATTGCCGAAGAATCCGCCCACGTCTGTGGCCAGGTAGCCGCTGCCACGGTCGTCCGTGGAGACAGTGACCGACCGCACATCGGCCGGCCGCTTGGTCACGTAGTTGACCAGCCCGCCGGGCTCGCTGACGCCGCTCTGCAAGCCGGAAAGCCCTTTGAGCAATTCCACTTGTTGTTTGTTTTCCAGGCCGACGTTCTGCTCGCCGGTGATGGTGCGGCCGTTGATCTTGTAGCTGCTGGCGGAGTTGAGCGAAAAGCCACGCACGACGAAGTTTTCGTAGTAGCCGACCGGCGCGTAGCTCTCACCCACCGAGGCATCGTTCTTCAGGACTTCGCTGAGCAGGCGGGCCTGCCGATCCTTGATCAAGGCTTCGGTGACCACTGAAATCGAGGCCGGCGTATCAAGCAATGGCGTCGCGTCGAAACCGCCGACCGAGGCGCTATGGGCCTGGTAGCCGGAGGTGTCTTCGCCCGTCACGGTCACCGCCGGCAGTTCGGTTTCGGTGGCCTGCGCGGTATGGGGCAGCAGCAAGCCCAGGGCCAGAAGATTGAGCGTGAACCGTGGTGCGGACACTCCCTCGCGGGACGTCCGGTAAAGCCTATCCATGAATACTCCTCGACGATTGCGATCACGGGCCAGGCGAACACCGGGCACAGGCACCCGGGCGCGCTCCAGGACAGAGCCGTGCGGTTGAAACAGGAAAAAGCGATGTTTGCCCGGAGGGCGTCAGGCCGGAATTGCTCCGGTGGTCACTGGCAAGTCTGAATCCGCGGCCCACTCTTGAAGCGAGCCATCATACAAGAGTACGTTGTCGCGTCTGGCGTTATCGACCCGGATAGGCGGTAAAGAGCAGTTGGCCAGGTACAAGGTACAAAAAAGCGGAAATCAATTAATTGGTTTCCGCTTTTTTTGCTAGTAAGAATCGGTAATTATCCTAAGGCTTCCAGATCTCGACATCTTTCGCATCCACCGCCTTGGGCAACAGCCCCGCGGCAAAAAATGCATCGGCGATTTTCTGCTGCTCGCCCAACTGATCGCCTTTCACTGGCTGCACCTGATAGCTGCGATGGGTGTTGGCGGTCTCGACGGTTGCCACATCCAGATTGCCCCACAACGGGCTGAGTATTTTCGCCGCTTCACCGGGGTTGGTTTTCACCCATTCGCCGGTCTTGTGCAGTTGCTCGTACACCAGCTTGAGCACCTCGGGATGCGCCTTGGCGTAGGGGGTGCTGGTCAGGTAGTAGCGTTTGTAACTGGCCAGGCCTGCGCCGTCAGCCAGGGTGCGAGTCGGCAGTTGACGTTGGGCGCTGGTGAGGAAGGGTTCCCAGGTGACCCAGGCGTCGACCTTGTTGTTCTCGAAGGCGGCCCGGCCATCGGCGGGCGACAGGTAGGCCGGCTCGATGTCCGAGAATTGCAGACCCGCTTTTTGCAGGGCGGCGATCAGCAGATAGTGGGAACCGGCGGCCTTGGTGACCGCGACTTTCTTGCCTTTCAAATCAGACAGCTGCTGCAGCGGCGAATCCTTGCGCACGACGATGGCCTGGGCTGAAGGCGAGGGCGCTTCCTGGGCGAAGTAGGTCAGCTTCGCCTGCGCGGCCTGGGCGAAAATCGGCACGGTGTCGGCCACGTCGGCACTGATGTCGACATTGCCGACATTCAACGCTTCCAGCAGCGGCAAGCCACTGGAAAACTCATGCCAGCTCACATCGATCTTGTTCTGCGCGAGGGTTTTTTCCAGAGTGCCTTGGGTTTTCAACAGCGTGATCAGAGTCGATGACTTCTGGTAACCGATGCGCACCGTTTCCCGGGCCTGCGCCGCAAGGGTGAAGGACAAGGCCAGCGCCACGACCAGGCCGGTCAGTAGCGGACGACGGAATTTCGCTTCAGGGTTTTTGCTGGGCTTGGACATGGCGCGCTCGCTATTTAGCAGGAGAGTAGGGCTATTTGCCATGAAGCATATGGTTCTAAAAAGTATTTTATAAATAATTTTTAGGTATTAGCTTAGCGGTTTTGCATATTCCTTTAAGGTATAAATAAATCGTTATTTATTCCTTTTGTTGTTGGGTCAAGAGGTGCACCTTGGTGGCCTGCACATCAGTGCAAATTTGCCCAACACCAGACAGGAAGCCTCACCATGACCATCAAAGCGATCAACGTACGTAACCAGTTCAAGGGCGTCATCAAGGAAATCGTGGAAGGCGAAGTGGTCTCCGAAATCGACGTGCAAACCGCCTCCGGCATCGTCACTTCAGTCATCACCACGCGCTCGGTGCGCGATCTCGAATTGAAGGTCGGCAGCGAAGTGATTGCCTTCGTCAAATCCACCGAGGTCTCGATCGCCAAACTCTGAACGATTTCGATCCGCGGCTTCGACCTTGTTCTGCCCCCTGTTCAGTCGGGTAGATATCGAAGCCGTTGATGACCCCTGGCGTAACAGGCATAACCATATAATTATATGATTCTTTCATAATTATTGATCGCTAATATAATCAAATAGTTCCTATGGTCCGGTCACTGATCCCGGCCTGATGCACATTGCTGACCCGGTTTTTTGCTCAGCCTCCCCGAACCCATCCATAGCAAGGCCTTTCATGAAGTTGAAAAAACTCATCGTCGCCGCCAGCCTGTTGTTCGCCGCAGCCGGGGCTCAAGCTCAGCAAGCCATCGATATCAGCTACCAGCGTTCCTCGACCCTGTGGATTCTGCTAAAGCAGAACGGCCAGCTGGAGGAGCGCCTCAAACCCCTGGGCTTCACCGTCAACTGGCATGAATTCAGCACCGGCCTGCTCAGCTCCCTGAACGCCGGCAGTGTCGATCTGCATGCCGACGTCGCCGACGCCTTTGCCCTGTTCACCCAGGCGGCCGATGCGCCGCTGACTTACTACGCCCGGGAAAATCCATCGTCCAGCGCCCAGGCGATCATCGTTGCGGACAACTCACCGATCCGTAGCGTCGCCGATCTGAAAGGCAAGACTGTCGCCGTCTCCAAGGGCTCGGGCAGCAACTTCCTGTTGATTTCAGCATTGAAAAAAGCCGGCCTGACCCTCGCCGACATTACTCCGCGTTACCTGGAAGCTCCGGATGGCGGTGCGGCATTCGCCAACGGCAGTGTTGATGCCTGGGCGATCTGGGACCCGTTCCTGGCGACCCAGCAACTGGATCATCACGTGCGCGTGCTGGCCGACGGCAAGGACGGTGTCGCCAACTACAACCGCTTCTACCTGGCCACGTCGAAGTTCGCCAAGGCGCACCCGGACGTGCTGCAGGTCACCTTCGACACCCTGCGCGAGACCGGGCAGTGGGTCAAAACGCATCCGCAAGAAGCCGCGAAAATCCTCGGGCCGCTGTGGGGCAACATTCCCCCGGCCACCGTGGAGCTGGCGAACACCCGTCGCAGCTACGACATCGTGCCGGTCAAGGTCGATGAACTGGCCGAGCAGCAGCGCATCGCCGACACCTATTACGCGGCGAAGCTGACGCCCAAACCGTTGAAGGTATCCGACATCGCTGTCTGGACGCCGAAGGCGCAGTAAGGGGACGTTGCCATGAGTCGTCAAATTCACCTGTCGGCCTTTTTGCTGACCGGGCCGGTCGTGCACAGCCATGCGGTGTGGCGTCATCCACAAACCGTCGGTAACTACCTTGAGCCGGAGTACTACGCGCGCGTTGCGAAAGTCGTGGAGGAGGGCTTGTTCGACTTTCTGTTCTTCGCCGATCGCCTTGCAGTCGGCGACCAGATGGGCGGCTCCCGGGATCTGGCCTTGCGCTACGGCGCCCAGGACGCGACCCGCCTGGACCCGTTGCCGATCCTGTCTTACCTGATCGGCCATACGAGCAAGCTGGGCCTGGGTGCCACCCGTTCCACCACCTATTACGAGCCAGCGCATATCGCCCGGGAATTCGCCACCCTGGATCACCTGTCCAGGGGCCGTGCGGCCTGGAATATCGTGACCTCGATGAACGACAGCGAAGGGCGTCTGTTCGGCAAGGACAAGCACCTGGAGCATGACCTGCGTTACGACCGCGCCGACGAGTTCGTCGAAGTGGCGTTGAAGCTGTGGCGCAGTTGGGGGCCGGATGCGCTCAAGCTCGACCGCGAAAGCGGAGTGCTGGCCGATCCGTCGCTGATCCAGTCGGTGCAGCATCAGGGCGAGTGGTTCAAGGTCGAAGGCCCGCTGAACATTCCCCGTACGCCTCAAGGACGACCGGTGCTGATCCAGGCCGGTTCGTCCGGTCGAGGCCGGCGTTTCGGCGCGCGTTGGGCTGAGGCGATCTTCACCATTCATCCGCACTTGAACGCCATGCGCGCCTTCCGTGACGACGTGCGGGCGCAGGTCGTGCAACAGGGTCGCGAGGCCGACAGCTGCAAAGTGCTGACGGCGGTCATGCCGTTCATTGGCGGCAGCGAAGCCGAAGCGCGGGCCAAGCGGGATCGGCACAACGCGCTGGCGCGTCCCGAATTGGGGCTGGTGACTCTGGCCTCGCAACTCAATGTCGACCTGTCGCCGTTTCCGTTATCCGCGACCCTGGCCGAGATCGCCCGGTCGCCTCTGATCCATCCGGCCGCCGCCGAAAAACTGCTGATGCAAGGTCCGCAAACCACCCTGGAGCAACTGGGGCGGATTTTCGCCAGCAGCGTGCGTGTGCCGCAGCTGGTGGGCACTGGCGCACAAATCGCCGATCAACTGGCCGAGCTGTTCCTGGGCGAAGGCTGCGACGGCTTCGTGATCTCCCCGGCTTACCTTCCGGGCTCGTTCAGCGAATTCGTCGAAAGCGTGGTTCCCCATCTGCAACGCAAAGGCTTGTTCCGCCGCGCCTACGAGGGCTCGACCTTGCGTGAGCATCTGGGGCTGGCCGAGCTGAAGGACTGAGCACTTCCATTAATCAAAAGGGATATTTGCATGGCTGTTTTCGATCGTTTGACCCGTCGTCACCTGCTGGGCCTGGCCAGCGTCGCCCTGGCGAGTCCGTTACTGATGTCGTTGCCGCGCTCCAGCCTGGCCGCCGATGAACACGCCGGACACGCTGTCGACAGTGCAAGCGAGCCTGCTGGCACCGGGGACTTCATCCGCCTGGACGCGCCGCGGGCGCTGAAGCTGGCGGTCAACCTCAATGCGGTGTGCCTGGCGCCGGTAGTCATCGCCCACGGCCAGGGCTTTTTCAAGAAGCACAACCTGGATGTCGAGCTGGTCAACTTTGGCAACTCCACCGAAGTCCTGCTCGAAGCCATCGCCACCGGCAAGGCCGATGCCGGCGTCGGCATGGCGCTGCGCTGGCTCAAGGCCCTGGAGCAGGGCTTCGACGTCAAGCTCACCGCCGGTACCCACGGCGGTTGCCTGCGTTTGCTCAGTGCGGTCGATGGCAATGTGCATAAACTCGAAGACCTCAAGGGCAAGACCATCGGTGTCACCGACATGGCCAGCCCGGACCGCAATTTCTTCTCGATCCTGCTGAAAAAGCACGGCATCGATCCGGTGCGCGATGTCGACTGGCGACTGTTTCCGGCCGACCTGCTGGGCACGGCGCTGGAGCGCGGCGAAGTCCAGGCGATCAGCGGCAGCGACCCGTTCATGTACCGCCTGATCAAGGCCGGCCAGGCCCGGGAGCTGTCCACCAACCTGGTCGAGGAGTACGCCAACCTCAGCTGCTGCGTGGTTGGCGTGACCGGCAAACTGGTCCGCGAGGAAAAACGCGTGGCCGCAGCCCTGACCCAGGCGATCCTCGAGGCCCACGATTACTCGGTGAAAAATCCCCAGGCCGTGGCCAAGGGTTTCCAGGCCTATGCCCTGAATACTTCGGTCGAAGAAGTCGAGGCCATCCTGCACGACCATACCCACGGCCATCATGCCGTCGGTGCGCTGCTGACCAAGGAAATCACCACCTACGTCGCCGACCTGAAAACCGTGGAAGTCATTCGCCAGAGCACTGACGCCGGCGAGTTCGCCAAGGAGATCACCGCCGATGTCTTCAGCTGATGTTTTGACCGCCGCTGCGGCCACGCAAGGGGCTTTCAAGGTCTGGCGCCAAGGCGCGGTGGCGGTAACGGCATGGGTTGCGGTGGCGCTGTTGATCAGCTATTGGCCCAACGCCACGCGGGTCTGGCCGATGACCCAGGGCCTGGCGAATCTGTGCCTGGCGGTGGCGGCCTTGATCGGCCTGCTGGGTATCGTCGGTCGCTGGTCGCTGAAGATCGCCACCCGCGTTCGTGCAGCAGGGGCCTGGTTGATCGCGTTGCCGATCCTGTTGGCGATCTGGGAGCTGCTCACCGCGAAGCTGGGCCTGTTGCCGGTTCCCTTCTTCGCGCCGCCCCAAGCCTTGCTCGCGGTGTATGTCGAAGACTGGCCGCGCCTGGCCGAGAGCCTGCTGCATTCGGCACTGCTGCTGGGCACGGGTGTGGCATTGGGCGCGGCGACCGGTTTTGTCGCCGGGGTCGCCATCGGTTGGTCGACCAGCATCGGCTACTGGCTGCATCCGGTGTTGCGCATTCTCGGGCCGGTGCCATCGACGGCGTTGCTGCCGCTGTGCTTCTTTCTGTTTCCCACCAGCTGGAGTGCCAGCGTATTCCTGATCGCCCTGGCGACCTGGTTCCCGGTGACGGTGCTGACCTGGTCGGGTGTGGCCAGCGTCGACAAGGCTTACTACGACGTGGCCCGGACCCTGGGGGCGAAGCAGGGCTTCCTGATTTTCAAGGTGGCGATCCCGGCGGCCTTGCCCCATGTGTTCGTCGGTTTGTTCATGGGCCTGGGCGCTTCGTTCTCGACCCTGGTGGTTGCGGAAATGATGGGGGTCAAGGCGGGTATCGGCTGGTACCTGCAGTGGGCCCAGGGTTGGGCGGCCTACGCCAATATGTATGCGGCGCTGTTGATCATGGCATTGGCCTGCTCGGGGCTGATCTCCGCGCTGTTCCTGGTCCGAGACCGCTTGCTGGCGTGGCAGAAAGGAGCGATGAAATGGTAGCGCTGGCAGCAACGACAACGGCTTCGTCTTCGGCAGGGCTGGCCTTGCGCATCGACAATCTGAGCCATGGATTTGCCCTGGACGGTCAGCACTTGCCGGTGCTGGAGCGGGTTTCCCTCGACGTGGCTCCCGGCGAATTCGTTGCCTTGCTCGGTCCTTCGGGGTGTGGCAAGTCCACGTTGCTGCGGTTGGTGGCCGGGCTGGAACCGGCCGATTCCGGCAGATTGCTGGCGGACGGTGTGTCCATTACCGACCCGGATCCGAGTCGGGTCGTGGTGTTCCAGGATCCTACCCTGTATCCCTGGCGGCGGGTGTGGGACAACGTCGCCCTGGGTCTTGAAGCCCAGGGCCTCCTGAAAACCCATTCGGCCAAGGTCGATGCCGCCCTGGAAACAGTCGGCCTCAGCCAGTTCGCCCGGGCTTATCCGCGGCAGCTGTCAGGGGGGATGGCCCAACGTGTGGCATTGGCCCGGGCGCTGGTCAACGAACCGCGCCTGCTGATTCTTGACGAGCCGCTGGGCAAGCTGGATTCCCTGACCCGCATCACCATGCAGAAAGAACTGATTGATTTGTGGCAACGCCAGGGCTACACCGCGCTGCTGGTGACCCACGATGTCGAAGAGGCCTTGCTGCTGGCCAACCGGGTGATCGTGTTCAGCGACCGGCCGGCGGCGATCAAGGCGCAGCTGACCATCGAGCGGCCGTATCCGCGGCATCGCGACGATCCGTATCTGGTGGACCTGCGGCGCCAGATCATGTGCTTGCTCGGGTTGGGGGAAAGCTGGTAATCATTGGGTGAATGCCAAGCCTGTGCCGAACACTATTGGCGAACCAACCAAGAACCCCTGTGGGAGCGAGCCTGCTCGCGAAAGCGGTGTATCAGTCGACACCTGTATCGCCTGACACACTGCCTTCGCGAGCAGGCTCGCTCCCACTTGGGATCTACTGGGTGTTACCGATCACATCCCACAAGGAATCCATCGCGCCATGAGTTTTACATCCATGCATTGGGGGGCCTACCGCCCGCAGGTTGTCGATGGAAAGCTGCAAGCGATGGTTCCGGCGCCATGGGACCCGGATCCGTCGCCTATCGGGGCCTCGATTCCCGAGGCCCTTACCTCACCGACGCGGATCCTGCGCCCGGCGGTGCGTCGCAGTTTTCTTGCACAACCCGGTTCTCATCCTGAACTGCGCGGCCAGGAGCCCTTCGTCGAGGTGTCGTGGGAGGTCGCCCTGGACCTGGTCGCCAGGCAGCTGAAACAGGTCAAGGCCGAGCATGGCAACCAGGCCATTTTCGGCGGCAGCTACGGCTGGGGCAGCGCCGGGCGTTTCCATCATGCGCAAAGTCAGCTGCACCGTTTCCTCAATCAGTTCGGCGGCTATGTGTCCAGCATGGACAGTTACAGCCTGGGCGCCGGCCGGGTGCTGATGCCGCACATCGTCGGCAACATAGATTGGTTGCTCGCCGCCCATACCTCATGGAAAAACCTGGTGCAGCATTGCGAGCTGTTCATCGCCTTCGGTGGCCTGCCGGCAAAAAATGCCCAGACCAGCCCCGGGGGTGCCAGTGATCATCTGTTGTCCCGCGCGCTGGAAGAGATGTCCGGGGCGGGCGTGCAGTTCGTCAACGTCAGCCCGTTGCGTGACGATCTGACCGGGCCGGAAAATATTCAATGGCTGCCGGTTCGCCCCGGTAGCGATACCGCGCTGATGCTCGCATTGTCCTACGTGCTGGTCAGCGAAGGATTGCACAACGAGGACTTCGTCCGGCGCTACACGGTTGGTTATGAACGGTTTCGCGGATATCTGCTCGGCCAGGTCGACGGCCAGCCCAAAGACCCACTGTGGGCCCAGGCCCTGACCGACATCCCGGCGCAACAGATCACCGACCTGGCACGGCGCATGGCCCGCCAGCGCACCATGATCAACATCGCCTATTCCCTGCAGCGGTCGGTGCACGGCGAGCAGCCGTTCTGGATGACCGTGACCCTGGCCGCGCTGCTCGGGCAGATCGGCCTGCCCGGCGGTGGCTTTGGCCTGGGTTATGGCTGCATGAACATCACCGGCAGTGGCCGCAAGGCGTTTTCCGGGCCGCGTTTTTCCCAGGGGGTCAATCCGGTCAAGGATTTCATCCCGGTGGCACGGGTGACCGACATGCTGCTCCACCCGGGCGCGCCTTTCGACTACAACGGCAAGCAGTTGCATTACCCGGACATCCGCCTGGTCTATTGGGCCGGGGGCAACATCTTCCATCACCATCAGGATCTCAACCGTCTACTGCAGGCCTGGCAGCGACCGGAAACCATCGTCGTCCACGAGCAATTCTGGACCGCCCAGGCCAAGTACTCGGACATCGTGTTGCCGGCCACGACGGCCCTGGAGCGCAACGACATCGGCAGCGCCGCCTCGGACCGTTTCATGATCGCGATGCACAAGGCGATCGAGGCGGTGGGAGAGGCCCGGGACGATTATTCGATCCTGGCGGATGTCGCCGAACGCCTCGGTTTCGCCCAGACTTTTACCGAAGGTCGCGACGCTGAAGCCTGGCTGCGCTTCACCTATGACGAGTCCCGGGGCAGGGCGCAGGCGCACGGGATCGAACTGCCGGACTACGACAGTTTCTGGCGCGACGGGCTGTTCGAAATCGATTACCCCGATGACGACACCGTCCTGCTCAAATCTTTCCGCGAAGACCCGCACGCCCATCCACTGCCGACGCCCTCGGGACGCATCGAAATTTTCAGCGAACGCATCGCCAGCTTCGGCTACGCCGATTGCCCCGGTCATGCGGTGTGGCTGGACAAGCCGCTGGCGTCGTTTCCGTTACAGCTGCTATCGAACCAACCGAAAACCCGCCTGCACAGTCAATACGATCACGGCGCCTACAGCCGGTCTTCGAAAATCCGCCAGCGTGAACCGCTGACCCTCAACCCCGTGGACGCCCGTGCCCGAGGCCTTGTCGATGGCGACGTGGTCAAGGTGTTTAACGAGCGCGGTGCCTTCCTGGCCGGGGTAATTGTCTCGGACGGCATTCGCCCGGGCGTGGTGCAGATCGCCACCGGCGCCTGGTTCGATCCGTGGGTGCCTGGTGAGCGCAACAGCCTGGAAAAACACGGCAACCCGAACATGATTACCGCCGATGTCGGCTCGTCGAGCCTGTCTCAGGGCTGCTCGGCGCAAACCGCCTCGGTGGAGATCATCAAGTGGGATCAGGCGTTGCCACCGATCACGGCGTTCGAGCCGCCGTTGATGGTTTGATGAGCGGCACCGGGCGCCTGCCATTGCAAAGAACCTGTGGGAGCAAGCTCGCTCCCACAGGGTTTGTGTGAACCGAAAAATTCTGGTGTAGGCTGCGTAGGCCTCAAGTAGTCAGAACGCGTACTGCAACCGCGTGTAGTAGTACCCACCCGTAAAACCGAACGGCGAATAACTACCCCAGTTATCACCGAAGGAGCTATTCGGCACGCCAATATGATCGGGGTATTTGTCGAACAGGTTCTGCGCACCCACGGCCACGGTCAGCTGTTTGTTGATCGCATACGCCACGTCGAGGTCGGTAATCCATTTGGCCGAATATTCGCGATCCAGGCTCGGATCGCTGGAACTGTTGACCTCGGTGTACGTGCCATAGCGGGTCAGCCGCAAGTTGACGTCGAAGTTGCGGATCGCCCAGTCGGCGGAGAAGATCATCTTGCTGCTGGGGGAGGTCTTGGTGATCAACGCCCGCGACTGGCGCCCGAGCAATTGAAAGTTGCTGCCCAGGGCCGTGAGTTGCGACGGGGTTTCGTTGACGCTGAGGATTTGCGTGTGGTTGTAGTTCAGCGCCGCGGTCCAGCGCACCGAGCCGAACCGGTTGAGGTCCTGCCGGTAGTTACCGACCACATCGACCCCCGAGGTGCGGGTGTTGGCGCCATTGGTGAAGTACTGCGCCCCGGCGGTGGCCGGCACGCCGATGCTGTCGAGCAGGGCGGCGACGCCCGGGCCCTGGAAGCGTTCACTGAGCACCAGGCGGTCGCGCAGGTTGATCACGTAGCCGTCCACGGTCAGGCTCAGGTCTTCACTGGGGGTCAGGGCGAAACCGAGGCTGAAGTTGGTCGAGCGCTCGGGTTTCAACGACTCGGCACCCAGTGCCTGTGCGCCTGCCGAGTCGACCGGCAGGATCACGTAGTTGTAGGACTGGTAGACGCCATTGATGGTGTCGAACCCGGTCGAGCGCGCGGTGAAGATCTGGTTGGCCAGCGACGGTGCGCGAAAGCCGTTGCTGATGGTGCCGCGCACCGAGAACACTGGGTTGAATTCGTAGCGGGTGCTGAGCTTGCCGCTGCGGGTTGCGCCGACCCCTTCGTTGTAATGCTCATAACGTGCGGCGACACCGAGGTACCACTGCTCGACCGGATAGAAACCCAGATCGATGTAGCTGGCGACGCTGTTGCGGCTGATCTTTTGCGCATCGTCAGGAGTGATGCCGTTGGTGACCTGAGCGCCCGGATCGGGGCGTTCCCCGGCACGCGGATGGCCGGCCGGAAACACGTAGCCACCGTCGATATACGACGCTTCTGATCCCGCCCGGGTCTCGTAGCTTTCGCGCCGATGCTCGAAACCGAAGGCGACATCCAGGGGCTTGGCCAGACCGATCTCGTAGCTGTTTTTCAGGTCGAGGTTGCTGGTCAACTGATCGGCGATGTAAATGCCCGAGGTGAATTTGTTGGGCGTGTTTTCACCCAGCGACGGGTTCTGGTTGTTGTAGGTTCGCTGCTTGGCATAGTTGCGCCCATAGGTACTGCTCACGTCCCAGGCCCAACCGCCGATGTCGTCGCCCTTGGCCCCGAATGCGGACTGGAAGTCGGTTTCGTTGATCAGCCAGTACGGGCTGTAACCATCGGGATAGCCATTGGGACCGGTGGTGATGGTGTTGCGCCCGCTCGGCAGGCGGAAGTTCTGGCCGTCGTTGTTCTCCCGGGTGGCCAGGGTCGAGAACGAATAGAGGGTGACGGCATCGTTCAGCGGCAGGTCGAGGTTGTACCCGACATCGGCCAGTTGACTGCGCGGCAAGCCATAGCCTTTGTAGGTGTGATGGCTGGAGCTGGCTTCACGCGGGTCGGGAGAACCATCGGCCAGTGGGTAGTAGTGCGAGCTGTAGCCGTTGCTGCCGGCCTTGTTGTCCCGTTCCTGGTAGCGGGTGTCGAGCGACAGGTTGAGCACGCCGGCTTCGCCGACTTCAAAACCATAGTTGATCGCCTCTTGCCCGGTCCCGCGTTTGCCGTCGTAGCCCTGGCCGAGGCTGGTGTCGGAACTGCCGCCGGTGGTCTGCTTGAGGATGATGTTGATCACCCCGGAAATCGCATCCGAACCGTATTGGGCGGCGGCACCGTCACGCAGCACCTCGATATGATCGATCGACGCCACCGGGATCAGGTCCAGATCGCTAGGCGCCGCGCCGCTGTTGATGCCGTTGATGTTCAGCGTGGCGCTGGTATGCCGCCGCTTGCCATTGACCAGCACCAGCACATGGGACGCGGTCAGGCCGCGCAGAGTAGCGGATCGCACCACACCGCTCGCGTCCCAACCGGCGCGGTCGGGCAGGTTGAAGGAGGGGATGAATTTACTCAGTGCCTCCAGCAGGCTCGGTTTACCCACCGAGCGCAGTTGTTCGCCGGTCACTACGTCGATGGGGGTCGGGCTGGTGGTCACGGTGCGTTGTTCGGCGCCACGGTTGCCGGTGACGACCACGGTATTGAGGGTGGGAGCGCTGGTGTCGGCGGCTTCGACGTTGAACGAGGCGAGACCGCAGGCAATCGACAGTGGCAGTAATAAGGGACGGTGCGTCGGCGCTGTACCGCGCCCTGAGTGATTGAACATAAGCGTGAAGCTCCTGAATGTCGGGTGAATTCCGTGTCACTTCTTGCGCGCAGCGACGGCCTCGATTTCCACCAGGCCACCGGGCAGCGGCAGGGCCACCACTTGAACGGCGGTGCGCGCCGGTTTGTTCGGTTGCGCGGTGCTGCCGAAGAACGGCGTATAGCCTTCTTGAAGCCCGGCGAAGTCGAGCTTGCCGCCCTTGGCCGGATCACCCACCAGGAACACTCGAAGTTGCACCACATCGCCCAACCCCAGACCCTGGCTTTCCAGTACGCCTTTGAGCTTGTTCAGAATCGAGGTGGTCTGGGTCGCGGTATCGCCGTAGGCGGCAAAGGAATCCTTCGGCGCTTTCGGGTCATGCAGGTCGGCGAGCAGGCCGCTGACGAACAGCAGGTCGGTTTGCGCCGGCACCGATACCGCCAGGGAAATCGGGAAAGTCGAGTTGGGCAGGGCGATGCGTTTGATCTCGTCGGCGTGGCTGGTGAGGGCGGTGGCGGTCATGAGGAGTCCTGTGAGCAAAGTCATGGTTTTCATCGTTCAGTCCTTTAATTAACAAAGTCAGGCGGTCACGCTTAATGCCAGTCAGTTGATGAACCTGTGGGAGCGAGCCTGCTCGCGAAGGCGGGGGGGCAGGCGACAAAAATGTTGACTGTGCCGCCGTCTTCGTCGGATCGCCGCCCGGAGCAAGCTCGCTCCCACAGGGGATTGGTTGATTGAGCGGCATCAGGCGGCAACGCCCGGTTGCTGGCGTTCGGCATGTCTACCGATCAGCGAAACGATGCGCCGCGCCGAGTCGGCGGCGCTGTTCTGCCAGATGCCGACGCCGCCATGGGCGAGGGCGTCGCTGGCCAGATAGGTGCGGCCCTGAGGCTCGTTGAGGATTTGATAGGCGCTCTCGCCGACCTCGTCGTTGACGATCCACGGACCTTTGCTGAAAGGCACCTTGGCCCAGTTGATCGCCACCGGTTTTTGCAGCTTGCTGCTGTGCCCGGGGTGCAGCAGTTCCACGGCTTGCCGGGACGAGGCGAACTGTTCGGCGAGGGATTTCTTGCTGAAGGCCTGGGCCGATTCGCTGGTGTTGTAGGCCGCCACCAGAATGCCCTGGGCACTGTTCAAACGATCGCTGGGGTACCACAAGCCTTTGACTTCATGGTCCAGGTAAGAGAGCCCGCCGTAGATGTTGAAGTCGGTCTCCCAGAATCGCGGCGACTGCCAGGCCACTTTGTTCGCCTGATCGCTTTGCGCGCTGAGAATCGCCTGCTTGAACGGCAGGCTGAAGTTGCTGGGCAGTTTGGCCAGCAGCGGCAGGGGCACGGTGACGATGGCGTAGTCGGCGTTGAGGGTCTGGGTCGCGCCGGTCTTGCGATCCCGGTAGGTGATGCGGCTGCCAAGTTCTGCGGTCTGGATATCGCTGACTTCGGCGTTCAGGCGCACCGCGTCCTTGAGCTTTTCGTAGAACGCATGGGGAATGCGGTCCATGCCGCCGACCGGTTGGAACATGGTCGAGGAGAACTCGGGGATTTCATCGAACACCAGCGCACCCCAGAGCTTGGGGTTGAGCAGGGTCTGCAGTTCGAGCGGCGCGCGGGTGATGCCGGTCTGATCGCCAGCACCGGGCACGCGGTCGTAACCGGAGCGCACCGAACCCTTGTATTGCAAGTCGGCATTCAGGTCGCCGTAGACCTTGAGGAAATTCAACAGCGCCTGACGGTCGTCGGCGCTCAGATCCCGGTCCAGGGCCTTGCGGCTGACGGTTCGTGCCAGCAGTTCGGACAGTTGCCCGCGGGTGTCGTTGACCGCCTGGCGCAACTGGAACGCCGGTTGTTTCGGGTCGGGCAAGGCCAGGGCGTTGCGACTGCTGTTGACCAGCACTTGCAGCTCGACGCCCAGCTCGCGGCAGTAGCCGAGGATGGTCTGGTGATGGCTGGGAATGCGTGCGGGGCCGGCGTTGAAAAACTGCCCGTCATCGAAGTCGACGGTCTGGCTGACGTCGTCGTCGAAATCTATTTTGCTGCCGCGACGCAGGGTCCAGTTGCGCCCACCGATCCGCTCCCGGGCTTCGAGAATGGTCACGCTGAAACCGGCCTTGCGCAGCTCGTAGGCGCTGACCAGCCCGGAAATGCCGGCACCGACCACCACCACATGCTTGCCTTTGCCACTGCTGCCCAGTTGCAGCGGGTTGAAACTTGCCGCCACGGCCTGGGGCGTCAGCCCCAGTGCACCGAGGGCGCTGACAGCGGCGGAATAGCCACCGACGGCGGCAATACGGGAGATCAGTTCCCTGCGGGTGAAAGCCATAGTGTTGCTCCTTGGGGTACCTGCACATCGTTGAAAATGGGTGCAGCGTTGGCGTCGTTATGTTTTTTGGGCAAAGCGTTGCCGTAGCCAGGGTTTGCAAGCCATGGCGGGGCGTTTTGAGGCGGATTCAGGTTGGGTTGCCGCAGTTGACCGTGGAGTGGTGTCGGCCGGAAAAACGTGCAGTTCCGTGGGCCTCCACCTGGTCAGGGGTCGGTGATGGTTGTAACAATATTTGTATAAACAGGCGCTGTAAAAGTCCGATTAGTTATAAGGTAATTATAAAAAATAGGCATTAATTATTAGTATTAAATGCATAAATATGATGTTGATTTTTTGGCAGATATAACGCAATCGCGGGCAAGACCGCTCTCACAGGTGATGTACATATCCTGTGGGAGCGGCGGTGCGACGATTCGACTTGCCCGCGATGACGGTGGAAGGGAATGACTCGGAATCAATACCCGCGCTGTACGTCCGCCTGATTCTCCAACGCCAGGCCATTGAGGTGGCGCTCCAGATTGGCCAGGAAGCTGTCGGCAATTTCGTGGCGACTGTTACTGGAAATCGCCGAGGTATGGGGCGACAGGCGCACCCTTGGGTGGGCGTAGAGCGGGTGGCCGTCCGGCAAGGGCTCGGGTTCGGTGACGTCCAGCGAGGCCAGGCCGATGCTCCCGCTGTCCAAGGCTTCCAACAGTGCCCCATGGTCGAGCAGGCCACCCCGTGCGATGTTGATCAGGTGCAGGCCGGGTTTGGCGCTGGCCAGCACGGCACTGTCGACGATGTGCCGGGTCGAGGCGGTCAAGGGCGCGGCCAGCACCAGGTGATCGGCACGGGCAAACAGGTCATGGATATCCCGCGCCGCTTCTACGCCTTCTACCTCGAACGGCGTCTGGCTCTGACGCAACGTCAGCACCTTGATGCCCAGGGCGCTGGCCTTGGACGCGAGGCTGCGGCCAATGGCGCCGAAGCCGAGAATCCCCAGCGTGGTGCCCTTGAGCGGTGTCAGCGCAGTGAAATTCCATTGTGAGTCATGCACCCAGATGTCCGGCAAGCGCTTGGCCGCAGCGAAGATCGCGGCCAGGGCGAACTCGGCGATGTTCTCCGCGGCGCTGCCACGCGAGGTGCTCACCGGTGGGCCGTTGAACAGCCATTGCGGGTAGAAATCGATGCCCGAAGACACCACCTGAATCCATTTCAAACCATAGGGCCAACCCGGTGGCGGCGTATCCGGCGCCAGATAGCCACGCACATTGATCGGCCGCGCCAGCAGGATGCCGACCTCGGCCGGCAGGTCGCTCGGCACTCCAGCCGGCACGCCGATGACCCGGGCTCCCGGGTGGCTGTGCGCGAGGCGCTGGCGGATCACTTCGTTGAAGTCTTCATCCAGTTGGCTGGCGATGATGAGCTGGCTCATGGGCGTTCCTTTGGCTGGCGCTGGGCGAAGACCGCTTTGCCGACACCTTGCAGGACGGCGTCGTTTTGCGGCGTGTGAACCCGGCTGCAGAGCACGTCGCGATAATGCCGTTGCAGCGGGTTATTGCGTGACAGGCCCGGATTGCCGGAGGCCTCGATCGCCAGCTCGACGGCGCGGATGGCGTTGCCGGTGACCAGGTATTTCAGTTGCGCCGCGTGACTGGCCAGGGTGTGGCCCTCGGCGGCGGAGTCGAGCAGGCTGCGGTTGGCGAACAGCAGGGTGTCGATGTGGCCGACGGCTTCCTGAAAGCGTGGCAGGGTCGACAACGCTGCGCCCAGGTTCGACGGCGCGCGGTTTTCCAGCCAGCTCACCAGCCAGTCGCGGGCCGCCTGGGCGACGCCGTCGTAGACCGATGACAGCAACACCGACATCCACAGAAAACCATCGCCATCGAGCTCGGCTTGCGGCGCGCTCCAGCGGCTGACGCTGACGGCGTGATCCAGCGGCACCAGCACATTGTCGAATATCACCTCATGGCTGCAGGTGGCGCGCATGCCCAGGTGGTCCCAATCCTCGATGATGCTGATGCCCGGCGTATCCTTGTGCACCAGCCAGGCGCCGACCAGCGGGTCTTCATCGTTGCTGCGGGCCCAGACGCTGAACCAGCTCAGGCCATGGCTGCCGGTGGAGTAGATTTTCCGCCCGCTGATGCGCCAGCCTGCCGAGGTACGCCTGGCGATGGTCGCCGGCAGACCGCCCCGGGCCGGGGTGCCGAGGTCGGGTTCGACGCGCAAGGCGTTGATCAGCGCGCCATGCTCGACGGCGTCCCGGGCCACCTGCTGGCGCAGCGCGTCGGGCCAGGTTCGGCTGTCTTGCAGCCGTGAGTGCTGCAGGTATTGCATCACCAGGATCAAGGCGGTGGAGGGCTCGCCCTTGGCGATGGCGCTGATGGCCTTGCGTGCCTGTGCCAGGTTTGCGCCGCCACCGCCCAGGGCCTTGGGTACGGTCAACGCGACCAGGCCGTGTTCGTGCAACAGCTTGAAGTTGTCGTGGGGAAAGGCGCCGCTCTCGTCATACAGGTGGGCCGTGGCGGCCAGTTGCGCGCCGATGTTTTCGAGCAGTGCTTCGAATTGGGCCACTTCGACGGATCGCAGTGGCGGGGAATGTTGGGAAGAAATACTCATGGTGGATTCACTCGATCTCATAACGGCAACAACGGGAAGTTTTTGTCCCACAACGGACTGACGTCGAGCCGCTCGCTCAGCACACCGGCGTGGAAGAACAGATCAGCCACTTCCTGCTGCGAAGCAATGGCCTGATCGTTCACGGCAATGATTTTCGACGGCTGGCTGCGGTTGTTGTACATGTCGAGAAACACCGCCTTGTCGACCCCCAGCAACTGCGCCGATTTCGCGGCCCAGGGTTCGGGGTTGTTGTTGATCCATTCCAGCGTGCGCGCCTGGCGCTGCAGATAGTCCTGGATTGCCTGCTTGCGCATCGGGTCTTCCAGTGCAGCGGGCCGGGCGGCGATCAGGTAGTTGCCGGAGAGGTAACCCAGCGCTGTTTTCAGCACCCGGGCACCACTGCGGAATTTCGCCAACTGGATAAACACCCCATAGATCACCCAGGCGTCAAGCTGGCCACTCTGGAATGCACTGAAACCATCCTGGGGCGTGAGCGCCACCGGGGTGATGTCCTTCATGGTCAGGCCTTGCTCCTTCAGTGCCTTGATCAGGAAATAGTGCGACGTGGTGGAGCGCACGTAGCCGACCCGTTTGCCGCGCAGTTGCGCCACCGATTCCAGGTTCGAGTCCTTGGGGATTAGGAACACCTGGTTGTTCACATCGCCTTGCAGCACCGCGATCAGCCGCGGTTGGCGATGGCTCTGAATCGAGAAGATCGGTGGAATCTCGCTCATGCCGCCGACGTCCAGACTGCCCGAAGCCAAGGCTTCGACGATCAGGTTGCCGCCGGCGAACTCCGAGTAATCGACTTTGTAGGGGGTATTGGCGGTACCGGCGTCTTCGCTGAAATAGGAATCCTGGCCCCGGTAAGTGGCGACGCCCAGGGTCAGGTCCGAGAGCCTGTTGGCTTGGGCGAACGCGCGCGGGGCCAGCCCCAGGGAGGACAGCCCCAACGCACCCAGGGCGATGGAGCTGGCCGTGAGGAAGCCGCGACGATTGAACTGTCCCTGTGTGATCTTTTTCGTCATGGTCAGGCTCTTGTCAGATGGCGAGTTGTACGGGTGTTTGCCCCAGCAGCTGTTCGACCGCGCGCAATACCGGATCGGCTTCGGTGCGCGCCAGCCAGTCGGGGCTGACTTCGGCGAAGGCCACCGTGCCGTCCCGGGCGATGACCACCATTGTGGGCTGCGGCAATTCCCAGGTACCGGTGCCGGTGGTTTCGCCGATGCCCTTGCCCTTGGCCAGCGCCGCTTTGCGCGAGGCTTCATCGAAGCTGTAGAGAATGCCCAGGCGCCGGCCGAGGCTGTTGTCCGGGTCGCTGGCCACTTGCAGTTCAAGGTTATGGCGGGTCTTGATCTCCACCAGCTTTTGCGGCACCTGCGGGCTGACCGCCACCAGCGGCACCCCCAGTGCCTGCAGGTGCGGATAGAGCCGGCGCTGGTAATAGGGTAGGGCGATGTTGCAGGCCGGGCAGCCGGCGAAGCGGAAGAAAATCAGCACCGCAGGACCGTTGGCGAGCAACTCGTCGCGGCTCAGGCTGCCGCCTTCGACCTTCAACAACGTGAAGGGCTCAAGGGTGTCGCCGGCCTTGACGAAGTCGTCGCCCCGGGCTTCGTCCACCAGGCGTTGGCGTTGATCGATATTGACTTGCAGGGCCGCCGGCTCCCAGGTCGCCACACGTTCGGCATGCAGGTTCGCCAACAGGCGGTTAAGGGATTCGCTCATGCCAGTGCCTCGCTTTTTTCTTCGACCTGAGTGGTCGCGTGACGGTTGGCAGGCACTTCGAGACCGAGGTTGTCGCGCAAGGTGCTGCCGCTGTATTCGTCGCGAAACAGACCGCGTTGTTGCAGCACCGGCACTACCAGTTCGGTGAAATACTGCAGGCCATCGGGCAGCAACGAGTTAATGATGAAACCGTCCGCGGCGCCTTGTTCAAACCAGGTTTGAATGGCGTCGGCGACCTGTTCGGGGGTACCGACGAAATCGCGCCGTGGCCGGGAGAAGCGCAGGGCGACTTCGCGCAAGGTCAGGCCTTCATCCCGCGCAAGCTGCTTGATCCGGTCCGATCCGCCTTTCTGGCTGTTGGAACCCAGGTCGCCCAGCTCGGGGAACGGCGCATCCAGCGGGTATTGGCTGAAGTCATGGTCGTTGAACGGCCGGCCGAGGGCGACGATGGCATCCTCGATGGTCACCAGTTCCACCGCTTGCTGATAGCGGCTTTCAACTTCTGCTTCATCACGGCCCACGATCGGGCGGATGCCCGGCAGGATCGACAGCTTCTGCGCCTCCCGGCCGAAGCCGCTGGCCCGTTGTTTCAGGTCGTGGTAGTAGGCGCGGGCTTCGTCGAAGGACTCGGGGCTGACGAAAATTGCATCGGAGTTTTCGGCGGCGAAACTGCGTCCCGCCTCGGAGGTGCCGGCCTGGAAAATCACCGGCTGACCTTGCCGGGAACGGGCGATGTTCAGTGGGCCCTTTACCGAGAAAAATTCGCCCTGGTGCTCCAGGGCGTGCAGCTTGCCGGGAGTGAAAAACTCACCGCTCTGCTTGTCGTAGGCGAAGGCATCGTCTTCCCAGGAATCCCACAGGCCCTTGACCACGGCGACGTGCTCCTTGGCGATGCGGTAGCGCACGGCATGCGGCGGGTGCTCGGCCTTGCCGAAGTTGTCGGCGGTGCCGCTGAGCCAGGACGTCACCACGTTCCAGCCGGCGCGACCGCCGCTGATATGGTCCAGGGACGCGAACTGCCGGGCGACCTGGAAGGGTTCGGTGTAGCTGACGGTCACGGTCGCGACCAGGCCGATGTGCCGGGTGGTGGCGGCCAGGGCCGAGAGAATGGTCAGCGGCTCGAAGCGATTGAGGTAGTGCGGGCTGGACTTTTCATGGATGTGCAGGCTGTCGGCGATGAACACGAAGTCGAACTTCGCCGCCTCGGCCAGTTGCGTCTGTTGCTTGTAGAAATCGAAGTTCACGCTGGCGTTGGCCTGAGCCTGCGGATGGCGCCATTCGCCCCAGCCATGGCCGACGCCATGGACCATCGCTCCGAGTTTCAGTTGGCGTTGCTTGCTCATGGTTCTACTCCTGGAACAGTTGCATCGTTATCGAGATGCCTGGTTGAGTTGGGCACGCTTGGCGTTGAAGCTCTTGTCGAAGCCTTGGGAGACGTCGATATGTTTGGTGAGAATGCCTTCTTCCTGATAGATGTCCGCGGTGGTTTGCAGGCCGCTGATGACCTTGTCGTCAATCTCCACCGGCTCCATGTGCGTGCCCTTGGCCACGGCGACATGCACCGCCAGCGGCAAACCGGTCACTCGCGCCTGGGCGGCGGCGTATTCCTCGGGGTGGGCGTTGGTCCAGCGGTAGGCGCGATCGACCCGGGCGACGAAGTCTTCGAGTTGCTGGCGTTTGCCGGCGATGGCCTGGCTGGTGGCGGCCAGGTACAAATGGTTGGTCAGCAGGGTTGCGCCACTGGCCAGAACCTTGGCCTGATTCTGGGTGGTGGAAATGGTGGTGTACGGGTCCCAGGTCGACCAGGCGTCGGCACTGCCGTTATCCAGCAGGATGCGCGACTCGCTTGGCAGCAGATAGATGAACTGCACATCGCTGGTGCTCAGGCCGACACTGCGCAAGGCCTTGATCGCCAGGAAGTGGCCAATGGAGCCGCGGGTGGTGACGATCTTCTTGCCTTTGAGATCGCTGGCGTTGTTCAGCGCCGAATCCTTGGGCGCGAGGATCGCGGTGGTGTAGCGGCCCTCGGCATGCACGATGCTGACCACCTTGATCGGTGCACCGGCGCCAAGGGCGAACACGTAGGGCGCATCCCCAAGGGCGCCGATGTCCACGGCGCCGGCATTCAGCGCTTCGCCCAATGGGGCGGCGGCCGGGAACTCGGAAAACTGGATGTCGTAGGGCACGTCCTTCAGCTCGCCGGAGACTTCCAGCAGCACCTTGATCGAAGACTTCTGATTGGCCACCAGCAAGGGTTGAAGGTCGGCAGCGTGGCTGAATGTGGTGAAGCCCAAGGTGCAGAACAGGCTCAACAACAGGGGATTTAATGACATGGGAAACTCCAGGCAGGTTGTTGCGCTTCGTATTGCCTCCGCCTGGAGAAGGGGTCGGTCTGTGGTTGACGTTATCTCTATAAAAAGCTGCTGTGAAATTCTTTATGGTTATATACTAATTATTAAGTTAGCTGATTATCGTATTGCGTAATATTAAATAAATGCATTTAGAGCGGGCGTTGATCGTTCCCACCCTCCCGCTTGGGAAAGCCTCAACGGACGCTCTGCGTTCGGCTCTTGATGCGACGCGGAGCGTCCTGGAGAGTGGAGAGTGGGAACGATCGAAAGCGGCAGCGCCAGCGCAGAACCTGTGGGAGCGAGACCGGCTTGCCGGCGAAGGCGTCGTGTCAGCCAATATCAACGCTGAATGTGAAAGTGCTTTCGCGAGCAGGCTCGCTCCCACATTGGATCGTCGCCGAGCACAAATTTTGCGTGCACAGCAAACGCCTTGTGGGAGCAGCGGCGCCAGGAACGCCAACCCGTTAAGCGTGATACAGAACCTGTGGCGAGGGAGCTTGCTCCCGCTGGACGGCGAAGCCGTCCCAAAAGCGACGGCTGCTGCGCACCCGAGCGGGAGCAAGCTCCCTCGCCACAGTCACTGGCCGTTCGATATGTCTCTTAACAGGCTGGAACTAGGGTTAGGCGAGGATCAGGCCGCGTTGGCGCGTCGTGTCCGATGGGGAATGTCGTCATAAGCGATCAGCTCCCGTTCCATGCGGCGCGGGTAATCACCGTAGTGGACCACGTGCAGGTCATCGATTTCTTCGCGCAACTCGTCGGGCAAGGCTTGATAGACCGCAGCTGTGTCGGCCCACAGCGTGTCGCCGCCGACCGGGGGCAGGTCGACCGCGCGCAACACGGCGCCGAGGGTGGGCTGCAACAGCCAGCTGGTATCGGTGTGCCAACGGCCGCTGATCCTCGGGCCATAGAGTTTGCGTTCGTCCTGGGCTTGAGTCAGATGCGCTTGGGGTAGGGTTGGGTCGTTTTGCTGGGTGGTGGGATGCACCTAGAGCTCGCCGAATTCGCGAGCGAAGGCGATCTGCTGTTCGGTGCTGATGGCCTGGTCGCGGAAGTAAATCACTTTGTGTTCGAGCAGCAAACCGCGCAGTTCGTCGCGCAGCGCCGGGGTCAGCGGCTGGCGCAGATCGATGCCGGCGATTTCCGCGCCGATGGTGGGTTCCAGGCGAGTGACCTGCAGTGTTTTGGTGACGTGTGAAGGAGCGTGGTGCAAGACAGCGGACATGATGAAAATCCTCTCGATTGTGGGTTCAGCCTCCGCCTGGAGAGGGGTCGGATGTGTGTAGGAGCGAGCTTGCTCGCGAAGGTCGTGAACGATAACGCGTAAAACCAGATGCCCGGCGGCTCTCTTGGTGTTCTCGCGAGCAAGCTCGCTCCCACAGATACAAAGGCCGCCGGAAGCCGGCGGTTAGATCACAAAAAAGCCATGGGTGCCGTCGCGGGCCAGTTGCTCGACCAGTCCGAACTCCCAGTCCAGATAGGCTTGCATCGCTTCGCGGGGGTTATCTGTGCCCTCGTAGGGACGGCGATAACGGTCGATGCGCGGCGAGGCCAGGTGAGTCTCGCCTTCCTCCAGTGGCCGTTGTGCAGCGATCCAGCTGGCGGTGCCGCCACCCAGCAAAAACACCGCCTTGCCGGTCAGCGCCTCGACCTCGGCGACCGCCAGGCGTGCCAGCTGGCTGCTGCCGCAGGTCAGCACGTAGCGCTGCGCCGTCGGCACCTTCGCCAGGGCGTCGCGCAGTTGCCCGCGCAGCACCCACCAGGCACCGGGGATATGGCGTTTGACGTAATTGGCGCTGCTGGTGAAATCCAGCACGGCGGTGTCGCCATGGGTCAACCAATCGGCCAGGGTCTCGGGGCTGATTTCCTCGGCTTGCTGCTGCGCGGGGACCGGTGCCTGCCAGGCGCCTTTCTCGCTGAAGTGCGCTGGCTGCAGGTCATCCAGCACGTGCACTTCCCAGCCCAGTTGCGCGAGCCAGGACGCCGACATGTTGGCGCGCACGCCATCGTCGTCGACCAGCACCAGGCGCGCGCCGCGCACACTGGCGAAGTGGTCGGTTTCCTGCACCAGCTGGCCGCCCGGTGTCGAGCGGGCCGAAGGCAGGTGCCCGGCTTCGAATTCTTCCGGGGTGCGCACATCAAACAGGTAGGTGCTGCGTGCCGGTTCCTGTTGCCAGCGTTGCAGGTCCGCCAGGGTCGCGCGGCCCACCAGGGCCTTGTCGGCGACGCGGCGGGCATCGCTGGCCGCGACTTGGCGATGTTCTTCACTGGTCGGGGCGAAGCGGCGCGACTGGCCGTGCTGCAGTTTTTGACCGGCCAGGGTCCAGCCGATGGTGCCGTTGCGCAAGGCTGACACCGGGTTGGCGATGCCGGCATTGATCAGCGACTGGGTGCCGATGATGCTGCGGGTGCGCCCGGCGCAGTTGACGATGATGCGCGTGGCGGGGTCCGGTGCCAGTTCCCGGGCACGCAGCACCAGTTCCGCCCCCGGTACGCTGATGCCGGTGGGAATGCTCATGGTCTGGTATTCATCGAAGCGTCGGGCATCGAGTACCACCACGTCCGCCTCGCTGTCGAGCAGCGCCTGAACCTCTTCCGCCGCCAGGGATGGCGTGTGGCGCTGGCTTTCGACCAGTTCGCCAAAGGCTTTGCTCGGCACGTTGACGTCGATAAACAGCTCGCCACCGTTGACGCGCCAACCTTCCAGGCCGCCTTCGAGCAGGCTGACCCGGGTATAGCCAAGGTCCTGCAAGCGCCGGGCGGCGATGTCCGCCAGGCCTTCGCCATTGTCGTAGACAGTCACCTGGGTATCGCGTCGAGGAATCCGCGAGTACACCTCAAGCTCGAGCTTGGACAGTGGAATGTTGGCGGCGAACAGCGGATGCGCTTCAGCGAAAGGCGCTTCTTCGCGCACATCCACCAGCGCCAGTTCTTCACGGTTCAGCAGGGCCTGGCGGATCTCGGCGTAGGAGCGGGTAGGTGCAGTGCTCATAGGGCTTGGCTCTCTTTGGACAAATCCCAGATATTGGGGAGAAAGGCGTTGGAATAACCGGAGATAAACAATTTCTCGCTGCCGTCGGGCTGGTACACCGCGCGGCGCACGGCACCGATGTTGGCGCCATAGACATGGATGCTGATCGAGACCTGATCGTCGAAGGCGTTGCTGACTTGATGAATGTCGCCGATCTTCGGCGACACCGCTTCGACCTGACCCGGCACCAGCTGTATCCGCCGGCCCTCGGGCACCAGGCTGCCGTCAGGGTTACGGGCGAACCCTTGCGAGTACTCCGAACCGCGCAACATGCCGATCAGGCCCCAGACCCGATGATCATGGATGGGCGTGCGTTGTCCCGGCCCCCAGACAAAACTGACGATACTGAAGCGCTGGCGTGAATCGGCATGCAGCAAAAACTGTTGATAGCGTTCTGGATCCGGTTGGGCAAAATCGTCGGGCAGCCAGTCATCATGGCTGACCAGTTGCGCGAGCAGCTTGCCGCCGCGATGCAGCAGATCACCCTCGCGGGGATTGCCGTCGATCAATTCCGCCAGGGCGCCTATGAATGCTCTGAGTCTCTCCGGGTGTCGGGCCTGGGTCATGGCGATTTCCATTGTTCGTTCTGAAAGTTGACCCTTTGATTTAAGCATAATGTTTTAGATCAATATGCGATTGTTTAATGATTAGGTTATAGCCGAAAGGAATTAATAATCGGGTTGCATGACCTGAGACGCCAGTGACCGGTGCTGAGGAATACGGCGGACTATCCAGATTCCAACAATAGAACTATGCTTTTCAGACATCTTATCGACTGTTCTCTATGTGCGGGCCAAATGAAAATTGATGATATCGACGCCTTTGTCGAAGTGATTCGTTGCCAGTCCATCAGCCATGCCGCCGAGTCGTTGCAACTGACCCAGCCGGCCATCACGCGGCGCGTGCAGAACTTTGAGCAGGCGTTGGGTGTGGAGCTGTTCGACCGCAACACCAAGCCACTCAAGCCCACGCTGATCGGGACACGGGTGTATGAACAGTGCCGATTGATCCTGCGGGAAATGGATGCATTGCGCGAACTGGTGGCCACCGATGCGCCGCCCACCGGGTTGTTGCGCCTGGGCGTTCCGCAAACCATCGGTGATGTGGTGCTGCTCGATGCACTCAAGCATTTGCGCCTCGAATACCCCGACTTGCGGGCGCAGGTGGCCACGGGTTGGGGCAGTCAACTGGTCGGCAAGATCGAGCGCGGGGAGCTGGACGCGGCGGCGGCGCTGTTCCCGGCGGGCAAGATTTTCCCGGACAACATTGTCGGCGAGTCGATCGGCAAGATGGAGCTGGTGGTGGTGTGCGCCAAGGATCAAATGCCCAAGCGTCCCTGCAAACTGGCAGACGTCTACCAGAGTGGCTGGATTCTCAACCCCGATGGCTGCGGCTTCCGTGCCGGCTTGCAACGCACCCTGTCGGACCAGGGCCTGGCCCTGCGGGTCAACCTGGAAACGTTCGGTACCGAATTGCAGTTGGGCCTGGTCGCTGACGGCCTGGGACTGGGATTGGTGCCGCGTCCGTTGCTGGAACGCAGCGCGCATTTCGATCAGTTGGCGGTGATGCCGCTCAAGGATTTCAAGCCGGTGATGGATTTGTGGCTGATCTATCCGCATTTCCTCGGCAACCTGCAGGGCCCGGTCGACGCCTTCGGCAAACTGGTCGCCGGCTCATTGCAGAAGATCAAGAGTGCGGCGTGAAGGAGGGGGAGGGAGATAATAAAAAAAAATGATAATTAGCTTAGATTAAAATGTGCTTTTTATTATTTTTTGCCTTGCCATAGGCTTGCTGGAGACCTTAAGGCCATCCAGGAAGTTTTGCCATGAGCAGCGTCAGTCCGTTATCCAGTGTCTCGAAAAATGTTCGCCAGCGTGTAAGCCCGGAAGAATGGGAAGTGCGCGTCAAACTGGCCGCGGCCTATCGGCTGGCGGCCCTGTTCAAGTGGACCGACCACATCTACACCCATTTTTCCGCGCGGGTGCCGGGGCCGGACGAGCATTTCCTGATCAATGCTTTCGGGCTGCTGTTCGACGAAATCACCGCCTCCAACCTGGTCAAGGTGGACATCGACGGCACCCTCGTCGACGACCCGACGGGGCTGGGCATCAACTACGCCGGCTACGTGATCCACAGCGCCATTCATGGCGCGCGGCCGGACCTGCAAGCGGTGCTGCATACCCATACCCGCGACGGCATCGCGGTGTCCGCCCAGCGTGACGGCCTGTTGCCGATCTCCCAGCACGCCATCGGTTTTTCCGGGCGCGTGGCTTATCACGGTTACGAAGGCGTGGCATTGGACCTCGACGAGCGCGAACGCCTGGTGGCCGACCTGGGGGATAAAAGCGTGTTGATCCTGCGCAATCACGGGCTGCTGACCGCGGGCATCAGTGTCGAGCATGCATTCCAGCAACTGCACGGTCTGGAGCGCGCCTGCAATATCCAGATCGCGGCGCAGGCAGGTGGCAACGCCGAATTGATCTTTCCGCCGGCGCAAGTGGTGGCCAAGGTCGAGAAGCAGGCCGAGGTGTTCAAAAGCGGGGATGGGCCGGGCGTGGCGCGGCACTGGAATGCGCTGATCCGGCAGTTGGAGCGCACGGATATCGAGTACAAGGACTGAGTCCGAAATGCAGGAGCGAGCCTGCTCGCGAAAGCGGTCTGTCAGTTAGCATATGCGTTGGATCTGCCGACGCCTTCGCGAGCAAGCCCGCTCCCACATTAGAGGCTCAGTGCTTTCAAGCCACTTTTTCCGCTGCCTGCCGTTCACGCTCGGCGACCAATTGGCGGGTCAGCGGGATCAGGCGCTTGCCGTAGTCGATGGCATCGTCGAGCGGGTCGAAGCCGCGGATCAGGAAGGTGGTGATGCCCAGGTCGTAATAGTCGAGCAGGGCTTCAGCCACTTGTTCAGGTGTGCCTACCAGTGACGTCGAGTTGCCTTGTGCGCCGAGCAAGCCGGCGATCCCGGTCCACAGGCGCTTGTCCAGGCGTGAACCCTGGGCCGCTGCCGCCAGCAGGCGTCGGGAGCCTTCGTTCGGTGGCTCGCGGCGTACAAAGCCGTTCTGTTCGGCCAGGGCGGTGGCTTGTTGCAGGATGCGCTCGGCACGTTCCCAGGCCAGCTCTTCGGTGTCCGCCAGGATCGGGCGCAACGACAGGCTGAAGCGAATCTCGCGGCCATGCCTGGCCGCCTCGGCACGCACCTGTCTCACCACCTCGCGCACTTGCTCGTAGGTTTCACCCCACAGCGCATAGACATCCGCATGCTTGCCCGCGACCTCGATGGCCGCCGTCGACGAGCCGCCGAAATACAGCGGGATGTGCGGCTGTTGCGGCGACTTCACCGCCGAGTGCGCGCCTTCGACTTGGTAATACGTGCCCTGATAGTCGAAAGGCTTGTCACTGGTCCATTCCTGGCGCACCACGTCGAGGTATTCATCGGTGCGCGCATACCGCTCGTCCTTGCCGATATAGCTGCCATCAGCCCGCAATTCACCGTCATCGCCCCCGGTGATGATGTGCACGGCGGTGCGTCCGCCATTGAACACGTCGAGGGTGGCGAACTGTCGCGCGGCCAGGGTCGGCGCGGCAAACCCCGGGCGGTGGGCGATGAGGAACTTGAGGTTTTTCGTCACGCTGGCGGCATGGGAGGCAATCAAGGTGCTGTCTGGACTGTTGGAATGAAAGGCCACCAGGGCGCGATCGAACCCGGCCTCGTCGTGGGCGCGGGCGACTTTTTCCACGTACTCGGGTTGCAGGACAGGGCCGCTGCGGGGATGGATTTCCGAAGAGTGATGGCCGCCGATGTAACCGATGAATTCAATGCTCATGCTGAGATCCTTGTCGTTGTCTGGAGGTGATTCAAGCCTCCGCCTGGCATGGGGTCGGACTCGGTGGTGACGAAAGTAGGCGCAGCAGGGCGCACCTGTGAAATGCCGTTTTGTTCTAAGTTTATTATTAAGTTAATGAATCATGATAAATCTGAGATATCAACAATGCGCATTTTAACCTCCCTCAATGCCCGCGCCCGGAAAGGGCGGGGCCTTGATGCATTAATTATGCAAATAATTTATTTGTTGAGTCGTTTATCTGATTTTTAATCATATTAGCTTATTCCTAAAAAGAATTTCACTGAGGTTTTTTATGCGAATAGCATGAATCCAAAGCTCACCCATGGCGCCTCAGCCATGTTCTTTATAGGAAGGAAGCCTGATGACTGAAAAGACCTTCGATTCCACGAGCGCCAGTAGCTCGTTTTCCGTCGATAAGGCTGCTCGCCTCACCCGTGATCCGCTGGACGCGTCGAGATTGACCCCCAACTGGCTGCGCAACTGGCGCACCCCCGAAGCCTTGCTGCGCTTGCTCAGCCCGATCGCGCTGTTGCTATTGTGGGAACTGGCCTCCCAGGCCGGGCTGATCCCGCAGCGGGTCATCGCCGCGCCGTCACAGATCGGTGGCACGCTCTGGGCCATGATCGTTTCCGGAGAGTTGGGCAAGCATTTGCTGGTGTCCCTGCAGCGAGCGCTGCTGGGCTTGAGCATCGGCGTCAGCGTCGGTGTCGTCGCCGCCCTGATCACCGGCCTGTCCAAGCGCGGCGAGGTGATCCTCGATTCGCCGATGCAAATGCTGCGCACCATTCCTTCCCTGGCACTGGTGCCGTTATTCATTCTCTGGTTCGGCATCGGCGAATTCACCAAGATCGCGCTGATCGTCACCGGTACCACCTTCCCGGTGTACCTGAATCTGTTCGCCGGGATTCGCAACATCGACCCCAAACTGATCGAGGCCGCCAACACCCTGGGCCTGAATCGTCGCGAGTTGATCTGGCATGTGATCCTGCCGGGCTCCTTGCCCTCGTTCTTTGTCGGCTTGCGCTATTCCCTGGGGATTTCCTGGCTGGCCCTGGTGTTCGTCGAGCAGATCAACACCACCGCCGGCATCGGTTTCCTGGCCAGTGACGCGCGGGACTTCATGCGCACCGATGTGATCGTCATCTGCCTGCTGATCTACAGCGTCCTCGGCCTGTTGATCGACGGACTGATCCGTACGCTGGAGCGTTTTGCCCTGGCCTGGCGCCCATCTTTTGTGAGGAACTGATATGTCGAGCATCGATTTTTCCGACGCGGCAAAAAACCTGCATTCGCCGGCACCGGTACAACTGCGCAACGTGGTGCGCCAGTTCGGCCAGCAGCGGGTCATCGATGGCCTGGATCTGGACATCGCCCCGGGGGAGTTCGTCGCATTGCTCGGGGCCAGTGGTTCGGGCAAGACCACCTTGCTGCGCAGCCTGGCGGGCCTGGACAGTATCGACAGCGGCCAGTTGTTGGTGCCCAAGGCGCGGGCCGCGGTGTTTCAGGAGCCCCGGTTGATGCCCTGGAAGCGCGCCTGGAAGAACGTGATTCTCGGTTTGCACACCCCCGATGCCAAGGCTCGCGCGGTGCAGGCCCTGACAGAAGTGGGGCTGGCCCATCGGCTCGAAGCCTACCCGGCCACACTGTCCGGTGGCGAAGCGCAACGGGTGGCGCTGGCCCGTGGCCTGGTGCGCGAGCCCAAGCTGTTGCTACTGGATGAACCGTTCGCCGCGCTTGATGCACTGACGCGGATTCGCATGCATCGGCTGATCATCGAGTTGTGGCGCAAACACAACCCCGCTGTGCTGCTGGTGACTCATGACGTGGACGAAGCGATCCTGCTGGCCGATCGGGTCATCGTGCTGGCCAACGGCAAGATTGCCGAACAGTTGTCGATCGATCTGCCTCGGGCGAGGGACACCGGGCAGGAGGGTTTCCAGGCTATTCGTGCGCGGCTGCTGAGTCTGCTGGGGGTTGAGGTGGAAACCGTCGCGGTAACTGAGCGTCAGGCCACCAACAGCACTGTCCGGCGATTTGCCCATGGCTAATGCCGCTGCCAATTCATTGATACAGGGAGGTACTGTCATGCCGATCCGCGTCTGGAAATCCGCGATGCTGTTGCTGTCTGGCGTCGCACTGTTGCTTGGCGGGTGCGGCGACGCCGTCGAGTCCAAATCCTCATCCGCCGCCCAGTCAGACCTGTCCGGCGTGACCCTGGTGCTGGGCGATCAAGCCAAGGGACTGCGCACGGTGGTCGAGGCGGCGAATGTGCTGGAGGGCATCGACTACAAGGTCGAGTGGGCCAACTTCCAGGGCGCTGCGCCGTTGTTCGAAGCCCTGCGCGCCGGTGCGGTCGATCTGGCGCCGGCCGGTGATACCCCGGTGCTCGCCGCCGCGACCGGGGGCACACCCTTGCGCATCGTCGCGGTACGGCGCAGTCAATCGCGGGGAATTGCGATCCTGGTCCCAGCCGATTCGGACATCCGTACCGTCGCCGATCTGAAAGGCCGCAACGTCGTGGTGTCCTCGGCCCGCGGCAGCATTTCCCAGTACCTGTTGATCCGAGCACTGGCCAATGCCGGGGTCGATGAGAAGGACGTCAAGGTCGGCTTCGTCCTGCCGACCGACGCCTTGTCCGCGTTCAACGCCGGCAAGATCGAAGCCTGGGCCACCTTCGGTATCTATCAGGCGTTTGCCGAGCAGCAGGGCGCGCGGGTGCTGATCAGTGGCGAGGGGATCAACACCGGGCTGACCTTTATCACCGCCTCCGATGAAGTCCTGACCGATCCGCTGAAACGCAAAGCCCTCGGTGACGTGCTGCAGCGTTTCGCCAAGGCGTTCGAGTGGGCGCAGCAGCATCCGGACGAGTACGCCCGGGTCTTCGCCAAGGTCAACGATATACCGCTGGACGTCTCGCAGCGGCTGCGCAGTTGGGGTGACGAATCGTTGTTGCCGGTCGAGTCGCGGGATGTTCAGGCGTTGCAGCAGGTCGATGACTTGTTTGTGGAGAAGAAGATCTTTCCCCATCGGGTCGATGTGCAAAAGTTGACGGATGATCAGGTGTTTTCGGCCGAGTCGTTGGTCTTGAACCGGTAAAAACCCGTGCAGTAGAGCGTTCGGTTGAAATTACCCGAACCTGTTTAGACCGATTATTTCTTTCGGTTATTTGTATAGACGCCGATTGCATATCCGTAACCAAGAAATAGCTGCTGCCGTTTGCAATGCGTCTGTCATCGAATCCAAATGTTCGCGGCAGCAGACATAATCGTTCCATCCACTCCGCTTAGGTCGCTTTAGCATTCATTCCAGCTGTTCGATCGTCATCTTGTTGCGCCTGGACCATTGCTTAGAATCCGCTCCATCAGCTTTGTCCAACTCTCCATCCTTCAGGGAACAACACCATGATGAACGCCATGCAGATGCAAATGCCGATGAACACCAACATGCCGATGATGCCGATGATGGGCATGCCGATGATGATGGCGACCATGACCTGCGACATGATGGACGACGGCATGATGTGCAAGATGATGCCGGCCGCTGGTATGGACATGGCCATGTTCAAGAACAGCGCTGAAATGATGCAGATGATGATGAACTGCGGCATGCCGATGATGATGCATTGCGGGAACATGAGCATGATGTGCATGTCCCAGGCGAGCATGACCATGCCGATGGCGAACATGATGATGCCGATGCCGATGATGGGCATGCCGATGCCATCGATGAAGTGCGTGATGGAATGCACCCTGATGGCCGACTGCATGATGTGCAAGATCATGCCGATGGCTGGCATGAACATGGACATGATGAAAAACTGCTGCGCCCTGATGATGAAAATGATGAACGACTGCAGCATGCCGATGATGATGAGCTGCAACGGCATGCCGCTGATGTGCTGCACCTGCTGATCCCTGTAGGAGCAGCGGCGGCGATCCGACTTGCCTGCGAAAGCGATGGGGCAGTCGACATTAATATTGACTGACCCACCGCTTTCGCGAGCAGGCTCGCTCCCACAGTGGGATGTGCATGCTTTCAGTCCAGGCGTTCCGGGTAGGTCACCACCAGATACGCCACCGCTTCACTGTCGGCCGGATTGCGGTAGCGGTGGGGCTGGTCGGCGTAGAACAGGATCGAGTCCCCCGTGGACAGTAGATATCGCTCATCGTTGACGCTGATCTCCAGCACCCCCTGAGCCACCACCAGGTTCTCCTGAACCCCCGGCCCGTGTCCTTCAGACTGGTCCTCGCCCAGAGGACTCAGGCGCAACTCGTAAAACTCCGACTGGCGCGCCACATCGAACGGGAACAGGGCGCGGCTGACAAAGGCGCCGTTGGCACTGACCAGGCGTTTGCTCTGGCTGGCCGACAGCACCGCCACACCTTCGAAAGCCCGGTGCTCGAGAAACGCCGCCACCGATACCTTCAAGCCCTTGGCGATTTTGCAAAGCACCTTGATCGACGGCACGCTGCGCCCGGATTCGATCTGCGCCAGCATCGCCCGGCTCACACCGCACTGGCGGGCGAGGGCATCGAGGGACAGATGCCGCTTGCCCCGCAAGCGTTGCAGGTTTTGCGCGACCCGCTCGCAGATCGGGTCTTCTTCGAGTGATTCCAGGTTATTCAAATCCACGACCGGTTCGTCGGCGCTCGCCAGAAAGCGCGAGGGTTGCTGCACGTTCACGCGTGACGCGTCTCGGTCGCCTTGCTCCCTTGCACCCACTGAAAGGCCAGGCCTGCGTTGCGTGCGTACATGTCCCACATCGCCCGTGCCCGTTGCTGAGCCTGTCTGCGTTTGCGGTAGCTGACGAAGTCGATGAGGTTGTCAGTCGGATTCATGGGGCACTTCACTGTGTGATGAATGACGGGTTGAGCTGAGAGTACGCGGATATTTTTATAACGATAAATACTTGTTTTGTATTTGTTAATTCTTTTTGGTTATTTATCAGGAGGAGCGATCCTGCACCCAAAAGCGCGGGCGCCGGAGGGCATGGGATCAACTAAGCTAATTCCAAAAAAGTATTTATAGATGATTTTTAAGATCGTTTAGCTTTATCCGCCTGGAAAGTGCTACGCCCTTGGCGTGGCGTTTTTTTTTGCGTCAGGCATCCGGTCTCCGTCATCGCCTGAGGCTCATTCAATTTTTCTGACCTTGGGTGCGAGCGACGTGCCCGAGTGCTGTTTGCCGGGAGCTCCTGTGACAATCATTCAAACCTCTTTGGCCACGCCTTGGATCGAGTCTTCCCAAAGGCTCGCGCCACCGTCCGCCGAGCCGGCGAATGTAGGGGATGTCGTGCTTGAGTTGCGTGCCGTCACCAAAACGTACCGGCGTCAAAAAGGCGCGTCCGTGTTGCCGGCAGTGAGCAATGTCAGCTTGAAGGTGCGTCGGGGCGAGGTCCTGTGCCTGATGGGGACTTCCGGAAGCGGCAAGTCAACGCTATTGCGCCATATCAACCGCCTGATCGAACCCACGAGTGGCGAAGTCCTGATCGAGGGCCAGGCGATCAGCGGATTGAGCCACAAGGCCTTGCGTGAGTTGAGGTCGCGGCGTATCGGCATGGTGTTTCAGCATTTCGGCTTGTTGCCCCATCGCACGGTGCTGGACAACGTGGCGCTGCCGCTGGAGTTACGCGGCGAACCTGAACCGATCCGTCATGCGGCGGCCGCTGTGCAGTTGCAGGCGGTGGGGCTGCAGGGCTGGGGCGAGCACTATCCCCATGAACTGTCCGGTGGCATGCAGCAACGCGTCGGCCTGGCGCGAGCCTTGGTCACAGACCCCGACATCCTGCTGATGGACGAGCCCTTCAGCGCGCTCGATCCGACCATTCGGCGGGACCTGCAGACTCACTTCCTGGCCTTGGCCCGTGAGCGCGGGATCAGCACCTTGCTGGTCACGCACGACCCGGCTGAAGCCATACGCCTGGCTGATCGGATTGCCGTGCTGCGCCATGGTCAACTGGTGCAGCTGGGCACCCCGGAACAATTGCTGGAACATCCCGCCGATGCCGAAGTGGCGGATTTTTTCCGTGACTGTGGCGCAACGTCATCCGCACCGCGCAGCGTGGACGACGTTAGCCTCCAGGCATCGCAAACCGAACCGCGCGAGCCGCCTCACACCCCACGCTTGCCCGGGTGGCAGGCGTTGTTGCTGGGGCCAGCGGCACTGGCGGCCCGGGGCAAGGGCGGATTGTTCTGGATCACTTTCGCCAGTGAGCTCGCCGCCCTGGCGGTCTTCAGCCAGGGCATTGTCGCCTCGTCGTGGCTGGCGGTGCTGGCTGCACTGGCCGTGTTCGCGGCCAGCCGCTTCACGGCGGTCTCGCTGAGCAGCCAGCCCGTGCGGCGTAACGCTTCGGGTTGGGCGCTGCCGTTGGCGGTACTGCTGATCAGCCAGGCCTTGGTGATCTGGCGAGTGATTACCCCTGACACCACGAACGCGTTGCTGCAGTTCCCGGCCAACCGCCAGGCGCTGCTGCTTGCAGCAGAGAGCATCGACCAGTTCATCGGCTGGTCGCAAGTGACGTTCGAGGGAGCATTTGTCGGCGTGATTGTCGCCGTGCGCACGGTCATCGAAGGCATCGAAAACCTGCTGGGCTGGTTGCCATGGCCGGTTTCGGCGCTGGCGCTGGTGTTTCTGGCCTGGCGTTCGGCAGGCCTGGCGCTGGCCCTGACCAGCAGCGCGGCCCTGCTGTACATCGGCCTGTTCGGTTTTTGGGAGCGAACCATCGCGACCCTGGCACTGGTCGGTTCGTCGGTACTGATCGCTCTGGTCATCGGAGTGCCAACCGGCATTTTGCTGGCGAAGCGACCGCTGGTACGGCGGCTGATCACGCCCTTGCTGGATGTGATGCAGACCCTGCCCACCTTTGTGTACCTGATTCCTGCCGTGACGTTCTTCTCCGTCGGCAAGACCCCGGCCGTGATCGCGACGGTGATTTTCGCCCTGGCGCCGATGATCCGTTTGACGTCGCTGGGTATCCAGGAAGTGCCCAAGGATGCCGTCGAGGCGGCGGTCGCGCACGGTGCCAGCCCTTGGCAAACCCTGATCAAGGTGCAGTTGCCGCTGGCTCGTCGCTCGCTGTTGCTGGGGATCAACCAAACCATCGTCATGAGCCTGTCGATGGTGGTCGTGGCCGCCCTGATTGGCGCTGGTGGCCTTGGATACGACGTCATGACCGCGCTGCGCAACATCAAGGGCGGCGAGGGCATGCTGGCCGGTGCGGCGATCGTCCTGTGCGCGCTGATTCCGGATCGAATCATTCAATCGAGCTTGCGCAAGCAAGATCATCTGCCTAACTAAACAGAGATATTTATCGTGAAAACCCACTTGTCGCGCACTCTGGGCGCAGCCGCGCTGCTGGCCTCCCTGATTCTTCCTGCAACGGTGATGGCCAAGGACAAAATCGTCATTGGCGAGCAGAACTGGACGGGGGCGATCGCCATCCAGCACATCCTCGGCGAAGTGATCAAAACCCGTCTGGATGGCGATGTGTCCTATCTGGCAGGGGACGTCCCGGTGCTGTTCAGTGCCGCCGCGAAAGGCGATGGCTCGGTCGATGTGCTGACCGACATCTGGTTGCCCAATCAGTCGGCCGCCTGGGCCAAGTACGTGACGGGCGGCACCCGGTCATTGGTTGCCAACACTCACCCCTATGCGGGCGAGCAAGGGTTTTATATCCCGGGGTATTTGCAGGACAAGTACGGCGTCAAATCCATCTACGACCTGAAAAAGCCGGAAGTGGCCAAGCTGTTCGAACCGCTGGGAGGTGGCAAGGCGCAGCTGCTGGTCGGGCCGGCGGGCTGGGAGTCGACCTACATTGGCCAGATAAAGGCCAAGGATTACGGATTCGCCGATAAATTCGAGGCGGTTTCAACCGAGGCCTCCGTCACCTATGCCAAATTGGCCGCGGCTTACAAGGCGCAGCGCGGTGTGGTGTTCTATGCCTACACCCCGGACTGGATCTTCTCGGCCTTTGACCTGCGTCGCCTGGAAGAGCCCGCGTTCGACGGTTATGCCCAGGACAACAAAAAAGATGACCCGTTGTACAAGGCCGATGGCTGCTGGAAATTCATCAGCCCGACGGTCGACCCGGACTGGTTGAACAAGAGCCGGATTACCTGCGCCTTCCCGGATGCCAAAGTCCATGTCCTGGCCTCGGCGGCCTTGGAGAAACGCGCGCCGAAAATTGCCGAGTTCTTGCGCAATGTCGCGATCGAACCGGCGCAGCTCAATGAGCTGATCCTGAAGATCGAAAAGGAAAAACTGCCGGCTGACGTGGCCGCCAAGGCGTGGGTCCAGGCGAACAGCGCCACCGTCGATCAATGGCTCGCCGCCTCGGCGCCGAAAGTGAGTTCCAGCCAATGAGTCGAACCTCCTTGCGCTTGCTCGATGGCGGCATGGGGCGCGAGTTGCAGCGCATCGGCGCGCCATTTCGCCAGCCTGAATGGTCCGCGCTGGCGCTGATCGAAGCGCCGCAGTTCGTGCTTCAAGCGCATCGGGCGTTCATTGATGCCGGAGCCCGGGTCATCACCACCAACAGCTATGCGGTGGTGCCGTTTCATATCGGCGATGAGCGCTTTGCCGGGCAGGGGCGTTCGCTGGCCGAGCGGGCGGGGCGCCTGGCTCGTCAGGCTGCTCGCGATAGCGTCGAACCGGTCACGGTGGCCGGTTCGTTGCCGCCGGCGCTCGGGTCCTATCGTCCGGACCTGTTCGATCATCAGCGCTCTGTCGCTATCCATCGCACGTTGATCGCCGGTTTACAGGAGCACGTCGATATCTGGTTGGCAGAAACCCAGAGCTCCACCGCTGAAGTTCGAGCGGTGGTCGAGGCGCTGGGCACGCAAGCCAAGCCACTGTGGGTGTCCTTTACGCTGCTTGATGAAGTCGCCGAGCCACCGCGACTGCGGTCATCCGAGCCAGTCGCCGACGCGGTACGGGTGGCGGTCGAGTTGGGGGCGAGGGCGGTGCTGTTCAATTGCAGTCAGCCGGAAGTGATGGCGGCGGCACTGGCCGAGGCCCGAGCTGTCATCCAAAGCCTCGATCAAACCATTGAGCTGGGGGTGTACGCCAACGCGTTTCCCCCCGTCAGTACCGAAGCCAAGGCCAACAGCACCTTGCTGGAAATTCGTCGCGATCTGGGCCCCGAGTCATATTTGCACTGGTCGCGAACCTGGGTCGCGGCAGGAGCTAGTATTGTTGGCGGATGCTGCGGCATCGGACCAGAACACATCGCGCAATTACACCGGCATCTAGTGCCGAACAGAGAGGTTGCTGAAACATGAGTGATCTTCAACAACACGTATTGGTTGAGCAGGCGACGTTTGGCGCCGGTTGTTTTTGGGGCGCTGAAGCGTCCTTCCGGGCGTTGCCGGGCGTGCTCGACAGTCGGGTCGGTTTCGCCCGGTCGGCCAGGGGTGAGTCGGCGTTGATCGAAGTGGTGCAGGTCGACTTCGATCCCAAAGTGATTTCCTACAGTCGCCTGATCGAGCACTTCTGGACCTTGCATGACCCGACATCAGTCGATCGCCAGGGCGAGGATGTCGGGGTGAAATACCGTTCTGCGTTATTTTTCAGCTCGGCGCAGCAGGCCCAGTTGGCGCTTGTCGCCAAGCAGCGGCTGGATGCGTCGGGTCAGTTAGGCAAGCCGATCGCCACCGTGATCGTGCCGCTGGGGGAATTTCAACGAGCGGATGAAGAACAGCAGCGTTACCTGGAAAAGCACGGCGCCAGCAGCTGCTCACTCTGAAGGTTGACCCGGTTTTTACTTGAAAAAAGACCAGCGCCACGGACTCGTTCCGTGGCGTTTCCCGGTGGCTATGAGAGTCTGATTAGGTTGCCGACACGATGGATCGAAACAGTGCTGAAGATCGGGCATTGAATCCGCTGCTGCGGCTGCATATCGGGCTCGAGGATGAAGCGTTGATTGAGGATTTGCAGCGGGGATTCGCCGCTGCAACCTGATCAAAGCTCCGATCTACTTATGCAGGAATTGCATATCCGGATAATTAAATATTCTTTTAAGAGATAAAAGCTTTCGTTGATGATGCCTGTAGCCAGATCAAATCCAAAGGCTTACAGGAGTAAATGAATGGGCAATGTCCAGAGCGCCACCCGTGCCTTCGAGGTGTTTCGACACCCGGCACCCGGTGGCGAACTGCTCGACCTTGGCCGGGTCTTCCGGGAACCCCTGGCGCTGTCGCGGCTGCACAGCACACCCAAGCGGGTGTTGAGTCGCCGCGAAGCGGTCTTGCTGGGGGTGTTCGCGCTGGTGCTGCATGGCGCGGTGATTGTCTGGGTCAACCAGACACCACCGCCGGCATTGCCAGTGGTGCCACCGGAAATTCCGCCGATGACCATCGAGTTTTCGCAGCCGGCATCGCCGGTGGTGGTGCCGCCACCGCCCGAGCCGATACCGCAACCCGTGGTTGAACCGCCACCGCCGATCGAAGATGAGTTGGCGGTGAAACCCCCGCCACCTAAACCCATCCCCAAACCCAAGCCCGTGGTCAAGCCGGTCCCCAAGCCCGTGGCTAAACCGGTAGAGCAGCCACCGGCACCGCCCGCGCCGCCACAACCGGTCGCCGCCCCGGCACCCCCCGCACCCCCCGCACCGAAACCGGTGACCCCGGCGTCGGCCAGTGCCGGTTACCTGAAAAACCCGGCGCCGGAATACCCCTCGCTAGCGATGCGTCGCGGCTGGGAAGGCACAGTGCTGTTGCGGGTGCATGTCCTGGCCAGCGGCAAACCCGGCGACATCCAGATCCAGAAAAGCAGTGGCCGCGATCAACTCGACGACGCCGCCCTGGCTGCAGTCAAACGCTGGAGTTTCGTCCCGGCCAAGCAGGGTGATGTCGCCCAGGACGGCTGGGTCAGCGTGCCCATCGACTTCAAAATCAAATAACCACCATAAACAGCACCGCGGGCCACCTGACAAAAGGCGCATCGCTACAACCGATCCATTGCCTTGTTGGAGAGCCTGACCATGAACCTGATTGCATCCCCCTTCGAATCCATCGAACACGCCGTCATCTGGCTGTTGATTATCTTCTCTGTCGCGACATGGGGCCTGGCCTTGCTCAAGGGCGTGCAGTTCACCCGCCTCAAGACCCAGGACCGCAAATTTCATAAACACTTCTGGGCCGCCTCCAGTCTCGATTCCGCCGCTGAATTGGCCCATAGCCAACCTGGCGCCGCCGCTCGCGTCGCACTGGCCGGTTACGCCGCGATCCAGGTCAGCGATCAGCCGGGCACTGACCTCAGTCAGTCGATCAACTACCAGGACCGTCTCGAACGCGCCCTGCGCCAGCAGATCGTGCGTGAACGACGCTCGCTGGAAAGCGGCTTGGCAATCCTCGCCAGCATCGGCAGCACCTCGCCCTTCATCGGCCTGTTCGGCACCGTCTGGGGCATCATGTCGGCCTTGAAAGGCATCAGCGCAGCGGGCTCGGCGAGCCTGGAAACCGTGGCCGGGCCGATCGGCGCGGCGCTGGTTGCCACCGGTGTCGGCATCGCCGTCGCGGTGCCGGCGGTGCTGGTGTACAACTATTTTCTGCGGCGCCTGAAGCTGACCGCCGCCGACCTCGACGACTTCGCCCACGACTTCTACAGCCTGGCGCAAAAACATTCATTCCGCGTGCTGTTGCACCCTGTATTGAGCAAATCCGGCGCGACTGTCGCCGGGCAGAAAGTCAAGGAGGCGTCCTGAAATGGCCTTCTCCACACAAGACAGCGATGAAGTGCTCAGCGAGATCAACGTCACACCCCTGGTGGATGTCATGTTGGTGCTGCTGGTGGTGTTCATTGTTACCGCGCCGCTGCTGACCAATGCGATCCCGATCAACCTGCCGAAGACCGAAGCGGTAGCGCCGGTGGAACAGAAAGATCCGCTGGTTGTGAGCATCGACGACAAGGGCAAGGTGTTCATCAACAAGGACGAAATCCAGGCGGACCTGCTGGAGTTCAACCTGCAGGCGGCCAAGGCGAAAAATCCTGACGTGCGGGTGCAACTGCAGGCGGATAACGGGGTGAATTATGGCGAAGTGGCGCGGGCGATGGCTTCGATCGAACGGGCGGGGATTACCAAGTTGTCGGTGATTACGGCGAAGTAATGGGGAAGGGAAAGGGCCGCTTTCCAGATTGGGGCGGCCTTTTTGGTGCTCGCCACAGGGGCGGTGGTGACTAAGGTGGGTCTAGTTGATCCAGCGCCCGGTTTACCGCCAGCTCGCCGAGCATGATGACTTGCGCGATGCCCAACAGGGTATTGCGATGCGACCCTTCTACAAGCCCCGCGAGATCCGTGGCCATCACATTGGCCGATGCCAGAGATTCGCACGCATGGACTAATAGCGTTTCGGTATCGAGTTGCGGGTTTATGGTGAACATCGTGCTGGGTAAGCGCGGCGTGGCCCTAAAAGAAGGGTGGCGGCTGTAACGCAGGTTAGTAGACCGGGGAGATCAGCATTTACCGGCGCGCCGAAGCGCCCTGCGCACAGCCGCCATCAAGTTCAGGTCGCAGACACATGACTGATAGAGCTTTTGCACCTTTGCCGATAACACCTCAGGCTACTAAACCCGACCACTGATAGGCAGTGGCAGGGAAACAATAGAAGGCATGGACAAGGCGCACAAGCCGGCGGATTCTGGCGCAACTGTAGGCAATTGCGCAAGATTTTGTAGCCTCAGGGAAGCCATTCAGTTGGTATTTAAACAAGCTCTTACAACACCGTTGATTTATCCGACCTGCGCGTCCCACAGCCGATTAAAACACGCCGAAAACACCGGAAATGTCCGACGTATTTTTAGGGTTGGCTGTCGGAAGTGCGGCGGTTAGCGTGGTAGCTCTCATCACTCAGCAGAGAGTCACCATGCCCGACGACACACTCAAGCCCCACGAGCCATCAACGGCCCAAAGTACCACCCCGTACCTCTCTGGCGATTCGAGAAAATTTCACCAGGCCGCCGACCGGGCCCTGGACCATTACCTCAAACCCGCCGCGGTCGAGGACGCCAACAGATCGAGCAAACCGGCGATGATTTTTATCGTGGCCCCCGAGGTCGATAACGAAACGCTTCTGGCCCAGGTTTGCGAATTGCTGGCGTCGGCCAACGCCATGGTCAGTGATATGGCCGGGTTGATGGACGGGACTCAGCGCAACACGATGCTGGCGGTCCAGCAGGTCATCATGCTGGGTGAACTGGCGGTGAATCGGGTGCTGGATAATGTGACGCCGCCGCAACAGGTGGTGTTTTGACCGGGCCCAACCTTTCGGATTGGGCCCTTGTTCGTGTGGTCACTGATCCTTTTCGCAGTTGATCATCCACGACACACCAAAGCGGTCGACCAGCATCCCGAAGCGCGCCGCCCAGAATGTGGCTTCCAGCGGCATTTGCACCTTGCCGTCTTCAACCAGCGCGGTGAACACCCGTTCTGCCTCGGCAATGCTGTCGACATTCAGCGAAACCGAACAACCGGCCATTTCATCCGTGGGGCGATCCGGTGTGGTGTCCGAACCCATGATGGCCTGATCGCCCACTGCCAGGCGGGTGTGGATGATCAGGTTGTGCAGGTCAGCCGGAAAGTGTTCGCGCGCCGGGCTTTCACCGAAGGTCATCATCATTTCGATCTGGCCTTGCAGGGCCTGGGCATAGAAGGTGAAGGCGGCTTTGCAGTCGCCGTTGAAAATAAGGTAGGGATGGATTCTCATCTTTCAGCTCCCGGTCATTGAAGGGGGACATATCGGTTGGACGATTGCTCGTCAGCGAATTCCGATGCGCTTCGACTCGGGTAGCAAAGCCCTAAAACGCTGCGGGCGGGTGGGTTTTTTTAGATGTTTTTTCTATGGACGAGGCCAGGCTTATTGCTTCAGGCGCGCGCCGCGGTGCCAACACACGCTCGATGGCGCCGCTCACCAGACTTTCCAGCAGTTCATTGTGCTCTGCTTCATCCAGCGGCTGCTGCGCCAGCCAGCAGGGCGCGCTGTTGAGCAAGGTGGCAATGGCATGCCCGGCGGCCAGCCGGCCCTGTTCACTGAACCGCGACCGGACGCCGAGCATCAGCAGCAACTTGTGTTCGTATTGCTCGCGCAGTTGCCGCACCCGTAGCTGCTGCTCTTCGTTCAGGCAGCCGCTGTCGCGCTCCACCAGGCGAAAATGCCAGGGCATCTCCTGGTGCAGAGTCACATGGGCGCGGATCAGCGTCTGCAGTTTGTCGCGTTTGGCCGGCGCCTGTTGGGCGATGCGGCCCAGGGTGGCCAACAGTTCTTCGTAGAACTCCTCGATCAAGTCGAGCAGCAAGTGCTGCTTGCTGGGGTAATGGTGATACAACGAGCCCGGGGCGAGCCCCAGGCAGGTCGCGAGTTCACGCATGCCCACTTGGCCGAACCCCTTGCTGGCGAACAGCTCCAGCACCTTGTCCCGGTATTCGGCGAAACGCGAACAACGCTCAGGCATAGGCATGGAAGCCGCGCCCCGTTTTGCGTCCCAGATAGCCGGCGGCGACCATTTCCTTGAGCAGTGGCGCGGGTCGGTATTTGCTGTCGTTGAACCCTTCGTAGAAGGCTTCGAGAATTGCCAGTACGGTGTCCAGGCCGATCAGGTCCGCCAACGCCAGCGGGCCGATGGGCTGGTTGCAGCCCAGGCGCATGCCGGCGTCGATGTCGTCGCTGCTGGCCAGGCCTTCCTGGAGCACCAGGATCGCTTCGTTGATCATCGGCACCAGAATCCGGTTGACCACGAAACCCGGACGGTTGCCGGCGGTGATCGCGGTCTTGCCCAGGGTGGTGGCCATGTCCAGCGCCACGGCGTGGGTCGCGTCGCTGGTTTGCAGGCCGCGGATCACTTCGATCAGCCCCATCACCGGCACCGGATTGAAGAAATGCAGGCCGATGAAGCGTTCAGGCTGGCTGACGCTGGCGGCGAGTTGGGTGATGGACAGCGAGGAGGTGTTGGAGGCGATCACGCATTCGGCGCTGACCTGCGCGGCGATCTGTTGCAGCACCCGCAGTTTCAGGTCGAGGTTTTCAGTAGCGGCTTCGATCACCAGTTGCACAGACTGCAGACTGCTGTAATCGGTGCTGGTGCGGATCCGGTCGAGGGCGGCGAGCTTTTGCTCTTGGGTCAGGGTGTCCTTGGCGATCTGCCGATCGAGATTCTTGTCGACCGTCGCGATGGCCATTTGCAGGGCGCTGTCGCAAATATCGATCAGCGTCACGTTGAAGCCGGCCAGGGCGCAGACCTGCGCAATGCCGTTGCCCATGGTGCCTGCGCCGATCACGCCAATGTTTTGCAGATTCATGTTCCTGTCCTTGCTCAAACCTTGCGATACCTTGGCCGTCGCATCGGCCGAAGGCGTACTATTGGCCCCGAGTCTAGAGCCGGCAGGGCGGTTGTCCTATGCCGAAACTGTTCAACGGCACTGGTGTTTTTTGCCATTCGGGTGATGGGGAGTGAAGCGTTCAAATGCGGGAAAAAGACTCGGTGGCCGCTTACTTCATGCAGGCCATGGTCCAAGGGATGGGGGACGATCCGCAACGCTTGATGGCGGCGCTGGAACAGGCGGGCATCGACCCGATGTTGTTGCAACAACCCGCTGCACGGGTCCCGGCCAGTGCGTTCGCCGCGCTGTGGCTGATCCAGATCCGCGAACTCGACGACGAATTCTTCGGCCTCGACTCCCATGGCATGCTGCCGGGCAGCTTCGCCCTGATCTGCCGGGCGCTGATCCAGGAGCCCGACCTGCACAAAGCCATGCGCCAGTGCCTGGCCAACTTCGCCCTGTTCCTGCGCGACTTTCGCGGCACGCTGACCGTACGCGGCAAACGGGCGGTCATCAGCCTGGAAACCCGGGCGCAAAACGACGATCGCGCGCGTTTGGGCGAAGAAACCTTCCTGATATTGATGATCAGCCTGTTGTGCTGGCTGGGCGGTCGACGCATCCCCATCGATCGCGCGGACTTTCGCCATCAACGCGTCCCCCTCAGCGATGACCGTTTGCTCTGGGGCCCCAACCTGACCTTTGGCGCCGAACGCACCGAGATCGAATTTGCCAGCCACTACCTGCGCTTGCCGGTGGTCCAGGACCTGGCTTCGTTGAAAATATTCCTGCGCACCGCACCGCAATGGCTGGTGATCCGCTTCCGCAACCAGCATGGCCTGGCCTCCCAGGTTCATCACCGCCTGCGCCACAGCCATTACAGCGAGTGGCCGACCTTGCAGGCCTTCGCCCTGGAACAGCACCTGAGTCCCAGCACCTTCCGCCGCAAACTGGAGCGCGAAGGCTGTTCGTACCAGGAGATCAAGGATGAAGTGCGACGCGGGGTGGCGTTCGAGCAATTGCGCCAGAGCAAGGCGAGCATCGGCGATATTGCCGAGCGGCTGGGGTTTCAGGAGCCGAGCGCGTTTCATCGGGCGTTCAAGAAGTGGACGGGGGAAAGTCCGGGACGGTATAGGGCGCGGTTTCAGGGGGACCGCACTGAATGAGTCCTGCCCTTGGCCGCGTCACCTCGCTGCTCGACCAGGCCAGGCGCGCCTTGCTTCTGGTCTGGGGCACCTCCCGCGGATTATTCCTCGGCCTGGTGCTGGCCACCCTGATCGCCGGCGTCCTGCCTGCGCTGGCCGCCTGGCTGGGCCAGCGCATCGTCGATGCGGTGGTCGGCGCCATGCAGTTGCACGCGCAGCAGGGCAGTGCACCCTTGTGGCCGGTGGTGCGTTATGTGCTGCTTGAAGCCGGTGTGCTGGCGCTGCTGTCCGCCACCCAGCGGGCGTTGTCGGTGCAGCAGTCGCTGTTGCGGGTGCAGCTGGGGCAGAAGGTCAATACGATGATCCTGGAGAAAGCCCAGACCTTGTCGCTGGTGCAGTTCGAGAATTCCGAGTTCTACGACAAGCTGGTGCGGGTCCGGCGCGAGGCATCGACCCGGCCGTTGGCGCTGGTGATGAAGTCGTTGGGGCTGATCCAGAACCTGATCGTGTTGATCAGCTTCGGCGTGTTGCTGGTGCATTTTTCGCCCTGGGCCCTGGTGCTGCTGGTGGTCGGCGCGTTGCCGGTGTTCTTTGCCGAAGCGCATTTCTCCGGGGATGCCTTCCGCCTGTTCACCCGCCGAGCGCCGGAGAGTCGCCAGCAAAATTACATCGAGACGCTGCTGTCCCACGAAGGCTACATCAAAGAGGTCAAGCTGTTCGGGTTTGCGCCGCTGCTGTTGAAGCGTTATCGCGACACGTTCGCCCGTCTGTATGCCGAAGACCGACGGTTGACCCTGCGCCGGGACGGCTGGGGATTTGCCCTGGGCCTGCTGGGCACCGCTGCGTTTTACCTGGCGTATGCCTGGGTGGTGGTGGATACCGTCCACGGCAGCATCAGCCTTGGGCAGATGACCATGTACCTGGTGTTGTTCAAGCAGGGGCAGACGGCGGTGAGCAACAGCCTCAGCGCCATCAGTGGGCTTTATGAAGATGGCCTGTACCTGTCGAGTCTCTATGAATACCTGGCCGAACCGGTGGTGGTCGATACCGGCAGCCTGACGGTGGGGGCGCTGCCCGGCGATGGTTTGCGTTTCGAGAATGTCGGTTTTCGTTATCCGGGAGCCAGCCGCGCCGCGCTGGAAGGCATCGACCTGCACCTTGTGCCCGGCCACAGTGTGGCGCTGGTGGGGGAGAACGGTTCAGGCAAGACCACGTTGATCAAACTGCTGGCGCGTCTGTACCGTCCTGACCAGGGCCGCATCCTGCTGGACGGCAGCGATCTGCAGGCCTGGGAAGAAGACGCGCTGCGTCGCCGCATCGGCGTGATTTTCCAGGATTACATCCGTTACCAGTTCTCTGTCGGCGAGAACATCGGCGTCGGCGATACCCTGGCCTTTAGCGATGAACAGCGTTGGCAGGAGGCGGCCGCCGAGGGCATGGCTGCGCCTTTTATCGAGCGCCTGGATCGCGGGTATGCCACGCAGTTGGGCCGCTGGTTCGCCGGTGGGCAGGAACTGTCCGGCGGACAATGGCAGAAGATCGCCTTGTCCCGCGCCTACATGCGCCGCGATGCCGACATCCTGATTCTCGACGAGCCGACCTCGGCGCTCGACCCGGCGGCGGAAGCGGCGGTGTTCGAGCATTTCAGCGAGCACACCGAAGGCCGCATGACGTTGCTGATTTCCCATCGCTTTTCCAGCGTGCGCAATGCCGATCACATCATCGTGCTGGATCAGGGCTCGATCCTGGAGCGGGGGGATCACCACAGTCTTGTGGCGGCGGGCGGGCGCTATGCGCAGTTGTTCAACTTGCAGGCCAGGGGTTATCGCTAGGTGTCAGGAATCCTGAGCGCGCCGGGTCGTGGTCGGCCCCGCGACCTGTGCCGGCGGCGTCGACTGCATCAAGCTGTCCAGGGCCTTGCGATAGGTCTGCCCACCCAGGCTCATGCTGTTGTTGTGGGTCGCACCGGGCACCAGCAGCAGACGCTTGGGTTCAAGGGCCGCATTGAATAGTTGCTCGCTGAAGCGCGGCGGCACGTAGCGGTCTTCCAGGCCGTGGACCACCAGCAGCGGCATGTTGATCTCGGCGATCTTGTCGATGGAATCGAATTTCTGCGACAGCAGCCAGCGCACCGGCAGGGACGTGTTGGCCATCGCCGTGGCGACGTCGGCCAGGGACGTGAAGGTCGACTCGATGACCAGCCCGCGAGCCGGCACCGGGGCCTGCTCTTTTGCGGCTGTCTGGCCCAGCTCGGCCGCCAGGTCGATGGCCACGGCGCCGCCCAGTGAATGGCCGTAGATCAGCCGTTTGTGGGCATCCGGTTGCAGCAGCTTGAAGCGGTCCCAGGCCACCCGTGCGTCTTCATAGACCGTGGTTTCCGATGGCAGGTCGCCGTGACTCTGGCCGAAACCGCGGTAGTCGATGGCCAGCACCGAGTAGCCCAGTGCCTGCAGTTGTTGGATGCGGAACAGTTGCCCGGTGAGGTTCCAGCGCACGCCATGCAGATAGAGGATCGCCGGCGCATTCGCCCGTTCCGCCGGCCACCACCAGCCATGGATACTTTGCCCGGCCTTGAAGCTTTTGGGCTGCAGCTCGATCTCCTGGACGCTGCTCGGCAAGCCGCGGTACCAACTGGCATTCCCCGGTTCGATGCGGAACAACAGCTCCCGTTCCTTATGCTCCAGCACCGCGCAACCCACGGGCAGGCCGATGATCAGCGCAGCCATGCACAGCAGCGGCAGCCAGCGTCGGCGTAGGCGAGCGAGGAGGGAAGTGGGCATCGGGCGGTCCACGGTAAAAAAAACTGAAGTTCGGGTTTTAGCAGAAGCGTGCGCAGGGTGGGGAAAATTTCGACAGCCGTTCACCTGCCCCCTGTAGGAGCGAGCTTGCTCGCGAAGAACGCAGGGACGACCCGGGCAGTCTGATGCCGCGCATTATCGTTGACGTTTTTCGCGAGCAAGCTCGCTCCTACAGGGGGACGACGTCGCTCGATATTCGTGGCTCAATCCACCTGCAACACAATCTTGCCGATGTGCTCGCCCGCTTCCATCCGCGCATGCGCCTGCGCGGCCTGTTCCAGCGGATACACCTTGTCGATCATCGGCAGGCAACGCCCGGCGGCGAGCACTGGCCAGACGTACTCGCGCAATTGCTCGGCAATCGAGGCCTTTTCTTCGCGGGTGCGCGAGCGCATCAGTGAGCCGGTGATCGTCGCGCGTTTGCCCAGGATCGCCATCAGGTCGACCTCTTTGGCCTTGGCGCCGCCGAGAAAGCCCAGCATCACCAGGCGGCCGTCCATGCCCAACGCCGCGATATTCTGATTGAGGTAAGAGCCGCCCATGATGTCGAGGATGACATTGACGCCTTTGCCGGCGGTTTTCTCCTGGATGACCTGGACGAAATCCTGCTCGCGATAGTTGACCGCCTCGGCCCCCAGCTTGCCAATCGCCGCACACTTTTCTGCACTGCCCGCCGTGGCGAAGGCCTTGATGCCGAATTCGCGACACAGCATCAACGCGGTGGTGCCAATGCCGCTGGTGCCGCCATGAATCAATGCGCGCTGGCCCTTGCTGGCGCCACCGATGTCGAACAGGTTGGCCCACACGGTGAAGAAGGTTTCCGGGACCGCCGCGGCTTGCACCCAGTCCATGCCATCGGGAATCGGCAGCGCCTGGCTGGCCGGGGCGACGCAATATTGCGCATAACCGCCGCCATTGGTCAGCGCACACACGCGGTCGCCCAAGATGAATTCACTGACGCCCTGACCGATCGCCACCACTTCACCGGCCACTTCCAGACCGGGGATCGGGCTCATGCCGGGTTTCATCGGGTACTTGCCGGCGCGCTGGATCACGTCGGGGCGGTTGACGCCGGCGGCGTGGACGCGGATCAGGATTTCGCCGAGGCCTGGGGTGGGGACGGGCACCTGGTTGGGTTGCAGGACTTCGGGGCCGCCGGGTTGGGTGATTTCGATCTGGGTCATGGTTTGGGGCAGAGTCATGTCGCATACCTGTCTGGAAGGTGATCTGTAGATGGGATCACCTGAATGTACAATCATTCAGTGTGGGAGCGAGACCGGCTTGGCGGCGGTGTTTTCGGGGACTGGCGAGTAAAGATCGCCACCTCGCTCCCTGTAGGCGCTGTCGAGCGAAGCGAGGTGGCGATCTTTTGATCTTTTGATCTTATGGCATTTGCGGCAGTTCCTGCGGACGCAGGTCAAACACCAGCACTTCGGCATCCACGCCATTGCTCAAGTTCAGCACCTGCTCATCGCGGACCCGCACGCCATCGCCTTCCTGCAACAACACACCATTGAGTTCGACACTGCCGCGAGCGACATGCACATAAGCATAACGGTTGGCTGCCAGCTCCAGGGTGGCGCTTTCCTTGCCGTCGATCAGGCCGGCATACACCCGCGCGTCCTGGCGCACCTTCAGCGAACCATTTGTCCCGTCGGGGGAGATGATCAGTTGCAGACGCCCACGCTTTTTCTGGGTGCTGAAATGCTCTTGCTGATAACGCGGTTTGGCGCCGCTTACTTCCGGCACGATCCAGATCTGCAGAAAATGCACCGGCCGCGTAGCCGAATGGTTGTATTCGCTGTGGGCCACGCCGCTGCCGGCGCTCATCAGTTGCACATCGCCGGGGCGGATCACCGAACCGGTGCCTAGGGTGTCCTTGTGTTCCAGGGCACCTTCGAGCACATAGGAGAATATCTCCATGTCGCGGTGCGGGTGCTGGCCAAAGCCTTTACCGGCCGCCACGCGGTCATCGTTGATCACCAGCAGGTCGGAAAATCCCTGCTCTTTGGGGTTGCGGTAGTTGGCGAAGGAAAAGGTATGGAACGACTTCAACCAACCGTGATTGGCGGCGCCGCGATCAGAAGCTTTGCGTAGGGTCAGCATGTTGAAATTCTCCTGGGGGGACGTTGATTCGTCCGAGTGAGGAGAAGGTTAATGGTTACTTGTGAGTGCAATAAGTAGGTTAAAATTGAAATACTGTCGCGTTTAGGTTGACAGTAATGAACAGGTAATCGGGTATTCTTATCCTCTGCATTCCTTGTGGAAGCGAGCCTGCTCGCGAAAGCGGATTCACATTCAACGATACTGGTGACTGTCAGACCGCTTTCGCCGGCAAGCCGGTCTCGCTCCCACAGTGTCATGTACCCGCAGACTGTCTTTTTTTGACCTCAGTGATTTTGAACCCATGAAAACCGTGGCTATGGTGTTGTTTCCGGACTTTCTGCTGCTCGACATGGCCGGGCCTATGGAAGTGTTTTCCATCGCCAACCGTTATCTGCCCCCGGCCGAGCGCTATGAGCTGTCGACCATCGGCACCGAGCATGGCGCGCTGCGGGCCTCCAATGGCGTCAGCGTGCAGACCGATCTGCACATCGATCAGGCCGATCACGCCTATGACCTGTTGCTCGTGCCGGGCGGCCCGGGTGCCTACAACGAAAAACATCCGCCGTTGCTGTGCTGGCTCAAAGACGCTGTGAATAGGGCAGGCCGTTACGGTTCAATCTGCACCGGCGCCTTCGTGCTGGGCCATGCCGGCCTGCTCGACGGCTATCGCGTCACCACCCACTGGCACTACACCGAACGGCTGACCAAGGGCTTTCCCAAGGCGACGGTGGAGACCGACCGGATTTACTTGCTGGACCGCAACCTCATCACCTCCGGCGGCGTCACAGCCGGCATCGACCTGGCACTGGCGGTGGTCGCCGAAGACCATGGCAAGAAAGTCGCCCAGGACGTGGCGAAGGTGTTGCTGGTGGTGATGAAACGCCAGGGCGGGCAGGCGCAGTTCAGTCCGTTGACGGCCGCCGTCGCCCCCCAGGAAACACCGGTGACCCGGGTGCAGAACTATATGCTCGAGCATCTGGATGAAGCCTTCAGCATCGAGCGCATGGCTGGCCTCGCCACCATGAGCCCGCGCCATTTCGCCCGGGTGTTCGCCCGGGAAGTGAACATGACGCCCATGGAGTTTTTGCAAAGTGCGCGAATCGATTGCGCCAGGAACCTGCTGGAAACCAGCGACCTGCCACTCAAGACCGTGGCCTTCAAAAGTGGCTTCGGCAGTGTCCGGCACATGCGTTTCCTGTTCAGTGAAAAGCTCGGCCTGACCCCGAGCCAGTACCGCGAACAGTTCAGCTAGAGCCTTCGTGTCCGTTGTGCGCACCCTGATGGCCGTGGCGCTCCCATCTTGGCCTTTGTACCGTCACCGAGGCCTGCCAAGATAGCGCTGGACTCTTAGCTATGGAGGTGCGGGAACCTGGATGGCCGGTGCGATGGATTTTTGCACTGTGAACCGGACCAGGTTTTCAGCACGCAAACGTGCATGACCAGCCTCAGACATTTGAACAGCGAAGCGCTGCTGCGATTCGGCCCCTATGCGTTTTACCTGCGCCAGCGCCTGATCCTGCACGGTGATCGGCCGCTACGCATGGGCGGGCGGGCCCTGGATATTTTGCAGGTGTTGGTGGAGCGTGCCGGCACGGTGGTCAGCAAGGATGAGCTGATTGCGCGGGTCTGGCCGACGTCGGTGGTCGAGGAAATCAACCTGCGGGTGCACATTGCCGCGTTGCGCCGGGCGTTGGCCGACGGCCAGGACGGGCAGCGCTATATCGTCAATATTCCGCAACGCGGCTACAGCTTTATCGCCCCGGTGGGGCATGAACCGCAAGCTGCGCCAGTCCCGATCGAGACGCTGCAGAGAACCCGGCACAACCTGCCTGCGCGGCTCTCGCCGGTGACCGGCCGGGACTCGATCGTCGGCAGCCTGGTGCGGCAGTTGCCGGTTCGCCGGCTGATGACCCTGGTCGGTCCCGCCGGCATCGGCAAGACCACCGTGGCCTTGCGCGTGGCCGAGTTGCTGTTGCAGCACTACCAGGATGGCGTCTGGCTGATCGATATGACGGTGATCGATGACCCGGCGCGAGTGGTCGATCATTTGACCCGCGCCCTTGAACTGGAGATCGGCAGCACCCTGGAGGTTTTGGCGCAACGGCATACGTTGTTGGTGCTCGATAACTGCGAACACCTGCTCGAACGCTGCCGGACGCTGGTCGAGGACCTGTTGATGGCAGCGCCCCGGTTGTCGATCCTGGTGACCAGTCGCGAACCGCTGCAAGCGCTGGGGGAGACGGTCCAGCGCTTACCGCCCCTGGCGGTGCCGCCGGTTTCGGCGTTGCACAGCGTGACCGAGACCATGGGCTATTCGGCGGTGCAGTTGTTTGTCAGTCGTGCCCGGGCCCGTCAGCAAGGTTTTTCCCTGCGCGAACAGGACCTCAAGGCGGTACGCGAGATCTGTCGGCGGCTCGACGGTTTGCCCCTGGCCATTGAACTGGCGGCGGCGCAGATCGATGCGCTGGCGTTAGTCGGTTTGCAGGCTCAGCTGGATAACTGTGTTCAGTTGCTGACCCAAGGCCGGCGCACGGCCGTGCCCCGGCATCAGACGCTCAAGGCCGCGCTGGACTGGAGCTATGAGCGGCTGAGCCAGCTGGAGCAAACCCTGTTGCAGCGCCTCTCGGTATTCAAAATGTCTTTCACCCTGGATGCCGCGATTGGCGTGAGCCGTTGCCAGGTGCTCAAGCCCAATCAACTGGCGGCGCTGGTGCAGCGCCTGGTCGCCAAGTCCTTGCTTTCGATGGATCAGGTCAACGGTGCTACCCGTTATCGCTTTCTCAATACCACGCGCACCTATGCCCTGGAGAAGCTTGAACACAGCGGCCACCTGCGCACGTTCGAGCGGCGCTACTCGCATTACATCAGCCGTGCGCGCCGGGTCTCAGGCGTGCAGTTGCCCATGGAGCTCGTCGAGTAGCCGTCTGACTCTGCTCAAGTCCGGCGTGGCAAAACCTTCGGTGAACCGGTTGTAGACCGGTGTCAGCAGTTCAAGTGCCTGCCGATGCCGACCCTGGCGCTGCCACAGTTGCGCCAGCGAGGTGGCGCTGCGCAGTTCCCAGGCCAGTGCACCCTGATGTTGTGCCACGTCTAAAGCCCTGATCAACATAGCCTCGGCCGCTTCGGTTTTCAGTGGGCAATCCTCGGCCAGCAGCGCGTCCGCCCGGGCTCGCAGAACTTCCGCCGTGCACCAGCCAGCCGTACCGGAGTCGGCCCGTTGCAACAGGGCGTCATCGACGAAACCGCTATCGAGCGTGACCATGATGTCCTTGATCAGCCCCACGCCTGGCTGTAGAGGCAAGTGCGCCTCGGCGCGGTCGATCACCTGCGCATAGTGCCGGGCCCAGGTGTAGAACAGCAGCACCGAATGTTTCTGCGCTTGCTCCAGCAGCAGGCGCAAGAGTTCGCGAGCCGTGCGGGTATCGCCGTTGTAATGGGCGATCAGGCAGCCGGCCAGCGCCAGGGTGTAGCAAATGGATGTGCCGTGGTTGATCTGCGTGGCAATGTCCAGCGCTTGCCGGGCGGTGCGCCAGGCTTGTTCCGGTTGCCCCTGCAACCAGAGGATGCGCGCCAGCGTCGTCAGGGCGGCAACGCTCTGATCGTAGTGCACGCCAAAACCGTAGGTGAAGCGGTTGAGATGGCCGCTCTGGGCCATGCGCTGAAGGACCTGTTCGGCATTCATTCGCGCCTGCTGCTGGTCCCCGGCAAAGTGCAACGCCAGCACCCGCAAGCGATGCGTGCTGAGGGACAAGGCCGCATTGCCGTGCAGGCCCAAGCGATCGAATTGCCGGCTCTGTTCCAGGGCCATCTGATAATTGGCGCCACAGAGGTTGACGGCCATGTGCCCGGACACCGCCCGCAACTGACCGGTTAAATCGTTGCAATCTCTGGCCAGGTTTCCGGCGCTGACGAACGCCTCGACGGTTTCCGTCGCGCAGACCTGAGTGTGGTAGCAGGCGCTGCCGAGGGCCAGCTTGAGGGTCATTTCCAGATGAGGGCAGGGCTCAGGCGCCGCCTCAAGCAAGGTCAGCGCCTTGCGTACGTAAACGCCGTGCTCCTTGAGCCGCGACAGTTCCTGCCAGAGTGGCGTCGAGGTCGCGGTCAAGCGGATCGCCAGTGCCTGTGGTCCATGAGCGTTCAAGCCCCAGTCGAGGGCCGAACGAATGTCATCCAGGCCGCGGGCGTAACGCTCGATCCACAGGCCCGTGGAAATCAGCTCCCAGTCGGTTTGGGCTTGATGCATCAAGGCCAGGCAACGTTCAGCGTGGCGCTTTCGCGTGTCCGGCAGATCCACGGTCTGGTCGAGTTTTTCCAGGGCGTAGCTGCGGGTGGTGTCGAGCAAGCGGTAGAACACTTCTTCGTCGCCGACCTCGACGTTCAGCAGCGACTTGGCCACCAGTTGCGTGATCGAGCCGAACACTTCGCCGGGTTCGATGTGGTCGCCGACGATCACCGCTGCGGCCGACTCCAGGGTGAAGCCACCCCTGAACACCCCCAACCGGCGCAGGCAGGTTTGCTCGCAGGCGTTCAGCAGTTCGAAACTCCAGTCGAGCGTGGCGCGCAGGGTCTGGTGTCGGCCCAGCGTCGACGGACAGCCTTGGGTCAGCAGGCGAAAACTGCCTTGCAGCTGCGCCAGCAATCCGCTCAGACCGAAGTTGCCGACCTGCGCTGCCGCCAGTTCAATGGCCAGCGGAATGCCGTCCAGACGATGGCAGATTTCAATCAACAGCGGCAGGTCGTCATCGCTCAGCTCGAAACTGTCGTGGCTGGCCATGGCCCGCTCGACGAACAGTTGCAACGCGGAAAAGGTCAGTGCCTGGGCGCGGTCCAGCACCGCGATGGGCGGTGGGCAATCGAGCGATTCGAGACGCTGGACGAACTCACCTTCGGCCCGCAGGCTTTCGCGGCTGGTGGTCAGGATGTGCACGTGCGGTGCGGCGCGCAGGATGCTTTCGCAGAGCAGCGCGACGGCGTCGAGCAGGTGCTCGCAGTTGTCGATCACCAGCAGCATCTGCCGCTCCCGCAGGCACGCTGCAAGGCTGCTCATCGGTTCGGCGCCGTGCAGGGACAAATCCAGCAGCGTAGCCAGATGTGCAGTGATCAGCGTCGGGTCACTGATTGGCGCCAGGTCCAGCAGGCGAATGCCGTCCCGATAACGACCGATCAACAGTTCGCCGATGCGCAGCGCCACCGTCGTCTTGCCGATGCCGCCGGGGCCGACGAGGGTGATGAAGCGCTGGCGTGGCAGTTGCGTGACCAGGCTTTCGACCAGCAATTGACGACCGATCATGCGCGTTCGACGGATGGGCAGGTTATGGGCGCTCGGCTCGATGCTTTCGCTCGCGAGCGATTGCCCGATCGGTTGCAGCGAGAACGGCGCGACAAAACTGTAGCCGCGCTGGGCGACGGTGACGATATAGCGCTGGCCAGCCTGGCCGTCGCCCAGGGCTTTGCGCAGCGCTGCCATGTGCACGCGCAAGTTGATGTCTTCGACTACGCTTTTGGGCCAGACCCTGGCGATCAGTTGCTGTTTGCTGACCACGTTTCCGGCGTGCTCCAGCAGGATCAACAGAATGTCCAGGGCTCGCCGGCCCAGGCGCAGAGGCTGGTCGGCCTCCATCACCCGGCGTTGTCCGGGATAGATCCGGTAGGGGCCGAAATGGATGGCCTGTGCGGGGGAAAGGGTCAACGGGTCACTCCGGGGAAATTAACAACGATTAACTCGTACTGCGTCAGGTCTGCGGCCAAAACTCTCTTATAAAGGACTGATGCGTCAAGCGCATGTCCAAGCGCGCGTGGAGCGTCTGAGCCATTCACCGATTTCAATCCCACCGACACTCGCCAAGGAGATATCACCATGAGTACTTTCACCACCCGCGACGGCACCGAGATTTACTACAAGGACTGGGGCACCGGTCAGCCCGTCGTCTTCAGCCACGGCTGGCCGTTGAATGCCGACAGCTGGGAATCGCAGATGATTTTCCTGGCCTCCAAAGGCTACCGGGTCATTGCCCACGATCGCCGTGGTCATGGCCGCTCCAGCCAGCCGTGGGCCGGCAATGACATGGACACCTATGCCGACGACCTGGCGCAGTTGATCGAGTTGCTGGACCTCAAGGACGCCGTGTTGTTCGGGTTCTCCACCGGCGGCGGCGAAGTGGCGCGTTACATCGGTCGCCACGGCACAGGCCGCGTGGCCAAGGCCGGGCTGATTTCCTCGGTGCCGCCGCTGATGCTCAAGACTGAAGCCAACCCCGGCGGCTTGCCGATCGAAGTGTTCGACGGCATTCGCCAGGCCTCCCTGGCGGATCGGTCGCAGCTGTACATCGACCTCGCCAGCGGTCCGTTCTTCGGCTTCAACAAACCGGGCGCCAAGCCGTCCCAAGGCATGATCGACTGGTTCTGGCTGCAGGGCATGACGTCCGGGCACAAGAATGCCTATGACTGCATCAAGGCGTTCTCCGAAACCGACTTCACCGAAGACCTGCAGAAGTTCGACATTCCGACCCTGGTGGTGCACGGCGATGCGGACCAGGTCGTACCGATCGAAGCCGCCGGCATTGCTTCAGCCAAACTGGTGAAAGGTTCTACTTTGAAAGTCTACCCCGGCGCGCCCCACGGCTTGACTGATACCCACAAGGATCAGCTCAACGCGGATCTGTTGGCGTTTCTCGAGGGTTGATCCGCGCCGTTTTGCGCCTGAGGACGGTGGTGCCATCAAGGCAGAAGTCCCACGATCCGTTGGGGCCAGGCTTGCCGGCGAAGGCGTCTTCATGGCCACTGCAGGACTCGTGGCCGCCTTCGCCGGCAAGCCTGGCTCCTACAGGTGGGTGCGCGGGAGGCCGCGCAGGGTCTGGCAGCGCCAGGCAAACGGATTGATGCCCTCGCTGCGGGTGAAGATATGGCAGAAGTGCGCCTGATCGCAGAAGCCGCATTCCAGGCTGATTTGCGTCAGCGTCAGGTCGGTGTTCTGGATCAGTTGCTTGGCCCGTGCAATGCGTTGATGACGAATCCAGTCCTGGGGCGAAAGCCCGGTGCTGCACTTGAACGCACGGGAAAAGTGGCTGCGCGAGAGCGCGCAGGCCTGTGCCAGTTCGGTGACTTCCAGGGTTTCACCGAGGCGTTCGAGAATCAACTGCTTGACCAGATTCTCGCGCCACGGGGTCAGGCCGCCGGTGTTTTTCCTGGTTTCAGTGACTGGCGCGCGAGCGGCGTTTTGCTGAAAGTAGACCATGGCAAATGTCCGTGTCGATGAGCTTCATTCTTGGTCGCGGGGTTCCGCCAGGCGAGTTAAACGTTGTTAATTGTTTGGCTGCGCATCCCTGTGCGAAGGCGTCAATTCAGCACATTGCTGCAATTTTCAAGGCTGGTAAGGGGGCACAATCGACATTACCTGTGGGCGACTTTGAAACGCTCCTTGCAAACGAACGGCCAACGTCCCGCTGAGCGGGTAAAGTCCGCCGCACAAATAAGGGAGCCGTGCCTGTGAACCGTAACGATCTGCGCCGCGTCGACATGAACCTGTTGGTGATTTTCGAGGCGTTGATGTTCGAAAAGAACCTGACCCGCGTTGCCGAAAAACTGTTCATGGGCCAACCGGCGGTGAGTGCTGCGCTGGGGCGGCTCCGGGATCTGTTCGATGATCAGCTGCTGTTGCGTAATGGCCGCGGGATGGAGCCGACGGGGCGCGCGCTGGCGATTCTCAAAGAGCTGCAACCGGCGATGGATGTTATTTCCGGGGCGGTCAGCCGGGCGAAAGAATTCGATCCGACGACGAGCCGCGATGTGTTTCGTATCGGCCTGTCGGACGATGCCGAGTTTGGGTTGTTTCCGCCGTTGCTGCGGCAATTGCAGGAAGAGGCGCCGGGGATCGTGGTGGTGGTGCGTCGCGCCAACTATCTGCTGATGCCGGCGTTGCTGGCCTCGGGAGAGATTTCCGTGGGGGTGAGTTACACCACGGAGTTGCCGGCGAATGCCAAGTGCAAGAAGTTGCGGGATATCCCCTGCAAGGTGCTGCGCGGGGACAAACGGCCGGGCACGCTGACGCTCGATGAGTACTGTGAGCGGCCCCATGCGATGGTGTCGTTTTCCGGCGATCTGAGTGGCAACATCGATCTGGACCTGGCCAAGATCGGGCGTTGTCGCCGGGTGGTGCTTGGGGTTCCGCAGTTCAGTGGGTTGCGGGCGTTGCTGGCGGGGACCGAGATGATTGCGACGGTGCCCGATTATGCGGCGTGCGCGTTGGTCGAGGGGTGTGCTTTGCGCGCCGAGGATCCGCCGTTTCCGATTGAGGCGGCGCAGTTGTCGATGGCCTGGAGCGGGGTGCAGGATAATGATCCGGCGGAGCGGTGGTTGCGGGGGCGGATCGGTCAGTTCATGTCTGGGCCGCTTCATGTTTCTTAGGCGCTTTTTTTTGAACTTGGCGGCCTTTGGGCCGACCAGGTTCTTGTTTGTTGTGTACATATCCGTTGCTGCGGTAATGGCCGCTTAGGGTTTCGCCCTTACGGCGAGGCACTTTTTTCAAGCGCCATAAAAGTACCCAAAAAGGCTCGCCCCGGCGTCCGGCCCCTCGCTAAGGCTCGGCGTTCCTTCGCTCCGGTATCCATCCGGGGACACTGCCCTCCGGTCTGCTTCGCGACGACCTACATGCAGCGTGTTCGACTGCGTCGAACGGCGCTGCGCGCCACTCCCCGGATGCACACCTCCACTCAGCCTACCGAAGGGGCGGGTGGATCAAGATCAAGAGCTGCAGGCGAGCTAACGCTCGGCCTGATGAGTGGTGACGAGCGAATGCGCGCCGATTTGCTCTTCTGTGGGAGCGAGCTTGCTCGCGAAGGCGGCCTGACAGCCGACCTGATTTTGCGGCTGTACCCGGATCAAAATGTGGGAGCGAGCCTGCTCGCGAAGGCGGCCTGACAGCCGACCTGATCTCCCGGCTGTATCCGGACCCCCTGTAGGAGCGAGGCTTGCCCGCGAAGGCGGCCTCGAGTGTTGCAGCGCCCCTTGATCCGCCTTCGCCAGCAAGCCGGCCCCTACAGGGATTTGCGTTGGGTCAAGGATCCATCCCAACCAGAAAAAGAGCACGTACATCCAATTTTCCCCGCCTCCACCCCGGCACTATCAAACCTGTTCCCGGCGCGTCGGCGCCGGTAGTTTCTGATTGATGGATTCTGTTCACCAGCATCCCCATCGCCGGGCCGACCAGGCCGGCTGGCGTTCATTATTCGTTTTGTCGGAGTCTTTCGTTATGCCTGAAGCCAATTCGCTGGACTCGCCTGCACGGGGCTTTGATGAAGTCGTGACCCTGGTCATCAAACACCGGATCAAGGCCGGTTTTGAAGTGCCCTACGAAGCCTGGTTGCGCAACATCGTCAGTATCGCCGGGCAGCAAAACGGGCACTTGGGCGTCGATGTGATTCGTGGCAAAAGCGCCGGGCTCGACTTGTACACCTGTGTGCTGCGCTTTTGCTCCACCGAGGCGATGCAGCGCTGGCTGGACTCGCCGCAGCGGCTTGAGTTGGTCAACGAAGCCACGCCGATGCTCGCCGACGGCGACCAGACCGAGGTCAATCCGGTCAACGAATTCTGGTTCGCGCCGCAGGCTGAAACCAACACGCCCCCGCCGCGCTGGAAGCAGGCTGTGGTGACGCTGCTGGTGATTTTGCCGCACACCTTGCTGGTGCCGCTGATCTGGGGCCCGCTGCTGCAGCTCAACGCCTTGCTGTCCAATTACGTGGTTGCCACGTTCCTGATCACGCTGACCATCGTTGTCTCGGTGGTGTACCTGTTCATGCCGATGGCGACGCGCTTGTTCGCGCCCTGGCTTTCCTCTTCCACTCAGCCTAAGGAAACGCGATGAGCGCCGATCTGATTTTATTCAATGGCCAATTTCATACCGTTGACCGGGAAAACCCGCGAGCCAGCGCCGTAGCGATCAGCGACGGTCGCTTCGCCGCGGTCGGCACCGATGCCGAAGCCATGGCCCTGCGCGGTTCGGGCACTCAGGTTGTCGACCTCAAGGGCCGCTGCGTCATCCCCGGTCTCAATGACTCGCACCTGCACCTGATCCGGGGCGGTTTGAACTACAACCTCGAACTGCGTTGGGAAGGTGTGCCTTCCCTGGCCGATGCCCTGCGCATGCTCAAGGATCAGGCCGACCGCACGCCGACACCGCAGTGGGTGCGGGTGGTGGGTGGCTGGAACGAATTCCAGTTCGCCGAAAAACGCATGCCGAGCCTGGAAGAACTCAACCAGGCGGCGCCCGACACGCCGGTGTTCGTGCTGCATTTGTACGACCGCGCCTTGCTCAACCGTGCGGCGCTGCGGGTTGCTGGGTACACCCGCAACACGCCAAACCCGCCGGGCGGCGAGATTGTGCGCGATGCCAACGGCGAACCGACCGGCATGCTGGTGGCGCGGCCCAACGCGATGATTCTGTACTCGACCCTGGCCAAGGGGCCGAAGTTGCCGCTGGAGTATCAGGTCAACTCGACCCGCCAGTTCATGCGCGAGCTCAACCGGCTCGGCCTGACCAGCGCCATCGATGCCGGCGGTGGTTTCCAGAACTATCCGGACGATTACCAGGTGATCGAGCAGCTGGCCAAGGACCAGCAATTGACCGTTCGCATCGCCTACAACCTGTTCACCCAGAAGCCCAAGGAAGAGCTGACCGACTTCAAGAACTGGACCAGCAGCGTGGCGCTGCACCAGGGTGACGATTACCTGCGGCACAACGGCGCCGGGGAAATGCTGGTGTTCTCGGCAGCGGACTTCGAAGACTTCCTCGAGCCGCGCCCGGACTTGCCACAATCCATGGAAGACGAGCTGGAGCCGGTGGTTCGCCATTTGGTCGAGCAGCGCTGGCCATTCCGTCTGCATGCGACGTATGACGAGTCCATCAGCCGCATGCTCGACGTGTTCGAGAAGGTCAACCGCGATATTCCGTTCAATGGCTTGCCCTGGTTTTTCGACCACGCCGAAACCATCACCCCGCAGAACATCGAGCGGGTGAGGGCGCTGGGTGGCGGGATTGCGATCCAGGACCGCATGGCATTCCAGGGCGAATATTTCGTCGAGCGCTACGGCAGCAAGGCCGCCGAAGCCACGCCGCCGATCCAGCGCATGCTGGCCGAAGGCGTACCGGTTGGCGCCGGCACCGATGCCACGCGGGTGTCCAGCTACAATCCATGGACCTCGTTGTACTGGATGGTCAGCGGCCGCACCGTCGGTGGCCTGCAATTGCACAGCGAGGGCCTTTCCCGGCAGACCGCGCTGGAGTTGTTCACCCACGGCAGCGCCTGGTTTTCTTCCGAACAGGGCAAGAAAGGCATGATCAAGGTCGGCCAACTGGCTGACCTGGCGGCGCTGAGCGCGGACTTTTTCAGTGTCGACGAAGAAGCGATCAAGTGGATCGAGTCGGTGTTGACCGTGGTCGGTGGCAAGGTGGTGTACGCCGCCGGTGACTTCGAAAAGCTCGGGCCGGCCAGCGTGCCGGTGCTGCCGGACTGGTCGCCGGTGGTCAAGGTGCCGGGTCACTGGCGCCCGGCTTCGCCGATGCAGGCCCAGGTTCACCATTGCAGCGGACCGTGCGGGGTGCATTCCCACAGTCATGAACGGGCGCGGTTGTCCAACGCGCCGGTCGGCGATTTCGCCGGTTTCTGGGGCGCCTTTGGCTGCTCGTGTTTTGCCTTCTGACGATTACAACAAAGCGTCGGTCGACTGGGCCGGCGCTCCTAGCGATAACCATCCACCGAGGAGTTACCCATGAGCAACGTACCTTACAAACGCCTGAACAAAGATGACGCCGTTGTGTTGCTGGTCGACCACCAGACCGGCCTGATTTCGCTGGTCCAGGATTTCTCGCCGAATGAATTCAAGAACAACGTACTGGCCCTGGGCGACGTGGCCAAGTTCTTCAAGCTGCCGACCATCCTGACCACCAGCTTCGAAAACGGCCCGAACGGCCCGATCGTGCCGGAGTTGAAAGAGCAGTTCCCGGATGCGCCGTACATTCCGCGTCCAGGCCAGATCAATGCCTGGGACAATGAAGATTTCGTCAAGGCTGTAAAAGCCACCGGCCGCAAGCAGCTGATCATCGCCGGTGTGGTGACTGATGTTTGCGTGACCTTCCCGACCCTGTCGGCGCTGGCCGAAGGTTTTGAAGTGTTCGTGGTCACCGACGCTTCCGGCACCTTCAACGAAACCGTGCAGCAGGCGGCCTGGGCGCGCATGTCGGCCGCCGGTGCTCAACTGGTGAACTGGTTCTCGGTGGCCTGCGAGCTGCAGGGCGACTGGCGCAACGACATGGAAGGCCTGGCGAATCTGCTGTCGCCGCGTATTCCCAACTACCGCAATTTGATGAACAGCTATTCGGTGCTGACCTCCAGGTAAGAGACGATACATCCCCTGTAGGAGCGAGCTTGCTCGCGAAAATCGCCAACGATAACGCGCTGTACCTGGGAGACCAGGGCGTCAGGTGGTTTTTCGCGAGCAAGCTCGCTCCTACACCCGCTTGTGCAACCATCCCAGAAACCCACCTTTCTTGATCGGCACCGGTTTGGCCAACAACGCCAACTGACTGTTCTGTTGTCGAACCGCCTGCAACTTGTTCAATGCGCGGCCTACTTCAGCGCGCTGTTCCATGCAGCTGCGAGCCAGGGATTTATCAATCCGGTAAATGATGCACGAGGTCAACGTCGTGAACGTCGCCTGCGACGGTGTATCGGCCAGGATGCTCTGTTCGCCCATGACCTCGCTCGGCCCCATGCGACCGGCTTCAATGTGCCCGCTGCCATCGGGCACGGTCGCGCTGACCACACCGGTGGCGATGACCATCAGGCTGTCCGGCACTTCACCCAGTTCCAGCACCACCTGACCGGCCGCGTACTGCTGCGCGACCATGGACCGGGCCATTTGATCGCGTTCATCTTCGCTCAGGGAACGGAAGACTTTCACTTCATCCAGCAATGCCCGTGCGCGAGTCGAAGGCTCGATCACGCCATCGAGCTGTCGGGAAATGCCCGCCGCTTCCAGATGCCGATGGGCCAGGTCAAACAGTTGATTGCGCACTTCGCTTTTCCTGCCCAACTCGGCGATAAACCCGCTGGCCACGTATTCGGACATGCTTTCGCCGGCCTCTTTCAATACCGCTTTGGGTGCCGGGTTGAGCAGCAAACTGCTGCTGCCCTGCAGCGTGCGATCCAGCGCATCCAGCACCCGACGTGGACGAATGTGGTTGGGTACCTGAATGCTGATCGACACGCCGTGCATATTGCTTGGCCGGCTCAAGTTGACGATCTTCGCCTTGGCCGCCACCGAGTTCGGCACCACGGCCGTGCTGCCGGCGCTGGTCAGCAGGTGAGTGGCGCGCCAGTCGATGTCCAGTACCTTGCCTTCCACGCCGTCGATCATGATCCAGTCATCCACCTGATAGGGCTTGGTGGTGTTGAGCACGATGCCGGAAAACACGTCGCTCAACGTGCTCTGCAGCGCCAGGCCGACCACGATCGCCACGACCCCGGACGTCGCCAGTAAACCTTTCACCGGCAACTCAAGTACGTAGCCGGCGGCCGCGACAATGGCGATCAGAAACACCAGTGCGCCTATCACGTCCTGAAGCAGCCGGCCGCTATGACCGATACGGCGCATCAGCACCAGGCCGATGACTTCGGTGAACACCCGCGCAGCGTACAGCCACCAGAGAATCCCCAACGCCGTGGCGCCCAGCTGCGCCACGGGATCGTCGGCAACCAGCGGCGCCTGCAACGGGCTGACGCCGGCGTTGATGATCAGCGCACTGAAGATCAGGAACAGCGCCAGACGCACGCCGACGCGCACGACGCGATGCTTGAACGGCGCGAGGTGCCAGAGCAGGGCGTCGATCACCAACAGCAGGGCGCTCCAGGACAGCAGGTGAGCAAGGAGGAAGGGCATGGCAAACTCCGACGGTAATGTGGCGACTTATCAGGTGGAAGCGCTTTCGTGGCGAGGGAGCTTGCGCCCGCTTGAGTGCGCAGCACTCAAAAATCTTTATCGGCCAGCGCACAGATTAATAGGGTGATGAAGAGGGAAAAAGCGGCTATAAAGTGTTTGACTGTCAACCAGGGCGTGACAATGAATCCGTTCGAAGATATGCGCATTTTTTGCCAGGTCATGGACTCCGGCAGCTTTACTGCGGCCGCCGATCAATTGGGCCTGTCCAAGCAATTCGTCAGCCGGCGGCTGATGCAGCTCGAAGAACGCCTGGGCGTGCGCTTGCTCAACCGGTCTACCCGGCGCCTGGACGTCACCCCCCTGGGACAGAGTTACTACGAGTCGGCCTTGCGCCTGCTCGGTGAAGTGGAGCAAGTCGAGCAGGGCATCGCCGGCCAGACCACTGAGCCGCGGGGCACCATTCGCGTGAGTGCGCCGTTGTCGTTTGCGCTGGCGCATCTGGGCTGTCTGCTGCCGCTGTTCTTGCAGCGTTACCGTGACGTTACGGTGGAAGTGGATTTGAGCGACAGGCCAGTGGATTTGCTCGGTGAGGGCTACGACCTGGCCCTGCGCATCGGCATTCTGGAAGACTCGACGCTGATCGCCCGGCGCATCGCTTCCATCCAGCGCGTGTATTGCGCCAGCCCTGCGTATCTGGCCGAACGCGGCACGCCGCGCAAGCCCGAAGACCTGCACGACCATGACTGCCTGCCCTATGGCCATGGTCGCCAGGTGCAGTGGCGTTTCGCAGGGCAGGGCAAGCCGCTGGCGGTCAACGTCACCGGGCGGATGCGGGTCAACAACGGGGAGTTGCTCAGGGATGCGGCGATTGCCGGGATGGGGATTACCTACTTGCCGACGTTCATTGTCGGTTCGGCGTTGAAGGATGGCCGGCTGGTGCCGGTGCTGGATGATTTTCGCCCGGAGCCGCTGACGTTGTCGGCGGTGTATCCGCAGCATCGCCAGGGGTCGAGGCCGGTGCAGGCGTTGATCGAGTTCCTGCGCGAGCGGCTTGATCGGGCGGACGAAATTTTATAGAACAAAGCACTTTGCAATGTGGGCGCAAGACCGGCTTGCTCCCACAGGTTTTTGTCGGGCTTGTACCATTGGCGTCTGTCAGGTCCTTTGTCAGCGACTGTTTCGTCCGCGCGATGTGCCCGGGTGTGTCAGTGAATGCTCGAAGCCAATTCGAAAATCGGGATGTACATCAGGATCACGATGACCCCGATCAGCAGGCCGATGAAGGTCATGAGCAAGGGTTCGAACAACCGCACGAACCATTCGATCCAGCGGCTGATTTCCTCGTCATAGAAATCGGCGCTGCGCTCCATCATTTGCCCGAGGTTGCCGGACTGTTCGCCGGCGCGCAGCAGGCGCAGGGATACCGGTGTCACCAAGTGATTAAGCTCCAGCGCGGCCGACAGCGATTGCCCTTCGCGCACCCGTTCGCAGGCCTGGTCCAGGCGCACGCGCGAGGGGACGGTCAGCAGGCCGCGGACCATGCCCATGGCGGTGACGAGGGGGATGCCGCCTTGCAGCAGGATGCCCAGGGAGCGGTAGAAACGCGCCAGTTCGTACATGAAGATGCGTTGATGGACCGCCGGGAGTTTTTCGATCACCCGGTCCAGGCCCCGGCGAAAGGCCGGCTGGCGTTGGAGGAAACCGAGGGCGACGATGATCGCCACCAGGGTGCCGAAGAATTCACCCTGGTGGGCGTGCAGGAACATCCCGCCGCTCATCAGGATCTGCGACAGCCACGGCAGGTTCGAGCCCAGGCCCTCGAACACCAGGCTGAAGCGCGGTACCACGTAGCCCATCAGAAACAGCACCACGCCACTGCCCACCACCAGCAACAACAGGGGGTAGATCGACGCGCTGACGATTTTTTGCCGAACCTCGTCCATGCGCTGGCGATAGCTGACATAGCGGCCCAGGGCATCGCCCACGGCGCCGGTCTTCTCGCTGGACTGCACCAACGCGACGTAGAGCGGCGGGAACACCGCCGACAACTGCCCCAATGCCTGGGAGAACGATTTTCCTTCGTAAAGCAGGCGCACCAGTTCGCTCAAGGTCTTGCGGGCCTGTGGCGCGCTCTCTTTTTCCGCCAGGCTTTCCAGCGCATCGATCAACGGCAGGCCTGCGTTGAGCAGCGTCGTCAGTTCCTGGCTGAACAGCACCAGGTTGAAGGTCTCGCGCTGGCGCAATCGCAACGAGCGCCAGTGACGCTCGGCGCTCATGCTGACCACTCGATAACCCTGGTCTTCGACGATGCGACGGGCTTCGCTGTGGCCGAGCGCCTCGACGGTCATCGAGACTACACCGGCCTTGCCAACGGCTTTGAGATGAAAACGCATATCGCCACTCCCGTCACTGCCAGCTGGTGACTTCGGCGTTTTCGCCTTCGCCGCCGGGTTGGCCATCCTTGCCCATGGACAACAGGTCGTACTCGCCATTCTCGCCCGGGTGGCGATAGGTGTAGTTGCGCCCCCATGGATCCTGCGGCAGCTTTTTCTGCAAATAGGGACCGGTCCAGCGGGTCTCGTCGCTCGGCGCGGTGACCAGCGCCTGCAAACCCTGTTCGGTCGACGGGTAATGGCCGACCTCCAGGCGGTACAGATCCAGGGCCTTGCCCAGGCCTTCGATTTGCGCCTTGGCCACCTTCACTTCGGAACGCCCCAGCTGGGCGAAATACTTCGGTGCGACGATGCCGGCCAACAGCCCGAGCACCACCAGCACCACCAACAGTTCGAGCAGGGTAAACCCGCGTTGAGTTCGCGGGGTACTACACAGACGCTGATTCATGATGACCTCACACAGTCGGCGGAAGGGTCGCCATGACGGCTTATGCAATTGCCATGCTCATGCCCCAACATCGTTCTGCAACCCCCGAAACAAAGGCCTTCGCGCATCCGGCACAGTGCTTGCGTATGGCAGATGTACGACCGGCCATTGGGGCATTACCCCCATTTTTCGGGGCCGGTCAGGGGAGACAGAACAATGAAAACACTCACCGCGGGACTGCTCGGGCTGCTCATGCTGACCGATGCCGTACAGGCCGATGTGTTCGTGTCAGTGGACGCCAAGGGCAGCTACGTTTTGTCCAATGTCCACCGTCCCGGTCGCACCTATGAACGGGTGATTCATGAGCCTGAATCAGCCCAGGTCAGCATTGACCGGCAACCACAGATGATTGCCCGGCAACCCTACGCCGAGCTGGTCTCGGCGGCGGCCACGGCCAATCAGCTACCGGCGGCGCTGTTGCATGCCGTGATCCAGACCGAGTCCAGCTACAACTCCGGCGCGACCTCACCCAAGGGGGCCGGCGGGCTGATGCAGCTGATGCCCGACACTGCCCGGGAAATGGGCGTGACCGACGTCTACGACCCCAAGGCCAACATCCAGGGGGGCGCCCGTTATCTCAAGCGCCTGATGACCCTTTTCGACAACGACATCAGCCTCGCCGTGGCGGCCTATAACGCCGGGCCGCAAGCGGTGCTCAGCCGCGGCGGGGTGATCCCGCCGTTCGCCGAAACCCAGCGTTATGTACCCAGTGTGTTGCGCCAATACCGACGCTTGCAGGGCCTGGACGTGGATGCGCCGTTGTGATCGGCGACGGTGGGGCAGGTTTCCCCAACTGTGGGGCAAACCGTCCCGGCCCGGAAAGGGGGAATGGGTGGGGAATATCCCCCGGATTATCAATTGCTAATCATAACTGACTGATAAATAACAATAACTTTTATGGCATGCGGATTGCTCCAAGGGATTTGTCGAGAATTATTCCTGTGAGCACCCACAGCGAGGCCCGTGATCATGACCGGCATACCCCAGGCTCAATCCCTTTTCAAATTACTGCTGTTGGTGGCATCGATGCTCGGCATCGGGGTGGCCGAGGCGGCGCTGCGCTGCGAACGCAATCTGGTGGCCAACGTCGTGGCACTGGATCAGCCCCTGATGTTCAACCGCCTCGGCGCGCAGAACGTCAACGGCATGATGTTCGCCTTGCGCCGCGATGTGGTCGACGACCACGACAGGTCCCTGGCCCAGGGCGGCGCGGCGGTTCCGGGCAAGGTCTCGCTGCGGCCGGACAAGCGTCCGCGGCCACTGGTGCTGCGCGTCGCCGCGGGTGACTGCCTGACCATCAACCTGCAGAACCTGCTGGCCTATCAGGCCAACCCCGGTTCGCACGATGACGGCGAGGAAGAAGAGGGCGAGGAAGGGGAAGTTGAAATCGGCAACGAAGACAACTTCAAGGTCGACGAGCAGGTCAAGGACCGTCACGTCGGCTTCCAGGTCAACGGCATGCAGGCAGTCAACAGTATCGACGACATTGCTTCCTATACCGGGCGCAACGCCAACACCTTGATCCCTCCAGGCGCCAGCCGTTCCTACACCTTGTACGCCGAGCGCGAAGGGGCATTCGCCGCCAGCAGCCGCGGTGCGACCTTCGGTGGTGAAGGGGATGCGGGCAACGTTGCCAACGGCCTGTTCGGCCAGGTGGTCGTGGTGCCCAAGGGCGGTCGCACTTATCGCAATACCGTGACCGAAGAAGAAATGCGCCTGGCCAGCACCGGCCGCACCCCGGCCGGTCAGCCGATCGTCGACTACCAGGCGCGGTACCCACAGCGCGAGCCGTGGATCCGTGAAGGCAAGGCCGGCACGCCGATCATCAATATGGTCGACGGTAATGAAATCATTTCCAGCGAGAGCGACGCGATCGTGATGGGCAGCAACGCCGATGGCAGTTTCCCGCCTTCGACCTATCCGCTGGAAGCCATCGGCAAACGCAACCCGGCGATTCCCAACCGTCTGGAGCCGTTCCGCGATTTCGCTTCGCAGTTCCAGGATGAAACCGCCGCGACCCAGGCATTCCCCGCTTACTGGGCGGACCCGGTGATGGCCCACGTGCTGGAGCCGACCCGCGATTCGTTCATGATCAACTACGGCTCCGGCGGCATGGGGGCCGAAGTGGTGGCCAACCGTTTGGGTGTCGGGCCGATGCACGACTGCCTGTCCTGCGCCTATGAAGAGTTCTTCCTCAGCTCCCACACCGTCGGCGACGTGGCGATGCTGGTGGATGTGCCGGCCAACGCCGGTCTGGAAGGCATTCTTCCCGGTCAAACTCCGCGGGCCGATCAGATCGGGGTCAAGGCGACCATGGCGCTGTATCCGTCCGAGCCCTCCAACGTCAACCACAGCTACATCGGTGACTTCGTCAAATTCCGCAACACCCACAACGGCCACGAGCAGCATATTTTCCACCTGCACGGGCACCAATGGTTGTTCAACCCCAACGACGACAACTCCGACTATGTGGACGCCCAGGGCATCGGTCCGGGTGCTGGCTACACCTATGAAATCGCCAACGGTGGTTCGGGCAACCGCAACCGTGTCGCCGGCGATGCGATCTACCACTGCCACTTCTACCCGCACTTCGCCCAGGGCATGTGGGCCATGTGGCGGGTGCACGATGTGTTCGAAGAAGGCACCAGACTCGAAGTCTCCCAGCAGGGCTCAGACGGTTATCACAGCGAACCTTATGCGCTGCGCAGTGGTAAACCGGCAGCTGGCGCTCGGGCCTTGCCCGATGGCGAGATCGTTGCCGGCACACCGATTCCCGCTGTCGTACCGCTGCCGGGTAAAGCCATGGCGCCGATGCCGGGCAAGGTCGCGGTGGTGCCGAAAATCGGCGAAACCCTGGTGGCAGGTGGCGACGACGATGATGAGGAAGATGACGACGGCGAACACCACGGCGGTAACGGTGGCGCCCAGGCGATCGGTTCGTTGGCGCTGGTGGATCGCAGCGAAGCAAACCGCAATGCCGACGGCACCCTGAAAAACCCTGGCTATCCGTTCTGGATCGGCGGCATGGAAACATCGGTCGGCCAACGCCCACCGACTCCACCGCTGGACATGCTCGACGCAGCCAAGGCCCAGTCCTTGAAGACCAGCGGCAACGCCTTGTGGGCCAACCTCGATCCGGCTCAGTCCGGAGGCTGGGACGGCGGCCTGGGCCGGCATTCCCTGGACGGTTTCTCCGCCGGTGGCGAGGCGCATACCATTACCACCTCCCTGGATTTCTCCAAGGAAGTGACCCGCGCCAAGCCTATTTACATGCCGGAAGAAGGCACCGAAGTCGAACAGGCGGCCATGGCCTTCCACGCCAAAAAGGACCACCCAAGCTTTGCCTTGCTGCCCGGCAATCAGGTGGTGGCGCGCAACTTCCGCACCAATGGCGCTTTGCCGATTGCCGGTGCGCCGTATTACGAACCCTGCATGGATGACCGGCAAAAACGCCTCACCAGCAGCGCCGGCACCGGCGAGTTTGCCAGCGGCGAACGGGTCGACGGCATGTCTTACAGGGGGGCCTCGACGTTCACTGCCGACCGTCCACGGGTCTATAAAGCCGCCAACATCCAGTTCGACGCGGTCTACAACAAGGTCGGTTACCACTTCCCGCAAGCACGTATCCTCGCCCTGTGGGAAGACGCCTGGCCGGTGATCACCAAGCAGCGCCCACCAGAGCCGCTGGTGATGCGCATGAACACCTTCGACTGCGTGCAGTACCAGCAAACCAACCTGGTGCCGGCCACCTATGAGATGGACGACTATCAGGTACGCACGCCGACCGACGTGATCGGCCAGCACATTCACCTGCCAAAATGGGACCTGACAGCGGCCGACGGTTCGGCCAACGGCTGGAACTACGAAGACGGCGTGCTCTCCCCAGGTGCGGTGCAAGAACGCATCCATGCCATTCGCGAGTTCAACCAGTGCGAGGGCACCGATCCGCGTGACGGCACACCGACCTGTCCGAAAGCCAAGGCTCACCCGTTCTTCGGCCAATACGGCCGGGCCGACTGGGTCGGCGCGCGTACGGCGATGCAGCGCTGGTTTGTCGATCCGGTGGTGAACACCAAAGGTGTCGACCGTGGCCTGGGGACCATTTTCACCCACGACCACCTGGGCCCATCGACTCACCAACAGATTGGTCTGTACGCCACGGTACTGGCCGAACCTGCCGGCTCCACCTGGTTCCACGCCGAAACCGGCGAACCCTTGTACAGCGGCGCGCGGCAGGACGGCGGACCGACTTCGTGGCAAGCGGTGATCTCCACCGGCGACGTGGACGGCGACGGCAAGAACGACAGCTTCCGTGAGTTCTTCCTTGAGTACAGTGACTTCCAACACGCCTATGAAGCCGGTGTGTATGTCGGTGCCGGCCCCAATGGCGTGCCCAATCCGCAAGCCTTCCCGGCCACCGCGGACAGCTTCCGCTACGCGATCAACCCGCCGGTGCGCAATAACGCCAGCAACCTGCTGGAAGGGATCGTCGAAGTGCAAGGCGGGCAGGTTCCCGGTTGCCCAAGCCGGCCATGCCCACAGGCGATCTCGGTCGATGACCCGGGAATGTTCGTGGTCAATTACCGTAACGAACCGCTGGCCCTGCGGGTATACGACCCGAACAAGGTCGGCCCGGACGGCAAGCGCGGCATGCAGGCCGACGGCCTCGGCGGCGACCTCGCGTACGCCATGCAAAGCCGTACCGACCGTGCGATCCCGGCAATGAACCTGGCGCCGAACCTGGTCACCGCGGCCACCGGCCCTACCGGCGGCACCACGCTGTTCCCACCGCACATCAACCGTGGCGGTGCAGAGCCGGGTGACCCGTTCACCCCAATGCTGCGCACCTATACCGGTGACAACGTGCGGCTGCGGGTGCATGCCGGTGGTCACGAAGAGGAGCACAACGTGACCTTGCACGGCGTGAAATGGCTGCAAAGCGGTTCCGGGTTCGGCAACAGTTCCAACTCCGGCTGGCGCTCGTCACAGATGGTCGGGATCTCCGAGCAATTGGGCTTCAATGCGCCGGTGTCGATGATGTCCAGCTCGGCCGCGACCACGGGTGACTACCTGTACTCGATGGACGCCTCCCTGGAAGGTTACTGGAGCGGAATCTGGGGCGTGATGCGCAACTACACGGCCCAGCGCAGCGATCTGTTCGCGCTGCCGAACAACCCGAAACCGGCTGGCATGCGTAACACCGTGGCGTTCGATGGCATCTGCCCACGGTATGGCGCCAACCCGAATGGCATCGGTACCCGGCCGACCGTACAACGCAACTATGAAGTGGTCGCGGCGCTGGCCAACGACATTCTTCGCAACCCGCTGAACCTGTCCATCGGCGATCCGGCCGGGCTTGGGCAGCATGTCGGCGGGCCGTTGAATCCGGCGGGCGGCACCCTGGTATTCAACTCTCGGACCGTGAGCATTCCGCAGGTCACCGTGACCGATCCCGAAGACGGTGAGACCTTCACCATCGGCGGACAAAGCGGACCGCTGCATGACCCGACGGCGATCCTTTATGTGCGCAAAGGCGATCTCGATCCGATCACCGGCAAGCTCAAACCCGGTGTGCCTGTAGAACCGCTGGTACTGCGCGCGGCGGCCGGTGATTGCATCAACATCACCCTGGAAAACCGTCTGCCCATGGTCATGCCGGACCTGACCCAGACCGCGGTGATGCAAGGCATGGTCAAACGTGACCGCAACAGCGGCCTGGGCGCGACCACCTTCAGCAACAACCTGATGCGGCCGTCCAGCCACGTGGGTCTGCACGCGCAACTGCTGGCGTACGACATCACCAAGTCCGACGGCACCAACGTCGGCGCCAACCCGATCCAGACCGTGCCACCACGGGTCGGCAACGTCGGAGCGTATCCGTCGCGTACCTATCAGTACTACGCCGGGCACCTGGAGCGTGAAGGCAAGCCGATCACGCAACTGGGCCGCAACGTCGACAACATCAACGCCACGGCGGTGGAGTTCGGCGGGTTGAATTTCACCCCGGCGGACGTCATCAAACAACCGCAAAAAGGCTTGGGCGGGGCGATGAGCATCCTGCCGATCGGGGCGACCTGGGTTGACGATGCGCGCAAAGTGACGGCGACCGTCACCGCGCCGGGGCAGACCACCTACCGCGACTTTGCGATGGTCTGGCAAAAAGCCCTGAACATCCGCTGGGCCAACGGTCGGCCGGTGGAAGGCATTGCCGCCGAAGGCCTGGGTGTGCCGACCGACCCGCAGGACAACTCGAGCATGGCCATCAACTACAAGGCCGAGCCGCTGTGGTTCCGCTTCGGGCTGGCACCGGATGCGCCATTCGGTCATGCCGATGGCCATGGCTACGGTGACGTGCCCAATGCGCACATGGCCTACAGCAACGCGTTGGTGGGAGGCGATCCGCAAACGCCGGTCCTGTATGTGAAACCGGGGCAACCGTTCCGCACCCACATCATGTTGCCCACCGGTGGCAGCCGCGGTACGACCTTCCAGCTTGACGGTCACGTCTGGTCGGTCAACCCGTTCCAGTCGGAGAAGAGCGATACCGGTGGTTATCCGATGAGTACACCAGGGGTGGGATCGGTGCGGTTCGGCTACAACCCGATGTCGATGTACATCGGCGCCCGCGAAAGCATCCTGCCGGCGGCGCACTTCAGCTTCATGCACCCGAGCGCCGGGGGCAGCAATGCGATACCGGGCGATTACCTGTTCCGTGACTACGGCGCCTACGGCAACACCGCCGGGCTTTGGGGGTTGCTGCGGGTGACCAACGAACCTGAACCGGCGCCTGCACCGTAGGAACACGACTGGCCTGATGCCAGGCAGTGCAGAGAAAAACGAGCGATGAGTCATCTGTGGCGAGGGAGCTTGCTCCCGCTGGGACGCGAAGCGGCCCTGAAAAAGGGACTGCTGCGCAGTCCAGCGGGAGCAAGCTCCCTCGCCACAGGATCAGCGTTCGAAGGCAGGCACAGATCTGTAATGGGAGAAACGACATGAACAGGACCATCATGGTGGCCGCTTGGGCGCTGGTTGTAGGGTTGGGGCTGATCTGGCTGGGGGTCTGGCGGGCGTGGCAGCCGGTCATGCTCAGCGAGGCCGCAGTGCCGAAGGCCTGGAACCAAAACACGCTGATGCGTGACGGGGTGTCGGTGGCGTTTGAGGTGAAGCCGCTGGCCGCCGACGGAGTGCTGCGCGAGGGTGAGTTCGCCGATGTGCGCTTTCGGGTCACTGACAGCACATCGGGTCAGCCACTGTCAGGCGTCTCCCCCGGTGCCTGGGTCGACCCGGAAGCCGTCGCCGCCGACCAGGCCCAGGGTCGCGAGCAAAGTTGCAAATCCCGGGTCGGGGTGTTTCTGAAGTCGAGCATCGGCGCACGGCCACTGCTCGACCTCAACAGTTACTTCCTGCTGGTGATGAACCGCGATGCCAGCGTTTCGGTGGTCGACCCTTCGGTGTCGGTGGGCGGGATCACCAGCACCATGGCCCGGATCGATATCAAGCAGCCGCCGATGGACTGGGTGACACCCCGGGACAACAAGCGCGTGTTTGTATCGATGCCCACCGCCGGTGAAGTGGCGGTGATCGACAGCGAGCAGTTCAAGGTGATCGACTCGGTCGCCGCCGGCAGCAATCCGGTGCGGTTGGCGTTGCAGCCGGACGAACGCCTGCTGTGGGTCGGCAACAACGCCAAGACCGCCGAGGAGTCCGGGGTCACGGTAATCGACACGCAAAGCCTCAAGGTCCTCAAACACCTGCCTACCGGTGCCGGGCATCACGAAATCGCCTTCAGCAAGGACAGCCGTCATGCCTTCGTCACCAACCGCGACGACGGCACGCTGAGCATCATCGACATCGCCAGCCTGACCATCAGTAAACAATTGAAGACCGGTTCGCACCCGTTATCGGCCGCTTACTCGTCGCTGTCCCAGGCGGTGTATGTCGCCGACGGCCAGGACGGCACGGTGACCGTGGTCGATGGCACCAGCCTGGCGGTGCGCCGGGTGATCAAGCTCAAGCAGGGGCTCGGCCCGATGGGCTTCAGCGCCGACGGGCGTTTCGGCATTGTGCTCAATACCCTGGAAAACCAGGCCGCTGTCGTGGACGCGGCCACCGATTCGTTGATCCATGAACTGGACGTGTCCGCCGAACCCTATCAAGTGGTGTTCACCAAGGCCTACGCCTACATACGCGGACTGGCCTCGGCCAAGGTCACGATGATCAACCTGTCGTCCCTGGGTGAAGGCCGCAAGCCGATCAGCCAGGGTTTCGAAGCGGGGCCGCAGGCGCCGCGCCTGGCTGGCGACTTGCCGCTGGCGTCGAGCCTGGCGGTCTCGCGGGACGACAACGCGGTGTTTGTGGTCAACCCGACGGACAACACCACTTACTTCTACGCTGAAGGCATGAACGCGCCGATGTCCGGTTACCCCAATCGCGGCCAGGTGGCCCGTGCGGCACTGGTCATCGACCGCAGCCTGCGCGAAGTCGAGCCGGGGCTGTACAGCTCCCGGATCAAGCTGCCAGGCGCCGGGCGTTTTGACGTGGCCTTCCTGCTCAACCAGCCGAACATCATTCATTGCTTCACGGCCCTGGTCGAGCCAGACAAGAACCTCAACCAGCACCTGGGCATGCCGAAGGTGGAGTTCATGCTCGACAAGGCCACAGCGGCCCTGGGCAGCCCTTACGTCGTGCGCTTTCGCATCGTCCAGGGCAAACAGAAGGCCCAGCGCAGCGGCGTGAAGGACGTTCAGGTGCGCTACTTCCGCGCCCCGACGTCACGCGCTCAGGAAGTCGCTGCCCTGGAGGTGGGCGACGGGGTGTACGAAGCCCCGGTGACCCTCGACCAGAACGGTGCCTGGTACCTGCATGTGCGCGCCGCGTCCCTGGGCGCGAGTTTCGACGACAAGACGTTTGCCAGCGTTCGGGTGCTGCCCGGCGATGCCCACTAAGAGGAAACTGACATGAACCGATTCGCACACCGTGGACTGTTGACGTTCTGCCTGTTGGCCGCCGGCATCGCCCAGGCCCAGGCCCACTCGGCGGATGAACACGCCGGCCATGAAATGCCGGCCAACAGCGCCAGTTCGCAAAGCGCCGAGGTCAAGTTCGCCGACGTCGCCCTGGTGGACCAGGACGGTAAATCGGTGCGTCTGGAAAAGGACCTGGTGACCGACAAGATCGTGGTCATGAGCTTCATCTACACCAGTTGCACCACGATCTGCCCGGTGGTGTCCTCGATCATGGGCAAGGTGCAGAAACAGCTGGGCGCCCGGGTCGGCACCGAGGTGCAGCTGGTATCGATCAGCATCGACCCGCAGCGCGATGACGCCAAACGCCTCAATGATTATGCCCGCGACTTCCAGCGCGGTCCGGGCTGGAGCTGGCTCACCGGCAGCCCGCAATCGGTCAATGAAACCCTCAAGGGCCTCGGCAGCTTCAGCGGCGACTTCAAAAGCCATCAGCCATTGATCCTGGTGGGCGACGGCAATAGCCGCAACTGGACCCGTTACTACGGCTTCACCGACCCGGCCGTGCTGACCCGTGAAGTGGAAAAACTCAGCGGCCAGCGCAACGTCCACACCAAGCACACCGCCATTGCCATGGAGCATCACCCATGAAAGCGCTCGCCTTGATTATCCTGACGATGGGCTTTTTCGCGAGCAGCGACAGGGCGTTCTCCCACGAAGGGCACGCGAGCGCCGCGCCTGAGGTGGCGGTTGCACAACCGGCGGGCGGCACCCGGGATGCGCAAACCTGGTTCACCGACACGCCGCTGCAAGACCAGAACGGCAACACCCTGCGTTTCTACAGTGACGCGTTGCAGAACCGCGTGGTGCTGTTGAACGTGATCTTCACCAGTTGCAACGATGCCTGCCCGCTGATTACCCGCAAACTCAAGGAGGTTCGCGAGGTGCTGGGTGACAAGGCCGATGGCATTACCTTTATCTCCCTTACCAGTGATCCGCTGCGGGACACCCCGGCGGTACTCAAGGCTTACACCTTGAAGCAGGGCGTCGATGGGCCCCACTGGCTTTTTCTTACTGGTGACAAGGCGCAAATCGACCTTGTGTTGAGTCGCATCGGCCAGATCCTGCCGAGCCCCGAGCAGCATTCCACCCAGTTGATCGTCGGTGACGTGGCCAACAAACGCTGGAGCAAGATTCGTCCCGATGCCCCGGCCGCCGCCATTGCCCAGCGCCTGCAGTTGCTGACAATGCCCGTGGCCGGTCGTTGAGCCCGCACCATGAAGCGCTCAATCGTCCTCGGCCTGCTACTGCTCGGCGGCATCAGCCTCGCCGCCCATGGCCTGCCCCTGAGCCCCAGCGAAACCGCCGGTAAACGCTTGTATCGCGAGGGGGTGTCGGGCAGCGGTGAGCCGATCATGGCCCGGGTCGGTGCGGCGAACATGCTGTTGCCGGCCAGTAGCCTGCCGTGCGCCAACTGCCATGGCGCCGACGGCCGGGGGCGACCGGAAGGGGGCGTGCGGCCGCCGGATATCAGCTGGTCGCGACTCACCAGCAGCTATGGCCAGCAGCAGATCAATGGCCGTGACTACCCGGCGTATACCGAAGGCCTGCTGGCGCGGGCGATTCAGGAAGGACGCGACCCGGGTAACAATCGGCTGGATCCGGCGATGCCGCGGTTCGTGCTGTCGATGAATGATCAGCGCAACCTCACGGCCTATCTCAAGCGCCTGGCCGACGACCGCGATCCGGGCCTGACCGCCGAGACGCTGCACCTGGGGACCTTGTTGCCCAGCCAGGGGCCGTTGGGCGAGGAGGGCGCCACGGTGGCCGCAGTCCTCAAGGGCAGCGTGGCGCGCATCAATGAAGCGGGCGGGATTCATGGTCGGCAGTTGTACCTGACGATTGTCGATCCGGGCCCGGACCGCGCCAGTGCCGAGCAGGCGCTGGACCGCTTGATCGAGCAGGAACGGGTGTTCGCCCTGATCGCACCGCTGGTGCCAGCACTGGACTCCGACCTGGCTGCGCGCCTGGACCGGGCCGGTATCCCGCTGATCGGACCGCTGTCGCTGCTGGGGACCAACCAGGCCAGTCGGCAGATTTTCGAGCCGCTGCCGGGGTTGCGCGAACAACTGATCGCCTTGGCCGATTACGCCACCAACAGTTTGCGGGTGCTTCAGGGACCGACGCTGATCACCTACCCCGACGAGCCCGGGCAACGGCTGGCGGCGCAGAACCTCGGTCAGTATCTGCAGGGTCGCGCCTGGCAAAAAGTGACCCTGCAAGCCTATGACCCGGAACGTGACGAGTTGCCGCTGGGCTCGCGTTCGGTGTTCTACCTGGGCAGCGGCGGCGGGTTCAGTCGCCTCGCCGCCCGCTTGCAGACCGCAGGGCAGGTGCCTTACCTGTTCGCCGCGTCGAACCAGGTGGCCGGCGATCTGCTGCAGGTGCCCAGTGGTTTTTCCCGGCGGGTGTTCCTGGCCTATCCCTTCGTGCCCAGTGACTGGACGCTGGCCGGACGCCTGGCGTTGACGCGGATGCGCGAACATCAGGGGCTCGGCGGGCAACATGCGGTGCTGCAAGTCGGCGCGTTCAGTTCGATGCTGCTGTTCAGCGAGGGCATGAAGCAGGCCGGGCGCGACGCCAGCCGCGAGAAGCTGGTCAATGCCCTGGAAGGCCTGCATGACTTCGATACCGGGCTGACCCCGCGGATCAGCTTCGGTCCGGGTCGTCGCCTGGGCTTGAGCGGTGCGCACATCGTCACCGTGGAACTGCCCGACCAGCGCTTCTACCTGGTAGCCCCCTACAAACCCATTGCCGCCATACCCTGACCGGAGGTCGATCATGAAACTCAACACTGTGCTGATATTGCTGGCGATGTGGGTGCCCGCGGCCTATTGCGGCAACGGACCGGCCGCCGCCCGGGTCAACGGCGAGGAAATTTCCGAATGGCGCCTGGAGCGTTATTTCGCCGAATACCTGGAGGATCAGGGCCGAGCGGTGGGCAATATTCGCAATCCCAAGGCCTACAAGCAATTGCGTCAGGCCGCCCTCGACGCGCTGATCGACCGTGAGTTGCTGTGGCAGGAAGCGCTCAAGCGCGGGGTGGTGATCAGCGACGCCATGGTGCAAAGCCAGGTCGACCAGACCCGGCAGGCCATGGGTGATGCCGACAAGTTCGCCCGGCGCCTGGAAGACGCCGGCTTCGACGAAGCCGGTTATCTGGAGTACACCCGCCGTGAACTCGCCGCCCGTCAGGTCTACGCTGACCTGACCAGGGTGGCCGGGCCGGACGAAAAGCAGGTCCGCGCCTTCTATGACGAGCATCGCGACCGTATGAGCCGGCCGGAGGAAATCCAGGCCCGGCATATCCTGATCAAGGTGGCGCAGGATGCCGACGCTTCCACAGTTGAAGCCGCGCGGCTACGCTTGGAGCAGATGCGCCTGAAAATCACTCAGGGCGAGGACTTTGCCAGCGTGGCCCGGGCCGGTTCTGAAGATACGTCCGCCAGCGAAGGCGGGGATCTGGGCTATTTTCCACGGGGGCGCATGTTGCCGGAGTTCGAGGCGGCGGCGTTCGCCCTGGCACCGGGGGCTGTCAGTACGCCTGTGCGGACCGCGGTCGGCTGGCATTTGATCTATTTGCAGAACCACCGGGAGGCGACCGATGTCTCAGAGGAGCAAGGGCTTGAGATGGTCCGGGTGTACCTTGCCCGACAACAACAGGCTCAGGCTCGTCGAGACGTTCTGGCGCAGCTGCGTTCCAGTAATAAAATCGAGCGGATTGACGATGATTGAAGGTTCCCCCCCAATAGTGGGTAAAAGCTTCAGTGCCAATCCATGCGCTTCCCCGGTTTTGGGGGGAAGGGCAATTGGACGATATGGCATTGTCTTCAAATTCAAGGACATGAAGAGATAAAAATACCGGCGCCCGGCCTGGCATGAAGTGTGCGTTAGTCCTCTCAAGGCACGCACTCCCAGGGCTGGAACATCGGACCTGCGGTTTCAAGGAGTCGACCTTGTTAAACAAAGTACTGGTTGTCGAAGACGAACAGCTCCTTGCCGAAAACCTCAAGGATTACCTTCAGGCGCAAGCGCTGGACGTCCGGATTGCACATGACGGTGCGACGGGTATCGGTGAAGCCGAACAGTTTGCACCCGATGTGATGGTGTTCGATTATCGCTTGCCCGATATGGAAGGCTTTGAGGTGCTCGATGCTGTCCGCCGGAACAGGAATTGTCATTTTGTACTGATCACTGGACACCCGACCGCTGAAGTCTGTGAGCGGGCCCGGCAACTTGGAGTCAGTCATATCCTGTTCAAACCCTTTCCATTGGCGGAATTGGCCCGAGCAGTCTGCGATCTTCTGGGCATGGAGCGCGAACCCAAAACAGGCATGAGCACTTCCGAAGGTTTTGTCGAACGACGCCAGAGCAGGACCGAAAGTTTCCCGCTGCAGTTGTACGACGGCAGTTGGGTGCTGGCAGATCGTCGAAGAACCTCATCGACCTCCAAGGCACCGGACGACGAACAATTGCTCACCGGGGATTAGTGGCGCGACAAGCCGTAGCGGCTCGCCGCGTCGACAGGGCTCAAAGCCCCCGGCGTTGGAGAGCATGCCATGGACCGTCTATCCCTTGCCGTCGAACCGGCGCTGTTGGACTGTGTACCGCCACGTTTTTCCAGTGAGCAACTGGCCCAGGCCCGGGCCCGGGCCACCAGTTCCGGCGAACGGGTACTGGAAGCCCTCGGGGTGCTGTGCGAACTGGCCCCGATGCCCTTCATCCACTGCCTCGGCGCGACCCTGCATTATCCGGTGCTCGACACCGACAGCCTGTTTCAATCCACTCCAGTGTTCGACCGGGTCACCCTGGCCCAATGCCTCAAGCGCGAATTCATCCTGCTGCGTCACGAGGACGCGGTCATCGGTGTGTTTGCCGACCCCTTCGATTCCGCACGGCTGGCCTGGATCGACGACTGCCTGCACGGCGCGCCGCTGTACCTGGTGCACGCCGACGACCTCAAAGCCTACCTGGCGCGCCACGAAGAGAGCTTCCACGCGGTGGAATCGCTCAACGCCCAGGCCGATGCCAACATCGAAATCGACACCCTGCAAAGCCTGTCCCTGACCAGCATCAGCGAAGACGCCAGCGTGGTGGTCAAGCTGGTCAACTCGACCCTGTACGACGCATTGAAAATGCACGCCAGCGACATCCACCTGGGCACCACGGGCAGCGGCCTGGTGATCAAGTACCGCATCGACGGCGTGCTGAACAACATCAGCAAGATCCAGGGCAGCGAGTTCGCCGAGCAGGTGATTTCCCGGGTCAAGGTCATGGCCGAACTGGACATCGGCGAAAAACGCGTGCCCCAGGACGGTCGCTTCAAGATCGGCATCAGCGGCCGGCAGATCGACTTCCGGGTGTCGATCATGCCAAGCATTTTCGGCGAGGACGCGGTGCTGCGGGTGCTGGACAAACAGGACTTGGCGGACAAGGTCAGCGGTGTGCAGTTGCAGGCGCTGGGTTTTGAAGAACACACCCTGCGCCAACTGCGCCGGCTGGCCGCCGAACCCTACGGCATGGTGCTGGTCACCGGCCCCACCGGCAGCGGCAAGACCACCACCCTCTACGCGATGATCACCGAGATCAACCACGGCGTGGACAAGATCATCACCATCGAAGACCCGGTGGAATACCAACTGCCTGGCGTGCTGCAGATCCCGGTCAACGAAAAGAAGGGCCTGACCTTCGCCCGCGGCCTGCGCTCGATCCTGCGCCATGACCCGGACAAGATCATGGTCGGTGAGATCCGCGACCCCGACACCGCGCAGATCGCCGTCCAGTCGGCACTCACCGGGCACCTGGTGTTCACCACCATCCACGCCAACAACGTATTCGACGTGATCGGCCGGTTCACCCAGATGGAAATCGACCCTTACAGCCTGGTCTCGGCGCTCAACGCGGTGCTGGCCCAACGGCTGATCCGCCTGGTCTGCGCCAGTTGCAGCGCGCCGAGCAATCCGACCGATGAAGAACTGCGCCTCAGCGGGCTCGACCCACAGCAGGTCGATCATTATCACTTCGTCCACGGCAAAGGCTGCGGCCATTGCCGGGGCACCGGTTACCGCGGGCGTACCGCGATCGCCGAGCTGCTGCACCTCGATGACGAACTGCGGCAGATGATCGTGGAGCGCCAACCTGTTTCGAAAATCAAGGCACACGCTTGCAAACGTGGCTTGCGCCTGTTGCGCGAGTCGGCTCTGGAACTGGTTGCAGATGGGCGGACCACGCTCGAGGAGATCAATCGTGTCACTTTTGTCTCGTGATCGTTATGTCGCCGTGCTCGGCGCCAGCAGTGTCGGCCTGGGTCAGCGCAAGGGCAACGAAACCCTGTGGCTGGGCAGCGTCGGTTTTATCGACGAAGGTTTCCATGCCTGGGCCGTGGCCCTGGACACCCTCGACTGCCTGCTGGCTGAACATACCCGTGCCGGTGCCGAATTGAGCGTGGTGATTTCCGGGCACTTCAGTCGTTTTTGCCTGGTGCCCTGGAGCGACCAGATCAGTAGCCCGGATGAACTGCAGGGGTTCGCCCAACTGTGCTTCGAAGACCTCTTCGGCGTACCGACTCAACCCTGGAGCCTGGTGCTGTCGGCCGAACCCGCTGGCTACGACCGCATCGCCAGCGCCCTGCCGCACGACCTGCTGTTGCGCCTGCGCAGCCTGGTCAGCGAGCGCGGCCTGCGGTTGCGCTCGGTGCAGCCGTACCTGATGGCCGCGTTCAACCACTTCGATAAAAGCTTCGATGCCGGCGACTTCCTGTTCGTGGTCGCCGAGCCGGTGCGCAGTGTGTTGCTGCTGGCCCGGGAAGGGCGCTGGGCGGCGGTGCGCTCGGTCGGCACCGGCGACAGCGACGCCGCACTGACCGCACTGATCGGTCGCGAAAGCCACTTGCAGGCTTCCACCAGCGAACGGCCATTGAGCGTCTACCTGCATGCGCCAGCGCGTATCGAGGCACAGCCCGACGTACCCGGTGTGCACCTGCGCACCCTTGAAGAAGACCGGACCGGCGTACGCGATGCCTTGTACGTCATGTCCCGGGCGGTGGCCTGACATGCGTGCCCTGATGCTCGACTTCCAGCCGCGCCGCCGCTCGGGCCCCTTGGGCTGGAGCCTGCTGGCCGGTGGCCTGGTGCTGACGCTGAGCTGCGTGTTCATCCAGCAGCACCTCAGTGAACAGGCCGCGCAACAACAAGGCCACTTGCAGACCGCCCAGCGCGTCCTCACCGGCGACGCCGGCAGCAAGACCAGCCTGACGCCGGCCGAGACCCGCGAACAGGCGCAGAACCTGGCCGAGATGCGCAAGGTCTCGCAGCAACTGCGTCGGCCCTGGGAACGTCTGTTCGCCATGCTCGAAGCCATGCCCCGCGATGACATCGCCTTGCTGACCCTGACCCCGGATGCGCGCAAGGGCCAGGTGCGGATCAGCGCCGAGGCACGGGATCTGGAAGCCATGCTCAAGTTCCACCAGCGCCTCGAGGCCAGCGACGAGCTGTCCGACGTGTCGCTGCTCAGCCACGAAATCGTCGTCAAATCGCCGGAGCAACCGGTGCAATTCAACCTGTCGGCCAGCTGGGAGATCGGTGATGCAAATCCCTAGATTGATCGTCCACGAATACTTACAAGGCCTGGGCGTGCCCGGTCTGGCCGGGTTGGCAATGCTGGTGCTGGCGCTGCTGTATGGCCTGGGCGGGATGATGCCGGACTGGCAGGCGCTGCAATCCCTCAGCCAGCAGACCCGCGAAGCCGGCGAGTACCTGGCCCGGGTCGAAGACGGCAGTGTCGCCGCTCCGGTGGTGCCGCAGCGTCAGCTCGACGACTTCCGCAGCAAGTTGCCGTCCCAGCCGCAGGCCACCGTCGCCATCGACAAGATCTACGCGTTGGCGGCCCAGGAACACATCACCCTGGCCCGCGGTGAATATTCCCTGGGCATCGACCCCAAGACCCACCTGGCCCGTTACCAGATCCTGTTGCCGGTGCGCGGCAGCTACCCGCAACTGCGGCGCTTCCTGCATGCCTTGCTCGGCCAGTTGCCGGCGGTGGTGGTGGAGGACGTGGAGTTCCAGCGCAAGAAAATCGCCGACACCGACCTGACCGGGCGGATCCGCATGACCCTTTACCTGTCGAGGTCATGATGAATACCAAGCGCGTAGTGGGTTGGGTGGCGTTCTTCGGCGTGGCGGCGGCGCTGACCTGGTTGCCCGACTATTTCATGCCGTCGGAGGAGGTCGCCACCGTGGCCACCCCGGGCACAAGCAAAACCCGAGGTGCACTGCCTGCAGCGTCGGTCGCTAAAAAACCGGCGGTGGTCAAGGACCTGACCCCGGCTGGCGACCTGTTCGCCGCCCGCAGCTGGAAGGCGGCACCGACCCTTGCCACGGTCACCGAACAACCCGTCAACGTCACCCCGGTGGTGCCAGCCCCCAGCGCACCGCCGATGCCATTCCAGTTCATCGGCAAGCTGGATGACCGTTCCGACCTGCAAGTGTTTTTGCAGAACGGCGAAAAAATATACGTCGTGCGCAAAGGGGATGTGATCGACGAAACCTGGCGGATCGAGGGCATTTCCGATGTGGAACTGAGCTTTGTCTACCTGCCTCTGCATTTGTCCCAGACCTTGTCTGTGGGGAGCGCGCAATGAACAGATCATGCCGTAATACCAAAGGAGCACTGATGAGCCTTTGCCTGTGCGCAGCGCTGGCCGCGTGCAGTTCGGCGCAAGTGGCCAACAAGGAAGCGTCCGAGCTGATCGAACAGGGCCAGTACGAAGCGGGCCTGGCCCGGGTCGAGGAAGGGCTGCGGGAGAACCCTCGCGACACCGAGCTGCACCTGCTGCTCAACAGCGGCCGCGCCAAGGCGATCACGGCGCTGTTGACCCAGGCCGACACCGATCGCGCCCGCCGGGATTTCAGCTCGGCACGCATGGCCTACAGCCGGGTGCTGACCATTGAGCCCAACAACCGCCGCGCCCAGGACGGCATACGCCAGCTCGACTACCTGCGCAGCATGGATGACAAGCTCGAACTGGCCCGCGGCGACCTGCGCCGCGGCGACATCTACGGCGCCGACCGCCAGGTGAAACAGATCCTCGAACTCGACCCGAAGAATGAAGGCGCGCTGGAACTGCAAGGCAACATCCGCCTGGTGCAGAGCCGCAACGTGATCGCGTATCCACAGCTGCGTACTCGCCTGGACCGGCCGGTAACCCTGGAATTTCGCGATGCCAACCTGAAGGTGATTTTCGAAGTGCTGTCCCAGGTCGCCGGGTTGAATTTCATCTTCGACAAAGACCTGCGCCCGGACATGAAAGCCACCATTTTCGTGCGCGACGTGCGCATCGAAGACGCCGTGGAACTGCTGCTGCAACAGAACCAGCTGCACCAGAAAGTGGTGAACGAAAACACCCTGCTGATCTACCCGGACTCGCCGCAGAAGGTCAAGGACTACCAAGAGCTGGTGATGCGCACCTTCTACCTGACCAGCATCGATGCCAACACCGCGCTGAACATGATCAAGACCATGCTCAAGACCCGCGACGTGTTCGTCGATGAACGCCTCAACACCCTGACCATGCGCGACAGCGAAGACGCGGTGCGCATGGCGGAAAAGCTGCTGCAATCCCAGGACCAGTCCAACCCCGAAGTGGTGCTGGAAGTGGAGGTGATGGAAGTCGCCACCCAGCGCATTCTCGACCTCGGCCTGCAGTGGCCGAACACCTTCGGCGTGGTCAACAGCGACGGTTCGGCAGTGACCTTGCTCGATCAGCTCAAAGGCATCAACTCCAGCCGGATCAGCATTTCGCCATCGCCCCAGGCCAAGATCAACGCCCAGGACAACGACATCAACACCCTGGCCAGCCCGGTGATTCGCGTCAGCAACCGCGAACAGGCACGCATCCACATCGGGCAGCGCGTGCCGATCATCAGCGCTACCTCGGTGCCGTCGACCCAGGGCCCGGTGATCACCGAAAGCGTCACCTACCTTGATGTCGGTCTTAAACTTGAAGTACAGCCCACGGTGCATTTGAACAACGAAGTGGCGATCAAGATCGCCCTGGAAGTGAGTAACGCCACCCCGCTGGAGCCGACTCGCCAAGGCACGATTCCGGTCCAGGTCGACACCCGCAACGCCCAGACCACCTTGCGTCTGCATGACGGCGAGACCCAGATCCTCGCCGGCCTGATGCGCAACGACCATGGCGCAACCGGCAACAAGATTCCGGGCCTTGGCGACATTCCGGGCCTGGGCCGCTTGTTCGGCAGCAACAAGGACACCGTCGGCAAGTCGGAACTGGTGCTGTCGATCACCCCGCGGATCGTGCGCAACCTGCCGTACCAGAGCCCGTCGGACATGGAATTCCCCACCGGCACCGAAACCAGCATGCACATCCAGGCGCCGGACCGTCGGCTGGAGACTTCCGCGGTGCCTCAGGCGATGGATCGGCCGATGGCGGCCACCACCCAAGTCGTTATCGAGAAGCCTTGATCATGAACGCCTCCCAACGCGGTTTTACCCTGATCGAAGTCGTGGTGACGCTGGCCCTGATCGGCCTGCTGGCCGGCATGGCCGCGCCCCTGACCGAGACGGTGGTACGCCGGGGCAAGGAGCAGGAACTGCGCACCGCCCTGTACCAGATTCGCGACGCCATCGACGCCTACAAACGCGCCTTCGACGCCGGGTACATCGAGAAGTCGCTGAACAACAGCGGCTATCCACCGAACCTGCAAGTGCTGGTGGAGGGCGTGCGCGATGTGCGCAGCGCCAAGGGCGCCAAGTTCTATTTCCTGCGCCGCGTGCCCCGTGATCCGCTGGCACCGGTCAAGCGTGACGACGAAGGCGGCTGGGGCTTGCGTTCCTATGACAGTACGGCTCAAAACCCGCGGGAGGGCGAAGACGTGTTTGACGTTTACTCCCAGGCGCGCGGCAAGGGTCTTAACGGCATCGCCTACCGGGAGTGGTGAATCATGCGTCGGGAAAAGGGTTTTACCCTGCTGGAACTGATGGTGGTCATGGCAATCATCGCGACCCTGATGACCATCGCCTTGCCACGCTACTTCAACAGCCTCGAGGCCTCGAAGGAGACCACCCTGCGCCAGAGCCTGTCGGCGATGCGCGAGGCACTGGACCATTACTACGGCGACACCGGGCGCTACCCCGATTCCCTCGAACAGCTGGTGGAACAACGCTACTTGCGCAACGCGCCGATGGACCCGATCGCCGAGCGCAAGGACCTGTGGGTTCTGGTGGCGCCGCCGGACGGTGTAGCGGGCGGGGTTGCCGATATCAAGAGCGGTGCAACAGGGAGGGCGCGTGATGGCAGCCTTTATGCCGAGTGGTAGGCCTTCGAACCAGGCGGGTTTCACCTACCTGGGGGTGCTGTTCCTGATCATGGTGATGGGCATGGGCCTGGCCAGTGCCGGCGAATTATGGTCGACCGCCTCGCGCCGTGATCGTGAACGCCAGTTGCTCTGGGTCGGTACCCAGTATGCCCAGGCCTTGCGCAGCTATTACCGCAGTTCGCCAGGCCTGGCGCAGTACCCCAAAGAGCTGGCGGACCTGTTGCAGGACGAACGTTTTCCCAACGCCAGGCACCATATCCGCCAGCTGTACCCGGACCCGATGGGGGGCGGCGAATGGACCCTGATGCGCGGTTTCGACGGGCGCATCACCGGCCTGTTCAGCGCCGCCACGGAGACGCCGCTCAAACAGGCGGATTTCCCCAGTCAATGGTCGGACTTCACCGGGATGGCCAGCTACAAGGACTGGCAGTTCGTCGCCGAGAAGGCGTTCATCGAGGGCGCGTCCGGGCCAAAAAGTCCGTCACGGACGCCGCAAGGGGTGATGCCATGAACAAGCTCTGCCTGGCCTTGATCCTGCTGCTGGTGACGCCTTTTGCCGCGGCCACCGAAGAGGACGAAATGATGGGTTTTATCGTCGATGACACCATCTCGCACATCGGCCACGAATTTTATTACGCGTTCAGCGAACGCCTGCGTGCCACCAGCCCGATGGATTTCAACCTGGTGGTACGCGAACGACCTTCCGCACGCTGGGGCAGCCTGGTGACGGTGGAGTTTCAACAGCGTTTGGTTTATCGGCGCTTCCTGCCGCCGAACACCGTGGAGCTCAAGGAGGAGGCGTCCGACGCCGCCGACTGGGTGCGCGGGCAGATCGTCAAACGCAAGCTGGAAGCCTTGTTGCAGGACACCACGGACCTTGAGAGGGACGAACTATGAAAACGAAAATCTTGTTGCGCCGCCCCGGACTTTCACTGGCCGCCATCTGCTTGCTCGGGTTGGCCAGTGGCGGCCTGGTCCAGGCCACGGAGCTGGTCTACACGCCGATCAACCCGTCGTTCGGCGGCAACCCGTTGAACGGGACCTGGCTGCTCAACAATGCCCAGGCGCAAAACGACTACGACGATCCGGACTTGAAAGACCGGGCCTCGCTGGCCGGTACTTCAGCCCTCGAACGCTTCAGCAGTCAATTGCAGTCGCGGTTGCTGGGGCAGTTGCTGGACAACATCTCCACCGGCAACGCGGGGAGCCTGTCCACCGACGCTTTTATCGTCAACGTCATCGACGACTCCGGCGCACTGACTATTGAAGTGACTGACCGAGTGACCGGTGAAGTTTCGGAAATCCTGGTGAATGGACTGGCCCCTTGAGGGGATTCGGTCGATGGGGAGTTAAGGACATGAAAAAAATAATTGCGCTAGGGCTGATGTTGGCGGCATTACAAGGGTGCAGTCTGCGCGAGCCGATGTCGGCGGAGCAGGACACCGAAACCCCGACCCTGACACCTCGGGCGTCGACGTATTACGATTTACTGAAGATGCCACGACCCAAGGGCCGGTTGATGGCGGTGGTGTACGGCTTCCGGGATCAGACCGGGCAGTACAAACCGACCCCGGCCAGCTCCTTTTCCACCAGCGTGACCCAGGGTGCGGCGAGCATGTTGATGGATGCGATGCAGGCCAGTGGCTGGTTCGTGGTGCTGGAGCGTGAGGGGCTGCAGAACCTGCTGACCGAACGCAAGATCATCCGCGCCTCGCAGAAAAAGCCTAATACGCCGATGAATATCCAGGGTGAGCTGCCACCGCTGCAAGCCGCGAACATGATGCTCGAAGGCGGGATCATCGCCTACGACACCAACGTGCGCAGCGGCGGGGAAGGGGCGCGTTACCTGGGCATCGACATTTCCCGCGAGTACCGGGTGGATCAGGTCACGGTGAACCTGCGGGCGGTGGATGTGCGCAGCGGGCAGATCCTGGCCAACGTGATGACCAGCAAGACCATCTACTCCGTGGCCCGTAGCGCCGGGGTGTTCAAGTTTATCGAGTTCAAGAAGTTGCTTGAGGCTGAGGTGGGCTACACCACGAACGAACCGGCGCAGTTATGTGTGTTGTCGGCGATCGAGGCGGCGGTGGGGCATCTTCTGGCTCAGGGGATTGATCGCAAGATGTGGCAGGTGGCGGGGGACAAGACTGCGCCGGTGCAGGATGAGACGCTGGATCGGTATTTGACTCAGGCCAAGGTGGTGCCTGAGGGTGAGGATGAGTGAACGTGGCGGCCTTCGGGCCGACCAGGTTCTTGGCGGCCGGGGACATATCCATTGTTGCGGTAACGGCCGCTTATGGTTTCGCCCTTACGGCGAGGCACTTTTTTCAAACGCCAAAAAAGTACCCAAAAAGGCTCGCCCCGGCGTCCGGCCCCTCGCTAAGGCTCGGCGTTCCTTCGCTCCGGTATCCATCCGGGGACACTGCCCTCCGGTCTGCTTCGCGACGACCTACATGCAGCGTGTTCGACTGCGTCGAACGGCGCTGCGCGCCACTCCCCGGATGCACACCTCCACTCAGCCTCCCGAAGGGGCGGGTGGATCAAGATCAAGAGCTGCAGGCGAGCTAACGCTCGGCCTGTTGAGTGGTGACGAGCGAGTGTGCGCCGATCTGCTCTTCTGTGGGAGCGAGCTTGCTCGCGAAGGCGGCCTGCCAGCCGACCTGATTCTGTGGCTGTACCCGGATCAAAATGTGGGAGCGAGGTTGCTCGCGAAGGCGGCCTGCCAGCCGACCTGATTCTGTGGCTGTACCCGGATCAAAATGTGGGAGCGAGCCTGCTCGCGAAGGCGGCCTGCCAGCCGACCTGATTCTGCGGCTGTACCCGGATCAAAATGTGGGAGCGAGCCTGCTCGCGAAGGCGGCCTGACAGCCGACCTGATTCTGCGGCTGTACCCGGATCAAAATGTGGGAGCGAGCCTGCTCGCGAAGGCGGCCTGAAAGCCGACCTGATTCTACGGATGTACCCGGATCAAAATGTGGGAGCGAGCCTGCTCGCGAAGGCGGCCTGAAAGCCGACCTGATTCTGCGGATCTACCCGGACCTTGTGGGAGCTGGCTTGCCCGCAAAGGCGGCTGACAGCCAACCAGATTTTTTTATGGGTGTCTGAAGTTTCTGTAGGACTGACTTGAGGGCTACATCGCCTTGCGCCATTGCCCACAACTACGCCAGAATCCGCCGGCTTGTGCACCTTGGACCCTGACTCTATCGTTGCCGGATCGCTGCAAATTCAGCGATCGGGTTTAGCGATCCGAACAGGTACAGGGAGCAACAGCACTCCAATCTTCATTGCAGGTTTTTTATGACTGCAATTTGATCATGGCGGCTGTGCGTCGGAGACTTTCGGGTCTGCCGGGTTCTCCTGTACCCCCGGTTCGCTAACCTTCGTACAGCCGCCACCCTTACTTGTTTAGCGACAGGTCATGGTGGTTTCATTTTCTACAGGATCTTCACCATGCCCAAACCGACACCGAATCCCCCAGAATCGCAAGCCGAATGCACTAGCACCAGCCGCGCCTCCAACCTTCACCTCAAACCCGCCATACTCAAAGTCTTCTCACCCCACAAACCCAGCACAATGTTCGTCATCGCCCCGGACATCGACACCGAAAGCCTGCTGGCCCACGAATGTGAGTCGTTGGCTTCCGCCAGTGTCATGGCCAGTGATTTCGCGACATTTGTGGATGGGCCGCAGCGCAGCATGGTGTTGGGTATCCAGCAGGTCATCATGCTGGCTGATCTGGCAGTAAACCGGGCACTGGATAACCTCGATCCCCAAGGTTAAATCCTCAACCACAAGAGATCGTCAGGTGGACCGCGTTATCGTCATCTCGAACAAGCTCGGTCCTACGGGATGCGTCAGGCGAGAAAAAACCGCGACCCCAAAGGGGTCGCGGTTCTTTTTTCAGCGAAATTACTGCTGCAAAACAGTCGCCTGGTTCCCCGTCCCATACTGCTGAACAGTCGCCATCTGCGTCACCCCACTCTGATCAACATTGGCAATGTTCCCCGTCCCGCCCTGGGTCACATACGCCACGTTCATGCTGTCGGTCTGTTTCACAACGATCTGGTTATCATCCCCATATTGGGTAGTGAACGCCTGGTTGCTCGTGCCCGACTGGTCGTACTCGGTGCTGTTGCCGGTACCGGTGCTGGTGCCCTGGGCCAGGTTGGTGAGGCCGCGTTGCGAGGCGATGAGGATGTTGTCGCTGCCGTTCTGGTCGAAGTACAGCTCGTTGTAGGTGTCGGCCTGGCTGACGCTGGTCTGGTTGCCGGTGCCGGTCTGGTTGGTGGTCATGATTTGGCCGACGCCAGCCTGGGTGAAGTTGGCGATGTTGCCGCTGCCGGTCTGGTTGATGGTTGCACGCTGGTTGCTGCCGAACTGGCCACCGGCTTGCGGGCCTTTCCAGTTGCTGGCGTAGACCTTGTTGTCGTTACCCACCGAGTTGGCGGTCAGCACTTGGTTGGTGCCGCTCTGGTAGGTGAGGTGCATGTTGCCGGTGCCCTGCTGGTACAGCGCCAGGGTCGAGCCGAAGGACTCGAACTGGTCGGCGTAGATCGCGTTGGCGTCGCCAACTTGCAGGACCTGGGCGACGTTGTTGTCGCCGAAGCTCTGGTCGACGATGGTTTCGTTGGCCGAACCGATCTGGTCGACGGTGGCCTGGCTGGCGAGCTGGGAATCCTGCCAGACTTCGGAGCCGTTCATGGCGCCCAGCTGGTTGATAGTCACGGTGCCACCGTCACCATTGGTCTGGTGGCCGTAGGCGTAGTTGCTTTCGCCGGCCTGGTTGATATTGATCTGACCGGCCAGGTGCCCGACGTGTTCGGCGGTGCCGTAGTTGGTGGTGCCGTACTGGATGACGGTCGCGTTGTTGGCGGTACCGAACTGCAGTTGCTCGATGTTGGCTTCGTTGCCATCACCGAGCTGGAAGGTGGTGGCGGTATTGCCGTCCTGGTATTCCTGGTAGATGAGGGAGAAGTTGCCGGTACCTTGCTGTTGTTGCAGCGCCTGGTTGCCGCCCAGAGTACCCACCGACTGGCTGGCATGGCTAGTGTTCAAGGCGCCGACCTGTTGCTGGGTAATGGTGCTGCCGTTTTCGAACAGCTGCTCGGCGTAGCCGGCGTTGAAGTCCCCGACTTGATCCTGGGTAATGGTGCCGGTGGCGGCTTCTTGCTTGGCGGCCGCGTCGTTGCCTTCGCCGAGCTGTGTCTGGGTGGCGGTACTTAAAGGGGCCGACATCTGTTTCACGTCGGCGACGTTCGATGTCCCGACCTGGTTCTGGGTGGAAAGGCTGTCATCCGCCATCGCCTGGGCACTGACAATGACCAGGATGGCGGCGGTGAGTGGCGTCAGTTTGAACATGATGAAACCTCCAAGTGGTGCAGTGCTTTAGCGATACTGTTTGACCGAAACGCTCATGCCATTCCCCGACTGGGTCACGGCGCTCGAGAGCCCCGTGCCGGCCTGGTCGATGCTGGCGTCGTTGTTGTTGCCGTTCTGGGAAATCTGCGCGCGGTTGTGGCTGCCGTTTTGCGTGATCTGGGCGTTGTTGCCAGAACCTTGCTGGGTGATCAGCGCCATCAGGTCGCTGCCTTGTTGCAGGATGTACGCTTCCTGATTGCTGCCCGACTGGACGATGCGACCGAGCAGCGACTGGCCGTTCTGTTGCAGCAGCGCGACGTTGGCCTGGCCGTTCTGGTCGATCAGCGCTTGCTGGCCAATCGGCGCTGGCATCTCGCCGAGGTCGGCGCCTTGGGCCAGGTCGTCGTTCTCCATCAAATCATCGGCGCGCACGCCCGCGCTGCTGCAAAGCAGAAGCAGGCAGAGCAGGGTGGCGGTCGACTTTTTCATGGCGGTGTCCTTTGGGAAGAGGCCTGCCCCACCGATCGGCCAGATCGGTGGGGCGAGGGCTTATTGCACGGCGACGGTGACCGTGCGCACGGTGCCTTGGGAGGAGCGGATGGTCGCTGTCGGGTTGGCCGACGGGATCACCGTGGTGCTGTTGCTCACCGTCAGCCGCCAGCGTCCGGTCACCGGTACCGTGGTGGTACCCAAGGTCACCAGCCCGGTCGGGGTGGTCACCTGGACGGTGATGGTGTTGCCGGCGGTCACCGACGAGGTGCCCGTGAAGTCCCAGTTGAAGCGGTTGTTGGAACGGGCCGTCACCGTGGCCGCGGTCACCGCGAAGGTTTCCGCTGCGGGTCTTGGCGAGACTTGCACCGTGACCGTGGCCGGCGCCGACTGGGCGCCGAAGCTGTCCCTGGCGATGTAGGTGAAGGTCGTGGTGAAGGCCGTGGTGACCGTAGCCGGTGGGGTGTAGGTGATCACGGTGCCGTCAGTGCTGACGGTGCCGCGACCGGCCGCTGGTTGGGTCAGGCTGGCGACGGCTAGCGGCACGTTGCCTTCCGGATCGGTGTCGTTGGCCAGCACGTTGATCGGTACTGCCACGCCCTGGGTCGCGATGCTGTCGACGACGGCCACCGGAGACTGGTTAGGCGCCACGGTGATGGTCACGGTCGCCGCAGCGGTCGAGGCCAGGCCTTTGACGTCTTGAGCCTTGTAGGTGAAGGTCGTGGTCAGCGGCGCATTGACGACGGCCGGCGGGGTGTAGACCACCGCTGCCGTACCGCTCAAGGCTACGGTGCCCTGGCCTGCTGCCGGTTGGGTCAGTGCGGTGATGCTCAGAGGCGTGTTGCCGTCCGGGTCGCTGTCGTTGCCCAGCAGGTTGAGGGTGATCGGCACCCCGAAGCTGGTGCTGCCGGTGTCGGCCACGGCCAGCGGCGCCTGGTTCTCACCGGTATCCGGTGCCGAACCGACCACCACGACCGGCTCGGTATCGCTGCCGCCCGCGGCAGATTTGACCGTGATGGTGGCGGGTGGCTGTTGCAGGTCGGCGACGGTCAGGCGTTGCAGGGTGCCGGACTTCGACAGACGTCCAAAGCCCTGGGCAACCATGTCCGGTACCGCCACTTCGTCAGTGGAGGTGGCCTCGATCAGCAGGCTGTGATTGCTCCAGTTGTAGCGAGCGGTCTGGATTTTCACCACGTCCGTGACCTTGCTCGACACCGCCGTCGGCCGGGTGGTGCCCGTCGGGCTGCTGGCCGTGACCACCACGACCGGAGGCACATTGCCGGTGACCAGATGCTGAGCGAAGAACAGGCCATTGTTGTCGCCCGTCATGTTGATCAGGCATGGCGACAGCGGTGGGCCGGGCACCAGGGCGAGGGTTTCGCGGAAGCACAGGCTCGAGCTGTTGCCCGATTTGCCAAAGACTTCGACCCGGGTGCTGCTGGTGCCTGGACCCGACGGGGTGCGGCGGTAGGTGGCGCGGTCAATCTCCACCGGGGTTTGCGCGCGGTTGTCGAGGACTTTGCCGGACACCGTGAACAGGTTGGTCTGGATGATCCCGGCCGGTCCCTGGATGCGCACGAAGTTGGTGTTGTTGGGGCTGCCGGTGACCTGCTCGGTGAGGTTCGGGTCGCCGACGAAGGTTTCGACGGTGCCGGTGTCCGGGTTGACCTCGGTGTAAGGGCCATTGACGCTGCGCAGGAACGGGCCGACGTTGCCATTGAGCACACCGCTGAAATTCCCCGGCGCACCGATGCCGATGTCCCGGGTCATGTTGATGGCGCGCCGACCCGTGGTGGTGACGTTGATCGTTTCCACCCCGTAAGGGTGGGTGATGGTATAGACCCCGGGCGTCGGCACCGAGGCGCGCAGGCGAATCCGCGCGAAGGAGACCTGATCGCCATCCACCGGAGTTTCGGCGCCGAATGCCGCCTCGATCGCGGCCACGTACACTTCCAGTTCATACCCGCTGTTGCCGACTTGCGGGATAGCGGTCTCCGCTGCGAACCAGAAGGCTTCTCCAGGCCAGTTGTCAGGGAAGATCATCGGCTGGGCGTCGTCGTAGACCCCCGGTTCCGCCGCGAGGATGCACATGTACGACGGTGGGTTGGTAACCGGCACCCGCGAGCTCGCGGCCCGGGACTGGCACAGCTCCAGCTTCAATTGATTGTTGTCCTGATACCACATGGGGAATTTCCCCGTGGCATAGGTGTAGGGGCCGGGGTCGACGGCGGCGAGTTGCGCGAACGCGCTGCCGGACAGCGATAGAGTCAGTCCCAGGGCGTTGAGCGCCAGGCGTGGCCAATTGTTCATGATGCCTCCTGATGAGGATCTGGGCATGTGAGCGTTCATTGCACGATGACCACTTCTTCGGTGTCGCTGCCGCCATTGGATGACGTCACGCGAACCCTAGCCGGTGGAATCGGCGAGATCCCGGTGGCCAGGGTTTTCACCGCGCCTTCGCCACTGAGGGCGCCGATGGCGGCACCGCTGGCGGAGGTGGCGGTGAGCACCGGCGGCGAGGTTTCGTCGCTGGTCGAGGCCACGAGGGTCAGTTGTCCGGTGCTGAGGCTGTATTCCGCACGCTGGATCACCACCAGGTCGGTCAGCGCCATGGACAAGGTGGTCGGTGTGCTGGTGGGAATCGCCAGGTGGTTGTCGGCGGTCACCTGCACCGTGCTGGGCAAGGTCGGGTTGGCCGCGGACTGCGCGTACCAGTTGCCGGTGGTGTTGGCTTCGCTCATGTTCAGCACCGGGGTGCTGCTGGTGACGCCGACAGTCGCCGGTGGTGGGGGCGCCATGACGAACACGTCCTGCTGAGCGATTGGCGCGCTTTCACCGGCTTTACGCGAGTAAGTGCTGCGCTGGGCGATCATCGGCGTCGGCCGCATCACGGTCGACAATTTGCCGGAGATGGAAAACAGCGTGGTACGCAGATCCAGGCCATTAGGCCCCTCGATGCGAAGGAAGTTGGTGTTGAACGGGCTGCCGGTGATGGCCTCTTCGAGGTTCGGGTCGCCGATGAATTGCTCGGCCGCACCGGTCAGCGGATTGGTCTCGGTGTAGGGACCATTGACGCTGCGCAGGAAGGGTCCGACGTCACCGCGCAGGGCGCCGTCGTAGGTTTTCGGCGAGCCGATGCCGATGTCCCGGGTCATGTTGATCGCCCGGGTGCCCCCGGCAGGCACGTCGAATATGTCGACCCCGTAAGGGTGGGTGATGGTGTACGTGCCGGCGGTGGGGACATCGACGCGGATACGGACCCGGGCAAAACTCATCTGGTCACCTTCGACCGGTTCTTCGGCGGCGAAGGCGGCTTCGATGGCGGTACCAAACGACAGGTCGATGCCCCGGGCGGCGTCGACGATTTCCGCGTCGGCGGTGAACCAGAAGGCTTCGTCAGGGAAGTTGGTCGGGAAGACGATCGGTTGAGCGTCGTCGAATACGCCCGGGGTCGGCAGCAACGTACACATGTACGACGGCGCGCCGGGTGCTCCGGGAGACCTGGAACTGGTCGCCTTGGACAGGCACAGGTCGAGGGTTCGACCGTGGGTGTCCTGATACCAGGCGGCAAACGAGCCGTTGGCGGGCAGATAAGGTCCGGGGTCGACGGCATACAGCGCCGCTTGAGCGATGCCTTGGGCCAGAGCACTCACGACCAGGGCGGTCGCAGTTTTGGACAGTAAAGGGTGCATGAGTTAATCCCTCTATCAGAGTACCTGTCCCGTGGGAATGGGTCAGTTGAGAGGGTTGCGGCAACTTCCATACCAACCGGCGAAAACGTTCCTGAGAGGTCCGGGACACGGGCATGCGGCGGACAAACGACGTCAGGCCTTCGCTCGAGTGGGCGGGCCATTGTCCCCAGGATTGGGGGCAGGTGGGGATAGAGGGGAGGGGTGGGAGTGTCGGGAATAAGGGGCGGGTGATGCCAGGCGCGAAAAATCAGCACCATGATGCCAGAGCGTGTGAACGATCATCGTAAGCACGGACCTGGGTGATCGCCGCTACAGCCTCTGCAGGGTGTAAAACCCGCCGCCGGGCAAACGGCCATTAGTGGGCTATAACCCTATAGGGGAAACGTCGGGAAAGGTCCATGAACATGTCAACTAAAGCGCTCCAGTCGGAGGAGGGCGATACGCGCCTGAGTTCGCGCAAGCAGCCGTTCAATCTGTTGCGCTGGTTTTCGCTGATCAGCCTGGCGGTGATCGGCACGGTCGCCGTGGCGCTGGGTGCGGTGTCCACGCGGTTCGTGATTACCGAGAGCGTGCAGCGCGATGCCTTGTTGACGTCGCAGTTCATTCAGGCGATTGCCTCCGCCGAGGTGCGCCATGTGTCGATTCCCAACGTTCGTACCATGGGCGAGTTGCTCGACCCCCGCAACGACCGGGACTTTCCAGACGTCGACCCCATGGCCCGGGCCAACGCCCGGGGCGAATTCCTCGACCATATCGAACACTTGCCGGATGTGATCCTCGCCAATATCTACGCCCCCGACCGCATGGTGATCTGGTCGACCAATCCGGCATTGATGGGCACCACGATCCATGCCGATGGCGATCTGGATCGAGCCTTTGCCACCAAGACCCCGGTGTCGGCCAGCTATCACGACGTCGACCACAATCGCATGGAGCAAAAGTTTGTCACCCCCCCGGAATACATCTTCATCGAGAATTACATTCCGCTGTTCGATGCCGAGGGCGACAAAGTCACCGCGATGGTCGAGATCTACAAGGAGCCCAAGGACCTGATCAGCCGCATCAAGCGCGGCCTGGTCTTGATCTGGCTGGCCACCGCGCTGGGTGGCGGGCTGATTTACCTGGGGCTGTACTGGATCGTGCGTCGGGCGGCGATTCTGCTGGCGGCGCAACAAAAGCAACTGATCACCAATGAAACTTTTGTCGCCCTGGGCGAGATGTCGTCGGCGGTCGCCCACAGTCTGCGCAATCCATTGGCGACCATTCGCTCCAGCGCTGAACTGGCGCTGGAATTCGACAGCGGCGCAGCCCACAAGAACATCAACGACATCATCGGCCAGGTCGATCGCATGTCGAAATGGGTCAGGGAGCTGTTGCAATCCTTGCGCCCGCTCAACGACGAGGCGGAGGCGGTCAATCTGGTGGCGGCGTTGCATGACAGCCTCATGGCCTTCGAGCAGCAGATCGCCAAGGCCAAGGTTGAGGTAGTGTTCGAGCCCAGGGAAACGCCCATGGTCCTGAGCCAGCAGGTGCAGTTGACGCAGATCCTCAACAGTTTGCTGGCCAATGCCCTGGAGGCGATGGAGAAGGGCGGCACGCTCACCATCACCCTGGAGTCGACCGATTCCCAGGGCGTTTGCGTGGTAGTGAGCGACACGGGCAAAGGCATGAATGAAGAACAACGCAACATGGCCTTCCGGCCGTTTTTTACCACCAAGCGCGGTGGCCTGGGTGTTGGACTGGTGCTGGTCAAGCGGATCATGGATCGTTTCGGCGGCGCGGTAACGTTGGAAAGCCTCGAGGGCGAGGGCACCACTGTCCGTCTTTCATTCAAACGGCTCACCTGAAAACGGGTGTGAACTTTCCCCGTTAGCGGGTGCCATTCCCCAATCGTTTCCCGATCATGGCACATTGATGTTGATAAGCCACTGTTTTGTCAGCTGTTAAGACTTTGTAAAAACCTGTTACAGATCTGGCGAGCTACTTGCACATCACCACTACCTCTTCAAACTTCGAGGCGGCGGGTGATGGACAGTAAAAAGCGGTTTCCCCTCAGACGGTTCGGCTTCCTGACGCCTTTGAGTGTCCTTGTGACGATGACGCTGGGAACAGCGAGTCTTCATGCCAGCCCCATCGATGACGAACGACAGCCCAAACCCACCGCCCCTTCCCATGACGACGAACCCGCTGAAAAAACCGCCCACGCCCGTTGCTGGCGGTGCAATCGCAATAGCGGCTAAATACTATCAAAGGGGCCATCAGTCTCGAACAATGCCACCTACACTGATTCGAAACATGGCTGAAAAGGCTTGATGCAAGCACCCAGGACCCACCCATGCAGACACTGGAACAACAAAAAACAGCGGCAACGCTGCAGACGCCGGCAGCCGAACGCAAGGGCCGGCGCGGGCCGTTCAATTTGCTGCGCTGGTTCTCCTTCGGCAGCTTTTTCATCATCGCTGCCGTGGCGCTGGGACTGGGCTATATCTCCACGCGATTCGTGGTCACCGAGAGCATCGAACGCGATTCCATGCTGACCGCGCAGTTCATCCAGGCCATGGGTGAGGCCGAGATCCGCCATGCTGCGATCAACCCGAACCGAACCATGGGCGAAATGCTCGACCCGCGCGAAGACCATGCTTATCCCGACGTCGACCCGGCGACCCGAGCCGCCGCCCGCGTCGAGTTTCTCGATCATGTGGAGCACCTGCCGGACCTTCTGCTGGCCACCGTGTATGCCCTGGACCGTACCATCGTCTGGTCGACCAACCCGGAGTTGATCGGGGTGCGCATCGAAGACGATGCCGAGCTGGACGAGTCCTTTGCCATGAAGGAATCGGTGTCCACCAGCTACCACGAAATTGTCGAAGAACGACCCGAGCAGCGAATGTTGCGCGAGCCCGAATATCTGTTCATCGAGAATTACATCCCGATGTTCAATGCCGATAAAAGCAAAGTGATCGCCATGGTGGAGATCTACAAGGAACCGGTGGATCTGGTGGCACGCATCCAGCGTGGTTTCAAGGCCATCTGGTTGGCGACCGTGCTCGGTGGCGCGGCGATTTACCTGGCGCTGTTCTGGATTGTGCGGCGTGCGGCCAAGCAGCTGCAGAGCCAGCAGCAACAGTTGGTCACCAACGAGACCTTTGTTGCCCTGGGGGAAATGTCCTCGGCGGTGGCCCACAGCTTGCGCAATCCGCTGGCCAACATTCGCTCCAGCGCCGAACTGGCCCAGGAAATTGCCAGCCAGTCCGCGCAGAAAAACATCGGCGACATTATCAACCAGGTCGATCGCATGTCGCGCTGGGTGCGCGAGTTGCTGGTGTCATTGCGGCCGGTGAATGACGAGGGTGAAGCAGTGGAACTGGTGCTGGTGATCGACGACACCCTGAGTGCCTTCGACGCGCTGATCAAACGTTGCGATGTCCAGGTGCGTTTCGCGCCACAGGGCTGTCCGCCGGTGGTCAGCCAACAGGTCTTGCTCACGCAGATTCTCAACAGCCTGTTCGCCAATGCCCTGGAAGCCATGCCCAAGGGCGGCGTGCTCAGTATCGATATCGAATCGCCGCAGCCCGGGCAGGTTTGCATGATCCTGGGCGACACCGGCAAGGGCATGAGCCAGCAGCAGCAACAATTGGTGTTCAAGCCGTTTTTCACCACCAAACAAGGCGGGTTGGGCGTAGGCCTGGCCCTGGTCAAAAGAATCATGGAGCGTTTCGAAGGCTCGGTCGAACTGACCAGCCAAGAGCAGGAAGGAACTCGCGTACGTCTAAATTTCAAAGTGGCAACGGGAGGGGAATATGGAGCGCAGCATATTGCTGGTCGAGGATGATGAACTCCTCGCCGAGAATATTCAGACCTACCTGGAGCGCAAAGACTTCGAGGTGACAGTCTGCCACTCGGCTGAGGATGCACTGGAGCAATTGAGCACTTTCGTTCCTGACGTGGTGCTGACGGATAACTCGCTGCCGGGCATGAGCGGTCACGACCTGATCCAGAAGCTGCGCATCAGCGCGCCGGACCTGAAAGTGATCATGATGACCGGCTACGGCAACGTCGAAGATGCCGTGACGGCGATGAAAGAGGGCGCCTTCCATTACGTCACCAAACCGGTGGCCCTGCCAGAGCTCAAGCTGCTGCTGGACAAGGCCCTGGCCACTGAGCGGTTGGAGCGCACGCTGTCGTTCTATCAAGAGCGCGAAGCGCAGAAGTCCGGGGTGCAGGCATTGATCGGCGACTCGGCGCCCATGCAGTATCTGAAAAACACCATCGGCCAGTTGCTCGACGCCGAGCGGCGCATGGCCAACACTGATTTGCCGCCGGTACTGGTCGAAGGCGAGACCGGTACCGGCAAGGAACTGGTGGCCCGGGCGCTGCACTTCGACGGTCCGCGCAGCAAGGGACCGTTCATTGAGTTCAACTGCGCGTCGATTCCTTCCAACCTGGTGGAGTCGGAACTGTTCGGTCACGAGAAGGGCGCCTTCACCGACGCCAAGGACCGTCGCGTCGGGCTGGTGGAAGCGGCCGATGGCGGCACGCTGTTTCTCGATGAAGTCGGGGAAATGGACCTGCTGCTGCAAGCCAAATTGCTGAAGTTGCTGGAAGACCGGACCATTCGCCGGGTCGGTTCGGTGAAGGAGCGTAAAGTCGATTTGCGAGTGATCAGCGCCACCAACTGCAACCTCGAACAAATGGTCCAGCAGGGCAAGTTCCGCCGCGACCTGTTCTTCCGCCTGCGCATCATCTCGATCAAGGTGCCGCGCCTGTTCGCCCGTGGCGAAGACATCCTGTTGCTGGCCCGGCATTTCCTGGCAGCCCATGGCAAACGCTATGGCAAGCCGAACCTGCATTTCAGCGACCAGGCCGAAGAATTGCTGCTCAACTACAGTTGGCCGGGCAACGTGCGCGAGTTACGCAACATGCTCGAGCAAACGGTGCTGCTGGCCCAGAGCGACACCATTGCCACCCACCAGTTGAACGTGTGCCTGAGCCTGGTGGATGAGCCACTCGCGTTCCAGCAGGAACCCCAACACAGCGAACCGCGTCCGGCCTACAACGGCACCGAGTCGATGAACCTGCCGGAGGTGGAACGCGACATGGTGCGCAAGATGCTAGACAAGACCGACTGGAACGTCACCAAGTCGGCACGACTGCTGGGCCTGAGCCGCGACATGCTGCGTTACCGGATCGAAAAACTCGGCCTCGCACGCCCGGACAAACGTCAATGGTAGACCTCGGTTGCCTGTTCCGGGCGGCTGAGACAGGCGAGCAGGCAGGTCGGGTCGAGTACTTCTTCGTTGATGTAGACGCCGCGTTCGGCGTCGTAGGAGCGGATGAACACCCTTACGGTGGCGTCCGCGACTGTCGGCAATCTTGAGTCGTAGAACACGTGCTGGCTCGCAATCGGAATGAACTCCCTGGGGGCTGTCGGGATGTACGACCGCGGCGGCACTGTGCTCAGGGACGGCGGAGCGGGGTGGGCGAAGGGTTGGTTTTCGCCGTAATAGTTGAAGTCGCTGCTGTAGTCGGTGGTGGGGGTCAGGTCATCCGCGTGGGCAGTGGCGGTGGTGGTCAGGCAGAGGGCAAACGCTAGCGTCAGATCGGTTTTGTTCATGGCAGCACCTGCGAAATCGGTATTCCCGCATTTCCCCAAGGCCATTAACTATAGCTGTCATACGGGCACGCGTTTGTGTTGCCTGGATAAGGAGAAATTCACAGTTGAGTTTCTGAGCTGAGCTGAGAAGTGTGTTGCTCCTGCTGACGCCTTCGCGAGCAGGCTCGCTCCCACATTTGATCTTCGTCGAACACAAACTCTGTGTGCGCTGCAGATTCAGTGGGGGAGCGAGCTTGCTCGCGAAAGCGATGGTTCAGCCTGGCATTGATGTTGAATGTGCCCGCGAAGAACGATAACGCGGTGCCGTGGCCGTCCGCTATCCTAGGCTCACTGACTTCAACGAGCCCGCCCCCATGCTTTCGGTTCAAGGCGTCTTCAAAAGCTACGCCACTCCCCAGGGTCCCTTACCGGTGCTGCAGGGTGTCGACCTGACTTTGAAACCCGGCAGCAGCCTGGCGCTGATGGGCGAGTCGGGCAGTGGCAAAAGCACCTTGCTGCACTTGATCGCCGGGCTGGACAAGGTCGATCGTGGCAGCATCATCAGCGGCGCGCATCGGCTGGAACAGATGAGCGAAGGGCAGCTGGCGAACTGGCGGCGGACCGAGATCGGCCTGGTGTTCCAGCAGTTCAACCTGATTGGCAGCTTGCGCGTGGAGGATAACCTGGCGTTCCAGGCGCGGCTGGCGGGGCGCCATGATCCGCGTTGGCAGGCGCATCTGGTGCAGCGGCTTGGGTTGGCTGATGTGCTGCGACGTTATCCGGAGCAGTTGTCCGGCGGGCAGCAGCAGCGGGTTGCGTTGGGCCGGGCGCTGGCGTCGCAACCGAAACTGCTGCTGGCCGACGAGCCCACCGGCAGCCTCGATGAAGCCACCAGTGACGAGGTGTTGAAGTTGTTGCTCGAACTGCTCGACGACAGTTCGACGACTTTGTTGATGGTCACCCACAGCCCACGGGTCGCGGCGCGACTGGCGGAAAAAGTGCTGCTGCAGGGTGGCCGTCTGGCCGGCGCGGACGAGCGCTGAAGTGCGGGTCTTCGGCGAAACCTTGCGGGCGCTGCTCAGCCATTGGCGGCAGCATCCGGTGCAATTTTTCAGCGTGTTGACCGGGCTCTGGCTCGCCACCAGCCTGCTGTCCGGGGTGCAGGCCCTGAACAGCCAGGCGCGGGACAGTTACGCCCGGGCCAGCCAGTTGATCGGCGGCGAACCCCAGGCCAGCCTCGGTACCCCCAGTGGTGCGACCTTTCCCCAGCAAGTGTTTATCGATCTGCGGCGCGCGGGCTGGCCGGTGTCGCCGGTGCTGCAGGGCCGGTTGACACTCGAGGGCCATGAAAACCAGCGCCTGCAGCTGATGGGCATCGAGCCGGTGTCGCTGCCGGCCGGTTCCGCGGTGGCAGGGCAGGCCTTGGCAATCGAGCAGATCGTCGAATTCTTCAGTCCGCCGGGCAGGACCTGGATTTCGCCGCAGACCCTGCAGGCCCTGGGTCTGCACGAGGGCGAGCAGCCGTCGAGCCTGAGCGGCGTGGCATTGCCGCCACTGCGTGCTGAACCCGATATGGCCCCCGGTCTGTTGCTGGTGGACATCGGCTTCGCCCAGCAGGTCCTGGGTCTGCCTGATCAACTGTCGCGCCTGCTGTTGCCCAAGGACTTCAGTGCGACGCTGCCGGATCAATTCAAGGGTCAGCTGCAGCTCAAGCGCAGCGGCGAAGAGAACAATCTCGCGCGCCTGACCGAGAGCTTTCATCTGAACCTCGATGCCCTGGGGTTTCTGTCGTTCGTGGTTGGCCTGTTCATCGTGCACGCCGCCATCGGCCTGGCGTTGGAGCAACGCCGGGGACTGTTGCGAACCCTGCGCGCCTGTGGGGTCAGCGCGCGGATGTTGATTGCCTGCCTCACCGTTGAACTCGGTGCTCTGGCACTGCTCGGCGGCCTCGCCGGAGTGGCCAGTGGTTATCTGTTGGCCAGCGTGCTGTTGCCGGATGTCGCCGCCAGTCTGCGCGGATTGTACGGCGCTGAAGTGGCCGGGCAGTTGAGTCTCAGTCCGTGGTGGTGGCTCAGCGGCGTCGGCCTCAGCCTGCTCGGCGCCTTGCTGGCCGGCGTCAACAGTCTGTGGCGGGCGGCGCGTCTGCCGTTGCTGGCCCTGGCCGACCCCCAGGCCTGGCACCAGGCCCACGCGCGCTGGCTGCGCCGTCAGGCTTGGGTGGCCGCGATTGCCGCGGTGATTGCGCTGCTGGCGTTGCTGCGGGGCGATAGCCTGGCCAGCGGGTTCGTGCTGATGGCCGCGCTGTTGCTCGGCGCCGCGCTGGCGCTGCCGGTGGTGCTCAACACGGTGCTGAACCTGGTGTTGCAGCGCAGTCGTTCGGTGCTCGGCCAATGGTTTCTCGCCGATTGCCGACAGCAATTGCCGGCCCTGAGCCTGGCGTTGATGGCGCTGCTGTTGGCCCTGGCGGCCAACATCGGTGCCGGCAGCATGACCGCCGGTTTCCGCCAGACCTTCAACGACTGGCTCGAGCAACGGCTGACCGCCGAGCTCTACCTGACCCCGCAAAACCCGGCCCAGGCCAGGGAACTGCACAGCTGGCTCAAACAGCAACCGCAGCTGACCGCGGTGCTGCCCAACTGGCAGGTGTCCGTGCAGTTGCAAGGTTGGCCGGCGGAGGTCTTTGGCGTGATCGATCACCCGACCTATCGCCAGCACTGGCCGCTGCTGGAGGCCTTGGGCGACAAGCCTTGGGATCGCCTCGCCAGCGACGAAGCGCTGATGCTCAGCGAGCAACTGGCCCGGCGCTTGAAGGTGCGCCTGGGCGATCACCTGACGATTGCGACACCGGCCGGCCCCTGGTCGCCACAAATCACCGGGATCTACGCCGACTACGGCAACCCCAAGGGGCATCTTCTGGTCAACGCCGACCACCTGTTGCGCGGCTGGCCGCAACTGACTCCCAACCGCTTCAACCTGCGCATCGATCCGCCGGCGATCCCGGCGTTCCTGACGACGCTGCAAGCGCGCTTCAACCTGGACGACAGCCGCATCGTCGATCAGGCGCGGCTCAAGGGCTGGTCCACACAGGTTTTCGAACGCACCTTCGCCGCGACCGCCGCGCTCAACAGCCTGACCCTCTGCGTCGCGGGTGTGGCGTTGTTCATCAGCCTGTTGACCCAGAGCCAGAGTCGCTTGGGGCAACTGGCGCCGCTGTGGGCGCTGGGGGTTACGCGGCGGCAATTGATGCTGCTCAACCTCGGGCAAACCTGGTTGCTGGCTGTCCTGACGCTGGTGCTGGCGTTGCCGTTGGGCATCGCGCTGGCCTGGTGCCTGGACGCGGTGATCAACGTCCAGGCCTTCGGCTGGCGTCTGCCGCTACGGGTGTTTCCGCTGCAGCTGTTGCAGTTGATGGGGTTGGCGCTGCTGGCCACCTTGCTGGCGTCGGCGTGGCCGCTGTACTCGCTGTATCGCACGCAACCGGCGGATCTGCTGAGGACCTTTGCCCATGAGGATTAAGGTCGGTGTGTTGTTACTGGCGTTGCTTGCCGGGTGCGATCACCCGGAGCCTGTCGAGCAAGGCTTTGCGGGAATGGGCAATCAAGCGACCGGGTTCACGCCGGTGGTGCCGGGCAGAGCCTTCAGTTTCCCGGCGGATCACGGGCCCCACGATGGTTTTCGCATCGAATGGTGGTACGTCACCGCCAACCTCAAGGATGCACAGGGCAACGAATTCGGCGCGCAATGGACGCTGTTTCGCAGTGCCTTGAACGCGGCGCCCGAGCAAGCCGGCTGGGGTAACCAGGTCATTTGGCTGGGGCATGCCGCGGTGACGTCGGCAACCGTGCATCACGCCGCCGAACGTTACGCCCGGGGCGGCGTCGGGCAAGCCGGGGTGAGTCTGACGCCGTTCACCGCGTGGATCGATGACTGGCATTTCAGCAGCCAGGCCAGCGCTGACAATCCTTTGGCCGAGCTGCAACTCAGCGCCCGGGACAAGGCGTTCAACTATCAACTGCGGTTGACGTCTTCCCGTCCGTTGGTGCTGCAGGGCGACCAGGGTTTCAGCCAGAAATCCGAACAGGGTCAGGCGTCTTACTATTACAGCCAGCCGTTTTTCCAGGCCAGTGGCACTCTCGAAATCGATGGCCAGGTGTATCAGGTCAGCGGCCCGGCCTGGCTCGATCGCGAGTGGAGCAGCCAGCCGTTGACCGCCAATCAAACCGGCTGGGACTGGTTTTCCCTGCACCTGGACAGCGGCGAACAGGTCATGCTGTACCGCATGCGGCACAAGGACGGCGAGCCGTACCTCACCGGCACCTGGATCGACGCCCAGGGACGGACGCAGCTGCTGCACGCTGCCGACATCCGCCTCACGCCGCAGGACACCGCGCAAGTCGCCGGCCGGGCAATGCCCATCCGCTGGGCGATCAGGATTCCCGGCAAGCAACTCGACATCACCCTCAATGCCCTCAACCGCAATGCCTGGATGGATTTGCGCATTCCCTATTGGGAGGGGCCGGTGCAGTTGAGTGGCAGTCACGGGGGGCAGGGGTATCTGGAAATGACCGGGTATTGAGTCGGAACTCTCGGCGAAGACGCAGCCTCCTAAGTTAACAAGTCCCGTTAACTGGAGCCCCTCATGAGCGACGACCTCAAACCACCGGACCTCGCGTCATGGCAGCGCCTGTACGAAGACAAGGCTTACTGGCAGCAATCACCCGATGCCCATTACGCCGACCTGCTGCGGGTGGCCGACGATTTGCTGGGGCAGGGCGCTATCGACCTTGAACAGTGGCAAGTGCTGAAGGCCAAAGCCGATCAATCCCACCAAGACTCGCCAGCCGTGAACGTCGCCCACGAAGTCGACGATCCTGAAGCCTGAGGAGACCATCATGAATCGCAAACCACCAGCCACCCCGGAACACCCCGACGAACCGCGGCCACCCGGTGAGGTCGAACGCGACAACGACGCCCTGCGCCCCACCGATCCGACTCGACGCAAAGACAGCGGTAAAGGCACCGCCAGCGGCGAATCCACCGCACAGGAAACGGCGAAGACGCAACCCGCAAAGACTTGAACTTCAGAAGTAGCTGAAGGACTTGGAAGTAGGGCTTTACGCGGATTGTTCAGGTACAAGTTTTCTGTATAAAAAAAACGGTTTTATGATCGAACCGGTGAGTTTAAGCTGCGCAGGTAAATGATATTTAAACCAACATTTAAAAGGTGTCAGTTAAATTTCATGTTTATTTACCGGACATATTTGAAAAGTTGCATTAAAATGTTTCCCGTTCGCCCAGTGTCAGGGTTCTTTACCAGTGCATGGATTGCCGAGGCCATTACACTGGGCGAACACCTTCCCTGACGCAATGTTCAAAGTGCCAGGCATAAAAAATGGGCGACCGTAGAGTTGCCCATTTTTATTTGAATAGATCGATTCTTCTGGTTATATAGAAGATTGCCGCTGTCAGGCATGCAAATCCAGATGAATAATGCACTGCAAAATATACAGCTGAAATTCAACTGTATTCAAAGTTTACTCCGAAGGGTTTTGCGCAAGTACGCTAGAAGTTGCGCGGTATTGCGCAATCGGCAGCACTCGACGAGAGACCTTATTGCGTAGCAGCAGAGACGTTCTTTTTCAGCCAGGCAATGACGCCACCGGGTGCGCATCAAGGCCATGCGCCATCATTCAGATCTTCGGGATAACCGGTGAAACAAACTGCCATGGCGAAGGGTCCATCACACAGGTCCCTCTGCGCGGTTGCGCTTGCGAAAAAACCCTGGAATGGAGTGAAAACGACATGAAAATCCTGATGGTGCTGACGTCCCACGATCAATTGGGTGACACCGGCAAGAAAACCGGCTTCTGGCTGGAAGAGTTCGCCGCACCGTATTACGTGTTCAAGGATGCTGGCGCGCAGTTGACGTTGGCCTCGCCCAGGGGTGGTCAGCCCCCTCTGGACCCGAAAAGCGACGAACCGGATGCGCAAACCGCGGCCACCGAGCGCTTTCGCAAAGACTCAGCCGCCCAGTCCGCCTTGGCGTCTACTGCGTTGTTGAGCAGTGTCAGGGCCGATGATTACGACGCGGTTTTCTATCCGGGAGGCCACGGTCCACTGTGGGATCTGGCCGAAGACCAGAATTCGATCGCGCTGATCGAGACGTTGCACCAGGCCGGTAAACCGGTGGCGGCAGTCTGCCACGCGCCGGGAGTTCTACGTCACGTCAAAGGTGCGGACGGCCAGCCACTGGTCAAGGGCAAGCGGGTGACGGGATTCACCAACTCCGAGGAAGAGGCGGTGCAACTGACGGATGTCGTGCCGTTTCTGGTGGAGGATATGCTCAAGGAAAAGGGTGGTGTTTATTCCAAGGGCGCTGATTGGGCCAGTTACGTGGTCACCGATGGCCTGTTGCTGACGGGGCAGAATCCGGCGTCATCCGAGGCGGTGGCCGAAGCGCTGCTGGCGAAGCTGAAATAAACACGGCCCTTGCAGGAACACCGCTTGCCGGCGAAGGCGATTTCAAATACGTCATCGCCGGCAAGCCGTGCTCCTGCAGTTCGGTGTTGATCAGCGCTCGGTCAGTGTTGCAAAGCACTGCTCGATCGAACGCCGCTGCGTTTCGGCGTACAACCCCAACTCATCGATGGTCGATCGCCCCAGCGCCTTTTCAAACGCCTGCCGGTTCGAATGCTCGCCGTAGTGGGTTTGCGCCGCATCTCCCAGATTCGACTGAAAAATCCCCGCCGCGCTGACCGGCAGGAAATCTTCGTACACCAGCGGTTCCACCCGCAGATAACCCCCGCTCAGCAGATCCTCCAGGGTCGCGGATTTCAGTTCGTCCGCCCCCAGGCCTTTTTCGGTGACGAAGTAACGAAAGTACGCCAGTTCCTGTTGGCGCAATCCTTCATGGGTGTCCGGGAATTCGCCGAAGTGCTGCGCCATCAACTGGTTGTAGCGGGCAGCATTAGCCTCGTTGGGGAAGTCCCCGAGTTCGTCCCGGGCGGCATTGAGCAAACGATCGTAAAGCGCCCGGCCCTTGGGGGTGAGCGCGGCGCCGCGCTGTTCGATTTCACCGAAGCGGGCGCTATGGCTGCCGCCAGGTGCGGCTTGATCGGTGAAGGCGACGGGTTCGTCCAGGGCCTTGAAACTGGTCTGGCGCAACAGGATCGGGCAGCGGCGACGGGGCGGACCTTCGATCACTGCTTTGGGTGTGATGCCGTGGACGGGCATTTGCGCCTGGACGATGTCGATGTCCAGGGTCCGCGGTGTCAGGTGATTGATGTGCGGCCCCTTGAAGGCCACCACGTCGGCGATCAGGCGATGCTGGGCGCTGAGTTGGCGGTACTGTTCGGCGGTGACGGTGGCGCTGTGGTGCCAGCGGAAGGTTTCCAGGGCCTGCTCGACGAAGTCCTGGGCTTCCTGTTCGGTCAGGCCGCCCTGGCTTTCGGCGCGTTCGATCAGAATCAACGCCGCCGGGGTGAAAATCGAGCGCTGGTCCAGGACCGACTGGGCGAAAGCTCGCAGTTGCGGGTCTTCGATCAGTTCCAGGCGCAGCAACGAAGTGAACACGCGAAACGGGCTGATCTGCAAGGCCGCTTCATGCACGGCACGGAACGCCGTGGAATGGACCGGTACGCCAGCCGGGGTCAGGTCGTAATAACCCACCGGCTGCATGCCCATGACCGCGAACAGGCGGGCGAGGGTAGCCAGTTCATCGGCGGTGCCGACACGGATCGCGCCATGGCGCTCCAGATCCAGCCGTTCAATTTCGCCTGTGCCGTTCAGCTGGCGGACGATCTGCGGATCGCTGTCCAGCACCTGGCGGTTGGTCTGTTCCACCAATTCCATTAGCGCGCCATACAACGGCACCTCTTCGCGGTACATGTCGGACATCGCTTTGGAGAAGCGTTGGCGGATCAGGTCAGGACTGACGAAGTTCAGGTGGCTCATGCAAAAGTATTCCTGGCGCGGTGACGTGAAGGATGAGGCAAAAGATCGCAGCCTTCAGCGGCGCCGACAAACGAAGAATCTTACGGACTTCATTCTGCAAAGGACTGCTTGTTCAGTGCAGCCGCTGGTCCTGAGGGCTTTCCGAGCGCTGGGATGCCAAAAACTCCCGATACACCTGAGCCGTGCCCGAAGGGTCTTCGACCATCGGCAGATGGCCGATGCCTTCCAGGATCTCCACCCGCAGATCGTCGATGCCTTTGCTCCAGATGGCCACGCTGCTGACATCGATCAAGCGGTCCTTGCGCCCCCACACCAACAGCGCCGGGCACTTGATGTCGGGGAGCCGCGGTTCCATCGGCGCACTGGCGCGAATATCCCGGAAGATTTCTTCCAGTTCATCGCACGCCTGTTGGTAGCGCTGGGCAATGGCGTCCAACACCACGCCGGGAACCCACGGCGGCTGGGTCATGGTCATGGCATGGAAACGCTGGAATTCTTCCTTCGAGTGGATCAGGAACGGGTTGTGCCCCTTGGCCAGATGCCGCTCCAGGTCGCTGACTTCGGGGGCGGTGACACCGGACGGGTCGATCAGGGCGACCGAGACAATGCGATCCGGATAAGTGGCTGCCAGCCACGCCGCCATGTAGCCGCCCATGGAGTTGCCGATCACATGGACCTTTTCGACGCCGCAAACGTCGAGCAACTGGATCATCCGCTTGGCCTGCAACGCAATGTCGTAACCGCCGCCCGCCTTGAAGCCGGTTTCGCCATGGCCGGCGATGTCGGGAATGATCACCCGATAGCTGCCGACGAAGTGCCGGGCAAAGCGCAGCCAGATGTTCTTGTCGGCGCTGAAACCGTGGAGCATCAGCACGCTGCTGGACGCTTCGTACGGCCCGCCTTGCCAGGTCGAGACGGTCATCTCCGTAATCGGCACGACGATCTTGTGCAGGCGATACAGTTTGGCTTCCGCCGCCATGTTCAGGTCATACAGCCAATGCCCGATGGCCGGGTAGCTCAACCAGCTCCAGGCCACGAAAACCGCGATTGCGACAACCAACAAAAGCATCAGCGTCTTCCTTCTATCTGATCAGAACAGGATGTGATCGGCAGGAATCAACCATTTCAGTGTAGGTCCGTTCCGCTCAGGGGCGAACTTCGATAGGTACTGAGCTGGATTTTTTCTGTAGGAGCAAGCTTGCTCCCACAGGGATTTTCAGTGGATCAGTTCTGTAGACGTCGCATTCGGTGTAGAGCCGTGCAGCGTAGTCAGGTAGGGTTTGAGTTCCCCCCGACACGAAACAAGGATCGATTCATGACGCTCAATCTCTCTCGCTCCCTGCTCGCCACCAGTCTCGGCTTGACCCTCGCCTTTGGCGCTTGTGCCCCGGTGGCGTTCGCCGAACCGCACAAACAGATCCTCGCCGATTCCGAACAGTACAAGGGCGAAGCCTTGAAACTGCTGGAACGGCTGGTGAACATCGACTCCGGTTCCGGTTATGAACCGGGCCTGACCCAGGTCAGCGACATCGCCATCGACGAGCTGAAAAAACTCGGCGCCACCATCGAGCTCGTGCCGAATACCCCGGACAAGAGCAACCATGTGCTCGCGACCCTGAAGGGCACCGGCAAGGCAAAAATCCTGTTGATGGCGCACATGGACACCGTCTTCAAGGAAGGCTCCGCGGCCGCGCGGCCTTTCCACATCAAGGACGGGCGCGCCTACGGGCCGGGCGTGATGGACGACAAGGGTGGCATCGTCGCCGGCATCTATGCGCTGAAAGTCCTGAAAAACCTGGACTTCAAGGACTACGCCCAGATCACCTTCCTGCTCGATGCCAGCGAAGAGACCGGCTCGGACATCGCCACAGACCTGATCAAGAAAACCGCCAAGGCCCACGACGTGACCCTCAACCTTGAGCCGGGTCGTCCGGCGGATGGCCTGGTGGTGTGGCGCAAAGGCAGTGCCACCGCCGTGGTCGAGGTCAAGGGCAAGGCTGCCCACGCCGGGGTCGCGCCGGAACTGGGTCGCAACGCCGCGATGGAAGCGGCGCACCAGATCCTGCAACTGGGCAAACTGGGGGATGCAGAGAAGAAAACCACGATCAACTTCACCGTGATCAAGGCCGGCGACCGCACCAACGTGATCCCGGACCAGGCCACGGCCAAGGCCGATGTGCGGGCGGCCGTGCCGGAGGAGTTCGACCGCATCGAGAAGGACCTGGCGCGGGTGTCCAAGGACAAACTGATTGCAGAGACCGAAGTCACGACCACGCTCCAGCGCGGGTTGCCGCCGATGCCGCAGACGGCGGAATCGGATCGGTTGATGGCCATGGCCCAAGGCATCTACGGCGAAATCGGGCGCAAGTTGACGGAGGAAGGCAGCGGCGGGGCGGCGGATGCGAGTCTGTCGGCCGGTGTGGGAACGCCGACTTTGGATGGGTTCGGGATTGTTGGCGGCAATATTCATACGCCGGAGGAATACGCGGAAGTGGAGAGCGTGGCGCCGCGGATTTATCTGTTGTCGCGGATGATCATGGAGTTGGCCAGGAAGTAAGCGAGGTGTGGGGCAAGGCCGCGGTTTAGTGATGTAGCGACTGACGCCTTCGCGAGCAAGCTCGCTCCCACATTGGATCTTTGTCGTACACAACATGTGTATACGCAGGAGATTCAATGTGGGAGCGAGACCGGCTTGCCGGCGAAGGCGGCCTGTCAGGCGACACAACTACACCTGCCGCACTGTCACTCCTTGACGCTCATGAACTCCTGCGCCCAACGGATATATTCCTCAGGTTGCGTATAGGTGTGCGTCAGTTCGGTCGCGCTCAGGTCCGAGGCCTGGGTGAAGATCTGCCGTTGCTCGCGCAAACTGTCGTAGGTGGCCTTGATTGCGGCGAAGTACGCGCCATGCCCGTCGATGGTCACCCGCACCCCCAGTTCGGCCAGGCGTTTGTCGTCACGCAGCAACGGGTTGCCGTAGGTGACCAGCATCAGCGGCACGCGCAGGTGCTCGGCGATCTGCTCCAGTTGGTCGAAATCCTTCACCCCCACCATGCAAATCCCGTCCGCGCCGGCCTGCTGGTAATGCTGGGTGCGGCTGATGATTTCCTGGATCGGCAGGATCCCCGCATTGGTGCGGGCGATGATCGCCATCTCCGCGTCGACCCGCGCTTCAAGTGCCGCGCGGATCTTGCCGACACCTTCGGCCACCGTGATCAGGTCGGTGGATTTGCGGCCGAATTGCGCCGGCAGCAGAGTATCTTCAATGGTCAGGGCGGCCACGCCGGCGCGCTCCAGTTCGACGATGGTGCGCATCACATTAAGCGCGTTGCCGTAGCCGTGGTCGGCGTCGGCGATCACCGGCAATTGGGCCACGCGGCCGATGCGGGTGGCCTGCTCGGCGAACTCGCTGAGGGTGATCAAGGCAAAATCGGGGGCGCCCAGCACTTGCAACGACGCCACCGAACCGCCGAGGATCCCCACTTCAAAACCCAGGTCAGCGGCAATGCGTGCCGACATCGGGTCGAAGACCGACGCCGTGTGATAACAGGCATTGGAAGCGAACAGCTGGCGAAAGTTACGGCGCAAATCTTGATGAGAAAGCCTGGACATATGAGTTCCACCAATGGAATGGAAGGGCTTGAGCAAAAGTGTCAACGCCGAAGAAAGAAAAGGCTATCACGTGCGAGGGGGTGTAATGATGACGAATTCGCAAGGCGCGTGATCACGCGGCCACCGCCTGCGGTTGTTGATTGAGCAGCGGCACCGCGCGCACCGAGTTGCCAGGTTGCAGTTGCAGGCGTTTGGCGGTGAGGCGGTCGACGAACAGGCTGTTGCCCACCAGCCGTGCGCGGGCGGTGGTGATGCGACAGTTTTCCAGGCGGCGGTTGTGAATGAGCCATACGGGTGCGTCGTCGTCCGGCGTGCCAATGGCCAGGAGCAGTGATTGGCTGTCGCGCACGGTGCGGATTTTCGACACCGGTGCTTCGATGACCGGACCGGCGTCGAAGATGTCGATATAGCCCTTGTGGGCAAAGCCTTCGGCGGTGAGGATTTTCAGCGCCGGCTCAGTGTTTGGATGGGCTTTGCCGATGACCGCCCGGGCCTGTTCGGTCAGCAGGCAGGTGTAGAGCGGCTGGCGTGGCATCAGTTCGGCGATGAATGATTTGTTGCCCAGCCCGGACAAGTGATCGGCATGGCTGAAATCCATCTTGAAAAAGTGCCGGCCCAGGCTGTCCCAGAACGGCGAGCAGCCTTGCTCGTCAGCGCTGCCACGCAGTTCGGCGATGAGTTTGTCGCCGAACAGGTGGGCAAACTCGGCAACGAATAACAGACGCGCCAATGACAGCAATCGACCATTGGTGCCCTGGCGTTGGTCGGGGCGCAGGAACAGCGAGCAGATTTCCGATTGCCCGGTCATTTCGTTGTTGAGGAACAAGGTCGGGATCTGCCGCTGGATACCCAGGTTCGGTGATGAACTGACCGTGAGCCCGACCCGATAGTTGTACCAGGGCTCACGCAGGCCGACGGCCCCCGTCAGGGCGCTGACCCCCAACACTTGCTGATCGTCATCCTCGAGCACGAACAGGTAATCGGCATCGGCGCGCTCGACCTGTTCGGCGAAGGTGCGTTGGGCCCAGCGCACCCGGTGGGCCAGGCGTTCTTCGCTGGCCGGCAGGGTGGTGAACCCGGGGCCGGCCTGCCGCACCAGCGCCAGCAAGGCGGGCAGGTCGGTGACACTGACCGGACGGACAATCATGATGCGGTTCCTTGTTCGCGCCTGATCGGGCGTTGTCGTTGGGCACTGTGCCGCAAGCGGCTCACAGGGCGATCAGCCGGATCGGGCTGCCTGGCGTCACGTTCAGGGCCGCGTATATCTCGGCACTCAAGGTCACGGGGTGTCCGGGCCTGTAGTCCAGTTCGGCAACGATCGCGCGATAGTCGTGCAGTGAATCGTTGCTCACCAGGTAGCGGCCACGGGCATCGATGGGCCCACCCGGTGTCGTCACCTCGGTCCGGCTCTGTGCGATGGAGCGGATGTTCGCGGTCCGTGCATAGAGCGTCGGGCCGCCATCGAACAGATCGATGTAGCTGTTGGTCTCGAATCCTTCGCGCTCGAGGATATCGAAGGCCTCCTGGCCATCGGGGTGGATGCGGCCGATGCAATCCTGCGCGGCCTGAGGCAGCATCGGCACGTAGATCGGGTATTGCGGCATCAGGTCGGCGAGGAAGGTCCGGCTCTCCAGGCCGCACAGACGCTCGGCCTCGGCGTAGGACAGGTCGAAGAAATGCTTGCCCAGCGCATCCCAGAATGGCGACCCGCCCTCATCGTCGCTGAAACCGACGATTTCGGTAATCACCGCTTCGGCGAAACGTCGCGAATGGGCCGCAATGAACAGCAACCGCGCCCGCGACAGCAACTCGGAAGCCGAGGTACCCACCCAGGCTGCATCGATATGAAAACCACGCAGCAAGGTGTGGCCACTGAGGTCGTGACACAGCGACAGTGCTGGCACGCCGTGTTCGATGTTCAGCTCCCGCGAGGCGCTGGTGAAGTGCCGGTTGCGCAGGCTGTAGAACGGTTCGCTGAAGCCCGCGGTGGCGAGGATTTCCGAACAGCCCGCCAGGTGTCGGGTCGTCAGGTCCTCCAGCACGAAGAAGTAATTCTCCGGGCCATTGCCCTGAACGTCTTTTTCGAATGAGGCATTCGAGTCGAGGATCTTCTCGCGCAAACGGTCCGTGTCGTCCGGCAAGGACGTGACGCCCACCAGGCTTTCGCGAGCGAGTCGCTGTAACTGGGGCAGGTCAGTTAACTCCACTGGGCGTAAGACCAGCATGGATGCACTCCTGTATCAATGGGTTCGGTGATCGTTACCGAACCTGACTATCACTGTCGGTTTCCACGCATTGAACGGGCGATCGCCTGATACGTGTCAGACGCCGCTCTTATTGTTTTCAGCCGTTAACCGGGAGGCGCAGCAGCGTGCTGGCGACTATTTTTTGTTGAAATGCCGGTCGAGGTTGCAAATGAGTACAGGGAGAACCGAGGCGGTGGCGCTGATCGCTGAAAGAGGGCATCCGGGCTCCTGCTGGATGGGTGGACGGTTTGAATTCCTGATCCGAGAAAGCAGTATTTATTTATCACCTGCTCCCTGTCTAGTTAATTTTTTCGCGGTGTTTGCAGCCCCGGAAACGGGGCCAAATGCCCGTATGCCGGGGGCTACGGGGATATCGACTGATCCTGTAGGCCATCGCCTATAAAGGTATCGGAGATAGCCGATTTTCAAGCCGGCACAGGCCTGCAGACCTGTGCGATTGGCTGAAACGAAACGCCACCGATCGCGCCACTTGCGGCACAATTACCCGGTTAATGGCGGTGCAAGCCGTCTTTCATCCTTTAAACAGAGTGATCCTTCGTGCAGTCGACCCGTTTGACGCTGATGTGCCACGCTCGAACCGTCGCACAGAAACTTGCGCGTTTTCCTACAGACGAGCCACTGGAGAGGGTTGGGCAATCGACGCTGGATTCCCGACGCACCGGGTTCAAGGGAACCCCGCGCCTGCTCTGCGGCCCCGAACTGCGGACCCGGCAGACCGCAGGGTTGTTCGGCAGCGAGGTGGAGGTGGTCCCGGCGTTGAGGGACTGCGATTTCGGGCGCTGGAAGGGTGTGCGGATCGACGATTTGCAAAAATCCGAACCGCAAACGCTCAAGGCCTGGCTCGATGACCCGAATTCGGCGCCCCATGGCGGCGAGTCGGTGGTGCAACTCGGTGAACGGGTAGCCGCCTGGTTGACGACGCTGGAGGCGACGCCGGGACACATCGTTGCCATCACCCATCCCTTTGTCATTCGCGCCGCGCTGACTCGGGCCCTGAGTGCCACGGCGTTCAATCTGATCGACGTCGAGCCGCTGTCCGCCATCGAGTTACGGTTCAATGGCTGCTGGCGCTTGCGTCTAATGGGTACTGACCTTGAGGAAACACAGTGATGAAAAAACTTCTGGTCATCGGCATCGGTGCCGGCAACCCTGACTACATCACGATGCAGGCGGTGAAAGCGCTGAACCGGGTCGACGTGTTTTTCCTCATGGACAAGGGCCAGAGCAAAGACAAATTGATCGACCTGCGCCGGGAAATCTGCGAACGCTACATCACCGATCGCACGTACCGCTTCGTCGAAGCCCACAGCCCGGAGCGCGAGCGGGGAGAGGTGGACTACAAGACCAGTGTCGAAGAGCTGAACCTGGCCAAGCAAATGACCTTCGAACGGCTGATCAATGAGCAAATGTCTGACGAGCAGTGCGCCGGTTTCCTGGTGTGGGGCGATCCGGCGTTGTACGACAGCACCATCAGGATCCTGCAGGCGATTCTGGCTTCGGGTCGCTGTGTGTTCGAGTTTGAAGTCATTCCCGGCATCACCAGCATCCAGGCCCTCGCGGCACAGCACAAGGTGCCGTTGAATCGCATCGGCCGCTCGATTGAAATCACCACCGGCCGGCGGCTGGCGGCGGGGCAGGTGAGCGATGCCGACAGCCTGGTGGTGATGCTCGATGCAGAAGATTCCTACCATCAGGTGGCGGATCGGGAGACGCAGATTTACTGGGGAGCCTACCTGGGGACGCCGGATGAGATCCTCATCAGCGGCAAGCTCGAGGATGTGGCGGACGAGATCGAACGGGTGCGCAAGGCGGCCCGATTGAGCAATGGGTGGATCATGGATACCTATTTACTGCGTAAGCCTTGAGGATTTGAATGACAGGTCTGGCCTCTTCGCGAGCAGGCTCGCTCCCACAGGGATCTTGTGAACATTGGAGATCTACTGTGGGAGCGAGCCTGCTCGCGAAGGGGCCCTCAAACACACCTCAAAAAGCAGCCTTGACCACCCGCCCAAATCGCTCTCGATACACCGACGGCGGCACCCCCACCACACGACGTTCAGACATTGCGGAACAATTTTGGTGAGGGAACAAGCTCCCTCACCACAGGATCCCTGTGTGTCTCACGACGACGCTGACCACCACCCATCCAGCGTCACCTGCAACCAGTCAAACACGGCTGCGTGGGCGGCGTTGTCTTGCGGTGCCCGAGGCAACGGCGACTCTTCGGCAAAATGCGCATTGAGGGACGCCACCGATTCGGCATTCCACTCCGGATGAAACTGCAGTCCCACCCGCGTCGGCCCCACCCGATACATCTGCTGGCGACACTGCTCGCTGCTGGCCAGCAACTGCGCGTCAGGCGGCAGCTCAATCGCGTCTTCATGCCACTCCAGCACCTTCAGCGTCTGGCCATTGGCAAAAGTCACAGGGGTCCAGCCGGTTTCGCTGCGGGCCATCCGCCGAACATTCCCGCCCAGACCCAGTACCAGCAACTGCGCCCCAAGACAAATCGCAAACACCGCCGCACCCTGATCCAGACTGCCCGCCAGCCATTGGCGTTCGGCTTTCAGCCACGCCGGTCCGGCGTTTGATTCATAGGGCCCGCCCAACAGGATTACCGGCGCCGCACCCACCGGCGGCAACTGGCCGAGGTCCGCGCGAAAGATATTCAGGGTCAAGCCTCGGGAGGCGGCCCATTCGGCAATGGCGCCGGGACCTTCGGCGGGGTGATGCTGGATCAGGTTCAACGTGGGCATCACGCTTCTCGGATTGAACGACGGACGCTCAATGTGCCGCAAAAAATAACCTGTCGCCAGTCGGATCATTCAATCGGATAAGCACACAAACCTTGTAGGTTTTTTCCGAAACAAGACTTGTCCTGCAGTCGTTGCACCGCCTTGGCGCACGCTTCAAGTGTCTCTAATCCTGTCTCCACTTTTTTATAAGTATTTGTCGCTTTAACACAATTTGCCCTGCGAAACCCCCTCTAGACTGCCGGCCACTTCGGTGGCTCTCCAACCGGAAGCAGCAACCGAACGCCAATCGAAAGCTGCCAATAAAAACCTCCGCACACAGGAGTTATAAATGAAGAAGCTAGTGATGTTCGGTGCCCTGGCACTGTCGATGTTGTCCCTGACCGCCGTGGCCGCTGACGCCAAGCCGATCCGCATCGGTATCGAAGCCGGGTACCCGCCATTCTCGATGAAAACCTCTGACGGCAAACTCACCGGTTTCGACGTGGACATCGGCGACGCGTTGTGCGAACAGATGAAAATGAAATGCACCTGGGTCGAGCAAGAGTTTGACGGCCTGATCCCGGCCCTGAAGGTCAAGAAAATCGACGCCATCCTGTCGTCCATGACCATCACCGACGACCGTAAGAAGAACGTCGATTTCACCATCAAGTACTATCACACCCCGGCGCGCTTCGTGATGAAGGAAGGCACCGACGTCAAGGACCCGCTGACCGAGCTCAAGGGCAAGAAAGTCGGCGTGCTGCGTGCCAGTACCCACGACCGCTTCGCCACTGAAGTGCTGCAACCAGCCGGCATCGTCCTGGTACGTTACGCCTCCCAGCAGGAAGCCAACCTGGACATGGTCTCCGGCCGCCTCGACGCGATGCTGGCCGACTCGGTCAACCTCGACGACGGTTTCCTGAAAACCGACGCGGGCAAGGGCTTCGCTTTCGTCGGCCCGACCTACGAAGACGCCAAGTACTTCGGCGGCGGCGCCGGTATCGCGGTGCGCAAGGGCGATAAAGAGCTGGCGGACAAGTTCAACACAGCCATCAGCGAAATCCGCGCCAACGGCAAGTACAAGCAAGTGCAGGACAAGTACTTTGACTTCGACGTTTACGGCCATTAATCACGCCGTTGAAAAGTGGCCAATGTTGACGCGGTGGCCACTTTTTTTATGCCTCCAATCAGGCCTGAATCCCACAAGGGATCTCAGTGCCCTTTGTTGAAGCTTTTTACTGCACAATATTTAGCGAACTTCAGGGCCTCTTCGCCGGCAAGCCGGTCTCGCTCCCACATTGGATCGCGGTCAACTGTGGGAGCGAGCCTGCTCGCGAATACGGTCTTCGCCGCGATGCCGATACCCAGGCCAGCATCGACATCCCGTTTCACAGTGTTAGGCTCTCCCCCGAATCCTGCACGTGTGAAGGAAGGTTTATGTTGAAGTTTTTCGCTCTGTTGACGCTGCTGGCGTCTGCCACCGTCCACGCTCAAACCCCGCTGCAAACCGATCTGCCGCTCAAGTATCTGGAGCAGACCCACGCCGAATCCCGCGATCAACCCCTGGTGATCTTCCTCCACGGTTATGGCAGTAACGAGCATGACCTGTTCGACATCAAGGACGAGTTGCCCGCGCAGTACAACTACCTGTCGGTGCGGGCACCGATGGTGATGGAGGAGGGTAGCTACAAATGGTTTCGCGAGAAGGGCAGCGCAGCCTACAACGGCGAAACGGATGACCTGAAAGCCAGCGGCCAGGTGCTGCTGGATTTCGTCGCACAGGCGGCAAAGAAGTATCACACCCAACCGAACAAGGTGTTCCTGGTGGGCTTCAGCCAGGGCGCGATCATGTCGTACGAGGTGGCGCTGCGCCGGCCCGCGGCGGTGGGCGGCATCGCGGCGTTGAGCGGGCGGATTCTGCCGGTGCTCGAATCCGAACTCAAGCCGGATGAAAAACGCCAGGCGCTGGCGATTTTCATCGGCCATGGCACGGCGGACAAACGCCTGCCGTACAACGACGGCACGGACGCGAACAGCCTGTTGCAGAAGCTGTCACTCAAGCCTGAGTTTCATGCTTACCCGGGCGTCGGGCACAGCATCAGCGCCAACGAGATGCAGGACTTGAGCGCCTGGTTGCAGCGCCTCAATCCCTGACCCTACTTGCCGGTGACGATCTGTTTGACCAGCGCCTCGTGGCCGGCATTGTCGCTGAGGCGGGAAATCACCTGAACGATCGCCATGCGCTTGCTGGACGCGGCCATCAGCGTGGTGTCGAGGGTTTTTCCGCCGCCCTGGGTGGCGGTGCTGTCGATCTGCCGCAACCCCAGGCCCGTGCCTTTCTGGGTCAGGCTTTTCTCGCTGAGTTTGGTGAAGTCCGGCAGCGCGGCGGCTTGTTCGGTGGCGAAGTTGGACACGGCGGAGTCAAGGAACTGGCCGTCGTTGTCCTTGACGTTGACGCCGCCAGGAATGGTGTTTTCAGCGGCGATCACCACGGTTTTGGTGGTCTGGTTGGTGTACATGGTGCCGGTCGCCCCGGCGGTCCCGGTTGCCGCGTCGCCGGCGGGCAACGGGGTGGCGATAAAGCCCTTGGGCAAGGTGAACGTGAACTTGCCGCCCAGCATCGACACCTTCTGGACCGGCGTCTTGTCGCTGGCGGTCGCCTTGGCGGCCTGTGCATTCAACGCTCCGAGACCGGCAACCGCCATCAGCATCAGGACAACGGCTTTTCTACTCAACAATGACATTCGAATCTCCAGGGATGGTCGCGCTTTGGCGGGCGATCATCCCATAGAGTCCGGTGCACTCACACGTTGCTGTGCGTTGTCGGGAATGGATTACGACCACTGGTTCTGCGCAAGCCGATTACAGCGGGTTTCATCGTTGCACCCTGCGTTCGGCATTAAGCGCCGGTCCTCCAGCCTCGGGCACTGCGTCCGCCGGTTTTGCCATCAGGCGTTTGGTCACCCCCAGCATGGCCACGGACACCGCGACGCCGAGGCCGAACGCGCTCAGGCCCATGCCGGGCAAGGTCAATGCCAGGACCAGGCAGAACGCGGCAAAGGAATACATCCCGGTCGCGGTGGCCCGCAGCAAGGCTGCCGTGAATGCCGGTCCGCGGGTTTGCTGGGAGAACACCGCCATCACGCTGCCCAATACCGGGAACACCGCGAGCAGGCCGCTCCAGCGTTCGCCGACGGTGCTGGCCAGCAAGGTGACGGCGAGGGTGAGCAGGGCCCCGGCAATCATGCGCAACAGCAATTTGTCGGACTTTGGCGCCGGGCCTGCAACGATAGGCTGCACCTTGGGGAATAGATAAGGCGCCGCCAGTAAAGCGCTTGCGGCGGCGATCACCGAGAACGTCAACGACGGCGGGATCCATGACAGCACCACGGCCGCGCTGGCCCAGACCAGCAGCGAGATCACCAGTGCCCACGGCCATCCTGTCCGTTGTGCGACTTGGGCATAGGTCACGCAGAAGGCAATCATCGCGAACATGGCCGATAACGCCGCGGTCGCGGACTGGGCGGCAAATACCTCACCTTGTTCGATGGCGAGGAAGAATAGAATCGGCCCGACCACCACCGGCAACCCCGACAGCCAACCGGCGACGCTAGGCCCCCAGCGTTTACCGGCCAGCGATATCAGCAGTAGAAATCCTGGAATCACCAGCAGTTTGAGCATCAACACGCACATGTCTCCGACCTGAGTGGGAGGCAACGTTAGCATTGCGGGGGAAGGATTGCTCTATATATGAGGATAAATTGTATACAAGGCTGGAGATTCGATGCCGATGAACTCGCCACGGTGCGGCTTAATGTTTCAATCACTGTATGGCCCGGTGCGACGTGAGTCGCACCGGGGTATTGCCAGGCTGCGGCGGTTCTTCGTGGTTCCCCGCGCAGTCTGTTGAACGCTTTATGCCCGTTCGATCGCCAATGCCACGCCCTGACCACCACCGATACACAGGGTGGCGAGGCCTTTTTTGGCGTCTCGCTTGATCATTTCATGCAGCAGGGTCACCAGCACCCGGCAACCCGAGGCACCGATCGGGTGACCCAGGGCGATGGCGCCACCGTTGACGTTGACTTTGTCCAGGTCCCATTCCAGGTCCTTGGCCACCGCCAGGGACTGCGCGGCGAAGGCTTCGTTGGCTTCGATCAGGTCCAGTTGATCGATCGACCAACCCGCCTTGTCCAGGCAACGGCGGGTAGCCGAGACCGGGCCGATGCCCATGATGGCCGGGTCGACGCCGGCGTTGGCGTAGGCGGCGATTTTCGCCAGCACCGGCAGGCCCAGGGCCTTGGCTTTTGCCGCGCTCATCAGGATCACGGCGGCGGCGCCGTCGTTGAGGGAGGATGCATTGCCGGCGGTCACCGAACCGTCCTTCTTGAAGGCGGCCTTGAGCTTGCCCAGGGATTCGGCAGTGGTGCCGGCCCGTGGCTGTTCATCGGTGGCGAAGGACAACGGATCGCCTTTGCGCTGAGGAATCAGGATCGGCGTGATCTCATCGGCAAAACGCCCGGCTTCGATGGCGGCCGTGGCTTTCTGCTGCGAGGCCGCGGCGAAGGCGTCCTGCTGCTCGCGGGTCAGGTTGTATTTTTGCGCCAGGTTCTCGGCGGTGATGCCCATGTGGTAATCATTGAACGCATCCCACAGGCCGTCGCTGATCATGGTGTCGACGACTTGTGCGTGACCCATGCGCAGACCGGTGCGGGCACCGGGCATGACGTAGTTGGACAGGCTCATGTTTTCCTGGCCGCCGGCAATGATCACCTCGGCATCGCCGCAGCGAATGGCCTGGGTGGCCAGGTGCAGGGCTTTGAGGCCCGAGCCGCAGACTTTGTTCAGCGTCATCGCCGGCACGGTAAACGGCAGGCCGGCCTTGATCGCTGACTGGCGCGCCGGGTTCTGCCCGGCACCGGCGGTCAACACCTGGCCCATGATTACTTCATCGACTTCAGCCACATCCAGGCCGGTTTGCGCCAGCAACTGACGGATCACCGCAGCCCCGAGGTCAACCGCGGACACATTGGCCAGGGCCCCCTGGAAGCTGCCGATGGCGGTGCGGGTGGCGGCGACAATGACGACTTCTTGCATGGAATGATTCCTCACTGGGCAGCGAACTGCATTTCCGGTACGTGATCAGGCACGATCAGTTTACCAGCGGTCTTGGCGACGATTTCCTCGACGCTGACGCCCGGTGCACGTTCCTTGAGAATGAACGCACCGTTTTCAATTTCGAGATAGGCCAGGTCGGTCAGGACACGCTTGATGCAACCGGCGCCGGTCAGCGGCAGGCTGCATTGGGACAAGAGCTTGGACTCACCGTCCTTGGACGCGTGGGTCATGATGACGATGATGTTGTCTGCGCCGGCCACCAGGTCCATGGCGCCGCCCATGCCCTTGACCAGCTTGCCGGGGATCATCCACGAGGCGATGTTGCCTTGCACGTCGACTTCAAAGGCGCCCAGCACGGTCAGGTCGACATGACCCCCGCGAATCATCGCGAAGGACTCGGCCGAGGAAAAGATCGAAGCGCCGATACGCGCGGTGACGGTTTGTTTGCCGGCGTTGATCATGTCGGCATCGATGGTTTCTTCAGTCGGGAAGGGACCCATGCCAAGCAGGCCGTTTTCCGACTGCAGCATCACTTCCATGCCTTCAGGGATGTAGTTGGCGACCAGGGTCGGAATGCCGATGCCCAGGTTCACGTAGAAGCCGTCCTGCATTTCACGGGCGACGCGTTGAGCCATTTGTTCGCGGGAAAGTGCCATTGTTGTTATTCCTTCATTCGGTCCGGGGGCAGGGGATCACTTACGCACGGTGCGCTGTTCGATGCGCTTCTCGAACGTGCCGCAGATGACCCGGTCGACGTAGATGCCAGGGGTGTGTATCTGCGCCGGGTCCAGCTCGCCGGGTTCGACGATTTCTTCGACTTCGACCACGGTGATCTTGCCGGCGGTGGCGGCCAGCGGGTTGAAGTTCTGAGCGGTGTGGCGGTAGATCACGTTGCCGAAATGGTCGGCTTTCCAGCCTTTGACGATGGCGAAGTCGCCGGTGATGGACTCTTCCATCAGGTACTTGCGACCGTGGAATTCGCGCACTTCCTTGCCTTCGGCGACCGGTGTGCCGACGCCGGTGGCGGTGAAGAAGGCCGGGATGCCGGCGCCGCCTGCGCGCATTTTTTCAGCGAGGGTGCCTTGCGGGGTCAGGATGACTTCGATTTCGCCTTTGAGCAGTTGCTCTTCGAACAGCTTGTTTTCGCCGACGTAGGAGGCGACCACTTTGCTGATCTGGCGGTCGGTCAGCAGCACGCCGAGGCCAAAACCGTCGACGCCGCAGTTGTTGGAGACCACGGTGAGGTCGCGTGTACCCTTGCGCTTGATTTCGGCGATGAGGTTTTCCGGAATCCCGCACAGGCCGAAACCGCCGGCGATCACGGTCATGCCGTCTTCAAGACCTGCCAGAGCTTCCTCGTAGGAACTCACGCGCTTGTCGAAACCTGCCATATGCACCTCTTTTATTCTTTGTGGGCGGCTGGCTAGCCGTATGGGGTTGAGTGTCTCGCTGCAAGATTAATTTGTTAAGTTGATTTTTAAGGTTGATTGATAGATAAAACTCACCAATGAGCAGGAGTCGGCTGGGGGGCGAACGCGGCGACATGGGCCGAGCAAGGCTCAAGACCGCCTTCGCTGCGGTGCGGCGATCCGACAAGCCAGCTCCTACAATGAATGCGGGTAACGTTGGAGACACCGGTCATGACAGTCAAGCAGATCCGCGCATTCCTGGCCGTGGCCCAGAGCCTGAGTTTCGCCGTGGCCTGTGAGCGGTTGCACCTGTCCCAGTCGGCGCTGAGCCTGACCATCAAGGCGCTGGAGGAGGGCCTGGGCGGGCGATTGTTCACCCGCAACACGCGTAACGTGGCATTGACGGCCGAGGGCGAGTCGCTGGTGCCATTGGCGCGTCGACTGATCGCCGATTGGGACAATGCCGAGGATGAACTGCGCCAGCGCTTCACCCTGCAGCGCGGCCGCGTGACCCTGGCGGCGATGCCGTCGTTTGCCGGCAACCTGCTGCCGCCGATTCTCAAGACTTTCCGTGCCCGATACCCAAAGGTCAACGTCACAGTGAATGACGTGATCAACGAGCAAGTGCTGGAAATGGTGCGCGACCGGCAGGTTGAACTGGGCGTGGCGTTCGAACCGAGCCAGAGTTCGTCGCTGGCCTTTACCCCACTGTACATCGACCGGTTTGTGGCGGTGGTGCCGCATGATTCCGCGTTAGCGGAACTGGCCGATGTCGACTGGCAGAGCTTGCTCAAGGAGCCGTTCATTACTTTGCAGCGACCCTCGACAGTACGGGTGATGCTCGAAGAACATTTGCAGGCCCGGGGCATGAAATTGCCAGTGGAGTTTGAAAGCCATCAGTTGGCGACGGTCGGCAGGATGGTCGCCAGCGGGTTGGGCGTCAGTGCAGTGCCGGCGTTGTGCGCCGGGCAGATGCGGGAACTGGGCGCACGCTGCGTTACCTTGCGCGACCCGGTGGTGGAGCGGGCGATCGGGGTGCTGACGAAGCCGGGGGTGGAGTTGTCGGCAGCGGCGCAGGCGTTGTTTGATATTCTTAAAGAGGAAAACTTGGGCCAGCAGGTTTCCATGAACTGATCACAGTCACCTGTGGGAGCGAGCCTGCTCGCGAAGAGGCCGGCACATCCGACATCTTTATCGCCTGATACCGAGCTTTCGCGAGCAGGCTCGCTCCCACATGGGTTGGGTTTCTTCAGTTGTTAAGTGGTCAGTTGTTGAGCCAGCAAGGGCAGCAACCGCTCGCACGACGCTTCTATCTTCAAATCAAGCAGGTCATCGGCCCGGGTCTTGCCCAGGTTGATCGCAATCAACGGCTTGCCCTGATCCGCCACCGCCCGGCACAGCCGAAACGCCGAATACGCCATCAACGACGACCCGACCACCAGCAATCCCGCGGCCTTTTCGACCGCTGCCATGGCCCTGGCTGCCGTCTGCTGCGCCACGTTCTCGCCAAAAAACACAACGTCCGGCTTCATCCGCTCGCCTGCGCAGTGAGGGCAATGTGGCACCTGAAAGCGTGCTTCGAATGCCGCGTCGAGCAAGGTATCGCCATCGGGGGCCTGCACCGCGTCAACCCCGGCCAGGTAGGGGTTCTGCGATTCCATCAGGCGCTGGATCGAATCCCGCTCGCTGCGCTGGCCGCAATCCAGGCATAGCACCCGATGCAGGCTGCCGTGGAGTTCGATCACGTCATGGCTGCCGGCCTGGTCGTGCAAGGTGTCGACGTTTTGTGTGATCAGCCCGCTGATCCGTCGGGAACTCTGCAAACCGGCCAGGGCTTCGTGGGCCACATTCGGTCGAGCCTGGCGCACCCGCGGCCAGCCAAGCATCGCCCGCGCCCAATAGCGGCGCCGGGATTCGGGGGCCGAGAGGAACTCCTGATACATCATCGGTTGCCGGCCCCGCCGCACGCCCTGGTTGTCGCGGTAGTCCGGAATGCCCGACGGGGTGCTGATGCCGGCACCGGTCAGGACCACGTACGGTTGATCGGCCATCAACTGCTGGAGCCGGTCGAGTTGTTCGCGGATGCGGCTTTCGAACATGTTCAGCACTCCTGAGGACCTGTAGGAGCAAGCTTGCTCCGGGCGGCGTTGCGACGAGGGTGGTCAACGATAACGCATGCAAGCATGACACCCCGCGGCGTTCTCAGGTTTTTCGCGAGCAATCTCGCTCCTACAGGGAAACGACCGGATTTATTTACGCGCCTCCAGAATCAGGTTGAACGGCGTTTCCGTCGCCCGCCGGAACGTCTTGAAGCCCGCTTCGGTGAAGACCTTGCGCAACCGCGCCTCGCCCGCCTGGGCGCCGAGCCCGAGGCCGACTTCCTGGGACAGCGAGTTCGGGGTGCAAATGAAGGTTGAAGCGGCGTAGAACAGGCGGCCAACCGGGGTGATGTTGTCGTCGAGGGAGTCGTTGGCGAAGGGTTCCACCAGCAGCACCGTGCCGTCCGGTTTCAGCGATTCATAGGCGTGCCGTGCTGCGCCCACCGGGTCGCCCATGTCATGCAGGCAGTCGAAATAGCAGACCAGGTCATAGTCATTGCCGGGGTAGCTTTTTGCCGTGCCCTGGAAGAATCGCGCGCGTGCGGACACGCCACCTTCTTCGGCGCGCTGGGTGGCCACGGTGACAGAGGGCGCGTGGTAGTCGAAACCGACGAACCGCGAATCCGGGAACGCCTGGGCCATGATCACTGTCGATGCGCCATGACCGCAGCCGATGTCCGCCACCTTGGCGCCAGCCTCCAGTTTGGCGACCACGCCTTCGAGTGCCGGCAGCCATTCGGCGATCAGATGCGCTTTATAGCCTGGTCGGAAGAACCGCTCCGTGCCGTTAAACATGCACGGATGGTGATCGCCCCAGGCGAGGGCACCGTTGCCGCGCATGGCGTTGACCAGTTTGTCCTTGTCATGGAAAAACGACGCGACCACCCCGATGCCGCCCGCCACGTAGACCGGCGAGTCTTCGTTCGCCAGCGCCATGGCCTGCTCTTCGGGCAGGCGGAACTGGCCATCACGGTGTTCCATGTAACCGGAGGCGGCGTGGGCGCTGAGCCATTCGCGCAGCAGGCGGGTGTTGCAGCCGGTCTTTTCGGCGAGTGTTTCAGGGGTGATCGGCTGACTGTCGGCCATGGCCCGGTACAGCCCGAGCTCTTCGCCGAGGATGACATTGGCCAGCATCGCCGCGCCGCCCATGTCGCTCACCAGTTTACCCATGAAGTCATTGAGTCTGGCCTCGTCCATCACGTGTGCTCCTTTGGCAGGATCACGGTCCAGAGGCGCGGTTTTTCGAGGTGATCAGCCCTGGGCGGTGGTCGTGGGAATGATCAGGACGTCGAGTACGTCCTGCGTGCAGTAAGTTTAGTCCGGGGGCAGGGCAGCGCTGGCTGGAGCGACGAAAGCGCCTGCGATCCAGATCTCCCTGACCCACACCCACCCTACTGTGGGAGCGAGCAGGCTCGCTCCCACAAGGACCGGTAGCAACCGGCGCTGCATCCCCGTGGCTCCGCATGTATCCCACTGTATCCAACCCCGTTCTCGATACAGTACCGCCTATTTCCGGTACTGCCGAACACACACCAGATACAAACCTGCGATGAACTGTGAAACCGTCAGGCGCCCCGAAACCGGGGCCGCCGACGAACTCCATGGTCGTCGCAGCAGGCGGCCGTTTCGCTCCTGGTACCGTTCCGCACCCTCTGCGGACAAGGGGACACAATGACCACGCTCCTGTCAGGCCCAGCCCTGAAACCCTCTCCCGTGAACCGGTTGCGCGTCGACCAATACACCAGCGGCCTCATCGGTCCGAGCCAGCCGATGCTGGGCCCGCTGGCCGACGGCGGCACCCTGATCACCGGCACGCCGCCGGGTTGCTGGGGGCCGATGATCACGCCGGCCTTCGAAGGAGGCCATGAAGTGACGCAACCGGTCGCGATTGCCGGTGCCGAGATCGGCGACGCCGTTGCGATCAAGATCAAAAGCATACGCGTCACCTCGCTGGCCACTTCGTCAGGGGTGATGAGCTTCGTGGAAGGGCGCTATCACGGCGATCCGTTCGTCTCCAAGTTCTGCGCCAAGTGCGGCACCGAGCACCCGGCCAGCCATGTCGAAGGCATCGGCGAGGATTCGATTCGCTGCAACAATTGCGGCGCCGAAGTCAGCGCGTTCCGCTTCAGCCACGGTTATGTGATCGTGTTCGATGCGCAGAACCAGGTCAGCCTGACCGTCAATCAGGACATCGCCAATCAGCTGGCCGGCAAGGCACCCGAAATGTCGGCGCTGCCGGAGCTCGCGGCCCAGCATTCGATCCTGTCCCTGGCCCGCGCCGACATGCCCGGTGTCGCGGCACACATGCGGCCGTTCCTTGGCAACATCGGCACCACGCCGTCCCGTGATTTGCCCGACTCGCACAACTGCGCCGATTTCGGCCAGTACCTGATCAATGCTCCCCATCGCTTCGGCATGAGCCGCGAAGAACTGCATGCGGCCAAGACCGACGGGCACATGGACACCAACTCGATCCGCGAAGGCTGTGTCCTGATCTGCCCGGTCAAGGTCCCCGGCGCCGGGGTGTACATGGGCGACATGCACGCCCAACAGGGCAACGGCGAGATCGCCGGGCATGCCACCGATTGCTCCGGGGAAACCGAAGTGGTGGTGGAAGTCATCAAGAACCTGACCCTGGAAGGCCCGATCCTCCTGCAAAACCTCGACGATTTGCCGCCGATGGCCCGGCCGATGAATGCCGAACAACGGCAGAAGGTTCGCGAGCTGGGTGAGCGCTGGGGCCAGGTCGAGATCGAACAGAGCGGCCCGATCACCTTTATCGGCAGCGGCGAGAACCTCAACCTGGCGGTGGAGAACGGCTTGAAACGCGCCGCTTCGGTCACCGGCCTGCCATACGACGAAGTGCTCAACCGCGCCACCATCACCGGCTCGATCGACATCAGCCGTTTGCCGGGCACCGTCCGCGTGACGTTCCTGTGCCCGATGCCCGTGCTCGATCGCATCGGTCTCGGCCATTTGGTGCGCGAGAAGTACGACTTGTCGTAATGCCCACCGGCGGGTCTGTATCGAACTGTGTACAGACCCGTTGGCGATACACGTCTTGCGTTTTTCTGCCACAACGGAACACAGGCCCGATACACCCCCGCGATCAACTGTGATTCCGTTCTGGCAACCCTTGAGATCGACACCATGCAGACTCCCCTCACATCCGTGAAGGCCAGCGTCGGGCTTGGCCTGCGTCGCGGTTTAATGAAAGACCTCCAGGCCGCCCCGGTGGGCGATTTCGACTTTCTGGAAGTCGCGCCGGAGAACTGGATCGGCATCGGCGGCGCCCATGGCGCGGCATTGCGGTCGTTGGCTGAACGTTATCCTCTGTCCTGTCACGGCTTGTCCCTGTCCCTCGGTGGGCCGGCCCCGCTGGACGTCGGGTTTTTGCAGGAGGTCCGGGTTTTTCTCGATCAGTACAAGGTGCCGCTGTACAGCGAACACCTCAGCTACTGCAGCGACGACGGTCACCTTTACGACCTGCTGCCGCTACCGTTTACCGAAGAAGCGGTGCGTCACGTCGCGGCGCGAATCCGCCAGGCCCAGGACATTCTCGGTCGGCGCCTGGCGGTGGAAAACGTCTCTTATTACGCCGCGCCACAGCAGGACATGGACGAGTTGACCTTCACCAACGCAGTGCTGCGCGAAGCCGACTGCGACCTGTTGCTGGACGTCAACAATGTGTACGTCAACTCGATCAATCACGATTTCGATCCGCAGGCCTTTCTTGCCTGTCTCGACTCGGACCGGGTAGTGGCGATGCATGTGGCAGGGCACTTCGATGAGTCCGACACCTTGAAAATCGACACCCACGGCGCTTCGGTGAAACCGGTGGTCTGGTCGTTGTTGGCCCAGGCTTACGCCCGGTTCGGCGCGCAGCCGACCTTGCTGGAACGGGATTTCAATTTTCCGGCGTTCTCCGAGCTGGTCGCCGAATTGCAGACGATCCGCCGCCTGCAAGCCGAGGGGGTGAACCGTGGATAAGCTTTCGCTGCATCAGCAGCAAACGACAATGGGTCTGTACCTGCGCGATCCCGAGCATTGCGCACCGCCCGCCGGGATGGACGTGGCGCGGGCCCAGGTGTACCGCGACCTGGTTTTCGCCAACCTGTCATCGTTGCTTGGCGGCACCTTTCCCGTCCTGATCAAGGTGCTTGGCGATGAACATTGGCGTTCCCTGGTGCGGATCTTCCTGCGGGACTACCGCGCGCGTACGCCGAAATTCGGCGAAATCGCCCAGGAGTTCGTCGAGTACCTGGCCTCTGCGCCGCCAGCCTTGAACGAAGGGCCGTGGCCGCCGTTCATGGTCGAACTGGCGCATTACGAGTGGATCGAGATGGCGCTGCAACAGTCCGAGGCCGAGCCGTTGCCGGCCAGCGATAGCGGGTTGCTGCTGCAGCGAGCGTTGCAGGTATCGCCTTTGGCCTGGCCCCTTGCCTATGCCTGGCCCGTGCAACGGGTCGGCCCGGATTATCGACCTGAAGCGCCACCGGCTCAGCCGACGTTGCTGTTGGTGCGACGCGCTGAAGACTGGAGTGTGAAGTTTTCCGAACTGAGCCCGTTGGCGTGGCGGTTGTTGCAGCGGATCGGGGAGTTTCCTGAACTGGACGGGCGTGAGCAGCTGGAAGGGCTGGCGGTGGAAGCGGGGACCAGCGGGTCGCCGGAGTTCATCGACAGCGGGCTGGCGCTGTTGCGGCAGATGCATGGGGAAGGGGTGGTGGGCGTCGTCGCATAGGGCGCAATCGCCAAAGCACCACAAGACTAATGTGGGACAAGACCAATGTGGGAGCGAGCCTGCTCGCGAATGCGGAGTAACAGTCAAAGACTATGTCGACTGACACTCCGCATTCGCGAGCAGGCTCGCTCCCACAGTTTATTCCACTCAGGAGCCAGCGAACTGCCGGCCCTTCACCGGCCGGCTTTACTGCCCGGCAACCTGAGCTCCGCACACAAACCACCGCCTTCGCGATGACTCAACGTCAACGACCCCCCGAGCGCCAACGCCAATTGCTGGGCAATCGCCAAGCCCAGCCCGGTGCCGCCAGTGCTGCGGTTGCGCGAGTTTTCCACGCGGTAGAACGGCTCCATCACATGGACCAGTTCCTCTTCGGCAATGCCTGGGCCACGGTCCATCACCTTCACCGACAAACTGCCGTCTGCCTTCGATTCCACCCACAACTCGGCGGCGCCGGCGAACTTCAGCGCGTTGTCCGTCAGGTTCACCAACACCCGGCGCAGGGCATGGGGCCGGGTGTTGATCACCGATGCGCTTTTACCGCCCAGCTGCACGTCCTTGCCCATGTCCTGATAGTCGAACACCAAGCTGTCGAGGAACGAATCCAGATCGGTGCGGCGACTCTCCTCGGTGGAACCGTGAACGCTGCGGGCGTAGGCCACGCCTTCGCGCACCAGGTGTTCCATTTCGCCGAGGTCGTTCCACAGTTTGTCTTTTTCGCTGGAATCGTCCATGAATTCGGCGCGCAGTTTCATGCGGGTGATCGGGGTTTGCAGGTCGTGGGAAATCGCCGCCAGCAGCTGCATGCGCTCCTTGAGGTAGGCCGCGATGCGCGCCTGCATGGCATTGAACGCCCTGGCGGCATGGGCGACTTCAGTCGGACCTTTCTCGTCCAGGTGCACCGCGTGGACATTCGGGTCCAGGGTATCCACCGCCTGGGCGAGGCGGGTGAGGGGACGGATAGCAATTCTCACGGCCAGCCAGGTGCAGGCGATCATCAGCGCCAATTGGCCCAGCAATACCACGGGCAACCACGGCGACAACGGCAGCATCGACGGTCGCACATCGATGGTCACCGGACTGCCGTCGGTCAGTTTCAGGTGGACCTGGAAGTGTTTTGTCGGGCCGGGAATGTCGGTAACGGTCATCGGGTAGTCCATGCCGATGGCGTCCTTGATCGAGGTGACCGCGATGGGGGTGTCGCTCATGGGCATGCCCGGTGAGCCCTCGTCCAGCAGGTAGCGGTAATTGCGCCGATCCAGTTGTTTGAGCCAGCTTGCACGTTCTTCGGCGGGCAAGCGGTCGAGGATGGCGATGGAGGTCGATACGTCGGTTTCCAGATTGCCCAGCATGGTGTTTTTCGCGCTTTCGTAACGCTCGTAATACTGCGCGCCAAAGGACAAGGCCTGCGCCAGGATCAGGCCGATCAGGAAAATCAGCGACAGGCGCGAGGCGAGGGTGCGGGGCCAACGTATCGCGAAGTTCATGATGGCGCCCCCAGCACTTCCACCGGCAGGGAAAACACATAGCCTTCACTGCGTACGGTCTTGATGTACGCCGGCTCGCGGGCGTCGTCGAGCAAGCGCTGGCGCAGGCGACTGACCAGCAAGTCGATGGAACGGTCGAACAGGTCGGCGTCGCGGCCCTGGGTCAGGTTCAGCAACTGATCGCGGTTGAGCACCCGCTGCGGATGATCGAGGAACACCCGCAGCAGCCGATATTCGGCGCCACTGAGCGCGACCATGGTGCCATCGTCATCGAGCAGGTGCCGGGCGGAGGTGTCCAGGCGCCAGCGGCCGAAGGCCAGTAAACGCCCGCTTTCGGTGACCACCAGGTTCGGCGGCAGCATCCGCGTGCGGCGCAGTACGGCGTTGATCCGGGCGAGCAGCTCACGGGCGGCGAACGGCTTGACCAGGTAATCGTCGGCGCCCATCTCCAGACCGATGATGCGGTCGGTTTCATCGTTGCGGGCGGTGAGCATCAATACCGGGGTGGCCTTGTGTTTGCCGGCGCGCAACTCGCGGCAGAGCATCAAGCCATCGTCGCCGGGCATCATGATGTCGAGCACGATCAGGTCCACCGGCGTGGACTCGAGGAACGTGCGCATTTGCCGCCCGTCCGCCACGACCGTGGTGCGCAGGCCGTTCTTTTTCAAGTAGTTGCCTACCAGCTCTCGAATCTCGCGGTCATCGTCCACGATGAGAATGTGATCGACGTGTTCCATTGGGCCAAGCCTCTGCAGATGGGGAATGTCGCGCAGTCTATCGAGCCTGGGCGCGCCTGCCCGCAGCCCTTTGTATTGCAGTGTATCCGGCGTATCGGTGGATACATGCAGACGCAAAAACATTCTTTTCCTGCGGTTTTGTATCGCTGTGTATCAGGGGCGCGCTCTGATACGTACCGATTTACACGCGCCTGTTTTTGACACAGACGAGATACCTCGCGAGCTTCTAATGGGTTCCATCGGGGCAAGCCAAGACGCCTCGGCCCAATCAACGATTGATCCATTGAAGCCTTGAGGAAACCACCATGAACACCAAAGCCGTCGTCGCCGCCTGCCTGTTTGCCGCACTGAACATCTGCACCCTGTCGGCCCGCGCCGAAGCCGATCTTACCCCTGAAAGCTACACCTACGGCACGCACCTGGACATCAAGAAGGTGATCTCGATGAAACAGGACGCTACGCCTTCCTGCGGGATCGTGGACGCCCAGCTGACCTACCTGGATTCCCATGACAAGACCCAGGTCCTGGACTACCGCAAGTTTGCTGACGGCTGCAACGACGACAACTGAGTCCTTCGCTGACCGATTGCCGATCCCCTTTGAAACAGGAAGAACATCATGAACAACCTATCGCGCTTTCTGACCGCCGCTGCCTTCTCCCTGGCCGGCGCCGCCGCCCACGCCAATGCCGCCCTGGAACAGGGCAGCTGTGGCAGCAGCACCTGCTTCCAGCTGACCCCGGTGGCCAAGCAGGGCGCCGATGCCTTACTGGCGCAGGACGGTTCCGGCCGTACGCCGCAGGGGCAGATGATTGCAGAGAACGGCGGCAGCCGGACTCCGCAGGGCCAGTTGCTGGATAACCAGACGGCCTGAAGCCAGGACACAGTTTTGTAAACACCACCGTTTCAATGTGGGGGCGGCGGTGTATCACCCCCTTAATTTTTTCAAGGTGATCCCCATGCTATTAATCGCGTTCCTGGGCGGCATATTGACCGTCCTCAGCCCCTGCATCCTCCCGGTCGTACCGTTCCTGTTCGCCGGTGTCGACCGCACCCGGTCCTCGATCCTGCTCACCCTCGGCGGCATGGTCCTGACTTTTGCCCTGATCTCCAGCCTGGCCGTGGTCAGCAGCGAGTGGGTGGTACAAGCCAACAACACCGGGCGGCACGTGGCCCTGATCGTGATGGTGCTGTTCGCCCTGTCGCTGATTTCCGCCCGGGTCGGTGGCTGGCTGGCGCGTCCATTCGTCCAGCTCGGCAACCGCCTCGACCCCGACACCCGCAAAATGTCCGGCCCGCTGGGTTCGGTCATGGTCGGCGTCGCCACCGGCCTGTTGTGGGCGCCGTGCGCGGGGCCAATCCTCGGCGTCATTCTTACCAGTGCCATGCTGAATGGCGCGAACGCCCAGACCAGTCTGTTGCTGGTGGCGTACGGCCTGGGCAGTGCCTTGTCCCTGGGCACCCTGATCTTCGCCGGTCGCGGCCTGGTCAATCGCTTGAAAGCGTCGATCCCGGTCACCGGATGGCTGCGTCGTGGTACCGGCGTGGCAGTGCTGGCTGCCGCCGCGGTGATCTCCACCGGTGCCGACAAGACACTGCTCGCCGGCGCTTCGTCCGAAGGTGTCAGCAGCATTGAGAAAGGTGTGTTGGAAACCGTACCGAAAGTCGTCGATTACTTCGTCAGCAAGGTCAAGGCGGACTCGACCCTGGACAATGCCACAGGCCCCATGCCTTCCATCTCCGGCGCGGTCGAGTGGATCAACTCGCCAGCACTGAGCAACGAATCCTTGAAAGGCAAAGTGGTGCTGGTGGACTTCTGGACCTACGACTGCATCAACTGCCAGCGCACCCTGCCGTATGTGAAGGACTGGGCGCAGAAGTACGAGAAGGATGGCCTGGTCGTGATCGGCGTCCACACCCCTGAGTACGGCTTCGAACGCATCATCGCCAACGTCAAGGATCAGGTGAAAAAGCTCGGCATCACCTACCCGGTGGCCATCGACAACAACTATGCGATCTGGCGCAACTTCGACAACCAGTACTGGCCCGCTCACTACCTGATCGACGCCAAGGGCCAGGTGCGTTTCACCCACTTCGGTGAAGGTCGCTATGAGACCCAGGAGAAAATGATCCAGCAGTTGCTGGAAGAAGCCAAGGCAGATACCCAAGCCGCTCCTGCTGCGTAAACCGATTAAGTGAAACCTCCGGACGATCGGACAGGGTTGGCCGACGATCGGGCAGGACGCCAACGTTTCCTGGCGCGATAGTGTGGCACACAGGGTCTGCCGGCCCTGTCATCAATAACAACAATGGTCCGTGTTCCAACCCGCCAGAGACAGAATCCATGAGTACACCCATTGATCTTACTGCCCTGAAAAACCGCCAGATGGCCGCCTGGGCCAGTGGCGACTATGCCGTGATCGGTACCAGGTTGCAGATCGTCGGCGAGGAGCTTGCCGAAGCCTGCGACCTGCTCTGCGATGAGCGCGTGCTCGACGTGGCGGCCGGCAACGGCAATGCGACGCTGGCCGCCGCACGCCGCGGATGCCTTGTCACCTCCACCGATTACGTGGCTGCGCTGCTGGAGCGTGGCGAAGACCGATCCAGGGCAGAACGCCTGGAAGTGACGTTCCAGGTGGCCGACGCCGAGGCGCTGCCTTTCGAGGATGCCAGCTTCGATGCTGTGCTTTCGACCTTCGGTGTGATGTTTACCCCGGACCAGCCCAAGGCCGCCGCGGAGCTTGCGCGAGTCTGTCGTCCCGGAGGCCGGATAGGCCTGGCCAACTGGACACCCGAAGGCTTTGTCGGGCAGATGTTCAAGACCCTGGGCCGGCATCTGCCACCACCGCCGGGCGCCCAACCGCCTTCGAACTGGGGCACCGAGGCCTGGCTGCACTCGCACTTCGATGAGCGCGACTTCCTGCTGCAGGTGACGCGCAAGAACTTCAACTTCCGCTACCGCTCGGCCGCGCATTTCATCGACACCTTCCGCACCTGGTACGGCCCGGTGCACAAGGCGTTCGCGGCGTTGCCTGCCGAAGGTGCCAAGGCCTTTGAAGATGACCTGACCGAGCTGCTCAATAGCTTGAACCGGGCGGGAGACAAGTCGCTGGTGGTGCCGAGTGAATACCTCGAGGTAGTCATCACAAGGCGTTGAAGCAACTCACACTCTCCCTGTGGGAGCGAGCCTGCTCGCGAAAGCAATTCGTCAGACGGCATCTCTTTCGACTGAACGACCGTCTTCGCGAGCAGGCTCGCTCCCACAGGGGCTAAGTGTGTAAACGCGACCATCACTCATCCAGCCGCTCGGTATACACCACCCACACGCTGCACGGCATCTTGTACAGCAGATGCTCCACCGTGCTGCCGATCAGCCGCCCCAGGCCGCGATGGCCGACCCGGCCCATGACAATCACATCGACGTTGCAGGCTTCGACATAGCGAGTCAGGACCTTGGACGGATGGCCCATGATCATGTGCCGCTGTTCCGGCGCGATGCCGTTGCGCTCGGCCAGTTCATGGAAGGCGTCTTCCTGATAGTCGAACAGGGTCTTGGCCTTGCCCGAGGAGAAAAACGCCGAACCGTTATCGAAGCCGAACTCGTCCGCGCTGATGGAGGACAGGTCGTAGGCATACACCACATCGAGCTCGGCATTGCAGGCGCTGGCCAGTTTCGCCGCTTCGTGAAGGATCCGGTCGTTGAAAGTCTTGTAGTGATCGTCGCGATGGAAAGGGTCGACCGCGGCGACGATCTTGCGCGGCAAGGCATGCACCGCGTGGCTGACGAAGTGCAGTGGCACCGGGCATTCGCGCAGCAAATGCACATCGAGCGGGGTGAACATCAGCCGTGACCACAGTGATTCGTGCTCCAGCGCCTTGATCAGCACATCCATGGGCTGTTCCTTGAGGTGCAGCAGGATTTCCTCCAGCGGCTGTTCGACCCAGGCCACCTCGGTGGTGACGTGCACACCGATCTTGCGCAAGGGACGGGCCTGCTCCTCCAGCCACTGGCGATGGCGCTCGACGTAGCCCAGGCGCATCTGCTCCAGGGCTTTTTCGTTGACCAGGCTGGCCGTCGCCAGGCCCTCCAGGTAATCGAAGGCAACGATGTGCAACGCCGCGTCTTCGGCCTTGGCCAACGCCGCGGCCCTGTCGAAGGCGGGGCTGTGCTCCATCAGGGGCGAGGCGACCAGCATGAATCGTGATTGCTCAGACATGACGAACCTCCCGTGGGTTAACGAGCAGGTGGCGGCAGCGCTGCAACAGCCAGAAGGCACCGACTTCGCCGCCCGACGTGCGGTCATTCCATAGCCATTCAATCCCCTAAGTATTGACCATGATCAACCTTCCGTCCGTCAGTCCGGCGCAGGCTGCGGTTCGTGCTGAACTCATGTGCACGCACCCCCCGGAGAACTGCCATGGCAACCATGAAAGCCGCGATATTCGTCGAGAAAAACCGCATCGTGCTCGACGACAAACCCATCCCCGAAGTCGGGCCGCTGGACGCGCTGATCCGCATCACCACCACCACGATCTGCGGCACCGACGTGCACATCCTGCGCGGCGAGTACCCCGTGGACAAGGGGCTGACCATCGGTCACGAACCGGTGGGCATCATCGAGCGGCTCGGTTCGCAGGTGCACGGCTTTGTCGAAGGGCAAAGGGTGATTGCCGGCGCCATCACCCCCAGCGGACAAAGCTACGCGTGCCTCTGTGGCTGCGGCTCACAGGATGGCGCGGACACCCGTCACGGTTTCAAGGCTGCCGGCGGCTGGAAGTTCGGCAATACCATCGACGGCTGCCAGGCCGAATACGTGCTGGTGCCGGATGCGCTGGCCAACCTTTGCCCGATTCCCGACGGCCTGAGCGACGAACAGGTGCTGATGTGCCCGGACATCATGTCCACCGGGTTTTCCGGGGCGGAGCGGGGCGAGGTCAACATCGGCGATACCGTCGCGGTCTTCGCCCTCGGGCCAATCGGCCTCTGTGCCGTGGCCGGCGCGCGCCTCAAAGGGGCGACCACCATCATTGGCGTCGACGCCGTGCCTGAGCGGATGAGCGTTGCGCGACAGTTGGGCGCGACCCATGTCATCAACTTCAAGGACGGCGACGTGGTCGCGCAGATCATGGCCCTGACCGATGGCCGCGGGGTGGACGTGTCCATCGAAGCGCTGGGCACCCAGGGCACTTTCGAGTCCGCGCTGCGGGTGCTGCGCCCCGGTGGCCGTTTATCCAGCCTGGGGGTTTACTCCACCGACCTGCGTATCCCGCTGGATGCCTTTGCCGCGGGCCTGGGGGATTTGAGCATCGTCAGTACCCTGTGCCCCGGTGGCAAGGAACGGATGCGACGGCTGATGGCGGTGGTGGAAAGCGGCGGGGTCGATCTGTCGCCGTTGGTGACCCACAGGTTCAAGCTTGAGGACATTGAAGCGGCGTATGAGCTGTTTGCGCATCAGCGGGATGGGGTGATGAAGGTGGCGATCACGCCCTGAAGTTGCGGTTGACTGGGTCAAGTGTGGGAGCGAGCAGGCTCGCTCCCACAGGGGATTTTAGTGTTCGTGCTACCTATATAATCTTCGCGCCACGCGCCTTCAGCAATTCGCGCAACACCGAACGATGACAGTGCGCCTCTTCCTCGCAGTAACAACCCACAGCCAGCGACGTTTGATGGGAGAGGGCGGCCAACAGGTCCAGCAACTGGCTCGGTGCGGGATGGTTCATTTCGGCCTTGAATTTGTGCCGGAAAGCATCCCAGGCTTTCTCATCCTCAGCGGCCTTGGCTTGCGCAACCAGTTCCGCACTGGGCGAAAGCAGCGGCTGCCACACGTCGTAAAAATCACGACGGGCAAACTCGGCCTTCGGTACGCCCCGGGGCGGGCGGCGTACCGTGCCTATGCGCAGCCCTTCATCGGGCAGGCGCGGGGAGCCGAGCCGGACGATATGAATGGGCATGGCGGCCTACTTGTGCCGCGACGTGTCAAACCACTCCAGCGCCGTGCGCCAGATGCAGATCCCCAGGAAATAAGCCGACATCAGCAGCCAAAGGCCCATGACCAGCGGGTTGATCACCGGATGATTGACCACCAGCGACAAGCTGCACAACAGCCAGATGGCCGTCACGGCGATGTTGATCGGCATGAACTTGCGCACGCGGAACGGGTGCAGGAATTTCATCCGCGTCACGGTCAACAGCGCAAGGCCGATGACGGTGAGCAGGGTGATCCACGGCGATGGCGCGATGATGTACAAACACAGGGCGACCACGTTCCAGGCGGCGGGAAAGCCCTGGAAGTAGTTGTCCTTGCTTTTCATGTTGACGTTGCAGAAGCAGAACAGCGACGAAACCAGAATCAGCGACACGGTCAGGAGCAGCGTGTAGTCCGGCAACGGAATGTAGCGATAGATGAACAGCGCCGGGATAAACACATACGTCAGGTAATCGATCACCAGGTCGAGCACCGAGCCATCGAAACTCGGCAGCACCGACTGCACATTGACCTTGCGCGCCAGCGCGCCGTCCAGCCCGTCGACGATCAGCGCGACGCCCAGCCACAGCAGGCAATTGGTGGGCTGGTTTTCCAGCAGGGCAAGGGTCGCGAGGAAAGCAGTGACCACGCCAGTGGCGGTAAAACCATGGGCGCCCCATGCTTTGAGCCTGGCGATGTGTAGAGTTGAAATCACGGGGGCGTTCTCCAGAAAGTGAAGCAAGCCGGTCATCACCCTCACTGTCGGGGGCGGCGGCAAACCTCGTCGGGTTGCAGGTATCGACCGGAAATCCGGGAATAAGGTTCACCACTCATGAATCTTAGCTGCGCCGCACAGAAAATACCCCGGATAAATCGAGAGCACCGATGGACCGCCATTTCAGTGCGCCCCACAGAAAGCCGGGTGCACAGAATGGTTTCCACGTCAGCCAAACGGTGGTGGCACATTTGACTGCGAGGACTATCGTTGCCTGACTGGATCACTCCACTCCAAGAGGATGCCGTCATGAACACCAGCGATCTGCTCGAACAACTTCTGCGCGGCGCCGGCCAGGGCTCGATGCCGCAACAGGGCGGCCGTGGTGCTTCGGCCCAGGGCGGGCTTGGCGACCTCGGCGGATTGCTTGGCGGCCTGTTGGGCGGTGGCGCCGGTTCCAGCGCCGGCGGCGGTGGGCTGGGTGGCTTGCTCGGTGGCCTGTTGGGCGGCGGCTCACCCTTGGGCGGTGCGACCCGGGGGCGGTCTGGCGGTGGTGCCAACTATGCGGCGCTGGCTTCGCTGGGGATGATGGCGTTCCAGGCGTATCAGGCTTGGCAGCGCAGCCAGGCGACGGCACCGCAACAGGCGCCGCGCACGGTCGACCTGTTGTCCGGCCCGGAAGTCGAGGACCACAGTAATGCGATCCTTCGGGCATTGATTGCGGCGGCCAAGGCCGACGGCCGGATCGATGCGTCCGAGAAGCAGATGATCAGCACCGAGATCGGCCGTCACACCGACGATCCGCAGTTGCAGCAATGGCTGGACGATGAAGTCGCGCGGCCGCTGGACGCCGCCGATGTGGCGCAGTCGGCCACCGATCCTGGCATGGCGGCGGAGATGTACCTGGCCAGTGTGATGCTGGTGGACGATCAGCAGGACGCCGAGCGCAGTTATCTGGATGAACTGGCTGCGGCGCTGGGCATTGATCCGGACTTGCAGGTGCAGCTGGAGCAAAAGGCCAAGGGGGGTGTGTCCTGACATCCTTGAATTCAAGTTGGCTGTCAGACCGCCTTCGCGAGCAGGCTCGCTCCCACATTGAACGGCGTTTGGTCTTATGTGGGAGCGAGCCTGCTCGCGAAGAACGATAACGCGGTCTGCCCTGTTAAACAGCTGCGGGCATTTTCGGCACCAGAAACGTAACGCCATACCTCTTGGCAACTTCAAAGATCCGCGGCAAATCCTCCGGCACCTTGAGTTGATCCATCGCCGCAAAGAACTGCCCGCCCCGCGGATCGGACACCACCCCAATGATTTTCGCCGTGGTGCTGAGGTTCTTGTAGGCATGCACGGTCCCGGCAGGGATATGCACGTAGCCACCGCTCGAGACCCTGTTGGATTGGCCCTCGACCGTCACCTCCACCTCCCCGTCGATGACATAGAAGGCCTCGTCCCAGGGATGAAAGTGCGGCGGTGGCCCTCCGCCTTGCACGCCTTGCTGGATATGCACTTCAAAAGGCTTGGACAGATCCCCGCCGGCGAGGATGGTGATCGCCTCACCCACGACCTTCACCGGCCTGGGAACTTTATCCGACTCGATGACATGAACCGTGCGCATGATTGTTCTCCGGGGAGTGTCCCCACACCGGTTAATTATATTCACTTCAGTGCAAGCCAAGTGCCGCGTCGGCAGCCGTCTGTCCGGGCCCTTTAAACACCAATGGAATTTTTATCCGTCGATGTCGCTCTGCTGATGTAGAGACGTACTGATCCAGCGTCCTGCCACTGGCCTCAGCCCGAGAGATGCATCCATGACTGCCCTGACACGACTTGAATCCAGGCCTGCCCACGAATATCCGATTTGCGGCGTCGGCAGTATCAAACAGATCTATCAGCAGTTGCTGCTGAGCGACGATGCACAGCACCGGCATGCACTCGCGCAAAGCTTTCTGCAGACCCAGCTGCAGCGCGCCGCGGACTTGCCGCAGGAGTTGCCGCAAGACCTGTCGGCACTGCAAGGTTTTGTCGAACAACACAGCGTCGAGGTCGCTCGGCAATATGCCGACTACCTGCAACAGCGCAAGGCTGGCGGGTCGCGGCAGTTCTTCAGCAACAAGGCGCACGCGCTGTTTTTCCTGCAGGCCGTTGCCCCGACCAAACTGGTGGACGGCGCCTGGCTTTATGGCCTGCTGCGGCACTGGCGCGACCCGCGTTTCGAAGGCCTGATTTGCACCTATCTGGAAGAACTGGGCGATGGCAATCCGGCGCAGAACCACGTGGTGATCTACCGCAAATTGCTGGCCGAACATGGGTTGCAGGACAGCGGCGTGATCGACGACGAGCATTACCTGCAAGGCGCGGTGCAACTGGCACTGGGTGAAAGCGCCGATGAGTTTTTGCCGGAGGTCATCGGCTACAACCTCGGTTATGAGCAACTGCCGCTGCATTTGCTGATCAGTGCCTATGAACTCAGCGAGTTGGGCATCGATCCGTACTACTTCACCCTGCACGTGACCATCGACAACGCCAGTACCGGCCACGCCCACAAGGCGGTGCAGTCGGTGTTGCAGCTGTTGCCGGTGGAGGGCGATCGCGAGGCGTTTCTGCGTAGGGTCGCGCTGGGTTATCGGCTCAACGATCTGGGGCAGGGCAGTCGCGCGATCATCGAGTCGTTCGACCTGTACACAGAAGTGCTGAAGATGCTCGAGCGCAAGCGTCCGTTCGGCCAGCACATGCATTCGGACTACTGCCGCTTCGAAGGCAAGACCGTCAATCAATGGTTGTCGACGCCAGAGCAGTTGCCAGGCTTCCTCACGGCCCTGGAAACCAAGGGCTGGATCAAGCGTCAGCAGGACCCGCAAGCCAGCCGCTTCTGGCAGTTGATCGAGGGGGACGGCGCGGCGATGTTCGGCGTGTTCAGCCCCTATGAAAAACAGTTGCTGCATGACTGGATCGCCGGCGACTGGACGCCTGAGCGTTCAACCGCGCCAGTGCGGCGTGGCGCCAGTGTCGCGGCCGAACCGTCGGTGCCGGTCAACGACCCGGACATTCAGAGCCTGCAAAGCGCGCTGGAGGGGGTATGCGCCCACGATCAGATGCAAGTCCTGATCCCGTGGTTGTCAGCCCACCGACATTCCCATCCTGCCGGCCTGCTGGCCACCCGACGCTTCATCGAACTCAAATCCAGCCTTCGATAGGGAGCCTTTGATGAATCTGGAAGAGCAACTGGGCGCTGCCGATCTGGCCCTGCTGCAACTCGGACGCCGCTTGCAGGCCGACGGCTATCGTTTTATCACGCCGACGCCGCTGACCCACCAGCGGGTCAATGATCGCGCCTTCGGCCAGAGCGCCCGGACCCTGCGCGAAGTGTTCGGCTGGTCGCGGTCGTTCGAACCCGGCCTGTTATCAGTGGACGAGCAGCGGCAGTTGCAACAGGCAGGCGTGCTCGAGGAAAGCAACGGGCGGCTGAAAAGTCACGTGCGCTGGTCGAGCCTGGATGATCTGTTGTTCGTGCACTCGGGATTCCCCACCGAAGCGGCTGATGCGGTGTTCTTCGGCCCCGACACCTACCGCTTTGCCCAATTGATCCATGCTCACCTGCAACAGAACTTCGCGCCCATCAGACGCGCCGTGGACATCGGCTGCGGTGCGGGCGTCGGCGCGATTGTGATCGCCCGCGCCCGCCGCGAGGCCGAGGTGCTGGCCGTCGATATCAATCCGGCGGCGCTGCGCCTGACGGCGGTTAACGCCGCGCTCGCCGAGGTGGCCAACGTCAGCGTCGAAGCCAGCGATGTGCTGCAGGATGTCGACGGCCACTTCGACCTGATCGTTGCCAATCCGCCCTACATGGCCGATCCCGCCGAGCGCGCTTATCGTCATGGCGGCGGGGCGCACGGTGAACAGTTGTCGCTGCGCATCGTCGAGCAGGCCCTGTATCGACTGGCTCCCGGCGGCTCGCTGGTGCTGTACACCGGGGTGGCGATGATCGATGGCTGCGACCCGTTTCTGGCCGCATTGACCCCGCGCCTGGAATCGCCGCTGTTCGCCTGGACCTACCGCGAACTCGATCCCGACGTTTTTGGCGAAGAGTTGTTGACCCCCGGCTATCAGCGCGTGGAACGGATTGCCGTGGTCGCGTTGACCGTCTCGCGTATCGGCCCCGGCATCGGGGGAATCGTCAGCTCGCCTGCAGGTGCGTCATGAACAAAAACCTGGATGACTACAACCGCATGCGCGACTTTTCGGCGACCTCTGAACCGGCCGCCAAGCGTTCGAGGAAAAAGAAAGCGCAAGACCATGCCCTGCAGTTCTGCATCCAGAAGCATGACGCCTCGCGCCTGCATTATGACTTTCGCCTTGAGCTCGATGGCGCGCTGAAAAGCTGGGCGGTGCCCAAGGGGCCTTCACTGGACCCCAAGGTCAAGCGCCTGGCCGTGCACGTTGAAGACCATCCGCTGGACTACGCCACCTTCGAGGGCAGCATTCCCGAAGGGCATTACGGCGCCGGTGACGTGATCGTCTGGGACCGCGGGGTGTGGATTCCCCAGGAAGATCCGGCCCAGGCCTACGCCAAGGGCAAGCTCAAGTTCGAGCTGCAAGGCGAGAAGCTCGGCGGCCTGTGGAACCTGGTGCGCACGCACATGCCGGGCAAGCAGGAGCAATGGTTTCTGATCAAGCATCAGGACAGCGCGGCCAAACCCGAGAGCGATTACGACGTGGTCGCCGCCGAACCTGACAGCGTGCTCAGTGACCGCACCATTCTCCCCAAGAAATCGAAGACCGCAAGCGAACCCAAGCCCGTCAAGAAACCGGCCGTTGCGGCGCGTAAGGAACAGCCGACGCCCTTGACCGGTGCGCACAAGGCCAAGCTGCCGGAACTGCTTAAGCCGGAACTGGCCACCCTGGTCGAGAAGGCGCCGGGCGGCGAGTGGAGCTACGAGATCAAGTTCGACGGCTATCGGATCATGGCGCGCATCGACCACGGCGAGGTCAGGCTCTTTACTCGCAACGGCCACGACTGGACCCACAAATTACCGAAACAGGCCGAGGCGTTGGTAGCGCTGGGCCTCGAATCGGCCTGGCTCGACGGCGAAATGGTGGTGGCCAACGATCAGGGGGTTCCGGACTTCCAGGCCCTGCAGAACGCGTTCGTTTCGGGCCGCAGCGGCAATATTCTTTACTACCTGTTCGATATGCCCTACCTCAACGGCGTGGACTTGCGCGAGGTGCCTGTCGAGGAACGCCGTGCGGCGCTGGCGACGGTGCTCAAACCCAATGAAGACCCGCTGCTGCGGTTCTCCGACGCGTTCGGCGAAGAACCGGAAGCCTTGCTCAACAGCGCCTGCCAGATGCGCATGGAAGGGCTGATCGGCAAGCGTCTGGGGTCGCCCTACGTGTCCCGGCGCAGCAGCGACTGGATCAAGCTCAAGTGCAAGCACCGCCAGGAATTCGTGGTCGTCGGCTTCACCGATCCAAAAGGCTCGCGCAACGCCTTCGGCGCCTTGCTGTTGGGGCTGCATGACCGTGACAGCGGTGAACTGCGCTACGCCGGCAAGGTCGGCACCGGGTTCAACGAGACCACGCTCAAGCACATCCACGAACAGCTCAAACCCTTGCAGACGAAAAAGACGTCAGTGGTCAATCCACCGACCGGCTTTGACGCCAAGGGTGTGCATTGGCTCAAACCCACGTTGCTGGCGGAAGTGGCCTTTGCCGAAATGACCAAGGACGGCTCGGTGCGCCATGCGGTGTTCCATGGCCTGCGCGATGACAAACCTGCCGAAGAAATCACCGAGGAGCGTCCGAAAGCCGTGAAGACTTCAACCTCGAAAACTGCTGCTGCGAAAACGCCCGCGCCCAAGAAAAACGCCGCTGAAAAGCCAGCCACCGGCAAAAGCAAAACCGCCGAACCTGCACCGTCGCAAATCGGCCTGGGCAAGGGCAAGGTGCGCATCACCCACCCGGACCGGGTGATCGACGCCAGCAGCGGCACCACCAAAGTGCAACTGGCCGAGTATTACGCCAGCGTCGCCGAATGGATTTTGCCCGAGCTCAAGGACCGCCCGGTGGCACTGGTGCGCGCTCCGGACGGGATTGCCGGCGAACTGTTCTTCCAGAAAAACGCCGAGCGCCTGGCCATTCCGGGTATCACCACCCTGGACAAGGCCCTCACCGGCCAACCGGTGATGATCATCAACAACGCCGAAGCCCTGATCGGCGCCGTGCAGATGAGCACCGTCGAACTGCACACCTGGAACGCTACGTCCGACAACCTCGACAAACCCGACCGCTTCGTCCTCGACCTCGACCCGGACCCGGCGCTGCCCTGGAAAAGCATGGTCGAAGCGACTCAACTGACCCTGTCGGTGCTCGATGAACTGGGGCTCAAGGCATTCCTCAAGACCAGCGGCGGCAAGGGCATTCACCTGGTGGTGCCGCTGACCCGCAAGCTCGGCTGGGATGAGGTCAAGGACTTCAGCCATGCCATCGTCAGCCACATGGCCAAATTGCTGCCGGATCGTTTCTCCGCGGTCTCCGGACCGAAGAATCGGGTCGGGCGGATCTTCATCGATTACCTGCGCAACGGACTGGGGGCGACCACCATCTGCGCCTATGCCGTACGGACCCGCGACGGGTTACCGGTGTCGGTGCCGGTCTTTCGCGAGGAGGTGGGCGAACTCAAGGGCGGCAATCAATGGAATGTGCACAACGTTCAAGAGCGGCTGGCCGAAGTGGGGGATGAGCCTTGGGCGGATCTGAAGAAAACCCGGCAGACCATCACCGCAGAGATGCGGCGGCGGGTGGGGATGAAGAAGTAGCGACTCGTGCTCCGGTAAGATTTGTGGGTGTGCACACGACCTGAGCCCGACACAGCCCACAGGTATTAGGGTGGATGCGAAATTTGCGCCTGGCACAGTCCACTGTGGGAGCCGGCTTGCTCGCGAAAGCGGTTTGTCTGACGCTGCGATGTTGGCGCTGCCGACGTATTCGCGAGCAGGCTCGCTCCCACAGGAGTTTGATGGTGTTTGTCAGGAAGGGCGGCGAGCAGGGCCCGCCGCCAGGATGACTATCGCTTGCCGACAACGGCTGCCAGCAACGGCGCCGCCTGCTCATCGGTCAAAGCCGCATGGACTTCCATGCTCATCAGGTCATTCCATTGCAGCACCCACTTCTGAATCTGTACCACATCGTCGGTTTCCGCGATGCCAAACCCGCTGGAGCCACCGACGGCATGCCATCTACCCAGCATTTTCACGCCTTCGGGTGGGGCCCCTTTGGTCTCGATAAAGCGCTGGATCACGCTGTTGCGGTTTTGCGGGCTGATTGTCCAACTGACCATGAATAACATTCGCCACCTCCTGTTACGGATCGGCACCTGTTGATCTTCGCGCACCTGGTTGGCGCCGGGACCACGGTCACGCCTTTGTTGCCAGCATCATCCTGGCCGGCCTGAAACGGTTTCTCCCATGAGAAGGCATAGCAGCGCACCCGCCTGCGCGCATGACCGCTGATCCTGTTTCGTTGTATTTGGAATGAATGGTGAAGAGGGAGGGCTGCAGCGATCAGGCGTCACGCAACAGGTCGTTGGCATTGAGTAGCTCGTAGGCAACTTCGGGGTGTTTTTCCAGCCCACGGCGAATGGCAGCCGGAATCGACTGCCGGGTCTTGCGGCACAGCCCCGGCAGTTCACCAATGGAAATGGCGATGCCGCGCATGGTCCGCACTTCGTTGAAACCGGGGGCGATCTGCACCCGTATTCCCAGCTGCTCATACATCCGTTGCTGCAACCGCTCGAGGTCGCTCAGGCTCTGCAGGTTTTCCAGGCGCTCGACCAGGCGCTTTTCCTCCGAACGGGTCAGAAACAGAATGCGCACGTCCGCGCCCGGAGTGTCCAGCAGCGGGTCACGCCCGCAGTCGCAGGCGCCGGGCGGGCAGGGTTGGCGGATTGGAGGCGTGGTCGTCATGGGGTTCAATCATAGAGCGCTCTGGCCGGGTTTGCCCATAGGAGACAGAATGGGGATTTCGACGTCTCGATTCCTGAGCGAACGGGAGGGCTGGCCCTCCCGTTGCAAATCAGCCGCGGTAGACCGGGAAGTCACTGCACATCGCGGCAGCCAGGCTGGCGACCTGGGCCTCGACATCGGCATCACCCAGGTGATCGAGGATGTCGCAGATCCAGCCCGCCAGCTCGATGCTCTGGGCTTCCTTGAAACCACGGCTGGTGATTGCCGGGGTGCCGATGCGCAGGCCGGAGGTCACGAACGGTGATTGCGGGTCGTTCGGCACGGCATTCTTGTTCACGGTGATACCGGCGCGGCCGAGGGCGGCGTCGGCGTCCTTGCCGGTCAGGCCCTGACGAATCAGGCTGACCAGGAACAAGTGGTTGTCGGTGCCGCCGGACACTACGTCGTAGCCTCGGTCGATAAAGACCTTGGCCATGGCCTGGGCGTTGCGGATCACTTGCGCCTGATAGGTCTTGAAGGCAGGTTCCAGCGCTTCCTTGAAGCACACGGCCTTGGCAGCGATCACATGCATCAGCGGGCCGCCCTGGCCACCGGGGAACACTGCGGCATTGAGTTTTTTCTCCAGTTCCGGATTGGACCGGGCCAGAATCAAGCCACCCCGTGGGCCGCGCAGGGTCTTGTGGGTCGTGGTGGTGACCACGTCGGCGTACGGCAGCGGGTTCGGGTACAGACCGGTCGCCACCAGCCCGGCGACGTGGGCCATGTCGACGAACAGATAAGCACCGACCTTGTCAGCGATCTGACGGAAGCGCGGGAAGTCCAGGGTCTTCGAATAGGCGGAGAACCCGGCGATCAGCATCTTCGGTTGGTGCTCGACCGCCAGGCGCTCGACTTCGTCGTAATCGATCAGCCCAGTCGCGGTGTCGATACCGTACTGCACGGCATTGTAGAGCTTGCCGGAAAAGCTGACCTTGGCGCCGTGGGTCAAGTGTCCGCCGTGGGCCAGGCTCATGCCCAGCACGGTATCACCGGCTTGCAGCAACGCCAGGTACACCGCGGCATTGGCCTGGCTGCCGGAGTGCGGCTGGACGTTGGCGTAATCGGCGCCGAACAGCTGTTTGGCGCGATCGATGGCCAGTTGCTCGACCACGTCGACATGTTCGCAGCCGCCGTAATAACGCTTGCCGGGGTAGCCTTCGGCGTACTTGTTGGTCAGGCCGCTGCCTTGCGCCTCCATCACCCGCTGGCTGGTGTAGTTTTCCGAAGCAATCAATTCGATGTGGTGCTCTTGCCGCGCGTCCTCGGCGTTCATCGCCGCCAGCAGTTCGTCGTCGTAGCCTTTGATCTGGTCGTGCTTGCTGAACATGGTGGATTCCTGTTTTCAGGGTGATGTAGACCCCCGGGTAGGGGGAGGCGGTGTTCTTCGCAGTGAGCTTGGCTTGAGGTTGACCAGCAAGTGCGGTGCCAACAACAGTTATTCTTTATAAATCAATGGGATGATATGTTTTCGTGAGAAATTACGGAGCCTCCCGTATTGAAATCAATACAGGTAAGGCGAGAGTTAGAGGCGGCGAGGGGGCCTAACTCGAAGAATACGGGGGGCGCGCAGAGGTGGATCGAATTCGATACGGTGTATCGGTTTGCACACACTCATCATGCGAGGGTCGTCGATGTCTACCTACGAAACTCGTAAATGCCGGTTGTGTTGAAGATCGCGGTCGAGGCCATCCACCGCCAGCAACGTCAGCCGTTGACCGTTTTACGCGAACACGCCGCCAGGTCTTCCAGAAACGCCTGCAGGATCGGCGGCGGGGCGGTGCCGCGGCGGGTGATCACATCGAACGGCGACATCAGTTGCAGGCTGATGGGTGCCAGTTGGTGCATCTCGCCGGTCTTGACCCACTGCGTGGCGAAGTGCACCGGCAGGAAACCCAGGTAGGCACCGGAGATCAGCAGGATGGCCAGGGCTTCGATGTTGTCCACGGTGGCGGCGGCCTTGCTGACGCCCAGGTGTTCCAGGTCGTATTGCTGCATGTAGCCCCTGACCACAATCCGGCTCGCGGCAATCTCTTCGCGCAGTTCGTCGCCCTCGGTCTTGCTGCCATATAGCGGGTGCCGGCGCCCGCAATACAACCCCAGGGCTTCCTGATACAGCGGTGTGTGCAGCAACCCCGGAACGTAGATCGGGAAGTGCCCGATGGCCAGGTGCAGGCGGCCGTCGAGCACCCGTTCTTCCAGTTCGGCGGGGCTGCCCACGTACACGTTGAGGTGCACGTCATGCCCGCGGGACACGAAGCGCTGGGTGGTGCGCGGCAGCGGTGAGTCCGGGTCGGTGATGGTGGTGTCGATGATCCCCAGGTTGAGCTTGCCGCTGATGTGCTGTTTGAGCACGTCGGCGTCCATGCAGAAATTTTCCACGGCCGAGAGCAGGCGCTGGGTGGCTTCATGGATCGCCACGCCTTGCTCGGTCAGGCGGAAGCCACTGCGCCCGCGTTGGCAGAGTTTGACCCCGAGCCGGGTCTCCAGATGAGTCATCTGTTCGCTGATGGTCGACTGGCCGGCATTCAATGCCGCCTGCGCGGCGGAAAAGCCGCCGCACCTGACAATCGTGGCGAACACCCTGAGCAGTTTCAGATCGACATCGTGCAGCTGGATCACCTTGGACCTCCCGCGTGTGGATGCATCGGCAATGCCGATATGAGTATCTGATGTTTAGCATTTTTTCCACGAAAACCTGCGCCCATAGTCACTCCAACGGCGATCGCCTTCCACGATCGCACAGCCAAAAACAAGAATTGGAGATGCCCGACATGTCGAACAACGGTTATGAATCCGGTCGCCTGAACCTGCCATTCGTGGGGCACTGCACCTTTGGCAAATCCCCGGTGTGTACCGATTGGGATGCCCTTGATGCCGACGTGGCCGTCCTTGGCGTGCCCAACGACATGGGCACCCAGTGGCGCTCCGGCGCCCGCTTCGGGCCACGGGGGATTCGCGAGGCATCGACGCTGTTCTCGTTCGGCCATGCCGGCGCCTACGACCACGAAGATGACGTCATGTACCTGACCGCCGCCGACGTGCGCATGGTGGACGTGGGTGACGCCGACATCGTGCACACCGACATGGCCACCAGCAACGCCAACACCGAATACGCGGTGCGCAAGATCCTCGATGCCGGTGTCATGCCGGTGGTGCTCGGTGGCGATCACTCGGTTCACGCCCCGGTGATCAAGGCTTTCGAAGGCCGCGGTCCGATTCACATCATCCATTTCGATGCTCACCTGGACTTCGTCGACGAACGCCACGGCGTGCGTTATGGCCATGGCAACCCGCTGCGCCGCGCCTCGGAAATGAACCACATCGTCGGCATGACCCAGATGGGCATCCGCAATGTGTCTTCCTCCAATCGCGACGACTACGAAGCGGCCCATGCGGCGGGCTCGAAGATCCTCTCGGTACGCGACGTGCGTCGCCTGGGTGTCGACGGTGTGCTGGCGTTGATCCCGCAGAACATCAACTACTACATCACCATCGACATCGACGGTTTCGACCCTTCCATTGCGCCGGGCACCGGGACCCCCAGCCATGGCGGCTTCCTCTATTACGAAGTGCTGGAAATCATCCAGGCCCTGGCCAAGCGCAGCCGAGGCAACATCGTCGGCATGGACCTGGTCGAGGTCGCGCCGGTCTACGACCCGACCGGCATGACCTCGATTCTGGCGGCGCAACTGCTGCTCAACAGCATCGGTTTCATCTTCCACGAGCGGGCTCAGGCGCGACACGTCTTGAGCGAAACCACCACGGCCTCGCAGAGGGCATGAAAATGGACACGATCGTCAAAAATTACCTGCAGAAATTCGGTGTCTCCGAAGCCACCCAGACCTTTCTCGGCAAGGCGCAGAAGATGTTCATCGGCGGCGCCTGGGTCGAGGCCAGCGACGGGCAGACATCCGAGGTCATCGAACCCTCGACCGCAGGCCTGATCACCCGCATTCCCATGGGCACCACCGAGGATCTGGATCGCGCCGTGCAAGCCGCCCGGGCGCAGTTCGACGGGGGCGCCTGGCGTCAGGCAAAACCGGTAGAGCGCGAACGGATGATGCAGCGCCTGGCCGACCTGATTGAAAGCAACGCTGCCGAACTGGCGGAAATCGAATCGATCGACATGGGCAAGTCAGCGGCCTTCGCCCGGGATGTCGACATCCAGGGCACGGTCGATACCCTGCGCTATTTCGCCGGCTGGGCGACCAAGCTTCACGGGCGCACCGTCGAGCCATCGCTGCCGGGCAACTACCTGGCCTATACGCGCAAGGAAGCGGTGGGTGTGGTCGGCGCCATCGTGCCCTGGAATTTCCCGCTGCAGACCATGGCCTGGAAGCTCGGTGCGGCGCTGGCAACCGGTTGCACCGTGGTGGTCAAACCCGCCGAGCTGACGTCGCTTTCGGCCCTGCGATTTGCCGAACTGGTGCAGGAAGCCGGCATACCCGACGGGGTGATCAACATCGTCACCGGCCGCGGCAGTGTGGTCGGTGCGGCTATGGCCACCCACCCGGGCATCGACAAGCTGACCTTTACCGGTTCGACCCCGGTCGGGCGCACGGTCGGTCGCGCGGCGCTGGACGAAATGAAGCGACTTACCCTGGAACTGGGAGGAAAATCACCGGTAATCGTGTTGGCCGATGCCGACTTGAAAGCCGCCGCCCAGGCCATCGCCAACGGCGTGTTCTTCAACTCGGGCCAGGTGTGCGATGCCGGCACGCGGGCCTATGTTCATCGCAGCGTCTACGACGAGTTCCTGCGCGAACTGATCGCCTACACCCGCACATTGAAGATGGCGCCAGGCCTGGATCCAGACTGCTTCATCAGCCCGCTGGTCTCGGCGCTGCAGAAGCAGCGTGTGACCGACTACATCGAAACCGGCAAGCAGGAAGGCGCGGAACTGGTCTATGGCGGCCAGCCGGTGGAGGGCCCCGGTTTCTTCGTCGAGCCGACCATCTTTGCCAATTGCCGCAACGACATGCGCATCGTCCAGGAAGAAATCTTCGGTCCTGTGCTGGTCACCGCAGCATTCGACGATGAGGAGGAGGCGCTGGCCCTGGCCAATGATTCACCCTACGGATTGGCGGCCGCGCTCTATTCCAATGACCTTGGACGGGTGCACAGCCTGATTCCACGGTTGCGGGCCGGTTCGGTGTACGTCAATGCCCACGGCACCCTCGACCCGTCGATGCCGTTCGGTGGCTACAAGCAGTCCGGATTCGGCAAGGATCTGGGGCCGGAACAGCTGGATTATCTGCTCGAAACGAAGGCGGTCTGGATCACGCTGCCCTGATTGGCGCCTGACACCTGTGGCGAGGGAGCTTGCTCCCGCTGGGGCGCGAAGCGGCCCCCTTACGCCTGAAAAGACAGGGACTGCTACGCAGCCCAGCGGGAGCAAGCTCCCTCGCCACAGGTCGGTGCTGCTCGCGGGCGTTCACCCAAAAGAACGCAATTACTCCGTCATGATCTTCAAACAATAAGAGTCCATCATGAACATTGACGCCAAAGCCGCCCCCAGCCTGACTATCCTCGACGACAAACCCATCGTCGAAGGCCATTCGATCGATTTCATCCCGGAAAGCGAGCGCACCGACAAGCTGTCGAGCCAGGGGCCGTTCTGGTTCCTCGGCAATTTCACCTTCTTCACCATGACCATCGGCTTCGTCGGCCCGAGCGTCGGCCTGACCGCGTTGTGGACCACGCTCGCCGGTACGTTGGGCATCATGTTCGGCACGCTGTTCATGGCCTTCCATGGTTCCCAGGGCCCGCACCTGGGGCTGCCGCAGATGATCCAGTCCCGTGCGCAGTTCGGCTATCGCGGGGTGATTCTGGTGCTGCTGGCGACGCTGTTCGTGTTCGCCGGTTTCAACATCGTCAACCTGGTGTTGATGATGCAGGGCCTGCACACGCTGTTCGGCTTCAACCCCATTGTGGTGGCGGTGGCCGTGACGGTCCCGGCCGCCATCCTGGCGATCCTCGGTCATGACTGGATGCACCGCAGTTTCAAATGGGCGTTGTTTCTGTCGTTGCCGCTGTACGGCCTGGTGACCCTGGCGGTGCTGATGGGCTGGGTGCCCGATGCGCCAATGCCGGTACTGGCCGCCGGCGAAACAGCCCCGGCGCCCTTGGGTTTCAACTGGACCGGTTTCATTGCCCAGTTCGCCGCGGCGGCGAGTTACAACATCGCCTATGCGCCCTATGTGTCCGACTATTCGCGCTACCTGCCGAAGAACACCGCCAGTGGCAAATTGATCGCGGTGGTGTTTCTCGGTGCCTCCTTGTCCGGTGCCTGGATGATTTCCGTGGGTGGCTGGCTGGCCGATCACCTGCATTCCACCGATGTGCTGGTCGCCCTTGGCCAAGTGGGTAATACCGTGTCGCCATTCATGGGCACGGCCGTGGTGGTGGTCACGATCCTGGCGTTCCTGCCGGTCATCGCCATGAACATCTACAGCGCCAAGCTGACCACACTGACCTGCGTCGACTCGATCAGGCACATCGAGCCGACCCGCAAGGCCCGGGTCCTGGCCATCGCGTTCGTGATCCTGCTGCAACTGGGCGTGGCCCTGAGCATCCAGAGTTCGGGCAAAGGCTTGTCGGTGCTGGGCATCTACCTGGTGGTGATGCTGTACTTCCTGGTGCCCTGGACCTCGGTCAACCTCACCGACTACTTCTTCGTGCGCAAGGGCCGCTACGCCATCCCGCACTTCTTCATGCCCCACGGCAATCTCTACGGCAGCTGGGGCCTGCGCGGCATTGCGGCGTACGCCATCGGTTTCATTTCGATGATCCCGTTCTTCTACATCTACGACGGCGTCGAGCAGCGCGAGGTCTATGTCGGTCCGCTGGCCAAGGCGCTCGGCAGCATCGATATCGCCTGGCTTGTCGGGTTGATCGTCTCGGGGCTGGCCTACTACTGGCTGAGCCGCTCGATCGACCTCAAGCGTGAAGAAAGCGTCATCCAGCACATCGAAAAGACATGCCCGCAGTACACCACCGGCGACAAGCTGACCAAGCCCGCGTTGCCTGTTTTCAACGAATCGACGGCCGGGAGATAACCATGGCTACGCAACGATACGACTACATCATCATCGGTGCCGGCTCGGCCGGTTGTGTGTTGGCCAACCGCCTGAGTGAAGACCCGACGACTTCAGTGCTGGTGCTGGAGTTCGGTGGCAGCGACCGCAGCGTGGTGATCCAGATGCCCAGTGCGTTTTCGATCCCGATGAACACCAAAAAATACAACTGGCGCTACGAAACCGAGCCGGAACCTTACCTCAACGGCCGGCGTATCCACTGCCCGCGCGGCAAGGTGCTGGGTGGCTCGTCATCGATCAATGGCCTGGTGTACATCCGTGGCCACGCCTATGACTTCGATGAGTGGGAGTCCCTCGGTGCCCAGGGTTGGGGCTATCGCAATTGCCTGCCTTACTTCAAGCGCGCCGAGCATTACGAGGAGGGTGGCGACGGTTATCGCGGCAGCACCGGTCCATTGCACACCACCAACGGCAATCACATGAAAAACCCGCTGTACGGAGCCTGGGTCGAGGCCGGTGCTGAAGCGGGCTATATCAAGACCGACGACTGCAACGGCTTCATGCAGGAAGGTTTCGGTGCCATGCACATGACGGTGAAAAACGGCGTGCGCTGCTCCACCGCCAACGCCTATCTGCGCCCGGCCATGGACCGTCCGAACCTGACCGTGATCACCCACGCGATGACCCGCCAGATCATCCTTGAAGGCAAACGTGCCGTCGGCGTCATTTATGATCATGAAGGCCAGACCCACCAGGTCTATTGCCACCGGGAAGTGCTCGTATCGTCCGGGCCCATCGGCTCTCCACACTTGCTGCAACGCTCCGGTATCGGCCCGGCGCAGGTCCTGCGCAAAGCCGGGATCGGCGTCCGCCATGACCTGCCGGGAGTAGGGGAGAACTTGCAGGATCACGCCGAGGTGTACATCCAGTTCGGCTGCAAGGAGCCGGTAACACTCAACAGCAAGATGGACCCCTTGAGCAAGCTGTTGATCGGCCTGCGCTGGCTGTTGTTCAAGGACGGGCTCGGCGCCACCAACCATTTCGAGGCCGGTGGTTTCATCCGCTCCGACAAGGGCCTGCGCTGGCCGGACATTCAGTTTCACTTCCTGCCGGCAGCCATGCGTTACGACGGCAACAAGCCGATCAAGGGCCATGGCTTCATGGTGCTCACCGGGCCGAACAAACCCAAGAGCCGCGGGTATGTGCGGGTGCGTTCGGCGGATCCCTACGAGCACCCGGAAATTCAGTTCAACTACCTGCAACGGGAAGAGGATCGCGAAGGTTTCCGCCGCTGCATCCGCCTGACCCGGGAGATCATCGGCCAGCCGGCGATGGACCGCTTCCGCGACGGCGAAATCGCCCCAGGGCCGCAGGTGAACACCGATGAAGAGATCGACGCCTTCGTCCGGGAGAACCTGGAGAGCACCTACCACCCTTGCGGCTCGTGCCGGATGGGTGAGGACGACATGGCGGTGGTGGATTCGGAACTGCGGGTGCGGGGCATCGCGGGCCTGCGGGTGATCGACTCGTCGGTGTTTCCGACCGAGCCGAACGGCAACCTCAATGCACCGACCATCATGCTCGCCGAACGCGCCTCGGACCTGGTGCGCGGGCGCACGATGTTGCCGGCGTCCGATGCTCCGGTGGGGCTGGTCGAGGATTGGGAGAACAGCCAAAGGTCGATGTTGCCGGGTCGCAATGTGAGGGTTTGACCCGAGCCTGCGGGATACGATTCCATACCCGTAGAAGATCCCCTATGGGAGCGGGCTTGCTCGCGAAGACGGAGTGTCAGGCGCCATCATGGTCGGCTGAACGACCGCTTTCGCGAGCAAGTCGGATCGCCGCACCGCCGCTCCCACATTGGGTTTTGTGTACGCCGAAGATCCCGCTTACTTCATTTCAGCACCAGCAGTCGATAAACCCCAGTCTCGCTTTCGATTCCATGGGTGTCATGGGTGAAGCCGGGAAAGGATCTGTCGAAGCTTTCCAGCGCCCTGAGATAGGCCAGCAATGGCCCGTCCGCCGGCCCTGCGTTCTCACCTGGCATCAACAATGGAATGCCCGGCGGATAAGGCACGATCCCGGTCGCGACGATCCGCCCGGCGGCTTCTTCCAGGGTCACCCGTTCGACTTCGTTTTTCACCAGTTTCTCGTACGCCTGCACCGGACTGAATTCGGCCTGCGGGAGCATGCCGAACGCCTGGGCCATGGTCGCCGTGGTCTTGTGTTGCTTCATGGCGGCAAAGATGTCCGCGGCGAGGTCCTTGAGGCCCATGCCGGCGTAGCGTTGCTGGTTGGCGGTCAGCAGGTCCGGCAGGCACAGCTCGAGTTCGAGGTTGTCGTCATAGTCGCGCTTGAAGTCGAGCAGGGCGTTGACCAGCGTGCCCCATTTGCCTTTGGTGATGCCGATGGAGAACAGGAAGAGAATGGTGAAATCGGTGGTTTTCTCGACGACGATGCCTTGGCGTCCGAGGTAGGCGGTGAGGACGCAGGCGGGGATGCCGACGTCCAGCAGGTTGCCGTCATCGCCCATGCCGGGGCTCAGCACCGAGACCTTGATCGGGTCGAGCATGCAGTAGCCGTCCTCGATGTCGCCGAAACCGTGCCACACCTCGTTCGGGTGCAGCACCCAGCAGTTCGGCTCGGTTTTGAGCAGCGCCGGATCGACTTCATGGAAAGGTACCGCTGCGCCATCCACCAGCACTGACCGCGGCTGCCAGCAGGTGAAAAACCACTCATCCTTGCCCAGCATCTCGTTGTTCATGCGTGAGATGACCTGGCGGAAAGCGATGGCTTCTTCGATGGATTCGGTGGTCAGGATCTGCCCGCCGGGCGCTTCCATCATCGCCGAGCTGACATCGCAGGAGGCCATGATCGCGTAGTTGGGCGAGGTCGAGGCGTGCATCATGAACGACTCGTTGAAGCGCTCGTGCGCAATCGGGTTGCGGCCGTTGCGCACGTGAATCATCGACGCCTGGGACAGTGCGGCGAGCAACTTGTGCGTCGATTGCGTGGCGAATACGGTCGGGCGCGACTCATCGTGATCGTCCGGGCTGCCATGCATGGCGAAGCGGTCGCGATACAGCGGGTTGAACCGTGCATAACCGTACCAGGCTTCATCGAAATGCAGGCGGTCGACACTCTGGCCCAGCAACTCCTCGACCCGGGTGACGTTGTAGGTCAGGCCGTCGTAGGTGGAATTGGTGACGATAGCGTGGATCGGCGTCGGATCGATACCGTCCTTGACCAGCGGGTTCTCGGCAATGGCGGCTTTGACACTTGCGGCGCTCAGGGTCTGCGGCAGGATCGGGCCGATGATACCGTAGCGATTGCGGGTCGGCACCAGGTACGTCGGAATGGCCCCGGACAAGGTCATGGCGTGCTCGGCGGACTTGTGGCAATTGCGGTCGCACAGGGCGATCTGGTTACGCGTGACGCTGGCCATGAGAATGACCCGGTTGGAGGTCGACGAACCGTTGGTCACGTAGTAGGTGCGGTGCGCGCCGAAGACCTTGGCAGCGTAACGCTCGCCCTGGCCGATCGGGCCGCTGTGATCGAGCAGCGAACCGAGTTCGCCGACCGAGATCGACAGGTCCGAACGCAGCAGGTTTTCCCCGAAGAACTCGTAGAAAGCGCGGCCCGCCGTGCTCTTGAGAAACGCCGTGCCACCGGCATGTCCAGGTGTGTGCCAGGAATATTCATAGGTCCGGGAAAACTTCAACAGCGCGCCGAACATCGGCGGCAGCACCGCATGCCGGTAGCGTTCGATGGCGGCCAGGATGCGCCCGCTGAGAAAGCGGCTGGTGTCTTCGGGCAGCCAGATGAAGTCGTCGGCGTGCTGCATGACCACCAGCGGAATATTCGACACGGTGCTGCGGTCGCTGATCAGGAACACCGGTACCCGGGTGTTGCGTTGGCGCAGGCTGGTCAGCAGCTTGATGCATTGCTCATGACCTTCGCTGTCGTCCATTTCCCAGCTGAGCAGCACGCATTGAATCGCCGGGTCCGAATGCAGGATCGAGGTGGCGTCGCTCAGGCTTTCCGAGACCAGCACGCTGATGGCGCGTTCTTCCACATCGCTGATCAACTGATTCAGGGCGCGACCGAATACGGTTCTTTTGTCCGGCGGACTGCTCACCAGCAGCGTGAGCATTCCGAGCAAATTTTTATATTCCGTCATGATTGAGTCTCCAGAGTGGCAGTTTGCAGATTGTTCACCGGCACCGGCTGGCCCGAGAGGTGTTGAGCGCTGACGGTCTGCGTCGGTACGCTGTTGTTAAGCGCCTCGAGGCGGATCAGGCGGTTGTTGACGAAGCCGAACAGGGTGTAGCCGAAGATGGTCGCCACACCGCCGAGCATCAGCGCCTGCTCGCCCGAACTGTAGAGCGCGAGATAGCTGTAGGCCGCTGCCACCCAGGCAATGATGTTGGTGGCCAGGGCCTTGCCGGCGGGTACGTTGGACACCTTCTGCATGGTCATCAAGGCCGCCATGGACAGGATGTAAGGCACCAGGTTGGTGACCACCGCGAGGTTGACCAGGGTGTCGAACTGTTTGCTCAGGTCCGGACTGATGGTAAGAAAACCCAGCGCCGTCTGCGCGGCCAGCAGCACCAGCATGCCGACAATGGGCGTTCCGGCCTTGTTCGACTTGGCGAAGATCGACAGGAAGTAACCGGTGTCCGCCGAGCTTTTGAACACCTGGGCGATGGTGAACTGCCAACCCAGCAACGAACCGATGCAGGCGAGGACCATCGCTGCCATCACGATATCGCCCACCAGCGGGGTGAACATCTTGGCAAAGACCAGGCCGAACGGTGCGGTGGAGGCGACCAGTTCCGGATTATCGACGATGCCGGCGATAACGTTGGTCGAAACGATGTAAATCACCGCTGCGCCGAGGGTGCCGCCGAGTACCGCAATCGGAACGTTCTTCTCCGGATTTTCCACGGCATCGGTGTTGGCGCACGCCGACTCCAGGCCGAGGAATGCCCACAAGGTGATCGCCACCGATGCCCCTGCGGCTTCGAACCAGCCCATGTTGTGCGGATTCCAGCCGGCGGCGTAGACACTGCTGTCGAACCAGAACCAGCCAATGGTAGACACCAGCACCACCGGCGCAATCACTCCCCAGACCGTGACCGCACCGATCCGGCCGGTAATCCGCGCGCCGCCGAAGTTGGCGAACGTGGTGATCCACAAAAGGGCGATGGTCGCCAGGCCCACTTGCAGTGAATCAAGCTCGATGTGGAACAGCTCCTGGATATAGCCGACCGCGGTAATGCTGATCGCCACGTTGGCGATCAACAACGAGAGCCCATAGGTGTAGTTCGTGAGGTAGTTGCCCGCCTTGCCGAAGGTGTATTCGGCGTAGCCGCCCATGCCCCCGGTCTTGCGACTGAGCATCCCGCAGCGCGCAAAGGCATAGGCCAGCGCCAGGGAGCCGGTGGCGGTGATCAGCCAGGAAAGAATGGAAATACCGCCGACTTCGGCGAGTTTGGTCGGCAACAACACAATGCCTGAGCCCAACATGTTGACGGCCGTCAACATCGTCAGCTGTCCCACGGTCATTTTCTTTGCGCCTGACATTCCGTTGCCTCTCTGGGTTGCGTTTGGAAGCGTTAGCTTTAGCGAAGGTTTGAAGTCTCGCAAGAAATGTCCGTAAGACATAGAGAAAACAGGCTATCGCGCACTTAAGGCATTTTGCTGGCCCCGAAGCCTCGATCTTTTGACCAAAATCAATTTATTTTCAGATAGTTAGGATCGAATGCAAATGCGGAATGTATTGATCGCGCTCATGTCGTGCGGCCTGGCGAGTGGTGCCGCCTGCGTCCAGGCCAGGGAGTTGGTGGCAAATGACCAGTATCTGTGCAGCTGGGGCGCTGGAACGGCGGCCAAAGCCCAGGAACTCAAACTGTCGGGCGTGTCGTTATATGCCGCACGGCAGAAGTTGCAAACGTACAGGTTCAGCAAGCCATGGATGCGCATGATGGCCATGGGCATTACCGAACAGACCTACGACAGTCAATCGCGGCTCAAGCCAGCGGCAATCAGGCAGAGTTTTTACGATGACTGCGTCCGCTACAAAGTGGCGCGTAAATAGCAGGCGGCAAAGGCACCCGTGAGTTCAGGCCTCGATGGCGGGAAATGGCACACCCACTCATTGTGGCGAGGGACTCACTGACTGCTTGAAGGAACAGCATCACCGCTATCACCAACACTTCAGCAGGCAGCAAAGCGAAGTGTTCAAGGTCTCCTATACTGGAACGCCTGAGTGTTTCCATACCAACACAACAGGAGAACGAGCATGGCAATTCGTATAGGCGACGAGGCACCGGATTTTTCCGTCGAGAGCACCGAAGGCACGCTGAACTTCCACGAATGGATTGGCGATAAATGGGCCATCCTGTTCTCGCATCCGAAGGACTTCACCCCGGTCTGCACCACCGAGCTCGGTTACATGGCCGGACTCAAGCCTGAGTTCGACAAGCGCAACACCAAAATCGTCGGCCTCAGCGTCGACCCCGTCAGCAACCATCAGAGCTGGGCCAAAGACATCGAAGAAACCCAGGGCCATGCGGTCAACTACCCCATGATCGGCGATGAGAACCTGGTGGTGGCCAAGCTCTACGACATGATTCACCCCAATGCCAGTGGCGGCGCACGGACCGCCGTGGATAACGCCACCGTGCGTTCGGTGTTCATCATCGGCCCGGACAAGAAGGTCAAGGCGATGCTGATCTACCCGATGAGTGCCGGGCGCAACTTCGATGAAGTGCTGCGCCTGCTCGATTCCCTGCAGTTGAACGCCAAGCACACAGTCGCCACCCCGGTGAACTGGCGTCCGGGGGATGACGTGATCATCCCCACCTCGGTCTCCGACGAGGACGCGCGCAAGAAATATCCGGAAGGCTTCAAGACGGTGAAACCGTACCTGCGCACCGTGGCGCAACCGAAGTGACCATCCATCATGCCGAGCACCCGCTCACACCGCGGGTGCCGGTTTCGCCAATTCAATTCCGGCGGCACCCAGGCGTTTTAGGATCTCGAACAGCAGGTCACTTTTGGTGGTGCTGACAATTCTCGGGCTGGCGACATAACCGGTGATGGTCAAGGTGATGCCTTCGGGCGTCAGTTTGCTGAACCGCACCACCGGGGCCGGTTTGTCGAGAATGGTCTCGTGTTCGCAGTAGGTGTCGTACAGCAGGTTTTTCACCTGCTCGGGGTCGATGTCCAGCGGGAAGGTCAGTTCGAGTGTCGCCACCCCTTGTGCGCTGCCGCCCAGGGTCACGTTGCGCAGGTTCTGGGAAATCAGCTGCGAGTTCGGGACGATGACGATCGAGCGGTCACTGAGCTGGATTTCGGTGGCCCGCACGTTGATCCGGCGGATGTCACCTTCGACCCCGCTGATACTGATCAGGTCGCCCACCTTGACCGGACGCTCGGTCAGCAGGATCAGGCCGGAGACGAAGTTCTTGACGATCTCCTGCAAGCCAAAGCCGATGCCCACTGACAAGGCGCTGACGATCCACGCCAGATTGGTCCATTGCACGCCCAATGACGACAGCGTCAGCAGAATGACCAGCGCATAGCCAATGTTGGCGAACAGCGTGGTGAGCGAAGCGCGCATACCCGGATCCATTTCGGTTTTCGGCAGGAACTCCTTATCCAGCCAGTGGCCCAGCGATCGAATCAGATAGATGCCAATCAGCAGGGCCAGCACCGCATTGAGCAAGTGCCCCGGGATGATATTCAGTTTACGCAGGCCACCGCCGCCAAGGATGGCAAAGACGTTGGTGGACAGTTGCCCGAGGGTCGTTCCGATACCCCCGACAAACAAAGTGACGACCGCCAACAGCAGCAGCCCGGCCCGGCTGACGCCCGAAAAAATGATCGAGACCTGCTCCAGGCGACGGTCTTCAATGCCCAGCAACTGTTTCAGCGCCTTGCCGCTCGGGCTCCGGGCTGAAAACAGGTATTCGCAGGCGTCCTTCGCCAGCTGCATCAGCAGGTAAAAGCCGGAAAGGATCATAAATCCCCAGACCAGTTCGAAGGTGATGAATCTTGCCAGGGATATGTAACCAATCAGCAACGATACCAGGGTGATAAAAATTGCCAGGCCGCTGATGGCGTAGAGCAGACCGGCGAAGGTCGTGCCCGCTTCGGGGGCTTCGCCGCTCGCCACCACGGATCTTCGGACTTTGCCCGTGCGCCACAACAAAACAATGACAATGGCCGAGACCGTCAGCGCGATGACGCCGCGACCGGCGATCACCACCTCACTGCTCATGCCGGTTGCATTGGCCACCTGGACCATCGTCATCAGAACCAGCAGGTTGCCGGCCATCAGCCGTGCAAACGGCTTCAGCGACAGCGCTACCTGATCGGCAATCGCGGGCAGCCGCCAGGAGGGATGTTGGGTGGACAACATGGCGCGGCTCAGAGCGGTAATCAGCACGCAGGCATATACGACCTTTTCGAACTCCTGGGAAAACGTCGTCAGCGTCGGCGTCAGCGGACTTTCGCGCGTGCACGCAAAAAACAGCAATTGCAGGGAAATGCCGGCGGTCAACACCGTGGCCAGCACCGAAGCCAGGGCGAGTGAGCTTCGGCGCAGGCGGCCCTCGGGCATGCGGTGGATGCACAACCATGTCAGCCCCCGTTCGGCGAGCCTGCGGCCCAGGGTCCAGATGATCAGTGCCAGCACCAGCAGTGCGGTCGTGAAGACGCGCTGACCGGGTTGCCAGGCGGCCTTGATCACATCTCGAGCCTGGTCGACGAACGAGCTCAAGCGCTGCCGATCGTCCGGCGACAGGTTTAATAGCGGTGACCAGAAACCCGGGTTGAGAATGCTGCGGGTGCTCAGGGTCAGTTCGCTTTCCAGCAGGTTGCGCCGAATGCCTCCAATCTGGGTGATGAGGTCGGTGGCACTCTCCTTGAGCGCTGCCAGGGTTTTCAAAGTGGCGTCGACTTTGTTTTTTTGCTCGGTGAGCGATGCCCTTTGCGCAGTGATATCGGATTGCTCCGTTGCGACATCGTCGAGCGGGACAGGTCCCAGCACGCCGAGTTGAGCACGCAGTTGAGTTTGCAGGGGAAGCAATGAGGCCGACAGGCGATCGACATCGAGGATAAATGCCTGAACCAGATCCTGCGGGCCTTCCAGCTGATTGTAGTTGTCGACCAGCGAGATCTGCTGTTTGAGGATGTCCAGGCGAAGTTGCAACGCCTGGAGGTCGCTCTGGGAAACGGCAAGGATGGCAGCGCCCGGCCGGGGTGCCGAAGCGTCTGGCGGGTCCGCTGCCGACAGCATTCCGGGACTGGACCCGAAAAGCGTGAAAGCGACGAAGATCATGGCTTTCAATGCAGGGCACATAGGCGTGTTCGACTCTATTGATAGTCACTCAGCCTATGAGGTTAGGTCATCACGCCAATATTCGAAGGGTTTTGTCGAACGCGCTCAACCCTGCCCCCGCAGAACGGGGACAGGAGAGTCATGCAGGGGAGGGCCGTCAGACGCGTTCGAACAACACGGCGATGCCCTGGCCGCCGCCAATGCACATGGTCGCCAGGGCATAACGCCCCTGAACACGGAGCAGCTCATGAATGGCCTTGGTGGCGATAATCGCACCGGTGGCGCCCACCGGATGGCCCAGGGAAATCCCCGAACCGTTGGGGTTGACCTTCTCTGGATCGAAGCCCAGTTCTTGCGCCACCGCACAGGCCTGGGCGGCGAAGGCCTCGTTCGACTCGATGACATCCAGGTCGGCAACGGTCAGGCCGGCGCGTTTGAGCACCAGACGCGTGGCGGGAATCGGGCCCAGACCCATCAGTTCCGGTTCGACACCGGCGTGGGCGTACCCGACCAGTCGCACCATCGGCTTGAGGCCTTGCGCACGCACCATTTCACCGGTCGCCAGGATCAGCGCACCGGCGCCATCATTGAGGCCTGAGGCATTGCCGGCGGTGACGCTGCCGTCTTTTTTGAAGGCCGGTTTCATCTTGCCCAATTGTTCGGCGTTGACCTCGGCGCGCACATGTTCGTCAGTGGCAAAGGACACCGTGCCTTTGCGCGTCGCCACGTCGATCGGCACGATCTGCTCGACAAATCGGCCTTCGGCAATGGCTCGGGCGGCCCGTTGCTGGCTGACCAGCGCCAGTTCATCCTGGGCCTGGCGAGTAATGCCGTAACGCTCGGCGATATTTTCCGCGGTGATGCCCATGTGGAAACCGGCAAAGGGGTCTTGCAGGACGCCGAGCATGTAGTCGATGGCCTGCATATCGCCCATGCGTGCGCCCCAGCGTGCCTGCGGCAACAGGTAGGCGCCGCGGCTCATGGACTCGACGCCGCCGGCCAGCGCGGCCCCGGCATCCCCCAGCATCAGGCTCTGCGCGGCACTGACAATCGCCTGCAAACCGGAACCGCAGAGGCGGTTGACGTTGAACGCCGGCGTCTCTTTCGGCAGCCCGGCATTCATCGCCACGGCTCGGGAGATATAGGCATCGCGCGCTTCCGTCGGGATCACATGCCCCATCACGGCGTGACCGATGTGCTCGGGCGCCAGACCCGAACGTTCGATGGCTGCGCGGCAAACGTCGGTGGCCAGCTGGATGGGTGGTACATCCTTGAGCGAGCCGCCAAAGCTGCCAATGGCCGAGCGCACGGCGCTGATAACAAAAATATCGGATGGGTTCATGGTGGTTCTCCTTGATCAGCCCCGGGTTCTCTTGAGCTTGAGTATTTTTATCGGGGTGAGTCTAGATTCGGCCATGCTCTGCGCCTATGCCGGAACTGCTCAAAGGGGCTGGTGTTTTTTGCCATTTTAGTTGAGGTTTCAGGTTCGACCTCTGGACAGCCAATGGCACCAGTGCAGCCCGACCATCCGTAAGTACCGTGGCCCGATCAATGATCATCGATGCAACCCAGGCCATGCACCCTGTAATCCAGTACATGCTCCCGACCCTGGTGGTCGAGGTATGTGAAGCGTGCGGGGACGATGCCGCACGCTTGCGAGATGTCGGTGCTGGACAGCTCTTTGGCAACGTCCAGGTGGACGAAGAAACCGGTCTTGTCGTGGATGACCGGTGTGTCGGTCTGGGTATCGGCGAACGCCGGAGCAGTGGCTAGGAGGGCGGTCAAACCGAGGGCTGGGATTTTCATGATGATTCCCTCTGTTCATGGGGTGATCGGCTGACAGAGGGTGGCCTGGCAGTGAGTCGGGTAAAACAGGGGACCCGGACAGCCGATCAACAGTTGAATGACCATTTTCTAATGAATCCGCGCCGGGATTACGGTGGGCGACCAGCGGTTTCGGGCAGCTCTTCGATCCGCGCACCGGTCTGTGAGCTCGACCACGGGCGCTGTTGGATGAAGAGCAGCTTGTGCCCCTGATTGTCACAGGCGGGGGGATAAATGAGCCCAATGCCGTACGTCGGAAACGATGAACGGCCATCCATGAAAAACTTCCAAAAGACGTCACTACCGGGAGTTTGGCCATGAATGATGATCGCAAGCAGGAAGCCCTCGACGCCTGGTATCAGCTCCTCAAAGAGCCCGAGATCCGGATGGACGCTGAGGAGCAATACGACGAGTTGCTCAAGGCTGCCGATGAGATGGAACGCACAGGGCTCATCAACGGCGCTGAGTGGCGTCGGCTGGTGCGCGAGGCGGGCGGTGCTTTTGCCAATGCGACTGAAGGGCTGGGGCGCGGCACCTAGGGATCATGCCTTGCACGGTGTAGGCAGTTCTGCCTGCAGGGCGAACCATTGCATGATCAGCGAGCACGCCGGATGCGAGGCCGCCGAAGGTTGCAGGTTCAACGCATAGATCCCGCGGGTCTTCAGCGGGTGGCCGAAGGGTATGACCAGTACACCACGTTCAATGGACTCGCCGGCGAGGGTCATGTCAGTCATCGCGACCCCAAGTCCCCGCGCCGCGGCATCGAGCGCCAGCTCGTCGAGGTTGAACGGGATGTGCCGGTAATCCTCCAGCGACTTGCCACCGTTGGCTGCCAGCCATTGCACCCAGTCATGCTTGTCCGCCGAACGATGCAACAGCGGGAAACCCACCAGATCCAGCACCGACTGCAACGGCCGGGTCGCGCTGCCCAGGCCCGGAGCGCACACCGGCACCAGGGCCTCTTCGAACAGGGTCAGGCAATCCAGGTCGCTGGAGGGTTCGGGCAGATAGAGGATGTAGGCGTCGCTATCGATTGCCGGTTCCACCACTTCAGTCGCCACGGTTTCGATCGACAGCGAAACGTCCGGATGACTTCGATAGAACTCGCTCAACTTCGGCAGCAACCAGCGCACCGCCAGCGACACATGCATGCGGATGCGGAAAGGACGTTTCTGCGGGGTAAGCCGATCCTCGAGGGTTTTCAGTTGCGCCAGGACAGTGCGCGCAGTGGCCAGCACCTGTTCGCCTTCCGGGGTCAGTCGGACATTACGGCTGTTCCTCACGAACATGGGTAAGCCGAAGTGACTCTCCAGCTGCTGGATTTTTCGACTCACTGCACTTTGGGTCAGGCACAGCGTTTGCGCCGCCTGGGTGAAGCTGCCTGTGTCGGAGACCTCGATCAGCGCCTGCAAGGCCTGGAGCGAAGGAACGTGGCGAATTTTATCCATGCGTTTTCTGAATGGCTCGATGATTTTATAACGTTGGTTGTATTACCCAAGGCCTTATAGATTATAGCTCTAGCTACCGCCATCTCAAACTACTGATGCGATTGTTGCATGAGGTGGTGCTTTCAAAAGAGACGCTCGCAGAACGACGGTCCAATGAGGTGATGCATGGAAAATGAATGTGGCTGGATTGCGCAAGCTGGAAACTCTCCGGACCGCGCTCGCCTGAACGGCACGCAAAAGGCCGACTGGCTGGTTATCGGTGCCGGCATCACCGGCCTGTGCGCCGCTCATTCCCTGGCAGAGATGCATCCTCAGGCACGCATCGTGGTGGTCGACCGGCAGCGCGCGGCGCAGGGGGCTTCGGCGCGCAATTCAGGCTTCGTGGTCGGCCATGAACACCCGACCGATGACGAGCTGACCGGCCGCCGGGGTTTTGCTGATTTTGCAGTGGATACCGAGATTTCGCGGGTCGCCAGCGCGGAAGTACGCCAGCGCATAGTCCGGCATGGCATCGAGTGCGATTTTCGCGATTCGGGTTATTACTTCGCCGTCAGCGACCCGGGCAAACTGACCCATGTCGAGGCCAAGCTGCAAACACTCCGCGCGGTCGGCGCCAGCGCGCAGTTCCTGGAGGGTGATGCGCTGAGCGACAAGCTCGGAACCCGGCATTACCAGGCCGCGATCTGGTGCGGCAACGGCAACGCATTGCTGCAACCGGCGAAGTATGTGAAGGGCCTGCTGGATACGCTGCCGGACAGCGTCACTCTCTACGAGAACACCGACATCACGGGCCTGGAGCGTTTGAGCAACGGTGGCCTGCGCGCCAACGCTGTAAACGCGAGCATCGAAGCGAAGCAGGTGCTCGTCTGCCTGAACGCGTTCATCCCCCGCGCCGGGATCGCGGACAGCGGCACCTTTGCGATGGAACTCAGTGCCAGCCTCACGCGGCCGCTCACTGACGAGGAGTTCAGCGCCATGGGCAAGGTCGCGCCGTGGGGCGTGCTTTCCACCCGACCCCTCGGGGCCACGGTGCGCCTGACTCCGGACCGTCGGGTGATGATCCGCAACACGGCGGAATACCGTTCCCGGGACTTGTCCGACAGTGAACTGCTGCAGCGTCGCAAACACCATGTGCTCGGCTTGCAGCGCCGTTTTCCGTGGCTGAACGAGCAGGACATCCAATACACCTGGACCGGGCACTTGAGCGCCTCACGCTCTGGCCAGCCTTACTTTGCCAAGGTCGAAGAAGGCGTTTATGCCGTGGCCGGCTGCAACGGTTCCGGCGTCGCGCGCGGCACCCTGTGGGGACGTTTGCTCGCCGAGCTGGCATCGGGTGCCAGCTCGCCGATCCTGACGTCGGTCATGCACAGGGCACAGCCGGGCTGGCTGCCGCCGCGCCCCTTGCTCGACATCGGTGCCATGCTGCGAATGCGCGTGGAGGCGGTCAGGGCCCGAACGGAAGTCTAGAAAACCCGGCAATCAGAAAACAATAAAAGCTCATCAACAACCAGGTGATTGAACATGCGCATCAACAATATTCCGCTGATGGTCGTGCTGACCACGATGTCCGCCGCCAGCTACGCCGATCAGGTCGTCAACATTTCCAACTGGAATGGCTATATCGCCGACGACAGCCTGACCACGTTCACCCGGGAAACCGGAATCAAGGCTACCTACGACATCCATGACAGCAATGAAGTGCTGGAATCGAAGTTGATGACCGGCAACACCGGCTATGACGTGGTGAGCCCTTCGAACCATTTCCTGTCCCGATTGATCAAGGCCGGCGCGGTACAGAAGCTCGATAGAAGCCAGTTGCCCAACTGGAAAAACCTTGACCCGGCCCTGATGAAAAAACTCGAGGTCAATGATCCGGGCAACCAGTATGGCTACCCCTACATGTGGGGCACCGCGGGTATCGGCTACAACGTCGAGAAGATCAAGGCGATCTTCGGCAACACCGAAGTCACCCGCTCCTGGAATCTGTTCTTTGATGAAAACAACATCAAGAAGCTGAGCCAGTGCGGCGTGGCGATTATCGATAACCCCACGCAGATCCTGCCGATCACCCTCAATTACCTGGGCCTGCCGCCCCACAGCCACGAACCTGCGGATTATAAGAAAGCCGAACAGGCGCTGCTGAAAATCAGGCCTTACGTGCAGTATTTCCACGCCTCCAAATACATCAGCGACCTGGCGAACGGTAACGTCTGCGCGGTCATCGGTTTCAATGGTGACGTGGTGCAGGCGGCGGCCAGCGCGAAGGAAGCCAACAACGGCATCGACATCGCCTATTCGATTCCTGACGAAGGATCGACGTTGTGGTTCGACATGGTGGTCATGCCCAAGAGTGCACCGCACGAGAAGAATGGCTACGCCTACATGAATTACCTGCTGACGCCGCAGGTTATCGCCAACATCAGCAACAGCGTGCACTACGCCAACCCCAACCTGGCGGCGGATCAGTATGTTGCTCCAGCCGTGAAGCAGGACCTGGCGATCTACCCGCCGAGCGGTGTGCTGGACAAGTTGTTTACCGTGGAGGAACTGCCTGCGGCCATCGCACGGTTGAGTACCCGGTTGTGGACCAAGCTGAAAACCAATACCTGATACTGAGTGACCCCTGCAAAAAAAACGCCCGCCAGAAAAACGAGTGGCGGGCGTTTGGGAAGTGCCGGCTCAGCAAGGAGATAGAGCTGGCCGGGGAAAGGAACCGGGCGTGGGATCACCCCGTGCCCGCTGCCCGGGAAGTTGTCGAGATGCGCTCGATCAACTCAGGCAGGGGCGAGCCGGGTTCATGCCACTGGAATCAGCGGGTCGGCCGCCGCCAGCGCCGTCGCTCGGTCGGCTGCCGGCGGGTAGATCCATACGGTGTTGATCTGGGTCTTGAGTTCCTTGGCTTCCTGCTTGACCAGTTTCAACTGACGATCCCAGCCTTCGGTAAACACCGCGCCCCAGGCGCCGAGGTCCAGGCACGTCACGTACTTGGGCTGGCTGTAGGTCATCGGCGCCACGCCGAGCAGGTCGGCCGCCACGTTATTGCCGGCGTAACGGCCCAGGCAGATGGCGTGCTGGCAGGACATCGCCGCGAAATTGCCCACCGTGTCGGTGGCGGCATAGGCCACGTCGCCCGTGGCGAAAATGTCGGTTTGTCCCAGCACCTTCAAGTGACCGTCGACATGCAAGCGCCCTTGAGGATCCCGGGTTCCGGCGACTTGCTCGGTCAGCGGACTGGCGCGAAACCCGACCGTCCAGATCACGGTGCTGGCTTCGATACGCTGACCGTCAGCGAGCGTGACGCCACTGGCATCCACCGAGGCGACTGTCGCATTGAGTACCCATTCGATCCCCAGGTGCTCGCTGGCTTCGACGATGGCGGGGCGAATACCGTCGCCCATGGATGCGGCGATTTGCGGTCCGCGGTCGACGACAATGACCCTGATGTCTGCGTCGTCACCCAGCGCGGCAAGCAGGCGGGCCGGCATTTCGGTGGCCGTTTCGATACCGGTGAAGCCGCCACCGGCCACCACGACGGTGTTGCGGGCGGCACTGGCAGGCTGGTTCTTCAGCGATTTGATGTGGGCTTCCAGGAGGGTGGCCGTTTCAATCTGATCGACATCGAATGCGTGTTCGATCATGCCTTCAAGGGCAGGACGAATGAGACGACTGCCGGCGGCCAGGACCAGCCGGTCATACTTCAATTGGCCCCGGGTGCCGAGCGCGTCGCTGTAGACAACCCGTTTGTTTTGCACATCGATGTCGTCAGCCGAGCCTTGTACGAATTTCACCCCCACCGCGTCGAACAACTCGGCCAGCGGCGCCATCATCTTATGAACATCGGGCTCGTAGAACCGGGGTCTGATTCTCAATTCCGCCTGGGGGGCCAGGACGGTGATCCGGACGTCATTGCGATCATGCTGGTCCAACAGACGGGCCGCGCTCAAGGCACTCCAAACGCCACCGAATCCTGCACCAACAATCAATATGTGCTGTGTCATGGTTTTCTCCAGAAGACAAAATCGAGAACGATGAGTGAGGACCCATCGGGCGCGTTCAAGTTTGTTTCACTCTGGGGAAATGATATTCAGGCACACAGGTCGCGACACTTCTACCTGGGGTTGGTGCAGGCATGTTCAAGTGTTAGTGGGCTATACCAAAGTATTAAAAAGCAGTGGTTATAAAGTGTATCTGGATAAGCAAATCATCAGCGCAGTGCCAGGAAGGCTTCGATACAGGCGATCAACTCGCCGCAATGAAACGGCTTGGGGAAAAACGCGATGGGGACCAGTGTTTGCGTATTGAGGTGCAGTGGTGGACCAGGATTGCCGGTGATGAAGATCACCGGAATGCGCAGACCCATCGCTGATAAGGCTTCATACATCCGGATGCCGCAGAGGCCGGGCATTTGTATGTCGCAAATCAGGCAGTGAGTCGCTGCGGGGCCGGAGGAGCAGAGAAACTCTTCGGCACCCGCGTAAGTACGGACGGTATAACCATTGGAGCGTAATAAACTGTCCAGTGCGAGCCGAACGGATTCATCGTCGTCAACAATGGAAATAATAACGGTGCGGAACATGTTGATACCCTGGATGATAGCGGGCTGCCATCAATCACCCGCTACTCTTGCAAGATACGCTGTCCGTTAATTCCGCATAGTATACGTGGGTATAGCGCCTCTATATTGAACGGCTGCTACTGAGTGCTTCGGCCATTCGAACCAGATCGGCGAAGGAGCGCGCACACATTTTGCGCATGGCCTGGCCGCGATGGATTTTCACCGTTATCTCGCTCAAGCCTATCTGCCCGGCAATCTGCTTGTTCATCAGCCCCGACGCCGCCAGTGCCATCACGGTTTTCTCCCGTGCGGTGAGTGTTGCGTAACGACTACGCAACTCATCAGTGCTGCGTTGGGCTTCACGGCGCGCCCTGTCGCGGACGTGCGCGGCGGACACGGCGTCGATCAAGTCCTGTTCGCGAAAGGGCTTGGATAAAAAGTCGATCGCGCCGGCTTTCATGGCGCGCACGGTCATGGCGATGTCGCCGTGACCGGTCATGAATACAACCGGCAGGTTGATGTTGGCCGCCGCCAGGTCCATCTGAAAGTCCAGCCCGCTGGTGCCTTGCAACCGCACGTCGAGCACCAGGCAACTGGGGATGTCGGGGCGGTTGTGCTTCATGAAGTCGGTGACCGAACGGCAGATGGCGAGGCCCATGCCCATGCCGTTTTCCTTGGTAGTGAAGAACGGATCGAACAGTGAGGGCAGGACATCCGCCGCGATCCCCGGACCCTGGTCGGCCACTTCCAGCACCGCCTTGCTGTTTTCCACCCACGTGCGCACCTGCAGTCTGCGGTCTTGCACAGGCGTTGCTTGCATCGCCTGGCAAGCGTTGATGATCAAATTAATGATGACTTGCTGCAGCTGCACGCGATCGGCGCTGATCTGCGCCGTGAGCCCGCTCAGATCGACCTTGGGGATGATCTTGTGTTGCTCCATTTCGCGCTGCACCAGGCTCAGCGTCGCGATGACGATGTCATCGAGCGACTCGGCCTGGCGTAACGGATCGCACCGGCGTGACAGCGCCCTGAGCCGCCCGATCACATCGCTGGCCCGGCACGAACTGGCGATGATCCGATCCAGGGACTGGCGCGCTTCTTCTCATTCGCTCATGCACTCCTCGACAGGGCAACCCGGTAACGGTGACAAATCCTAAAAGCAATGCTTGTCAGCCGACAGGACAAAAAACCCTGAATTAACGCCAGGCCCCCTCGCCACAGAAGCGGGGGGGCTGGAACTTTTTCTTCGGGGCGCGAACCCTTGCGCAGTCAGCGGCAAGCCAGGCAGAAGTAAGGCATGACCTCGGAGCTGGAGTCGTAGCCATAGCCGCCGTCGGCGACGCGGTTCTCGATCAGTCGGTCAGAACCGCCTTCCGCCACTCGAGTACCCCGTAGCGGGTTGTAACCGGCAACGCGGCGCTCGATCAGGCGGTCGGAGCCATCGGCGGCGAGTTGTCTTTCCTTGAGTCGATCGGCGCCCCCTTCGGCGACGTGATCAGGTGCGGGTTTGTCAGGAGCCTGTTGTACCAGCGGTGCAACGGCATCCCGATCGCCGCCCGCTCCGCTGCCGCCTTTGGCAGATCCGGCGCCGGCCTCATCTGCCAGTGCAATCGCCGAGATAAAAGCGCTGGCTGCGAACACCGCAATGCCTAACGCCAGGTTGGGGGTTTTCATGATGTTCACCTTATTCCTTCAGGGGATGATTCAAGCAACAACCAGGCAGGCATAAATGCAGTCTGTTCCAGCCCTGTCGTTCGATGCCGTCATTTTAATTGGCTCAAAAATCCCGTCACTTATGCGAAGGTTGTCCCGGTGAACATCCAGGTATTAGCGTCTCATCCTTAGGTATGAGCGGCTCAGGTGTACGCCAGCAGTCGACCGCAGAGGATCACACTGACCCATAGCGCAATCGAAAACAGCGCCTGGGTTTTCGCGATTCCAGGCGCCGCCACGGCGGTGTTCCATCGCTGGACAGAGCGGTAGACACCGACGTGGAAGAGGGTTGCATTGACGCCCGCGGTAGCGATCAGGCACAGCTTCAGGATAAACACGCCGTTGGAGGCGAAATCATGGGGATGGGCTGAAAACATCATCAGGCCGGCAGGCACGATCAACAGCAAGGCGGCAATCGACCAGGTCAGGAGGTGGCGAGCCAGGGCCGTCACCGCAATATCTTTCGACAGGCCGAGCACCCGTAGATCGAACATCACCACAGAGCCGACCAGCACGGTGAAACCAATGATGTGAACCACCTCGACCAGCGGATACAGCCACAGGTCGCCGCGCATGGCGGACCCCAGCTGCGAGTCATTCAACCAGTCCAGCCAGCCGCTGCCATCAATGGTCTGCATCAGCGCAGCTCGGTGGTCTTGTCGCCGACCGTGATGCGTTCGGCGCGCAGTTCCTCAGGTTTATTGCGGTTCTGATAGCCGACCACAGTGGCCTGGTTGCCCACACTCAGCATGTCCCGGGACAGGCCGCGATTCTCCATGCGCGAGGGCGGTGCGAGCACGACGTTCCAGGTCTTGTCCGCTGTCTTGAGGCGTACGAAACCGTGAGGATGGGAGTAGCCGGATTCTTCTATGGTGCCGTTGAGCTCCAGGGGTTTGCTGGAGTCGTATTCACTCCAGCCGTGATGGGCGTATGCCGCCGTTGCAGCCAGTAAGAGTGACAACCCAATGCTGCCGAGCATGCCTTTCATGACAAATCTCCTGTTGCAGATCATTGATCAACTTGGGTCTGATGCATTTGGTTGAGGGTTGCAGCGCAGATGGTTTTTAGAATAGCTCGGCATTGTTCCCAGCGGTACGCCGGTGATCCATGTAGGAGCTGGCTTGTCGGATCGCCGCAGCGCAGCGAAGTCGGCCTCAAGCCTTGCAGCGCCCCTGCAGACGCCTTCGCCGGCAAGCCGGCTCCTACAATAGCCAGCCCGCGATCCCGCAGCCGATAACCACCAGCCAGGGCGGGAGTTTCCAGAACATCAACGCCACCAGGGCGACCAGCGCCAGGGCGAAGTCTTGCGCCTGGAAAATGGCACTGGTCCAGACCGGCTGATACAGCGCAGCCAGCAGCAGGCCGACCACCGCCGCGTTCACCCCGGCCAGCGCGGCCTGCGTGCGCGCACTGCGACGCAGTCGCTCCCAGAAAGGCAAGGCGCCGATAATCAACAGAAAGGACGGCGCGAAGATCGCCAGCAGGCAGAGCATGCCGCCGAACCAGCCCGATGGGGCCTGGTTCATCGACGCGCCGAGGAACGCGGCGAAGGTGAACAAGGGGCCCGGTACTGCCTGCGCGGCGCCATACCCGGCGAGGAAGGCATCATTGCCGACCCAACCGGAGGGCACCACTTCGGCCTGCAGCAGTGGCAGAACGACGTGACCGCCACCGAATACCAGCGATCCGGCCCGGTAGAAGGCGTCCACCATCGCTACGCTTTGATTTGCCAGCAGTTGATTCAACAAGGGCAGCCCGACCAGCAATGCCAGGAACAACCCGAGCCAGATCGCTCCGGCCCGGCGGCTGATCGTGACCGGCAGTGGATCGTGCCCGGTACTCGGCCCGGGCTTTACCAGCAAAACGCCGGCAACGGCCGCCGCGGCGGCAATCACGCTGACCTGCCCCCAGGCGGACGGTTCGAGCAGGGCGACGCAGGCCGCAATCGCCATCAGCGTAACGCGCAGCACGTCAGTGCACAGGTTTCGTGCCATGCCCCATACCGCTTGCGCGACGACTGCGACGGCCACCACTTTGAGCCCGTGCAGTGCGCCGGGGGAGATTGCCGTGCCGTCATGGGCAATGCCCAGGGCGAACAGGATCAGAGCAATGGCCGAAGGCAGCGTGAAGCCGGCCCAGGCGGCCAGCGCGCCGCCGTATCCGGCCCGGGACATCCCCAGCGCGATGCCAACCTGGCTGCTCGCCGGCCCCGGCAGGAATTGGCAGAGCGCCACCAGATCCGCATAGCTGCCTTCGCTCAACCAGCGCCGACGCGTGACGAATTCATCGCGAAAGTAACCCAGGTGCGCAATCGGGCCGCCGAAAGAGGTCAGCCCTAGGCGCAAGAAAATCAGAAACACCGACCACGCACTGCTGCGGTCATCGGCACGAGCGTTGGCCATGTATTCGCCTTCCTGGTGAACGGGTCCGGTTCAATCATCCAAAGACCATAGCGAGTTTCGATGATCTGAAAAAGCGTCCTCTTCAAAGCGACTCATCGTTGCAGGCCATCGTCCCGAGCATGGCCTACGCTTATCCGCAGGCCAAGATGCATTGAACAGGGAAGGCTCCCTGATCGACGTGCAACCGGCAACTATAAAAACAATGCAATCGGGAGACCACTCATGTCCGCTTTGTTCCGTCGATTCAATCGCTACATTGCAGCAGGAATCACCGCCGTCGCGCTCGCGACACCGGCCTTTGCGCTGGACACGGTCAAGTTCATGGCCCCAGGCTCCGTGGGCGGTGGTTATGACCAGACCGCACGGGTGCTGGGCAAGGCCCTGGTCGAGGCCAAAGCGGCAAAATCCACCACCTTCGAGAACAAGGGCGGGGCAGGGGGGACCCTGGGGCTGGCGCAATTCGCCAACAGCACCAAAGGCGACCCGAATGCGCTGCTGGTCGTCGGCGCGATCATGGTCACGGCCATTGAACAGAACAAGCCGCAAATCAGCTTGAAGGACGTGACACCGATTGCCCGGTTGTTTACCGAATACAACGTGCTCGCCGTACGCAAGGAGTCCGAATTCAAGACCCTGGAGGACTTGCTCAAAGCCTTTAAAGACAAGCCGACCAGTATCGCCTGGGGCGGTGGTTCCAAGGGCTCGATCGATCACATCGGCATTGCCGAGCTGGCCGGCAAAATGGGGGTCCCGGTCAACAAGGTGAACTACGTCGCCTTCGCCGGTGGCGGTGAAGTCGTTGCCCAGGCATTGGGTGGCCAGATCAAGGTGATCACCGGCGGCTATGCCGAACTCGGTCAATACATCAGAAACGGCCAGTTCCGTGTGCTCGCCATCGGCGCGCCCGAGCGTGTCGCCGGCATCGATGCGCCGACGCTCAAGGAGAGTGGCTACGACGTGACGATCGGCAACTGGCGTGGCGTTTACGGCGCAGCAGGCCTCACGCCCGAGCAGCGCAAGGAAGTGACCGACGCGGTCGTCGCCGCCACCAACAGCACAGTCTGGAAAGAAAATATCGAAACCAACAAATGGTCACCCAACGTCCTGACCGGCGATGAGTTTGGCAAATTCGTCGACGAAGAGCACGTGCGGCTGCGGGCGATGCTGGTCGAAGTCGGGCTGGTTGCGAAATGACTCAGCCTCGCACGGTAGTACCGACGCAACTGGCGATTGGCATCGGCGTGATTGCCATCAGCGCCGTGCTGGCGTTCGGCGCGCATCGGTTTCCCCCCGAAATGGGCTTCGTCATCCTCGGGGCGCACGTCTATCCCTATGCCGTGGCGGCATTTCTCGGCGCCGTGGGCCTGTTGCTGAGCTATCAAGCGGTCACCGGAGGCTTTCGCGAACTGGCCGACGACAACCATGAGGCCACCGGCGTCATACCCGGCGGCATGGCCGGTGCGGCCTGGGTGACGGCGGGGCTGCTGGGAGTGGCCTTGCTGATCAACCTCATTGGCTTCGTATTGGCGGCCGCGTTGTTGTTTGCCTGTTCGGCACGGGGGTTTGGCAGCCGCCGTCCGGTGCGCGATCTCGCCATCGGCATGGCCCTGACCCTGCCGATTTACTGGCTGTTCAACGCCGGGCTAGGGGTTTCCCTTCCGCCCCTTGTCAACGCCTGGATCTGAATCGGGCCGAAGGAGATCGATACGGTGGACATTCTCGCAAGCCTGGCGATGGGGTTTTCCTCGGCACTGACGCCGATCAACTTGATGTGGGGCTTTATCGGTTGCTTGTTGGGCACCGCGATTGGTGTCCTGCCGGGAATCGGGCCGGCACTGACCGTGGCCTTGCTGCTGCCGATCACCGCCAAGGTCGATCCCACCGGGGCCTTGATCATGTTTGCCGGCATCTACTACGGGGCGCAATTCGGTGGTTCGACCACGTCCATCCTGCTCAATACCCCGGGTGAGTCGTCTTCCATGGTCACGGCCCTGGAAGGCAATCTCATGGCGCGCAACGGTCGGGCCGGACCGGCCCTGGCGACGGCGGCGATCGGCTCATTCGTGGCGGGCACCATCGCCACGGTCATGCTGACCCTGTTTGCCCCCATCGTCGCCAAACTCGCGCTCAAGTTTGGTCCTGCGGAGTACTTCGCTATCCTGGTGCTGTCGTTCACGACCGTGTCCGCAGTGCTGGGGGCTTCGATGCTGCGAGGCTTCGCTTCATTGGGGATCGGGCTCACCGTGGGCTTGATCGGCCTCGACTCGACTTCGGGTATCGCCCGCTACACCTTGGGCGTGCCCGAGCTAGTGGACGGCATCGAGGTGGTGCTCGTGGCGGTCGGCCTGTTTGCCGTGGGGGAGGCCTTGTACAGCCTGCTCTATCAAAAAGAAGCCGCCGTCGGCCGACACCGGTTGACCTCGTTGTGGATGACCCGCTCCGACTGGAAGCGCTCGGTCCCCGCCTGGCTGCGGGGAACGCTGATCGGCTTCCCCTTCGGCTCGATCCCGGCCGGTGGCGCTGAAATCCCGACCTTCCTGTCCTATTCGACCGAACGCAAACTCAGCAAATACCCGAAAGAATTTGCCGCCAGCAAAGGCGAGGGCGCCATCGAAGGTGTCGCCGGCCCCGAAGCGGCCAACAACGCGAGCGCGACCGGTTCTCTGGTGCCGCTGCTGACCCTCGGCATACCCACCTCCGCCACCGCGGCGATACTCTTGGCCGCGTTCCAGAACTACAACCTGCAACCGGGACCGATGCTCTTCGAGACCTCGGGGGCCCTGGTCTGGACTTTGGTGGCTTCGCTGTACATCGGCAACGTCATCCTGCTGGTGTTGAACCTGCCGCTGGTGGGCCTCTGGGTGAAGCTGTTGCAGATCCCCCGGCCGTACCTGAACGCCGGCATCCTGGTGTTTGCCACCATCGGCGTGTACGGCATGCGCCACTCTTCCTTCGATCTGTTGCTGATGCTGGCGATCGGTTGGGGCGGGGTTTTGATGCGTCGCTTCGACTTCCCCGTGGCCCCGGTGATCGTCGGCATGCTGCTGGGGCCGATGGCTGAAAAGCAATTGCGCAACGCCTTGTCCATCAGCGAGGGAGACTGGATGGTGTTTCTGACGCAACCGATATCCGCCGCACTCCTGGCGCTGACCTTGTTGGTGCTGCTGGTGCCTCATCTGCTGCATGCGCGGGGCATCAAGTTGCATGAGGATGATTGAGGCGGTCGTGGTGACGGGACTCGCGGTCAGGCCTTGACCCAGCGTTGACGGCTCCAGCTGCTTAATGCATCGACGGCGAATACCAGTAACAGCATGGCCAGGATGACCGTGCTGGCCTGAGCTTCCTGGAACAGGCTGAGGCTGACATAGAGCATTTGCCCCAAACCGCCTGCGCCGACGAAGCCGAGCACACTGGCCATACGGATATTGTTTTCCCAGCGGTACAGGATGTAGGCCAGCAGCTGTGGCAACAGGTTGGGCAGGGTGCCATAACAGAACGCCGATACGGCATTGCCGCCCTGCAGGCGGATGGCTTCGGCCGGTTGCGGCGGGGTGTTTTCCAGCGCTTCGGCGAACAGCCGGCCGAGCACGCCGGTGGTATGCAGGGCCAATGCCAGGGTGCCGGCATTGGGCCCGAGCCCGGCGGCAAGCACCATCAGCGCCGCCCACACCAGCTCCGGAACCGCGCGCAAAGCGTTGAGCACAAGCCGTGAAGCACTCTGCAGCGGCCAGCCAAAACGTCCGGCGGCGGGCAATGCCAGGAGCAGGCCGAGTACCGCCGCAAGCAGGGTGCCCAGGGCGGACATGGCAATGGTTTCCAGGGCGCCGTGGCCGATGGCTTGCAAGTGCCCCGGGCTCAGGTCCGGACTGAGAAAACGCAGCGCATAAGCGCCCATCCGGTCCAGGTTGCCGGTGGCGCCGAGTTCGCCGAGATCGATGCCCAGGTAAATGAACGAGGCGACGATGGCTGCGCCGATGCACAGCACCAATAGCAGGTTCAGCAGGCGATTCATGCCAGCCTCCAGCGCAGCAGGCGGCTGAGTTGATCGGCGAGCAGCACCAGGACGAGGAAGGTCAGTAACAGACTGGCGACTTCACCGCCGGCGAACATGCGCAACGACAGATCCATTTGCTGGCCGAGACCGCCGGCACCGACGAAGCCCATCACCACCGAGGCGCGGATGGCGCATTCCCAGCGATACACCGTGTACGACAGCAGCTCCGCAGCGACGTTGGGCAGGATCCCGTAGCAAAAGGCCGCGAGCCGACCGCTGCCGGCTTGCAACAGCGCGTGGGCGGGACGCTGGTCGACCGACTCGAAAATCTCCGCGTAGACCTTGCCCAGCATGCCGCTGTAGGTAATGGCAATGGCCAGGACGCCGGCCGTCGGGCCGAGGCCGACGGCGCGCACGAACAGCAGGGCCCAGACGATTTCCGGCACGCTGCGCAGGAAGATCAGTAAACCGCGTACGGGCCAGCGCAGCAGCCGACCCCAGACGCCCGGTCGCCCGGCACGGGAGGCAGCCGACAGCGACAGGGCCCGACTGGCGAGCAGGCTGGCGGGAACGGCCAACAGCAACGCCAGGGCCATGCCGGCCGTGGCGATGGCCAGGGTCTGCAGGGTGGCTTGCAATAGCAGTTCAATGAATTCCTCGCCATGGGCTGGCGGCCAGAAGGCTGCTACGAACTTGCCGATTTCGCTCTGACTGTCACTGGCGACCAGTACGCTCAGGTCCAACTCGCTGAAGTGGATGCCCGGCCACAGCAGGACAAGGGCCAGCAGAGTGAGCAGCAGACGGGGGCGGGCGGCGGGGTCTCGGGTATCGCGCGTCAGCATCGGGGTATCTGCACACTCAAGGGTGGCGCAGGAACCGGCGAGTCTTGCAGCTGTTCGTTGGCGTAGAGGGTGTCGAGCAGCTCGCGGCCGACGGCGTCGGCCGGCAGGTCAAACAGGATCTGTCCATCGCGCAGGCCGATGATTCGTGAAAAGTGCGCCAGGGCCAGCTCCACCGCATGCAGGCTGGCGACCAGGGTGACGTTGTGCTCCCGGGCATGGCGGCACAGCACTGACAGCGTATGTTCGGCCAACACCGGGTCCATGGCCGATACCGGCTCATCGGCCAGCAACACCTCGGGCGCCTGATACAACACCCGGGCGATGCCTACGCGCTGCAGCTGTCCGCCGGACAGTTGCTGGCATTGGGCGAACAATTTGTCGCCCAGGTCCAGCCTGGCCAAGGCCGCGCGTGCGCCCGGAATATCCAGCGGGTGCAGCAGGTTCAGCAGGCTCTTGCCCAGGCCCCACTGCCCCAGCTTTCCGGCCAGGACCGCGGTGACCACGCGCTGGCGCGGCGGCAGGGGCGGTGCTTGATGGATCAGTCCGATGCGCGCGCGCAGACGCTGACGCTGCCGGGCAGACAGCTGCCAGGCGCGCTCGCCGAGCACTTGCAGTTCACCGTTGCCCGGTCTTAAGGCCGTGGCCAGCAGGTTGAGCAGGCTCGACTTGCCCGCTCCGGACGGGCCGATGATGGCGACCTGCTCGCTGGCGCCGATGTGCAAGTCCACGCCACGCAGCGCCTGGACGCCGTTGGCGTGGGTGAGGCTGACCCGGGTCAGATGCAACGTCATTTGAGCAGGTCGGCGGCGCGTGCGGCTTCCTCGATGCCCTTGTAGTTTTCAGGGCTGGTTTCGATGAATCGGCTGGCGGCCTGCAGGTCCAGAATCTCCTTGTCCTTGGGCTTGGCCGGATCGAGCGCCAGGAAGGCGGCCTTGATCTTCGCCGCCAGCGCCGGATCGAGGCTACCGCGGACCGTCCAGTTGTAGTCGAAGTAGGCGGGGGTGGTGGCAAACACTTTGACCTTGGTGGTGTCGACCTTGCCGGCGGCGACCAGTTTTTCCCATACGCTGGCGTTCAGTACACCGGCGTCGACCTTGCCGGCCTGGACCCAGGCGACGGTGGCGTCATGGGCACCGGAGTAGCCCACTCGACTGAACCAGGTTTCCGGCTTGATGCCGTCTTTAAGCATGAAATAACGCGGCATGAGGCTGCCCGAAGTCGAAGACACCGAGCCAAATGCAAAGGTCTTGCCCTTCAGATCGGCCAGCGACTTGACGGCAGGGTCGGCGCTGATGAATTTGCTGGTGAATTGAGCGTCCTGTTCGCGCTGTACCAGCGGGATCGCGTTGCCGGTTTTCAGGCGAGCCTGAACGAAGGTGAAGCCGCCCAGCCAGGCCAGGTCGATGCGGTCGGTGGCCAGCGCCTCGACCACGGCCGGATAGTCGCTCACGGGCACGAACTCGACCTTCATGCCCAGTTGCTGCTCAAGATAGGCGCCAAGCGGCTTGAACTTGCGCAGCAGTTCGGTAGGCGCCTCATCGGGAATCGCGCTGACCTTGAGCGTATCGGCGGCCTGCGCCAGCAGGTTGCAACATGCCAGGATCAAGCCGGCGGCCAATGCCAGGGGTCGTTTGAGCATGAAAGTTCTCCGGTCCATTAACGCAAGAATGTCGAGGCGCCCGGCACTCGTTGATTGCTGCAGGGCGCTTGGTGAGGGTAGACGAAACACAGCGATATTGACCGCTTTAGCGGTTTGGAAGATGTCGCGAAGGGTGACATCGAGCCAAGGCGTACCGGGCGTGCCCGGTGCGCCACGCAGGGTCAGCTTTGGCAGAAGCGAATCCGGTTACCGAAAGGGTCATGGACTTCCAGGACTTGGCCCCAACCCTGCTGGACAATGTCCGGACGTCCGTAGCCGTAGCGTTTGGACAGTAACTCATCGCGAAGCCGTTCGATATTTTGCATCGGCACAAATACCGTCGATCCCGGGCTCGCATCGCCATGATGTTCGGACAGATGGAGTTGCAGGCCGTCCCGGCTGATCCCCAGGTACAGCGGCAGATCCGCTTCGAACCGGTGCTCGAACTCAACGCTGAAGCCCAGGAAATCCAGGTAGAACTCCCGCGCCTTGGTTTCGTCGAACATCCGCAATATTGGAATGGGTTTGTCGAACGTGATCGCGGGCCGGGTGTTTTCCTGGACAAGCATCGCTGACGCGGTGTTCCAGTCCTTGTAGCCCAGTTGCTGCGCTACCAGCTCCAGCGCGGTGGAGTGGGGCACTGCTTGATTGCGCGTCTCCAGCGAGGCACGCAGCCGCTTGGCCATCTGTTTGGCTTGATCGATTGAAAACATCGTTGCTCCTGTAGCCGAGGCTTTTTGGTGCTCGCGTTGCCAAATCCCGACCGTCAAGAGATACGACATGATGTGGGGAAAGAACAGATGCTTTCACCTTTCCCTGCGGGAGCGAGCGGCGGGCAGCATCGGCCTGCGCCGATCATACATAGCCGCTGCCGAGTGCGGAAGTTCTTCGCGGGATTTCGTCACTGTGACGGGTGTTCGAGTTCTCAGGATCAGGTTTCGGATGGGTCGGCAGGACGCCCGGTCGTAAACATAGTTTCCGTGTTGTCCTTTTGGCGGCATCTACTGGCTCATTGGCGTTAGTCGGTCATCGGCAGGCACGTTAGAGTCACTGCATCGTTCCTGGCATTCCCGGATAACACTGATGACTCGCCCTCGTTTCTTGCCCGACAACTTCACCCTGACCCTGATCGGCGTGGTCGTTCTCGCCAGCGTGCTGCCCGCCAGCGGTCAGATCGGGGTCGCCTTTGGCTGGCTGACCAACCTCGCCATTGCCCTGCTGTTTTTCCTGCATGGCGCCAAACTGTCGCGCGAATCGATCATCGCCGGTGCGGGCCATTGGCGTCTGCACTTGCTGGTGTTCAGCCTGACCTTTGTCCTGTTCCCGCTGCTCGGTCTGGCGCTCAAACCCTTGCTGTCGCCGCTGATCGGCAACGATCTGTACATGGGCATGCTCTACCTCTGCGCACTGCCGGCCACCGTGCAGTCGGCGATTGCCTTCACCTCTCTGGCCCGGGGTAACATTCCGGCGGCGATTTGCAGTGCGGCGGCGTCCAGCCTGTTCGGGATCTTCCTTACTCCGCTGCTGGTGACCTTGCTGCTGGATGTGCACGGCGAGGGCGGCTCGACCCTCGATGCGATCCTGAAAATCAGCGTGCAACTGTTGCTGCCGTTCATTGCCGGGCAGATCGCCCGGCGCTGGATCGGCAGCTGGGTGGCGCGCAACAGGAACTGGCTGAAGTACGTGGATCAAAGCTCGATCCTGCTGGTGGTCTACGGTGCGTTCAGTGCGGCGGTGGTCGAAGGCATCTGGCATCAGATTCCGCTGTGGGCGCTGGCCGGGCTGGTGGTCGTTTGCTGCATCTTCCTGGCGCTGGTGCTGCTGATCGCCACCGTGCTGGGCAAAGCCCTTGGCTTCAATCAGGAAGACCGCATCACCATCCTCTTCTGTGGTTCAAAGAAAAGCCTGGCAACCGGTGTGCCGATGGCCCAGGTGCTGTTCGCCGGCAGCACCCTGGGTGTGTTGATATTGCCGCTGATGCTGTTCCACCAGATCCAGCTGATGGTCTGCGCGGTGTTGGCGCAACGCTTTGCCAATCGCTCGGAAACGGTCGCTGAAATGATGGGCCAGGTAGATCCTTGATCGCCAGCGGCCTGCTCAACGGTCGCTCGGCGACCACCCACTGGTATTACGCGCCGCAGTTGCAGCTGCGGCTTCATCAACGCGAGCCGCATGCAGCAAAGCTTCCTGCGGGTCGTTGGTTGCACACCGCTTGAGCTTCGGCGCTATGCACGAACGGAGCCCCCGCGCGGCAAGTGCTGTAGGGCTCGCTGCCAATAGCCTCAGCCGCGTTGCGGCAGCTTCCAGTTCGGCCGGATGAAATGACAGGTGTAGCCGTTGGGATAATGTTCCAGATAGTCCTGATGTTCCGGCTCCGCTTCCCAGAATGGGCCGGCAGGCACCACTTCAGTGACAACCTTGTCGGGCCACAGACCGGAGGCATCAGCGTCGGCCACCGTCTCTTCGGCCACTTGTTTTTGCTGGTCGTCGAGATAGAAGAGGGCAGAGCGGTAGCTGGTACCGATATCGTTGCCCTGACGGTTTTTGGTCGTCGGGTCGTGGATCTGGAAGAAAAACTCGAGGACCTGGCGATAGCTGATCTGCTGCGGATCGAACTCGATCTCGATCGCTTCGGCGTGGGTGCCATGGTTGCGATAGGTGGCATTGTCCACATCGCCGCCGGTGTAGCCCACCCGCGTGGCCAGCACACCCGGTTGGCGCCGGATCAGATCCTGCATGCCCCAGAAGCAACCGCCTGCCAGAATGGCTTTTTCAGTTCGCGTCGTCATGTTGCGGTCCTTCCCCTGAAGTGATTGGCCCTGTGAGCGTACCGGCCGAAATGGTCTCGCCAGGCAGTCGAGTATTCACTTGAGTCCGGGTGAACGTCAATTCGATCCCTCGGGCGGTAGGCGTTAGTATTTTTGCTTCCAGCCGCGCTTTTCGATGAAGGAAATCGGTCTAAAAATCGCGGCCACCGCGTCGAGCTTTTTGCTACTCTGAAGTTGTAGGTGAAGACGCAGACTGATGCGCAAAGCGGATAGCGAGGAAACGTGGGGCGCGTTCCGAAGGGTACACGGTTAGAAAGATCTCCGCGCTGAGATCCAGCCCTTATGCCGTGTGAAGCAGGAGAGCACAAAACTCTTCTGTCAGAAGCCTGATAAACCTTGTAAGCCAGAGACCAGCGCTGGCCACCTACTCAACTTTAACTACCCAAGCCCGCCCTGTGCGGGCTTTTTCATGGGTGTGCCGGATGGGCGTGCTTGCTGATTCATTGGCAAGTACGTGCACCATTAGCGGCCTGTCGAGACGGGTGAAACAACAGCATCCACTCATTCAATAAACGGATTCATGTATCGTCAACTCTCAGGATAGGGATACCCAAAGGGAGATGGCCCATGTTGACCACCGAACGCTTGATCGAAATCGCAATGACCAATCCGGCAAACGACGAAATAGCCCGGCGCTTGCCTGCACTTGGCCTGGACCAATGCATGTTGACCGCAGGCTGCCTGTTCCAGGCGGTCTGGAATCAGCAGGCCGGGCATCCCGCCGCCTGGGGCGTCAAGGACTACGACGTTTTCTACTTTGATGAAGACGTATCCTGGGAGGCGGAGAACGAAGTCATCCAACTCGCGCGCGAGCTCTTTCACGACCTTGAAGTGGATATCGAAATCAAGAATCAGGCACGGGTGCACCTTTGGTACGGCCAGCGGTTCGGCAAACCGTACCCCAGGCTTCAGTCGGCCAGGGATGGGATCGATCGGTATCTGATTGCGGGAACCTGCATCGGGCTGGATGTGCTGACGGGCGAGGTGTATGCGCCTTACGGTTTAAGCGATGTCGAAGAAGGGCTGTTGCGGATCAATCCGCTTCATCCCGAAAGGGATTTATTCGAAGCGAAGGCCCGGAGTTACCAGGCTCGCTGGCCTTGGCTGAAGATCGTTGGCGATGGCGCTGCTGTTGTCTCGAGATAGATAGAGGGACGGGTTTTGAGAACCGTCCCCTCCTTACGCAAAAATTAGAAGCGGAAAGCTTGTCGGCCAACCAGCAGCCATTGGCCTTTCTGTTTCTGCCAGATCTGGAAGTTTTCGATTTCCGTGAAAAAAACGAACTTGCAGGGCGAGCTTTTCTCGAAGTTCAAGGAGCCGAGGCTGTTGCGGACCTGGGAGAAGGAAGCCTGAAATGAACAAATCGATCAGTGCCAGCGATCTCGGTATTCATTTGAGTAATGCAGACGAGGGTGCCTTGTTCAAATGGTTTATCGCCAGCTTCCTGATGGGCAAGCGCATCCAGGCTGAAATCGCGGCGCAGGCCTACCGCGTAATCGTTGAAAAACACGGACGCGATACCGCGCGCAAGCTGGGTGGATGTACCCACAGGCAACTGGTTTTAATGTTGGGTGAAGCCCATTACGTGCGCTACGACGAGACCACCGCGACGCGCCTGTTGAACCTGTGCCAGAAACTCGGCGAGGAATACGCCGGAAAAATTGGCCACATTCAGGCGGCCAGCGAGGATCGCCAGGCCTTTGAAAAGCGCCTGCTCGAATTCGATGGGATCGGGCCCAAGACCGTGGAAATCTTCATGCGTGATGCCGCGGCGGTGCTCTATTGAACGAGCCCGATCAAATCCCGCCGGTTTACGTCGGCTGTGCCGGGTGGAACCTGCCCCGGGAACACTGGCCGCTGTTTCCCGAGCTGGGCACACATTTGCAGCGGTATGCCTCGCAACTCACGGCCGTCGAAATCAACAGTTCGTTTTATCGCCCGCATCGGCCGCAGACCTATGAGCGCTGGGCGCAGTCGGTGCCGGCGCAGTTTCGGTTTTCGGTGAAGGTGCCCAAACTCATTACCCATGTTCAGCGCTTGCAAGGCTGTGAGCGGTTGCTGGACGAGTTTTTGTTCCAATGCACGGCGCTGGGTGCTTCCCTGGGTTGTCTGTTGGTGCAGTTGCCGCCGTCGTTGGCTTATGACGAAAACATTGCGGCGGCGTTTTTCCTGGCGCTGCGGCAACGTTACGCCGGGCCGGTGGTGCTTGAACCTCGGCATGAGAGTTGGCTGGAGGCGCAAGCCTTGTTGGTCGAGTTGCGCATAGGGCGGGTCGCTGCCGATCCCTCGCCCATTACCGGGGGCGAAACGCCGAGCGGTTGGTCGGGGATTCATTATTGGCGTTGGCACGGCTCGCCGCGCATTTATCACAGCGACTACGACCTGAGCCGATTGGAAGCGCTGGCTCGGCAAGTACAACACCCGGTGCAGGCGGGCATACCCACCTGGTGCATCTTCGATAACACCGCCAGCGGTTTTGCGCTGGCCAACGCGCTGACGTTGCAGGCAGTTCTGGGCTGCGGGGCCAAGCTGTGAAAAGTCGGGGATCAGGGTGGTTTGTGTGGGCCTCTTCGCTGGCAAGCCAGGCTCCTGCAGGTTTTTGTGTTGGCGATGAACGTGCGCACGTTCTCGGCCGATGACGACCGCATGTCGTAAAAGAAACGAGCGTATGGAAATAGCCTTCAATTAGCGCCGGGTGCAGTCGATAACCTGATCAGCCAAGCCATCTGCGGGTGGTTTGATCAACTGACAGGGGACCCACACAGTGTCGATAAAAATACGTTTGCTGTTGTTGATTGGCACCGGCCTGCTCACGGCCTTGATCATGAGCCTGGTCAGTTACCTGGGAAATGCGCAGATGGCGCAGGCGGTGAATGACAACGAGGTCAGCATGACCGCGCTGCGCAATCACCTCGAAGCCGACATGATGCACGACGCGTTACGCGCCGACGTGCTGGCCGCGATGCTGGTCGGGCTGGGCAAAAGCACCAGCAGCACAGCCGAGGTGCGCAGCTCCATCGAAGAACATGCGGCGCACTTTCGCGAAGTGCTTGGTGAGAACCTCAGGCTGCCGGTCAATGCCACTATCAAGGCCGGCCTGGACAAGCTCAAACCGAGCCTTGATACCTACATCAATGCCGCCGAACGCATCGTCGGGCTGGCGCTGGATAACCCCGATGCCGCGCAAAAGGAACTGGGCACCTTCAATGCTGCGTTCAGTCAGCTGGAAGACCAGATGGCCGCGCTCAGCGAGCTGATCGAAACCGACACCCGACAGACCAGTGCCGCCACCGGGCAAGCCATCAGCAATGCCAATCTCGCCATTGGCGGCGTGCTCATCGCCAGCCTGTTATTGCTGCTCGCCCAGGGCCGTTGGGTGATTCTGAGCATCATGGGGCCGCTGCGGACCGCCAGCCGCATTGCCGACAGCATCGCCCATGGCAACCTGAGCGAGGCCATTGTCGAGCCCACCCATCAAGACGAAGCCAGTGCGCTGATTCGTAGCCTGGCGACCATGCAGCGCGACCTGCGCGGCATGATCGAGGTGGTTCGCAGCAACGCCCATGGCGTGAGCGGCATGAGCACCCAATTGAGCAACGGCTGTCATGAAGTCGCCGGCAGCAGCCAGCAACAAAGTGCAGCGGCCAGCACCATGGCGGCGGCGGCCAGCGAAATGACCGCCAGCATCGAGGAAATCACCCGGCATGCCGAGCGGGCCCTGAACATGGCCAACCAGGCCGAGACACTGGCCAAGGAGGGTGGCCGGGTGATCCATCAGGTGGTCAACGACATGGACGGCATCGCGCGCTCGGCGCAGCAATCAGCCCAGGTGATCCGCACGCTGGACAAGGAGTCTGAAGCCATCTTCAGCATCATTCAGGTGATCAAAGGTATCGCCGACCAGACCAACCTGCTGGCGCTGAATGCCGCCATCGAGGCTGCCCGCGCCGGGGAGCAGGGCCGCGGTTTTGCCGTGGTGGCCGACGAAGTCCGCAGCCTGGCGGGACGCACCAGTGCCTCCACCCAGGAAATCGCCGCCATGGTCGCGCGCATCCAGCTCAGCACCCGTGAGGCGGTGACCAGCATGGAAGCGGGCGTGGCGCAGGTCGACAAAGGCATGGCGGTGACCGCCGACGTTGAACGCGCTATCCGTGAAATCCTCGACGCGACGCTCAATACCACGCAGCTGGTCAACGACATCACCCGCACCATCGGTGAACAGAGCCTGGCCAGCAATGAAATCGCGCATCAGGTGGAAATGATCGCCGGCATGTCCGAGGGCAACAGCCAGGTCATCGGCCGTACCGCGTCGACCACCGATGAACTGTCGGCCCTGGCGGGTCAGCTGTCGCAGTCGGTGGGGCGGTTTCGGCTTTGAGGGAGCGCCGCTGAAGATCGCAGGCTTGGCCAGTGTTGCATTTGATCGTGGGGATCAGATCACACCGCACGCCACACGGTCGCCGCCACCACCCAGGGGTTTTGGCATGTCCGAATGGTTATCGGCGCCGGCGTGGATCATCAGCGCGTGGCCTTTGATTTGCGAGAGCGTCTTCAGGCGCGGCGCCAGTACCGGGTAATTGGCGATGCCGTCGGCGGTCACGTAGACCGCTGGCAGATCTCCCAGGTGCCCGTCGGCATACGGGCCCAGATGCTTGCCGGTTTTCTGCGGATCCAGATGCCCTCCGGCCGCCAGCGCAGCGCCTTTCACCCCATCTTTCAGGGCCGCTTCGCAGCTGCCGTTTTCGTGTACATGAAAACCGTGCGTGCCCACCGGCAGTGACTTGAGATTCGGCGTAAACAACAGGCCATAGGGCGTCTCGTTGACGGTTATTGTGCCGATGGCTTGTGGCGCACCCTCGGCGCTCACCAGATTCATGGGCACCTCCTGGGACGCCGCGTGGGCGGTGCCGGTTGCGAGGGTAGCGATCAAACCAAACCACAGAGAGCGTTTCATAGCGATTCCTGAATTGTTGTGTGGGGCGTTATTGCGAGGCGAACTCATAACCTTAGGGGATTAACTGTCGATGAAATGCATCGTGACGCTGCACGGGTTCGCCAGCGCAAGATTGAGAGTCGGAGGGTCATTCAGAAGTTTTATGTGAATGCGGGCGTATTTGTTACGAGAAGCTTTGGAGATAATTCAGGCAAGGGGTCAGGCCTGCGCGCATTCAGTGATTTCTGTGCTGTTCATGAGGGCTTCTTCGCCGGCAAGCCAGTCTCGCTCCCACATGAGGTCTTCGGCGGGTGCAGAATTTGTGTGTGTGCCCCAGAGATTCAATGTGGGAGCGAGCCTGCTCGCGAAGACGTCAGTCCTGACAAAGTTGTTTCCTAGAGATATTTATCCGTAACAGCACCTTCCGAGGCGCTGGACACGGTCTTGGCGTACTTGGCCAGCACCCCGCGTTTGTACTTCGATTGCGGACGCACCCAGCGGGTCTTGCGCTCGGCCAGCACGGCGTCGGACACGTCAACGCTGATCTGTCGGGTTTCAGCATCGATAGTGATCCTGTCGCCGTCTTCGATCAGCGCAATTGGCCCGCCCTCGAAGGCTTCCGGCGTGATATGCCCGACCACGAAGCCGTGCGAGCCGCCAGAGAAGCGGCCATCGGTGATCAGCGCCACGTCCTTGCCCAGTCCCTTGCCCATGACCGCCGACGTCGGCGACAGCATTTCGCGCATGCCGGGCCCGCCCTTGGGGCCTTCGTAGCGGATCACGATCACGTCGCCGGCCTTGACTTCACCATTGAGAATGCCGGCCAGCGCGCCTTCTTCACCGTGATACACCCGGGCCGTGCCTTCAAAGCGCAGGCCTTCCTTGCCGGTGATCTTGGCCACCGCACCGGTGGGCGAGAGGTTGCCGCGCAGCACCACCAGGTGCGAGTCCTTTTTCACCGGTTGGTCGAACGGCAGGATCACGTCCTGGCCTTCGGGATAGTCAGGTACGTTTTCCAGGTTTTCGGCCAGGGTCTTGCCGGTGACCGTCAGCACATCGCCGTGCAACATCCCGGCAGCCAGCATGCGCTTCATCAACGGCTGAATGCCGCCGATGGCCACCAGTTCACTCATCATGTATTTGCCGCTTGGGCGCAGGTCGGCCACCACCGGTGACACCTTGCCCAGCTCGACGAAGTCATCCAGGGTCAGCTCGACGTCCACGGCATGGGCCATGGCCAGCAGGTGCAGCACCGCGTTGGTCGAGCCGGCGAGGGCGATCACCACCCGGATCGCATTTTCAAAGGCCTTGCGGGTCATGATGTCCCGCGGCTTGAGGTCCAGCTTCAGTAGTTCCATCACCTGCTGACCGGCGCGGAAACTGTCCGAGGCCTTGTCGCTGCCGACCGCGTCCTGGGAACTGGAGCCGGGCAGGCTCATGCCCAACGCCTCAATCGCCGAGGCCATGGTATTGGCGGTGTACATCCCGCCGCAGGAACCGGGCCCGGGAATCGCCACTTCCTCGATCTGCTTGACCTGGATCTCGTTGATATCGCCCCGGGCGTTCTGGCCCACGGCTTCGAACACGGAGATGATATCGGTGTGGCCGGCGCCGGGCCGGATGGTGCCGCCATAAACGAAGATGGACGGGCGATTCAGCCGCGCCATGCCGATCAGGCACCCCGGCATGTTCTTGTCGCAGCCGCCCACGGTCACCAGCCCGTCGAAGCCTTCGCAGCCGGCCACTACCTCGATGGAGTCGGCAATCACCTCCCGCGACACCAGCGAATACTTCATGCCTTCGGTGCCGTTGGCGATGCCGTCGGAAATGGTGATGGTATTGAAAATAACGCCCTTGGCCCCGGCCGCATTCGCGCCTTTTTCGGCTTCGATCGCCAGCTTGTCGATGTGCATGTTGCACGGCGTCACCATCGCCCAGGTCGAGGCGATGCCGATCTGCGGCTTCTTGAAGTCCTCGTCGGTGAAGCCCACCGCCCGCAGCATCGAGCGGCCGGGCGCGCGCTCCACGCCATCCACCACTTGAGAGGAGTATTTGCGCAGATCGACTTTATCGCTCATGACTATTCCTCACCGGCTCACCTGGAAAATCAGGATCAGTATAGTGGCGTCAGACGCCCGTGCCCGGACGATCAAGTCGGGAACAGACGCGCGGGTTTGTCATGTCGTGATATTCTTGGCAATAACTTGCTTTGACTTATTCAGTTTGCGCGTCCACGAGACGCGCCAGCAGAATCACTGTCGCTCAAGTAGCTGAGGCCAATAACGATAAAAAGTCAGTTCAGCAGGGACATATAAAGTGAGGTCGATGGATCACGTCGGCCTTGTGTGCCCACCCTCCAATCGTCATGTGCGAGCACCCACGACATCTGCCTGTATGCCGTGAAACACGGGGCTCGAGAGTGAAGATGGAAGGGCGGATGGCGTTTTATCATAGGTGCTACAGATGTTTAAGAAAATGAACACAGCCCTGCTGGGGCTGGCTTTGTCGATGGGGATCACTTGCGTCCAGGCGCAAGAGGCAAAGAAAGTCGATGTACTGCTCATCGGCGGCGGCATCATGAGCGCGACCCTGGGTGTCTGGCTCAACGAGCTGGAACCCGGCACCTCGATGGAAATGATCGAGCGCCTCGACGGCGTCGCCCAGGAGAGCTCCAACGGCTGGAACAACGCCGGTACCGGTCACTCCGCCCTGGCAGAGCTGAACTACACCCCGGAAGACGACAAGGGCAACGTACAGATCCCGAAAGCCGTTGAAATCAACGAAGCCTTCCAGATCTCCCGTCAGTTCTGGGCCTGGCAGGTCCAGCAAGGCGTGCTGAAAAATCCGCGTTCGTTCATCAACTCCACGCCGCACATGAGCTTCGTCTGGGGCGATGACAACATCAAGTTCCTGAAAAAGCGCTACGAAGCCCTGCAAGCGAGCCCGCTGTTCGCCGGCATGCAGTACTCCGAAGACCCGGCTGTGATCAAGAAGTGGGTTCCGCTGATGATGGAAGGGCGTGACCCGAACCAGAAAATCGCGGCCACCTGGTCGCCGATCGGCACCGACGTCAACTTCGGCGAAATCACCCGCCAGTTCGTCGCGCACCTGCAGACCACCCCGAAGTTCGACCTGAAACTGTCCAGCGAAGTGCAGGACATCACCCGCAACGACGACGGCAGCTGGCGCGTCAGCTACAAAAACCTCAAGGACGGCAAGAAATCCGAAACCGACGCGAAGTTCGTGTTCATCGGCGCCGGCGGCGGAGCCCTGCACCTGCTGCAGAAGTCGGGCATTCCTGAAGCCAAGGAATATGCAGGCTTCCCGGTAGGCGGCTCGTTCCTCGTCACCGAAAACCCGACCCTCGCCGAGCAACACCTGGCCAAGGCCTACGGCAAAGCTTCCGTTGGCGCACCGCCGATGTCGGTGCCGCACCTGGACACCCGGGTCCTGGACGGCAAGCGCGTCATCCTGTTTGGCCCATTCGCCACCTTCAGCACCAAGTTCCTCAAGGAAGGTTCGTACCTGGACCTGCTGACCACCACCACCACGCACAACGTGTGGCCGATGACCAAGGTCGGCATCAAGGAATACCCGCTGGTCGAGTACCTTGCCGGTCAACTGATGCTGTCGGACGAAGACCGCCTCGACGCCCTGAAGGAATACTTCCCGAACGCCAAGGCCGAAGACTGGCGGCTGTGGCAAGCCGGCCAGCGCGTGCAGATCATCAAGCGTGATGAAGCCGCCGGTGGCGTGTTGAAGCTGGGTACCGAGATCGTCGCTTCGCAAGACGGCACCATTGCCGGCCTGCTGGGCGCATCGCCAGGTGCCTCGACTGCCGCGCCGATCATGCTGACCGTGCTGCAGAAAGTGTTCAAGGACAAGGTAGCTTCCCCGGCCTGGCAGGAGAAGCTGCACCAGATCGTGCCTAGCTATGGCACTCAGTTGAACGGCAATCCCGAGAAAGTTGCCGAGGAGTGGGCCTACACCTCCAAGGTGCTGGAGCTGACTCCGCCTCCGGCGATTGGTCAGGCGACGGCTCCGGCTGCTGCTCCGGCTGCAGCGCCTGTGGCACCGAAGGCTGATGCTGCCAGGGATATGGCGTTGTAAGTAGCCAAGCTGTTTGAAAGCCCGCTGAACCGGTGACGGTCAGCGGGCTTTTTTGTGGGCGTTGAAATAGTTGATCAACCGAAACGATACGAATCAATCACACCGGCATCGTTGAGATAGAGGCTGATACGTTCGGGTTGGTAATCCATAGTACCCGCAAACTTACCGCCCAGCGGGCGAATGGTGCGCCCGGTCTGTTCCGATAATTGAGCACGCAGTGCTTCCGAATAGTTTTTGCCAATGACAGCTTTCAGCAGAGTTTCTACTTGAGTAGGATCAGGCATGGTGCCTCCTTGCATGAGTGAATAATCCAGCGTCTTGTTCCTCAAGACGCAGTCGGATTTTCACCCGGTCAGTACCCTGACTGGAGGTACATATATATATATATGTACCCCGATCACCTGTAGGAGCCGGCTTGCTGGCGAAGACGGCCTGACAGCTGACCTGTCTCTTGATCGCGTACATATCCATTGCTGCGGTAACGGCGATCTAGGGTTTCGCCTTGCGCCACAGGTACTGGCACAACAGTGTCGGTCTGATCCATGGAGTGTTTACGGTGGCGTGGTTCGACCGGTTGGGTCTACCTCGACTCTGCTGACCTCAACTTCTCGAACCGCCCGGTGCGGAACCGCATGCCGGGTGGTGTGGCAGGGGCGCGGCCAGATGGCCGCCTCCTATGCCGATTCGAAAAGCGCGAAAGTAACCAAAGCGCTTCGGCCCAGCTCGGGGAAATTGGGTACGGTTGGAATAGATTGGTTGGCTGCCGGACGTCTTCGCGGGCAAGCCTCGCTCCTACAGGATAACGGGGATACCCGTGGAATTGGGTTGGCTGTCAGGCCGCCTTCGCCAGCAAGCCGGCTCCTATAGCTGGATTGCATGCGGCTCAAAGAGTCAGGCTGGTCGGTAGGCCGCCTCGCGTTGGCTGTAGTTTAAGGGTCTCCAAGCGAGTAAAAAAATCGCTCTTGGTGAGTTCAAGTAAGAAATTTCTTACAGTAAATGTGAACTTGTTGAGATGAAATTTCTTGTTTTAGAAAAAGGTAATTGGGATTTCTATGCGTTTTGTTGATTGACGAAATCCGCTTGGTATAGGGTGGGTTGTCAAAGCTTGTCATGCTTTTTTTGATACCTGTTTCATATCCTCGATAACAAACATCGTCAGTACTTCACCCATGTCAGGAAGACACAGAATGACTTTATGGAATGTCGTTCCCACCTGGTTTGAAATAGAAAACGAGATAACCCGCAGTATGGGATATCAAGGAGGACAAACCAGAACTCGACTCAATGAACAAGGGCCCTCCATCGGTCTCAATATTCGACGCATCCACAACATCCAGACGGCGTTCATTCGAGCAGAATGGGAAGCCGCCAGATCCTTGAGGCAACGCTTCTCCGACCTCGACATTTCCAGTGTCCTCACTGAACTCATTAGTGTCGTCAATCAGATGGCGATGATCGTGGTCGGCAGTGTGCTTGCAGGCGGCGCGATTGGCGCTGGGGTAGGCACGTTTGCAGGAGGTGCGGGAGCTATTCCGCTCGGCGCAGCTGGCGCTGCAATGGGTTTAAAAGTCAGCTCCTGGATATTGGGGGCGCTCGGCCTGGTTTCCATCGCTGAGTTTTTCGTCGATGGACTGCCGCGTATTGGCAGGTATTACCTGGATGGCATTAACATCGCGTGGAAGGGGACCCGTGGCGATGAGGAATTAAATCCCTTCAGCCGTGATGACCCGTTTGCCATAGACAGGGCCGCCCAGCATATCGCATGGGGACACGAGGAAATCGTTGTCCTCTTGCCGGGATCAATCGTCGCCTACCTCACGCGCGGGCGAGGCAATGCACATGTCCTTGCCAGTGAGATGCGAGCAAGCTCCAAAGGTGCGCAGTTGGGCCAGTGGATGCTCAAGCACGAAGACGCACTGAAAAAACATCCAGACCTGCAGCCGCCGAAGCCAGGAAGAGGCGCATTCGCACCGCAAGAACCGACATCACCCGCTCATCGCCAACCCGATCGCCCGTCACCGAAAAAACCGGTGGGCATGCCAGAGCACAAGGTGCCATGCTTTAAGGTGAACAAGATGCACGCAGCGAAGATCCCGGAATTTGATCGGCAGCTGGCAGGGCAGGAAAAAGGGCTTAATGATCTGAGCGTGAATGAGTATTTGAAAGGAAGAGAAGCGTTCACGACGAAAAACGTTATGAGGGATCCGAAGGTTGCTGCAACAGCGCGAAAAAAACTCAGTCAAGAGATGGAGGTTGAACTCCGCGATAAACTGAGGGCGGAAGGTGTATTTCCCGAACGAGCAAAAACCTTGGCCAAGGATATGACTTTGCAAAAAATGGCAACGTTAGCCGCTTTGCATAATCCCGACCTGTTTGCAGGAGGAAAGGACATCATCAGTGATTTTGGTGATCGGCGTATCAATGCAAGCATTGGTCCCCAGTGGCCTAGCCGCATAGGCGGTCTGGATGCTGCCGCTAATGATGTACCCGAGGCTATTCGTGGCTCCACAAAAATGAGTGCAAAACTTGAAAGATGTAAATAAGGAGTAGGCTTTGGACGAGGATTATGCTTTTTTTATCAAACAGTTCGGCGCTCCAATCACACGCCAGGAAGTTCCGGTGTCGAGCGTGGCTCGATATAAAAACAAACTTCCCGGACAATTGATCAAGTATTGGGAAGAGTTTGGGTGGTGCGGATACGGTGACGGATTATTTTGGACGGTCAACCCTCAGGAATATGAAGCCGTACTGACGCAGTGGTTAGTTGATACAGAGCTTTATCACCAGGATAACTACTATGTCATTGCCCGCAGCGCGTTTGGTGATCTTTATGTATGGGGAGAAAAAAGCGGGTATTGTTTGACAATCAGCGCTTGTATGGCACGTTACTCGCCCCGTGTCTCTATTTTCACAGGCGAGAAGATTGATTTTGGGGTTCGGGTATTTTTTTCGTCCATGGACCCTGATTATAACGACTTGGAGTTTTTGTTTAAGCCGGCTCTAAAGAAGTTAGGAAAACTTAAAGCTGACGAAATGTATGGGCTGGTGCCTGCTTTGGCTCTCGGTGGATCGATAGAGTTAGGAAATATTCAAAAGGTCAAAACGATAGAGCACCTTGAGTTGTTGTCTCAACTCTCGCCACTTACCGACTGGGGGTTTCCGAAAATTTAGAACATCATAGCTGCCGCAAAGCGGTGGTACGAGTGTCTCGGAGATTTCCTACAATCCAATAAGCTTGCCGCTCGGAAGTCACCTGGCTAACCTCACTCCGTCACTGCCAAGGCAGCGACCGGGTGTGGTAGCCCGTATTTCTCATAGGAGCCCCATCCATTTGGAGTTCCAGATGCTCAACGAAAACGCTGATTCATCCCAAACCTGCGAGTCGCCGAAAACCGATTCAGAGTCTCCATCCCGCAAGCCAGCCATGGCCGACCGTCGTCCCAACCCCATCTTCAACATCGTCCCCAGCGTAAACAACGAAACCCTCCTGGTTCACGCCTGTGAAACCCTGGCTTCAGCCAGTGTCATGGCCAGTGAATTGGCGTTCATCCTCGAAGGGCCAAAGTGCAATCTGGCGTTGGCGATTCAGCAGATGATTGCACTGGCGGAGTTGTCGGTGAATCGGGTGCTGGATCGGGTTGATCCGCAGGAGTAGGTGAGGGCGGTTGTTCAACTTGATGTGGAGTAAGAAGCTCTGCCCCATTCTTTGGGGTGGGGCTTGTGCGGTTTCAAGATCAAAGATCGCAGCCTTCGGGGGGTGAGTACGGTCGCAAGAGATTGGTTGGGTTTCGGACGTCTTCGCGGGCAAGCCTCGCTCCTACAGGGTGCCGGGGATATCCGTGGAATTGGGTTGGCTGTCAGGCCGCCTTCGCTGGCAAGCCAGCTCCCACAGGTTTGCGATGTGTTCGGTTATTGAAGATACGTATCAACGCCCAGTAGAAAGTGCAGCGCTACGGGTACCCGCAAACGCGCTGGTACCAAGCCATCTCCACAAGCTCTCCGCATCCCGCGCCGCGCCGTCGACCCGCAGCTCTCGCGCCTGAAGAACCTCCCGCGGAGTGCGATCACCCGTCCACACCTCGGTCAAAGCACGCACGCTGGAGTCCACCACGAGCGTCAGTTCGCGCCCGGGGTCGTCGCGGCACAGGTCTGCCACGCCTTGTTCGACCACAAGCCACCACGCCTGCTCGCCGGGGCGCGCGTCGCGGAACTTGAAGTGGATGACCACCGGTCGGGACGGGAACGTCTCGAGGCGCACGAAGCGGCGCACGTCCCACATCAGCAGGCCCGCGTCGAGTTCGTCATCGCGCAGGCGACTGCCGATCCAGCGCGCGCCCCAGTGACCCAGGGCCAGGATGATGGGGCGCAATTCCTCGCCCGCCTCGGTCAGGCTGTACTCCCAGACCTTGCCTGCGGCGGTGCGACGTATCACTCCGATCTCTTCCAGATGGCGCAGCCGCTGTGCCAGCAGACCGGTGGACATCCGAGGTACGCCGCGGTGCAGTTCGTTGAAGCGCTTGCTGCCACACAGCAGTTCGCGCACGACCAATGGCGTCCAGCGCTCGCACAGGGCTTCGGCACCCCGCGCGACCGTGCAGAACTGACCGTAGCTGTCATCCATCACCGGGTCTCCGCAATTGCAACACTTCAGATTCTGAACTAGCCCCGCGACTTCGCCACGCGCACGCTGAAGCCGTCAATAACCAACGCCCAAGGAGAACGCCATGACCAAGGTAGCTATCATTCAGCGTCCGCCCGTGCTGCTCGATCGCAGCGCGACCATCGCCCGGGCCGTGCAATCGGTCGCCGAGGCTGCGGCGGCGGGAGCCACGCTGATCGTTTTGCCCGAATCCTTCATTCCAGGTTACCCGTCATGGATATGGCGGCTGGCGGCGGGAAAGGACGGGGCCGTCATGGGCCAGTTGCACACGCGGCTGCTGGCCAACGCCGTCGATATCACCAGCGGTGACCTGAGCCCGTTGTGCGAGGCCGCCAGGGTTCACGCCGTGACGATCGTGTGCGGCATCAATGAGTGCGACCGGCGCAATGGCGGCGGCACGCTCTATAACAGCGTAGTCGTTATCGGCGCGAACGGCGCCGTGCTCAACCGGCACCGCAAGCTGATGCCAACCAATCCCGAGCGCATGGTGCATGGCTTCGGCGATGCATCCGGGCTGCGTACGGTCGATACCCCGGTCGGCCGCGTGGGGGCGCTCATCTGCTGGGAAAACTACATGCCGCTGGCGCGTTATTCACTGTATGCCCAAGGGGTGGAAATCTACGTCGCACCCACCTACGACACGGGCGATGGCTGGATCAGCACCATGCGTCACATTGCACTCGAAGGCCGTTGTTGGGTGCTCGGCAGCGGCACCGCGCTGCGTGGCAGTGACATCCCGGACGACTTCCCGGCGCGTGCGCAACTGTTTGCCGATCCGGACGAATGGATCAACGACGGCGACTCGGTGGTGGTCAGTCCTCAAGGCCGGATCGTGGCCGGCCCGTTACACCGTGAGGCCGGCATTCTGTACGCGGACATCGACGTCGCACTCGTGGCGCCTGCGCGACGGGCGCTTGACGTCACCGGGCACTACGCGCGCCCTGATATTTTCGAACTGCAGGTGCGGCGCACGCCGGCGACAGCGGTGCGCTACATCGACGGCTGAAAGCGGGTACACGTCAGGCGATCCTATCGCCTGACCCTTGATCGAGGAGTCATGTCATGAGCATCGAACGTTCTTACAAAGGCAGTTGTTTTTGCGGCGCCGTCGAGTTCACCGTCAGCGGCGAGCCGGACGCGATGGGCTATTGCCATTGCGAGTCGTGCCGGCACTGGTCGGCTGGGCCGGTCAATGCCTTCACGCTGTGGAAACCCGAGGCGGTGCAGGTGACTCGGGGGGCAGACAACATCGGCACCTACAACAAGACCCCGCAGAGTTACCGCAAGTGGTGCAAGACGTGCGGCGGGCATCTGTTTACCGAACACCCCGGGATGGGGCTCATCGACGTGTATGCCGCGGTTATTCCGGATCTTGCGTATACGCCTGGCGTTCACGTTCACTATCAGGAGAGCGTGCTGCGGATCAAGGATGGATTGCCCAAGCAGAAGGATGTCCCCAAGGAATTGGGGGGATCGGGGATCAGCCTGGAGGAATAGTGTCGGGATTTCGCAGGTGGAGTCGGTGAAACGGGGCATCTGATCCGTATTTTCCTTCGCCATCTGCCGCTGTCATGCACGCCGTCCCGAGCTCACAATGACAGCCTGTTCCGCATGCGCAGCCACCGCTGCACCGCATGCACATGACGTAGGAGGCCCCAATGGGCAAGATGGCATTTTTTCTGGGTGGATTTCTGGTGTTGACCATTTTGATCGGCGCTCTGGCCACCATTTCTCCGGTTTAGTCCCTCGCGCCTTGCCGCTGCCGATCAGGCCTCTTCGCGCCAGCGCCGCGCCTGGATGAGCAAGGCGGGCGCGAAGTGCAGCAGGACCATCCGCACCAGATGATGGGTCAGGATGAACACCACGTTCAGTCCGCCACTGAAGGCGACGATGGCGATGGTTTCGACGGCGCCGGGCATGTAGGCCAGCCACAGCATCAAGGGATCGCTGCCCAGCACCCGCCCGGCGACTACGGCAAATGCCGCTGCGATCAGCAGCATGAGTGATACCGACATCAGCCCGGCGCGGCCGTGGCGAATGAGTTCTGTGAGGGGGATGTCCTTGAATTTCGAGCCGATCAGCACTCCCAGCAGGACGACGGCGCTGTCGACACTCCATTGCGGCATGTGGAAGGCCGAAAGATAACCCATCTTGATATAGACGCCGGTGACGACGATCGCGGTCAGCATGAAGGGGGCCGGGACGCCGATGCGCAACAGGCAGCGGCCGAGCACTATGCACAAGGCGATCAGCGACAGCAGGGTCAGCGCCGTACTGGTGCCCAGCGGACTGCTCTGGGCAATCACCGCGATGGTCTGTCCGGGAATGCAAAAACTGACCAGCACGGTGATCAACAGCAGGCGGACCAGGTGCACGACAATCACCTTGCCGGACGCGCGTTCGGACTCGAGCAAATCGAACACGGCGGCGAGGGCGCCAGGGTAGACGGCCAACAGGGAGTCCTTGCGGTTCCATCCCGAGACTCTGAGCAACCAGAAACCAGCCACGATGCTCTGGACCGTGAGCGCCAGCAGCATGAAACCCAGGCTGGGCAACATCGCTGTCGCGGTATGGCTGTCCCATGCCTTGAACATCAGGCCGGTTGCGATCCCCAGGACGATTTGGACGTAGCCAAGGCCGAGGGGCAGCGTGGGGGAAAAGCGCAAGTTGCTGGCAAACAGCGCGGACCCGAGTATCGAGCCCAGCAACAGGCCATGGGGAATACCGGCGTACTGCAGCGCGATACCGACACTGATGGCGATCAGCAAGCAGAATAGGGTTTTCATGAATTTTGACGAATCTTCCTTAATTCTTGTACTCACCCAACGCTTGCATCGAGTTTTCCCTATGGGGCACGCACCTTTTTCCACTTAACGGCTTGAGGCGTCAAGTGCGCCGGACTCCTTCGCCAGCAAAAAAGCACAACGCCTCCACAGGGGGAGGCGTTGCGGGTTTTCAACAGCGCTTTTCAGCTATTTGAGTTCGAAGCGATCCAGGTTCATCACTTTGGTCCAGGCGGCGACGAAATCCTTGACGAACTTCTCTTTCGCATCGTCGCTGGCATAGACCTCAGCCAGGGCCCGCAGCTGCGCATTCGAGCCAAACACCAGATCGACTCGCGTCGCTGTCCATTTCGCATCGCCGGTTTTGCGATCACGCCCTTCAAACTCCTCGTTAGCCTCCGAGGTCGGTTTCCATTCGACGCCCATATCCAGCAGGTTCTTGAAGAAGTCGTTGGTCAGCGCCTCCTGTTGCTGCGTGAATACCCCGTGCCGGGTTTGTCCGACGTTAGTGTTCAGCACGCGCAGGCCGCCGATCAGCGCGGTCATTTCCGGTGCGGTGAGGGTCAGCAATTGCGCCTTGTCGATCAGTAGCGCCTCGGCCGGGACGCCGTAGCGCGACTTGGCGTAGTTGCGGAAGCCATCGGCGATGGGTTCCAGGAAGCCGAATGACTCGACGTCGGTCTGCTCTTGCGTGGCATCCATCCGTCCGGGAGTGAAGGGTACTGTCACGTTGTGGCCGGCATTTTTCGCCGCCTGTTCGACGCCGGCGCTACCGGCCAGCACGATCAGGTCTGCCAGGGAGATTTTCTTGCCGCCGGCCTGGCCACTGCCGTTGAACTCGCTCTGGATGCTTTCGAGTTTCTGCAGCACGTTGGCCAGTTGTTCAGGCTGGTTGGCCTGCCAGAACTTCTGCGGAGCGAGGCGCAGGCGACCACCATTGGCGCCGCCGCGTTTATCCGAGCCACGGAAGGTGGAGGCCGCCGCCCAGGCGGTGGATACCAGTTGCGACACGGTCAGGCCCGAGTTCAGCAGTTTGCTCTTGAGTGCGGTGACGTCGCTGTCGTCGACCAGGGCATGGTCGACGTCCGGAATCGGGTCTTGCCACAGCAGTTCTTCGCTGGGCATTTCCGGCCCGAGGTAGCGCGAGAGCGGGCCCATGTCGCGGTGGATCAGCTTGAACCAGGCACGGGCAAAGGCGTCCGACAATTGCTCTGGATTTTCCAGAAAACGCCGGGAGATCGGCTCGTAGATCGGGTCGAAGCGCAGTGCCAGGTCCGTGGTCAGCATGGTCGGATTGCGCCGCTTGGACGGGTCGTGGGCATCCGGGATGGTACCGGCGCCGGCACCGTCCTTGGTTGTCCACTGGTTGGCACCGGCGGGGCTGTGGCTCAGTTCCCACTCAAAGCCGAACAGGTTCTCCAGGTAGTTGTTGCTCCATTGCGTTGGCGTAGTGGTCCAGGTCACTTCCAGGCCGCTGGTGATGGTGTCCGGGCCTTTGCCGGTACCAAAACTGTTCTTCCAGCCCAGGCCTTGCTGGTGAAGGTCGGCGGCTTCGGGTTCGGCCCCGACGTTGTCGGCAGGGCCGGCGCCGTGGGTTTTGCCGAAGGCGTGGCCGCCGGCGATCAGGGCCACGGTTTCTTCATCGTTCATCGCCATGCGACCGAAGGTTTCGCGAATGTCCTTCGCTGCCGCCAACGGATCGGGATTGCCTTCCGGGCCTTCCGGGTTGACGTAGATCAGGCCCATTTGCACCGCGGCGAGAGGGTTTTCCAGGTTGCGGCCCTTGTCGGTACGGCTCTCCTCGTTTTCCCCTGGCTCGGCCACGAGCGGGCCTTCGCCGGGCTCCTGCATCGGCTCGTTTTCCTTGCCGTAGCGGGTATCGCCACCCAGCCATTTGTTTTCCGAGCCCCAGTACACGTCTTCGTCCGGTTCCCAGACATCCGGCCGTCCGCCGGAGAAGCCAAAGGTCTTGAAGCCCATGGATTCCAGTGCGACGTTGCCGGTGAGGACGATCAGGTCGGCCCAGGAAATCTTGCGGCCATATTTTTGCTTGATCGGCCACAGCAGCCGGCGTGCCTTGTCGAGGCTGACGTTGTCCGGCCAGCTGTTGAGCGGAGCAAAGCGTTGCTGCCCGGAACCGGCGCCACCCCGGCCGTCGCCGGTGCGATAGGTGCCGGCGCTGTGCCAGGCCATGCGGATGAAGAGCGGGCCGTAATGACCGAAGTCCGCAGGCCACCAGTCTTGCGAATCGGTCATCAATGCGCGCAGATCCTGCTTGAGCGCTTCAAAGTCCAGGGTCTTGAATGCTTCGGCGTAGTTGAAGCCTTCGTCCATGGGGTCGGTCAGGGACGAGTGCTGGTGCAGGATCTTCAGATTCAGTTGGTTCGGCCACCAGTCGCGGTTCGTCGTACCACCGCCAGCGGCGTGATTGAACGGGCATTTCGATTCGTTTGCCATGTGTGAGCTACCTTTAGGTCGTATTCATTCGGCTATCCGGCCCGGCATGGGCGCACAATAGCGACGAGCGAAATCAATGACTCAGGCAGGGGGCAGCAGTCTGATGCTTGGCCACACGAAAATTCTGAACAGCGGCAATCGAGTTGCCAACGCGGTGGCCCAAGGGTGCCCTAGTCAAGCTTCGGACTCATTCCTGTCTCCTGATCAGCGCTAAACCGGCCAGCTTATGCCAGCGCTGGATTAAGGTTAGACCCGAGTAGGGGAGTCAGCTAATAGGTGGAGTATTCGGGGGTGATAGGCAGAATCTTTCAGCTGCGCCCGGGCTTGAGACTGGGTTTGAGGCGGATCGCCTCTTCGCGGGCAAGCCACGCTCCTACAGGGATTGCGGATCGCCTCTTCGCGGGCAAGCCTCGCTCCTGCAGCGAAGGCGTGCGCATGATCAATAGAGCGCTCAAGCCGGTGCCTTCTCTGCGATTTTGGAGACCGACTTGCGATACGTCAGCAAAACAATACCAGTGACAACAATCACACCCCCCATCACCTGGCCCGCACTCAGCATCTGGTCCAGCACGATCCAGCCCATCAGCAAGGTCGCCAGCGGTTCGATGTTCATCACCGGAGCATTGCGCGGCATGTCCAGGCGCGGCACCGAGATGAACAGCACGATAAACCCGGTGCCATACAGCACCACCAGCGTGGCGAGTGCCAGCCAGCCGGTGGTGGTCGCCGGCAGGCTCAGTCCGCCGGGCAGCGCGCCGGTCAGGCCCGCAAGGTTGACGCTGCTGAAGACGATGAAGATGGTCAGCAGGCTGCGCACCGAACCGCGCACCTGGGACAGTTTGTGATCGGTGATCCACAGCGCGCAGGCAAACACGCTGGCGGCGCAGAAGGCGAGGGCAACGCCGAGCAGCCATTGCGGGCCGACGCTGCTGTTGGCCGACAGGCGTCCCGGCACATCCAGTACAAACACCAGGCCCAACAGAATCAGCCCCATCAACGAGGCGGTGCGGGCGGATGGTCGTGGTCCGCCCAGCGCCCAGGTGAGCAGTGCCAGCAGGATGGGAAAGACATTCGCCACCAGCAGCGCAAGCGCCACGGGTACCCGCGCAACGGCCGAATACAGACACAGGCTTTGTACCGTGATCAGCAAGCCCAACAGCAGCTGCCAACGCCAGGCTCCCGCCGGCAGGCGCAGACTCTGGCGTTGCCAGAGCACCAGCGTGGCCAGTACCAGCAAGGTCCCGCCCGAACGCATCAGGATCGCCAGCAACACCCCGGCGCCGTCGTCGAATGCCACCCGGGCGGCCACATGGTTGCCGGCGAAGGCACAGCCCATGCACAGCAGGATGAGCACGGCGAGATGGCGGGGGAAGGGAGCCGGGGTGGCTTGTACGGCGGTGGAGCGGGTCATGGCAGGGTCTCGACGGGTGTTTGCCATCGTCGGCGATGGCTTGGCGTATTTATTATGTTGTCGTACAACTTGGTGGTTTTGTACCGCATTTGGTTTGGGTGGGCAAGGGCGGGAAGGCTGGGGAGGTGGCGCTTGGCTTGGGTTTTATGGCATGCAGGCGGTTTTTGGGAATGGGTGTCCTGGGGGGAGGTCGTATGACTTCTTGGTTGTGTTGATGGGTAGGGCCTCTTCGCGAGCAGGCTCGCTCCCACAGGGGATGGGGGGTGTATACAAGTTTCACATACAGCACCGAACACTGTAGGAGCACGCTTGCTGCGATGGCGGCAGCACGTTCAACGCGTTGATCGAGTGACAATAAAAAACGTAGCCCGCAGCCGCGAATGCTTTACTCCGTGAACGAGACTGAACCCGGATATTGCTCGGCGGGAGTGACCACTATGGCGAACTGCACATGGACTCGTTGATCACCGCGGCGGCGCGGGCGCTGGCGGCGGGTGATCCGCTGGGTGCGCTGGACCGCGTTGCGCTGCGCGACGATGCGCCGGCGTTGGCATTGCGCGGCATTGCCATGGCGCAGCTTGGCGATCTGGTTCGGGCCAGGGCGTTGGTGAAAAGTGCGGCGCGTGCCTTCGGGCCGAAAGAGCGGGTGGCCCGGGCGCGGTGTGCGGTCGCCGAAGCCGAGATCGCCCTCGCGTCGCGGGATCTGGGCTGGCCGGTAAAGGCGCTCGACGCGGCGCGGGTGACGCTGGAGGCGCACGGCGATCGGGTCAACGCGGCCCATGCACGCTATCTGCAGATCCGGCGCTTGCTGTTGATCGGGCAGCTCGACGAGGCTGAAGTTCTGCTTGCCGCGCTTGATCCTGCACCCCTGCCACCGGTATTGCGCGCCGCTCATGAACTGGTGGTGGCAGGGATCGCCATCCGCCGCCTGCAATCGCAAGCGGCGCGCAATGCACTCACCCGCGCCAGGCATGCTGCCGGTCAGGCCGATATACCGGCGCTGAGCGCCGAGGTCGGAAACGCCGCGCTCCTGCTGGATACGCCCACCGCGCGCCTGATCGTGCATGGCGAAGAGCGGCCGCTGTTGCTCGATGAGGTTGAAGCGCTGCTCGGCTCAACGTCACTGGTGGTGGACGCGTGCCGTTACAGCGTGCGGGGTGCCGGCATGTCGGTTTCACTCGCCACACGTCCGGTGCTGTTCGCATTGCTCAGGATGATGGCCGAGACCTGGCCCGGCGACGTGTCGCGGCAAGCGCTGATCGCCGGTGCCTTTCGCTTGAAGTTGACCGATGAATCCCATCGCGCCCGGTTGCGCGTCGAGATCGGCCGGCTGCGGGCTGCGCTCAAACCCTTGGCTGGCGTGATGGCTACCCCGCGTGGTTTTGCCCTGGTGCCTTTGGTTTCATCCGACGTGGCGGTGTTGGCGCAACCGGTCGATGAGAAATTTGCCGCGCTGTTCGCCTTCCTCGCCGACGGCGAATCATGGTCGAGTTCCGCCCTGGCGCTGGCCCTCGGTGCCAGTCAGCGCACCGTGCAGCGCACTCTCGAGGCATTGGCGGCGGCCGGCAAGGTGCAGTCATTCGGTCGCGGGCGCGCGCGGCGCTGGATGACTGCGCCGATACCGGGTTTCGCGACGACCTTGTTACTCCCGGCGCCACTGCCCAGTGACTAGGATGAACGCCATCAACTCGCGAGAGGAACCCGGCATGAAAAGCTCAACCGCTGAAATACTGCGTGAATATGGTCCGTTCCCAGGTGTCGACACCATCCATGGCCTCACCTGGGACGGCCGGCAGGTCTGGTTCGCCAGTGGCGAAAAACTCAATGCCCTCGACCCCGCAAGCGGCAAGACCCTGCGTTCGATCGACGTCAGCGCCGATGCGGGTACGGCGTTCGACGGCCGGTACCTGTTCCAGATCGCCGCGCAACGCATCCAGAAAATCGACCCGCAGAGCGGGCAGGTGCTCAACACCATCCCGGCACCGGGCGGCGGTAATGATTCAGGGCTCACCTGGGCCGAAGGCACGCTGTGGGTCGGCAGCTATCGCGACCGGAAAATACATCAGATCGATCCCGAGACCGGGAAGATTTTGCGCACCATCGAGTCCAACCGCTTCGTCACCGGGGTGACCTGGGTCGAGGGGCAGCTGTGGCATGGCACCTGGGAGGGGGACGAGAGTGAATTGCGCCGCGTCGATCCGCAAACCGGCGAGGTGCTGCAAAGCATCAGGTTGCCGGACGGTGTCGGAGTGTCGGGACTTGAGTCCGATGGCGGCGAGCGGTTTTTCTGTGGCGGTGGCAACAGCGGCAAGGTGCGGGCGGTTCGGCGCCCCGAATGAGGCGCCGGCGCAAGGACTCAGTCCATGCAGGCGTACACCACCAGTTCCACCAGCATGTCCTCCCTGGCCAGACCGGCGACTACTAGCGCGGCGCGGTTGGGGTAGGGCGCCTGGAAGTACTGGGTGTAGAGCGCGTTCACGGTGGCCAGGTAGCTGCGGTCGGTAACGTAGATCAGCACCTGGGTGACGGCATCCAGCGAACTGCCAGCGGCCTCCAGGGTATGGCGCAAGTTATCCAGGGTCTGCCGGGCCTGGGCTTCGATACCACCGGCGACCACCTGGCCCTGGCGGTCGATGGGGATTTGCGCGGTGTACAGGGTGCCGTTGCCGACAACCGCCCATTCCAGAGGCGCGCGCGAGGCGAAAAGGTCGGTCTTGATGGCGTATTTCATCGATAGCTTCCTGAAGCGGGTTTAAAGATTTTCAGCGAGCGTCACTGCTTTCGCCGGCACCGCGGCGTCGGGATTCTTCCGTGCTTTCCACCAGCACTTGTTCACCGAGTTTTTTCAACATGACCCAGACCTCATCGTCGACCTCCAGGCCGCCGGCGAGTTGGCGGGCGAGGGCCGGCCGAGCGTCGGGCCCGATGTCCTCGGCACTGCAGCGTGGCAGCAGGGTGAAATGTCGCGAGATCAACACATTGATGCTTTGCTCGTCGCTGCCGGCCGGTTGTGGCAACTCATGCACCCGCAAGGATGGAGTGCTTTGTCCGGCGCTGAGGGTGGCGACCAGTTCCTGACGCGCATCGCGCCAATAGACGCAAAAGTTCAGCCCCTGGTCGGCGCAGCGCGCCAGGTAGCCGAGCAGCAGGATGCGGTTGTGGCAGTGGCGGATCCGGATCAGCGCACTGCCGCCGCGCAAGGCCTTGCTCACACCCAGCTCGACCGCTTGCGCGGCGCAGCGCAAGACGCTTTGGCCGTGGGCGTCGAGGGTCAATTGCGCGGCATCTTCGTAACAGGTTTCGAACGGCCGATCGACTTCGTCATGGAGAAAGGCCAGGGCTTTTTTCAGCGCCCCGATGCCGTCGAGCCCCTGCAACTGAAGCCAGGCGATCATCTCGGCGGCGTCGTCGCAATCACCCGGGGCAAAGCCGATGCCTTCGAAGGCTTTGCGGCAGATCACCTGGATTTCATTGAGCGAGACACGCATATCAGAGTTCTCCGGTATCGGATGCCGGTGGGGGCATGACGGCGAAATTCCAGTCATCGGCGAAGGGCTGACCAATTTCGCTGACCAGGGGCGCGCCCTGGAACAAGGTGATGCGCACCCAGCGGCTGGACTTGGGGTCGAACTTGCCGGCACCGAAGAACGCCAGCTTGCAGCGCAGCAGGTGGATCGGCAGCATGCCGCGGTCCATCAGGTTGGCGCGGATTTCCCCATAGGCGCAGCGGGCCATGCCTTGCAAGCGGCAGACGGTGCCTTTGAACTGCGGCTGGGCCAGCAGGAAATGCGCGGTCAGTTGCTGCCGATGCTGTTCCCGGTAAGCCAGCAGGGCGCGGTGGCAACGCTGGATATTGTGCGCGATGCCCAACTGCATTTCCTTTTCGGCACCCGGTTCCATGGCGCGTTCACCCAGGCGTGGTTCTTCCTTTTCCGCCGAGCGATACCAGAAGAAATGGTTGGCCTCGGCGCCGCTCAGGTCGTAATCGAGTGCCCAGCGGTAGCGGGTTTCCATCAGCTCGCGCAGCTCATCCAGCGGCATATCGGCATTGAGTCGAAAGCCTTCCTTGACCGACATCTGTTCGGCCAGCGCATCGACCTGTTCCGGGTACAGCTCCAGCAGAAGGCTCACCAGCAATTCCTGGCAACCGTTGCCGCCATGCATCTGTGCCCAGGCTTGCAACCGCGGCCACAGGTCGCTATTGACCGACTGCCCCTCGAACCATTCGGCCAGTTGCCCAAGATCGGCGAGGGTCTGCTGATCGATGGCGCTTTGGCGTGGGTCATCGGTGGTGGTTTGCTCCAGGTGCTGACGAGCGCGCTGCATCAGCGCCTGCAAACGCTGGACCCGGGGCAGATCGGCCGGTTGTGCCACGACGCGCGCCAGGGCAGTTTCCCTGGCCCACAGCCATTGATTGACCAGTTGTGGGTGATTGATCAGGAACGGCGCCATCCCCAGTCCCGTGGAATTGCCGACCCCGAGGTAGCGTTGCAGGGCCATGTCCAGCCCGACCGCCCGTTGCGGGTTGCGTGCCCGGGCCATGTGTTCGATCTGTTCGATGCTGAAATGCCGGAGCAGGTAGACGGTAAACATCTGCGCGCTGAAGGGTTGCGTGAAGTCGGCATTGCCCTGCAGGCAACTGAAGTCGGCGATGCCGAACTTGCCGTTGCCATACACGGCGGTGGTGCGATACAGGTAGCCCACTTCGGCGAGTTGCCGCGGGTCTGGCTGGCAGCCCTCGGCCAGCGCCCCGAGGAAACGCTCGAAGTTGCGCAGGCTGCGGTTGGCCCGCGACAGCACCAGCACCCGCGCATCGAAGCGCCCGGCTTCCTGCAAGGGCACGTTGCGCCTGAGATCGGCAAGCTGTCGTTCATCCACATCACCGGCAAGCAGGACGAAGCTGACGTCCCACTGATCGGCAATCACCCGGTCGCTGCGTTTTTCCGCTGGCAGGTCATTCGAGAAAATCACGCAGTGATAGTGCGCAGTGGCCGTGTCGATACGGTAGATGGCCGTGCCAAAGCCCTCGGCATCCAGCTCGAAGCAGGTGCGCTGGATGCGCCACTGCTCATTCATCATCCGCCGCATGCTGCTGCGCACGAAACTCAAGCGGCTTTGAAAGTGACTGCCCAGCCGATCCAGGTCCATGACCTGCGCAGCGGGGCGCAGGGTCGGTTCTACAGCGGCGTCGGAACGGGTGGGTGACATCATTGCGATTCCTGAACTATTCATCATCAGACCGCCTGTTCGCGGGCCATGTGCCGGGCGATGCGCAATGCATCCCAGAGCGAAGGCAGGATCAACAGCGACACCGGCACCGCGGTGATCACGATAAAGGATTGCAGCGCCGTAACACCGCCCGAACCGATGGTGATCAAGACCACGGCGGCCAGGCCCATGCCGATGGCCCAGAACGCCCTCAGCCATTTTTTCGGTTTGTCATTGCTCGACATGGCCATCGCCACGGTGAACGCCATGGCATCGCCGTTGGTGGCGACCGAGATGAAGCTCAGGAACAGGAACAGCGCGGACACCAAGCCACCCAGCGGCAGGTTTTGCGTCACCCCCAGCAGCAGGGCTTCGGGTTGTGCGCCATTGGCGGTGACGATGCCGGGTGTTTGCAGTTCCAGGCCGATGCCGGTGCCGCCGACCACGGTGAACCAGAACATGGTGACAAGGGGGGCGATGATCGACAGGGTCATGATCACTTCGCGGATCGTACGGCCACGGGAGATCTTGGCCACGTAGAGCGCAACCATCGGTGCATAGCCGATGAACCAGCCCCAGTAGAACACCGTCCACCAGTCGAGCCATTTCGGATCGGCGCGAAACAGCGTCATCGGGATGAACTGTTCCAGGTGCAAGGCGAACGCCGTCGGGAAGCCGCCCAGGATAAACATCGTCGGCCCGAACGCCACCATGAAGATCGCCAGGCCGATCATCAGCCAGACATTGATTTCACTGACGAAGCGGATGCCCTTGAGCCCGACCAGGCAGGAGGTGGTGTACAGCACCGTGACCAGGACAATGGTGATCGACTGCACCGTCAGGTCATTGGGGATGCCCCAGACCGAATGCAACGCACTGCTGATTTGCAGGCCGAGAAAGCCGATCGGGCCGATGGTGCCGGCGACCACGGCGATGATCGAGGTGGCGTCCGCCAGCGTGCCGATCGGGCCTTTGAGCGCGCGCTCGCCGAGCAATGGATACAGCAGCGTTCGCGGTGCCAGCGGCAGGCCCTTGTCGTAATGCAGGTGCATCAACACGATGGCCAGCAGGCTGCCGAGTACCGCCCAGGCGAGGAAACCCCAGTGCACGAAGGATTGCGCCAGCGCCGCATGGGCCGCCGCTTCGGTGTGTGGTTGTACGCCAGCGAACAGCGGGGGCGGGCTGGCGAAGTGCATCATCGGTTCGGCCGCGGCCCAGAAGGCGCCACCGCCGGCGAGCAGGGCGCACATGATCACCGCAATCCAGTTGAAGGTGCTGGTGTCGGGACGTTGCTCGACACCGCCCAGCCGCACCCGCCCGCATTTGCTGAAGCAGATGAACAGGCTGACCGCGAAAGTGAGCAGCATCAGGATCTGCCAGTACAGGCCGAAGAACCGGGTCGACCAGGCGAACAGGGTATTGACCAGGATCGACACGCCATCGATGTCGATCAGTGCCGCGATCAGGAACGCACCGAGGAAGCCGCCACTGATGAGAAACAGCGGCCAGTCGATGTCTTTTTTCGGCGCGGCCAGGTTCAGCGGCTGGCTGTCGGCTTGCAAGGTGCTGGTGGTTTTCATGATGCCTCCAAAATACGCGCTTGAGGCTGTCCATCGCCGGTTGGGGAGATGAACGGGAAGCTGTTGTTGTTGTTTTTCATGCTGTCCTCACGGTGTTGATCAGGCGTCAGGCTTGTGGGGTGGTGGCGCTTTCCAGCAGGCGCAGCCAGTTGAGTCCCATGATGTTGCGCACCTCATCATCGGCGAAGCCACGGGCTTGCAGGCCCCGGGCGATGACGGGGAAGTCCCGGCTGTCGCGGAACCATTGCAGCGGCGACGGCCAGCTGGCGTTGTCCTTCGATCCTTCGCCGTAATCCTTGTCCTTGCTCCAGCGGCCGTTGCGCATCCACTCCAGAACCCCCAGTGGTTGCTGTTGGCACAGGTCGGTACCGATGCCGATGTGCTCCACTCCCATCAACTCGGCGGTACTGGCGACCATGTCGCAGAACGTTTCGAGGGTGCAGCCCGACGCACCCTTGAGGTGGAAGGGGTAGGTGCTGAAGCCGAGCAGGCCGCCGGACTCGGCGATGCCACGCAATACCACGTTGGACTTGTTGCGTTTGGCGGCATGGAAGCTCGACGGGTTGGCATGGGAGACAATCACCGGCCGGCTCGACAGCTCGATGGCTTCCAGGGTGCTGCGCTCGGCGCTGTGGGACATGTCGATCAGCATCCCGACGCGGTTCATCTCGCGGATCACCTGGCGGCCGAAACGGCTGATGCCGTTGTCTTCGGTCTCGTAACAACCGCTGGCCAACAGGCTCTGGTTGTTATAGGTGAGCTGCATGATCAGCACGCCCAGCTGGCGGAAGATTTCCACCAGGCTGATGTCGTCTTCGATGGGCGAGCAATTCTGGAAGCCGAAGAAAACCCCGACGCGGCCTTCCTGATGCGCCAGGCGAATGTCCGCCGCTTCGCGCACCGGGCGAATCAGCTCGGGCCAGGTCTCGAAGCGCCGGTTCCATTCGCCGATCCGCGACAGGGTTTCCCGGGCGTTCTCGTGGTAGGCGATGGTGGCGTGGACTGCGCTCAGGCCGCCGGACTGCATCTGGCGAAAGATCTCTTCGTTCCAGTTGGAATACTGCAAGCCATCGATCATCAATAAGTCGTGCATGGTGCTCTCCGATTCAAGGACGCACGTAAGTGGTCTTGACCACGGTGTAGAAATCGCGGGCGTATTGCCCTTGCTCGCGGGGACCGAAACTCGAGTTTTTACGCCCGCCAAACGGCACGTGGTAATCGGTGCCGGCGGTGGGCAGGTTGACCATCACGCAACCGGTGCGGGCGCGACGTTTGAAATCGCTGGCATGGCGCAACGACTGGGTGATGATCCCGGCGGTGAGGCCGTACTCGGTGTCGTTCAGCACGGCCAGGGCTTGCTCGTAGTCGCTGACCCGGATCACGCAGGCAATCGGCCCGAAGACTTCTTCGCGATTAATCCGCATGTGGTTGTGGCTGTCGATGAACAACGCCGGACGCATGTAATGCCCCGCCGGCTGCAGCGCCAGCAGTTCTCCGCCTTCGACCAGCGTGGCGCCTTCGTCCGCGGCCAGTTGCAGGTACTGAAGGTTCTGCTCCAGTTGCCGCGCTTCAGCCACCGGGCCGATCTGCACCCCTTGTTCGAGGGCGTGGCCGACCTTGAGCTGACGCATGCGCGCGATCAGTGCGTCGACAAAACGGTCATGGATGCCGTCACAGACGATCAGGCGCGAGGAGGCGGTGCATTTTTGCCCGGTACCGAAGAACGCGCCGTTCAACGCACATTCAACGGCGATCTCCAGGTCAGCGTCATCCAGCACCACCAGCGCATTCTTGCTGCCCATTTCCAGCTGGCAGCGCACCAGGTTGCCGGCGGTGGCGACTGCTACGCGGCGCCCGGTGGGCAGCGAGCCGGTGAAGGTCAGCGCGTCGATATCGGGCGACTGGATCAGGCTTTCGCCGACCACGCTGCCGCTGCCCATGACCAGGTTGAAGGTGCCGGGCGGCAAGGCCTGACGACTGATGATTTCGGTCAGTGCCCAGGCGCTGGCCGGCACCAGATTGGCCGGCTTGAACACCACGGCGTTGCCGAAGGCCAGGGCCGGGGCGATCTTCCAGGCCGCGGTCGCCATCGGGAAATTCCACGGAGTGATAATGCCCACCACGCCGACCGGTTCGCGTTGCACTTCAATCTCGATACCGGGGCGCACCGACGCGGCCGTTTCGCCCATCTGGCGCAGCACTTCGGCGGCGTAATAATGGAAGAACTGGGCCGAGCGATTGACTTCGCCGATGCCCTCGGCGAGGGGCTTGCCTTCTTCGCGAGAGAGCAGGTGACCCAGCTCCTCCTTGCGCGCCATCAACTCGTTGCCGATGGCCATCAGCACCTGTTGGCGCTGTTCCAGGCCGATGGCCGCCCACAATGGCTGAGCGGCGCCGGCGGCAGCGATGGCTTCCAGGGTTTGCCCGGCGCTGGCCTGGTGGTAATGGCCAACGATGTCTTCGACATCCGAAGGGCTGTAGTTGGCGATAAGGCCTGGGCCTTCGCACCAGTGTCCGGCGATGTAGTTTTTGCAGGGTTGCAGTGCCATGGGAACCTCCGATTGCGTGGTCCCCATCTTGAGAGTATTAATCTGCAAATAAAAATTAATAATAAATATGATTTGATAAGGAAAACTTACCGTGCTTCCCGAATTGAAGATCACCCAATTGCGCTATTTCGTACTGGTCGCGCAGCTGAAAAGCTTTCACGGCGCCGCCAAACAGGCCTATCGCACGCAACCGGCACTGTCGTTGGCGGTGCGTGAACTGGAGCAGAAGCTCGGCCAGGCACTCTTCGAAAAAGCTGGCAAAACCGAGCTGACGCCCTTTGGCGAGCACTGTCTGCCGCTGTTCCAGGACCTCCTCGCGCACCACGACCGGGTCGCCCGTGAAGTGAGTTTGCTCGCCCGGCATGAAATCGGTCAGGTCAGCATCGCCACGGTGCCGTCGGTGGCCAGCCGGTTGCTGCCGCATTTGCTGGCAGGATTCGTCGCCGAGCATCCGAAGTTGCAGATCAGCATTCAGGACGGCAACGCCGATAGCGTGCGGCAACTGTTGCTCCAGGGGCAGGTGGATTTTGCGATCAGCAGCGTGTGGATGCCCGACGAGAGCATTGATTTTGTGCCGATCCTGAGCGATCAGGTCGGCGTGGTCTGTCGTCATGATCACCCGCTGGTCGCGGCGGGCGGTGCCTTGCACTGGTCCAGCCTGCAGGCGTACCCGCTGGTGCGTAACGGCACCTCGCGCTTGCTCGAAGGCACCGAAGCGGCGGGGCTGCTGGAAAGCAGTTTGTTGTTCGTTTCCAACATGATTTCGTTGATCGCGATGCTCGAACAGGGCATCGGCATCACGACGTTGCCGTCCCTGGCCTTTCCCCAGGGCAATGAACAGTTGGTGTTCTTGCCCCTTTCAGAGCCGAAAGTGGAACGCCAGATCGGTATCCTGTGCCGCAAAGGCCACAGCCTCTCGCCCGCGGCGGCGGAGTTGATGAGTTTCCTCAGGACGAACATGCAAACCACTGCCCTGGCGGCTACGTCGGGATAGCCGTTTGCCGGGCGTATGGTTATGCTCGCACTGCTTTCCCATTTGCTAATCATTCACAACGGCAGTGATGTCATGAGCCAATCAAAGACGCGTGCGACCACCCTGACGCTGTATCCGGAAGACTCCCGCGAGGCAGCGACGCTGCTCAAGCAAGCCATACCGTTGATGGTTCGTCACAACATTGCGCCCAACCCGGTGCACTACGCGCTCTGGTACACCTACAGCAAAGGTCAGCAACCAGAACTCAATCGCCAGCTGGACAAGGTGATCAAGGAGTTCGCCAGCTTCCCCGCGGAATCGGCGACCCAGCTGTTTCGCGACTACATCATTCATGATGACTTGGCGGACGCCCGCGCCGGGCAACAACAGGCCTTCAATCTGGTTGAAGACATGGAACGCGACGTCTCGCGCAGCGTCGAGGGCAGCCTCAATTTCCAGAGCAGCCTGGGTCGCTGCCTGGACATGCTCGAAGCGCCCGAGAACGAGCGCTTGCCGGATATCCTGAATGAACTGCAACAGAGCACCCAGCTCATGCAGCGTCAGCAGGAGCGGTTCCTGTCCCAACTGCATGCTGCGCAAAACGAGATCAAGAGCCTGCGCGACAAGCTGCAGCGCGCACAGTTGGCCGCCACCCAGGACGGCCTGACCGAGCTGCTCAACCGCACGGCCTTTGCGCGCTCGCTGGAACAGGCACTGAGCAACCCTGCCGGGGGCGTGGCGCTGGTCATGCTGGATATCGATCACTTCAAACACTTCAATGATCAGTACGGCCACCCTTTGGGCGACCGTGTGCTGCAACATGTCGGGCAGGTCCTGCGCAACTCGCTGCCAGCCCACGCGGTGGCGGCGCGCTACGGCGGTGAGGAATTCTGCGTCATCCTGGAACAATGCCCGGAACTGGCAAGCGCCTGCGCCTTTGCCGAGCAACTGCGGCTGAAGATCCAGTCATTGCGGATCAAGGCGCGTAGTACCGACAAGGTGCTCGATACGATCACGGCGTCTTTGGGTGTCGCCTTCGCTGAACCTGGTGAAAACCTGGAAAGCCTTTTGACCCGTGCCGACGACGCGCTGTATCAAGCCAAGCGCAATGGGCGCAATCGGGTGCAGCGGTAGGGACCTGTTCTGGTCGCTGGAAACCTCGATTCGCATGGCCGGACTGGACGGCGGTCAAACCGCGGTTTTGAACTCAGCCAACAGACGCTCGATCTGCGCCAGTTCCCAGGTACTGAGCAAACTGACCGGGTCGGTGCCGTAACGTTGCCAACCGTCGAACACGCCCTCGCGGCCGTCCGGGCCCTGGCAGCGCTGGCAGTGACGCAGGTGGTTGCCGTCGACGTCGAGGGTCAGGCACCAGCCCTCGATATCGACCTGCACCAGGCCAGGATCAGTTTGTTCGCCTAGGCGCTGCATCGGACGAATGCCCAGGGCGACGTCGCGCAATACCTGGTAAACCTCGCGGGCGGTAAGCGATGTCATGGGTGTCTCCAATGGATGGGGTGGCACTGTGTAGGAGCAAGCTTGCTCGCGATGGTCGTCAACGATGACGCGTTTTTTCTGAATGAACGTGTTGCTGTTAAGACCTTCACGTGAAGATCAAAGGATCGCTCGACCACCCCATGAACACCGGATTATTGCAGGTATAAAAAAACCCGGCAGAGGAGGCCGGGTTTTTCGTTGAGTGCCGCGGTAAAACCAGTCATTTACGCCGCACGGCTTTCGATCAAACGATCCGATCCACCTTCGGCAACACGATTCTCGATCAGACGATCCGAGCCATCGGCCGCCACGCGATTCTCGATCAGACGATCCGAGCCACCCTCAGCCACACGACGTTCAATCAGACGATCCGAGCCGCCTTCAGCGACAACCGGATGAGCAGAGGTAGCGGCGAAAGCGTTAACTGCAAAAACCGAGAAAGCGATGCTGAGGAGGGTTTGGCGTTTCATGATGGTGTGCTCCGGGGTGTAGTTGTTTGGTATGGAGCTGATGTTACGCCGCGGAGTTTTTAAGAGAACTTCATTGGGTTGATGGTGACTATCGACGTCGGCAATGGATGACCTGTGCTCCCGGTTGATATGGGCCGAAGAGAGTTCACAGGTATCGTATGATGGTTTTTTTTGTCGATAACAAGGAGTCCAGCCATGGGTATAGGCAAACGCGAGCAGGCGCAGATCGAACGGCGACTGGTTGCCACGCTGACCGAGGCCTGCGAGACGGCCAAGGCGGAACTGGTCGGATTCATCTGGTTGACCCATGAGATCGATTACACCGAATTTCCTTCCAGCCTGAGGGTGGTCTGGGTCTTCGAGACTCAGGCGCAAAAGGATCAGGTACTGGCGAGCGGGCAGGGTGGGCGCATGATTGAGCTGACAGCTGAAGCGTTAAGCGAAGCGCAGGTTCTGGTCAGTCCGGTCTCGGCCCATGTGCAGTTTTACTCCGAAGAGGAGTGTCAGCGCGCCAACGGCGGGAACTGGCAGCTGCGTCTGGCGCGCAAACGCCCGCTGCGCGGGTAATTGAGTCAGAAATAACGCCTGAAGATATCGCCACCAGGCTCGGCGCCCACACTGAAAATGCGGCGGCACATTCAACATCGCATCAACTGACAGACCGCTTTCGCGAGCAAGCCCGCTCCCACAATTTCACGGTGTCAGGCGCAAAGGCTGCGGCTGCATCGGGGCCTGCAGCCGACCGGCAACCCGATAGCCGCACTCACAGCAACTATAGTGAGTGATCCGGTGCGTTGCGGGTTATGGATGAAGCCCGGTCGGGCGGCAATTCCACGAGACAAAGCGTGCCGGCTGTCTTCTCACGAAGGAGGTAAACCCGTGCCTGTTCGGATGAGCAGGCGAGCTTTGCGATTCACCTGAGTGCGCGTAAACGACGTCTTTACACACCACCGACACAGGCGACTTTGAGCGGATGTGCGTTAAGGGCGATTTTTTTACACTTTTCCATCAGGAGATCATCATGTCCCAGCTCGAAAAAGTACTGTACACCGCCAAAGTCCACACCACCGGTGGGCGGGACGGCGCATCGCGCAGCGATGACGGCCGTCTCGACGTCAAGCATTCGTCCCCTGGCGGACCGGGCGATGGCACCAATCCGGAGCAGTTGTTCGCCGCCGGTTGGTCCGCCTGCTTCATTGGTGCGATGCAGGTCGCCGCGCGCGAAATGCAGGTCAAGCTTCCGCCTGACGTGAGCATCGATGCTGAAGTTGACCTGGGCACCAACACGGGCGGTTACCTGCTCCAGGCTCGCCTCAATATCAAACTGCCAGGCCTGGACCCGGAAACGGCCCGCAAGCTGGTGGATAAAGGCCACCAACTGTGTCCGTACTCCAAGGCCACGCGGGGCAATATCGAGGTCGAGATCAACCTGGCCTGAACCTGAACGGTCATCGCAAGGGTGAAGCCGGCGCTCTACCCTTGCGGTGGATCGATAGGCAGGCCAGTCGATACGCTGCAGCGGTTTGTATCTGTACGTATCCACCCTCCCGACAGCTACCTTCGCATACAAAACCATGGGTCCGGGGACACTTGCGCGATACACGGCGGCCGCTCAATAGAGCCACCGCATCCGCGGCAAACCTGGCGCGGCCTGGCCGTGTAATCCCCTGGAGAAATGCGATGTCCTCTATCAACTTCCGCAACACCGCCGGCCTGTTCGCCGTTGCCGCTACTGTGGCGCTCACTGCCTTTGCAGGCGTTTCCCAAGCCCAGGAGCCGGCAAAAAGCTGGCAGACCGGGATCCACCGCACGGATCTGTTGAAACGCGACCTGGATGTTTCCGGGCGGGAGGTGATCCAGGTGCTTGTTGATATTGATCCGGGTGTGTCATCGCCCAAGCATTTTCACCCCGGTGTGGAAGTCGCCTACGTCCTGGAGGGCACGTTTGAGTATCAGCTCGAGGGACAGCCGCCGGTAACGCTCAAGGCCGGCGAATCCCTGTATATCCCCGCTGGCACTGCGCATGTCGCGAAGAACATCGGTACAGGCAAGGCGTCGGAGCTGGCGACCTATATCGTGAAGAAAGGCGTGCCGGCGGTAGAGTTGTCGAAGTAAGCGGCGCAGCCTGGTAACCAATAACAGGCAGCCAAGCGCAGTCCATGTGGGAGCGAGCCTGCTCGCGAAGGCGTCGGATCAGTCGACATTACTGTTGAATGTACCGGCCTTTTCGCGAGCAAGCCCGCTCCCACAGGTTCTGCATTTCAATTGACGTCTTGCGACGCTGTAATCCATTTGTTGACCGTCGGCGCCTGCCACTGCTCCAGCGCATCGATCAGCGCAGACGGATCGGTGTCGAAGATCAGCATCTCACTGTGTTCGCTTTTCACGAAACCTTCTTTCACGGCATGCTCGAGCAGGCTGCGTACCGGGTTGAAGAAATCGCCGATATTCAGGCAGGCGACGGCTTTGTGGTGTTCGCCCAATTGCGTCAGGGTGGCCGCTTCGAACAGTTCTTCAAAGGTCCCCAGGCCGCCAGGCAATGCAATGAAGGCATCGGCCGATTCACTCATGCGTGTCTTGCGGCTGCGCATGTCTTGCGTCACTTCATGCCGGGTCAGTCCTGGATGCAGGTGCCCGAGGTCGAACAGCAAGCCAGTGATGATACCGGTCACTTCACCGCCTTCGGCGAGCACGGTATCGGCCATGACCCCCATCAAACCCTTGTGGGTGCCGCCATAGACCAGGCGGATGCCGCGTTTGGCGATCTCCCTCCCAAGGGCCCTGGCCCCTTCGGCATACGCGGGGTCGAAGCCGTAGTTGGAGCCGGAGAAAACGGCAATGCTGCGAAGCGGGGCAGGCGTGGACATCGGATGATTCCCGGTGGATGGCAAGCACCCATGATGCGATCCGCCGCGCTGGCGAGAAAGGTCCAAGAATCGGCTGTTCGAGTTGGCCATGATCCGCGGCGTTACATCAACTCGAGGATGCGTTTGCCCAGCTGTTCGGCGCTGTCTTCGCAGGCGATGTTGGCGAAGCCGAGCAGCAGCGCCGAATTGGCCTGGCCCTGGATGCTCCAGTCGCTCAGGGCTTCGGCATATATACCGGCCTGCTGCAGACGCTCGACCAGCAAGCGATCGGACTGGTGTTCCTGCAGTCGCAGGATCAGGTGCATGCCGCCCGGTTGCGCATCGATGTGAATTTTGTCGCCCAGGGCTTTGCCGAGCCCCCGTGCGGTCATCTCCCGGCGTTCGCCGTAGAGTTTGCGCATGCGCTGGATATGCCGGGCAAAATGGCCCTCGGTCACAAAGGTTGCGACGATGGCCTGGGTGAGCTCCGGGCAGCCGCCGAGGAATATCTGGCTGACCTGTTCGAAGCGTTCGACCTGCGCGGGCGGCACAATCAGATACGCGAGACGGATCCCGGGGAACAGCACCTTGCTGAACGTACCGCAATAAAGCACCCGGCCATCACGGTCCAGGCTCTTGAGCGCGGGCAGCGGGCGGCTGATGTAGCGGTACTCGCCGTCGTAATCGTCCTCGACGATCCAGGCTTGCTCGCGACTCGCCCATTCCAGTAGCTGCAGACGTCGCGCCAGCGACAATGACACGCACAACGGGCTCTGATGGGCCGGGGTAACCACCGCCGCACGTGCCCCCGCCGAGTCGCTTAACGCGTCCGCGACCCGCAGGCCATCCCGGTCGACCGCCACCGGGACCACTTCCATCTGCAGATGCTCCAGCAACTGACGGGTCGGCAAATAGCCAGGGTCTTCCACGAAGACGCGGTCGCCGGGTTTGAGCAGTGCGTGAGTGATCAGCGACAGGGTGTTGCGGTAGCCCGAGGTGATGAACACCTGGGCGGGAGAGCAGGTAATGCCCCGTGCCACCTGCAGGTAGGTGGCAATCGCGCTGCGCAGCGATTCCAGCCCATAGACCGACGGGTTGGCCATGTCCGGGATCCGGGTCGCCCGCACGCACCGCGCACCGATTTGCGACCATATTTTTCGTGGGAAAGCATCCAGCGCGGGCAGGGCCATTTGAAACGGCAGGACCGGTGCCTTGTGCCGGATGGCCGGGCTTGCCGCCGACCCGGATGATCGCGCTGCGGGGGGCGCCAGCGCGCTGACGTTGATGCCCGGCGCCACCACCGTGCCGGCCTGGCCACGAGACTGGATATAGCCCTCGGCGGTCAGCAGTGAATAGGCGGTGTCGATGGTCCCCCTCGCCAGCCCGAGTTCCTTGGCCAAGGCCCGGGCCGCGGGAATCCGCTCCCCCGGAGTGAGCAAGCCATCAGTGATCGCACCGCGGAACCGCCAGTAGATTTGCCGATAGATGGGCTCCGGGGAAGAGGGATCGAGGGGTGAAAAGTGGTTGATTTGATGGGTCATGGCTGCGGACAGTGCGCTCATTGTTTTTAGTCAGGAAGTACAGGCCTGCCGGACGCGGGCAACGTGTTTTTTTCTCTCGCAAAGGGGCGCAAGATAAGCGACTGGACGTTCGAATCAGGTGTCGCAGCGTGCTTTCATATAGCCATCTCGATCACCAACGGCAAGGACATTTCACCGAATACTGCGATGAGCGCGTTCTCTGTCGACTGCAGGGGCCGGAGGAGGCGTTTTGAACCCGTTCCAGCTCAGACCCAGTGCCTCAACCCTGAACATGTTGCTTCAGGCATGCCTGCAACGCCGTGACGCCGTACCCCCGACTTTAACGGAAAAAGCCGTCATACCGGGCATTCCCGATGCGCGCTACTGGCTGGACCAGGACCTGACGCCGTTCATCCACGATGCCATTGCGGCCAACAAACGAGAGCATGAGGCGCTCGTTGCAACCGGCAGGCAGGACAGCATCCTGCCGCTGGCAAGCATGCTGGCCATTTCCGGCGGTGGCGACGCTGGCACCTTTGCCGCGGGGCTTATAGCGGGGTGGACCCGGCATGGCACTCGCCCGGTGTTCAAGATCGTCACCGGCATCAGCGCCGGCGCCCTGGTCGCCCCGTTCGCTTTCCTGGGGCCGCAGTACGATGAGGTCATTGCGCGTATCTGCAATGCCGTCGGCCCGAAAGACATTTTCCGTTCGCGTAATGTCCTGGCGCGTCTTGCCAGCGACGGCATAGCCGACAGCAAGCCACTGTCGCGGCTTATTGCGAGGTACATCACGCCCGAGGTGCTTGCGCAGATCGCGACGGAATATGCCAAAGGACGAATACTGTTGATCGGCACCACTGACCTTGATTCGGCGCGGCCCGTCACCTGGAACATGGGCACTATCGCCGCCAGCCAGGCGCCGGAAGCGCTCGAGCTCTTTCGCAACATCATGGTCGCGTCAATGAGCATTCCCGGCGCCGTGTCACCGGTCATGATCGATGTGGAAGTCGACGGCAAACAGTTCCAGGAAATGCACGTGGATGGCGGCGTCATCACGCAGATGTTCCTGTACCCGCCAGGCACCGTGATGGCGATGAACAAAGTCCCGGGCGCACCTGTGCGCAACGAGCGTCATTTCTATGTCATTCGCAACGGGAAGCTGGCACCGCAGTGGTCCGGGACCAAGCGCCGTACATTGAGCATTGGTGGTCGAGCCATCAGTGCCTTGATTCAAACCCAGGGGGTCAGCGATCTGGATCGTATCTATCGCATGGCAAAGCAGGATGGGGCCGACTTCAATCTTGCCTATATCGGCGCCGACTTCGGCTTTTCCCGCAATCATAAATTCGATGGCGAGTACATGAAGCGCCTGTTCGAGTACGCCTTTGAGCTCGGTGCAAAAGGCTACCCATGGCACAAATTGCCGCCGGGGCCGGTGCTCTGACTTCCCTACGAATAAAACGCCGGGTTACTCGTTATTTTTCTCCCAGGAAATTCAGCAGGATGGCATTGAAGTCAGCGGGTGCCTGCATAAACGCGAAATGACTGGCATTGGGCAGTATGGCCAGGCCGGCACCGGGTATGGTCGCTGCCAGGTACTCGGTGTGATCGCGTTTGATCGCCTCATCATGGTCGCCGTCGGCAATCAGCACCGGTGATTTTATCTTCTTCAGGTCGGCATCGCTCCAGGCCGGCTGTGTGCCCCACATATGACTGATTTGCTCGACGAACTCGTCAAATTTGTCCGGCGTGGGCGACAGCTGCTTGTATTCCTGCCCGGCACGCTCGATGTAGGCGGCGAAGGTCGGGTTTTTTTCAACGCCGGCAATGACGCCATCGGTGGTCGAGTTGGCGGCGAAGGCGAATATTTTCCCGACGCGATCAGGGTGACGTATCGCCAGATCCAGGCCGAGGATCGCGCCGTCACTCCATCCCACCACGTCAGCCTTGGGTATCTTCAAATGGTCCAGTAACGCAACGACGTCATCCGCCATCAAGTCGTAGCCATAAGCTTGCGTATCCCTGCCACTGCGCCCATGGCCGCGACTGTCGAGCAAGACCACGGTGTGATGAGGCGCCAGTACCTTGACCTGGTTTCCCCAATAATCGGAATTGGCCAGGCCGCCGTGCAACAGGATGACGGGCGATCCCTGGCCGACAACGCTGTAGAACAGCCTGGCGCCGTTGACGTTCAGGTAGTCGGATTTGGCGGCCGTGGTGATCTGGGGCGTCGCTGGAAGCGTCTCCCAGCGCTCGGCAGCCTGGGCGAGCGAAATCGAGGTGCACAGTAAAGCGACAGCCAAGAGTCGATTCATGTTGCTCTCCATCGGATCAGCGATTCGAAGAAAAATACGCATGCAGTGCCAAGTCTGCCTTGCGCCTGGCCTCAGCCACGGCATCCGGACCCAAGGCAGTGCCTTCAACCGAGAAGAACGTTAGTGCATGCAGCCCGATCATGCCCAGCACGGCGCTCAAATAGGGCGTCAGGAAATCCGGCTGCCGCGGGTTCACCCCGGTAAATCTGCCGCCCGAGGCCACCGCGACAAACACCGGCCGGTCGCGCAGCAGGCTGGTCTTGCCTTGCGCGCCGACATTGAAGGTGCGACGAACGCGAGCGACGTGATCGATCCAGACTTTCAGCGCGGCCGGTACGGTGAAGTTATGCATGGGTGTGCCAATGACCACCACATCGGCGCTTTCCAGTTCTTGAATCAACTCATCCGAGCGGGCGAGAGAACCTTCCTGCGAGACGTCTGCAGACGATTGTTGTGAATTGGCGTAATCCTCGTCGACCTGGGAAATGGCATCGCCCGCCACGACCCGGTTGATGACGGTGGCCGTCGGGGCGCCATCGAGTAAAAAACCGATGATGTTTTGGGAAAGTCGGTAGCTCTCGGAAGCTTGCCCGCGAGGACTGCAGATTACGTGGAGGATTTTCATGATTCACCCGTTGCTCAAAGTGCTGATGTGAGGGAATCACTCTATGAAGCTTATGACCTATCACAAAGGTCCATGAATCAGGTAAGTGACTAGGCCATGAACGCCAGCCGCTAAAAGGATCATGGCCCAGAACGCAACACCGATCATGGACCTTATCAAATAGACCAAGAAACAGCACGATGGCGTCCCTTATCCAGCAAACACAAGGACTCATCATGAGCAACCGTATCGATTACTCCAAAGCTTCTCCTGAAGGTTACAAGGCATTTGGCGGTGTCTACGTCTATCTGCAAAACAGTGGTCTGTCCCACGAACTGATCGACCTGGTCTATCTGCGGGTTTCGCAAATTAACGGCTGTGCATTCTGCATCGACATGCATTCGCGCGATTTGCTGAAACTCGGCGTGAGTGTGGACAAGCTGGTGCTGGTACCGGTGTGGCACGACGCGGGTGAAGTCTTCAGCCAGCGCGAACGTGTTGCCCTGAGCTGGGCGGAGACCGTGACCCGTGTCGCTGAAACCGGCGTTCCCGATGCTGATTACGAGGCAGCGGCGGCCGAGTTCAGCGATAAGGAACTGGCCGATCTGACTTATGCGATCGGTTTGATGAACGCCTTCAATCGATTCGGCGTCACGTTCCGTTCGAAACCCGCTGCTGCCAACAAGGCTTGACCTGCCGGATAGGTCAGTAGCGCGCTCACCCAGTCTCGCCAGGCGCTAACGCCTGGCGATTCAACTTACGGATCTACATCAGCGGGGCTATCACCATGGCATGGGCATTATTGGGCATCGCCGGCATTCTCGAAATTGCATTCGCCTTCTACATGAAAGGTTCTGACGGTTTCACCCGATTGATACCGGGATTGCTGGCGGCCGCAACCGGCTTGTCGAGCGTTTTTCTGCTTTCGATGTCGTTGCGCACACTGCCGGTCGGGACCGCCTATGCGGTGTGGACCGGTATCGGCGCGGCGGGCACGGCGATTCTGGGCATGGCGCTGCTGGGGGATGCCACCACGGCGCTGAGAATATTGTGCATTGTGCTCATCCTGGCTGGCGTTATCGGTCTCAGGCTGGTTTCGGCCAATTGAACGGCGCCCTTATGGCTGCAATTGCTCCACCAAGTGCGGTGTCACGTAGTGCGGACCGTCGAACAGGTAGAGGGGATAGCCGTCATACGCAGCGAGTTGCGTCTTGAGTTCGGCGGCGGTCGCGGAGCGGAATCCGCCACCGAAGTTGGGGCGAAAGGCCTCGACTATGATCCGCACACGCGCCTTGCCCAGACGTTCGCCCAAGGCGTCGGCATAGGTTCGGGCCACGGGTGCCGTGCGCGCATAAACGCCGACACCATCCTGAAAGAACACGCCGATGTCATCCGGCAGCCATTGCTTGAGCCAGTCGGCGGTGGCCGCGGGGCCGATGTTGGCGCCATCGTAGACGCTGATCCACAACGGTCGTGGCAGCTTTGCCAGCAGCGCAGGCAGTTCCTTGGCGCGGGTCCAGCTGGGATCGACTTCGGCCGGGAAATACCAGCCGGTCACGTGCAGTGGCGTCGGCAGCCTGGCAATGCGTTCCGAGACCACCGCCAGTTGCTCGATATTGTCCCTGGAACGGTTCTCGCTGAAATAGCCGGCCAGCCCGAGGATGACATCCTGGGCCCAGGGAGCCTTGGCGATACGCGCCCAATCGGGCAGGACCGGGACGCTGGGCAGGCCGCTGCCGGGAATGAAGGCCTGATCGTCGACGACGGTCCATTGCACCAGAAGCTCTCGAGCGCCCAGTTTTTCCCAGTTTCCGCTGATGCCCACGGTCTTGTTGTCGGGCTGCCAGACGATGCCGACAATCCCCGGGTCCAGTGCCTTGTTGCTCGTCACGTAGAGCAAGCCGGCACCGGCACCGAGGGTGAGGGCGAACAACACGGCCGTAACGGTCGCGCGACTGGCGGAGTACCCGAGGATGTTCACGGCAATACCTTGTCGAGGCGCTGATGCCATTGGCTCAGCGAGGTGACGCCTGTTGCATTCCAGTTGGCTGTCGCATCGGGACCGAGGTGGAACTGGCCCTCATTGAATTGCCAGACGATCACTTGCGGCTTGTGCCCGGCAAAATCCGTCGACTCCAGGTATTGCAGCAGCGTAGCCCACGGACCGACATCGCCGGGGTTCCAGGTCAGCGCGACGGGGCGGTCCAGGGCATTGGAGAGCTTCTGGGTATACCCCAGATAGGGCTGGACAAAGCTGTTGCCGATCACTTGGACCGGTGCTGGCGCGTCATCGATCAGCAAGTCTTTTTCTGCCTGATGGCGCACGGTATAGATGTCGCGACCGATGGCTTTGCGCTTGACCGCTGGCAGGAAATTGCTGGCCAGGTCGCCGAACGCGCGGCGCTCGAACCACTGGCCCAGCGCTGCGCCACCACCGGGCTCGCCGGGCAGGCGGTAACGCGCGGAAATCAGTTGTGCCGTAGCGTCGGCGGTGTTTTCGGCGCTCCAGGCAGTCCAGTGATAGTCGGCGCGGTAAAACGCGGTCTGCTTGCCTTGCTCGGTCCGTTGCAAGATGGGCTTGATGTTCAGCGTGATCAGGCCCGCTTTGGCCAGGTCGCTCTGCAAGCGGTCATAACGCTGCATGACGGCCGTGCTCAAGGGCTGATCGGTGGGCAGGCGCTGGGCATAAAACGGCGCCTTCATCGGCACCACCAGCACGACGAGCCCGATGTGTTGGCGTGCCAGTTGCTGCTGGAGTTGCTTCACCAGCGCAATGTTGCGGGCCGTGCCGGGGTTATCGACCTTGCTCAGGCTTTCCCAGGCCGGGAACAACCAGCCGCCGTTGCCGGTGATCACCGCCGAGGCCGCTTGCACGCCGGTGCCCGCCAGGCTCAACAGCAGACCGGCGAGCGTGACGCGGATCAAGCGATGGGGTTTGAATGAAACGGTCATGGCGCGGTCTGGTCGACGAGGCCGATCAGCCGTGGTGCCTGGCGGGAGCCGATCAGGAACAGGCTGTAGCGATCGCCGGCCTTGAAGGGCGCCAGCTTCAACGGCAGGCTGCTGTTCGGGTGGCAGCGGGCAACCAAGGTCGCTTGCACAGGGTTGATCGTGCGCTGGACTTGCCCGTTGAACGGCACCCGGTTGAATACAGTGGCGCCATTGGCCAGTGAGATATCGGCCTGTTCGCAACCGCTGCCCAGGTTGTACAGGTTGAGTTCGGCGCGCAGGTCTTTACCGCGCAACGGCGGGTCGATGACCAGGCGAGGGGCCCGTGTCGGGTCGCTGTCGAGAATCAGCGTGACCCAGGCACTTTTCGGTGCGCTCAGGCCTTTGATCTCGCGACCATTGACGGTCACCTGAATCGGCTGTCGCGAGTCCACCACCTGGAAAGGGCTGGCCACTTCGGCCTGGGCGGACAGGGCCAGGTCCGGGCCTTGACCCAGGCGGACCTGCACAGTGGTATCGCCGGGGTTGACCACCCGCACCCAGGCGGCGCCTTCGGGCAGTTTTGGCGCGTACAGTTGGGCGATTTCAGGGGCGGCCTGGGCCGCTGTCGGGACCACGCCAAGACCCAGCCACAATAAAACTCGAACGTTCATGTCAGTCCTCAATAGGAATAGGTCAGGCGTGCGAACACGCCTTTGGCGCGGTCATCGCCCAGCACTTTCACGCGGTACTGCAGGGAAAAATCCACGTAGGAGCGGGGGGCGTTGTAGGCATCTTCGCGGAACCAGTAACGGACGTTGTTACCGACACCGATGCCACCGGCCTTGCCGGATGATGAGTCCGTGCTGCCATCGGCAGCGGTCTCGCTGTGCATCTTGGAGTCGTAGTCGAACGCGGCCACGACATGCGGGAAGCTGACCCAGCGCGAGCCTGTACCACCGATGGCGTAGCTGCGCCCCACCTGCCATTCGCTGTTGAAGTAATCACGCGAGTCATTGATGTAATGACCGGCCTCGGCGAACAACTGCGAGGTCCACCAGCTGGAGGTATCGACCCGCAGATCGGTGCCGATGCTCGAGCCATAACCCAGGCGCACCAGCCAGTCGCCATCGACGTCCGATGATCCCAGGGGGAATGTGCGCTCGACGGCGGCCATCACGTTCAGCGCCGTGAAGGGTTTGACCCGAACACCCACAGCGCCTTGCAGCGCATCGAATCCGGTGTCCGAATCGCTGTTCTTGCTCCACAGCGTGTCGGTGACGCGTCCGTAAAGTTCGACAAAACGTGCATTGCGATATCCCAGGGGACGCCAGGACAGTTCGGTGCTGTTCTGCAGACTGTCATTGCTGTTGCTGCCGCTGGTCGGGGCTGCGCTCAGGCCACTGCTGGAGCTGTTGCCACGATAGCTGGTCGTGCTGGTCAGGCCCCAGGTGCGCGATACATCGGCCACCGCGCGACGGGTGTCGAACAGCTGTTGCGCAGGCATGTCCAGGTCACCGGAGGCTTGCGCATCGATGACGCGCTTGAAGTAGCTGACGGCTTGCTCGTCGTCGTTGACCCGCATGGCGGTGTAGGCCGCGTCCTGGGTCGCCGTCGGCGTGAGTCGGGTGTCGGCGTCGGCGTTGCGGAACGACGCCTGGGCTGCGTCATCATCGCCGGCCTGGACCGACAAATAGGCCAGCTGCAGCTCGCTCATCGATTCCAGCTCACCGGTGTCCCGCGCTTGTTGCAGGCGTTCGCGCGCAGTTCGGCGCTGGCCGATGGCGGCATACAGGCTGGCTTCTTCGTAAGCGGGCAGGCTGCCCAGGGCCAAGGCCCGTGTGAAGTCCTGGCGCGCCTCGACATCGTCCCCCGCTTGCTGATGCAGGCGGCCGCGCTGGGCCAGCAGCCGGGCGTCATCGCCACTGACCTTGAGGCCGTCGCTGGCCGCTGCAATGGCTTGGGGCACCTGTTTGCGGTCACTCAGCGCGCTGACCAGCAGGCGCCGGTATGCCGGGTTCTGCGGCGCGCGGTCGATGGCTTGATTGGCCAGGGCAACCGCGGTCGCCGGGTCTTTGCGAGCCAGGGCCGCGTAGGCCTGGGCGGCCATGTCGGTGCCCCCGTCGCGCTGGTTGCCCGGCCAGATATCACAGACCAGGCCGAACGCCGTTTCCTGACAGTTCAGGGTCGGCGCCGGAAAACGGGCAACAGCGTGCAAGCCGTTGTTCTTCTGCCGCAGCGCCATTCGGGCAGCGGTACGTCGGCGGGCCACTTCGCCGCTGTCATCGTCGGCCAGTGGCTGCAGATGATCGAGCGCCTGTTGCGGCTGGCCATGGGCCAATGCGGCGTCAGCGGCGAAGAAGCTGATGTCACGGACTTCCGCCTCCAGCAGGCCATCGATGGCCAGGGCACGCTTCAGGTCAGCCTCGGCCGCCCGGGTGTTGCCCTGACGATCAAGGGCATAGCTGCGCAGAATCCACGGCGCGATTTCTCCATCGTCCTGGGCCAAGGCACCGGAGGCGGCCTGTTCGGCCCCCGGATAATCCCGGGCAGCCAGCAGGGCACTGATCAGCAGTTGCTGATTGGCGCCGATTTCCGGAGCCCAGGCCACGGCTTTCCTGGCCTGGTCCACGGCCAGTGAAGCCTGGCCTTGCTCCAGGGCGCGATAGCCCTGGACCGCCAGCGGTGCGGCCAATTGCCGGCGGATCGCTTCGCGGCGCATCAACAACGTATCGTCGTCCGGGAACACCGCCAGGGCCTGGGTGGTGGCTTGATCCGCTGCCGGCAGGTTGTGTTGGCGCTGCAAGGATTCGATCAACAGCAACCGGTAATCCATGCGCTTGGGTGCCTGAGCGATGGCTTGGCGTGCCGCCTGGGCAGCGAGGCCGAAGTCGTCGCGATCATAGGCCTTGAAGGCCCGGGCCGCGGCACCGAAGCCCGGGGCCTGCCGCGACTGCGGATAGCGCCTCGGATGATCACGCAGCTGCTTGTCGCGCTGAGCCAGCACAATCAGCCTGTTCAAGCGGGTGATATCGGCCCGCTGGCGCAACGCTTCACGGGCCTTGACGATGGCCAGGTCGTAGTCTTTGCGTTCGTAGGCGCTGTACGCCTCGTTGGCGGTTACATAGGCGGGACCGGTCAACGGCAACGGCAGCGTCTGGCCATGAACGAATCCGGGCATCAGGCTCAGCCCCGTGGCCATGAGGGTCAGGAAGGGGCGATTCATGCCGGAAGCTCCTCGGGATAATGGCTGTGCTGGCGTGCGACGGCCTTTTCGATGGTGGCGCGCGGCAGCACACCGGTATCGACCAGGTAGTCGCCGATGCGTCCGTGATGTTGCGGGCGGTACTGCAGCATGGCGCGGCTGAACACCTCACGATCCAGCAGTCCCATCTCGATCAGCAGGTCGCCCAACAGCGGCGCCTGGGCATCCGGGACCGGCTGACCGTCGCGCACCTTCAGTTGACGCAAGCGCGCGACGATTTCGCTTTCCCGGGCAATCAACTGCACAGGCACGCTGCCCAGCTCATCGCTGACCTGTTGCAAACCCTCGGCCGGCAGCGGGTTGGCCACGGCGATTTGCGCATGCCCCTGGGCATTCAAGCCCAGCGGCACCACACGCCAGCGCAGGGCGAATTCATCGTCCAGCATCAGCGGTGAATTGCGTGCCTTGTCGGCCACGTCGAACACCCGGGGCAAGTCATTCTGGAAGGCGATGGCTTCCGCCAGGGTTTCATCGTCCAGCCAACCATTGCTGAGCAAAATCCGTCCCAAAGGCATGTGTCGGGTTTTCTGTTCGGCCAGGGCGCTTCGCAGATCGGCGTCGTTGATTGCCTGCCAGGACAGCAGCACGCTGCCCAGCTTGCGCGGTGCGGCCGCGACCAGATCGGTGGACGGGAAGTCGTGCATGGTCTTGTCCCACACCAGCTTGCGATTGAGCAGCTTGCCGACCAGGAACATGCGCCAGGCACGGGACGCGGCCATGAAGTTGACGAAGTTGCCCACGACCATCCGCGGGATGGACAGCACGCCATGCTGCCAGCCGTACAACACGGTGGTGAAATAGCAGCGGTGCGCGATCCGCCAGGCCAGGGCGATGCCGTTGGCCAGCAGCAGGTAGGCGATAAACCCGTTGGATTCGAACGGCGTCGGGAAACTCACGTCCCACAGGCCGCTCTGGCGCAGGATGATCAGGCCCAACAGCTGCGCCAGAATGACGTAGGCGATGATGCTGACGAAAGCCGTCACCAAGCCCTTGCGGTCACGAAACAGCAGATAGCGGTTGGCCAGTGAACCGCTCCAACCCATTTGCTCCCAACCTTGCAAACCAATGCCCAGCGTCCAGCGAGCTTTCTGGCGGAACGCGGTGCGGAAGGTGTCAGGGAACAGTTCGCGCACGCATAACGGCATTTCCAGGGTCGATTCGTACGGCTTGCGGAACCACGATTTGCGCAACACCCGGAACTGCACCGGGAACCGCACGAAGATCGCGTTCATGCCGACCTTGGCCAGGCGCGCGGCGACGTCGTAATCTTCGGTCAGGCTGTCGGTGTTGAACGGCTGGTTCTGGTTTTTCCCGGCGAGCATGCGCAGGGCACGGTGGGAAAAACAGGTGCCGACACCGGCCGATGGCACCGTGTCGCTCATGCTTTCACGCACCACCAGATCCTTGCCGTGCCATTCGGCGAACTCGTCCATGTAGGTGCCGGCCACCCACTCGTACCAATCGCGCTCCAGTGACACCACCGGCAACTGGATCATGTCCTTGCGCGGCAGCAAGTAGTTGAACAGACGCAATTCCATCGGGTGCAGCACGTCTTCGCTGTCGTGCATCACCACGCCGGCGAAGGTCATGCCATGGGTTTCCTCATGCAGGAAGATGGCCTGGATCACCCAATTGAGGCAGTCGGCCTTGCAGGTCGGGCCGGCGTGCGGCACTTCCACGCGGTGCAGCTGCTTGTAGCGCCGCCGCATGCGTTCCACTTCATCGATGGTGCGCTGGTCGTTGATGTAGGTGCCGACGAAGACCACATAGTTCTGGTAATCCAGGGTCGACACCATGTTCTCGATCATCGGCGCGATCACGTCATATTCCAGCCAGGCCGGAACCATGATCGCCAGTGGCTGCTCGTCCCGGGCCAGCAGCTGCTCGGCCGTCAGCGGCCGGTATTTGCGCTGCGCGGTGAATTTGCGAAACAGACGGCGACACCAGTACCACAGATCGATGAACAGATCGTCCAGGCTGGAGATCAGGATCAGCACCGCGACCACGATGGTCGAGATCTCCAGGAAGCTGTAGTAGTGGGCCAGCCAATAGGGCCAATAAAGCGACGTCATCGAAGGTTTCCGTTACTGGCGATTGCGACGGGCACTACGGCCGGCCAGCAACAGGATGAGGAACAACAGGATGCCGCCGGGTATCAGCCACAACCACGACGGCGTGCGCCAGGCGTCCAGGCCCTTGGGTTCTTCGTTGTCGATCAGTTGGCTGCCACTCGGGTCCTGGGTGTCGAAGGTGCTCAGCGCGCCCTTGTCACCGAGGATGGCCACGTCGCCGCGGGTCAGCAGGATCTGCCGGGCGAAGCGCGGTGCGTCGCTGCCCAGGGCGCGATAGACCAGGCCGTGCTGGCCGCCGGCTTCCACCACTTGCAACGAGGCCAGGTGGTTGAGGGGATGTACGTCCAGCAGCAGCTGATCCTTGTGATTGATGCGCAGGCGACCCTGCTCGTCGACCTGCACCGATTCCTTGCCGTCCTTGATCGGCAGCTCGAAGGCGAGGAAGGCCTTGTCCGGCGTGACCGAAGCCTTGGGGTCGGCACTGACTTTCAGTTGCGCCCGCAGCGGCGAAACGCCGGCGGCGTCAGCCACTGAAATCACTTGTGGCAGGCTGCTCGCCGGATGCTCGAGGTAGGCCTGTGGCACGAGGATCTGGGTGTCCATGGCAAAGCGCGCGGCCATGCCGGAGAAGTCGTTATCCAGCGCGGTCTTTTCCAGCACGATGTGGCTGGTGGGCAGCACCGAGACCGGGAAGGCCTGGGGGGTTTCCAGGCAGCGGTCGCTGACCGGCTGGCGCTGGAACGACACACGCAGCACGTTCTTCGAACCCAGGGTGTAACGCGGGATATGCGCTTCGATGCGCTGCTTTTCCCCGTTGGCCACCAGCTGTTGCGCGCCAATCAGATAGTCATTGAGAAACAGCGAGGCCACCGGCGCGGTGTCCGAGGCGCCAGGTGCGGCAGACACGTCGACCACCGCCTGGACCGGCAGGCGCCCGTCGTAGGCCACGCTGCCCAAGGGGAACGAGGTGCTCCAGTCGGATTTGGCCAGCACGTCGATGGCGCCCGGGTTGCCGCCCAGGCGCGACAAGGCCACGCGGCCGTCGACGCTCAACGGCAGCTGTGCTTCGCTGACCGTCAATTGGCGGCTGCGGGCCAACTTGTTCCAGGCCGAACCGAACAGCGCCAGCGCCTTGCCGGTGGCCTGGGGCGCGATCATCAGCACCGGTCGTGTACCGAGCAAGGCCAGGCGTACGTTGTCGGTACCGGTGGCGGCCAGGCCTGCATTGATATGCCGCTCGCGCCATTGCGTGAAGGCGTTGGCGGCCGTGGCGTCGAGGCCCTGGATCTGGCGCTGCAGTGCGTCCAGTGACTCATTGACGGCCTTGAGCAGTTGCGGATCGTTGACGGCCAGGTCCGCCTGGACGTTCGGTGTCTGCCCCAACATCAACAGCGCGCCGATTTGCGCCGGGTCCGCCAGCACGTGCGGGCCTTTGCCGTTGAGGCCGGCGAACGCTGGAATCGCCAGCAGTTCAGCGGGGATGCGCAGGCCGCTCAGGTCGACGCTGTCTTGCAGGGCGGGGAAGGGCAGGATGCGGCTGTGCTTGCCAATCCGCTCCAGTGCCACACCCAGGCGCCAGGCTGCGTCGTAGCTGTCGGCGGACAAGGTGCCCGGCGCGACCATGATCCCGGGCTTGCCGGGCAATGCGGTCCAGGCGGCGCCGACGTCCTGCAACTGGCTGGCGTCGTAGCTGTAGCTCAGGCGGGTGTCCGGTTCGATACGCAGTACGTTTCCGATGGCGCGTTCGTCCTCGCACAGCACCCTGGACACGATCGACGACCAGGCAATGCCCAGGCGCAGCGAGCCGCTGTCCCGCGCTTGCTTGTCCACGCCCAACGTCGCGCTGGCATCGCCCTGGGCTTCGCTGAGCCCTTCGGCGCGCACCGGATAGCCGTCCAGCGACAGCAGCAACGTATTGCGGCCACCTTCGCCATTAAGGTAACTGGCGTCGAAATGCAGTGTGGCGTCCGTCAGTGGCACACCGGCAGGCACTGGCAGGTACAGTTCGCGTCGGGAGTCGGTGGAGCCAAGGATGATCGGTGCGTCGATCCCCAGATCGCTCAAGCGGATTTCACGCTCCTGTCGGGTATCGGCGTTGAGCCGCTGGATGGCCTGGGTGAGCGGGCTGTCCGCGGCCAGGGCAAAGGCAGGCATGAGCGCGAGCAGGCTCACGCCACAGGCAAGGGCGCTGAGCGCGCCCGTAGGGATGGCAACGGAAGACTTCATTCAGGCAGATCTCGAGCAGATAAGAGGGGAGCGAACGGGTTACAGAGAGGTGAATACCGAGTGATGTGCTTGCGCTAACCTGGGCACGCGCTGCAGGTACTTCGGTGATCGACCGGCGACAAACTCATCGACCGGGCGACCCATCAGCGCATCGACTATGCGCGCGCTGGCCTTGCCATCGCCGTAAGGGTTGGCCGCCCGGGCGGCGCGACGCCATAGCAGATCGTCATCGAACAGCGCATTGACGCCACGAATGATCGTTTGCGGTGAAGTCCCGACCAGCCGCACAGTCCCCGCGGCCACCGCTTCCGGGCGCTCGGTGACATCTCGCATCACCAGCACCGGTTTGCCCAGGGACGGCGCTTCTTCCTGCACGCCACCGGAGTCGGTGAGAATCACGTGCGCACGTTGCATCAGGCGCACGAACGCCAGGTAGTCCAGGGGGGCGATCAAGTGCACGTTGGGCAAATCGCCCAGTTGTTCGGTCACCGGGCCCAGCACATTGGGATTCAGATGCACCGGATAGACGATCTGGATATCCGCGCGCTGCGCCAGATGGCGCAGGGCCTTGCAGATATCCAGGAAGCCTTCGCCGAAGTTCTCCCGACGATGGCCGGTCACCAGCAACACCTTGCGCCCGGGTTGCAGGAACGAGAATTGCCGGTCCAGGCTGTCACGCAGGCCAGGGTCCTGGTCAAAGCGTCGGGCCGTCATTTGCAAGGCGTCGATCACCGTATTGCCGGTCACCAGGGTCTGCCCTTGCAGGCGTTCGCCAAGCAGGTTGTCGCGGGATTCGCAGGTCGGTGCGAACAGCAGATCAGCCCCCAGGTCGATGCAGCGCCGGTTCATTTCTTCCGGCCACGGGCTGTAGATATCACCGGTACGCAGGCCGGCTTCGACGTGGCCCACGGGGATGCGTCGGTGAAAGGCAGCCATCGCCGCGACCATGGCCGACGTCGTATCGCCATGCACCAGCACCCGATCCGGCCGGGTCATTTCCAGCACCGGGTCGATCGCTGCGTATAACGCCGCGGTCAGCGAGTTCAGGGTCTGCTGCGGGGTCATGACATCGAGTGTGTAATCGGCCTTCAAGCCGAACAGATCCAGCACCTGTTTCAGCATGCTCTGGTGTTGGCCAGTGATGCAGATCTGCGAATGAATGCCGGGCTCCGCAGCCAGAGCCTTGACCAGGGGCGCCATCTTGATGGCTTCCGGACGTGTGCCGAAAATCGAGAGAATCCTGATCGGTGAATGATGGCGAACGATGATGCCTTCCTCGCGCAGTTCTAGTGCGCCGCATAACAGTCGATCCAAGTATGTTTTTGTCTTGGGTCAACTTGCGATAGTTGAGATTGGTAAGGGCCGGACATTAAAAATGAGAGAGGCTTGCCGGTCATTAAAGTTGGCGGCAAGTTACGTGGCTGTCCGAGGGCGGGGCGATTATTAACATCAATGGCGGCAAGGGCAAAGGTTATATGAAGTTTTTTTATTAATTTAATAACTGAAACTTTTGCTGCTGATTTGAGTCGCGGATTATTGGCTTGTTTTTCTAGATGTTGCCGCAAGTTTATAGGGTAATTATCTGTTTTTTAGGTATTTTTTATTTATGGTCCGTTCATCGATATTATTGAATTTGTAGAGTTAAGTCTTGTCGCCAAAGGCCTGTCAGAGGAGGCGGGAGGGTCAGTAGAATGGCGCCTGTATATTGGCATGCCCCGTGTGTAGAGTTTTAGAAGTTATTTTAAGTGAAGTTAAAAGTTCCATCTAAAAACAGTCTGCTCACAATCCGCCTTCCAGCAGTTTGAGATACTCGGGACTTTCGGAAATCGAATTATGCCCGACCCCCGCAATGACTCGTAACGATGCCACGCCATCGGCGAAGTGTCGGTAGAGTCGCTCGGTGCTGGAGCGCGGTATCACTTCGTCGTGTTCGGCCGCAATCAATAGCGTCGGTACCCGGACGCGAGCGGCGTATTTCCAGGAGTCAAAGGTGTCCTTGAGCAGCCACTTCACCGGGAATATCGGATACTGCCGGGCCCCGAGTTCTTCCAGGCTGTTGTAGGGCGTAATCAGCACCAGGCGTGCCGCCGGCCGCTGGCTGGCGAGGCGCACGGCGACCCCCGAGCCCAGGCTGCGCCCGACCACGGCGATATGGGGATGGGTGGCATGGACCTGGTCGAACAGGGCCACGGCATCGCGCTGGATAGCCTCCTCGGAGGGCGACCCGGAACTGCCGCCGTAGCCTCGGTAGTGCATCAGGTAGAGCGCATGATCCGGGAAGGCCTGCGCGAAGTCGGGCAGGTTGCGGGACACGTCTTCGGCATTGCCGCCGAAATAGATCAACGCCTTGGCGCCGTCGCGCGGGCGCACGGAGACCAGCACCTGTGCGTCATCGACCGACAGGGTCAGCAGCGCTGCCGCGGTGTCGATGGCGCGTGGTTGCGGGAAGTAGATAAGTGCGCGCTGGAACACGAACAGCGCCACGCAGAGCACCAGGTACAGGGCTGCGAGGATGACGACGAGAGACACCAGGGTGCGCGACATTCGGCTAACGTTAGTGGGCGGCATTGACTGCTCTGGGCCTGAAGGCTGCTATTGCCTGATAGCGGTCAAAGTGTAGTCGATCAATCACCCGCGCACCGGGAGGGCGCCCATGCCGATCGTTCTGAAGTGGCTCAACGTATTGCCATCGGAAAGAACGGCGCTGATGCTCGGTTTTGCCTTTCATTTCTGCGTGCTTGCCAGCTACTACCTGGTACGCCCGTTGCGCGATGCCCTGGGCCTGGAGGGCGGCGCCGACAAACTGCAGTGGCTGTTCACCGCCACTTTCCTGGTGATGCTGCTGATGGTGCCGCTGTTCGGTGCGCTGGTTTCGCGGCTGCCGGCCATTCGTTTCGTGCCGTTGATCTATCGCCTGATCGCCCTGTCGATGCTGGTGTTTGGCGCGTTGATCGCCAATCACGTCGCGCCGGTGGCGGTAGGGCGAGTGTTTTTCGTCTGGATCAGTATCTATAACCTGTTCATCGTCAGCATCTTCTGGAGCGTACTGGTGGACCGCTTTTCCAATGAACAGGGGCGGCGCCTGTTCGGCTTCATCGCGGCGGGTGGCACCCTGGGCACGTTCATCGGACCGTTGCTGGCCGCGACCATGGCGACGAGCCTGGGGCCGGTGGCACTAACGGTCGCGGCGGCGCTGCTGCTGGAAGCCGCGGTGCGCTGTTATCGGGCGCTGTTGTCCCATACGCAGGCGCAGTCCGGCAGCCACTCGCTGGAAAATCGACGCATGGGGGGCGGCATGCTCGCAGGCATCACCCTGATCCTGCGCTCGCGTTATCTGCTGGGGCTGGTGCTGTTCATGCTGCTGCACACCAGCGCCGCTACCTTGTTGTATTTCGAACAGGGCCGGATCGTCGCCGGTAGCTATGCTGATGTGGCGAGCAGGACGCAATTTTTCGCCGTGGTCGATTTGATCGTGTCGGCATTGACCTTGATCTTCCAGTTGTTGCTGACGGCACCATTGATTCGTCTGATCGGCGTCGGCGGGGCGTTGGCCGCCTTGCCCCTGGCAACGATCGTGGCGTTCACCGCCATGGCCCTGGCGCCCGTGCCGGCCACCGTCGCGCTGGCGCAGGGGCTGCGCCGCGCGGTCGAGTTCGCTATCGTGCGACCGGCGCGCGAAGTGCTGTGGACCGTGGTCAGCCGCGAAGAAAAGTACAAGGCCAAGAATGTTATCGAAACCCTGGTGTATCGAGGTGGCGATGCCGCCAGTGGCTGGTTGTCTGCGGGTTTGACGGCGCTGGGCGCCGGTTTCGGACTGGTAGCGCTGGTGATCGTGCCCTTTGCCGGGCTATGGGGCGGGTTGTGCCTGTGGCTGGCCAGGCAGCAACAGCAAAGAGCTGACAGCAAACATGTGGAAGGGCCAATCCATGAGCCACACTGATGGATATACACGTCGACAACTACTCACGCTGGCCGCCGGAGCTTCGATGGTTTTCACCTTCGATCCGGCCTTCGCAGCGTCCCCGCCGTCGAAGGAAACAGGAGGCAAGAACATGCTGACCCGAGCCATCCCTTCCAGTACCGAGCCGTTGCCCGTCGTCGGGCTGGGCACTTATCGCGGTTTCGATGTCGCGCCCTCGGACCCTGCCTACAAGGATCTGCCGGCGGTGCTCAGTGCGTTGTTCCAGAAGGGCGGGACGGTGGTCGACAGCTCGCCGATGTACGGCCGCGCCGAACAGACTACCGGTGAACTGCTGTCGATCCACCGGCCGCGCTCGCCGGCCTTTCTGGCGACCAAGGTCTGGACCCGTGGCCGCGAAGAAGGCATCGCGCAGATGGAACAGTCTTTCAAATTGTTACAGACCGACCGCATCGACCTGATGCAGATCCACAACCTGCTGGACTGGAAAACCCATTTGCCGACCTTGCGCAAATGGAAAGAAGAAGGGCGCATTCGCTATATCGGCATCACCCATTACACGGCATCGGCTTATGACGAGGTCGAAGCGGTGCTCAAGGCCGAACAGCTGGACTTTCTGCAGATCAACTATGCCCTGGATGATCGCGGCGTGGAAAAACGCCTGCTGCCGCTGTGCCGCGAGCGCGGCGTGGCGGTGATCTGCAACCGACCTTTCGGCGGTGGTGGCTTGATCGCACGCCTCAAGGGCAAGCCGCTGCCGGGATGGGCCGCGCAAGTGGAGGTCAGCAGTTGGCCGCAACTGGCGCTCAAGTTCCTGCTGGCGCATCCGGCGGTGACCTGCGTCATCCCCGGGACGGGCAATCCGCGCTACATGGCGCAAAACGCCGGTGCCGGCTTCGGCCCGATGTTGACGGGGGCGCAGCGCGAGCAGTTGATCGATCTGGTGGGGTAGGCCAATCACGGGCCGGTTCGTCCGTGAAGACGAACCGGTCACAGGAATGCATCACGCCGTCAGGGCGTTGATGGCCACCTCGATATTGCCTCGGGTCGCTTTCGAGTACGGGCAGATCTGGTCGGCGGCGTGCGCCAGCTCCGTCGCCACCTCTTGTGTCAGGCCCGGCACGCGCAGGGTCAAACGAGCCTGGAGGAAGTACGCCGCACCGGTCTGGCCCAGATCGACTTCGATGATGACGGCCAGATTGGAGGGCAGCGTCACCTTCATGTTTTTCGCCGCAAGCTCGACGGCGGCGGTGTAGCAGGCCGACCATGCGCCGGCGAACAGCTGCTCGGCGGTGGGGTGCGGCACGATGGCTTTGAACTCGTGGGCCAGTTTTGCGTTGCCCGGCGAGGAGAGCTGGATGTCGAGGCCATGGGAAGAGTTGCTGGCGTCGCTGAACGTCGTGTGGGTCTTGCCTGTTGCCAGGACTTTTTCGATCTTGTTCATGGATGAGTCCTTAACGTTTTGCTGGTTTTTGTATGCGCATACGCTTAAAGCGTATGCGGTATATGTGCCGTATCGAAGAGGCCGATCGATATCAACGCCGCGCGGTACTTCAAGCCGTGAGGACGTTCAGGGCCACGTCAATATTACCCCGCGTCGCCTTGGAGTACGGGCAAATCTGGTCGGCGGTATGCGCCAGGGTGGTTGCGACATCGTGCGCCAGGCCAGGCACACGCAGGGTCAAGCGAGCCTGGAGGAAGTAGGCCGGACCGGTCTGGCCCAGATCGACTTCGATGTCGACGGACAGATCGGATGGCAGCACCACATTCATCTCACCGGCCACGAGGCCGACAGCGGCGGTGTAGCAGGCCGACCAGGCGCCGGCGAACAGTTGCTCGGCGGTGGGATGCGGCTGGATGGCCGAGAACACATGGGCCGGTTTGGCGTTGCCAGGCGAGGACAGTTGAATGTCGAGGTTGCCGTTACGGCCAGCAGCGCTGACGGTGGTGTGGGTTTTGCCGGTGGCCAGTACTTTTTCGATCTTGCTCATGGGATGAATCCTCAAGGGTTGTGGTTAGTGTGTCGTATGCGTTTAGGTCGCATGCGATGGAAATAATATTCGCGCAGACGTCGAACGCTGTCAATAGATACGGCGTGGGCTTCCCGACGAGTGGTTGGGCGAATCCTGGGTCGAGCTGTTCGACGGTGTGCCGAATTCGTCATCGGTCGGGCCTAAAGTGATCAAGCCCCAGGCTCTGGAATAGGCCACTGTGGACGGTCTGACCCAGGAGTTGATCATGATCCGACTGTCCCTGGCCGAGGCTCGCGAGCTGGCCGAATCGATCCTGCTGCACAACGGTTTCAACCTTGCCCACGCCCGTGCGGTGAGCGACACGGTGATTGCCGGCGAGCGCGATGGTTGCGCTTCCCACGGCCTGTACCGGCTACTGGGGTGCGTGAATTCGCTCAGGGCCGGCAAGGTGCTGGCGGATGCCGAGCCGCGGGTGATCGACCAGGCGCCCTCGATCGTGCGGGTCGATGCCGCCGGTGGTTTTTCCCAATTGGCATTTCAGGCGGGCCTGCCATTGCTGCAGGAGAAAACCCGGGCCAACGGGATTGCGGCACTGGCGATCAATCACTGTGTGCATTTTTCGGCACTGTGGGTCGAGATCGAGCAGCTCACCGCCGCCGGCCTGGTGGCGTTGGCCTGTAACCCTAGCCATGCCTGGGTAGCGCCTACGGGTGGGAGTCAGCCGGTGTTCGGCACCAACCCCATCGCATTCGGCTGGCCGCGTCCGGGCCAGGATCCCTTTGTGTTCGACTTCGCCACCAGTGCGATTGCCCGGGGCGACATCGAGCTGCACCGGCGTGCCGGCAAGGCGATCCCCGAAGGCTGGGGCGTGGATGCTGACGGGCAGCCGAGCACCGATGCGAACGTGGTGCTCGACGCTGGCGCGATGCTGACGTTCGGCGGGCACAAGGGGTCGGCGTTGGCAGCGATGGTGGAGCTGATCGCCGGGCCATTGATCGGTGATCTGACCAGTGCCGAGTCGCTGGCCTATGACGCCGGCAGCAAGTCGTCGCCGTACCATGGCGAATTGATCATCGCCCTCGATCCACGGCGCTTTCTCGGCGACGCCAGCGAACAGCACCTGGCCCGGGCCGAGGTCATGTTCGACAGCATCCAGGCGCAGGGCGCACGCTTGCCGTCGCAACGGCGCTACGAGGCGCGGGCGCGCAGTCGAGTGGAGGGGGTGCAGATTCCCCAGGCCTTGTACAACGACTTGAAGGCACTGCTGCGCTGATAGAAAAGGCGCATGGCCTGTGTAGGCGCCGGCTTGCTGGCGATGGCGATGGCGATCTCGAGAGCGCCTTCGCGGGCAAGCCTCGCTCCTACAGGGTTTTGTGTTGGGCTCAATATTCGTGCACGGCCGCGATTCCCTATGGGAGCGAGCCTGCTCGCGAAGAGGCCATCAGCTTCAACATCTTCGTTGACTGATACGCCGCTTTCGCGGGCAAGCCTCACTCCCACAGGTAACAGGGGGATACGGTGGCTCACGCCAACGAATCACCCCGGCGTGCAGCGCCAGGTTCGGCGTTGTCCAGGGCGGCGATGCGCGCGGCGGATTCGCTGTCCACCAGGTGCAACGACTTGCCGCGGGTTTCCCGGGTCAGGCCGACGGCAACGATGGAGATCAGCGCGGCGCCGACCAGGTACCAGGCGATCGGTGTCGAGCTGTGGTACTTGTTGAGCAGGGTGATGGCGATCAACGGCGCGAGGGAACCGGCGAAGATCGGCGCCACCTGGTAGCACAGCGACAGCGCGGTGTAGCGCACATGGGTCGGGAACATCTCGGCCATCAGCGCCGAATAGGGTGCGTAGGTCATCGACTCGATGGCCAGGCCCAGGGTGATGGCGCCGATGATCAGCCAATTGTTGCCGGTGTCCATCATCGGGAAGCCGATAAAACCCCAGAACGCGGTGAGCATCGCGCCGGTCAGGTACACCGGCTTGCGCCCCACCAGGTCGGACAGGTAGCCCATCAGCGGGATCATGAAGAAGTGCAGCAGGTGCGCGCCGAACATCAGAAACAGAATCTCCGAAGTGTCCTTGTGCACCACCAGCTTCAGATAAGTAATCGAGAAGGTCACCACGGTGTAGTAGAGGATATTCTCGGCAAACCGCGCGCCGATGCCGACCAGCACGGCGCGCCAGTGATGACGCAGCACTTCGACCACCCCCAGTTGCTGTTGCTTGTTCTGCGCCTGCCGGGCCTGGGCCTCCTTGAAAATCGGTGCGTCATCGACGCTGGTGCGTATCCAGTAGCCGATCAGCACCACCACCGCCGAGAACCAGAACGCGACGCGCCAGCCCCAGGCGAGGAATTGTTCCTCCGACAAATTCGACGACAACAACAGCAGGGCGACAGTTGCCACCAGGTTGCCAGCGGGGACGCCGGCTTGCGGCCAGCTGGCCCAGAAGCCCCGGCGATTATCCGGACAGTGTTCGGACACCAGCAGAATCGCACCCCCCCACTCACCGCCGAACGCGAAGCCCTGGATCAGCCGCAAGAGCACCAGCAACACCGGTGCGGCATAGCCGATCTGGTCGAAGCCGGGCAGGCAGCCCATCAGGAATGTGGTGATGCCGACCACCACCAGGCTCAGTTGCAGCAGGCGCTTGCGGCCGAATTTGTCACCGTAGTGACCGAACACCAGGCCACCCAACGGCCGGGCGAGAAAGCCGACCGCGTACAGGGCGAAGGCAGCGATGATGCCGTCGATGGGGCTGTCGGTCTGGCGAAAGAACAGCTGGCCGAAAACCAGGGCCGAGGCGGTGCCGTAGAGGAAGAATTCGTACCATTCGGCGACGGTGCCGGCCATGGCGGCGGCCACGACTCGTTTCAGTCCCGATGGGCTGGTTGCGCGGGAAGTGCTGAGAGGATTGGACATGCTGGCGTTTCCTGTAGAGGCGCAAAGACAGGCAGCCGGGCCGGGGCCGCAAGGGCCGGCCCGGCAATCACTCAGAGACCGACGTCCGGCAGCTGCGGACGATTGGCCAGGGCCTTGGCCATGATCTGCTCGACGAATACCCGATCGGCTTCCGGCAGGGCCAGGCGAGGCGGACGGGTCAGGGCACTGCCGCGACCGGCGATGGCTTCGCACAGCTTGATGCACTGAACCAGGTCGGCACGGGCATCGAGGTGCAGGATCGGCATCAGCCATTCGTAGATCGGCATGGCTTCGGCAAAGCGACCGGCCTTGGCCAGGCGGAAGATGGTTTCGCCTTCTTTGGGGAACACGTTGGACATGCCCGAGACCCAGCCTTCGGCGCCCACCGCGATACTCTCCAGCACCACGTCGTCGAGGCCGGCAAACAGCACGAAACGATCGCCCACTTCATTGCGCACGTCGATGAAGCGCCGGGTATCGCCGGAGGAATCCTTGAAGCACACCACGTTGTCGCAGTCGGCCAGGGAAATCAGGATGTCCGGGGTGACGTCGTTTTTGTAGATCGGCGGGTTGTTGTAGACCATCAGCGGCACGTCGGCATGCTTGGCCACGTAGCGGTAGTGCTCGGCGGTCTCGAACGGCTTGGAGCCGTAGACCAGCGCCGGCATCAGCATCACCCCGTCAACGCCTACCCGGCGCACCGCATTGGCGACTTTGGCCGCTTGCAGGCTGGTGAATTCGGCCACACCACAGATCACCGGCACGCGCCCGCGGGAGGCATCGACCGCAACTTCGGTCACGGCGATTTTTTCTTCGGCGCTGAGCGAAGTGTTTTCCCCCACCGAACCGCACACCACCAGCCCCGATACGCCGTCACGGATCACGTTGGAAATCACCTGGTGGGTTTTTTCCAAGTTGATCGAGAAGTCGTCGTTGAATTGAGTGGTCACCGCGGGGAACACGCCACTCCAGTTAATGCGCTTGCTCATTATTGCCTCCGGTTCAGTAATTGTATTTCGTATACGATATTTAAAATGACGACACTGGGCTAGTGCTTTTTGCAAATAAACAGGGAATTCAGCAGCCGTTTGTCTGGGGGAATCTCAGGCGCCGGGCCAGGTGTCGGACAGACGATAACCCTGTGGCCACGGATCGCTTGGATCGAGCAGCAATTGATGGGTGCCGGTGATCCAGGCCCGGCCGGAAATGCACGGATAGATCGCCGGACGTCCCGCGACTTCTGTCAGCGAATCGATGCGGCAGTGGAACTCGGAGCCGATGATAGAACGGCCGATAAAACGCTCGCCCACTTGCATCAAGCCCTTCGACTGCAACACCGCCATGCGTGCCGAGCAACCGGTGCCGGTGGGGGAGCGGTCGATTTTTCCAGGTTGAATGACCACCGCGTTGGCTCCGGTGGCGATGCCATTCTCCATGACGAGGGGCGCGGCGATCTGGCAAAAGGAAATATGCGACCAGTCGGGGTTCAGCGGATGGACGAAGCCCAACTGTTCGTTGGCGGCACGGGTGATTTTCAGCCCGACCTCGACCAGATCGGCCGCCTCGTCAGGACGAATGGAAAAGCCCAGCGTCTTGGCGTCGACAATCACAAAACTGTCGCCGCCGTACGCGGTGTCGACCTGCAACGAGCCAACGCCTTCGACTTCGATCCAGGCATCGAGACGGTCGGCGAAGGAGGGCACGTTCTTGATTTCCACCCGTTCGACCTTGCCGTCACGGCAATCGGCCACGGCCTCGATCAGCCCGCCGGGGGCTTCGAGTACCAAGCGAGTTTGCGGTTCGGTCATCGGCAGGATGCCGCTGTCGAGCAGCACGGTGGCGACGCACAGCGAGTTGGAGCCGGACATCGGAGGCGTGTCGGCCGGTTCCATGATGATCCAGGCCATCTGCGCCCGCGGGTCCTTGGCCGGCACCAGCAGATTGACGTGGCGGAACACCCCGCCGCGGGGTTCGTTGAGGACGAAGTTGCGCAGGGTTTCATCCCTGGCGATCCAGCGCGACTGTTCCCACACAGTGGCCCCGGGGGGAGTGGCGACGCCGCCGACGATCACATCGCCGACTTCGCCTTCGGCGTGGCAGCTGACTATATGGATGACTTTCGATGAGCGCATGGTTTGCTCCTTGTGTTGTCTGTCAGGGCCTCATCGCGAGCAAGCTCGCTCCCACAGGGATTGGTGGTTTACATAAAGTCGGGGCTCGACCCAAGCCACTGTGGGAGCGAGCTTGCTCGCGATGGGGCCATCCGTTATTTCACCGATTTGAGAAACGCCGCAGTCTCCGCCTGCACCGGATTCCCAATCACCTGATCCGGCGAACCAATCTCATGCACCAACCCATTGCGAAAGAACGCCACACGGTCGGACACATCCCGGGCAAAGCGGATTTCATGGGTCACCAGGACCATGGTCATGCCGTCTTCGGCGAGCATGCGCATGGTGTCCAGCACCTCGCCCACCAGCTGAGGGTCGAGGGCCGAGGTGGCTTCGTCGAACAGCATGTAGTCCGGCGACATGGCCAGGGCGCGGGCGATGGCCATGCGCTGCTGCTGGCCGCCCGATAGCTTGCCGGGGAACGCCTTGAGCTTGTCGCCCAGGCCAACGTGGGTCAGTTGCCGCACCGCCAGTTCCTCGGCTTCGGCCTTGCTTTTGCCCAGGACCTTGCGCGGCGCCAGCATCACGTTTTCCAGCACGGTCAGGTGCGGGAAGGCGTTCCATTGCTGGAACACGATGCCGATCTTCTGCCGCAGGCGGTTGAGGTCGGTGGCGCTGTGGTGGACCTCGACGCCATCGACGCGGATGTTGCCTTTCTGGATCGGCTCCAGGCCGTTGATGCACATCAGCAGGGTCGATTTGCCCGAGCCGGAGCCGCCGATGATCGACACCACCTCGCCCTTGTTCACCGTCAGGCTGACGCCCTTGACCACTTCCAGGTCGCCGTAGGATTTGTGTACGTTGTCGATCTCAATCATTTTCTTGCCACCTTCTTTCCAGACGAGCACCGAGGCGCGCGACCACCAGGCTCATGACGTAGTAGATGAGGCCCGCGATGCACAGCACCAGCAGCGGTTCCTGGATGCGGGTGACGATGGTTTGCGAGGCGCGCAGCAATTCGACGATGCCGATCCACATCACCAGCGCGGTGTCTTTCATCACGCTGAGCACCAGGTTCAACCAGCCGGGGAAGGCCACCCGCGTGGCCATCGGCAGGACGATCCAGCGCAGGTCTTGCAGGAAGCTCAAACCCAGGGAACGACTGGCCCGGCGCAGGGTGAAGGGCACCGAGAGCACGCCGCCGCGCACGATTTCGGTGAAGTACGCCGCGGCGTAGACCCCGAGCACGATGCAACCGACGGTGAAGGCGCTGATGTTCAGGCCGACGATGCTTTTCAGTGAGTTGAACAACACGAACTGGATCAGCAGCGGCACGCTGCGAAACACGTCCAGCACCCAGGCCAGTGGCAGGCTGGCGCGGGGCAACAGCGCCCGCAGCAGACCGAACAGCAGCCCGGCGAAGGAGCCGAGGATGATCGACCAGAACGTCAGTTGCAGGGTGACCCAGGCGCCATTGAGCAGGAACAACAGGTCATTACCGGAAAAACTGGTGGTCAACATGTTCACCTCCTCAGTAGCGGAACAGCCGCCAGGCCATCAGCCGGGCTACCGCGACGATCGCCTTGGCGATCAGGTAATACAACACCGCAGCAATGGCGAAGTACTCGAAGGTGCGGAAGGTCTTGACGTTGTAGTCCTGGGTCACGCCGGTGAGGTCATTGTTCAGCCCGACGATCACCCCCAGCGACGTCATCAACACCGCCCAGACCATCTGGTTGCTCAGCGGGTAGAACACGATGCGCAACAGCTGCGGGACGATGATCATCCGGTAGGCCTGGAAGGCACTCATGCCCAGTGAGCGGGCGGCGCGCACCTGGGTGTCGGGCACGGCCTTGAGGCCGCCGCGAAAGTTTTCCGCGAGATAACCGGCATTGTTGAACGTGATCCCGGCCAGCAGGGCGAACCAGGAGCTGACATGCAAGCCGAGCGAGCCGAGACCGAAGTACAGGACGTAGATCTGGAACAGCGACGGCGTGTTGCGCGCGATCGATACCCAGCCGTTGCCGATGCCACGCAGCAGCGGGTTTCTGGTTTCGCGCATCACCGTCAGGGCCAGGGCGATCAGCACACCGAAGATCATCGACAGCGCGGCGGTCTCGAAGGTGACCCAGGCACCGGCCAGCATGTCCGGCAAGGCGCGCAGGGTCGCGCGCCACTGGAAGGTGTAATCAAACATGCGCGTGAGTCTCCAGGGAGGCGGCCGGTTGCAGCCAGGCCGGCAGGCGCCCGCTGGCCCTGGCGCTGCAGGCGGCGTCGACGCATTCGGCGAGGTTGGCGAAGTGCACCTTGCGTCCCACCAGGCCCGGTGCGTAGTGCGCGTATTTGCCGGAGTTGGTCATCAAGGTCGTGGCGTGCGGCGGGATCACCGGCTCGCCGAGCATGCACCAGCACGTATCGGTGACCAGGGTCGCGCCGAAGGCTTCGATCACGCCGATATGCCCGGCCTCGCGAGCCTGTTCCAGCACGGCGCGACCGCAGGTGATGGCGAGGACCACATCAGGGTGCTTGTGCCGACCCCGGCACAGCCGCGCCAGGTGGGCAAACTCGCTGAGGGAGAAATGCGGGTTGCCCAGGGACACCACGTCCACCCGGTTGTCGCGGGCGCTGTTGAGCTCGCGCCAACTGAGCAGCAGATCCTGCAGGCGGATTTTTTCCACCGGCAGCGAATCATCCTGGTCCAGTACCTGAGCCGGGTCGAGTGCCTCCGGCGTCACCCCGGCGATATGGAACAGCGGCGCGGCGGAGGTGGTGGCGAAGGCTGCGCCGAAGGCTTTCAGGTCGTCCAGGCTCGGCTGGCGCTGTTGCAGTCCCAGCACCAACGGAATCCGGCTGCCGGCCAGGGCGCCGATGTGGTAACCGAGCAGCGGGCAGAAGGCATCGTCCAGTTCGCCCAGTTCGGGCAACTCGATGCGCAGCGCCGCCTTGCGTTGCGCATCCAGATGACAGCCGATCAGGGGCGCGCGGCCGGTCAGGGCGATGCAGATATCCAGGTAGTCCGGGTACTTCAGGGTGCGTGCGCCGAGCACGCTGTTGGCGTAGACCACCGCGTTGGATTCGGCCCAGACGATTTGCTCGCCGGCTTTCGGCGCGCTGTCGAGCAGGTAGGGCGCGCAGGTGAAACTGAGCTGCGCACCCATCGCCATATAGGCATCGCCCAGGGCACTGGCCGGTTCGCCGAGCGCCGGGTCGATGCCCAGTTCGCGCCAGCGACGCTGGTCGACGGAGATCGAATTGAGGGTGGTCGGCACCCGCACTTTTGCCCCCCATTGCACCAGTTGTTCGGCAAAGCGCAGGCTCGCCGGTCCCGTATAAATGCAACCATCGATGTGCGCCTGGGTGACGTCCACCAGCTGGCGGGCGCCTTGCAGTTGCGCCATGCGCAAGACGATCTGCATGGCCACCTGCGCGGCCTTGCCATGCTCGCCGTCGAGCAGCGCCCGATCGTGGTCGGTGAGGTCGATCGAGGCGCTGGTACCTGTGGCTTGCGCTGGGATGTCGAGTGCCTGCCAGGCATCCCCCGGCGGCAGTTCGAACAGGGTCAGCGAGGCGCCATCGACCCGGGCGAAAGCCTTGCCACGCAGGGCGGCGAAGGCCTCCCTGCCGATGCACAGCACCGGCAGGGATCGCTCGAAGATGGTCTGTGCCACGAGCACGCCCAGGGTCAGGATCTCATCGGGTTCGGCCAACACCAGTGCAGCCGGCGCATGACCGTTGCTGATCAGTTCCATCAGCACGCTGCTGCCGGTGCAGGAGCCGCGACCGCTGGGAATGGCCAGCACCCGACCGGCCAGGTATTCGCCGCTGAGCGGGTGGTGTCGGTCGATGATCTCGCCGCTGTACGGGTCGACCCCGCCCCAGAAACTCAAGCCCACCTCGGCGAACAACAGGGGCCCTTGGGCAGCGCCTGCAACCAGGCTGCGACCGGTCAGAGCAGTGAACCTGGGCATGCCGGCCACCTCAGTAGTAGACCTGTGGCACGGTCAGGTTGGTCGGCGGGATCTCGGTGCCGACCCATTTGACGAACAACTCCTTGTAGCGACCGCTGCGTACCTGCTGGTTGACGAACAGATTGAGGTAGTTGAGCAGGCCATACTCGCTGCGCTTGGCGCCGAGGGAGACGTAGTCGATGGTGTACGGCGCGTTACCGGCGATTTTCAGGTTCTTGTATTTACCCGACTTGATGGTCGCGGCGGCCACAGTATTGGTGACCACGGTGGCATCGATGTGGCCCTGGGCGACCGCCAGCAGCGTGTCGTTCTGCGACTGGTAGGCGCGGAAGGTGCCGCTGCCCCAGCTTTTCACGTCTTTTTCCAGGGCGATGGCTTCATAGGTGCCGCTGGTGTTACCCAACGCTTTGCCCTTGATGTCGGCGAAGCTGTTGATACCGGTGTTGTCGCGGGTCAGCACCACCATCTGGAAGGCGAAGTACGGCACGGTCAGGCCAACGGTCTTGGCCCGCTCCAGGGTATCGGAAGTGGAGGCGACGATGACGTCGGCACGCCCCGAGACCAGTGCTGGAATCCGGTCCGGGAAGGGCGTTTCCACCACCTCGGCATCGACCCCGAGAATTTTTGCCAGGTCGTGGCAGTAGTCGACGTCGAAGCCGGCGGGGTTGTTGCCTTCATCGCGAAAACCCATGGGCGGGAAGTCCAGAGTCACGGCGCAGCGCAATTTACCCGAACCGATGATCTCGTCGAGCTTGTCGGCCTGGGCGGTGGCGATGAAAGAGGTACTGAGAACAGCGCTGAGGGCTACGGCAAATGCGGGGTTTTTCATAGAGGCCTCGTGGTCGTAGTGCTGTTAGATATCGTATTGGGAATTTCGTATACGATATTAGATTAGCAATGAGTGTGCCTTTTTGCGCGACGGGGCGAGAATTATTTGTCAGGCCTTGAGCCAGGCGTCCTGCAACACTGGGGAGAAGCAAATGACCTCGGCGATCGGGCGCGGGAGGTGTTACAGAAGGGAGCAGCAGGAACGCCGGGCGCCCCTAAAAGGAACACTCGCCCGGGTCAGCGACGGCTTTCGCGATACTGACTCGGCGCCAGGCTGGTCAAGGCCCGGAACTGCCGGCTGAACGCACTGTGGTCGGTGTAACCGCAGCGCAAGGCGATCTCGGTGATGGGCAGGTCGGTGTGCAGCAACAGACGGGAGCCTTCCTCCAGGCGCGCCTTGTGAATCATCTGCCGCGGGGTGAGCTGGAACACCCGCTTGCAGTGGCGCTCCAGTTGCGCCACGGAAAACCCGGCAATCGCGGTCAATTCGGCAAGGCTGATGGGGCGGGCGAAGTGGCTGCGGATATGCGCGTCCACCGCGGCGATTTTCTGGAACGCCGGATGGCTCGACTGTGGCGCTTGCAAGTCGCGGGAAATCCCGGCCAGGCCGACGATATGCCCCTGCCGGTCGCGCAACGCAAGTTTGTGGGTCAGGCACCAGACCGGCTGGTTGCCGAAATACAGGTGCAGTTCGAGTTGGTCGGCGAGCTCGCGGCCGGTGGCAAGCACCCGGCGATCCTGCTCGGTGTACAACGGACCGAAGCGTTCCGGAAAGACTTTGTCGGCGGTTTGCCCGAGCAGCTCGTCGGTGTGTTTGCAGCCACAGCGCCGGGCCAGGGTCTGGTTGACGAAGGCGTAGCGGGCCTCGCTGTCCTTGATGAAAAACACCACGTCCGACAGGGTGTCGAGCAGCGCCGCGATCGGTTGCAGGCTGCTCAGCAGGGTCGGCAGGTCGCAGGGCTGGAAGGTGGTGAGCGAGGGGTACATGGCGCAGGAGGTCTGATGGCGACCTCCGGGATCATAAAGACTCGGCGCCGGAGCCGATAGCCCCGCGCCGGCATTCAGGCTGGCGGCGTGTCCTCCAGGCACAACAAGGTCTCGATGCGCGCCGGACTGAACGGCGGCCGTGGCGCCGAGGGTTGCCAGCCGAACAAGTGCTGCACTGCGCCGCCACACACCCGGCCCTGGCAGGCGCCCATGCCGCAGCGGCTGGCCAGCTTGGCTTCGCGCCAGGCGCTGTGCCCGGCCAGTGCAGCGTAGGACACGTCTTCACAGCGGCAAACCAGGGTGTCGGCCTGTGCCAGCGACTTGAGCCGCGGGTCGAGGCTGAACGCCTTGTTCAGGGCATCGGCAAAACCCTGCCAGCGCGCCCGACGCGGCCACAAGGCCCGAGCCGCCTCGAAGTCGCCGACAGCCGCATGCCCCGCGATCGCGCCTTCGACCAAGGCCAGCTCACTGCCGCCGAAACCGGTGCATTCGCCCGCTGCGTAGTGATCGGTGCGACTGCTGGCCTGCCAGGCATCGACCACCAGCGCCTGGCCGGCGAGCTCGCAACCCAACGCCTGGCCGAGCTGCGTGTTGGGAATCAGACCGAAGCCGCACGCCAGGCGCTCGCATTCCAGTTCGATGACTTTGCCTTGTTGTTGCAGGCGCACGCCTTCCAGTCGCTGATTGCCCAGAGCGGCCAGCACATGGGTCCCGCTCCGATAATGAGGATCGAACAAGGTGAACGACTGCAGCAGTTTGTTCGGCCAGCGCGGCAGTTGCGCGGCAAAACCGGCGACGGCGACGGTGGAAGCCTGCTCGGCGATCCTCAGCACCCGGGCGCCGTTATGTTTCGCCGTCGCGGCACTGGCCAGCAATAAAGGCCCGCTGCCGGCGATCACCAGGCGTTCTCCCTGCACGGGCAAACCACCCTTGATCAGCGCCTGGAGACCGCCGGCACCCGTCACCCCGGGCAAGGTCCAGCCGGGGAAGGGCAGCAGCAGCTCCCGGGCGCCGATGCACAGAATCAGTTGGTCGTAGGCGATCAGCCAGCCATGATCGGCATCTTCAACCAGGAGTTGTTTCGGGCCGGCGCAGGCAATCACCCGAGTGCCGGCGTGGCGATGGATGTTGCTGCACGCCTGCAGTCGCTCGCGCATCCGGCGCGCCGGTTTCGGCAAGTTGGCCTGAGGACCGTCACGCCAGATTTGCCCGCCTGGCAGCGGATTGTCGTCGAGCAAAACGATGCGCGCACCGCTGGGCGCCGCGGCGAGCGCCGCAGCCATCCCGGCGGGGCCGGCACCGATGATCAGCAGATCGGCGAATTCGCTCATCCTTGAGTCTCCACCTGCATGCCGTCACGGCACAGGGTCTGGCAGGCCAGCCGTCGTCGGCCGTCGATGCTCACCCGGCATTCCTGGCATATGCCCATGCCGCACAGTGGGGCGCGTCGCTGACCACTGACCGAGGTGCGCGCGCAGCCGTCGCCACCCAGAGCCAATGCCGCTGCGACACTGGTGCCCTCGGCGACGCTCAGGGCGCGGCCGTCCAGGATCAATTCAGGCATGTGCAGGCTCCTTGAGAAAACGTTGTGGCAGATAGGGGTGAGCGGCCAGCGGTGGGGGTTCGTCGAACAATTGCGCGACCAGCAAGTCAGCGGTGCCGGGCGCCGTGGTGACACCCAGGCCTTCGTGGCCGACCGCCAGCCACAAGCCTTTGCGTTGAGGATGCTGGCCCACCAGGGGCAAGCCGTCGGGGCTGGCGGCACGAAAACCGGTCCAGGCGCGGATGCCGTTGAGCTGGGCCAGCCCCGGCATGTAGTCGACCGCACGCCTGAGCATTTTCGCCAACATCCAGCCCTCGACCTGCGGGTCGGTGGTGCCGAACTGCCGTGACGCGCCGATGAACAGCTGCCCGGTCGGCCGCGGTTGGATATTGCAGGCGGTCGACGGGCCGGTGGCGTTGTGGGCGCTGGTGACGTAGCCGAGTTCCACCAGGGTGTGGGTGACTGTGCCGGGGTAACGGTCGGTGATCAGCAGGTGGCCTTTCTTCGGCTCGATCGGCAACTCAGGGCAGAGTTGGTTGGCCTGGATGCCGTTGGCCAGAATCACCGCTTCGGCGCTCAACCATTGACCGTCATCGAGGCGCACGCGATGGCCGTCGACTTCGCTGACCCGCGCCCGGCGCTGGCGGATGTTGGGTGAATCGAGCATCCAGCGTGCGGTCGCCGGCGCATAGAGGATGCCGTCGCCCTTGATCAGCAGGCCGCCTTCCAGGCCTTCGCGCAGTTGCGGTTCGCGCTGGCGCAAGGCACCGGCGCCGATCAACTCGCAGTCCACGCCGTGGTCCTGCAGGTTGTGAAATTTGCTTACGGCGACGGCCATTTCTTCAGGATTGGCCGCCAGCCAGAGCGTGCCGTTGCTGCGGTAGGCGCAGTCGTCCGGCAAGGCCGGCGCCTGTTCGCGCCAGCGTTGCAGGGAATATTGACTGAGCGCCAGTTCCGCCGGGTTGTCATCGAGCACCAGCAAGTGCCCCATGCCCGCCGCCGTCGCCCCGGGCAGGCCGGCGTCCAGCATCAGCACGCGCACGCCGCGCCGGGCCAGTGCCTGGGCACAGGCAGCGCCGATGATACCGGCGCCGATCACGATCACATCGGCTACCCGGCCCTCGCTCACGGGCGAATGCCCCAGGCGAACGGGTCGTCCTGTTCGATGATCAGGCTGGCTTCGGCGCTGATGTAGGCGCGACCGCGAATGGTCGGCACGATACGCTCACCCTGCAGTTCATAGGAGCCCTCGAATTCACTGCCGATGACACTGGCCTGGCGCCAGATCTGTCCGGGCTGCAATTTGTCATCGGCCGCCAGGCACGCCAGTTTCGCGCTGGTGCCGGTGCCGCAGGGCGAGCGGTCGTAGGCCTTGCCAGGGCAGAGCACGAAGTTGCGGCTGTCGGCCTGCGCGTCATCGGCAAACAACTCTACATGGTCGATCAACCCGCCGTCTTCGCCGCGAATACCCTGCGCTTCCAGGGCCTGCTGCACGGCAAAGGTGTAGGCGGTCAGCGCTTCGAGGTTATCGCCGCCGATGTGCAAGCCATGCCCGGCAATCAGGAAAAACCAGTTACCGCCCCAGGCGATATCGCCCACCACCGCGCCGACTCCCGGCACCTGCAGCGTCAGCGCCTTGCGGTAACGGTAGGCCGGCACATTGCGTACACTGACCGAGCCGTCTTCGTGCAGCGTCGCCTGCACCGTGCCCACCGGCGTCTCGATGCTGTGCACGCCAGGGCCGATCTTGCCCAGGTGCGCCAGGGAGGCCACCAGGCCGATGGTGCCGTGGCCGCACATCCCGAGGTAACCGCTGTTGTTGAAGAAAATCACCCCGGCACAGGCACTCGGGTCCACCGGCTCGCAGAGCAATGCGCCCACCAGCACATCACTGCCCCGTGGTTCGAGCACGCAGGCGGCACGCCAGTGGTCATGCTGTTCGGCCAGCCGCTGTCGACGCTCGGCCATGCTGCCGCGGCCCAGGTCAGGAAAACCGGCGGTGACCAGGCGGGTGGGTTCGCCGCCGGTGTGGGAGTCGATCACGGTGATGCGTTTCATGGGAGGGCCACGTCCGTTCAGATGAGTGAACGAAAGAGTGGCCTCTGCAGGGACGTGCCGGCTTGATGGTTTTACCCGGTACCGATGACGAAATCGGCACAGCCGAGCCAGCGGTCAATGATGGTGGGGCAAATGCTCGAACAGCGTCTTGCAGACCCCGGCAATGTGCTCATCGAGCAGCTTCACCGCCAGATCCACATCGCCAGCGCGACAGGCCGCGAGGATCTGTCGGTGTTCGTGATCGGCGCGATCCTTGCCGGCCGAGAGGCTCATCTGCATGCGCAGATAACGCTCCAGCTTGTCGTTGACCGAACGGATCAGGCCGACCAGGAACGGCCGTTGCGCCGGCTCATAGAGACAGGCGTGCAGTTCCCAGTTGAGCTCGGCCCAGCGCCCGACGTCATCTTCGCCGATGAACTCCTGGCAGATGCGTTCGGCGCGGGCGAAGGTGTCTTCGGTCATGTTGGGAATGGCCAGGCGCAGCACCTTGTCTTCGAGCAGCATGCGCACTTCGAACATCTGCGCCAGTTCCGCGTCGGACACCCGGGTGACCATCGCCCCGCGATTGCGCTGGAACATCACCAGGCCTTCAGCTTCGAGGCGCTTGAGGGCTTCGCGCACCGGAATCTTGCTGACGTTGAACTGACGGGCGATGTCGTCCTGGCGAATCGGTTCGTCCTCGGCGAAATGCCCGGCGACGATGGCATCGCGCAGATGACGGGTGATGATTTCCGAGGTCGATGGCGAATTGCCAAGGTCGGGTGCGTTGAGTTTTGTCAGGGCCACGGGCGTGATCATTCGCAATGAGTTGCAGATAGGGTATACGAATTTGCCTTGGGCTTCCTTGGGATGCGCCTGTCAACGCTCGGGCAGGTTCCAGCTTGCACGAAAGTATTCGTACTCTGCCTCGGGCAACTGAACCAGCAACGGCGACTGGCGAGGATCCAGCCAATCGAACAAACGGGCAATATCCGCCTGATCCATGGCGGTGCAGCCAAGCGTCGGCAATCCGGGGCCGCGCCAGATGTGAAAGAAAATGCACGAGCCCGAGGCGGGGGAGGCTGGCGTGTTGTGCTCGATGAAAATGCCTTGGCGGTACATGTCATCGTCTCGACGCATGCGCTCCGAACTATTCCAGTCTCGGGCCATTTTCGAGCCATCGACCAGTTGGTTGTAATGCCCGGATTGACTGTCATCCACGCATTCGGTGGAGGGTGTCAGCGCCAGGTAAGGCAGTTGCGTGCTGGCCGTGCTGTCATAGCCGAACGCCGTTCCCAGCTTGAATATCCCGGCAGGTGCTTTTCCATCGCCTTCATGCTTGACTGGTCCGTCGCGCTGATCATGGCTGTGCGCAAGCCCCTTGCCCCAGGCCAAGCCGTGCTTGCCGAGCACAATCGCAAACGGCTCGCCGTACTTTCGAAACGTCTGCCCATGCCGTTCATAACGCTGGGCGGTGCCCTGGACGTCAGTCCAGTTCTTGCTGGTGACCACGATCAGCTGATGGCTGGCGTCGAGGACGTTGCTTGTATCCAGTGGGGTAATGGGGAAATCCATGACGTCCTTGCGCGGACCCGTGCCACTGTAGGTGAAGTGCCACCACTCCTTGTCGTATCCGGAAAACCCTTCTTTCTCCATGGCGCGGCTCAGTAGCTGGCGATGTTTTCGGGCGTCAGCATTGATCGACGGATTGTCGGTATGCGCGCGCTCATCGAAGCAGTCGTAACCGGTACCCATGTCGAGTGCGCCGTCGCGCCAACGTTGGCCGTAGGGCGCCGTGCAATCAATTTGCGCGGCCGACGGCGACCAGGTTGCTGCGGGCAGCGCCTGCGGACCGGTCAGGGTCAGGTCCACGGTCGAGCCTCTGGAGTGATTGGACACCCGGGCCACATAACCCAGGCGCCAGAAGTCCTGCTTGTCCACCCGTGGGTAGAATTCGGCCTTGCGTGGATCACCCGGCAGCAAAGCGAAGCGACCCATGTCGGCCACCGCACGGGCGGGTCGATAGCAGTCGAATACCTTCAAGCCGTAGCCTTGGGCACGTAGTGCCTGTTGCACCCGGGCCAGAGCCTGGGCCGCGTCCTGCGTCAACAGGCACTGCGCCGCGGCGTAACCGTCGAGCGGGTGCCCGGTAAAGTTATGCGCGCTGGCGTAGCGGACGTCCTGCTCGATGCCCGGATCGACCGAACGCAAATACACCATGTCCTCGGGCCGTGATTGCGCAGTGGCCATGGCGGCTGCGAAAACGCTCAGGCACAGGGTCCAGCGCAGCCATGAGCCTGCGCGCAGGTTCCCCGGACGATGCAGAAACGGCATCGAGAAAGATGCGGATTTGACTCGGCGCACAAGACGCATGCGATGCCTCCGATGATGCGGGCTGCTGTAGGAGCAAGCTTGCTCCGGGCGGCGTTCCGACGATGGACGTGAACGATAACGCGTTTTTTCCAGATAAACGCGTCGCCTTTGAGATCATCGTCGGAACGCCGCCTGGAGCAAGCACGCTCCTACAAACCACCGTCCACGCTACGAGGCAGCTGCAACAGGTTACGTTCACGCAGGGCCTCGGGCAGTAAAGCATCAGGAAACCCCTGATAGCACACCGGCCGCAGGAAACGCTCGATGGACGTCATGCCCACCGAGGTGAAACGGCTGTCCGATGAGGCAGGGAAGGGGCCGCCGTGAATGCTCGCAAACGACACCTCCTGCGGATGGGCGAAGGCGTTGACGACGATGCGTCCGGTGCGCCGTTCCAGCACCGGCAACAGGCGCCGGGCCAGCGGGATGTCACTGTCCTCCAGATGCATCGCGGCGCTGAGCTGGCCCCGCAGCGAGCGCGCGACAGCGAACAGTTCGTCCTCATCCCTGACCTTCACCAGCAGGGCGGCCGGACCGAAGACTTCCTCGGCAAGCACGGGATTGCCGAGGAAGTGTGCGCCATCGACCTCGAGCAATGCCGACCGGCCATCAAGCTGCGCATTCGCCGCATAGCCTTCGGCGACGCGACTGGCCCCGGCGTTTTCCAAGGCGGCGAGCCCGCGGACATAGGAAGCGTGGATACCCGGCGTCAGCATCGGCCGTGCCGATGCTTCGCTCACGCGCTTGAGCATGGCAGCCCGCAGCGCCGCAAAGCCGGCCCCTTCGATCGCGATCAGCAGGGCGGGTTTGAGGCAGGCTTGTCCGACATTGACCAGCATGCGCTCGACAAAACCATCACCGATCAGTGCACCACGTTCAGCCAGTGCATCCGGGAGGATGAACGTGGGGTTGACGCTGGTCATCTCAGTGAACACCGGAATCGGCTCGGGACGTTGCTGCGCACGTCGATACAGCGCCATCCCGCCTTGCTCCGAACCGGTGAAGGTCACCGCCTTGATCAGGGGATGATCGACCAGGGCTTCGCCGATCGCATTGCCGCTGCCGCGCACCATCGAGAACACCCCCTCGGGCAGCCCGTGGTCTCGGACCGCCTTGCGGATGGCTTGCGCCTGGATTTCCGAGGCGCCGGGATGCGCGTTGTGCGCCTTGACGATCACGGTCGCGCCCGCCGCCAGGGCAGAGGCGGTATCGCCACCGGCGACCGAGTATGAAATGGGGAAGTTGCTGGCGCCGAAAACAGCCACCGGACCGATCGCGATCTTCTGCAGGCGGTGGTCCATGCGCGGGCGTGGCTGGCGATCAGGTTGCGCCGGATCGATGGCCAGCTGGAGGAAGCGGCCCTGGCGCACGACCTCGGCGAACTGGCGGAACTGGGCCGCGGCTTTTGCCGCCTCGCCCTCAAGTTGGGCGGCAGGCAGGCCCGTTTCCAGCGCGGCCCGTGCGGCCAGTTCGGGGCGAACAGCGTCGAGATTGTCGGCGATGCTGTCGAGGAAAGTCGCCCGGGAGGCAAGCGAGGTATGGCTGTAGTGGTCAAACGCCTGGTCGGCAAGCGTCGCCGCCTGGTCGACCTGCGCCTCGCCACCCAAGGCGAACTCCGGTTCGATCAATTGGTGAGTGGCGGGATTGAGCGCCTTCATCGTCCCCTCGGTGGCCAGGACATCCTTGGCGCCGATCAGTAGTGCTCCTGTCAATTTCATCGGGTTACTCCTACTGTGCCAGGGCGGCGATGAGTTCGTCGGTGGCCACGATGGAATGAGCGAATGTCGGGCCATTCAGTTCATGGGCGGCATGCATCATTTCCGGCTTGAAGGCGGCGGTCGCATCGCGCACGAGGGTGACGTGGTAGCCCAGCTCGCAGGCGTAACGGGCGGTTGCCTCGATGCAGGTGTTGGCCAGCAGGCCGGCGATGATCACGTGGGTGATGCCCTTTTGCTTGAGGCGAAAATCCAGGTCGGTGTTGGCAAAACCACTCGAGCCCCAATGCTCCTGGACCACGATGTCGCCGTCTTTGGGCGCGAAATCGGGGTGCCATTCGCCACCCCATTCCCCGCGTGCGAAGTGATGCATGTGCATGACCTTGCACTGGGTCGGGCTCGGGTGATCCCAGTTTTCGTAGTCGCCTTGTTCCCAGCGGCGGTGCGGTACGATGACCACCGGGATATCCAGGGCGCGGACAGCGCGGTCGAGAGCGCGCAGGTTGTCGAGCAGGCCGACCTGATTGGCGATCGGTTCGATCAAGGGATAGACCTTGCCGCCTTCCGACAGGAAATCGTTGTAGGGGTCGACCAGCAGGTAGGCGGTTCTGTCGAGAGGATAGAGGGCTTTCGACATGGCGATTGTCTCCAGGGTTGAGGGACCGGTGCTGCGGGCTTGCTCTGGCACCTTGTAGATATGATAATCATAGTGACTGTGAAAGAGGCAAGTTTTATGTCGGTTAACACTAGTACTGCGCACACCTTGTGTCCGATTTCCCGGGCCGAGGCCATCGTCGGCGACCGCTGGACCGTGCTGGTGCTGCGTGAGTTGTTCATGGGCAGTCATCGTTTCGACGAGATTCAGGCGCAGACGGGGGGGACCCCGCAGATGGTTGCCGCGCGCCTGAAAAACATGGAGGCTGACGGCCTGGTCACTCGCCGCCCCTACAACGAGCGGCCGCTGCGCTACGAATATTACCTCAGCGCCAAAGGCGAAGCCTTCTACTCGGTAGTGCTTGCGCTGCGCGCCTGGGGGGAAACCTGGTGCAAGTCGCCGGAGGAGGGACTGGCGGTGCGCTACATCCATCAAACCTGCGGCAAGCCTGCTGGCCTCGGGCCGTTGTGCGAGCATTGCGGCGAGCCTTTACGCCGTGGCGAACTGATCAGCGAACACAGTGAAGCCTATGCCGCAGAACGAAAATCACGGTATGAAGCCTTCAAGGGCACCCGCGGGTCTGACTCGGTTTGAATGCCCCACGGTAGAGCGATCAGTCTGTCCAAGGTATCTTTCGCAGAGATAACTCTGATCAGTTTTATTCGTTTCTTGAGATTGCTGTTGCGCGAGTACTGTCTGCCCATCTGAAGAAGAGAAGGGCAGGTATGAACAGTGTGAAGCCAACGATTGCCAGAGAACCCACGCTGCGGCCAGCCTCTGCGGGGTGGAGCACCCTGGCCGGTTTTTCCGCCAGCCTGGTGGGTATCGGCCTGGCGCGATTTGCCTATACGCCGCTGCTCCCGGCCATCATCGGCGCGCAATGGTTTGACCCCTCCAGGGCCGCTTACCTGGGGGCCGCCAACCTGGCGGGCTACCTGGCCGGAGCGATTTTCGGTCGTTCAATGGCGGCCAAAACGTCCACGGTGTTTATCCTCAGGGCAATGATGGTGCTGGCAAGCCTGGTCTTTTTTGCCTGCGCCTGGCCTGTGTCCTTCGCGTGGTTCTTCGCCTGGCGCTTTCTCTCAGGCACGTCCGGTGGTGCGCTGATGGTGCTGGCCGCGCCAACCGTGTTGGCGCATGTGCCCGCGTCCCGACGCGGACTGGCAGGCGGGGTCATTTTCATGGGCGTAGGGGTCGGCATCGCGGCCTCTGGCACCCTGGTTCCGCTCTTGCTTGAACAGGGCCTGAGGCAAACCTGGCTCGGCCTCGGGCTGATTTCCCTGGTATTGACCGCCATTGCCTGGCGCGGATGGCCAAGGGAGCACGCGCCTGCGGCCAACCCCACGCACCACCGTCGTCCGGCGGCCAACCGCACACTCAAGGCGCTGTATGTCGAGTACGCACTCAATGCTGCCGGGTGGGTGCCGCACATGATTTTCCTCGTGGATTTCGTGGCTCGCGGCATGGGCCAAGGCCTTCAGGTGGGGGCTCAGTACTGGGTGCTGTTCGGCATTGGCGCCACGGTCGGTCCTCTTCTGGCTGGCGTTCTGGCCGACCGGATCGGCTTCGGCCGCGCCTTGCGCCTGTCGTTCGTCATCGAGGCGATCAGCGTCGCCGTACCGGCCCTCGGGCTCGGGAACGCCTGGTTGATGATCTCCAGCGTCATCGTCGGCGCCTTTGTCACCGGTACCGTGCCGCTGGTGCTGGGTCGGGTCCACGAACTACTGGCCAAGCATCCCGCCCAACAGAGTTCGGCCTGGCAAACGGCCACGGTCGGTTTCGCCTTGTTCCAGGCGGTGGCGGCCTATGGCTTGTCGTTTCTGTTCTCGTACAGCGGGGGCAATTACAGCGTGCTGTTCATCATCGGCACTGCGGCGATGCTGCTGGCTTTTGTCATCGATACAGTGGCGGTGAGGAAGCCCAATGAGCAATGACCAAGCCTCTGTTGCCGTGACTTATGCCGAGCGAAATCTTCCCTACTGGCGTCGCAACCTGACCGTTTGTGTGTTCGGCTCATTCACCACGCTGGTCAGCCTGAGCCTGTTGTTACCCTTCCTGCCGCTGTATGTCCAACAACTGGGCGTCACGGCTCAGGCCGACGTGGTGCAATGGTCGGCGGTGGCATTCGGCGCGACGTTTTTTGGTACGGCGATCACTGCGCCGATGTGGGGACGCCTGGCCGATCGTTACGGTAGGAAGCCGATGCTGGTCAGGGCGGCGATCGGCATGGCCATTGTCATGTCGATGATCGGCCTGGCCCGCGACGTCACCGATCTGGTTGCACTGCGCCTGATCGCCGGCCTCATCGGCGGCTACGCCTCGGCTTCGATCGTCATGATCGGGTCTCAGGTACCACGGGAAAAGGCCGGTTGGGCGCTGGGTGTGCTGTCCACCGGCGCGTTGTCCGGCAACCTTATCGGGCCCTTGGTGGGCGGATTCCTGCCGGAGCTGGTCGGGATCCGCGGTACGTTTTTCGTCGGTGGCGGGATGATCGCACTGGCCGCGCTGACCACCCTCCTGTTCATTCGGGAGGATTTCGATCGAGAGTCGGATGGCAAACGACGGTACACACGGACCGGCCCCGAGGGTGTCCGTTCCAATTGGCCAATCATCGGCGCGCTGCTCATGACCGCGATGATGGTGCTGCTGGCCAATATGTCGATCGAGCCCATTATCACCGTCTACATCGGCCACCTTGGCGTTGCTGTTGATGACCAGGCGCGGATGGCGGGCGTGGTAATGGCCTGTTCGGCGCTGGGCAGTATCCTGACTGCGGCCAGACTGGGGGCGCTGGCAGACCGGGTCGGCAGTTGGAACGTCATCCTCGGATGTCTGCTGTTGACCGGCATCGTCATGGTGCCCCAGGCGTATGTCACGCAATGGTGGCAGCTGGCGGTTTTACGCGGCGTAATGGGCATGACCATGGCCGGGTTGCTGCCATCGATCGCCAAGCTGATCCGGCATTCGGTCGAAGAGCACAGCACTGGAAAAGTGCTGGGCTATCTGCAATCGGCGCAGTTCTCCGGGCAGGTGATCGGACCGCTGATCGGTGGCCAGATCGGTGCCCATGTGGGTTTGAACGCGGTGTTCCTGGTCACCGGAGCCCTGTTGGTACTGTGTGCCGGCGTCAACGCCTGGGTACGACGTCGCTTCATGGCGCAAACCCAATGCACGGTCGGGTTATGACGCCAGGGGGATTGACGCAGGTGCCGCGACACCGTCCAGGCGCACGCTCTGCAGAAAGGTGCTTAACGCGCTGGAAAAATAGCCATCGACGCGCCTGACAAACACCGTCTCCACGGCGGCCAGTTCCGGCGCAATTTCATGCATGGCGACCATCCCCTCGCGCACCGCGTTCGCCACCACGCCCCGGGGCAACAGCGTGACCCCGACCCCGGCGGAGACGCAGGCGATGATGGCTTCGATCGAGCCGAACTCCAGCGGCTCCGGAGCCTGGATGCCCAGGCTGGCCAGCAGGGAATCCAGGCGCTGGCGATACGAGCAGCCGATACGAAACACCACGGTCTTGAGCGTGTCGATGGCGGCGACCGCTTCCAGGCTGTGAATGGCCGGGGAGGTAATCAGGACGAGTTCTTCACGGAACGCCAACTCACTTTGCAATTCCGGGTGATGGACCGGGCCTGCGACGAAGGCGCCCTCCAGCTTACAGTCGATGACCCCCTGGATCAGGCTGCAGGTGGTGCCCGTGCGTACCACGGGCCGGACCTCGGGATAGCCCTTGGCAAACTTCGCGATCAGTTGCGGAAGACGCAGCGCCAGGGTGGTTTCGAGGGTACCGATCTCGAGCACACCTTTTGGCTGCCCGTCGTCGCGCGCGGCGCTGGACGCATCCAGCAACAGCTTCGAAAGACGGGCGGCGAAGGGCAGCAGGCGGCGCCCGGCGGGCGTGACCTGGACACCCCTGGCGCTGCGCTGGAAAAGCGCCACACCGAGCTCGTCCTCCAGTGAGCGAATCCTCGCGGACACGTTGGACTGCACGGTATTCAGCTCGTTGGCGGCCTTGTTCATGCTGCCATGGCGTGCCACCGCGTCCACCACCTTGAGATCTGTTACATCCATCGCATTCACCTATCTCAAAAACTAATAACCGGTTATCAAAAAGTTGTGTTTCAGAGATTAGGTTTCGCGGGGTGCAAATGGCAAGCACAGCCTGGCGATCGATGAATTACAGGTTCATCAAAACAGATCATATGCATCATTAATGATCGTTTTACATGATCTTTTGCCAGGCATAGGTTGATCAGGCAAACAAACCGCAGCCAGTGGCGGATCGAGTCTTCGACTCCGAGGCTGTGGAACAACAATAACTGTCCACTGCATCACGGAGTCAACGTGAATCACGTATCTGAATCAGCCAGAATTCGTAACCATCCCCGGTATCAGGATTTGGTCTCACGGCAGCGAAGATTCGTCGCTTGCCTGACAGCCGCCACCCTTGTGCCTTACTTCACGTTCATCCTCGTCGCCGCGTTTGCACCCCAGCTGCTTGCGACGAAGCTTTGCGCGACAAGCATGATCAGTATCGGTTGGCCGCTGGGCGTCGCCTTCATCATCGGTGCCTGGGTGTTTACCGGCGTCTACATCCTGCGTGCCAACGGTGAGTTCGATGAGCTGACCGCAGAAATCCGCGAGGGGGCCATCGTATGAAACTTGTCCTGGCATACCTCATTGTTCCCGCACTCCTGGGCGCTGTCGCCACTGGCGCTTCGGCCGGCGACGTGTTGCAGCACGTCGAAAAACAGCCGCTGAACATCACCGCGATCTCGATGTTCCTGATCTTCGTGGTGACGACACTGGGCATTACCTGGTGGGCCGCGTCCAAAACCAAATCGATGGAGGATTTCTACACCGCCGGGGGTGGCATCACCGGTTTTCAGAACGGCCTGGCCCTGGCCGGTGACTACATGTCCGCCGCGGCTTTGCTGGGTGTCACCAGCATGATTTTCTTCAACGGCTTCGATGGCGTGCTGTACTCGATCAGCTTCTTTGTCGCCTGGCCCCTGCTGCTGTTCCTGTTTGCCGAACGCATCAGGAATCTGGGGCGCATCACCATCTCCGATATCGCCTCGTTTCGCCTCGATCAAAACCGCATTCGAACCCTGACCGCCTTCGGATCACTGACCGTGGTGTGCTTTTATCTGGTGGTGCAGATGGTGGGGGCAGGGCAGTTGATTCAGTTGCTGTTCGGTCTGCCCTACAACTATGCGGTGATCGCGGTCGGTCTGTTGATGGCGGTCTACGTCACCTTTGGCGGCATGGTCGCCACCACCTGGGTGCAGATCATCAAGGCCGGGCTGCTGCTGGTGGGCGGCACCTTGCTGGCGTTCCTGGCGTTGAGCAAGTTCGGTTTTTCCTTTGAACTGTTGTTCGAGCAAGCGGTGGCCGCGCACCACGACGGCGAGCGGATACTGCTGCCAAGCAAACTGGTGGCCGACCCGCTGTCGCTTATCTCGTTGGCACTGGGCCTGGTGTTTGGCACCGCGGGATTGCCGCACATCCTGATGCGCTTCTTTACCGTGGCGGACGCCAAACAGGCGCGTAAATCGGTGTTCGTGGCCACCGGTTTCATCGGCTTTTTCTACCTGATCGTTGGCGTACTGGGCCTGGCCGCGATCGTGATCGTCGGGCAAGACCCGGCCTTCTACGAGTCGGGCATTTTGGGTGGCAAGCTCATCGGCGGCGGCAACATGCCGGTGATGCACCTGGCCAAGGCCGTGGGTGGCGACTTCCTGCTCGGCTTCATCTCCGCCGTCGCGTTTGCGACGATCCTGGCCGTGGTGTCCGGACTGACCATGGCCGGTACCTCGGCGATTTCCCATGACCTCTATGTCATGGTCTTCAGGAAAAACCGGGCCGATGCCAAGGATGAGCGGCGGGTGTCGCGCATCGCTTCGGTGGGCATCGGCATTGTCGCGGTGGTGCTGGGTATTTTGTTCAAGGACCAGAACATTGCCTTCCTGGTGGCGCTGACATTCGGCGTGGCGGCCTCGGTCAACTTCCCGATCCTGGTGCTTTCGATGTACTGGAAAGGGCTGACCACCCGAGGTGCCTTGATCGGTGGCATTGCCGGCCTGATCAGCGCCGTCAGCCTGGTCATTCTCTCGCCCGCCGTGTGGGTCAAGGTGCTGGGCAACGCCGATGCGATCTTCCCCTATGACTACCCGGCAATCATCTCGATGAACGTGGCCTTCCTGTTCACGTGGCTGGGCTCGGTCACCGACCGCAGCAGCGCGGCCACGCTTGAACGAGCGCGTTTCGATGATCAGCTGATCCGTGCCCAGACCGGGCTTGGGGCATCCGGGGCCGTCAGCCATTAAAGCGCGGCACCGTTGCATACCCCGGTCCTTACCATGTCCTTAAAAAGGAGTCAGCCATGCAATTACGAGACAATGGCCTGAGATTCTCACCCATCACTGTTGCGCTGCACTGGATCGTCGCGTTTTCGCTGCTGTCGATCATCTGCCTGCAGGGTTTTATCGCCCACGCCGCCGATCAGGCGGCGCGGCTGGAGTTCACCAGGTTGCAAAACCTGATCGGCCTGATTCTGTTTCTGGTATCGATCTATCGGTTCTGGGCCAGGGTCACGGCTTACCATCCTCTGCCCGTGGGCACTCCTAATCCCATAGAGGTGATCATCAGTCGCTCCGTGGCGGTGGCGCTCGCCCTGGCGATGGTGCTGCTGCCGATCGCGGTCTGGGCTTCGAGGTCTGCCGCCGGGGAGGCGACGCCGCTCCCTTGGGGATTGGCGATTCCAGCGCTGTTGCCGGTCAACCCAGGGCTGAAACAGGTCGTCGATGTACTGTTCGATATCGGCGCGTCAGCCTTCCTCGCCGGCCTGGCGCTGCATATCTTCGGCGCGGTCAAGAATCACTTTCTCCTGAAGAACAACACGCTCAAGCGGATGCTTGGAAAACATGTGGAGTTGTGAGCAATGAACGAAGGCAAATTCGAGTTTGCGGGTAATGCCATTACCCGCCTGTGTGGCGTTCAGTACCCGATCTTTCTCGGCGGCATGGCGGCCATTTCCGGCCCGGCACTGGTGGCGGCCGTCGCCAACGCCGGGGGGATGGGCGTCATTGGCGGGCTGCGACTCCCGCCGTTGGCCTTGCGTCGATGGCTGCAGGAAACCCGCGCCCTGACCGACCGGCCCTTTGGGGTGAACCTGGTGCCGCAGTTCGGCGGCCCGGATGTGTTCGAAGCGCAATTTCAGGTGGTGCTCCAGGAAAAACCGCGGCTGCTGTCGTTGTTTTATGCCGAAGCCTATTCCGCCGACATGATTCCCCGGGCAAAAGACGCCGGGCTGGTGGTCATGGTGCAAGTGGGCTCGGTGGCGCTGGCGAAAAAAGCCATCGCCGAGGGGGCTGATATTATCGTGGCGCAAGGCAGTGAGAGCGGCGGTCACCTGAATCGAGGCACCATCGGCATCATGCCGTTGTTGCCTTCAATCATTGCCGTCGCCCAGGGACGTCCGGTCCTGGCGGCCGGCGGCATCACCACCCGCGACGATGTCCGCGCCCTGATGTCGCTCGGTGCGTCCGGGGTGGTGGTGGGCACCGCTTTCATTGCCACCGATGAATCGAATGCGCACCCGCTGTACAAGCAGAAGATCGTCGAGGCGAGCACCGATGACACCGAGTACCGCACGGGCTATTCGTTCGGCTGGACCTATGGCACGCCGCACCGGGTGATTCCCAATCGGGACAAGTGGAACCTGCTGCGTTTGATCGGCGGCGGCGCCCGGGCGATCGACAAGCCGCGCATGGCGCGCAAGTTGTCACTGTACGCGGGCCAGGGCGTTGGAAAAATCCACAGCGTCGTGCCCGCTGCGCAGCGCATGGCCGAGCTTGCCCTGGGGCTGCCAATTGAAACCAGTCGGTTTGAAGTAGAGGAGGACGGCACCGTCAACTATGCCGCCCAACGCAGGATCGTTCTGTAGGAGCAAGCTTGCTCGCGATGGACGTGAACGATAACGCGTGATACCTGAATAAACGCGTTGTTACTGAACTGTAGGAGCAAGCTTGCTCGCGATGAACGTTAACGGTAACGCGTAATACCTGAATAAACGCGTCGCTCTTGGGTTCTTCGTCGGAACGCCGCCCGGAGCAAGCTCGCTCCTACAGGGGGCCGTGTGCGTTCACCGATCTGCTTCGGGGCCGGATCTACAAACTCGCCGGCCGGGCAATCTGTTCCTGTGCCAGGCCGATGAACGCTGTCATGGCCGAAGTGATCATCGAATCGTTTCTGCGGATAAACACCGTTGAAACCTTGGCGAACTCGGGCGGCAAGGTGTGGCAGCGGATGGCGTGGCGCACACTGCAATTCTCGGCAATGGCCTTGGGCAGCAAGGTCACGCCCATGCCCGCGGCGACGCAGGACAAGATCCCGTCTAGGGTGCCCAGTTCCATGATCTGGTTGGGCACCAGCCCGACCTGGTAGAACCAGTTTTCCAGGGTCGAGCGATAGAAGCAGCCGGTGCGGAATACGAGCACGGTTTGCTGGGGCATTTTATCGATGAGTGCGGCCAGCGATTCGAAATGACTGCTGCTGACCAGCACCAGTTCTTCTTGAAACACCTCTTCCTGCGCCAGCGCCGAATTCTGGTGGAACCCGCCAACGAAGGCACCGTCGAGTCGATGCGCTTCGATCGCCTTGATCAGCTCGACCGTGGTACCGGTGAGGAGCGAGAGCTGCACGTCGGGGAATTTCTCGCGGTATTTGGTCAGCACCTGGGGCAAGCGAATGGCGGCCGTGGTTTCCATCGATCCCAGCCGCAGCAGACCCGCCGGGCTGCCGGTGTCCATCAGGGCGCTGCGGCTCTCTTCGGTGAGTTGCAGGATGCGCCGCGCGTAACCGAGGAAGGTTTCGCCCGCCGATGTCAGCACGACCCCGGACTTCTTGCGGATGAACAGCTCGCGGTTGAGCTCGGCTTCCAGCTCCTTCACGCGCATGGTGACATTGGACTGCACTGTGTTCACGTTGACCGCGGCGGCGGTGAAGCTGCCCAGCTCGGCCACCGCGCAGAAAATCTTCAGTTGGCGCATTTCCATGATCGTTGTCACCTATCATAAAAAGTGATGGATTGCATCACGAGCCATCATTTTACTGGCTTTGTCGGCAGTTAGTAAAGTGAACAAAACATGGGCTGATGAGCGTGGCTGGACGATGATACTGACTTCAAACATTGACCATGTCTTTGCCGGCGGCCTGGGGCTGCTCAAACCCGAGGGGCAACGGACGGGCATTTTCAAACGGAGAATTTCAGGCCCTGCGCGAGTGGAACTGAACGGGATTGTCGGTGACCAGCACGGCGACACCAGGGTTCACGGCGGTCCGGAAAAGGCGGTGCATCAATATGCGGCGCAGCACTACGAGCGATTGGCGCAGGCGTTTGCGCACAGTGCCGCTGAGCTGGTTCCGGGTAGCCTGGGAGAGAATGTATCAGCCCAGCACCTCTCTGAGCGGGAGGTGCATATCGGTGACGTGTTCCGGATGGGCAGTGCCGTGCTGCAAGTCTCACAGCCGCGCAGTCCGTGCTGGAAAATCAATCATCGCTTTGATGCCGAACGGATGTCGATGTACGTCGCCAAAGAGCGAATCACCGGTTGGTATTACCGAGTCATCCAGCCGGGATTCATCGAGGCGGGGGACAGGATCGAGCTGCTGGAAAGGCATACCGAGCGATTCTCCATCGATGAGTTCTGGCAGGTGCAGTTGTCGCATCGGCCTTTGATCGATGATCTGCTGGCGTTGGCGGCGACCCATGGCCTGGCCGAGGACTGGAAGCGGCGGCTGTCGGAGCGGGCGAAGTGGCTGCAAAAGGCGCTCGGGACCGAGATAACTGCACAGCCCCAAGCGGGAGCCGCCGTCCCGTCTTCGACACCGCGGTGTCGCGCATAGAAACGGTGGGTTATGTGGGAGCGAGCCTGCTCGCGAAGAGGCCGTGTCAGTCAACTTCGATGCCGGATGTCAGTTCGCATTCGCGAGCAGACTCGCGCCCACGCTAGATCTATGCCGGACTCGGGATTTGTGTACGCCTCGATCACCTGTAGGAGCTGTCGAGTGAAATGAGGCTGCGATCATTTGATCTTGGCAAATCAGCGACCGCTAAATAATCCAGCATCAAACACATCCATCTGTGGCGAGAGAGCTGGTTCTCGCGGGGCCACGCAGCGGCCCCAAAAAATGGGACCGCTGCACAACCCAACGAGAGTTCCCCGATCACCCCAGCGAACCGCTCCTACTCAGGCGGATCAATCTGATCCAGCACTCGGTTCGCCGTGATCTCCGCCAGCATGATGCTGTTGGAAATGCCCAGCAGGGCATTGCGCGATCCACCCTCCAGATGATCCACCAACTGGTGGACCATCACATCGACTGAAGCCAGCGTCTCGACCAAATAAACCACCAGGGTTTCGGTAGTGGTTCCTGGGTTCACGGTAAACATTGTGCTCGGTGAGCGCGGGATGGCTTTGATGTCGGCGGTCGACGGGAAGTGAAAGTCGAGGGCCCGTTCGGCGGCCTCGTTGAGTTTGTTTGAATCGGATTCGTACGGTGATACCGGATTGGTGTCCGGCGGGTTTGGTGAAGGCTTAATCATATTTTCGTGCTCCAAAAATGTGGAGCCACCATCGACTTGCGACTAAACAAGAGGTGGCAGCTGTACGCAGGTTAGTCGACCGGGGAGACACGAAACCGGCGCGCCCGAAGGCGCCCTGCGCACAGCTACCATGAAGTGCAGGCATGAAACCTGACTGTCTGGATGCAGATACGCTCGTGAAACCACGGGCGACTAAACCCGATCACTGATGAGCAGTGACACGTTTCAAGTTACCGAGCGACCCCGAGGCGCACAAGCCGGCGGATTCTGGCGTAACCGTAGGCAATGGCGCAAGGTCTTGTAGCTTTCCGGAAGAAAGCTGGAAAGCGTTTAAACAAGCAGTCTCCGATGCTGTTGAATCGGCGCTACTCAATGGGCATGGGCCCACCACCCAATCTCATCAACCTTCATCCGCCATGTATCACGCTGTAGTACTTTTCTGAAGTTTAGGGATATCCGCTGTGCCGCCTTGTGCTTCCCGCACACCTATGTCTAATCTCCCTGTGTCGCTGCACCGGCGACAGACGCAGCCATGCGGAAAAGAGGCCCCCCGATCCGGCAAATTGGCGGCCAGAGCGGTGGCGTCGAATTTTTTTCAGTAACCTTGCAAGCGCGCAGGTGCTGCAGGTAGAAGAATTGATAAGCGCGCTGATGGCACATGGTGGCACCACGAGATAAAAGTAATCTACTGATCAAGAAACAACCAAACAAGGATGAACTGACATGGCACTTGACGCTTACCTGAAAATTACTGGTATACCCGGCGAAGCCCTTGATGAACAACACAAAGACTGGATAGAAATTACGGGATATCGCTTTGGCACTCATCAAAGTACATCGGCTACAGCCAGCTCGTCAGGCGGCGCTTCATCGGGGCGAACAACTGTCAGTGACTTTACGTTTACTAAAACTCTGGACAAATCCAGCTGCAAGCTCATAGAAGCCAGCTGTGCAGGGGAACACCTCAAAGAAGTAGTTTTGACGCTGCATCGTGCTGGGGGTGAAAAACTCAAGTATTTTGAGATTACGTTGGAAGAAGTCATTATTTCTGACTACTCCCATAGCGCGAGTGATGGCGTCCCTGTTGAAACTATTAGTCTGAACTACGGGCGTATTAAAACGATCTACACCCAGCAAAAACGAGGTGATGGTAGCGGCGGAGGTAACGTCGCAGGTGGCTGGGACCGAATCAATAATAAAAATTCTCCTGAGACCATCACTCATGTCGGAAGTCTTTAGCTTCATAAATTCTCACATCCAAAATTACTCATACCTGAAATCGAATCTACAACTTGGGAAAAAACTCAGCCGCAAAGTTTGATGTATTGAATGCTCATATTGTCAATACTGTAGTCTTGCCCGGAGAGATAGTAATTATCGGGGATGGCTCAACTCCGACCTGTACGACCGACGAAGCTTTTTATATGAAAATGGCTTTCGATACCCATCTGGCATTAATGGCAAACGGCATGCAAGGTGACGGATTTCTGGTTGAGAACCACGAGTTACTTGTAAAAATGCTGGGGTACTCGTCACTTGGCATTGGTAGCGTGGGCGGTGCATGGAGCAAACACCTCGAGGGCATCAAGAAAACACTTGAAGAAATTGAGGCTGCCCATGCCGACCACCTCAGAAGCCGTACGCCTGAGAGTCGAAATGTTTTTCACGCAAAGCGAAAGATGCTATTTGAAAAGCTTGATGATCAACTGAAATCTTTTGCAAGCTACGGCTCCGGTTTGCGAAATCAAGGGTCGGTCAAGAGCATGCTCGGCATTTCAACGAAGAGTTTTTTACATTCTGGAGTAATTTCAGGTTATGCCGAAACCATTGGAGCCGTTGCAAAAGCTTCAAATCTCATAAAAAAAGGTACATACATCGGCATAGGGTTAGATGTTGCGGCAGCGGGAGTATCTATCAATGAGGCTTGCTCTAGTGACCGTGGAGATCAATGTCGAAAAGCGAAATATGTTGAAACCAGCAAACTCACCGGTGGCGTCTTGGCTGGAGCAGCAGGAGGTACGATAGGTGCAGCCGCCGCCACAAGCCTATGCATTGTTGCTTTAGGTATCGCTAGTGGAGGTCCAGGCGCGTTTGCCTGTGCGTTCATAGGGGGCGCGATGGGTGGGGCGGGCGGAGGTTATGTAGGGGGCGAAGGCGGCGAACTATTTGGTAACGCCATTTACGAGACATTTGGAAAATGAACCGAATAGAGTTAGGCGTCACTGTCGGAGTAGTATTCGCGATGTTGATTTTGAATATTATCTATATGGCGTATTTGGTGCTTTATAAGTTAGAGGTTGCAGAAGGCCATTTGTCCAAGTCCAACTGGATTTGCAGTAATAAAAGAACGCTATTGAAAACAGGATGGACAGGGGCTATTTATAGGCTTAACGCTATAGCAATAGTTTTATTGATGCCAAAGCTCAGTCAAAAAAGAAAATTAATTGCTCTTCCTGATGTTAATGCGTTCCCCAGGAATATGAAGCTAATGATATTGGTCAATTATTTTTTCTTGCTTCTATTGCTGTGTTGCATGGTGGTTCTCGTTATTATCTCTAAAATTTAGTGCGCTGCTCCCGGTTCATATTAAACCCTCGCATGGTTTGCGGGGGTTTTTTCAGCAGTTTGTAAAGCCAGTTCGATGTAACTTCCGGCTCTGATTAATTCATTCATAATCATGTATTGATCCGGCCTGGATTCTTACTTTTCTTTACGTCGGGCGAGCCTCGTGACCTGCTCATCCACCGTGACCGTCATAAAGTCTACTTCATAATTTGTGATCCATAAGATCATTAATCATCATTTTACATGATCCACCGGCTGACCTACTTTGGCCCTGACAGGCACACCGACACCGCCTTTCACTTACCTGACAACAACAAGAGATGGCTCTTATCCACCACCAGGGGACACCCGCCATGAGCAACCAGCCAGCAGAGATCGCACATTACATTCACGGCCGCGCGACACCAGGTACCTCAAGCCGCACGCAGAACGTCACCAACCCCGCCACCGGTTCGGTCATTGGCCAGGTGGCGCTCGCCAACGCCTCGGACGTCGACGCGGCGGTGAAGTCGGCAGCCGGCGCTTTTCCAGCGTGGTCGGCGCTGCCGCCGCTGCGGCGGGCGCGAATCATGTTCAAGTTCCTGGCGTTGCTCAACGAGCACCGCGACACCCTGGCGCGGATGATCACCGCCGAGCACGGCAAAGTCTTCACTGATGCCCAGGGCGAAGTGACGCGGGGCATCGAGGTCGTCGAGTTCGCCTGCGGTATCCCGCAACTGCTCAAGGGCGACTACACCGAGCAGGTCTCGACCAACATCGACAACTGGACCATGCGCCAGCCTCTGGGCGTCGTGGCCGGCATCACGCCCTTCAACTTCCCGGTGATGGTGCCGATGTGGATGTTCCCGCTGGCCATCGCCTGCGGCAACACCTTTGTGCTCAAGCCCAGCCCGATCGATCCGTCGCCTGCGCTGCTGATCGCCGAACTGTTCAAGGAAGCCGGGCTGCCGGACGGCGTGTTCAACGTGGTACAGGGCGACAAGGAGGCGGTGGATGCGCTGCTGGATCACTCCGACGTCAAAGCCGTGAGCTTTGTTGGATCGACACCGATCGCCAACCACATCTACGAGACGGGCGCCCGCCACGGCAAGCGTGTGCAGGCATTGGGCGGGGCGAAGAATCACATGGTGGTGATGCCCGACGCCGACATCGACCAGGTGGTCGACGCATTGATCGGCGCGGCCTTCGGCTCTGCCGGCGAACGTTGCATGGCGATCTCGGTGGCGGTGTTCGTCGGTGAAGTCGCCGATAAGGTGATACCGAAACTGGTGGAGCGCACCCGCACGCTCAAGGTGCTCGAGGGCATGAACCTGGCAGCCGAGATGGGCCCGATCGTGTCGCAAGCAGCACTGCAACGCATCACCGGTTACATCGAGCAAGGCATCAGAGAAGGGGCTGAGTTGCTGGTCGACGGGCGTGGCTTCGACGGCAGGCAAGCCGGCGCCGATTGCGCCCAGGGTTTCTGGCTCGGCGGTACGGTGTTCGACCATGTCAGCGCCGGGATGAAGATCTACCAGGAAGAGATTTTCGGCCCGGTGCTGGCGTGCATGCGGGTGAAGGACTTTGCCGAGGCCGTCGACCTGGTCAACGCCCACGAGTTCGGCAATGGCACCGCTTGCTATACCCGCGATGGCCACATCGCGCGGGAATTCGCCAGCCGGATTCAGGTCGGCATGGTCGGCATCAACGTACCGATCCCGGTGCCCATGGCGTGGCACGGTTTCGGCGGCTGGAAGCGCTCGCTGTTCGGTGACACCCACGCTTATGGCGAGGAGGGCGTGCGCTTCTACACCAAGCAGAAGTCGATCATGCAGCGCTGGCCGAACAGCATCGCCAAAGGCGCCGAATTTGCCATGCCGACGTCCAAGTAGGCATTGCGCTTAACAGGTTTTGGGATGGAGAGCGGGTGGGATGGCGGCAGGCACGGGCTGCACGCCATCCTTTTTCCCAAGGGAGCGAATGGCTCGCTCCCGGTTTTTTTCGCAAAGGTGAATCGCTATGCCGCTGCTCAAGTTCGACATCATCCAGGGCCGCAATGATGAACAGCTCAAGGCGCTGCTGGATGTGGCCCATCAGGCCATGGTGCAAGCCTTTGAAGTGCCTGCCAGTGATCGCTACCAATGCGTCACGCAACATGGTCCCGGGGAATTGGTGCTGCAAGACACGGGACTGGGTTACACGCGCTCGGCCGATGTGGTCTTGCTGACGGTGATTTCCCGACCGCGTCCGGAGCCACAGAAAACCGCGTTCTACCGTTTGCTGGCGCAGAAGCTGCAAGCCGACTGCGGCTTGTCCCCGGACGACTTGATTGTGTCGCTGGTGGAGAACGCCGATGCGGACTGGTCCTTCGGCCGTGGCCGGGCGCAATTCCTCACCGGGGAACTCTAGCCTCTGGCCGTCCACTTGCACTCATCCGCGTACATTTCTTACAGGTGCTGCCATGTCCAATCCTCTGCTGTCGCTGTTGAACATCGAACTGGCGATCATTCAATCGCCCATTGTCGGCGTTTCCACTCCCAGGCTTGCGGCCGCGGTGTCCAATGCCGGAGGGCTGGGCTCCATCGGCATCGGGGCGAGCACTGTCGACCAGGCGCGGGCCATGCTGCGGGAGACCGCTGCGCTGACGGACAAGCCCTTCAACGTCAATCTGTTTTGCCATCAGCCTGCGGTTCATGACGCAGTCCGGGTCTCGGAATGGCTGAACGTGCTGGCTCCGTTTTTTGCCGAGTTCGGTGCTGCCGCGCCTGCTTCGCTGCGTGAGATCTATACCTCGTTCGTCGAGGACCCGGACATGCTGCAGATGCTGCTGGAGGAGCAGCCGGCGGTGGTCAGCTTCCATTTCGGCTTGCCCCCGCAACCGGCGATCGATGCCCTCAAGGCCGCCGGCATCGTCCTGTTATGTTCGGTGACCAACCTGGCCGAAGCGCGGTTGGCCGAGCACGCCGGGGTGCATGCCCTGGTGGCTCAAGGTTACGAAGCCGGCGGGCATCGCGGGGTCTTCGAGCCAGGGCAGGACACTGAAATGGGGACTTTCGCCCTGGTGCGGGTGTTGAGCGCTGAATGCAGCCTGCCGGTGATTGCGGCGGGTGGCATCATGGACGGCGCAGGAATCAATGCGGTGATTGAACTGGGAGCCAGTGCCGCGCAGTTGGGTACGGCGTTTATCCTCTGCCCGGAATCTGCCGCCAACGGCGCTTATCGTGAGGCCCTCAAAGGTCCGCGGGCACACCAGACCCAAGTCACCAGCGTCATTTCCGGCCGTCCGGCCAGGGGCATGGTCAATCGCAACTTCACCTGCCTGGAGGTGACTGGAACGCTGCCGGACTATCCGCTCACCTATGACGCCAACAAGGCGCTCAACGCGGCGGCAAGCGTCCACGCCAATACCGATTTTGCCGTGCAGTGGGCCGGGCAGGGCGCACCATTGGCCCGCGAGATGCCGGCGGCGGCGTTGGTCAAGTTGCTGGCGGCGCAGATGACAGTCTGACCCGCGACCGGCACTTGCCGGATGCGCCATCAACGTACCGGCGGTCAGGTTCGAGGAATTTTTCGTCACGACCGTACTCGACCGTTTGATCAGCAATGGCTTTTCAATGGCGGTGATTTCCGCCCGGGGCACACGCAATGATATCGGTCGAAGACTTCAGGACCCAATCCCACGCACTACTGATCGAACTGGATGCCGCCACGATGGGCATGATGGTGCTGGTTTCATCACGATGTGTTTCAGGGCCGGCGTGGGACGATGCGACCAAAAGACATCACGATGCCTATGAGCTGTGGAATGCCTTTCTCAATGTGCCGGATCCAGCCCTGAGCCCGGCGACTCTCTGACATCCTGCATCTTCAGACCAAGGACGATTTCGGCGCGACACTTCACGCCAGTCCATTCAGCGCAACGAGCGGAACGCCACGCGAAGTTCCTCGGTAAACAGCTGCGGCTGTTCCCAGGCCGCGAAGTGGCCACCCTGTTTTGCCTTGTTAAAGTAGATCAAGTGGCCATAGGCGCGCTTGGCCCAGCTTTGCGGGGGGTAATAGACGTCATCCGGAAATACCGTAACGGCCACCGGCAGCGTGATCTCGGTGGTTTTCTGTGCGGCCGAAGACAGCGGGCTGCGTCCCATGTTCTCCCAGTAGAGCCGTCCTGCCGAGGCGCCAGTTTGGGTCAGCCAGTACAACGAGATGTTGTCCAGCACCTGATCCCTGGTCGGCGACTGCTGTGGGTCGGCGCCGTACGTCCATTTGGCAAAGCCCGGATGCACGAGCATGAGCGCCGCGAGGAAGGCCGGTGAGTCCGTCACGCCATAGCCCATCATCTGCGGTCGCGCCGCCATCATTGCGCTGTAAGCCAGGTTGCCTTGTTTGACGAGGGTGGCGACGGCGTCGAAAGTCGCGCGCTCCTCCTCGGAGAATCCCGCCGGCGCCGGCCCGCCGACCGCCAGTGCCGCACCCGCTTCCGGCGGAATCGTCGCCGGCAGATTCAGATGAATACCACGCAACCCGGCAGGTGCCTGGCGCGCCATCGCGCTGGTAATGGGGCCTCCCCAGTCGCCACCCTGGGCCACGTAGTGGGTGTAGCCCAGACGCTGCATCAGTTGCGCCCAGACCCGCGCGATGCGATCCGGGTCCCAACCGGTGTCACCCGGTTTACCGGAAAAGCCGTAGCCAGGTATGGACGGGATCACCAGATCAAATGCATCGGCGGCCTTGCCCCCGTGCGCCGTCGGCTCGCTGAGCGGACCGATGACCTCGATGAACTCCAGCACCGACCCCGGCCAGCCGTGGGTCATGATCAGCGGCAGCGCCTGCGGATGGGACGAACGCACCCAGATGAAATGGATATCGACCCCGTCGAGGGTGGTCACGTACTGCGGCAAGGCATTGAGCTGCTTCTCGACCTTGCGCCAGTCGTAATCGGTGGCCCAGTAGCGAACCAACTCCTGCAACTGCGCCAGCTGCGCGCCCTGTGAGCGATCGGCAACCGTTTCCTTGTCCGGCCAGCGGGTCGCCTGCAGGCGGCTGCGCAGGTCAGTGAGGTCCTTGTCCGCAATGGCGACGTGGAAGGGGCGGATGGCGTTGGCGTCGTCGGCAGGTGCCGTGCTGGCGAGGGAAGAAATGGAAAGCGAGAGGGCAGCAAAAACGACTGCGAATAGGTGCTTCATCTTCACTTCCTCGGTTGAGGGGCAGGATGAGTTCGCTCGTGATCAGCATAGCATCAGGCGAAAAACGGGCCATTCAGACCGTGCACGGTGCGCATCGTTTTTCAGCTTCAGCAAGTGGATGGGCAGAACCGCACGTCAGGGTTCTGCCACCACTTCTAGTCACTCACGCACATTCTGATAAAGCATCAACCGCGAAGTCTCATGCATACCCCGAGTCAACTCAACCAGGCGCTTGAACTCGTCAGGGTTTTTCTCGGCCACGTTGTCCAGCGGCGTCTGGGAGGCCAGGTCGTGGAGGGTCGGCGAGCTTCCGTCGTGTTCCATCTGCACCATGTAGTGCTGAGTGACGCCGGCAATCAACGGGAAGGTGCCTTCGCGCAATACCAGCGGCACCACACGTTCACCCTCGGGGGCGGGCTGCTGGATGTCTCGACCCATGCCGCTGTTACGGAACTCGAGGCCGGCCATGCCTGCGACGGTGGGCAGCAAGTCCACCAGGCCGACCGCTTCCTTGACGTTACGCGTGCCGAGCAAGCCCGGTGCGTGGATGATCATCGGTACCGCGTTGCTTTCCAGGCCCAGCTGCTCGTAGGCCGGGGCCAGGAACGGGATCTGCGCGATGCGGGTGTTGTGGTCGCCAAACAGCACGAAAATGGTGTTGTCGTACCAGCCGCCTGCCTTGGCGATTTCCATCAAGCGACCGATGTTGAAGTCCAGCAAACGCACTGCGTTGTACTGCTCGACGCTGCGCGACCCTGCGGCTTGTACTTGCTCCAGGGTAGGGTGCTTGACCTCGAATCCATCATTGGTCTTGGGAATCGTGAAGGGACGATGGTTACCGGCCGTCTGCACATAGGCGAAGAACGGTTTGTCCTTGGGCAGTGCTTGCAGGATCTGGTCGGTTTCCTTGAACAGGTCCAGATCGGAAATCCCCCAGACATCCACCACCGGGGACTTCCAGTCGCGCTCTTCGAACAGGCGAACGCCATCGATGCTCTGCCGGATCAAGGCATTCATGTTGGCCCAGCCGGAGTTGCCGCCGATGGTGTAGAGCTTCTCGTAGCCGGTGAATGCGTTGATCAGGGTGTGCTGTTTGGTGATCAGCGGATTACGGGTCGCGGTTTCCTGTCGAGTGACGTCAGGCACGCCGCTGATACTGGCCCAGACGGTTTTCGCGGTCCCGGTCACCGGCACATAGAAGTGCTCGAAGAACCAGCTCTGCGTGGCCAGGCGATCGATGTTCGGCGTCGGATTGAGTGGGTTGCCATAGGCACCGACGGCACTGGTACCCAGCGATTCAAGCATGACGAACATCACGTTCGGTGGTCGATTGCCCGGTACTTTGTAAGGTTGTGGCCCCTGGTGACGGACAAAATCAAGGCGTTGCGGGTCAGGCTGTGCGACCCCCAGGTACTTGGCCATGACTGGATAGTGTTGGCGCACCTGCGCTTCGTCATAACGCGACTGGCCGACCTTGACCGTGTCGTAAAGGAAGATCACCGGGTTCAGGCCCAGTGCGGCGACCTGGTTGTTACCCGAGAAGAACGCATCGCTCCAGCGCAGCGGCACAGGGTTTTCCAGGTTCATGTTCTCGACCCGGCCCAGGATGCCCAGCAATACCAACACCACCATCAACGCGCTGCCCCAGGTGACGGCGAGCGGGTGGATGACTTTGCGCGGGCGGTCCAGGGTCAGGCGCTCCAGGCGCACCAGGGCCAGGGTCACCAGGGCGACCGTCGCCAGCCAACCCAGTGAAATCCAGATGACCGGGTAGGTCTGCCAGACCATGTCCCGGGAGATTTGCGCATCCTCGATAAAGCGCAGCACGGTGGCGTTGATTCTCACGCCCAGGTACGCGTAATGGCCGAAATCGATGATGTAGATCAGCAGCATGACGCTCAGGATCGCAGCCAGGTACACCCGCGCGATCCGGCGCAGCAGGCGGCTGGTGGTGAGGTTCCAGCGCGGGATCCAGGCCAGCAACGCCAGCGGCAACATCACCAGGATGGCCAGGCGCAGATCGAAACGAAAGCCGATGCCCAGGGTTTCCGGCACGGACGGTTCAGCGCTCAACGCGTTGGTGTCAAACCCGGAAAAGCCGAAAAAGAACACCACCCGCAGCAGTGCAAACAGCGCAAACGCAATCGCTGTTGCGCCCAGCCAATAATGCAAACGTCTCGATTGCAGCCAACCCATCCATGTTCCCCTGTTAAAAATTGTCGTTGAATCTTGAATGAGCGGTTGTCACGCCGAGCCGCGCAGCGCGCTGAGCCGAGCATAGGTCCAGCGCATGGCCAACAGCAGCAGCGCCAGGCAGCAATACAGGCCCAGCAGCGGATCAACCAGGTAATCCCAATAATTGTGCGATGGCTTGATGCCAACGATGAAGGCCAGGGTCGCGCTGGCCAGCATCACGACGGCCAGGTAGTTGCGCAGGTAAAACAGGCTCAACGTCAGCAGTGCGACGAACACCAGCATCGGACGCGGGCTGAAGCCGAACCGATACGGATCCAGGTCGCTCAGGCCCAGGGTTGCCGGGTACAGCGCCAGGGCAAGCACGGCAAAGAGGATCAACACGCCGGTCTGACCTTGCGCCCGCGCCAGGAAGTCCAGTCGACGCAAGCAACCCCAGGCCATGAACACCAGGGTGGTGACGGCCAGGTCATCGATGTGGCTGCGCAAGTACGCGGCCAGCGTCAACCCGTCCAGCGGAATGAAGCTGGCGGCCAGCAGGGCGAGCAACAGCGCGCCACGCCAGGCCCTGCTCAAGCCAAAGGAAGGCAGGAGCAGGAACAGGATCATTGCGAAGCTGATATGGGCTTGCCAGAGGTTGATCATTGGACACGCTCCGACAGCCAGGCATCGTTGAACGTCACGTGCTTGATGAATGTGTTGTTCCAGGAATACACCAGGTGATACAGACCGTCGGGACTGCGGATGAAGTAGGGGTACTCATATTCGAATTCGCATCCCTGGCTTTTGCAGACACGGGTGTCGAGGTTGCTCAGGAACTGCGCTTCGAGCGGTTGGCGGAGTGCGCCACTGGAACCGCGAAATTCCTGGCCGATGATTTCCTTGTAGGCCTCGGGTGAAAACGGAGCCCCCAAGGGATCGGGCGATTTATCCAGGTCGCGTAACGAGCGCCAGTCGTCCATCTCGGCGTCGGTCCCGTACAGGCTCAGCTTGAAGCGCCCCTCCTGCAGGTCATTGAGTGCTACCAGCAACCCGTGTTCAGGGGTCGCGACAGCCGCCAGCGAGGAATTGGGATTCGATGGATTGAGCGGGTAGGGTTCGCTCCAGGTTTGCCCGGCATCTTCGGTGCGGGTCGCCAGCACCCGGTGGTGGGTGTTGCCGGCGTAGCGCAGCAAGGCCACACCGCGCTGCCCATCCAGCGGCACCACCGTAGGTTGCAGGGAGTTATTGCCGTGGCTGATGCGGTATTTATCGATCACATTGCCGTCCGCGCTCAGGTACAGGTACTCGGCGAACTTGCCCAGGAACTCGTGGTAAACCGGCAGACCGATAGAGCCGTCGGCATGAAACACCGGTGCCGAGCGGACCAGGGTGCTGATGTTCAGGAAGGGCGAAGTGATCAACTGGCGCGGTTCGGACCATTGGCGACCAAAGTCATCCGAGACCATCACATTGACCGCACTGCCGGCCCAGCCGCCCATGGACACGGACACGTAGAACAGCCAGAGGCGATTGTCCGGCGCGAGTGCGACCACCGGATTGCCCAGCTTGCGAATGTATTTTCGAGTGCCCTGTTGCGTCGAATCCCGGGTCGCCAGCACCTGTTCGGCACCCCATTCGCCGGTTTTCGCGTCGAAGCGCGCAGAGCGTACCTGCACGTCGGCTGCGCCTTCGCGAGTGCCGGCGAACCAGACCGCCATCAGGCTGCCGTCAGGCAAGGCGGTGACCGCCGAGGAATGCACGAAATCCACCAGCCCGGACGAGGCGAACCGGCTGGTATATATGGGCTTGGCCACTTGATCGGCCACGGCCATGACCGGTTTCATCAGAGCAAAGGACGAATGCACAGGGGCCGGGTGACTGAGCCAGGCGCCCGCGAACAGGCAGGCAAGGGCAAGGTAGACACCGACGGCAGGAAGACTGGGAAGGTTGATGCGCATAATAAGGCAGAGCATCTCATGGCTCGAGCGAGCGCCGTAACCTATCACTAGTAGTTGACTGGGCGATGTTTAACGAGCTACTAAATTGTAAGCAAATATTTTCATGATCCTGATCAACCGAAAACGGCAATGGCGGCGCCGTTTAGCACCAGTGTTTACGGCGTTTAACCGATATTTGACCGTCAGTCTGAAACACCCTTTGAGCAGCCAGGCATTACTGGGTTTCGTCTGTTTCTTGCCGACGCGGCCATCACTTAGCCGTGCCCGGGTCTCGTTCAGTGTTCTTCTCCAGCGCCTGGGGCTTTTCCCTGGTCCGCAGCAGACTCAACAACACCGAGCTCAGAATGATGCCGGCGACCAGCGTCAGCGACCATTGGATCGGCACATGGAACCACGGCATGACCAGCATCTTGCCGCCAATGAAGACCAGCACGAAGGCCAGCCCGTACTTGAGCAGATGGAAACGCTCGGCCATGTCGGCGAGCAGGAAGTACAGGGCGCGCAAGCCCATGATCGCGAAGATGTTGGAGGTGAATACGATGAAGGGGTCGGTGGTGACGGCGAAGATCGCCGGGATGCTGTCGACCGCGAATATCAGGTCGCTGGCCTCGATCAGGACCATGACCAGAAACATCGGCGTCGCCCAGCGCACACCGTTGAGCACCACGAAGAACCGCTCGCCGTGAAAGCCGTCGGTGACGCGCAAATGACTTCGCAGCCAGCGCAGTAAGGGGTTGCTGGCCAGATCGGGCTGCTGGTCGGCGAAGATCAGCATCTTGATGCCGGTGATCATCAGGAACGCGCCAAAGACATAGAACAGCCAGGCAAATTGCGACACCAGCCAGACCCCGGCGAAAATCATCACGGTGCGCATCACGATGGCACCGATCACGCCATACAGCAGGACCCGGCGCTGCAACTCCGGCGGCACGGCGAAGTAGCCGAAGATCATGACGAAGACGAACATGTTGTCGATCGACAGCGATTGCTCGATCAGGTAGCCCGTGAGGAATTCAAGAGTTTTGCGCTGGGCGAGCTGCGCGCCGAAGCTGTCGTTCAGGTACCACCAGAGCAGGGCGGCGAAGAGCAGGGCCAGGCCGCTCCAGGCAATGACCCAGGACAGCGCCTCCCGGACGGAAACGCGATGGGCCTTGCGACCGCCGAACACGAAAAGGTCCAGCGCCAGCATGCCGATGATGAAGGCGATGAAGCCGGCCCACATCCAGGGTTCGCCGATGTTGATGGGGGACATGCCATTTTTCCCGAACTGATCGAGGCAGGTGCAGGTCATGCTATCGATCAGGTCGCATCAGGAAAAATCGTTTATTTTTTACTGATGATTCGTTTTTTTCGAACTGTTGTCGGCTCAGCGACCCGCCAGTCGCGTCACGCCATGCCTCCTTTTTCATCTCATGCACATGGACAAGCAGCCAGGTGTACTCAAATCTGCGCCAGCGCCTGGGCCAGGTCCGCACGCAGGTCTTCCACATCCTCGACCCCCACCGACAGACGCACCAGTGCATCGCCGATGCCGAGTTGCGCGCGGGTGTCGGCGGGGATGGTGGCATGGGTCATGATCGCCGGGTGCTCGATCAGGCTTTCCACGCCGCCCAGGCTTTCGGCCAGGGCAAATATCTGCACGCTTTCAAGGAAGCGCCTGGCGCCGGCCAGGTCGCTATTCAGGTCGAGGGAAATCATCCCGCCGAAACCGCGCATTTGCTGGCGCGCCAGTTCGTGCTGCGGATGCGAGGGCAGGCCCGGGTAATAGACGCGGCTTACCTGCGGCTGACGCTCCAGCCATTGCGCCAGTTCCAGGGCATTGCTGCAGTGGCGTTCCATGCGCAGCGCCAGGGTTTTCACCCCGCGCAGGGTCAGGAAGGCGTCGAACGGCCCGGCGATGGCGCCCACAGCGTTCTGCAGGAAACCCAGGCGCTCGGCCAGTTCGGCATTCTGGCCAACCACGGCGATGCCGCCGATCACGTCGGAATGGCCGTTCAGGTACTTGGTCGTCGAGTGCAGCACGATGTCGAATCCCAGCTCCAGCGGGCGCTGTATCCACGGGCTGGCGAAGGTGTTGTCGGCCACGCAGATGATGTCCCGGTCACGGCAGATGCGCGCGATCGCCGCCAGGTCGGTGAGGCTGAGCAAGGGATTGCTCGGCGTCTCGACCATCACCATGCGCGTATCGTCCTGCAGCGCCGCTTCGAAGGCGGCCAGGTCCGAGAGGTCGACGAAGCTGAAGCGATGCCCGGCGCTGCGTCGACGCACCTTGTCGAACAGGCGGAAAGTGCCGCCGTACAGATCGTTGCCGGAAACGATGTGCGCGCCGGTGTCGAGCAGCTCGAGCACCGTGGAAATCGTCGCCAGCCCGGAGGCGAAGGCGAAGGCCTGGCTGCCGCCTTCGAGATCGGCGACGCAACGCTCCAGGGCAAAGCGCGTCGGGTTGTGCGAGCGTCCGTAGTCGAAGCCCTTATGCACGCCGGGGCTCTGTTGCAAGTAGGTGGAGTTGGCGTAGATCGGCGGCATCAGCGCCCCGGTGGTGGGGTCCGGCACCTGCCCGGCGTGGATCACCCGGGTGGCGAAGGCGCGCGGTGCAGGGTTGTCATCGTGCTGACTCATGTCAGGGATCTCCGTAAATGATTGAGCAGGTCGACCCGGGTAATCAGGCCGTGGAAGCCCGACGCGTCGGCGATGATCGCCACCAGTCCGCGGTCGAGCTCCGCTTGCAGTTCGGCGAGGCTGGCGCCGGGCGGCAGGGTTTGCAACTTGTCGGTCATCGCGCTGGCCACGCTCATGCGAAAGTGCGAGGGATCTTCCTGCATGCCCAGCAGGATATCGGACTCGTCGATCACCCCGACCAGCCGCTGGCCGTCCACCAGCACCGGCAGTTGCGACACATCCGCCAGGCGCATGCGCTGGAACGCGGTGAGCAGGGTGTCGTCCGGGCCGACGCTGATCACCCGGCCATCCTCGAAGCGCCGCGCGATCAGGTCGCGCAGATCGTCATAGTGCTTGTACTGCAGCAGGCCCTGATCGTTCATCCACTGGTCGTTGTAGACCTTCGACAGGTACCGCGTACCGGTGTCGCAGACAAAGCTGACCACCCGCTTCGGCTCGGTTTGCTCGCGGCAGTAACGCAGCGCCGCGGCCAGCAGGGTGCCGGTCGAAGAACCGCCGAGAATGCCTTCGGCGCGCAGCAACTGGCGGGCGTGATCAAAGCTTTCTTCGTCGCTGATCGAATAGGCCTTGCGCACACTGGACAGGTCGGCAATGGAAGGGATGAAGTCTTCACCGATGCCTTCCACCGCCCATGAGCCGGGCGTGCCAAGGGTGCCGCTGCGGCTGTACTCGGCCATGACCGAGCCGACCGGGTCAGCCAGCACCATCTCCAGGTTCGGCTGCACGCGGCTGAAAAAACGGGTCAGTCCGGTCAGTGTGCCGGCGGAGCCGACGCCGACGACGATGGCATCCAGATCATGCTGGGTCTGCGCCCAGATCTCCGGCGCGGTGCTGCACTCATGGGCCAGCGGGTTGGCCGGGTTGTTGAACTGATCGGCGAAGAAGGCATCGGGAATGTCCTGCGCCAGGCGCGCGGCAACGTCCTGGTAGTACTCGGGATGGCCCTTGCCGACATCGGAGCGGGTGATGTGCACCTCGGCCCCCATGGCCTTGAGGTGCAGGACCTTCTCGGTAGACATCTTGTCCGGCACCACCAGCACCACCCGGTAGCCCTTGGCGCGGCCGACCAGGGCCAGGCCCAGGCCGGTGTTGCCGGCGGTGGCTTCGACTATGGTGCCGCCCGGTTGTAAACGGCCATCGCGTTCGGCGGCGTCGATCATCGCCAGGCCGATGCGGTCCTTGATCGAACCGCCGGGGTTCTGTGATTCAAGTTTCAGGAACAGGGTGCACGGGCCGGTATCGAAGCGGCTGATACGCACCAGCGGCGTATTGCCAATCAGTTCGAGCACGGCGGGGCGGGAGTCGTTCGGCATGTTGTCACCTCGCTGCAAAAATCTGCACTGGATGGGACAGCAACCCGCGGCGAGTCATCGCGCGCCGGTCGCAGGTAAATGCGTGCTTGGAACATAGGCCGGGATTGCTCCACTCGCAACCGCGCACGGCCAATTGGTAGCGTCGTCGCCGACATCCCGGGGCTTGCCGTAGCGCCGTTAGTCAGCGACACCCAGATGACCGGCGAGTGCCGACTACCCTGATGAGGGCAACGACCCACATCAAGGAGGCGCGATGAACAAGGACACAGTCGGCGGGCGATCGATATCTGCCAAGGCGACAGTCCGGATGAAGCCGCGTTGAAGGCGCTGATTCGCGCCGCCGTGGCGCTCAACCATGCGAAGCGATCAGCCGGTCGCAGCACACCCGGCAAATGAACAATCCAGCGTCTTCATCCGGACACGGATATTGGCCATCTGGATCCTCTTTTGGCCAACCCCGCACTGTCATCCGCCAGGGCTCTGGGCAAGAATCAGGTCCAGGCGCGGATTCACACGCGCCAGCGAAACCACCACCAGACACTTGCTGCTCCTTGAATGTTGCAGGCCGCTGCCGTGTACAGACCATAAAAACCAACGCCACACCTGGGGGAAAAATCCATGGACACGATGAAACGCATACTGGGCGCCACTGTTTGCGGGCTGACGCTGCTAGCCGGTGCGGTACAGGCCCAACAGCGCGAATTGAGGGTGTACAACTGGGCGGACTACATCCTGCCATCGGTGCCCAAGGACTTCGCCCAGAACACCGGCATCAAAGTGACCTGGGACACTTTCGATACCAATGAGTCCCTGGAAGCCAAACTGCTGACCGGCAATTCGGGATACGACCTGGTGGTGCCGTCCAACCAGTTCATCGAAACCCAGATCAAGGCGGGCGTGTTCCAGAAACTCGACAAGTCGAAACTGCCGAACTGGCAGCACCAGGATCCGGCGCTGCTCAAGCTGCTGGACAAGAACGACCCCGGCAACCAGTACGGCGTGCCTTACATGTACGGCACCGTGCTGATCGGCTTCAATCCGGACAAGGTCAAGGCAGCGTTGGGAGAGAATGCGCCGGTGGACAGCTGGGACCTGGTGTTCAAGCCCGAGAACATGGAGAAGCTCAAGTCCTGTGGCGTGGCAATGCTCGACTCACCTTCGGAAATCCTGCCGCTGGCCCTGCACTATCTGGGGCTGGACCCCAACAGTCAGAACCCGGACGACTACGAAAAAGCCAAGGCGCTGATGCTGAAGATCCGTCCCTACGTCACCTACTTCCACTCGGCCAAGTACATGACCGACATCGCCAATGGCGACATTTGCGTCGCGATCGGCTACTCCGGCAGCTTCTACCAGTTCGGCAATCGCGCCAAAGAGGCCGGCAACGGCGTGGTCGTCGATTGGCGCCTGCCCAAAGAGGGCGCGCCGATCTGGTTCGACACCTTCGCCATTCCCAAGAGCGCGAAAAACGTCGACGAAGCCCACGAGTTCCTCAACACCTTGCTCGACCCCAAAGTCATCGCCCCGATCAGTGACTTCCTTGGCTACCCCAATGCCAACAAGGATTCGATTGCGCTGATCAACAAGGAGATCACCGGCAACCCGAACCTGACGCCGACCAGCGAGGCCTTGAAAACGCTGTATGTCGTGCAACCGCTTCCGCAGAAGCTTGAACGGGTACGGACCCGGGTCTGGACCAGTATCAAATCTGATAAATAAGGCTTGGCCGAACCGAACCTGTAGGAGCCAGGCTTGCCGGCGAAGGCATCCGCGAGTGCACCTTCGCTGTAGGAACCAGCCTTGCCGGCGAAGGGGGCCGTGAGTACGCCTTCGCCGGCAAGCCTGGCTCCTACAGAACGCGGTTTTCCGAGGTTAGAACGTTGGCGTGTATTTCACGCTGAACATGACGTTTCGCGGATCGCCAAAGTAGTTGTTGCCATTGAGCTGGTTGTAGCCCGCCGTGTAGTAATGCTTGTCGAACAGGTTATTGGCGTTCAATGCCAGGCCGATCTCGGGTGTCAGCTGATAACCGAGGCGAGCGTTCCATACGGTGTAGCCCGGTATCTCATAGGTGCGTTCGTAACCCAGGGTGTGGCTTTGGGTGGTGAAGCCCAGGCCGGTGCTGACCCGGCTCCAGTCGCCGCTGAACTGATACTCGCTCCAGACCCGCAGCATGTGTTTGGGCGTCCACTGGCTGAAGACCCTGCCTTCGTCGACCGGATCTTCGAGGTATTTGGTGGTGTTGTAGGTGTAGCCGGCAAACAATTGCAGGCCGCTGAGCACTTCACCGCTGATCTCCGCCTCGATCCCCTGGCTGCGAACTTTCCCCGAGGCGGTCGAGCAGTACCAGCCGTCACAGGCAAAACCCGAGGCGACATCGTTGACTGCACGGTTTTCCTGGTCGTAGCGGAACACCGCCAGGGAAGTATTGACCCGGCCATCCATCAGCTCGCCCTTGAGGCCGATTTCGTAGTTGCTGCCGATCACCGGCTTGAGCACCGAGCCGCTCGTGGTGCGTGCGGTCTGGGGTTCGAACACGTCGGTGTAGCTGGCATAGACCGCCCATTCGCGGTTCAGGTCGTAGACGATGCCGGCGTAGGGTGTGAACTCCCCGGTTTCGTTGGTGGTGCTGGGCGCCTCATCGATAGCGACGTTGCTGAACGCGGCCTGGGTCGCCGACGTATAGCTGTAGTCGTACCAACTGACCCGGGAGCCGAGCACCAGGGTCAGTGGCTCGATCGGCTTGACCCGCCAGCTGCCATACAGACCTTTTTGCCGGATGTCGTATTTGCTCGGGGTCGCACGGCCACCGGGCGTATTGAGCAGGCCGTCGTAGCTGATTTCGGGGCGGTCATGATCGATGCCGAAGATGGTGTCGCTGCTGTTGTTGAAGGTCCGTGCAAAACGGTCGTCCGAGGTGAACTTGGAGTAGTTGCCGCCCAGCATGATCTCCTGCTGCATCGACAAGGCTTCAAAGCGCCCGACGAGGTTCATGTCCAGACCGATCTTGGTGGCGTCGAAGTCCGAGACGAAATCGGCGTATTGCACGCCGCTGCCATCGGCGTTGAGGCCGGCGCCGGAGGTTTGCAGCCGTTGGTTTTTCGCCTGGTTGTCTTCCGTCATGCGCACCGCGCCGACCTTGAAGGCCCAGTCGTCGTTGAAACGGTGCTCCAGATCGGCGTAGACCGTGGTGACATCGATGTCCGAATGGTTCCAGCGCGCGCCGGTGTAGGTCGAACGCGACAGATCGACCGGGCTGCCGTCGGCGTAGCGGGGCAGGCCGCGAATCATCGGTCGCGACTCGCCGTCGGAGTGGCTGACGGCCAGGCCCAGGGTGGTGTCTTCGCGCAGATCGAAGTCCAGCGCGCCGTACAGCGAGTGGGTCTTGCTCCATTCGTAGTCGGTGAAGGATTGGCTCTGGTCTTCGTCGGCGACAAAGCGGCCACGCACGGTGCCGGTCTGGTTCAGCGGTCCGCCGGCATCCAGTTGCAGGCCGTAATGATCCCAGGACCCGGCCTTGCCGGTGAGGGTCACGGTCGGCGCGTACTGGCCGCGCTTGCGCACCAGGTTGATCGCACCGCCGGGGCTGCCGGTGCCCTGCAGCAAGCCGGAGGCGCCGCGCAGCACTTCCATGCGATCGAAGAAGATCAGGTCCTGGGTGGCCCAGTTGCCCAGTGCGTAAGTGTTGCGCGGGATCGGCACGCCGTCGTACTGCCAGTCATCGATCTGGAAGCCGCGCGAGGTCAGGATCATGCCTTTGCCCACGCCCTGGACGCCCACCAGGCCGGTGGTCTGGTTGGCTGCGTCCTTGAGATCGGTCAGGCCCTGGTCGTCCATTTGCTTGCGGGTCATCACGGTGACCGACTGCGGAATTTCCTTGAGGGTGTGGGTGCCCTTGCCGATGGTCACCGCCCGTGCGGCGTAGGAGCCCGACCCTTCGGTGGTGGCATCGGCGCTGTGTTCGATAATGTTGGTCACACCCAGTTGCAGCGCGGCATTGCTGTCCGTGGCCGGCTCGACGCTGAAGTTGCCTTGCCCGGTCACTCGCAGCTGCAGGCCGCTGCCCGTGAGTGCCTTGTGCATCGCCTGCTCGGCGGACATCTGGCCGCTCACCGCGGGGGCCCTTTTGCCCTGCACCAGCGAAGGTTCCAGTGAAACGATATGTCCGCTCTGGCTGGCGATCGCATTCAGCGTGCTGGCGAGGGGGCCGGCCGGCAGGTTGAAGGACAGCTCTTGCGCCTGTGCCAGGGCAGGACTCGCCAGGGTTGCCAGGGCAACGGCGATGCAAAGGGGGTGGGGCCAGGGGTTGAACACAGCATTCTCCTGATGGTGTGGAAGTGTCAGGAGATAGGTGGGACGAGAAATGAAAACCGGACACGAATGAGAGTGATTTTCAAAAAATATTTCTCATCAGGGTTATTTGGCCCGAATCAGCGTTAACCATGGGCTGTAGCGATCCACACGGATGGGCAGGGTTTCGGCCAGTGCGGTGAAGGTCCGGTCCGGGTCGTCGAGCGGGAATACCCCCTGGACGCGCAATTGGCGAACCTCTGGTGAAACCCGTACAAAACCGCGGCTGTAAGGGCGCAGCGCCTCGACAACCTGCTCCAGTGGTTCATCAAGCACATTCAACCGTCCGCTGAGCCAGTCGGCGCGATGGCGCTGGTCGCCGACAACGGGGGTAATGTGCCGGGCTCTCATCAGGGCTGACTGGCCTTCTTGCAGATCCAGCGTCGTGCCGTCGATCAACCGCGCCTGGACCGAATGCTGCAGCACGACCACGCGAGTGGAGTCCGGTTCCTGAGCCACCAGGAAACGCGTGCCCAAGGCGCGTATTTCACCCTCGGCGGTGCGCACCCGCAGTGGACGCCGGGGATCGGCCGCCACCTGAATCACCAGTTCGCCGTGACGCAGAATCACCAGCCGTTGCCGGTCATCGAAGTCCAGGTCCACCGAGCTGTTGGCGTTCAGGCTCAGGCGACTGCCGTCGGCCAGGTTGAAGTCCTGACGCTGGCCGCGCCCGGTGTGCAGGTCAGCCAGTAGCGAATCACCCAGCGGGCTGCGCGCACCCAGCCACAAACCGCCACCGAGCAGCCCAAGGCCAGCGATCACCCGCAGTGCATCGCGCCGCGAGCCCTGGGGCTGCAGCAGCACTTGGCGCGCTTCGCTGGCCTGACCGGGCAAGCGTCGATCCAGGGCGCGCACCGTGTTGAAGGAGCCACCGAGACGCTCCTGAAGTTTCGCCCAGGCCTGGGCATGTGCGGGGTCCATCGCCAGCCAGGCGTTGAAACGTTCCTGCAGGGCGGCATCGGGTTGGCCGGCGCGCAGACTCACCATCCAGTCGATGGCCTGTTCGCTGACAGGGTCCAGACGCGGCTTGCTCATGGTGACAGCTCACTCAGGTAGCACTGACGCAGTGCCTGTTTCATGTAGCGGCTGACGGTGCGTTCCGACAAACCGAGCTTTTGCCCAATGGCCACATAACTCATTCCATCCAGCTGGCTATAGAGGAAGGTCGCCTTGACCACCATCGGCAAACCGTCGATGGCCCGGTCGATGGCGACCAGCGCTTCAATCAGCTGCAACTGTTCTTCGGGGGAGGGCGCCAGCGCTTCAGGCACAGTGGAGAGGCGTTCGAGGTAGGCCAACTCCAGCTTGCGCCGCCGATGCCGATCGAAAATCAGCCGGCGGGCGATGGTCGACAGGTAGGCGCGAGGCTGTTCGATGCTGTCGGGGTCGACGCGGGCTGTCAGCATCTGGCAAAACGTATCGGCGGCCGTGTCCTCGGCGTCCGCGTGATTGCGCAGGCGTCGCTGGATATGCTGCAGCAGCCAGCGATGATGGTCGCTGAAAAAGAAGCCCAGCTTGCTGGTCGGAGGAGGTTGCACCGGTTGGCTTTCCAGATGTGAGTGTGAATCGTTCTCAATACTACCTGTGAGAGGATCATCACTGCAATCTCCGGCTTTGCCGATGCCCGGGTGCGTGGTTCGTCTGAAAAGAATAAAAAGTTGCGGCGGCCATGGTGGCGTATGAGACATCTTGAAAATTTGGGCTAATGTCTAGTTGTTCGCCTCGCCAGTCGCGGCCCAATCAGCTCGTCCCTGACGTAGCTGGCGAGGTGAACTCCTCTTTTTTTTTCGCTAGTTGCCATCCGCCACCTTGCGTTCTATCTCGGCAATTTTTTTGCTGAGCTCTTCGGCATCCTGCTCTTTGGTTCGAGTGGAAGAGGGGGTAATGCTTTCATCCACTCCCCTGGTGTCACTGTCCCTGTCCTCAAGATCCCTTTCCACCACGTTGACCGGCTTGCCGGACGTATCAGTGGGTGGGGCGTTCGACGTTGCGGGTGATTCGACTTCGTTGTCACGGTCATCGTTATTCATGATGCGTACCTCGGTTGGCCTACTCATTGGATGCAGCACCAAGGGTCGAGTTCGAGATTTTTTGCCGGCGCGTTCAAACCTCTTGTCGGTCCTCATGAACCTATGTCGCAGCCGATAGCTCCATTCAAAAAACAACGCTCACATAATAACTATGGAATCCCACGGCCATGAACTCATTCAGAAACCTGCTGACGCAGGCCGAGGAGCAGCGACTTTGTGCATTGGATTGCTGGCATCGAGCGCTGGAGAACATCGCGCTACGCATGGAGTCTCCGGATGCCTACCATGAGGAGCTGCTACGACAGTCGGATGAGATGGATCGCCAGGGGATCGTCACGTGGGAAGAGTGGCGCGACCTGCGAATCGAGGCGGATCAGGCCTATCTGCGTGCGGTCGCCGGCGAGGACTATCACTGATGCAGCCTGGGCACGATCGAAGAGGGGCGCAGGGATGAACAGAGACCTGAAGTTTGGCATTGAAGAGGAATACTTCATTACCGACCTGGATTCGCGACGCATGTGCGCCACCCCTCCAGGCGCGGCGATAGAAGCGTGCAGGGCGGTACTGGGCGATTGTTTTGCCCATGAGATGTTCCAGGGCCAGATCGAAGTCGCTTCACCTATCTTCACCAGCCTTGCGCAAGCCACGCAGTACCTGAGTAACGCTCGCCAAAGGTTGCAGCTCGCGCTGCAACCTTATGGCCTGGGGTTGCTCACGGCCGGCAGTCACCCCCTGGCTGAATGGCGTACCCAGGAGGCCACGGAGCAAACGCACTTTCTCAAACTGTTCGAAGACTACCAGCACGTCGCCCGGCGTAGCCTGCTATCGGGTTTGCACGTGCATGCTGAAGTGCCGGGGCACCTGGACCGGATTCAAGTGATGAACGAAGTCTTGCCGTGGATGCCGTTGTTGTTGGCACTGAGCAGTTCCTCGCCCTTTTGGAACGGCGCCGACAGCGGTTTCATGAGCTATCGCCAGACGGCCTGTGATGAGTGGCCGAGGATGGGCATTCCCGAGTACTTCGAAAATCAAGGCGCCTATGAGGCCTATGTCGCCTTGCAAATCCGTACCGGCGCCATCCGTGAGGCCAGCGAATGCTGGTGGGGTGTACGGCCCGCTGTGCGGTATCCGACCCTGGAGTTACGGATGACGGATGCCTGCCCACGCCTGGACGATGCCTTGTGCATTGCCTCGCTGTTTCGATTACTGGTCGCCTGCGCCATCGATCAACCCCGCCCGGGATCGACCTGGTCGCAAGAGTCCCGATGGATACTCCAGGAGAATCGCTGGCGGGCAAAACGCTTCGGCCTCCACGGCTCTTTCATTGTCGAGGGCTACGACCGGCCTTTCTCTGCCGAGCAGTGGCTGTTCATGGCGCAGCAGATCTTTGGCGACGCAGCGCAGGCCATGGGCGTGGAGGAGGTGTTTTCCCAGGCACGCCGGATTCTGCGCGAAGGCACCAGTGCCGAGCGCCAGCGCCAGCTTTACGAGCAAGTCCTGCGCAGCACCGGGGAGGTTGATATTGCGCTGTCGCGTGTGGTGGATCAGTTGTTGATGGAGACGGCACAGGTCCCGTGCATCAGCGATGACCTGCAACGAGTCGTGTGAGTCACCCAGCCTCAACCCTGAACCAGATACCGCTTGAACCATTCCAGCGTCCGGTCCCAGGCCAGTCTCGCCGCGGCGTCATCGTACCGAGGCGTGGAGTCGTTATGAAAACCGTGGTTGGCACCCGGATAAATGTAGGCTTCATAAGTCTTGCCCGCTGCCTTCAACGCCTTCTCGTAGGCCGGCCAGCCTTCATTGATTCGGGTATCCAGTTCGCCATAGTGCAGCATCAGCGGCGCCTTGATGCGGGGGACGTCCTTGGCCTCTGCCTGGCGGCCATAAAAGGACACGCCAGCCCCCAGTTCCGGATAAGCCACGGCCGCGGCATTGACCACGCCACCGCCGTAACAGAATCCGGTGATGCCGACCTTGCCAGTCGTTGCGTCGTGCTTCATCAGCCACTCGATCGCGGCGAAAAAATCATTCATGAGCTTTTCAGGATCGACTGTCGCCTGCAGCTCCCGGCCCTTGTCATCGTTGCCCGGATAGCCGCCAACCGATGTCAGGCCATCGGGGGCGAGAGCGATGAAACCGGCTTTGGCCAGGCGTCGCGCGACATCCTCGATGTACGGGTTGAGCCCGCGGTTCTCATGCACCACCACCACCGCCGGCACCTTGCCGCTGGCCTTCGCCGGACGCACCAGATAACCACGAACCTGCCCGTTGCCCTTGGGTGAAGGGTAGGTGACGTACTCGGCGACGATGTCCGGGTCGGTGAACTCGACCTGCTGGGCAAGCGCGTAGTTCGGACTCAGCGCGGCGAGCAAGGCGCTGGCCGTCAAACCGCCCAGGGTGAACAACGCCGCACGATCGAGAAACTCGCGCCGGTTGATCTTGCCGTGGGCGTAGTAGTCGTACAGCTCGAGCAATTGCGGGGCAAAGTCTTTCGCTGTGAGACGGGTCATCTGTGCGCTTCCTGTTGGGGGAGCCGAGGGCCTGCCGGCTCGACGATGTGAGCGATAACTATCGAGCGTAGTTGATCGTGTAGGAGCTGGCTTGCCGGCGAAGACGGCCTCAAGCCTTGCCGCACCCATGCAGACGCCTTCGCGGGCAAGCCTGGCTCCTACAGGGTTTGGCGTTGCCACAATCCAACGGTATGCAGCAGATCCTGTAGGAGCGAGGCTTGCCCGCGAAGGCGGCCTGGAGCCTTGCACCGCCTATGCAGACGCCTTCGCCGGCAAGCCTGGCTCCTACGGTGGGGGTGGCGTTTTCCACAATCCAACGGCATGCAGCGGACCCTGTAGGAGCGAGGCTTGCCCGCGAAGGCGGCCTTAAGCCTTGTACCGCCTATGCCGACAACTTCGCCGGCAAGCCTGGCTCCTACGGGGGGTCAGCGTTGTTTGAACCTCTGCCGGAATTTGTGCAGCAACGGTTCGGTATAGCCATTGGGTTGCGCAACACCTTCGAACACCAATGCACAAGCCGCCTGGAACGCCACCGACTGCTCGAAGTCAGCCGCCATCGGTGTGTACAGGGGATCGCCGGCGTTCTGTTCGTCGACGACCCGCGCCATGCGCTGCAGTATCTCGAGGGCCTGATCCCGAGTGATCACGCCATGCAGCAGCCAGTTGGCCATGTGCTGGCTGGAAATGCGCAGGGTCGCGCGGTCTTCCATCAAGCCCACGTTGTGGATGTCGGGCACCTTGGAGCAGCCGATGCCTTGTTCGACCCAGCGCACTACGTAGCCCAGCAAGCCTTGGGCGTTGTTTTCGACTTCCTGACGAATTTCGTCCGCCGACCATGACGCCTCGGTCACCACCGGTACGCTGAGCAAACCTTCCAGCAGCTGCTGGCTGAGGCCATTGAAATCCGTGCGTTCAAGCGCTTCCTGCACGCTGCGCACCTTGACCTGATGGTAATGCAGCGCATGCAGGGTTGCGGCGGTCGGCGAGGGCACCCAGGCGGTGTTCGCGCCGGCTTGCGGGTGGGCGATTTTCTGCTTCAGCATGTCGGCCATCCGGTCCGGCATGGCCCACATGCCTTTACCGATCTGGGCCCGGCCGCACAGGTTGCAGTCCAGGCCGACCAGTACGTTGCTGCGCTCGTAGGACTCGATCCACGGCGTGCTTTTCATATCGCCCTTGCGCAGCATCGCGCCGGCTTGCATGGCGCTGTGCATCTCGTCACCGGTGCGGTCGAGGAAGCCGGTGTTGATGAAGGCCACCCGCGCAGACGCGGCGCCAATGCAGGCCTTGAGGTTGACGCTGGTGCGGCGTTCCTCGTCCATGATGCCCATTTTCAGGGTATGGCGTTCCAGCTGCAGCAGGTCTTCGATGCGGCTGAACAATTGCTCGGCGAACGCCACCTCGGCGGGGCCGTGCATTTTCGGTTTGACGATGTAGACGCTGCCGGTGCGGGAGTTGCCGCGGCGTTGCAGGTCATGCAGGGCGATCAGGCTGGTGATGACGCCGTCGAGAATGCCTTCCGGGATTTCCAGGCCGCCCTGGTCGAGGATGGCCGGGTTGGTCATCAGGTGCCCGACGTTGCGGATGAACAGTAAGGAGCGCCCGTGCAGCTTCAAGGCAGTGCCATCGGCGGCTGTGTATTCGCGGTCCGGATTCAGCCGTCGGGTGATGGTCTTGCCGTTTTTCTCCAGGTCTTCTTTCAGGTCGCCCTTCATCAGGCCCAGCCAGTTGCGGTAGACCTGCACCTTGTCGTCGGCATCGACCGCCGCCACCGAGTCTTCACAATCGATGATGGTCGAGAGTGCCGCCTCCAGCAGCAGGTCCTTGACCCCCGCAGCGTCGGCCTGACCGATGACGCTCTGGCGGTCGATCTGGATTTCCACGTGCAGGTCGTTGTTTTTCAGCAGGATGGCGACCGGGTCGGCCAGCGAGCCCTGGAAACCGATGTACTGCGCGGTAATGGCCAGACCGGTCTGGCTGCCATCGTTCAAGGTAACCTGCAGGGTGCCGTCTTCGATCTGGTAACGGGTCACCGCCGCATGGGAGCCGCTGCTCAAGGGGAAAGCCTGGTCGAGAAACGCCCGGGCAAACGCGATGACTTTCGACCCGCGCACGGGGTTGTACGCGCGGCCCGGTTCGGCGCCGTCGTCATGGGGGATCACGTCGGTGCCATAAAGTGCGTCGTACAGCGAGCCCCAGCGCGCATTGGCGGCATTGAGTGCGTAACGCGCGTTGACGGCCGGGACCACCAGTTGCGGTCCGGCCTGCAGGCTGATCTCGGTATCGACGTTGGCGGTGCTGACCTTGACGTCGGCCGATTGCGGTTGCAGATAACCGATCCCGCTGAGGAAGTCGCGATAGGCCGGCATGTCGCTGATCGGTCCCGGGTGGGCGCGGTGCCAGGTATCCAGTTCGGCTTGCAGGCGATCCCGCTCAGCCAGCAGCGCACGGTTCTGCGGCGCCAGTTCATGCACCAGCGCGGCGAACCCGCCCCAGAATGTCTGCGGGTCCAGGCCGGTGCCCGGCAGCACGTCCACCTCAACGAAACGTTGCAGGACGGGCGCGACCTTGAGGCCTTGGCAGTTCACGAAATCGGTCACTTTTGCATCTCCATCACACAGTATTCTTTTGGCGCGAGCCGCGCCCCGTTCATTTCAGGCTTTGCGCGCCGGCCTTGGCCACTTGTGCATCCTGCTCGGCCTTGACCCCGGACACCCCGACCGCACCGATGACCTGGCCGTCGACGATGATTGGCACGCCACCCTCGAGGGAAGTCAGCAGGGGCGCCGACAAAAAGGCGTGGCGCCCACCGTTGACCATCTCTTCATAGCCCTTGGACTCGCGCCGACCCAGGGCCGAAGTGCGGGCCTTCTCGGTGGCGATGTAGGCGCCGATCGGAGCGCAACCGTCGAGGCGTTCGAGGGCCAGCGGGTGACCGCCGTCGTCGACGATCGCGATGGTCACGGCCCATTGGTTGTTCTGGGCTTCGGTGCGGGCGGCAGCGAGGATCTGGCTGACTTCGGTCTGACTCAGTACGGCTTTGCTTTTCATGGGGGGATCTCCAGTGTTTGGGTTATGGCAATGCGGCTTCGACCAGTTCGATCCAATGCCTGACAGGGGTTCGGCCGGCACCGTCGAGGTGAGACTGACAGCCGATATTGGCGGTAACGATGACTTCCGGCCGGCCACTCTCGAGCGCATTGAGCTTGTTGTCGCGCAGTTGTCGCGACAGTACGGGCTGGGTCAATGAATAGGTGCCCGCCGAGCCGCAGCACAGGTGACTGTCGGGCACGGGCGTGAGGTTGAAGCCCAGGCGGGTCAGGATCGCTTCGACCGCTCCCCCGAGTTTTTGTGCGTGCTGCAAGGTGCAAGGGCAATGAAACGCCAGGCGCTGGTCGCTGTGTACGCCGAGCTTTTCCAGCGGCTCGTCGCGCAGCACCTCGACCAGGTCTTTGGCCAGGGCGCTGACCTTTTTCGCTTTCTCGGCATAGGCCGGGTCGGCGCTGAGCAGGTGCCCGTAATCTTTGATGAAGGCGCCGCAACCGCTGGCGGTCTGCACGATGGCTTCGGCCCCGTTTTCAATGCCCGGCCACCAGGCATCGATGTTGCGCCGGGCGCGATCGAGGCCGGCGGCCTGGGCGTCGAGGTGATAGTCCACGGCGCCGCAGCAGCCTGCCTCGCGGGTGGCGGTGACGCTGATCCCCAGTCGATCCAGGACACGCGCCGTGGCCGCGTTGGTATTGGGCGACAGGCTCGGCTGCACGCAGCCTTCGAGCATCAGCACCTGCCGGGCGTGGCGCGTGACCGGGCGCGGCTTGGCCGGGTAAACGCGGCGCGGCAACTTGGCCTGCAAGGTCGTGGGCAGCAACGCGCGGAACACCTGGCCGCTGCTGACCAGCACCTTGAACAGCCGTGGATTGGGCACCACGCCGCGCAATCCTTCACGCAACAAGCGCTGGTCGAGCGAGCGCGGCACGGCCGCATCGACCACGGCGCGGCCGATGTCCAGCAGGTTGTGGTAGTCGACGCCGGAAGGGCAGGTGGTTTCGCAATTGCGGCACGACAGGCAGCGATCCAGGTGCTGTTGGGTTTTCTGCGTGACCTCGTTGCCTTCCAGCACCTGTTTTATCAGGTAGATACGACCCCGTGGGCCATCCAGTTCATCGCCGAGCAATTGATAGGTCGGGCAGGTGGCATTGCAGAAACCGCAGTGCACGCAGGTACGCAGGATACTTTCGGCTTCTTCGGCGCGGGGCAACTGGCGGGCGTGTTCGCTCAAGGTGGTCTGCATGGGTCAAAGCTCCGCGTACAGGCGACCGGGGTTGAAGATGCCCCGGGGATCGAGTTGCTGCTTGAGGCTGCGGTGATAGCGCAGCAGTGCCGGCGGCAGCGGCTGGAACGGGCTGTCGATCAGGCCGTGGCTGTAGCAGGTCACATGCCCGCCGACCTCCTCGACGATCGAGCGGATGAACGAGGCTTCGGCATCGGATTTGAGCCAGCGCTGGGCGCCGCCCCAATCGATCAATTGTCGGCCGGGCAGGGACAGGCGTGCCGTGTTGTTGGGCACGGACAAGCGCCAAAGCGGCTGATCCTCGTCGAAGAAACTCAAGCGGTGTTCGTTGAGGTCGGCCCAATAGGAGGAATCCAGCTGCTCGCCGCCCAGGCGGTCATGGGCTGCCGTCACCGAACCTTCGCCACCCTCGAGTCGCAGGTGCAGGCGCTGACCGTCATGACAGGCGGCACTGATCGGCAGCGGTTGCTGGCCCCATTCCGCCAGGCGCAGCAGGGCGCGATCGCTGTCCATGTCCAGGCTGATGCTTAAGGTTTGCCGCGGTTTGGGAAGGACCTTGAGCGAGACTTCGGTGATCACCCCCAGTGCGCCGTAGCTGCCCGCCATCAGGCGCGACAGGTCGTAGCCGGCGACGTTTTTCATGACTTCGCCACCGAAGCGCAAATGCTTGCCGTGGCCGGTGATGACCCGGGTGCCGAGCACGAAGTCGCGAACCGAGCCTGACCAGGGGCGACGTGGTCCCGACAGCCCGCTGGCGATCATGCCGCCGACGGTGGCGTCGTCACCGAAGGACGGCGGTTCGCAGGGCAGCATCTGCTGCGCCGCGTCCAGCACTTGCGCGAGTTCGGCCAATGGCGTGCCGCAACGGGCGGTGATCACCAGTTCGGTCGGGTCGTAGCTGACGATGCCACGGTGCGAGCGCGTGTCGAGCACTTCACCGGCGACGATGCGCCCCAGGAACGCCTTGCTGTTGGAACCCTGAATGCGCAACGGCGTGGCGTTTTGCAGCGCCTGGTTGACCTGTTCCAGCAACACGCCGCTGTCATCGATATCCTGTTCGTTGCGCATCAGAAACGCTCCAGTTCAGGGAAGGGCATCTGCCCCATATGAACGTGCATGGCGCCGAACTCGGCGCAGCGGTGCAGCGTCGGAATATTCTTGCCGGGGTTGAGCAACCCGCTCGGATCGAACGCGGCCTTGACCGCATGGAACAGGGTCAGCTCATCGCTGTTGAACTGCGCACACATCTGATTGATCTTCTCCCGGCCCACACCGTGTTCGCCGGTGATGCTGCCACCGACCTTCACGCACAATTCAAGGATCTTGCCGCCCAGGGCTTCGGCGCGATCGAGTTCGCCCGGCTGATTGGCATCGAACAGAATCAACGGGTGCATGTTGCCGTCACCGGCGTGGAAGACGTTGGCCACCCGCAGGTCATATTCGGCCGATAACGCGGCGATGGCCTGCAACACGCCGGGCAGTTCGCGACGCGGAATGGTGCCGTCCATGCAGTAGTAATCCGGCGAGAGGCGACCCACCGCCGGGAAGGCATTCTTGCGTCCGGCCCAGAAGCGCACTCGCTCGGCCTCGTCTTTGGCCAGGCGCACTTCGGTGGCGCCGGCCTGTTCCAGCACCTGGCGCACCCGATCGCAGTCATCGTGGACGTCGGCTTCGACGCCATCGAGTTCACACAGCAGAATCGCTTCGGCGTCCACCGGATAGCCGGCGTGGATGAAGTCTTCGGCGGCGCGGATGGCCAGGTTGTCCATCATTTCCAGGCCGCCGGGGATGATGCCGGCGGCAATGATGTCGCCCACCGCGCGCCCGGCTTTTTCCACCGAATCAAAGGCCGCGAGCAGCACCTTGGCGGTCTGTGGTTTGGGCAGCAGTTTGACCGTGACTTCGGTGATCACCCCGAGCATGCCTTCGGAGCCGGTGAACAGTGCCAGCAGATCGAACCCCGGCGAGTCGAGGGCATTCGAACCCAGGCTCAGGTGCTCGCCATCGACCGTCAGGATGTCGACCTTGAGCAGGTTGTGCACGGTCAGCCCGTACTTCAGGCAATGCACGCCACCGGCGTTTTCCGCGACATTGCCGCCGATGGAACAGGCGATCTGCGAGGAAGGGTCCGGCGCGTAGTACAGGCCCAAAGGCGCCGCCGCCTGGGAGATCGCCAGGTTGCGCACCCCCGGCTGGACCCGTGCGGTGCGGGCGGCGGGATCGATGTGCAGGATATTGTTGAAGCGCGCCATCACCAGCAGCACGCCTTTTTCCAGGGGCAATGCACCACCGGACAGGCCGGTGCCGGCACCGCGGGCGACGACCGGGACGTGCAGCTCATGGCAGACTCGCAGCACGCCTTGCACCTCGTCGAGGTGACGTGGCAGCACCACCAGCATGGGCGTGGTGCGATAGGCAGACAGTCCGTCGCATTCGTACGGTTTGAGCTCTTCGCGCTGCTGCAGGATTTCCAGATCCGGCAGTCGCGTTTGCAATGCCTGGATCAGGGCGGTTCGGTCGACATCAGGCAAGACACCGTCGACGCGTTCATCGTAGAGGATGTTCATAGGCGGTTCACGGCACTCGGTTGTTTTTATTAGAGCCCTGGTTACGGATAACGCTCACTTGCATCATTGGCCCGGGGCGGTCTACTGTCTATGCGTGTTTTGACTGGTCGAACCAGTTTTTTATTCGCTATTTTCAGAATTGTGTAGAAAATAGCTTATTAAACATGAGCTTATAATTGTGATGGCACCGACACGTTTGTGCGGATACAGCTGGTCATACCAGTTGGAGGATAAATGGACAGCGCAGGAACCGGCCGTAATCCGCAAGTGGCGGACGTGGTCTGTGAGCGTATCGAACGGTTGATCGTCGATGGGGTACTCAAGACCGGGCAGTTGTTGCCATCGGAGCGGCGCCTGACCGAGAAACTCGGCGTTTCGCGCACGGCCTTGCGCGAAGGGCTGAAGCTGTTGCGTGCCCGCGGCATTATCCGCACGGAGCAGGGCAAGGGCTCATTCGTCGCCGATCTTTCCGGTCACGGTGGCGTTTCACCGCTGATGCACCTGTTCAGCTCGCAGCCACGCACCCTCTATGACCTGTTCGAAGTGCGCAGCCTGCTTGAAGGAGAATCGGCGCGCCTGGCGGCCCTGCGCGGCACCGACGCCGACTTTGTCCTCATCACCCGCAGCTACCAAGCGTTGATCGATGCCCACAGCCGTTCGCTGGAGGCATCCGAACACGCCCGGCTCGATCATGCGTTTCACCTGGCCATCTGCGAGGCCTCGCACAACCCGGTGCTGGTGCAGACCTTGCGCTCGCTGACGGACCTGCTGCTCAACACCGTCTTTGCCTCGGTCAACAACCTTTACCACCGCGAACCGCAGAAACGCCAGATCGACCGCCATCACGCCCGGCTCTACAACGCCGTCACCGGGCGCATGCCGGAGCAGGCGCGCAAGGCGGCCATCGCGCATATCCAGAGCATCTGTGACAACCTCAAGGAAATCGAAGGCGAAGAGCAACGGCTGGTCCGCGCCACATTGCGACTTGAGGGGTGGACCTGATGCAGCACCTGGATCACTTGTCCTTGCACCTGTTCATCCTGGTCTGCGACGAAGGCACGATCGCCCGGGCCAGCGAACGGGCGTGGATGATGCGCTATGACTACGATTTCGCTGCGCTCGCGATCCTCGGGCTGACCTTTAACCTGCATTATGTGAAGGGTGACCAGGTCGACCCGACGACCAGATCCGACTTGCCCGCGATGAGGGCAGCACAGTCAACATCGATGTCGACAGACACACCGCTTTCGCTGCGATGCGGCGATCCGGCAACCCAGCTCCCACAGGGTTTGGTGGTGGGCATCACATTCGTGTACGGCAAAGATCCAATGTGGGAGCGAGCCTGCTCGCGAAGGCGGACTGACATCCGGCATCGATGTCGACTGACACGCCCTCTTCGCGAGCAGGCTCGCTCCCACAGTTTGGATTGCATACGGACCAGAGAGCCAGGCCGGCCGGTAGGCCGCCTCGCGTCGCTGTTGCGGTATACGCCGCCTCGAGAGGCCGAGTGGAGGTTCTGCGCAGTGGGCACCGCGGCAAGGATGCCGCGGTAGCCGCCCCCGGCCATGGATGGCCGATGGCGGCGGGCCCACGGAGCAGGACCGGAGCGAGGGCATGCCGAGCATTAGCGAGGCACCGAACGACAGGGGCAAGAGCCCTTGGTTACTTGGGGCTTTTCCAAGTGACCCGCCGTAAGGGCGGAACCGTCAGCGGCCGTTACCGCAGAAATGGATATGTACCCCAATCCCAATCCCACCCCACCATACCCGGGCATGGCTCAAAGGCCGAGTCGATCACTTCCCGCCAACCACCATGCTGCTGAACGGCTCCACATAAGCCTGCAACGTCACCAGGCCGCCGACCAGGATGGCCAGGATGATCGAATGGAAAAACACATAACGCAAAATTTCCCCTTCATGCCCATACCAGCGCGTAGCGGTCGAGGCCACCACGATCGACTGCGCATCGACCATCTTGCCCATGACCCCGCCGGAACTGTTGGCCGCGGCCATCAACACCGGACTGAGCCCCAACTGCTCGGCGGTCACCCGTTGCAAACCACCGAACAACACGTTGGAAGCCGTATCCGAACCGGTCAAGGCCACACCGAGCCAACCGAGCAGGGTGCCGAACATCGGATAGAAGATACCCGTCGCGGCAAAGGCCAGGCCCATGGTGGCATCCAGCCCCGAGTAGCGCGTGAGAAAGCCGAGGGCGAGCATCGCCACGATCGTGATCAGCGAATAACGCACCAGCCAGATCGTTCGCAGGTAATGGTGAATCAGTTGCGGGATGGAATACCCCATCAGCAACCCGCCGAGGATCGCCGACAACAGGATGCCGCTGCCGGTGGCGGTGAACCAGTTGAACTTGTAGATCGCTTCTTCGGTTTTCGGAGTGGGCACCACCGGTGGCACCTTCTCGATCTGCTGGTGAATGGTGGTGAAGGTCAGCGTCGGGGCGAAAATCGGATTGGCTTCGCGCATCGGCTTGCCTTGCGGATCGAGTTTGGCCGAGTTAGTGACCGGATCGATCGCCGCACGGGTATCGAACATGTTTTTGAAACTCTGGGTGCCCCAGGCGAAGACGAACACCGTGAGCACGATCCAGGGCATCCAGGCCCGCATCACGGCCGAGCGGTTTTCGCTGTTGAAGGTGGCGGTCGCCGTGGGTTCGACTTCGTGCTCATCGTCAATCTTGGAGTTGTCCACCCGTCCTGACAGCGCTGCCGAGGTGTGGATGGTGGACGGTTTCCAGACCTTGATGAAACCGGTCAGGCAGGCCATGGAAATCAGCGCGGCGATCACGTCCACCAGCATCGGTCCGTGATAGTTGGACACCAGGAACTGCGGCACCGCAAAACTGACCCCGGCGACCAGGATGGCCGGCCAGATCTCCAGCATCTTGCGCCAGCCGGCGAACGCCCAGATCAGCCAGAACGGCACGATCACCGAGAAAAACGGCAGTTGCCGACCGACCATCATCGACAGCTCCATCTCATCCAGCCCGGTGACCTTGGCCAGGGTGATGATCGGCGTACCCAGGGCGCCGAATGCCACCGGCGCGGTGTTGGCGATCAACGCCAGGCCCGAGGCCGCCAGCGGCGAGAACCCCAGCCCGATCAGGATCGCCCCGGTCACCGCCACCGGCGTGCCGAACCCGGCAGCCCCTTCGAAGAATGCGCCGAAGCAGAAGGCAATCAGCAGCAACTGCAATCGTCGATCGTCGGTGATGCGTGCCAGCGAATCCTGCAGCACCTTGAACGAGCCGTTCTCGGTCGTCAGTCGATGCAGGAAGATAATATTGAGGACGATCCAGCCGATCGGCAGCAAGCCGTTGGCGGCGCCGTACAGTGCGGCGGAACCGGCCATGTTCGCCGGCATGTCGAAGGCGAAGATCGCAATGATCAAGGCCGAACCCAGCGCCATGAGTGCCGCCAGGTGCGCCTTGACATGGAAAAACGCCAGGGCTGCCAGCATCACGACGACCGGCACTGCCGCCATGATGGTTGAAAACACCGGGTTGCCGAACGGATCGTAGATTTGCTGCCAGACCATGTTCCACCTCTGCTTTTTATTGTTGGGAATGCAGACCCCGAAGGGGCGGTGGCTTGTAGTATAGGTGGCATTACGCCGCTGTCCTGGCCGCCCTGCGAACGGGCTGCACTGAGCTAACATGGCCAATAGGTGAATGCGCTACTCGCACGTCAACGGGAGGAATGCAGCTATGACTGAACGCCATATACAGCACAAGGAAACGCTTTCCAACGGATGCAAGATCGAGGTTAGAGCCGAGATACTGAAGGACGGATCCCTTGGGATGTTTATCGGTGTTTACCGGCCTGACGGTACGGTCATCGATGAAAACCCTGACCCGAAACCGCACATGCTGGATATGGAAGCCGCGATGGACTGGGGCATCGATATCGCCAAGGGCATCGGTAACAGCCAGAGAACGCTGTGAGCCGCGCCTGAATCCACTGGTATCTAATGCCGGGCACCCTGTAGGAGCGAGCTTGCTCGCGAAGGTCTGAAGAACGACGCGTTTATCCAGAAAGAACGCGTTATCGTTAACGTCCATCGCGAGCAAGCTCGCTCCTACAGGGTGCCGCGCATCAGCTTCCAGCCTGCTTGTTCAACGCCGCCTCCGCCGCCGCAATTTCCGCCTGGCGCTTGACGATCACATCGCCCACCGGCGGCCCTTGGAAGCGTCGCGCTTCAAAACCGAACCAGATGATCGCCGTCAGAACCAGGAACCCGATGGTGATGTACAGCGCCCAATCGTTCGGCGGCTGGATGCCGATGACGAAAATGATCACCATCGACAGGATCGAAAGGATGGCGAAGAACGAGTACCAGAAGCGCCCCATGTTCCACGGCCCCATGGTCGGCCACTTCGCGGTGCCATAGGTGAACAGACCGAGGATGATGGGAATGACGAAGGAGAAGAACAGGAAGATCACCGTGCACGACACCACGATGGTATAGACCGGGGTCTCGCCGATCGATATCACCGACGACCCCCAGACGAACAACACCGCCAGCGTCGCCCCGGTCCAGATCGCCGCCACGGGGCTGCGGTGGGTTGGCGAGACTTTGGCCAGGGCTTTGGAGAAGGGCAGGCCACCGTCGCGGGAGAAGGCAAAAATCATCCGTGAGACCGAGGTCACGGTCGCCAGCCCGCAGAGAAACTGCGAGATGAAAATCGCCAGGTACAGCGCGGTCTTGACGGTCGGGTTGACCTGAGTGTCCATGGCCCAGAAGAACACATTCCAGCCCTTGCTCGCCGCTTCGTCCATGCTCGGCAGCATCAGCACGAACGAGCTGAGCATGAGCCAGCCAAACAGAAGCGACCAGACCACTGACATGACCATGCCGACCGGCACCGACATCGCCGCGTTGCGGGTCTCCTCGGAGGTATGCGCGGAGGCGTCATAGCCGGTGATGGTGTAGATCGGCAAGAGCAGGCCGAGCATGAAAATCCAGCCGTTGGAAACCTGTGGCCAGACGCTGCCGCCGGCCTCGCCGGAATAGTTGCCGAAGGTCACCAGCCGGACGAACTCATAACTGGGGGCCGCGATCAGGCAGACGACAGTCAACGCGATCGCGGTCGCGAAGATCAGATAGCCGGAAAAGTCGGTGAGCTTGGCGGTCAGGCCAATGCCAAAGTGGTTACACAGGGCTTGGGTGCCGGTCAGGATCGCCAGGAAAATCACCCGGTTCGTGGTCGAATCTTCCATGCCCAGTGCCGGTCCAAAGGCGCCATAAAAGAAGTAATAGGTGCCGACGTTGATCGCGCCAAGCACGGTGACCAGCCCCAGCAGGTTGAACCAGGCCGTCAGCCAGCCGGTGAAGCGGTTACCGAGAATCGAGCCCCAGTGATACAGGCCGCCGGCGGTGGGGTAGGCCGAGGAAATCTGCGCCATGGCCATGGCGAACACCCCGGAAATCAGGCAGCCGATCGGCCAGCCGATGCCGATCGACGCGCCGCCCGCACCCGAGGTGCCCTGGGCCAGCGAGTTGATGCCCCCCGAGAGGATGCAGATGATCGAAAAGGAAATGGCAAAGTTGGAGAAAACGCCCATTCGTCGCGAGAGCTGCTGGGCATAGCCCATGCTGTGCAGCACTTTGACGTCATCGTCTGGCGGCGTGCTGGTGCCGGGCTGGCTTGCTGGGTTCATTTCGTGTGCCCCTTCAGGTTTTGATACGCATCCATCCGGGTTCTAGTGGCCGGACGGGTTGGCTTTCAACCCCTTGTCGTACTGCTCCTGTGTTCAACCGCTACCACCTGCCCATGCTCCGTGTGCAAGCCTCGACCCTGGGCAGTCAATTGCATTAGAGACGGCCGTGAAAAGCCGCGTCGAAAATGTCGGCCGCGCCGGCCCGGGTCAACGGCAGCGGGTTGCCGCCGGCAGAGGGGTCGACGATTGCCATGTCGGCGATCAGATCGGCCTGTCGATCATCCACCCCAAGCTCGAACAACGTGTGTGGCACGCCGATGTCCTTGCGCAGTTTGAGGATGAAGGCCAGGAAGCTGTCGAAGCCGGGGGAGGGCAACCGCAGCCAGGCCGCCAGGCGGGTGATGCGTTCTTCGATGGCCGGGCGATTGAACTTCAGGACGTAGGGCATCAAGGCGGCATTGGTCATGCCGTGATGGGTGTCGTACAGCGCGCCGATCGGATGCGCGAGGGCGTGCATCCCGCCCAGGCCTTTCTGGAACGCGGTGGCGCCCATCGCCGCTGCCGCGAGCATTTGCCCCCGTGCCTCGAGGTCGGAAGGCATATGCACGGCCCGCACCAGGGCGTTGGCCACCAGGCGCATGCCTTCCACGGCGATGCCATCGGCCATGGGGTGGAAACCCGGGGCGCAGTACGCCTCCAGACAGTGGGAAAACGCATCCATGCCGGTACCGGCGGTGACCTTGGCCGGCATGCCGACGGTCAGGGCCGGGTCGCTGATGACTACGCGCGGCATCATTTTCGGGTGAAAGATGATGCGTTTGGTGTGGCTGCGCTCGTCGATGATCACCGCCGCCCGGCCCACTTCCGAACCGGTACCCGCCGTGGTCGGCACCGCGATCACCGGGGCGATGCGGTCTGCGTCGGCTCGGGTCCAGTAGTCGCCAATGTCTTCGAAGTCCCAGACCGGTCGCGTCTGGCCGCTCATGAAGGCGATGAGCTTGCCCATGTCCAGGCCGCTGCCACCGCCAAAGGCGACCACGCCATCGTGCTGGCCGGCGCGCCAGGCATCCAGCCCGCCCGCCAGGTTGGCTTCGACCGGATTGGGCTTGAGGTCGCAAAACAGCGCAACACCCAGACCGGCGGCGCGCAGTGTGTCCAGCGCGGCGATGGTGATCGGGGCGCGCGCCAGGCCGCTGTCGGTGACCAGCAACGGTCGTTCGATGCCCTGGCTGCGGCAGGTCTCGGCCAGTTCGGCGATGCGGCCGACGCCGAAGCGGATGCTGGTGGGATAGTTCCAGTTCGCGGTCAGGCTCATGGCTCAACTCTCATGGCTCAAGTCTCGTGGCGCAAATGGAAGGACTTCGCGCGGGTCAAATGTTCATAGCCCAGGCGCGACAGCGTGACACCGCGCCCGCTGTTCTTGACCCCGGTCCAGGCCAGGGCCGGGTCGAGGTAATCGCAGCGGTTCATGAAAAGCGTGCCGGTGTCGATCTGGTTGCCCAGGTGTTCGGCGGCAGCGAGGTCCCGGGTCCAGATGGACGCGCTGAGCCCGAACTCACTGTCGTTCATCAAGTCGATGGCTTCATCGTCGCTGGCCACCGGCATGATGCCGACCACCGGCCCGAAGCTTTCCTCACGCATCACCGACATCTGATGGCTGACATCCACCAGTACCTGCGGTGCGAGGTAGGCGCTGCCCGGCACATCCGCAGGAAAGGCCCGTGGATCGATCAGCGCCCGGGCGCCTTGGGTCAGGGCTTCGGCGATCTGTCCACGAACGAAATCAGCGGCGCTCGGCGACACCAGCGGACCCAGCGTGGTGGCTTCGTCCAGCGGATTGCCCAGCACGTACTGGCGAGTCAAGGCGACGAAACGTTCGACAAAGGCCGGGTAGATGTTTTCATTGACATAGATGCGTTCGATCGCGCAGCAGCTCTGTCCGGAATTGAAGAAGCTGCCGTCCACCAGGTTTTCCACCGCGTGCTCGAGGTTGGCGTCGGCCCGGACGTAAGCCGGGTCTTTGCCGCCAAGCTCCAGGCCCACGCCGAGGAAACCTGCGACGGCAGCGTGTTGCACGTTCTTGCCGGCTTCCACTGAACCTGTGAAGTTCACCTGCTGCACGCGTCCGGAGGCAATGATCGCCCCGGTATACACATGACTGAGCAGCAGGTTCTGGAACAGCCCATCGGGCAGATGGGCGCGGCGAAAGGCCTCGGCAAACCGCTCGCCGACCAGCAGCGTTTGTGAAGCGTGTTTGAGGATGACGCTGTTGCCGGCCATCAACGCCGCAATGATGGTATTGACTGCCGTCAGATAGGGGTAATTCCAGGGGGCGATGACCAACACCGTACCCAGCGGCTCGCGTTTTATATAGCGCCGAAAGCCCGCGACGGGCGTCGGCTCAAGCGCTGCCAACGCTTCAGGCGCAATGGCGATCATGTGCCGCGCCCGCTCCTCAAAGCCGCGCAGTTCGCCCGCGCCAAAGCGCACCGGTCGGCCCATCTGCCAGGCCAGTTCCGGCACGATCTCAGCCTGCATGGCCAACATTGCGTCCACTGCGGCGCTGCACAAGGCGGCGCGTTCGCTCAGTGGCCGGCGTTTCCATAACGCCTGGGCCGCTTCGGCAGCCGCCAGGGCCTGGTCGATCTGCGCCGCATCGGCGCAGCGGCGTTCGGCATAGACCCGGCCATCGACCGGTGAGATGAGCTGAATCGTCGAAGTCATGGTGATCTCAATAGCGCTCGAAGCCGCGCTGCAGTTCCCAGTCGGTAATGCGCCGGTCGTACTCTTTCTGTTCCCATTCGGCGGTGTGCACGTAATGGTCGATCACTTCATCGCCGAGCGCCTCGCGCAACATGCTCGACGACTGCAGCGCGGCACAGGCATCGCGCAGGGTCTTGGACACTTCAGGCAGGTGTTCGTCGACGTAGGCATCGCCTTCAAAAGGCGGCACCAGCTCGAGCTTCTCGTCGATACCGGCCAGGCCCGCGGCAATCAACGCGGCGAACGCCAGGTACGGGTTGAGGTCGGCGCCGCCGATGCGACATTCGATGCGGATCGCCTTGCTGTCCTCGGCACACAAGCGAAAGCCCGCGGTACGGTTGTCCCGGCTCCAGACCGCCCGCGTCGGGGCGAAGGTACCGGCCTGGAAACGCTTATAGGAATTGATGTAGGGCGCCAGAAAACAGGTGATGTCGTTGGCGTACTTGAGCTGCCCGGCGACCCAGGCACGCATCAGCTTCGACATGCCGAACTCGGCCTTGGCGTCGAAGAACAGCGACTTCTTGCCGTTCTTGTCCCACAACGAGTTGTGGATGTGGCTGCTGGAACCGGCGGCGTCATAGCGCCACTTGGCCATGAAGGTGATCGCCTTGCCCTGCAGCTGCGCGATCTCTTTGCAGGCGTGCTTGATGATGACGTGGTGGTCAGCCATGGTCAGGGCATCGGCGTAACGGATGTTGATCTCTTCCTGGCCCGGCCCCCATTCACCCTTGGAGTTCTCCACGGGAATGCCCGAGGCCTGCAGATGCTTGCGAATTGCCCGCAGCACCGGTTCCTCGCGGGTGGTCTGCAGGATGTTGTAATCCTCGATGTAATGGCCGGCAGTCTTGGGCTTGTGGTAGTTGCGGTTGTGGATGGCCTCGTAGCTCTCGTCGAACAGATAGAACTCCAGTTCCGAGGCGAACATGCCGGTATAACCGCGCTTGCGCAGGCGCTCGATCTGCTTTTTCAGAATCGCTCGCGGGCTATGCGGCAAGTCCTGGCGGTGGTGATGATCGAGCACATCGCAGAGCACCAGCGCCGTGCATTCAAGCCACGGCACCCGGCGCAAGGTGGCCATGTCCGGCTTGAGCACGAAGTCGCCATAACCTTTGCTCCAGCTGGCGGCGGCATAACCCGGCACCGGCTCCATGTCGATGTCGTCGGCCAACAGGTAATTGCAGCAGTGGGTTTCTTCATGGCCGCTGTCGATGAAAAACTCGACCTGGAAACGCTTGCCGACCAGGCGGCCCTGCATATCGACCATGCACACCAGCACGGTATCAATTTCGCCGGACGCGGCGGCACGCTTGAGTTGGTCAAAACTGAGGAGGGGCTCGGTCATCACGTCAGTCCTGCGTGAAGGGATTTTGGCCTTTCTGAAATAGCTGTTGCAGACGCTCTCCAGAACAAACCAAAACCTGCAGACGCGAGCATCGTGGGCAATGAGCTGTTCTTAGCTTAGCTTAATGATGGCATCTGCAAGTTTCGCTATCGAAGCCGGACAAATCGGGCTGAACAGGCCCGCGAGGAGACAGAGATGGGCAAGAAGAGAGCGCGCAACACCTATCGACAACTGAAAAAGCAGTACCCGGATTTTCTGGACGCGGTGCAGGATTTGGGTAAGGCGGTGCGGCATGCCGGCCCACTGGATGACAAAGTGGTCCAGCTGATCCAGCTTGGCGCCGCGGCGGCCATCCGCTCCGAAGGCGCCGTGCACAGTCATGCCAGGCGGGCACTGGAAGCGGGCGCCACGGCAGAACAGATCCGCCATGCCCTGATCGCGCTGACCAGCACCATCGGTTTCCCCACCGTCGTGGCGGCCATCAGCTGGGCGGAGGATGTGCTCGAGCAATGAACGAGCGCGCTGGCAGACCTGCCGGGACTTCTGACTGATGCCCCAGCGCGTGAGTTGGTGCTCGATCCGAAATTCTTTGGCCGTGATGACGCTAAATAGGTTCATTGCGCGTGGCCAGGGCGACGGCCAGTGCCGTGACGATCAGCCCCAGCGCGACGGCGAAGGTCAAGCGCATGCCGCTGGCAACCGCCTCGGGGTGCGCACTGCTGATCTCGGCCGCCGCCGATGCCAGCGCAAACACCGCGCCCAATGCGCTGGCTCCGGTGATGAGACCGAGATTGCGCGAGAGGTTGAGCAGGCCGGAGATGACGCCCCGTTGCTCCGGTGATACATCGCTCATGACCGCGGTGTTGTTGGCGGTCTGGAACAGTGCGTAGCCGAGGGTGATGAGCACCATGGACGCGAGGTAGCCGCCGATGCCGAGCGCCTGGGGCAACACCGCCAGCGCGAGGCAACCGGCCGCCATCGCAATCAGCCCGGCAAGGGTCATGCGTCGGGCGCCAAAGCGGTCGGCGATACGGCCCGCGGGCACGCCCGTCAACGCCACCACAAATGGCCCGACCGACAACACCAGCCCGACCATAACGGCATCCAGCCCGAGTGTTTGAGAGAGATAGAACGGCCCCACCACCAGCGTCGCCATGATCACGGTCGCCACCAGTGTACTCATGGCGAGGCTGGCGCTGAGCGGCGGATCACGCAACAGCGTCAACTGAATCAAGGGTGAGCCAACCCGGGACTGGGCGAAGAAGAACAGGGCGGCGCCAACGCCCGCCGTCATCAGCAACACCAGGTTCAACGGTCCGAAACTGCCGTGTCCGAGCGTCATGGCCAGGGCGTATGCCCCAAGCGTCAGTGCCAACAGTAGCGTGCCCAGCGAATCGAAACGGGGCCGCCCGGGTCGGGCTTTGTGGTGATCGGCTGGCAAGTAGCGCTGCGCGAGCCACCACGTCAGCAATCCCGGCGGCACGATGATCAGGAACATCGCCTGCCAGCCGAAACCGGCGATCAGCATGCCGCCCAGGGACGGTCCCGTCGCGGTGCCAATCGCCGACATCGTCCCCAGCAACCCCATGGCGCTGCCGGTTTTTTCCTTGGCCACCGTTTCGCCGACGAAGGCCATGGTCAGCGCCATCATGATTGCCGCGCCGAGCCCCTGCAGCGCCCGGGCGCCGATCAGCAACCACAGCGTCGGTGCCAGGGCGCATAGGGCCGAGGCCAGGGTGAACAGGCCGATGCCGCTCAACAGCAGGCGTCGCCGGCCCATGATGTCGCCGAGCCGACCGACGCTGACGATCAGGGTGGTGATCGCGAGCAGATAAGCGAGGACGATCCACTGGACGTGCTGGAACGACGCGTCGAACACCTCGGCCAGGGTCGGCAGGCCGACATTGGCGATGCTGGTGCCCAGCGAAGACAGCAGCATCGACAGCGCCAGGCTGGCCAATGCCCACCGGACTGAAGCAGTGGGCGGTGTGGTTTCTGCTGCGGCAATGGTCGGCTTCATCCCGTTCCTCTTTGCTGGTCACTCCCGAAGTGGAGCTGTCGCAAATGTACGTCCGGGCCTACCATGGCGGAAGACGCAGCAGTTGCAATTAATCAGTGCGTTGAACGCCATGCCAGGGAGCGATAGATGTCCACGCCAGATCTCAACTTGCTAGTCACCCTCGATGTGCTGCTCGCCGAAGGCAGCGTCGCGGGTGCTGCCAAGCGCCTGCGCCTGAGCCCGTCGGCGATGAGCCGGGCGCTGGCAAGGTTGCGGGAAACCATGGGCGATCCACTGCTGGTCAGGGCCGGACGTGGCCTGGTGCCGACGCCTCGGGCACTGGAACTTCGCGAGCGGGTCAGCCAGTTGGTGCAGGACGCAGAGGCAGTGCTGCGGCCGGCCGAGCAGCCGGACCTCACGCAACTCAGCCGCACGTTCACCCTGCGCAGCAGTGAAGGTTTCGTCGAGAATTTCGGCGCGGCGCTCATAGCGCGCATTGCCGGGCAGGCGCCCGGGGTGCGGCTGCGCTTCATGCACAAACCGGACAAGGACAGCGCGTCTTTGCGTGACGGCACGGTCGATCTGGAGACCGGTGTTGTGGGCAAGGCCGCCAGCCCGGAGCTGCGGACACAGGGGTTGTTTCGCGACCGTTTCATCGGCGTCGTGCGAATGGGGCATCCTTTGAGCCAGGGCGAGATGACGCCCGCCCGGTATGCGGCAGGCAGCCACATCAGCGTCTCCAGGCGGGGACTCGAAAAGGGGCCGATCGATGAGGCCCTGACACTGCTTGAGCTTGAACGGCCAATAGTTACCCTGGTTGCAGGGTTTTCCACCGCACTGGCACTGGCCCGCACCACTGACCTGATCGCCAGTGTGCCTGAGCGACATACCGCCAGCCTTCGAGAAGGAATGCACAGCTTTGCGTTGCCCTTCGTTTTGCCGATGTTCACCGTGGCAATGCTGTGGCACCCGCGGCTGGACGCCGATCCCGCCCACAGGTGGTTACGCAGTTGCGTTCATGAAATCTGTACGCAGCAGGCAACAGCAAGTTGACATGCTGTACGTACATTCATTAGTGTTAAATGCGCGTAACGCCTAATTATGATGTTTAGTAGGGTTAGTCATATCGCCAAGCGATTTCGCTATAATAATAGTTTGAACTTATTAGTTGGTGTGAGGTATGCGTCGCCCTCAAAGTGTGAAACTTTCTCTTTTGCAATAAGGTATAAAACATGGCGTATTGCTATCGATAGTGGCGAATAACCAGCAAGGCGTAATAATTGTTGATTGATCGGGTTTGAAGTTTTAAGTTATTGATATTGAAGTATTAATATTGCAATAAATAATGGGGGTGTTCGATACCGGACTTTGCACTGCGGTGCTGACCTTTTCGCGTTCGTCGAATCCAGGTTTCAACTTCGCAATAACAGATGCATTTTCTTCACGTAATGCTAGTGTTGCTTATCTTGCTGTCGAACCATGTGCCTATCTATTTGTAGAGGCGAGCGTCATGCCGACTCCACACCCCCGGATTGCCATACTGGGTAACAGGGTTTCAGGTTTGAACCTTCCGCAGCTGGAACACTTTACCGATCTCGGCAGCCTGCTGGCGGTGGCCGTGTTTGATGTATTGCTGCTGGACATGCCAGGGGCCTATGCCGGGCGAGTGTTACGCAAGTTGCGTTCGCTGCCCCCCTATCGTTATCGCCTGATCTACTGTTGCCGCGATCAGGACGGCTGGTGCGAGGCCTTGAGTGATGGCGCCTGTCCCGTCGAAGCCAGCGAAATAAAGGCACTGTGGGGCGTGTGGCAGCAGCGTTTCGGGTTACTCAGGCAGGGTTCGACTCCGGAACGCTTCGAAAGTCGGGTGCTCGCCTGGTTGTGGTTGCGTGACGGCGCCCAGGTGTACGCCCTGCGCGACCCTGAAGTCGCTCAACACTATCGTTATCCATTGCTCGATACCCTGGCTGACAGCGAGCAGGTCAATTCATTTGTCTGGCTCGGGTTGATGGTGCAACAGGACTGGCTGGAGGAGGGGGTTCTGGTCGATCGCATTCGCCTGTGTCCGGACTGTGGTTCGGGCCGGCTCAATTACATCGACGTATGCACCGAGTGCCAGGCCCTGGACATTTCGCGCCAGCCGTCCCTGCACTGTTTCACCTGCGGTCATGTCGGAGCGCAGGAATCCTTCCTCAAGGACGGGGTGCTGCTGTGCCCCAACTGCCTGAACCGGTTGCGCCACATTGGCAGTGACTACGATCGGCCGATGGAGAACTATCGCTGCCGCTCGTGCCAGGCGTTTTTCGTCGATGCCGAGGTGCAGGCGCGCTGCCTGGATTGCGGCTTGTCTCATACGCCTGACAAGTTGCGAGTACGTGAAGTCAGGGATTTCCGTCTGGCCGAAGCAGGGCGTTTCCGTTGTCGCCAGGCGTTCAGCGATCACTCGGCTCAGCCCTTCGGGCGACTGAACTTGCTCGGCGGCAAGGACTTCTACGATCTGTTGAGCTGGCAGATCCTGCTCGTGCGGCGCTACCCATTGCCGGAGTTCTCACTGATCGGCCTGCGCTTCGTCAACCTGGCCGGGACCTTGTCACTGCTTGGCGAACAACGCGGCCATGCCTTTATCGACAGCCTGGCTGACCGGCTGAAAGAGTCCGTGCGCGAAACCGACCGTTGTTCGCGCAGCACCGAAGAGTTTTTCTGGATCATGCTGCCGCATACCGATCGCAAGGGGCTCGAATGCGTCAAACAACGCCTGAGCCGGGTGGCCGAGCTGTTTTCCGCGCCGGAGGTCAGTGATATTTCCCTGCGCGTCATCACCCTCACCGCACCCCAGGACCTGCTCGATCAGGAAGACGGCGAACTGTTGCTGGCCCGTCTGGCCAGTGAACTGGGTGATGGGCCATGAGCCCGTTACTGGAGCAGCTCCTTTACACGCTCACCGAACTTGCGGGGCCGGATGGCTTGAGCCGCTTGTTCTACATGCTGTTTCCCTTGTTCCTGATCTTTGAATTGCCCTTGACGCTGATGGTGCTGCTGGGGGTGTTGCGCTGGTTTGCCCGTCGGCGCACCGGCGTGCCGAAGATCAGTGCCTACCACCCCAGGGTCTCTTGCATCATCACCTGCTACAGCGAAGGGATGGACGTTCAAACCACGTTGCTGAGCCTGTGTGAACAAACCTACGCCGGCCACATCGAAATGATTCCCGTGGTGGACGGGGCCACGATGAACCAGGCGACGCTCAACGCCGTGCGCCGTTTTCACGTGGATCCACAGTTGTACCCCAGGCGCCATTTGCGCCCGATCGCCAAATGGCAGCGGGGCGGGCGGGTGTCGTCGTTGAACGCCGGCCTGTCATTGGCCAGCGGTGAAATCGTGATGGCGCTCGACGGTGACACCTCCTTCGACAACAACATGATCAGCGCCATCGTGCGCCATTTCGAGGACCCCTCGGTGCCCGCGGTCGCCGGCAGCCTGCGGGTGCGCAATGCCTGGGCTTCATGGGTGACGGCGATGCAGGCGCTGGAATATGTGTTGTCGATTCATATGTCGAAAATCGGCCTGGCCGAATGGAACCTGGTCAACAACGTCTCGGGGGCCTTCGGTGCCTTCCGCCGCAGCTTCCTGGTGAAGATCGGTGGCTGGAATACCCACACCGCCGAGGATCTGGACCTGACATTGCGCATCAAAAGCTACTTCAAGCGCCACAACCTGCGGATCGCCTTCGAGCCGGAAGCGATCGGCCATACCGATGCACCGGCCACCCTGCGCCAGTTCCTGATGCAGCGACTGCGCTGGGATGGCGACCTGTATTTCCTCTACGTCAGAAAACACAACCACAACATCAACCCCAGTCTGTTGGGCTGGCCGAGCTTCCTGATGATCCTGGTCAGCGGCTTTTTTTTTCAGTTGGTGCTGCCGTTCCTCATCTTGAGCTACACCTTGCTCGCGTTGTTCATGCTGCCGGGCAGGACGTTGTTGTTCCTGTTTGTCCTGATCTATCTGCTGTACCTGCTGATCACCGTGCTGCTGTTCGGCATTCTGCTGTTAATGGTGTCCGACCGGCCGCGACAGGACTTGGCCCTGGGATTACTGGTGCCTGTGTTTCCGCTGTTCATGCTGCTCCTGCGCTGCTGGAGTGCAGTGGCCATGCTCAACGAGATGTTTCGTCGCGGCCATGAAGAAAGCTCGATGGCGCCGTGGTGGGTGCTTAAACAGGCCACGAGGTTTTGATATGCGCACGTTACTGCTGGTCCTGATGCTGTCGTTGTCGCCTGCGATGCTGTTCGCCCTGCCGCTGACGCATCAGGCACCGGGAGCGGGACCGGATACATGGTCTCAGGCCAGCTATGTCTGGGACAGTGAAGCCTTGCTCGATCCCGATCAACGCCGGGCGGAGCTTGCGGCACTGCGCCAGGCCGGGATGGACAAGATCTACCTGGGCCTCAAGGCCGCACAAATCAACGACCTGGTCGCCACCCGCCGCCAGTTGGAGCAATTGCTGCAGGAGGCGTCCAGCCAGACGCTGCAAGTCAGCCTGTTACTCGGCGATCCCGACTGGATCGAGCCGCAGCATCGCCATCAGCTCACCGATTTATTGGCGAAACTCAAAGGGCTTTCCTTCACCAGCCTGCACCTGGATCTGGAAGTCGAGCAGTTGGGCGTGCCGGTACCTGACCAGCGCTTGAAAAACTGGCTCGAGACCTTGCGTGCGGCTGCCCGGCAGAGCCCATGGCCGGTGGAGATTTCCAGTCATCATCGCTGGTTCGCCGAGGCCAGGCCCGGCCAGACCTGTGTGCCGTGCGCGCTTCCCGACGCGGGCGTGCATCGGGTCAGCCTGATGATCTACACCCGCAACCCGCAGAACAGTGCGCGCAAGGCCGAGCAGATCGCCAGGCGCTGGCCTGATCTGCAATTTCGCCTGGCGCAAAGCACGGAGCCGCAACTGGATGCCACTGAATCCTGGGCCGGCGCGTCGACCGAACAGTTGCGCCGCCAGACCAGCGCCTGGCGCGAACAGCTGCAACCACGAGGAATTGCCGGTATCGACTGGCAAGCCTGGCGAGACTTTCCAAAACGGTGAGCCGTCATGAAGATCCGATTCGACAGTCGTAAAGAACTCCACCCCACCCAGGAACAGGGATTGACCGTGCTCTACGCGCCGAGCAAGCGTGCGGCGTTTCGTGTGCGCTGGTATTTGATCCTGTTTCTGGTCGCCAGCCCCTTGATCTGGCTAGGCGCAAAACTGGCCTACGGCGTGCTGATGATCGATGCACCGGCGCAGCTGCGCCTGCAGATTCTCGAAGTGCGCGCGCGGGAAGCCGGTCGGGTCGAGCAGCTGTTTGTCAGGGCCGGTGACCAGGTACGGGCCGATCAACCCTTGGTCCACCTCGACAATCCGGAATGGCGTGCGCGACTGATGCAGCTGGCGGCGATGCCAAAAGACCCGGCGCGCGCCGCCAACATCCAACTGGACGGCAAAGAACGCCAGTTGCTCAGGACCCGGGTGAGCAGGGCCGAACAACGGGTGCAGACCCTGGAAGAGCTGGTTTATCGAGGCGCCGTCTCGCGTGGTGAAGTACTGGCGGCCGAGTCTGAACTCGATGCGTTTCGCGCCGACCTGTTGGCGTTCGAGCGCCGCGAGCAATTGGCTCGTCAGTCACCGCTGAGCGTGGAGCGCGAGATCAGTCAACAGAACGCCGAGCAACAGTGGTTGAAGACGCGCCTCGCGGCATTGTCGATCAATGCGGCACAGAGCGGCCGTGTGGCCGAAGTCCTGGTCAATCCCGGTGAAAACGTCGGCGCCGGGACCTTGCTGATGCGCATTGAACGACTGGAAGAGCCGCTGCTGTGGATCTATCTGGAACCGCTGAACATCAGCTACGCCGCGGTTGGCCAACCGCTGCGCGTGCGCATGCCGGATGGCGAATGGCTGACGGCACGTGTGGTCCAGGCCGTGGACAGCGCCGGTCGTACGCCGACGGTGTTGCGTGGGCCGTTCGCAGCCAGCGAGATGGGTCTGCAGGTGGCCGCCCGGTTCGATCAACCGTTGTCGCCGCGCTGGAGGATCGATCAATTGCCGTTGAATGTGCGCTTTCCCACTGATTGGCAACAGATGTTCAGTACCAGCCGTGAGCTCATCGAACAGTTGAACGAGTTCATTGCCGATCGAACCACCAGCGACGCATCGGGGAATAAATGAGCAGGGTTGCCGATGGCACCCTCGAACCGATCGAGGCCGTGCGACCGCCGAGCGGTGGACACCGCGACCTGATGGAACTGATGCCGCGAGGTAGCCGTCAATCGAGGGAAAGGTCTCCGTCCGCGATTCGAGGGCACACTGAAGCGCGGCGGGCCGATAGCCTGCGAGTCACCTGAGGGAGGGCTTGTTCATGAGGATCGCTCAGATTGCACCGCTCACCGAGCGTTGTCCGCCCCGTCTATATGGTGGCATCGAGCGGATCGTGTCGTACCTGACCGAAGACCTGGTGCGACAGGGACATGACGTCACGCTTTTCGCCAGCGGCGATTCGCAAACCTCGGCGCGCCTGGAGTCCGGATCACGACAAGCGCTGAGGCTCGATCCGGAGGTAAAGGATACGATCCCTCATCATATGCTGATGCTGGACCAGGTCATCAGGCAGGCTGATCAGTTCGACATCATGCATTTTCACGTCGATATCTTTCATTTCCCGCTGATCCGGCATCTGGCCGGGCACAGCGTGACCACGCTGCACGGACGACTGGATGTCGCTGACTATCAGTCGTTTTACGGTCACTTTCCCGAGGTGCCACTGGTCTCGGTATCAAAGGCGCAGCGGCTGCCGCTGATCGGCAACGTCAATTGGGTGGGCAATGTCTATCACGGCATTCCGGCCGATCTACTGGCGTTCAACCCGGAGCCCAAAGGTGATTACCTGGCTTTTCTGGGGCGCATTTCCCCCGAGAAACGTCCGGACCGGGCGATAAGGATTGCGTCGATGGCCGGCCTGCCGTTGAAGATCGCGGCCAAGGTCGACAAGGCGGACCAGGCGTATTGGGACAATGTCATCGCGCCGTTGATCGCGAGTCACCCCAACATTGAATTTATCGGCGAAATCGACGAGTGCCAGAAAGCGGACTTCCTGGGTAACGCCAGGGCCCTGCTGTTTCCCATCGACTGGCCTGAGCCTTTCGGCCTGGTCATGATCGAATCCATGGCCTGCGGCACGCCGGTCATTGCCTTTCGTCAGGGCGCGGTGCCGGAAGTGATCGACGATGGCGTGTCCGGCTACATCGTTGACGACATGGAAGGCGCGTTGAAAGCCGTCCAGCACCTGGGAGCGCTGGACCGGGGCAGGGTGCGGGCCGCGTTCGAGCAACGGTTCACGGTCGAGCACATGACCGAGCACTATCTGGACCTGTATCGCCATCTGACGGCGGGCAACAGCGTGGCGCAACCGGGCAGTACCTTCGATATTCCAGCCAGCGCGTCATTGCAGGAAATGCGCCTGCGCACGCTCAAACACAACGACACGTTCGGGGTGTTCGACCCCAATGGCGATGTGATGGTGACGGAGGACAGCCCGCAGGGACTGTTTCACACTGATACCCGGCACCTGTCGGGGCTCTACCTGACGCTCAATGGCGCGCGCCCGTTGCTGCTCAGTTCGACCCTGCGTGACGACAACACCATGCTCACCTGCGACCTGACCAATCCGGATCTGTTCGATGCCAAGGGCAACAGGGTCCTGCATCACGACTTGATTCACCTGCGCCGCTCGCGTTTTTTATGGGACGGGTCCTGCTGCGAACGCATCACCCTGCGCAATTTCGACGAGCACCCACAACGCCTGCATTTGCGCATCCAGTTCGTGGCCGACTTCAAGGACCTCTTCGAAGTGCGTGGCGCTCGCCGCACACAGAGTGGAGAAGCGCACCGGGCGGAAATTGCCAACGATCAAGTGCTGCTTTCTTACACCGGCCTCGACCACAAGCGGCGCACCACCCGATTGCGCTTCGATCCGGTGCCGGTCAGCCTGTCGTGTGACCAGGCCCTGTTTGACGTGGAGTTGGCGCCGGGGCAAATCCAGTCGTTCTTCATGGACATCAATTGCGGGGTACAAAACCCGCCTTATTCGGTGCGTCACGGGTTTTTCGTGTCGTTGCGCGACGCCCGTCGTCAGTCGCGGGCGTTCTTTGCGGGTGCGGCCTCTGTCGCCACCTCCCATGATGTTTTCAACGAAGCGGTGAACCGCAGTATCGCGGACTTGAACATGCTGATGAGCAAGACACCCCATGGCCTGTATCCGTACGCGGGCATTCCCTGGTTCAGCACCGTATTCGGACGAGATTCCTTGATCACCGCGCTGCAGATGCTCTGGGTCGATCCCGGGATCGCCCGCGGTGTGCTGAGGTACCTGGCCGCCAATCAAGCGACCAGCGTCGATCCTGTCGCCGACGCCGAGCCGGGGAAAATCCTGCATGAGGTCCGGTTGGGGGAAATGGCCGAGCTGGGTGAAGTGCCCTTCAGGCGTTACTACGGCAGCATCGACTCCACGCCACTGTTCGTCATGTTGGCCGCGGCCTACCTGGAGCGAACCAATGATCTGGGCACCGTGCGCGAGCTCTGGCCGAGCCTCGAGGCCGGGCTGAACTGGATCGATGAGTACGGTGATCGCGATGGTGACGGCTTCGTCGAATATGGCCGGCAATCGAGTGAAGGGTTGATTAATCAGGGCTGGAAAGACAGCCACGACTCGGTATTTCACGCGGACGGACGACTTGCCGTGGGCCCGATTGCGATCGTCGAGGTTCAAGCTTACGTCTATGGCGCCTGGAGCGGTGCCGCGCAGATCGCCCGCCGGTTGGGCGATCCCGACCGGGCGCAAGGCCTGAAGGAGAAAGCCCGGCAGCTGCGGCAACGGTTTGATGAGCAGTTTTTTGACGAAGCATTGGGCACCTATGTGTTGGCGCTGGACGGCGACAAAATGCCTTGCCGGGTACGGACTTCCAATGCCGGCCATGCCCTGTTCGCCGGCATCGCCTTACCGGAACGCGCGCCGTCAGTGGTCGCTGCGTTGATGGATCGTTCGTCTTTCACCGGGTGGGGCGTGCGCACGCTGGCCTCCTCGCAAGCCCGCTATAACCCGATGAGCTATCACAACGGTTCCGTTTGGCCCCATGACAATGCGCTGATTGCGGCCGGGTTTGCCCGATACGGTTACCGACAGGAAGCGGCGCGGATTTTCGAAGGTCTGTTTGCCGCGTCCACCTACATCGATCTGCGTCGTCTGCCCGAGCTGTTTTGCGGCTTTCGCCGGCAACGCAACCAGGGTCCGACCTTTTATCCGGTGGCCTGTTCGCCCCAGGCTTGGGCCGCAGCGACGCCGCTGTCGCTGATTCAATCCTGCCTGGGCCTGAACTTCAATCCGAAGAAACACACCATCCTGTTTGATGAACCGGTCATGCCGGCGTTCCTGGACACCATCGCCCTGCGGCGTCTGGCCATCGGGGCGCAATCGGCTGATGTGATGCTCAGGCGCGCGGGTGAGAACGTCATGGTCGAAGTGCTCAATCGCCAGAGCGGTGTACGGATCATGAGTACCAGTTAGTAGCGGGCCGAATGCCGAGTCAATTCGACGTCCAGCAGATGCTCGACCAGCACGTCGTTCAGAAAACGAAACTGATCATTGAGCCCGACCACTTCGTTGCTGAAGTGGTTAGTGGCGGCCGGCATCAGCAAGGCCTCGAAGTCCTGGTCGAACACCAGCGAGAGCTCTTTGCGTGAGACAACTTGCTGGGAGTAGTAGTTGTTGCCGAAGACCGGAAAGCTCACGGCCAGGGTGACGGAGTGGATCATGACGTGCGCTCCTCGGACAGGACATACCAGGAAAAAATGCTCAGGGTGACGGCGGTCAGGGCCAGGCAAGTCAGCAGATGGATAATCATGATGTGCCCCTCCGATAGGGGTTTTGTGTCTGGGTTGAGATTGATCCTACGCTGACGGATTTTGAGCGGAAGGCATTCGTGGCGATGGTGAATATCGATGGGAGTGATGGTCGGGTTTTGTGCTGTTTTTGAGGGCCTCATCGCGAGCAAGCTCGCTCCCACAAGTGGATTTGTGGCGGACACTGTTTCGTGTACGACACAGCCCCCCTGTGGGAGCGAGCTTGTTCGCGATGAGGCCATAAGCCCCGCCACAACATCCAGACGAATGGCAGATCACTGCCACCTATACTCAAATCAGAAGGCTTCCAACCCCCGAATATCCTGTTCGGGGGAAGACTGTAGGACACCGCGATCTTGAACCTGTGTTCGCTGATCGTCGCCGTGCTGGTGGTGTTGGCGGGGTGCGTCACGCCTGCGCGTGCGCCGATTCCAGCCCCGCCGGTAATTGTTTCCCAGAGCACTTGGCAGCAAGTGGATCGGGAGATTGTCGCGGCCTCGCAGTCGGCCACCGAGCAGACCAAAATCTACTCGCGCGGGGCCATGGATTACTGGCGAACCCGGGTCTATCAGCTGACCGAAGAAAACTTCATCCCCTGGTTCAGCAGCTACTGGACCCAGGAATGGCTGTCGATGAAGGTCAGCTGGTACAGCCTCAGCGCCAAGGGTGAGCAGGATGCCTCGGCCAAGCGCCTGGCCGCCTATCTGCTGGACCAATACCAGAAGCGCGTGCTGGCGCCGGTTGCGGTGGAGATCGATCCCGACCAGATTCTCAGCCTGTCTACGGCGTTCTACGTGGACATACTCCAGGAAGAATTGCAGAAAATCTCCAAGCGTCACGGTGTACCGATGGCCCAGCTCAATGGCCGCATCCAGAAAATACCGGCCATCGCCCTGGGCCCGCCATCGGCACGTAACGCCTCGCTTTACCAGGTGGTGCATACCCAACCGCTGAACACCTTGCCGGCGTATGCGGCGCTGATCGACAAGATCCACAAGGCGGGCGGCGACAAGGGGGTGGAGAATACCGAAACCGCCATGGCCCCTGTAGCCAAGCGCGCCAGCAAACGGATCGAAGCCGAAATGGCCCCGCGCGGGGCGGCCAGTGCCGTGGCCGCGGCGGCGGGGAAACTAGCCGGGGCCTTGATTTCCGTGGGGGTGGCGGGCATCCGCGCGATCATCCAGGCCAACGATCGGCCCGACAGCGAAGCGCTGATCCGCAGCAGCCTGGGCAACACGTTCGACAAGGCCTGGACCAAGCTGGTGCAAAACCCGACCAGCGGAGTGATGGCCGGCACGCTGTACATGGCCGGGCAAATCGAAGGCAATCTGGCGAGCAGCGTGGAGCCGTCGGTCGGGCTGGACGGCGGGACTGTCGATTGGACGGCGGCCGAGTCGACTAACCAGCAGTTGGCCCCATAACCAAGGAGAACGAACATGTCCTACGTAGACGGATTTGTCATTGCCGTACCCACCGCCAATCGCGAAATGTTCAGAAAACACGCCGAGTCCGCCGCGGCCATTTTCATGGAGTACGGTGCGCTCAGTCTCGCCGAATGCTGGGGTGACGACGTGCCTGATGGCAAGGTGACGTCATTCCCCATGGCCGTGAAGCTCAAAGACGACGAAACCGTGGTGTTTTCCTGGATCGTCTGGCCCGACAAGGCCACCCGTGACCAGGGCATGGAAAAGGTCATGGCCGATCCGCGGATACAGCCGGACCTCAATCCGATGCCGTTCGATGGCCAGCGCATGATCTTCGGCGGTTTCGATATGATCGTGAAGGCGTGAAACCAGCGCCAGGGTCACTCCGGTGTCGGGGTGATCCTGCAACTCTTGCGATTGCGGATCTCGCTGTCCGACGGTCGCTCCTTGACGAACTCGAAGCGCGGCTCGCCTTCGTTGTAGTGAACCAGCCAGCCCCATTCCAGTTCAGACTCATCCTGACCGGGCTTCGGTGGCACGGCCCACCAAGGCTCTTTGCTGATGATTTCGCGCATGGCCCCCTCCAGTTGAATCGTTTGGATGAACTATAACTTGGATGTCAGGAGGTGCCACGTATGAGCGACGAATCCCACGAGCCGTTGAAACGCCTGTTTTTTGCCTTGAACTGCGCGCCCGCCCAACGCAAGGCGATTGCCCAGTGGCGCAGTGATCTTCAGCTCAGGAGCGGACGCCCGGTGCCGGCGGAAAATTTTCACCTGACGCTGTTGTTTCTGGGCGCGGTCGGCGTGGCGCGGATGGCAGAAATCTGTACGGCTGCGGCGAAGATTCGAAGGCCGGGTGTGCCGATGAAGGTTGTGCTGGATCGCCTGGATGTCTGGCGCCGGGCAGGGGTGCTGGTGCTGGCGCCCGACCAGGCACCGCCGGAGTTGTTGCGTCTGGTTTATGCGCTGGAACAGGCGATGTTGCCGTTCGGGTTTGAAGACGCACCCAAGGAATTCCGCCCGCACCTGACGTTGATGCGCGACTACCGAGAGCCGGTGCCTGAAGCCCCTATCCCGCCTGAGTTCTTCCTGCGCGCCGAACACTTCACCTTGTTCGAATCCCATAAAGGACGCTATCGGGCAGTGGCGCAATGGCCGCTGGGGCCGTCCTGACCCCACAAAAAAAGGCGCCCGAGGGCGCCAAACTTCACCTGAACCGAGGAAGCCAGGTGAGGCCGTTCGTCAGAGAGGAGGGCAGCGGTGGTAAGGCGCTGCGTGAACGGAAAAAGAGAGAGCACCGCCGCTCCCACAGTTGATCTGTGGTGATCACAAAATGTGTGTCCGGCACAGGAGCATTGGGGGAATTACTTACCCAGCTTCACCCGAGTCCATCCCCGGGTCATCACCCGCTGCACGCCAATCGGCATATCCGGAATCGCATACAAGGTCGCCATTACCGCCAGCGACGGATACGACCCCGGATCATCGCGAATCGCTTCATCCACCAATGGCGTCGCCGCCGCGTTGGCGTTGCTGTAGCCGATGTTATTGGTGATCTCGGCGATGATGTCCGGGCGCATCAGGAAGTTCATGAACAGGTAGGCGTTTTCCACGTTCGCCGCGTCCCGTGGAATGGCGACCATGTCGTAGAAACTGCCGGCGCCTTCCTTTGGAATGCTGTAGTCGATTTTCACCTTGTCGCCGGCTTCCTGGGCGCGGGCCTTGGCTTGCAGCACGTCGCCGGAGTAACCGACGGCGACGCAGATGTTGCCGTTGGCCAGGTCCGAGATGTACTTCGACGAGTGGAAGTAAGCCACCGACGGGCGGATCTTCATGAACAGCGCTTCGGCTTCGGCGATCTGGGCCTTGTCCTGGGAGTTCACCGGGTAGCCCAGGTAGTGCAGGGCGGCCGGGAGCATCTCGGTTGGCGAGTCGAGGAAGCTGATACCGCAGGCTTTCAGTTTTTCCGCGTTTTCCGGTTTGAACAGCAAATCCCAGGAGTTGGTGGGGGCATTGGCACCCAACACTTCCTTGACCTTGTCCGGGTTGAAACCGATGCCGATCGAGCCCCACATGTACGGGAAGGCATGACCGTTCTCCGGGTCGCTGGCGGACGCGTTTTTCAGCAGGACCGGGTTGAGGTTTTTCCAGTTCGGCAGCTTCGACTTGTCCAGTTCCTGATAGACCCCGGCCTTGATCTGCTTGGCCAGGAAACTGTTGGACGGCACGACGATGTCGTAGCCGGACTTGCCGGCGAGCAGCCGGGCTTCAAGGGTTTCGTTACTGTCGAACACATCGTAGGTCACGCTGATGCCGGTCTCGTCTTCGAACTTCTTGACGGTGTCCGGGGCGATGTAATCCGACCAGTTGTAGACGCGCAGTACCTTGTCATTGGCCTGGGCGCCGGTAGCTATTGCGCCCAATAAGGACAGTGTCAGCAGAGTCCTGCCAAACATTTTCATCGGTACAACTCCAATTCTCTTTTTTATAGAACACAAAACCTGTGGCGAGCGAGCTTGCTCGCGCTTGAGTGCGCAGCACTCACAATTATTGGGGCCGCTTCGCGGCCAGCGGGAGCAAGCTCCCTCGCCACACGGCATTAAGCCGTCGCTCCTGCCATCTGCTTTTTCGGTTGCTGCCAGGATTCGCTGGCGGTCTGGTCCATCGCTTCCTGGATCGCCCGTTTGCGGGTGGCTTCGGCGCGGCGGCTGAAGTACCAGACCATGAAGGTCACGATCGAGACGGCGAGCAGGATCAGGCTGGCCACGGCGTTGATCTCGGGTTTGACCCCTAGACGCACCGCCGAGAACACTTCCATCGGCAGGGTCGTCGAACCCGGCCCCGATACGAAGCTCGCCAACACCAGATCATCCAGCGACAAGGCAAACGACATCATGCCGCCGGCCGCCAGTGACGGCGCGATCATCGGAATGGTGATCAGGAAAAACACCTTGAACGGCTTCGCCCCCAGATCCATTGCCGCTTCCTCGATGGACAGGTCCAGCTCACGCAGGCGGGCGGAGACTACCACCGCCACATAAGCGGCACAAAAGGTGGTGTGGGCGATCCAGATGGTGACGATGCCACGCTCCATCGGCCAGCCGATCAACTGCGCCATGGCCACGAACAGCAGCAACAGCGACAGGCCGGTGATCACTTCCGGCATCACCAATGGCGCCGTCACCAGACCGCCGAACAAGGTACGACCCTTGAAGCGCGTCACGCGAGTCAGCACAAACGCCGCCAGAGTCCCCAGCGCCACAGCGGCAATCGCGGTGTAGCAGGCGATTTCCAGCGAGCGCAGCACCGAGCCCATCAGTTGCGAGTTGTCGAGCAGGCCGACGTACCACTTCACCGACCAGCCGCCCCACACCGTCACCAGCTTCGAGGCGTTGAACGAGTAGATCACCAGGATCAGCATCGGCAGGTAGATAAACGACAGGCCGAAAATCAGCATGAACTTTGAAAATCCGAAGCGTTTCATCCCCGACCCTCCATCTCTTTGGCCTGGCTACGGTTGAACAACAGGATCGGCACAATCAGGATCAACAGCATCACCACCGCCAGGGCAGACGCCACCGGCCAGTCGCGGTTGTTGAAGAACTCCTGCCACAGCACTCGGCCGATCATCAAGGTCTCGGGGCCACCCAGCAGTTCCGGAATCACGAACTCGCCGACCACCGGAATGAACACCAGCATGCAGCCGGCAATGATCCCGTTCTTGGCCAACGGCACGGTGATTTTCCAGAAATTGTTGAAGCTGCTCGAGCCCAGGTCCGAGGCGGCTTCCAACAGGCTTTGATCGTGCTTGACCAGGTTGGCGTACAGCGGCAGCACCATGAACGGCAAGTAGGCGTAAACCACCCCGATGTACACGGCGGTGTTGGTGTTGAGGATCTCGATCGGGTGCGAGGTCAGCCCGGTCCACATCAGGAACCCGTTGAGCAAACCGTTGTTGCTGAGGATGCCCATCCACGCATAAACGCGGATCAGGATCGCGGTCCAGGTCGGCATCATGATCAGCAACAGCAAGACGTTTTGCGTTTCCTTGCTGGCCTTGGTGATCGCGTAAGCCATCGGGAAGCCGAGCACCAGGCACATCAGCGTGCTGAAAAACGCGACCTTCAACGAGCCGAAGTAAGCCGAGATGTACAACTCGTCCTGGGTCAGCAGCGAGTAGTTGCCGAGGTTCAGCAGCAGCTCGAATTTCTGCTCGGCGAAGGTGTAGATCTCGGAGTAGGGAGGAATGGCCAGCGCGGCTTCCGAGAAGCTGATCTTCATCACCAGGAAGAACGGCAACAGGAAAAACAGGCACAGCCACAGAAAAGGAATCCCGATGACGAGCTTGCGACCACTCGGCATCAGCCGCAGGAACTGCTGATTGAGTGTGTTCATGAGCGCAGTACCACGCCGCTGTCGTCTTCCCACCACACGTAGACCTTGTCGTCCCAGGTCGGACGGGCGCCACGGCGTTCGGCGTTGGCCATGAACGACTGCACGACCTTGCCCCCGGGCAGCTCGACGTAAAACACCGAGTGACCGCCGAGGTAGGCGATGTCATGCACCTTGCCCTGGGACCAGTTGTAGCGGGCCTCGGGTTGGGTGGTGCTGACCAGCAGTTTTTCCGGGCGGATGGCGTAGGTGATCGACTTGTCCTGCACTGAAGTGCTGACGCCGTGACCGACGTAGATCTTCTGCTCCAGGTCTGGGCTGTGAATGATCGCGTGACCTTCAAGGTCTTCCACAACCGTGCCATCGAAGGCGTTCACGTTGCCGATGAATTCGCAGACCATGCGGCTGACCGGCGCTTCATAGATGTCCACCGGGCTGCCGATCTGCGCGATCCAGCCCAGGTGCATGATTGCGATGCGCTGGGCCATGGTCATGGCCTCTTCCTGGTCGTGGGTCACCATCACGCAGGTCACGCCGACCCGCTCGATGATCTCCACCAGCTCCAGTTGCATCTGCGAACGCAGTTTTTTATCCAGCGCGCCCATCGGTTCGTCGAGCAGCAACAGCTTCGGACGCTTGGCCAGGGAGCGGGCCAGGGCCACGCGCTGACGCTGACCGCCGGACAGTTGATGGGGTTTGCGTTTGGCGTACTGAGTCATGTGCACCAGGCGCAGCATCTCTTCAACGCGGGCGTCGATTTCGCTGGCGGGCAAACGGTCCTGCTTGAGGCCGAAGGCGATGTTCTGCGCCACCGTCATGTGCGGGAACAGCGCGTAGGACTGGAACATCATGTTGATCGGCCGTTCATACGGCGGCATGTCGGTGATGTCGACACCGTCGAGCAGAATCCGCCCTTCGGTCGGGCGCTCGAAGCCGGCGAGCATGCGCAGCAGGGTCGATTTGCCGGAGCCGGAACCGCCGAGCAGGGCGAAGATTTCCCCTTGATGGATCTCAAGGGAGACATCGTCCACTGCGGTGGTTTCGTCGAATTTCTTGGTGACGCGGTCGACTTTCACCAGCACCTTTTTCGGTGCCTGGTGACCTTCAAGAGCCTTCCTGTAGATGCTGGAGGCGTTTGCCATGTGAAACTCCCAACAGGTTTCAGTCGTCGGGCCAACGCGGCCTGACTTAAGAGTGGATTGCAAGCCCGAGCCCGGTGATGCCAGTGAATCCAGCAGTGATCCCCTGTGGGAGCGAGCTTGCTCGCGATGGCGGTGTGTCAGTCGACATCAATGTTGACTGGGCCGCCCTCATCGCGAGCAAGCTCGCTCCCACAGGGATTTGCGTTTGACTCTCTGGCCCACACTGAGCGGGCTTATTCGGCACCGCCGTCCTGGCTGCCTGTTCGTACTTGTTGTTATTGCAGTGTGTTGTTTTCGCAAGTCACGGATGCGCAAAGGCGCACCCGCCAGACTCGCGGGGGCAGTAAATCGGGTGTTGGTTCTTTAAGTCAGCGGGTGTTTCGCAACGCGGCCCGTTGCCGACACGCATCGCCAAACGCCTGGAAAATACTCAAATAGGGCGGATTCGCCAGCACCTGCCATTCCGGATGCCATTGCACACCCACGGCGAAGGCCTTGCTGTGCTCGACAGAAATCGCCTCGATCAAACCGTCCGGCGCAACCGCTTCCGAACGTAGGCCCGGAGCGAGTCGATCAATGCCCTGACTGTGGATCGAATTGACCTGGAATACCTGCGGCAGATCCAGCGCTGCAAACACGCCACCCGGTTGCACCGTCACCCCATGGGCCGGTGCGTACTGCACCGCCAGCTGCGGACTGTCCGCTTCCCGGTGATCGAGCATGCCCGGCAGTTCATGCACCTTCTGATGCAGGCTGCCGCCGAATGCCACGTTCATTTCCTGAAAGCCGCGGCAGATGCCGAGCACCGGCACGCCCGCCGCAATCGCCGCACGTAATAAAGGAAGGGTGGTGGCGTCCCGCGCCGGATCGTGATCCGTGCCGGGGGCGCTAGCCGGGCCTTGATAGTGGAAGGGCTCCACATTCGACGGCGAGCCGGTCAGCAACAGACCGTCGAGCTGCGCGAGCAGGTCTTCGATTTCGGTCAGGTCGCCAAGGGAAGGAATGACCACAGGCAGCCCCAAGGCCGCGACGCTGACAGCACGCAAGTACTTGTCGCCGCTGACGTGGTAGGGGTGCGGGCCAATCTGTTTGATGCACGCAGTAACGCCGATCAATGGCTTGAGTGCCATTTTTATCACCTCGAAGTTTCACACTTGAACGAGCTTTTCCGGAGCTTAGCCTTGTTGATTTTAATTAACAACTCTCATGTAAAAAATTCTAAACGCCGCACGGCCGATCTTCAGGATTTACGCGGTTTGCAGGACTGATTTGGCACTCGCGTGCCCGTAAGAGGCCCGAAAATAAAGGTTGAAAGGCCAAGTGTTCGCTATTGACTTCACTTTGCCGTTCGGGTTGACTGGGCTCGTGACAAGGTAGTGAACATAATAATTAACAGCTAATAGGTGCATCATGTCGGTCCCCCTGCGTACCGTTCAACTCAACGAAGCAAACGCATTCCTTAAGAAATATCCTGAGGTTTTGTACGTCGACCTTCTGATTGCGGATATGAACGGTGTGGTGCGCGGCAAGCGCATCGAGCGCACCAGTCTTCATAAGGTCTACGAAAAAGGCATCAACCTCCCGGCATCACTCTTCGCCTTGGACATCAATGGCTCCACGGTGGAAAGCACCGGCCTGGGTCTGGACATCGGCGACTCGGACCGGATCTGCTTCCCCATCCCCAATACCCTCAGCATCGAGCCCTGGCAGAAGCGCCCGACCGCGCAACTGCTGATGACCATGCACGAACTCGAAGGCCAGCCGTTCTTCGCTGACCCGCGCGAAGTGCTGCGTCAGGTGGTGAGCAAGTTCGATGACATGGGCCTGACCATCTGCGCCGCGTTCGAACTCGAGTTCTATCTGATCGACCAGGACAACGTGAACGGTCGTCCGCAATCGCCACGCTCGCCGGTGTCCGGCAAACGTCCGATCTCGACCCAGGTGTATTTGATCGATGACCTCGACGAATACGTCGACTGCCTGCAAGACATCCTCGAAGGCGCGAAAGAGCAGGGCATTCCTGCCGACGCCATCGTCAAGGAAAGCGCCCCGGCGCAGTTCGAAGTGAACCTGCACCACGTCAACGACCCGATCAAGGCCTGCGACTACGCGGTGTTGCTCAAGCGTCTGGTGAAGAACATCGCCTACGACCACGAGATGGACACCACCTTCATGGCCAAACCGTACCCGGGCCAGGCGGGCAATGGTTTGCACGTGCACATTTCGATTCTCGACAAAGAAGGCAACAACATCTTTGCCAGCGAGGATCCCGAGCAGAACGCCGCGCTGCGACACGCGATCGGCGGTGTGCTCGAGACCCTGCCGGCGCAGATGGCCTTCCTTTGCCCGAACGTCAACTCGTACCGTCGTTTCGGCGCACAGTTCTATGTGCCGAACTCGCCGAGCTGGGGCATCGACAACCGCACCGTAGCGGTACGGGTGCCGACCGGTTCCGCGGACGCAGTGCGCATCGAGCACCGTGTCGCCGGCGCCGATGCCAACCCGTACCTGCTGATGGCGTCGGTCCTGGCCGGCATCCACCACGGCCTGACCAACGAAATCGAGCCGGGCGCACCGGTTGAAGGCAACAGCTACGAACAGAACGAGCAGAGCCTGCCGAACAACCTGCGCGATGCACTGCGTGAGCTGGCCGACAGCGAAGTCATGTCGCGCTACATCGACCCGCTGTACATCGACGTGTTCGTGGCCTGCAAGGAAAGCGAACTGGCCGAGTTCGAAAACTCCATCTCGGACCTTGAGTACAACTGGTATCTGCACACCGTCTGATTGGCCAAAACCTGTCAGTCAAGGATGAGGGGGTGTACACAAAACAGGTGTGCACCGCCAAACCCTGTGGGAGCGAGCTTGCTCGCGATAGCGGTGGAACAGCCAACATCAATGTTGAATTTTATGGCCCTATCGCGAGCAAGCTCGCTCCCACAAGGGGATTGCATTTCAAGTTTTAACTGACGATCACTTATTCCTCTGCGTCGAGTCACAACCATGACAAACACTCGCAGCGACTGGGAACAACGCTTCCAGTCCCTAACAATAGAAAGCCGCGCCTTCATCGACGGCCAATACCGCCCGGCCCTCAGCGGCGACACCTTCGAATGCATCAGCCCGGTCGACGGTCGCTTCCTGGCCAACGTCGCCAGCACCGACGAAGCCGACGCCAACGCGGCAGTCGCGGTCGCACGCCAGACCTTCGAATCCGGCATCTGGGCGCGATTGGCACCGGCCGAACGCAAGCGCATCCTGATCCGCTTCGCCGACCTGATCCTGGCCAACCAGCAAGAACTGGCCCTGCTCGAAACCCTCGACATGGGCAAGCCGATCAGCGACTCGATGAACATCGACATCCCGGCGACCGCCAACGCGATCCGCTGGAGCGCCGAAGCCATCGACAAGATCTACGATGAAGTCGCCGCCACCCCCCACGACCAACTCGGCCTCATCACTCGCGAACCTGCAGGTGTGGTGGCCGCCATCGTGCCGTGGAACTTCCCGCTGATCATGGCCAGCTGGAAATTCGCCCCAGCCCTGGCAGCCGGCAACTCGTTCATCCTCAAGCCTTCGGAAAAGTCGCCACTGACCGCGATCCGCATCGCGCAACTGGCGCTCGACGCCGGCATCCCCAAAGGCGTGTTCAACGTCCTGCCCGGCTACGGCCACACCGTCGGCAAGGCGCTGGCATTGCACATGGACGTCGACGTGCTGGCCTTCACCGGATCCACCGCCATCGCCAAGCAACTGCTGATCTACGCCGGGCAAAGCAACATGAAACGCGTCTGGCTCGAAGCCGGGGGCAAAAGCCCGAACGTGGTGTTCGCCGACGCCCCGGACCTGCGCGCAGCAGCCCAAGCCGCCGCCGGCGCCATCGCCTTCAACCAGGGCGAAGTCTGCACCGCCGGTTCGCGTTTGCTGGTGGAGCGCTCGATCCGCGACCAGTTCATCCCGCTGCTGGTGGAAGCCCTGCAAGCCTGGAAACCAGGCCACGCCCTGGATCCGCAAACCACCGTCGGCGCAGTCGTCGATCAACGCCAACTGGACAACGTGCTGCGCTACATCCAGGTCGGCAAAGACCAGGGCGCGCAACTGATCGCCGGCGGCAGCCGCACCCTCGAAGCCACCGGCGGCCTGTATGTGGAACCGGCGATTTTCGACGGCGTGACCAACGCCATGACCATCGCCCGGGAAGAAATCTTCGGCCCGGTGCTGTCGCTGATCACCTTCGACACCTTTGATGAAGCCCTGGCGATTGCCAACGACAGCATCTTCGGCCTGGCCGCCGGCGTCTGGACCAGCAACCTGAGCAAGGCCCACACCTTCTCCCGCGGCTTGCGCGCCGGCAGCGTCTGGGTCAACCAATACGACGGCGGCGACATGACCGCGCCGTTCGGCGGGTTCAAGCAGTCGGGTAACGGTCGGGACAAATCGCTGCACGCGTTCGACAAATACACCGAACTCAAAGCGACCTGGATCAAGCTCTAATACTTCTACAACGGCGGTCGTCGGCAGGTGTCGACGGCCTTCGGAGAAACCTATGAAACAAGATTCTATTAAACAAAAGCATGTAAACAGCTACTACGCCGCCACCCGCAACTTCACCGGCGACTTCCCGGTACTCGAACAAGCGGTCGACTGCGACGTCTGCGTAATCGGCGCCGGCTACACCGGCCTGTCCTCGGCCCTGTTCCTCGCCGAAGCCGGCTACAGCGTGACCGTGCTCGAAGCCGCCAAAGTCGGTTTCGGCGCCAGCGGTCGCAACGGCGGCCAACTGGTCAACTCCTACAGCCGCGACGTCGACGTCATCGAAGAACGCTACGGCGACAAGACCGCCGAGGTCCTCGGCAGCATGATCTTCGAAGGCGCCGACATCATCCGTCAGCGCATACAACACTACGACATCCAGTGCGACTACAAACCGGGCGGCATCTTCGCCGCGCTGAACAAGAAGCAACTCAAAGGCCTGGCCGAGCAAAAGAGCAGCTGGGAACGCTACGGCAACAAAAACCTGAAAATGTTCGACGCCGCCGACATCAAGCGCGAAGTCGGCTGCGACAACTACGTCGGCGGCCTGCTCGACATGCAGGGCGGCCACATCCACCCGCTGAACCTGGCCCTGGGCGAAGCCTCGGCCATCATCGGCCTGGGTGGCAAGATCTACGAGCAATCGGCGGCGGTGGAAATCACCTACGGCGAACCCATCACCGTGCGCACGGCCAAAGGCGTGGTCCGCGCCAAATACCTGCTGATCGCCGGCAACGCCTACCTGCCGCAAGACCTCGACAACCGCGTCACGCGTAAAAGCATGCCCTGCGGCTCGCAAATCGTCGTCACTGAACCGTTATCGGAAAAAGTCGCCCGCAGCCTGATCAAAAACAACTACTGCGTCGAAGACTGCAACTACCTGCTCGACTACTACCGCCTCACCGCCGACAATCGCCTGCTGTACGGCGGCGGCGTGGTCTACGGCGCCCGTGAGCCGGACGACATCGAGCAACTGATCAAACCGAAAATCCTCAAGACCTTCCCGCAACTCAAGGACGTCAAGATCGACTACCGCTGGACCGGCAACTTCCTGCTGACCATGTCGCGCATGCCGCAATTCGGCCGCATCGAGAAAAACGCCTACTACATGCAAGGCTACAGCGGCCACGGCGTCACCTGCTCGCACCTGGCCGGCAAACTGATCTCGGAAATGATCCGCGGCGACGCCGAACGCTTCGATGCTTTCGCGTCGCTACCGCACATGCCCATGCTCGGCGGCCGCACCTTCCAGGCCCCGCTGACCGCCATGGGCGCCGCGTACTACGCGCTGCGCGATCGTTTCGGCATCTAAGCGGCGCAATCCCTGTGGGAGCGAGCTTGCTCGCGATGACGGCAGTCCATTCAGCATAATGTTGACAGACCCACCACTATCGCGAGCAAGCTCGCTCCCACAGAGATCTATGGTGGGCACAAAATCCATGGGCAACCCGGATTAAACTGTGGGAGCGAGCTTGCTCGCGATGAGGCCATACCAGCCACCCTCAATGCCGCCTGACCCACCCCCCAAACGCTTTTTGCCCACCCATTCATCGAACCTGCTGAGCAACACCCCCAAACGTGATTTAATACCCGCCTTTCACATTTTCGGGACAGGGAAGCGGTACCTTCGCGGCCAAAAGTCGCCCGCCATCCACCCCCATAACCCTTAAGTATTCTTCGCATAAGGCTGTCATGGACACGGGCTCACGACTCAAACTAGTACGCGAAAGCTACAAACTCTCCCAGCGCGAGCTGGCCCGGCGTAGCGGCGTTACCAATGCCACCATTTCCCTGATCGAACAAAATCGCGTCAGCCCCTCCGTCAGCTCCCTGAAAAAACTGCTCGAAGGCATACCGATGTCTTTGGCGGACTTCTTCACCTTTGACCAGCCACCACGTGAACATCAGTACGTGTTCCGCGCCAATGAACAGCCGGATCTCGGCCGTCATGGGCTGCGGTTGTTGCTGATTGGCGCTTCGGTGCCGAGCCGGCAGATGCGCTTGTTGCGCGAGCAGTACGCACCTGGGGCGAGTTCAGGGGAAGAGCCGATTGTGCATTCGGAAGGGGAGGAGTGTGGGCTTGTCACCCGTGGCACGGTTGAGCTCACCGTTGATGGGCAGATCAGTGTGCTGAACGCCGGCGATGGGTATTACTTTCCGACGACGCTGCCGCATCGGTTTCGGAATATTGGGCAGGATGAGGCGGAGATTATTAGTGCGAATACGCCAGCAAACTTCTAATGAGTAAAGTGCTTCAGTGTTTCCCTGTATTGGATGCAGAGTTCTGAAAATTTTGAACGTGTTTTCCATCGTTTCCAGCCTCTACCACGTTTCAAGAGAGTTCTCATGAGTTCAGGGATTAGTCAAAAACTGCAGGGTAGCCGCAAGGAACTGCTCGATATCGGCCTTCGCAACACCATGCTGAACTTCCGCGCGTCAGCCAAGACACTGGCTGTCGTTGATGAACTTTCAGAGTCGGTGTTCCACCTGCTTTATCGGCAAGAGAAGGCCATGAGCTTTGCGCCAATGGCGCGCCAGAAATTGGCGGCGTTGGCGAGTCCCCCTCAGATCGATGGTGAAGACGCGCAGGCTGCAGCAACTGATGAGTTGCTGTTGCAAGAGCTCGACAGTTTAGGCGAATCAGGTTTTGTGGACGATGAACTGGACGAGTCGGGTCGAGCGCGTCGGCATACGGATGCGCGCCTGCAGACAGCACTGGATGAGGAGCGCTTGTTCCTGCAGCTGTTGAGAATTCACACTGAGGCGCGAGCCTTCATCGAAGAGCAGGGCGTAAACACCCTGTTCCTGGCGTTGGGCTTTCTTCATTGGTACGAAGCGGACAACTCAGAGACCCTTCGCAAGGCTCCCTTGATGTTATTGCCGGTGACCCTTGAACGCAGCGGCGCCAAGGACGCCTTCAAATTGAGGTATTCCGGCGACGAGTTGATGCCTAATTTGTCGTTGATTGCCAAGCTCAAGACCGATTTCGGTCTCGACCTTGCCGCCTGTGAGTTCAGTGACGATCGCTTCGATGCTGCGCAAGGCAGTCTCGACAGTTTCTACGCCGAAGTCACGGACCTGATCAGCAAGCAAACCCGCTGGAAAGTTTCAACAAACGAGATTGCCCTCGGGTTCTTTTCCTTCGGCAAGTTCCTGATGTTCAAGGATCTGGATCCGAAGAGCTGGCCGCAAGACCAGCAGCCCGATGCCCACCCGGTCATCAACCGGCTCCTTGCGTCAGGTTTCGGTGACCAGCATCCCGCCTATGCCGAGGATGTGAACATCGACTCGGTGCTCCAACCTGGGGAAGTGCGATTCGTCAAAGATGCAGACAGTAGCCAGACCGAAGCGATCCTCGAAGTGCGTGAGGGCGCCAACCTGGTTATCCAGGGGCCACCGGGTACCGGTAAGTCGCAGACCATCACAAACATCATCGCGGAACTGATTGCCCAGAAAAAAACGGTGTTGTTCGTGGCCGAAAAGATGGCCGCCCTTGAAGTGGTCAAGCGTCGACTCGATGAATGCCATCTGGGTGATGCAGTGCTTGAGTTGCACAGCCACAAGTCGACTAAAACGTCGGTGCTCAAAGAGCTCGGACGTACACTGGAACAAGGCCGGCCACTGACCAAGGTGGGCGAAGACGATCTGGCCAATCTGGCGGAACTGCAAGCTAACCTGAACCGGTATTGCTCCGCAGTGAGTGCGCCTGTGGGGGCCAGCGGCATGGACTTTGTCGAGGTGCTGGGGCGCTACCTCAAACTCAAGCACCGCGACGGTGTGTTACCTGCGATTGCGTTCGCACCCATGGCGTCGTGGACCCAGGCTGATCAGCTGAAACGCCGCGAGCTGGTTGAAGAATTGACGCTTCATCTCAAGGAAATGGGCCGTGCGGACCAAAACCCGTTCTGGGGAAGCAAACGAACCTTCTTCTCCCCAATTGAAAAGGACAATGCCAGCGACGCATTGCAACAGGCAAGTGCGCACTTGGCCGCTTTGGATGCAGCCGCCAAGGCGCTGTCGACTCGGCTGATGCTGACTCAGCCCGCCACGCTCGCGGACGTAGTTGTCATCTGCCGCGGCGCGAGGCGGGCGGCCGAAGCGCCTCGTTTGCACGGTATAGAACTGAGCACGGGCGACTGGCAGCTACGCCGCGATGCCATTCGTGAATTGCTGGATGCGGGCCAGCGCATGAGCCTGTGCAAAGCCAAGCATGGCGCCCGGTTGATCGAGGCCGCGTGGGATCAGGATCTGTTGGAAGTCCGGCAGAATCTACTGGCCTACGGTGACAAATGGTGGAAGGTATTTTCGGGGCGCTATCGCGCTTCAAAGGCTCGTTTGCAAGGGCTTGCACAGGGTGTGCTGCCAGGCAGCAATGCCGAACAGCTCGGTATGGTCGATTCGGTTCTGACCTATCAACAAAGCCGGAAGGTTTACGACCAGCACGAGGGCCTGGGAAGTGCCCTGTTCGGTGCTCAATGGCAGCGTCAGCAGTCCGACTGGGCGGCACTCGATCGCGTCAGTACCTGGGTAGTCCAGCTCTACGAAGACCTCGGTAATGGCCATTTACCCGAAGGGATCATTGCGTTTCTCGCCGGACACACGGACGTCAGCGGGCTTGGGGAAACGGTCAGTCACATCGAGGGCCATCTCGCTGGCCTTGACCAGGCATTACTGGCTGGTCTGGAAGTCATCGGTATGCAGGATGACACTGCGCAAACGCTGCGCAACCTGGATCTGTCTGCCCTAGGCGCGCGCTTGCAGCTATGGCAGGCCAGCCTGAGCGCGCTTTACCAGATGGCGCGTCTCAATGTGTTGGCGGACGAGATGCATCAGGCACAACTGGGCGAATTGTTGGACATTGCCCTGGGCAGTGAAACGCCGGATCAGATTCCCGCCATCCTCGACTTTTCCTGGTATTCGGGGCTTGTGCAAAAGGCCTACGCGGAGAAACCAGCGCTACAGCAATTTGACCGCATCAAGCACGAACATCAAATTGCCAGGTTCAAGGCACTTGATGCTGCGTCGTTGAACCATGCTCAAACCTGGTTGGCGCGCCAGGTGTGGGAGCAGATGCCCAATGTGAACCAACCGGGCGAAATGGCAACGCTGCGTGCAGAGCTGAACAAGAAGCGGCGGCATATTCCGATTCGCCAGCTGATCGACAAGGCTGGTCGGGCGATTCAGCAAATCAAGCCGGTATTCATGATGAGCCCCATGTCGATCGCCAATTTCCTGCCTCCGGGGAAGCTGGCATTCGACGTAGTGGTGTTCGACGAAGCGTCTCAAGTCAAGGCCGTTGATGCGTTTGGCGCGATATTGCGCGGCAAGCAAGTGGTGGTAGTGGGTGACACACGGCAGATGCCGCCCAGCGATCTGTTCAGTCGCGACATCGCCCCCGATGACGAGAACGATGCCACCGCAGATATCGAAAGCATCCTCAGTCTGTTCAAGGCGGCGGGTAGCCAGGAGCGCTACCTGCGCTGGCATTACCGCAGCCGGCACGAATCACTTATCGCGGTCTCCAACGTCGAGTTCTACGACAGCAAGCTGGTGGTGTTTCCCTCTGCGGGACAGCATCCCCACGCCAAGGGTGTGAGCTTCGATTATCTGCCCCACGCGCTGTATGACCGTGGTCGCACTCGCACCAACAAGGAAGAAGCCAAGGCGGTCGCCCAAGCGGTGATGAAACATGCGCTGGAGACGCCGGAACTTTCCTTGGGGGTTGCTGCGTTTAGTGTCCCCCAGCGGGATTTGATCAGTGTCGAGGTCGAGTTATTGCGGCGCAGGACACCTCAGGCCGAAGTGTTTTTCACCGCACAGGGCAGCGAGCCGTTCTTCGTAAAAAACCTCGAAAACATTCAAGGTGATGAGCGCGACGTGATCTTCATCAGCATTGGTTACGGCCGAAATGAATCCGGTCGTATCGCCCGTGAATTTGGTCCGCTCAATAAAGATGGCGGGCATCGTCGACTTAACGTTTTGATCACGCGGGCTAAATTGGCGATGCGCGTGTTCTGTAACTTCCGTGGTGATGAGCTGGACATTGATGCCACTGCTAAACACGGCGTACGGGCCTTGAAAAATTTCCTCAAGTACGCGGAAACAGGCGAACTGGAAGTCGCCAAAGAAACCGGTAAGGCTCCAGACTCACCTTTTGAGAACGAAGTTATCCGGGCCTTGCGTGATCTCGGCTACCAGATAGAGCCCCAAGTCGGCACCGCCGGTTACTTCATTGACCTCGCCGTGAAAGACCCGGAGTTCCCGGGCCGCTACATGCTGGCCATTGAATGCGATGGCGCGGCCTACCATAGCTCGCGCTCGGCGCGTGATCGCGATCGGTTGCGCCAAGGTGTGCTTGAGGGGCTGGGATGGAATTTCCATCGTATCTGGAGCACCGATTGGTTCCGCAATCCCGAGCAGGAAATCAGCCGGACAGTGACGGCGATCGAAGCGGCGCGCGAACGTATTGCCAACCGTCGTAACGTTCCGGTTGCAGAGACCTTGGTCGAGCCCCTGCATGAAATTCTCCGGGATGAATCTGTTGATGAAGTCGAGCCGGTCGCCAGTGCGCCCTATGAGAAAGCGCGGCTCGCTGCGGTAACCAATCAGCTGGAATTGCATCAACATCAACCTGAACAGCTGCTGCAGCTGATCCGGACAGTGGTTGATGTTGAATCTCCGGTGCATTCGGTCGAGGTCACCCGACGCCTCATGGATGCATTCGGAGTGACACGGCAAGGATCAAGGATCACTGCCGCTGTGGAACAAGCCATTGGTATTGGCATTAAGCAGAGGCACTTCTCGCGTCGTGGCGAATTTCTTCACTTGACCGATAACCGCCCCGTCGTCATCCGCAGCCGGGCGCATTGGGAGTCTTCCGAGCGTAAGTTGGAGTGGGTCGCGCCTGAAGAACTCGACCGGGCTTTGATAGACATCATCATCTCGGGATTTTCCATGAGTCATGACGATGCGATCTCTGGCGCTTTGAGATTGCTGGGGTTTGGTCGTGCCACTGCCAAGGTGACAGCGGTGTTGGAAGAGAGAATTGATCAGTTGATCAGTGATAGGCGGTTGGAGTTGAGGGAGGGTCGATTGGTGGTGTGTGCCTGATCCGGGATGCCGTCGCAACGGACCGGCTGGCGCCTGATGCAAGTAGTTAGGGTGGCAATAGTGGCGGGGCGCGTGGTTGTTAGTTTGGTGCGCGATAGGCCACTAGTTGTTCTGTCGAACGACGATGCCTGGGTCGCGAGACATGGCCATCGTTTTTGCCATTTTGCATGAGTCCTTCGTTTTCTAAGTTCTTAAGTATTTTCTACTTTATCGATATAAGACTCGGAGAACCAGTCCGGGATTTCGTCCGTGCGAAATTCAAGACTTACCCCATCGGTAATCTCCGCCAGAAGAACCGTCCTCTCGGCGGAGTTATCGAAGATGTACGCCCGGTTGCTGACTGCGATGGCGTCCGGCAGAAGGCCCAGAGACTTGTAGTACCGTTCGCGCACTTTTTCAGGTTCAACGGGATGTCCACCTTCGCGTACTCTGATTTCTACGCGGTCTATGTTGATTGCCGGGTTTTCAGTCGAAACGAAGTAAAGGTATATCCGATAACCGCGAGCTTGGGCCTCTCTCATGAAGTCGACCTTGCTGCGATGTGACATAACCGTCTCGAAGGTAAAACTCACGCCTTTTTCCAGCAGGCGCTGGCGAAGGAAGTCCGATATCACGGAGGCGAGATAGGAATTGACGTCGACTTTTCGATAGTCAACTTTGGTGCCCAGCAATCCAATCTGCTCGGCCTGACCGCTAAGCCCTCTGTTTCTGATCAGATAGTGTTCGGCATGGAACGTGCGCAACTCGAATAATGTCGTGGTGACTTCAAAGGTAGCCAAGTCGATGAACCCGGTAGCTTTGGCTTCCTTCTCGAGATCATCGGCATTCACGTACGTCTTGATAAGGGCTGGATCAATTTCTTCCTTGATAGTGCTCTTGCCCGACCCATTAGGTCCCGCAAATATTCGAAACCTAGGCACGACCGGCAGCCGATTGATCTTCGATACGACGCACTGTGATTACCTCGCCTACTTTGACTTTTCGGCGCGGCTTTGCTTGGGCTACAACTGTCCTGCTGCCGTCAAGTGACATACGTACCAAATCGCCCGAATCGACACGCAGTACGCTATCGCTCACCAACAGTGCGCGAGCATATGCCGCTTTGGTAGCTATTTCAGCGAGATCAGGTACCCGGCGCTCCAGCGCGTCTAATTCCTCATCCGAAAGCTTTTTGGTTTTTGCAGTCATCGAGATTCTCCGCTTTAGCGAGCACTCTGGTGCTTCATGCCCGGATAATACAGCAGTAACCGGGCTTTCGAACGTCATCAGGTCCATATCAATTTCCTCTGTAGTGTACGCCTTGAATACTTGGCAAAGGGATTTTCCAAGTCGGAAATGGGTGTTGCTGCTGCCCGAAGGGTATCTGTAACGATCCCCTGCATCTTGTTCACTGAAAAGCGAATGACCATTACGGCATGTGTTCAAGTGACAAAAAACCGCAGCAACGCGTGTAGCTGCGGCTTAAAACGGGTCAGCTCCCCCTGGGCGTCTCAAACCCACGCTGCTCAATCACTCGAAATACATCGCTCACATCCTGCAGCAAGATCCTGGCGATATTGGCAACGGTGTTGATGTCGTTTTCGGCGTAGTCGGGGAGGTTGGTACAGCCCATGAGCTGGAGGTAGGGGAGGACGGCGTTCAGGCGTTCGCTCACGCAGTTGTGGAGTTCGCGGAGTGGGGCGTCACTGTCGATGAGGAGAACGGGGTAGTCGGTGGCGAATTGGGACATGGGGGTGAAGCGGCGGGGCGGATTGTTCATTGTCATATGGATGGTCTCTATTAAAGAAAATAGTAGTGCCACCTTTTTGCTGCGAAACAATGGGGTGGCGGCTGTACGCGGGTTCGCAGACCGAGAAGAGACCTACACCCGGCAGACCCGAAAGTCTCCCGCGCACAACCGCCATGAAATGAAACGCGGGCGAAGTCTGCCAGAGTCTCATTCGACGGTGTAGATCTACTTCAGTAGGGCTGCGAAACCCTATCGCCAATTATGGTCAGCGACAGGTCGAATGTATTCGGCCATTTTGCTGCTCACAACCGGGTTGTAGGACGCTTTTGCGTGCGCTTAGGCAAGGCGGATTGCCACCGTTTATGGGCTTCTTGCGGTATTCCGGGTGGTGCGGGGTGCCGTCAGAAATGGGAGGCAGGTTTTGGGGCCGCTTCGCGACCCAACGGGGGCAAGCCCCCTCGCCACAAAGGGAAAATTCCTACGCGATTTTCGGACGTCAAGTTTATAAAAACAGGCTGCCAGAAACGACAAAGCCCCGAATTGGGGCTTTAGACTTTGAAGTTGTGCTGTTCGCAGATGGTTACCGCGTGCTATCCGACGTCATTGTCTGACCTGCGGTGAATGCGGGTTGTGCGTCAGCCCTTTTTCTAGATTATGGCATTCTGCCTTCTCGACCACTACCATCCGCACGTTGCGACCATTTCGGGCGCTCTAACGGATCCACGGTATGGACGCCTCCGCGCAGCTTGAAGCCTTAAGCACTAGTGCTGATTTCACCTCACTGATCCGCTATACTAATGTGTTTGATCTGTTCAAAGTAATGGGTGTCAGCACTAAGGAACTGGTTCACTCCAATATCCTGGCAGCGTTCATGAATGAGCACGAGGCGCATGGCCTGGGTGCCTTGTTCAGGGATGCTTACGTGGCTTCCCTCTTTCAATGCCCGAGCACCGGGCCGTCGCTGTCACAGGAAGTGCTGGAAAGTACTATCGGTGCCAAGGCAAAGGTCTCACGAGAGCTAGCGCACATTGATGTGTTGTTGGATTTCCCGTCTCTGCGCCTCGTCATTGCAATCGAAAACAAAATTTGGGCTGCAGATCAGCGTGAACAGGTCGCACGCTACCAACAGGCACTGTGCGAGCTTTACCCTCATTATGAATCTCGTGCGCTTGTGTACTTGACTCCAACTGGTCGCGAATCCCCGACCCTTGATCCCGACTCCGGTGTTCCGGTCTACTATCAATCCTACGGGCAATTGGCGGCACTGCTGCGTCAATATCAGCCCGAGAACAATCCTCCTGCCGCACATTTCATCGATCAGTTCATCTTCCATGTTGAGAAGACCATGTCTGGTAACACGGAGTTGAATCAACTGTGTTGGGGCATATTCGAACAGAACGAGGAGGCCTACGAACACCTCGTTAAACACCACGAATACTGCAAGGCGCGCAAGATGGATGAGCTCTTTTCCAGGCTACAGGAGCGATTGGCTCGGGATAGTTTGTTCGCCGAGTGGGCTGACGTGATGGAGACAAGGCTCTCTGCGAGAGCGGAGAAGCGACAGTACGACTTGGATGTCCGTTTGCGGACTTGGCCGCATGGGGTGTGGGTTAAAGTCTACAAGCACACTTGGCTTGGGGTGTTTCCTTTTTTCCGTGGCGGTGATCGGGACGCTCTTATGCAGCGTCTTCCTTCATTTACTCAGCCTCCCCGCGCCGTCCCGGATTGGACTGATCTTTACTTTGCTTCTACTCGCTTCCTGATCAAGGATGATCGCTGTGTAATCGCCCACGGTGACAAGGCAGGTGAACGCAATCTCAATGATGCACTGACTAAAGTTCACGATTGCATTGACGAGATCAATCGGGCATTGGAAGCCACGGCTTGAACGGATAAGGTGGTTTCTGCTCAACTTCTGGTCGCACTGATAGCGGTATCGACACACCTTCGACCGGTGCCGGCAATTGAGAAGTCATCAGAAAATTGTCGATGCCGCGACAAACGGGGGTGTTTCAAAACTGGCGCCGCCCACCAAAGCCCTGGATCATCAGGGCTCGGCGCTTTGAAATTACGTGGTTCCAAGATCCTTACCGCCCATCCCCATCATCATTGCCGAGCCTGCGGTGAATGGGGATTGTGTTCAGTATGTTTCGGCCCGGCCAATGCCCACGCCAGCACCCCAAGCAGCGGCACAAACACGATAAACACGATCCACAAGAGCTTGTTGCTCGATTTGCCTTGGGCTTTACGCACCCGGTTGATCGCCCACAACTCGACCAGTAAAAGCACTGCCGCGAGCACGATCCACATTGTTTCGATTGGCATTAGTCACCTCCTGATAGTCATTCAGTTAGGTGCGCGCTGGCGGGCAGGGTTCATTTTTATTGGGTATTTTCGGCTTCGCGGGAAATGTCCTACAGCTCAAGGCTGGAACAGAATAGGACGGGTCTGATTCTGCATTCTGACGATATTTTAGCTGGCGATGACTGAGTTAAAGCGCCGTACATTCACCCCTGAAAAATAGGAAAGCGATTTCATCACCTGGGAAAGAACGCATGGCATTTGATGCATTTATCAGAATCGAAGGCATTCCCGGCGAGGCCCTGGATGAACAGTACCGCGACTGGATCGAGGTCAGTGGATACAGTTTCGGCACTCATCAAAGCACCTCGGCAACGGCCAGTTCCAATGGCGGCGCGAGCTCGGGGCGCACGACGCTGAGCAACTTCACGTTCACCAAAGTATTGGACAAATCCAGCTGCAAGCTGATGGAAGCCAGCTGCGCTGGCGAGCATCTGAAAGAGGTCAGCCTGGTACTGAGCCGAGCGGGTGGTGAGAAGCTCAAATACTTTGAGATTATTCTCGAAGAGGTCATCATTTCCGACTACGCACAAAACGCTTCCGCCGGCATTCCGGTGGAAATCGTGCAGTTGAATTATGGCCGCATCAAAACCATCTACACCCAGCAAAAGCGCAGCGATGGTGCCGGTGGCGGCAATATCGCGGGCGGCTGGGATCGCATCAGCAACAAAAAATATTCGTGAGGCTGAAATGGCAGAGCCTCTAGCGTTCATCAATACTCGAACCCAGACTTACGAGTCGCTCAAGGCTCAATTGGGTCTGACGGGTGTCTCCAAAAGCAAGTTCGATGCGCTCAACGGCCACATCGCCAACACGGTGGTGCTGGCCGGTGAGCTGGTGATCATCGGTGACGTCTCGACCTCATCCAGTACTAGCCAAGAGGCCTACTTGATGATCAAGGCACGTGACATTCATATTGGCTTGTTGACAAACCAGGTCGACGCTGATGACTTTTTCCTGGACAACTTCGACCTGCTGAAGGAGGTGCTCACCTACAGCTCTATTGGCGCAGGTGTTGTCAGTGACGGGTGGAGCAAGCACATGGCTGCGATCGGTAAAACCCTGGAAGAGATCGAGCAGCTGCATAAGGAATTTCTGCGCACGGGAACAGAAACCGCCAGAAAAAAGTTTTTAGCCGAACGTGCCATCTTGTTCAGCAAGCTGGAGGGGCAGCTTGCAAAGGTGTACGAGCCCCATGAAAGACAGGACACCGTTTCCCCCTTACGATAAGGGATAGGCAAACGGTTATGTTTATGACTAACAGCAACGATAAGAGTGGGGAGCTTTTGGGTCAGGAGCGGCGGCGCCGCTGGAGCCCGGAGCAAAAGCTGGCCATGGTTCGCGAGAGCCTTGAGCCAGGACAAAGTGTGTCGGTGGTCGCTCGGCGCAACGGCATCAATGCCAACCAGTTGTTCCTGTGGCGCAAGCTCTATCAGGACGGCAGCCTGTCGGCGGTCAGCGCGGGTGAAGCCGTGGTGCCGGCCTCTGAGCTGAGCGATGCACTCAAGCAGATCCGTGAACTGCAACGGATGCTGGGCAAGAAGACGATGGAAGCAGAAATCCTCAAAGAGGCCGTGGAGATCGCCCGGTCGCGAAAATGGATTGCGCACTCACCCTTGTTGCCGGGGGACGACCAGTGAAGCTGGTCAGCGAATGTCTCGGTGTGGCGCGCTCGCAATTAACGGTTCGAATCAAGCAATCGGTATCGCCCAAAGTACGGCGAAGCAGGCCTGTGAACGACGCGGAGTTGGTGGCCGAAATCCAGCAACAGGTCAGCGAATTGCCCAGCTATGGCTACCGTCGTGTCTGGGGATTGCTGCGTCGCGCCCGTGAAACCCAGTTGCTGCCCGCGATCAACGTGAAGCGGGTTTACCGGGTCATGCGTGATCACAACTTGCTGCTTGAGCGCCGAATCAAACAGCCCGGCGTGCCGCGTCGGCACGAAGGCCGAATTGCGGTGGAAACCAGCGATACACGTTGGTGCTCGGACGGCTTTGAGTTCCGTTGCGAGGACGGCGCCAAACTGAGCGTGACCTTCGCCCTGGACTGCTGTGATCGCGAAGCCATCGGCTGGGTCGCGAGCCCGACCGGGTACAGCGGCGATGATATCCGCGACTTGATGCTGGAAAGTGTGGAGAAGCGTTTCGGTGATCAACTGCCCGCCATGCCGGTGCAGTGGCTAAGCGACAACGGCTCGGCGTACACCGCCGAACAGACGCGCCTATTTGCTCGGCAGATCGGTTTGCAGCCGGTGACCACCCCAGTGCGCAGCCCGCAGAGCAACGGCATGGCCGAGAGCTTCGTGAAGACGATCAAGCGGGATTATGTGGCGCACATGCCCAAGCCGGATCGAGAAACGGCGCTGCGTAACCTGGCAATTGCCTTTGAGCATTACAACGAGCAGCATCCGCACAGCGCTTTGAACTATCGCTCACCGAGAGAGTTCAGGCGCTTGGCAGCGGCATCCATTTAATGGGGAGTTGGTGTCCGGTTTTGTAGGGGCAAGTCCAAAAGGCAACCTCTTACGGCTCTGGGCTTCGTCATCAAGGTTCGATAAAAAGAATGCTTGGGATATCTACCAAGAGCTATCTGCATGCGGGTGAGATCGTTGGGTATGCGGAAAAAGTTGATGGCGTTGCCAAGGCTGCGAAGTTGATCAAGAGCGGTACGTATATAGGTACGGCGCTGACGGTTGCTTCGTCCGGGCTTGCGATCAGGAATGCGTGTGCGCTAGGACGGGAAGATCAGTGTACGAGGGCCAAGTATGTGGAGGGTGCTTCAATGGTCCTTGGATTAGGGGGAGGGGCCACATTGGGATACCTAGGCGGTTATGCAGCAACATATGGTTGCATAGTTGTACTCGGCGCGATTACCGGAGGTCCCGGGGCACTTATGTGTAGCGTCGCAGGCGGTGCAATAGGAGGATGGGCGGGTGGATCAATGGGTAGCAGCATGGGCGAAAAAGTCGGCGAATACTTGTACGGAGAAATCATACAATGAGTCAAGTGCCCCTAGGTCTGATCGGATTGGTTATTGGTATTCCGATGATGTTCGTAGTGATTTGGTTGACATATATGGTGCACGTCTACACTGAAAAAGCGGAAGCTTTAATGCCTAACAGTAGCTTCGTAGAGGCTAATAAAAAAACTTTCTCTAATGCGGGTATTTTGGGGAAGTCTGTGCGTAACGGCTTTCTTACTATAGTGTTACTTACCCCCGTCCTGACAGCCAAGAGAGGTCTTGTAGACGTAGTCGAAGTAAAAAATTTTCCTAGTGGGCTAAAGCGGATGTTGGTTGTGTCTTGGGGGTTGAATTTTTTGTTTTGTGTGATTCTGATAGTGTTTGGAGGTTACTTGCAGTATATAGAATGAGTGGTGGGTGTTTAGATGGTGTTTGTTACTTCCATGAAGGAGTCTCCAGAAGATCCTTAGACGTTTATATTGCAACGATCGGAACCCTTGTTGTCGTTGGAATAGCCAGCGGACGCCCGGTGCGCTGTTTTGCGGCGTGGTAGGCGGCTGGGTGGGTGGAAACGTGCTGGATGCAAGGGCAAAATCCTGGGTGAGTTCCTATATGAAGAAATCACGCAATGATAGTTGTGTCAGTTAGGCGCGCGCTGGTGGGCAGGGTTCATTTTTATTTGACATTTCCGGCTTCGCGGGACAGCAAGCTAGAGGGCAGCTTGCAAGGGCGGCCTCTTATGGCTCTGGGCTTCGTCACCAGGGTTCGATAAAAAGAATGCTTGGGATCTCTACCAAGAGCTATCTGCATACGGGTAAATCGTTGGGTATGCGGAAAAAGTTGATGGCGTTGCCAAGGCTGCGAAATTGATCAAGAGCGGAACCTATATTGGCACGGCGCTGACGGTAGCTTCGTCCGGGCTTGCGATCAGGAACGCGTGTGCGCTGGGGCGGGAGGAGGAATGCACGAGGGCCAAATATGTGGAAGGTTTTTCATTAGCTGGGAGCTTGGGAGGAAGTGCTGTATTTGGGTCTTTAGGGGCTTTTCAGCAACTTACGGTTGCATACTAGCGCTGGGCATTGCTACTGGAGGCCCTGGGGCGCTGGTTTGTTTGTGTCGTGGGGGATGGGTTTTATGTTTTTTGTTGCCTTGATGATATTTGGTGGGTACATAAAATATCTGGAGCACTTTGTCGCCTAGGATTGAGTTTGTTCCCCTATGCTGCTTCCTTGGTTGGCGAATCGGTAAGGAACAGCAAAAGCCCAGAAAATTTCAGTGTTTAGGCGTCGGTCTTGGATTTTCAGGTTTCGTGGCGGCATGTGGGCGCAACATAGCGGGGGCTCGCGAGACGTGTGGCAATCAGTGTTGATGGCGAATGTCACTGCCTCTTCGCGATCAAGCGCGCTCCACAAGGGGTTGGGGGGGGTAGTTAGATTGAGTTGGCCTGAGGGTCTTGCCATGGCGATCTTCGGATGGCACGTAGCCGATGGTGTGTTTTTCTAGCATGACACCGCGCGGCGTTCTTGGGTTTTTCGCGAGCAAGCTCGCTCCTACAGGGGATTTGCAGAGTAGTGATCACCCTGGTATCGGTGAAATATTATCAAGCTGGCATTTGGGTATAAATAACTGATGCAGAGGCTTGGGACCCGCGTATATGCTCGCGGCGACTTCGAAACTTATGGTTGGGTTGAGCTGATAATGGAGAGATGGACGCTGCACTGGCTGGAAGCCTCAGGGACCCTTGATGAATATCGCGCCGAGGTGATCGGCGAATTCGACGCCGCCTGCAAGACGGTCGCGCGATTGCTCACCCCACCGCGACTTGATGTGCTGATTCAGCGCCTGCCCTGCGAGACCATCCCCGAGATGGGGCTGATGGGGCGAGCGTATCGAAGCACCATGTTTTCGATGACCATCGATCCGGATAACCCGAATTGGTTGCCCAGCCTGCGCAGCGGCGCGTTGCATCGGCAGATCGTGCATGAGGTCCATCATTGTTTGCGCATGGCGGGTCCGGGTTATGGCTGGACCCTGGGTGAAGCCCTGGTCAGCGAGGGACTGGCCGGGCAGTTTGTCCGGCATTTGCTCGGCAGCGACCCAGAGCCTTGGGAAAATGCCGTCAGTAGTGCCGAGCTTCTGTGCGATCCGGTAAATCAGCAGGCGCTTGAGTCGGAGTACTACAACCACAGCGAGTGGTTCTTCGGGTCCGGCGCTCACCCCAAATGGCTGGGTTATGCGCTCGGTTATCAAATGGTCGGAAGCTGGCTGGCATCAGTTGGCGACATCGATGCGGCCACCTGGATCAACGTACCCGCCGCTGACATTATCGCCTCGGCGCTTGAGGAAGGCTTGGTGGTGCTCAAGCCCTGAGTCAATCTGATCAAGTCTGGAAAGGGTCAAACGACCTCCGCTTCATTCAGGCATTCAAACCGGGGAACCGCGAGATGACTCAAACACTGGAACGCGCCATTGCCATCGCTGCCAACGCCCATGAAGGGCAAGTCGACAAAGGCGGATCGCCTTACATCCTGCATCCGCTGAAGGTCATGCTGCGGGTCAGCACCCTCGAAGAGCGCATCGTTGCGGTGCTGCATGACGTGGTCGAAGACTGCGGCATCAGCCTGGATGACCTGCGCCAGGAAGGCTTCAGCGAAACGGTGTTGGAGGCTATCGCGTCGGTGACCAAAGTGCCGGGAGAGACCTATGAGGCATTCGTCGAACGCGCGGCGCTGAACCCGGTCGGCCGCGTAGTCAAACTGGCGGACCTTGAAGAGAACAGCGATTTATCGCGGATTGAACAGCCGTCCTGGGACGATCTGGAGCGCATTGAAAAGTATCGGCGGGCGATTGGCGTATTGCGCTCGTAACGTCACGCGATTACAAGGCGTGCTTGGCCAGAGTCGCCTTGAGTGCCTCGGTGACCAGAGCGATCAGGATGGGTTTTGAGTTCGCCTGCATCTCGCCACCGATAGTGGCTTGCTGTGCTTTCACTTTGCCCATGTATTTCGATGCGCGACCTTCAGCCGCGAGCGAGGACAACTCCTTTGCAGAGAATGACTTTCCATAGGCCTGCGCAAGATTTTCGTCAGCAGCAAAACAAATCCTTTTCACAGTTTGACTCCATAGGAGGGTTCGTCGCGGTTCGGCAGGCTTGCGCACGATAATGTCCATTATTTCAAATGACCGCCACTTATTGTGACGCATCCGCTCAGCTTCGACCCGCTCCCCGATAGCTTGCCAACTGCAAGAGCGGTACTGACGAACACTTTGAGGTCGAAATCTGACACGTCTCGATGATCACTGACGCCGACAATTCGCCTGGGTGCAACAACCTTGAAAGCGGCGCGCGGGGATCAACCATGGTTAGCAGTGTTTTTGACGAGTTCAAGCCAGGAGAGGATGCCTTCATCTCCCATCCTGGCGAATCTGACCGGCCGCAACCACCGCCGCTGCGCATCGGGTTCTGGCTGATGGAAGCCTTCGATTTGTACACCCTGGCCAATGCGCTGGAGCCACTGCGGCTGGCCAACCAGGTGGCCGGGCGCACGCTGTGCCAATGGCAAATGCTCAGTCTGCAAGGAGGGCAACTGAATGCCAGCAACGGCATCGCTACCGCCACGGTGCTGCTGGATCAGGCCCGGGCACTGGATGTGTTGATCCTCTGTGGTGGCGATAGCTTGCACGCCGGTGTGGATCAGCCGGACGTTCGCCAACAGCTGTGTCACTGGGCCTTGCAGCCGATCAGTCTGGGGGCCTTGGGCCAGGCGGGTTGGCTGCTGGCGCAGAGCGGGGCGCTGGACGGCTATCGCTGCAGCTTGCCAGAGCCCGACGCAGCTGAGTCCCAGGCCGCCTTCAATGAGTTGAACCCGGTGGCCGCGCCGTTTTGCGTCGATCGCCAACGCCTGACCTGCGTCGGGCCGCAGGCCGTACAGGGGTTGATGCACGAGTTGCTCGCCCGGACCCATGGTCGTGGCCTGGTGCTGCGCCTGGAAAACCAGGCCGCGCGCCAGGCCAGGCCGCTACAAACCGTGCATAACGCACCGGCACGGCTGCAAGCGGCGCTGGCGTTGATGGGGGATCATTTGAATCGCACCTTGGGTATCGACGAATTGGCCGAGGCGATGGGCATGTCTCGCCGCCATTTGGAACGGTTGTTCAAGCGCAGCCTGGGGTGTTCGCCGTCGCGGCATTACCTGGACTTGCGCCTGCAGCGGGCACGTCAGTTACTGCAGGCTGGTGAACGGTTGATGGGGGAAGTTGCCCGTGAGTGCGGATTTGTCTCGCTGCAACATTTTGCTCGTTGCTATCGCCAGTACTTTGGTGCGCATCCGCGGGAGCATGTGGGTGGGGGCCAGCCCAGCCGACATCGATGTTGAATGCCAGTCCGCCTTCGCGAGCAAGCTTCGCTCCTACAGTGATCGTGTGAAGTTCTGCCTCAATGCCTCCGTTCGACGGGGGCATTGTTGTTTTTGGCGGATGGATACGGGGGCCCGCTTGCCCAAGAGCGGATCTGACCAACTACAGGTCGGATTCGCACAAAAAACCTCGCTTTGCATCTGTTCGAATGATCTTCAGCGGCCCGCCACAGTGGCGCTTTCCGATGCAATCACTGACAAGGATAAATGACATGCAAATGCCGAAAACAATCCAGATCAAGAACGGCGAAAAAGTGACTCCAACCTTCTCGGCTCAGGAATATGCCAATCGCCAGGCCAAATTGCGGGCGTACCTGGCGCAGAACAATATCGACGCAGCGGTCTTCACGTCCTATCACAACATCAACTACTACAGCGATTTCCTGTATTGCTCCTTCGGCCGCCAGTACGCACTGGTGGTGACCCAGGACAGCGCCGTCACCATCAGCGCCAATATCGATGGCGGCCAGCCTTGGCGCCGGACCATGGGCACTGAAAACATCGTTTACACCGACTGGCAGCGTGACAACTACTTCGTCGCGATCCAGCAAGCCTTGCCGAAAGCCGGGCGGATCGGCATCGAGTCCGACCACCTGAACCTGCTCAATCGCGACAAGCTCGCCATCCGTTACCCCCAGGCCGAGCTGGTGGACATCGCGGCACCCTGCATGCGCATGCGTATGATCAAGTCCGCCGAAGAACACGCGATCATTCGCCACGGTGCGCGCGTAGCGGACATCGGTGGTGCGGCGATTGTCGAAGCCTTGCGCGATCAGGTGCCGGAATATGAAGTGGCGCTGCATGCGACCCAGGCGATGGTGCGCGAAATTGCCCGCACCTTCCCCGACTCCGAACTGATGGACACCTGGACCTGGTTCCAGTCCGGCATCAACACCGACGGTGCGCATAACCCGGTGACCACGCGCAAGGTCAACAAGGGCGACATCCTCAGCCTCAATTGCTTCCCGATGATTGCCGGGTACTACACCGCCCTGGAACGTACCCTGTTCCTGGATCACTGTTCCGACGAGCATCTGCGCTTGTGGGAGGTCAACGTCAAGGTGCACGAGGCCGGTCTGAAGCTGATCAAGCCGGGCATGCGCTGCTGCGACATCGCGCTGCAACTGAACGAGATTTTCCTCGAGCACGACCTGCTGCAGTACCGCACCTTCGGCTACGGGCATTCGTTCGGCACACTGAGCCATTACTACGGTCGCGAAGCCGGGCTGGAACTGCGTGAAGACATCGACACCGTCCTGGAGCCGGGGATGGTGGTGTCCATCGAGCCGATGATCATGCTGCCTGAAGGGTTGCCGGGCGCTGGCGGCTATCGTGAACACGACATCCTGATCGTCAACGAGCAGGGCGGGGAAAACATCACTCATTTCCCGTATGGCCCGGAACACAACATCATCAAGAAGTAAGACCGCACGCCGCACAGTGAAGCCTGTGCGGCGTTTTTTGTTGAGGCCATTGTGGCGAGGGAGCTTGCTCGCGCTGGGCTGCGCAGCAGCCCTGAAAGGGGCGGCCAAGTGTCTTCTGACATTGCGCAGAGCCTTGATTGGGGCCGCTTCGCAGCCCAGCGCGAGCAAGCTCCCTCGCCACAGGTTCATGCTCGCCTCAGGATTTTCTTGCAACTGATGCATGCGCGCCCCAGAGCGCTCAGCCTCTACAAACCCTTAACCCTGCCAAGTAAAACAATAGAGGGGTTTTGCCATGATCCACGTCCCGACTTTTCATCCCGCTCACACCTCTACCACCGGAGGTGCGCAATGAGCACCCAAAGCGCCAGCCTGACACCCACCCTGGAACAGCAACGTGAACAGACGTCAGAGCGCAAAGCCTTGCGCCGTGCGGCCAGTGCCAGTTTTATGGGCAACTTTGTCGAGTGGTTCGACTATGCAGCCTATGGCTACCTGGCAACTGTCATCGCCCTGACGTTTTTTCCGCAGACCGACAAGGCGACAGCGCTGCTGGCGACCTTTGCGGTGTTCGCGCTGTCGTTTATCGTCCGTCCGCTGGGCGGGCTGGTCTGGGGTCACTTCGGTGACAAATACGGGCGGCGCAGTGCGTTGTCCTGGTCGATCCTGATCATGTCGGTGTCGACTTTCTGCATCGGTATTCTGCCCACTTACAATCATATCGGCCTGTGGGCGCCGGCCCTGTTGTTGGTGATCCGCCTGTTCCAGGGCTTTTCCGCTTCCGGCGAATACGCCGGTGCTTCGGCCTTTCTCGCCGAGTATGCGCCCGAGGGCAAGCGCGGCTTGTACACCAGCATTGTCCCGGCGAGTACGGCGGCCGGGTTGTTGTTCGGCGCGGTGTTTGTAGCCGGTCTGCATGCCTGGATGAGTGTCGAGGATCTGCACAGCTGGGGCTGGCGCCTGCCGTTTCTGTTGGCGGCGCCGTTCGGTCTGGTGGGGCGCTATATCCGCATCAGTCTGCAGGACACGCCCAAGTTCCTGGAAATGGAAAAACGCCTGGAAGCCAAGGAATGCGCGACCCATTCGCCGGTTCGCGAATTACTCACCGTGCATCGGCGCAGCGTGATCATCGGGATCGGCGTGACCTGCCTGAACGCGGTGGCGTTCTACCTGTTGCTCAGCTACATGCCGACCTACCTGTCCACCGAAATGGGCATGAGCGAGAGTGATTCGTTCCTGGCCTCAACGGTGTCGCTGGCGACCTATATCGGGCTGATTTTCCTGATGGGCAGGCTGTCGGACCGGTTCGGGCGCAAGACCATGTTGCTGACGGCTTCGGTATTGTTCCTGGCGCTGACTTTTCCGCTGTTCGGGATGCTGGAAAACCAGCCGCTGGTGGTGATTCTGATGATCCAGATCGCCTTCGGCGCGATCCTGGCGATGAACGACGGCACCTTGCCGTGCTTCCTCGCCGAGATCTTCCCGACCCGGGTGCGCTTCAGTGGTTTTGCCTTCAGCTTCAATATCGCCAATGCGGTGTTTGGCGGTACTGCACCTTTTATCGCGACCTGGCTGATCCAGCTGACCGGCAACAAAATGGCCCCGGCCTGGTATCTGCTGGCGGCCGCGGCGGTGGCACTGGTGGCCATGCTGGCGAGTCGGGAAACGGCGCATAAGGCTTTGCAGGACTGAGTCGCACTGCCGACAGTGAACACGGCTTGCCTGCGATGGCGATCTCACGGACGCCTTCGCGAGCAGGCTCGCTCCCACAGTGGATTGGTGTCGTGCAGAGGTCTTGTGTACGACACTGGAACCTGTGGGAGCGGGCTTGCTCGCGAAGAGGCCATTGCAGCCAGCATCCATCTTGGATACACGCCAGCCATTGCCAGCAAACCCGTCCCCACCCAATCAATGCACCGCAGCCACCTGCTTGCGCTCTCCAATAGGCGATACGCCGAAAAACCGGCTGTAGCATTTGGAGAAGTGCGCCGGGGAGACGAAGCCGCATGCCAAGGCGATATCGCGCACTTGCGACTCGCTGCGCAGCAACAACTGTCGCGCCCGTGACAGCCGCAGCTCCAGGTAGTACTGGCTCGGCGTGCGTTGCAGGTGCTTGTGGAACAGGCGCTCCAGTTGCCGCACCGACACTTCGTTCAACCGCGCCAGTTCTTCAAGGCCCACCGGCTCTTCGAGATTGGCCTCCATGATCGCCACCATCTGGCTCAGCTTGGGCTGCGAAGTGCCCAGCTTCTGCCGCAACGGCACACGCTGTTGCTCCCTCGCGCCACGCACCCGATCACACAACAGCAACTCGGCCGCATGGGCGGCGATGTCCCGGCCGCCCGGTTCCCGGGCAATCAACTGCAGCGTCATGTCCATCGAGGCGACGCCGCCGGAGCAGGTGTAGCGATCGCGATCGAGTTCGAACAGCTGGTTGGAAATAATGATCCCCGGGAAACGCTCCTTCAGCGCTTCGATGTCTTCCCAGTGAATCGTACAGCGATAACCCTTGAGCAGATCGGCACGCGCCAACAAGTGACTCCCGGTGCAAATCCCTCCCAGCGGCACCTGATCATGCGCCAGCTTGCGCAGCCAATTGAGCAAAGGTCGGCTGCTGTGGTTGGAGACGATCGGGTTGGACCCGACCACAAACAGGATGTCGAGCTTGGGTGCATCGGTAATGGCGTAGTCGGGCAGGATCCGCATGCCGTTGCTGGCCGTGACCGGGTCCAGGCTGGCAGCGATGATGACCGTGCGGAACATCGGTTCGCGCGCCGCCATGTTGGCCATGCGCAAAGTCTCCACGGCGGAGGCGAAGCCGATGGTGGTGAAGTTGGGGATGACCAGGAAACCCACGGTTTTCACCGGCCGTTGTTCTTTAGCCGAACGTCCTGTAGCGGGTTTCGCCACCTGGAGTTTCGCCATCTCTACCGCTCCTCAACTGTGTAATAGTGACGCGCTCTGGAGCAAGCTGCCGACAGGTGGCAACGTCATCTCGATTTTATGGTGATTAACCCTGCATTCGGGGTTACTGGATATTACACCCAGTGCCTGATCAATAGGCATATCGAGACGGGTTACAGGTGTTCAGGAGGGGTGAGGCAGGCGGGGAAGCGCAAAGCGAAAAAAACGGCCCGCTCCGTGGTGGTAAGCGGGCCGCAAAGAGGTGAAAGGTCAATCGGTCAGGCGGTCTTTAAACAAGTGATCGAGCGTTTCTTTGTTCACGCCAACTCGGCTTTCTGCACCGGGGTCTTCCTGGCGTTGAAGATTGCACCCATACAGATAATGGAGAGCGTCAGTGCACCGGTAGCAATCACTTCCATGCGGTGCTGCGGCAAGATCAACATCACCACCAGAATGCTCACGATGCTGACGATCACCAGGTAACTGAGCCAAGGGTAAAACCACATCTTGAAGGCGATCGGCTGACCCGAAGCATTCATCTTTCTGCGCAGTATCAACTGGGAAACAGCAATGGCCAGATAGACCAGCAGTGCAACGGCGCCAGAGGTGGCCAACAGGAAGGAAAACACTTCGTTGGGCGCAAAATAGTTCAGCGCCGTGGTCAGGAAACCCACGGCTGTGCTGGCCAGCACCGCAAAATAAGGCACCCCTGACGCTGAAGTCTTTTGCAGTACCCGAGGGCCATCGCCTCGTTTGCTCAAGGAGAAGACCATGCGCGAGGCGGTGTAAATGGCTGAGTTCAGGCAACTGGCCACGGCGATCAACACCACGATATCGACGATCATTTTCGCGTAGGGAATGTTCATCAACTCCAGCGCCCGCTGGTAAGAGCCGACTTGCACCAGCATCGGGTCGTTCCAGGGAACGATGGAGACGATGAGGAACACCGAGACGATGTAGAAAATCCCCATGCGCCAGACCACGGAGTTGGTCGCGCGGGTAATCTGCTTGGACGGGTTCTGCGATTCAGCGGCTGCAATCGTGACGATTTCCGTGCCCATGAAGCTGAACACCGTGGTGAGCATCGCCCCGACAACGGCGGTCATGCCGTTGGGCATGAAGCCACCGAATTCATGGCTTAGTTGAACCACACCGCTGACGGTCGTATCAGGCAGCCCGCCAACCAGTGCCAGCGCGCCCAGTGCAATAAAGCCCAGTACCGCAATCACCTTGAGCATGGCGAACCAGAATTCGAACTCGCCGTAACGGGCGACACTGAACAGGTTCGTCAGCGTCAGCAGGCCGGTGACCGCTATCGCGAACTCCCAGGTCTGGATGGAGGGGAACCAGGCGTTCAGGATGGCCGCGGCGGCAATGGCTTCGATGGGAATCACCAGCACCCAGAACCACCAGTACAGCCAACCGATGGTAAAGCCGGCGCTGCGGCCCATTGCGCGCTCGGCATAGGTCGAAAACGATCCGGTGTCCGGCGAGGCGACGGCCATTTCGCCGAGCATGCGCATGACCAGCACGACCAGGGTGCCGGACATGATGTACGCCAGGATCGCTGCCGGGCCCGCGGAGGCGATGGCATGTCCCGAGCCGATGAACAGGCCGGCACCGATGGCGCCGGCAATGGAGAGCATGGTGACGTGACGCTGCTTGAGCCCTGGGGCCAAAGTGGAGGTGCTGGACATGAGACGTACCCTTTTTATTATGCTTTGGAGGGTGCAGCGTTAACTGTGGTTTCTTGTTGGCGCACGCCCTTGTGCTTTCAAGTTGCTAAATCAAAGGCCTCCCTTACAGCAGCGCTGATACCGGATACACAGACGTCCAGGATCAACTCGCCTTTCTCGCGACTGGAGCCTTTGGGGGAAGACAATGTGCCGCACGCCGGGGTGCGCTCGGGGATGATGGGGAACACGTCATAAGGCGGAAAACGGGCCGGTGGATGGTCAACGGCGCGGCTCAGGTCGACCTTGTCCGGATGGAGCGCGAGCATCAGCGAAGTTTCAAAGACACCACCATGTTCTATATCCCAGCCGAGGAAACCGTCGGGATATAGCTTTTCGATAACTGCGGGATCGTTAACGAAGTCCCAATAAGACAACACGACAACTTTGAAGTCATCGATGCCGCCATAACGAAGTTCTCGAAGTGCCAGGTCAATGCCCTCGACAATGAACATCGAGTTCTCATAGTGACCGTTCATCATCACCAGTTTGCGGGCGCCATGACGTGCCAGTTCGCGAATGATGTCCTGCACGGTATGGGTCAGCGTGGCGCCATCGAGACTGGTGGTTCCGGGGAAGTGGTTGCCGCCCCCCGATTTCTGCTGGGATTTGTAGCCGTAGGCCAGGGCCGGCAACACCAGGCCGCTGACATTTTGCGCGACCGCCTTGCATATCGCAGTCGGCAGCAGCACATCGACTTCCATGCACATGTGATGGCCATGCTGTTCCAGGGCGCCCACCGGCAGAAAGATCGGGCAGCCGGTGGCGACCTTCTCTGCATACTCTGGCCAGGTGAGTTCGCCAATAACGACACTGTTATTCATCTACACACTCTCTTAAGTGATGGACCTTGCCTTTCCTCTGACCGACCTGTTGGACGGCAGATATCGAAAGTGGCGCATGGAATGATTCGATCAGATCGGCAGGCAAGCGATTTGTCCAAATCCGACCCGTAATTGACAGAACACCCTCTGATTAGACTTTTCTGACAGGGCGGGGTTGGGCAAGCGCTGGCAATGGGTCGGATCTGACAAACTTCAGGTCGGACGCGTACAAAAATGGGTGATGGCGATCTGCTGCAATGCTTCTTGCCAGCCAATGATGCGTGTGGCGGGCAGATCCACCAGCAAGCGGCAAGACCACAAGGACGAGAAGGACAGACGCCACTTTCCATCACCCGGGAGAGACAATAATGAATAACCGCATCGACCTTTCGCGCCGTACCTTCCTCAAGACCACCGGCATCCTGGCAGGCACCGCGGCGTTGTCCGGTTTGCTGCCGATGAGAAGCTTTGCCGCCGCGGAAAAAGAACTGGTGATCCTGGCCTGGGCCGGACACGCCGAACCGGACATCGTCGCCGATTTCGAACGCCAGTATGGGGTCAAGGTCAGGGCCAAGTACTACACCGGCGGCGACAACATGCTGGGGCTGATCTCGCAATCGCCGCCCGGCACTTTCGACCTGATCCTGTCCGACGCCGAATACGTACAGCAACTCAATGCCGCCGAATACATCGAGCAACTCGACCCGGCTGACTACCCCTTCGACGACTTCTACCCCGAGTTCCAGCACTTTCCCGGTCACTGGCAAGGCGACAAGCTCTATTCGGTGCTGATCCGCTTCGGCTTCCTCGGCATCGCCTACAACACCCAGCTCGTGCCCGAATCCAAGGTACGCACCTACGATGTGTTCTGGGACGAGAGCCTCAAGGGCAAGGTCGGCCACTTCGACTGGCACCTGCCGAACCTGGGGCAGATCAGTTTGCTCAATGGCAATGCGCGGCCTTACGACATCGATGCCGCGCAGTGGAAAACCGTCCAGCAGAAGATGATGAGCCTGCGCCCGCAGATCGGTGGCTTCTTCGATTACGGTGGCACTTTCTCGTCCCTGAAAAACGGTCAGGTCCATGCCATGTGCGGGATCGGCGACTGGATCACCGGGGTCTTGCAGCGCGCCGGCGCCCCGGTGAAAACCGTGTTGCCGGAAGAGGGCGGGTTGCAATGGACGGAGTCCTACTGCATCGCCAGAAAGGCCCACAGTCCGGACCTGGCGAAGAAGTTCATCCAGTACATCACCTCACCCCAGGGCCAGGTCAAGTCGGCGAAGATGGCCGCCTACCCGGCGCTGATCCCGAGCAAAAAAGGCTGGGAGCTGCTCAACCAGACCGATCCCGCCGAAGCCAAGCGCCAGGGCATGCTGCTCGGCCAGCGCAACGTCATGGACGATATCCGCGACGGTCGCATCAAGTATCGCGAACTCCCGGTCCGGCAGAGCCTGGATGAGTGGAACGACTTCTGGTCGCAATACAAGGGTGCCTGACGAGGCGCGAGGAGGTGGTCGCAATGATTTCAGACAAACTCAAGACTTCACCGCCGGTGCTGACCGACAACGCGCTGAGCCGCCGGCGGAGCCACAAACGCACCGTGCGCCTGCCTTGGTACGGCCTCAGCTTTTCGCTGCCGATCCTGATCTGGCAGTTGATCTTCTTTGTGTTCCCGCTGGCATTCCTGGTGGCGATCAGCTTCTGGCTGGTGCGCAACTTCCGCATGGTGCCGACGTTCGAGTGGCTGAACTGGAGCTACATGTTCAGCCGCGGCTTCTTCTGGGATGCCTACCTGCATACCCTGGCCATGGCGGCCGGCGCCACCGTGCTGGTGAGCCTGGTGGCTTTTCCCTGCGCTTACGCGATCGCCTTCAAGTTTCGCGAGTCGACCAAACAGTTGCTGGTATTGCTGCTGATCACGCCGTTCTTTACCAGCTACCTGGTGCGCACCTATTCATGGCAGGTGTTCCTCAGCGACAACGGCATCTTCAATGCCGCGCTCGGCCTGCTGGGGCTTGAGCCGTTGGCGATGCTGAACACGACGTTCGGTACCTATGTCGGCTACTTCACGCTGTGCCTGCCACTGGTGGTGTTGCTGCAACTGTTCAGCCTGATGTACATCGATCGCTCGTTGATCGAGGCCGCGCACAATCTCGGCTGCGGACGACTGCGTACGGTGTGGCTGGTGGTGGTGCCGTCGGCACGGATCGGCATCGTGGTGGCGGCGCTGTTCTGCTTCATCCTGACCTTCGGCGATTTCGTCAGCCCGCTGTACCTGGGTGGCGGTCAGCCACCGACCCTGAGCACCCTGATCACTGACACCACCAAGTCCGGTCAGCAATGGCCACGGGCGGCGGTGATCGCCACGATGATGATCCTGACGCTGCTGATCACGGCTTTTGCTGCGGTTCGCTTCGCTTACCGGAGACGCCCATGAACGAGCATCGACTGATCAACTTCCTGCTGCGCAGCTTTGTCGTACTGGTGTTCATCTTCATCTTTACGCCCATTGCCGGCAGCTTCGTGTTCTCGTTCAACATCGACCGTTTTCCGTCGTTGCCCCTGGGCGGTTTCAGCCTGCACTGGTACGAAGCGATTGCGGCCGATCCGGCGGTCTGGCAGGCCTTCGGCAACAGCCTGAAAGTGGGTGTGGTGGTGTCGCTGGTCTCGACCCTGCTCGGGTTCACCGCGGCCTATACCGACTTCCGTTACCAGTTCTTCGGCAAGTCGATCTACATGGCGCTGGCGCTGCTGCCGCCGACCATTCCGGTGGTGATCATGGGCCTGGCCATGCTGGCCTTCCTGTCGCGCGTCGGGCTGTCCGGCGAGGTGTACGCGGTGATGATCAGCCACATCGTGATGTGTGCGCCGTTCGCCATGGCGGTGATCAGGATGCGCCTGGCGCAGATGGATCCGAACATCGAGGCCGCCGCCTGGAACCTGGGAGCCAACCAATGGAAGGCCATGCGTTATGTGATCCTGCCGTTCACGGCACCGAGCATTTTCGCCGCGCTGTTCGTGACCATGGCGGTGTCCTTCGATGAGTTTGCCGTCGCCTGGTTCGTCTCGGGTCTAAACGAGACGGTCCCGGTGCGCATCCTCAACACCTTGCAAGGGCAGGTGAGCCCGACCATCAATGCGATCGGTACGATCGTCTTCATCACGACCATGACCCTGGTGATCCTCGCGCAGCTGCTGTTGATGCGCCGGCGCAAGCCCGCGACTGCCTGATACCACCTCAATCATCCGAACCCGAAGGATTCAGCCATGACTCAACCGCTGGTGGTATTCGACAACGTGGTCAAGCATTTCGGCAGCTACCAGGCCGTCGAACGCATGAACCTGGAAATCTACAAAGGCGAGTTCGTCGCGATCATGGGCTCCAGCGGATGTGGCAAGACCACTACGCTGCGCATGCTCGCGGGCCTCGATAAACCCAGCGAGGGCGAAATTCGTCTCAATGGAGAGCGAATCAATGACCTCTGCTCCTGGGAACGGGAGACGCCGCTGGTCTGGCAAAACCTGGCCCTGTTCCCGTTTCTCAACGTCCTGGAGAATGTCGAGTTCGGCCTGCGCATGAGGGGCATGGCCAAGGCCGAGCGGCGCAAAAAGGCGCTGCACTGGCTTGAACGGCTGGACCTGGGGGAATTCGCCACCCGCGATATCAGCCTGCTTTCCGGTGGTCAGCGGCAGCGGGTGGCGCTGGCCCGTTCGTTGGTCACCGAGCCGCCGATCCTGCTGCTCGACGAACCACTGAGCGCGCTCGATGCCCATTTGAGCGTGCGCATGCAAGGCGTGCTGACCGGGCTGCAGAAGGACCTGGGCATCACGTTCGTCTACGTCACCCACAGTCAATCCGAAGCCTTTGCCATGGCCGATCGCGTAGTGATCATGAGTCGCGGCCGGGTTGAACAGATCGGCTCGCCGCAGGAGGTGTTCCTTGAGCCGCATAACCGTTTCGTCGCCGAGTTCGTCGGTGGCAAGAACATCCTGAGCGGCACGGTCGCCGGCTTCGACGATGCCGGACTGGTTCGTGTCGATTCGACGCACGGCCAATTCCAGGCGCGGCTACCGGAGAGTAAATCGGTCGTCCCCGGTCAGGAGGTGACGGTCTGCATCAGCGCCGAGCATATCGACTTGTCGGCGCAACCGGTGCTGCACAACCGACTGGCCTGCACCGTGGTCGGTGAAGAGTTCATCGGTTCGATGGTCAACATCTATCTCGAAACCAGGGATGGGCTTGAGCTGCAGGTGCAGAAACCGCATGCCGAATACAACCGGCTTGGGGTGAACTGCGGGCAGGACATTTTCGCCGAATGGGACGGTGTGCATGCGTTGATTTTGCGAGGTGACTGAGTGCTCGGGTTGGCGAAAGTCATAGGGTTTGCATCAGCCAGTCTCTGAAAGCTTTCAAGGAAGGCAGGTTTTCATTGCGCCTTGGATACACCAGGTAATAACTGCGGCGGCTGATGATCGGCTCGCCCAGGCACGCCAGTTCACCGCTGAGCAACTCGTCCTCCACCAGGATGCGCGGCACCAGGCCGATGCCGATGCCGACCCGCACCGCCTGGATCAGATGCGAGGTCATTTCGAAGCTCGGGCCGATGCGCATCGCCCGATGGGGCAGTGCATGATGGGAGAACCATTCGGCCCACGCTTGCGCGTTACTGCTGACGTTGAGCAGCAGTTGGTCGGTGATGTGCTGTTCGGCCTCGCGTCGCTGCGCCGGGGTCAGTTGCGGGCTGGCGATGACCACCAGTTCTTCGGTGTGCAGGCGATGTGCGGTCAGGCCCGGCCAGTCGCCGCTGCCGACGCAGATCGCGGCATCGATTTCGCTGCTGTCGAAGTCGATGGCCTCGATCCGGGAGTGCAGGTGCACGGTCATGCCCGGATGGGCGGTGTAGAAATCCTTCAAGCGCGGCAACAGCCATTTCGAGCCGAAGGTCGGCAAGGTGGCCAGGCGCAGGCTGTGAATGCCGGACTGGAACGCCATGACCTGCAGGGTGGCGCTGCGGATCTGTCCCAGCGCTTCGCTCAACTCGCGCTGATACAGACGGCCAACGTCGGTGAGGATGACCCGCCGGCCTTCGCGGCTGAACAGGCGCATGCCCAACAGCTTCTCGAGGATTTGCACCTGGCGACTGACCGCACTCTGGGTCAGGGACAGCTCCTGGGCGGCACGGGTATAGCTTTCATGGCGCGCGGCGGCATCGAAGGCCAGCAGCAGCGACATGGAAGGGGTCAGCAGTCTGGGATTCATTCGTAAAAGTCATCAATGTCGAGTGGAATATTCGTTTGTGCCGAGCAGCCTATCCAATGAACATTGGCACTGTGTGACGAAGAAGACTGGCGTAATCATTCGCTCCCTACAAGTGTACTTCGTTGATTGACCTGATTTCGACCCGAGACCCGACCCCGATGATCGCTCAGCTTTCGCCTGCCACTGCATTGACATCCAGCTATCGTCAGTTCCTTTCGGAACTGGCCGCCAGCGGTTTCAAAGGTGAGATCAGCGACCGATACGCCAGCCGCGTGGTGCTGGCCACCGACAACTCGATCTACCAGCGTTTGCCCCAGGCGGCAGTGTTCCCGGTGGACGCCGACGACGTGGCGCGCATTGCCCGGTTGATCGCCCGGCCTGAATTCGAGCAAGTGGCCGTCACCCCGCGCGGCGGAGGTACCGGCACCAATGGCCAGTCGTTGACCGATGGCATCGTGGTCGATATCTCGCGGCACATGAACCGCATTCTGGAGATCAATGTCGAGGAGCGTTGGGTGCGGGTTCAGGCCGGGGTGGTCAAGGACCAGCTGAACAAGGCACTTAAGGCCTCCGGGTTGTTCTTCGCCCCGGAACTGTCCACGTCCAACCGCGCGACGATCGGCGGCATGATCAGTACCGATGCCAGCGGCCAAGGCAGTTGCACTTACGGCAAGACCCGTGACCATGTGCTTGAACTCAAGACGCTCCTGCGCGGCGGCGAATACCTGCATGGCCGTCCTCTGGATGAAGCCGAGCTCGAACGCGAATGCGCCCGTGGGGACCGTGTCGGTGAGGTGTATCGTTGCGCGCGGCGGATCATCGACGAGCAGGGCGAGCTGATCAAGGCGCGCTTTCCGGACCTCGACCGCTGCCTGACCGGGTACGACCTGGCGCATTTGCGCGGGGCCGATAACCGCTTCAACCTCAACAGTGTGCTGTGCGGGGCTGAAGGCTCGCTGGGGTTTGTGGTCGAGGCGAAGTTGAATGTGCTGCCGATCCCCGCCATACCATGCTGGTGAACATTCGATACGCCGGGTTCATGGACGCGTTGCGCGATGCCCGGGCGCTGCTCACGCTCAAGCCGCTGTCGATCGAGACCGTCGACTCCAAGGTGCTGTTGCTGGCGATGCAGGACATCGTCTGGCATGGCGTGGCCGAGTATTTTCCGACCCAGGCCGAGCGGCCGACACTGGGGATCAACCTGGTGGAATTCTGTGGCGATGACCTCGAAGAGCTGCAGGGTCGGGTCGCCGCCTTTATCGAGCATCTGGCCGTCGACACGGGCGTTGAACGCCTGGGGCATACCCTGGCCGTCGGCCATGCGGCGGTGACCAGGGTGTACGGCATGCGCAAGAAGGCCGTCGGGTTGCTCGGCAATGTGGCGGGTGAAGCGCGGCCGCAGCCCTTTGTCGAAGATACCGCCGTGCCCCCGCAGCGGCTGGCCGATTACATTGCCGAGTTTCGCGACTTGCTGGACAGCCATGGCTTGCAGTACGGCATGTTCGGCCACGTCGATGCCGGCGTGTTGCACGTGCGGCCCATCCTCGACATGAAGGACCCTGTGCAGGCTGCGCTGGTGCGGCCGATTTCCGATGGCGTGGCCGCGTTGACCCAACGCTATGGCGGCTTGCTGTGGGGCGAGCATGGCAAGGGCCTGCGCTCGGAATACGCGCCGGCCTTTTTTGGTGAGCTCTACGCTTCGCTGCAGGCGCTCAAGGCGGCGTTCGATCCTTGCAATCAACTCAACCCCGGCAAGATCGCCACGCCGGATACCCGCACGGCAAGGCTGTTGAAAGTCGACGAAGTACCCTTGCGCGGCGAGCTGGATCGGCAGATCGACGAGCGCGTCTGGAACAGTTATGGCACGGCGATGCACTGCAATGGTAATGGCGCCTGCTATAACTTCGACCCCGATGACGCCATGTGCCCGTCGTGGAAAGCCACCCGCCAGCGCGTGCATTCGCCCAAGGGCCGGGCTTCGTTGATTCGCGAATGGTTGCGTCTGCAAGGCGAGGCGGGGATCGATGTGCTGTCGGATGCCTGCCGCCGGCCCGCGTTTTTCAGCGGGCTTGCCCGGCGCTGGCGCAACAGCCGGGCGCAACGCAGCGGCGCGCAGGACTTTTCCCATGAGGTGTATGACGCCATGGCCGGTTGCCTGGCGTGTAAATCCTGCGCGGGACAATGCCCGGTGAAGGTCAATGTGCCGGAGTTCCGGTCGCGGTTCCTGGAGCTTTATCACTCACGTTATCTGCGCCCGGTGCGCGATTATCTGATTGCTTCGCTTGAATACACCGTGCCTTACCTGGCTCGTGTTCCGCGTCTGTACAATGCGCTGATGGGGGCGGGGTTCAGCAGTCGATTGCTGGAGCGGCACGTCGGGATGGTGGACAGTCCGTTGCTCAGTCGCTTCGATTTCCAAAGGGCGGTGCGGCATTGGCAGGCGCGACCGGCGACGACGCAAATCCTGTCGGCACTCAGTGCGCAACAGCGCGCCCGCAGCGTCATCCTGGTCCAGGACGCCTTCACCCGTTACTTCGAGACGCCCTTGCTGGTCGATCTGATCGAGCTGATCTCCCGGCTGGGTTACCAGGTGTATCTGGCGCCGTTCAGCCCCAATGGCAAACCGCTGCATGTGCAGGGTTTCCTGTCCGCGTTCAATCGCGCCGCGGTGCGCAATGCCGATCAGTTGCGCGACCTTGCGCGCTTCGACATACCGCTGGTGGGGCTGGATCCGGCGATGACCCTGGTCTACCGCCAGGAGTACCTCAAGGTGCCGGGTCTGGAGCAATGTCCCGAGGTGGCGCTGCTTCAGGAATGGCTGCTGACCGTCTTGCCGGAACGGCCAGTGCGGACGACGGCGGTTGATTTTCGCCTGTTGGCCCACTGCACCGAGAAGACCAACGCGCCCGCCAGCACCCGGCAGTGGGAGCAGGTGTTCGAGCGCGCGGGGTTGCGGTTGAAGACCCAGGCGACGGGGTGCTGCGGGATGTCGGGCACTTACGGCCATGAAGCGCGCAACAAGGCCACGTCGGTGACGATTTTCGAGCAGTCGTGGGCCAGTCAGGTGTCGGCACCGGCCGAGCAGGGTGAGGCGCTGGCCACAGGTTATTCCTGCCGCAGCCAGGTCAAGCGTCTGTCCGAGCAAACCCTGCGCCATCCGTTGCAGGCACTGCTGGAAGTCTATCGGCGCTGAAACCCCCCTGTAGGAGCGAGCTTGCTCGCGAAAAACCCGAGGGCGGCGTGTTCATCCAGACAGCACGCGTCATCGTTAACGTCCTTCGCGAGCAAGCTCGCTCCTACAGGGACGCGGCGTTACGGGGCCGGGAAATCTACCAGCCCTTGACCCCGCTCATATCCGGCAGCTTGTGGGCAATCCCCTTGTGGCAGTCGATGCAGGTGGCTTCGCCCTTGGTCAGGGACGTCGAGTGCATGGCCGCGGCGCGTTTGCCCTGGCGGGTAAAGTCCATGAACTCGAAGTTGTGACAGTTGCGGCATTCGCGCGAGTCGTTGGCCTTGAGCCTGGCCCACTCATGTTCGGCCAGCTCGCGCCGCAGGACGAGAAATTTGTCGCGGGTATCGATGGTGCCGAAAATTTTGCCCCAGACCTCCTTCGAAGCCTGCATCTTGCGTGCGATTTTATGGGTCCATTCGTGGGGCACGTGGCAGTCCGGGCAACTGGCGCGCACACCGGAACGGTTGGTGTAGTGGATCGTGTCCTTGAGCTCGACGAACACGTTGTCGCGCATTTCATGGCAGGAGATGCAGAATTTCTCGGTATTGCTCAGCTCAAGCGCCGTGTTGAAACCGCCCCAGAAAATGATCCCGGCGATAAACCCCCCCAGCGTCAGAAAGCCCAGGCTGTAGTAGAGGCTCGGGCGACGCAGGATGCCCCAGTAGTCCTTGAGCAGGGCGAACAGTGCTTTCATGTTGCCTCCTCAGGGTTTCTGCGCGGCGTTGGCGTCGTCTTGCAGTATTTTGTCGATGGTCTCGAAGTTGTTGTTCACCAGGGGTAGCACGTCCGTTTGCGGCACGTGGCATTGGTTGCAGAAGTAGCGACGCGGTGATACCGCCGCCAGTGCCTGGCCGTCGCGGTCCATGTAATGGGTGATGCTGATCATCGTCGCCTGGCTGCGCGCGCTGTTGGCCCGGCTGTGACACGACAGGCACTTGTTGCCGTTCATGTCGATTTGATAACCGCGAATGCTGTGGGGAATGGTGGGCGGTTGGTCCGGGTAATTGCGTTCGCGCTTGAGGTCCTTGTTTTCTTCGTCGGCGATGGGCGGGGCGGGCATGCTCTGGGTCAGGGTGCCGCCGGGCCGCCGCCCGTCCGGCCCTGACGCATCGAGCGGGTAGTCGACTTCCGCAGCGATCACCACGCCAATCGCGGCGAGCAGAAGCAACGGCAGGATTCGAAAAGGCATGACGGTTCTCCTCAGGCCACGCTGACCAACTCGATGCGTATCGCACATTTCTTGTAGTCGGTTTGCTTGGAGATCGGGTCGGTGGCGTCGAGCGTGACCTTGTTGATCAGCTTGTTGGCATCGAAAAACGGCACGAACACCAGCCCCTGAGGGGGTTTGTTGCGCCCGCGGGTTTCGATGCGCGCGCGGATTTCACCGCGCCGGCTGATCAACTTCACTTCACTGCCACGCCGTGCCTTCAGCGCCTTGGCGTCGTCGGGGTGCATGTAGACCAGCGCGTCCGGCACCGCTTTGTACAGCTCCTCGACGCGTTGGGTCATGGTGCCGGTATGCCAGTGTTCGAGCACGCGCCCGGTGCTCAGCCAGAACGGGTAATCGGCGTCCGGGGCTTCGGCCGGCGGTTCGTAGGGGAGGGCGAAGATGATCGCCTTCTTGTCCGGGTAGCCGTAGAACTGCACCTCGCTGCCTTTCTCCACGTAAGGGTCCAGGCCCTCGCGATAGCGCCAGCGGGTTTCCTTGCCGTCGACCACCGGCCAGCGCAGGCCTCGCTCGTTGTGGTAGCGGTCGAACGTGGCAAGGTCATGGCCGTGACCGCGGCCGAACTGGGCGTACTCTTCGAACAAACCTTTTTGCAGGTAGAAACCGAAGGCCTTGGCTTCATCGTTCTTGTAGCCGGCTTCCAGTTGCTCGACCGGGAACTGGTCGACCTGGCCATTTTTGAACAGCACCTCGAACAGGGTCTTGCCCTTGTACTCGGGGGCCTTGGCCAGCAGCTCGGCGGGCCAGGTTTCGTCGGTGGTGAACCGCTTGGAAAACTCCAGCAACTGCCACAGGTCGGACTTGGCGTCCCCGGGTGCGGTCACCAGTTGATGCCAGAATTGCGTCCGCCGTTCGGCGTTGCCAAACGCACCTTCCTTTTCCACCCACATGGCGCTGGGCAGGATCAGATCGGCGGCCTGGGCGGATACGGTGGGGTAGACATCGGAGACAATCACGAAGTTGTCCGGGTTACGCCAACCCGGCAGGACTTCCTGCATGATGTTCGGCCCGGCGTGCATGTTGTTGCTGGCCTGGGTCCAGTAGACGTTGAGCACGCCGTCCTTGAGCATGCGGCTCTGTTCTACTGCGTGAAAACCGGGTTTTTCCTGAATGGTGCCGGCGGGCAGCTTCCAGATTTTTTCGGCGATGGCACGGTGCTTGGGATTGGTCACGACCAGGTCGGCGGGCAAGCGGTGGGAGAACGTTCCGACCTCGCGTGCCGTGCCACAGGCCGAAGGTTGACCGGTCAAGGAGAAAGGGCTGTTGCCCGGCTCGCTGATCTTGCCCGTGAGCAGGTGGATGTTGTAAATCAGGTTGTTGGCCCAGACGCCGCGAGTGTGCTGGTTGAAACCCATGGTCCAGAACGACACGACCTTGCGTTTGGGGTCGGCATACAACTCGGCGAGGTTTTTCAGGCGTTCAGCCGGGACACCGGTCTCCCTGGCGGTTCGCTCCAGCGTGTAGGGTTTGACGAACGCGGCGTACTGTTCGAAGGAGATATCCGTCCAGGTGTTGGCCTTGGCGGCATTCTTCGCTTTCATTTCCCGTGGATCGTCTGGGCGCAGGCCGTAGCCGATATCTTCAGCGCCTTGGGCAAAGCGGGTGTGCTTGCTGATGAAATCCTGGTTCACCGCACCGCTTTCAATGATGTGGTTGGCGATGTAGTTGAGGATCATCAGGTCGGTTTGCGGCTTGAACACCATGGGGATGTCGGCCAGCTCGAAGCTGCGGTGCTCGAAGGTGGAGAGCACGGCCACTTTCACGTGGGGCTGGCTCAGGCGGCGGTCGGTGACCCGGCTCCAGAGCACCGGGTGCATCTCGGCCATGTTCGAGCCCCAGAGCACGAAGGCATCGGTGGCTTCGATGTCGTCATAGCAGCCCATCGGCTCATCCATGCCAAAGGTGCGCATGAAGCCCATCACCGCCGAGGCCATGCAGTGCCGGGCGTTGGGGTCGATGTTGTTGCTGCGAAAGCCGGCCTTCATCAACTTGTTGGCGGCGTAGCCTTCCCACACCGTCCATTGCCCGGACCCGAACATGCCGACCGATCCGGGGCCCTTGCTCTTCAAGGCTTCCTTGAACTTCAGTTCCATGATGTCGAAGGCCTTCTCCCAGCTGATCGGCTGGAATTCGCCCTGCTTGTCGTACTGGCCATTGCTCATGCGCAACAGCGGTTGGGTCAGGCGATCAACGCCATACATGATCTTGGAAAGAAAATAGCCCTTCACGCAGTTCAGGCCGCGGTTGACCTCGGCCTTGACGTCGCCATGGGTGGCGACCACCCGGTTGTCCCGGGTCGCGACCATCACGCTGCACCCGGTGCCGCAGAAACGGCAGGGCGCCTTGTTCCAGTCCAGGGTGACCATGTCCGCTTCGGTCACCAGGTTACTGGCGGAGGTCACAATCGGCAGGCCGGCAGCGGCGGCGGCGATGGCGGCGGCCTGGGCCTTGACGAATGCTCGGCGGGACATGCTCATTGGGTATCTCCTTCGGGTTCGAGGAGTTCGTGATAGATCAACGCGGCGTTGAGCACGCCCGGCAGGTTGTTGATCTGTTCGATGCGTTGAAGTATTTGGCTTTCGTGTACGGCCTCGAGGACCACCACCAGTTTTCCGGCAGCACTTTCCTGATGCAGTTCCAGGCCGTCCAACAGGCGAAGGTTGGCTTTGACGGCGTCGAACAATTCAGGTCGGGCGAGTACGACAAGACTGGCGATATGCAGCGCTTCGTCCATGTGCTGGCTCCAATAGGCCTTGAGCAAGGCTATTAGTTGGGAGGGCCCGGTGGTCCGTAGAGCATCTGGAAAAACCAGACGAGAAAGCCGTAGCCGCCCACGATGGCGACCGACAGCAGCGGGAAGAGACAGACGACAAGAAAGAGGAACAGCCGGGTTTCCTTGCGGCGCTCGGGTTTGCGTTCTTCAGCCAATGGCATTGAGCAATCTCCAGCCGAACTTGCACTCAGACTAGATCACGAAGTTTTCGCGGGTTTGCTGGCAGGGGCGTTTAACGACCGACGGTGCACCAGCCATGCTGTGGAGTGACAAGCGCTATAACGGTTGCAACCATTACTTCGTTTGGTTACCGATGCAGCCCGATGACCAGCGCGATGGTGGAAAGGACCTCGAAGTAGATCAGCGCCTTGACACCGATCCGCCCGACTTCCTTGATGCTGCCCATCTTGGCAATCCCGACCACCACCGTGCCGAAGATGATGGGCGCCAGGAGCATTTTGATCAGCTTGATAAAGCCGTCGGCGAAGGGTTGCAGCTTGGCCCCCATGTCGGGCACAAGGTAACCGAAAATGGCGCCGATCACGATACCGATCAGCACCTGCACATACAGCTGGCCATACCAGCGGGACTTGGGCCTGGATGCACCGCGGTCATCTCGACACGCGATCACACACTGCCTGCCGGGTCGCCAAACGGAAAAAATAGTCCTGATACCAACGCTTGTAACTTTCCTGTGCTTCGGGATCTGCCTGTTGTAGGACTTCCATCAGCCTGGCTTCAGGGACTTCTTCCCAGCGGATTGTTGGCTGGTAGGGGACGTAGTTGCGTGTGGCGTGCTCCAGAGTTATCAGCTCAATCACCGGGAAGTCTTGTCCAAGGCCCCCTGCCAACGCGGTACGAAAGAAGCGCTGCAATAGCACGAAGTCTTCCAGCGGCGCCATGAAGTCGTCGTAGGAAGGACTGTTCAATTGGGCTTTCAAGTAACCTGGCAGACGGTTCGAAACTCGCTGGCGCAATGGCTGGAGTCCCCGCGCAGGGAGCTCCATGGCAGTGGCGCTTGCTTCGCCGGTCAGCTTTTCGGGATCCTGCCCGCGCCTGAGTGAATAGGTCGTGTGGACCCAAAGGTCGATATTTCCAAGATGGTCAGGGGAGCGTTTCATCCATGTCCAGTCGGGCCCTGCCGAGACTCGACGCTCGCGAAACTGTGGTGTGTGTTCTTCAGCAAGCCGGTACTGCCCCAGCAGGCCTGGACCCGATACAGCGGTCATGTTGCCAGGGCGAGCGTAGGCGGCGGTGAACGTGGCGAGCAGCCGATCTGCCTCTGCCACTCTGCAGCCCAGCGGCGTATCGGTCAGCACGGGATGAGTGTAAGTCACACGGCTGATCAACTTGCCGTCACCGGGCGCACTCGTCACAGCCACCACTCGACCATCCGCTGCGTAGCGCAGTGCCTGGTTGACGATGGCCGCATCATGGACGCCAAGATTTACCCATTGACCATTCGACATGATCTCCAGGCTGACTTTGGTGGTTGTGGCGCCTGTTGCCGGTTGCAGGGTCCAGCGGATCCGGTTGGCATCAATCCCTTCAGGGTCAGTGTCCTGGCCGATCCATACTTCCCGGACGCGCCAGCCACTTGAAGCCACTTCGAAGTCAATGGCCCCAGGGAACAGTTGATCATAGCCACCCAGACGTTCCTGCACTGCCGCTTTCATCGGGGGCGGGTGAAACTCGGCGACCTTGGTGCTGACGGCCTCGGCGAATTTTGCTTCTCGCAGGGTTTCGGGGCTTGACGTCCAGCCCTGGCCTTCGGCCGCCATCAGCGACCGGACCAGGTTGCGAGCGTCGTCTGTGGCTTCAAAGGAGGCCTGGCGCGCCGCCACGGCCAGCACACCGGGCCGGGCGGAACTCAGGAGTGCTTCGGTCACCCAGTTCCTGGCCCAGGTTTGCGTCCAGGTTCTGACGGCATCCCGGCCCAGGTCTTTAACCAGTGTTTGAGCTTGTCTGCCCAATTCTGTCGTGGGTCTGGCGTCGACTGCCCCATAGGCCTGGTCCAGCACTTGTGCAATCAGTTTTCCCTGGGCATCCAAGGGGGCGAGCGGGGTGCCATAGCGCTGTTCGAGCACTGCGGTCAGTTGTGCGAAGAGAGTCGGGTTTTGCTGTTCAAGGCGAGCGACGGAGGGCGCTATTGCCTGCTCGATCTGTTGTTGTGCTTTGACAATGCCTGCCTTGTCCTCGATGACATCGCCAAGCGTCGCGGCGACCTCTCGCCGGGCTTTCGTCGCGTTGTCGGCAGAGGCAGAAACTTCGATGCGCCGACCGGTCAAGGCAGCGCGGACGAATTCGGACTCGCTGCGGTTTGAACGCGTGACCTGCACCCACTGCTCAAAGGCAGTGCTGCGGATCATATCGCTGAGGGCCGCCCGTACGAAAAGCCGGGTGGCGGCCTGGACGGCGGGGACGGCCTTACCTGGATCGACGGGGGCGGCGTTGGATTTCTTTAGCGGGGGGATGGCGGACAGTGCTTCGTCCATTTCCCGTTGCGCTTGTTGATCTGCCGCATTCATCCGAAGGTTGTTGATCATCAGCTGCATGCTGTGGGCCAGTGGTTCGGCGCTCCAGCCAATCAGGGAAAGAATGAGCAGCGCGGTGGTGACATAAGGCAGAGGTTTTCTCACCCTGCCTTGGTCTGTGCCCGATTGTCCGCTGGAAAGCATGCGTGTCTGGCGCGCCGCAAAATACAACGAAAGGCCGACGCCGAATAAACCGAGGATGCCCAACAGCGTGCCGTATTGGCTGCCGATTTCCCTGATCACCCCGTGGACCCACTGTGCCGGGTCAATGACCGCTTGGGGTGCGACGTGGGCGCTCGAGGCTAGGAAGCGGCATGCCTGGATGAGCAGGATCACGCAGCCAATGAAGATGGCGCCTACCCACGATAGATGTCGCAGGCGCTTGAGCACTGTCAGGCTGCCTGTACGCGTCATTCCTTCTGGACGATCGAGCGCCTTGGGTCGAAATTTGCCAAGAACCACAAGCGAGAAGTGACACAAGGCCCACAGTGCAACAAGCAGTGTCAGGATTGCGTACGGGCGCATGGCGTTCTCCGGCAGACACGGCGCTTGCTTTCACAGCCTTGACCGCAGAACGCGACTGCCATGCCGATCTTTCTCGATGCACGGAAAATCGAACCACCACGTTTTTGTGCACGGCCGTCTGTACTGGGGCGCCGAAATCCCGATGCTGGCGTGCCACCCTAGCAGTAAGGTAGCGAAAGATGGACAGCGCAAACCCGATAAGACGAACGGCCCGTTCCGCGCATCGCTGATGGGTTGGCTCGAGGCAGAGCATTGCGCAAGCGTTTTAACGCAGTTTGTTCAGCTGGCGCAGCCCATTAGCCGTTACCCAATGCAATGGCAAACGAGACCACGATCATGCAGGCAAATGCAAAGTTGAGATTCATGAAGCGTGCTTCCGCGATTGTCGAATTGGCAGCATTTTGCCCGGCGCGGGGAAGAATAAAAAATTCGCCTTCATGATTTGAATGATCGACAGAATTGATGACTGGGGTTGATTGACATCAGCGTAACACATAATCAACCGGCTCCAGAACCGGGGGCAGTTGCATCGCCCCCAGCGCCGCCGAAACTTCCCGTTCGATGTTGCGCACCATGAGGTGCAGCATGGCAGAGCGTCAAATCAGTAGTTATGACCAGATGATCGACGGGATCTATGACGGGCTATGGTTGTGCAAACTGACCCGCTCCCACATAGACGGGTGTGGGTTTTTGAGTATCCGGGTGTTTATGGCGTGCCGAACATCGCCGTCCAGTAGATCCCCGAATCACTCTTCGGATCGACCGCATAGGCCGCGCCCAACTCCTGGAAGCCGGGGTTCATCAGGTTCGCGCAGTGACCGGGGCTGGACACCCAGCCATCCACCACCTTGCGCACGGTGTCTTGCCCGGCGGCGATGTTCTCGCCGATCTGCTGGCCGCCATAACCCGCCAGTTCAGCCCGATCCCCGGGCGTGCGGCCATCGCGGTCCTTGTGATCGAAGTAGTTGTTGTTGGCCATCGAGCGCGAGTGAGTCTCGGCCGCCGTCGCCAGCGTCGGGTTCCAGGTCAGTGGCGTGGTGGCGGCGAAGGATTGCGTGCCGCACTGGCGTGGCCGGCTGCGGGCGACGTTGAGTTCGGCCAGCAACTTCTGGCCTTCCGCCTGCCAGTCGCCCAGGCGTGCGCTCAACAGTGGACGGGCGAGCACGATGCGCCATTCTCGGTCCTGGCGGCTCACGCCGATATCGACGAACTGCGGGTCCAGCACCACCTGGCAGAAACTCTCGCGAATCGCCGTCATGGCCGACTGCGCATCACGGGGGCCGGACAGGCTGATCGCCTGCACATTGACCATCGGATAACCCGCCGTTGCCAAGGCCTGCTGTAGATTGCCGATGCTGGTGGCGGACAGGGCCAACCGTGGATCGCCCGCCAGCGGTGGCAACTCCGGTGAGGCCTGGCCCGCGCAAGGCTGCGATTGGTTGCGGTAGGCGTTGATCGAATCGATCAGTTGTTTCTCGTCGGCCGCCAGCGCATTCACGGCGCACAACAGACCCAGTGTTAACGTGGCAAGACAGCTGACGGATGATAGGACGCGCATGAAAATCCCCCTTGGACGGAATGCGGCCATAATGCGCGAAGTTGCCCCCTCCAAGGCAACGGATTTTTCAGAGTGCCGTGGCGTAATAGCTATCATTTCACTACTACACTGAAGCGATACTGCCCACCGAGTCATTCGATCATGTGCCTCCACTGGATAGCCACCTGCCTTGCCATGATGATGCTTGCCGGTCCTGCCATCGCCGCGGATCAACAGCAAAAACAACAAGCGGCCGAGAACAAGGCCGAAGTGCTTGAGCAAAAAGCCGCAGAGAACAGCAGCCCCGCGCCGGCGCCCAAGGCCGAAGCCATTACCCAGTCAGAAGTCCAGGCCGTAGACCCTGCCGGCGCCGCGCCGCTGGACGATGCGATCACCTGTCTGGCCCGTTCCATTTATTGGGAAGCCAAAGGCAAGAATTCCGCCGACATGGAAGCGGTGGCCAATGTCGTGATGAATCGACTGGGCCACGGGGGTTTTCCTGATACGGTGTGCGGTGTGGTCAAGCAGGGCTCCGAAACCAGGAGCTGCCAGTTCTCATGGTGGTGCGACGGGCGCCCCGATTCGGTCCAGGAAGAGGTGCCTTACGCGCTCGCCAAGGAAATCGCGCGCAAGGCGTTGAACAAGCAACTGCCGGATCGCACCCGCGGCGCCCTGTATTTCCACGACCGCACGGTGAAGCCAAATTGGGCGCGGGAGTACATCAGGACGGCGGATATCGGCTTGTTCCGGTTTTACAAACCCCATGGTGGAGACGCGAAGTAGCCGCCTCCGTTACCCGACGCGCCAGTTGTCATTTGCTGGCGTCCAGCACGATGCGGTAACGCGCCTTGCCACTGCGCAGGTGGTCGAGGGCTTCGTTGACCCGGCTCATGGGAAAGTGCTCGACCTGCGGCAGGATCTGATGACGTGCGCAGAATTCCAGCATGGTCGCCGTAGTATTTGGCGAGCCGACCGGCGAGGCGGACAAGCTCTTTTGTTGGGGAATCAGGTCGAACACGTGCACGGGGATCGCGGAGGGCACTATGCCAACAAAATGCAAGCGCCCCTTGCCGCGCAGGGTTGCGAGCATGGCCGGCCAGTCAAGGTCGGCGTTGGCGGTGACCAGGAGAAAATCAAGGGTGCCGGCAATGGATTTGAGCGCGTTACTGTCGGTCGAGGCGACTACGTTATGCGCGCCCAGGCGCCTGGCTTCGTCCTGCTTGCTCAACGACGAAGTAAAGGCGGTGACTTCGCAGCCCCAGGCGTTGAGCATGCGTAGCGCCAGATGACCGAGGCCACCGATGCCCACCACACCGACCCGGTCGGTGGGCTTGACGTCGAATTCCACAAGCGGGTTGAACACCGTCGACCCCGCGCAGAACAGTGGTCCGGCCAAAGCCGGGTCGAGTCCATCCGGTATCGCAAGAGCCCAGGCCCAGTGCGAACGCACGCGGTCGGCGAAACCGCCGTTACTGCCGATGATGGTGGGTTGGGCTGTGCCACAGAGGTGATGGGAGCCTCCGATACACGAAGAGCAATGCATGCAACTGCCCTTGTACCAACCAATGCCCACCCTTTGTCCCACTTCGAGACCGCGTACCTGCGTGCCCACTCGCACGATACTGCCAACCACCTCGTGACCAGGGATAAAGGGGTAGCGGCTAATGCCCCAGTCGTTATCGATCAGCGACTGGTCGGAATGGCAGACGCCGCAATACTCCACGGCGACTTCCACCTCTTCTTCCCCCAATGGACCGGGATCGTAGCTATAGCGCTCCAGTGAAGCGCCGGCCGCCGTTGCGGCCCAGCCGGTGAAAGTCGTGAGTTCGGTGCCATCGCTCATTGGATACCTCCAGATCAGGAGACAGGGATTCGGCACCTCAGGTGCCGCGGCGCAGCCCTGAAGTGTAGCGTATCGTTTGCCGTCGTCTCGGTTGTGGATATCTGAGGTGCTCAAAGTTTGTAGCCGATCTGCCGCAACAGGTTCTTGCGCCACAGGATGTCTTCCTCGCCTTCAATGCCATTGGCACAAAAGCCGTCGACGACGCCCAGAATCGCGCGTCCCTGGTCCGTCTCGGCCAGAATCACTTCAGTCGGGTTGGCTGTCGCACAAAAAATCCGGCACACCTCGGGCACCATTTTGAGTGTGTTCAGTACGTTCAATGGATAGAAGCCGTCACCAAGGAAAAGGATGAAGCTGTGGCCGGCGGCGATGGCCTGGGCATTGCGCTGGGCCAGTTCGATCATGGCGGGATCGGTGCCGGACCAGCGTACCAGGCATTTGCCTGAGGCTTCGCAAAAGGCCAGGCCAAACTGGATGCCGGGTACGGTGTTGACCAGGGCTTCGTGGATGTCCTCGACGGACTTGATGAAGTGGGTCTGGCCGAAAATGAAGTTGGTCGCTTCCGGCTTGTCGATTTTCACTGTGATGAGTTGCATCTGGGACGCCTCCTTTCACGAGGGTGTTACAGCGGCTGTCCATCAAGCATAGCGTTTGGATACTTGAACATACAAAGGCCACTCAGGCGGACACATTACAGATACAAAACTGCGGTTTCATGGGGCCGTCCCACACTGCATAGAGAGATTTGCCATGTTCCGCAAACTGCAGCAAGTCACCAAATTGTTCAGCCAGAGCGCGCGCTTGATGGTCGGGGTGCCCGATTACGACAACTACGTCGCGCAAATGGCGATCAATCATCCCGGCGAACCGGTCATGACCTACTCGGCGTTTTTTCGCGAGCGTCAGGAAGCCCGCTTCGGCCGTAGCAAATGCAATACCCGGTGCTGCTAGAACTTCGCATAGTTCAACGCATCGACAATGGCCGAGCCACCGATCCCGGTCAGCGACAGCAGCAGCGCCCTGATCAGCGGATCTTCGGCGTAGCGTGAGAACGAGCCGGTGGCGAGCGTGGCGACCCGCTCGCGGATCATCTTGAACTTGGCGTAGCAAGGCGTCGATTCAGGTGTTTCCAGCAGGTAGGTGTCCAGTCGTTGCAAGGCCAGGGTGCGGGACTTTTCCGCGGCACGGCGTAGCGACAGAGCGGAGACCAGCAGAATCAGCGCCGTCAGCAGGTAGGAAATGATCAGGCTGGGCGGTGTCGGCCAGTTATCGAACAGGCTGCTGCGCGAGGCCAGCAGGATCAACAGGACCACCGTCGGCGCATAGATGAGGCGGCTGACGGCCGAGGTGCGTTTGGCGATCAGTTGCACATCCACCCATTCGTCGATGCACGGATGCTTGAGCAGGCCAAAGGTTTTCTTGTGCTGCAGCTGCAAGGTGCCGGGCCAGATCGCATGATGTTCGCTGAGATGGCGGATGAAGCGCGTCAGCAGCAGATTGGCGTCCACCACCCAGAACACCAGGAGCTGGAACACCAGGGTGGGGATCAGCCAACTCATCATCCACCACACCGAGTCACCCCGCACGGGCATGCCCTGCATGGGCCAGACGACAAACAGCACGCTGGTGACCACGACATACGCCCAGGTCGCGAGCATCGCCCGCAGCATCCGCGCACCAAAGGACCCGCAAACGCAATGCTCACCCCAGAAGCGGGCAATGTCGATCATCTTGCGCCCGTCGGTGCAGGCGGCCTGTGCCGGTGCGCAGGCCTTCGACCATTGCTCGCTCGCGCTCAGCAACGGGAAGAAAATCAGCATCAGGTAATGTCCCAATTCGTTGCTCCAGCGTCGCCACTTCCAGTCTTTGCCTTGGCGAATCAAGCGTCGGGTCTGGCCCCACAAGGTCATCTCGTATTGGCGCATGTGCAGGTGCAAATGGTACGCGGCTTCGATCTCGGCCCGGTTGATGCGCAGGTTGCGCCAGCCCCATGCCAGCGCCGAGAGGGAGATCAGCACCGCCAGCAGGCGCAACGCCACGGTGGGCCAGGCACTGATGCCTTCGAACAGGAACATCGGTTCACCGAGGCCGTTGTCGGTCAAGGTGGCGCGCATTTGATACGCCAGCATCAGCGCGAGGATAAACATCACCAGGGGGACCACGATGTACCAGGCCCGGGCGTTGTATAAATCCGTGCTTGAGCTGGAGTCCTGGGCCAACGCCAGTTGCCTGGCCGAGCGCCGGGTCAGGTTCGACGAGACGATCCCCAGCAGGATCAGGACGAAGGTGAACCAGAGGAACTCCGCGTGCCAGAACCGTGTGGCGATAAAGGCGCAGATCGCCGCCACCATGAACAGCGTGATCGGCACGCCGCGGACCCAGGCCAGCCGTGTGTCGTGGTTTTCGTATGGGCCCTCGATCCGCCACCAGACGATAAATCCGCCGAGCAACAGCAGGGTGAGCGTCAGCGGTCCGGCCCAGAAGAAAGACTGGGTCTGCTTGAAGCGCTCGCGGATGGATTGACCAGGCTCGGGGTAGGGCGGCGGCGATCGGTCCTGCAGGCAACGCAGGGCCATCAGGTCGTGGGGCCGGACCCCGCGATCGGACTGCGATTGTGCCGGCGCTTCGCAGGTTGCCGGGCGCGACGCGGTGAGCCGGCTGGCCAGGGGAATGAAGCCGCTGATGCCCACTTCGTAGATGCCCGGCGAGAGCAGTTCCGATTTCGAATAATCGAACTTCGCGCGCTTGGCATCGAAGGATTGCGGCGCCAGCGCGGCCAGCACCGAGATGAACACCGCGCTTTGCAGGCTGTCGCGAAACGGCGGCACGTCCTGTTGCAAGGCGCGGGTCAGCGTCAGGCCATAAGGCGCGGCGAGTATCAGGTTGCGCGTGGTCTGCGCCTGGCCCCGTTGCAGCATGCGGGCATCGAGGTCGGTGGAAAAGTACAGTTTGTACGGCATCCGGCTCTTGAGCGCCTGCAACACCAGCAGCTTGTCGTAGGCGTCGACGCCCAGCACACCGATCGCGCCGATGCCGCTTTCGCCGTTGCGTCGGTAGGCTTCGTCCTCGCGGGCGATGTGGTCGGCGAGGCGCCGCAGGTAATCGAGTTGGGAGTTGCCGTCGGATTTTTCCAGCGGGCTGAGATCAAGTTGGCCGGGGTCTTTATTTTTACCGGAGTCGGTAGCGACATTCTTGTCATTGCTCGCGGACTCCTCCGGCAGACGTCCGTCCAGGCCGCGCAAATAGCTGAAGCGCAAAATCCACTGATCGACCACGTCCCGGTGGTTCTTTTCGTCACTGCCCAAGCGCGCATCGTTGGCGACCTGCGCCTTGAAGCTTTCGATCAGGGCGCGGCTGTAAAAACTGTCCCACTCGGCAATCAAGGCAATGCGATTGCCGCTACGGCGAAGGTCGCGGGTGCACGGCGAGCCGTTTCGCCGCAGTGTGCCTTGGCTGCAGCGCACGCCGGTGGCCGGGTCGACACGGCGCAGTTTCAGCTCCTCGAGCATCAGTTGGGTCATGGTGCCGTCATCGCTGACGGTGCGCAGCAACTTCATGGGGACCCGGTTTTCCAGCGCTGGCGACAGTTTCCGGTAACCGCGGTCCAGGGTTTCGTTATCGGCGGTGGCCAAGGGTGAGTAGATTTCCACGGTGGAGGTGGCCTTGCCAATGTCCTGATCCTGGAACATGTCGCGCAGGACGGTAGAGGTAGAAGGGCCGATGACCTTCAGGACGGTATTGGTGGAGGGTTCGGAGCATTGATCAGGGGTGCAGGCTGTGCTGATTTTGTGGGTCAGGGTCTCGCGTAGTTTCTCCAGTTGCTGCAGCGGTGTTGACCCGAGCGCGTCCTGTTTCAACCAGAACACGATCGTTCGATCAGGCGGCGGTGGCGCGCCTTCGAGTGCCGTTGGCGGATCAAATGGATTGGAGACGAATATTTCATAGGGCAGGTCGACGAAACCGGATTTGGGCGGGGCATCAGGCGACAGGTTGGCGGCCAGTCGCAGGCAATGGATGTACTGTTCCTGGTCCGGCACCCGGTGGGAGTTCTTGAACCCAGCCAGCAGGGCGTAACGCATGCGCCGCCGACGTTCGACTTCGTCGGCGTAAGGGCCGCCTTCGACCAGCGCCACCATGATGTCGGGGACAGGTTTTGCGCCGGACAGCGGCGACATGTCGGGGCTGCAGACGATCTCGGCATCCGGGTTCCTGCTGTCGGTGAGTTTCTTGCGGTAACGCTCGACCGCATCGAACGGGTCCTGCCATAGCCGCGCTTCGATGGGCAGTTGGGCCTGGAACTGCGCGCCGACGGGGCGCGGTTCAAGGAAGGGCTCGCGGTTGAGGGCGAACATCGACACCACCAGACTGAGGATGACCGCACTGCCTGGCAGCCAGAAAGCCAGATTGATGCCGGAACCCTTGTTGTCCATGGCCTGTGCCTCTTGTTTTCGGCCAACTGATAACAGTTAGGTATAGACCCGATTAGGGGCGTACAGTGAAAGGCGGGTGGCCGGAAAGCTGGTGGTGCCACGTTTAAGGTCATAGGACATCGCCATGCTTCACATCGGACTCATCGTCTACCCCGGATTCCAGGTACTCGGCCTGGCCATGTGCGCCACCTTCGAGTTGGCCAATATGGCCACCGACGAACCGGTCTACAGTATTTCCCTGCTGTCCGAGCACGGCGGCACGGTGCAGACCTCCGCCGGGTTTGGCGTGGAAACCACGGCGTTCGACCAGCGCGCGTTCGATACGCTCCTGGTGCTGGGCGATAACCTGATCCGTCCGGTTTCAGCCGGCATGGTGCAATTCCTGCGCAGTGCCAGCCAGACCACCCGACGTCTGGGATCGATCTGCACCGGCGCGATCGCACTGGCCGAAGCCGGTTTGCTCGATGGCCGGCGCGCGACCACGCACTGGTGTCATGCCCCGGCGCTGCAGAAGGCGTACCCCAAGGTGAAGGTCGAAGAAGACCGGATCTTCATCAATGACGGCCATGTCTGGACGGCCGCGGGGATGAGCGCCTGTGTCGATCTGGCCCTGGCCCTGGTGGAAAAGGACCTGGGCGCGCAAGTCGCCCGGCGTGTGGCTCGGCAGCTGGTGGTGTATCACCGCCGCGCGGGCGGGCAGTCGCAGTTTTCGGTGTTGCTGGAACTGGAGCCCAAGACGGACCGCATTCAGGCGGCGCTGACCTACGCCAGGCAGAACCTGAAGTCCGCGTTGTCAGTCGAGGAGCTGGCCGGCGCGGCCAATCTCAGCCCTCGGCAGTTCAGTCGCGTGTTCCATGCCGAAACCGGGCAATCGCCGGCCAAGGCCATCGAGAACCTGCGGGTGGAAGCGGCGCGCTTGATGATGGAGACCGGGCGGCACTCTATCGACGTGGTGGCGACGGATACCGGCTTTGGCGATCGGGAGCGGATGCGGCGGGCGTTTATCCGGGCTTTCGGGCAACCGCCGCAGGTCATTCAGCGGGCCAATCGCGGGTGATCACACTTGTAGGAGCACGGCTGCCGGTGTTGGCGTCTTCGGAATCGCCTTCGCCAGCAAGCCGGGCTCCTACAGGGTGCGTGGTGTCCTGAAAGGCGGTGTGTATGACATTTAAGCCTGAATATTATTAGCGTAATTTTAATCTCGTTGGAGTCCACTTCCTCAATGAGATCACCGCCATGACCCTGGTAAAAGCCGCCGCCGTACAAATCAGCCCCGTTCTATACAGCCGCGAAGGCACCGTCGACAAAGTGGTGCACAAGATCCTCGAACTCGGTGAGCAGGGCGTGCAGTTTGCCGTGTTTCCGGAAACCATCGTGCCTTACTACCCGTACTTTTCGTTCGTGCAGTCGCCGTTCCAGATGGCTGCTGAACATCTGAAGCTGCTGGATCAGGCCGTGACTGTACCGTCGGCCGCTACCGAAGCCATCGGTGCCGCCGCCAGACAGGCCGGCATGGTGGTATCGATCGGCGTCAACGAACGTGACGGCGGTACCCTGTACAACGCGCAATTGCTGTTCGATGCCGACGGCAGCCTGATCCAGCATCGACGCAAGATTTCCCCAACCTATCACGAGCGCATGATCTGGGGCATGGGCGACGGTTCCGGCCTGCGCGCCACCGACAGCGCGGTAGGGCGCATCGGCCAATTGGCGTGCTGGGAGCATTACAACCCGCTGGCCCGATACGCCTTGATGGCCGATGGCGAACAGATCCATGCCTCCATGTATCCGGGGTCGTTTGCAGGGCCGCTGTTCACCTCGCAAATGGAAGTCAACATCCGCCAGCATGCGCTGGAATCGGCGTGTTTCGTGGTCAATTCCACGGCTTGGCTGAACCCTGAGCAACAGGCGCAGATCATGGCCGACACCGGTTGCCCCCTCGGTCCGATTTCCGGTGGCTGCTTCAGCGCGATCGTCAGCCCGGATGGCGTGGTGCTGGGTTCGCTGACTGAAGGTGAAGGCGAAGTGATCATCGACCTTGATATGAAACTGATCGACAATCGCAAACGCATGATGGATTCCCGCGGGCACTACAGCCGGCCGGAACTGCTGAGCCTGCTGATAGACCGTACGCCGACGGCGCATGTGCATGAGCGCCGTGCGCATCCGCAACTGGCCGCCACTCAGCAACTGGAGGAGGTGTGATCAGCACTGGCTGGTGAAGGCGGCCTGATCCTGCAGATATACCGACTCCCTGTAGGAGCTGGCTTGCCTGCGATGGCGATTTAACGGGTGCCATCGCCGGCAAGCCCTGCGCCTGCAAAATCAATCCGCCTGCCCGCCTTACAGTTCCTGGGCCAGAAAGATCAGCGTATTGCCATGGGCCTCGGCCGCCGCGCGCTGGTTGTAGCTGTCACGATGCGAGCAGTTGAAGCCATGTTCGGCTTCCGGATAGACGACGATTTCCACGTTGTCGTTGTTGTCGAAACGTTCGGCGATTTTTTCCACGGCCTCAAGCGGAATGTGGCTGTCCTGTTCACCGAAATGCATCAGCAGCGGCACTTCGATGTCATCGGCGCGCTCCAGCTGGTTCTGGATCCCGCCGCCATAATAGGCAATGGCCACGTCCACAAGCCCGTTGGCGGCGGTGTGGTAGGACAGCAGGCCGCCGAAGCAGTAGCCGACGGAGGCGATCCCGCCGTCCAGGCCTGGTTGGGCTTTCAATGCGTCGATGGCCAGTTCGATGTCGGTCTGCGCCTTGCCGACGTCTGTGGCGTTCATCAACTCGACGGCGCGTTTCCAGCCGGCTTCGTCATAGCTCAACTCGATGCGCTCGCCGCTGCGCCAGAACAGATCCGGTGCGATCACCAGGTAGCCGTCGGCGGCGTATTGCTCAGCGACCGAGCGGATGTGTTCATTCACGCCGAAGATCTCCTGGATCAGCACGATCCCCGGGCCCTTGCGGGTATGCGGGATGGCCAGGTAAGCGCCGAACTTACCGTCGGCGCTGTCGATCTCGATCCATTGGGTGGTCACGCTCATGATGGCTCCTGTCTACACAAGTTAGGTGGGAAGTGAAGCTTGCCACGTTAACATTTCACCGAGAGTTGTGACGCCAGAAGAAACGGGCCAGCAGTGCATCGACGCTCAGCTTGCCGGCACCAGAGAGCAACAGCGGCATAAAGGCCACCAGGTAGATCAGCGGCAGCTTGAAGTTGCCGTGCCCCTTATTGCTGATGGCGTAACCCTGGGCAAGCTCACCCAATGTAGACCAATCGGCCGGCCAATGAACGGCAGCAGTCGCGACGACGGTCACCACGATCAGAATAAATGCCGAGACCCGCGTCCCCAGGCCGATCAACAGGGCGAGGGCGCAAATCAATTCGGCCCACATCGACAGTTCCCAGTTCAACGTGGCCGGCACGTGGTTGAACGGAAAGGGGAAGCGGTCCTGGATATCGGCGAACCAGTTCTGGCCATTGAATTTTTCCAGGCCCGACTCGAAGAACTCCCAGGCGAGGAACACCCGCAGGGTCAGGGGCGCGATCCAGCTACCGGCACGGTCAAGGTTCAGGTGCAGGCCTTTGACGGCCGAAGAAAGTGAGGTGTTCATGGACGTGATCTCCGTTCAGTCAGGAATGTGGGGCAACGGCATGCCCCACGCCAGGGGTTACTCGTCGGCGCCGCACTTGCCCTCGCCACATTTGCCTTCCGCCGGTTTTTCCGCGGTGTCGGCCTGGGCCTGGCTGTAGCCGTGGGCCAGTTGCTTCATGCTGAACGTTTCCGACTCGCAGGCCTGTGCCACGTTGGACAGGGCCAGGCCACCGGCGATGATCAGGCCGAGGGTCAGGGAAGAAGTCGAGAGCTTGAACATGGGGATACTCCATTGCATTGAGTGAGTTGAGCGTTCATGACCGGCGGGGCCGATCGACAGGCACATTTCATCAAGCGGGTGTATCTGCGGTGTGTCGTCGGTGGCGGGTTTAGCGGCGGGGTGTGTCGGGAAGGGGGTTGTACACACACTGATACACAGGCAATACAACACAAAGGGGGGGTAGGGGTTTAGGCATCGCTGATGACGCTCCGCGAATTTTGCTATACATTTTCCGACCGCCCATTGCATGGTGAATCCGCTTCATGTCTCTCGCGCTCGAACGTCTAGTCGCTGGTACCCCGATCCCTTTCGCCGGTAACCGTGTCACGGTGGTCAGCCCCGAACTGGCAGCGCGCTTCCAGCCCGGCGACCACTTGCTGGTGGAGCAGGTCAGTGGCGAATTGTTGCTGATTCCGGTGGCGGACCAGCAAGCGGCGGCGGTCGCCATCGAGCGTGCTCAAGCGGCCTTCAAGGCGATGTCCGCGGTATCGGATCAGGCGATCAGCAAGTTCTTCGATCTGTTCGCCCAACGCCTCGAAACCCCGCAATGCTGGGCCTTGATCGAAACCGCCAACCTGGCGGACATCGAGCGGGCCAAGGCGCGCGGACGATCCACCACGCGCCTGCTGGCCGATGAGCGCATGCGCCGCGATATGATCGCCGGCCTCAGGGCCTGGCGCGATGCACCCGCCACCCGGGGCAAAGTGGTCAGCTGCGTCGAGCACGACGGCTGGAAAGTCGAGCAAGTGGTTTCGCCCCTGGGCATCGTCGCCTTTGTGTTCGAGGGACGTCCGAACGTCTTCGCCGACGCGGCGGGCGTGTTGCGCACCGGTAATACCGCGGTACTGCGCATCGGCAGCGATGCGTTGGGCACCGCCCAGGCCATCGTCGCCCATGCACTGAACCCGGCACTGAGCGACGCCGGGTTGCCGAATGGCGCGGTGTCGCTGGTGGAGAGCGTCAATCATGCCGCCGGTTGGGCGATGTTCGCCGACCGACGCCTGTCGCTGGCCGTGGCGCGTGGGTCGGGGCGGGCGGTCAGCCAGTTGGGCAGCATCGCGCAACAGGCCGGCACGGCTGTCAGCCTCCACGGCACCGGCGGCGCCTGGCTGATCGCGGACAAGAATGCCGAAGCAGGGCGATTTGCCGCCGTGGTGCGCAACTCCCTGGACCGCAAAGTCTGCAACACCCTGAACGTTTGCCTGATCCACCGCGACCGCGCCCTTGAGCTGGTGCCGCTGTTTCTCGACGCGCTGCAGAAGGCCGGTGCCGCACGGGGCCAGGGCTGCAAGCTGCACATCGTCGAGGGGAGCGAGGCGTACTTGCCGAGCGATTGGCTGACGACGAGCGTCGAGGTGTATCGCGCCGAAGGTTATCAATCCGAACCCTTGGCCGAACCGCTGCCCGAGGACCAGCTGGGTCGCGAGTGGGAATGGGAAGAGACCCCGGAAGTCAGCCTGAAGATCGTCGACGACCTGGACCAGTCCATCGCCTTGTTCAACCGCTACAGCCCGCAGTTCACCGTGTCCTTGGTCAGTGAACAGGCCGAGGCTCAGGAACGCTTCTATAACGCGGTCAACGCACCTTTTGTCGGCAACGGCATTACCCGCTGGGTCGATGGACAGTACGCACTGAACAAGCCGGAACTGGGCCTTTCGAACTGGGAGAGCGGTCGTCTGTTTGCTCGCAGTGCGATTCTCTCGGGCGATGGGGTATTCACCATTCGCAGTCGCATGACGCAGACCGATCTGTCAGTCAAACGCTGAGACAGGCCTGCGACCGCAGGCCACGGCCGCACTATAATTAACCTTGGGTCTGTGTTGGCGTGACGAGCACTCCAAAATCAATCAACTGTCCGTAACGCTCGTCTGAGAGAAAGAGGGCAGCACAGCCAGTGAGACGGACAGGCTTCTGATTGCGTAAAGGAGGGTTGCACCATGAAACGTCATTCCTTTGAGCATTACTCTCACAACCTGGAAATGGTCGCTCACGACGCGTGGATTACCACTCGGGTGAAATCGGCGCTGGCAATGGCCAAGCCAGCCCTGGGCCTGCACATCCATGTCAAGACCCTGGCGGGCACGGTAGTGTTGAGCGGCCGCGTCGACACCCATAGGGAATGTGAGCAGGCTGTTGCTCTGGCCCGTTCGGTCAATGGTGTCGTCGACATCGATGCCAGCGGCTTGCAGACTCACGTGTTCACACCGGGAAGTGTGCCAGGCGCGCCCAACGCCGAAGAGAGCGCTGAGTATCGGCCACCTTCGTCAAGGAAGACCGACGACAAATGACCGCCTGTGAGTGCAGCGCTCCCGTGAGTCGGGGGCGCTGCCTGTTCACTCAAGCCGCTTGCGCCGCTTTGCCATAAACGGCACAGACAGTCGGATGCTCGGCCAGCGATACGAACGTGCGGCTGCTCCCCTCCAGGGCATCAATCGAACCTGTTTCGATGTCGTAGACCCAACCATGCAGGTTCAGCAGGCCTTTTTCCTGGGCCAGGCGTACGCTTGGGTGCGTCTGGATATTGGCCAGTTGGGCAATGACATTCTCCCGCACCATCGAACTGACTTTTGCCGCTTCACTGGCGTGAGGACGGGATTCGTTGATGACTTTCGCCGATTCGGCATGTTGCAACCAGCCGCTGACGGCGGGCAGGTGATCCATGCATGTGCACTTGGCAACGGCGGTCATGGCGCCGCAATCCGAGTGGCCGCAGATCACGATGTCAGTGACGCCCAGCACCGCGACCGCATATTCGACCGTGGCCGACACACCGCCTGGATGCGGGCTGTAGGAGGGCACGATGTTGCCGGCGTTGCGGATCACGAACAGCTCACCGGGCTCTTGTTGGGTCAGCAGTTCCGGCACCACTCGGCTGTCGGAACAGGTGATGAACAAGGTGCCCGGATGCTGGGTGGTGGCCAGGTGTTTGAACAGGTCGGTCCGTTGCGGAAAAACCTCGTTCTGGAACTTCAAAAAACCTTCGATGAGCGCTTTCATGGTGCTGTTCTCCTGCGTGGCTCGGGTTTGGCCCGCACATCGATGCGGGCCGGTATTCACTTAGAAAGGACGCAGCGGCAGGAACTTGCCGTCGAGAGTGATCACCGCGCGGGAACCGCCTTCCGGGTCTTCCACCTTCTTCATGTCGAGCTTGAAATTGATCGCACTGATGATGCCGTCGCCGAATTGCTCATGCACCAGGGCTTTCAACGTGGTGCCGTAGATCTGGATCATTTCGTAGAAGCGGTAGATGGTCGGGTCGGTCGGGACACCCGCAAGGCTGCCGCGCAGTGGAATGATCTGCAGGCGGGCCACGGCGTCGGCGTCCAGGCCAAGTTTTTCGCCGATCACCTTGGCGGCGCTTTCCGGCAGCGGGTGCTGACCGAGCAGGGCGGCGGTGACGTAGGCCAGGCCAAGGCCGGTGCCGTCAGTCAGATCCTGCCAGGACAGGTTTTTGCGCGCCTTGGCATCGAGGATCGAGGTGGTCAGGGCCAGGCTTGGGTCGTTGTAGGCGTGGGACTGTTGCATGGGGTTACTCCTGTCGGCGTTGTGTTGCTTGGGTATGGAGCAATCTTCGGCTGATTGATCCATAGCGTCCAAGACCGATATACAATGCAATGCATAAGTAACACCTATAGATAGGAATCCCCATGCTGCTGCGACATCTGCGCTATTTACTGGCAGTCGCCGACTACGGCGGCTTCACCCGCGCCGCCGAGGTGTTGCATGTCTCCCAGCCGACGCTGTCCCAACAGATCCGGCAACTGGAAGAAACCCTGGGCGTCAGCCTGTTCGACCGGACCTCGCGCACGGTCAAGCCGACCGATGCCGGGCAGGCCTACATCGAGAGCGCACGTCGGGTATTGGTCGAGCTGGAGGCGGGCAAACGGGCGCTGCATGACGTGAAGGATTTGTCCCGTGGCACCTTGCGCCTGGCGATGACGCCGACCTTCATGGCGTACCTGGTCGGTCCGTTGGTGCGCGATTACGGGGCGCGCTATCCAAATATCCATCTGCAGATTTCCGAGTTGTCGATGGACGACATCGAGACCGGGCTGGTGGATGACTCACTGGATATCGCCATTGCGTTTACCCAGGTCAGGAACGCCGATATCGAGTCGATCCCGGCGTTTACCGAAACCCTGGGGGTGATGGTGGGACGCAATCATCCCTTGTACGACAGCCAGGATCCGTTGACTGCCGAGCAGGTAGCGCAGCTGGCGTTTGCGTTGTTGACCACGGACTTCGTCACCCGCAGCCGTATCGATGAGTACTTTGCCCTGGAGCGGATCACACCGAAGGTGGTGATCGAGGTCAATTCGGTGAGCACCTTGCTGGAAGTCATTCGGCACACGGCCATCGCTACCATCCTTCCGGAACCCATCGCCACCCAGGACCGCGCCTTGCGCAAAATTCCATTGCAGGGGGAGGCGCCCAAGCGAGGGGCCGCGCTGCTGCGGCGCAAGAACAATTATCACAGTGCGGCGTCGGTGGCCTTTATGGAACTGGTGTTGGAGGCGGTGGCGGATGAGTCGAGGAGGTCAATCATCCACTGACTGGCATACGCCGTTGGGTGCCTTGCCGGTGGAGGACACGCTCACCGAATCGTCATCGGCGAGCATGATCGACAACGTGATGCCCGAACCCTTGGCCTCGAAGCGGCGATCATTGACGGCTTTGGTTTCGGCTTCCTTGTTGTTGACCATCACCGGCCCGTCCTGATCCGCCTGGACGAGGACTTTTCCGGGGCACTCCACCATGAAGGAGGGCACGCCGGGGACGCTGTTGGCCTGGACAGCGTTTGCCGTCACCAGTAACAGTATCCCTGTCAGGATTTTTTTCATCGCAAGTCTCCCGGGGCCAACAGAGCATGGGGTTAACGATAGCTTTATTTTGCCGCGCACGAGACAAACAAAAAGGCCCCGCTCGATAGACGAGCGGGGCCTTTTTCATGGGTGGGCTGTGAAATAAGCCCGAGGAAGGCAATCAGTAGAACCGGTCAATCACCCGAACTTCATTCTGGTTCTGCATCGAGGCCCACGCCTGTTTCAGCGTTTGCAGGACATTACCGATGAAGTCCTTGTCGGCCGCGGCTTTCTTGCCGACATAACCCTGGCCGCGACGGTACATTTTCAGTCGGGCGAGCAGGTTCTGGTTGTTCTGGTCGAACTCGGCTTCATGGGCATGCGGCGACAGGCAGTCGATATGCACCTGGCCCGACTTGCTGATCCACAGGATATGGCTGTCGTGGCTGTCTTTTTGCGCAGCGAAGATACGAGCCAGTTCATCGATAGTGGGTTGATTGTTCAGATTCATAATAAAGCCCCTTGACCATTTGGTGATCTTTCAAAGTTGATTCGCTAAAACAGGTAGCCCATCGGTTAGTTGATCCCTGGCACCGAAACCAGGACGTCAGCGGTCGACCGACAAAAATGACGGGGTCCGCGTCTGTTGCATGTAGTCGTGTTGAATAACTGCTACGCAATAGCGTCACAACGAAGAGAAGCGGCGAAAACCTTCAGGCCATATCCGACGTTTTCAAGGTCGGCCACAAGCTTCATGAGGATTGATCGCCAGCGCTTCTCGCCCTTGTACTGGACGTTCCGGCCAGGTCAGCTTCTTCAATCTGCCTTGTGGGCAGCGCGTATCCGGGAAAAACAGCTCGGCGGTCAGACGAGCTTGCTCAAACGTGTTGCCTGTACTCCCGATCGGGGAGACATCTGCATCATGCAAGGGCAAACCGGAGGCGTCAACGGTTTTGTAGTGATTATTTTTGTTCACTACATATTGTCGGACAAAGCCGTTTGGAATTAGGAAGGGAGATGGGAAAGCGTCATTCAGGGCGATGGCTGCGAGCGCTGGAAGCGGTAAAAGGTACAGGGGTAACCGTCTACCGGCCGTTGATGCAGGGTGAACTCGCCACCGGTGAGTCCGGGCATCACTCTGGCCCAGAACGCCCGCGCCGGCTGGTTCGCATCGATGTGGAAAATCTGCCATTGGCCGGGGAACTGGCTCAAGAGGGTGGACACGACAAACTTCGCGACGCCTTGGCCACGAAAACGCCGACTGACGAAAAAGTAGCCGATGTTGTAGTCGGCGCCGGGAAGATGGGTGACGTCATCCACGGTCACGAAACCGGCCAGTTCACCGTCGACCTTGATCAAAAATGGCCGGGTCGCGGGGTTGCGCCAGTAATCCACCAGGGGCTGGAAGTTGAAGAAGCCATGCCCGCCGAGTTTCAGCGGCAGCCACTCGCTGAAGTCATGCAGGTAGAACTGCATCAGGTTTTCAATCGTTTCCAGGTCGTCGCGCTGGGCGGCGTGCAGTGCTATCGACGGCATGGGGGTGGCTCCAGACGGTGGGCTACAGGAACACTAGACCATCGTGCGCAACGGGTTTTCAAGCCAGATTGTTCTGAATACGCAAACACTGAAGTCGCCGAGAATGGAATTGTTGGTGCACTGACGGGCTTGTAGCCTTCATTACGCCGAACACTACGATCTGCCGAGGATCGAGTGGAGCCCAGGCCAGGGCCCATCAAGTCAGACGCCTTCACGTCATACCTTGCTTTCGGACTTTTCCCCCTCAGGGGGTTGGCTCCTGATAACAATAAGGAAGGCAGGTATGAGTATTCGTGCATGGGCATGTGCAGCAACCCTGTTCGCCCCCGTTTTGGGTGCCGGCATATTATTTCCGGCGATGGCTTTGGCCGCAGACGACCCGATGGGCTCGCTGGTGCGCGGGGTTTTCGGCGATAGTCTTGAGCGTGAGCATGGCATCAAGGTCTACGGTTGGGGCCAGGCAGGCGTGAGCTACAACAATAACGGCACGGATGACGTCAGCAAACAGAGCTTCTTCACCTCCGACGAAGGCGTGAACCTCAACCAGTTCGCCCTGGCCGTGGAAAAGAAACCCAAGGGCAATGTAATCGGCCGTGTCGGACCGTTTCCCGGCCCCATGCCGCAAGAGGCTGACTGGGGCTTCAACGTCACGGCGCTGTACGGCAAGGATGCGCGATTCTTCAAGACCTACGGCTGGGACGAGGACCTGAGCGTCAACCGCGACAACAAGGCCGAAGACGAAGCGTTCACCATCGCTCAAGCCTATGTCGACTTCTACTTCCCGGTACTCGGCGGTTCAGACCTGATGATCGGGATTTTCCACACGCCGCTGGAAAATGAAATCGGCTTCGCCTTGCCATCCCCGGCGCCGAGCGACTTCTACTCACACACCTATTCCTTCATGCACGGCCCGGCCAAGCACGCCGGTGCGCTGTACTCGTTCAAGCTGCCCTCGGCGCCCGGGGAAAGCATGCTGGGTTTCGAGCTGGGCGTGGTGCAGGGCTGGAACAACCTGCAGGACCCCAACGGTGATCCGGATGTCATCGCCAACGTGCGCTGGCGCTCGGCGGATTTCACGACCTGGATCGATTGGGAAAACATCTACGGCAACGGTGGCGGTGACAGCTTCGCCGACTGCAGTTGTGGCTCGCCATTGCCGGCCGGCACCAAGGATGACAACTACAAGCGCCTGGCCTCTTACCTGACCCTGTCGCAGGTGCTCGACCCGAACAACCGCGTGGCCCTGGAGTTGAACTACGGCAAGCAGGAGCAGGGCGCTTTCGCCGGGTTTGCCAATAAAAACGATGCCACCTGGTACGGTACGGACATCAACTGGTATCACCGAATCAGCGAAAATCTGATGTGGAACAGCCGCGCCGAGTGGTTCTACACCGATGCACCGGTGCACGTGTTGATGGCCAATATCGATCCACACACCGGGATTCCCGATCCGACCTGGGGCAGTTTCTACGGCGTGACCACCAACCTGGCCTGGATGCCGACGCCCAACGTGCGCCTGCGACCGGAATTGCGTTACGACATCCATTCGGGGCCCGGTCGCGATGCCTACGCCGATGGGCAAAAGGACTCGCAACTGGTCGCATCGTTCGACGTCAGCTTCTTCTTCTAGACCGACCTTTTCGTTACCCCTGACCCTGCGTGATGGCCCCCGTCGCCACGCTGCGAATGTGTTCGTCCGGACTTTGCCGACCTGCAGCCGCCCTGGAGTACTACATGACCGACAACAACGATAAAAACCTGTTTGGCCGCGACTTCTCGCGCCGTGATTTCCTGCGTAGCACCGGTGTGGCTGCCGGTGGCGTGGCGCTGGCGAGTTTGCCGTTCAATTTTGCCCTGGGCAGTGAGCGGGTGATCAAGCTCGGTTATGTCAGCCCGCAGACCGGGCCCCTGGCACCCTTTGCGGCGGCCGATCACTACATCATCGAATCGCTCCAGCAAGTGTTGAAGAACTCGATCAGCGTGGCCGGCAAGGCGTACCGCCTGGAAATCATCGTCAAGGACAGCCAGTCCAACCCCAACCGCGCGGCGGAAGTGGCGAGCGAGCTGATTCTGTCCGATCAGGTCGACCTGATGCTGGTGTCATCAACGCCGGAAACCACCAACCCGGTCTCCGACCAATGTGAGATCAACGAGATTCCGTGCATTTCCACCGTCGCGCCGTGGCAGCCATGGTTCTTCACCCGCGGCGGCAAGCCGGACCAGGGATTCGAGTGGACCTATCACTTCTTCTGGGGCCTGGAGGATGTGATCGGCACCTACAGTTCCATGTGGGGCGCCATGCCGTCGAACAAGGTGGTCGGCGGTCTGTTCCCCAACGATGGCGACGGCAATGCCTGGGGCGATGCGAAACTCGGCTTTCCACCGGTGTTGGCACAAAAGGGTTTCCAACTGGTCGACCCCGGTCGTTTTCAAAGCCTGACCGATGATTTCTCGGCGCAGATCGCCGCGTTCAAAAAGGCCGAAGTCGAGATCGTCACCGGCGTGGTCATTCCACCGGACCTGAGCACTTTCTGGACCCAGGCTCGTCAGCAGGGTTTCAAGCCCAAGGCGGTATCGGTCGGCAAGGCGTTGCTGTTTCCCACGGCGGTCGAAGCGCTGGGCAAGGCCGGCAATAACCTCTCGACCGAAATCTGGTGGAGCCCGACTCACCCGTTCAGCTCGTCATTGACCGGCGCCAGTGCCGGGCAACTGGCCCAGGGTTTCACCCAGACCACCGGCAAGCAGTGGACGCAACCGCTGGGTTTCGTGCATGCCCTGTTCGAGCTGGCGGTGGACATCCTCAAGCGCACCGAAGAAATCGGCAACCCGCACGCAGTCCGCGACGCCTTGCTCAAGACCCACCTCAACACCGTGGTCGGGCCGATCAACTGGAACAACGGACCGGTGAAGAACGTCGCGAAGACGCCGCTGGTCAGCGGGCAATGGCGACTGGGCAATGACAGCAAATACGACCTGATCGTGACCAGCAATGCCACCGCCCCCGCCATTCCACTGGGCGGCGAGATGCAGGCCATTACCTATTGATTGCGCGAAAAGACACGGGTGCATCCATGCAACAGCCACTTCTGCAAATGAACGATGTGCACAAAAGCTACGGTGCGGTGAAGGTCACGGACGCGATGAGCCTGACCCTGCAATCGGGCGAAGCCCTGGGCATCATCGGTCCCAACGGCGCGGGTAAAAGTACGCTGTTCAATCTGATCGCCGGGGGCGTGGCGGCCGACAGCGGCACGATCCATTTCGAAGGCCGCAACGTCACCCGCGAACCGGTGTTCAAGCGGTGCCAACAAGGCATTGGCCGCTCCCACCAGATCCCGCATCCGTTCGTAAAAATGACCGTGTTCGAGAACTTGCTGGTCGGCGCTACGTTCGGTGCGCGATTGCGCGACAAGGAGGCCAATCAGTGGTGCGCGCAGACCCTGGAGCTGACGGGCCTGATGCGCAAGGCCAATGTCCTGGCCGGCTCGCTGACACTGCTCGATCGCAAGCGCCTGGAAATGGCCCGCGCCTTGTCGACCCGGCCGCGCCTGTTGTTGCTGGATGAAATCGCCGGGGGACTCACCGAACCGGAATGCCTGGCGCTGGTGGAAACCATTCAGGGCATCCACAGGGCTGGCGTCGCCATCATCTGGATCGAACACATCGTGCATGCCTTGCTGGCGGTGGTCAGCCGCCTGACGGTGATCAACTTCGGCGCCAAATTGGCCGAAGGGGAGCCGCGCAGCGTGATGGCCGATCCTCGGGTCCAGGACATCTACATGGGCATCGGGAGCTGAAGCATGTCAACCAATGAAAACCTGTTGTCGATCGAAAAACTCTGTGCCGGCTACGGCGACTTTCAAGCGCTGTTCGATATCAGCCTGACCCTTGAGGCGGGCGAAACCGTGGCGATCATCGGTTCCAACGGTGCGGGCAAATCGACGTTCCTGCGCTCTCTGGCGGGGCTGATCAGGAACCAGCCCGCAGCCATCACCTTCAAGGGCCAGGCCATTGGCGATCTCGCGGCGAATCAGGTGCTGGAGCGCGGCATCGCCCTGGTGCCGGAAGGCCGCAAGCTGTTTCCCTCGCTGAGTGTCGAGGAAAACCTGCTGATCGGCGCCTACAGCAAACGCCCCGGTCCCTGGACGCTGGCGCGGATTTATCAACTGTTTCCGGTGCTGGAAAAACTACGCAAGCGTCCCGGCACCGCACTGTCCGGTGGCCAGCAGCAAATGGTCGCGATTGGCCGGGGCCTGATGGCCAACCCGCAACTGCTGTTGTGCGACGAGATCAGCCTGGGCCTGGCGCCGACGACGATCAAGGACATCTACGCCGCACTGCCGTCGATAAAGGCTGACGGCACGACGGTGATTCTCGTCGAGCAGGACATCAATCAGGCGCTGAGTGTCTGCGACCGTTTCTATTGCTTCCAGGAAGGGCGCGTGTCCCTGACTGGCCGGCCCGGGGACGCTGACAAAGCGCAAATCAAAGCCGCGTATTTCGGGATCTAGTGATGGAATGGCTCAATACTTTGCTTCAAGGCATGTTGCTGGGTGGCCTCTACGCGATGTTCGCGGTGGGGCTGTCGCTGATGTTCGGCATCATGCGCCTGGTCAACATCGCCCATGGCGACTTCATCGTGCTGGCATCTTATCTGGCATTGATGGTGGTCAATCACCTGGGGTTCAGCCCACTGGTGAGTCTGCTGGTGGTGGTGCCGCTGATGTTCTGTTTCGGCTATCTGCTGCAACGGTTGTTGCTCAACCGAACGCTGGGCCAGGACATTCTGCCGCCACTGCTGGTGACCTTTGGCCTGTCGATCATCGTGCAGAACGTGCTGCTGGAATTTTTCAGCGCCGACAGCCAGAAGCTGTCCCAGGGCGACCTCGAAGTGGCCAGTGTCGGCTTCGGCGGCCTGAGTGTGGGCGTCATGCCGCTGATCGTGTTTTGCAGCGCGCTGCTGATCATCGGGGGCCTGCAATTGCTGTTCTACAAAACCGCACTGGGCCGGGCGTTTCGCGCCACCTCCGATGACCAGCAAACCGCACGGCTGATGGGCGTCAACAACGCACATATCTTCGGCCTGGCCATGGCGCTGGCGATGGCCGTGGTGTCGATTGCCGGAGTGTTCCTGGCGATTCGCACCAGCTTCGACCCGACAGTGGGGCCGGCGCGTCTGTTGTACGGATTCGAGGCCGTGATCATCGGCGGGTTGGGCAGCCTGTGGGGCACCCTGGCCGGTGGAGTGATCCTCGGTGTGGCCCAGGCGTTGGGCGCAAAAATCGATCCTGGCTGGCAAATCCTCGCCGGTCATCTTGTGTTCCTGCTGATCCTGGTCGTGCGCCCGCGTGGCCTGTTCCCTCGGAGTGTCGACTGATGAATGCCCTGAATAATCCCGCGCTCGGCTATCGCGTACAACGCACGACCACCAGCAGCATGGTCGGCCTGTCGTTGCTGGGTCTGTGTGTGTTGCTGTTGATCAGTGCGCCATTCTGGGCCGATCGTTCAAGCCTGCGGCTGGTGGTGGAATTCGCCTATTACCTGGCGCTGGCGCAGATGTGGAACCTGCTGGCCGGTTATGCCGGCATGGTTTCGGTCGGGCAGCAGGCGTTCGTCGGTCTGGGTGGATATCTTTTATTCATGCTGGCCACCCGCTTTGGTGTGCCGCCATTGTTTGCGGTTTTGCTCTGCGGCGTGCTGGTCGCGTTACTGGCGATTCCCACGGCGTTGATCGTATTTCGGCTGCGCGGTGCCTACTTCGCGATCGGCACCTGGGTCGTGGCCGAAGTCTTTCGCCTGGGCCTGGCGCAGATGAGCAGCCTCGGCGGCGGTTCCGGGCAGAGCCTGCCAGCGGCGATCGTGCGACAGATCGGCAACGACCGCGACGAGCGCGAGATGCTCATCTACTTCACCGCATTGGCCATCGCCATTGCCACCGTGGCGGTGGTGTTCTTTGTCCTGCGTTCGCGACAGGGCCTGGCGTTGGCTTCGATTCGTGACTCCGAGCCGGCGTCCGGCAGCCTGGGTGTCAATACCTTCCGCACCAAACTGATGGTGTACGTGCTGGCGGCCGGTTGCACGGGCGTGGTCGGTGCGCTGATCTTCCTGCAAAAACTGCGTATCTCCCCGGATGCCGCGTTCAGCCTGCAGGACTGGACGGCGGTGGTGATCTTTATCGTGATCATCGGCGGCATCGGCACGCTGGAGGGGCCCTTGATCGGCACGCTGATCTACTTCCTGTTGCGCGGCTGCCTGGCGCAGTTCGGCGCGGTGTACATGATCATCCTCGGCGTGGTCGCGGTGGTGATGATGCTCAAGGCTCCGCAAGGGGTGTGGGGGCTGATCAGCGAGCGTTTCGGCTGGCAGGTTTTCCCGATGCAGCGGCGGTTGTCGGTCCACACCGACCAATAGACGCGCCACCCACACTGTTTGCAATTCACGAACACAGAAGTCGCTGACATTGCAATTGTTGGCAGGCGGCGCCGCGCTTATCGTCCGCTGCGCAATGACTGCGCCGGGCATTGAACACAAACAACAATAACAATAACTGGAGAATGTCGATGAGAGCTGGATTCAGTCTCGCGATGAACATGGCAGGTCTTGGGCTGTGTGTTTTGGGTACTTCCATTTATCCGGGGGCCAAGGCACAAGCGTCGGGCATTCCTTTTGCCAGCAACAGGCCGCAAAGTTTCCAATTCAGTTCCGACTTCACAGAAGCCTATAACTCGGTCGGCCAGGAGTTTGAATACAACGACGACCGCAAACGCTTTGACGATCATGGCAACAAGGTCGACGGCAGCAATACCGACACCTTCGTTGGCCTGACGTCGTTGCTGCACTACTGGAAGATGGACGGCCTGCCCAATACCGGCTTCATCGCCAGCATCACCCTCCCGGAGATCGCGGTTCGCGGCAATGGCACGCGGGTCAGCGGGTTCGGCGATCCTCTGGTCGGCGGCCTGGTCTGGTACAACCCGACACCGTTGCGCACCCTCGGTATGCAAGCCTACGTGCAGCTGCCGACCGGGGCGGACTCGGTCAGCAGCGACACCTACGCTTTGTGGCCTTCACTGTTCTACAACGAATGGCTGGGCAAGGTGAATATCGACCTGCTGGTGGGCGCGATCATTCGTGGCAAAGGCCCGCACGACACCGACCCCGGCGACACCGGTCACGCGAACCTGCGCCTGGGATACAACATCGTCGATCGCCCGACGTACCAGGTCACGCCCTTCATCAGTGCCGATTACCAGAAAACCTTCAGCTCCGATGATCGCGACAACAACACCATCGCGTTCTCCGAATCCAACGAAACCGCGCTCGGCGCCGGTGTGCTGTTCCAGCTCAAGCCCGGCGTGCAGAAGGTGTTCGCCCAGAAAATGTGGGACCAGGTCTCCATCCACTATTCCAAAGGCGTGGAAGGGCGCAACACCACCGTCACGGACGGCTTGTTTGTGCAGCTCTGGCATTACTGGTGAGTCATCGACGCCTGGCGGCGTCCTGTGATTGGCCGTTGTGACCGCTATGTGTTTCGGAGAATAAAAATGAATGATGAAAAGCAAAAACTTGCCCTGTCTCGCCGCAGCTTTATCAAGGCCGGTGCCGCCGGTACGGCGGTCGCCGCGCTGTCGGGTGTGGCTGGAGGGGCGATGGGCAGCGATGAGCTGCCGTTCGACCGAGAGCACGACATTGTCGTCGTCGGCGGGGGTGGCAGCGGGTTGCCAACCGCCTTGTTCTCCCGCTGGCTGGGTAACGACGTGGTCATCCTGGAAAAGGCCGGCAGCCCTGGCGGCACCGCGGCCAAGGCGGCGTTCTGGTACTGGGTGCCGAACAACAAGCCGATGCGTGACGCCGGCCTGGTCGATGAAAAACCGGATTACCTGCGCTATGTCGCCCGTCTGACACGCCCGCAATCCTACGATGCATCGTTGCCCAAACTCGGTCTGTCGGACTGGGAATACGAGATGTGCGAAGCCATCTATGACAGCGCCTCGCCCGCCGCCGAACTGTTGGCCGAACGCGACGCGCTGCCTTACCGCCATTGCCCGGATGTGCCGGACTACTGGTCTGAATTGTCCGAAGACAAAGCCAAGAAAGGCCGGGTATTGCTGCCCAAGGACGCCCGACCGAGCATGTCGGACGGCGGTCGGGTGGCGATCCGCACGCTGACCGCGGCAGCCAAGCGTGACGGCGTGCAGATCCGCACCGGCGAGCGCGTGGTGAAAGTGATCCTCAACAGCAAAGGCGAAGCGGTTGGCGTCGAGGTCGAAACCGAAGAGGGTACGCGTCAGCGGGTCAAGGCGCGCAAGGCGGTAATTTTCGCCACCGGCGGTTTTACCCACGATCCGGAACTGCGCCGCAACTTCCTCAACGCTCCGGTGTACGGCGGCTGCGCGGCCCTGACCAATGAAGGCGATTTCATCCGCATTTCCAGCGAACTGGGGGTGCAATTGCGCAACATGAACTACGCATGGTCGTGCCCGATTCTGTTGGAAAAAGCCTTGGCCAAGGACGGTTCGATGTCGGGCATTTTCACCATGAACGGCGATTCGATGCTGATGGTGAACAAGTACGGCAAGCGTGTCGTCAACGAAAAAACCGTTTACAACGAAATGGTCCCCACCTTCTTCCAGTGGGACGGAGATAAAGCCGAATACCCGAACCTGGTGATGTTTTCGATCTGGGACCAGCGCGCCCAGGACTACTGCAGCAGTGACGAATACGGCTCGCCGATCGTGCCCAAAGGCGGCAACGATCGGCATGTGGTCCGTGGCGAAACCCTGGAAGAGCTGTCCAGGAACATTGCCGCACGGCTCGACAAACATGCCAGCGACATTGGTGGCATGCAGCTCAGCCCGCAATTCGATACCAACCTCAAAGCCACGCTCAAGCGTTTCAACGAACTGGCGAGGAAGGGCAAGGACCTCGACTTGCAGCGTGGCGAGCTGGTGATCCAGGGTGTCTTCACCGGCCCGGTCAAACCCGACCGCACCGGCAACCTGACGATGTACCCGTTGGCCGCAAAAGGCCCGTACTACGCGGCGTTGATCACCGGCGGCAACCTTGACACCAAGGGCGGTCCGAAAACCAATTCCCTCGGCCAGGTACTCAATCACGCCGACGCGCCGATCCCCGGGCTTTACGGTGTCGGCAATTGCGTGGCGTCGGCCTCCGGTCGCGCCTATTGGGCCGGCGGTGCGACGCTTGGCCCAATCATAGCCTTCGCCTATCGCGCGGCCAACCAGGCCCACAAAGAACCGACCCGAAGCTGAATCAAGCCCGAGCTGCGATCACTCGCGGCTCCCATCACCGTGATTGCATGAGAACAACGACATGACGCATTTGCTCCTACGCGCCCCGGCCCTGTTGCTGGCGGCAAGCATGGGCCTGACGGGCATCGTTCAGGCTGACGATCTGGCGCTCGCGCAGAAACTGGCGACCAACCACTGCGCGGTCTGTCACACCTTCGACAAGGACGGACCGCCGGGGCAGGGGCCGAACCTGTTCGGGCTGATCGGTCGCAAGGCCGCAAGCGAGTCGAACTTCACCTACAGCGACGGCTACAGCAAAACCATGTCCGGCAAGGTCTGGGATGAACAACTGCTCGATGCCTGGCTGACAGATGCCCAGGCCGTCGCGCCGGGCAGTGCCATGGTGTATGCCCAGGACGACCCGACCAAACGGCAGAAAATCATCGCGTACCTCAAGTCGCTGCACTGACAACCATCCTCCCCAAACACAAGACGCAGACAACCATGATCAGCACCCTGACAATGACCGACGAGCAACGCAAATCCATCGCCCTGGAATACCTCAAGGCCTTCGACAACGGTGGTATCACCTCCACCGGCGGCAGCATTCTCGACCTGTTCGCCGACGACGCCCAGGTGCTTTTTCCCAAGTGGGGACTGGCCACCGGCCGCGAGCAGATCGGTCAGATGTTCACTGACCTGGGCGGCCGCTTGAAGTCGATTACCCACGACTACGCGCATTTCAACTGGATTCTCACGGGCACCGACACGCTGGTCTGTGAAGGCACCAGTTTCGGCGAGCACGTCGACGGCCACTGGCGCGCAGGCGTGCCCACACCGGCCGGTGCCGGTTACTGGGCCGACGTATTTGAAATCCGCGATTTCAAGATTCAGCGCTGCTTCATTTACCTGGACCCTGATTACGGCAACCAGGACACCGCGCGCTATCCTTGGCTGAATCGCTGATCTTCGGTAGACGCGCTTGCCCGGGATACGGCCGGCACAGGGATGTGGAGTGCGACGGGCCGACAGGCTAACCTCGGTGTTCCTATAAGAACAAAGACATCCAGAGAGCCTGCCCCATGGATCGTTTACTCAGTGTCGAAGCCTTTGTGCGAGTGGCCGAAACCGGCAATTTTGCCAAGGCGGCCCAGCAATTGGGTGTGACCCGCTCGGTGATCACCCATCGCATTCAACAGCTGGAACAGTTCATCAATGCGCCGCTGTTCCATCGCAGTACGCGGCATGTCCGGCTCTCCGACGTGGGGGAGACGTATTACAAGGAATGCGCGGACATGGTCGCCAGTTTCAATTCGCTGACCGAGCACATGCGCGAGTTGCGTGCCAAGCCCACCGGCAAGTTGCGGGTGCAGATGCTGCCCGGCTTTGCCATCGGTCACTTCGGCAGGATGCTGGCCGAGTTCACGCGGCTGTACCCCGACATCGAGGTCGACGTCATCGTCAATGACCGGGTCGTGGACCCGATCGAGGAGGGCTTTGATGTGGCGTTCCAGATGTTCCCGCCGATGGCCGAAACCCTGATCGAGCGCAAGCTGTTCAGCGTTCGCCGATTGTTCTGCATGTCACCCGATTATGCCGCCGAGTTCGGCGCACCCACGCACCCGCAGGAATTGCTGCAACACAAGATTGCCTTGTACGAGGGCTATCCGTCGCGCAACCGCTGGATCTTTACCGGCGCTGACGAGCAGGTGGAACTGAGCCTGCCAGGCCAGGTGCGATCGAATTCGGTGCATTTGCTGCGCGACTACGCGTCGACCGGGGTCTGCATTGTCTGCCTGCCGACACTGGTGGCCAGTGACGACCTGCTCAGCGGGCGGCTGATACCGGTCCTGCCCGAGTACACGCTGTCATCCTTCAATTTTTCCGCGGTGTACCCGGCGACCCAGCGCCGCGCCTTGAAAGTGCGCACGCTGATCGACTTCCTGGTGGAAAACTTCGGCGACGAACCCTGCTGGGACAAGCCCTTGCTGGAGCGCGGCTGGGTCCGCTGAGGGTACGTTCGCGGGGCCAGTGTTTGCGTTTCGCGAACACTGTTGTCGCCGGCTCTCTAATTGTCCCGGCACGAGGCGCGACGTACTGTTGGCGCACTGTTACTACAACAACAAAACGGTGAAAACCATGAGTAGCGCGGCAATCGAAACGGTCTTCGGCTCGCTGGACAACTACAGCAAAGGGTCGGTTGAAATCATCAGCGGCCAGGCCAGTCATTACGCCTTTTCGAACATTTTCGAAGTGGCGGAAAAATCCCTTCCTTATGAAAAAGTCGTTGTCGGTCTCAATCTCGGTTACGTCATTGAAACCCTGCGCGCCGAAGGTCAGTCGCCTTGGTACACAGCAGCGCACGACGAGTTCGCCATCGTCATGGACGGTGAGGTAAGGGTGGATTTCCTCAAGCTTGATGCGCCTTTGAAAGATGGCGAGGGTACGCGCCTGGCGGGTGAAATGCCTGCGGGCAAACCGATGGGCTACGTGTTGCTCAAACGCGGTCACCAGTGCCTGCTGCCAACCGGCACTGCGTATCGCTTCGAAGCCGGCCGTCCCGGCGTGATCCTGCAGCAGACCATTAAAGGACCGTTGTCGGTCGAGAAGTGGGCAGACATCTGCTTCAAGTGATCACCGCCTCCCATCCAACAAAAGCAACAACGAGGAATTGCGTCATGGCCATGCTTGAAACCGCTGCCGATAACACCTCCTTTGCCGACGACGAAGTCCAGGCCAGCGCGCCCCATGCCGTCACCGGCTATTGCTCCTTCAAACTCGGCGCCTTCGAACTGTCGCGCGACGAGTATTTTGCCCGTATCACCTGGCCGGCCAAAGGTCAGACCCGCTCGCACCTGATTCCGGTCGATGCCTTCCTGCGCGCCATGATGCGCGACGTGGCCTGGGGCTTCTTCTATGGCTGGGTCAACTTCGACCACGTCATTGGCACTCGCAATTACTACGGCAACGTCGACCTGTACGCCGGCACCTTCAACGGCACGCTCAAGGCCGCAGGCGTCAACTACACCGAAAACTTTGAAACGCCGCTGATCATGGCGACCTTCAAGGCCATCCTGCGGGACTGGACCAACGCCACCTTCGACCCGTTCGCGGCGCCGGAAGAAACCGGCTCGGCATTTGGGCGCAAGAACGGCGACAACATCGAAGCCATCGAGCGTTTCCGCATCGCCACTAAACGCATGCCTGGCTTGAAAGACGATTCGCCGCTGCGTAACGATTTGCCGGTCAATCGCCAGTTCATCGACGTTGATCAGGATGAACCTGAAGTTCACGCATCCGAAGGTTTCGAGGGTGAGCTGCATGCCTTCAGCCTGTTCAAGTACCTGTCGCGCTCCGACGTGACCTGGAACCCGTCGGTGACTTCGGTGTGCAAGACCAGCCTGTTCTGCCCGACCACTGAAGAATTCATCTTGCCGGTGTTCCATGGCAATGACCGGGTCGAGTGGTTCCTGCAGATGTCCGATGAAATCATCTGGGACGTCGGCGACAAGGACGACGGCAACCCGCGGGCGCGCATCACCATGCGTGCCGGCGACATCTGCGCCATGCCGGCGGACATTCGCCACCAGGGCTATTCGACCAAGCGCTCGATGCTGCTGGTGTGGGAAAACGCCACGCCAAACCTGCCGCAACGCTACGAAAGCGGTGAACTCAAGCCGTACCCGATCGAGTTCTAAGACCCTGGTCTTGCCCGGCGTCGTGCCGGGCCACTTTCGAGAATCAAGTCGCCAGACACTGCGCCATGGGCGGGGTGGGAGGAAAATATTATGCAAAATCAGCTGTATATCGATGGCCGATTCGTCGATGCGGTCGCTGGCGGCACCATCGACGTCGTGTCGCCCCATGACGGCTCGTTGATCACCCGCGTCGCCGCCGCCGAAGCCGCGGACATCGAGCTTGCCGTTGCCGCCGCCAAACGTGCGTTTCCGGCCTGGTCTGCCCTGGGCGCCGCCGAACGCGGGCGCTTGTTGCTCAAGCTGGCGGACAAGATTGAAGCGTGTGGCGAAGAACTGGCGCAGCTCGAATCCCTGAACACCGGGCACCCGATCCGTGATTCCCGCGGCCTCGACGTTCCGCGTACGGCGGCCTGTTTCCGTTACTTCGGCGGCATGGCCGACAAGATCGAAGGTTCGGTGATCCCGGTCGAAGCCGGGTTCCTCAATTACGTACAGCGCAAGCCGATCGGTGTGGTCGGGCAGATCGTGCCCTGGAATTTCCCGCTGATGTTCACCAGTTGGAAAATGGGCCCGGCACTGGCCGCGGGTAACACCATCGTCATCAAACCCTCGGAAATCACACCGCTGTCGACATTGCGCATTGTCGAACTGATGACCGAAGTCGGCTTCCCCAAAGGCGTGGTCAACGTCGTGCCGGGTTACGGGCATACCGCGGGCCAGGCGCTGGCCGAGCACCTTGATGTGGGCAAGATCGCCTTTACCGGCTCGACGGCGACCGGTCGGCGGATCGTTGAAGCGTCGAAAGGCAACCTCAAGCGCATCCAGCTGGAGTTGGGTGGGAAGGGCGCCAATATTGTGTTCGAAGACGCCAATCTGGAAGCGGCGGTCAATGGCGCAGCCTGGGCGATCTTTCACAACCAGGGGCAAGCCTGCATCGCCGGTTCGCGGTTGATTCTGCATAAAGACATCGCCGACCGATTCCTTGAGCGTTTCATCGCCCTGGCCAAATCCATTCGCCTTGGCGATCCGATGGACCCTGAAACCGAAATGGGCCCACTGACGTCGGCGTTGCATCGCGATCGCGTACTGGCCTACATCGAGATCGCCAAAGAGCAGGGCGGCAGAATCCTCGCCGGTGGCAAAGCCCCTGACGATGAAAGATTGGCCAATGGTTTTTATGTCGAACCGACCGTCGTCGAGGCATCCCCCGAGGATCGTGTGTGCCAGGAAGAAGTCTTCGGCCCCTTCGTCACCGTCGTGCGGTTCAGCACCGACGAAGAAGCCCTGGCTATCGCCAACAGCACTGAATACGGTCTCGGCAGTGGCCTGTGGACGCAGAACCTGGCCCGCGCGCACAAAATGGCCGAGGCCATTCACGCCGGTATGTGCTGGGTCAACTGCTACAAACGCGTCAGCCCCGGCAGCCCGTTTGGTGGCGTCGGTCAATCGGGCTACGGTCGTGAGATGGGTTTTGAAGCCATCCATGACTACACCGAAGCCCGTTCGGTGTGGGTCAACGTCGACGCCAAAATCCCTGCGCACTTCAAACGCTGAGGCCTGCCATGAATCCTTTTGTTTACCAAAGCCTGCCGACCCGTGTGGTGTTCGGTTGGGGCAAGCTCTCGGCGCTGGCTGAGGAGATCGAGCGCCTGGGCGCCAGGCGGGCACTGATCCTCACCACGCCGGAACAACAGGTTCTGGGCGAACAGGTCGCGGCCTTGCTCGGTGATCGCGCCGCGGGCGTCTATCCCAAGGCGGTGATGCATGTGCCGCTGGAAGTGGCGCAAGCGGCTCGTGTGGAGGCGGCCCGTCTCGATGCCGATTGCTGTGTCGCCATAGGCGGTGGTTCGACCATCGGCCTGGGCAAGGCGATCGCCATGGATTCGGGGCTGCCGATCGTGGCGATTCCGACCACTTACGCCGGATCGGAAATGACCCCGATCTACGGGCTGACCGAAAACCGTCTGAAGAAGACCGGGCGCGATCCCCGGGTTTTACCGAAAACCGTGATCTACGATCCACAATTGACGCTGACCTTGCCGGCGCAGATTTCCGCCTGCTCGGGCATGAACGCCATGGCGCATGCGGTGGAAGCGTTGTACGCCCAGGACGCCAACCCGATCATCGGTTTCATGGCCGAAGAGTCGATTCGCTCACTGGCCTTGGCTCTGCCGGGCGTGGTTAACGATCCCGAAGACCCTGAAGCACGCAGTCAGGCGTTGTATGGCGCGTGGCTGGCGGGCATTTGCCTCGGTTCAGTGGGGATGGCCTTGCACCACAAGCTCTGCCACACATTGGGCGGTACGTTCAATTTGCCTCACGCCCAAGCCCATGCGATCGTTTTGCCCCACGCTGCGCATTACAACCGCGAAGCTGCAGCAGGGCCGTTGCAACGTGCCGCTCGCGCCTTGGGTGGCAGTGAGGCCGGCGAGGTCGGTGCATTGTTGTATGCACTGAACCAGAAACTGGGCATTCCACTGGCCCTGGCGGATATCGGGCTGCCCGAAAACGGACCGGCCGACGCTGCGCAAATCGCCTGCGCCAGTCCCTATTACAACCCGCGGCCGTTTGAACAGGGCCCGATCCAAGCGCTGCTGACCCGTGCCATGAAAGGCCTGGCGCCAGCCTGATCGACCCCGCGCCGGGGCGCTATTGCCCCCGGCATCCGGGGTTGGCCGGAACACTCATCCTCGTCGAAATAACAACAATGACCGATCAAGATAAAGCCGTCGAAACACTGATCTCCGAGCAGGCGGTCAACAGCTTCAGCGCCGCTCCCGATGCACGCTACAGGCAGATCATGCAAAGCCTGGTTCGTCACCTGCACGCGTTTGTCAGTGACGTCGAACTGACCGAACAGGAGTGGTTTGAAGGCATCCGCTTTCTGACCGAGACCGGCCATAAGTGCGATGGCCTGGTGCGCCAGGAATTCATCCTGCTGTCCGATACCCTGGGCGTGTCGATGCTGGTCGATGCGATCAACCACCGGCACAGCGCCAACGCCACCGAGACCACCGTGTTCGGACCGTTTTTCATCGAAGGCATGCCGGAGCGTGAGTTCGGTGAAAACATGGCATTTACCCCAGGCGAGACGGCGCTGGTGCGCGGTCGCGTAGTCGATACCCAGGGCAATCCGCTGGCCGGTGCCGTACTGGACGTCTGGCAAACCGCCGAAAACGGCCAGTATTCAGGTCAGGACAGCGAACAGCCCTTCGGTAACCTGCGCGGTCGCTATCGTACCGATCCAGACGGCTATTTTGCGATTCGCACGATTGTCCCGGTGTGCTATCCGATCCCCACCGACGGTCCGGTCGGGCGCATGCTCAATGCCGCCAACCGGCACCCGTGGCGGCCTGCGCACCTGCATTTCATGATCGATGCGCCGGGCTATCGCAAACTGGTCACCCACCTGTTCAATCACGATGATCCGTACCTGGAGTCCGACGCGGTATTTGGCGTCAAACAGTCGTTGCAGGTGATCTATGAGGACCGGATCGCCCACGATGACTTGTCCGCCAGACTGGGTATGGACCTGCCGTTCAAGCGTGCGTGTTACGAATTCGTCATGGAAGCAGAGTGAATCATGGGACTGTTTTTTGCGGTATTCGCTACCGATCACCCGGGCTCTGTGGCCTTGCGTCAGCGCTTGCGACCCAGTCATCAAGCGCACCTGCGAGCGACCGAGAAGCATCGGGTCATCGTCCGCCTCGGCGGGCCGACGCTCGATGAGGCCGGGGCGGCAATGAATGGCACCTTGCTGGTGATTGAGGCGGGCAGCCTGCCGGAGGTGGAAGCGTTCATCCAGGACGACCCATATGTTCAGGCCGGACTGTTCGCCAGTATCCAGATCCGCCCCTGGCACTGGAGCCTCGGCAACCCGGAATTGCGCGGCTGATCACCATGACCACCATTACGTTGTGCCAACTGGATGACATCCCTGACGGTGGCGCCCTGGGTTTGCCCGAACACCGGCAATTGCATCCCGCCGGGCTGGTGGCGGTGCGTCAAGGCGAGCAGGTATGGGTCTACATCAACCGCTGCCCGCATTTCTCGGTACCCTTGGACTATCGCCCGCAAGAATTCTGCACCTATCGTGGCAAGGTGCTGATGTGCGCGCATCACAGCGCGGTGTTTCGTTTCGAGGACGGACACTGCATCGACGGGCCCTGCAAGGGGGCGCAATTGGAGTCGGTGCCGGTGCGGTGGGTCGAAGACCGCTTGGTCATGCAGGTCGCGGACGCGGAGTGAGTGACGGGACATGGGACCGTTTCAGGCCTACACCTTGCTCGCCGGTTTTGCCACGCGTTTGCTGCCTGTGGACGGCTTGCGCTTGGCAGGTTTGCGTTTGTTTTTCCACGGCGTGGCGCCGCGTCCGGCCGGGCTTGCCGGGCCGCTGATGGTCAGGCTCAGGCCGGCGCAACGGGCGACTTGCTTGCTCATCCACGCCGCCTGCTTGGTGACGAATTCTTCCAGGCTCATTTCACCGCTCTGCACCATGTCCAGCGCCTGTTCCCAGATCGCCGTGGTCCCGGGATCGGCAATGGCGCGCGGCACCGCATCGATCAGGCTGAACGCGGCCGGGGTTGCGGCCAGGGCCTTGCCGTTCTTGATCAGGTAACCGCGGTCGAGCAGACCCTGGATGATCGAGGCGCGGGTCGCTTCGGTGCCGATGCCGGTGGTGTCCTTGAGCTTTTGCTTGAGCAGCGGATCTTCCACCAGTTTGGCGACGTTTTTCATCGCCTTGATCAGATCGCCTTCGGTGAACGGCTTGGGCGGTTGTGTCCAGAGGTCCTTGAGCTTCACCTCGGCCACCGCGCAATCGCGCCCTTCGGCCAAGGCCGGCAGGGTTTGCGGGGCGGGTGCTTCGCGGCCCTTGGCCGGGGCAAGGGCCTCGGGCAGGGCGCGTTTCCAGCCGGGCTCGACGATCTGCTTGCCCACGGCGCGCAAGGCTTCACCGGCACAGTCGAAGTCGGCCTGGGTGCGGTCGTATTCGTGGTTGGGCAGAAATTGCGCCAGGTAACGCGCGCGAATCAGCGTGTACACCGCCCGCTGCTTGCCCACCAGGCGCTCGAGGTTTTTCGCCGCCGCGGTGGGAATGATGCCGTGGTGCGCGCTGACCTTGGCATCGTTCCAGGCCCGTGAGCGCCGCTGAGGCTGCAGGTGATCGTTCAAGGCGTTCAGCGTCGGGTCGGCCTGCTTCAGCGCCGCCAGGATGCCTGGCGCTTCGCTGTGCTGACTCAGTGGCAGGTAGCCGCAGTCGCTGCGCGGGTAGGTGATGACCTTGTGGGTTTCGTAGAGCGCCTGGGCGATATCGAGGGTTTCCTGGGCGCCGAGGCCGAGCTTCTTCGAGCAGACTTCCTGCAAGGTACCCAGGTCGAACGGCAGCGGCGCGACTTCGCGCATCCGCTCGGTGCGCAGCTTGATCACCCGGGCGCTCGCCGCACTGCCGAGCGCCGCCGCCGCTTTTTGTGCCAGCGCCTGATTCAGGCAGCGGTCCTGATCGTCGCAAAGCTCGGAGGCTGCACGCCACTGCGCGGTGAACGCGGTGCCATCGTGCAGCAGTTGCACATCGATCGCCCAATAGGCGACCGGGACGAAATCGGCAATGCTGCGGTCGCGATCCACCACCAGGCGCAGGGTCGGCGTCTGCACCCGACCGACCGGCAATACCCCCTGATAACCGGACTGACGGCCCAACAGCGTGAACAGCCGGCTCATGTTCATCCCGATCAGCCAGTCGGCCCGGGAGCGCCCCAGCGCCGAATGATAGAGACTGAACGTCTCGGCCCCGGGCTTGAGTGCTGCCAGCGCCTTGCGGATCGACGCGTCGTCCAGCGCCGACAGCCACAGGCGCCGGATCGGCCCGCGATAACGGCAATGCTCCACCAGTTCCCGGGCAATCATCTCGCCCTCACGGTCGGCGTCGGTCGCGATCACCAGTTCGGTTGCCTCACCCAGTAGCCGCTTGACTGCCTTGTACTGGCTGGCGGTACGTGGCTTGACGGTCATCTTCCACTTCTCTGGAATGATCGGCAGATCCGCCAGCACCCAGCGCTTGTAGCGCGCGTCATAGGCGTCCGGCGGCGCGGTTTCCAGCAGATGGCCGATGCACCAGGTCACTGTGACACCGGTTCCCAGCCAGCAGCCGTCGCCACGACGCCTGGCGCCGAGCACGGCCGCAATGTCTTTGGCCTGGGAAGGTTTTTCACAGAGGTACAGCTGCATGGCCACCGTCGTCGATCAGTGTTCTGGAGGTGCACAGAATGGAGGGAGATGAGCGCCGGGGCAATCTTTATCTGTATGGATGTACAGTTTATACGTTGCTTCTGGTTGCACTGGTACTCTTTTGGGATGTCTGCGGGTTCAGTCATGAGTGTTCCGATACGGGCGGCTGTGCTCACCAAATGCCGAAGAGAGATTGCTCCCGTTCGGCTGCGCAGCAGTCGCCATGGCGAAACATGAGGTATACCTGTTACATCACGGTGGCAGGTTCCAGGGCTGCGGTAGCCCAGCGGGGGTTAAGCTCTCTCGCCACAGGAATGCCTCCTTCCCACGCTCCAGGAGAAAGTGATGAAAAGCTCCGGTCCCAGTCCTGTCATCACCATTGCGGAACAGCCAGGCTGCCTCCTGGTGAAGTTTCACGGCATCCAGGTGGCCGCGTCCACACGGGCGCTGGTGCTGCTGGAGGCCAACTATCCTCCGGTGTACTACGTGCCCCGGGAGGACATCGCCGAACAGTATTTCGCCCGCACCGACCACACCAGCTATTGCCCCTATAAGGGCGACGCCAGCTATTTCAGCCTGCAGATCCCTGGGCATGAAGGCGCCAATGCGGTGTGGAGCTACGAAGCTCCCAAAGTGTCGGTCGAGCAGATTCGCGACTATGTGGCGTTTTATCCCGATCAAGTAACGTTCGAGATTCTGAAGAACGTCGAGTGATTGGCGTTTACCGGGATGTGCCAGCCTGGCCGCCTTCGCGGGCAAGCCTCGCTCCTGCGTGGGAGACGGGGCGGCTATGAGGCTGCCTTCTTCTAGCGGCAGCGATCAGATGGGGGCAATTCGTCGCACTGCATCAACCAGCGTGGATTCATCAATCTGATTAATCGAGGTCACCCCGGTCAAGGTCATCGCCACCCGCATTTCCTTGGCAAAGATATCCAGCATATTTTCCACACCCCGTTGACCGTCGACAGCCAGTGCATAAGCCATGGAACGCCCCAGCAGTACGCCTTTTGCCCCCAGCGCCAGCATCCGTACCACATCAAGCCCCGAGCGGACTCCCGAGTCGACCAGCACCGTCAGATCATTGCCGATGGCCTGCATGATGGGCGGTAATGCCTTGGTCGTGGACAGCACGCCGTCCAGCTGCCTCCCGCCATGGTTCGACACGACGATTCCATCCGCGCCAAAGCTGACCGCATCCCTGGCATCCTGGGGGTCGAGAATGCCTTTGATGATCATCGGGCCTTTCCAGAACTCGCGAATCCACTCCAGGTCGCTCCAGCTGATCGACGGGTCGAAGTTCTTCGCCAGCCAACCCATGTAGTCTTCCAGCGTTACGGCTTTGCCAAGGTACTTCGACACATTGCCCAGGTCGTGGGGACGGCCCATGAGGCCTACGTCGAAGGCCCAGGCAGGTCGGGTCATGGCCTGGAAAATTCGCCGCGAGGCGGCGAAAGGCCCGGACATGCCCGAGTGTGCGTCCCGGTATCGGGCGCCGGGCGTGGGCATGTCTACGGTAAACACCAGGGTCTGCACGCCGGCGGCCTTTGCCCGCTCCAGTGCGTTTTTCATGAACCCGCGGTCTTTCAACACGTACAGTTGAAACCAGAGGGGTTGCTGGCTTTGACTCGAGACTTCCTCGATCGAACACACCGAAACCGTCGACAGGCACAGCGGGATGCCTTTGTTTTGTGCTGCTTTTGCGGCCTGCACTTCACCACGACGGGCGAACATGCCCGTCAGGCCGACCGGCGCCAGAATGATCGGCATGGCCAGCGGTTGGTTGAAGAGGGTGGTTTCAAGGCTCAGAGTTTCGACGTTTTTCAGGATGCGCTGACGCAGGCTGATATCGGCCAGGTCGGCGCTATTGGCCCGCAGCGTATGCTCCGCATAGGCGCCGCCATCGATGTAGTCGAATAAGAAACGCGGGAGTTTGCGACGGGCTGCCTCGCGATAGTCGGATGCGGATGAAATGATCATGATGCCTCGTTCTGGAGAGTGGCGGGGCTATGGGGGCGTCGAACATTGGATCAGATTAACGAAAACGCCCCGCTTTGCGGGGCGTTTTTTTGCTCTGGTTGTCAGTTGGTGTCCAGATCCACGTTTTTGGTCTCGCGCAGACAGATCATTCCCACCACCAGGCTGACCCCGGTAATCAGCACCGGGTACCACAGCCCATAGAAGATATCCCCGGTGTACACCACCAGGGCAAATGACACCGTCGGCAGGAAGCCGCCGAACCAGCCGTTGCCGATGTGGTAGGGCAGGGACATCGAGGTGTAGCGGATGCGGGTCGGGAACAGTTCGACCATCAGCGCCGCCAGCGGGCCGTAGCACATGGCCGAGATGATGATCAGTGCGACGATCAGCGCCACGATCATTGGTTTGTTGATCAATTGGGTGTCGGCTTGTGACGGATAGCCGGCCAGGGTCACTGCACCACGCAGGGCCGCTTCGTCGTAACCGTCGATTTTCACGTCGCCGATGCTCACCTGCACGCCGCTGCCGGCCGGGGCCGCTGCGCTGGTGTAGGGCAGGCCCTGCTTGACCAGGAAGGTCTTGACCTTGTCGCAAGGGCTATCGAATTTGGCCTTGCCCACCGGGTCGAACTGGAAGGTGCAGGTGGCCGGGTCGGCCAGCACGGTGATCGGTGCCTGGCTACTGGCCTGGTCGATCGCCGGGTTGGCGTAGTGCGCGATGGATTTGAAGATCGGGAAGTACAGCGCGGTGGCCAGCAGCAGGCCGATCATCAGTATCGGCTTGCGCCCGACCTTGTCCGACAGCCAGCCGAAGAAGATGAAGAACGGCGCGCCAATGATCACGCTGACGATCAACAGGCTGTTGGCCAGGGCCGGGTCCATTTTCAGGAACTGGGTGAGGAAGAACAGCACGTAGAACTGCGCGGCGTAGAAGGTCACCGCTTGCCCGGCGTTGATGCTGAACAGGGCGATCAGGACGACTTTTAGGTTTTCCCATTTGCCGAAGGAATCACGCAGCGGCGACTTGCAGAGTTTGCCTTCCTCTTTCATTTTCACGAAGGCCGGCGACTCGTGCAGGCTCATGCGGATCCAGGTCGAGATGCCCAGCAGGATGATCGAAAACAGAAACGGAATCCGCCAGCCCCAGACTTCGAACTGGTCACCGGTGAAATGGCGGCAAGCGAGCACCACCAGCAGTGACAGCAGCAGACCGAGGGTGGCCGTGGACTGGATCCAGCTGGTATGGAAGCCGCGTTTGCCCATCGGCGCGTGTTCCGCGACGTAGGTCGCAGCACCGCCGTATTCACCGCCCAGGGCCAGGCCCTGGAGCATGCGCAGCACCACCAGAATGATGGGCGCGGCGATGCCGATGCTGGCGTAGGTCGGCAACAGCCCGACGCAGAAGGTCGCCACGCCCATGAGGATGATGGTGGCGAGGAAGGTGTACTTACGCCCGATCATGTCCCCGAGCCGGCCGAACACCAATGCGCCGAAAGGCCGCACGATGAAGCCGGCGGCGAACGCCATGAGGGCGAAGATGAACGCGGTGGTGTCGTTGACCCCGGCGAAAAACTGTTTGCTGATGACGGCCGCGAGGGCGCCGTAGAGGAAAAAGTCGTACCACTCGAACACCGTCCCGAGCGATGAGGCAAAGATGACTTTCTGGGTCTCGCGGCTGGTCCCCGCACTGCGTACGGCTTCCAGTGGCTGAACATGTTCTGACATATCGGTATCCCTCACAGTGATTGTTTTTGTTGTTCCACTGTCGGCGCCGGCCTTGTGGGCGGGTGCCGCTACTTCGATGTATCGGGTGTGCTTGCTTCTGTCGGAGCAAGCTTGCTCGCGAAGGTCGTCAGCGATAACGCGAAGCCTGACGGCCCGAGGTGTTCTCGGGTTTTTCGCGAGCGAGCTCGCTCCTACAGTGTTCGTGTCGAATTTATGGGTGTGTGACCAGTTCCTTTGGTGGGGTGATGCTCCTTGCGTTGGGGTTGAGGATCAGTTGCGCGGCTTTTTCGGCAATCATCAGCGTAGGCGAACAGGTGTTGCCCGAGGTGATGCGCGGCATGATCGAGGCGTCGGCGATGCGCAGGCCGGGAATGCCGTGGACGCGCAGTTCGGCGTCGACCACGGCGTGGGCGTCATTGCCCATGCGGCAGGTGCCGACCGGATGGAAGATGGTGGTGCCAATTCGCGCGGCGGCTTCATGCAACTCTTCTTCGCTCTGCAAGCTGTCGCCGGGCAGGTATTCGACCGGTTTGAAGGCTTGCAGGGCTGGCGCGGCGACGATGCGCCGGGTCAGGCGAATGGCATCGGCCGCGACTCGCAGATCTTGCGGATGGCTTAAATAATTGGGTTGAATCAGCGGTGCTTGCTGCGGGTCGGCGGAGCGGATTTCCACCCGTCCCCGGCTTTGCGGCCGCAGATCGCAGACCGATGCAGTGAACGCAGGGAAGGCGTGCAAAGGCTCGCCGAAGCGCTCCAGGGACAGCGGCTGCACATGGTATTCAAGATTGGCCGAAGTCTGTTCCGGCCCCGACCGGGCAAAAGCGCCGAGTTGGCTTGGCGCCATGGACAGCGGGCCGCTGCGGTCATACAGGTAACGCAGGCCCATGCCCATCTTGCCCCACAGGCTGCCGGCAATCTGGTTCAGGGTGCGGGCGTTTTCCAGTTTGTAGATCATCCGCAGTTGCAGGTGATCCTGCAGGTTGCCGCCGACACCGGGCAGCTCATGGGCGACGCCGATGCCCAGGCGTTGCAGCAGCGGGCGCGGGCCGATCCCGGAGCGTTGCAGGATGCTCGGTGAGCCGACGGAGCCGGCGCACAGCACGATCTCCTTGCGCGCCTTGAATGTTTTCGCCTGGCCTTGCCAACGTGCGCTGACGGCCGAAGCGCGGCCGTTTTCCAGCAGCACGCGGTCGACTTCGACGCCGGTCAACACGGTGAGGTTGGGGCGATTGCGAATCGGTTTGAGAAAGGCTTTGGCGGCATTCCAGCGGATCCCGGCCTTCTGATTGACCTGGAAGTAGCCACAGCCTTCGTTGTCGCCCTGGTTGAAGTCATCGATGCTGGCGATACCGCTTTGCCCGGCGGCCTTTTGGAAGGCATCGAGAATCGGCCATGACAGCCGTTGGCGTTCGATCCGCCACTCGCCTGCGGCGCCATGAAACTCAGAGTCGCCGGCGAAGTGGTTTTCGCTTTTCTTGAACAGCGCCAGCACATCGTTCCAGCTCCAGCCGGGATTGCCGTCGGCGGCCCAGCCATCGTAGTCGCGGGCCTGGCCGCGCATGTAGATCATGCCGTTGATCGAGGAGCAGCCACCGAGCACCTTGCCCCGCGGATAGCTCAAGGCGCGACCTTGCAGACCGGGTTGGGCTTCCGTCTTGAAGCACCAGTCGGTGCGCGGGTTGCCGATGCAGAACAGGTAACCCACCGGGATGTGAATCCACGCATAGTTGTCGCGGCCGCCGGCTTCGAGCAGCAGCACCCGGTGTTGCGGGTCAGCCGACAGCCGATTGGCCAGCAAACAACCGGCCGGCCCGGCCCCGACCACGACGTAGTCGTATTCATCATGGGAAGTCTGCATCCCTGACCTCGTAGTGTTGTTCTTGTTGTCGGTCATCCTAGTTGTTAGCTTTCGTCAAAAGAATGTTAGTTTTTGCGCAGCCGCTGTGCGTTTTTAGACAGCGCCTTTACAGCGAAGCCTCAAGGATGATTCATGTTCGACTGGAATGACCTGCGGTTTTTTCTCGAATTGCAGCGCAGCGGGCGTTTGCTCACTGCTGCGCGGCGTTTGAACACCACCCACGCCACGGTGGCCCGGCACATCGAGGCCATCGAAAGGAGCCTGGGCACCGCGCTGTTCGTCCAGCACGCCCAGGGCTACGAGCTAACGCCGGCCGGCGAAGCGCTGCTCAAGCACGCCGAAGCCATGGAAAACGTCGCCTTGCTGGCACAGGAAGAGATCACTCAATCCACGGCGCCGCTGGGCAAGATCCGGGTCGGGATCACGGAAGGCCTGGGCATCATGTTCCTCGCCAGTCGCATGAACGGCCTGTTCGAGCGTTACCCAGGGTTGGAAGTGGAACTGGTGGCGGTGCCGCGCTTCGTCAGCATCCTCAACCGCGAGGCCGAGATCAGCATCCACCTCGAGCGCCCGGCCGCCGACATGCTGGTCACGCGCAAACTCACCGACTATCGCCTGGCGCTCTATGCCAGCCAGGACTATCTGGACCGCTCGCCAGCGCTGCACAGCCGTGAAGACCTTGGCCGCCATGCCTGGATCGGTTATGTCGACGACTTGCTGTTCAGCCAGGAATTGATGTTCCTCAACAGCTTCTGCCGCAACCCGCAGGTGGTGTTCCACAGCACCAGCGTCATCGCCCAGCAACAGGCCGCGCGCTCGGGGTTGGGAATCGCCGTGTTGCCGTGCTACATGGCCAGCGCCGATCCCGGGCTGGTGCCGTTGTTGCCGGAAGAAAGCATCCTGCGCAGCTACTGGATCAGCACGCGACGGGAATTGCACAAGTCCGTACGGCTGCGGGTGTTGTGGGATTACGTAGTGCAGCTCTGCGAACGCGAACAGCATCTATTGCTCGGCCCCGATCCTCTGTAGGAGCGGGTGGTCAGGGTTCAGGGGAGGATTTCGAACGCGGTGCTGGCCAGGCGCTCGCCGTTCACCAGAATGTGCACGGCGTGCCTGCCGGCGTAATGCCGGCGGGTGGTGAGTTCCTTGATGTGCTGGCCACGGGTGATGGACTCGGTGCCTTTGCCCGGCAGCGTCAGGGCCTTGAGCTTGAACACCTTCGCCGCAGTGCTGCCGTTGGCTTTGACGTAATCGATGGCATAGTCGATCACCAGGCGCTGGCTGTCCTCGACCGTGGATTTGATGGCAAAGGAGAGGGTGATCTTCTCGCCGAGTCCAATCACTGCCGGCTCCACCTTGACCCCGATGATCTCGACCTCAGGTTTGCCACCCGCGCCAATGATCGCCAGCGCTCGCGGGTTGCCCTGCTTGATCAAGCTGCGCAGGGCATGTCTGGCGATCCATGCCGTGTGTTTGTTTTCCAATGACCAACTCTCGATCAGGTCCAGCACCCACTCGGGATGGTCCTTGGTGATGTCGTTGAGGTGGTTGGCTACCGACTTGCGCACATACAGGCTGTCGTCGGCCTTGAGGTTGTCGAGGATGGTGGCGGCGAGGGTCGGGTCGCTCTGGATCTGCTCCAGGCGAAACGACCACGGCAGGCGCGGTCGGCTGCCTTCACTGGCGAGGCGCCGGACATGTTCGTTGGCATCCAGCGACCAGTCGTGCATCAGGGCCAGCGTGGGCTTGATATCGCGGCGCAGAAAATGCCGGATGGCGAACTCCGATGAACCGAATGCGGTGAAGTATTTGAGCGCGTCCATGGACAGCTCGAACTGGTCGGCACCGTAGGTCGCGACGTAGTGCGGCAACGAGATGCTGACGAAACCGCTGTTTAGCCGAGGGGCGAGGGCGTAAAGCACTTCGAGCGTCTGTTCATAGCTCAGCGGCAGCACCGCATGCAGGCACTCGCTGACCCGTGCCATGCGCTGCATGATCGACAATTGGGCAAGTCCGTCGTTGGCCATCTTGAGGAAGGCCTTGGCGTTGAATTCGGGGTAGATGGCGGTCATTTCGGTGGCGATGTGCTGCAGGCGCTCGGTGTTGAAGATTTCCTTGAGCGCGGGGGAGGATGTGTCTGCAGCCATTGTGGATTCCTTAGCAGTCATTGTTTGTCCGATGCATCGCGTTATCGTTCTTCGCGGGCAAGCCTCGCTCCTACAGATTTAGGACTACTCCTGTAGGAGCGAGGCTTGCCCGCGAAGAGGCCCTTACATTCACCTCAATTTTTAGCCGATTGCTCTTCCAACTGATCCGACTCAAACAACCGCGCCAGTTCCGCCCGGGCTTCCTGCGCCGTCTGCAGCACCTTGGCCGCATCGTCATACACCGCATGCTGGGCCTCGAGCACCTGTTCATCATGATGCTTGAAGCGCTTGATCCGCGCATCCGCCTGGGCCTGGCTCAACCCCAGCCCGACCAGCGTGCGCCGGCTCATTTCCAGGCTCGAATAATAAGTCTCGCGAATGGCCTCGGCGCCAATGTCCACCAGGCGATGCACGTGCTGACGGTTACGGGCCCGGGCGATGATTTTCATGTGTGGATAGAGCCTGTGCACCAGTTCGGCGGTCTTGATGTTGGTATCCGGGTCATCGGTGGCGATCACGAAATACTCCGCCTGCTCGACCTTGGCCGCGCTGAGGATCTCCGGGCGCATCGGGTCGCCGTAGAACACCGGCACGCCGCCGAAGCTGCGGGACAGTTCGATGGTTTCCACCGAAGTGTCCAGCGCCACGAACTTGATGTTCTGCGCCCGCAGAATCCGCGCCACGATCTGCCCCATGCGGCCCATGCCGGCGATCACCACGCGCGGCGCATCGGTATCGATCTCGCGGAATTTCTCCGGCACCGCCACCGGTTGCACCTTGGGGCTGACCAGCCGCGCGCACAACAGCAGCAGCAACGGGGTAACGGCCATGGACAAGGTGATGGTCAGCACCAGCAAGTCGTACAGGCGCGGCTCGAACAAGCCCTGGTCGCGACCGATCTTGAACACCACAAAGGCAAATTCACCGCCCGCTGCCAGCACAATGCCAAGGCGAATCGCACTGACCTTGCCAAGGCCACCGGCCAACCGGCCGACGACAAACAGCAGCGGCAGTTTGATGGCGATCAGCAGCAAGGTCAGGCCCAGCACCACGATCGGTGCACTCAGCAGCAGACTCAGGTTGGCACCCATGCCGACGCTGATGAAAAACAGCCCCAGCAGCAAGCCTTTGAACGGTTCTATCTGGGCTTCCAGTTCGTGGCGGTATTCGGAGTCCGCCAGCAGCAGTCCGGCGAGGAAGGCGCCAAGGGCCATCGATACGCCGACCAGGTCCATCAGCCACGCCGTGCCGATCACCACCAGCAACGCGGTGGCGGTAGAGACCTCCGGCAAACCGGTCTTGGCCACCACCCGGAATACCGGACGCAGCAGATAGCGCCCGCCGATCACCACCACCGCGATGCTGCCCAGCACCCGCAAGCCGTGGTTCAGATCTTCTGCGGCGGTGGTGGTGTGATCGCCGCCGGCCAGCAACGGCACCATGGCGATCAGCGGGATCGCGGCGATGTCCTGGAACAGCAGGATCGCAAAGGCTAGCCGCCCGTGGGGGCTGGTCAGCTCCTTGCGTTCAGCCAGGCTTTGCAGGCCAAACGCGGTGGACGACAGCGCCAGTCCAAGCCCGAGGACAATGGCGCTGTTCAACGATTGCCCGAACACAAACAGGGCGAACACGCCAATCACCGACCCCGTCAGCAGCACCTGCGCCAGGCCGACGCCGAACACCGCTTTGCGCATCACCCACAGCCGTCGCGGCGACAGTTCCAGGCCGATGATGAACAGCAGCAACACCACCCCGAGTTCGGAAATGTGGCTGACGCTTTGTGGATTGCCGATCAAGCCCAGGACCGACGGCCCGATGATCACGCCGGCAAACAGATACCCCAGCACCGCCCCCAATTGCAGGCGCTTGGCCAGGGGCACTGTGAGCACCGCCGCGAACAGGAACACGACGGCGGCTTGCAACAGGTTGCCTTCATGGGGCATGGCTTACTCCAGAGCTCTACGGCGGGGGGCGACAAGGATAAAGGCTGAGGCGAAACGCGTCAGCCATCAATCCACATTGAGTTGGCGCAATGCTGCGCCTGCCAATGATCCAGAGTGGGGTGCGCCGAAAAATTCGGGTGCACACTTATTCCTTGTGGGAGCGAGCCTGCTCGCGAAAGCGGTGCACCAGGCAATATCAGTGTCGACTGACCCACCGCCTTCGCGAGCAGGCTCGCTCCCACAAGAGAGCTGCGTTAAGCCGTAAATTTTTGATGTATAGCGATTCCCGGCGGCAGCGAGCCTGCTTGCGATGGCTATCTGGGTGGCGGGTTCAAGCCGTCCGAGAACGGCAAACTCATAACACCTCACCTTTGTCCCACAAATGCACCAATTCCCCCGGGGCCCGATCTTCAGGCACTTTCATCACCATCCGATCATCCTGCTCACCAACCCGATAGCACACTTCAATTTCATAAAAACGCTGATCACCCCGACCCGAGGCCGGATCTGCGAAGGGCAGGCAACCTTCCAGCACCGAACAAATTCGAGTGCGCTGATCGATGTCGCATTGCGCGAACTCGATGCTGCGCGGACGGGTCAAGGCATGGATAGCCGCGACGCCGCCCTGGCGGGAAAGACGTACCACGGCATCATCGCCCAGTGTTGGCAGGGTTTTCATGATTTCTCCTGAGTCGGCACGACACCGGTTTCAGACCAGGCATGCTGCACCACCTGAGTTCCATCGGCGCCATAACGTTGCCGGGCATGTTCGAGGGTCAGGGCAGCGAAGTCATTGAATGATGCCTCGGTGCTCAAGCGCCGGTCGCACAGCGTGTCATACCAGATGCGGCCGGCTTTCTCCCAGGCAAATCCGCCGAACGTCTTGGCGGCCAGATAAAACGCCCGATTGGGGATGCCGGAATTGATGTGCACGCCACCGTTGTCCTCCTGGGTGATCACGAACTTGCGCATGTGATCCGGTTGCGGGTCCTTGCCCAGCAGCGGGTCGTCATAAGCGGTGCCGGGATGAGACATCGAGCGCAAACCGACGCCTTTTATCCGCGGTGTCAGCAAATCGGCGCCGATCAGCCAGTCAGCCTCGTCGGCGGTCTGGCCCAGGACATATTGCTTGATCAGTACCCCGAACACGTCCGATATCGATTCATTCAAGGCCCCGGACTGATTGGCGTAGACCAGGCCGGCTTCGCTCTCGATCACGCCGTGGCTCAACTCGTGCCCGATCACGTCCAGCGAACGGGTAAAGCGTTCGAAAATTTCGCCATCACCGTCACCGAACACCATCTGCGCACCGTTCCAGAACGCATTCTCGTAGTCCTGGCCGTAATGCACGCTGCCAATCAGCGCAAAACCCTTGTTGTCGATGGAGTCGCGGCCGAGCACCTTCCAGAAGAACTCATGACTGGCGCCCAACGCATCGTAGGCTTCATCGACCGCCGGGTCGCCTGTCGCCGGCTGGCCTTCGAGGCGGGCGGGCATTCCCGGCAAGAGCATTTTCCCTTGGGCGTCATAAATGCTGCGCTGGACCTGACCGGGTTGAGCGGCGGGCGGCAGGATCGTCGCCGCAGCTGAACGCACCGGTGGCAGCGGCGTATGCCGAAGGGTGCGCACATGGCTCAGGGTGATCAACGCACTGGAACGCTGCCGCTCGGAGCCGTGGGCAATAATGCGGTTGAGGATGTAGGGCGGGATAAAACTGCACAGTGATCGTGAGTCGGTCATCAGAGCATCCTTTCCTGAGTACGAAGTCGATACCTATGTGAGCCGCAGGCGGCGTTTCGGTTCCATGGATTGCCAACAGCGCCGGATTCTGCGAAAACCTGCGTCCGCGCCCCCATGACCCGGGCGACAACGAACGAGTAATAAGTATGAACGACGAATTGCAAATCATCGACCTGCAGCCGGGCGACGGCAAGGCCGCCGTCAAGGGCGCGCTGATCACCACGCAATACCGCGGCTGGCTGGAAGACGGCAGCGAATTCGATTCTTCCTACTGCCGCGGCAAGCCATTCCAGTGCGTGATCGGCACCGGACGGGTGATCAAGGGCTGGGACCAGGGCATCATCGGCATGCAAGTGGGCGGCAGGCGCAAGTTGCGGGTGCCGGCGCATCTGGCCTATGGCGAGCGGACAATGGGCAAGATCCCGCCGAATTCGAATCTGATCTTCGAGATCGAGTTGCTGGAAGTGTTGACCCGGGATGATTGATCCTCAGAACACAAAGGTGTCCCGGTAGGCGTAGAGGCCCGGTGTGCCGCCGGTCATCACGAACAATACGTTGTCCCCGGAACGCAAGCGCTCTTGCTTTAGATCGGCCAGCAGCCCGGCGAAGGCTTTCCCGGAATACACCGGGTCGATCAACAAGCCTTCGGCCTGGGCCATCAGGCGTACGGCGTCTTGCATGGCCTGGGTCGGCAGGCCGTAACCGTCACCCAACTGACTGCCGTCGATGACAATCTCTTCAGGCTGCACGAGGGCGCTGCTGCCCAGCAACGTCAGGGCGTCCCGGGTCAATTGCAGGGTCCGGGCTGCCGAGGTGTCTCGATCGGATAATACCGAATAGGATTTGACGATCGATGCGCCGCGATCCAGCAACTGGAAGCCGGTCGCGAGCCCGGCATGGGTCCCGGCGCTGCCGTTGGGCACCACGACCTGGTTGAAGCGCTGGCCCAGCTCGGTCTCCTGCTGTGCGATCTCCGCCGCGCAGCGCGCATAACCGAGACTGCCCAGGGGCGTGGAACCGCCCGTAGGAATCACCAGTACCTTGCGCCCGGAATCCCGAAGTTGCGCGGCGCGTATTTCGGCCTTGGCGACCGAGTCGCTGCCCCCGGCCAGTACCTGCAAGTGTGCGCCGAACAACTGATCGAGCAGGACGTTGCCGTTGAGTTCGTAATCCACATCGGCCTTGGGAACCGACCGGGTCAGGATCAATTCGCAGGTGATGCCCAGGCGAGCACACACGGCGGCGGTCAGGCGCGCATGGTTCGATTGCAGGCCACCCACGGTTATGACCGTGTCGATCCCCGCTTCCAGCGCCGCTCCGATATGGAATTCGAGCTTGCGCAGCTTGTTGCCGCCACCGCCAATCAACATGTGATCGTCGCGCTTGAGAAACAGGCCGATGCCCCGGGACTTCAGGCCCAATAGCTGTTCCAGGCGTTCGGCCCGCTGAATCGGAGTGGGCCCTTGCAACAGGTTTGCTCGCGCAAAAGAACTCAGTGACTTGTCCAGTAGGGTTTGCATCAATAGGGCCTCGTTGTTCGCAGTTTATTCATGGGACTGTATGAACAAGGGCTCCCCGTGATAACCCCTTCGCCAGTTATTACTCTTGTTACATGATGTACATAATGGCGCATGGCTCGACCGCTGTGGAGGCGGATTTTTCCAGCAGGTTTCGATAGGCTACGCTGCGTCGGATAATCAATGCTTTTGCAGTGAAGGGTGAGTGTCGCCAATCAATGAATACATCGCTTATGTGCAACTGCTGGACGACGCTTATCGCCACTGGACCGGTGATAGCCTGCCGGCTCCCTGGGCGCTGACAGGAATTGAACGCTTGCACTGGTTGCACGCGCATGCGCCTTACGGCCTGCTGGCCCATGGCACTGAGGACGACCCTTGTTTCTTCTACGCCAATGAACAGGCGCTGGCCTGCTTCAAATACCCGCGCTCAGCGTTCCTGGGCATGCCATCACGGTTCAGCGCTTCGCCGCTGGATCGCGCCATGCGGCAATCGCTGCTGGACCAGGTCACGGCTAACGGCATTGCCCATGGCTACAGTGGCTATCGGGTGGACAAGGATGGCAACGCATTCATGATTCACGAGGGCAAAGTCTGGACGCTGATCGATCAGCGCGGTGAACATCGGGGCCAGGCGGCGCTGTTCTGGCCGGATGAACTGCGTATCGGCCGGGTGGAGTGAGGAACGGGTGGGACCGCTTCGCCTCGCAATGGGGCCTGAATATTTGTCAGTCAAGGAGCGGAACCTGTGGGAGCGAGCTTGCTCGCGATAGCGGTTGATCCTCAAATCAGTATTGACTGATTCGCCGCCATCGCGAGCAAGCCCGTTCCCACAGGTCATTGCCAGGCAGGGGAGTGAAGTAGCATTTCAGTGCTGCGCACTAGTCTGCCGGCCCAACACCTCCATCACATCACAGCCATCACGCAGCAGCATCGCCGCGGCATGAGCGATCTGTTGCACGTTGGCACCATTGGCTCGTGTGATGGGCGGGTTCATGCATCACCTTGCGCTTGAGCGGCGTGCAGGCCGTCGATTGAAGCCTGGACCAATGAGCGTGCCGTGCCGAGCATCTGGCGACTGGCCCAGCGTAATGAAGCCGCGTGTTCGGGACGGGTGGCATTAGGGGCCTGGTGGGCCAGGTCTTCGGCGCAGCTGAGGTAGACCGAGGCGTGTTCGAGGGCGTCGAGTAACGGGATATCGGGCTGAACGGCGAACAGGTGATGGTCGACGTGGTCGCAGCGGGCGAAGGGGGTGGATTTTGTGGTTGGTTCGGTCATTGGTGTAGCTCCGTGAAGTTCAGAAGCGCTGCCACGAATCGCCGTCAAACGAATAAGGTGGCAACTGTGCGCAGGTTGACGGACCGGTCTTCACGGAAACCCGGCGCACCCTGAGGTGCCCCACGCACAGTCGCCATAATGCAATGCTGCGGGCACGAAAGTGCTCGAGCAGAGATAGGCTATGCGCGTCGTGAAGATAACGGGCCGTCAAACCCGATCACGAATGAGTCGTGACAGGCGCGAGGATAGGGAGTGAGGCTTAGGCAGTCAACCGGCACAAAAGCCCTTTCAGCTCAGGTGATTATTTTGCGACTGCGCAAAATCGACAAGCGGTAGCGTTTGCTCTTCGTTCCCGGGCCGTACTGTCAAACCTGACAGTAGTCACTGCCATCACTTGCGCGTTTCAATGTCTCCCTGCCATCAAGCCGAGGTGGCATGAACGGCTGCAGGGAGAGCAGAAATGAGAGAACCGGTCACTCCAATAATCAGAATGGGGACGATCAGCGCTTTGACCGTGGTCGAGGTCGGAGCGATCCCGACGACCTTTGCCATGGTCACTACCGAAGGTTGCTCTTGCAGGTTGGCAGTCCGGATAGGCGCCAATTGCACGGCTGAAGGCGAGGTCTGTTTTTCCGTCGGGGACGAAGTGGAATACACATTGATCCAGGGGGCGGCCGGAGAACCACCCAGGGCCAGTGACCTGATGAAATCCGCAAACCATCGCGATGCCATTGTCGATGAGTACTGCCAGCCGATCCGCAACAACCGTGCATAGCCGCCATTGCACTCAAGCACCGAGTCGGCTTCGCAATAATTTGGCCATCTCCTCCAGTTCCACTGCCGGGTTATGCCCGATCAACATCCACGCGTGTTCCATGTCTGCCCAATACACCACATTGAGCCCCCGTCGACGCTCGTGCGCAAAGGGTCGATTGCCGCTGCTGGCGCGGGTAATGCACAGCGCCAGCGGACCGTGCGTCGGGTCCAGCCAGGTCATCTGGGCGATGGGCACTCCGTCGTATTCGAGGATTTGCGCGCGCTTGAATTGCACGCGCGGCAAGTTCAATTTGGCTGGCAGCAGCTTGAGGCCCAGGCGCGCGTCGAGGGTGCGCAGTTGCGCACGCTGGGTGGCTTCGTCGCTGGGCAGATGGTCCAGGGTTTGCGGCACGTAGAGCGCCATGGCGTCCGCGACCAGTGCGCGCCAGTTGTTTTCCTGCTGGTTCGATTGCCAGCCGAGAAACAGCCGGTCCGCCACCACGCCGCTGGCCACCAACGCGGCGGCCGCTGCCAGGAACCAGCGCCGATTCATCGCCGGGTGCTCGGGGTTGGGCAAGGTGTCGAGCATGGACTGCAAGCGTTCCGTGGGCGCTTGCCGACCCACTTCATCGTAGGCGTCCTTGAACGGCAGGCTGCTGCGGGCCAGCCATTGCAGGCGCAGGTTGAGCAGCGAGTCTTCGGCGATGGCGGCGTCGATGCGGCCGCGCTGTTCGCTGTCGAGCTGGTCGTCGAGGTAGGCCACCAGTTGCTCGTCCGAAGGGATCGCGCGATCGTTCATCGACGCTCCCCTGTGGAGGGGTTCGGCACGGCATGCAACGGCGGGTACTCGGCGAGCTTCACCCGTGCGACGGCCAGGCGGCTCATGACGGTGCCGATCGGTACTTGCAGGACCTCGGCGACCTCGGGGTAGGACAAGCCCTCGACGTAGGCGAGAAATACCGTTGTACGCTGGGCTTCGGGCAGCGCATCGACACGGCGGATCACCTGGGCGGCAAGGACATGGGTGGGCGCCGCGTGTTCACCCTCGAACGACAAGGCGTTGCCGGCATCCAACAGCCCCTGGCCCTGACGCACCCGGCGCGAGCGGACTTCGTTGCGCCAGATCGAATGCACAATGCTCAGCAGCCAAAGGTCCATGCGGGTGCCCGGGACAAACTGCCCGGCACGTTCGAGCGCCCGCACGCAGGTCGCCTGGACCAGGTCTTCGGCGACCTGCCGTTGCCGGGACAGCAGCAGGCCGTAGCGCCATAGACGCCCCAGATGCTGGCCCAATTCGGCCCGTACTGCCTGATCGCTGGCGATGGCGACCTCCGTCCGCTCGGGGTGTCAGGTTTTCGACGAGTCGTTGATGGCAGCGGCCAGGTCCTGATACTCCTCGCAGGTGCTGCCACAGATCGATTTGATCTGCTGCAACTGCTCCTGCGCCAGGTCCATCCGACCTTTGACCACATAGGCTTCGCCCAGGTACTCACGCACTTGCGCGTACTGCGGGTCGAGTTTTACCGCTTGCAGGTAATAACCGATGCCTTCGTCGGTGCGCCCCAGTTTACGCGTGGCATAACCGCGATAGTTCAAGGCCTTGGCGGTGTTTGGCTGTTGGAGTGTATCGAGCATCGCGAGGGCTTCTTCGTAGCGCCCGTCCCTGGCCAGGCGATAGGCGTAATCGGTACGGTCGGCGTCCGGGACCAGGCGGCTGTCCTGCATCAGGCATTTCTGCTGTTTGCTATCCCAGACCTGACCTTTGGGGCAGTTGGGTTTTTTGACAGGTTCCTCTTCATCACCCTCGGCGAATGCAAGTGAACCCGACAGCGCGAAGGCCAGCAGCAGCGGGGTAGTGAAAGCAGCAAAACGGATGTTCATGGACAGTGCTCCACAGATTGATGCGTTTCAGTTCGAACCACGGCCCGGCAGCATGCGGCGCAAGGTATTGTCCCGCAGGCCGTAATGATGAACCAGCGCCATTAACGCATGCAGCCCAGCCAGGATCACGATGGACCAGGCCACTTACTCATGCAGGCCGCCAAACACGGACTTCATGCTTTTATCGAAGGTGATCAGGGTTGGGACAGCGAACAGCCCGAAAAAGTTGAAAGGTTCTGCCTGGGCCCAGCGCAACAGAAAACCCAACAGGATCTGGCTCAGCAACAAGACATAGAGCGCCAGGTGCGCGGTTTTCGCCAGAATGTTCATGATGCCCTGATTGGCAGGCGGCAATCGACGGCCCCGGGTCAGGCGCCAGAGCAGCCGGCCGATGACGATCACGGTCAGCAGAATGCCGCAGGAAATGTGCAACGCCTGCAATTCCTGAGAACGATGATTCGGTATCAGCTCAGTACCCGAATCGGGTCCCCGGCCGACCAGGCCTGAATATCTTCGATCATCTGCGAAAAGAACTGCTGATAGTTCTGCCGACTGACATACCCGACATGCGGCGTGGCCAGCACATTCTCCAGCGTCCGGAACGGATGATGCGCGGGCAACGGCTCCTGCTCGAACACGTCCAGCGCAGCGCCGGCCAGGCGTTGTTTCTGCAGGGCCTTGATCAGCGCCGGTTCATCGACGATCGGCCCGCGGGCGGTGTTGACCAGCAGCGCAGTGGGCTTCATCCAGTCCAATGCCTGGGCGTCGACCATTCCCCGGCTGCGCTCGCTGAGCACCAGATGCACCGACAGCACATCGGCCTGTTCGAACAGTTCCTGTTTGCTGACGTAAGTCACGCCGGCTTCGCCCGCGCGCTCGGCGGTCAGGTTTTCACTCCAGGCGATCACCCGCATGCCGAACACCTGGCCAAATTGGGCAACACGCTGGCCGATGCTGCCCAAACCAAGAATGCCCAGGGTTTTGCCGTTCAGGTCGCCGCCCAGCCCCTGCTGCCATTTGCCTGCGCGCAGGGCATTGGCTTCAACCACCAGGTTGCGGGTTGCCGCCATGATCAGCGCCCAGGTCAATTCCGGCGCGGCGTGTTTGTAGCTGTCGCTGCCGCAAACCTGGATGCCCAGCGCAGCCGCGGCTTTCAGGTCCAGGGCGGCGTTGCGCATGCCGCCGGTGACCAGCAGTTTGAGTTTCGGCAACTGTCGCAACAGGTCCTCGTCGAACCGGGTGCGCTCGCGCATCACGCAGATCACTTCAAACTCACCCAGGCGCGCTGCCAGGGTGGCGTTGTCGGCAGGGTAGTCATGGACAAAACTCACCTGGCCAATGGCGTCCAGCGCCGACCAGTCCACCACGTCCCGGGCCACGTCCTGCCAGTCATCGATTACCGCAATCTGCACCGCCATCAGCCTTACCTCATCAAGGAACGGGATTGGTCTTGTTCAGCCAGGCCAGCAGCGCCTGATGGAATTTCGCCGGTTCTTCCATCTGCGGCGCGTGGCCCATGCCGGGGAACTCGACCAGGGTCGACCGGGGAATCAGTTTCGCCACCTGTTTGCCGAGTACCTCGTAGTGACCGATCTTCGCCTTGACCTCGGGGGGCGCAATGTCCTTGCCGATGGCCGTGGTGTCGGAAGTGCCGATCAGCAATAGCGTCGGCATCTTCAAGTCCTTGAACTCGTAGTACACCGGTTGGGTGAAGATCATGTCGTAGATCAACGCCGAATTCCACGCCACCTGCGTCTTGCCCGGGCCTTTGCTCAGGCCAGCGAGCATGTCCACCCAGCGGTCGTACTCGGGCTTCCAGCGGCCGTCGTAATAGGTGCTGCGCTCGTAGTCGCGGATGCCTTGCGCGGTGACCTTGAGTTCGCGCTCATACCATTGATCCACGGTGCGATAGGGCACGCCGAGGGCTTTCCAGTCTTCCAGGCCGATAGGGTTGACCAGTGCCAGCTGTTCGACCTGATCGGGATACTGCAGCGCATAGCGCGTGGCGAGCATGCCGCCGGTGGAGTGCCCGAGCAAGGTGGCCTTCTGGATGCCCAGGGCCTTGAGCAGTTGCTGGGTGTTGGTGGCCAATTGCTGGAAGCTGTACTGATAGTTGTCCGGTTTGCTGGAGGTGCAGAAACCGATCTGGTCCGGGGCGATCACCCGGTAACCGGCGTCGCTCAGGGCCTTGATCGAGGTGTCCCAGGTCGCGCCGCAGAAATTCTTGCCGTGCAGCAATACCACGCTGCGCCCGTTGGCCTTGCCGTTGGCGGCGACGTCCATGTAGCCCATTTGCAGGGACTTGCCCTGGGACTGGAAGTCGAAATGCTTGACCGTGTAGGGGTATTCGAAGCCTTGCAGTTGCGGGCCATATTCCGGGCCTTCGGCGTGAGCGATGACCGGCAGTGCGGCGGTCAGCAGCAGGCTGGGCAGCCAGCGCGAGCGTGTCTGGGACATGGGTGAACTCCATAGGAAATCCGCCGATGCTGGATCGGCATGATTAGGGCGACATTAAACACAGGCAACCGCGGCAAAAGATCGTTCAACCCATCCAGCCCAGGGTGGCAAGGGCCAGTACGCCGTAACGTGCGCCTTTGGCGAGGGTCACAATCAGCAGGAATCGCCCCAGCGGCTCGCGCATCACACCGGCCATCAGGGTCAGCGGATCACCGATGACCGGCACCCAACTGAGCAGCAAGGACCAGTGACCGTAGCGCTGATAGTGAACGCGGGCTTTTTCCAGATGGCGCGGACTGACCGGAAACCAGCGCCGATCGTGGAAACGCTCGATGCCACGGCCCAGCCACCAGTTGACCAGCGACCCCAAGACATTGCCCAGCGTCGCCACGGCCAGCAAAAGCCAGAGCCAGTACCGGTCGCTGAGCAGCAATCCCACCAGCAGCGCTTCGGACTGCAACGGCAACAGGGTCGCAGCACCGAACGCGGCAAAGAACAGACCGATATAGGCGCCGGACATCAATGGGCAGGGTAGTCCGCCACCACCACGTCAGTGCCGTCCTTCTTGAGGCCGATCACTTGATAGGCATCGCTCATGCCGTCCATTTCCATGCCGGGCGAACCCATGGGCATGCCGGGGGCGGCGACACCCAGCAGATCGTCGCGCTTGCTCAGGGCCAGTACCTGATCGGCCGGCACATGGCCTTCCACGAATTTGCCGTTGATCAGACCGGTGTGGCACGACGACAGACGCGGCGGCACGCCGTGCTGCTGCTTGAATTCGCTCATGTTGGTTTCTACGCGATCCTCGACCTTGAAGCCGTTGGCTTCCAGGTGACTGATCCATTTTTTGCAGCAGCCGCAGTTGGCGTCGCGATGGACTTCGATCGGGATCAAGTCGGCGGCCTGGGCCAGGGAGGAGATGAACAGGGCGCTCAGGGCGGCCAGACGCAGATGGGTTCGCATGGGGGATCTCGTTTCGGTTACGGCCAGAAAAACTGCATTCTGACCATTCTAGACAACCACGAGGCGGGAGAGTGTTTCGAAGTGATTCTGGATTCCCGCAACACTGGAAAATCCCGCGATTATCAGCGCGAGAAGCCAAAACGCTTCATCGGCTGTAACATGAGACCCCGTGTGCAGCCGCCCATCCCTGAAAAACGGTAGGGGCCTGGCATGCATTCGCCTATACATATTTCAGCTTCAGACTCACATTCAGGAAATGGCAATGACCCAGTCGCAACGTTTGAAATACTCGATTCTGATCTCCCTGGTGGTGCTGGGAATCATGTTCGGCCTTTCTTATCTGCAGAACACCGGCGTCATCGACGAAAAACTGTTCCAGTACATTGCGATTGGCGTGGCGGTGCTGGTGGTGGTGATCAATGGCGTGATGCGCCGCAAGGTCAAGCCCTGAGCGGCGCCCATCGGCCTGGTTAGTCGTGGTGAAGAACGGCGGCGGCCTGTGGATGCAGGCTGTAGCTTTTGTCCGGATTGAGGGTGATCACGCCTTCGCCGCACAAGCGCTTCAATACTTCGCGCACACTGAGAAATGACAGCGGGATATCCAGGTCCAGCAAGTGACTGTGCACGCCGCGCACCCCCAGGCTGCGCTCGCTTTCGGCGGCGGTCAGCAAGGCGTCGATGACTTTCAGGCGAATCAGACTGGTGCGCAGGCCAAAGCTCTTGAGCAGGTATCTGATCCGCTCGTTGCCGTTGCGCTCGGTACGTTGATCGAAAACGCCGGAGCCCATCGAGGAGCTCTTTGGCGCAGTGCTACCGTCCGTTGGCAGTTGCGAGTTGTACATGCAAAAACTCCTTATCAGAGCCTGAACCGGAAAATGTGATGGGTGCTCTCATTCAATAAGACGTATGAGCCGGGCAAATCATGAAGGCTCAAATGTAGAAATTTTGTCACCATCGCGTCAGCGCCACGTCAGACGCCGCAATGGCGGGGGCCAACGCCCTAAATTTTTTTTCGTTCGCTTCGTCCTTAGGGGGAGGCACATTGCGGGCAAATCGCAGGGTGTGACCTTCGTTTATACGATCAGGAGCGAGCGTGATTATTTCCAGGCAGTTAACCAGGTTGAGCCTTGCCGCCATGTTGGTGGGCTTGAGTCTTGCGGCAAACGCACGCAGCCAGCCGGAGCAGGCGACTGCCGATATCCGTCGCACCAGTTTCGGCGTGCCGCATATTCGCGCCGAAAATGAACGCGGCCTCGGCTATGGCATCGGCTATGCCTACGCCCAGGACAACCTGTGCCTGCTGGCCAATGAGATCACCACGGTGAATGGCGAACGCTCACGCTATTTCGGCCCGGATCAATTCACCGTCGAAGAGCGGGAAAACCGGGTCAGCGATGTGTTTTTCACCTGGTTGAACACCCCCCAGGCGGTCGATGCTTTCTGGCAGGCGCAAACCCCGCAGATCCGCCAGCTCATGGAAGGTTACGTGGCCGGCTATAACCGTTCCCTGAAAGAGCGGCGGACCCAGGGTTTGCCACAGCAGTGCCAGGGCGACTGGGTGCGTGAGATCACGCCTCAGGACCTGGTCAAGTTGACCCGTCGTCTGCTGGTCGAAGGCGGCGTGGGGCAGTTCGCCGAAGCCTTGGCCGGTGCCACCCCTCCCAAAGCGGTAACTCAAACAGCCGCTGCCCCGGCATCGTTCCAGCTCGCCGATACGCGCTTGCAGCGCTTTGCCCTGGATCGGGGCAGCAACGCAGTGGCGGTGGGTAGCGAGCGCTCCTTCAATGGCCGCGGCATGTTGCTGGCCAATCCGCATTTTCCGTGGGTCGGCGGCATGCGTTTCTATCAGATGCACCTGACCATTCCCGGCAAGCTTGACGTCATGGGCGCCGCGTTGCCCGGCCTGCCGCTGATCAACATCGGTTTCAACCAGCACCTGGCCTGGACCCACACCGTGGACTCGTCCAAACATTTCACCCTGTATCGCCTGCAACTCGACCCCAAGGATCCGACCCGCTACCTGCTCGACGGCCAGTCATTGCCGATGAAGCGACAGACGGTGACCGTGCAGGTAAAACAACCGGATGGGCAGACCCGGGCGGTGTCCCGTGAGGTCTACAGTTCGCAATTCGGCCCGATCGTGCAGTGGCCGGGAAAGCTCGACTGGGACAACCGGTTTGCCTACAGCCTGCGCGATGCCAACCTGGACAACGATCGGGTGCTGCAGCAGTGGTACGCGATGAACCGTGCTACCAGCCTCAAGGCGTTTCAGGCCTCGGTGCATGACATCCAGGGCATCCCCTGGGTCAATACCCTGGCGGCGGACGATCAGGGGCAGACGCTGTACATGAACCTGTCGGTGGTGCCGAACGTGAGTGCCGACAAACTGGCCCGCTGCAGCGATCCGCGGGCCGGGCTGCAGATGATCGTACTCGACGGTTCCAACAGCGCGTGCGCCTGGGACATCGATCCGCAGGCGGCGCAAAAAGGTATTTATGCGGCAGAGCGGTTGCCGCAATTGTTGCGCCAGGACTTCGTGCAGCACTCCAACGATTCGGCATGGATGGCCAACCCGGCACAACCGCTCACCGGCTTCTCGCCGCTGATCAGCCAGGACAGCCAGCCTTTGGGGCTGCGCTCGCGCTTTGCCCTGGATCGCCTGGATACCCTGGGCAAGGCCGGCCCGATCAAGGCAACGGACCTGCAGCGCATGGTGCTGGACGACCAGGTGTACCAGGCCATGCAAGTGATGCCGGACCTGCTGCAATTCTGTGCGGCAGACCTGGGGGGCGATGCGCCGACGCTGGCGCCAGTGTGTGCCAGCCTCAAGGCCTGGGACCGCAGTGCGAATCTGGACAGTGGTTTGGGGTTCGTGCATTTCCAGAACGTCATGGAGGCGCTGCAGGAAACGCCTGATGTGTGGCGCGTCGAGTTCGATCCGAAAGACCCGCAGCATACGCCGCTTGGCCTGGCCGTGGATCGTCCGCCAGTGGCGAAGGCCATCCGCGAAGCAATGCTGGCCTCGGTGGAGCAGATTAAAAAATCAGGTTTGAAGGCTGACAGCCGTTGGGGTGATATCCAGGTGGTCAGCAGCGGTGGCCAGCAAACGCCGATTCACGGCGGTCCGGGCACCCTTGGGGTATATAACGCCATCCAGAGCGTGCCGAGAGCCGACGGCAAGCGCGAAGTCGTCAGCGGCACCAGTTATCTGCAAGTGGTGACCTTTGACGACAAGGGACCGCAGGCCCAGGGGCTGCTGGCCTTCTCGCTGTCCAGCGACCCGGAGTCGAAGTACGCCCGGGACCAGACCCTGGCCTTTTCGAAGAAGCAGTTGAGTGTGTTGCCGTTCACCGAACAGCAGATCACGGCCGACCCGCAGTATCAGGCCATGACCCTTCGCGAGCAGGATGAAAAAGCCGGGAAGGTGGCCAGGCAATAAAGCGCAGGATGTTCTAAGCAGCAATGGAGGCCGCACCCCGCAAGGGCTGCGGCCTTCAGCTTTTCGGGGGCTGTTGCGGAATAGCGTTGAGGACCGGGTTGCCATCCTTGTTGCGGGTCACGTAGACCGGCAGCACCTTGGGCAGCGACGCCACCAGGCTGTTGAGTTCCTTGATGTTGTAGATGCCACCGAGGCGGATCGCGCCGGTACTGTGGTCGGCCAACATGACCGGCTTGCCCAGGTAGCGATTGATCAGGGGCAGGGCGTCGGACAGCGCCAGATCGTCCAGCACCAGTTTGCCACTGCGCCAGGCCAATGAATTGTCGTTGGCGTAGGTCTGGCTGATCTGCGGTGTGTAGTCGCCGTGTTTATAACGGGCCTGCATCGCCGGCCCGAGACGCAAGCCATCGCCCGCAAGATCATCGTTGCTGCTCACCAGCACCGAACCTTCAATCAGGTTGACGCGTACCTGATCCTCATACATCCAGACGTTGAATCGGGTTCCGGTTACCCGAATCCTGCCGTCCGCGGCCTTGACGATAAACGGGTGTGCGGTGTCGTGACTGACGCTGAAAAAAGCTTCGCCCTTTGTCAGCGTGACGCGGCGATGGTCCTTGTAGTTGCTGAACGTCAGCTCGCTGCCCAGGTTCAGCTCCACCTGGCTGCCATCGCTCAGGGTCACTTGACGGACCGTCTCGCCGGCTTCGAAGTGCTGGTAGGAATCGGGCAGCCAGCCGAGGTTCCAGCCGCTGTAGGCGGCCAGTGGCAACGCCAGGGCACAAACGGCGGCAGCGATACCGACCGTTCGCCAAGGCGTTGCAGGTTTGATCCGGGCAGTCGGCACTACGGCTTCGGGACGAGGCAAATCCCCCGCGACCTCCCAGATTTCCAGCATGGCCTCGTACTCGAACGCGTGCAGCGGATGAGCATCACGCCATTGCTCGAACGCCAACCGCTCTTCCCGGGTGCAGTCGATGGCGTGCAACCGCATGCACCAGTGCGCAGCGGCATCGGTGATGGCGTCATGTTGGGCTTGCGAGAGAGGGCTGTCGGTCATTGACTCATCCTGATTTCCTGCATTCTAACCTTGAGCGAAGTCGGCGAGAACAACCGTCATGGCAATTACCCATCAAAGAGCAATGTTTTTCATTTAAACATCCTGAAAAATCGGTAGCTGCCATGCAGTATCCGGAAAACGAGTGAAAAAATAATCAAAAGCCCTCGGCGCTCAGGGCGAGACTGCCGGTGTAGCCGGAGCGGTGTCCAGCTGCCGGCCCATTTCACAGATGAGCATCGCTACCGAGTCCGCATTGCTCAGAATCGTATCGATCCGTAACTGCGGATTCACACGGTCCAGAAAGGCGGTTCGGGCTTCGTTCAATGTTTTGGTGCCGGTGATTTTTATGATTTGCCTGGCGATATGAGCGGTTTCGGGAATGGAATCCATGCTTTCCCACGACCTCGTGACATAGTTCTTTCGGGCAAACAACTCATCACGGGGCGTTGTCATCGACAAGGCTTTACGCTGGACTCGCTCAGATTTGGCTTTCAATTTCGCTCCAGCTTGCGTGGCAGTGTTGATGAGATCGGTGAATGGAAATCTTGCCTCCAGATAGGCGATGTCGATCGTCTTGGCGTAATGGTGGGAAAACTCATGGATAAACGTCACTGCCTGGGCATGAGCATCCACCTCGAATTGCAGCGGCACAAAAAACTTGTAGTCATCGAGATCCGGATTGAAAAAAGATTCTGAGAAGTACACTCTTTTTTGCATGTCGGCTTGAACGGCAAATGCAATCACATTGGCATCCGGTGAAGTATTGGAACCAACGACGAACCTGTTGGTATCGAGTTCGTCCAGCCCAGGGTCCACCAGCGCCTGGCAGATTGGCACGATAACTTTTTTGATTTTGTCCAGAATCGGCGCGTCGATAGCGTTCACGCCAAAAAACGTTTTCAAAAAGGTGTCAAGTCGAGTGCCTGGAGCGGCGGTACGCAACTGTAAAAAGTTGTGGAGGCAATTAATGGCGTAGTACCTGGCGATATCCATCGCCTGCACGATTGTTCGGGCCTTGTCGGGGTATTTACGACGTATTTCATCCATCCCCTGTGCTTCGATGTTGAACCCTATCGATGCAATGATTCGGGTTGTGGCATTGTTCGCGAAACGGGATATCGCCTTGCCATAGTGAATGGATTGCGGGTCGGCAGCGAGTACCAGATGAGGACCTGGGGCTTTTTCCAGAAAGGGGCCCTTTTGCGTTTCGTTCATCATGCGCCAGGCCCCGCCGTGTTTTGCGACGCGATAGACTTTGCCTGCAACAGGCGCGTAGTGGTGCGTTGTCGCAGGGTCGCGATAAGTACCCTCTGTTGCATCTTTCTTAAACTTTTCCAGCTCGACAGTCGGCGCTTCGTACGATTGCGTTGTTGTCCGGCTCGCGGAGGTGGTGTTGATGGCTGACCACTGCGGCGCATCGACAGGCTGTTCTGCGGGGGGGGCTGTCGGGATGACTGGCACAGGGGTAGAGGCCGGATTTCCCTGCATCATCCGCCCCAAGGTGATCATCTGCGCCGCACCGTTCATAAAGGCTTTGAATGCGTTCTTCCAATGCTGGTTTTGCAGTGCCTCTGCAGAGTCCTTGAAATCCTTGTAGGCTTGCCACAGAAACAGACCACAGGACAATTTGCCAGGCAGGAATCCAGACACCAGCTTGATGCCGGAACTGAATAGCTCCTTGGCTTTTTCCCAATCGGCTCGCGCGGTAACCGTGGATTGACTGCCCAGCATCTGCTTGAGCAGCAGGATGTTGTCCTGGAATAGACGCTCCAGCACATTGCCAGTAATGGGGTTTGAAGCGAGGGTGATTTCCGTGGTTTCGCCCACGGTGGATTTGAGCAGGTTTTCAAACGTCGCCCGAGACGACTCAGGCAGGCGCCGGATCAACAGGTCCTGCAACGGCCCTGGGGTATTGAGTGCGGTAAGCAGGTCGGTCTCGGTCTCGAACTCGGTGAAGGGTGGCCCGACAAAATAGGGCGCGTAGAGCACCTGCGGACCGGTCACGCTTTTGCCCGGGCTTACCAGGTACATTCCCAGGGTCTTGATGGCTGTGGCGCCGGCTGTGGAGACCAGTTCAAGTGGGCGGATGATAGCGTCTGCACCTTTCACCGCGGCCCGGGCCGTGGCATTGGGCATGTCCAGCAGCTGCTGGATCGCATCGAACGCTTTCTCCGACAGTTGCTCTTGCAGTTTGAGCGCGTGGGCCTCTTGCAACAGGTGCCAGGGCAACTGCTGGAAGTAGCGTAGTTTTCGCGCTTTGGCTTCGTCGCTATCGCCCGACAATTGCTCCGAGAGCAACTGCTCATACACGGACTTGATGTTCAGCAGCAACAGCAATTGCTTGACAGCCGTGGCATCCATCCCTTTCGGCAGTGGCTTTGAGGTGGTCGAAGCTATGGAGAAACTTGTTCCCTGGAGCACATTGACGTGATTCAGCGCAAATTCGGTCAACGTTTGTGCGGGGCCAGCGATGGCTAAGGCAGGGGTGACGTTGACATGGTCAGGGTCAATGAATGTGCCTTGGAAGCGCGTTTTTTGCAGGGACACCAGCTGCTCGTGCACATAGACCGCCAGGGTTTTTATGCCATGCAGATAGTCTTTACCTTCCGGCAGGCTATGGCGGTGTTGCTCCATTATTTCGACATGTTTTTGCTGTTCTTCGAGTGATGCCATCCCCAGCCAGGCCGGCAAGGTCTGCTGGGTGGCGATGGCCTCGCCGATATCCTTGGCTCGCTGCAGATTGGTGAAGGCTGGTTGGCGCTTGAGTACGCCCAAGGCTTTTGTTTGTTCCGTATCTGTAAGTTTCAGCGTGCGAACGTGATCGCAAACCGCCAGAAAATGCTCGATGGCCGCCTGCTGACGATGGATCAGCACATTGTTCTCGATTGGCCGAAAATTACCCAATTCGTACGTTTTATGGAACATTCGCTCGGCAGGCAGGAGATTTTCAAGCAGCGTCAGTCGCTTGATAGGGTCAAGCAGGCGTCGTTGCAGCTCGGTCCTGGCCGTGGCGACTGACTCAAAGACCTCCAGCCCCAGCGCTGGGGTCCAGAGAATCGCCCTGCCTGAACGTCGTACGTCCAGGCCGCCGCGTTCGGTGAGCATGAAACAATGGGCCAGGGCCAGCGACGATGTATGGCCCTCGGTTTCAAGGCTGAACCAGTAGGCATCCGGGCGAAATCCATTCAGCGCTTTACGCTGGCGGCGGATGGGGCGATCCGGGTCGAGTACCGTATCGACAATAGTGCTATCGACTTCAGACAATGTGCGGTTGAGCCGACGAAGGTTGGCCTCGCCGCGAATACCCACCGACATGGCATGGGCCAGTCTGGATTTCATCCCTTCCAGATACGTTCTCTGCTGCGCATTCGTTTCGTCAGGTTGCGCCAGCCACTCCACCTCGATAGCTGATCTCACGCTATCAAAGGTTTTAGACATGGTCGTTGCCTTGTCGGCCAGAACAATGGACGGACGCGCTTGGCCGGTAATGACCTGGCTTGTGCTCCAGCGATCCTGTGTCGGTAATTTCAACAACTGATCGTCGATCATGCTTCGCACGTCCAGTGCCTTGTCGAACAGCGCCGCAATATTCACTTCACCGTCGCTGTGACGGAATACACCCAGTGCGTAATCGACGTTTTGCCGCTGTTTGTCGATGATTAAGTCAAACAGCGATTCGAACACTGAGCCTGCAATCGCTTCGCCGCAAACCTGATGTTCCTGGAAGCCGAGAAAGCGGTGGCGCTCCTCCTGCGCCAGTAATTCGTACAGTTCATCGTCATGCCCTTTGGCGACGGCCTTGGCTCGCACGGTTCGCTGTAAATCCTCAGGGTCTTTAAGGAGCTGCAAACCATTGACGGGGGTAAAGAGATAGGCGTCCGGATGAGCAATCATGAATGAGCCCGCCAGCTCGACGAAATTCGCTGCGTATTCCCACAGGCGCACAGTTTCGGGAACCAGCGGCAATTGCGCGGTTCCAGTGGTACTGCGGTCGAATAAAATTTCCAGTGCCCGGCTTTGTTTAGGGCTGATGATCTTGTCCTGTCGCTTGAACAGGATGTCTGCCCGAGCCTTGTCGCTGATGGCCTGAATGAAAAGCTTGCGACGGGTCTGCCCGTCCGGCAGTACATGATTCCAATACGCCCGAAGTTTTTCGCCGAGCAACCGGATCAGCCCGGCGGAGGCGGTCTTGACTGCGTTTTGCCATAACTGTTTGTCGCGCTTCTGGTCGAGGTCGTCGGGTATCAGCGTACGTTTTGGGTTGACGAATTCGATGGTCCTGTACGACGGCCAACATTGGTGACGGTAGTAAAGCAAAAAGGCATCGCCGAGCGGCAGGGACTCTTCCAATATCGGGTTCGATTCTGATTGGGTGAGGAAATTGACCCGGGAATGGTTTTGGTCCAGTCCTGGAAAGGAGCTACGCAGCAAATCGGCAAAAATCTCATTCAACAGGCTCGATAGGGACGGCAGTTGGATCAACTCCGCCAATAACCGTTGTGCATTCTGTTGCTGATTGTGCTTGATGAGCGTTTCCTGGTCCTTGAATACCTCACCGTCAATGATCTCGTTCGTCAGCTCGGCGATCGCCTCGCCGTCCAATGCCGTTCGTTGGTCTATAGAGACAAAATGCAATAGCTGATTCTGATCGGTCGTTTCCAGTCTCTCGATCAGCTTGTCCTTGAGGGATTTGACGTCGTCGAACTTTTCGATGCCGCCGTAAGGTGTGTACAGAATCGCCGCCTTATCGTCGGGCGTGGACGACAACATGAAACATCCAGCCAAGGGCACCGGCGTCTTGCCCTTAACCGTAAAAAACAGTTGTTCGGCAGACATGGGGGGCGTCTGCTTTTGTCGAAGTTCATCGCTCGCCAACTCGATATGGCTGAGCCAGGAAAAGTCCTTGTCTGACAGGGAGTGGGTTTTTCCGAGTTCTTCGTGTAAACCCGGCTCATCCAGTATTTGCGGAAAAAACAATGGGGAAGGAGAAGTGGTCATGGAGTCTCGATAGGATCGCCACATGGCGAACAATGAATGAGCCTCCAACCTAGGTGATGCCTGCGCGGGCAAGGTGGTAAATAGTTATCGCAGTGTGCCGTGCCAGGTCGTTTACATTGAGCCGGTTGAGCGGCATTCAATCGAAAGATTGACAGCCGGCTCGGGTCGCGTTGTTAATCGCTTTGCTTAACTCTCGTACGCTGTTGCCCCCTCCAATAATTAGTCTGGAGCTTCAGATGTCTGCGCCACACGATCAAGTGTCTAATGCTGTCTCGCAAAACCTGTCCTGCGAAGCGCTGACGGGTTTGCTTGAGAAGATCTTCCTGCGTCACGGTACGTCGGCCGACGTCGCTCGCGTGCTGGCGCAAAACTGCGCCGGCGCCGAGCGCGATGGCGCCCACAGCCATGGCGTATTCCGCATGCCCGGTTATGTGTCGACGCTGCAAAGCGGCTGGGTCAATGGCCAGGCCGTGCCGGTGGTCGAGGACGTGGCTTCGGGTTTCGTCCGGGTTGACGCCGGCAACGGTTTCGCCCAACCGGCCCTGGCCGCGGCACGTGCGCTGCTGGTGGAAAAAGCCCGCAGTGCCGGCATTGCAGTGCTGGCGATACGTAACTCTCACCACTTCGCCGCCTTGTGGCCGGATGTCGAACCATTCGCCTACGAAGGGCTGGTGGCGCTGAGTGTGGTCAACAGCATGACCTGCGTGGTGCCGCACGGTGCCGATCGACCGCTGTTCGGGACCAACCCGATTGCGTTCGCCGCGCCGCGGGCCGATGGCGAGCCGATTGTCTTCGACCTGGCCACCAGTGCCATTGCCCACGGTGATGTGCAGATCGCCGCGCGCAAGGGCGAACGCTTGCCCGCGGGCATGGGCGTGGACAGCCTCGGCCAGCCGACCCAGGACCCGAAAGCGATTCTGGAAGGGGGCGCGTTGCTGCCGTTCGGCGGCCACAAGGGTTCGGCGTTATCGATGATGGTGGAGCTGCTGGCAGCGGCGTTGACCGGGGGCAATTTTTCCTTCGAGTTCGACTGGTCGAACCATCCGGGTGCCAAGACGCCCTGGACGGGCCAGTTACTGATCGTCATCGATCCGACCAAGGCGGCCGGGCAGAGCTTTGCCGAGCGCAGCCAGGAACTGGTGCGGCAGATGCATGGCGTGGGGCTCAAGCGTTTGCCGGGAGATCGACGCCACCAGCAACGGGCCAAGGCCTGTGCCAAGGGTATTGAACTCGATGCCCAGACGCTGGCGAACTTGCGGGAATTAGCAGGTCTTTAAGGCGAATCGATTTCACTGTAGGAGCGAGCTTGCTCGCGATGGCCTCAAGGGCGACGCGTTTATTCAGAAAAACGCGTTATCGTTAACGTCCATCGCGAGCAAGCTTGCTCCTACAGCAGCCTACCGGCGACCCAGCAGTAACCCGACCACCAGGCCGAAACCGGCGGAGATGGCCACGGTTTGCCACGGATGACCACCGATGTAGGTTTCGGTGGCTTCGACCGCCGGCAGCGTGCGGTCACGGACACTGGTCACCGAGTCCCGGGCCTGCTGGAGCTTCTGGGCGATTTGCCCACGGAGGGTGTCCGCTTCCTCACCGACCAGTGTGGCACTGCTCTTGAGCAGCTTTTCCGACTCTTCGATCAGAGATTGCAGCTCGCTGAAGGCCTGATCCTTTATTTGATCTTCGGCGACTTGTGCGGCGGTTTTCCGGGCCATTGAGGTACTCCTTGCAGATGAATGGACAGTGAACAATGGAGTCTGTCGCCGTGGAAAAAGTTGCAGCGAATTTACCTGTTGACGTCATGCGGATACTAAATCCTGCGCAGGAGATTGCTTTCTACGGTGTAAGATGTCGCCAATTTTACGCAGCAGGTACCTCCCATGAGCTTCAATCTGGCCGACAGGCCCCTTACCGAGCGCGCTGCGCTTGAAGATGAGAAATCCCGTCTGTTCGAACTCTGGCAGAACAATCTGGGCAAAGCCAAGGGCGAGGCGGCACGGTTGTTCGGCGAACGCGCCAAGCGCAAAGGCAAATGGGCCGAGTGGGTCCGTGCGGAACTCGACGGCATGTCGCCACCGGAATTCGCGAACATGGTGCGCAGTGAGGTCAATCGGCTGATGGCTGCCAAATAACCCGGGCCCACGTGCAACATCAGGACGGTTATTGGGTGCGCGAAAAGCTCGCCACAATCGCTTCACGCACGATCACTACCAGCGGATCGAGCTGGTTGCCGGTGCGCCAGCCCAGTTCGATCGGGTAATGCGGCAAGTCCAGCGGGCAGGGCAGCAACGCCAGGCCGCTGAGCGCGGCGATACTTTGGGCGGCGTGGGCTGGAATCGTCGCCACCGCCTGGCTGCCCTTGAGCAAGTGCGGTAACGCCGCAAAGTGGGTGGTCGAGGCACACACCCGCCGACTCAAGCCGAGCGCCGCCAACCCTTCGTCGGTGATCCCGATAAAGCCGCCGGAGGACACCAGGATATGCTCGCGGGCGACGAATTCCTCGAGACTGATACTGTGTTGTCCCTCGGCCAGGCTCGATGGGTCGACCAGGCAGCGATAGCTGCCCTCACCGAGCACCTGACGACTGAGCAACCGCTCGGCAAAACCGCCAGCGGTAATGGCCAGATCCACGCTGCGTTCCATCAATGCCCGGGCGACGATCTGGCTGTGGGTCTGGCGAAAGATCAGTCGCAGCTTGGGTGCGCGGCGGGCAATCTCCTCGATCAACCGTCGCCCATAAGCGATCTCGAAATCATCCGACAGGCCAATAGTGACCGAGCGCCCCTCGTAATGATTGGCGCTCGGGTCCACCATCGCCAGGCTCTGCCGACATTTGTTCAGCGCCTCGCTGACCACCGGTTTCAGTTGATTGGCCTTGAGTGTCGGCGCCAGGCCGCGGCCAGTGCGCACGAACAATTGATCGCCATACAGCTCCCGTAGACGGCGCAATGCGGCGCTGACCGCCGATTGCGTGACGCCCAGACGCAATGCGGCACGACTGGCGCCCGACTCCTCGTGCAAGGCTTCGAAGACTTTAAGCAAGTTGAGATCGACGGAGGCGATATTCATCGGGTTCATATCATTCAGCAGTGAATCGGTCTTTATTCATGATCCATCGACGACTGAGAATGAGCAACCACCTCATCAACTTTCGGAGACCTCCATGCCCAAGTCAATCGTCGCTGCCCTGCAAATCGGCGCCTTGCCCGGCGGCAAGGCCGAGACCCTGGAACAGATCCTCTCGTACGAGAACGCTATTATTGAATCCGGCGCCGCGCTGGTGGTCATGCCCGAAGCGCTGCTCGGCGGTTACCCCAAGGGCGAGGGCTTCGGCACGCAACTGGGCTATCGACTGCCGGAAGGTCGTGAAGCCTTTGCCCGGTATTTCGCCAACGCCATCGACGTGCCCGGCGTGGAAACCGAGGCGTTGGCCGGGTTGTCGGCGCGCACCGGGGCCAATCTGGTGATCGGTGTCATCGAATGCGCCGGCAGCACTTTGTACTGCACCGCGTTGTACTTCGATCCCCAGGACGGGTTGGTGGCCAAACACCGCAAGCTGATGCCGACGGGTACCGAACGGCTAATCTGGGGCAAGGGCGATGGTTCGACCCTGCCGGTGATCGACAGCCAAGTGGGGCGGATCGGTGCGCTGGTGTGCTGGGAAAACATGATGCCGCTGCTGCGCACCGCGATGTACGCCAAGGGCGTGGAGGTCTGGTGCGCGCCAACGGTGGACGAGCGGGACATGTGGCAGGTGAGCATGCGTCATATCGCCCATGAAGGGCGTTGCTTCGTGATCAGCGCCTGCCAGGTCCAGGACTCACCGCAAGCCCTGGGCATGGCGATCGCCAACTGGCCGGCGGACCGGGCGCTGATTGCCGGTGGCAGTGTGATCATCGGGCCGATGGGAGACGTGCTGGCTGGGCCCCTGCGCGGTGGTGCCGGTTTGCTCAGCGCCGAAATCGACACCGACGACCTGATTCGCGCCCGTTACGACTTCGACGTGGTCGGGCACTACGCGCGCCCGGATGTGTTCGAGCTGGTGGTGGACGAGAGAGCCAAACCCGGCGTCCGCTTCACCGCATGACCCCTGTGGGAGCCGGCTTGCTGGCGAAGGCGGTGGCACATTCAGTGGATATGTTGACTGACAGACCGCTTTCGTCGGAACGCCGCCCGGAGAAAGCCCGCTCCCACGTGGGATCTTCAGCGCAGCTTCAGCCACTCTTCACGGGTGATTTCCCATATTTCCCTCGCCAATCGACCGCTGACGAAGTCGCCCTCGTCGGTGCGGATCAGGCGCATACCCGTGCGTTGCGACAGTTTACGCGAGCCGATGTTGGGCGCCGCTTTCGGTACGCGCAGCACGGAACGGCCGAGCGTTTCGAACCAGTATCCGGTCACGGCGGCACTGGCTTCGCTCATCAAGCCCTGGCCTTGCCATTGCGGAGCGAGCCAGAAGCCGCGGTTGTTGTCCTGCTCATTCATCAGGCTGACATTGCCGATCAGTTGCCCGGGTGCCGACTTCAAGCGGATCGACCAGTGCCATTGCTCGGCGCGGGCCATCGCTGGCAGGGCGATGTCCCGCAGATAAATCAGCGCGCCGTCGGCGGGATAAGGCCAGGGCACCAGGGCGTTCAGATAGCGCACCACCTCCCAGTGCGGGAACTGTTGCTGGATCGCCTCGGCATCGGCCAGATCCAGCGGGCGCAGGATCAGGCGTTCGGTGTAGAGCGTGGGAATGTCCATGGGTGTTGCCTCCTTGTCTATCCGTATTGAACGTAATCGCCAGCGCCGGATTTACCGGGGTGTGGCATTCGGTCCCGGCAGACTGAGTTTGCCACTGTCGACAAAACGCAGGGTGCCAAACAAGCCGCCGGCCAGTTTGCCGCGCAGCACGTAAGGCACGTTGTTCAGCGACTGCGTCTGGCTCAGGCCCCATGTCTGGCGCAGCACCGAGAACGCCGAAACGCTCACCGGCACGGTCAGCACGGTGTCGGAAAAACGCGCAATGGTGCCCGCCTGATCACTGACCCCCGAGGCAAGTGCCTGGCCGTTGACCTCCAGGTCCAGGGCCACGCCGTTGTAGTCGATGGCGGTTTCGTTGGGGTTTTGTACGCGGATCTTCACGGCAAAACGCACTTCCATGTCCTGGCTCGGCAGCGGCTCGAAACCGACGACGTTGACGTTCAGCGGATCACGATTGGGCAGCAGGGCGCAGGCGCTCAGGGAGAGCAACAGCAACGAGAGGGGTAAAGCGAGGAGTCTGCGCATGAAGGGGCTCTCGACAGAAAAGGGGATCGAACCACGCTGGCTCGATCCTTGAGCTCATTCAGCGGTTCAACCTGTGCGACCACGTTCACTGTGAGGGGTTCGCTGCGGGCTGTCACTTGTTGCCTTCAGCGGTTGCGGCCAGCGGCAGCTTCAGGGCCCGGTGGATTCTCCATGACCTGCAGGATCGAGGCTTCCGGATCGAAATCATCTTCTTCCAGCTCGATGAACTCCTCGGGCAGAAAGATATTGAGCACGATCGCGCACAAGGCACCGACGGTGATCGGCGATTCGAAGATATTGTGCAGCGCCTGGGGCAATTCACGCAGCACTTGCGGCACGGCCGCCACCCCCAGGCCCATGCCGATGGAAATCGCTACGATCAGCATGTTGCGCCGGTGCAGGCCGGCTTCGGCGAGGATCTTGATCCCGGCCACGGCGACAGTGCCGAACATCACCAGTTCGGCGCCGCCGAGTACGGGTTTGGGCATCAGCTGCAGTACCGCGCCGATCATCGGGAACAACCCCAGCACCACCAACAGGCCGGCAATGAAGAACGCCACGTAGCGGCTGGCCACGCCGGTGAGCTGAATCACCCCGTTGTTCTGGGCGAAGGTCACCATCGGCATACTGTTGAATACCGCGGCCATGGCCGAGTTGAGACCGTCGGCGAGCAAACCGGACTTGATCCGGCGGATGTAGATCGGGCCCTTGACCGGCTGCCGGGAAATCATCGAGTTGGCGGTCAGGTCGCCGGCAGCTTCCAGCGGCGACACCAGGAAAATCACCGCCACTGGCACGAACGCCACCCAGTCGAAGGAGAAACCGTACTTGAACGGCACCGGCACGCTCATCAGTGGCACGTCGGGCAGGCTGGCGAAATTGACGTCACCCATCCACCAGGCCACGACGTAGCCGAGCGTCAAGCCGATGACAATCGCCCCGAGGCGCAAAAACGGCACATCGACCCGGTTCAACACGACAATGGTGCCGAGGACCAGGGCCGCCAACCCCAGGTGACTGGCGGCGCCCAGGTCCACCGCGCCGAAACCGCCGGCGATGTCGGTCATGGCGACCTTGATCAGCGACAGGCCCATGAGGGTGATGATGGTCCCGGTCACCACCGGAGTGATGAGCATGCGCAGTTTGCCGATGAACTGGCTCAACACCACTTCGATGAACGCGGCAAAAAAACACACGCCAAAGATCGTCGAGAGGATTTCGTCGGTGCCGCCACCCCGGGCCTTGACCATGAACCCGGCACTGAGAATCACGCTGATAAACGAGAAACTGGTGCCTTGCAGACACAGCAGACCCGAACCGACCGGACCGAAGCGCCGCGCCTGGACGAACGTGCCCAGGCCCGAGACGAACAGCGCCATGCTGATCAGGTACGGCACTTCGCTCTGCAGGCCCAGGGCACTGCCCATGATCAAGGTCGGGGTGATGATGCCGACGAAACTCGCCAATACGTGTTGCAGGGCGGCGAAGACGGTGGCGGTCAGGTGCGGGCGGTCGTCGAGGCCGTAGATCAGGTCGTTGTGGCGCGGGGCAGGGGCTTTTTCAGAGGCGGTCATGGTGGTGTGCGTGCCAGAAGGCGGGCCGGTCAAAAAATGGAGGCGCAGGATGCCAGAAACACCATTTTGAGGCGAGCGATGAGTCCGATGGCTCCCACAAGTTCGTCGCAGGACTTCAGGCAAACGCCGCGAGCAAATCCTCTTCAAAGGCCTTCTGCGCATCCCCCGGCACCTGCGCGCGATGACGGGCCAGATGGAATGCCACGTCAAAACTCATGTCCTCTCGACGCACGCTCCTGAGCAAGCCCTTGTCCTCCCAGCTCCTGGCAAAGTGGCTGGGCAAATACCCGACGTGCTTGCCGGAAAGAATGAAGGCGAGGGTGCCTTCGACCTGTTCCGAGCGCGCCGAACACAGCTTGCCCTGGAACGGCTCATCGCTGCGCAGAAAACGGTAAGGGTGATCGACCCGATCGCAAGCCTGGAGGGCGTCATCGTCCGGTGCATCATCGGTGAACAGCGGATGCCCCGGTGCGCAGTACAAGTGCTGGGTCTCACTGAACAGTTCGCGGTAGTCAAACGCGCTTTGCACCTGTGAGAAATAGCCGATTGCCAGGTCCAGCCGCTGTTGCAGCAGCAGTCGTTCCATCTCCCCCGGCATGGCGCTGATCAATTCGATGCGCACCGATTCGTCCCGCTCGCGAAAGCGCCGGATAGCCTCGGCCACCCGTTGCAGCACCGATTGATCGAGCGCCTCGGACAACCCCAGGCGCACTTCGCCGATCAAGCGGCCGGCCACGCCGTTGGATTGATGACGAAACGCCTCGATGGACTGGAACAAGCCGCGGGTCGCGGTGAGCAGTTGTTCGCCCTTGGGGGTGACCCTGAATCCGCCCTTGCCGCGACTGCACAGGCGATAGCCGAGCCGGGTCTCGAGCCTGGCCATTTGCTGGCTGATGCTCGACTGACTCAGGCCCAGTTCACCCTGGGCCGCACTGAAACCGCCACACTCCACCACGCTGACGAACAGGCGCAGCAGCTGAAGGTCGAGGTCGTGGAGTTGGCCGAGCATCAAACATTACTCCTGGATAATGTCAGGATAATTGACTTGGTATTTTATCAATGTATCCGACGTCGCATCCTGCAGCCACTTCCTCCGGTCAGGTGTTCGTCATGGCTCCTTTATCCAAGCTGTGTTTCCCCGCGCTGTTTTTCGCCGTGGCTGTCTGCGCCCAGGCCGAGGAACAAGTCGTCAATCTCTACAGTTGGGCCGATTACGTCGCCCCCGAGACCTTGCAGCGTTTCGAACAGGAAACCGGTATTCACGTGCGTTACGACACGTTCGATGCGCCGGAAGTGCTCGAAACCAAACTGCTCACCGGTGGCAGCGGTTATGACGTGGTGGTGCCGTCGTCCAGTGTCCTGGCCCGTGGCCTGGCGGCCGGCGCACTACTGGCCATTCCCCGGGAAGGGCTCAATGGCTACGCCAACCTTGACCCTGATCTGTTGCAAAAACTCGCGGCGGTCGATCCGGGCAACCGCTACGGTGTGCCCTATACTTGGGGCACGCTGGGGCTCGGGATGAATGTCCAGGCGGTGCAAAAGCGCTTGCCGGACGTGCCGCTCAACAGCCTGGACCTGCTGTTCAAACCCGAATACGCCAGCAAACTGAAGGACTGCGGCATTGCGATCATCGACTCGCCGCAGGAAGTGATCGGTCTGGCGTTGCACTACCTGGGCAAGGATCCCTATAGCCGAGACACGCGTGATCTTGAAGCGGCGCAGGCGTTGTTGCATCAATTGCAGCCTTCGGTGCTGTACGTCGCCAGCGGCCGGCAGATCAACGACCTGGCCAACGGCAGCGTCTGCCTGGCACTGACTTACAACGGTGACGCCAGCATGGCCGCCGATCAGGCACGCAAGGCCAACAAGCCGTTCGAAGTGGCGTACCGGATTCCGCGCGAAGGCACGCTGGTGTGGCAGGACAACCTGGCGATCCCCAAGGATGCGCCTCACCCCGAAGCAGCCCGCCGGTTCATCGAGTTCATGTTGCGCCCCGAATCCGTCGCGGCACTGACCAACACGCTGTTCTTCGCCACCGCCAACCAGGCCGCGACGCCGCTGGTGGATGAAGCGGTGCGCACCGATCCGGACATCTACCCACCTGCAGGTGTGCGCGAGCGGCTGTACGCCGACCGCAGCATGAGCCTCAAGGACATGCGCCAGCGCACCCGCCTGTGGACCACTTTCCGTAGCCGCCAACAGTAAGGATCCCTTCAATGGACGTCCCAGTGCAGAACGATCAAGCCATCACCCGTGACAGTCTTTATGGCACCGCCGCCGAGAGCACCTACGCCGGCATCACCAGCTTCATGCGTCGTCGCTACAGTCGCGACTTGCGCGGCGTCGACGTAGCCGTCAGCGGTGTGCCGTTCGACACCGCCACCAGCAACCGCCCGGGCGCACGTTTCGGGCCGCGCGCCATCCGCGCCGCGTCCACCGGGATTGCCTGGGAACGTCACTGGCCCTGGACCTTCGATCCCTTCGACCACCTGGCCGTGATCGACTACGGCGATTGCGATTTCGATTACGGTACTCCGCAGTCCGGGCCGGAAAGCATCGAGGCCCATGCCGGGCACATCCTCGATGCGGGCAGCGCGATGCTGACGTTCGGCGGTGATCACTTCATCACCTATCCGCTGCTCAAGGCACATGCGCGCAAACATGGCGCGCTGTCGCTGATCCACTTCGACGCCCACAGCGATACCTGGCCGGACGAAAGCGGCAAGCGCATCGACCACGGCACCATGTTCTGGCATGCGGCCAGGGAAGGGCTGGTAGATCCTTCGCGTTCGGTGCAGATCGGGTTGCGCACCACCAATGACGATCATCAGGGCTTTGCGGTACTGGATGCGCGACAGGTGCATCGGCGCGGGGTTGATGCGATTGTCGAGGCGATCCGGGCACGGGTCGGGGATCACCCGGTGTACCTGACGTTCGACATCGACTGCCTCGACCCGGCCTTTGCGCCGGGCACCGGAACGCCGGTGTGTGGCGGCTTGAGCACGGTGCAGGCGCTGGAAATCCTCGGCGGACTGCGCGGGATCAATCTGGTGGGGATGGACGTGGTGGAAGTGGCGCCGGCCTATGACAGTGCGGACATCACCTCGTTGGCTGCGGCGACGTTGGCGATGGAGATGCTGTGTCTGTATGCGGCCAGGCATAAGGTCGACCGGTAACACACAGGCCAATGTGGGAGCGAGCCTGCTCCGGGCGGCGTTCCGACGAAAGCGGTCTGACATTCAATATTCATATTGACTGAAAGGGCCTCTTCGCGAGCAGGCTCGCTCCCACATTTTGATCTGTATTCAGGCCACTGGAATGATTGGCAGATCCAGGGTTTCAACCCCGGTAAACCGTGCCATCGATCCGGCAATGGATTCATGGGGCACACCCATTGCCACACCGCTGACGCCATCGAGTCTCGACAGTTGGTCTGCACTCAACTGCACATCCAGCGCACCCAAGGTCGCATCCAGTTGCTCACGAGTCCGCGATCCCAGAATCGGAATCAGGGTTGCAGTCGAACGCCTGGCTTTCTCCCGCAGCCAGGCAATGGCCACATGAGTCGGGCTGGCTGCCAGTTCCGCGGCGACGGTCAGCAAAGTGTCGAGCAGGGCGGTTTCACGGGCGCCTTTCTCAGCGTGAATCAGCATGCCGAGTTTGGCGGCGCGGTTGTCACCATCGTTGCTGCGGTATTTGCCGGTGAGGAACCCGCCACCCAGTGGCGACCACAAGGTCGCCGCCAGGCCCAGGGCTTCGGCCATCGGCAGCTGCTCACGTTCGGCCGTGCGTTCGGCGAGGCTGTATTCCACCTGGATCGCCGCAATCGGGGCAAAGCCGCGAACCTCGGCCAGCAGATCGGCCCGCGCGATTCGCCACGCCGGGAAGTTCGACAGCCCGGCGTAATGAATCTTGCCGGCGCGCACCAAATCGTCGAAGCCGCGCAGGATTTCTTCCATCGGCGTCACACCATCGCTGATGTGCGCCCAGAACAGGTCGATGTGATCAGTCTTGAGCCGGGTCAGGCTTTCTTCCACGGCGCGCACCATATTCTTGCGGTTGTTGCCGGTGTGGGAAATGCCCGCAGCCGGTGTAGTCCCCATGCTGTACTTGGTAGCAATGACCAGGCGATCCCGTTCCGCGGCGATGAACTCGCCGAGTATCGCTTCCGACTGACCGGCCTGATAGCCGTTGGCGGTGTCGATGAAGTTGCCGCCAGCCTCCAGGTAGCCATCGAAAATCCGTCGGGCTTCATCGCGCTCGGCGCCATGCCCCCAGCCGGTGCCGAAATTGCCGGCGCCCAGCGCCAGTTCCGAGACCCGCAAGCCGGTTTTGCGGCCGAAGACTTTGTAATGCATGGGGTGGCTCCTTGAAGGAAAACGCTGGGTTCAAATATAAATGATGCTCGACATGTATTTAATATGATGCTGGAAATATATTTCGTCAAGACGTTTTCGAATGACCGGGAATGTGTCCGGCTGGATATCTCCTGTGGCGGACATGGCATACTGCCGCGCATGAAGCTCGACTCCCCCCTCAGCGCCTGGCAGCACGCCATCGAACACAAAGGCTTCGTCCAGGACGAAGCCCAGGAACATGCCGTGTGGGCGCTGCAAAAATGCCATGAAGCGCTGCATGAAGGGCGCACGCCGATCACCGGCGTGTACCTGTGGGGCCCGGTCGGGCGCGGCAAGACCTGGTTGATGGATCAGTTCTACCAGAGCTTGCGGGTTCCGGCGCGGCGCCAGCACTTCCATCACTTTATGGGCTGGGTGCATCAGCGTTCGTTCCAGCTGACCGGCACCGCCGACCCGCTGCAGGCCCTGGCCCACGAACTGAGTCAGGAAGTGCGCGTGTTGTGCTTCGATGAGCTGTTCGTCAACGACATCGGTGACGCGATCATCCTCGGGCGCCTGTTCCAGGTGATGTTCGAGCAGGGCGTGGTGGTGGTCTGCACCTCCAATCAGCCACCGGACCAGCTCTATGCTGATGGTTTCAATCGCGACCGGTTCGTGCCGGCCATCGAGGCGATCAAGCGGCACATGCAGGTGATTGCGGTGGATGGCAGCGAAGATCATCGCCTGCACCCGGGCACAGGCCTGCAACGGTATTGGGTGGCCGCACCCGGGCAGCCCGGGGCACTGGATGAGGTGTTCAAGGCACTGACGGTCGGACAGTCTGTTTGCAGTGATCCGATCAAGGTCGGTTACCGTTCGCTCGATGTGGTGCAGGCCAGTAAAACCGTGCTCTGGAGCCGCTATGCCGATCTTTGCGAGCAGCCCTTGGCCGCCATGGATTTCATGGCGCTGTGCGACACCTTCAGCGCTATCCTTTTGAGTGAGGTGCCCAACCTCAGCGCGCAGAAACGCGCCGCACGCATCGCTCGCGGCACTGAAGACGGCGTCGAGCGCGTGGTGGCAGGGGATCGCGAGTTGCCACAGTTGTCGGTGCACGACGACGGCGTACGGCGGTTCATCGCCCTGGTGGACGAATGCTACGACCGCAAAGTGCCGCTGTACCTCGAAGCGCAAGTGCCGATGGAATCGCTCTACACCGAGGGTTATCTGGAATTTCCGTTTCGCCGTACCCTCAGCCGTCTACAGGAAATGCAGTTGCAACGTTTCGCCGACGCTTGATATTCGCGAGGAGAAGATGAATCAGCCACTGTCTCACCATTTGCTGACCATGGCCTATCAGAACGCCTGGGCCAATCATCGACTCGCCGGGGCCTGGGGCCGTTTGAGTCCGGATGAGCTGGCGGCGCCCCGGGTCAGTTTCTTCCCCAGCCTGAACGCGACCCTCAATCACATCCTGACCTGCGACTGGTTTTATGTGGACGCGCTGGAGCGGGAGTTGCGCGGCGACGACCCGCATCCCGATTGCTATGTGTTTTTCAAGGAGGACGAGCCGTGTTCATCGGCTGTCGACCTCAAGCGCGAGCAAACCCTGGTGGACAGGCGCCTGATCGCCTACTGCGAGCAGATGCGCGACGCCGACCTGAGCAAGATCGTGACCATCGCCCGGGACACGCCACAACATGACAGCCGTTTGCGCCTGCTGTCCCACCTGTTCGAGCACCAGATTCATCACCGGGGGCAGGTTCACTCGATGCTCAGCGGTACCAGCATCGAGCCGCCGCAACTGGACGAATTCTTCTGTGCCGGTGAGGCGGGTTTGCGGGCTGCGGATTTCGCCGAGCTCGGGTGGACCGAGGCTTTGATCTGGGGGCATTAAAGGCAAAAGATCGCTGCTCAGGGTTCTTCAGTGGATACGAAATCGCTGAACGCCACCTATCTCGCGTAGGAGCCGACTTGCTGGCGAAGACGGCGGCACATTCGGTAAAGGTGTTGGCTGCCAAACCGCCTTCGCCAGCAAGCCGGCTCCTACAGGTCCGATGTGGCCATCGGACGTCCATCGGTCATTTCGGCTTATAGGACTCGGTCATCTGCGCGGTTTGATCGTCCGGAACCCGGACTTCGGAACCGGTGCGCTCCTGGGCCTGCTGTTGATTGAACCGCAGGCTGTCGAAGTAGTACCGCATCCGTTCTGCCCCACCTTCGGCCAATGCGCCGGCCGAGACGAATATCATCAGGCCGGCGATGATCAGGGCTGTACGTTTCATGGTGTGCCTCCCATCAGGAATGTCGGGTGCCTTTCGTCCATGATCCAGTGCAATGTCGAAGGCCAATTATCCGCCGATTCCGTTAAGTGGGCGTTAAAATTCTAAAGCTTCCAGTCCAGACTCAGGGTGACGGTGCGCGGGTCGCCCCAGAACACGCCGTTATAGAAGCCGACGTTGTCGTAATACTTTGTGTCGAGCAGGTTATCGACGTTCAGGGACGCCGACAGGTGCCGGTCGAACTCATACCGTGACATCAGCTTGACCACGGTGTAGGCCTCCTGGCGGATTTTTGCGCTTGCGGTGATGATCTCGCCAGCGGCGTCGCGCCCGACCGGACGCCTGGAGTTGCCGAACACGTCACTCTGCCAGTTCACTGCGCCCCCCACCGTCAGCGCCTGCCAATCACCCGGAAGGCGATAGGCCGTGGACAGCCGGAACATGTTCAATGGCTGGTTGGTCATGGTCCGCTTCTTTTCCCCATTGACCGAATGGGTGTAGGTGTAGCCGGCCGTCATGTTCCAACCTGTCGAAACTTCGCCTGAAACCTCGGCTTCGAAGCCCTGCACCTTGTTGCCTTTACCGCCTGACTTGAAGAATTCCTCGCCGGTCACCGGGTCCGGAGGCACCGAATCGTCGAGTTCCGCGACGTTATCCTGTTTGCTCCAGAACAGCGCGGTGGCCAGGTTGAGGCGGTCTTCCAGGAGGCTGCCCTTGAGCCCCAGCTCATAGTTGCTGCCGACCACCGGCTCGAGGTATTTGCGATTGCTGTCGCGATTGGACTGCGGTTTGAAGATGTCGGTGTAGCTGATGTACAGGGTGTATTCGGGGGTGAGGTCATAAAGCAGACCGGCGTAAGGCGTCCAGATGTCGTTGTGTTGCTGGCGGGTGGCGTCGACGTTGCTCAGCTGCAGGTTATCGTCGTAGCTGTTGGTCTGGTTCGACGCTTTCCAGCTGCCATAGCGACTGCCGAGCACCGCGTGCAGCTCATCCGTCAGGCTCAGGCGAGTGGCCAGGTAGCCAGCCTTCTGGCGGGTACTGTCTTTTGCACCTGAAAGGTGGGTGACGGTGTCGGGATACCTGGCGATGTTGCCCATGTATTTCCAGTCGGGGATGCTCAAATAGTCCGGCGGCATTGCGCCTTCGACCAGGTAGGGGCTTTCTTCGCTGCGCTCGGCTTCGCCATACCCGAGCATCATTTCGTGCTCGCGTCCGAACAGTGAGTAGGGGCCCGCCACGTTGAAGTCATAAGCCTTCATTTTCTGCGTCCCGAGCATGTGACCAATGTAAGCGGTCATGCCGCTGCGGTCCTCGTTCGGGAAGCCGCCACCGCCGTAATACAATTTGCCGTCGGTATCGCTTTCGCGGTGGGTGTAGGCCGCTTTGAAATGCCAGCCGGCGCCGAGTTGTTGCTTCAGCGTGGCGAATGCTGTCTTGTCCTTGATCGGCCAGGAACTCCAGGACGTGGCCATATTGGTGGAGCGTCCCAGGTTTGCTTTGCCTCCGTCGGAGTTCCAGTACGGCAAGGTGCCATAGGAGGAGCCCTGAACGTGTTTGTTCTGATAGTCGTAACCCACGGCCAGCACGGTGTCGTCGGTCAGGTCGGCTTCGAGAATGCCGTAACCGACTTCTCTCTGTTGCTGGTACTTGTCGCGGAACGAATCGGCGTCGCGATAGGCCAGCACGCTGCGCCCGCGCAGTCGGCCATCAAACGCCAGCGGGCCGCCGACATCCAGATAGCTGTAGTAGTCGTCATGGCTGCCGCCACTGGCTCCGGTCTGGACTTGCCACTGTGCCGTGGGCCGTTTGCGCACCATGTTGATGGTGGCCGACGGGTCACCCGCGCCCGTGGTCAGGCCGGTCGCACCGCGCACCACCTCGATTCGGTCGTAGATGATGGTGTCGGAATCGGACTTCATGTAACTGAAGGTATTGAGCATGCCATCGACCTGGAAATTGCTGATCGAGTAGCCGCGAGAGGAATAGCTGACCCGGTCCGAGTCATTGTGCTGGACCACCACGCCGGTGGTCTGGCCCATGGCTTCGGACAACGAGCCCAGCTTGAAGTCGTCCATCTGCTGACGGGTGACCACGGACACCGATTGCGGGGTTTCCTTGATCGACAGGTTCAGGCGGGTGGCAGTGCTCATGGCACCGGTGGTGTACGACTCGGTATGTTCGGTGGTGCTGGCCAACCCCATGGCGGTCACATTGGTGGCGCCCAGTTCGAGGGTGCTGCCGGGCTCTTGGTCAGAACCGGTTTCAGCCAGCAGATCGGGGCACAGGGCGACAGTGCACAGGCCCAGGGTAAAGGTCATGGAACGGGTGATAGGCGCGAACATCGCAGCCGACTCCTTGTCTTCGAGGGAAAATATCCGTTTGCTCAAAGACGAAGGGGAGGGTGGGGATTTAGCTTTAAACGAGAATAATTATTATTTTAAGAATTTGCTGCCAGAAGAATCCCTGCGGAAATAGAATTCTTGTGGGGGAAGAAACCCTGTGGGAGCGAGCCTGCTCGCTCCCACAGGTTGAGAAGTGTTACTTCTGCACGACTTCCGGCGCAGCCGGCAACGCCTTGGGCTTGATCAGGCTGAAGTCGATCAATGGACGCTGTTGACGCTCATAAGGGTTACCGATCATCAAGGGCCGGGGCTTGAAGCTGTCGCTGACCAGGCTCTTGCTGTGGTCGAGTTCATCGAAGCTCAGCCCTGCCAGGTCTGCCCAGGTATGGATCAGGTGCGAGCTGCTGTACGGTCGCCCCAGATCGCCGGCAAAGTTCCAGTCATGGTTTTCTCGCCATTTCGGCGAGGCCCAGGCCATGAACGGAATGGTGTACATCGGCGCCGTCGGTTTGCTCTCGTTGCGCCCCAGGGTGCTATGGCCAGGGGAATCGAACACATCTTCACCGTGGTCGGACAGGTACAGCAGGAACCCGTTCGGATCGGACTTGGCGTAGTCCTTGATCAGGCTCGAGACCACGAAGTCGTTGTACAGCACCGCATTGTCGTAGCTGTTGTAGGTCGGCAACTGATCGTCGCGCACGCCGGCCGGAACACCCTGGCGGTCCTTGAATTTGTCGAAGGTCGACGGGTAGCGGTATTGGTAGCTCATGTGCGTGCCGAGCAGATGCACCACGATCAGCTTGCGCGGCGCAGCGTCGGTCAGGGCCTTGTTGAACGGCTCGATCACATCGCCATCGTACTGGGCGGCGTTCTGGTTGCGGTTGTTGTTCAGGTACACCTGCTCATCGGCCTGCTGGGAGAAGGTCGTCAACATGGTGTTGCGCTTGGTCATGGTCTGCTGGTTGGTGATCCAGAAGGTCTTGTAGCCCGCCTGTTTCATCATGCTCACCAGCGACGGGGTCGACAGATACAGGTCCGGGTTGTCTTCGTCGGCGAAGGTCAGCACCTGCTGCAACGCCTCGATGGTGTAGGGGCGCGGGGTGATGACGTTATCGAAGACCGCCAGCTGATCCTTGAGCTTGTCCAGCTCCGGCGTGGTGTCCCGAGGGTAACCGTACAGGCTCATGCGCTGACGGTTGGTGGATTCACCGATCACCAGCACCAGCGTTGACGGCTGGTCGGCCGCCGAGTCCTTGAGGTTGTGCAACGGCGCGACCTTGCTCGCGCTGGTGAGCATGTCCTGCATGCCGGCCAGGGTATCGAGGTAGCGGTGATAGGCCACGGCCATCTGCCAGGGCACGGCGGGTTCGATGCGGGTTTCGAACTTCTCGAAACCGTCAGCAAAGTTACCGGTGCGCAGGGTCTGCTTGATCAGCGGATAACCGATCACGGCCACCAGAATCGCGGTTGCAGCGACCAGTGCCCGCCCGCGGGGCATGTACACCGGGCGCAAACGCGTCCACAGGAACCAGGCGAACAGCGTGTGGGCGAGGAACGCCGCCACCATCCACCAGGCAAAGTATTGGGTCATGTACTCGCCCGCTTCAGAGATGTTCGACTCGAACATGATGAAGATGACGCTCTGGGAGAATTCCTGTTGGTAAATGAAGAAGTAGCCCAGGCTCGCCATGGAGCAGGCCCACAGCACCACGCCGATCAGCGCGGCCAATACCCGGGTCTGTTTCGGGAACAGCAGCATCGGCGCCAGCCAGATGGCACTCATGATGAACGCCTGGCGGAACCCGGCGAAACCGGAGGTGCCCGTCAGCTGGATCAGTAGCTGGGTAATGCCGGAAAAATACCAGAAGAACAGAAACAGCCAGAGAAATCCTGCCCAATCGAAACCTGTCGCAGACGTAGTGCTGCGTTTAAACAAAGCCATTCAACGCTCCAACCTGATCATCACTGCCTTCGCCGGGACGTGAATATCACCGACGAACGGGGGCCGCATGGATACCGAGCGGCCACAATGAGCCGGAGTATCAATATCTGGGTGTGAAAAAATTGTGATTGCCGGACAGGCAGAGCAAGGAGCGTATGGGAAGCAGCAGCAAGCCGCTTCCGGATCAAGCGAAGGGATCAGGCGTGGGGAGCACGCTGCGTGATGGGCCAGGACTGAGCCTGAGCATCTTGTGTGAGCAGGCGCAGTTGCGCGACTTCCTGCCTCAACTGGTCGCGCTCGTCTTTCAACTGACGCAATTCATCGCGACGGATCGTGACGTAAAGGGTTTGTGCTGGCCGTGCTGCTAGTAATGTGCCCATTGCTCACCTCGCAAATGGCTGATTCAACTGTAAATCCGCTCCGACATCGGTGCTGACTTACTATCGGCGTCGATTTTGATTTCTTTTGCCCCGGAAGGGAACTTTTTTATTTTTCATGGTCGTTGTGTCTTCGGCACGATTTCTGACGTTATCAGTCTGGATCGGGCACAATGCCCGGAAACTTCATCCCTGCGCTCTGGACTAAACCACATTAGTCGCGTTGGGCTATAACCTTTGACACACTTTATTTGTAGTAGGGAGCATCAGCACATGCAACTCGGGATTATCGGACTGGGCCGCATGGGCGGCAATATTGCGCGGCGCCTGATGCTCAACGGGCACACCACCGTCGTTTACGACCGCAATACCGCCTTCGTCGGAAACCTGAGCGAGGAGGGCGCCACCGGCGTTGCCGACCTGCCAGCCCTGGTTGCCGGCCTGGCCAAGCCACGGGCGGTCTGGGTCATGTTGCCGGCCGGCGCACCGACCGAAGACACCATCGACACCCTGAGCACCTTGCTCGAAGCCGGCGACACCATCATCGACGGCGGCAACACCTTCTATAAGGACGACATCCGCCGGGCGAAAACCCTGTCGGAAAAAGGCCTGCACTACATCGACGTCGGCACCTCGGGCGGCGTCTGGGGCCTGGAGCGCGGTTACTGCATGATGATCGGCGGCGATGCTGAGACCGTTAAGCGTCTCGACCCGCTGTTCGAAAGCCTGGCGCCAGGCCTGGGCGACATTCCCCGGACCAAGGACCGCACGTCCGATGACGATCGCGCCGAACGGGGTTATATCCACGCCGGTCCCGCCGGTTCAGGCCATTTCGTCAAGATGATCCATAACGGCATCGAATACGGAATGATGCAGGCCTTCGCCGAAGGCTTCGACATCCTCAAGACCAAGTCCAGCACCAACCTGCCGGAAGATCAGCGTTTCGACCTCAACGTTGCCGATATCGCCGAAGTCTGGCGTCGTGGCAGCGTGGTGTCGTCCTGGTTGCTCGACCTGACCGCCGATGCGCTGGCCAGCGACCCGAAACTTGACGGTTATTCAGGCTCGGTAGCTGACAGCGGTGAAGGTCGCTGGACCATCGAGGCGGCCATGGAGCAATCGGTGCCCGTACCGGTGCTGTCGAACTCGCTGTTCTCGCGCTACCGTTCGCGCGGGCAAGGCACCTTTGGCGACAAGATACTCTCGGCCCAGCGCTTCGGCTTCGGCGGCCATGTGGAGACTGCGAAAAAATGACCGGTTTGATCCGCAATAAATCCAAGGCAGAACCCGCACCACCGACCACGCTGTTTTTGTTCGGTGCCCATGGTGACCTGGTCAAGCGTCTGCTGATGCCGGCGCTGTACAACCTCAGTCGCGACGGTCTGCTCGGGGATGGATTGCGGATCATCGGCGTTGACCATAACGCCATCAGCGACGAAGCCTTCGCGAAAAAACTCGAAGACTTCATTCGCGCCGAGGTGGCCTCCAAGGTCGGCAAGGGGGATCACGTACTTGATCCAGACTTGTGGGCCAAACTCGCCAAAGGCATCAGCTACGTCCAGGGCGACTTCCTGGACAACGGCACCTATCAAGCGCTGGCGGCAAAAATCGCCGCCAGTGGCACTGGCAATGCGGTGTTCTACCTGGCCACCGCGCCACGTTTCTTCAGTGAAGTGGTGCGCCGACTTGGTGCTGCCGCCTTGCTGCAGGAAACCCCCGAGGCATTCAGAAGGGTGGTCATCGAAAAGCCCTTCGGTTCCGACCTGCCGACCGCCGAAGCCTTGAACGCCTGCCTGCTCAAGGTGATGACGGAAAACCAGATCTACCGGATCGACCACTACCTGGGCAAGGAAACCGTACAGAACATTCTGATCAGCCGGTTCTCCAACAGCCTGTTCGAAGCGTTCTGGAACAATCACTACATCGACCACGTCCAGATCACCGCCGCCGAAACCGTCGGCGTGGAAACCCGTGGCAGTTTTTATGAGCACACCGGCGCCCTGCGGGACATGGTGCCCAATCACCTGTTCCAGTTGCTGGCGATGGTGGCCATGGAGCCGCCGGCCGCTTTTGGCGCCGATGCGGTTCGCGGCGAGAAAGCCAAGGTGGTCGGCGCGATCCGCCCCTGGTCGGTCGAGGAGGCACGGGCCAACTCGGTCCGCGGGCAATATGGGCCCGGTGAAGTCGACGGCAAGCCGTTGCCGGGTTATCGCCAGGAAAACAACGTGGCCCCCGACAGCAACACCGAAACCTACGTTGCACTCAAGGTCATGATCGACAACTGGCGCTGGGTCGGCGTGCCGTTCTACCTGCGCACCGGCAAGCGCATGAGCGTGCGCGACACCGAGATCGTCATCTGTTTCAAGCCGGCGCCGTACGCGCAGTTCCGCGATACCGAAGTCGATGAGTTGCAGCCGACCTATCTGCGGATCCAGATCCAGCCCAACGAAGGCATGTGGTTCGACCTGCTGGCCAAGCGGCCCGGACCGGCGCTGAAGATGGCTAATATCGAACTGGGGTTTGCCTACAAGGATTTCTTTGAGATGCAGCCGTCCACCGGCTACGAGACCCTGATCTACGATTGCCTGACGGGCGATCAGACGCTGTTCCAGCGCGCCGACAACATCGAGAATGGCTGGCGCGCCGTGCAGCCGTTCCTCGATGCCTGGCAGCAGGACGCGAGCGTGCAGAGCTATGCCGCCGGTGAAGACGGGCCACAGGCCGCGCAAGATCTGCTGACCCGCGACGGTCGCGTCTGGCACGGCCTCGGATGAGTGAACCGACGCAACAGCCGATCCGTTTTCTGCTCAGTGACATGGACGGCACCTTGCTGCTGCCCGACCACAGCCTCAGCCAGCGCACGATCGATGCGGTCCGTGCGTTGCGCGAGGCCGGCGTCCTGTTCAGCCTGGCCACCGGCCGACCGCCCAAAGCCATGTTGCAGCAGATCGAAGCCCTGGGTGTCGATCTGCCGACGGCGGCGTTCAATGGCGGCACCCTCGTCAATCCCGACGGCAGTTTACTGGTCGCGCATTACTTGCCGGCCACGGCCGCGTTGACCACCTTGACGCTGTTTGCCGATCTGCCGGACATCGAGGTCTGGGTGTTCAGTGGCGGTGACTGGCTGGTGAAAGACGCCAATGGCCCCATGGTGCCGCGCGAGCAGCATGGCCTGGGGTATCCGCCGGTGGTGGTGGAGAGTTTCGAGCCGTACCTGCAGCAGATCGACAAGATTGTCGCGGCCAGTCTCAACGCACAATTGCTGATCGAACTGGAGGCGCAGTTGCTGCCCAAGGTCGAGGACCAGGCGCAAGTCTCGCGGTCGCAACCGGTGTACCTGGACGTGACGGCGATGAAAGCGAACAAGGGCGAAGCGCTGGCGACACTGGCCGAATTCCTCGGTGTGCCGCTGGCGCAGACGGCGGCCCTGGGCGATGGCGGCAATGACCCGGCGATGTTTCATCGCGCCGGGTTGTCGATCGCCATGGGGCAGGCGGAAGAGGCGGTGAAGCGCCAGGCGGATGTGGTGACGGGGGCCAATACCGAAGAGGGTGCGGCGCAAGCCATCGAGCGCTACATCCTCCCTCGCTAACAACCACAACCCCTGTGGGAGCGAGCTTGCTCGCGATTGCGGTGTGTCATTCACCAACGATGCTGAATGACATGGCCTCATCGCGAGCAAGCTCGCTCCCACAGGGTTTTGTGGTTACAGCCAGAAACTCACGGCGTACCATCCCAACACACCCATCACCACCGTATACGGCAACGCCATCCACACCATCCGCCCATACGACAGCCGAATCAGCGGTGCAATCGCCGACGTCAGCAGGAACAGAAACGCCGCCTGACCATTGGGCGTGGCCACGCTCGGCAGGTTGGTGCCGGTGTTGATCGCAATCGCCAAGGTCTCGAAATGCTCGCGGCTCATGTGGCCGGAGAGGAAGGCCCGTTTCACCTCTGTGATGTAGATGGTCGCGACGAACACATTGTCGCTGATGGCCGACAGCAAACCGTTGGCAATAAACAGCATGCCCGGCTGTTGCTCCGCCGGCAGCGCTAGCACCCACTGGATCAGCGGGGTGAACAGTTGCTGGTCGTGAATCACCGCCACCACCGCGAAGAACACCACCAGCAGCGCCGTGAACGGCATGGCATCCTTGAATGCATTGCCGATGCGGTGCTCGTCGGTGATGCCGGTGAATGAGGTGATCAGCACGATCACCATCAGGCCGATCAGGCCGACCTCGGCGATGTGAAACGCCAGCCCGGCAATCAGGATCAGCGCCGCCAGCCCCTGTACGATCAATGCCGCGCGTTGGCGTGCGGTACGTTCGGCGTTGTCTTCGCTGGCGTAGTCGGCCAGCACCGTGCGCACGTTGTCCGGCAGCAGCGTGCCATAACCGAACCAGCGCAGTTTCTCCAGCAACACGCAGGTCACCAGGCCTGCCACCAGTACGGGCAACGATACCGGGGCGACCTTCAGGAAAAACTCGGCGAAGTGCCAACCCATCTCATGGCCGATCAGCAGGTTCTGCGGCTCGCCGACCAAGGTGCAGACACCACCCAGTGCAGTGCCCACGGCGCCGTGCATCAGCAGGCTGCGCAGAAAGGCGCGGAATTGTTCGAGGTCCGCGTGATGCAGTGTCGGCAGGTGGCGGTCGTCAGCGAACGGGGTGTCCTGCCGCGGATCGCTGCCCGAGGCGACGCGGTGATACACCGAGTAGAACCCTACCGCTGCACTGATGATCACGGCCGTCACGGTCAGCGCATCGAGGAACGCCGAAAGAAACGCCGAAAGAAAGCAGAACATCAGCGCCAGCATGGCTTTGGAGCGGACCCCGAGCAACAGGCGCGAGAACAGGAACAACAACAGGTCTTTCATGAAATAAATGCCGGCTACCATGAACATCAGCAGCAGGATGACCGGGAAGTTGTGGACCAGTTCGTCATAGAGTGCCTGGGGCGTGGTCATCTTCAGCAGCAGCGCTTCAACCAGCAGCAGGCCGCCGGGCATCAACGGATAACACTTGAGCGCCATGGCCAGGGTGAAGATGAACTCCAGCACCAGCAGCCAACCTGCCACCACCGGGCCTACCGTCCACAACACCAGGGCGTTGAGTATCAGGAAGCCGACAATGCTCGCCTTGTACCAGCGGGGGGAATGCCCGAGAAAATTGTGCGCAAACGCCTGGGCCATCGAACCGGACATTGGCTACTCCTTGTATTAAGAAGCGCGCAACTTGCCGTAAGTACAACGGAAGATCAAGTGTAGGAAAAATCCTGAGGATTAACCCAGATAGCGCGCGACGACGGCTCGATAGTTGCCGTCCAGTGTGTAGCCCGCGACGACTATGTTGGCGTTCGGGTGCACGGCCAATGAAGTGGCCGTATCCAGGCTGCGACCCTGGCGTGTGCGAACCCAGCCGGTACCCTTGCCAAAGCGACAATCGAGCTCGCCGTCGGGCATGTAGCGGGCCAGAAGGAAATCACCTTCGACGCCACCGAGGGTTGCGCCTGCCGTCAGTACGCAGCCGTCCGGCAATGCCTGGGCGGCGCTCCACTGGCTGCCGCTGTGGCCGATTTCCAGCAGTTGCGGGTGGCCGCCGTTGCAATGGCTGTCGGGACGGCCGTTGCTGTGTATTTTCAACGCCAGGCAGTGCATCGGGTCGCGGCTGCTGCCAAAACACTGCAAGTCGCCATTGTCGTGCTGGATGATCTGGCTTATCTGAGCGCTGCGCTCTTGGGCCTTGAAGCTCATGAAACCGTCCACGGCGAAAGATTCGTCGAGCCGGCCATCGCTGTGATAACGGGCCAACAGGCCTTCTTGGGGGAAATTGATCGAGCCGCCCACCAGAATCCGACCGTCTCGTTGAAGCATCAGGCTGTTGATCCAGGTATTCATCAACAAATGCCTGACCATCACGAAACCACGACCATTGAACGTGCTGTCGAGCGAACCGTCGGGGTCGAGCCGCATGAGCATGCCGACATGATCGGCCACTTCGAAGTGATGATTGGCCAGCAGCAGGATGCGACCGTCCTCCTGCACGCAGGCATCACAGACTTCGCTGCCAGGCACCCCAGGGGGCAGCCAGGCACCGCGGGCGCCCATGGAAAGATTGCCCGGCAGGCGCACCACGCAGCGACCGTTGTCGCCAAAGCCTGGTACCGGGCGGCCTTGCTGATCGAAGAGTGCGAGGGCGGGTAGAGTCCGGTGTGGATTCTCGTAGTGCAGGCCGGCCAGCAGAATGTGCCCATCGGGCAGGACGTGGACTTTTCCACCCATCGCCTCGAAGCCGTGTTCGAATTGCCCGATGACGCTGCCTTGATGACCGAAAAGCAGATCGGCCGAGCCATCTTCCAGCAGGCGTGCCAGGCCGAAGCGGCTACCGCCCGGCGTTCCGACCTTGGCCGCCACCAACAATCGGCCCTGTGAATCAATCGCCACCCCGTTGGCCATGCTTGAGGTGCTGCCGGCGAAATACACTTGGGTCGTGCCTGTACCGGCAAAGGACAAATCCAGTGCTCCGGCGTCGTTTAGTGTTGGAGTCAAGATCAAGGCGGTCTGGAGTGACATTCACGCATCTCCTTGCGAGTCGTCCTCATCCAGAAAGTTGGCTGGCGACTTTATCAGGGAAGTCATTCAATCCCTGAATGCAAAGATGCACAACAGTGAGAACTAACAGGCGGAGGGTCGTTTTGTGCCAGAACAGTGTCTTTTCGAACCACTGGCAAGCCTGCCAATTAAATGGACGCGCGCAGGTTCGAAATAGAACATCGCGAAGTGCGGAGGGGCGTGGGAAGTGCGCTATTAATGATCGGGGAAGGGGCGGGTTACTTTGAAGTAACCCGCAAACCAGCTTAGTGTGGCATCGACCACGATTGCAGGGCGTAGCCTTCCTTGCTCAACTCGGCACGTGCCTGATTAAGGAGGCTTTCAAGTTGCGCGGGATCGGTATAGGCACTGCTCGGGATCTGCTTGCGCCCGATGCGGGTGTTGGTGCGGTCGATAACGCTCAGGCTGAGTTCGCCATTACCGTCCTGTGGGGCCCAGGCCACGCATTGAAAGGGTTGGAATGCGCGGTCGGCAATCAAGAGTGCTTCGTTGATACGGAGCGGGGCGTTCATGGGATTGTCTCTCTGTATGCCCAATCAAGTGATGTGCCGTCGGTTGGGCTTACCGTTCGGCTCGTTACTTGTACTGATGCCCGCAACCGGGGGGTGGGTCACATACAATTTAAAGAAATTTCAACTTTCTTTCATGGGGGCACGGTTTGGACGGATTTTGAAAGCTGACTGAAAGATCTGAGTCGTTAGGTAACTAACAAAACAGCTTCTTATAACTATTTACACAACGTATCTATAGTCAAACGGTACAAGCCCCCGTCAAAATCTTGCTAATGTTACAGCCAAGTCCGCCAAATGACTGTTTTTCATAATATTTCCTATTATTTGGCGCCAAGGAACAGTCATGAGCGAAGCGCCTGCCTTACGACGTCTATTAGTAGTGGATCCCTGCGATGACTGCCATCGGCTATTGCCCGGTTTACGCTCCGTGGGTTGGGATGTTGACAGCTGTACCCTGGAAAACGCCGCGGACAAAACCTGTGACGTCGGCCTGTTGCGATTGCAGCCTTTTCACCTGGAACGACCGGACGCGGTCAAGGAGCTGATCAGCCGCAGCGGCACCGAATGGATCGCCGTACTCAACCAGGAAGTCCTGCGCCTGCAGAATGTCGGCGACTTCGTCTGCGAATGGTTTTTCGATTTCCATACCTTGCCGTTCGATGTGTCCCGGGTTCAGGTGACGCTGGGCCGGGCATTTGGCATGGCGCGCCTGCGCGGACAGGGCACGGTTCACATTGATCAGCCCGAGCATGAGTTGCTCGGCGACAGCAAGCCGATTCGCGAACTGCGCAAGCTGCTGAGCAAACTGGCACCCACCGAGTCTCCGGTATTGATTCGAGGCGAAAGCGGCACCGGTAAAGAGCTGGTCGCCCGCACGCTGCACCGGCAGTCCCAGCGCCACAGCAAACCCTTCGTCGCCATCAACTGCGGCGCCATTCCCGAACACTTGATTCAGTCCGAACTGTTTGGCCACGAGAAGGGGGCATTTACCGGGGCCCATCAACGCAAGGTCGGACGGATCGAAGCCGCCCACGGTGGAACGCTGTTTCTTGACGAAATCGGTGACCTGCCCCTGGAACTGCAAGCCAACCTGCTGCGTTTCCTGCAGGAAAAACACATCGAGCGTGTCGGCGGCAGCAAACCGATTCCAGTGGATGTTCGGGTATTGGCGGCGACCCACGTCGACCTCGAGGCGGCCATCGAGAAAAAACGTTTTCGCGAAGATTTGTACTACCGGCTGAACGTATTGCAAGTCGTCACCGCACCCTTGCGCGAGCGACACGGCGACCTGTCGATGCTGGCCAATCACTTTTCCCATTTCTACAGTCACGAAACCGGTCGCCGTCCTCGCAGTTTCAGCGAAGACGCCCTGATCGCCATGGGCAAGCATGACTGGCCAGGTAATGTCCGTGAATTGGCCAACCGGGTGCGCCGCGGGCTGGTGCTGGCGGAAGGACGGCAGATCGAGGCGCGCGACCTGGGATTGATCAGCCAGCAGGCGATCGCCGCACCGATGGGCACCCTCGAAGACTACAAAACCCGCGCCGAGCGCCAGGCGCTGTGCGATGTGTTGAACCGCCACAGCGACAATCTCAGCGTGGCTGCCAGGGTATTGGGCGTGTCGCGGCCGACTTTTTACCGACTGCTGCACAAGCATCAGATCCGCTAGCGATCGAGTCGTACACAAATCCCGAGTTTTGGTAAAGAACCCGTGTGGGAGCGAGCCTGCTCGCGAAGGCGGACTGACATTCGGCATCGATGTCGACTGACACGGCCTCTTCGCGAGCAGGCTCGCTCCCACAGGTAATCGGGGTCGTACACAAATCCCTGTCCGACCAGGCCGGTTGGGAGGCCGCCTCACTTTGGCTTTTGGCTATAACCACAAAACCCCGCGGCGATTGAAGTCGCAGCGGGGTTTTGTGGGAGTGGATCAGAAGTAGTACGGGAATTTCAGGCTGAAGGTAAAGTCCGGGGCATCGTCCGTCATGCCGATGGACAGGTTGGGCACGATGGTCAGGTTGTCGGTGGCCGCAATGGTCATGCCGATGTTGAAGTAGCCAGCGTTGGCATCGCTGGAAGTAACCGATTGCCAATCCCCGCCATCTTCCCTGATCTTGCTTTTACGCTGTACCAGGTCAGACACCGAGAACGACATACTCATCTTTTCGTTCAGCGCAAACGCGATACCGGCACCGATCTGGAAGCTGTCGCCGATACGCACCTTGCCCGGGGTTTCCTGGTTGACGGTGGAACTGATGTCGTCGAAGTCTTCCTCGAAGTTGTGCGTATAGGAAAGGCTACCGAACAACACCGCCGGGTCGAAGGTCTTGACCAGCGAGATGCCCGGCGTGATCGACCAGACGCCATTGCCGGTCGGCAGGGTGTCAGGCACGAACAGGTTGGTGTTGGCGTCGGACTGGCGCAACTTGATGCCGAAGGGATCCTTGCCGGTAGGCGCCTTGACTCGCAAGGTGACCACGGCGTCCGGGGTATTGATCGACTCGTCCAGGAACTTGTAGGCGATGCCGAAGTTGACGTCGCCAATGGTTGGGTCCTTGGTCACGGTATCTTCGGTGGTCACGCCGGCAGAGCCCTCGTTACCGCCGCCGGACTGATAGGTCGACTCACGGTAGATCACTGGCACGTTCAGGTCGAACTGCCAACGGTTATCGAAGTTGTAGCGGCCGGTGAGGTCGAGTGTCCAGGTATCGGCCTTGATCCGGTCCAGGTTGATGTTGCCCAGGAAGATCGAGTCCAGCGCGAGGAAGCCGTTGAGAATCAGTTGCCGGGTGTCGTAACGGGAATAGGTCAGCCCGGTTTCCAGGCTGAACTTGCCACCGCCGAAGAACCCGCTGGCCTCGTCGTACAGGTTGGAAACGCTTTGTGCCGGCTGTGAGTCATCGGCCAGCGATTGCCCATAGGAACTGCCGCCGCCCCCGGCCGCTCCCCCTGAAGCTGCCGCGGCACCGGTACCGGTCGCGACTTGTGAATTGCCTTTGAGGTCGGCTGGCGACTTGGCCAGACGCTTGGGTTGTGGAGTTGCCGGTTGTTCTTCGACCTGACGGACCCGTTGCTCGAGGATCGCCAGTGCTTTTTGTTGTACTTCGTATCGTTGCTTGAGCTCCAGAAGCTCCTGTTTCAGAATTTCTACATCCGAAGCGGGTGCTGCTTGCAGCATCGCCGCCGGGAAGAGAGTGCTTAAACAAACAACTGCGCGCAGTGATACTGATCGATACATGAAATAAGCCGTCCCTTTATGCCCAATGATCGAGACTCAGCGTAGTTCAATATCCCAGACTGCGTAGTGCGTTAAGTTGAGTCAGGTTGCAGTCCAGTGCACCTGTGCTCGGGCCATTATTGTTCAGCACTACATTAAGCTGAGTCAGGTTATTGACCATATTGCTGCTGCCCAGTAACCGCGTGTTTTGCAACAGCCCACCCTGGGCGACTTGCTGCATGGCCGTGCCCTGGTTGTTATTGGCCTGGATGGCCATCTGGACCCCGCCGCCGGTGGCGGAGACGGCAACGCTGCCCGCCGCATTGCTGCCGGTAATGGTTTGTCCGCTCATCAACACCTGGCCTTGGCCCGGGTTGAGGGCCGGGGCCTGACTGGCCTCCTTGACGTCGATCGCGACGTTGTTGTACGCGGTATTGCCATCGCCCGCGGCGCGTACGCTTTGGGTGATCCCTTGCGCGCTGTTCAAGCCAGCGCCGCCAATGACGTTGCCGGTGCCTTGTCCCGGCGTACTGCCGTCACCGGACTGGCTGAAGGTTGAAACGTAGAATTCGGGTTTTACGGTGGCTGCCTGAATCTGCATCGAAGTGGCTGCCCCGATCATATCTCCACTGGCATTACGCCAGGTACTGCTCATGACAATACCGAAACTGATGATCCGTCCCGGCATGACATAACGGCCACGTAGCTCGCCGAGATCATGGTCATTGATTTCGATGGGTTTGAATCCGTTGGCATAGCCTGAAGCGCTCGCTGCCAGACAGGCAGCGGCCAGCCAGTATGAGGTTTTCATCTGCTGCTCCCGGAGCGTCCTGCCCCACTATCATCTTGGGCGATTAAAAGAAGTCGCTCTGTATGAAACCAAAATCCATCAACTCAGCATCTTTGACAGGATTGAAGTTATCCAGCTTGTTCTTGGCCGTCAGCGGTTCCGGTGGACTGCGTAGTGCATTGGTTTTGTCATAACCGGGACCTACGATAGCGAAGACAATGCCGTTCCAGCCTTTGACAAAGTCATCATGGGAGTAGCGTTTGTGGCCGAGGACCGGGTCGCCGATATAGACCCAGTTCTTGTCTGCCCGCTGCAACACCACGAAGTGCTTGTAGCCGCGAATGTCCATCAGTACCACCACCGGGATCGTGACTGCATCCAGTTTTTCGGTGGGAATCTTGTAGCCCCGGGCGCGCATGCCGATACTTTCTATGTAGCGCTTCATGTCCAGCATGGAAAAACCTTGAGTACGAACAAGGTCCTGGTCAGCGTTGACCAGCATGCCTTTGATGATGTGCTCCTCATCGACGTCGAGCCAATAGGCCTGGCGTAACACCGTCGCCAGTGCGGCAGCGCCACAACTGAAGTCGGTTTTCTGTTCGACGATGTCGCTGAACTTGCGCTCACGCAGACTCTGGACATCCTTGTAGACCAGTACGCCGCCAGGTAGCGCGGCAACCGGCATCTGTGCGGCCTGAGTCAGGCCAGACAGGCACAGAAGAGCGAGAAGGGCAGTCTTACGCATGATCGATACGCCTTTGCGGACTGTGGAAAAGCCCCGTTGCCGGGGCTTTCATTTCGATCGCGATTACAGGCAGGCACTGCAGCCGGCAGCGATGGACAGCGAGTTGCTTTGTTGGTTACCTACACCAGACGATACGTTGGCGCCGCCGTTGCCGGAGAAGCCGTTCATCGAGTTAGTCATGGTAGCAGTGTTGGTTACAGGGTTTTTCCAGCCGTTTGGAGTCATTTCCTGTTTAGTGGTCACACCGGCCAGACCGAATACACCGACCGCAACGAAGTCAGAGGTGGTGTCGCCATTGCCGCCGTGACCGCCGCCATGGCCGCCACCGTGGCCGCCGCCATAACCGCCGCCTTTGTTGCCCCAACCGCCGTTGTCGTTACCTTCGGTAGTCGCGGTGCCCGCAGCCACGAACACGCCAGCCGCGTTGAAGGTCCCCACCAGAGTTTCTTTGGTGAAGGCTTGAGTCGCGCCGTTGGTAACCGACAGGCCGGTGGAGGTTTGGTTAGCCGCAGCAGAAGCTTGTGCTACACGGCCGCCCGATACGGCGATGGCCAGGTTGTTTTTCTGTTGGTTGAAGTTCCCGGAGGCCACGTTGATGCCGATGTTGCCGGAACCATTGTTGCCGCCATTGTTGAGGGCTGCGGCGTTGGTGTTGGAGGAGTTGACAACGGTGTTGTTGCCATTGAGTTGAGTGGCGCTGGAAGCAGCTACCGCGGTGCCGAAGATGAAGCTTTCGTCAGCAGTGGCCAGGGCCGCGGCGTTGTCTTGTTGGTTGCCGTCGCCGGCTGCAACGTTGGCGCCCATGTTGCCGTTGGAACCATTCAGAGAATTGTCCAGTGCAGCGCCATTTTTGGTGCCTTGGTTGATCACGCCGTTGCCGCCGCTGGTTTGCTGGTCTACGACGATGGCGCCTGCACCGGCACTGAGTGCCAGGATCTGTTCCAGGCTTGGGCCACGAGGACCATTGCCATTGCCATGCCCGTTGCCGTGACCATTGCCGTGGCCATTGCCATGATCGTTATCACGACCGCCTGCCTGTGCCGCGATTGCCATCACTGCTGCCAGAGCGAAAACCAGTGGTTTGAGAGCCATTGTAGGTTTCATGGTGTTTCTCCGTGCTTATTAGTTGGTTAAGTGTTGGTACTTTCCAATCGCACTGCGTTTGGGTCAGTCAGCGACCCGGATGCTCAGGGTGTTAGCCATTCGGTTCCCCACCCCGGCACTCTGGTTCACCTGGATTACCCCTCGACTGCCGGTGAAGGCCTGGTCGCTGATCACGACCTGGCGACTGCCGATTGAGGTACCAGTTGCTCCTGAGCTTGGTTGCAACGCCACGTTCTGTTGAGAAAGGGCGCTATCGTCGACGCTCTGCGGCGCAGCACTGATGCTGATACGCATGGCGTTGGCCATCTGGTTGTTGGCCCCGGCGCCCTGGTTGACGCCCAGTACGCCGTTGCCATTACTGAAAGAGGTGCCGCCGATGGTGGCCGTCGCATTCATCGACGGGTTGGCGGGCGTATTGATTTTCTGGTTGACCCGGGTGGTCGCGGCGCTTTCGGTGCCAATGGCGATCGCACGCACGTTGGTCTGTTGCTGTTGGTCGCCGGCAGCCTGGTTGACGTTGAAGTTGCCTTTGTACTGGGTGCCGGAATCCTGGATTCTGGCGCTGTTCACCGTGCTCACGTTGGAGTCGGCCATGGCGCTGGTGCAACCGAGCAGGGCGAGGAATATCAACGAGCGAGTCATGTCATTGGCCTCCAGCCAGTCTGCCCAGAGGGGCGAGGCCGGAACTCATGGCGCGGTTGATGGTGCCCGAGATCGCGCCGCCACTGCCGCCGCCGTGACCCGCATTCATGCCAGGCATGCCGTTGGGATTGGTGACCACGTTGAGGCCTTGCATGCCGGGGTTGTTCAGGTTGATGTTGTTGACGCTGATGGAGGAGCCGCTGGCGATATTGGCGAAGTCGCCATCGCTCAACTCGGTGCTGTTGAGGGTTGACTGGATACGAGTCGAGGGGTTGGCGTTGACGGTGCTCGGATACGGATCCTTGCCACCGTCACGTCCGAAATGAACCGGTTGAACGTCACGTTGCAGTACGATGACACCGTTGCCTTCGGCTTGAGCATTAATGCTGAGCAGCGAGCTGGCGGCGCATCCGATCAGCAGTAAGCGGGTAAACCCTTTATTGAAAGTCCCCACAGCGGCAATTCCTTCTTCTTGTGGGCTGGCCCTAGTCAGCGTTATGAAGGAGAGAGCGAAAGCTGTGCCGCTTTTTGATTGTCGTGGTAATTCAATAGCTTGCGAATTATGCGTCAGAGGGCCGTGTTGGCACTGTTTCAGGCTTGAGACAGTCCAAAGTGCCTGCATTGGGTTAAAGCGGTTGCAATGCTCTAAATCGGGGGTTGACGGCGATGTGTATCACGGGCTTAACAGCCGGGGTGTAAAGATTATGAACCCTTTCAAATAGCCAGTTTGCGCTCAGGAGGGTGTTTCAAAAACGGACAGTTTTCCCCCAAAACAGGGGAAAAGCGGGTATCTGATTCGTAAAAACAGTCAGGTATCGAGCAGCTGTTGGACGGCGTTGAAGGCTAGGATGCGGCGCGCTGCCCAGTCGCCCTGAAGCACCTGAACCGGTTGTCGATGGCGTTCCAGCCAGGCGCGGGTCTGATCGAAGAATGCCCGGCGCTGATGCAATTCGGGCTGGCAACGCTGGCCGTCATCCGTCCAGGCGACATCTTCGGGAGACAGCAGCAAGTGCAAATCATACTGTCTGGCCAGCAATGCCTGTTCGATCCACTGCGGGCAATCGCCAAACAGGGTCTGGCTCCAGAGGATGTTGCTCAGCAGGTGGGTGTCGAGAAGCAGTAATCGCGGCTGCCGGGCGCGGGCCTCGTCCTCCCATTGCAGTTGGCCGCGGGCGATGTGCGAAATGTCGGCCAGGCAAGTGTCGCGTGGGTTCTGCTCGATGAACCAGCGGACATACTCGTCTACCAGAACGCCACCAAACTGCGCTTGCAGTTCGGCCGCCAGCCAGCTCTTGCCACTGGATTCGGGACCGGTGAGCACCAGGACTTTCATGTGCGCAATACCGGGTCGACGCGCCATTCCCGCCAGCCTTGCACGGCAATCAGGGCGAACAGCGTGTACAGGCCGGCAGTCAGGTACATGCCTTTGTAGATGAACAGCCCGACGAAAACCACGTCCAGGGTGATCCACAGTGGCCAGCATTGCACACGTTTCTGCGCCATCCACACTTGCGCCACCAGGCTGAAACCGGTGAGCGCCGCATCCAGCCAGGGTTGGGCGGCATCGGTCCAGTGGGCCATGGCGGCGCCGAGCAACAGACTGCCGATCGCGCCGAGGGCAAGATTGACGGTGATCGATTTGCCATCGAGCTGGCTGACCCGCCGCCCCTGGCGGGTTTCGCCCGCACGCGTCCATTGCCACCAGCCATACAACTGCAAACCGGCATAGATCACCTGCAGGAGCATGTCCGAATACAGCTTCACTTCAAAAAAGATCCAGCTGTAGAGCAGCACCATGACCAGTCCGATCGGCCAGCACCAGGGATTCTGTTTGACCGTCAACCAGACGGCAATGACACCGAGGGTGGCGGCAAACAGTTCAAGCCCGGACATGGGGATTCCTTGGGGAGTCGAAGAGGGGAGCGGATTGTACCCAGAGAGTCAGGTGAGGCGTTAGCGGCCTCGCCCTGAGTCGGCTGGTGGATACTGTGGCGAGGGAGCTTGCTCCCGCTCGGGTGCGCAGCAGCCGCCAGGACGGCTGACTCGTTTAGCCGAGTTGAGGGGCGCTTCGCGCCCCAGCGGGAGCAAGCTCCCTCGCCACCGAGATATGTTTTTGCCCGCTTGGCGGTTACACCCGGAATTGCCGCAGTAACCCGTTCAACTGCTGACTCAACTCCTTGAGCCGCACGCTGGCCAGGCTCGATTGTTCCGCCGCCAGCGCCGTGCTGTGGGATAAACCGGCCGCCTGGGTAACGTTCTGGTTAATGTCCTCGACCACATGGGCCTGTTGCAAGGTCGCGCTGGCGATGGAGGCGTTCAGCCCGTTGAGGTTGCGCAGCGCCTGGCCGATGGCGTTGAGGCTCGCACCGGCCAGTCCGGCCTGTTCGATGGTCAACTGCGAAGCACGGCTGCTGTCACCGATCACCTTGACCGCCGCTTCGGAATGGCTTTGCAGGCGCTCGATCATAGACTGGATTTGCGCCGTGGACTTCTGGGTGCGCTGGGCCAGCAACCGGACTTCATCGGCCACCACCGCAAAACCGCGCCCTTGCTCGCCAGCCCTGGCCGCTTCGATGGCGGCGTTGAGGGCCAGCAGGTTGGTTTGCTCGGCGATGGAGCGGATCACTTCCAGGACGCTGCCGATCTGCGTGCTTTCGGCGGCCAGGGTACGAATCACTTCCACGGCCTGATCGATGGTGGACGACAGCTTGTCGATCTGTTGCAGGCTGCCATCGATATTGACCTGGCCTTGCTGCGCCTGGGATTCGGCGTCGCGCATTTCGCTGGCGGCATGCTCGGCATTCTTGGCCACATCCTGCACGCCATAGGTTACTTCGTTGATGGCCGTTGCTACCAGTTCCATCTGCTGGGACTGCTGCTGGCTGCGTTGCTGGGCCTGGGCGGCGTCGTTGCCCAAGTCACTGGAAGACTGGCCCAGGGCGCTGGCAGAGGCCTGCAGTTCGCTGATCACCTGGCGCAGTTTGGCGGTGAAGGCATTGAAGTGGTGCGCCAGTTGCGTGACTTCATCCTGGCCATTGGTGTCGAGGCTGCGGGTCAGGTCGCTGTCACCGCTGGCGATGTTGGCCATGGCGTTCACGGTTTCCTGGAGCGGACGCACGATGCTGCGGGCAATCAGGATCACCAGCAGCGCCATGATCAGGGCAATCACCAGGCCCATGAACGAGGCCTTCCACATCTGGGCGTAAAATTCGTCCTGCATGTCATCGATGTACACGCCCGAACCGATGACCCAGCCCCAGGGTTCGAACAGTTTGACGTAGGAGGTTTTCTCGACCGGGGCACTGGCGCCCGGTTTCGGCCAGCGGTAGTCGATTGTCCCGGCACCCTTGGATTTGGCCACGGCGACCATCTCGTTGAACAGCGCGAACCCGTCCGGATCGCGGATCGCCGAGAGGTTCTGGCCATCGAGTTTCGGGTTGGTCGGGTGCATTACCATGACGGGAGTAAGGTCGTTGATCCAGAAGTAATCGTTCTGGTCATAACGCAGGCCGCGAACGGCCGTCAGCGCCTGCGTCTGCGCAGCTTCCCGGGTCAGCGTGCCAGCGGTTTCCAGGCCATGGTAGTAGCCCAGAATACCGCTGGCGGTCTGCACCACGTGCTGGGTTTTCTGCGCCTTGGCCTGATACAGGTCTTGGTGAATCTGTTTGAGCATCAAGGTGCCCAACGTCATCAGCATCAGGATGGCCACGATCAAGATGAGCCACAAACGTCGACTGATCGACATATTGCGCAAGCTGTTCATAACGCTGTCACTCCGGTTTCTTGTTCTTGTAATAGATGATCGTCAGCCTCCAACCGCATGTTGCCGGACGGGCCTGGAAGACTGTAAGTCCATAAACGCGGCAGCGTTGATCGGGCTTGTCTGATAGGATTTCGGCCCCGCGCGGAAAAACCTGAGTCCAAGTTGATTTTTCACGGAATTTTTATGGTTTTGTGGGGAGCTTGTGCGCGCGGGACTTCATCTGCACTGATCACAGTGGCGTTCTGGAAAATATTAACGGGGCATGCCGTGGCGCATCGCTTCTTGGGGGATTGATGGATCTTTGGACCGCCTTTCAGGCATTGATACTGGGCGTTGTAGAGGGATTGACGGAGTTTTTGCCCATCTCCAGTACCGGGCACCAGATTATCGTGGCCGACCTGCTCAACTTCGGGGGTGAGCGCGCCATGGCCTTCAACATCATCATCCAGCTCGGGGCGATCCTGGCGGTGGTGTGGGAGTTTCGCCGCAAGATTTTCGACGTGGTCATCGGCTTGCCGACCCAGCCAGGTGCTCGGCGCTTTACCGCGAACCTGCTGATCGCCTTTATGCCGGCCGTGGTATTGGGGGTGATTTTCGCCGACCTGATCCACCACTACCTGTTCAACCCGATCACGGTCGCCACGGCGTTGGTCGTGGGCGGTGTCGTCATGTTGTGGGCTGAACGGCGTCAGCATGAAGTGCATGCCCATACCGTCGACGAAATCACCTGGAAAGACGCCCTGAAAATCGGCTTCGCCCAGTGCCTGGCAATGATTCCGGGCACTTCGCGCTCCGGTTCGACGATCATCGGTGGCCTGCTGTTCGGCCTGTCGCGCAAGACCGCCACCGAGTTCTCGTTCTTCCTGGCGATGCCGACCATGGTCGGCGCGGCGGTGTACTCGGGCTACAAATACCGCGACCTGTTCGTGCCGGCTGATTTTCCGGTATTCGCCATCGGCTTCGTCACTGCGTTCATCTTCGCGATGATTGCCGTGCGCGGCCTGTTGGTGTTCATCGGCTCTCACAGCTACGCGGCGTTCGCCTGGTATCGCATCGTGTTCGGCCTGTTCATCCTCGCCACCTGGCAGTTCGGCTGGGTTGACTGGACTGCTGTCACGCCATGAATGACGCCAGCGCGCGCAACAACCCCGGACGCGGGTCCGGGGGCGAGATTCGCAATCTTCGGCTGAAACTGCTGGTGTTTACGATCCTGTGCGCGCTGCCGCTGTCGGGTTCGCTGTCGATGTGGCTGGGGGGCATTTCGCTGGTTCCGCTGGCGGCCTACGGCATCGTCAGCGTGCTGGCGTTCCTGCTGTACTGGAGCGACAAGCGCAAGGCGCGCCTCGATACCTGGCGCACCCCCGAGAACGTGCTGCATGCGGTGGAACTCGCCGGGGGCTGGCCAGGCGCCTTGCTGGCCCAGCAGGTGTTTCGGCACAAGACGCGCAAGCTTTCGTTTCAGCTGCTGTTCTGGATCATCGTGCTGCTGCACCAGGTGTTCTGGATCGATCAGTTGTTTCTTGGCGCACATCTGTTCGCGCTGTTTTAAAGAAGCAGTCCGACCTGGGTGCGCTTGGGCAACTTGCGCACCACCAATTGATGGGAGCGCTGCAGTAAGTTTTGCAGCTCTTCGGCGCCGAGCGGGTAGGGCGATGCCATGATGATCCACTGCGCCCGCGCCAGATAAGGCGCCGGATGAATTCCGGGGCGGTCGCAATGGCCGAGAAAAAGATCCTTGTCGACCTTGAACGCCAAGGATTCGCCACGCAGGTTTTGCAGGGCGAACATCTTGTTCCCGGCAATCGAAAACACTCGCACGCCTCCCCACTTGTAGTCTTCCCGAGCACCGGGCAGTGCCAGGCAGAATGTCGCGACGTCCTCTTCGCTCATGCGTGCGGCCTTCATAGCAATCGTTCTCCACAGGCGTTGAATGACTCGATCAGATGGTCGATCCAGGCGCGCACCGCCGGCATCACCCCGCGACGATGAGGGTAGACCGCTTGCAACCAGCCGCCAGGCAATGACCAGTCAGGCAGCAACTGCACCAGTGAGCCGTCTTGCAGCGCCTGCTCGCAATACATCATCGGCAACATGGTAAAACCCTGGCCCGCCAGGGTGCAGGCCTTGCGCACGATGAAATCGTCGATACCCAATCGCGCCTCGAGGGTCAGGTCAACGCTTTTGCCCTGTTGATCGAGCATGCGGATGTGCACCATGCGATCGGCTTCCAGCGCGCCAAGTACCGGCAGGTTTTTCAGATCGTCGGGGTGATTGATCTCTCGCCCATGCAAGAACGCCGGGCTGGCGACCAACGCCATCTGCGCCTGGCGCAGGCGGCGGGTGACCAGCAACGGGTCTTCGTCGCCCAACTCCCGTACGCGCAGGGCGACGTCGACGCCCTCGGTCACCAAGTCGACCCGGCGATTGAGCAGCATGACCTCAAGTTGAACCTGAGGAAACTTCTCAAGGAAATCGCTGATCACGCCCGGTAGAATTTCGTGAGCCAGGCCCACAGGGCAGGATACGCGCAACCGCCCGCGGGGCTCGCTGGACATGCTGGCCACCACCTCATCGGCCATCTCGGCTTCCAGCAGCATGGCCTGGCAGTGTCGCAGGTAACGCTCGCCCACGGCCGTCAGCTTGAGCTGGCGGGTGGTGCGTTGCAGCAGGCGCGCGCCCAGGCGCTCTTCGAGCTCTGCGATCCGCCGCGACAACCGCGACTTGGGAATCCCGAGCGCACGCCCGGCCGCCGCGAAGCCACCGGCTTCGACCACCTTGACGAAATAGTAGAGATCGGACAGATTCCTGGCGGTACCCTCCGTCAATGTCATAAAAAAACTCGCATTTTCAATGTATTAATCCCGTCCTGGTGGCGGCGGAACACTTCTGGTGCGTGACAGGCTAGTGGCAAATCGAAAGCAAGCGGGTGTGCTATCACCTGATTCTTATAGTGATGCCCTGACCACCAATGGACAATCAACTGGCTGGGCTCCCGATTCCTCGAGGGTCTCGATCAGGTGCCGGGCAGCCTTGCGACCGATTTCGTAGTACGGCAGTTGCACCGTGGTCAGCGGCGGGATGAACAGCTCAGCAATACCGATCATGTTGTCGTAACCGAGCACGGCGACATCGTCGGGAATTTTCAGGCCACGTCCCAGCAATAGCTGATAGGCACAAAAGGCAATGCGGTCGTTGCCACAGATCAGAATGTCGAATTGGGGACGACCATCAATGATGTGCCGATCGAGGATGGCTGCGGTTTCGCCATAGGCGTCATGATCGGAAAGGTCGTATTGCAGGAGCGCGTCAGGCGCCAGTCCGAATGCCTGACAGGCGCGCTGCATGCCTTTTTGTCGCAGACCCCATGCCAGACTCTGTTTTGGCAGATTGATACACAGAGGGCGCTTATAGCCGTGGTTCAACGCGTGGTGTACGGCCCGATACTGCCCCATTTCGTCGTCTGGCACATAACTGACCAGGCGACTGTCGTCCGCCAGGCAATTGGCGAGTACCAAGGGTTTGCTCTTCAATCGCTCGGGAATGCACACCTGGCGCAACCCCATGGCGCTGAAGATCAGTCCGTCGGGACGGTGCGATAGCATCAGGTCGATATTCTGGTCGGTGGGCGGGTTACTTAGCAGGTTGAGGATAAATACATTCCAGCCGGCTTGCTGCGCGGTCTGTTCGATGGACAGCAGCAGCTCGACCGCGTACGGGGTGGTCGCGGTGTCCAGTGCGAACACACCGATGGTTCGTGCCTGGAGATTGTCGCCACGCATCCTGCGCGCCGACAGGCTCGGTACGAATTGCAGTTCGTCAATGGCGCGACGCACCCGCTGAAGGGTTTCGGGGCTCAGTTTTTCCGGATTGTTGAGCGCTCGAGAAACCGTCATCAGGGACACGCCGGCCAGCTGTGCAACGTCTTTCACTGAAGTCATGCGAGGTGAGGCCGGTCAGGTTGACGCAGGATCATGACACAGGGCCCGGCCTTTTCGCGACTCGAATGACAGCGCTCACAGCCACCCTGATGCCAGAGGCCATGCCTTGGGAATGGAGACACGCCCGCCACTCCCGCTTGCCAGAAGCTTGACCCCCAGACTGTCGGGCCGGGGATAGAGGCGGCTGCTGAGGCTGAAGCCCCCGTTTTCGTCGAACACCTCGATGGAGGAGCGATCGAGAAATACGCGCAGTTCCAGTTGTTCTTGCATCGGGTCTATCGACACGCTGCGCTGACCGGTGACTTGCGCGCCCGAGCGGCTGCGGTCAAGCACCAGGCGCTGCAGCGACGCATCGTAGTAGAGCAGGGTTTCTTCCTGGCCATCGTCGCTGCAGCGCAAGGCGATTCCGAGGTGGCCGTCGGTGCAGCCGCGCAAATCCAGATGCACATGAATTTCGAGCATGTCGCCATTCACTTCCGGCACCCACCGGGTTCCCGACTCTTCCCACCAGGGCGTGCCCGGCAATGGCGCCTTGCGCAAAGCGGTAAGCTCCCGTGCCGGATACACGCAAAGGCGATCGGCGCACAGTTCAAGTTCGCGCGGCAAACCGAGCATGCCGCACCAGTGATGGGCCTGGCTCGGCATCGGGCTTTCCCACATGTCGAGCCACGCCCACACAAGGCGCCTGCCATCGGCGGCCAGGAGCGTTTGCGCGGCATAGAAATCGTGGCCGTTATCCAGCTCGATAAAAGGCCCGCCGGTGAAGTGCCAGTCGCTGTCGAGTCGGCCCACTCGATAACCGGTCTGGTACTTGTTGAGCCGTTCGTAACCTTGGGGTGACATGCCTTGGGGGGAGTACAGCAGCACATCGCGTCCGTTCAGTCGAAACAGATCCGGGCACTCCCACATATAGCCATCGCCCTCGCTGCCGCTGGCCACATAGTCGAGGAACTCCCAGGTGTGCAGATCCGTGGAACGGTACAGCGGGAGCAGCGGCACATCGCCCAGACGTGCGCCGACAATCAGGTACCAACAGTCATCCTCCTTCCATACCTTAGGGTCACGAAAGTGCATGATCGTGTCTTGCGGCGCTGTCTCGATGACTGCGCCATGCTTGACGAACTGGATGCCGTCTGTACTGGTGGCCAGGCACTGGACTTGACGGATCGAGCGCTCGTCACCCACGTCTCCGAGCCAGGTGTGCCCGGTGTAGATCAGCGCCAGGGTATCTCCGCACACCACCGCGCTACCGGAAAAACAACCGTCGCGGTCGAAGTCATCGCCGGGTGCCAGCGCAATGGGCAGGTGCTGCCAATGAACCAGATCGGCACTCTTGGCGTGCCCCCAATACATCGGGCCCCACTTCGCTTCGAAGGGGTAGTGTTGATAGAAAACGTGATATTCGCCACGGAAGTACACCACCCCGTTAGGGTCGTTCATCCAGCCTGCCGGGGGAGCAATATGATAACCGGGTCGATAATCATCGATGACGCGAGACAGGCCGTCACTCAGCGCACACTGCGCAAGGTCAAGGGAAGAAGACATTGGATCGCTCATGTTATTCGAAGACAAAGTCATAGGGCCCGTGCTCGGACTGAGCGCAGAGAGACGTCATTCGGCAGGTTTTCAATGGCGTGTGGGTGGCGCTCCAAGGCCGTGCCGTCGTCGTCGAACAGGTGCAGGTTGTCGATGTCCAGCTGCAGTTCTACCCGATCACCCGCTTGCCATCCGGCGTTGACCTCACAACGACAGATCAGTGGCTCGTCCTGACCTGTTTCGAGGTGCACATAGGTTTCGCTGCCAAGGTATTCGACCCCGGTCACGACGATCCCGACGGTTCCCTCCGCCGCTTTGAGCGAAATGTGCTCCGGGCGAATCCCCAGGCTCAGCTGCGTGTTCGCCGCCAGGTTCGAGCTGTCGAAGGGCAGGGAGGTCATACCCAGAACGGGAGTGTCGACCAGGCTGATTTCGCCCGGGGCATGCAGGCGCGCCGCCAGAAAGTTCATTTTTGGTGAACCGAGAAAACCGGCGACAAAGCGGCTCACTGGGCGTTCATAGAGTTCGCGCGGTGAACCGATCTGCTCTACGCGACCGCCATTGAGCACGACAATTTTGTCGGCCAGGGTCATCGCTTCCACCTGATCGTGGGTGACGTAGATCATGGTCGAGCCCAGTCGAGCATGCAGGCGGGCGATTTCGTTGCGCATCTGCACCCGCAAGGATGCATCCAGGTTGGAAAGCGGTTCATCGAACAACAAAATGTCCGGTTCCCGCGCCATGGCTCTGCCCATGGCCACACGCTGACGCTGCCCGCCAGACAGTTCCTTTGGCTTGCGCTGCAGCAGTTTGTCCAATTGCAGGATTTGCGCCGTTTTCAGCACGCGCTCGCGCAGGCTGGTCTTTTCAGTCTTGGCCAGTTTGAGGCCAAAGCTGATGTTGTCGTAGACGCTCATGTGCGGGTACAGCGCATAAGACTGAAACACCATGCCGACACCACGCTCGCGCGGTTCCAGGTCGTTGACCCGTCGTCCGTCGATCAGCAGGTCGCCGCCGCAGATCGAATCCAGTCCTGCAATCAGTCGCAGCAGGGTCGATTTTCCGCAGCCCGAAGGGCCGACGAACACCACGAATTCACCCGCCGCGATCTCCAGGCTGACGTCGCGAAGAATCCGCACGCCGCCCAATTGTTTGTTCACGTTGTCCAGTTTCAATTTGATCACGATGCTGTTCCTTGTGTTTGTTGGGCATCAACCCTTTAACGCGCCGGCAGTGAGACCGGAAACGATTCGGCGCTGGAAGATCAGCACCAGAATCACCAGTGGGACGGTGACCAGCACTGATGCGGCCATCAGCAGCCCCCACGGCAGCTCATGGGGGCTACCGCCGGAAATCAAGGCGATGGCGACCGGCACCGTGCGTTGCGTGTCGGTGAGGGTGAAGGTCAGGGCAAACAGGAACTCGTTCCACGCGGCGATGAAGGCCAATAAGCCTGTGGTGACCAGTGCGGGCCAGAGCAGCGGCAACAGCACCCGGGTCAGCGTGATCCAGGGGGTCGCGCCATCCATGATTGCCGCTTCTTCCAGTTCATGGGGCAGTTGCCCCATGAACGTGGTCAGCACCCAGACGGTGAAGGGCAGGGTGAAAATCGTGTAGCTCAGGATCAACGCCCAGGACGTGTTGTATAGGCCCAGGGCGCGGATCACTTCGAACAGCCCCGACAGCACCGCGACCTGGGGAAACATCGACACGCCAAGGACCATCATCAAGACCGTGCCACGCCCACGAAACTTCACCCGGCCCAAGGCGTAGGCGGCGGTCAGGCTGAGGAACAGCGCCAGCGTGACCACGCACAGCGCCACCACCAGCGAGTTGCCGATGGCCAGCAGGAATGAGGCTTGATTGAGCACTGCCGCGTAATTGGAGAAGTCGGGGTTATCGATCCAGTAGCTCACCTCGAACAAGGCGCTGGATGACTTCAGCGAAGTCACGATCGCGTAGTAGAAAGGGAAGACCGCATACAGCAGCAAAACCCCGATCAGGCACCAGAAACCAAGACGTAACAGCGCTTTTTTGAGTAGGCGTGGGCTCATGACCGAACCTCCATTTGACGGCGTCCGAGGTAGAGATAAAGCATGGCAATTACCGCAACGACCAGAAACAGCAGGGTCGAGGCCGCGCTGCCATAGCCAACATCCTGAAACTCCACCAGGTGTTGGCGGGCATAGACCGACATACTCATGGTGCTCGAAGAGTTCGAGGTCAGGACATAGATGACGTCGAATACCCGCAGGGAATCTAGGATGCGGAAGATCGCCGCCACCAACAATGCAGGCATCAGCAGTGGAAGCGTGACACGCCAGAACACTCTCAGCGGATGAATGCCATCAACCCTGGCGGCTTCGTAGCAATCGCTCGGCAACATCTGCAAGGCCGCCAGCATCAGTAGCGTGACAAAAGGTACGGTCTTCCAGACGTCGACGATGATGACCGCCCACATCGACAGATCCGCATCTGCTGTCCAGGCCAAGGGGGCATCAATCAGACCGACGCTCAGCATCATGTGATTGATGATGCCGAACTGGTCGTTAAGCATCCATGACCAGATCTTCGCCGAGACGATGGTAGGAATCGCCCAGGGAATCAGAATCAACGCACGCACCAGGGAACGGCCGGTGAACTTGATGTTGAGCAGCAACGCCACCAGCAGTCCCAGTACGACTTCCAGTCCCACCGATACCACGGTGAAATGCAACGTGTTGCGCACAGCGTTCCACCATTGTGGATCGACCAGGATGCCCGACCAGCTGGAACCGTTGTGGAACAGATAATTGCTCAAGCCTATGAAGGATCCGCCACCGGTGTCCGCCAGGTTGGCATCGGTCAGGCTGAACCAGAATGTCCGCAGTAGCGGCCAGGCCGCCACCAGGGCCAGACACAGCAACATCGGTGTCAGAAACAGCCAGGCGGCGCGTACTCGGCGACGCTGTACAGGCGTTTCCCTGGTGAGCAGGAGCTCGTCACAGGGGACATGGGTAGTAGAGACAGACATGGTGATTTCCTTCCTTGTGGCTTACCAGTTCCGACGTTTGATGCGCGTGAGTTCGCTTTCCAGTTCGGCCAGTGCCTGGTCGACAGGCAACTCGCCCGCCAGCACGCCATGCACTCGATCGAAGAACGCATTGGAGACCCTTGGATAGCGATCGGCGGTTATTGAGGCGGGGCGCATGACCCCGTCGTTGAGAATGCTGTGGAGCTGACTGTAATAAGGCATTGCCGCGAGCAGTTCGGGATCTTGATACAGCGACTCGATCACCGGGTTATAGGCGGCAGTCAGAGCACGATGTTTTTGCTGTTGGGCACTGGTCAGGTAGCTCACCAGCTCTGCGGCAAGTTTTGGATGGGCGCTGTAACGCGATACCGCCAGGCCCCAGCCTCCGAGGGTGGAGGCATGGGTGCCGGTCTTGCCGCCGCGGGGCAGGGGCGCGACGCCAACCTTATCTTTTACGGCACTGTCCTGGCTTTGCACCAGGGCCCAGACATAAGGCCAGTTACGCATGAACAACGCATTTCCCGACTGGAATACGCCACGTCCTTCTTCCTCGGTGTAGTTGAGTACGCCACGTGGGGAGATGTCTCCTACCCAGCTTTTCGCCAGGGTCAAAGCAGTTCTCGAGGCCTGACTGTTGACCACGATGTCGCCTCGTGGATTGACCAGTCCGCCTTCCGGTTGGCTGCTGATCCACTCCAGCGCATTACACGTCAGCCCCTCGTAAGCGCGTCCCTGAAAGATGTAACCCCATGCATTGGGGTTCCCGGCAGTGCGCTCTGCCTGTTGCACATCCCTGGCGGTAGCAGTCATGTCCTCCCAGGTCTGGGGAACCTGCTTGTTGTACTTCTCGAGCAAGTCCTTGCGGTAGTACAGCAGGCCCGAGTCGGTGAACCACGGCATCGTCACCAGCCGTCCATTCACCGTGGCGTTATCCACCTGTGCCTGGAAGTAGCCTTGGGTCGCGTTGGCGGGCAGCACCTCGCGCAGATCCATCAGATGTTTGGCCAACATCCCCGGCCACACCATATCAATTTGAATGATGTCGATGTCGCTGGACTGAGCACTGAGGATCTGTTGGTAAAACGACAACCTCTCGGTCGCCGAGTTAGGCGTGGAAACCACTTCGACGTCGTTGCCGGTCTGTTTCGACCACGCCTCGACAGCCTCCTTGCACAGTTGTAACTCCGCACCCACCGCACCGCACGAGATCGTCAAATCGGCTGCGCTCGAGACGGATGGAAGTCCGGCACAGAGGGTGATTAGTGCTGCTGGCAGGAGAGATTTCAGATGTTTCATTGAGCACCCTTTATTTTTGTTTTTAAAAAAGTTAACGTTAACATCGCCAAATGTAGCAGCGTATTTGCGATGAGGCACCCTTTTTTTCGTCGATTGCCACAATTTTTCAACTCACGAAAAAAAGGCCGGTCGCAGGAACTAAACAATAAAAACAAAACAGGGAATCCACATGCAGAAAGCATCAAGCTGGCTACTCGCAGGTGTGCTCGGCACCTCGGCGGCGACCTCTCAGGCCGCGACTCTGGAAGAACGCATGGCCGCGTTTGAAGCCCGTGCCAGCGCAGCGGAAAAACGCGCAGCCGCAGCTGAACAGCAAACCCAGGCACTTGCCAGAGAATTGCAGCACATCAAACTTGCTACTCCCGCCTTGCAGCCGGCTGCGTCTACTGCAGCAGCCATTGCGGCGCCCACTTTGGACACTCGACTGGCAAAACTCGAAGCCCGTCAGCAAAGCATGGAAAAGCAGGGCAGCAGCGGACACCTCACTGACGGCTTCAGCTTCAAGGGCTATGCGCGTTCCGGATTGCTTATGAATGATGGGCTGGGTGGTGGTCGTGGCGGTCCTTACACAACTCCTGCCGGTTCAGTCGGGGGAGCAATCGGGCGACTCGGCAACGAAGACGACACCTACATGCGCATAGACCTCTCGAAAGAAATCTACGCGCAGAACGGCACCCGGTCCAAATTCACGGTGTCCATTGCCGACGGTGTGGAGAGTTCCAATGACTGGACGGCCGACGAGAGCAACCTGAACGTGCGACAGGTATTTACCGAGCTCGATCATCTCGCCGCCTTCAAGGGCAACTCAGTGTTTGAGAACGCCACCCTCTGGGCAGGCAAGCGATTCGACAGAGATAATTTCGACATCCACTGGCTGGACTCGGACGTCGTCTATCTGGCTGGCACCGGGGGGGGAATCTACGATGTGCAGATGAACAACAATTGGCGCTCGAATTACTCCTTGATCGGGCGTAACTACGGGGATTTCAGTGAAGGCGGTATCAACGCCGATGTGGAAAGCTACATCCTGACCTCTAACCAGTTCTTCGACAGTGGTCAGTGGCAGTGGATGTTCAACGCCATTGGCTCAAAGAAAAACGACATTGGCACACGCAGCAATGAAGCGGGTCTGACGCCTGCGGATTCCGGCTTGCACAGCATGCTGGCCAATCACCAGAAAAACTTTTTCGGCCGGGAAGGCTTCTTCAAAACAGCGCTGCTCTATGGGCAAGGTCTGGGGGCTGAGGTCAAGAACGTCGGCTCGGATGGTGAACTGATCGACGATGCCCGCGCTCTGCGTCTGGCGCTTTACGGCGAGACACCGATTGCACCCGGCTGGCGCATCGGCCCCAGTTTGCTGGCCGAACAAAGCAAGGACAGGTACGTCAAGGGGGACGACTACCGCTGGATGACCCTGAACCTGCGTTTGGCCAATGAAATCAACAGCAATTTCGAGATGGCCTACGAAATGAGCTGGCAAACCATGAACCTCGACCCCAAGGGCTATCTACAACGTAATGGGGTAGACGGTAACTTTTGGAAGTTCACTGTAGCCCCTACATTCAAGCCTGACGTTGGAGACCTGCTCACACGTCCCGAATTGCGAGTGTTCGCGAGCTTCATGAACTGGTCTTCGGATCTGGACAGATACAGTTCCACAGACACCTTCGGCAAGACGGACTTCAACGCCGGAGGCGTATGGCAATACGGGATACAAATGGAAACCTGGTTTTAGTATTTGAACGCGTCGGCCAACACGACTTCACTCATCGATCCCTGCTTTTCACCAAGCGTATTGAGTCATTGTTTGCCGATCAAGCTGATCAGCGTGCAGCTATCCCTACGACAAAAAATTGAGGAAATGACGATGGTATTGCCTCGCGCAGTAGTATTTGGCGAAGCCCTGACCGACCTTGTCCAAGGCGCTCCTGGACAGTGGAAGGGCTACCCCGGTGGTGCTCCTTGGAACGTTGCACGAGCGCTAAGTCGCTTGGGTGTCAGCAGCGCTTTTGCTGGGGCGGTGAGCATAGATGCAATGGGCGACGAGATAGTCTCGCAGTCGAAAGCAGCAGGGCTTGATATGAACTTTATCCAACGGGTAGATCGAGATCCTTTGGTCGCCATCGTTCCATCGAGCCGCCCTCCAAGCTATTTTTTTGCTGGAGATGCCGATCTTTTTTTTGATCCAGATCAGATGCCCGAAGGATGGATCAACCAAGTAGAGCTGTGTCATTTCAGCTGCATCAGTTTGGCTCGACAACCACTCGCTGACAGGCTGGTTAAAATTGCTCAGGAGGCCAAAGGAGCCGGTAAACGAATTAGCTATGATCCGAATTGGCGCAATTTAATGGATAGCCAATATCGGGAGCAAACCTTCCCTGCGATGACCACCCTTGCTGACATGATCAAGCTGTCCGACGAAGACCTTAGGCACATTTATCCAGGGCTGTCCGAACACCAGGCAATGGATGAGCTTCGCGCTCTTAATTCTCAGGCGCAGATCCTTTTTACCCGAGGGGAACACGGGATGATTCTCCACACCCCGGACAACCAACTCTATCAGCCGGCTATTGCCGTGAAAGTCCAAGACACGGTTGGAGCAGGAGACGCTTGTATGGCGGGTTGGCTGGGTGCGGAGTTGCTGGGGATCGCAGACTTGAGAGAACGCCTGCAATTTTCAGCAGCTTGCGCAGCCATATCGTGCCGCCATGCCGGAGCCCATGCTCCTGCGCTAGCTGATGTAGAAGGTTTACTGAAGCTGCCAATACGTACCTGACCGTGGTTGCCGACGCAGCAAGCTTGAAGCCAAGTTCAAGATACACAAACTGCGCCGGCTGCTCGACGAAGTTCGAGGGGACTGGCATGAGGTCTTGCATGGTGTTCGCTCGATTGTTCTATCAGTGGGACGAACTATCGCATTATAGCCATCTAATCAGCTATTGGTTTCGCCTGTAGGATGGTCTCCATCAGATCGCGAGAGCGGTCCTCTACCTGGAGATCCCATATGAAATTGCTGCATATCGATTCGAGCATTCTTGGTGACAACTCGGCTTCCCGTCAGCTGAGCAGCGAAGTCGTCAACGCCTGGCAAGCCGCCGAACCGGGTGCCGTGGTGACTTACCGCGACCTGGCTGCCGATGCCATCAGCCATTTCTCCGCCGCCACCCTGGTGGCCGCCGGCACCACCGCTGAACTGCGCGATGCCGCACAACAGCACGAAGCCGAGCTGAGTGCCCAGGCGCTGGCCGAATTCCTCGCTGCCGATGCCGTGGTGATTGCCGCCCCGATGTACAACTTCACCATCCCGACCCAACTCAAGGCCTGGATCGACCGCATTGCCGTTGCCGGTCAGACCTTCCGCTACACCGAAGCCGGCCCTGAAGGCCTGTGCGGCAATAAGAAGGTGGTGATTGTGTCGACTTCCGGCGGTCTGCATGTCGGCCAGGCCACGGGCGTCGCTCACGAAGAGTATTTGAAGGTGATGTTCGGCTTCTTCGGTATCACCGACATCGAGTTCGTCCGCGCCCATGGCCTGGCTTACGGTGATGAAGTGCGGACCAAAGCCATGAGCGACGCGCAAGCGCACATCAGTGAGCAGTTGTTCGTCGCCGCGTAATGTTTGCGTAAAGACATTAAACAGCTCAGGCAACACCCAAAAAACTCTGTATTCTGGTCACGCAAGTGCCAGATGCAGATTTTTTTGTTTCTGGTTGTTGCTAGTTCTGGCCCAGGTTTGCAGTCGAGAGTTACCGTCTGCGGTCAAGTAACAAGGTGGGGCATCCATGGTGCGTCTTTGTGCAAGCTTACTGATGTGTCTGCTCGGCAGCTTCAATTCAGCGCACGCCGCCCCTGCGCCGCCCACTCACTGGAGCGTCGGCTTCCATGAGATGAGCTTTCTCGACCCGCTGGATCTGCAGCCGATGCGCGCCATCGCCTTCTATCCTTCCAGCGACAAGGAACACACCAGCATACTTGAGGGCTATGCCGTCGAAGCCGGCGAAGACACCCGGGTCGCCATCGGCCGTTTCCCGTTGGTGATGCTGTCCCATGGCAACACCGGAACCCCGCTGGCCTTGCACGATCTCGCCACCTCGCTGGCGCGCAAAGGCTTTGTCGTGGTGGCGGTGATCCATCCCGGCGATAACTCCAGGGATCACAGCCGCCTGGGGACCTTGAGCAACCTTTACGGCCGGCCGATCCAGATTTCCCAAGCCATCACCGCAACCCTGGGCGACCGCATGCTCGCGCCCTTCGTCAACGCCAACCAGGTCGGCGTGATCGGTTATTCGGCGGGCGGGGAGACGGCGCTGATCCTGTCCGGTGCAACGCCCGACCTGGACCGTCTGCGCCGCTACTGCCGGGAGCGTCCGGATGACCGCGATGCCTGCAACACCCAAGGTGAATTGATCGTTGATCGGGATGATCTGCGCCCGGTGGCGGACCCACGGGTTCATGCCTTGCTGCTGATGGCACCGCTGAGCCTGAAGTTCGGCCGCCATACCCTGGCCGACGTGCACGTGCCGGTGCTGCTGTATAGCGGCGACGGCGACAAACTGGTGGCATTCGACAAGAACGCCGCAGCGCTGGCGCGCAAACTGCCGATCGCGCCGGACTTCAAGTTGCTGGCCGGGGCCGGGCATTTCGTGTTCATGGCGCCTTGCAATGAAGAGCAGATTGCCGCGATGCCGGCGTTGTGCACCGATGCCGATGGGGTTGATCGCAAAGACATCCACCGCACGATGATTTCCGAAGCGGGGCGGTTCTTCTCCCGTGCCTTGGGCAACTCGAATAGGGCGGGCATGCAAACCGCCGATCAATAAGGTTCACGTCGCCCCTGTAGGAGCGGGCTTGTCGGATCGCCGCACCGCAGCGAAGGCGTCCTTTGACTCACCGCCAGACTGAAGATCATTCGCTGGCAAGCCAGCTCCTACAGTAGGCGTGGGCTTTCAGGCCATTGCGCGGCGTTTCAGTAACAGGGTCAGACCCAGTCCGCTCACCGACAACAGCGCCGCGAAAAAGAAGATCCACGAATACCCCAGGTTCAACGCAATTGCGCCCATCAACGGCCCGGCAATCGCCAGCGCCAGATCGAAAAACACCGCATAGGCACTCAACCCCGCGCCGCGACTGGAACTGGGTACCTGCTTGATCGCCTCGACCCCCAGTGCCGGGTACACCAGCGACAAGCCGACGCCGGCCAGCCCTGAGCCGATCAATGCATAAACGGTCGAGGGTGCGAGCCACAGCAGCACCAGGCCCAGGGTTTCAATGCTCATGCAGGCGATGGCGCTGGTGAATCCGCCGAAGCGGCTGATGCTGGAAATGAACAACAGCCGCGCCAGAATGAAACAGATGCCGAACACCGTCAGGCAGTAAGCCGCACCGACCCAGCCGCGGCTGACGTAGTACAGGGTGATAAAAGTGGTCAGGGTTCCATAGCCGATGGAAGCCAGGCTCAGGCTTGCACCGAAGGGCGCAATGCGCCCGAACACCGCCCGGAACGGTAAACGCTCGCCGCGAATCACCGGCACCGAGGGTTTGTTGCGGATCAGCAGCAATCCCGCCAGCGCCAGCAGCGACAGGGCGATGCCCAGGCTGGCGAACCCCAGCTCGCCGACCATCACCACCCCCAGCGGCGCACCGATGGCGATGGCACCGTAGGACGCAATGCCGTTCCAGGAAATCGAGCGTGCGGTGTGCTCAGCGCCGACCTGGCCCATGCACCAGCTGATGGTGCCGACCCCGATCAGACCCTGGGCGATCCCCAGCAACAAACGGCCGGCAATCAGGATCAGCAGGCTCGTCAGCGGGAAACTTTGCAGCAGCGTGGAAATCAATGTCAGCACGCCGCTCAGCACGATCCCCGATAGCCCGTAGACAATCGCTTTCTTGGTGCCGATGCTGTCTGACATGCGCCCGGCCATGGGTCGACTGAGCAGGGTAGCGAGGTACTGACAGCCAATGGTCAATCCCGCCACGACGGCGCTGAAGCCCAGCTGTTCGTGGACATAACCCGGCAACACGGCGATCGGCAGGCCGATGCACAGGAAGGCAATGAAGGTATAGAAGACGATGGAGACGATCTGCAGAGTGATCGCCATGGAGCTTTGCCGAGGCAACTGCTGCACAGACATGAGGGCTCGTTCGCGGGCGGCGGTGGGAGAATTGCATCATGGCGCGGGTGGGGGATAAAAGGAAGCAGGCTAACTATATGGGTCTTCGAATTATGCGGTGTTATTGAGGGCCTCTTCGCGAGCAGGTTCGCTCCCACATTTGATCGCGGTCCACTGTGGGAGCGAGCCTGCTCGCGAAGGTCCTGGCACCAAAGCATCCCTTGGCCCTGAAATACAAAAAGCCCCGTCACAAGGACAGGGCTTTTCAGTTTCAACCGAAGCTTAGAACACCACACCTTGGCTACGCAGGTAATCGTCATAGGTCCCGCTGAAGTCGATCACGCCGCTGGCGCTCAACTCGATGATGCGGGTGGCCAGGGACGATACGAACTCACGGTCATGGCTGACGAAGATCAGCGTGCCCGGGTAGTTCTCCAGGGCCAGGTTCAGCGCCTCGATCGATTCCATGTCCAGGTGGTTGGTCGGTTCGTCCATGATCAGCACGTTCGGCTTTTGCAGGATCAGCTTGCCGAACAGCATGCGACCTTGCTCACCACCGGAGATCACCTTGACCGACTTGAGGATCTCGTCGTTGGAGAACAGCATGCGACCGAGGGTGCCGCGAACGATTTGCTCGCCGCCCTGAGTCCATTGGCCCATCCAGTCGAACAGGTTGCAGTCGTCTTCGAAGTCGTGGGCGTGGTCCTGGGCGTAGTAGCCCAGTTCCGCGGCGTCGGTCCACTTCACGGTACCGGCATCCGGGGTCAGTTCGTTGACCAGGGTGCGCAGCAGGGTGGTTTTACCGATACCGTTCGGGCCGATGATCGCCACGCGCTCACCAGCTTCAACCTGGAAGCTGAAGTCCTTGAACAGTGTCTTGCCGTCGAAGCCTTTGGCCATGCGCTCGACGATGACCGCCTGACGGTGCAGCTTCTTGGTTTGTTCGAAACGGATGAACGGGCTCACGCGGCTCGAAGGCTTGACCTCGGCCAGCTGGATCTTGTCGATCGCCTTGGCGCGGGAAGTGGCCTGCTTGGCTTTCGAGGCGTTGGCCGAGAAGCGGCTGACGAAGGACTGCAGCTCCGAGATCTGCGCTTTCTTCTTGGCGTTGTCCGACAGCAGCTGCTCGCGGGACTGGGTCGCCACGGTCATGTACTCGTCGTAGTTGCCCGGGAACAGGCGCAGCTCGCCGTAATCCAGGTCAGCCATGTGGGTGCACACGCTGTTCAGGAAGTGACGGTCGTGGGAGATGATGATCATCAGGCTGGAGCGCTGGGTCAGCACGTTTTCCAGCCAGCGGATGGTGTTGATGTCCAGGTGGTTGGTCGGTTCGTCGAGCAACAGCACTTCAGGATCGGAGAACAGCGCCTGGGCCAGCAATACCCGCAGTTTCCAGCCCGGAGACACTTCGCTCATCGGGCCGAAGTGCTGCTCGATGCCGATACCCAGGCCCAGCAACAATTCGCCAGCACGGGATTCGGCGGTGTAGCCGTCCATTTCGGCGAATTCGGTTTCCAGCTCGGCCACGGCCATGCCGTCTTCTTCGGTCATTTCCGGCAGCGAATAGATGCGGTCGCGCTCGGCCTTGACCTTCCACAGCTCCTCGTGGCCCATGATCACGGTATCGATCACGGTGAATTCTTCGTAGGCGAACTGGTCCTGGCGCAATTTACCCAGGCGCACGTTCGGCTCGAGCATGACCTGGCCACCCGACGGCTCAAGGTCGCCACCGAGGATTTTCATGAAAGTCGACTTGCCGCAACCGTTGGCGCCGATCAGGCCATAGCGGTTGCCCGCGCCGAATTTCACCGAAACGTTTTCGAATAGCGGCTTGGCGCCGAACTGCATCGTGATGTTAGCTGTAGAGATCAAAGGTTTTTCCTGCGAAGCATTCAGAGTAGCAAGGGTTGCGGCAGTACCGATTCAGTACCCGTTTCCGGTATCAGAACCACGGGACATTCATCCCGGTCAGAAGCGGAAGGTCCATCTGGCAATAAGTGGACAGCAGCATAAGGAGCGCTTGGCCCGAGTCGAAGTGCGCTGAGGCGGGCTTCATTCCCGTCATCAACCAAGGGGGGCGCATAATGTTTGGCGGCGATTGTACTGGTCTGGCACTTTAAACGATAGGGCGTTGAGGCCGTACGGCTGCTTTGACGGCGTCAGTGGACAGATATTCACCCTTGAATGCTAACAACTGGTTACAAAAGGTGGCTAAAATGCCATCTTTCTTCTTGAAGCCGACCATCGGCATGCGCTCAGGGATGCGCCACCGGGACCGCTGTTCCGATTCAGACGCTGCACAAGACCCTTGGCCAAGGCCTGCAGGGGAAGCAGCTGGTTCACTTCTGACGTGTGATTTCCGTGAAACTCATCATTGCTGTTATTTATGTTGTATCGATCACCTACGTTCATCTGCGCGGGCATGTGCGTCACAAACTGGGCCGCCAGTTGAGTGATCACTCGTCGTTCCTGGCCCCGATCAACTGCTTCCTTTACCTGTTTTCAAAGATTCCCAACCGGCCTTATCTCGACCCGGCTGATTTTCCTGACTTGAGTCCGTTGCAGACCCATTGGCAAGACATTCGCGCTGAAGGCCAGGCCCTGCTCAGGGCCGGTGAGATCAAGCGCTCGAACCAGTATGACGATGTTGGCTTCAACTCGTTTTTCAAGACGGGCTGGAAACGCTTTTACCTGAAGTGGTACGGCGACAGCCACCCTTCCGCCATGAAACTGTGCCCGCGCACCACTGAACTGGTGCAGGGCATCGGCTCGATCAAGGCCGCGATGTTTGCCGAGCTGCCACCGGGATCCAGACTGGTCCGTCATCGCGATCCGTATGCCGGTTCCTATCGTTATCACTTGGGCCTGGACACGCCGAACGATGCCGGTTGCTACATCAACGTCGATGGCCAGAACTACCACTGGCGCGACGGTGAAGCGGTGATGTTCGACGAGACCTTCATTCATTACGCCGAAAACACCACCGGACAAAATCGCATCATTCTGTTCTGCGACATTGAGCGGCCGATGAAATATCGCTGGGCGGCGGCGTTCAATGGCTGGTTCAGCCGCAATGTGATGTCGGCAGCGGGGGCGCCGAACGCCGTGGGCGACAAGACCGGCGGGATCAACCGCCTGTTTGCCAGAATCTACAAGATTCGCCTGCGGGGCAAGGCGCTCAAGAAGCGCAACCGCAAGCTTTATTATCTGGAGAAGTGGGCGATTCTGGGTGGGTTGCTGGCGGTGTTTGTGCTGATCTGAGTCCAGCGACGGGGCGGCTGACGCCTTCGTCGGAACGCCGCCCGGAGCAAGCCCGCTCCCACAAGGTTGCGCGTTCGCCGCCACTTATCGAGCTGACACTAAACCCTGTGGGAGCGAGCCTGCTCGCGAAGAGGCCAGCACTTGCACCGCATCCTTCTCGAAGGCCTTCTTATCGGTCAGCCACTGGAACGCTTTGTAGCCTTCTTCGCCGGAGCCGGTTTATCGGCGGCTTTGGCTTTAGATGCCGGTTTGCCAGTCGTTTTCCCGGTACTCTTGCCACCCAGGCTACGCTTAAGCAACTCGGTCAAATCAATCACATCCGCAGTCTTGCGCTCTTCTTCGCCCGTCGCCGATTCGACGTCCTCAATCTTCCCTTCATGGGCCTTCTTCTCGACCAGCGCCATGATCTTGTCTTCGAAGCTGTCGCGATAATCCTCAGGGCTCCACTCGGCGCTCATGTCTTCAACCAGCCGTTTGGCCATGTCCAGCTCCCCCTTGGCCAGGGTAGGACTGGTGACTTCGCTGCCCAGTTCGAGCGTGTCCAGGCTGCGTACTTCAGCCGGCCAGCGCAGCATCACCAGCACCATCGCCGAGTCCAGCGGCATTAACGCAGCCAGGTGTTGGCGGGTGTGCAAGACCACGTGGGCGAGGGCAACCTTGTTGGTTTTGCTCAGGGTTTCGCGCAGCAGCGCATACACCTTGCCGCCGCGTTTATCCGGCGCGAGGTAATAGGGGGTGTCGATGTTTTGCAGGGGAATCTGTTCACTGTCGACAAAGGCGAAGATGTCGATGGTTTGTGTGGACAGCGGATGCGCCGACTTGATCTCCTCTTCACTGAGCACCACATAACGACCCTTTTCGTACTGCACACCCTTGACGATGTGCTCTTTGGTGACTTCCTTGCCGGTGACCTTGTTCACGCGCTTATAACCGACCGGCTCCATGCTGCGGCTGTCGAGCCAGTCGAAATCCACCCCCTGGGAAGACGTCGCCGAGACCAGCGCGACAGGGATATGCACCAGCCCGAAACTGATTGCGCCTTTCCAGATTGCCCGTGCCATCGTCGTCTTCTCCCAAGTGATGTTCAGGTGACCTGTGGCCTGGCGCAAAAGTTTCAGCCGCTTTGGGCCGCGTACCTTGGGCGGATCAGCGGTACGGTCAAAGGGTGTTACATCTTGTCGGGGAGGTTTTGATTAACAAATGCGAACCCCAGGCGTAGCGTGCTATCGAAGACTCTATCCACGCAGATGTCGAGAGGCTCCCGATGAACAGATTGATGCTTGGCCTCACCGCGCTGGCATTGAGTGGCGTGCTGAGCAGTCTGGCCCAGGCCGACCCGTCCCCGTCTTCATCATGGCTGCTGGCGCAGAGCCCGACGGGCAATTCAAGCAATCCTTATAACAGTCCGATTCGCCGAGCCAATCCCAACAGCATGCAGGGCACCCAGCCGAGCGCTCCGGTCATTCGAGGGCCGAACACCGTGCCCGTGCCGCGACCGCCGACCCTGGACAACGGCGGCATTGGTAACCGTTATCCCCAGGATCGACCGGCTGCGCCCAGCCGCCCGACATTCATCCCCAATCCACCTCACCGAGACTCGGGCACCAGCAACCGTTGAGCGGCAAGGCGCCAGTCCTGCCAGCCATTCTGACGACAAAAGGAATCGTGCATGTTGCGTAAAACCCTCCTGGCCACACTCTGCGCCAGCGCATTGATCACCACAGCCGCGTCTGTATTCGCTGCGCCCACCCAGGAATTGAAAAGCGAGCAAGGCACCCTGGAGGTCACCACGATCGTCCAGGGCCTGGAGCATCCCTGGGCGCTGGCCTTTCTGCCCGATCGCCAGGGGATGCTGGTCACCGAACGCCCCGGCAACCTGCGGGTGGTCAGTGCCGACGGTAAACTTTCGGCGCCGCTCGACGGTGTGCCGAAGGTCTGGGCCAAAGGCCAGGGCGGCTTGCTGGATGTGGTGCTGTCGCCCGACTTCAAGCAAGACCGCACGGTGTACCTGTCTTATGCCGAAGGTGGCGGCAAGGGCGACAAGGCCGGGACGGCGGTCGGCCGTGGACGTTTGTCCGAAGACCTGAAGACCCTCAGGGATTTCAAGGTCATTTTCCGCCAGGAGCCCAAGCTTTCGGTCGGCAACCACTTTGGCTCACGCCTGGTATTCGACCGCGACGGCTATCTGTTCATCACCCTCGGCGAGAACAATGACCGGCCGACCGCCCAGGACCTCGACAAGCTGCAGGGCAAGGTCGTACGCATCTACCCCGACGGCAAAGTGCCGGACGACAACCCCTTTGTCGGTCAGTCTGGCGTGCGCCCTGAAATCTGGTCCTATGGCCAGCGCAATCCACAAGGCGCGGCACTCAACCCCTGGACCGGCGTGCTTTGGGAAAACGAACACGGCCCCCGGGGCGGCGACGAGATCAACATTATCGAGCGTGGCAAGAACTACGGCTGGCCGATGGCAACCCACGGCATCAACTATTCCGGCCAGCCGATACCGGAAGCCAATGGCAAGACCGCCGAAGGCACCGTCGCCCCGCACCACGTCTGGGAAAAATCCCCCGGGCTGAGCGGCATGGCGTTCTACGACGCTGATCGCTTCAAACTCTGGCAGCACAACGTTTTTATTGGCGCGCTGGTCACTCAGGAACTGATCCGCCTGCAGTTCGACGGTGACAGGGTGGTCCATGAAGAACGGCTGATGGGGGAATTGAACCAGCGTATTCGCGATGTGCGGCAGGGGCCGGACGGCTATTTATATGTGTTGACCGATGAGGATGACGGGGTGCTGTACAAGGTCGGCTTGAAATAAAAGACGAGAATAATCAGCCCGACGGTAGTGATACAGGTCAATGAGCCCGTGATGCGTGCTTGTGTGTGGGTGGGGTCGGCGGATACTGAATCAGGGTTGTTACAATTTTTTTTGCAGAGACGACCCACCGAAGGAGGTTGCAAATTGCAGGGCTGCACCGGGCTTTTGTTGCACTTTGCATGAGAAGTTCCGCGGGCAGTGCACCTATGTCATTGATTAACCGATGAGCTGCACGGCGAAATTCGCGGCATGTTTTATGCTCTAGCTGATCTTGAGCTGACCGGCATTTAATTTGAGTCAGCGATCAACCAGAAAACCGTCAGATGAGGACTTGAAAAAGCCTGCAAGAAACTTGAGCGGGGATTCGGCACTGATCGACGTAGATTTTTGATTGGCAGTCTCATATTAAGGAGAGGGTCGCCATGTTTCTTTCTGCCTTGGAACTTCGAAACATCATTGAAAGCAGTTTCCTTCCGAAACGTTGTCAATGCACGCTGTCGCCGGATCTTTCGATGACCGTAAAAGTGTATTCCGATCGTGAAACCGATCACCTCGACCTGATGGTGACTGGAATCAATGCCAAACAACTGAATGGGTGCCGGGAAATCAATGACCTGATTGCGGAATTGCGCTCCGACATGCAAAACAAGGCCAGTGTGCACACGCTGCATCCAGACAAGAAAGCCCTCTAACCCAACGTTTCGAGTTCCTTCGACACGCGCTGGGTCTGGAGAAAAACCAGGCCTGGCGCCCATTCAACCATTACGACTAGTTAAAGGACCGGCACGGCCAGCGAGCTATTCGCCGAAGTTAAGTTTTAACTGGACAAAAACCGATCAAGCAATCGCTATTAGTGAAAATAGCGTGGCGGTGAAACTTCGACAACTTTCGAACCGTAACTTTATGGTCAATTGCTGCAGTGAGGGTCGGCGCCAGAGCAAGACGCCAGAACCCTCACAAACAGTGCGCGAGGTGTGGATCCGCCCGCGGGTCAGTTTTGCAGGCTGCAAGCGTCGGACAGTTTTCGGTAACTGATTTGTGCAGGTTTGCCTGACGTATCGATGTACTTCATTTGAGCCGTTATGACTTCGCATTCCAAAGTCGAGGGCTCAGTCAGGGCGATGACCTTGGCCACGTGCAACGGCATTCCATAATGATACAGAGGGGCCTGGGTGGACGATGTGTCGTTGGCCTGGGCAAGACCGGCAAAGGCGGTGCAGCCGAGGGCGGTTGTCAGCAGCAATGTGCGCGTGTTCATGAACGATCTCCGGTGCGGGCGAAAAGTCAGCTCGACATGGGCGTCGAACCTGCCGCACTGGGCGTCAGAGAGATCTGCGGGCGTGCGGTCCAGTAAAGTCTTGGACCGCGGCGTTAAGAGATGGTTAACCCGCCTGAATGCCACCTGTCGGCGATTACCTTCACCAACCTGTAGGTTCGCCTTACATCAGATATAGGGTTTTTACTCTTTAAAGCGTGGCGACGTGCTGTTGATAGCGTTCATAGGCCTGCTGGCAGGCCGCCACATTGTCTGCGATCGGCGGGGTTTCGCTGGCCGGATCGAGCTTCACGCAGCGCTCGCACAATTGCGCCAGGCTGTGTTCATGGCCGTTTGCCCATGACTTGCACCAGGCCGCCTGAATCGCCGCGCCGAGCGCCGCGGCTTCGCTTTGCTCGGTGCAGATCACTGGCGTATTCATGATGTCCGCGACCATCTGCCGCCACACCGGGCTTTTCGATCCGCCACCGATCAGGCAGATGCTGCGGCTTTGCAAGCCATTGCGGCGCAACAGGTCCAGTCCATAACGCAAACCGAAGGTCGTGCCCTCTACCACGGCGCGACACAGGTTGGCCTGGGTCAGGTTGGTCATGGTCAACCCCAGCAGGCGGCCAGTGGCATGGGGCAGGGCAGGCACCCGTTCACCATTGAAGAAGGGCAGCATGCACACGCCGTCGGCGCCGATCGGCGCTTGCGTGACCAGCTCGTTGAAGCGCTCGATATCGAGCTCGAACAACTCGCGAATCACCCCGGTGACATTGGTCAGGTTCATGGTGCAGATCAGCGGCAGCCAGCCTCCGCTGGATGAACAGAAGGTCGCGACCGATGCGTCCGGACTGACATTCGGCTGGTCGGCATAGGCGTAGACCGTGCCCGAGGAACCAAGGCTCATGGTGATGGCGCCCGGCTTGATGTTACCGGTGCCGATGGCGCCCATCATATTGTCGCCACCGCCGCTGGACACCAGCGCCCGCGGGTTGATGCCCAGGTGCTCGGCGATGCCCGGCAGCAGGGTGCCGACCGCTTGTTGGGCGTCGATCAGCTCTGGCAGTGCGGCTTGCAGGCGTCCGGTGGGATCGATGTCGCGCAATAGCTGCAAGTCCCACTGGCGGGTGCGGACATTGAAATAGCCAGTGCCCGAGGCATCGCCATATTCGCTGCAGCTGCGGCCGGTGAGCCAGTAGTTGAGGTAGTCGTGGGGCAGCAGGATGCGGGCGATCCGGCAAAACGTTTGCGGGTGCTGCTCTTTGGTCCAGAGCAGCTTGGATACGGTGTAGCCCGGTGCGATGACCACGCCGAGGCGTTCCAGTGAACCTGCTTCGCCGCCCAGATGTTTTAGCAGATAGTCGTTCTGCGGGGTGGATTCGGTGTCGCACCAGAGTTTGGCCGGGCGCAGTACCTGGCCCTGGTCGTCGAGCAGGACCAGGCCGTGTTGCTGGCCGGAAACGCCGATGCCGAGGATGTCCTGGCCGTCCACGTTGGCCGCGATCAACGCTTGGCGGGTGGCCGAAGTGAACGCTTGCAGCCATTGCGAAGTGTCCTGCTCGCGACGGCCATTGGCGCCGCTGATCAGGCTGTGCGCGGCGGCGCCTTGACCGAGGACTTCGCCGCTGCTCGCGTCGAGGACAATCGCCTTGGTGCCTTGGGTGCCGCAGTCGATGCCGAGGAAGAGTTGTTGGTTTGCCATAAAAGGCTCCTTGGTGTATCTGGTCGATCTCGGAGAAGCCATTCGCGAGCAGGCTCGCTCCCACAGGAGATTTCACAGAACACGGATTTTGTGTTCAACAACGATCCAATGTGGGAGCGAGCCTGCTCGCGAAGACGGTAGCAGATTCACCACTTTTTTTACGTCAGAACCCTCTCCAGGGTTCGCGTCACCCCCACCTCCCGCAAGCTGTTACAGCACCACTCGAACGCCGCCACAAACTCCGCCGAGTGCGGGATCTGCGCGCCGAAAATTTCCTCGACCGCCAACAACCGCTGGGTGATCAGCGCATCATCGGCCACCAGTGCCTGACAAAATGCCGCGCGCGGATCGGGAATCGAGTAGGTATCGCCATGCTCATCCACGCCCTTCAAATACAAGGCCCAGGCCGCCACCACCAAGGCCGCACGCTTGGTCTCGCGGCCACCGGCAATCAGCCCATTGATGGTCGGGACAGTGAATTTGGGAAACTTCGACGACCCGTCCGAGCACACGCGCTCCAGCTGATCGGCAATCGCCTGGTTGGAGAAGCGCTCCACCAGGGTGTTCTTGTACTCGGTCAGGTCGATTCCCGGCACTGGCGACAGCTGCGGGGTCACGTCCAGGTCCATGTAGGCACGCATGTAGCGCACGAATAACGGGTCGTTCATGGCCTCGTGGACGAAACGGTAACCCTTCAGGAACCCCAGATACGTCAGGGCCAGGTGACTGCCGTTGAGCAGCTTGATCTTCATTTCCTCGTAGGGCGTGACGTCGTCGGTGAACTGCACGCCGACCTGTTCCCAGGCCGGACGGCCGTTGACGAACTTGTCCTCCAGCACCCATTGCGTAAAGGGTTCGCAGACCACCGGCCAGGCATCGTCGACGCCATGTTTGTCCACCAGTTGCAGGCGATGTTCGGTGCTGGTCATGGGGGTGATGCGGTCGACCATGGCGTTGGGAAAACTGACGTTGCGCTCGATCCAGTCGCGCAGGTCGGCGTCGCGCAGGGCGGCGAAAGCCAGGAGCGCCTTGCGGGTGACCGCGCCGTTGTGCGGCAGGTTATCGCACGACATCAAGGTAAAGGCTGGCGTGCCGGCCGCACGGCGCTTGGCCAGCGCCGCGCAGAGGAAGCCGAACACGGTTTTCGGTGCCTCCGGATGGGCCAGGTCGTGCTGGATCGGCGGCAAGTGGGCCATGAATTCGCCGTTGCTGTCGTCGATGCAATAGCCGCCCTCGGTGATGGTCAGCGAGACGATGCGAATCTCGGGGCTCGCCAGTTTGTCGATCAGCGTCTGGGCACCGTCTTCGGCCAGCAGCATGTCGCGGATCGCTGCGATCACCCGCACTTCGGTGTCGTCGGTGTCGCCCAGCTCAAGCAGGGTGAACAGGTTATCCTGCGCCTTCAGATCATCCCGGGCGCGACGGTCTTCGGCGCGCAGGCCGATGCCGCAAATGGCCCAGTCCAAGTCCCTGCCGGTGTTCATCAAGGCGTCTGTGTAATACGCCTGATGAGCACGGTGAAAGCCGCCGACGCCGATGTGCGCGATGCCCTGGCGAGTGTCGCTCAGGGCGTAGGCAGGCAGGACCACCTCGGGGGCGAGGTGGTGCAGATTCTGTTTATTGAGTTTCATCACAGGCTCTCTGGAGTCAGGCGGCAACGCGCAGCGGACGGGTCAGCGCCACGCCGTCGGCATCGAATAAATGGCAGTGTGCGGCGTCCAGGTGCAGGCTCAGGGTTTCGCCGTAACGGCTGGCCAGGTCGCCGCGTACGCGCAGGGTCAGGGCTTCGCCGGAGGCGGTGATCACGTGGCAGAAGGTGTCGCTGCCCAGGCGCTCGCTGACGTCGGCGGTGACCTGCAACGTGCAGTCGCCGGGTTGCGCGAGGTTGAGGTGTTCCGGGCGGATGCCCAGGGTGACGGCGCCGCCCACGCTGAGGGTGGCGCCGCTCAATGGCAGGCTGATGCGGGTGCCGGCGTCGAGCAGCACTTCGCAGCTCTGGCGTTCGACGCGGGTGACTTTACCCTTGAGGAAACCCATCTTCGGCGTGCCGAGGAAGCCGGCGACAAACAGGTTGGCCGGCTGGTGATACAGGTCCAGCGGCGAGCCGACCTGTTCGACCTTGCCGCCATTGAGCACCACCACCTTGTCGGCCATGGTCATGGCTTCGACCTGGTCGTGGGTGACGTAGATCATGGTGGCTTGCAGTTCCTTGTGCAGGCGCAACAGTTCCAGGCGCATCTGCACCCGCAGGGCGGCGTCGAGGTTGGACAGCGGTTCGTCGAAGAGGAATATTTTCGGGTTGCGCACGATCGCCCGGCCGATGGCCACGCGCTGGCGCTGGCCGCCGGAGAGTTGCTTGGGTTTGCGCTCGAGCATCGGGCCGAGTTCGAGGATGCGCGCGGCGTCGTTGACCTTTTTCTCGACTTCGGCTTTGGCCACGCCAGCCAGGTCGAGGGCGAAGGACATGTTCTTGCGCACGCTCATGTGCGGGTACAGGGCGTAGGTCTGGAACACCATCGCCAGGTCGCGCTTGGCCGGGCTGACTTCGGTGATGTCGCGGCCGTCGAGTTCGATGCTGCCGCCGCTGACCTCTTCCAGGCCGGCGATCAGCCGCAGCAGGGTGGATTTGCCGCAGCCCGAGGGGCCGACGAAGACCACGAATTCCTTGTCCCGCACTTCCAGGTCGATGCCCTTGATGATGGAGAAGCCTTCGAAGCCTTTTTGCAGGTTCTTGATTTTCAGGTTGGCCATGATGGTGGGCCTCCGATTGTTGTTATTCAATTGAGCCCGGTGGGCTTTTTTGTAGGAGCGAGCTTGCTCGCGAAAAACCTCCAGGCGCCGCGTTTATCCAGGCAGCACGCGTCATCGTTCACGTCCATCGCGAGCAGGCTCGCTCCCACAGGGGGCGCTCTTCATTTCACCGCGCCAAACGACAGGCCGCGCACCAGTTGTTTCTGGCTGATCCAGCCGAAGATCAGGATTGGCGCGCAGGCCAGGGTCGAGACCGCCGACAACTTGGCCCAGAACAAGCCTTCGGGGCTGGAGTACGAGGCGATCAGCGCGGTCAGCGGCGCGGCCTGGGACGAGGTCAGGTTCAGCGACCAGAAGGCTTCGTTCCAGCACAGGATCAACGACAGCAGCACGGTGGACGCCAGGCCGCCCTTGGCGATCGGCAGCAGCACCCGGAGCATTTCCTGCCACAGGGTGGCGCCGTCCAGGCGCGCGGCTTCGAGGATGTCCTTGGGGATGTCCTTGAAGTAGGTGTAAATCATCCAGACCACGATCGGCAGGTTGATCAGGGTGTAGATCACGATCAGCGCGATGCGCGTGTCGAGCAGGCCGAAGCTCTTGGCCAGCAGGTAGATCGGCATCAGCACGCCCACCGGCGGCAGCATCTTGGTCGAGAGCATCCACAGCAGCGTGCCCTTGGTCCGTTGGGTTTCGTAGAACGCCATCGAGTAGGCCGCCGGCACCGCGATCAGCAGGCACAGGGCGGTGGCGCTGAAGGAGATCACCACCGAGTTCCAGGCGAAGCTTACGTAGTCGCTGCGCTCGTTGATGTGCAGGTAGTTCTCAAGCGTGGGCGTGAAGATGAACTGCGGCGGCGTGGCGAACGCGTCGATTTCGCTCTTGAAACTGGTCAGCACCATCCAGAAGATCGGGAAGAAGATCAGGATCGCGATGGCCCAGGCCAGGGTGCCCAGCAGCAGGCTTTGCAGACGACGGGATTGTTGAAGGGTCATGGCGCAGGCCTCAGGCTTTGTCGGTCAGGTTTTTGCCGATCATCCGCACCAGGACGATGGCCGCGATGTTGGCGATCAGCACCGCGATCAGGCCGCCGGCGGACGCCATGCCGACGTCGAACTGCACCAGCGCCTGGTTGTAGATCAGGTAGGCGAGGTTGGTCGAGGCGTAGCCGGGGCCGCCGTTGGTGGTGGTGAAGATTTCGGCGAACACCGAGAGCAGGAAGATGGTTTCGATCATCACCACCACCGCGATCGGCCGGGCCAGGTGCGGCAGGGTCAGGTGCCAGAAGATCGCGATGGGCCCGGCGCCATCCAGGCGCGCGGCTTCCTTCTGTTCCTGGTCGAGGGACTGCATGGCGGTCATCAGGATCAGGATCGCGAACGGCAGCCATTGCCAGGAGACAATGATGATGATCGACAGCAGCGGGTAATGCGCCAGCCAGTCCACCGGCTGCGCGCCGAACAGTTTCCAGACGTAGGCGAGAATCCCCGACACCGGGTGGAAAATCAGGTTCTTCCAGATCAGCGCACCGACGGTGGGCATGATGAAGAACGGCGAGATCAGCAGCACCCGCACCAGGCCGCGGCCGAGAAACTCACTGGCCTCGAGCAAGGCACTGATCAGCACGCCGAACACCACGCTGATCAGCAGCACGCTGCCCACCAGCAACAGGGTGTTGGTGGCGCCGGGCATGAAGCCGGAATCGCTGAGGAAGTAGCTGAAGTTTTCCAGGCCCACGAACTGGTTTTCCCCGGGGTACAGCAGGTTGTAGCGGATCAGCGAAAAGTAGACGGTCATGCCCAGCGGCACGATCATCCACAGCAGCAACAACGCCACCGACGGGCTGACCAGGAACCAGCCGGGGTTGGCCAGGCGGCTTTTACGCACGGGTTGGGGGATGTCGATGTGAGCTTTGGCGGTTGAAGTAGTCATGGCGATAGCACCGATTAATGCAGACCTGTGAAGATCAAACTGTGGGAGCGAGCCTGCTCGCGAAGAGGTCGGTACATCCGATACATCTTCTGCGGCTGGAACACCGCCTTCGCGAGCAGGCTCGCTCCCACATGGATTGCGTGGAGGACGGGACGGGTTTATTTGGGATACCCGGCGCGCTTCATCTCACGTTCGGTGGTTGACTGGGCAGCTGTCAGTGCCTGGTCGACCGTGGTCTGGCCGATCAGCGCCGCCGAGAACAATTTGCCGACCTGGGTGCCCACCGCCTGGAATTCAGGAATGGTCACCAATTGAATGCCGATGTAGGGCACCGGTTTGGCGCTCGGCTTGCTCGGGTCCGCCACTTTCAACGACTCCAGCGTCACCTTGGCGAACGGCGCGGCGCTCATGTAAGCCTCACTGTAAGTCGAGGCCCGGGTGCCCGGCGGCACGTTGGCGATGCCATCTTTCTCGGCGACCAACGCCCCGTATTCCTTGGAAGTGGCCCAAGCGCTGAAGGTTTTGGCGGCGTCCTTGGCCTTGGAGCTGGTCGGGATCGCCAGCGCCCAGGAATACATCCAGGCCGAACCCTTGTCGGTGGTTTCGTGCGGCGCGAAGGTAAAGCCGACATGCTCGCTGACCTTGCTCTGGGTCTTGTCGGTGACAAAGGAGCCGGCAACGCTGGCATCGACCCAGATCGCGCACTTGCCGCTGTTGAACAACGCCAGGTTTTCGTTGAAACCGTTACTCGAAGCACCCGGCGGACCGGATTGCTTCATGGTGTCGACATAGAAATTCAGCGCGTTTTTCCATTCCGGCCCGGTGAATTCCGGCTTCCACTGCTCATCGAACCAGCGCGCGCCATAGGCATTGGCAACGGTGCTGATCAGCGCCATGTTCTCGCCCCAGCCGGCCTTGCCGCGCAGGCAGATGCCGTACTGTTCTTTATCCTTGTGGGTGAGCTTGCTGGCGAATTCGCCGATCTGGGTCCAGGTGGGGCGTTCGGGCATGGTCAACCCGGCGTCCTTGAACAGGTCGGTGCGGTAATAGGTGATGGAGCTTTCGGCGTAGAACGGCAAGGCATAAAGCGAACCCTTGACCGAGAGGCCTTCGCGCACCGAAGGGAACACATCGTCGAGGGCGTAGCTGGCGGGCAAATCCTTCATTGGCTCCAGCCAGCCCTTGGCACCCCAGAGTGCGGCTTCGTACATGCCGATGGTCAGGACGTCGAACTGGCCGCCCTGGGTGGCGATGTCGGTGGTCAGGCGCTGGCGCAGGACGTTTTCTTCCAGTACCACCCAGTTGAGCTTGATGTCCGGGTGCTCGGCCTCGAACGTTTTCGAGAGCTTTTGCATGCGGATCATGTCGCTGTTGTTGACGGTGGCGATGGTCAGGGTCTGGGTCTGGGCGCCGAGGCTGACGCTGCTGAGGGTCATGCAGGTGAGGGCTAGCAGAGCTTTTACAGAAGGTTGCATCGTGCACTCCTTTTCTGCACCCGGCGGGTTGCAGAAGGACGGTTATTGTTTTTGTGTCTTCCGAGGGCAGGAAGAATGTGCACTGATTACAGCGTTCAATTGATGGCGTGACAAATCATCGGTCACACTTCAATTGATACTATTTTGCACTGGTGTCAGGGGAGGGAGATGCTAAGACAGGCTTCACAGCGGTTATCTGTCATCGAGTTTGTACAGGTTTTGAGGGCCCCTTCGCGGGCAAGCCTCGCTCCTACAGGGGGAGACGTAACCCTGTAGGAGCGAGGCTTGCCCGCGAAGGCGGTCTGATGATCACCACATGACCAACGCCTTCAACCCAGATTCTGCTCAGTCAACCGCTGCACCGCCAACTTGCGGTAATGCGACGGCGTCATGCCCTTGAGCTGCTGAAAACGCCGATTGAAATTGGAAATATTGTTAAAGCCCGATTCGAAACACACGTCGGTCACCGGTTTATCACCATCGGCCAGCAGTTCGCAGGATTTGCTGATGCGCAGGCGGTTGACGAACTCGATGAAGCAACGCCCGGTGGCTTGCTTGAACACCCGGCTGAAGTAGGTCGGCTTCATGCCCAGGTGCTCGGCCACCTCCTCCAGCGGCAATTCCCGGGCGTAGTGGGCGAAGATGTAATCCACCGCGCGGTTGGTGCGGTCGATGTTGTGCTCGTCGGCCAATTGCGGCGTCGTGGCACCGGACAACACCTGGTAATCGTCGCAGGCTGCCAGCAGTTCCAACAGAATGAAAAAGTGCCCGAGTCGGGTGACGCCCTGCGTATCGGCGATGCGCTGCATCAGGCTCATCGCCTGGCGGATGGTGCGCTTGCAGCGGAACTCGATGCCGTACTGCGCACGCTCCAGCAGCGGCGCCAGGGTCTTGAGTTCGGTAAACACCTGATGGCCGCTGTCGAACAATTCGTCGGTAAAGTTGACCAGCATGTCGCGCTTTGGCACCACTTCGTCTTCGGCGACCTGGCTGATCCAGTTGTGGGGCAGGTTGGGGCCGGTGAGGAACAGTGATTCGGGGTAGAAGTTGCCGATGTAATCGCCGATGAAGACCTTGCCGGAACTGGCGACGATCAGGTGCAGTTCGTATTCCTTGTGGAAATGCCAGCGTACCAGCGGGCAGGGGAAGCCGTGCTGGCGATAGATGATGGACAGCCCGTTGTGGTCGTCCATCAGTTCGTAGGAAGGGTCGGTCACTCTGGTCGTGCGAGTCATATCAGGGCGCTTTTTTTGTTATCGCACTGCGATCATGCCTCGCTCCGGCCCGTCAATGCTACCCGGCAGTTCGTCGAGGCTTGCCACCCGGGCCAACCCACCGGGAAAAATCAGGCGTTCTGACGGTTCTTCGCTTCAATCCATTGAGACATGTACTGCGTGCTCTTGTGCTGATGATGGCGCAGCATGCTGCCGGTGAAGTTATCCCTTCTGATAGACGGCAGGTGTTGGCGGCAGTCGTTGATTCGGGCGATCAATGCGGGACCGTGAAGGGTCTGCTGGTAGCGCTTCGCCAACAGCTCCAGTCCTTGCGCCTGGGCCTTCAGCCATCGGGTTTTGTCAGTGTAGAGTTGCACCGCACTCTCGGCGAACGCCTCGGCCGTCCGGGTCACCGCCCCCGGCCATGGCTCCTCGTCGTGCATGGCTTCCGCGCCGATCGGCGTGGTGACATTCGGCGTGCCGCAAATCATTGCGTCGACGATTTTACCTTTGATCCCCGCGCCAAAACGCAACGGCGCCAGGCACACCCGTGCCGCCGACATGACTTGCAAGGCATCTTCCGCCCAGTTCATCACATGAAAGCCCTGGGCGGCATTGTGCAACGCAGTGGCTTTGGGCGGCGTGTAAGCCCCGTAGATGTGTAACTGGGCGCTGGGCAACTGTTGACGAATCAACGGCCAGAGGGTGGTTTTCATCCAGAGCACCGCATCCCAGTTCGGCGCATGGCGAAAGTTGCCAATGCTGAGGAAGTGCGCCCGCTGCTCGAAGGGCGCTGGCGGCGCGCTCGGCAGATCGACCATCAGCGGGCACCAGTGCAGCAGAGTGCGCGGCACCTTGAATTGTTCGACCAGCAACTCGATTTCCACGTCGGAGATCATCAGATTCAAGTCACAACGATAAATCGCGGCGATTTCCCGTTTAGCCAGATCGGTCTCGGCCATGAACTCAAACTCTGCGCGCAGTGCCGGCGCGAACAACTCGCTGAAATCATTGGCGTCGTCGCGGGTCTTGAGGCGTTCCTTGAGGCGTTGCTGGCGGGCATCGCGCAGGCTCTGCAGATCGGAGGTTTCCAGCACGCGCAAGGCATCGGGACAGTGTTTTTCAACGCGCCAGCCGAATTGTTCTTCCATCATGAACCGGTCGAACAACACGACATCCGGGGCCAGTTGGCTGATGAATGTGTCGAAGCTGCTGTTGTTCAATTCGATCGGCACTTCGCCAATGCCCAGGGCCGTCAGGTCTGCCCGATGTTCGCCAGTACCGGCCGGGCTGCTGAAAGTGATGTCCCAGCCTTGCTCCAGGAATGTCTCGAGGATTTGCATCATATGCCCGCCAGCCGCCGAAGAGCGGGGCTCGGGCCAGACGTAACCAATCACCAGGACTTTGGTTGCGTGGGACTGACTCATGAATGGACATTCCTTGAAACAGGGCAGGGGAAAATCGGGGGTGATTAAAACACAGGCGATGGCAGACCCTGAGTTCGCTTCTGCGCAGGCTAGGCGTTGGCAAGCATGGTTTTGACCTTGTCGCGCAACTGATCGATGGAAAACGGCTTGCCGATCACCTGCATGCCTTCAGGTACCTCGATGCTCTCGGCGTAACCGCTGGCGAACAGGATGGGCAGCTCAGGACGCAACATCCGCGCCTGGGTGGCCAGTTCCCGGCCATCCATCACCGGCAGGCCGACGTCGGTCATCATCAGGTCGATGGACTGATCCTCATCGTTGAGAAATTCCAGCGCCTGTTCGCTGCCATCGGCCTCGAGCACCTTGAACTCCAGTTCCTCCAGCACATCGGCAATCAGCATGCGGACGATGGCATCGTCTTCGACGACAAGGATGATGGATGCATTGGAGGACATAGTGGGGTTCCCGAAGGTTGAAAAGGTGGTGGCCGGCCAATCGAAATTGCCGGGCTCTTGCATGAGTAAGTGGCGGATCCCGACAAGTTCCCGGCGTGTTTAAAAAAAGGATAGCTACACAAAGCCGGCAAGGATAACCGCTCCTTTGCGCTGGAGCAGCTGAATGTAGGATTTAGCGCGAAAACGTGTCAGAAAGTTGGATCACAGTAGCGCTTTTGGGGCAAACTCCGTGGTTTTCAATAAATCGACAAGGCTTCCCCATGACCTCCGCGTCTTCGGTTGACGAGCAACGATTTCGTAAACTCCTGAGCCGCAACATCAGTCTGCCATTGGGTGTGGGCGTCATCAGTGCAGTGTTCTTCGTTTCACTGATCGCCTATCTGCTATCGGTGATCCAGTGGGTCGAACACACCGACCGGGTGATCAATAACGCCAATGAATCGATAAAACTGACCGTCGATCTGGAAACCGGGATGCGGGGCTTCCTGCTCACTGGCGACGAGCAATTCCTCGAACCCTACGAAACGGCCAAGCCACGAATCGCGGTCGCCCTCAAGACCTTGCTCGAACTGACCGCGGATAACCCGGTGCAGACCGACCGCTTGCACCGGCTGCAGGCCTTGCAGGAAGAATGGACCGCTTACGCCAAGACAACGATCGATCTGAAGCGCTCCCGCGGTGACTATCAAGGTGTGGTAAAGGCCGGGCAGGGTAAGCGCCTGACCGACGAGATCCGCAAGCAATTCGAAGACGTGATCGACATGGAGCAGCAGTTGCGCACCGCGCGCAACGAAGAAGTGCGCCGTACCACCCTGTGGAGCATCGGCCTTTACCTGTTGTTCATCGCCGGCATCAGCGCTTTGCTGGCCTACATCGGCCGTCGGGATTTGCTCAACCTTTCGCAAGACTACAGCGCCAACCTCGCCGCGCAACAGGCCAGCGCCCAGCGCCTGGAACGACAGGCCTGGCTGCGCAATGGCCAGACCGAACTGGCCGAGCAAGTGCTGGGGCAGCTGTCACTCAATGTGCTGGGGCGCAACATCCTGCAGTTTTGCGCGCAGTACCTCGGTACGGCCGTGGCGGCTATTTATGTCCGTGAAGAACACGGTGGCCTCAAGCGTGTTGCGTCTTATGGTTTTTCCCGCGAACAGGAAGCGCTCGAACAACAGATCCACAGCGGCGAAGGCATTGTCGGCCAGGTCGCGCAACAGGCTCGCCTGATCCGCCTCAACGACGTGCCGCGTGACTACTTCAAGGTCAACTCCGGCCTCGGCCAAGGCTTGCCCCATAGCGTGCTGGTGGTGCCGACCAGCGATGACGAACGGGTCAACGGTGTCATCGAGCTGGGCTTCCTGCGCCCGCTCAGCGAGCGCGATGTCGAGCTGCTGGAGCTGATCGCCGGCAACATCGGCACCTCCATCGAAGCCGCGCGCTATCGCCAACGCCTGCAGGAAGTGCTGGCCGAAACCCAACAGCTCAACGAAGAGCTGCAGGTTCAGCAGGAAGAGCTCAAGACCGCCAACGAGGAACTGGAAGAGCAATCGCGGATTCTCAAGGAGTCCCAGGCACACCTGGAAACCCAGCAGGTCGAGCTGGAACAGACCAACGAACAACTCGCCGAGCAGGCGCAGATCCTGGCTGACCAGCGCGACGCCATGGACCAGAAGAACACTGAACTCAACCAGGTGCAGGTCCAGCTCGAAGAGCGCGCCGAAGAGTTGCAGCGCTCGAGCAAGTACAAGTCCGAATTCCTAGCCAACATGTCCCATGAGTTGCGCACGCCGCTCAACAGCTCGTTGATCCTGGCCAAGTTGCTGGCGGAAAACCCCAAGGAAAACCTCAGCGCCGAGCAGGTCAAATTCGCCGAATCGATCTACTCCGCCGGTAATGACTTGCTCAACCTGATCAACGATATTCTCGACATCTCCAAGGTCGAGGCCGGCAAGCTCGAGATGCGCCCGGAGCACACCAGCGTCGCGCGTCTGGTGGACGGTTTGCGCGGGATGTTCCAGCCATTGGCCGCGGACAAGCAGCTGGATTTCCAGGTCGACTTGCAGTCGGGCGCGCCGTTGATGATTTATACCGACCGCCAGCGCCTGGAACAGGTCATCAAGAACCTGCTCTCCAACGCGGTGAAATTCACCGAAAAAGGCACGGTCAGCCTGACGGTGGCCAGCCAGCCCGGCGACAGTATCGCCTTTGTCGTGCGCGACTCCGGGATCGGCATTGCCGCGGATCAGCGGGAAAGTATTTTTGAAGCCTTCCGCCAGGCCGATGGCACCACCAACCGCCGTTACGGTGGCACCGGCCTGGGGCTGTCGATTTCCCGCGACCTGGCGGCACTGCTCGGCGGTTCCATCAGCGTCATCAGCGAGCCAGGGCAGGGCAGCGTATTCACCCTGGTCTTGCCGCAGCAATACGTCGAACTGGGCGAAGCGCCGGTGGAGCCAATGAAGGCCTCGCCGATTGCCATGACTCCACGCGCCGCACCCGCCGCGCCGGTGCCGCTGATGGCCGCCGTCGATATCCCGCGTTTCGACGACGATCGCTCCAAGGCGCCATTCGCCACCCGCTGTATCCTGGTGGTGGAAGATGAGCCGAACTTTGCGCACATCCTCTACGACCTGGCCCATGAACTGGGTTATCAGTGCCTGGTGGCCCATGGGGCCGACGAAGGCTACGACCTGGCCAGGGAGTTCATCCCGGATGCGATTCTGTTGGACATGCGTCTGCCGGACCATTCCGGACTGACCGTGTTGCAACGCCTGAAGGAGCACGCCGAAACCCGGCACATTCCGGTGCACGTCATTTCTGTGGAAGATCGCGTCGAAGCGGCCATGCACATGGGCGCCATCGGCTATGCGGTCAAGCCGACCACCCGCGAAGAACTCAAGGACGTGTTTGCCCGCCTCGAAGCGAAGCTGACCCAGAAGGTCAAACGCGTCCTGCTGGTCGAAGACGACGATGTCCAGCGCGACAGCATTGCCCGGCTGATCGGCGACGATGACATCGAGATCACTGCCGTTGGCCTGGCGCAGGAGGCGCTGGACCTGCTGCGCACGACGATGTTCGACTGCATGATCATCGACCTGAAGCTTCCGGACATGCTGGGCAACGAGCTGCTCAAGCGCATGTCCACCGAGGATATCTGTTCGTTCCCGCCGGTGATCGTCTACACCGGGCGCAACCTGACCCGGGATGAAGAGGCCGAGCTGCGCAAGTATTCGCGTTCGATCATCATCAAGGGCGCGCGCTCGCCCGAGCGCCTGCTGGATGAGGTCACACTCTTTCTGCACAAAGTCGAATCCGGGTTGTCCCATGAACGGCAGCGGATGCTCAAGACCGCGCGCAGCCGCGACAAGGTCTTCGAGGGCCGCAAGGTGCTGCTGGTGGACGACGATGTGCGCAACATTTTCGCCCTGACCAGTGCGCTGGAGCACAAGGGGGCGGTCGTGGTCATTGGCCGTAACGGCCGTGAGGCGATCGAACGATTGAATGAAGTCGAGGACATTGATCTGGTGTTGATGGATGTGATGATGCCGGAGATGGATGGTTTCGAAGCCACCACCTTGATCCGCAAGGACCCGCGCTGGCGCAAGCTGCCGATCATTGCGGTCACGGCCAAGGCCATGAAGGACGATCAGGAGCGCTGCCTTGCGGCCGGCTCCAACGATTACCTGGCCAAGCCTATCGACCTGGATCGCCTGTTCTCGCTGATTCGCGTTTGGTTACCGAAGATGGAACGTATTTAGTGCAAGCCAATAGCGAAATCGAATTGCGCCTTTTGATCGAGGCGATTTACCTCAAATACAGCTACGACTTTCGCGACTACTCCGGTGCGTCGATCAAGCGGCGCGTCCACCACGCGTTGAGCCAGTTCGAGTGCGCCACCATTTCGGCCTTGCAAGAGAAGGTGCTCCACGACCCGACGGCGTTCATGCAGTTGCTGCAATTGCTGACGATTCCGGTCAGTGAAATGTTTCGCGACCCCTCGCATTTCCTGGCGATCCGCCGGGAAGTGGTGCCGTTGCTCAAGACCTACCCCTCGATCAAAATCTGGATCGCCGGGTGCAGCACCGGGGAAGAGGTCTATTCGATGGCGATTCTGCTGCGCGAAGAAGGCTTGCTCGATCGCACCATCATCTACGCCACCGACATCAACCCGCGTTCGCTGGACAAGGCCAAGCAAGGGATTTTCTCCATGGAGAATGTCCGCGCCTACACTCACAACTACCAGCAGGCAGGTGGCCAGCAGTCGTTTGCCGACTACTATACGGCGGCCTACGGCTACGCCATTTTCGACAAGAGCCTGTGCGACAACGTGACCTTTGCCGACCACAGCCTGGCGACCGACAGTGTGTTTTCCGAAACTCAATTAATTTCATGTCGTAATGTGTTGATTTATTTCAATAAAAAGCTCCAGGGTCGAGCGTTCGGTTTGTTTCATGACTCCCTTTGCCATCGAGGATTCCTGGTGCTGGGCAGCAAGGAAACCCCGGACTTTTCGGCTTACGGCAACCAGTTCGAACCCTTGGTCAAACAGGAACGGATCTACCGCAAATCATGAACAGTGCAAAGGAATTGCCATGTGTAGAAGCTATCGTGATCGGCGCCTCGGCGGGCGGCGTGGAGGCGTTGCTGACGCTCCTGGGCCCGCTGCGCAAAGGCTTTGTCCTGCCGATCATTGTGGTGCTGCACCTGCCCGAAGCGGGTCGCAGTCAACTCGCCGAGGTATTCGCGCGAAGAGTGTCGCTGCCGGTGCTGGAAGCCCGCGACAAAATTGCGATCGAAGCCGGAACCCTGTATTTCGCCGGGCCTGGGTATCACCTGTCGGTGGAGCAGGACCGCAGCTTTTCCTTGAGCCTGGAAGACCGCGTGCATTACTCGCGTCCCGCCATTGATTACCTGTTCGAGTCGGCTGCCGATGCTTATGGCCCGACGCTGGCCGCGGTATTGCTGACCGGCGCCAACCGCGACGGCGCGCGCGGCCTGGCCCAGGTCAAGGATCGTGGCGGCCTGACCATCGTGCAGGACCCGGACGAAGCCCAGGTCGCGACCATGCCCCTGGCGGCGCTGGCTACCCACCAGCCGGACCACATTCTCTCTATACGCGGCATCGGCCGTATGCTTGTCGAGCTGGAACGAATAGCATGCTAAGTAACATCCAAGCCAAACTGCTGATCGTCGACGATCTGCCGGAAAACCTGCTCGCGCTGGAAGCGCTGATCAAGCGCGAAGACCGCCTCGTCTATAAAGCCTTGTCCGCCGACGAAGCGTTGTCCCTGCTGCTGCAACACGAATTCGCCATGGCCATCCTCGACGTACAGATGCCCGGCATGAACGGCTTCGAACTGGCCGAGCTGATGCGAGGCACGGAAAAGACCCGCAACATTCCCATCGTCTTCGTCAGTGCGGCCGGCCGCGAGCTGAATTACGCCTTCAAGGGCTATGAAAGCGGTGCCGTGGACTTCCTCTACAAGCCGCTGGATATCCACGCGGTCAAGAGTAAGGTCAACGTGTTCGTCGATCTGTTCCGCCAGAGCAAGGCGATGAAACAGCAGGTCGAACAGCTGGAGCAAAGTCGGCGCGAGCAGGAAGCGCTGCTCCAGCAGGTGCAGAGTACCCAGCTCGAACTGGAGCAAGCGGTGCGCATGCGCGATGACTTCATGTCGATCGTCGCCCACGAAGTCCGCACGCCGCTCAACGGCCTGATTCTCGAAACCCAGCTGCGCAAGATGCACCTGGCCCGGGATAACGCGGCGGCGTTCACCCTGGACAAGATGCACGCGATGGTCGATCGCGACGAACGGCAGATCAAAAGCCTGATCCGTCTGATCGAAGACATGCTCGATGTATCGCGGATCCGCACAGGCAAGCTGTCGATCCGACCGACACGCTTCGATCTGTCGGTTTTGGTCAGGGATTTGTTACAGAACTTTGCCCCGCAGATCGAAGCCGCCGAGTCCTCGGTCACCCTGCAGGCCGAGCAACCCGTGGTGGGCAGCTGGGATGAGTTCCGCATCGAACAGGTCATCTCGAACTTGTTAACCAACGCTTTACGTTACGGCGCCAAGAGTCCGATCACCGTGAAGGTGTACAGTGAGGGCGATCAGGCGCGGGTGGAAGTGCGCGATCTGGGGATCGGCATTGGTGAAGAAAACCAGAAACGCATCTTCCTGCAGTTCGAACGGGTTTCGGCAAAACACGCCGTCGCCGGGCTGGGCCTGGGGTTGTTTATTTCAGAACAGATTGTGACCGCCCATGGCGGTTCCATTACCGTCGAGAGCCGGATTGGCGAAGGCGCCTTGTTTCGCGTTTGTCTGCCGCTGTAGGAAAACAGCCAGTTAAACGCAACCTCTGATCGACCCCACGGTCGTATCAGCAGCTATTGACCGAACAAAGGCTTCCCATGAGTGAAGATGCACAAGACGTCGTACTGATCGTCGAAGATGACCCCTCGATATTGATGGTGCTATCGGCCTATCTGTCGGGTGAGGGCTACCGGGTATTGCAGGCCGAAAACGGCGAGCAGGCCTTCGAAATCCTGGCGAGCAAGCCGCATCTGGACATGATGATCACGGACTTCCGCCTGCCGGGCGGGATCTCCGGGGTGCAGATCGCCGAACCCGCCGTGAAACTGCGACCGGAGCTCAAGGTGATTTTCATCAGCGGCTATCCCCAGGAAATCCGCGAGACCGACAGCCCGATCACGCGTAAAGCGCCGATCCTGGGCAAGCCGTTCGACCTGAATGTGCTTCAGGACTTGATGCAGCAGATGCTTTCGTAGGAGCAAGCTTGCTCCGGGCGGCGTTCCGACGATGGTGTGTCAGTTAGCACGACCTGGCTGACACTCCATCGCGAGCAAGCTCGCTCCTACAGGGGGGCTTCAGATCTGGATCATCTCCCGCACCTTCGCCGTCAACAGGTCGAAAGTGAATGGTTTGGTGATCATCTGCATGCCAGGGTCAAGGAAGCCACCGCGTACCGCGGCGTGTTCGGCGTAGCCGGTGATGAACAACACCTTGAGTTCAGGCCGATATTGCCGGCCGATTTCTGCCAGCTGCCGGCCATTCATGCCGGGTAAGCCGACATCGCTGATCATCAGGTCGATTCGTTGCGCCGAATTCAGAATCGGCACCGCACTGTCGGCATCAGCGGCTTCGACGAAGGCATAACCCAGGTCGCTCAACACCGTACTGACCAACACCCGCACCGCCGGGTCGTCCTCGACGATCAGCACCGTTTCGCCCAGTTGCGCGAACGGCGCGTGCGGGGTGTCCACCGGCTTGTCCCTGGGCAGAGCACCACCGAAGCGCGGCAGGTACAGACTCACGGTGGTGCCATTGCCGACTTCGCTTTGGATGGCGACATGACCGCGCGATTGTTTGCTGAATCCATAAATCATCGACAACCCGAGGCCCGTGCCCTGGCCGATCGGCTTGGTGGTAAAGAAGGGGTCGAAGGCCCGGTTGATGGTGTTTTGCGCCATGCCACAGCCGGTGTCCGTGACGCTCAGCACCACATAGTCGCCAGGGTCGAGGTTGCTGTGGGCCTGGGTAAAGCCCGGGTCCAGATGCTGATTGCTGGTCTTCACGGTCAGTTGGCCGCCACCGGGCATCGCATCGCGGGCATTGATCACCAGGTTGAGCAGGGCACTTTCCAGTTGATTGGGGTCGGCCTCGGCCACCCACAACGGCTCGCTCAGCTGCATGTCCAGCTGAATGCTTTCGTTGATGCTGCGCTGCAGCAACTCGCCCATGGAAACCACCAGGGTGTTCATCTCCACTGGTTTTGAATCCAGCGACTGGCGCCGGGAGAAGGCCAGCAGGCGATGGGTCAGGCCGGCCGCGCGGTTGGCCGAGGTCACCCCCAGGTCGATCAGGCTGTCCAGATCTTCGGTGCGGCCACGGGCCAGGCGTCGACGCAACAGCTCCAGGCTGCCGATGATGCCGGTCAGCATGTTGTTGAAGTCATGGGCGATGCCGCCGGTGAGTTGGCCGACCGCTTCCATTTTCTGTGACTGGCGCAGTGCTTCTTCGTTGTTTCGCAGTTGGGCGGTGCGTTCCTCGACCTGCTGTTCGAGGGTTTCCAGGGTAGTCTGCAGCCGCAGTTCGCTTTGGCTCAGATCGACCAGCCGATCCCTGGCTTCATACTGTCGTCGTCTTCCACGCAACGCGGTGGTCACCAGGCTGATCAGGGTCACCGGATGAAAAGGGCGCTCGAGGAAGGTGACATTGCCCAGTTGCGGACCGAACCGCGACGCGGGGTTCTGTTCCGGGCCGCCATGATAGGTCAGCAACACAATCGGCAAGTCCGACCAGGCCGGCTGTTGCTCGATCAGGCTCAGCAACGGTTCGAGATCACCGCCCAGCAGCGCCTCGGAAGAGATCAGCAACAAGCCTGCGCCCCGGGTTAATTCGCTGCAAAGCCCCACCATATCGCGGGTGATGACGCCGTCGTAACCGGCTTCGTTGAGCATCATCAGTGCAAGCTGGCTGTCACGTCCCAGCGGCGCGAGAATGATCGCGCGCTCGGACATCGCTTCCATGACCGTCACGGGCTCTCATCCCCGAGCAATGGATTGCTCGCGCCCATATAAGTCGGGACGCCGCGCAACACGCCCTGGAACGCGTCCAGCGGTTCACCGATGGTCATACCCTGGCCGCTGATGCGGTATTCACGGATCGTCGATTCATGGCTGCCGGTGCGTTTCTTGATGATCGAGATCGCCCGGCGCACCTTGCCCAGGGCCTCGAAGTAACGCAGCAGGATGACCGTATCGGCCAGGTAGGTGATGTCCACGGGAGCCTGCATGTCGCCGACCAGTCCGTGCTGGGCAACGGTCATGAAGGTCGCGGCACCCCGGCGATTGAGGTACAGCAGCAACTCGTGCATGTGCAGCACCAGGGCGTTCTCTTCAGGCATGGCGGCCTGATAACCGTTGATGCTATCGATCACCACGGTCTTGATGTCGCGCTGGTCGACGCAACGACGAACCCGGTGGGAAAACTCGCCCGGGGACAATTCGGCTGCATCCACTTGTTCGATCAGCAAGTTGCCGGTGTCTTGCAGGGCTTTCAAATCAATGCCCATGTTTTTCATGCGTTCGAACAGCAAGCCCAGTTCTTCATCGAAAATGAACAACGCGGCTTTCTCGCCCCGGGCCACGGCCGCGGCGGCGAAAATCATCGAGATCAGCGATTTGCCGGTACCGGCCGGACCGAGGATCAGGGTGCTGGACCCGGTCTCGATGCCGCCGCCGAGCAGGGCATCCATTTCCTTGATGCCGCTGGTCAACTGCTGACGGACATACACCCCGCGATGTTCGGCGGCTACCAGCCGTGGGAACACGTGCACGCCGTCGCCCATGATGGTGAAATCGTGATAGCCGCCACGGTATTTCTGGCCGCGATATTTCACCACGCGGATCCGCCGGCGCTCGGCACCATAGTTGGGGGTCAGCTCTTCCAGGCGGATCACCCCGTGGGCGACGCTGTGCACGGTCTTGTCGAGGGATTCGGTGGTCAGGTCGTCAAGCAGCACCACCGTGGCGTCGTAGCGCACGAAGTAGTGCTTGATCGCGAGGATCTGGCGCCGGTAGCGCAGGGAGCTTTGGGCCAGCAGCCGGATCTCGGACAGACTGTCGAGTACCACGCGGGTTGGCTTGACCCGCTCGACCACTTCGAAGATCTGCTTGGTGGCTTCGCCCAGTTCGAGGTCCGAGGAGTACAGCAGGCTCTGCTGGTGCTCGGCATTGAGCAGGCTTTCCGGTGGCGTCAGCTCGAAGATGTGGATGTTCTCGTCAAGCTCCCAGCCATGGGACAGGGCGCCCTGGCGCAACTCGCGTTCGGTTTCCGACAGGGTGATGTACAACGAGCGCTCGCCGGTTCGTGCGCCGGCCAACAGGAAATGCAAGGCGACGGTGGTCTTGCCGGTACCGGGTTCACCTTCCAGCAAAAACACATGTCCGCGGGACAATCCACCGGCCAGGATGTCATCCAGACCGTCGATGCCGGTGGCGGCTTTTGCACTGAACAACTCGTTAGATGTAGACAAAAAATGCCCTCTCAAGATCAGGGGAAACGAGGCAGCAGGCCTGAAGTGCCTGAATGGACTGCCTGATCACTTGACCTTTGGCCGCGATGAGCGTTCAACACTTTTTGCTGGGTGTGATCATGGGATCTGTTTACGACCCCGATTCCTGGTGGGAGCGAGCCTGCTCGCGAAGAGGCCGTGTCAGTCAACATCGCTGCCGAATGTCAGCCCGCCTTCGCGAGCAGGCTCGCTCCCACAGGGATCGCAGTCGGACACGGGGTTTGTGTACCCTTCAAAGCCCTTGCTGCAACGCCGGGTCATCAGGGTTGAGCTGTTCCAGTTGCGCCAACAGAATCTGCACGTTCTGCAGTTGTCCGCTTTCCTTCCAGTAATTGATCAACAACACCCGGGCCCTGCGGTCGGCCGGGTGGCGCTGGACGATTTCCTGCAGCTGTTTCTGTGCCGCTTCCAGCTCCAGTTCGCCGTGCAGCGTGGTGGCCAGGTCGTAGCGGTAATCCTTGTTGTCCGGCTCCAGCTCCACCGCCTTGGAAAGGCCGAGCAGGGCGAATTCACTTTGCCCGTGATGCAGCAGCCAGAGCCCCAGTGCGTGTTGCAGGTAGGCGGAATCGGGCTGAGCCTTCAACTGTTTGGCCAACAGCAGTCGGGCGGCTTCGCTTTGGCCCTGTTTGTCCAGCACTTCGATTTGCATCACCAGCGCGGGCAGGTTGCCGGGCGCAAGACGCAAAGTGTTCTCCAGTGCCGCTTGCGCTTCTTTCAACTCGGCATTGTGCAGATGCAGCCGAGCCAGTTGGTAGTGGTTGTCGGCGCTTTCAGGCTGGCTTTTCAAGTCCTGTTCCCAGGCGTCGATGGCATGCTGCAGCGCGCCGAAATACAAGCCGAGATCGTCCGGCGAAAGTCCCAGCAGGGCATTCACCGCGGCATAACGTACACGCTGTTCGCTGTCATCGAGCAGCGGACCAAGCAGCAGACTGCGCTGCCCGTTGGGGACCAGGCCGCTGATGCTGTTGATCGCCGCAATGCGTACATCGGGGGATTCATGCTGCAAGTCCGCATCCGCCAGTTTCAGGGCTACGGAGCTGGGGTAGTTGGGCAGTTCGGCATGCAGCCAGACGCGACGTTTCGGCGAAAGGTCCGGGCGCGCCAATTGCTGGTAGAGCACCCGCGCCGCGCCCGGTTGTCCTGCGCGGGCCCGGTTGAGGGCTTCGGTGTAACCGCGCTTGATCGCTTCGGGTACCACGGGGGTTGTACTGCGCAGGAACACCCAGGCAAGGCCGATGGCAAACAGGACGCAGAGGCTGATGATCAGGTAGCGGCGGGACTGGGGCATGCAGGGATCCGGGAGCTGGCAAGCTTTTGCAAAGCTGTCAGCTTCGGTCAGGCAGGGCCCTGAGTCAAACCCGGACTCGGTTCACCCCCTCGACATGGAAACCTGTCCAGGCGTCGCAGCAGTGACTACGCTTGCTGCAGAGGACTCGACGAGCGTTTCCATGCAACCGTTTCTCCAGTACTTCAAGGCGATGCTCAACCCCGGGCCTGGGGTGCTGTTGTTCGCCCTGAGAACCATCGCGGCCGGGCTGTTGACCCTCTACCTGGCCTTCCTGTTCGACCTCGACCAGCCCAAGTGGTCGATCATGGCGGTGGTCATCGTCAGTCAGCCACTGGGTGGCATGGCGCTGGCCCGCAGTTTCGGCCAGGTCATCGGCACCACGCTCGGGGCGGTGGCGGCGGTGGTGATCATGGCGATATTTCCCCAGGCGCCGCTGCCTTTCGTCGTCACCCTGGCCCTGTGGCTGGCGCTGTGTACCGCCGGCGGCACTTTGTTTCGCTACACCAGTTCCCAGGCGTTTGTGTTGAGCGGCTACACGGCGGTGATCGTCGCCCTGCTGGCGGTGCCCGATCAGGCGGGCACCTTCCTGCTGGCCGTGACCCGCGTGACCGAAACGCTATTGGCCGTTGCCTGCGTGTGCGTCGTCAGCCTGCTGACCGCGCGCCCGGAAACCGTGGCCCGGGACTACTTCGCCAGGATCGATCAAGTGATCAAGCTGCTCGCGACCCACGCGGCAGCCGTGATTCGTACCGAGGAAAGCGAAAGCGATTTTCTACAGCGGCAAATGAAACTGATCGGCGAGATCAGCGCCCTTGAGGGAGTACGTCGGCACCTGTACTACGATGCGCCACGTCTGCGCAGCGCCGACGACCTGGTGCAGTTGCTCGGCAATCAGTTGGTGCTGCTGACTTCACGGCTGGCCGCGCTGCGCCACCAGCGGCAACTGCTGACCGAGCGCTGGAAAGGCGAACTGCCCCTGGATTCACAGCGTTTGCTCGCCGAAGAAGTGGTGTTCCTCGATGAAGTGGCCCGGCAGGGGCGCTCGATGTCGACTGAAGCCAGGCGCCCATTCGCGGCGCTGCAACAGCGCTTCGATGAACTGGCGTACCGGGCTGAACAACTGACCGAGGCGATGCCCGCCACGTTGCGCTCACTGGCCTGGTCGCTGCGTTGGGAGCAGGCGCGGTTGCTGGAGCAACTGGGGCAGATACTGGAGCTGAGCGACGCGATCCAGCAAGAGCGTGCCGCCAGTAGTGTTTTCCGCGGCCGGGACAATCCGTTGCATCTGGACTTCACACTGGCGGCGATGAATGCCATCCGTGCTTTCAGCGCATTGGTGGTGGCCGGCCTGATCTGGATCGAGACCGCCTGGGACGGGGCCCGTGGCGGGATGATCGTGGTGGGGGTTCTGTGCTCCTTGATGGCGACGTTCCCGCGACCGCTGCTGGCCGCCCAGAGTTTTGCCAGGGGGCTGGCGCTGGCACTGGTGGTCTCGGCGTTCTATCAGTTCATGCTGGTGCCGATGATCAGTGACTTCGAGCTGCTGGCCTTGCTCTTGGCTCCGTTGTTGTACGCCGTGGCCGTTGGCCTGGCCAGTCCGCCAACCACCGGCACGGGCATTGGTCTTGGGTTGTTGACGTTTCTGTTGCTCGGACCGCAGAACGTTGGCATTGGCCAGAACACCGCGATTCAGTGGTTCGAATTTGCGGGCGCCTATGTCTATGCCGCCACGCTGGCGTTGAGTGTCTACGCGTTGATCTTTCCCTTCAGGCCTGTCTTGCGGATCCGTCGGCTGTTCAAGGAGAACGGTGAACAGCTCTACGGGTTGCTCAAGACCCCCGCCACCGATGAGCACCAGTTTGCCTTTGAAAGCCGCATGGTCGACCGCCTGACCATGATGTTGGGATTGTTGCCGGCCATCAGCGACAAACAGGCCAGAGCGCTATTCGACGTCAGCCTGGGGTACATGGCGCTGGGCGTGGCGTTGAACCAGCTTAGACAACAGGGCCAGAGCAACACATTGCTCAGTTCAGAAGTACAAAGCCGTTTGTTCGCAACAGTGCGTGACACCGGCAGGCTGGTCGCCGGACGGCCCGGTGTTGAATGGGACCAGGTGCTCGGCAGCCTGCGCACCTTGGGTGATGAACTGGATGCGCTGCATTCGGGCGTCCATCAACAGCTGTGGACGGTGTTTCGCATGCGCGTGGCGCTGCTGATCGTGGTGTCGTTTCTGGAGCGCCATCGCGAGCATTTTCAACCTGCAGTCGTGGAAGGAGAACCGGCCCTTGCCCATTGATCTGGAAGTGGGTGGCGTGTACTTGCCACCGATCGCCCAGGCCCTGCTGCTGGCCTTGCCGATTTTTTTGCTGCTGGACTGGATCCTGCGCCGCCTGGGTGTGCTGCGGTTCGTCTGGCATGAAGCCTTGTTCGAAGGCGCGTTGTACGCCTGCGTCTGCGCGACACTGATATTGGTGATGGGAGCCTGATGCAGTGAAAAAGATCCTTGCCCGACTCGTGACGGTGGCGGTGGTACTGCTGGCCTTCGTGCTCGGCTGGTTCGCCTGGGAGCATTACACCCGCGCGCCCTGGACGCGGGATGCACGGGTGCGTGCCGATGTGGTGACCTTGTCCGCCGATGTCTCGGGACGCATCGTCAGCCTTGGCGTGCAGGACAACCAGTACGTGGACAAGGGCCAACTGCTGCTGGAGATCGACCCGGCGCGCTATGTGCTGGCGGTGGAACACGCCAGGCGCTCGGTCGAAGTGTCCAAAGCCACCCTCGGTCAATCCGAAGCGACAATTGTCGCCAGCTCAGCATTGTTGCGCCAGCGTCAGAGTGAAGAGCGCCGACGCCGCACCCTCAAGGACCGCGCCGTCATCTCTGGCGAGGAGTGGGAGAAATCCAGCACGGACGTGGCCGTGGCGCAGGCCGAATTGCTGCGCAACCAGGCCAATCTGGGGCTGGCCCAGGCCAACGTGCACCTGGCCATTGCGGCCTTGACCCAGGCTGAACTCGACTTGCAGCGCACCCGGGTCGCAGCGCCCGTGAGTGGTTATGTCACCAACCTGCTCACCCGTCAGGGCGACTATGCCACTGCCGGTGGCGCCCTGTTGGCGTTGGTGGACAGCGACTCGTTCCATGTCAGCGGCTACTTTGAAGAAACCAAGCTGCCGCGGATAGAGGAGGGTGACCGCGTCAGGATCGAATTGATGAGCGGCGAGACTTTCGGTGGCACGGTGCAAAGCATTGCCTTCGCCATCGCCGACCGCGAAAACGTGCCGGGCAGTCGCCTGCTGGCTAACATCAACCCCAGCTACACCTGGGTCAAACTGGCGCAACGGGTGCCGGTGCGGATACGGATTGATGCCGACTATGCCGGCAAGAACCGACTGCGGGCCGGGACCACGGCTACCGTGACAGTCCTGGAAGACCGCAAGGCTCAAGACCAACGCTAAACACCACAGGGGATTGCGGTGCATTCAGCAGGGTGAGCAGGCAAAAAAAACCCCGCGACCGAATGCGGCGCGGGGCAAAAGATCTGGTTGGTTGCGGCCAACCAAAAGAGCTCGTTGAAACGTTACTTGCTGGCGACGGTGTCCGGTTGCCAGCCACCGCCCAGTGCCTTGTAGATTGCGACAATGCCGCGATACAAATCGACTTCGGCCTGGGCCTGGGTATCCTCGGCCGCCAGGCGCTCACGCTGGGCATCGAGCAGGACAAGGAAGTCCGCCGTGCCTTCGCGGTAGCGAATCTGCGCCAGATCAGCGGCCTTGCGGCTGGATTCACTCTGGCGAATCAGCGAAATCAGCCGTTGCTGGCGTTTGCCGTAGTCGCTGAAGGCGTTTTCCGATTCTTCCAGGGCCAGCAACACTTGCTGCTCGTAGGTCGCCAGGGCGCCTTCGGCTTCGGCATCGGCACCGCGCAAACGCGCACGCACGCTGCCCAGGTCAAACGCCGCCCAGGTGATGCTCGGGCCCAGTGCCCAGGCGTTGGCCGCCGAGGAGCCGATCTGTGAACCGCGCCCGGCGGTGAAGCCGAGGAAGCCGCTGAGGCTGACCCGAGGGAACAAATCAGCCTTGGCCACGCCGATGCGCGCCGTGGCGGAGGCCAGTTTGCGTTCGGCGCTAAGGATGTCAGGGCGACGTTGCAGCAGTTCACCCGGATCACCGATCGGCAGCGCTTTCGCGATCGCCGGCAGGTCCTTCGGACTCAGGTCGACGGTCAGTTTGTCCGGCCGTTCACCCAGCAGGGTGGCGATGCGGTTTTTCTGCCGGACCTGTTCGGCCTGCAGTTGCGGCACGCTGGCTTCGACAGACGCCAGGCGTGCATCGGCGCGTTCCACGTCCAGCTGATCGCCGACACCGGCATCGCGCAGGCTTTCGGTGATCTTGCGCGATTCCTGCTGGTTGTTCAGGTTGGCCAGGGCGATCTTTTCCCGCAGTTGCGCACCGCGCAGTTGACCGTAGGCGTCCACCAGTTCGGCAATCATGCTGACTTGCAGCTGGTACAGATCGGCTTCGGCAGCCTGCTGTTCGGCGTCGCTGGATTCCAGATTGCGCTGGATGCGTCCGAACAGGTCCAGTTCCCAGGCCATGTCCAGCCCCAGGTCGTAGCGTTCACTGTTGACCCGGTCGGTGGTCTGGCCAGGAATCTGTCCTTTGCCCAGGTTACTGCTGGCGCGGCTGGTGATGGTCGGCATGGCGTCATTGCTGGCGTCGTCGCGAATCGCCCGGGCGGCTTTCCAGCGGGCGAAGGCCACGCGCAGATCACGGTTGCCTTGCAGCGATCGGGTCACCAACTGGTTGAGGGCCGGGTCTTCGAATTGCTGCCACCAGATGCCTTCGAACCGTGCGCGGTCGAAGTTTTTCTGCCCGGCCGCGCCGTCGGTGGCGTGGGTGATGTTAGCCGGTTCGGTGGCCGGGGTCTGGTAGTCCGGGCCGACGGCACAGGCACTCAGGGCCAGTACCAGCAGGCTCGGCAGGAAGGCTTTCAGACTCATTGTTGCGCCTCCAGTTTCAGGGCTTTGGCCGCTTTGCGCTTTTCACCGCGCTCGACAAAGTTGCGAATCAGTACGTAGAACACCGGCGTCAGCAACAGCCCGAAGAAGGTCACCCCAAGCATCCCGGAGAACACCGCGACACCCATGGCATGACGCATCTCGGCACCGGCACCGCTGGAGAACACCAGTGGCACCACACCCATGATGAACGCGAAGGACGTCATCAGGATCGGCCGCAAACGCAGACGGCACGCTTCGAGCACTGCCGCCAGCGGGCTCATGCCTTCGTCCTGCTGTTTATCCTTGGCGAATTCGACGATCAGGATCGCGTTCTTGCAGGCAAGCCCCACCAGTACGATCAAGCCGATCTGGGTGAAGATGTTGTTGTCGCCCCCCGAGGCAATCACACCGGTGATGGCCGACAGCAGGGTCATCGGCACGATCAGGATCACCGCCAATGGCAGGCTCCAGCTTTCGTACTGCGCGGCAAGTACCAGGAACGCCAGCAGGACGCAGAGCGGGAACACGAACAGCGCGGTGTTGCCGGACAGGATCTGCTGGTAGGTCAGGTCGGTCCATTCGTAGGTCATGCCGTTCGGAAGTTCTTCCTTGAGCAGTTTCTCGATGGCTTTCTCGGCCTGGCCGGAGCTGTAGCCGGGCGCTGCGGCACCGTTGATTTCAGCGGTGATGAAGCCGTTGTAGTGCATCACGCGGTCCGGCCCCGAGGTGTCGCTGACCTTGATGAAGGTTGCCAGCGGGATCATCTCGCCTTTGTTGTTGCGCACTTTCAGCTGACCGATCTGGTCCGGCTCGAGACGGAATTGCTGCTCGGCCTGCACGTTGACTTGATAGGTACGGCCAAAGCGGTTGAAGTCGTTGGCATACAGCGAACCCAGGTAGATCTGCAGGGTGTCGAAGATGTCGCTGACGGCCACGCCGTGGGTCTTGGCTTTTTCCCGGTCGATGGCGGCATCGACCTGGGGCACGTTCACCGTGTAGCTGGTGAACAGGGCAGCCAGTTCCGGCACGTTGTGGCTTTTGTTGATGATGTTCATGGTTTCTTTGTACAGCTCGTCGTAGCCCAGGTTGCCCCGGTCTTCGATCTGCAGGCGGAAACCACCGATGGTGCCCAGGCCTTGTACCGGCGGCGGCGGGAAGATCGCCATGTAGGCTTCCTGGATCCCGGCGAACTGACCGTTCAATGCACCGGCAATCGCACCGGCGGACATGCTCGGGTCTTTGCGCTCGTCGAACGGTTTGAGGGTCACGAACACGATGCCGGCGTTAGGGCTGTTGGTGAAGCCGTTGATCGACAAGCCAGGGAAGGCCACCGCACTTTCCACGCCAGGCTGTTTCAGCGCCAGGTCGGACATGCGCTTGATCACGTCTTCGGTGCGGTCCAGGCTCGAGGCGTCCGGCAGTTGCGCGAAGGCCACCAGGTATTGCTTGTCCTGGCCAGGTACGAAACCGGTCGGGGTGCTGGAGAAACCGAAGAACGTCAGCACCATCAGGCCGGCGTACACCAGCAGGGCGATGCCGCTGCTGCGGATCACCCGGCCTACCGTGCCGACATAACTGTGGCTGGCCTTGTCAAAGAAACGGTTGAACGGACGGAACAGCCAGCCACCAAAGATCTTGTCGAGGACCTTGGAGAAACGGTCCTTCGGCGCGTCATGGCTTTTGAGCAACACAGCAGCCAGGGCAGGCGACAGGGTCAGTGAGTTAAACGCCGAGATCACAGTCGAGATCGCAATGGTCAGGGCGAACTGCTTGTAGAACTGCCCGGTGAGCCCGGAGATGAAGGCCGCCGGGATAAACACCGCACACAACACCAGCGCGGTCGCAATGATCGGCCCGGTCACTTCACGCATGGCCCGCTTGGTTGCTTCGACCGGTGTCAGCCCCAGTCCGATGTTACGTTCGACGTTCTCCACCACCACGATGGCGTCGTCGACCACGATACCGATCGCCAATACCAGCCCGAACAATGACAAGGCGTTCAGCGAGAAGCCGAACAGGTGCATCACGGCAAAGGTACCGATCAGCGACACCGGCACCGCCACCAACGGAATGATCGAGGCGCGCCAGGTTTGCAGGAACAGGATCACCACCAACACCACGAGGATCAGTGCTTCGAACAGGGTGTGGACCACCGCTTCGATGGAGCCGCGCACGAAGATCGTCGGGTCATAGACGATGCTGAAGTCCATGCCCTCCGGGAAGCTCTTCTTCAGCTCGGCCATCTTGTCGCGCACTTCGTTGGAAATCTCTATCGCGTTGGAACCGGGGCGCTGGAAGATCGGAATCGCCACCGCCGGCTGGTTATTGAGCAAGGAACGCAGGGCGTATTGGCTGGAGCCCAGCTCAATGCGAGCGATGTCTTTGAGACGAGTGATTTCACCGTTGTCGCCGGAGCGGATGATGATGTTCTCGAACTCTTCCTCGGACACCAGACGGCCCTGGGTGTTGACCGAGAGCTGGAATGCAGTGGCGTTCGGCGCAGGCGGAGCGCCCAGTGCACCGGCCGCCACCTGACGGTTCTGTTCACGAATCGCGCTCACCACGTCGGTGGCTGTCAGGTTGCGTGAAGCGGTCTTGTTCGGATCGAGCCAGACCCGCAGCGAGTAATCGCCCATGCCGAACAACTGCACATCACCGACACCGCCCAACCGCGCCAGCTCGTCCTTGATGTTGAGCAGGGCGTAGTTGGACAGGTAGAGCATGTCGTAGCGTTTGTCCGGCGAGGTCAAGTGCACCACCATCGTCAGGTCGGGCGATGCCTTGTCCACAGTGATACCGATGCGCGTCACTTCTTCAGGAAGCTTGGGCTCGGTACGGGTCACACGGTTTTGCACTTGAACCTGCGCGTTGTCCAGGTCAGTGCCCAGGGCGAAGGTGATGGTCAGGGTGATCTTGCCGTCGGCGGTGGACTGCGAGGACATGTACAGCATGTTCTCGACGCCGGTGATGGCTTGCTCAAGGGGAGCGGCCACGGTTTCACCGATGACTTTAGGGTTGGCACCCGGGAAGTTGGCACGAACCACCACGGTCGGCGGCACCACTTCCGGGTATTCGCTGATCGGCAACTGGAACAGCGAGATGGCACCGGCGATCAGGATCAGCAGCGACAGCACCGCTGCGAAGATCGGCCGTGAAATGAAGAATTGGGAAAAATTCATCGTAGAGATCCCTTAACCGCGTGGTGTCGCAGCAGCCACTTTCACAACCACACCCGACGCAACCTTGGCAGGTGCGACTTGGGGCAGGTTGCTGGCTTCCAGCGCTTGTCGTTGTTGAGCCAGAGCGGCGAGGGTTTCCTGGCTGGCCATCGGGATCACTTCAGGCGTGACCGGCGAACCAGGGCGTACACGTTGCAGGCCCTTGACGATGACGGTGTCATCCTTGTTCAGGCCGTTGCGCACGATGCGCAGGCCTTCGATCTTCGGCCCCAGCTCGACCGAGCGATACGCCGTCTTGTTGTCGGCATCCATCACCAGCACGAACTTCTTGCCCAGGTCAGTACCGACCGCTTCGTCGTTGATCAGCACGGCGGAGTAGGTCCCGCTGCCGACCAGTTTCAGACGTGCGTAGAGGCCCGGGGTGTAGGTGCCGTCGGTGTTATCGAACACCGCGCGGCCGCGGATGGTGCCGGTTTTCGGGTTGACCTGGTTGTCGACGAAGTTCATCACACCCTGGTGCGGGTTGCCGTCTTCGTTGGACAGGCCGAGGTAAACCGGAGTGGTGGCACCGCGTTTGCCCTGGCGGGCGAGGGCGGTGTATTTGAGGAACACACGCTCGTCGGCGTCGAAGTAGGCGTAGACCTTGTCGGTGGAAACGACGCTGGTCAGTGCGGTGGTATCGGCGGTCACCAGGTTGCCGGCGGTGATTTGCGCGCGGCTGACGCGACCGCTGATCGGCGCGGTGACGCGGGTAAAGCTCAGGTTCAATTTTGCCAGATCAAGCTGCGCCTGGAGGGCGCCGACTGCGGCCCGGGCTTCCTGAGCAGCGCTGGTGCGCGAATCGGCCAGCTCGGCGGAGATCGCATTGCTGGTACGCAGGCGTTCACCGCGCTGGGCTTCGTTTTCACTGCGGTTGGCGTTGGCGCGGGATTGGGCAACCAGGGCTTCGAGGCGGCGGACCTCAGCCTGGAACGGACGCGGGTCGATCTGGAACAACAGATCGCCTTTCTTGACCAGGGCGCCTTCAGTGAAAGCCACTTCATCGATCTGCCCGGAGACCCGAGGACGGATCTCTACGGTTTCCGGCGCTTCGAGGCGCCCGGTGAATTCGTCCCACTCATTGACCGGTTGTTCCAGCACCTTGGCCACGCTGACCTTGGCTGCGGGCAAAGTGGCGGCCGTCTCCGGAGCCTTGCCGCAGGCGCTCATCACCAGCACGGCCAACAGGGCCAAGGGGAAGCGCAAATGTTTGAGTGATTGTTCCATGGATGCATCCGCCAATGTATTGAGAATGGGCGAATGATGCTCGGGGCGGGTGGTATCTCACGAATCGAATGAAGCAAAGGTAACTATCATTCGGAATGATATAAGCGTGGTGTGAGCCCTCTAGTCTGCGCCTTTCGTTAGGGGGCTATCAATTGGAATGATGACAAATCAGTGTTGCGGGGAATGTAAAGAACACGCGTTGGACCGAGTGGCGGCTTTCGCGGGCAGTCCGGGTCGCCGCATTACTTGCTCACTTAGTAATCGGGTCAATCGCAGGCGTCACGGACTGCCTCCCTGGCGGCCTTGAGTTCCGCTGATCGCGGTGCCCGCTCTTCGACCACTTGCGCATGCGACTGCGCCACGTCACACAGAGCCTCCTGTTTGCGGCTCTCCTGCTGGGCCCAGCCGTAGTACCCGCACACTGCCAGCACGGCGAACGCGAGCTGCGCCCCACGGCCCGGCCACTCCATCCAATCAACGCCCGCCAGGGCTTTTCTGATGATGTTCATCGCGGTCCCTCTTTGCGCAGTGCCCCAGCCTCTTTTGATTCACGGTGGTATTCGCAGTGCCTGAGTCCTGCGTTTGCCGGGCTACCTGGCGCTAATGCCCCGGCTGCTCGAGGCTGTCCGGATCGCCAAAGAACATTTGGACATGGCTCTAGAACGCTGGTTTCGGCCACAGACAGAAGGGCGGGATGGAAAAACCTGGCGCTCAGTGTACTCCGTATTGGGATCTAGCGAAGGGTCAGGGCCTATGCCGAGGGAGGCATAGATGTTGGCATTTATCTGTAGTTGCGGTTGCTCATACAACTGTCAGTTGGATGCCCGCAAGCTGGAGGTGCTCGGCCCGGCGAGGTATCAGCTGCTGAAGTCTGGCAAAAAACTTGAAGACTTCTAAAGGGATCTGCATATACAGTCAGTTCTTTTATTTTTGGTTCGATAAGTCATGAGCGAAGAACGAGATATTCCCGAGCCCGAGCACGACCACCTGCTCGATCACGAATTCCATGATGACGAACCATGGGGCGAAGAAGACGCTCAAGCAATTTTTGACGAAGAAGGCGAAGAAGATGATGACGTTGATTCTCTTGATCAGATAGATCAAGAGTGCTGCCCCGGCAGTATCTAACGGCTTCACGACACGCAACTAACTGGTAACACCAGTTTTCTGAAGATATTGACCCACTGTTTCGGGGCTGAGTCTAAAAGACCAAGCAGGCCCGCGAACCATCCCGCTTCCCCGTCCCTGACCGGCAATTGTGTCGCGTCCCAGTCCTGAAAATCAGACGATAAGGTAAGTTTTCAGACCCCAACGCAGAACTCCATCTCCCCTGGCAAGGCGCTCCCTGTGCCTTTCTCACACACTCGGCTCTAACGCTAGTGCGCTGCATAACAACAAGAGCCGCGAAAAAATGACTAGTTTCCCATCTGCTACCGAAAGCCAGACCGGCCATATCGGCGCCCGTCAGACCCGGGTCGAGGACGCCGCATTGTTGCGCGGCCTCGGCTGCTATGCCGATGACGCTGCGATCCCTCCTGGACACGCTCATGCACGGATCACCTTGGTGGACTTTTCCAAAGCGCTGCTGATGAAAGGTGCCATTTATCGCGCTAGTTAAAATTAACTATATACCGTTCCTTCCTGTGCATTGCGTTGACCTGGAAGATTTTGCGTTGCTTCTATTACTTGAAAATAACAAATGGAGCGCTATATAAGTGAGCAGAAAAAAAATTGCTGCAAGTTCGGTGTTTCTTAGTATCACCCTGAGTGCCCAGGCGCATGCTGACTTCCTAAGTGATAGTAAAGCCACCTTGGGAATGAGAAACTTCTACTTCAATAACGACAACCGCGATGGCATTGCCGCCCCTTCCAAAACTGAAGAATGGGCGCAGGGTTTCATGTTGGACTTCAAGTCGGGCTATACCGATGGCATGGTTGGCTTTGGTGTCGATGGCCTGGGGTTGCTGGGGGTTACCCTGGACAGCGGCAAAGGACGGCATGTCGGCAGCACCATGATGCCTTCTGACAGTGACAACCGTGCCGTCGACGAGTGGAGCCGGCTGGGGCTGACCGGAAAAGTCAAAATGTCGAAAACTGAACTTCGCTATGGCACCTTGATACCGAAACTCCCAATTCTGGTCGCCAACGATGGGCGCGTGCTTCCACAAACTTTCGAGGGCGGTCAAATCACCTCGAGCGAGTTCAAGGGGCTGACCTTGACTGGAGGTCGGATCGAACATGCGACAGGACGTGGTTCGAGCGATCAGACGGGGTTGGCCGTTGCTGGTGGTACGCGTGAAAGCAATCAGTTTGACTTCGCCGGGGGCGATTGGAACGTCACCAAGGATCTGACAGCTCAGTACTACTACGCCAGCCTCGATAACTACTATACGCAGCATTTTTTGGGATTAATTCACACCCTTGCCCTCTCGGACAATCAGTCCCTTAAAACCGACCTGCGCTACTTCAAAACTGACTCGTCAGGTGCAAATAGCTCCGGTACGCCAGGCTACAGAATTAGTGGCTACACCAAAAACGGTGGTGGAGAGATCGACAACCGTACCTGGAGTGCCGCGTTGATTTACACACTGGGTGGCCACGCGATTACTGCGGGGTACCAAAGTGTGTCGGATGGCAGCAACTTCACTCAACTCAGTCAGGGTAGCCTGGTAGACAAGGGCGCCGGTGGAGCAAGCCTGTATCTGTATACAGACCGCCTGATCCAAACTTTCACCCGCGCAGGCGAGCGCACAGCTTTCGGTCAGTATGCTTACGACTTCGCCGCTCTGGGTGTCCCTGGCCTGAAAGGCTCGGTCATGTACCTCTCCGGCGATAATATTAAAACTACGTCAGGCGACAACCAAAAGGAATGGGAAAGAGACATTAGCCTGGACTACGTCCTTCAGTCCGGAGCGCTCAAAGGCGTCGGGTTCGGCTGGCGTAACGGCAAGTCCAACAGCGAAGCGTCTCGAAACGTAGATCAGAATCGAGTTTTTGTAAGCTATAGCATTCCGCTTCTCTAACTTGTGTCATGAGCGGTTAATTCAATAACTTATTTTCAGATCGACCGCGCGACGCCCGCAGCGCTTGACTTGCATGTGATGTCAAAAGCGGCATACAGACTGGCGGTACCATGGCGTTTGTAATCATGCGTGCGTCGTTCGATCTGGCTGCGCGGATGATGGTGCGCTTGCGGCGTAGCTCGGTGACGATCTCGGTGATGTGTTCCAGCGTGATCTCGCTGACCGGCTTATGGCCGATGGCTGGCAGAACAGGATTGTCCAGTGCGCCTCGAAAACCAGAGAGGGGTTTGGTTATCAGTTTTGCGGACTTAAAGTTCAGCCATTGCTCGGCCACGTACCTGAAGGTGCGCACCTCGCTGAGCAGCTGCGCCTCGATCTTGGCGGTCTTGGCCTTGAGCGGGGCGATGTGATTGGCCACGTCGCGTCGCGTCGCGCCGCGCGGGCGATGTCGCGGGCTTCCTTGAGACTGATGTCGGGATAGCGGCCGACGGCAAACAGGTTCTCCTTGCCATGCAGGCGATACTTAAGCCTCGGTTCACTCAAAGACTATCCGGATCCCCAAAGAACATCTGAATCCGCGACCTCAACCAGCGCTCACCGGGATCATTGTCCTGGGACCCGCGCCAAGCCATATGCAGCTCAAAACTGCGGGTCGGCAATGGCGGGTCTTCAGCCCGCACGCCGCCAGCCGCCGTCAATGCTTCAGCCGTGTAGTCAGGCACGGTCGCGACAATGTCGGTGCCGCTGAGCAGTGTGCTCAGGCCGTTGAACTGCGGTACCGCGAGCACCACATGGCGTTTACGCCCGAGCTTTTCCAGCTCCTCGTCGATAAAGCCGCTGAGGTCACCGGCGAACGACACCAGCGCATGGGGCCGCGCGCAGAAATCATCCAGGCTCAACGGCCCCGGCACGGTGTCGGCGCGCAACAGTTTCGGCAGGCTGCGGCGCAGCACCTTGCGCTTGGCATTCGCCGGCAGGTCGGTGGTATAGCTGACGCCGATGGAGATTTCGCCGGAAGCCAACAATCCCGGCATCAGGATGTAGTTGACCCGCCGCACCACCAGCACGATCCCCGGTGATTCGGCGCGCAGGCGCTTGAGCAGCATCGGCAGCAGGGCGAATTCGACGTCGTCGGACAGGCCGATGCGGAACACCGCGGTGCTGGTAGCCGGGTCGAATTCAGCGGCGCGGCTGACGGCGGTGGAAATCGAATCCAGGGCCGGAGAGAGCAGGGCGAAGATCTCCACCGCCCGGGCGGACGGTTCCATGCTGCGCCCGGTGCGCACGAACAAGGGGTCATCGAACAGCCCGCGCAGGCGCGAGAGTGCCGCACTGATGGCCGGCTGACCGAGGAACAGTTTCTCCGCAGCGCGAGTCACGCTGCGTTCGTGCATCAACGTTTCGAAAACGATCAACAGGTTCAGGTCGACACGACGCAGGTCATTACGATTCATCTGGAGTCCTGGCAGAGTCTGGGCTTGACGAGAGCGGCCATATGAGAACAATGGCCGGCATGAATATTAAGGGGAAAGGCTGCTACTGTGCACCGAATAATTCAGTTTTCGTGGGACGGCCACCGCAGCTTTTACGGCAACCGTTGATCCCGTCGATGCTGCGGAATCAATGACAGGCATGTCGACTATTAATAGCCACTGATAGTCTTGGGTACAAAGCCCGGATAGAGTTCAGGGCATTAGAGGTTTCTTTGACGAGGTTTGCGATGTCACGCACGATTCGTTTTCACAAGTTTGGTCCAGCCGAGGTGCTCAAATGCGAAGAGCATGCGGCCGCTCTGCCTGCGCCGGGCGAAGTGCAGGTGCGCGTCGAGGCGATTGGCATCAGCTGGTACGATATTCTCTGGCGCCAGAACCTGGCGTCGTCCCACGCTCGCCTGCCTTCCGGGCTGGGCCATGAAATGTCCGGCGTGGTCACGGCGCTGGGCGAGGGTGTCGATGACCTGGAAGTCGGTGACAAGGTCGCCAGCTTCCCGGCCGAGAGCCCCAACGACTACCCGGTCTACGGCGAGCAGATCGTGCTGCCGCGCTCGGCGCTGACCCGCTACCCGGATGTACTGAGCCCGATCGAAGCCAGTGTGCATTACACGCCGCTGTTGATCGCCTATTTCGCCTACGTCGAACTGGCACGGGTCAAGCCGGGGCAATTTGCGCTGGTCACCGACGCCAGTCACTGCGCCGGCCCTTCGTTCGTCCAGTTGGGTAAAGCCCTGGGTGTGCGGGTGATTGCCGCAACCAAGACGGCGGACGAACGTGAATACCTGCTGTCCCTCGGCGCCGAGAAAGTCATCGTCACCGAAGAACAGGATCTGCTGATGCAGATCAACAAAATCACCGAAAACCGTGGCGTGGACGTGGTGTTCGACGGTCTCGGCGGCCCACAGATGTCGTTGCTCGGCGATGTGCTGGCACCTCGTGGCAGCCTGGTGCTGTACGGCTTGCAAGGTGGCAACCAGACGCCATTCCCGGCCTGCGCGGCGTTCCAGAAGAACATTCAGTTCTTTGTGCACTGCATCGGCAACTTCACCGGCAAGCCGGAGCTGGGCATCATTCAGGACCAGGTTGCACTGCAACGGGCCTTGCGCGACATCAACCAGCTGACCGCAGACCGTGTGCTGCTGCCGCTCAAGACCCGGGTCTTCCCGTTTGACGAGTTTGTCGAAGCCCATCGCTATATGGACGAATGCCCATGTCGCGAACGGGTCGCCCTCCAGGTCGAGCCTGCGTAACCTCCCCGAAAGAGTCCGTGCCTGCACGGACTTTTCGTTTCTGCCATCCGCCCTTTTGAAAAACGAGACCTCCCGTTGCCCTGACGGTGGATCAGCTCAGCAACTGAGCTGGTTTTTGCTCTCAATCTGTATCTTCTAATCAGCTTACAAGCCCTGATAATTGAATGATTACTTTCATCTCAAGGAATGAGTCATGGCCGCCTCTCAGGCTGATACTTGTCAATACACATTGTTGTTATATGTTCGGCCATTAGTGGGTCGTAAAGCCGTTGCCAAAAAAACATGGGTAACTTCTTTCTTTAATTCTTGTACTAAATGTCTGTGGGACGCTGTCGGACATTTCCTAGGACGGCCGACGGCATCGCGTGACGCCGTATCTGGCGGCGCGGCAGTCTGTCCTTGTCCAAGGCTCAGGCAGTCGCCACTGACTCCAAATAATTTCCGAAAATTTAAGTGTTAGCATTTTGCAACAAAGTCCGGCACTTCAGGCATGGACCCGACGATCCATTGCACGGTGCAACTCTTTGTTTGCGCACTATCGAACTTACGCGTACCAGGTAAATACACATGACCAATATCCATGATCAAGCGATGACCTACGTCTATCAACAAGTACTGCAACGATTGATGGGTTTCTTTTCTCGAGCCGAACGCACGGCATTGCAGCTGATGATTCAACGCCTGGTAGTGGCCGCCGGGGGCATGGAGCGCATTGGCCAACACAAGGTACTGGCGATCCAGTCCGGGTCACGGGACAGTTGCTACACCCTGGCGCTGCTGCGTGCTGCACAACTGAGCATCGCCGGCCGCGCGCCCGCGACGTTTCAGTTACGTGTCGCGACCCTGCGCTTGAACGGCGACAGCGCTTCGGCCCTGGAAAACATCCACCGCACCCACAGTGCCTTGTTTCTCTATGACGATCCACGGGTCGAGGTCCTGATGGTCGATAATCGGGAGGTCCTGCCATTCAATCACCTGGCACCGATCTCCGAGGCCGGCCGGGAATTCAATCGACTCAACCTGCTGCTGATCGGGCATCGCCGAACCTGGAACGGGCCGCTTGAGCTGTGGGACGACGGGTATCTGGCCACCGGCGAGTTTTATGGGCAAATCGCCCGCTGGGACAACGGCGTCGATGCACTGATCAGCAGCGACGGGCCTCGCGCGCAAAAGCGCTTTATCGAGGGCTTGAGGCGTGCGGCGGCGAAAGCCGGGCTCAGTGCCTCGAATCACGCACCCGGCTACGAAGGGCTGTTTGCGCTGCTCGATGAACTGGGCAGCGACAGCTATCGCCGGTTGTACCCTGAGGACGACCGGGCTGCATGGCGTCCCGCCGAGCGATTTGAAGCCTGCCGTCGCACCACCTACATCGACATTCACGACCTGCTGGTCAGCAATCTGGAAGAGCGCTGGCCGCTGCTGACCGAGTTTCTCGGGTTCCAGCCGGACGAGTTGTCGGCTCAGCTGCGCGACAACGATTACGTCAGCCTGTCTATCTGCGCGCACCTTCAGGGGTTGCAAGCGTGTTTCGTGCACGGTCACCGCTACGAATCGGGTGTTGCCGACTACCTGCAATGGGCTCTGGTAATGATGCGCCGCAGGCAACTTCCCCAGCGCCTGGGTGAGCAGGCGGTGCAAGCGTTCGGCAACCCGGCAACCAGCGCCGAGCAGCGTGCAAGGGCAGCGGCCGAAGCACAGAAAAATCTTGGTTTGAGCGAGGCTCAACTGGTGTGTTTGCTGTTCGCACCATTTAGCGACAACGGCGCAGCCCTTGAGCGCTTTGTGCGTCAGTGCCACCCCGGCATGATCGTGGCGTTGCCGGACTTGCACCGGGCCATGCAGGGCCATCCGGTACCGGAGCAAATCATGCAATGGATGGTTGACGTCAGCGGCCTGCCGGTCAGTCTGCTCGGCACGCTGTATCGCATGGCTCCGGTGCCTGCCCAGGCTTTGCCAATGCCGGCGACCTTATATGACGATGACACCGCCATAGGGGGCGGATGGTCGGCGGGACAGTGAAAGGTCCAAGAGAAACCGCCTTCGCCTATCAGGCGGTGTACCGTTACCTGACCAACCTGATCGACGAGCCGGCAAGCGACACGCGCGTGCGCCTGCCATCGTTGCGCCAATTGGCGGACCGGCTGAGTGTGTCGATCTCTACCATTCAGTACGCCTACTCGCTGTTGGAGAAGGAAGGGCGCGTGTATTCGGTCGCCAAGTCCGGTTATTACGCCTTGCCCGTGTCTTCGATCACTGCGCTGGGCAGTGGCCATGACCTGCTCGAAACGGTCTACGTCAATGCCAGGCGTCCCGGCATGCTGGTCTTGAGCGCCGATGAGCCGGCACTGTTGCAACCATTGGACCGGCCGTTGCTGCTGGAGAGAGAACTGCTGCGCCAGTACCCGCGCCAGCCGCAATCGTCTTCGCAGCCGTGCGGCGAGCTGGAACTGCGTACGGCCCTGGCTGCGCGCTATACCTCGTCGCCCATGCGCTGCTGGCACGCCGATGACGTGTACATCGGCGCAGACCTGCGCGGGATGCTGGAAATCCTGATCGCCGTGTTGTGTCTCAAGGACGCCACAGTGGTAGTCGAGGCGCCGTGCGACTGGGTGATTCTGCGCCTGTTGCAGGCCGCGGACGTGCAAGTGATCGAGCTGCCGCTGCAAGCCTGCGGCGGCCTGGACTTCGAGCGGCTCAAGGCACTGCTGGAAACCGCGACGGTGCGTCTGGTCATGCTTTCATCCGGGGTGAACATGCCGCGCGGCAGCCTGGCGCCTGACGACAACCGGCACACTATCGCGCAGTTGCTGGCGCAGCACGGGACTTGGGTCCTTGAAAACGACTGCTACGGCGAACTCGGATTCGAACCGGACGGTCTGCGGTTTCGCGATCTGCTGGACCCTGACCGGCTGCTCGTGTTTTCCACCTTCGAAAAGGTCATCGGGCCGGAGGCACCCTACGGCTATCTGCTTTCGCGACATCTGCGGGTTGAGCTGCAACGACAGTTCCTGTTGCGCTCGTTCCGCCTGTCACCGATTCGTCAGAAGGCCATCGCCCGGTTGTACGGCAATGGTCGTATCGACCACCATCTGCAGGTACTGCGTCGGTTGCTCAAAGATCGCAAAGTGCAGATGACCCAGCTGTTGCAGGAGCGGCTGGGCGATGCCTTGCAGTTCGTCGATCCCCAGGGCGGTGCGACGATCTGGGCCCGTTCGCTGCGCCAGGTCGACGTGCATCGGGTGTTCCAGCGACTGCTCAAGCACCAGGTGGTGATCGCGCCGGGGGAGCTGTTCAGTCTTCAGGGGTTACACTCGCAACATTTGCGCCTGAGTCATACCTTCGGCGGCGACCATGATCTTGCCGCCGTACTGGGGTTACTGGGGGATGCGTTGCGTCTGGAATCGATCGACTGAACAGTGGCGCTGACAACCTGGGCCCGTCGGGATTTATAACGGCGCGCCCGGGATCGATACCATCGCGCTGCGGTCAAACTGCCAGTAAACTGCGTCTCTATTCCTGACCCACTCTATCCAGAGGTTTTGCAATGACACTCAGTCCTTTTGCGGGCAAACCGGCACCGGCAGAACTGTTGGTCGATATCCCGCGACTGGTAACGGCCTATTATACCGGCCAGCCTGATGCCGCCATCTCCACCCAGCGTGTAGCCTTCGGCACGTCCGGGCACAGGGGCAGCTCGTTCGACTTGAGTTTCAACGAATGGCATGTGCTGGCAATCAGCCAGGCCATCTGCCTGTACCGCGAAGCCCAGGGCATCGATGGTCCGCTGTTCGTCGGCATTGACACCCATGCGCTGTCCACTCCGGCCGGCGCCAGCGCCCTCGAAGTATTGGCTGCCAACGGCGTGACGGTGATGATCGCCGAAGGTGACGAGTACACCCCGACGCCGGCCATCTCCCACGCCATTCTCTGCTACAACCGCGGGCGCACTTCGGGCCTGGCGGACGGCATCGTGATCACGCCGTCCCACAACCCGCCGCAAAGCGGCGGCTATAAATACAACCCCACCAACGGTGGCCCGGCTGATACCCACATTACCAAGTGGATCGAAGCCAAGGCCAACGAACTGCTCGGCAACAAGCTTGCCGGTGTCAAGCGCATCAGTTACGAGCAGGCGCTGAAGGCCGGTACCACCCATCGTCACGATTACCTCAATACCTATGTTGCGGACCTGATCAACGTGATCGACTTCGATGCGATTCGCGATGCCAAGTTGCATTTGGGTGTCGATCCGCTGGGCGGAGCAGGGGTGCGCTACTGGTCGGCAATTGCCGAGCATTACAAGCTGGACCTGGAAGTGGTGAACAAACAGGTCGACCCGACCTTCCGTTTCATGACGGTCGACTGGGATGGCCAGATCCGCATGGACCCGTCGTCGCCTTATGCGATGCAAGGTCTGATCGGCCTCAAGGAACGTTTCGATGTGGCGTTTGCCTGCGACCCCGATCACGACCGCCACGGCATCGTGACCCCGTCCGGCGGCCTGCTGGCGCCGAACAACTATCTGGCGGTCACCATCGATTACCTGTTCCAGAATCGCCCGCAGTGGCGCGCCGATGCCGCCGTGGGCAAAACCGTGGTCAGCAGCGGCTTGATCGATCGCGTGGCCAAGCGCCTGGGCCGTCGCCTGTATGAAGTGCCGGTCGGCTTCAAATGGTTTGCCGACGGTCTGTTCGACGGCTCACTGGGCTTTGGCGGCGAAGAAAGCGCGGGCGCGTCCTTCCTGCGCAAGGACGGCAGCGTCTGGTGCACCGACAAGGACGGTTTGATCCCGGCCCTGTTGGCGGCGGAGATGACCGCGCGCACCGGTCGCGATCCAGGCCAGGCTTATCGCGCCTTGACCGATGAACTGGGTGAGCCGTTCTCGGTTCGGGTCGATGCCAAGGCCAATCCGGAGCAGAAAGCCTTGCTGAGCAAGTTGTCGCCGGATCAGGTCACCTCGACCCAACTGGCTGGCGAAGCCATTCAGAGCATCCTCAGCCACGCACCGGGTAACGACCAGGCCATCGGCGGCTTGAAAGTCATGACCGAGAATGGCTGGTTCGCGGCGCGTCCGTCGGGGACGGAAGACATCTACAAGATCTACGCTGAAAGCTTTGTCAGTGACGAGCACCTCAAGCAGTTGGTAGCTGAGGCTCAAACGCTGGTGGATGGCGCTATTTCTGCGAAGTGATTGAGGGCCCTGTGGCGAGGGAGCTTGCTCCCGCCCGGCTGCGAAGCACTCGCCAATCGGGGGGGCCGCTTCGCGCCCCAGCGGGAGCAAGCTCCCTCGCCACAATGGGTTGTATAAAAAATGGGGCGATCATTACGGTCGCCCCATTTTTTTGTCCTGCATTGACACATTCAAGCCAGATCCACCAACACGATTTCACTGTCCTCGACCGCCGTCACCCGCAACACCTGCTCATCGGCAATCGCCACACCGTCTCGAGCTTGTGCACGCAAGCCATTGACTTCTATGACACCGGTCGCCGGCACCAGGTAGGCGCGACGGCCGTTGTCCAGGCGATACTCGGCCGATTCCCCGGCTTTCAGATTTGCCGCCACCAACCGCGCATCGGCACGAATCCGCAAACTTTGATCGTCACCAGACTTGCCACTGGCCAGGGTAACGAAACCTTCGCGCTGGCCCTTGGGGAAAGGCTTGGCACCCCAGGACGGGGCCAGACCGGATTCGTTCGGGATGATCCAAATCTGGAAAATCCTGGTGTCGGTGGTTTCCAGGTTGTACTCGCTGTGGGCGATCCCGGTACCGGCGCTCATGACCTGAACGTCGCCGGCTTCGGTACGACCCTTGTTGCCCAGGTTGTCCTGGTGGGTAATTGCACCTTCACGCACGTAAGTGATGATTTCCATGTCCCGGTGTGGGTGTTGCGGGAAACCGGTTCCGGGGGCGATCACATCATCGTTCCAGACGCGCAGGTTGCCCCAGTTCATGCGTTTGGGGTCATGGTACTCGGCGAACGAGAAGTGGTGATGGGCATCCAGCCAGCCATGGTGGGCGCCGCCCAGGGAGTTGAAGGGTCTGAGTTCGAGCATGATCGTCTCCGCAAGGGGTAGTTGATGAGCAGCATCATCTGTCAGGAACTCATCGATAAAAAGCGTAAAAAATGCCTCAATAAGATCGAATAATCCGATATATATCCTCTCCAGATATTCTCATCCCGCCTTCACTTCATCGCATAAGCCAATGACCTGTAAGCATTTGACTAGAACTCAACGGCAAATGCAGACACCATAGACCTCAACAGCCTCACACCCTGGAGTCAGCCCGCGTGCCGCAACACACCCCCGATCTTCCTCCTGAACTTCGCCCCTTGGCCGAGATGCCATTGCTCAAGCGTCTGGCCGCCCGTTTCTTTGGCCATGGCCTGACCCGTCTGCGCGCGCAACATCGCGCGTCCTGGTTGCACGGCCAGGCCGACGGCTTTCGCAGCGGTCACAGTGCCGGCGTGGATTACGGCTATAAAGAGGGCAAACTCGAAGGGCTGGAAGAAGGTCGGCAGGTGCTGCTGATCCGTGACTCGCGCTGCACCGAACACCGGCCGCCCAATGTCGACGCCAATCTGTTCGACGACTGGCGCCTGCCGTTGACTGCCGAGTTGAAGAAACGCATGAAGGCTGACGTTGCCCGGTTGCTGCCACCCCAGGCTCAGCCCAGTGTCGCGCAGTGGAAAATGATCTTCAGCGACACGCCCTCGACCTCGGTGATCGCCGGCGCGGGGGCGGGCAAGTCGACCACGCTGGTGCTGCGGATTTTACTGCTGAACCACTACCTGGGCTTCGAACTGAGCTCGATGACGGTGGTCACCTTTACCCGCGAGTCGCGCAAGGACTTCATCAACAAGCTGGTTGAACTGTTTACGCTCTGGGGGCGCGCACTCAGTGTCAATGAGGCACGGGATCTGGTGCGCACCTTTCACTCGCGCATCCTGCCCATGGTTCGCAGCCTGCCGGGCTTCGAGCGGCTGCAAGCCTTTGAAAACCTCAGCCACCGTGTACAGAACGGCGGTGAGGAAGCCGACAGCAATCCGTTCGACCTGCGCATCAACGATGCCCAACGTCAGCAACTTAACGCCTGTTATCACCGCCTGCACACCCACGATGAGCGTTTTCGCGAGCTGATCAGGCCATTATCCCGGCACGCCTTGCAGCTCAAGGAGTTGGAGCGCGATCACCCGGACGTGCAAAAGCGCATGGCGGTGACCGAACTGGCGGCCAAGCGTGATGAAGAGCTGTGCGATGCCATTGAAGACCTGTGGTTTCGCGCAGGTGCCTGGCCGATCAAGGGCATCGAACCCAACCGCCAGACATTTGATATCAACGGCGCTACCTTCCATTGTCACGGCTATATTCCGAGCCTTGACGCATGGGTGGTGTTGGGATTCGATCCCCGGGAAAATCCGCAGCTCAATCGTCCTGGCGCCAAGCTGTCCGTGCGTGCGGAATGGGCGGTCAAGCGCACCCTGTTTCAAGCTTTCTGTCGTAAGCCACTGATTTGGCTGGAAAGTTACGAATCTTCCCGACGTGTATTGGCGTCGCTGGCAGGCGATGCCAGCGCCGGGCCGGGGTTCGATTACAAGGTCAAGGGCGAGCTCGCCTCGGCGCCGCTACTGGACTGTTTTGTCGCCGCCGCAGGGTTTATCGAGAATCTGGGCCTCGACGTTCCTACAGCAGTAGGCCAGATGAGTTTTGCCCAGGACGACCCGGACCGGTTTTTCTTCGAGGCCTTGAGCCTGTATTGGCGCGCCCTGGAAGATCATCTGCTCGATCAGAAACCGCCGGTCATGACCTATAACCGGATGTTCGCCTTGTTCAGCGAACATTCACCGGAAAACCTGAAGCTGCTGAGCGATGAGCTGTTACGGCCGATGTCGCATTTGATGATCGACGAATTCCAGGATGTTTCACCGCAGATCGTCTCCTGGATACGTGCCAGTCTGGCCGAAGTTCGCCGCCGCGGCCCGGCCATGCACGTCGGACGCGGTGCGCAACGTTCGTCGTTGCTCTGTGTAGGCGATGACTGGCAGTCGATCTACGGCTGGCGCGGCAGTTCACCGACCTATTTCATGGAGTTCAACAAGGAATTTCCGTCGCCGGGCACGACCCGGGTCATGCTCAGCGACAATTACCGCAGTCACCAGCACATCATCGATGCCGCCGAGCATATCGTGCGGGCCGCGCCTGCGATCGCGGGCAAGAAAGCCAGGGCCAGTGGCGAGCCAAAGGCATTGCAGCCGGTGAATGTGCTGGATCGGGATGACCAGGGCATGGCTAAGCGCTTGATGGAGCACTATGGAAAGGGTGATTCAATCTTGATGCTGTATCGAAAAAGTAGCGATAAGTTATTGATAGAGCAGCATATTCAGTCTGTAGTTAATGTAGATTCCAGTTTGCCGTACGAAGCGCGGCGGTTGAAGCAACTGACCTATCACAGCGCCAAGGGCTTGCAGGCGGACGCGGTGTTTTTGCTGGGAGATTGTCAGCACCTGACCAGTTCGCCCTACAAGAACCAGGTCTATCGCATGGCGGGATTGGGCAAGGCTGGCGATAACGAGGCTTATGACAATGCCCAGAAGGACGAGATCCTGCGCCTGGCTTACGTCGGCATCACCCGGGCGGTGAGCCATTGCTACTGGTATGTCGACGGTCAGGACACCCAGGCGGTTAACATGCCCAAGGCTTCCGACCGGATCGGAAAGGGCAAGGCGTTCTTCGCCGATCAGCGCCAGGGCAAGGCATCGGCGTGAACTAAAAAAGATCGCAGCCTGTGAACTTTTGATCTTGCCCGCACAAAAAAGCCCACATGACGTGGGCTTGTTGCGGGTGATTGGGCCTTCAGGCATAGCTCCTCAGGGCCATGGGTGGAATGAAAGCCTCGAGCTCGTCCTCCACCGCTTCGATAATTCGTTCTACATCCGCCGCATTCATGACCGTCGCGCAGGGAATGCCGGCGATGGCGATCATGGTCTCGCCACTGGCACGGTCAAACAGACGGGCAATCATGCTGCCCGGCGCATCCATGCTCGCCTCGAAACCCATGGGATGAAAATGCCAGCGCATCAGCTGGCAGGCGTTTGGAAAGGTGACTTTGTTATTGAACCCTTTATTCATGTGTTGCCCGCCTTCTTCATCGAGCGCTTCCGTTAGCTCATGTTAGGAGGGAAGAGCCTTCATTGGCTCAACCGGTGACGCCTTTAAAAGTAGCATCTGCGTGTGAAAATAATGTGGAATCTTCAGGTCGTTTGGCGATTGGTTCAGTTTTTTTTGATGCAAGTCACACTGAAGCCATTTTTCGGCCAGGGATCAGCACCGATTGGCCATTGAAGCCGGGGCGGAACTTGGGCAAGCTCGCTTTTTTTGTCGAGTTCCCCATGCACGCCGATGATGATGGTCCGTTGCAAACCCAGGCCACGGGCGAGACGGTGATGCGCTACCACCTGCGCTGGAAACACCGGGATCTGGACGGTGTCATGGCGCTGTATCACCCCGAGATCCAATACAACGACTTTTTTCAGAACCAGGTGATGGGGCTGGACGAATTGCGCGATTACGTGCGCAACAGCATGCCCCGGGATCCGGATGAAGCCCTGGAGCATTGCGACCGTATTCGGCTGGACGGCGACACCGCGTTCATTCAATACCGCATCACCCTGCGCGGCGGCGAAGGCCTGGTGTCGTTCCGGGCCAGCGAGGCGATTACCGTACGCGACGGACTGATCTGGCAGGTCAACGAATACGCGTCCCTGGTGCATGAGCAGCCCACCCGCAAAACCGCCGGCAATTCGCGCCCGGCGGTCAGCCGGCTTGGTCTGTCACCGCGTCAGCTGGGTTTCATGGCGCACGACCTGCAACAGTACTTCCAGGACCGGCAGCCTTACCTGGATCCCGAACTCGACCTGCAACGGGTGGCCATGGAGTGCGGGTACAGCCGCAACCAGATGTCCTATCTGCTCAACCAGGTGCTTGGCCAGAGCTTCTACCGCTACGTCAACCAGGCGCGGTTGCGGCATTTGCTGGCGGCGCTGGATACCGCCACGCCGCCACTGCGTATAGACGAATTGGCATTCGCCGCCGGCTTCAATTCCCTGTCGGCGTTCTATAGCTGTTTCCGCCAACACACCGGGCTCTCGCCGAAGGCCTACGCCAAACAGATTTCTTTGCGTGCACGCGCGCAAGACAGCCTCTGAGCCCACGCATTAGGATCGATGCCATCGAAGTTTTGAGTGGCGGATTCTTGCATGCCGGCGTGGCGCACTATCAGTTTGTGGATGGATCAACTGGATGAGCCTTTGTTGGCGCGTCCGGCACTGGAACGGGACCTGGACGTCGACGTGGCGATCATCGGTGCCGGGTACACCGGCCTTTGGACCGCGTATTACCTCAAACGCCAGGCTCCCGGGCTGAACATCGCCATCATTGATGCGCAGACCGCCGGTTTTGGCGCCTCGGGACGCAATGGCGGCTGGCTGATGGGCAATATGCTGGGCGAGGATCGATTGCTCGCCGACCTGTCGCCCGAACAGCGCCGGGCTTCTTTCGATTTGCTGCACGGGATTCCCGACGAGGTGGGGATAGTCCTCGAACGTGAAGGTATCGATTGTGATTATCGCAAGGGTGGGGCGTTGTATTGCGCTGCACGCTACCCTGAGCAGGAAACCAGCCTGCGGCATTACATGGACCAACTCTACCGCCAGGGCCTGACCGAAAGCGATTACCGCTGGCTCAGTCCCGAGGAACTGGCGCAACAGATCCGAATCGCCAAACCTTATGGCGGTATCTACGCTCCCCACGTTGCGACCATTCACCCGGCGAAGCTGGTGCGGGGTCTGGCGCGGACAGTCGAACGCATGGGTGTCGCAATTTACGAGAACAGTCCGGTCACCCATTGGCAGGCCGGTGGCCTGCGCACTGCTGACGTCGGGGTACGCTGCCGCTGGATCGTGCCGGCGGTAGAAGGTTACGCGGTGACCTTGCCGCCCTTGGGACGCTATCAGCTGCCGGTACAAAGCTTGATCGTGGCCACCGAGCCGCTGTCTGCCGCCACCTGGGACGAAATCGGCCTCAGTCGAGGCCAGGCTTTCAGTGAAAGCAGCCGGCAGGTCACCTACGGCCAGCGCACGGCGGACAACCGCCTGGTGTTTGGCGCGCGCGGCGGTTATCAATTCGCCGGCAAGCTGCGCCATGACTTTGACCTGACCCGAAGCGAGGTGGAACTGCGGCGCTATCTGTTCGGCGAACTCTTCCCGCAACTCAAACAAGTGCGCATCACTCACGCCTGGGGCGGCAACCTGGGCATGTCCCGGCGTTTCAAGCCGCACATGCTCTGTGACCGCACCAGCGGTGTTGCCTTGTCCGGCGGCTATGGCGGGGAGGGCGTGGGTGCCAGCAACCTGGGCGGGCGAACGCTGGCCGACCTGATTCTGCAGCGCGACAGCGAGCTGGTGCGCCAGCCATGGGTCATCCCCCAAGGCGGCCTGGACGCGCTCAAGGCTTGGGAACCGGAGCCCTGCCGCTGGCTCGGCTACAACGCGATCATCCGCAGCTTCGTCCACGAAGATCAGACCCTGGCCAACCCGGCCACCGCACCGTGGCGACGCAAACTGGCCAGCGGTGTGGCGGGGTTCATGGAAGGTTTCATGCAGTAGACAGTGGGATTTGCCTGCGGATCTGAGAGCCATGCCGGCCGGTAGGCCGGTGTTCACTCCCCAAAAAAAAGCGCAAAAAAACGCCGCGCATCTCACGACACGCGGCGTCTTCTACAGCTTACAGCTTACAACGTGAAAGCCTTAAGCCTGAACCACCGGAATATTGGCGTTCGCAGCCGCTTCACGGAACTCGGCAATCTGGTCAAACGACAGGTAGCGGTAAACATCAGCCGCCATGCTGTCGATCTTGCCCGCGTATTCCATGTACTCCTCAACGGTCGGCAGGCGACCCAGGATGGAAGCCACCGACGCCAGCTCAGCCGAAGCCAGGTAGACGTTCGCGCCGTCACCCAGACGGTTCGGGAAGTTACGGGTCGAAGTCGACACGACAGTCGAGTTCGGCTCTACACGTGCCTGGTTACCCATGCACAGCGAGCAACCCGGCATTTCCATGCGAGCGCCAGCCTTGCCGTAGATGCCGTAGTAGCCTTCTTCGGTCAACTGGTGAGCGTCCATCTTGGTCGGCGGCGACAGCCACAGACGGGTTGGCAGCTGACCCTTGACCTGTTCCAGCAACTTGCCGGCGGCGCGGAAGTGACCGATGTTGGTCATGCACGAACCGATGAACACTTCGTCGATCTTCTCGCCAGCAACGCTGGAGAGTAGACGGGCGTCGTCCGGATCGTTCGGCGCGCAGAGCACAGGCTCCTTGATGTCGGCCAGGTCGATTTCGATGATTTCAGCGTATTCGGCGTCGGCATCGGCAACCATCAGCTCAGGGTTGGCGATCCAGGCTTCCATCGCTTGCGCACGACGTTCCAGGGTACGCACATCGCCGTAGCCTTCACCGATCATCCAGCGCAGCAGGGTGATGTTCGATTGCAGGTATTCGGTGATCGACTCTTTCGACAGCTTGATGGTGCAACCGGCAGCCGAACGTTCAGCGGAGGCGTCGGACAGCTCGAAAGCCTGTTCGATGCTCAGGTTGTCCAGACCCTCGATTTCCAGGATGCGGCCGGAGAAGGCGTTCTTCTTGCCTTTCTTCTCGACGGTCAGCAGGCCGGCCTGAATCGCGAAGTAAGGAATGGCATGAACCAGGTCACGCAGGGTGACGCCCGGTTGCATCTTGCCTTTGAAGCGCACCAGGATCGATTCCGGCATGTCCAACGGCATGACGCCTGTGGCTGCGGCGAAGGCGACCAGACCGGAACCGGCCGGGAACGAAATGCCCATCGGGAAACGGGTGTGGGAGTCGCCACCGGTGCCGACGGTGTCCGGCAGCAGCATGCGGTTCAGCCAGCTGTGGATGATGCCGTCGCCCGGACGCAGGGAAACGCCGCCGCGGGTCATGATGAAGTCAGGCAGGGTGTGGTGGGTGGTCACGTCGATCGGCTTTGGATACGCCGCAGTGTGGCAGAACGACTGCATCACCAGATCGGCCGAGAAGCCCAGGCACGCCAGGTCTTTCAGTTCGTCGCGGGTCATCGGGCCAGTGGTGTCCTGGGAACCGACGGTGGTCATTTTCGGTTCGCAGTAGGTGCCTGGACGCACACCGGCTACGCCGCACGCCTTGCCGACCATTTTCTGCGCCAGGGTGAAACCCTTGGTGCTTTCGATCGGGGCATCCGGTTTCTTGAACAGGTCGAACGCAGGCAGACCCAGTTCGGCGCGAGCCTTCTCGGTCAGGCCACGGCCGATGATCAGCGGAATACGACCGCCGGCACGGACTTCGTCCAACAGCACCGGGGTTTTCATTTCGAAGGTGGTCAGGACTTCGTCGGTGCCGTGTTTGCAGACTTTGCCAGCATGCGGGTACAGGTCGATCACGTCGCCCATGTTCATGTTGGTGACGTCGAATTCGATTGGCAGTGCGCCGGCATCTTCCATGGTGTTGTAGAAGATCGGAGCGATCTTGCTGCCGAAGCAGAAACCGCCGGCACGCTTGTTCGGCACGTAGGGAACGTCGTCGCCGAAGAACCACAGCACCGAGTTGGTGGCCGATTTACGCGAAGAACCGGTACCTACCACGTCGCCGACGTAGGCGATCGGGAAGCCGGAGTTGCGCATCTCTTCGATCTGTTTCATCGGGCCGATGGAGCCTTGCACGTCCGGCACGATGCCGTCGCGGGCCATTTTCAACATGGCCAGGGCGTGCAGCGGGATGTCCGGGCGGGACCAGGCATCAGGGGCAGGGGACAGGTCATCGGTGTTGGTTTCGCCGGTGACCTTGAACACGCGCAGGCTGATCTTGTCGGCCAGTACAGGGCGATTCTTGAACCACTCGCCATCAGCCCAGGACTGCAACACGCCTTTGGCGTGAACGTTACCGTTCTTGGCTTTTTCCGCCACGTCGTGGAACGCATCGAACATCAGCAGGGTGTGCTTGAGTTCTTTGGCTGCGACCGGTGCCAGTTCGGCATCGTCCAGCAGGTTGACCAGGGTCACGATGTTGTAGCCGCCCTGCATGGTGCCGAGCAGTTCAACAGCGCGCTTCTTGTCGAGCAGGGGGGAGGTGGCTTCGCCTTTGGCCAGGGCGGAGAGGAAACCGGCCTTGACATAGGCTGCTTCGTCCACGCCTGGTGGAACGCGATTGGTGATCAGGTCAACGAGGAAAGCTTCTTCGCCAGCCGGGGGATTCTTCAGCAGCTCGACCAGGCCTGCAGTTTGTTCGGCGTTAAGCGGCTGGGGAACGATACCCAGTGCTGCACGCTCTTCGATATGTTTGCGGTAGGCTTCAAGCACAGTTATTACCCTCATCAGTGGTCCCAAATGGGTGTCCGGGACGCTCATCCCGAAATGGCCGTACTCATGCGCTGCGTGGCGTTGTGGGCCGCTTAGCCAGAATTACCGACCACTCCTTACAGAAGCTGCTTTCAAAGTTTTACGCCTGCAGAACGGGGAGCTGATGAGGGTTGGCGCTGGATTTTTCCCCGCTGGAAAAACCCCTCGCCAACACCGCTCTGAAGGAACGACTGTGCTCGTGACGCTTTGAAAACAGCTTCTAACGGACATTGGCGCCTTAAAAGGCTGGCTGATTCTACGGCAAAAAAAAATTAAAGGTAAGTGAGGGCCTATTGGACTTTGGTGGCGAGTCGCGTTGTGTGCCCTGAACTTTGAGGGGTGATGAATGTTAGACAAAGGGCTAACATGCCCACCTGTCCTGCTTTCCCGTGTTCTCCCTACCTATGCCCAATCAGACCATCAAGACCCCCTGCGTCGGCCTTTGCTCCACTGTTTACGGTGATCTGGTGTGCCGTGGCTGCAAGCGTTTCCACCACGAAGTGATCAACTGGAACGGTTACAACGAGGAGGAGAAACGCGCGGTGTGGCTGCGTCTGGAGCAGCTGTTGTCCCAGGTAATGGCCGCCAAGGTGGAGGTTTTCGATCCCCAGCGCCTGCGCCTGCAACTGGAGCAGCGCAAGATCCGCTTTGTGCCGCATCAGTCCGAATATTGCTGGGCTTACCAGCTGATCGCCCGTGGCGCGCGAGTGATCAACAACCTGGAAGCCTACGGGATGGTACTGCTGCCGGAGTTTCGCGACTGGAACCTGCCGGAATTGCGCGATGCCATTGATCGGGAATTCTTTTTGCTCTCCGAGGCGCATTACCAGCGCTACATTGCGCCGGGCTTCTTGAGAGACGCATTTGGCGGCTAAGAGCTTCGCGAGCAGGCTCGCTCCCACAGGGAACTGGTGAACAACACAAACCAATGTGGGAGCGAGCCTGCTCGCGAAGGCGATCTAACCACCACCGCACATCTCAATGCTGGGTTACGATCTCCTCCAGATGATCCATGATCGTATCCGGCTTCAGCACCAGCACATCGCTCTCCAGCGCATCCAGCACCACTTCCGCCGTATTGCCGATCAATGCCCCCGATAACCCGGACCGCGCCACGGTGCCAATCACCGTCACCGAGGCCCCCAGCTTGTGCGCCATGTACGGAATCAGCACATCCGCCGGGCCTTCGGCGATATGCAGGTGCTCGTCATCGATGTCGAACTCGGCCTGGAACGCCTTGCACTGTTCGCGATAGCGCGCCTCGATGGTTTCGCTGAGCTGCAGCGTCGGGTCGGCGGCCGACAGCATCGGCGACGGATGGGCACTGACCACATGCAGATGGGCCTTGGCCAGGCTGGCGATGTCATAGCCATGGTCGACGATGGTGGCGTGCAAGGTGCGGTGTTCGCCATCGGTATTGCCGACGTCGATCGCCGCCAGAATGACCCCGCCGGTCCAGGGTTTCGAGGTTTTGACCAACAGCACCGGCGTCGGGCAGTAGCGCAGCAGTTTCCAGTCCGCCGGGGTCAGCAGGGCCTTTTTCAACGGGCTGTCGGGATAATGCTGTTTGACCACCAGCCCGCAGCCCTCCGCCTGCTGCACGTCGACGATGGTCTCGTGCAGGCTCTCGTTCCAGGCCTGTTCGGTGGTGACACTGTAACCGTCCTCGAGCAACGCGGCCTTGAGTACGCCCAACATGGCGCTATGGTCGTGCTTGCGATCGCAGACCAGCAGGTGCAGATGGGCCTGGGTCACACCGGCAATCAGTTTCGCCCGTTTGAGCGCCAGGCTTTCCGAGTGTTCGGGTTCGATGACCACCAGGATGCTGCGAATGGCTTGCATGATCGGGATCTCCAGGAAGGTAAAAATACTGCGTTGGACAACTATAGTTGCTGGCCGGACATTCGGGACTTGATGCATATCAACGGTCGTGGCTGGTGGTCTGCCGGCAGGCCGGTATAATCGGCGCCCTTCGTTTTAACCCTTTTTATCCGTGAGCCCCATGATCCTTCCCGAAATTCACGAGTTCCTCGGCTGCCGTACTCCCGACGGCTGGGTCCAGGCCGCGCTGGCCGATCAGGAAACCCTGCTGATCGATCACAAGAACTGCGAATTCAAGGCCGCCAGCACGGCGTTGAGCCTGATTGCCAAGTATCACTCCCATGTCGATCTGATCAACCTGATGTCGCGCCTGGCCCGGGAAGAACTGGTGCACCACGAGCAGGTGATGCGCCTGATGAAAAAGCGCAAGGTCGAGCTGCGTCAGCTGTCAGCCGGGCGTTACGCCTCGGGCCTGCGCAAAGTGGTGCGCAGTCATGAACCGGTGAAGCTGGTGGACACCCTGGTGGTCGGTGCATTTATCGAGGCCCGCAGCTGTGAGCGTTTCGAGGCGCTGGTGCCGCATCTGGATGAAGAGCTGGGCAAATTCTACTTCGGCCTGCTGAAAAGCGAGGCGCGGCATTTCCAGGGGTACCTGAAGCTGGCCTACCAGTATGGCGACGCCAAGGATATCGCCCAGGTGATCGACCGGGTTCGTGCCGCCGAGCAGGCGTTGATCGAGTCGCCGGATGTGGAGTTCCGTTTCCACAGTGGTGTGCCAACGTCGGTGGCAGCTGCCTGAGATACAGGGCAGTAAACCCTGTTATCGCTCACACCGTAGCGAGTCACACGCGCTTCAGCGGCTCAAACCCAGGCGTTCATGCCACTCGGCGATGGACTCTTCGGGATAGACGTCGAACTGCTTATCGCCAGGACGCAGTTCGACTTCCACCCACGGCGCCCTGGAATCGAGCAACAGGTGAGTGTGTTCCGGTGGCACCGGCATCGGGGTGTCGATGGCTGATGCGAATGGGTGGATCAATTCCGGCCATTCGGGGCTGAACAGCCACAAGCCTGAGCTGCACAGGGAGCAGAAATGCCGTTCGGCAGTGCTGCGGTGGGCTCGCTTGGCGCCTTCTTCCTTGAGTCGCGCGTGGTAAATCGCAATGTGTTTGCGGCCACGCACTTTCAGGCTGGCGGCGTCACCCGCAATATTGATCGAATAACCGCCCCCGCCCTGGGTCTTGCGGCAGATCGAGCAGTAACAACGCTGATACGGGTAGGGATGGGCGCTGGTCAAACTGAACGAGACCGCGCCGCAATGGCAGGAGCCTTCTAAATGCATGGTGGATCTCCCTCAGAGTCGGACTCTTTTCACATAGCCTAGACCGGGAAATGTGCGGTGCCTGTGCTGACGCCTTCGCGAGCAGGCTCGCTCCCACAGGGGTTATGTGAACGCCGCAACGCCAATGTGGGAGCGAGCCTGCTCGCGAAGAACGGTAACGCGGTCTATCGGCCAGACACCCGCCACAAATACCACGCGGCCGCGGTCCGATACGGACTCCAGGCCAGTCCGATCTCGATCATCTGCTTGCGACTCGGCTGCACCTCCAGCCCCTTGAGCCGGCGATAGCCCTCGCGCACGCCAAAATCATCGGCCGGCAGGATATCCGCTCGTTGCAGGCTGTAGATCAGCAGCATCTCCACTGTCCAGCGGCCCACCCCGCGCAAGGTGATCAAGCGTTCGATCAACGCCTCGTCCTCCATGGCCAACGCCGTGGCGTAATCCGGCACCACACCGTCCAGCGCCGCTTGGGCAATGCCCTGGATGGTCGCGATCTTGCTGGCCGAAAACCCGCAACCGCGTAACTGGTCAAACGGCGTTGCGACTATCTGTTCGGGCCTGGGGAATGCTTGCGCAGGAAACAATGCCAGCAACCGCCCGACAATCGCATCCCCGGCCTTGGCGTGCAGTTGCTGATAGGCAATCGCCCGCACCAGCGATTCATAAGGATCGCGGGCCGCATGGGGTTGGTGCAGGCAGGGGCCGATGGCGGCGATGTGGCGGCACCAGTCGTGATCGATGGACGCCAGATACTCGGTGGCGGGTAAATACGGATCGGGCATGGCAGTCGGCTGTTCCTTGCTGATGATGTTCATGAACGGCGGGCATGATCAGAACGCAAGGTGTTCGGTGAGCTGCACCGCGGCTTTTTCCAGCCTGAGCAGAAACGCCTTGCGCGGTTGTCCTCCACCATAGCCCGTCAACGAGCCATCTGCACCGATCACCCGGTGGCAGGGCAATACAATCGAAAGGCGGTTGTGCCCGTTGGCCAGGCCCACGGCACGGCTCGCGCCAGGCTTGCCCAGTTTCGCGGCGATGGTGCCGTAGGTGCTGGTCTGCCCGTAGGGGATCTTTGCCAGTTCGGCCCACACCTGGCGCGAGAATTCGCTGCCTGGCATGTGCAGCGGCACATTGAATTCGCTCAGTTTGCCGGCGAAATACTGCGTCAGCTCCTCTTCGATCTGGCGCAAATGGCCGTTGTGCCCGGGCGCCACGGCATAGCCGTAGCGGTTCTGGAGTGCCTCGACTTCCCGGGTCAGGGCCGGCCGGTCAAGAAACTCCAGCAGCACCAGCCCGCGGCGTTCGGCCATGGCGATCATCGGCCCCAGGGGAGTGGTCAGGCGTGTGAACAGCAGCGGCTCGCTGTGGGAGGCGCGACCCGGGGTGATGTGGAAGGACTTTTGAAACGCATCGCGGAAACCGCTGAGGGATTCGTAGCCCGAATCGAACGCAGCATGGTCGATGGAGTCGCCTTGTTTGATGCCGCCCAACGCCATGCCTAGGCGGCGAGTGCGCAGCCAGGCGTGGAAGGTCATGCCGAAATGCTGCTTGAACCAGCGCCGCAGTTTCAACGGCTCGATGCCTTCGGCCATCAACTGCGCATCGCTCCAGCGCAGGTCGGGATCGGCGTCCACCGCCGCGAGGAGTGTCTGCACCCAATCCGGAGCGATCGCCGCCGCGTCCAGCGGTTTGCAGCGCAGGCAGGCGCGGTAGCCCGCCGACAGGCACTCGTCGGCATGGGCGAAGAACTCGACGTTCTCCGGCTTCGGCTTGCGCGCGGTGCAGCCGGGGCGGCAGAAAATGCCGGTGGTTTTGACCGCGGTAAAGAACACCCCCTCGTAGGCGGTGTCGCGTTCGAGCATGGCGCGAACCATCTCGGCGTGGGGCGGAAGTAATGTGTTTTGTAGGTTCATGGGCCGAGCATAAGACGCGTCGTCGGGCAGCTCCACCGGAAAATCGACAGGGAATTCCAGCGTCTGACTATCCATCAGAACACCGCAGACCAATGTGGGTTGTTCAGGCCCGCCGCGCCATCAACAACACCGAAGCCGCCGCCGACAACAACCCCGCGCAGCACCGATTGAACAGTCGCTTGCCCCGGGGCTGGGCGAACCAGCGGCGCATGTGCAGGCCCATGTAGGCATAGGCCGCGATGGCGATCCATTCCAGCAACAGGAACAACACGCCCAACACGGCAAATTGCGGGGTGATGGCCTGGGTCGGGTCGACGAACTGGGGCAGAAACGCGGTGAAGATCAGGATCGCTTTCGGATTGCCGGCCGCCACCAGAAACTCCTGCCGCGCCAGTCTCAGCATGCCCACGGGGGCTGCCGCGTCAGTGGCTTGTGTTCCCGGATCGGCCCGCCACAACTGCCAGGCGAGATAGAACAGATAGGCCGCGCCAAGAATCTTGATCCCGTAGAACAGCAGTTCCGACGTTCGCAGCACCACCGCCAGCCCCGCCGACGCGAGGGCGATCATTCCGGCAAAGGCCAGCAGCCGGCCAATCCCGGCGACACACGCCGTGCGGTAACCGTAGCGGGTCGAGTTGCTGACCGACAGTAGGTTGTTCGGGCCCGGGGCCATGTTCAAGGCGAAGCAGGCGGGGAGAAACAGCGAGAGGGTGGCAAGGTCCATGGCGGCGCTCCTGAAGCAAGAGCGATATTTTTAGCACAGGCATGCAAGGCGCGACCCGTACAGTGGCGAACGCCAGTCGCGGTACAGGTGAGGGGAGTTTTGTTCAATACAGCCCTTAAGGCGCCCTCTACCTTGGGGCCTGGTTCAATTGAAGGGAAGATAGGTGCGATGAGTCTGATAATTTCCATGGCGGCGTTTGCCCTGGCGGCGTCGATTACGCCGGGGCCGGTGAATATCGTGGCGTTGAGTTCGGGGGCGCGTTTCGGTTTTCGCGCCAGTCAACGGCATGTGGCCGGTGCGACCCTGGGCTTTGTCTTGCTGCTGGTGCTGATGGGGTTGGGCCTGCATGAGTTGTTGCAGCTGTGGCCGGGATTGACGCGAGGGGTGCAATGGGCGGGGGTGGCGTTCCTGCTCTATATGGCTTTCAAGCTGGCCGCCGACCAGGGGCATCTTGAGGCGAATGCGTCGGCCCGGGCGCCCTCGATGCTCTACGGCGCCGTGATGCAATGGCTCAATCCCAAGGCATGGCTGGCTTGCGTAGCAGGCATGGGCGCCTTTGTCGCCGACGGCGAAGCGCGGCTGGTCTGGCAGTTTGCCGCGGTGTACCTGGTGATCTGCTACCTGTCCGTCGGCTGCTGGGCCTATGCCGGGACCTTTTTGCGCGGCTATTTGCACAATCCGGCGGGTATGCGCTGGTTCAACCGGATCATGGCGTCGTTGCTGGCGGTGAGTGCGGTGTACCTGATGTTGCCCTAGCCGCGATACTGGCCCGGTGTCGCTGCCAGGTGCTGCTTGAACGCCCGTTGAAAATGCGCCTGATCGGCGAACCCCGCTTCCAGCGCGACGTCGGCGATCAATTTGCCGCTGCGCAGTCGATCCCGGGCGAACTGGATGCGCCGGTTGACCAGGAACGCATGGGGCGTCATGCCGTAATGCTGCTTGAACGCGCGGATCAGGTAAGACGGCGACAATTGCGCGGCCTCACAGATGTCTTCGAGCTTGAGCATTTGCGTGCAGTTGTCGCGGATATAGTCGGCGGCCCGCTCCAGTTTGAAATTGAGCTCGCGCAGCGGAGGGTCGACCGGATTCAGTCGCAGCTGTACCTCGGTGAAAAACTCCACGGCCGCGCTGTGTTTGCGCAGTACGTCCTGCTGGTGATCGATCAACACGTGGTACAGCGTCTTCAAGCCGGCAAACAGCACGGCGTCGTGGTTATGGGTGATGGCAAACCGTCTATACGCCAGGTCATGACTGAATCCGAGCTGGTGCTGCAAATCGGTGAGCCACGGTGTGTCGACGTACAGCATCAGGTATGACCAGGGCTGATTATCGACGGGGTTGCAGGCATGGACATCGCCGGGATTCATCAGCACCACGGTCCCCGCATCGACCTGCCATTGCGATTGCTCGTGGACATAGGTACTGCATCCGGCGGTGATCGCACCGATGGAAAAGTGCTCGTGAGCGTGGCGGGTGTAGCAGACCTCGCGACCGTCGGCGATGGAACGGGCTTCGATGAAGGGCAGGGCGTCATCGCGCCAGAAACGCGGGGCCTTGTCAGCATCTTTGGCGATGGTGTGCTTCATGGTCAGCGTCCTCGGCCTGTGAGCTTCGCAGTGTATTAGCTCGCGCCGTCGAAGGCTCGTTGCAGCGCGACGATGTCGAGTTTTTTCATGCCCAGCATCGCCTCCATGGCGCGCTGGGACTTCCTGGTGTCGGGGTCCTTGAGCATCTCCAGCATGGCCACCGGCACGATTTGCCAGGACAACCCGTACTTGTCCTTCAGCCAGCCGCATTGCTGGGCCTGGGGCACGCCGCCGGCGCCAAGCGTACCCCAGAAGTGGTCGACTTCTTCCTGATTCTGGCAGTTGACCTGGAGCGAGATAGCCTCGCTGAACTTGAAAACGGGACCGCCGTTAAGGCCAGTGAAACTGTGTCCGTCGAGCTCGAAGCTGACCGTCATCACCGAACCTTCTGGTCGGCCATGGAACTCGAAGCCAGCGTGACCGTAATGGGTGGTGGCGGTGATTCTCGAATGATCGAACACCGAGCAGTAAAACTTCGCCGCCTCTTCAGCCTGATCGTCGAACCACAGGCAGGGCGTGATTTTCTGGAAGCGTTGCATGGCAGTGCTCCTCCACGGGTGGCTGATGCTGAATTTCAGCGTAGTCAGCCAATGGTCGTCCAACCGTACCGTAGATCGACAAAACGCTCCTTTCAGACTGAGTGCAATGGAGCCGATATGACTGGCGCAACATCGCCTGGGCAAACGCCTGGTGGGCGCAGTGGCCTGAAGAAGGCGTTTCAGCGACGACCAAGCCCACCCTGGTCGGCGATCCAGCGAGTGGCCAGATCGATGAACGCCCGCAGTTTCGGCTGCGTCTGGGTACGGCTGGGGAAGTACAGGTACAACGCCGTACTGAGCGGCACAAAGGGTTGCAACACCCGTTCCAGGCGCCCATCCGCCAGCTCGTCGGCGATCTCCAGGTCACAGGCGTAGGCCAGGCCCGTACCGCTTCGCGCGGCGGCCACCAGCAACCTGCGGTCATTGACGATCACGCCGCCCTCGACACCGACGGTAAAGTCCCGTCCCTCGCGGCGAAACTCCCAACGATGGGCACTGCCCGACGTCGAAAAGCGAAAGCCGATGCAGTCATGTCGCGTCAGTTCTTCAGGGCTCAATGGCGTGCCGACCCTGGCAAAATAATCTGGCGAACCCACCACCGACCATTGCAGATCGGGGGTCAGGCGCACCGCGATCATGTCTTTTTCGATGGACTCGCCCAGACGAATCCCGGCATCGAAGCCGCCGGCCATCAGGTCGACCGTGGCGTCATCCAGGGAAATATCGAGCGTAACTTGCGGGTAGGCCTGGCGGAACAGTGCAATCAGCGGCTCCATCAACAGGGTGCCGGACAGGCGTGGTGCCGTCAGCCGCAGCGTGCCCATCGGCTGATCACGAAAACTGCTGAGCACCGCCAGCGCTTCATCGATTTCACTGGCCGCCGGACGCAAACGGGCAAACAGGCTGGCGCCGGCTTCGGTCAGTGCCACCCGGCGTGTGGTGCGCTGGAACAACAGCACGCCGGTGCGCCGTTCCAGCAGTCTGATCGCATGGCTGATCGCGGTCGGTGTAACGGCCAGGCGGGTTGCGGCGAGGGTGAAGCTTTTATGCTCGGCCACCGCGAGAAACTCGGTCAAGCCATCGAAAGGATCATGATTCATGTCGGCGCCATTATGAAAGAGCGTTTCATAGTGCTTGTAACACGAGGGCATTTTTCCGATCAATCTTCCTGCGTACCTTGTGCTCACCCCCACTGCAAACAAGGATTCGCGATCATGACCACTTCCCACAACTTCAAACGTGTCTGGCTCATCACTGGCGCTTCTCGCGGTATCGGCGCAAAGATCGCTGCCGCCGCACTGGCCAATGGCGATGCCGTGGTGGCGACCGCCCGCGACGCAAGCACCATCACTCAACGCTTCGGTGCGCAGCCTGGCTTGCTCGCCGTCGCCCTGGATGTTACCCACGAAGCGCAAGGCGTTGCGGTTGCCCAGGCGGCCATCGACCACTTCGGGCGCATCGACGTGCTGGTCAATAACGCCGGTTTCGGCCTGCTCGGCGCAGTGGAAGAAGCCAGCGCCGATGAAGTACGGCGCCTGTACGAAACCAACGTCTTCGGCTTGCTGAATGTCACTCGCGCCGTCCTGCCGTACATGCGCGCCGCGCGCAGTGGCCATGTGATCAACCTCTCCTCGGTGGGCGGTTACGCGTCGGGGCCGGGCTTCGGCGTCTACTGCTCCACCAAATTTGCCGTCGAAGGTTTGAGCGAAGCGCTGCACGCCGAACTGGCCCCGCTGGGGGTGAAAGTGACCGTTGTCGAGCCCGGTTACTTCCGTACCGAATTCCTCGAAGGCAATTCCCTGGTCGAATCCCCGGCCTCGATTGCCGACTACGAGAGCACGGCGGGTGAGGTGCGCAGAGTTGCCAAGGCAGTCACCCTGAATCAGCCTGGCGATCCGGACAAACTGGCCCAGGCCATGATCACGTTGGTGCAAGCAGAAAAAGCCCCGCTGCGCTTGCCGCTGGGCAGTGACTGTGTCGCGGCGATCGAAGCCAAGAACAGCTTCGTCGCTGGCGAGTTGCAGGCCTGGCGTGAGCTGTCGGTGTCCACCGACTTTTAAGCCCCAACCCGTATAACAAGGCCGCCCATGGAGGCGGCCTTTGGGGTGCTGCACGACATTTTTGTCAGCCAATTCAAGCTGTGGGCGCAGGCGGAACGACCCTGCCCACAGGAGGGAAGTTGACCGGCGGTCCGTTAACAGGGAGTCATACCGGGTATGGACGACTCTAAAGGACATAACCGCCAATGGAGTGTGCAATGCTGATCCCAGGCAAACCGGTCAAACACAGTGCTTTCGCAGACCCCGTGCGCACGCCGCTGCAAGAGCGCGAATTGCTGCGTGAACTGGCCCGCAAGGCCGAGCAAGCGCTTATGGGCGTGCAGATGTCGAGCATGGATGAATTGACGCTACTCTCCAATCGCCACGGTTTCACAGCGCTTGCCCAGATGGGGCTGGACGCCTGTCAGCAGCTGGGGCGACCAGTGACCCTGCTGTTTTTCGACCTCGATGACTTCAAGCACATCAATGAACTGTATGGCCGTGCCGAGGGCGACGACGCCCTGAAAACCTTCGCCGATGTGCTGCGTATCGCGTTTCGCGAAAACGACGTGATCGGCCGCCTTGGCGATGATGAATTTGTCGCGCTGTTGACCGGCTCGGGCTGGGTGGACATCCCCCCGATCAAGGCGCGTCTCGAAGAAATGCTCGACGAGCGCAATGCCACGGTGCATCGCGGTTATGACATTCGTTTCAGTATCGGGCAGATCGAGTTCGACGCCGATCTTCACCATGGCGTCGAGGAACTGCTGGTTGAGGCCGAAAGGGCGTTGCACCGGTAGGCAGGTGTTGCCGCGCTGTCTGTTCCGGCCTCTTCGCGAGCAGGCTCGCTCCCACATTTGACCGAGTCTGTGCTGAATGTCGGGCACAAAAAACCCGCCTGAAGAGGCGGGTTTTTTATTGGGTCAGCCGAAGATTACTCTTCGAGGCTACCCATGGCCGTGGTGTTGAAACCACCGTCCACGTACATGATTTCGCCGCTGATGCCCGACGCCAGGTCCGAGCACAGGAAGGCGCCGGCGTTGCCGACTTCGTCGATGGTGACGTTGCGACGTAGCGGGGTTTGCGCTTCGTTGGCGGCCAGCATCTTGCGGAAGTTCTTGATGCCGGAAGCGGCGAGGGTGCGGATCGGGCCTGCCGATACGCAGTTGACGCGAGTACCGTCCGGGCCCAGGGAACCGGCCAGGTAACGCACGCCCGCTTCCAGGGAAGCCTTGGCCATGCCCATCACGTTGTAGTTCGGCATGGTGCGCTCGGCGCCCAGGTACGACAGGGTCAGCAGGCTGCCGTTGCGGCCTTTCATCATTTCGCGACCGGCTTTGGCCAGGGCCACGAAGCTGTAGGCGCTGATGTCGTGAGCGATGCGGAAACCTTCACGGGTGGTGGCTTCGGTGAAGTCGCCGTCCAGTTGGTCGCCCGGGGCGAAGCCGACGGAGTGCACGATGCAATCCAGGCCGTCCCACTTCTTGCCCAGTTCAACGAAAACCTTGGCGATTTCTTCATCGCTGGCCACGTCGCACGGGAAGCACAGGTCAGGGTTGGAACCCCAGCTCTGTGCGAACTCTTCGACACGACCCTTGAGTTTGTCGTTCTGATAAGTGAAGGCAAGCTCAGCGCCCTCGCGATGCATGGCGGCAGCGATGCCGGATGCGATGGACAGCTTGCTGGCGACACCGACGATCAGTACGCGCTTACCGGCGAGAAAACCCATGTGTTGCTCCTCTCTTTCAGGTTATTGCGCAGTGGCGGGAGCCAGGAAAGCGGCTTCCAGCAACTGCTGTGTATACGGATGTCGGGGGGCGGCAAAAATACTTTGCGCGTCTCCCTGTTCGACCACTTGGCCATGCTTGACCACCATCAGCTGGTGGCTTAGCGCTTTGACGACAGCCAGGTCATGGCTGATAAACAGATACGTCAGGTTGTACTTGGTTTGCAGTGAACGCAAAAGCTCCACCACTTGGCGTTGCACTGTCCGGTCGAGGGCCGAAGTCGGCTCGTCCAGCAGAATCAACGCCGGTTTTAACACCAATGCCCGGGCGATGGCGATTCTCTGCCGTTGCCCGCCGGAAAATTCGTGGGGGTAGCGGTTCCGGGTTTCCGGGTCCAGGCCTACTTCCTCGAGTGCCGCAATAATCGCTTGTTCCTGTTCCGCCTCGGTGCCCATCTTGTGGATCCGCAGGCCCTCGCCGACGATCTGGCTCACGCACATCCGCGGGCTCAGGCTGCCGAAAGGGTCCTGAAACACCACCTGCATCTCCCGGCGCAGCGGCCGAACCTGTTGCTGCGACAGGCAGTCTAGCTGCTTGCCTTCAAAACGGATGCTGCCCTGACTGCCGATCAGCCGCAAAATCGCCAGGCCGAGGGTCGATTTTCCCGACCCGCTTTCTCCCACGATCCCCAAGGTCTGGCCCTGGGGCAGGCTGAAATTGATGCCGTCGACCGCCTTGATGTGATCCACGGTCTTCTTCAGCAAGCCTTTCTTGATCGGGAACCAGACTTTCAGGTCCTCGACTTGCAACAACGGCGGGCCGATGACGTTGGTCGCCGGCGTCCCGTCGGGCTCCGCTGCCAGCAGTTCCCGAGTGTACGGATGCTGCGGCGCGCGGAACAACTCTTCGCACGATGCCTGTTCGACGATGCAACCGCGCTGCATGACACATACGCGATGCGCAATTCTTCGTACCAGGTTCAAATCGTGGCTGATCAGCAGCAGCGCCATGCCCAGGCGGGCCTGCAGTTCCTTGAGCAATTCGAGTATTTTCAGCTGGACGGTCACATCCAGCGCGGTGGTCGGTTCGTCGGCGATCAGCAGTTCCGGCTCGTTGGCCAGGGCCATGGCGATCATCACCCGTTGGCGTTGACCACCGGACAATTCGTGGGGCAGGGCCTTGAGGCGCTTCTCCGGCTCGGGGATGCCGACCATCTCCAGCAATTCCAATGTGCGTTTGGTCGCGACTTTGCCGATCAGGCCTTTGTGGATGCTCAACACCTCGTTGATCTGCTTCTCGATCGAGTGCAGCGGATTGAGCGAGGTCATCGGTTCCTGGAAAATCATCGCGATCCGGTTGCCGCGGATGTGGCGAATGGTTTTTTCTTTCAGGCTCAGCAGGTTTTGCCCGGAATACTCGATGGTGCCGGACGGATGCCGGGCCAGCGGGTAGGGCAGCAGGCGCAGGATCGAGTGCGCGGTCACCGATTTGCCGGAGCCGCTTTCACCCACCAGGGCCAGGGTTTCGCCGCGCCTGATGTCGAAGCTCACGCCTTCGACCACCCGCTGAACGCGCTGGCCGACGACAAATTCGACGGCCAGGTCGCGCACTTCGATCAGATTGTCCTGATTCATTTCACTTCCTCGGGTCGAAGGCATCGCGAGCGGACTCGCCGATGAACACCAGCAGACTCAACATCAGCGCCAGCACCGCAAACGCGCTCATGCCCAGCCACGGCGCCTGCAGGTTGGATTTGCCCTGGGCCACCAGTTCACCCAGGGACGGCGCGCCCGGCGGCAGACCGAAGCCCAGGAAGTCGAGGGCGGTCAGGGTGCCGATGGCGCCGGTCAGGATGAACGGCATGAAGGTCATGGTCGAGACCATGGCGTTGGGCAGGATGTGGCGGAACATGATCGCACCATTCTGCATGCCCAGCGCCCGGGCCGCGCGCACGTATTCCAGGTTGCGCCCACGCAGGAACTCGGCGCGGACCACATCCACCAGGCTCATCCAGGAAAACAGCAGCATGATCCCCAGCAACCACCAGAAGTTGGGCTGGACGAAACTGGCGAGGATGATCAGCAGGTACAGCACCGGCAACCCGGACCAGATCTCCAGGAAGCGCTGCCCGGCCAGGTCGACCCAACCGCCGTAGAAACCCTGCAAGGCTCCGGCGATGACGCCGATGATCGAGCTGAGAATGGTCAGGGTCAGGGCAAACAGCACCGAAATCCGGAAGCCATAGATCACCCGTGCCAACACGTCGCGCCCCTGATCATCGGTGCCGAGCAGGTTGTCCGTCGAAGGCGGCGCGGGGGCGGGGACTTTCAGGTCGTAGTTGATGCTCTGGTAACTGTAGGGAATTGGCGCCCACAGCACCCAGGCGTCCTTGGCCTTGAGCAGTTCGCGGATGTACGGGCTCTTGTAGTTGGCTTCCAGCGGGAATTCGCCGCCGAAGGCGGTTTCCGGGTAGCGCTTGAGCGCCGGGAAGTACCAGCCGTTGTCGTAGTGCACCACCAGCGGCTTGTCGTTGGCAATCAGCTCGGCGCCGAGGCTCAGGCCGAACAGCAGCAGGAACAGCCACAGCGACCACCAGCCACGCTTGTTGGCCTTGAACAGTTCGAAACGTCGGCGATTGAGAGGGGACAGGTTCATCTCAATGCTCCCGGCTTTCGAAGTCGATGCGCGGATCGACAAAGGTGTAGGTGAGGTCGCCGATCAGTTTCACCACCAGACCCAGCAGGGTGAAAATGAACAGCGTGCCGAACACCACCGGGTAATCGCGGTTGATCGCCGCCTCGAAACTCATCAGCCCGAGGCCATCGAGGGAGAAGATCACCTCCACCAGCAACGAGCCGGTGAAGAAGATGCCGATGAACGCCGACGGGAACCCGGCGATCACCAACAGCATGGCATTGCGGAACACATGGCCATAGAGCACGCGGTGGTTGGTCAGGCCCTTGGCCTTGGCGGTGACCACGTATTGCTTGTTGATCTCGTCGAGGAAGCTGTTCTTGGTCAGCAGGGTCATGGTTGCGAAGTTGCCGATCACCAGCGCCGTCACCGGCAACGCCAGGTGCCAGAAATAGTCGAGGATCTTGCCGCCCATGCTCAGCTCGTCGAAGTTGTTCGAGGTCAGGCCGCGCAACGGGAACCAGTCAAGATAACTGCCGCCGGCAAACAGCACGATCAGCAGGATGGCGAACAGGAACGCCGGGATCGCGTAGCCGACGATGATCAGCGAACTGGTCCAGACGTCGAAGTGGCTGCCGTGACGCGTGGCCTTGGCGATCCCCAGGGGGATCGAGACCAGGTACATGATCAGCGTGCTCCACAGCCCGAGGGAGATCGACACCGGCATCTTTTCCTTGATCAGGTCGATGACCTTGGCATCGCGGAAGAAGCTGTCGCCGAAATCCAGGGTCGCGTAGTTCTTGATCATGATCCACAAGCGTTCCGGCGCCGATTTGTCGAAGCCGTACATGTGCTCGATTTCCTTCACCAGCGCCGGGTCCAGGCCCTGGGCGCCGCGGTAGGCCGAGCCGGCCACGGACACTTCGGCACCACCGCCGGCGATGCGGCTGGTGGCGCCTTCGAAGCCTTCGAGCTTGGCGATCATCTGTTCCACCGGCCCGCCGGGGGCGGCCTGGATGATCACGAAGTTGATCAGCAAAATGCCGAGCAAGGTCGGGATGATCAGCAGCAATCGCCGAAAAATATACGCCAGCATCTGGTTACTCCGTGCCCGCAGGGTCGGCTTGCAGTTTGGTTTCGACTTCTACCGCAGGTGTAGCGTCGGGCTTGATCCACCAGGTGTTGATGCCGACGTCGTACTTGGGTGAGATGTCCGGGTGGCCGATGTGGTTCCAGTAGGCCACGCGCCAGGTCTTGATGTGCCAGTTGGGGATCACGTAGTAGCCCCATTGCAGCACCCGGTCCAGTGCCCGGGCATGGGCCACCAGGCTTTTGCGCGAGTCAGCGTTGATCAATTGCTCGACCAGTTGATCCACCACCGGGTCTTTGAGCCCCATGGAGTTGCGGCTGCCGGGTTTGTCGGCGGCGGCGGACATCCAGAATTCGCGCTGTTCGTTACCTGGCGAGTTGGACTGCGGGAAGCTGCCGACGATCATGTCGAAGTCCCGCGAGCGTACGCGGTTGATGTACTGCGAGACGTCGACCCGGCGGATCACCAGCTCGATGCCCAAGTCGCTCAGGTTGCGCTTGAACGGCAGCAGCACGCGCTCGAATTCGGTCTGGGCCAGCAGGAACTCGAGGCTCACCGGTTTGCCGGTGGCGTCGACCATCTTGTCGTCGACGATGCGCCAGCCGGCCTCCTGCAACAGTTGATAGGCCTTGCGTTGCTGGGTGCGGATCATGCCGCTGCCATCGGTGACCGGGTTCTGGAAGGTCTCGGTGAACACCTGCTCGGGGATCTTGCCGCGGAAGGGGTCGAGAATCGCCAGCTGATCGGCGTCCGGCAGGCCGCTGGCGGCCATTTCCGAATTCTCGAAATAGCTGCGGGTGCGCGCGTAGGCGCCGTTGAACAGTTGCTTGTTGGTCCATTCGAAGTCCAGCATCAGGGTCAGGGCCTGGCGCACCCGTACGTCCTGGAACAGCGCACGGCGCAGGTTGAACACGAAGCCTTGCATGCCGGTGGGGTTGCCGTTGGGGATCTGTTCCTTGATCAATCGGCCCTCGGTGACGGCCGCGATGTTGTAGGCGTTGGCCCAGTTCTTCGCCGCCATCTCCAGCCAGTAATCGAACTGCCCGGCCTTGAGCGCTTCCAGGGCCACGGTGTTGTCGCGGTAATAGTCGGTGGTCATCACATCGAAGTTGTAGAACCCTCGGTTGACCGGCAGGTCCTTGCCCCAGTAGTCCTTCACCCGTTCATAGCGCACCGAACGCCCGGCCTTCACTTCGCTGACCTTGTAGGGACCGCTGCCCAAGGGCATTTCCAGGTTGCCCTTGTTGAAATCGCGGCTGGCCCACCAGTGTTTGGGCAGCACCGGCAACTGGCCGAGGATCAGCGGCAATTCGCGGTTGTTGCTGTGCTTGAATTTGAACAGCACTTTGAGCGGGTCTTCGGCAATCACTTCGGCGACGTCGCTGTAGTAGCCGCGGTAGAGCGGAGCGCCGTCTCTGGTCAGGGTCTCGAAGCTGAACACCACGTCTTCGGCACGGATCGGATGGCCGTCATGGAAGTGTGCTTCGGGGCGCAGGTAAAAACGCACCCAACTGTTGTCCGGGGCTTTCTCGATCTGGCCGGCGACCAGCCCGTACTCGGTGAACGGCTCGTCCAGGCCCTGTTTGGCCAGGGTGTCGTAAATCAGGCCGATGTCGTCGGCCGGTACGCCCTTGCTGATGAACGGGTTGAGGCTGTCGAAGCCGCCAAACCCGGCCTGGCGGAAAATCCCGCCCTTGGGTGCATCGGGGTTCACGTAATCGAAATGCTGGAAGCCCGCCGGGTACTTCGGCGGCTCGTTGTACAAGGTCAGGGCATGTTGCGGGGCGGCGCAGGCCAGCCCGGCGAACAACAGGCCGCTGGCGTGCAACAGCAGGGCACGTACGGGTTTCATCGATCCTTCTCCGAAGATTTCAGCCACCATGCGCTCAGGCCCAGGGTGTAGGGCGGCGTGGTGACAAAGGCGAACCGGTTGCGGTAGGCCAGGCGGTGATAATTGAGGTACCAGTTGGGAATGATGTAGTGCTGCCACAGCAGCACCCGGTCCAGCGCCTTGCCGGCGGCGACCTGTTCGTCGCGGGTCTTGGCGGCGAGCAATTGTTCGAGCAAGTGGTCGACCACCGGGTTGGCGATGCCTGCGTAGTTTTTGCTGCCCTTGACCCCGACCTGGCTGGAATGAAAGTACTGCCATTGCTCAAGGCCCGGGCTGAGGGTCTGATTGAGGGTCATCAGGATCATGTCGAAATCGAACTGGTCGAGGCGCTGTTTATACTGGGCGCGATCCACCGTGCGCAGGCGCGCGTCGATGCCGATGCTGGCGAGGTTCTCGGCGTAAGGCTGGAGGATGCGTTCCAGGTTCGGGTTGACCAGCAGGATCTCCAGGCGCAACGGTTGCCCGGCGGCGTTCTGGAGGCGCTGGCCATTGAGCTTCCACCCAGCCTCGGCCAGCAGGCCCAGGGCCTTGCGCAGGGTTTCCCGGGGGATGCCGCGGCCTTGGGTCTGCGGCAAGCTGAACGGTTCGGTGAGCAGTTTGGCGGGCAGTTGCTCACGATAGGGCTTGAGCATCAGCCACTCGTGGCCAACGGGCAGGCCGGTGGCCGAAAACTCGCTGTTGGGGTAGTAACTCAGGGCGCGCTGGTAGGCGCCGCCGAACAGTGTGCGGTTGGTCCATTCAAAGTCGAACATCATCCCCAATGCTTCCCGGACCCTGGCCTCGGAAAAGGTCGGGCGCCGGCTGTTCATGAACAGGCCCTGGGTCTGGGTCGGGATCTGGTGCGGGATCTGCGCCTTGATCACTTCGCCGCGGCGCACCGCCGGGAACTTGTAGCCGTTTTCCCAGTTTTTTGCCTGGTGTTCGATGTAGATGTCGAACTCGCCGGCCTTGAAGGCTTCGAACGCGACGTCGCTGTCACGGTAGAACTCGACTTCCATGCGGTCGACGTTGTACTTGCCGCGATTGACCGGCAGATCCGCGCCCCAGTAATCCTTGACCCGTTCGAAAACGATCTGGCGTCCTGGGGTGACCGAGGTGATGCGATACGGTCCGCTGCCCAGGGGCGGCTCGAAGGTGGTGGCCTTGAAGTCCCGTCTTTTCCAGTAATGCTGCGGCAGTACCGGCAATTCGCCCAGGCGCAGGATCAGCAACGGATTGCCGGCGCGCTTGAAGACGAAGCGGATGCGCTGCGGGTTGAGGATGTCGACTCGCAGCACTTCCTGCAGATGGGTGCGGTACTGCGGATGACCTTCCTTGAGCAGCAGGCGGTAGGAAAACGCGACGTCGTACGCGGTGATCGGCGAGCCATCGTGGAACCGCGCTTGCGGACGCAGGTTGAACACCACCCAGCTGCGGTCCTCGCTGTATTCCACCGATTGCGCGATCAGGCCATAACTGGACGTCGGCTCGTCGCCGGACGGCGCGTACTGGCCGGTGCCGACCATCAGTGTTTCGTTGAGCTCGTTGATGCCGTACTGCAGGAAATTGGGCGTGGAAACCGGGCTCGACCCCTTGAACGTGTAAGGGTTGAGCGTATCGAAGGTGCCAAATGCCATCACCCGCAATGTACCGCCCTTGGGCGCTTGCGGGTTGACCCAGTCGAAGTGGGTAAATCTGGCCGGGTACTTGAGCGTGCCGAACTGCGCATAACCATGGCTTTCGCTGATTGTCGCGCTTGCGGGGGAGCTCAAGGCCAGGCTGATCAGGAACAGGAGGAGGGGACGCTTCAAGTCAGAGATCCGATCCAGGCGGCTTGGGCTTTGTGGGTCGTACAGTAACAGCTTGTATGGACAGGAAAAAGACGGGGTTTTAGTGCGGGGTTAATTGCTGAGAAGAAAGGCCATTCTTGAAACAACAGGCAAAAAAAAGCCCCTGAATCAGGGGCTCGTTTTAATGCGGCGAAGCAACCGTCAACATCTGCCCCGGTTTCAGCGCCTTGCCCACCCGCGGGTTCCAGCGCTTGAGGTGTTGCATTTCCACGTTGAAACGCTTGGCCACCATGTACAGCGAGTCGCCTTGCTTGACCTTGTACTGGGTCTGCTGCTTCTTGTTGCTGGCCGCGACCACGGTGTTGACGCGCCCGGAACCGCGCTTGGTGGTGTCCTGCATGACCAGGGTCTGGCCGGCCTTGAGATTCTTGCCGGTCAGTTTGTTCCAGCGCTGCAGGTCCTTGACGTCGACCTTGTTCGCTTTGGCAATGGTGCCCAGGTTGTCGCCGCGCTTGACCCGGTAGGAACGCTTGACGCCGGCGATTGCAGGGCTGTCGGCGCCTTCGAAGACAGGCTTGAGTGGCTTTTTGCTGATCAACTCGTCGGGGCGCATGGTCGACAGGCTGGTGGTCAGCAACTGCGCCTTGGACGTCGGCACCAGCAAATGCTGGGGGCCATCAATGGTGGTGCGCTGTTTGAACGCCGGATTGAGCTGGAACAGTTCGTCTTCGTCGATGTTGGCCACCGCGGCAACCTTGGACAGGTCCATGCGCTGGTTGATTTCGACGACCTGGAAGTAGGGTTCGTTGGCGATCGGGTTGAGGTTCACGCCGTAGGCGTCGGGTGCCAGTACCACTTGCGACAGCGCCAGCAGCTTCGGCACGTAGGCCTGGGTTTCGGCCGGTAGCGGCAGGTTCCAGTAATCGGTCGGCAGGCCGAGCTTCTCGTTACGCTCGATGGCTCGGCTGACTGTGCCTTCGCCCGCGTTGTAGGCCGCCAGGGCCAGCAACCAGTCGCCGTTGAACATGTCATGCAGGCGGGTCAGGTAATCCATCGCCGCCGTGGTCGAGGCGGTGATGTCGCGACGGCCATCGTAGAAGCGGGTCTGACGCAGGTTGAAGTAGCGACCGGTGGAAGGGATGAATTGCCACAGGCCCACCGCGTTGGCCCGGGAATAGGCCATCGGGTTGTAGGCGCTTTCAATCACCGGCAGCAGCGCCAGCTCCAGTGGCATGTTGCGTTCTTCAAGGCGTTCGACGATGTAATGAATGTACAGGCTGCCGCGCTCGCCGGCGCTTTCGAGAAAGGACGGGTTGCTGGCGAACCACAGGCGCTGTTGCTCGATGCGCGGGTTGACGCCGACGGTGTCCTGCAGCTGGAAGCCCTGGCGCATGCGCTCCCAGACATCCTGGGGTATTTGCGGCGTCGGTTTTACGCTGAGCAGCACAGGCTTTGGCTTGGCTCGAGCGGCGATATTCGGAGTGTGTGTCGCTTCGGTCTGCGGCACATGGCTGGAACAGCCCGCCAGGGTGGCGGACACAGCCACCGCGATGGCTTGAGCCAGGCGGGTCAATGCGTCTGTATTGATGGCTTTACGTATGGATGACGACATTGGCTGGAAGTAAGTTCCGGGCAAAAATGTCGGGGGATTCTAGAAAGCGCACCCCCCCAGGTCAACCATTCAGAATTTTTGTACCATCGGCGAGGCTGCTTAGAACTTATCTTTCCAGGCACGAAGAGCAGCAAAGACCGCACTCGGAGCCCGGTTATGAGTTCCATCCCGTTCGTCCACTTTTTCTTTAACGGATGTTTCGCCGGTGCGCAAAAACGGATTTGTGAGCTTTTCCAGGGCCAGCGTCGACGGCAGGGTGATGATCCCGGCGTCCCGTTGACGCGTGACGTTGGCCAGCCGCTCGGCGATGTCGGGGTTACCCGGTTCGACCGCGGCGGCAAAGCGCAGATTGCTCAGGGTGTATTCATGGGCGCAGTAGACCAGCGTATCCTCGGGAAGGGCGGCAAGGCGGCTCAGCGAGCTGTGCATCTGTTCGGGCGTGCCTTCGAAGAGGCGTCCGCAACCGGCGGCAAACAGGGTGTCGCCGCAGAACAGCAGGCCCTGGTGATAAAGGGCAATGTGGCCGAGTGTATGGCCGGGGACTTCGATGACCTCGAAGTCGCAGTCCAGGACGCGAAAGCGGTCGCTGTCCTTGAGCGCGATATCCCGCGCCGGGATGGTTTCACTGGCCGGGCCATAGACGGTGGCGTCTGTCGCTTTCTTCAGCTGCTCGACGCCGCCCACATGGTCATGATGATGGTGAGTGATCAGAATATCGCTCAGCACCCATTCCGGGTGCGCCGCGAGCCAGGCCTGGACGGGCGCGGCATCCCCCGGATCGACGACTGCACAGCGCCGGGTGTGGTGGTCTTGTAACAACCAGATGTAGTTGTCGGTGAAGGCGGGCAGGGCAGTGATCTGTATCATCGTCGGATTCGCCAAGCGGAAAACAATGGCGCATCTTAGAACTTCCTGGCGCGTTGGAGAAATGCAATGACCGATAAAGCGTTCGCTCAGGCCGATCCTGAGTGGCTGACGTTGATCAGCGCGGCCCGTGAATGGCTGTCCGGCCCGATCGGGCAATTTCTGCTGGACGAAGAACGGCGCATGCTCGAAGACGAGTTGGGCCGGTTCTTTGGTGGCTACCTGGTGCATTACGGTCCTTCGGCACAGACACCGCCGTCAGCGCCGCAGGTGCAGCGCAATGTACGGCTCGGCGCGCCGTTGCCGGGGGTCGAGATCGTCTGTGAAGAGCAGGCGTGGCCGTTGAGCGAGCATGCCGCCGATGTGGTGGTGTTGCAGCACGGGCTGGATTTCTGCCTGTCGCCCCACGGTTTGCTGCGCGAAGCGGCCAGCAGCGTGCGGCCCGGCGGTCATTTGCTGATCATCGGGATCAACCCCTGGAGCACCTGGGGCTTGCGCCATATGTTCGCTCACGATGCCATGCGCAAGGCGCGCTGCATTTCCCCCTCCAGGGTCGGCGACTGGCTGAACCTGCTGGGTTTTGCGCTGGAGAAACGCCGCTTCGGGTGCTATCGTCCGCCGCTTGCGTCACCTGCCTGGCAAGCCCGTCTGGCCGGTTGGGAGCGCAAGGCCGGTGACTGGCAACTGTCGGGTGGCGGCTTCTATTTATTGGTGGCGCGCAAGATCGTGGTGGGGCTGCGGCCGGTGCGTCAGGAGCGACGCGAGCCGATGGGCAAGTTGATTCCGTTGCCGATGGCCAAGGTCAATCGTCGCCGCCTCGAACCGTAATACACATTCATATTCCCGGCCGGGTTTGTCCCGGCCTCGGGCATCGTCGGTCCCGGGATCGGCGAGCCACCGCATTTTCTGGATAGATTGGCATGAGCGATAGCGTAGAACTCTTCACCGACGGCGCCTGCAAAGGCAATCCTGGCCCTGGCGGCTGGGGCGCATTGCTGGTGTGCAAGGGCGTTGAAAAAGAACTCTGGGGCGGCGAAGCCAACACCACCAACAACCGCATGGAGCTGAAGGGCGCGATCCGCGGTCTGGAAGAGCTCAAGCGCTCCTGCGACGTGCTGCTGGTGACCGACTCCCAGTACGTGATGAAAGGCATCAACGAGTGGATGGACAACTGGAAGAAGCGCGGCTGGAAGACTGCGGCGAAGGAACCGGTAAAAAATGCCGATCTGTGGAAGCTACTGGATGAGCAGGTCAACCGGCACAACGTCACCTGGAAGTGGGTGCGCGGGCACATCGGCCATCACGGCAACGAACGGGCCGACCAGCTGGCCAACCGTGGCGTGGATGAAGTGCGCGGGTACAAGCAGGCCTGATTGAGTTTCTGCCAATGCACCGCGTCGCGGCCATCGCGAGCAAGCTCGCTCCCACATTGGATCTCTATTGGGCGCAAATCCCCTGTGGGAGCGAGCTTGCTCGCGATGAACGGTGACGCAATTTTGCTGAAAATCCACGGCGTTTGCGTCACTTGGCGTGGCGCGCCGGATCCCGCGAGCATGTTAACATCGCCGCTTTTGCAAGAATGACCCGCTGAGAGCTGAGCACTGATGGCCACCAGATCCGTTGTACTCGATACCGAAACCACCGGCATGCCGGTGACCGATGGCCACCGGATTATCGAAATCGGTTGTGTCGAGTTGATCGGTCGGCGCCTGACGGGCCGGCATTTTCACGTTTACCTGCAACCGGATCGCGAGAGTGATGAAGGCGCCATCGGCGTCCACGGCATCACCAACGAATTCCTGGTGGGCAAACCGCGTTTCACCGAAGTGGCCGAAGAGTTCTTCGAGTTCATCAAGGGCGCGCAGCTGATCATCCATAACGCGGCGTTCGACGTTGGCTTCATCAACAACGAATTCGCGCTGATGGGCCTGCACGACCGCGCCGACATCACCCAACATTGCACGATCCTCGATACCCTGATGATGGCCCGGGAGCGTCACCCCGGGCAGCGCAACAGCCTCGATGCCTTGTGCAAACGCTATGGCGTCGATAACTCCGGCCGCGAACTCCACGGCGCCTTGCTCGACTCCGAGATCTTGGCCGACGTCTACCTGACCATGACCGGCGGCCAGACCAGCCTGTCCCTGGCCGGTAACGCTTCCGATGGCAACGGTTCCGGTGAAGGCGCGGACAACTCGGCCACGGAAATCCGCCGCTTGCCCGCCGACCGTCAACCGACACGAATCATCCGCGCCAGCGAAGATGACCTGGCCCAACACATTGCCCGCCTGGAAGCCATCGCCAAGTCCGCCGGCGCGCCATCGCTGTGGCAACAACTGGCCGAGGCCAAGGCCCAGGCGTGAATCTTTAAAGATCTTGATAACGCGTACCGCGCCCAATGACCCATTTCAGGGCACGGCACTCGCCACATGCGCTCCAACCCTCTACCCTGAGGTGATTGGCAGGCCACGGCCCGCCGCCTCAGGACACTGAGCCTCATGTATAAAGATCTGAAATTCCCGGTCCTGATCGTCCACCGCGACATCAAGGCCGACACCGTCGCCGGTGACCGTGTGCGTGGCATCGCCCGGGAACTTGAGCAGGAAGGCTTCAGCATTGTTTCGGCGGTCAATTACACCGAGGGGCGCCTGGTCGCCTCGACCCATCACGGCCTCTCGTGCATGTTGATTGCCGCCGAAGACGCCAGCGCCCACTCGCATCTGCTGCATAACATGGCCGAGCTGATCGGCCTGGCGCGGGTTCGTGCGCCGGACCTGCCGATCTTCGCCCTGGGCGAACAGGTGACCCTGGAAAACGCCCCGGCCGATGCCATGGCTGAACTCAATCAGCTGCGCGGCATTCTGTACCTGTTCGAAGACACCGTGCCCTTCCTCGCCCGACAGGTGGCCCGCGCCGCGCGCAAGTACCTCGATGGCCTGCTGCCACCGTTCTTCAAAGCCCTGGTGCAACACACCGCCGACTCCAATTACTCCTGGCACACCCCCGGTCATGGCGGTGGCGTGGCGTACCACAAGAGTCCGGTGGGGCAGGCGTTCCACCAGTTCTTCGGGGAAAACACCCTGCGCTCGGACCTGTCGGTGTCGGTGCCGGAACTGGGTTCGCTGCTCGATCACACCGGCCCCCTGGCCGCCGCGGAGGCCCGTGCCGCGCGCAACTTCGGCGCCGATCACACCTTTTTCGTCATCAATGGCACGTCGACCGCCAACAAGATCGTCTGGCATTCGATGGTCGCCCGGGACGACCTGGTGCTGGTGGATCGCAACTGTCACAAGTCGGTGCTGCATTCGATCATCATGACCGGCGCCATCCCGCTGTACCTGTGCCCGGAGCGCAATGAGCTGGGGATCATCGGGCCGATTCCGTTGAGCGAATTCAGTCGCGAATCGATCCAGGCCAAGATCGACGCCAGCCCGCTGACCAAGGGCCGGGCGCCCAAGGTCAAACTTGCGGTGGTCACCAACTCGACCTATGACGGCCTCTGTTACAACGCCGAGCTGATCAAGCAGCATCTGGGCAACAGCGTCGAGGTGTTGCATTTCGACGAGGCCTGGTACGCCTATGCGGCGTTCCATGAGTTTTTCGCCGGGCGTTACGGCATGGGCACGTCCCGCAGTGAGGACAGCCCGCTGGTGTTCACCACCCATTCCACCCACAAACTGTTGGCGGCGTTCAGCCAGGCCTCAATGATTCATGTCCAGGACGGCGGCGCGCGGCAGCTGGACCGGGATCGCTTCAACGAAGCGTTCATGATGCACATCTCCACCTCGCCGCAGTACAGCATCATCGCCTCGCTGGACGTGGCGTCGGCCATGATGGAAGGTCCGGCAGGACGTTCGCTGTTGCAGGAAATGTTCGACGAGGCCCTGAGTTTCCGGCGCGCCCTGGCTAATCTGCGGCAGCACATTGCCGCGGATGACTGGTGGTTTTCCATCTGGCAGCCGCCCTCGGTGGAAGGCATCGAGCGTGTTGTCACCGAAGACTGGCTGCTGCAACCCGACGCCGATTGGCACGGCTTCGGCGGCGTGACCGATGACTACGTACTGCTCGATCCGATCAAGGTCACCCTGGTGATGCCCGGCCTGACCGCAGGCGGCGCCCTCAGCGAGCGCGGGATTCCGGCGGCGGTGGTCAGCAAGTTCCTCTGGGAGCGTGGACTGGTGGTCGAGAAAACCGGGCTATATTCATTCCTGGTGCTGTTCTCCATGGGCATCACCAAGGGCAAATGGAGCACGCTGCTGACCGAGCTGCTGGAATTCAAGCGCAGCTACGATGCCAACGTCAGTCTCGCCACTTGCCTGCCGTGCGTGGCGCAGGAGAATCTCGCGCGCTATCAGGGCATGGGGCTGCGCGACCTTTGCGACCAATTGCACGCCTGCTACCGCAGCAACGCCACGGCCAAACACCTCAAGCGCATGTACACCGTTTTGCCGGAAGTCGCCATGAAGCCATCCGACGCCTATGATCAGTTGGTGCGTGGCGAAGTTGAAGCGGTGTCCATCGATGCCCTGGACGGGCGGATCGCTGCCGTGATGCTGGTGCCATACCCGCCGGGGATTCCGTTGATCATGCCCGGCGAGCGCTTTACCGAGTCGACGCGCTCGATCAACGATTACCTGGCGTTTGCCCGTACGTTCGACAGCAGCTTCCCGGGCTTTGTCGCGGATGTGCACGGCTTGCAACACGAAGACGAGGGCAATGGACGGCTTTACACCGTCGATTGCATCAAGGAATGAGGACCTTTCCCAGTATGCAACCGGTCATGAATCCGCAATACCCAGGGCTGTCGGTGCGCGTTGCCGACGATGGTTTCGCCGCTTATATCTGGGGCAGTGATTTCAGTTTTGAAGTCGCCGCCTATGGCGCCGCGCAAATCGGCAAGCCGGTGGAGCGCTGGCCGGTGACGCCCATCACCCCTTACCGCAAGTGCTACGGGATTGATCCCGAGGAATTCAGCAGTTACCGCAAGGCGGCTGACAGCGAGATTTTCATGGCTTATCTGGATGATGAGCCGGTGGGTCACCTGGTGGTCAGCACCAACTGGAATGGCTTTGCCCATATCGATGAACTGGCGGTGCACGCACCGGCTCGACGACATGGCGTGGCCAAGGCGCTGCTGGATGTGGCGCAGTTCTGGAGTCGCAAGAAAAAACTGCCGGGCATCATGCTCGAGACCCAGAACAACAACCTGGGCGCCTGTCGGCTCTATGAGCGGTGCGGGTTCGTGGTGGGCGGCATCGATCATCTGCGCTATCGCGGTATTGATCCGAGCACCGCCGAAGTGGCGCTGTTCTGGTATCGATTGTTCGATAACCCGCTGGAAAATCCGTTCAGTTCGACAGCATCGCCGCGGCTTGTTCCGTGACGATGTCCAGTAATGCCTGAGCGGCCAGCGAGGGTTCGCCGTTCTTCAGGGTCAGGGCATACAGGCTGATCGGCACCGCGGGCGCTAGCGGACAAGCGTCCAGCCCGGTCGACCGGGCCCCGAGGGCAGTGAACGGGTCGACGATCGCCAGGCCTTCGCCGGCCTCGACCATGCTTCGCATCATCTGATGAGTCTGAACCCGGGTATGGATCACCGGGGCCGGGCGTAGCGCGTGCAGTTTGTGTTCGAGCGCCGGGCTCAACGGATCATGACCTTCCAGCCCCAGCATCGATTGACCCGCCAGGTCTTGCAGCGAAATGTACTTCTGCTTGGGTTGCAACCAGCCGTGGGGTGCGAGCAGTTGCAGTTTGCCCTGGGCAATCACTTGGCAATGGATGTCGGTGTGATCGGGGTCGTGCAGGCTCAGCCCCAGATCGCTTTCGCGCAGCAGCAGGCTCTTGACGATCTCGCGGGTGGATTGGCTCAGCAGGGTGCAAGGTGCGTCGGGCAGACGTCGGCGCAAGGTCGCGATGCTCTGTGGCAACAACTGTTGGGCCAAGGGCGGGGTGCAGATAATGCGCAGGGGCGGGGCCTGGTATTGCTTGAGGCTACTGGCCAGGCGCTGGACCGGCTCGAGCGCGTCATAGACGTGGGCGATTTCGACCTGCAGCGCCCGCGCCTCGCACGTGGCCTGCAAGCGTCCACGCACGCTGGAAAACAGCATGAACCCCAACTGATCCTCGGCATCGCGCAGCAGGCGTTCAACCTCGGCCACCGGTAACTCCAGCCATTCGGCGGCGGTGCCGAGGTGACCGGTCTGCAACAGCGCCTGGATCACTTCGATATGACGTAAACGCATGCGTGAAGTCCATGTTCGGCAGGTGGAGGAGTCAGTATCCGAATCCTAACCCAAGTGCGCCCATATGACTTCTGCTCATAACAGCGGGTTATGAGGCGACGTTAGGTTCCGGCCGCTGGCCAACATAGGTGTCGGGTTCGCGAACGATAGTGACGTCCGACTGGATCAGCAGAAACTGGTTGTCATCGAGCTTTTTTACTCGATCGCCAATGGCCAGCTTGTAGGTGGTGACAGGCACCGAGCCGGCAAGACCGTCTGCCGACGGGGTGGATTCCTGGAACTCATGCACGGAATAAACGCGGCCTTCCGCGTCTCTTGCATGGAACTGACCGACGAGTACTGCTGCCATCTGCTTAGAACCTCTGGAGATAAATCACTCAATTTGCGGGCTGTAGACCGTGGTTGGGCGAGGTAAGTTTTCCTACAGGAAAAAAATAGTCAGGGGCGGCGTGTTTCAGTCGCCCACTGTTTGTATCGTCATCTATAACTACTAGCTCATTCCATCGGACAGTCGAGAATTTTCCATGAGCAACGTCTACACGATCGCCGTACTGGTCGGCAGCTTGAGAAAGGAATCGATCAATCGCAAGGTCGCACTGGCCCTGGCCGACCTCGCACCGGCAAATCTCAAGCTGAACATCATCGAAATTGGCGATCTGCCGCTCTACAACGAAGACATCGATGGCGCTTCACCGCCGGCAGCCTACAGTACTTTCCGACAACAAGTGAGCTCATCCGACGCGTTGCTGTTCGTGACCCCCGAATACAACCGTTCGGTGCCGGCGCCCTTGAAGAACGCAATCGACGTCGGTTCGCGGCCCTATGGCCAGAGCGCCTGGGGCGGCAAGCCGGGGGCGGTGATCAGCGTTTCACCGGGGGCGGTGGGCGGATTCGGCGCCAACCATCACCTGCGCCAGTCCATGGTGTTTCTCGACGTCCCCTGCATGCAGCAACCCGAAGCCTACCTGAACGGCGCGGGTTCGGCGTTCGACGAGGCGGGCAAGCTGTCGGAGACGGTCAAGCCGTTCCTGCAGAAATTCATCAATGCCTATGGCCAATGGGTCGAACAGCACAAGAAATTGTGAACACCTCTGTAGGAGCGTCGACCGGCTGCTCCTACAAAATCCTGACGCTTGCTCACAGATCATCGACAGAGGCAGTGAGTCTTCTATAGCCTTCACTCCAATTTCCTGCCCTGCCCCCTGTTGAAGGCTGTTTTGCATGCTCATCGCTTCCCTGATTTTCCTGCTGACCATCACCTTGGTGATCTGGCAACCCAAAGGCCTCGGCGTTGGTTGGAGCGCGGTATTGGGCGCGGTGCTGGCGCTGATTTTCGGCGTGGTGTACTTGGGCGACATCCCGCTGGTGTGGCAGATCATCTGGAACGCCACTGGTACCTTTGTCGCGCTGATCATCATCAGCCTGTTGCTGGATGAGGCCGGGTTCTTTGCCTGGGCGGCGCTGCATGTAGCGCGTTGGGGCCGGGGCAGCGGGCGCAAGCTGTTTGCCTACATGGTGCTGCTCGGGGCGCTGGTCTCGGCGTTGTTCGCCAATGACGGGGCGGCGCTGATCCTCACGCCCATCGTGATTTCCATGCTGCTGGCCTTGCGTTTTTCTCCGGCGGCGACCCTGGCATTCGTCATGGGCGCCGGCTTTATCGCCGACACGGCCAGCCTGCCGCTGGTGGTGTCAAACCTGGTGAACATCGTGTCCGCGGACTTCTTCAACATCGGTTTCAACCGTTACGCGGCGGTGATGATTCCGGTCAACCTGGTGAGTGTCGCGGCGACCCTGGCGATGCTGATGTGGTTCTTCCGTCGCGACATCCCCAAGGCTTACGACCCCGAGCAGCTGGAGCATCCGGCGTCGGCCATCCATGACAAGGCGACTTTTTTTGCCGGTTGGGCGGTATTGGTGATTCTGTTGCTCGGCTGCTTCGCCCTGGAGCCGTTGGGGATTCCGATCAGTGCCATCTCGGCGGTCTGCGCAGCCTTGCTATTGGCCATCGCTGCCCGTGGTCACAAGATTTCCACGCGCAAGGTGATGAAAGAAGCCCCGTGGCAGATCGTGATTTTTTCCCTGGGCATGTACCTGGTGGTCTACGGCCTGCGCAACGCCGGGCTCACCGGGTATCTGGCCGGCTGGCTGGATGGCTTTGCCCATTACGGCATCTGGGGCGCGGCCATGGGCACCGGTGTGCTGACGGCGCTGCTGGCGTCGATGATGAATAACCTGCCGACGGTGTTGATCGGCTTGCTGTCGATCGATGCCAGCCAGGCGACGGGGGTGGTGAAGGAAGCGATGATCTACGCCAACGTCATCGGCAGTGATCTGGGGCCGAAAATTACACCGATCGGCAGTCTGGCGACGTTATTGTGGCTGCATGTGCTGCAGCGCAAGAACATCCGGATTGGCTGGGGGTATTACTTCAAGGTCGGGATTGTGTTGACGGTGCCGGTGCTGTTGGCGACGTTGGCGGCGTTGGCTTTGCGGTTGTCCATCTAGACCGCGTCGGCCCGTTCGCGAGCAGGCTCGCTCCCACAGGGGAATGCGTTTCAAATGTGGGAGCGAGCCTGCTCGCGAAGAGGCCGGCCCAGGCGCCGCAAAACTCAACCACTGCCCGGCACATTTGGCCAAAGATCCGCCACCAGAAACAACCGCTCCGCTTCCTCCCAATCCCCATCGGCATTCTCGGTCAGTCGCACCAACAACTGCGCCGGGGCCTGGGGGTCAAGATCGCCGAGCCACGCCTCCAGTTGCGCGGTACTCCAGGTCTGGTCCACGGGATAATGCGCCGGCGCCAGCCAGGCGTGGCGGGGCAGGGGTTGCCAGCGGCCGTACGGACGCTGCACGACAAATTCCGCCCAGTCCTTTTGATGCAACCAGCTGCCACGCAAATGTTGCGGATGCGCGCCACTCGGCGACGCCGACCGACCAGGCCATGGGTACAACAAATAGCCCCCCAGCCATAAATGCGCGCTGAACTGCTGGATATCCAGCGCCGCCAGCACTTCACGGCTCTCCGGTCTCGCGGAAATCGGCAATTGATGCTGGCTCAGGTGTGCCAGTTTGCGGTCCAGCCGATCGTGGCAGCCCGGGCCGAGCCACTGCGCCGTGTCCTGTCCATCGCCATTCTGCGGGCCGAGGTAGAGTTTGATCGCCAGTTCCAGGTGATGCACGCCGTCGCGATCACGCAGCAGCATGTCCAATTCGCCCAGGGTGTGACCTTCGCGGCGGATCGGCATGTTGGCGGCAATCAGATCGATACCCGGCGCGTGGCGCACGGCGTACTGCCAGAGGCGTTCGTAGTACAGGCCCAGGCGCCGGGTCCGGGCCTGGGCCAGCCAGTGCAGCAAGTCATAACTGTCGCGATCGAGTTGCCGCAGCCAGCGTTCCAGCCGTTCCGGCGCCTGCACCCAGTCACTGCCGGCCAGCGGGTGACGCTGCGGCCACGGGGTGACGTCGAGCATCGGTGGCGCGAGGATGACCCACGCCAGGTCGCGCACTTCGGGATGGCGCAACTGGTGGGGTAACTGCAGCAAATCGGGAAATAGGATCATCTTGCGAGCATAGCCTCAATCGTGAGTACACCGTTGTGGCTGAAAGGATTTTGTCTATCCTGCGCTTTCGCCCATAATCGTGTTTTTCGCCGTCCTTGCAGGAACCCCATGGAGCAATTTCGTAATATCGGCATCATCGGTCGCCTGGGCAGTTCGCAGGTGCTGGATACCGTCCGCCGACTGAAACGGTTTCTGCTCGATCGTCACATGCACGTGATCCTCGAAGACACCATCGCCGAAGTCCTGCCGGGGCATGGCCTGCAAACCTCGTCCCGCAAGATGCTCGGCGAAGTCTGTGACATGGTGATTGTGGTCGGCGGTGACGGCAGCCTGTTGGGTGCCGCCCGAGCGTTGGCCCGACACAATATCCCGGTGCTGGGCATCAACCGCGGCAGCCTGGGTTTCCTGACCGATATTCGTCCCGATGAACTGGAAGTGAAAGTTGCCGAGGTGCTCGACGGCCACTACCTGGTGGAAAACCGCTTCCTGCTGCAGGCCGAAGTCCGCCGCCACGCCGAGGCCATCGGCCAGGGCGATGCGCTGAACGACGTGGTGCTGCACCCCGGCAAATCGACGCGGATGATCGAGTTCGAGCTGTACATCGACGGCCAGTTCGTCTGCAGCCAGAAGGCCGACGGCCTGATCGTCGCGACGCCCACCGGTTCGACGGCCTATGCGCTGTCGGCGGGCGGACCGATCATGCATCCCAAGCTCGACGCCATTGTGATTGTGCCGATGTACCCCCATACCTTGTCGGGCAGGCCGATCGTGGTCGATGGCAACAGCGAGCTGAAAATCGTCGTGTCCAAGGATATGCAGATCTACCCGCAAGTCTCCTGTGACGGGCAGAACCACTTCACCTGCGCGCCCGGCGATACCATTACCATCAACAAGAAAGCGCAGAAGTTGCGGCTGATCCACCCGCTCGACCACAACTACTATGAAGTCTGCCGGACCAAGCTCGGTTGGGGCAGTCGATTGGGTGGTGGAGGCGACTGATGCTCGATCCCGCGCGAAGTTACGACCTGATCGGTGACGTGCACGGTTGCGCCCTGACCCTTGAGCACTTGCTCGACCGGCTCGGTTATCAAAAACAGGGTGGCGTCTGGCGACATCCATCGCGCATGGCGGTGTTCGTCGGCGACATCATCGACCGCGGCCCGCGAATTCGCGAGGCGCTGCACATCGTCCACGACATGGTCGAGGCCGGCCAGGCGCTGTGCATCATGGGCAACCATGAGTTCAACGCACTCGGCTGGAGCACCCCGGCGCTTCCAGGCAGCGGCAAGCAATTCGTCCGGGAACACACGCCGCGCCATGCCCGTCTGCTCAACGAAACCCTGACCCAGTTCGAACACCATCCGGCGGACTGGCACGATTTCCTGCAATGGTTCTATGAATTGCCCTTGTTCGTCGATGCCGGACGCTTCCGGGTGGTGCACGCCTGCTGGGATGCCGGCCTGATCGAGCCGTTGCGGGCGCTGTTCCCCAACGGTTGCGTCGATGAGCATTTCCTCCAGGCCTCGGCGGTGCCCGGCAGTTTCGCCTGCACCGTGTTCGATCGCTTGCTGCGCGGCACCGACATGCGTTTGCCCCACGGGCTGACCATGACCAGCGGCGACGGCCTGACACGTTCGTTTTTCCGCACCAAGTTCTGGGAAGACGATCCGCAAACCTACGGAGACATTGTGTTCCAGCCTGATGCATTGCCAGAGCCCGTGGCGCAAACGCCATTGTCGTCCACCGAGAAAAACACCTTGCTGCGCTATGGCGCCGATGAACCCTTGTTGTTCGTCGGCCATTACTGGCGCAGCGGCAAACCGGCACCGATCCGTTCGAACCTGGCCTGCCTGGACTACAGCGCGGTGCTGTACGGCAAACTGGTTGCCTATCGCCTGGATCAGGAAACCCGTCTCGATCCGCACAAGTTCGTCTGGGTCGATGTCGAGCGTCCGGAGGTGCTGCAATGAGTACCGTTGCGGTATTGCGCCTGCCCCTGGCGGTGGACCTGAGTGGCTTCGTCAAGCTGCTGCAACGCATGCAGGTGCCGCATCGGGTCAGTGAAGAGGCGGGCGAGCAAGTGCTGTGGGTGCCGGCGAACATCAGTGAAGACGTGCGCTCGTTGTACGAACGTTTTCCCGCCGGTGACCCCGACCAACAGCTGGACATCCCGGCGGCACCGACCACTCGCCGCCCCGGTTTCGTCGAGCAACTGCGCCACGCCAGGGCCACGGCACTGGTGCTGGTGCTGAGCCTGCTCGTCGGCGCAGTGACGCTGCTGGGCGAAAACTTCGAGACGATGCGCTGGCTGACCTTCCTCGATTTTCGCATCGTCGGCGAATACATCCATTTCGTGCCGTTGGCCGACAGCCTGGCGGCGGGGCAGTGGTGGCGCCTGGTGACGCCGATGCTGATCCATTTCGGCATCCTGCACCTGGCCATGAACGGCATGTGGTACTGGGAGCTGGGGCGGCGCATCGAGTCGCGCCAGGGCAGTATCAACCTGATCGGCCTGACCTTGCTGTTCAGCCTGGTGTCCAACTATACCCAGTTCATTTTCAGTGGCCCGAGCCTGTTTGGCGGGTTGTCCGGGGTGCTGTACGGCCTGCTCGGGCATTGCTGGATTTTCCAGCTGCTGTCGCCGAACCCGGCTTATCGCCTGCCGCGTGGTGTGCTGGTGATGATGCTGGTGTGGCTGCTGCTGTGCCTGTCCGGGCTGGTCTCGATGATCGGCTTTGGAGAAATCGCCAACGCGGCCCACGTCAGCGGGTTACTCATCGGATGCTTGACCGGCCTGTTGGGTGGTTTGTACAACCGCCGTAAACTGGCTGCCTGAATTAGTTCTGTATTGAAGAGCGGAGACCTAGATGTCCTCTTTTAATGAAATGATCAACAACATCACCCCCGATATCTACCAGAGCCTGAAACTGGCGGTGGAAATCGGCAAATGGTCCGACGGTGGCAAACTCACCGCCGAACAACGGGAACTGTCGCTGCAAGCGATGATCGCCTGGGAAATCCAGAACCTGCCCGAGGACCAGCGCACTGGTTACATGGGCGTGCAGGAATGTGGTTCGAAGTCGATCACCGTTCCCAATATCCTGTTCAAGTCGGATGCCGTCCATTGATCGAGATTGGCCGCGGTGCAATCAGCAAAATGTCGGCGCGCCTTGACGGGCCGAACGTGCAATACGCGTTTCGTCTGGATGACGTCGAGGTCCCGGTCAATCCATTGATCGGCACCACGGTGCGCCTGGAATACCTGGGGGCGATCTTTTGCACCCATTGTGGACGCAAGACCAAAACCAGCTTCAGCCAGGGTTACTGCTACCCGTGCATGACCAAACTGGCGCAGTGCGACCTGTGCATCATGAGCCCGGAGCGTTGCCACTATGACGCCGGCACCTGCCGGGAGCCGGCGTGGGGCGAGCAGTTCTGCATGACCGATCACGTCGTGTACCTGTCCAACTCGTCGGGGGTCAAGGTCGGTATTACCCGTGCCACCCAGCTGCCGACTCGCTGGATCGATCAGGGCGCCAGTCAGGCTCTGCCGATCATGCGCGTCGCGACCCGTCAGCAGTCGGGTTTCGTCGAGGACCTGTTTCGCAGCCAGGTGGCGGACAAGACCAATTGGCGTGCTTTACTCAAGGGCGATGCGATTGCGGTAGACCTGGCTCAGGTTCGCGATCAGCTGTTTGAAAGCTGCGCCGAAGGGTTGCAAGGTCTGCAGGAACGATTCGGCCTGCAGGCGATCCAGACCATTGCCGATGTCGAACCGCTGGAGATCCGTTTTCCGGTCGAGCAGTACCCGACCAAGATCGTCAGCTTCAACCTGGACAAGAACCCGATTGCCGAAGGCACGCTGCTGGGGATCAAGGGCCAGTACCTGATCTTCGACACCGGCGTGATCAATATTCGTAAGTACACGGCTTATCAGCTCGCCGTGCATCAGTAAGGACTCCAGCATGCGCACCGAACAACCGAAGATGATCTACCTGAAGGACTATCAGGCCCCCGAGTACCTGATCGACGAGACGCACCTGACCTTCGAGTTGTTCGAGGACCACAGCCTGGTCCATGCGCAACTGGTGATGCGCCGCAACCCTGAACGCGGCCCCGGCCTGCCGCCGCTGGTGCTGGACGGCCAGCAACTGGAACTGTTGTCGGTGACGTTGGCCGATCGCGAGCTGAGCATTGCCGACTACCAACTGACGGAAAATCACCTGACCCTGCAGCCGACCAGCACCACCTTCACGGTCGACACCAGCGTCAGGATCCACCCGGAAACCAACACCGCGCTGGAAGGCCTGTACAAATCCGGCACGATGTTCTGCACCCAGTGCGAGGCCGAAGGCTTCCGCAAGATCACCTACTACCTCGACCGCCCGGACGTGATGAGCACGTTCACTACCACTGTGGTCGCCGAACAGCACAGCTATCCGGTGCTGCTGTCCAACGGCAACCCGATTGCCTCGGGTCCCGGCGAAGACGGCCGGCACTGGGCGACCTGGGAAGACCCGTTCAAGAAACCGGCGTACCTGTTCGCGCTGGTGGCCGGTGACCTGTGGTGCGTCGAAGACACCTTCACCACCATGACCGAGCGTTCCGTGGCGCTGCGCATCTACGTCGAGCCGGAAAACATCGACAAGTGCCAGCACGCCATGAACAGCCTGAAGAAGTCCATGCGCTGGGACGAAGAAGTCTATGGTCGCGAGTACGACCTGGATATATTCATGATCGTCGCCGTGAACGACTTCAACATGGGCGCCATGGAGAACAAGGGCCTCAATATCTTCAACTCCAGCGCCGTGCTGGCGAAGGCCGAAACCGCCACCGACGCCGCGCACCAGCGGGTCGAAGCGATCGTCGCCCATGAATATTTCCACAACTGGTCAGGCAACCGCGTGACCTGCCGCGACTGGTTCCAGCTGTCGCTCAAGGAAGGCTTCACCGTGTTCCGCGACTCGGGCTTCTCCGCCGACATGAACTCGGCGACGGTCAAGCGCATCCAGGACGTGGCGTACCTGCGCACCCACCAGTTCGCCGAAGACGCCGGTCCCATGGCCCACGCCGTGCGCCCGGACAGTTTCATCGAGATCTCCAACTTCTATACCCTGACCGTGTATGAAAAGGGCTCGGAAGTGGTCGGCATGATCCACACCTTGCTTGGCGCCGCAGGCTTCCGCAAAGGCAGCGACCTGTACTTCGAGCGTCACGATGGCCAGGCGGTGACCTGCGACGATTTCATCAAGGCCATGGAAGACGCCAATGGTGTCGACCTGACCCAGTTCAAGCGCTGGTACAGCCAGGCGGGTACTCCACGGTTGGCGGTGAGTGAGTCCTATGATGCCGCGGCCAGGACCTACAGCTTGACCTTCCGCCAGAGCTGCCCGGCGACCCCGGACAAGGTTGAAAAACTGCCGTTCGTGATCCCGGTCGAATTGGGCCTGCTGGACAGCAAGGGCGGGGAGATAGCCTTGCGTCTTACTGGTGAAGCCGCCGCTCAAGGCACTTCGCGGGTGGTTTCGGTGACCGAAGCCGAACAGACCTTCACCTTTGTCGACATCGCTGAAAAACCACTGCCTTCATTGCTGCGCGGCTTCTCGGCGCCGGTGAAGCTGAGCTTCCCGTACGACCGCGACCAGCTTATGTTTTTGATGCAGCACGACAGCGACGGCTTCAACCGCTGGGATGCCGGTCAGCAATTGTCGGTGCAAGTGCTGCAAGAGCTGATTGCCGATCATCAGAAAGGCGAGAAACTGGTCCTCGACCAGCGCTTGATTTCTGCCTTGCGCACGGTGCTGTCGGACGAGACGCTGGACCAGGCCATGGTCGCCGAAATGCTCTCGCTGCCGGGCGAAGCCTATCTGACCGAAATCAGTGAAGTGGCTGACGTTGACGCCATCCACATCGCTCGCGAGTTTGCTCGTAAACAGTTGGCTGAAGGTCTGTTCGAAGCCCTGTGGCTGCGTTATCAGGCCAACCGCGATCTTTCGAAGCAGACCCCCTATGTGGCCGAGGCCGAGCACTTCGCTCGTCGCGCGCTGCAGAACATTGCGCTGTCGTACCTGATGTTGAGTGGCAAGCCGGAAGTATTGGCGGCGACGCTCGAGCAGTTCGAGACCAGCGACAACATGACCGAGCGCCTGACGGCGTTGGCGGTGCTGGTGAATTCGCCATTCGAGGAGCAGAAGGCTACGGCCCTGGCGAGTTTTGCCGAGCACTTCAAGGACAATCCGCTGGTCATGGATCAATGGTTCAGCGTGCAGGCCGGCAGCACCTTGCCGGGTGGTCTGGAGCGGGTTCGTCAGTTGATGCAGCATCCTGCGTTCAACATCAAGAACCCGAACAAGGTGCGGGCGCTGGTCGGCGCGTTTGCCGGGCAGAACCTGGTCAACTTCCATGCGGCGGACGGTTCCGGGTATCGGTTCCTGACGGATCTGGTGATCGAGCTGGACGGGTTCAACCCACAGATCGCTTCCCGGCAACTGGCGCCGCTGACTCGCTGGCGCAAATATGACGATGCGCGCCAGGCGTTGATGAAGGGTGAACTGGAGCGCATTCGTGCTTCGGGTCAGCTGTCCAGCGATGTGTTTGAAGTGGTCAGCAAGAGCCTGGCGTAGGAACTGCGGTGCGGCGATCCGACTTGCCGGCGAAGGCGCCCTGACAGGCAACCTGTCTCTTGCGGATGTATCCGAAACCATTGTGGGAGCGAGACCGGCTTGCCGGCGAAAGCGGTCTGTCAGTCAACATTCCTTTTGAATGTGCTGCCGCCTTCGCCGGCAAGCCGGTCTCGCTCCCACAAGGTTGATAGGTCGGACACAAAACTTGTGATCACTTGCGATAGGGCACCCCGGCAAACCCGATCACCCCACCTGATACCCCATCATTCATCCTCCCCCCATACCCCCCAGGTTAACAAAACATAACGTGGCGTCGATTGTCAGACCTTTCCAAACCCCGATAGGATAAGCCAGCTTCCGAAGGGGCTCTAGATTGCGCATTTCAGGACTATGCTCCAGAACAGGCAATTGCAAGGAGCACCCCTTATGGCGCCCAGAAAGGTTGAACGACCTAACAATAATAATGGGGGAAGGTCTATGAGTGAGCCTGTCATGGGTGTGGGTATCTGCCGCCCGCCGGCATTACGCAAATTCGCGTTGCTGGCTACAGCGCTCTCGCTGTTGGGCTGTGCCGCGCTGTCGGCACCTGCGCTGGCCGCTGCGGCGCCGGCGTCCGATGTGGTTTATTCCGTAGAATCGGCCAAGGCCAGCAAAAGCCTGATGCTCGACGTCGTGCACGCAGGCTCTCGCCTGGTGGCAGTCGGTGATCGCGGGCATATCCTGTATTCCGATGACCAGGGCGCGACCTGGGTCCAGGCCAAGGTGCCGACCCGGCAATTGCTGACGTCGGTATTTTTCGTCGATGACCGCCACGGCTGGGCTGTCGGCCATGACGCACAGATCCTCGCCAGCGAGGACGGCGGCGTCAGTTGGACCAAACAATTTGAAGACCTCACACGTGAATCGCCGCTGCTCGATGTCTGGTTCCAGGACGTCAACAGCGGCTTTGCCGTGGGCGCTTACGGCGCATTGATGGCAACCACCGACGGTGGCAAACACTGGGAAGATGTCGGCGATCGCCTCGATAACGAAGACCAGTACCACCTCAATGGTATTGCGTCAGTCAAGGATGCCGGACTGTTCATCGTCGGCGAGCAGGGCAGCATGTTCCGCTCCGCCGATGGGGGGCAGACCTGGGAGAAGCTTGAAGGGCCTTATGAAGGCTCGCTGTTCGGCGTGATCGGCACGGCTCAGGCCAACACGCTGCTGGCCTATGGACTGCGGGGCAATCTGTTTCGCTCCACCGATTTCGGCAGCACCTGGGAGCCGGTCGAGTTGCAAGCCGCCCGTGGCACCCTGGAGTTTGGTCTGTCTGGCGCAACGTTGCTCGACGACGGTTCCATCGTGATCGTCGGCAATGGCGGTTCGGTGATTCGCAGCAACGACAACGGCGAAACCTTCAGCGTGTTCAATCGCCCCGACCGCATCTCCGTTTCGGCAGTCACTGCGGCGGGTAACGGCAATCTGATTCTGGCAGGACAGGGCGGCGTTCGCCTCACCTCGCCAACCGGCGCCGGCGCAGAGAATGGAAAAAACGGGTCGTCCAAATGAGCCGGGCACATAATAAGAAGGCGGGTCTATGACATCCTTGAGCAGTCATCATCAAGACAAGGCGACGTTTCTCGAACGCCTGATCTTCAACAACCGCCCGGCAGTGATCGTCATCTGCCTGCTGGTGAGTATTTTCCTGTTCTGGCAGGCGACGCTGATCCGGCCGTCCACCAGTTTCGAAAAAATGATCCCGCTCGATCATCCGTTCATTCAAAAGATGATGGAACACCGCAACGATCTGGCGAACCTGGGCAACACCGTGCGGATTTCGGTTGAAGCCACCGATGGCGATATTTTCTCCAAGGAGTACATGGAGACCCTGCGCCAGATCAACGACGAGGTGTTCTACATTTCCGGCGTCGACCGCTCCGGGCTGAAGTCGCTGTGGAGTCCGAGCGTGCGCTGGACCGAGGTGACGGAGGAGGGCTTCGCCGGTGGTGAAGTGATCCCGCAGAGCTACAACGGCTCCCAGCAAAGCCTCGACCTGCTGCGCAACAACGTGCTCAAGTCCGGTCAGGTCGGGCGTCTGGTGGCCAACGACTTCAAGTCGAGCATCGTCGACATCCCGCTGCTGGAGTCCTACCCGGACCCGCAGGACCAGGGCACGTTGCTGGCGCTGGACTACCGCAAGTTCTCCCATGAACTTGAAGAAAAGATTCGCGACAAGTTCGAAGCCCAGAACCCCAACGTACAGATCCACATCGTCGGTTTCGCCAAGAAGGTCGGCGACCTGATCGATGGCCTGGTCATGGTGGTGATGTTCTTCGGCGTGGCCTTCGTCATCACCCTGATCCTGCTCTACTGGTTCACTAACTGCATGCGCAGCACCGTGGCGGTATTGAGTACCACGCTGGTGGCGGTGATCTGGCAACTGGGGTTGATGCACTTTTTCGGCTTCGGGCTGGATCCGTACTCGATGCTGGTGCCATTCCTGATCTTCGCCATCGGTATTTCCCACGGCGTGCAGAAGATCAACGGGATCGCCTTGCAGTCCAGCGAGGCGGACAACGCACTGACGGCCGCGCGGCGCACCTTCCGCCAGCTGTTCCTGCCGGGCATGATCGCAATCCTCGCCGATGCGGTGGGTTTCATCACGCTGCTGATCATCGATATCGGGGTGATTCGTGAACTGGCGATCGGCGCGTCCATCGGCGTGGCGGTGATCGTGTTCACCAACCTGATCCTGTTGCCGGTGGCCATTTCCTACGTTGGCATCAGCAAACGCGCGGTCGAACGCAGCAAGAAAGACGCACACCGCGAACACCCGTTCTGGCGCCTGTTGTCGAATTTCGCCAGCCCGAAAGTCGCACCGGTCTCCATCGCACTGGCGCTGATCGCCTTCGGCGGCGGCCTCTGGTACAGCCAGAACCTGAAGATCGGCGACCTCGACCAGGGCGCGCCGGAGCTGCGTCCGGACTCGCGCTACAACCAGGACAACAACTTCATCATCAGCAACTACTCCACCAGTTCCGACGTGCTGGTGGTGATGGTCAAGACCAAATCCGAAGGCTGCTCGCGCTATGAAGCCATGGCGCCGATCGACGAGCTGATGTGGAAGATGCAGAACACCGAGGGCGTGCAGTCGGCGATCTCGCTGGTGACCGTGTCCAAGCAGATGATCAAGGGCATGAACGAGGGCAACCTGAAATGGGAAACCCTGTCGCGCAACCCGGACGTGCTGAACAACTCCATCGCCCGGGCCGACGGCCTGTACAACAACAGCTGCTCACTGGCGCCGGTGCTGGTGTTCCTCAACGACCACAAGGCGGAAACACTGGATCGCGCGGTGCATGCGGTGCAGGAATTCGCCAAGGAGAACAACAAGGACGGCCTGGAATTCATCCTCGCAGCGGGTAACGCCGGGATCGAGGCGGCCACCAACGAGGTGATCAAGGAGTCCGAGCTGACCATCCTGATCCTGGTCTATATCTGCGTCGCAACCATGTGCATGATCACCTTCCGTTCCTGGGCGGCGACCTTGTGCATCGTGCTGCCGCTGGTTCTGACCTCGGTTCTGGGTAACGCGCTGATGGCGTTCATGGGCATCGGCGTGAAAGTCGCGACCCTGCCGGTCGTGGCGCTCGGGGTGGGGATTGGCGTGGACTACGGGATCTACATCTACAGCCGCCTCGAAAGCTTCCTGCGTGCCGGTCTGCCACTGCAAGAGGCGTACTACCAGACGCTGAAGTCCACCGGTAAAGCCGTGCTGTTCACCGGTCTGTGCCTGGCGATCGGCGTGTGCACCTGGATCTTCTCGGCGATCAAGTTCCAGGCCGACATGGGCCTGATGCTGACCTTCATGTTGCTCTGGAACATGTTTGGTGCACTGTGGCTGCTGCCGGCACTGGCGCGGTTTTTGATAAAGCCGGAGAAACTGGCGGGGCAGAAGGGCAATTCGTTGTTTGCTCACTGATCGGTAGCTGAAAATGAAAAGCCGCAACCAGGGTTGCGGCTTTTTTATATCTGTGGATTGACGCTGGGCCCTGTGGGAGCGAGCAAGCCTGCTCCCACATTTTGATCCGAGGTGATCAGGAGGGGACGGTGCCTAACACCACATTCAGCGCACTACGCGCATCATCCAGTTGCACCAGCGTTGCATGCCGCGCACCCAGCGCATCACGATTCTCGATCGCCGTGAGGATCGCCTTGTGCCGCGGCAGCGCCAGCTCATGCAGATTCGGTCGCTGGTTGGAGTGCTTCAACGCTTCGGCGATCGCTACCGAGAGCATGTTGCACAGGTTCGCCAGTAAATCGTTGTGCGTGGCATCGGCGATTCGGCTGTGGAAGTCCAGGTCCGGTTGCAACAAGGCTTCGGGAGTCGGTGCGGTTTCCATGCGTTGGTAGGCCTCGCCGATGGCGGCGATGTCTTCGTCCGTGGCGTGCTGCGCAGCGAGGGCGGCGGCGGCCGGTTCGATAATGCTGCGCACGCTGGTCAGCAGATCGAAGAATTGATTCTGCGGGCTGCTTTGCATCAACCAGTGCAGCACGTCCGGATCGAGCATGTGCCATTCCTTGCGCTGTTTGACCACGGTGCCGACCCGCGGGCGGGAATACACCAGGCCCTTGGCGACCAGCACCCGGGTGGCTTCGCGCAGCACCGGCCGACTGACCGCGTACTCTTCGCACAACAGGGCTTCGGCGGGCAGTTTGTCGTCCGGTTTGAAGCGTCCCGAGACGATCTGCATGCCCAGTTCCTGGACGATGCGCGAGTGCATGCTTTTGCGGTCGGAGGGTTTGCGGTAATCCATGGGGAGCGGCGCGATCCTGAGCGATGGAGGTGCGGCGCATGATAACAGGCGCGGCGGATGATGGTCGCTTGCGCGAGTCTTGAAAACGATGGGTATCAAATGTGGGAGCGAGCTTGCTCCGGGCGGCGTTCCGACGATAGCGGGGTGTCAGTCAACAGAAGTGTTGAATGTGAATCCGCAATCGCGAGCAGGCTCGCTCCCACAGGGAGTGGTGGGGTTAGTGGGAGTGGCGGGGGACTTCGGACCCGCGGCAACCGACCAGGAAGTCGAAATCGCAGCCCTGATCCGCCTGCAGCACATGGTCGATGTACAGCTGACGATAACCGCCCACGATCAGTTGCTGCGGTGGTTGCAGATCCGCCATGCGCGCCGCCAGTTCGGCATCCGGGATGTCCAGGTGCAGACGGCCGTTGGCGCAATCGAGCTCGATCCAGTCGCCTTCCTTCACTGTCGCCAAAGGCCCGCCAGCCGCTGCTTCCGGTGCCACATGCAAGACCACCGTACCGTACGCGGTGCCGCTCATGCGCGCGTCGGAAATGCGCACCATGTCGGTCACGCCCTGGGCCAGCAGCTTGGCCGGCAAGCCCATGTTGCCGACTTCAGCCATGCCCGGATAACCCTTGGGTCCGCAGTTTTTCATCACCAGGATCGAATTGGCATCGACGTCCAGTTCCGGATCGTTGATCCGCGCCTTGTACATGTCGAAGTTCTCGAACACCACCGCACGACCGCGGTGCTGCATCAGTTCGGCACTGGCGGCGGACGGCTTGAGCACGGCACCGAGAGGGGCCAGGTTGCCGCGTAATACGCAGATGCCGCCGTCGGCGCGGATCGGGTTATCGAGGGTGCGGATCACTTCGTCCTGGCCATAGATCGGCGCGTCTTTGGTGTTTTCGCCAATCGACTTGCCGTTGACGGTCAAGGCGTCGGGGTTCGGGATCAGATTGGCTTCGCCGAGGCGACGCAGCACCGCAGGCAAGCCGCCGGCGTAGTAGAACTCTTCCATCAGGAAGCGTCCGGACGGTTGCAGGTCGACGATGGTCGGCATGCCGCGACCGATGCGGGTCCAGTCGTCCAGGTCCAGTTCCACACCGATGCGCCCGGCGATGGCTTTCAAGTGGATCACCGCGTTGGTCGAACCACCGATGGCGGCGTTGACGCGGATGGCGTTTTCAAACGCTTCTTTGGTGAGGATTTTCGACAGACGCAAATCTTCGCGGACCATTTCCACCGCGCGCATGCCGGACATGTGCGCCAACACATAGCGACGCGCATCGACGGCTGGAATGGCCGCGTTGTGGGGCAGGGAAGTGCCGAGGGCTTCGGCCATGCAGGCCATGGTCGAGGCCGTGCCCATGGTGTTGCAGGTACCGGCCGAGCGCGACATGCCGCCCTCGGCTGCAAGGAAATCGTCAATGGTGATAGTGCCGGCTTTCACTTGCTCGCTGAGCTGCCAGACCACCGTGCCCGAGCCGATGTCCTGGCCCTTGTGCTTGCCGTTGAGCATCGGCCCGCCGGTGACGACGATCGCCGGCACGTCGCAACTGGCCGCGCCCATCAGCAGTGCCGGGGTGGTTTTGTCGCAACCGGTCAGCAGTACGACACCATCGATCGGGTTGCCGCGAATCGCTTCCTCGACGTCCATGCTCGCCAGGTTGCGGGTGAGCATGGCGGTCGGGCGCAGGTTCGATTCGCCGTTGGAGAACACCGGAAATTCCACCGGAAAACCCCCGGCCTCAATCACGCCGCGTTTGACGTGCTCCGCGATCTGGCGGAAATGCGCGTTGCAGGGGGTCAGTTCCGACCAGGTGTTGCAGATGCCGATGATCGGCTTGCCATGGAACTGGTGGTCGGCGATGCCCTGATTCTTCATCCAGCTGCGGTACATGAAGCCGTTCTTGTCGGCGGTGCCAAACCATTGGGCGGAGCGCAGGGTGGGTTTCTTATCAGACATGATCGATTCTCTTATTGTATGACTATATTGTTCGAGCTGATGCCTAACATAAGCGCAAATTGCTGTGTTTGGAAGTGTTGTTGGTTAAATAGTATTACTATATAGTCGCTTTCAACTGAGGGATTGGCCCTGGCGGTTTTCCGCGAGAGGCATCCCCCGAGTTTCTATAACAACAACAATCGGAGACCGATCTCATGAGCCAGGAACTGCGGCTTATTCGTCGCATCACACTGAAACTGATTCCCTTCCTGATCTTGCTGTACCTGATCGCCTATGTGGATCGCTCCGCCGTAGGCTTCGCCAAGCTGCACATGGGTGCCGATATCGGCATCGGTGACGCCGCCTACGGCCTGGGTGCCGGGCTGTTCTTCATTGGTTACTTCCTGCTGGAAATCCCCAGCAACCTGATGCTGGAACGCTTCGGCGCGCGACGCTGGTTCGCGCGGATCATGGTCACCTGGGGTGCCATCACCATCGGCATGGCCTTCGTCCAGGGCCCGCACAGCTTCTATGTGATGCGCTTTCTGCTCGGTGCCGCCGAAGCCGGGTTCTTCCCGGGCGTGCTCTACTACATCACCCAGTGGTTCCCGGTGCGCCATCGCGGCAAAATCCTCGGGCTGTTCATCCTTTCCCAGCCTATCGCCATGCTGATCACCGGTCCGGTATCCGGGGGCCTACTGGGCATGGACGGGATCCTCGGCTTGCACGGCTGGCAGTGGCTGTTCATCGTCATCGGCACCCCAGCAATCCTGTTGACCTGGCCGGTGCTGCGCTGGCTGCCCGATGGCCCCAAGCAAGTGAAATGGATGGATCAGGCCGAGAAGGACTGGCTGACCGGCGAGCTGAAAAAGGATCTTGAGGAATACGGCCAGACCCGCCACGGCAATCCGCTGCATGCGCTCAAGGACAAACGCGTGTTGCTGCTGGCGCTGTTTTACCTGCCGGTAACCCTGAGCATCTATGGCCTGGGTTTGTGGCTGCCGACCTTGATCAAGCAATTCGGCGGGACCGATCTGGTGACCGGCTTCGTATCATCGGTGCCCTACATCTTCGGGATCATCGGTTTGCTGATCATTCCGCGCAGTTCCGATCGCCTGAACGACCGTTATGGCCACCTGGCCGTGCTTTACGTACTGGGCGCCATCGGTCTGTTCTTCAGCGCCTGGCTGACAGTGCCGGTGCTGCAATTGGCCGCGCTGTGCCTGGTGGCGTTCGCGCTGTTTTCCTGCACCGCGGTGTTCTGGACCTTGCCGGGTCGTTTCTTTGCCGGCGCCAGTGCGGCGGCCGGGATCGCCTTGATCAACTCGGTGGGCAACCTGGGTGGCTACATCGGGCCGTTCGTGATCGGTGCGCTGAAGGAATACACCGGCAATCTGGCTTCGGGCTTGTACTTTCTGTCCGGTGTGATGGTGTTCGGGCTGCTCCTGACTGGCGTGGTTTATCGCGTGCTGGAGCGCAAGCATGTGTTGCCGGCGGACCAGTTTGCGGCCAGTGCGCGGGTTGCAAGCCGTACTTGAGACATCACATAGATCCCCTGTGGGAGCGAGCTTGCTCGCGATGACGGAGTGTCAGTCTCCATCAATGTTGAAAGATAGACCGCTATCGCGAGCAAGCTCGCTCCCACTGGGGGCCAGCGTCGGATTTGAGATTTGAATACAGGAGAAAACCATGCGTTTGGTTCAGTTCGAATTGAGTAACGGTGAGCGCCGGGTCGGCGTGGTCGAGGATGGTCTGGTGCGTGAGGTACAGGACGCGCGCACGGTGCGTGATCTGGCGTTGGCGGCGATCGAGGCCGGCGTCAATCTTGAGCAGCAGGTGAGCACCCTGGGCCTGGGCATCGGCCACGACTATGCCGAGCTGCTGGCCACGCTGCGCATCCTGCCGCCGCTGGATCACCCGGACCCGGCGCACATGCTGGTCAGCGGCACCGGTCTGACCCACCTGGGCAGCGCTTCGGCGCGGGACAAGATGCATCAGCAGGCTGGCGACGAAGCCGCGATGACCGACACCATGCGTATCTTCAAGTGGGGCGTGGAGGATGGTAAACCCGCGGCGGGGCAGGCCGGTGTGCAACCGGAATGGTTCTACAAGGGTGACGGCAGCATTGTCGTGCGTCCGGGCCAGCCGTTCCCGCTGCCGCCCTTTGCCGAAGACGCCGGGGAAGAACCTGAACTCAGTGGCCTGTATGTCATCGGCCACGACGGCAAACCCTGGCGCCTCGGGTTTGCCGTGGGCAACGAGTTCTCCGATCACGTGATGGAGCGCAAGAACTATCTGTACCTGGCCCATTCGAAATTGCGCAGTTGCAGTTACGGGCCGGAACTTCGGGTCGGAGAACTACCCCAACACCTGGCAGGCACCAGCCGCATTCTGCGCGACGGCGAGGTGCTGTGGCAGAACGAGTTTCTCAGTGGCGAAGCCAACATGTGCCACAGCCTCGAGAACCTTGAGTACCACCATTTCAAATACAGCCAGTTCCTGCGTCCGGGGGATGTGCACATTCACTTCTTCGGCACCGCGACTCTGTCTTTCGCCGACGGCATCCGCACCCGGCCGGGTGATGTGTTCGAGATCAGCCAGGCCGAGTTCGGCGCGCCGTTGATCAACGGCATCGAAACCGTCGAAGCGGCGTTCGAACCCGGCACCGTCGGCAGTCTTTAAGGAGATATCCATGACCCAGATCCTCGGCCACAACTACATCGGCGGCCAACGCAGCGCCGCCGGCCAGCGCAAACTCCAGAGCGTGGATGCCAGTACCGGCGAAGCCTTGCCCCACGATTTCTACCAGGCCACCGGGGAGGAAGTCGACGCTGCGGCCAAGGCTGCCGCCGCCGCTTACCCGGCGTATCGCAGCCTGAGGGCCGAGCGCCGGGCGCAGTTTCTTGATGCGATTGCCGATGAACTGGATGCCTTGGGCGATGAGTTCGTCGCCGTGGTCCGCCGCGAAACCGCGTTGCCCGCCGTACGAATTCAAGGCGAACGCGGGCGCACCAGCGGTCAGATGCGCCTGTTCGCCAAGGTGCTGCGTCGCGGTGATTTCTACGGCGCACGCATCGATCAGGCTTTGCCGGAACGCAAGCCGTTGCCGCGTCCGGACCTGCGCCAGTACCGCATCGGTCTCGGCCCGGTGGCCGTGTTTGGTGCGAGTAACTTCCCGTTGGCGTTTTCCACGGCCGGCGGCGACACCGCTTCGGCATTGGCCGCCGGCTGCCCGGTAGTCTTCAAGGCTCATGGCGGGCACATGGCCACGGCCGAGCAGGTCGCCGATGCCATCGTCCGCGCCGCGGAAAAAACCGGCATGCCGGCCGGCGTGTTCAACATGATCTACGGTGGCGGGGTGGGCGAAGCGCTGGTCAAGCATCCGGCGATTCAGGCGGTGGGCTTTACCGGCTCGCTCAAGGGCGGCCGGGCGTTGTGCGACATGGCCGCCGCGCGTGCGCAGCCAATCCCGGTGTTTGCCGAGATGTCGAGCATCAACCCGGTGATCGTGTTGCCCCAGGCCCTGGACGTTCGCGCACAAAGCGTGGCCCGTGACCTGACCGCGTCGGTGGTGCAGGGCTGCGGCCAGTTCTGCACCAATCCTGGGCTGGTGATCGGGATTCGTTCGCCGCAGTTCAGCGCGTTCATGCAGCAGGTCGCCGCACTGATGGGCGATCAGCCGGCGCAGACCATGCTCAACGTCGGCACCTTGAGCAGTTATGGCCAGGGTCTGCAGAAGCTGCTCGCGCATCCGCGCATCGAACACCTGGCCGGCAGCCCGCAACAAGGCATTCAGGCGCAGCCGCAGCTGTTCAAGGCGGATGCCAGCTTGCTGATTGATGGCGATGAAGTGCTGCAAGAGGAAGTGTTTGGTCCGACCACGGTGTTTGTCGAAGTCGCGGACCAGGCGCAACTGAGTGCCGCGTTGAACGGATTGCATGGGCAGCTGACGGCGACCATCATCGGCGAACCAGCGGATTTCGAACAGTTCGACGAGCTGACGGCGTTGCTGGAGCAGAAGGTCGGGCGGATCCTGCTCAATGGGTATCCGACGGGCGTGGAAGTCTGTGATTCGATGGTCCACGGCGGGCCGTATCCGGCGACCTCCGATGCGCGCGGAACGTCAGTCGGCACCTTGGCGATCGATCGTTTCCTGCGACCGGTGTGTTTCCAGAACTATCCGGACAGCTTGTTGCCGGAGGCGTTGAAAAATGCCAATCCACTGAGAATCCAGCGCCTGGTGGACGGCCAGCCGTCCCGCGACGCCCTCTAACAGCTAAACACCAATCCCTGTGGGAGCGAGCCTGCTCGCGAATGCGGAGTGTCAGTCGACATGTTCCTTGACTGTCACACCGCCTTCGCGAGCAGGCTCGCTCCCACACTGGATCTGTGCCCGGCTCGGGACTTGTGTACACCCCGATGTCCGACAGGGTCCAGTGTCGCCAGCAAGTTTTGGGGCCCGCACAGACCCACCCCCACATTGAGCTATCATTGCGTCTTTCCATTCAAAGATTGACTGCCATGACTGCCGTAACCGACACCTTGCTCAACGCCCTCGAACACTGCGACATGCTGGAAATCGACGGGCTGCACGCCTTCGATTTCTCCCTCGATGAAGACGACAACCTGCACATCGAATGCATGGACGGCCGAGCGGCGAAACGCTGGGCGTTCAGCATGGCCCAGATCAACGCTGCGACCTTCGATCCGACCCTGCAAAGCTGGCTCATCACCGGTGATTCCGGCGAGCATCGTCTGGTCCTGATGGAGGCTTTCGGTGGTGGTGACGACGAGGACGAAACGAATGCGGATGCGTAATCTCTGGCCACTATTGATCGCAGGCAGTGTCGGCGCCATGGGCGTGCAGGCTGCATCGGCTGACAGTTACCAGTTGTTGGTGGGGTCGTACACCGCCGGCCAGAGCCAGGGGATTTATCGCCTGAACTTCGACGCCGCAACCGGGCAGCTCGATGCCAGGGCACTGCAAGTGGTCAACAGCGAAAACCCGTCCTGGCTGACCCTGTCCAGGGATCAGCGGCACCTGTTCGTCGTCAACGAAAACGGCCCGGGGCAGGCGGATCCGGTAGGGCGCGTCAGCAGTTATGCGATCGATCCCAAGACCCGTGAGCTGAGCCTGATCAATCAAGTGCAAAGCCTTGGCAACGAGCCGACACATTCGAGTCTCAGCGCTGATGCCAGTCACCTGTTGGTCAGCAACTACTCGGTGGCCGAGGATCCCGGCGGCACGCTGGCGGTATTGCCGCTGGGTACCGACGGCAAGCTCCAGTCCGTGGTGCAAATGAGCAGTCATCCCGCCAGCCGGGTCAATCCCGAGCGGCAGATGTCGGCCCATGTGCACTCGACGGTCTCATCGCCGGACGGCCGCTACGTGTTTTCCAATGACCTGGGGGCGGACCGGATCTTTGTCTATCGCTTCGACCCCAAGACCAACCCGGACCTGCCATTGACCGCGGCCCAACCGGCCTCGGTCCAGTTGCCAGCCGGCAGCGGGCCACGGCACCTGTTGTTCAGCGCCGATGGCAAGCACGCGTGGCTGACCATGGAAATGAGCGCGCAGGTCGCGGTGTTCGAATACCGCGACGGCCAGCTCGAGCAGACGCAAATGGTCGACCTGGCGGCGGGCCAGCCCGTGTCGGACAAGGCCGCGGCGGCATTGCATGCTTCGGCCGATGGCAAGTTCCTCTACGTCAGCAACCGTGGCACGGCCAATCAGTTGCTGGTATTCGCCATTGATCCTGCGACGGGCCATCTCAAGGAGCTGCAGCGCCGCTCCGTGGAAGGTGACCATCCGCGCGAATTCAGCCTCGATCCCAGTGGCAAGTTCCTGTTGATCGCCAATCAGAAAAGCAACCAGATCGTGGTCGTCGAGCGCGATGCCAACACCGGTCTGCTGGGTAAAACCGTGCAGAAATTGCCGATGGATGCCCCGAGCGATCTCAAGTTCCTGGTGCGTCAATAAGCCGCAGGCCCCGGTTGACGGGGCCTGCATCCTTCTATTAATGACGCTGATATCTGCTAATGCTACAAAAGATTTCAAGGTGCCAACCTCGAAGGTTAAGTTTGCTCCACGGCCCCACCGGGCAAGCAAGCCAACTGACTTCGAGGACTACCGCCATGAACTTCAATCTCTTCTCCGTTATCGCCGCCTCCGCCATCTCGGCCACCGTGGCGCTGCCTGCCAATGCCAACGTTGAAATCAGCGACAAAAAATCCCACACCCAGAGCTACACCCAGAAATACCTGCAGCAGAGCGCCAACTTCTACGCCGCGCTGGATCACAAAAGCCAACACTGAACATTGAACCCTGCACACTTTATGCAGGAGCGAAGTCACTTGCCGATCGACCGTCCGCGTCGAGAGGCCATGAAGTGATGTCGCTCCTGCATAACGCGTTTACGGCAGCATCATTTTCGATTTTTCCATCCCCCCATTCTTCCGCCTGACCAGCCATCGAGAAGCGCTGCAAGCTGCCCGCGGGCGCTTGATAGGTTTTATCAAAGACCGACATAGACGGACTTAATGATCAACGAAGCTGATGTTTACTATGGATAACCCTGAGTGGTTGTGACGACTTTTTTGATCGACTCTGTGGTCATCGAAACATGCCTGCGGAGAACATCATGGCCAGCACCATCCTCACTTCTGCCAAACGCGGCGCCTATGTGGCGATCGGTCTTTACCTGGCCATGGTCCTGGTTTTCAGCCTTTCACCGCAGTCGCGTCAAACCCTTGAAGCGCCGATTCAGGTCGCTCATCCCGGCATCCAGTTTGAACACCGTTCGCAAAACGTGACGGTCGATCAGGCTCGTATCGCGGGGATCGCCGGAGCATGAAAGGGTACAGACTTTGGGTCATCGCCTTCCTGGCGTTCATGACCAACGGATCATCCCTGCTGGGGATCGGACAAGCCTCGGCGGGCTCGGTGGCACGGACCATCGAAGCCAATCACAACCTTGCACGCAACATCGAAACCGCGAAGGCCCTGGGGCTGTTGGCGGGTAATCCGCCGATCAAGCGCCAGGGTGAATTTTTCGGGCCGTTTCACGTGGATTGCTCGGCGTTGAAGATGTGCTCGGTGCTGGCCTGATTTTCCCCGCCACAACCCACCCCCTGTAGGAGCGAGGCTTGCCCGCGAAGAGGCCTTCAATATCGCCAAAAGCTTCGCGGGCAACAGGGGATTGGTTATTTCTTCATGATTGATGTGAACAGGTCTGACTCGATAAACCGCTGCAACCAGGCCTGCAAGCGCAAGTAGCGCGTCTGCCCGAACCACTCGCGATCGACATGGGCGAATTGCCGCACGAACGGCATCAGCGCCACATCCGCCAGGCTTGGATGCACTGCCAGCAAATAATCGCGCCCTTCCAGCAGCTCATCGAGCCTGCGTAAAAATACCTCACCTTCGGCGCGATAGACTTCCATCGGTTGCTGGGGATAACGCTCGGCGTATTTGTAGCGATCCAGGTGCAGCTTGAACACCTGATCGTTCGCTTCGATCAGCTCGGCGATGCGTTGCTGTCCGAGCGGATCGTCCTTGAGCAACCAATCCTGCGGATCGTTCTGCGCCAGGGCCCAGTGCATGATCGACAGGCTTTCATCGATCACCTGGCCATCGACGCTCAGCACCGGCACCGTGCCTTTGCTCGACAGCGCCAGCATCTCGGCGGGTTTGGCCTTCAGGCTGACCTCGACAATGTCCACGGCAACCCCCGAGTAACGCAGGGCCATGCGCGCCCGCATGGCATAGGGGCAGCGGCGGAACGAATACAAGGTATTCATTTCACCTCCAGTGTGCTCAGGCCGTTGCCCTGACGGCGGACCTGAATCTGCACCGGGATGCGCTCATGCATTTCCTGGACGTGGGAAATCACCGCGACCTTGCGCCCCTGGGCCTGCAAGCCATCGAGGGCGTCCATGGCCAGTTGCAGGGATTCCGGATCGAGACTGCCGAAGCCTTCATCGATGAACAGCGATTCGATTTTCAGCGTGCTCGATGCCATCGATGCCAGGCCCAATGCCAGTGCCAGCGAGACCAGGAAGGTCTCGCCACCGGACAATGAATGCACCGAACGCAGTTCGTCGCCCATCTCGGTGTCCATCACCAGCAACCCGAGCATGCTGCCGCCACGCTTCAGGCGATAGCGGCGCACCAGTTGGCGCAATTGAACGTTGGCGTGATGCACCAGCAGGTCGAGGTTGTAGGCCTGGGCGATCTTGCGGAAGGTGTCGCCGGTGGCCGAGCCGATCAGTGCATTCAAGCGGGCCCAGCGTTGATATTCGGTGTAGGCGTCGGCAATCTGCTGCGCCAGGGCCTGATTGGCATTCTGTCGGCGTTGATCCTCGGCCTGTTCGGCTCGCAGTTCGGCGCAGCGGTGTTCGCTGGTGGCGGACAGCGATTGCAGGTCGGTGAGCGCGGTTGCGAGCTGCTCGGCATCCAGGTTGCCAGTGTGCCGGGCCTGATGATCGAGCAGCCGCTGGTCGCGCTCCTGCAGCAATACCTTGGCCTGTTCGATGGCTTTTTCGCTTTGCTGCAGTCGCTGGCGCAGTTCGCTGACGTGTTGATCGTCGACGCTCAGCAGCGCTTGCAGACCCGCGTCATCCAGTTCCGGATGCAAGGTTCGCCAGTCGGCAATCTTGCCGCCGAGCTGGTTATTTTCACTTTCCAGCGCGATCAGGCGCTCTTGCTGCGCCTTGAGTTCGGCGGCCAGTTTGACCAGGTGCGTGCGCACACTTTGCAGTTCCATGTTGGCCGTCGCTTCGGCAGTGCGCGCCTGCTCGACGGCTTGATCCAGCTGCTGTTGCCACTGTTCGGCACTGGCGTGTTCGCCAAGCAATTGCGCGAGTGTGTGCTGGCAAGCCTGTTGCTGTTCGGCGAGGGCGGCGAACTGCTGGCGGGCCGTTTCCAGTTGCTGGGCGAGGGTCTGTTGCCGATCCTGTTCTTTCTCCAGCGTCTGCTGGCGCTGTTGCTGTTCGTTGAACTCATCGCGTTGCTGGTCGAGTTGCTCCAGACGCTGGGCGATCTGTCGGTCGAGCTGCATGAAGGTGGCGGCAGGTTCGTTGCGCAAGGCTTGCAGCGTGTCGGCCGGGAGCAGAGCGCCGAATGCCGTCAGCTCTTCGTCCAGGCGCTGACGATCACTGTTCAATTCACGTTGCTGGTTGGCGAGGTGCTGGGACGCTTGCTGGCTCGCCGCTTCGGCGCTGCGCAGCTGCTGTTGAAGGCGCGCGGCATCCTGTTGCAAGGTGAGCAGGGCGGATTGGCGCTGTTCGTCCTGGCTGATGCTCTGGTTCAACTGACTGTTCTGCTGGGCCAGCCAGGCATCGCGTTTGGGCCTGTCCTGCTTGAGCAACTGGGTCGCAAGCGGATGCGCTTCGAGGCTGGGTGTCAGGCCCTGTTGCTGCGCGGCGAGTTGCTCCTGCTGCTGCAGAAATTCCCTTTGTTGAGCGATCAGGCCGCCGACTTCCGCGCGCAGATCGGTGAGTTTTTCCTTGAGCAGGTCGACGGCCTGCTGGGCCTTCGCCTGTTCACTTTCATCGTGGCGGCCGAGGCTTTGCAACAAGGCTTCTGGCCGATGGTAAGGATGATCAGGACTGCCGCACACCGGGCAGGGTTGATCGTCCTGCAGCTGCTCGCGCAATTCTTCGACGCTGGCGCTGCGGGCCAGACGCTGGCGTTCCAGCAGTTCGCGGGTGACTTTCAGGGTCTGTTCGGCAACGGTCAGTTGGTTTTTGGTCTGCACGCCGTCCTGGGTCAGGCGATCACGTTCCTGCTGCGCAGTGAGCTGGCGCTGTTGCAGCTCGGCGGTGCGCTTGTCGAGATCCTGCTGGCTGGCCCACAGCCGCGTCAGCTCTTCGAACGCGCGCAGTTGTTTGCGGTTGTCCTGCAGCAGGTTGCCGAGCAGCTGAATCCGCTCGGCCACGGCTTCCGGCTCGGCACCCGCTTCTTTGTAGAGCACTTCCAGATGGTTCTTTTGCGCCGCCAATTCTTCAGCGGCGCGGGTAGCGCTTAGTTCAAGGGCAGCCAGTTCAGCCTGGCCCTTGTTCAGGCGATTACCCACCAGCATCAGTTGCTGCAGCCGATCACGATAGGCGTTCCAGGCATCGCTCAGCGGCGCCAGATGGGTGCTTTGCTCAAGCTCCCCGGCGATTCGCTGCAGACGTGCGGCCACGTGCGCTTGCTGCTCAAGCAGTCCCTGGATCCTTTGCTGCCCTTGAGTGCAGGCCAATTCTGCCTGTTGCTTGAGTTCGGCACTGCGACCGACTTCCAGATTCAGGCGGGCGAGGGTGCTTTGCTCTTCAAACGCCTGGCGCAGCAGCGGTGCACAGCTGGTGTGCTGGCGTTGGGCGTCGATCAGCGCGGTCTGCGCCGCGCCAAGGCTGAGTTCGAGTTGCGCCTGACGCTCGTTCAACTCGGCTTGCTGGCGGGTGGACTGCTCGATCTGCGCGGTCAGCGGCGTGAGCCGGGCGCTGAGTTCGGCCTTGCGCGCGAACTGGTGCCGTTGCGGCGCCAGTTGCTCCAGCCGGGTCAATTGCACACGTTCGCCCGCCAGACTGTCCCAATGCCGTTGGGCGCCGGTCAGTTGTTCGGTGGCGCTTTGTTGCGCGTCCTGCAACAGGCGCAGGTCCTTGAGCCAGGTGTGTTGCAGCTCAAGCTGTTTGAGTTGCGCCTGTTGCGTCTTGAGTTGTTGCTGAGCCTGGTTGAAGCGCTCATCGAGTTCGGCCCGGGCTTCAGGTGACAGCGGCGTGACGCCGCTGGCCTGGTCCTGCAACAGCTTGTGGGTTTCGCGGGCTTCCTTGGTCTTGTCAAAGGCGCGGCGACCCAGACGGGTATAGAGCGCGGTGTCGGTGAGTTTTTCCAGGAGCTCGCTGCGTTCGTTGTCGTTCGCCTTGAGGAAGGCACTGAACTCGCTTTGGGCGAGCAGCACCGCTCGGGTGAACTGCTCGAAATTCAGGCCCAGCACCGATTCCAGCTGGATTTTGAACTCGACTTTCTGGCTGGCTAGCAGCTGATCCTGATCGATGTCGCGCAAGCTCTGGCGACTGGCTTGCAGTTTGCCGCCAGCCTTTTCCCGGGCGCGATTGGCTTCCCAGCGTGCACGGTAACGGCGGCCGTCAATGCCGACGAAATCCACTTCGGCATAACCTTCACCGGTGCCTCGACGCAGCAAGGTGCGCGGGTCGCCGGTGCCGATTTCGCCATCGGCGTCCGGTGCCTTGGCCGACGTCTGCGCATTGCTCAAGCGCGGCACAGCGCCGAACAATGCGAGGCACAACGCATCGAGCAGGGTACTTTTGCCCGCGCCGGTGGGGCCGGTAATCGCGAACAGCCCGGCGCTGGCCAGCGGTTCAGCGGTGAAGTCGATCTCAAACGGACCGGCCAGCGAGGCGAGGTTCTTCAGGCGGATCGCGAGGATCTTCATGGTTGTTCGCTCTCCATCTGCACGTCCTGCAACAACTGCGCAAAGTCCTTCAGCGTTTGCTCATCGACCTCGCTGCCATAGCTGTCCTGCCACGCGCGGCTGAACAGTTCCTGCGGGGTGAGCTGGTCCAGCTCAACCAGCGTCGTGCCGTCATCGACGCCATCGCGGCTGCCGTTGCCGACGTATTCCGCGGCGATGCGCACCAGGCGCACGGCTTTGCCATGCAGGGCGCTTTCGACTTGATGGCGCAGATCCGGTTGCGGCTCATCCAGGCGCACCCGGACTTCCAGCCAAGGCTGACGCTGAATGTCGGCCAGCAGGTCGATGTCCGGCAGGTCGGCCAGTTGCAGCAAGATGTCGGCCAACGGCGCCGGTCCGATGCGCTGCAGATTCACCGCGCGGGGAATCAGCTTCGGCTCGACGCTGACCAGGGTTTCGCCGTCGAGTGTGACGTCGAGGATCTGATGCTGATAACCGATCTCGGAAAACGACAGAGGAATCGGCGAGCCGCTGTAGCGAATGCGTTCTTGCGCGTTGACCTTCTGCGGCTTGTGCAAATGCCCCAGGGCGACGTAGCTGATGCTCGGCCCGAACAGGCTGGCGGGCAGGGCTTCGGCATTGCCGATGATCAGGCTGCGCTCGGAGTCTTCCGACACCGAACCGCCGGCCATGTGCGCGTGACTGATGGCGATCAGCGCCTGGCCCGGTTTGCGCTTGGCATTGGCGGCTTCGATCAGCCATTCGTGAACCTGTCCGATACCGCGCAGGTAGTTGTCACCCAGGTGCGCGCCGGTAACTTCCGCCGGACGCAGGAACGGCAGCGCCAGGCACCAGGCGACGGTTTTGCCCTTGGCATCCGGTAATGGCAACAGCAGCCGCTCGGCGTCGAGTTGACCATCGTCCAGCCACAGCACCCGACCAAGGGCATGCGTGCGCAAACGGCGCATCAACGGCGCGGGCAATTCAATGCGCGAGCCGGAATCGTGATTGCCGGCGATCATCACGATCGTCAGCTTCGGCTGCTGCTCGTGGGCGCTGACGATGAAATCGTAAAGGCGTTCCTGGGCTTTGACCGGCGGGTTGACCGTGTCAAAGATATCGCCGGCGATCAGCAGTACATCGGGCTGATCCAGCTTGAGCTGGCGCAGCAGCCAGTCGAGGAAACAACCGTGCTCGAAATCGCGGTCCTGGCCGTGCAGGTTCTGCCCGAGGTGCCAGTCGGAGGTGTGAAACAGACGCAAGGCGAACTCCGTAGGAAATAAGGTGATGGCCGCGTGGGAAATGATGACGGCGAAAGGGAGAGAGTTTACTGGCAAACAGCAAAAAGATCGCAGCCTTCGGCAACCCCTGCAATGCAATGGCGCACACTCCTGTCGGAGCTAGCGCAGGCTTATTTGGGATAAAGCGGCGGCAACCCACTGTCGCCTACAGGGTCATGTGTGCGCTCGGCAATCGGAATCACCTTGATCGCCCGCCACAGTTCCTCGCCTTGCCAGTGCTGGCCGGTTTCGCTGTAGAGCGCGCCGTTCAGTCCGTCGAGGGCGTCGGACAGCGGGACGAAGCGGGCGGCCATGTCGGCCAGGGTTTCCGGTTGTTGCCGGGCCCAGGCGTCGAGGGCCTGGCGGGTGGCGCTGGGGTCGTTGGCCTGGCAGGCGCGCTTGAGGTCGTCGAGCACGGTGCGCGGGCTCGGGCCGGTCTGCGCGGTCCGCAGGATCGCCGGTTGCCAGCGGGCGCGCCACCAGAGGCCGAAGCCCAGCAGGGTGGTGCAGGCCAGGATCAGGCTGCTGAGTTTCCAGCGCCAGAGCGTTTGGCTGTCTGCCGCGGAAATGACCGGCGTCGTGCCCGCCGGGGTGTCGACCATCAGGCTCGGATTGTTCGCCACTTGCAGGGTCTGGGCCGGCAGGCTGGTGTGTTCCAGGTGATCCTCGAAGGTGTTCCACCAAGTCACTTCCACCGCGGGCAACTCGATGGCGCCGCTACGGGTTGGCACCAGGGCTTCGCGGTCTTCGCGACTGCCGATCAGGCCGCGATCGCTGTTCTGGTTGCCCAGCATCGGTTGATCCGGGTAGCGTCGCAAGCCGTTGACATCGGTCGCAGGCAGCGGCGGCAATTGCGAGCTGGCCAGGCCCTCGGCCTTCACGGTCAGGCGGCGGGTCAGCGAATCGCCGACCTGGGCGTGATCCGGTTCCGGGTTCCAGCTTTCGCTCAGACTCAGGCTGCGGGCCGGCAGCCAGGGCACATCAGCCGGGTAGGCGCCCGGTTTGGCCTTGACCGTCAGCCGTATCTCCGAGGAGCTGACGCGCATCAGTTTGCCGGATTTGGGTACCTGGGAGGTGGCGTCCTGGGGCGGCTTGGCGTCCACCAGGGCGGCATTGAAGATCTGCGCCGGAATGATCAATTCCCCACTGTGTTGCGGGTAGATCGCATAGCGCATTTCGATCACGCCGTGACGCAGGCCATTGATGTCTTTTTCGTAGGTGCGCGACTCGCCCAGTTGCTCGATGCGTACATCGGCGATCTGCAAGGGTGGCAGGCTGCTGTCATCGTACAGCGACACCGAATGGTAGATGCGCAGGGTCAGGATCGCCTGGGCCTGGACGTACACGCTGTCTTGATCGAGGCTGGCGTCGATGAACACCGGGGCCAGTTTGTTGCTGCTGTCCTGGGTTTCACTCTCGAGCACTTGCAGGGTGATCGGCTGGCTCTGCGCATCCCCCAGGTGCAGCAACGGAATTTCCACGCTACCGTTCTGCCGTGGCAACAGGGTGATTATCCAGCGGGTGGTCGCCCGGTTGTCGCCGTTCAGGGTGTTCAACTGGTTGACCTGACGGGTGCCGCGCACCTCGAACAGTGGCTCCAGCGGCGTCAGGTCGGGCTTGCCGAACTGCGTGACATCAGTGGATTCCAGGGTCAGCTCGACGGTCTCGCCGGAGTTCAGGCGACTGCGATCGACACTGGCGACCAGCTCCGCCGCCTGGGCCTGAAGGGTGCAGAGCATCAGGGCGGGCAGCAGGGCGAACCTGGAGAGGGTGAAGCGGGTCATCGAGTTTTTCCCTGATCCTGATGTTGTTGCTGTTCGTACCAGAATTTGCGCCTGAGCAATTCACCCGGGTCATCCGGGATCTTGCGCAGCCATTGCTCCAGTGCCTGGCGCTGTTCGCCATCGATGCTGGCATTGGCCGGGCGCAAGGGCGGCGTGGTGTGTTGTTCATCCCCCAGCTCACTGCCGGGGACTTCGTTGGCCCCCGGTTTCGGCGGCGCGGTGGATGGCTGCTCGGAGTCCGCGGCAGTGCTCTGCCCGGTTTCGGTCTGCGGTTCACCGTTGCCCGGCGACTGAGTGGCAGCGCCGGGCGGCGGTTCTTGCTTGTCGGCCTGTTTTTCCTCGCCCGGGTCTTGGTCCGGCTCCAGAGGCTGCGCGGTGTTTTTCTGCTTGAGCAAATCTTCCACCAGCGCCTTGTTGGTCAGTGCCGGGCGCAAATCAGGCTGACGTTCCAGCGCCTGTTCGTAGGCATCCAGCGCCGCTTCCAGCTCACCGCTCCTGGCCAGGGCGTTGCCTCGATTGTAGTGGGCGTGAGCGTCGTTGCCCGCAGCGAACCGCTGAGCGGCGCCACTGTAGTCGCCGGCCTCATAGAGCGCCACACCTTGCCATTGCGGGTCGGCGAAACGCTCGGCGGCCTGCGCCGGGCGCTTTTGCTTGAGCAGCCGCACACCCTGCTGATCGGGCCGCAGCCACAGGTCTTCGAATTCGAAGGCATGGCTCGACTGCGGCATCAGCAACAGCAGCGGCAGGCAGAACAGCCAGCCGCGGCGCCCGGCGCAGGCCGCCAGCAGCAAGAGTGGCAGTAATAGCCAGTAACCCTGGTCGGCCCAGGTATCGAGGCGCACGGTCTGGCCGTCGTTACGCAGTGTGCGCGGGCCGTCGAGCAGGCCTAATGCCCGCAGATCGCCATCGTCCAGGCGCGCGTGGCGGTAGCGGCCGTCCAGTGCATTGGCAAAGGCTTTCAGGCTGGGTTCGTCCAGATGCGGCACCAGAATCGCGCCCTGATCGTCCTTGAGAAAGCTGCCGTCCTCTTGCGTGATCGGCGCGCCTTCGGCGGTGCCGATACCGAGCATCAGGAACTGCGTCGACTGGCCATCCAGCGCCTGACGAATCCCCTGGCGTTCCTCTTCGGTCAGGGTCGAGCCGATGAACAGGATCCGACCCTCGCCGAGGGCACCCTGATTCAGCAAGGCAAGGGCCTTGGTCACCGCCAGATCGGCGCGGTGGCCGGCCTGGGGCATCAGCGACGGCTTGAGCGCGTCTAGCAGATTGCGGCTGGTGGACAGGTCATCCGTCAGCGGCACCAAGGTGTGAGCGCTGCCCGCGTAGACGACAATGGCAGTCTGGGCGTCGCTGCGGTATTGCAGCAAGTCGAACAACTTGCGCCGGGCGTGTTCCAGGCGGTTGGGCGTAATATCGGTGGCGAGCATTTCCGGGGTCAGTTCCAGTATCACCACCAGCGGGTCGGCCGGTTTTTGACTGGCTTGCTCGACACGGTCCCAACTCGGTCCCAGCAGCGCGAGAATAGTCAGCACCCACGCCAGACCCAGGGCGACCCACGGCAATTTACTGTCGCGACCGCTGCCACCACTGAGCAATGCCGCATGAAAGGCCGGCGGCAGAATCATCTGCCAGCGCCCGGCACGTTTCTGGCGGTGCCAGAGTTGCCACAACAGCCAGCCGAGTACCGGCAACAGCAGCAGCCACCAGGGGCGGAACCAGTAGGGCCAGAGCGCGCTCATCGGCGCCTCCGCAGGCGCAGCCGTTTGAGCCGCTGACGCCATTCGGGCAGTTGCGTCTGCAAAAACAGATCCTTGGTAAACAGGCGCTGCAAGGGGTTGTCCGGCCAGCGCTCATGGATGACCAACAACATGCTCAGCCATAACGCCAGTGCCAGTGGCCAGTGATACAAGGCCTGGGCCGGACGCGCCTGGGTGGGTTGCTGGGTCACCGGCTCGAGTTTATCGAGAATGTCCTTGATCGCTTGCAGTTCCTTGCCGTCGCGGGCGCGGAAATACTGGCCGCCTGTCGCTTCGGCAATGGCCGTCAAGGTCGGCTCGTCGAGGTCCAGGCTCGGGTTTACGCCGAGAAAGCCCAGGGTGCCGCTTTCCTCCGGATCGGCACCGATGCCGATGGGGTAGATTTTTACCCCCTCTGTGGCCGCCAGCCGCGCGGCTGTCAGCGGATCGATCTCGCCGCCGTTGTTGGCGCCGTCGGTGACCAGGATCAGCACGCGACTTTGCGCCGGGCGCATGCGCAGCCGCTTGATTGCCAGGCCAACGGCATCGCCTATTGCCGTGTTCTTGCCAGCGATACCGATTCGCGCTTCGTCGAGCCAGACCCGAACGGTGCGTCGGTCAAACGTCAGCGGCGCCTGCAGGTAAGCCCGACTGCCAAACAGGATCAGGCCGACCCGATCGCCTTCACGATGCTCGAGGAAGTCGCCAAGCAGATGCTGGACCAATGCCAGGCGGCTGACCTCGTCGTCCTGCCAACGCATGTCGGGGAAATCCATCGATCCGGAGACGTCCACCGCCACCAGCAGATCCCGGCCGCTGGCGGCAATCGGCAGCGGTTCGCCGAGCCATTGCGGGCGCGCCGCGGCGATCAGTAGCAACAACCACAGCAGGATGAATGGAGCTTGTTGGCGCCAGGCCGGCAGGTTGGCGCGTGCGCGGCGCCGGGCGAGGCCTTCGAGGTCGCTGAGGAAACTGACCTTGAGTGCCGGTTCGCCACTGTCCGCCACCGGCAGCACGATGCGCAGCAGCCAGGGCAGCGGCAGCAGGGCGAAGATCCACGGCCAGGCGAACTCAAACATGCTTGCGAATCCAGGTCTCGACCGCTTGAGTCAGGCCGGCGATGGCCTTGTCGTCAAGCTTGCATTCGGGTTTGTAGGCCCCTTCGACCAGCACCATCCAGCGGGTCAGTCCTGCGGCCGGGCAACGGTTGTCGAGGAAGGCCAGCCATTTGCGCCCGTTGAGGGTGTGGCTCTGGCTGTAGGGGTAATGGTTGCGGCACAGGCGCTTGAGCAACCCATTGAGCTGCTGCAACCAGGCACCGGCCGGCGCGCCGTCGTAGGGCTTGGGCATCTGCGCCAGTTCGGCCAGGGCCGCGACGCGCACCGGGTCCAGCGGCTGTTCGGCGCGCACGACGGGGCGTTTGGGCAGTAACCGGCGCAACTGCCACAGGCCAAAACCGAGCAGCGGCAGCAATAACAGCAGGAGCCACCAACCCGGCGCCGGTGGCCAGAATTCGATCGGTGGCGGCGAAATCAGTGGTTGCAGTTGTTCCAGGTTGCTCATCGGCTTTTCCCCGGACGTTCCGGGTTCAGGTATTCGCGCAGTTGCTCGACCATCTCGCTCTGTGTGCTTAACGGCATCAGCAACACCCGCAGTTTTTGCGCCAGCAGTTCCCAACGGGCAATGCGCGCCTCGGCCTGGGCGCGGTAAGCCTGGCGCAGGTCGAAATTGAGGGTGTCGAGTTCCAGCTGTGCACCGCGCTCGGCAAAGCGCAACAGCCCGGCGGCGGGCAGGGCATGATCAAGCGGGTCGGACACCGGCAGCAGCAACAGGTCGCAATGGCGCGACAGCAGGCTGAGTTGTTGTTCGGCCCCCTCGGTCAGGGCGCGTTCGTCGCAGATCACGATCACCAGGCTGCCGGGACGCAGGACTTCCCTGGCACGGCGCAGGGCGATGTTGAAGGCGTCGCGGTCCGTCTCGCTTTCGGTGTGCAAGGACTGATTGACCCGCACCAGGCGGTTGAGCAACTGCAGCAGGCTCTGCTTGCTGCGCCGTGGCTTGATCTCGTAGTGCTCGTTGTCGCCGAACACCAGGCCGCCGACCCGGTCGTTGTGACCCAGCGCGGCCCAGCCGATGAGGCTCGCCGCCTGGGCGGCCAGCACCGATTTGAACATCAGCCCCGAGCTGAAGAACAACCGACGGCTCTGCTCGACCATGATGAAAATCGGCCGTTCGCGTTCTTCGTGGAACAGCTTGGTGTGCGGTTCCTGAGTGCGGGCGGTGACGCGCCAGTCGATGCTGCGCACGTCGTCGCCGGCCTGATAGACCCGCACCTGATCGAAATCCACGCCACGCCCACGCAGTTTCGAGTGGTGCAGGCCGATCAGCGGGCTGCGCTGGCTCGGGGTGGAGAACAATTGCACTTCACGCACGCGATGGCGCATCTCGATCAGTTCGGCGAGGCTGACGCGGATGCCCGGCTCGGGCGGCAGGATGGCGTTCATCGGGGTCAAGCGACGGCTACGACGTCGAGAATCCGCTGGACCACCCGGTCCTGATCGATACCGGCGGCTTCGGCTTCAAAGGAGAGAATGATGCGGTGACGCAGTACGTCGAACAACACCGCTTGAATGTCTTCGGGGCTGACGAAGTCACGACCGGCCAGCCAGGCGTGTGCCCGGGCGCAACGGTCCAGGGCAATCGAACCGCGGGGGCTGGCGCCGTAGGCGATCCATTCGGCCATCTCCGGGTCGAACTTGGCGGGCGTGCGCGTGGCCATGACCAGTTGCACCAGATATTCCTCCACGGCATCGGCCATGTACAGGCCGAGAATCTCCTTGCGTGCGGCAAAGATCGCCTGCTGGCTGACACGGCGTTCGGGTTTGGTTTCGCCATTGAGGGCTTCGCCACGGGCCTGTTGCAGGATGCGGCGTTCGACGGCGGCGTCCGGAAAGCCGATCTTCACGTGCATCAGGAACCGGTCGAGCTGGGCTTCGGGCAGCGGGTAGGTGCCTTCCTGTTCGATCGGATTTTGCGTGGCCATCACCAGGAACAACGGCGACAGTTCATAGGTGCTGCGCCCGACACTGACCTGACGCTCGCCCATGGCTTCGAGCAGCGCCGACTGGACCTTGGCCGGGGCACGGTTGATTTCGTCCGCCAGCACCAGGTTGTGGAAGATCGGGCCCTGCTGGAACACGAAACTGCCGGTTTCCGGGCGATAGATTTCCGTGCCGGTGATGTCGGCCGGCAGCAGGTCGGGGGTGAACTGGATACGGTGGAACTGGGCTTCGATGCCTTCGGCGAGTTCTTTGATGGCCTTGGTCTTGGCCAGGCCGGGGGCGCCTTCGACCAGCATGTGGCCGTCGGCAAGCAAGGCGATGAGCAAGCGCTCGATGAGTTTTTCCTGGCCGAGAATCTGCGTTGAAAGAAAGGTTCGCAGCGCTAGCAGCGCTTCACGATGTTCCATCGATGACTGTTCCTGGAAAGGGTGACCGCAGACGTTCCGCTAACGCCAGGGCTGGGGGCGTTACTTTAAAGCATCGCGGGGGGTGGCGACTAACGGCATTTGCGCAAAGTGTGGGAAATGGTTGGGGGAAATGTTGGAGATTTGTGAGGTTCCATGGCTGGAGGTGTTCTTTCGGGCCTCATCGCGAGCAAGCTCGCTCCCACAGTGGACCGCATGTTTCTGAAAGTTCGCGGTCACTTGTGGGAGCGAGCTTGCTCGCGATGAGGCCGGCACAGGCGCCTGAAATCAGAGGTCGCTAATATATGTGCCGGTGCCTTTAAGAATGTTCTGCAAGGTTTCTTCCACCTCCGCCAAATCCCCCGCATCGGTGCTGTGGATGATCTCCAGCGAATCATCCCCATTCAACGCATCGGCATCCGCTGCCGCGATTTCGATCAGCAGGCGGGTAGGGCTCAAGGTGACTTTCACCCCATCCAGGGTCGAAGGCTCGCCATCCAGAGTGATTTCCAGTTCGTCCTCGTCCGGGTAGCGGGTCATCAGGAACATTTCGCCCTGTTCGCTATGGCAGCAGAGCATGGCCATGTTGTCTTCTTCGTCGTCGCACGGGTTGACGATCAAGAGGGGGGTGGTCATTTGCATGGGATAATCCTGGCTCGGCGAGCGTTGTGAACGCAAAAAAACCAATTCTGCCAGCCCGCGGGAATTTCTGCTCGGCTGAGTGTCAGAGTCTGTGTCGTGGTCATCTGGAGTGTTGCTGGTCATTTTTAGTACGCGAGCGCCGTAAATCCGGGCATATAACGCCCGGTTTCCTGTGCGCCTGCTAGTGTTGTTCGAGGCATCGGCCATGCACTGCGTACCGATGACCGAATATGTCGCAGCGCCGCAAGCACGGGCCTTGCCGCACTGGTTAAGCTGCGCATCGAATGGATACCTGTAAAGACATTGTGCAGTTGATCGCAGAGTCGTTTTTGCAGATGCCCATTCATGGAAGGTGAATGTGACCTGAGTGTCTCGTCCAGCTTCACCCACCTGTCCCCCTGTTTCCTCTGCCCGAGAATCAGGAGCAGGGTGACGGATCACCCCGAAAGGGGTGTTGCACGCGACGCTTCCATCAATAACAAGCCCAAGCGGAGTACCACAGATGGCGTTCTTCACCGCAGCCAGCAAAGCCGACTTCCAGCACCAACTGCAAGCGGCACTGGCGCAGCACATCAGTGAACAGGCACTGCCACAAGTGGCGCTGTTCGCTGAACAATTCTTCGGCATCATTTCCCTGGACGAGCTGACCCAGCGTCGGTTGTCCGACCTCGCCGGCTGCACCCTTTCCGCGTGGCGCCTGCTTGAGCGCTTCGATCACGCGCAGCCGCAAGTGCGCGTCTACAACCCTGATTACGAACGCCACGGCTGGCAGTCGACCCACACCGCGGTCGAAGTGCTGCACCATGACCTGCCGTTTTTGGTCGACTCGGTGCGTACCGAGCTGAACCGCCGCGGCTACAGCATCCACACCTTGCAAACCACTGTGCTGAGCGTGCGTCGCGGCAGCAAGGGCGAGTTGCTGGAAGTCCTGCCCAAGGGCACCCAGGGCGAAGGGATCCTGCAAGAATCCCTGATGTACCTGGAAATCGACCGCTGCGCCAACTCGGCCGAATTGAATGTGCTGAGCAAAGAGCTGGAGCAGGTTCTCGGTGAAGTCCGCGTCGCGGTCGCCGATTTCGAACCGATGAAAGCCAAGGTCCAGGAAATCCTGACCGGCCTGGACAACAGCCAGTTCAAGGTTGATCCAGAAGAAAAAGCCGAAATCAAAAGCTTCCTGGAATGGCTGGTGGGCAACCACTTCACCTTCCTCGGCTACGAAGAGTTCGTGGTTCGCGATGAAGCCGACGGCGGCCACATCGTCTACGACCAGAATTCCTTCCTCGGCCTGACCAAACTGCTGCGCACCGGCCTGACCTACGATGACCTGCGCATCGAAGACTACGCCGTGAACTACCTGCGCGAACCGACCCTGTTGTCGTTCGCCAAGGCCGCGCACCCAAGCCGTGTGCACCGTCCGGCTTACCCGGACTATGTGTCGATCCGTGAAATCGATGCCGACGGCAAGGTCATCAAGGAATGCCGTTTCATGGGCCTGTACACCTCCTCGGTGTATGGCGAGAGCGTGCGGGTCATCCCGTACATCCGCCGCAAGGTCGAGGAAATCGAACGTCGTTCCGGCTTCCAGGCCAAGGCTCACCTGGGCAAGGAACTGGCGCAGGTGGTGGAAGTGCTGCCCCGCGACGACCTGTTCCAGACCCCGGTCGACGAGCTGTTCAGCACCGTGATGTCGATCGTGCAGATCCAGGAACGCAACAAGATCCGCGTCTTCCTGCGTAAAGACCCGTACGGCCGCTTCTGCTACTGCCTGGCCTACGTGCCGCGTGATATCTACTCCACCGAAGTGCGGCAGAAGATCCAGCAAGTGCTGATGGATCGCCTGAAAGCCTCCGATTGCGAGTTCTGGACCTTCTTCTCCGAGTCCGTTCTGGCCCGTGTGCAGCTGATTCTGCGGGTCGATCCGAAGAACCGCCTGGACATCGACCCGGTCCTGCTGGAAAAAGAAGTGGTGCAAGCCTGCCGCAGCTGGCAGGACGACTACGCCAGCCTGACGATTGAAAGCTTCGGTGAAGCCAGTGGCACCAACGTGCTGGCCGACTTCCCGAAAGGCTTCCCGGCCGGTTACCGCGAGCGTTTTGCCGCGCACTCGGCCGTGGTCGACATGCAGCACCTGCTGAGCCTGAGCGAAAAAAACCCGCTGGTGATGAGCTTCTATCAGCCCCTGGCCCAGGTGTCCGGTCAGCGCATGCTGCACTGCAAGCTGTATCACGCCGATACGCCGCTGGCGTTGTCCGACGTCTTGCCGATCCTGGAAAACCTCGGCCTGCGCGTGCTGGGCGAGTTTCCGTATCGCCTGCGTCATAACAGTGGCCGCGAGTTCTGGATTCACGATTTCGCCTTCACCGCTGCCGAAGGCCTGGAACTCGATATCCAGCAGCTCAACGACACGCTGCAAGATGCGTTCGTGCACATTGTGCGTGGCGATGCCGAGAACGATGCCTTCAACCGCCTGGTACTGACCGCCGGCCTGCCGTGGCGCGACGTTGCGCTGCTGCGTGCCTACGCACGTTACATGAAGCAGATCCGTCTGGGCTTCGACCTGGGCTACATCGCCAGCACCCTGACCAACCACACCGACATCGCTCGCGAGTTGACCCGGTTGTTCAAGACCCGTTTCTACCTGGCGCGCAAGCTCACCAGCGACGACCTGGAAGACAAGCAGCAACGCCTGGAACACGCGATCCTGACCGCTCTGGACGACGTCCAGGTGCTGAACGAAGACCGGATCCTGCGGCGCTACCTGGACCTGATCAAGGCCACCCTGCGGACCAACTTCTACCAGACCGATGCCCGTGGTCAGAACAAGTCGTATTTCAGCTTCAAGTTCAACCCGCACCAGATTCCGGAACTGCCCAAGCCGGTGCCGAAGTTCGAAATCTTCGTTTACTCGCCGCGTGTCGAAGGCGTACACCTGCGCTTCGGCAACGTCGCTCGTGGCGGCCTGCGCTGGTCCGACCGTGAAGAAGACTACCGCACCGAAGTCCTGGGCCTGGTAAAAGCCCAGCAAGTGAAAAACTCGGTCATCGTGCCGGTGGGTGCCAAGGGCGGCTTCCTGCCGCGTCGCCTGCCACTGGGCGGCAGCCGTGACGAGATCGCGGCCGAGGGCATCGCCTGCTACCGCATCTTCATTTCGGGCTTGCTGGACATTACCGACAACCTGAAAGACGGCGCGCTGGTGCCGCCGGTCAACGTCGTGCGCCATGACGACGATGACCCGTACCTGGTCGTCGCCGCGGACAAGGGCACTGCGACCTTCTCCGACATCGCCAACGGTATCGCCATCGACTACGGCTTCTGGCTGGGTGACGCGTTTGCCTCCGGTGGTTCGGCCGGTTACGACCACAAGAAAATGGGCATCACCGCCAAGGGCGCGTGGGTCGGCGTACAGCGCCACTTCCGCGAACGCGGCATCAATGTCCAGGAAGACAGCATCACAGTGGTCGGCGTCGGCGACATGGCCGGTGACGTGTTCGGTAATGGCCTGTTGATGTCCGACAAGCTGCAACTGGTCGCCGCATTCAACCACCTGCATATCTTCATCGACCCGAACCCGGAGCCTGCCAACAGCTTCGCCGAGCGTCAGCGCCTGTTCGACCTGCCGCGTTCGGCCTGGTCGGACTACGACACCAGCATCATGTCCGAAGGCGGCGGGATCTTCTCCCGTAGCGCGAAAAGCATCGCGATTTCCCCGCAGATGAAAGAACGCTTCGACATCCAGGCCGACAAGCTGACCCCGACCGAACTGCTCAATGCCTTGCTCAAGGCACCGGTAGACCTGTTGTGGAACGGCGGCATCGGTACCTACGTCAAGGCCAGCAGCGAAAGCCACGCCGATGTCGGCGACAAGGCCAACGATGCACTGCGCGTGAACGGCAACGAACTGCGCTGCAAAGTCGTGGGCGAGGGCGGTAACCTCGGCATGACCCAGCTGGGTCGTGTGGAGTTCGGTCTCAATGGCGGCGGTTCCAACACCGACTTCATCGACAACGCCGGTGGCGTGGACTGCTCCGACCACGAAGTGAACATCAAGATCCTGCTGAACGAAGTGGTTCATGCCGGCGACATGACCGAGAAGCAACGTAACCAGTTGCTGGGCAGCATGACCGACGAAGTCGGTAACCTGGTGCTTGGCAACAACTACAAGCAGACTCAGGCGTTGTCCCTGGCGGCCCGGCGTGCCTACGTGCGGATTGCCGAATACAAGCGCCTGATGAACGATCTGGAAAGCCGTGGCAAGCTGGATCGCGCCATCGAGTTCCTGCCGGCCGAAGAGGCGATCAACGAGCGCATCGCCGATGGCCACGGCCTGACCCGCGCCGAGCTCTCGGTGCTGATCTCCTACAGCAAGATCGACCTCAAGGAAGCGCTGCTCAACTCCCAGGTGCCGGACGACGACTACCTGACCCGCGACATGGAAACCGCTTTCCCGCCAAGCCTGGTGAGCAAGTTCTCCGCCGCCATGCGCCGCCACCGTCTGAAGCGTGAAATCGTCAGCACCCAGATCGCCAACGATCTGGTGAACCACATGGGCATCACCTTCGTGCAACGACTCAAAGAGTCGACCGGCATGAGCCCGGCGAATGTGGCCGGGGCGTACGTGATCGTGCGGGACATCTTCCATCTCCCGCACTGGTTCCGCCAGATCGAAGCCCTGGACTATCAGGTTTCCGCTGACGTGCAACTGGAGCTGATGGATGAACTGATGCGCCTGGGCCGTCGCGCTACGCGCTGGTTCCTGCGCAGCCGTCGCAACGAGCAGAACGCTGCCCGTGACGTCGCGCACTTCGGTCCACATCTGGCGGCGCTGGGTCTCAAGCTCGACGAACTGCTGGAAGGTCCGACCCGCGAAGGTTGGCAGAGCCGCTACCAGGCTTACGTCGCGGCTGGCGTCCCTGAGTTGCTGGCGCGCATGGTTGCAGGCACCACTCACCTGTACACCTTGCTGCCGATCATCGAAGCATCGGATGTGACCGGGCAGAATGCCGCAGACGTGGCCAAGGCGTACTTTGCCGTGGGCAGCGCGCTGGACATCACCTGGTACCTGCAACAGATCAGTGCCCTGCCGGTTGAAAACAACTGGCAGGCCCTGGCCCGTGAAGCATTCCGTGATGACGTCGACTGGCAACAACGTGCGATCACCATCTCGGTCCTGCAGCAGGGCGACGGCTCCCAGGACGTGGAAACACGTCTGGAGCTGTGGATGGAGCAGCACGAAGGCATGATCGAGCGCTGGCGCGCCATGCTGGTGGAACTGCGTGCCGCCAGCGGCACGGACTACGCCATGTACGCGGTCGCCAACCGTGAACTGCTGGACCTGGCGTTGAGCGGGCAAGCGGTAGTGCCTGCCGCTGCTCCGGTCAGCAAGGTGCTGGAACCGGCTGCCTGAATCAGGCGTTGAATGAAAAAGCCCCGCATCGAGAGATGCGGGGCTTTTTTTTGTTCGAGGTTTTTGGTGTCTGGGCGGGCCTCTTCGCTGGCAAGCCAGCTCCTACAGGAGTTTATGTCGGTCGACGCAAACCCCTGTAGGAGCTGGCTTGCCAGCGAAGGGGCCATTTGCCTCAATACAACTTCCCGCCCGTTTTATTATCAATCATCGACACTTTATCTGTCGGCCCAGTCAATAAATTACTGAGCGACTGGTCAAACTTCTGCAGCGCCCGCACTTGCACATTCTGTTGTTCGTTAATGTCCGCAACTATCTCTTCACTGCGCTTATAGTCCGCCCACAGCGGACTAAGCGCCTTGGCGTCATACCCTTGTGCTGTGCCGATGTAGTTGAAGTTCGAGTCATAGAACATCGCACGGACATCCGCCTCGATGTCGGAACTGCGCGACGTCATCAACTGGCTGCGGGTATCGACAACGGCGACAACATCGGGTTTCGCCGCCCTGAGGCTGTGCATTTCCGGATACACCGTCACCGATCCGAACTGACGTTGCAAGGAGGCCTTGACCCAGTCCACCGCCAGGTCGGGTTTTGAGGTGGCGACATAGGCATCATGGATCGATTGCAACAGCAAGCTCTGGCCAAAACCGGTGCCGGCGTTGGCCTGGTAGTCCTGCAGGTAGGCACGGTTGGCCTGGGTGTTGCGGCTGTAGACGATACCCAGGGAAACGTCCCTACCGCTGGCGACATGGGTGGCGCTGCTGCGCCCGACCGGCTGCGCAAAGAGGCCGTCAAGGGACGAAACGGCGGTGGGTGCCGTAGGTATTGAACAGCCGGTCAGGACAGCCGTGATCGTCAAGGTACTGACAAGCGCAAGTTTCATGGTGTTTCTCCAGTGAAACAACGTAAGTTGGAAGTGTGATTGGCCGGAGCGAGGCGGCGGTGATTCCAGACTAAACCTGTCCTTGTTGAATGAAATAGCCAATAACTGCACTTGTCGGGTGGCCAATAGTTTAGTTTGGTTTAAAAGTGGGTGGTTAATTACTGTAGGAAATAAACAGGCGCGAAATCGCTATTCACGCCTGTTTATTTATAGTTGCGGTAACAGCTATCAGTTTTTCAATGGGATCAATACTTTTTCGTCCGGCGACAACACCATGAACACCAACAACTTGGCGGGCTCGGTAGCGCTGGCATTTTTCGATACCAGGTGTTCCGATCCAGCAGGCTCGTACCAGTATTCGCCGGTCTTGTAGGTGATTGTCTTTTCACCCTTTACCTGGGAAGTGACGGCTCCGGAAAGCACGTAGGCCATGGCCGTGCCCTCATGTTTGTGGGCGATGGAGGATTGACCGGGCTTGTAATCGACCTCGATCATCATCGCCTTTTTGCCCGGCACATTTTTCAGCATCTGGTCCTGCAGCACCGTCACTTTTTCCGACGGGTCTGTGGATTCATGGGCGAATGCCGAGGTTGATAGGGTCAGCGCCAGGGCGGCGAGGGAGGTTGCACAGAAACGCAAAGCTTTCATGGTTTATCACCTGCGGTGGTTAGTCGTCAGGGACCACAGTAATTTGCTGGTCGGGGCAATCAAACAGCCAATTTTCGGGAAGGCGAGGGGACCAATCAGCCTGTAATAAAAACCCAAAGACCGCAGCCTCCGGCCGCTCCTGCAGGGGTACCCATTGCCCTGTAGGAGTGGTCGAAGACTGCGATCTAACTCTTTAAACGATAGGGAAACTGTTGAAGTCGACGGCGTTGGCCAGGCGGCTGTCGATCAGGCCGATAAAGCCTTGTACTTCAGGGCAGGTGAAATGCATCTGCATGGCGGCTTCCGATTGCCAGCGGGCGCTGACCGTCCAGCGGGTGTCGTCCTCGGGGCAGCGGTCGACCATATAGGTGTCGCAGCCCGGCAGTTCACGCAGGGTTTCGACAATTTTCTGCAGTTGCCTGCCCAGTTCTTCCGAGCGGCCGGCCGCAGCCTGTACCTTTACGGTATTGATCACTTCGTAAGACATTACTCACACTCCTGAATCAGGCCGGACGAATCCTGCTCATTGAGAGATAACGCCCATTCAGGATAGGCCTGGCCCTTCGGACCACCAATAGCCAATCACCGGATAAAAACCCAGACCAATGCGTCAGGCGACTTGTTGCAAGATGTCCCGCAGCCGGTCCAGGGCGATGTCGATGTCCAGGGTTTCGATGGCGCCAAAACCCAGGAAGAACCCGGCCCGTGGCGCCTGCTGGTAGAAAAAGCTGTCGATGGCGTAAAGACCGACTTCGACCTTCTTGGCCAGTTCGATCACCAATGGAATATCCATAGGCACTTTGCATATAACCACCATGTGGAACCCGGCCGTGGTCGGCACCGGCTCAAGCCAGGGGGCGAGGTCACCGGCCACGCGCGCGAGGATCCGTTCCCGGCGCCCGGCGTAGATCGTATGGCAGCGCCGAATGTGCTTGAGCAGGCAACCCTCGGCAATGAATTTGGCCAGCGCCCATTGGGGCAGGGTGGAGGTGTGCAGGTCGGTGAGTTGCTTGGCGCGGATCACCGCTTCGAGAATGGCCGGCGGCAGGATCGCATAACCCAGCCGCAACTCCGGCAGCAGGGTTTTGGAGAAGGTGCCGACATAAGCGACGATCCCGCGCTCATCCATGCTCTGCAAGGAGTCGGTGGGCCGGCCTTCGTAGCGGAATTCGCTGTCGTAATCGTCCTCGATGATGATCGCGCCCAGGGCGTAGGCCCGCTCCAGTAGCGCCACCCGACGCTCCTGGCTCATGGGCATGCCCAGGGGAAACTGGTGGGACGGGGTGACGTAGATCATCCGGGTGCCATCGGGGATTTTGTCGACCTGTATGCCTTCGCCATCCACCGGCACCCCGACCACGGTGGCACCGTGGGTGCCGAACAACAAGCGCGCCGGTGGGTACCCGGGGTCTTCCATGGCCACCAGGCTGCCCGGGCGGGTCAACACCCGGGAAATCAGGTCCAGCGCCTGTTGCGCACCGTTGCACACCACCACGTCCTCATCGTGGCAGTTGACCCCGCGGGAAAACGCGATGTGCCGGGCAATCGCATTGCGCAACGCCGGCAGGCCTTCGGGCAGGCTGTAGAGACCTTTTGAGCCGGCGATCTGGCGCAAGGCGTGGGAAGTGCAGCGCCGCCAGTCATCCTGGGGAAACTGGCCCTTGCTGGTGGCGCCGCCGATGAAGTCGTAGCGTAACGAACCTTCCAGGGTCGGGTGGCGCAAAAATACTGGCAGGTTGCGCCAGGTCTCGATGACCTCAAAACTGGCTAGCTCTGAATGGCTCTGTTTACGGGTGATTTTCGCGGCCCGGGCGTTGACGTAGGTGCCTTTGCCGATCACCCCCGTCAGGAAGTTTTCATAGGTCAGCTGGGCATAGGTGTCGGAAATGGTCTTGCGCGAGATGCCCAGCTGTTCGGCCAGTAACCGGCTGGGCGGAAGCTGCGTCCCGGCTGCCAGGCGGCCGGATTCGATGGCGCTGCGCAGTTGCTGGTACAACTGGCCCGCCAGGTCCTTGCGGCCGTTGATGACAACATGAAGTTCCATACCGGCGAGGCTCCTGGGGCGGTTGAGGCGCGTGTGCGTCGCGCCAGATTACCCGCATGAGTGGCTGCGCAGAAGTTGCGCAGGCGAAAAACCTCCGATTGGTCTGGTGCCCGACTGGTCCACGGGTATTTCGTAGAATTGGCTCTGTAACGTCTGCGCATCAACGCCTAACGTGAAGTGAATCCATCGATCCACGAGACACGCCATGAACACCCGCCTGGATTACTACAGCGCCTCACCCAAGGCGATGAAAGCCATGATTGCCATGGAGGCCTTGACCAGCAACCTCAGCATCGAGCCGGCCTTGCTGCACCTGATCAAGATCCGCGCCTCGCAACTCAATGGCTGCGCCTTCTGTACCGATATGCACTCGGTGGATGCCCGGCGCCTCGGCGAGACTGACCGCCGGCTGTACTCGATCGTGGTCTGGCGCGACAGCGGCTTTTTCAACGCCCGCGAGCGCGCGGCGCTGGCCTGGACCGAAGCGGTGACCTTGCTCTCCGAAAGCCATGTGCCGGACGACGTCTACGCCCAGGCCCGGGAGCAGTTCAGCGAAAGCGAAATGGTTGATTTGACCATCGCCGTAACCACCATCAACAGCTGGAACCGGCTGGCGGTGAGCTTTCGCCAAACCCCCAGCGACTGAGCCAACTGTCACACCAGATTCATGAAGGGTGCTCAGGATGAGAGGCATGAGAAACGGATCGACAAGGAGTCATTGATGGCATTTATGGAAACTTCTGGCCGTCAAAGTAGTGCCGGGTATCGCGCGCCGGTAGAAAAATCCGCGTCCTGGCGCACCCTGGCGGCGGCAATCGATCCGGAGCTGGCGCAGTCGTTCCGGGTCAGTGCGCGGTGCGGCTGTTTCATGCAGGCGGCCCGCAGCCTCAACATCAAGGCGACCCGGCTGCGCAAGCAATTGGCGCAGCTTGAAACGCAACTGCAGTGTTCGCTGTTCACCCCCGGCGACAATGGTTTTACCCTCAGCCGTGACGGGTTGCAGCTGCAGGCGCAGTTGATCGCACTGGCCCATGAACGCGAGTTGCCAGTGATTGAGCAGCCGTTGATACGCCTGGCTGTCAGCGAAACCATCCTGCACGACATACTCGGTCGCGACCTGGTCTCGCTGTTGCGACGCAACGCCAGTGTGCGCCTGGATATCATCTCCCTGGACAGCGAACTGTCCCTGCAAGCCATCAGCGCCGATGTGGTGGTGTGGCTGGCCGGCACCGAGTCGCCGCTGCCTGGCCCGAGTTTTGCCACCAGCGAACCCCGCAGGCTGGCACGCCTGGACTACCTGCCGCACATTGCCAAACGCTATTCGCGGGTTGCGGCTCGCCCGGAAAGCCTCGATGATCTGGCCGATTTCATGCTGGTGCAATGGCAGCACGATCGTCAGGTCGAGAGTTTCCGGCCATGGAACGACGTGGTCGATCAGCGTCTGGCGGGGGTGGTGCAGTTGCATTCCCATGAACTGATGCTGGAGATGATCCGTTGCAGCGCGTGCATTGGCCTGCTGCCGCACTATATGAGCCGGTTCGACCGCGGGTTGGTGGCGTTGCCGGGGGTGTTCAGCCAGCCGATGCAGCGCCAGGTGTGGATGGCGGTCAACGCCGATTCCCGGGACGAGGCGGGCGTGCGGATGATCGTCGAGTTAATTCACAACACCTTCGAAGAGCGGCGGGAGTGGTTCGAAGGCTGAACGCGCTTGAAGCTGTAGGAGCGAGCTTGCTCGCGAAAAACGCAGGGGCGGCGCGTGCTGTCAGATGCCGTGCGTTATCGTTGACGTCCATCTTCGGAACGCCGCCCGGAGCAAGCTTGCTCCTGCATGGGTCTCGCCATACCGCAAGAATGCGTTATAGAGTAGACGGCCATGTCTGTATCAAGGATGAATCACCCATGAGCGCCAATGACGCTGTCATCACCCTCGAACGCTTCAACGAATCCCACATCGACGGCATCACCGCGCTCTACAACGACCCGGCCATTACCCGGCAGGTGCTGCAAATGCCGTTTCAGTCCACCGAAGTCTGGCGCAAAAGCCTGGATCCGGGCAACGAACGACATTTGCAGCTGGTGGCGCTGCATCAGGGAATGGTCATCGGCAACATCGGTCTGGAGCAGTATTCGCGGATCCGGCGCAGCCATGCCGACAACCTTAGCATGTGTGTTGCGGTGGCATGGCAAGGCAAAGGCGTCGGCTCGACGTTGCTGGCGGCGGCGCTGGATACCGCCGACAACTGGATGAACCTGCACAGGCTCGAGCTTTCGGTGTACGCCGACAACGAAGCCGCCATCGGGCTGTATAGCAAATTCGGCTTCGAAACCGAAGGTCTGTTTCGCGACTACGCCGTGCGTGACGGCGTCTGGGTCGATACCTTGAGCATGGCGCGCCTGCGTTGCCCGCCCAAGGCCAGCTGAATCACTCCCCTAAAGCAAACGCCACCGCCGCCTGCGCATGCAGCTCGGTGGTGTCGAGCACGCCACGCCGCCGCCACTACCGCTCACGCTTTTATTCGTACGTCGCCGGCGCGCATCTGCCATGCTCAATGTCCGCAGTACTGCTTCAACCAAAGGAACACCGCGATGGACGACGTACAGCAACTGGGTGAGATGCTTCGCCACTACGCAGAAAGCGAAGCGCACAAGAAACAACTGTTTGAGTCGCAATCGACCGTGTGGGCGACGCGCATTGGGGAGCTGTTCGATCAGATTCAGCAGTGGCTGGAACCGGTCAAGGCGCCGAACCTGCTGGAAGTGGGCCGTGAGGCCTATGTTGCCTCGGGCCCGAGCGTTCCGCTCGAGACCTCGACCTTCAAGACGGAAAAGCTGAGCATCGTGATTGCCGGCAAACCGGTGGAGTTCGTGCCGGATGTGATGGGCACCGGCGGACAGATTTCGTTGGCAGTGATGGGCTTGACCGCCGCGCGGTATGGCAGCATTTCCCTGGTGTGCCTGCCGCCCTCGAACAGCTGGCAGTGGCGCAAGACCAATGGCCTGAAAGATCCGGACACCTTTGCCTTCGATGCGAACTTTCTGGCGCAGCAGCTGCAGAGCCTGATTCCCCGCGAACGCGGCTGAACCTCTGGCCTGACACCCTATCCCTGTGGGAGCGAGCCTGCTCGCGAAGGCGGTGGCACATTCAATATTGATGTTGCCTGACCCACCGCTTTCGCGAGCAAGCTTCGCTCCTACAGGTTGGATGGGTGGCGCATCAGAGGTCGAGGTTGCCCCAGCCCGGTTTTATCTCATGCGGCGCCACGGCCTTCACCCTCTTCCCGGTCGCCAACTCCACCCGCCGCGCCACCTCCGGGTCATCGGCAAACGGAATCAGGCTCGCATCCTCCAGGCTCTGCGCCGTCTGGTGCTTCAGGCAGTATTCAACCGCCAGCCAAAGCGCCACCACACCCACTGTATTCAGCAAAACCTCGATCATCTCAAACCTCAGGCAATTTGCGCTTCACGCTCGGCCATCGCCACATCCGCCACCCGCACCGTGCGCCAGGTGTTGTAGGCCATCAGCAACATCCCGCTGAGAAAGAAAACGCCGCCGGCAAAGCGCACGACAAACCCCGGATGGCTGGCCTGCAGGGCTTCGACGAAGGAGTAGGTCAGCGTGCCGTCGTCGTTGATCGCGCGCCACATCAGGCCCTGGGTGATGCCGTTGACCCACATCGAGGCGATGTAGAGCACGGTGCCGATGGTCGCCAGCCAGAAGTGCAGGTTGATCAATGGGGTGCTGAACATCTGCTCGCGGCCGAAGACTTTCGGGATCATGTGGTACAGCGAGCCGAAGGTGATCATCGCCACCCAGCCGAGGGCGCCGGCGTGGACGTGGCCGATGGTCCAGTCGGTGTAGTGCGAGAGGGCGTTGACGGTCTTAATCGCCATCATCGGCCCTTCGAAGGTCGACATGCCATAGAACGCCAGGGACAGCACCAGGAAGCGCAAAATCGGATCGGTGCGCAACTTATGCCAGGCCCCGGACAACGTCATCATGCCGTTGATCATCCCGCCCCAACTCGGTGCCAGCAGGATCAGCGACATTGCCATGCCCAGCGACTGCGCCCAGTCCGGCAATGCGGTGTAGTGCAAATGGTGCGGGCCGGCCCAGATGTACAGGGTGATCAGCGCCCAGAAATGCACGATCGACAACCGATAGGAATACACCGGCCGCCCGACCTGTTTCGGCACGAAGTAATACATCATCCCGAGAAAGCCCGTGGTCAAAAAGAAACCCACGGCGTTGTGGCCGTACCACCACTGGACCATGGCGTCGGTGGCCCCGGAGTACACCGGGTAGGACTTGAACCAGTCCACCGGAATCGCCAGGTGATTGACCACGTGCAGCATCGCGATCACCACGATGAACGCACCGAAGAACCAGTTGCCGACATAGATATGTCTGGTCTTGCGCTGTACCACAGTGGTGAAGAACACGATCGCGTAAGCGACCCACACAACGGTCATCCACACCGCGCCGGAGAACTCGATCTCGGCGTATTCCTTGGTGGTCGTGTAGCCCAGCGGTAACGTGACCAACATCACCACGATCACCGACTGCCAGCCCCAAAAGGTGAAGGCGGCGAGCCTGTCCGAATAGAGTCGTACCTGGCAGGTGCGTTGCACCGCGTAGTAACTGGCGGCAAATTGCGCGCTGCCGGCGAAGCCGAAAATCACCAGACTGGTGTGCAGCGGGCGCAAGCGGCCGAAGGTGGTCCATGGCAGGTCGAGATTCATCTCGGGCCACACCAGCTGCGAGGCGATCCACACGCCCATCGCCATCCCCACGACGCCCCAGACAATGGTCGCCACGACGAATTGGCGCACGACCTTGTAGTTATAGGCCTGTCTGATTGTTGCTGTACTCATGGTCAATGCTTCCACGGTTGCAAAGTAGTGCCAGGCCACCCGGTCTGGCAGGTCATGCACTGTAGAAACCGTGGAGGAAACAAAACAGGCTCAGGAAAAAATCATTTATACGGATCAGATACGGGGGCCAGTCCGCTGCTATCTGCCGCGTGCTGATACGGTTTTTTAGCATTCAGGTGAGTCTGTAACGCGCTGCGCCGCAGGTCCATAGTCACTACCTCGAAAACGAGCCGCAGAGCCCGATCAATCCTGATGAGGTAGCCACATGTATCAGTACGACGACTATGACCGGGCGCTGGTCTTCGAGCGGGTCGCGCAGTTTCGCGATCAGGTCGAACGCTTCATGGCCGGCGAGTTGAGCGAAGAGGAATTTCTGCCGTTGCGCCTGCAGAACGGCCTTTATATGCAAAAGCACGCCTATATGCTGCGCGTGGCGATTCCCTATGGCACCTTGAGCGCGCAACAGATGCGCACGCTGGCCAGCATTGCCCGGGACTACGATCGCGGTTATGGCCATTTCACCACCCGGCAGAACATGCAATTCAACTGGATCGAACTGGCCCAGGTCCCGGACATCCTGGAACGCCTGGCACAGGTGCAGATGCACGCGATCCAGACTTCGGGCAACTGTGTGCGCAACATCACCACCGAAGCCTTCGCCGGGGTCGCTGCCGACGAGTTGATCGACCCGCGGCCGCTGGCGGAAATCCTGCGGCAATGGTCGACCATCAATCCGGAATTCCTGTTCCTGCCACGCAAGTTCAAGATCGCCATCTGCTCGGCGGAGCAGGACCGCGCGGCGATCATGATGCATGACATCGGCCTCTACCTTTATCCCGGTGCTGACGGGCAAATGCTGCTGCGGGTGATCGTCGGCGGTGGTTTGGGACGTACGCCGATCCTCGGCCTGCAGATTCGCGAAGGCTTGCCGTGGCAGCATTTGCTGTCGTATGTCGAAGCGGTGTTGCGGGTCTACAACCGCCACGGACGGCGCGACAACAAGTACAAGGCGCGGATCAAGATTCTGGTCAAGGCACTGGGCATCGAAGCCTTTGCCAGGGAAGTGGAGGAGGAGTGGCAGTACCTCAAGGACGGTCCGGCGCAATTGACCGAGGTCGAATACGAGCGCGTCGCCAGTGCCTTTGTGGCACCCGATTACCGTTCACTGTCCGATACTGATCTCGACTTCGGCACCCGCCTGGCCGAGAACCCGCTCTTCGCCCGTTGGGTGGCGCGCAACGTCCAGCCGCACAAGGTGCCGGGCTACGCCAGCGTGGTGCTGTCGACCAAACCGGGCAGCGCTTCGCCGCCGGGTGACGTCACCGGTGAACAGATGGACGCGGTCGCCGCCTGGTCCGAGCAATTCGGTTTTGGTGAAATCCGCATTGCCCATGAACAGAACATCGTCCTGCCGGATGTCCCGAAGTCGAAGCTGTTCGCGCTCTGGCAACTGGCCTGCGAGCAGGGGCTGGGCAGCGCCAATATCGGTCTGCTGACCGACATCATCGCCTGCCCCGGCGGTGATTTCTGCGCGCTGGCCAACGCCAAGTCCATCCCCATCGCCCAGGCGATCCAGGGCCGTTTCGAAGACCTCGACTATCTGCACGACATGGGTGACATCAGCCTCAACATCTCCGGCTGCATGAACGCCTGCGGCCACCACCACATCGGCAATATCGGCATTCTCGGGGTCGATAAGAACGGCAACGAGTGGTACCAGATCACCCTCGGTGGCGCACAGGGCAAGCACAGCGCGTTGGGTAAAGTCATCGGCCCGTCCTTCAGCGTCGCCCAAGTGCCGGACGTGATCGAGCGGATCGTCGCCACCTTCGTGCGTTACCGCGAGAGCGAAGAACTGTTCGTCGACACCTTGCAGCGCATCGGCCTGGAGCCCTACAAGGAAGCGGTTTATCCCAAGCTGCTGGAGATGTCGGCATGAACAATCTGCTAAGACTGAAGGAGGGCGTGGCGCGGATCGATGGCGACGATCCGTGGGCCCTGGTCAGCGATCTCGAGGCTGGCTGGCCCGCGGGTCCGTTGATTGTGCCGCTGGCCTGTTGGCTAGCTGATCCACAACACCACGGCGTGTGGCTGGGGCCGGACGATGAAGTGGAAAGCCTCAAGCCGTGGTTGGCACAACTGCCGTTGATTGCCCTGGACTTTCCGAGTTTCCGTGACGGTCGTGGCTACAGCCAGGCGTACCTGCTGCGCACGCGATTGGGCTGGACGGGGGAGTTACGCGCAATTGGCGATGTATTGCGCGATCAGCTCAGCCATATGCGGCAATGCGGGTTTGACAGTTTTGCGGTGCGTGAAGACAAGTCCGCTGAAGATGCGCTCAAGGGATTGGCGGGGATGAGTGTGTTGTATGGTCGCTCGGTGATTGAACCGCGGCCGTTGTTCAGGCGGCGGTAGTCGATTGTCGACGACGACGGTGCATTCTGGGGAAGGACGGCGATAGCCTAGCGATATCATTGGAATTCGAATGAATGTGTTCATTCGCTGCGAGGAATGCTGCGATCCTGCACCAGGTGCAGTGATCCGGCATGAATTCGGCTGTGATCTGGACGCGCGGGATAGATGAATATTGCGATTTTCAAAGCAAAATGCATTGTATTAGCTATACCTGTAACACCTTTGTTCGTCCCGTTGTCGACCTGCTTACAGGAGTTACAGCATGAAGCTTGCGTTAATGATGAGCACTCTGTGCATTGCCTCGATCGGAGTAGTGGGCTGCTCCAGTAAAGTAGTTGACCCGGACCAATATTCGGGGTTTCTCAAGGACTACAGCCAGCTCAAGGAAGCCAAGTCGCCCTCGGGTGCCACGGTGATGCGCTGGGTGGATCCCAACCTCGATATCAACAAATATTCCAGCATTTACATCGAACCGACCCAGCTCTATCCCAAACCTCAACCGACCGCGAAGATTCCGCAGTCCACCCTCAACGGCATCACCAGTTACTACGATCAGGCGCTCAAGCGTGAAGTTGGCAGATCCTTGCCTCTGGCGGCAGGTCCGGGCCCCGGTGTGCTTGTGTTACGAGCGGCGATCACTGCCGTGAGCAGCAAGACCAAAGGTCTGCAGCCTTATGAAGTGCTTCCGATTGTTCTGGTGGCGGCGGCGGTAAGCACGGCCAGCGGCATTCGCGACCAGGAAACCGACCTGGCCACTGAAGCGGTGTTTCTCGATGGCGGCAACAACAAGGTTGTGGCCCAGGTGGTGCGCAAAGGCACCGGCAAACCGCTGGAAAACGAGTCCCAGGTGATGAAGGCCGATGATGTGAAAGGGGTGGTCGATGGTTGGGCTTCGGATTTGCATCAGTCGTATCTGAAGCTCAAGTCCAAGTAGGTTTCAATGATGTGCTGGGGCTGAGGGCCTCTTCGCGAGCAGGCTCGCTCCCCCAGTGGATCTGTGTACACCGCAGATCAAATGTGGGAGCGAGCCTGCTCGCGAATGCGGTTCCACCGGCAGCCATATTCACTCCCCGACAACCACCGGATATACGGATTCCCTCCATCCCCGCGCATCACCTCGCGGATATTCCTGACCAGGCATCCCGGTCACCGTCACAGGCGTGCAGACTCGCCCGATAAAACTCTATTCCGATCGGTTTATCCAGGTCCCGGGCACCGACGCCACAACTGACGAACATGGTCATCAGGCTGAAGCCCGCTGCGCGAATTAAATGGTTCATATCAAAGTCCTCATTGGCCAAAGGTGACATTGAGCCCGGCGAACAGCGTGAATTGCGGCAGGCCAACGCCCTTGCGCTCCACGGTCCACTGCGGTTCGACGAACACGTTAAGAATATTGCTGGCGGACTTCCACACCTTGCCGGCGCCGAACCCGACAGGGATGTAATAAGTGTCGTGCTTCAGGTCGAACGTCCAGGTCGCGGTGGAGCGCAGGTACCACCCTCTGTCCAGGTTGTGAATGAAGAAGGGTTGCAGGGTCGCCGATTCAACATGCTCGCGATCGCCGTCGCCGGCAAACGAATTCTGGTATTGCACCATTGCACCGAGCAAACCCCGGGGCGACGAATCGATCGCGATGGCGGCCAGGCCGGCCTGCCATTTACCGGTACCGAGTTCGTCCTGGTCGGCGATGGGGGCGGTGATCTGCGGGCCGATGCCCAGCTGCACACCATCGGTCTTGAGCAGGAAAATATCGATCAGGTTCAGATCACCTTCACCCGTGCTGTAGCCGCCATTGGGATCGGGCCGAGTGCTGATCGGCGCACTGGCGCGCAGCAGTTGCGGGACCCCTATGAAATCGTTGGGCACAATCGGCAGCGTGCCGCGCACCTGCAGGTCGTGGGTATGGATATTGGAGTCGTAGTATCTCGGGGTGTAATAGTCCTGCAGGTTCATACCCTGCGCGAGGTTCAGCGGGTTGTTGCTTTTATTGGCGGTGTCGGCGTTGTCGGCGTGTGCACAAAAGGCTGACGCCAGTGAAGCCGCCAACAGCAGGGCGCTCGCGCCTGGATGTTTCGACATGATTCCCCCGATTCCCTGGTGGCTCAGCGGACGAGTTAAAATTTGACGGCCGTTACTGCGAAATCTCTTTCCTGTCAGGCCTGTAGACGCGTCTGTTGAACTTAGCAGCTGGTTGCGGGTTCGCCAGTGAAAGGGGGGCTAGGGTTCGGGGAGTAGAAATTTTCCAGTACCCAGTTCACCCGGCATGAGCATCGGCTGCATACCGGGCAGTCCTGCGATACTTAACGCTTCTTCATCTGCTCACGCAGTCGATCTTCCTGCTCGCGCAGTTGCGGTGTGAACTCGGCACCCAGATCCTGCACCTCGTACACCGGGCGAATCTCGATCTCGGCGTCGGTGCCCGGCATCGGGTTGGGGCAGCGCTTGACCCACTCGATCGCTTCCTCTTTCGTCTCCACCTCCCATAGCCAGTAGCCGGCGACCAACTCCCTGGTTTCCGCGAACGGACCGTCGATCACCGTGCGCTGGTCCCCCGAGAAACGCACTCGGGCGCCCTTGCTGCTGGGTTGCAGGCCGTCGCAATCGACAAGGATGCCGGCCTTGACCAGTTCCTCGTTGAAGTTGCCCATCGCGGTCATCAGTTCTTCGCTGGGCAGAATGCCGGCTTCGGAATCCGGGCTGGCTTTCACAAAAATCATGAATCGCATGGTTTTGTCTCCGCTGGGTTGGGTGATTCACCTCTAGTCGAATGACCCTTACCTGAATCGACAACGCTGCTGACGAAACATCGCTGAAAATTTCTGATACCCCGGGGATGGTGGGAGCAGATGAAACGCGGGGTTTTTTATCGGCTTTTGCGCGACATATCACGATTTGTATCTGACCATAGGTCGTCAGCCCGTTTCGTGGTTAACTTCGGCCTCGTCAAAAATCTCCACATCAACGATCAGAAGGACTCCGTTCATGGCTCAAGTCACTCTTAAAGGCAACCCGGTGCAAGTCAACGGTCAACTGCCACAAGCCGGTTCCAAGGCACCAGCCTTTTCCCTGGTGGCCGGTAATCTGTCTGACGTGACCCTGGCGAACTTCGCCGGCAAGCGCAAAGTGCTGAACATCTTCCCAAGCGTCGACACCCCGACCTGCGCTACCTCGGTTCGCAAGTTCAACGCCCAGGCCAGCGACCTCGCCAACACCGTGGTGCTGTGCATCTCGGCTGACCTGCCGTTCGCCCAGGCCCGTTTCTGTGGTGCCGAAGGCCTGGACAACGTGCAGAACCTGTCGACCCTGCGCGGTGCCGAGTTCATCGAGAACTACGGCGTGGCGATTGCCGATGGCCCGCTCAAAGGCCTGGCTGCCCGTGCCGTCGTGGTGCTGGACGAAAACGACAACGTCCTGCACAGCGAACTGGTCAAGGAAATCGCTCAGGAACCTAACTACGATGCGGCACTTGCCGTTCTGAAATAAGCAAACGTTTACAATTGTTAACGGCCTGGCCCTGTCCAGGCCGTTTTCATTTGTGCTTCAGTGTCTTAGACAAACCTCCTGTTACGTAAGCCAAAGGTAAATTGCCGGTAAAGGCGCTTTGCTAAAACCCCTCCAGTGCTTATCGTTCAGCCTCCCGTAGAAGAAGCCCACGCGCCCAATGGTTGATCATTCAATGCAATCCTCCGCTTCCCGTAGTTCCCGTCGCTGGCTGTTCGGCCTGCTTGTGCTGTTGGTCATCGCCGTCCTGTGCTGGAAATTCTGGCCCGGCGGGGCTGCGCCAAAAGAAGGCGCGGGGCAAAAAGCCGTGGCCGGGCACACCGGTCGGTCCGGGGGAATGCGTCCGGGCTTTGGCGGGGCGGCCGGGCCGGTACCGGTGCGGGTGGCGTCGGCGGTGAAGGGCGACTTCCCGCTGTATTACAAGGCCCTCGGTACCGTGACGGCGCTGAACACCATTAATGTTCGCAGCCGCGTGGGTGGCGAACTGATCAAGATTGCCTTCGAGGAAGGGCAGATGGTCAAGGCGGGCGATTTACTGGCCGAGATCGATCCGCGCCCTTACCAGAACGCCTTGCTGCAGGCCGAAGGCACCCTGCTGCAGAATCAGGCGCAGCTGAAGAACGCCCAGGTCGATGTCGAACGCTACCGCGGCCTGTATCGCGAAGACAGTATCGCCAAGCAGACCCTGGACACCGCCGAAGCGTTGGTGGGGCAGTATCAGGGCACGGTCAAGACCAACCAGGCCGCCGTCAACGACGCCAGGCTCAATCTGGAATTCACCCGGATTCGCGCGCCGATTACCGGTCGCGTGGGCCTGCGCCAGCTGGACGTCGGCAACCTGGTTGCCGCCAACGACACCACGGCGCTGGCGATCATCACCCAGACCCAACCGATCAGCGTGGCCTTCACCTTGCCGGAAAACAACCTGGACATCGTGCTGGCCCGCTATCGCACCGGCGCCAAGCTGCCCGCCGAAGCCTGGGACCGCGGCGACACCAAGCTGCAGGCCACTGGCGTGTTGCAGAGCCTGGACAACCAGATCGACGTCACCACCGGCACCCTGAAATTCAAGGCGCGCTACGAGAACCGTGATCAGGCGTTGTTCCCCAACCAGTTCGTCAACGTCCACCTGTTGGCCGACACGCTCAAGGACGTCGTGCTCGCACCCTCGGCGGCGATTCAGTTCGGCACCAACGGCACCTTTGTTTACGCGATGGACGGCGACAAGAAGGTCACGATCCGCCAGTTGAAAGTCGGCGCCAGTGACGGCGACAACACCGTGATCACCGAGGGCCTGGCTGCCGGAGACCGGGTGGTCCTGGAAGGCACCGACCGCCTCAAAGAAGGCAGCGAAGTGGAAGTGGTCAACGACAGCAAGGATGTACCGACCACCCCGACCGAACATCTGCAAGGCAAGTCCGCCGCCACCGCGCCTGACGCGACCGTCAGCGACAAGGCGAAAAAGGGCGGCGCATGAACATCTCGCGGCTGTTCATCCTTCGCCCGGTCGCCACGACCCTGAGCATGCTGGCGATTATCCTGGCCGGCGTGATCGCTTATCGGCTGCTGCCGGTGTCGGCCTTGCCCCAGGTCGATTACCCGACCATCCGCGTCATGACGCTGTACCCCGGCGCCAGCCCGGACGTGATGACCAGCGCCGTGACCGCGCCCCTGGAGCGTCAGTTCGGGCAAATGCCGGGCCTGACCCAGATGGCCTCGACCAGTTCCGGCGGCGCTTCGGTGCTGACCCTGCGTTTCAGCCTCGACATCAACATGGACGTGGCCGAGCAACAGGTGCAGGCGGCGATCAACGCCGCGACCAATCTGCTGCCCACGGACCTGCCCGCGCCGCCGGTGTACAACAAGGTCAACCCGGCGGACACCCCGGTGCTGACCCTGGCCATCACCTCCAAGACCATGTTGTTGCCCAAGCTCAATGATCTGGTCGACACCCGCATGGCGCAGAAAATCGCCCAGATCAGCGGGGTCGGCATGGTCAGCATCGCTGGCGGCCAGCGCCAGGCCGTGCGGATCAAGGTCAACCCCGAGGCCCTGGCGGCCAACGGCCTGAACCTGTCTGACGTGCGCACGTTGATCGGTGCCTCCAACGTCAACCAGCCCAAGGGCAACTTCGACGGCCCGACCCGGGTCTCGATGCTCGATGCCAACGATCAACTGACCTCGCCCAAGGATTACGCCAACCTGATCCTGGCCTACGCCAACGGCGCGCCGTTGCGGCTCAAGGACGTGGCAGAGATCGTCGATGGCGCCGAGAATGAACGGCTGGCGGCATGGGCCAATGAAAACCAGGCGGTGTTGCTGAACATCCAGCGTCAGCCTGGCGCCAACGTGATCGAAGTGGTCGACCGGATCAAGGCCTTGCTGCCAAGCATCACCGACAACCTGCCGGCCGGTCTCGATGTGGTGGTGCTCACCGACCGCACCCAGACCATCCGCGCTTCCGTCACCGACGTGCAGCACGAATTGCTGATCGCCATCGCCCTGGTGGTGATGGTGACCTTCCTGTTCCTGCGCCGCGCCAGCGCCACAATCATTCCGTCGGTGGCCGTGCCGCTGTCGCTGATCGGTACCTTCGGCGTGATGTACCTGGCCGGCTTCTCGGTCAATAACCTGACCCTGATGGCCCTGACCATCGCCACCGGTTTCGTGGTGGACGATGCGATCGTGATGCTGGAGAACATTTCCCGCTACATCGAGGAGGGCGACAGCCCGATGAATGCGGCGCTCAAGGGCGCCAAACAGATTGGTTTCACCCTGATTTCCCTGACCCTGTCGCTGATCGCGGTGCTGATTCCGCTGCTGTTCATGGCAGACGTGGTGGGGCGCCTGTTCCGCGAGTTTGCGATCACCCTGGCGGTGGCCATCCTGATTTCCCTGGTGGTGTCCCTGACCCTGACGCCGATGATGTGCGCGCGGCTGCTCAAGCGTGAACCCAAGGAGGAAGAACAAGGCCGATTCTACAGGGCCAGCGGCGCAACAATTGATTGGATGATCGCGGCTTACGGGCGCAAGTTAAAGTGGGTTCTCAAGCATCAACCGCTGACGCTGCTGGTGGCCATCGGCACCCTGGCACTGACCGTATTCCTGTACATGGTGGTGCCCAAGGGCTTCTTCCCGGTGCAGGACACCGGGGTTATCCAGGGTATCTCCGAAGCGCCGCAGTCGATCTCCTTTGCGGCAATGAGCGAGCGCCAGCAGGAACTGGCCAAGGTGATCCTTGCCGATCCGGCGGTCGAGAGCCTGTCGTCCTACATCGGCGTGGACGGTGACAACTCGACGCTCAATAGCGGCCGACTGCTGATCAACCTCAAGTCCCACGGCAACCGTGACCTGAGCGCGACCGAAGTGATTGCCCGGTTGCAACCCGAACTGGACAAACTGATCGGCATCCGCCTGTTCATGCAGCCGGTGCAGGACCTGACCATTGAAGACCGGGTCAGTCGCACCCAGTACCAATTCAGCATGTCTTCACCGGATTCGGAGTTGTTGAGCCTGTGGAGTGGCCGCCTGGTGGAAGCGCTGGGCCAACGGCCGGAGTTGACCGACGTCGCCAGCGACTTGCAGGACAAGGGCTTGCAGGTCTATCTGGTGATCGATCGTGATGCGGCATCGCGGGTCGGCGTTTCCGTGTCGAACATCACCGACGCGCTGTACGACGCCTTTGGCCAGCGACAGATTTCTACCATTTACACCCAGGCCAGCCAGTACCGCGTGGTCCTGCAATCACAGTCCGGCGAGAAAATCGGCCCGGACGCGCTGAATCAGATTCACGTCAAGACCACCGATGGCGGTCAAGTGCGCCTGTCCAGCCTGGCGCGCATGGAAGAGCGTCAGGCGCAGTTGGCGATCACCCACATCGGCCAGTTCCCGGCGGTGATGATGTCGTTCAACCTGGCCCCCGGCGTGGCTCTGGGGCATGCAGTGGAGATCATCGAGCAGGTGCAGCAGGACATCGGCATGCCGATCGGCGTGCAGACCCAGTTCCAGGGCGCGGCCGAAGCCTTCCAGGCCTCGTTGTCGAGCACCTTGCTGCTGATCCTGGCGGCGGTGGTGACCATGTACATCGTGCTGGGCGTGCTGTACGAGAGCTACATCCACCCGATCACCATCCTCTCGACCTTGCCCTCGGCGGCGGTTGGCGCCTTGCTGGCGTTGTTGTTGAGCGGCAACGACCTGGGGATGATCGCGATCATCGGCATCATCCTGCTGATCGGTATCGTGAAAAAGAACGCGATCATGATGATCGACTTCGCCCTCGACGCTGAACGCAATCAGGGCCTGGACCCGGAGACGGCAATCTATCAGGCGGCGCTGTTGCGCTTCCGGCCGATCCTGATGACCACCCTGGCCGCCTTGTTCGGCGCGGTGCCGTTGATGCTGGCCACTGGTTCCGGCGCCGAGTTGCGCCAGCCCCTGGGGCTGGTGATGGTCGGCGGTTTGCTGGTGAGTCAGGTATTGACGCTCTTCACCACCCCGGTGATTTACCTGTACTTCGACCGTCTCGGTCGTCGCTGGGGCCGCAAAGCAGAGTCCGTGGAAGTGGTCGAGCAGCCATGAATCTCTCCGGACCTTTCATCAAGCGCCCGGTGGCCACCATGCTGCTGAGCCTGGCGATCATGCTGCTGGGCGGCGTGAGCTTCGGCCTGTTGCCCGTGTCACCGCTGCCGCAAATGGACTTCCCGGTGATCGTGGTCCAGGCCAGCCTGCCGGGCGCGAGCCCGGAGGTGATGGCGTCGACCGTGGCCACGCCGCTGGAGCGCTCCTTTGGTGCGATTGCCGGTGTGAACACCATGAGCAGCCGTTCCAGCCAGGGCTCGACCCGGGTGATCCTGCAATTCGACCTGGACCGCGACATCAACGGCGCGGCGCGGGAAGTGCAGGCGGCGATCAACGCCTCGCGCAACCTGCTGCCCAGCGGGATGCGCAGTATGCCGACCTACAAGAAGGTCAATCCGTCCCAGGCACCGATCATGGTGCTGTCATTGACCTCTGACGTGCTGGAAAAAGGCCAGCTCTACGACCTGGCCTCGACGATCCTGTCCCAGAGCCTGTCCCAGGTGCAGGGTGTCGGCGAAGTACAGATCGGCGGCAGCTCCTTGCCTGCGGTGCGCATCGAACTCGAACCCCAGGCGCTCAACCAGTACGGCGTGGCCCTGGACGACGTGCGCAACACCATCGCCAATGCCAACGTGCGCCGCCCCAAGGGTTCGGTCGAAGACGGCCAGCGGTTGTGGCAGGTGCAGGCCAACGATCAACTTGAAAAAGCCAAGGATTACGAGTCGCTGATCATCCATTACGCGGATGGCGCGGCCCTGCGCCTGAAGGATGTGGCCAAGGTCAGCGACGGCGTCGAGGACCGCTACAACAGTGGTTTCTTCAACGACGACGCGGCGGTATTGCTGGTGATCAACCGCCAGGCCGGGGCCAACATCATCGAGACGGTCAACGAGATCAAGGCCCAGCTCCCGGCCTTGCAAGCCGTGTTGCCGGCAAGCGTCAAGTTGAACCTGGCCATGGACCGCTCGCCGGTGATCAAGGCAACACTGCACGAAGCGGAAATGACCCTGCTGATCGCCGTGGCGCTGGTGATCCTGGTGGTGTTCCTGTTTCTCGGTAACTTCCGCGCTTCGTTGATCCCGACCCTGGCGGTGCCGGTGTCGCTGGTCGGTACGTTCGCGGTGATGTACCTCTACGGATTCTCGCTGAACAACCTGTCGCTGATGGCGCTGATCCTGGCCACCGGGTTGGTGGTGGACGATGCCATCGTGGTGCTGGAAAACATCTCCCGGCACATCGACAAAGGCGTGCCGCCAATGAAGGCGGCGTACCTTGGGGCCCAGGAAGTCGGTTTCACCCTGCTGTCGATGAACGTCTCGCTGGTGGCGGTGTTCCTGTCGATCCTGTTCATGGGCGGGATAGTCGAAAGCCTGTTCCGCGAGTTTTCCATCACCCTGGCGGCGTCCATCGTGGTGTCGCTGGTGGTCTCGCTGACGCTGACGCCAATGCTTTGCGCCCGATGGCTCAAGCCGCACACACCGGGTCAGGAGAACCGTCTGCAGCGCTGGAGTCAGCGGGCCAATGCATGGATGGTCGGCAAATATGCCACCAGCCTCGATTGGGTGTTGCGCCACCGTTTTCTTACCTTGCTCAGTCTATTCGTTACAGTTGGCGTTAACATTGCGCTGTATGTCGTTGTTCCAAAAACATTTATGCCTCAGCAAGATACCGGCCAGCTGATCGGTTTCGTGCGCGGCGACGATGGGCTGTCGTTCAGCGTGATGCAGCCGAAAATGGAAATTTTCCGGCGTGAAGTGCTCAAGGATCCGGCGGTGGAAAGCGTTGCCGGCTTCATCGGCGGCACCAACGGCACCAACAACGCCTTCATGCTGGTGCGCCTGAAACCGATCAAGGAACGTAACCTGTCGGCGCAGAAAGTCATTGAACGTTTGCGCAAGGAAATGCCCAAGGTCGCCGGCGCGCAACTGATGCTGATGGCCGACCAGGACCTGCAATTCGGTGGCGGTCGTGAACAGACCACCTCGCAGTATTCCTACATCCTGCAAAGCGGCGATCTGGGTGCGCTGCGCGAGTGGTACCCGAAAGTGGTGACAGCGCTCAAGGCGTTGCCGGAGCTGACGGCCATTGACGCCCGTGAAGGCCGTGGCGCCCAGCAAGTCACGCTGATTGTCGATCGCGATCAGGCCAAACGCCTGGGCGTGGACATGAACATGGTCACCTCGGTGCTCAACAACGCCTACAGCCAGCGGCAGATTTCGACGATTTACGACAGCCTCAACCAGTATCAAGTGGTGATGGAGGTCAACCCGAAATACGCCCAGGATCCGATCACCCTCAAGCAAGTCCAGGTAATCACCGCCGACGGTGCGCGGATTCCGTTGTCGACCATCGCCCATTATGAGAACAGCCTGGAAGACGATCGGGTCAGCCACGAAGGCCAGTTCGCCTCCGAGAGCATTTCCTTCGACATGGCCGAAGGCGTGACGGTGGAGCAGGGCACGGCCGCCATCGAGCGGGCGATTGCCAAGGTTGGTTTGCCCGAAGGCGTGATCGCGAAGATGTCCGGCACCGCCGATGCGTTCGCCGCCACCCAGAAGAGCCAGCCGTGGATGATTCTCGGTGCGCTGGTGGCGGTGTACCTGGTGCTGGGGGTGCTGTATGAAAGCTACATCCATCCGCTGACCATTCTGTCGACCTTGCCGTCGGCCGGGGTGGGCGCACTGCTGTCCATCTACGCGCTGGGCGGTGAGTTCAGCCTGATTTCGTTGCTGGGCCTGTTCCTGTTGATCGGCGTGGTGAAGAAAAACGCCATCCTGATGATCGATCTGGCCTTGCAGCTGGAACGGCATCAGGGCCTGGAACCGCTGGAATCCATCCGCAGCGCCTGCCTGCAACGTTTGCGACCGATCCTGATGACCACGCTGGCGGCTATCCTCGGTGCGTTGCCGTTGCTGCTGAGTCGCGCCGAAGGTGCGGAAATGCGTCAGCCCCTGGGCCTGACCATCATCGGCGGGCTGATCTTCAGCCAGGTGCTGACCCTTTACACCACCCCGGTGGTTTACCTCTATCTCGACAAACTGCGCCATCGCTTCAATCACTGGCGTGGGGTGCGTACCGATGCTGCTCTGGAAACTCCGCTATGACTGACCGCTCGCTTTTCAATCTGGTTGCACCCATGGTCACGGCCCGCGGTTCGCGATTACTCAGCCTGTCGCTGTGCGTGGCGCTGCTCAGTGCCTGCGCCATCGGCCCGGATTACCAGCGCCCGGCAGCCGCGGCGCCGGTGCAATACAAGGAAGCGGCCGGCTGGCGTCAGGCCAATCCGAGTGATGCCCTGGCGCGGGGTGCCTGGTGGGAGTTGTATGGCGATCGGCAGCTCAATGGCCTGATCGAAAAACTCAACAGCGCCAACCAGACGGTTGCGCAGTCCGAGGCCCAATACCGTCAGGCCCAGGCCCTGGTGCGCACTGCCCGTGGGGCGTTTTTCCCCACCGTGGACCTGACAGTCGGCAAGAACCGCTCGAGCCAGGGTACCGGCAGCAGCAGTTCGAGCCTGACCAGCTCTTCCAGCGGCATTCGCGACACCTATACCGCCCAGGCCGGGGTCAGTTGGGAAGCCGATGTCTGGGGCAAATTGCGCCGGGGCCTGGAGGCCGACACCGCCAACGCCGAGGCAAGTTTTGCCGATCTGGCGGCGATGCGCCTGAGCCAGCAGTCGGAACTGGTGCAGAACTATCTGCAATTGCGGGTGATCGATGAGCAGAGACGTTTGCTGCAAGCGACGGTCGAGGCGTATCAGCGCTCGCTGAAGATGACCGAAAACCAATACCGCGCCGGTGTTTCCGGCAAGGACGCGGTGGCGCAAGCCACCACTCAGCTCAAGAGTACCGAAGCCGAGATGATCGACCTGATCTGGCAGCGTGCCCAGTTCGAGAACGCCATTGCCGTATTGATCGGGCTGCCACCGGCCGAGTTCAGCCTGGCGGAAACCCCAGACATACCGCTATTGCCTGACGTGCCGTTGAACTTGCCGTCGCAATTGCTCGAGCGCCGTCCGGACATTGCTTCCGCCGAACGCTCGGTGATGGCGGCCAATGCCAACATCGGCGTGGCCAAGGCCGCGTATTACCCGGACCTGACACTGAGCTTGAACGGTGGTTACAGCAGCAGCACCTCCAACAACTGGATCAGCGTGCCTAACCGCTTCTGGTCGGTCGGGCCGCAACTGGCGATGACCTTGTTCGACGGCGGCCAGCGCTCGGCGGAAGTCGATCGCAGTGAGGCCGCGTACGACGAAACCGTGGCCAACTACCGCCAGACGGTGCTGGATGGTTTCCGGGAAGTGGAAAACTACCTGGTGCAACTCAAGGTCCTGGAAAATGAATCTGTCGTGCGCCAACAGGCACTGGATGCAGCACGTGAGTCACTGCGTCTGATCCAGAATCAATACAAGGCCGGATTGATTGCGTATCTGGATGTAGTGGTGGTCCAGGCTACGACGCTGAATAATGAACGCAACATGCTGGACTTGATGCAGAGTCGATTGATTGCCAGCGTGCAGTTGATTGCGGCGCTGGGTGGCGGGTGGGATGGGGCGTTGCAGGTGAGCGAGAAAGAGTAGCGCAAGCAATCAAACAAGCGTTTCATCGGCTTGATGGCCTTTTGCTAATTTTGTCAGTGCGTTCTGTTGCGCAATCAGTACAATCGCCGGATTTGCCCCCTCGAGAATGGAAGCAATACGACGGGGCGGTCGCGAGAAGTCCCATGCTCATCGGTAGCTATTCCCCCACGCTGGTTATCATCTCGCTCTGTGTAGCGATTCTCGCGTCCTACACCGCGCTCGACCTCACCGAGCGCATCGCTACCGCCAAAGGTCGCGCCGTACATTTATGGACCGCCGGCGGCGCCTTTGCCATGGGCATCGGCGTATGGTCGATGCACTTTATCGGCATGCTCGCGTTCAAGCTGCCCATCGATCTCGGTTACGACGTGACACTCACCTTGCTGTCGCTGCTGATCGGCATCCTGTCCTGCGGCTTTGCCTTGTGGCTGGTCAGTCAGGCGCGGTTACCTGGCTGGCAACTGGCATTCGGTGCGCTGGTCATGGGCGCCGGGATCAGTGCCATGCATTACACCGGCATGGCTGCCATGCGCATGCAGCCGGGCATCGATTACGACCCGACGCTGTTCGGCGCATCGCTGCTCATTGCGGTCGGCGCGTCCGGCGTCGCGTTATGGATCGCCTTCCGCCTGCGCCAGCACAGCCCCTATGTCATCCTGATCCGTGGGGGTGCGGCGGTCATCATGGGGATCGCCATCGTCGGCATGCACTACACCGGCATGGCCGCGGCGCGCTTCGCCGACGGCAGTTTCTGTGGCGCGGCGATCGACGGTCTGAACGGCAAGGGCCTGGACAATCTGGTGTTGATCACCACCCTGGCGATATTGACCATTGCCTTGCTGACGTCGGTGCTTGATGCCCGCATGGAGGCACGCACCGCCAGCCTTGCGCACTCGCTGACCGAAGCCAATCGCGAGCTGACCCAGTTGGCCCTGCATGACACCCTGACCGGCCTGCCGAATCGGGTATTGCTGGCTGACCGCATTGATCAGGCGATGTCGAGGGTGCAGGAACAGGGCGGGTGTTTTGCGTTGATGTTCATCGATCTGGACGGTTTCAAACCGGTCAACGATGCCTTCGGCCATCACATGGGCGACCAGTTGCTGCGAGCGGTCGGCCTGCGGTTGCGCGAGGATTTGCGTAGCCAGGACACCCTGGCACGGATCGGTGGTGACGAGTTCGTGCTGCTGGTCCAGTTGAACGAGGAGAATGACGTGTTGAACCTGGCGGCGCGCCAGGTCGGATTGATTGCGCGCGCGTTCCGGGTTGCCGACCATGACCTGCAGATCTCCGCGAGTGTCGGTATCGCCGTCTATCCGGGCAATGGCAAGACCGCCGAGGAGTTGCTGATGAACGCCGACGCGGCGATGTACCACGCCAAGGGCACCGGCAAAAACGGCTACAGCTTCTTCGATGCCTCGATGAACAGCAATGCGCGCAAGCAGCTGCAGCTGTTGCAAGACTTGCGCAATGCACTGGAACAACAACAGTTCAGCCTCTATTACCAGCCCAAGTTCGATGCCGCCCATGGCCGCCCGATCGGCGCCGAAGCGTTGCTGCGCTGGGAGCACCCGACCCAGGGCATGTTGGCGCCGGACAAATTCATCGACCTGGCGGAGAAGACCGGGCTGATCATTCCGATCGGCGAGTGGGTGCTCAACGAAGCCTGCCGGCAAATGCGCGAGTGGTATCTGCTCGGTTACACCGACTGGCGCATCGCGGTGAATCTGTCGGCCTTGCAGTTCTGCCACGTCGGGCTGGTGCAGAGCGTTGCCAGAGCCCTGGCCATGCACCAGTTGCCGGCCAACAGCCTGACCCTGGAAATCACCGAAACCACGGCCATGTACGACGCCGATGTGAGCATGGCGGTGCTTCAGCAATTGTCGGAAATGGGCGTCGATTTATCCATCGATGACTTTGGCACCGGTTATTCGAGCTTGATGTACCTCAAGCGCCTGCCGGCCAATGAGCTGAAGATCGACCGCGGGTTTGTCCGCGATCTGGAACATGACAGCGACGACGCCGCCATTGTTTCGGCCATCGTCGCCCTCGGCCAGGCGCTGGGTTTGCGCATCGTTGCCGAAGGCGTGGAAACCGGCGTGCAACAGGACTTCCTGACGAAACTCGGCTGCGACTCGTTGCAAGGCTATCTGCTTGGCCATCCGCTGCCGGCGGAGCGCTTCATGGCGGATATTCTGCGTGGGGAACAACTGGCCGCCGGTTGACGCCTTCTGAGGTTAGGGAGCTTTTTGTGGCGAGGGAGCTCGCTCCCGTTCGGCTGCGAAGCAGTCGTAGCACGTTAGCCAGGCTTGCCGACAGACCGCTGTGGTTGAGTATGGGAGCGCTTCGCACTCCAGCGGGAGCAAGCTCCCTCGCCACAGGTCACACCTCGGATTTCATGCAGAAACCGGGAATGGCGGTTATTCTTGGCTCCGACTGCTAACGCGTGAAACGGGGGAAAGCCAGCATGGATAAAGTCATCGTCATCACCGGCGGCAGCCGCGGCATAGGCGCCGCCACTGCCTTGTTGGCCGCCGGACAGGGCTATCGGATCTGCATCAACTATCAGGCCGACGAAGAAGCTGCGCAAACGGTGCTGGAGCAAGTCCGTGCCCTCGGTGCACAAGCCATTGCGGTACGCGCCGACGTCAGCATCGAAGACGAAGTGATCGCCCTGTTTCATCGGGTGGACAGCGAACTGGGCAGGGTCACGGCGCTGGTGAACAACGCCGGCACGGTAGGGCAAAAGTCCCGGGTCGAGGAAATGTCCGAATTCCGCATCCTCAAAACCCTCAAGACCAACGTCCTGGCGCCGATCCTCTGCGCCAAGCACGCGCTGCTGCGCATGTCGCCCAAACATGGCGGACAGGGCGGCAGCATCGTCAATGTGTCCTCGGTCGCCTCGCGCCTGGGATCACCCAACGAGTACGTGGACTACGCGGCGTCCAAAGGTGCGCTGGACAGCTTTACCATCGGCCTGTCCAAGGAAGTGGCGGGCGAGGGGATACGTGTCAACGCCGTACGCCCGGGATTCATCTACACCGACTTCCATGCGCTGAGCGGCGATCCGGACCGGGTCAGCAAGCTGGAATCGGCGATCCCCATGGCGCGGGGCGGCCGGCCGGATGAAGTGGCGGAGGCGATCGTGTGGCTGTTGTCGGATAAGGCGTCGTATGCGACCGGGACTTTTGTCGATCTTGGAGGTGGGCGTTAAGGTTTCAGATTAGCGTGGTCTGATCCGACGCCCTTCGCCGGCAAGCCGGTCTCGCTCCCACAGTTGACCACATACCCCTGTGGGAGCGAGACCGGCTTGCCGGCGAAGACGACAGTTCAACCGACATCAAGCTTTCAGAATGACCTGACAATCCTGCCCAAGGTCTCCATCGCCTTTTCCGCAGCCTCATCCCACGGGCTCCCATAATTCAACCGTATACAATTCCTGAAGCGCTGGGTCGGTGAGAAGATCGGTCCCGGCGCGATGCTGATCCCCTGTGCCAATGCCATCTGGAACAATTTCAACGAATCCATCTGCGGCGGCAGTTCCAGCCACAAAAAGTAGCCGCCGGCCGGCTGGCTGACCCGGGTTTGCGCCGGGAAATAGCGAGCGATGGCCGCGAGCATCGCGCTCTGCTGTTCTTCCAGCGCATATCGCAATTTGCGCAGATGCCGGTCATAGCCACCGTGTTGCAGGTAATCGGCAATGGCTGCCTGGGCCGGCATCGAAGCGCAGAGCGAGGTCATGAGTTTCAGCCGTTCGATCTTCTGCGCGTAGCGCCCGGCGGCGACCCAGCCGATGCGGTAGCCAGGGGCCAGGCTCTTGGCGAAGGAACCGCAATGCATGACCAGCCCTTCAGTGTCGAAAGCCTTGGCCGGTTTTGGCGCTTGCTGGCCGAAATAGAGCTCGGCGTAGACGTCGTCCTCGATCAGCGGCACCTGATGGCTGCGCAACAGCTCCACCAGTTCGCGTTTCTTGGCTTCGGGCATGGTCGCGCCCATGGGATTCTGGAAACTGGTCATGCACCAGCAAGCCTTGATCGGGTGGCGCTCCAGGGTTTGCGCCAATACGCCAAGGTCGACGCCGTCGCGCGGGTGCACGGGGATTTCCACGGCCTTGAGCTTCAGGCGTTCGAGCACTTGCAGGCAGGCGTAGAACGCCGGCGCTTCGATAGCCACCAGATCACCGGGCTCGGTGACGGCTTGCAGGCACAGGTTCAAGGCCTCCAGCGCGCCGTTGGTGATCAGCAGCTCTTCCATGGGCAGCATCAGGCCGCCGACCATGTAGCGCAGGGCGATTTGTCGACGCAGTTGCGGGTTGCCCGGCGACATGTCGGTGACCACCATGCGCGGGTCCATGTCCCGGGCGGCACTGGCCAGGGACCGCGACAGGCGCTGCAACGGGAACAGGGCGGGGCTGGGGAAGGCCGAACCGAAGGGCACGGTGTTCGGGTCCTTGATCGAGTCGAGCACCGAGAACACCAGTTCGCTGACGTCGACTTCGGTGGATTCGCTGACCTGGCTGCTGATCACCGGTTCGGAAAACGGACTCGGTGCATGGGCATTGACGAAGTAGCCGGATCGCGGCCGGGCGCGGATCAGCCCGCGGCGTTCGAGCAGGTAATAGGCCTGGAACACCGTGGACGGGCTGACGCCGTAGGTCTGGCTGGCGTAACGGACCGAAGGGACGCGCTGGCCGGGGCCGAGGACGCCGGAGCGGATCAGTTCAGCGATGTCGTCGGCGAATTTTTCGTAGCGTTTCATCGGGTGCCTGGATTGAAGTATTCAGGAGATACGCTGTTGTGGCGAGGGAGCTTGCTCCCGCTCGGCTGCGCAGCAGTCGTAAAATTTCAGGGGCGCTTCGCACCCCAGCGGGAGCAATCTCCCTCGCCACAGAACACCGCAGTCTAAGGGATCACCGGTTCATCGGCGCAACAAACCGGCTCTTGGCCACGCTATATATTTCAGGTTCATCACTGTCGACAATCTTGAAACTGATGCTCTGCGAGCCGCTGCCCGGACGTTCGCTGGTCATCGCTACCGACACCGGCACATCGACAATCTCGCCGGGTGCCAGGCTCAGCGCGGTCTTGCCTTGCAGCTGGAAGCCCTCGCCATCGACCAGGGTCAAGCGGTAGTCCTGACGTTGCTGGGTCTTGTTGATGACCTTCAGGCTATAGATGTTTTCAATCTGCCCCTGACTGTTCTCGCGGAACAGGCCGCGGTCCTTGCTCACGTCCAGCGAGACCATCGGCCGCTCCACCAACGCCAGGGCGAGGGCGCCGATCATCACCAGCAGCACCGAGGTGTAACCGATCAGTCGTGGTCGCAGCAGCCGGGTCTTGCCGCCCTGCAACTCATGCTCCGAGGTATAGCTGATCAGCCCTCGGGCATAGCCCATTTTGTCCATGATCGAATCGCAGGCATCGATACACGCCGCACATCCGATGCATTCCATTTGCAAACCATCGCGGATGTCGATCCCGGTCGGGCAGACCTGCACGCAGAGCTGGCAGTCGATGCAGTCACCGAGGCCGACTTGTGCCGGAGCTACCTCACGTTTGCGCGGGCCACGGTTTTCGCCACGGGCGACGTCGTAGGAAATGGTCAGGGTGTCCTTGTCGAACATCACGCTCTGGAATCGCGCATAGGGGCACATGTGCATGCACACCGCTTCACGCAGCCAGCCGGCGTTGATGTAAGTGGCGCCGGTGAAAAACAACACCCAGAACAGGCTGACGCCGCCCATTTGCCAGGTCAGCAACTCTTCGGCCAGCGGCCGGATTGGCGTGAAATAACCGACGAAGGTCAGGCCGGTCAGCAGGCTGATGGCCAGCCACAAGCCGTGTTTGGCCGAGCGCCGCAGTAGCTTGTTCATGCCCCAGGGTGCTGCCTGCAACTTGATCCGCTGGTTGCGTTCGCCCTCGGTGATCTTCTCGCACCACATGAAGATCCAGGTCCAGGAGCTCTGGGGGCAGGTGTAACCGCACCAGACTCTGCCGGCGAACACCGTGATCGCAAACAGACCGAAGGCGGCGATGATCAGCAGTGCCGACAGCAAAATGAAATCCTGCGGCCAGAAGGTCGCGCCGAAGATGTGGAACTTGCTTTCGGAAAGGTCCCAGAGCACGGCCTGGCGACCACCCCAGTTCAACCATACGGTGCCGAAGAACAGCAGAAACAGAAACCCTGCGCCGCTCATGCGCAACGTGCGAAACAGGCCGGTGAAACTGCGGGTGTGGATCAGGTTGTCGCTGGACCTGGCCTTCGTCTTTGGACGCGAAGGCTCGTAGCTTTGTACTGGCGGGACGCTTTCCAGGGTTCGGACGGGGATTCTATCGCTCATGGTCTTTCGCTCATCAGCCTCCATCAGGCGTGAGCACTATGAGCGCCGATCTTTTTGCATAACAGACTCAGCTATTGCAATAAAAAGCGGATCAGATGGGCTGCAAGCCCCGGACTGCGACAAGTTGAAGCACCTGTCGCAGCGCGATGCTGGCGCCTATATCAGGCGCCGGACGCTGTTGTTGATACGGGTCAGTCAAATCACCGAATCACTGTCAGTGGCCTTCAAATGCCTACGTCCGTCCACGGCACCTGCTACGGTCAATGCATCAGCTTCTGCTTCGGTGATGTAGATGTGCTGACCATTGATGTCCACCGCCGACATGGCCTTCTCAGGGTCAGTAATGATGGTGACGTCGGGACACAGACGAATTTCTTCGCCGTTCTCGGTAGTAAAGAAGCAGGTCTGGTTTTCGATGCGTACCGTCATGTCGGGTGTCCTTTTTTGGCGGGTTCTAAACTGTTAGGACGTTTTGGGCGGACATCGTTCTGTGCAACCGATTAATGGTCGCCGCGGTCCATCCACTATCGAGCAACTCAATCACTACAAGGACTGCGCATGAACGCCTGGTGGCATGAGGTTTGGGTGACCCTGCAAGCAGAGTTTGCCGACATCACGGATGCGTCGCAGCTGACCCGCATCACCGTGCGCCTGCTGATGGCTGCGCTGTTGGGGGGGATTCTCGGTTTCGAGCGCGAACAGAAAGGCAAGGCCGCCGGGGTGCGCACCCACATGCTGGTGGCGCTGGGGGCGGCGCTGTTTGTGCTGGTGCCGCAGATGTCCGGCTCCCAGGCCGACGCCATGAGCCGGGTGGTGCAGGGCGTCATCGCCGGGATCGGCTTTCTTGGCGCCGGGACCATCTTGAAAAACCAGGAGGGCGAGGAAGGCCACGTCAGGGGCCTGACCACCGCCGCCGGCTTGTGGATGACCGCGGCCATCGGGGTTTCAGCCGGGATGGGGCGCGAGGCGACGGCGGTGCTCAGTACCTTGCTGGCCTTGATAATCCTGGGTGTGATGCCGAAGATCGTGAACCTGCTTGATAAAAACGGTGACGAGGATAAGCCCTAGCGCAGCAGATCGTTCCCTCGCCACTCGCGTGGGAACGATCAATGCGCCGGGCTTTTACTCGGGCGTGACAATCACCGGCGGCATCGTCTCCGGTGGGTCTTCCCGCGGCGGCGGGGTGGTGCCCGGTGGCTCCTGCTCAGGCACCGGTTGCGGCTCGGTGGGCGGAATGGTCGGGTTATCGATGTTCGGATCGGGTGTTTTGGCCGGGACGGGAATAACCATCTTTGAAGCCTCCTTGTGGCACATGGCGTAGGACGTGCTTAAGTAGGTTGACCGTCGCACGCAGGAATTGATTCCCCCGAAGACTCAGGCAAATCCCCGTGAACTTTTACCCGCGCCCGTCGCTCGGAACCTAAGCGAGTTCATTCCGGGGCCGACGGCCTTGCGCGAATGGCGACCCAGCACAAGAGCGTCCATGGGGCGTAAAGGAGAGATGCTCGATGACTGCCGAAAAACCGACAGAGCTCAACTACAACCCGCATATGCCGCTGTCGCAGGCGCTACTGCTGCCGCGCATCGCGATCGAAAACACCATGCCGACCCTCGATGGCGGGCAGTTTGCCGTCAAAGCCGTGGCGGGGCAGGACGTGGTGGTGACCAGCAAAGTATTTGCCGATGGCCACGATCAACTGGCCGTGCGGGTGCGCTGGCGTGCCGATGGCGAGGAGATCTGGCAGAGCGAGGTCATGGTCAGCCTGGGCAATAATGGCTGGCAGGGCCAGTTCCACGTGGTGGAGCAGGGCCGTTATGTGTTTTGCATCGAAGCCTGGATCGATCAGTTCGCCAGTTTCCGCTATGAGCTTGAGAAAAAGCATCTGGCGGGCGTGCCCATCAGCCTTGAATTGCAGGAAGGGCGCAATCAGGTCCAGCAAGCGGCGGAGCGCTCGGAAGGCCAGTTGAGCGAAGACCTGGCGGCGCTGCACCATGCGTTGTCCGGGCTGCTCGAAATCGAGCAGGTCGCACTGTTCATGCACCAGCGCAGTGCCGAGTTGATGGCCCAGGCCGATCACCGCGCCTACCTGAGCCTCAGTCCCGAGTATCCACTGGACGTCGAGCGCCAACTGGCGCAATTCGCCAGCTGGTATGAATTGTTTCCACGCTCGATCACCGATGACCCGGCCCGCCACGGCACCTTCAATGATGTGCATTCGCGGCTGCCGATGATTCAGGACATGGGCTTCGACGTGCTGTACTTCCCGCCGATCCACCCGATCGGTCGCAGTTACCGCAAGGGGCCGAACAATTCCCTTACCGCCGGGCCGAATGATCCGGGCAGCCCTTATGCCATCGGCAGCGAAGAGGGCGGGCATGAGGCTATTCATTCGGAACTGGGCACCCGCGAAGACTTCCGCCGGCTGGTGGCGGCAGCGGCTGATCATGGGCTGGAAATTGCCTTGGACTTCGCCATCCAGTGTTCCCAGGACCACCCGTGGCTTGAACAGCACCCGGGCTGGTTCAACTGGCGGCCGGACGGCACGATCAAATACGCTGAAAACCCGCCGAAGAAATACCAGGACATCGTCAACGTTGACTTCTATGCCACCGATGCGATTCCCAGCCTGTGGGTCGAATTGCGCGACATCGTGGTCGGCTGGGTCGAGGAGGGCGTGAAGATCTTTCGCGTCGACAACCCTCACACCAAACCATTGCCGTTCTGGCAATGGCTGATCGCCGATGTGCGGGCGTTGCACCCGGAAGTGATCTTCCTCGCCGAAGCCTTTACCACCCCGGCGATGATGGCGCGCCTGGGCAAGGTCGGTTACACCCAGAGCTACACCTATTTCACCTGGCGTAATACCAAGGCTGAACTGGCGGCCTATTTCACCGAACTCAACGAATCGCCATGGCGCGAGTGCTACCGCCCGAATTTCTTCGTCAATACCCCGGACATCAACCCGGCGTTCCTGCATGAGTCCGGACGCGCCGGTTTTCTGATCCGTGCGGCGCTGGCGACCATGGGTTCGGGGCTGTGGGGCATGTATTCGGGGTTCGAGCTCTGTGAGTCGGCACCGGTGCCGGGCAAGGAGGAATACCTCAACTCCGAGAAATATGAAATCCGTCCACGGGATTTCAATGCGCCGGGCAACATCATTGCCGAGATCGCCCAGCTCAACCGGATTCGCCGGCAGAACCCGGCGTTGCAAACGCATCTGGGGCTGAAGGTCTACAACGCCTGGAATGACAACATTCTGTATTTCGGCAAACGCAGTGCCGACGGCAGCAATTTCATTCTGGTGGCGGTGAGCCTTGATCCGCATAACGTCCAGGAAGCGAATTTCGAACTGCCGCTGTGGGAAATGGGCTTGCCCGACGACGCCAGCAGCCAGGGCGAAGACCTGATGAGCGGCCATCGCTGGACCTGGCACGGCAAGTACCAGTTCATGCGCATCGACCCGGCGCATCTGCCGTTCGGGATCTGGCGATTCACGACCACTGTTTGAGGTGCACTGCGCTTCAGAGGGAGACGAGCTTTTGTGGCGAGGGAGCTTGCTCCCGCTGAGGCGCGCAGCGGCCCTGTTTTCTTCAGCTGCACCCGATTGACAGATTCTACGACTGCTTCGCCCGGGCGCGGATCGGCCGACGGGAGCAAGCTCCCTCGCCACAGGCAACGACCACTCCTCGGATTGGCGCCCGGCTCAGTGGTTATTTTGTATTCAACAGGAGTTTCAAATGGCGAAGAAACCCAAGGCTGCCACCTTTATCAAGGATCCGCTGTGGTACAAGGATGCAGTGATCTACCAGGTTCACGTCAAATCGTTTTTCGACTCCAACAATGACGGTATCGGCGACTTTCCCGGGCTTATCGCCAAACTCGATTACATTGCCGATCTGGGCGTCAATACCATCTGGCTGTTGCCCTTCTATCCCTCACCACGGCGCGACGACGGCTACGACATTGCCGAATACCGTGGCGTGCATTCCGATTACGGCACCATGGCCGATGCCAAGCGGTTCATTGCAGAAGCGCACAAGCGTGGCCTGCGGGTCATTACCGAGCTGGTCATCAACCACACCTCGGATCAGCACGCCTGGTTCCAGCGTGCGCGCAAGGCGAAGAAAGGTTCGGCGGCGCGGGATTTCTACGTCTGGTCCGATGACGATCATAAGTACGACGGCACCCGCATCATTTTTCTCGACACCGAGAAGTCCAACTGGACCTGGGATCCCGTGGCCGGCCAGTACTTCTGGCACCGGTTCTACTCTCACCAGCCGGATCTGAACTTCGATAATCCGCAAGTCATGAAGGCCGTGCTGTCGGTCATGCGTTACTGGCTCGACATGGGTATCGATGGTTTGCGCCTGGATGCGATTCCGTACCTGATCGAACGTGACGGCACCAACAACGAAAACCTGCCCGAGACCCACGACGTCCTCAAGCAGATCCGTGCCGAAATCGACGCCAACTACCCGGACCGCATGCTGCTGGCCGAGGCCAACCAATGGCCCGAAGACACCCAGCTGTACTTCGGCGACACCGACGCCAAGGGCTTGAATGGCGATGAGTGCCACATGGCGTTCCACTTCCCGCTGATGCCGCGCATGTACATGGCGCTGGCCCAGGAAGACCGGTTCCCGATCACCGACATCCTGCGTCAGACCCCGGAAATTCCGGCCAACTGCCAGTGGGCGATTTTCCTGCGCAACCACGATGAACTGACGCTGGAAATGGTCACTGACAAGGAACGCGATTACCTGTGGAATTACTACGCGGCCGACCGTCGGGCTCGGATCAACCTGGGCATCCGCCGCCGCCTGGCGCCATTGATGGAGCGCGACCGCCGCCGTGTCGAATTGCTCAACAGTCTGCTGTTGTCGATGCCTGGCACGCCGACCCTGTATTACGGCGATGAAATCGGCATGGGTGACAACATCTACCTCGGCGACCGCGACGGCGTGCGCACGCCGATGCAGTGGTCCATCGACCGTAACGGCGGTTTCTCCCGGGCCGATCCGGCGAGCCTGGTGCTGCCGCCGATCATGGACCCGCTGTACGGTTACCTGTCGGTCAATGTGGAAACCCAGGCCGGTGACCCGCATTCGCTGCTGAACTGGACGCGGCGCATGCTCGCCGTGCGCAAGCAATCCAAGGCCTTCGGTCGCGGCACGCTGAAAATGCTCTCGCCGAGCAACCGCCGGATTCTGGCGTACACCCGTGAATACACCGGGCCCGATGGCAAGTACGAAATCATCCTGTGTGTCGCCAACGTATCGCGCAGTGCACAAGCGGCTGAACTGGACCTGTCCGCCTACGCCGGCATGGTGCCGGTGGAGATGCTTGGTGGTAACGCCTTCCCGCCGATCGGTCAGTTGAATTTCCTGCTGACCCTGGCGCCTTACGGTTTTTATTGGTTCGGACTCGCAGCGGAGAATCAAATGCCCAGCTGGCACGTAGAACCGGCGCAAAGCCTCCCGGACTTCACGACGCTGGTGTTGAAGAAACGCCTGGAAGAACTGCTCGAAGCGCCGTCCCGTGGCACGCTGGAGCAGGGCATTTTGCCAAACTGGTTGCAAAACCGCCGCTGGTTCGCGGGCAAGGATGCGGCCATCGAGAAGGTCCACCTGGCTTACGGTGTACGCTTCGGTGATGCGCAGCATCCCGTGCTGCTGAGTGAAATCGAAGTCACCAGTGGCGGACAGACCAGCCGTTACCAATTGCCGTTCGGCTTCATTGCCGATGATCATGTCGGGCCCGCGTTGCCGCAGCAACTGGCACTGTCCCGGGTACGACGTGGACCTCAGGTCGGTTTGATCACTGATGCGTTCGCGCTGGAAAACTTCATCCGGGCGGTGTTGCAGGGCATGCAGAACAACACCCTGCTGCCTTCGGATGGCGGCGAGATCCGTTTCGAAGCCACCGACGAATTGGCCAAGCTGGGCCTCACGGCTGAGCCGGAGGTGCGCTACCTGTCCGCCGAGCAGTCCAACAGCTCGGTGGTGGTCGGCAGCAGCATGGTGCTCAAGCTGATCCGCAAAGTCGCCTCGGGTGTGCACCCGGAACTGGAAATGAGCGCGTACCTGACCGAAGCCGGTTTCGCCAATATTTCGCCACTGCTGGGCGCGGTGATTCGCCGCGATTCGGCGGGCGAAGACAATCTGTTGATGATCGCCCAGGGTTACCTGAGCAATCAGGGCGATGCCTGGGAATGGACGCAGAACAACCTGGAACGGGCGTTGCGCGATGAACTGGCCGACGCCATGTCCGAGCAGGAGCAGCATTACAACGCCCTCGGCGAGCTGAGGGACTTCGCAGGCATGCTCGGCCAGCGTCTGGGGGAAATGCACAAGGTGCTGGCGGCACCGACCGACAATCCGGACTTTGCGCCGCAAGTCACCACCCAGAAGGAGGCGCTGGCGTCGGCCAAGGATGTGGCGGCGCAACTGGAAAACGCCCTGAAGTTGCTCAAGCAGCATCAAGGCGAACTGAACTCGGCGGACAAAACCCTGGTCAGCCGCTTACTGGACAACCAAAAAGCCATTCTCAGCCACGTCCAGGAATTGGGCAAAAAGGCCGTCGGTGGCTTGCGGATCCGCGTTCACGGTGACTTGCATCTTGGGCAAGTGCTGGTGATCAAGGGGGACGCGTACCTGATCGACTTCGAAGGCGAGCCGGCGCGGCCGCTGCACGAACGTCGTGGCAAGCACAGCCCCTATAAAGACGTCAGCGGAGTGTTGCGTTCTTTCGACTACGCTGCGGCGATGACGATCAACGTGCATAACGTCGACAACACCGAGGTGGCCCAAGCCGCTCGCCAGCGCGTCGCCGAGCGCTATTTAAATGAAGCGCGACAAGCATTTGTCGACGCTTATCGGCTGGCGGCAGCTAGTCTTGCTCATGCATGGCAAGATCCGGAAGGCGAGGACGCCGCGCTGGCGTTGTTCGGTCTGGAGAAGGCGGCTTATGAGGTGGCGTATGAGGCTGAAAATCGCCCCACATGGTTGCCCGTGCCGTTGCACGGTTTGTATGGGCTATTGAGTGGGCTTAAACCCTTTTCCGATTTTGATGGAGAGTAGTCATGAGTTTCTCGAACAGGGAACAGGGTCACGCTAAAGAAGCGCTGTTGCCCAAGGCACGGGATATCGATGCTCTGGTACGTGCCGAGCATCATGACCCCTTTGCAATTCTCGGCCCCCACGGCGATGGCGCCGGTGGGCAATTCATTCGGGCCTATCTGCCGGACGCCTTGAGCGTGCAGGTAGTGGCCAAGGACTCCGGGGAGGAACTCGGCAACCTCGAGGCCACTCAGACGCCCGGGTTGTTTGTCGGGCACTTCGATCGGGCGCAACCGTACCTGCTGCGAACCCGTTGGGCCGGCGGCGAACAACTGTCCGAAGACCCTTACAGCTTTGGCCCGTTGCTCGGCGAGATGGACTTGTACCTGTTCGCCGAGGGTAACCACCGCGACCTCAGCGCTTGCCTGGGGGCGCAACTGAAAACCGTCGACGGCGTCGACGGCGTGCGCTTCGCCGTGTGGGCACCGAATGCCAAGCGGGTGTCGGTGGTCGGTGACTTCAACAACTGGGACGGTCGCCGGCATCCGATGCGTCTGCGTCATCCCACCGGCGTCTGGGAAGTCTTCATCCCGCGCATGCAAGCGGGGGAGGCCTACAAATACGAAATCCTTGGCAGCCAAGGCATTCTGCCGCTCAAGGCCGACCCGATGGCCCTGGCCACCTCGCTGCCTCCGGACACCGCCTCAAAAGTCGCTTCACCGCTGAATGTCGACTGGCAGGATCACGACTGGATGCAATCGCGTGGCGACCGTCATCGGCCGAGTGCGCCGCTGTCGATCTACGAACTACACGTCGGTTCCTGGCAGTGCGAGCTGGATGATCTGGGCGAAGTCGCCCGCCAATACACCTGGCACGAATTGGCCGAGCGCCTGATTCCGTATGTGAAGGAACTGGGCTTCACGCATATCGAACTGATGCCGATCATGGAGCATCCGTTCGGTGGCTCATGGGGTTATCAACTGCTGTCGCAGTTCGCCCCGAGCGCCCGATACGGCTCGCCGGAAGATTTCGCCGCGTTCGTCAATGCCTGTCACCAGGCGGAGATCGGCGTGATCCTGGACTGGGTGCCAGCGCATTTCCCGACCGATACCCACGGCCTGGCGCAGTTCGACGGCACCGCGCTGTACGAATACGGCAACCCGCAGGAAGGGTTCCACCAGGATTGGGACACGCTGATCTACAACCTGGGCCGCACCGAAGTGCACGGCTACATGCTGGCTTCGGCGCTGCACTGGCTCAAGCATTTCCACGTCGATGGCCTGCGGGTCGATGCCGTGGCTTCGATGCTGTATCGCGATTACTCGCGCAAGGCTGGCGAGTGGGTACCTAACCGCCATGGCGGCCGGGAAAATCTCGAAGCCATCGACTTCCTGCGTCATCTCAATGATGTGGTCGACCTCGAAGCCCCCGGTGCCCTGGTGATCGCCGAAGAATCCACAGCGTGGCCCGGTGTCAGCCAGACCACCCAACAGGGCGGACTGGGTTTCGACTACAAATGGAACATGGGCTGGATGCACGATTCGCTGCATTACATCCAGCAGGACCCGGTGTACCGCGCCCATCACCACAACGAACTGAGTTTCGGCCTGGTGTATGCCTGGTCCGAACGCTTCATCCTGCCGATCTCCCACGATGAGGTAGTGCATGGCAAGCATTCGCTGATCGACAAGATGCCCGGTGACCGCTGGCAGAAATTCGCCAACCTGCGGGCGTACCTGAGTTTCATGTGGGCGCATCCGGGCAAGAAGCTGCTGTTCATGGGCTGCGAGTTCGGCCAGTGGCGCGAGTGGAACCACGACCAGCAGCTGGATTGGTACCTGCTGCAGTACTCGGAACACAAGGGCGTGCAGAAACTGGTCGGCGATCTCAATCGGCTGTATCGCGAGGAGCCGGCGCTGCATGACCAGGACGATGCACCGCAAGGCTTCCAGTGGTTGATCGGGGATGACGCGGTCAACAGCGTCTACGCTTTCATGCGCTGGAGCAAGGACGGGCGGCCGGTGCTGGTGGTGGCCAACTTCACGCCGGTGCCGCGCGAGGCTTATCGCATCGGTGTGCCGTTTGCCGGGCGCTGGACCGAGGTGATCAACAGCGATGCGGCGACTTATGCCGGCTCCAACTATGGCAATAGCGGCGGGGCGTTTACCGACGAAGAGCCAAGCCATGGGCAGGCATTGTCGCTGGTGCTGAACTTGCCACCGTTGGCGGTGCTGATGTTGCGGCCGGAGGGTTGATCTAACACCGCGTCGCGCCCTTCGTCGGAACGCCGCCCGGAGCAAGCCCGCTCTCACATTGGATTGATGTCGTACACAAAACCAATGTGGGAGCGGGCTTGCTCCGGGCGGCGTTCCGACGAAGGCGTCAGCTCAAACACTGCATTCCCTCGGGTCAAACACTCACCACCGCATCCGCACCCCCAGACTCCCGATCAACCCGTTCAGATCATTGTCATCCACATCACTGCTGTAATCGGCGCTGACGTACAGACTCACCGCGGGCGTCACCCTGGCCACCAGCCCCAAACCCACTTCGACCGTCGAGGAATAGCGACTGCTGCTGATCTTGTCGACTTGATCCAGGGTCACCGCATTGCCGGTGTACACCGTGTGCCACAAGTTGGTCCGCACATAAGGTTCAAGGGGCAGGCCATTGATGTCGTAACTGCCTTTCAACTTGGCACCGACCCGACCGCTCCAGGAGGTCAGGTCGTTGGACGAGGCGTTCCTCGATTCCGCATTGGGGGTGTCCAGGGTGATCCGTTGATTGATCAGTTGTGCCTGGGGTTCAACCACCCAGTTTTCGCCCAGGCCGATCGGGAAACCACCTTCTACCGACAGCGTCACCGCGCTGCCTTCGGTCGCTTGCCGGGCGCCCTGGCCGTTAAGGCTGTAGCCGTTGACGCGGCCGCCACTGGCACTCAAGTCGACGTGCCAGCCTTGGGGACCGGTCAGACTCCAGTAGGCGCCGAGGCTCTCGCCTTGCAGGTTGAGGGTGTCGGTCTGGGGATCGGCAAGGGCGCGACTGGTCAGCAAACCGGTGCTATTGCCCTGGAACTGGCTCGTGCCGCCGATCAGCCCGACCCGCTGGGTATGGCCGCTGCCACTTTGCAGGGTGAGGATCGCCGGGCCTTTGAGTTCGTTGGCGCCCGGGATGGAAGAACCCTGGGCCAGATAATCGGTTTGTGCCTGCCGCGATGCCTGCCCGTAGAGCTGATCCCACGCCGAAGGGGCGGCGTCTTCGATAGTGAGACGCGCACCTCGCAGGTCAGGATGGGGGTTCAAGTATGCGGAATAGGTAACAGCCGAGGCGGGCAAGCTGGGCGTGGCAAGCGCCTGGTCATACCAGGGTGGGCTTATTGGCTCGGCAGGCGAGGCTTGGACTTCCATGGATGAACACAGCAGGAGAGAACTGGACACGGTGCAAAACGTGACTTTGATCTCTTGTGGGGTCAGTGATTTTTTCATGGAGGTCTACCTTGCAATAGCATGCCTTATCTCGCTTGGGCGTCTCTCTCCTACCCCGATTGAGGGGCGACCGAATGGGTTGGGCAAACCTTTGGCGGCCCGTTGTCGCGGGTGCCTGGAGGTTTGCCCCTGGTATGTTTCCGGGGGTAGTAACGTGTAGCTAAGAAGACCGTTGACCTTGCGTCAAGAATTTGGCCGATAAGCGGTATTGGTATTTTAGTGATTTTAAGTGACTGATTTATGGCGCATCTCTAACCGCTTGTTTGTTGGTCAAATCGTCAAAAAAGCTGCGGGCTAAAGCGTTTGCACTCGCATTACCAGCGCATCCTCAGGCCCAGATTGCCGGACACGGAACGTCGCTGGTTGCTGTCGATATTGCTGCTGTAGTCGACACCGGCATAAACGCTGACCGATGGGGCAAGATTTAGCACGGCCCCGACGCCAATATCGGCCTGCGTCGATTGCTGCTCGGTGTCGATTTGATCGGCGTGGTCAAACGTGACGCTGTCGGTTCCCGACAACGTGTGCCACAGGTTGGCGCGCAAGTAAGGTTCCAATGGCCGGCCACCGACGGTGTAGCGACCCTCGAGGCGCGCCCCGAGTCGACCGGTCCAGGCGGCGTTGGAGTCGAATGACACGTGCGAAATGCCGTCATCCTGGCTGTCGAGTGAGACTTTCTGGTAAATCAACTGTGCCTGAGGTTCCACCACCCAGTCGTCCGCTACCGCGAACGGGTAACCGGCTTCTGCCGAAAGGGTCAGGACATGGCCCTCGTTGTCGAGTGTGAGGCCCCGTTCGGAATGGTTGTCACCGTCGAGCCAGCTGTACATCGCCACCGCGTCCAGGTAACCGCCGACGGGATCGGCCAGCGTCCAGTACAGGCCGAGGCTTTCACCCTCCAGCTCTACCTCGCCCGCGCGCTTGCCTTCGAAGCCCTGGTTGAAGCCGTCGACATCGCCCTTCAGGCGGTTGTGGCCAACGAAGAAACCCGTGCGCCAGGTTTGCCCTCCCGCCAGTTGGGAACCGAACAGGTCATTGCCGACCTGAAAGCCGTTGAGCGAACCGTCGAGCCGTGGCGTCACGGTACCGGCCCAGGTCTGGTCGAAGTGCTTGCCGTAGACCCGGCCCCAGCCAGCAGCCAGGGCGCCGGTTTCAGTGAGCAGGCGCTGATCGCCCTGACGATCATGGAAGGTGCCCAGGGCCGCCAGGGTCAACTGTGCGGCCGCTGGCGGCAACACGGACCACGTCGGGACTTCCGGACGATACAGGGCAATCGGTGCGGCACCGGGCACGGCGGCTGGCAACGCTGGCAGTTCGGGGCTGCCGAGCGGCGCGAGAGCCGCAACCGGTGTGGCAACCACCGGCACCGTGATGGGCGGCAAGCCCGGTTCAGGATTGGGAACGGTGGTCACCGCTGGCGCGACAACCGCCGAACGCAGGTACCAACTGTTTTCACTGCCAGCGGTCACCCCCCCTTTGAACAGGCGGTAGTCGAAAGCTCCGACCGACACCTGGCCCTTGAGTGCGAAGGCGTCATTATTACTGACGGCAGCGCCCTGAGCCTCTATCACCTGGATGCCGTTCTGGCGCGTCAGGGCACCTGCGCCTCCGAGGTTAGCGACAGAAATCAGGGTATTGCCCGTCAATGTCCCGTCGCTGACCACCAGTTTGTCGCTGGGGGAATTGTCATTACCCAACGCACTTTGCAAGAAAAGTTGACCGCCGTTGCCCGCGTAATTGCCTTGAACCGTCAGAGTGTCGCCGGTGCGGGTATTGCCGCTGCTCAAGTCGATCACCCCGGCGTTGTTCAAGGTTGCGCGCTGGCCAGCGGTGAAAGGCGTGATGCTGCCCTGGGCCGAGGTCAGTGTGCTGCTGGCGTCGATCGTGAACACGCCCGTACCGCTGGCACTGTCCCCCAACCGTAAAGTGCTGTCCAGGTCCAGGCGCGAGCCGTTATTGAGGTTGACGGTTTCCCAGTTGATGTAACGATCGCTGCCCGCCGAGGTGGTCCGATCGAAGGTCAGCAGGTCATTGCCATTGCCGCCATCGAGGGTCGGGGTGAGGGCGAGAGTGCTTTCACCGAGATTGCGCAAGGTTGCGCTGTCATGGTCTTCACCCATGAGGATGGCCAGCCGAATGATCCCGCCGCCGTCCCAGAGCAGCGTATCGTCACCGGCACTGGCGCGTATCTCACCAACGATTTCGCCCCCCGTCACCGTGATGCGGTCGTTGCCGCCGCTGACAGACACGTTGCCGCCGATCCGCCCGCCGGAGACGATAATCGTGTCGGTGCCGAACCCGGTCACCAGGTTGCCCAGTATCTGCCCGCCGGAGAGATCGAACAGATTGTCATCGAGTTTCATGTCGACCCGGCCAATGCTGCCGCCGGTCATTGTCGCCGTGTCGCCATCCTCGAAAGCACCAACGATGGTGCCGCCGGTCATCCGGAAGAAGTCGCGGTTGTCGCCCTGGGCGAGGGACTGCAGGGTGCCGCCAGTCATGCTGAAATCGTCGACGCCATTGCCCTGACTGACAGCCCCGGTGATCTGACCGGCACCGATGGTCAACGTGTCGGCACCGTCGCCCTGATTGAGGGTGCCGGCGAGGGTGCCGGAATTCATCTGCACGCTGTCATTGCCGGCGCCGAAGGTCACGTTGCCATTGACCGTGCCGCTGCCATTGGCGGGGAAGGTCAGACTGTTATTGCCCGACAGGTCGGTCAATGGCCCGCTGCTGGCACTGTCACACACGTAGTTGTCGTTACCGGCGGTGGGGGTCAGCGTGCAGCTGCCGTGGGCGGTCTGTGGTGCGCCGATGCACAGCCAGATTGAAACAGCGCAGGCGCCGTAACGGTACTTGGGCATCCTTGTCGAAAAGTTCATGCTCGTCTCCGCGTATTGATCGGCGACCCAGCCTCATTCGTCAAAAGGGCAAGGACGCATTCGGCAGCGCGAGTTGCGAGATAGCATCGGGAACAAACTACCCGTATTGAAAAACCTTCGGCAACGACGGCTACAGTGGCTCGTGTGCCCGTACGGAAAACCGATACGGACGCCGCCACCGTAGCAATAGATTTGCGGCGCGACTACTGTCACAAATGACAGGTAGCTCCGATGAGTGCAGGGGTCAGAGGTGTACTTCCACCGCCAACGGCAAGTGATCCGACAGGTGTGTCCACGGCCTGGTGCCCAGGATCCGTGGGTCATGGCTGCTGGCGTTACGCAGGTAAATCCGGTCCAGTCGCAGCAGCGGAAAGCGCGCCGGGTAGGTTTTCGCGGGGCGGCCATGATGGCGTTCGAAGGCTTCATGCAGGTATTCGCGGCGCACCAGGGCGGCATTTCCCTGGAGTTGCCAGTCGTTGAAGTCGCCGGCGATGATCACCGGTGCCTCGTCAGGCAGGGATTCGAGCAGCTGGCACAAGAGCTGAAGTTGCAACTGACGATGACTTTCCAGCAGGCTCAGGTGCACGCAGATCGCGTGGACCTCGGCGTGCCCCGGCACGTTGAGCACGCAATGCAGCAGGCCGCGGCGTTCGGGGCCGGTGATCGAGACGTCGAGGTTGCGATATTCGCGGATCGGGTATTTCGACAGCAGGGCATTGCCGTGGTGACCATTGGGGTAGACCGCATTGCGGCCATAAGCGAAGTCACTCCACATGCTGTCCGCCAGGAACTCGTATTGCGACGTTTGCGGCCAGTTGTTGAAACGAGAGGAATGACGCTCGTGTTCGCCGACGACTTCCTGCAGGAACACCAGGTCAGCCGAGGTACTGCGCACCGCTTCACGCAGTTCCGGAAGAATGAAGCGCCGGTTTAACGCGGTAAAACCCTTGTGGGTGTTGACGGTGAGAACCCTCAGCCGATGAACTGCCGGTGGTGTGTCCAGCGGTGTGGATTCGATGGCCTGCGGCGTGGAATCACTGCTCACGTTCTCTCCTATGATTCAGGGCTGCTTATGTATGCGACTGAAGTGGAGGCGGGCAGTTCAGTACAGCTCTGGGAAAGCAGGTTCGCCGCTCCCACATTGGATTGGTGTTGGCTCAGACGAACACGATTTCATACGGCAACCGAATCCGCTCCAGCAATACCCGGGGTAGCAGCGGGGCGAGGCCGATGGCCGGTTCGCCGTCGAGCTGGCTGGCGTAAGCGTGGGTGGCGTGGCTCTTGCGCGCGACGGTCCAGGTGTCGAGCCGAATCTTGCGCGCGCGGTGCCAGGGAATCATTGCGCGATCACGGTTCGGCCAGTGCCAGGCCCAGAACGGCACTTCATGAAACCTCGCACCGACCATGGCCGCGGCCTTGGCGCTGGCCCGTCCCACCGCACCATGATCATCATTGCCGTCCTCGCCCCAGGTGCTGAACACTACGTCGCCGGGCCGCAAGTAATGGGCAATGAATTGAGTCAGTTGAAGTTCCCGTTCGGCCAGGGCGTTGTCGGTGAAGCCGCCACGAATCCATTTCAGGCTGTGCATCGGTAACCCGAGCCGGCGCAAGGCCTCGACGCTTTCCTGGGGACGAAACACACTCAGGCGTTTTTCCGACCATTGCTGCGAGCCCGGATGGCTGGCGCTGCCGTCGGTCATCGAGATCAGTTGCAGGGGATGCCCCAGGGTGCTGAGCAACTGCAGCAAGCCGCCGCAGGTGACGACTTCATCGCCGGGATGCGGTGCGATCACGACGGCACGGGCGCCGGGGGGGACCAGGGTCTCGGTGTTGATGACGGGGATGGTGTCCAGTTGAGGGGCGCTGTTCCAGATCTGCGCGGGCTGGCTGCTTTCATTGATGGAAACAGGTTTCATCGGGGCTACGTCCTTGTTTGATTACATTATGCAGCGCTCCAAACCCTGGATTGCCGCGAGCAGAGTATTGCTCATGTATGGCTATTCGTCGCGTCGATGTTCCATCTGGTACGTTTTTTATCTAACGGATGCGGGGGCGATCAGCTTGCGTTGGCATCGCAACGGAAAAATCGTCCATCAGCGCAAACCTTCCAGCGCCGCCACCGACCGTGGTTCGCGGCTCCACAGTTCCAACAGGAAATCGGCCTCCTGATGCAGGACCAGGCGTGGCAAGTGCAAATGCTCATGGAGCAGGTCATGCACCTGTCGGGCATTGAGCGGGCAGGCATCGATCGGCGGGCGCCAGTGGCAGGCCAGGAGTTGGCCGTCGGCGGTCAGTGACTGTGCAGCGCGTTCGATCAGTTGTTTGAGGTCTGCGGCGTCCAGGTAGTAGCCGACTTCGCTGAGCACGATCAGGTCGAACTGTTCGTTCGGCCAATCGCCCGGCAAGCGGCTGTGACGGACCTCGGCATGATCGAACAGGCTGAGGCGAGTACCGGCCAGCGTCACCGCGGCGGCTGCGGTGTCGCAGCACAACAGTCGGTCGCAACGGGTGGCGAGTTCGGCACTCAGCTCCCCGTTGGCGCAACCCGGCTCGAAGATCGCGCGATAGTGTGGCCGGGGCAGCGCGGCCAGGGTGATGGCGCGTTTGCGCTGTTCGTACCAACGATCACGGAACGCCCAGGGATCGTCGCTGCCCGCAAACAACCCGTCGAAGTAGCGATCTTCGACGCTCACAGGAACACCACTTCGAACGGTTGCAGCAAACGATCCAGTACGTAGGGCGCCAGGACCGGTGGCAAGCCGATTTGCGGGTCGCCCTCCAACTGGCTGGCGAAGGCGTGAACGGCATGCCGCTTGCGAGCTACTTGATGGGGCTTGAGCAGGATTTTTCGCGCGCGGTGCCAGGGCACGTCACTGGCGTCAGGGGTAGCCCAATGCCAGGTCCAGACGGGCAGTTCGTGCAGGGTCGCGCCGACGCGCCGGGCCGCTTCAGCGCTGGCGCGGCCCACGGCTTCATGGTCGCAATGACCGTCTTCGCTCCAGGTGGTAAACACCACATCGTTGGCGCACAGGTGGCGTTCGATGAACGCACTCAACTCGGCTTCACGTGCCGCCACCTGACTGTCGGCGAACCCGCCGCGCAACCATTTCAGACTGTGCATCGGCAAACCAAGACGGCGCAGGGCTTCGGCGGATTCCTGCGGGCGGACCGCGCTCAGGCGTTCCACCGGCCAGCGTTCGGAGCCGGGGTGGCTGGCGCTGCCATCGGTGACCGAGATCAGCAGCAGCGCCCGATTGGCGGCGGCGAGCAATTGCAGGAAGCCGCCGCAGCCCAGCACTTCATCGTCCGGATGGGGGGCGATAATGACGGCCCGGCAACCTTGCGGGACCAGGGTCAGGATGTCGATCAGCGGTAACTGCGCCAGATGGCTGCAGGATTGCCACAGGTGCAGGGGCGTACCCTGGCCGACAATGGGATTGGTTTTCATAAGGTCCATGTTCCGTTGATGACCTGTCGACCAAGCGCGGCCAGGTCTCGTTCGGCGTGACTTTGGCGCAGGAACACCGGCAGGTCGGCGATCAGCCGGGCGAACTGTCGATCCTTGCAATAGGGGCCGGCACCCAGGGCGTGGCCGACATGCTGGATCACCTGCTCGGCGCTCTGTTCGACCACCGCCCGCACCCGACGGGCTAGCAGCTCGGCGTTGTCCAATGGCGCGGCGTCCATGCGCAGGGCACTGAGCCGCAGCACATCGGCAGCGGCATGCAAGGCGCGGTCGACGGCCCCGAGGTGGGCGAGGGCATGGGGTTCTTCGCGGTTCGCGCAGTGACGGCGCAGGCGTTCGCCAATGCTGCGGGCGGCGCCATACCAACAGGCGGCAATGCCGATCCCGCCTTGCCAGAAGCCGGGGCGTTGCAGGTAGTCGCCGGGATTGCCGATGGCCTGCCCTTGGGCGCCGTCGAACAGTACGTCGACGCTGCCGGTCGCGCCCATGCCGACGGCTTGCCAGCCTTGATCGGTGATGGTCACACCTGACTGATCCAGCGCCACCGCCACCAGTTGCTGGCGGTCCTGCGCGTCCCATGCCGTCAGCAAGCCGTGGCTCAACACCGCAGCCCCCGAACACCAGGCCTTGCGTCCATTCAGCACGACATTCTGGCCTTGAGGGCTGACCCGGACCCGCGCTTGCGGCGGTTCGGCAGCCCACATGCCCCAGGTGCTGCCCGGCGTTGGCGAAGCACCGAGTTGCTGGATGATCGCCAGCGCGTCGGTGTGACCCTCGTACAGCTTGCACAACCCCAGGTCATGCCCGCCGACCTCGGCCAGCGCCTGGAAACGCTCCAGGCTCCGGCCACTGCCAGGCAGCGGCAACTGATCGAGACCCGTCTCTACCAGGGCCCGCAGGCACCGGCCCAACGCCTGGGTGTCGGCGTAGCCCGGTGACTGGCGTTGAAGAAACCCCTGGAGGTCCATTTCACTCTTCATCCTCACGCTGCAGTTCGAACAGCAGCAGCGAACGGCCGGTGACCGAATACTCGTGGCCGAACTGGAAGCGTTCCTGCCCGCGAATGGATGGCTGGTTGGTGTCGATCATGCAGGTCCAGAAACTGCCATCAGGCACTTCCGGCAGCAGGAAATTGACCACGTCATGATGGGCATTGACCACCAGCAGCAGGGTCGCATCCCCACCCTTGCGGCGGATCCCGGTTTCCTGGGCGCGGCCGTCGAGCAGCATGCCCAGGCAGCGGCCATGGGCTTCTTCCCACTGTTCGATGGACATTTCACTGCCATCCGGCGCCAGCCAGGTGACGTCCTTGACCCCGATGTCCTCGTTGTAATTACCCACCAGGAAGCGGCCGCGGCGTAGGATCGGGTAGGTCAGGCGCAACTTGATCAGGCGTTTGACGAACTTCAGCAGGGCCTTGCCGTCATCGCTCAGGTCCCAATTGACCCAGCCGATGTCGCTGTCCTGGCAATAGGCGTTGTTGTTGCCTTCCTGGGTACGGGCGAATTCGTCGCCGGCCACCAGCATCGGCGTGCCCTGGGACAGCAGCAACGTGGCGAAGAAGTTGCGCATCTGCCGCTGACGCAGTTCATTGATCTCGGGATCGTCGGTGGGGCCTTCGACGCCGTGGTTCCAGGACAGGTTGTTGTTGCTGCCGTCCTGGTTATTCTCGTCGTTGGCTTCGTTGTGCTTGTCGTTGTACGAGACCAGGTCGTTGAGGGTGAATCCGTCGTGGGCGGTGATGAAGTTCAACGAGGCGTATGGCCGCCGGCCCCGCTGGTTGAACATCTCGCCGGAAGCGGTCATGCGGCTGGCGAAGTCCGCGAGCTGGCCGTCATCGCCTTTCCAGAACGCACGCACGGTGTCGCGGAACTTGTCGTTCCACTCGACCCAACCCGGCGGAAAACCACCGACCTGATAACCGCCGGGGCCGCAATCCCATGGCTCGGCAATCATCTTCACCTGGCGCAGCACAGGGTCCTGGCGACAGGCGACGAGGAAGCTGTGACGTTCGTCGAAGCCCTCGTGGTAGCGGCCGAGAATGGTCGCCAGGTCGAAGCGGAAACCGTCCACGTGCATTTCCGTGGCCCAGTAGCGCAGGGAGTCGGTGACCATCTGCAGCACACAGGGGTGACTCAGGTCCAGGGTGTTGCCGGTGCCGGAATCGTTGATGTAGTAGCGCTTGTCGTCAGGCATCAAGCGGTAATAAGAGGCGTTGTCGATGCCGCGCATGGACAGGGTCGGGCCCTGTTCATTGCCCTCGGCGGTGTGGTTGTAGACCACGTCGAGGATCACTTCGAGATTGGCTTCGTGCAGGTGCGCGACCATCTCCTTGAATTCGGCGATCTTGCCGCTGGCCAGGTATCGCGGGTCGGGGGCAAAAAACGCGATGCTGTTGTAGCCCCAGTAGTTGGTCATGCCTTTGTGCAGCAGGTGCTGGTCATTGACGAAAGCGTGGATCGGCAGCAACTCCACGGTCGACACGCCGAGCTTGCGGATGTGTTCCAGCACGTCATCGACCATCAACCCGGCAAAGGTGCCACGCTGGCTCTCGGGGACGGAAGGGTGACGCATGCTGATGCCGCGTACGTGAGTCTCATAAATGATGGTCTTGTCCCACGGCACGCTGACGCGATGGTCGTGACCCCAGGTGTGGGCCGGGTCGATCACCTTGCATTTGGGCACGAAGGGCGCGCTGTCGCGTTCATCGAAGCTGAGGTCGGCGTCGGGGTGGCCGATGGTGTAGCCGAACAGTGCTTCAGACCACTTCAACTCACCGACCAGTTGTTTGGCATAGGGGTCGATCAGCAATTTGTTGTGGTTGAAGCGATGACCGTTGGCCGGGTCGTACGCGCCATAGACGCGGTAGCCGTAGATCATCCCCGGATGCGCATCGGGCAGGTAGCCATGGTAGATCTCGTCGGTGTATTCGGGCAACTCGATGCGTTCGAGTTCGACTTCGCCGGCATCATCGAAGATGCATAGCTCAACCTTGGTCGCGTTGGCGGAAAACAAGGCGAAATTGACCCCCAGCCCATCCCAGGTCGCGCCCAATGGGAAGGGCAAACCTTCTCGGATTCGCGATGGCACCTCGACGTGAGGTTCTGGCGCGGATTTCTTTGGACTGCTCATACATGCTCCTGCAAATAGGGGGACAATTCTGGGCTCTGGTGTTTTTCGAGGACGAGCGAGCCCTCGGTGGCGAGGGGGCTCGCCACGAATTCATTCAGGACAGGTAAGGAAGCGTCAGACCGCGGGCGGTTTACGCGTGGCGCGAGGCTTCTTCTCGGCGGCTTTTTCACCGGGCGGGACCACGGATGAAGCCGCGGCCGGCTTGGTCTTGGCCTTGGTTTTAGGCTCAGGACCCTTGCCATCGAGTGACTTGTCATTGACTAGCTTGCCGTCGGGCTTTTTCGGCGCTGTTTTGCTGGCACCGGTTTTGCTGCCGGCGGCTTTTGTCGACTTGCTCGGTGCCAGGGCTTCGGCTTCAGCCAGCTTGCGGGCCATCTCCCAGTGACGGGCTTCGTGGCCTTCGGGTTTTCCTTCCGATTCCCAGATCTGATAGGCAAATTCGCGGATGCGTTTATCTTCGGTACTCATCGCCATGCTCCTGAACTGAACTCAAATGTCGGTAGTTTGGATAAAGAGATTGACCGGGAAATCCCCCAGCGCAGCGCTGATCATCAGTTCCCCTTGGGTTGTGACTGCGACGCTGGAAAAAAGTCCCTTCAAATGTTCATCAGAGGTGGCGAACGGTAATTGGACCCGCGTATCGCCCCACTGCGACGCATCAATGCGCGGCTCGGCACTGCTTTTCAGCAGTTCGGCACAGCGTATCGGTACGATCACGATCGCCAGTTTACCTTCCAGCGAGCGGGCAAACGCCAGCACCCGGTGCGCCTGGCTGCCGACGACGTCCAGGGCTTGATACGCCCCGCGCCGGAACAGCTCGGCGTGTTCGGCCCGCCGGTTCAATACTTGGGCGATCAGGCTTTGCTTGATGCGCCCGTCCCGCCAGTTCGACAGCAACTCGGGCAAACCCGAGGAGACCAGGGCCTGTTGCCGATTGGCGTAATCCACCGGTCGCCGGTTATCCGGATCCACCAGGGTGAAATCCCAGTACTCGTTGCCCTGATAAAGGTCCGGTATGCCGGGCACGGTCATGCGCAGCAAGGTTTGCGCCAAACCGTTGAGTGCGCCCGGGGCGGCGAGGGTGTTGACCGCCTTGCCCAGGGCTGCGCGCAACAGTTCACCTTCGGGGCTTAGCATCAGCCGCTCCAGGAACTGGTGCACCGCTTGTTCGTAAGCCTCATTGGGCGCGCTCCAGCTGCTTTGCAACTTGGCTTCACGCAAGGCTTTCTGTTGCCACTGCCAGAGGCGATGAGTGTAGGCCTCGATCGCCGTTGGATCGTCGTCGCGCAAATCGAGCGGCCAGCTGCCGAGGATCGCTTGATACAGGATCAATTCGTCGCCGGTCGATGGCATCTGGTCATCGTCGCGCAGGGGCCGGGCCAGGGCTTGCCAGAGCGGCACTTGTTCGGCGTACCAGGCGCTGCGTTCGCTCAACACCGCCAGCCGCGCACGGGTATCTTCCCCACGTTTGTGGTCGTGGGTGGCGGTGGCCAGTAAATTATCGGGAAACGTTTCCAGACGGTTGAGACACACCGCGTGGAAATCGGCGGCCGGCGCGCTGAACTGCTCGGTGCTGAACCCCACGTCATTACGAGACAGCAACACTGCAGAACGATAGAACGCTGTGTCTTCCACCGCCTTGGCCGCGGCCGGCGAGGTCAGCTGCTGGAAGCGTACGCAGGCGTGCTTGAGCATTTTGCGCTGGCGGCCTGCCGGGCGTCTGCGCCACGGCTCACCACCAAGCCAGCGAGCCAGGCAATCGAGCACCGGCCAGTCGGCTTCGCTGAGCGCTTGCCGGGCACCGTCCATGGCCTGCTGGAAAAACACATCGTCTTGCGCGCTGCGACCGCGGGGGCTGATATAGGTCCGGTAAACCGGGAAGTGCACGATCAGTTCCTGCAACGCCCGACGGATCGCGCCGAGGGTCAGGTCGCGGGTCATCAGGTCGTCCCGGGCCACTTGCAGCAAGGCCTGGGCGACGCTCTCGAAATCCCCGGCGAGGGAGCCGTTGAGAATCTGCTGGCGTGCCAGTTGCGCTTCCTGGCGAAAATCGGCGGGCCGTTCGCTGTATCGGCTCCAGAGTTTGCCCAAGGCAGGGGCACCTTCAGGGTCGTGTTGCAGCAGCGACAACTGGTTCATGAATTCGTAACCGGTGGTGCCATCCACCGACCAGTCGCGGTGCAGGGTTTCGCCTTCGCCGAGGATCTTCTCGACGAAGATCGGCAGGTGCCGCTCCGGTGACAGGCTATCGACCCTGCGCCGTAATTTGCGGCAGTAACCACGCGGGTCGGCCAGGCCGTCGATGTGATCGATGCGCAGACCGTCGACCAGGCCTTCGGCCACCAGCTCGAAAATTTTTGCGTGAGTCTCCTCGAACACCGCCGGCCGTTCGACCCGCAGGCCGCCCAGTTCGTTGACATCGAAAAAACGCCGCCAGTTGATATCGTCCGCCGCCGTGCGCCAGCTGGCCAGGCGGTAGCTTTGGCGTTCGAGCAAGTCGTGCAGGTGCTCGAATCCCTCGCGCGTCAGCGAATCGTAAGCCTCCAGGTTGCGCTGGATGGCTTGCAGAATCGCCGGATCATTGGCCAGTTCGCGCAGTTCCGCCTTGAGCGGCATCGCCAGGCTGTGCGCATCCATCTGGTAGCTCAAGGTGGCGAAACGGTCTGCCAGGGATTTGAGCTGAGTCGCCTGATCGGCATCCAGCAGGTCATCTGCCTTGAGCAGTTCGCCGTAACTGGTCGGGCAGATCGGGAAATGATGTTCGTAGTGTTCGACATGAAACGCGCCGTGCTGCGCATCGAAACGCAAGGGCAGGGTGCCGTCCTGCAGGGCGACGCCGTAATCGCTGCCGAGGAAGGGCAACAGCAGTTGGCCCGACATCAACGGATCCGGCGAATGCCACTGGATATCGAAGAACTCGCCGTAGGGACTCAGACGCCCCCATTCCAGCAAATCCAGCCACCAGGGATTGTCGCCACCGCCGACGGCCATGTGGTTGGACACGATGTCGAGGATCAGCCCCATCCTGTGCTCACGCAAGGTACTGACCAGGCGGCGCAATGCCGCTTCGCCGCCAAGCTCCGGGTTGACCGTGGTCGGGTCCACCACGTCGTAGCCGTGCATGGAGCCGGGGCGCGCGCTCAGCAGGGGTGAAGCGTAAATATGGCTGATGCCCAGGCTGGCGAAATAGGGTACCAGCGGCACTGCTTGATCCAGGGTGAAGCCTTTATGAAACTGCAGTCGCAGGGTGGCCCGCAACGGTTGGATGGCTGCTTGATTCATTGGTCACGCTCGGCCGCCTGAAGTCGCGCGCAGGCGAGCAGTTCCAGGCGTCGGGCGGCGTCCGGGCCATCGAGCAAGGTTTCGCTGTCACCGGGCAGGCGTCGCGACCAGTTGGGGTGGGCGTCGGTGGTGCCGGGCAGGTTGGCCTGTTGTTCGATGCCCAGAGCATCTTCCAGGGGCAGCAGCACCAGCGGCGCCGGGGTATGCCCGAGGAAACGGATCGCGGCATCCAGCACCTGATCGGTTTCATGGGACTCTTCGCGAAAGTTCTGCGGATCCTCGCTCAACACCCGGCGCAGACCTTCGCGCTCGCGTTCGCGGTGATGCCGCCATTCGATTTCGCCCGGCGCGTCGACCATACCGAGGCGCGCATTCCAGTCGATATCGTGACCATGCCACCAACCATTGAGGGTCGGCAGGTCGTGGGTGCTGGTGGTCGCCAGCGCGTTGTCGGGCCAGTCGAGCATCGGCTTGAAGTGCGCGTTGTCCTGTTCGAACAGCAGCACGCGCATGCCGAGGATCGAGCGGGCGATGAGTTTGTCCTGCAGGCCCTCCGGCACCGTCCCGAGGTCTTCGCCCAGGACGATGGCCTGATGGCGATGGGATTCGAGGGCCAGCAAGCGCAGCAGGTCATCCACCGGGTAATAGAGGTAGGCGCCATCCGCAGGGGGAGCGTCATTGGGGATTACCCACAGCCGTTGCAGGCCCATGATGTGGTCGATGCGCAGGCCGCCGGCATGGGCAAAGTTGTCCCGGAGCATTTCAATGAACGCGCGAAAACCGTTACGGACCAGGCCTTCGGGGGAGAACGCGGAAATACCCCAACCCTGGCCGGAGCGGTTGAGGATGTCCGGTGGCGCGCCCACGGTCAGCGAGGCGAGCAATTCGTCCTGGCGACTCCAGGCCTGGCTGCCACCGCCGTCGGCACCCACCGCCAGATCGGCGATCAGCCCGATGCTCATGCCGCTGCTGCGGGCGGCGGTTTGCGCGCGCTCCAGGCAGCGGGTGATCAGCCATTGGCAGAAGGCAAAGAAACCGATGCGACCGGCGTTCTCTTCGGCAAATTCGGCGAGGGCGGCGCTGCGCGGGTCACGCCATTGTTCGGGCCACTCGCGCCAGTCCAGGCCTTGACCCTTGGCGGCGCGGGCTTCCTGGATGGCTTCGAAGCGACAGTGGTTTTCCAGGGCTTCGCCGCCGGCATGGCGGAAGCTGCTGAAGTCGGCATGCAGCGGGTGTTCGCCCTGCACAAACCCTTCGTACAGCGCCTGCAACAGCCGATGCTTGGCCTCGGCAGCCTTTGGCCATTCGATCAGCGGCAGTTCTTCAAGGCGCTTGAGTTCGGCGGCCAGACCCGTGGCATCGATCGCCGTGCGCAGGGCGCGCTCACCGAGTATGAGGCCCGGGGCGGCATAGAGGCTGTTGAGGAACAGACGGCTGGACGGCGAATAAGGGCTGTAGCGATGGGTATCGTTGGCGAACATCGCATGCATCGGGCTGATGGCCAATGCTTCGGCGCCGCGCTCGCCAGCGACCCTGACCAGATCTTCCAGGGCCTGGGTGTCGCCGAATCCGCCGTCTCCGGGACGACGCAACGAGTACAGCTGTACGCTGAGGCCCCAGGCCCGCGGGATCGGACTGTCGACGGCATCGCCGACGCTGTAGCAGCGAGCCGGGGCAACGGCCAGGGTAAAAGACTGGCCGTCGATGCTCACGTGCTGGTAACCAACCGGAATCAGGCCGGGCAGAGTCGCCTCATCGTCCAGCTTCAGGTTGAGCCGCGAGCCATCTTCGAGATGGACCTCGCAGGGCGTCTGTGGCTCGAAATAATGCGCCAGGCTCAAACCCACGCCGACATCGGCGGTGATGAGCGGCGGCAGGTGCCGGGTCTGTTGCACTGCCTGCAATTGCAGCAGGCTGGCATCGATTTCCTGTGCGGTACTCGCTGGGTGGCCGAGTCCGATGAGGACGTTACGCAAAACCGATGGGGCGACTTTCTGCGGGCGGCCGTTGGCGTCGATCCAGTCGACTGCCAAACCAGCTCGGCTGGCCAGTATTTCCAATTGCGCATCACTCATTGGCGCTCTCCATCCGGGGGTAGCAAAGGGGCTGCGGCCGTGAGGCTGACTAGCGCGCAATACGGGGCAAGCGTGCCCTGATCCAACAGGCCGGCCGACTGCGGTGGGTGTGCGAACAGCAGCGAAGCATCGGCCTGTGGGGAGTGGACCACTGGTGTGTCGCTGAGGTTCAGGTCAATACGCAGCTGATTGCCATTACCCAGTTGCCAGCGTGCCGTCACCGCGCCCTCGGCCAGCACTTCGGCGCCCAGGGCAACAGTACCGGGCAGATGGGGAATGATGTGTTTATGGCGAAGCCGCAATAGCTGGTGATACAGGCCCTGCATGGCCGATGGCCCGGTGGCGGTCAGTTTCGGCCGGGACGCCTCAAAGGTCTGTGGTGCGTTCGGATCGGGAATCTGCTCGCGTTTATGCGGATCGGCAAAGGCGCTGAACGCGGCAAACTCGTTTCGTCGTCCTTCACGCACCAGTTGCGCCAGCTCACCGTGGTGACTGGTGAAAAACAGAAACGGCTCTTGCGCTGCGAACTCGTCGCCCATGAACATCAGCGGGATCATCGGTGACAGCAGCAGCAGGGCGGTCGCGGCTTTCAACGCGTCGCGGGGGGTCAGCTGATGCAAGCGTTCGCCAAATGCGCGATTGCCGATCTGGTCGTGGTTTTGCAGGAACAGCACAAAAGCACTGGGTGGCAAGTGGCCGCTGGGTTCGCCGCGGGGAGTGCCGTGGCGGGTCACGTGGCCCTGAAAGACGAAACCCTGGCTCAGGCAGCGCGCCAGTTGCTCGGTTGGGTTGTCGGCGTAGTCGGCGTAATAGGCATCGGTTTCGCCGGTCAGCAGTACGTGCAGAGCGTTGTGCCCGTCATCGTTCCACTGCGCGTCGAAGCCTTCCTGCAACAGGCTGGCCTGGTTGTGCTCGTTCTCTACCGTCAGCCACACATGCCGCGCCGGATCTGTCAGTTGCCGAACCCGTTGCGCCAGTTCCTGAAGAAAGTCCGGGCTTTCGATGGCGTGGACCGCATCCAGGCGCAGGCCGTCGAAGCGGTATTCGAGCAGCCACATCAGCGCATTTTCGATGAAGAAATCCCGCACCTCGCGCCGCCGGAAGTCGATGGCGGCGCCCCACGGTGTGTGCTTGTCTTCGCGGAAAAAGCCCTTGGCGTAACGATGCAGGTAATTGCCGTCCGGGCCGAAGTGGTTGTAGACCACGTCGAGAATCACCGCCAGGCCATGGCCATGGGCGGTGTCGATCAGGTGTTTGAGTTGTTCGGGGGTGCCATAGGACGATTGCGGCGCGTAGGGCAGGACTCCGTCGTAGCCCCAATTGCGGTCACCGGGAAACTGCGCAAGGGGCATCAGTTCGATCGCGGTAACCCCCAGGTCGACGAGGCGCGCCAGGTGCTTCTCGACTTCACTGAAACCGCCGAGGGCACCGACGTGCAATTCGTAAATCACCGCCTCGTTCCATGGCCGACCCAGCCAGTTGCCGTGTTGCCACTCATAGGCGAGGGGATCGACCACGACGCTGTGCAGGTGTATGTCACCGGCCTGGGCGCGGGAGGCCGGGTCGGGCACCTCCAGCTCACCGTCGATGTTGTAGCGGTAACGCGTGCCGGCGGGACAGCGGGTATTGATCACGAACCAGCCATTGGCCTGAGGCAATAGTGGCAAGGATTGTCCATCTTCCAGTTCAACACTGACGAAAAACGCATCTGGCGCCCACAAGGCAAAACGCGTGTGTTCGGCGTCCAGCATGATTGCGCCGTGGGGCCAGGTCTCAAGGGTCCGTAACGGCATCTATAAAAAACCTCTTACTGTCGGTTCGATTTACCCAGTGCTTTAGCCACCAGCTGTTCGTAAAGTTCGGCGTAGGGTTCGACCGCCTGGCACCAGTTGAATGGCGCGGCCATTGCGCGGCAGCGCATGGCATTCAGGAGGTCGGGGTAGGCGAATACCTTGAAGGCCCGGCTCAGGGCTTCCTGGTAACTTTCAACGGTGGATTCGTCGAACAGGAAACCGGTCACGCCGTTTTCGATGGTGTCGGCCAGACCACCGGTGTTGCGGGCCACCGGCAAGGAACCGAAGCGCTGGGCATACATCTGGCTCAGGCCGCAGGGTTCATAGCGCGAAGGCATCAGCAGGAAATCACTGCCGGCGAACATGCGTCGGGCGTCGGTTTCATTAAAGCCGATGCGTACCCCGATCTGTCCCGGGAAGCGCAGGGCCAGTTCACGCATGGCTTGTTCTTCTTCCGGCTCGCCACGCCCGATGATCGCGATCTGGCCGCCGGAGTTGACGATGTATTCGGAGACGGCTTCGGTGAGGTCCAGGCCTTTCTGATAGACCAGTCGCGAAACCACGGCGAACAGCGGACCCTCGGAGTCTTCCAGGCCGAACAGCTCGCGAACGTGGGCCGCGTTGACGACCTTGCCGTCCCAATCGCCGATGCTGAACGGGCAGAACAAATGTGGGTCGGTGGCCGCATCCCAGCTTTCATCGATGCCGTTGGGAATGCCACTGAGCAGGCCTTGCTGGGTCTTGGCGGAGAGAAAACCGTCGAGACCGCAGCCGAAGGCCGGGGTGGTGATTTCCTGGGCGTAGGTGGCGCTGACCGTGGTGATGTGGCTCGAATAGGCCATGCCGGCCTTGAGGAACGACATCTTGCCGTAGAACTCCATGCCTTCCTGTTGCAGTGCGTGGGTGGGAATCCCCAGTTCGGGGCACGAGCCCAGGCTGGTCACGCCCTGATAGGCCAGGTTGTGAATGGTGAACAAGGTCGGGGTGCGCTGCCCACGCCAGTGCATGTAGGCGGGCGCCAGGCCGGCGGGCCAGTCATGGGCGTGCACCAGGTCCGGGCACCAGTGGATCTGCGCGAGGTTGGCGGCGATATCGGCGGCGGCCAGGCCCAGGCGGGCGAAACGGATATGGTTGTCCGGCCAGTCGCGGCCGTTGTTGGCGCCGTAGGGCGAACCTTCGCGCTCGTAGAGTTCAGGGCAGATCAACACATAGATGACCAGGCCATCGGGCATGTCCATGCGCCCGATCTGGCAAGGGGGCAGGGCCGCGTGGCCGCCCAACTCGCCAATGATATGAATGGGGTTTTCGCTGTGCAGGACCTGCGGGTAACCGGGGATCAGCACACGAACATCGTGCAGTTGTGCCATGGCCCGGGGGAGGGCCGCGGAAACGTCACCCAGACCGCCGGTCTTCACCAGGTCGGCAATTTCGGAGGTGACGAACAATACTTTCTTTCTATTCGGATTGTGCTTGGCAACCGGTGCCAGCGCCTTGGTGCCGGGGACGCTGATCGATTGAGCACTGGGGCTCACGACGCTCGATTCGCCGACCTGCTGATGAGCACGTTCTCCCTGGATATCTAAAGCCGCACTGATCATATGAATCTCCCGTGTTATTGATCTAATTCTTAGGTCTGGCAAATGATGTTCCATGGCCAATTCATCTGGCCGGGCGCAAACGCGCTACGCAGTGGGTGAGCAAACGCTGCCCGTGCGCTGGAGCAGTAAGGCTTGAAATCGATATTGCAAGGATTGCACCAGTCGCAACGCACCTCCCTTTCAGGTGACCCGTCGCCGTGGGTAAAAGTTTCGACTTTTTTCCCACTTTATGACCTACCGGTTTTTGCTCGCGAAAAGGAGTCTAGGCCAGAAGTTAGAGCGGGGGAGGTCGAATGGCAAAATTGTTCGACAATCGGTTCAAAGAGGTACGGACGTCCCGAATGTCGCAGGGGCACGCACCGACGAAGGGCATGTTTTTCCGGGTTTCAGCGCTAAAAATTAAACAAGCCGTCATACAACTGTGCGATGCGATTCCTTGTTGTGCACCAATATAGTGCGGCTCGAACCAGTCCCGTCTTTGTCCGAACCGCAGCCTTACTGCCCGTCGTACTGCCTTGTTATAGTTCAGGCCTCGTTCTTGCCCGGTTAAGGATCACTAGCATGTCCCAGTACACCGCGTTCACCGTCGAACTGGCCGATAAAATCGCCCACGTGCAAATCAATCGCCCGGAGAAGATCAATTCGATGAACGCCGCGTTCTGGAGCGAAATCATCGAGATCTTCCAGTGGGTCGAGGACACCGACGAAGTCCGGGTGGTGGTGCTCAGCGGTGCCGGCAAGCATTTCTCGTCCGGCATCGACCTGATGATGCTGGCCGGCGTGGCCAATGAACTGGGCAAGGATGTCGGCCGTAACGCGCGTCTGCTGCGGCGCAAGATCCTCGCCCTGCAAGCGTCCTTCAATGCCGTCGACCACTGCCGCAAGCCGGTGCTGGCGGCAATCCAGGGCTATTGCCTGGGGGGCGCCATCGACCTGATTGCCGCCTGCGACATGCGTTACGCCGCCGCCGATGCGCAATTCTCGATCAAGGAAATCGACATCGGCATGGCTGCCGACGTTGGCACCCTGCAACGCTTGCCGCGGATCATCGGTGACGGCATGCTGCGTGAACTGGCTTACACTGGTCGCGGCTTTGGCGCCGAAGAAGCGCGTGGCATGGGCCTGGTCAATCGCGTCTACAGCGACGCTGCCAGCCTGCTCGATGGAGTAATGGGCATTGCCCGCGAGATCGCCGGCAAGTCGCCGATCGCCATCACCGGCACCAAGGAGATGATCAGCTACATGCGCGACCATCGCATTGACGACGGCCTCGAATACGTCGCCACCTGGAACGCCGCCATGTTGCAATCCACTGATCTGCGCGTGGCCATGGCCGCCCATATGAGCAAACAGAAACCCGAATTTCTGGACTGATTAAACATGACTTCACGCTGGACCACTGCAGTACTGGACACCGATCAACCGGGCGGCTGGGCGGTTGCGCGCAGCCCCGAAGGCTTTCTGTTCGATGACAATGGCGCGCTGTTCCCGCGCGAATGGCTCAAGCGCCAGGACCTGCCGATCCTTGCCGAGCACGGCATTGGCCATCTGGATGGCGAACCGGTGTATCTGCTGGAGTTGCGCAGTCACAGCGAAGTACCGGGCTGCAACTGGAAAGGCCTGCGGGCGTTCATGCTCGAGGGCGATCACACGGTGTACAAGGTGCTCGGTTATGCCGCGCAGATCGGCACCTGGGCTCGCGAGCACCGTTTTTGCGGCAATTGCGGGCAGGCCATGACCCAGGTTCCACGGGAACGGGCGATGTATTGCCAACCCTGTGACTTGCGCAGCTACCCGCGGATTTCGCCGAGCATGATCGTGCTGGTGACCCGTGGCGATGAAATCCTGCTGGCGCGTTCGCCGCGGTTTGTCACCGGGGTCTACAGCACGTTGGCCGGTTTTGCCGAGCCGGGTGAATCGGCCGAGGATTGCCTGATCCGCGAGGTCCGCGAGGAGGTGCGGATCGAGGTCAGGAACATCCAGTACATGGGCAGCCAGTGCTGGCCGTTCCCGCATTCGATGATGCTCGGCTTCCATGCCGAATATGCCGGGGGCGAGATCGTGTGTCAGGAAGACGAGATCGAAGACGCCCAGTGGTTCAACGTTAACGCGCTGCCGCCGTTGCCGGCGTCACGCTCGATTGCCCGTTACCTGATCGACGTCTACGTGGCGCGGCGCCTAGGCCACGCTGAACCAGTGCTGCCAGGCTAACCGCACGGTCAAGCCCAGCACCACGGTAATGAACACCGGGCGAATGAATTTCGCCCCGCCACTGATGGCGGTGCGCGCGCCGAAAAAAGCACCGACCATCACCGACAGGCCCATGCTCAGGCCGATGATCCAGTCCACTTGCCCGGAAAATATGAACACCGACAGCGCGGCTATGTTGCTGACGAAGTTCATGCTGCGCGCCACGCCGCTGGCCTTCACCAGATCGATGGGGTACATCAGCATCGTACTGACGGTCCAGAACGCACCGGTGCCGGGGCCTGCCACGCCGTCGTAGAAACCGAGGCCGAAGCCCTGGGTCGACTGCCACTTTTTCCTGATCGGCGCGTCGCTGTCCAGCGGCGCTTTGGGTGTGCCGCCGAACAACAGGTAGAGGCCGCAGGCAAAGATGATCACCGGGAGCATCTTGTTCAGCCAGTCCGCGGGCAGGTAATGGGCGACCACGGCGCCGGTCAGAGCGCCGACGAGGGTGCCGACGATCGCATGCATCCACTGTCTTGGGTGGAACAGCTTGCGGCGGTAGAAGGTGAAGCTGGCGGTGGCCGAGCCGAAGGTCGAACTGAGTTTGTTGGTGCCCAGCACCAAGTGGGGCGGCAGGCCGGCGGTCAACAGGGCCGGGGTGGTCAACAGACCACCACCGCCGGCAATGGCATCGATGAAACCGGCAACGAAAGCGACAAGGGCCAGGATGGCAAGGGTGGTGAGGTCAACACTGAGTTCGAAAGGCATGGAATCGGCTTATTCGGCAGGACGCAGGAAAGGGCTGCGGGGAAGGGCCGGTATCTTAACTGGATCCAGACGTTGCGGCGACTCATCTGGCCTATTCGCGAGCAGGCTCGCTCCCACATCGACCGCGTTCTTCTGTAGAACTCGGTTAAATGTGGGAGCGAGCCTACTCGCGAAGGCGTCAGCCCGGACAAACCATCACTTTGGCTGCGGCCCATTGCCGATCTGCCACACAAACGGCGGCTCGGTCCCGTTGATCTCCCAATCCCCGACAATCCGCGCCTTGTAGATCAGCGGATTATGCGACGACACGGTCCGCGCATTGCGCCAATGCCGATCCAGCGCCTTGCCCTGGCGGATATCCGAGGCGCCAAGGGCATTGAACAGCTCGGTGGTGGCACGCTGGATCAACTCCGAGACCACCACCTGAGCCTTGGCCGATTCGAGTTCCGCCGCAACATTCGCCGCCCGTTCCAATACCTCATCACCCGAGAACCGTGCTAGATAAGCCCGCTGCGCCGGCATTGCAGCCTTCAGCGCGCTGGCTTCGGCGGCATACACCAGCGCGGCCACTTCACCGACCACCTGCTGCACCTGCGCATCCTGGCTGACATGCTGCGCATTGCCGTGGCTGTAAATACGTTTACGCTCACGCACCTGATGCGCCACATCACGCAACGCCGCGCGACCAATCCCGGCCAGGCTCGCCAGCAACACCAGCTGATAAAACGCCGTCTGGTACTTGAAGCGGGTGGCGAAGTCGATGACATTCGCGGCCTCGACTTCGGCGTCGATAAAACGTGATGTGCCGCTGCCGGTGGTGCGCTGACCGAAACCGTCCCAGTCGTCACTCTGGACAATGCCGGGCTGGCGCGTGCGGACCGCGGCAATCACGTCGCCACCGGTGTCGCTGCGCTGGGCATAGACGTCGATCCAGTCGGAGAACAGGCTGCCGGTGCTGTAGAACTTCTCGCCATTGAGCCGCCACTGATTGCCGTGGGGCGAAACCTTGGTCACCACCTCGCCGATGGCCACGTTGCCGATTTCGGTCCAGGCGCAGCCGACAATGTCACCATCGACGAAACGCTGGAACCACAGATCCCTGGCCGGCCCCGGCGGCGCGTTCAAGCGATCCTCGGCAAAGGCGAAATGCCCGCGCAACGCCTGGGGAATGTTGGAATCGGCTTCGGCCAGTTCGATCAGCAGTTCGAACAGCTGAGGCAGGGAGGCGCCGCCACCCCCGTATTCAATCGGCACTCGCACTGCGCCAAACCCGGCATCCTTGAGCCACTGGATGGCTTCGTAAGGCAGGCTGCGCGCCTGTTCGCGCTCGACGGCACCGGCGCCAATGCGCTGGAAAAGCGGTCGGAACCGGGTGGCCAGTGCTTCATAGTCGGTACCAATGGACAGCGGATTGATTACCTGGTGTTCGGTCATGGGACAGTTCCTGGATCGGCAGTGAGTGACCAGGGGGATTGCACGGTCCATGCCGAAACCCGCAGGCCGGAATTGCGCGCTGCTGCAGGTTTATTCCGACTGCAACTGTTGCCCTGCAAACAGCACAGCAGCAAATTGCCTCTGACACACCCAGATCACTGTGGGAGCGAGCCTGCTCGCGAAGTGGCCATCAGACTCGACATCGATGTTGGCCGACACGCCGCCTTCGCGAGCAGGCTCGCTCCCACAGGGTTTTTGCCAGGCTCAAGACCGTCGCGTCACCAGCCGCGTTCCAGCGCTGGCATGGTTGCTGCTCTAGCCCCAGGACTTCCCTGAATTGCGAGGACACGCCAATGAGTCAACAAGCCGTCAAATTTGCCTACTGGGTACCGAACGTCAGCGGCGGGCTGGTGGTCAGCAAGATCGAACAACGCACCCACTGGGGCATCGACTACAACCGCAAACTGGCGCAACTGGCCGAAGCGGCCGGGTTTGAATACGCCTTGACGCAGATTCGTTTCACCGCCGGTTACGGTGCCGAGTACCAGCATGAATCGGTCGCCTTCAGCCATGCGCTGCTGGCCGCTACCACCAAGCTGAAAGTGATCGCCGCGATCCTGCCCGGCCCTTGGCAGCCGGCCCTGGCGGCCAAGCAGCTGGCGACCATCGATCAACTGACTAACGGCCGGGTGGCGGTGAACATCGTCAGCGGCTGGTTCAAAGGCGAGTTCCAGGCCATTGGCGAACACTGGCTGGAACATGACGAGCGCTATCGTCGATCCGAAGAGTTCATCCGCTCGCTCAAGGGCATCTGGACCCAGGACAACTTCACCTTTCGCGGTGACTTCTATCGCTTCGACAACTACAGCCTCAAACCCAAGCCACTGGGTCAGCCGGAAATCTTCCAGGGCGGCAGCTCCCGCGCGGCCCGGGACATGGCGGCACGGGTGTCGGACTGGTATTTCACCAATGGCAATACCCCGGAAGGCATCAAGGCGCAGGTCGACGACATCCGCAGCAAGGCCGCCGCGAACAATCATTCGGTGAAGGTTGGCGTGAACGCGTTTGTCATCGCCCGTGATACAGAGGAAGAGGCACGTGCAGTCTTGGCGCAGATCATCGACCAGGCCGATCCGGACGCGGTGAATGCGTTCGGGGACGCGGCGAAACAGGCGGGCAGGGCGTCACCTGAAGGGGAGGGCAACTGGGCCAAGTCGACGTTCGAGGATCTGGTGCAATACAACGATGGCTTCAAGACCAACTTGATCGGCACACCGCAGCAGATTGCCGAACGGATCGTGGCACTCAAGGCCGTGGGTGTGGACCTGGTGCTGGCGGGGTTTCTGCACTTCCAGGAAGAAGTGGAGTACTTCGGCAAGCGGGTGTTGCCGTTGGTGCGCGAGCTGGAAGCCCGGGCCGGCGTGAAACAAGCCGCGGTCGCCTGACCACCCTGACCCCTGTAGGAGCAAGGCTTGCCCGCGAAGGCGATGTAACTGGCAACTTGATTCGTTGAATGTGAATCAGCCTTCGCGGGCAAGCCTCGCTCCTACAGGGGGCTGCGATTACAGGCCGAGCTCGGACAGCCCAGGATGATCATCCGGCCGACGACCCAACGGCCAGTGAAACTTGCGCTCGCTTTCCTTGATCGGCAAATCGTTGATGCAGGCAAACCGGTTGGCCATCAAGCCGTTCTCGTCGAACTCCCAGTTTTCGTTGCCGTAGGAGCGGAACCAGTTACCCGAGTCGTCGTGCCATTCATAGGCATAACGCACGGCGATGCGGTTGTCGGTAAACGCCCAGAGTTCCTTGATCAGACGGTAATCCAGTTCCCTGGCCCATTTGCGAGTCAGGAAACCCTTGGCTTCTTCGCGGTTAAAAGCAAACTCGGCCCGGTTACGCCACTTGGTGTCCAGGGTGTAGGCCAGCGACACCCGTTGCGGGTCGCGCGAATTCCAGCCGTCTTCGGCCAGGCGAACTTTCTCGATGGCCGATTCACGGGTGAATGGCGGCAATGGCGGACGAACTTCGGCGTTAGACATTTAACGTCTCCCTCTCAAATTAAAGTTATTGCAAGTTGTCAGGCTTGTTTGCAGTGTTACAGGTCCAATAACTTTCGCGCCATGCATTGCGCATTATCGGCGGCACTGTGATCACCCATGACAAGCGCCACGGTAATGGCACCATCGATCAGGATCAGCAGCTGGCGGGCCAGCGTCTGCGGATCTTGTGCGCCATGTTCGGTGCAGAGCTCGCACAGGTAGGCGAGCAGCTTCTGTTTGTGTTCTTTGGCGACCAGGCGCACCGGGTCTTGCGGGTCGCCGGTTTCACCGCTGGTGTTGATGAAGGCGCAGCCACGGAAGCCTTCGGAGGCGAACCAGGCCTTGAGCACGGTGAACAGGTTGAGCAGCCGCCCGGCTGGCGTATCGGCCTGATCGACTGCGCTCCGGTACCAGTTCATCCAGCGCAGGTCCCGCCGTTGCAGGGCTGCGACGGTCAGCTCCTCCTTGTTGGCGAAGTAGCGGTAGATACTCTTTCTGGAGACGCCGGCGGTTTTCACCAGAAGATCCATGCCGGTGGCGGCGATGCCACTTTTATAGATCAACTTTTCGGTGACATCCAGAATGATGTCGCGTGTGTCGTTGCTAATGATTTCGTTCATGGGGCAAACAGTAGAACGATCGTTCTCCATGGTCAAGAAGATATTTATGGTGTCTGTAAAATTGCCTTCGCGAGCAGACTCGCTCCCACAGGGGGAACGCATTTCAAATGTGGGAGCGAGCCTGCTCGCGAAGGGGCCTTTACGGTCGCTGACAAGACCCGGGACAATCCATGGTGTAAGCTCTCAAACTCTTCGGATTCGACCCACTGCGAGCCCTATGCCGTCGCTTTTCAAACGCTCTCTGCTGCCCAAACTGCGCAGTTTTCCGCTGACTGCCGATGCCGTCACCATCCTGTCCGGCGCTGCCGGGTTCCGCCGTTGTCTGCTGGAGCAAATCGCCCAGGCGACCCGGCGCATCTATATCGTCGCGCTCTACCTGCAGCAGGATGAAGCCGGCCAGGAAATCCTCGATGCCTTGCACGCCGCCAAACTGGCGCGTCCAGAGCTGGATGTGGTGGTGGTCGTCGACTGGCTGCGCGCCCAGCGTGGCCTGATCGGTGCCGGCAAGCAGCCGGGCAACTCGGCCTGGTATCAGGAAACCACCCGCACCCGCGACAGCGTGGTCCCGGTGTATGGCGTGCCGGTGCAGACCCGCGAGCTGTTCGGCGTGCTGCATTTGAAGGGTTTTGTGATCGATGACTGCGTGATCTACAGCGGCGCCAGTCTGAACAACGTCTATCTGCATAAGTTCGACAAATACCGTTACGACCGTTATCACCTGCTGCACAACAGCGCGCTGGCCGATTCGATGCAGCACCTGATCCAGCATGGCCTGATCGCCTCCAAAGCGGTACATCGCCTGGACCTGCCCAACCTGCCAAGCACCCGCAGCCTGCGCAACGACATCGGCGACCTGCGCAGCCGCCTCAAGCACGCGGCCTACGACACCAGCACCGGCACTGTCGCCAAAGACGGTCTGACCGTCAGCCCGTTGCTCGGCGTGGGCAAGAACAATCCGCTGAGCCGGTTGATTTGCGAGTTGATCGCCAGTGCCCGGGAGCAACTGACGATCTGCACGCCGTACTTCAACCTGCCGTTGGCCGTCACCCGGGAAATCAACCGGGCGCTGGCGCGGGGGGTGAAGATCGACATCGTGGTCGGCGACAAGACGGCCAACGACTTCTATATCCCGCCGAGTGAACCGTTCAAGGTGATCGCGGCGCTGCCGTATCTGTATGAGATCAGCCTGCGGCGCTTCGCCAAGCGCCATCATCGCAGCATCGACAGCGGTCAGTTGAACCTGCACCTGTGGAAAGACGGCGACAACACCTATCACCTCAAAGGCATGTGGATCGACCAGCGCTACACCTTGCTGACCGGCAACAACCTCAATCCGCGGGCATTCCGCCTGGACCTGGAAAACGCCTTGCTGATCGATGATCCCAAGGGCGAGTTGCTCGAACCGCGGCAGAAAGAGCTGGACGAGATTTTCCAGCACACCCGCCGCATCGAGCGCTATCAGGATCTGGAGACGCTGCTGGAATACCCGCCAGCGGTGGCCAAATTTCTCAAGCGTGTGAGCCGGGTGCGGATTGAGCGGTTGCTCTATCGCATTCTGTAAAGTTTTTTGCTATTGAGATTGCTTTCGCGAGCAGGCTCGCTCCCACAAGGGGTCTGCGTTTGCGCTGCCGGCTGCGCTACTATGCCTGCCATCCAAATAACAACAGGGCATGCTTCGCTCAATGTCGGAAAAAGACACCATCTCCATTCAACTGGTGCGTGAAGCGCTGTTGCAAAGTTGCGCCCCGGGAGCCGCCACCGACGAGGTGTTGAACAAGGTCGGTATCGATCCGGCACTGCTGGAAGCCGCCAACGCCCGTGTCCCGGCCACTGCGTATGCGCGCCTGTGGCGTTTATTGGCCCGGCGGCGGGACGACGAGTTTTTTGGCATGGACCCGCGCAAGCTCAAGTCCGGCAGCCTGGCGTTTCTCTGTCGCTGCTCCATGATCCAGCCGAGCCTGGCCGCCGGCCTGACCTCGGGCCTGGCGTTTCTGTCGTTGATGCTCGAACACATGCCCGCACAGCTGGTGCGTCAGCAGAGCCTGGCGGAAATCGTACTGCTGGAGGACGACCAGGACCCGCGCCGGGCGTTTACCTATTTCACCTACTGGATGATCGTTCACGGCGTGGCCTGCTGGCTGGCGGGGCGAAGGATTCCGATCCTGGCCATCGAACTGCGGTGCCCGCAGCCGGATTTCTGCGATGACTACCAGGTGATGTTCTCCGAGAACCTGCGGTTTGATCGGCCGCGTACCCGAATGATCTTCTCTGCCGAGTGCCTGGATCTGCCGATCAAGCGCACGGCTGAAGAGCTCAAGCGATTCCTGGACCATGCGCCGGCGAATATCCTGGTGAAGTACCGCGACCCGCAAAGCCTGGCCAGCCGGATCAAGCACGATCTGAGGCAATTGCCGGCCGACCATTGGCCCGAAACCGAGCCTTTGGCGCAACGACTGTGCATGTCGGCCTCGACCTTGCGCCGGCGCCTGGCCGAAGAAGGGCAGACCTACCAGGGGCTCAAGGACAGCGTACGCAAGGAATTGGCGATTGTCTGGCTGGCCGAGCCCTCCATCAGTTTCGCCGAGATTGCCACGCGTCTGGGGTTTGCCGATGCCAGCTCGTTCTACAAAGCGTTTCGCAAGTGGTCGGGGTCGAATCCGGGGCATTACCGCAGTTTGATTCTTAACGAGGCTGACTGATCCGGCGCCTTCGCGAGCAAGCTCGCTCCCACATTGGATTTTCAGTGCCGCAGCCTTTGTGTACGAAGAGATCAAATGTGGGAGCGAGCTTGCTCGCGAAGAAGCCCTCACAGGCGATACACCTCTTGGATCTTGGCCAAACCAGTCAAGCAACTTGATAGCTTTGACCATTGTCCCGCCCGCCATGTGGAGCGAGTATTTCCCTGTTACTTACGGTTCCCCCAAACCTAATAAGAAGACACAGGGATTCTGGCAATGCGCGATTACTTGTCTGCGACCTCACAGTTCGATTACCAGCACACCGTGGACGCCGCACTCGCGGGCGATTTGACGGCCCTCAACGCCTGTGTCGAGTGTTGCGACCGGCATGCCTTGCCGGGGCGCATCGCTCTGTTCTGGGAAGGCCGCGATGGCGCCAGCGCGACCTACACCTTCAATGACTTGCAGGACAAGGCTGCGCGGTTCGCCAATTTCCTGCTGGCCCAGGGCGTGCAAAAGGGCGACAAGGTCGCCGGCCTCCTGCCTCGCAACATCGAATTGCTGATCACCGTGTTCGCCACCTGGCGCATCGGCGCGGTCTACCAGCCGCTGTTCACCGCCTTCGGCCCCAAGGCCATCGAACATCGCTTGAGCAGCTCCGGCGCCAAAGTGGTGGTGACCGACGCGGTCAATCGCTCGAAACTCACTGAAGTCGCCGACTGCCCGACCATCGTCACCGTAGGCGGCCCAAAAGGCCAGGGCATCGTCCGTGGCGACTTCAGCTTCTGGGCCGAACTGGGCAATTTCTCCGCCGAATGCGAACCGGTGCTGCTGACCGGCGAAGACCCGTTCCTGTTGATGTTCACCTCGGGCACCACCGGCCCGTCCAAAGCGTTGTCGGTGCCGCTCAAGGCCATCGTCGCCTTCCAGAGCTACACCCGTGACGCGGTGGACCTGCGCCCCGAAGATGCGTTCTGGAACCTCGCCGATCCGGGCTGGGCCTATGGCATCTATTTCGGCGTCACAGGTCCCCTGGCCATGGGGCATCCGATCACGTTCTACGATGGCCCGTTCACCCTCGAAAGCACCTGCCGGGTGATCAACAAATACGGCATCACCAACCTCACCGGCTCACCGACCGCGTATCGCCTGTTGATTGCCGGTAGCGATGAGTTCGCCCGTTCGATCAAGGGCAAGCTGCGCATCGTCAGCAGCGCCGGCGAGCCGCTGAACCCGGAAGTGATTCGCTGGTTTGCCGACAACCTCGGCGTGGTCATCCACGACCATTACGGCCAGACCGAGCTGGGCATGGTCCTGTGCAACCACCATGGCCTGGAGCATCCGATCCACATGGGCGCCGCCGGATTTGCCTCGCCGGGCCACCGTATCGTGGTGCTGGACGATGAGTACAAGGAACTCGGCGTCGGCCAGCCGGGCATCCTGGCCATCGATCGCACCCAGTCTCCGATGTGCTGGTTCGCTGGTTACGAAGGCGCGCCGACCAAGGCCTTCGTCGGCAACTATTACCTCAGTGGCGACACCGTCGAGTGGAACCCGGACGGCAGCATCAGCTTCGTCGGCCGCAGTGACGACGTGATCACCACGTCCGGTTACCGTGTGGGTCCGTTCGATGTCGAAAGCGCATTGATCGAACACCCGGCGGTAGTCGAGGCGGCGGTGGTCGGCAAGCCTGATCCGGAGCGCACCGAGCTGGTCAAGGCCTTTGTCGTGCTCAGCGCGCAATATCGCCCTGAACCGGAGTTGGCCGAAGAACTGCGCCAACATGTGCGCAAGCGTCTGGCGGCGCACTCGTACCCTCGCGAAATCGAATTTGTAAGCGAGTTGCCGAAAACCCCAAGCGGCAAGTTGCAGCGCTTTATCTTGCGCAATCAGGAAATCGCCAAGGCTCAAGAGGCTGCGGCGAAGAACGTTCAAGCTTGAATCCAAGGAAACGATGATGCAGATCGAAAACAAGGTTTTTCTCGTCACCGGCGGTGCTTCCGGTCTCGGCGCGGCCACGGCTGAAATGCTGGTCGCGGCGGGCGCAAAAGTGATGCTGGTGGACATGAACGCCGAGGCGCTTGCCGCGCAGGCTCAACGCCTCGGCGCGCAAAGCGTGGTCGCCGACATCAGTAACGAAGCCGCGGCCGAAGCCGCCGTGCAGGCGACGGTAAAAGCCTTCGGTGGCCTCAGTGGTCTGGTCAACTGCGCTGGCATCGTGCGCGGTGAAAAAATCCTTGGCAAAACCGGGCCCCACGTCTTGGCCAATTTCAGCCAGGTGATCAACGTCAACCTGATCGGCAGCTTCAACATGCTGCGCCTGGCGGCCGCGGCGATTGCCGAGACCGAGGCGGATGCCGATGGCGAACGCGGAATCATCATCAACACCGCATCGGCTGCGGCATACGACGGCCAGATCGGCCAGGCGGCCTACGCGGCTTCCAAAGGTGCGATCGTCAGCCTGACCTTGCCCGCCGCCCGTGAACTGGCGCGCTTCGGTATCCGTGTGATGGCCATCGCACCGGGCATTTTCGAAACGCCGATGATGGCGGGCATGACCCCGGAAGTCCGCGCTTCCCTGGCCGCCGGCGTGCCGTTTCCACCGCGCCTGGGCAAACCGGGCGAGTACGCCGGGCTGGTCAGGCATATCATTGAAAACAGCATGCTCAATGGCGAGGTGATCCGTCTCGACGGCGCCTTGCGCATGGCCGCCAAGTAAAGAGGATTTGTCATGACTATTGCCAACGATCCAATTGTTATCGTCAGCGCCGTCCGCACCCCGATGGGCGGCTTCCAGGGCGAACTGAAGAGCCTGACCGCGCCGCAACTCGGCGCTGCCGCCATTCGTGCGGCCGTCGAACGGGCGGGTGTCACGCCTGAATCGGTCGAAGAAGTGCTGTTCGGCTGCGTACTGTCCGCCGGCCTCGGCCAGGCGCCTGCTCGCCAGGCAGCCCTGGGCGCCGGGCTGGACAAGTCGACCCGCTGTACCACCCTGAACAAGATGTGCGGCTCGGGCATGGAAGCGGCCATTCTGGCCCACGACATGCTGGTGGCCGGCAGCGCCGAGGTGGTGGTCGCCGGCGGGATGGAAAGCATGTCCAACTCGCCGTACCTGCTGGACCGCGCCCGCAGCGGTTACCGCATGGGCCACGGCCGGGTGCTCGACCACATGTTCCTCGACGGCCTGGAAGATGCCTACGACAAAGGCCGCCTGATGGGCACCTTCGCCGAGGACTGCGCCGAAACCAATAGTTTCAGCCGCGAGGCCCAGGACGCGTTCGCCATCGCTTCGACCACCCGCGCCCAACAGGCGATCAAGGACGGCAGCTTCAAGGACGAGATCGTGCCGCTCACTGTGACCGTCGGTAAAGAGCAGTTGGTGATCAGCCACGACGAACAGCCGCCCAAAGCCAAGCTGGACAAGATCGCCTCGCTGAAACCGGCGTTCCGCGAAGGTGGCACCGTTACGGCGGCGAACTCCAGTTCGATCTCCGATGGCGCTGCGGCACTGGTGCTGATGCGCCGTTCCGAAGCCGAGAAACGCGGGCTGAAACCGCTGGCGGTGATTCACGGGCACGCCGCGTTTGCCGATACACCGGGCCTGTTTCCGGTGGCTCCGGTGGGTGCAATCAAGAAGCTGATGCAGAAAACCGGCTGGTCCCTGGACGAAGTCGACCTGGTGGAAGTCAACGAAGCCTTCGCCGTGGTCAGCCTGGTGACCATGACCAAACTGGAAATTCCCCACGAGAAGGTCAACGTCCATGGTGGTGCCTGTGCCCTGGGTCACCCGATCGGTGCGTCCGGCGCGCGGATCCTCGTGACCTTGCTCTCGGCCCTGCGCCAGAAAGGCCTGAAGCGCGGTGTCGCAGCGATCTGCATCGGCGGCGGCGAAGCGACGGCGATGGCCGTGGAATGCCTGTATTGAAGAACACAACCCATGTGGGAGCGAGCCTGCTCGCGAAAGCGCACTGTCAGTCAACATCTACAGTGCGCCAGACTCAGTCTTCGCGAGCAGGCTCGCTCCCACAGGTTTTGCGCCTTCAGGCTAATTTTTAAGGACTTGGCATGATTCCCAATGACGAACAACTTCAGATCAGCGATGCGGCCCGGCAGTTTGCCCAGGAACGGCTGAAACCGTTCGCCGCGCAATGGGACCGTGAACACCGCTTTCCCAAGGAAGCCATCGGCGAGATGGCCGAGCTGGGCTTCTTCGGCATGCTGGTGCCGGAAGAATGGGGCGGTTGCGACACCGGTTACCTGGCCTACGCTATGGCCCTGGAGGAGATCGCGGCCGGCGACGGTGCCTGCTCGACCATCATGAGCGTGCACAACTCGGTCGGTTGTGTGCCAATCCTCAAGTACGGCAATGACGACCAGAAAGAGCGCTTCCTCAAACCGCTGGCCAGCGGCGCGATGCTGGGCGCCTTCGCCCTGACCGAACCCCAGGCCGGCTCCGACGCCAGCGGCTTGAAGACGCGCGCCAAGTTGAACGGCGATCACTACGTGCTCAACGGCTGCAAGCAGTTCATCACCTCCGGGCAGAACGCCGGGGTGGTGATCGTGTTCGCCGTGACGGATCCGAGTGCTGGCAAGCGTGGCATCACTGCGCTGATCGTGCCGACCGATTCGCCGGGCTACAAAGTCGCCCGCGTCGAAGACAAGCTGGGGCAACACGCCTCGGACACCTGCCAGATTCTGTTCGAAGACGTGAAAGTGCCGGTGGCCAATCGACTGGGCGAGGAGGGCGAAGGTTACCGGATCGCCCTGGCCAACCTTGAAGGCGGCCGGGTCGGCATCGCCTCGCAATCGGTGGGCATGGCCCGCGCCGCGTTCGAAGCAGCTCGCGACTACGCCCGTGAGCGTGAAAGCTTCGGCAAACCGATCATCGAACACCAGGCGGTCGCCTTCCGCCTGGCCGACATGGCGACCCAGATTGCCGTGGCCCGGCAGATGGTGCATTACGCGGCGGCCTTGCGTGACAGCGGCAAACCGGCGTTGGTGGAAGCCTCGATGGCGAAGCTGTTCGCTTCGGAAATGGCCGAGAAGGTATGCTCTTCGGCCTTGCAAACCCTCGGCGGTTACGGTTACTTGAACGATTTCCCGCTGGAGCGGATCTACCGCGACGTGCGTGTGTGCCAGATCTACGAAGGCACCAGCGATATTCAGCGCATGGTCATTTCGCGCAATCTTTGAGAAGGAGTCCCTTGTGAGCTACGAAACGATTTTGTTGGAAATCCACGGCCGTGTGGGCCTGATCACCCTGAACCGTCCGCAGGCGTTAAACGCGCTGAACGCGCAGATTGTCAGTGAGTTGAATCATGCCCTCGATGGCCTTGAAGCCGATTCGAACATCGGTTGCATCGTGTTGACCGGCTCGAAAAAAGCCTTCGCCGCCGGTGCCGACATCAAGGAAATGGCCGAGCTGACCTACCCGCAGATCTACCTCGACGACCTGTTCAGCGACAGCGATCGCGTGGCCAACCGCCGTAAGCCGATCATTGCCGCGGTCAACGGTTTTGCCTTGGGTGGTGGTTGTGAACTGGCGCTGATGTGCGACTTCATCCTGGCCGGTGACAACGCCAGATTCGGTCAGCCGGAAATCAACCTCGGCGTGCTGCCGGGCATGGGCGGCACCCAGCGCCTGACCCGCGCCGTGGGCAAGGCCAAGGCCATGGAAATGTGCCTCAGTGGCCGCCTGATCGATGCGGTGGAAGCAGAGCGTTGCGGGATTGTCGCGCGGATCGTGCCGGCGGATGAACTGCTGGAAGAAGCGTTGAAAGTCGCGACCACGATTGCCGCGAAGTCGCTGCCGATCGCGATGATGACCAAGGAAAGCGTCAACCGCGCGTTTGAAGTGAGTCTGTCGGAAGGCGTGCGCTTCGAGCGCCGGGTGTTCCATGCGGCGTTTGCGACGCAGGATCAGAAGGAAGGGATGGCGGCGTTTATTGCCAAGCGTCCGGCTGAGTTCCAGGGTAAGTGATGTAGCGTTCTCGCGGACGCCTTCGCGAGCAGGTTCGCTCCCACAAGGGATCTCTTGAACTCTGGAGATCCACTGTGGGAGCGAGCCTGCTCGCGAAGCTTTTGGGGCATCACACCAGGTAGTTTTTCAACTCCCGGGCAATCACCATCCGCTGAATCTCGCTCGACCCTTCATAAATCTGCGTGATCCGCGCATCCCGGTAGTAACGCTCGACCGGGTAATCCTCCAGATACCCATACCCGCCATGAATCTGCATCGCCGACGAACAGACTTTCTCGGCCATCTCCGAGGCAAACAGCTTCGCCTGCGAAGCCTCCGACAGGCATGGTTTGCCGGCACTGCGCAAGCGCGCGGCATGCAGGATCAGTAGCCGCGCCGCGTTCAGGCGGGTGTGCATATCGGCCAGCATATTGGCGATGCTCTGGTGTTCGATGATCGGCTTGTCAAACTGCACACGATCACGTGAGTAGGCCAGGGCCGCTTCGAACGCCGCCCGGGCAATTCCCAATGCCTGCGCCGCGATACCGATGCGACCGCCTTCCAGGTTCGACAGGGCGATGGCCAGGCCTTTGCCGCGTTCGCCGAGCAGGTTGGCCTCAGGAATCGTGCAGTTGTTCAGGGTCACAGCACAGGTATCGGAAGCGCGGATGCCCATCTTGTGTTCGGTGCGATCGACGATGAAACCTGCAGTGTCCGTGGGCACCAGGAATGCCGAGATGCCGCGTTTGCCCAGATCCGGATCGGTCACAGCGAAGACAATGGCCAGTTTCGCCCGTTTGCCATTGCTGACGAATTGCTTGGCACCGTTGATCACCCACTGGCCGTCGCGCAGTTCGGCGCGGGTGCGCAGGTTGTGGGCTTCGGAGCCAGCCTGGGGTTCGGTCAGGCAAAAGCAGCCGATGGCCTGACCGCTGGCCAGGTCCGGCAACCAGGTCTGTTTCTGTTCTTCGCTGCCGTAGTTGAGGACCGGCCCGCAGCCCACGGAGTTGTGGATGCTCATCAGCGCGCCAGTGGCGCCGTCGCCGGCGGAAATCTCCTCCACCGCCAGGGCATAGGCGACGTAGTCGACATAGGTGCCGCCCCATTCCTCGGGGACCACCATGCCCAGCAGGCCCAGTTCCCCCATCTTCGCCACCAGACCGTCATCGATCCAGCCGGCCTTTTCCCAGGCCTGGGCGTGGGGTGCGATCTCGCCACGGGCAAAGTCCCGGGCCATGTCGCGGATCATCACTTGCTCTTCGCTCAATTCGATATCGTGCATGGTTCAGTTCCCGCTCTGGTCAAACCCGCTGAAGAAGCTCGCGACGTGCTCGGCGTCCAGCGCCTGCAAGGTAGGCGGGTTCCAGCGCGGGTTCTTGTCTTTGTCGATCAACAAGGCGCGCACGCCTTCGATCAGGTCACCGCGCTCGAACCACTGACGGTCCAGGTGCAGCTCAAGGGCGAAGCAGTCTTCCAGGCTCAGATGCCGGCCGCGGCGCAACATTTCCAGGGTCACGCCCATGGCCAGCGGTGAACGGCTTTCCAGAAGATCGGCGGTGGCCACGGCCCACGCATGGCGGTCGGCGACTGTCACTTCACGCAGTTGCTCAACAATACTCGGCACATCGGGCAGGGCGAAGAAGTGATCGATGGCCGGGCGCAGTGCTTTCAATGGCGCGTCAGGCAGTTGTTGCACGGCGAGTTTCGCCAACAGACCTTGCAGGTCCTTGAGCGGCGTTTCGTGCCATTGCAGCTGGTCGAGATGCTCGTCCAGGGTGCCCAGCCTGTCGCTTTCCAGGTACCAGTCGGCAAGACCGCAATACAGCGCGTCGGCCGCGCGGATCTGTACCCCGCTGACGCCCAAGTAGATGCCCAGTTCACCGGGAACACGGGGCAGAAAGTGGCTGCCGCCGACGTCGGGAAAATAACCGATCCCGACTTCCGGCATTGCCAGGCGACTTTTCTCGGTGACGACCCGCAAATCAGCGCCTTGCACCAGGCCCATGCCACCGCCCAGGACAAAACCGTCCATCAAGGCCAGGACCGGTTTGCGGTAGTGGTGAATCGCCAGATCCAGGGCGTATTCCTCGACGAAGAAGTCTTCGTGCAGGGTGTCGCCATTTTTGAAGCTGTCATACAGCGAACGAATGTCGCCGCCAGCACAAAAAGCTTTCTCGCCAGCACCGCGCAACACCACCGCATGCACCAGCGAATCCTGTGCCCAGTCGTCGAGCTGACGTTGCAGGGTGCGCACCATGTCCAGGGTCAGGGCGTTGAGGCCGGCGGGGCGATTGAGGGTCAGGTGACCGATGTGGTTGCGAACCTCGGCCAGTACTTCGTTTTGCGTGGCATCCATGGACGAAGTCCCCTTCGATGAAACCTGAGCAGTCATCACTAACTCCCTGCTTTTATTGTTCTTTATAGAGAAGCTCGCGCGCGAGCGATGCTGGATCGTACCAGTGCAAATTTGTGATGTACAACCGGGATATGTGCAGGGTCAGTTTGCGTTTTTGCCTTAAGGTAAATCAAAAGCTCGCAGCGCTCCTGCAGTGGCCGGGCACACCTGGGAAAAGAGTTATCAGCCGGGGGAGCAACGCGAGCAGCCATTATTTCGAGCCCCTGCACGATCATGCTCGCCCGCGGTCGTAATCTTCACAGGGCGGCGCGTTCTCGCGCCGCCACACCTGTGGAGATGCAATGAGCCAAGACGTCCTGATCACCGAAACCAATCGCCGCCAGTTGCAGCAGATCATTGCCGGCCTGTCCGACGGGGTGATCCTGCTGGAACTCGACCAGACCATTCTCTGGGCCAACGAGGCGGCGCTGACCATGCACGGTGTTCGCCGGGTCGGCGACCTGGGCGCCGATGCCAAGGAGTACGCCAGGCGCTTCGCGTTGCGCTATCGCAATAACCACCCGGTCGCGGCCGACAATTACCCGATCAACCGCGTGGCCCGCGGCGAGACGTTCAGCAATGTGCTGGTCGAAGTCACGCCGGTGGATGACGAAGAGCGCACCTGGGTGCACAACGTGCGCAGCATGGTGTTGACCGACAGTGCCGGCGAACCGGAGTCGCTGGTGCTGATCATGGACGACGTCACCGAATGGGCCAGCGCCGAGCAGCGTTTCGAAAAGACCTTCAATGCCAACCCGGCGCCGGCGGTGATCTGCCGCCTCAGCGATTTGCGCTACATCAAGGTCAACCCTGGCTTCCTGGAGATGACCGGCTATGCCCGAGATCAAGTGATCGGCAGTTCGACCTATGAACTGGACGTGCTGGAGGGGGCCGAAAACAAGGACCTGGCCAAGCAACGTTTGCGCGAAGGGGCGACCATCCCGCAAATGCAGGCAGAGCTGCAAGTGTCTGGAGGCGGCTGCAAACAAGTCATCGTTGCCGGTCAACCCCTGGAACTCAACGACGAAGCCTGCATGCTGTTTTCCTTCGTGGACGTGGAGCCTCGGCGCAAGGCCGAAGTCGCTTTGCGCCAGAGTGAAGAACGCTTCGCCAAGGCCTTTCGCCTGACCCCGGTACCCATCCTGGTGTTTGGCGCCGCTGATCAGGTGGTGCTGGACGTCAATGAGGCTTTTCTGGACACCCTGGCGTATGCCAGTGACGAAGTGATTGGCAAGACCATCGCCGAGATCGATTTCATTCACGATAAAGTCGCCCGCACGCGGTTGTTTGCGGCGCTGGAAAAAACCGGAAGCCTGGACCGTGTCGATGTGCGTGTGCGCAAGAAGGACACCGAGCTGATCGATTGCGCGGTGTCGGCCGATACCGTGAACATTCCGGACGGACCTTGCTATTTGCTGGTGCTGATGGACATCACCGAGCGTAAACGCACCGAGCTTGAGCTCGTTTCGGCGATCGAAGAGGTGATGAAGGACGCCTCCTGGTTCAGTCGCACGCTGATCGAGAAACTCGCCAACGTGAAGCACGTCAACTCGCCCAGGTTGCCCAGCGTCTCGTTCACCGACCTGACTGCCCGCGAGCGCGATGTGCTCGGCCTGATCTGTCAGGGCCTGGCCGACAAGGAAATCGCCGCGCGGCTCAAACTGGCGCCCAACACCGTGCGTAATCATGTGTCGACGGTGTATTCCAAGCTGGACGTGCACAGTCGTAGCGAGGCAATTGTCTGGGCCCGCGAGCGAGGTTTGTTCGCAAGCGAGAGGCGACCCAAGGGCCAAGGTTGAGGTGCAAATGCACTAGATGGGGCGGTGCAAATGGATGTTCTGGTCTGGCTTGGCGAAATTTAGGCTGTGAGGGTGCGATACGAGCCTCCGGCTTCCTATCGCATCCCCTTTGAAGCAGCCAAGGAACAGCCACATGGGTCTCGAACAGTTCAAGGGCGCGGTCGCTTTCAGCGCTGCGGCAGGGTGAACCGGATGATTTATCTGGCGCAATTGCGCACCCAACTGGAACGGAATTTTTCGCCGTTGGCCTGTGAATGCACGCTGACGGGGGATAACTCGTTGACAGTGAAGCTTTATCACCCGGTGTCAGGACAGGTGGATCTGGTGGTCAGTGGGTTGAACGCGGCCACACTCAAGACGTCGGACGCGGTGATGGCGTTGGTCGAGGAGCTGCGTTACGAGCTTGAAAGCAATTCATTGCATCTCCCCGAGACTTCCTAGGAACTGCGGGGATTTGCCGACGGTCGTATCAGGAGTACGAGAGTATTTCTGTGGCCGGCCCGCGGGTTCGCGGTAAATTTGTCGAGTCGCGGAAATGTGGCAATCACTTACCGCGGGTCAGCTTATGAACAGTCTTGGGAAACAGCGTTGGGTTCCACTGTCCTTCGTGCTTTGCGTAGCCATCCTGGGAGGATGTGCCAGTCCACCACCGCCACCTCCCGCCGCACCGCCTCCAGCCCCCGTTCGAACCTGCCAGACCACTGAAAACACCGATGTGTATGGCGACATGAGGGCTGATGGGGAAGTGACCCGGGTCACGACGGCCACCCGTTGCGTGACGCAATAGCCCGCAATACCCGTAGGAGCCGGCTTGCTGGCGATGGATTCAAGTGCGCCGCGTTTAACCGGATCGCGCGCGTTGTCGTTAACGACCATCGCCAGCAAGCCGGCTCCTACGAGGGACCTTGCCCGCGCTGAAAACAAAATGACCTCCAATCCAGGAAAGCCGCAATAAAAAAGCAGCCCCGAGGCTGCCTTTTCCTATCCGGTGTAAAAAATCAGGACAGGAAACCGCCGTCCACGTTCAGCGATACGCCAGTGGTGTAGCTGGACGCATCGCTGGCCAGGTACAGCACGGCACCGGCCATCTCACTCGGATCCGCGACACGCTTGAGCGGAATCTGCTGCAACGCGGTATTGAGGATCGCCTCGTTCTTCACCAGCGCCGACGCAAACTTGGTGTCAGTCAAACCTGGCAGCAGGGCATTGCAGCGAATGCCGAACTGCGCGCATTCCTTGGCAAATACCTTGGTCATGTTGATCACGGCGGCCTTGGTCACCGAGTAGATGCCCTGGAAGATCCCCGGCGAGACACCGTTGATCGAGGCCACGTTGATGATGCTGCCGCCACCGTTTTCGCGCATCAGCTTGCCGGCTTCCACCGACATGAAGAAGTAGCCGCGAATGTTGACGTCGACGGTTTTCTGAAAGGCGCCCAGGTCGGTGTCCAGTACGTTGCAGAATTGCGGGTTGGTCGCGGCATTGTTGACCAGGATGTCCAGGCGCCCGAACTGTTCCTTGATGCCGGCGAAGACCTGGCTGATCTGTTCCATTTCACCGATGTGGCAGGCGATGGCGGTGGCTTTGCCGCCAGCGGCGATGATGGCGTCGGCCACGTGCTGGCAACCCTCGAGCTTGCGGCTCGAAACGATGACGTGGGCACCTTGCTGGGCCAGCAGCTTGGCGATGGCTTCACCGATACCGCGGCTGGCACCGGACACGAAAGCGATCTTGCCGTCGAGGTCGAACAACTGAGTCTTGGACATGGGATTCCCTTATAAAACGTCTTGTTATTGGGCCAGGGGCGTAGTCAGAGGCTGGATTTGGCAATGACCTGCAAGCTCATCTGCTCCAGCAGTTTGTTCATGTGAATGAACTGCGCGAAGCGTTTGTCCTGGGTCTGACCATGGAAGAAGCGGTAGTAGATCTGCTGCACGATGCCGGCCAGGCGAAACAGGCCGTAGGTGTAGTAGAAGTCGAAATTGTCGATCTGAATGCCTGAGCGTTGAGCGTAGTAATCGACGAACTCGCGGCGGGTCAGCATGCCCGGGGCGTGGCTCGGCTGGCGGCGCATCAACTGCACCGGTGCCGGGTCGTCGGCTTCGATCCAGTAGGCAAGGGTGTTGCCCAGGTCCATCAACGGGTCACCGAGGGTGGTCAGTTCCCAGTCGAGCACGCCGATGATCTGCATCGGATTATTCGGGTCGAGGATCACGTTGTCGAAGCGGTAATCGTTGTGCACGATGCTCGAATTCGGGTGATCGGCCGGCATCTTGTCATTGAGCCAGGCCTTGACCGCTTGCCACTGCGGAGCGTCCGGGGTCAGGGCTTTTTCGTAGCGCTCGCTCCAGCCCCTGATCTGCCGCGCGACGTAACCTTCGGGTTTGCCGAGGTCGCCCAGGCCAAAGGCTTTGTAGTCGACCTGATGCAGTTCGACGAATTTGTCGATAAAGCTCTTGCACAGGGCTTCGGTCTTTGCCGAATCCAGGCCCAGCTCGGGCGGCAGTTCGGCGCGCAGGATGATGCCCTTGACCCGCTCCATCACATAAAACTCGGCGCCGATCACCGATTCGTCGGTGCAGTGCACGTAGGCTTTAGGGCAGTACGGGAAGCCGTCCCGCAGCTGATTGAGGATGCGAAACTCGCGACCCATGTCGTGGGCCGACTTCGCCTTGTGGCCGAACGGCGGCCGACGCAGGACGAATTCCTGTTCAGGGTATTCCAGCAAGTAGGTGAGGTTGGACGCACCGCCGGGAAACTGGCTGATGGCCGGTTGGCCACTGAGGCCCGGAATATGGGCCTTCAGGTACGGATCGATCAGGCTGGCATCGAGTTCTTCGCCGGAGCGGATACGGGTGGACTGGTCAGTAAGCGCCATGCTTATCCCTTCTGCTTATTCTGGAGGCCTGAGACTATTGGCTAATCTAATGCGCACACCTGACACCCACAACCACGAACAGCCCTTATAGGTGAGCGTGTTGCCGGGCAATCATTGCTTTTGATACACCTGTTTGAATGACAGCCTACAGCACCGCCTTGGTCTGGGTTGCCGGCAGATCGATCGGCGTGAGCACCGGGTTACCTGAAAAAAATGCCACCAGGTTGCGACCCACCATTTCCACGGTGCCCTGGGTGGCTTCGGGAGACAGCCCGGCGACATGCGGCGTCAGGATCACGTTGGCCAAGGTCTTCAGTGCATCCGGTACACGGGGTTCGGCATCGAAGACATCCAGCGCGGCGCCAGCGATTCGTCGCTGTTCCAAGGCGCTGATCAGATCTGCGGTGACGATGACACTGGCCCGGGCGATGTTGACGACGAAACCGTTGGGGCCGAGGGCGTCGAGTACGTGTTTGTTGATCAGGTGTCTGGTACCCAGGCCGCCGGGGGCGGCGACGATCAAAAAGTCCGAGGCACGCGCCAGCTCGGCTGGCGTCGAGCAGAAGCTGTAGGGTACGTCGCTGCGATGTTGGCGGTTGTGGTAGCTGACCGTCATGTCGAAGCCGTGGGCTGCGCGTTTGGCGATGGCCATGCCGACCGCGCCGAGACCCAGGATGCCCAGGCGTTTGCCGGCCAGGGAAGGGCGCATGATTTTCGGCCATTCGCCGCGTCGCACGGCGGCGTCGCAGCGGGGAATGTCGCGCACCAGTGCCAGCAGCATCGCCATGGCGTGGTCGGCGACCGAAGACGCGTTGACCCCGGCGCCATTGGTGACCGTGATGCCGCGGTCGGCGGCGGCTTGCAGGTCGACCTGTTCGTAGCCGGCGCCGATCACGCAGATGATCTTGAGATTGGGCAGGGCGGCGATTTCATCGGCATACAGCCCTAATGGACCGCGAGTCAGCACCGCATCGATCTGACCTCCCTGCCGGGTGATGGCCGCCGCGCGCTCGGCGGGCGTCGGGGCCAGAATCAGGTGAAAGCCCTGATGTTCAAGAATTGGCAGGTAATCATTGATGGTTTCAACCAGTACCAGAACGGTTGCGGGCATGCTGGGCTCCTTTGGGCAGCAGAATATCGGGGCTCGAAGGTCGCTTCAGATTGCTGATTCCATTACGGTTTGGCAATGACCAACGATCCTGCGATCTTCGACTCAGTGTAGCTGGGGAAGCCTGCGGTCTATTTCCGTACATCGAGTCATCAGGCAGGAATCAAGGGTGGACGGTCCGCGGTGAGAAAACTGCGCGCCGCCTCGAGAATCTCGTCCGACAACGCCTCGCCCCGGGTGGCCCGGGCCAAGGTCAATGCGCCGACCATCAACGAGTATTGCACCAGCACCTGCCGGCGGTTGTCATCGTCATCGCCGGTTTCGATCAGCGAGCCGAAGGTATCGAGCAGCGCGTTCAATCCGTCCATGAAGGTTTCACGCAAACCGCTGCCGGCGGCTTCGTGGCACATGTCCCCGGCAAAGGCCACGACCGGGCAGCTCTCACCCGGATGGTCACGGCTGGCGGCGGACAGGTAAGGCTCGATCAGCGCCCGGCGCGCGGCGTTTTTGTCGTCATGGGCGCCGATCCGTTCTTTCCAGCGCTCTGTCGATTGCTCGAACGCCCGGCCGCTGGCTTCTAGTGCCAAGGCTTCCCTGGACTCGAAATGCCCATAGAAGCCGCCATGGGTCAGGCCGGCCGCGGCCATGACATCGACGACGCTGATCCCGTGCAGCCCGCGTTCGCGAAACAGCCGCGTGGCGGCTTCAACGATGACTTCGCGGTTGAGATCGGCTTGTTTGCGGGAAACACGGGGCATGGGCGGCTCACAGATATAAAAGGAGGGCGATCAGATAGCGTACTGGGCAATGCCGATGTCGACGCGAACCAGTGGCATGGCAAGACTCCAGAAGGAATGCAGGTCACTTCAAAATACATGATGGGAGACCTTTATCAAGTGGGGGACTGCTGATCCGATGCAGGGGCGAGGTTTGGCCGCGATAGCGTTGGGTCAGGCAAATCATTGTTGAATGTGCCGCCGCCTTCGCGAGCCAGCTTGCTCCTACAGGGGGCGGCACAACCGCTCCTCAGCTAAGTCTTTGCTTCTGCTGATTAATCCCGGACAATCGCGCCCCTGTTTCGGCCAGGGCGCTGCCTGTCGGGTTTTCCGACTCGTCCTGACCGGGTAGCCAGTGACCGGAATGCGGAGATCCCACCGGATGAATGATCAGGCCAATAGCGTCGACGAACGCTATGTAGCGGCGACACCAGCAAGCCTTACCCGCTGGAATCGTCATGACACCACCTGGATGCTGGGCCTGTTTGGCACGGCCATCGGGGCGGGGACGCTGTTTTTGCCGATCAATGCAGGGCTGGGCGGCTTCTGGCCGTTGCTGATCCTTGCAGTGTTGGCGTTCCCCATGACGTTCTACGCGCACCGCGGCCTGACCCGCTTTGTACTGTCCGGACGCGAAGGCGCGGACATCACCGAAGTGGTGGAGGAGCATTTCGGGATCAAGGCCGGCGCGTTGATCACCTTGCTCTACTTCTTCGCGATCTTCCCGATCCTGCTGATCTACAGCGTGGCCCTGACCAATACCGTGGGCAGTTTCCTCGAGCATCAACTGCACATCATGCCGCCCCCGCGGGCCGTGCTGTCGCTGGTGCTGATCCTCGGCCTGCTGGCGGTGGTGCGTTGCGGTGAGCAAGCGATCGTCAAGGCCATGAGCCTGATGGTCTATCCGTTCATCGTGGCACTGCTGTTCCTCGCGGTGTTCCTGATTCCGCACTGGAACGGCGGCATCCTGGCCACTGCTTCGACGGTGCCTGAACCCTCGGCGTTGTTGCACACCTTGTGGTTGGCGATTCCGGTGATGGTGTTCTCCTTCAACCACTCGCCGATCATCTCGGCATTCGCGGTGGACCAGAAGCGTCGCTACGGCGATCACGCCCAGGAGCGCAGCTCGCAGATCCTGTCCCGGGCCCACGTCTTGATGGTGGTGATGGTACTGTTCTTCGTGTTCAGCTGCGTGCTGACCCTGTCGCCGGCACAACTGGCGGAAGCGAAGGCGCAGAACCTGTCGATCCTGTCGTACCTGGCCAACCACTTCAGCAACCCGACCATCGCCTTTGCGGCGCCGTTGATTGCCTTCGTGGCCATATCCAAGTCGTTCCTCGGGCACTACATCGGTGCCAGCGAGGGCTTGAAGGGGCTGATCGTCAAAAGCGGCAAGCGTCCGGCGCCGAAGACGCTGGATCGCATGACGGCGGCCTTCATGTTGGTGGTGTGCTGGATCGTTGCCACCCTGAACCCGAGCATTCTGGGGATGATCGAGACCTTGGGTGGCCCGATTATCGCGGCGATCCTGTTCCTGATGCCGATGTATGCGATTCGCAAGGTGCCGGCGATGGCGCGCTATCGGGGGCAGGCTTCCAATGTGTTTGTGACGGCGGTGGGGCTGGTGGCGATCTCGGCGTTGATCTATTCGCTGAGTGCGTGATCGCGGCGGCTCGTTGGATTTGATGAAATGAATAACGGCTGATCCGCGTGGCGGATCAGCCGTTTTTTTCGACCTGGAAGAGCCGGCTTGCTGGCGAAGGCGTCGTCCTGGCAGGCACAAGGCTTCAGACCGCCATCGCCGGCAAGCCAGTTCCTACAGCTTCAGCGCCGATCCAGCCACACCGTCTGGGCATTGCAGAACTCCCTGACGCCGAAATGTGACAGCTCCCGGCCAAACCCGCTTTTCTTCACACCGCCAAAGGTCACGCGCGGGTCGCTGGCACAATACCCATTGATGAATACACCGCCGGTTTCCAGTTCGCCAGCCATCTGTTGCGCCAGCTCGACATTACGCGTGTAAATGGTCGAGGCCAGTCCGAACTCGCTGTCGTTGGCCAGCGCCAGGGCATGGGCCGCATCCCGGGCGGTGATGATCGAGGCCACCGGACCGAACAGTTCCTGTTTGAACGAGGTCATCTGGTCGGTCACATCACCGAGCACCGTCGGCTCGTAAAAATTGCCAGAACCTTCAGCCTTTTTGCCGCCCATGAGCAAGGTCGCGCCTTCCTCCAGGGTGTCGCGCACTTGTTGATCCAGTTCATCACGCAAATCGAAACGGGCCATGGGACCAATGTAAGTACTGGCCGACAGCGGATCACCGACCGCCAACTGGCGGGTGGCTTCGACGAACTTGCGCGTGAATTGCTCGACAATGTCTTGCTCGACAATCAGGCGTTTGGCCGCTGCGCAGACTTGCCCGGTGTTCTGGTAACGGCCAATGACGGCGGCCTTGACCGCTTCGTCCAGATCAGCATCGTTAAGCACGATGAAGGGGTCCGAGCCGCCCAGTTCCAGCACGCACTTTTTCATCGCCGCACCGGCCTGGGCCCCGATGGCCATCCCGGCCCGCACACTGCCGGTGAGCGTCACCGCGGCAATCCGTGGGTCGGCGATCGCCGTGGACACACCGTCCGGCGTAACGTTGATCACCTCGAAAACGCCTTCCGGGAAGTCGGCGCGGCGCAAGGCATCACGCAGCAGATAAGCGGATCCCATGACGTTCGGCGCATGCTTGAGGACGTAGGTATTGCCGGCGATCAAGGCCGGCACGGCACCGCGCAGCACCTGCCAGATCGGGAAATTCCACGGCATCACAGCAAGAATCGAACCCAGCGGGCGATATTCGATGCGCGCCTTGCCGCCTTCGACCAGCGTCGGCTCGGCGGTCAACATGGCAGGGCCGTGTTCGGCATACCATTCGCACAGCTGAGCACACTTTTCAATTTCACCGCGGGCCTGGGTGACGGGCTTGCCCATTTCCAGGGTAATCATGTTGGCCATCGTAGCGGCGTCTTCGCGAAGCACCCGGGCCAGCACGATCAAGGCCTGGGCGCGCTGTTCGACAGGCGTGCGGCGCCAGGTGGAGAAACCGGCAGCGGCTCGGGCAAGGGCGGCGTCCAGCTCCGATGCGGATTCGAAAGGGTAGTGGCCGATCTGCTCGCCGGTGGCGGGGTTGATCGAAATGGCATGGGTGAGGCTGGATATTTGCGTCATGGCACCGTCCTGCAGGTGGGTATAGGTTCAGATTACGGTGGTGTTCGTTTTCTGGAAACTGAATAATACTGAGCATATCGTTCACGTTTGGAGAATGACTTGGATCTGGTACAGCTCGAGATTTTCAAAGCCGTCGCCGAGCACGGCAGCATCAGCGTCGCCGCCCAGCACATACATCGGGTGCCTTCGAACCTGACCACGCGAATCAAGCAACTGGAGCTGGATCTGGGCGTGGATTTGTTTATCCGCGAGAAGAGCCGCCTGCGGCTGTCTCCGGCAGGGTGGAGTTTTCTGGACTATGCCCGGCGCATTCTCGATCTGGTCCAGGAAGCTCGCGCCACGGTGGCGGGCGAGGAGCCGCAAGGATCGTTCCCGCTTGGCTCGCTGGAAAGCACCGCAGCGGTGCGCATCCCTGAGCTGTTGGCCGCCTATAACCAGCGCTACGCCAAAGTCGAACTGGATCTCTCCACCGGACCTTCCGGGACCATGATCGACGGGGTGCTGTCGGGTCGCCTGGCCGCCGCTTTCGTCGACGGTCCCGTGCTGCACCCGGCACTGGAAGGGGTGCCGGCTTTCGAGGAAGAAATGGTGCTCATCGCGCCGCTCAACCATGACCCCATCCTGCGCGCACAGGACGTCAACGGCGAGAGCATCTACGCCTTCCGCTCCAATTGTTCCTATCGGCATCACTTCGAAAGCTGGTTCGCCAAGGACGCCGCGGTGCCTGGCCGGATTTTCGAAATGGAGTCCTATCACGGCATGCTGGCCTGTGTCAGCGCCGGTGCCGGTCTGGCGCTGATGCCCCGCAGCATGCTCGAAAGCATGCCAGGATGCGCCACGGTGAGTGTCTGGCCGTTGTCGGAATCGTTCCGGTTCCTGCGCACCTGGCTGGTGTGGCGGCGCGGGACAGTGTCGCAAAGCCTGACCATGTTCGTGCGCCTGCTGGAGGAGCGAGGGGTGGTGCGGGGGGCGGGACAAGACACAAGCGGGCTTGCTCGCGAAGAACGATAACGCGGTCTCAATCCGTACCGCGGTTCAGTCTTCCTTGCGCACCGTGGCCACTTCATCGGCCCTGACCTTCACTTTCGCCCCGGAAATATCCTCGAACTCGTAGAAGCCGTCCTCGGTCTTGGTGTTCGGCATGTCCTTGGTCAAATATTGGGTGCCGTTCTGCAGGGTCACCACCGTTGGCGTCGAGCAACCGGCCAGGGCCAGCAAGGCCGCTACGGCAACGGGCAAGCCCAGAGTCTTGAAATTCATACCCACCTCTCATCCTTAAAAAAACCGCGCGACAGTCGCGATCGAGCTTGATCGTCACTGTACCTCTAACGCGATTGGTACAATGGATCGGCAGAAAGTTCGACAGACGGCAAAAAAATAAACTGAATCGCCACCGCTTATCCATTTCCGTTTGCACCGAACCGGGCCAAGCTGGTATCTGTACGCATAACCAGTATTATCTCGCCATGGCCAGTTTCCCTGTGACCGCAAACCCTCTCGACGACCCGTTCTACTACTTGAACAACTTCATACAAGTGCTTGATTGGCTTGAACATCGTTATTCCGACGTGTTGAGTGTCGAGGAACAACGGTTCATCCGCGGTTTCAACCGCCTGCCTCGACCGTCCAGGGCATTGCTGGTGCGGATGGTGATGCGCAGGGGCATACACTTTCGGGTGAGCAAGCTGCATTACGACGAGATCGGTGACACCGTCAGCGCTGCCGGCCCGTTGCTGCAACTGGGCTGGATCGACGAGCAGGTGCCACTGTTGATCGAAGAACTGTTCGAGGTGCTACTCAAGGCGGAAATCCTCCAGTGCCTCGGTGCTGCCATCGATCAGCCCAAGGGCAAGAAGACCGATTGGCTGTCGGCACTGAGCGAGCAGTTTCCCGGTGCCCAGTGCTTCAGCCGCTGGTGCGCACCGCTGGATGACCGACTGTTCAGCCTGACCATCATGGGCCTGTGTGATCGCTTGCGGTTGATGTTCTTTGGCAATCTTTACCAGGATTGGTCGGAGTTCGTGCTGGCCGACCTGGGGATGTTCACCTATGAAAAAGTCGAGTTCTGCGCCGACTCCCGTGGCCTGCGCAGCCGCGAGGATGTGGATGCCTGTGTTTTCCTGCATGACTGTCAGCAGCGTTTCGAGGCCGGTGAAGCATTGGCCGGCATCGTCGCGCAGGTCAACGCGCTGGCATTGAGCAACCCCTGGCTGCAGCGCCGTCGCGACAAACTGTTGTTCCAGTTCGGTCAGTATTGCGAACGCACGGCGGATTTCTCTACAGCCCTGGGTATCTACCGCGAATGCGCCTGGCCCGGCGCGCGGTTGCGGCTGATTCGTGTGCTGGAGCGCTGCGGCGAGTATCAGCTGGCGCTGGACCTGGCGAGCCATGCCGAACAACTGCCTCAAAGCGCTGCCGAACAGCAGCAATTGCTGCGTACGCTACCCAGGCTGCGGCGCAAGCTCGGCGGGCCACCGATCAAGCGTGCGTCTCCCCGGGAGATGCTGCGCCTGGACCTGCAACTGCCCAGGACCGATCCGGCGCTGTCGGTGGAATTTCATGTCCAGGCACACCTGGCGCAAGCGGCGGCGCCGGTGCATTACGTGGAGAACAGCCTGATCAACTCGCTGTTCGGGCTGCTGTGCTGGCCGGCGATCTTCGCGCCCTTGCCGGGAGCATTTTTTCACCCGTTCCAGCGTGGGCCAGTGGACCTGCTCAATGAAGATTTCCATGTGCGCCGCGCCGACCTGTTCCAGGCTTGCCTGGCGGAACTCGATGACGGGCGTTACCGCCAGACCATCCGTGAACGTTACGCCGCCAAGTGGGGCGTGCAATCACCCTTCGTGTTCTGGGGCGCACTCAGCGAGGAATTGCTCGACCAGGCACTCGCCTGCCTGCCGGCCGAACACCTCAAGCACTGGTTCCATCGTCTGCTGCTGGACATCAAGGCCAATCGCGCCGGCATGCCGGACCTGATCCAGTTCTGGCCGCAAGACAAGACCTACCGCATGATCGAAGTCAAAGGTCCCGGCGATCGCCTGCAGGACAACCAGTTACGCTGGCTGCAGTTCTGCCATGAGCACCATATGCCGATAGCCGTCTGTTATGTGCAATGGGCAGAGCAGAGCGCGTGAGCTACAGCATCGCGGTACGCGCGTTGTGCGAGTTCACCGCCAAGGTCGGCGACCTTGATCTGCGCTTTACGCCGTCGCCGACTGCCCTGGAAGGCATCCTCGGGCACCGCACCGTGGCGTCCCGGCGCAGCGAGGGCTACCAGAGTGAAGTCGCGCTCGAAGGCCTGTATCAAAAGTTGAAGGTCAAGGGCAGGGCGGATGGCTATGACCCGACGCAAAATTGCCTGGAAGAAGTCAAAACCTATCGCGGCGACTTGAGTAAACAGCCCGCCAACCATCGTCAGCTGCACTGGGCACAAGCGAAGATCTACGGCTGGCTGATGTGCCAGAAGCTGGAACTGGCACAGATCAACCTGGCGCTGGTGTACTTCGACATCGTCAGCGAAAAGGAAACCTGTCTGGTCGAGGCCTTCAGCGCGCAAACGCTGGGACAATTTTTCGAGCAGCATTGCCGCCTGTTCCTGCAATGGGCCGAGCAGGAAATGGCCCACCGCGAAGCACGCGACAAGGCGGCGCAGCTATTGACCTTTCCCCACGCCGACTTTCGTCCGGGGCAGCGTCATCTGGCCGAATCGGTGTTCAAGGCGGTCAGTACCGGTCGCTGCCTGATGGCCCAGGCACCCACGGGGATCGGCAAGACCGTCGGCACGCTGTTTCCGCTGCTCAAGGCCCTGGCGCCGCAGCAACTGGACAAGGTGTTCTTCCTGACCGCGAAAACCCCGGGCCGCAAACTGGCGCTCGATGCCGCGCAAGTCATACTCCAGAGCGCCGAGGCGCCAGCCCTGCGGGTTCTGGAAATGATTGCCCGGGACAAGGCCTGCGAGCATCCGGACAAAGCCTGTCACGGTGAATCCTGCCCGTTGGCCCAGGGTTTTTATGATCGTTTGCCCGCGGCGCGCCAGGCCGCCAGCGAGCAGACCCTGCTGAACCAGAGCGCATTGCGCGAGGTTGCCCTCAAGCATGACATCTGCCCGTACTACCTGAGCCAGGAAATGGCCCGCTGGGCAGACGTGGTGGTGGCCGACTACAACTACTACTTCGATTTCAGTGCGCTGCTGTTCGGGCTGGCCCAGGCCAACAACTGGAAAGTCGCGGTGCTGGTGGACGAAGCGCACAACCTGGTGGAGCGGGGGCGGCAGATGTACAGCGCCAGCCTCGACCAATCGACCCTCAACGCCGTGCGCAAAACCGCCCCTGAAGCGCTGAAGACATCCTTGCAGCGGGTCAATCGGCAGTGGAACGCCCTGCATGACCTGCAGCCCGGCGCCTATCAGGCTTACGACAAGGCTCCGGAAAAACTGCTGCAGGCGCTGTCGTCGTGCAGCGCGAGTATAGGCGACTACCTGAATGATCATCCGCAAGGCCTGGACAGCGCCTTGCAGAGTTTTTACTTCGACATGCTGCAATTTTGCCGGGTCGCCGAACTGTTCGATGAACAGTTCCTGTTCGACATCAGCAAGCGCGACGTTGCGCGCAAGAAAAACCTGTCACAGCTGTGCCTGCGCAACGTGGTGCCCGCCGGTTTCATCCGCCCGCGGCTGACGGCGGCACGCAGCACCGTGTTGTTTTCCGCGACCCTGAGCCCGCGCCATTACTACGCCGATCTGTTGGGGACGCCGGCAAACACAGTGTGGATCGATGTCGAATCACCCTTTCACGCCGATCAACTGCAAGTGCACATTGTCAGTCAGATCTCCACGCGGTTCGTTCATCGCCAGTCGTCCCTGGCGCCGATTGTCGAGCTGATCGCCAGCCAGTTCAGCCAGCGCCCCGGCAACTACCTGGCGTTTTTCAGCAGCTTCGATTATCTGCAGCAGGTTGCGCAGCTACTGGCCGAGCGACATCCACATATCAACTTGTGGGCGCAATCGCGAGGCATGGCGGAAGGGCAGCGTCAGGATTTTCTCAATCAGTTCACCGCCGACAGTCAAGGTGTCGGTTTCGCGGTGCTGGGCGGGGTGTTTGGTGAGGGGATCGACTTGCCCGGAGCACGCCTGATCGGAGCGTTCATTGCCACCCTCGGGCTGGCGCAGCTCAATCCGGTCAACGAGCAATTGAAACATCGCATGGCGGCGATTTTCGGCGCCGGGTATGACTACACGTACCTGTTCCCGGGGGTGCAGAAGGTGGTGCAGGCGGCGGGGCGGGTGATTCGCACGCAGCAGGATCAAGGGGTCATCATGCTGATCGATGACCGCTTTGGCGACAGCAAGGTCCGGCAATTGTTACCGCGTTGGTGGACGGTTGCGCGAAGAAATGATCAAGCTCGGCGTTTTGCATGCGTATGAGCATACAGAGGCATTTGTCCGTGAACTCAGCGCAAAGATTTTTACCCATGCGTTTACAGGCAAATACAACATCATCCTGGAATGCGTATTCGAAAGTTTCGATTTCGCGGCCTTTCCCCCGAAAGCGACCGCCGTCGGTTATCAATTCGAGACTCACATCGTTGGCTGCACGCAAGAGTTTGCTTACCTGTCGTGCTTTAAACGAGCGCTACAAAGCATGGAAAATCGGGAGATGGAAAGGTTTCTGACGCTATCCAGGCTGAAGGCCAGCATGTGTTATGCGCAAGCAGTCATCCTGGCCTTCGAAACGGCTGCAAAGGCGGTCAGCGGGTCGCAGATCAACCTGTACGAACGCGGCTTCGGCGCGTTGAAAGAGCGGGCCTTGATCGCCCAGAGCACCTACGCAAGGGCTGCCGATGGTTCCGTTACCTCGACAACAACCAAGATAAATTTTACGTACAGCGTGTACTCCAGCATTATCGATAATCATGTCTTCGCGACTCGAGACCGGGACGAGGTTCTAAAGGAATGTCAGCTGGCGCTGCTCAAAACCCAGGCCCATGCTCAGTATGTCCCTGATTTTGTCTACAACGCCCTGTACGCCTTCATCACCAAATACGTAAACAGATGACATTTGGCGACCAGAGCCGGTTTGCGCCTCTCCAAACTGGCGCTTTGTCGCATACTCCACAAAAGCATTCATGATGTGAGGGATCAATGAGCGAAGATCGAACCAAAGCCACCGTCATCGATGACAGTCGTTTCCGACTGTTGATCGATGCCGTGATTGACTATGCGATCTACATGATTGATCCCGATGGCATCATCACCAGCTGGAACGCCGGCGCCAGGCGTTTCAAGGGGTATGAGGAGGCCGAGATACTCGGTCAGCACTTTTCGCGTTTCTACACCGATGAGGATCGCCGTAACGGTTTGCCCCAGCGCGCGCTGGACACGGCGATCAGGGAAGGGCGTTTCGAGGGCGAAGGCTGGCGGGTACGCAAAGATGGCACGCATTTCTGGTCCCATGTGGTGATCGATCCGATCATCGACCCGTCGGGCAAATTGCTGGGCTTTGCCAAGATCACCCGGGACCTGACCGACCGCAAGATGGCCGAAGAAACCCTCAAGCAAAGCGAGCAGCAATTCCGCCTGCTGGTGCAAAGCGTCACGGACTACGCGATCTACATGCTCGCCCCCGACGGGCGCCTGACCAATTGGAATCTTGGGGCGCAGCGCATCAAGGGCTATTTGCCCGAAGAAGTCATCGGGCAACACTTTTCGATGTTTTACACCCCGGAGGACCGTGAGGCCGGCGAACCGCAACGGACCCTGTCCGTTGCCACCCGTGAAGGGCGATTCGAGAACAAGGGCTGGCGCGTGCGCAAGGACGGCACGCGGTTCCTGGCGCATGTGGTGGTCGATCCGATCTGGGGGGAGACCGGCACGTTACTCGGATTCGCCAAGATCACCCGTGATATCACCGAAGTTACCCAGGCTCAACAGGCCCTTGAGCAAACCCGCGAGGCGCTGTTCCAGGCGCAAAAAATGCAAGCCATCGGCCAGCTCACCGGAGGCATCGCCCACGACTTCAACAACTTGTTGACGGTGATCCTCGGCAATCTGGAAATCGTGCGCAAGCGCCTGGGGGATGAACCACGCATTACCCGGTTGGTGGATAACGCCACCCAGGGCGCCTTGCGTGGCGTATCGTTGACCCAGCGCATGCTGGCGTTTGCCAGACGCCAGGAACTCAAGGCCGAACCGGTCGAGATCCCGGCGCTGGTACAAGGCATCTCCGGTTTGTTACGCAGCTCCCTCGGACCTTCCGTGGTCCTCGAAACCCGTTTTTCACCCGAACTCGAACCGGTCCTGGCCGACGTCAATCAGCTTGAGCTGGCATTACTCAACCTGGCGACCAACGCCCGGGATGCAATGCCCCATGGCGGGAAGATGGTGATCAGTGCTCGAACGGCGGACGTTCGCGAGCATCTCCAATTTCCCCCGATGAAAGGCCGCTATGTGTGCCTGAGTGTCAGTGATACGGGGGAGGGTATGGATGAGGCCACGCTGGCCTCGGCGATGGACCCGTTCTTCACCACCAAGGGCGTGGGCAAAGGCACGGGCCTGGGGCTGTCGATGGTGCATGGCTTCATCGAACAGCTGGGCGGGCGATTCATTCTCAAGAGCCAGAAGGACAACGGCACCACGGCGGAACTGTGGATTCCCGTCGCCACGAGCGGTTCGGTTGCCCGGCCCGTGACCGACGAGGACACCGCACCGCCGGTACCGCGCCTGTGCGTGTTGGTGGTGGACGACGACAGCCTGGTGCTGACCAGCACCAGCCTGTTGCTCGAAGACCTGGGGCATCGGGTGATCAGTGCGGTGTCCGGCTCTCTGGCGCTCAAAGCGATCGATAATGAGCCCGCCATCGACCTGGTCATTACCGACATGGCCATGCCACAGATGGATGGCGCGCAATTGGCGCAAGCCATCCGGAACCTGAAACCGGATCTGCCGATCATCCTCGCTACCGGCTACGCCGAACGGCTGGAAGGCTTTTCCACGCAACTGCCGCGCCTGTCCAAACCCTTCACCCAACTCAATCTGGTGGAGATCATCGCTTCAACCATGAAATGATCCCCGCACCCTGTATCAGGTCGCAGAGTGCGCGTTCTTCCGGAAGCCGCGCAGGTTCATGGCGCACAGGCAAAACTGCAACACGATCAGTGCATACGCCTGGGTGTGGTAGCCCCATATCACCCACAAAACATTGCTGACGATAAAACAGATGAAGCCCGAGACCCGGCGTTCGGGGCTTTGCGAACCGATCAGCCACGCTGCCAGCACCGTGACCAGCATCGCCGGCCATTGCACCCAATCGAGATAGTCCATTGCTGACCCCTTGTGTTGTCAATCGAGCTGAACTTGTCGGTAGAGGTTTCTTCTAAAGGTTTTGACCTCTCTCGCGTGACTCCTGTGCCAAGAATACTGACTGAAACCCCGGCCGAAGAAACCCTCACTGAACACAATGCCAAAATGTTCGGCTCGCCCAAGGAACGCCTGGATTTCTACCGTCGGGAAATCCAGTACGAAACCAGCATTCTGGCCAATCGCACCGATGCCTACCTGGCCGCGCAATCCTTTTTGCTGATTGCCTTTGCCTCCTGCATGTCCAACCTCAATCCGGAATGGGGCAAACTCTTCACCCTGGTGGTGCCGCCGTTCCTGGCGTTGTTGGGGCTGCTCAGTTCGCTCAACGCCTGGCCGGGTATTCGAGCGGCCTACGACATCATTGATCATTGGCATTTCAAACAGAGTGAGTTGTTGCGCAGCGAGCCCTTGATGGGCCTCGCCTACGATGAGTCGCCGTTGTTCAGTGAGATGGAATCGTCCCATAAGGGCTACCGCAAGTCCTTGTTGTTCTCGGTGCGCACACCGTGGATTTTCGCCACTTTCTGGGTATTGCTGGGCAGCTACGCGGTTTTTATTCAGGTGACCAATCCCGGTGGTTGAACCGGACAGAAAAAAGGTCCGGCGTGCGCCGGACCTTTATTGTCGCGTGACTGGCATCAAGCCGCCATGTTGCCCGCACTCATTTCTTTCTTGTACTGCGCCTTCAAGGTTTCCATTTGCGCCCCCAGTTCTTCGAGGGTGGCTTTGCCCAGCAGTTTTTTCGCCTGAGGAAACATTTCTGTCTCTTCCTCTTCGATATGGTGCTCCAGCAGTTCCTTGACCACTTTCACCCGACCGGCGAATTCGGGGGTCGACGGGTCGGTGACTTTCAGGTCGGGCAGCACCAACGAATCGACAGTGCGATGCTCTTCCTTGGCTTCGTAATACATCACGTCCTGCTCCTTGCCCCCGGCTTTCTTGTACGCCGGGTACAAGACTTCTTCTTCAAGACGGGTATGAATGGTGATCTCCATTTCCAGCTTGGCCAGCAGTTCTGTGCGTTTTTTCACACCGCGTTCGGTGGACTCGCTTAATTGGGTCAGGATGCCTTTCACGCGTTCATGGTCGGCTTTCAACAGGTCTATGGCGTTCATGATTGAGTCTCTCAGCTAGTCAGGGTGAGCGCGAACGGTCTCAAGGCCGAAGGTCGCTTCTGGTGTTGGAGCATTTGTCGTGCCGGTTTTTGTAATCTTTTAATATTTATATAAATCAATGGTTTGAGGTCGTTGATGGCAAACTGAAGTCGTGCAGGCTGCATGAGTCTGGAAATTGACTCATGCAGTTCGCGGTGTGGCCTTTTTACCGCGCTGACAGCATGATTTTCAGCCTCGACCGCTGATCAGATTCGTCAATCACGCAACTGAACTCGCGGTTCTGACTCGCTCCCTTAATACAGACAACCGATGTCTTTATTGACCCAGTGAGGATGCAGCCATGCGTGCAATGACATATCACGGAGCCCATGACGTCAAAATCGAAACCGTTCCCGACCCCACCCTCGAAGCACCCGACGACATCATTTTGCGCGTGACGGCCACCGCGATTTGCGGATCGGATTTGCATTTGTATCGGGGCAAGATTCCGACCGTGGAGCATGGCGATATCTTTGGTCATGAGTTCATGGGCATCGTTGAAGAAACCGGCTCGGCGGTGACGGCCGTGCAGCGCGGCGATCGGGTGGTGATCCCGTTTGTGATCGCGTGTGGCGAGTGCTTCTTTTGCCAGCGTGATCTTTTCGCCAGTTGTGAAACCACCAATACCGGCCGTGGCGCCATCATCAATAAAAAGGCGATTCCACCCCCTGCCGCCTTGTTTGGCTTCAGCCGCCTGTATGGCGGCATTCCGGGCGGGCAGGCCGAGCTGGTCCGGGTGCCCAAGGCCAATACCGGGCCATTCAAGATTCCCGGGCTGCTGGCGGACGAGAAAGTGTTGTTCCTGTCGGACATCCTGCCGACGGCGTGGCAGGCGGTGCTCAATACCGGGATCGGGCCGGGTTCAAGCATTGCGATCTATGGCGCCGGGCCGGTGGGGCTCTTGAGTGCAGCGTGCGCGAAGATGTTCGGTGCCGAGCAAATTTTCATGGTCGACCATCACGACTATCGGCTGGCCTATGCCCAGCGCACCTATGGTGTGATTCCAATCAACTTCGATGACGATGACGATCCGGCTGACACCATCATTCGACAGACGGCGGGCAGCCGGGGAGTGGACGCAGTGATTGATGCCGTTGGGTTCGAAGCCAAGGGCAGCACCACGGAGACGCTGCTTGCCACGTTGAAACTCGAAGGCAGCAGCGGCAAGGCGCTGCGCCAGTGCATCGCCGCCGTGCGCCGCGGTGGGGTGGTGAGTGTGCCGGGGGTCTATTCCGGGTTCATCCACGGTTTCCTGTTCGGCGATGCGTTCGACAAAGGCCTGACGTTCAAAATGGGCCAGACCCATGTGCAGCGTTATTTGCCGGAACTGCTCGGGCACATTGAAACCGGACGTCTGCAACCGGAGGCGATCATCACTCACCGCCTGTCGCTGGAGCAAGTGGCCGAGGGGTACAGGATTTTCGACAAGAAACAGGAGGAATGCCGCAAGGTCATCCTCACACCGGGCTCCAGCGATGTGCCTCTGACCGAAAATCTGGAAACCACGCCGATCCCGGCGTTATAAAGCAGATCAACTGCATGATCGAGGCAAGCCCGCGAAGGGGCCGTGTCAGTCAACATCAGTGCCGGATGACAGATCGCCTTCGCGAGCAAGCCCGCTCCCACATTGGATCACTGCCGGGCCCAGGATTTGTATGCGACCTCGATAATCGCCGCACCGCTGCGATGGCGTCCTTGGGATCGGCGTAGCGTGTGCCTGTGCCGTCACACCCTAGATTCGTCTTGCTGACGCAACCGTTGCGCGTTTTGGGTGGCCATCGAAACCGGTGGGAAATCCGCATTAAGCACGCGCAAGTGCTCGATCGCTTCCTTGAACTTCAAGTCGGCCTTCCTGCGCAGTGCCTGATAGCGATCAAACAGCTCCACGTCCATTTCGCTGCCATCGAGCAATTCGAACGCGCTGCGGCTTAGCGCCTGGGCGTCGGCAAACATTTGACGATTACGCTCCAGGGCGAATGCCCGGCAGGCCTTGATTTCATCGCAGGTGGAATAGTGAATCATGACCAACACCTTATTTTTTCGAGGTCCCTTTTAATAGGCTTCAGCGCCACAGGGGAACCGAACCTGTTGAATTCCGCCGTGTAAAAGCCGGGCAGGATTAAGCTTGTGACCTGCCGGATCGCCCAAGGATTTCAAATTTATGAAGGCGAAAATTCGATGATTTCGGCGGTAAAAGCGTAGGGGTAAAATCAACTATCCTGTTTTTTACGCCGTTCATATCGAGCCAGGATCGGCTGGGTGCTGATCCCGTGAACAAGGATGCTCAGCGCAACCACGGACAGGGTCAGGTCGATGCACAGCGTTGCGATGGACGGAGCCAGCCCGTGGTTCAGTGCATAAAACAGGTAAAACAGACTGCCGATGCCGCGTATGCCGAACCAGCCGATCAACAGGCGCTGGCGACCGTCCAGCAAACCACCCCAAGGCATGGCAACCACACTCAAGGGTCGGATCAGGCAAAACAACACGCCAGCAATCGCCAGCGCCCGCCAGTCCCAATGCGCGACCAGTACCACGCCGAGCAGCGTCACCAGAAAGACTTCCATGGCCCGTTCCACCAGCCCGCCGAAGGCGAGCATATCGCCCATCATGATGCCCGCTGCCACCTGCGTGTCTTCCAGACTGGCGGTATCACCATGCACGGCATGCTGCGGCTCGACGTTCTGGTGCCCGACCACCGGCTGCACCAGATGCTCGGCGGGAAGCTCATCGTTGCCCGTGGATTTGACCTCTTCCTGACGCAAACCCAGGCCTGCGGCGAACACCGACAGAAAGCCATAGCCATGAATGGACTCCGCCACCACATACGACAGGGCGATCAAGGCAAGGGCGAGGTAATCATTTGGCGAAAGCGTGCTGTCATCGTTTCTGATCCGCAGCGACAAGGTCACGCGGCCAATACCGCGTCCCATCCAATACCCGGTAAGCAAACCGGCAGGCACTGCCCACAAGACGTTGCGCAGTACCCAATCGCTCAGCCAGCCGGGGTTGCCGTCGTGTTGCACCAGCAGCAGACCGAGGATCACGAATGGAAAGGCGATACCGTCATTGAGGCCGGCCTCACCCGACAGGCCGAAGCGCACGCTGTCGTCATCGCGGGCGTCGTTGACTTGCACCAGGGAGGCGAGCACCGGATCGGTCGGTGCCAGGATCGAGCCGATCAACACGGAAGCTCCCCAAGTTAGCTCAAACCCGTAGTGCAGCAACAGACTGACGCCGGCAATGGTCAACAGCATCACCGGACCAGCCAGCCCGAAGGCGATCCGCCAGTTTTTCTCCCTGAGTGGCGAGCGTAATTTCAGGCCGCAGACGAACAACGAAAACAGCACCGCGACTTCAGTCAGGTGCTCCATCCAGATGGACGCGTCGGGCGTGTCCACTTTCAGCAGCCCAAGGCCCGCCGGCCCGATAGCGACCCCCAGCACCAGGCATACGGCGGAGGTGGTCACCGGCATCCATCGCAAGTACGACGAAGTCAGTGCCAGCGTCAGCAGCACGGCCCCCAACACCGCCACCCAGACAATGAAACTCATGACCGGAGTTCACTGCAGGCGGCGTGGGCCTCAAGGGCCGAAGTCATCAACCGACAGTCGCGCGCAGGTATTCAGGGGTCAATACGTTGAACCAGATCAGGATCATTTCCACCACGATGGTCACCAGCACCAACAACCCGACGCCCCAGACGCAAGCCGCATTCAACAGGCCTTGTTCCTTGCGCTCGTGCATGAAGGTCGGCAGGCCGACGAACAGCAGGAAGGTCGAATAGAGCGAGGCGGCGCCCAGCACGGTGATCGCCAGCCAGCGGCTCGGGTACAGACCGGCAATGCCAGCGAGGAAAAACGGCGTCACGGTATAGGCGGCGAAACCGATGCATTGATTGAGCGTCGGCCGCGAGTCGAATGTGCGAGACATCCAGCGGATGAACACTCCCATCAGCGCCACGCCGGCGATGATGGTCACGTAGAGCATTGCGCACAGCTGCAAGGCACTGCCGGCGCTGAGCTTGACGATTTCATTTTCAGCCAGGCTCCAGCCGACATAGGTGGTGCCGATAAACAGGCATACGGCGGGGATCAAGGCCAGCAGCAACAAATGAGCGAGGTAATGGCGCGGATGCGCTTCTTCTTCCTTGCGGATATCCGTCCACGCGAAGTTCGGTTGTGTGAACAGCTTGACGATAGGTGCGGACATGATGACCTCCTGATCTGGAGCGGCCCATGACACAGGGCCCCTAAACGTATTGAGGGGCAAGTTTTGCCAGGGGTTCATTTTTTTCACGGCTGGCTCGGGCAGGGCCGATAGAGGGAATGTTTGGCGGTGGCCAGGGTCAACCGAGCAGTTCCCTGCCTGGAAGATTTGTCATGAATGTCAGCCAATCCGTGGTCGAGTATCTGCGTCAAAACGACTTGCTGCTGACCACCGCAGAGTCCTGTACGGCCGGCAAGATCGTCACACTGCTGGCTGAGGTACCGCACAGCGGAAAGTTGATCGAAAGCGGCTATGTGGTCTATTCCCCCGAGGCCAAGCAACGTCTGCTCAACGTCAGCCCGCAGACGATCGAAACCTTCAACCTGACCAGCTGTGAAGTCGCTCGGGAAATGGCTTCGGGAGCACTGCGCGACAGCACGGCCAATGTCGCGGTGGCCACTACCGGTATTCTCGGGCCGGAGGACGTCGATGGCATCCCGGCTGGAACCATATGTTTCGCCTGGGCCTTTCAGACCGGGCAGGGGCGCAGCGTGTTCAGTGAACAGCAGCGGTTTTTCGGGACACGTTCCGAGGTCCAGTTAATGGCCGCCGAGCATGCCTTGAAGCAGCTGGCGCATTTCCACCAACGGGCACTGGCGGGTGAGCAAGGGTAGGGGCACTTGATGAACGATGAATCCGGCCATACCGATTACCGCAGCCGCGACTACCCCGTGCGTGAAGACATGGCGCATCAGGTCAAGGTCTGGCGGTTCGAGCGCTGGGGCTGGTACACCCTGGTGCTGTTGGTGGTGCTGGCCCTGCTCGGGCTGTTTTCACGCGGGCCGCTGAGCACCCGGGACGTGCAGGGCAGCGATGGCAGGGTCAGGGTGCAATACGAGATGTTCCACCGCAACGGATCGACCAACCCGATGCAGATCAGCGTGACCGGTATGCCCGAGGCCATGGTCGAGCTGGAGTTGACCGGAGCGTTGTTGGACGGCTTCAGTATCGAAAGCCTGCAGCCGCAACCCCTTCGTGCGACCAGTGCCGGGCAAGGCATGAAGCTGTGGCTGCAGACCGACGCGCAGGGCCGGGCAAACCTGCATTTGACGTTACGTGGCGATGGGCTGGGCCTGTATCACAGCCGTGTCACAGCGCCGGGCGCCACGCCGGTGAACCTCGATCAATTCATTTTCCCTTAGGTGACCTATGGACTCGGTATTGCGCGCGGCCGCGATGTATCTGGCGCTGATGGTGCTGTTCAAGATCGCCGGCCGTCGCTCACTGGCCGAGTTGACGACGTTCGATTTCGTCCTGTTGATGATCATCGGCGAGGCAACGCAACAGGCGTTGTTGGGCGATGACTTTTCCCTGACCAATTCGATGCTGGTCATCGTCACATTGATTGCCATCGACGTCGGTCTGTCGCTGCTCAAACAGCGCTCGCAATGGGTGTCGCAGCTGATCGATGGCGGGCCGACGATCATCGTCGAGAATGGCAAGTTGCTGCACAAGCGCCTGCGCCAAGCGCGATTGATCGAGGCCGATGTCATGGAGGCCGCGCGCTCGAGCCAGGGCATCGAAACCCTGGATCAAATCAAGTTCGCGATCCTTGAGCGCAACGGCAAGATATCGGTCATCCCCCAGGAATCACCATGAACACACACTCTTGCCTCCGTGGCGAGGGAGCCTGCTCCCGCTTGAGTGCGCAGCACTCACAAAAAACTTCAATATCCGGAAGGTTTTGGGGCCGCTGCGCAGCCCAGCGGGAGCAAGCTCCCTCGCCACGGGTTTGTCATTGATCCTGGCGTGGGGTTAATCCAGGTAATGCGTTCAGAGCATCGGTTTACCGCCGGTAATGCCGTACCGCTGACCGGTGATGTAGCTGGCTTCATCCGACGCCAGCAGCACATAGATCGGCGCCACTTCCACCGGTTGGCCCGGACGTCCAAGCGGTGTCTGCCCCCCAAAATTCTGCACTTCTTCATCGGGCATGGTCGAGACGATCAACGGCGTCCAGATCGGTCCCGGTGCCACGCAGTTGACCCGGATGTTCTTCTCGCCCAGCATCTGCGCCAGGCCGGCGGTGAAGTTGGCGATCGCGCCCTTGGTCGTGGCGTAGGGCAGGAGAGTCGGCTTGGGCATGTCCGAATTGACCGAGCTGGTATTGATGATCGAACTGCCAGGTTGCATGTGCTTGAGCGCGGCCTGGCAGATGCGGAAGATGGCGGTGATGTTGACGTCGAAGGTCATCACCCATTCTTCATCCGGAATGTCCTCGATGTTTTTGTGTGTCATCTGGAACGCGGCATTGTTGACCAGCACATCGATGCGGCCGAAGCGTTCGACCGTCTTGTCGACCAGGGCCTGGCATTGCGCTTTTTGCGCCAGGTCGCCGGGCAGCAACAGGCATTGACGACCGGCCTGCTCGACCCAGCGTGCGGTTTCCTGCGCGTCTTCATGTTCGTTGAGGTAGGCAACGACCACATCCGCGCCTTCACGGGCGAAGGCAATGGCGACGGCACGCCCGATGCCGCTGTCGGCGCCGGTGATCAGGGCGATCTTGCCCTGCAGTTTGCCCGAGCCCTTGTAACTCTGTTCCCCACAGTCAGGGTAAGGCTCCATTTTCTTCTGGGAACCGGGAACTGGCTGGCGTTGTTTGGGGAAGGGTGGTTTTGGATAGTCGTTCATGGGGAAATCTCCGTGTTCAAGGCAGAAGAGTCAAAGGGTTGACCCTGGTGTTTTGCCTTGAGTTCGGTTGGATTTCAGGAGGGTGCAACATTCCAAAAAGCACACAATTCCCTTGTGGGAGCGAGCTTGCTCGCGAAGACGGTGTATCAGGCGACGTCAATATCGACTGGAAGTCCGTCTTCGCGAGCAGGCTCGCTCCCACAGGGTATTTGTGTTGCCTAGAGCAGCGGGTCAGACCTTGAGCTTGAGCAAACTACGCTCCATCCGCGCAATGCCTTCTTCCAGCAACGCCCGCGGGCAACCGAAATTCACCCGCACGAACTGCTGGCTGTCGTCGCCGAAATCCAGGCCGGCACTGAGCCCGACCCTGGCCTGTTCGAGAAAGAACTGCTGCGGGTTGTCCAGCCCCAGCGCCGAGCAGTCGAGCCACGCCAGGTACGTGCTCTGGGGCACGTTCATGGTCACGCCCGGCAACCGGCTGCGAACGGCCTCGACCAGGTAATCGCGGTTGCCTTGCAGATACGTCATCAGTTCGGCCAGCCAGGGACCGCCTTCGCTGTAGGCAATGCGGGTGGCTTCCAGGCCCAGCGGGTTGACGCTGTCGACCAGGCCGCAGCGCGCGTGGTTGACCCGTTCACGCACGGCTTTGTCCTGAATGATCATGAACGAAGTCTTGAGCCCGGCAATGTTATAGGCCTTGCTCGCCGACATCAGGGTGATGGTGCGCTTGGCGATGTCCGGGCTCAATGTGGCGATCGGCACATGCACACGCCCGTCGAAGCACAGCTCGGCATGGATCTCGTCGGAGATGATCCAGGCGTCCTGTTCCAGGCAGATGTCCGCCACGGCTTGCAGTTCTTCCCGGGGGAACACCTTGCCCAGCGGGTTGTGCGGGTTGCTCAGCAGCAGGGCGCCGCCGCCTTCCAGGGACTGGCGCAATGTCGCCAATGGCGTGGCGTAGGTCCCGTCCGGCATGGCGTCGAAACCCAGTTCGACCTTGTTCAGCCCCCAATGGCCCGGTGCGTGCCGCAGCGGCGGGTAGTTGGGGGTCTGGACCACGACGTTCTGTTGCGGCTGGACCAGCGCATGCAGGGCCATGTTGAACCCCGATTCCACGCCTGGCAGAAAGACCAGCTCCTGGGGCTCGACGCGCCAGGCATACTTGCTCCACAGCCCGGCAACGATGGCATCGCGCAAGTCGTCCTGCGCCACGCTGTAACCGAGCAACGGGTGTTCCAGACGTTTTTGCAGGGCCTGGATGATCACCGGCGGCGCGGCGAAGTCCATGTCGGCGACCCACATCGGCAACACGTCGGCCGGGTAACGGCTCCATTTGGTACTGCCGGTGTCGTGGCGGTCGAACACCTGATCAAAATCGAAAGTCATGCTCATCTCATAAAGGCCGGGATAAATACGGCAGACATGATAAGCGCCAAGCCCTGTGGGAGCGAGCCTGCTCGCGAAAGCAAACAAGGCTGTCAAGCGGCCGACGGTCGGTTTTCACACTAGGCACACGCAGCATTGTCTACAGTTTCAAGTGTCGGTAGCCACGCTGCCGTCACCGTGATCGTCCAGAAAAACCCGGCAAAAGTACCGGGTCTCCACCTGACAGGAGTGCACGATGGACCTCAACCGTCGTCAGTTCTTCAAGGTCGCTGGTATCGGCCTTGCGGGCTCGAGCCTCGGCGCGCTGGGCATGGCCCCGGCGCCTGCCTTTGCGGAGCAGGTGCGCCACTTCAAGCTTGCCCACACCCATGAAACCCGCAACACCTGTCCGTATTGCTCGGTCGGTTGCGGGTTGATCATGTACAGCCAGGGCGATGCCGCCAAGAATGTCGCGCAAAACATCATCCACATCGAAGGCGATGCCGACCACCCGGTCAATCGCGGCACCCTGTGCCCCAAAGGCGCCGGCTTGCTGGACTTTATTCACAGTCCCGGTCGGCTGCAGTATCCGCAGGTGCGCAAACCCGGCAGCAGCGAGTGGACGCGTATCTCTTGGGATGAAGCGCTGGATCGCGTGGCCGACCTGATGAAGGCCGACCGCGATGCCAACTTCATCGAGAAGAACGAAGAGGGTCAGACGGTGAACCGCTGGCTGACCACCGGTTTCCTCGCGGCCTCGGCAGCGTCCAACGAAGCGGGCTACATCACCCACAAGGTCATCCGCAGTCTCGGCATGCTGGGGTTCGATAACCAGGCGCGTGTCTGACACGGCCCGACGGTGGCAAGTCTTGCCCCGACGTTTGGCCGTGGTGCCATGACCAATACCTGGACCGATATCGCCAACGCGAATCTGATCCTGGTGATGGGCGGCAACGCAGCAGAAGCGCACCCCTGCGGTTTCAAATGGGTGACCGAAGCCAAGGCGCACAATGCCGCCAGGCTGATCGTGGTCGACCCGCGTTTCACCCGCACCGCGTCCGTGGCCGACTATTACGCGCCAATCCGCACCGGCACCGACATCGCCTTCATGGGCGGGCTGATCAATTACCTGCTGACCGAGGACAAGATCCAGCACGAGTACGTGCGCAACTACACCGACCTGTCGTTTCTCGTCGACCCCGGGTTCAGTTTCGAGGACGGGATCTTCAGTGGCTATGACGCGGTGAAACGCCGCTACACCGACAAGACCACCTGGAACTATCAATACGCGGAAGACGGCTTCGCCAAGGTCGACCCGACCCTGCAAGACCCGCGCTGCGTCTATCAGTTGCTCAAGCAGCATTACACCCGATACAGCCTGGAACTGGTGAGCCAGATCTGCGGCATGCCGACTGAATCGATCCAGAAGATCTGGGAAGAAATCGCCACCTGCTCGCAACCGGGCAAGACCATGACGATCCTCTACGCCCTGGGCTGGACCCAGCACTCGATCGGTTCGCAGATCATCCGCAGCGCGGCCATGGTGCAGCTGCTGCTGGGCAATGTCGGCATGCCCGGCGGTGGGGTGAATGCCTTGCGCGGGCACTCCAACATCCAGGGCCTGACTGACCTCGGGTTATTGTCCAATACCTTGACCGGCTATCTGACCCTGCCCAGCGACAGCGAGCAGGACTATGACACCTACATCTTCAAGCGGGCCCTCAAACCCCTGCGCCCCGGGCAAATGTCCTACTGGCAGAACTACGGCAAGTTCCACGTCAGCCTGATGAAATCCTGGTACGGCGCCAATGCCACGGCAGAGAATCATTGGGGCTACGACTACCTGCCGAAAATCGACGTGCCCAGCTACGACATCCTGAAAATGTTCGACATGATGGGCCAGGGCAAGGTCAACGGCTACATGTGCCAGGGCTTCAACCCGATTGCCGCGCTGCCGGATAAAAACCGGGTGACCGCGGCGCTGGCCAAACTGAAGTGGCTGGTGATCATGGACCCGCTGGCCACCGAAACCTCGGAATTCTGGAAAAACGTCGGGCCGTACAACGATGTAAAAAGCGCCGACATCCAGACCGAGGTGATCCGCCTGCCCACCACCTGTTTTGCCGAGGAGGACGGCTCGCTGGTCAACAGCAGCCGCTGGCTGCAATGGCACTGGAAGGGGGCCGACGGCCCCGGAGAATCCCGTACCGACATCCGTATCATGGGCGAATTGTTCCTGCGCCTGCGCCAGCGCTATCAGGCCGAAGGTGGTGCCTATGCCGAGCCATTGATGAAACTGTCGTGGCCGTACAAGGTGCCGCAAGAACCGTCGCCGGAAGAACTGGCCAGGGAAATCAACGGCAACGCCACCGCCGACTTCACCGATGCCACCGGCGCGACGATCAAGGCTGGCGCGCAGCTGGCCGGGTTCGGTCAGCTCAAGGATGACGGCAGCACCGCGTCCGGCTGCTGGCTTTTCTGCGGCAGCTGGACCGAGGCGGGCAACCAGATGGCCCGGCGCGATAACAGCGACCCGTTCGGCATGAAACAGCACCTGGGTTGGGCCTGGGCCTGGCCGGCCAACCGCAGGATTCTCTACAACCGCGCCTCCTGCGACCCGCAAGGCAAACCCTGGGCCGAGAACAAGCGCCTGGTGTGGTGGAACGGCAAGGCCTGGGCCGGCACCGACATACCGGACTACAAGGCCGATTCGCCGCCGGAGGCGGGGATGAACCCGTTCATCATGGCGCCCGAAGGTGTCGGGCGGTTTTTCACCCGGGACAATATGGCCGAAGGGCCATTTCCCGAACACTACGAACCGTTTGAAACGCCGATCGGCATCAACCCGCTGCACCCCAACAACAAGAACGCGACGAGCAACCCGGCGGCGCGGATCTTCGATTCGGTGTGGGACACCCTGGGCGTGGCCAAGGACTATCCGTACGCGGCCACCAGCTACCGGCTGACCGAGCATTTCCACTTCTGGAGCAAGCATTGCAAGCTCAACGCCATCTCCCAACCCGAGCAGTTCGTCGAGATCGGCGAGGTCCTGGCCAAGGAGAAAGGCATCGTCGCCGGGGACAAGGTACGCGTCAGCTCCAAGCGTGGCTTCATCGAAGCGGTGGCGGTGGTGACCAAGCGCATCAGGCCGTTGCAGGTCAACGGTCAGGTGGTGCACCACATTGGTATCCCGTTGCACTGGGGCTTCACCGGCCTGACGCGCCACGGCTACCTGACCAACACCCTGGTGCCGTTCCTCGGCGATGGCAATTCCCAGACCCCGGAATCCAAGTCATTCCTGGTCAACGTGGAGAAAGTCTAAATGGCCAGCCAAGACATCATCGCCCGTTCGGCCACCACCACGGTTTCGCCTTCGGTGCGCAATCAGGATGAAGTGGCGAAGCTGATCGACACCACCAAGTGCATCGGCTGCAAGGCCTGCCAGGTCGCCTGCTCGGAATGGAACGAGCTGCGCGACGACGTCGGTCACAACCTCGGCACCTACGACAACCCCCAGGACCTCAGCGCACAGACCTGGACCTTGATGCGCTTTACCGAGCATGAAACCGATGCCGGCAACCTGGAGTGGCTGATCCGCAAGGACGGCTGCATGCACTGTGCCGAGCCGGGATGCCTGGCGGCGTGCCCGAGTCCCGGGGCAATCATCAAGCACGCCAATGGTATTGTCGATTTCGACCAGGACCATTGCATCGGCTGCGGTTATTGCATCACCGGTTGCCCGTTCAATATTCCGCGCATCTCGCAAAAAGATCACAAGGCCTACAAATGCACCTTGTGCTCGGACCGGGTGGCGGTAGGCCTGGAACCGGCGTGCGTGAAAACCTGCCCGACCGGGGCCATTGTGTTCGGCACCAAGGACGATATGAAGGAGCACGCCGCCGAGCGCATCGTCGACCTCAAGAGCCGCGGATTTGAAAACGCCGGCCTGTACGACCCTGAAGGGGTTGGCGGCACCCATGTCATGTATGTGTTGCATCACGCGGACACCCCGGTGCTCTACGCCGGTTTGCCGGACCATCCGGCGATCAGTCCGTTGGTCGACCTGTGGAAAGGCGTGAGCAAACCCTTGGGCTTGCTCGCCATGGGCTTGGCGGTGTTGGCCGGGTTCTTCCATTACGTGCGAGTCGGGCCGCAGCTGGTCGAGGAGGATGAACTGCCGGGCACCGTCGATCCTGCGGTGCATGAGGTCGATCCGTCGGTGCATACCTTTGATCCGCGCGGGGAGGACAGACCATGATCCGCAGACAGATCCTGCGCTACACCTCGAACCAGCGCACCAACCACTGGCTGGTGGCGATCTTCTTTTTCATGGCCGCGTTGTCGGGGCTGGCGCTGTTTCATCCGGCGTTGTTCTGGCTCAGCCACCTGTTTGGCGGAGGGCCGTGGACGCGCATCCTGCATCCGTTCATGGGCGTGGTGATGTTCGTGCTGTTCCTGGGGTTGGTGATGCAGTTTTTCCGGGCGAATTTCTTTATCTCCAACGACCGGCTGTGGCTGCGGCGCATAGGGCGAGTGATGCGCAATGAGGAGGAGGGCGTGCCGGCGATCGGCAAGTACAACCCGGGACAGAAGTTGCTGTTCTGGACATTGCTGCTGTGCATGCTGGTGCTGCTGTTCAGCGGGCTGGTGATCTGGCGTGCGTATTTCAGCGATTACTTCGGCATCCCGGCGATTCGCTGGGCGATGCTATTGCACGCGTTGGCCGGTTTGATCCTGGTGCTGAGCATCATCGTGCATATTTACGCCGGCATCTGGATCAAGGGCTCGGTCAGCGCCATGTTGCATGGCGGGGTCAGCCGCGCCTGGGCGAAAAAACACCACGAACTCTGGTACCGGGAAGTGACCCGGGACGAGCACCCCGAACGGCCGATCAGCAAAAAAGGATAATGACTTGGCAACGATCCTTGAGCCTGGAGACATCGAAGCGGCGGCAAGTTCACCGCCGTTTCTGCACCTGCCCCCGAACAATCTGTTCACGTTGCGGGCGCAGCGCCTGGAACGGCTCGCCGAAGGGCATCCATTGGCCGATTACCTGCGGCTGATGGCCGGCCTGTGTCATGTCCAGCAGCGTTTGATGGATGATCCGCCCATGTCGGCAATGCCGGACCCCGAAGGCCTGCGGGTCTGCCAGCAACATGGCCTGCCACCGTTCGCCGTCGACAGCCTGGTACGCGAGGGCGGTTGGTTGCCGTATCTTGATGCGCTGTTGCAGCGTTACCCGTCACCTGCGCAAGCGGCGGTCGAAAAGGCCCTGGCGTCCTTGCGCAATGCCAACGCCGGGCAACTCAAGGCCTGGGCGATTGCTTTGCTCAGCGGCCAGTTCACGCTGTTGCCAGCCGCACTGGTCCCCTTCCTTGGCGCCGCGTTGCAGGCGGCCTGGAGCCATTGGTTGTTGAGCTCACCGACACTGCAGTTAAAGCCTGGCGACAGCCTCAGCCAGTGCCCGGCCTGTGGTTCGCCGGCCATGGCCGGGGTGATTCGCCACCGTGGCAAATACAACGGCCTGCGGTATCTGGTGTGCTCGCTGTGTGCCTGTGAATGGCACGTGGTTCGGGTGAAATGCGTGTACTGCGAGCAAAGCAAAGGCCTTCGATACGTCAGCCTCGACGCCGACCGCCACGCCGCCGACCAGGCGCCCCTGCGCGCGGAAACCTGTCCCGGTTGCCGCAGCTACCTGAAACTGCTGTACCTGGAAAACGACGCCGAGGCCGAAGCGCTTTCGACCGACCTGAGCAGCCTGATGCTCGATATGCGGCTGGAGCAGGAAGGTTACCAGCGGCTGGCGCCGAATCTTTTGTTCGCCCCCGGAGGAGACTGAATCGGGCCTGACGGAAAACGCGAATGCGGACTGACATCCGGGATCGATGTCGGCTGACACGGCCTCTTCGCGAGCAGGCTTGCTTCCACAGGTAATCGGGGTGTACACAAATCCCAGTCTCGAAAGATCCAGGGTGGCAGCGAGTCTGCTTGCGAAGAGGTCAGCGGCTACACTCAGGCGGTCAGCGTTTGCGGGAGCTTCTGATGTCCTCCGAGTCCGCCAGCCAGGCCTTGCGGCTACCTTCCATCGACAGTTTGCTGCGTCATCCGGCGTGCCAGCCACTGGTTGAGCGCTATGGGCGCGATGCGCTGCTGGCGAGCGTGCGGCAACTGTTCGATGACTTGCGCGAGGCGGTGCATGACGGGGCGATGGAGGGTGTGGAAATCACCCCGCAAGTGCTGGCAGGAAGGGTCGGCGAGCGGCTGGCGATCCAGCACCGCAGCCATGTCCGCCGAGTGTTCAATCTTACCGGCACGGTGCTGCACACCAACCTCGGTCGCGCGCTATTGCCGCAGGAAGCCATCGAAGCGGTACAGCTCGCCGCCCGATACCCGCTCAACCTGGAATTCGACCTGGACAGCGGCAAGCGCGGCGACCGTGACGATCTGATCGAAGGCCTGATCCGTGAGCTGACGGGCGCCGAAGCCGTGACCGTGGTCAACAACAACGCCGCCGCGGTGCTGCTGACACTCAACAGCCTGGGCGCGCGCAAGGAAGGCATCATTTCCCGGGGCGAGCTGATCGAAATCGGCGGCGCGTTCCGCATTCCCGATATCATGGCCCGGGCCGGGGTGAAGCTCCACGAAGTCGGCACCACCAATCGGACCCATGCCCGCGACTATGAAGCGGCCATCGGTCCGCGCAGCGGCCTGGTGATGCGGGTGCACGCCAGCAATTACAACATTGAAGGTTTCACCGCCCGGGTGTCGACCGCCGAGCTGGCACAACTGGCTCACCGCCACGGACTGCCATTGCTGGAGGACCTCGGCAGCGGCAGCCTGCTGGACCTGACACGCTGGGGCTTGCCCGCCGAACCGACGGTGCGCCAGGCGCTGCTCGACGGCGCGGACATCGTCACCTTCAGCGGCGACAAGTTGCTCGGCGGGCCGCAAGCCGGGTTGATCGTCGGCCGCAAAGACCTGATCGCGCGGATCAAGAAGAACCCGCTCAAGCGCGCCTTGCGGGTCGACAAACTGACCCTGGCCGCCCTCGAAGCGGTGTTGGGCTTGTACCGCGATCCGGACCGCCTGGCCGAACGTCTGCCGAGTCTGCGCCTGCTGACCCGGCCCCAGGCGGACATCCTCGCCCAGGCCGAGCGACTGCAACCCGCGCTGGCAAGGGTGCTCGGCGATGGCTGGAACGTCTGTGCAGTGCCGGCGCTGGGCATGATCGGCAGCGGCAGCCAACCGGTGGCACGCTTGCCAAGTGCCGCGTTATGCCTTCGGCCCGCCTCGTCCAAACGGCTTCGCGGACGACGCCTGCACAGTCTGGAAGCTGCGTTGCGCGGCTTGCCGATTCCGGTGCTTGGGCGCATCGATGACGACGCCTTGTGGCTGGACCTGCGGCAACTGGACAACGAGGCAGGGTTTGTGGCTCAACTCGATCAATTGCAGGAGGAGGGTGCACCAGGGTGATAGTCGGTACCGCGGGTCACATCGACCATGGCAAGACCGCATTGCTCCAGACCTTGACCGGCCAGGCCGGCGATCGTCGCCGGGAAGAGCGTGAGCGCGGCATGACCATCGACCTCGGCTACCTTTATGCGGCGCTGGAACCTGGAGCGCCACTGACCGGTTTCATCGATGTACCCGGTCACGAGCGTTTCACCCACAATATGCTGGCCGGGGCGCAGGGCATCGATCTGGTGCTGCTGGTGGTGGCGGCCGACGACGGCGTCATGCCCCAGACCCGCGAGCATCTGGCGATTGTCCAATTGCTGGGCATCCCTCGGGCATTGATCGCGATCACCAAGTGCGACCGGGTTGATCCCGCAAGGGTGCAAGCCGTACGCGAACAGATTGAAGCTCTGCTGGCGCCCGGACCTTATGTCGGCGCGCCGCTGATAGCGCTGTCGAGTGTGACCGGGGAAGGCATCGAGTCCCTGCGCCAGGCTATGCTGGATGCGCAAAAAGACGTGCTGCAGCGCAGCACCGACGGCGGCTTTCGCCTGGCCATCGATCGCGCTTTCAGCGTAGCCGGCGCCGGTATCGTGGTGACTGGCACGGCATTGTCCGGGCAGGTTGCGGTGGGCGATAGGCTGATGCTCGGTCCCCAGGGGAAACCTGTGCGCGTGCGTGGCCTGCATGCGCAAAATCAAGCGGCGGACCGCGCGTTTGCCGGCCAGCGTGTGGCGTTGAACCTCAGTGCCGAACGTCTGGCGCTGGATCAGATTCACCGTGGGCACTGGCTGCTCGCCGAGTGGTTGCACGCGCCGACCCAGCGCCTGGATGTCGAGTTGCGGTTGCTGGCCAGCGAAGACAGGCCGTTCGAGCACTTTCAACCGGTGCATGTGCATGTGGCTACCCAGGATGTGACGGGGCGGGTGGCCTTGCTCGAAGGCACCAGCCTCGCTCCCGGTGGCCGGACGTTCGCACAACTGCTGCTCAACGCCCCGGTGCACGCTGTCAAGGGCGACCCCCTGATCCTTCGAGACCAGAGCGCGCAACGCACCCTGGGCGGTGGCCGGGTACTCGACCCGTTCGCGCCGAGCCGACAGCGCCGCAGTTCCGAGCGTCTGGCGCAGCTACAGGCACTCGCCACCAGCAGCAGCCTGGAACAGGTTCTGCCGGTGTTGCTGGCCAACAGCGACACCGGTCTCGATCCCCGGCGGCTGGAGCGCCAGTTCGATCGTGCGCGTGATAGTTGGGTGTTGCCTGACGATGTGCGCTTGATCGTCACGCGCCAGGGGCCGTTGCTGTTCAGCGCCGCCCGCTGGGAAGCCTTGAAAGTACCGGTGCTGGAGCATCTCGCGCGTTTTCATCAACTTGAGCCGGATCAAATGGGCCCGGACCGGGACCGCCTGCGTCGATTCACCGGCACAGCGCTGGACCGTCCGACCTTCATCAGCCTGCTTGAGGAGTTGCTGGCAAGCGGCGCCATCATGGCCAGCGGGCCGTGGCTGCATCTGCCCGATCATCAGGTGCGCTTGAGCGAGGACGATGAAATCCTGTGGCAACAATTGCAGCCGTTGTTCGAGCAGGCCGGTTTCGATCCGCCGTGGGTGCGCGACCTGGGTCATGACCCTGTTGCGGTGCGCTTGCTGTTGCGCAAGATGGCGCGTCTGGGACTGGTGCACCAGGTGGTCCGCGACCTGTTCTACACCGATGCAATGCTGCGTCGATTGGCGGCTATGCTGTTGCAACTGGCGGCCGAGAATCCGCAGATCCAGGTCACGGCCTTTCGCGACGCGGTAGGCCTGGGGCGCAAACGCAGCATCCAGATACTCGAATACTTCGACCGGATCGGCCTCACCCGGCGGTTTGGCGACCAGCGTCATATCCGCCTCGACAGTGCACTGGCTCAGCCCTGCGAGCCCTGAATTCAAGGAAGGCAATCGCGCCCGGTGGCGCGGCCGGGCTTCAAACCCGGTTGGGGACGGCATCCGTTCCCGGGCAGGTTCGACTCCCGCTGCCTTCCGCCAATCTAAAATCCCCTGCAGGAGCGGGCTTGCTCGCGAAAACGGAGGCAGATTCACCATCACAGTGACCGGCAAACCGGTTTCGCGAGCAGGCTCGCTCCCACATTGGGGCGGTGCCACACCAAACGGTTATTGCATCACATAACGCCCGGGTGCCGATTCCAGCGCCGGGTATTGCGCATTTCCGGTGTGCAGTGCCGACGGTTGGCGTTCGCCGGCCTGGTCGGCCAGCCAGACGAACCAGTCGTTCCACCAGCTGCCTGGATGCTGCTGGGCACTGTTGAACCAGCTTTCCGGGTCCTGGTTGACCTGATCGTTGGTCCAGTAGTGACGTTTTTCCTTGGCCGGTGGGTTGATCACCCCCGCGATATGCCCCGAGGCGCCGAGCACGAATCGCTTGGTTCCGGACAGCAGCTCGGTGCTGGCATAAGCGCTTCTCCATGGCACGATATGGTCGTCATGGGTGGCGAGGATGTACGCCGGGGCATCAATGGCGCGCAGGTCCAGCTTGACCCCACAGCAATCCAGCTCACCGGATTTCAGGTCGTTCTGCAAATAGGTATGGCGCAGGTACCAGCAGTACATCGGCCCCGGCAGGTTGGTGCTGTCGTTGTTCCAGAACAGCAGGTCCAGCGGGATCGGCTTCTGACCCTTGAGGTATTTGTCGACGTTGTAGTTCCACCACAGGTCGTTGGGGCGCAGCAGCGAGAAGGTATTGCCCATGTCCTCGCCCTTGAACACGCCAATGGGGCCATTCACGCCGCCGATGGTACGCTCACGGTAGGCCACCAGTTGCTCATCGACGAAGATGTCGATCGGACCGGTATCGAGGTAATCGAGGAAGGTGGTCAGCAGGCTGACGCTGGCAATCTCTTTGTCGCCGCGGGCCGCCAATACGGCCAGCGCCGAACTCAACAGCGTGCCGCCGATGCAGAAACCTACGCAATTGGGCCGTTGTTCGCCGCTGATCTCACGGGTCACCTGCAGGCCTTTGATGATGCCGGTTTCGACCAGGTCGTCCCAGGTGGTACCGGCGTGTGCCTGGCCAAAGTTGCGCCAGGACATCAGAAACACCGGGTGGCCTTGCTGCAACAGATGGCGAACCATCGAGTTGTCCGGACGCAGGTCGAGGATGTAGTACTTGTTGATCGCCGGCGGAACGATAAACACCGGGCGCCGATATTGGGTTTCGCTTTGCGGATAGTACTGGATCAGCTGGAACAGTTCGTTCTCGAAGACCACTTCGCCGGGGGTGTTGGCCAGGTCGACCCCCACCTTGAACGCGGCGGCGTCGCACTGGCGCATCTTGCCTTCCTGCAGGTCGGCGGCCAGGTGCATCAGGCCGGTGAGCAGGCTGCTGCCCTGGGTATCGACGACCCGTTGCAGCGCATCGGGGTTACTGGCCAGGAAGTTGCTCGGGGCAGCAGCGGCGATGGCTTGTTCCACCAGATACAGCAGACGCTGGCGTGGTTTCTTTTCGGTGATCGGCAGTTGGTCAAGCAGCTTGAGCATAAAACCGGCATTGAGCAGGTAGAACGCTGCAAGGGAACCGAAAAACGGCTGACTCCAGTTACCGCTGGCAAAACGTCGGTCGTCGAAGGAGAAGGCCTGACCGGTCAGCAAGCGCTGGCCAAGTTCGGCCCATTGTTGCTGATAGTCCGACTGGAGGCTGTCCAGGGTGCTGCGTGGCACATCGAACCAGGCGTTGTGGTCCTGCCCGGTGAACCACGGATTGGTGGCGACCCATAGACGTAATTGTTGCACTGCAAAGGAGGCAATGAACGGAACCTGGCCTGACCAGAAGGTGTTGAAAGTGTGTGCGTTATTGTCCATGGAACACCTTGCCTACATGAAAAAAACCAGACAGAAAAAAACCACGGCGCCGGACTTCGGCGCCGCGGCTGCAGCCAAGCAAGCAGTACGATGTGATCAGCGCTCGATGACCAGGCTAACGCCCTGACCGCCACCGATGCACAAGGTGGCCAGGCCTTTCTTGCCATCGCGACGGATCAGTTCATGCACCAGCGACACCAGGATGCGTGCGCCCGATGCGCCGATCGGATGACCGAGGGCAATCGCGCCACCGTTGACGTTGACCTTGTTCATGTCCCAGCCCAGTTCCTTGCTGACCGCCAGTGACTGCGCGGCAAACGCTTCGTTGGCTTCGATCAGGTCCAGGTCGTCCAGGCTCCAGCCGGCTTTGGTCAGGGCCAGGCGGGTGGCAGGTACCGGGCCGATGCCCATGATCGAGGGGTCGACACCCGCACCGGCATAAGCCTTGATGCGCGCCAGTACCGGCAAGCCGAGAGCCTGGGCCTTGGCGGCGCTGGCCAGCAGCAGTACGGCGGCGCCATCGTTGAGGGTCGACGAGTTGCCGGCGGTGACGCTGCCGGTTTTCTGGAACGCGGGTTTGAGGTTGCTCAAGGCCTGGAGCGTGCTGCCCGGGCGCGGTTGTTCGTCAGTGTCGAAGACCAGCGGATCGCCCTTGCGCTGGGGAATCAGGATCGGGGTGATTTCAGCCTTGAAATAACCGGCTTCGATGGCCGCAGAGGCTTTCTGTTGCGAGGCCGCGGCGAACGCGTCCTGATCTTCGCGACTGAGCTCGTACTTGCTCGCCAGATTCTCGGCGGTGATGCCCATGTGGTAGTCGTTGAAGGCGTCCCACAAGCCATCCTGGATGACGCTGTCCTGCAATTGCGCATGACCCATACGCAGGCCGGTGCGCGCCTTGGGCAGCACATAGGGAGCCAGGCTCATGTTTTCCTGGCCGCCGGCGATGATCAATTCGGCATCGCCGCAACGGATCGCCTGGACCGCGAGCTGGACCGCCTTGAGGCCGGAGCCGCAGACTTTATTCAGGGTCAGGGCAGGCACGGTGTGGGGCAGGCCGGCCTTGATCGCCGACTGGCGTGCCGGGTTCTGCCCGGAGCCTGCGGTCAGTACCTGGCCGAGGATCACTTCATCGATCTGCGCGGCGTCGATACCGGTCTGTTCGAGCAGGCGACGAATCACCGCGGCGCCCAGTTCGGTGGCTGGAATGGCGGACAGGGAACCTTGAAAACTGCCAATGGCGGTACGTGTAGCGGCAACGATTACGACTTCGTTCATGCAAAACCTCATCAGGATTGTGTCAAGCAGGAGCAGGGCGTCCGTGCCCTGCCAGGCTTATTGCATATTCATGCCGCCATTGACCGAGAAGTCGGCGCCGGTGCTGTAGCCCGATTCATCGGAAGCCAGCCAGGCGACGATCGAGGCGATTTCTTCGGGTTGGCCGAGGCGACCGACCGGGGTGGCGGCGATCATGGTGTCGAGAATGTCCTGACGGATGGCCGCGGTCATGCTGGTCTGGATATAGCCGGGAGAGACGGTGTTGACGGTCACACCCTTGCCGGAGACTTCCCGGGCCAGGGCCATGGTGAAGCCATGGATGCCGGCTTTGGCCGCGCTGTAGTTGGTCTGGCCGAACTGGCCACGCTGACCGTTGATCGAGGAGATGTTGATGATCCGCCCCCAGCCCTTGGACAACATGCCTTCAATCACCTGTTTGGTGGTGTTGAACATGCCGTTGAGGTTGGTGTTGATTACGGCGTTCCAGTCTTCTGCAGTAATTTTTCGGAAGGAGGCGTCACGGGTGATGCCGGCGTTGTTGACCAGTACATCCACCGGACCGAATTGTTCACGGGCCATCTCAAAGGCCTTGCGGGTGGACTCCCAATCGGTGATGTCGCCGTAGATGAATTCGAACTGATAACCCGCCGCCAGCTGGCTCGCTGCCCATTCATTCTTGCGGGCGGAATCCGAGCTGCAACCCACAATGACTTTGAAACCTTCCTTGTGCAGGCGCTGGCAAATCGCAGTGCCAATGCCACCCATACCACCCGTTACCAACGCAATACGACCAAGCGATTTCATACACTCTTTTCCTTTTTGTATTTTGCGCTGCAAGATGGGGGGTGATTGTTGGGTATTGGCGAGGCGTGCGGAAGTGTTGGAAGGTGACTCTCTGGTGTCCAACGGTGCCATGCCGGTTTTTTCTATCCACTGGCAAAAAATGAGCAGGACCTATACTGAGATCAATTCTTCAAATTGAAGCGACGGTTAGTATTTGTTTTAACGCAGATCAGTTATGGCTCCGGACAGGACGTTCGGTTCCACAGGTCATTGAGGACGCCCATGTACAGAATGAGTTCCGGTTACGCCAATGTGCTGGTCAATACGCTTTCAGCGGAAGGACTGGATGTCGCCAACCTTTGTCGGGAGGCAGGACTGGACTTGAACAAGGCGCACACGCCAGGAGCGTTGTGCGAGCGAAGGGTGATCTACCGGCTTTGGCAACTGGCGGCGCAAGCCAGCGGCGATCCGGACATTGGTCTGAAAGCCTACGGCCATTTTCATCCCGGCAGTTTTCAGATCGTCGGTTACACCATGATGTCGAGCCTGAACCTGAAAAAAGCCCTCGAACGCCTGGTACGGTTCAGCCCGTTGATCGGCACCGGGTTCAGCCTGTTTTTCGTCCCGGAGCAGGAACATTACCGAATAGCCTCGCTCGATCATCAACAGGCCGGCTCGATCAAGCCTCGACAATATGCCGATGCCGGGCTGGCTTCCCTGCTTGGCTTCTGCCGCTGGCTGGGTGGCGGTACGCTGCCGCAGCCCCTGAGTGTGGAGTTCAGCTATCCGCAACCTAAAGACACGTCCGAGCATCAGCGGCTGTTTGGCTGCGACCTGCACTTTGGTTCGGCCTACGACAGCATCCTGTTCGACGGCCAGGAACTGCTGCGTCCGTTGAGCATGGCCAACGAGGCGTTGGCGATACTGCACGACAGTTTCGCCGAGGCGCAGCTGGACCTGCTGTGTGGCTTCTCCATTGTCGGCAAGATCCGCGCGCTGCTCACCGAGCGTTTGAGCCATGGCCAGGGGCAATGCGACATGGAGTCGATCGCCGCTGCCTTGAATCTCAGCAAGCGCACCCTGCAACGCGCCCTGGAAAAGGACGGGACCCAATTCAAGGACGTGCAGAACGCCGTGCGTCGACAATTGGCCGATTTCTACCTGCGCCATTCTCACTTCAACATGAAGCATGTGGCGTATCTCCTTGGTTTCCATGACCACAGCAGCTTCAACAAAGCCTGCAGTCGCTGGTTCGGCATGACCCCCGGTCAATACCGGGCCGATGAATCGTTCGAGATCAAGCAAGCCGCGCCGGTGTGACGCGGTTCTTGCCGGTGATCAGAGCTATTTGGTCGGAGGTTTTTTTACGCCTTTCTTGCCCTTGGAGGGGGCGCGTACCGGACTCACAGCCTTGACGATGCGCTTAGGCGGCACTGCCGGGACTTTTTGCTCGGTCGGCTTGGTGGTTACCGGCTGGGTCGCCACGACCGGGGCTTCCTGCCTGGTTGGCTCAGGTGTTGTCACCGGGTCTTTTTGCTTGACTGGCTGCGGTGCGACCACGGGAGCTTTTTGCTCGGTTGGCTGAGGTGTTACCACTGCGGCTTTTTGCTTGACTGGCTCAGGTGTTGCCACAGGAACTTTTTGCTTGACTGGCTCAGGTGTTGCCACAGGAGCTTTTTGCTTGATCGGTTCAGGTGCGACCACTGGAGCAGTTTGTTTAACTGGCTGCGGTGTAACCACAGGAGCTAATGGCTTGATCGGCTCAGGTGCTTCCATCGGTTTTTCCTGCTTGACCACTTTGGCTTCGCTTGGCGCCTGGGGCGCGGCGAAAGCTGGCAAAGCGACACCGAGCAGCGTGTGCAGCTCACGCCAGAACGGATTTTCAGCCCCGTTGGTAATCAGCAGATCCGGCAGCAGATTAGCCACGGCTGCCAGCACTTGCTGGCGTTCTTCGGCTTCGGGCAGCATCAGGGGCAGGCTTTGCGCGCTTTCCTGCGGCAGTGTAGCGACCAGCAGTTTCTGCAGGTTCAGGGATTCGCGCAGGTCAAGTGGCCCGGCAGGGTAATCCGGTAGTAGCTCTTGCAATTGCAGGATCAGTTTTTCGACGCTTTGCTTGCCGGGCTCGTTGCTGGCGCGGCCCAGCAAAAACAGGATACGGATCAAGGCTTCCATCAAGCCGCCCAGGGGCAGGGCCCCCTGCAGGCGTTCGATCAGTTGCTGGTCGTGCTGCTCGGCATGTGCCTGCAGATTGCGCCCGGTGACATTGCCGGTGAGGCTGTTCAATACCCCATAGATCCCGTAGAAACACATCTCCTGGGTGGCATCGCGCAGATCGCGGTAACCGTCCAGGGCGTCCTGGATCTGATTGGAAAACAACGCCTGCCAAGCCAGCAACGGGTTGTCCGCACTGACGAGGTGACGATCGGTGCTGACCTTTGCCGCACTTGGGGCCAGCCACCACAACGCCGGATTCAAGCTGCTCCACATCACTTGCTGCTGATGGAAGGGGTGCGAGCGGCGGATCAGTTCGGCGCTTGGTTCGTTGATCCATTGACGCAACCACGGACGGATGAAACCGTCGTACAGGCTGTTGTTGAGGGCGGATGCGCGTTCGACCAGGGCGAATTCGCGATCGTCATCACGGCGCGGCTGCTCGTCGCCATGGATGTCGGCAATCCGCCGCGGTTCGAAACGCACGGCGTACGGTGTGCTCGAGTTTTGCGGCAAGTCTTCGATCAGCATTTCATACAGTCCCGCCGGCAAGGCATTGATGGTGTCGACCGCGCCGAGCAGTTCCCGGTGCTCACGCCGCGCCACTTCACCGGACACGAAGATGCCCAGGTGCCCGATGCTGGCATGGCGCAGGTAAACGATGGTGCGCCCGGCACTGTGCAGGGCGAGGTCGCTGGGGTAAACGTCGGTGATCCAGTCCAGCGCCTGTTGCGGCGAAGTGATGTTGTCGCCATAGGAGCAGAACACCACCACCGGCACTTCGATGCGTTTGAGGTCCAGCCCGCTGCTCTTGCGCCCCAGGCCGCCGGATAACCGATTACCGATGAACAGGTCGTCGACAATCATCTCGATTTCTTCGCCGTTGAGCAGCGTCGGGCTGCCCCACCAGCGCTCGAAATCCAGAAAGCGCCCGGCTTCGCTGTCGACTTCGCTGAACAGGTGGTAGTACTTGCCCCACCAGGCGTTGGCCGGATCGAGACTCTCGAAATTGCTCACCAGCCAGGCACCGTCGAAACGGTCGTTGCCCAGATCACTGCCCAGGCGCGCCATCCAGCCACCCCCCAGCAAACCGCCGGTGTAGCGCATCGGATTGCGCCCATTAACGCCGGCCCAGTAGGACAACGGCGCGCCATTGACGATGATCAGCCCCGGCAACTCCGGCCGCGATGCCGCCAATCCCATCAAGGCCCAACCTGCCTGGCAGTTGCCAATCACCACCGGTTTGCTGCTGGCGGGATGCCGGGCGCTGACGACTTCGATGAACCGCGCCTGGGCCTCGGTAATGTCGGCGAGGGTTTGTCCGGGTCTTGGCGAATGGCTGAATGAGATGAAGTAGGTGGGATGGCCGGCCCGCAGGCTTTCGCCGATGACCGAATCCTGTTTGAAACCGCCGATGCCCGAGCCATGACCGCCCCGTGGGTCGATGATGATCACCGGCGGTTTACTGCTGTCGACCGCTTTTGCGGAACCGCCGAACACCTGCAACAGCGAATAATTGACCGGGCGGGGCAGATCTGCGCCGGCGACCAGGGTTTCATGATCGAACTTCAGCAGCAGTGGATACCCGGCCCGTTCATGGGCCAGGGTGTTGTCGCCGCGCTGACGCAGGGTGTCCCAGAACAGCACGCTGCGTTGGCCCAGATCAGTGAAATATTCCTGCCATTCAGTCGCGGTAGGTTGTCTCAGTTGCTCGAGACTTGTCGGTGCAAAGGTTTTCGCCTGGCGTTTCTGCACGGCGTCGAGCACGTTGCGGGTATTGAGGCGTTGCAGGTGATTGAGGTGTTCGAACAGCCCGGAGGCTGATGACAGCCCTTCATCTTGCATCGCAATATTTTCTTCCTGACCCATCGTATTCTCCTGACGCCTTATAGGGGGAGCAGCGAATCCACACTTCATTCAACAAGAATGGGCCGGCTGTTTGATGGTCAGGAGTTTAGCGCTATTAACGGCAAGGCTGACAAGGTTTATTTTGCACTGCACAAAATAGTGGTTGCCAAAAGTTTTTGTGCACTGCAATATCAAGGCTAACGCGATGACTGGCAGGATCGCTATCGCGTCCTCTGGCCCATTTGGGCCTTCCAGTACCAGGAGATTCAAGCATGTCTTTTTTCAACTCGGAAAAACTGCAAGCCACTCAGAAAGCCAATCTCGACCTGATCCAGCAAATCAGCGGCAAGGTCTTCGCCAGCGTTGAACAGCTCAGCCAGTTGCAGTTCAAGGCCCTGCGCGAGTCCACCGAGGAGCAGTTCGAAGGTGTTCGCAAGCTGCTGGCGGTACGCGGTCCACAGGATTTCGCCGAGCTGCAGGCTTCTTTCACCCAGCCGAACAAGCAGACCGAACGCCTGGCCGAGTTCAATCGCCAGGTTCAGGCGCTGATCGCGGACACTCAGTCGGACATCGCCAAGCTGGCCTCAAGCCAGGTCGAAGCCGGCACTCAGCAAGTGCAAGAGTTCGTTGAAGCGATCAGCAAGAACGCACCTGCCGGCTCCGAGCCTGTAGTGGCTGCGTTCAAGTCGGGCCTGGCGAATGCCGGTACCGTGTTTGAAAGCGCACAGAAAGCCGCAAAACAGGCTTCCGACGTGGCTCAGAGCAGTTTCGATGAAGCAACTGCCGCAGCTACCAAAACTGCTCAAGAAGCAAACGCCAAGACTACCAGCGGTAACAAGTAAGTCTTATCAGGCCGGCTGTACCGATGGCGATGGGTTTATTCCCCATCGCCATTTTTTTCGTCTTGAAACAACAGATCGGCAGGGTCAGGCCAACAGCAGGCGCTTGATCCACTCGAGCAGCACGCCGGGCAGCAGTTCCGGTTTGGGCAGCAAGGCATATTGGCGCGATCCGAATACCGCCGGCAGGTAGGTCTGAGAGACTGGTCGACGTCGCGCTACTGTCAATGACGCGGGAGTGCTTCATTCATCGTCTTTTTTCGGCCCACCATCGGGCTTGGGCTTGGCGCCAAACATGCCGAACATGTTCTGGGTGTTGAGATAAAGTGCCTTCGACTGATCGACATACTGGCGCATCAGGTCCTGCATCACTGGCGCCTGCTGGTGCATGAAGGCGCTCCAGGCCTCGGACGATTGCGCGCCGGTCTGGGACTGGATGTCGATCACGGTATGAATGCTCTTGTCCAGGTAGCTGCCAAGTACGCCCTGATAAGGACCATAGAACTGGATGATTCCCATCAGCATCTCGCTGGTGAAGATCGGCTCACCGCCGCCTTCAGCTTCAAGAATCACTTGCAGCAGGATACTACGAGTCAGATCCTCGCCGGTCTTGGCATCGACCACCTGGAAAGAAACCTTGTCGACGACCAGCTGGCGTATGTCCGCCAGGGTCAGGTGACTGCTGGTATGGGTGTCGTACAGTCGCCGATTGGGGTACTTCTTGATCAGGCGGGGGGTTGTATCGGTCATTCGGGCGTCTCGCGGCGGCCTGGTTTGCAGGCATCTTACTCTACTATGGGCACTGCCGCGGATTGGTGTCGGGGGAGGGAACCCAGGGCCGACATGCATGTCGTTTTTGAGGCCGCCTTCGCGAGCAGGCTCGCTCCCACAATTGACCGGGTTGTTCAGATAGACACGGTTTAATGTGGGAGCGAGCCTGCTCGCGAAGAGGCCCGCCATAACGCCGCAAATCCACCCGCAAAAAAGGGACTGCGCCATCAAGCGAGTCCCCATTTGTGCAGCCTGAACCGCCTTACCAGATCGGCAACGTATAGCTGACAATCAACCGATTCTCATCCAGATCGCTGCCAAAATTGCTCGAGCGCACCGTCGCATTGCGCCACTTCACCCCGACATTCTTCAGCGGCCCGCTCTGCACGACATAGCCGATATCGGTATCGCGCTCCCATTCCTTGCCTTCCGGGCGATTGTTGCCCAGGTCGATATCGGAACCGCTGATGTAGCGGGTCATGAAGGTCAGGCCCGGAACGCCAAGGGCGGCGAAGTTGTAGTCGTAACGGGCCTGCCAGGATTGTTCATCCTTGCTGGCAAAATCGCCGATCTGCACGAAGTTCACCAGGAACGCGTCGGCACCGTTGATGTAGGCGAAGCCGGTGTCGCCGCTCATGCCTTGATAGCCGAGGCCGAAGGCATGCCCGCCGAGGCTGTAGGTGAACATGGCGCCAATCGCGTTGTTGTCGACATTGCTGCCGCCATCATCCGTGGAGCGGGCGAAGCGCAGGTCCGTCTTCAGCGATTGGCCAGTGGTCACCGGCAGCACGTGGGTGAGGTTCACCATGTGCTGGCTATAGAGGTTGTCGAGGTGACCGTAGCTGTAGCCGGTGGCCAGGTTGCCGGTCCATTTGTAGTTCAGGCTGGCGAAGTCGAAGCTGTCGCTGGTCGCGTGACGGGTGATGGGTGATGATGCCCTTGGCGCCGGTGCGGGTGATGCCCATGTCCTCATAGTCCGAGGAGTCACGCTGGTTGACCTGGGTCAGGCGCCCGGCATCCACGGTCAGGCCTTCGATTTCCAGCGAGGTCAACTGACCGCCTTCGAAGGTTTGTGGCAACAGCCGCGAATCGTTGGCCAGCACCGTTGGCAGCTTGGGCAGCAGGGTGCCGAGCTTCAGTGTGCTCTTGGAGGCGCGCAGTTTGGCGGTGAGACCCATTTCGCCGTATTCGTCCTGGGCACCCTGACGGGTATCGCCATGGCGCTTGAGCAGGCCGGAGCCCGCGCGATCAGGGCTGGAGTCGAGTTTAACGCCGACCAGGCCGATGGCATCGAAGCCGACGCCGATCAAGCCTTGGGTGAAGCCCGATTCATAGCGCAGCAGGAAACCCTGGGCCCATTCCTCCTGTCTGGATTGGGGGGCGTTGTCCTGGCGATAATCACGATTGAAGTAGAAGTTGCGCAGTTCGAGGCTGGCCTTGCTGTCCTTGATAAAGTCAGCGGCGGCGGGGGCCGAGAGGCTGAGGACGCCGCCGGCCAGCAGCAGTCGGGTAGCGAGTGTGCGGGTGTTAAGGTCCATGGTGAAGCCCCTTTGTTTTTATTTTGCAAAGACAGGTCCCGCAGCCCTCGCCGGACGGGCGAGGGCTTATCGATAAAAAACGCAGGCGCCGAAAAGAGAGGAGCGTGGCGCCGCGTGGGTTCAATCGTTAAAACTGTTCGGCAGCCAGGCCATACAGCGAGGCACTGCCGGCGCGAATGGATTGCTCCAGGCTGAGGATGCGCGGCAGCAGGCGATGGATGTAGAAGTCGGCGGTGGCGATCTTCGCGCCGTAGAACCCTTCGTCTTCGCCGCGTTTTTGTTGTGCGACCTGGGCCATTCGAGCCCAGAGCCAGGCATAGGCGACGTAGCCGAACAGGTGCAGATACTCCACCGAGGCGGCGCCGATTTCGTTGCGGTTGGTCGCGGCCTGGTCCTGCAGCCAGTCGCTCAGGTCTTCCAGACGCTGCACGGCATCGAACAGTTGAGCGCTGTAGGGCGCGTCGGGCTGATGGGCGAAATAGCGGATCTGGCCGGTGAACTGGCGCAGGGCGAAACCGTTGTCAGCCAGCACTTTGCGACCGAGCAGGTCCAGCGCCTGAATGCCGTTGGTCCCCTCGTAGATCTGCGCGATGCGCACGTCGCGGACCAGTTGCTCCTGGCCCCATTCGCGGATGTAGCCATGACCGCCGAATACCTGTTGGCCGTTGATGCAGCTTTCCAGGCCGGTGTCGGTGAAGAACGCCTTGGCCACGGGCGTCAGCAGCGCGACCAGGGTTTGCGCGGTGTCGCGTTCCCGGGCGTCATCGGAAAATTTCGCCAGGTCCAGTTGCTGCCCGACATAGCTTGCAAACGCGCGGCCACCTTCGGTCATGGCTTTCATGGTCAGCAGCATGCGCCGTACATCGGGGTGGACGATGATCGGGTCGGCCGCTTTGTCCGGGGCGATGGCACCGGTCGGTGCGCGGCTCTGCACCCGTTCACGGGCGTAGGCCACAGCGCTCTGGTACGACGCTTCGGCGCAGCCAATGCCCTGGATGCCGATGGACAGGCGTTCGTAGTTCATCATGGTGAACATCGCCGCCAGGCCTTTGTTGGCTTCGCCGACCAGCCAACCGCTGGCGCCGTCAAAGTTCATCACGCAGGTGGCCGAGGCCTTGATGCCCATCTTGTGTTCGATCGAGCCGCAACTCACGGCGTTGGGATTGCCCAGGGAGCCGTCGGCATTGACCAGCACTTTGGGCACCACGAACAACGAGATGCCTTTGGGCCCGGCTGGCGCATCCGGCAGTTTGGCCAGTACAAGATGCACGATGTTTTCGGTCAGGTCCTGATCGCCGCCGGTGATGAAGATCTTGCTGCCGGTGATGCAGTAACTGCCATCGGCCTGAGGTTCGGCCCGAGTGCGAATCAGCCCCAGGTCGGTGCCGGCGTGGGCTTCGGTCAGGCACATGGACCCGGCCCAGCGGCCTTCATACATCGGTGGCAGATACAGGCTTTTGAGGGTCTCGCCGGCATGCGCATCCAGTGCCAGGCAGGCCCCGGAACTCAAGGCCGAATAGAGGGCAAAGCTTGAGTTGGCGCCGTAGAGCATTTCCTCGAACTGCACGGCGAGCATCTTCGGCATGCCCATGCCGCCGAAATCGGCGTTGCCGGACAGGCCCACCCAGCCGCCTTCGATGTAGGTGGCGTACGCCTGTTTGAAACCGATCGGCGTGCTCACCTGGCCGTCTTGCCACTGCGCACCTTCCTCGTCGCCGCTGCGATTCAAGGGGGCAATCAGGTGCGAGGTGACTTTGGCGGCCTCCTCGAGAATCGCGTCAGCGGTGGCGGCGTCGACACAGTCCGCCAGGGCTGGCAGGCGCGCCCACAGGGCCGGGGCGTCGAACACTTCATGCAGCACAAAGCGCATGTCGCGCAGCGGGGCGTTGAATTCGGGCATAACGTGAACCTCAATGGGACGGTTGGGCACGGCACCGCTGTTGCGGGCCGTGCCTTGTCTGTCAGTGGCTGGAAGCGCTGGCGGCACCGAGGCCGGTCTGGGCGCGGACGAACTGGTCGGCGTAAGCATCGCGCTCCTTGTCGGCGCGCACGCTGCGGTCAAGCCGGGAGACGACCACGATCACCAGGAACGCCAGCGGCATGGAGAACAATGCCGGGTGGTCGTAAGGGAAGATCGCGTGGGCATTGCCGAGCACGGTGACCCAGACGGCTGGCGACAGGATCACCAGGACCAGCGCGCAGATCAGACCGGCGAAACCGCCGATGATCGCGCCCTTGGTGGTCAGGCCTTTCCAGTACATGGCCATGATCAGTACCGGGAAGTTGGTCGACGCGGCGATACCGAAGGTCAGGCCCACCAGGAACGCGACGTTCATCTTCTCGAACAGAATGCCCAACAGAATCGCGATGATGCCCAGGCCCACGGTGGCCATGCGGGTCACGCGCATTTCCTGTTTCTCAGTGGCCTTGCCTTTCTTGAACACGGTGGCGTAGAGGTCGTGGGAAATCGCCGAAGCGCCGGCCAGCGCCAGCCCGGAGACCACCGCGAGGATGGTGGCGAAAGCCACGGCCGCGAGGAAACCGAAGAACAGGTTGCCGCCCACCGCTTTGGCCAGGTGCATGGCGACCATGTTGCCGCCGCCGATCAGGGCACCGCCGACTTCACCATTGACGTAGTACTGCGGGTCGGTGCCAATGATCACCATCGCGGCAAAGCCGAGGGTACAAACCACCAGGAAGAAGAAACCGATGAAACCGGTGGCGTAGAACACCGATTTGCGCGCTTCCTTGGCGTTAGGCACGGTGAAGAAACGCATCAGAATGTGCGGCAGGCCGGCAATGCCGAACACCAGGCCCAGGGACATCGATGCGGTGTTGATCGGGTCGGCCAGCATCGAGCCGGGGCCCATGATGTTCCAGCCACTGGCGTGAGCCTCGACGGCCTTGGTGGCCAGGGCTTCGTAGCTGAAGCCGAATTGCGACATGGCCATGACCGCCAGGGTCGTGCCGCCGGCAAGCAGCAGCACGGCCTTGATGATCTGCACCCAGGTGGTGGCGATCATGCCGCCGAAGATCACATACACCAGCATCAGCGCGCCGACGATCACCACCGCTACCGGGTAGTCGAGACCGAACAGCAACTTGATCAACTGACCGGCACCGACCATCTGCACGATCAGGTAGCAGCACACCACCGTCAACGAGCCGAAGGCGGCGAAGATCCGCACCTTGTTCTGGTCCAGTCGATAGGACACGATGTCGGCGAAGGTGTAGCGCCCCAGGTTGCGCAGACGCTCGGCCATCAGGAAGGTGATGATCGGCCAGCCGACGAAGAAGCCGATGGTATAGATGAAGCCATCGTAGCCCTTGGCAAATACCAGGCTGGACAGCCCCAGCAGGGTGGCCGCGGACATGTAGTCACCGGCAATCGCCAGGCCGTTCTGGAACCCGGTGATGCCGCCGCCGGCGGTGTAGAAGTCGGACGTGGATTTGGTCTGGCGCGCCGCCCACCAGGTAATGGCCAGGGTGCCGAGCACGAACACGAAGAATATGCCGATCGCATGCAGGTTCAGCGGTTGTTTTTCCACCGTGCCCAGTGCGGGCGCAGCGAGCACCACGGAGGCCGGCAACAGGCAGGCCGCGGCGAAGATCAGTTTACGCAGCGCAGTCATTACTTGCTCTCCTCGAGAATGGCGGCGCCCAGGGCGTCGAACCGGGTATTGGCGCTGTAGACGTACCAGCCCGTCAGCAACCAGGAAAAAATGATGATCGCCGCGCCCACTGGCATGCCCAGGGTCAACATCCGATGCTCGGCCAGTGGTGCATGCAGCCACTGCGGAGCAAACGCGACCACCAGCATGAAGGCGTAGTAAGTCACGAGCACCGCGGCACTGAGCGACCAGGCCAGGCGCGAACGGCTGCTCACTAATTGAATGAACTTCGGGTTGGACCGAATGCGTTCACAGCGTTGGGTATCGGTTGAATGAATGTCGATCATGGGTGGCTCCACCTTTGTTGTTATTGCTTTAGGTCTTTGAGGGGCGCGGGCAGGGCAGGGCCGAATTCGGCCTGCACGAGCCCGCAGCGGCAGGTAAAGGCACCTGCCGCCGGGTGGGTACAACGTCGATTCGTTTAGAGCGCTTTAGCCCTGTCGCGCAGGACGTACTTCTGGATCTTGCCGGTCGAGGTCTTCGGCAGCAGGGTGAAGATCACCGTGCGCGGGACTTTGAAACCGGCCAGGTGTTCGCGGCAGAAACTGATGATGTCGGCCTCGCGCACATCCTGGTGATCGGCCTTCAAGGTGATGAAGGCACAGGGGGTTTCACCCCATTTCTCATCGGGACGGGCAACGACTGCCGCTTCCATCACCCCCGGATGGCGATAGAGCACGCCTTCGAGTTCGATGGTGGAAATATTCTCGCCACCGGAAATGATGATGTCCTTGAGCCGGTCCTTGATCTCGACATAACCGTCGGGATGACAGACCGCCAGGTCGCCGGTGTGGAACCAGCCGCCTTCGAACGCTTCGGCGGTGGCGGTCGGATTCTTCAGGTAGCCCTTCATCACGGTGTTGCCGCGCATGAAAATCTCACCGATGGTCTGACCGTCCCGCGGGGTCGGTTCCAGGGTCTTCGAGTCCGCGACCATGACGGCTTCGAGCGTCGGGTAGCGCACCCCTTGGCGGGATTTGATCTGCGCCCGCTCTTCCAGCGGCAGCTCGTTCCATTCGGCGTGCCAGGCGCACAGTGTCACCGGGCCATAGGTTTCGGTCAGGCCATAGACGTGGGTGACCTTGATGCCCATTTCTTCCACGGCGCCGATCACCTTGGCCGGCGGCGCGGCACCGGCGACCATGGCGTTGACCGGGTGATCGATGGCGGCCTTCGCCGATTCCGGCATATTGACCAGGGCATTGAGCACGATCGGCGCAGCGCACAGGTGAGTGACCTGGTGCTCGCGGATCAGCGTGAGGATTTTCTGTGGATCGACCCGGCGCAGGAACACATGCACACCGGCCAGCGCGGTGATGGTCCACGGGTAGCACCAGCCATTGCAATGGAACATCGGCAGGGTCCAGAGGTACACCGGATGGTTGCCCATGGCCCAGGTCATCTGGTTGCCCAGGGCGTTCAGGTAAGCACCGCGATGGTGATAGACCACGCCTTTAGGGTTGCCGGTGGTGCCCGAGGTGTAGTTCAGCGAGATGGCTTGCCATTCATTCACCGGCCATTGCCAGGCGAAGGCCGGGTCGCCTTCGGCCAACAGCGCTTCATAGTCCAGGTCGCTGACGGCTTCGCCCTCGCCGTACTCGGGATCATTGACGTCGATGACCAGCGGCGGATGGTCGAGCATGCCGATCGCCGCGTGAATCACGCCATGGAACTCACGGTCGGTGATCAGCACCTTGGCCTCGCCATGCTGCAGCATGAAGGCGATGGCTTCGGCATCCAGGCGCACATTGAGCGGGTTGAGCACGGCCCCGATCATCGGCACGCCGAAGTGCACTTCAAGCATTTCGGGAATGTTCGGCAGCATCACGGCCACCGTATCGTTCTTGCCGATGCCGCGTCCGGCCAGCGCCGAGGCCAGGCGTCGGCAGCGGGTATAGGTCTGCGCCCAGGTGCGACGAATCGAGCCGTGGATGACGGCGGGGTAGTTCGGGTAAACGCTGGCGGTGCGCTCGATGAAGCTGAGCGGAGACAGGGCGATGTGGTTGACAGCCGCAGGGCCTAGCCCTTGTTCGTAGATCGACATGTGCGGGTACTCGGTGGCTGATTGTTAGCTCTATGGTCGCCTTGCAGCGTAGTCGCTGAGGTCACCTTTATATGTTCGGTGTGCTTTATATAACATTCAGTCACCAATATGGAAGTACAACCTAAGGTGTATAGTATTTATACCATATCTAATTCCCCGGGCTCTAAATGAACGCGACCCTGGCGCCGAGCCCGGTATATCCTTGGTCTCCCCAACGAAGCGGACCCGTGATGACCCTGACCCCCGTTCGATTGCACAGCTGGTTGCGTCTGCAGCGCGAGGGTGTGTCCCTGGCCGCCAGGGCCGACGCCTTGTGCCGCGCGCTGCAGGATTGCCCCGAAGTGCGCCGGGCGGTTTACCTGAGCTGGCAGGCCAAATCCCGGATCTACAGCCACGAAGGCGCTGCCCAGCATTTTCCACCGGGCCTGGGTGACCCTTCGCAGGCCAGCGATCAGTTGCTGTTCGAGCGCCTGGTCGAGGCGGGGCGGCTGGACCTGGCCCAGGTGCGGCAACTCGATTGCTGGCTGGCCGGACGCCTGCGCCGGGCCGCCATCAGCCACGGTCAAGTGTTTGACCTGCCCTTGCAACCGAGCCAGCCGGGGTTGTTGCTGGTGGAAGTGTGCGAGGGCGTGAGCCTCGATTGGCTGGGTTGGGTGCAGGATTTGTTGACGACCTTGCTCAGCAGCGTCAACGGCATGTTGCGAGGCTCGCCGCTGTTGGGCCACGATCCGCAACCCAGTCTGTTGCTCGATGCCCAGGGCCGGCCGCTGGAGTTCAATGCGGCGCTGCTGGCCCTGCTCGCGGAAAAGCCGCTGACCGAGGTGCTGGGCTTTCTGCCGGTCAACCATCGGGTTCTGGTACGCGCCTGTCTCGATCAGCAGCGTGCCATCGAAGGGGTCGAGGCCCAGTTCGAAGCGCAGATCCTGATCTGGACCTTTATCCCCGATCCCCAGGACAACCGCGTACTTGCCCGTTGCCGCGACGCCACCGCACAGGTGCTGGCCGAGCGCGAAGCGACCAAGGCACGCAGGCTATACCGGCTGATCATCGAGAACACCACCGACCTGATTTCCCGACACACGCCGGACGGACGCTTTCTCGATGCGTCGCCGGCGTCCTGGACCTTGCTCGGCTACTGGCCGGAAGAACTGCGCGGGCAAATGGCCCAGGGCCTGTTCCATGGCCAGGACCTGGCCAGCCTGGTGCAGCGCGCGCGCGATGCCCTGGAGCAGGACGGTTATCACACCATGACCTATCGCATTCGCCACCGGGACGGGCATTACCTGTGGTTCGAAACCGCCAGCCGGGCGATTCGTGAAACCTATACCGGTACGGTGGTCGAAGTGGTCAGCGTCTCCCGGGACATCACCGCCCGGGTGCAAGCCGAGGAGAACAAGCGCCGCCTGGCCGAAGTGGTCGAGGTCAACACCGATCCGGTGCTGTTCATTGACCCCGAGGGCCAGGTCACCTACCTCAACCCGGCGGCGCGGCGCATCCTCGGGATCGACGAACAACAGCCGATGCCGACCCTGGCGCAGCTGTTCGCCAGCAGCGACCTGGCCCGCCTGCAACGCGACGGCTGGAGCGGTGCCGAGCGCAATGGCGTGTGGAGCACCGATGCCCGCCTGCAACCACCGGGCGGCGGCACGTCGGTGCCGGTGTCGCTGGTGCTCCTGGCGCACCGGTCCGCCGGCGGCGAGCGTTATTACTCATTGGTCGCGCGGGACATGACCGAGCGCGAACTGCGCGAAGTGCAACAGCGCCGTCATCAGGACGAACTGGCGCACACCGCGCGGCTGGTGACCCTGGGCGAACTGGCCTCGGGCATCGCCCACGAAATCAATCAGCCGCTGGCGGCCGTGGTCAATTACGCCAACGCCAGCCAGCGCTATCTGCAGACCCTGGACTCCAATCCCCAGGCCGCCGCCAGAGTCGCGCAGGGACTGGAACGCATCACCCACCACGCGACCCATGCCTCGGAAGTTATCCGCCGTTTGCGGGCTTTTTTGCGCAAGGGCCAGCGACGCATGCAGGCCCTGAATTTCACCGACGTTGCCCGCGAGGCCGTGCGTTTGTGTGCCTGGGAAGCGAGCAATTGCCAAGTGACAATCGAGGATCGACTGCCGGATAATCTGCCGCCGATTTATGCCGACCGGGTGCTGCTGGAGCAGGTCCTGCTCAATCTGCTGCGCAACGCCATCGACGCCAACCGCGAACAGCATCCGGGGCAGCCTTCGCTGATTGTGATGGCGGCCGGGCAGGGCAGTGGTGCGACAGTGGAAATCAGCGTGCAGGACCAGGGCCCGGGCGTCAGTGAGCCGGAACTTGAGCAGATATTCACCCCGTTCTACACCAGCAAGCCCGATGGCCTGGGCCTTGGGTTGTCCATGAGCCGCAGCATCATCGAAGGTTTCGGTGGCGAACTGCAGGCCCGACGCCAGCCGGTCGGGCTGCTGATGTGTTGCCGCTTGCCGCTTGCCGGTCCAACAAAACAACAACAGGAATAATGTGATGGCAGGTGCGACGGAGCACGTGGTGTATGTGGTCGACGACGATCAGGGCATGCTCGATTCAACAGTCTGGCTCCTGGAGTCGGTGGGGCTAAAGGCCTTGCCGTTTACCAGTGGCGTCGAGTTCCTCAATGCCTGTGATGCCAGTCTCGATGCCTGCGTGCTGCTCGATGTGCGCATGCCCGGCATGGGCGGCTTGAATGTCCAGGAAGAAATGCGCGCACGGGAGCTGAGCCTGCCGATCATCTTCGTCAGCGGTCATGCCGACGTGCCGATCGTGGTGCGTGCGTTCAAGGCCGGAGCCCATGACTTCATCGAGAAACCCTACAACGAGCAGTTGCTGCTGGACAGCGTGCAACAGGCCCTGAGCAACTGCGCGGCCAACCGCTCGGGCAATCACGGCCACGACGCCTTGCAGGCACGCCTGCTCACCTTGACCCCGCGGGAGCGCGACGTCTTGCTGCCGCTGGTGCAGGGCTACACCACTCGTGAAATCGCCGAGCAACTGGGTGTTAGCGCGAAAACCGTCGACCTTTATCGCTCGCGGGTGATGAAGCGCATGCAGGCCAATACCTTGCCGGACCTGGTGGGCATGGCGATCGCCGCGCAACTGGTCGATCCATTGAAATTGCGTTGAGACCTCGCGTTCTCCATTGAGGGTCTATGCTGGGCTGACCGACCCCCTACCTTGCAGTGATCTGCAAAGAGGCATCCATGGAGCCCACGTCCCTCTCCGAGAAAGCGCTTACCCGCACGCTGTTGGATGTTTTGATTCGTGCCGGGCTGATTCTGGTTCTGGTGTTGTTCTGCTTCGAGATATTCAGCCCGTTCCGCGACCTGATGCTGTGGTCGCTGATCCTCGCCATCACCCTTTACCCGTTGCAAACGCGACTCAGGGGACCGCTGGGGCACAAGGACGGGGTGATTGCCACGCTGATCGTTCTGGTCGCGATCGCTATCCTGGTGGTGCCGATCTACCTGTTGGCCATCTCGATTGCCGACTCGGTCGAGCATACGGTGGAAATCGTCAAGGGCGGTGAATTCCATATTCCGCCGCCCGCCGAGTCAGTCGCCGGTTGGCCGTTGATCGGCGAACGACTATCGGCATTCTGGCTACAGGCTTCAACCGACCTTCCCGACCTGACCGCGAAGTACCTGCCACAGATAAAACAGGCAAGCCTGAGTGTTTTGGGCAAGCTTGCCGGGGTCGGCATGGGTTTCCTGATGTTCATTGTCGCCTTGATCATCGCCGGGATCTTCATGGCCTATGGCGAAAGCGGTCACCGCGGCGCGGTGCAGATTGCATCGCGCCTCAGCGGCCCGGAAAGGGGCCGCGAAATTGCCGGGCTGTGCACCGCCACGATCCGTGCGGTGGCATTGGGGGTGGTCGGCATCGCCTTCATCCAGATGCTGCTGGTGGGCCTCGGATTCGTCTTCAAGGGTGTACCGGGTGCCGGTCTGCTGGCGCTGGCCGTGCTGTTGCTGGGCATCATGCAACTGCCGGCGACCCTGATTACGCTGCCGGTTATTGCTTTTGTGTTCGCCACCGAAGGGGCTAGCACGGTGACGATCGTCTTTGCCATCTATGTCTTCGTCGCCGGCCTGGTGGATAACGTGCTCAAGCCATTGCTATTGGGCCGCGGTGTCGATGTACCAATGCCGGTGATATTGATCGGCGCGCTGGGCGGCATGGTCACCAGCGGCATCCTTGGGCTGTTCATCGGCCCGGTGGTGCTCGCGGTCGGCTATCAATTATTCTGGCAATGGGTGCAGGACCGGCCGCAGAAAGGAGGAGGGCAGTCACTGTGAGTGCGCAGAATAATGAGCTGCTGGAGCAGGTATTGATCGCCCATGGCGGGCTGGAACGCTGGAACAGCTTCAGCACGGTGCGCGCCACGATCGTGACCGGCGGCTCGCTCTGGGCCATGAAAGGGCTGACCCAGGACAGCGCGCCACGCCAGATGACCGTCTGGCTGCATGAACAGCGCGCCTCGGTCACCCCCTTTGGCGGGCCAGATCAATTGACGGCTTTCACCCCGGATCGAATCGCCATCGAAAAAACCGACGGCAAGGTGATCGCCGAACGCTCGGCACCCAGGGGATCCTTCCGCGACCATGGCGAAAACAGCCCTTGGGATCCGCTGCACCGTGCGTACTTCAACGGTTACGCGCTGTGGTCGTACCTGACCATGCCCTTCCAGTTCACCTGGCCGGGCGTCACCACCGAAGAAGTCGAACCCTGGCAGGAGGGTACCCAGCACTGGCGACGGTTGCGGGTGACCTTCGCCGAGCACATCGCGACCCACTGCGCGGTGCAGGACTTCTACTTTGGCGAGGACTTTCTGCTGCGTCGACACGATTACAGGGTGGACATCAGCGGCGGCCTGCCTGCCGCCCAGTATGTGGGTGACTATGTCGAGGCGGAAGGGCTGCGCATGCCCGGCAAGCGGCGCGCCTATCGACGCGGGCCCGATGGCCAGGCCGACACCGGGGCCTTGCTGGTGGCGATCGACCTCAGCGACATCGGCTACTCGTAATGCAACACGGAGGAATCAATCATGACCGTGCATGCCTGGGAAAAGCTCTACCTCGATGACCTGCACCTGGGTCAGAAATTCGAGAGCGACACCGTTCGCGTCGACCTGCAGGCCATGCTGGCGTTTGCCCAGGCCTTCGACCCGCAACCCTTCCATCTCGACGCTGAAGCGGCCAGCCTGAGCCTGTTCGGCGGTCTGGCGGCCAGTGGCTGGAACACCGCGGCCCTGACCATGAAAATGCTGGTGGCCAGCGTGCCATTGGCGGACGGGATCATTGGCCTGAGCATCGAACTGAGCTGGCCGACGCCGACCTACGCGGATGATGTATTGCGCCTCAAATGCACCGTACAGGCCATCGACCCGTCCGCTTCCAAACCGGATCGGGGCGTGGTGACGATGCTCATGGAAACCCTCAATCAGAACGACAAGGTGGTACAGCGGGCGATTGGCAAGCTGCTGGTGTTCAATACCCCGGCGACGGATTGAACAGGCGTTTCACAGGTGTTGCTTGAGGTACCGGGCAAATTCCCGTGCCAGCTGCGAGGGCTCTTCCTGGGTGGGCAGCAATAGCGCGATCTGGTAGTGGATGGCCGGCGAGAACGGCTTCAGGAGCAGATCGCGGGTGAAGGGCCGGCTGACCACCGGATCGACGATCCCGACCCCCATTCCACAGCGGACCAGTTCGCAGGCCGTCGAGAAGAATTCGGTCTCGGCCACCACGTTCCAGGATGAACCGTACGCCGAAAAAGCCAGTGCCAGCTGCTGGTAGATCGGGTCGCCCTTGAACAGCGAAACGAACGGCACCCCATCCAGATCCGCCGGGGTAATCACCTCCAGTTCGGCGAGGGGATGCCCGAGCGGCACCATGCACTGGCATTCATACGAAATCACCTGCATGTTCGATGTCGGGTAGTCCAGGGGCAGCTCGGCAATGGCCAAGTCGAATTGCTGGGTCGTCATCAGCTCACGCACAGACTGCGAGTTGCGGGTGATGATCTTCAGCTCGAGCCCCGGACGCTCTTGCGCAAATTCGGCCATCAAGCGCGGCAGCAGGCTGATAGAGATGCTGGCGTAGGCAGCGATCGCCAGATGGCCGCGCTTGCCGGTTCGAATCTCCTTGGCGATTCGGGTGGTTTTTTCCACCGCCTCCAGCGCTCGTTGCGCCTCGACGAAAAACAGCCGCGCTTCGGGGGTGGGCTGCAGGCGACCGCCTTTGCGCACGAACAGCTTCAGTCCCGTCTCATGTTCCAGGTTGGCAATGGTGCTGCTGATGGCAGGCTGAGAAATGCCCAGGAGCTCGGCCGCACGGGTCATGGTGCCGTGAATCATCAGGGTTCTGAAGCACTCGAGCTGGCGGATACGCATGGACCACCCTATAGATTAAACTTATACCGAGGCCACTTTATATTATTGGTTTGCGCTTTTCCCCTGTGTTTTCCTTGGTTGCAGGTACTCGGCCCTGACAAGAGGTGAACACAGCCATGAATACAATGACGTCGATCCAAACCGGTGAACGAATCTGCCTGCCCGCCCGGCGCGGTGTGGCGATCCGGTTGCAGCACGGACAAACCCTTACGCTCATCAACACCCATGGGCAGCAGGTCGTGGACACCTGGGCCTTCAATCCGGATGACCTGCGCGAAGCCATGTCGATGGAACACAGCCGGCCTTTCTGGTTGAAGCTCAACCCATCCCGGGGCGACAGCCTCGTCACCAACAAGCGCCGGAAAATCCTCACGCTCACCGAAGACACCACGCCCGGCGTACACGACACGCTGGTCGCCGCTTGCGACCCGACGCGCTACGTGCAATTGGGGGCGGTCGGGCATCATGACAGCTGCCAGGAAAACCTGTTCCTGGCCCTGGCTGCACTCGGCCTGGTTCCCTTCGACACACCGAGCCCCCTGAATCTTTTCATGAACGTTCCGGTTCATCGGGACGGGCGCATCGAGTTCGCGGCGCCGGTCAGTGAAGCCGGGCAGTACGTGCGCCTCAAAGCGGAAATGGACGCCATCGTGGTGCTCTGCGCCTGTCCCCAGGACATCACGGCCGTCAACGGCATGCGCCCCCAGGATGTTCACTACAGCGTCAGCTGATGCCGAATAACACCTGCAGGCGGAGTTTGTGTGCCGCCAGCAGCACCGCAGAGTCCGGAGAAAACCATGCGCAAGATACCCCCATTGAATTCCGTTCGAGCCTTTGAGGCGGTCGCCCGTCACCAGAGTTTTTCCGCCGCGGCGAACGAGCTCTCGGTGACAGTCGCCGCGGTCAGCCATCAGGTCCGGCAGCTGGAAGACGGGTTGGGGCAAAAGCTCCTGGAAAGGGGCCGGACGGTAACCCTCACCTCCACTGGCAAAGTGATCTATCCGCTGTTGCGAGACGGTTTTGACCAGATTGCCCAGGCGTTTGCCCTGGGTGCATCCAGGGAGACAGATGCGATCCAGGTGTCCACCACGCGCGCGTTCGCCGAACGCTGGCTGATGCCGCGCCTGGCCAGGTTCAACGCAATCCATCCAGACATCGTGGTGTCAATCCACGCCTCGGAGAAAGTCGTGGACCTGCGTGCCGAGACCGTCGACCTGGCGATCCGCTATGGTCCGGTGGATGCCGATGCAGGTGGGCCGGTGTTGTTCGAGGACCGGTACATCGCGGTAGCGGATGACAGTATCTGTCCGGCCGAGCGCAACCCGACGATCAACGACTTCCATCATCGCTCGCTGCTGGCGTTCAAATGGAAAAACCAGGCGCTCGAAGCGCCCTCGTGGTCAGACTGGCTGCCCCGGGTCGAACACGCTGGCTCGCGGGATATGCGCATCTCCTGGTACAGCGAGGAAACCCTGGCGCTGCACGCGGTAGAGCGCGGGTTGGGGCCGCTGCTGTGCAGCAATGTGTTGATTGACGATGAGCTTCGCTCCGGGCGGATGCGTCGGGTGGAAGGCCCGACCTTGCCGGGTTTCACCTACCATTTGATTGAAGGCAAGCACTGCGCAGCACGCCGCAGCCTTGCAGTGTTCAGGGACTGGTTGCTGGAGGAGGCCAGGGCATTCAGGGAAACCAGCCTGAATGACCCGGCTCGACATCGGCAGGCGGTTACCTCCTGAGACTGGCTGCGTGCAGGGTCGTTTCTATCGACAGGCAGGCACCGAGCAAGTGATCGTCGCGTCCCCGGGTCGTCGAGAACAGGGTTGAGGTGGCGAGCCCGGCGCTGTCCTTGCCGGACGGGATTGCCACCCCCGGCATGTCCAGCAGGCTGCCGATCATGGTCAGTGACAAGGTCTCGAGGTTGACGCTGGCAAACAGCGCGTCGTCATTGGCCAGCGGCGCCATCGGTGGGGCGACATGCTTGACCGTGGGCATGACCAGAATGGCACCGTCGAGCTCGCGCTCGATGTCCGCCATCAGTTCCACCCGCAGGCTTCGAATCCTCGCTTCGGCAGCAGGATCGATATCCCTGGCGGAGCGCAGGCGGGCCCGCACGCGCCTGTCCATTCGCTGTCCCAGCGGACCTTCTACCACCGGGCCCAGCAAACGCCAGGCCTCGATTGCCCCCAGCCAGCCTAACCGGGTAATCAGCTCACGGGTGCGAGCGACGGCGACAACCGGCCAAGACTCGACCTGAGCGCCGGCCGCCCGCAGCCGTTCCATCATCGACAGCAGGTTCTGGCGTACCGCTGGCTGCAACATCGGGTCAGACATCACACCGTCGTCGATGACCAAGCGCAGGTCTGAAAGGTTGCCGCCCTCCAGGGTCGCTTCCTTCAGACCGCGCATCGACGCGTCCAGCGCAACGCAATCGGCCACGGTATGGGCAAATGGACCGAGGCTGTCCAGTGTGATCGCCAGCGGGTGGATGCCTTCCATGGGATAACGGCCCGTGGAGGCCTTGTACCCGACCAATCCGTTGAACGCCGCTGGAATCCTGATCGAGCCCGCGGTGTCGGTGCCAATGGCGCTGCTGACGATACCTCGTTGCACCGCGATCGCCGACCCCGAAGAAGAGCCGCCAGGCACGCGGCTGTCGTCGACCGCGACATCGGAGGTCGGCGTTCCGAAATGAGGGTTCAGGCCCAGGCCGGAGTAAGCAAACTCGGTGAGGTTGGTTTTCCCCAGCGCGATCATTCCCAGCGCCGTGAGCGCGGCAACGACCGGCGCATCCTCGACCGCCAGCGCAGCCTCGGCCCGGGTGACGGACCCGGCGGTGGTTCGGCTGCCGGCAACGTCCAGCAGATCCTTGACCGCGTAGGGAATGCCGTCGAAGGGGCTCAATTGAGCCCCTTGCTGCCAGCGCCGGGTTGATGCTTGCGCCGCATCGATGGCGCGCTGTTCAAGCAGGCAAATGAATACGTGCTGCGAGTCCCTGGCAGCCGCCAGCGCGGACTCGATCAACTCATCGGGTGTCGTAAGGCCTTGTCTCAAGCGTTCAGCGGTCTGCAGCAGGGTGATCATGATTTCTCCCATCAGTGGGTGGCGCGGCAGGGCGGTCAAACCAGCGAAAACCGGCTGTGTCGTGCTTCGATCATCTGCCCGGCCAGGACCGGAACAGCATCGAAAGCATCGGCGATCGAGGCTTCATGGCGCGCGTCGCCGAACTCCTGGTAGTCGATGGCGATGACGTGAGTCTCGTTGACGCCCAGGTAGTGGGCGCAGGTCTGGATGTGGGTGTCCAGGTGGTTCATCTTTTCGCGAACGCCACCGGGGCCGAAGCCGAACTCGCCTCGGGAAGATAAAACGACCAGCTTCTTGCCGCTCAGGACCGGTTCCAGAGGGTAGTCACCACGGTCCAGATCGAAGGTGAAAGTCTTGCCGATACGAATCACTTTGTCGAACCAGGACTTGAGCGCGGCCGGCATCCCGTAGTTGTACATCGGCGTGCCGATCACGATGACATCAGCGCGCTCGATCTCATCGATCAGTTGGTCCGAGAGCCGTAGCTCCTCGCGCTTTTCGGCGGTCATGTGTTCTTCGGGGGTGAAGACCGCGGCGATCCAGTCCTGCGTCACGAAAGGCGGCGGGTTGAGCCCGACGTCGCGAACGATGACCTGCGTCCTGTGATCGCGCTCCACCCAAGCCTCGACAAATGCCCGGGACAATTTACGGCTCAGGGAACGATCGGATCGTGCGCTGGCATCAATATGAAGAAGGGTGGTCATGTGAAGATTCCTGTTAAGCCCGAGGCCCGATTGCCTTGGAGACGGCAATAAGTTGGCCACGACCTCGACGGTCAGGCTATTGACATTTATTTGAGTGGCGTCAAATAAAACTCAACCAGCGAGTTTTATTTGTCGGGTCGGGTTAGATGCTCTTTTATTTGAAGCCTGGAGTGGGTTCTGCATGTTCGGTTGATTTGCGCAATTGAGTAATACTTGAAGTGGCCATTTTTCTAAAGAGCAGTTTAGTTATTATCAATTACTTAAATTCACAGTCCTCGCTTTAATGGCTCGGGGCGATTCACGGGGTCGCCGGTCAGCGAGGAAAACAATAATGGCAACGCGTCGCGAGTCGGAAAAAAATTTAATCAACGAGGTCAACTATGATGCCTTGGGCATTGAGCCGGTGCCCGACAGCCAACGCACTTCAACGCCGCTGGACCAGTTCTGGATCTGGGCCGGAGCGAATGTGGCGCCGATCAACTGGGTGTTGGGTGCCATCGGTATCCAGCTGGGGTTGAGCCTGATTGAAACCCTGCTGGTGATCGTGGTCGGCAATCTATTGGGTGCCGCCCTGTTCGGTGCGATCTGCATCATGGGCCACCGCACGGGCGTACCGCAGATGGTGCTGTCCCGGCTGGCGTTCGGCCGCCGCGGTGCCTACATGCCGACGATCATGCAGGTGCTGATGCCCATGGGCTGGGTGGCCACCAACACCTGGATCGTCCTGGATCTGGCGGTGGCCGCCCTGGACAGAATCGGCATCAACGGTGGCATGGAGCTCAAGTACGGCATCGCCTTGATCGTCATGCTGCTCCAGGTCGGCATTGCCGCCTGGGGCTTCAATGCCATCAAATGCTTCGAGCGCTACACCATGCCGGTGATCCTGCTGATCATGGTGGTGATGACCGTTCTGGCGTTCACCCACGTGGACATCCAGTGGCAAACCTCGACCACCGCCGGCATCGGCAAGCTGTCGGCGATGAGCAGCCTGATGACGGCCATCGGCATTGGCTGGGGCATTTCCTGGCTGGTGTACGCCTCGGATTACACCCGCTTTACCCAAAGCAAACTGTCCGACGGCCAGGTGTTCCGCTCGACCTTTCTCGGCATGTTCCTGCCCACCGTCTGGCTGGCCTTTCTCGGTGCCGCGATCGCTTCGGCCGGGGCAGGCTCGGACCCTGCACAACTGATCATCGCGGTGTTTGGCACGATGGCGCTGCCGGTCCTGCTGGTGCTGTTGCATGGCCCGGTCGCCACCAACATCGTGGTCATCTATTCGGCGGCACTGGCGACGCGGTCGCTGGACCTGCGAGTGCCACGCTGGATCGTGTCGACGGTCTCGGGGGTGGTGGCGCTGTTCATGCTCTACCTGTTCCTGCAATCGGGCGAGTTCGTGCACGCCTTTGAAAACCTGATGGTGTTTTTCGTGGTGTGGATCAGCCCGTGGGCCGGCATCACCCTGGTGGATTTTTTCCTGATTCGCCGTGGTCAGGTCGATCTGCAGTCGCTGTATTGCCACCACTCGGACAGCGCCTGCACCGATATTAACTGGAGAGGAGTATTGGCCCTTGCATCAGGCGTACTGGCGGCATGGTTATTTCAAGTGGGCACCATTAAATCGCTACAGGGCCCCATTGCAATGGCACTTGGCGGGATTGACTTGTCCTGGCTGGCCGGGTTTGGTGTGGGCGGTGGGATTTACTACTTCTTGCACCGTTCACGGCGAACGGAAGTTGTTCGCTCATCGGTGATGGTCAAGTAATCGGCAAGTTTGTTTAACTATTGAATGATTAAAGGGGTACGTATAAATGTCTCATCTTGAACAACTCAATGTGCTGACCGCGTTGAATGCTGGCGCCGCAGTCGATGGGTTTCTCGGTAATGTCGTGGAGATTGCCATCGTCACCCGTGATCACCAGCGCACCATGGACGGCTTGCTCAAGCTGGGTATCGGTCCCTGGCGGGTGTACACCTTCAGCCCGCAAAACACGCAAAACCAGACTTACCAGGGCGAACCCGCCGAATTTGTCCTGAAAGTGTGCTTCGCCCAGTCCGGGAACATGGTCTGGGAGTTGATGGAACCTATTTCCGGGCCAACGATTTTCGCCGATTTCCTTGAGCAACACGGCGAAGGTATCCAGCACGTCGCCTACGACTGCAACAACATTCCGTTCGAAGATCGCATCACTGAACTGACTCGACGCGGCTTCAAGTGCGTGCAGTCCGGATCCTGGATGGGGGTGAATCATTTCGCGTTCTTCGGCACCGAGGCGGATACCAGTACGGTATTCGAGACCTATGCGTTTCCTGCCGATTGGGACTACCCGGAACCCGAGTCCTGGTATCCGCCGCGAGCCTAGTCAACGCGTTACCGTCTCAGCGCTGATGGCGTTGAGACGCCAGACATCTGGAATCGACATCGGGAGTACTGCTTCATGAACACTGTACGGATGGATAACCTCAGCTGGGTCGACTACGAGCGCCGGGTGCAGGCAGGCGCGGTGGTCTTGTTGCCCATCGGTGCGACTGAGCAGCACGGCCCGCACTTGCCCCTGGGCACCGACGCGTTGCTGGCCAGCGCCATCAGTGAAGACGTGGCCAGGGCAATCGACGGCGTGGTCGCCCCGGCGTTGTCCTATGGCTACAAATCCCAGCCCAAATGCGGCGGCGGGCAACACTTCTGCGGAACCACCAGCGTGGATGGTGCGACCCTGATCGCCATGGTCCGCGACGCCGTGCGCGAATTTCATCGCCATGGGGTGAAGCGTCTGGTGCTGGTGATCGGACATTACGAAAACCAGTGGTTCGTCACCGAGGGCATCGAGCTGGCCCTGCGCGACATCGGTCCGGACGCCGGACTGCAAGTCATGCGCCTGGAGCACTGGGAGTTCGTTAGGTCCCAGACCCTCGACAGGATCTTTCCGGACGGCTTTCCCGGCATCGCGCTGGAACATGCCGCGGTCATTGAGACCTCGATGATGCTGCACTACCACCCGCAACTGGTTGCCCTGGACCAGATCCCTGACCATGGGCCAGCGCAATTCCCGGTCTACGATATGTACCCGACGCGAACCGAATGGGTGCCGCAAAGCGGCGTGCTGTCATCGGCCCGGGGCTCCAGTGCCGACAAGGGCAAATGGCTGGTGGAGGATGTCATCAGCGGGATCGTTCAGGCGGTACGGTTTGAGTTCGGGCTCGAGTCGTAGGGCTTTATCGGGGTTGGCACAAGCCTGGTGGCCATGACAGCCTCCAGATACTGGTGCAGCGATCAATCGTTGCCGAGCGGGAGTATCGCGGAGCACTGAGATAGCCTACACTTCATTTGACTGAAAAAATAATTCATTTGATGGGAGGATCCATGAACGCTTCGACCGCCACTCGGCGTCCGGCCTCAAAGAAGGATGAACCTGGTGAAATCGCGATCGCCGCGTTTTGGCGTTTCAGTTTCAATCGAGAATTGCTCAAGGACTCGGAGCGCTTGCAGCAGATCAAGGCAGGTTTTCCAGCGTCTCTTGTCCAGGCTCTGCGCCAGACCTTCGACCTGCAGGAGCGCAGTGTCGAAACGCTGCTCAACGCGTCGATTTCTACGCTCGAAAGGCGTCGGCGTGAGCAAAAGAATCTGGATTCTGTCGCTTCAGAACGCCTGGATCGCATCGCCACGGTCTCTCATCTGGCCGAAGAGGTGTTCGAGAGCAAGGTGAACGCCGCGCACTGGATGTCGGCACCGAACAAAGCGCTCGGCGGCATTGCCCCGATCATGCTGTGCGAAACCGAGATTGGCGCCAGGCAGGTGCGGCGTGTGCTTCATGCGCTGGAGTGGGGCGGTGCGGCCTGATGCGGACCTGGCGCATCGCGAAGGCGAAACGTGCGACCGATCTTTCGGGTATGGGAGCCGCTATCGAGGGGGGGGGGCGCTGGAATGATCAGGATGTACCCGCCGTCTACATGGGGCTGACTGCGGCAATCTGCTGTCTGGAAACCTTTGTGCACGCGGGGGGCGAACCGACATTCCCGATGAAGATCACCTGCTTCGAACTGCCGGACGATCCCGCGCTGTTTTTGCAGCCTGATCCGAAGTCGTTGCCGGACGGTTGGGGGAGCCTTCCGGCTGACCGCCCGAGCATGGATTTCGGTACCGCCTGGCTGAGGGCGAACACGCACCTGGGGTTGATCATTCCTTCTGCCGTGCTGGTTCTGGAACGCAATGTGGTGATCAACCCCAATCACCCGGCGGTGAACGAGATCCAAGTGGTCGACGTGTTCGATTTCATGTACGACCCCCGCATGTTCGCGCAGCGAATTTAGCAGCAGCTTGTCCGATCAGCGCACCGCAGCGAAGGCGGCGTGTCAGGCAATGGAGATGTCGGCTGATACATCCCCTTCGCGAGCAGGCTCGCGATGGGGTTCAGCCGACATTGCCAGCTGGCACGGAAGCGGATCAGACAATCCCGGTCAGGTAATACACCCCAATCACGAAAAACGCCGCCAGTACCTTGAAGATGGTCATGCCGAAAATATCCTTGTACGCCTGACGGTGGGTCAGGCCGGTGACCGCCAGCAAGGTGATGACTGCGCCGTTGTGGGGCAGGGTATCCATGCCGCCAGCAGCCATTGACGCCACGCGATGCATGACTTCCAGGGGTATTTGCGCGGCGTTGGCCGAGGCGATGAAGGTATCGGACATGGCGGCGAGCGCAATGCTCATGCCGCCTGATGACGACCCGGTAATCCCCGCCAGCAAGTTGATGGTGATGGCCTGGTTGACCAGAGGATTGGGAATGACCTTCAGTGCCTCGACGACCGCGACGAAGCCCGGCAACGCCGCGATGACTGCACCGAAGCCATATTCGGACGCGGTATTGAGGGTGGCGAGCATCGCCCCGCTGACGGCGCTGCGGCTGCCTTCGGCCAGTTTGCGAGCGATGGTGCGATAGCTGAAGATGAACACCGTGACGATCCCGACCAGCAACGCCGCCTGCACCGACCAGATCGCAATCATCTTCGACACCTGGGTCTGGATCGGTGCCTTCAGCCCTGGCAGGTCGATTTCATACACGCTGCCATACCATTGCGGGATCCAATGGGTGAAGGCCAGGTTCATCACCCCCACCAGCAGCAAGGGTAACAACGCTATCAGCGGGTGGGGCAGGGTGATGTCCTGCGGGGTTTGCGGTTCGTTGCGCAGATCGCTGCCGTAGCCTTCGCCCGAGCGCTGGGCCTTGCGCCGTTGACGCTCGAGATAGAGCATGCCACCGACCAGTATGAACAACGAACCCAGCACGCCCAGCCAGGGCGCGGCCCAGGACGTGGTGCCGAAAAACGTGGTGGGGATGATGTTCTGGATCTGCGGCGATCCGGGCATCGCATCCATCGTGAAGGTGAACGCACCCAAGGCAATGGTCGCGGGCATGAGTCGCTTGGGAATATCGCTTTGACGGAACATCTCCGCCGCGAACGGGTAGACCGCAAACACCACCACGAACAACGAAACGCCGCCGTAGGTGAGCAGCGCGCAGACCAGTACAATCACCAGCATTGCCTGGCCGCTGCCCAACAAGTGAATCACTGACTTGACGATAGAGCGGGAAAAACCGGACAGCTCGATCAACTTGCCAAACACCGCTCCCAGTAAAAACACCGGAAAGTAGAGCTTGATGAAACCGACCATCTTGTCCATGAAAATATCACTGAACGCCGGGGCAACCGCGCCGGGATCAGTGAGCAAAACGGCAGCAAGTGCAGCGAGCGGCGCGAAGATAATGACGCTGTATCCCCGATAAGCAGCGAGCATTAAGGCGAACAACGCCAACAAGGCGATGATGACACTCATGGGATGTCCTTCGAGGCTGGGCCTGCCGCGCAGAGGCGCAAACGACAGTCTGCGCAGTGGCTGTGATTTTTTGTTGTCGGGCCGCGCAAATCTCGCGGCCCTTTTTAGCCAGGCTGTTTTTACTCTGCGATTCCGGCGTACGGCACATCCTTGTGGCCATAGCGACGGACACGGATGTTGGCCTGCTCGCCGTGTCCGGAGAAGCCTTCCAGGGCACACAGGCGTGAGCAGTACTCACCGATGAGCGCCGAGGCCTCGTCGGTCATGACCTTCTGATAGGTGCAGGTCTTGATGAACTTGCCGACCCACAGGCCACCGGTGTAACGCGCGGCTTTCTTGGTGGGCAGGGTGTGGTTGGTGCCGATGGTCTTGTCGCCATAGGAGACGTTGGTGCGCGGGCCGAGGAACAGGGCGCCGTAGTTGCGCATGTTGGTCAGGAAGAAGTCCGGGTCATGGGTCATGACCTGCACATGCTCGAACGCCAGGTCATTGGCGATGGCCAGCATCTCCTGTTCGTCTTCGGCCACGATCACTTCGCCAAAATTCTCCCAGGCCTGACGGGCAATCCCGGCAGTCGGCAGGATCTGCAGCAGGCGTTCGATTTCAGCCATGGTCTCGCGGGCCAGCTTTTGCGAAGTGGTCAGCAAGATCGCAGGCGAGTCCGGGCCGTGTTCGGCTTGACCGAGCAGGTCAGTGGCGCAAATTTCCCCATCGACCGTTTCGTCGGCGATCACCAGCGTTTCTGTGGGGCCGGCGAACAGGTCGATCCCGACCCGGCCGAACAATTGGCGCTTGGCCTCGGCGACAAACGCGTTGCCCGGGCCGACCAGCATATCGACCGGAGCAATGGACCGGGTCCCCAGGGCCATGGCCCCGATCGCCTGGATCCCGCCCAAGCAGTAGATCTCATCGGCACCCGCCATGTGCTGCGCGGCAACAATGGCCGGGGCCGGCTTGCCATGGAAGGGTGGGGCGCAGGTGATGATGCGTGGTACGCCGGCCACCTTGGCGGTGATAACCGACATGTGCGCAGAAGCCAGCAGCGGGTATTTGCCGCCTGGCACGTAGCATCCGGCCGCATTGACCGGGATGTTTTTGTGGCCGAGGACCACGCCTGGCAGAGTTTCGACTTCCAGGTCGCGCAGGCTGTTGCGTTGGTGCTGAGCGAAATTGCGCACCTGGGTCTGGGCAAACTCGATGTCAGAGATGTCGCGCTTGGTCAACTGCGCCATGCAGGCATCGATCTCGGCGCTGGTGAGTCGGTAGTCCTCGCGATCAAGGTTGTCGAAGCGAATGGAGAGCTCGCGAACCGCGGCATCGCCACGCTCTTCGATGTCGGCCAGGGTCTTTTCGACCGTGTCACGCACTTCACGGGCGGCCGATTTGATGACGGACGCTTCTGCGCCTTTTTTGAGCCAAGTTGCCATGGGATAGATTCCTGAGCGTTGTTGTTTTTGAATTTGCATACGTATGCAATGAGGGCAATCCTAAGTCATTGACGAGGCCGTTGAAAAGGGGGACGGAGAAAAAAGACCTGAAGGGTTGGTAGTGGGAGGCATGTGTCGTGTGGCAAAACGGTCAGGCTGCACACGTCGCAGGCAAGGGCAGGTATGATCGCCATTTGAACATTTGGCGCAGAAGCAGAAATGGCAGATTCCAACGACCCACCCCGGCATCCGGTCACGGCCCATGACGTGGCCAGGATGGCTGGCGTCTCCCAATCCGCGGTCTCGCGAACCTTCACCAAAGGCGCCAGCGTTTCGCCCAAGACTCGCCAGAAAGTCGAAGAGGCGGCGGCGACCCTGGGTTACCGACCCAACCAGTGGGCGCGCTCGCTGATCAAGCGCCGCTCCAATCTGATCGGCGTCGTTGCGCCCAGCATGGAGAACCCGTTTTATTCAGCGGTGCTGGAGGCCTTGTCGGCGGCGTTCGAAGAGCTGGGTTATCGCGTACTGCTGTTCTCCACCGCCAATCACGAAGACTCCGATCCGGTGCTCGAAGAAGTACTCGGCTACCGCGTTGAAGCACTGGTCCTGGTCTCGGCCAGCCTGTCTTCGCGTTTTGCCCAGGAGTGCAAGCAGAACGGTTTGCCCGTGGTGCTGCTCAATCGTCGAAATGACAGCAGCAGCATCTCCAGCGTGACCAGCGACAACGCCCAGGGCAGCCTGGAAATTGCGCAGTTCCTGGTTGCCGGTGGCCATCGTCATCCGGCGTTTATCGCTGGCAAGGAGAGTTCCTCGACCAGTCGCGACCGAGAAAGAAGTTTTGTCGACTCGTTGCAAAGTCTCGGGCAAGCAGCGCCGCAACGGGAAGCAGGGCATTACACCTTCGACGGAGCAATGGCGGCCACTCGCCGCCTGCTGTCTTGCGCCACGCCACCGGACGCGATTTTTTGCGCCAATGACATCATGGCGCTGGGCGCGATAAACGTCGCTCGCGAGGAGTTCGGTCTAAAGCCCGGCCAGGACATTTCCATCGTCGGCTTCGATGACATTGCCCTGGCGTCCTGGCCGGTCTTTGCGCTGACCACTTACGTGCAGCCGGTGGCTGCCATGGTCAGTCGTGCGGTCGGCATCATCTGCGCGCAATTGGAGAACCCTGATACCCCGGCGATTCAAGAGGTCGTTCGAGGGCAGTTGATCGTGCGCAAAAGCTCGAAAATTCCCGAGTCCGGGGTCAGGCAGGGGAGCGGTTGCCTGGTCTGGCAACCGCAGGACTAGTCAACTGTCGGCCGGGTTAAATACCTGACTCCAGAATACCCAACATGTAGGCGCGGTCCACCGCATGCTTGCGGGTGCCGGCCTGGAATTTGCCGAACAGGTTTTTCAGGTGCCACTTTACCGTTTGGTCACCGACATTCAGTGTCAGGGCTATTTGCTTGTTCGACAGGTTTCGGGCCAGCAACTGCAGCACCTCGCGTTCCTTGGGCGTCAGCAGTCGGCTGGGGGAAGCGCTGGTCTGCGGTTCAAAGCGTGGCACCGGGGAGGGCTGGAGTGTGGCTGGTGTCGGCGGCGGGGTGGATTCACCCTGGACCTTGCGCGCCCACTTGAGGATGTCCGGATGAGTGTCCTGGAGAATGCGCTGCAGACCGTACTCCCGGGCGAGGCTGATCGCTTCGAGCAGGCAGGGTAGACCATCGCCCCCCGAAATCTTCAGCGCCAGGGCCTTGAGCAGCTTGACCTGGACGGTCTCGCGCCCGCGCCGCAGGCGCCCGGCAGTCTCGTCAGCCACGGCGAGTACGTCCAGCGCAGTCTGCCAGTCACGCTGAACCAGGGCGACATAGGCCTGCGCCAGTCCGGCTATCAGGCTCAACTCCGGTCCCAGTAATCCGTGCTGCTGACGGGCGACGTCCGGCAACAGTTCATCCAGTCGGCGCCAGAGTGCCTGGCAGGTATCACCCCGGCCATGCAGCGCGTTCAAGCGGATCTGTTCACCCAGGGCCACCAGGCAGAAACGCGCAATGCCGCGCTCCTCGCCAAGGGCGAACAGCGCCTCCAGCAGGTCGTGGCCGCGGTGGGCCTGACCTTGCAAAACAGCCAGGCGCGAGGCGGTGAGAAAACCCAGCACAATCGCTTCCGGCGAGGATAGACGCTCGACCACGTCCAGGCGGTTGGCGAGTACCGTCGCGGCTTCCTGGATTTCGTCCCGTTCGAACAACACCGTGGCCAATCCGCAGGCCAGCCTCACCGCCACTGAGCTGCGCCGGCCGATGTCTTGCTCGGCCCGCACCAGGCTATCGCGCAAAGCGACTTCGGCCGGTTGCATGCGCCCCTCGAACAGATAGCTCAGGCCCATCCCCCAAACGCCGCTGCCGCGGATTGCATCGAGCCCCGAGCTCCACGCATAGTGGGGCGCACGCTGCAAAATACGCCGGGCTTTCTCCGGCTGACCCTGGAAGAGCGTCAAGCGGGCGACCTGGATCGCGAGGATGGCTTGTAATTTGGTCGACAGGGCAGGCTCTGCGTTCACCCAGTGGTCAATGATCGCCAGCGATTCGTCCGGCCGGTCGGCAAAGTAGGCGGCGGTAGCCGCAATCATCGCCGCTTCGCAGCGCGACTCTTCATTCGCGCCCGGGTCCTGCTGGATGCGCTCGATCAGCCTGTCCGCTTCCCTGTGTCTTTCGCTCATCGCCAGCGACCAGGCCGCCGCCAGGCACATGCGCGGACGCGATTCCACCTCTGTGGGCGGCAGTTCTGCCACCCACTCCAACACCCGGCTGAATTGACCTCGCAGCATGATTTCGTACAGGCATTGTTCGATCATCTCGTAGCCCTGCGTGACACGCCCGGCCAGCAGATATTGCCGTGCGGCTTCCTCGAAGAAAGCGTGCTCCTGGAGCCAGCTCGCCGCGCGTTCATGGAAGGCTTGGCGGCGCGCCAACGGCAGGCGTGCAAAACGTTCCTGGAGGAATTCTCTGGCCAGGGGATGAAGGCGTACCCAATCACTGTCGACCCCTTCGACGAAGATCGGTGTCGAGGCACACAGACCCTGGAGCATTTCACCGGCCCGCTCATCGCCGGTGAGCGCGACGCAGAGCGAGGGATGAATCATGTCCAGCAAGGCGATACTGGTGAGGAAGTCGACCTGTTCGGCGCACAGGCGGGTCACCAGGCTCTCGACGAAGTAATGCTGGATATCGCCCGAACAGGCCGACAATCCATCGATGGCAACACTCAGGTTGCTGCTTTTCTCGATGGCGGTAATCGCCAGCTGCAGCCCCAGTGGCCAACCCTCGGTGATTTCATTCAGGCGCACGCAGAGATCAGTATCGATGCGTGCACCGAACCGGCTGCTGAGAATCGCCACGGTTTCTTCGGTGCGAAAACGCAACGCATCCGTTGCGACCCTGACGTACAGCCCGCGTGCCAGCAGATCCGCCACCTGCAGGTTCAGGCGTCGGCGCGAAGCCATGACGATACGCAGGTTGGCCGGAGCGTTGTGCAACAAATAGGTCAATGAATGGCGAACGGTCGCCTCGGGCAAGGCATCGGCATCATCGAGAATCAACACGGTTTCGCTGCCCATATCGGCCACTTCTGCGAGCCAGTAGGTCAGCCCTTCGAGTTCGTCGCGGCCATCACCCGGCACTCGCTCAAGCATGTCCGCAAAAGGCTGCCGACCACTGCCAATGGCCATGGCCGCCGCCAGCCCCTGGGTAAAACGGACTTCGTCATCATGACCATCGAGCATCAGCCAGGCCACCACCGCACCACGCGAAAGAAACTCCCGGCGCCATTGGGCCAGCAGCGTCGTTTTACCGAAGCCGGCCGGACCATGGACAGCGATCGCTACCTTGTCCGCCAGTTCCGGGGTGTCAACGCTGAGTCGCTCGCGCACTCGGGCGGTTTTCTGGCTTCGGGGCGGGGTGGTCTTCAGGACCAGTTCAGGATCTATGCGACACATGTTGATGATGTCCCTCTACAGTCCGGATAGTTTCCCGCTTGGTGCTCGCCCTGGCTATGCAATATCGGGTGCCACTGGGTAAAGCGCCTCATCGAACGTTCTTCACCGCTGCGTTGCGCGATCGCCAAAGGTGACCGTGACCAGCGCCTTCTTGCTGCCCCGACCGCTCTGATCGGAGAAGCCGTTGCCACCGTAGCAAGTGCCGCAAACCGGCACGCGGTCGATCCATGCCTTGAGCATAGTCGGCGCCGAAAACCAGTCATCGGCAGTTGATCAGGTGCGCGCGGTTTTCACGGGCAGGGAACGTCTCGGCACTGGCCTGTCTCATCGCGTTCCTACATACCCCCCCCTACAACGATCCCCCCCCAACGAGAGGGGGGTTGTCTGGTGCAGACCCGATAAGGTGAGCTCCACGTTGCGCCAGCAGCAGATCGACTGCACAGGCAGGACGGGGACTGCTCCATGACACCTGATCGATAAGCGACGTGCCGTCGCGTGTCGGCTATCGAGGGAAATTCCATGAGTCAACGAGTGCTGATCGCGGGAGTGGGTATGACTCCGTTTGTCCCGCTGGGCGCTGGCGAAAGTACCGCTGCGCTGGCGAGCCGGGCGATTCGCCAGGCGCTTGACGATGCGCGCATTGACTACGACCTGGTCGATCAGGTGTTTGCCGCTTGTGTCAGCGGTGCGGTCGGTTGCAGCGAAGAGGCGCTGGCCGAAACGGGCCTTACCGGCATCCCTGTGTTCACGGTCCGGGACGGCTGTGCAGCAGCCACCAGTGCTTTTCAATTGGCGCGCCACAGCGTGCTGTGCGGCGAGGCCGAATGCGCGTTGGTGCTCGGCTTCGAAAACATGCCGGCCAATGTTTCCAATCGGGCGTTCTTCGGCCTGGACGATTTGGCGCCGCAAGCGTGGGACAGCCTCGAACAGGCTGACGCCTCCCTGGCCTTTCTGGCTCGGCGTGAGCATCCGGCGGCGCTATTCGCCGCCCAGACCAGCTGGTTGTTGACCCGCATGGGCGTGGCTCAGTCCAGCTTCGAACAGGTGCTCAGCCAGGCCCGGGCCCAGGCCAGCGTCAATCCCTTGGCCGTACTCAATCATGGTGCCGCGCTCGATGGCTGGCTGGCGCCCTATCTTTGCCCACCCGCATGCGGCGCCGCAGCGGTGCTGCTTTGCAGTGCGGCATTTCTCGCCCGGTATGGCGCCCGGGGTGGTGTGGCGGTGCTGTCCAGCGTGCGCGGCAGTGACACCGCCTCCGAGCAGGAGTCCGGTTGCGTTCTCGATGTATTGGGACGTGCCGCGACTCACCGCGTCGCCCAGCAAGCCTACGAACTTGCCGGACTGGGTGCCGACGAGATCGAAGTGGTCGAGCTGCACGATCAGAGTGTCGGCGACTTCATGGTCTATAGCGCCGCCCTGGGTTTGTGCGAGGAAGACCAGATCGACACGTTCGTGCGAGAACGCCGCAATGCCCGAGGCGCACGGGTTGCCGTCTGTGCCTCGGGTGGCCTGCTCGGTCGCGGTCATGCGCCGGGTGCAACGGGGCTGGCACAGATTGCCGAGCTGGTCTGGCAACTGCGCGGCGCTGCAACACCTGGACAACGCCAAGGTGCCCGGACGGCACTTCAGCACAGCGCGGCTCTGGGACGCGCCGTCGCGGTAACCATTCTGCAACGCACCTAAAGACAGCGTCGAAGGCCGATTCAATGCATTTTCATGAACCAAAAGAGAAGGTGAGATGAACAATAACAATAAGATCTGCCAGACAAACTTGCGTCGAGGGCTTCTGTCTTGCGCGATCCTGAGCGGATTGGGTATCGGGCCCGTGCAGGCCCTGGAAATCGCTACTGGCAACGAAGACCTGACAGTGCGTTTCGACAACACCTTCAAGTTCAACTATGCCCAGCGGGTCGAAAGCCCCAACAGCAAGCTGGCCAATGCCTGGAACAACAACGACGGCAACCGTAACTTCTCCTCGGGCAGTGCCGTGTCCCAGCGCCTGGATGTGCTCTCGGAACTGGACGTGGTCTACAAGCAAAAGGCCGGCTTTCGCGTCAGCGCCAACACGTGGTACGACCACGCCTACGACAACGTCGGCAGCGACAATGCGGCCACCAATCAGCTCAACCACGGAGTGCCGGACTCACGGCATATCAGCGGTTACGCCGATCGCTACTACAACGGCCCGTCGGCCGAGATCCTCGATGCCTTCGTCTTCGGCAGCATGGAAGTCGGTGAAGAGTCGATCCTCAGCGCCAAGCTCGGCCAGCACACCCAATACTGGGGCGAAAGCATCCTGGCCGTTGCCCACGGCAATAGCTACGGGCAATCCGGGCTGGATATTTCCAAGGCATTGGCGGTGCCGGGTACCGAAGCCAAGGAGCTGTTCATCCCGCGTAACCAACTGTCCGTGAGCTTCACGGCCAACCCGGAGCTGACCCTCGGCGCGCAGTATTTCCTCGACTGGGATGCGTCGCGCCTGCCGGAATCCGGTACCTACCTGGGCTTCAACGATGGCATCCAGAATGGCGGGCACAACCTGTCGCTGATTGGCGGCGTCAACCCGTTCTTCGGGGCTCCCGGGCCGATCGGCGCCAACCAGTTCCTGCGCCTGAGCAACGGCCACACCTTCACCCCGGACGACCGCGGCGACTTCGGTTTGATGGCCAAGTGGAGTCCGGAATGGCTGGACGGCACCTTGGGTGTCTACTACCGCAATACCTCCGACATTCTGCCCAATCTAGCCCTGCAGCCGACCGCCGTTGGCCCGGCGCAACTGATCTCCGGCAACATCGGCAGCTACAACCAGTTCTACGTCGATGACATCGATATCTACGGCATCAGCCTGTCGAAAAGCCTCGGCTGGGTCAGCGTCGGTTTCGACCTGAACTACCGCGAAAACATGCCCCTGGCCAGCGTGGCCGGCACCGTCAGCCCGGCTGCAGCCGCCGCCGGCTTGCCCGGTTTCATCGGCAGCTTTGATGGCGAAAACGGCGTGGCCCGCGGCAACACCGTCCACGCGGTGCTCAACGGTCTGACCACCTTTGCCGACACGCCACTGTGGGACAGCTCCTCGTTGCTGGTCGAGCTCGGCTACAGCCGCTGGCTGGACGTGACCGACAACAAGCAGTTGTTCAAGGGCGAGGACTGGTACCACGGCACCGACAAGGTCACCAAGGACAACTACATCGTCGGCGTCAATTTCAACCCGACCTGGTACCAGGTGTTCCCCGGCATCGATATGTACATGCCGATGACCTACAACGTCGGGCTGAACGGCAACTCCGCCGTGCAGCTGGGCGGTAACGAGGACGCCGGCAGCTATTCGGTCGGCATCGGCATGGATGTGCGCAGCCAGTACCGCTTCGACCTGAAGTACGTGGACAACTTCGGTCCGTTCGATACCTGCGATTCCGCCGGCAGTGCCGGGGCGCAAGGCGAGGGTGCCGCTCCCGGCGCCAACGGCCAGTACAACTGCGCCCTCGGTCAAACCACCGCCTTCGGCGGAACCCCATCGCAGCTCAAGGATCGCGGCATGGTCACTTTCACCTTCAAAACGACTATCTGATCGAACCGTTGCCCAGCAACAGGAGATATTCCATGACATTCGTCAAATCAGTTCTGGCCACCACCTTGGCGCTGGCCGTCGCCGGCGGCGCACATGCAGCCGTTTCCCCGGACCAGGCGGCCAAGCTCGGTACCACCCTGACCGGCGTTGGTGCCGAAAAATCCGGCAATGCCGATGGCAGCATCCCGGCCTACACCGGTGGACTGAAGACTGCGCCAGCCAGCTATCAGAAGGGCAGCTCCTTCCGTCCCGACCCATTCGAGGGGGAAAAGCCAAGGCTGGTGATCAACAGCAAGAATGCCAGCGAATACAACGGCAAGCTGACCGCATCGACCCAGGAATTGCTCAAGCGATACCCGTCCTTTCGCGTTGATGTGTTCCCGACCCACCGTACCGTGGGCCTGCCGCAACGAGTGCTGGACAATACTGCCAAAAACGCCGTGGGGACCAGGTCACTCGAAGGTGGCGTAGCCCTGGAAAACGCGTTGCCGGGCATACCCTTCCCGATCCCCAACGATGGCAATGAAGCCATGTGGAACCATCTGCTGCGCTTTCAGGGGCATGCGCTCAATATCAAGTACGACAACTGGAACGTCGATTCTTCCGGTCGTGCGACCCTGGCCACCACCAGCAACGGCTATCTTGAGTACTCGCTGTACGATCCGGCCCGTACCACTGCGGCGAACGAGAGCGATATTTTCTTCAAGACCAAGCTCTATTACCAGGGCCCGGCCCGTCGCGCCGGTGAGGCGGTTCTGCTCAACGACGCGGTCAACCCGTTGAAGCAACCGCGCCGTGCCTGGCAGTACTTGCCCGGGCAACGCCGCGTCAAGTTGGCACCGGACCTTGCCTATGACACGCCGAACCCGGGTACGGCCGGCAGCTCCACTTATGACGATAGCTGGGTGTTCAACGGTGCGCTGGACCGGTACGACTTCAAGCTGGTCGGCAAGAAGGAGATGGTCGTTCCGTACAACACCTACAAGCTCAACTACCACGATAAAGCGGCGGACATCACCACGCCGAACCACGTCAACCCCGACCTGGTGCGCTGGGAGTTGCACCGCGTGTGGGTGGTCGAAGCAACGCTGAAACCGGGCAAGCGCCACATCTACAGCAAACGTACCTTCTACCTCGACGAGGACAGCTGGATCGCCCTGGCATCCGACGAATATGACGCCAATGGCAAGCTGTACCGCGGCTCCTTCGCCCACATGGCCTACAGCTACGACGTGCAGGCGCCGAATTCGGACAACTTCATGATCTACGACTTCGTCGCGGGTAGTTACAGCATCTCCGGTGTTTACGGCCCTTACGGCGGCATCAAGTACATCGAAGCGCTTTCCAAAGCCCAATGGGCACCGGAGTCGCTGGCCGGCGCGGGTATCCGTTAACCGAACTCCATAGCGTCACTTTCCACCGGGAAGCAGTAGAGCTTGCCGGTGGCTTTTTTATCCGGGAAACAGCTATGAATAACTTCAAGTGGATGGCGTTTGCCGCACTGGCTGCGGCGCTGGCGCTGCCGTTCACCCGACCCGTGGTGGCGGCAGAGTTCGCCGATACCCTGGACAGTCCGGCCATCCAGAGTGAAAAGGCGGTCCAGGGCATGTTCACCGGGCTGACCAGTGCTGGAGAACGTCTAGTCGCGGTAGGCCAGCGCGGGCACATTTTTTATTCAGACGATAACGGTCAGCAGTGGCACCAGGCTCAGGTACCGGTCAGTTCTGATCTGGTAGCCGTGCATTTTCCCAGCTCGCTTCAAGGCTGGGCGGTGGGCCACGATGGGGTGGTATTGCACAGCAGCGATGGTGGTGAAACCTGGAGTCGTCAGTTTGACGGCCGCAAGGTCGGCCCGACATTGCTCGCTCATTACCAACAACTGGCCGCGATGCGTCCGGATGACGAGTCGATTGCAAACTTGCTGATCGAGTCCCGGCGCATGGTCGAGGAGGGCGCCGACAAACCGTTCCTCGATGTCTGGTTCGAAAACGAGCGCGTCGGCTACATCGTCGGCGCCTTCAACCTGATATTCCGTACCGATGACGGTGGTCAAAGCTGGACCCCCTGGCTTGATCGCACAGAGAATCCCAGTGCGCTGAACCTGTACGCGCTGCGCCCGGTCGGCAATGAGCTGTTCATCGTCGGCGAACAAGGCCTGGTGCTCAAGCTGGATCCGGCTGCCCAGCGTTTCATCGCTACCCCGACACCCTACAACGGCACCTTCTTTGGCATTACTGGCAAGCCCGGTGCCGTGCTGGTCTTCGGCCTGCGCGGCAATGCGTATCGCAGCGTCGATGGCGGTGCCAGCTGGCGCCAGGTCGAGCTTGGCCTGCCTTCGAGCATCACCGCCAGTACGGTCACCCACGATGGGCGAATCGTGCTGCTGAGCCAGGCCGGTCAAGTGCTGGTCAGCGTCGACGATGGCGCCAGCTTCAAACTGCAGCCACAAAACGGCCTGGCACCGGTGGCCGCGGCCCAGGTATCGAGTTCCGGTGCGCTGGTGCTAGCCGGTGTTCGTGGGTTTCGTCAGCTCCCCCTCCAATAAGCCCACTGTCGTATAACAAAAGAGACAAGAAACGTTATGGGTAATCACGAACTCGATACGATGCCGGTGATCCGGGAACTCAAGGGCTTCGATGCACGTTCCGGCAACCTGCTCGAACGCCTGATTTTCAACAACCGTTTGCTGGTGGTGCTGACCTGCCTGATCGTCACCGTCCTGCTGGGCTATTTTGCGGCCACCCGCCTGACGTTGACGGCCAGCTTCGAGAAAATGCTGCCGCAGAGCCAGCCCTTCATCAAAAACTACCTGGACAATCGCCAGTCCCTGCGCGGGCTGGGTAATGCCGTGCGGGTGGTGGTGGAGAACACTGAAGGCGACATCTACGACCCGCAGTACCTTGAGGTGCTCAAGCAGGTCAACGACACGTTGTTCATTACTCCGGGCGTGGACCGGGCCTGGATGAAGTCGTTATGGACGCCGGCCGTGCGCTGGACCGAAGTGACCGAGCAGGGCTTCCAGGGCGGGCCGGTGATGCCGGACGCCTATGACGGTTCGGCCGCGGGGGCCGAGCAGCTGCGCCAGAATATCGCCCGCTCGGGCATCGTCGGCAGCCTGGTGGGTAACAACTTCAAGTCGAGCATGATCTTCGTGCCGTTGCTGGAGAAGGACCCGGTCACCGGCGAAGCCATCGACTACCACGCCTTTTCGCGCATGCTCGAACAACAGCTGCGCAACCAGTACGAATTCGCCGGTAGTGCCCAGGCTCATGGTCAGGGCGAGGAGGGCAAGGGGCCCATCAAGATCCGGGTGATCGGCTTTGCCAAACTGGTCGGCGACCTGCTGGATGGCCTGATGCTGGTGATGATGTTCTTCGGCGTCGCCGCACTGATCGCCACCGCCATCATTTTCTGTTTCACCCGCTGCGTACGCAGCACCGCATTGGTGATCCTCTGTTCGGTGATTGCGGTGGCCTGGCAACTCGGACTGGTCACGCTGTTCGGCTATGCACTCGATCCCTTTTCGATCCTGGTGCCGTTTCTGGTGTTTGCCATCGGCGTGTCCCATGGTGCGCAGAAGATGAACGGCATCATGCAGGATGTCGGACGCGGCACCCATCAGCTGGTCGCGGCGCGCTACACCTTCCGCCGCCTGTTTCTGGCCGGCCTCACCGCGCTGCTGGCCGACGCCGTGGGCTTCGCCGTGCTGATGCTGATCGACATTCCGGTGATCCAGGACCTGGCCGTCACTGCCAGTATCGGCGTCGCGGTGTTGATCTTCACCAACCTGGTGCTGTTGCCGGTGCTGCTGTCTTATTGCGGCGTGAGCCCCAAGGCGGCCGCCCGTACCCTGCGCCAGGAGAACAAGGAACTGCAGGGCAGGGGCCTGGGCAATCTCTGGAGTCTGCTCGACCGTTTCACCGAGCGTCGCTGGGCGACCGGGGCGGTGGTGGTCGCCGGCCTGTTGGCGGTCGGCGGTTTCATGGTCAGCACCCAGTTGAAGATCGGCGACCTCGATCCCGGTGCGCCAGAGCTGCGTTCGGACTCGCGCTACAACCGCGACAACGCCTACATCACAGCCAATTACTCGTTGTCCAGCGACCAGTTCGCCGTGATGATCAAGACCGCCAGCGAAGGCTGTCTGAAGTACGAAACGCTGATGGAAGCCGACCGTCTGGGCTGGTTGTTGCAACAGCAGCCCGGAGTGCAGACCACGGTGTCGCTGGTCAATGCCGTACGCCAGATCACGGCGGGTTCCTATGAAGGCAACCCGAAAATGCTGACCATCGCACGTAACCAGGATGTGCTGAACTACGGTGCGCAGCAGGCTTCGGTCAATAACCCCGATCTGTTCAACAACGACTGTTCGATGATGCCGGTGGTGGCCTATCTGGCCGACCACAAGGCCGAGACCCTCGACAATGTGGTCAAGGTCGCCGAAGCCTTCGCCCGCGAACACAGCAACGATGATCGTCAATTCATGCTCGCCGCCGGCAGTGCGGGCATCGAGGCGGCGACCAACATCGTCGTGCGCGAAGCCAACCGCACCATGCTGTTCTACGTCTACGGCGCAGTGATTGTGCTCTGTTTTATCACCTTCCGCAGCTGGCGCGCGGTGGTGGTGGCCGTGGTGCCTTTGATGCTGACCTCGATTCTCTGCGAAGCCTTGATGGTCTGGCTGGGCATGGGTGTTAAGGTCGCGACCTTGCCAGTGATCGCCTTGGGCGTGGGCATTGGCGTCGACTACGCGCTGTACCTGCTCAGCGTCCAGTTGGCCCAGCAACGTGCGGGCCTGTCCTTGACCGAGGCCTACAAGAACTCGGTCGCCTTCACCGGCAAGGTGGTGGCCCTGGTGGGCATCACCCTGGCAGCGGGCGTCATCACCTGGGCCTGGTCCCCGATCAAGTTCCAGGCCGACATGGGCATCCTGCTGACCTTCATGTTCATCTGGAACATGATCGGTGCACTGGTGCTGATCCCGGCGCTGTCGCATTTCCTGCTTTGCAGCCCGCGCCATGTCATGTCCAAGGCCCAAGCCTCAGCAATGGAATCCGTCCCAAAGAAGTCCATGACGCAATCCGCCGAGGTCGCGACACCTGTCAATCAGGGCGATCAATGCGCCAACAATTCGAGAGCCATTCCATCATGAGTGATTACAAAGCCCCTCTGCGCGATATGCGCTTCGTCCTCAATGAAGTGTTCGAGGTCACGAAACTCTGGGCCCAGCTGCCAGCGCTGGCCGATTCCGTCGATGCCGAAACCGTCGAAGCCATTCTCGAAGAAGCCGGCAAGGTCTCTAGCAAAAGCATCGCGCCCCTGAGCCGTGCGGCGGACGAAGAAGGTTGCCACTGGGCGGACGGTGCCGTCACCACGCCGGCCGGTTTCCCCCAGGCCTATCAGACTTACGCTGAAGGCGGTTGGGTCGGGGTCGGTGGCGATCCGGCCTATGGCGGCATGGGCATGCCCAAGGCGGTCTCGGCCCAGGTCGAGGAAATGGTCAACTCCGCCAGCCTGTCGTTCGGCCTGTACCCGATGCTGACCGCCGGGGCCTGCCTGTCGCTCAATGCCCACGCCAGCGAAGAGCTGAAAGCGGCGTACCTGCCGAACATGTACGCCGGGGTCTGGGCCGGTTCCATGTGCCTGACCGAGCCGCATGCCGGCACCGACCTGGGGATCATCCGCACCAAGGCCGAGCCCCAGGCGGACGGCTCCTACAAGGTCAGCGGCACCAAGATCTTCATCACCGGCGGCGAACACGACCTGACCGAGAACATCATCCATCTGGTGCTGGCCAAACTGCCGGACGCGCCGGCGGGGCCGAAAGGCATTTCGCTGTTCCTGGTGCCCAAGTTCATGGTCAATGCCGATGGCAGCCTGGGCGCACGCAACCCGGCCAACTGCGGTTCGATCGAACACAAGATGGGCATCCAGGCGTCCGCGACCTGTGTGATGAACTTCGACGAGGCCGTGGGCTACCTGGTCGGCGAGCCGAACAAGGGCCTGGCGGCGATGTTCACCATGATGAACTACGAGCGTCTGGGGGTGGGTATCCAGGGCCTGGCCACTGGCGAGCGCTCGTACCAGAACGCCGTCGAATACGCGCGCGATCGCCTGCAAAGCCGTTCGCCGACCGGTGCGCAGAACAAGGACAAGGTCGCTGATCCGATCATCGTCCACCCGGACGTGCGGCGCATGCTGCTGACCATGAAAGCCTCGAACGAAGGCGGCCGTGCCTTCTCGACGTACGTGGCGATGCAACTGGACACCGCCAAGTTCAGCGAAGATGCGACCACCCGCAAACGTGCGGAAGACCTGGTGGCCTTGCTGACGCCGGTGGCCAAGGCGTTCCTCACCGACCTCGGCCTGGAAACCACGGTGCACGGCCAGCAGGTGTTCGGCGGTCACGGTTACATCCGCGAGTGGGGTCAGGAGCAACTGATACGCGACGTGCGCATCACCCAGATTTACGAAGGCACCAACGGTATTCAGGCGCTGGACCTGGTGGGGCGCAAGATTGTCGGCAGCGGCGGTGCGCTCTACAACCAGTTCGCGGAAGAGATTCGCCAGTTCAACGCCAGGTCCTGCGCTGACCTGGCGGAGTTCACCAAGCCGCTGAAGGATGCGCTGTCCACCCTCGACGAATTGACCGCGTGGGTGCTCGACCGGTCGAAAAACAACCCGAACGAAATCGGCGCCGCTTCGGTGGAGTATCTGCAAGTCTTCGGCTATGTGGCGTACGCCTACATGTGGGCGCGGATGGCCAAGGCCGCCTACGGTAAAGAAAAACAGGACGACTTCTACGCGAGCAAACTGGGCACGGCACGGTTCTATTTCGCCCGCCTGCTGCCGCGCATTCATTCGTTGAGCGCGTCGGTGAAGGCGGGTAGCGAATCGCTGTTCCTACTGGAGGCAACGCAGTTCTGACCGGCCAAATGCGGTGGCTATGGATTCGTCAAGGAGCTGGCAGCGACTGGCGAGCAGTTTCCAGCCCCGGAAGCGACCAGCGCTGGAGCATGCCGGCAACAATGTAGAGGGGTGAGTCATGGACTGGACTCACCCGGTTGATCAGCCGACCGGCTCGGCCGTACAACTCATTTCCCCTGAGCCTGGCTTCTGGAACAAGGCCGCGTTGCCGTCTTGCCAGAAGCTATAGGTCCCTTGGTTATCCTTGCCCGTGTAGCGGCTTCCCGAATCACTCTGCACCTGGTTCAGGGTGATCGAGGCGTTTGCCCATTTCAGGTACACCACGCCCGGTTGCGTGGTGAAGAAGGTGGCGGCAATCAGCCCGTTCAACCCCGCACAATGAAAAGCCAGAGGGCCTTCGGTGAGCCTGTCTGGATCCTTGGTTCTGACAATGGCCGAGCCTTGGCGCAGCTGGTGTGCGCGCTCGGCATAACTTCGGATCGTGCACACCTTGGGCTCCGGGCCGGAGGCACACTGATTGCGGGCCTCGATCCAGAACTGCTGGTCGATGACGATTTTGTCCGGACGCGGTACTGAATGTTCATCCGTGAGCGCCAGGCGATAGAGTCGCGTCAGTTCGATATCCATCTGCGCCAGTTGCTGGTCGCGACAGATCAGCTTTTCGACAGTGACCGTTGCCTTGGCGCAATCGAAGCTGGTCTTGAAGATTGCCGCAGGGGGCGCAGCGTTGGCACGGGTGCTCAGCGCCGCGCACAGGCTGGCAGCGAGCAGACAGGTGAAAAGGTCCGTGACCGTTTTCATGTTGGCTTCACCCAGATCTATGTGATGCACGGATTGCCGTGGACCTGCCGATCCGTTGAGTCATTCGTTCGCATTGGGTGTATGGCAGTGTAAGTCAGTGCTCGAAACTTGCCACACCGCCCGGCGGGCCGGGTTACAAGCGCCGGGCTGATCCGTTCGGGGGCCGTTGCTTTATCATCCACGGACTTCAAGGCGTGATGAATGAATCAACGCAACGAGGAAAAACTCACGTCTGGCCTGTAACAGGCATAGTGATTCCATTGGCATTCATTCGCCGTCAGTTGCTGCGGCTTTGCCTGAAAAACACTGGGCACGTCGACGAGGATGGGGGGGGCGGCCAACAACAAGATTGCAGAGAACATTATTATTGTTTTCATCTCATCTACCTGCTTGCGAGTAGTGTTGGGGATCCGTGGAACATCGAACTGCAAGTACAGAAAATTACATGATCTGAATGCTCAGTCCCCCCCCTTCGTCAGGGGGGGACGTCAAAATGGCTGGCGATCGAAACTAGCTCTGCTCGGCGTAAAGCCACTTTCGATTGCGGTACAGATAGGCAATCAGGCGGAAATAGGTTTCCGGCATCCAGCGTTTGAGTCGCCAGGCCCATTTGGCGTCAGGCTGGGTCATGACGTAGAGGCGGTCCTTTTCCAATGCGCGAAACACGTCGTTGACGATGTGCTCGGAAGTGAATCGAGACTTCTTCAATTGGGCCAGCAGGCGCTTTTCCATGGCGCGTTCGCTGGTGAGCGAGTCGCCCAGCGACGTCGCGAACACGGTTGGGCAGACCACGGTAACGCCGATATCAAAGCCGCTGAGTTCGGACTTGAGGGTCTCCGACAGGGACACGACGCCCGCCTTGGCCACGTTGTAGGGCGACATTTCTGGCCCGGACAAGGTGCCGGCGCTCGATGCGGTATTGATGATACAGCCGCCGCCCTGGTCCTTGAGCATGGGCACAAATGCCCGACAGCCATAAATCACGCTCCACAGGTCAACGTTGATGACTTTTTCCCATTCTTCCAGGGGAAGGTCGTCGATCATGCCGGCAGAGGCGATACCCGCATTGTTGAACACCAGGTCGACGCCGCCCCACAATTGTTTGACAGTGTTGGCGGCCTCCTGCAACGCCGCTTGCCGAGTGACATCCAACACCATGCTGAAAGTCTCGGCGCCGTGTTTGCGCAGCTGCGCCTCGGCCTGCTCCAGTCTGGTCGCGTTGATGTCGGCGATCAGCAGTTTCCAGCCCCTGCTGGCGAGGTGCATGCAGATGGCCAGGCCAAAGCCGCTGGCGGCGCCCGTCACAAAGGCACGTTTTGCCGGGTACTTCTGTTCAAGTTTCATGATTGCTCGCAATGCCAGGGTCGTTGCTGAAAGGGGTCAGTGAAAGACAGGATGTACTCAGTGCACAGCCCTGGTCTTGCCCTGCCAATACGCTTTACGCAGTTCGGTCTTCAGTACTTTTCCCGCCGGGCTGCGCGGCAACTGCTCGGTGAAGTCGACGCTCTTCGGGGTCTTGACGCTCCCCAACCGCGCCTTTACCAGCGTAATCAAGTCGTCTGCGCTGCAGCTCTTGCCAGCCTTGAGCTGGACAATCGCCTTCACCGCTTCGCCCCATTTGTCGTCAGGAATACCGATGACAGAGCAATCCTGAACGGCATCATGGGTGGTGAGTACCTGTTCGATTTCGTTCGGATAAACGTTGAAGCCGCCGGTGATGATCATGTCCTTCTTGCGGTCGACAATCGTGATATAGCCATCTTCAGCCATGACCCCGACGTCACCGGTGTGGTGCCAGCCCTGCTGACGGACTTCGGCAGTCGCCTGGGGATTCTTGTAATAGCCCGGCGTCACCAGATCGCCGCGAATGCAAATTTCCCCCGCGTCACCGCGCGCCACTTCCTCACCTTCGTCGTCAAGGATGGCGACGGTGTTGAATACACAGGGCCGGCCAATGGATTGCAGGCGTGCTTCATTGATCGTGCCGTCCGCGGCGATGTAATCCCAGGGCGCCTTGGCGGTAATCGCGGCGGGTGCTTCGGACTGACCGAACGCCTCGGACATGACAGGGCCGAATACCTGCATCGCTTCCTTTAGCTTTTCCAGTGACGTCGGTGCCGCGCCGACCAGGAAATGCTTCAGCGAGCGATAGTCCCGCTGGCGGATGTCCGGCAGCGCCAGCAGCATGTACAGCACGGTCGGCGGCAGAAAAAGATGGGTGACCTTGTATTTCTCTATCGCGTCGGCAACCGCTTCCGGGACGGCGCCGGCCATGATCACGTTGGCCCCGCCGCGTGCGAAGTGCAGGCAACCGGTGAGGCCGGCGGTGTGCGTCATGGGAGCTACCACCAGATGGCAAGTGCTGTCGTGATAATCAAAGTGCGCGTAAAAGTTGCTGAAGAACGTATGGACGTTGCGATGGGTAATCATCACCCCCTTGGACTTGCCGGTCGTACCCCCTGTGGGATACAAGGCAAAGGTATCGTCCAGGCTGTCCTTTCCCGCGGCCGGGGTGTAGCTCACCGGTGCACCTTGCGACCAGGTCGCCAGGGAAGTCCCCACGCCGCAATCGCCATCGATGCACACCAGTTGCCGAAGGCCGGGGCACCGCGCCTTCAGTTCAGCCGCCTCATTGGCGTAGGCGCTATGGAACAGCAGCAACTCACCTTCGAAGTCATTGAACAGGTCCGCATTGGCCGCCACCGTGTTGCGCGGATTGACCGGCAGCCAGACGCAACGTGCGCGGAACACGCCCAGCAGCGCCACGAAGGCGACAGTGGAGTTGGGCGCCAGAATGCCGACATGGCCGCCGCCGCTGAAGCCGTTGTGGGCGATTGCGCCGGCAATGGCCTGCGTCACAGGTGCCGCCTGGGCGTAGGTCATTGCGCTGGCATGGTTGCCAACGTCGACGAAGGCCAGGTTGTCTGGGTAAAAACGTACGGCGTTATCGAAGTGATCGATGATCCGCATGGCAAATGCACTCCTTTAAACAGGTTCCACAACGACTGGCTTTTCGACACAGCGTTATCCTCGGGCTGCGCAGCTGCCAGCCCGGGAATGTGGTGGATAGGGTCGTTGAGGGAATCAGTTGGCGCGTTGGTAGGCGCGGCTCAGCCAGCGCATGCCCTTGAGCTTGAGGACGTTGGTTTCGCCGTCCTCGATCATCGATGCCCGAGCGTCGCGCATGAGCTTCTCGATCGGGTACTCCCTGGTCAGGCCATTGCCCCCGAACAATTGCAGCGCTTCGCTGGCCACCTGGAACGCAGTCTCGGTGACATAGGTCTTGCTGGTGATCGAGGCCAGCAGGTGAGGGCCTTTTTCGCTGTAGTTGTAGGCGAACACGCGATGCGCAATCGCGCGTGAGAGCTCGACTTTCTGCCACAAGTCGAAGGTTCGCAGTTGCACACTCTGATGGTTGATGATCGGTGTTCCGCCTTGCTTGCGCTCGTGCACATACGCCAGCGCATGCTCGAAGGCCGCGCGAGCCACGCCGGTGAAGGTTGCTGCCATTTCCATGTTGCCGAATGTCAGGGCGCCGAAGAAGCTGGTGATGGCCGCTTCGCCTTCAGCGAGGGCGTATTTGCGGGGCACCCGGACTTCATTGAAATAGATCTCACCTTGGGGCAGGGCGCGCTGGCCAAGTTTTTCCAGCGGCTTGCCCTTCGAGACGCCAGGCAGATCGAGCGGGATCAGGATGGCGATGTGATTCAGCCCGGCGCCATTTTCATGTTCCAGGCCATTGCCGTAGTCGCATGGGATGTAGGCCAGTGCAGACTGGGCCAGTGGCGCATACGAAACCCACGCCGAGGACTGACCTTGAATGATCACTTCATCGCCGACGACGCGTGCGTAAAGATTGCCGCGCGATTGTTTGGCGCCACGCGGGACCAGGTCGGCGTCGATGTCGACGATATCGCTGCCACGGTCGGGCTGGGTCGCGAGCCAGCAGCCAGGGAGTGCACCAAATCGCTCGATAAGCTCCGGGTTCCCGGAATTGTGCGCCGCATACGCCGGAAAAGAGGACGCCAGCGTGGCGATGGCCAGCCCCGAATCGCCCCAGCCAAGTTCTTCAAAGATGATCGGCATGATGCGCGATTTCTGCTGACTGTCCATCGCCGCCAGTGCGCCGAGATCGAGCAGACCGGATTCATGGACCTGACGCATGTAGTCGAACAGGGGAGAGCCGGGCGCAACCACTTCCTCGGCAGTCATGCTGTCCAGTTCAGTGCCAATGGGGCGCATGACGTTCTTGGCGAAGCTGTGCGCCACTTCCTGAATGGCACGCTCTTCTTCCGTCAAGTCGCTTTCCAGACCGCAAAGGCCCAGTACTGGCTCGACAATTCTCTCCAGATCAAACATCGACGATTCCTCTTGTTATTGTTCCAACCGATTGATTGAGAGTAATCCGTAACGAAAACGCTGACTTATCGAATCGGGCACAGCAGTTGTCCCTGCGATCCTTATTTAAGGAGACTCGATAAGTCGGTGACGCAGGCCTGATGCCAGTGGGGGGGATTGGCTAGATGCGATTAGCCATCGCAAATCGGGTGTCGCTCAAATAGCGCCAAAACAACACTGCGTAGAGAATGTCCACCGATGCCAAGGCCGGCAGCGGCCAGGGGATACTGCCCGCCAGCCAGTGGCCATAAATGAGGATCACAAACAGCGGCTTCAGCAGCACCCCGAGCAGGATGTACGGGCGATAGCGCACGGGATCGACGCTGATCATCCAGTACACCCAGGCGAACATGACCACCAGAGCCATGGTGATCTGGATAAACAGAGCAGACGTCGGCGTGATTTCCAGTCCCAGCAGATCGGCGGCCGGACGCATGGCCACCAGCAATGGAAGACCTGCGAGCAAGTTGAAGCAAGCGGCGGATTTGAACAGGCCATTGGAGTAATTGTCGGGCATGGTGCATTTCCCTCAACCCGGTAGTCCGGGTAGCGCTGGATAATTATTGAAGAGCAGGCGGTTCCACCAGAACACTGGCGTTACGGCTTCACTTGCTCGATCTCGCCTGGCCGCCAGGTCTTGTTGAACCACGGCTCAAGCGGACCATAAAGACGAAGCACCGTGTTCCAGCCTTTGCCCGGCGTGGTTTGGACCCAGTTGCTTTCCTTGCCGGGCGGCGCTTTGGGGCCGAAGTACAGGTCCACCGAAGTATCGGGGTTGATCACGATGCCTTTCCTCTCGCTGCCGATACTCGGGAACTGCTGATCGGTCTGCAGCATCGAGCGCGTCTGATTGTCGTAGAGCACGACCGACCAGAAGTTCTTCGCCGGAATATTGGGCGGCAGGTGCAACCGGTAGGTCTTGGCTCCATCGAGGGGCTGCTGGTTGGCGTCCACGAATGCCAATGCGTATTGCGACCCGACGCCGACCATTTTGGCGATCATCGCCGGTGTATTGCCGGTGGCGTAGAAGTAGAAGTACGTGCGTGAGTCGAGCAAGCGAACGCCGTCACGCTCGTAGCGATGGCCGCCGCCGATGAAGGGCGTACCCCAGGCGCTGTTCGGATAGAGATCCGAATCCTTGATACGCGATCGGAACGTGAGCGTACGCGCCGTGGCGCTGCCGACGGCTGCGGCCTCGGTGAGAATTTTCTTCATCCGCTCGTCAGGTGTGAAGGGTTTGCCTTTTTCAATGCCGATGGCGGCCAACAGGCCAAGCGTTTCCGGGTCCATCGCCGCATTCGGTTCCTCCTGCACCACTTCGTTGACCTCGTCGAAGAAGGTGATGTCCAGGGCGTGGATGGTATTGAATGGCTTGCCGGAGACATTGACGAAGGTCGTCTTCGGCGGGGTGGCGGCCTGCGTCAGCGGATAGATACGCAGGTGCTGCTTGATGTTGTCGACGCCAGGTTTCGGGTCGCCATTGACCTGAAACGCCCGGGTGATGAATAGGTTGCCGAAGGTCGGTGACCGAAATACGAAGTAGCCTTCCGGAACGGGGCCATCGTAGCCCGGCGGCAGCAGCAGGTACTTTCCGCCCTTGCCTTTGTCGGGGCCGGCGTTGCCGAGGTCGCCGACGTAACGGAACCAGAAGTCGTCGATGATGCTGAGCGTGTTGGGTGGACTTTCGATGACGATCGGTCCGTCCTTTAGGTCGATCCAGGCCCAGCCGTAGATGCTTTCGCTGTTGCCCGTCAGGAACAGCGACTTGGCGTCCATCAGGTTCTCGAACAGCGCAACGGTCTGGTTGGCTGGTCCGAATTCGGTGATGCCCTTGCGTACCGCCGACAGCGAAGCCGCCGGCATGGCCGTGAGGAATGCCTGCACGCCGCGCTGGAAGTCGAGGTTGTCGTAGACCTTTTGCACCGTCGCCTCGTCCGGGAAACCGTCGGTAAAACTGAGGGTGCCGAGCCGCGTCTCGAGACTGTTGGGTGTCACGATCGAAGGCGGGATGTCGGTTTTGTAGCTTTGTGCGAATGCCGACGAAACCGTGGAGGCCCCGAGCAGCATCAGCACCGCAAGTCTGATGTTCATCCGTTGATTCCTTACATTGTCTGCGCCAAGGGGGCACTGATCTCTTCGATTTCACCCGGTTTCCAGGTCTTGTCGAACCAGGCATCGAGCGGGCCGTAGAGGCGAAAGAGGGTGTTCCAGCCTTTGCCGGGAAGGGTCTGCACCCAATTGCTTTCCTTGCCGGGCGGTGGCTTGGGGCCGAAATACAGGTCGACCGAGGTGTCGGGGTTGATCACGATGCCCTGCTTCTGGCTGCCGGTACTCGGGAACTGCTGGTCGGTCTGCAGCATCGAGCGCGTCTGATTGTCATAGATCACGACAGACCAGAAATTCTTCGCCGGGATGTTTGGCGGCAGATGCAGCCGGTAGTTTTTGCCGCCGTCGAGTGGCTGGCCTTTGGCGTCGGCAAAGGCTGCCGCGTATTGCGAGCCGACGCCGACCATCTTCTTGACCAGCGCGGGCGTATTGACCGTGGCATAGAAAAAGTAGAACAAGCGTGCGTCGAGCTGGCGGATGTCGTCTTGCAGGAACCGATAGTCACCGCTGGAGAAAAGCTTGCGCCACGCACTGTTGGGGTAGTGATAGGCCTCCTGCGAGCGGGGCTTGGAGGCAATTGCGCGGGCTGTAGCACTGCCGACTGACGCCGCTTCGGTGAGAATTTTCTTCATCCGTGCGTCGGGCGCGAATGGCTTGCCTTTTTCGATGCCGATGGCGGCGAGCAGGCCGAGCGTTTCAGGATCGAGCGCCGCGTTCGGCTCCTCCTGCACCACCTCGTTGACCTCTTCGAAGAACGAGAAGTCCATCGAATGGATGGTGTTGATCGTCTTGCCGGAGATGTTGACGAAGGTCGCCTTCGGTGGATTGGCGGCCTGCGCCAGGGGATAGATGCGCAACTGCTTCTTGAAATTCTCGACCGCAGGTTTGGGGTCACCGTTCACCACAAAACCACGGCTGGCGAACCAGTTGTTGAAGGTGCGGGATTTGAATACGTGGTAACCCTGCGGCACTTCCCCCACGTAGTCTGGAGGGAGTAACAGGTACTTGCCGCCTTGGCCCTTGTCGGGCCCGGCGTTACCCAGGTCAGTGACGTAGCGGTACCAGAAGTCATCGACGAAGCCGAGTGTATTGGGTGGGCTTTCGATCACGACTGGCCCGTTCTTCAGATCGATCCATCCCGACACGTAGACACTCTCGCTGTTGCCGGTCAGGAACAACGATCGGGAGTCCATCAGGGTCTCGGTGATGAACAGCGTTCCATTGTCTGGACCGAGCGACCTGAGGCCTCTGCGCATGGCCACCTGCGACGCGGCGGGAATCGTCGAGATGAACGCCTGCACGCCGCGCTGGAAGTCGAGATTGTCGTAAACCTTCTGCACGGTTGACTCGTCCGGGAAACCGTCAGTGAAGCGCAGGGTGCCGAGCCGTGTCTCGAGGGTGTCGGGAGTCACGATCGCCGGCGGAATGTCGGTCTTGTAGGTCTGCGCAACAGCCGTCGAAGCCACGAGTAAACCGAGCACGATGGAGAGAGAGGATTGAAGTCTGTGGGTGACGCCTGGTCTTCCTGCACGGCTCGTTTGGGGCAATGTCATTCTTCTTGTTCTCCATTGATGCGGACGAAGTCATCCAGCCGATGTTGGCCGTCCTATTTTGGGAACAGGACCGCAGCAATGGTTTGTTATTGCACGACAATCATTTGTGATTGGATGTCACAGCACCTGAAGCGAGGCCGAATGAACGCGGCGCCATGCACTGGGCGACATTCCATACCAACGCTTGAACGCGTGTGACAGCGAGCTTTGCTCGGCATACCCGAGCAACAGGGCTATCTGCGAAACGCGCAGCGTCGGATCACCAAGATACAAGGCAGCCCGTTCGCGGCGGATATCGTCTACCTGCTTCTCGAAGGCCAGCCCTTGATCCTCCAGGCGTCGCTGCAGGGTACGAACGCTGACGAAGTAATGGCTGGCGATGGTGTCGAGCGTGCAACGGCCGGTCGGTAGAAGTTTACGAATCAGCGCATCCATCTGGTGTTCGAGGTCGAGTCCGGATGCGTCTGCAATCCGTTCCAGATAGTCGGTGACGAGCGCCTTCATCTCAGGATCGTTTCCGTCCATCGGACGCACGGCATCACTGGCAGAAAATTCGATGCCAAAAGCCGCCTGCGAAAATTTCACCGGGCAACCATAGGTGCGCGAATAAAAGTCCTTCGGCTGTACAGGGGCATGGGTAAAAAAAATCGACCGCGGCCGGGCATTGGCGCCGGCCAGTATCTGAAAAATCTTTACCCCTGCCATGAGGCACCATTGCTCGAACTGAACCACGAGGCCAATCCTGGGCACCTTGATCTGATAGGTCAGGCGTAGCCCGCTGGCGATGCGTTCGCACTGGAGCTCCACGGCCGGGTTCAGCAGGCTGATGAACCGCGCGGCCGCCCCGATCGCTTCACCGACCGTGGCGCATTGAGTCAGTGCCAACATGACCGGGCCGAGCGGTGCGCGACCTTGCGCCGTACCGAGGCGAATGCCGAAATCCGGACATCCCAGTTCCTCGGCGCAGGTCTCCATCAAGCGTATCAGCGCTGAGCCAGGGATTGGCACTTCACTTTGATCGAGACCGCTCAGCGGCAACTGGAAGCGTTTCTCGTAAGTCGCCGCATCGCCACCCAATTCTTCTATCAGGTTCGCAAAGCCCTGCAGCACCCAGCCGCGCATGTACGGCGTCATACCACTTCTCCTGGATCACGTGGCTGCCATAACCGGCATTCAATCACAAATGTCTGGCGTGCATTAACAAAATTGGCGTCGGCGTCGACGCCTAAAATGGGCCCGTCAGTCGAGGCGTGAGCGCGCGTTGCCGCGTTGGACAATCAGAGGTTTTTACATTGACGATAAGCAGTGGGTACAGCGACGCATGTGAAGCGCATCGGACGCTCAAAGACGGTTTTGCACCGCACGGTTCAAGCGGTGGATCATCGATCATTGGGGCCTATGCCATTGCTATTGCTGAAGCGCTGGAAAATCAGGGTGCCTGCGCGGACCAGGTCTTTCGCGCCTGCGGGGTGATGTTGCCTGCGACCACCGATCCTATGCTGCGTATCGATAATCAAACGATCGCGAAGCTGTATGCCGCGGCGGTACAGGCCACAAAAGATCCGTGTTTCGGCCTGCGGGCCGGGGAAACCTTGCGCCCGGCCAATCTCCATGCGATGGGCTTTGCCCTGCTGGCCAGCATTTCGATACGGGACTTCGCGCAACGGCTGAGTTCGCTCTACCGTGTCATATCGCAGAATGCCAACATCCGGGTGGAAGAGCGAAACAACAGGTTCCTGCTCATTACTTCAAGCGTGCCTGGGGCGCACGTGTGCCACGAAACACACGACGCCTATATCGCCATGATCTTTACCCTTCTGCGGACCATTTCCGGTAATCGATTCCGTTTGCGGACACTCGAGTTGATCCGGCCTGCCGCTGAAGGTATGGCACAGATCTTTTGCGAATACTTCCAGTGCGATGTCGAATTCGGCCGTCCCGAGATCGTGATGACAATGGATCTGGACCTGGTGGACAAGCGGCTCCCGGGTGCCAACGAGGAACTTGCCTTGAGCCATGACCACACGGTGATGGAGTACCTTCAGCGAATCGAACGGGGCGATATCGTCAATCGCGTCCGGGCCATTGTCAGCAGCGAATTGTCCTCGCGTGCGCTGAACAAGGATCGAGTGGCCGAGCGGCTGCACATCAGTACTCGCGGTTTGCAATTGAAGCTGGCTGCCAGGGATACCAGTTTTCAGGAAATCCTCGACCACACACGGCGCACCAATGCGCTCGCCTTCATGTCGCGCAGCTCGGTGTCGGTGACGGAGGCTGCCTTTTCGCTCGGTTTTTCCGAGGTCAGCAATTTTACCCGTGCCTTCAGGCGCTGGACCGGCATGGCACCGAGCCAGTACCGCCAGAGCCTGGGGTTGGAGCGCTGATCGCAGATTCGTCTCCAAGCCAGCATCGGTATCGACACATCTTTCAAGGTCTGCCCAAATGGTGTGGCGAGGGAGCTTGCTCCCGCTGGGTCGCGTAGCGGCCCCAAAAAGGCTGCTGCGGTCTGTCAGAAGTAATCCGGCGCCCTGTTTTAGGGCTGCTGCGCAGCCCAGCGGGAGCAAGCTCCCTCGCCACAAGTTCTGTGTGTACTGCGACGAGATGTGGATTCAGAATTTCTTCAGAATGTGCACGAATCCCGCGCTGCCCAGTCCGCCGTTGTGCTGCAACGCGACCCTTGCCCCCGGGACCTGTCGTACGCCAGCCTGACCGCGCAGTTGCCAGGTCAGCTCTGTCAATTGGGCCAACCCAGTCGCACCCAACGGGTGTCCCTTCGCCAGCAGGCCGCCCGACGGGTTTATTACCCATTGGCCGCCATAGGTGCCGCGCCCCGAAGCGACAAAATCGTTCAATGCTTCTGGAGCGCACAGCCCGAGCGCGACGTAAGTGGCCAATTCATTGCTGGCAAAACAGTCGTGCAACTCGATGACGTCGACATCCGCCGGACCGATGCCGGCATCTTCATAAGCCTTGTTGGCCGCATCACGGCTCAGTGCCTGAAACATGACATCCATGATGCTGCCTTCGAAAAAACTGCTCTGGTCACTGCACCAGCCCTGGCCGGCGAGGCGCACGTCAGCGCGGATGCCATGGGCGCGGGCAAATGCCGGTGTACAGACGATGACCGCGGCGGCGCCACAGCTTGGGGGGCAGGCGAAGTTTTTGCGCAGCCCGCGAAAGATCGGTTTCGTCGCCAGGATTTCTTCAACCGTCAACGGTGTACGGAAGATGGCGTTTTCATTGTTGGCGGCGTGCTTGCGCGAGTTGACGCACACCTGGGCCAAGGTCTCTTCGGTCACGCCCATCTCCAGCATGGCGTCGACCTGGGCGCCGAACATGCAGACCGCTGGCGGCGTATCGCGCTCCTCGTCGCTCAGGTTCATCATCCTGGCAATCACCTCCGAGTGCCGCGCCAGTGGGCTGACCTTTTCCGGAAAGACCATGTCGATCGCGCCGGCGGGCATCTGTTCGAAGCCAAGCGCCAGGGCGCATTCGACTTGCTGCCCCCGAACGGCCTGGACCGCCAGGGCAAACGCCGAAGAGCCACTGGCGCAATTGTTGTTGACGTTGAAAATCGGGATGCCGGTGATGCCTACCCGATAGAGCGCAGTCTGTCCTGCGCAGCTATCCCCGTAGACATAACCACAAAAGGCTTGCTCGACCAGCGCATAGTCGATGCCGGCATCCTTGAGCGCCGCCCGTGCGGCTTGCTCGCCCATCACATCGTAGCTTTGCGATTGACCCGGTTTGCGAAAGGGCACCATGCCTACTCCGGCGATAACGATATCGGTACTCATAGCGACTCCTCCATCAACGTGATGGCCAGTATCCACACTGCTTGACGTTTGTAATCGCCATGGGTGCAACCTGATAACAAGTCAGGCACGCAGGGACAATTACCCCTCCTGAGGCAGGCCGTCTTGTCAGGGACAAGACTTCTGCCTGCAAGGACAAGCCCATGTGCAGGCAGAGGGATAGCTTGACGGTGAACGAAAAAGCCCATTTGGCATGAGAGGAGATTTACCGTGGAATTTACTGGAAAGGTTGTCATCGTTACCGGCGCGGCCAACGGTATTGGTCGTGCTTCAGCCATTCAGTTTGCCCGCCTGGGTGCAAAGCTGGTACTGGCGGACGTCGATGAACAAGGGTTGCGCGAGACCCTGGAAGTGATTGGCGATAACGCGATTGTTGTTCCCACTGATGTTGCCGATGAAGCTGCCTGTCAGGCCATGGTCGACAGCGCGATCAGAACGTTCGGACGGGTTGACGTGTTGTTCAGCAATGCCGGCATCTGCGGCGTTCGTGGACGGACGGCCGAGGTGTCCGTGGCCGATTGGCGCCGTGTCATCGACATCAATCTGAACGGTGTCTTCTTCTGCGCCAGGGCGGCGATTCCGGCCATGCTGGCCAACGGCGGCGGGGTTATCATCAATACGGCTTCGGTCGATGGACTGGTGGGCATGGCAACACTGCCGCACTACACGGCCGCCAAGCATGGGGTCATCGGGCTGACCAAGGCTTGCGCGCTGGAACATGGGCGGCAGAACATCCGCAGCGTCGCCATTGCCCCCGGTTACATTCGCACCGCCATGACCGAGGACAACCTCAGCAGGATCGAGCAGGCCATGCTGGAGGCCATGATTCCACAAGGTGGCCGTGCGGGCACGCCGCAGGATGTCGCCAACCTGGTGACATGGCTGGCCTCGGACAAGGCCGCCTATATTAATGGTTCGTGCCACACCGTGGACGGCGGGCTGACCGCAGGCTTTGCGCTGCCGGATTGAGTTGGAGAGCAATCGCGCTCGATAAAGTCAACCCGTGCAAGCCGTTCCAGGACTATCGTCTATACGCACGACGTTTACCCTTGGAACAAGTAGCCGAGTAGGGCATTGGTGGCATCACCCATCCGTGCCCGGTCTCTTTCACACCGTGCACGGATTGTAGAGAGGCATCGCCAACGTGGATCGCATAGAGCCTGAACTGGTGCTCAAGACAACCCCTCCGCGCAGCCAGAAGGGCGCGCAGTTGCGCGATCGACTGAGCATTGATGCCCCCGAACTGGCGGACAAGGTGGCGATCAGCGTGCAGGGGCCGGCCGGCTTCGGCAAGACGATGCTATTGGCGCAATGGCGACGGCAGTTTTTGTCGCGCGGCGCCGTGGTAGCCTGGCTGACCCTGGATGCGCGTGACGATGGCAGCCGCCTTGCCCTTGGGTTGTCGGCAGCCATGGCCCTGGGCAGCGGCCGGCAGTCCTTTGCAAGTACCAGTGAGGGATCCGCCGGCCATGGTCGCGACGAGCTGGAAGGGTTGACCCATTGGCTGGCGGAAGTGGCCGACCTCGGCGGCGAGACCGTAATGATCCTCGATGAGGCGGACGCATTGCCCGAGTCCACCGCCCACCATTGTCTGACTTACCTGCTACACAATGCCCCGGCCAACCTGCGCATCATCATGTCTTCGCGTCGTCGCCTGAACCTTAACACTGCTGACCTTGTGGCCCGAGGGCTCTATGTCCGGGTCGCGGTGGAGGCCTTGCGATTCCGTGTCGAGGAAACCGTTGCGTTGCTCAGCAACCGTTTCGGAGCACGCATCGACGCCAATCTGTGCCTGCGCCTGCATGAAATCACTGAAGGTTGGCCACTTGGGTTGCAACTGGCGATTGCGGCGATCGAGAAGAGCGCCCATCTGGAAACCGCCGTCGAGGATCTCTCGGCCTGTTCCGGTGATATCCAGGGTTATTTCGTCGATAGACTGGTCACCCGCCTGTCGGCAGAACAAGTCGATTTCATTACCTGCCTCTCCCTGCTGGAAGTCATTCACCCTTCACTCTGTACCGCGCTGACCGGTAGTGAACGGGCAGGGGAACTGCTGCATGAGTTATGCACCTCGACGCCGATTTTCGCCGAAGGGGTCGACAGCGACTGGGTTCGCTTCCATCCCCTGGCCAGGGAGTTTTTGCAGAGCCGTTTCCGCGCCTTCCCGCAGGCGCAACGCATGGCCCTCCATGAGCGGGCAGCGAGTTGGCTGGAGGCGAATGCCTTCTACGAGGAGGCGGCGCGCCAATACTTGCAAGCCGGGCAGGCCACCCAGGGCTACCTGATGATCGAACAATGCCTCTACGAGGTCATGTTGCGCGGTCAGTTCAGCCGGGTGCTGGAGTGGATCGAAGAGCTGCCTGCCGAGGAAGTGGAGTACCGCCCGCGTCTGTGCCTGGCGGCAGCCTGGGCCCTGGCGATGAGCGAGCGACATGTCGAGGCGGCCAGGTTGATCGCCTGCATCGAACAGGATCCAGCTGCCGATGACGAAACGCGCTGCGAAGCGGCGGCGATCGCAGCCGCTGCAGCCTACTTTGCTGACCAGCCAGACGAATCAATGGCACTGCTCGCCCCCTGGATGGACACATTGTCCAGCGGTTCGATCAAGCTGCAAGCGATCGTCGCCAACCTGGTCGCCCGCATAACGCTGTTTCAGGGACAACCGGAAAAAGCCCGGCGCATCTTTCAACGTGCGCCGCACTATGCGTGGACCCCGGGGCTCGATGGCATCCGCGGTTATGGTGAGTGGGTCGTGGGCATGACCTACTTGTACGAAGGGCGTATGCCGTCGGCCGAAGCCGCTTTTCGCAAGAGCTTGCTGCGTGCCGAACAGGATATCGGCCGGCGCAGTTCGGTGGCGGTCATGCTCGCCTGTGGACTGGCCACCGTGCTTCTGGAACGCGGTGAGATCCAGGAGGCGACGACGGTACTCGCCAATCGGTTGGATGTCGTCGAGCGGTTGGCGTCACCGGATGCGATTGCGCTGGGATTTCTCACGGCGGCACGTCTGGCGGCATTGCAGGGGCAGCCGCATCGCGGCCACGACTTGCTGACGGCCTTGTTCGCGCTCGGCGAGGAGCGGGGCATCGCACGCTTTTACATGGTGGCCCTGGGGGAGCAAATCCGCCTGCATGCGCTGCATGACCGAGGCGATTCCTGTCAGACGCTGTGGAAACGGCTGGATGCGTTGCTGCCAGACGTCGCGCGCCAGCAGCGCGGTCTGCTGGGACAGGAATTGGCGCTGTTGGCCGGGCTGAGCAACGCTTATGTCTATCTCGTCCAGCGCGACTGGCAGGCCATGCTGGACGTGCTCGCGGTGGCAAACGAGCTTGCCGAGCGCCTGCAGCGTGGCCGCGAAATCGTTCAGGTCAAGTTGCTCAAGGCATTGGCACTCAAGGATTCAGGAGGGGATGGACTGCCTTGTCTGCTGGAAGCGGTCAGCCTGGCCGACACCTACGGCCTGCAGCGAATCCTGCACGATACCCATCCGGATCTCGCCACCTGGGCGCAGAAAGTCCATCACAAGGATGCCCACACGCCTGTGTCGCAAACCAGTCCCTCCGTTCCGGTTCGACGGCAAGAGCCGGTTGCCACAGGTGTTTCTCCCAGCCGGCTGCTGACGCCCAAAGAGCGGGAAGTGCTGCAGTTACTGGCACGCAGCCTGACGAACAAACAGATTGCCCTGGCACTGAATGTCGGTGATGAAACCGTGAAGTGGCATCTGAAAAACCTGTATGGAAAATTTCATGCAGGCACCCGCAGGCATGTGGTGGACCGCGCCTACATGCTGGGTATTCTCGAGGCGTCTGGTTGAGCGAACCCGGTGCGGGTTGCCTGACCCAGTGCTCAAAACCTTCCCGTTGCAAACCATCCAACTGCGCGAATCGCGCCAGCGGACTGGCGCGATTGGCCCGTGGGTTGCTGATCAGAGCCTGGTGACAACGGCGCGAGCCAAACCGCGTTCTTCGCAGAAGCCCAGCAGGTAGCGGTGACCGAATGCCTTGGAGCCGGACGCGAAGCCCACTTTGGCGGTGTCGCCGTCGAGCAGCTTGATCACGCCCGCGGCTTGCAAGGCTCCGGTGGCAATGTAGGCGGTGGTGCCAAGCACTTCGGCGCGCACGGCTGAGAGCTGCCCGCGACCGATGGCGGTGTCGACGGTGCGCATCAGTGTCGTGCGCTCCCGTGGCGGCATCGCCGGGGTTGTCGCCTGTACGATGTCCTTGAGTACCTCATCCTGAGCTTCAGGCGAAAGATGCTTGTATTCGGCTTGCCATTTCTGGTTGAGCGAATGGACCATCTTCATCGCGTCGTTGTCGTAGAAGCCGACGCAGGAAACGCAAGAACGCACGCGCGGATCATTCTCGAAATAGATCGGCAGCGAGGTACCGCCCCATGGCAAGGCGAACACCGGTTGCATGAAGTGCGGTGAAGGGATCAGGAACGAAGCATCGACCGGGTGTGCCACCAGTTTCTTGTCCCACAGGTAGCAATGCTCGGCACGGTACATTTCGAAGATCGAAGCCGTGGAGCCGACCGTAACCCCGGCGCCGACACCGCGCTGGCCACGGCACAACGCCGAGGTTTCCAGGGAGTCGATGCCAGGGTGTTCGAGTGCCAGTTCCGCGGCGATCTCCGAGAAGGTATTCATGTACGCCAACGAGGGCGAGACCAGCAGGCCTGCCTGGGCGAAGCGTTCGCCAAACTGATCGCGCACATTACGCACATACGATTGTTCGCCGGTGGTGTCCAGGTAGTGACAGCCGGCATTGAGCGCGGCTTCGACCGTGGTGAGTCCGAATTTGGCGAAGGGGCCCACGGTATTGCAAACGACCTTGGCACCCCGGAAAGCCTGGGTAAGCGATTCGACCGTGTGGTCGACTTCGATGATCTCGTAGGTAGCAGACTCCAGTCGCACCACCCGCTGCGCCATCATTTCACGGGTGCGCCCGGCACTGCGCGCCACGGCGGTAAACGCAATGTTCTGATCGATCAGCCAGTCCATGATCAGCATGCCGGTGTAACCACTGGCGCCGTAGACAACGACGGGATACTTAGCCATTTTTTATTCTCTTGAAGTTGTAGGGGGGCTCGAGGCAGACGAAGCAATGCAAAGCGACACATGACTGCGCTTGCTGCACCGCTCAAAAATAGTGAGTTAGATACCCTTGACGCCCCCCCATGGCGGGGGGCATTCAGGTGACAGGTTCAGGCGCTGGCATCCGCTTCATGCTCGTCTGCGAAAGCCATGAGCACCTCCAGATCGAGCACATCCAGCTTGATCCGGGCGATAAAGGCGGAGAAAGCCAGGTTGGCGGCGAGTCGACGCAGGTCGGCGGCCCAGTCCGGGACATGGACCGGGCCCTGGAGCCAGCCGGACTCGAAAAGCGGGGCCAGGCGTACGGTGTCACCCAGGCTGAGGCGCCCGGCGAACAGATGGCCCACCAGTTCCGGCCGGTTGTCGCGGATTGCAATGCGCAGCAAGGTATGGACGCCGAGCAAGCCGGTCAGGTAGGCGGCATCCTTGGTGAACGCCGAACCGCCGCGCAGGTCGGCGCCGCGGAATACCCGCTGGGTCGAGCGGAATGATTCCTCTTGCGACTGACCGGCAGCGAGAAAACCTTCGAACACCTGGATGAAATCGGCGCCTTCCAAGGCCTGCTGGACCGCGAGCACCCGCAGGGCGAGGCGGCGCAGACGGTTGATGTCCATGCTGCCAGTGAACAGCTCGGCCATCGTGGCGATACCCTCCTGCGTCTGGGTCGTGCGTGGTGCCCCCAGCCCCAGGCTTTTGAGGTTGGGTTGCAGCGCGCCATTTTGTGCCGTGGCGACATGCACGAAGGCTTCGTGCTGCAATAGCTGATTCTTGTCCAGTTCCGAGAACAGGGCGCTGGCACGCAGGCGGATCCGGCTCACCCCGGCGATGGCTTTGGCGGCCAGGGTCGGATCGAGCACGACTGTGACCCGGCTCGGGCCGAAGAAGCGATCCAGTTCCGGCTGCATCCAGGCGGCGAAGGCCTCGGCCGGGATTTCGGCCTGGCTCGCTGGAATCTGCGCACCGCCCAGCAGGGCATCAGTGGTCTTGAGGAAGAAATGGGCGGCGTCCAGCATGCTTAGTTTCAGGCGTGGGTAGTAGAAGTCCGGGCGCCGATACAGCGCTGACGAATACTGAGTAAAGGCCGATGTGCCGATGGCACCCAGCATGCGCCCGGCCGTCGCATAACTGCGCGCCGTCATGGCGAGGTAACATCCGGCCGGATGCCCCTCATCGCAGCGACCGATAAAGGCTTCCAGGGCAGCGATGTCGGCATGGTGGTCGCGCGGGCTCAGCGTGACCTTGGGCAGTTCCGGCTGTCCGGCGCGCCACCGTTCCAGGAAAATTTCCTCGACCCCATCCGGCCAGGCCAGGGCATCCAGGACGCGGATCTTGCGGGCCAGGCCGGGCAGGGCGGCATCGAGTTCGGACAGGGGCGCGGCGTTCACGGCGCATTGACCACGATGTATGTCACGTCGCTGCCCTGATACTGCGGTTGATACCAGGTTGAACCGCACTGCATGTAAGCGGTGTTGTACTGGATGACTTGCACGCAGCTGGGGGGCAATTGCGCAGGTGTGAAAATGGACCCGACCACCGCCGCTGTCACCGCGACCGTTGCGGTCACGGCCGCCGCCGCGGCGATCGGATGGTAGTGATCGTCATAGCCATAGCGGCCACGCCCGTCTACGTCGATGTCCACGTCGCGGCTGTTGTCGATGTTGACGTTACGGGTACTGTTGTTGATGTTGGTTCGATTGCCCGTTGTGTTAGCGGTATTGGCACGGTTGCCGGCGTTGACCCGATTCCCCGCATTGACCTGGTTCGCTCGTTGCGCGGTATTGCCGGTGTTGACGCGCTGAGCCCTTTGCGCGGTATTGCCGGTGTTGACGCGCTGAGCCCTTTGCGCCGTGGGCGCCGGCGCACGATTGACCGATGCCCTGGCCTGTCCCTGGGCGCGCTGGGGGCGGGCATCGACATAAGTGACCAGGCTGAGCGTCAGTACCGAGGTAGTGGCGAGCGATAACCACAGGCTCCACGACAGTGTCCTGTTCATGTCATTCCCCTTTCTGCTCACTGGCTTTTTTCAAGGGAATCGCCACATCGCCCTTGCCCGGGGCGAAGGTGAAGATCGAGTCCTTGATGCCAGGCTTCAGGTTCCAGCGATACACCGCGCTGTATTCCGGAAAACCCGGCTGGTTGGTGGTCGTGATCACCAGTTTGCAGGGCAGCGGCTTGTCGGACCGGGTGATCCATAACTGCCAGTCAACACCTTCCTGGCGAAAGGCCAGGTGATCACACAGTTGCCCCTTGATCGTCGACGGGCCGACGTACAGCGCCTCTTTCAGGGCGTCGATCTGCGCCTGATCGCTGCCAAACAGAAACAGGTCCTCCATGGGCACCTGAATCCCGTAGTGGTTTTCTATCAGATGCAGCGTATCAGCCACTTCAGGTGGTGCATCAATCGTGGTGTAGTACTTGAGGAACGGTGAGTATTGGGTCAGTTTCTTGCCGTTGTAGAAGAACTCACGCGTTCGGACGTCGCCTTCGGTCTTCGCATACAGGCGATTGCGACCCACCACTTTCAGGACATTGAAGGACTCGGTCTTGATCTTCTGGCCAGACTCCAGAACCGTATCCCGGGACACCTCGGCGTCTACCTGAAACGTCGGCAGGCCGCGCAGGTAGTTGCCCATATCAACCAGTTTATCGATCACCTGCGGGTTGACCGTCGGTAGGGCGTCCGGCGTTGGCGGGTCATCGGCACGAGCCCCGCCGGTGAGAGCCAGGGTGAACATCAGGCACAAAACATTCGCGTTGGCTTTCATCGGTCCCGCTCCTGAGCCTGTGCAGGGGCGCAACGCCCGGGTCTGGAGGCTGACTTGTAAGCCTAGTTGCGGGCGGTTCCGAGCGCCAGAAGCGCAAGGTCTGTTTCCGACGGCAGACGCCCCAGGCAAACGCGATCGACCACAATGGGCGGCATGGACGAAACAGGGCTAATCCGCGTTTGAAGCTGTCGGGCGCTGCAAAGGAGGGGGAGGGAGTCGATCGATCTGGATGACCGTCTCCAGACTAGGGCGCCAGGGTGTACTCATGAAAAATCTGCGGCCCATGCTGGTCATCGTTTCTGCTGGTAAATCCCATATGGACGGCCAAACCGTGCATCGCCTCGTTTCCCGCCGAATCCATTGACGAAATCTTGCTGAAGCCCTGGCGTGTTGCGGTGTCCATCAAATGTTGCAACAGCGCAGTGGCGACACCCCGGCGTTGCCAGCGGTCACAAACAGCAACGGCGAACTCGCAATGGGCATCGCCTTCGTAAGCCCCATAACGCGCAGTGCCAACTTCAACGAGCTGGTTGCCTTCGTAGACCAGAGCAAGGTAGGCCATGCGATTGTGCAAATTGATGTCCATGAGCTTATCGTGGGGTTCTACCAGATTGCTGAACGAGGCCAGGAAATGAAAATGCGGTTTGCCTTTGCCCAGATCGTTGAAAAAGGCTAAATCCCGATCCCGATCAGACTCTGCCAACTCACGAATCAGTATGGGAGTACCGTCCTGCAAGGATTCCACCCAGTACTCCCCGGTCAGTCCATCGGTTTCATCCTTGAAACGATTGATGATGCTTGCGTCATAAGACATGCGATGGACTCCTGCTCATTAATAGGACTGCTCATTCACCCTAGTCTTAAGCGCGGTGAGCTGGAGCAATATCCGCTCGCTGACCGATAAAGCAGACAGCCGGCGCATTGGATACCTGTGTACAAGATGGGCGGTACTGAACCTGCAGAGCGATCGTTCGGAATCATTGGCACCGAACAGAGTCCACCGACCACTACTGTCCGGACGGGTGTCATGCCTATGCTCGCCATCCTCTTCAGCTATCCCTCTAACCATTGCCTGCGCCTGTCGGCACTTTATTCCCTGAGTGGACAGCATGGACGCCGTTGATTCCGCCCTGATGGCGGCGCGTGCCCAGTTCGCGATCACCATCAGCTTTCATATTGTGCTGGCAGCACTGACCATCGGCCTGGCCAACTTTCTGATGGTGCTCGAAGCGCTCTGGCTGTGGCGTGGGCGACAGGTCTACCTGGACGTTTATCGGTACTGGCTGAAAGTATTTGCCCTCACCGTAGCGGTGGGCACCGCTTCGGGCCTGATTCTGGAGTATCAGTTCGGGCTCAACTGGTCGCGGCTTTCGACCCAGGCCGGTGACATCCTCGGCCCCTTGATGTTCTACGAAGTGCTGGCCGCGTTTTTTCTGGAGGCCGGTTTTCTTGGCATCATGCTCTTCGGCTTGAAGAAGGTCGGCCCGCGGATTCATTTTTTCGCCACCTGCGCGGTGGCCGCCGGATCGCTGATCAGTGCGTTCTGGATCCTGTCCGCCAACTCTTGGATGCAGACGCCTGCCGGTTACACCATTGACATCGATGGACGCTTTCTGGCCGAAGACTGGTGGGCGATCATCTTTAATCCGTCGTTTCCTTATCGGCTGGTGCACATGACGTTGGCAGCGTTTCTTGGCACCGCTACGCTGGTGGCCGGTGTCAGCGCCTGGCAATTGTTGCAGGCGCCGCAGAACCCCCGGGCACGCCTCCAGTTCTCGATGGCGCTGTGGGCGATTGTCCTGTGCTCACCCCTGCAAATCGTCGCCGGTCACCTGCATGGTCGGCACAGCCTTGAAGTTCAACCACAGAAGGTCGCCGCCATCGAAGCTTCCTGGACTCGTCCCGCTGCGGGGGAGGGGGAACCACTGCGCTTGTTCGCCATCCCCGACATGGCTGAGCGGCGCAACCATTGGGAGGTCGCGATCCCACGCATAGGATCGCTTTACCTGCGGCATGACCTGAGTGGCAGCATTGCCGCGCTGGACGAATTCCCCCCACAGGACATCCCTCCGGTGGCAGTGGTGTTTTTCGCCTTTCGCATCATGGTCGGCCTGGGTTTGTTGATGCTGGGGCAGGGCATTGCCAGTCTGGTCCTGCGCTGGCGACAGCGGTTATCCGCAGCGCGCTGGATGCTTCGATGGAGTGTGCTGATGGCCCCCGCCGGATTTCTCGCGATGCTCAGTGGTTGGGTGGTGACCGAGGTGGGCCGCCAACCCTTCACCGTCTACGGGTTGCTGCGTACGGCGGACAGTCTGTCGTCGGTGTCGCGACAGCAAGTGGTCGGGTCAACCTGGGTGATCCTGGGGGTTTACCTGGTGATATTCGGCGTTGGCCTCTGGGTGCTGCTGCGAATACTGCGTGAGCCACCGCACAAGGACGAGCCTGGGCCGCAGCCAACCCTGGCCGACGAGACGGGTGATCCCTGAGGGCATGCGCCATGTTCGATAATGACGTCTTGACACTGCTATGCGCCGCGGCCCTCGGGTTTTCGGTGTTGAACTATGTACTGTTGGACGGCACTGACCTGGGCGTCGGCATACTGCTGGGCCTGACCCGCTGTGGCCAGCAACGACGAGCCATGGCGGTGACCATTTTGCCGATCTGGGATGCCAATGAAACCTGGCTCGTACTCGGAGGAGGCGGGCTGTTCGCACTGTTTCCGCTGGCCTACGCCATCCTGCTGCCGGCGCTTTACCTGCCCTTCATCCTGATGTTCCTGGCGTTGCTTCTTCGAGCGGTGGCGTTGGAGTTTCGTGATTACGCAAGCAGCGACAGACTCAAGCGCGGCGTCGATGGCTTGCTGTTGGTGGGTTCACTGCTCGCCGGTGGAACGCAGGGGATGGTGTTGGGCACGCTGGTACAGGGCGTACCCAACCAGGCCGGCCAGTACAGTGGTGATGGCTGGGAGTGGCTGGCCATGTTCCCGCTCTACTGTGGCGCGGTGCTCGTGGTGGGCTACACGTGGCTGGGTGCTTGCTGGCTGTACTGGCGTACCGAAGAAGAGCTGCAGCAGCGATCAGCTCGTCAGGCGAAGGTGCTGGCCAGCGTAACTGTGGTGCTGCTGATCGTGCTGGTTGCCTGGACGGCGACCTTGGACGCTCGCTACCTGCATCGGTTGTCAGACCCTCTGATCTGGCTGTCGGCCGCAGTCTTGCTGATGGCACTGCTGATCAGCTTCATCCTGGGATTTCGCAGCCGCCGACACGCTCTGCCCCTGTTCGCGGCATTGGGAATATTCGTGTTGGCATTCGCCCTGATGATCGCCGCGCTGTATCCGCTGATCGTTCCACCGAACCTGACGTTGCAGGCCGCCGCCTCAAGTCCGACCAGCCAGCTGTTCATGCTGATCGGTTTCGCCGTGCTGATACCGGTGACGCTCGTGTACAACACTTACGGTTTCAGAGTTTTCAGCGGCAAGGTTCACGTCACTCGCGATTGACGGCTTGATGGATTATTCAGTAGCCCGTGCTGCGCTCGATGCGGCCAATCATCGCTTCGCCCTGCTGATGGCGGCGGATATTGGCCAGCAAGACCTCGAAGGCGGTTTCGGGCTGGGTCATGGCGCCGATGTGAGGTGTCAACCAGATGCCCGGGTGTCGCCAGAAGGGGTGGTCGGCGGCGGGCGGTTCGTCATTCAGCACGTCGAGCACGGCATGCTCCAGGTGGCCGCTGTTAAGGGCCTGGAGCAAGTCGGCTTCGACCAGGTGCGCACCTCGGCCAAGATTGACCAGCTTGGCGCCATGGGGCAGGGCGGCGAGGGTCGATGCGTTGAGAATTCCCCGGGTGTCCCGGGTCAGCGGCAACAGGCAGATCAGGATGTCGCATTGACCGAGAAACTGCGGCAACTGTTCAGTGCCGGCGAAACACTCGACCGCTTCGATCCGCTTCGCCGAGCGGGCCCAGCCCTTGAGGCTGAAACCGAAGGTGCGCAAACGCTCCAGGACGGCCAACCCAAGATTGCCCAGGCCCATGACGCCCACACGCTGCTGGTGCGCCGCGACCCAGGGCTGCACCAGCCACTGTTGTTGACGCTGTTGAGCCAGGTACCCGGGCATTTTTCGATGCAGGGCAAGGACCGCGAAGCAGGCGTACTCGACAATCGCCTGGGCGATACCGGGGTCGAGCATGCGCACTACCTGGACCCGAGGCGGCAGGCAGCTCAGATCGAACTGATCGACACCCGCGGAAGTGGCGAATATCGCTTGCAGATTGGGCAGCAACAGGTGGACATCGGGTGGCGGCTGCCACGTCGCCAGGTAGCGGATGTCGTCGGGATCGCCGATGTCCGGCCAGAGCCGCACATCAATGTCCGGAGCATGACGCAGGAACAGGTTTTTCCAGGCCAGGCCGCGATCGTTATCGACTTTGAACAGCAGGGTCATGGGGCCTCGCAGGCAACGGGATCAGTAGTCCGAGAATGACCTGTTGCCGCGCAATAATCTCCCGTATGCGTTGGCCGAAACGGGAGAATGCGCGGCGATGCATGGGTTCAGCAGATGGCTGCGATGGCCTTGCCCAGTGCTTCGGTATTGCCGGTGCCGCCGATGTCGGCTGTCAGTGGCGCTGCTTCGGGACCCATGGCCAATACGGTTTCGATGGCGGTGAGGACGGCCGCTCCCGCTTCGAAATGGCCCAGGTGCTCAAGCATCATGGCGCCGCACCAGATCTGTCCGATCGGGTTGGCGATGCCTTTGCCGGCGATGTCGGGGGCCGAGCCGTGAACCGGTTCGAACAGGCTCGGGAAGTTGCGCTCCGGGTTGATGTTGGCCGACGGTGCAATGCCGATGGTGCCGGTGCAGGCGGGGCCGAGGTCGGACAGTATGTCGCCGAACAGGTTGCTGGCCACCACCACGTCGAACCAGTCCGGGTGCAGGACGAAGTTGGCGGTGAGGATGTCGATGTGGAACTTGTCGACCTTGACGTCAGGGAAGCGCTTGCCCATTTCGACGACGCGTTCGTCCCAGTACGGCATGGTGATTGCGATGCCGTTGGATTTGGTCGCGGAGGTCAGGTGTTTTCTCGGCCGGCTTTGCGCCAGTTCGTAGGCGAACTTGAGGATGCGATCGACACCGATGCGGGTCATCACCGTTTCCTGCAGCACGATCTCACGCTCGGTGCCCGGGAACATCTTGCCGCCGACGCTCGAGTATTCGCCTTCGGTGTTTTCCCTGACGACATAGAAGTCGATATCTCCAGGCTCACGATTGGCCAACGGGGATTTCACCCCGGGCATCAACCGGCAAGGGCGCAGGTTGACGTATTGGTCGAACTCACGGCGGAACTGCAGAAGCGAATCCCATAGCGAGATGTGATCCGGCACCACGTCCGGCCAGCCCACTGCGCCGAAGTAAATGGCGTCGTAACCCTTGAGGATGTCGAACCAGTTGTCCGGCATCATCTTGCCGTGCTCGATGTAGTAGTCGGCGCTGGCAAAGTCGAACCAGTCCCATTGCAGCTCCAGGTTGTGGGTCTTGGCGATAGCGTCCATGACGCGCACGCCTTCGGGCATGACTTCCTTGCCGATGCCGTCACCGGGGATCACCGCGATCTTGTGGCTGCGCTTGCTCATGGTCTGGCTCCAGGGGATTGATGGATAACTCCACGGAGTGTATGCAGTGTTTGTGGATTAATAATTAGCCTTGCGGGAAAGCCATTATTAGATTTGAGGAAAGAGTACGTGAGCGTAATCGACGATTTGAGCTTCTTTCAGCAGGTGGCCACGCGCGGGAGCCTGACCGAAGTGGCACGCCAGTTGGGCTTGTCATTGCCCGCGGTGAGCAAGCGCCTCAGTCAGCTTGAGAAGCGCCTGGGGGTCCAGTTGCTGCAACGCACCACTCGGCGTTTGTCGCTCACCCCCGAAGGGACGCTTTACCTGGAGGGAGGGCGGCCGATCCTGCGCCAGCTCGAAGAGCTGGAGAGTGCACTTACCAGTCAACAGCCGACACTGCAGGGGCGGCTGCGAATCAATGGCACCCTGGGGTTCGGCAGGCGCCACCTGGCACCGGTCGTGTCGAGTTTCGCACGCCTGCACCCGGCACTGGAAATATCCCTCGAGTTGACCAGCCTGCCGCTGGGTCTGCTGGACGATCAGTTCGACATCGGCGTGTGCATGGGCGCGCCTCCCGACTCGCGTTTGATCGGCCTGCATTTGCTGGAGAATCCGCGAATCCTCTGCGCTTCGCCCAAGTACCTCGAACACGCCGCGCCCCTTGAGCAGGTCGCCGACCTGGCGCGGCATAACTGCATCGTGCTGCGCCAGTTCGGCAGCGACTACGCCATCTGGCGCTTTCACAAGGACGGCGAAGACTTCTCGCACAAGGTCAGCGGCACCTTGTCCAGTAACGACGGCGAAGTGGCAATGAGTCTTGCACTTGCCGGTCACGGCTTGATTTTGCGCTCACGCTGGGATGTCCAGGAACACCTGGAAAGCGGTCGCTTGCTGGCGGTACTGCAGGACTACCAGGCGCCCCCGGGGGATATTTATGCGGTCTATCAGCATCGGCGGCACATCCCCCAGCGCATATCCGTATTCAGCCATTACCTGGCCCAGGAGTTGGCCAAGCGCCTGCCTTTCGCGGTCTGCCACTGATGGCGCCTGGGTGCATAACCTGAAGTCATGCACGACCCAACTAATCGTGCATTGTCGAAGGTATCGGGCGTCTTGTAACGTCGAACCGTTCGCTCAGTAAAAAAACAAAAACAGACCAGAGCAAGTCAACGATTACAGGGTGTTCTGTCGAGGTTTTTGAATCTGCCGAATTAAATCTACTTCCAGGATGATGGCCATGAAAACCTTGTTTGCCGGTTCAGTCTTATCTGCGTTGTGTCTGGCGGTGGCCGGCGTGGCACCTGCCGTGGCGGAGCAGATTACTTTCGTTTCCCAGGGCGGGGCTTATCAGGAGGCACAAACCAAAGCCATCCTCGACCCTGCCGCCAAGCGGCTGAATATCACCATCAAGCAGGACAGCGTTCCTGACGCCTGGCCGATGGTCAAAGCCCAGGGTGAAACCGGCAAACCCATCTGGGATGTCATTGACACCCCCACATCTAATTGCCTGCGTGGCGGTCGTGAAGGGCTGATAGAACCCCTGGACCTGAGCAAGATTCCCAACGCGGAGAAAATGCCGGCGGCGTACCGAACCCCTTATTCGGTGGCCTATGAGTTCTACTCCTCGGTGCTGGCCTACAACACCAAAGCCTTGAAGAAAGTCCCGCAGAGCTGGGCCGATTTCTGGAACGTCAAGGACTTCCCTGGCACGCGAGCCTTGCGTAACGACCCCATGGGCACACTCGAAGCGGCGTTGCTCTCCGATGGCGTGCCTCGGGACAAGCTGTATCCGCTGGACGTCGACCGGGCGTACAAACGACTCAAGCAGATCAAGCCGGACATCGCCGTGTGGTGGAGCTCCGGCGGGCAGTCGGCCCAGCTGCTCAGCGACGGCGAAGTGGACATGCTGATGATGTGGAACGGCCGCGTCGGCGCCGTGCACAAGGAGAAGCCGGAAATGGACTTCACCTACAACGACGGTCTGCTGCAGAACACCCAGTTGTGCATCCTGAAAAACGCGCCGAACTACGCGACCGCCGTCAAGTTCATCAATGAAGCGGTGTCACCCGACTTGCAGGCCAACTTGCCGTTGTACATCGATTACGGCCCAGGCAACCCGGCCGCGTTCGATACCGGCAAGCTCACCGCTGAGCACGCTAAAAAACTGCCAAGCTCACCGGAGAATGCCGCGAAACAGGCGTTGTTGTCGGAGGAGTGGTGGTCGTCGCCGGCCGGTATCGCGGCCAAGGACAGATGGCTCCAATTCGTTCAATAAGCGGATGATCGAAAGTGAACTCGTCTGGCCGAAAGCCGGCCAGACATTTTTTCGGCGCTGATTAGGGGCTGAACCAACGGCATGATCGACTATCTCATACTGGGCGGCGGTTCCGCTGGCTGTGTCCTGGCTGCGCGGCTCTCGGAAGACCCGGACAAACAGGTGTGCCTGGTCGAGGCCGGCCGCGATATTTCCCTGAAGACCATGCCCCCCGAGATTCGCAGCCGCTACCCGGGCCGAGCCTACCTCGATGTCGGCAATATCTGGCAGCGTCTTACCGCCCTGATGGGCAGTCAATCCGCTGCCGAGCGCCGCTACGAACAGGCGCGCATTCTCGGTGGCGGTTCGGCGATCAATGCCTTGATGACCAATCGCGGCGCACCGGCCGATTATGATCAATGGCAGCGGCTGGGCGCCGAAGGCTGGAACTGGCAGGCGTGCCTGCCGTACTTTCTCAAGCTCGAAACCGACTCTGATTTTTCGGGGCCTTATCACGGCCAGCAAGGTCCGGTAAGGATTCGCAGAACCCCGGAGAACCTTCTATCGCCCTTCGTCAAAGCGGTGATGGCCACGTTGGGCGAGCGTGGGTTTGCGCGCAAGCCGGATCAGAATGGCGTCTGGGAAAATGGGGTGTACGTCGGCGCGATCGGCGTCAGCGAACAAGGCGAGCGCATCCCCACCTCCGTCTGTTACCTGACCGATGAGGTTCGACGCCGCAGTAACCTGACCCTGCGCACGCACTGCACCGTGGACCGTGTCCTGTTCGACGCAGGTCGGGCCATCGGTGCCCGGATCATAGGGCAGGACAGCGTTGCCGAGGAGCTGTGTGCAGGTGAAGTGATCATTTGCGCCGGCGCGATTCACAGCCCGGCAATACTCCTGCGCAGCGGCATCGGCCCCGCGGATGAACTGGCCGCCCTGGGGATTGCGCTGGTCGCCGACCGTCCCGGGGTCGGTGGCAACCTGATGGAGCATCCGTCCATTGCGGTCTCCGCGTTGTTGACCAAAGGCGGGCGCACACCCTATGCCGACGAGCATCACGAGCAGGCCATCGTGCGTTTTTCTTCGGGGCAGCCCGGCACGGTGGAGACCGACATGCACGGTGCCATTCTCTCGCGCTCTGGTTGGCACTCCATGGGTTACCGCCTGGGCACTATTTTCTTCTGGGTCAACCAATCCTGCTCGCGGGGACGGTTGCGCCTGCGCTCTGTCGATCCGGCGCAGGAACCTGAAGTCAATTTCAACATGCTCTCCGATCCACGGGATCTGGAGCGTTTGAAGCAGGCATTGCGCTTTGGGGCGAGTATCTTGTCGGCGCCTGGGCTGGCCAGCCAATGCAGCGTGGTGTTCCCCTCGAGTTACTCGCCGCGAGTGGCCAGGATCGCGATGCCGGGATTGGTCAACGGCATGCTTCGCGGTATTTTGAGCCTGTTGCTCGATATCGCCGGGCCGCTGCGTGGCTGGCTGATCCACCGCCTCGTCACCCAGGGTGTGACCCTGGAAAAGTTGCTGGCGGATGACGCTGCGTTGACCCGGTTTGTGCGCAGCAATGTCGGGGGCACCTGGCATCCTTCGGGCACCTGTCGCATGGGCCGGGCTGATGACCGGCAGGCGGTCACCCTGGCGGATGGCCGGGTGATTGGCGTCGACAATCTGCGGGTGTGCGATGCGTCGTTGATGCCGTCGATTCCCTGCGCCAACACCAACGTTCCAACCATCATGATCGCCGAGCGTATCGCTGACCTGATCAAAGAAGCAGCCGCGCTTCGCTCGACAGCGCCTGCAGGTGATCGGGGCGTGCACAAATCCTGAGTCCGGCAGAGAACCAATGTGGGAGCGGGCTTGCTCGCGAATGGGACTGACATCCAGAATCCATGTCGACTGACACGACGCCTTCGCGGGCAAGCCTCGCTCCTACAGTCTGGATTGCGATCAGCGATCAGCGATCAGCGTTCATACCCCACGATGCCTTTGGTTTCGAGGAACGCTTCAAGCCCCCAATCCGCATACTCACGACCGTTCCCGGACTGTTTATAGCCGCCGAACGGTGCGCCGGCATCCCAGTCCGGGTAGTTGATGTAGACACTGCCGGCCCGCAGTTGAAAAGCGATTTCCCGAGCACGATGCAGGTCCGCCGATTGCACATACGCGGCCAGTCCGAACACGCTGTCATTGGCCATCGCGACGGCATGCTCATCGCTGGTATAGGGCTGGATGACCAGCACCGGTCCGAAGATTTCTTCGCGGGCAATGGTCATCTGCGCCGTGACGCCGGCAAAGATGGTCGGTTTGACGTAATAGCCACACGCCAAATGTTCAGGCCGGCCGAGCCCCCCGCACACCAGTTGCGCACCTTCCTGGATACCGATGCCGATCATGCGTTGGATGCCGTCGAACTGGCGTTGGCTGATGACCGGGCCGAGAGTCGACTGCGGCTCCGACGGCGGGCCGACACGCTGGGCCTGGGCGGCTTGGCAGGCGATCTCGACGGCTTTTTCATGCAGCGCCGCGGGCACCAGCATGCGTGTCGGTGCATTGCACGACTGCCCGCTGTTGTTGAAGCAGGCGTTCACGCCCGAGGTCACCGCAGCTTGCAGGTCGACATCGTCGAGCAGGATGTTCGCCGATTTACCGCCAAGCTCCTGGTGAACACGTTTGACCGTCGGCGCCGCCAGGCGCGCCACCTCGATGCCGGCACGGGTGGAACCGGTGAACGAAACCATATCTACATCGGCGTGGCTCGCCAGCGCCGCGCCGACGGTAGGCCCGTCGCCATTGATCAGGTTGAACACCCCGGCAGGCACGCCCGCGTTGTGCAGGACTTCGGCAAAAATAATCGCATTCAACGGTGCTATTTCACTGGGCTTGAGCACCATGGTGCAGCCGGCCGCCAAGGCGGGGGCCACTTTGCAGACGATCTGGTTGATGGGCCAGTTCCACGGGGTGATGAGCGCAACGACGCCCACCGGCTCCAGGTTGATCAGCGTTTTGCCGCGAGCCTTCTGAAAGGCGAAGGTGTCCAGGGTGCTGATCAGCTGTTGCAAATGCCGTTTCCCAATGCCCGCCTGCCATTGATGGGAGAGCTCGCGGGTCGCGCCGACCTCTTGGCTGATCACTTCGGCAATGTCGTCATAGCGCTGCAGATAACCTTCGAGCACAGCGCGCAACAGTTCCTTGCGCTCGGCGGGCGAGGTGTTCGAAAAGGCCGGGAAGGCTTTTTTGGCCGCGAGCACCGCCGCGTCGACGTCCGCCTGGTTGCCCATGGCGATCTGGCTGAAAGGCTGCTCGGTCGCAGGGTTCACCACCGGCAGGCGTGTCGTGCCGCAGGGTTCTACCCAGCGGCCATCGATGTAGAACTTCAGGGCATGTTCCATATAAGGAAGAATCTCTTGGCTGGGTGAGGAGGGTGACCCGTACGGAACGTGCCGAAAAACACTGGCCCTCGGATCGGACATTGGTTGTCGCTCGCAAGAATAAACAGCGCCTGGAGCATCCGACAATTTACTAATAGTTTTGCCAGGCATAATATCAAGTCATGTCAAACCTGCGCCGAAAACTCCCCAGCTCCAGTTCATTGTTCGTCTTCGAAGCTGCGGCGCGATGCGGCAGTTTCACCCGTGCGGCGGACGAGCTGTGTGTCAGTCAACCGGCGGTCAGCCGGATGTTGGCGCGCATGGAGGAGCACCTCGGCGTGCAGTTGTTCGAGCGCGTGCGGGGTGGGGCCAGGCTGACCGAAAGCGGCAGCCTCCTGTATCGCCGGGTTCAGGAAGGATTCAGCACCATCGAGTCGGCGATCAGCGAGATCGAGTCGCGGGCCACCGGCATGGAAACCGTCACCCTGTCGGTGTCTACCGCGTTCACCACACACTGGCTGATGCCGCGCATGAGCCGATTCAACCTGCGTTTTCCGACCGTCGACATGCGCTATCAGCTGATGTCCGGGAAAATTGGCGGGCCGCTGGTGGACGTTGACCTGGGCATGCGCTACCTCGATGAAAACAGCATCAGGGGTGACGACAGGTTGGTGATTCCCGAGATCCTGATGCCGGTGTGCAACCCCCAGTACTTCGCGGATGTGCTGCACAGCGCGGACCAGGCCCGGGTCCAGACGCTGATCAGCATGGACAATCAGGAACGGGACTGGACCGCGCATTTCGACGCCCTGCGCCGGTACCTGGGGCGTGCCGATAATGCGCTGGTATTCTCCGACTACGCCGTGGTGGTACAGGCTGCATTGCTCGGCCAGGGCATGGCGCTGGGCTGGATGAATGTGGTTTCGCACTGCCTGGCGAGAGGTCAATTGCTGCCCGCTGTCGATCAGCTTCGGGTCACTTCCCGCCGCTGTTGCCTGGTCGCTGCCAACAACCGTCCCATGCGGCCTGTGGTGGAGGATGTGCGCGAATGGATCATCGAACAAATGCGCGCTGACATCGCACAAATCGATACGGCCTTTCCCCATCTCGAGTTGGCTGCAATCGTCGGCGGCCTGGATTGAGCACAGGTGCATTGGCCGGCCGGAAAAAACGGTAGGTTATGCGCCGGTGGACGGCAAAAACGGAACATTTCGCGAGAGGCCGCAGAAGATAATCAATCGTCTCAGATTGCTTCATCCTCATGACCTGATTTGCGGAGCGCCCTATGTCTTTCAAGCAATTCAAAGCCCTGACTTTCGATGTGGTCGGTACCCTGATCGATTTTGAAGCGGGCATTCTCGCCCACGTTCGCGAAGTCGCGGGCGACGCCGCAACAGCCTGCAGCGATGACGATATTCTCAAGGCCTATCGTGAAGCGCGCTCGGCTTCCGACTCCGGCTGGTGGCCGGACGATCTGGAGCGTTGCTATCACCTGATCGCCGCCAAGCTCGGGCTGCCGGACAACGAGGAATATGCCAAGGGCCTGAGCCTGGCAGTGAAGAACTTCCCGGCGTTCCCCGATTCGGTGGACGCCCTCAAGCGCCTGCGCAAACACTTCAAACTGGTCGCCACCACCAATTCGCGCATTTGGGCCCTGGACCACATGGCCAAGACCCTGGACGAGCCGTTCGACGTAAAAGTCAGCGTTGACGATGTGCGCTTCGAAAAACCGGATCCGCAGTTCTTTGCTTACACCCGTGGGGTACTGGCCACTCAAGGCATCCAATTTGAAGAGATCCTGCACGTTGCCCAAAGCCAGTACCACGACATCGGTGTCGCGGTGCGCCTGGGGTACCAAGTGTGCTGGATCGAACGTCGGCATGCTCAGAAAGGCACCGGCGGCACCCTGGAATCGGAACGCACCGAACCGCATTACCACTACACCTCGCTGGCGCAACTGGCCGACGCTGTAGAGAAAGAACTGGGCTGAATACCAAGGCGCTGAGGCCAGACCGTCAGCGCCGCTTCTTTATTTCGTCGGGATGCTGGCAATGACTCTTCAGACCTTGTGGGCGGCAACGGCCGAACCCGAACCGGCCTTGCAATCGCTGACAGGCGAGCGGCAGTGCGATGTGGTGATTATCGGTGGCGGCTATACCGGCCTCTCGGCCGCGCATCATATTGCCCTGAGCGGTCGCGAGCCGTTGATCCTGGAGGCCAACACCCTGGCCTGGGGCGCCAGCGGGCGCAACGGCGGGGTGGTCTCACCGAAGTTTCGGGTCGGCTTCCCGACGCTCATGGCGCGCTTTGGTCGCGACACCGCCTTGCAGATGTATCGCACCGGCTATCAGGCCGTCGACAGCCTGGTGGACATGGTCGAGACCCTGGGCCTGACCGAAGCCCGTCTGCACATGGGCGGGCACATCGCGGCGGCGCATAACCCGCACGCACTGATCGGGCTGCAAGCCACGGCGAACTGGATCAAGCGTGAAACCGGCGGCAGTTCCTCGGTGATGATCAGCGCCGCCGAAGTGGCGGAGTTGACCGGTTCGAAGATCTTCGCCGGTGGCCTGCTGACGCCCAAGGCGGGGGGGATCCATCCGCTCAATTATGCCCGGGGCATCGCCCGCAGCCTTAACGATCGCGGGATCAAGATGTTCATCAACAGCCCGGCCGAGCGGGTCAGCCGTGAAGGCGAGCGGATCGTCGTGCACACGCCCCAGGGCAAGGTCAGTGCCAGGCAGGTGATCTACGCCACAAACGGCTATTCGGACTTGACCCGGGCCACCGATACCCTGCATCGGCGCCTGATCCCGTTTCGCAGCGCGATCATTGCCACCGAACCGCTGCCGGCGGCCATCCTTGCCGGACTGTTGCCCGGTGGGCAGGTCTGCGGCGACACCAAACGCATGCTGCGCTGGTTTCGGGTGGTGGGTGATCGGCTGATTTTCGGTGGCCGCGGTGCCTTCGGCAAGGACGACTCGGAGGCGGCTTTCCGCGCGTTGCAGCGCAGCATGGGCGTGGTATTCCCGGTCCTGCGCGACCAGCCAATCGCCTTTCGCTGGTCGGGCCTGGTAGCCATGACCCTCGATTACCTGCCCCACGCCGGACAACTCGACGACAAGAGTTTCTATGCCATCGGCTATAACGGCGGAGGCGTGGCGTTGTCGACCTACATGGGCGCGCAACTGGCGGCGATGACGGCGGGCCAGCACGTCGCGCTCGGCCTGTTGAGCGGCGAGCACTTCAATCCCATTCCCTTGCACGCCTTCCGTGCGCCAGGCGTGCGTCTGGCGGCGGGCTGGCAGCAGTTCCTGGATATTATCGGCCGATGAGCCGCGAGTCTGAACCCATGCCTCCCATCCTGCATTACTCACATCCCCACGTTGATCGACAACTGCCACTGGCGGCTTTTGCCTTGCCCGGCGATCCATTGGCGGCCGGCAGGTGCCTGCACTACCATGATGCCGTTCAGGGCTACGCCGTGGGCGTCAGCCAGAGCAGCGGTGCCAATCTGCTGATCGAGGATTTTCCCTGGGTCGAACTCGGTATCGTCGAGGCCGGTGTGCTGACGCTGGAGGGTAAGGACTTCAACCTGACACTGGAGGCGGGGGACTGCTTCGTGGTACCGCGGGGCATTGCCCTGCGCTGGCGTCACCAGGGCGAGCTGCGTCGCCTGTTCATGGCCTTTCCCGGGTTGTCCGGCAGTGCCGAGATGCCCGCCCGGCCGCTGAAGCTCGACCTGAACCTGCCGTTGCAGCCGTGTAATCCGCCAGCGGCCAATGTACTGCTCAGCGCGACACCGAAGGCCTGGAGCCAGACGCTGTTTACCGGCGCCAATCTGCGCATCGGCCTGTGGGAGTGCGAAGCCTATGAACGTAAAAGGGTTGTGCCCGACTATTGCGAGTTGATGCATATCATCGAAGGCGTGGTGACGCTGACGCCCGAGCAAGGTGCGTCCTGTACTGTCCGCGCCGGAGAGACCGTCGTGGTGCCCGCCGGTGCCAGCAATGCCTGGGTCAGCCGGGAAAAGGTCCGCAAAGTGTTCTGCATATTGTCCTGAGCCCGAGATTCGCAGGGGCCGCCCGGCGCCTGCATCACACCGATCGAAGCAGGCTGCGCAACGGCACGGTGCTTTTGATCACCGGCGACTTGATCACGATATAGCTGAAATATTTATCAATGCCGATGTTCTTGTCCAGGATCGATTCCATCAGTTCCTGATAGTGCTGAATGCTGCTGGTATGGAAGCGCACCAGATAGTCGTAGCCGCCGCTGATCAGATGACACTCCAGCACTTCATCGATATTGCGGATGCTTGACTCGAACTTCACGAAGTCGGAGCGCTTGTGGTCCGAGAGCGTGACTTCGGTGAAAACAGTCACCGAGTTGGCGAACTTGGCCAGGTTGACATGGGCTTCATAGCCACTGATGTAACCGGCCGACTCCAGTCGCTTCACGCGTTGCAGGCAAGGACTGGGCGAAAGCCCGACGGCTTCGGCAAGACTGACGTTGGTCATGCGTCCGTCTTTTTGCAACTGGACCAGGATATTGATGTCGATTCGATCGAGCTTCGTTGCAGCGTCCAATGTTCAGTCCTCGCAAAGTCTAATACTCGGGGGCTATCGTCAGGCATGCAGTGCCTTTTGATGCGCGTGAACCAGATCGGCCAGGCTCGCATATTCGCACCGTTTGCCATCGAGCGCCTGGTCCGAATGATTCCAGGGCTGGTGATGGTCGCGGCGCAGCGTGCAGACCGGAAAATCCACGCGCTCGTTCCATGGGTCGTCTGTTTCGGTACTGCGCACAGGTAACAGTTCAGACCGCTCCAGCCCCAAACGGTGCAGTTCTCTTTCAAGGCTCGCGTGCCAGTCATTGGCCTTGGGTTCGATGATCGCATCGAAATCCACCGGCAAGCGACTGGTCAACGAGTCGATATCCATACCGTAGGGCGGTGCGATCAGTATCAGCCGATAGAACTTGCTCAAGTACTGTAGCGCGCCAGGCGCATCTTCGAAAATCGGCCACTGACTGGAGGCGGTACTGAAGGCAACACTGTCATCCCAACCGGGAACAATATGCAATTGATGAGCCAGGCGCTGGTAGAGCTGACCATGAAACGCCGCGGGGCTGTCGCCGGCACCCGTGGCCGCCAGCTCGAGCGCCGTACGCCGATAGGCACTCAAGACCTGCTCGTCACTGGCCAGTGCCGTCGCTTGCACCGACAACGGTCGCAGTCCCTCCAGAATGCCCCGTTCCCGATCCATCAGCGTGCCGAAGGAGAACCCCAACGCTTTGTACTGGGTGACTTTCATGATCGACTCCTGGGTAACGCTCGTCAGTCTCCGGGGGGACAGGCCGGTAGCCCGACACAGCATCAGCTGGCCGGGGCTGGCGTGACCCTGGAGGGTGCAATCGATCAGGCGCTGACGGCGGCCAGAGCCTTGTCCAGCATCTGCAAGGCTTCTGCCACCTGTGCCTGGGTCGTGATCAATGGCGCGAGAAAGCGCACCACGTTGCGGTAGACGCCACACTTGATCACCAGCAAGCCGGCGTTGCGGGCCTCGTCGATGATCCTCTGCGCGAGGGCGGCATCCGGGCTTTGCTGCGGGTCGGGTGCGACGATTTCGATGGCTTGCATGAACCCCAAGCCGCGCACGTCGCCGATGCAGGCATGGCGTTTTTGCAGTGCCAGCAATCCTTCACGCAATTGCGCTGCCAGCTGCTCGCCCTGGGCCAGCAGATCCTGCTCTTCGAACAGGTCCATGACCGCCAGTGCCGCGGCACAGGCCACGGCGTTGCCGCCATAGGTACCGCCCAGTCCGCCCGGCGTCGGTGCATCCATGATCTCGGCGCGCCCGACCACAGCCGACAGCGGCATGCCGCCGGCCAGGCTCTTGGCCACGGTGACCAGATCGGGTTGGATGTCGGCGTGCTGGAAGCCGAACATCGTCCCGGTACGACCGAAACCTGCCTGGATCTCGTCAATGATCAACACGATGCCGTGCTCGGTGCAACGCTGGCGCAGCGCCTGCAAAAAGGCTTCGGGGGCCGCGAGGAAACCGCCATCACCCTGCACCGGTTCGATGATGATGGCCGCCACGCGATCGGGCGCAACGTCGGTGGCAAACAGCGCATCGAGTTCGGCCAGGGCGTCTTCACTGCTGATGCCGCGATAGGCGTTGGGGTAAGTCGCGTGATAGATCTCGGCCGGGAAGGGCCCGAAGTTCTGTTTGTACGGCTGGCTCATGCCGGTCAGGGTGACGCCGAGCAAGGTACGCCCGTGAAAACCACCACGGAACGAGATGACCGCCGGACGGTTGGTGTGGCCGCGGGCAATCTTGATTGCATTTTCCACGGCCTCGGCACCGGAGGTGAACAGCACGCTTTTGTAGTGTTCGTCGCCGCCGATCATTTTGTTCAGGCGCGCAGCGACCTGGATGTAGGCCTCATACGCCACCACCTGAAAGCTGGCGTGAGAAATCTCACCGACTTGACGACGCACGGCTTCGACCACGCGCGGGTGATTGTGGCCGACGTTGAGTACGCCGATGCCACCTACGAAATCCAGGTAGCGCTTGCCGTCCACGTCCCACAGTTCAGCGCCGTCGGCGCGGGCGGCCACCACCGGGTGAGCGGTGGCGATGCCCCGGGGAATGTGCTGGTCACGCAGGGCGAGAAGGCGTTGGTTTTCAGTCAGTGCAGAATTCATCTTGAGCTCCGTAGGATGAGGTGATCAGGCGCTGGCCCGCGGTACTACGATGGTGTCTTCGGGGTGCAGGCGCATGAGCATGGGCGAGCCGATCGGTGGCAGGTTCAGGTTGCCCTCGTGGTGGCTGGGCTGACGCAGGCTGACCGTAGGGCCGCCGTCCAGATCGACGAAGACCTTGAGGCTTTCGCCCTGGAATACGATGTCCGCCACGCGCCCGCGCAGGCGGTTCCATTCAGGGCCAGCGCTGTCATTGTCGAGCAGCAGCTTTTCCGATTGCAGGGCCAGGAACAGATCCCCCGAAGGTGGAAACTGGCGGGTGGTGCGCAGTGGCGTGGTGCCCAGCGTCAGCCCGTTGTTGCTGCTGCGCTGCAGAGGAATCAGGGTGCTTTCGCCGATGAAGCTGGCGACGAAATCGTCGGACGGGTGATCGTGCAGCCGCCGCGGGGTATCGACCTGGACCAGTTGCCCGCCCCGCATGATCGCCACGCGATCGCTCATGGTCAGTGCTTCACGCTGGTCGTGGGTGACGTAAATCATGGTGGCGCCCAGACGCTTGTGCAGGGCCCGCAGTTCAATCTGCATGGTTTCGCGCAGTTGTTTGTCGAGGGCCGAAAGGGGCTCATCCATCAGGATCAACTTCGGTTCGAAAACGATCGCCCTGGCCAGTGCAACCCGTTGCCGTTGGCCGCCGGAGAGCGCGGCGATGGAGCGATCTTCATAACCGCTGAGCTCGACAGTGGCCAACGCCTGCATGACCCGGTCACGGCTTTTGGTTGCGCTTTCACCGCGAGCCCGCAGCGGAAAGGCGACGTTTTCACCGACCGTCATATGCGGGAACAACGCATAGTTCTGGAACACCACACCGATTTCCCGCTTGTGCGGCGGCATGAGGGTGACGTCGCGCTCGCCGAACAAAATGTTGCCGGAGCTGACCCGGATAAACCCGCCCAGAATGCTCAGCAAAGTGGTCTTGCCTGAACCGGACGGACCGAGCACAGACATAAATTCTCCCGCTTCGACCTTGAGGCTGACGTTATCCAGCGCCTTGAGGTTGCCGTAATGCTTGCAGACCTGATTGACGCTGACTGACTCGAAACCTTCAGTGAAATTCATGAAGCGCCTCCATTTGCAGAGTACGGGGGATTCCCGGGATGTCTGCGTGTCATCTGAACGCGGGCCGTTGCCCGGTTCGTGCCGTTTTGGCGCGCCGGGCAAACAGCAGCTGTTGCCCGACGAAATCTCGATCCGCTGTCCTTCAGTCCAGGCCGCCGATGTGCCAGGCCTTGATCTCGAGGAACTCATCCAGGCCGTACTTGGAGCCTTCGCGACCGGTGCCTGACTGTTTCATGCCGCCGAACGGAGCCACCTCCATGGAGATCACGCCGGTGTTCAGCCCGACCATGCCGAACTCCAGGCGCTCGCCGACACGCCAGGCGCGACGCATGTCCTGGGTGAAGTAATAAGCGGCCAGACCAAACGGCGTGTTGTTGGCGATGTCCAGCGCCTGGCCTTCATCCTTGAAGCGAAACAGCGGAGCGACCGGGCCGAAGGTTTCTTCGCTGGCCAGCAGCATGTCCGGGGTGACGTCGAGCAGCACGGTCGGCTGGACGAATAGCCCATTGTCTTGCGGGGCACCGCCGACGGCGATCGAGGCGCCTTTTTCCAGGGCGTCGCTGATGTGCAAGGCCACTTTGTCCACGGCGGCGGCGTTGATCAGCGGGCCGATGGTGACCCCTTCGGCCAGGCCGTCACCGACCTTCAGTTGGTTGACGGCGGCGCTCAAGCGCTCAGCGAACAGGTCATAGATCCCGTCCTGCACCAGAATGCGGTTGGCACAGACGCAGGTCTGGCCGGCGTTGCGGAATTTGCTCGACATCACCCCGGCAATCGCCAGGTCCAGATCGGCATCATCGAACACGATGAAAGGTGCATTGCCGCCCAGTTCCAGGCTCAGGCGCTTGATGGTTCCGGCGCACTGGCTCATCAGCAGTTGGCCGATACGGGTCGAGCCGGTGAACGACAGTTTGCGCACCACCGGGCTGGCCGTCATTTCGCCGCCGATGCCGGCCGGCATACCGGTCAATACGTTGAACACGCCAGCCGGAATGCCTGCCCGTTCAGCCAGTACCGCCAGCGCCAGTGCCGACAGCGGCGTCATTTCCGACGGCTTGATCAGCACCGTGCAACCCGCTGCCAGGGCGGGGGCGCACTTGCGGGTGATCATCGCGTTGGGGAAGTTCCACGGGGTGATCGCGGCGACCACCCCGACCGGTTGCTTGATCACCAGAATCCGTCGGTCGGCCGTCGGCGATGGAATGGTGTCGCCGTAGATGCGCCGGGCTTCTTCGGCAAACCATTTGACGAAACTTGCGCCGTAGGCGATTTCGCCGCGGGACTCGCTCAGCGGCTTGCCCTGTTCGGCGGTCATGATCAGTGCCAGGTCTTCCTGGTTGTCCAGGATCAGGCGGTGCCAGGCTTCGAGCAGGCGCGCACGCTCGGCAGCCGGCACTTCTCGCCAGGTGAGGAAGCGACTCTGCGCGGCTTTGATGGCACGTTGTGTTTCAGCGGCCTGCAGGGCCGGTACACGGGCAATTTCGCTGCCGTCGGCCGGATTGGTCACGGCGATCGTGGCGCCATCGTCGGCTTCGATCCATTGGCCGTTGACGTAGGCGCGCTCGACGAGGAGGGAAGGATCACGCAGTTTAGCTTTCCACATAATGAGTGCCTTTAAAGGTCCGAACGATGGGACCGATTGTAAAAAGGACTGGCCAGCGGCCGATGCCGAGATAGCCGCTTGAACGAGTAAAAGATGCTGAAGTGCAGCGCCTGGCGGCAGGCTGTGCCGACACCAGGAAAACCTGGTGTCGGCCGTCAGTCACTGCGGCTTGTTGCGACCCGCAATCACCACCAGTAACAACGAAGCGAGGATCAGGATCGAACTGATCGCGGCGATGGTTGGGTCGATCTCATCGCGCAGCGCGGTGAACATGCGCTTGGTCAGCGTCTGGTTGTCGCCACCGGAAATGAACAGCGCCACTACGGTCTCATCCAGCGAAGTGATGAACGCGAACAGGGTCGCCGACACCAGGCTTGGCTTGATCTGCGGCAGGGTGACGGCCATGAAGGCACGGAAGCGATTCATGCCCAGACTGCGCGCGACCATTTCCTGGGACATGTCGAAGTTGCGCAGCCCGGCCAGCAGCGCAATGATCACGTAGGGCAGGGCCAGCATGATGTGCGCCAGGATTAGACCGGTCAGGGTGCTGATCAGCCCGACGCGCGCATAGACAAAGAACACCCCGGCAGCGATCAGAATGATCGGCACCATCATCGGCAGCAGCAGCACGATTTGCAGGGTGCGCACGATACGCAGGCTGGAACTGTTGATCGCGTAGGCCGCGGCCATGCCAATGGGCAGGCTGACCACCGTCGTGACCAGGGCGGTGATCAGGCTGACCTTGGAAGCGGCCATCCATTCGATGCTGCTGAAGAACGCTTCGTACCAGCGAAACGACCATTCCTTGGGCGGGAATTGCAGGAAGCGTGCTTCGGAGAACGACATCGGCACGACGATCAGCACCGGCAGGATCAGGTACAGCAGGATCGCCGCGACCAGGATCCCAAAGAGCACCTGGGACAGGCGGATATGGCGCAGGTTGGCAAGCATCTTCATTTAGCGCGCTCCCAGGATGCGTTCGATCGGAATGAAGCGGTTGATGCCCCAGAACAGCAGGAACACCACAAACAGCAGCACCAGGCCCACGGCACTGGCAGCGCCCCAGGCGTGATACAACTCGACGTTGCGCTGCACCAGCATCGACACCAGAATCGTGCGTCCGCCACCCAGCAGTTCCGGCGTGATGAAGAAGCCCAGGCAGATCACGAATACCAGGATGGAACCGGCCATCACCCCTGGCGCCGCCATGGGCAGAAATACCCGGCGGAAGGTGTAGAAGGGCTTGGCGCCGAGGCTTTCGGACGCTTGCATCAGGTCCTGGGGAATCTTTTTCATCACCGAGTACAGCGGCAGCACCATGAACGGCAGCATCACGTGCAAGGTGCCGATGACGGTGCCGGTGGTGTTGTGCATCAGGTTCAACGGCTGGTCGATGATCCCCAGGTCGATCAACGTCTGGTTGACCAGGCCGCGGCGTTGCAGCAGTACCAGCCAGGCGTAGGAACGGACCAGGACGCTGGTCCAGAACGGAATGATCACGCAGATGAGAATCAGGTTGGCCCAGAAGCCCTGCAACCGTGAAGCGGCGTAGGCGATGGGAAAACCGAGGAAGATCGAGAGAATGGTCACCATGAAGCTGATCTTGAAGGTCAGCACGAAGGTGTCCCAGTAGATGCGCTCCTGGAAGATCCGCGCATAGTTGCCCAGGGAAAAACCTTCTTCGGTCTGGACCGACTGGAACGCCAGCCAGCACATCGGCAGGATCAACAGCACCACCACCATCACCAGGGCCGGTGTGAGCAGTAACAGCATCGAGCGGTTTTCCTTGCGCTCTTCACGCGCCAGGGCCTGGGCGGTGGACGTCGGGGGCTGGCGCGGACCTTCGCTGGAGTCAGGCAGGGTTTTTACTGGTTTGGCTAAGTAGGCATTGGACATGTCGGTCTCCCATCACTGCTTCTGAACGAACGACAACCAACGCTCTTCTGCCTTCACGCCAGCCTCGGAAGCCCACCACTTGGACGACAGCAACGCCTGGCGAGCAATGTTTTCCGGCGAGGAGGGCAGTTTTGCCGCGCGCTCGGCGGGAATGCTCCCGGTCTTGAAGGCTTCCGGGTTCAGCGGACCGTAATCGATGAGCAAGGGCAGGGCTGCTTGCAGTTTGGCGTCGATGGCTTCATTGACGAACTTCATCGCTGCGTCCTTGTGTGGCGTGCCTTTGAGCACGCACAGCGAATTGGTTTCCAGCACCCCTTCGTTGTAGTCGAAGGCAACCGGAGCGCCATCGGCCTGTACCGCTGTGATTCGCCCGTTCCAGGCTTGAATCATGTCCACTTCACCGTCACTGATCAGCTGTGCCGACTGCCCGCCGGACGTCCACCAGGTCGAGATGTGGGGCTTGATCTCTTCGAGCTTCTTGAAGGCGCGGTCCACATCCAGCGGATAGAGTTTGTCCGGCGCGACCCCATCGGCCATCAAGGCGATTTCCAATGTCGGGCGCGGCAGGTTGCGTAGCGAACGTTGGCCGGGGAATTTTTTTGTGTCCCAGAAATCCGCCCAGGTTTTGGGCGCATCCTTGCCCTTGAAAGCATCGGTACGATAGGCCAGTACCGTGGAGTAGCTGATATAGCCGACGCTGTAATCGTCCTTGAGCTCGGCAGGCAACTGGGCGGCATTGGGGATCAGCTTCAGGTCGAGTTTTTCGAACAGGCCTTCCTGCTCGCCACGAATGCAATCGCCGGTGGGCAAATCGACCACATCCCAGGTGATCTTCCCGCTTTGAACCTGGGTCTTGATGATGGGATAAGCCTTGGGTGAACTGTCCTGCTTCAGGGTCAGGCCGAGCTTCTTCGCGGCCGGCTCGAGGATCGCCTTGCTCTGCGCTTCCTGGTAGGCCCCGCCTTGGGAGACGAAGGTGATGTCCTCCGCCAGCGCGGCGCCGGTGCCAGACGTCAGCAAGGCGAAGCCGGCAAATTGAAGCGCGCGAATCTGGGATGCTGTCATGTGGATGACTCCTGATAGGGGGCAGATTATCGAGGCGTACTGGCTGTTTTTGTTAGGGGTCGCGCTGCAGGGCCATGGAGTTCTAATGTACCGGTCGCCGGCGAACGAAGAACGCACAAATGAGTGGGGGGAAAAGTCAATTGTTTCGAATAAGAGAGGCGGGGCAGCATCTCCTGCTTTGAGTGCCCAGGTATTGGTCAAGTGAAAAAAACCAACATTGGGATGTGTCAGTGCGACATGCTTTTACTGTTGGAAAATAAAATGGCGGATGAAAAAAAAGCAGCCCTTACACTGTGCGGTGAGGGCTGCCGAGCACGACTTGAAGTGCTGAAGTGAACTTCACTCAACTGCTTTTGGAATTGGCTTCAACGCCAGATTCAGCGGTATTGCGGTTCTCGCCTGTGGCCTTTTCTTGTGCGGCCAGGGCTTCCTGTACGTGAATTTTATTTCTCTCATGCACCCTATCGCCACCCTCTTCGGCAAACGCCAACGAACTCAATGCGGACAGGGAAAGAGTGCATGCAACAATAATATTTTTCATGGGGGTCGCCTTCCGGATAGTGCCACGGCATGTGGCTTGGGTTTCAGGCTATTGGAATGAAAACCCCCATGAAACAGCCAATACCCAGGAAACAAGGCTGACCAATATTTTTACCGGGCTGCGCACTTCAAGGATAATGGTATAGCGATTTTACCGGGAATTGGATGTTCCGAATCGGCCGTCGAATAACTATTGTGGCGAGCTGAAAAAAACCCCAGGAGTGCATCCATGAAGTTACTTCATGTCGATTCGAGTCCCAAGCGCGAGCGTTCCAATTCCCGGGCGTTGGCCCGCCACTTCATCGCTTGCCTGCGCGAACAGAATGTAAGCCTCGAGATCGACTATCTGGATTTGACGCGGTCTCCTCCAGCCCCTATCGACGAGTCCTTCACCATCGCGGCGTACACGCCCAGTGAGCAGCGCACCCCGGCAATGGAGCAGGTCCTGGCGCCATCCACGGCTTTATGCAAGCGTGTGCTGGACGCTGAGGCGCTGCTCTTCGCCATGCCGATGCATAACTTCTCTTACCCCTCGGTGTTCAAAGCGTTCATCGACAACATCATTCGAGCCGAACTGACGTACGTAGTCGGTGACTCAGGCCAATACATCGGCCAGTTGGTGAAACAAAAAGCGCTGTTCATCACCACCCGGGGCACTGACATGCGCGCGGGCATGCCGCTTTCACATATGGACGCACTGACGCCTTCCCTTAAAGCTGCATTCGGATTCATAGGCATCCAGAACCCTGCTTTCGTGAATGCGCAACCTACCCAGTTTGCAGCTGCGCAAGAACGTGAAAAAGCATTGGCGCGCGCCCGTTTGCAATTGTCCGCAATAGCAAAAAAATGGGCGCAAGCTCAGCGTGATCCCGAGCCGTCCGGGCGCTTCTTCAACCGGTAGGCCAGCGCCGGTCGGGTCATGCCAAGCAGGCGGGCAGCCTCGGAGACATTCTGATTGGCGCGCTCCATGGCGCCCTGCAGCAGTTGCTCTTCCAGGTCATCCAGACTCACCCCCAGATCGAGCAGACGATCCACCCAGGTGTCTTCAGGCGCAAGCTTCTGGCTGATCAGGGTGCCTTCGCTCGACAAGCCGATGCTCAGTGCCTCGACAGACTGGTGCGGGAAGAGGGCTTCCACCGAAATGCTCTGATTGTTGTCAGTGATGATCACACCGCGCTCGATGAGATTTTCCAGCTCGCGAATGTTGCCCGGCCAGTCGTAGCGAAGGCAGGCCTCGCTGGCACGATCGGACAGCCCGAGGGTTTTTTTCTGGTAGCTCAGGTGCAGTTTTTCCAGAAAATGCTCGATCAACAGCGGGATGTCTTCGCGACGATCACGCAGTGCCGGAATGCGCACGGGATAGACATTCAGACGATAGTAGAGGTCGGCTCGGAATCGCCCGTCCTTCACGGCCTGGCCGAGGTCTTCGTGCGTCGCACCGATCACGCGCACATCGACACGTCGGGTCTGGCTATCGCCCACCCGCTCCAGTTCACCTTCTTGCAGAACGCGCAGCAAACTCGCCTGGGCGCGCGGGGTGAGTTCAATAATCTCATCGAGAAACAGCGTGCCGCCATGGGCCCGTTCGAAGCGCCCCATCCGCGATTGTTGGGCACCGGTGTACGCGCCTTTTTCCACCCCGAAAAGCTCGGCTTCGATCAAGTCTGGAGCGATGGCCGCGCAGTTCAGGGCGATGAAAGGACCGCCCGCGCGTTCACTGCGCAAATGCAGGCTACGGGCGATGACTTCCTTGCCGACGCCCGTCTCGCCCAGCAACAACACCGATGCTTTGCCGGGTGCGACCTTGTCGATCAGGTCGCAGGTCTTGCGATAGCTGGCTGAACGGCCAATCCCGTAAAACTGACCGGCACGCAACTCCAGGCGTTGATTCATGTTCTCGACCTGGAGCTGCAGGGTACGCAATTCATCGATGATCGGATCGCTCTGGAAGTACCGCATGAACGTATCGGCATCCTCCCACTCCTCAGCGGGCTTGCCGATGATGCGACACATCTGGTCTCCACAGCCGCGGCAGCTGACCTCTTTGTAGATGATCTGCCGGCCAATGAAAAATGATGAATAGCTGATCGCGTACCCGAGCAACATCCAGCAAATCGGCTGCTCGGAGTGCAGTTGTTCACTCTGGTGATTTTCCACTTCGAAGGAGTCGATCCATTCGATTTCGGCGTAAAAGGTGCCTGCCTCGATATCGATGTCCATCACCACCGGACGGACCTTGACCATGCCCTTGAGCGAGTGCAGCTGCGGCCCGATCAGGAACATGTCGATGTCACTGCCGTTGGGCCGTAATTTACGCGCCAATTCGGCATCTTTAAGCCCGGATTGGTAACCCAGGCGCAGGAAAAACCCCTTTGCACGCTCTTCGCCAATCATCTCGAGCAGCTCTCGACGGAACGAGGCCATCGACGAAACCTGCATCAGCAGCATCCGCTGCTCATCAAGCCAGATCTTGCCTTCGCTGCCAAGGAAGTGAATGCGATCGGTCAGATCCTTGAGCACTGCGGAGTGCTCGGCGGCTCGGTATTTCGTGGTCATGCAAACGCACCCTATGTCTTTTTTGTTTGTGGGGATGACTCGGTTCCCATGCAATTCATACCCTTCAATCCAGCCTGATTCAATGGGTCATTTGCTCGAATCGAGCCGATCGAGATTGACCAAATGATCAATCGGTTGATCCCGGCACCGGGCGCAATTTCCGCCATGAACGGCAAGATGCATGCAAAAAAATCATTTAACGATTTGATATATAACGTTTATTAATTTTGTTTTTGACATTGCGCAAGCACTGGCACCGTTGTTGCTCTTACCCCTCCATGACAACAGGGGGAGTACCCGAGCATGAACCAACCTGACAGCACCTTCGATCAAATGCCGCGCTACGTCCGAGTGCGTAGCGAGCCAGACGATGCTTTTGTCGAGTTCGATTTCGCCATCGGTTATCCCGAGCTGTTTGTCGAGCTGGTGCTGCCGCATCAAGCGTTCAGGCAGTTCTGCGAAAACAACCAGGTGCAACACATGGATGCGCAGATGTCCGCCGCCCTCGATGCCGATGCCCGCAAGTGGCGCTACGGCGAAGCCCGCGACGCTGAATAAGCGGCCTGACAAAAACCCAAAACAACAACTACAGGAGTCCACTCCATGAGTGTCGAGATCAAGACGACAACCGTCGAGACGATCCGCAACACCTTCAGCCACACCCGTCGCCGGTTTGGCGACAAGGTCGCCAGCCGCTACCAGGAAGCCAGTTTCGACATCGAAGCGGCGACCAATTTCCATTACCGGCCGCTGTGGCAACCGGACAAACTGCTCAATGACGCCACCCGCACCGCGGTGGTCATGGCCGACTGGTACGCGGTCACCGACCCGCGCCAGTACTACTACGGCGCCTACGTCCAGGCCCGGGCGAAGATGCAGGAAAACGCCGAGCACGATTACGCGTTCTGCGAAAAACGCGACATGCTCGCCAGCCTGTCGCCGCACAACGTCCAGCTGATCGGTTCGCTGCTGTTGCCGCTGCGGCACGCCGAGCTGGGGGCGAACATGAACAACAGCAACATCGCCGCCGATGGCTTCGGCACCAGCGTGACCCAGATGCACATGTTCCAGGCCATGGATCGACTGGGTATCGCGCAATACCTCTCGCGCATTGGCCTGATGCTCGACGACGGCGATGTCCTGCTGCTGGCCCAGGCCAAACAGCAATGGCTCAATGCCCCGGCCTGGCAGGGGATGCGCCGCTACGTCGAAGACACCCTGGTGGTGCGCGACTGGTTCGAGTTGACCGTGGCGCAAAACGTGGTCAGCGATGGCCTGGTGTATCCGCTGCTGTTCCACAAACTCGACGAACAACTCAGCGCCAATGGCGCCGGCCAGGTCGGCATGCTGACCGAGTTCATGCGCCTGTGGTTCGCCGAAAGCCAGCGTTGGGTGGATGCGCTGCTCAAGACAGTGATCAACGCCAGCCCCGGGAACAAGGCCCTGGTGGAGAGCTGGGTCGATCGCTGGAGCCAGCGTTCCATCGACGCGCTGCGGCCACTGGTCGGCCTGGGCCTGGAGGCGTCGGCGCTGGATGCGGTCTGCAGCGAGTTCGCCGCGCGCCTGAAGAAAGTCGGCCTGACGGGGGTGAAGCCATGACGTCCCTGGTTTACATCAACCTGCAAGACACCGATTACGCGCGCTCGATCGTCGAGGCCATCGCGCAGGACAACCCGCACGCCGTGGTCCAGCACCAGCCTTCGATGATTCGCATCGAGGCCCCGGGGCGCCTGGATATCCGCCGCGACACCGTGGAGCAGATCACCGGCAGCCCGTGGGATATCCAGGAAATGCTGATGTACGTGATCACCCTGGGCGGCAACGTCGAGGAAGAAGACGACAGTTTTTCCCTGCACTGGAACAGCTGAGCGCCCTCAGCCAGCCGTCAGCATTTGCAAGATTACAAGAATTCGGAGAGCCATCATGGCCGTGAAAAAACGCCTTAATGCCAAAGAGAAATACCGCTGCATGACCCGTGACCTGGACTGGGAGCCGAGCTACCAGACCCATGAGGACATCTACCCGCACGAACGTTTCGAAGGGATCAAGATCACCGACTGGGACAAGTGGGAAGACCCGTTCCGCCTGACCATGGACACCTACTGGAAATACCAGGCCGAGAAAGAGAAAAAGCTCTACGCGATCTTCGATGCGTTCTCGCAGAACAACGGCCATACCACGCTGTCCGACGCCCGTTACGTCAACGCGTTGAAACTGTTCCTGTCGGGGGTGACGCCGCTGGAGTACCAGGCGTATCAAGGCTTCGCCCGGGTCGGTCGGCAATTCAGCGGTGCCGGTGCGCGGATTGCCTGCCAGATGCAGGCCATCGACGAACTGCGTCATGTGCAGACCCAGATCCACGCCATGAGTCACTACAACAAGCACTTCAACGGCCTGCATGATTTCGCCCACATGCACGACCGCGTGTGGTTCCTCTCGGTGCCCAAGTCATTCTTCGAGGATGCACGCACCGCTGGCCCGTTCGAGTTCCTCACGGCGATTTCGTTTTCGTTCGAGTACGTGCTGACCAACCTGCTGTTCGTGCCGTTCATGTCCGGAGCCGCGTTCAACGGCGACATGGCCACGGTCACCTTCGGCTTCTCCGCGCAGTCCGATGAAGCCCGGCACATGACCCTGGGCCTTGAAGTGATCAAGTTCCTGCTCGAACAGCACGAAGACAACGTACCCATCATCCAGCGCTGGATCGACAAGTGGTTCTGGCGTGGTTACCGCCTGCTGACCCTGGTGGGCATGATGATGGACTACATGCTGCCCAACAAAGTCATGTCCTGGTCCGAAGCCTGGGGCGTGTACTTTGAAGAAGCCGGCGGCGCGCTGTTCAAGGACCTTGAACGTTACGGCATCCGTCCGCCCAAGCATGTCGAAGAAGCCAACATCGGCAAGGACCACATCAGCCACCAGGCGTGGTCGATCTTCTATCAGTACAGCCAGGCCACCAACTTCCACACCTGGATGCCCACTGACGAGGAGCTCGATTGGCTGTCGGCCAAATACCCGGACACCTTCGACAAGATATATCGCCCTCGCTTCGAACACTGGCGTGCGCTGCAAGAGAAGGGCGAGCGGTTCTACAACCCGACCCTGCCGATGCTCTGCCAGATCTGCCAGGTCCCGCTGGCCTTCAGCGAGCCCGATGACCCAACGACGCTCAGCCATCGCAGTGCCGAGCACGAGGGTGAGCGTTATCACTTCTGCTCCCAGGGCTGCTGCGACATTTTCCAGTACGAGCCGGTGAAGTACATCCAGGCCTGGCTGCCGGTGCATCAGATCCTGCAGGGCAATTGCGGTGGGGCGGATGTCGAGTCGATCGTTCGCGACTACTACAACATCAATCCCGGCCAGGACAACTTCGAATACCTGGGCTCCACCGAGCACCGGCGCTGGCAGGATTGGCATCCCAACGATCGCAACAGCACGCCGGCCGCCCCCGTCGACCCGGACCTGCTCAAGACCGGTTGAAGCCCGACGCCGCACCACGAAGCGGACCGGGTCCGCTTCCCTCTACCTGACAAGAATAAGGACAAGACCATGCCTGTCATTGCCATCGGCCCCTATGACGCCCAACCCCTGGATAGCCAGGACAAGTTCAATGGCCTGCAACTGGTGTACCTGTGCTGGGAAAAACACCTGATGTTCTGCGCCCCGTTTACCTTGCCGCTGCCACCGGCCATGCCATTCGCTGAATTCATCGAGCAGGTGGTCAAGCCTTCGATCGCGCAACACCCGGATGCGCCACGCGTCGATTTCAGCCAGGCGCTGTGGCGTCTCAACGATCAGCCGTTCACCCCGGACCACGGAGCGAGCCTGATCGCCAACGGCATCGACCACAAAAGCCTGCTGCATCTGCATACCCCGGGCTTGCACGGCATTGCCGGCACTTTCAACTGAGGAACCGGTGATGAGCTATCAAGTAACCATCGAACCCACGGGCGAACAGATCGAAGTGGAGGAGGGCCAGACCATCCTTCAGGCGGCGTTGCGCCAAGGCGTCTGGCTGCCGTTTGCCTGTGGCCACGGTACCTGTGCCACCTGCAAGGTTCAGGTGCTCGAAGGCGAGGCGGACCTGGGCGCGGCGTCGTCATTCGCGCTGATGGACATCGAGCGCGATGAAGGCAAGGTCCTGGCCTGCTGTGCGATTCCGCAAAGCGACATGGTGATCGAGGCGGACATCGACGCCGACCCGGACTTCCTCGGGCATCCCGTCGAGGACTATCAAGCCACCGTCACCAAGTTGGTGGACCTGTCGCCCACCATCAAAGGCGTGCATTTGAAACTTGATCGGCCGATGGCGTTCCAGGCAGGCCAGTACATCAACCTGCAATTGCCGGGGATTGAAGGGACGCGGGCGTTCTCTCTCGCCAATACCCCGCGGCAGGCAGATGAAGTTGAACTGCATGTACGTCGCGTCGACGGCGGACTGGCTACGACCCTGATCCACGATGAACTTAACGTCGGTGATGCGGTGCAGCTTTCCGGACCTTACGGCCAGTTTTTCGTGCGTACGTCGCAAGGCGGCGACTTGATTTTCATTGCCGGTGGCTCTGGATTGTCCAGCCCTCAGTCGATGATTCTCGACCTCTTGGAAACCGGCGATACCCGGCAGATTGTGCTGTTCCAAGGTGCACGCAATCGCGCTGAACTCTACAACCACGCGCTATTTGAAGAGCTGGCCCGCGAGTTTGCCAACTTCACCTACGTACCTGCGCTCAGTCAGGCGCAGGACGACGCGCAATGGACGGGATTCAAAGGCTACGTGCATGACGCGGCGAAGCACCATTTCGACGGTCGCTTCAGCAGTCGCAAGGCTTACCTGTGCGGGCCGCCGGTGATGATCGACTCGGCCATTACGTGCCTGATGCAAGGGCGGCTGTTCGAGCGCGACATCTTCATGGAGCGCTTCTACAGCGCCGCCGACGGTGCCAACGAGAGCACGCGGTCGGCGCTGTTCAAACGGATCTGAGCCCGACCGGCTCCGGATTCACCGTAGATAAATGCCGGACGCTGCTGACCCCCGACGGTCAGCAGGGTGGCGGCTGACTATAAAAACAACAAAAGGTCATCGACTATGCAAGCTGTACCAGGAACCCTGTGTGCCCATCTGTGCCGTGCCGGCCTGAGCCTGCTGGCGGCCACCAGTGTCGGCGTTCACGCCGCCGAAGGAGGCGGATCGTCCTACCCGATGGGCGCGGAAAACTACATGTCCGGGGCGATGCCGCCACCGGGTTTGTATTCGCAGTTTTTTGTCGGCCACTACGAGGCCGATTCCCTGCGCGACAATCGCGGCGACAAAGTGCCGGTGGACTTCCGGGTGCGGGCCGACTCCATCGCGCCCCGGCTGATCTGGGTCACCGAACAGCAGGTGTTCGGCGCCAGCCTGGCGTTCCATGCCCTCGTGCCGCTGGTGGACCTCAAGGTTGAGGTCAACGGCCAGTCGCAGAGCAAGCAGGGCCTGGGCGACATCATCTTCGGCCCTGCATTGGGCTTTCATCACAGCGAAAAACTGCACAGCATCCTGGCCCTGGATTTCATCGCCCCCAGCGGCGAATACGATCGCGGCGACCTGGCCAACATCGGCCGCAATTACTGGGTGATCGAGCCGGTATTGGCGGTGTCGTACATCGACCCGAACGGGCTCAACATCGACGCCAAAACCATGTACGACTTCAACCTGCGCAATAAAGCCACCGACTACCGTTCCGGGCAGGAATTGCACATCGATTACGCCGTCGGATGGGGGCTGGGCAATGGCTGGGTGCTGGGCGTGGGCGGTTACGTGCTCCAACAGACCACGGACGACCGCCAGAATGGTGATCGAGTCAAAGACAACAAGGGCAGGGCGATTGCGTTCGGTCCTTCGGTGAAATACACCAGCGACAGGGGCTGGTTCCTGACGGCCAAATGGGAGCAGGAGACCGAGGTGCGTAACCGGGCGGAGGGGAATGCCTACCGGGTGAAGTTGACGGTGCCTTTCTAAAGTTAATCAGACAGGGCTAGTTGTCATGAAATGAAAAGTCATTGTCGTCTGATGAGAAGCGATCAGGCACTCTGCGACCTACAGTCCAATCAACGCAATTCGACGCAGCACGCCAACATTGCAGATTGGAGAATAAGAAAACATGGCCAATGCCGTACGCTTCTACGAAACCGGTGGTCCCGACGTTCTTCGTTATGAAGAGGTCGAAGTCGGCGAACCAGGTCCCGGCCAGGTTCGTCTTCGTCACGTGGCCGTCGGTCTGAACTATGCCGACACCTACTTTCGCAATGGTACTTATCCGATCCCGATGCCTAACGGCATGGGCGTCGAGGCCTCCGGTGTGGTCCAGGCAGTCGGCGAGGGGGTGAGCAACGTACAGATCGGTGATCGCGTCACCTACACCGGTTTTCTCAACACCTTGGGCGCCTACAGTACCGAACGCCTGATTTCGGCCGCACCGCTGATCAAGCTTCCTGAAACCATCAGTTTCGAGGCCGCCGCAGCCATGACGATGCGTGGCCTGACGTCGTCCTACCTGATGCGGCGCATTTATGATTTCAAGGTCGGCGACAGTATTTTGCTGCATGCGGCCGCCGGCGGAGTCGGTCTGATCGTTTCGCAGTGGGCCAAGCTGCTCGGCTTGACGGTCATCGGTACCGTGTCCACCGAGGCGAAAGGCGAAATCGCCCGGGCTCACGGCTGCGACCATGTCATCAACTACAGCCACGAAGACGTTGCCAAGCGGGTTCGCGAGCTGACTGACGGGGTCGGCGTCAACGTGGTGTTCGACAGCGTCGGCAAGAACACCTTCATGGGCTCGCTGGATTCGCTCAAACGTCGCGGCCTGATGGTTTGCGTGGGGACCGCATCCGGCCCGATCCCGGCGTTCGATCCGGTCCTGCTGGCCATGAAGGGCTCGTTGTTTCTGACTCGTCCGGCCCTGGCCGACTACATCGCCGATCCTGCGGAAAAAGCCGCCCTGGCCGGCGAATTGTTCGACCACGTCGGCAGTGGTCGAATCAAGATCGAGATCAACCAGCACTATGCCTTGCAAGATGCCGTGCAGGCCCATCGCGACCTTGAATCGCGCAAGACCACCGGCTCGTCGATTTTCGTCATTTAAGGGAGTCACTTGCCATGAAAGTCGAACAATTGACCTGCCACATCGGCGCGCAACTGATCGGCGTGAACCTCGCCGACGCGATCCATGACGACGGTCTTTTTGCCGAGATTCGTGCCCAGTTGCTCAAGCATCGAGTGGTGTTCCTGCGCGACCAGGATCTCAGTCGTGCCGAGCACGTGGCTTTCGCCCGTCGCTTCGGCGAGCTGGAGGATCACCCGGTGGCGGGCAGTGACCCGGATCACCCCGGCCTGGTGCGCATCTACAAAAAGCCGGACCAGCCGATGGACCGCTACGAAAACGCCTGGCACACCGATGCCACCTGGCGCGAGGCACCACCGATGGGCTGCGTGTTGCGTTGCGTGGAGTGTCCTCCCGTGGGCGGCGACACCATGTGGGCGAACATGGTCCAGGCCTACGAAAATCTGCCCGATGACGTGAAGTTGAAGATCGCCGACCTGCGCGCCCGGCACAGCATCGAGGCCAGTTTCGGCGCGGCCATGTCGATGGAAAAGCGTCTGGCACTCAAGGCCATGTACCCGGATGCCGAGCACCCGGTGGTGCGTACCCACCCGGAAACCGGGGAAAAGGTGTTGTTCGTCAATGCCTTCACCACCCACTTCAGCAACTACCACACCCCCGAGCGGGTGCGCTTCGGCCAGGACGCCAACCCCGGCGCGAGCGAGCTGTTGCGCTACCTGATCAGCCAGGCGTACATCCCCGAGTATCAAGTGCGCTGGCGCTGGCAGCCCAACAGCGTTGCCATCTGGGACAACCGCAGCACCCAGCACTACGCCGTCATGGATTACCCGCCGTGCCATCGCAAGATGGAGCGTGCCGGGATCATCGGCGACAAGACGTACTGATCGACCGCCTCTGCATTCGCACTCGTAACTGCGTCGACCGGGCACGATCCCGGCTGGCCGCAAAACCATAAGAACAGGAGTAACCCATGCAATTTTTCGACGATTCCCTGCACCCCGAAAACATGGAAAAGGTGGTCATCACCGTGGCGCCGTACGGTCCGGAATGGATGCCGGAAGATGTTCCCGAAGACATCCCGCTGACCATGGATGAGCAGGTGCAGAAGGCGGTCGATTGCTACGAAGCCGGTGCGACGGTCTTGCACCTGCATGTACGCGAGCTGGATGGCAAGGGCTCCAAGCGCCTGTCCAAGTTCAACGAGTTGATCGCCGGTGTGCGTGAAGCCGTGCCGGACATGATCATTCAGGTCGGGGGCTCGATTTCCTTCGCGCCGGAAACCGATGGCGAAGCGGCCAAGTGGTTGTCCGATGATACCCGTCACATGCTGGCCGAGCTGACGCCAAAACCCGATCAGGTCACGGTGGCCATCAACACCACCCAGATGAACATCATGGAACTGCTGTATCCGCAATACCTGGAAGGTACGTCGCTGGCCAACCCCCTTTTTCAGGCAGCGTACAGCGAGATGACCGTGCCGGCAGGCCCGGCCTGGGTCGCTGAGCACCTCAAGCGTCTGATGGACAACGGCATCCAGCCGCACTTCCAGCTGACCGGCATGCACGCGATGGAAACCCTTGAGCGTCTGGTGCGCAAGGGCGTCTACAAGGGCCCGTTGAACCTGACCTGGATCGGTATCGGCGGCGGTTTCGATGGCCCCAATCCGTTCAACTTCTTCAACTTCATCCACCGCGCGCCAGACGGTTGCACCCTGACCTCCGAGTCGCTGCTCAAGAACGTCATGCCGTTCAACACCATGTCGATGGCCATGGGTATGCACCCGCGTGTGGGCAATGAAGACACTATCATTGATCACAAGGGCGATCGTTTCGGCTCAGTTGCGCAGATCAAGCAGACTGTGCGCATCGCCCATGAACTGGGTCGCGAGATCGCCACCGGCAAAGAAGCCCGTGAGATCTACCGCATCGGTGTGCAGTACCAGAGCATCGAAGAAACCCTGTTGGCCAACGGCATGGCCCCCAACCGCAAGGCTGGACAAAAAGGTGTGCCGCAACGCGGCTGACCGGCGGCGAAGGCGGGAGGTCGATGGCGTCCCGCTCGCTGCATGCATTTAGCTCGATAACAATAAAAACAACGTTTCGAGGAGGCTGCATGGCCTATCACTCAATTGCCGCAGACGATGACGACGGTACTGTCACTGTCGCGCGTAAATACGCCTGGATTGTCTTCGCCCTGACGTTCGGGCTGTTGATTTCCGACTACATGTCGCGGCAGGTGCTGAACGCCGTGTTCCCGATGCTCAAGGGCGAGTGGGCACTGAGCGACGGCCAGCTCGGCCTGCTCAGTGGCATCGTTGCCTTGATGGTCGGCCTGCTGACCTTTCCGCTGTCGCTGATGGCTGATGGCTGATGGCTGATCGCTTCGGTCGGGTAAAAAGCCTGGCGCTGATGGCACTGCTGTGGAGTCTGGCAACCCTTGGTTGCGCTTTGGCGCAGGACTACCAGCAGATGTTTATTGCCCGCTTCATGGTGGGCGTCGGCGAGGCCGCTTATGGCAGCGTCGGCATCGCGGTGGTGATTTCGGTCTTTCCAAAACATATGCGCGCAACGCTGGCCAGTGCGTTTATGGCGGGTGGCATGTTCGGATCGGTATTGGGCATGGCCCTGGGCGGTGCAATCGCTGCCAAGCTCGGTTGGCGCTGGTCGTTTGCCGGCATGGCGATGTTTGGTCTGCTGCTGGCAATGCTTTACCCGATCATCGTCAAGGAGGCGCGCATCGCGCCGCAACAGGCGGCGAACAAGGCCTTGGCCAAGGTCAAGCAACCGTTGCGCACGCTGTTTTCCAGCCGCTCGGTGATCGCAACTTATGTCGGTAGCGGCTTGCAACTGTTCGTTGGCGGCACGGTGATTGTGTGGATGCCCAGTTACCTGAATCGCTACTACGAAATGGGCACGGACAAAGCCGGGGGCATGGCGGCGCTCATCGTGCTGTGCAGCGGGGCGGGAATGATCCTGTGCGGCATGCTCAGTGACCGTCTGTGTCGCCACTGCCCGGAGCGTAAGGTCGCGCTGGCGATTGCTTACTGCCTGGGCAGCTGCGTGCTGCTGTCACTGGCGTTCGCCTTGCCGGCCGGGCCCGCGCAACTGGGGGTGATCTGTCTGGGCATGCTGATTGCCGCAGGTACCACAGGTCCAGCCGGGGCCATGGTTGCCAACCTGACCCATTACTCGGTCCACGGCACGGCGTTCGCCACACTGACCCTGGCCAACAACATGCTGGGGCTGGCGCCGGGGCCGTTCATCACGGGCAAGGTATCGGACCTCATCGGCCTGCATGCGGCGTTTCAACTGGTGCCACTGATCAGCATTGCGGCCGCGGCCGTGTTTTTTTATGCCAAGCGCCATTACCACAAAGATATTGCCCGACTGAAGGGCCTGCGCGTGGCCGACCCTGTCAGCGGAGCAGCGTTAGAGGTGAAGTTGTGAGTAGTCGTTTACGTGTTGACGTGTTTTTCGATTTTATCTGCCCCTGGTGCCTGATCGGCAAACGCCAACTGGAGCGTGCCCTGGACCTGCTGCGCATCCAGCAACCGCAGGTGCGGATCACCACGGTGTGGCACGGGGTGCAACTGCTGCCACAGCTGCCGGCACGGGGTGAGCCATTCGCCGACTTTTATCGTAAGCGTCTGGGCGATGCCGACTCAGTGCGCATGCGCCAGGCTCAGGTGCAACAGGCCGCCCTGGCGGTGGGAGAGTCCATCGACATGAGCCGCATCGCAACCATGCCCAATACCGCTGATGCCCATCGTCTGCTGGAGCGAGTCAGCGTGCTGGGCAACTCCCTGCAGCGTGACGCCTTGCTCGAACGGCTGTTCGCCGCGTACTTCCACCACCGCGAGGACTTGGGTAACCGTGACACGTTGATTGCCATTGCCCGGTCCAGCGGCTTCGACGAGGGCAGCGTGGCTGACTGCCTGTACGGCGACGGCCGTCCCTTCATCGGCAGCCCCGGGGCTACCGGCGGCGTGCCCTGGTTTCAGTTCGACCGTCAACTGACGGTGGTGGGTGCGCATCCTGCCGAATCGTTGCTTGGCGCCATGCTCGAGGTCTTGCTCGAAAGTACCGGCGAGCGGCAGCCGTCATGAACTCGCGTGTACCTGTGCCTGCCGGAAAACTCCCACAGGCCGGAGGCCGTGCGCTGTTCGAATTCGATGGAAAAAGCATTGCGTTATTCAATGTGCAAGGGCACGTGTATGCCATCGACGACAGTTGCCCGCACCAGGGTGCCTCGCTGTGCGGCGGACGCCTCGACGGGCGGGTGATTCAATGCTGCGCCCATGGCCTGCGCTTCGATCTGGTCAGCGGCTACCTGCTCAACTCAAACACACTCAAGGTCGCCAACTACCCGGTCGAGGTCGTCGACGGCCAGGCATTTATCGTCATCGTCTCTGAGGAGTCCACGCCATGAGCGCCATTGCTCTGACCCGTATTCACAGCCGCACCCGTGAGTTGGCGCCGGGTTTTATCGTCAGCCTGATCGTGGCGGCAGCCGCGTCTTTTCTGTCCGAGCACTACGGCGCGCCGGTGATGCTGTTCGCGCTGCTACTGGGCATGGCGCTGAACTTTCTCTCCGGTGAAGGCACCTGCAAGGCCGGTATCGAATTCACCGCGCGTACCGTGCTGCGCATTGGCGTAGCCCTGCTGGGCATGCGCATCACCCTGGAACAGATGGCGGCGCTGGGTTGGAAACCGGTGGCTTTGGTGGTGATTGTGGTGGTGGTGACCATCGGCGTCTCGGTGGTCGCGGCCAAGGCCTTGGGTTTCCAGCGTCTGTTCGGCATGCTCACCGGCGGGGCCACCGCGATCTGTGGTGCGTCGGCGGCGTTGGCGCTGGCAGCGGCGTTGCCCAACCATCCGCAGAAAGAGCGCGCCACCTTGTTTACCGTGATCGGGGTGTCGGCGCTCTCGACCCTGGCGATGATCCTGTACCCGATGATTGCCAACTGGCTGTCGTTGTCGCCGCAGGTGGCCGGGGTGTTCCTGGGGGCGACCATCCACGATGTCGCCCAGGTCGTCGGCGCCGGTTACAGCATGTCCACCGAGACCGGTGACACGGCGACGGTGGTCAAGCTGATGCGTGTCGCGATGCTGCTGCCGGTGATCGTCTGCGCCGCCATGATCACGCGCCTGCAAGGAGCCGACCCCACCGGCAAACGGCCGCCGCTCTTGCCGTGGTTCGCTGTCGGTTTTCTGTTGCTGGCATGTATCAACAGCACCGGATGGATCGCCCCGGTGGTGCAGGGTTCTGTCAATGAATTATCACGCTGGTGCCTGGTGGTTTCCATCAGTGCCCTGGGCATGAAAACCCAACTCAAGGAGCTGGCGGCGGTGGGCATCAAACCCATTCTGTTGATGGTGGGGGAAACCGTATTCCTTGTCGTGCTGGTGGTGTTGTTGCTGCGCTGGGGGATGTAAGCCCGGCCGCTGGCAACACCTTTACGCGAACAGCCGCCGCATTGCGTTTACTCCGACGCAGTGCGGCACTCGACCGGCGTCAAAAGCACCGGTTCTTTTGCGGCGACTGTACCAGCAGTCGCCGTTTTTTTTGATCAGGGTTTGGTGGAGCCGGAGGAGGGGGTGTCCGTCGACGCTTTTGCGCTGCCGGGCTTTTGCGTGCTGCGCCAGGTGGCCGGTGGCATGCCGAATTGCGTGATGAACCAGCGGGTGAAGGAACTCGCCATGGAGTAACCCAACATGTCGGCGATTCGGCCCAACGAGTAATTCGGGTTCTCCAGGTAGCGCAGCACCAGGTCGCGGCGCACGTCGTTGATCAGGTCGTTGAAGGCGCAGCCATCGTCTTTCAGGCGACGTTGCAGGGTTCGCACATTCATGCCCTGGGTCTGGGCTATCTGCTCGATGGTCGCACGCCCCATTGGCAGCAGCAGGTAGATGGCCTTGCGCACTTCAAACAGCGTCGATGGCCCGTCGTGGCTCTGCAGCGAGTCGAGGTAGCGTTGGGCGTAACGTGCCATGGCAGGGTCGGCATGGGGGTTGGCCAGGTCGAGGCTGGCATCGGGGCAGACAATGCCATTGAACTCGCTGCCAAACTCCAGCTTGCAGCCGAACAGGCGACGATGCAGTTGCAGATTGTCCGGGGGCTGGTGCGTGAAGTTGACGCTGTACGGGTGCCAGTGCGCGCCGAGCAGGGCGGCACATAGCCGGAACATCACACCGATTGCCAGTTCATTGGCTTGCCGGCAAGGCATGGGGGACTCGGTGACCACCTCTTCGCGAATGATCACCATCCGGCCCTCTTCCTCGACGAAGATAGCCAATGAATCGTTCATCAGATGGCGGTAATGCACCAGCACCTGCAACGCATCACGCAGCGTTCGCTGATGGGTGAGCAGCAGGCTGACGACACCAAAATCCGAGAGTTGACGCGACTCGGCCATGCTCAGGCCAAAGGTCTGACAACCGCTGGCGTTCGCCGAATTTTCCAGCAGTCGCACCGCTGCATCGATCGCAATTTGTTGCTCCGGGGCCTGCAGCCGGGCCTTGCTCAGGCCGACTTGCGCCAGCAAATCGTGCGGATTGAGCCCCTGGTAGTGGGCCACTTCCAGGTAGTTGGTCAAGACGGCGGCGCGAACGAGCTTAGTCATGCAGAGGTCTTTCCTGGGCATCGCGATGGACATGAGCGGGGCGGACTATAGCCAGCACATCATGAAATGAAAAGTTTTTGAAGCCACCTGTACAGCTTCGTCGACAGAACCTGTCAGCGCCAGTCCGACTGTCATGAAAAGAAAAGTCGCTGTCGTCAAATGAAAAGCGCAGTGGGTGGGGGCTCTTTAATGTCGGCTCTACAAAAAGATTCTGGCAAAACAGCCAGTCGAGCCACCGTGAAGCGAAGGTGTTGAAGTGGACAAACTGCAAACTGCCGCAACCGTTTTGATCGTTCCGGGCCTGCGCGAGCACGTTGCCGAGCATTTGCAAACGTTGCTTGAAGCCAGGTTGAGCAACGTACGCTGCGTGCCTCCCCTTGAAACCGACAAGCTCGACTGCGCCGCCCGTGTCCGCGCCATCCAGAACGAACTGGAGCAGATCGACGGACCGGTGATTCTCGTTGCCCATAGCGCCGGGGTGCTGATGGTCGCGCACTGGGCCGCCCGGCACAGCGGCCCGATCAAGGGTGCGCTGCTGGCCGCGCCGCCTGACCTCGATGCCGACTGGCCGCAAGGCTATCCGAGCCCGCACGCCATGAGCGCCAACGGCTGGGCCCCTCTGCCCAAGGGTGCGCTGCCATTTCGCAGTATCGTAGCGGCCAGCACCAATGATCACCTGGCCAGTCTCGCGGCCGTCACGCGTATGGCCCGCGACTGGGACAGCGAACTGGTCAACCTCGGCGAAGTCGGCCACCTCAACCCTGCTTCGGGCTTTGGCCACTGGCCGCAAGCCGAAGCGCTCATTCTGAAACTGGATCGCCACTCAGGCACCTGACGGGTCGCCACCTGCCCGGCAATTGCTCCAACCCGTGCAAAAACGCAGGCCCTTTGACCAGGGCCTGTGCAAGGGAAGCTGCGCTTAAAAACAAGTACAACATGGCGGAGACAACGCAATGCATAACAATAAGAGTCACGGCCACACACTGCCGTCGCGTCACAGTCTGCTGGCGCTGGCCATCCTGGCGGCGTCCATGCCGGTCGCCCACGCCGTCGAGCTCAATACCGGCAACCCTGACTGGGCCGTGCGTTTTGATAACACCGTGAAGTACAACTACGGTGTGCGCACCGAAAGTGCCGACAAGCGCATGCTGGGGACGCCGAACAACAACGACGGCGACTGTAACTTCCGCAAGGCCGGGACCAATATCACCAACCGTGTCGACTTGTTGACCGAGATGGATGTGGTCTACAAGGACCACATGGGCTTTCGCGTCAGTGCCGCCAGTTGGTACGACAAGGCCTACGAAAACACCGGCTCCAATTCCAACCCGTTCGTCAACGGCAATGGCGCCACCTCGGGCCTGGTCGCCAACGACCCACGCCTTGCACCCGTGACTCGCGACAATGTCGGCTATGGCAGCCCACATCTGAGCAACTACGCCCAGCGCTATTACACCGGGCCTTCCGGCGAAATCCTGGATGCCTTCGTGTTCTACAGCACCGAAGTGGGCGAAGAATCACTGTTCAGCATCAAGGCCGGGCAACACAACGTGTTCTGGGGTGAAACCATCCTCAACCCGGTGCATTCGATCAGCTTTGGCCAATCCGGCCTGGACCTGGCCAAGCTGGCGGCGTCGCCCGGTACCGAGGCCAAGGAGCTGTTCGTTCCGCGCAATCAGGTGTCGATGTCTTTCACCATCAATCCCGAGTTGACCGTGGGCGCCCAGTATTTCCTGGATTGGGATGCCGCACGCCTGCCTGAAGCGGGTACCTATTATGGCGGTTCCGATCTGGTGGGTTTCGGTGCGCAGTCGTTCTTGCTGGGCAACACCAACTCCGTGGTCCCAGGAAGCCCGTTGGGTTGTGGCCTGGCACCCTGCGATGCACTGACCAACGTGCGTCGCGGCAATGATCTGGAGCCGGACAATCATGGCGATTGGGGGGTCATGGCCAAATGGTCGCCGGCCTGGCTCGATGGCACGCTCGGCTTCTACTATCGCCAGACGTCCGACATTTTGCCTCAGGCCTGGCTCGACGCCAGAGGGCTGAGCTCGGCCAATGCCAACGGCACCCCCCCGGCAGGTCAAGTGCCGGCGGTAGTGAACACGCTGAACTCGTTGAGCAGCGCCACCTATCAACTGGCCTATTCCGACAAGATCGATATCTTCGGCATCAGCCTGTCCAAGGACATTGGCGGTATAAGCGTCGGCAGTGACTTGAACATCCGTCACAACATGCCGTTGGCCAGTATCCCGGCGATCGTCAGCACCACCAGTCCCCTGGGGCTTGGTCAAGGCCTTGGCCTGTTGCCGCCACGCACGGCCGCCACCGGCGTCATCTACGACACCCCGCACGATGGCGACAGCATGAGCGCTACCGGCGACACGCTGCACTGGACCATCAACGGCCTGATGACCCTGTCCAAGACGCCAGTGTTCGACTCGGCGGTGCTGCTCGCCGAGCTGTATTACAGCAACCTGCTCAAGCTCGATAGCGAGAATGAGGCGCTGTACAAGGGCAAGAGCACTTACCGCGGCATCGATGCGCCGACCCGTGACAACTGGGGCATCGCGGTCAACTTCACCCCGACCTGGTACCAGGTATTGCCCGGCGTCGACATGAGCCTGCCGATGTCCGTCAACGTCGGCCTCGATGGCGTTTCACCGGTGTCCGGCGGTGGTGCGAAAGACACCGGCAACTATGCGTTTGGTGTCGGTGCGGCCATCTACAACAAGTACTTCGTCGACCTCAAGTACGTGGACTCTTTCGGCAAGGCCGACAAGTGCGATGTCAGCGGCAACAGCACCGGTGCCGCCAACGCCGCCAGTGGCGACGGCTCCACGCCGAACGCCTTCAGCGGTAACGAAAACCATGCGTGCTACGCCGGTGGCTATTCAGCCTTCTCGGGTGGCGGCGCGACCACCGAAGACCGTGGCGCGCTGTACCTGACGCTGAAAACCACCTTCTGATTCATTCAATGCTTAGTTACTAAGCAGGAGTATGACTACATGAAATTTGTGCAAACTCTGCTGGCCGCTTCCCTGGCCATGGCCATCGCCGCTCATGCCCAGGCCGCCGTATCGACTCAGGACGCGGCCAGGCTGGGCAGCAGCCTGACCCTGGTGGGCGCCGAAAAGGCCGCCAGCGCCGATGGCTCCATTCCTGCCTATGCCGGTGGGTTGACCACCGCGCCCGCCAGTTTCAAGCCTGGCGACAGCATGCGCCCGGACCCTTTTGCCAACGAAAAACCGCTGCTGGTGATCGACGGTAAAAACGTCGAACAGTACAAGGGCATGCTCAGTGCCACCACGGTAGAGCTGGCCAAGCGTTTCCCCAGCTATCGCATCGATGTCTACCCGACCCATCGCACCGTTGCCTTGCCGCAGGCGGTGCTGGACAACAGTGTGAAGAACGCCACCGGCGCCAAGTCCCTTGAAGGCGGCCTGGCCATCGACAACGTATTGCCCGGCGTGCCGTTTCCGATTCCGCAATCGGGCAGCGAAGCGATGTGGAACTTCCTGCTGCGTTACCAGGGCGTCAATATCAACTCCAAGTACGATTCATGGAACGTCGACTCCGCCGGTGTGCCGAGCCTGGCCACCACCGGGCAGGCGTTCATCACCTACCCGATCTACGAGAACATGGCGCAGCCGATCAGCAGCGCCGACGTGTACTACCAGATGAAGCTGTATTACACGGGCCCCGCGCGCCGTGCCGGCGAGTCGATCATGCTCAAGGATGCCGCCAACCCCCTGCAGCAGCCGCGCCGTGCCTGGCAGTACCTGCCCGGTCAGCGTCGCGTCAAGCTGGCACCGAACCTGGCCTACGACACGCCTAACCCAGGCACCGCCGGCGCGGGCACCTACGACGATGTGTTCGTGTTCAACGGCGCCCTGGATCGCTACGACTGGAAGCTGGTCGGCAAGCAGGAAATGATCGTGCCGTACAACACCTACAAGCTGACCTACGCCCTGGACCCGAAAAGCCTGACCACCGCCAACCACCTGGCGCCGGATTTCGTGCGTTGGGAAAAACACCGGGTGTGGGTGGTGGAGGGCAACCTCAAGGCAGGCGCACGTCACGTTTATCAGAAGCGCCGCTTCTACCTCGATGAAGACAGCTGGGCCGCCTTGGCCTCAGACCAGTACGACGCACGCGGACAGCTCTATCGTGGTTCTTTCGCCTTCCTCAGCCAGAGCTACGACAAGCAGGTACCGGACTCCACGCCTTTCATGATCTACGACCTGGTCGGCGGTTCCTACAACATCAACGGTGTGGTGGGCCCTTACGGCGGCATCCGCTACATCGATTCGCTGTCCAAGGCGCAGTGGTCGCCGGAGTCCCTGGCGGGCGCCGGCATTCGCTAAGCGCCGGGTTTCAACGCCGGGGGCACATGAGGTGCGCCCGGCGCAGTTTCTTCAAGAGGACGCCGTATGTGTTCGTACAAGAAGTACCTGCAGTGGTCGCTGGGCATCACGCTGGCTGTGTTGCAGGGCCTGACCCAGGCGGCCGGCTACGTCGACGTGCTGGACATGCCGGCCAGGACCAGCGCCCTGGCTGTGCGCAGCCCTTTGCTGGGCGTGGCCCGTGCGGGTGAGCGACTGGTCGCCGTCGGACAGCGTGGCCACATTGTCTATTGCGAAGATTGCGCCAGGGACTGGCAGCAGGCCGCCGTACCGGTTAGTGCCGACCTCAATGCCGTGAATTTTCCGTCAGCCACCCAGGGTTGGGCGGTGGGCAACGACGGCGTGATCTTGCACAGCAACGATGCCGGCGCGACCTGGAGCAAACAACTGGACGGGCGCCAGATCGGTGCCTTGCTGGTGGAGCATTACGGTGCATTGGCCCGTGCCGAACCGGGCAATGAACAATGGGCAAAACTCACCGCCGATGGTCAGCGGATGATCGAGGAGGGCGCCGACAAACCGCTGCTCGACGTTTGGTTCGCCAATGAAAAAACCGGTTATGTGGTCGGTGCGTTCAACCTGATTCTGCGCACCGACGATGGCGGCCGACACTGGACACCGTTCCAGGACCGCACCGACAACCCGCAAGGCTTGCACCTCAATGCCATCGCCTCGACGGGGGATGCGCTCTACATCGTTGGCGAACAGGGGCTGCTGCTCAAGTGGGACGACACACGACAGCGTTTCGTGGCGCTGGAGTCGCCTTATCAAGGCAGCTTTTTCGGCGTCATTGGCAAGCCTGGCGAAGTGCTGGTCTACGGTCTGCGCGGGCATGTGTTTCGCAGCATCGATGCAGGTTCCAGCTGGGCCCCGCTCAGCACCGGGCTGCAGGTCAGTATCTCGGCTGCCACGGTGGACGCCCAGGGTCGTTACCTGCTGTTCAGCCAGACAGGACAAATGCTGGCCCAAGCAGATGACACGCGACTGACATTGCTGCCTCAGCAGAATGTGGCCCCGGCAGCCGGCGCCATCAAGGCACCCGACGGCAGCCTGGTACTGGTCGGCAGCCGTGGTGCACGCGCACTTCACGTCAAATAAGAACTGAATCAATCAGAGCGAGTACCCTGACATGGGCAACCTCAAGCAAGACACCATGCCGGTGATCCGCCACGTGCGCGACTTCGATCGGCACTCCGGCAACCGGCTGGAACGCTGGGTGTTCAACCAGCGTCCGCTGTTCATGTTGGTCATGGCGTTGGTCACGGTGGTGCTGGGCTACATGGCGGTCACTCGCCTGGAACTGCGCCCCAGCTTCGAGAAGATGATTCCGCAGAGCCAGCCCTACATCCAGAACTTCCTGGAAAACCGCAAATCCCTGCGTGGCCTGGGCAGCTCGGTGCGGGTGGTGGTGGAGAACACCCAGGGCGATATTTTCGACCCCGAGTACCTGGCCGTGCTCAAACAGGTCAACGACGACCTGTTCCTCACCGAAGGCGTCGACCGTGCCTGGATGAAGTCATTGTGGAGCCCGGCGGTGCGCTGGAACGAAGTCACCGAGGAAGGCTTCCAGGGTGGCCCGGTGATGCCCGATGCGTACCACGGCTCACCCGAAGACATCGACCAGTTGCGCCAGAACATCAACCGCGCCGGCATCGTCGGCAGCCTGGTGGCCAGCGATTTCAAGTCGAGCATGTTGATCGTGCCGCTGCTGGACAAGGCCTCGGCCACCGGTCAAGGCATCAATTACCATGCATTCGCGCAGATGCTCGAAGAGCGACTGCGCGACAGGATCGAGTTTGCCGGCGACCACCAGGCTCGCAAGGCCGGGGAGGAGGGCGAGGGCAAATACAAGGTCCGGGTGATTGGTTTTGCCAAGCTGATTGGCGATCTGATCGACGGCCTGATCCAGGTGATGATGTTCTTCGGCCTGGCCGTAGTCACCTCGTTCGTCATCATTTACCTCTACACCCGCTGCCTGCGCAGTACGCTGCTGGTGATCTTCTGCTCACTGACCGCGGTGGTCTGGCAGCTGGGGATTGTGGCCTGGCTGGGTTATGCCATCGATCCCTATTCGGTACTGGTGCCGTTCCTGATCTTCGCCATCGGTGTGTCCCATGCGGCGCAGAAGATGAACGGCATCATGCAGGACATTGCCCGTGGCACCCATAAACTGGTGGCGGCGCGGTACACCTTCCGCCGATTGTTCATTGCTGGCGTGACCGCGTTGCTGGCCGATGCGGTCGGTTTTGCGGTGTTGATGCTAATCGATATTCCGGTGATCCAGGACCTGGCCATCACCGCCAGCATCGGCGTGGCGGTGCTGATTTTCACCTCGCTGTTGCTGATGCCGGTGGCACTGTCCTACATCGGCGTCGGTGCCAAAGCCGCCGAGCGGGCGCTGAAGATCGACACCCGGGCGGCGCAGAGTCGGGGGTTCGGTAAACTCTGGGATCTGCTCGACCGCTTCACCACGCGCAAGTGGGCCACGGGCATCGTGCTGGGCGCCGTGGTGTTGGGCATCGCCGGCTTCATGGTCAGCCAGCGGCTGCAGATTGGCGACCTCGACAGTGGTGCCCCCGAGTTGCGCGCCGACTCGCGTTACAACCGCGATAACGCCTACATTACCAGCCACTATGCGCTGTCCAGTGACCTGTTCGCGGTCATGATCAAGACGCCGCCCGAAGGCTGCCTGAACTATCAGACGCTGATTCTGGCCGACCGCCTGGCCTGGGAGCTGCAGCAATACCCGGGCGTGCAAGCGACTTCATCGCTGGTCAACGCGGTCCGCCAGATCACCGCCGGCTCGTTCGAGGGCAACCCCAAGCTCAACAGCATCCAGCGCAACCAGAACGTACTGAACTATGCCGCGCAGCAGGCCTCGGTCAATGCGCCGGAACTGTTCAATACCGACTGCTCGGTGATGCCGGTGATCGCCTTCCTCAAGGACCACAAGGCCCAGACCCTGGACGCCGTGGTCGCCATCGCCGACAAATTCGCCAAGGAACACAGCACCGAAGACCGACAGTTTCTGCTGGCCGCCGGCACCGCCGGCATTGAAGCGGCGACCAACATCGTGGTGCGTGAAGCCAACCACACCATGCTGCTTTACGTTTACGCGGCGGTGACGCTGTTCTGTCTGATTACCTTCCGCAGCTGGCGTGCCACGCTGGTGGCGTTGCTGCCGCTGGTACTGACCTCGATCCTCTGCGAGGCGTTGATGGTGGTCATGGGCATCGGTGTAAAAGTGGCGACGCTGCCGGTGATCGCACTGGGGGTCGGGATCGGCGTGGACTACGCGCTGTACTTGCTCAGCGTGCAGCTGCAATACCAGCGCCAGGGCATGCCATTGGCACAAGCCTACCGCAACGCGGTGTCCTTCACCGGCCGGGTGGTGGGTCTGGTCGGTATCACCCTGGCGGCAGGCGTGGTGAGCTGGGCCTGGTCGCCGATCAAGTTCCAGGCCGACATGGGCATCCTGCTGACCTTCATGTTCCTGTGGAACATGCTCGGCGCACTGATACTGATACCGGCGCTGTCCTTTTTCCTGCTGCGCAATATCACCCCGGTTCCATCAAAGTCCACCGAGCGCACGGCGCAGCTTCTTGGCGCCCATCCTTAACGGTGGCACTTCCATTGACCAGGGCATGTTCAATGCCCTGACATTTGCCTGAGTATTTCAAACATGTCTGATTACAAAGCCCCCCTGCGCGACATTCGGTTCGTACTCAACGAAGTTTTCCACGTCTCCCGGTTGTGGGCCGCCATGCCGGCCCTGGCCGAGGTGGTGGACGAAGACACGGCCAATGCCGTTCTCGAAGAAGCCGGCAAGATCGCCGCAGAACTGATCGCACCGCTCAATCGCAGTGGTGACGAGCAGGGCTGTTCCTGGAGCGACGGCGAGGTCACTACGCCAGACGGCTTTGCGCACGCCTACCGTGCTTTTGCCGAGGGCGGCTGGGTTGGCGTGGGCGGTGACCCGGCGTACGGTGGCATGGGCATGCCCAAGGTGATCGGCGCCCAGGTCGAGGAAATGGTCAACGGGGCCAACCTGTCCTTCGGCCTGTATCCGATGCTCACCGCTGGCGCCTGCCTGGCCATCAATGCTCATGCCAGCGAAACGCTGAAAGCGACCTACCTGCCCAACCTGTATGCCGGCGTCTGGACCGGTTCCATGTGCCTGACCGAGCCGCACGCCGGCACCGACCTGGGGATCATTCGTACCAGGGCTGAGCCTCAGGCTGACGGGTCCTACAAGGTCAGCGGCACCAAGATCTTCATCACCGGCGGCGAGCACGACCTGACCGAGAACATCATCCACCTGGTCCTGGCCAGGCTGCCGGACGCGCCCGCGGGCCCTAAAGGCATCTCGTTGTTCCTGGTGCCCAAGGTCATGGTCAACGCCGATGGCAGCCTTGGCCAGAAGAACGCGCTGTCCTGCGGTTCGATAGAACACAAGATGGGGATCAAGGCGTCGGCCACCTGCGTGATGAATTTCGACGGTGCCACGGGCTGGATCGTCGATGCGCCGAACAAGGGCCTGGCGGCGATGTTTACCATGATGAACTACGAGCGCTTGGGCGTCGGCATTCAGGGTCTGGCCACGGCCGAGCGCTCTTATCAAAATGCGCTGGCCTACGCCCGTGATCGCTTGCAAAGCCGTTCGCCGAGCGGCCCGCAAGCCACCGACAAGGTCGCAGACCCGATCATCGTACATCCCGACGTTCGCCGCATGTTGCTGACCATGAAGGCCTGCAACGAAGGCGGCCGCGCCTTCTCCACCTACGTGGCCATGCAACTGGACACCGCGAAGTTCAGTGACGACCCGACTACGCGTAAACGCGCCGAGGCACTGGTGGCGTTGTTGACGCCGGTGGCCAAAGCGTTCCTGACCGACCTGGGCCTTGAGTCAACCCTCCATGGCCAGCAAGTGTTTGGCGGCCACGGCTACATTCGCGAGTGGGGCCAGGAACAACTGGTGCGTGATGTGCGGATCACTCAGATCTACGAGGGCACCAACGGCATTCAGGCCTTGGACCTCGTTGGACGCAAGATCGTCGGCAGTGGCGGCACGTTCTACAACCTGTTTGCTGACGAGATCCGGCACTTCACCGCAACGGCCAGTGAGGATCTCGCGGAGTTCACCCAACCGCTCGATGCAGCCCTGGGCAACCTCGACGAATTGACCGCCTGGGTGCTGGACCGCTGCAAATCCGACCCAAACGAGATCGGCGCGGCATCGGTCGAATATCTGCATGCCTTCGGTTACACCGCCTACGCCTACATGTGGGCGCTGATGGCCCAGGCCGCCAGGGACAAGGAAACCCAGGACGACTTCTACGCCAGCAAACTGGGTACCGCACGTTTCTACTTTGCTCGGCTGCTGCCACGGGTTCATTCATTGGCAGCGTCGGTCCGGGCCGGCAGCGCGTCGCTGTACCTGCTCGACGCGACGCAGTTCTGACCCAGGGAACTGGAGATGGTCTCCAATCAACAGAATCAGGAAGACTTCACCGTGGTAACCACAAAAATAATCTCCCCCGCGCAGGGCGCGTACGCCTACCCGCTGTTGATCAAGAACCTGTTGCTCTCGGGCGCGCGCTATGCGCCCGAGCAGGAAATTGTCTACGCCGACAAACTGCGCTACAGCTACCGCACGCTGAACGAGCGCATCAAACGGCTGGCCAACGCGCTGACGAAAGCAGGCGTCAAGGCTGGGGATACCGTGGCGTTGCTCGATTGGGACAGCCATCGTTATCTGGAATGTTTTTTCGCCGTGCCGATCATTGGCGCCGTGTTGCATACCGTCAATATCCGTCTCTCGACGGAGCAAGTGCTCTACACCATGAACCACGCCGAGGATGACCTGGTGCTGGTTCATGATGATTTCCTGCCCTTGGTCGAGTCCATTCATGGTCAGCTGACGACCGTCAAAGGCTATATCCAGCTCAGTGATGGCGACACGCCGCACACCGAGCTTGCGGTGCTGGGGGAGTATGAAAGCCTGCTGACGGACGCCGAGCCTCACTTCGCTTTCCCGGACTTCGATGAAAACTCGGTCGCGACGATTTTCTACACCACCGGCACCACCGCAAGTCCCAAGGGCGTCTACTTCACCCATCGGCAATTGGTGCTGCACACGCTCAATGCAGTCGGTACCCTGGGTGTGTACCAGGGTGCGCCGTTGTTGCGTTCCGACGATGTCTACATGCCGATCACGCCGATGTTTCATGTGCATGCCTGGGGCGTGCCCTATGTCGCGACGTTGATGGGGATCAAGCAGGTTTACCCGGGGCGCTACGAACCCAATGGCCTCGTCAGGCTGTACCGCAACGAACAGGTCAGCTTTTCCCATTGCGTGCCGACGATTCTGCAAATGATTCTGGGGTGCGATGAAGCGGCCCGGACCGACTTCAACGGCTGGAAAATGCTCCTGGGCGGCAGTGCACTGACGCAGGGGCTTGCGGCCCAGGCGACAGCGCGGGGCATGCGCATCCATAGCGGCTACGGCATGTCCGAGACCTGTCCGTTGCTCTGCCTGAGTCACCTGAGTGAGGCCGCGCTCGAACAACCGGCGCAAGCGCAGGTGGCCGCTCGCATCAAGACCGGGATGGCGGTGCCGATGGTGGACTTGCGTATCATCGACGCCAGCGGCAACGAGGCGCCCCAGGATGGTGAGGCGCTCGGTGAGATTGTGGTACGGGCACCCTGGTTGACCCAGGGTTACCTGAAAGAACCGGAGCAAGGGGCGCAACTCTGGGAAAACGGCTGGATGCACACCGGTGACATCGCCTCGATCGACGCCTCGGGTGTGGTGGAGATCAAGGACCGGATCAAGGATGTGATCAAGACGGGAGGGGAGTGGATCAGCTCGCTGGAACTGGAGAGTCTGATCAGCGAACATCCTGCCGTAACGTCGGTGGCGGTGGTCGGCATTCCCGATTCGCAGTGGGGTGAGCGGCCAGTGGCCCTGGTCGTTTGCGCACCAGGAGAGGGTATCACCATGGAAATTCTGCAAACCCATCTGCATCAGTATGTCGTGAGCGGGCGTATCAACAAATGGGCGATCCCCAGGCAGATCAGGATCGTTGCCGATATCCCCAAAACCAGTGTCGGGAAAATCAACAAGCGCTTGATCCGTGAACAGGAACTGAGCCAACGAGCTACTTCACTGCGGTGATGGACCTGTAGGAGCGAGCTTGCCCGCGAAGGCGGTGTGTCATTCAACATTAATGTCGACTGACACGGCCTCTTCGCGGGCAAATCGGATCGCCGCACCGCTCGCTCCTACAAAAGCGGCGGGTTACTCCAGATGCTCGGGTTTGACCGGGTCCCCCGATTTCATATTCAGCTGAACCCGCACGTCCTCAAACATCAGGTCGTAGAATTTGTGATTTGAACCGAGGCTGCTGTGCGCTTTGGGGATGCCGTTCTTTTCAAGAATTTTTGTGACGTTGCGAGCAAAGTTGTAGGCCTGGTCCTTGGGGAGGAAGAACGTTTCCTTCACGTCCTTGCCCTCGATCGAACCATGCAGTGTGAACTGCATTCCTTTGCCCTCTTTGGCGTCCTGGACGACTTCATAGTCGAGAAGCAGGTCGTAGCTGACATCGTCCTTGTTCAGAGCGTGACGCTCGAAGTGCAGATGTCCCGGGTCGAACGTTGCCATTGCCGTCTCTCCTTACAGATAAGTAATACCAGGTTGCGCCGTGCTGATGCGGGTGCCGGCCTTGCCCTGGACGATCGCTTCGATGTCCGAGAGTGAACCGATCACCGCGACTTTTCCAGTATGGCGGGCGAACTCGCAGGCGGCCTGCACCTTCGGTCCCATGGAGCCTGCGGCGAAGCCGAGTTTTTCCAATTCGTCGGGGTGGGCCTGGGCGATGGCTTTCTGGGTCGGCTTGCCGAAGTCGATGAAAGCGGCGTTGACGTCAGTGGCGATGACCAGCAAATCGCTTTCCAGCTGTTCGGCCAGCAGTGCCGAGCACAGGTCCTTGTCGATGACTGCCTCCACGCCTTGAAGCTTGCCAGTGGCGCCGTACATTGTCGGAATGCCGCCACCGCCGGCACAGATCACGATGCTGCCTTTTTCCAGCAGCCACTTGATCGGGCGGATTTCAAAGATGCGTTTCGGTCTCGGGCTGGCGACCACGCGACGGAATTTATCGCCGTCCGGCGCGATGGCCCAGCCTTTTTCCGCGGCGAGTTTTTCCGCTTCGGCCTTGGTGTAGACCGGGCCTATGGGTTTGCTCGGGTGCTGGAATGCCGGGTCGTTGGCGTCGACTTCGACCTGGGTCAGCAGGGTGGCGAAGGGCACTTCGAAGTCCAGCAGGTTGCCCAGTTCCTGTTCGATGATGTAGCCGATCATGCCCTCGGTTTCGGCACCGAGCACGTCCAGCGGGTAAGGCGACACCTGGGTGTAGGCCGCCGCTTGCAGCGACAGCAGGCCGACCTGCGGGCCATTGCCGTGGGCGATCACCAGTTGGTTGCCGGGGTGGACCTTGGCGATCTGTTCGGTGGCGGTCCGGATATTGGCGCGCTGGTTGTCCGCGGTCAGGGGTTCACCCCGGCGGAGCAGGGCGTTACCGCCCAGAGCGATGACGATACGCATGGTGCAGTCCTTCTAAACAAGTTTGTGAACGACTTGGTCCGCCAGCTGGAACTCGCCCAGTGTGGGAGCGAGCTGCTCGCGAAAGCGGTGCATCAGCCGACATCTATGGTGACTGTCAGTCCCTCTTCGCGAGCAGGCTCGCTCCCACAAGGGCCGTGTTTCGCCAGTGGGAACCGCGCGGGCCGTCAGATATCCGCCAACGCCGACACCAGGATCGCCTTGATCGTGTGCATGCGATTTTCCGCTTGCTCGAAAGCGATGTTGGCCGGCGATTCGAAGACCTCTTCGGTCACCTCCACGCCATTGGCCAGGTGCGGATAGCGCGCGGCGATATCCTTGCCGACCTTGGTTTCGCTGTTGTGGAAGGCCGGCAGGCAATGCATGAATTTCACCCGCGGGTTGCCCGAGGCCTTCATCATTTGCGCGTTGACCTGGTACGGCAGCAATTGCTCGATGCGCTCGTCCCACGCTTCCACCGGTTCACCCATCGACACCCAGATGTCGGTGTGGATGAAGTCCACGTCCTTGACCGCTGCTTTCGGGTCTTCGGTGATGGTGATGCGCGCGCCGCTTTCCTCGGCAAACGCCTTGCACTGATCGATGAAATCCTGATGTGGCCACAGCGCTTTCGGTGCGGCGATGCGCACGTCCATGCCCAGTTTGGCGCCGATCATCAGCAACGAGTTGCCCATGTTGTAGCGGGCGTCGCCGAGGTAGGCGTAGCTGATTTCATGCAGCGGCTTGTCGCTGTTCTCGCGCATGGTCAGGGTGTCGGCGATCATTTGCGTCGGGTGGTACTCGGCGGTCAGGCCATTGAACACCGGGACTCCCGCGAACTTCGCCAGCTCTTCGACGATTTCCTGTTCGAAGCCGCGGTACTCGATGGCATCGAACATCCGCCCCAGCACGCGGGCGGTGTCTTTCATGCTTTCCTTGTGGCCGATCTGCGACGACACCGGGTCGATGTAGGTGACGTGGGCGCCCTGGTCATGGGCCGCGACTTCGAAGGCGCAGCGGGTGCGGGTCGAGGTTTTTTCAAAGATCAGCGCGATGTTCTTGCCTTGCAGGTGCGGGCGCTCGGTGCCGGTGTACTTGGCGCGCTTGAGGTCTCGGGACAAGTCCAGCAAATAGAGCAGCTCGCGGGTGGTGTGGTGCATCAGCGAGAGCAGGCTGCGGTTGCGCATGTTGAAAGCCATGACGGGATCTCCTTAATAATCGATTGGATCGCGGATGATCGGGCAGGTCATGCAATGGCCACCGCCACGCCCGCGTCCGAGTTCGCCGGCGCTGATGGTGATGACCTCCACACCGGCCTTGCGCAACAGGGTGTTGGTGTAGGTGTTGCGGTCGTAGCCGATCACCACGCCGGGTTCCACCGCCACCACGTTATTGCCGTCGTCCCACTGTTCACGTTCGGCGGCAAAGCTGTTGCCACCGGTTTCAACGACGCGCAGCGCTTTCAGATTGAGGGCCTGGGCCACGGTGTCGAGGAAGTTGGTTTCTTCGCGACGGATGTCGACGCCACCGGGTTTGCTTTCGTCCGGACGCAGCGTGAAGGCGACGATCTGGTTCACCACTTCCGGGAAGATGGTCACCACATCGCGGTCACAGAAACTGAACACGGTGTCCAGATGCATCGCTGCGCGGGATTTTGGCAGGCCGGCAACAATCACTTTTTCGACGGCTTTGTGTTTGAACAAGTTGACTGCCAGTTGACCAATGGCCTGGCGGGACGACCGTTCGCCCATGCCGATCAACACCACGCCATTGCCGATCGGCATCACATCACCGCCCTCAAGGGTGGAATTGCCATGCTCCTGATCCGGGTCGCCATACCAGATCTGGAAGTCGGCGTTGGTGAATTGCGGATGGAATTTGTAAATGGCGCTGGCCAGCAAGGTTTCCTGGCGCCGCGCCGGCCAATACATCGGGTTGAGCGTCACGCCACCGTAGATCCAGCAGGTGGTGTCGCGGGTGAACTGGGTGTTGGGCAGCGGCGGCAGAATGAAACTGGAGTGGCCGAGGAAGTCGCGGAACATCTCGATGGTCTTGCCGCCGAAACTGGTCGGCAGGTCATCGGCCGAAACACCACCGATCAGAAACTCGGCGGTCTTGCGTGGCTCGAGGCTGCGCAGCCAGGAAGCGGTTTCGTTGACCAGGCCCAGGCCCACCGAGTTGGCGGTGATCTTGCGCTCCAGGATCCAGTCCAGGGCTTCGGGGATAGCGACAATGTCGGTCAGCAGGTTGTGCATTTCCAGCACATCGACGTTGCGCTCGCGCATCTTGGTGACGAAGTCGAAATGGTCGCGCTTGGCCTGGGCGACCCACAGCACATCGTCGAACAGCAGTTCGTCGCAGTTGTTCGGGGTCAGCCGCTGGTGGGCCAGGCCGGGAGAGCAAACCATGACTTTGCGCAGTTTGCCTGCTTCGGAATGGACGCCGTACTTGACTTTTTCCGTGGTCATTACCGTGTTCCTCCAGATGACAAAACAGTTGGTGTTACAGGGTCAGGAAACCGTCATACAGCCCGTAGGCCGCCACCAGGGCGCCCACGACGACCGCTGCGAAAATCAGCTTCTCGACGTTGGTGAAAACCGGTTTGTTGACTTCAAGCTTGGCCTTGGCGAACAGAATCGCGCCGGGGGCATAGAGCAGGGCAGACAGCAGCAGGTATTTGACGCCGCCGGCGTAGATCAGCCAGATCGCATAAATCAGGGCGATGGCACCGATGACCAGGTCTTTCTGGCGTTCGGCGGCGGCGTTTTCATAGCTCTCGCCGCGTACCGCCAGCAGCAGGGCATAGGCCGCCGACCACAGGTACGGCACCAGAATCATCGAGGTGGCGAGGTAGATCAGCGACAGGTAAGTACTGGCCGAGAACAGCGTGATGACCAGGAACACCTGGACCATGGCGTTGGTCAGCCACAAGGCGTTGACCGGCACATGGTTGGCGTTCTCCTTGCGCAGGAACGCCGGCATGGTGTGGTCCTTGGCCGCGGCGAACATGATCTCGGCACACAGCAGCACCCAGGACAGCAGGGCGCCGAGCAGGGAAATGATCAGGCCGACGCTGATCAGCGCCGCGCCCCATGGACCGACCACGTGTTCCAGCACCGCGGCCATCGACGGGTTCTGCAGCTTGGCCAGTTCTGGCTGAGTCATGATCCCGAGCGACAACACGTTCACCAGCACCAGAAACAGCAGCACGGTAATGAAGCCGATCACGGTGGCTTTACCCACGTCGCTGCGCTTTTCCGCCCGGGCTGAAAAAATACTCGCGCCTTCGATGCCGATGAACACCCAGACAGTGACCAGCATCATGTTGCGCACCTGATTCATCACGCTGCCCAGGTCCGGGTTTTTCAGGCCCCAGATGTCGGCGGTGAAGATGTCCAGCCTGAAAGCGAACACCGCGATCAGTACAAACAGCAGCAGCGGCACGATCTTGGCGACCGTCGTCACCAGGTTGATGAACGCCGCTTCCTTGATCCCGCGCAGTACGAGGAAATGCACACCCCAGAGCAGCACCGAAGCACCGATCACCGCCGCGACAGTATTGCCCTCGCCAAAAATGGGGAAGAAGTAGCCCAGGGTGCTGAACAGCAGAACGAAATAGCCGACGTTGCCCAGCCAGGCGCTGATCCAGTAACCCCAGGCAGAGGAGAACCCCATGTAATCACCGAAACCGGCCTTGGCGTAGGCGTAGACACCGCCGTCCAGATCCGGCTTGCGGTTGGCCAGGGTCTGGAAGACGAAGGCCAGGGTCAGCATGCCGACGGCGGTAATGGCCCAACCGATCAGCACGGCACCGACATCGGCGCTGGCAGCCATGTTTTGCGGCAAAGAGAAGATACCGCCACCAATCATCGAGCCGACAACCAACGCAACGAGTGCACCCAGTCGTAGTTTTCCAGGGGCTTCAGACATGGCATGACTCCAATGTGGAAGAAGAGAGAAGCAGATTAATTTCGTTTGCTACGCAACTAACTGATTTAGATCAAAGTGCGGTCATTTTCCATTAGCAATTAACAACTGGCTGCTCTTTATTTCGACACGGGACCATTGCTGGAAAACCCTGTATAGAGGCTTCGGTTTGAGGGGTAAAAATAACGCTAATCCAATGCAGTTTACACGCTAGATGGATTTCGCGTTTTGTAAAGCCCTGATTTAATCGATTCGCCGATTCGCCTTGTACCGGTAAAAACCGCTATTTCAATAAGTTGCAATACAATGATCGGCTATAAATGAAAAAATGGATAACTGGCGTTAGTTGATAAACGCATTACGCTTTATTTATTTAGTTAAACCAACGATGTGAAGGTCGGTGACGACGTCCACCCCGGGCAAGGAGACGCAACATGCCGCAACCGACGCAAAAGCTTCGCTTGAGCGCGCTGATTGCCCTGGTGGTCGGGTCGATGATTGGCGGCGGTATCTTCTCTCTGCCGCAGAACATGGCGGAACGTGCCGATGCCGGTGCCGTGCTGATCGGATGGGCGATTACCGCCGTTGGCATGCTGACCCTGGCCTTTGTCTTCCAGACCCTGGCCAATCGCAAGCCGGAACTGAACGCCGGGGTGTATGCCTATGCCAAGGCCGGCTTTGGCGACTACATGGGGTTTTCTTCGGCTTGGGGTTACTGGATGAGCGCCTGGCTGGGCAACGTCGGTTATTTCGTTCTGCTGTTCAGCACCCTGGGTTACTTCTTCCCGGTGTTTGGCCAGGGCAACACGCCAATCGCCATTGGCTGCGCCTCGGTCCTGCTCTGGTCGGTGCACTTTCTGGTGATGCGCGGGATCAAGGAGGCGGCGTTCATCAATCAACTGACCACCGTGGCCAAGATCGTGCCGCTGATCATGTTCATCGTCATTGCCGCCGTGGCTTTCAAGGTCGACATTTTCACCCGGGACATCTGGGGGCGCAGCAACCCGAACTTCGGCAGTGTGATGGATCAGGTGCGCAACATGATGCTGGTGACCGTGTTCGTGTTCATCGGTATCGAAGGCGCCAGTGTCTACTCGGCCCGGGCGCAGAAACGCTCGGATGTCGGCCGGGCCACGGTCATCGGTTTTCTTGGCGTGCTGGCGCTGCTGGTCATGGTCAACGTGCTGTCGCTGGGGATCATGAGCCAGCCCGAATTGGCCACCTTGCAAAATCCGTCGCTGGCGGCGGTCCTGGAGCACATCGTCGGCCATTGGGGCGCGCTGCTGATCAGCATCGGCCTGGCGATTTCACTGCTCGGGGCGTTGTTGTCGTGGGCGCTGCTGTGTGCCGAAATCCTCTTCGCCACGGCCAGGGACAAGACCGTGCCGGCCTTCCTGACCCGGGAAAACGCCAATCATGTACCGGTCAACGCGTTGTGGCTGACCAATATCATGATCCAGATTTTCCTGCTGATCACGCTGTTTTCCGAGGGTACATACACCAGCCTTATCTACCTCGCTTCTTCGATGATTCTGGTGCCGTACCTATGGTCGGCAGCGTATGCAGTGCTGTTGAGCGGGCGTGGTGAAACCTATGAAAACGCCTCTGCGCAGCGCACCAGGGACCTGCTGATTGGCGGCATCGCGCTCTGTTATGCAGTGTGGTTGCTGTATGCCGGTGGAATGAAATATGTGCTGCTTTCAGCGCTTCTGTATGCGCCCGGGGTGATTTTGTTCGCCAGGGCCAAGCATGAGCAGGGCAAGCCGCTGTTCACCCATTTCGAAAAGGGCATCTTTACCTGCGTCATCACCGGGGCGGGGCTGGCGGCCTATGGGCTGTACAGCGGTTTGCTGTCGTTGTGAACCAGGTTTTTTCATTGGTCAGAGACATACATTCGTGAGGTTACGGTCATGGCAAAGAATAAGAAGGGCGCTGCCAAGCGTCATTCCACCGAAAACGTGAAACTGACAAACAAAGACTATCTGGCTCAACTGCGCCAACTGCATGTCGAACTGGTCAAACTGCAGGAGTGGGTGAAACACAAAGGCATCAAGATCTGTATCGTCTTCGAGGGGCGCGATGGTGCCGGCAAGGGCGGGACGATCAAGGCGCTCACCGAACGGGTCAGCCCGCGTATCTTTCGTGTAGTGGCGTTGCCTGCGCCGACCGACCGCGAAAAGAGCCAGATGTATGTCCAGCGCTACCTGCCGTACCTGCCGGCAGCGGGCGAGGTCGTCATTTTTGATCGCAGTTGGTACAACCGGGCAGGCGTCGAGCGTGTGATGGGGTTCTGCACTGCAGAGCAGGTGGTCAATTTCCTGAAAACGGCCCCCCTTGTGGAGCGTGCGATCGTCGAGTCTGGCGTGATCCTGCTCAAGTACTGGCTGGAGGTCAGCCAGGAAGAGCAGACCCGTCGACTCCAGGCGCGGATCAAGGACGGACGCAAGATCTGGAAGCTGTCCCCTATGGACCTGAAGTCATACGGTCGCTGGTATGACTACTCCCGTGCACGTGACGAGATGTTCAAGGCGACCGATACCGACTATGCGCCGTGGCTTGTGGCCAACTCAAACGACAAGCGCCGGGCTCGCCTCAACATCCTCACCGATTTGCTCAGCCGCATCCCGTACAAGAATGTGCCACGCGAAAAAGTGACATTGCCCCAGCGGCAGAAGCCGGGTGGCTATCGAGAACCGGATTATCCGCTCAGGCGCATCCCTGAAAAGTTCTGACGGGTTCAGCGATGCTTGTACGTTCAAAGGCGGTGATGTTTGGAGGGCTTGGTCCATTCAGTCAGAGAACAACTCAAACATGAGTTGACGCAACCAACGATTGGCCGGGTCCTTGTTGTATCGCGCATGCCAGAACAGATTGATCTCGATTTTCGGCAGCTCCAGAGGCGGCGCCAGGATGGAGAGGCCGAACGGCTGTTCGCAACTGGCGGCAAATCGTTCGGGCACTGTTGCCAGCAAATCCGTGCGTTGAAGTATGTGGCCGATCGCGACGAAATGCGGAACCTCCAGGCGTATGTTTCGCTCGATGCCTTCACGTGCGAGGAAGGTGTCGACCACGCCGTGTCCGGTGTTCGCCGCTACAACACGAACGTGGTCATAGCTGCAAAAACGCTCGAGTGTCAAAGGCTCCCTGGTGGCAGGATGGTCTTTACGACACAGGCAGACGTAACGATGGTGGAACAGGCGTTGTTGAAAAAAACCCGCTTGAAGGTGCGGAAGCAGCCCGACTGCCAGGTCTATCGCACCGTTTTGCAAGCCTTCAGCCAGGGTGTCGACGTTGTTGCGCAGCGTACTGATCGAGCAACCCGGAGCGCGTTCGGCCAGGGCGTCCATCAGTCTGGGCATGAAGTAGATTTCACCGATATCCGTCATGGCCATGGTGAATCTGCGTTTGCAGTTCAGCGGATCAAAGGTGTCCTGCCGGCTGAGTGCATCGCGTAACGTTTGAATGGCCAGCGCGACCGGCTCGGCCAGTTGCCGGGCATAGGGGGTGGGCTCCATTCCCTGGTAGGTGCGCACGAAAAGTTCGTCGTTCAAGGTGGTACGCAACCGCTTGAGCGCGTTGCTGACAGCAGGTTGGGTCAGTTCGAGATTATCCGCCGCAGTCGAGACCCTGCGGTCGATCAGCAGTTGGTTGAACACCAACAGAAGATTGAGATCCAGCTCACGTAATTCCATAACGCCTCGTGCAGGTTGGCTCATGCCAGGGTCATAAACCCGTTGCCCGTCGTTGGGTCTGCACCGCTCTGAAATGGTCGCTGCAAGAGCCGCAAGCCTATCAAGTGCTACAGCGTCGCGTCCATCGCAAAGGCGGCGTGGCTTTTGCTCGTCCCTGATCTTTATTCACACTCGAAATACCAGGTATGCGGATCACTGCATTTATCACGCTTGACGCCTTGGCCATGATCGCTGCAATGCCCACATCCTGAACGGTTTACGTCACTCACCAACGACACGCATCTGGCTCAGCGAGTCGGGCACCGCGCCACTTCCGCAGGTCTGTGAACCTGCGGCTCTATAACAATGACAAAAAGAGCGATGCCATGCGTACGATCGATGTATCAGCCCTGATTGACGGGGCACGTTTCAATGCCTTCCACGCGCGCGTACTGTTCTGGTGCGCGTTGATTATCATCTTCGACGGCTATGACCTGGTCATTTATGGCGTTGTGTTGCCCTCACTGATGGCCGAGTGGGGGCTGAGTTCATTGCAGGCTGGGGCGTTGGGTAGCTGTGCGCTGGTAGGCATGATGTTGGGCGCGCTGTTTTTCGGATCATTATCTGACCGGATAGGCAGACGTAAAACCATCATGATCTGCGTCACGCTTTTCAGCGGGGTTACAGCGATCAACGGCCTGGCGCAGAGCCCGGAGGCGTTTGCGCTGTGCCGGTTCGTTGCCGGGCTGGGTATCGGTGGGGTCATGCCGAACGTTGTCGCGCTGATGAACGAGTACGCGCCCAAGCAATCGCGCAGTACCTTGGTTGCCCTCATGTTCAGTGGCTACTCTCTGGGGGGCATGTTGTCTGCCGGCCTGGGCATGGTGCTGATCCCCCTGTGGGGCTGGCAAGCAGTGTTCTATGTGGCCTTGATTCCACTGTTGGCATTGCCATTCTTAATACGACAGTTGCCCGAGTCGATGGATTTCCTTCTGCGCACCGGGCAGACACTCAAGGCCCAGTCGCTATTGACGCAGGCCGTACCGGATTATGTGCCAGACGCAACCGACCAGTTAAACCGCATCGCCGCTAAAGGCTCGAACGTTTCGATTTCACAGCTATTCCGGGAGGGGCGCAAGTTGAGCACCTTCATGCTCTGGCTGGCGTTTTTCTGTTGCCTGCTGATGGTCTATGCGCTGAGCTCCTGGTTACCAAAACTCATGAGCGCCGCCGGATACGGATTGAACTCGAGCCTGGCGTTTCTGGTGGCGCTGAATCTTGGTGCGATTATCGGCGCGGTAGCTGGTGGGTGGCTGGGCGATCGAATCGGCATTGGCAAGGTCCTGTTCGTCTTCTTCTGTTGCGGGGCGTTGGCCCTGAGTCTGCTTGCGCTCAAGGCGCCATTGCCGGTGCTGTATTTGCTCATTGCCGTTGCCGGTGCGTGCACCATCGGCACCCAAATCCTGGCCAACGCCTGTACCGTGCAATATTACCCGCCGCAGATACGGGCTACCGGTCTTGGTTGGGCGATGGGCGTGGGTCGCACTGGTGCAATCATCGGTCCGTTGCTGGGCGGCGCCTTGCATGCCTCTTCGCTGCCGTTACAGGCGAGCTTCCTCATCTTTGCCATTCCGGGACTGGTCGGGGCGATAGCCATTCTGGTGTTCCTGATCCAAAACGCATCGAGCCGTCAGGGCTCGGCGTCCAGCCAATATTCACATTGATGATGCTGGGCATCGCCGAACCCTAACGGCAAATCGCCGACCGCACGCTCGATCCATGGCAGGATATCTGGTTCGAATGGCGCCGTGGCGAGGATGCCGGCTACCTGAGCGCCAGCCTGGCCGAAGGGGTAGGGCAGTCTTCGGTGCACCGTGCGGACTTTCTCGACGCGTTGGCCAGCAGTTGCCCGAGGGAATCGCCCAGTTCGGCAAGCGCGCGATCCGCGTGGAGCAGGATGCCGGACAGGCCCGCGTGTTGTTCACCGATGGCAGCGAACATCGCTGCGATCTGTTGATCGCTGCTGACGGCATCAAGTCTTCGATCCGTGACCATGTTCTCCAAGGCCTTGGCCACCCCCTCGCGGCACCCCGCTTCAGCGGCACTTGCGCCTACCGCGGAATGATCGACAGTCAACAGTTGCGCGCGGCCTACCGGGCTCGGGGTGTCGATGAACACCTGGTCGATGTCCCGCAGATGTACTTGGGACTCGATGCACACATCTTCACGTTCCCGGTCAAACAAGGCCGACTGATCAACGTGGTGGCTTTCACTTCCGACCGCAGTCGGCCTGACCCGGTCTGGCCGAGCGATTCCCCATGGGTTCGCAATGCCACCCAGGAAGAGATGCTGGCTGCCTCACAAGTGCTGGCAAGCCGGCCACAGGCTGTGCTGGAGGCCTATGACGCCATCCGCCGTCCGCGTGCCTGTCGTGTGCAGCGCACCTCCTGGGAAGCCGGCGAACTCTATGAACTGCGCGATCCGGTTGTCGCCGACAACGAGCAGATGCTGGGTACAACCCTCGCAGAGCGTTTCGAGTGGCTGTGGGATCACGATATGCAGTCCGACCTGCAAGAGGCTCGCGATCAGTTGGGTTGGAAAGTACTTGCCTAGGGCTTGAACCCACATGCACGAGGCGGGGTTGCACCGACACCGCAGTCCCGCCCACACCAGCCCCATCAAGGCCATTCGAGATCGCTTGTTTAAACGCCCTACACCTTACTTCCTGAGAGCTACAAGATATTGCGTCGTTGCCTACAGGTACGCCAGAATCCGCCGGCTTGTGCGCCTTGGGGTTGCTCGGTAACTTGATTCGCGTCACTGCCCATCAGTGATCGTGTTTAGTAGCTCGGTGGTTTTAATCCAAGACGTACAACGCTTCTACCAGTCAGGCTTTGCGCCTGCTTTCTGATGGTGGCTGTACGTAGGGCGCCCTTGGGCGCGCCGGTTTCTTGGATTCCCCGGTCTACTAACCTGCGTACAGCTGCCACCCCTTCTTTAGTAGGGATGGGTGATGGCCCAATTCAGGAATCCTCTGGACGGCGGGTCGCGCAATGCGCTGCTGGGTATTTCGAACAGCGTGATGCTGGCGGAGATCACGGCCAACCGGGTGCTGGACCAGATCGATCCGCCTGAATAGTTATGCCAACGGCAAGTGGGTGGCTGCCATGACTTGCGAGTTCGAGCGACAAGCAAGGGTGGAGCTGCCCGATTCCCGCCCGTCAGCTACGTGAAAACCCAGTCCTTGGCGCCGGCACTAACCCATGGTGTCGTTGTCAGTTATGGGCGCCTGTAGCGACGAGGACCGTCTCTGATAGCGGCACGTCAGCCTACATTTAGTGTTTTCTCCAGGTTTGCTGGGCAAAACGCTCGCGATGGATTGCGTCTGGACCGACTTTTCCTTTGCGAGCGACATTTTATTTATGGGTTTGCTTCTCGATCCGCGTCATGAAATTGATGCCGCGTTATTAAGTTATCGCCGTGTTTTCTGGTCCCTGGCACTGTTCAGTGGGGTGATCAACCTGCTGGTGCTGGTGCCGTCGCTCTACATGATGCAGGTGTACGACCGGGTCCTCACCAGTCGCAACGAAACCACGTTGTTCATGCTCACCTTGATCGCCCTGGGACTGTTCATGTTCAGCGCCCTGATCGAGTGGGTGCGCGGCGAGGTGATGATTCGCATGAGCGCGGGGCTGGACGATGCCTTGGGCGAGCGGATTTTCGACGCTGCTTTCGCCCGCAGCCTGCGCGAGCACAACGCCAACCCGGCGCAGGTGCTCACCGATCTGGCGACGCTGCGGCAGTTGATTACCGGCCAGGGCCTGATTGCCTTGCTCGATGCGCCGTGGTTGCCCATCTTCGTGCTGGTGGCGTTCATCTTTCATCCCTGGTTCGGCGTGCTGACGCTGGTTCTGGCACTGGTGCTGATCGGCCTGGCATTGTGGGGCGAGTTGGCGACTCGCACACGCCTGGGCGAAGCCAATCGGCTGGGCGTGCAGTCTTCGAGCTATGTCAACAGCACGTTGCACAATGCCGAGGTCATCCAGGCCTTGGGCATGCTCGGGCCGTTGCGCCAGCGCTGGAGTCTGCTGCAGCAACGCATCATTGCCGCCCAGGCCCATGCCAGCGATCGCAGCGCGCGTATCACTTCGATGACCCGTTTCGTGCGCATCTCCGGACAGTCGCTGGCCCTGGGCCTGGGGGCGTTGCTGGTGCTTGAAGGCCAATTGTCGGCAGGCATGATGATTGCGATGTCGCTGCTGCTGGGCCGTGCACTGGCGCCCGTGGAAATCGCCATTGGTTCGTGGAAGCAATTCAACGCCGGCCGCCAGAGCTACCAGCGCCTGAGCCAATTGCTTGACGAACATCCGCGCGAGCGCCTGCGCATGCCTTTGCCAGCGCCCACCGGCGCGGTGCGCCTGGAGCAGTTGTATGTCGGCCCACCCGGTGCTGCGCAACCGATCGTGCGGGGCATCAATTTCAGCCTGGGCAAAGGTGAGGTGCTTGCCGTCGTCGGCCCCAGCGCCAGTGGCAAGTCGACACTGGCCAGGGCGCTGGTCGGGGTATGGCCGGCCATGGGCGGGTCGGTGCGCCTGGACGACGCCGAGATCAGCCAATGGTCCCACGACGCCCTGGGTCCGCACCTCGGGTACCTGCCGCAAGACATCGAGCTGTTCGATGGCACTGTGGCCGACAACATTGCCCGTTTCGGCGAGCAGGACGCCGACAAGATCATCGCCGCCGGGCGTCACGCCGGTATCCACGAGATGATCCTGCGGTTCCCCAAGGGTTACGACACGCCGCTGGGCCCCGGCGGGCTTGGGTTGTCCGGCGGCCAAAAGCAACGCCTCGGCCTGGCCCGCGCGCTTTACGGGCGCCCGTCGCTGATCGTGCTCGATGAGCCCAACTCCAACCTCGATGAAGCCGGTGAGGTGGCGCTGGTGCAGGCCATCAGTGCGCTCAAGACCGCTGGCAGCACCGTGGTGCTGATTACCCATCGGCCTAATGTGCTGGCGGTGGTCGATCAGATCCTGGTGCTCAAGGACGGCACCCAACAAGCATTCGGTCCACGGGATCGGGTGCTCAAGGCATTGATGCCGGGGCCAAGACCGGCCGCGGTCAAAGAGGCTGGTAAAGATGCGTGATCTGACCCCCAAGGCTAAGACGTACAGCGAGCAGGGGCTGAGCGTACGCGGCGACAGCACGCTGCCTGGCGCCAGTACCGACGCCGGGGGGGCGGCACGCTATGGTGTGGCTTTCCTGGTCCTGACCCTGGGCGGCTTCCTGCTCTGGGCCTGCCTGGCGCCGCTCGACCAAGGCGTCGTGGGCAGCGGCACCGTGGTGGTGGCGGGCGAACGCAAGGCGGTGCAGTCGTTGGTCGGTGGGGTGGTGGAAAAGCTGCTGGTCAGCGATGGCGACCGCGTCACCCAAGGGCAGTTGCTGGTGCAGTTCAACACGGTGCAGGCGCAGTCGCAACGGGACGTGACCCTGGGCAAGTTGCTCAACGATCGCAGCGTCGAGGCGCGGTTGATTGCCGAGCGCCTGGGCTCAGCCGAGATCCAATGGCCCGCCGAACTGCTGGCACATGCCGACGAGCCGCGGGTCAAGGCGGCCATGGCCTTGCAGCGCCAGTTGTTCCTGACGCGCCGTGCAGAGCTGGGCAGCCGCCTGCAGATCATCGAACACGAAGCCGCGGCGTTGCAGCAGCAATTGCTCGGCTACGAAGGCGTCAAGCGCAACTACGACGCGCAGATGCGCTTCCAGCAGCAGGAACTCGAAGGCCTGCGTGATTTGGCCCATGAAGGCTACGTTCCGCGCAACAAACTCTTTGAGGCCGAGCGCAACGCAGCCCAATTGGCCGGGCAGATTGCCTCCGGGGTGGGCGATGTCGGCAGGACCCGCCAGGCGATCAACGAAAGCCGGCTCAAGGCCTTGCAGGCGCAGCAGGAATTTCGCCGCGATGCCGAAACCCAGCTCAGCGAGGTCTCTGCCGAGGCGGCAGGTTATGCCGATCAAATTCGTGCCTTGCAGTTTGAAGTCGACAACGGAGCGATCCGGGCGCCGGTGTCCGGGCAGGTCATGGACCTGAGCATCCATACGGTCGGCGGCGTTGCCCAGGCCGGCCAGACCCTGATGCAGGTGGTGCCGCTGGATGCACCGATGGCGATCACCGCGCGCTTCGAGCCGCTGATGGCCAATAAGTTGCGCCCGGGGCTGCCGGTGCATGTGCATTTCACCGCGCTGCAACGGGTGGATACGCCGACCGTCACCGGCACGGTGCAGACCGTGTCGGCGGACCAGTTGATCGATGAACAGACTCACCAGCCGTACTTCTCCGCCAAGGTCGAGATTGCCGCCGACACCGTCGCCTCGCTGCAGGTCGCCGGCCTGCTGGTGCGCCCCGGCATGCTCGCCGATGTCACGGTGGTGACGGGGGAACGCACCTTGATGAATTACCTGATGAAACCACTGCGCGAACGCTTGCTTGCAGCCTTCAAAGAGGAATGAGCATGACCGACCGTTGCCGCTATCGCTACGCTGTACTACTGGGTTTGTGTGCCAACTGGGCCGCTATCAATCCCGTAGGGGCCGCCGAAGAAGGCCTGAACCTGACCGCTGCCTACGACGCCTCGCGGCTCAATGACCCGACCGTGCAATCGGCAGCCCACGCCTTTGACGCGTCCAGCCATGAAGAGGAGATTGGCCGCGGCGGCCTCTATCCGCAAGTGTCGCTGACGTCGCGCTACGGTTACGGCGGACGTATCGACGGCGGCGATGACAACAGCTACGTCAACAGTAACGACTACCAGGCGAACAGCGTCACCCTGGCGGCGCAACAACCGCTCTATGACAAGGGGCGCTGGGCGGCGTATCAGGAGGGCAAGGCGCGGGGGCAGCTGGGTACCCAGCTGTTCGACGTTGCCGGCCAGACCCTGTTCGACCGGGTTGCCAAAGGCTATTTCGACGTCGCCCGTGCCGAGAACGAGATCAAGTTGATCGCCCAGCAAAAGACCGCCATCAATGGGTTGGTGACGCAGAGCAAAAAGCTTTATCAGGGCGGCGAGGGCGCGATCACCGATATTGACGAGGCCCAGGCCCGGCTCGATCTCGTCGACGCCCAGGAGGCTGAAGCCCAGGCCCGCCGCGTGGCGGCGTTGCGGGCGTTGTCCGGTCGCGCCAGCGTGCCGATCGAGGACATCCAGCCGATGCGCGAAGAACTGCCCACCGGTAGCCCGATACCGCCGGAGCGGGATTTGACGTACTGGACGGCGATTGCCCGTGAAGCCAGTCCCGATCTGGCCTCCCGGCTGGCGGCGGTGAAAGTCGCCGAGGCGCAGGCTGACAGTCAGCGCGCCGGGCATTACCCGACCTTGTCGCTGACCACCCAGCTAACCCGCCGGGAAAGCCCTCAGTACCAGGAGCTCGACCCGCGCCAGGACTCTTATTACGTGGGGGTTCAGTTGGATATTCCGTTGTATCGCGGCGGGGCGGTACGTGCCTCGGTGGCGAAGGCCGAAGCGCAATTGGCCGGTGCCCAGTCGGACTACGATGTGCAGCGTCAACAGTTGGCCGAGGACATTGAGGCCGATTATCTGGGTGTCGTGGCCGGTTTTGCCAAGAGCAAGGCGATGCAGCGGGCGGTGGACTCCAATCAGCGGGCGCTGACCTCGACGGAAAAAGGCTTCCAGGGTGGCGTGCGTTCCACAGTGGACATTCTGGATGCGCAACAGCGGGTGTTCCAGGCCCGTCGAGACCTGCTCAACACCAAGCTCGACATGCTGCAAAGCTACGTGAGCCTGCACACCCACACGGGCCAGATGAACCGCGCGATCCTGGAACAGGTGCAACGCCTGTTCTGAAAAGCCTGGGGTTCCCACCAAAGCTCAAGATCGCAGCCTATCTCCGTGGCGAGAGAGCAAGCTCCCTCGCCACGAAACAAACATGATCAGTCAGGTTGAATGCATATCCTGTGGGAGCGGGCTTGCTCGCGAAAGCGGTGGGCCAGTCAGCATTCATAGTGAATGTGCCGCCGCCTTCGTGGGCAAGTCGGATCGCCGCACCGCCGCTCCCACGGGATGCGGGTTTGGCTCAGGCTGTGAAATCGCTGGCGTGCAGCTCCTTGACGCCCACCAGTTCAAATTCGAACTCGGGGGTGGCGTCGGCATTGACACTGCCGTAGACGATGCCATCGGCAAAGCGCAGTTGGCCGGTGGCGTTTGCAGGGTCAAAGGCATTGCTGCCGATGAAGGTGAAGGCGTCGACAGCGGTGGTCAGCGGGTTGGCGTCCAGACCGGTGAAATCCAGATGATCGCCTTCGGCGCTCTTGAAACCGTTGATCACATCGCGCAAAGCCCCGACGTCCATGTCCGACAGCGCAGTAAACGCATAGGTATCGGCGCCCGTGCCGCCGCTGAGAATGTCGGTGCCTGCACCACCGATCAGCCGGTCATCGCCCGAACCGCCCACCAACGTATCGTTGCCCGCACCACCGTTCAAAACGTTCGCGCCACTGTTGCCCGACAGATTGTCGGCGTAGGCGCTTCCCGTCAGGTTTTCCAGGAATTTCAAGGTGTCGAGCCCCGAACCCGAGGTGTTTTGCTGCGCTGACGTCGAAAGGTTTACGTTAACGCCGGACAGGGCGCGCTCGAAAGACACGGTGTCATTACCCTCGCGCCCGTCCAGCACGTTGTTGCCGGCGCTGGCGAACAGCGTGTTGTCCAGCCCGTTGCCAGTGCCATTGGCGGCACCCGCGCTATCGATATACAGATGCTCGACGTTGCTGGCGAGGGTATGGGCCGCCAGGCTGCTGTGCACACTGTCGATCCCTCCCGGCCCGGCACTGTTGTTGGTCTCGATCACAGTGTCGTCGGCGTTGTCGACATAGTAAGTGTCGTTGCCATCGCCGCCGCTCATGCTGTCGGCTCCTGCGGCACCATCGATCACGTTGTTGGCGGCATTGCCGGTGATGAAGTTGCGCCGTTCATTGCCGGTGCCGTCGATGTCCGACACGCCGGTGAGCACCAGGTTCTCGAGGTTGGCGCCCAGGGTCCAGCTGACCGAGGCCTGTACGGTATCGATCTGCGCGGTCGAGGTGTTGGTTTCCTCCACGCTGTCGAAAGCGTTATCGACCACATAAATGTCGTTGCCATCGCCACCGCTCAGGGTATCGGCGCCCAGGTCGCCATCGAGCGTGTCGTTACCCGAGCTGCCCACCAGGGTATCCGCCTGGTCGGTACCGGAAATCATCCCGCCCTGGTTCTGAGCGTTGTCGAAAATGTCCTGCACACTGTTGTTGTCGTTGGGGTTGCCCTGGAAGCCAAGGTCATCGGCGATGGCGTCGGCCAGGCGCTGGCCGACGATCTCCGCCGACTCCTCGTGCAGGTGCCAGACATCATCGGGATACACCAGTGGATCGACCTCGTAGCGCAAGGGCAGGTCGGTGTAGTCCACCGCCAGCTTGACATCGGCGCGCTCGACAGCAATGGCCTCCTGGACGGCGCGAACATGACCGACCCCTTCGACGATGGAGGCGATCTTCTCTTCGGAGTAACCACGGGCACGCGCGGCGTCCTGCTCGTAGTGACCGGTTTCCATCATGTACACGCTGAAGCTGCCGAACTGGGTATGCAGGTAATCAAAGACCTTCAGGGTCGCGGCCTTGTAGGCCGCTGCTGCCGCTGGTTTGTCCGTGGCGCGGCCGATTTCCTGGGCGGCTTCCTCGCCCTGGCCCCAAATGATGCCCATGGTGACGTTGTCGATCGATTGCAGTTCGGTGAGCTGGTCGCGCAGCAACGCCTCGGCACGCAGCAGTGCAGGCCCGGGTTGGTTGGTGTCGGTCAGCCACCAGCATAACTTGAGTTCCTCGGCGCCCAGGGTCGACAGGCCGTTGACGGTGCTGCCACCCACGGCGATGTCAATGCCGTTGCCGTCGGCGTCGGTGAACTGGCTGCGCACGTCATAGGGGGTGTAGCGGTCCAGGTCATTGACCAGCATCGAGGTGCCGGACTGATCGTCGTCCTCCGTCATGCGCAGCAGGCGCGCATTGGATTGGCCGAGGGTGGGCAGGTAGAGGATGTCTTGCTGGGCGCGCTCGCCGAACACGAAATCACTGGCGGTCAGGGTGTCGAGGTAGTTGCCGTTGAGGGCGATTTCAAAGCGATTGCCATCGGCATCCGCTTCGGCGGACTTGATGTAGGTCTTGTCGCCGGCCGTGTTAAGGGTCATGTACAAGGTGCCATTGCTGCCATCGCCGAGGCCGAGAAAGCCCAGGCCCGAGACATCGATTTTGTCGACGCCCGCGGTGAAGTCATACAGGGTGTCCGTGGCCGTGACACCGCCGCTGTCGTAGTCGCGGTAGCTGTCGAGCACGTTGCTGTAGCGGAAGGTGTCGGCGCCGTCGCCGCCGTACAGCGAATCGCGTCCGTCGCCGCCGTCGACGATGTCCGCGCCAGTGCCGGCCTTGATTGTGTCATTGCCACCGAGGCCGAGGATCAGGTCCGCACCGGCCGTGCCATTGAGGGTTTCGGCATTGTTGGTGCCGGCGATGGTGTTGGCGGGCGCATCGGCCACCGCCAGGGCGAAGCTGTCGCTGACCGACGCTCCCGAAGGATCGACGGCCTTGACCAGCACGTTGTATTGGCCGGACGCCGTGCTGATCGGCGTGCCGGTGAACGTCAGGCTGGTGGCGTTGAAACTCAGCCAGGCGGGCAGGGCGCTGCCGTCGGCAAGCGTTGCGGTGTAGGTCAGCACATCCTGGTTGGCGTCGGTGAAGCTGTCGTGGCTCAGGGTGTAGCTGAACGGTGCGCTTTCGGTGGCGTTCTGGTCGAGGAGGGGAATGGCCACCACCGGCGCTACATTGCTCGGGGTGTTCTGGTCGGCGAAGACAAAATGACTCGCCGTCAGGCTGTTCGCCAGGTTGCCCGCCAGCGACACTTCGAAGCGGTTGCCATTGGCATCGACGGTGAGGTCCTTGAGGTAGGTGCGGTTGCTCGAAGCGCTGTAGGTCACTTGCAGCGTACCGTTCAGGCCATTGCCCAGGCCGGTATAACGGAGCGCCGAGACATCGATCTTGTCGGCGGCCACATCGAAATCGAGGATCTGGTCACTGCTGCTGGTGGCGCTGGTGCGGTAACTGTCGAGTGTTGCGGTGTAGCGGAACACATCGGCACCCGCGCCGCCGGTGAGTTTGTCCGCACCGGTACCGCCGACGAGGATGTCGTTGCCCGCGCCGCCATTAAGCGTGTCGTTGCCGGCACCCCCGAACAGTTGGTCGTTGGCAGTGGTGCCGGTCAGGGTGTCGTTGTTCGGCGTACCGTTGATCACGCCAGGTGCGGTGGGTACGTCCTGCACGGCCAAGGTAAAGCTGTCGCTGACGGTTGCATTGCTGGCGTCGGTCGCGATGACCTGGATGGAGTAGGTGCCTGATGCCGTGTCGCTGGGCGTGCCGCTGAAGGTACGGCTGGCGGCATCGAAGGTTAGCCAAGCGGGCAGGGCGCTGCCATTGGCCAATGTGGCGGAGTAGCTGAGGCTGTCGTTATCCGGATCGGTAAAACTGGTGGCCGGCACCACGTAGCTGAACGCGGTGTTTTCGGTGGCGTTCTGATCCAGCAGGGGCGTGGCCAGCACCGGCGCCTGGTTGGACGGTGACGAGGTGGCGAAGACGAAGTTGGCGCTGGTCAGCTTGTCGAGGTAGTTGCCGTCCATTGCCACTTCGAAGCGGTTGCCATTGGCGTCGGCGCTCAGGGACTTGATGTAAGTCTTGGTGCCGGCACTGTTGAGCACCAGATAGACGGTGTTGTTCTCGCCATTCCCCAGGCCGGTGAACCCCATGGCCGAGAGGTCGATCTTGTCGGCGCCGATATCGAAATCGGTGATCAGGTCGCCCAGGTTGACACCGCCGGTGTTGTAATTGCGGTAACTGTCCAGGCGATTGGAGAACACGAAGGTGTCCGCCCCGGTGCCACCGGTGAGGCTATCCATGCCGGTGCCGCCGTCGAGCTTGTCGTCGCCCGCGCCGCCACTGAGGTTGTCGTTGCCCGCCAGGCCGAGCAGGGTGTCGGCCGAATCGCTACCCAATAACGAGTCGCTGGCGTTGGTGCCGGTGACCACCCGATTGAAGATGAAATTACTGGCGGTCAGGGTGCTGGTCAGGTTGCCCGAGAGAATCAATTCAAAGCGATTGCCGCTGGCGTCGGCATCGTAGTCCTTGATGTAGGTGCGGTCGTTGCTGGCGCTGTAGCTGACCTGCAAGGTGCCGCCACGGCCATTGCCCAGGCCGGTGAAACCGAGACCGGCGAGGTCGATCTTGTCCTGGGTGACGTCGAAGTCGACAATGGTGTCATCGAAGCTTGCGGTTGCGGTGCGGTAACTGTCGGACTGCGCGGCGAAACGGAACGTATCGGCGCCGGTACCGCCAGTGAGTTTGTCGATGCCTGCACCACCGACCAGAATGTCGCCACCGGCCCCGCCATTGATCGTGTCATTGCCGGCCCCGCCGTAGAAAATCTCGCTGGCGGCGCTGCCCGACAGGGTGTCGTTGCCAGCCGTACCTTGCACGGTGGTCATCGGCACCGTGGCGCTGGCGTAGCTGCCGTCACCATAGACCAGCGTGGCCCCCTTGCTGGTGTGGCTGATGGTGTTGCCGATGATGGCGTTGCGATCAGTGCCGTCTTCGTTGCGCTCGGCAACACCGTAGGTCGACAGGTCGCTGCCGCTGATGATGTTGCCCTGAATGGTGTTGTCGCTGCCGTTGAAGTACTTGCCGGACACGCCCAGGGTATCGTCGTAGGACTGGATGATGATTTCCGGTACGGGATTTCCCAGGGAATTGTTGTTGAGCGTGTTGTCGGTGATCTCGACGTGGTTGCTGCCGTAGATGCGGACCCCGGCGCTGGCATTGTCGTGAATGTCGACGCCGCTGACGGTCACCGCGCTGGACAGTTTGATCAGCACCCCTTCGGCGCCGTTGCCGTACACCTCGCCACCGGTGATGGTGATGTTGCTGGGGGAGGGGATGTCCTCACTGCCGCGCTGCACCACGATGCCATTGCCGCCGTTGTTGTAGGCAATGTTGTTGGTGAGGGTGAAGTCATGGGTGCTGGTGACGACGTTGAAACCGTGGCGGTCATTGTCGTAGGCGACGTTGTTTTCAAAGGTGCTGTCGCTGAGGAAGTCAGCCACGAAGCCGTCCAGGCCATTGCCGTGGGAGACGCTATTCTTGATGACCATGTTGACGGTCTGCTCGTGGGGGTCGAACCCATACCCGGAGCAATCCTTGATCTCGACGCTGTCGAGGGTGACGTTGGAGTCGTAGCCTTCTTCGCCGGGAATGTAGCCATTGAACCAACCGTCGACCTTGCCCGTGGTGCTGTCGCGGTTGCCGTCGATGGTGAGGTTGCTGACGCCGAAGTCGTGGGTTTCCTCGCCATAGGCGGAGCGGATGACCCCCGTGATCTTGGTGTCGGAGCCGTCAGCCACCTTGACGTTGGTTGCGCCCATGCCATCGCCGTACATGTAGACGTTGCTCTTGAGCATCAGGCAGCCGTCGGAAGGTTCCTCACCTCCGGAAACGATATAAGTACCGGTCGGCATGTAGACTTGCCCACCGCCTGCGGCGGCCGCAGCGTCTATCGCACTTTGTATCGCCGCCGTGTCGTCAGTGATGCCATCGCCTTTAGCGCCAAAACTTTGTACGTTAAAAATCATAAACTTATCTCCGTGTCAGGCTAAAACCGTATGAATGCCAATATTCCATCGACGAGCACGGTGTTAGGACCTGAGGGAGCGTGAAAGTTGTGACCATATATCGGAGAATCGTCAAAAAACCGGTATATCTGATGAGTGGATGTGAGGATCTTCGAGGAGGTAACGTTATTTTGACGCTCTTTGGGGCAAAGCAGCGTGAGCCGTCAGTGCTATTTGACGGCCTTCGCTTACAGCTCTTGGACCCGCCGGCGCCCCACAATTGCCACATCGCTCAAGGGCGCTCCACTGCATCGGCACCCAGAGGCTCCAAGTGAATATCAGCTGTACTGACTGGCCGAATCAGCAGCGGCCTTCGGCTTTCTGGTGTGGGTCAGCTGATAGGCAATTGCCAACCATATGAACCACCCCGGCATGACCATCAAGGCAATACGGGTGTCAGGTCTTAATGCCAGCAAACAGAGAACAAAGCCCAGGAATGCCAAGGAGAACCACGCCATCGGAACGCCGCCAGGCATCTTGTACGCCGATTGCGCATGCAGGTCCGGGCGGCTTCTGCGATAGGCAATGTACGAGGCGAGGATGGTTGACCAAGTGAAAATCACCAGGATCGCCGACACGGTAGAGACGATGGTGAACGCTGTCATGACTTCCGGAACGATAAACAGCAACAGTACGCCCACCAGCATCAACAGTGTGGTGAACGCCAGGCTCAGCAAGGGCACGCTACCGCTCGACAGGCGTCGGAAAATCCCTGGAGCATTGTCCTGATTCGCCAGCCCGAACAACATGCGGCTGGATGAAAATACGCCGCTGTTGGCCGAAGAGGCAGCAGACGTCAACACCACGAAGTTGACGATGCCTGCTGCTGCGGGAAACCCTGCAACCAGGAACAGTTCGACGAAGGGGCTCTTGTTGGGCGAAACCTGTTGCCAGGACGTCACCGCAATAATGCAGGCCAGTGCCAGCACATAAAACAGGATGATTCTCAGCGGAATCGAGTTGATGGCTTTTGGCAGGGTCTTCTCGGGGGAGCGGGTTTCCGCGGCGGCGATGCCGATCAGTTCGGTGCCGGCAAATGAGAAAATGGCCATCTGGAAACCGGCGAAGAAACCGAACAGGCCATTGGGAAAGGTTGCCTGTTTGTCCAGCAGGTGGCTCAGGGATGCCGTCACGCCATTGGGAGAGACAAAGGAGCTGGCAATGAGCACCATGCTGACGCCAATCAGGGTGACGACGGCAATGATCTTGATGATCGCGAACCAGAATTCCACTTCACCGAAAAGCCTGACAGTCAGCACGTTCAAGGCAAACAGCGTCATGAGCATACCGACGGCAGGTATCCAGGCGGGTACATCGGGGAACCAGTATTGAAAGAAGCCGCCGACCACCACGGCATCGCCTATCACCGCGACGCTCCAACTCAGCCAGTACGACCAGCCGAGAAAGAATGCCGCTCGCGGGCCCAGGTAGGTACCGGCAAAATCCGCGAAGCTTTTGAAGTTCAAGTTGGAGAGCAACAGTTCGCCCATGGCGCGCATGACGAAGTAGACGAACATCCCGATGATCATATAAATGAGGATGATCGATGTGCCGGAGAGGGCAATGATCTTCCCGGAGCCCATGAACAGGCCCGTACCGATGGCACCTCCCATGGCCATTAACTGAATGTGACGATTGCTGAGCGTACGCTGCAGCGCGGGCTGTTCAACCCGCTCGGACGGAGTCGATTTCATTACAAAACCTCTTGATTTTATGTTTTTGAGTTTTGGCAGAAAAGTGGCTGTCTAGCGTTCTTGTTAGAGATGCAACGGCTACTGACGGTGGTGGTTTGCGGGTGGCAGGGTTTCGCGTTCGCTACCGGGGAGTGGCCCCTTGGCTCAGGGGCATCACCTATGGCTTTCAGCTGGCCGTGCGCAGGCGCGAGGGGACGCTGGCTGGCTGTTGATCAAGCAGTTGGTAGAGGTTTTTTATGTTGGAAGGCGTCGGCACCAGGTGGATGCGCTCACCGATGGCGTGCTCCCGCGCCAGGTCGTGCACGTAGCGCAGTGACGAAAAGTCTTCCAGGGCAAAACCCACCGAATCGAACACGGTGACTTGTGCGTCGTTCTCGCGCCCGGGGACTTCGCCCAGGACAATCCGGAAGAACTCGATGACGGGAAAGTCGGCCTCCAGTTGTTGTATATCGCCTTCAATCCGGGTTTGAGGTTCAAACTCGACGATGACCCGGGCATCGCGCAGGATCTGGGCGTGCAGTTCGGTTTTCCCCGGGCAGTCACCGCCGACGGCATTGATATGCATCCCGGGCTCGATCATCTCGGGCGTCAGAATCGTTGCATAGGCCTTGTCCGCGGTGACCGTGGTGACGATGTGCGCGCCCTTGACCGCGTCTTGGACCGAATTGGCCAGAATCACCTCAATATCCGGGAAGGCGGACAGGTTGTGCTTCAACTTCAGTGAAGCGTCGCGATCGATATCGAAAATGCGTATTTGTTTGATGGACAGCATTTCGTGGAAGGCAAGGGCCTGAAATTCGCTCTGGGCGCCATTGCCGATGATTGCCATGATGCTTGCACCCGGTCGCGCCAGGGATTGTGCGACCAGGGCGGAGGTCGCGGCAGTGCGCACCGCCGTGGTCAGCGTCAGCTCGCTGAGCAAGGTGGGATAGCCACTGTGGACATCGGCCAGGACACCGAAGGCCATGACCGTCAGCAAGTCCTTTTGACCGTTGTCCGGGTGACCATTCACGTATTTGAACGAGTACTGTTGGCCATCGTCGGTCGGCATCAACTCGATCACACCGTCGGCCGAATGATTGGCGGTGCGGGGCGACTTATCAAATTGCGCCCAGCGTGAATAATCAGCTTCGATGTAAGCCGCCATTTCGCGGATGGCCCGGCGGATGCCCACCTTGGCGAACAGGCGTGCGGCATGATTGACGTCTATAAAAAGAGTCATGTTTTTATTCTCCGATTCAATAGTTGAAACGCTGTGATTCAGCGATGAATCAGGCGCGTTTGCTCTCGTAACCATGCAACACGTTGACCGCATTGATCCCGATTTCATTGACCATGTAGCCGCCTTCCATCACGAACAGGGTGGGGCAGCCCACGCCCGCTATCTGCTCGCCGATGCCGATGAAGTCTTCGCTTTCCAGCAGGAAGTGGCTGATGGGGTCGTCTTTGAACGTGTCGACGCCCAGTGAAATAACCAGCACTTCAGGGGCAAATTGCTGGAGTTTCTTGCAGGCGTGGAGCAAGGCGTTGCGGTAGCTTTCCCAGGTGGTGTTCTTCGGCAGCGGATAGTTCAGGTTGTAACCTTCGCCGTGCCCTGCACCGACTTCGTGGCTGAAACCTGAGTAGTACGGATAGGACACCGCCGGTTCGCCGTGCAGCGACACAAACATGACATCGCTGCGTCCGTAGAAAATGTTCTGGGTGCCGTTGCCATGATGAAAGTCGACGTCCAGTACGGCGACACGCTTGGCGCCTCGGGTAATGGCCTGCTGTGTGGCAATGGCGGCGTTGTTCAGGTAGCAGTAGCCGCCCATGTATTCACGCGCCGCGTGATGGCCGGGTGGGCGGCACAGGGCAAAGGCACTGTCGTGGCCTTCATCGATCAGCGCTAGTCCGGTCAGCGCGATATCGGCGCTGGTCTTTACCGCTTGCCACGTGGTGGCGGTAATGGGGGAGCCGGCGTCCATGGCGTAGAAACCCAGCTTGCCGTCGATGAAAGCAGGCACTTGCTCGTTGGCCAGATCGCGCACTGGCCATACCAGCGGCAAGGCATCGTGGGTGCGTCCGGTTGCGCACCATTCAGACCAGGCGGTTTCCAGAAAGGTGACGTAGCGCTCGCTATGCGCGTTGACATAGCACGACCGGTCAAATGCCCGCGGCTCGATGATCTGGCCAAGCCCTACTTGCTTGACCCGGTTATGGACGGTATCGGCCCGACTGGGCTGCTCGAAGGACGGCTTGAGTACGCCGTCTTTCAATTCGGTGCCGTGGTGCAAACGGTGGGAATCACTGAAAACTGTAAACATTCTGCGCATCCGTTGATGTGAACCAGTGCAAATATTTTGTTCTGGTACGGCTGCGATTTCTTTGCTTTATGTTCATGGTTTGGGAGATATTGCGGGCGAACTTACTCTGGAATGGTGCGATGCAGAAAAAAATATCCAAACGCATCAGTCTCGACGACACCGACCTGGCGATTCTCGCGTTGCTGCAGGAAGACGCGAGCATTTCCAATGCCGAGCTCAGTGAGCGGCTGTCGTTAAGCCTTACGCCTTGCTGGCGGCGGCGTAAGCGAATGGAGGAGGCGGGCGTGATCAAGGGCTACCAGGCGAACCTTGATCGACGAATGCTGGGGCTGGATATCATGGCATTCGTGCACATCCGTTTTTCCACCCACGCCGATCACGCGCCCGACGCCTTCGAGGCGGTGATTGCGCAATTGCCTGAAGTGTTGTCCTGTCACAAGATCACCGGGGATGCCGATTACGTGCTGCAAGTGTTGGCAGAGGATCTTGATAGCTACAGTGATTTCATCGAACAGGTGCTCAGGCGTCAGGTGGGTATTGCGTCCATTCAGTCCAGTCTGGCATTGCGGGAGGTCAAGGCCAGTAGCCGGATTGCGATACCGAAATCGAGCAGGGACTGAACGGGCAAGGGATATATCACTTTTTAAAGCTGTTTTTTTACAGGCTGTCTTTTTTCGACGGCTCCATCAACACCATTAGAGATCGCTTGTTTAAGCGTCCTACAGCTTACTTCCTGCAAGCTACAAGACCTTGCGTCGTTGCCTACAGGTACGCCAGAATCCGCCGGCTTGTGCGCCTTGGGGCTGCTCGGTAACTTGATTCCCGTCACTGCCCATCAGTGATCGGGTTTAGCAGCCCGGGGTTATAAGCAAGGTTCACAAGCTCTTGTCGGTCAGGCATTACATGCCTGCACTTGATGGTGGTTGTGCGCAGGGCGCCTTAGGGCGCGCCGGCTTTGCTAGCTTCCCCGGTCTGCTAACCTGCGTACAGCTGCCTCCCTCTCGTTCAGCAGCAGGAGGGTTGGCACCCAATGAGGGAAGCCAGCTTATGTTCAAGGTCACACCCAACCCGCCGGACGCCGATCCTGAATCCCCATACGAACCCGATTCAAACTCAACGAGGCCGCTGAGAGGGCCCTCGACGTCCACTTTCCTTCGACTGCCGACATCAAAGCCATCCCGCGCACACCCAGCACAATGTTTACCGTGGACCCGGAAGCCACGACCGAGACCCTGGTGGTTTATCTGGTCGAGACACTGGCCTCGGTCGATGTGATGGTGCATCAATTGGTGGATCATCTGGACGGCGGTTCGCGCAATGCGCTGCTGGGCATCTCCAACAGCGTAATGCTGGCGGAGATCACTGCGAACAGAGTGCTGGACCAAATCGATCCGCCTGAGTAGGTACTTCAACGGCAAGATGCGTTTGCGTTCGGTCACTGGGAAAGGGGCGGCAGATCTACAGCCAAAGCAAAAAATAGCAGCCTCGCTTCGGTGATCGGGGCGTATGCAAATCCTGAGTCCGGCAGAGATCCAATGTGGGAGCGGGCTTGCTCGCGAAAACGGACTGACATCCGGCATCGATGTCGACTGACATGGCCTCTTCGCGAGCAAGCCGCTCCCACAGGTAATCGGGCAGAGACTGAACGGGCAGGGGAACGCAAAGGGAGTTACCTGCTATCCGGGTGTTGAAGGAAAGGAGACAGTGTGACCCGCCAAGGAAGAACAAGCATGCCCCCACAGTCTACGAATCGAGCCAGCATCGAACAGTTGCACCGTGATGTAGCCGCTCTGGCCGAAGAAATGAGCAGGCCCGCACCGACTGCGGCCCGCGCTTTTCTGTTGCCTTTCTGCATCGGCGTAGCTTTCGCCCTGACGACCTTTGTCGTTGTCGCTCTGGTGGCCAAGCTGGTCTGATCTCTCGCTCCTCACTCATTAGCGGGCGTCTTTGCGTTTTCATGAATTGAGTCAAACATTAGATGCCGCGCGGGTGTTGGGTCAAATCCGTTCGCCTGCGTAGCCGCAACGCATAAGCGCGAAGGAGGGGAGCGCTGCCTGGACGCACCATTCCCTTCGCCCGCTGGCGGTTTACCGAGGCAGTCTATACTCGGGAGCGTGGCAACCAACCCTGGCATGGGGGGGTAACTGCTTTATGAATCGTATTGCTTCACGCTTCATGCGTATCAAATAAAGGAGTCTTTGCATCAATCATGACCAGTAAACTCACTTCCAAGACCGCGATCGTGACCGGGGCCGCCCAAGGGATTGGCGCAGCGATCGTGCGACTCTTCGCGCAGGAGGATTGCTTTGTCTACGTCACTGACATCAACGACGAGCTCGGCAGAACCGTTGCAGATTCACTCGGTGATCGCGCCCGCTATCTGCGCCTTGATGTGCGGCGCGAAGATGATTGGCTGCGAGTGACGACGCAAGTCCTGAAGGAGCGCGGCAGGCTGGACGTCCTGGTGAACAATGCGGGTATCACCGGATTTGAGCACGGCGCCGTGCGGCATGACCCGGAGCATGCGCGTCTGGAGGACTGGCACGCCGTGCATCAGACTAATCTCGATGGTGTATTCCTTGGTTGCAAGTACGCCATCCGCTCCATGCGGCATCACGGAACAGGTTCCATTATCAACATCTCCTCTCGATCAGGCCTGGTTGGCATTCCGGGAGCCGCGGCCTATGCGTCGTCCAAGGGCGCAGTGCGTAATCACACAAAGACGGTCGCGCTTTACTGCGCTGAGCAAGGACTCACAGTCCGGTGCAACTCAATTCATTCATCCGGCGGGGAGCAGGCCTTTCTGTTTGGCGACATGAGTCGCCAGTGCGTCCGTCAAGTCCGGCGACGGAGGGGGTTCGACACGTCCTCTGAGTCAGGAATGAGGAAATGGGCTCTGTTCATCCACCGCTGACTTTCCAATGTTTGACATCATCTGCAAACATCATTTGCTTCATCTCATGAGCAATGCCATAAGCCAGAGACTCATGTGCAGCGATGACTTTTTCCTCCGCTGAAAGGCAATGAAAAATATCGAGCTTTGTCTCTGCGTCAGCAGTTTCGAGTGTGAAAATCTGCACGTAACGTGCGAGGTCGTTGTCCAGGCTCGACAGGTATTCACGCAGGCGCTGATGGTCGACTGATTTTTGGCTGAAATACCAATTCATCGGGTGAATCAGGAAGCGTGAGTGGGGCGAGGTGATACGGCGGCCTGCTGCCAAAAACATAATGATGCCCATGGATTCGATGTTGCCCGCATTGATCGCGCAAAGCGGTACCGGCAATGACTTCAGGAAGGTGTAGAGGGTGAAGCCAAAGTTAGTGCTACCCCCGCTTGTAGAAAGATTGAGGAGCAAGGAGGTGGCGCCTTGATCAATGGCTTCCAGGCAACAGTCCCGGAAGCGCTCAGTCGTTCCCTGATCGATCTGGCAATGAAAATGCACGATGTGTTCAGTCATCGATTGACCGCCTGAGTGTGATGCATGGAGGACTTCTACGCGTTATCAAGTCTAGTAAACATCGAGCATTTGATCTGGAATCCGACGTAAGTTGCCCCCTCCGTGAGGCACTCGCCGTCCATCGAATACGCGCATTTTCAATGGAACCAAATACCCGGATCCATTCGTCGCGAGCCAATATTTTCGTTCAAACTTTCTGTTTTGTGCGTCCTCCGAATTAGACGAGCCCATGCTCGTGCTAACGATGTAGAGGTGAACAAAAATGGCCAATACAGGAAACAAAAATCCAGGCAATTTTTCAAACGACCGGGACAAGGCTTCTGAAGCCGGTAAGAAAGGTGGAGAAGCCTCTGGCGGAAATTTTGCCAACGATCCACAACGCGCCTCTGAAGCAGGCCAAAAAGGTGGCCAGGCTTCCGGCGGACAACAGTCTCGCGATAGCGATCGCATGTCTGGAGGCGGGCAGGGTACGAACCGCGGAGGCGAATTTGCCGACGATAAAGAAAACATGACCAAACCAGGCCAAAAAGGTGGCCAGGCTTCAGGCGGACAACAATCCAACAAGGCTGATCAATCGTCCAGCGGCGGGAAAGGAAGCGGAAGCGGCGGCAATCTCGCCGATGACCGCGATAAGTCCTCTGAAATGGGCCGCAAGGATGGTGGGACGAGCGAAGGTGGAGGACGCAAACCCTGATGCCGTCTGACCCCATCAAGCCCCGAATCTTTCGGGGCTTGATTTCGATATTGCCGGCCAATTCTGAGATCCGGGCCCTGCACCTGGCATCTGCGACCAGCCTTAGCGGCTGTAACTCTGGATTTTGAGACCCGATAGCCAGAAACTAAGTTAGAGTGTTCATCAATGTCTGTTCATAAGGACCCTCCACTCGATTCGCATAGTCGCGCCAAGCGGTTCCAGCGAACGATCCGGGCAAAAAAACCGTATATCAATCGTTATTTGAAGAATGAATCGTCCGCTGTTTGTTTCTCTAGATGGGCCCAAGGGAACCGGCAAAACCACACTGTTGGAGGCCGTTACGAAAGTACTGAGGGCAGACAACAAAAAGGTGATCCGACTTTGCGAGAAAAAAAGCGATCCCTACAGGGGTGAAACAATGGCCCTCGTTAACAAGCTCGTCAGAAATCCCACCCGGGATTTGGAGTTGGGGGTTTGTGAGCGCTTTGCTGATAGCCGTACCTGGATTTCCCAGCACGTGCTAGCTAAACAGCCACCAGACAGCATCATCTTGATCGATCGCTGGTACCCGTCCGATGCCGCGTTTCGCCGGATAATCCCGTTTGCCGAGATTCTACAGTTAAACATTGATCGAAACGTGCGAGTGCCAGACTTGCATGTCGGGGTTGTCACCGCCCCTGAAATTTCATGGGCGAGGGCAGCGGCGCGCCAGCGTGGGCTGAGCAGTACTGTGATCCATAAGCTGGAAGAACATGTCGCTTGCACCAAGGCGTTCGAGCGAGCGATTGCAGACCACGGCTGGGTTTTATGCCGTAATGAAGGAACGATCGAAGACGCAACGATGCAGGTGGTTTCTGAGATCTATAGAGTCCTTCGTTGCCCCGTAGACGAAGTTTGCTGCGCTGGCCTTGATGCGGTTGGGATAGCCGTAGATATAGATCGTTAGAATACGCCCGGGGCATTGTGCAGAGGCGCCCAACCACGGCTGGGCGCCATTTGACTCAGCCAGTGTGGTGACTCTCGGCAAGGCCGTAGACGGATGTGTCGATGCCTTCGAAGCGTGCCTTTAACTGAAGCGCCAGATACAGCGAATAATGCCGTGACTGATGCAGGTTGCCACCGTGGAACCAGAGGTTTTCCTGCTGTGTTGGCTTCCACATGTTCCGCAGTTCGCCCTCGTAGGGGCCAGGATCATTCGTGGTTCCGGAACCCAAGCCCCAGCAGCGGCCGACCTTGTCAGCCACTTCCTGGGAAATCAGCTTCGCCGCCCAACCATTCATTGAGCCATAGCCCGTGGCGTAGACGATCAAATCTGCCGGTAGTCGGCTGCCATCGTTGAGTATGACGGCATCTGTTTCGATGCGTTCGACACCCAGGCCAGGCGCGCTCTTGAGCTTGATCGTGCCGTTAGCGATCAGTTCCGAGGCACCGACGTCGATGTAGTAACCAGAGCCACGGCGCACGTATTTCATGAAAAGACCAGAGTCGTCGTCACCGAAGTCGAGCATGAAGCCGGCCTCGGATAAGCGCGCGTAGAAGTCCTTATCACGCTCCTTGATCATTTCAAAGACTGGTTGATGAAAGCCAGGCATTACCTTGTAGGGGATCGAGGCGAACAGCATGTCGGCCTTGTCCGTGGTCAAACCCGTCTCCAGGGCGTCTTCAGAGTAGAGCCCGCCGAAGACGAGATCCATTAAACTGTCGGAACGCACGATGTGGGTGCTCGAGCGTTGCACCATGGTCACCTCAGCGCCGTTCTCCACCAGGTCGGCGCAGATATCGTGAGCCGAATTGTTCGCACCGATGACCACCGCGCGCTTGCCACTCCATGCGTCTCCGCCGGGATGGCGGCTGGAATGATGCTGCTGTCCATTGAAAACCTCGGCACCCGGATAACCAGGAACATTGGGTACGCCAGACATGCCGGTGGCGAGGATCAACTGAGTAGGCTGTAAAGTTACACGCTCGCCATCGCGCTGCACTTCAACCTTCCAGGTGCCGGTTTGATTGTCAAAGCTGGCGCTCACGCATTCTGTACGCGGCCAATAATTGAGCTCCATGACTTTGGAGTACATTTCCAGCCAGTCGCCAATCTGGTCTTTTGGTGTGAAGACTGGCCAGTGATCGGGGAAGGGTAGGTAAGGCATATGGTCATACCAGACAGGGTCGTGCAGGCAGAGTGACTTGTAGCGACCGCGCCACTGATGGCCAGGACGCTCAGCCTTGTCGACGATCAGGGTTGGTACGCCCATTCGCTTGAGTCGCGCAGCGAGCCCCAGCCCCCCTTGCCCGCCGCCCACGATCAGGCAATAGGGCTGGGTGGTGATACCTAGCGAAGCTTCTTCATCGCGTCGACGCTCCAGCCAGTTGCGTTTGTCGGCGTGGGCGTGACCATGACTGGCACCCATCGGCCTACGGCGGCCACTGGGTTCTTCAAAACCTTTGAGTTCACGCATGGTCGTCAGCAGCGTCCAGCACAGGCCTTCCTTCAGGCGCACGTAGCCTTTACCTCGCGCCGCTTCGGTTTCCAGGCTGATCCAACCTTCGAGCACACCGTTATTCAGCGTCGCCTCACCTTCCACTTTCCACTGCTCAGGACGAGTCTGGTCCAGGCGTGTTTCGAGCATGTCTCGGATGGCAGGCTTGCCTTCCAGGGTCACTAAGTTCCAGCTGAAAAGTAGCAGGTCGCGCCAGTAACACTCTTCGGCAAATAGTTCGAGTGCGCCGTCCAAATCACGTTGGGCGAGACACGCGTTGAGGTTTTCGACCCAAGCCGCGAGCTGATCAGTTGGCGTTTGCAGAGGTGTTTCGATAGCGATGTTCATGGGGCTTCTCCCGTTCTTGTTGTTTTTGTAACAACTTGCCCTAGAGCAAGGCCCGGGCCATCTTCATGAAAGCCCTGTTGCAGAGCGGCTGCCGCAGTACTGCTCAGGCTTTGACTCGGATCTATGTCACGATTCTGGGAATGGCGGATGACAGAGTGTCACGCGGCGCAAAGAGCGCTCGTTGCAGTCTTTTCATATAAGCTGCGAACAACCCCGTGTCTTGACCGTAGCGGAGAAAAAGAACAATGAAGCCGGCTTTGATCAACGCCCATGCACAACAAGTGCTAGAAGCCGTGCAGGGCACTCCCGCCAGCCACGGCCTTACTACTGACCTGGCTATCACACGGTCTTGGCGCCGTTGCCTGGATCAGCATCAGCTTGATCCCGCCAGTCGTCGCGAGCCTAATGTAGTTGAGCACCTACGCTTGCAGGATCACCGCGCGCCACTGGAACACATCATCTCTATGGCGCACTGGCAGATGAGCAGTTTGCACCAACAACTCGGGCGTGACGGCCACGTGGTGCTGCTCACCGATGCTCGCGGTGTGGCGATTGACAGTGTGTTCAACGAATCCGAACGAGCCGAGTTCCAGCGTTCCGGACTGTGGCTCGGTTCGGTATGGAGCGAGGATTGCGAGGGTACCAACGGTGTCGGCACCTGCCTGGTCGAGCGACAGCACGTAACCATCCGTCGTGATGAACATTTCCGTGGTAAGCACGTCGGCTTGACGTGTTCGGCCAGTCCGATATTTGATGCGAGCGGAGAGTTGCTTGCCGTGCTCAACCTCTCCTCTGTGCGGGACGAACACAGCCTTCAGCAACACTTCAAGGCCATGGCGTTGACCAACCTGTCAGCCAAGTTGATCGAGAGCTGTTTTTTCTTAGGGCATGATCCGCAGCGATACTTGCTGCGCTTCCACCCTGAGGCAGGGTTCGTTGGGCTGTTGGGTGAAGGTCTGCTCAGTTTCGACGAGAGTGCCCGTATCTGTTCAGTCAATCATGCTGCGCTGGGTCTGCTGGGCCTCAGCCGCGATCAGTTGGTTGGGCAATCTCTGACGATGCTGCTGGAAACACCTATCGATCAAGTGATGAGTCAGGCCAGCTCTCAGCCGAGTGTATGTTGGCCTATGCGGCTGGTGGACGGACGCCTGCTCTACGGACAGTTGCGAGAACCCTTACGCCAGGTGCCTTTAGTCACTCCTGCAATCCCCAAGATTAACGACGTGCACGTGTGTCTGGAAGACCCGCGCCTGCAACGCGGCTTTGCTCGCGCATTGCGTGTTTTGGAGCGTGACGTTCCGGTGTTTTTACAGGGCGAAACCGGTACTGGCAAAGAAGCTTTTGCTGCGGCGCTGCATCGCGCCAGCTCCAGAGCGAGCCAGCCGTTTGTGGCGATCAATTGCGCGGCCATTCCAGAAACGCTGATCGAGAGCGAGCTGTTCGGCTATCGCGGCGGCAGCTTCACCGGCGCACGCAAGGACGGGATGATCGGCAAGCTGGAGCAGGCCCATGGCGGCATCCTATTTCTCGATGAGATTGCGGATATGCCACTGGCGTTACAGACTCGCCTGCTGCGTGTGCTGGAGGAACGTCAGGTGGTGCCGCTAGGCGGCGCGACGGCACGTCCGCTCGACGTACGCCTTATCAGTGCCAGCCACCAGGATCTGCACGCCTGTGTGGCCGAAGGGCGCTTTCGCGAAGATCTGTTTTATCGCATTGCCGGGTTCGCCGTGCAACTCCCGCCGCTGCGTGAGCGTTCAGACAAGGGCCGTTTGCTCGACCTATTGCTGCGCGAGGAGGCAGCAGGGGCCAGAGTTCGGCTGGAGGCGGGCGTCAGAGAGCGCCTGCTGGCGCAGCCTTGGCCAGGCAATGTTCGGCAGCTGCGTACGTGTCTGCGCACACTGGTAGCGTTGGCGTTGGAGGGGCGTGTCACTCTGGATGACTTGGCGGAGTTGCTGCCGGTAGCGCCAGCGACAGCCGCGCTGGCCGAAAATCCGCTTGGAGTATCCGAACGGCAGACGCTGCTAACGTTGATTGAGGCGGAACACTGGCATATCGCCTATGTTGCCGCCCGCCTGGGAATCAGCCGCAATACGCTCTATCGCAAACTGCGTCATCACGGTATTTCACGACCCGGTTGAATGCAGAATGACATCGTCGCGTTTCGTGGCGCTGTGGACTTGGACTGAGACGTTAGAATTCGAGCAGGAGAGGGCGCTGGAAGCAACCATGTGTTCGCGCGCGACACGATCCCAGAGGTATCGCTCAGGAGTTCGGTTGATAGAAAAGCCTCCGCAATTCCCGGGGCGGTTCATAATGAAAAGCTGCGACGTAGAAACTAATGTTCGCAGTAGCCACGGATTACGTAGGCAGGCCAGCGAAGATTGGTAAAGCTCAGTTGATGAGGTTACGCGATGCATCGCATGGTGAGACACGTTCTTGCAGCAACGGCCATCGCAGCCGCAGCCGCGGTCGCTGGCTGCGCCTCCCAGCCTCCGCCAACGACGACCCTTGACTATAAGAGCCGCGCCGTGACGCGCAGCGATGGCGGCTTGCGCGTGTCGACCGCCGTACTGTCGGCCGCAGAAAGCGAGGCGGTCTACGGCGTACCTCTGGCGAATACATCGATACAGCCAGTCTGGGTCGAAGTCAAAAATCGGGAAGACCGCGTCTACTATCTGCTTTCGCCGGGCCTCGATCCAAATTTCTTCCCTGCATCCGAGGCGGCCGAAGCATTTTTCTCAGGGGGCACGCAGGACAAGCGGACGGCGCTCGACCGGCACTTTCGTCGGCTGGCCTTCCGCAACCCTATCGCACCTGGCGCGACAACCTCGGGCTTCGTGTTGACCAATCTCGACGAGGGGTTCAAGTTCGTTAACCTCGATCTGGTGGCAGACGGGCGGGCGAGGCATTTCTCTGTCCTGGCCATCGTGCCGGGCCTGCGCACCGATTACCACATCAGCGAAGTGTTCAGGCAGGGCATCTATCCGCCCGAAGACATTGTGAACTACACGGATGACGCCAGTTTCCAGGCGGCGCTGGAGGCGCTGCCGTGCTGCGTCACCAACGAGGAGGGTTCCAGGAACGGCGATCCGCTTAACCTGGTGATCGTCGGCGGCCTCGATGATGCGTTCCCCGCATTCGCGCGTCGCGGCTGGCGTGGAACCGAGGAAAAGTGGTCGGGGTCGATCATGAAAATGGTTAATTCGGCGCTTGCCGGCGAGCGCTATCCCTATGCGCCGGTGAGCGACCTCTATCTGTTCGGGCGAGCACAGGACCTTGCCTTGCAAAAGGCGCGTGACAACGTCCACCAGCGCAATCACCTGAGGCTGTGGCTGAGTCCGATGCAATATCACGGCAAGCAGGTGTGGGTCGGACAGATCAGCCGCGATATCGGCAGCCGGTTGACCGTGCATTCTGCGACGCTGACGACGCACAAGATCGACCCTGACGTCGACGAAGCGCGCAGTGCGCTGACACAGGATATGGCGTATTCGGTGACGCTGGCCAAGTTCGGATTTGTGAAGGGGGTGGGGGCCGCGCCCAAGAGCGCGCCGCGCGAGAACCTGACGACCGATCCTTACTACACGGATGGACTGCGCTGTGTCCTGGTATTCGATCACACGCACACCTCCCTGGCGGAAATCGAATTCTTTCTATCGAAGGGAATCTACGAGAACGGCGGACAATCACCGGGGCGGGTTAAGCCATGAGCCGCTTGCCGTCGGCGCCACGCGCCAGGGAGACTCTGCGATGTGCAATGCGCTGCTTGTGCGCCATGAGTTGTGCCGCGATTCTAGCGCTCGCCGTTGCTTGTGCGACCTGGCAGGCGCCTGCCGATTTCAGTACCTGCGGATTGCGTGAACGTGCGCAGACGGCCACCAGGCACGAGATACGCGTCAGCGCCGCCGTGCTCAGTGCCGAAGACAGGCGGCGCATGCTGGGGGTAGAGTTGGACAAGACGCGCGTGCAGCCCGTGTGGGTCGAAGTCGAGAACCAGACCGCCGATCCGCTCATGTTGCTGCGCCCGGGAACCGATCCCGATTATTTCTCGCCACTCGAAGTCGCCTGGTCCATGCACGGGATATTCACCCCGGCGGCGAACGCGCGCATCAATGCACACCTGGACCAACTGGGGTTCAAGAATCCCGTCCTGCCAGGTGAAACGGAAGCGGGCGTGCTGTTCATCAAACCGGAGCGCGCTACACGGCTGCTGAATATCGATTTGCTGCAGAGAAAGTCGCTGATCCCGTTCTCCCTCTTCTTGCGGGTGCCGGACGATGCCGGGGAAAAATGGTTTGCCGAGGGCTTGTTCCAGCATCACGGTTCCGAGATCAAGGACTATGACGATCTGGCCGCGTTGCGTTCCGCGTTGGAGCGCCTTCCCTGCTGCGCCGCTGACGCAAACGGCAGGGCGAACGGCGATCCGTTCAACGCGATTCTCGTCGGCGAGTTCGCCGATATCGCCACCGCATTTGTGCGCCGCGGCTACCGGCGCGCCGCGCACCCCGCGGATGCGGCCGAACGTGCGTTCGGCCGCATGCCCGATGCCGTGGTTCGCAAGCAATCGCAAGCCGGTGCGCCGGCGACTTGGGTGCGCGTGTGGATCACGCCAATGCGCTTCGACGGTCAATCCGTTTATCTCGCGCAGGTCGCAAGACCGACTGGCGGGCGCTTTGCACCGCGCGATTCGGAAAACCTCGTCTTGCATGAGGACGTCGATGAGGCGAGAAATCTGCTGATCCAGGACATGATGTATTCAGCCGGCCTGGACAAGCTCGGGTTCGTCACCGGCGTCGGTCCCGTGTCCCAGGCACAATCGCGAACGACGTTCAGCGGCGCCCATTACTTCAGCGACGGTCTGCGTGCGGTCATGTTCTTTGCGACGCGGCCGCTCAGCCTGTCGCAGGTGCAGATGCTCGATTGGGAACCGTATCTGGACCCGCGCGAATCGCCTGCACGCAAGGAGGTCGACGATGCCCGCAAGTGATCTGTTCGGCAGGCCGAATGACTCGGCCGGCCGTTTGTACGGTGCCCACCCATTGTTGTGCAGCGCTGGCATGGCATGGCTGATGATCGCGGGCTGCCATGCGCTCACCGCCTGCACACCCGCGCCGCTGATTGCCTACTCGCCGGACACACCGCCGCTTGTGCTGGTCCCTGCGTCGCAGGCCGGCGTGCAGGACCAGCGGGGGCGCTTTCGCGAGATTTTTTGCTCGATCCTCGACACGCGAGCAAGCGTCCTGCCCGATAGCCGCCGTTGCGAGGAGGCACTGACGCGCGTCGGTAACGAACCTGGTGGCACTGGCAAACCCGTTGATCTCGGTCAATCGAAACGCCGTCTGATCGGCGCTGTGGTGGCCGGCGTCGGCTACGAATGCTTCGAGCAATGGCTGCAGGCGCCCGGCAGCGTAGCGACTCATCTGCGCCAGTTCGGATATGACCTGGTGCAGATCAAGGTCGACGCCTTATCGAGCTCCGCAAACAACGCTCGGCAAATACGCGACGCGATCATGGCGATGCCAGCCGACGCCGGACCGCCGCGCCTCGTCCTGATCGGCTATTCGAAGGGCGCGCCCGACATTCTCGAAGCGATGGTCGATTACCCGCAAATTCGCGGCCGCGTGGCGGCAGTGATCAGCGCCGCCGGCTCGGTCGGCGGCTCGGCGCTGGCCAACGATGCCGAGCAGTACCAGGCGGACCTGTTGCGGTACTTTCCCGGTGCGACCTGCGATTCGGGCGACGGTGGCGCGATCGACAGCCTGCGACCCGCAACGCGCAAGCGCTGGCTGGCGCAGAACCGGCTGCCGTCCGATCTCAACTACTATTCGCTCGTTACCTTCCCGCAGCCGGATCACATCTCGGCCGTGCTGAAATCGAGTTACAACAAGCTGGCGCGCATCGATGCCCGCAACGACAGCCAAGTGATCTTCTACGATCAGGTTGTGCCTGGCAGCACCCTGATGGGCTATATCAATGCCGATCATTGGGCACTGGCAGTACCGATCGCCCGAACGCATTCGACCCTCGCTTCACTATGGGTGACACAGAATGCCTATCCGCGAGAGGCGCTGGCGGAGGCGATGCTGCGCTTCGTCGAAGAGGATCTGGCGGCATCTTCGCGCTGATCCGCTCCCGCACGTATCGGCAGCCGGAAGCGTCAGGTGCTTCGCTTCGCTAAGAGCGCGGGCAGGGCAGGGCAGGAGGCTGGATTGGCCCGTTGCGAAGCTGGCAAATTCGGATGCTGCGGTATTGATGGCAGGTTACGGGGTATGGAGCTTTTCAGTACTGGGGGCATGGACGAAGTTAACGTTCAATTACAGCCTGGACTTCTGGGATTTTACGGTCGCGGTCAGACCTTTTTTTGTGCACTGGGTTGCGGTGCTCCAATGAAGATACTCATCGATGTCGCAGGCGGTCCGGCGACATTACCGTTTTGCCGCGCGAACAGCTCGGGCGGCGCAACGGTAGTGGTTTATCGGACCGCGGCCGCCTCGCTGGTCGCTTTGCCCCAGCCACCGCCCAGCGCACGAATCAATCGTACCGTGGCTATCGACTGTTCGCCGTACAGCCCGGCCAGGCTGCGCTCTGCCTGCAAGGTACTGCGATCGGCTTCCAATACGCTCAGGTAATCCCTTGCGCCTTCGTGGTACTGCGCCAGGGTGATGCGGCTGGCCCCCCTGGAGGCATTGACGGCTTGGGTCTCAGCCTGCGCTTGCTGCTCCAAAAGACGCACGCCGGCTAGATTGTCCTCGACCTCAAGCAATGCGTTAAGCACGGTCTGACGATACTGTGCGACCTGCTCCTGGTAAGCGGCGCGAGCATTTTCCAGATCTGCCTTGCGCTTGCCACCATCGAACAATGGCAGGCGCAGCATGGTGCCAGTGAGTGGGCCAAGCAGGAGTGCTTTGCTGGAGCCTTGGAACAACTCGCTCAGCGTATTGCCCTCGTAACCTGCCGTCCCGGTCAACGACAGTGACGGGAAGTAGGCGGCCTTGGCCACGCCGATCCGCGCATTCGCCGCGGCCATGGCCCGCTCTGCGGCAGCGATGTCCGGCCGGCGCTCCAATAGGGCCGATGGAATTCCGGCCGGAATCTGCAAGGCAAGTGCCTCAATCGGTTTTGCCGCAAAATTGAAGCTGGCCGGGGGCTGACCCAGCAGCACGGCAAGACTGTGTTCACTGACCGCACGAGCACGAGCCAGCGCCAGTGAATCGGCTTGCGTGGACGCAAGCTCTGTTTGCGCGCGCATCAGATCCAGTTGGCTGTCTTGCCCGCTTTCGGAACGGCTGCGGGCGAACGCCAGAGCATCGTTACGCAGCTTGAGGGTGTCGTCGTAGACCTTGATTTGCGCATCCAGGCTTCTGAGTTGGTAGTAATTGACCGCGACGTCTGCCTGAAGCGCCAGTAGCACCGACTGGTAAAGCGCAGCGCTCTGCTCAGCCTCGGCGCCGGATGCCTTGGTGGCGTCGCTGACGCGACCGAACAAGTCGGCCTCATAGGCCACGTTCATCTGCGCTCTCCAGTACGTCGTCGCAGGTTGAGCACCGTCAGTCGAAGAGTGCGAGTCGCGTTCACGTGAGGGCCCAAAGCCTGCATCCAGGCTTGGCAAACGTCGGGACTCGACGCCTTGATGGTAGGCGCGAGCTTCCTGAACCCTGGCTGCTGCCTGTTTCAAGTTCTGGTTGGCGCTCAAGGCTCGGCTTTCAAGATCATTGAGCAACGGGTCGCCAAAGACCTGCCACCATTGCCCCCGAGGCATCTGGTCAGCCGGTTGTGCAGTTTTCCAGCCAGCAGGGGGCGTCAGGTTCTGCTCCTTGTAAGGCGTCAGTGTCTGATCGTCGGGCACGCTGTAGTCAGGCGCCAGTGAGTAGCACGCAGACATCGAGAGCAGGGCTGAGGTGACCAGCGAGACGCCGGCCCAGTGTTTCACTGAAGCAAAGTTCATGATGGATCAGGCCTCGATATCGGCAGTGCGGTGATGCTCGGCAACCAGCGACTTGCCGCCGGACAGCTTGCGTGACAGTACGTAGAACAGCGGGGTGAGCATCAAGGCAAAGACCGTCACCCCCAGCATGCCGAAGAACACGCTGACACCAATGGCGTGACGCATTTCCGAGCCTGGGCCGGAGGCGACCACCATGGGTACGACGCCCATGATGAAGGCCATTGACGTCATCAGGATCGGCCGCAACCGCAGCCGTGCCGCCTCGATGGCCGCTTCGGCGATACTGCGCCCATGCATCTCCAGCTCTCGGGCAAATTCGACGATGAGGATCGCGTTCTTGGCCGAAAGCCCCACCAGCACTACCAGGCCGATCTGGGTGAAGATGTTGTTGTCACCCTCGGTCAGCCACACGCCCAGCAGGGCAGACAGGATGCTCATGGGTACGATCATGATCACGGCCAGGGGCAACGACAGGCTTTCGTACTGGGCCGCCAATACCAGAAACACAAGTAGCACGCAGATCGGGAACACCATCATCGCGGCGTTGCCGGCCAGTTGTTGCTGATAGGCCAAATCGGTCCATTCAAACTTGATACCCGCTGGCAGGGTTTGCTTGGCGATGCGCTCGATGGCCGCCTGGGCCTGGTTGTTGGAATAACCTGGCGCGGGTCCACCATTGATATCTGCGGCGGTGAAGCCGTTGTACCGCACCACCATTTCCGGACCATAGGTGGGTGTTACGTGCAGCAGGGTGTCCAGTGGGACCATCTCGCCAGTGCGGCTGCGGGCTTTCAACTTGCCGATGTCCTGGGCAAAGGCCCGGTAGCGTGCATCAGCCTGGACGCGAACCTGATAAACCCGGCCAAAACGGTTGATGTCATTGACGTACAGCGATCCCAGATAGATCTGCAGGGTGTCGAATACCTCATTGACTGGCACGCCTAACTGTTGTGCCTTCACTCGATCGACCTCGACATCCAGTTGCGGGATGTTGATGTCGTAACTGCTAAACAGCGGCCCCAGTTCTGGCGCCTTGGCAGCGGCGGCGATGAATGCTTCGGTGGCGTCATGCAGTGCCTGATAGCCCAACGCGCCACGGTCTTCGAGCTGCAGTTTGAAACCACCCAGAGTGCCCAGCCCGAGTACGGGTGGGGGCGAGAAAACAGAGATTTTCGCGTCTTTGATCTGAGTGAATTTCTGATTCAAGGACTGCGCGATGGCATCGGCGCTCAGGGTCGCACCGTGACCGTAGCGCAGGTCGAAAGCGGTGAGTGGCAGGAACATCACTACCGAACTGGACGAGGAGGTAAAGCCGTTGATCGACAGGCCTGCATGAGCGACGGTAAAGCCGACGCCGGGTTCCTTCAGGGCCATGCGGCCCATTTCCTGCGACACCTCATCGGAGCGCTCAAGGGTAGCGCCGTTAGGCAATTGAGCGACCGCGATCAAGTATTGCTTGTCTTGCGCTGGCACAAACCCGCCGGGCACAACATCACCCATGAGCACCGCGAGCCCTAGCAGCAGTGCATAGCAAATCAGCATGGCACTCTTGTGCTTGAGGGTACCGCCGACTCCTTTACCGTAGGCATCCGAGCCACGCTGGAATAGCCGGTTGAACGCGCCGAAAAAACGCCCCAATACCCGATCCATCCCGCGCGTCAGGCGGTCCTTGGGCGCATGGGGGCTGCGCAGCAGCAAAGCGGAAAGCGCAGGCGACAGCGTCAGCGAGTTGAACGCCGAGATGATGGTCGAAATCGCGATGGTCATCGCGAACTGCTGGTAGAACTGGCCTGTGAGACCGGACATGAACCCCAGTGGCACGAACACCGCAACCAGTGTCAGGCAGATAGCGATGATCGGGCCACTGACCTCGTCCATGGCCTTGTAAGTCGCTTCCTTGGGACTGAGTCCATGCTCCAGATTGCGCTCCACGTTCTCCACCACCACGATGGCGTCATCGACCACGATGCCGATTGCCAACACCATGCCAAAGAGCGATAAAGCGTTGATCGAAAAACCGAACGCCAACATGAGTGAAAAGGTCCCGACAATAGCGACCGGTACTGCGAGTAACGGAATCAGCGCCGCTCGCCAGTTTTGCAGGAACACAATGACCACCAGCACCACCAGGGCGATGGCTTCGAGCAGGGTATGGACCACCGCCTCGATGCTGGAGGCCACGAACCGGGTCGGGTCGTAGTTAAAGCCGTAACTCACGCCCTTGGGCATATCCTTGCCAATATCTGCCATTTCGCGGCGCACATCATCGGCAATCTGAAGTGCATTGGCTCCAGGCTGTTGGAACACCCAGATGCTCATCGAGACCTTGGTATTGAGGTGGGTGCTCTGGGTGTAATCCGATGCGCCGAGCGCTACCCGTGCCACGTCTCGCAGGTAGGTCACGCCACCATCGGCATTGGTCTTCAGAACAATGGCTTCGAACTCTTCCGGCGTCTGCAGGCGGCCCTTGACGTTGATGTCCAGTTGCATCTTCACGTCCGGCGCACTTGGGCTAGCACCCACCATGCCTGCCGATACTTGCGCGTTTTGTGCCTGAATCGCGCTGACCACATCTGAGGCAGCCAGTTGGCGCTCTGCCAACTGGCGTGGGTCAAGCCATACACGCATGGAATAGTCGCCGCCACCCTTGAGCTGCACGTCGCCCACGCCTTGAATGCGCGCGAGGCGGTCTCGTATATGAATCAGCCCGTAGTTGTGCAGGTAATCCACGTCGTATTGATCGTTAGGCGAGAACAACGTCACGGCCAGGGTCATGGTGCTGGATGCTTTGATCGTGGTCACGCCCAGCTTCTGCACCGCTTCGGGCAGGCGCGGCAGAGCTTGGGATACGCGGTTCTGTACCAACTGCTGGGCAAGGTTGGGGTCCATGCCCAGCTCGAAGGTGACCGTGGTTGTCATCTGCCCGTCGCTGTTGGCTTGGGACTGCATGTACAACATCTTTTCTACGCCATTGATCTTTTCTTCAATGGGCGCGGCTACCGTTTCGGCAATCACCTTGGGGTTGGCACCGGGGAACTCGGCATGCACCAGTACTTGGGGCGGTACGACTTCCGGGTACTCGGAAATGGGTAACTTGAATGCAGCGATCACACCCAACAGCAAGATCACGACCGAAAGCACGGCGGCGAAGATGGGGCGATCGATGAAAAATCTGGAGAATTTCATCGAAAGGTTTTCTTTTGGTAATAGAGATGCGGCGACGCGCAGTGACTACCGCGTCGGGTTTGAGCAAATATGGATTTAGAGCAAGAGCTTATCGGTGCGCCGACAAGGTTCCAGGCTGGGTGTCCATGGCGACCGTGCGGGGGTTGACGTCGTCGTCGACATGCACGCGCTGCATACCACTGACGATGATTCGGTCTTCGGGTCCCAAGCCGCTGTCGACGATGCGTAGGCCGCCATAAAGATCGCCCAGTGTGACCTCGCGTTGGTGTACGCGCCCCTGAGCGTCGACCACCATCACATACTTGCGATCCTGGTCGGTGCCTATTGCGGCTTCGTTGATCAGAAGCGCCTGGCGACGTTGTCCGGCACTGACCTTCACGTGGGCGTACATACCCGGCAATAGCAACCCTTGGGGATTGTCAAAGCGTGCACGCACGCGGATGGTGCCGGAGTTGCCGTTGAGCTGGTTGTCAATTGAATCCACGACGCCCAGGCGGCCGAAAGCTGATTCATTAGCCAATCCCAGCGCCACTTTTACGGGCTGTTCATGGGGTTGGCCGAGAAAACGCACGTAGGTTTTCTCGTCGACGTCAAAGGCCGCATAGATCGGCGAAATGGACACAATCCGGGTCAGCATGGGCGCTGTGGCACCTGAGGCAACAACGTTCCCCAAGGTCAATTCGGCCCGCGAAACCTTACCGCTGACCGGCGCGACGACATGGCAATAGTCCAGGTTGACGCGTGCGGTTTGCAGGAGTGCCTGGGCGGACTTGAGGTCAGCGGAAGCGGTCAGTTCCAACTGCAGCGCGGCATCCAGATCACGCTGGGCAATAGCGTTCTGGGTTAGCAATCGCTTGGCCCGTGCCGCGTCAGTATGGGCATAGGTATTGCGGGCGCTTGCACCGGCGACGTCGGCCTGAGCCTGATCTACCGCCGCCTGATAAAGGCGGGTATCGATGGTGAAGAGCGGATCGCCACGCTTGACCTGGGCACCATCCTTGAAATGCACGGCGGTAATAGTGCCGGACACCAGTGGCCGGACATCAACGGTATCGATGGCTTCGAGTTTGCCCGAGTAGGTCTGGTACTCGTTGATCTGTGCCGATACAGGTGTAGCGACATCGACTTCTGGCGCTGCGGCGGCTGAGATGGGGTCTGCCGCCTGCGCCTGGTTCTGAGCGCTGGTTCCTGACAAGTAATAAGCGGTTGCCATGGATGTGGTCAGCGCGATGGCGATGGCGATAGGCAGTTTTTTTGCGATGGGCTTCATGAGTTCAACAAATATGGGGTGTAGGTGAGGAAGGCTGGCAATGCTAAAGTAGATCAGGAGCCTGATAAACAGGCTCAAAATCTCTAAACTTACGCCTTTCAGTCCCCAATGAGTTTGCTGATGTCCACTAATGACAATTTCGCGGGTATTCACACCTTTGTGACCACGGCACGCTCTGTCAGCTTCACAGATGCTGCAGAACGATTGAATATCTCGAAGTCTGCTGTTGGCAAAGCGATCGCTCGCCTGGAGCGGCGCCTTGGAGTGATGTTGTTTCACCGCACGACACGCCGACTGTCACTGACCGCTGATGGCGAAGCCTATCTGGCCGCATGTAGCGGCGCGCTGGATGAAATCCGTGATGTGGAAAACTGCCTGACGTCCAAAGCCCATGAACCGTCCGGCCAGTTGCGGGTTGATATGCCTGTAGCACTTGGGCGGCGGTTGATCCTGCCGGTGATGCTGGAGATCGGCCAGCGTTTCCCAGGCCTGTCGTTTACCCTGACGTTCAACGACCATTTGATCGATCCGGTGGAGGAAGGGGTAGACCTGGTTATCCGCTTCGGTGACCCAGGCAACCAACAAGGCCTTATTGCACGCCCGCTAACGCGCCAACGTCTGATCATTTGCGCCGCGCCCGCGTACCTGCAAGCCAATGGCACACCAAAGACACTTGACGAGGTTTACGCTCATGCGGGCATCGTCACCTACCGACGTGGGCAACCCTTGGGGTGGCGCGTAATCGAGGATGGCCACGGGCGGCGCATTGTTCCACCAGCTACCCATCAAATTGGCGACGGCCAAGCGATGATCGATGTGGCGCTGGCGGGTCTTGGATTGTGTCAAATGCCGCTGTGCGTGGTACGCGAGCACCTTGAATCAGGAGCGTTGGTGAGCGTACTGGACGCCTACGAGCCCGAGCCTCTAACGGTCTATGCGCTGTGGCCAAAGACCGCGCATCTGCGACCTAAGGTACGGTGCCTGATCGACACATTGATTGAACTGGGCGAGTGCGGAAAATTGGAATGAGTGCAAGTGCTAGACCCTGAAACTATGTGCGACTGGCATGTGCGCCAATTGCGCAACGGCCAATAGCGCCGGACGATTCGAACGTCCTCGGCGTGTGGTGCCTACCTCGGCAAGTGGCTGCAGAGGGGGCCGATGGTGCAGGACCAAGGGCGCGAGCCGGCGCACGTCGTCGTGCAACTATAGCTGCGCCAGATGGACTCGTTCAAGAGCGGCGATTTTAAACCAAATAGCAAAAGCTCACCTTTGGGCTACTTCCGGCGAACAGCAGTCGCCGGGCAACCGCTACCTTTTAGAGGTGCAATAGTGCTTCGTTCGCATTGGGCTTCTGATTAGTGGCTCCCCTTGAGCAACTAACGCAAACTTGCGCGCTTAGTATCTTTATTGACGATACGTCCCAACCGAGCATGCGATTGGCGCATCAGTACCCATCTCTATAAGGTCATGACGTGCTTTTAATCATGCCCGTAAGACGGGAGAAATACTTATCCATAACCTTCAGCGGAACCCGCATGCGATATCGACGCCTCGACCTTAACCTGTTGGTTGCACTGGATGCTTTGCTGAGCGAATGCAGTGTCAGCAGGGCGGCCGAGCGTCTGTGCCTGGGACAGTCAGCTGCCAGTTCGGCACTTGGCCGTTTGCGTGAACATTTCAACGACCCATTACTGGTGCAAGTGGGACGGCGGCTGGAACCAACGGCATTGGGCCTGGAGTTGCTGCCGAAGGTGCGTGCTGCCCTGGCACTGACGCGGGAAATCGTCGACGCACCGCTGAATTTTGATCCCGCCAACTGCAATCGGCACATCACCCTGGTGGCATCCGATTACGTGGCCGACGTGCTGTTTCCGGCAGTCAGCCGTGCATTGGCGCGTATCGCTCCGAGAATTCGTTTAAGCCTGCGGGACATGCCTGTTCCGCGCGATGGCGATGTCGTCAGCGAAGCGCTCGACTATCGGCGCAGTGATTGTGTGATCGTGCCGCAGCGTCGCATGAATCCCGCCTACTCGCATGTGCCGCTGATGACTGACCAACTCTGTTGCATCGTCTGTGCGCAACAATCGCAGTTTGCCGAACACCTGAGCCTGGCCGACTATTGCGCCGCCGAGCACGTGGTGCGCGAGTTTGCCGACGGGCGAAACCTTGCGATGGATGCCGTGCACCTGCATGAACTAGGCATTGAACGGCGAGCGGCGGTGACCGTTGAAAGCTTTGTGCTGATGCCGGAGTTCATTGTCGGCACCGCGCGCATCGCCACCGTGTTTCACAGACAGGCACAACGCTTCGTTCAGCGTTATCCGTTGCGCATTCATCCAACACCGCTGGCTTTTCCGCAGGCTGAGCAAGTCCTGCAATGGCATCCCTATCAAGAACATGACCCGGCCATGCAATGGTTTCGCGGCCTGCTACTGGAACAGGCCACGTTGCTCGATCAGCCCGGCACCTGATCGCCGCTGTCGGCCACCAATCCTGCCTTGGCGATTGCGTGTAATGCGCAGCGTTCGTCATTGTCCGAGCTATCGCCACTGATGCCGATGGCACCGAGAATTACACCCTCGGTATTACGGATCAGCACGCCGCCCGCCACGGGAATCACCTCTCCGCCGGTCAAACTGTTGATGGCGTCGAAAAACGCCGGCATCGCCTGTGCGCGTCGCGCCAATTCACGTCCGCCAAAACCCATGCCCAGGCAACCGCGTGCCTTACCGGTGGCGATTTGTGGGCGGAGGAAAGTTGCTTGGTCATCGCGCAGAACCGTCAGAGGATGGCCAGCGGCATCCAGTACGGCGACGCCCAGAGGCTTGATCCCGGTTTCCCGAGCGATGAGGATGGCGTCACTCGCTATGTTCGTGGCAGTTAGCAGGTCAAGTCGTTGCATGGCATCTGTCCTCATACAGCCCACTTGCCCAGTTGGGCAACGCGTTCCCGGGTGTAAAGGTCCGTCCATTTCAGCGAGTTGAAATCGGACACCTGTTTAGGGTTGTAGGGGCTACGATCCATGCGCACCGGCTGGCCGGCCTTGTATACGGCTTTCAGGCGCGAACGATCCTGGAGGATGCGGATGTCATCCAGCGGTGAGCCATCGAGCAAGAGAAAGTCTGCCTGCTTGCCCACTTGCAGCGAGCCGAGGGTTTCACCGCGCGGCATGCAGCGCGCACCGACAGCCGTCGCGGCGTATAACGCTTCGGCCGGTGTGAAGTCGAGCCGGGTTACCAGCAGCTCAAGTTCCCGGGCGTGCCACTCGCCGTAAGGCGTTACCGCAAAACCGCTGTCACTGCCGCAGGCGAAGGGTATGCCGGCAGCCTTGGCGCGCTTGAGTACCGCCGCCCCGACTTCCAGTGTACGAGCGCAATAACCGGCATAACCGCTGCTGACCGCCGGGTCATGGGGCTGGCAGAAGTCCACAGTGTTTTGTGGAAAGGTCATGGTTGGGGCAAGGATGCTGCCAGCCTCAAGCAGCGCTTCGATGCACGCGTCGTCCATGTAAAAGGCATGGAAAACCAGATCGACGCCTGCGCGCGCTGCGTACATCACCGCTTCGCGACCGTAGGCATGAGTCGCTACCTTGCAGCCCAGGCGATGCGCTTCCTCGACCATTTCGAAGGTTTCGTCGGCGGTGAAGGCAGCGATGATTTCGCCATTCGGGCGGCGGTGAGTGCCATCCATGGCGATCTTGATCAGGTCGACACCATCCTTCGCCTGCTTGCGGATTTCCGCGAGGGCGTCACTGCGGCTGGTGACCAGTTGAGCTGTGAAGTATTCCGGGGCGCCCACCCGGCTCGGGAACCAGTCGTTCAGGCTCTGCCGATTGGTGATGACGCGGCTGCTGGCCGCGATGCGCGGGCCTTCGAACAAGCCTGCGGTGACGGCATTACGCACGGCGATGCTGAGCTGGCCGCTGTCGCCGGGGCAGACCATGCTGGTGACACCGGCAGCCAGTACGTGCTGCGCGAAAAACATCCCGCGCAGTGCGCGAAACTCGTCGCTGGTCCACAGATCAATGTCTTCTTCGCTTTGAGCGTTGCCGAATGCCAGGTGGGTATGTACATCCACCAGTCCCGGCATCACGAAATTATCACCGGCATCCAGCTGTGTATCGCCTGGCTTGGGAGAGGGTGCCAGCGAGGTGGAGCCGACGTAAGTGAGCAGGCCGTTTTCGACGATCAAGGTTTGTTGTTGGCGTGTTTCAAGTCCGGTGCCATCGAACAGGGTCTGGCATTTCAGATGCAGGGCAGTCATGGCGTCTTCACTTTGTGATTGTTATGCAAAGCGAGGCTAGAGAGCAGGCGAGGGTGCTACCAGCAGATTGCATCGATGCCTGCGTATTGATGACATCAATAGTGCGCCTGGCTGAAACCGTTAATGCAAAACGCCGGAGAATCGAAAGATTGTCCGGCGTTTTTTTGTTAGCTGTTTACTAGCGGATCAAGCGGTGCGGCCACCCAGGGTTTCGGCGATCCAGTCGGCGATGTAATGACCGGCATTGATGCTGTTGTCGAAGCTGGAATGCTGCACGCCGCCCTCACGGTCAGTGAAGATTTTCAGTTCGCGTTTCGGGCTATTGACCAGTTGTTCGTAGGTGCGGTGCGCCCACTTCAGCGGGATCTGCGAATCCTTCTCGCCGTGGGTGACCAGGAACGGCACCTTGATGCGATCCAGTACGTCGTCCAGATGCACGTTTTCCGCGATAGCCATGAAGTCCTCGATGTCTTTCGCACCCCACACCCAGCAGACGTGAGACCAGTAATGCGGTACCGGAAAGCTGCCTTCTTTTTCCAGGCGACGTTTTTGCACATCGCGCCAGTCGTGGTTCGCACCCCAGACCACGCCGCAGGCAAAACGCGGCTCGAATGCCACTGCGCGCGGGCAGTAATAACCGCCGAGGGAGACGCCTTCGAGGCCAATGCGCTTGGGGTCCACGTCGCCACGGGTTTCCAGCCAGTCGACCACGCGACTGGCCCAATGCTCGCTGTCATAACGGGCGATCAGGTTATGCAGGCGCAGCGCTTCGCCTGTTCCTGGCTGGTCGATGATCAGCGATGACACGCCGCGCTTTGCCAACCAAGCGGGCAGGCCGACGCGGTACTTCATCTCTTTTGTCGAGTCCAGTCCGTTGACCTGAACCAGCAGTGGCGCGGGGCCGCTCACACCTTCGGCGCGTACCAGCAGGCCGGAAATGTGTTTGCCCTCATAAGCGATTTCCACCCGCTCACAGTTTTCCCGCGACAGCTCGATACCGCGTTTGAAGGTTTGCAAAAAACGTTGATACAGCTCGGTACGACCCGCAGCGCCATGGGCTTGCAAGCGTTCGCACGTCAGGTAGTAGGTGGCCGCGCGACTGTATTTTTCGCCGGCGGAAAGCAGCCTGCCGTTGCCTTCATCTTCTTCGGCCAGGCCGCAAAGTTTGTCGGCCATTTTTGCCCAGGTTTCGCGAAATGCTTGGGTACCCGCGGCATCAGGCTGTTTGGCGGCGTCCTGCAGCGGGGCGCACATCTCTTCGATTTCCCCCATGCGGGCGCCCATTTCAATGGCCAGATCGACAGAGAGATTCCAAACGTAGTTAGTCGGGAAGTAGCGGAACATTATTGTTGTCCTTGTGGTTGCCTTGACGATTGCAAGGCACGTTAAGGACGGCCGGACTATTTGGCCAATCGTGACTCGGGATGGGAGGTATCACGAGCGGCGATAGCAGCCGGTTCCAGATCCGTGATGAATTCGCTGATACGCTCGCGCAGCCAGCGGTGCATCGCATCACCGTCGACGCTGCGGTGCCAGAGCATGAATTCACGCATGACCGGGATCTTGACCGGCGGCGGTAGGATGCGCAGCGGTAGATATTCGGCGTACAGGCGCGCCAGGCGTTGGTGCATGGTGGCGATGCGTTGGGTGCCGACGATCAGCTGGGGGAGGGTGTTGAAGTCATTGGTGATGACCTCCAGCCGTCGATTGAAGCCGTACTGGTTCATGAACCATTCCTCGATACTCATGTGCCGGGTGCGCCCGAAGCCGACCGACACGTGGCCCATTTCCATGTACTGCTCAAGGGTCAGGCTGTCGCCGACCTGCGTGTTGCCTTGCCACACCACACACACGTGATCTTCTTCAAACAGCAGCTGGGATGGGTGGCCTTCGAGGATGTAGCGCTCGGGCACGATCATCAGGTCGACCTCGCCGCGAACCAGCAATTCGCCAGAATTGTCGCTGGGGCCGAGCATCTCGAAAGTGATGTTCGGGGCTTCCTGATGGATTTTCTGGATCACCTGAGCGAACAGCACACTGATTAGATAATCCGAGGTCACCAGGCGAAAATGCCGCTTGCTGACCGCAGGTGAAAACACCGGCTTGGCGGTAATCGAGGATTGAATCGTCAGCAGTACTTCGCGTACCGGTTCGCTGAGCTCCACCGCATAAGGTGTGGGTTGCATCTTGCGGCCTACCTGGACGAGCAATTCGTCTTCGAAATAGGTACGCAGTCGGCCAAGTACCCCGCTTGTAGCCGATTGAGTCATATGCAGACGTTCGGCGGCACGGGTGATGTTCTGCTCTTGGAGCAACACATCGAGCGCCACCAGCAGATTGAGATCCAGGTGATTGAAACGCATAGGCCACGTCCATTTTTTATATTTATTTTCGCGATACATTCGGACGAATACATCGCTGCGTCAACCCTCCCGTTTTTCGCTGTGTCATTCGTTGCGCGCCGCCGTAGGTATCGCGATCGGCGATAGGTCGCATCCCGACACACGATTAGTCAGTTGCCAGTTCCCGCGTCAATCTTCGCCGCAGTCGGGCCTTGCCGACACCACCACCGGATTCCAAGCATGGCTGATCGCCTGAACAGCCTTTGGCAGCAGTCTCCACAATCATAATTTCAATGGAGTGGTAGCCATGAACATCATTGGCCTTGATGCCCTGATCTTTGGCGTCGATGACATTCAAGCCTGTACCGATTGCCTGCGTGACTATGGCCTCGCGCCGATTGGCGTCGACAGTAATGGTGGACGTTTTGAAGCGCTGGACGGTACCGCCGTGATCATCCGGCGTGCAGACGACGCGAACCTGCCGGCCGCCATCGGCCCGGCGCCGTCGATTCGCGAAACCGTCTACGGCGTAGCAGGCACGGCGGATCTTGATGCGATCGAAGACGAACTGGCGCGTGATCGGCCAGTGACCCGCGATGCTCATGGCGTGTTGCATAGCGTCGACGACATGGGCTTTGCGATTGCTTTCCAGGTCACCGTGCGCAAGCCGTACAGCGCCCCGGATGACTTGACCAACGCGGCCGGCAATTCCCCGCAACGTCCGCTCAATCAACCCGGTATCAGCCTGGATATGAGCGCGCTGCCGCGCACCTTGTCACACGTGGTGTATTTCGTTCCGGATGCGGCGAAAGCCGAGGCGTTTTACGCCGAACGCCTGGGTTTCAGAACCACTGACACCTTCATCGGCGCCGGGCCATTCATGCGCCCGGCGGGTTCTGATGACCATCACTGCCTGTTCATGATCCAGACGCCACCGCACATGAAAGGCTGCGAGCACTTCACATTCCACATGGGCAGCGGCACCGAAGTGTTGTTGGCGGGCACGCGTTTCGAGCAAAAAGGCTGGACCAGTTTCTGGGGGCCCGGCCGCCATCTCTTTGGCTCCAACTGGTTCTGGTACTTCAACAGCCCGCTGGGTTGCCATATCGAATATGACGCCGACATGGACAAGCACGACGACGCCTGGGAGGCACGTCGCGCGCCGCTGTCGGCGGATAACTCGCAGCTGTTCCTGTTCAATTCGAAAGAAAAATGGGCGCCGGGCGGTCCGCCACCGAAGCTCGGCTGAATCATGGCTGAAGACGGGTTTTACCTGTGCCGGCTGGAAGAACTGGTGGAAGGGCAGGCGCGTGGATTCGATCCGTTGCAACGCGGAAAAGACAGTGTTTTTGCGTTGAGGCACCAAGGTCAGGTGCGGGTTTATCGCAACAGTTGCCCGCATCTGGATGTACGCCTGGAGTACCGCAAAGACCGGTTTCTGTCCGCCGATGGCCAGTTGATCGTCTGTTATGCCCACGGTGCGCAGTTTCTTCCTGACACCGGCGAATGCGTCTACGGCCCGTGTCTGGGTCAGAGGCTGGAGGCGCTCGAATGGTTTCTGGAGGAGGGGCGTGTGGTGCTGAAAATGCCCGTCGCGGGAGAGGTGCAACCACGAAACGAGGTATCGCGCCTGGCGATACATCGCATCCCTACTCGCGATTAGTCAAATCCCTGGTTTGCCCGGAAGCTGAACCCAACGACGCAGCGCCCCGCGCTGCATCGAATCACAAGAATAAGAAGCGAGATTGCCATGAGTGCAGTGAACAAAGTTCTGATCGTGGGCGGTGGTATTGGTGGCTTGTGTGCAGCCATCGCGTTGCGCCGCAAAGGCATTGCAGTTGATTTGATCGAACTCAAGTCGCAGTGGACCGTGTACGGCGTCGGCATTATCCAGCAGAGCAATGTGGTGCGCGAAATGGCCAAGCTCGGCGTGCTCGACGGTTATCTCGATGCGGCATACGCCTTTGAAGACGTCGCCATTTATGGCCCGGGCGGCCAGCTACTGGCGCGCATCCCCGGTCAGCGCCTGGCAGGCCCTGAATATCCCGCGAACGTCGGCATCTCACGGCTGGCCCTGCACAACGTACTCAGCGCCACGGCTCTGGAGCTTGGCGCCAATGTTCGCCTCGGCCTCAGCGTGGAATCGCTGAATGACTTGGGTGACAGCGTGGAGGTGGTGTTCACCGACGGCAGCAACGGCACCTATGATTTAGTGGTGGGCGCCGATGGATTGTTCTCCAAAGTGCGCGAGCTGTTATTTGGCGACACTTACCAGCCACGCTTCACCGGCCAATCAGTGTGGCGCTACAACTTCCCACGAGCTCCGCAGATCGATCACCTCGCCAACTATCAGAGCGCCGCAGGCAATGCCGGGCTGGTGCCGTTGGCCGGGGACATGATGTACATGTTCCTGACCTCCCATGAACCCACCAATCCGTGGATGGATCCCGCCACCCTGGCCGAGCAGATGCGCCAGCGCTTGCAGGGTTTTACGGGGTTGATCGGCGAACTGCGCGAGCAAATCACTGACAGCAGCCAGGTCGTCTACAAGCCGATGGAAGTGATTTTCGTCGACGAGCCTTGGAATCGCGGTCGCGTCCTGTTGATCGGCGATGCCGCCCATGCCACCACGCCGCACCTCGGTCAGGGCGCCGGCATGGCGATTGAAGATGCCGTCGTGCTCAGTGAAGAACTCACGGCTGACGGCAGCGTTCAGCAGCAACTCGAACGCTTCATGGAACGGCGATTTGCGCGGTGCAAGTTCATCAGCGAAAGCTCTGTGCTGGCCGGCGAAAAGGAAATGCAGCACGACCGTTACTTCGACCGTATCGGTCTGGTCAAGCAGATGCTTGCGCGCACGGCCGAGCCAATCTGACACCACACCACAGCACTCCCACAGCAGTTACCACTATAAAAACAAGAGGTTAACGCGATGGTTAGCTCAACGACTGCGACGCTCGCGCGCCGCCCGGTTCGTCTTTCTGCACCCTGCGGTCTGAGTCTGGCGGCAGCATTGGTGCTGTGCAGTCAGACCGCTCAGGCTTTTCAGGTCGAGACCGGTAATCCCGATTTCAACCTGCGCTGGGACAACACGGTGAAATACAGCGCCGCGTGGCGGACTGAGAATCCTAGCCACAAACTGACCCGTGGCCAGGTCGCGCTGAACCAGGACGACGGTGATCGCGCCTTTCAGAAAGGGCTGATCTCCAACCGCATGGACATCCTCTCCGAACTGGACATGTCCTTCAAAAACGTCGGCGCAAGGTTCAGTGGCGCGACGTGGTACGACACCGAATACCAGAACGACAACGACAATAATGATCCGAGCCGCGCTAACGCGCGTTCGGTCGGCTACGACGAGTTCACCGACGACACCCGACACTTGCACGGCGGCGATGGTGAGCTGCTCGACGCATTTGTCTACTGGAACGGCGAGGTCGCCGAACGCTCCACCTCCTTGCGTGCCGGGCGACATGGGTTGATCTGGGGCGAAAGCCTGTTTTTCGGCGCCAACGGCATTGCCGGTGGCATGGCGCCGGTCGATGTGGTCAAGGCGCAGTCCGTGCCCAACACCCAATTCAAGGAAATCACTCGCCCGGTCAATCAGCTCTCGGGCACGTTTCAAGTGACCGACGATGTCTCGCTCGGTGCGTTCTACCAACTGAAATGGGAAGAAACGCGCCTGCCGGGCGCGGGCAGTTACTTCTCCACCAGTGACACCATCGGTGAAGGCAATGAACGCCTGATCGTCGGCGCGCCTTTCCCGGCGTTCCTCGGGGGCAACACCAGCAGTCCGGCGGCGTTTTTCCATGGCAAAGATAAAGACGCCAAAGATTCGGGGCAGGGCGGCCTGCAACTGAAATACAACGCCGAGACCGTGGAGTACGGCTTATACGCGATCCAGTACCACGACAAGACACCCAAGCTTTACCTCAAGCCTTCCGCCGGTGCACCGAATTTCAGCACGGGCCAGATTGGCGACTACTACTGGGTTTACCCGGAGGAGATCCGCGCGCTGGGCGCCAGTTTCTCCACCACGGTTGATGCCTACAGCTTTGCCGGTGAAGCCTCGATGCGCTGGAACATGCCGCTGGTCTCCAATGGCGTCACCGTGCTCCCGGGGGTCGTGGCCGACAACGACGATGACGCGCTCTATGCCGTCGGGCGCACAGCGCACATCAACCTCAACGTGATCGCTTCGTTCGGGCCGAACTTCATTGCCAAGGAGTCGGGATTCGTCGGTGAGATCGCCTGGAACCGCCTGCTCAATGTCACGAAAAACCGTGCCGCCCTTGACCCCGGCGCCACCGATGACGGACTCGGCTTCAAGGTGGTTTATACCCCGACCTATCGCCAGTTTTTCTCCGGTGTCGATATCAGTATCCCCGTCGGCCTCAGTTATTTCCCGCTCGGCAAGTCGGCGGTTGTCAGCTCGTTCGGCCCGGATAACGGCGGCGACATGAACATCGGTATCACCGCGACTTACCTGGATCGCGTTACGGCAGGCCTGACGTACACGCATTACTACGGCCCCGAGAACACCAATCTCAACGCAGCCAGCCAATTCAACTTCCAGCAATCGCTGAAAGACCGGGATTACCTGGCCTTCTCTGTCAAGACCACGTTTTAAGAGGACTTGCGCATGACCCATAACAAGAAAAATGCCGCGTTCACACTCAAAGCCTTGTGCTTCGCGCTGCTCGGCAACCTGGTGGTGTTGAGCCAGGGCGCAACGGCGGCCACGGCTGACGAAGCGGTGAAACTGAACAAGTCACTGACACCTTTTGGGGCTGAGCGCGCGGGCAATGCCGATGGCTCGATTCCTGCCTGGGACGGTGGTTACACCAAGGTCGATACGGCCTTCAAGGAGGGCGGCAAACGCAGCGATCCGTTCGCAGCGGACAAACCGCTGTTCAGCATCACCTCGAAAAACCTGGCGCAGTACGCCGGCAAGCTCACTGACGGCACCAAGGAAATGTTCAAGCGTTTCCCCGACACCTATCGCGTCGACGTCTACCCGACACGACGCAGCGCGGCCGCGCCGCAGTGGGTCTATGACAACACCCTGAAAAACGCGACCCGCGCCAAACTGGTCGATAGCAGCGCCGGCCCGGTGCCGGAAGGCGCCTACGGCGGCATTCCGTTCCCGATCCCGAAAAACGGCGCCGAAGCCATGTGGAACCATCTGCTCAATTGGCGCGGCACTTCGGTGTCGATGCATTTTCGTCATTACCTGATGACCGCCGATGGCAAACAAGTGATGACCACCGACGGCAAGGCCATTCAGGAAATGCCGTATTACTACCAGGACGGGTCGCCGGAATCTTTTGCCGGGGATTACTGGCTGTTCCGTCTGCTCAATGTCGGCCCACCGCTGCGTGCCGGCGAGCAAATCATGGGTCGTACCAATATCAACGGTGATCAGTCCCAGGCGCACGTCTACCTGACCGGACAACGCCGCGTGCGCAAGTTGCCGAATGCCTGCTGCGATACACCGACGCCGGCCACCGCCGGGGTGATGTCGTTCGATGAACTGAGCGTGTTCCAGGGCCGCATGGATCGTTTCGACTGGAAACTGGTGGGCAAGCAGGAAATGTACATCCCGTACAACACCAACAAAGTGCAGACCGCCGGCAAGCCTGAAGATCTGTTTCTAGCCCATCACATGAACCCGGACTACGTACGTTGGGAGTTGCACCGGGTGTGGGTGGTGGACGCCCAACTGGCACCGGGCAAACGTCACCAATTACCGAAGGGCCGCTACTACCTCGACGAAGACACCTGGCAAGCCATGCTCGGCGATCGCTGGGACGCCAACGGACAACTGGCCAAAACCCTGTGGTCGCTGCCAGCGGTGCTGCCGGATCTGCCTGCCCAGGCGCAACTGTCTTCGGGCTTCTACGACCTGACCTCCGGCGCCTGGTTCATCCAGAACGTCTACACCGGTCTGCCTGAGCAATACGGCCTGGTTGATCGCTACAAAACTTCGGAGTTCTCGCCGGCAGCGATGGCGGGTGCCGGGGTTCGTTGAGTCGAGAACGGGATCACGGCGTGTAGGCCGTGATCCGGTTTCACAGGGGTTTTCGAGGTCGATATGAACAGAATCTGTCAGGTGGTTGGCCAACTGATATGGCGAGTGGTGGTAGCTCTGGCGTTGCCGTTGGGCCTGGCGCATGCCACTGCGGTAAGCGACGCGCTGAACACTCCGGCGATGCAGGCGCCGCAAGCGCAACGCGCGGTGCTACTGGATCTGGCCCGTGCGGGGACGCGATTGGTCGCGGTGGGCGAGCGGGGCATCGTCCTGCTTTCCGACGACAACGGCATTCAATGGCGGCAAGCTCAGGTGCCGGTGTCGGTCAGTCTCACGGCGGTGCAGTTCGCCGATGCCGAGACGGGCTGGGCCGTCGGCCATGCCGGGGTCGTGTTGATGTCCCGTGATGGTGGCGAACATTGGACAGTGCAACTGGACGGCAAGCGTGCGGCGCAACTTGAGCTGGACCGCACGCGACAACAACTGCCGGGCGCGGCGGATCAGGACACCGCTGATGCGCATGTACTGACCGCTGAACGTCTAGTCAATGACGGGCCGGACAAACCACTGCTTGCTCTGAAGTTTGTCGACACGCGTCATGGTCTCGTGGTCGGTGCCTACGGTCTGGCATTCAAGACCGACGACGGTGGCCTTACCTGGCAGTCAATCATGGGCCAGATCGAAAACCCTGCGGGCTCGCACCTCTATGCCATCGCGCGGCAGGGCGAGCACTGGTTTATCGCTGGCGAGCAGGGGTACCTGGCGCGCTCCGACGATGCCGGCCAGTCGTTCACTGCGTTGCAAAGCCCGTATGCGGGCAGTTTTTTCGCCCTGCAAGCAACTGACGACGGCACGTTGCTGGTCGCCGGGTTGAAGGGCAATGCGTTTGTCTCCCACGACCTTGGGGAGAGTTTTCAGGCAGCGCCGGTGCCAATGCCGATTTCCTTCAGCGATGCCATCCGCACCGCTGACGGGCAACTGCTGCTGGTCAATCAGGGTGGCGCGCTGTTTCGTACCGGCGACCAACCGGGCACAACGCTCAAGCCCTATGGCAAGCCACTCGGCATGCCGGTGGCCAGCGTCGTTCAGGCCGCGGACGGCAGCCTGGTGTTGGCGGGTTTCACCGGATTGACGCGCGTATCGCCGCCAACCGCTATCGCTTCGGAGTGAGGTTATGCAGCTATTTGACAATGCCACGACGAGCCTGGCGAATTTCGATCCGCGATCGGGTTCGGTGGTCGAGCGCACCCTCTTCAACCATCGCCTGTGGGTGCTGCTGGTGTGCGTGCTGACGACCCTTGTGCTCGGTTATCAGGCCACGCGCATCGAGTTGAACGCCAGTTTCGAAAAGATGATCCCGACCGGTCAGCCCTACATCGCCAATTATCTTGAGCATCAGAAGCAGCTCAGTGGTTTGGGCAATGCCTTGCGCATTGTGGTGGCGAACCGCAACGGCGATATCTACGACGCCGAGTATCTGAAAACCTTGCAGGCCCTGAGCGACAAGCTTTATCTGCTGCCGGGCGTCGACCGCGCTTACATGAAATCACTGTGGACACCGGCCACACGCTGGGTGGCGGTGACCGAAGATGGCCTGGACGGCGGCCCGGTCATTCCCGATGACTACATCGGCACCCAAGCCAATCTCGAAGCGTTGCGGCGCAATGTGCAACGCTCTAATGAACTGGGTCAGTTGGTGGCGTTCGACCAGACGTCGAGCATCATTTATGTACCGTTGCTGGCCAACACCAACGACGGGCAGGCACTCAACTATTCGACGCTGTCCGAGCAACTGGAGAGTCTGCACAGCACCTACCAAAAAGACGGCATCGAGATTCACATCACCGGTTTCGCCAAGAAAGTCGGTGATCTGATCGCCGGACTGAAACAGATTCTGCTGTTCTTCGCTGTAGCCATCCTGATCACCACCGCCGTGCTGCTCTGGTACACCCGCTGCCTGCGCAGCACTTTACTGGTGGTGTTCTGCTCCTTGGTGGCGGTGGTCTGGCAGCTTGGCTTGCTGCCGTTGCTCAACTATCAGTTGGATCCGTATTCGGTGCTGGTGCCGTTTCTGGTGTTTGCCATCGGCATGAGTCACGGCGCGCAGAAGATGAACGGCATCATGCAGGACATCGGTCGCGGCATGCATCGCGTGGTGGCCGCGCGATTCACCTTCCGCCGCCTGTTCCTGGCCGGGCTGACGGCGCTGCTCTGCGATGCGGTGGGGTTTGCCGTACTGATGTTGATCAAGATCCAGGTCATTCAGGATCTTGCGGTTATCGCCAGTATCGGGGTGGCAGTGCTGATCTTCACCAACCTGATTCTGCTGCCGGTACTGCTGTCGTACGTCGGGGTAACACCGCGTGCCGCGCAGCTAAGCCTAAAGAGCGAACAAACCGAGCAGGCCGGACTGCGCCGACACGCCTTTTGGCGCTTTCTTGACCTGTTCACCCAGCGCCGTTGGGCCAGTTTGTGTATCGCCATCAGCCTTGCCTTGGCGGTGGCCGGTTTTGTGGTCAGCCTGCAACTTAAGATCGGAGACCTCGATGCCGGCGCCCCAGAGCTGCGCGCAGACTCGCGCTACAACCAGGACGATGCCTTTCTTACCCGACATTACGGCGCCAGCAGCGACCTGTTTGCGGTCATGGTAAAAACCCCGGCCGGCAGATGTGCGCGTTACGACATCCTCGCCAAAGTCGATGCGCTGGACTGGCAACTGCGTGCGTTGCCGGGTGTGGACTCGACCAACTCGCTGGCTTTGCTCAATCGCCGCATGCTGGTAGGGCTCAGTGAAGGCAGCCCCAAGTGGTACGAGCTGCAGAACAATCAGGCGATGCTCAACATGATCACCGCCAGCGCACCGCGTGGCTTGTACAACGAAGATTGCAGTCTGTTGACGCTGTATGCCTACCTCACCGACCACAAGGCTGAAACCCTGACGCGCCTGGTCGAACACGTGGAAAAGTTCGCCGCCGCCAATGACACCGATGAGGTGCAATTCTTGCTGGCGGCAGGGAATGCCGGTATCGAGGCAGCGACCAATATCGTGGTCAAACAGGCTAACCGCGAGATGCTGTTCTGGGTGTATGGCGCGGTGATTGTGTTGTGTCTGATCACCTTCCGTTCCTGGCGTGCCACGCTCTGCGCGGTGATTCCGCTGATGGTCACTTCGATTCTCTGCGAAGTGCTGATGGTCTGGCTGAACATTGGCGTGAAGGTCGCCACGCTGCCGGTGATCGCCCTCGGTGTGGGCATCGGCGTCGACTATGCCTTGTACGTGATGAGTATCTTGCTCGGCCATCTTCGTCGCGGCGCGAGCTTGTCCGAAGCCTATTACCTGGCGTTGGTATCCACCGGCAAAGTGGTGATGCTGACCGGCATCACCCTGGCGATTGGTGTGGCGACGTGGATTTTCTCCCCGATCAAATTCCAGGCCGACATGGGCGTACTGCTGGCGTTCATGTTCGTCTGGAACATGGTCGGTGCGCTCGTATTGCTGCCGGCGCTGGCGCATTTCCTCCTGCCTGTACGTCGCCCGACAGCCGATGCGGTTGTGCCTGCCGGTGTGCTCAACATGGTGAAAGCAGCCACTGCGGTTGCGGCCAATCCCGATCATCTGCACACCCAGGAGCGTTGCCATGCGCGTTGAAACCTCAGCCGTGAACGCCGGCAGACAAGCCGGGTTGGCGCAATCGCTATTGCTCCTGCTGGGCAGTTGCCTGCCGGTACTTGGCGCCGTGCTGCTGGCGCCGGTGCTACCGCGCATGCAAGCGCACTTTGCCGACGTTCAGAACAGCGCTGTGCTGGTGCCCATCGTGCTGACATTGCCGGCCCTGGTGATTGCCCTGTTGGCGCCATTTGCCGGATTGATTGCCGACCGTCTCGGGCGCAAGCCGTTGTTGCTCGCCAGCATGGGCCTTTACGTGCTCTGCGGTGTGCTGCCGCTGTGGCTCGAATCCTTGTCGGCCATCGTTCTCAGTCGCGCCGGTATCGGCTTGGCCGAGGCGGGCATCATGACCTGCTGCACCACGTTGATGGGTGATTACTACAGCGGCGCCCGACGCGAGCGCTTGTTTGCTTTGCAGATGGTCGCCACGTCACTGTCCGCGGCGGTGTTTATCGCGCTGGGTGGTTTTCTCGGGCAGGACGACTGGCGCACGCCGTTCGCGCTATACGCGGTCGGCCTGATCTTCCTGCCGCTGATGGCATGGAAACTCTGGGAGCCGCAATCGCACATTCAGACCGAGCAACCCCTGCGTCGCGCGCTTGCCGACAAATTCCCATGGCGTGCGCTGACACCGATGTATGCCTTGGCACTGTTGGCCGGCCTGAGCCTGTTCATCGTGCCGGTACAGGCCGGGTATCTGCTCAATCTGCTGCATGTGGATGCACCGCAGGAAATCGGCATGACCATGGGGGCCAACCAATTGGGCGTGCTGGCCGGGGCGCTGAGCTTTCGCCTGTTCAGCGGCATGCGTGCGCAGCACATGTTGTTGATCGCCTATGCATTGGCGGGCGTCGGCGGCTTGTTGATGGCCAATGCGGGCAGTCACCTGCAAGTGGTGGTCGCGGTGACGATCAACGGCTTGGGTATCGGCCTGATGTTGCCGACGCTGATCACCTGGATCATGGCGCAAGTCGACTTTCATCAACGCGGGCGCGCGGCGGGGTGTTTCACCGCAGCGATTTTTGCCGGCGAATTCATCAGTCCCTTGGTCGTGCTTGGCATCACGCATGGTGTCAGCTCGGCGCTGCCGCACGCCTTGGCGCTGGTGGGGGGCCTGCAATTACTGGTGGCGCTGTTTTGCCTCGCCGTCCCCAAGCTCGGCGGATTGTTGCCCCATGCGCCGATGACAACTGAACGAGAACTTTAAATGCATAGGCTTCCCGAGTTCAAAAGAGTGGTCACCGGCCACAACGCTCAAGGCCAGGCCGTCGTCGCCAGCAGCGGGCCGACCCCCAATGTGTTCCCGCTTATGGCCGTGCCCGGCACGACGTTTTACGAATTGTGGAACACCGGCACCAGCCCCGCACCCCTCGACAATGCGAGTGATCCGAGCGCCCAACCGCTGCGACTGAGTCCCGGGCCGCAAGGCAGCGTGATTCGCGTGGTCGACATCCCACCGGACAGTGTCCAGAACCACGTCAGCGATGAAAACGCCGCTGCGGTATTTGCCGAAATCGGCGAGTCGCATGCCGGTACGGGGCAGGGCGCAAGCAAACACAAACTGATGCACCGCACCGAAACCCTCGACTACGGAATCGTTACCGAAGGTGAGATCTGGCTGGTGCTGGACGAAGAAGAAGTGCACCTCAAGCGCGGAGACGTAGTGGTGCAACGGGGCACCAACCACGCTTGGAGCAACCGCACCCAAACCATGGCACGCATGGTGTTCATCCTGCTCGATGGACGCTTTGCCGCTGAACTGAACCCTGCGCAAGGAGCATCGTCATGAAACTCGCCACGCTGAAAAACGGTCATCGCGATGGACAACTGGTCATCGTCTCGCGGGATTTGCAGTGGGCGCTGGATGCCGGTTCTGTGGCGTACACCCTGCAACAAGCCATCGAAAACTGGTCCAGCGTCGAACCGCGCTTGCAGGCGCTGGCCACCCGGTTGAACGCGGGCGATGCACATGACGCGTTTGCGTTTGACCCGACTCAGGCCATGGCACCGTTACCACGCGCCTACCAATGGTGCGACGGCTCGGCATTCCTCAGCCATGGCGCGCTGATGCAAAAGGCTTTCAACCTTGACCCCATTGAAGGCGTTGAACACACACCACTGATGTATCAGGGCGCTGGTGATGATTTCCTCGGCGCGCACGACAACATTGCGCTGCCCAGCGAAAGTCAGGGCATCGACTTCGAGGGCGAGTTCGTCGTGCTGGTGGACGATGTGCCGCTGGGTTGTAGCGCAGAACAAGCCATTGGGCACATCAAGCTGATCCTGCAGATCAACGACGTCAGCCTGCGCGCGCTGGCCCCCCGGGAAATGAAAACCGGCTTCGGTTTTCTGCAGGCTAAACCGTCATCGAGTTTCGCCCCCCTGGCAATCACCCCGGATGAGCTGGGCGATGCCTGGCGCGACGGGCGTGTGCATCTGCCGTTGCAGGTGAGCTGGAATGGCGAGTGGTTCGGTCATCCGCACGGTGGGCAGATGACCTTCGGCTTTGGCCAGTTGATCGCCCATGCCGCGCTGACCCGTCGATTGGGTGCCGGCACATTGATCGGCTCCGGTACGGTCTCCAACGCCGAGCGCAGCGCAGGTTCTGCCTGCATTGCCGAACGGCGCGCCATTGAAATGATCGAGTACGGCGCCCCGCGAACCGCTTTCATGCGCTTCGGTGATCGCGTGCACATGGACGTTCTGGGGGCTGACGGTCAGTCGGTGTTCGGCGCGATTGAACAATACGTCGTCAAGGCCCAAGGCTGAGGAGAGGCACATGCGTGTGTTGATTACCGGAGCCAACGGCTTTGTCGGCCGCGAGCTCGTGCGCTGCCTGCTGGCAAGGGGCCAATTGCGTGGCCGGATCATTGCTTCGTTGCTAGTGCTGGACACTGAGTTGCAAGGCCTGCCGGATGATCCGCGTTTGCGCCGGCATCGCGGCAACATTACCGACGCCGCGTTAATGCGACGGGTGCTGGCCGATGGCATTGATGTGGTTTTTCACTTGGCGAGCATCGCCGGTGGTGCGGCCGAAGAGCATTACGCGCAGGGGTACCGAGTCAACCTGTTGGCGAGCCTCGAATTGCTGGATCAGTTGCGCAACAAAACCCAGCCACCGGTGGTGGTGTACGCCAGCAGTGTGGCGGTCTACGGCGGCGGATTGCCTTTGCGCATGAACGAGGAGGCACCACTGCATCCGGAGCTATCCTACGGCACGCACAAGGCCATGGTCGAGAGTGTCATTGTCGACCTTGCCCGACGTGGGGAAGTGGACGGTCGCGCGTTGCGCCTGCCCGGCATCGTTGCCCGTCCGCGTGAACCTAACGGTTTGCGCTCGGCTTTCATGAGTGACGTGCTGCGCGCCTTTGCCGAGGGCGAGTCCTATCGTTGCCCGGTTTCCATCGAGGCTACGGCCTGGTGGATGTCGGCGCGTTGTTGCGTGAACAACCTGATGCACGCCGCTGAGCTGGATCACAACGAACTCGAATCAAAACGTGTGTGGCAATTGCCGGTGCTGCATCTGTCGATTGCCCAAGTGGTCGATGCCTTGGCGGCGAGTTACGGGCAGGAACGCCGCAGCCTGATCACTTACGTACCCGACAGTCAGTTGGAAGCGCTGTTCGGGCGTCTGCCACCGCTGAAAACCCCACAGGCGCGTGCCGCCGGTTTCAGTCATGACGGCAACGCCGCCGCGTTGATACGCAATTCACTGAACCCCGCCGCCCCTCGGCATTTATCGATTACTGGAGACTCCATTCATGCAGCCAGCCAAGCCTAAGCGTCGCCTGGTCGACATCTCGGTCACCCTCGACAATAACCCTTACACCGATCCGCCACCGTTGCTGCCGAAGATTGACTACATGGATCACCAGCAGGGCTGGCCAGAAATGGCCGCAATGTTTCCCGGGCTGCAACTGGAGCAGATGCCGGGCAACGAGTCATGGGCTGCCGAGCGTCTGCAAATCACCACCCACAGCGGCACACACATGGACGCGCCGTGGCATTACGCATCGACCACCGATGGCGGCCAACCGGCATTCGGCATTGACGAATTGCCGCTCGATTGGTGCTTGCAACCGGGCGTCAAACTGGATTTTCGGCACATGCCCGACGGCCATGTGGTGACCGCGCAAGAGATCGAAGCGGAGCTGGCGCGTATCGATTATGTGTTACAGCCACTGGATATCGTATTGATCAATACCCGTGCTGGCGCATTGTTCGGTCAGCCAGGCTATCTCGATGCCGGTGTGGGGATAGGGCGAGAAGCCACAATGTATTTGCTGGAGCGCGGTGTCCGGGTCGTCGGCACCGACGCCTGGAGTTGGGACGCGCCGTTCAAGTACACCCGCGAGCGCTTCGCCGCCAACGGCGACGCGTCGATCATCTGGGAAGGGCACAAGGCCGGGCGTGATATCGGCTACGGGCAGATGGAAAAACTGGCCAATCTTGAAGCCTTGCCGGCCAATGGCTTCGTGGTGTCGTGTTTCCCCTACAAAATCAAACACGCGTCGGCCGGATTCGTGCGCGCGGTGGCGATCTTCGAGGAATAAACGCCAGCGGATACCCGATGATTCTCCATCGAACATAACAAGAGAGAAAACATGCCTTTCCCACGAATGCCTTTGACCCTGTTGATTGGTGCGCTGTCGCTGGGGAGCAGCCTGGCGGTGGCCGCCACTGCCGAGTCGACGCCACCGAACATCCTGTTGATCGTCGCGGACGACCTGGGTTACTCCGACCCTGGCAGTTTTGGCGGTGAAATCAACACGCCCACGCTTGATTCACTGGCTCGCGAGGGCTTGCAGTGCCGTTGCCCCCATGGGAACCACACTACCGAATAACCTGTGTAACTTCGACTTGAATCACAACAGCTACTTATAAATCCCCTCGAGCACGTCGGTGTCAGGGCAATTAACGATCGAAGACAGGCAATCGGGGACACAGCATAAGGTGAACGCCGGGCAAGCATTCGCTGAGTCGGTGGGCGCGAGCCATCGCGGCGTAACCGGCAATCAGGCGGTAGTCGTAATAGTGACCTATTCGGGTGTCGAGGGCACCCCTCTGTCCGTTCCCGACAAAGGCGAAAAGGCTGAGTTCGAACACGTCGAATAAACCTCCAGGAGGGCGCCGCAAGAGACCAGTTGTGCACTTGCGGTTATTTCACCGTTTCATAGGGCCGACAACCGCGTGTTCGCTTAGAACACCTTGATCGGTACGTTGACGATAAGCCTAAGCTCATCAATATTACCTTCCAGTTGATATTCACTGGCACGGTGCGAGGAATAACTGGTGATCAGGCTGATGTTCTTCAAGGCGCCCGATTGCACTGCGTAGCTGGCACTGACGCCCACTTCATAGTGGCTTTCACCCCGCTGCTTGAGAACCGAGTTGTAAATGCCGTTCGGTCCTGCGTCGTAATCACTGCCATCAATGCCCATGCCCTTGATGTACCAGAGCGTAGTCTTCAGGCCAGGTTGACCATAAGCGACCCAATCGTTGTTGTAGAACACCCCGATCGAACGCTCATTTGGGCCGTTGAAGAAGGACATCATTATATTGGGCAGGTTGATTGCATTGGATTCGAAGGGATAATCGAAATACTCATCACCCTTAATTTGTTGCAGGCCGATCTTTAGTGAGTGGTTGCGCCATTGGGGCGTGATACTCAGGCCGTAGGCCTGCTGATCGATGTTGCCGGCGATTTCGCGACCGCTCGACTGGGTGTTATAGGCGTCCAGATGCACATCGACGTTAACCGGTCCCCAGTTGGATTTCATGCCCAGGCCCAAATACTCGCGATCCCAGATATCGTCGAAGCGAGAGACATAGGCGCTACTGCGCCAGCCTGCGCTCGATACATAGTCGGCCCCGGCATAAACGTTGAAGTCACTGGTGACCAGGGGCGAACCGAAAGTGGGACTCAAGTCCTGGCTTCCGGCTCCCGTACGCGGCGAGCCCTTGTCGAAGTAGCCAGACTTGATCGTCAAGCCTTCCACGTCATGACTTTCCAGGGACACCCCATTGAACGATGAAGGCAAGGTACGGGTGTCGGTGTAGGACATCATCGGTGTCCTGACTTGATGCCTGCCAACCTTGAGTAGTGTGTCGGCGACCTTGAACTTCAGCGCCGCGATGCCGAGTTTGCTCCAGTCATCGACCACATCGCCGTCTTGGTTCACCAACAGTCGATTACTGCCGCCTGCCGCCGCTTTTCGGCTGCGTTCCAGCGCCACTGCCGAGAAGGTCGAAAGATCCAACCCAAACTTTACCGGTCCTTCAGTAAAACCGGAGACGAAGTCAAGCCTGATGCCTTCCAGCCAGGCGGTACGGTCACGCAGCTTGCGGACCCCGTCGGGTGTTTGCAGTTTGAAATAAGTGGCCTTGTGGCCGACCTCGTGTGAGTACCACTGACGGGTATTTAGCGTCAGTGAGCTGTCTTGCAGAAAACCTTGTTCCTGGGCATGGACCTGGGAAGTACAAACTGCGGCCGCCAGCGAGCCGACGGTGAATAACGCCAAATTATCTGTGCGATACATAGACTTTGCCTGTTGTTGTTTTTAGGGCAGATAAGAAGTAAGTCGCCGAGTCATCGTTATTAAGTTTTTGCGCGGGCAGGGCGTGGCCCGACTTGCCCATCAGGCCGCAGCGGCCTGATGGTGGTCGTTAAGATATTGGGGTGCCGGTTCAGCGCCTCGAGCACTTTGAAGTCATAAAACATCGATGAAAATGTGAACCCAAGCCTGCGACCTCAGTTGAGATAATCCTTCACAAGTTTCAGCCAGCAGTCGGAGCCGATGCGAATCAGCTCGTCATTGAAGTCGTAGTGGGGGTTATGCACTGAGCAGCCATGAAACTCGCCTTCGCCGTTACCCAGGAAGAAGTAGCAGCCGGGCACTTCGGTCAGCATCCAGGCGAAATCTTCTGTCGCCATGATCTTCGCCGCGTGCGGCAACAAGTGGCCGGACTTGAACAGCGGCGCCAGGCTCTGGCGAAGCATCTCTGTTTCCGTCGCCGTATTGACCAGCGCTGGCGCCAGTTGCGTGGTTTCAAGTTCGATTTTGACGCCGAATGTGTATTCATGGCCCTGGGCGATTTCCGCCAGGCGCTGATTGATTTTGCCTTCGGTCTGCGCGGTGTCGGTACGCACGCTGATCAACATCGATGCCGTGTCGGGAATGATGTTGTAGACACTGCCAGCTTCGATCATGCCGATGCTGATCACGGCGTGTTCATCAACACAGAGATTGCGCGACTTCACTGTCTGGATCGCGTTGATCAGGCTGGCCAGCACCGGTATCGGATCGACAGTGCGTTCGGGCATTGCGCCATGACCGCCGCGACCTTTGATCAACACACGCACGCATTCCGATGAGGCCATGGTCGGACCGGCCTGGACCACCGCGGTGCCCAGCGATATGCCCGGCAAGTTGTGCAAGGCAAAGATCGCGTCGCACGGAAAACGTGTGAACAGGCCGTCGTCCATCATGGCCTTGGCTCCACCCAGACCTTCCTCGTCAGGTTGGAATATCAGGTTAAGCGTGCCATTGAAGTCAGACGACTGAGCGATTCGCCATGCGGCTGCCAGCAGGATGGCAGTGTGGCCGTCGTGGCCGCAGGCGTGCATGCGGCCCTCGATCCGGCTGGCGTGGTCGAAGCGGTTATTTTCCTGCATTGGCAGGGCATCCATGTCGGCACGCAGGCCCAATCGGCGAGTGCCGCTGCCTCGACGCAGTACGCCGACCACGCCATGTCCGCCGATACCGCGATGAACTTCGTAGCCCCAGCTTTCGAGCTTGCTGGCCACCAACCCGGCGGTCAGCGGGGTATGCGCGCCCAGTTCAGGGTTCTGGTGGATGTCCCGGCGCAGCTGGATAAAAGCATCCAGGTCCAGTTCGCCAACGGTTTGAGTCAATGCATTCATCAGGTCACTCCCGACCAGGGTTTTCGGGGAATACAGCCAGGCACGCCAGACTGATGGCGCCGCCGACGAGTAGGTACAGTGCTGGCGCCTGGGGGTTATCCAGGGCCGCCGTGAGCCACGTGGCGATCAACGGGGAAAAACCGCCGAACAAGGTGACGCCGAAGCTGTAGCTGACCGCGGTGCCCAGGGCACGGCGATTTTTTGGAAAGGCTTCCATGATCAGGGCGAAGAACGCCCCCGAACCGATGCAGCCTGGCAGTACCAGAATCGCAATGACGAACATCGCCACAAACAAATTGGTGCTCAAGCTGAGCAAGTAGAAGGCTGGCCACGCCAGTAGCACGGGCAGGGTTATCGTCCAGACCAGCAGCTTCTTGCGCAGGCCATGGCGATCGGCAAAGCGACCGGCCAGTGGCGTGATGACAGCCAGGCAGGCACTTGCTACACAGGCGATAACCAAGGCACTACGTTGCGGGTAGCCCAGGGTGACAGTCAGGTAGGCAGGCATGTAGAAAATGAACAGGTATATGCCAATGGTAGCGCTGGCCATCAGGCCGATCGCCAGCAGGGTGTGGCGCAGGTCGATGTGGTCGCGCAGCCGACCGTCGCGTTTGGCCGGTTGGGCTTCGTGGGTTTCCGGCAGGAAGCGACGAATGTACCAGCCTAGCGGACCGATGAGCAGCCCCAGTAAAAAGGGAATGCGCCAGCCCCAGTTTTCAAGGTCCTCGGCACTCAACGTGTTGTTTAGCAGTAGACCGAGTCCGGCACCGACCATGGCCGCGTAGCCTTGGCTGGCTGCCTGCCAGCTGACGTTACGACAGCGGTTTGCCGTGGCACTGGACTCCATCAGATACACCGACGCGGTCCCGACTTCACCTCCCGCAGAAAAGCCCTGCATGAGGCGGCCAGCCACCAGCATCAACGTGCCGAACAAGCCAATGTCCTGATACGACGGCGCGAAGGCAATCATTGCAGTGCCGACTGTCATCAGGCTGATTGTGAGGCTCAATGCAGATTTGCGGCCACGTCGATCGGCAAAGCGCCCAATCACCACAGCACCCACCGGGCGCATGAGGAAACCCACGCCAAAGGTGGCCAAAGACATCAGTAGCGATGCCGTTGCCGACTGTGCAGGAAAGAAATTCTTTGCGATTACGACAGCGAAGAAACTGTAAATTGTGAAGTCATACATCTCCAGGGCATTGCCTAGAGCGCAAGCAACTGTGGCTTTCCTGGAACCGTTCACGGGTGGAGCAGCGGTGCAGGGGAGAGGGGGCGCATGCAAAGTAGTCATCGATTTTTCCTGTGACAGTTTTATTGTTGCCCGAATATCCGGCAAACGCTGTCACTGCGCACTTGCGCTTTTGTTCGATGATTAACCGTTAGTTATGATGCTTGGCCGCCCAAGCGGAAGAGGTTGTCAATTCGGTGCGATGTTGCCCGATTATCGATCACACGCACTGTTTGATGACAGTGACTTGGTCGTCGTATCAGGCTGCGGAGCGGGCAATTGCAAGGTTTCAGACCAATAATAGCGAGGCTATGGTCGCTGGCCCCCGGAAACGAGCCAGACTTAACCACTAGGCATATCGTTGCATTTTTCTTAAGTTTGTCGAGTCCGCGTTAGCACGAGGAGTCCATTGACTGATTCACAGAGATCACGCCCTTGATCGCATAGTAAAGGTCGCGAGCCGTCGTTGTCAGAGCGTTGCGATCAATACACACCAGGTAGATGGGATACTCAGGAATGATTTCTTCGATCTTGACCTGTATCAGGTCTTCATTGAGCGCCTTGGGTAGCGTATTTTCCATTCCGGCTTCGCTGAGCGTCATGAATGCATCGGCGTGGTGCAATAGATCAAGCGCCAGCAATACCGATGAACACTCGGTGATCCGCTGCGGTGGAGGAATCTCGTTGTCTTCGAACATTTGATAGAACTGAGACGAGTGATCGTCGATGGCATCGAGGCTGATCCAGTTCGCAAACTGCAACTGACGCAGTGAGCGGGAGTGGCGCAGAGGATTGTTTTTTCGACAGACCACCACTCCCTTCATGCGGCTCAAAGCTTCCCAATCCAGGTTAAGTCTCTGCGTATGCTGTTGCGAGGTGATAGCGAAATCCAGCGTACCGTCCCGCAGGCGCTGTAGCATCTGGTTGGGACGAAGGTCCACCAGGCGGATGCGAATACGCGGATTCTTCGTCTGGAAACCAGCGATGCATTCTCCCAGCCCCTTGAGCACAGATGTCAGGGAAGTGACACCGACGGTGACCTCACCGACTTGCATATCCCTGATGTTTTCCGCCTCCAGTTGCAGGCGTCGCATGCTCTCGACGGTCAACTGTGCATGGCGAATGATGCGCCGGCCTTCATCGGTGAGCGACATTCCCCTGTGAGAGCGCTGCAGCAGAGCCAGACCCAGTTCGCTCTCCAGGTCCTTGATCGATCGGCTGATGGCTGGCTGGGTGACATGCAGTATTTGGGAGGCTTCACTGATGCTTCCGGTTTGGTGGATAGCTACCAGTGCCTTGATTTGATGGAATTTCACTTACGGACAGGTCCTTGCAGTGCGACGAAGGTGCTGCACGTTACTGCAAGGCCGAGGAGCAAAAAAGCCTGGACACGTTTTTCTCGCGGTACTGCTTGGGTGTCATGGACAGTTTTTCCTGGAACAGTCGAGTCATGTGGCTCTGGTCCGAGAACCCGCAGTCCATGGCCACCGCTTTCAACGGGACATCACGCACTGTAGACAGGATCCGCTCAGCTTTTTTCAAGCGGCGCGACTGAACGTACTGATGGGGCGAGACCCCGTACACAGCCCCGAACACCCGTACAAAGTACGACGGGCTCAGGTCGACGATGGCAGCCATGTCTTTGACGGTAATCGGGCAGGACAGGTGTGAGTCGATGTATTGCTGAAGCTTGTCGCGTTTGAGATTTGTCAGGCGAGACGCTTGATCGTTGTCTCTGAGATCACACCGCACATACTGGCGCAGCAGATGAATGCACATCTGTATTTCCAGCGTCTGAGCGAAGATGCTGCTGCCCGGTTCAGCGCTCAGGCATTCGATTTCATAGGCGGCCATGAGCCTGGAGAGGGTCGCGTCGTTAACGATGGGGCAATGGTCGACAAAAACCCGGTCAACATCCTGTTGAAAGACTTCGTTGGCGACCTTGGCCATCATTGCTTGCGAGATGTAGATATGACTGACCTCGATATCGTTCATCCAGTACCACCTGGATGATTCGCCTCGGGTCAAAATGGTCACGTCGTTATCACCAACCGACCATCTTTGCCAATGCTTGCCATCATGGAAACCCAGATTGGATGTCCCTGATTTCCATCTCACCAACTCGTAGTCTCGCATACACGGGATGCGCACTTCGGTTTTGTCGAAGCGGTAGCCCCGAATTGACATGCCGTTATCGGGTGCAGTCTCGACGGTACCCTTGATCGTAACTTCACCAGGGATAACGTCCAGCATTTTTTCTGGCGTTAGAAGGATGGCACTCATCACAACTCCCTTTTTATTGGTATTGGCAGTGGAGTCTTTTATCAGCACTTGGCAGTTTTTGTGACATTCAAAAACTAACACATCCTTCAGGTTTGTACGCAAAACAGGCCTGCCACCGATCGGGGGATTTGCACCCGATCGTCTGGCCAGCCTGTTCTTACTTCACCTGGGTTTCGTGACCGCTCGGCTCGGTCAAACCCGGTCTCCAGCGGCGCAGGTGGGTGTGACGCTCGTAGGCCTGCGCCGAGGGGTAAGTCACCAATTCAATGGTGCTTCCCCAAGGCGTGCGGGTGTATACGTAGCGATTGCCTTCCCCGGCGTCACCGCCCGGGAGGTCGCCAGGGCGGCTGAGCAGGACGCCACCGGCCTTCTGCAGGCGATCGGCGGCGGCGTCGATATCGTCAACGTAGATGCAGATGTGCTGAATTCCCAAGTCGCTTGGAACCACAGGCTGCGACTGCCGCACTCCGGTATAGGAAAACAGCTCCAGATTGGGGCCGTTGCCGAGGCGAAGCATGCGGATTGCGGCAATCACTGCACCGGTTGCAATGCCGAGTCCCGACTCCACTTCAGGTCCTCCCAAGGGCGCGTCAAGCATGTCGTAAAGCTTTTCGGCACCAAAGGCCTCGACGAAGAACTGGGTTGCCGCTTCCATATCGGGAACGGTGATGCCTACGTGTTCGATTGCGCGAACGTTCATGCCAACTCTCCTATTTTCGCTGCCGCCCAGAATCCAGACTGGGTCGCCTCATACATCCGTCCGCCACGGGACCTCGTTCCGATGCTATGGACGCGAATGTCATCGACCGACGCCTCCAGGACAGTCGAAGCATTACGGGGCGTCGCCCTCACTACGCAGCCGTAATCGGGCGCCGCGCCTGCTGTGCAAATCGATACGTCCAGGCCTTTGAGAAGGCCGGTGAGATGGTCGCGCTGCATATCGTTGGTATCGACTCCCACTATTTCAGCGGGTGAAACAAGGCTGACTTTTTTGCCTTGTTCGGCCATCCACAAGGCAGCGAACATTGCAGTCTCGGTTTCACCAAACACGGTGACTTCGTCAGCCACTGGCAGATCCCCGTTTGCCAGCATGTTGGCAACATCCGGACCGTGGTCCACGGCCACGGTACCGGTGGCAAGCAATACCGTGTCCCATGCGGTCAAGTCGACATCGGCTGCATCGGTATTGAACTGCACGTCGACGCCCACGCGTTCGAGTTCGGTTTCGTAAAACCGGATCATGTTCTTGACCTCCATGCGAAACGGGCTCGCAGCGGCCCAGGCATGAAGCTGGCCGCCGATGCGATCCGCTTTCTCGACCAACCGCACACGGTGTCCGCGCTCAGCGGCCAGGATCGCGGCCTCACAGCCGGACGGCCCGCCACCGACGACAAGTACACGCTGCTGACTGGAAGCAGGGCGACGAGCGTCACTCGCCCTGCGCTCTTGGCCGAGGGTAGGGTTTATCACGCACTGGGTGCCCTTGCCGTTGAACATCCATCGTGAGATGCATTCATTGACTGCCAGGCAGCGGCGAACACTCTGCGGTTGTCCGCGCCGTGTCTTGTTAACCGTGTCGGGGTCGGCAAGGCCAGATCGTCCCAGGGCCACAAAGTCGAGTTCGCCATCGGACACTGCTTGCGCCATCTCGTCGAACAACCAAGTGAGGCGACCGACGCCGATGACCGGGATCGAGACATGCTGTTTGACAAGCTTGGCGTAATTGACCAGCGAGCCTGGCGGGACCATGGGCAGCAACGTCATCGCCGTGTCGTAGTTCCCGGCGCTGACATCCAGTGCGTCAACGTAAGGCTCGAGCATTTCGCAAAAGGCCAGGCCATCTTCCAGCGAGAGGCCGCCCTCGTAAGGTTCCATCACGCTCAGGCGATACAGGATCGGAAAGTCTGCACCGACCTGTTCGCGAACCCCGCGCACGACTTCGAGGGCGAAACGGGCACGGTTTTCCAAGGATCCGCCCCAACGGTCGGTGCGCTTGTTGGTGAAAGGGGAGAGAAACTGGCCAAGCAAATAGCCATGCGCGCCGTGCAGCTCAACAGCATCAAAACCGGCTGCAACCGCGCGCCGGGCACCTTGGACGTACTTGTCGATCAGCCCGGGAATTTCATGTTCTTCGATTGCTCGCGGCGGTGTGCCAAACGCGCTAGTTATGCCCGCTGTCGGCGCGAGTGGTGGTTCGTTGCGTTCAGTATTGCCCTGGGAATTCTGGCGTCCGGTGTGGTGCAGTTGCACAGCAATCTTCGCGCCTTCACCGTGGACGGCGTCGACCAGATTGCTGAGTGCGCCAATGAACCTGTCGTGGTCAATGCGCATCGGGTGGCCCGCTGTGCGCCCGACTTCCCAATCAATCGAGGTGTTCTCGGTGATGATTAAACCAACTCCACCACGGGCGCGGGCCCGATGGTATTCGATGAGCTTGTCGTCAACCTCACCGAAAGTACTGGCGAACTGAGTAAAGATCGGCGCTTGCACAAAGCGGTTGCGCAAGTGCAGGGAGCCGATCCGGCCAGGCTGGTAGAGTGCCGCAGCAGGGCTGTCTGTAACCACAATATTACGGATGTCTGGGTGTGCCATTGCCATCTCCTCATTATTTTTTTTGTTTTGAGGTTGAAGCATGGAATGACAGCCGGCATGAGTATTGAACGTTTATGCCCAGGCGTTGAAGAATCCTGCTTTAGCGTCGTAGCGCTACTCGCTCAGGTGGCTTAATCAGAAAACAATTCAAACATCAGCTGGCGCAGCCAACGATTGGAGGGATCCTTGTTATATCGAGCATGCCAGGCAACCCGGAGCACGTTCAGCCAGAGCGTCCATCAGCCGCGGCATGAAGTAGATTTCACCAATGTCAGTCATTGCCATGGTAAATCGCCGATTGCTGTTGAGCGGATCGAACGTGTCCTGTCTGCTCAGTGCATCACGCAAGGTCTGAATAGCCAATGCAACCGGCTCAGTCAACTGCCGCGCATAGGGCGTGGGCTCCATTCCTGCGCACTGGGCAAACCGTTAAGGCCCAAAACCTTTTGGCACAAGCCGCACCCTCTTATGAACCGAGCGCAAACGACTAGTTGAACCAAATGGTCGCCAAAGGCACGACCGTGTCGATTGCCCAGCTGTTCCAGGACGGGCGCAAGTTGAACACCTTCATGCTATGGCTGGCGTTTTTCTGTTGTTTGCTGATGGTTTATGCGCTGAGTTCCTGGCTGCCCAAGCTCATGACTGCCGCAGGCTATGGATTGAACTCCAGCCTGGCGTTTGTGCTGGTGCTAAACGTCGGCGCAATCATTGGAGCGATAGCCGGTGGATGGCTGGGAGACCGGATTGGTATCGCCAAGGTCTTGTTCGGGTTTTTCAGTTGCGGAGCGCTCGCTCTGAGTCTGTTGGCGCTCAAGGGACCGTTACCGTTCCTCTATTTGCTCATCGCCATTGCGGGCGCGTGCACCATCGGTACGCAGATTTTGGCCAACGCCTGCACGGTGCAGTATTACCCCGCTCATATACGGTCCACAGGACTTGGTTGGGCGATGGGCGTCGGTCGCGCTGGGGCCGTCGCCATTCTGGTCTTTCTGATTCAGAACGCTTCAAGCCGTCAGCCCGCTTCATCCAGGCAATCCGTGTCGCAGTAACGATGGCCAAGGCAGGTTAGCGTGGCCAATGACTGCTTGTCCCGCGAAGTAGTATTCACGTTGGTGATGGTCAATATGGTATTTGCGGTATTTATCAATAGCGCTCGGTTGGCGATGATTTGGCTACACCAATAACAATCAGCCTCATGGGTAACTTGCTATGCGTACTTCTCAATCCAAACTGCAAATCGGTATTGTTGGCGGCGGTATTGCCGGCGTGGCTCTGGCCCTGGACCTGTGCCGTCATTTCCACCTGAACGTGCAGTTGTTCGAAGCAGCTCCTGCCTTTGGCGAGGTCGGAGCGGGTGTTTCATTCGGCGCCAACGCTGTTCGAGCCATCGCGGGTCTGGGTATTGCCGAACCCTACCGCAAGATTGCCGACCAGACGCAGGATCCGTGGCAGGACATCTGGTTCGAATGGCGTCGTGGTGAAGATGCCGGTTATTTGGGCGCAAGCCTGGCTGAAGGGGTAGGGCAGTCTTCGGTACACCGTGCTGACTTCCTCGATGCTCTGGCCAGTCAGTTGCCCGAAGGGATCGCCCAGTTCGGCAAGCGCGCCGTCAGCGTGGAGCAGGATGCGGGACAGGCCCGGGTACTGTTCACTGATGGCACCGAGCATCGCTGCGATCTGTTGATCGCCGCGGACGGTATCAAGTCTTCAATTCGTGATCATGTTCTTACCGGTCTTGGCCAACCCCTGGTGGCACCGCGTTTCAGTGGTACTTGCGCCTACCGAGGGATGATCGACAGCCAACAGCTGCGTGCAGCCTACCGGGCTCGGGGTGTTGATGAGCATTTGGTCGACGTCCCGCAGATGTACCTGGGGCTTGATGCTCATATCCTGACATTCCCCGTCAAACAAGGTCGGCTTATCAACGTTGTGGCCTTCATTTCCGATCGCAGTCGCCCTGATCCAACCTGGCCAAGCGATTGTCCGTGGGTGCGCAATGCCAGCCAGGAAGAAATGCTCTCTGCCTTCAATCATTGGGGAGACGCTGCACGGGTGCTGCTCGAATGCATTCCGGCACCTACCCTTTGGGCACTGCATGAGCTCGATGAGTTGCCAGGCTACGTGCACGGTCGCGTCGGGCTGATCGGCGATGCCGCGCATGCCATGTTGCCGCACCAGGGTGCCGGCGCAGGTCAGGGCCTGGAAGACGCCTGGCTTCTGGCCCGATTGCTGGCCGACCCGCAGGTTTTGGACAGCCAGCCACAAGCGGTGCTTGCGGCTTACGACGCAATCCGTCGTCCACGTGCCTGCCGTGTGCAGCGTACTTCCTGGGAAGCCGGGGAGCTGTATGAACTGCGTGATCCAGCTGTAGCCGGTGACGAAAAACTGCTGGGCAAGACCCTCGCAGAGCGGTTCGACTGGCTGTGGAATCACGACATGCAGTCCGACCTTCAAGAGGCTCGTGCCCAATTGGGTTGGCGAGCGCTCGCCTGACGAACCGACATGCACGCAGAGAGCCTCCAGCGGCTCTCTTCGTTCGTGAATACCAATAAGATCCGGTGAATCAAAATGACAGTGAAAATTTCGCAACTGCCGAAACTGCAGCAATTTTTCCGACAAGCCTCGGGCCTGGACAACAACGAAGGCGATCCACGCCGCAAGCAGATCGTTTTACGTTTGCTGCAGGAAGTCGCCCAAGTGATCGAAGATCTGCAGATCAGCGACGATGAATTCTGGGGGGCGGTGGACTACGTCAACCGCTTGGGTGCCAAAAACGAAGCAGGATTGTTGGTCGCCGGGCTAGGCATCGAACATTTCCTCGATCTGCTGGCCGATGCCAGGGATGCCGAAGCGGGTCGTACCGGTGGCACACCGCGGACGATTGAAGGTCCGTTGTACGTAGCAGGCGCCCCACTGTGTGAGTACCAAACTCGAATGGATGATGGAAGCGAGGACGGCACAGCAACGGTGATGTTTCTGGAGGGGCGCGTCACCGACTTGAACGGTCAGCCGATCGCGGGAGCCACCGTTGACTTGTGGCAAGCCAACACCCAGGGCAACTACTCATACTTCGACAAGAGCCAGTCTGAATTCAATTTGCGCCGCCGGATTCTCACGGACGCCACTGGTTGCTATCGGGCTCGCAGCATCGTGCCTTCAGGGTACGGTTGCGATCCGGCCGGCCCTACTCAGGAATGCCTCGATCAGTTGGGTCGCCACGGCCAGCGACCTGCGCATATCCACTTTTTCATCTCTGCCCCGGGGCATGAACATCTGACCACGCAGATCAACCTGTCGAATGACAAGTACCTGTGGGACGACTTCGCCTACGCGACACGCGACGGACTGATTGGCGATGTCAGTTTCGTCGATGACGAGGCACGGGCCGCATCCATGGGCGTGGCGGGACGCTTTGCCGAGATGACGTTCAATTTCAGCCTGCGTCCGGCCGCGAGCGTTGAAGCAGCCCATCGCAGCCAACGCCCGCGAGCGTTGCAGTCTACCTGACAAGCCGACGTTTTCTCGGCTTTGACGAACCACTTCAAGGAGACAACGATGTCCCGGACCGATGCACAATCGATGAACATCCGCGCCGCAGTGCTGCGCACCTCCGGAGCCCCATTGCAGATTGAGGATGTCCTGCTCGAGGCTCCTCGACCTACCGAAGTGCGCGTCCGTGTGGTCGCCACAGGCGTCTGCCACACGGACATGGTGGTGCGAGACCAGCTGTTTCCTACACCACTGCCGATCATTCTCGGCCATGAAGGTGCGGGTGTCGTGGATGCGGTCGGTTCTGCAGTCACCACGGTACAACCGGGCGATCACGTGGTGATGACGTACATGTCATGCGGCCTTTGCCTGCCATGCGAAACGGGCCACCCAGCCCACTGTACGCACATGCACCCGCTGAATTTCGGTGGCGGCCGACTCGATGGCAGTAGCTCCGCATGCGCATGTGGCAGCGATCACGCCATTCACGACCATTTCTTCGGCCAATCCTCGTTTTCCACTTATACGATCGCCAATGAGCGCAACGTGGTGAAGGTGGCTAAACAGGCGCCACTGGAGCTGTTGGGCCCACTGGGTTGCGGCATCCAGACGGGCGCAGGATCGGTGCTCAATGCACTCAAGGTTGAGGCCGGATCAAGCTTCGCCGCCTTTGGCGCGGGCGCGGTCGGCCTGGCGGCGGTAATGGCTGCGAAGGTCGCAGGCGTTACGACCATCATTGCTGTGGACGTCACCCCGAGTCGGCTGGAACTGGCGCGCGAACTGGGGGCCACCCATGTCATCAACAGCCGCGAAGAAGATCCGGTTCAACGTATTCAGGCCATCACCCAGGGCGGTGTCAATTACAGCCTCGAATGCTCCGGTCGCCCCGAAGTTCTGCGCCAGGCGATCGACGCACTCACCACGCTTGGTACCTGTGGCATCGTCGGCGCAACCAAAGTCGGCACCGAGGTGGCCTTCAATATCAATGACGTGATGATTCCCGGCAAGCGGATCATGGGCATCGTCCAAGGCGATGTTGTTGCCAATGCCTTTATTCCAAAGCTGGTTGATCTCTATCTGCAGGGCCGATTCCCCTTCGACAAGCTTTGCAAGTTTTACGCGTTCGATGAGGTGAACCAGGCGATGGCCGATAGCGAGCGCGGTGTCACCATCAAACCGATCCTTCGCATGCCAGTCCCTGCTTCGGTCTGACTTTTTCCATTTTTAAAGGAACCCGCAATGACCGTTCAACTCGTGATAGACAATCAAAAACTCGACGCCTCCAATGGCAAGACTTTCCAACGTGTCGATCCGCTCAGTGCCGCGACCGTGAGCGTGGGGGCAGCCTGCAGCGTCGAGGATGCCATCCGTGCCGCCGAATCTTCCCAGCGCGCTTTCCGGACGTGGTCTAGAACCGGCCCAACGGAGCGCCGACGTATTCTGCTGGCGGCAGCTGATGCCTTGGAATCGAAAATGGCGCAATTCTGCTCGGTCATGGCCGAGGAGATTGGCGCTTCGCAACTGTGGGCACAATTCAACGTGGGCGCATCGGCCAACCTGCTGCGTGAAGCTGCGGCCCTGACCACACAAATCAAAGGCGAAACCATTCCTACCGACAAGCCAGGCGCTCTGTCGATGACGTTGCGCCAGCCGGTGGGCGCGGTACTGAGCATCGTGCCCTGGAATGGTCCGGTTATCCTTGGCGCACGCGCCATTGCCTACCCACTGGCGTGTGGCAACACGGTGATTTTCAAGGGTTCGGAAAGCAGCCCACGTACGCATGCATTGCTGGCGGAAGCGTTCTACGATGCCGGTCTGCCTGCGGGCGTGTTGAACTTTCTGATCAGCGCGCCAGAGGACGCGTCTGCCGTGACTGAAGCGCTGGTAGCGCATGACATTGTGCGTCGAGTGAATTTCACCGGCTCGACCAAGGTCGGCCGTATGATTGCCCAGACCTGTGCCAGTCATCTCAAGCGCTGCCTCCTGGAGCTAGGCGGCAAAGCCCCTTTCATTGTTCTGGATGACGCGGATATCGACGGGGCAGTCAACGCTGCCGTTTTCGGAGCATTCCTTTACCAGGGACAAATCTGCATGTCGACCGAGCGTTTCGTGGTCGATGAAGCGGTTGCCGACCAATTCGTTTCCCGTTTCGCAGAACGCGTGCGGTCGCTGGAGACCGGCGTGCCATCTACGACTCCAAGCTGCGTGATTGGCCCGATGATCGGCCAAGGCTCGGTCCAACGGATCAACCATTTACTCGACGACGCCATTGGCAAGGGTGCTGACATCGTTGCTGGCGGCCTGGCGGAAAATGCCCTGATGGGCCCGACACTGGTCGATCGGGTGACCCGTGAGATGTCGATCTACGACGAAGAGACCTTTGGCCCGGTGACAACGATCGTCCGGGTAAAAGGCGCCGAGCAGGCGCTGCAGGTGGCCAACGACACCGCCTACGGTCTTTCCTCCTCAATATTCAGTCGCGATGTCACACGGGCATTGGAGTTGGCGAGCCGACTGGATGCCGGCTGCGTTCACATCAATGGTGCCACCGTGCAAAACGAACCGCAGGCCCCCTACGGTGGAATGAAGAAAAGCGGTTACGGCCGCTTCGATGGCAGCGCAGTCATCGAGGAGTTTACCGAGGTCAAGTGGGTCACGGTTGAACCCTCCAACCAGCCTTATCCATTCTGAGTCTTAAGCCGGCGCGTAATGCGCCGGTTTTTTTGTATTCGAGTACTACCGCCGCACCGCCAGGCCTCGATGTATTACAAGGCGCTACTGCCTTTGCGGGTCGAACTGCTTATCCCTGATAAACAGCGCTGGAATCACGCCACAGATGAAGTAGGCCGCGCCCATGACCAGAAAACCCACACCTATCGAACCATGGGAGGCGAGAAAGCCGATAGCGGCCGGAGCAATGGCTGCCCCCAGACGCCCGATATTGTAGGCACCGCCCACGGCAGATCCACGAAATTTGGCTTCGAAGCTTTCGGTCATGTACGTGGCGTTCACGCCGTAGGGAATACCGTACAAAAAGCCGAACACCACCAGCATCCAGAGTATGTTTTCCTGGCTTTGGAACAGCACGATCACCGGCAGAAACACCGCCGTTCCCAGTGCGCCAAAGGCGAATACGCTTCTACGTCCAACGCGGTCGGCAGCCATGCCAGCGAGAATTTTGCCGAGGATCATGGCGGCATAAGTGCCTACCATGTAGCCGGTCATGGACTTGAGGTTCATGCCCAGCTCACTCTCCAGGTAGGTCGGCAGCCAGTTGTTCACTCCGTAGTAGCCGAACTGCAGGAAACCGGCAGTCAGCGCCCAGCAGAAAAACATCCGGCGCGCCTGCGGATCGCTGAAAATCTGCTTGTACATGCTGTCGCGCTTCACCACTGACCCCTGACGGATTCCCGCGAGTTTTTCTTTGGCTCGCTCGGCCTGGGCGTTGAGCCAGGCCTGTGGTTCCGGCACGAAACGTTGCATCACCAGAGCAAGGATCACTGGGATAATCGCGATGTAGAATAGCCAGCGCCAACCATGGACCGGCAAGATCCAGCCAGCCAGCAGGGTCGCGACAATGTAGCCCACAGACCAACCGGCCTGGAGGGTGCCAAGCACGGTGGTGCGATAACGGGTAGGGACGTACTCGGACATCAGGGTATTGCACGCCACATACAACGCGCCGATTCCCAATGAACCCAGGAACCGGATAGTTGCGAACTGCCAGTAGGTTTGTGTCAGGCCCAGGGCGGCTGTGCCGACGGAGAACAGCAAAATACTCCAGACCACGGTTTTCACTCGGCCGAACCTGTCACACGCCCAGCCACCGTAGATTCCGCCGATCGCCATCCCGGCCAAGGTGAAACTGCCCAGGCTGCCGGCCTCTACGTTGGTGAGGCCAAACTCAGCCTTCAGGCTATTGAGGCTGTACGACAGCAACATCAAATCGGCGCCGTCGATTAATAAGCCGAGAAAACAAAAAATAAAGACCAGTACCCAAGTACTGGACTTGGCGTGCGCAGTCGCGCTTGCCTGAGCAGCAGCGTCCATAGAGTTACCTTATTGTATTTATGGGGTGGAACTGGAGCAGGGAAGGGCGTTTGCCTCAGCCTTGAGCGTCGCGAATCATGTTTCGCGCAATCACGATCTGTTGGATCTGAGTGGTGCCTTCATAGATGCGGAACAGGCGCACATCGCGGTAGAAGCGCTCAATGGCGTATTCGCTGACGTAGCCGGCGCCGCCATGGATCTGCACGCAGCGATCGGCAACGCGGCCGCACATTTCCGTAGAGAACATCTTGGCGCACGAGGCTTCGGTGCTCACGTTGTGGCCATCGTCGCGTTTGCGGGCAGCATCCAGGACCATACAGCGGCTGGCGTAGATTTCCGCTTTGCTGTCGGCCAGCATCGCCTGGATCAGTTGGAACTCTGCGATAGGTTTGCCGAATTGTTTGCGTTCCAGCGCATAGCGCAGGGCATCGTCGAGCATCCGCTCAGCCGCCCCCACACTCAAGGCCGCGATGTGCAGGCGGCCCTTGTCGAGGACTTTCATGGCGGTCTTGAAGCCCACGCCTTCGACACCGCCGATCAATTGGTTGGCTGGCACCCGGGCGTTTTGAAAGATGACATCACAGGTATGGGCGCCTTTGTGGCCCATCTTGTGGTCGGGTTTGCCCAGGGATACACCTGGCGTGCCGCGCTCGACGATAAACGCACTGATACCGCCAGCGCCCTTGATTTGGGTGCTCGTACGGGCCATCACGGTATAGATGCCGGCATGTGGGGCGTTGGTAATGAAACGCTTGGTGCCATTGAGGATGTAACTGTCGCCGTCCCGCACGGCGCTGGTTTTGAGCGAGGCGGCGTCAGACCCGGCATCGGGTTCAGTGAGGCAGAAGGAACTGAGCAACTCGCCACTGGCTAGCTTGGGCAAGTAATGCTGTTTCTGTTCTTCGGTGCCATCCAGGAGGATACCGATGGAGCCAATCCCGTTGTTGGTGCCGATGTAGGAGCGAAATGCCGGGGACGTGCGCCCCAACTCAAAGGCGATATTCACCTCTTCTTCCATGGTGACGCCTAACCCGCCAAACTCTTCCGGCAGCGTCAGGCCAAACAGACCCATGGCTTGCATCTGTTCGACGATGTCCTGGGGAATCGCGTCGGTGTCAGCCACCTCGTTTTCGCGAGGGATCAGCACTTCGCCGACAAACTGACGAAGGGAGTCCAGCAGGATTTGCAGGGTTTCGGTATCACGGATCATGTGCGCTCCTAACGCTCGCGGGCGAGCGGTTCTTTTATTAGGGCGCCGTTACTCCGTTGCGTCAGCGAGCAGCGGCGCCAATGTTGTTAACCATGTTGATCAGGCGAGGCCCGATATCGTCCATCAGTCGTTCACGTGGCAGCTGAAAACTCGGCCCGCCGCAGTTGAAGGTCAGCAAGCCGTACTGCGGATGCAGCAGCGGTACCGCCACCGAGTTCACGTCGCGATGCCACTCGCCGATCGACAGGCAGAAGCCATAGTCGGCGTAATCCCGGAATGCCCGGTCCAGCCCTTTGCGAATGGTTGGCCACTGCTCCGATTCGCGCTGGCGGATGTGGTCGAGCAGAAACTCCCGCTCGGTTTCGGGCATTGCGGCCAGGCAAGCGCGGCCTACCGAGCTCTGTGCCAGTGGCAAGTAGCTGCCGGTCTGGCGACGCATGGTCATGTTGCCCTGACCCTGAACCACATCCAGGTACACCATCTGCAGGCGATCGCGGGATGCCATGGCGACGGCCGCCTGCGCATGATTGGCCAGCTCTTCCATCAACGGATGGGCCACCGTGCGAATCGCCAGGTTCGACAGCATGGCGTAGCCAAAACCCAGCACCCCGACATCCAACTGATACTTGCCGGAATGCACTTCACGTTTGAGGCAACCCAGGCGCATCAATGTATTGGTCAGACGGGTCACAGTCGGCTTGGGCAACCCCGTCATACGTGCCAGCTCTTGATTACCCAGCACGTTGTCGCGTGGGGTAAAGCAGCGCATCAATTCCAGCCCGCGTGCCAGCGCCGTTACGAACTGGCCGCTGTTTTCGTCGTCGCTCAATGCGCTGGCGGGGTCGAGCATGCCCATCTTCAGTAGCCCGATTTCGTCCGCTCCCGTTGTCGTGTCGGCGGCCTGTTGATCTGCCTTGATGCGAGCCATGGTAGAACTCCACTTTAAAAAAATGCAAGAAAATAAAACGCGGTTTCGTCTGGCGAAATTGTATGCGCTGGCGTTTTAAAAACCAAGCGCCTTGTGTAGAGCAATCAAGGTCGCGTGTTTACTGGGGATTAAGCAGGTTTTTGCTTTTTTTGTTTACAGGCCTTTGAAAGGATACCTATGATTGATCGTAATTACGGAATCCAGTTTCGCCTGGCGAAACGATAATAAGAGGTCGATATGAACTCCCATCCAGAGCCCGTCGTGCATCTGCACATCCAAGACGATGCGGTCGCTGTCGTGCGCATTGAACGGCCCGAAGTGAAGAACGCACTTAACAGCGCCGTTCGCGAACAACTGGCAGATATCTTTCGCGCCTTGGCCGGGAATGGCAGCGTGCGGTCAATCGTCCTCACCGGCGGCGAGCAGTGCTTCGTTGCAGGGGCCGACATCCGCGAGTTTGCTCAGGCCAGCCCTGTCGAGATGTATCTTCGCCACACGGAACTCCTGTGGGACGCTATCGCTCGCTGCCCCAAACCGATCATCGCCGCAGTGAATGGGTTCGCCCTGGGCGGCGGCTGCGAACTGGCGATGCACTGCGACATTATTGTGGCGGGCCAATCGGCGCGCTTCGGCCAACCCGAGGTCAAGCTAGGCCTGATGCCGGGAGCCGGTGGCACTCAACGGTTGATCCGCGCTGTCGGCAAATTCCAGGCCATGCGAATAGCACTGACAGGATGCCTGGTGCCCGCGCCAGAGGCACTCGCCATGGGCATGGTCAGCGAAGTGGTCAGTGATGAGTGCACACTGCCCCGGGCACTCGAACTGGCAGCGCAAATAGCCGCATTGCCGCCTCTGGCAGTCGCGCAGATCAAAGAAGTCATGCTGCTTGGTGCCGACCTGCCTCTGGACAGCGCATTGGCATTGGAGCGCAAGGCGTTTCAGTTGCTGTTTGATTCCAGGGATCAAAAGGAAGGCGCCAATGCGTTCCTTGAAAAACGCCAAGCTATCTTCTCTGGAGAATGACCCATGACACGTGAAATCAAACGTATGGCTGTCGTGGGCGCGGGCGTCATGGGAACGGGTATTGCCCAGATTGCGGCCCAGGCCGGCGTGGACGTCATGCTATTCGACAACCGTGAAGGTGCCGCGCAGACCGCTCGCGAAAACCTGCAACAGACCCTGGACAAGTTGGTGGCCAAAGGCAAAATTGCGGCCAGTGACGCCCACGCAACCCTTGAGCGTCTGCGTGTTGCCAGCGCATTGACTGATCTCAGCGACGTTGACGTAGTGGTGGAAGCCATCATTGAGCGCCTTGATGCCAAGCAAGCCTTGCTCGCCCAGCTTGAGGCCGTCGTTCGCGACGATTGCATTCTTGCCACCAATACTTCCTCGCTGTCAGTCACCAGCATCGCTCGCGAATGTCGCAAGCCTGAACGTGTGGCGGGGTTTCACTTCTTCAATCCGGTGCCGCTGATGAAAGTGGTGGAGGTCATTGATGGCCTGGCCAGTGATCCTCGCGTCGGTGACAGTCTGCAGGCATTGGCTGCGCGGATGGGGCACTGCGGGATTCGGGCCAAGGACACTCCCGGCTTCATCATTAATCACGCGGGGCGCGCTTACAGCACCGAAGCCTTGCAGATACTCAAGGAGGGCGTCACTGAGCCGGCCGAGATCGATCGCATTCTGCGCGAAGGCCTGGGTTTTCGCATGGGGCCGCTGGAACTGTTCGACCTGACGGCACTGGATGTTTCCCACCCAGTGATCGAATCTATTTATAACCAGTTCTACCAGGAACCCCGTTATCGGCCCGCCGCGCTGACCCGCCAAATGCTTGAGGCCGGCTATGTAGGGCGTAAGGTTGGGCGCGGTTTTTATCGCTATGCCAACGGCCAAATGGTCGACGCGCCGCAACCCCAGTCCGTGCCCGTCGTGGAGGCTATGCCACCGGTGTGGTTGGGTACCGAAAACGATGCCGACCGTGCCAGCCTCAGCGCATTGCTGGAACAACTGGGCGCCCAGGTAGAGCAGGGCGCCATTGCGTCCGATAGCGCTCTTTGCCTGCTGGCTCCCTATGGAGTTGACGCAACGCGCGCGGCGCAACGTTTTGGTGTAGACCCGACGCGCACGGTATGTATTGACCCGCTGCTGGATTGCACGCGCTACCGCACGCTGATGCTGACACCGGCAACCCGCTCCGATATGCGCAGTGCCGCCCATGCGCTGCTGGCTCGCGACGGTGTGGGCGTCAGCGTGATCAATGACAGTGTCGGCTTCGTCGCTCAGCGAGTGCTGGCGCTGATCGTCAACCTGGCGGGCGATATCGTCCAACAGCGCATTGCCAGCGTCGAAGACCTGGATGAAGGCGTACGTCGTGGGCTGGGTTACCCGCAGGGCCCGCTGGCCTGGGGCGACAGTGTCGGCGCTCAGCGCGTGCTGACCATCCTCGAACGCATGACCGAACTGACCGGTGACCCACGTTATCGCCCCGGCCCTTGGCTGCGCCGTCGCGCGGCCCTCGGCCTATCGCTGCGCCACCCGGAACCGACACTGTCCTGACCTTTCAACGCTTAGGAAACTGCCATGCTCGATGCTTATATTTTTGCGGGGTTACGTACGCCTTTCGGTCGCCATGCGGGCGCACTCGCGCCGGTACGGCCTGACGATCTTGCAGCCCATGTGATTCGGGAACTGCTTGCGCGTAATGCCATCCCTGGCGACGCTATCGAGGACGTCATCCTCGGCAATACCAATCAGGCCGGTGAGGACAGCCGCAATATCGCGCGTCACGCGGCATTGCTTGCCGGGTTGCCGGTCACTGTACCTGGGCAGACGGTCAACCGATTATGCGCCAGCGGACTGGCAGCCGTGATCGATGCAGCCCGCGCAGTCACTTGTCACGAAGGTGAGCTGTTTGTAGCAGGCGGTGTAGAGAGCATGTCGCGTGCTCCCTTCGTCATGGCCAAGGCCGAGGCCGCCTACAGCCGAGATTTTACGGTGTACGACAGCACCATCGGCGCGCGTTTTCCGAATCCGAAAATTGTTGCGCAGTTTGGTAATGACACCATGCCGCAGACCGGCGACAACGTGGCGCAGGAATACGGCATTGACCGTGAACAGGCTGACGTTTTCGCAGCCCGTTCGCAGGCCAAGTACGAAGCCGCGCGCGAAAGCGGTTTCTTTGACGATGAAATTCTGGGTGTCAACGTGCCCACTGGCCGTAAAACGCCGCCCAACCTTGTGGAGCACGATGAACACCCGCGCCCGCAATCTGACCTTGCTGCCTTGAGCCGCCTGCGACCTCTGCACGAGGGTGGCGTAGTCACTGCCGGCAATGCGTCAGGTGTCAACGACGGCGCTGCGGCGCTGCTGATCGGCACGCGTGCAGCAGGCGAGCGGCATGGCTTGGTGCCCATGGTGCGTATCCTGTCGAGCGCGGCTGCAGGTGTCGCACCTCGCATCATGGGTGTCGGCCCGGTCGAGGCGATCAATAAAGCACTGGCACGGGCAGGGCTGACCGTGGCGGACATGGACATTATTGAAATCAACGAAGCATTTGCCAGTCAGGTTCTGGGTTGCCTCAAAGGGCTCGGCGTGGCGTTCGACGATCCTCGTGTCAACCCCAATGGCGGCGCGATCGCGGTGGGCCATCCATTGGGCGCCTCCGGTGCGCGCCTGGCGCTCAGCGCTGCGCGAGCGTTGCAGCGCAACGGCAAGCGTTATGCCGTGATCAGTCTGTGTATCGGTGTTGGCCAAGGGCTGGCGATGGTGATCGAGCGTGTGTAATCGCTCAAGTAAAGGTGAAATGACATGGGTGCTTTGACTGGATACCGCGTACTCGACTTGAGCCGAGTGCTTGCAGGCCCTTGGTGTGGGCAAACGCTGGCCGACCTGGGTGCCGAAGTGATCAAGGTCGAACGGCCGGGCGTAGGCGACGATACCCGTGGTTGGGGGCCGCCCTGGATGACAGGCCAGAGCGATGAGTTGACCTCTGAAGCGTCGTATTACCAATCGACTAATCGCGGCAAGTTATCGGTAGCGTTGAATTTGGCCAGCCCTGAAGGTCAGGAATTGGTGCGTGCGTTGGCGACCGATTGCGATGTGCTGATCGAAAACTACAAAGCCGGCTCCCTGGCCAAGTACGGGTTGGATTACGCCGCGTTGTCGCAGCTCAATCCGCGACTGGTGTATTGCTCCGTCACAGGCTTCGGGCAGACTGGCCCGCGCGCGGCCGAACCAGGCTATGACTTCATCGTGCAGGGCATCGGCGGGCTGATGAGCATTACCGGCGAGCGTGATGACTTGCCGGGTGGCGGCCCGCAGAAGGTCGGCGTGGCCTTTTCCGATCTGATGACCGGCCTTTATTCCACAGTTGCCATCCAGGCGGCGTTGCTCAACCGGGAAAAAACCGGTCTAGGCCAGCACATCGATATGGCGCTACTGGACGTGCAGGTTGCAACCTTGTGCAACCAGAGCCAGAACTACCTGGCCTCGGGCAAACCACCGGGGCGTTACGGCAATGCCCACGCCAATATCGTGCCTTATCAGGTGTTCCGTGCCAGCGACCAGGACTTCATCATCGCCTGCGGCAACGACTCGCAATTCGTCGCGCTATGTGACGCCATCGGGCTGGCGCACCTGCCTGCAGACCCTCGCTTTAAACGTAACGCCGACCGTGTGGCCAATCGCGAAGCGATCATCGAGATCTTGTCACGGCACTTCCTTGAGGGGCGTGCACAGGAGTGGATTGATCTTGTCCATCCGCGTGGCGTGCCGATCGGTGCGATCAACAGCATCGCCCAGGCCCTGGATGAACCTCAGGTCAAGGCGCGCAATATGCTGGTGACGATTCCACACCCGCTGAAGGCGGACTTCGTGACGGTCGGCAGCCCGATCAAGATGTCCGGCACGCCGGTGGAATACTTGCGTCCGGCGCCGATGCTCGGTGAGCACACGGATGAAGTGCTTAAGCGTCGACTGGGGCTGGATGACGAGCGTCTGGCGCAGTTAAAGGCCAGCGGCGTGATCGAGCAACTGGGCGAGCGCTGATGTTTTTTTCTCGGTATGCCGGTGGCATGTCGGGTTCAATATTTTGCTATGGAGTTATCCATGAAAGTCCTGGTAGCCATCAAGCGGGTGGTCGACTACAACGTGAAAGTTCGCGTCAAGGCAGACAATTCCGGGGTCGATCTGGCCAACGTAAAAATGTCGATGAACCCATTCTGCGAAATCGCCGTGGAAGAAGCCGTACGCTTGAAAGAACTCTCTATAAAAGAAGGGCGCGTTGCGACTGAAATCGTCGTGGTCTCCATCGGCCCGTCCACCGCTCAAGAGCAACTGCGCACTGCGTTGGCTCTGGGTGCCGACCGCGCCATCCTCGTCGAATCCGCTGAAGATCTGACTTCCCTGGCCGTTGCCAAGCTGCTCAAAGCTGTTGTCGACAAGGAACAGCCGCAGCTGGTGATACTTGGCAAACAAGCCATCGACAGCGACAACAACCAGACTGGCCAGATGCTTGCGGCATTGAGCGGTTATGGTCAGGGCACCTTTGCTTCGAAAGTCGAAGTGTCCGGCGACAGCGTTGCCGTGACTCGCGAAATCGACGGCGGCGCGCAGACGGTTTCCCTGAAACTGCCGGCCATCGTCACCACCGACCTGCGTTTGAACGAGCCGCGTTATGCGTCCCTGCCAAACATCATGAAAGCCAAGAAGAAGCCTCTCGAAGTGCTGACTCCGGACGCTTTGGGCGTTTCCACCGCCTCCACCAACACAAACTTGAAAGTCGAAGCGCCTGCTGCACGCAGCGCGGGTATCAAGGTCAAGTCGGTGGCTGAACTGGTCGAGAAACTGAAAAACGAAGCGAAGGTGCTTTGAGTTAAGGAGCCTGATCATGACTATCTTGGTAATCGCTGAACATGACAACAAAGCGCTGGCTCCGGCCACGCTGAACACTGTTGCAGCCGCTGTTAAAATCGGCGGCGACATCCACGTGCTGGTTGCAGGCCAGGGCGCTGGCGCCGTGGCTGAAGCCGCTGCGAAGATCGCTGGCGTCGCTAAAGTGCTGCTGGCCGACGACGCCGCGTACGCTCACCAGTTGCCGGAAAACGTTGCTCCTCTGATTGCTGCTCTTGTTTCAGAGGCGGGGGACGCTGGCTACAGCCACATCCTGGCTGCCGCGACCTCCAACGGCAAAAACATCCTGCCGCGGGTTGCCGCGCAACTGGATGTTGACCAGATCTCCGAAATCATCTCGGTCGAAAGCGCTGACACTTTCAAGCGCCCGATCTACGCCGGTAACGCCATTGCTACCGTTCAATCGAACGCTGCGATCAAAGTGATCACCGTGCGTGCCACCGGTTTCGACCCGGTTGCCGCTGAAGGGGGGGCGGCGGCGGTTGAAGTCGTAGCGGCTGCGCACAACGCCGGCACTTCGAGCTTCGTTGGCGAAGAACTGGCCAAGTCCGATCGTCCGGAACTGACCGCTGCCAAGATCGTCGTTTCCGGCGGTCGCGGCATGCAGAACGGCGACAACTTCAAACACCTGTACGCCCTGGCCGACAAGCTGGGCGCTGCTGTTGGTGCTTCGCGCGCTGCGGTCGACGCAGGTTTTGTACCCAACGACATGCAGGTCGGTCAGACCGGCAAGATCGTTGCTCCACAGCTGTACATTGCCGTCGGTATCTCCGGCGCGATCCAGCACCTGGCCGGCATGAAAGACTCCAAGGTGATCGTTGCGATCAACAGGGACGAAGAAGCACCGATCTTCCAGGTGGCCGATTACGGCCTGGTGGCGGACTTGTTCGAGGCCGTACCCGAGTTGGAAAAAGCCCTTTAAGCTCTAGATGACAACACCAGGCGTCCGGTACAGGCGACGTCTGGTGAATACTAATTGTAGGAGCCTTTGCCCGGCATTTTGATCCCGTGCAGATTAACCTTGCGATACAGGGTTGCACGCGAAATCCCCAGTTCCTGCGCTGCCAGTATCGGCTTCCAGCGGTTGCGCACCAGCGTATCGATCAAGGCCTGGCGTTCGGGACTTCCAGAGACGGTGTCCATCCCTTTGGTTGGCGCACTCACGCTCAAGGTCGCCGGCAGATCCTCCACCCCAATCACCTGGCTCTTGCACACTGCACAGGCGTAGCGCAGCACATGATGCAACTGCCGCATATTGCCGGGCCAACTGAAGTTCAAAAGCATTTCCAGCGCGGCTTCGCTTAATTGCAGTCGCTCACCAGAGCGTTTGCATTCTTCGTCCAGCAGCTTGGTGACCAGGGCCAATTTATCCCTGCGTTCGCGCAGCGGCGGAATATCAAAGCGCGCGCCGCTCAAGCGAAAGAACAGGTCTTCACGAAAGTCTCCGGTTTCGACCAGAGTGGCGATGTCTCGGTGGCTGGCGCAGATGATCTCGATGTCGATCGACTGCGGTCGAGCGCCACCCAAGGGGGCCACCTCACCTTCGCTCAAGACCCTGAGTAGACGTGTCTGTAAGGTAAGCGGCATATCGCCGATTTCATCCAGAAACAAAGTACCGCCGTCAGCCTGGATCAATAGCCCGCGCATGCCTTTGCTGGACGCGCCCGTGAACGCGCCGGCGGCGTAGCCGAACAGTTCGCTCTCAATCAGGTTCTCGGGTATCGCCGCGCAGTTGATGGCGACGAAGGGCTTGTCGCGTCTTTTACTGGCCGCGTGCAGCTGCAATGCAAAATGCTCTTTGCCAGCGCCGGTTTCACCATGCAGCAATACCGGGAGCCCACGATCTTTCACCCGTACAGCCAGTTCCAGTGCATGTGCGACCTTGGGGTCGAGTGCTGACGCCAGGCTGCCTTGCACGGGTACGCTGAGGGGGCGTCGGGGGACTTTGAGGCGCACGTGCAGCCCCATTGACGGTAAGTAGTGGATGCTGTCATCACCGGCTGCAGGCAATTGCGCAGTTAAAAAGGCCTCATCGATATGCGCGGGGATCCTGCCACAGCGCTGCAACAACAGCCGTCGCGCGGCAGGGTTGAGCGCCGCGATCCGGCCATCACGGTCCCAGGCAAACAGGTACTGTGGCTGACTGTCGACGTAGCCGGGCAGGGGGTGTGCACGCAGCACCCACAGGTCTTGAGTGCTGTACATGAAGTAAGCATTTTCAATGTCGTTGGCACTCTGGATGACCATTTGCCGGATCAGATGCTGGCTGCGTCGATCATCGGGCGCGCGCACCGAAGAGACATCCAGCACCGCCAGGATCTCGCCGTTGGGGGCAAATACCGGCGCTGCCGAGCAGGTATTGCCGATGAACGCTGCGCGAAAATGGTCATGCTTGTGCACGGTGACTGGCAATTTGTCGATCAGCACGGCGCAGACAGCCGTTGTACCTTCTTCGCTTTCCGACCAGCAGGTACCCACGTCCATGCCAGAGCGCCGGTACTCGCTGCGCAGGGTTGATTCGATTCGGTAATCCACCGTGCAGCCGAGCGTGTCGGTAAGCATCACGCAGTAATCGGCATCACGCACACGGCTGTGCAGTCGCGAAATTTCGTCGGCAGCCAGGTGCAGGAAATCATCAACCCGTTCGCGGTGTTCGTTGAGCTGATGCGCCTCAAGAACCCTGGGGCCGTGCATTGAGCCAGGGTCCAGATTGTAGTGCTGAACCGAGCGGCGCCAGGAGTCGAGGATGACATTCGGCACTGGCAAGGTCGGAGCCCGTTCGGCTGTGCGCAGCACGCGATTGACATGCTCGACATGAACCTTTGATAAGCCAGAGGACATGGTACCTCCGTAGATTGGATCTTATTTTTCTGTGAGGCCCATTAAAGGCGGGATAGCCGTCCCCTTCAAGCTGTATCGGCTGGCAGGTCCCGGTGAGACATAACATCTCATTGTTCGCAGCAAGACCTGAGGACAGAGAGACGTAATGTGTTAGATCGGCCGCGCGTGACACGCAGAATTAAAATCCCAAAACCCTCTATCTCGGACCTTTCAGCCTGGTTAGTCGATCTTGGCATTCGACTTGCTCTGACTGGTTCAGCGAGCCGCATGAGACGGCTGTTTCTCAACAACAATAATGAACAGAGGCATCACATGAGCCAATTCAAAGCTGTCGATTTCTCCCTGGCAGGCAAAGTCGCCCTGGTAACGGGTGCCGGTCGAGGCATTGGCCAAGGCATCGCTCTGAGCCTGGCCCACGCTGGCGCTGATCTAATACTCGCCGACTACGACATCAACATCGCCGAAGAGGCGGCTGCCAATGTTCGCGAGCTGGGTCGCCGTGCGGTCGCCGTGCAAGTGGATGTCAGCCAGGCCGAAAGTGTTGGCAGCATGATCGAGCAAGTCAGGTCGGCGTTTGGCCGCCTGGACGTCGCCGTCAATAATGCGGGCGTAGTCAGCCTCGGCCGGGTCGATGAGTTAGCGGTCAGCGAGTGGGACCGCATCATGAATATCAATGCGCGTGGCGTCTTCTTGTGCTGCCAGGCCGAACTCAAGCTGATGCGCGAGCACAAGTTCGGCCGCATCATCAACCTGGCTTCGATTGCCGGCAAGGTCGGTTTCCCGGACCTCTCCCACTACAGCGCCTCCAAGTTCGCCGTGATCGGTTTTACCAACGCCTTTGCCAAGGAAGTTGCCCGCGAAGGCATCACGGTTAACGCCCTTTGCCCAGGTGTTGTGGGCACCGGCATGTGGCGCGGTGATGAGGGACTTTCCGCACGCTGGGCGCAACCGGGCGAAACCGAAGTGCAATCCTGGGAGCGGCATCAGTCCAGCCTGTTGCCCCAAGGGGAAGCGCAAACCGTGGAAGACATGGGCCAACTGGCGGTTTACCTGGCCTGTGCACCCCATGTCACCGGCCAGGCAATTGCCGTCGACGGCGGCTTCTCGCTTTAGTTGAAATCGCGGGCCTGCCCTGGCCCGTCAAGCACCCATTAAAGATACGTTCCCGGAGCGCTCGCCCAGGGAAACGGATACGGCTTGCCTGCAGTTTGGTTCACCTCTGCGGGCGCACTGATCGAAACAGGAGAACATAATGACAACTACAGTTCTGGCTAAACGTTCCGTTGGCACCGACGTTATCAACTACGACGCCATTGTGATCGGCGCAGGTTTCGGCGGCATTTACATGCTCAAGAAGTTGCGCGATGAATTGGGCTTGAAAGTGCGCGCCTTCGACAAGGCCGGTGGCATCGGCGGTACCTGGTTCTGGAATCGCTACCCCGGCGCGTTATCCGACAGTGAATCGTTTGTCTATTGCTTCTCCTGGGACCGCGAACTGTGCCAGGAATGGGACATCACCACACGCTACCTGACCCAGCCGCAGATCCTGTCCTACCTGAACCACGCAGTGGATCGCCACGATTTGCGCCGCGACATCCAGCTTGAAACAGGGATTACCGCCGCCGTGTTCGACGAGCAGAGCAGCCGCTGGTTGATCACGGCCGATGACGGTCATCAATACAGCGCCAAGTACCTGGTGACGGCGCTGGGCCTGTTGTCGGCAACGAATGTACCCAAGATCAAAGGCCTCGATCAATTCAAGGGGCACATGTATCACACCGCCAACTGGCCGGCAGATGCTGTGCTGGAAGGCAAACGCGTGGGTGTGATCGGCACTGGTTCGACGGGTTGCCAGGTCATCACCGCGCTCGCACCGACCGTCGGCCACCTGACCGTGTTCCAGCGCTCTGCGCAATACACCGTGCCGGTGGGCAACGGTCCGGTCAGTCGCGACTACGTCGAAGACATCAAACGCAACTATGACGCAATCTGGAAGGAGGTGCGTTCCTCGCGCTTGGCGTTCGGCTTCCCAGAAAGCGACATTCCCACCATGAGTGTGGATGCTGCTGAACGCAAAGCCATCTTCCAACGCGCCTGGGAAGGTGGCGGCGGTTTCCGCTACATGTTCCAGACCTTCAACGATATCGCCACCAGTGAAGAGGCCAATATCGAGGCGCAAAACTTCGTCCGCGAGAAAATCGCCGAGATCGTCACCGACCAAGAAACCGCACGCAAGCTCATGCCACGCGACCTGTACGCCAAGCGCCCGCTTTGCGACAGCGGCTACTACGCCACCTTCAATCGGGCCAATGTGTCGCTGGTCGACGTCAAGGCCAACCCGATTGACGAGATCACTGCCAAGGGCATTCGTACGGCAGATGGCGTCGAGCACGAGCTTGATGTGCTGGTGTTTGCCACCGGTTTTGACGCCGTAGACGGTAATTACAAGCGCATCGATATTCGCGGCCGCGATAACGTCTCGATGAAGGATCACTGGGCTGACGGCCCATCGAGCTACCTGTCGGTGGCCACCACCAAATTCCCGAATATGTTCATGATCCTGGGGCCTAACGGTCCGTTTACCAATCTTCCGCCGACGATTGAAACCGAAGTGGAGTGGGTCTCCGATCTGGTTGGGTTCATGGAGCAGAACGAGTTGGCCTGCGTGGAACCGTCTGCGCAAAGCGAGCAGGAATGGGGCAAGACCTGCCAGGACATTGCCGATCAGACGCTGTTCGCCAAGACCGACTCGTGGATCTTCGGCTCCAATATCCCCGGCAAAAGCAACAAAGTTTATTTCTACATGGGCGGCTTGGGGGCGTTCAGCGAACAATTGGCAGCGGTCAAGAACGATGACTACCGGGGCTTCAAATTCAAGGCCGTGAGTATTGATCTGGCGCAATCGCGCCGCGCTACGGAGCTCCTGAAATGAAGTTGAACAACCCTCGACTCTTGCGTCACCAAGCCTATATCGACGGTGAGTGGCTAGCCGCCGACAACGAAAGCACTATCACCGTGGTCAATCCATCGACGGGGGTGACCGTCGGCCAGGTGCCGCGCATGGGCAAGGCTGAAACACGCCGTGCTATCGAAGCGGCCGAGCGCGCGCTGCCGGCCTGGCGTGAGCTTTCTGCCAAGGCCCGCTCTAATGCGTTACGACGCTGGTACGACTTGATTATCGAAAACCAGCACGATCTGGCTCACATCATGACCCTGGAGCAGGGCAAGCCGCTGCCTGAAGCGCTGGGTGAAATTGTCTTCGGCGCGTCCTATATCGAGTGGTATGCGGAGGAGGCGAAGCGGGTCTACGGCGATATTATTGCGGGCGCAACGGACAAACGCTTGCTGGTCATCAAACAGCCCGTGGGTGTTTGCGCTGCCATTACGCCGTGGAATTTCCCCAGCGCAATGATCACCCGCAAAGCCGGGCCGGCGCTGGCCGCCGGTTGCACCATGGTCATCAAGCCTGCCTCCCAGACGCCGTTCTCGGCATTGGCGTTGGTGTACCTCGCCGAACAGGCGGGCATTCCCAAGGGGGTGCTGTCGGTGGTCACGGGCGCCGCTGCAGAGATTGCCGAGGAGCTGACCGGCAACCCGGTCGTGCGCAAGATTTCCTTCACGGGGTCCACCGAGATCGGGCGCCAGATCATGGAAAAATGTGCCCACGACATCAAGAAAGTTTCCCTGGAGCTTGGCGGCAACGCGCCCTTTATCGTGTTCGAAGATGCCGATCTGGATGCTGCCGTTGAGGGCGCACTCGCTTCGAAGTTTCGCAATGCCGGGCAGACCTGCGTCTGCGCCAATCGCCTGTATGTGCATGACAAAGTGTACGACGCCTTCGTCGACAAACTCGCTTCAGCGGTGGGCGCTCTGAAGATTGGCGATGGTTTTACCGATGGCGTCACGCTCGGCCCGCTGATAGATGGCAAGGCCGTCGCCAAGGTGCGCGAGCATATAGAGGATGCCTTGGCCAAAGGGGCCAAGGTGGTCCAGGGCGGCGGTGCGCATGCCCAGGGCGCCAATTTCTTTGAGCCCACCATCCTGGTGGACGTGCCGGACACCGCTCGGGTCGCCAAGGAAGAAACCTTCGGGCCATTGGCGCCGGTCTTCCGCTTCTTCGATGACGCCGAAGTCATCGCTAAAGCCAACGACACCGAATTCGGCCTGGCGGCGTATTTCTACACCGCAAACCTGAGCCGGGTGTTCCGTTTGGGGGAAGCGCTGGAGTACGGGATCGTCGGGGTCAACACCGGGATTATCAGTTCCGAAGCCGCACCGTTTGGTGGGGTGAAGGCATCGGGTGTCGGCCGGGAAGGCTCCAAATACGGGCTGGAGGATTACCTGGAGATCAAATACTTGTGCCTGGCCGGCATTTGAGCTGTAGCTGCCCACTTTTCAACTGATTGCTTTCTTGAGTGACCGCAGGAGCGTTGCCCTGCGGTCCAGTCAACGCTGTGTCGTAAACATAAAAACAATAGGGTAAATCGACATGAACATCGCTTGGAAATTGCCGATGGGGCTCGGGCTCCTGTCATGCATCGCCGTGCCTGCATCCGCCGACGACGCTTCCTCGAAATGGGGCACCGGAGATTGGGGAGGGGTACGCAGTGAGCTGCTGGAGCAGGGTGTTGACGTGATCGTCGGTTACGTCGGCGAAGCCGCCACCAATGTTCACGGGGGTTATGACCATGACCGCACTGCGCGCTACACCGCGCAATGGGCACTGGGCACTCACCTGGACCTGCAAAAATTGCTGGGCTGGAATGACGCCGAGTTCCAACTGCTGGTCACTGAACGCAATGGCAACAACCTCTCCAACGAGCGCGTTTCTGATCCCCGCGCGCCGCAACTCAGTTCGGTGCAAGAGGTGTGGGGCAGGGGGCAGACCTGGCGCCTGACCCAGATGTGGTACCGCCAGAAATTTTTCGACAGCGCCCTGGATCTCAAGTTTGGCCGCGTGGGCGTCAACGAAGACTTCGCCAGTTTCCCATGCGACTTCCAGAGCCTGTCTTTTTGCAGTGCACCCATCGGAAACGTCGCCGGTGATGTCTGGTACAGCGGGCCTGTGAGCCAGTGGGGCGGGCGGGTGCGCTATAACCTCGATGAACGCTGGGCGGTGCAGGTCGGGGTGTATGAGCAAAACCCGTCGAACCTCAGCACCGGCAACGGCTTCAAGCTCAGTGGCAGTGGTACCAAAGGCGCGTTGGTGCCGGTGGAGGTTATCTGGAAGCCAACAGTCGGCAAAGAAGCCTTACCAGGTGAATACCGGCTGGGTTACTACCACAGCAGTGCCAGCGCCAACGATCTGAACGACGACGTCAACGGTAACCCTCAGGTGTTGACCGGCCAGGCGCCAAAGTCGCGCAGCAGCAAACATGGCGCCTGGATCATTGGCCAACAGCAGCTCACTGCCCACAACGGCGACGCCTCACGCGGCCTGAGCGTGTTTGCCAGTTTGACCATGCACGACAAGGCCACCAGCGGCATCGAGAGTTTCCAGAATATCGGTGCGGTCTACAAAGGCCCGTTTGATGCGCGGCCCAAAGATGACATCGGCTTGGGTATCGCACGCCTCAAGGTCAACGACGACGTCACCAAGCGCCAGCGCCTGATCAATGACAGCACGGGCATCAGCGACTACGACGATCCGCAGTACGTTCCAGTGCAGCACAGCGAATACAACATCGAACTCAATTACGGCGTACACGCGACCAACTGGCTAACCGTGCGCCCGAACGTGCAGTACGTGCGCAATCCAGGCGGAGTCTACGAGGTGGACAATGCCTGGGTTGCCGGTGTGAAGCTCCAGGCAAGCTTTTGAGCCGGGGCAGGTGTGTAAGCAGTCTTTAACCCCCATCACGAATAAGAAGGAACACCAGAATGAGTAAGTCCTTGGGAAAAGTTGCTTTTGTAACCGGTGCCGGTCAAGGGATCGGAGAGGCGATTGCATTGCGCTTGGCGGCAGATGGGTTCGCCATAGCCTGCGCCGATATGAATCTTGAAACAGCCGATCAAGTGGCTGAAAAAATCAGGAAAACGGGCGGCAAAGCCTTGGCGATAAAGGTCGATGTAGCCGATCGCGAGGAAGTGTTCAAAGCCGTGCAGGCAGCGGTGGATGGCTTGGGTGACCTGCATGTGGTCATCAATAACGCAGGCATTGCGCCAATTGCTCCAATAGAAGCGATTACGCCAGAGATCTATCGGCGAACGTTCGACATCAACGTGGGTGGTGTTCTCTGGGGCATACAGGCGGCAGTAAACGCGTTCAAGGCGTTGGGTCACGGCGGCAAAATCATCAGTGCTTCGTCGCAAGCGGGTCATATCGGCAATCCCGATCTGGCAGTGTACGGCGGGACCAAGTTTGCCGTGCGTGGCATCACCCAGACAGCGGCCCGGGAATTGGCTCATTTGGGTATTACGGTAAACGCCTACTGCCCTGGCATCGTGAATACACCGATGATGCACAAGGTCGCCCAGGACGTGGCCGATAACGCCAATCAAAGCATTGAATGGGGGATGGAACAATTTGCCCAACACATCACCTTGAAGCGACTTTCCCAGCCCGAAGACGTGGCGGCCTGCGTTTCGTTCCTGTCCGGCCCTGACTCCGACTACATGACCGGTCAGGCGGTGATCATTGATGGCGGCATGGTATTTAACTGATTCGTCATCAGCGCAGAAGAATGCTCAAGTGTGTACGCGTTGAGCGTTTTGCGCATGCGACGTGAGGGAATGAGATGACTATTACCAAATGCATTGCATCGCCGGCCAAATTTCTGGTCCAGGCCGATGCGTTGGCGGATTTAGCGGTACATGGCAAAGTCTTCGGAGCCAATGCCTATTTGATCTGCGATCAATTTATCGTCGGCCGGGTTCATGAGAAAGCGATGCCGGGGTTCAAGAACGCACAACGCGCCGAGTTGGCCGTGTTTGGCGGGCAGTGTTCCGACAGTGAAATCAACAGGCACGTGGAAGCGGCGCGTGGGGCTGATTATGTCGTCGGGATAGGTGGCGGAAAAACCCTGGATACAGCCAAGGCGGCTGCACACTTCCTGGAAAAGCCCGTGTTGATCCTGCCCACTTTAGCCTCCACGGATGCGCCTTGTACGGCGATTTCAGTGATTTACAACGACGACGATACGTTTAATCGCTACTTGTTTTTATCCAGAAATCCGGACGTTGTTTTAGCCGACACACGCATTCTGGCGGAACAACCCTCGCGGTTTTTTGCGGCGGGCGTGGGTGACGGATTGGCCACGTATTTCGAGGCCCGCGCGTGTTTTGCTGCGCAACGCGACAATCTGATCCTGGGCAATGACGGCAAGATGCTCAAACCCACATTGATCGGGTTTGCGATTGCCCAAACGTGCTACGAGACCATCAAAAAGTATTCGGCCCAGGCGGCATTCGCGGTGCAGAAGAAAGCCATTACTGCCGCCCTGGAGAATACGATTGAAGCCACCATCTACATGTCCGCTGTCGGGGCCGAGTCGGGTGGTTGTGCCGCTGCGCATGCGATCCATAACGGGATGACCAACGTGCCTGATCTGCACAGCGCACAGCACGGAGAAAAGGTCGTGTTCGGCCTGTTCACCCAGCTCGTGATGGAAGCTGCGCCTATGGCTGAGATTGAGGAAGTGGTGGATATTGCGATAGCAGTCGGTTTGCCACTGACGCTTGAAGACTTGGGGCTCAAACACTTCAAGGAAGCGGAGTGGAGAAAAGTGGCCGAGTTGGCCTGCGATAAAAACGACACGATGCACAACATGCCTTTCACGGTGACGCCGGACCTGGTGTATGACGCGATCGTGGCGACTGACGCATTGTTGCATGGGTTCAAGAAACAAAAGGCAGTGCACTAGCCACTTGATTGGGTACCCGTTTTTAGGCGTCCATAGCGCTCAAACGGGTTGGCGCCGTCAATCGTTCAAACGGATTGGCGGCGTCTTTTTTTTGAGCACGGAACTGACGGTTGCCAGCGCAACGGTGTCCCCCGGTTGCACCTTGGCGGTGTTATGCACTGCGCCGGTCCCCGTAGTTACACCGCAGCCCAACAGGCATACGTGCTCAGGATTGGCGTCAGGGTTGATCTTCGCGACAGAGACTACCGCCACCACGGTGTACTCACTGAATGTCGAGCAACCCATGTAGTGATAGAGCGGCTGGCCATTATAGGCGTGCAGGGTTCGGCTCTGCGTTGTCCTACCCCTGCATACCCGAACTGCCAAGCTGATCCCTGAGCCGGGCAGCGAGGTGCCCAAGCGTTGCCTCGTTGCGTTGCAAAAAATGAAAGGAGCCTGTCTTGCGGACATCGACCAAGGCGACCTGCTTGAGTACCGCCAAATGCTGGGACACTGTCGACTGGGACAGGCCGCAACGTTGCGTGATCAGCCCAACGCTGACGCCCCATTCCATCTTCCAGTCCTGTTGCGGGAAATACACCAACGGCGCCTTGAGCCACTTCAGGATTTCCCGTCTCAGCGGATGAGCAATCGCGCGCATGGCGGCATCGAAGTCAGGCGAGGGGGGCTTCATCTGTTGTTTCTCACGCATTGCTTACCCCATCGCTCCAGACCGGCTCAAGCCAGCACGTCGGCAAGGGATTCGGCGATCAGTTGATAGGATAGGCAGCGAGCCTTGGCGTCATAAATACGCGCATCAATGATGATTTCATCCACCTGGGTCGTTGTAATGAACTGGCGTAACCAACTGCTGACGTCGTCCTGGTCACCTGTCGCCGTGCACAGCATCGCCTGATTGAGCGTGTGCCGATCAATGTTCGTAAGCGTATCCATATAACCCTCCGAGGGATGGGGTAACGGGCCTGCTTTCCCGGCGTACAGGTTGCACACCCACTGTCGGTGAGAGCTCGCGATGTAATCGGCCTCGGCCCGTGAGGGGGCAGCGAAGACATTGACGCCTGCGATCACATAAGGCTGCTTGAGCGTCGCTGATGGGCGAAACGAAGTGCGGTAGTGCGTAATCGCATCCATCAAGAAGCGCGGCGCGAAATGCGAGGCGAATGCGTAGGGCAGCCCCAGCTTTGCGGCAAGGTCTGCGCTGTTCATGCTCGAGCCCAGGAGCCAGAGTGGTACGTCGTGGGTTCCGGGAATCGCCCGGACCGGCTGATGCCCGTTGTCTGCCAGATGGTCCTGCAGGTGTTGAATATCCTGCGCGAAGTCCCGTTCCGATGCGTCACCGCGCAAGGCGCGGATCGCCGCCCCGGCTGAACCCGGTGCTCTACCGATACCCAGGTCGATGCGGCCAGGGAACAACGTGGCCAATGTGCCGAACTGCTCGGCCACCATCAACGGGGAGTGGTTGGGTAGCATGATACCGCCGGAGCCCACGCGCAGGGTGCGGGTGGCTGCCGCCAGATGCTGGATGAGCAGGGTGGTGGCCGAAGACGCGATGCCCGGCAGGTCGTGATGCTCGGCGACCCAATATCGTTTGTAACCATAGGCTTCCACATGTCGCGCCAGTGCGACCGCGTCATCCAGCGTGTCGGTGAAGGTTTTACCCTCGCCAATCATCATGAGGTCAAGCACAGAGAGGGCAGTCATTGCAGACTCCTTTTTCATATCAGGTGGAGAGGGTATTACAGCGATGAAAAGTCCGACCAATGCGGATGACGCTCCAGGCGACGATCAATATTGCGAAGGGTCGCCAGGCAGCGTTGCAGTTTCAGGTAAATATCGCCGCCGTAGTCCCAGCCGAGCACGCCAATGCTGCCTGTGTATCCGACGCTGTTCAGCGCCGCGACCACGGCGAAGTTGTCCAACTCTCCACGGTCAACCGGCTCCATGGTGGCCACGCCGCCCCAGCCCAGTTCGCTGAGCGCGCTGCCTGAAAGTACGACTTGCATCAACCAGGGTTGCATGGCTTCAAGACGCTGCTGAAGTTCGCCTTCCTGACTGGCGTACCAGTGATAGCCATTGAACGATGCACCCAGGCGCGGGTGAGCGAAGTACTCGCAGATCTGCACCACTTGAGCCGTGGTCTGGGTGACGTGGTGAAGATGAGGATACAGAGCGATTCTTAAACCGCGCCGTTCTGCGATGGGCAGCAGCGACTCGATGAACCGCATGATGGCCGTGCTTCCGTTGACTGAGGTCTGGATCGCCAGCTCTATGAGTTCGACCCCTTCGACGCTTTCGATGATGCGCCGTACAAGGTGATCATTGCGACCTTCGTTCAGCACCAGGTACAGGCCTTCGACGCGCAGGCCGTGCTGTTCACCAACGCGCGGCAACAGGCGCAGGTCGGTCAGCGGCGTGCCGCCCCAGGCCGAAACAGTGAGACCGTCATAACCGAGTTCGGCGAGCATTTCGCACTGTGACTGAAAGGCATAAACGCCCATTGAAGAGTAAAAAAATGAATCGAGTGCATGGACACGATGGGCCACGGTCTATCTCCTCGCCTAGCGTGGCGTCTCGGTCAATATGGCCCATTCAGGGTGTGCGGCCAGGCGTTGCTCCATGGAGCGATATGCCGTGGCTGAACGGCGCAGGTTGCCGTAGACGTCACCTCCCATACTTTGCCATCCCAGCACGCCGACACGACCCGTAAAGCCGCGGCGTTCCAGGGCGCCCAGCAGGACGAAATTATCCATCTCGCCTTCATCAAGCGTTTCGATGGTCGCCAGCCCGCCCCAACCCAACGGAGAACGTCGTGTTCCGGCAATGTTCACGTGCTGGAGCCAAGGCCACATCGCATCAAGGCGTTGTTCCAAGGCTTGTTCTTCAGTGGCGTACCAGTGATAACCGTTGAACACGATATTGAGCAGGGGATGGTTGAATTCCCGGCACAGTGCGACGGCTTCCGAGGTAGTTTGCATGCCGTAGCGTGCGTGCGGATAAAGGTTGATGTGCAGGCCTCTGCGCTCACAGATAGGCAACAGGCGCTCAAGCATGCGGCGGTCAAAGTTCGTGACTTCATCACCTGAATGCAGCGCCAGTTCAATGGTGGTGCAACCCTCAATGCTCTCGAAAACCTGGGTCACGAACGATTCGAGGCCCTTGCGGTAGATCAAGTAGACCGCACCCACGTCAAGGCCCCAGGTCGGTTTGACTTGGGGAATCGACTTCAGGTCTTGGCTCCACGCAGACATCGTCAAGCCTTGGTAGCCAAACTCGGCGAGCATTTCGCACTGTGCGGCCAGAGGATAGGTGCCCATGGCAGTCTGGAAGATGAAATCCATGTGGTGAAGGGCGTGTTTCATCGGGCGGCCTGCGTAGGTTGAGGGGCATCGGGGAGGGCGATGCTTGGAAAATGCGGAAGGAGGTATTCAGCCAGCTCATCGATGACTTCAGCGGCAGGGCGGCGTTGTGGTTTGAAGTGCAGGGCGACATGACCCACCCCCTGATCCTGCTGGCGTTTCCAATGCTCTATCAGCGCATTACGCCCGGCGCGCAGCACGCGTCCCGCCTCAACGGGATGGTTCGGATCGCGATCCAGATCAAACAACGTGCCGTAGCCGTAGGGTTTGTGCACCTCGTTGCCACAGACGGCACGCCAGTGCTCGATCACCTGGGGAATCAACGCAGGGTTGGAGGTGTAGGAAAGAATCCCGTCAGTGTGCTCACCGATCCATTCCAGCGACTGACCCGCGTGGCCGACGATAAGGGTGGGCAAGCGCGCCCCGACGGGTTTGGGGATCAGGTCAATTTCACCGTTCAACTGGCCATAAAAACGCGACGTATGCTTTGCCCAATGGCTTTGCGTGGTTGCGCGGATGATGCCCAGTGCATCACGGAAGCGGTCGGCACGGTTGTCAAAATCCAGCCCGAAAGCCGGGTATTCGATCGGCCGGTCACCGGTGGCCAACCCCAGAATGAATCGCCCACCCAGCAGCTGGTCCACGCTCGCGGCCTGCTTGGCAACAATCAGTGGATCGCGCAACGGCAGGACGATACCCGCCGTACCAATCGCAATTCGCTTGGTCACGGCAGCCAGGTAGCCTGCATAAACCAATGGATCGAGAATCTGGCCGACGTCCCCAAAGTTGGGGTCATAGAACGGCACATCGCGCAGCCAGATCGCGGAAAATCCGGCTTCATCTACGCGTTGAGCCATCTGCGCGTGATCCTGCAAGGTGGGGCCTGGGCTGTTGGGGTAGCTTTCCAGCGGGGCAATGAAACCGAAGGTCAAATGCCCCGGTTTGAATACGCGGGCATAGCCAGGGTGTTGCTGAAGCTCCTGGGCGATTGCGCGCGCGCGAGGTTGAGAGGTCATCGGGGTACGCTCGTATTAGCGGATGGCGGTGACGTTGAAGGCGAGAAGCACTCCATAAAGTCACGATGGAGGGGACTATAGGCGGTATGATTGGAAAGAAAAACAGGATGAAATTCCGATCATTTGTGAAAATAACGCTCAAATAGGCGAGGCTGTTCATGGATCATTTCGGCGCGCTCAGCGCATTCGTTCAGGCGGCGCAGACCCGCAGCTTTACTGAGGCCGGGCGCAGGATCGGGGTGTCTTCCTCGGCCGTTGGCAAGGCCGTCGCGCGGCTTGAGGAAGAGTTGGGCGTGCGGCTATTTCATCGTTCCACGCGGGCGATTACCTTGACGGCCGAGGGCAGTCTTTTTCTGGAGCGTTGCCAGCGGATTTTCGCTGAATATGAAGTCGCAAAGCGAGAGCTCACGCAGGCTGCAGGCAACCCACAGGGCAAGTTACGCCTCGGTTTGCCACAGCTCGGCATGCGGCTGATGCCTCATTTGATTGCGTTTCAGCAAGCGTATCCAGAAGTGGAATTGGAGCTGGAGTTCAGTGATCGCTTGGTCAATGTGATCGAGGAGGGCTTCGATGCGGTGATGCGCATCGGCGAAGTCGACGATTCCCGACTGATGATGCGTAAGCTCAATGGCTACAGTCACCGGTTGGTCGCATCACCAGACTACCTTTCGCGTCGGGGTGTACCTTTGCGCCCGGCGGACCTTTCTAGTCATGCTTGCCTGCGGTACCGCTATCCCACCAGCGGTAAGCTTGATCCCTGGCCGCTGGTGACGAAGAAAGGGCAAGACACGCTGGAGCTGGGGCAATCGGCGACGTCCAACGCGATTGAAGCGTTGCTGGCAATGGCGCAAGCGGGACAGGGTATCGCCTGCCTGCCTGACTTTTTTATCGAGGACTCCATCGCGGCAGGGCGCTTGGTGCCGGTGTTGGACCGGTATATCAGTGATCACCGCACGTTCAGCATCCTGTGGCCGTCCAGCCGACAGCCGCTGCCCAAGATCAAGGCGTTTGTCAGCTTCATGGCGTCACGCCTGACGTGAGCGCCGGGGTGAATACCAGCGCTTTGGTCAAGCCGTGGGCGATGAACATGATGCCCAGCGCCAAGCGCATTACGAGTGCAGCGTAGGGTGCAGTGCGAGAATCAATCATGGTGTAGCTCCTTTTATTTTAGTTGGGAAGGGACAGCGTGTGGCTCAGCCATTGAGAAAAGTCGGCCAGTTCGTCACCGATAATCTCGTGGGCCATGTTGTAGAAATGGGTTTCGTGCTTGACGCCGATGCGATCCAGCCAGGCATCTGCCTCGTTCGCCCAGTCCACCGGCAGGACGGCGTCCTGGTGACCGTGGGCGATGAAGGCCGTGACCGATTTGAGGCGATCGGCTGAAGCAATCCTTGGGGCAATCTCGCGCAGCATGCGGCCGCTCAATATTGCAAAGCCCGTCACCAGCTCCGGCTCGGTGACGCCCAGGCTCGCACTCATGATGCCGCCCTGGCTGAAACCTGCGATCACGGTCGGCAGGGCGGGCAGCGCTTCGATAAAGCGCTGCAACAGCTGGCGGCTGGATTCCGCCTGTTCGTGGTTGAAGGACGGCCCGTTGCTGGTGAAGTTCACCTGATACCAGGCAAAGCCTTGCGGGCCAACCTGCAAGGGTGCGCGGACCAGAATGACTTCCAACTCTTCAGGAAGCGATTCGGCCAAGGCAGCAAGATTGCCCTCGTTCGAGCCCACACCATGCAGCAGGATCAGGCGGCCTTGGGGGGTGAAGGTGCTGCAGCCTTTGCGGAAAAACAGACCGGTTTGTGGTTCGCGGGCTGCATCGGAAAATGTAGTGTCACGCATGGTCGATAGTGCCTTGAGTCAGTTGAATAGGTCCGTGTCCATTGGACGGGGCCGAGGAGAACAAGTAGCTGTCCATTGCCAGCACGCCGTAGGTCACGCCGCCCTCCAATACCTGCGTCTCGTAGCCTTCCCCGGCTGCGCCCAGAGCGATCAGCAAGGGCAGAAAGTGTTCATCGGTGGGGTGAGCCCGCTCAGCCGACGGCGCATAGTGCTTGAAGTCCAGCAATTGCTCGGTGTTACCGTCTTGCAGGGTTTTAGCGGTCCACGCGGCGAACGCGTCGACATAGGCGGCGCTCTCGCGGGTGGCTCCGCGGAACTCGTACAAGTTGTGAGTCAGGCTGCCTGACGCGACGATCAATACATTCATATCCCGTAGCGGCTTGAGTGCATCGCCCAGCTTCCAGGCCTGATGGGTGTCAAGACTGGATGGCATGGATACCTGGACCACCGGGATATCCGCCTCGGGTGCCAGGTACAACAGCGGTACCCAGGCGCCATGGTCCAGGCCGCGTTGAGCGTCCAGTCGTGACTTCCAGCCGGCTGCCTGCAACAGGTCTACGATATGCCCAGCCAGGGCGGGCGCGCCCGGTGCGGGATAGCTCAGTTGATACAGTGCGTCGGGAAACCCTCCAAAATCATGGATGGTCGCAGGAGCGGTGCTCGCCGTGACAACGACTTCGCCTCGTGTCATCCAATGCGGCGAGAGGACGACGATGGCGTCAGGTCGCGGCAGCTCGCGACCGACCTGAGCCAGGCGGGGACCCGCCAGGCCAGGCTCGATGGCGAACATTGGAGCACCATGAGACACAAACAGCAGGGGGAACGGGGTGTTCATGATGGAATGCTCCGAAGGAGTTACTTGTTAAGGCAGACAGGGTGGATGTGCCACGTTGGTGCTTGTTTCGACGGGATCAGTTTATAGGTTGTGAATCTGAGATAGATAAGGCCGAATGTGATGGATAGTTCCAATAAGTGAGACAGTCATGGACAGAGCGTTGGAGATGCAGGTGTTCTGCACGGTGGTCGATAAAGGTACTTTTGTAGGCGCGGCCGAACCGCTCGAAATGTCCAAGGCCGCTATCTCGCGGTATGTGAGTGCCCTTGAGGAACGTTTGGGCGCGCGGCTGCTGCATCGCACCACACGCAAGCTTTCGCTGACCGAGGAGGGTCGGCAGTTCTACCATCAGGCACGAGAGGTACTGGCCCTGATGGATCAGGCAGAGGAGGCTGTATCGTCCGCAGCGCCGGAACCCAGTGGTGTTTTAAGAGTAAATGCGCCGGTCAGTTTCGGCGTTCTGCACCTTGCGCCGCTGTGGGGAGCGTTCATGAACGCCCACCCGAATGTGGAGTTGGATATCAGCTTGAATGACCGTTTGGTGGACTTGGTGGATGAGGGCTTCGACGCAGCGATACGCATTGCGCGCATGGAGAATTCATCCCTGGTGGGGCGGCGGCTGGCTGGCACGCGTATGTGCCTGTGTGCATCCCCCGATTATCTGGCAAGTCATCCGTCGCTCCGCACCCTGGCGGACCTGGCTGAACATCGCGTCATTGCCTATACCAACTTTGCGACTGGCAATGAATGGCTGTTCGACGGGCCTGACGGTCGCGTCAGCGTGCGCACCCGCTCGAGCGTGCGCTGCAACAATGGCGATACGTGCCGCAGTATCGCCCTTGCCGGCGGCGGCATTGCCCTACAGCCGAGCTTTATGGTCGGAGAGGATTTACGCAGCGGAGCCCTGGTGGAAATCCTGCCTGAATACCGCTCCATCGAGTTGGGCATCTACGTGGTTTATCCCACTCGCAAGCACCTGGCGAGCAAGGTGCGGGCGCTGATCAGCTTCCTGACTGAACGTTTTGCCCATCCCGAATGGGAGCGTTAGCGCTTTTAGCCGCACGCATCAGGATCGTTGCAAAAAGTTGTGCAGGTCAGCGGCGAATTTCTGCGGGTTCTTGAACGCCAGAAAGTGGTCGCCCTGTTCAGTTTTGTCGTACACAAACAGTAACGAGTCACTGATCACTGAGTTCATCCACTTCTGACTGTCCAGCCAGTCACTGTATTCCCCGGTAAAAATCGCAGTCGGTACATCGATCTTGGTTTGGATGACATCTCGCCAGTCGTTGGTGACGTGATCGAAAAGCACTAACCCGGTAAACGCCATGTCATCCTTTATGGCCGCCTGGACCAGGCTGATTGCATTGTGGAAGTAGTGTGAGTCGAGCGCCACCGCGCGCTCGACAACCCGACTTCCTGAAATCAATTGGTTGGTCGGTGTCATGTTCACGTAGGAATCGATCATGCGTTCCGGCGAGGTGGTGAACGCGCCGGCATCCAGTCGCTGTTGTTCCGTCCAATCAGCGTGACAATAAATCGAAGGTGCCTGGTCGATGATGCTCAAGGTGCGAATACCTTGTGTACCGAACAGATCAATGTAGGCCCACATGACCGAGGCACCCATCGACCACCCGCAGTAATGCGCGTCGGGCACGCCCAGATGTTCGGCAAACTCTTTTACGTCCATGGCATAACGGGAAATGCGATTGCCCGACGCCGTTTTCTCGGAGAATCCCTGGTTGCGAACATCCAACACGTAGACGTGATAGTGATTGCTGAGGATGTGCATGAGGTGGAAATACATCGCACCGTTGGCCGACCAGCCCGGGATAAAAATCAATGGCTGCCCTGCACCCGCTTCCCAGTACGCCAGATTTACACGGTCACTGGTGGTGAAGCTGCTGACTTTAAGGTCGGGAAAATCCGAGATGCGGAATGCCTGGCCAATGATTTCGTGGGGAAAGTAAAAGTCTTCGCCGAGCATAGCCGGGAGTGATTGATTGATCAGGGGGTACTTCACGGTTCAATCCTGTGTCGGTTCAAATAACGTTCAAGCGACGATTTCCGGCGCCGGCTGTCAGTTGGCCGCACCCGATTCCATCAACTCGCTGCCAACCGAAGATAGACCTTGGACAGTTAGAGGATAAATACTCAAAATGCCTGAACATTCGAAACGGATCATTGGTAATGGATCGTCTGAGCAGTATGGCGGCATTTGTCAAAGCTGTGGAAATGGGGTCTTTCAGTGCCGCTGGTGATGCGTTGCAGATGTCGGCGCAATTGATCGGCAAGCATGTGCATCACCTGGAGCAGCACCTAGGCGTGCGCTTACTCAATCGCACCACGCGCAGACAAAGCCTCACCGACTTCGGGCGCGAGTTTTACGAGCGTTCAAAATTCATCCTGGCCGAAGTTGAAACCGCCGAAAACCTGGCAGCCCTTACCCAGGCTGCCCCAAGCGGACGGCTACGCATCAATGCGCCCGTCAGTTTCGGCATGCAGTCCCTTGCGCCATGCCTACCGGCGTTTATGGAGGCCAACCCGCAGGTGAGCGTCGAGCTGAGCTTGGCCAATAGTGCTGTTGATCTTATCGATGAGGGCTTTGATGTGGTTTTCAGAGTCGGTGTACTGGCCGACAGTGGATTGGTCGCCAAGGCACTGGCGCCCTACAGGCTAGTGTTGTGCGCTGCGCCGTCTTACCTCGAAGGCAAGCCTGCGATTGAAACTCCGTGGGATCTGCAGAATCATGAGTGCCTGGGGTTTTCCCACACCGAGCTGCGCACGCACTGGACATTCGATGGGCCTGAAGGAACAGTCGTTGTCCCAGTAGGCAGTCGATTCATGGCCGATCACGGCGAACCGCTGCTGTGTGCCGCGCTGGCCGGGTTGGGGATACTGCTTCAACCGGTGGAGCTGGTACGTAAATCACTGCTCGCCGGGGAGCTCGTCACGCTGCTGCCAGATTACCCGCCACCCAGTCGCCCCCTGCACGTGCTGTACGCGCCTGACCGCCGGCTCACCCCGAAATTGCGCAGTTTTCTCGACTTCGCCACGCAGAATTTCGGTGCGGATTTCGTTGAGACTGAGCTCTTTTGAAACAGGCTGTTGTAGATGACCAACCTGAATCGACATTTTTCCAGGAGCGGTTAAGCCATACAGTGGCCGCTTTGTTTTCTACGTAACGGTAGGAACTGATGGCGGGAATACATGCCCGTACATTCTTGACGGAGAAATGATGAATATCCAACTGAAGACGAAACGTGCACTGGTTACCGCCTCTACAGGCGGCATTGGTTTTGCGGTGGCCAAGGGGCTTGCCGAGGCAGGCGCCGCAGTCGTCGTCAATGGTCGCAGTGAAGGCTCTGTGAACGCAGCGGTTACCCGTCTGCTGGCTGAAGTGCCCGGTGCCAGTGTCAGTGGCGTGGCCGCAGACCTGAGCACCGCGCCAGGCGTTGCGACCTTATTGGCCGGTGTCAGTGATATCGACATTTTGGTGAACAACGCCGGCATTTATGAGCCGCAGGATTTCTTCGAAGCCGGTGATGACGTGTGGGACAACTACTGGCATACCAACGTGATGTCGGGCGTTCGCTTGAGCCGTGCGCTGCTGCCTGCCATGGTTGACCGCGGATGGGGGCGGGTAGTGTTCGTTGCGTCTGAGTCTGCACGAAACATTCCGGCGGACATGATTCACTACGGCGTTTCCAAGACAGCCCAATTGGCACTGGCCCGTGGTTTGGCTAAAAGGGTTGCGGGCAGTGGTGTGACCGTCAATAGCGTGCTGCCTGGGCCCACGCTGTCTGATGGCGTCGCGGACATGATGAAGGGCGAGGTCGAACGCACCGGCAAATCCCTTGAGTCGGTGGTCGCCGAGTTTGTCATGCAGCATCGCCCAAGCTCGATCATCCAGCGCGCTGCCAGCGTGGAGGAAGTGGCTAATATGATTGTTTATGTCTGCTCGACGCAGGCATCGGCTACCACTGGCGCTTCGTTGAGGGTCGACGGTGGCGTGGTAGACGATATCGTCTGACAGGCGTCCAAAGCTGGCGTGGCACCTATGGATTCACCACGACGAAGTACCACCTCTGATCGAGCCTCAGCCGGGACCGCCGAGGCTCAACCTTTCGAGGGCAAGCCCAAGCCAAGGGGCTCCAATAACTGCAAAATCAGCTCTGTGGTCTTGCGTACCACCTTGTCATTACGGCGGTCGGGGTGCATGGCGACCCAAATGTCGAGGTCCAGCATCGCACGTTGGCTGTCTAGCCTTACCAAACGATCGTCACTGTCCCCGATAAAGCACGGCAATCCTGCAACGCCGATCCCGGTGCAGGCTGCCTCATATTGGTGGCTTAAATCTGTGACCTCGCAGGCAACCCGCCTCGAGCCGATTAATTCGTATAGCCAGCGCTTGTGGGCAAAGTCACCTTGTCGATCGTTATAACCAACGAATTCCCATTTTTCCTCATTCAGCGCATTCGCGTAGCCAGCCTTCGCGTAGAGCGCAAACTGCATCAGACCCACCTTTCGGGTGATGTCGGTATCTTCGATAGGCGGCGAAAGACGCAATGCCAGGTCTGCCTCAAGCCGTGACAGGGATGCGAAGTGGGGCTCGCTGAGAATAGAAAGCTGCACCAGCGGAGACATTCTGGCCAGCTCAGCCAGATTGGGTGTCAGGAAATGCCTGGCCAGGATAGGTGGGGCAGTGATAGTCACCTTCGCCCGCACAGTCGACCTGGAAGACAAGCACTTGCGCTCAACGGCGAAAGCCTTTGCTTCAATATCCAAAACGTCCTGCATTATCTGCTGGCCTATTTCAGTCAGGCGAGACTCACGCGGGAGTCGATCTACCAAGCGTACATTGAGTTGAGCTTCCAAAGCGGCGAGCCGACGGCTCACTGTGGCTTGATTAACATTAAGCTTACGTGCAGCGCCCGACAGGCTGCCTGCAGTTGCAATTGCCAAAAAAAAACGCAGATCTTCCCAGTCCATATGCCATGCATTTATGCATTGAATGTGTGCGAATAATAGTATTTACGCATTGCTTGTCAAGCGCTACCGTTTAGCCATTCACATAACACCGCGACCCCACATCATGTCCGCCACCGCACCCAAAACTACATCCCTGGCAGCGATCCATATCGCAGCTTGCCTTGGTTTTCTTGTCGTTCAACTGGACGTCAGTGTCGTCAACGTCGGTCTAGGTGCGTTAAAAACCGCATTCGATACAGACCTGACCGGCCTGCAATGGGTCATCAACAGCTATGCACTTGCATTCTCGGCGCTGCTGATCATGGGAGGCGCGTGGGGTGACAAATTCGGTGCCAGAGAAGTGTTCGCCTCGGGGTTTGTACTTTTCACCATTGCCTCCATAGGTTGCGGCCTATCCGACAGCATGAGCATGCTAATAGGGATGCGTATCGTCCAAGGCGTAGGTGCAGCCTTTTTGGTGCCTACCTCCCTGACATTGATACGGCTGGCATTCGAGGATCCTGCCAAAAGGCGATCAGCCGTGGCAACGTGGGGTGCTTGTGGAGGTATTGCCTTGGCTGCGGGGCCGGTCATAGGAGGCCTGCTGATCGAGTCGCTCGGCTGGCGCAGTGTTTTTTTACTCAACGTCCCAATCGGCCTGATTGCCATCGGACTGATCTTGCGGTATGCACCACCTTCTCCAAGGGTCGATAAGAATGTGGACATTCCGGGGCAAGTCAGCATCGGTATTTGCCTGGCGTCACTGACTTACGCCCTGACTGAATCCAGTTCCCAAGGCTGGGTAACTGAAACGCTATCGACCCTGGCAATCGCCGTACTTTGCGCAGTCGCATTCGTCTTGATTGAGCGACGCGTAAAGGCCCCTATGCTGCCAAGTCGACTGGCCCGAAACAGAACTCTGGCAACCACTGCATTGGCAGGTGCCGCCATCAATTTCACCTTCTACGGCACTGTGTTCATATTCAGCATCTACTTCCAGTCGTTCCTGCATTACGACGCTTTCAGAACTGGGCTGGCGTTCATACCGCTCACGGCAGTGCTGACTATTTCCACGATGATCTCGTCCCGGATCGCCAGGCGCGTCAGCGCACAGCGCATCATTACTATAGGTTTCCTGATTCAGGCAGTCGGCTTTGTGGCGTTGGCGCGCGTCACCCCTGAGACATCGCTTTGGTACCTGAATATTGCCCTGATGGTAGTGGGTATTGGCAGTGCATCGTCTGTGCCTTCGATTACGAACTCGATGCTGTCGTCGGTTTCTTCGCATGACGCCGGCATGGCGTCGGGACTGATGGCGTCGGCCAGACAGTTGGGCGGCGTGATCGGTGTGGCAGTGTTCGGGGCCATGATCACCAGCACCGAACCTGCTGCTTTTTCCCGAGGGTTATCTACTGCAATGATTGTCTCAGCGATAGTTTTGTTGGCGTGCATAGCGGTGAATTTTTGGGTCGGCCGAGCGTCCCGAGTGCCCGTCAACGCCTGATAACCCCTCAACCCCCATCAGGTGAAATTAACAGGAGCCCGCATGCCCGGATAAACCTGGCATACGGGCCCGCACCTTAAACAAACTGCAAAACGTCGTTCACGGCCTTACGCGGTTTCTGTGGCCAGTTGGCCAAGCCAGGGTAGCCAACGGTGATTAACATCACGGGCACATCTTCATCCGACAGGCCAAACTCTTTGGCGACTGCAGCCTGATCGAACCCGATCATCGGCGTCGATACTAAACCCTGGCCCTTGGCGGCCAACATCAGGGTCATCGCGGCGAGCGAGCCAGAGCGAATTGCTTCGTCGCGCTGCTGCTGAGGATTATCCTGGTACATGCCTTGAGCCGCACCCACCCACATGTCGTAGATCGATTGGTCAATGATCCCGGCATCCAGTGTCGGCTTCAATGCAGCAGGGAGGGTTGCATGCGGGTTCAGGGTGCCGCAGACAATAAATGTCACGGCGGCGTCCATGACCTTTTGCTGTCCGAATGCCAACGGCAACAAGCGCGCTTTGGCTTCGGTGCTGCGCAGGGCTAGAAACTTCCAGTTTTGCAGGTTGAAGGCGGAAGGGGCGTGGGTAGCCAGGTCAATCAGTTCGGCAATCTGGGCGTCCGTTAATGAACGTTCAATGTCGTAGCTGTTGGCGGAAATGCGGGACTTAATAACTTCGGCGATTACGGACATGGTGGTCTCTGTGTGGGATATCGATGCGCAGGACACGGCTGTCGCTCCTGAGCCTGCGCCTTGATTGAATTCAGCGGCTGAAGCCATCGAATGGGGTCATGTATACGGCGCCAAAGGGATCGAGGCGCTTGCGGATTTCCGCGTCGGGTGTGCCGTAGACCACCAGGCTTTTGATCGAGCACAGCTCCAGGAAGCGCTGGCCGAAAGGCGCGAACGTGGTGTCTACGTGGCTCACCACGGCATCGACGTTATAACGCTCAAGGATGTGAACGGTGCTGTTGTCTTCATTGACGCTGTATTCGTAAACCAGTGTGCCCGGCTCAGCACGGGTGGCAGCAACGATGGTGGCGATCAGTGCCTTGAACTCAGCGAACTCTGCGGGTTTGACCGCGAGAGAGAACAGGCAGGAAATATGCGGATGCATGGTGGTTTTCTCCGGCAGATTTATAACAAATACCTGCACGGCAGCATTGCAGGTCTAGCCGATGCATGCGGTGCAGATCGGGGGCGTCAGGACTTTGCGGGTGCTTCACCGAAAAGCTTGCCGGCGCCGGCCCAATCCGATGCGGCGACGTCCTCGAAAATGACGTAGATGTAATTGGCATCGGTACCGGTGTGTTTAACGATACTTTCGGTGATGTCTGCGGCAACAGCGGCTTTTTGCGCGTGTTCTTTACCTTCGAACCAGCTCACACGTACGACAGGCATGATGGTCTCCTTCTGGGCATTGATGATTGGGAGAAAGGTGCGCGACGTAGGATCACGATTTGCACCGTTGCATTGCTGGAGCCCATCTTACTGTTGAGTATGCTGGCGATAAATGACCTAAAACTATAATCTGGGTAGATCAAAACTCTACAATCATCGAGCTGGCATGGTACCTATCGATTCTTTTCAAGGCGTTATCACATTCGTCGTGGCAGCGCGCTCGACCAGCTTCACCCAGGCTGCCGAGCGTCTCGGGGTGTCCAAATCCGCCGTGGGAAAAGCCATTGCACGTCTGGAAGAACGCCTGGGCACACAGTTGTTTCACCGCACGACGCGTCGAATTTCCCTGACTGCGGATGGTGAGGCCTATTTTGTGGCGTGCTCTGGCGCCCTTGAAGAAATTGGTGCTGCAGAGAGCGGGTTGGGGCCCGGTGGTGGTGAGCCTTCCGGAAGCCTGCGAGTCGACATTCCTGTGGCGTTCGGGCGTCGTGTCGTGGCCCCGTTGCTGTTCGAGATCGCCAACAAATACCCGGCCTTGCAACTGAACCTGACGTTCTCCGACCACTTGGTTGATCCCTTCGAGGAGGGCATCGATTTGCTGGTTCGCTTTGGAGAACTGCAAGACACTAGCGGTCTGGTGGCCCGTCGGCTGACGAGGCAACGCTGGGCCATTTGTGCCGCCCCCGACTATCTGACGCGCTTCGGCGTCCCGCAGACCCTGGAAGACCTCAGCCAGCACCGTTGCATTGTCGGCCATCGACGCGGCCAGCCGCTGTCTTGGCGGGTCATGCAGGCCGGACAGACCGTACGATACGCACCACCTTCGACCCATCAGATTGGCGACGGGGAGGCCATGATTCTTGCAGCGGTCGCCGGCACAGGTTTGTGCCAGATGCCACGCAGCCTGTTCCAGGACGATATTCAGGCGGGCAGGCTGGTAGAGGTTCTGCAAGGGTATGAACCCGAAGCTGTCGATGTGCATGCCGTGTGGCCAAAGGTGTCGCACCTCCGACCGAAGGTCAGGTATGTGGTCGATGAGCTGGTCAGGCTGTGTGCGCATTGGCAGTGATACATGCTGATAGGTGGAACAGGCCTCACTTGAAGGTCTTCTGTGTCACGGAAATGACCAGCGCAATACCGGCGACAATGAAGACTGCCCAGAAATACTCCATGCTCGCGACCAGGGTTGATTGTTCGTGCAGGGATTGGGCAAGTGTCGCGAGCGAAATCTGACTGGCAGGGCCCGCACCAACGGCAGGTGTGAGTGCCTGTGCCAGCATCTGAGTCTGTTCCAGATAGAGCGGATCACCTGAGCTGAAGTGACCGTTGAGGTTGTTGTATTGCACGGTGGTGCGCCATTGCAGGAACAAGGTCGCAACGGTTGTGCCGAGTGCCATGGCTATCTGCGCCAGCATGCTTTTGATCTGATAGGCGTGGGCGAACAGCGTGTCATGGTGTGTCACATCGCGAAATGTCTGCATGGCCGCCGTGGCGAGTACCAGCATCACGAAACAACCGTTAAGCACCAGCGTAGGCAAGATGTTTGACCACATATTCGCGCCAGGCGTGAGGGATGAGGACAACCAGCCAAAGCCGAGCAACGCTGCGAACCCGGCCACGAAGAACTTTTTCGGGGCGGGGAATTTAGGAATGACAACGGACATGATGCCCCAGGTGATCAGCGCTCCCGCCAACCCGAAAGCCTGGAACGTACCGATTGTGTCCCATGAGTAGCCGAGCCCGGTCTGCAGAAAGTACGGCAAGATGTAGTTGTTGCCGCCCAGCACTATGTAGGTGAAGCAGAAGAGGGCCACCCCTAGTATGTAGCGGTGTTGCATCAGGTCTCTAACCTTGAGAAAAGGCGCATGTTTGCCGTGTTCGGTATGGAAAAAGATGTAGATGCCCAGCGCAGCGAGTAGCGCAAATGCGATGAGAATGAATGACTCGTTGTAAAAGTCGTAATAAGAGCGTTGGAGAATATAAAGGAGGAAAAAACTGCTGACCGATAACAACAGGATATTTGCCGGGCTGGAGGGCGTTCTTTCATCTTCCGGAGCGAGTGTATTGGGCAGAAAACGCGTGCACAGAAATGCTGCGATCACAGCGCCTGCGGCCAATATCCCGAAAATGCCGTGCCAGGTATCTTCAACCACCACCAGTGACGAGAGGAATGGCGCCGAAGCCGTACCGCCAGCCAGACCTGTGGCAAACACCTTGACCCCGACAAAGCGCCCAGGGCCGGGCGGGAGCAGATTGACCATCAACCGCGCGGATGTCATGAACGATGCGCCACCCAATGCCATGATCACGCGACCGACCGTGAAGGTGCTCAGATCAGTCCCCACACCACACACGAATGCGCCCACTACATAGATGCCGATGGAACCCAGCATGAAGTTGCGCCAACCCAGCCGCTCGACCAGCCAGTGCTGCTTGGAAATCACCACGACGGCGATGCACGCATACAGCGCCGCGACAAGCGTGAACTCTTCGGGACTGGCGTCTATTTCCCCGCGGATAGGCGCCGAGGCGAAAGCAATCATGCCTGCCTGCAAATACTCCAGCGCGCATAACAGTCCCACTGCCAGTAATAAGGCGGCATTCTTTCTGTACATGGTCAGGCTCCGTTACAGATTTATATCTTTAGAGCCAGGACGATCTGCGTTAGCACTGATCACGTGCTCGACGATGTCGTTGGCATCTTTAAGCTCGTTATTGAAAATGTCGGTGCTATAAGCAGGTTGCGGCGGAGTTTTAGTGTTAAGAACAGGGCCGCTGGTATCGGAGGTGTCCACCGAAACTCGCATGGACAGCCCAAGGCGAAGCGGATTTCGTGCAACCTCTTCAGGTTTCAGTGCAATTCGCACAGGTACACGCTGGGTGACTTTGATCCAGTTGCCTGTAGCGTTTTGTGCCGGCATCAGAGAGAACGCGCTTCCCGTACCAGCATCGAGCCCGACAACCGTTCCATGGAAATCCACATGGCGGCTGTAAGCATCGGCACTCAAATGAACGGATTGCCCGATACGCAAATGTTCGAGTTGAGATTCCTTGAAGTTGGCGTTCACCCAAACCTGATCCATGGGTACTACCGACATCAATGCCACGCCCGGACTGATCCGTTGCCCGACTTGCACGCTACGTTTGGTCACTATGCCTGAGGTGGGAGAGTAGACTTGTGTACGGTGTAGCGAGATGTACGCGTCTCGCAGATTGCTTGCTGCAACGAGAACGTCAGGGTGGGTTCGAAGCGTTGTGTTATCCACCATAGCCAGGCGAACGGCCAAGGCATGGCGGGTACCCTCCAGGCCCGCTACAGCATTTTTGAGAACTTCTTCGGCATGGCTGATCTCCTCACGGGAAACTGCCCCACTGGAGGCAAGCTGGTTGCGGCGGCGAACATCGTCCTGTGCCTTGCGCACGTCGTTCTGATGCTGGTTAACCTCAGCCTGCAACTGTTGCACTTGATAATACTGAGTGCGTGCCTGGCGAACAGCCCGCGCCAGGTTGGATTTCACGCGCTCATATTGAATCTCCGCGTCCACGGCATTGAGTGTGACAAGAGGTGAATTAGTGTCGACGTGATCCGTGTTGTCGACACTGATGACCGTCACCGTGCCGCTGACCTGAGAAGTCACCTGAACGATGTTGCCGTCGACATAGGCATCGTCGGTGGTCTCCGTTCCCAGCTTCACTACGTACCAGCCTCCCAGTGCCACCGCTAACAGCGCGATGACGAGAAGCAAAAAAAGTCGAGGCAAGAAGGGGCCTTTTCGAGTTGCGGATTCAGTCGTGGGGGAAGTATTGGACGTCATGATTTATCAGCTACGGTAGAGTTTGCATTGGCGGTCATGGGCATTTCCGGGCGGTACCCACCACCCAGAGCCCGGCTCAAGTTGGCTTGCAAGGAAAGCGCTCTGGACTGCAAGTCGACCAATTGGCGTTTTTCAACGAGTGTTGCGTTCTGTGTCGCCAAGACTTGCAGATAGGTCGCCAGGCCCGCGGCATAGCGCTTGTCAACGAGATCCGCTGCGGCCTCTGCGGTCACCACGGCCTCACTCTGTTGAGCCAGGCGTTCCTTCAACCAGCGAAGCGAAGACAATTGATCGGCGATGTCACGCAGCGCGTCGATGACGGTCTGGTTGTAGTTTTCAACAGCGAGATCGTATGCCGCATCCTGCGCATCGAGGTTGCCGCGCAAGCGGCCTCCTTCGAAAATGGGCAGGCTGATAGCCGGAGCGATTCCCAGAATGCGACTGCCGTGATCGTTGAACGTGTCGAAAGCCAAGCTTTGCAAACCAACGAAAGCAGTCAAGTTCACGTCCGGGTAGAAGCGTGCCTTGGCAACATCAATCTCATGACCGGAGGCCTCCACTCGCCAGCGTTGGGCCACGACATCCGGGCGATGACCGATCAGTTCAGCCGGGATATTCGACGGCATCACAACCGTGTCGCTGGCTTGCAGGTGAGGTCGAGTGATCGTGCGTCCACGGTCAGGCCCTTTGCCCAGCAGTGAGGCGAGTTTATTCTGATTGAATTCGATGGACTCTTTGAGCGCTGCGATATTGGCTCTACTGGAAGGCAATGCGGCCTGTGACTGCTTGATGTCAATTTCCGTACCGAGCTCGGCGACGAAACGCTTTTTGGTGAGTTCCTCAATCTGCTCCTGCTGATTGAGCAGGGCCTGTGCAACGTCGATTTGCTCATAGACATTTTGCAAGGCGATATAGGTTTGTACGATTGAGGAGGAGAGTATGAGGCAGGCAGCGCGCTCGTCGATTTCCAATGCCTTTCGCCTGCCCACAGCCGCCTCAACTGAAGAGCGGTTCTTGCCCCAGAAATCCAATTCGTAGCCGACATTCAAAATCCCTTGGTGGACGTTCTGCCATGTGCCCTTGGCAGGCGCCGGTGTCGTACCATTGGAGCTGAACCGCTCGCGGGTAACACTCATCGAAGCGCTGACATCAGGGAACAACTGCGCACCCTGTATCGCTTCGAGTGCGCTGGCCTGGTGGACACGCGCTGCGGCGGAACGAAGGGTAGGGCTGTTGGTGAGCGCTTCACTTATCAACGCATCAAGTTGAGGATCCTTGAAACTGCTCCACCAGTTGTCGGTCGGCCACGAAGCCTCGGAGAGCTTGATTGGGCTATTGGCAAGCGTCTCGTTGACCTCGGAAGGCTGCAACATGCGTGATTGTGGTTTCAGATCGCTGAACGTGCATCCAGAAAGCATCACCAGCGCCATCGCTAACGATGCGTTCCTGCCTGGCTTCGTGAAGGGCAGCCTGTCCTTTGCGCCCTGATTCGATGGACTTTTCATTAACGATTTCTCTAAAGCATGCGGTGAAAATAAGTAAGAGCAGGGGCTTTCGCCGAAAATATTAATAAACACTGTTAGTGTCGTTATGCTCGTTAAAAAACCGCCGCAGCGGTATTGTCGGTTTATCCAGACCTCAAGCCCTTCACGATGATGGCAACGGCACTGTCGATGTCATCCAGGTTTTCGAGGTTTGCCGTGACCAGGTGAAGCCAGGACATCCCGGTCAGCATCGAGATGGCGCTATCGACGGCTGGACCCTCCTGGATGTCCGCCGACTCCACTGCCCTGGCAAAGATCTTTCGTAACGTGCGCTCGCGACGTGGCAGAAACTCTTTCCTGAACACCTCAAGCGCTGTCGGCTCGTGCTGGATCTCGGCAATCAAACTGCGCAATGTCTCTCCCGCACTTGATGTCCGCCACCAGTGCCAGAGGGAGCGCAAGTGAAGGATCAGGTCTTTCTCCAGATCACCGGTGTTCGGCTGGGTCACGAATGTCAGGGCGGTGCGTTCATAGACATCCCTGAGCAATGCGCTCTTGCTCTTCCACCAGCGATAGATTGTAGGCTTGCTAGAGCCGGCACGTTCTACCAGCGCGTCCATCGTAAATGCTTGATAGCCACGCTCCTCAAGGAGCGCCGCTGCGGCCTCAAGAATAGCTTCTGTGCTCTGAGGGCTGCGTACAGCGCCGATGGAGGATCGGCTACGCGCTTTGGTAGGTTTGGGCTGGTCGGGCCTGGAGGTCATATGCTTCTCTGACTTGTTTTGCGATCGTAAAAAGCGTCTATAGAAACTGTAAGTATTTATAAATTTAAAAGTAACTTCAGTCAATAAGAGAAGCTTATTTCAAGTATTCGCTCTGTGAATAGTGAGTATGGTGTTTGGTTATGATCTATTACTACGGGCCAGTGCGCACGGCATCTAAATATCGTGCCATCCAAAGTATCCCTGAGTGTCGAGAAACTTGAAAAACTTGGCTTTGTGCAACGTCGACGTGATCGACCGGACAGACGAATGGTTTTTTTGGAGTTAGTGACGAGGGTCTTGAAATATATGAACTTGCTCTGAACGCGCTGAATGAGCGGTGGCGAACCGTATTGAGCAATGTCGGCCCCGATGTAATGCAAATTGCTGCACTTTTCGCTCCCCCTACTCTAGCGCCCGTTGGGGATTTGATTAAAAACGTGCTACGGGAAAAGAGTTCAGCCATTTAAAAGTCATGACGGCGACACTGGCTCAGTCGCGGCGGCAATTGAATCTCAACGCCGCCGCGCCACTCTCCACGAATCGTCCAGTCACACCGCGCGATTGCTTAGAGTATGTCTAGAGGGTATTCGATGAAGGCTCGGACTTCATTCAGATTAGGGCCGACATCGCGGTCTGCCCGGTAGATCGAGTTTCGCAACTTGAATGACAGATCTTTGAATGAGCCGTCCTGCACCACGTATTTGACCTGGTTGAAGAACTCACGCTCCGTGCCGTCTTGCTCCCCCCCTGCATCGATGTTGCTGCCGCGCACGTAAGCGGTCTTGTACGTAAGACCTGGCACACCGAACTCCGCGAAGTCCAGCTCATAACTCAGTTGCCAGGACTGCTCGTCCTTCAGGTTGAAGTCTGAGTAGTAAGAGTTGGCGACATAAATGGCGCTACCACCGTCGCCATAGTCATAGGCATAGCCGGCATCGCCGCTGTTACGCTGATGGGCGACGATGAACGCATGCGCACCGACGCTGTATTTGGCCGCCAGGCTCCAGATGGTGTTGGTGTCATTGACGCCATCGCCACCAAAATCCAACGCGGCTTGCGAGCCATTGTCATAGTCTGTGCGGTAGATGTTGAAGTCGAGGTTCAGCGCCTGGGTATCGGAAAACGGCACTGTATAGTTTACGTTGCCATAGTACTTCTTGTAGGTGTCCTTCACGTCGGAATGATACGCCACGACACTCAAGGCGTCGGTCACGCTGTAGGTGCCACCAATCACATCAATACTTTTGAGATGATTCGGGTCCCGTGCCGGATCGCCCATCGGGCTATCTGCGGTGAACCGCCCAGCATTCAATTCCAGCCCTTCGATTTCCTTGCTCGTGACAAGCGTGCCGGTAAATGCTTGGGGCAACAGACGCGAGTCGTCGTATGCCAGCACCGGCATGGACGGGAACTGGTTGCCGTAACGCAAAACGGTATTGGAAAAGCGCAGTTTCAGTGTTGCCCCTGCCTCCGAAAGGTCATCGACAGGGTGACCATCGCTGTCGGCGTCGAAAAAGGCCGTGTAATTGCGCCCGCGGCCGCTATCGAGCTTCACACCGAGCAAGCCATAAACATCCAGGCCGACACCGACTGTTCCCTGGGTAAAGCCGGACTGGAACGTACCAATAAAACCCTGCCCCCATACCTTGGCGTCATTGGTGTGGTTCTTGTAGTCGCGATTGAAGTAGGCATTACGCAACAGCAATTTTAGGTCACTGTCTTCAATAAAGCCCTTGGCGTCGGATTGATCACTAGCAAACGCACAGGGCGTGCCTACCGACATCAACGTGCACGCGATCGCGACATGTTTAGGATTAAACATCAGATACTCCCAATAGCTGTTTTCTTGATTTTGGTGTTGGCAGGAGGCTGCAAAAGTTGCTGATAACCACAATAAAAATGGGTTCTTGGCAGGAGAAATTGTTCGTCTAGGAGTTCCCACCCGTTGCAGCGGGACGATAAATACTATTGGAGGGACCTCAAAAGATAAGTCCTATTGATGATTCTAATTATCTATGAAATCAATGATGTAGGAATCCGAAACACAGGTAAGCTGGCTGGGATGAATGCAGAGGGTGCGGCTCTCGCCCCCAGTGCAGGTGAATCTCCAATTCATCACTCCTTTGAAGCAATTTTGGCCCGCCCACGCGCGGGCCTTTTTTTATGTGCGCCAGGCGCTGCGCGTTAGTGCAGCCGGGTTGGCTGTTGGCTGTTGGCTGGCTGTTGGCTTGCTGCTGAAGTCAGGCTACAACCATCCGAGTAAATTGGGCCCGGTTCGTGCTGGGCCTAATGAGCACTGCCTGGGTTGTTGTCAGAATTATCGCCAATGGAAGGCAGCCGCCAGCCGTAGTGAAGTGACGCCATCCGCAGCACGGTACATCCTGCTGCGGTCAGCCACGAGGTCACCACCGAACTTGTACCGCTGTAGCTGAGCAAAACCTCGACACCTGCACCTGCCAACGCGGCCGACGCATAGATTTCCCTTTGCAGGATGCTTGGCACGCGTGACAGCAAAATATCCCTGAGTACGCCGCCTCCGACAGCGCTGACCATCCCCAGTATTATCGCGACCTCGGCACCGGCCTGGACGGCCAGTGCCTTTTTCGCGCCCGCCACTGCAAACAGTCCAAGGCCAATGGAATCAAACAGTTGGACGGGTGACTTCATTCGACACACCATCGGATAGGCACACACCACCCACGCAGCAGCGATCAGCGACACGACCAGATAGCGCCAACTCGACAGCCCGGCCGGCGGCAGTGTGCCCAGGCACAGGTCCCGTAGAATCCCGCCACCGCATGCAACGATGAACGTGATGGTGGCAATGCCGAACAGGTCCAATCGCTGCTGGCGTGCGGCAACCGCGCCGCTTACACCAAATGCAAACGTGCCGAGCAGATCTAAGACGGTGTAAATCAGGTGAGTGTCCATTGCTGTGTTACTTAGCGTTCCCGAACCAGGCGAATGCTGCGCAAAGCATCGTTTCGAGCCCGGTACGCAACGTAGGGTGCAACAAGGGCGCGAACTGGGGCGAGTGATTGCTCGGGATGCTGTTTATTTTTCCCTTGGCCTTGGCCTGTTCGTACACTTGCGGGTCTGTACAGCCTACGAACCAGAACACGTAGGGCACTTTCCATGCGCGGCCGAACACACTGAAATCCTCACTCGCCGCGGCCGGCGCCGTTTCATAGGCTCTGTCGCCAAACCAGGCTCCAAAGGCCTCAGCCAAACGGGTAGATGCACGCTCATCATTAACCGTCAACGGGTAGCGGTTGATGGTGGTGATCTCGGGGCCGCGTGGTGCATTGGATGCAGAGCATTCGGCGCAACAGATCCGTTTGATGGCGCCCAGCATGTGCTCGCGCACGCCCTCGTCGTAGGTGCGCATATTGAGTTTCAACGTCGCATTGTCCGGGATGATGTTTTCCTTGGTGCCAGCTTGTAACGAGCCAACCGTCAGGACTGCCTGGTCCAGAGGGGAGATTTCTCTCGATACAATGGTCTGCAAGCGCAGCACCGTTGATGCCGCCATGATTACCGGATCTACCGACGTTTGTGGCTGTGAGCCATGGGCGCCGCGGCCGAACATTTTGATTTTCAGGCTGTCACCGGCCGAAAGGATGGTGCCGCTGCGGTGCCCCACAGTACCGGCTGGCCCCACCATTACATGCTGACCCAGAATGATGTCCGGCTTGGGGAAGCGATCGAGCATGCCGTCGTCGATCATGTTCTGCGCGCCCACACCCACTTCTTCACCCGGTTGGAAAACAGCCAGGAGAGTCCCCCTCCAGGTGCCACGGTTTTCGGACAATACCCGAGCAACCCCCATCAACCAGGTGACATGCATGTCATGCCCACACGAGTGGCTGACAGAAACCTCCACACCATCTTCGTCGCGGGTGACCACGTCGCTGGCGTAGGGCAGGCCTGTCGCTTCGGCCATGGGCAACGCGTCCATGTCGGCGCGCAGCATCACCACCGGGCCTTCACCGTTGCGAAGCACGCCGACAACGCCGGTGACACCGATTTCGCGTGTCACCTCGTATCCGTAACGCACAAGGTAGTCGGCGGCGATCTCCGCGGTGCGATACTCATACATCGACAGTTCAGGATGACGGTGCAAGTCCTTGTAGACTTCTTCCAGCTCAGGCAACAAGGCATCAAGATCGGGAATCAACTTTTCGAGAGACGACATGGGGTACTCCTTAATGTAAAAGAGGGCAGAAATAGTGGGAGAGGGACGGTGTCAGGAAGGCGGAAGCAGACTTTCCATCAGCTTTGAAAGCAAGCCATCAAGTGCCACGCGTTCTTTGGGCGAGAGCGTGCAAACCAGTTGATCTTCCAGTTGGGAACCGACGACAGAGGACTCGTCAGCGATCCGCGAGCCCTCGGCGGTTGTGCGCAAACCAACGCTGCGGCGGTCGACAGGGTGAGGGGCGCGCGAGATGAGCTCACGCGACTCCAGCTGCGCCAACGTCTTGGAGAGCAGTGTTTTTTCCAGAAAGGCGCGTGATGAAACTTCTTTTGGAGTGATGTCCGGGCAAGCCTGAATCAGACGCAACACCCGCAATCCTCGGACATCCAGATCCCAGTGCTGACGGTACACGGCGTTTGCGTGCTCCATCAGCAGGGCACTGGTCATATCCAGTTTGAAATTCAGAAAGTCGGAATACATGGCAGGCTCCAGTCGAATGGCTGAAGTATAGCAATGTAGTTGAAATATTCAACTATATTTCAGTTGCTGGCCGCTCTCCGACTTGAGCCCTGGAGCCGTGAATACCCGTTGCCGGACAAGCCTAAAGCCGTCCGGCACATTGCTGCGTGCCAGGCAGAGTCAATCCGTTATCGGATCAACGGCACGCCACTGAGTGTTTGCAATGCCTCGAAGCTGATATCAGCGACAATCTCCCGGACCTTCAAGCCTTTCGCAGTGACGTCCAGAATAGCCAGGTCGGTATAAATCCGATTCACGCAGCCAATGCCGGTCAGCGGGTAGGTGCATTCCGCAACCAATTTGCTTTCGCCCGTCTTGGTCAGGTGATCCATCATGACGAACACCTGACGTGCGCCTGTCGCGAGGTCCATCGCGCCACCCACTGCCGGAATAGAACCTTCGGCGCCGGTGTGCCAGTTGGCAAGGTCGCCGTTGACCGAGACCTGAAAGGCGCCAAGCACGGCAATATCGATGTGCCCACCGCGCATCATCGAGAACGAATCGGCGTGGTGAAAATAAGCACCGCCGGCCAGCAGCGTCACATGCTGTTTGCCCGCATTGATCAGATCATCGTCTTCCTCACCCGGCGCAGGACTCGGGCCCATGCCCAGTACACCGTTTTCACTGTGTAGGAACACTTCCTTGTCACCCAGGTAGTTGGCCACCAGTGTGGGCACGCCAATACCCAGGTTTACGTAGGAGCCTTCGAGAATATCGTCGGCCACACGTTGGGCCATTTCGCTACGCGATAGTTTTTTCATGACAGTCATGGCGGGCCTCAGTTGACGTTGGCATTCGAGTAAGGGGAGAGCGGCACGGCGACCACGCGCTGAACGAAGATCCCCGGCGTGACAATGTGTTCAGGGTCCAGCTCTCCCAACTCGACGACCCGATTGACCTGGGCGATGGTCGTTGTCGCTGCCATCGCCATGATCGGTCCAAAATTACGCGCGGCTTTGCGATAGGTGAGATTGCCCCAGCGATCACCTTTTTCGGCCTTGATCAGTGCGACATCGGCGCGCAACGGCATTTCCAGCACATAGTTGCGACCGTCGATCACCCGGGTTTCCTTGCCTTCGGCCAGCAACGTGCCATATCCGGTGGGCGAATAAAACGCTCCGATTCCAGAGCCTGCTGCGCGGATACGTTCGGCCAGATTGCCTTGTGGCACTACCTCAAGCTGCACCTTTCCTGCGAGGTAGAGTGCGTCGAAGACATAGGAATCGGATTGGCGTGGAAACGAACAGATGACCTTGGCAACGCGCCCGGCCTTAAGCAATGCGGCCAGTCCGATTTCACCATTGCCGGCATTGTTGCTGATGATGGTCAGTTCGCGAACACCCGAGGCTATGACGCCATCTACCAACTCCGACGGCATCCCGGCAGTACCGAAACCACCCACCATGATGACCGAACCATCGGCAATGCCGTCTAGTGCAGCAGCGACGGATTCAAATGTTTTATTGATCAAGGCGTACTCCTGTTTTTATGTCGGCGGGACAGAATGATCCGACGGCAAACCGCATGAATTACGGTTACTGCAAAGGTGTGCATAGACTGCCAAACAACAGGTGGAGGAGGGTGGCACGGCACGCGATGTCGTGCGATTAGCGAACGAAACCGTGAGTAGTTGAACGGGCATGACTGAAAGCCTTTGGCGGCAATCGCGGGGTTTCGTCGTGTCGCGGCCGTCGCCGAGAGGCGGTCGACGGGGAGGAGTTACGAAGGCTTTGGGAACTGGGTGCCAGTGAGCCACTTGATAGGCTCCGGGTGAGACTCGGGATGTTCGCTCAAGACGGAGGCGTTGCATTCACGCTTGAACTTGATCCATAGACTCCATCACTCCCTTATCCTCCCTAATAATCCCGCCGCTCTGACGCTGCCACATAAGCGCATAGATGACGTTCTTCGCGAGCAACACAAATAATCGAACAACAAAAAAACCGGCCTTGCGCCGGTTTTTCTGTTGCTTCGAAGCCCCCCAAATCGAGAATTCAGAGCACGGCTTTCACCTGCAATCCGAGCACCAGCGCATTGTCGATGTCTTGCCCGGAAAACGCGCCTGGTTCGATGATGTATTGCACATTCGGGCGCAGCGTCAGCCAAGGAGTGGCTTGGTAGCCATAGCCAAGCTCGATCAGTTGTTCGGCACTGTCCAAATTCGGGAACGTTGTGCCATTGGCGAGCGCGGCGTCCTGCTGCACATCCCGGCTGCGTGGATTGGGCACGGCCCTGCCGTAGCCCAGAGCGACGGTGTCACGCGGGCGACCTTCGAACGGTTTGTACAGAACCACGCCGGTGCCGTACCACTTGCTGAACGGTGAAGCCGCTTCGCTGGCCGCCGAGTATTGGCCGAAGGCGTGCAGACTGCGGCCCTCGGATGATTGCGAACTCCACACGGCCTGATCAATCAGCAGGTAATGACCGCCGCGGCCGGACACTTCTTTATCGCTGCCGATGCGTTTCACGTCGGAACTGTCGTAGTAGTAGCCAACCTTGTACTCCCCGGGCAACTCACCCGCGTGCTTGTACACCAGTTCGATCGGCACCACGGTGCCGGTCGTATGTTTCGGGCCCAGATGCCAGGCACGGCTGGAATTGCCGTTGCTCTCAGGATCGACATTGAAGGCCGCCACACGCAGCTGCCAGGACGACGACAGGTCGTACTTCACGCGTAGGCCCAAGTGAGCGTTGGGGTAGTTGGTCCAGCCACTACCGCCGGACATGTTCAGTGGATGGCCGCAAAAACCGGCGTTCATGAAGTTGCAGAGAATGCCACTGTCCAGGCCACCGAGGTCGTTGCCCATGGCCATGTAACCCAGTTTCACGTTGAGCGCCGGGGTGAACAGGGTGCGCTCGTAACTCAGTTCAGTCAGACGCGTGTAGAGACCGCCGTAGTTTTCCTGGATGGGCAGACGGTTGCCGACCAGATCCTCGGAGGCGCTATTGCCGCGTCGGTCGTTGATGGTCAGCTGAATCTTGCCGGCGTTCTCCACGCCATACAGTTTGCTCAGGTCGAACTGCGCACCGAGCTTGATGTTTTGCGAGTAACGGGCCGAACGATGCAGGCCGCCATCAGCGTTATAGGCGGTTTCGCCGCTGTAGTCACCGGTGAGTTTGATGCCATCCTGATCCATCTGGTGGCGCAGACTACCCCAATCACCGGTCAGGGTATTGCGGGTCAAAAGATTCGAGTCGGTATCGGCGAAGGCGGGCAGGGTGGCGCTGCAGGTCAGGCCCAGTAGCAAGCCGTTGAGCCAGCCTGCATGAGAAAAGCGAACAGCCAAAAACATGTGAGTTTTCCTGGTGGAATCTTGAATGATTTCGCAAAGCGGCGCGGCACCCGCTGGTGCCGCGCACAGAGAGATTGCCCGCCAGTGAGGCGGGCACATCGGCTTACGGCAAGGCGTAAGCCATCACGGAGTCGCCGCGATCGGTCGACTGGCGCGCACCACCGGCAGTGATGACGATGTACTGCTTGCCGCTTTTCGGCGAGACGTAGGTCATCGGGCCGCCCTGACTGCCCACTGGCAGTCGCGACTTCCAGACTTCTTCGCCATTACCGCTGTTGAAGGCGCGCAGGTAGAAGTCCTGAGTACCGGCGATGAAGATCAAGCCACCTTGAGTCGACAGGGTGCCGCCGAGGGTCGGCAGACCAACCTTGATTGGCAGGTGCATGCGGATACCCAAGGGTCCTGTGTCTTCAACGGTGCCGACCGGAACCTGCCAGGCGACTTTCTGCGTCTTCATGTCGATGGCGGTCAGCGTGCCAAACGGCGGTGCCTGACAAGGAATGCCGGCGACCGACAGGAAGCGGTTTTTGTTCACCGCATACGGCGTGCCCTTGAGCGGCACGGCGCCCATCCCGGTGTTCAACGCTTCGCCACCTGAAGTGGCCTGACCTTTATTCTGCGACGGGATCATCTGAATCCACAGACCCAGACGCATGTCATTGACGAAGATGAAGCCGTGCACCGGGTCGGTGGAGATGCTGCCCCAGTTCATGCCACCCAGCGAACCTGGGAAGCTCAGCGATTTGTCGGTGCCCGGCGCGGTGTACAGGCCGTCATAACGCATCGATTTGAAATCGATACGGCACAACAACTGGTCGTACGGCGTTGCACCCCACATGTCGGATTCGGTCAGGTGCTGAGCACCGATCTGCGGCATGCCCACCGATTTCGGCTGGGTTGGCGAGTACGGTTCGTTGGGGATGTTTGCAGCTTTGACCGGTACTTCCTCAACCTTGGTCAGCGGCTTGCCGGTGGCACGATCGAGCACGTAGATCTGCCCAGCCTTGGTGCCGATCACCAGCGCCGGTACGGTTTTGCCGTCCTTGATGAAGTCGATCAGGCTCGGCTGCATCGGCAGGTCGAAGTCCCAGAGGTCGTTGTGAACGGTCTGGAAGACCCAGCGTTCTTCACCGCTGCTCGCGTCCAGCGCCAGGATCGAGGCGCCGTAGGTGTGATCGAGCTTGCTGCGTTCGACACCATAGATGTCGGTGGAAGAACTGCCCATCGGCAGGAACACCGTGTTGGTCGCCGGGTCATAGGACATCGGCGCCCAACTGTTCGGCGTGCTGCGCACATAAGTACTGCCGTCGGCCGGCGCTTTGCGATCCTGCGGGTTGCCCGGGTCGAATGCCCAGCGCATCGCGCCGGTGATCACATCGAACCCACGAATCACACCACCCGGCATGTCGCTTTGAACGTTATCGGCCACTCGACCGCCAACTACCACGGTGGTGCCGGCCATCAGCGGTGCGGAAGACAACTGATAATAGCTGTCCGGAACATCACCCAGGCCTGCCTTCAGATCAACCTGACCGTTGTTGCCGAACCCCTGGCAGAACTCGCCGGTGTCGGCATCGACCGCGATCAGGCGGGCATCAATCGTGTTGGTCAGCAAACGGCGCTGGCAATTGGCTGCTGGGGCAGGTTTGGCTTCGATGATGGTCGAGTTGCTTGGCTGAGCGATGGTCTTTGTGGCATCGAAATAAGCCATGCCACGGCAACGCTGCCAGACTTTCGACTTCGCGTTGATCGCGTTTTTCCAGAGTTCCTTACCGGTATCGGCATCCAGTGCGATCAGGTTGTTGTGCGGGGTGCAGATGAACACCTTGTTGCCGATCTGCAGCGGGGTGAGCTGGTCTTCGGCGCCGTTGCCATCGCTCTCGGCGACGTCACCGGTGTGGTACGTCCACGCTACCTTCAACTTGTCGACGTTGTTGCGGTTGATCTGATCCAGCGCAGCAAAGCGGCTACCGCCCTCGGTGTTACCGTAGTGAGCCCAGTCCTTTTGCGCGTTGGCTGGCTCGACGGGCGTCAGGCCCGGGCCAGTGCCCGTGGCGGCGACAGTCGGGTGCGCAACGAACATGTTGCCAGCGGCCACCGCCAGCGCAATCGCCAACACAGCAGCGATGCCAAAGGCACCGCGACCTGGGACGCTACCATTGGCACGCTTGAGCAGCGGGTAGACCAGCGTGACCGCCAGGCCAATGGCGCTGAACATGAACAGGCGCGAGAATACCGGCCAGAACACCAGCCCGGCATCACTCACAGCCCAGATCGCCGTGCCCACCAGAAACGCAGCGAACAACCAGGCACCGGCCGTTTTGAAGCGAGCGATCAGCAGACCGGAAACGGCCATCACCAGCCCACCCACCAGGAAGTACCAAGACCCTCCCAGGCTGACCAATTTGATGCCGCCAGCAGCAAGTGCCAAGCCGAGGAGGGCGATGATCAAGCCCAGTCCGACCAGAATGAATTTTGATACGCCCGAGAGGCGCTGACTCTGCTTCACGTTGAATGTCCCGTTGAAATGATGTGTGCATTATATAGATAGCTAACTATCTAGTTAAACCATAAATTCAAAATGAAGCGTAGTTCGCTGCTCAATTACGCGCCTGATCGAAGACCAGCGCGCCTCAGGGATTTGCAGGGATTGTTGAAACGTTGACTAAAGGCTCTTTTTTGTCAGGGGAGAGCGGATTTGTGACAGGTATAGATCACGGCGTAGTAGTGCGAATCGAACAGACTCAGTCTCCGAATTACCGACGATTAACCGAACGGTTTCGACTACGAGACTTGCATTCCGAGCGACTTCGACCAACGCCGGCGTAGTATCAGGAGCTCGAAGCGGCCTTGATGCCGCGGGTGCTGTATCAGAGAGATCTTGCGTCGATCAATGCCCGCAACGAGCTGCACAATGTTCGGAATACTGCGGGGTGCACCACGGAATATGTCGAGGCGCTTATCGAGGATTTACAGGCGCTCATTCAGCAAATAAACGCTTCTTCGCGGTGGAGCGCACTGATGAAACGCAGCGGGCATGAAATTTGGTTCCTGCGGTTTCGCGCCTGAATTCATCGTCCGTCATGCCCTTGACTGGTAGCGCACGGACTGGGGGCCAAAAAGTGCTGCCGGGGTGAAGGATGGAACCTGGTGATGGTAATAGGACTGGGCGTGTCTTTCTGCTAATCGCCACAGCGCACCGCGACAGTCGTAGTGATCAGCAGCAGCGAACAGTAAAGAGTCGAAACGATAGAGCAGGCGGTGAGGATTGCGGTGAATCCAGATTTCGCGATTTTTTCATAGGGCGAACATTCCTGAATCTTGTGTTTGTTCTATAGGTGGCTTACTAAAAAATGGGTGACCGGGTTTTGTGGACTCAGTCACCCCAAGCTCCTGTGCGCGGGGCGAGCGACAGGAGGAAAGGCAATTACACGACTTCGAATAAGCCGGCTGCGCCCATACCACCGCCAATGCACATCGAAACCACGACGAATTTCACGCCACGGCGCTTGCCTTCCAGCAGGGCGTGACCAACCAGGCGTGCACCCGTCATGCCGTAGGGGTGCCCGATGGAAATGCTGCCGCCATTAACGTTGTAAATCGCTGGATCGATGTCGAGTTGGTCGCGGCAGTACAGGACCTGGCAGGCGAATGCCTCGTTCAGCTCCCACAGACCGATGTCGGAGACTTTCAATCCATGCTGTTTGAGCAGCTTCGGAATGGCATAGATCGGGCCGATACCCATTTCTTCTGGAGCACATCCGGCGACAGTCATACCTCGGTAGATGCCTAGTGGTTCAAGACCGCGCTGCTCGGCGAAGCGGGCTTCGGTCAGGACACATGCAGAGGCCCCGTCCGAAAGCTGGCTCGCGTTGCCACCGGTGATGATGCCGCCTTCAACTACAGGCTTCAGTAGGGAGAGACCTTCGTATGTTGTATCTGCTCGATTACCTTCATCCTTTCCCAGGAGCAGCTCGCGGAAACTGATTTCGCCGGTTTCCTTGTTCTGTACCTTCATGCGTGCCTGGAAGGAAACGATCTCGTTGTCGAAGAGGCCAAGCTCCTGAGCGCGAGCCGTACGGATCTGCGACTCCAGGGAGTAACGGTCTTGTTGCTCGCGTGAGATGCCGTACTTCTTTGAGACGAACTCGGCCGTGTGCAACATCGGCATATAGGCGGTCTGGGCCATCGCGACGACGTTCGGATCAGCCTCTTTGGCGACCCAGCCGAAGTAGTCGTTCTGCACTGCCGAGATGTTCTCCTGGCCACCTGCAATGACGGCATCCATGCCGTCGAAGGTGATTTGCTTGGCCGCAGTCGCGATGGCCATCAAGCCCGATGAGCATTGGCGGTCCATAGTTTGAGCCGGTACAGTCACCGGCAGGCCGCCAGCTAACACTGCATTTCGTGCAAGATTTCCGCCGGCGGTACCGGCGGCAAGTGCTGTGCCGATGACGGCATCTTCGAAGACTGCACCTTCCAGGCCCGAGCGCTCCACGGCGTGGCGGATGGCATGGCCCATCAGAGTCGGAGACTTGGTGTCGTTAAGCGCGCCCCGGAATGCTCGGCCGATGGCTGTACGGGCAGTCGATACAATGACAGCTTCACGCATATTGGAATCCTCTGGTTAGGCGGTAGGGAGCTTGACGCCCAGGGCGTTGGCTGACTTGCGAACGAAGCGCATGGTCTGATCGAAGGCGCCTTCCAAGGCAGTTTGTCCTTCGGTGTTTGAGATCTCACTGAAACGAGCAGCGATCACCTCTGGAGTGCGTTCCTGCTCGCGCAAGAACAGACCATCGGTTTCGTAGAGGTGGCTGCAAGCGAATACGCCGGCTCCGGCACCCAGAATCACCTTTGAGGGGGCCTCTTCGCTCGCGAGGAACAACAGGCCCGGCGTGATGGTTTCCGGTGCCAGCAGTGCAGCCACGGTTGGTGGTATCAGGCCTTCGGTCATGCGCGTGGCTGCGGTCGGAGCCAGTACGTTTACGCGGATGTCATTCTTCTGGCCCTCGATGTGCAGCACGTTCATCAGGCCTAACATGGCAGCCTTCGCGGTGCCGTAGTTGGCCTGGCCGAAGTTGCCGTACAGACCAGAAGCGGACGAGGTGAGTACTATGCGGCCGTAGCTCTGCTCCTGCATCAGCTTCCAGACTGCCTTGGTGCAATTCACCGTACCGCGAAGGTGCACGTCGACTACTTTCCAGAAGTCGTCCAGCGAACCTTTGGCGAAGGTGGCGTCGCGCAGGATGCCGGCGTTGTTGATCAGGATGTCGACGCGGCCCCATTGGGCGCGTGCCTGCTCAACCATGGCTTGTACTTCTTCAAAATTGGCAACGTTGGCGCCATTGGCGATAGCTTCACCACCTGCTGCGCGGATCTCCTCGACCACGGCTTGCGCCGCTGTGGAGCTGGCGCCGCTGCCATCGCGAGCGCCACCTAGATCGTTGATCACTACTTTGGCACCGCGTGCCGCAAGACCTAGAGCATGGGAGCGGCCGAGGCCATTGCCGGCACCCGTGACGATCGCCACTCGGCCATCAAATCGAATAGTCATTGCTGTTCCTTATTTCAGACCAGGAGCATGGATATCCACTCGGCGATCAGTGCGGGCTTGTCTTCGCCCTCGATCTCGACGGTGATGGTGGTGAGGACCTGATAACGCCCCGTTCCCGCTTCGGCGAAGTCCGCGATCACGAACTTCGCGCGAATGCGTTTGCCGCTGCGCACGGGGGCCAGGAAGCGGACTTTGTTGTAGCCATAGTTAATGCTGGCCTTCATGCCTTCGAGGGCCGGCAGGGTCTTCTCGACCAGCGAAGGCAGCATCGAGAGTATGAGCAGACCGTGGACGATGGTTCCGCCGAAGGGCGTTGTCTTCGCTTTCACGGGATTGACATGGATGAATTGGTGATCCTCGGTCACGTCAGCGAAAGCATTGATGCGCTGTTGATCCAGCAATACCCAAGGAGAAGGTTCAAGGTCTTTACCGATGAGCTGGTGCAGCTCTTCGGCGGATACGATGCGAGTGGTCATGGCGAGTCCGTCAGCGAGTAGTGGAGTAGCCGCCATCAAGCGGAATGATGGTGCCGGTGATGTATGCAGATGCTGCTGACGAGAGAAATATGGCGGTTCCGGCTACGTCAGAGGCCTGGCCTATACGTACGCGGGATCGTTTTGGCGATCTGATCCGCATGGTCCTTCAGCATGGCCTCGGTCATCTTGGTCTCGAAAGGGCCAGGGGCGATGGCGTTCACGTTGATGTTTGCCCGTGCCAGGTGCGCAGCCAGATGCCGAGTCAGGTGGTGCACCGCTGCCTTGCTGGCAGAGTACGAGTAGTTGCCGTAGCTGGGACTGGTCAGGCCATCGATGGAACCGATGTTGATGATTCGCGCAGGATCTTCGTTGCTGCCAGCGGCCTGGAGTGCGGTGCCGAGTTTCTGAGTCAGGAAGAAGATAGACTTCAGATTGATATCCATTATTTTGTCCCAGCCGCTTTCCGGGAACTCACCAAACTTCGCCCCCCAAGTAGCGCCGGCATTGTTCACCAGGATGTGCAGCTTCGGCTCGCGACGCAGGAACTCTTCAGCGAAGGCGTTGACCTGCTCTGAGGACGACAAGTCAGCTGCGATTCCCACAGCCTCGCCGTATTGCTTCAGCTCCGCTTCGGCCTCGGCACACGCTTGAGCCTTTCGGGATACGACATAGGTCTTCACGCCAGCCTGCACCAGGCCTTTGGCGATCATCAGGCCGATACCACGCGTACCGCCCGTTACCAGAGCGACCTTGCCGCTCACATCAAACAGATCATTTTTAGAGGTCATGGCGATTCCAATCAGAAGTTGAGGCTTACGGGATAGGCCTTGAGCGCTTGCTCGATGTCGCTGGAAGCCTCCAGACGACTGATGCGCAGGTCCGCATCCGGTAGCACATAGGCGAAATAGAACTGTGCTTGTGCACGTTTCGCGACCTTGTTAATGGGCAGGTCGGTGGCTTCCAGAGTGGAGAGAGCCCTCAGCCACAAGGTGGCCATAACGCCGTACCCCACCAGCCAGAGGAACTCGCGAGCGCATTGCAGGGCTGCAAACGGGGAGCCAGCGAGATCGGCCTTGAGAATCTTCACGGCATCCTCGATGCGGTTGAGGGTCTTGAGGGTCCGTTTCACGTACTCGACATGCTGGCCGCTCTCCGGTAACTCAGCGATTTGCTCGCGAAGCCAGGCCAAGGTGGCATCGACGGCCTGATGACGACCGTCGTCGAGTCGGCGCAAGACCAGGTCTAGCGACTGCACATCATTGGTTCCTTCGTAGATGGGCAGGATCTGAACGTCCCGCAGCAGTACTTCGATACCGGTGTCCTTGATGTAGCCATGCCCTCCGTGGGTCTGCATGGCTGCTGTGCAAACCTCTACGCCGATCTCGCTGCAGATGGTCTTGGCGGCGGACATGAACACCGGCAGGATCACTTGGGCGCGCATCGCAGCAGCCAAATCGGTGCCACCAAGCGATTGCTCATTTACCAAAGAAGTCATGAATGCCAGCATGCGCGCCGAGGACGTGAGGGTGCGCATACGCACGATCTCGCGCCGGATGTTTGGATGCTCGGCGATGGGTAGCGGACCTTTGCGGCCTTCTACAAGGTCTCGCCCTTGGAGACGCTCCAGCGCATAGGCAATCGCGTTCTGGCTGGCAATTTCGGCGACACCGATTGCATGGAAGGCAGTACCGATGCGTGCCAGTTTCATCATGCTGAACATGCCCGTAAGGCCTGCGCCGGGCGCGCCAACAATCCAACCTTGTGCATTTTCGAACAGCAGCTCGGCAGTCGCAGAGGCATGGATGCCCAGTTTTTCCTCGACGCGCGGGCAAGTCACTCCATTGCGCTTACCCGCGCTACCATCATCCGCAACTTCGAACTTGGGTACTATGAACAAGCCCAGACCCGCCAAACCGGCCGGGGCACCTTGGATGCGGGCCAGTACCAGATGGATGATGTTGCTCGTCAGATCGTGATCGCCCCCCGTGATGAATATTTTTGTGCCGGAAAGACGGTAGGTGCCATTGCCGCCCAGGACCGCTGTAGTGCGGACTAGAGAAAGATCAGTCCCGCAGTGAGGCTCGGTCAGGCACATGGTGCCGTTCCATTCGCCGCTTCCGATTTTTTGGAGGTAGGTTTCCTTCAGATAGTCGGAGCCAATGTTCTTCAGCACCGAGTACACCCCAAGTCGGATGGAGGCATACAGCGCGAAGGACATCGAGCCGGAACTCAGCAGCTCGTCACATGCAAATCCGAAAGGTAGAGGCAGACCCTGCCCACCGTCTTCCACCGAGGTATGCAGCGCTCCCCAGCCATCCGCAACGAAGTCCTTGTAAATATCTTGGTAGCCAGCGGGGGCCTTCACTCCCTCAGGGGTGACAGTGCAACCTTCCCGGTCAGCTGACTCGATCAGCGGGACGAGACGATCAGCAACGAACTGGCCCAGTGTTTCCAGAACGGTACCGAGGGTTTCCGCTGAGGTCTCTTCGCCTGTAACGGCGGCGTACTCATTGGCCAGCACATGGCTGGCCAAGAACTGGTATTCCCCTACAGGGGCACGATAAATAGTCATATTCGTTCCCTTACTCGCCTTTGAAAGTCAGGCCCTTATTCAGTACGTTGGCACCTTCCTTGGCGAAACGACCCACGGCATCCATCATGTCGCGGGTAGCGAAAACGGACGGGGCCGAATCCAACAGGCGCTGGTCAGCAGCTGCCTGGCCGAAAGCCGCAGCAGTGTTAATCAGGTGCTTGGAGGCGGCATAGGCGACAGTCGGACCGTTGGCGAGTTTGGCGGCATAGGCACGCGCCTTAATCTCGACTTCCGCATCCGGCATTACTCGGTTGATCAGGCCCCATTCCAGCATCGTCCTGGCGTCGTAGATGCCTGCTGAGAAGACCATTTCCTTCGCACGTGCCAGGCCGATGCGGGCGACCAGGCGCTGTGCGCCGCCGAGCAACGTGGTAGTACCGATTCGGGCTTCGACCTGGCCGAAGTTGGCCGACTCACCGGCGAAAATGATGTCGTGGATTTGCGCCATCTCGCAGCCGCCGCCCAGGCACATTCCACGAACAGCGACGACAGTGGGGAACGGCAGGTTTTCGAAACGTTGCATTTGCGGGATGGAACGGCTGAGCAGGCGGCGCGCGGTGTTGGCATCGCTGCCGACGAAATTTTCGATCACATCGGCGCCGGCACAGAAATGGTCGCCCTCTGCGAGGGTCAGGAAGGCGCGGGCTTTTGCCTCGATGGCTTGATCCACAGCGTCCATCAGGCCTCGGAAGGATTCGCTGGTCACCAGGTTCAATGGTCCGTCGCAGAAGGTGGCGATGGCCAGGGGGCCTTCCATTTCGAATTTAACGGTCATCTACGTAACACCTCTTATGCAGGTTTCACCGGGCAAGCCGATAGCATCCCGCTGCATGGCAGCGGGCGTTTGATCGTTGAGAATCAGCGGCCCTTGAAGACCGCAGGGCGTCGTTCAGCGAACGAGCGCAGGCCTTCAATGAAGTCCTCGGACGAGAAGCAGGTCTTTTGGATTTCAGGGATGCAGTCGATGGCAGCTTGCTCGCCTTCCTGGAGGTACTTGAGTGCAGCTGCCTTGGCCACCCGCAAACCAATAGGCGCGTTCTTGCAGATCAACCGTGCGATCTCCATAGCGCGCTCTTTGTGTTTGCCGAAGGGATGCACTTCCTGGACAAAGCCAATCTCCAGTGCGCGCTGAGCATTGAACTCATCGCACAGGAACAAGTGATACATCGCATTGCCCCAGCCAGTGCGAGTCAGGTAGCGGAAGTGGGCGCCACCGAGCGGGGCGATACCGCGCTTCGACTCCATCTGGCAGAAGGTGGCAGTGTCGGCTGCGATGACGATGTCGCCCGCAAGCATCATTTCTATGCCTACGGTGTAGGTCTTGCCGTGGACTACAGAAATTACTGGCTTGGTGCAGCGCTTGTGGAGGCCGAAGGGATCAACCAAGTCCTCGGGCAGCGCTTTGACGGTAGCGGTCGGACCGAAAAACTTCGGCATGTCCAGCCCGGCGGTGGTGTGCTCACCCTCAGGACAGAGCACTGCGACCCAGATGTCGTCGTTGTTGTTGACGGTGGTGAGGTGTCCGGCCAGTTGCTCAATCATCTCCGGAGAGAAAGAGTTGAGCTTGCCAACGTTGTCGACGGAAATGATAGCGATGTGGTCTTCGACAACCATGTGAACTTCGCCAGTTTTTTTCTCTTCACTCATGATGTGTTCCTTCGATTCAGGGACTGTAAATGACGCGCTGCGTTTGCTTTCGCGAGAGCAGGCGGCGTAAGTCAGGCGACTCCGCGTAAGTGGTGTTTCCAATATGGTTCACGAATTAGGCGCCGGAGCACCTTGCCGGTGGCGTTGCGAGGGAGGTCTTCCACGAAGTCGACGGACTTGGGGATCTTGAAACCGGCGATCTTGCCTTTGGCGAACGCGATTAGCTCTTCTGCGGTCAGGGACGTGCCAGGCTTTTGAACAACAACCGCTTTAACCGCTTCGCCCCACTGTTTGTCGGGGACGCCAATCACCGCGACATCGGCAATGGCTGGATGGCCGTAGAGGATGTTCTCTACTTCTGCGGGGTAAACGTTCTCTCCCCCAGTGATGATCATGTCCCGCTTGCGGTCGTAGATGTACAGATAGCCCCGTTCATCGACGTAGCCCATGTCGCCGGTATGGAGCCAGCCGTCCTGGATGACCGTGAGCGTTTCTTCTTTACGGTTCCAGTAGCCATTCATGATCTGGGTCGAGCGACAGATGATCTCTCCGATGTCGCCTCTTGGTAGCGTCCGGCCAAACACATCGATGACGCGAATCTCGACACCAGCGGTGGCCTTGCCACAGGAAAGGGCCAGATCCGAGTTGCCTTGTGAGATTTCCTGGTGGTCTTCGACGGTCAGGTAAGTAATTGGGCCCGAGGTCTCGGTTAGGCCATACATCTGCCCAAAACCGGTATGGGGGAGCGCCGCCATTGCTTCGTTGAGCAGCGATGTAGCCATCGGTGCCGCCCCATAAAGAATCTTCTTCAGGCTGCTGCAAGTCCTGCCGGAATGGGCCATAGCGGTAATTAGGCCGCGTACCATTACCGGCACCATGAGCGTCATCGTTACCTGTTCACGTTCAATGATGGATGCGATGTCGGCGGGAACGAAGTCACTGACGACGATGAGCCGCGATCCCCTGGCTAGGCCATAGATGCCCATGATGGAGCCGGCAACGTGGGCGTGTGGCAGGCAAAGGAGGATCACATCATCCGGGCCTATCTGGCGGCATGGACTCCGTTCCCCGGTGACGAGTGAGGAAAGCGGTGCGTTGAAAATGCTTTCGCTGGTGAGGCGCACCCCCTTTGGCAGGCCTGTCGTGCCGCTGGTGTAGATCTGAAGACAGTCATCACGCCCTGTCATGGTTGATTCGCCAGCCGAGGAGGGGTGCAGATCCCTCCAGGATGCGTAGGCGTCACCCATGACGATGTAGTGCCTGATGAAGTCCAGCTGCGGCTTAATCTGCTCGATGAGCGCTTCGAAGGCAGGGCCAAGGAATAGAACGCTCGGCCGACAGTCAGCCAGTATCTGGGCAACCTCGGGTGCAGAGAGGCGAGTGTTCAGGGGGGTAAGGACGAGATTCGCGCGGGCGGCGCCAATCCAAACCTCATAGAACTGGTCGCTGCTGTGATCCAGGATTGCGACTCGCTCCTGGGTGACAACCCCGAGGGCAGAAAGTCCATTGGCGACCTGATGCGCTCTCGAATTCAGCTCGAGGAAGCTGATTCTTCTGTCACCGAATACCAGGGCGGTGTGATCTGTGGGCGAGGCAGAAGTTGCGCGTGCAACATCGGCCAGTAGCTGTTCAGCCATACGTGATCTCCTGACAAGCGCCTTGTTATTCTTGGTGGCGCTATCGGAGATCGATGCTAGGGGAAGCTAGAGTTCAACAACGTCTTCCAGAAGACACTGTCCGAAATTTTCGCAGACCGCTTTCAGGTCCGGCCTTGACGCTGGTTCTCGCTGATGAAACGACGAAGACCCTCCGGGTCCTTCACCGTCACTTTGCCGTAGTCGGTTTCGATCAGCTTCTGCTTGCGCAGCTCCGTCACAACACGGTTTACACTCTGACGTGTAGAGCCAACCATCAGGCCGATGTCTGCCTGGGATAGCGCAATGTTCGCGCTGCCATTTTCCTGGTTACCTTGTGCGTCTGAAAGCCAAAAGAAACGAGAGGCAATTCTGGCTGAAACGGGCTGTGTGAGCATCTCCTCCAAGAGCCTCAATGCCCCTCGCAGACGCCGGCTTAGCTGAGCGCTTACAGCGACTCCTACCTCAGGATGGGCAGTGAAAAGCGCTAAAAAATCTTTCACCGACCAAGCGCGAAGCTCAACTGAACCTCGGGTGATAAAGGTTACGGAGGAGGGGGCTCCGTCCGACACCGAACTGTCTCCCACGAGGTCACCTGGCTGGTAAATGTAGATGAGTACTTCCTGACCATCCTCAGTGAAGATGCACTGGCGAATCTCTCCGGAGATGATCTGAAAGACATCGACGACAGGATCACCCTGACGGTAGATCGTGGTTCCGTCGCTGAACGACTTAACCCTCGCTTTCGCGAGCACTGCGCTCTGCACGTCGGGGCGAAGATCTGAAATCCAGTTAAAACCGCTCATAGTGTATGGCTCCCTCATGCGAGGCCGGGTGGGACGTCGGCAATGAATGCCTCATCTGTACGCTGTGTCGCCTTGAAGACAGTTGCAACCCGACAATTTGAGGTACACCTTGCAAACCGAACAGTTGGTAGGAATCATCTAAATAAACGTTCGGTTAGTGGTCTGGAAAGCGGGCCAGAACGTGAAAACGCATAAGGCCTCAGTTACTACTGGGTATCACGAATTTCTAATGGAGTTCCAAGCTGCACTCCCAAGCAAATCTCTATAGTGCTTGGGGCTGTTCTCCACCCGTTTCGAAAGCCATGCTCTCGAGTAGCTTTCGCATTGGCCGATAATGAGCGATGGCAAAAGCTCTTTAGGGATATGGCCAATTTGATCCCATCCTCCGAGACCACTCATCCAAGTGAAGAACTTTTTGTTCCGATGCCTGTTGCGTGAGATCAGCTCATCCTTAAATGGCCCAGCCGACACTGCGGAACGTGCTACCAGTACGAAACGCGCCCATTGCGGCTGCTCGTCGACCCAGTCGACGTAGCTATGTACAAGCGCCAGGACACCTGTCTCCACTGAAACTGCCTCGCTTAGGTATTCGTCGCGAAGGCGCTCCTGGTCATCCAAGGCAGCATAAAACAGGGCTGCGACTAGCCCTTCCTTGCTTTGAAAATGATGATAAATAGCGCCCACGCTAGCGCCGCATTCGACTCGAATGTCCCCTATCGTGGTGGCCTCAATGCCTGTCACGGTAAACGAATGCAGAGCCTGGCGGAGGATGTCGCGCTTCAAACTACCGCGTCTGCCAGGGAAAACGCGGTCAAGCAGGTCTGGTGAGTGCATGAGTTAACGCCAAAAATACGGATAGTAACGGTTTCGACCAAAGCCATGGAAGCGGGTTGACATAACCCCTCTGACAGAATAATGTTCTGTAACAGAACAATATTCTGTTTAATGGCGATTAACAACAAAAAGGTAGTTTCATGAATCAAACTCTCAGCATGTTCAATAGCGCTGGATCCCCGGCGTTCTCCAAGATGGTCTGCCAGATGGCACCCTATTTCAGCAGCATCACCCCAGAAATAACCGAGCTGAGACCTACCCATGCCGTTGTGACGGTACCGTTCCGCAAGGAAATCACGAATCACCTGGCATCCGTACATGCCATCGCGTTGTGTAACGCTGCGGAGCTAGCCGGCGGTATGATGACCGACGCGTCCATTCCAGCGGGAGCCAAATGGATTCCAAAAGGGATGACGGTTGAATATTTGACCAAGGCCAAAACCAATATTCGAGCGGTAGCTGATGGCAGCGGTATCGACTGGGCGACTGGAGGAGACAAAATCGTCCTTGTTGATGTTTTCGACGAAGGCGACATTAAGGTTTTCACGGCAAAAATCACCATGAGCGTCAAGTTGGGCTGACGTTGCCCATGTCAGGCTCGGTGAGCGGCCGGGCCTGCATTACTCCTGGTAATATGCTGCGAGATTTTCTCCCCCAGCCGGGTTGTTATTTTGCGGGGTCGTCGCTCAGGTCTGCGTTGACCGACCTTTTTGGCCATGGGTAGCCAGAGGGTGTAGTACCTTTCATGATCAGCGCTTTCGACGAATTCAAAATCCGCAATGTCAAGCGAATGGAATTGAATCGAACGCGGGCCTAACTCGAAACTTAAGTGGAGCATCATGTTGATGCTGAGCTTCAATCCAGTCTTTGGTCTGGATATCGCGCTCAATTCGCTGCAGTAGCCGGATCTCTTCATCAAGAGCTAAACCGGACTGGGATAGAAATGTACGTTCGTACGGATCAAGGCGGTTCGTCTTGATTTCTTTAGTGCTCGATATGTTTCTTTGTCAAAGCCCAATCTATTTTCATAGCCGTTCCGCCGTCGTACCACGTCCAAACGCTCAATCGAGTATCGACGTATCTTGGCTGGTCATTAGTGCGAGTTCGAATGGCAACCTGAGCCGGGCTCTCGAACACGTAGGTCGGAAAAGAGGAGTAGGGTGAAGCGTGTTCTTGATCGGCTGATTTGGTCAAGGCGAACGTCCTTAACTGTCAAGTCGGCTCCAAGCTGCCGAGGCACGCTGGGCATTGTGGAGGTTGGCCGACTCGGCTAGATAACGACTTGCATAACGTCGTGGCATCGTCGAAGTGTCAGAGCAACCGCAGACTCGTCGGAGTTCGTCCGTGGCCCGCTCGAGGTCATACCCGACATCTGCAAATACAGCCTTGATGTTAGCCAAGGTGGTTGAGTTCTGACGGGCGCGCGGGATGTAATGGGTGACACACCAGGACAGGTACTGCTTCAGCAGCCGCAGGTACTGGTCACGGGTACACGGATCGATTTGCGGAAAAGGTGCCGTTTCAGCGTTGCCGATTCGAGCGACCAGGTTGTCGGCTTGACGGCCGCTTTGGAGCCAAATGGCGTAACCGTCCAATAAAGCCAGAATCGATTCGAATTGGCAGGCCAAGATGGCGTCATCAATATAGAGCGAGCCTCATGAACATTTCTAACATAGCATATGATTTAACATAATATACATTACACGTAACGTGATATTCCCAGGTTAGCCAGATTCCCCACAGAACTCGAGGAGCTGATCTGACCCCGACCCTCATCCTGGCGTCAGCCTCTCAAACAACGCTGCGTGTTCGGGAAACTGCTCGCAAAGCTTTTGCCGATTACCCATCTGCGCATCCGCATAATCAAACCCTGGTGAAACCGCTTCGCTGATCAATCCAAACCCCGCTGACCCATCCATCAGCTGCGAGGCCTTCCAGATACCGCCAGGCACCTGCAGCTGTAAACATTCTCCTGCAAGAATGTCATTGCCCATCACGACAGTTTTCAATGTGCCGTCCGGGTAAATCAGGCTGTACCGAATCGCGTCGCCCAGATGGTAGTAATGCATGATGTCGGACTGGTTCAGATGAAAGTGTCCGACCGGCGAATCCAGGGTCAGCAAATAATAAATGGAGCTCATCAAATACCGCTGACCGCCAGCAGTCGTGACTGTCGAATGGTCGGTCTGGAAGGTTCGGCGGTAGAAACCGCCTTCCATGTGGGGCTGCAGATTGAGTGCGGTGATCACGTCTTGAGCGTTGGGAGTCTGTTGGTCGCGTGTGCTTTGCATCATGTAAGCATCTTCCGACAGTGATCACCAAATATAACCAAAATTAATAATTCAACTAAACATCTATTTAGTTGAGTTATAACCCTGCAGGTAAATCCCACATCACCCCTTCCCGTTATTCAACGAAAAATGGCTGAACTTCAACCTGCCGCCGAATTAACAACCCGTGCGGTGCGGATAAACAACGCTCTGACTTTTTCCCAGAAGTTGCCCCCCAACACAAAAAAGCTGCCAATGAACATGACGTCGCCCAACATCTGAGCCTGCCAAAGGTTGGGTCGAAGCCCAGGCCACAGGCTGTCGACGTAGGGTTCAAGGAATGATGAGATCAGCGGCAAAAAGAACATCACTACACCAATACGATGGCGAATCGGGCCCACTTCGCTTTCCATCGTTGGTGCAAGCCCGGACACGTAGCCGAACATTTTGCGTTTGAGCTGCTGGAACCCGGACTTGCCCATCACCGCAATAACCAGGATCAGTAGAACCTTGTTACTGATAAACAGGACCCCTGTCAGCGCCGCGATCCTGGACCCCGGGACACCGATTGCCGCTGCGACAGGCACCATCAGCCAGGAACCGAGCATCAGGCAGATAATGCCTATCCCCACTTTGAAGCGCCAACCGACTGAATGGGGTTCAACACTACCCGGGATGGTGCTCATGATCGTTATCCTTTTTGACAGGCAACCGTGGATTGGATGGCGCTTAAAAAGCTTAGCAGCCGATTGTTCACCCGTACGACTATGCTCCTGTGATCTTCCTCGGTTGGATAACAGGCGATGCATCCAGGTACAGCCATGCTGATTGTGCTAGGCATAAGTGGTTGCGTACGGCTAGGGCCGGACTTCCAATCGCCCAGAGAGGCGTGGGTCGAACATTGGGACTCCCCTGCCCTCGAGCAATCCCGCCAGCGCAGCCTGACCCCGGACATGCGCCAGTGGTGGCAAGTCTTCGCCGATCCGGTGCTTGATCGTCTGATCGCCGAGTCGGATGCGCACAACGCCGACCTGAAAATCGCCGGCCTGCGGGTGATGGAAGCCCGCGCCCAACTGGGCATAGCGCAGAGCGGTCGTTACCCGCAACTGCAGCAGGCCAGCGTGGACAGCCTGTACTTCAACCGTCGGCAATACGGTGGCAGCAACCCCCAGGACAGTCATTTCTGGCAACACAGCGCCGGGTTCGACGTTGGCTGGGAGCTGGACTTCTGGGGCCGTTTCAGTCGCGCCATCGAGTCGTCCGATGCCAGTTACTTCTCCGCCCAGGCCAACTATGAAGATGTGCTGGTGTTACTGCGTGCCCAGGTGGCCGACACCTATTTTTCGCTGCGCACCACTGAAGCGCGTTTGCGCGTTGCCCGGGAAAATGCCCAACAGCAAAAACGCAACTTCGAGATCACGCAAAAGCTGTTCGCCAGCGGCCAGCAAGCCGAACTCGACCTGCAGCAAGCCAAGACTCAGTACCTCGGCACGCTGAGTACCATCCCCAGCCTTGAAGACCAGCTGCAGCGCACCCGCAATGCCTTGGCCGGGTTGATTGGCCAGCCGCCTGGTGGGCTGCCGCAGCTGCTCGCAAATGAAGGATTGATCCCGCTGGTCGATCGCGCGGTGCTGCAGGATGTACCGGCCAACCTGCTGCTGCGTCGACCTGACGTACGCGCCGCCGAGCTCAACGTCGCCGCGCAGTCGGCCCTGATCGGCGTGGCCGTCAGCGATTTCTATCCGTCGTTGACCTTGCTCGGCAGCATCGTCTGGTCGGCCGATACACTCAAGGGCACGTCGAAAAGCCTGGACCTGATCGGCGGCCCCAGCCTGCGCTGGAATCTGTTCGATCACGGCCAGATCAGCAACAACGTCCGCGTGCAGGATGCGCGGTTGCAGCAGCTGATCGAGGTCTATCGCGATAAGGTGCGACAGGCCGCGCGGGAGGCTGACGATGCCGCCAGCGGGTTGATCAAATCCCTGGAGCGCGAACGTATCCTGCGAGAAGCCGAAACGGCCGCCAAGCGTTCGCTGGCGCTGGCGAACGCCCAGTACCGGGAAGGTTACTCGGACTTCCAGCGGGTACTGGATGCGCAACGGGCGCTGCTCGAACAACAGGACAATTATCTGGTCGCCCGCAGTAATGCCGTGAGCAATGTGATTGCCCTGTACAAAGCCGTGGGCGGTGGTTGGTACAGCGCCCAACCGAAAGTCGATCAATCCACCCGAGAGCAAATGCAACAGCGCACCGACTGGGGCGACTTGCTGGATGAGCCCACCGCGCCTGCCAAAGAAGGTAAACGACCATGAGTGAAACCGCGCAGCCCTCCCCCGATGCGCTGTCCCCCAAGGCGTCACAGCCACCCGCGGATCCCGCCAAAAAAGGCATCAAGTGGGTGTTGTTGTTGATCCTCCTCAGCCTCGCCTGGTACCTGTTGGCTGACCGCTTTACGCCCTATACGCAACAGGCACGGGTCGGTGCCTTCGTGATTCCGGTGGCCTCGGAAGTGGCAGGCCGGGTGATCCGGGTGAACGTGCGCAACAACCAGGACGTCAAGGCCGGCGATGTGCTGTTCGAGGTGGATCCCCAGCCCTACCAGATTGCCGTAGACCGCGCGCGCGCGGATCTTGAATCGACCCGCCGGCAGATCGGCGCCAGCACCGCCGGCATTGCCTCGGCACAAGCCAACCTGCGTGCCGCCCAGGCCAATGAGCTCAAGGCGCGGCAGGACAACCAGCGCCTTGAAGGTCTGTATCGCGAAGACCCGGGTACCATTTCCGTACGCCTGCTGGAAGTGTCCCGCGCCAATCGCGAACAGGCGGTCAGCCAGGTCGCCGCCGCCCGTGCCGAAGTGCAGCGCGCGCGGGAGCAGGAAGGCGGCAGCGAGGAAGACAACGCCTTGCTGCGCAGCGCCGCGACGGCCTTGTCAAAAGCCGAACTGGATTTGGCCAACACTCAGGTTCGCGCACGTTCGGCCGGCCTGATCACCGATCTGCGCACCGACGCCGGCCAATACGCCGGGGCCGGCAGCCCGGTGATGACCCTGATTGCCATCCATGACGTATGGATCAGTGCGGACATGACCGAGAACAACCTCGGCCTGGTCAAGCTGGATACCCCGGTAAAGATCGTCCTGGATGCACTGCCGGGCGAGGTTTTCGAAGGCCGGGTGCGCAGCGTCGGTTATGGGGTCAGCGTTGGCCAGACACCTGCGCCAGGCACACTGCCCAGCGTGCAGACCAGCCGTGACTGGTTGCGTCCGGCCCAGCGCTTTCCGGTGATCATCGAGTTGTCCGAAGACACCAGGAATAAACTGCGAGACAGTCGTGCCATCCGCGCCGGCGGGCAGGCCGAAGTCATGGCCTTCCCGACCCAGGGCAATCCGCTGAACCCGCTCGGCCGTCTGTTCTTGGGGCTGATGAGTTGGCTGAGCTATGCCTATTAAGGGCGTGCCTGCCCAGCGTTCGCCCCGGGCGCAGCGCGCACTGCGCCTGGCCACCGGCACGGCGCTTTGCCTTGCCGTCAGCTTCGGTCTGGGCTTGCCGATTCCTTTTATGGCGCCGGTGCTGTGCGTGTTGCTGCTGGCCACGCTCAACCGACCATTACCGCTCAAGGCGGCCGTGGTGCTGGCCCTGGCGGCGATGTTGACCACCGGTGTCGGTCTGCTGTTGATCCCGATCCTGCGTTACTACCCGGTCAGCGGTGTGCTGTTGATCGGCGTGAGCCTGTTCCTGGCCTTCCGCTTCGGTCTGCGCGGCGGCAACAACCTGATCGTAACCTTCCTGGTAATCGGCCTGACCATGATCTCTTCGGCCGGTTTCGCGGATTTTGACCTGGGCGCGCTGGTCATCGGAGCGTTGGTCAAGGGTTTGCTGCTCGCGGTGATGGTGTTGGCCGTCAGTCACTGGCTTTTTCCTGAACCGGCCAATGCTCCCTCACCTCCGGCGGCCCCGGCCCTGCCCGCCGAAGCGGTCGCCACGGTGGCGCTGCGGGCAACGCTGATCGTGTTACCCACCTTCCTGCTGGCATTGATCGACCCCGCCAGCTATCTGCCGATCATCTTGAAGGCTGTCAGCCTGGGTCAGCAAAGCTCGACGGCCACCGCGCGCCATGCCGGTCGCGAACTGGTCGGCTCGACGCTCCTTGGCGGACTGCTGGCCATCCTGTTCTGGTGTGCCCTGAGTCTGTTCGTGCACCTGTGGATGTTCTTTCTGTGGATGCTGTTGTTCGGCCTGGTACTGGCCCGCAAGCTGTACGCTTTGAGCCCGACCCGATTGAGCCCGGGGTTTTGGCTCAACAGCCTGATCACGCTGATCATCCTGTTGGGCCAGTCGGTGCAGGACAGCATCGCGGGCAAGGACGTCTACACCGCGTTTGCCGTGCGCATGGGATTGTTCCTCGTCGTGACGCTATATGCCTGCCTGATGGTTCGCCTGCTCGATCAGCGGCAGTCAGCTGCAGTTCAAGGGTTAACCTGATAGCCCTTGCCTTGCAGGCAACTGGTATAGGCCGTCGAAGTGGTTGCCGCGCTGGTTTTCTCCTGCGCCCGGCGTTCCTGACGCTGGCGCGAACCACCGACCACCATGCCCGCTGCGGCGGTTTCTTTTGCCCGGTTCTGCCGATAATCCTGCTTCACGTCGTCATCGACCCGATCATAAAACTCGTCATGCTGGCGCCCGCGCACCTGGGCCCCTGCTGCCCCGGCGGCGGCTCCTGCCGCGGCGCCCTTCAGTCTGCCGCCGGTGGCTGGAGCCGTGGATGAAGCCTGACTGGCGGCTATGCTATTGCACTCATTGATGTCCAGCTGGGTCTGTTGTGAAGTCTGCCCCTTCATCGGCACAACCGTCTGCGCCCAACCTTGGGTGCAGCAAGCCGATAACGCGACGCACAGGCTAATGGAAGACAACCTATTCATGACGACCTCCGAGTAATCCCGGAATGGGCTCAGCATCAAAGATTGTAGATCACCCCCCACTCGCCCTCCCCGACTTTGGACTGGCGGCTGCTTGATGCACCGCGATATGCGAGTCGAGTGCAATCAACACCGACTGGTCCGCTTCAGCGTTTCACTCGGCAACTCCTTAAACAACGCCCGGTAGCTGCTGGAAAACCTGCCTAGGTGCCAGAACGACCACTGCATCGCCACTTCGGCCACCGTAGTGTCGATGGGCGAACGCCTGATCAGTTCACGGTGCGCGCTGTTGAGCCGGCGCAATCGTAGCCAATGGGTCGGGGTCATGCCGGTAAAGGCCTTGAACGCATGCTGCAACTGACGCAGGGAAACCCCGGCGATCCGGGCAAGCTCCATCAGGTTCAGGGTTTCCTCCGGCGCGTCTGCCGCCCACTCACCGATGCGCTTCATCACCGCGCGTTCTTCGGCGCGGCGCTGCAAACCTGCGCGATCCAGGCACACACAGGCGTTGTCGAGGAGGAACAGGCAGTCCTCCAGCAACTGCTGGGTCAATGCCTCCTTGCTCGGTGGATCGAGGGTCTGCCCCAGCCGGGTCAAGGTTGCGCTCAGCCAGCGGCTGAACAGCGCGTTCTGCCCCGAGTTCAGTGGTGCCATGAACAGCCCATCAAGCCTTGCGACATTCAGTCCGTGACGCTGAACGAATTCCGGACCGAAGACCACGGCGATTTCCTGGTAGTTCTCCGGGGTGATCCAGATGTTGCGGCTCTCTTCATTCAACACGTATAGCGCGTTGTCGCTGCGATCGAAACAGAATGCCAGCGAGCCCTCGGGTGCGCTGAAATTCTGCTCGACCCGGGTGTTCATGTGTTCCTCGTAGATCTCCACGCCTTGCAGATCCAGATAGCGCACCCTCCCGGCGAAATGCCCCGGCGACATCTGCTGGTAATGCTGGACCCAACCCGGTGTGGCGCGGATTTGCTCGGCCACATCGGCGGTGTTGAACGCTTGGACTTGTAACGGATTGCACGCTGTCATGGGAGCCTTACGCACTCTTTTGGTGCGTTTTGGTGCTGCTGAAAGTGGATAGATGGAACGGCAAGGCTCGCCCAAGATAGTCGTCAACGCGCCACAGGGGAAGTGTGTGGTGGATGAAACCACCCTCCCCGGCGTTAATAAAACCAATAACGAGGTCTTTATGAATGCCCCTTTCGATCAGCTGTTCACTTGGCTGAAAGATCACAAGATTACCGAAGTCGAGTGTGTCGTCAGCGACCTGACCGGCATTGCACGCGGCAAAATCGCACCCACCAACAAGTTCCTGCATGAGCGAGGCATGCGCCTGCCGGAAAGTGTGTTGTTGCAAACGGTAACCGGGGACTTTGTCGACGACGACATCTACTACGACCTGCTCGATCCCGCCGATATCGATATGGTGTGCAAGCCCGTCTCTGACGCGGTCTATGTGATTCCATGGGCTATCGAACCGACCGCGATCGTGATCCACGACACCTTCGACAAGTTCGGCAACCCCATCGAACTGTCGCCGCGCAACGTGCTAAAGAAAGTCCTGCAGCTGTACACCGACAAAGGCTGGAAGCCGATCGTCGCTCCGGAAATGGAGTTCTACCTGACCCAGCGCTGCGAAGACCCGGACTTGCCGCTCAAGGCGCCGCTGGGCCGTTCGGGCCGTGCGGAAAGTGGCCGACAGTCGTTTTCCATCGACGCGGCCAACGAATTCGATCCGCTGTTCGAAGACGTCTACGACTGGTGTGAACTGCAGGGCCTGGACCTCGACACCCTGATCCACGAAGACGGCCCGGCGCAGATGGAAATCAACTTCCGTCATGGTGACGCGCTGGATCTGGCAGACCAGATCACCGTGTTCAAGCGCACCATGCGCGAGGCGGCGCTCAAGCACAACGTCGCGGCGACCTTCATGGCCAAGCCGATCGGCGATGAGCCTGGCAGCGCCATGCACATTCACCAGAGCGTGGTCGAAATCGCCAGCGGTCGGCCGATCTTTGCCGATGCCGACGGCAACATGAGCGAGTTGTTCCTGCACCATATCGGCGGCCTGCAAAAATACATCCCCAAAGTGCTGCCGATGTTTGCACCCAATGTGAACTCCTTCCGCCGCTTCCTGCCGGACACCTCGGCGCCGGTGAACGTCGAATGGGGCGAAGAAAACCGCACCGTCGGCCTGCGCGTACCGACCTCCACGCCGGATTCGATGCGCGTGGAGAACCGCTTGCCGGGTGCCGATGCCAACCCTTACCTGGCGATTGCCGCGAGTTTGTTGTGCGGTTATCTGGGCATGGTCGAGCGCATCGAACCGAGCGCTGCGGTCCAGGGCCGAGCCTACGAGCGGCGCAACCTGCGCCTGCCGATCACCATCGAAGACGCCCTGACGCAGATGGAGGAATGCGAAACCATCGGCCGTTACCTGGGCAGCAAATTCGTCCGCGGTTACGTCGCGGTCAAACGAGCCGAACACGAGAACTTCAAGCGGGTGATCAGCTCCTGGGAGCGGGAGTTCCTGATGCTGAGCGTCTGAGACTTGCGCTGTCCATAAGGGCCTCTTCGCGAGCAGGCTCGCTCCCACATTGGAATGCGTTGCCCTGGGGAGGCAGGCTCGCTCCCACATTGGAATGCTTTCCCCTGGGGGGAGGCAGGCTCGCTCCAAAATTTTGGAATGCGTTCCCCTGTGGGAGCGAGCCTGCTCGCGAAAGCGGCCTCAAATACACCCAAAAAAACGCCTGAAAAAACTCCAATAAGAGGTGTCGCTATGCATCTAATGAAATCCATGCTCCCACTCGCCCTGGCCGCGCTGTTCAGCGCCGGTGCGCAGGCTGTGCAAAGCGTCAGCGTCTACAACTGGACCGATTACATCGGCGAAACCACCCTCGCCGACTTCCAGAAGAAAACCGGGATCAAGGTGATCTACGACGTATTCGATTCCAACGAAACCCTGGAGGGCAAATTGCTCGCCGGACGCACCGGGTATGACGTGGTGGTGCCGTCCAACCACTTCCTTGCCCGCCAGGTGAAGGCCGGCGCCTTCCTCAAGCTGGATCGCTCGCAGTTGCCCAACTACCAGAACCTGGACCCGAAACTGCTGGCGCTGCTGGAGAAAAACGATCCGGGCAACGAACACTCGGTACCCTATCTGTGGGGCACCAACGGGATCGGCTACAACGTCGACAAGGTCAAGCAAGTGCTGGGCATCGACCATATCGATTCCTGGGCGGTGTTTTTCGAACCGGAAAACCTGAAGAAACTCAGCCAGTGCGGCGTATCGATGATGGATTCGGCCGACGAAGTATTCCCGGCGGTCCTCAACTACATGGGCATGGATCCGCGCAGCGAAAACCCCGAGGATTTCAAAAAGGCCGAAGCCAAGCTGCTGACCATTCGTCCTTACATCACCTATTTCCACTCCTCCAAATACGTATCGGACCTGGCCAACGGCGACATCTGCGTAGCCTTCGGTTACTCCGGCGACGTGTTCCAGGCTGCGAACCGGGCCAAGGAAGCCAACAACGGCGTCAACATCGCCTATGCGATTCCCAAGGAAGGCAGCAACCTGTGGTTTGACTTGCTGGCGATTCCTGCCGATGCCGGCAACGCGAAGGAAGCCCACGCCTTCATCAACAACCTGCTGGATCCGCAAGTGATCGCCAAGGTCAGCGCTTCGGTCGGTTACGCCAACCCCAACCCGGCTGCCCAGCCCTACATGGACGCCGCTCTGGTGAACAATCCAGAGGTGTATCCACCTCAGGCAGTTCTCGACAAACTCTATATCTCGACCACCCCGCCCCAGGCGATCATGCGGCTGATGACCCGATCCTGGAGCAAAGTGAAGTCCAACCAATGAATAACCAGCACGCGCACTCCTATTACGCGGCGACAGCAAAAAGCCTGGCGCCCTACCCCTCGCTGGACGAGGACCTGTTCGCCGACGTCTGCGTGATCGGTGGCGGTTTTACCGGGGTCAATACGGCAATTGAACTGGCACAGCGCGGACTGTCGGTGATTGTGCTGGAAGCCCGACGAATCGGCTGGGGCGCCAGCGGGCGCAACGGTGGTCAGTTGATCCGCGGGGTCGGCCATGACGTCAGCGGTTTTGCCCGGCATGTCGGTGAAGAAGGCGTGCGTTACCTCGAGCGCGCGGGGATCGAGTCGGTGGAGCTGGTGGGCAACCGCATCCGCGAACACGGGATTGATTGCGACCTGCGCTGGGGCTTTTGTGAACTGGCCAATACCAAGGCGCAGTTCGCCGCGTTCAAGGCAGAGCTTCAAAGCCTTGCCGAGTCGGGTTATGCCCATGAGACCCGCCTCGTCAGACCGGAGCAGATCCGTCAGCAGGTGGTGGACTCCGGGGTCTATGCCGGCGGGCTGGTCGACATGGGCTCCGGCCACTTGCACCCGCTCAACCTGGTCCTGGGCGAAGCGCGCCTGGCGCAGTCCCTTGGCGTGCGGATCTACGAACAAAGCCCGGTGCTGGAGTTGATCCATGGCAGTACCGCGCAGGTGCGTTGTGCCCGTGGCACGGTGCGCGCCGGCACGCTGGTGCTGGCGTGCAACGCGCATCTGGAAGAGCTCGAGCCGAAACTGAGCGGCAAGGTACTCCCGGCGGGCAGCTACATCATCGCCACCGAGCCTTTGGCGCCCGAGGTGGCGGCGCAGTTGATCCCACAGAACCTGGCGCTGTGCGACCAGAAGGTCGGCCTCGATTACTACCGGCTTTCGGCGGACAAGCGCTTGCTGTTCGGCGGCGCCTGCCATTATTCCGGGCGCGATCCGGTAGACATCGCAGCATATATGCGACCGCAAATGCTCAAGGTGTTCCCGCAACTGGCACAGGTGCGCATCGACTATCAATGGGGCGGCAAGATCGGCATCACCGCCAACCGCTTCCCCCAGGTCGGACGTTTGCGCCAACATCCGAACGTGTTCTACGCCCAGGGGTACTCGGGTCATGGCCTGAACGTGACTCATTGGTGCGCCAAGCTGTTGGCCGAAGCGATCCATGCCGGACATAGCAAGGGGTTCGATGTGTTCAGCGCAGTACCGCACATGACCTTCCCCGGTGGGCCTATGCTGCGTTCGCCGTTGCTGGCTTTGGGCATGTTCTGGTATCGCCTGCGCGAATTGCTCGGCTAAATGACGACGTTAGCCGACCTACCGCTTTCGCGAGCAAGATCGCTCCCACAGGGATCTCCTTCGTGCACACGGGCTGTGTTCACGAGGATCCAATGTGGGAGCGAGCCTGCTCGCGAAGAACGATGACGCGGTCAAACAGGCAATTGCACCTTTCGATTTGCTCAATCGCAAGGCACTTCTATATTGAGGAGGTGCTCTGAATTTCCTGTCTCCTGGCGAGTGCGGCCTATGGCTACGACTGACCAACTGATCATCTGCGAGCACTGCGATTGCGTGTATGAAAAAGTCACGCTCGCCAAACATCAAAAAACCCTGTGTTCACGCTGCGGCGGCGTGCTCCAGCGCTATAACGGCCTGTCGGTGGAGCAGCGCCTGGCGTTGACCTATACCGCGGCTGTGCTGTGGACTTTCGCCAATTTTTACCCGGTAATGAGCATCAGCCTCAAAGGCCTGAACAACAGCGCCACGCTTTGGGATTCGGTGCTGGCCCTGAGCCAGGGTCCGATCACCTTCATTGCGCTGGTGGCGGCGATTTCGATGATCATCGCGCCGGTGTTCCAGCTGTTGCTGCTGATCTGGGTCCTGAGTTACGCCCTCGCGAACCGGCGCTCACCCGGTTTCAGTTTTTGCATGCGCTGGCTGGAAACCCTCAGGCCCTGGAGCATGCTGGAAGTCTGTCTGCTGGGGGCCATGGTCGCGGTGTTCAAGCTCGCCGGGCTGCTCGACGTGTTGCCCGGTATCGGTCTGTTCGCCCTGGCTGTGCTCAGCCTGATGATGATCCGCATCGCCGGGCGCGACATCCGTGACCTGTGGGACATCTTATGAACACGCCTCCGGTCGCCAGCGAACTCAACCTGTGCCTGTGCCATAGCTGCGGCCTGGCCTGTGACATCAGCCATGACCCTCACCAATGCGAGCGCTGTGGTGCGCCGCTGCACCGACGCAAGGTCAACTCGCTGACCCGGACCTGGGCCTACCTGCTGGCGTCGCTGATATTTTACGTGCCGGCCAATCTGCTGCCGGTCATGAAGACCACCATGCTCGGTTCCGGTTCCGACAGCACCATCATGGCCGGCGTGCTGGATTTCTGGCAGCACGGTGCCTGGGACATCGCCCTGATCATCTTCATCGCCAGCATCGCGGTGCCGGGCGTCAAGTTTGTGGCCCTGACCATGCTGCTGGTCACCGTGCAGCGCAACAGCCAATGGGCGCGCAAGGAACGATCGAAGCTTTATCGTTTTGTCGAACTGATCGGCTACTGGTCGATGCTCGACGTGATCGTCGTCGCACTGGTCGCGGCGCTGGTCAAGTTCCAGGCCCTGGGCGACATCGAACCGCGTCTGGGCATTCTGTTTTTTGGCCTGGTGGTGGTGTTTACCATGCTCTCTGCCATGAGTTTCGACCCACGTCTGATCTGGGATAAAGACCTGGATAAACAGCGCAACAACCCACCAAATCAGGAGGTCATGGATGAAGTCGCAAGCCACTGACGGGCCGCAGGCCCCCGGCCATGCCCCAATCAAGACCCGCCGTTTCAGTGTTTCTTTGGTCTGGATCGTGCCCATCGTCGCCGTACTGGTCGGTATCTCGCTGGTGGTGCACAGCATGATGCAGGAAGGGCCGACCATTACCGTGACCTTCAAGACCGGCAGCGGCCTGACCGCCAACAAGACCCAGGTCAAATACCGCAACGTGGTGATCGGGGTGGTGTCCGACGTGGAATTGAGCGACGACCAGAAAAGTGTCAACGCCACCGTCAAACTGGCCAAGCAGGCGGAAAGCTTCACCCGCGAAGACTCGCAGTTCTGGGTGGTGCGGCCGCGTATCGGGGCCGGCGGGGTGTCGGGTATCGACACCCTGCTCTCCGGGGATTACATCGGCGCCGACATCGGCCAGTCCAATACCCGCTCGAAAAACTTTACCGGCCTGGAAAACCCGCCGCCCATTACCTACGGCGAACCGGGCAAGCGCTTTACCCTGCATACCCAGGACCTCGGCTCGCTGGACATCGGCTCGCCGGTTTACTACCGCAAGATTCCGGTCGGCCAGGTGGTGGCCTATGCCCTGGACGCCGACGGTAAAGGGGTGAACATCGAAGTGTTCATCCATGCCCCCAACGATGCCTACGTCACCGACAACACCCGGTTCTGGAACGCCAGCGGGATCGACGTCAATGTCGGCGCCAACGGCTTTGCGGTGAAGACCGAATCCTTGTCGTCGATCCTGGTCGGTGGCATTGCCTTCCGTGCTCCGGAATATAGCCCCAACGACAAGCCGGCCGGAGAAGAGAAAGCCTTCGAGCTGTTCGAAGACCAGCAAACCGCCCTCGCCCCGCCCAGTGGCAAGGGGCAATACCTGAGTTTGCGTTTCGATCAGGCCTTGCGCGGGCTCAAGGTCGGTGCGCCGGTGGAATTCCTGGGCATCGAATTTGGCAGAGTGGTGTCGGTCAATCTGGATTTCGACGCCAAGAAACGCAGCTTCCCGGTCAATGTCGGCATTGTGGTCTACCCGCAACGCCTGGGTCAGGCTCATCTGAAAATGCTCGAAGCCTTGAAGCATGACCCCAATGACGAAGCCGCGGGCGTACGGCTGATGGGCACTTTCATCGATAACGGTCTGCGGGCCCAGGCCCGTAGCGGCAATCTGTTGACAGGTCAGCTGTACATCGCACTCGACTTCTACCCCAAGGCGGAGAAAGTCGTGTTCGATCCGACCGCCCGTCCCGTCTCTATCCCAACCATTCCTGGCAGCCTCGAACAGTTGCAGGAAAAACTCGAGGGCATGGTCAACAAGATCAACCAACTGCCGATCGAGCGCATTGCCGGCAACCTCGACAGCAACCTTGTCGAACTGCGCAAAGGCCTGGCCCAATTCAATGCCAAGACCCTGCCCGGGGTGCAAACCACCCTGGCGGACGTGAGCAAGACCCTGCAATCGGCCAGCTCGACCCTGGCCGAAGACTCACCGCAACGGGAGCAGCTGACCGAGACCCTCGACGAACTCGGACGCATGTCGCGCTCCTTGCGTGAGCTTTCGGATTACCTGGGACGTCATCCGGAATCGCTGCTGCGCGGTCGCCCGAACAATGCCGCGCCGATGGATCTGCAAGCGCCACCGCGCAACTGAACACAGGAGCAATACCCATGGCTTTTCCGCTGAAGATCACCCTGGTCACCGCGCTGCTACTGCTCACCGCTTGTCGCAGTGATCCGATTCAATTCCACACCCTGGTCCCGACCCAGCTGGGCAACCAGTCAAAGGCCGCTGTGGCGGATATCCAGATTGAAGCGATCAGCGTGCCGCCCCAGGTCGATCGTCCGCAGATCGTCATCCGCCAGGGCAACAGTGGCGTGGCGATCCTGGAAACTCAATGGTGGGCCGCGAGTCTGGTGGATGAATTGCGCAGTGCGCTGGCCGATCAACTGGTCAACAGCAATTCCCGACGCAAAATGTCGGTGCGCCTCGATGTGCAGCGCTTCGACTCGATTCCCGGCCAATATGCCCTGATCGACGTCAAATGGCGCCTGCGCAACCTTGGCGACGGCGATAACACGCTGATCACTTGCCGCAGCACCTTGCAAACGCCTTCGGGACCCGCCATCGATGATTTGGTGGCGGCACAGCAGAACAACGTCAAACGGCTCGCCGCGCAGATCAACCAGGCGGCGGCCGGGACACAGAAAGGCTGTCCATCGACCTGATGCCAGAGAGGCCAATTAATCGAACAAGTGATAAATCACTTTAAGTTACTTATTTGTTTTCAAAATCAATAACTTGAAGTTTATTTCTAAGGTCGAACATCACATTTGATGCAGCTATAAACCTGCAAATGATTCGTATTGACCTACAATAACTGGCGACCATCCCGGTCAAGTCTGTGTGCATGATTCTAATAAAACAGGAGCTGCCCCGGCATGATCCCCCCTATTCCTTCTTTTCTTAAACATGCAGTGTTGATGAGCGCACTGTTGAGCATCGGTCATGTGTCGGCAGCCGACACCGATGGCATTGTGGTCTACAACGCCCAGCACGAGAGCCTGACCAAATCCTGGATTGAAGGCTTCACCAAAGAAACCGGGATCAAGGTCACCGTACGCAACGGTGACGACACCGAGATGGGCAATCAGCTTGTGCAGGAAGGCGCAGCCTCCCCGGCTGATGTGTTCCTGACCGAGAATTCCCCGGCCATGGTACTGGTGGACAACGCCGGGCTGTTTGCAGCGGTGGCACCGGCCACCCTTGAACAAGTCGACGCCGCTTACCGTCCGGCCCACGGCAAATGGGTGGGCATCGCCGCGCGCTCCACGGTGTTCGTCTATAACCCGGGCAAGCTGCCGGAAGCCGAGCTGCCCAAGTCGCTGATGGACCTCGCCGGTGCGAACTGGAAAGGCCGCTGGGGCGCTTCGCCGGCCGGTGCCGACTTCCAGGCAATCGTCGCCGCCGTGCTGGAACTCAAGGGCGAAGCCGCGACCCTCGAGTGGCTCAAAGGAATGAAAAGCAACTTCACCGCGTACCGGGGCAACAGTGCCGTGCTCAAGGCGGTCAATGCCGGCCAGATCGACAGCGGCGTGATCTACCACTACTACCGTTTCGGCGACCAGGCCAAGACCGGGGAAAACAGCAAGAACACCGCCCTGCACTACTTCAAACACCAGGATCCAGGCGCCTTTGTCAGCATTTCCGGTGGCGGCGTCCTGGCCTCCAGCAAACACAAGGATCAGGCCCAGGCGTTCCTCAAATGGGTGACCGGTAAAGACGGCCAGGCCATTCTCAAGACCGGCAACTCGTTCGAATACGCGGTGGGCAAAAACGCCGACTCCAACCCGAAACTGGTGCCTTTGCAGCAGCTTGACGCGCCCAAGGTCGACGCTTCAAAACTCGACAGTAAAAAAGCCGTGGAGCTGATGACTCAGGCCGGACTGCTCTGATTGATGCCTGAAACGCTACCGGCGGACGTCGCTGAGGCGATCCCGCCCCCGTTGCGCCGACGCTCCCGCGGCCTCTTGGCTGGCGGCGCCGGTGCGTGGGTGATCGGGTTGTCGGTGCTGGTGTCGCTGCTGTCACTGCTGCCGATCGGTTTCATCATCGGCGTGTCCTTCGAGACCGGCTGGGCGACCCTTGTACCCCTGATAGTGCGGCCACGGGTCGGTGAGTTATTGATCAATACCCTGTTGCTGGTGGTGATCACGATTCCCTTGTGTGTGGTCCTTGGCGTGGCCCTGGCCTGGCTCACGGAACGTACCGACATGCCGGGGCGGCGCGCGTGGTCGTTGCTGGCCACCGCGCCGCTGGCAGTCCCCGCCTTCGTCCACAGTTACGCCTGGGTCAGCCTGGTGCCCCCGATCCATGGGCTGTTTGCCGGGGTCCTGGTCTCGGTCATTGCCTACTTTCCATTCCTATACCTGCCGATCGCGGCGACCCTGCGCCGGATCGACCCGACCATCGAAGATGTCGCAGAGTCCCTGGGCCTCAAGCCTTGGGCGGTGTTTTTTCGCGTGGTGCTGCCGCAATTGCGCCTGGCCATCTGCGGCGGCGCCTTGCTGGTGGGGCTGCATTTGCTGGCCGAATATGGCCTGTACGCGATGATCCGTTTCGACACCTTCACCACGGCGATCTTCGATCAGTTCAAGTCAACCTTCAATGGCCCCGCCGCCAACATGCTGGCCGGGGTGCTCGCCTTGTGTTGCCTGGCGATGCTGACCGTCGAATCGGCCGCTCGTGGCCAGGCACGCTATGCCCGGGTAGGGTCGGGAAGCGCTCGCGAACAGCGGATCGTGCACCTGCGCACTGTGCCTGCGGCACTCGCGCTGACCCTGCAGATCGTGACCTGCACACTGGCGCTGGGTGTGCCGCTAGTCACGCTGGGCAAGTGGCTGATCGCTGGCGGCACGCACGTCTGGCAACTGAGCGAGTTGCTGCCGGCGCTGCAACAGACGGTGTTGTTGGGCATCGCCGGCGCGGTGCTGACCACCCTGGCCGCCATCCCGATTGCCTGGCTGTCGATCCGCGCGCCGGGCCGACTGCAGCGGGTCCTGGAAAGCTGCAACTACATCACCAGTTCGCTGCCGGGGATTGTCGTGGCCCTGGCCCTGGTGACCATCACGATTCATTTCGCCCGACCGATTTACCAGACTACGATCACGGTGCTGCTGGCGTATCTGCTGATGTTCTTGCCCCGGGCCCTGGTGAGCCTGCGTGCCGGTATCGCCCAGGCACCGATCGAGTTGGAAAACATGGCCCGCAGCCTCGGTCGCTCACCCGCCCTGGCGCTATGGCTGATCACCTTGCGCCTGGCCGCACCGGGTGTTGCCGCGGGGGCCGCGCTGGTGTTTCTGGCGATTACCAATGAGCTGACCGCCACCCTGCTGCTCTCCCCGAACGGTACGCGCACCCTGGCCACCGGGTTCTGGGCCCTGACCAGCGAAATCGATTACGCCGCCGCTGCGCCCTATGCCCTGTTGATGATTGTGCTGTCGCTGCCATTGACGGGGATCCTTTATCACCAATCCAGACGAACGGCCGGCCGATGAACGCTCTCGAACTGCACTCGATCAGTAAGTCCTACGGCGCGCAAACGGCCCTGGAAAACGTCAGTCTGTCGGTGCCCACGGGCAGCCGCACGGTGATTGTCGGGCCTTCGGGCTCGGGCAAGACGACGCTGCTGCGGATGATCGCCGGCTTCGAGTTCCCGGATTCGGGTCGCCTGCTGCTCAATGGCCAGACGCTGGTCGACAACACCCACGAGGTACCGGCACATCAACGATTGATTGGCTATGTGCCCCAGGACGGCGCCCTGTTCCCGCACATGACCGTGGCCGCCAACATCGGCTTCGGGCTGTCGACCAAGGGCGTTGAGAAACAGGAGCGCATCGCCGAGCTGATGGACAGCGTGGCGCTGGACTCGAGCATGGCCAGGCGCTGGCCCCATGAGCTTTCCGGTGGCCAGCAACAACGGGTGGCCCTGGCGCGAGCCCTGGCCCAACAGCCGCGCCTGATGTTGCTGGACGAACCGTTTTCGGCACTGGATACCGGCTTGCGCTCGGCCATGCGCAAGTTGGTCGCCCGGCTACTGGCCGATGCCGGCGTCACCACCATTCTGGTCACCCATGACCAGAGTGAAGCGTTGTCCTTTGCCGACCAGTTGGCGGTGATGCGTCTGGGGCGGCTGGTGCAATCGGGCCATCCGCTGGACCTTTACCGCTATCCCGACGACGAACAGACCGCGCTGTTTCTCGGCGACGCGGTGGTCATGCCCGCCCGGATCGAAGCGGGCTGGGCCCACTGCGATCTGGGGCGGATCCCGGTCAACAATCACAGGAACAACCGTTGCGCGCAGATCATGCTGCGGCCCGAGCAATTGCAGTTGGTCAGCATCCAGCCGACCCCGACAGAGCCGGTCGGCTGCCGTGCCGTGGTGACCGAGCGCGATTTCAGCGGCAACACCTGCACGTTGACGGTGGAGTTACAATCGCCGACTCGCAGCGAACAGCCAGGCCGATCCTTGATGGTGCGCAGTTCCGGCTTGTATGCACCGCCCACGGGTAGCGCGGTTCACGTCTCGACGATCGGCCATGCCCACGTCCTGAGCGAAGCCTGAAGCCGGGTCATCAAAGGTCGAAGCGATCAACCGCCCGACGTCGTTCGTTATCATCGCGCACATCGTAGTTGGCCGTGGTCTGGATGTTGCTGTGATGGGCCAGCTTCTGGGCGATCGACAAGTCATGCTCTTCGATCACCCGGGTAATGAACGAGCGCCGAAAATCGTGGGGCATGATTTTCACCCCGACCTGCGCGCCCCGTTGCCGGGCAATGTAATAGATCGCGTGCTTGGTGATGCGCTCGCGGGTGATGTGACTGCCACGGCGGATGCGATTGAACAGGAAAGGATCGTCCACCTCACCTTCCTTGAGTTGCGAGCGGCGCAGCTCCAGCCAGGCGTCCAGTTTGTCAAAGGCCCAGGCTGGCGCGTATTTGATCAGCTGCTTGTTGCCCTTGGCGGTGACCCGCAGGCTGCGTTCGGCGAAATCGACCTGATTCAGGTCCAGGTTCACCGATTCCGACTTGCGCATCCCCGAACCGTACAAAATCCCGATGATCGCCGCGTCCCGCAAGCCCTGTGGTCGCGGGTCGGCGGCACAGACCGCCATCATCTCCTGGATCAGCGTGCGCCGCAGGTTGCGCCCCTGGGATAGCCGTGTACCGGATATTCCCTTGACCGATCGCATCTTCAGCAAGTGCTCCTGACTGATCAGGCTCATGCGCCACGCTTCGTTCATCACCCCGCGCACGGCGTTGACGTACAGCGAAGAGGTGTTTGGCGCGTAGCCGTCCGTGCGCAAGGTGGCGACCAGCGCAATGACATCCTCGGGTTGCAGCTGATGCCAGGGAATCTCCTCGACATTCATGTCTTCGAAACCCAGGCGGTCGGCCGCGTCCTGCAACACGTAGCGCATGGTCAGTTGGCTGGAGGGTGCCAGGCGCGCCAGGTACAGGGTCAGTGGATTGGTTCTTGGCGTATTTGCAACAGCAGCGGGTAAGTCAGTCAAACGAAACGGCCTTGAATGAAAAGTGCAAGGAAAAAGCACAACGATAGGTAAAGAATTGGCGGTTACGCTGCCGGTCATGGGCAGGAAAGTCAATTATCATGCCGGACCAGGCGATAGATGAACTGAAACATGGCCCTGCTAATCCTGAAAGGGTGTCGATCCGGACAGGAGCCCCCCATGAAAATCAGTGTATTCGGTAGCGGTTACGTTGGTCTGGTGCAAGCCGCCGTCCTGGCTGAAGTGGGTCACGATGTGGTGTGCATGGACATTGACCGGCAGAAGGTCGAGTTGTTGCAGCAAGGCCATGTGAGCATTTTCGAACCGGGGCTGGCCAGCCTGGTGCGTGACAGCCTGGACGCCCGACGGCTGCAGTTCACCACCGACGAGAAACTCGCGGTGCAGCATGGCCAGGTGCTGTTCATCGCCGTTGGTACACCCTCCCGGGACGATGGCTCGGCGGATTTGCGCCATGTAATGGCCGTGGGTGAGGCGGTGGCGCGTCATCGCGAACAACCGGTGATCCTAGTGGAGAAGTCCACGGTCCCGGTGGGCACCGGCGACACGTTGCGCGGGCATATCGACAAGTGCCTGCTCAAGGTCGGGCGGCTGTTGCAGTTCGATATCGTCTCCAACCCGGAGTTTTTAAAGGAAGGCTCGGCCGTGGCCGATTGCCGACGCCCGGACCGGATCATCATTGGTTGCGAACGCGATGACGTTCGCGATGTGATGCGCGATCTCTACGCGCCATTCAATCGCAATCACGACCGCATCATGTTCATGGGCCTGCGCAGCGCCGAGCTGACCAAGTACGCCGCCAACAGCATGCTGGCAACCAAGATCAGCTTCATCAACCAGATCGCCGAACTGGCCGAGCACCTGGGCGCCGACATTGAATCGGTGCGGCTGGGCATCGGTGCCGACTCGCGCATCGGTTACCACTTCATCTATCCGGGCTGCGGGTATGGCGGTTCGTGTTTCCCCAAGGACATGCGCGCCTTGATCCACAGCGCCGAACAAGCCCATTGCTCCAGCGACCTGTTGCAAGCGGTGGAAGCGATCAACCAGCGGCAGAAACACAAGTTGTTCGAGCGTATCAATGCCTTCTACAAAGGCGAGTTGCGCGGCAGGACGTTTGCCCTGTGGGGCCTGGCATTCAAGCCCAACACTGATGACGTACGTGATGCGCCGAGCCGGGTGCTGCTGGAATCACTGTGGGCCGTCGGGGCCAACGTGCGGGCGTTCGATCCGGAGGCCATGCAGGAAATCCAGCAGCTGTATCCGGATGAATCAAAGTTGATGCTCATGGGCACGCCCGAATCGGTGTTGTCCGGTGCCGATGCGCTGATCATCTGCACCGAATGGCAACAGTTCAAGGCGCCGGATTTCAACCTTATCCGGCAGCGACTCAATGCGCCGGTGATCTTCGATGGGCGCAACTTGTATGACGCCGAACGCCTGGCGCGCGCCGGTTTTCTGTACTTCCCGATGGGGCGTGGAGCGTCGCGCAACTTACCGATTCCGTATCAACAATGGCCGGCGGTACACGCCCTCGCTCAATAACTACATGCGTTACCGCAGGGGCTGCCGCAGGCTGTTCCTGCATATCTGTTAGTTCCTGTCGGGCATAGGTTGAAGATTAAGCCGGCGTCTTCAAGTCGACGCCCAGCGCCCGGGCAAACGCTTTCACCAGCGGGCTGCGCACAGTGTTGTGACGCAGGATCAAGTTGAACGGGGTATCGATGTTGATCAGGCCTGGAAGCACCGCGCGAAATTGCCCCTGGGCCACCAGCGTGGCGGCGTAATGCCGGGGCAGGAAGCCTACGAAACGACCGGTCTTGATCAACAGCGCCACGGCTTCGACCTGGGTCGCCGAGGCCGAAAAACTGTCGTACTGGGCAAACTTCAGTTTGTCGCGGTGAATGGCGTAACGATGGTTGATGCACTCGTAATCCTTGAGCACATCGCTGCCCATTTCCGCCTCCGGCAAGGTGAACAACGGATGACCGATCGCACAGTAAACCTCGGAGCGCTCTTGATACAGCGCGTAGTAATCAAACTCCTCCCTTCGTTGATAAACCGGGACAATCCCCGCCAGCAATCGGCCCTCTACCACACCCCTTTCCACCTCATCCAGTTGAGAGGTTTGAAGTTGGAACCTTACTTTGGGCGACTCTTCGTTTATCCGTTTAAGCGCAGCAACTAACGGCGAATGAGCGTCGGAAATCGTATTGTCTATGACCCCCACACCAAGATCACCAACAAGTTCGTTTTGCGCTGAACTAAGACGATCACGAAAGTTATCGACCGAGGCAAACAAATCAATTGACGCCTGGTACACCAGACTGCCTTCTTCGGTCAGGTGAAAGCCTTCCCGGCCACGCGTGCACAGACGCATGCCAATGCGAATTTCCAGGTCGGAAATCTGTTTGCTGATGGCGGCCAGCCCCACATTCAGTTCGTTCTGGGCTGCACTGAACCCTCCGGCCTCGACCACGGCCTTGAACACTTTCAACAGTTTGAAGTCCAGGCCGCTGAGAGCCAGCGGCGCCCGATGGGACGTTTTCAGCGGTGGGTTTCCGGAATTGGAAAGTGGGGTTTCCATAATGCTTATTTACCTCTGGCGCCCTGTTCAACACTCTGTGTCCAACAACAAAAACATAGCTGGCCAATAATAATGAACACAGAAAACCAGGCTTGGCAACCGCTAATAAATCCCGCACCTCAGTGCCAACTCACTGATTTCGCAAAACTAAAAACTGACAATTCGATCAGCTCTCGCCACTTCGCAACTGCCCTCTTGAAAACCGCTCTGCCCTAACTACGCCTGGATCATTTCGGCGTGCATTCGCGGCTGTGCACACCGATTTTTGCAGGAGCCGGGGTGCCAGCGAAGCCCTTGGGCACAACAGCATTTACTTCCGAGCAACGACGAGGAAAACAACAATGTCTCAAACCACCGACCGTCTCTGGGGTGCCCGCTTCAAAAGTGGCCCGTCCGAAGCCCTGGCGGCCCTGTCCCGATGCCCCGAGCGCTATTTCCGCCTCACCCCGTATGACCTCGCCGGTTCCAGGGCCCACGCCCGTGAACTGCAGCGCGCCGGGCTGCTGAGCGAGGAAGAGACCTCGACCATGCTCGACGCCCTGCAAGGTATCGGCGATGACTTTCGCGCCGGTAACATTGCACCGACCCTGGACGACGAAGACGTCCACACCTTCATCGAGCGCCTGCTGACCGAACGCCTCGGCGCCCTGGGTGGCAAGCTGCGCGCCGGCCGTTCGCGCAACGACCAGACCGCCAACGACCTGCGGCTGTTCCTGCGCGACCACGTGCGCACCCTGACCGTTGAAATACTGGCCCTGCAACACGCCTTGGTGGATCAGGCCGAGCAACACGTCGAAAGCATCTGCCCGGGTTTCACCCACCTGCAGCAGGCGCAGCCGATCGTCTTCGCCCACCACCTGCTGGCCCATGCCCAATCGATGCTGCGTGATGTGCAGCGCCTGGTGGACTGGGACGTGCGCACCTCGCTGTCGCCACTCGGTGCGGCAGCCATGGCCGGCTCCGCCATCGCTCGCCTGCCTCAGCAGTCGGCCAGGGAAATGGGCTATAGCGGTGTCTGCGAAAACTCCATCGACGCCGTGGCCAGCCGCGATCACGTCGCCGAATTCCTGTTCATCGCCAGCATGCTCGGCGTCAACATTTCTCGCCTCGCTGAAGAGTTCTGTCTGTGGTCGTCCCGCCAATTCCGCTGGGTCGCACTGGACGATGCCTACGCCACCGGCAGTTCGATCATGCCGCAGAAAAAGAACCCGGACATCGCCGAACTGGCCCGGGGCAAAGCCGGGCGCCTGATTGGCAACCTGACCGGCCTGCTGTCTACGCTTAAATCCCTGCCGCTGTCGTACAACCGCGACTTGAGCGAAGACAAACACGGCGTGCTCGACAGCGTCGACACCTTGCTGTTGGTGCTGCCGGCCATGGCGGGCATGGTCGCGACCATGAAGGTCAACGTCCAAGAGCTGCGCCGCCAGGCCCCGCTGGGCTTCACCCTGGCCACCGAAGTTGCGGACTGGCTGGCGATGCGCGGCGTGCCGTTCAAGGAGGCCCACGAAATCACCGGTGCGCTGGTCCAGGCCTGTGAGAAGCACGACATCGAATTGTGGGAAGCGTCCCCGGCGCTGCTGGCGGAAATCGATCCGCGCCTGACGGCGCAGGTGCGCGACAGCCTGACCCTGGAAGCCGCCATCGCCGCCCGCAGTGGTTGGGGTGGTACCGCGCCGCAGCAGGTGCGCGAGCAGATCGGCCGCTTGAAGACCGCCCTCGCCGCGCAGCAAGAATGGACCGAGAACTATCAAGGTTTCCGGCTCTGAAGCAGAACACAAAACCTGTGGGAGCGAGCTTGTTCGCGATAGCGGTGGGTCAGTCAACATTGATATCGAATGTAACGCCGCCATCGCGAGCAAGCTCGCTCCCACAGGGATTGTAGTTGGCCTGATTAACAAAGTGTACGGAGAACCAACATGAGCCAGACTCAGGCAGAACGACTCCAGGCGGAGCGCAAACTGGCGGAAAACCAGTTCGATATCACCCAGTACCACCATGTGCCGCGGCGTTATTACGGGCGGATTTTCTTCGCCACCGTGATCGTCATCGCCCTTCTCGGGCTGGTAAGGGCCTTCGCCGAAGGCAAGATCGAATGGTCGTACATCGGCCAGTTCCTCACCTCCCAGGCGATCATGTGGGGCCTGCTCAATACCATCGTCATGGCAGTACTGGCGATGGCCCTGGGCATTGTCTTCGGCGTGATCACGGCGATCATGCGCATGTCGGCCAACCCGATCCTGCGGTACGTGGCGGTGACCTACACCTGGCTGTTCCGCGGTACGCCGCTGATCCTGCAACTGCTGTTGTGGTTCAACCTGGCGCTGATCTTCCCCACCATCGGCATCCCCGGCCTGTTCGAGATGGACACCGTAAGCCTGATGACGCCGTTCGTGGCCGCCCTGCTCGGCTTGAGCATCAACCAGGGCGCCTACACCGCCGAAGTGGTGCGTGCCGGCCTGTTGTCGGTGGACACCGGCCAGTACGAAGCCGCCAAGTCGATCGGCATGCCGCGTCTGCAAGCGCTGCGCCGGATCATCCTGCCCCAGGCCATGCGGGTCATCATTCCGCCAGTCGGCAATGAATTCATCGGCATGGTCAAAATGACGTCCCTGGCGAGTGTCATCCAGTACTCGGAGCTGCTCTACAACGCCCAGAACATCTACTACGCCAATGCCCGGGTGATGGAGCTGCTGATCGTCGCCGGCATCTGGTACCTGGCCACGGTTACCGTGCTGTCTTTCGGCCAAAGCCGTCTGGAGCGTCGTTTCGCTCGCGGCGCCGGCAAGCGTTCTTGAGGAGTCCGACATGAGAAACATCGTCAAGGCCGTGAGCCTGAACAAGTACTACGACCATTTCCACGCGCTCAAGGACGTCAACATCGAAGTCGAGCAAGGCGAAGTGCTGTGCATCATCGGCCCGTCCGGCTCCGGCAAAAGCACCTTGCTGCGGTGTATCAACCAGCTGGAAAAAATCGACAAGGGTGGCCTGTGGGTCGACGGCGAGCTGGTGGGTTACCGCATCGCCGGCAATAAGCTGTACGAGCTCAACGAGTCGCAGATCGCCCGCCAACGCCTGTCCACCGGCATGGTGTTCCAGCGCTTCAATCTGTTCCCGCACATGACTGTGTTGCAAAACATCATCGAAGGACCGTGCCAGGTGCTCAAGCGTTCGCCCAAGGAGGCGCACGAAGAAGCCGTGGAACTGTTGGCCCGCGTCGGCCTGGCCGACAAGCGCAACAGCTACCCGATCGAATTGTCGGGTGGCCAGCAACAACGTGTTGCCATTGCCCGCGCGTTGGCCATGCGCCCCAAGCTAATGTTGTTTGATGAACCCACTTCGGCACTCGACCCGGAACTGGTCGGTGAGGTGCTGTCGGTGATGCGCGATCTGGCGCAGACCGGCATGACCATGATCGTCGTCACCCATGAACTGGGCTTCGCTCGCGAAGTATCCAACCGCATGGTGTTCATGGACGGCGGGCAGATCGTGGAGGCTGGAAGCCCCGAAGAAATACTAATAAGTCCGCAAAACCCGCGCACCCAAAGCTTCATTTCTGCCGTTCGAACCTAAGGGCCGTGCTTGGAAAACAAGAGCCGCTCACAACACTCATAAGAGAACGACCATGAAGAACATAGTTATCCCAGCAGTACTCGCAGGCGTCATGGCTTCAGGCTTCACCTTCGCCGCCGAGCTACCGGCCAGCATCAAGGAAAAAGGCGAGGTCGTGGTAGCGATCATGCCGAACTACCCGCCGATGGATTTCAAGGACCCGGCCACCAATACCCTCACCGGTCTCGACGTTGACCTGGGCAACGCCCTGGCCGAGCGCCTGGGTGTGAAGATCAAATGGCAGGAAACCGGCTTCGAGCAAATGATCAACGCCCTGACCACCGACCGCGTGGACATGGTGATGTCGGGCATGACCGACACTGCCGAACGCCAGGCCAGCGTGACCTTCGTCGACTATTTCACCAGCGGTCCGCAGTTCTACACCCTGCAGAAGAACAAGGACACCAACGAGATCATCGACCTGTGCGGCAAGAAAGTCGGCACCAGCCGTCGCACGACCTTCCCGGCGGAAATCGCCGAGTGGAGCAAGGCCAATTGCGAAGCCGCCGGCAAACCTGCCATCAATGTGATCGGCACCGAAGGCTCGGCCGACGCCCGGGCGCAACTGCGCCAGAGCCGTATCGATGCGGCGATGCAGGGCAGCGAGACCTTGTCGTACCTCAAGACTCAGGAAAAGGACATGTACAAGACCGTCGGCCTGCCGATCTCCGAGCAGTTCACCGGTCTGGGCGTGAGCAAGAAAAAGCCTGAGCTGAGCGAAGCACTGAAGGTGGCGTTACAGAGCATGATCGATGACGGGACCTATCAGACAATCCTGAAAAAGTGGGACCTGGAATTGGGCGCGATCAAAACCGTGACCATCAACGCCGGGAAATAAGGATCCTGGGGATGCCTCATGTGGGAGCGAGCCTGCTCGCGAAAGCGGTCTGCCAGGCGACAACGATGCTGGATGTGCCGGCCTCTTCGCCGGCAAGCCGGTCTCGCTCCCACAGGGTCCGATGTCGATCCAGACTCTTAAGGCACCCAATACTTGTAGGAGCTGGCTTGCCAGCGAAGGCGTCATGCCAGGCACCATTGATGTTGGATGTGCCGCCGTCTTCGCTGGCAAGCCAGCTCCTACCAGGGATCACGTTTATCTATAGATGAATGGAGCACCACAATGTCCTCCTCGCCACACCCCACCTGGCCCGACCAGCACAAGGCCTGCCTCGCCCTGGCCTTCGACCTCGATGGCCCCACCGGCGATGCCATGCTCAATGGCTCGATCTGGCGCAAGCCCGAGTACTTCGGTTTCGGTGGCTACGGCCCCTATCGGGCGCTGCCGCGGATCCTCGACCTGCTCGACGCGTTCCGGATCCCGACGACGTTTTTCGTCCCGGCCTGGGTCGTGGAGAACTGGCCGAAACAATGCCAAGCGATTGTCGAGCGCGGGCATGAGGTGGCTTACCACGGCTACAAACACGAATCCTTTTACGCCCTGACGCTGGACCAGCAAAAGGACGTGATGAACACATCCCGCGAAGTGTTCTGGAAGTACCTGCACATCCGCGCCGAAGGTTTTCGCACCCCGTCCGGCGACTGGCGAGCGGAAACGCCGGCCATGCTGGTCGAAGCCGGCGTGACCTACTCCAGCAGCATGCGCGGCGATGACCGGCCGTACCTGGTGAAAGTGCCCGGCCATCAAACACCCCTGGTGGAAATCCCCGGCCGCTGGGAAATGGACGACTACGCCTCCATTGCCTACACCCGTGCGCCAAATTTTCCTTCGGGGCTGGACCGCACCGCCAGCTACGAACTGACGCTGGACAACTGGTGCCGCGAATACGACGGCGCGATGAACGAAGGCTTGTGCCTGACTACCCTGTTCCATCCCAAGATTACCGGCAAACCGGGGCGCATCCTGTTGCTGGAAAAACTCTTCGAACACATGCGCCAACGGGACGACGTCTGGTTCGCCACCTGCCGCGATGTCGCCCGGTGGTGGCTGAAGGAGCATCACCATGGCTGATTGCGCTGTCTGGCCCGAAGGTTACCGCTGCGCCGTGGTGCTGACCGTCGATTACAACGACATCCACGGCATCCTCACCCAGGCCCCGGAAGTCGCCGGGCGCGACAAGACGCTGTCGGTCTGGCGTTATGGTAGCCAGCGCGGCGTCGACCGTTTGCTCGGTCTGTTCGCCGAGCTCGGCGTTTCCAGCAGTTGGTTTGTTCCCGGCATCGTCGCCGAGGAAAACCCGGAACACATCCGGGCGATCCAGGCCGGTGGGCACGAAATTGCCTGCGCCGGATACCGCCACCAGAACTACGACAGCCTGAACCTGGACGAACAGAGCGCCGAGATCGCCCGGGGTGGCGAGGCCTTGAAGGCGCTGACCGGCCAGCTACCGACGGGCTTTCGCATCCCGGCCGGCAATGGTGCACCGGGGTTCATCGAGGCATTGCGTGACCACGGCATCCGCTGGTCGTCGTCGTGGCGTGGCGATGATTTGCCATTTGCTCATCCGACCGCGCCCGAGGTCATCGAACTGCCGCTGCACTATGAGCTGGAAGACGAACCCTACTTCGCCTTCAACCTCAGCCCTGCCGTGCCACAGGCGCAATCGCGGATCGCCTCTTACAGCCACACCCTGGGCAACCTGCAAATGGACTTCGCCGGTTTTCACCGGTTCGGCCTCTGTTATGTGCTGCGGCTGCACCCGGAAATCATTGCCACATCGGGGCGGATCGGCGTGCTCCGCGAGTTGCTTGCGAGCATTCAGCGGCATGAGGACGTGTGGATCGCCACCGGTGCCGAAGTTGCGCAGTGGTGGGTGGATTCGGCAACACCGGTAACCGGGGATCATCCGGCATCGGTGTACGAGCGGCATTATCGGGATTACCTCCTATGACAGAACGCATGCAGCGACTGGCGCAGTTTTGCGTCGATACCCGATTCGAAGATTTGCCGCCGGCATTGGTGGCGCAAGCGAAACGGCACATTCTCGATACCTTTGGCGCGACCTTGGCTGGGGCTGATAGCGAGGTGGCGAAGCAAGCACGTCAGGTGTTCGTCGGTGAAACGGGCGACACGCTGGTCTGGGGTACCGATCTTCGGGTCGGTGCCGCCCAGGCGGCGATGCTCAACGGGGTCGCCGCCCATGCGCTGGAACTCGATGACACTGGCGGCTGCGATCACTCCGGCGCGGTGGTGCTGCCGGCGGTCATGTCCGCCGTGTCGATGCAGACGGAGCCGGTCAGCGGCCGAGAGTTGATTACCGCAGTGGTCATCGGTTACGAAGTCGGCCGTCGCGTGCTTGAAGCCTGCGGCGGATATTCGGCACACAACGGCGCCGGCTGGCATTCGACCGCGACCTGCGGGGTGTTCGGCGCGGCGGCGGCCAGTGCGCGGATTCTCGGACTGGATGCCGCGCAGACCGTGTCGGCACTGGGCATTGCCGGCAGTTTCAGCGGTGGCCTGTGGGCTTTCATCCATGACGGTTCGCAGAGTAAAAAATTGCACAGCGGTCGCGCGGCCGAAGGCGGATTGCTTGCGGCGCGGTTTGCCCAACAAGGCATCAGCGGGCCGAACAAGTTATTCGAGGATGTGTGGGGCGGGTTTCTCAGAACCCTGGCTGGCGTGACCTCGGACCCTGCAGCACTCGATGCCGAGCTGGGCGTCGTGTGGAAGCTCGCCCGCTGCTCGATCAAGCCTTACGCCGCGTGCCGGGGGACGCATTCGGCAATCGATGCGTTGGGGCTGTTGATGGAGCAGCTGCAAGTCAGCGTCGATCAGGTCGAGGATATTCAGGTTTCGTTGTGCGGGTTTCTTCAAGACATGTGCGGTGCTCAGGATGTCCGCACGCTGGCGGCGGCGCAGATGAGCCTGCCCTATGCCCTTGCTGCGCGGCTGGTGCATGGCCATTGCCGGTTGCAGGCTTATGACGAGGCGCACCGCAGTGATCCACGGATTGCCCAGTGGATGGCACGCATCCGACTTGAAGTGGACCGGCGACTGTCCGAGGATGGCGAGCCTGTTGTCAGCGTGCAGACCGTGGACGGGCGGCAGGCGAGCCTTTGTGTCGATCCGCCCCTGGGTGCTCCGGGCAATCCGTTGAGTGATGCGGCGCTGGAGGATAAGCTTTTCAGTCTGGCCGTACAGGTGATGCCGAGGGAGCAGGCGGGAGAATTGCTTGGGCAGTTGTGGAACCTGGAAACACTGGAGTCGGTTCGTGCTCTTGAGCGGTGGTTGAGTTGAGTATTGCATTGCCTGTGCAGGTCTCTTCGCGAGCAGGCTCGCTCCCACAATTGAAATGCGTTCCCCTGTGGGAGCGAGCCTGCTCGCGAATGGCCGCGACTCGGAACATCGGCAAACACTACACCCACTGAATAAGGACATTTGCCCCACCGTGGCCACTTACTCGCTCGTTATCCGCCGGTTGATGATCTGCTCACTGACCATCGTCGTCAGCCGCGCCATCACCAGCCCGCTGCTCACGCTGTTCCTGAGCAACAAACTCGGTCTCAACCAGCAAGACGTCGGTTTGCTGCTGGGCATCGCCGTGTTCATCGCCACGCTGCTCGCGCTCTACGGCGGTTACATCATCGACCGTCTGGAAAAGCGCCGGCTGCTGATCCTCGCCATGCTCTCCAGCGCCATCGGTTTCGTGCTGCTGACCTTCGCTGAAAACCTTTACCTGACCACCCTCACCCTGGTCATCACCGAAACCGCTTCGGCTTTGTTCCTGATCGGTTCCAAGGCGATCCTCAGCGAAAACCTGCCCATCGGCCAGCGCGCCAAGGCCTTTTCCCTGCGCTACACCCTGACCAACATCGGCTACGCCACTGGGCCGATGCTCGGTGTGGTGATTGCTGGCGTGTACCCGATTGCACCGTTCCTGATAGCCGGCGCTATCGCTTTTTTCAGTATCTTCCTGATGAGCGGAATCCCCAGGGACTCGGCCCAGACGCCGGCGATCGGCCAACCCCAGAGTTTTTTCAAGACCCTGGTCACGCTGAAAAACGACCGTACCCTGATCATGTTCACCTGCGGCTGCCTGCTCAGCACCGTGGTCCACGGACGCTTCACCTTGTACCTGTCGCAATACCTGCTGGTGACGCAGGACGCCAAGCGAGCCCTGGAAACCATGGCCGCCCTGCTCGCCTGCAACGCCATCAGCGTGATCCTGCTGCAATACCAGATCGGCCGCTTCCTCAAGCGCGAACAGCTGCGCTACTGGATCGCCGGCGGCACCAGCCTGTTCATCCTCGGGCTGATCGGCTTTAGTCTGGCCGACAGCCTGGTCTCCTGGTGCTTGGCGATGTTCATCTTCACCCTTGGTGAAATGATCATTTACCCCGCCGAATTCCTCTTCGTCGATACCCTGGCACCGGAGGAACTGCGTGGCAGCTACTACGGCGCACAGAACCTGGCAGCCCTGGGCGGTGCCCTGAGCCCGGTGATCTGCGGCTTCCTGCTGATGCATTCGCCCGCACCCACCATGTTCTATGCCTTGAGCGTGCTGACGGCCGTGGGCGGTTTCCTCTGTTTCATGAGTGGGCGCCGGGTGGCTACACATCAAAAATAATGAACTCAAGCTTCATTAATATGAATTTGTCAGCATCAGAATTGAACGGCACACTAGCCCCGTTCCTCCCCCAATAGTTGGAACAACTTCAAGGGCTTTCTGGGTATCCCAGTTAAGCCTTTTTTTTGCCTCGATTTTTTCTATGGATCCCTAGCCCCATGCTTGCTCGCTGGTTACCCGCTGCCATCAATACCCGCCCTTCGGAATGGAGCCGCGCTGCCATCGGCATGTCATTGGGCACGATGTTCAGTGTCTGGCTCTGCAGTCAGGTATTCGGCATGCAAGTGGCGCAGCACCTGATCGGTCCGCTGGGTGCGTCGGCGGTGTTGCTGTTCGCCGTATCTTCCGGCGCCCTCGCCCAGCCCTGGTCGATATTGGGCGGCTACTTGAGCGCCGGAGTGGTCTCGTTGCTGGTCGCTCACGTACTGGGGCGGACCCTGGGCAGCGCGTGCCTGGCGGCCGGCATGGCGCTGATTCTGATGTGCTGGCTGCGTTGCCTGCACCCGCCGGCAGGCGCGCTGGCGTTACTGTTGGTACTGGCGGACCCGGCAACCATCGCCATGGACTGGAAAGCCCTCGGCCCGGTGATGCTCAGCGCATCGACCATGCTGCTGAGCGCCCTGGCCTACAACAACCTGACACAGATCCGTTACCCCAAGCGTGCCAGCGAACCGGATGCCGTCGTACCGGCCGATCACCCGCCGATCGACAGCCAGGCCATCACCGCCCAGGACTTGAAGCTGGCCCTGGCGGAGATGGAGGCGTTCTTCGACGTTACCCCTGAAGACCTTGAGCAGCTGATCCATGCCAGTGAGTTGCATGCCCGGCGCCGCAGTATCGGGGATGTGTTTTCACGCAAGGGGTGAATATCAAAAGATCCTAGGCTGCGGCAGCTCTACAGGGTCGGTATTCGGATGCAACCCATGCGCCGAACACCATCAATGAGCTGCCGAGCCTGCGATCTTTTGCTTGTCAGGCTGCCAGTTTTCCAGACGCGATGGCCGCCGAAGCCGCCAGCATCGCCCGCAACAGCACCGCACACCCGGCCGCCAGATCATCCGGCGCGGCGTTCTCGATTTCGTTGTGGCTGATGCCGCCTTCGCACGGCACGAAGATCATGCCGGCCGGCCCGAGTTCGGCAACAAAAATGGCGTCATGCCCTGCCCCGCTGACGATATCCATGTGCGACAGGCCCAACCCTTGGGCGGCACCGCGTACGGCTTCCACGCAGCCCTTGTCGAAGTACAACGGCGGGAAGTCGGCAGTGGGTGTCAGTTCGAAGGTCAGGCCGTGGGCCTTGCAGGTGGATTCAATCACCTCGCGGACTTCGGCGATCATCGAATCCAGCCGCGCAGGTTCCAGGTGACGGAAGTCGAGGGTCATGCGCACTTCACCGGGGATGACATTGCGAGAGCCGGGGTAGGCTTGCAGGCAACCGACGGTGCCGCAGGCGTGGGGTTGATGGTCGAGTGCGGTGCGGTTGACGGCGCCGACGATGATCGAGGCACCGACCAGGGCGTCCTTGCGCAGGTGCATCGGGGTCGGACCGGCGTGGGCTTCGACGCCGCGCAGTTTGAGGTCGAACCATTTCTGCCCGAGGGCGCCCATGACGACCCCTATGGTTTTGTGTTCGTCTTCGAGGATCGGGCCCTGCTCGATGTGCGCTTCGAAATAGGCACCGACCGCGTGACCGCTGACCTGGCGCGGGCCGGCGTAACCGATGGCGTTCAATGCGTCGCCGACGGTGATGCCTTCGGCGTCGACCTTGGCCAGCGTCTCTTGCAGGGTGAATTTTTCCGCGAACACACCGGAGCCCATCATGCACGGGGCGAAGCGCGAGCCTTCTTCGTTGGTCCAGACCACCACTTCCAGCGGTGCTTCGGTTTCCACTCCCAGGTCGTTGAGGGTGCGCAGGACTTCGACGCCAGCCAGCACACCGAAGCAGCCATCGAACTTGCCGCCGGTGGGTTGAGTATCGATGTGGCTGCCGGTCATGACCGGCGGCAAGTCCGGATTGCGCCCGGGACGGCGGGCGAAGATGTTGCCGACGGCGTCGATGCTGACGGTGCAGCCAGCGTCTTCGCACCACTTGACGAAAATGTCCCGGGCCTGGCGGTCGAGATCGGTCAGGGCCAGACGACAGACGCCGCCCTTGACCGTGGCGCCGAGCCGGGCCAGTTCCATGAGCGATTGCCACAGGCGGTCGCGGTTGATGTGCTGATGGGTGGATTGCAGAACGTCGATGGCAGCGTTCATGGTGATCTCCTCAGGCAGTTCTTATAGGTTTCTTCAGGCAATTCTTTGTCGTTTATGAGGCCGCCTTCGCGAGCAGGCTCGCTCCCACATTTGGAATGCATTCCCCTGTGGGAGCGAGCCTGCTCGCGAAAGGGCATCCCTCACACCGCAGATTTCACGGCAGTAGGACTCGGCCGCATCGCACTCAACCCGTAATAAATCAACCCACCCAGTGCCGACCCGGTAAACCAGCCATAGCTGTAAAACCAGCTGAACGCATCACTGCCGAGCGACAACAACGTCAACACCACCGGCACACCGAAGGCGATAAACCCGAACCAGTTCCACGCCGGGTAAACGTCATCCCGATACAACCCGGCCAGATCCAGCTGCTGTTTCTTGATCAGGAAATAGTCCACCACCATGATCCCGGCAATCGGGCCCAACAAGCTGGAGTAACCCAGCAACCAGTTGGAATAGACCGTTTCCAGGCTCAGATCGGAAACGATCAGCCCGAGTTTTTTCAGCAGTTCATGCCCCATCAGCACCAGCCCGACCAGACCGGTGAGCATCACCGCCTTGGTCCGGTTGATGACCTTGGGTGCAATGTTCTGGAAGTCGTTGGTCGGCGAGACGATGTTGGCCGCGGTATTGGTAGACAGCGTGGCAATAATGATCAACGCCATGGCCAGTGCGACCCATACCGGGCTCTGGATATGACCGATCAGGGTGACGGGATCGGAGACGGTGACGCCCACCAGTTTCACCGAAGCGGCCGTCATCACCACGCCCAGCGACGCGAACAGGAACATGGTCAGGGGCAAGCCGATGATCTGCCCGACAATCTGGTCCTTCTGGCTTTTCGCATAGCGACTGAAGTCCGGTATGTTCAGCGACAGCGTGGCCCAGAACCCGACCATCGCGGTCAGCCCGGCGGCGAAGTAACTGGCCACACCCGCGCCTTCCGGACGCTTGGGCGGGATCGCCAGCAACTCGGTCATTGACACATTCGGCATCGCCCATACCAGCAGGCCCACACCGACCAGCACCAGTAGCGGTGCCGACAGGGTTTCCAGCCACTTGATCGATTCGGCGCCACGAATCACCACCCACAGGTTCAGCACCCAGAACACCATGAAGCCGATCACTTCGCCGGTACCGCCCAGTGACTTCCAGCCCTCGAACACCGAGCCCAGGAACAGATGGATCGCCAGCCCGCCGAACATCGTCTGGATGCCGAACCAGCCGCAGGCTACCAATGCGCGGATCAGGCACGGGATGTTGGAGCCGAGGATGCCGAAGGACGAACGCAGCAACACCGGAAACGGAATACCGTATTTGGTGCCGGGGAAGGCGTTAAGCGTCAGCGGGATCAGGACGATGATATTGGCAAACAGAATCGCCAGCAGCGCTTCGCCCACGCTCAGGCCGAAGTAGGCGGTGAGTACCCCGCCGAGGGTGTAGGTCGGCACGCAGATTGCCATGCCGACCCACAACGCGGTGATGTGCCATTTATTCCAGGTTCGCTCGCGCACCTTGGTCGGTGCCATGTCGTGGTTGTAACGGGGACTGTCGAGGACATCGCTGCCGGCTTCGAGCTCGAACAAGCCGTCGCGCTCGGTCACTTGCGATCTGATCTGTTGCATGGCCGCTCCACTGTTCTTTGAATTATTTTTTGCGCATCAAGGGTTGGCGAGTTCAATAACTGTGCCGGGCACCCCGTCAGCGCATCGGGCAGTTCCATAAAAACGTTGTAAATAACTGATGTACATCAGTTTTAATTTTCTGAATATGAATCCACATTTACTTGTCATGTCACTCGGGTTGAATATCTGGCATCCGTCGTCCAGACAGTCACGACTCAATGTGGTGCACGCCTTTTTTTCAAGGTTGCGCATCAACCATAGACCATCCTTCAAGCGGCTGATTTCACATAGAAATCTCGTTCATTTTCGGAACCTGTCAAGTGCGTCAAAATGGTGAGGCGCCTCTCCCTTTCGGTGAATTTGTTATTTTGTCTTTAAGTATCAACATGTTAAAAAATAGATAAGCTTATAAAAATATTCTTGCCCAATCCCCGAACTGCAGCTAGCGTCTATTCTTGACAGCACTGACAGGAATACTCCTGTTGGTGGATGCTTCATATAAAACATTTAGAACCGGCATTAGCCGGTCATTGCCTGCGAGGAACTCGGAATGTCTCTGTTGATCCGTGGCGCCACCGTTATTACCCATGATGAAAGTTATCGTGCCGACGTCTATTGCGCCGACGGCGTGATCAAGGCCATCGGTGCCAATCTCGATGTTCCGGCGGGTGCCGAAGTGCTCGACGGCAGCAGCCAATACCTGATGCCCGGCGGCATCGACCCGCACACGCACATGCAACTGCCCTTCATGGGTACGGTGGCCAGCGAAGACTTTTTCAGCGGTACGGCAGCGGGACTTGCCGGTGGCACCACCTCGATCATCGATTTCGTGATTCCCAATCCTCAGCAATCGTTGATGGAAGCATTCCATCAGTGGCGCGGCTGGGCCGAGAAGTCGGCGTCGGATTACGGCTTCCATGTCGCGATCACCTGGTGGAGCGAACAGGTTCGCGAAGAAATGGCCGAGCTGGTCAGCCAGCATGGCGTCAACAGCTTCAAGCACTTCATGGCCTACAAGAACGCGATCATGGCTGCCGACGACACCCTGGTGGCGAGTTTCGAACGCTGCCTGGAACTGGGCGCCGTGCCGACCGTGCATGCGGAGAACGGCGAGCTGGTCTATCACCTGCAACGCAAATTGATGGCCCAGGGCATGACCGGCCCGGAAGCGCATCCGTTGTCGCGTCCTTCGCAGGTTGAAGGCGAAGCGGCAAGCCGGGCGATCCGTATTGCCGAAACCCTGGGCACGCCGCTGTACCTGGTGCATGTCTCGACCAAGGAAGCCCTTGACGAAATCACCTACGCCCGCAGCAAGGGCCAGCAAGTCTACGGCGAAGTGCTGGCCGGGCATCTGCTGTTGGACGACAGCGTCTACCAACACCCGGACTGGCAGACTGCCGCCGGTTACGTGATGAGCCCGCCCTTCCGTCCTCGCGGTCATCAAGAGGCGCTTTGGCACGGCTTGCAATCGGGCAACCTGCACACCACCGCCACCGACCATTGCTGCTTCTGCGCCGAGCAAAAAGCCGCCGGCCGTGACGACTTCAGCAAGATCCCCAACGGCACCGCCGGGATCGAAGACCGCATGGCGGTGCTCTGGGATGAAGGGGTAAATACCGGCCGCCTGTCGATGCAGCACTTCGTTGCACTGACCTCCACCAACACCGCGAAGATCTTCAACCTCTACCCGCGCAAAGGCGCGATTCGCGTCGGTGCCGATGCCGATCTGGTGCTGTGGGACCCCGAAGGTACGCGCACGATTTCGGCGAAGACCCATCACCAGCAGGTTGACTTCAACATTTTCGAAGGCAAGACCGTGCGCGGCGTGCCGAGCCACACCGTGAGTCAGGGTCGGGTGGTCTGGGCCGATGGCGATTTGCGGGCCGAGCGTGGTGCCGGGCGGTATGTCGAACGGCCGGCGTATCCAGCGGTGTTTGAGTTGCTGAGCAAGCGGGCTGAGTTGAATCAGCCAGTTGCCGTGAAACGCTGAGATCGAGGCCTTCGGCCTTCGCGAGCAGGCTCGCTCCCACATTTGAAATGCATTCCCCTGTGGGAGCGAGCCTGCTCGCGAAGGCGGCAGTCCGGACAACACAAAAAATGCCCATCAGAGGCAGCACCTCAAATAACCGTGAGGCCAATACCGTGATCAAGACCCTGAACCACCTCCCGCACCCCCATGAAGATGCGGTCGCCCTCGCCAGTCATTTCACCGACCTGGCACCGCCACTCAACGACCGCCAGGCCTACCTGGAAGCCTCGCGCTGCCTGTATTGCTACGACGCGCCGTGTGTAAATGCCTGCCCGAGCGAGATCGACATTCCCTCGTTCATCCGCAACATCCACCAGGAGAACGTTCAGGGCGCCGCACAGAAAATTCTCTCGGCCAATATCCTCGGTGGCAGTTGCGCGCGGGTGTGCCCCACGGAAATCCTCTGCCAGCAAGCCTGTGTGCGCAACAACGCCCACGAATGCGCACCGGTGCTGATCGGCCTGTTGCAACGCTATGCGGTGGACAACGCGCACTTCAGCGAGCACCCGTTCCAGCGCGCCGCCGCCACCGGCAAGCGCATCGCCGTGGTCGGTGCCGGTCCCGCCGGGTTGTCCTGCGCTCACCGCAGTGCCATGCACGGGCATGACGTGGTGATTTTCGAGGCGCGGGAAAAGGCTGGCGGCCTCAACGAATACGGGATCGCCAAGTACAAGCTGGTGGACGATTACGCGCAGAAGGAGCTTGAGTTCCTGATGCAGATTGGCGGCATCGAAATCCGCCACGGCCAGAAGCTCGGCGATAACCTGACCCTCAGCGAGCTGCATCAGCAATTCGACGCGGTGTTCCTCGGCCTTGGCCTCGCGGCCAGCAAGCAACTGGGTCTGCCCCATGAGGATGCAGCCGGCTTGCTCGCCGCCACCGATTACATCCGCGAACTGCGCCAGGCCGATGATCTGACCCAACTGCCCCTGGCGGATCACTGCATTGTGCTGGGCGCCGGCAACACCGCGATCGACATGGCCGTGCAAATGGCCCGTCTCGGCGCTCGCGATGTCAACCTGGTGTATCGCCGAGGTGTCGAGGACATGGGCGCCACCGGCCACGAGCAGGACATCGCCAAGGCCAATCAGGTGCGTCTGCTGACCTGGGCTCAACCCGACGAAGTACTGCTCGACCATCAGGGCCAGGTGCGCGGCATGCGTTTCGCCCGCACGCATCTGGTGGAAGGCCTTCTGCAGACCACCGGGGAAACCTTCGAACTGGCCGCCGACGCCATTTTCAAAGCCATCGGCCAGGCCTTTGACGCCGGCGCCCTCGCCGATCCGCTGGCCCGTGAACTCAAGCGCGAGGGCGATCGAATCCTGGTCGACGAACAGCTGTGCACCAGCATCCCCGGGGTGTATGCCGGCGGCGACTGCACCAGCCTCGACCAGGACCTCACCGTGCAGGCCGTGCAGCACGGCAAGCTGGCTGCCGAAGCCATCAACGTCCAACTCATGCTCAACGTGGAGGCTGCGTAAATGGCCGATCTCTCGATAGTCTTCGCCGGCATCAAAGCCCCCAACCCGTTCTGGCTGGCCTCCGCGCCACCGACCGACAAAGCCTACAACGTGGTCCGCGCTTTCGAGGCCGGCTGGGGTGGCGTGGTCTGGAAAACCCTGGGTGAAGACCCGGCGGCGGTCAACGTCTCGTCGCGTTATTCGGCGCACTTCGGGCCGAATCGTGAAGTGATGGGCTTCAACAACATCGAGCTGATCACCGATCGCACCCTGGAGATCAACCTGCGGGAAATCACCCAGGTCAAAAAAGACTGGCCGGACCGCGCGCTCATCGTTTCGTTGATGGTGCCCTGTGTCGAAGAGTCGTGGAAATTCATCTTGCCGCTGGTGGAAGCCACGGGTGCCGACGGCATCGAGCTGAACTTCGGCTGCCCCCACGGCATGCCGGAACGGGGCATGGGCGCGGCGGTCGGTCAGGTGCCGGAGTACGTCGAACAAGTCACCCGCTGGTGCAAGACATACTGCTCGCTGCCAGTGATCGTCAAGCTCACGCCGAACATCACCGACATCCGCGTCGCCGCCCGTGCCGCCCATCGTGGCGGCGCCGATGCGGTGTCGCTGATCAACACCATCAACTCGATCACCAGCGTCAACCTCGAACGCATGGTCGCCAATCCCGCCGTCGGCAGCCAGAGCACCCACGGCGGATACTGCGGTTCGGCGGTCAAGCCGATCGCGCTGAACATGGTCGCCGAAATCGCACGCGATCCACAGACCCAGGGCCTGCCGATCTGCGGCATCGGCGGGATCGGCAGCTGGCGCGACGCGGCGGAATTCATCGCTCTTGGCAGCGGTGCGGTGCAGGTGTGCACGGCGGCCATGTTGCATGGGTTTCGGATAGTCGACGAGATGAAGGATGGTTTGTCACGCTGGATGGACAGTCAAGGCTATGCCAGCGTGTCGCAGTTTTCCGGTCGGGCGGTGGCCAACACCACCGACTGGAAGTACCTGGACATCAATTATCAGGTGATTGCGAAGATTGATCGGGAGGCCTGCATCGGTTGTGGCCGCTGCCATATCGCCTGCGAAGACACCTCGCACCAGGCGGTGGCCAGCCTCAAGCAAGCGGATGGCACGCATAAGTATGAAGTGATCGATGAGGAGTGCGTGGGTTGCAACCTGTGTCAGATCACCTGCCCGGTACAGGATTGCATCGAGATGGTGCCGATGGAGAATGGCAAGCCGTTTCTGGATTGGAATCATGATCCGCGCAATCCCTACCACGTCGCCCCCTAAGGCAGGCGCCGGCTGAACTGCCGCCTTCGCGGGCAAGCCTCGCTCCTGCAGGGTTGTTTGGTGTACATGAGATGTGTGGACAGCATCGAACCCTGTAGGAGCGAGGCTTGCCCGCGAAGAGGCCAGCAGCCCCACCGAAATACTCAAAACTCCAACCCAATCCCCGCCCAACGCCCACCAACCTATCAGTTCTGCTAGTAGACGCCCCCCCGCAATATATTCGAAGCTGGCACCCATGTAATTCGCCAGTGAGGCCCCACCATGTCCGCTTCATCATTGAAGATTCTGTGCCGCTATCAATACGACCCACTGGACCGCCTCATGGGCGTGGGGCTTCTGGAGCGCGCCAGCACTCAGCGCTTCTATCAGGAAGACCATCTGACTACCGAGCTGGATGAGCAGACGCAACGAACCATCATCCGCCATGAAGCCCAGCCGTTGGCGCAACAACAAAGCACAAGCGGCGTCACCGAAACCAGTCTGCTGGCAACCGATCAGTCTCATTCGCTGCTGCAGACCCTCGGGGGTACAAATCCGCAGCAAATGGCCTATACCGCCTACGGTCACCATCCGGCAGAAAGTGGTTTAAGCCGCTTGCTTGGATTCAACGGTGAATGCCCTGACGCAATAACGGGACACTATCTTTTGGGTCAGGGCAAGCGGGCTTTTAATCCGGTATTGATGCGCTTTAACAGTCCGGATGAGTTGAGCCCTTTTGGTAAAGGGGGGATTAATCCGTATTCTTATTGCGGAAATGACCCGATCAACCATTACGATCCGACTGGCAACGTAAGACTAAAAATTGTGAACCAACACGGGCGTTTTCACTTTTTCCCTCCACCCCCCAGCCCCCAAAATACAATTCGGCACTCCTCCTCGACCATTGCCCGACCGGGTCGTTCAGCATCATCGTTCAATCCAGTTGCTGTCGTTCCAATCGCCAACCCACAAACATCAAGTGAACTAATAACCTTAGGCGGACATATTTCCTCCAATACAATGCGCGGTAGTTCCGGCGGAAACCTGTCGCCTCAACAAGTAGACTTGAAAAACTTCGAAGTTTTATATGATCTTAACAAGCTAAAGCCCGACTTCAAAACAGTAAGCACCCAAGACCAATTTAATAGGCTTAAAGAAATTAAACACAGTATCCACACCACTAAGAACAATGATACTCGAGAACAAATCCGCGAAGAAATAAGGGCCACTTTTTTACAAATTAAAAAAACCAGCGCAATCAACTATTCCGAAATTAAAGCCAAAGCAATAAGAAAGTAACTGTACATGGAAATACCTGATACTATTTTATAGTATTGCGCGGGCTACGGCTCCAACCCAATCCCTCGTAAAATAACACTGGTCACCGTCTGCACCGCCCGCTCGAACTGCATGTCCGACAACGGCTGATGATCATTCAAAATATTCACCTGATGATCAAAGTCAGCATAATGCTGGGTCGAAGCCCAGATCATATACAACAGGCTTGAAGGCTCCACCGGCAGGATGCGTTTATCCTCCACCCACTGGCGGATTTTCGCTTCTTTCATCTTGGCCCAGTCGTACAGGCTCGCATCCAGCGCGACACCCAGTGTTGGGGCGCCGTGGATGATTTCGTTGGCCCAGACTTTGGAGCCGTAGGGCCGGCTGCGGGAGTGGTTCATTTTGGCGCGGATGTAGCTGCTGAGCACTACCCGTGGGTCGTCGAACATTTCGAAGCACAGGGCGTCCTGCTTCCAGACTTCGAGCAGGTCGAACAGCACGGCGCTGTACAGTTCGTGCTTGGTGCTGAAGTAGTAATGCAGGTTGGAACGCGGCAGCTGCACCTCGGCGGCGATGTCGGCCATGGCGGTGCTGCCGAAGCCTTTTTCGGCGAAGACCTTTTCGGCCCCCAGCAGAATTTTTTCGACGTTACTGCGGCGAATCTCGATCTTGTGATTGCCCATGAGGGCTCCCTGACAACAGCGTTGATCAAGACTAGCATCCGCTCTACCTCGGGGCGACAAGGGAAAACGAATCTTCCTACGCCCGGCTTCACGCTCACACAGGTAAACTGCCCGCTTCTTCGAACCTGCCTCTAAGGTATCCACGATGCTGCTCAAGAACGCCCTGACCACCGCCGCCCTCCTCGGCTCACTGCTCACCGCCTCTTCGGTATGGGCCCATGCCCACCTGCAAAGCCAGACCCCGGCCGCCGACAGCACCGTGAGCGCGCCGTCGGAACTGCGCCTGGTGTTTTCCGAAGGCATCGAAGCGACCTTCACCAAAGTCACCCTCAGCAAGGACGGCGCCCAGGTCCCGGTGAAAAGCCTGACCACCGAAGGCAGCGATAAAAAAATCCTGGTCGTGACCCCGGCGGCGCCTTTGGCGGCTGGGGCGTACAAGGTCGAATGGCATGCAGTGTCGGTCGACACCCACAAAAGCGAAGGTGCCTACGGCTTCAAGGTTGGCCAGTAACTCATGACGGACGCGATGGTGCTGTGCCGTTTCCTGCATTTCACCGTGGTGTTGATGCTGTTCGGGGCCTGGGTATTCAAGCCGCTGTTGCTGGGCCGTGAAACAACGCTGGATGGACTGCTGGCGCGGGTCAGCCGATGGCTCGCGGTGGTGGCGTTGGTCAGCGGTGTCGGCTGGTTGTTGTTGATCACCGCCAGCATGGCCGGCACCTGGGAGGCGGCATTCGATCCGTCGACCTTGGGACTGGTGCTGGACAAGACGTTTTTTGGCCAGGTGTGGCGCTGGCATCTGCTGCTCAATGGGCTGTTGGTGGCGTTGCTGCTGACGCCGCTGCAAGGCAACTTCCCCATGCGGATAGCCTTGAGCGGGCTGTTGCTGGTGACCCTGGCTCCGGTCGGCCATGGCGCCATGCTCGACGGTCTCGAAGGGCAATTGCTGATTTTCAACCAGGTCATCCACCTGATTTGCGTTGGCGCCTGGCTTGGGGGATTGATGCTGTTGGTGATGATCCTGCCACGACCGGCTGCGCAGTCCGTTGAAGCGATATTGCGACGCTTCAGCGGGGTCGGTTTTGCCTTGGTCGCGGGATTGCTGGTCACGGGCCTGATCAATGTCCGGGTACTGACCGGGGCGTTCTGGCCGACGCCGTTGCTGAGCGGATTTGCCTTGATTCTGTTGATCAAGGTGCTGCTGGTGGCTGCGATGCTCGGGTTGGCCCTGTTCAATCGGTTGCGGATCAAGGATTGCGATCGGCGCATGCCGGCATTGCGTGCCAGCGTAATGCTGGAGTGGATGCTGGGGATCGGCGCGGTGGCGGCGGTTTCGCTGTTGGGAACCATGCCGCCCATGATCATGAACTGAAGTACACCCCCTCCCCCTTGTAGGAGCGAGCTTGCTCGCGAAAAACCTGAGAGCGCCGCGGGGTGTCAGGTTTCCAGCGTTATCGTTGACGACCATCGCGAGCAAGCTCGCTCCTACAGGGTTTTCAATTGACTACGACTAAAGTCGTTAAGTCATCGTATAACTTCTGATTGACACCCCCAAAACTCCCGTAAATAATCGCTCCATGTTGTACGACGACGTATGACAAAATAAAAACAATAAGATCAAAGGGAGCGTCACAGTGAGCAAGCTCGTCCGCAATTCCTCCTTCAGCACCCCTCGCCCCGCCTTCGCGTGCCGTCATACCCTGAGCCTGATCAGCTTCAGCAGCCTGGCTTTCGCCCTGCCCTTGACCGGCAACGCCGAAGGCTTCGTCGATGACGCCAAGGCCACGCTGAACCTGCGCAACGCCTACTTCAACCGCAACTTCACCAACCCTGCCAACGCCCAGGGCAAGGCTGAAGAGTGGACGCAAAACTTCATCCTCGATGCCAGGTCCGGGTTCACGCCGGGGCCTGTGGGTTTTGGCGTCGACGTACTCGGCATGTACTCGCAGAAGCTCGACGGTGGCAAGGGTACGGGCGGCACGCAGTTGTTGCCGATTCATGACGACGGCCGCCCCGCGGACAATTTCGGGCGAATGGGGGTGGCGCTCAAAGGCAAAATTTCCAGGACCGAAGTGAAGGTCGGCGAATGGATGCCAGTGTTGCCGATCCTGCGCTCCGACGACGGCCGTTCCTTGCCCCAGACCTTCCGCGGTGGCCAGGTGACGTCCACCGAGATCAGCGGCCTGACGCTCTACGGCGGTCAGTTCCGCGCCAACAGCCCGCGCAACGACGCGAGCATGGAAGACATGTTCATGAACGGCAAGGCCGCCTTCACCTCCGACCGGTTCAACTTTGGCGGCGGTGAATACGCGTTCAACGACAAGCGCACCCAGGTCGGCGTCTGGTACGCGGAACTCAGCGACATTTATCAGCAGCAGTATTTCAACCTCAGCCACAGCCAGCCCATCGGCGACTGGACCCTTGGCGCCAACCTCGGCTACTTCATCGGCAAGGAAGACGGCAGCGCCCTGGCCGGCGACCTCGACAACAAAACCGCGTTCGCCATGCTCTCCGCCAAATACGGTGGCAACACGTTCTATATCGGCCTGCAAAAACTCAGCGGCGACGACGTCTGGATGCGGGTCAACGGCACCAGCGGCGGCACCCTGGCCAACGATAGCTACAACGCCAGCTACGACAACGCCAGGGAAAAATCCTGGCAGCTGCGCCACGACTACAACTTCGTCGCCCTCGGCATTCCCGGCCTGACGATGATGAACCGCTACATCAGCGGCGATAACGTGCACACCGGTACGATTACTGACGGCAAGGAATGGGGCCGCGAATCGGAGCTGGCCTATACCGTGCAGAGCGGCGCGTTGAAGAACCTCAACGTCAAATGGCGCAACGCGACGATTCGCCGGGATTTCAGTACTAACGAGTTTGATGAGAACCGAATTTTCGTCAGCTATCCGATTTCGTTGTTGTAAGGCTTGTTCAGGCTGCTTTTCTGTAGGAGCGAGCTTGTTGCGGGCGGCGTTCCGACGATGGACGTTAACGAAAACGCGTGCTTTCTGGTTGAACGCGTCGCCCTGTAGGTCTTCGCGAGCAAGCTCGCTCCTACAGGGGGGTACGTTTAACGGGAGGGATAATCTTCCGTCAATTTCCACCAAAGTGACGTTGACAAGACCCGGAAACCCTAACGATACTTCTGCACAGTCGTACGACAACCTACAACAAATTCAACAATGATTCTGCGTCCAGGAACTTGCCATGACCACCACGCCCAACGCCCCTTTCAACCGCCTGCTGCTGACCGGTGCCGCCGGCGGCCTCGGCAAGGTTCTGCGCGAGCGCCTGCGTCCGCTCGCCAAGGTGATTCGCCTGTCGGACATCGCCGATATCGCCCCGGCCATCGATGATCGCGAAGAAGTCGTCACCTGCGACCTTGCCGACAAGCAGGCCGTGCATCAACTGGTCGAGGGCGTGGACGCCATCCTGCACTTCGGCGGCGTGTCGGTAGAGCGTTCGTTCGAAGAAATCCTCGGCGCCAACATCTGCGGCGTGTTCCATATCTACGAAGCTGCGCGCCGGCATGGCGTCAAGCGGGTGATCTTCGCCAGCTCCAACCACGTGATCGGCTTCTACAAGCAGGACGAAGTGATCGACGCCCACTCCCCGCGTCGCCCGGACAGCTACTACGGCTTGTCCAAGTCCTACGGCGAAGACATGGCCACGTTCTACTTCGATCGCTATGGCATCGAGACCGTCAGCATCCGCATCGGCTCTTCGTTCCCGGAGCCGCAAAACCGCCGGATGATGAGCACCTGGCTGAGCTTCGGCGACCTCACGCAGTTGCTCGAGCGCGCGTTGGTCACCCCTGGCGTCGGCCACACCGTGGTGTATGGCATGTCCGACAACAAAAATGTCTGGTGGGACAACCGGTACGCCACCTGCCTTGGTTACACCCCTCAGGACAGCTCCGAAGTGTTCCGCGACAAAGTCGAAGCCCAGCCCATGCCCCCAGCCGATGATCCGGCCCGGATCTACCAGGGTGGCGCCTTCTGCGCGGCCGGCCCGTTCGGCGACTGAACCTGCACAGATCCCAACAACAAAAACCCAAGGGAATGAGCCGCCATGCACGCTCAATTGATTGTCGATGCCCGTAACGCGGTCGGTGAAAGCCCGGTGTGGGTCCCCGAGGAAAACGCCCTGTACTGGGTCGATATTCCCGCCGGGTGCCTGCAGCGCTGGAGCACCGACAGCGGTCATGTCGATAGCTGGACCGCGCCCGAAATGCTCGCCTGTATCGCGCGTCAAAGCGATGGAAGCTGGGTGGCCGGACTGGAAACTGGCTTCTTTGAACTGCACCCACGTAACGACGGCAGCCTCGACAGCCAATTGCTGGCCCAGATTGATCACACCCGTCCCGACATGCGCCTCAACGACGGTCGTTGCGATCGGCAGGGACGCTTCTGGGCCGGCAGCATGGTGCTGAACATGGGCGCCAACGCTGCCAATGGCACGCTGTATCGCTACAGCGCCGGACAACACGGACCGCTCGCCGCGCAGCTCGACGGATTCATCGTGCCCAACGGCCTGGGCTTCAGCCCGGATGGCCGCACTATGTATCTGTCTGACTCCCATCCCTCGGTCCAGCACATCTGGGCCTTCGATTACGACATCGACAGCGGCACGCCGTCCAGGCGCCGGCTGTTCGTCGACATGAATCAGTTCCCCGGACGCCCCGACGGCGCCGCCGTGGATGCCGACGGTTGCTATTGGATCTGCGCCAACGACGCCGGGCTGATTCATCGTTTCACTCCCGATGGCCGGCTGGATCGCTCCCTCGCGGTTCCGGTGAAGAAACCGACCATGTGCGCCTTCGGTGGCAGCCGACTGGACACGCTGTTTGTGACCTCGATCCGTCCCGGTGACGACCAGGACGAACAGTCGCTGGCCGGCGGCGTGTTCGCCCTCGATGCCGGTGTGCAAGGCTTGCCGGAACCTCTTTTCAACCACTAGCTGCATCTGCTTGTGCTGCACCGCTGCGCCTTGAATACAAAAAAATAACAAGACTGGAGAGACACCCATGGACTTCAAACGCACCTTGCTTGCCGCTGCACTCCCCTTGGCCTTCACCCTCAGCAGTGCCGTCCAGGCGCTGGAAATCAAATTCGCCGACATCCACCCCGCCGGTTATCCGACCGTCGTCGCGGAAGAGCAACTGGGCAAGACACTTGTGGCCGACAGCGGAGGCAAACTGACATTCAAGATGTTCGCCGGCGGTGTGCTCGGCTCGGAAAAAGAAGTGGTGGAACAGGCTCAGGTCGGCGCCATCCAGATGGCCCGGGTGAGCCTGGGCATCGTCGGGCCGGTGGTGCCGGACGTAAACGTGTTCAACATGCCTTTTGTCTTCCGCGACCAGGCGCACATGCGTAAAGTCATCGACGGTGAAGTCGGCGACGAGATCCTCGCCAAAATCACCGATTCCGAATTCGGCCTGGTCGCCCTGGCCTGGATGGACGGCGGTACGCGCAACATCTACACCAAGAAACCGGTGCGCAGCCTGGCCGACCTCAAGGGCATGAAAATCCGCGTACAAGGCAACCCGATGTTCATCGAAACCATCAACGCCATGGGCGGCAATGGGATTGCGATGGACACCGGCGAGATCTTCAGTGCGTTGCAGACCGGGGTGATCGATGGCGCGGAAAACAACCCGCCGACCCTGCTCGAACACAACCACTACCAGAACGCCAAGTTCTACAGCCTGACCGGGCACCTGATCTTGCCCGAGCCGATCGTGATGTCGAAAATCACCTGGGAAAAACTCACCCCCGAGCAGCAGGTGCTGGTGAAGAAAACCGCCAAGGCCGCGCAAGCCCAGGAACGCACCCTGTGGGACGCAAAATCCACCAGCAGCGAAGAGAAACTCAAGGCAGCCGGCGTCGAGTTCATCACCGTCGACAAAAAACCTTTCTATGAGGCCACCGCCTCGATCCGCGAAAAATACGGCGCGCCCTACGCCGATCTGATCAAGCGCATCGAAGCCGTCCAGTAACCCTCCCTGCCCTCATGAAAGGCCCGGCGCCGCTGACGTTGGTGTTTGTCAGCGCGCGCCCGGTTACGGTGGAACCCGATGAAGAATCTGCTGCTACGTATCAACGACAGGATTTACATGACCTGCATCTGGGTCGCCGGCCTGTCGGTCCTGGCCATTTCCCTGATCATTCCCTGGGGTGTGTTTGCCCGCTACGTGCTCGGCACCGGCTCGAGCTGGCCGGAGCCCACCGCGATCCTGCTGATGATGGTCTTTACCTTCATCGGTGCAGCCGCCAGTTATCGCGCCGGTGCGCATATGGCCGTGGCCATGCTCACCGACCGCATGGCACCCGAACTGCGCAAGACCATGAGCATCGTCTCGCAGCTGCTGATGGCAACAATCTGCGTGTTCATGACGGTCTGGGGCACCAAGCTTTGCCTGTCGACCTGGAACCAGTTCATGAGCGCCCTGCCCACCCTGCGCGTAGGCATCACTTACATGCCGATCCCCGTGGGCGGCCTGCTGACCTTGATCTTTGTCCTGGAAAAACTCTTGCTCGGTGACCAGAGCAACCGGCGGGTCGTGCGTTTCGACCTGGTTGAAGAAAGCGAAGGTGCCGCCTGATGGACGCTCTGATTCTGCTTGGCAGTTTTATCGCTTTGATCCTGATCGGCATGCCGGTCGCCTACGCCCTGGGCCTTTCCGCGCTGATCGGCGCGTGGTGGATCGACATTCCATTCCAGGCCCTGATGATTCAGGTCGCCGGTGGCGTCAACAAATTCTCGCTGTTGGCGATTCCGTTCTTCGTCCTGGCTGGCGCGATCATGGCCGAGGGCGGCATGTCCCGGCGGCTGGTGGCGTTTGCCGGGGTGCTGGTGGGTTTCGTGCGCGGCGGCTTGTCGCTGGTCAACATCATGGCCTCGACCTTCTTCGGCGCGATCTCCGGTTCCTCGGTGGCGGACACCGCGTCGGTCGGTTCGGTGCTGATTCCAGAGATGGAACGCCGGGGTTATCCCCGGGAGTTCGCCACGGCGGTCACCGTCAGCGGCTCGGTGCAGGCACTGTTGACCCCGCCCAGCCACAACTCGGTGCTCTATTCCCTGGCGGCTGGCGGCACGGTATCGATTGCTTCGCTGTTCATGGCCGGTGTGGTCCCGGGGCTGTTGATGAGCGCGTGCCTGATGGTGCTGTGCCTGATCTTCGCCAGGAAGCGCAATTACCCCAAGGGTGAAGTCATCCCCATGCGTCAGGCGCTGAAAATCTGCGGCGAAGCGATGTGGGGCCTGATGGCCATGGTGATCATCCTCGGCGGCATTCTCTCGGGTATCTTCACCGCGACCGAGTCGGCGGCGATTGCGGTGCTGTGGTCGTTCTTCGTCACCATGTTCATCTACCGCGACTACAAGTGGAGCGAGCTGCCGAAACTGATGCACCGCACGGTGCGCACGATTTCGATCGTGATGATCCTGATCGGCTTCGCTGCCAGCTTCGGCTACATCATGACCCTGATGCAGATCCCGTCGAAGATCACCACGATGTTCCTGACCCTGTCGGATAATCGTTATGTGATCCTGATGTGCATCAACGTCATGCTGCTGTTACTGGGCACGGTAATGGACATGGCGCCGCTGATCCTGATCCTCACGCCGATCCTGATGCCGGTGATTCTGGGCATTGGCGTGGACCCGGTGCAGTTCGGCATGATCATGCTGGTGAACCTGGGGATCGGTTTAATCACGCCGCCGGTGGGTGCTGTGCTGTTTGTGGGGTCGGCGGTGGGCAAAGTCAGTATCGAAAAAACCGTGAAGGCGCTGCTGCCGTTCTATGGGGTGCTGTTCCTGGTGCTGATGGCCGTGACCTACATTCCTGCTCTGTCGCTGTGGTTGCCGCATTTGGTGTTGTAAAAGCGGTAGGCAGTTTTTCCTGTGGAGCATGATCCCTGTGGCGAGGGAGCTTGCTCCCGCTGGGGCGCGCAGCGGCCCCCTGTATTTTCCAGACAGACCGAGTTGACTGGATTTGCGACTGCTGCGCAGCCGAGCGGGAGCAAGCTCCCTCGCCACAAAAGCCCTCAATGAGCCTGAAAATCAACATGACGCCAACACTCCTCGAACTCGAAGACGGACTCACCCACCTCACCCTCGCCCCCGAACTCGGGGGCAGCATCGTCAACTGGACCGTGCGCAACACCGGTCAGCCGCTGCTGCGCCACAGCGACAGCCACGCGCTGAACACCGGTCTGCCGGGCAAGCTCGGTTGCTTTCCCTTGGCGCCATGGTCTAACCGTATTTCCGAAGGTGGCTTCGACCGCCCCGACGGCTGGCTGGCACTGACGCCCAACAGCCTCACCGATCCTCTGCCGATTCATGGCAGCGCCTGGCAACAGCCGTGGCAGGTGCTTTCGCACACTCAGGATGAAGTCGTCCTGCAACTCGACAGTACGACGCCCTTCGCCTATCGCGCCCGGCAACGATTCCACCTGAGCGAGGGCAAGCTGAGCATCGATCTGCACGTCACCCACCTGGCCGAACTCGCCGCCTGGCATGGCTTGGGCTTACATCCCTATCTGCCGCGCACGGCGGGCACCCGATTGCAGGCGCAGGCCCGACAAGTCTGGTTATGCGACGCTGTAAAATTGCCGACAAAACTGACTTCGCTGCCCGCCGAATGGGATTTCCAGCAACTTGAACAGTTGCCCGACACCCTGGTCGACAACGGCTTCTGCGAATGGGACGGTCACTGCCTGATCCAGCAACCGGACCTTGGCTATGAACTGCAATGCCAGGCTACCGGCAGCGATTACTACCTGCTCTACTGCCCGGTGGGCCTGGGGTTTTTCTGCATCGAGCCGGTGAGCCACCCGGTCAATGCCCATCACCTGCCGGGGCGGCCGGGGTTGGTGTTGCTCGAGCAAGGTCAGTCCACGCAACTGGGTTTGAGCCTGCAGTATCGCCCACTCGACTAGCCCAGCATCTGACTCAGCACTGCGCGCAGCTTGCCGGGTTTCACCGGTTTGTTCAGCAGCGGTGCCTCGAGCTTGAGCAAGGCGCTGCGGCACTGGTCGGTGCGGTCCGCGGTGATGATCACCGCGGGGATCGCCTGGCCGAAATGCTGACGCAAATGCCGGACCACCTCACAGCCCACCACCCCATGATCGAGATGGTAGTCGGCCAGGATCAGTTCCGGTGCCTGGCCCTGCAAGGCCGTCAGCGCAGACGCTTGATCGGTGGCGATCACCACTTCGCAGCCCCACTGCCCGAGCAGCGCGCTCATGCTTTCAAGGATGCTGACTTCGTTGTCCAGCACCAGCAAGCGCCGACCCGGCAGTGGGTTGCCGGTACCCGGCAGGGGCACGGCCTGACTGATCGGCAACGGAATTTCACGGGAAATCGGCACGTCGATGCTGAACATGGAGCCGCGCCCCGGCCGCGAATAAACCTGAATCCGGTAGTCGAGGATTTTCGCGATGCGCTCGACAATCGCCAGGCCCAGCCCCACACCCTTGCGGTCGGCGGCGCGACCGACGTCCAGTTGGTTGAACTCGAGAAAGATCGAATCCAGCCGATCCGCGGCAATTCCGCGTCCAGTGTCCCAGACCTCCAGGCGCAGCATTGCGCCCCGCCGCCGCGCCCCCAGCAGGATGCTGCCCGAGTCGGTGTAACGGCAGGCGTTGCTGAGAAAGTTGCGCAGGATCCGCGTCATCAGGCGCAAGTCGGTGCTGATGGCGAAGTCGCCCATGTGCACGCGCAGGTTCAACCCGGCGGCTTCGGCCACCGAGCGGAATTCCGACACCAGCGGCCCCAGCAACTCATCGAGGCGGTACAGCGCAACGTCCGGCTTGACCGCGGCCTGATCGAGCCGGGAAATGTCGAGCAGATCGGTGAGCAAATCTTCGGCCCCTTCCAGGGCCTGGTGGGTACGCTCCACCAGCACCTGCTCGACCTCGGGCAGTTTGCGCTCGCGCAGGGTCGAGATCAGCAAGCGCGCGGCGTTGAGCGGTTGCAGCAGGTCATGACTGGCGGCAGCGAGGTATTTGTCCTTGCTGCGATTGGCGGCCTCGGCGGCGTCCCGGGCATCGCGCAAGGCTTCTGCGATCTGTTTGCGCTGGGTGATCTGCTGCTGCAGGTTGCGGTTGGCTTCGAGTAATTCGTCGGTGCGCGCGGTGACCCGCTGTTCCAGTTCATCGTTGAGTTGTTGCAGGCGCTGCTGGGCCAGCTTGCGTTCGGTGATGTCGGCGACAAACCCTTCCACCAGACCTTCCTGATCGGGCTTGAGCAACAGGTTCATCAACACGTCCAGACGGCTGCCGTCCTTGCGTCGCAATTGGGTTTCGTAGCCATGCAGGCTGCCCTGGTGCCTGAGGATCTCGCCGATGTTTTCCAGTTCCTGCGCCCCGCCGACGAACAGGTTGCTGGCCAGGTCCGCCAGCGAAAACAACACCTCCTGCGGATTCTGGTAGCCCAGCATCCGCGCCAGCGCCGGGTTGGCGGCGCGCATGCCTTCAAGCAGGCTGGCCTGGAAGATCCCGTGCACGGCGTTTTCGAACAACCACTTGTAGCGATTGCGCTCGGCTTCCAGCTCATCCAGGCGCGCAGCCAGTTCCGGGTAATGACTCTTGCGCGCCGAATGGCTGCCTAATCCGAGTAGTCCGGCCAGCGCCCGTTGTTGCTCCTCAGAGGGCTTCGCCATAGACGACCTCGACATCACGCTGACTGGACTCGCGCGGGTTGGTGAGGATGCACGGGTCGTGCATGGCGTGTTGCGAGAGGAACGGAATGTCCGCCATGCTGACCCCGTGCAGGCCCAGGGTTTCATGGAAGCCGATCGCATGTTTGAGGGCGATCAGGTGTTCCACCAGGCGCCCGCAGATCTGCCGGTGATTGAGGCCGCGGCAATCGATGCCGAAGGTCTCGGCGATCACCTTGAAACGCTCGGGGGCGGAGTTGTAGTTGAACGCCACCACGTGTTCCACCAGCACCGCATTGCACAGGCCGTGGGGCAGGTCGAGAAAACCGCCGAGGCTGTGGGACATCGCATGCACCGCGCCGAGGATCGCGTTGGAGAACGCCAGCCCGGCCTGCATGCTGCCGAGCATGATCTTCTCGCGCAGGGCGATGTCGTTGGGGTTGGCGATCATCTGCACCAAGTTGCCATTGATCAGGCGCATGGCTTCCAGGGCATGGGGATCGGTCAAGGGTCCGTGGCCGGTAGAGACAAAGGCCTCGATGGCATGCACCAGGGCGTCGATGCCGGTACAGGCCGACAGGAACGGGTCCATGCTCAGGGTGGTTTCCGGATCGATCAGCGACACGTCCGGCACCACGGCCTTGCTGACGATGGAGAACTTCATGCGTTCCTGCTGATTGGAAATGATCACGAATTGCGAGACATCCGCCGAGGTGCCGGCGGTGGTCGGAATCAGGATCAGCGGCGGGCTGGGCACGCGGATGGTGTCCACGCCCTCGAACTCGAGGATGCTGCGCCCGTGGGCGACGACAATGCCGATGCCCTTGCCGCAATCCATCGGGCTGCCGCCGCCGACGGCGACTATCACATCGCAATGGTTTTCCCGGTACAGCTCGGCGCCGAGCATGACCTCTTCGACCCGCGGATTGGGTGATACGTCGCTGTACAGGAAGTAATCGATGCCCTGGGCTTGCAGGCTGGCCTCGACATCGGCCACCCATCCGGCGGCAATCACCCCGGGATCGCTGACCACCAGCACCTTGCGGGCACCGAAGGTCTTGGCGTAGTTGCCGACGTTATGCCGGCAGCCGGCACCGAAGATGATTTCAGGAGAAACGAATTTACGCAGCTGGCTGAGACTCTGGCTCATTGGAAAGCCTGTTTTTTATTGTTTTGGAAGGTAAAGCCACACTAACGCATCCGGCTGCGAATGCAATCAGACCAAATGGGTAGCAGGCTGGTGTACTCAGACTCTGGATTCACCAGAGATTCCCTGTGGGAGCGAGCTTGCTCCGGGCGGCGTTCCGACGATAGCGGAGTGTCAGGCAACATCATTTCTTTTGGAAGTCCGCTATCGTCGGAACGCCGCCCGGAGCAAGCTCGCTCCCACAGGGGATTTGTGTCGCTTGATTTATCCGCGATAGATCAAGCGCGAAGCCTTCTCGTTGCGCAACGTCAGGTGTTCTATGCCCAGCCCCGGCGCATCGGCCTCCTCCCGGGCCTTGAGGATCACCCCATGATGCGGCGACTTGCTGCACACCGGGTCGGCATTGGCTGCATCGCCAGTGAGCATGAACGCCTGGCAGCGGCAGCCGCCCAGGTCCTTGTGTTTTTCATCGCAGGAGCGGCACGGCTCCTTCATCCAGTCATCGCCGCGAAAGCGGTTGAAACCGAAGGAGTCGGTCCAGATGTGCTCGATACTGTGCTCGCGCACGTTGGGAAACTGCACCGGCAGCTGCCGCGCACTGTGGCACGGCAAGGCGGTGCCGTCCGGGGTGATGTCGAGAAACAGGTTGGCCCAGCCGTTCATGCAAGTCTTGGGGCGTTCTTCGTAATAGTCTGGGGTGACGAAGATCAGCTTGCACGGATGGCCCTGAGCCTCCAGACGCTCGCGGTACTCGTTAGTGATGCGCTCGGCACGCTGCAGTTGATCGCGGGTCGGCAGCAGGCCGACGCGGTTGAGTTCGGCCCAACCGTAGAACTGGCAGGTGGCCAGTTCGACGAAATCCGCTTCCAGCTCCAGGCACAGGTCGATGATCTTCGCGATATCGTCGATGTTGTGCCGGTGGGTGACGAAGTTCAGCACCATCGGGTAGCCCTGGGCTTTCACCGCCCGGGCCATGGCCAGTTTCTGCGCGAACGCCTTGCGCGAGCCGGCGAGCATGTTGTTCACCGCTTCGTCAGCGGCCTGGAAGCTGATCTGGATGTGATCGAGCCCGGCCACCTTGAAGTCGCGGACTTTCTGTTCGGTCAGGCCGATGCCCGAGGTGATCAGGTTGGTGTAGTAGCCCATGTCCCGGGCGGCCTTGATCAGTTCGGCCAGGTCCTGGCGAACCAGCGGCTCCCCACCGGAAAACCCCAGTTGCGCCGCGCCCATGTCCCGGGCTTCACGGAATACGCGAATCCATTCTTCGGTACTCAGCTCTTCACCTGATTGGGCAAAGTCCAGCGGGTTGGAGCAATACGGGCATTGCAGGGGGCAACGATAGGTCAGCTCCGCCAGCAACCACAGCGGCGGCCCCGGAGGCGCCTCATTCGATCCAGAATTGCGCATGGGCCACCTCCAGGAATGCCAGCACATCCTCGTCGATCCCCGGCACGCCGGGGAAATTCGCGCACAGCAGGTCAATGATTGCCGCGACGCTGCGCCGGCCGTTCACCAGGTCGAGGATCTGCCCGGCGCTGGTGTTGAGTTTGATCATGCCTTCGGGGTAAAGCAGCACATGGCAGTCCTGGCGCGGTTCCCATTGCAGGCGAAAACCCTGACGCAGGGACGGTGCCTGCTCTCGCTTGATCAGGCTCACAGGGCAATCCCCCGGTGCCAGACGTTCTCGCTGGTCACCGTGTGGAACGGCGGGCGCTCCAGTTCATAGGCCATGCTCATGGCGTCAAGCATGCTCCACAGCACGTCGAGCTTGAATTGCAGAATCTCGAGCATGCGTTGCTGGGCCTCGAAGGTCACGTAATGCGCCAGAGTGATGCGCAAGCCGTGCTCGACATCACGCCGCGCCTGGCTCAGGCGAGTACGGAAGTAGTCGTAGCCGGCGGCGTCGATCCACGGGTAATGGGTCGGCCAGGCGTCGAGGCGGGACTGGTGGATCTGTGGCGCGAACAGTTCGGTCAGCGAACTGCTGGCTGCTTCCTGCCAGCAGGCGCGGCGGGCGAAGTTGACGTAGGCATCGACGGCGAAGCGCACGCCCGGCAGCACCAGCTCCTGGGACAGGATTTGTTCGCGGTCCAGGCCCACGGCTTCGCCCAGGCGTAGCCAGGCTTCGATGCCGCCTTCGCTGCCGGGGACGCCGTCGTGGTCGAGAATCCGTTGCAGCCATTCGCGCCGGACCTCGCGGTCCGGGCAGTTGGCGAGGATCGCGGCATCCTTGAGCGGGATGTTGACCTGGTAGTAGAAGCGATTGGCGACCCAGCCCTGGATCTGTGCTCGACTGGCGCGGCCGGCGTACATGGCTTGGTGGAAGGGGTGGTGGATGTGGTAGTAGGCGCCTTTGGCGCGCAGGGCCTGTTCGAATTCGGTGGGGGTCATTGGGATGGCAATCATTGCGGTTCTCCGGGGTTTCTGCGGTGCCTGATCTGGCCCCTTCGCGAGCAGGCTCGCTCCCACATTGGATTTATGATGTACGCAAAATCTGTGTTCACACCGATCCCCTGTGGGAGCGAGCCTGCTCGCGAAGAGGCGAGCAGCTACAGCTCAATGCTCATGCCGTCATAGGCCACTTCAATCCCCCGCCGCTCCAGCAGCGCCCGCTCGGCCGAGTCTTCATCGAGAATCGGATTGGTGTTGTTGATATGAATCAGCACCTTGCGCTGACGGGTAAATCCTTCCAGCACTTCAAGCATGCCGCCGGGACCGCTTTGCGCCAGGTGCCCCATTTCACTGCCCAGGCTCTGCCCGACTTCGCACACGCGCATTTCGTCGTCGCGCCACAGGGTGCCGTCCAGCAACAGGCAGTCGGCACGCTGCATCCAGCTCAGGACTTCGTCATCGATTTGCCCCAGGCCCGGCGCATAGAACAGCGATGCGCCATTGCGCCGGTCTTCGATAAACAGGCCGATGGTGTCCCCCGGCTGCGGATTGCCGCGGTTGGGCGAGTACGGTGGAGCGTTGCTGACCAGGGGGATTGCGTGAAACTGCAGGTGTTCGCAGGCCGCGATGCCGAATGGCTCACGGTCCAGCCCGATGGGTTGCCACTGCAAACCACCGTTCCAGTGCTCGAGCATGGTGAACAACGGGAAGCCGCTGCTCAGGTCTTCGTGAACCCGCTCAGTGCACCATACCGAATGCGGGCAACCTTCGCGCAGGCTCAACAGGCCGGTGCAATGGTCGATCTGACTGTCCAGCAGGACGACACCGGCGATCGCGGTATCGCGCAGGCGCCGAGCCGGTTGCAGAGCCGGGAAACTCTCCAGCTGCGCGCGGATGTCCGGTGAAGCATTGCACAGCACCCAGTCCACACCGTTGTCGCTCAGGGCAATGGACGACTGCGTACGCCGTTGCGCCCGCAGGCTGCCGTTGCGCAGGCCGGCGCACTGGCGGCAGTTGCAGTTCCACTGCGGGAAACCGCCGCCGGCGGCGGAACCGAGAACACGGATGTGCATGAAAGATGCTCCAGAAGGCAGGCCCGGCCAACGCCACGGCTGGCCGGGCGGACAATCAGCGGTTGGCGAAATACATCGTCACTTCGAAGCCAATGCGCAGATCGGTAAACGCGGGTTTAGTCCACATGGGTCAATCCTCTTCTTGTGCCGGACGATTCCGGTAAAGCCATTAATGCACGGGGTGCGGGGCGACCGAATGCTACTTTCGAACGAAGTGGCGGCGTGCGTTGGTAGGGGGTGCTGCACAGATCTCCAGAACATCCAAAAACCAATGTGGGAGCGAGCTTGCTCGCGATGAGGACAGTACATTCAACATTGATGTTGACTGTCACGCCGCCATCGCGAGCAAGCTCGCTCCCACAGGTTCTTCAGGGTTTTGCGGGGGTTAGAAGAACCCCAGCGGATTGATGTCGTAGCTCACCAGCAGGTTTTTGGTCTGCTGGTAGTGATCGAGCATCATCTTGTGGTTTTCACGACCGACCCCGGACTTCTTGTAGCCACCGAACGCGGCATGGGCCGGGTACAGGTGGTAGCAGTTGGTCCACACGCGACCGGCCTTGATCGCCCGGCCCATGCGGTAGGCGCGGTTGATGTCGCGGGTCCACAGGCCGGCGCCGAGGCCGAACTCGCTGTCGTTGGCGATGGCCAGGGCTTCGGCTTCGTCCTTGAAGGTGGTGATACCCACCACCGGGCCGAAAATCTCCTCCTGGAACACGCGCATCTTGTTGTGACCCTTGAGCAGGGTCGGCTGGATGTAGTAACCCGTCGACAAGTCGCCCTCAAGCCGCTCGGCCGCGCCGCCGGCGAGCAGTTCGGCACCCTCCTCCTGGGCAATTTTCAGGTACGAGAGGATCTTGTCGTATTGCTGCTCGGACGCCTGGGCGCCGACCATGGTCTCGGTGTCCAGCGGGTCGCCGCGCTTGATCTTGACGATCTTCTTCATCACCACTTTCATGAAGTCGTCGTAGATCGACTCCTGCACCAGCGCACGGGATGGACAGGTGCAGACTTCGCCCTGGTTGAAGAACGCCAGCACCAGGCCTTCGGCAGCCTTCTCGATGAACTGCGGTTCGGCTTGCATGATGTCTTCGAAGAAAATGTTCGGCGACTTGCCGCCCAGCTCCACGGTGCTTGGAATGATGTTCTCGGCGGCGCACTTCATGATGTGCGCGCCGATCGGGGTCGAGCCGGTGAAGGCAATCTTGGCGATACGCTTGCTGGTGGCCAGGGCTTCACCCGCTTCGCGACCGAAACCCTGGACGATGTTCAACACGCCGGCCGGCAGCAAGTCGGCGATCAGCTCGGCGAAGACCATGATCGACAGCGGCGTCTGTTCGGCAGGCTTGAGCACCACGCAGTTGCCGGCAGCCAGGGCCGGAGCCAGTTTCCAGGCCGCCATCAGCAGAGGGAAGTTCCACGGGATGATCTGCCCGACCACGCCCAGGGGTTCATGGAAATGATAGGCGGTGGTCAGTTCGTTGATTTCGGCGGCGCCGCCTTCCTGGGCACGGATGCAGCCGGCGAAGTAGCGGAAATGGTCGGCGGCCAGGGGCACGTCGGCGTTCAGGGTTTCGCGCACGGCCTTGCCGTTGTCCCAGGTTTCGGTAACGGCGAGGATTTCCAGGTTCTGTTCAATGCGGTCGGCGATTTTCAGCAGCACCCGCGAGCGGTCCTGGGCCGAGGTCTTGCCCCAGGCGTCAGCGGCAGCATGCGCCGCGTCCAGGGCTTTTTCGATGTCGGCGGCGCTGGAGCGTGGGAATTCGGCGATCACTTCACCGGTCACCGGTGAGGTGTTGGTGAAGTACTCACCGTTGACCGGCGCGACGAATTCGCCGCCGATGAAATTGCCGTAGCGCGCCTTGAACGTAACGACGGCGCCAGGTGTTCCGGGTTGTGCGTAGATCATGGTGGGCCTCTGTCTGGGTCGATGCCTGTCGGGCAAACAGGCGATGGAACGATAGTAGAGAGCCCCGAGCGCCAGACGAATGCGCCGTTGGCAGGGGGAATCTCGTTATTTGGTCGTAGGTTTGCGCAAATTTTCATTTGGTAAACCTCCCTGTGGGAGCGGGTGCCGTTTTAATCGCGCACGACGCAGTCTTTGTAGGAGCCGGCTTGCTGGCGATGGCCGTCAACGATTACGCGGCAAACCTGATGCCCCGCGGCGTTCTCGGGTTTTTCGCGAGCGAGCTCGCTCCTACAGGGTTATGCGGTGGGTTCAGGGTCAGTGTTTGGCCACGACCAGGTCTTTGGGCAACTTGAAGGTCCAGAGCATGCCGCCCTGGTTGAAGTCCTTGATCCGCTTGGCCACTTCACCGCCCCACAGCGGTACCGCACCGCCCCAGCCCGAGAGCACCGAGACGTACTGTTCGCCGTCCATTTCCCAGGTCACGGGCGAGCCGAGCACGCCGGAACCGGTCTGGAATTCCCAGACTTTCTCGCCGGTCTTGGCATTGAATGCCTGCAGGAAACCTTCCGGCGTGCCGGTGAACACCAGGTTGCCCTTGGTGGTCAGCACCCCGCCCCACAGCGGCGCGAAGTTCTTGTGGCGCCAGACTTCCTTGCCGGTTTTCGGGTCGATGGCGCGCAGCACGCCGATGTAGTCTTCATTCAATGGCTTGATGGTGAAACCGGCACCGAGGAACGCCGCGCCTTTCTTGTAGGCGATGCTCTCGTTCCAGATGTCCATGCCCCATTCATTGGACGGCACGTAGAACAGCCCGGTGTCCTTGTTGTAGGCCATCGGCATCCAGTTTTTCGCGCCGAGGAACGCCGGGGCGACGAATACCGAGCCGCCTTTGGCCTCAGTGCCCGGTGCGCCCGGGCGGCTGGCTTCGTTGTAGATCGGCCGGCCGTCTTTATCCAGGCCGGTGGCCCAAGTGATCTTGTCCACGAAAGGGAAGCCGCGGATGAATTTGCCGTTGGTGCGGTCCAGCACGTAGAAGAAGCCGTTACGGTCAGCCGTGGCGGCGGCCTTGATCTCTTTGCCGCCTTCGCTGTAGTTAAATGACACCAGCTCGTTCACGCCGTCATAGTCCCAGCCATCATGGGGCGTGCTCTGGAAGTGCCATTTGATGGTGCCGTCGTCCGGGTTGAGCGCCAGGCGCGAGGACGAGTAGAGGTTGTCCCCAGGTCGCAGGTGCGAGTTCCATGGCGCCGGGTTGCCGGTGCCGAACAGCAGCAGATTGGTTTCCGGGTCGTAGTAACCGCCGAGCCAAGGGGCGGCGCCACCGGTTTTCCACAGATCGCCAGGCCACGTCTTGCCCGCCTCCCCTCCGGAGATACCATTTTCCACGGCTTTGCCGTCCTTGTAGACGTAGCCCATGTGGCCTTCCACGGTCGGCCGGCTCCACAGCAGGTTGCCGTTTTTCGGGTCGTAGGCTTCGATCTTGCCGACCACCCCGAACTCGCCACCGGCCACGCCGGTAATCAGTTTGCCGTTGATCACCAAGGGCGCGGCGCTGATCGAGTAGCCTTCCTTGTGATCGGCGACTTTCTTGCTCCACACGACTTTGCCGGTGTCCTTGTTCAGGGCCACGAGCTTGGCGTCGAGGGTGCCGAAGAACACCAGGTCGCCGTACAGCGCGACACCGCGGTTGATCACGTCGCAGCACGGACGGATGTCATCGGGCAGGCGCGCATCGTATTGCCAGAGTTTCTTGCCGGTGCGTGCATCCACCGCGAACACCCGCGAATAGGAACCGGTCAGGTACATCACGCCGTCCTTGATCATCGGCTGTGCTTGCTGACCGCGTTGTTTTTCGCCACCGAAGGAGAATGCCCAGACCGGCCGCAAGTCTTTCACGTTGGTGACGTTGAGGGTGTCCAGCGGGCTGTAGCGTTGACCCTGGACGCCCAGACCGTTGGTGACGATCTGCTCCGGGTTCTTGGGGTCCTGGAGAATGTCCTGGTCGCTGACGGCGGCCACTGCCGGGCCGGACAACAGCATGGCACTGAGCAGTGCGCTTAGGACGAAGGGTTGGCGACGTGCGGGTTGGGTCATGACGGCTGCCTCTGCGGTTTTTGTTATACCCGGGAAATTTTCCCGGTCTGGTGCAGATTCTTGGGCGCCGCCGCCCTGGCAACAATTGCCCGCAGTGCCTAGATTGCTAATCCCTTAGTACCGGGTCGGATGATATGAACACCGGATTTTGCGATCAACACCGGCCAACTGTAGGAGCGAGCTTGCTCGCGAAAAACGTGAGAGCGCCGCGTTCATCCAGGCAGTCCCCGTCATCGTTAACGTCCTTCGCGAGCAAGCTCGCTCCTACAGTTGATGTGTGTTGTTCATTTGTTTGCGGTGGAATCCACCCGCGTCATCTGTGAGCGCTCGTAACGCGGATACAGATGGCTGACGCTGCGGATCAGTTCGTAACGGCTCAGTGTGATTCCGGCGAAACGCTCGGGAATGGGGCTGCGGATCATCTCGGCCATGTCGCTGCCATTGGCGGCGCCATCGTGCATGAGCTCGTCGAGCCAGGTCAGGTAGTCACGCATTTGCTCGAAGGGCTGTTGATCACTGGCCACCGGCCCATGGCCGGGGACGATCAGCGCCCACGGCAACCCTTGCAGCGTGGCGATGTCCGCCAGCCACACCGCCAGCCCCGGACTGTTGGGCGTGGTCAGTGCCCGTTGGTAAAACACCAGATCCCCGGCAAACAGCACGCCGGTTTTCCGGTCGAGAATAGCCAGATCCGCACCGGTGTGCCCACCCAGGCTCAGCAGGTGCAGATCGTGATTCCCAAAACTGTGTACGCCAGGCGTCAGCGTCTGCGTCGGCAACCGCACTTCGGTGCCGCGCATCCAGTCACCCACCAGCCGATACAGGTTCTCGGCCATGGCATCGCCCTGCTGCCGCAGCAGGTCGGTGGTGCCGGCCAACGCCCCGATCGGTACGTCGGTGAAGGCCTGGTTACCCAGCACATGGTCAGGATGATGATGGGTCAGCAACACCTGGATCACCGGTTTATCGGTGGTCGCGGCAATCGCCTTGCGCATCGCTTCACCGTAGCGCCGAGACGGCCCGGTATCGATCACCACCACGCCGCGCTCGGTGACGATGAACGCGGTGTTGACGATGTTGCCGCCGTTGGCCTTGGCGAAATTGTCGGTGCTGCCTTCGAGCAGCCAGGTGCCTTCGGCGATCTGCCGGGGCTTGAGTGCATAGTCGAGCTCGGCCATGGCCGGCAGGCTCAGGCTCATGAACAACAGCAACATCCAGCGCATCACGCGCTCCTTGGGGTCAGGGTATGGCCGCATCGAATTGATTGCCGCTGTTATCACGCAACAACAGGCGGGTTTGCCCTGCCCCTTCGATATCGAACGCCAGGCTGGGGTTTTCGCTGACGGCGGGGAACAGTTCAAGACGGGCCAGCAACTGATCGTGCTGGTCGCGCAGTTCAGCCTGGTTGATGAAGAACTCCGGGATGCCGCTGACCATGCCGTTGTCCATCGGGTGCGCCACCTGCAGGCGCAGACGACTGGATTGGCCACGGGGATAACGACCGCCGAGCACTTCGCCGAGGTGGTCCTCCCAGCCCGCTTGCGTGCGCACCACGCTCGGCGCCGTGCAACCGCCACCCGCCGCATCGATCAGCGTCGAGCCGACATGCCACAGCCCGTCGCGGGTCAGCACCGCCGCGCGCAGCGGCGTCGCCTGTTCGATACGGATACGGATCGACAGCCACGGCAGCACCCGGTCCAGCGGTTGGAAATCGACGATTTTCGGCAACGGATTGAGTTCGGCCCAGGCGAGGATTTTCACCACCTCGCCCTTGAACGCCCGGGCATCGATTTCCAGCGGTACTTGCCGGGCGTCTTCGGCGAACGGGGGCGCGAGCAGCTTGACCCGCTCATCGAACACGAACGGCGCATCGCCGAGCATTTGCTTGTGATAAAAGGCCCACATCACCGAGGGCACCGGGTCCTTGCCCGGTTCGATGTCCACCCCATGGGCTGCCAGGGGCAACCAGCAGGCCAACAGCCAACTCGCTCGCCAGTTCACTGTTGATACATCTCGGGCACGTCGTAGCGCAGGCCGTAGCGGGCATAGATGGCTTTCACCGAACCCTCGCGAATCAACGCTTCAAGCCCCTCCTCCACGGCATAAGCCAATTGACGATTGCTTTCGTGCACCGCCATGCCGATTTCCCACAGCTGCTTGCCCATGTTCGGGTAAGCGTTTTGCGCCAGCGCCAGTTGCGGGTCCGCCGCCTGGTGCACCTGCCAGTCGATCTCGCCACGCATCGCCATGACGGCATCGACTTCACCGGCCTTCATCGCCGCAAACGCCTGAGCCACGCCGGGATAATGGTGAGCCTTGCTGGCGAGCATGCCGTTGAACACCGAGGTCAGGTAAAACGACGGCACACTGTCGACCTCGACGCCGATCGGGTGATGCTCGAACACCGCGACGCTGCCCACCTTCTCCAGCCGGCGGCGGTCGAAGGCGACTTGCCATTGTTCGCTCTGGTACGGTCCGAACATCACCACATGGCCGTTTTCCAGCTCGCCCAGTTCATTGCGTTTACGGGCGTAGTCCTGGTCGTAGGGCACGCGCATCATCAGGTCGGCCAGTTGCAGGTCGTGCAACTGGCTGGCGCGCCAGATGTAATCGCGCAGGTCGTCGTCGAGCTTCTCGCCGGCCGGTGCCCAGATCAGCGTCAAACGCACGCCCAGCGCCCTGGCCAAGGCCTGGGCGAGTTCGACATCGACCCCGCGCGGCTGGCCGGCGTCTTCAAAACTGTAGGGGGCGAAGTCCTTGTAGACCGCCACCTTCAGCTCCCCGGCGGCGATCATTTCGTCATAGGTACGGACCTGCGCCTGCGCCGCCTGGCAGCACAGCAACACAGCGCTGATCAACACAGCGAGCAGGCGCATGAATTACTCCTCGACGTGAACGCTGTCCAGATAGGTGCGCACCGCCCACAAGGCTTCCTGGCTCAGGTAGTCGGCCATCTTCGGCATGTACACCCGGCCATCGCGCACCGCACCTTGGCGGACCCGTTCGACGAACCATTCATCACCGGCATCGCCGGCATCGAGCATGCGCAGGTCGGGGGCGATGCCGCCGGACTTGGCTTCCAGGCCATGGCAGGCCGCGCAGTTCTGGTTATAGGCCGATGAGCCGATTTCCACGGCCTTGTCGTGTTCCGGGGAGGTGCGATAGGGGTTCACCGCCGCCCAGCCATCGGCATCGACCTGCACGCCGGCGTCCTTGATCGGGGTCAGGCCCTGGGTGGCGACGGCCTGGGGTACGACGTCGCCGTGAGCCCAGACTGAACCTGCACTGATAAAGCCGGCCAGCAGTCCGGCAACGAGCAAGGCGTTGCGTTTTGTTGTCATTGTTATGCCCTCGAGATTGCACGCAAAACCTCCTTGAAGAGGCTATGGCACCCATCTTAAGAAGGGCTTCGCGCAAGCCCCATGCTGCTTTGGTGTCCGCCACCCGGTACCTTGGTAGTAGGGCTTGTGGCGCACACCCAAATCAGGTGCGCCATGGGAACTTTTCCCGGCAACAGCGGGACTTTTTCCGTATCCGGCATCCCACCGGGCGCAGCAACCTGTGCAGGCCAAAACCTCCACTGGGAACTGCAACCATGACAATAAGATCGCTACCCGCCCTTTCCCCGCTGACGCTTGCCGTACAGGCCTTTTTGCTGGTGGGCAGTTTGTCCCTGAGCGCTGCCAGCCATGCCGCAACCGCCCCTGCCAACCCGACCCGCAACGTCAGCTGGGAGGACATTGCCAACGATCACCTGACCACCAGGGACGTGCTGCAATACGGCATGGGCACCAACGCCCAGCGCTGGAGCCCTCTGGCCCAGGTCAACGACAAGAACGTGTTCAAGCTGACCCCGGCCTGGTCCTACTCATTCGGCGATGAGAAGCAGCGTGGCCAGGAATCCCAGGCCATCGTCAGCGATGGCGTGGTGTACGTCACCGGTTCCTATTCCCGGGTATTTGCCCTGGACGCCAAGACCGGCAAACGCCTGTGGACCTACAACCACCGCCTGCCGGACAACATCCGTCCGTGCTGCGACGTGGTCAATCGCGGCGCGGCGATCTACGGCGACAAGATCTACTTCGGCACCCTCGACGCGCGGCTGGTCGCCCTGGACAAAAATACCGGCAAAGTAGTGTGGAACAAGAAGTTCGGCGACCATGCCGCCGGCTACACCATGACCGGCGCGCCGGTGCTGATCAAGGACAAGACCAGCGGCAAGGTGCTGCTGATCCATGGCAGCTCCGGCGATGAGTTCGGCGTGGTCGGGCAGCTTTTTGCCCGTGATCCGGACACTGGCGAAGAAGTCTGGATGCGGCCCTTCGTCGAGGGGCACATGGGCCGCTTGAACGGCAAGGACAGCACCACCACCGGTGACGTCAAGGCGCCGTCCTGGCCGGATGATCCGACCACCGAAACCGGCAAGGTCGAAGCCTGGAGCCACGGTGGCGGTGCCCCTTGGCAGAGCGCCAGTTTCGATCCGGAAAGCAACACCATCATCGTCGGTGCCGGCAACCCCGGCCCGTGGAACACCTGGGCGCGCACCGCCAAGGACGGCAACCCGCAGGACTACGACAGCCTCTATACCTCGGGCCAGGTCGGTGTCGACCCGAGCACCGGCGAGGTGAAATGGTTCTACCAGCACACGCCGAACGATGCCTGGGATTTTTCCGGCAACAACGAGCTGGTGCTGTTCGACTACAAGGACAAAGACGGCAAGACGGTCAAGGCCACCGGTCATGCGGACCGCAACGGCTTCTTCTACGTGGTCGATCGCAACAACGGCAAACTGCAGAACGCCTTCCCCTTCGTCGACAACATCACCTGGGCCAGCCACATCGACCTCAAGACCGGCAAGCCGGTAGAGAATCCGGGCCAGCGGCCGGCCAAGCCACTGCCGGGCGAGACCAAGGGCAAATCCGTGGAAGTCTCGCCGCCGTTCCTCGGTGGCAAGAACTGGAACCCGATGGCGTACAGCCAGGACACCGGGCTGTTCTACATTCCGGGCAACCAGTGGAAGGAGGAGTACTGGACAGAGGAGGTCAACTACAAGAAAGGCTCGGCTTATCTGGGCATGGGTTTCCGCATCAAGCGCATGTACGACGATCACGTCGGCAGCCTGCGCGCGATGAACCCGACCACGGGCAAGGTGGTCTGGGAGCACAAGGAGGCGCTGCCACTGTGGGCCGGTGTGTTGGCGACCAAGGGCAACCTGGTGTTCACCGGCACCGGCGATGGTTTCCTCAAGGCCTTCGACGCGAAAACCGGCGCCGAACTGTGGAAGTTCCAGACCGGCAGCGGCATCGTTTCGCCGCCGATCACCTGGGAACAGGATGGCGAGCAGTACATCGGCGTGACCGTCGGTTATGGCGGCGCGGTGCCGTTGTGGGGCGGCGACATGGCCGAGCTGACCAAGCCGGTGGCACAGGGCGGGTCGTTCTGGGTGTTCAAGATTCCGAGTTGGGATAGCCAGGTGGCGAAGAAGTAGCTTTCTGCAGCGAGCGGGCTTCCCTGTGGCGAGGGAGCTTGCTCCCGCCGGTCCGCGAAGCGGCCCCCTCCATGTTCAGCATTACCGGGTTGCCTGGGTTCGCGACTGCTGCGCAGCCGAGCGGGACGATGCGGCGTTCCGACAAGCTCCCTCGCCACTGGAACTGTCTTGGTCACTGGTTTTGTGTGTATCCAACTGCCCTGCCCATTCCGAGGACCTGTCATGAAATATCTGCCTTTAGTGCTATTGCTCACTGCCGTTGCGGTTTCCGCCGCCGACGACGACGGCGAAGATACCCCGCTGATCATCAACGGCTGCACCATCGCCGATCACAGCCAATGCCCCGGTGCCGATCTCAAAGGGGCGAACCTGAGCAATCAGGACCTGCGCAACATGAACCTGAGCGGCGCCGACTTGCGCGGTGCCGACCTGCGTCACGCCCGCCTTGACCTCGCCAACCTGGAAAAGGCCCAGCTGCAGGGCGCCAACCTGACCCGCGCCAGCCTGCAACAAAGCAACCTGCGCCTGGCTGATTTCAGTGGTGCGACGCTGATGGCGATCCAGGGTTGGGGGATGTTTGCCCAGGGAGCGCAATTCCAGGACGCCAACCTCGGCGGCGCAAACCTGCAATTCGCCCGCCTCTCCGGGGCCCGGCTGCACAACGCCAACCTGCAGGCCGCTGATCTGGAAATGACCTGGCTGAGCAAGGCCGACCTCAAGGGTGCCAACCTCGGTGATGCCAACCTGCAGGAAGCGAAGTTCGGGGAAAGTAATCTGGAACAGGCGAATCTCAGCGGTTCGCGCCAGCATTATGCGAATTTCCAGGATGCGAATATGGAGGGGTGCAAGGGGTGTCCGACGACGTGGAACAAGTGAGGTCAGGGCAAAATACGACCACTGTAGGAGCGAGCTTGCTCGCGATGAACCTGAGAACGCCGCTGGGTGTCAGGTTACCCGCGTTATCGTTGTCGACCATCGCGAGCAAGCTCGCTCCTACACACCCGCACCACCCCCATATCGATCCCCAGATGCACCAATTCGGCATGGGACGTCACCTGCAACTTGCTCTTGAGCAAGGTCAGGTGGTTTGAAACCGTCTTGCTGCTGATACTCAGTTGCTCGGCGATCAACCGGGCCGGGGTGCCTTTGGCGAGCATCACGAAGATCTCCAGTTCGCGTTGGGTCATGCTCTGCAAGCGCGGATCACTGGCGTCCTGTTGCGCATGACACGCCAGTTGAGTGGCCAGCGGCTGTTCGATGTAGGCATGCCCCGCAAGGATCCGCCGCACGGCCTCGATCAGCACCTGCGGCGCCGAACTCTTGGTCAGGTAGCCCGAAGCCCCCGCATCCAGCGCCTGGCGCACCAGCGGCAACTCATCGTGCATGCTGAAAAACAGCACGCGCAATTGCGGCAGGCGCTGACGCAGGCGTCGGGTGGTCTCCAGGCCGCTGATCCCCGGCAAGCCAAAATCCATGATCACCAGGTTCGGCACGGCTTCCTGCACCCTGATCAAGGCTTCTTCGCCCGTAGCGGCTTCACGGACCTCCATCGCCGGCAATAGCGCCCGCAACAGACTGGCGTAGCCCTGACGGACCACCGCATGGTCATCGACCAGCAGAATATTCATGACGCCTCCAAAGGCATGTTCAAGGCCAGCGCCCAACCGGCACCGGGGTGGCTGATGATGCGCAGTTCGCCGCCCAGGCTGCGGGCACGTTCGAACATCGAGTACAAACCGACACCCGGGCGCTGTGGCTGTGCTGCACCGCGACCGTTGTCGCGAATCAGCAAACGCAAATGGCCGCCGCGATGTTGCAGGCGCACCCGCACTTCGCTGGCGCCGGCATGCCGGGCGACATTGGTCAACGCTTCCTGCAACAGGCGGTAGAGATGGGTCTTGTCCGGCGCGGACAGCGGCGGCAACTGCGCGCTGACCCGTAACTGGCAATCGATCCCCTGCCGACCCTGCCATTGCTCCACCAGCAACCCAAAGGCTTCGGCCAGCGGCAGGTGTTGCAACATCACCGGGTAGAGGTCGTGCACCAGCGCCCGAAAGCCCTGCTGCAAGTGTTCGCAGTTGTGTTCCAGCTCGCGCACCGTACGCTCCACCACCACCGGTTGATCCGCCACCAGCCGCAGCAGGCAGGCCTGGGCACGGATGCCGGCCAGGTACTGTCCGAGGTCATCGTGCAGGGTCTGCGCCAGATGGGTGCGCTCCTGCTCCTGCACCGCCAGCAAGGTCTGTGTCAGTCGGGTGTTATCCGCGTGAGCCTGCTCCAGCGCCACGGTCATGCGGTTGAAATGCGTCGCCAGTTGCCGTGCCTCCGGCAACCCTGCAGCCCGCAGGCGTACATGGAGTTGGCCGGCGCAGACCTGCTGCAAGGCGCGCAGCAGTTCGTCGAGCAGGCCCATGCCCCGGCGCACGGCCCAGCGGATGGTCAACAGGCTCAGCACCAGCGCCAGGCCACAGAGGCTCAGCAACTGCTGGAGCGAGTCCCGGATTTCATCGATTTCATCCCGCGGATCGACCGCGATCTGTACGCGCCGGCCATCGCGCAAATCCAGTACTCGCGCGCTGTGCCGGGCTTCGGCGAACAGCAGGCGCCCGAGCCAGGCATCAAGCCCGTCCTTCACCTGCAGACGTGCCGCCTCGCCCGGCTCCAGCCAACGCACCCGCACATGACGCAAGCTGCTGGTCAGCTTCGGTTGCAGGCTGGCAGGGTCACGCTCGGCGGTTTCACTCAGGTATTCGACCACCGCCTCGGCGGATTGCAACTCACGCTCCACATCCTCCACCGCCTGATGCACCAGCAAGCCCATGCACGCCAGGGTCACCAGGGCGAAAAAGCCGCAGACCCAAAGGTTGATCCGCCACAGGGCCGACACGCCTAGCGCCCCGGCATCGCGGGCACGACCAGCAACAGCGCGGGGCGCGGCCCGTGGAGTTTGTCGACGCCGATCATGCTCAAAATCAGCAACAACGGCAGGAGCAGCGCTTTGAGAATTCGCATGATCGATCGCCTCCGGAGTGATGGCCGTTATGGCCCATGCTAAAACCGCGCCGCCCCGGGCGAGCTACTACCTTGGTACTGGCTCACTGGTACTTTCTGCATATTTCATCCCCGGCCAAGGGTTCCTATGCTGGCGCTACCTGTAAAGGAGTGACCCATGCGCCAGCTTGCCCCTTACGCCCTGATCTACCTGCTGGCGATTGCCTGCGCCGCCGGGCTGGCCACGCACAGCCAGGCCGCGGACGCGCCGTTGCAGGTGCAGATCGGCTACCTGGGCTATCGCCCCGATCACGGTCCATTGCTGTCGAACATCATTCCCGAGCCGGTCGACGCCGGGCTGCGGGGCGCGGAACTGGCGATCACCGACAGCAACAGCACCGGACGTTTTCTCCAGCACAGCTACAACCTGGTCAGCGTCAACGTCGACAACCCCGAGGCGTTGCTCGAAGCGGCGAAAGCCCAACACGAGCAAGGCCTGCGCTTGTTCGTGGTAAACGCGCCGGCCGCCAGCCTGCGCGAACTCAGTGCTGCCCTGCCCGATAGCCTGCTGTTCAACGCCGGCAGTCCTGAGGACAGTTTGCGCACCACCGACTGCCTGCCGAACGTGCTCCACAGCCTGCCGAGCCGGGCGATGCTCGCCGACGCGTTGGCGCAATTTCTGGTGGTGCGCAAATGGCAGCGGGCGCTGCTGATCGTCGGCCCGACCGCCGACGATCAAGCCTATGCCGCGGCCCTGCGCCGCGCAGCCAAGCGCTTCGGCCTGCAACTGGTGGCGGAAAAAGCCTGGAGCTTCGATAACGATCAACGCCGCAGCGCCCAGGCCGACATGCCGCTGTTCACCCAGACCGCCGAGTACGACGTGGTGCTGGTGGCTGATGAACGCGGCGATTTCGGTGAATACGTGCCGTACCAGACCTGGTACCCGCGCCCGGTCGCCGGGACTCAAGGATTGACCCCGGTGGGCTGGCACAAGACCGTGGAAACCTATGGTGCCGCGCAGTTGCAGAAACGCTTCGAGGCCCTGGCAAGCCGCTGGATGAACGACCGCGATTTCGCTGCCTGGATCGCCGTGCGCAGCATCGCCAGCGCGGTGAGCAAAGTGCGCAAGGCCGATCCGATGGCGATCCGTCAGCTGGAAATCGGCGATCAGTTGCCGCTGGACGGCTTCAAGGGCCGCAAGCTCAGTTATCGCCCGTGGAATGGCCAATTGCGCCAGCCCATCCCCATCGTGCAACCCCGGGCACTGGTCAGTACTTCGCCCCAGGACGGTTTCCTGCATCCCTTCAACGAAATGGACAGCCTCGGCTACGACAAGCCCGAGGTCAGCTGCCGCTTCCCCTGATCCCTGCTCCTCCACGACAACTACAACAACAAGGAATCTGCCATGCGCCGCCCCCTGCTTTGCCGCTCCCTGCTTACCTGGGCCCTGCTGGTCGCCGCCGGGCACGCCGCTGCCAGCACCGCCTGGGTCTCCAACGAAAAGGACAACAGCCTGAGCCTGATCGACCTGCAGACCCTGCAAGTCACCGACACCCTGGCCGTCGGCCAGCGTCCCCGCGGGTTGCTGCTGTCCCACGACAACAAGCTCCTGTACATCTGCGCCAGTGATTCGGACCGGGTCCAGGTGATGGACGTCGCCACGCGCAAGATCATCAAGGAACTGCCCTCGGGCAAGGACCCCGAGCAGTTCGCCCTGCACCCGAACAATCGCTGGCTGTATGTCTCCAACGAAGACGATGCGCTGGTGACGGTGATCGACACCGAAACTTCCAAGGTGCTGAGCCAGATCAGCGTCGGCGTCGAACCCGAAGGCATGGCCGTCAGTCCCGATGGCAAATGGGCGGTGAACACCAGCGAAACCACCAACATGCTGCACTGGATCGACACCAGTACCCAGACCCTGGCCGACAGCACCCTGGTGGATCAGCGGCCGCGCTTCGTCGAGTTCACCCCGGACGGCAGCAAACTCTGGGCCTCGGCGGAGATCGGCGGCACGGTGACCATTCTCGACGTCGCCAGCCGCCAGGTGCTCAAGACACTGACCTTCAAGATCAAGGGCGTGCACCCGGATAAAGTCCAGCCGGTGGGGATCAAGCTCAGCGCTGACGGCAAGTACGGTTTTGTCGCCCTCGGCCCGGCCAATCATGTGGCGGTGATCGATGCCAAAACCTTTGAGATTGTTGATTACCTGTTGGTCGGGCGGCGGGTCTGGCAGCTGGCGTTTACCCCGGATCAAAAGCAACTGCTGGCCACCAACGGCGTCAGCGGCGATGTGTCGGTGATAGATGTGGACAGCCTCAAGGTCAGCAAATCGGTCAAGGTCGGGCGCTATCCCTGGGGCGTGGTGGTGACCCCATGAACGCGCTGGAAGTCAGCGACCTGAGTTTCGCCTATGGGCCGCGGGAGGCGCTGTGCCAGGTGAGTTTCAGCCTGGCACCGGGGCGCTTTGCCGCGTTGCTGGGGCCGAACGGCGCAGGTAAATCGACGCTGATCGCCCTGCTGACCCGACTCTACGACGTGCAGCGCGGTGACATCCGCGTCGGCGGTTGTTCCTTGCGCAATGCGCCACGCCCGGCACTCAAGCAGTTAGGCGTGGTGTTTCAGCAAAGCACCCTGGACCTGGACCTCAGCGTCGAGCAGAACCTGCGTTATCACGCCGCGCTGCATGGACTGTCGCGGCGCCAGAGCGGCATCCGGGTCGAGGCCGAACTCGCGCGCCAGGCCCTGACCGAACGCCGTCGCGAGCGGGTGCGCGAACTCAATGGCGGGCATCGCCGGCGAGTGGAAATCGCCCGGGCCTTGCTGCATGAACCGCGTCTGTTACTGCTCGATGAGGCCAGCGTCGGCCTCGACCCGGCCAGCCGCCTGGCGCTCAACCAGCACATCCGCAGCCTGTGCCGCGAGCAGGCGCTCAGCGTGCTCTGGACTACCCATCTGCTGGATGAAGTGCAGCCCAGCGACGATTTGCTGATCCTGCATCAGGGCCGGCTGGTGGCCAGCGGACAGGCCGATGCCTTGAGCCTGGAACATGGCGGCAACCTTGGCTCGGCATTCGCTCGCCTGACGACCTCTGGAGTCGCCCCATGAACGCTTACTGGCAGTGTTTCAGCGGCATCGTGTTGCGCGAGTGGCTGCGTTTCGTGATGCAGCGCACACGGTTTCTCAGTGCGCTGGTGCGGCCGTTGCTGTGGCTGCTGGTGTTCGCCGCGGGCTTTCGCGCGGCACTCGGCATCGCGATTATCGAGCCCTATGACACTTATATCCCGTACGAGGTCTACATCATCCCCGGCCTGGCCTGCATGATCCTGCTGTTCAACGGCATGCAGGGCTCACTGTCGATGGTCTACGACCGGGAAATGGGCAGCATGCGGGTGCTGCTGACCAGCCCCCTGCCCCGGGTCTTTCTGCTGTGCAGCAAGCTGTTGGCCACTTCATTGATTTCCCTGCTGCAGGTGTATGCCTTTCTGGCGATTGCCTGGGTGTACGGCGTGCAACCGCCGGCGATGGGTCTGTTGATCGCCTTGCCGGCCTTGTTGCTGGTGGCGTTGATGCTCAGCGCGCTGGGTTTGCTGCTGTCCAATGCGATCCGCCAGCTGGAGAACTTTGCCGGGGTGATGAACTTCGTGATCTTCCCGCTGTTTTTCCTGTCGTCGGCGTTGTATCCGCTTTGGAAGATGCGCGAGTCGAGTGAGTGGTTGTATGGGTTGTGCGCGTTGAATCCGTTTACCCATGCGGTGGAGCTGGTGCGGTTTGCGTTGTATGAGCGTTTCAATCCGGTCGCACTGGCGGTATGCGTGGGGCTGACGCTGGTGTTCTCCCTGCTGGCCGTCCTCACCTTCAACCCGCAACACGCCGCCTTGCGCAAAGCCAGCTGACAACAGCATCCACAGTTGATCTTCATCCGCTGTAAAATCAGTGCATTAGCCAGGCAAAATTACTACTTTAGTACCGGTTTACCTGTCTATCGTCGCATTCCAATCGCACCGCGACTGGCATGTAATGGGTTCATAACTATAAGGATTGGAACCCCATGCCGCGTGCCCGACCCTGCCTGTTGCGCCCTTCGCTCGCTGCGTTGTCACTAAGCCTGTTGTTGGGCGTCGCACAGGCCGATACCCCGCTGTTCTCCGCCGACGGCTATCGCATCGGCCTGTACCGCAGCCCGACCCCGGATCAACTGCAGGGCGCGACCATCATCGATACGCCAGCCCTGCAAACCCTGCTCACTCAGTCGCCGCGCCCGCTGCTGATCGACGTCTACCGCCGCCAATGGCTGCAAGGCCGCTTCATCGAAGATCAGCCTCACGAAAACCTGCCCGGCAGCCATTGGCTGGCCAATACCGGTGACGGTGACCTGACGCCCGAGTGGCGGGACTATTTTGCGCGTAAGCTGAACGTATTGACCGCAGGCGATCGCGCGCAACCGCTGGTCTTCTACTGCCGGTCCGATTGCTGGTTGAGCTGGAACGCGGCAAGACGCGCCGCCGCCATCGGCTATAAGACGCTGTACTGGTATCGCGACGGCCTGGACGCCTGGCAAGCGGCGAACCTGCCGGTGACGCCGGCCCGGCCCGAACCCTTTCCCTGATCTTTACGCTTGCGTGTAGTTGCCACACCATAATCAAAAAAACGAGGTGAAAGGCCATGTACAAAATTCTGATTGCCGACGATCACCCGCTGTTTCGCGAAGCCATTCATAACGTCATCAGCGATGGTTTTCCGGGCAGCGAGGTGATGGAAACCGCCGATCTGGACAGCGCCCTGGCCCTGACCCAGGAGCATGACGACCTGGACCTGATCCTGCTCGACCTGAACATGCCCGGCATGCACGGGCTCAACGGCCTGATCAACCTGCGCAACGAGGCGCCGACCATTCCGGTGGTGATCGTCTCGGCCGAGCAGGATAAACAGATCGTGCTGCAGGCCATCACCTATGGCGCGGTGGGTTTCATCACCAAATCCTCGCCCCGGGTGCAGATGACCGAGGCCATCCAGCAGATCCTCAACGGCAACGTCTACCTGCCGCCGGACATCATTCGCACGCAGAAAAGCGGTACCCACCGCCGGATGAACGATAACCCGAGCTTTCCACCGGAATTGCTCCAGGCCTTGACCCGCAAGCAACTGCTGGTGCTCGAGCGCATGACCAAGGGTGAGTCGAACAAACAGATCGCCTACACCCTGGAAATCGCCGAAACCACGGTCAAGGCCCATGTCTCGGCGATCCTGCGCAAGCTCAATGTGCATAATCGGGTGCAGGCGATCTTGAGTGCCGGGGATATTGATTTCGGGTCGTATCTGCGGCGTTGAGGTTTGTCTGCAAGACCGCGTCGCGTCCTTCGCCGGCAAGCCGGTCTCGCTCCCACATTGACTTGCATTGATCACAGAATTTGTGGGCAACGCAGGTCCACTGTGGGAGCGAGCTTGCTCGCGAAGAGGCCGGCACAGACACCAGGGAAATCAAGGCCTGCCGAGCAGGTGACTCATCGCCGTCTTGAGCTTCATCGGCCGCACCGGCTTGTGCATCAGGGTATGCCCCAATTCGCGGATCTGCAGCTTGAGTTCGTTGCTGTAGTTGGCGGTGATCATCATCGCCGGAATCGCTGAAGCACGCCGGGCATTGATCCGGGCCACGGCATCGACACCGTTCTTGTCGTCATCCAGGTGATAGTCGGCAATCAACAAATCCGCTTCAGCATGATAGTTGTCCACCTGCCGCGCCAGATCCTGCTCCGACAGTGCCGTCACCACCAGACACCCCCACCCTTCGAGCAAGGTGCGCATGCCGGCACAAATGGCCGCATCGTTATCCAGCACCCACACCCGCGCTCCGCGCAAACGCTCCAGCATCGGCTCACTCATCAGCAGGCTCGGCAGCGCCTTGGGTGCCGTGGCGCTTAAAGGCACTTCCACGGAGAACATCGAACCTTTGCCTGGCCACGAACGCACGTGAATCCGGTGCCCGAGAATCCCGGCAATCTTTTCGACGATCGCCAGCCCCAGGCCCAGACCACGATCCTGGTCCGGACGCTGCACGTCACCGCGCTTGAACTCCTGGAAAATCTCCTCCAGTCGATGCTCAGCGATACCCATGCCGCTGTCCCAGACTTCGATCGACAGCCGCTGATGATGACGCCGGCAACCGAGTACCACCCGGCCGCTGTAGGTGTAGCGAATCGCATTGCTCAGCAGATTGCGCAGGATCCGCGCCAGCAGTTGAATGTCACTGCGCACCAGCGCCGAACAAGGGATGAAATGCAACTCCAGGCCTTCGCTGCGGGCCACCTGGGTGTACTCGGCCGCGAGGTTTTCGAGCAGCTCGCTCAGGGCGAACGGCGCGATATCGGCCTTGATCACCCCGGCATCCAGCTTGGAGATGTCCACCAGGGTGCCCAGCAGGTTTTCCACGTCTTCCAGGGAATTGCTGACATTGCGCACCAGAACCGCATTGGCCACCGGTTCGCGGCGTTCCAGTAACGCGCTGGTAAACAGCCTCGCGGCATTGAGCGGCTGCAACAAGTCGTGGCTGACGGCGGCGAGAAACTTGGTTTTTGACAGGTTGGCCTGCTCGGCTTCGAGCTTGGCCTCGCGCAGGCGTGATTCGACCCGTCGACGTTCATCGATCTCCCGCAGCAACTGATCATTGAGGGTGGTCAATTCCGCCGTGCGTTCGCGCACCCGCAGTTCCAGGTTCTGATACGCCTGATGCAGGGCCTCGGCGGTGCGCCGGCGTTCGGTGATGTCGCGGATCAGCACGAAAATCCCCACCACTTCGCCGCTGGCCAGGCGATTGGGCACGTAGGAGCGCAGCATGTAGCGCTCCTGATTGTTGATATTGATCTCGGCAAACTCGAAGGTCACGCTCTCACCGGCCAGCGCCCGGGCCACGTAGGCTTCCAGGCGCTGGTAATGCTGCTCGCTGTGCACTTCGCGCAGGCTCTGGCCGAGCATCACGCCGCGGGGCCAGCAATACCATTCTTCGTAGACCTTGTTGGTGAACTCATAGACCAGGTCGGCATTGAGGTAAGCGATCAACGCCGGCACATGGTCGGTGATCAGGCGAATCCAGCGCTCGCTTTCGCTCAACGCTTCGGCGTGCTGGTAGCGCTCGGTGATGTCGGTGAAGGTGTTGACGAAGCCACCGGTGGGCAGCGGATGGGTGCGGATTTCCAGGACCCGGCCATCGTACAGGCGCTGCTCGCATTCCTGCACCGGCCGGCCGTTGCCGTCACAACTGGCCGGGGTCAGCAGGTTCAGCTCGCTGTCGGCGATCACTTCGGCGAACGGCCGATGGGCGGCCACCGGGGCCAGGCCGCTCAGTTCAAGGAAGCGCCGGTTCCACAGTTCGAGAATGCCTTCGGCGTTGACCATGGCCACGCCCTGGGACAGGTTATCGACCGCCCGTTGCAGCAGATGGGATTTCTGCGCCACCGCCTGCTCGCGGCGCACGGTCTCGCTGAGCTTGACGTCGGTAATGTCGGTGAACAGGATCACCCGTCCGCCTTCCTGGGTCGGCCGTTCGTTGACTTGCAGCCAGCGGCCGTCCTGCAGGCGATAGAGCAGGTTCTCGTCGGCATGCCCCCGGGGTTCTTCGGTGAACAGCCCAGTGGCGGACATCAGCCGCTTGACCTCGGCCAGGCGCATGCCGGCATTGATCCGCACCCGGCTGTTGCCCCAGAACGCCTTGAAGCGGCTGTTGAACAACACGATCCGCTGCTCGGCGTCGAACAGCACGAAGGCATCGGAGATGCTCTCGATTGCATCGATCAAATGCTGATGCGCGGTCTCCGCCCGCAGGCGCGCTTCGCTGAGCAGGTGATTACCGGACTTGAGTTCGGCCATGGCCTGGTTCAAGGCGTCGGTGCGTTCACGCACCTGTTCGGCCAGCACCACCGAATGCTGGAACGCCGCATACGGGTCGTTGCCGCGGGTGATGCCGGATTCGATGCGCTCGATCAGCGCGCTATTGATTCGCTGCAATTTGTGATTGTCGTGGCGCAGGCTGGCGACCTGTGCCTGAAGTTCAACGATGTCCAGGGGACCGGCCTCGGGCAATGGCAACCCCGGTGAAGGTCTGGTTGATGTGCATGCCATTGAACTGTTCTCCGTAGGTGTTGAAACCCATCACCCGCTGGTCGCGCAAAAAGCTGCCGATCTGCTCCAGGCTGCCGCCATCTTCCAGTTCCAGACGCCTGAGGAAGCAGTCGCAGCCGATGGTCAGCAACAGCTCGCCAAGACGCTCCTGCAAGCCTGCGAACAGGCTTTGCAGATTGGGCAGCATCGGCCCCGGGGTCATGACCGTGAGGACGATGCCGTTTTCCACCGCGCAGTAGAAACTCAGGCTCAGGTCCGGATGCACCTGCTGGATCGCCCGCACGTAAAATTGATCGTTGATCCGTACCGCCAGCGGATGCGCGGCGAAGACCCGGTGATCGAGTTCGGCCACCGGTACGCCGATGTGCCGGGCGTACTCCTCGGCGGCGGGTTCGGCGTTGAGCTCGAACACCCGGCGCGAGGCGCTGTCGGCCCCGGTGACCACCAGTTTCTCTGCCCGGGGCAGGATGTGATGCGTGGTGAAGACCTCGAAATCGAGCCAGGTGTTGACCAGCACCACCACCGCCGCGCCGGCGTGAAACTCGCCGCCGAAATAAACGTGGGTGTGGGTCAGGTAGTTGTCATCGCCGGCGGAACCGCCGAAATGCGGGATATCGCCCAATGCCGCGCTCAGGGCGGCGAGGACCATTTCTTCACGACTGGAAAGGCCATCGAGCAGGGTCAAGGCAAAGCTGTTGCCCTTGATTGGCGCCAGGGTGTTGCTGCGACAGCCACTGACCAGGCGCTCGACCATTTGCTGGGCGTCGATCAGGCTGAAGCGTTCCATTTCGTCGATCAGTTCGGCGTCGATGGAGAAATGCCGATGATCGAACCCCACGGCCGTCACACAGTTGCGACCGTAGCCCAAGGGTGTGATTTCCCCGGCGCTGGTGCAACCCACCAGGCGAATGCCACCGAAGCTTTGTTGCAAGGCCTGGCCCAGCGCCTGCAGGTCGTACTCGGCGGAGCAGAAAAACAGCACGAAGCCCAGATGCGGGTGCAGTAACTGTCGGGCCAGCTCCTGGGCCACCTGCTGGGCGTCGGTGGCCTGGGACATCGCGCTGACCACGCCTTCATTCTCGACCTGCTGCATCGTCGCCTCCCGCAGGTGCGCATGTATGAGGGATGAGTGTACGAAGGCTGCGGGGGGCGACCTATGCTACTTGGGTAGCGGTCTGGCGGTTCTATGGGATGAGAGCAGCTTCGGGATATCCGAGGCACCACAAATCCCCTGTGGGAGCGAGCCTGCTCGCGAAGGGGGCTTAATATTCAGAGAAGATGTTGAATGTTAGTCCGCTTTCGCGAGCAGGATCGCTCCCACATTGGTTCTGTTTGATGCCGATTCCTCTATTACCAGGTCAACACCGCCCCCACCGCAAAGGTATCGGTGTCTTCGTTCTGGTCACTGGTGTCATGGCCATTGATTTCAAACTGGTTGTACTCCGCCACCAGCTTCAGGTTGTCGTTGACGTCATGGAACAACGCAACGCCTCGGGTCTCGTAATCGGCGCCACTGCCGACCACACCGTTGCCGTCATCCTCGGTCTTGCCGTAGGACAAGGCCAGGCGATTCTTGCCCAGTTTGTAGGAGCCCTGCAGCAGGTAACCATCGCTATCGACATTGCGCAGCGTAGGCTCCCCGGCGTTGTTGGTGAAGAACGGGTTGATGCCCTTGGCCTGGAACCCCGAGCCGGTCAATGACAAGCCGCCCATTTTCGCCTGTACGCCGTAGCCGACGCCTTTGGAGGTGACCGATTCGACGCTGGAATCGGTGTTGTCCGAGGTCTGGTAGCTGCCGTTGACCCAGCTGTAGATCTTCGCCCCGGCGAGGTCGAACTGATAGGTGATCTCGCTCTCGGTGCGTGGATTCTCCTGGTAAGCCTTGCCCAACGGACTGCTGTCGTTGGTGTCGACCGGGTCCATGATCCCTACCGCCACTCGCAACCCCTCCATCACCGGTGTGCGGTAGGTGATCTGCGAAGTGGGGAACGGATACGGATAACCCGTGCCGATGTTGCCGAACGACACCCCGCCACCGTCCACCAACCCCAGGGTGTCGCTGACCTGGCCATAACCGGCGAGCAACTCATCGAGCAAAATGTTGGAGCGGGCAAACAGGCCGAAGTCCTTGCCGATCAGCACCTCGCCCCATTCCGGGTTGGCCACCGTGCCATAGAACTGGCGCACATCGATGGCGGTGTCGGTGCCGTTGGTTTCGCTGTCGTTGATGGTCACCCAAAAGGACGCCCGGGCGCCGAGCTTGAGGTCATCGACCTGTTTGCCCATGTTGAAACCCAGGTAGTTGGGCAGGAAGCCCATCTTCACCCGCGACTGCCGACGGTCGTACTGCTCACCGGCCCGGTCGACATCGCTGTTGACGTAGAAGGCGTTGACGTAGCCGTCGGTGGAAAACGTAGTCTGGTCCTTGTCGTACAGCATGATCTCGGCCTCGGCCATGGAACTCAAACCGAGGGTCGACAGGCTGGCGAAAAAGGCAGGCAAGTAACGATGTTTGAAGTTCTTATTGTTGTGCATGGCGCGCTCCGCAACGGGGGACTTGATGTCGGAGGCGATTATCGAAAGCGGACCGGCGGCGGCATACGCTGCCTTGGAGGCGGTTTTCAGCTGCCTTGGAGTGGCGCAGGGTGCGCGGCAAATTCGAAGTAAGACCGGCTGTTGGCAAGGCGCGCCACTTAGGGCGTACGCCTGTGGAGCCCACTGGCCTCCACAGGAACCGGTACCCCCTAGGCGCCCGCCCTGAACAGCATGTAAGCGGCGACCACCACGCAGATGCTGGCGAAGCCGATCTGCAAGGCCCGGGCCGGGACGCGCGCGCAAAGCGTGCGGCCAATGAGCATGCCGAGGATGCTGGCGACGATGAACGCCACGCCCAAACCGTCGATCCGGACCCCGGCGTGAAACGCGCCGATCACCCCGATCGCCGAGATCAGGCTGATCACCATCAGGGAGGTGGCGACGATCCCGCGCATCTGCACGTCGGTCAATTGCTTGAAGGCCGGGACGATCAGGAAACCGCCGCCCACCCCGAGCAGTCCGGAGACAACCCCGGTCACCGCCCCCAGGGCCGCCAGGGTTGCGGTGCATTTGGCGGTCCAGGAAAAACGCCCGGTCTGCTGATCCAGCATGCAGTTCTTCTGGCCCCAGTTGGCGTGGCCATGGTCGCTCGGCCCTTGGTCCCGACGCTCACGGCGCAACATCCGCCAGGCGACCATGACCATCAGCAGGCTGAACAGGATCATCAGGACCTTTTCCGGCAACTGATGAGCGAAGAAAATGCCCACCGGCGAAAAGATCGCCCCCAGCAAAGCGATCAACAGCGCCGCGCGATAGCGCACCAGTCCATGCCGCAAACCATCGATGGCCCCGACCGCCGCCGCACTGCCCACCGCAAACAGCGCGACCGGTGCCGCCTGGGTCATGGTCAGACCCAACCCCAGTACCAGGGCCGGTACCGCAAGAATCCCGCCACCGGCGCCGGTCAACCCAAGGACCAGGCCCATGACCACGCCAAAAAAACCTGCCAGCAACATAAAGCACTCATGATCCGCGAAAAAAAGCCGGGAACGCCCGGTATCGATTGAGTGACAGGATAGAGCCCGTGCAGCTTTTTTCATCAATTGAATTAATCCGGGGCTGGTCAACCCGGGGAAAATGAAACTACCCTCATTACCTGTCCCGATGAAAAAAGCCGCCATGCCCGCCTTGATTGAAGCCTTCCTTCACCCCGCCTCGTCCACCTTCAGCTACGTCATTTACGAAGCTTGCGGCGGTCAATGCGCGATTGTCGATCCGGTGCTCGACTATGACCCGGCCGCCGGGCGCACCGCGACCAACCAGGCGGATAAAATCATCGCCTTTGTGCGTGAACATCAATTGCAGGTGCAATGGCTGCTGGAAACCCATGCCCACGCCGATCACCTGTCCGCCGCGCCCTACCTGCGTCGGGAGCTGGGTGGCAAGATTGCGATCGGCCAGTCCATCGGCAAGGTTCAGGATGTCTTCAAGTCCCTGTTCAACCTTGAGCCCGAGTTTTCAGTCGAAGGTTCGCAGTTCGATCACCTGTTCGCCCCGGACGAATCGTTCATGATCGGCAATCTCAAGGCCACGGCCCTGCACGTCCCCGGCCATACGCCGGCGGACATGGCCTATCTGGTCGATGGCGAGCAGATTCTGGTGGGCGACACGCTGTTCATGCCGGACGTAGGCACCGCGCGTTGCGACTTTCCTGGCGGCAATGCCAGCCAGATGTTCGCCTCGATCCAGAAACTGCTGGCCTTCCCCGCCGGCGTCAGCCTTTACGTCTGCCACGATTACCCCACCGAGGGTCGTGATGCCCGCTGCAAGACGACAGTGGGTGAACAACGCAAAAGCAACATCCATGTGCATGACGGCATCGATGAGGCCACCTTCGTCGCCATGCGCAACCGCCGCGATGCCGGGCTGGGGATGCCCACGCTGTTGTTGCCGGCGATCCAGGTGAATGTGCGGGCGGGGAACTTGCCGCCGCCAGAAGACAACGGCATCACCTACCTGAAAATCCCCCTGAACAAACTTTAAACGCAGGACCTGTGTCGATCAACGCTAAGCCCCCAGGCTCAACCCATTCGCTGGCAACGGCAGCGCAGTCTTGTACCGCACTTGCTTGAGCGCAAAGCTCGAACGGATGTTCGCCACCCCTGGCACCTTGGTCAGGAAATCCATCATAAAGCGCTCAAGCGACTGAATGGTTGGCACCAGCACCCGAATCAGGTAGTCCGGGTCGCCGGCCATCAGATAGCACTCCATGACTTCCGGTCGATCCGAGATCGCCTCTTCGAAATGCTGCAGCGCCTCTTCCACCTGTTTCTCCAGGCTGACGTGGATGAACACATTCACGTGCAGCCCCAACAGATCGGCATCCAGCAGGGTGACCTGTTCGCGAATCAACCCCAGTTCTTCCATCGCCTTGACCCGGTTGAAGCAGGGTGTCGGCGACAGGTTGACCGAGCGTGCGAGGTCGGCGTTGGTGATCCGCGCGTTCTCCTGAAGCCGGTTGAGAATGCCTATATCGGTACGGTCCAGTTTGCGCATGAGACAAAAACACCTGTGTTTTTATGTTTATGCAGAATTTTTATCCTTAAATGGCTTCAAGTGCAACGAAACACAGAGAAATATTCTCCTTGGCCCGGCCTATGATTGTTGTAGGACAAGAATTCTCCGACAGAAGAATGACCGTCAGCTCACTACAAAAAAATCCACAAGATCGAGCGTAGAAGCCATGAACCAAGCGTACGAACCGCTGCGCCTGCACGTTCCGGAACCTTCGGGCCGTCCAGGGTGCAAAACCGACTTCTCCTACCTGCGTCTGACCGATGCCGGCCTGGCGCGCAAACCCCCAATCGATATCGAACCCGCCGAAACCGCTGACCTGGCCAAAGGCCTGATTCGCGTGCTCGACGATCAGGGCAATGCCCTGGGCGAGTGGGCTGAAGGCGTGCCGGTGGAGATCCTGCGCAAAGGCATGCGCGCCATGCTCAAGACGCGGATCTATGACAACCGCATGGTGGTCGCCCAGCGTCAGAAAAAAATGTCGTTCTACATGCAGAGCCTCGGCGAAGAAGCCATCGGTAGCGGCCAGGCCCTGGCATTGAACATCGACGACATGTGCTTCCCCACCTACCGCCAGCAAAGCATCCTGATGGCGCGGGAAGTGCCACTGGTGGACCTGATCTGCCAGCTGCTGTCCAACGAGCGCGATCCGCTCAAGGGCCGTCAGTTGCCGATCATGTATTCGGTCAAGGACTCCGGTTTCTTCACCATTTCCGGCAACCTCGCCACCCAATTCATACAAGGCGTGGGCTGGGGCATGGCCTCGGCAATCAAGGGCGACACCAAGATCGCCTCGGCCTGGATCGGCGACGGCGCCACCGCAGAGTCGGACTTCCACACCGCCCTCACCTTCGCCCACGTCTACCGCGCGCCGGTGATTCTCAACGTGGTCAATAACCAGTGGGCGATTTCCACGTTCCAGGCGATTGCCGGTGGTGAAGCCACTACCTTTGCCGGTCGTGGCGTCGGTTGCGGCATCGCCTCGCTGCGGGTCGACGGCAACGATTTTGTCGCGGTCTACGCCGCCTCGGCCTGGGCTGCCGAACGCGCCCGGCGCAACCTCGGCCCGACCATGATCGAATGGGTCACCTACCGCGCCGGCCCGCACTCCACGTCCGATGATCCGTCCAAATACCGTCCTGCCGACGACTGGAGCTACTTCCCGTTGGGCGACCCGATTGCGCGCCTCAAGCAGCACCTGGTGAAAATCGGTCACTGGTCCGATGAAGAGCACGTTGCCGTCAGCGCCGAACTGGAAGCCGAAGTGATCGCCGCGCAGAAAGAAGCCGAGCAGTACGGCACCCTCGCCGGTGGCCAGATTCCGAGCGCCGCGACCATGTTCGAGGACGTCTATAAAGAGATGCCGGAGCACTTGAAGCGCCAGCGTCAGGAGTTGGGGATCTGACATGAACGATCACAACAATAACATCGAGCTGGAAACCGCCATGACCACCACGACCATGACCATGATCCAGGCCCTGCGCTCGGCCATGGATGTGATGCTAGAGCGTGACGACAACGTCGTGGTATTTGGCCAGGACGTCGGCTATTTCGGCGGCGTGTTCCGTTGCACCGAAGGCCTGCAGAACAAATACGGCACCTCCCGCGTATTCGATGCGCCGATCTCCGAAAGCGGCATCGTCGGCGTCGCCGTGGGCATGGGTGCCTACGGTTTGCGCCCGGTGGCCGAAATCCAGTTCGCCGACTACGTTTACCCGGCGTCGGACCAGATCATTTCCGAAGCCGCCCGCCTGCGCTACCGCTCGGCCGGCGAGTTCACCGCGCCGATGACCCTGCGCATGCCTTGCGGCGGCGGCATCTATGGCGGCCAGACCCACAGCCAGAGCATCGAAGCGATGTTCACCCAGGTCTGCGGGTTGCGCACGGTCATGCCGTCCAACCCCTACGACGCCAAGGGCCTGCTGATCGCCTCCATCGAAAACGATGACCCGGTGATCTTCCTCGAACCCAAACGCCTGTACAACGGCCCGTTCGACGGTCACCACGATCGCCCGGTCACCCCGTGGTCGAAGCACCCGGCCGCACAAGTGCCGGACGGTTACTACACGGTGCCGCTGGACGTCGCTGCCATCACCCGTCCGGGCAAGGAAGTGACCATCCTGACTTACGGCACCACCGTCTACGTCTCGCAAGTCGCCGCCGAAGAGACCGGCATCGACGCCGAAGTCATCGACTTGCGCAGCCTGTGGCCGCTGGATCTGGACACTATTGTCAAGTCGGTGAAGAAAACCGGCCGCTGCGTGATCGTTCACGAAGCGACTCGCACCTGCGGTTTCGGCGCCGAACTGGTCGCCCTGGTCCAGGAGCACTGCTTCCACCACCTGGAAGCGCCGATCGAGCGCGTCACCGGTTGGGACACCCCTTACCCGCACGCGCAAGAGTGGGCGTATTTCCCTGGTCCGTCCCGTGTGGGCGCGGCGTTGAAACGGGTCATGGAGGTCTGAATGGGCACGCACGTTATTAAAATGCCGGACATTGGCGAAGGCATTGCAGAAGTTGAATTGTCGGTGTGGCACGTCAAGGTCGGCGACATTGTCGTCGAAGACCAGGTGCTGGCGGACGTGATGACCGACAAGGCCATGGTCGACATCCCTTCGCCGGTGCACGGCAAAGTGATCGCCCTCGGTGGCGTGCCAGGCGAAGTCATGGCGGTCGGCAGCATCCTGATCAGCATTGAAGTTGAAGGCGCGGGCAACGTTAAAGAGTCGGCTCAGCCGGCGGCCCCTGCCCCCGCAGTGAAAGAAGCGCCGGTTGCGGCACCGAAAGTCGAAGCCGTTGCGCAAAGCAAGCCGGTTGCGGCGCCTCGTCCAGCAGTAGTGGCGCAAGGTCCAATGGTTGCTCGCGAGGCCGATGAACGCCCGCTGGCCTCCCCGGCGGTGCGCAAACATGCGCTGGACCTCGGCATCCAGTTGCGTCTGGTGCGTGGCACCGGCCCGGCCGGCCGCGTGCTGCACGAAGATCTGGACGCTTATCTGGCGCAAGGTCAGTCGAACACATCGACCGCCACTGCCGCTTACGCCCAGCGCAACGACGAAGAACAAATCCCGGTGATCGGCATGCGTCGCAAAATTGCGCAACGCATGCAGGACGCCACGCAACGCGCCGCCCACTTCAGTTATGTCGAAGAAATCGACGTCACCGCCGTGGAAGAACTGCGCGCGCACCTGAACGAAAAACACGGGGCGACCCGCGGCAAGCTGACCTTGCTGCCGTTCCTGGTCCGCGCCCTGGTCGTCGCCCTGCGCGACTTCCCGCAGATCAACGCCCGTTACGACGACGAAGCCCAGGTCATCACCCGCCTCGGCGCGGTGCATGTGGGCATCGCCACCCAAGCCGATATCGGCTTGATGGTGCCGGTGGTGCGTCACGCCGAAACGCGCAGCCTGTGGGACAGCGCCACGGAAATCTCCCGTCTGGCCACTGCTGCGCGTACGGGCAAGGCCAGCCGCGATGAACTGTCCGGCTCAAGCATCACCCTGACCAGCCTCGGCGCTTTGGGCGGCATCGTCAGCACCCCGGTGTTGAACCTGCCGGAAGTGGCGATCGTCGGCGTGAACAAGATCGTCGAACGGCCAATGGTGGTCAAAGGCCAGATCGTGATCCGCAAGATGATGAACCTCTCCAGCTCCTTCGACCATCGTGTGGTCGACGGCATGGATGCGGCGCAATTCATCCAGGCCGTTCGCGCGCTGCTCGAACAACCCGCCACGCTTTTTGTTGATTAAGCATTTGTGGAGTAATAATGCAGACTTTGAATACCACGCTGCTGATCATCGGCGGCGGCCCTGGCGGTTATGTAACGGCGATCCGTGCCGGACAGCTGGGCATTTCGACCATTCTGGTGGAAGGGGAATCCCTGGGCGGTACGTGCCTGAACATCGGCTGCATTCCGTCGAAGGCGTTGATCCACGTGGCGGAACAGTTCCATCAGACTCAGCACCACAGCCAGCACTCGGCCCTGGGCATCAGCGTTTCGGCGCCGACACTGGACATCAGCAAAAGCATCGAGTGGAAGGACGGCATCGTTGATCGGCTGACCACGGGCGTTTCGGCGCTGCTTAAAAAGAACAAAATCCAGGTTATTCAAGGATTTGCGAGAGTCATCGACGGTAAAACCGTAGAAGTCGGCGACACGCGCATTCAGTGCGAGCACCTGGTGCTGGCCACCGGTTCGAAAAGCGTTAACCTGCCGATGCTGCCGGTTGGCGGACCAATCATTTCCTCCACCGAAGCTTTGGCGCCGACGTCCGTGCCGAAACGGCTGATCGTGGTCGGGGGCGGTTACATCGGCCTGGAGCTGGGGATTGCCTATCGCAAGCTCGGCGCCGACGTCAGCGTGGTCGAGGCGCAGGATCGCATCCTGCCGGCCTACGACGCCGAACTGACCCAACCGGTGCATGACGAACTTAAAAAACTCGGTATGAAGCTTTACTTGAAACATAGTGTTCAAGGGTTTGATTCTAATAGCAATACACTTCAGGTTGTTGATCCGAACGGTGAGACTTTGAACCTGGAATCCGATCAGATACTGGTGGCCGTAGGGCGCAAGCCCAACACCCAAGGCTGGAACCTTGAGGCGCTGAACCTGGAGATGAACGGCGCGGCGATCAAGATCGACAACCGCTGCCAGACCAGCATGCGCAATGTGTACGCCATCGGCGATCTCAGTGGCGAACCGATGCTCGCCCACCGGGCCATGGCCCAGGGCGAGATGGTGGCCGAGCTGATCAGCGGTAAATCCCGCGAGTTCAACCCGACGGCTATCGCTGCGGTGTGTTTCACCGACCCGGAGCTGGTGGTGGTCGGCAAGACCCCGGACGAGGCCAAGGCTGCAGGTGTGGACTGCATCGTTTCCAGCTTCCCGTTCGCCGCCAATGGCCGGGCGATGACCCTGGAATCGAAAAGTGGCTTCGTGCGCGTCGTGGCGCGGCGTGACAATCATTTGATTGTCGGTTGGCAGGCCGTGGGCGTGGGTGTTTCGGAATTGTCGACGGCGTTTGGCCAGAGCCTGGAAATGGGCGCGCGGCTGGAAGACATCGCCGGGACGATTCATGCGCATCCGACGCTCGGCGAAGCAGTGCAGGAAGCGGCGTTGCGTGCTTTGGGACATGCGCTGCACCTGTGATTCAGAACAATGGATGGCGGCAGTGATGGCCCCATCTCTAGCAGGCTAGCTCCCACATTTGGAATGCCTTCTCTTGTGGGAGCTAGCCTGCTAGCGATTTCTTGAGGCCAACACGATTTATCTGGCTGTCATTCGAAAGTCCGGGCTGCGAAATGGGCCCGGAATGAAGTATTGTTGTCCCCATCCAGAAAAACGTCAGAAGCCTTGAACCGTTTCGGCGGTTGTTAAGCGATAGAGGGTGTCATGGGTAACGAAAGCATCAATTGGGACAAGCTGGGTTTTGACTACATCAAGACAGACAAGCGCTATTTGTCGCACTGGCGTAATGGCGAGTGGGACGCAGGCACCCTGACCGAAGACAACGTGCTGCACATCAGCGAAGGCTCCACTGCCCTTCACTATGGCCAGCAATGCTTCGAAGGCCTGAAGGCTTACCGTTGCAAGGACGGCTCGATCAACCTGTTCCGCCCGGACCAGAACGCCGCGCGCATACAGCGCAGTTGCGCACGCCTGTTGATGCCACAGGTGTCCACCGAGCAGTTCGTCGAAGCCTGCAAGGACGTGGTCCGCGCCAACGAGCGTTTCATCCCGCCTTACGGCACCGGCGGCGCGCTGTACCTGCGTCCGTTCGTGATCGGCGTCGGTGACAACATCGGCGTGCGTACCGCCCCCGAGTTCATCTTCTCGATCTTCTGCATCCCGGTCGGCGCCTACTTCAAGGGCGGCCTGACCCCGCACAACTTCCTGATCTCCAGCTACGACCGCGCCGCGCCACAAGGCACCGGTGCGGCCAAGGTCGGTGGCAACTACGCCGCCAGCCTGATGCCGGGCTCCCAGGCCAAGAAGGCGCATTTTGCCGACTGCATTTATCTGGACCCGATGACCCACACCAAAATCGAGGAAGTCGGTTCTGCCAACTTCTTCGGGATCACCCACGACAATACGTTCGTGACCCCGAACTCGCCGTCGGTACTGCCGGGCATCACCCGCCTGTCCTTGATCGAGCTGGCCAAGACGCGTCTGGGCCTGGAAGTGATCGAAGGCGACGTGTTCATCGACAAGCTGTCCGACTTCAAGGAAGCCGGTGCCTGCGGTACTGCCGCGGTGATCACGCCGATCGGTGGCATCAGCTACAACGACAAGCTGCACGTGTTCCACAGCGAAACCGAAGTCGGCCCGATCACCCAGAAGCTCTACAAGGAGCTGACCGGGGTGCAGACCGGCGACGTCGAAGCGCCAGCGGGCTGGATCGTCAAGGTTTGATCTGACCTCCATTGTCACGATGCCCTCCATCGTCTTGGCGATGGGGGGCTTTTTTACGCGTCCTGATCCTCGCCACGCCCGGTTACTCCCGCAGCGATACGCTTGCCACCCCTGCCCTTGATGCCGATGGCCTGACCGTCCTGTTGCTTGCCGGTGCGAGCCTGGGTGATCAATCCCGGAATCAGCGCACCCTCCGGTAGGTTTTTCCAGAAACGTGCGGGCAAATGCCCCTGCATGACTTTCGGGTTCAGCCGCGCCGGGTTGAAGATGTGGCTGTAATACGTCAACCACATGTCGCCGTGTGGATCCTCGACGTTTTGCGCCAGTTGCTGCCATTCGACCGGGCATTGCCGTTGGTGGATCAACTGCTCGCCATCGTAATAGACCCCGTCCCGAGGCGTCGCGATCAGCCAGCGGTGCCGGCCCATGCGCCCGATAAAATGCTCACTGGCACTGTGCAGGATGTCGTGGGCCGGTTCGTGCCAGGCGACGTAGTGCGGGCCATCGTTTTCCGGCAGCGCGACGAAACGCACAAATGCATGTAGATGATGAGCTTCGTGCTGTACTTGTTTGATTCTCCTCTGAAATTCACTGCCAAGCTTATCCCCTGCAAGCATGGCGGTGCGGTCACCATGACTGACCCGCCACAACACCTCGTACAACAGACTCCAGCGCTGATCGCCTCGATAGCGGGCCGCGCGTTCGAGGGTATCCAACAACGTTCTTGGAACGCGCGCCTGAAATGGCCCCTGGGTTTCGGGCAGTTCATCGTCACTGGCGAACAGGTCTGCCACGCCTTCATTGGCCCAACTCACCAGGCTGGGGTCGACCCCATGACTGAGCAGCCAACGCGCCTGCTGGCGCCAAGTGTCGAACAGGTCGTGGCAATCGAGGCTGATCATCCCCACAAGCCCATTTGCTGCGGTTGCGGCCGGTCGCGCAGTTGCTGATACAGCAAGTCACTGGTGACCTCCGCCTGTTGCGGGTGGTAATCGCTGGTGATGATGAACGGTTTGGCCTTGGCCAGCACGCAGCGCATGCGGGCCAGGTCTTCATAGCGAATCCGCCGCTGAAGGCGCAGTTCCACCAGCCGTTCGGTGGTACGCAGGCCAATCCCGGGGATGCGCGAGATCAACGACGCCTCGGCACGGTTCAGGTCCAGCGGAAACACCTCTCGGTTCTCCAGCGCCCAGGCCAGTTTCGGGTCGATGTCGAGCGCCAGATGCCCCGCCCCCTGGAACAATTCGCCCGCCGTGAAGCCGTAACTGCGTAACAGGAAGTCGGCCTGGTACAGGCGGTGCTCGCGCATCAGCGGCGGCGCGGCCAGCGGCACGCTCTTCGGGCTGTTGGGGATCGGACTGAAGGCCGAGTAATAGACCCGACGCAAACGGAAGTTGCCGTACAACGCCTGGGCGCTGTGAAGAATGGTGCTGTCGTCGGTGTCATCGGCACCGACGATCATCTGTGTGCTCTGCCCGGCCGGGGCAAATTTCGGCGCGCGCGGTTCGTTGAGCACGGTTTGTTCGCCGGTGTAGATCGTCTGCATCGCCTGCTTGATCGAGCCCAGGTGTTTTTCCGGGGCCAGGGTTTGCAGGCTGGCATCGGTGGGCAATTCGATGTTGACGCTCAATCGGTCGGCATAACGCCCCGCTTGCTCAATCAGTGCAGGGTCGGCTTCGGGAATGGTCTTGAGGTGGATGTAACCGCGAAACTCATGGTCTTCGCGCAGCAGCCTGGCCACGCGAATCAATTGCTCCATGGTGTAGTCCGCCGAGCGAATGATCCCGGAGCTGAGAAACAGCCCGCTGACGCAGTTGCGCCGGTAGAAGTCCATGGTCAGCGTCACCACTTCTTCCGGGGTGAACCGCGCGCGTGGCACGTCGCTGGAGCGGCGGTTAACACAGTACTGACAGTCATATAGACAGAAATTGGTCAGCAGCACCTTCAGCAACGAGACGCAACGCCCATCCGGTGTGTAGCTGTGGCAGATGCCCGTGCCATCGGTCGAGCCCAGGCCGCTCCTGCCCTCGGAACTGCGCTTCGGCGCCCCGCTGCTGGCGCAGGACGCGTCGTACTTGGCAGCGTCGGCGAGGATGCCGAGCTTGTCGATGAGTTCCATGGGGGCCGCCCTGATACTGTTTGCATATACAGTATAGCGTCGGTCACTTGTGTGCAAGCCATCGACAAACCCTTGATCGGGTGGTTGAGTCGACACCGGTCAGTACGGGTGTTTGCTCGTGGCAGCGAAATGGAAGTCGACCTCTGTGTCGAATGTTACGGCTTCTTCGCGGGCAAGCCTCGCTCCTACGGGGAATCGGGGCATACACAAATGCGAATCCAGTGTGGGAGCGAGCCTGCTCGCGAAGGCGGTCTGATAAACGACGCATCAGGCCAGACGATCAGTTTCCAGGGATCAGGCCAGCGTCGGCAACCACAACCTGAACCGCGCGCCGCCCAGAGGTGAAGCTTCGACGGTCAGGGTTCCGCCCTGAGCCTCCAGCGCCCGGCGGCTGATTGCCAACCCCAGGCCAAATCCGCCCGTGGCGCGATCCCGGCTCCGGTCCAGGCGGTAGAAGGGTTCGAAAATCCGCTCACGTTCATCGTCGGGAATACCGATGCCATCATCGTCAACCCAGATCTCACAGCCCTTGGGGCAGACCTGTACGCCAATCTGAATACGTTTTTCGCAGTAGCGCATGGCGTTGCGCAGCAGGTTCTGAATGGCGCGGGCGGTCAGGCGCGGGTCGAGGCTGAAGCGTTCGAGCTGGCCGTGGAGCAATACATCGATGACGATGTTGGGGGATTCCAGTTCTTCGTCGACGCTGCCAAGGATGCTGTCGATGAATTCGTCCAGCGAGACTTCGACCTGCTCCGGCAACCGCGCCGGGTTCTGCAGGCGGCTGTAGGACAGCAGTTCCAACACCAGTTCATCGAGTTCACGAATGTGCGCAACCAGGCCTTGCAGGCGCTCGCGACTGGCGGCTGGCAAGTCGTCGGACAGCGCCAGGGCCAGGCCGAAATCGAGGCGCGTCAGGGGGGTGCGCAATTCGTGAGAGACAGCGTTGAGCAAGTCGCGCTGCTGGTTAAGCAGGTTCTCGATGTCACCGGCCATGGTGTCGAACACGTTGGCCAGGCTGCCGATGTTGGAGCTGGGGGATATCTGCGTGCGCTCGCTCAACTGGCCCTTGCCGAAGCGCTCCGCCGTGCCCTTGAGGCGTTCCAGGTCGCGCCAGTGCGGGCGCAGCCACAGCAACAGGCAGGCGAGCATGGTCGCACCGATCAGGACGTTGATGCTCCAGTACAGCAAACTGACGTCCGTCGGGTCCGGCGGCACCACCAATTGCACTACCGTGCGCTCGTTCAGCGGCGACGCCGCCAGGGTACGCCAGCCCCAGTCGCCAATGCGCACGATGTTCTCGCCGCGCTGCAGACGTTGCCGTTCATCGAGGGTGAAGTCGGCGTCGTCGTTGCCGCTCAACACGATGTGCAGCGGCTGGAATTCCTTGTCCATTTCCGCCGCCAGGGCCGGCCAGTGCGCCGGGGGTACGGAATGGAACTGTTTGACGATGAGGGTCTGCAGACCTCGGGAGTAGTCGAGGTTGTAGGTCAGAAAACGCTCGTGAAAGACCTTGATCACCAAGTCCGGCACCAGGTAGATCGCCGCGCTGAACGAAACGATGGTCACCAGGTACAGGCGAAACAGGATTCTGAACATCGGCTCAGCATTCCCACTCGGAACGGCTGAACAGGTAACCCTTGCCCCACACGGTCTTGATCTTGCGCGCCTCGCCGGCGTGATCGTCGAACTTGCGCCGCAACTTGGAAATCGCCACGTCCACCGAGCGGTCGGTGCCATTGAACTCGATGCCGCGCAGGCGTTGCAGGATCTGGTCGCGGCTCAGCACTTCGCCGGCATGCCGGGCCAGCACCACCAACAGGTTGTATTCGCCGCTGGAGAGCTCCACCGGTTGCCCACGCCAGGTCACGGTGCGTTCGGACAGGTCGATGCACAGATTGCCCATGAGGATGCGGTCATTGGCGGTCTGCGGCTCGCTGAGGCTGCTGCGCCGCAGCAAGGTCCGTACCCGGGCCAGCAGGACCCGCGGTTCGCAGGGTTTGGTGACGTAGTCGTCGGCGCCCATTTCCAGGCCCAGCACCTGGTCGTGGCTGTCGTCGCGGGCGGTGAGCATCAGGATCGGCAGCGTGGCCGAATCGGCACGCAGCAAACGACAGACTTGCAGGCCGTCCAGCCCCGGCAGCATCAGGTCGAGGATCACCAGGTCCGGCGGATCGACCCGCGCCCGTTCGCGCACGTGGTCGCCGCGGCCGATCACGCTGACCGAATAGCTGTTGCGTTCCAGGTAGCTGGCGATCAGTTCGGCGAGGGCGGTGTCGTCTTCGACCAGGAGGATGTTGGGCATGGGGGTGTTTCCAGAAAGTGCTGTGGCGCCGGGTAAAGCGTATTCGCGAGCAGGCTCGCTCCCACAAGGGATCTCATCGGACACAAATTCCGTGTCCACCACTGAACCACTGTGGGAGCGAGCCTGCTCGCGAAGGCGGTCTTACAGGTGCGGTAAAATTCAAGGGGTTAAGGATATACGCCCTCACCCACCCCCGCGCAAAACCCTTACACAATTTCACACAGCACCTACAAAGCTTCACCGCTACCCTCGTCGCCTCCCCGTAGGATGCCGGGGGTCATTATTGGGGTTATTACATGTCAAACAATCTGCTTGCCGGGCTCAGCCTGATTGCACTGGCGTTGACACTGAGCGCTTGTGACAAAGCCTCGACTGCCGAAGAGCAGACGCCACTGGCCACGGTCCGCATCGAGACCCTCTCGGCCCGGCCACTGTCAATCACCAGCGAGCTCAGCGGTCGCATTGCCGCGCCGCGCATCGCCGAAGTCCGCGCCCGGGTGGCCGGCGTGGTGTTGCAACGGACCTTCCGTGAAGGCAGCGACGTAAAACAGGGCGACGTGCTGTTCCGCATCGACCCGGCGCCGTTCAAGGCTGACCTGGACAGTGCTGAAGCCGCGCTGCACAAGGCCGAGGCCAATGCCTATCAGGCACGCTTGCAGGAGCAGCGCTACGCCCAGTTGATCGAAGGCAATGCCATCAGCGGCCAGGACTACGACAACGCCCGGGCAGCCGTGCGCCAGACCGCCGCCGACGTCGCCGCCAACAAGGCCGCGGTGCAGCGGGCGAAACTCAATCTGGGTTACGCCACCGTCACCGCGCCGATTTCCGGGCGCATCGGCCGCGCGCTGGTTACCGAAGGCGCCCTGGTCGGGCAGAACGAAACCACGCCACTGGCCTTGATCCAGCAGCTGAACCCGATTCACGCCGACCTTACCCAGTCGACCCGTGAACTCAACGACCTGCGCCGGGCGTTTCGTTCCGGTCAGTTGCAGCAGGTCGGTCAGGGCCAGGCCAAAGCCACGCTGATCCAGGACGACGGCAGCCTCTATCCGTTGCCGGGCAAGTTACTGTTCACCGACATTACGGTCGACCCGGGCACCGGCCAGATCATCCTGCGTAGCGAGTTCCCCAACCCGGACCTTGACCTGTTGCCCGGCAGTTTCGTTCGCGTGCGCCTGGAACAAGCGGTCAACCAGCAGGGTATCAGCGTGCCGCAACGGGCCATCCAGCGCGACAGCGCCGGCATCGCCCAGGTGCTGCTGCTCGATGCCGAACAACGGGTTGGCCAGCAGCCGGTGGAACTGGGCCCGGTGCAGAACGATCGCTGGATCGTCACCGGTGGCCTCAAGGCCGGCGACCGCATCGTCATCGAAGGCCTGCAACACGCCAGGCCCGGCGAGAAAGTGCAGATCGACGACACCCCTCTTCCACTTGCCCAGGCTTCTGGTCAGTAAGCAGGACGCTTTTTATGCCGCAGTTCTTTATCGACCGCCCGGTGTTCGCCTGGGTGGTCGCCCTGTTTATTCTGTTGGCCGGTGCCCTGGCCATCCCGCAATTGCCGGTGGCGCAGTACCCTGATGTCGCGCCGCCGCAGATCGAAATCTATGCCGTGTACCCGGGCGCTTCGGCGCAGACCGTGGATGAGAGCGTGGTCAGCCTGATCGAGGAAGAACTCAACGGCGCCGATCATCTGCTGTATTTCGAGTCGCAAAGCAGCCTCGGCAGCGCCACAATCAAGGCCACTTTCCAGCCGGGCACCAACCCGGAGATGGCCCAGGTCGATGTGCAGAACCGCCTGAAAGTCATCGAGTCGCGCCTGCCGCAAGCGGTGAACCAACAGGGTTTGCAGGTGGAGAAAGTCTCCGCCGGTTTCCTGCTGCTGATCACCCTGACTTCCAGCGACGGCAAGCTCGACGACGTGGCGCTCAGCGATTACCTGGCGCGCAACGTGATGAACGAGATCAAGCGCCTGGACGGGGTCGGCAAGGCGCAGCTGTATGGCGCGGAACGGGCGATGCGCATCTGGATCGACCCGCAGAAACTGATCGGTTTCAACCTCACCCCCGCCGACGTCAACGCCGCCATCGTCGCGCAGAACGCCCAGGTGTCGGCTGGCAGCATCGGCGACTTGCCGACCCGCACCACCCAGGAAATCACCGCGACCATTGTGGTCAAGGGGCAGCTGTCGACGCCGGAGGAGTTCGCCGACATCGTGCTCAAGGCCAACCCGGACGGCTCCACCGTACGCATCGGCGATGTGGCGCGGGTCGAGATCGGCAGCCAGGAATATCAGTTCGGCACGCGCCTGAACGGCAAGCCGTCCACGGCCGTCGGCGTGCAATTGTCGCCGGGCGCCAATGCCCTGAGCACTGCTACCCTTGTGCGGGCAAAGATGGATGAACTGGCGCGCTACTTCCCGGCCAACGTCGAGTACAAGATCCCGTACGACACTTCGCCCTTCGTCAAAGTCTCGATCACCAAAGTGGTTTACACCCTGATCGAGGCGATGGTGCTGGTGTTCGCAGTGATGTTCCTGTTCCTGCAAAACATCCGCTACACGCTGATTCCGACCCTGGTGGTGCCGGTGGCGCTGATGGGCACCTTTGCCACCATGTTGGCCCTGGGTTTCTCGATCAACGTGCTGACCATGTTCGGCATGGTCCTGGCCATCGGCATCCTGGTGGATGACGCGATTGTGGTGGTGGAGAACGTCGAGCGGATCATGGCCACCGAGGGTCTGTCGCCCAAGGAGGCGACGCGCAAGGCGATGCAGCAGATCACCGGGGCGATCATCGGCATCACCCTGGTGCTGGTGGCGGTATTCATTCCGATGGCATTCATGCAGGGCTCGGTCGGGGTGATCTACCGGCAGTTCTCCTTGTCGATGGCCACTTCGATTCTGTTCTCGGCCTTTCTCGCCCTGACCTTGACCCCGGCGCTCTGCGCGACCTTGCTCAAGCCGATCGCCAAGGGCGAGCATCATGAAAAACGCGGGTTCTTCGGCTGGTTCAACCGCCGCTTCGAACAACTGACCGTGCGGTATCAGGGCTGGGTCGCCTATGCACTGAAACGCACAGGTCGCTACCTGTTGATCTACGGCGTGCTGCTGATCGGCCTGGGGCTGTGTTTCAGCCGCCTGCCCTCTTCGTTCCTGCCCGTTGAAGACCAGGGTTACACCATCACCGACGTGCAACTGCCGCCAGGTGCGAGCAAGAACCGCACGGTGCAGGTGGTTGAACAAATCGAAGCGCACAACGCCACTGAACCCGGGGTTGGCGACAGCACGGTGATTCTCGGCTTCAGCTTTTCCGGCAGCGGCCAGAACGCGGCCCTGGCGTTCACCACGCTCAAGGATTGGTCCGATCGCGGCAGCGACGACTCGGCCAGTTCGATTGCCGACCGCGCCAATATCGCCCTGAGCCAGATTAAAGACGCCGTGGCCTTCGCCGTGCTGCCGCCGCCCGTGGACGGCCTCGGCACCTCCAGTGGTTTTGAGTTCCGCCTGCAGGATCGTGGAGGCCTTGGCCATGCCACGCTGATGCAGGCGCGCACCGAGTTGCTCGAAGCCGCCGGGAAAAGTCCGATCCTGATGAACGTCCGCGAAAGCGCCCTGGCCGAAGCGCCGCAGGTGCAACTGGAAGTCGATCGCAAACAGGCCAACGCACTGGGAGTGTCCTTTGCCGACATCGGCAGCGTGCTGTCCACCGCCGTCGGTTCAGCCTACATAAACGACTTCCCCAACCAGGGGCGGATGCAGCGGGTGGTGGTCCAGGCCGAAGGCGACCAGCGCAGTCAGGTAGCCGATCTGTTGAGGATCCACGTGCGCAACGACAGCGGGAAAATGGTGCCGCTGTCGGCCTTCGTCCAGGCCAGATGGACCCAGGGCCCGGCGCAGTTGACCCGTTACAACGGCTACCCGGCGATCAGTATTTCCGGCGAACCGAAACCGGGCTACAGCACGGGTGAAGCCATGGCGGAAATCGAGCGGCTGGTGGCGCTTGGCCCGGCGGGACTGGGCCAGGAATGGACCGGGCTGTCGCTGCAGGAACGCCTGTCCGGCAGCCAGGCACCGATCCTGCTCGGGCTGTCGCTGCTGATCGTGTTCCTGTGCCTGGCGGCGCTGTATGAAAGCTGGTCGATCCCGACCTCGGTGCTGCTGGTGGTGCCGCTTGGCGTACTCGGCGCGGTACTGGCCGTGACCTTACGCGGGATGCCCAACGATGTGTTCTTCAAGGTCGGGCTGATCACCATCATCGGCCTGTCGGCGAAGAACGCGATCCTGATCATCGAGTTTGCCAAGAGCCTGGTCGACGAAGGCCACGACCTAATCGACGCCACCCTGCAAGCCGCACGCCTGCGACTGCGGCCGATCGTCATGACGTCCCTGGCCTTCATTCTCGGCGTGGTACCGCTGGCGATTGCCACCGGGGCCAGCTCGGCGAGCCAGCAAGCCATCGGCACCGGGGTGATTGGCGGGATGATCACCGCGACCCTGGCGGTGCTGTTCGTACCGGTGTTTTTTGTGGTGGTGATGAGGCTGGTGCGCAAGCGCCATAAAGATATCTAGCCAACCACACATCCCCCTGTAGGAGCTGGCTTGCCAGCGAAGGCGCCCCCAAGAACGATGCAATTCCCAAGGGCCCCTTCGCCGGCAAGCCGGCTCCTACAGGGATTTGTGCAGGCCTGAAGGTTGTGGTCACAACCGACCCCGCTGGGCTAAGGTGATTGCAAAGCCCCAATCCATCGAGCCTCCATGCCCTTCCTCGCCCGCACCCATCCGCGCCTGTCCGCCGCCGCCACGCTCGGTATCGCGGTGGGCATTCTGACTCCCGCCGATTCGATCATCAGCAAAATCCTCTTCGGCTGGAATGCCGGGGTCTGGACATATCTGGTCCTGATGTTCTGGCTGGTTGTGCGCGCCAAAGCCCCGGACGTGAAGCGCATTGCCGAGGTCGAAGACGAAAACGCCGGGTTGGTGCTGTTGGTGGTGTGTATCGCTGCGATCGCGAGCCTGGCGACCATCGCCTTCGAACTGGCCGGCAGCCGGGACCTGGAAACGACCCGCAAGCTGCTGCACTACAGTTTTACCGCCTTGACCGTGATCGGCTCCTGGCTGCTGATCGGGGTGATTTTCAGCGTGCACTACGCCCGTCTGTTCTACACCTGGGATGGGAAGGACCCGGCACTGCGTTTCGCCGAAGGCCTGACGACGCCCAATTACTGGGACTTCCTGTACTTCTCGTTCACCATCGGCGTGGCGGTGCAGACCTCCGATGTCGGGGTGGCCACGCGGGATTTGCGCAAGATCGTCCTGGCGCAGTCGCTGATCGGCTTTCTGTTCAATACGGCCATTCTCGGGTTCTCGATCAATATCGCAGCAGGTCTGTTTAATTGAGCCGTGCACAAACGTTCTAGTCACAACGTCGGCGCAGGGGTTGAATAGTCGGCAATCCGTCTCACAGGTGCAGCATGACCACTCACAACTGGATCGACCTGGCCCGAGACGCCGACACCGGCATCGAAACGCTGCGCGCGCATTTCCAAGGTCACGCCTATGACCCGCACTGGCACGACAGCTATCTGGTGGGCGTCACCGAGCAAGGGGTCCAGCAATTCAGCTGCCGGCGGGCGAAGCATCAGAGCACGCCGGGCAAGGTGTTTCTGCTTGAACCGGGCGACATTCACGACGGCGAAGCACCGACCGAAGACGGTTTCACCTACCGCATGCTGTACCTCGACCCGCACTGGTTGAGGCGTGAACTCAGCGCCATGTTCGACAATGCCCCCGACAGTTGTCAGTTGAGTTTCGCCAACACGCTGACCACCGACGTGCGTCTGGCCCAGGCCACCAGCCTGGCGTTTCAAACCCTGCACCAGAGTGAGCTGAAGATCGTTCGCCAGACCGCACTCGATGGCTTGCTCGAACGCCTCACCAGCCATCTGCACTGGCGCGCTCGCTATGGGGAAGATCCGCGCCTGCCGCTGGTGGCGCAGAAGGCTCGGGAGTATCTGCACGCCAACGCTCGATACGACATCGGTCTCGACCAACTGGCCACCGCAACAGGCGTCGATCGCTTCCGCCTGACCCGCGCCTTCAAGGCCGCATACGGCCTGGCACCCCACGCCTATCTGGTGCAATTGCGCCTGGCCACGGCCCGTCGGATGTTGGCCCGTGGCGAGCAACCGGCGGCGGTGGCCATGGAACTGGGGTTTGCCGATCAGAGCCATCTGGGCCGCTGGTTCGTGCGCACCTACGGCCTGACGCCCGCGCTGTATCGCAAGCGCTGCTCAAATCTTCCAGACAGGTGAACCCGCAATTGTGAAGATCGAGTTCAATGATCTTCACCGGAGTTGCCTGCGATGTTGTCGTCTTTCCCGACGTTTTTGCCCTTCCTGTTATTTGCTTTCGTGGCGTCGATCACCCCCGGCCCGACCAACATTCTGGTGTTGAGCAACAGCGCCCGTTACGGGTTGGCGGCTGCCGTGCCGATCATCTTCGGCGCCTGTGCGAGCGCCGCAACCATTGTGCTGCTGGTGGGCACCGGGGCCGGTTCGTCACTGACCGCGCTGCCCGTCGTACAAACCACGATGCAGTGGGCAGGCGTGATCTGGTTGAGTTACCTGGCGTGGCAGATTTTCAGCGCCCCGGCGGCAGATCTCGACACCCATGAAAGGGACGCCCGGCTCGGATTGCTGGGCGCCGCCAGCTTGCAATTGATCAACCCGAAAACCTGGATGATGGCGCTGGCCGTGGTCAGTGTGTTCGCCGGCAACGGCGAGCAGCGCCTGAGCCATGTGCTGTATTTGTCCCTGGCGTTTTTCCTGATTTCCCTGCCCTGCCTGGGCGTCTGGGCATTGCTCGGTGCGGGATCGACGCGCTGGTTGCGCTCGCCCCGGGCCATGCAACGTTTCAACCGCTGCATGGCCGTTTTGCTGCTGGGATCGGCCTGGTTGAGTGTGTGGGCCTGAGCGCCACCCGTCGGCATTTATCAGTCCTGATTGAATCAGGCACTTGACGGCGGATTCGTTTCTGGTGTCTTCTGAAACCGGTTTCAGTGTTTTTGCACAAAACCTTATAAATCCAATAAGAAGGTTTCAGACCGTGAACGATTTCTCCGCCGCCCAGCGCAGCCGCGTGACCATGCTCGACGTGGCCGAACACGCCAAGGTCTCCAAGGCCAGCGTCTCGCGGTTCATCGGCGAAGACCGTGCCCTGCTGTCCGACGCGATTGCCTTGCGCATCGAGCAGGCGATTGCCGAACTGGGTTACCGCCCGAACCAGATGGCCCGCGGCCTCAAACGCGGGCGCACCCGCCTGATTGGCATGCTGGTGGCCGATATCCGCAACCCTTATTCGATTGCCGTGATGCACGGGGTGGAAACCGCCTGCCGTCAGCACGGCTACAGCCTGGTGGTGTGCAACACCGACCGCGATGACGAGCAGGAACGCCAACACCTGGCCCTGCTGCGCTCCTACAACATCGAAGGCCTGATCGTGAACACCCTCGGCCACCACCGCGATGAATTGCTTGAACTGCATCGGGAAATGCCGCTGGTGCTGGTGGATCGCAAAGTCGCGCAGCTCGAGAGCGATCTGGTCGGGCTGGACAACCCGGCGGCGGTCGAAATGGCCCTCGCCCATCTTGAAGAGCGTGGCTATCGCGATGTGTTGCTGGTCACCGAACCCTATGACGGCACCAGTTCGCGGATCGAGCGGGTCGCCAGTTTCAAGGCGCAGATCGCCCAACGACCGGCGCTTCGCGGCACCCTCATCGAAACGGGCAGCGAACTGGCTGCGCAGCTCAAATCTTTCCTCGACTTCCCTGGCCCAGGCCCGAAAGCACTGTTCTGTGCCAATGGTATTGCGGCGCTGGCCAGCACTCATGCATTGCGCGAATTGCAGTGCAAGCTGTTCGAGGATGTTGGCCTGATCGCCCTTGATGACCTGGATTGGTATCCGCTGGTGGGCAGTGGGATCACCGCCCTTGCCCAGCCGACGGCCGAGATCGGTGCGAGTGCGTTCGAGTGTTTGCTCAAGCGTTTGCGTGGGGATGACGGGCCGGTGCGGACACTGGATTTTTCGGCGCGGCTAATTGCAAGGGGGTCGACCCTTGGAAGTTCCCGGTGACTGGACTGGCCCCTTCGCGAGCAGGCTCGCTCCCACAGTTGATTGTGTCGCACATAAATTTGATGCCCACCAAAGTTCATTGTGGGAGCGAGCTCGCTCGCGAAGGGGCCAGTCAAGTCACCACAAAGCATCATCCATTTTTTTTGAACAAAAATGAAACCGGTTTCAGAGGTCTATAACAATGAATAAATCACCCGTCTCCATCAGCCTGTCCAGCTACGGCGCCGACCTGGTCCGCCAACGCGGCCAGGGCAGCTTCATCGACATCCTGGCCGCCGCCGGCGCCACACGCATCGAATGGCGCGAAGAGCTGCTGACCATCGAAGACCCCGCGCAATTGGCCGATGCCACCCGTGCCCAAGGACTCGAAAGCGTGTATTCCTCACCCATGGAACTGTGGCTCGCCGGCCAGTCGAAGCCCAATCCCGAGCTGATCACAACCCTGCAACGCGCCCAGGCATTCGGTGCAAAATGGCTGAAGGTTTCACTGGGCTATTTCACTGACAACAGCGACCTCCAGACCCTGGCTCAAGTGCTGGGCAAGAGCGCCGTGCAGCTGCTGGTGGAAAACGATCAGACCTTGCACGGCGGGCGTATCGAACCCTTCCAGCGCTTTTTCGCTGCCGTCGAGCAGCACCACCTGCCGATCAAGATGACCTTCGACATCGGCAACTGGCACTGGCAGGACCAGCCAGCCGCCAATGCCGCGCGGCTGCTCGGCCGTCACGTCGGCTATGTGCACTGCAAAGCGGTATCGCGCCGGGCCGACGGCAAACTGGTCGCCATCCCACCCACCGCCAGCGACTTGCAGCTGTGGGAACAACTGCTGCGGCACATGAACCAAGGCGTGATGCGGGCAGCGGAATATCCCCTGCAAGGCGACGATCTGCTGCAACTCACCACCGAACACGTCGCCACCCTCGCCCGCCTCGGTCAACCACAGCTGGAGCGCGCACATGTCTGAGTTCGATATTCTCTCGTTCGGCGAAACCATGGCGATGTTCGTTGCCGAGCAGAACGGCGAGCTGGCCGACGTCGATCATTTCCACAAACGGATTGCCGGCGCTGACAGCAACGTCGCCATCGGCCTGTCGCGACTGGGGTTCAAGGTGGCGTGGCTGAGCCGGGTCGGTGCAGATTCTCTGGGGCGGTTCGTCATCGATACCCTGGAAAAAGAAGGCCTGGACTGCAGCAACGTCGCCATCGATACCGCACACCCGACCGGTTTTCAGCTCAAGTCCCGCATCGACGATGGCGGCGATCCCGTGGTCGAGTATTTCCGGCGCGGTTCGGCGGCGAGTCACCTGTCGCCACAGTCGATCGTGCCTGACTTGCTCAAGGCCCGGCACCTGCACGCCACCGGTATTCCCCCGGCGTTGTCTGCCAGCGCTCGGGAAATGTCCTTCGAATTGATGACCCGCATGCGCGAGGCCGGGCGCAGCGTGTCCTTCGATCCCAACTTGCGCCCGAGTCTGTGGGCCAGCGAAAAACTGATGGTCAGCGAAATCAATCGCCTCGCCGCCCTCGCCCATTGGGTGCTGCCGGGCTTGAGCGAAGGTCGCTTGCTGACCGGTTTCGAAGACCCCGCCGACATCGCGGCGTTTTATCTCGACCAGGGTGCCGAAGCCGTGGCCATCAAGCTCGGACCACATGGGGCGTATTACCGCACTCATCTGGATCAGGGATTTGTCGCGGGCGTGCCAGTGGAAACCGTGGTCGACACCGTCGGTGCCGGCGACGGATTTGCCGTCGGCATGATCAGCGCCCTCCTGGAAAACCACAGCTTTGCCGACGCCGTGAAACGCGCCAACTGGATTGGCAGCCGGGCGGTGCAGAGTCGGGGGGATATGGAGGGGTTGCCGACACGATCCGAAATGTCTGCCGAACTTGAGGCCGCCTTCGCGAGCAGGCTCGCTCCCACTGGGGATCTGCAGCGTTCATGCAAACCATGTGGGAGCGGGCTTGCTCGCGAAGAGGCCCGCCCAGTCACTGAAGATTTTTAAACCGTTACCTGCTGCGACAAAAACAACAAGCTCAGGAGCACCACCATGAAAACCGCAACCCTCGCCGCCCGCCGCTGGTGGTACATCATGCCCATCGTGTTCATCACCTACAGCCTGGCGTACCTCGATCGCGCCAACTACGGATTCGCCGCCGCCTCCGGCATGGCCGCGGACCTGATGATCACACCGGGCCTGTCATCGATGCTCGGCGCGCTGTTCTTCCTCGGCTACTTTTTCTTCCAGGTGCCCGGGGCGATCTACGCGCAGAAGCACAGCGTGAAAAAACTGATCTTCGTCAGCCTGATCCTCTGGGGTGGCCTGGCGACCTTGACCGGGATCGTCTCCAACGCCTACTGGCTGATCGTCATCCGCTTCATGCTCGGCGTGGTCGAAGCCGCGGTGATGCCGGCGATGCTGGTGTACCTGTGCCACTGGTTCACCCGTGCCGAACGCTCGCGGGCCAATACCTTCCTGATCCTCGGCAACCCGGTGACCATGCTCTGGATGTCGGTGGTGTCGGGCTATCTGGTGCAGCATTACAGCTGGCGCTGGATGTTCATCATCGAAGGGTTGCCGGCGGTATTCTGGGCGTTTATCTGGTGGCGTCTGGCCGATGATCGTCCGGCCCAGGCCAAGTGGCTCAGCGACCAGGAGAAGCAGGATCTGGAGAGCGCCCTGGCAGCCGAACAGGTGGGGATCAAAGCGGTGAAGAACTACGCCGAAGCCTTCCGCTCGCCGAAAGTCATCATCCTGGCTTTGCAGTTTTTCTGCTGGAGTATCGGCGTCTACGGCTTCGTGCTGTGGCTGCCGTCGATCCTCAAGGCCGGTGCGCAAATGGACATGATCGAAGCCGGCTGGCTGTCGGCGCTGCCGTACCTGGCTGCCGTGATCGGCATGCTGCTGGTTTCCTGGGGCTCGGACAAACTGCAAAAACGCAAACGCTTCGTCTGGCCGCCGCTGCTCATCGCCTCGATTGCGTTCTACGGCTCCTATGCCCTGGGTGCCGAACATTTCTGGTGGTCCTACACCCTGCTGGTGATCGCCGGCGCGTGCATGTATGCGCCTTACGGGCCGTTTTTTGCCATCGTGCCGGAAATCCTTCCAGCCAACGTCGCCGGTGGCGCCATGGCGTTGATCAACAGCATGGGTGCGCTCGGTTCGTTTGGCGGCTCCTATCTGGTCGGCTACCTGAACAGCTCCACCGGTTCGCCCGGTGCGTCCTATCTGTTGATGAGCGGCGCGCTGATGTTGTCGGTGGTGCTGACGATTTTTCTCAAACCCGGCGCCAGTGACCGGGAGCGGCCGACGGTCGCGCTGACACGCCGTACCGCGGCCCATTCTTGAATTGATAGTGAGATGACCACGATGAAAAAGCAGGTTGTTCTATACAAGAAACTGTCACCGCTGCTGATGGCGCGCCTGCGCGAGCAGGCTGAAGTGACCCTGATCGAAAGCCTCGACGCCGAAGGCCTCATCAAACTGCGCGATGCCCTGCCCCGGGCTCACGGATTGCTCGGCGCCAGTCTGAAGCTGGATGCCGAATTGCTCGACCGCGCGCCTGATCTGCAAGCCATCGCCAGTGTCTCGGTGGGTGTCGACAACTACGACATCGACTATTTGACCGAAAGGCGAATCCTGCTCAGCAACACGCCGGATGTGCTCACCGAAACCACTGCCGACACCGGTTTCGCGCTGATCCTGGCGACTGCCCGGCGTGTAGTGGAACTGGCCAACGTGGTTCGTGCCGGCGAGTGGACGCGAAATGTCGGCCCTGCGCAATTCGGCACCGACGTGCATGGCAAAACCCTGGGCATCATTGGCATGGGGCGGATCGGCGAGGCCTTGGCCCAGCGTGGGCATTTCGGTTTTGGCATGCCGATCATCTATCACAGCCACTCGCCGAAACCGGCGGTGGAACAGCGCTTCGATGCGCAATACCGCAGCTTGCCGGAGCTGTTGCAGCAGGCTGATTTCGTCTGTCTGACGTTGCCGCTGACGGCGGAAACCGAGGGGCTGATTGGCGCAGAAGAGTTTGCGCTGATGGAGCCGGAGACGATTTTCATCAACATTTCCCGGGGTAAGGTGGTGGATGAAGCGGCCATGGTCGAGGCACTGCGCACGGGTCAGATCCGCGCGGCCGGGCTGGATGTGTTCGAGCGTGAGCCGCTGGATCTTGGCTCGCCGTTGTTGCAGTTGAACAATGTGGTGGCGACGCCGCATATTGGCTCGGCGACCCATGAGACCCGGGAGGCGATGGCCCGTTGTGCGGTGGAGAATCTGCTGGCGGCGTTGGCGGGTGAGCGGCCGAAGAATCTGGTGAATGTTCAGGCGTGGAAGGGCTGATGGATCTGGCGTTTATGAGATAGCCTTCGCGGGCAAGCCCGCTCCTACAGGGGATCTGCATTGGGTACAGATATTGTGTACGCCGCAGATCAAATGTGGGAGCGAGCCTGCTCGCGAAGGGGTCGGTACAAACAACACACATCCTTCAGGCCCGTCGCGCTTCCAAAAGGTTCGCCGCACACAACGCAATCCGTCGGCAAGCATCTGCCAGCTTCAACCGATCCACCACCAGTCCCAGCCGGATATGCCCCGCCGCACTCGGCCCGAACGCCTCCCCGGCCAGCACCGACACGCCATAACCTTCCAGCAGCCGCTCGGCGAAGCGCTGGGCGCACAACCCGGTCTGGCGCACATCGACCATCACGAACATCCCGCCATCGGGACGAATAGGCCGCAGGCCCGGGCAGTCGCTCAGGCTCGCACACACCAGGTCGCGACGCTGGCGATATTCCTCGCGCATCAACGCCACCTCAGGCAAGTCTTTATCCAGGGCCAATTGCGCCGCGTTCTGAATGAAATCCGGAATACCGAACAGCATGCACAGCGACAGGTGCTCCAGATGATCAGCCAAGGGTTTCGGCCCGATCACCCAGCCCACCCGCCACCCGCTCATGGCGTGGGATTTGGACAGGCTGTTGATCGTCGCCGTGCGCTCGGCCATGCCCGGCAGGCTGGCCGGGCTGATGTGTTCGCCCTCGTACAGCAGATCGCTGTAGACTTCGTCGCTGATCAACCACAGATCATGGCGAACACAGAGTGCGGCCAGTTGCTGCCAGATCTCCAGCGACAAACTGGCCCCGGAAGGATTGTTCGGACTGTTGAGCACAATCGCCCGGGTCTTGGCCGTGATACGGGCCGCGACATCCGCCGGGTCGACCCGAAAGCCATTCTCCGGACGCACCGCCACCGGCACCACTTTCGCCCCGATGGCACCGAACACGCCTTCATAGGTGACGTACATCGGCTCGGCGACCAGCACTTCATCGCCCGGATCGAGCAGGCATTGCGCCACCGAATACACCGCGCACTGTGCGCCCGGCAACACGATCACATGATCGGCCTCCACCGCTTGACCACTTTGCTGTCGATGACGGCGGGCGATGCTGGTGCGCAATCCCCGACTGCCGCGCGCTTCCGAATAATGGGTGTCGCCGGCCAACAGGCTATCGATAGCGGCCTGGACGATGGGTCGGGGTGTATCGAAGTCCGGATCGCCGACCGACAACAGCAATACGTCGACGCCCTGTTCGCGCAATTCCAGCGCGCGGTAATGAATTTGCCAGGCCGCGGCGCCTTCACCGGCGATGCGTTGGGTCAAGCCTGAATAGCGCATGTAGTTCTCCAATCGCGCAGGTTCCTGACTCAACCCTATCTCAAATCACCAAACGCGCCACCATGACATTTCAAGCGACGCATGGAGCCACTCCGTTTATCGGTTGACGAGATATTTCAAACCCGTGGTGATTCACGCTGAGAGTCTGCCATGGGCGAGTGATTTCTTGCTTGCCCTCTTGAATTATATTATTTCAAATCAGTCGCTTACCCAAAAAATGTGCTTCCAAAGAATGAAACGAATACTCCTACAGGTGGGGTTCGCATTAGCTGACAGCGTTTTCCCCCTGACCTGATTAAAGTCCCCTACCTGTTATTTGTGACAGGTTCCAAGGCGAATTAATCGCGCTATAAGGAGACCGTGCCTACAGCCCTAGCCAAGGGGTCTGAAGGACGGCCGCGCGAACCATGCCTCCATGAAGTAGGAAGTTTCTGCCGCGCCCACGCCGTCAATGATGATGAATGGGAGATTCAATTATGTACCGCTCCACTACCACCTCAGTCCGGTCATCACCTGCCCAAGTCAGTTTCCAGCCACAGGAGTGCAAACAACCCAAGGCCATAAAGCTCACGGCCAGGGAAAAGGAAGTCTTGCAATGGAGCGCCATTGGAAAGTCGTCCTGGGAAATCGCCCAGATCGTCGACTGCACCGAGGCCGGAGTGAATTACCACTTTTGTAACATCCGCCGAAAATTCGGCGTGAGATCGCGCTGGATCGCCATGGTCATGGCGCTGGAACAAGGCTTGATTCAAACGCCTTGAACCGGCCCCTCTACAGCGGTCAGCGTTTCATTGACCCTGTAGAGAATTTTAATGAATCTGGAACAGACCACACGGTTTAACCCCTCTCGCGAAAAAGCCTGTGACGATACGACGGTATCGCACAGGCATCATCCGAACAAAGCGCTTCGCATTATCCTCGCCGACGACCACCCCGTGGTGTTGATGGGAGCCGAAACGGCCCTCGGCAACACGTTCTCGGTTGTTGCTCGAGCGCAGGACGCCGATGAGTTGATTCATCATTTGCAGTGCACCCCCTGCGATCTGCTGATCAGTGATTATTCAATGCCCTATGGACGCTTTCCCGATGGCCTGGCGTTGATGGGGTATCTGAAACGTCACTTCGGCCATAGTCAGCGCTACAGCCGCTCGGTCAATCACCAGCTTTGGCGCTAGCGGTAAGCCAAACGAATCCGTCGCGCAGCAGGCCGGTTCGACCCTGGACGGATTAAGCGCTAGAGGAAAAAAAAGCGAAACTGTCAGAGTTGACAGGTGGATTTTTATACAGGTGGTTCATCAGCGGGTGAAAAGGGACAGCGGCGACGTCAACGCCCTGCAATCCAGGACAATTGCAGCGCCGTACAGGGGCAAGCCCCCTCGCCACAGATCGATTTCAAATGGAGGGTATTTGCCGGCTAAACCTTGCGATTGACCGTGCGCCAGACCCGGGCAATGTCCCCTGCCCGGTCACGTAGCAGACCAGGCGCATCGGCGCACGCCTGCGCAAGGCTCATCGGCCCCGACGGCAAGGCAAACGCGGCATCAACGCCATGCCCGTACATCTGTTGGTAACCATCGCCCAAGGTGCCAGCGATGACAATTACCGGCACACCGTGCTGTTTGGCGATCCGCGCGACGCCGAACGGGGTTTTACCGCGCAGGGTCTGCGCATCGAAACGACCTTCGCCGGTGATCACCAGATCGGCGTTTTTGACCGCTTTGGCCAGACCGACCAGTTCGGCGACCACTTCCACCCCGGCCTGGAATTGCGCATGGAGAAATGCCTTGGCGGCGAACCCCAGGCCGCCTGCCGCACCGCTGCCCGGTTCATCGCTCACATCGTTGTTCAGGGTTTGTGCGCAGAGCCCGGCAAAGTGTTCGAGGGCGTTATCCAGTTGTTGGACCTGTTCGGGCGAGGCGCCTTTTTGCGGGCCGAAAATCGCGGAGGCACCGTGGGGGCCGCAGAGTGGGTTGTTGACGTCGGCGGCTATGTCGAAGCGCACGCTGGCCAGGCGTGGATCGATGTCGATCAGGTCGATGCGGGCCAGTTGTTGCAGCGCCAGACCGCCGGGTGCCAATTCCTGGTCTTGTGCGTCGAGCAACCTCACGCCCAAGGCTTGCATCGCCCCCGCGCCGCCGTCATTGGTGGCGCTGCCGCCAATCGCCAGGATCACTCGCTGCGCTCCGGCATCCAGGGCCGCGCGGATCAGTTCACCGGTGCCGAAGGTGCTGCTGATGCACGCATCGCGCTGCTCGAGCGGTACCAACTGCAGACCACTGGCTTCGGCCATTTCGATGATTGCGGTGTGGCTGTGGGGCAGCCAACCCCAGGCGGCCTTGACCGTTGCGCCCAGCGGCCCGCGAACATCAGCATGGCGCAGTTCTCCATTGCACGCTGCCAGGACCGACTCAATCGTGCCCTCCCCGCCGTCGGCCATCGGGCATTTGACCAGCTGTGCATCGGGCCAGACATCTGCCAGGCCGAGGGCAATGGCATCGGCCACACCCTGGGCACTCAGGCTGTCCTTGAACGAATCGGGGGCGATGACGATTTTCATGGGAGTTCTCCGGTTGCAATGCCCTCATGCTGCCAGTTGGCAGGAACAATAACGCCGGTCCGCTGCACAAGCGGTACTGGGGATTATTGTTCATTTTCACAAAACCGCCGCCACTCCCACAGGGGCTGTGTCGTTTACGGTTTTGCGTCGGTGTCGGGCAGTAGCTGGACGCCGAGGTACAACGCCAGCATGCCGTCCAGGCGCAAGGGGTCGACGCCGCTGAGTTCGGCGATGCGTTCCATGCGGTAACGCAGGCTGTTGCGATGGATGCCCAATACGTCGGCGCAGGCCTGGCTCTGGCCGTCGTGTTCGCACCAGCTGCGCAAGGTCGCCAGCAGCTGGCCGTTGCCGTCCTTGGCGATGACGTTGCGCAATGGTGCGAGCAACTCGTCCAGGGCATCATCGTCGCGATGACGCCAGAGCATGACGGGCAACCGATATCGGGTCAGGGTCAGCAATCGGGAACGGGGCAAGACGTCGCGCCCGTAGGCCAGCAAGTCTGCGACCCGGCGATAGCCGCGGCGTAATCCGGATAGTCCTTCGGCCTGCCCACCCACGGCGATACGCAGGATGTTCCAGCCCAGGCCGTCGAGTTTTTCCAGCAGTCGATCATGCTCGATCGCCTGGCTCGCCGGTCGGCACCACAGCAATGAAGACTTGGCGGAACTCATGCACCAACTGTCCGGGTAGCGCGAGGTCAGCCAGGCACTGAGCGCTTCGACGGTTTGCCCCGGCGCCTGTTCCATGCCCAGCTCAAACAGACACGGCACACGACTCATCTGCGGCTTGAGCCCCAGTTGTTGCGCTTCATCGATCAGCCGCGGCGAATCCCCGGCATCGCTGAGCAGCAACGCCAGCAGATCATCGCAACGCTGGCGTCGCCATTGCTGCTCGGCCTGTTGATTGCGTTGGGCGACCAGCATCTCGGCGGTCATGCGCACCAGTTCGGCGTAGGTGCGCAATTGCTCCGGTTCGCCGGTGATGCCGAGCACGCCAATCAGGCGCTGATCGAGCAACAGCGGCAGGTTGATGCCCGGTTGTACGCCTTTGAGGTGGATCGCGGTCTGGGTGTCGATCTCTACCACCCGAGCGTTGGCCAACACCAGTTGCGCGCCTTCATGGCGGGTGTTGACCCGCTCCGGTTCGCCGCTGCCGAGAATCAGTCCCTGGCTGTCCATGACGTTGACGTTGTACGGCAGGATGGCCATCGCCCGGTCGACGATGTCCTGGGCCAGATCGTGATCGAGTTCGAACATGGCGGGGTCCTTGAAAGCGGGATAGCGAACAACGTTACCCTCGCTTCGTAAAAAATCATAATAAAGAGAGATACCCACCTCCCACAGTTTGATCCTGGGTGCTCGAACTTTCCGTTTGCTCCCAGCGGTTGTTCTGGTATTTGATTGAGCCTTTCCCACTGGTAAAAGGATTTCGTCATGAGCTACCGCACGCTGGGTCATTCTGGTCTGCAGGTGTCGACCCTGACCCTGGGCACCATGATGTTCGGCGAACAGACCAGCACCGAAGATTCCCTGCGGATCATCGACAAGGCCTGGGACCAGGGCATCAACTTCATCGACACCGCCGACGTCTACACCAACGGCCGCTCGGAAGAAATCGTCGGCGAAGCCATCGCCAGTCGCCGTCAGGAATGGGTGCTGGCGACCAAGGTCGGGTTCGGCCCGGCGGACGGCGTGCCCAACCGCAGCGGCTTGAGCCGCAAGCATCTGTTCAACGGTATCGACGCCAGCCTGACGCGCCTGGGAACCGACTATCTGGATATCTATTACCTGCATCGCGAAGACCACAACACGCCGCTGGAGGTCACGGTGTCGGCCATCGGCGACCTGATTCGCCTGGGCAAGATCCGTTACTGGGGTTTGTCGAACTACCGCGGCTGGCGCATCGCCGAGGTGATTCGGGTGGCCGATAAACTGGGCGTCGACCGGCCGGTGATCAGCCAGCCACTGTACAACATCGTCAATCGCCAGGCCGAAACCAAGCAGATCACTGCCGCGCACACCTATGGGCTGGGTGTGGTGCCTTATAGCCCGTTGGCGCGTGGGGTGCTCAGCGGCAAGTACGCGCCAGACGTGAAGCCCGACGCCAACAGCCGTGCCGGACGTGCAGATAAACGCATTCTGGAAACCGAGTGGCGCGTCGAATCCCTGCGTATCGCCCAGCAGATCCAGGAGTACACCCAGGGTCGTGGGGTGGGGATTGTCGAGTTCGCGATTGCCTGGGTGTTGAACAACAGTGCCGTCACGTCAGCCATTGTTGGCCCACGCACTGAAGAACAATGGGATGCCTACACCAAGGCGCAGGTGGTGAAGATCACGGCGGAGGATGAAGCCTTTGTCGATTCGCTGGTAACGCCGGGGCATGCGTCGACACCGGGGTTCAATGATGTGAGCCATTTTGTGTCGGGCCGCGAACCGCGTATGGCTTGAGATCTTTCGCGAGCAAGCTCGCTCCCACAGGGGTTTGGTGTCGATCATCCGACTATGCTTCGACTCAGATCCCCTGTAGGAGCGAGCTCGCTCGCGAAAAACTCAAGAACGCCGCGGGGTGTCAGGCTCGCCGCGTTATCGTTGACGACCTTCGTCGGAACGCCGCCCGGACCAAGCTCGCTCCTACAGGGGAAAGCTGTTGATCGATCGGACAATATTCGGCTCGAAAACCACGTATCCTCTGCGCCCCGTTTCACGTCCAACCTCGCGAGGGCAGTTTGTCTAAAGGTATCGCTTTATCGGTCACGGCCTCGGTGCTGTTTGCCGTCATGTATTACTTCACCTCGCTGCTCTCCCCACTGAGCGGCGTGGAAATCTTTGGCTGGCGCATGCTGTTGACCCTGCCGTGCATGACCGTATTCATGCTGGTCTCCGGCGAATGGAAACGCGTGATCAGCCTCTTTCGGCGGCTGCTTGCCCAACCGAAATTGCTCGCCGGCATGCTCCTGTCCGCTACGCTGCTTGGTCTGCAACTCTGGCTATTCATGTGGGCTCCGCTCAACGGTTATAGCCTCGACGTGTCCCTGGGCTATTTCCTGTTGCCGCTGTCGATGGTGCTGACCGGGCGGTTTGCCTATGGCGAGAATCTGTCCTACCTGCAAAAGGTTGCGGTGTTTTTCGCTTCTCTGGGCGTGCTCAACGAGCTGTATCAGGTCGGCGGTTTTTCCTGGGCGACCTTGCTGGTTGTCGTCGGTTATCCGCTGTACTTCATCCTGCGCAAACGCCTGGCGACCGACAACCTCGGCGGCTTGTGGATGGACATGGCGTTGATGCTGCCGGTGGCGTTGTGGTTCGTTCTGGGCGGCGCACAAGGCTTCGGCGTGTTCGATCAGCATCCGTGGCTGGCGCTGCTGATCCCGCTGCTCGGGGTGATCAGCGCTTCGGCGTTGGTGGTCTACATCGTCGCCAGTCGGTTGTTGCCCTTCAGCCTGTTCGGGTTGTTGAGCTATGTCGAGCCGGTGCTGTTGCTTGGGGTGGCGTTGCTGCTGGGGGAAAGCATCAAGCCCGGGGAATGGCTGACGTACATTCCGATCTGGTTGGCGGTGGTGGTGTTGGTGTTTGAAGGGTTCAAGCACATGGTCCGTAACCGCAGACCTTAAGGTCGCGCAAAACAATGTGGGAGCGAGCCTGCTCGCGAATGCGTGGTGTCAGTCAACGTCAATGTTGCATGACACACCGCTTTCGCGAGCAGGCTCGCTCCCACAATTCTTTCAGCGCGATCGGCTTACTCGGTGGCGAGCACGCCCCGACGAACCTGATCACGTTCGATGGATTCGAACAGCGCCTTGAAGTTGCCTTCACCGAAACCATCATCGCCTTTACGCTGGATGAATTCGAAGAACACCGGTCCCATCAGGGTTTCCGAAAAGATCTGCAGTAGCAGGCGCTTGTCGCCGGACTCGGACGAACCATCCAGCAAGATACCGCGAGCCTGCAGTTCGTTGACCGGCTCGCCATGGTTCGGCAAACGGCCTTCGAGCATCTCGTAGTAGGTTTCCGGTGGCGCGGTCATGAAGCGCATGCCGATGCTTTTCAGGTGATCCCAGGTCTTGATCAGGTCATCGCTGAGGAAGGCCACGTGCTGGATGCCCTCGCCGTTGAACTGCATTAGGAACTCTTCGATCTGCCCGGCGCCCTTGGACGATTCTTCGTTCAACGGGATGCGGATCATGCCATCCGGTGCGGTCATGGCCTTGGAGGTCAGGCCGGTGTATTCGCCCTTGATGTCGAAGTAACGGATCTCGCGGAAGTTGAACAGCTTCTCGTAGAAGTTGGCCCAGTAGGCCATGCGCCCGCGGTACACGTTGTGGGTCAGGTGGTCGATGATCTTCAGGCCGGCCCCGACCGGGTTACGGTCGACGCCTTCGATGAACACAAAGTCGATGTCGTAGATCGAACTGCCTTCACCAAAACGGTCGATCAGGTACAGCGGCGCGCCGCCGATGCCTTTGATTGCCGGCAGGTGCAGCTCCATCGGGCCGGTCTCGATGTGAATCGGCTGGGCGCCGAGTTCCAGGGCACGTTTGTAGGCCTTCTGCGAATCCTTGACGCGGAACGCCATGCCGCACACCGATGGGCCGTGTTCGGCCGCGAAGTACGAAGCAACGCTGTTGGGTTCGTTGTTGAGGATCAGGTTGATCGCGCCCTGGCGATACAGGTGCACGTCTTTGGAGCGATGGGTCGCGACCTTGGTGAAGCCCATGATCTGGAAGATCGGCTCCAGGGTGTTGGGGGTTGGCGATGCGAATTCGATGAATTCAAAGCCCATCAGGCCCATTGGGTTTTCGTATAAATCTGCCATGTTGGCGCCTCATCATTTTTATCAATTAACGGATCGTTAGTTGCTGGCAATGCTGAGACCGGCGGGTGGCGCGCAGGAGATCCCCCGCACGCTGCGGGCGAGGAAGTCACCGTAGATCAATTGAAACCCAAATATCTGCATTTTCGACCCAAGGCTATGGCGGGCGAGGCTTCTGCTGCCAGAAGACGATTATTCTTATATGCGTAACCCGATTCTACACAGCGTAAATCGTTTTGTCCGCCTTCTGTATCAAATCCCCTTTTTCCCTGCGCGCGCAAGGGGTTTGTTGCGCAGTAATCCCCGCCAGCGGGGGCTTTTATCCAATTGGCCATGGGTCTGTACTACCGTTGATCGGCAAAAATCCTCAAGCCCATCTATCATGCCCGTTATCTGCACTCTTCTTGGGAGGCCCGTTGTCGTCCTGCCAGCATTTGAGAGCCCTTTTTCACACCGCTACAGGTTCCACAAATGCCACTGAACGTCAAAACCCGTCGCAAACGCGGGATCAGGATTGCCGTGACCGTCTTGAGCGGTTTACTCCCGGTGCTGCTGGGTTTCGCCATTCTCCATATGCAGGCCGAACGCACACTGCAACACAGCACCCGGCTGTCGGCCAACGAAGCGGTGCGCCAATTCGAACTGATGCTAGACAATACCGCCCAGGCCGCACGCGAATTGCTGCCGCTGGCAGGCCAACGTTGCAGCGATATAAAGCTGGCGTTGCGCGAACAGGTCACCCGCCGTCCCTTTGTGCGCTCGACCAACCTGATCTGGGACAACATTATCTATTGCAGTTCCTTGTTTGGTGATTATCAGGAGCCGATCAATGCCGGCGACTACACCCAAGGCCAGCTGTTATTGATGAAGGGCAACACGGTCACGCCCGACCGCGCGTTGCTGGTGTATCGACTCAGCGAAGGACAAAGGGGGGCCTTGAGCACCCTGGATGGCTATCACCTCAGTAACATTCTGCGCTTGATCGACCGCCACACCCTGCTGGTGTTACAGGTCGGCCCCCATTGGTTGTCTGCTGATGGTCAGTTTCATCAAGGTGCCCTGCCCGCCTTTGCAGAGGCGCAAAGCGATCTGACTTCTTCTCGTTATGCTTTCAGTGTGGCAGCCGGTTTCCACGAGGGTGAAGCGTGGCGCTATATGAAAAGCGAGTATCCGCCGCTGTTCAGTCTGCTGATCTTTTTCGGCGTGGTGTCGGGCTCGATCGGCCACTTTCTGCAAAAGCGCTCCATGTCACCCAGCCATGAAATGCAGCGCGCGATGGAAGCCGGGGAGTTCATTCCGTACTTTCAGCCGGTGGTGCATGGTGGCAGCAAGCAGTGGTCCGGTTGCGAGGTGTTGATGCGCTGGAACCATCCGAAGGAAGGCCTGGTGCGTCCGGACCTGTTCATCCCGTTTGCCGAATACTCCGGGTTGATCGTGCCGATGACCCGCTCATTGATGCAACAGACCGCCGCGCTGCTGGGCCCTCTGTCCTCGTCATTCGAAGAACCGTTTCACATTGGCATCAACATCACCGCCAGCCACTGCAAGGATCTGGTGCTGGTCGAGGATTGTCGCCAGTTCATCAAGGCCTTCGCACCAGGCTCGATCAGCCTGGTGTTGGAGTTGACCGAACGGGAACTCATCGAGCCCACGGCCATGACTCACCAATTGTTCGAACAGCTGCATGAGCTTGGCGTGATGATCGCGATCGACGACTTCGGTACCGGCCACTCGAGCCTGGGTTATCTGCGCCAATTCAACGTGGACTTTCTCAAGATCGACCAGAGTTTTGTCGCCATGATCGGTGTCGACGCGCTCTCCCGGCACATTCTCGACACCATCATCGAACTCTCGGCCAAGCTTGACCTGGCCATCGTCGCCGAAGGCGTGGAAACCGCGGAACAAAGTGATTACCTGACCGCCCACGGCGTGAACTTCCTGCAAGGCTACCTGTTCGGCCGGCCAATGCCCGCTGCGGAGTTCATTAACGCATTAAGTCATCATTAAACTAGTGGTTGCAGGCAACGAGGCCGGAAAAGGCGCCCCCATTGAATCAAACACTAGTGTAGTTACATGAAGAAAAAGACAGGATTTACTCTTGGCCAATTAACTACTACAATTTTTCATGCCTGTGCAAGATTGGCAGGTGAGCCATTATCACCGAGTCGCTACAAGGCTCCTGGCTTATAGCTTTGTTTGCGGTTGGTATCAGCCAAATACACTATTGGAGTAAAGATATTGTCCAGACTCGCTGAATTTCGTGCAGCTGAAAAGGCCCTTCAGGAACAGCTCAAGCAGCTGGAAGCCCTGAAGAACGATGCCGGGCTCAAGAAAGAAATCGAATTCGAAGAAAAGCTCCAGGGGCTGATGAAAACCTACGGCAAGAGCCTGCGCGACATCATCGCCATTCTCGATACGAACCCGGCAAAATCAGGCCTGCAACAGGCAGCAGCGCCTAAAACCCGCCGCGCTCGCGTGGTCAAGGTTTATCAGAATCCGCACACCGGTGAACTGATTGAAACCAAGGGCGGCAACCACCGTGGCTTGAAAGCCTGGAAGGAAGAATACGGTGTCGACACCGTGGATTCCTGGCTGCGTGGTTAAGCACTCGCGGTAATAAAAAAAGCCCTGCCCATGCAGGGCTTTTTCATGGGCGCCGTCTAAGGGCAACGAGTGCAGCCGATCGTTCGCTACTTGCCGACTACTTTGTGCTTAATCCTTTTTGGCATCTAAAAATATCCGAATGTGCTGTCCCCTGCAGCGCACTGAAATCTTTAACTAAAGTTTCAAGCTGTTACGAGCAGCGTCTATTTCGCCCTGGCTTGCCTTATAAACCTCAGCCTGCCCCGCGCAGGAAAAAACATAGGCTTTATCGGCATCCACGGCCGCCACCAATGTTTGAGACAACACATGACGACCGTTCTGAGTGATGGTGCAGGTAGTTTCCAACGCCGCCAAACGGCTCAAGCGAGCGGGGTGAATCTTGTTGCAGACACTTTGATACCCACCCTCGAAGAAGTCTTTCTGCACCGACTTGCGCATTTCCAGCAACACACCCTGCAGGTTCACCTGATGACCGCTTTGCACTTGGGTCATGGTCACTTCCATGACCATCACCGGTGTGCCGCCCTGATCGTTTTTCACCGCGCGCTGGCGGGATACCTGGGCGTCCGCGGTTTCTTGCGGAACGGGCTCGACCTCCCAGCCCACAGGCCAGGTCACGACCGGCGCGTCGGCCTGGGCACTGGTCGCCCCCGAGAGTACAGCCAGCAGGACGAACATCGATGCAGATAATCGAATCATTGCAATGAACACTCACGGATTGATCCACAAAGTCTGAGCCTCGCCCGTCTGCCAGGCAATAGCCGAAGGTTTTGGGTTTGGTGATGGCTGCGCCCTTGCGTATCATGGTCATCATTCGTTAGCCCCACTTATTTTCCGGAGGGCCCATGAGCCTGCACGAATTGAACACCTTCCCCGGCGTGACCGCCCAGCCTGACAACGCGACTCACAAGTTCGTCTTCAACCACACCATGCTGCGGGTCAAGGACATCACTAAGTCCCTGGATTTCTACACCCGTGTCCTGGGTTTCTCGCTGGTGGAGAAGCGCGACTTTCCGGAAGCCGAATTCAGCCTGTACTTCCTGGCGCTGGTCGATAAAGCCCAGATCCCGGCCGACGGCGCTGCGCGCACCGAATGGATGAAATCGATCCCGGGCATTCTTGAACTGACCCACAACCACGGCACCGAAAACGACGCGGATTTCGCCTACCACAACGGCAATACCGACCCGCGCGGCTTTGGTCACATCTGCATCTCGGTGCCGGACATCGTCACCGCCTGCGAGCGCTTCGAAGCGCTGGGCTGCGATTTCCAGAAACGCCTGAACGACGGGCGCATGAAGAGCCTGGCGTTCATCAAGGACCCGGATGCCTACTGGGTGGAGATCATCCAGCCTGCTCCGCTGTAAGCCCACCACACATACCCTGTGGGAGCGAGCTTGCTCGCGATGGCGTCGGCACATTCAAAATGGATGTGACTGACAGTCCGCCATCGCGAGCAAGCTCGCTCCCACAAAAAACCCATGATCACTCATGGGTTGTGTGTTTTCAGCGTCCGGTATTACGCCGGCGCCGAAGTCCGGATCAAGTGATCGAACGCACTCAAGGAAGCCTTGGCACCCTCGCCCACCGCGATCACGATCTGCTTGTACGGCACGGTGGTCACGTCACCGGCAGCGAACACGCCTGGCACCGACGTCTCACCACGGGCATCGACAATGATCTCGCCGCGCGGCGACAACTCGATGGTGCCTTTGAGCCAATCGGTATTGGGCAACAGACCGATCTGCACGAAGATCCCTTCCAGTTCCACGGTACGCAGTTCGTCAGTCTGACGATCCTTGTAGCGCAGGCCATTGACCTTCTGACCGTCGCCGGTCACTTCCGTGGTCTGCGCATGGGTAATCACGGTGACGTTCGGCAGGCTGTGCAACTTGCGTTGCAAGACCGCATCGGCGCGCAGCTGCACGTCGAACTCCAGCAGTGTCACGTGGGACACGATGCCGGCCAGGTCGATAGCCGCCTCGACGCCGGAGTTACCGCCACCGATCACCGCCACTCGCTTGCCTTTGAACAGCGGACCGTCGCAGTGCGGGCAGTACGCCACGCCCTTGTTGCGGTATTGCTGCTCACCCGGGACGTTCATTTCACGCCACCGCGCACCGGTCGCCAGTATCACGGTCCTGGCTTTCAATGTCGCGCCGCTGGCAAAGTGGACCTCGTTCAGTGCGCCATTTTTGCCCGGCACCAGTTTGTCGGCGCGCTGCAGGTTCATGATGTCGACGTCGTATTGCTTGACGTGTTCTTCGAGGGCCACGGCCAGTTTCGGCCCTTCGGTTTCCTGCACGGAGATGAAGTTCTCGATGGCCATGGTGTCCAGCACCTGCCCACCGAAACGCTCGGCCGCGACACCGGTGCGAATGCCTTTACGGGCGGCGTAGATCGCTGCCGAAGCACCGGCCGGACCACCGCCTACAACCAGTACGTCAAAGGCTTCCTTGGCGCTGATTTTCTCGGCCTGGCGTTCGATGCCGCTGGTGTCGATTTTAGCGAGGATTTCTTCCAGGCCCATGCGGCCCTGACCGAAGTTCACGCCATTGAGGTAGATGCTTGGCACGGCCATGATCTGGCGCTCGTCGACTTCGGCCTGGAACAGCGCGCCGTCGATGGCGACGTGGCGGATGTTCGGGTTCAGCACCGCCATCAGGTTCAGCGCCTGGACCACGTCCGGGCAGTTCTGGCAAGACAGCGAAAAGTAAGTCTCGAAGCTGAATTCGCCTTTGATAGAGCGAATCTGTTCGATCACTTCCGCACTGGCTTTGGAGGGGTGGCCGCCGACTTGCAGCAAGGCCAGCACCAGGGATGTGAATTCGTGGCCCATGGGGATGCCGGCGAAACGCAGGCTGATATCCGCCCCTGGGCGGTTGATCGAGAACGATGGTTTGCGTGCATCGTCACCGTTGTCGAGCAAGGTAATTTGAGTGGAAAGACTGGCAACATCTTTCAGCAGTTCGAGCATTTCCCGGGATTTCGCACCGTCGTCGAGGGAGGCAACGATCTCGATCGGTTGGGTGACCCGTTCCAGGTACGATTTCAACTGGGCTTTAAGATTGGCGTCCAACATACGGGCGATTTCCTTTTGTTCGGTTCATAAAAAAACGCCCGAGCGAATCTCGCCCGGGCGTTTTTATTGGGCGGTGCAGCTTACTTAAGTGCGGATATCCGCCCTTGCATGACTCACAGGCTTAGATCTTGCCAACCAGGTCCAGGGACGGAGCCAGTGTGGCCTCGCCTTCTTTCCACTTGGCTGGGCAAACCTGGCCCGGGTGAGCAGCGACGTACTGGGCAGCCTTGATTTTGCGCAGCAGCTCGGAAGCGTCACGGCCAACGCCGCCATCGTTCAGTTCAACGATTTTGATCTGGCCTTCAGGGTTGATCACGAAGGTGCCACGGTCAGCCAGGCCAGCTTCTTCGATCAGCACGTCGAAGTTGCGGGAGATGGCGTGGGTCGGGTCGCCGATCATGGTGTACTGGATCTTGCCGATGGCTGGCGAAGTGTTGTGCCAGGCAGCGTGGGCAAAGTGGGTATCGGTGGAAACGCTGTAGATCTCGACGCCCAGCTTCTGGAACGCGTCGTAGTTGTCAGCCAGGTCTTCCAGTTCGGTCGGGCAAACGAAGGTGAAGTCGGCTGGGTAGAAGAACACGACAGACCACTTGCCTTTCAGGTCCGCGTCCGACACTTTTACGAAGTCGCCATTTTTAAAGGCGTCAGCTTTGAACGGTTTAACTTGGCTGTTGATGATAGGCATCGGTGACTCTCCGTCAGGGTTGAAAAGTTGATGGAATGAATCCTACCTATTCAATCCTCCGATAGCTCATTGGCAAACCTCATGCTGCTGATTGGTTTTCGCTATTAGCGGAGAGTATTAATAGAAGAAAACGGAATCTAGGGCGCCACGGGCTTTTCTACGATCCGGGGCATGACCGGAAACGGATTGGCGTCTACGTAACGCATGGCCGACTTCATATCCTTCCAACCGACGTAACTCATCAGCGATTTCAAATCCCAACCGCTCTGATGCGCCCAGGTGGCGAACCCTCGGCGCAAGGAGTGGCTGGTGTAGTGTTCGGCCGGGATGCCTGCGCGCTCCAACGCCTGGCGCAGTAACGGGATCACGCTGTTGGCGTGCAGCCCCTCCTCGCCCAAGTTGCCCCAACGGTCGATACCGCGAAACACCGGACCACGGACCAATGCGGCCTCGCCGATCCAGGCGATGTACGCCTGCACCGGACACAAACGCTGCAGAGCCGGCGTCTGATAGGTCTTGCCGAGGTTTTCACGATCGCTCTTGCTGCGCGGCAGATAGAGCGTGATGCCGGACCCGGCGCTCGCTTGCACGTGCTCGATCTGCAGGCGACACAACTCATCGCTACGAAAGCCACGCCAGAAGCCCAGCAGAATCAGCGCCGTGTCGCGCCTTGCGCGCAAGAGAGCTGACTGATCACCTGCCGATCGTGCGGCTTGTGCCTCCTGCTCCAGCCAGGCCACCACCTGTTCGAGATGCTGCAGCTGCAACGGCTCGGCCTGCTTTTCCTGCGCCGGATGCAACGCGCGGATGCCCTTGAACACCTTGCGCACCACCGGCGCCTTGGTCGGATCGGCAAAGCCCTGGCTGTTGTGCCATTGCGCCAGTGCCGACAATCGCAACTTCAAGGTGTTGATCGACAACTCCCCGGCATACGCCACCAGATAACGCGCGACGCTGTCCGCGGTGGCTGGCAGGAAACCGCCCCAACTGACTTCAAAGTGCTCGATGGCCGCCCGATAGCTGCGACGGGTGTTGTCGCGGGTGGCGGCTTGCAGGTAACGATCAAGCTCACTCATGAATTGACCTTGCACAAACCCTGTAGGAGCGAAGCTTGCTCGCGAATATCGTCAACGATAACGCTGCCTGCCTGAATGCACACAGCGCCCTCAAATTTTTCGCCCATGACATGAATCTGCCCTGCCCCTGTAGGAGCAAGCTTGCTCGCGAAGGCCGTCAACGAAAACGCGGTTTACCTGAATGCACGCGGCGCTCTCTGGTTTTTCGCGAGCAAGCTCGCTCCTACAGGGGGTGTGGTGTACGGAAATAGAGCTGCGAACACATCGGAAACGCTCTGACACGGGGTAATACCAGTATATCCCGTGTCATCTTGTTAGCGTATTTATGTTTTCAAATAGCGTGGTACAATGTGTAATTAAGTAGTACATACCACATTACGAAATCGTAGGAGAGCACATGGCCCGTGGCGGCATCAACAAAGCAGTGGTTCAAACGGCCCGTCTGGCACTCCTCGCCCGCGGCGAAAACCCCAGCATCGACGCGGTGCGGATCGAGATGGGCAATACCGGCTCGAAAACCACCATCCACCGCTATCTGAAAGAGCTGGACGATGGCGTTGAACCGGCCGCGCCCTCTGCCGAACCCATCGACGACGAGCTCGCAGCACTGGTCTCACGCCTGGCGCAGCGCCTCAAGGAACAGGCGCAGGAACCCATCGACCAGGCACGCGCGCAGTTCGAGCAACAACGGACAGAGCTTGAAACTCAGTTGACCGAAGCCCGGCAAGCCAACACCCAACTGCAGCAGCAATACGAAATTCAAAGCCTGGCATTCACCCAGGAATCCGAAGCCCTGGAAAACACCCGCGCCCTGCTGCAGACCGAGCAAACCCGTAACGCCGGACTGAACCAGGCATTGGCCGATTTCGATTTACGCTTGCAAGACAAGGACGAGCAGATCCGCTCCCTTGAAGAGAAACACCTGCACACCCGCGACGCTCTGGAGCACTACCGCAACGCCGTCAAAGAACAGCGCGAACAGGATCAAAGCCGCCATGAAAGCCAGGTGCAGCAGATTCAGATGGAATTGCGCCAGGCCCAGCAGAGCGCCCTGGTGCGCCAGGATGAAATCACCCAGCTGCACCGCGACAACGAGCGTTTGCTGACCGAGAACCGTGGCACGTTGCGCGAATTGAGCCTGCTGCAGGAACAGCTCAAGCAAACCCACCATCGGCAGGACCAGTTACTGGAACAGGCCAACCGCATCGACAACGAGCGTACCCTCCTCCAGGAACGCCTGCGCACTGCCCTGCTGGAAAGCCAGTCGCTTAAACAGAGCGTCGAGGAGCATGCGCAGGCGAATAAATCACTGGAAGTCGAATTGACGCAGACCCAGGCGACCCTGCAGCAGCTGCGCCTGGCGGCTGTCGTTGCGACAGCGCCAGAGGCAGAGGCAGTGCAAGAGCAGAAGAAGGATTAACCCGCGACCGGGGCGCGCAAGGTGACGAACTCTTCGGCGGCCGTCGGATGCACGCCGATGGTTTCGTCGAAGTCTCGCTTGATGGCGCCGGCCTTCAAGGCAATCGCCAGGCCCTGGACGATTTCACCGGCGTCGGGGCCGACCATGTGGCAACCCAGCACCTTGTCGGTCTTGCCGTCCACCACCAGTTTCATCAGCGTGCGCTCCTGGCAGTCGGTCAGGGTCAGCTTCATCGGCCGGAAACGGCTTTCGAAAATCACCACATCGTGCCCGGCCTCCCGGGCCTCTTCCTCGGTCAAACCGACCGTGCCGATGTTCGGCAGGCTGAACACCGCCGTCGGGATCATCTTGTAATCCACCGGACGATACTGCTCAGGCTTGAACAAGCGCCGCGCCACCGCCATGCCTTCGGCCAGCGCGACCGGCGTCAGCTGAACCCGACCGATCACATCGCCAAGGGCCAGGATCGACGGCTCGGCCGTCTGATACAGCTCGTCGACTTCGACGAACCCTTTCTTGTCCAGTTTGACCCCGGTGTTTTCCAGCCCGAGGTTGTCCAGCATCGGACGCCGGCCAGTGGCATAAAACACGCAATCGGCCTCCAGCTCGCGACCGTCCTTGAGGGTGACTTTCAGACTGCCATCGGCCTGCTTGTCGATGCGCTCGATGTCGGCATTGAATTGCAGATCCATGCCGCGCTTGGTCAGCTCTTCCTGCAAGTGCTTGCGCACCGCTCCGTCGAAACCGCGCAGGAACAGTTCACCGCGATACAGCAAGGTGGTGTCGGCGCCCAGGCCGTGGAAGATTCCGGCGAACTCGACGGCGATATAACCACCACCCACCACCAGCACGCGCTTTGGCAGCTCTTTGAGGAAAAACGCCTGGTTGGAACTGATCGCATGCTCGTGACCCGGAATCTCCGGGATCTGCGGCCAGCCGCCGGTAGCGATCAAGATGTTTTCAGCCGTATGGCGCTCGCCATTGATTTCGACCGTATGCGGATCGACGATCTTCGCGTGGCCTTCATGCAAGGTCACGCCGCTGTTGACCAGCAGGTTGCGGTAGATGCCATTGAGGCGATTGATCTCGCGATCCTTGTTGGCGATCAGCGTCGCCCAGTCGAACTTCGCCTCGCCCGGAGTCCAGCCGAAACCGGAAGACTGTTCGAAGTCTTCGGCGAAGTGCGCGCCATAAACCAGCAACTTCTTCGGCACGCAGCCGACGTTCACACAGGTGCCCCCCAGGTAACGGCTCTCGGCCACGGCCACTTTCGCGCCAAAACCGGCCGCAAACCGCGCAGCCCGCACACCGCCGGAACCGGCGCCAATCACATAAAGGTCAAAATCGTAGGCCATTGTCTATCTCCTCGGCAGGCCACCAGCATACCTGCAGACGTCCGTTGGGCAAGCGCTGCACACGATATGGGGCCGGAAAAACAAAAAGCCACCCGAAGGTGGCTTTTCGATACAAGCGGGTCAGGCTATCAGTAAGCCTTGCCAGTCTTGTAGAAGTTCTCGAAGCAGAAGTTGGTCGCGTCGATGTAGCCTTCGGCGCCGCCGCAGTCGAAACGCTTGCCCTTGAACTTGTAGGCCATCACGCAGCCGTTTTGCGCCTGCTTCATCAGGGCGTCGGTGATCTGGATTTCGCCGCCTTTGCCTGGTTCGGTCTGTTCGATCAGGTCGAAAATGTCCGGGGTCAGGATGTAGCGACCGATGATCGCCAGGTTCGACGGCGCATCTTCCGGCTTCGGCTTCTCGACCATGCTGTGCACGCGGTAGATATCGTCGCGGATCATTTCACCGGCGATCACACCGTACTTGTGGGTTTCCTGCGGGTCGACTTCCTGGATGGCGACGATCGAGCAGCGGAACTGTTTGTACAGCTTGACCATCTGGGTCAGTACGCCGTCGCCGTCGAGGTTGACGCACAAGTCATCCGCCAGGACCACGGCGAACGGTTCGTCGCCGATCAGTGGGCGGCCGGTCAGGATCGCATGGCCCAGGCCTTTCATTTCGGTCTGGCGCGTGTAGGAGAACGAGCAGTTGTCGAGCAGCTTGCGGATGCCGACCAGGTACTTTTCCTTGTCGGTGCCCTTGATCTGGTTTTCCAGCTCGTAGCTGATGTCGAAGTGGTCTTCAAGGGCGCGTTTGCCGCGACCGGTGACGATGGAAATTTCGGTCAGCCCAGCGTCCAGTGCTTCTTCAACGCCGTACTGGATCAGTGGCTTGTTTACCACCGGCAGCATTTCCTTGGGCATGGCTTTGGTCGCTGGGAGGAAGCGAGTGCCGTAACCGGCTGCTGGGAACAAGCATTTCTTGATCATATAAGTCCTTGAAAGGGCTGTGTGTTCGAGTTTCGGCGCAGTCTAATCAGGCGGCGGGCACCTTACAATGCCCGGCGCTGGCTAACCGATGCCATCATAGAGAAATATTCTCGCGGATAGTTCCGAATTTAGTACTGCAGATCTTCCGCTGCCTTCTATAAATAGCAGAGACTGGCAGACCTGCACGTCTATCAACCGGACAGGAACCGCACCACCATACGCCCATCGGCACCCGTTGGGTGCATTTGGCGCTATCATTGCGCGATTGAACCAGCCAACGAGGCAGATAGATGTCGGTAGCAAAAAGCGTCAACGGGTACCTGATCAACCAGGCAAAAGACGGCCAGTGGTGGGTCGACAGCGTCGGCGGCGAGAATATCGCCGGCCCCTTCCCCAGCGAAGCGTTGGCGATTGAAGTGGCATCGGTGTTGCAAGACCAGCCTGCAGCCCCCAAACGCCGCGGCAAAGACAAGAGCTGATCAGCCTCTGTCGCACGCAGCCCTGCTTTACGCAGGGCTTTTTTGTGATTGCCCGCACAGAAGTGGCCAATCGCTATAACCTTTTGCAACCAGCGCTGTCACAGGCTTAGCCCCATCATTCTGACGACGACCACAACACATGAATAGATTTTTGCCAATGATCGCGCTTCTGGCCCTTACCGGCTGCGCCACGTCGGAAACGACTTACCTGCACAACGGAGAACAAGGCCTGACCATCGACTGTTCCGGGGAAGCCAATTCCTGGGCTACCTGCTACGAAAAAGCTGATGCCTCCTGCGCCGGGACCGGCTACCGCATCGTCGGTACGGACGGCACACCGTCGCCCAAGGAAAGCGAAAAGACCCTGGGCGTGGACGTCGGCAACTACAAGAACCGCAGCGTGGTGGTGGTCTGCAAGTAGGGCGTCCTGCCCTACATGTGAATCTCGGCGAACTTGATGCCCAGGCCACGCACGGTCTCGATCAGGTCATCGAGACCGCTGAAGGATTCGACTTCATCGTTGTCATCCACCAGGAAATAGCTGCGCCCGGCGCTCTTCTTGAAAAACACGATCCATTCCCCCGGGTTCGCCGGGTTCTGGATCACGTGGGTGGCAGAGATGTGACCCTCTGCATGGCACGCCCGTGCCTGTTCTCGCTTCATGCTCGACTCCGGTAATGACAATGACTGTAGGAGCGAGCTCGCTCCCGCCTATCAGCCGGAAATGCACGCCGTAGCGGCATCGCGTACATCCTGGGGGCGCAATGGCACGTTGGAGATGCGCTCGTGCAGCTTGATGCTGCTGCCACTGGAGCGGTCTTCGATAACGAACACCGCAGCCGGGCCCGAGGAAAACTTCTGCGGCACGATAACCCGCACGCCATCCTTCTGCGGTTCGATCTGCAGGGCGCCACGGCTGCTGGCCAGCTTCTCGGTCAGGCACTGCGCGTACTCATGGGGCTTCTTGCCGGAAATCACGCTCATGGTAGGCAGCGTTTGATTGATGTCCGAGACACTCGCACAACCATTCATCGCCAAGACCAACGGCAGGATCCATATACCCCATTTCATACTAAATCTCCGATAAAGAGCCTCCGACAGCATAAAAGCCGTTTTTCTCCGAAGCTCGTTGCGTTTATCGCGCATGGAATCGCGAATAACTGTTTTTAATTGTCAAAGCGCACCCCGACGACCGGATAATAACCTGTTCGGGCTGATAAACTGCGTCAATCGCCCATGCTATCGTTTTGATTTTGTAGAAAAAGCCCTTCTGGAGGCGCCCATGAAATTTATCCACCAGCGCGAGCACCTCAACGAAGACGACATCGTCGTCATCCAATGCTCGCAAACCTGCAACATCCGCTTGATGAACGACGCCAATTTCCGCAGCTTCAAGAATGGCGGCCGTCACACTTACCACGGGGGTGCGTTCGACACCTTCCCGGCGCGTATTACTGCACCGAGCACCGGTTTCTGGAACATCACCATCGACACGGTCAACCGCCGGCCGATCAGCGTGACCCGCAAACCGACCCTGACTCATTCGATCAAGATCATCCGCCGCTCCAGCTCGAAACTGAGCTGAGTAGCGCGCCCACACGCAGACAAGCAGGTATGACCGTGGCTCAAACGACCAAGTACGTCATCAAATACAAACTCAACGGCGAGCGCCGCTTCGAATTTGCCCAGCTCGAAAACGGCACTGAAGAAGAAGCCAAGGTTGCGCTCGATGCCATTCATGGCCAGAGCGACGTCATCATCAGTGAAATAAGTGTCAGCAAAGCACTGTAACGGGATCCGGAGCGCGCACCTGGAGTTCGACCGCAAGCGCCGGAGTGTTCGCCCAGGCAGCGTTCCATAGACTGGCCACCTCAACCTCGAGTTAAGAAGTCAGAACATGTCCCCGATCACTTTCGACCTGTTTGCCGACGCCGAACCCGAGCAGCAGCCCCGGCGCGAACAGATTGGCGAACAATCCTTCGTCCTGAGGGGCTTTGCCCTGCCCTGGCTCGATCGCTTGCTGCCCGCCCTGGACAAGGTGCTGGCCGCGGCGCCGTTGCGGCAGATGGTCACGCCGGGCGGCTTCACCATGTCGGCGGCCATGAGCAGTTGCGGCACCTGGGGCTGGACCACCGACCGCAGCGGCTACCGCTACACCCGCCAGGACCCACTCACCGGTCAACCCTGGCCAGCGATGCCCGAGGTGTTTTTCGAACTGGCCCAGGCGGCAGCGCGGGAAACGGGGTTTGCCGATTTTGTGCCTGATGCCTGTCTGATCAACCGTTATGTCCCCGGTGCGAAGATGTCACTGCATCAGGACAAGGACGAAGCCTGCTTCGCAGCGCCCATCGTTTCCGTGTCGCTGGGGCTGCCGGCGATGTTCCTGTTCGGCGGCTTCGAGCGCAGCGACAAAAGCCAGCGAGTGCCGTTGTTGCATGGCGATATCGTGGTCTGGGGCGGCGTCGATCGCCTGCGTTATCACGGGGTGTTGCCGATCAAGGACGGCCAGCACCCGCGCCTGGGTGAACAGCGCATCAATTTCACCTTCCGTACCGCCAGATAACGATCTCGAATTCGACCGCAAGACCCGGAGTGCAGCTACCCCGCCAGCTGCTTAATCTGGCTCAAACAGGCCAACGGACATGACGCCATGACAAGCCACTCACCAAAAATCGTAACCGAGCACGACCCACGCTGGGCCGCCGTGGTCGCGCGTGATCCGCGCGCCGACGGGCAATTTGTCTATGCGGTGAAAACCACCGGCATCTATTGCCGTCCCAGCAGTCTGGCGCGGTTGCCGAAACCGCAGAATGTCGAATTCTTCGACACCGCCGAGCAAGCCGAGGCGGCGGGTTATCGTCCGAGCAAACGGGCGACCAGGGATCAGAGCGACGTTGCCGCGCAACATGCCGTGACCGTGGCCGCCGCTTGCCGCCAGATCGAAACCGCCGAGAACCTGCCCGCGCTGAGCGAACTGGCACTGGCGGCGGGCCTGAGCAGCTTTCATTTCCATCGGGTGTTCAAGGCCGTGACCGGGCTGACACCCAAGGGCTATGCCACGGCGCATCGCTCACGCAAGGTCCGTGAGCGTCTGGCCGATGGCGGTACGGTGACCGACGCGCTGTATGACGCCGGCTTCAACTCCAACAGTCGTTTTTACGAGGCGGCGGATCAGCTGCTGGGCATGAAACCCGGCGATTACCGCGCAGCCGGTCAGAACAACGACATTCGTTTTGCCGTCGGCCAGTGTTCCCTGGGCGCGATCCTGGTGGCGCAAAGTGCACGCGGGGTGTGCGCGATCCTGCTCGGGGATGATCCGCAGCAACTGGTCTGCGACCTGCAGGAAAAGTTCCGGCGGGCCAACCTGATAGGTGCCGATCGCGAGTTCGAGCAGTTGATCGCCAAAGTCGTCGGTTTTATCGAAGCCCCGGCCATCGGCCTGGACTTGCCCCTGGACGTGCGCGGCACGGCGTTTCAGGAGCGGGTGTGGCAAGCGTTGCGGGAGATTCCGGCCGGCAGCACCGCCAGTTACGCCGAGATCGCCCAACGCATCGGCGCACCGAAAGCCGTGCGCGCCGTGGCTCAAGCCTGCGGCGCAAACAGCCTGGCAGTGGCGATCCCGTGCCACCGCGTGGTACGCAGCGATGGCAATCTTTCGGGGTATCGTTGGGGCGTGGAACGCAAGCGGCAGTTGCTGGAGCGTGAACACCCATAGAGCTTTCGCTTCTTCAGCGATTCACATCCACCACCACCCGCCCGCGCAGTTGCCCGGCGAGCAAGCGCGGGGCGGCCTCGATGGCTTCGCTCAAGCCGATCTCCTGGCTGATCAGCGGCAGCAAGGCGAAATCCAGATCCTTGGCCAAGCGATCCCAGGCCAGGATCCGTCTGGCTTTGGGCTGGGTCACGCTGTTGATCCCTGCCAGGGTCACGCCACGCAGAATGAAGGGAGCGACCGAGGCCGGAAAGTCCATGCCTTGCGCCAGACCGCAGGCGGCCACGGTACCGTTGGACCGGGTGCTCGCGCAGGCATTGGCCAGGGTGTGGCTGCCGACCGAATCGATGACCGCCGCCCAACGCTCTTTGCCCAGGGGTTTGCCCGGTTCGGACAGCGTTGCACGGTCGATGATTTCGCTGGCACCGAGTTTTTTCAGGTAGTCGTGCTCGGCGGTGCGACCCGTGGACGCGACCACCCGGTAGCCGAGCTTGCTCAACAGGGCGATGGCAAAGCTGCCGACACCACCATTGGCCCCGGTGACCAACACGTCGCCCTGCTCCGGGGTCACGCCGTTGTGTTCCAGCGCCAGAATGCTCAGCATCGCCGTATACCCCGCAGTGCCGATGGCCATCGCCTGGGCGGCGGTGAACGCCCGGGGTAGCGGGATCAACCAGTCGCCCTTCAGGCGTGCCTTCTGCGCCAACCCGCCCCAATGCACTTCACCCACGCCCCAGCCATTGAGCAGGACCTGATCACCGACCTTGTAGTCCGGATGCTCGCTGACTTCGACAGTCCCCGCCAGATCGATCCCCGGCACCATCGGGAATTTTCGCACCACCGGGCTGTTGCCGGTGATCGCCAGGCCATCCTTGAAATTCAGCGTGCTGTACGTCACCCGTACCGTCACATCGCCCTCGGGCAGTTGATCGTCTTCGATCTCTTGCAATGTGGCCCGGTAACCGCTGTCGTCCTTGTCGATCAAAATGCCTTGGAACATGGCTGTCTCCTCTGGGATCAATCAGTTGTCGTGGAACTGAAATAACATAAAGCAACTTTGCGCCGAACCCGACTTTAAGCCAATCCGTGTGATGTCATAGACTCGACTGGTCTTGTCCCGGTCGATGCTGATACAAAACCTGTTCTACCGTCCCTGCCCTGTAATTACGTCGGAGAATCATGCAATGAGCCAATGGCCAGATAACCGCATCCTGGATCTGCTCGGGATCGAACTGCCGATCATCCAGGCGCCCATGGCCGGGGCCACGACCTCGGCCATGGTGATCGCGGCGAGCAACGCCGGCGGCCTGGGCTCGATGCCCGCAGCCATGTTGAGCACCGAGCAGTTGCGCGAAGAACTGAAGACGATTCGCCAGCACTGCCAACGACCGATCAACGTCAATTTTTTCTGCCATCAAGCTCCGGCAGCCGATGAGCAACGTGCCCGGGACTGGAAAAACCTGCTGGAGCCCTATTACCGCGAACTGGGGGTCGACTTCGACGCACCGACACCGGTGTCCAACCGCGCGCCGTTCGATAACGCGGCCTGCGAAGTGGTTGAAGAGCTGCGTCCCGAGGTCGTGAGTTTTCACTTCGGGCTGCCGGAAAAATCCTTGATGGATCGAGTGAAAGCGACCGGGGCCAAAGTGCTGTCATCTGCCACCACCGTCGAAGAAGCCATCTGGCTCGAGCAGCATGGCTGTGACGCGATCATCGCCATGGGTTACGAAGCCGGCGGGCATCGCGGGATGTTCCTCAGCGACGACCTCAGCAGCCAGGTCGGCCTCTTCGCCCTGGTACCGCAGATCGTCGATGCGGTGAAGGTACCGGTCATTGCCGCGGGCGGCATATGCGACGCGCGGGGTGTCGCAGCGGCATTCGTGCTGGGGGCTTCGGCGGTGCAAGTGGGCACAGCGTATCTGTTCACGCCGGAGGCCAAGGTCAGCGCCTCTCACCACAAGGCCCTGCGCACGGCCAGGGCGAGCGAGACCGCCCTCACCAACCTTTTCACCGGGCGCCCGGCAAGGGGCATTCTCAACCGGGTGATGCGCGAGCTCGGCCCCATGAGCGATAAAGCACCGGCCTTCCCGCTGGCGGGGGGGGCGTTGATGCCGTTGCGAGCCAAGGGCGAAGCGGACTTCAGCAACCTGTGGGCCGGCCAGGCGTTTACCCTGGGGGTTGAACTGACCACGGCAGAGTTGACCCGCAAGCTGGCGGATGAAGGGTTGGCGAAATTGATGCGGCGCTAGAAGCAACTCTATTACTGGCAAAAAACCTGAGGCAAGGGGGCCTCTGTGGCGAGGGAGCTTGCTCCCGCTGGGTCGCGCAGCGGCCGCAAAGCCTTTGGGGCCGCTTCGCAGACGAGCGGGAGCAAGCTCCCTCGCCACAAAAGCTTGCTAGCCACAGCAAGCTCCCCGGTCAATCACTCCAGCGCGCCTATAGCGTTCCGTTTGCAGGCAATTCGCTATATATTCCGCTATATAGCGATTACCTCTCGCTGTACTTGCCCAACACGGAGCCGTTTCATGACCATTCGTGCCTCACGTCTTGCCCCTGCGTGCCTGGCGAGCCTGATCGCCGTATTCGCCTTCGGCTCTGTCCAGGCCGAAGAAGTCCAGGTCGCCGTCGCCGCCAACTTCAGCGTACCGATCCAGGCCATCGCCGCCGATTTCGAGAAAGACACCGGGCACAAACTGTTCACTTCCTTTGGTGCAACCGGCCAGTTTTACACCCAGATCAAAAACGGCGCGCCGTTCGAAGTGTTCCTCTCGGCGGACGACACCACCCCGCAAAAACTTGAAACCGAGGGTGATACGGTCAAGGGCTCGCGTTTCACCTACGCCATCGGTACCTTGGCGCTGTGGTCCGCTAAAGAAGGCTACGTCGATGCCAAGGGCAACGTGCTGAGCGACAATCAGTATCAGCATTTGTCCATCGCCAATCCGAAGACCGCGCCTTATGGCCTGGCCGCCACCCAGGTGCTGGCCAAACTGGGCCTGACCGACAAGGTCAAAGCCAGGATCGTCGAAGGCCAGAACATCACCCAGGCCTATCAGTTCGTCTCCACCGGCAACGCCGAATTGGGCTTCGTGGCCTTGTCGCAGATCTACAAAGACGGCAAAGTCACCGGCGGTTCGGCCTGGATCGTTCCGGCCCAGATGCACGACCCGATCAAACAGGACGCGGTGATCCTCAACAAAGGCAAGGACAACCCGGCCGCCAAGGCACTGGTTGACTACCTCAAAGGTCCGAAAGCCGCTGCCGTCATCAAGTCCTACGGTTACCAACTCTAAATGAGCCTATCGAGTGCCGACTTTTCCGCCATTTGGCTGACCCTGAAACTGGCGTCGCTGACCACGGTCATCCTGCTGATCATCGGCACTCCGATTGCGCTATGGCTGTCGCGCACCCGATCCTGGTGGCGCGGCCCGGTGGGGGCGATCGTCGCCCTGCCCCTGGTATTGCCGCCCACGGTGATCGGCTTTTACCTGCTGCTGGCGCTGGGCCCTAATGGATACATCGGCCAACTCACCCAATCCCTGGGGCTGGGCACCCTCACCTTCAGTTTTGCCGGGTTGGTGATCGGCTCGGTGCTGTACTCGATGCCGTTCGTGGTGCAGCCACTGCAAAACGCCTTTTCCGCCATCGGCACCCGCCCACTGGAAGTGGCCGCGACCCTGCGCGCCAATCCCTGGGATACCTTTTTCAGCGTGATCCTGCCCCTGGCCCGACCGGGTTTCGTCACCGCGGCCATTCTCGGTTTCGCCCACACCGTCGGTGAGTTCGGCGTGGTACTGATGATCGGCGGCAACATTCCCGACAAGACCCGGGTGGTCTCGGTGCAGATCTACGACCACGTCGAGGCCATGGAATACGCCCAGGCCCATTGGCTTGCCGGGGCGATGCTGGTGTTCTCGTTTGCGGTGTTGCTGGCGCTGTACTCCAGCCGCAAAACCAAAGCGGGCTGGAGCTGATCGATGATTGATATGCGTCTGAAACTGAAGTATCCGGGGTTCGCCCTGGACGTGGATGTGCAATTGCCCGGTCGTGGCGTCACCGCCCTGTACGGTCACTCCGGCTCGGGCAAGACCACTTGTCTGCGCTGCATTGCCGGCCTGGAACGGGCCGACCAGGGTTTTATCCAGGTCAACGATGAAGTCTGGCAGGACAGCGACAAGCAGCTTTTTGTCGCCCCGCATCAACGCGCACTGGGTTATGTATTTCAAGAAGCGAGCCTGTTCCCGCACCTTTCGGTGCTGGCGAACCTGCAATTCGGCCTCAAGCGCATTGCTAAACACCTGCGCCGGGTGGACATGGCTCACGCCACCGAACTGCTGGGGATCGGCCACCTGCTCGATCGTCACCCGCACAACCTGTCGGGCGGCGAACGGCAGCGGATCGGCATCGCCCGCGCCCTGCTCACCAGCCCGAAACTGTTGCTGATGGACGAACCGCTGGCGGCACTGGACGCCCGACGCAAGGGCGAAATCCTGCCCTACCTGCAACGGCTGCACGATGAACTGGATATTCCGGTGCTGTACGTCAGCCACTCCCAGGACGAAGTCGCACGACTGGCCGATCACATCGTTCTGCTCAGCGACGGCAAGGCCCTGGCCAGCGGCCCGATCGGCGAGACCCTGGCGCGGCTCGATCTGCCCCTGGCGCTGGGCGATGACGCGGGCGTGGTGATCGAGGGGCATGTCAGTGCCTATGACGCCGACTATCAACTGCTGACCCTGCAGCTGCCAGGCACCGCCCTGAACATTCGCGTGGCACACACGCCAATGAACACCGGCCAGGCGCTGCGCTGCAAGGTCCAGGCGCGGGATGTCAGCCTGAGCCTGCACAGCGTCGAGCAGAGCAGCATCCTCAATCGCCTGCCGGTCACCGTGATCAGTGACATGGGCGCCGATAACGCGGCCCATGTGCTGATCCGCCTGGACGCCGCCGGCACGCCGCTGCTGGCACGCATCACCCGCTACTCCCGGGACCAATTGGGTGTGCACCCCGGCCAGCAACTCTGGGCCCAGATCAAGGCGGTCGCGGTGCTGGCCTGACCTGGCTGGAATAACTTGGCCGGCACCACTGCAACGGCGTGCGGTCAATGGTAATAACGGCCCCTGATTTGTTGCCAAGGACTACCGCCATGCCCGATACCGCATTGCCTGACGTGCTGCCGCCCGACTTGCATTACGTCGATGACAGCCTGCCCGGGATCACCCGCCGGAAACTGCGTGGCAAGTTCTGCTACTTCGATCCGACGGGTCAGCGCATCACCGACCCGGACGAGATCAAGCGCATCAACGCCCTGGCCGTGCCACCGGCCTATACCGATGTGTGGATCTGCGCCGACCCGCGCGGCCATCTGCAAGCCACCGGTCGCGATGCGCGGGGTCGCAAGCAATACCGTTATCACGTGCGCTGGCGGGAAGTGCGCGATGCCGACAAATACTCGCGCCTGCGCGACTTCGGCCGCGCCTTGCCCAAGCTGCGCACCCGGCTTGAAACCCTGCTGGCGGCGCCGGGTTTCAGCCGCGACAAGGTCATGGCCACGGTCATCACCCTGCTTGATGCAACCTTGATCCGCGTCGGCAACACCCAGTACGCGCGGGACAATCGCTCCTACGGCCTGACCACCCTGCGCAGCCGGCATGTCGAGGTCAATGGCAGTGCGATCCTGTTCCAGTTCCGCGGCAAAAGCGGCGTCGAACATCAGATCACCGTGAAAGACCGACGCCTGGCGCGGATCATCAAGCGTTGCCAGGAAATACCCGGACAGAACCTGTTTCAGTACCTGGATGAAAACGGCGAGCGACACAGCATCAGCTCCTCCGACGTCAACGCCTACCTGCAAACCCTCACCGGCGCCGACTTCACCGCCAAGGATTACCGCACCTGGGCTGGCAGTGTCCTGGCGCTGTCGGTGTTGCGCCAACTGCAGTGGGAACCGGAGTCGGACGCCAAGCGCCATGTGGTCGAGATGGTCAAGAATGTTGCCCGGCAACTGGGTAATACCCCGGCGGTCTGCCGTAAGTGCTACATCCACCCGGCCGTGCTCGACGGGTTTCTTCTGGGGGCCCTGGCCGAATTACCGCGCCCGAGGACACGCAAGGGACTGCGGCCCGAGGAAGTCGGGCTGGCGATGTTTCTCGAGAAGATGATCGCCGCAGCTGAAAACCCCTGACTGGCGCCGCACCGATTATCCGGTCGACATTGGCTCAGGCAACCGACGAACTGACCACTGATTTTTTGCATGATCGCAAATGGCTTCTATGCTTGTTCTGGACACGGATCATCTGCGGTGACGCCATGGAAGACATTTTCGTTGTGAAGCGATGCAACAAGATCATCATTCATGGCCGCCGAACCGGCGAAACCAGTCACCCGCCCCCGGACGCCGCCGTCTGGTACCGCATTAGCGATACGCGTACTCGCGGCTTCATCGGCGACGGCTTCGATCTGGAAGAAGAGGCCCAACGCCTCTGCCGGCAGCTGAACGCCAGGTCGCAGATCACCGCCCGACAGGGCTGAAGTCCGGGTCTATACTGAGAAAAGCTGAAGGATCAGCGCCCATCGGTAGAAAGCTCGCTCCCAGCGGGCTTTTTGCTGCCACTGCCAAGGTTTCTTCAACGGAGGTGTTTGTCATGTCCGAAAAAGAGTCCATCACCACCCTGCTCACCCTGCTTGACTCCCGTCAGGCGCGCCTGGCTGCGGCCTGCAAGGAAATCGCCGACTGGGTCGATCATCAAGGCGGGCATCCGACTGCTCTGCGAATTCGTGACCGTCTCAATGACATCGAGAAGGACGCGCCACTGATCCGCAACACGCTGTCTTCGCTCAAACCTGTCGACCCGCCTCTGCCGCGGTTCAGATGATTGAACCTGGACCTTCGGATTTCCAGAGCACGGCCTGATTCAGGACGCATGAACGGCAACATTTCAGTTACCGGATGCGTCCTTGCCTGAGCGCTTTGCACAACACCCGTCAACCCGACCTGATGTCGGGATTTTTTTGCCTGCACTGTCCTTTCACATTGCTTTCACAACTCCCCCTCTACAGTGCCCTCACTCCTTTTGAAGCATCCCCTTGGCTCGCCCGCATGCGAGCCTTTTTTTTGCCCGCGACCCGGTCGACGAACGTCACCCGTCACGAGAGGTCTAACGATCACACGTCACGAAGGAGACGTCTGATGGTCACCCACTTCAAGATCGGCGGGCATCTGGCCTGCGGCCACAAAGGCAGCAACCTCACCTCGACCCGCGAACTCAACCGCGTGAAATGCAGAAGTTGTCGCAACACCGATGCGTTCAAGGACGCGCGCAAAGACCAGCGCAACGCTGCACGCCGCGCCTCACGCAAATCCAGAGTCACCCCCACCACCAACGACTGGCGCACGGCCTGGACCGAGCGACTCACTGCCATGGCCGGACGGCAACGCCTGCCTCGTGGTTTCACCGGCCAACCATTCGTTTAATTGGCCAGCCAAGCGGCCGAGTCGGGCTCATTCGGCCCGGTCGCCAGGCCCAGCCAGAAAATTTCACGGAACAAGGCCGTTCATCAAGTCTCGAAAGTGATAAGCCCCTGACCTTGTAGACAGGGCGCTACTGCAGAGGAAATCCTGATGAACAGTAGACTTGTGCTTCTGATTGCCTGCCTGAGCCCTACCCTGACGATGGCCCAGGGGTGCGATGTGTTGATCCGGTCCCAGAGCCCTTCCGTACCCGTGATCGAATCCCACACCTGCTATGAGTACGAAGGCATGCCGGTGGACGCCATTGATTGGTCCTGCAGTAACGAGAGCAAGGAAATGCTGACCAGCACCAAGAAAAAGGTTGAGCAGTGTAGCGACCATTACCAGGCCACTTGCCTGGGTACCCTGACACCTGAATCCTTGGCCAACCCTCAGTCGGTCAGCAAGGACAAGAACAGCAAGTCGCCGAACATTCCGAAAGATGCGCAGATCATCACCTACTACTATGGCGCTGAAAATCTTGGGCAATCCAAGGTCGATTGCGAAACCGGCGGTGGCAACTGGAAGCAGAAATAGAAAGACGCGAGTTATATTATTTGATTATTAGCGCTATAGCGTTGCCGCCGGGAACGGTAGCGCTATCGTGTCAATTTGTTGGCAACAATTAGTTTGCTCAACTAGGATTCCTAGCGCATCGATCATTTTTTAACAGGCGTCCAATCAAGGAGAGATAGATGACATCCGTTCGCGCCGCCGAGAAAACTTATCGCGCCTGGTCCAGCCCGATCCTGCTCGAACTCAAACAGCGAGAGCATCAACTGGATCCTGATGCCCGCCAGGCCCTGCAAAATGTCCTGGTAGAGAGAAGACTACTGGATGTCGGCAATTCTTCAGGAAGTGATCGACGCAAAGCTTATCCGATGCCTGGTGGAGGTCATTCTTAACGGGATACAGAGCCCTGGAAATTCAAGCGCGAGCGCTAGCTGCAGGGCTTTCAGTCGATGGCTACGCCGAGGCCGAGAAAGCAGAGGTCGGCAGGTTGGTTCTCGCGCTCGATACGGCCAAAAATGAACAAGAGGTAGAGGCGGTCATCAACGCACACGCCGCCACGGTCGAAGCCCAGGTAACCGCATCGGACGCCGAAGTGAGGTCCCGGGGCGATCAATTGTTTCTCGAGCAACGGCTCAAAGAGCAGCGAATCCCGGCCGACGTCAAACAGGAACTCAAGCGTGCCGAGAAGGCCCTCGCAACAGCTTGTAATTGAACCTTGCCTTTTCATTCCAGCGAACGACAGACATCCACCGCTCGTCCGCTGACCAGCACGATTTCGTCGCTGATTTTTCCAATGCTGTGTTAACCACATGCAAGGAAGATTCACCATGATCAAGCATAAAATTGCAGTGCTCACGCTCGCAGGCCTTGTCTGTGCCGGATCGCTGTACGCGGTTGCAGCAGACAGCACGTCCACAGGATCGACTTCAACCGATGACGCCAGCCAGACCCGTGAACCGGCGCCAAAAAGCACAAATGCCGATCCGGACGCCGCCTCGCTACCCAAAGGTGCCGATGGCGGCACCACGGATAGCGGCCCTACGCCTGCCGGTTCCAAACCCGGTGGTGCCGATAAGGCCGGAGGCGGGAGCAGCAGTGGAGGCAGTGGTGGCAGCTAGTGGTCGCTAGTGGTCTGACTCGAGATTTGTGCACACTCCGGACCCTGTAGGAGCCGGCTTGCCAGCGATGGCGGCCTATCAGTCGACATCGATGCCGACTGTCAGTACGCCTTCGCGAGCAGGCTCGCTCCCACACTGTATTTTCTGAAAAATCCTGTCCAGACCACGCTGCCCCGTCACAACGCTGCCTCGCTCTGATCCTTGAGCTTCTGCGCAGCCTCTTCTTTTGCCGCTTGGGCTTCAATGAGCAGTTGGTAGGCGATGTAGTATTTATAGATATTACTGACGTAGGTCACCGTCTCCGCACCGATCTTCTCGGCGGCAATGTATTCGACGTTGTGGAACCACACGTTCGGGTCCAGTCCACGGGTAGCGGCTTCCTTGCGCAGTCTGGATATTTTGCCCGCCCCTGCATTGTAAGAAGCAAAGGCGAACAAAGCCTTGTCCAGATTGGTCATGGGCTCCTTGCCGTAGTATTGGTCGATCATCCAGCGCATGTACTTGATGCCGGCGTTGATGTTCGGCTCGACTTGAGCAATGTTGCCCACGCCCAGTTCCTTGCCGGTGGCGGGCATGACCTGCATGACGCCAATGGCGCCGACCTTGCTCTTGGCGGCCTGATCCAGTCGGATTCCTGGTATCCCTGGGCGGCCATTAGTATCCAGTCCACATCGTACTGCTCCCCGTACCGCTGGAAGTGCTGCACCAATGCGCTGAATTTCTTGCGTTCCGACTCGGAGACGGCGGCTTTCACATATTTATCGTTCTTGAAAAAACGTGCCAGGATCATGTTGCCGATGGCGGTGCCCTGGCCGTGGCGCGCAATGAAATCGTCGGCAGCCGCCTTGAGCTGCGGGCTGTCCTTGCGCATCGCCCAGGCAATGTCGCCGCCGGAGCGTAAGACGATGTCCTCATGCACCCTGATAGTGGGAAACACTTTCTTCCAGAAGTCCGCTTTGTGCTTGTCCACCACGATCAGCGGAATCATGCCGGCGTTCAGCATCTCGATCAGGTCCTCGTCCTCCAGGGCCTCCGGTGCCTCCTTGAGGATGACCGGCGCTTTGTTCTCGTTGGCAAAGCGCTGGTTGAGGGCCGTCAGGCTCTCGTAATAACTGGAGGACTTGCGCACGAAGACCACCTGCCCCGCCAATTCGTCCACGCTGGACACCGCGGGCGAGTCGGGGCCGGAGACCACGACTTCGCTGACGTTGCGATAGACAGGTAACGAAAAATCGACCTGGTGCTTGCGTTCCTCAGTCACGGTCAGATTAGATGCCGCAATATCGCCTTTGCCGGCAGCCAGTGCCGGCAGCAGTTCATCCCGTGCGACCGGAATCAACACCACCCGCACTTTCAGAGCCTTGTGTTTGAGCTTGTTATCCTTGGCCAGTTTCTTGTTCAGATCCTCCTCGAATACCCGAAAAAAGTCGTAAGTCGTACCGCGCTGGGCACCTCTGTCGACAAAATAAAAAGTCTTGCTGTAAACCGTCAGCACTCGAATGACTTGTCGATCGATCATCCCGTCGAGGTCGCCGGTCCAGGGTTTCATTGCGGTTTCGAGCGAGAGGGTGAGTTGCTCACGCTGTGGTGCCTGAGGGGACGGTTTTTCCTCGGCTGCGCCATAACCAGCGGCGGTGAAAAAAGCCAGCGCGAGCGCCGCAACGGCGCGAATGATCAGCGCTAAGCGTGCGGGAGAACGAACCACAGGGTGTATTGGCAGATCGCGCGCGCCAAACATGGTCAGTGCTCCACACGGTGTTTTCGTCTGAGTGTTTTGAGCTGCTGCACCCCTGGGATCAACCGTGGGATGCAAAGACCGCAAGCACATAGAAAAGCTTAGTTCGGACTTGACCTGTCACAACGCAATAGATCGACAACGACCATGCTTTTTCGATTTAAATTTGTCTCCCAGGGAGAATGGGGTCGAGGGGATAAAGCCGATCATCAGCTCCAAACGTGGGTACTCGATCGGCTCATCGGCCACGTTGTTCTCCAGCCGCTGGCCATAGCTGACCAGGAATTGCTGCCGGGCTTCAGCACTGATGTACGGCACATGCCAGCCGACAAAAGGCTGTAGCACCTCCAGACCGACATAGGCCAGGGTTCCGCGCAGAAGCGGGCGCAGCATGTCCTCCAGAGGACCATGGATGGCGCCCTCGCCGAACATGTGTTCACGCCCGCCCAGTGTCACCGTTACCAGCACTCTCTTGCCGCGTAGACCGCCTTGGTCGTAGAAACGCTTGCCGCCGTAGCAAATCCCCGGCGCTGGCTACCGGGTTCCAGTTCATCGCGTACAGGTCGGAGACCCTGACCTCATGCCCTTGGGCTTGCAGGGTCTCGACGGCCTGGTCACGCAGCGCGGCGGTGAAGGATTTCGGCTCGGGATGGGCATGCACGATCAAAACGTTCATGGTGTTTCCTAGATATTCAGGGGAGCGATTCACGGGTAAGCGCATCAGAATTGATCGGCATCCAGCAGGTACAGGCTTTCGCTGCCGGCCTTGACCGAAGCGGTCAACGAGTAGATCCGCGGCAACAGGCGCGCGAAGAAAAAGCGCGCAGTACCCAGTTTGGTCTGGTAAAAAACCTCCTGGTCCTGTTTGGACAGCGCGGTACGTGCCATCAGGGCCCACATGTAGGCATAGGCGGTATAGCCAAACACATGCAGGTATTCGACCGAAGCCGCCCCCACTTCATTCGGGTCGTCCTTGGCACGCTCCAACAGCTCGACCGTCGGCTCCACAGACTGGAGACTTCGAACACTTCATTGAGAACGAAGCGCATATCGCGCAGGGGAGCTTTGTAGTCAGCCATAATCGAAACGCTCGGATGTAGAGGGGCATCGCCCAATATTGGAGTCTGTTGTTGGCGCCATCATAAGGACACCGGGAGGCTACGCCTTGACCTTGCGGGACAAGCCCGCAGGCGTTGGTCAAGCCCCCGGTAATCTCAGCGCTCCAATACGTATTGTCCCGGTGCGGCGTACAGGGGCGGATACAGGCTTGAGCCGAGCTGCCGGGGTGCAGGCCGGCTGGCACCCGAGCGTTGCTGGATCCACTGCCGCCAGTGCGGCCACCAACTGCCGCTGTGCCGCTCGCCGGCGTTGTGCAACCAGCTCTCGGCGTCGCTGGCGGCCGCGGCGGCCGTGTAGAAATACGACTTCGGATTGCCCGGCGGATTGATCAGGCTCTGCAGATGGCCGGCGTTGGAGAGGACGAAGGTGCTGTCCTCGCCGAACAGTCGGGCAGTGCCGTAGCAGCCTTGCCAAGGTGTGATGTGGTCGGTGGTGCCGCCGATCACATAGGCACCGACCTTGACCTTGCTCATGTCGATCGGCTCACCGGCGATCTGCATCGTCCCCGGGTTGGAGTAGGGATTGTGCCGGGCCAGATCGAGGTAGTCGGCGTGCAGTTTTGCCGGCAGGCGCGTGGTGTCGTTGTTCCACGCAAGGATGTCGAACGCCGGCGGCTCGTTGCCAAGCAAGTAGTTGTTGACCCAATAGTTCCAGATCAGGTCGTTGGGCCGCATCCAGGCGAACATGCGCGCAATGTCCTGACCGCTGAGTACCCCTTTGCACTTGGAGCTGGCCTTCGCCGCGCGCAGTACCGCCGGAGTGGCAAACAGGCCGATGGCGGAATCGTCGAACAGCGCCGGCATGTCGAGCACGCACACCGCCCAGCTGGTATTCGCCACCTTGGCGCCTTCGCCGTGCGCCGCCAGCCAGCCGAGATAGGCCGCGAGCGTCAGGCCGCCGGAACAGGAACCCCACATGTTGACGTCCGCGCTGCCGGTGATGTCCCGCGCGGCCTCGACCGCCTGGTCAAGGCACACTGCATACTCGGACAACCCCCAGTCGCGGTGCTTGCCGGTCGGGTTGCGCCAGCTGATGACGAACAGTTGCACGCCACTGTCCTGGATCCATTTGATCAGGCTCTTGTCCGGCGACAGGTCGATGGCGTAGTACTTGTTGATTTGCGGCGGTGACATGACCAAGGGTCGGGCATGCACCTTTTTCGTGGTCGGGGCGAACTGCAGCAGTTCGAACATCTCGTTGCGAAACACCACTTCGCCCTTGGCGGTGGCGACATTTTCCCCCACCTTGAACGACGTGCTGTCGACCTGCTTCGGCATCCCGCGGTTGTGGCGCAGGTCCGAGGAAAATTGCCCGATCCCTTTGACGAAGCTCATGCCGCCGGTATCGACCAGCTTGCGCAGCGCTACCGGGTTGGTCAGCAGCAGATTGCTCGGTGCCAGCGCATCGAACAGCAGCGCGGCAATGAACCGGGCACGGCCCTTGTCCCGGGGGTCGAGATTGGCCGCCTCGATAAAACGGCCCAGCTCGTCGTTGCCGGCCAGGTAGCTCTGCATCAGGCTGCGCAACAGGGCATTGGATTGCCAGGCCGGATCGGCAAAACGTTTGTCCCTGGGGTCGGGCGCCACATCGGAGGTGCCGGCGACGATATCGCCCACCGCCTTGAGGTAGCCGCCAACATGCCGTACTGCCTTGAACGGCGTCTTGCCCACCGCCTTGAGCAGGGTACCGCAAGCGCCGAGCAGATCGATCGGGCGCACCCCGAGCAAAGGGGTGACAGCCAGCGTCCGGTTCATGGTTTCGACCGTCAGTCCCCGCTCCTGCGACTGCAATACCGATTCCTGTGGCGGGCCTTTCCGACGCTTGGCAGACGCTCTCGACGCTCGGGTAATACCAGGTTTTTTATTCATGATGGTTCTCTTTTTTTCTCAAATCCCGGAGCGGTTCAGGTGCGGCTCCGAGACCGCAGGCAGCGGCACGGTTTGCGGCTTGCGCCGTTCGGCGTTCAGCAGGAAGTACGACAGCGCCGGGATCAGAATCAAGGCCCCGAGCATGTTCCACAGGAACATGAAGGTCAGCAGGATGCCCATGTCGGCCTGGAACTTGATCGGCGACCAGGCCCAGCAGATCACTCCGGCCGCCAGGGTGATACCGACCAGCCCCACCACCCGGCCGGTGAACGCAACCGCATTGCGGTAAGCCTGTGACAACGACAGGCCTTGACGCTGGTATTGCAGCTGCACGCTGAGCAGGTACAACGCGTAATCCACGCCGATCCCGACACCCAGGGCAATGACCGGCAGGGTCGCCACCTTGACGCCGATGCCCATGGCGACCATCAAGGCCTCGCAGAGGATCGAGGTCAGCATCAGCGGCAGCAGCGCCACCACCGTTGCCCGCCAACTGCGGAAGGTAATCAGGCAGAACAGCGTCACTGCCAGGTAGACGTACAGCAGCATGGTGCGGTTGGCCTCGCGCACGACGATGTTGGTCGCCGCCTCGATGCCGGCATTGCCCGCGGCCAGCAGGAACTGGCGATCCTCGCTGCTGTTTTCCCGAGCGAACCGGTCGGCAATGGCCACCACGGCGTCCAGGGTTTCGGCCTTGTGATCCTTGAGGTAGGCAATCACCGGCATCAGCGAACAATCGGTGTTGAACAGCTCCGGGGCGTTGACCGAGGCCTGTTGCGCCGCGTAGTTCAGCACGTTCTGGTTGCGCTGGATGCTGTTCAGCTTGGGGTTGCCTTCGTAGGTGCCGGCGGTGATCTGGCGTACCGCGTTGACCAGCGATGTTGTGGCTTGCACGCCGGGATACTGCTGCAGCTCCCAGGCCAGGCGGTCGGCCAGGACCAGGGTCTGGTAGTTCAGGCAGCCTTCCGCCGGGGTCTTGATCATCACCGCGAACAGGTCGCTCGACAGCGCGTAGTGGCTGGTGATGTAGGCGTTGTCACGGTTATAGCGCGAGTCCGCCCGCAGCTCCGGAGCGCCGCTGTCGAGGTCGCCGATCTTCAGCTGCAGGCTGACCATGAAGCCGCCGATGCCCATCAGCGCCGCCACCAGTACCGCACCGGTGGCCCATTTGCGGGTCGTGAAGCGATCGAGCATGTCCCACAGTTTGCCAAAGCCTTTATGCCCGTCCGCCCGCGTGTCGATTTTCAGCGCGCGCTCGGCGGCCTTGCGCCCGACACCGATGTAGGACAGCGCCACCGGCATCAGCAACAGGGAGGTGAAGATCAACACGGCCACGCCGATGCTGGCGGTGATGGCCAGGTCCTGGATCACCGGGATGTCGATCAGCATCAGCACGGCAAAGCCCACCGCATCGGCCAGCAACGCGGTGACCCCGGCGATGAACAGACGGCGGAAGGTATAGCGCGCGGCAATCAATCGGTGAGTGCCGCGGGCAATGTCCTGCATGATGCCGTTCATCTTCTGCGCGGCGTGGGACACGCCGATGGCAAAGATCAGGAACGGCACCAGCACTGAATAAGGGTCGATGGCATAACCCAGCCAGGCGACGATGCCCAGCTGCCAGACGACCGCGATCAGCGAACAGCCGACCACCAGCAGCGTGCTGCGCACACAGCGGGTGTAGAGGTAGATGATGACCAGCGAGGTGACCACCGCCAGGCCGAAGAACATCATTACCTGGATCAGGCCGTCAATCAGATCGCCCATCAGCTTGGCGAAACCGATCACCCGCACCTTGTACTTGCCCGTGCCCTCCTCCCCGGCCTCGCGCGTGGCGCCATGGCCGGCGAACTCGATCTTGTCGCGCAGGCGCTCTTCGAGCTGACGGGAGAATTCATGGTAGTTGATGCTCTGGCCGGTGGCCGAGGTCTTGTCCAGCAGCGGCACGATCAACATGCTCGATTTGAAATCGCTGGCCACCAGGCTGCCGACGATGCCGGCCCGGTTGATGTTCTGACGCAGCTGTTCGATGTCCGATGGCGAGCCTTGATAACTGTCAGGCATTACCGGGCCGCCCTGGAAGCCTTGCTCGGTGACTTCAGTCCAGCGTACGGCCGAACTCCACAGCGACTTCATCCAGGCACGGTCGACGCCCTGGGTGAGGAACAGTTCATCGTTGACCTGTTTGAGGACCGTCAAATACTGCGGATCGAAGATGTCGCCCTCGGTGTTTTCCACCACCACCCGCACCGAGTTGCCCAGGCCCCGCAGCGACTGGCGATTTTCCAGGTAGTTCTGGATGTACGGCTGGCTCTGCGGGATCATCTTCTCGAAACTGGGACGCAACTCCAGACGGGTCACGGCCATGTAACCCAGCACCACGGTGACCAGCGTCATGAGCAGCATGAACAGCGGCCGATAGTTGAACACCAGCCGTTCCAGCAGGTTGCCCGAACGCCGGTCGAAGTCCGGCAGTTCGCGGATGACCGGCATGGTGTCTTGCTTCAAATTGCCCATGTCTGGGTACTCTCTCTGATTCTTATAGTTATTCGACGGGCAGCGCACGCACACCACGACTGCCGACCAGCACCAACGCGCCGTTCGCGGCCAGGGCGGCACCGGCCACCGGTGATTGTTGCGCTTGTGGCAGCAGTTGCAGCGCAGCGTCGCCAGCGCCGCTCACGAGCATGTGCCCGGCCTGGGTAAACATCCGGAAACGGCCGTCGGCGTCGACAACGGCAGCGGTGATGCTGGCCGGCAGACCGCTATCGAGCGGGTGCCAGGTGGCTCCGCCATCGGTGCTGCGGAACACATGCCCGCGCAAGCCGTAGGCCAGGACTTCGCCAGGCTTGCCGACCACACCAAAAAAGCTGCCTTGATACGGTGTCTGCAGTGCCATGAAGCGCTGGCGGGCGTCATCCCATTTGAGCAGCAGGCCTTGTTCGCCAGCGATGTACAGCGCATCACCCGTCGCGGCAATGGCGTTGAGGTGGAAACCCTGTGGATTCTCGGTGCGATCCTGAAACGGCGCCCAGTGCCGACCGCCGTCCTCGGTGCGCAGGACCAGGTTGAACATCCCGACCACATAACCGAGCCGGTCGTTGGCGAACCAGACATCGAGAAACGGCTTGTCGGCGCCCTCCTCGATCAGCCGCTGGCCTTCGGCGGCCAGCCCGGCCCATTGTTCGTTATCCGGCTCGGCGCTGGCCAAGGCGCTGTAGTGTTTGAACATCAAGTCGCCAATCTGGCGGCCGTCGAGCTGCTTGCTCCAGGTAGCGCCAGCATCACTGCTGTGCAACACCACGCCATCGTTGCCCACTGCCCAACCCTGCTCCGCGGTCGGGAAATGTACGGCGTTCAGGTCGGAGCTGACCGGCACGTCAGCCTGCTGCCAGTTCTGGCCGGCATCATCGGAATAAAGAATGTGCCCGCGCTGACCCACCGTGACCATGCGCGGTCCCGCATGGGCAATGCCCAGCAAGGGGCTGCGCGCGGCCAGGGCACTGGGTCGGGCCGGCAGATCCAGCACGTCGACGTAAGTCGCCGCCTGCACGCCTTTGTGCAGCAACGTCAGTAGCGCAGCCAGCATCAGCATCGGCATCAGCATCAGCAACGTAATTTTCTTGTTATAGGAGCCCATAGTGCGGCCTCGTGGCAAAAAGGCGCCGGTGTGTACGTGAATACAACCCGGCGCAAAAACCGTTCGATCAGGCATCGGCAGTAGTGAGTCGCAACGAGGCCGTTAACGGATACCGGCACCCGCCAGCGATTCCGGTGTCCACTGGGTCTTGCTCAGCGCCTCGCTGTACTTGATGCCACCGTACGGGCCTGGCATGCCGATGGCGCTGTAAGTGCCGCCGATCAGGTCGTAAGTCAGATAAGGCGTGGCATCCGGTACTTGCTGGTCATAGCTTTGGCTGAGGAAGGTGTAGACGCCGCGGTACAGCTGGCCGTTGGCATCGTATTGATCGGAGGCCAGAGCGACCCAGCTGTCTTCGTCCAGGTAGAAACGGCGTTTGGCATAGATATGACGGGCACCGGGTTTCAGAGTGGCCTCTACCACCCACACACGGTGTTTCTCCCAGCGAACGAACCCGGGAGCCAGGTGGTTCGGGGTCAACATCGGCTTCATATCGTTTTGATAAGTCACACGGTAGGTGTTGTACGGAACGATCATTTCCTGCTTGCCAACCAGCTTCCAGTCGTAACGATCGAGCGCACCGTTGAAGACGAACCCATCGTCCCAGGTGGCGGCGCCCGCGGTACCCGGGTTGGGCGTATCGTAGGCCAGGCTCGGTGCCAGCTTCACGCGGCGCTGCCCCGGCAAGTATTGCCAGGCACGGCGCGGTTGTTCCAGCGGGTTGACCGCATCGCGCAGCAGCACCGCCTCGCCGGCGCGCCGGGCCGGGCCGCTGTAGGACAACTTGGTCTGGTAATAGGTGTCCGAGGCCGCGAGCGGTTTGGACAGATCGTCATAGGCGGCATAGTTGATCTGCGCGTTGCCGGTCGTGGCCAGGCTGGCTGTACCGGCTGAGTCGACGTTCCAGTTGTCATACTTGCTCTGGATATTGACGCCCTGGTAGCGCATCAAGTGGTTCCACATGGCCTCGGCGCCTGACTTCGGGATCGGGAACGGAATGCCTGGCAGGGCATTTTCGATGGAATTACCGCCATTGGCCGAGCGCGCTGCGGTGGCATTTTTTACCGTATTGTCCAGCACGCCTTTGGGCAGCGCGGCGGTGCGGTGGGTCGGGAAAACCTCGATGCGAAAGCTGGGATATCGCTTGGCCAGCTCGGCGGTCACTGCGGTCAGCTGCCCCTTGTACTGGTCGACGTTCTTGCCGTCGATCACCAACAGCGGTTTTTCAGCGGCGAACGGATCGGGGCGAAATCTGTCGCCCGCCTTGAAGCTGGCCGGTGGGGTGGTCAAACCACCCTGATAAGCCGGAATGGAGCCGTCGGCATTACCCGCTTTCTCGGCGCCGATCTGGGTCAACTGGTTACCCAGTTTGGCGGCTTCAGTGGCGTCGACGGCTGCGTGGGACGGCCCTGCAAGGACCAGGGTCAGGGAGGTGGCCATCAGGGTATGGGCGAATTTCATCTTATTGTTCTCCTGCTTGCGCTTGGCAATGGGTGGATCAGAAGGTGGTTTTCAGGGTCAGGTAGAGGGCGCCCCGATCTTCGGTGGCACCGGAGCCGGAGAAGGACGCATAACCGCCCCCGTAGCAGGTGTAACGCTGCGGGCCATCAAGGGCGTTAGGGGTTGCGCCATCCGTTGCGCCGTTGTCACATTTCGTGGCTTCGCCGAAGGCATCGACGTACTTGAGATCGACGTAGTACTGGTTGTAGATGGCCGCGCTGACCCCTACGGCGTAGGTGCCGGTATCCTCCGCGCCGCCCGCTACCACAGGCGAAACGCCATCGATACCGAGGTTGACCGACATCGGTGCGCTCAGGTCCACACCGGGAAATACCTGGTACCAGGTCGGCGTGAAGTTGACGGCGATGCCCCAGTTGTCACGGGTCGGCTTGTCGATGCCGCGATAGGTGTCCTCGCCCTTGTACAGCGCCTTGTTTTTGCTATCGAGGCTCAACAGATTGCTGTAGTACAGCTCGCCCAACAGGCTGGCCGAATCGAACAGCGGGGTGTCGCCGATAGCGACCAGGCCGTTGATGGTCCAGTGCAGCGTGTCGCCGGTGGCGGCCAGGCTGTCACCGTCGCGTGGCACATCGGTGATCACGCCGGTACCCGGACTACGCGCAGGGAGCAGGCCAAGACCGGCCTGCACCCCACCGGGACCTGGGGCACTGATGATCGCCGGGATGCTGGCCAGCGGCATGTTGTGGCGAATGTTCAGATCGCTGCCGACGCTGACACCGCCCACTTCCTTGGACAGACTCAGACCGTAGATGTCGATGTCATCGCCATAGGCGAATTCATACGAGGCGGTGCCGATCGAGTTTTGTAACCCTGCTATCCCGCCAACACTGCTCAGGCCGCGAGTATCCAGAACGGCTTGAGGGAGAATGTCCGAGGTCTTGCGGTAGTAGGCACCCAGGGTGCCATCCAGCCACTCGGGCGACCATTTGAGCATCAGCCCCCAGTCACCCTGATTGTCCGGGGTGAAGTCATCGCCACGTCGCACGGTCGTCAGGGTGCCATTGGGCCCGGACAGTCCCGCGCCGCCGGTATGTCCCAGAAGAAATGACTGAGCGCCAAAGCCCACCACGTCGGACCCGCCGTAGTAGGTACCGGCCTCAGGCAAGCGCGCGCCATCCCAATCAAGGAAATACTGTGCGCCGAAGGTCAGTTCGGGACTGAGGGTGAAGGTGGTTGAAAGCTGATTGCGCGGAATGAACAGTTCCTTGGCTTCGGTACCGGGTGACGCTGCCGCCTTGGCAAGGTCGAGGCCCGACTGACCGTAGCTCAGCGAATGCACCGGATTGAGTACCGTCTCGCCCCAGAACACATTGTGTTGGCCGGCCTTGATATTGAGCAGGGAATCGTCGCCAACTTGGGTGTTGTAGAACACGAAGGCATCGAGGACTTCACCCGACGGGCCGTTGTAGTAACGCTGGGCATAGTTGCTCAAGTGCGGGCTGCCGAAAATGGCGGGCGCTGCAGGACGCCCGCCAAATCCGGAAATCGATGAATATTCATCGTTGCCGTTTACGAACGGGTTGGAGTTCGAACCGGTATTTTCATAAGCCTTGTCGTACCAGCTCGCGGTGCTGACACGAAAGCCCATCTTGCTTTGATAGACCACATCCAGTTCGGACAGCAGATCGACTCGGTTGGTGATGTTGGTGCCGGCCTTACGGAAGTTGTAATCACCGTCGTTATTATTGGGTGTCCCCAAGAGGCGCTGGTCGGCACTCTCCGTGCGCACGCCATAGTTGTACTTGACGGTGTTGTCGAAACGCACGGACCAGTCTTCACTGCCTGTGTCCAACTCGAAGGCATGGGCGGCCGGCAGGCTCGTGACCAGGATAGCCGTGGCAAGCAACTGACGCCGCACGGGCAGGAGATTGCGACTCTTCATCGGGTGATACACCTTTATTATTTTTGTTGTGGCTGATGCCAGCATGTTGGGTTGTTTCGCTGTCCTGACCGCGGTAGCCGACAAGGTCAGGGGTATGTTCCAGCCTTGCGGCTGACGACGGATATCAGGGGGTTCATGCTACGGTTGGTAAGCGCTGGCCCTGGAGCTCACTCTAAGATCAGCGCTGCAATTCGGATTGACTTTTCGGGTCACTGATTTGACATTTCGGGACGTCCGACAGACCGGCCGTCCAAACTGGCCGTCCCGAAATACCTCAGATGTAGGTGCCGCCACCGGCGTTGATGATCGAGCCCACCAGGTAGCACTCGTCAGAGGCCAGATGGGACACCAGCGCCGCGTATTCCTCGCCCTTGCCCAGACGCCCCAGCGGCATGACCTGTTTGAATACGCTCAGTTGCTCGGGCGTTTGCTGTTCGAGGTAGCGCTCGAAGGCGGGGGTCTGTACGCCACCGGGGCAGATGGCATTGACCTGGACATTGGCGCCGGCTACCTCGTAGGCCACCGAACGGGTGAAGGCAATCACCGCGCCTTTGGTTGCCGAGTAGTGCGGGCTATGCGCACTCATGGCGGAAATACCGGCAATGCTGGCGATGTTGACGATCTTGCCGTAGCCCTGTGGCTCCATGCGCTGCAGGGCGGCGCGGGTGCAATAGAAGACGCCGTCGACGTTCACCGCCCAGAAGCGTTTCCACTCCCCATCGTCCATGTTGCGGGTGATCTCCAGCGACTGACGGGGCAGCGGCTGGGTCACCAGCGCGTAATGACGCTTGCGTCGCTCTTCATCATGGGGTTTATCCGGTACCAGGGCAGCATTGTTGACCAGGATGTGCAGCGTGCCGAAACGCGTGTCGATCTGCTCGAACATGGCGTTCACTTCAGCACTCGACGAGACATCGCAACGCAGCGCCAGGCACTGCGCGCCGCGCTCCTCGATCATGCCGCGCGTGGTTTCAAGCGCCTCTTCGTTGATATCGCAGATGACCACGCAGGCGCCTTCACTGGCCATGCGCAGGGCGATGGATTGACCCAACCCACCTGCGCCACCGGTAATCAAGGCAACTCGACCATTCATTTTCATGGGGAACACTCCGTCTTAGAGGAGGACGCAGTGTTGCCCAGATTTGCACATTAGCCTTGACTCGGCGGGACATCCAGCTGCGAAGCGGGCGAATCGCTGCCAACCTGTTTGCTGCGGCTTCGCCATGCTCGCGGCGAACAACCGAACTCAGCGTAGAACCAGCGAGTAAATGAAGTCGGAACCGCGTAACCGATCATCATGCCCACTCGCTGCAGGGAATAGTTTTTGTTTTCCATGTAACGCAACGCCAGTTCGCGACGTACAGCGTTGAGCAGCTCGGAAAAGGTCAGGCCGATCTCATCGAGTTCCCGTTGCAGGGTTCGCACGCTGACGCCTTTGGCATAGGCGACCTGATGGATGGTGGCGCGCCCGACCGGCATCAACAAATAGATGGCCTTGCGCACATCGAAAATCACCGAGGGTTCGCTGGCGCCTGCCATCGAATCCATGAACTGGCGGGCGTAGCCGGCCATCGTCGGGTCGGCTTGCGGATTGAGTTGATCAATATCCGCGGCATTACAGACGATGCCATCGAATTCGGCGTCGAACACCACCCGGCAACGAAAGAATCGCGCGTAGTCCTCCAGGCTTGCCGGTGCTTCATGGCTGAAATGAATGCTGCGCGGATGCCAGTGACTGCCCATGAGCGATTTGCAGGTGCGGTGCAGGATGCCGATGGCCAGTTCAGCGGCTTGACGCTTGGGTACGCCCGCCTCGGCCATGACTTCATCGCGGATCAGCACCGTGCTTCCCACCGTTTCCAGATTCATGGCCAGTGTCCGGTTGAGCAAGTGCCGATACTCGATGCTGGTGAGCAGCATGTCGCGCAGTGTGCGCTGATGACTGAACAGCAAGCTGATGGCGCCCAGGTCCGACAGTCGTCGGGCCTCTGCCATGCGCAGGCCAAAGGTCGGGCAGGATGAGCGAGCCGCAGAGGACTCCAGCAGCTTGAGCGCCGCCTCCAGCGGCAGCATGCATTCCGGGTCGTTCAGCATGACCGGCGTCAGGCCGACGCCACGCAGCATCTCGCCCGGATTCAGACCAAGGCCCTGGGCAACTTCTGTGTAGTTCTTGAGGGTTGCAGCCCGTACAAACGCTTCCATCGCCCCTCCTCCATTGATATCGACCGCATTTTGCGCAAGGCCTGCAATCGATTATATGGCACCGATTGAAAGCTCGCGCAACGAGTGCGCTATCAGTCATCTGCCCCTTGAACGGCCCCTGAAGCTCGCCCGGCATTGGCACGTAATGAAAGGTTTTTGGCATGTCATGAGAAGTTTTCACCTCCCGGCTGCCCCAAAGTACAAACCATGCACCCGCGGCACCCGCAGCTTCGGAAGAACAAAAAACCGACACCCACAACGGAGACACGCATGAATTTTCTCGACGGATCCCTATACCCCGAGCATCAGCCAAAGCTCGTCATCACCGCAGCCCCTTATGCTCCCTCATGGACACCTGCGGACTTCCCGGAAGAAATTCCAGTCACCATGGCAGATCAGGTTCAGATGGCGGTCGACTGCTATAACGCCGGCGCCACTGTACTCCACCTGCATGTGCGCGAACTGGATGGCAAGGGCTCCAAGAGACTGTCCAAGTTCAATGAACTGATCGCCGGCGTCCGCGAAGCGGTACCGGACATGATCATTCAGGTCGGCGGCTCGATTTCCTTCTCCCCGGAGGATGATGGCGATGTCGCCAAATGGCTCTCCGACGACACGCGTCACATGCTCGCCGAACTGACGCCCAAGCCCGATCAGGTGACGATTGCCATCAACAGTAATCAGATGAACGTCGTCGAGCAGATGTTGGAAGCTGACCTTGCCGGCACCAGCATGGGCTCGCCCGAGGGCTATCGCGCCTATCGCGAAATGACCATCCCGGCCGGCCCGGAATGGGTCGAGGAGCACATCAAGCGCTTATCGACCAATGGCATTCAGACCCAATTCCAGCTCGGCAATATCCCCTCGTTCGAAACCGTCGAGCGCATGATGCGCCGCGGTGTCTGCAATGTGCCGCTGATCCTGACCTGGGTGGCGATCGGTGGTGGCGCCGACGCCCCCAATCTCTACAACCTGGCGAACTTCGTGCGTGCTTGTCCGGATGGCTCCGTGCTGACACTGGAAACCTCCGTGCTGAATGTCCTGCCACTGAACGTGATGGCGATTGCCCTGGGGTTGCATGTGCGTTGCGGTACCGAGGACAACATCTGGACCCAGAGCCGTGATCGCAAGATGGGGTCCGTCGAGCAGATCGAGCAACTGGTACGCATTTCCAGGGAAATGGGTCGCGAAATCGCCAGCGCCAAAGAAGCCCGCGAGATCTACAAGATCGGCACGTTCTACAAGGACGCCGATGAGACCCTGGCCGAAAACGGTTTTGCGCCGAACCGCAAGCCCGGCCAGAAAGGCTTTACGCAATTCGGCTGAGTCAAAACTGCGGGGTGCGCGCTTCATGTACATGAGCGCGCCCCGCAAGTTTCGCTGCACCCAATTTACAAGAGCTGCGCAATGAACGCGGCCGTAACGAGAGGAGAGTCTTCGTGACTTCGCACGCCCCGATAGAAGTACCCGGTGACACCTGGCGACGTATCGCCCGACCCTACGCCTGGGTGGTCTTCGCCCTGACCTTCGGCCTGCTGCTGTCAGACTTCATGTCGCGGCAGGTGCTGACAGTCGTTTTCCCGCAGCTCAAGGCCGAATGGGGCCTCTCCGATTCCGAGCTGGGCGCGCTGTCCAGCGTCGTCGCCATCGCCGTCGGGGTGCTGGCGTTCCCGCTGTCGGTGGTCGCCGATCGCTTGGGGCGCATCCGCAGCCTTGTTCTTATGGCCGCTATCTGGAGCGTGGCCACGCTGATCTGTGGATTCGCCTCCAACTATCAAGAGATGTTCGTGGCGCGGTTCTTCATCGGCGTCGGCGAGGCAGCCTATGGCAGCGTCGGTCTTGCCGTGGTGCTGAGCATCTTCCCGCCGCAACAGCGGTCCACGGTCACCGGCGCATTTCTGGCCGGGAGCATGGTGGGTTCCGTGCTTGGCATCAGCCTGGGCGGAGTCCTCGCCACCCATTTCGGCTGGCGTGCATCCTTCGTTGGCATGGCGGTCTATGGCATGGCACTGACAGTGGTTTACGCGCTGGTGGTCAGGCCTGCTCGCCTCGAATCGCCTGTGCGTAACACGGGTTCGAGCAAGACCAGGGCTCATCCCCCCCTGCGTAGCCTGTTTTCCACGTCCTCGGTGCTGAGCGTCTATATCGGCAGTGGCCTGCAGTTGTTCACCATCGGCGCCCTGCTGACCTGGCTGCCCAGCTACCTGAATCGCTTCTACGACATGCCGCTGACCCAGGCCGGTGCAATCACCGCCATCTTCATGCTCTGCACGGCGGTCGGCATGCCACTGTGCGGTGCCGTTGCCGACCGCCTGTGCCAGGGTTCGCCAACCCGCAAAATCAGGTTGACCATGAGCTACTGCCTGCTCTGCAGCGCGCTGTTGACCGTGGCCTTTCAGCTGCCGGTGGGCATCCAGCAACTGGCCTTGATCGGCCTGGCCATGTTCTTCGGCGGTGGCATTGTCGGCCCCTGCGGCACCATGGTCGCCGACCTGACGCCGCCCGCCCTGCACAGCACCGCAATGGCGACCCTGGCCATTGCCAACAATCTGCTGGGCATGGCGCCGGGCCCCTTCGTCACCGGCTTGCTCGCCGATCGCATTGGCCTGGCCTCGGCCCTGCAACTGCTGCCATTGGCAGGCATTGCAGCCGCCCTGGCGCTGCTGGTGGGGGTTCGCAACTATCGCAATGATCTTGAACGCGTAAGCCTTCAGCCATGTACCCACCCACCAACAATAACTTCAAAAGCAGGTTGATCATGACCACAGCATTCACCCCCAGCCGTCCTTGGCAACAGAGTTACGACGCCCGCGTACCGACTGACATCAACCCCGATGCCTGGCCATCGGTGGTGGCGATGGCGCAAGAAGCCATGCAGCGGGATGCCAGCCGCACGGCCTTTCGCGGCTTCGGGCGTTCACTCAGTTATGCCGATGTCGACAGGCAGTCCTGCGCATTCGCTGCCTGGCTGCAGCATCAGGGCGTGCGTCGTGGCGATCGTATCGCGGTCATGCTGCCCAATATTGCGGCATTCCCCGTGGCAATGTTCGGTATCCTCCGAGCCGGCGGCGCCCAGGTCAATGTCAACCCGACTTACACCGCGCAAGAACTCGAACACCAGCTCAACGACGCCGGGGTCGAGACCATCGTCATCATCGCCAGTGCCCTGCCGACACTGGCAGCGATACTGAACCGCACGTCGATCAGAAAAGTCATCGCGGTACAGCCTGGCGACACGCTGGGCGAGCCCGTGGCCGTGCACGAGATCGACATCCAGGCATCGCCTGACCTGCCATTGACACGCTTCGTCGATGCCTTGCGCGAGGGCGGCACGCTGCCGTTTACACCCGTCGAGCTGACGGGCGATGACTTGCTCTTCCTGCAATACACCGGCGGTACCACCGGCCCCTCAAAAGGTGCCGCCCTGTCGCACCGCAACCTGATCGCCAACATCCTGCAGGCGCGCGCGTTTCTCCCTGACATGTTCGACACGGTCGGTGACAACGTGGTGGTCACGGCGCTTCCGCTGTTTCACGTGTTCGCGCTGACGATCAATCTGCTGATCTGCTTTTCGGCCGGGGCCGAGAATTGGCTAATCCCCGATGCGCGCAACAGTGATGATCTGGTCGACACGCTGATCAAGGCCCGGCCGACGCTGCTGACGGGGGTCAATACACTGTACGGCGCGCTGGTGCGCCATCCGCGCATCGGCGAGGTGGATTTCTCGCGCCTGCGTCTGGCCATTGGCGGTGGCGCCGCGGTGCTGCCGGCCACCTCGACGCAGTGGAAGACCATCACCGGCCAGGAAATCCTTGAAGGCTACGGCCTCTCCGAGACGTCAGCCATCCTGTGCCTGAACGTCATGGGACGCAGCAATTTCTCGGCCTCCGTGGGGTTGCCTTTGCCTTCGACCGACATCGTGTTGCTCAAGGACGATGATCAACCGGCCGCGCTCGGCGAGGCCGGGGAAATCTGCGCCAAAGGGCCGCAGATAATGTCCGGCTACTGGCAAAAGCCTACTGCCAACGCCAACGCGTTTACTGCCGATGGTTACTTCCGTACCGGCGACATCGGCATCTTTGCCGCGGATGGCTTGCTCAAGATCGTCGATCGCAAAAAGGACATGATCATTGTCTCGGGCTTCAACGTCTATCCCAACGAGGTGGAAGTGGTTGTCGCCAGTTGCACCGGTGTCAGCGAATGCGCCGTGATCGGAGTGCCGGATGAGCGCAGTGGTGAATCCGTGTGCCTGTACGTGGTCAAGGCCGCCAATGCCACGTTCGACGAAGCCAGTTTGATCGAGTACTGCCGCGCGCATTTAGTGGCCTACAAAGTGCCCCGCCAGGTGCGGTTCCTGGAGGCGTTGCCCAAGTCCACGGTGGGCAAGATCTTGCGCAGGGACTTGCGCGCACTCGCGACCTCGGGCAGTTCGACTGAAACGACAATGGCGGTTTGAGCGGCGCTACGACAAAGCCCGGTCAGCCGGGCAATGTCGTTCAGTGTAGGATCTGGCTTGTCCGGCGACCGCCGGGCTGGCTGATGGCGGCCCAACCCCGACCGCCATGCCGCCGTTATTGGGTGAGGAAGTCGTCGACGATCGCTTCCAGATCGTACTCGTGTTTCCAGCCCCACTCCCGCCGCGCGAAGTGGTCATCGATCGGCAGGCGTGTCACCTGGTCCATCAGTTTCTGGATATTTTCATCAACGTTGAACCCGAGCTGTGCTCCCGGAATCTTCGCGTTGATCAGGTCCACCAGCTCCTGGGCACTGGGCCGGGGGCTAGGGCCGATCACGGTGTAGTTCACCTGCTGAATCTGCTCTAACGGGGCCTGCGCCAGTTGCACGAATGCCCTTGCAGCATCGTGGACGTGAATGATGTCCATCCGCGTGCGTGGAGCAACGAAAATCGAGAATGGGCGGCCGTGTACGCTTTCCTCGATGGCCTTGTTGAACCACTGGACATAGCCTGGCGTGCGCGCTCCAGGTCCTATGACCGCGGGCAGGCGCAAGGTCCGGAAGTCCAGGCCGTGCACTCGTTTGTAGGTCAGTCCCATGTTTTCGGAGAACAACTTGGTGGAACCGTAGACGGTCGATGGATGCGTACAGCAGTTGTCGTCGATGGCATTCTGGTCGGCGGGTGATGGGGTCATCACGCCGATCGAGCTGGAGAAAATGACCTGGCGCACACCGAACAGCCGGGCGGACTCCAGTACATGGTAGGTACCCATGGCGTTGGCCTGGACGCATGCCTGCGGGGCACCTTCGCAAGCCACCGACATGAGGGCGCCAAGGTGGAATACCACGGCCGGACGGTGTTTCTCGAACACGCGCAGGACTGATTCAAAGTTGGAGAGATCGCAGCGGTCAAAATCGACGCCGGCTGGCAGGTCAGGCCGATTGGCGACGACGTCGGTTGCGACGATGTGCTTTGCGCCCTGGCTGGCCAGTTCCCGCACGACGCGTGCGCCCAGCATCCCGGCGGCGCCGGTGATCAGGATGGTGTCATTGAGCATGGTGTGTCCCCTAGATCGTGGAGCCGCCGTTGGCGCTGAGCACCTGGCCGACGAAGTAATGGCCATCGGAGGCGAGGTAGACCGCCAGCGAGGCATATTCCTCCAGCTTGCCCAGACGGCCCAGCGGGATCATCTGCAGCAGGTTGTTGCGCTTTTCCTCGGTGGCGTTGACCAGATAGGCCTCGAATTCCGGCGTGTGCACGCCGCCGCACGCGATGGCGTTGACGAAGATATTGGCACCCGCCACGTCCAGGGCAGTGGTCTTGGTCAAGCTGATGACGCCGGCCTTGGTGGCCGAGTAACCCGGACTGTGCATGCTGGCCGTGCCTAGCCCGGCCACCGACGCGATGTTGATGATCTTGCCCGAGCGTTGCGGCTCCATGAACCGCAATGCCGCGCGGGTGCAATAGAACACGCCATGCATGTTGACGCCCCACCACTTGAGCCAGTCGTCATCCGACAGCGACGACACGATGCCCACCGACTGCCGCGGCATGGGCGTCGATACGTACGCATAGTGCTTGTTGCGCCGTTCGGCTTCCGCCGCCGTGGTGGGAATGCGTGCCGCGTTGTTGACCAGGATGTCCACCGTGCCGAAGCGCTCGCCGGCCTGCGCAAACATTGCGTCGACGGCCTCGCTGTCCGAGACGTCGCAACGCAGCGCAAGGCACTCGGCGCCCAACGCTGCCACCGCGGCGCGTGTGCTTTCAAGCGTGACGGTGTCGATATCGCAGATCACCAGGCTTGCGCCTTCACGGGCCATGGCCTGCGCGATGTTGGCACCCAGTCCCTTGCCTGCGCCCGTGACGAGCGCGATTTTTCCTTGCAGCTTCAAGTCGGTTTTACGTACTTCGTTCATGTCCGTTCTCCTTAATATGTTGAGTACCTACGCCTTGGCATCAGGCCTGCAAATTATTGGACGTGGAGTCGGATCCTGATTAGCATTCCGGGACATCAATTTGACTTTTCGAGACGCTGGTCATAAACCTTATGTCTAGATTGGTACGCGCCGCCTGCCTGACGAACTACGTCGAGATTGCCCGCTCGGGTGGCCTCGACCCCTATCGCCTGCTGAGCGAAGCCGGCCTGCCACGTGCGGCGGTGGAGGATTCTCAACTACGGATTTCGGCCGAATCGGCTTGCCGACTGCTGGAACGCTCGGCAGCGCTGTCGGGCCAGGCGGCTTTCGGCCTGCTGATGGCTGAGGGCCGCCGCATCTCCAACTTCGGCCTGCTGGGACTGCTGATGCGCGAGGAGCCCAACCTGCGCCTGGCCCTGCAGTCCATGGCGAGCTATGGGCCCATTCACAACGAAGCAATAGTGCATCGCATCGAGGAATCCGATGGCGTCGCCATCATTCATGAGGAACTGCTCACGGGCAGTTCCGGATCGGTGCGCCAGGCCACCGAAATGGGACTGGCCATGGTGATGCGGCTGTTGCGTTTCTTCCTGGGCTCCCATTGGAAGGCGCGCCACATCTGCTTTGTCCACACCGCGCCGGCCGATCTGTCGGTGCACCGTCGGGTGCTGGGTCAGACGCCGGAGTTCAATCACGACTTCAACGGCATCGTCTGCACCAGCGCCGACCTGGACACGCCCATCGCGTCGGCCGATCCGGTCATGGCGACCTACATCCGCCAACAGCTTCAGCGCGACACGGATGCATCGCTCAGAATCACCAACGAGGTGCGCAAGATGGCGCTGATTCTGATGCCACAGGGCCGCTGTACCGTCGACGAAGTTTCCCGGCTCATGGGCATCACGCGTCGCACGCTCCACCGCCAGCTATCTGACGAAGAAAGCACGTTCAGCGACCTGCTGTTCGCAATCCGTCACGAATTGGCATCGCGCTACGTCGACGACAAGCGCCGATCCTTGACTGAGGTCTCGCAGCTGCTCGGCTTCGCCGACCTCAGCTCGTTCTCGCGCTGGCACAAGGGTGCGTTTGGAATCTCCGCTGCGGCGATGCGCTCAGTCGCAAAGCGAAAAGTCCAAGCGACTTAAGCAGCTATTTGTTGCGCGAAACAGGCTGCACACTTTTTCGCAGATCGCGTCGCGGTTTCCACGCGACCAATGTCCCGCATTGCCAAATCCGCGTCCCTGAATGTCAAGGTGTGATCGGTTCGACCACGGACAATATCGGTCATGTGCCGAAGTTCGGCAGATCCCGCTCAGGAGAACCACGATGAACACCGTAAACCGCCAGATCCTGCTCGTTCGCCTGCCCACAGGCGCACTGACGCCCGACTGCTTCCAACTCGAGCGCGCCGCCATGCCCCAACCGAAGGCAGGCGAAGTGCTGGTGAAGTCACTCTACATCCCGATCGACGCGGCCGTGCGGGCCATGATGCAGGGCGCGACTTACCGGGACGGGCTCGGGGCCGGAACGGTGATGATCGGCCGTGCAATTGGCGAAGTGATCGAGTCGCGCCATGGGGATTTCAAGGTGGGTGACCTGGTGCACGGCGAGCTCGGGTGGCGGGAGTATGCCGCACTGCCCGGGCAAGCGCTGGTCAAGCAGCCCGCCGACATTGCGCCGTCTCACCTGCTGAGCCTCTATGGCATCAGCGGCCTGACCGGGTATTTCGGTGTGCTGGAAGCGGGTCAGGCCAAGCCTGGGGAAACGGTGGTGATTTCGTCGGCGGCGGGTGCGGTGGGCGTGCATGCCGGCCAGGTCGCCAAGATTACCGGTTGCCGCACCATCGGCATCGCGGGCTCCGACGAGAAGTGCCGTTGGTTGACCGAAGAGCTGGGCTTCGACGCCGCGGTCAACTACAAGTCCGGCCAGTTCGCCGAGAACCTCAAGGCAGCCTGTCCGGACGGCATTGACGTCTACTTCGACAACGTGGGCGGCACCATCCTCGAGACGGCGCTTTCACTGATGAATCTGCATGGCCGCATCGCGTGCTGCGGCATCACGTCCATCTATGACTCGGCGCAGCCGGCGCAGGGGCTGCGCGGGGTGCCGTTCCAACTGGTGGTCAAGCAGCTGACGATGCGCGGCTTCCGGGTCGGCGCGTTTTCGGCCAAACACCCCGAGGCGCTGGCCCGGATGCAAGCCTGGGCCGCCGAGGGCCGCCTCAAGGCCATCGAGGACATCGTCGATGGCTTCGAGAATCTGCCCGCGGCGCTGATCGGCCTGCTCAACGGTGACAATCGGGGTAAACGCATAGTGCGCGTCGCCTGAGCCCGGGCACGCCAAAAGTGGCCGGGCCGCAGCGACATCCCGCCCGGCCCACCCTATCAACCCCAGAAAAAGGGCAACCAGCCATGTACCCTGCCTTCAAGCACGCCATCGGCTCCAACCATCTCGACAGCGCCGCCGTGCCATCGCGGCTCTACGCGTGGGTCGTATTCGCGCTCACGTTCGGATTGATGCTGTCCGATTACCTGTCGCGCCAGGTCATCGGCGCCATCTTCCCCGCCCTCAAGGCCGAATGGGTGCTATCGGATTCGCAACTCGGGATTCTGGTGAGCGTGGTCTCGCTGACCGTTGGTTTGCTGACCGTGCCGCTGTCGCTGCTGGCTGACCGTTGGGGAAGGGTAAGGAGCATCACGCTGATGGCCTTCGTCTGGTGTATCGCGACCATTATCTGCGGCCTGGCGCAAAACTATGCGCAGCTGGCGTCGGCGCGGGCCTTTGTGGGCTTGGGCGAGGCGGCATATGCGGGCGTCGGCGGCGCGTTGCTGGCCCATGTCTTTCCCGCCAGGCAGCGCGCCGCGGTGCTTGGCGCCTTTCTTTCGGCGGCCTTGTTCGGTTCGGTACTTGGCGTGGTCATCGGCGGTGTCGTGGCCGCCGAATTCGGCTGGCGCATGGCGTTCTTCGTGGTCGGCGTACCGGGCCTGCTGCTGGCCACGATCTATCCCTTCGTCGTCCGCGACTACAAGGCACCTGCGTTGACCGTCCAGAATGAGGAAACCGCCGGGCCCCTCGGATGGGGCATCAAACAGGTGGTCCGCGAAGTCTTTGCCACCCGCTCGGGCAACCTCACCTTCATCGCCAGCGGGCTGCAAATGGCAATGCCGGTGATCCTCGTGACCTGGCTGCCGACCTACCTCGTGCGCTACTACGACATGGACATGAAGAAAGCCGCGTTACTGACTGCGGTGGCCGTCATAGCGTCAGGTGTCGGCATGATCGTTGGCGGCGGCCTGGCGGACCGGTTGAGCGCCGGCCAACCGCGCCGCCGGGCGCTGGTGCCGGCCACCTATTCGGTGCTGATGGCGCTGATCCTGATGGTCGGGTTCGGCCTGCCACCCGGACCGGTGGCGCTGGTCCTGATCTTCATCGGCGCAGTGTTCGCGGCTGCACAGGCGGGCTGCGCCGCCGCGATCGTGTGCGACGTCACCCACCCAGGCGTGCGCTCGACGGTCACGGCGATGATGGTCTTGGGCAACAACCTCATCGGCCAGGCGCCGGGGCCCGTCATCGTCGGCATGCTGTCGGATGCTTTCGACCTCAAGCTCGCGTTGACCCTGGTATCGGCGTTGTCGTTGGCCGCAGCGGGATTCTTCTTCCTCGCCTCCCGCACCTACGAAGCAGACGCGGCACGCAGTCGGGCAAGATGCGCTGCCGGCTGATGGCATAGGCCTTTGTCATCAATTGATAGGTGTCTGGCATCAAATGAGAAGTTCTCGGGCAACCATCGCACTAGAGTCAATCAACTGCCGCATTGGCATCTGCCCGTTCCTGCTTCCTGATGGCATCGCCTGCTAGGACTTCACTCCATGAGCTCGATCGTTCTCGTCAACATTCACACTCGCGCGCTTGAACTGGCGCCGGGTTTTTTCGTCAGCGTGATCGTTGCCACCGCGGCGACCTTCCTCTCCGAGCACTACGGTGCACCGGTGATGCTGTTCGCCTTGCTGCTCGGTATTGCGATGAATTTTCTATCCGCCGATGGCAAGTGCAAGGCCGGTATAGAGTTCACCGCGCGCGCTGTTTTGCGCCTCGGCGTAGCCCTGCTCGGGATGCGTATCACCCTGGAGCAGATTGCCACGCTGGGCTGGAAGCCGGTGGCCCTGGTGGTGGTCGTCGTAGCGGCGACCATTGCCGTGTCGGTGGTGGCGGCCAAGGTCTTGGGCTTCAAACGCATCTTCGGCATGCTCACCGGGGGTGCCACGGCTATCTGCGGCGCCTCGGCGGCACTGGCCCTGGCTGCCGCCCTGCCCAACCATCCGCAAAAGGAACGCGCGACCCTATTCACCGTGATCGGCGTGTCGGCATTGTCCACCGTGGCGATGATCCTCTATCCGATGATCGCGAACTGGTTTGCCTTGTCGCCGCAAGAGGCCGGTGTGTTCCTCGGCGCTACCATCCATGACGTCGCCCAGGTGGTCGGCGCCGGCTACAGCATGTCCACCGAGACCGGCGACACCGCCACCGTGGTCAAGCTGATGCGGGTGGCCATGCTCCTGCCCGTCATCCTTTGCGCCACGCTGATCACGCGTATGCAGGGTGCGGACCCCACCGGCAAGCGTCCCCCGCTGCTACCGATGTTCGCCGTCGGCTTCCTGGTCCTGGCCTGTATCAACAGCACCGGCTGGATAGCGCCGGCGGTGCAGGGCTTCGTCAACGAGCTGTCGCGTTGGTGCCTGGTGATCTCCATCAGTGCCCTGGGTATGAAGACCCAGCTCAAGGAGCTCGCCACGATCGGCATCAAGCCCATCCTTTTGATGGTGGGCGAGACCCTGTTTCTCGTTGGCCTGGTGCTGCTTTTGCTGCATTGGGGATTCTAAAGCGCGGGTCTGCGAAGGCCGGTGTGGCCTTCGCATCCGAACGAAGAGTGACGTGATGAATTCAATAAGTGCCTTGTACCGGACCGTCGCTGGCCAGCTTCTGCGCTTCTTCGATGAGTATCGGGGCGCCCAGCGCCATGCTGTGGATGCCCAGAATCGAAGTCAACTGCAGCACCGCCAGTATTTCCTCGACGCTGACGCCAATTTCCAGTGCCTTGCGGATGTGGCGACGCACACCCGGGGCATACAGATGCGTGCAGGAGGCATCGACGGCGATGGCGATCAGTTCGAACGTCTTGGGGTCAAGAACTCCCTTGCGTATCGGGTGGGTGGCCATGCCGAGAAACTTTTCCGTCCACTGGGCATCCAGCTCGGCCAGCGAGTCCCAGGCGGTATTCCAGCTGCCAGCATCACGCATGGCATCACAGGTAGGGGTGTCAGCTTGGGTCTGGTCTTCATTCATCTGCAGTTCCTCGAGGGTCAATGGTTGCTTTCAACTCTAAGCGTGCCGATGCCATCTGTATTGACTGTAGGGGGCACCGGCATGACATCTCGGGACACGTGCAACGCAGGGGTAAATGCTCAATGAAAGGTCTAGTTCGCAGTGCCAGCCTCACCCACTACGCGGAAATCGCCCGCTCGTTGAACGTTGACCCCTTGCAGCAATTGCGCCTTGTCGGTCTTGATCCGCGCTGCTTGCTACAGCCGGACCTGAAAATTTCCGTTGAAGCAGCGGCACGGTTGCTGGACAGTACGGCGCGTGCGGCCGGCGTGGAAGATTTCGGCTTGCGCCTGGCAGAGAGTCGCGATGTCTCCAATCTCGGCCCCCTGGCCTTGTTATGGCGCGAACCCACCCTGCGTACAGCGTTAGTGGCGCTCCAGGAGTTTCTCTACCTGCACAATCAGGGTCTGGTATTGGATATCGAGGAGAGTGGCGGCGTGGTGGTGCTACGGCTAGAGCTGGTAACAGTCTTCCAGTTGTCTGTGCGCCAGTCGGTGGAGTTGGCAGTAGCGGTGACCCACCGACTGCTCAAGTCCTTGCTGGGAAACCACTGGCATCCTTCAGTGGTCTGTTTCCGTCACTGCGCTGCGCGGGACGATAGCCGGCACCATCGCGTGTTCGGCACCCCGGTGCAATTCAACTGCCTGATGGATGGCATCATCTGCCGCAGCAGCGACCTCGACAGGCCCCTGCCCAGTGCCGATCCGGAAATGGCCCGCCACGTTAATCAGTACTTGAAAAGTATTCGCGAAGATTCCAGGACGGCCCTGCTGGGACAGGTGCATCAGATGATCTGGACCCTGTTGCCCACTGGACGCTGCTCGGTGGAGCAGGTGGCGGCCCACCTGGGACGTGACAGACGCACGCTCCATCGGCAATTGACACGCGAAGGCGAGACCTTTTCTTCGCTGCTGGATCAGGTACGCACGGAGCTGGCGACGCGGTACCTGGCCAACCCCCACCAGCCCTTGAGCGAGATTGCCGGCGTGCTGGGCTTTTCCGAACTAAGTGCCTTCTCCCGCTGGTTCAGCCGGCTCTTCGCATGCAGTCCATCGTCCTGGAGAACTCAGCCCTCGCCGATAGCCTCCAGAAAACAGCCGGCTCAGTTGTTCAATTAGAGGATGCCTGGCAAGTAGGCATGACCCCCACTGCTTCCGGTGTCACTTCACCGTCTCTTCACTGATATTAAGCACCAGGGCTATCGGCTTCCTCGACAGTTTGTGCGCCAGCAACTTTGGCACTCGTACATGTCCGTCTATCAGACACCGTAGACACGAAAACGCGCACCCAACAAAAAGGGCTTACCGCGAAAACGGTAAGCCCTTGATATGTATGGTGCCGAAGCCGGAATCGAACCCTGCGCTTTGTCGCTGAAAATAAAGGAAATTTTTAAGTTCGAAAATTTCTGTACCTCTATGTGTACCCTCATTGAGGTTCCAATGATACGACTGGAACGCAGTGGGGCGCCGCGTAGACGAAAATATCCCGGGTGTTTTTTTCGTTCCTCGTGGAATTCAGTCAAACTCCATGGAGCAATATTTGGAGCGGGAAACGAGACACGCAGATTCAGCTCGAGAGGCGTCAGTAATGCAACTCCCCTCTCCCCTAGCACCAACCGTTTAATTCAAAACTTGCTGATGGAGCTGCAAGTGGTGAGGGGCGGCGATCGGTCAGAAGAGGACGAGTGCAAAACCTGCCCTCGACGCTTCGCCGGGACTGCACAGTACGATCCCCACCAACCCTACGGCCGCCAGCAAGCTGCCAACCAACTGAGGCTGACCCACGCACTCGTTTGTTGCGTGTAGTGATTCCGGATAGTCACGATGCATTGGGCCGATTTAGAAATCTGCGTCAAGCAACAAACTGTCTGGGTGAAAGCCGGCAGCAAGAAGTGCTCGAGCAACACAAACCCTGTCCGAACCGTTTGATGGGTCTGGCCAGGGGTCTCATTCAGTTAGCGAAGATTTTTGCCTTTAATGCCCCCGCTGAATTGGCGTCGTTCGATCAATCTCGGCGTCCCGTCATTTAAAGTGCGCCGAGAATAACGCGCTGCCTGCCCGGGAAGCGAGCCGTTCAGTGCCCGGTGGCTTGCCAGCCGCCCCCCAGGCTCTGGATCAGCGCGACACTGCCCTGACTGAGCTGGCCCTGGGTGTCCCGCAGGTTCTGCTCGGCTTGCAGCAACACCAGTTGCTGGGTCAGCACCGCCTCTTGGCTAACGGTGCCAGCGCGTAACTGCGCCTCCTGACTACCGAACAGTTGCTGGTTGCGCTGATAAACCTGCTGGAAGGCGTCGGCCTGGGTTTGCAGGTGGTTGATGGCCGAGAGGTTGTCTTCAACGTTCTGCAAGGCGCTAAGCACAGTGCCGCGGTAATTGGCGGCGATTTGGTCGTAGCTGGCCTCGGCCTGTTTGACCGCTGCCTCGCGGGCGCCGCCGTCGAACAGGGTTTCGGCCAATGCAGGGCCCAGGGTCCAGATGAGATTGGGCAAGGAGAACAAGCCGCCCAGGGCGCTGCCGCGATAGCCGAGCTGGGCGGTGAGGTCCAGGGAGGGAAAGAATGCGGCTTCGGCGACGCCGATTTTCGCGTTGGCCGCCGCCGCCGAGCGTTCGGCAGCCACCACATCAGGGCGGCGCTGGAGCAGGGTCGAAGGCAAGGTCAGCGGTGGCCGAGGCAGGACGAAGGTGAAGTCATTTCGAGATGCTACTGCAAACTCGCTCGGTGCCACGCCCACCAACACCGCCAAGGCATGTTCATATTGCTCGCGATCGCGCAGCGAGGTCTGCAGATCGGCAATCGAGGTAGTCAGTTGGTCCTGGGCTACCAGCAGTTGGTCGTTGGTGGCGACACCCTGGGTGTACTGGGTCTGGATCATGTCCAGCAGCTGCTGGTTGATCTTCTGTTGCTGTTGCAACAGCCGCACGTCGATATCCATCTGTCGCAGCGCGAGGTAGTTACTGGCGACGCTGGAGCTGATGGACAGCCGCACCCCAGCCAGCAAGGCATCGGATTGCTGGGCCGTCGCTTGGCTCGACTCGATGCTACGACGTACCTCGCCCCAAAGGTCCGGCTCCCAACTGGCGGTCAAGGTGGCGCTGACGCTGTTCTTGACCCCGCTTGAGGTGGTGCTGGTGCTGGTGGTGCTATCGCCACCCTCCCCCCGCGAACCCGACAAGCCAACGCCAACCGTCGGCCACAGCCCGGCCCGACTCGACGCCACCTGCGTCTTGGCCAACCGATAAGCCGCTTCAGCAGCAATGATCGACTGGTTGGCCTTGGCCGAGCGCGCCACAAGGTCGTTCAACACCGGGTCCTGATAAGCCAGCCACCACTGGCTGTCCAACGCGCCTTGAGGATTGGCCGCCGCCCGCTGCCACTGCGCGCCTTCCTTGAACGACTGCGGCAACTCCATTGCAGGCTTCTGGTAGTCAGGTCCGACCATGCAGCCACCGAGTACCAGGCTGATGAACAGCACGCTGTATTTCAGTTTCATAACCTTGCTTCCTTACGCCGCCCCAGGCGCTGGGACGCCCGGTCGAGCCACAGGTAGATCACTGGAGTGGTGTACAGCGTCAGCACCTGGCTGAGCAACAAACCACCAATAATCGAAATACCCAAAGGCCGGCGCAACTCCGAGCCGTAGCCGGTGCCCAGCACCAGTGGCAATGCGCCGAGAATGGCCGCCAGGGTGGTCATCATGATTGGCCGGAAACGAATCAGGCAGGCGCGGCGAATCGCTTCCTTGGCCGCCAGTCCGAACTCCCGGCGCTCGGTGATGGCGAAGTCGATCATCATGATTGCGTTCTTCTTCACGATACCAATCAGCAGAATCACCCCCACCAGCGCAATGATCGACAACTCGGTGCCCGTCAGCAGCAAGGCGATCAACGCGCCCACACCGGCCGAGGGCAAGGTCGAGAGGATGGTCAGTGGGTGCATCAGGTTTTCGTAGAGGATGCCCAGCACGATATACACCGACAGCAGCGCAGCGACGATCAGCAACGGCTCGCTGGCCACCGACGACTGGAACACCTGGGCGGTTCCGGCAAACTGGCCGACCACACTGGCAGGCATGCGCAACTGCTTCACGGCGTCGTCCACCAGCGCGGTAGCCTGGCCGATGGAGGTGCCAGGGGCCAGGTTGAACGATACGGTCACCGCTGGAAAGGTGCCTTGGTGGCTGATGGAGATCGCCGTGCGTGCCACCGAGTTATCGGCAATCGCCGACAATGGCACCAGGGTTGTCTGGATGGCCAGGTTGGGGGCTGGCGTACTGCCTTTGGTGGTCACCACGGTGCCCGTCGGCACGTAAGTACCCTTGAGCGCCGAGGGATCGGTCCAGTACTGTGGGGCGATTTCCATCACCACGTGATACTGGTTGGCGGCGCGGTAAAGGGTCGCGACCTGCCGCTGGCCGAATGCGTCGTACAGCGTCTGGTCCGCCGCCGAGATACTGACCCCGAGCCGCGCCGCCGTATCCCGATTGATCGTCACATTGGCCAGCAGGCTATTGTCCTGCTGGTCGGTATTGAGGTCTGTGATTTGCGGCAACTTGCGCAATACCTCCACCACTTTGGGCACCCACTCGTCCAGGGATTCCTGGTCATCGGCGGTCAGGGTGTATTGGTACAGCGCGCCACTTTGCCGGCCGCCAACCGTGATGTCCTGTGCCGATTGCAGGTACAGTTTGGTCCCCGGCAGGTCGCCGAGGGTGTGGCGGATTTGCCCGATCACGTCGGTGGCGCTGTTCTTGCGATCGGCCAGTGGCTTGAGCAACACAAACAGCCGCGCACTGTTGACCGCCCCGCCACCACCACCCCCGCCGCCGACAAAGCCGGCGGTGTTTTCAATATTGGGGTTTTGCATCACCTTGCGGTTAATCTCAGTGAAGTCCTTCTGCATCGCCCCATAGGAAATGCTCTGGTTCGCGAGGATGCTGCCCTGCAGGCGGCCGGTGTCTTCCTGGGGAAAGAAGCCCTTGGGCACCAGCACGTACAGCACCCCGGCGAGGACGATCACCAGCACTGTCACCAGGCCCATCAGCAGCGTGTGGTCGATGACCCAGCCTAGGGTGCGGTCATAGAAGCGGTGAAAGCGTGAGTCCGGGTGTTCGTTGCCCTCGCGGATTTCCTTCGGTGCCCGCAGCAATACGCTGGCCAGCATCGGTGTCACCGTCAGGGAAATCAGCATCGAAATCACGATGGCCGTCGACAGCGTCACCGAAAACTCACGGAACAACCGCCCGACAATCCCGCCCATCAAGAGCAGGGGAATAAACACCGCCACCAGGGACACACTGATGGTCAACACCGTGAAACCCACTTCCTGCACCCCGGCCATTGCGGCTTCCACCCGGGTCTTGCCGCGCTCCAGGTGGCGCATGATGTTTTCCACCACCACGATGGCATCGTCCACCACAAAACCGGTGGAAATGGTCAGCGCCATAAGCGACAGGTTGTTCAGGCTATAGCCAAGGAAATACATGGCGCCGAAGGTCCCGAGCAACGACAGCGGCACCACGATCGCCGGCACCAGGGTGCTGCGCCAGTCACGGAAGAAGCCGAACGTCACTAGGGTCACCAATAGGATCGACACCAACAATGTCACCTCGACGTCGTGCAGAGACGCGCGAATGGTGGTGGTGCGATCCATCAGCAGGTTGAGCTTGATGGACGCCGGGATCGAGTTTTGCAGGAACGGCAGCGAGGCCTTCACCGCGTCCACCGTCTCGATCACGTTGGCCCCCGGCTGCTTGAACACCACCAACAGCACCGCGGGCTTGCCGTTGGACAGGCCGAAGTTGCGCAGGTCCTGGACGTCCTCGCGCACGTAGCCAAGGTCGGCTATGCGGATTAGGTCACCGTTGTGCTCCTTGACCACCAGCGGCCCGTAGTCCTCAGTGTTGAGCAGTTGATCATTTGCGCCGATGCCATAGGACTGGTCACCGATGACCACCGAGCCCTTGGGCAGGTTGACGTTCGAGGCGCTGATCACCTGGCGCACCTGTTCCAGGCTGACGCCGTACTGGTTGAGCCGGTCCGGGTTCAGTTCCACCCGCACCGCCGGCAATGCGCCGCCGCCCACGGTGACGTCGCCTACCCCGGTGGTTTGCAACAGCCGTTGCTCCAGCAAGGTCGAGGCCACGTCATACATCTGCCCCGGCGTGGCGCTGTCGGAGGTCAGGCTGATAATCAGGATCGGCGAATCGGCCGGGTTGACCTTGCGGTAAGTCGGGTTGCCGGACAGGTCGCTGGGCAGGTTACTGCGGGCGGCGTTGATTGCCGCCTGCACATCCCGGGCGGCGCCGTCGATATCGCGGTTCAAGTCGAACTGCAAGATGATGTTGGCCGAGCCCAGGCTGCTGGATGAGGTCATTTGCGTGACCCCGGCTATCTGCCCGAACTCTCGCTCCAGAGGCGTGGCCACGGAACTGGCGACAGTGGTTGGATCGGCACCGGGCAGCGAGGCACTGACGCTGATGGTCGGGAAGTCCACCTCCGGCAGCGGCGCCACCGGCAACAGCATGAACGCCAGCGCCCCAAACAGCGCCAGCCCTGCCGCCAGTAACGTGGTGGCGATGGGACGCTTGATAAACGGCGCGCCGAGGTTCATCGCCATCAGTCCGTTTCAACCGGGCGTCGGCTGAAACGCTGCCCCAGGCCGTGCATGGCGAGAAAGATCACCGGGGTGGAAAACAGCGTCAACAACTGGCTGAGCAACAGGCCGCCGATGATCGCGATCCCCAGTGGATGCCGCAGCTCCGAACCGATACCGGTACCCAGCGCCAGCGGCACCGCGCCAAACAGCGAGGCCATACTGGTCATCAGGATCGGCCGGAAGCGCAATTCCGCCGCCTGGCGAATCGCCGCCGTCGGGCTCAGGCCGCCCTTGCGCAACAGCTCCAGGGCGAAGTCCACCATCATGATGCCGTTTTTCATCACAATGCCAATCAACAGGACAATCCCGATCAGGCCAATGATGTCGAATTGCGTACCGGTTACCAGCAGCGCCAGCAACGCCCCGAGGGCCGCCGACAGCAGCGTCGACAGAATCGTCACAGGGTGCACGAAGCTCTCATAGAGAATCCCCAGCATCAGGTACACCACCACAATCGCCGCCACCACCAGGAACACCTGGTTGGACAACGACGACTCGAACGTCGCCGCCGTGCCTTCCAGGTTGGCCTGCACCGACAGCGGCAAACCGACCTTGGCCTCGATGTCCTGCAGCAGCGTCAGCGCCGCGCCCAAGGTCTGGCCGGGAGCGAGGTTGAAGGACACATCGGCGTAGGGAAATTGCCCCAGGCGGTTGATGGTGAGCGGCGTGCGCACCACCTGCAGGGTCGCCATACTTGACAGCGGCGCCACACCGCCGGCGGGAATGTCGACGTACAAACCAGTGAGCAGATCCGGCAGGTTGCGCGGCAGATGATCGGTGGCGATCACCACGTGGTACTGGTTGAGCTGGGTGTAGATGGTCGACACCTGGCGCTGGCCAAAAGCGTCGTACAGCACGTCATCGATGGCTTGCGGGGTGATGCCGAGGCGCGAGGCAGTGGCGCGGTCGAACGTCAGCTGGATCTGGTTGCCGAACTGCATCGCTTGGCTTTGCACATCGATAAACAGTGGGTCTTGCTTGACCGCCGCCAGCAGCTTGTTGCTCCACTGTTCCAGTTCATCCAGGTTGTTGGCTTGCAGGCCAAGGCGATAGCTGGTGGTGGACACCGTGGCGTCGAGGGTCAGGTCCTGCACCGAGTGCAGGTACAGCCGGATGCCGGCGTCGTCGGCGTTGACATCGGCCAGTCGGCGGATCACCTCGGTAGCGCTGTCGCGCTCGCCCCGGGGCTTGAGGTTGATCAGCAGGTTGCCCTGGTTGATGGTGGGGTTGGTCTGGTCGATGCCGACGAAGGACGACAGGCTCTGCACCGCCGGGTCCTTGAGGATCCGTGCCGCCAAGCGCTGCTGCTCGATCTGCATCTGCTGGAAGGAAATGGTCGGTGACGCCTGGGAAATACCCTGGATCAGGCCGGTGTCCTGGTCGGGGAAAAAGCCCTTGGGCATGATCACCAGCGTCATCAGGGTCACCGCGGCGGTGAACACCACCGAGATCAGCGTCAGGGTGCGGTGGGCCAGGACCCAGTCCAGGACTCGGACGTACTGGGTGTTGATGCGGTCGAAGAAATCTGCACGACGCTCCTCGTGCTTATTCCTCAGCATCCGCGCGCACATCATCGGCGTCAGGGTCAGGGAAATCAGCGCCGAAATAACGATGGTCACGGCCACGGTCATGGCAAATTCGCGGAACAGTCTGCCAACCACATCGCCCATGAACAGCAGCGGGATCATCACCGCAATCAAGGCGATAGACAGCGAAATGATGGTGAAGCCAATCTGCTCCGAACCCTTGAGCGCCGCCTCCAGCGGTGAGTCGCCGGCCTCGATGTAGCGGGTGATGTTTTCGATCATGACGATGGCGTCATCCACCACAAACCCGATGGCGATGGTCAACGCCATCAGCGTCAGGTTATTCAGGGAAAAGCCTAGGGCGTAGGCCACCGCCAGTGTGCCCACCAGGGTCAGCGGCACGGTGACCGCCGGAATGATCGTGGCCGCGATATTGCGCAGGAAGATGAAAATTACGATCACTACCAGCAGCACCGCCACTGCCAGTTCGCACTGCACATCGGTGACCGAGGCGCGGATGGTTTGCGTACGGTCCGTCAGCACCTCGACCTTCAAGGTCCCCGGCAGGCTGGCCCGCAACTTGGGGAGCAATTGCTGCACGCGGTCCACCACCTCAATGACGTTAGCGCCAGGCTGGCGCTGGATATTCAGCACAATCGACGGCGTGCTGTTGGTCCATGCGGCCTGGCGCGGGTTCTCCGGACCCTGGGTGGAACTGGCGATCTGCGACAGGCGAATCGGTGCGCCGTTTTTATAAGCGATCACCAGGTCGCGGTATTCGTCGGCGGATTGCAACTGGTCGTTGGCGCCAATGGAATAAGCCTGGAACTTGCCGTCGATATTGCCCTTGGCCTGGTTGACGTTGGCCGTGCCCAGGGAGGTGCGCAGGTCATCGATGGAAAGCCCGAGGTTGTTCAGCGTCGACATATTGGCTTCGACCCGCACCGCCGGTCGCTGGCCGCCGCTGATGGTCACGAGGCCGACGCCGGTGATCTGCGAAATATTCTGCGCCAGGCGCGTGTCGGCCAAGTCTTCGACCTTGGTCAACGGCAGTACGTCCGAGGTCAGGGACAAGGTCAGCACCGGTGCATCTGCCGGGTTGACCTTGCTGTATACCGGCGGATACGGCAGGTTGGCTGGCAGGAAAGTGCCAGCCGCGTTAATGGCCGCCTGCACTTCCTGTTCGGCAACGTCCAGGGAGAGAGACAGGTCGAATTGCAGGGTCACCACCGAGGCACCGTCGGAACTGGTGGAGTTCATCGACTTCAGGCCGGGCATTTCGCCGAGCTGACGTTCCAGGGGGGCGGTGATCGACGAGCTGACCACGTCCGGGCTGGCGCCGGGGTATTGGGTGAAGACCTGGATGGTCGGGTAGTCCACCTCCGGCAACGCCGACACCGACAACAGGTGATAACCCAGCATCCCCAGCAACAGCACCGCGACCATCATCAAGGTGGTGGCTACAGGACGTTCGATAAAGGGCCGCGAAATATTCATGATCGGCACCTCCTCACTGTACGACGACCTTCACCAGCGAGCCGTCATCCAGTTTGTCGGCGCCTTCGGTAACCACCTGTTCGCCCGGCTTCACACCGTTGTCGAGCACCGCCGAGACATCGCCCATGGCCGGGCCGGTCTTGATATTGCGCAGGCTGGCCAAGGTTCCGTTGACCACGAACACGAAGTCCCCCTTGCTGCCGTGCTGGATCGCACGGGTCGGTACCACGGCGAATTGAGTCAAGGTGTCGGCCTTGAGGAGCGCGTTGACGAACTGGTTGGGAAACAATGCATTGCCCGAATCATCGAACTGCGCCTTGACCTTGATGGTGCCGGTGGTGGTGTCCACCTGGTTATCCAAGGCCAACAGACTGCCGGTGGCCAGCAAGTTCTTTTTATCGCGGTCGTAGGCCAGCACGGTCACCGCGCCACGGCCCAGGGCCTGGTTGATCGCGCCTAGGTCATCCTCGGGCACGGCGAACACCACGGTGGCCGGATTCATCTGGGTAATGACCACAATGCCTGTATTGCTGGTGGTGGTGACGTAGTTGCCGGGGTCCACCAGGCGCAGGCCGACTCTGCCGTCGACGGGGGAAGTGATGGTGCAATAACTCAGTTGCACCTCAAGGTTCTGCTCATTGCCCTGGTCGGCGGCCACGGTGCCCTGTTGTTGCTGGACCAGGGAGGCTTGCGTATCGAGGGTTTGCTGGCTGGTGGAGCCAGCCTTGACCAATTCGCGATAGCGCGCCAGGTCGCGCTGGGCGTTACTCAATACCGCCTGGTCGTGGGCCAGGTTGCCCTTGGCCATCGCCAGCTGGGCTTTCAAGGCACGGTCGTCGATTCGGGCGATGACCTGGCCCTTGCTCACGCGCTGGCCTTCCTTGAATTCCACGCTGCTGAGAATGCCGTCGACCTGGCTGACCACGGTCACACTGCGGGTCGGCGTGACGGTGCCGAGGGCGTCGATATAGACCGGCACATCTTGCAAGGCGGCCGGTACCACCGCGACCGGTTCACCAGGCACCGGCGGCTTGCCTTTGTGCTGGCCGCCAAAGAAGTGCAAAACCAGGGCAATCAACAACGCGACCAGCAACAACGTGCCGACTGCCCAGGCGAACGTACGTCGTCTGCTTTTCTCCACGGGTTTCTCACTCGAACGCCGAATCAGGATGCCGCGCCAAGGCAAGTGGCACTTCGCTGATTGCAATCTAACAGCGCGTTCGGTCTATGTTTGTAAAACCGTGTTTGCGTTCAGCATCAAGACAGAAAAAATCACCTGCAGCCCCCGTAACGCAAGGCCGCGCACAGACAATCAACGATACCTGTAGGGTGTCAGCGCCGTGCGGTCTGTGGTGATCCAGGCGTTTGAACCGCCACTTCCAGCGGGCACAACAAGCCGGCTTGCGTGCTGACACAGCCTTCGCCGCGGACCAGATCGGCATGCAACGGTGGCTGCGTCAGGGTCAACTCTGCCAATGGGGTAGCCGCGTATAAGACCGAACGCAACGCATTGTCCGTCGCACCATGCCTCCCACCAACGACGCCAGCACACGAGTGGTTGGTGCTGGTGGGCGTCTGGACAGTAGGCGCAATGAAAGGCACATTACCGCCACTCAGGCTGATGCTCAGCATCCAGCGATAGCCAAGAGGTCCAACATGTCATTTGATCTTCATCATCTGTTGCTCGTGTTCACAGCCTATGTCGTCGGAGCAGCCAGCCCCGGCCCCAGCAACATGCGGATTATGGGTGTCGCTATGCACCAGGGGCGCAAGCCTGCGCTGCTGCTGGCAACCGGTGTAATCAGCGGTTCATTTTTTTGGGGCTCAATGGCCGCCACGGGCGTTTCAGCCATTCTGGCGCAGTTTGCACAGGCGCTTATTGCACTGAAAATAGTCGGCGGGATCTACCTGATTTACCTCGCCATCAAAGCCGGCCGCTCCGCCCTTGCCTCGGACAAGCGAATCGAACAAATGATGGCTGCTGCGCCAACAGTTTCGGGCTTCAGTCTCTACCGACGAGGCCTGCTCATGCACCTCACAAACCCAAAGGCGTTGCTGGGCTGGATCGCAACTATGACCCTCGGCCTGGGCCCTGAAGCCACCCCAACGACGGTCGCAATTATCTTGGCCGGTTGCGCCGTATTGAGCATCACAATCTTCTGTGGCTACGCGATTGTCTTCTCCACTGCACCGATGATTCGGGGCTACCGCAAGGCTCGGCGCTGGATTGAAGGAACCCTTGCACTTGTGTTCGGTGCGGCGGGGATAAAGCTGCTGCTCTCGCGCAGTTGAAACAACGAGCAGAAAACAAAATAGCACTCCCCCGGCGAACGCACAGTCGGTATATTGACCTTTTAAGTCATTATAAAAAGAGATGCGTATGATGCTCAAAATGTTCCAGGTAGATGCCTTTTCTGAAACCGTATTCGGCGGTAATCCAGCGGCGGTCCTGCTGCTGGAGGACTGGCTCCCGGATCAACTGATGCAATCGATCGCCAATGAAAACAACCTGGCAGAGACCGCGTTTGTAAAGCCATCCGGAGACCACTGGGCGCTACGCTGGTTTACCCCCACCGTTGAAGTGAATTTCTGTGGCCACGCAACGCTGGCCACCGCCCATATATTGATAACCGAATACGATGTACCCAGCCCGTTATGCTTCTCCACCCGAGTGGGTGATCTGAAAGTACACGCTTTGGGAAACGAATACCTGCTGGACCTGCCTTGCATTGAGCCGGAATACCCCACTCAATTGCCCGATAGCATCGCTCCGCTGTTTCGCGACAATGCCGTCAGTCACTTCAAGAACTTTGAGAACGTGTTTATTCAGCTTGCCACCGAGAGGGATGTTCGCGCCTATCAACCGGACCTCAACACGCTTGCGCAACTGGGGCCGATCGGTGTGGTGATCACCGCTGCCGGCGAAACGTACGACTTCGTCTCGCGCTACTTCGCCCCAGGTGCTGGAATCCCCGAAGACCCTGTGACCGGCTCAATCCATGCCACGTTGGTGCCCTACTGGGCCGAACGACTTGGGAGGACTCGCCTGTCGGCATTCCAGGCGTCGTCCAGAGGGGGGATTTTGCAGTGTGATCTGCAAGAGCACAGGGTTTTGATCAAAGGTAAGGCTGCCACCTTCATGAAAGCAGAGATTTATCTACCCGATTGAGAGGGTAGCCCCCAGCTTAGTCGCAACAGCGTTGTATATCCGATAACTTCTGTAGTTGATCAAATACGGAAGTTATCCACCAACTGCTTGAGTTGGCTGGCTTGCCGTTCCAGGTCATCACAGGCACGCAACGTAGCCTGCAGATTATCGGCCCCTTGGTGGTTGAGCGAGTTGATTTCGGTGATGTCGATATTCAACGATTCAATCACCGATGTCTGTTCTTCAGTCGCCGTTGCCACCGAATGGTTGATGCCGTCTATCTCACTGATGCGCTGTGCGACGCTGCCCAGTCGGTCTCCCGCCTGGTTGGCAATGATCACGCCCTCGTTACTATAGCGCTCACTCTCGCTCATGGTGGACACTGCCTCATCGGCTCCACGCTGTAACGCGTCGATCATCGTATGAATCTCTTGAGCGGACGTCTGGGTACGATATGCAAGGCTGCGTACTTCATCAGCCACAACGGCGAATCCACGACCAGCCTCACCTGCCCTCGCCGCCTCGATGGCTGCATTAAGCGCGAGCAGGTTGGTCTGTTCGGAGATCCCTTGTATGACCTCCAATATCCGACCGATATCGACTGTTTTTTCATTCAAACTTTCAATGTTGCCGCACGACGCTCGAATTTTTCCTGACAAACCGCTCATGGCTTCAATGGTCTCCGCGACCACTTTTAGGCCGCTCTCGGTCTGCCGACGCGCTTCAGTCGCCTGGGATGATGCGTCTCCTGCATTACGCGCAATTTCCTGCGAGGCGGCGCCCAGCTCATGGATCGCAGCAGCGATACTATTGGTGCGCTGGTTTTGCTCGTAGGAGAACGACATCGATGACTTGGAAGAAGCCATCACGCGCTCGGCCACCTCATTGACCTGGGCAGTTGCCAAAGATACATCGCGGATTGAACGATGAATTTTTTTCCACGAAAAGATTGAAGTCCCCTGCCAGGACTCCAAACTCATCGCGTGAGTGAATCCCTAACCGTCGGGTAAGATCACCCTCTCCCTGAGCGATATCGCGCATGACGTTACCCATCACCTTAATCGGCCGCATTAACACACTGATCAGTAGGCCCAGCAGTAAAAGCGTGACGACTACCGCTATAAACGCGGCGAACAAAGCCGAGATACGAAAATCCGTCAGTGCTGCGTAGGCTTTATTTTTGTCGATCGATAAAGCGATGTACCAGTTCACCGAGGGCAGCCCCTTGATCGGGGAGAACATCAAAATCCGAGGTTCCCCTTCCTGCTCAGTCTCACTGATGTGGGTACTGAGAGTCGGTGGGTTTTGCGGGTAGATCTCGCTCAGCTTTTTTATCACCCTATCTTTGTCCGGATGGACCAATACCTTGCCATCAGCACTGACCAAAAAGGCATATCCGATTCCGCCCAGGTCGAGTGAGCTGACGATCTTTGCCAATGTATCCAGTGTCAGGTCCCCTCCCACCACCCCAAGCGTCTGGCCGTCATGGCTTACCGGCGTCGCAATCGTCATCATCAACTGGCCGGTAGTAACGTCAAGGTAGGGCTCAGTCAGTGTGGTTCCCCCAGCAGTCATCGCGTCCGCGTACCAGGGCCGGGTTCGCGGGTCGTAGTCAGCGGGTAAATCGTCCTTTGGCCGTATAGCGAAACTACCGTCACGACTGCCTAGATAGGTGAAGGTAAACGTCGATAGCAATGACCTCTGCTCCAGCAGCCGCGTAACACTGTTCGCCGCCGGGTCGCTGGCAACCGTCTGAGCAATATGGTCAACCAACAATATTCGTCCAGAGAGCCAGGCCTGGACGCTGCTCGCCGTGATTTTGCTCATTTCTTCAAGGTGGTTTTCAAGGTTCGTGCGGATGGTTTTGCGCTGGATCGAATCGTTGTACAGCGTAAAGAGGGAAAACGCTGCGATGACGACGAGCGATGCAGCAAGCAGTACCTTATGACTGAACTTCAGGTTGGCAATCATCATGATTTATCCGAAGACCGGGAGTGTTGTAGTTGTTATTCGATGCCAAGGTGTGTCGATGAGTGCTTGATGACGGCCAACTCTGGATAGGCCGCCAGTTTCTCGATATGCAGTTTAGTACTCTCCAACCAACGTTCAGTGAGCGAGCGGAAATGCTCCATATCCCGGCAACGCATCCGCAGACAGTAATCAAGCGCACCACTGATGAGTTGGCACTCAATGACCTGTGGGCAAGCATCGACTACGGCTTCAAACGCCTTTTGCGCGCCGAGCCCCTTGCCATCAGTGGACTTGCCCCTTCAAAACCGGACACCAACTCCCCGTTAAATTGATGCCACTGCCAAGCGCCTGAACTCCCTCGGTGAACGGTAGTTCAAGGCGCTGTGCGGATGCTGCTCGTTGTAATGTTCGAAGGCAATTGCCAAGTTACGCAGCGCCGTTTCTCGATTCGGCTTGGGCATGTGCGCCACGTAATCACGCTTGATCGTCTTCACGAAGCTCTCTGCCATGCCATTACTCTGTGGGCTACGCACCGGTGTGGTCACCGGCTGCAAGCCGATCTGTCGAGCAAACAGGCGCGTCTGTTCGGCGGTGTAGGCCGAACCGTTATCGCTGAGCCACTGCACCGGCGTTGCAGGCAGTTGATCACCGAAGCGCTTCTCCACGCTTTCCAACATCAAGTCGCGGATATCATCGCCGCTGTACCCGGTTGGGCTGGCGACCCAGCCGATGGCTTCGCGATCACAGCAGTCCAGGGCGAAGGTCACGCTCAGTTTGGCGCCGTCCTCGCAACGGAATTCAAAGCCGTCCGAGCACCAGCGCGTATCGCTGGTTTGCACCGCAATACGGCCTTCGTGCCGACGCGGCACGCCGGGTTGTTTGATCCGGCGTTCAAGCAGCAGGTTGTGATCACGCATAACCCGGTAAACCCGCTTCACGTTGATCGCGGGTAGCAACTGGGTTTCACGGGCGCGTCGCAGCAATCCCCAGACTCGACGGTAGCCATAGCTGGGCAGTTCGCTGACCTGTTGCTGGATTTCGGCCACCAACTCAGCGTCGTTCACAGGCCTGCTTCGCCGTGTCTTGGGCGATACCGATTGCTTGATTCGAACCGTTAATTGCGAGCGCGCCACACCGAGACATTCGCTGACCAGCTTCACTGGTCGTCCCCCGGCAACAAGGGTGAGTGCGCAATCCATTTTCGCGACCGGGCGATCTCCACGGCTTCTTTGAGGATTTCCGCTTCCATCGTTTTCTTGCCCAACATCCGTTGCAGTTCACGGATCTGCTTGAGCGCATCGCTCAGCTCGGAGGCCGGCACCACGGCTTCGCCCGCGCTGACCGCCGACAGGCTGCCGTCCTGATACAGCTTGCGCCACAGGAATAACTGGTTGGCATTGATGCCGTTGCGCCGAGCGACGACCGACACACTTTGCCCTGGCTCAAGGCTCTCGCGAACCATGGCCAGCTTTTGCTCTGGGCTCCAGCGGCGCCGCCGCTCCTGACCCAAAAGCTCCCCACTCTTATCGTTGCTGTTAGTCATAAACATAACCGTTTGCCTATCCCTTATCGTAAGGGGGAAACGGTGTCCTGTCTTTCATGGGGCTCGTTCAATCAGCCAATCCAACCAGCACCAGCAGAGATAAACCAGGTGAGAGCTTGTGCTCGTCGATGAAGGCACCATAACCACGAATGACCCCTAGCCTTTCCAACTTACGTACACGTTGCTGGCAAGGGCTCTGACTCAAGTGCACAAGTGAGGCAAGTATTTTATAAGTGATGCGCCCGTTGTGGCGCAGCACATCAATGATTGCCTCGTCGATACGCCCCAACGTTTCAAAAGTCCTCAGGGCTTTACTTCTAATATTCATACGGAAGGTTTTTCACTTCAGTCCATTGGACAGAAATTGTTGCAGACGCTCGCTGCGCGGGTTATCCAGAATTTCTGGCCCGCCCTGCTCTTCGACAAGACCCTGATGAAGAAACAGCAGTTGGTTCGAGACCTTGCGGGCAAAACCCATTTCATGGGTCACCATGATCATGGTCCGACCTTCTTCAGCGAGCCCTTGGATGACCTTCAGCACTTCGCCCACCACTTCAGGGTCGAGTGCTGATGTAGGCTCGTCGAACAGCATGACTTCAGGCTCCATCGCGAGTGCACGGGCAATTGCTACCCGCTGCTGTTGGCCACCGGAAAGAAACGCAGGGAACTGGTCGGCAACACGGGCCGGCAGCCCCACCTTTTCCAAGTATCGCCGGGCACGATCTTCCGCATCTTTTTTGCTGACACCCAGCACCCTCCGCGGTGCGAGGGTGATGTTGTCCAACACGGTCATGTGGCCCCACAGGTTGAAGTGCTGGAACACCATGGCCAGGCGGGTACGCAGTCGTTGCAGTTCGCGGTCGTCGGCCACTCGCAGCCCCAAGTGGTTTTTGACCATGCAAATCGGCTTGCCATCCAGACTCATGGCACCGTCGTTTGGTGTTTCAAGAAAATTGATGCAACGCAGGAATGTACTTTTTCCGGAACCACTAGCGCCGATCAGGCTAATTACATCGCCAGTTTTGGCTTGCAGGGAAACACCCTTGAGTACTTCATGGTTACCATAGCTTTTGTGTAGCCCGTCAACAGTCAGTTTGTACATGTTCGCAATCATCCTCTAAAGCGGATTGGGAGCAGCAGTGTCAGATACTGGGCTCAGTGAGTTGGACCAAGAAAAGCCAGCCAGTGACGCTCGGCGATTCGAAACAGGCCGACCAGGGCAAAAGTCACCGCCAGGTAAATCAGTGCCGCAATCCCAAACGATTGAAAGGTCAAAAAGGTCGCGGAGTTCGCGTCGCGGGCAACTTTAAGAATGTCCGGCACAGTTGCGGTGAACGCCACCGTGGTCGAGTGCAGCATCAGGATGACTTCGTTGCTGTAATACGGCAGCGAGCGACGCAAGGCTGATGGCATGATCACAAACGCATAGAGCTTCCAACCTGAGAGGCCGTAAGCTTTCGCAGCCTCAACTTCGCCATGGGCAATGTTGCGAATAGCCCCCGCAAATATCTCCGTGGTGTAGGCGCAAGTATTCAGTGCGAAGGCAAGAATGGTGCAATTCATCGCATCGCGAAAAAACGCATCAAGCACAGGCTGTGCTCGTATGGCAGCCAGGCTATAGATCCCTGTGTAGCAGATCAGCAACTGGATGTAGAGCGGCGTCCCCCTGAACAGATAGGTGTAAAACTGCACCGGCCAGCGCACATAAAACCTGGGCGACACTCGAGCGATGGACAGCGGAATCGACACAATAAAGCCGATGAACAATGAGGCACTGAGCAGCCACAACGTCATGGCCAGCCCGGTTATCTGCTGACCATCGCTGTAGAAGAAAGGCCTCCAGTACTCCTGTAGAAGTTCGATCATCGCGCCGCCTCCCTAGAGCCTACTGCGTAGTGCCGCTCCAAGCAGCGCAGAACGAGATTGGAGAGGCTGGTGATGACCAGATACGTCAAGGCAGCCAGCACTAGGAAAAAGAACAATTGGTAGGTGCTTTTTCCCGCATCCTGGGCGGCCTTCACCAAGTCAGCCAGGCCAATGATTGACACCAGTGCAGTGGCTTTGAGAATCACCATCCAGTTGTTGCCAAGACCCGGCAAGGCGAATCGCATCATTTGCGGGAACATCACGAAGCGAAAACGCTGAGTGCGACTTAATCCATAAGCCGTGGCCGCTTCGACCTGGCCGCGGGGCACTGCCAGCATGGCGCCGCGGAAAGTTTCGGTGAAATAGGCACCATAGATAAATCCAAGGGTCGTGATTCCAGCAACAAATGGATTGATCTCGACGTAACTCCATCCCAGCAAGGTGGTCAGGAGGGTCAACCAGGTTTGCAGGCTGTAGAAGATCAACAGCATCAGCACGAGGTCCGGCACACCGCGGATCAGCGTGGTATACACCTGGGCAGACAAACGCAGCACTTTGACGCTGGAGAGTTTGGCACTGGCTCCAACCAGACCCAGCAACACGCTGAGCATCAATGACGCAATAGACAGCTTGACGGTCATCCAGGCGCCTTCGAGCAGCAAAGGGCCGAACCCTTTCAAGCTGAATGCAGAGAGCCCCAGTGCGCTTAATAGTGTTTCGAACATGATCAGCAACCTATAGCGATAAGCGCCCATCCAGCGGATGAGCGCCGGGTGGTTATTTGCCGCTGTAAAGATTCAGATCGCCGAAATGCTGCTTCTGGATCGAATCGTAGGTGCCGTCGTTGTGTAGCGCCTGGATCGCTTTATCCAGCTGCGCCTTGAGTTCAGCATTGCCCTTGGCAATGCCGATCGCTGTTTTCGAGGGGAGTAAAGGGCTGTCAACTGACGAACTGATTTCGTAGTCAGCGCCCTGCGGCGAATTTATAAAGCCAAGCTTGGCTTGCAGCGTGTCCTGGATAGACGCATCCAGCCGCCCTGCTACCAGGTCGTAATACACTTGATCCTGATTTTGATAGGACTGAATCTTTACGCCGGCTTTGTCCAGTACGGCTTTTGCATAGGCTTCCTGAATGCTGCCCTGAAAGTAACCGACCGTTTTGCCTTTGAGCGAGGATACATCTTCACTCAGTCCCGAACCTTTCTTGAATACATAGGAAGTAAACCCGGAAAACAGCTCGTTAGAAAAATCGATGGCTTTTTCACGCGTTGGAGTGACCGTCATGGACGAGAGAATTCCGTCAAACTTGCCAGCTCTCAGGCCAGGGATCAAACCATCAAAATCGCTTTCAACCCAGATGCACTTAACTTGAAGCTTGGCACAAATGGCATTACCCAAATCAATATCAAATCCCTTGAGACTGCCATCAGCCGCTTTGGACTCAAACGGCGCGTAGTTAGCATCCACGCCAAATCGCAAGGTTGTGTACTCTTTGGCTGACACCACATTTGTGCACAGCGCAAACAGTATTATCAAATACAGCTTTCTTAGCGAAATCATAAGTACATCCCTAGATTTTGTAGTTGGATTTAAGGGCAGTAAACATCTGATAGCGGTAAAACGCTACTTTCATTGTTATTGGTTAAAGCCATCGCTTCGCCTTAAACACTACCTGAGTGCCGCGACTTAACGAATATGGCAAATTGATCGATATCACGAGCAAAATGCTCGCCGTTCAGGCGGACACCAACTTCATCATCAGCAAGCCACTGACAATCAAAATGGCGGCCACAACGCGCAGCAGGCTCGCAGGTTCACCCAGGAAAAAAATGCCCGCTGCGAATGCTCCCACAGCGCCAATACCGGTCCAGATAGTGTAAGCAGTGCCCAGCGGCAAGCTTTTCATAGAGAACGAGAGCAGCGCAAAACTGGCTATCACTGTTATAAGTGTAATAACCGTCGGTACGAACCGCGTAAAACCTTCCGACTGCTTCATCGAAAACGCCCAGACAACTTCAAGTATTCCTGCAATCACCAAACTTACCCAAGCCACGAGCTTCTCCTAAAACGCCAGCGAACGAACAGTTAGCCTTTAATAGGGCAAACCCTTTTAACTGTCTTAAAAAGACCCCCGCGAGCACGGGGGTAAAGACGGGTTTGACCAAACCCTGGCTGCGTGACGCCTGTATTTAAATCACTTGAATGTTGCATCCAGAGCGAACGTAATATCCTTGATCAAGTCATCTGGATCTTCCAGCCCAACAGAAAAACGCAAATGACCGTACTGACGGAACTCTTCGGGATACTTGTCAAAGCCACCCCGCCCCTCTGCCCCCACATGCACGATCAGCGATTCGTCATGCCCTAATGAAACGGCCGAAGTGATGATGCGCAAATTCGAAACAAACCGATTCTGCATATCTGGATCGCCCTTCACCGCGAAGGCCATCATTGCGCCGTATCCCTTGCCTGCAAATTGCCGGCGCGCCAGCTCGTGCTGCGGGTGGGAAGGCAAACCCGGGTAGTAGACGTAGGCAATACGATCGTCGGCATCCAGAAACTGCGCCAGTTTTTCAGCCGTGTTCAACAGTTGTTTCAGACGCAGCGGCAGCGTGACCGACCCGCGCATGATCATCCAGGCATTGAAAGGTGAAATGGTCGCACCGAGGTCGACCAATGCATCATTTTTAATCTTGTAGATCAACTGGTTGGAGCCGATCACTACGCCACCCATCGCATCGCCATGACCATTGATGTACTTGGTCAATGAGTGAATGACGAAGTCGACACCGTGCTCACTCGCGCGGAAAAATGGAGGTGGGGTGAACGTTGCATCTACTGAAATCAGTGCGCCGTGCGCATGAGCAATTTCAGCCAACGCTGCAATATCTGCGACTTTGGTGGTTGGGTTGGCGATCGTTTCGGTATGGATCAGCTTGGTGTTGGGTCGGATGGCTTGACGGACCGATTCCAGATCACCGACGTCTACAAACGTCGCTTCGATCCCGTAACGTTCAGGCAGGAGTTCTGCGAAGAGTCGCCAAACGGCTTGGTAGGTGATGTCGCTGACGATGACGTGGTCGCCACTTTTCAAGAAAGAAAAAAACACCGAATGCAACGCGGCGACACCGGTAGCGAATACCACAGCATCTTCACAACCCTCGAGGGCTGCGAGTTTCTTCTCCAGACAAACCTGGTTGTGGCCTTGATTGCGCGTATACACAAGGCCGTCTGGACTCGACCAGTCCATCGTTGCCGGATCTTCGGGCAAGAGATAGGAGTTAGCCATGACCAATGGCGTACGGACGGCACCACTGGTGACATCCGCGACATTCCCGCCATGAACTGCCAGCGTCGCTGCAGATAATGTTGATAGGTTGTGCTTATCGGGACGCATGTCGATTCCTCTGATTTTATTGTTGTGTCATTCGTTGTAAATACGAACGATTTGTTTAGCTTCCACTTACACCGTTAATGCAAATAACCTTGGGTTGCGTCATATCTTCATAGGCGAAACGCACACCTTCACGGCCCATGCTCCCGTACTTGAAACCACCGAAAGGCATTGCGTCGAATCGATAGTCCGAGGAGTCGTTAATCATGACGCCGCCAGCCTCAAGCCGCTTGGCTGCCTTCAGCGCAACATTCAAATTACTGGTGAAAATCCCGGCATGCAGGCTGTAGTCTGGTTCGTTGGCGAGCGTCAGGGCCTCCTCCAGGGAACCTACGCTCTGGAGTATCACGACAGGGCTGAACACTTCTTCGCACCACAGCTTGCAGTGGCGGTCGACGCTTTCCAGAACAGTGGGCGAATACAGCGATCCGTTGCGTACATTGCCAAACAGCAAGGTCGCGCCTGTCGCGATGGAGTCACTCACAACCTCCTCGGTGTGCTTGGCTGACGCCTCAGTAATCATCGGGCCGACATCCGTCTGCTCATCTGCGGGATTACCCACGATCAACTGGCTGGTTTTCTCAACGAAGCGTGTTTTGAATGCTTCGTAGAGCGGGGCCTCAATTAGAATCCGCTGGGTACCAATACAATTTTGGCCAGCAGCCCAAAAAGCACCCGACACACACGAGTCGACTGTTTCATTCAAATCACAATCGGCCATCACGATGACTGGGGCATTTCCTCCCAGGTCCATCGCCAGTTTTTTGAGCCCGGCTGTACGCGAGATTTGTTCACCCGTGACGAAGCCACCCGTGAACGAAACCATACGTACCGCCCGGTGCGCGACCAAGGCCTTGCCCAGCGCAGCACCTCCTGTGGCGACTGTCACAACAACTGGAGGTAGGCCTGAATCGATAAGACAATCCACCAACTTGATCGCTGATAGCGGTGTGAGCTCAGACGGTTTGAGTACAACCGCATTTCCACCCGCAATTGCGGGCCCAAGCTTATGTGCGACTAGATTGAGGGGATCGTTGTAAGGCGTGATCGCGACGATTACGCCTAGGGGCTCACGAGTGAACCATCCCTGGCGAGATTCAGATCCGACATAAGCATCGAAAGGGATCACTTCGCCGGCATTACGCTTGGCTTCCTCAGCCGACAACTTCAAGGTATTGACGCAGCGCAACACCTCCTTTCTCGCCTGCTTCAGCGTTTTGCCCGACTCAGCCACAATCAGTTTGGCAAAGGCGTCCTTATCACGTTCAACCGAGAACGCAGCTTTTTCCAATATGCGTGCACGTTCATGTCGCGGCAGATCCTTGGCGATCAAGGCACCCGAAATAGCCGTGTCGACTATCGTGGTGGCTGATGAAGCAGGTATGTCTGCCACCTCACCCACCTTGCTACCGTCAAACGGGCTAAGCACCGTAATGGCTTTATAATCAGCAGCGAGTGAGAGACTCAAGCTATTCATGATTACTTACCTGACTGGGTTTTGTGCTTGTGAATGCTCACAATATCGGCGAGCAAGGCGAAGGCAGTTTCAAAGCGACCGGCACCAGCACCCACCACGGTTACAGGGCCGAGAATGGCGGTATCAAACGTAATGGCGTTGGTCGCTCCACTCACACCGCAGAGCGCATCATTGGATAGCAATAACTGAGGACTAACAGAGGCCGAGATCGAGCCATCACTCCGTTTCTCTGCACTGCCGATAAGCTTCCACCGGGCATTGGCTTTAGTCGCCTCAGCAATATCTTTGGCAGTAATTTCAGAAATACCCTTGCAAAGGACATCACTAGGCTTGAGCTTTGCCCCCAGCAGTTCATTCGCCAAAATGACGACCTTCAGACGTACATCATGGCCCTCCACATCCGCTGTTGGATCAGCTTCGGCATAACCCAACTCCTGGGCCTTTGCGACAGCCTCGGAGAAGTCCAAACCAGTTTCCATGCTGGAAAGGACAAAGTTGGACGTACCGTTGAGGATCCCTTTGAAACCGCTGATTTCCGAACCGGCCAGGGACTCCTTGGCCAAACGGATAACCGGCGTTCCGCTCATCACCGCGCCTTCGAATTCGAAGCGGGCGCCGGTGATTTCTGCAAGCGCTTTCAAACTATCAGCATGCAGTGCCACCGGCCCTTTGTTGGTGGTCACAACGCTGGCGCCCTTCTCCAAAGCCCAGCGGCAGAACGTAGTGGCTGGCTCTCCATCCACGGGGTTTGTGAACGTTGCCTCAGCAACGATATCTGCACCCGAGAAGCGGATGACCGTTTCGTTAGCCGGCTCAGCACTGCCGCCTGGCAAGGTTCTGAAACCACCTTTGGCGGCAGGTACCGCGGCCAATTCCTGTGCATCCAGACCGTCTTTGTTGATAATTGAGCCAAGATAAAGGTCGCTGACACCGACAATCTTCAGTTCGAAACCCAATTCTTTCGCCCAGCGCGAGTTCTTATCGGCGATAAGCTGAGTGAGGGCGCGATTGACGCCACCGAAGCCAAGCAGAGCAATTTTATATTCAGTCACGACAAAGATCTCATTGTTATGTTTTGGTGCTGAAATAGTAATTCGTCAACGTGCTTTCACGAATATGGCAAACAGAACGTTATTGCGAGCAAAATGCTCGTGCAACGGCGCACCTTGCTTTGTCTGTGCTACTTGGTGCAGGATAAAACAAAAGAGGTCACGGTATTTAGAACCCCTGGCAGCGCTGAGATTTCACTCCAGACCCTATGGATACGATCTGAACTCATAGCCTCGACCGTCAATACAATATCAAGATCGCCACTCATTACATTGCATGAAATGACTTCAGGCATTGCTACAACCGAACGGACAACTTCAGCATCGCGCATCCTGTCTTTACGATAAACGAAGATTAACGCGTTGATGGGCCCGGCATCCGTGGAGGGCATACCTTTAATGATCGTATAGCCCCTGACGTATCCATCGCGCTCCAATCTTTCAATCCGCAGCCTGACCGCATTCCGGGACAAGTTAACTTTCATTGCAATATCATTATGAGCAAGCCGCGCGTTACGCGTGAGCTCTTCCAATATTTTCTCATCAACTTTATCTAAAACACGTTTCATCTCTAACTCCAAACTTATAACGAGCGAGACTCCGTGTCTGCGGACAACGTCCCGATGAGCTGCTTAAGGGCGCCAACATCGTTAGGAATTGAAACGCATCTATAATCGGGTCTAGAAGGAGCACCGATCCCTTTGATGACACCCAGCGCGTCTGATTCATCAGTCACTACGGCACTCTTCGATGGGTGTGTTGTCGCCAGACAGATCATCGGAATTAGCAAGCTGCGCCTGCTGACACGAGCAGCTCGCAGGCCAATTGCGGTGTTGGGACTGACCAGATAACCACTCTGCGCAAACACCTCATGAATGCTCCTGAAAACATCCGAATCCTCCACGGCCAGAGAGTCGAAAAGTTTACGCGCCGCCAACCATTCATCTTGCTCTAACTGAATCGAACCCTCGCCCTCTAATAACTCCATATTTCGGGCTACTTTTTCTCCGCACCGGTTAAGAATACTCCATTGCAAACGTTCAAAATTCGAGGCCAGTGAAACGTTCATACTAGGGGTATTGGTAATGCGAATTTCATTACGACTGTAGAGATTAGTTTGGAGAAAGTTATGCAACCCCGCATTGGCATTGGTGGCCACGATCAATTGCCGGATCGGCAACCCCATTTCCTTGGCGATGTAGCCCGCATACAGCGCACCAAAATTCCCGGTGGGTACGCTGAAGGCAACTTCTCTGTTGGGCGCCCCTAGTTGAAGCGCTGAGTAAAAATAGAAGGAAAGATGTGCAAGCACTCGAACCCAATTCACGGAATTGAACGATATCAGCTGCTGCGTTTCGTTATTGTGCTTGAAGAACTGTTCGCAGAGGCGATGACAATCAGAGTAATCCCCTTCGACAGCAACATTAACTATGTTTTTTTCACCCGTACTCAATAAGCGGCGTCTATGCTCTTCCGTTATTCCTCTGGAGGGATGCAGCACAATTACGGTCACACCTTGCATACCAGAGAAAGCTTTTATAGCAGCAGCGCCTGTGTCTCCACCGGTGCAACCTACAACAAGCGCTTTCTTTCCAGATTTCAGTAAACCGTGCTCAACCAGGCGAGCCATCAATTGGAGACCAAAGTCCTGATAGACGCCTGCTGGCCCATGAAACAATTCCAATATCCACTCATTACTCGCCGTTTGGTAAAGCGGTGCAACCGCTTTGCTTTTGAAGCAGTCAAACGTCTCCTCAAGAATCTGAGACAGTTGATCTTGAGGGATCCAGCTACCCATAAACGGCTCAATCACATGGCGTGCCAGTTCATGGAAAGGAAGCCATTCCAGCCTGAAGAGATCCTCCTTTTTGAAGCGAGGAACCTTGAGAGGGACGAATAACCCTCCATCTGGTGCATACGCGCCCATGAGCACGTCACTGAACTCGAATGTTTTGCCAGGGGTCCGCGTGCTGACGTATTTCATAATCTGAGACACCCTCCCGCAATCTTTGAGCCAGCCGCCTCTCTGGCGGTGCTCTGCTGAAATCCAACGCGACGATTTAAATCGCTTGCCATCCAGCTTCCTTCCATTGACTATAAAAGTCAATATAGTGACTATTCCATTTGTCCAATAGTCCTTTTCTGCCATACGCAAAGAGGCCTTTGGCGCTACCTCATCGAATAGCACAAGACATCTGTCAGTTTAGAAATCCGGGAGAAAACCATGTGTGCCAAGAACCTTCTGCATTCGCTTTACCAGTACAAGGCATGGTCTGAGGAGGAGCTATTCAAATGCTTGAAAGCCCCGGCGGCGAAATCCTATCCAGACGAAATGGCGAATGCGACGTACTGGCTCAGCCACATCAACATTGTTGATCAGCTGTTCATCGCCAGACTGCAAGGAAACCCAGACGAATTTGACTCCGTCGTGACTGACCAACCGCCGAACCTGACTCAGCTAGAAGAACAATTTTCCATAGCGAATCAATGGTTTGTTGACTACACCAAATCAGTCACCGCAATGGAGTTGTCTGATCCAGTGGCGTTTATTTTCAAGGACGGGAAGCCAGGCAACATGACGAAGGAGCAAATCCTGGCGCATGTGCTGTCCCATGGTCTGCAGCATCGAGGGGGTATCGGAACTATCTTGCCACGCGAGATCCTGCAGGATCACAAGGACCACTTCACGACATTTTTGAAACGCTAGAAACCTGTTCGCCTGCCTCATGGAACATGGTGGGCAGGCGTCCTCCTTCTATGTAAGAAGCCAGGTTCAGTTCAGTTCGAGCTCGTCGATCACCGCGGCAATTTGCTTACGCCCTTCACCACTTATCGTTCGGAGCGGCAGGGGCACGCTTGGATGCTGGGTAAATCCTCGAAGCTCTGCGGCAGTCGCCACGACACGAAAGCTACCTCCAAATTGCCTGAACAAAGCCCAGAGTGGCTTTAAGCATTCAGAAAGGCGCGTGGCCTCATGGGCATCACCTGACAATGCCGCTCGCGTAATCGCTAGCGCCGTCTTGGGGAACAGCCCTCCCATGACGGAGTACCAGACGTCGCAGCCAGCATTCATGCCGACAGCAGCAAAGACATCACCGCTCACCCCGATCGTAACGTGGTTCGGAACCAGCTCTCGAAGGCGATCCACGCGTGCCTTGGCAAGATATGGCGCCTCGGGAACGCCAGGGATTTTGATTGAGCTCACATTCGGCAACTCGGCAATGCGCCCATGCAGCTCGTCAGTAAATTCGAAATGGGTGGTACCGGGATTGTCATAGACACATAGCGGAACTGAGATATTGGCCGTGACCGTTTCATACAACGAAAAGACATCTTCCGCAGATAGCTTCTGATAGGAAACAGGTGGTAGCAACAAGGCTTTGACCCCCACCTTTTGTGCCTCCTCGGCCAGCAATAGCACGTCACGCGTGCGTAGCGATCCAATGCTGACCATGACAGGCACATTGCCCGCCGCCTCTACTGCCAACTGCGCAACTCGAGAGCGCTCAGCCCGAGAAAGATACGCATAGCTACCGGTAGATCCGAGTGCACCGATGGAGTCGACATTCGCTGCTGCCAGTTGCTCAACAAGACGAGTAAAGGCATTTTCATCCACACCTTGCTCATTCATAGGCGTCAAAGGAAATGCACTAAGGCCGGTAAACATCATTCATGACTCCATGGTTTCGTCTATTGACTGATTGGCTCCAGGACCAATCAGTGAGCTCTCAATCTGAACGCCTGGCATCATCAGTTGCAGGCCTTCGATAAGCTTGTCACCTGCTTCCGTCAGCGCTTCGAGAGGCATCGCCGGCAAACTTTCCAGAATGAACCACATGTGTTTTGCATCAGCACTCAGCCGTGTTCTGACACCTTGCCGCCAATTCCAACGACGGCATGTCACGCCTTTATCGTCACGCCATACCACTTCGCCGGCGTCTGGATATTCGTGGGCTGGGGCGCCTTCTTTCATGGTGTCAAAAGGTTCGGTGCCATCAGCCACAGCGAGTTGTGGGGAGCCCACATAGGCCTCAATGTTCTCACCGCCGACAGGGACTGCGTACTCAATGCTGATGGCGTTGTAGAGATCAACCACTGGATCGATACTCGGCAGGCTGCCGTCACGCAGGACCCGTTTGCGCAGAGCTTCAGCTGAGCAAGGAGTGCGCTGCGGCTTGGAACCAAACTGTCGGAAGAGATCCGCCCAAGCCGCCAGATGTGCTTCTGCCCAGCTGGCACCACCTGCCGTGACCGTATGACAAGCTCGAGCCAGAGCGTCCTTGCCGATATCTGGATTGGCGATCGGTGCAGCTTCGACCACAATGCTCAGCGCTCTGAACTCAGGTGCCAAATTGATTACATCTTGGTCGATTGACGGCAGTACGGACAGCATTAGAGAATCCCCTTAATCCTAAATTCCATTGCATACTAGCGACCAATGACCAAAATAGTCAATATACCGACCAACACAGGCGCCGACGTACAGACGGTTAGCGAAGCAGTTTCCCGTAAGCTCAAACAGGAGCGAAAGAAGCGAAAAATCACGCTGGACGAGCTTTCCCGTCGCTCCGGTGTCAGCAAGGGCATGGTGGTTGAGATAGAGAAATGCACGGCCAACCCAAGCATCGCGATCCTGTGCAAAATCGCTGCTGCCTTGGGCCTTTCAGTTGCTGATGTCGTGAACGTGTCCGACGCCCCATCTGCCCACCTCATCGAGAGTAAGGATATCCCTACACTCTGGACAGGAAACTTGGGGGGTACGGCTCGGCTCCTTGCTGGAACAAGCGGTCCAAACATGATCGAGCTTTGGCGATGGGAGATGTTTCCTGGTGAGATATTTGCTTCATCAGGACATCCTCAGGGGACTTATGAGTTGTTTCACGTAGAGAAAGGTACACTCAGCTTCAAGGTGGGTGAAACCGAGTTAAGCATTTCTCAAGGTTGCTCTGCTGTAGCAAAAACGGATGTTCCTCATGCCTATGCCAACAACAGCAAATCAAAACTGATATTCACTATGTCCGTAACAGAAATCCATCAATCCGCGCCTGAAATATAGCAACCACACTTCACTGGACATCCCATTTGATACTCCAGCGACGGCAGTACGGCGATCCGCTCGGCACTGATGGTATCGGGCAAGTTGCTCCAGAACCACATCACTGATGTCGCCTGATTCCGCAGCTGTTGCAGCCGCAGAAGCAACCATCAGTTTGCCGGCATCGATTCCCGCGCAAGCTACGTCGCCAACGGCGAATCATCTGCGTCCCGTAGGGTCGGCAAACCGGTCAAACGTTGTGTTGGTCAGGGCTTGATGTTCTTCAATTTATTGAGCAGTTCCAGCAACTGCGCAAGCGGCTCCTCACCGAACTGTTCCTGAATTTTCAGGTAGTTGCTTTCCATCCCTGCCGAGGAATACATGCGGGCTCATGCGAATGAACCGCTGAGCATAGAGCAGTTGGCCGAGCATGCCGGGGTGAGCGTACGCACACTATTTGCCGGTTTCCGCGATTTTTGCGACACCACGCCCATGGCCTATCTGCGCAATCTGCGACTGGAACAGGTGCATCTTGAGTTGAGCACTCAGAGTCATGACGCTTCGGTAACCGATATCGCGTTCAAATGGGGCTTTGCCCACTTGGGACGGTTTGCCCAAGAATATAAAAAGCGTTTTGGCGAGGCACCTTCAACCACGCTTAGATTCCGAAGCTGAACTGAGAATGGACTTGCCCCTACAAAACCGGACACCAACTCCCCATTAAATGGATGCCGCTGCCAAGCGCCTGAACTCTCTCGGTGAGCGATAGTTCAAAGCGCTGTGCGGATGCTGCTCGTTGTAATGCTCAAAGGCAATTGCCAGGTTACGCAGCGCCGTTTCTCGATCCGGCTTGGGCATGTGCGCCACATAATCCCGCTTGATCGTCTTCACGAAGCTCTCGGCCATGCCGTTGCTCTGCGGGCTGCGCACTGGGGTGGTCACCGGCTGCAAACCGATCTGCCGAGCAAATAGGCGCGTCTGTTCGGCGGTGTACGCCGAGCCGTTGTCGCTTAGCCACTGCACCGGCATGGCGGGCAGTTGATCACCGAAACGCTTCTCCACACTTTCCAGCATCAAGTCGCGGATATCATCGCCGCTGTACCCGGTCGGGCTCGCGACCCAGCCGATGGCTTCGCGATCACAGCAGTCCAGGGCGAAGGTCACGCTCAGTTTGGCGCCGTCCTCGCAACGGAACTCAAAGCCGTCCGAGCACCAACGTGTATCGCTGGTTTCCACCGCAATTCGGCCTTCGTGCCGACGCGGCACGCCGGGCTGTTTGATTCGGCGCTCAAGCAGCAAGTTGTGATCACGCATGACCCGGTAAACCCGCTTCACGTTGATCGCGGGCAGCAACTGGGTTTCACGGGCGCGACGCAGCAATCCCCAGACACGACGGTAGCCATAGCTGGGCAATTCGCTGACCTGTTGCTGGATTTCGGCCACCAACTCCGCGTCGTTCACAGGCCTGCTTCGCCGTACTTTGGGCGATACCGATTGCTTGATTCGAACCGTTAATTGCGAGCGCGCCACACCGAGACATTCGCTGACCAGCTTCACTGGTCGTCCCCCGGCAACAAGGGTGAGTGCGCAATCCATTTTCGCGACCGGGCGATCTCCACGGCCTCTTTGAGGATTTCTGCTTCCATCGTCTTCTTGCCCAGCATCCGTTGCAGTTCACGGATCTGCTTGAGTGCATCGCTCAGCTCAGAGGCCGGCACCACGGCTTCACCCGCGCTGACCGCCGACAGGCTGCCGTCCTGATAGAGCTTGCGCCACAGGAACAACTGGTTGGCATTGATGCCGTTGCGCCGAGCGACCACCGACACACTTTGTCCTGGCTCAAGGCTCTCGCGAACCATGGCCAGCTTTTGCTCCGGGCTCCAGCGGCGCCGCCGCTCCTGACCCAAAAGCTCCCCACTCTTATCGTTGCTGTTAGTCATAAACATAACCGTTTGCCTATCCCTTATCGTAAGGGGGAAACGGTGTCCTGTCTTTCATGGGGCTCGTACACCTCAGCTCTGAGCCACCTTATAAGTATCAAGGGTGATTGACCCTGATCATCGCAGATCAGGGACTTCCAAGAGGAATCCAGGGATCTGAATTCATCCGCCTAGCAAATGAACAATGGCCATCAATTCCTTCGATTCTCACCTCTGGTTATCTCATCGATGAGCAGGTGATCCCGCCCTCGACGATTTGTCTGCATAAGCCTTACACGCTGGATCAGTTAGAGACGGCCATCGCCACAGCTCTTCAAATGCAATGCCACTCCAGAAATTTCATAATCTAGACACGCGCGGACCTTGGGTGGATGAGATGCCACTATTCATCTGACCAGCATTCCAGCTGTAAAGCCCATGAAACAACAACTTACAGGCGAGAAACTAAATACTGGATATTTAGCAAATCGTACCTACGCTCTTCGCGGGGGATCCAATTTTTAAGGACGGTCGGGGGCTCGTCTCAGGGTACTCACGCAAGTACGCAGGAGCTCGACATGAACCGGACAAAGTTATCAACGGCGTTCGCTGTATCAGTACTGTTGTCTGCAATGGTTTTCCCCGGCCTCTCTCAAGCAGCCGACAAAACAGTCCCCAACATTGTGGTCATCATGGGTGACGATATTGGCTGGTCCAACATCGGTGTCTACAACCAGGGCATGATGGCCGGTCGAACACCCAACCTCGACCAGCTCGCGGCCGAAGGCATGCGTTTCACCGACTATTACGCCGAGGCCAGTTGCACCGCAGGGCGGGCCAACTTCATTACCGGCGAACTGCCGATCCGTACCGGGATGACCACTGTCGGGCAGGCCGGTTCTCCCATTGGTATTCCCGCCGAAGCGGTCACCATCGCCACCACACTCAAGTCCATGGGTTACGCCACCGGTCAGTTCGGCAAGAACCACTTGGGTGACTTGAACGAATTCCTGCCGACCGTGCATGGTTTCGATGAGTTCTTCGGTTATCTCTATCACCTCGACGCCATGGAAGATCCGGCGCACCCCAATTATCCGCAAGATCTTCTACCCACCGTCGGCCCGCGGAACATGGTTCACAGCTGGGCCACGACGACTGACGATACGACCGTGATGCCGCGCTGGGGCAAGGTCGGCAAACAGAAAATCGAAGACGCCGGCACCCTCTATCCGGACCGGATGAAAACCGTCGACGACGAGATTCGCGACAAGGCCTTCACCTTCATCGACAAGGCCAAGCAGGACAACAAACCGTTCTTCCTCTGGCTCAACCCGACCCGCATGCACATCGTCACGCACCTCTCCGACAAGTACCAAGCCATGCGCAACGCGCAAAATGGCTGGTCGGAACAGGAAGCCGGCATGGCACAGCTCGACGACATCGTCGGCGACGTGATGGCCAAGTTGAAAAAAGACGGCATGGATGACAACACCATCGTGATTTTCACCACCGACAACGGCGCTGAAAACTTTACCTGGCCGGATGGCGGCACCACGCCGTTTGCCATGGGTAAAGGCACGGTGATGGAAGGCGGTTTCCGGGCTCCGGCGATCATACGCTGGCCGGGCAAAGTGCCTGCAAACCAGGTGGCCAACGGCATCATGTCAGGCATGGACTGGTTCCCGACCCTGGTCGCGGCGGCGGGCAACCCGAACATCACCGCCGAATTGCTCAAGGGCAAACAACTGGGCGATACCACTTACAAAGTGCACCTCGACGGCTATGACCAGACACCGATGATTACCGGCAAAGGTCCGTCCAATCGCCATGAGATTTTCTACTTCGGCGAGAGCACGCTGGGCGCAATCCGTATCGATGACTTCAAGTACCGCTTCATTGACCAGCCTGGTGGCTGGCTAGGGGCAAAAACCACGCTGGACATGCCGATCCTGACCAACCTGCGCCTCGACCCGTTCGAACGCGCCGGATGGCCGCAGAACATGGCGGCCAATGGCTCGCTGGAGTATTTCGAGTGGTTCAAATTCCAGTTCTGGCGATTTGTTTTTGTGCAGCAGCAGGTGGTCAAACTGGCTGAAACAGCGGTTGAGTTCCCGCCCATGCAAAAAGGCGCGAGCTTCAACCTCGAAGCAGTCAAAGCCAAGATCGAAGCGGCCCGGGCGGCCATGGGCAAATAAGCAGTTGAATTCGCGGGTGGCCAGCGCTCGCCACCCGTGTTCATGACGGACATTTGCTGAGGTGACCCCATGCAGATAAAAACATCCGCCCTGCCGGCCATTACCCTGTGTGCCCTGTGCAGTCAGCAAGCTTACGCCGGCGGCATCATGCTCTATGAAATCGGCACCGATAACGCCGGCCTGGCCAACGCCGGTGCCGCCGCCCGTGCTCAAGGTCCCTCGACCATCGCCAGTAACCCGGCGGGCATGAGTTATCTGCCCGACACACAGATCACCGGTGGTTTGCAGATTCTCTACGGCGACCTGAGCTTCGATCGTGACTCAAACACCAACGGCACCGGCACTGGCAGTGGCAACGCCCTCGACCCGATTCCCGGTGGCAGCTTCTTCGTCAGCCATCAATTCGACGACCACTGGAGCATTGGCTTCGGCCAGTACGCTGACTTTGGCCTGGCGGCCAATTACGACAACGACTGGTCCGGGCGCTACTTCGCACAAAACGCCAGCCTCGCCGGTTTGTCGTTTGTGCCCAGCGTGGCTTACCGCTTCAACGAGCAATGGTCGGTGGGCGTCGGCGTGAAAGCCATGTACGGCATGCTGCAAGCCCAAACCGCGATAGACCGCGAGCCTTTCGGCTTCGCCGACCGCAGCGACGGCCAGTTCAAGTACAAAGACAACGATTGGGGTTTTGGCGCGAACGTGGGGCTGATCTATGCCCCGCAACCCGGTACCCGTATCGGCCTGGCCTATACCAGCAAAGTTGATCTGGACTTCGAGGACGGGCTGGACGTCAAAGGCGACGGGCCTGCGCTGGAACGCCTGGACGGCCTGAACACCCAACTCGACATGACCGTGCCGCAAACTGCAACGCTGAGTCTGTTCCAGCAACTCGACCCGCAATGGGCCTTGCTGGCCTCGGTCAACTGGCAGGACTGGTCAGAGTTCGGCGAGATCGCGGTGCAAGTCGACACCACAGCGTTTGGCGCTCAAGCGACTACGATCGACGCCCATTTCAAAGACACCTGGCAACTGGCGCTCGGCGCGCAGTATCAGGCCACGCCGCAACTGCTGTGGAACGTCGGTGTGGCGTACGACAGCAGCGCCGTTTCGGATGGCAACCGAACGTTTACTGTGCCCATGGGCGAATCCTGGCGCGTTGCGACGGGAGCCACCTATGCGCTGAACAAAGTCACCGACATCAACGTCAGCTGGGCCATGGTCTGGCTCGGCGACATGCCGGTGGACCAGACCAAATCCACCTCAGGCACGCGAACTTCCGGTCAGTTCGACAATGCCTGGATTCAAGCTGTGACCGGCAACATGACCTGGCGTTTCTGATGCCTTACTACCGAAAAAACGACTTAATCCATGGAGCACACACCACCATGAACCTGTCCCGAAAACTGTTTATCGGCGCTGCATTGATCGGACTTCTGCTTGGAGGTTGCACCTCGAAAGTTACGGAACGAGACCAATACTCTGGCTTTCTACCCAACTACAACAACCTGGAAGAAGTGACCACCACCAGCGGCGAGAAGGCCATGCGCTGGGTGAGTCCGTCGTGGAACGCAAATGCGTACGACACGGTGGTGTTCAACAAGCTGGAACTCTATCCGGCGCCCAAACCCAACGAGCGGGTCAATCAGCAGACGCTGGACGAATTGCAGAACTACATGACCAGCAAGGCCAAAGGCGTGCTGGGCCAGAAATACCGGGTGGTATCCAATCAGTCCGCAGCACCGGCCGGGTCAAAACCTCTGATCCTGCGCGCAGCAATCACCGGAGTGAGTGCCTCCAACGAAGGCATGAAGTGGTATGAAGTGGTGCCGGTCGCGGCCGTGGTCGGGGCGACGCAGGCAGCCACCGGTCACCGGGATCAGGACACTAACCTGTTCATCGAAGCCGAGTTCATCGACGCGAAAACCAATCAGACCGTGGCCAAAGTCGTACGCAAGGTATTTGGCAGTCAGCTGTCGAACGAGAGCCAGAAAATCACCACGAAAGACTTTAAGGCCGCCATCGACAAATTGAATGCCGATCTCTGGGCGTTCATCCGCAGCTGAGCCCTGTTTCAACCGCCGACACACGTTGGCGGTTGAACAAGCCTCAAGCAGAGGGCAACTGACATGTGGACCTGTTCATCACTTCTATTCTCAAGATTGCAAATGCCGTTACTCGCCGTAGCGCTCATCACCAGCGTGCTGATGCTGAGTGCATGCGCGACGGTCGATGCCCAGACGACTGCGTACGTCGGGGTTGAGCATCCCGCGCCGACCCTGCCCAGCGAAGTCCAGGTACTGCGCGTAGAACCTACGCGATCCAATGTGCAACTGGGCGAAATCCTGATCGATGCCAGTGTCGACCCGGCGCCGCCCATCACTCAGGTCGAACAGAAACTGCGTGAAGAAGCGGCCAAGCTTGGCGCAGACGCGGTGGTCGTCGTTTACGACCACATTCAGCCCGTCGCCGCCTACGTGACTGGCCCGCTGTGGAGCCGTGACATTGAAACGATCCAGGGACGCAAGCTCAAAGGCATTGCCATCAAATACCAATAACGAGGTGAACAGCAATGAAAGCAATCCTGTCCTGGCTGACGCTCACGTTGGCGACTGTGCTGATCAGTGCCTGCTCCGCCGTGGGATCAACCGATGGCGGTGCCGGTGAAACCGAGATTCGCTCAGGGAAGATCGAGCAGATATCGCTGTCCCAGATGCAGACTAATCACGACAGTGGCGTCGGCGCCGTACTCGGTGGCCTCGGCGGACTCGGTATCGGTAGCCTGATCGGTCGCGGCACCGGGCGCGATGTCGCCATGGTTGCCGGCGCGCTCGCCGGTGCTGTTGGCGGGAATTACGCAGAGAAGAAAAAGTACGACCAACCGATAGAGGCGCAACAGATCATCGTGCGGGTCAAAAGTGGCGTGCTGGTATCGGTTACCCAGCCGATCAATCCATCCCTGGGTAAAGGCATGAATGTTTATATCCAAGGCTCAGGTAATGACGCTCGAGTGGTACCGCAAGGCGGTTAAGTTTCACTTAGGTGTTTGGTATTACTCCGAACAGTATGCTTTCAACAGTTACACTTGGAAACACCGTATAAGTACCATGACAAGCAACCTCCGAAGACAAGAGATCGACAGGCCGACAACTGGTGGGCATGGAAGGTTTGGCGCTGAAATCGCACTACACTCCACCAGAGCAGTAAACGATTTATAGGCGCCGCTCGCAACGCGGTTCGAACGGACTGCTTACCAAGGCCGACTCGCTACTCGCATGCGGCGCGAGCCTTCCTCACGACGGCAGGAATTCCAAGGTGATTCGATGCGCAATTTTCTCTCATGAACCATGTCGCTATCGGACTCATCGCCTTCGTCGCTATCTTCGGCGGCGCTCTTATTGGCATCTTTGCTGCGCGGACGTTGCCCGACCATCACCTCAGCAATGAGTCGCGCAATGCGATCTCCGTTTCAGCGGCGATTGTCGGCACGCTTTCGGCCTTGGTGATCGGCCTGATGATCTCGACGGCGAACAGTTCGTTCTCGACACGGTCGAGTGAAGTATCCAAGATCGCCGTCGACATCGTCCGCATTAACCGAATGATGCTGCGTTACGGACCAGAGGCGGAGGATGCCCGCGTTAACCTGCGCAACTACGCGAGGGCGAAAATGCAGGAGTTGTTCCCGGCCGTGGGTGAACCGTCACAGTCAACCGAAGCGACTGTCGGGATGATGGAGGCGACACAAGAATCGATTCTATTGCTTGTTCCGACTGATCCGAGACAGCGCTGGCTGCGCTCGCAGGCGCTCACACTCTCAGACGATGTTTTACAGGCGCGCTGGCTGCTGGCGGAACAGCGTGCCAGCAACATTCCGATGCCGTTCCTGATCCTGTTGATCTTTTGGCTTAGCCTGGTTTTCGCCAGCTTCGGTTTGTTCGCACCTCGCAATGCCACGACTATCGCCGTTTTCTGCCTCTGTTCGGTTGCGGTTTCGGGAGGCATCACAATGATTCTGGAGCTGGACTCGCCCTTCTCCGGCCTCGTCCATGTCTCCGGTGAGCCGATGCGCCAAGCGCTGGCCGAGATCATCCGTTGATCAAATGCCGTCGCGGCAAACATCGTTGTACGAATGCTGTGGTTCATATTGAGCTCCTTCGCACTGCGTGAGTGTTCGAGAAGTTCTCTTAAACTTCCTTCCCGAAATCCGGATGCCCCCGCAGAAAGCGTAGGTATGAACAGCGAAAAATCCAGCAACAATTTTGATGTGAATTTGCAGCGGTTATTTCTAAAAGAAACTTTGAGGAAGGTGCTAAAAAGCCAGAGTGGCCGGATTGATCCAATCTATCCGGGCACTTTTATATCAACTGATCTTTCGTGCGAAACCTTGCCAGTACTTTTCCTTCACGTGTCGGCGCGACACTTTGCCGAGTTCCAAAGTCGGAAGTTTATTGACAAATATCAATGTTTTCGGCGCCTTATTAACCGCCGAGCCTGTTCTTGGCAGTATCAGGGTTGAGCATCGAATGGATAGATGCGACTCCACTCTCCGGCCATGTCGACCACCGTCCAGCCCTTGGAATTTGCTTCATCCAGCGCCTTATCGAGCCTGCCGATATTGGATTGGCGATCGTACGCCCACTCACGCTTGCTGTCGGTATGGTGCACCAGGCCCATGAAGCGCTTGCCCTTGCCGGCGGCGGTCCATTGCAGCATCTGCAGGTCGCCGTCGGAGTTGCCAAAGGCCAGCGCCGGACGTCGGCCGATGATCGAGTCGATGCTCTCCGGCTTGCCCGGGCCATCGTCGTTGTGCGCAAGCTTGGGGGTACGCAGGATAGAGGGATTGCCGTCACCAGGCTGGAACCGGGTCAGAAATGTGGTGCCGATCACCTGCTCTGGGGGGATGCCGTAGACCTCTTCGGCGAAGGCGCGCATGAACACTGTTTCGCCGCCGGAGACGATATAGGTCTTGAAACCATTGGCGCGCAGGTAGTCGAGCAGTTCCAGCATCGGCTGGAAAACCATCTCTGTGTATGGCTTGTCGGACTTGGGGTGGCGCGCCTTGGCCAGCCAGGCCTTGACGCTGGCGGTGAAGGCTTCGGTGGTCATTCCGGTGTTGGTGGTGCCGATGATTTTCAGCAAGCCGTCCATGCCGCTGGCGGCCAGTGCCTGGTGATCGTTTTCGAGCACGGCCTTGAAAGGCTGTTGCTCCTTCCACTCGGGGTGCTGCGGGGCCATACGCTTGACTTCTTCGAAGGAGAACAGGACCTGAAAATACATCGGTTGCTCGCTCCACAGCGTGCCGTCGTTGTCGAAGACGGCGATCCGTTCGGCCAGCGGCAGATAATCCTTGCTGCCATCCTTGGTCACGGCTTCGACAAAGGTGGTGATGGCCGCTTTCGACGGGCCTTCCTTCCAGGACGCCAAAGGCTCTGCGGCTTGCGCGAGTACGGGTAAAAGCAGGGCCATGATCAGGCCGTAGAGCCAGTGGCCGGCAGAAGGTGCTCGTTTCATGTTCGGTCCTTGCGGATTGTCGTGGAATCCGGGTTGAGAGGGCGTAAACCATTCGCGGGCGGGCGCGGGATTTGAGCCTGTCGAACACTCTTGCGCAGCGCCGACAATACCTGCTTGCAATGTTGCAGCGCAGACTCCTGAGTGACTGTCGTTCCATAACGCATGTTGAAGAAGCCTAGCAGGCGTTTGGCCAATGCCGCAGACAACGGTAATTGCAGCAAACCCAGCGCCTGCTGTTTGCGTCGAGCCCATAGGTTAGGCCCCGAGAGCGGCGTAGGGTGGAAGTCGAGCTGGCCAGGTATTTGCCGGCCGAGGCCCAGCCAGCGCGCCTGGCGCTGGGCTCGGCGCTGCCAGTCCGTGCGCAGGCTGTGGCTCTTATTTGGACATCGACGGCTGAAACGAGCGTGACGAACGTCCAGTCGGACTGACTGCTTTTGGCCGCTCTCTGCCGGTCATGACAGGCGGGAGTCGGCCAGAAGCGGACTTGACTGACTTCCTCAGAGCGTGAAGCGGAACTACGTTTAAGTAAAATGGAGTTTTGTCGGATGGATAATCCCCACAGGGTGAACATTGCGGGTTTCACCCGCAGTACCTGGCTCAACCTGCCGGAAGGATTTCCGGAGTTGGCGAGCAGTTGAGCGCGCTACCGCCCGTCGAATAAGGGCCAGCCCGAATTACCGGCGCGGATTCCGCGGCTACGCTTCACTGCTAATGCTACATCTACCTACGCCCCGCAGTTCTGAGCGTGCCCATCGAACTTAAGCAGTTCCGAATGGAGCAAAGAGCTATGCGCCCCTTCAAGTTGATCGCGTTCCTTCCCATTGCGATTGTCGGCGCCTTCCTGGTATCGGCATCCGTGTTTGCCGAGCAAGTTACCGGCACGCTGGGTACGCCCAGTGCCACCATCAGTATCAGCGGTGCGCAACTGCCACCACCCGATCCCAAGTTTGGCGGCGTCATTCAGGACGACGCCCTGCAGTCCAAACCGTGGTGGGCGCCGCGCGTTGTTCCGCCGAAAGGGGCGCCCAATGTGCTGTTGATCATCACCGACGACGCCGGCTTTGGCGTGCCCAGCACCTTCGGTGGCGTCATTCCGACACCCACGATGGATCGCATCGCGCAGCAGGGGCTGCGCTTCAACCGGGTCTTCTCTACGGCGCTGTGCTCGCCGACTCGGGCCGCGCTGATCACCGGGCGCAATCACCACTCGGCAGGCTTCGGTGTGATCTCGGAGCAGTCGACCGGCTTCCCGGGCTACAACAGCATCATCGACCGAGACAAGGCGACGATCGGGCGCATTCTGCGTGATAACGGCTACTCCACCTCCTGGTTCGGCAAGGACCACAACACACCAGTCTTCGCTGCCAGCCAGGCCGGGCCATTCGATCAATGGCCGACTGGCATGGGCTTTGAGTACTTCTACGGCTTCGTCGGCGGTGATGCCAATCAATGGGAGCCAAACCTGTTCCGCAATACGACCCAGATCTATCCGTTCCTTGGCAAGTCGCCCGGCACCTGGAACCTGGTCACGGCCATGGCCGATGACGCGATCGACTGGATGACGCGTATCCATCAGATCGACCCCAACAAACCGTTTTTCATCAAGTACGCGCCCGGCGCCACGCACGCGCCGCACCACCCAACCAAGGAGTGGGTAGACAAAATCAGCCAGATGAAGCTCTTCGACGAGGGGTGGAACAAAGTGCGCGAGCGCATCTTCGAAAACCAGAAGCGCCTGGGGGTGGTGCCAAAAGATGCCCAGTTGCCACCGTGGCCGAAAGAGGTGCTGAAGGAGTGGGACCAACTGACGGCCGAGGAGCAGAAGCTCTATATCCGTCAGGTTGAGGTCTTCGCCGCCTATGTCGCCTACAGCGACAGTGAGATCGGCCGCGTCGTCCAGGCGGTCGAGGATCTGGGCAAGCTCGACAATACGTTGGTCATCTATATCAATGGCGACAACGGCACCAGTGCCGAGGGTGGACCACTTGGCACCCCCAACGAAGTCGCCTTTTTCAACGGCATCAGTGTGCCGGTTGCGGAACAAATGAAGTACTACGACGTGTGGGGCACCGATAAAACCTATAACCACATGTCGGCCGGTTGGTCCTGGACCTTCGACACACCGTTTTCCTGGTTCAAGCAAAATGCCTCGCAGCTCGGCGGCATCAATCAGAACATGGTGGTGTCATGGCCGGCGCGGATCAAGGACAAGGGCGGCCTGCGCGAGCAGTTCGTGCATGTGATCGATGTGGTGCCAACGATCCTTGAGGCGGCCGCGATCCGAGCGCCCGATACGGTGGATGGCATCCAGCAGATACCGATCGAAGGGACGAGCTTTGCCTACACTTTCGATGCGAAGAATGCCAAGGTGCCGTCGCAGCACACGACGCAATACTTCGAAATGTTTGGCCAGTGGGCCCTGTACAAGGACGGCTGGTTCCTGAGCACGAAGGTCAATCGTGCGCCGTGGGAAGCCTTTGGCCCGGCCAACGCGGATCCGTTGAACAACCAGGAGCTTGAGCTCTTTAACCTGAACACCGACTTCAACCAGACCAATAACCTCGCGGCCGGGAACCAGGAGAAGGTCAAAGAGATGAAGCAGATGTTCATCGCCGAAGCCAAGAAGTACCAGGTTTTGCCGCTGGACGCCTCCGTGGCTGCGCGCATCATTGCGCCGCGCCCAAACATCACCGCCGGACGCACGGAGTTCGTCTATACGAAGCCGATGACCGGATTGCCCCAGGGTGACTCGCCGCTGTTGCTAAACACCTCCTACACGATCAGCGCCGACATTGAAGTGCCGCAGGGTGGTGCCGAGGGCATGATCCTAACGTCTGGAGGACGGTTCTCGGGGTATGGTTTCTACCTGCTGAAGGGTAAACCAGTGTTCTTGTGGAATCTGATTGATCTGCAACGCCTGAAGTGGGAAGGCACTGAGGCGCTACCGCCGGGCCGGCACACGATTGAGTTTGACTTCAAGTACGACGGGGTGGGTGTGGGCACGCTCGAGTTCAACGACTTCAGTGGACTCGCCCAGCCCGGCACTGGCACGCTCAAGGTGGATGACAAGGTGGTCGCCACACAACGTATGGAGCGCACGCTGCCGATGATCCTGCAGTGGGACGAGGCGTTCGACATCGGTTCCGACACACTGACCGGCGTGAATGATGCGGACTACCAGCCGCCGTTCCCTCTGACGGCCAAACTGAACCAGTTGACGATCAAGGTCGATCGCCCGCAGTTGTCACCCGAGGACATCAAGAAGTTGCAGGCGGCAATGGAGGAGAAGGCAAAGCAAGATTGAGCCCGCTTCGGATGTGAGGAGCCCAGACCGTACCTGCCTGGGCGCGGATTTCACCCGTGGCCAAAGGGTTAGAAATGGTCACAACCTACAGAACCCAAGGGGGCGCAAATGCTTATCAGGAATCGGCGATTGGGCATCGCTTTAGTCGCAGTCGGGATGGTGTCTGCCGGCCTGGCTTTTGCGGCGTACCAGCACATTCGCGGTCCGTCGCCTTTGACCCTCGGTGATGGGGAAAATGGCCCCGTGGGTATGGTCTGGCTGCCTGCGGGTGAATTTTTGATGGGCAGCGACCATAAGCAGGCGCGACCTAACGAGGGGCCGGCCCACAAGGTTCGACTCAACGGCTACTGGATCGACCGCTACGACGTCACCAATGCCGATTTCGCCCGCTTCATTGCTGAAACCCATTACGTCACCACCGCCGAACGCAAACCCGAATGGGACGATCTGAAAGTCCAGCTACCGCCAGGGACACCTGAGCCCGACGACAGTGTCATGGTGCCCGGGGCATTGGTTTTCGCGGGCACCGACAGGCCAGTCGCCCTGAATGATTTCAGTCAGTGGTGGGCATTTGTCCCCGGGGCTGACTGGCGCCACCCGTTGGGCCCCGACAGTTCAATTGAGGGCAAGGAAACCCATCCCGTGGTGCAGGTTTCACTTGAAGATGCGCAGGCGTATGCAAAGTGGGCAAATAAGCGCCTGCTGACTGAAGCTGAATGGGAGTACGCCGCAAGAGGCGGACTGGAACAAGCGACCTATGCATGGGGGAATGATTTCGCACCCAATGGGGAAAAAATGGCGAACACTTGGGATGAGGTACAACCGTTTCCCGTGACCGGGGCCAGCAATAAATTCAAGATCGGCACCAAACCGGTAGGCAGTTACAGACCTAACGCCTACGGGCTATACGACATGTCCGGGAACGTTTGGCAGTGGGTCGCCGATTGGTATCGTGCCGATGCGTTTAGAGTCGGGCATCAGCCGGCAAGTGCGGTGGCTGTGAACCCGAAGGGGCCATCCGATAGCTATGATCCTGAACTCGGGGTTACCGCCAACGCACCGCAGCGTGTGATCCGAGGTGGTTCTTTTCTTTGTAGCGACAGCTACTGTACGAGCTTTCGAACCAGTGCCAGGCAGGGTGCGGATCCTATGAATTCCATGTCCCATCTCGGGTTTCGCTTAGCTATGAGCAATGATGAATGGGAAAAGAACCGCTGAATAAATACGTAGGTGAGTGCCATTCTCTACCGACAAGATTTGACGTAGCTGCGTGCAAAAAAGAAGTTTTCACCAATCAATACAGAGACCGTCAGGCTGGGGCGACTTTTTCAACACAATCGGCCATTTGTAGTCGTTGGCGAATGTCTGCAATGGGTTGTGGATTCAACCGGTCGACGCAACAGATTGGCTAAATCGTTCAGCGGGCGTTTCGTAGTTTAGTGTTTTCCGAGGGCTGCAGACACGAAAGCACTCGGTTCCATCGCAAACCGCTCTGCCAGCGCGTATGCCATCTTGTGACTGATGGGCCGATCCCCACTGAGCACCTTGGATACTGCCGTTTTATCACCAATTTCAGGGAGGTCCGAACCGGTGAGCCGGAGCGTCTCCATCAGATCCTTGATCAGCTGCACAGGGGTGCACGTCGCCTCAAAAGCGGCATTCGATTCGCGAAACTGTACGGAGTCGCGCTGATAGGCCAGTATTTCGTCCTCGAGCTCAACGAGAATTTTCTCCTCGACCTTGCTCAGTTCGCGCCCGTCGGTGAGCTCATCGAGCAGGTCGGTCGCACGCTCATAGTCAGCGGGGGTCTTGATGCCGTGCACGAATTCGCCGCGCAGGCGCTCCAGCGCCGCGTGTAACTCGCCAAGCGTTGCGATCACGGTTTGAAAGTCATTCCGGCCTGCGCTCATCGTTTTACCCCTTTGTTTCTTGCATACCAGTCGTCGGCAACGTCGTAGTCGGCATGCGTGGAGATGTGTTTGACGTAGAATTTCTACCGGGTGTAATTAACTCCGCCCATCACCCTGAGATTATTGCCGCCTACGTCGATCACGACCCAATTCATTGCGGCTCTCGGCTTGAACAAATCGATACCGTGCGTACCGAATAGCTTTTGCAGGTTCGCGAATTCTTTCGGGCGTGGCATCTGACCTGCTGTATGGGTATCGATTGTGCTACGCCGCTTTTCGCTTCTCCAGCGTCTGCATTAGGGGGGCGGCTCTGGATGACCGCAGTTCAGCCGCGAGCTGATCTTGGGCGAGACGCCAGTAGAAGAGTGCAGCATCTTCTGGGCATGCATCCTTTTCCCACAGAGCATAAGCTCGTTCCCGGATTTTTGATTCATTAATCATCGACACTGTCCTGTGATTGGGCCGCTGTATATTCACGTTAACTGAAACGTGCCCAGCGCCTCATGGCCACGCTGCTTCGCTTCGGTTGGCGCTGCAAATCCCATTAAAGCAGTCGATCACTCTTTCGCAATGTTCATCATCTTCGGGCGGACTACCACCAGATCCCCATGGGCCTGCAACATGGCGCTGTACGTGGGCCATGAGCCCAACGAGTTGACCACCTTGGAGCTGCCGGTGGTGTTGAAAAATGTCGGTCCCGGCCGCGCCCGGATCGAGTACGGCCATTACCTGCATGGACCCAAGGACGCCAACGCCCTGCGAGTGCTGCTACCCGACGGGAGGCTGCCGCACGGCCCGATTATTGACGGGCGGAACGAGCCATTAGGTGGCTGGCTGGAGTTCAATGTGAAGGATCGCGAACTGGGTCTGGCCCAGCCGGCGCACCTGAACGGATGGAAATTGGAATGAGCGCACGCGACTCGGCAAACAAGCAGCACTTACGAGATAGCTAAGAGAGCGGTATGTGAGTCATAGCGCAGCACTGCGCTCGGCGGGAGCAGTCCGTAATTAAGGACCAGATAACTCCCCTAGCTCATAATAACATTCAACGGGCCAAGCAGAGCTTACATGGCTTTGACATGCTACTAGGAAGCATCTGACGGACTCGCACGGGGTGACGTCGATCGTTGGCGGAATAACGCTGTAATCGACGAAAAGCTGCCTTTCGCGAGAGGCAGCTAATGGCAGCTTCATGCACTTCACGACAGACTGCTTTTGGCCGATAGCTGCCTTCCACCAACGGCAGCTTTGGGTCGATTTATGCCTTTGCTGACAGGCAGCTATGGGGCTGATAGCCACCACCAGCCATTGTGACTGATCCACCCTTGTCTTCCCTCAACGTGGAGGACGAGCCATGAACATTGTTGCTAGATACCGCCATCAGCCTTGGAACAAGGGAAAGCTTGTCGGTCAGAAAGCCCCGCTCCGAGTCAGAGATATCTGGGCTAGCCATCAGCCCGGGTACCGAATACCAAAGAAGCATGCCTGTTGCGAAGGCTAAGGCTGTCGCTACCAAAGTGCTGATTGTTCCAATGGCATTGACCATGCGGTTGAGCCGCTGCCACTCAGTAGTACAGCAGGGGATGTTCCAGGGAGGTAGTTAGCAGCTTTTCAAGGCTCAGTGCGGCATCTTCGGGATAGAGGGTGTTGATGCTGAGCCTGGGTTCGGTCATGTACGCCGCCGGGCCAAGTGCGCCAACCATCTGGCTGACGCTGTAGAAGCCCCTGACCCTGCCCTGATGCTGAATTTTGACTTTGAAGCTGGCTCTAGGCTCGAGCCTGGAGGCGCGTATTTTCCAGTCAGCTGGAACGTTGGGGTAGCCAAGAATACGCTTCAGGGTCTGATCTTCCTGATCGCTGCCGTTGAGCATGACATGCTGTTTGAACGCCATGATCACCAACGACAATGCGTCTTGCCATTCCTCGCTCAGCGCGCCATCGCTGCCGTCGTTGAACAGAAAGTCATACAAGTTGACGGTTTGCCTGAGCCGCTCGGTATCGACTTTGTCCTGATAGAAGCCTACCCAGGCCTTGTTGACCATCAGGATATTGCCCGCGCCATCAGTCAGGGTGGATGGATACGGATCCAGTGTCTGCAATGTTCTGAGCATTGCAGACCTTAACCATTTGAGATCCGGGCTGTGAAAGTCCTGCGCTATTTCATTGGTCGCGTAGCCCGCAGCAATGCGCAGATGGCTGCGATCCCTGCGGCGAAGCTTTAGCGCGTCCGCGATTTGGTCGGTCAGCACCTCACTTGGCTTGCTTATCCCGTTTTCCAGGCGACTGACATGTCGAGTCGAGGTGCCGACCATTTCGGCCAGTTGCTCCTGGCTCAGCCCGAAGACTCCGCGCCAGAACCTGAGAAAGTCAGCAAAGCGCTGTAAGTGTTGTGTCTCGGCCATGTCCATTGTTGCGAGAAATCCCTTCTATCAGACATCCCATGTCGTGGTGACTGGGGCCGGCCTCGGCAAAATGGGCGGGTCTCGTCCATTCTTCGCGGAGTAATACCATGGCGGCCTCCATACTAAACGTCAGAGATCTGCATTTCTATCTGTTCGAGTTGTTCGATGCGCAAGCCCTGACCGCCCGCCCGCGCTATGCCGAGCACAGCAAGGAAACTTATCTGGCGGCGATCGAAACCGGGCGCAAGATCGCGCAACGCTACTTCCTGCCAATCCGGCAGAAGGTGGATGTGCAACAGCCTACGTTCGACGGCAAGCAGGTGCACATGCTTCCCGAGATCAAGCCTGCAATCGATGCTGTTATCCAATCCGGGCTCGCTTGCCCGGAAGCCGATTATGAATGGGGAGGCATGCAATTGCCGGCCATTGTCGCAAGTGTGGCCACTTCTTTCCTGTCAGCTGCTGGCAGCACCACACTGGGTTACACCAGTCTGACCAATGCCAACTGCAATCTTATCGAGGCTCACGGCACGCCCGAACAGATCGCCAAGTGGGTCGTGCCGATGCGTCAGGGCCGGTTCGCCGGAACCATGGCCATGACCGAGCCGTCGGCGGGCTCGGGGTTGGCAGACCTGGCGACCAGCGCGACCAGGACTGAAGAGGGTCGTTACCTGATTACTGGCAACAAGATCTTCATTTCTGGCGGTGATCACAACCTTAGCGAAAATATTGTTCACCTCGTCCTGGCAAGGATCAAAGGCGCGCCCAAGGGCATCAAGGGCGTATCCCTGTTCATTGTTCCCAAGTATCTGGTCGATGAAACAGGTGCGGTCGGCAGCCGCAATGATGTGAGCCTGGCTGGCTTGTTCCACAAGATGGGTGGGCGCGGGCAAACCTCCTGTGCGATCAACTTCGGTGAACAGGGCGGCTCGATCGGCTACCTGGTAGGTGAGGAGAATCAGGGTATTCGCTACATGTTCCACATGATGAATGAGGCACGCATCATGGTCGGAACCTGCGCCGCGCTCACCGCGTTAAGCGGTTATCAGTACTCCCTCGACTACGCGAAGGAGCGGCGACAGGGGCGTTTACCTTCGTCCAGGGATCCGCTCTCTGCGCCCGTGCGGATCATTGAGCATGCGGATGTGCGACGCATGCTGTTGGCACAGAAGGCCTATGCCGAAGGTGCCTACAGCCTGTGTCTGTTCGGTGCACAACTGGCTGACGACGTGCGCACTGCTCCTGACGAGGCCAAGCGCAGAAGCGCAAAGGTACTACTGGATTTCCTGACGCCGATCATCAAGTCCTGGCCATCCGAATACGGCCCGCGCGCCAATAGCCTGGCGATTCAGGTGTTGGGTGGGCATGGCTATACCAATGAGCATCCGGTCGAGATGTACTACCGCGACAACCGCCTCAACTCGATCCATGAGGGCACCTATGGCGTGCAGTCGCTTGACCTGCTCGCACGCAAGGTGCCCGCCGACAATATGGCCGGATACACGAACTGTATCAGCAGGATGCGTGACGACATTGAGACGGCCACCCAGCACCCGGCATTGCAGGAGCCTGCGGCTGCGCTTCTGGCCGCCATTCAAGTGCTCGAGGAAACCACCGGTGCTGTTCTTGGCGGCATGCAGAAACTGCACATCGACTTGGCGCTGGCCAATTCGGTCAAGTACCTGGAGCTGTTTGGCAACGTGGTCGTGGCCTGGATGTGGCTCAAGCAAGGCATAGCCGCGAGCGCTGGCCTGGCCAGGGACCCGCATGAGAATGACCGGAACTTCTACCTGGGCAAATTGCAAGCCCTCAAATACTTCTACGCCTACGAACTGCCAGAGATACAGGTCTGGAAACAGATTCTGTGCGACTTCGAAGATGCCTTCTACATGGCCCGAGAAGAGTGGTTTTGATGGCTGCGGCGTACCTGGTTTGTCCGTTGAATAACCGTATCAATCGCAGAGGTTTCATATGAGTCAGCAAAGTATCGATTTCACTGGGCGTGTCGCCATCGTCACCGGAGCCGGAAACGGACTCGGACGCTCCCATGCGCTGGCATTGGCCAGGCGCGGTGCCAAGGTGGTGGTGAATGATCTGGGAGGCGCCCGTGACGGCGCGGGTAACTCGTTGCAGGCTGCAGACGAGGTGGTTGCGCAAATCCAGGCCATGGGCGGCGAAGCCATTGCCAACGGCGCCAACGTTGCCAACTTTTCTGAAGTCGAGGCGATGGTCGCGCAGGTCATGGAGCGTTGGGGGCGGGTCGATATTCTGCTCAACAACGCCGGAATACTTCGCGATAAAAGCTTCTCCAGGATGGACCTGGCCGACTTCAGGCTGGTGATGGACGTGCACCTGATGGGCTCGGTCAACTGCACCAAGGCCGTCTGGGAAATCATGCGGGCGCAGAACTATGGGCGAATTGTCATGACCACCTCCTCTTCCGGTCTCTACGGCAATTTCGGTCAGTCGAATTACGGTGCGGCCAAGATGGCGGTTGTAGGGCTCATGAATACCCTGGCGCTGGAGGGCCAGAAACACGATATCCGGGTCAATGCGCTGGCCCCCACTGCCGCCACCCGCATGACCGAAGATCTATTGGACAAGACGGTATTTGAACTCTTGACCCCTGAGTCGGTTACCGCAGGCGCGCTACTGCTGTGCCACGAGGGTGCACCGCAGCGCACGATCCTCTGTGCCGGTGCAGGTGGCTATGCCACTACGCGGATTTTCGAGACCAATGGCGTGTTCCTCCCACCTGCCTTGCAGACCCCTGAGAGTGTGCTGGCGACCTGGGACGCTATCTGTGACACCACAGATCAATGCGCCCTGGAGGCGGGCTTCAAGCAGACAGAGAAGTTCCTGTCCAAGGCTGCCGCCAGCTTCGGCAATCAATGAGATCGCATGCCTGAGCGGCGCATCCAATTCAATTTCTGCGCTTGTCCGGTTGACGGACGGGCGCGTTTTTCTCGGAGGCAGTATGCAGGATCTATTCAGTTTGCAAGGTCGGGTGGCGCTGGTCACCGGTGGGGCGCGAGGGATTGGCGCGATGATCGCGCGGGCGTACCTGCAATGCGGGGTCAAGGTGTACATTTCATCGCGAAATCAGGATGAGCTGGCGAATTTTACCAACGCTGTTGCAAGCCTTGGCGAGTGCGTTGCGATCCGTGCTGACCTCTCCAGCCTGGAGGGCATCGAGTTTTTGGTCGATGAGATTGGCAAGCGTGAGTCCGGCCTGGACATCCTGGTTAACAATGCCGGCGCTACCTGGGGCGCGGAGTTTTCCGTGTATCCAGAGGCGGGTTGGGACAAGGTTGTGGATCTGAATCTGAAGTCACCGTTCTTTTTGACGCAGCGTCTGCTCGGGTTGCTCAAAACTGCGGCTAAAGCAGAGACTCCGTCCCGGGTGATCAATATTGCCTCGGTCAACGGCCTGGTAAATCCCGGAGTCGATAATTATGCGTACTCCGCCAGCAAGGCCGGCCTGATTCACCTGACCCGGCATCTTGCGGTTGATCTGGCTCCCGCAAATATCAATGTCAACGCAATCGCGCCCGGCTTTTTTCACACGAAAATGACGGCTTACGCGGTTGAGCAAGATGCAGGTTCCATCATGGCCATGGTCCCGAGGGGGCGTCTTGGCAATCAGGACGATATGGCTGGCGCTGCCATCTTCCTGGCATCCAGGGCCTCTTCCTGGATCACCGGACATACGCTGGCGCTGGACGGTGGTCTGGTCGCAGCCGCCGGTTGATCAAATAGATTTCAGCGATACTCATGAGACTCTGTGACAAGCCGCAATAGAAAGGCCCCTCCGCTGACAGCGGAGGGCTCACGGATAACAGCGTCAGCTTTGGCGGGTTGCCTTACTTTGGATCAACACCCAGTGTTCCTATGAAGTCGACCACGGCTTGCCGTTCTTTGTTATTGATCTGGGTAGCAATGGCTTGCATCCACTTGCCCTGGATATCGGAATACTCATCTGCCCCCCGCCAACCCTGAGCGTAATTGTTCAGCTGCTGATCGATATACCAGCTGTCAAGGATTCGCAAATCAGGTGCCTGCAGGTGTGCATAACCTTGGGCAAATTGGCCGTGGCAAGCCGCACAGGTATCCTGATAGCGTGCTGCGCCAACCTTGGCAGTGGCACTGTCAGACTGTGGCGCCTTGGCCAGTTGCAGACCGGCGTAGTGCGCGGCCAGACTGGCAAGCTGCTCTTCACTGAGGCTCAGGGTAATCGCACGCATGCTCTGCCCCGCCTGATCCTGTTGAGCGTAGCCGCGCCGGCCGGCTTTGAAATTCAGCAGCTGACGAGCCAGATATTGTGCGTTCTGCCCCGCCAGGCGCGGTGCGCCCAACGCCTGATTACCCTGGCCTTCTGCGCCGTGGCACACCGCACAGGTTGCACTCAGTGCTGCAGTGGGCGCCTCCGTCGCCTGGGTGGCGAGCGGAGCCAGAAACAGTAAGGCCAGGCTGGTCATCTTATTCATCTGCGAATGCTCCACTGTGCTGCTGTTGCTCACGCTGAACGATCTGTTCAAGCAGATGCGCTTGAATGACTGATGGGCTGGCCAGGGGATACTGACGCAAGGTGCCTACTTCAGCAGCGGTATAGGGTTGAAAATCCGCCGGTATCTGTGCCGCACTGAAGCTGCCGAGCATCCAGTTCAGCAAGCGTGCCAGATCAGAATCGGGCAGCGCCGTCTGGGCGGTGCCCGGCACCTGCACCAGATACTCGCGACCGCCCGGCACACTGAGAAAGCTGCCCATCCGATTACGCAAATCTGGCACCTGTCGTGCGGGAAAGCCGCTGCCATCTGGTAAATGGCAACCCTGACAATTGAGCATGTAATCGACCTGAGCCGGCTCGGTCGCCCAACTGCAGTTGCTGGACAGGAGAAGCCCCAGAGCAACTGCGCGAATCATTGTTCCTTCACTCCTATCACGACCGACAGCGAGCAGTGATAAGGCACATTCGCCTGGCTGCCGGTACACCAATTGAGATCGTTCGAGCTCTGCGGCCGATAGATCGGCGTGTCGCCCTGATCTCGCTGGCAGATGCAGCGCCCACAATTACTTTTGCCACAACAGTCGTTGTAGGAAATGACGTAGTCCTTGCCGTCCGCGGGGTTTCGGCAGGTGCCGATCCAGGTGATGTCTGACTTCACGGTGCCAGGCGGACAACTGCTAGCCGTGCCACCGCAACATCCACAAAGAAAACCGTCGATCGCACAATGTCTCCAGTAGTCGCAGCTATTGGGATTGCCTTCTTCAGCAATGCCCGTGGAGGCAAAGGCACTGTTGCGATAAACCGGCAGCAGCGTAAAGGCGCCCGCACCGATCAACAGAGTGCCCAGGCCGCCGAGAAAACCTCGACGCGACGTGCTGCGAGCGGTCTGTCGGGTGAGTTTTTCGGTCACTTGATCAAGCCAATTGTTTTCCATCGTCATTGCCCTCGATGCATGTGCCTGGCAACTCAGCCATGTGCCGCATGAAATTGTTGAACCGTGGCGTAGCCGAGGCTTTTTGCCTCGAACAGGCTGTCCAGATGTTCGCGGGTATTGATCAGGCCGTGTGCGGTCACCTTGCCCGAGGCATCAATCAACACCCCATAGGGCAGCTTGGCGATCTGGTAAGCCATGCCAACCTCGGGAGAGAGCAAATACGGAAACTCATTCAGCCCTTCACGCCGAATGAAGGACAACTGTTCGGCTTCGTCACCATCACTGGCCAGGATCACGCGTAGCCAGGCTCGCTCCTTTGCCTGGGCCGACCTGAGCACCGGCAGCAAGGTCTTGCACACCGGGCACGTCGGCGAAAGGAAGAACAGCAGTGTGGAGAGTCCGCCAGCATCGACGCCAGCCAGACTCAATGCACCGCCGGTCAGGCTCGGCAGATTGAAGACTGGCGCCTCATCCCCGACCTTGATCACCTTGCCCAGCGACAGCGCCCCTACCGGGCGGATGCGTTCGTGCAGCAGACCAATTTGCCGGGTCAGGGCCAGCACCGTCACCAACAAACCGATGATGGCCAACCAGGAAAGGCTAATGGCAACAACCAGTGCTTCAATCATAGAGAGAGTTCTCGGGCAGAGTTTTGGTTGGCAATCAGGGTATTGGCCAGAAGGTAGAAGGCGCTGCCGGTAAGCACCACGCAGCCAATCACCAGCCAATCGTAGAAAACCAGGATGCGGCCGCTCGGCGGCAGCAGCAGATTCAGGGTGAGGAGCATGAGAATCAGGTTGCGCCATACCAATGGCCAACTGACTGCCTGGCGGCGGGCGCCTGCCTGGCAACCGCAGTCGGCAATGCGCCGGCCCTGCAACAGGCTCAGCGCCATTGCAAGCGCATAGGTCAGCAACAACGCCGCCGCGAGCCACACAATGAAGGGCTGCCGGAAAGCCAACAACCCGCCGGCGGTGACTATCTCAAGCCAAGGCAACAGCAAGGCGACAGAACGAACCAACCCTTGCGCAAGCACGTCATAGCTCTGCAACACCGCCGTGAACCCAAGCGTGTCGCGTAATTTGTGCCAGCCTGCAACCCCCAGCAGCAGGGCCATGCCGACACTTATGGCGGTCAACCAGACCGGTTCGCCGAGCAGGCCGATCACCATGGCAGCACCATGTTCAGATATCCATAAGGCAGCCCGGTGATGGTGCGCAGGTGCGCACCGCTCTCGACATCGTAAAGATTGATGTCCTGCTGCAGACGACGCAGCACACCATCCTGGCCCTCGGTTAAATAAATCCAGGCACTGGCCAGCCAGGGCATCTGCAGCACCCAGTCCACGCTGTAAAGACGTGGCTGGACGCCGGGACTGACGCCGATAGAGATGCTCTGCTCAGCCAGTTTGATGGTTAGGATTTTTTTGCCCTGGTTCGCATCGAAGACCCAGACTTCGGTGCCCGGCTCCTGGAAGGTGTCTGGCCCGCCTTGGTGCATCAACACGAACAATCGGCCGCTCGCTGCATGTACGGCGGTGTGCTGAATGCCGCTCATGCGCCAGTCGTCCTTTCGCTCATCCCCGCTAAGCAACGACCACTGCCGGGACACGCGCAACTGATCCGGGCCCATCTGAATGGCATACACCTGACTTTCGCGAGAAACGAAATACCAGGTGTCACCTATCCGCGAAGCCGAAGTCGACAGCAGGTCCTTGAGCGGATCGAATAACGGTTTGCTGCGCTGCTGGATCAGTACCTGACCTTGTTCTCCCAGGCGCAGGTGAAGAAATCCGCCGTCGCCGCAGATGGCATAGAAGTCACGCTTGCCGGCCGGATAGATCGAGGCGCAGCCGGGTGTCTCCACCTCGCTGACAAAACGATCGGCATCCAGATCGACGATACTGATGGACTGCGCCGGGGTAAAATTGAGCACCAGGAGAAAACGCTCGTCGTCCGACAACACACTCAAACCCGTATTGCCCAGGGCGTTGATGCGCTTGGACGGAATCGGGATTTCCCGTTTGGGCGCGAGGGTCTGTGGGTCATAGACCGTCACCATATCGCTGCGGGTTCCACGGGTGCCGCGGCTGAAATAGGTTTCGACGGAGAACAACTCATTACGTGACTGTGCAGGCAGCAGGCTGTTGAACCAGAAGCCGGTATCAAGCTGGCCCAGCATCTTGCCGCTGTCATCGAACAAAAAGGCTCGACCATCGAGCTGCGTCGGCGCTCGATTGCCCCATACCCAGAACCAATGCTGACCGTCATGGGCTGCCAGGGTTTCGACCCTGGCCTGCTCCACCGGGATATCAGCCAGTGCCAAGGGCAGTTGCAGCGAAGTGCCCAGCATGAAATAGCACGCTAAACGTTTGAACATATCGACATTACCTACCCATAAGCTATTGAAGTTGACTTCGATCGGGGTTTTCTCACTGTGTATGACGGTAGGTCTATGCCATTCCCTTCTTGCGCGCCAGGGCGCGATACACATAGAAAATCTCTGTAAAAATCAACGACCAGGCAAGGGTTTCAATCACCCACTTATTGAAAAACACCGCTGTGTCTTCATTGGGCAGAACCATGAAGTCCTGGATAGCGGCGACAAACAGATTCAGGACGATAAGTACGACCATCAACCAGCCGTGCAAGATCAGTTTGTATTTAAATGCCTGCTGCACGATACAACCGCAGAAGATTAAAAAGAGTACAGCTGCCAACATCGAGGCGACCGGTAATGCCGCCCGCATGAAGTCCAGCGTTTCAAAGCCATAACTGAGAACAAGCGTGACGACAAAAACCAGAACCTCCTTACCTTTGGACAATTCAAAGTTATGCGTCACTTTCATTAATCCGATGGCACCAATAACGGTAACACCAAATAATTTTGAAAACGTATCCAGGTAATGCCAGACATAGGCGGAAAATTCAAAGACACCGGCCTTATCTAAAATCACGTTGGTTGCAGACACGGCCAGAAAGAACCACTCGTAGCCCAACATATCGTTTTTCAACTTGAGAAAGCGGTATCCGTAATAAAACCCGACCCACACCAGGGACGAAACAGCCGTGTAAATCATCATATCTCTGCTAGACATTGCCGCTGTCCTTTTTGTTTTTTCGGGGAGTACTTTGATTACCCACAGCCACTGCAGCCTATGGGCTGGCTTAAGCAGCGCCAGCGCAGGTCATTGGCCTCATCGGCCAACGGGAATAACCTGATGGCCGTAGTGTCAGATCAACGCCCAGCCAGGTGTTACCCAATATCCGCATTGAGTAAATTGCGTTTATTGGCTAACGCTGGCACTGCCAATCGCTTAGGCTGCGCGAGACCGATCGTCAGTGCACTTTCAGCACGATGGGCGATTACAGGAGTAGTGGTGATACGCGCCGCATGGGATAAAGGCGCCTAGTGCTCGGCGGAGTAACCGCCAGGAATCATATGTTGTCCAAGGAGATTGCCAGTGAATACCAGCGGCGGCCTTTACTCCCCTACTCCATTGATCGCGACTGATCCCGTCGTCGTCAGCGTTGCAGAACTGCATGACGTTGATGACTATGGCGCGACCCTGCCTGGCTGGTCCAGTGAGGTCCAGCAGTTGAGCAACGGCTTCTTTGCCGGGCGCTGCAGCCTGGTGAGCTTTGCCGGCATGCAACTGTTTCGCGAAGTCACCTCCCAGCGCATGCGCGTTAAGTTCACCACCAAAGCTAATTCGCGCTCCATTGCCCTGCCGCTGTCGTTGTCCCAACCTGCCCTGTTCAGTGGCACCGAAGTCAATCACCGGGAAATCGTCTGCTTTGCCGAGGATGAAACCTTTACCTATTACACAGCACATTCAAGCGATTTGCTGACCCTGAGCTTCGATACTGACGTCTTCACTGCCTATGCCGATCAAATCAAAGATGCCGATGTCGCTCGCAGCCTTGATAAAACGGCCTTTCTAAAAGTCATGCCAGATCAGGCTGCTCAGCTGCAAACATTCCTGCAAACCGTGCTGACCGTTTTGCTGAACAATCATGGCGCCTTGCAGCACCAGCATGCACAGGACTCGCTGACCGAATCGATTTACACACAGGTGCTCAAGCTGCTCGGCAACGGCGACAAACTGTGCGCATTCGCCATGCCCAAACATCGCTATGCCCTGGTTGCGCGAGCGCGTGAATATCTGTTTCACGATCCCCAAGGTGAGAGCTTCACCATTGCCAGGCTTTGCCACTACCTGGGAGTTGGCTCACGCACGCTGGAATATGCATTCCAGGACGTCCTGGGCATGACCGCAGTGGCTTACTTACGCGCATTGCGACTCAACTATGTGCGGCAGGACATCAAGTCTGGCGGCCCACAGAGTTCCGTGCTGGATATTGCTGCGCGCTGGGGTTTTTGGCATCCGTCGCATTTCAGCGCAGATTACAAGCGCCTGTTCGGCGATCTGCCATCCGAGACGCGCCGACGTTATGCCAGTTAACGTGATGTTGCTCCTGACTAACCAGCCCGCTATTCCAGTGTACCAACCTTTCGCCCAGTAATGCCCCTTTCGTATACATAGCTATTTATCAAATGAAGATGAGCGCTGGAGCACTCACTGGCCGGCGCTAATTCTGCACGCGCGCAACACGTGTCGCCGAAGCATCGGCTAAGTGCGCCCGACAATAATTCAAACATCGTAAACACTGCGATTTTTGGCTAACGCCTGCGCCACAACCACACAAATAATCGAACCAACGCGTTGCAATGCGCATTGAGACTTGATGCACCACTACAACTTGCGCGGGCGTCAGTGGTCATTCCATCGTTACCGGCAAGGCTGAATATTTAATCAATCATCAGGACTTATTGACTGTGAACAAAACAAGCAGAGTGCTCATTCTGGGTGCCACGGGAAATATTGGTGGACTGACCGCTCAAGCGCTGGCGGTAAAATACCCATCTATAAACTTACGTCTGACCAGCAGCCGCGACGCCGGCTGCGATTTACTGCGTGCCCTGCATCCACAGGCTGAAGTACTTAAGGCCGACTGGTACGACCCCGGTAGTCTGCCCGCCGCTTTTACCGACGTAGACAAGGTGTTTATTGTCTCGCCGGATTTTTACACCGACGAAAATATTGTCACCCCCAACCTGATTAACGCCATTCAGGAAGCCGGCTGTGTTGCCCAGGTACTGCGCTTGATCTCCCTCCCGCCAGGGCTGACGGCTGATCAATTGGAGCCGGACATTCTGGCCACCCGATGTGGGGCCAACCTCTCGGTTGTCGCGAAGCCACTGTTTGATGCCAGTGGCTTACCCATGACCTACCTCAATGTTGCCAGTTGGCTGATGTTCAATGTGCCCTGGTTCCTGGCTGCCGAGATTAAACAACACCGACGCCTGGCCATGCCGCAGGCCACCCATGCATCACGCCTGTGGTTGTCTGAGTGCGACGTTGCCGCAGCAGCCGCCAGGATCCTAGCAAGCGATGCCGCTCTCCATGTGGGTCACGAGTATCTGCTTACCGGCACTGAGCGCATCGACTTTACCCAGCTCGCCGAGCTACTGGGCGAAGTGATCGGTGAGCCGGTCACGATGGTGGACGATGACCAGCCCCTGCGCACCGCCACCGGAGAGGCCTTCGATTTGCTCATGACCTACTTCCGGCATGAAACCCGCGATTACCTCGACATTCCTGTCACCGACAGCTTTGCGCAGTTGACCGGTCGACCTCCCATGGCCTTGCGCGACTATCTGATAGCCAATCGAACCCTGTTTATCTGATTCACTGGCGCCGCTGGAAAGCTGTGCGAACGCCGCCCAGCCCTGCGCTCCGACCTCTAACAATAATAGGAGACACCTCGTGAATAGCATGTTCAAACGGACTTTGCTGTTTAGCGCCCTGCTTGCATGCTGGGGCCTGAGCACGGCACAGGCGGCCACTTCAGCTGAACTGGAGCAACTCGGCAAAAAACTCACCCCCTTCGGTGCGGAGCGGGCTGGCACCGTGGATGGCAGCATCCCGGCCTGGGAGGGAGGCCTGGCCCGTGCCCCGGCTGGCTGGGAGCCCGGCCATGGTGACCCCTATGGGGCTGACAAGGTGCTTTTCAGCGTCAATGCACAGAATCTCGCTCAACATCAGGCAAAGTTGCCCGCCGGACAGATTGAACTGATCAAGGCCTATCCCGGCTACCGCGTGGACGTTTATCCGACCCATCGCAGTTGCACCTTCCCGGACGCCGTGGCGCAGCGCACCAAACAATTCGCCGCACAGAGCAAGGTTGGCGCTGACGGTTGGCAGTTGGAAGCCGCGGCCGGCGAAGCGATTCCGTTTCCGCTACCGGCCAGCGGTGTCGAGGCGATGTGGAACTACAAATTGCGCTACATCGCCAAGGGTCGGCAATTCGATGCCGCGTTTCTGATGCGGGACAAAGGGGGGACGCTGACACAAGTCGAGCAAAAATCCTACGAGTTCTACCCCTATAACGACCCGGCCGTAAAAGCCCCGGCAGAGACCGGCAATATCGAAGCCAAGCTGATGTATGACCTGCTTTCACCCTCGTCCCGGGCGGGCGAGATGTACCTGGTGCATGCACAATTGGATAAGCCGCAGGATGCCTGGATCTACTTCCCTGGCCAACGCCGCGTGCGGCGTGCCCCCTCCTTTGCCTACGACAACCCGATTGCTGGCTCCGACAGCCTCTACTACGTTGACCAGATCAATATGTACACCGGTGCGCTCGATCGCTACGACTACAAGCTGGTCGGCAAAAAGGAAATGATTGTTGCGTACAACTCTTACAAATTGGTCGATAAGTCGAACCGCTATGAGCAGTTGATCGGTCAGGACTACCTCAATCGTGACGTGCAGCGTTACGAGCAGCACCGGGTCTGGGTGGTGGAGGCAACGGTGAAAGCTGACAAGCGTCACTCCCTGGCCAAGCGGGTGTTCTACTTCGACGAGGACAGCTGGGCATTGCTGCATGTCGATATGTTCGACGCCAAGGGCAATCTCTGGCGTGCCCAGGAAGGCAGCGTCTGGGCCAATCCACAGATCCAGGCATGCACCTCCATCGAGTACGTCAGCTATGACCTGATCGCCCGTCGCTACATCGCCGACGGCTTTACCCAGGAAGGCAAGGTGCTCGACCTGACCGCAGGCCTCGAAGGCCGGGTCAACGACAAGATGTTCAACTCCGACGAACTGCGTCGCCGCGGCGAACGTTAAGTCCGACCTGAGGAAAAGCTCATGCATAACAAAAATAAAGGCGCGGCCCTTGCCGCGCCGGGCTTCCCGCGTGTCAAAAACAACCTGACCCTGCTGATGATGGCGGCCTGCGGCCTGGTCTGGAGCGCACCGGGCCACGCGTTTCGCTTCGGCTCGGACGCGGGGATATCCGGCAGCCTGGATTCGAGTCTGTCCTATGGCTTCGCTCAGCGCCTGGAGCCGCAGGACTGCCATATCCTCGGCGGCGACAGCGGTGGCTGTAACAACGGCACCCAGACTCAGACCGGGCGCTTCTACAATCTGAGCAAAGGGAATGGCTACGCCAACGCCGATATCAGCTACAGCAATGCTGACGATGGCAACCTCAACTACAACAAGCACGATGTCTTCTCGCACGTGATCAAGGGCAACCATGAGTTGAGCCTGAAACTCGGTGAGGGTTGGAGCGCACTCGGCCGGGTCGCCTGGGCGAAAGACTTCAAGATGGATGACACCCGAAACACCGAACTGGATGACGACGCCAAGCGGGAAGCCACCGAGCGCCTGGAGTTGCTCGACCTCTGGGTGGCGAAGAGTTTCGACCTGGGTGAGATGCCAGCCAAGGTCAAGGTCGGCAACCAGGTGATCAGCTGGGGCGAGGAAATCTTCGTGACCGGTGGCATCAACCAGATCAACGCCATCAACCTTCCGAACTACCACACCCCCGGCACCCAATTGAAGGAGGTGTTTATCCCGGCACCTATGGCTTCGTTCAACCTCGGGCTGAGCGAGACCCTCAGCGTTGAGGCCTACTACCAGTTCAAGTGGAACGCCTATGGCATCGACCCGGTGGGCACCTACTACTCGGGGAGCGATGTGGTGGGTGAAGGCAATCTGCCGATCTACCTCTCGACCAGCTTCGTCAACAATGTCTTCAGCCCCTTGCTCGGCCTGACTTGCGCCGACCTGACGCCCACGGGACGCTGCGGCGCGCCAGGCATCAGCGGCCTGAGCGACGAGCAGATGTTCGCCACGGGGCTGGCGATTCCCTACGCCGGCAGGCATGAAGCGAAAAACAGTGGGCAGTACGGCATCGCCCTGCGCTGGACCGCGGAGGAGATCGAGACCGAGTTCGGCGTGTTCTACCAGCGTTACCATGACAAGTTGCCCTTCGTCGGCTACACGGCCACCCGCTCCCCCGATACCCTGCTGGTCGACAACTACTTCATCAACTATGGCGAAGACAAGAATCTGTTCGGCCTGTCGATGAACACCATGGTCGGACCGGTAGCGGTCGGCGCGGAGCTGTCCTACCGGCCCAACGACAGCGTCAGCATTGATCCCCTGGTGCCCTTTGGCGTGGCCTTCACCGGCCGGTTCAATGAATTCAGCGTGTACGACAACGGCGTCAGCAAGGGCTATGTCGAAGAGAAGAAATGGCAGGCACATGTGAATGCCGTCTACAGCTTCTCGGCCAGCGACCCGCTGGGTTTCATTCCCGGGAGCCTGGGCGCCTCCGACGGCTTCCTGCTGACCGAGGCGGTCGTCACCCACTACCCGGATCTGGACACCTCGGGCGAGACGCCATACCTGCTTCCGGACTACTCACTGCCGGACAAAACCTCCTGGGGCTACGTCGCCGAGATGGGCATCAACTACCCGAATGCGTACGGTAGCGGTATCACCCTCACGCCGCAGCTGGACTTCTACCACGACGTCAACGGCACCACGCCGAACGCGCTGCCGTTCGTCGAGGGCCGCAAGTCGCTGACCAGCTCCGTGCTGTTCAACTACCGCGACCGTTGGAAGGGTGGCCTGCAGTGGGTGCAGTACTGGGGCGGCGGCGACAACAACCTGATGACTGACCGCGATTTCATCAGCGGCAACATTTCCTACTCGTTCTGACCGCCGGCGTAAGGTGGGCCAGTCCCGCCCTGCTCCGTTCGCTTGGTAATTTCAGGAAGGCGTAACCATGCTGACTTCCCTGGTGCTCGGCCTCGAGCGCTTCTTCTTCCGTAATCGTCTTGCCACCCTCGGCGTGCTGGCCCTGGTGACCCTGGTGATGGGCGGCTTCGCCGCGCAGCTGCGCATGTCTGCCGGCTTTGACAAGCAGCTGCCGCAGCAGCACGAGTTCATCAAGACCTTCAACCAGTACCGCGACGTGCTGTTCGGCGCCAATCGCATCATCGTGGTGCTGCACGCCAAGAACGGCGATATCTGGAACAAGGAGGCGCTGACCAAGCTCAACGACCTGACCCAGAGCCTGTTCTTCATGCCCGGCATCGACCGCCGCACGGTGACCTCGCTGTGGACCCCTAACACCCGCGCGGTACAGATTACCGAAGAGGGCATGAAGGCCGAGGATGTGGTGGGGGGCGACGTCACCGTTGCCACTCTGAGCGACCAGGCCATAGTCGGCATTCGTGAGCGCACCCTAGTCGGCGGCTTCGTCGGTAGCCTGGTGGCCAACGACTACTCCGGGGCCATGGTGCTGGCCGAGCTGGCCGATCCTGACCCACAGACCGGCCAACGCCTGAACTACCTGGAGTTCAGCCAGCGCCTGGAGGACGAAGTGCGGGCCAAGTACGGCGACGACCAGTACGAGGTGCAGATCATCGGTTTCGCCAAGCAGATGGGCGACATCGGCGCTGGCGCCACGTCGGTGATGGGTTTCTTCGCCCTGGCGTTCCTGCTCACCGTGCTGGCGGTCTATTGGTACACCCGCTCCTGGGCGTTGACCTTCCTGCCGCTGTGCTGTTCGCTGGTGTCGGTGGTCTGGCAATTCGGCACCATCAAGCTGCTCGGCTTCGGCCTCGACCCGCTGGCAATCCTGGTGCCTTTCCTGGTGTTCGCCATCGGCGTGTCCCATGGCGTGCAGCAGGTCAACTTCATCTCCAAGGAGGTCTGCGCCGGCGCCGATGGCATGACCGCCGCGCGCCGCAGCTTCTCCGGCTTGCTGATTCCCGGCACGCTGGCGCTGATCACCGCCTTCGTCGGCTTCGCTACGCTGGTGCTGGTGCCAATCCCAATGATTCGCGAACTGGCGATCACCGCCTCGGTTGGGGTGGCCTACAAGATAGTCACCAACCTGATCATGCTGCCGGTGCTGGCCAGCTATTTCCGCTTCGATCGGGCCTATGTGAGACGCGTCGATCGACTTCGCCGCGGGCGTGACGGCGCCATGCTCAAGCTCGGGCGCATCGCCGAGACGCGTAATGCGGCAATCGGGGCGGTGCTGTGTCTGGTGCTGCTGGTCGCCGCCGTGTGGCAGAGCCAGGGTCGGCATGTCGGCCATGTCCTGCCGGGCGCGCCGGAGCTGCATATCGACTCGCGCTATAACAAAGACGTGGAAAGCGTGGTCAGCCATTTTGGTCTCGGCCTGGATCTCTTCACAGTCGCGGTGGAAACGCCGCAGAACAGCTGCTATCAGCACGAGGTGATGGCCTACATCGACCGGCTGACCTGGTACCTGGCCAATGTGCCGGGTGTTCTCTCGGCGCAGTCGTTGCCTGTACTGACCAAGCTCTCGGCCTCCGGAGTCAACGAGGGCAATCCGAAATGGGTGGCGCTACCGGCGGATGAGCTGTCACTCGGTGAAGCGGTGCGCCAGGTACCCGAGGGGCTGCGGCTGTACAACGCAGACTGCAGCTTGCTGCCGGTCAACCTGTATCTGGCCGACCACAAGGCCAGCACCCTGAAAACCGTGGTGGAGGCCGTTCAGCAATACCGCGCCGAGCACCCAATGGTGGGGGTAAACGTGCGCCTCGCCAGTGGCAATGCCGGGGTGCAGGCGGCCACCAACGAGATCGTCGAAAGCTCCGAGCTGCCGATGATGCTCTACGTCTACCTGACCATCGTGCTGCTGGTCTTTCTGGTTTACCGCGACTGGCGAGCGATGGTCGCCTGCTGCCTGCCGCTGACCTTGGCCACCTTTCTCGGTTACTGCTTCATGAAGGCGCTGGATATTGGCCTGACTGTCGCCACTTTGCCGGTGATGGTGCTCGCGGTCGGCATCGGCGTGGATTACGCCTTCTACATCTATAACCGTCTGCAGCTGCACCTGGCCGAGGGGCTGGACATCGCCAGCGCCTTCAAGCTGGCGCTGCGCGAGGTCGGCGTGGCGACCATCTTCACGGCCATCACCCTGTCCATCGGTGTGGCCACCTGGTCGTTCTCGGCGCTGAAGTTCCAGGCTGACATGGGGCTACTGCTGACCTTCATGTTCATGGTCAACATGCTGATGGCGATTACCCTGTTACCGGCCATCGCAGTGATGCTGGATGTGCTGATTCCGCGTCGGGGGCCGGTTTGCGCGCCTCTGGTTGCGCACTGATTGGAGGACACGAAATGCCCAAGAGAGACTTCACTCCCGTGCGTTTGCTGCTGGTTTGCGCCTTGCTGGCAGGCGCCAACATGGTCCTCTACAGCCGTGCCGCTGAACGGACTCCCGCCATGCGCCAAACCCAAGCACAACACGCCCCGCTGGTGGCGGTGAGCCAGGCCGGCGAGCGCCTGGTCGCGGTGGGCGATTATGGTGTCGTGGCGCTCTCCGAGGGGGGGCAGGACTGGCGGCAAGCCAGGGTGGTTCCTGTCGATACGCTGCTGACCGCGGTTAGTTTCGCCGACGCGCAAAATGGTTGGGCGGTCGGTCATGGCGGCGTGCTGTTGCACACCAGCGATGCTGGCGAGAACTGGACTCTGCAGCAGCGCCTGGAAGACAAACCCGTACTGCTTTCCGCCTGGTTCGAGAACACCCGCCACGGCATAGTCACCGGTGCCTATGGCTACGCCAGCGAGACCCAGGATGGTGGTCAGAGCTGGCAACGCCTGAGCCTGGGTGCGAACGATGATGACTATCACCTCAATCACATCTTCTCCGCACCGGATGGCAGCCTGTTCATCGCCGCGGAGGGCGGCAACGCGTACCGCTCGCGCGACAACGGTGTGACATGGGAGGCGTTGGATACCGGCGTCAGTGGCTCGTTATGGAGCGGCATCACATTGCGCGACGGCCGCGTGCTACTGGCTGGCATGAGCGGGCGGGTGCTGCTCAGCGAAGACCGCGGCGATTCCTGGCGCGAGTTGGACAGCGGCAGCCAGGAGGCGATCACCGCCGTGATCCAGTTGGCCGATGGCCGCGTGGTGGTGGTTGGTAATGGTGGGCTGGTGAGCGTCGCGGATGCTGACCTAAAGCATTTCAGTAGCGCGATTCGTGAAGACCGCGTGAACCTTTCTGCGCTGCTGGCTGTGGATGACGATCAACTGACATTGTTCAGTCCACAGGGTGTGTTGCATCAGCGGCTGTCATCGCGGCAATGAGTTGCTCAGGCCGACACAGTACCTGTACAGAACGCGGCCATTTGCCTTGCGGTGATCCCATCGGGTTCATCGCAAGGCCTGTCTTAATGAAGCGATTCATTCAAGGCGAAATGAATCGCCTCTAGTTTCGTAGACACCGTTGAAGGCAGGTTGGACTACCCCCTGAACGGTAGACACCTCCAGGCCTTGAACTGAAGCCACTGGACGGTGCCCTGAGCAACCAGCGTTAGGCGAGTGATCGTGCCGTTGCGCAAATCACAGGCGCTGTCTCACGCCTTCATCTACACCGCTGTGACAAGGGCGCAGGCGCCGGTGATCCTGATGGGCTATGTGAAGGCTGCAAGGAAAGCAGTTACGAATGCGCCTAAATGGGTGTCCGGTTTCATTAGACCACTACACAAGAGAGGTAAAGCGCATCGAACAATTCGCTTACGTCCAAGTACGTACCAGTGGCTGGCTCAGCCTCACTGTGTGCTTAGGGTCGATTGCTGCAGTTCACACGACCGGCCGCTTTCGGCCGATTGTGTTGAAAAAGTCGACCCGGCCTGCTTACCCATGCTTCAAGCGGTGAAAGCGTCTTTTTGGCACGCCGACACTTCAAATCTGAGTCCTCAACCTTCTGCACTAAACACAGATTTCAATCACAGACGCGCACTTTTCTGCCGTGGAAACCGAAGCCGACTTTTTCAACGCAATCGGCCAGAAGCAGACGTTCGCCAACTCGTTCTGCGAGCAAAGCTAGCATCAACGCAAACCCCCTCGGCATTGTTAAGGAGTCTTCATACTTCCAAGCGAGTTGTACTTATGCCGAAGTCGCCGATCCGCGAGATGACAAGCGATACCTGATTTACCGACACCTCTGCATAAGTAGTTAGCGGCCGGTCTCCAAATAAGAACCGTTAAACGGTGATAACTGTAATTAGCCAGCTCATCAATCACTCCCTGCCTGATACCGCGTTCAGCCGCTGATTTTCTCCAAGGCCACTAAAATACGCTTAGCTCCATCCGACTCACCGCCTGTCTTCAGTTCGCTAGCCACCTGATGCAGTTGCTGTACTGTCAGGCCAACATTCATGCTGATCTTCAGATGCGACTCTAGCTGCGGCTCTAGCCCTGGCATCGCCGCGAGGGCCCCGACGGTGGCCAGTTCCCGGTCAGCCCATTCAAGGTTGTCGCGGGCAAAGATGTCGCCAAACAGGTGGCCCTTCAAAAACTGATCAATGGCGGGGGCGAATTCAAACAGCGGGCCTGACACCGGCAAGCCCAACAGCCGGGTTTGATTGTCGGTGCCCAGGTCGAGCAAAGCGCGCCCCGAGGGAACAGGGCCTGGATCGCGTCCCGGCGCATCATGAATACCCCGTGCGGCACGTTCTTGCAGGACTTTCATCAGCAGCGACAGGGCATTGAGACTGCGCGGGAACCCAGCATAGGCATAGAGTTGAACCAGGATCTCCTTGCTCTCGCTAATCGTCAGCCCGGCATCGAGACCGTGATTGAGCGCGTCCTGCAAACGGGGCATATCGCCGACGGCCATGCTGGCGCCGATAGGGGCGATGGCCTGTTGCTTGGCGGTTAAAGTCTTCTCTCGCACTGTTTGTATCTCCGGTTTATGGGAGGTATTGGCGCTGGAGATCGGGGCCCAGGCAAAAGTGGCTAGGAGTACGAAGCCCAGCGCCCCCAACCGGACAGGGCAGCGCTTACTTGGCGGGGTACTGTTCATCGCTCACTTTCTCCATCCAATTTACGTTGTTACCGTTTTTCGTGCCGGTGATAGCCATATGCGTCATGGCAGTCGACGGCGCGGCGCCATGCCAGTGCTTAACCCCCGGCGGGCACCAAACCACATCACCCGGAAGTAATTCTTGCACGGGCTTGCCCCATTCCTGAGTACGCCCTACCCCCGCTGTCACCACCAGATATTGTCCAGCAGGGTGCGTGTGCCAGGCCGAACGCGCACCAGGCTCAAAGGTGACGTAGAGCGTTGAGGTGCTGATTTCGGCCGTTGCAGCCGTCAAGGGGTCGACCCTTACGCGGCCAGTGAAATATTCGGCAGGCCCCGTCACCGAGGCCTGCTCTCCCGCACGAGTGATTTGCTGGCTGTTCGGGTTCTGCTCTGCCGCGACAACTGGCGCGAAGTACGTGGCAGAGAGCAGCGCCAGTGCGGCTAGGGGTGAGGTTGAGTGTATGGGCGTCATGGAAAACTCCGGTGTCACGTTTTAGTGGGGGCTGGTGTGCAGCGCTTGAGAAGTGCAGGTCGCGCTGACCATGGCAACCCTAATCAACGGAAAATGTCACACGTACATCGTCGCGACCCAGGGCCTTGGCAAGACCTGCCGGCTTGTCGATGCGGCCGAGACGGGAATAGGAGTAGGACGAAGTAAAGGTTTGATAAAAGACCACCAAGGTGTCGGTGCCGTACAAAAGCAAATCGCCGTTGTGGATGGTTCCGGGCCGGTAGGCTTGGGTGGGGAGTGGATGATCTAAGGTGGCGTACTTTTCGTTGCTGTGCAGCTCGGTCATGTCCAGGCTGAGCGGCAATCGGGCGACAAGCTCCCGAGTGGTCGGGTTATCTTCTAGGGATATGGCGAAGCGCTGTTGGCCGACGGTCATCCACATCGTGGTGTTCTCCATGCCTGTTGACGGGCCTGCGATAGCCGTCGCAGCGGCGAGGGGTAAAGTCGATAGGGCAAATGGCATCAATGCCGCCAACCAGAAGCCCTTCCAGCCTGGGGAGTAATCGGTGCCGAGACTGCGCGTATGCATGGCCTTGCTCCGTCGAATGGATGGTCACCGGGTGTGCGACACCGGCGAACGGGAGGTTAGAAACGTCAACAAGGCGGCCAGCATCAGCAGCGCTGCGCTGGCGATGAAAGTGCTCTGGTAGCCGAGAGTGTCAAACAGTACGCCGCCCACGGTGGAGCCCAATGCGATGGACAACTGCACGGTTGCCACCATCAGTCCACCGCCCGCCTCGGCGTGGTGTGGCAAGGTGTGCGCGATCCAACTCCACCAGCCCACTGGCGCTGCCGTTGCGATAAACCCCCAGAGCCCCAGCAACACCCCCACGGCGATAACCCCAGTGCCAGCAGGAATCAGCGTCAAAGCAATCACGGCCATCAGCAGTGAAATCGTACTCAGGGTGCCGTAGAGGCTGCGTCTCAGCACTGCGCCGATCATCGTCGTGCCAAAAAAGCCAGCCACGCCGAGCGCCAATAGCAGCAAGGAAAGGGTCGGTACGTTGACCAAGGTGACTGTTTCCAGAAACGGGCGCAGGTAAGTGAACAGCGCAAACTGGCCCATAAAAAACAGGCCGCTGGCAGCCATTCCCAGCGCCACCGTACGATTTTTCAGCAGCTTGAAAACATTACCCGCACCCGGCGAGCGCTCCTGCGTTGGCATACTTGGCAGGCTGATCCATTGCCAGACCAGGGCGATCAGCGCCACCGGAACCAGACAGAGAAATGCACCACGCCAACCTACGACCGATCCCAGATAACTGCCCAGCGGCGCCGCCACCACCGTTGCCAGGGCGTTGCCGCCGTTGAAAACCGCCAACGCCCTGGGCACCTGCCTGGCCGGAACCAAGCGCATCGCGGTGGCTGCCGACATCGACCAGAAGCCGCCGATCACCATGCCAATCAGGGCGCGCCCGACCATGTAGGTCAGGTAGTTCGGGGCAAGTGCCACAACGGCGCCCGACACTGCCATCAAACCGGTCAGCACCAACAGCAGGGTCTTTCTGTTGACGCTGCCGGCGATCCAACTGATGGATAGGCTGGCCAACACTGCAAACGCGCCGGAGATGGCCAGCCCCTGGCCTGCCAAGCCCTGGCTCACCTGCAGGTCGTCTGCCAACGGCGTCAGCAGGCTGACGGGCATAAACTCCGATGCGATCAGCGCGAACACGCACAATGTCATCGCATAAACGCCGCCCCAGCTACTGGCACGCGTGCCTGTTTCTCTGACGGAGGTAGCGCCCAATTGGGTGTCAGCGCAAGTGTTGTTCATCGTAGATCGAATAGCCTCTGTGGTAGTTGCCGGTTACTTCAGGTGGTTTTGGAAGAACTGGGTCAGCTTGGCGAAAGGGATCAGGTTCACCCGGTCATACAGATCGACATGGCCGGCGTTAGGCACAATGACCAACTCTTTAGGTTCACCCGCCAGGCGGAACGCCTCTTCGCTGAACTCGCGGGAGTGGGCGTTTTCACCTGCGACAAACAGCATCGGGCGGGGCGAAATACTCTCGATATCTACGAATGGGTAGAAATTCATGAACTTGGTGTTGCTGCTCAGCGTCGGGCGGGTGGTCTGTTGCGGCGAGGAGCTTGTTGGGGTGAATTCGCCACGCGGGGTGCGGTAGAAGTCAAAGAACTCGCGCTGAATGGGGTGGGTATCGGTATTGAGCTCCTGCACAGTGCCGCCGGTGTATTCGATCTTGCCGCCCGTGAACTCCACATAACGCTGCTCGGCCGCCGCTGCGATGACCTGCTTGCGCTGCTCAAGGGTTTGCGAATGCTTGAGACCGTTGCGGTTGGCGGCGCCCATGTCGTACATGCTGACAGTGGCGATGGCTTTCATGCGCGGGTCGATCTTGGCCGCGCTGATCACAAAGCTACCGCTGCCACAGATACCCAGAACACCGATGCGCTGACGGTCGATAAAGGGCCGAGTTCCGAGATAATCCACGGCGGCGCTGAAGTCCTCGGCGTACATGTCCGGCAGCACTGCATTGCGTGGGCTGCCTTCGCTTTCGCCCCAGAACGACAAATCCAGCGCCAGGGTAACGAAACCCTGTTCCGCGAGTTTTTGCGCATACAGGTTGGAGCTTTGCTCCTTTACCGCGCCCATGGGGTGGCCAACGATAATGGCCGGGCTACGGGCAGCGTTGTCCAGACCCTTAGGGATGAACAGATTGCCCACCACATTGAGCTGGTATTGATTTTTGAAGCTGACCTTCTGCGCGGTCACCTTGTCACTTTTGAAGAAATTATCTGCACCGTGGGGCATATCGGCTCCTAACGCGGTGAATGAACTGAACAGAAACCCGAGCATCACGAGAAGTCTTTTCATTGGGGCGTCCTTTTCAGAGGAAAGCTAACGGCGACACAGGCAGTTAGCGCGGGCTCGGCCCTCTTCACGCAAGAGGGGCTGGGATGCCAGCTATTGTTGCTGAGTAATGAGATTTTGATTAGCTAATGAGTGCTTAATGCGGATATAAGCAGACCTAATCAATCGTCCGAGTGGGATCGCTATGGCTAAACAAAACTTCAACGACCTGCTGGCCTTTGTGACCGTGGCGCGCGTGGGCAGCTTTACCCGCGCTGCGGTGCAACTTGGGGTGACCCAATCGGCAGTGAGCCAGGTGGTTTCAGCCCTGGAAGCACGTCTGAAAATTCGCTTGCTTACCCGCACCACGCGAAGCGTTTCTCTGACTACGGCGGGTGAGCGGCTGCTGGATGCGGTGGGCCATCGCTTTGATGAAATCGAAGCCGAAGTGGAGGCCTTGACCGAGTTGCGCGACAAGCCGGCCGGCACGGTGCGGATCACCTGCGGTGACAACATCATCAAGACCACACTGCTACCCAAGCTCACGCCACTGCTGCAGATGTACCCGGATATCAAGCTGGAGTTCGATATCAACTATGGCTTTCGCGATATCGTTGCCGACCGCTTCGATGCCGGCGTGCGCTTCAGCGACACGGTGGCCCAAGACATGATTGCCGTGCCCATCGGCCCGGCTATACGAATGGCGGTCGTGGCAGCGCCAAGCTATTTCGCCCAAAACCCCGCCCCTGAACACCCTCGCGACCTGGCAGCGCATCGCTGCATCGACATACGTTTCCCTACTTATGACGGCATGGACGCCTGGGAATTCGAGCGTCAGGGCAAGAAGCTGAAAGTGCGGGTAGCCGGCCAATTGGTATTCAACTCCACGACCCATATTGCCGATGCAGCGGCCAGCGGGCTGGGCATCGCTTACCTGCCCGAGGACGAGTTTGCCTTACAACTGGCTCAAGGCCGTCTGGTTCGAGTGCTGGAAGACTGGTGTGAGCCTTTTGGCGGATTTCACCTTTACTACCCCAGCCGCCGGCAACCTTCCCAGGCATTTTCGCTGGTCGTTGATGCATTACGGGTGGATCGCTTGCCACCAGATGACAGCCTGACTGGCACGGATGCGTGACCACGACGGTTCGGGCGAGCACCGGAGTAACGCCTAGCGTTTGCAAGGGCACATGCAGATCGCCATTCTTGCCGAACTCGGCCAATGGTTCACCCACTTAAGATGCTGACGGCACGATGATTATCTGAGATATCAGTAAAGCTTTAAGGGCAATGGGCAGGGCTCTGAAGCGCTGGGGTTCGAGCTGAGGTTTTGACGCTGCAATGGAGGCAATGCAATGACGTTTTACAAGGGCAAATGCGCAAAGGGCATGTCCGCTTTTGGCCGGCTGCTTCCCTCCGGGAGGGGCAGCTTTGGGTCGATTTCTGCCCTTCGCGACGGGCAGAAATCGGCCATTAGCAGTCATGGCCGATTTGCGATTGGGTTGGTTCCGCACCTCGCCGTGTCCCAAAGTGGGACCGCTGATGCCTGTTTCTCCGCGTGCCCGTCTAACAGACACCGTATAGACACGAAAACCCGCACCCAACAAAAAAGGCTTACCGCGAAAACGGTAAGCCCTTGATATTCATGGTGCCCGAAGCCGGAATCGAACCGGCACGCCCTTACGAGCGGGGGATTTTAAGTCCCATGCGTCTACCAGTTTCGCCATTCGGGCGGTAGCGCGGTGAAGCGGTCTGAATACTGCAAATAACCAATCAGCAGTTCTGACGCTAATGCAACAGAGGTGGAAATATATACATCCCGCCCCGGTGAAGCAAGTTCGCAAAGGCCCATTTCAAGACTAAATCTTGCTGGACGATGCAAATAAAAAAGCTCCGTAAATCATAGATCTACGGAGCTTGTTTAAAGTGGAGGCCGAGGTCGGAATCGAACCGGCGTAGGTGGATTTGCAATCCACTGCATAACCATTTTGCTACTCGGCCTCAAACATCCGATGTCATGTAGCACAACATCAAATGCGTACAAACTTGGAGCAAGATCTCGATCTAACTCCTTGAAAACATTGAGCTTTTTCAGCGGTCAGTGCTTTCGATGGCGTGAATTATGTACTGATTTCCCGAGGCTGGCAACCCCTTGATTTCAAAAAAATTTCTACCGCGTGGATTGCGGGTTTTCAGGGCGACCGTTCAGGCCTGCGGTGTGGGATCGACAGCACGCGGGCTCACTCACTGGCAGTCTTGAAGCTAGACTTTTGGCAGCCACGTGAAATGACCTGGAGCTGCCTCTTATGCCTGATAAAAACCTCCCCCCTGATGAACACGCCCCACTCCCATTGTCGACCTGGGAAGATCAAGGCGCGCAAGAATCACTCGAAGCGCAGGCCTTCACCACGCCACCGGAGTTGACCCATGCCGAACTGGTGCACTTGCGTGTCCGGGTGATTGCCCTGGAAAATCTGGTCATTGCCTTGCTGACACAAGGTTCGCCTCAGCAACTGGCTATCGCCCGGGAAATGGCGGCCTACATTTCACCCCGCCCCGGCTTCACCCAGCATCCACTGACAGTTCACGCGGCGGCGCAGATGAACGACAGCGTCGATCGTGCCGAGCGATTCCGCAAGCGCTACGCGCCCTGAGCCTGCGCTGTCGGCGACCACGGCAAATTGATGCGCATTCCCGTTACCCACGTAACACGAAGGCCGGAAACAACTCGCGCATGGCCTCCCAACACCAGCAGCACCCACGGCATCAGGCTCCGGGCCGATCAGTGCCCGCGAATGTAGTGCTCCAGTTGCCGGATCAGATCGGCCTGCTCGACGATGGCCTCCTTGACCAGATCCCCGATCGACAACAGCCCGATCAGTTCGCCGCCCTCCACCACCGGAAGGTGGCGCAGGTGGCTGTCGGTCATGACTTCCATGCAACGCTCGATGCTTTGCTGGCTCTGCGCGGTCACCACGGGCGCGCTCATGATGTCGCGCACCGGCGTACCGACCGAGGAGCGCCCCTGCAGCACCACCTTGCGCGCGTAGTCGCGCTCGCTGATCACGCCGACCACCTGCCCTGCTTCGATGACCGGCAGTGCGCCCACATTCTTCTCGGCCATCAACTTCAGCGCTTCAAGCACCATCTGGTCCGGTGCGATGCTATGCACGTGCTGGTTATGCACGACCTTGAGTTTGAGCAGTTGTGCGGCTGTTTTCATCAGTGCCTCCGATTTTGTTGTGCGCTGGCCTTGATTACTCTCAGGCCACTCCGACTTCCACCACACCGCCATTCAAGCGCACCGGCCAGACCCGCAAACGCTGCTGCGGGTACTCCAGGCAACTGCCGTCCTCCAGACGGAAGTGCTGCTTGTAGATCGGCGAGGCCACGACCAGGTCGCCCTTGATGCTGCCGACCAGGCCGCGGCCGATGACATTCGCCCCGGATTGCGGGTCATGGTTGTCGATGGCGTACAGGGTCTTGCCGTGCACGCTTGGCAGGTAGAACAGCGCCACTTGGGCGCCGTCAAGCCAGACGACCACGCCGGAGTTGCAGACCAGATCCTGTTGCTCGCACACCGTTTGCCAGACATCGGTGTTGGCCAGGGACTCGACGCGTTGGGTAGTGGACTGGCTCATCAGACAATCTCCTCGGTGACCGGGATAAGGTTGAGTTCGGCGGCCATGATCGGGCGCCGTTGACCGCGTTCCTGGACAAAGTGGATGTCCGGGTCCGGGCGTTTATCGTTGACGAAGGTGCGAAAGCGCTTGAGTTTTTCCGGGTCCTTGAGGGCATTGGCCCATTCACATTCATAGCGGTTGACCACCAGTTGCATCTGCGACTCGAGTTCGACGCCAAGGCCCAGGCTGTCGTGGATGATCACGTCCTTGAGGTAGTCCAGGCCGCCTTCCAGGCTTTCACGCCAGACCGAGGTGCGCTGCAGTTTGTCGGCGGTGCGGATGTAGAACATCAGGAAGCGGTCGATGTAGCGGATCAGGGTCGCGTCGTCGAGATCGGTGGCGAACAGCTCGGCGTGGCGCGGACGCATGCCGCCGTTACCGGCAATGTAGAGGTTCCAGCCCTTCTCGGTGGCGATCACGCCCACGTCTTTGCTCTGGGCTTCGGCGCATTCGCGGGTGCAGCCGGAGACGGCGAACTTGAGCTTGTGCGGCGAGCGCAGGCCTTTGTAGCGGTCCTCGATGGTCAGGGCCATCTGCACGCTGTCCTGCACGCCATAACGGCACCAGGTGCTGCCGACGCAGGACTTCACCGTCCGGGTCGATTTGCCATAGGCGTGGCCGGTTTCGAAGCCCGCTTCAATCAGCTCGGCCCAGATGTCCGGCAGTTCGTGCAACTGCGCACCGAACAAGTCGATCCGCTGGCCGCCGGTGATTTTGGTGTAGAGGTCGTATTTCTTCGCCACGACGCCGATCGCGATCAGTTTGTCGGCGGTGATTTCGCCACCGGGGATGCGCGGTACCACGGAATAGGTGCCGTTCTTCTGCATGTTGGCCATAAAGGTGTCGTTGGTGTCCTGCAGCGGCACCAGCGAGGCGTCCATGATCGGCTGGTTCCAGCACGAAGCGAGGATCGAACCCACGGCCGGCTTGCACACATCGCAACCGGTGTGGCCACGGCCATGCTTGGCCAGCAGTTCTTCGAACGTGATCACCCCTTCTACCCGCACCAGGGCATAGAGCTCCTGGCGGGTATAGGCGAAGTGTTCGCACAGGCTTTTGTCGACACTGACGCCACGGGCAATCAATTCATGCTCGAACACCTGCTTGAGCAGCCCGGCGCAGCCGCCGCAGCCGGTGCAGGCCTTGGTCTGCGCCTTGAGCAGGCCGAGGTCGGTGCAGCCACCGTCGATGGCCGAGCAAATCGAACCCTTGGTGACGTTATGGCACGAGCACACGGTGGCCGACTCGGGCAACGCGCCCGGGCCCAGGGTCGGCGCGCCTTCGGACGATGGCAGAATCAGGCTGGCGGGTTCGGCCGGCAAGGCAATGGCGTTCTGCATGTATTGCAGCAGGGTGTCGTAATAGCTGTTGTCACCGACCAGCACCGCACCCAGCACGTGCTTGCCCGTGGCATCCACCACCAGGCGCCGGTAGCTGGCGCTGGTTTCGTCGATGAACTGATAGCTGCGCGCGCCCGGGGTGTGGCCGTGGGCATCGCCGATGGAGCCGACATCGACCCCAAGCAATTTGAGCTTGGTCGACATGTCGGCGCCCATGAACGGCTCCGCGACCTGATGGCACAACCGCGCCGCGACGCTGCGCGCCATCTGGTAACCCGGTGCGACCAGGCCGAACAGGCTGCCGTTCCAGGAGGCGCACTCGCCGATGGCGTAGATGTCGGGGTCGATGCTCAGGCACTCATCGTCGATCACCACGCCACCGCGCGGACCGATCTCCAGTGCGCATTGACGGGCCAGCGCATCTTGGGCGCGGATCCCGGCGGAGAACACCACCAGGTCGGTTTCAAGGAATTCGTCGTTGGCAAAGTTCATGCGGTAGCGATAGTCCTGACCCGCACTGATCGATTGGGTGGCGCGAGACAGGTGCACGCCGACGTCCAACCGTTCGATTTGCGACTTGAGCGCCAGGCCACCCATCTCGTCCAGCTGCACCGGCATCAGCCGTGGCGCGAACTCCACCACATGGGCTTCCAGGCCCAGGCTTTTCAGGGCGTTGGCGGCTTCAAGGCCGAGCAGGCCACCACCGACCACCACGCCGCGCCGGGCGTTGGCTGCCGCGGCACGGATCGCGTCGAGGTCTTCAAGGGTGCGATAGACCAGGCGCGAGTCGCCCTCGGCGCCTTCGATCGGCGGCACGAAGGGATAGGACCCGGTCGCCAGCACCAGCTTGTCGTAGGCCACGCAACCCTGCGCTGTAATCACCTGGCGCCGGGCGCGGTCGATTTCCAGCACCGCCACCCCCAGATGCAACGTGACGCCCGGGGTCTGGTACAGCGACGCATCCGACAGCGCCAGCGATTCGGCATCACGGCCGGTGAAATACTCGGAAAGATGCACGCGGTCGTAGGCGCGCACCGGCTCCTCGCTGAAGACGTGCAGCTGATAGTGATCGAGGGCACCGCGCTCGATCAGCTGTTCGACACAATGATGTCCGACCATGCCATTGCCGATCACGATCAGCGTTTGCAGCTTGTTCAACGCGGCAACATTGGAATTCATAAGTAGCACCCGGCTAAGCCCATCACGGTTCAAAAAGCAAAAAAAAACGCCTGAAACCTTGCGGTTCCAGGCGTCTTTGCCTGTTCTTTTGCGGTGTTGAATCCAGACGTCTATGCCTGATCCACCGATGTTGCCCACCCATCGATCGTCGTTGACCGAGGGGGCTGCCCACTCGACTGTGTTCGCGGGGGGCCTGTCCAATGTTTATGCAGCGTTTGTGCCAGATATGTCAGACACCGCTTCGAGCCCGCGTATCAGGCGCTTGGCGCTGAAATGGCACAGGGATCAACTTCCAGGGTTTTGCCTTCGCATAGTGCAGCGGGATGCAGCGGGGCTTTATAAAAGTGCACGCAGGCGCACCGGAGCGTTCAACGGGGCGGATTGAGCAAGGCTTCGCGCAACAGCCTGGCCGCCGGCGAGTCCGGCACGCCTTTGCGCGACACCAGCTCATAGGGTTCGCTGCGCGAGGTGATGGGCAACGGCAGCGTAGTGGTGAAACCGTAGCCGGTGCAGAATTTCGCTACGTCAGTCGACACCAGCGCGACCAGGGTCGGGTTTTCCTGGAGCAGCGACAGGGTAGCGAACGCCGAGGTCGTCTCCAGCAGGTGCACCGGAAAGCGCAGGTCGGCTTCGTGGAATTCCCGTTCCAGCAGCAGACGCATGGGCATGTTGGCGCGATAGACCACCCATCGGTAATCCACCAGGTCCTTGAGGGTCAAACGCCGGGCATAGGCGAACGGATGCTGGGTGCTGGCGATTACCGCCAGGGTCTCCTCGACGAAGGTCGAGCTCTCATACAGATAGGGCGTGGTGCTGACGGTCGTGCGGCAGATCGCCAGGTCCAGGCGCCCTGCATCCAGCTGGCTGAGCAGCGCGGCGCTGGTGTCTTCGACGATCTCGATGGACAACTTGGGGTGGTCGGCAATCACCCGGCTGATCGCGGTGGTCAGCAGCGGTACCGCGCCCATGATGGTGCCGACCGACACCCGCCCGCCCTCGCCGCTCATGATGCCGATGATCTCTTCGCGCAGGTGCGCGAGGTCGGTCTGGATCAAGCGTGCGTAACGGATCACCGAGCGCCCGGCATCGTTTGGCTCCAACCCGCGGTTAGTGCGGGTGAACAGCGAGGTACCGAACGTGGTTTCGATTTCCTGCAGGGCCTTGCTGGCACCGGGCTGGGTCAGCGCGACCTGCTTGGCCGCGCCCAGCAAGGAGCCGTGCTCATCCAGGGCTATCAACAAACGCAGCTGCTTGATGTGCAGCCGGGACATGATCGAGTTCAGTGAGGGCGTCATCAGGGTTAACTAAAAGTTATAGAGGTATCGAAAGTTGTCAGTATCGGGGCTCGCCGCGACGGCCCTATAGTCCACTCCACAACCAGGCAATGCAATGGGTTTGACCAGAGCGCGAGAGCCCTCCTGCCACCCGACCGATTGCGACAACAACAATCCTGTATAACTTGTGGTGAATCATGTCCCTCATCAATTACGTCACCAAGATCCAGTTCGGCTACGACAGCCTGCAGCAACTGGCCGCGGAAGCCGAGCGCGCCGGCATCACCCGGCCGCTGATTGTCACTGACATCGGCGTGCGCCGCGCCGGCATCGTCGATAAGGTCATCGCCGCCCTCGGTGGCAGCCTGATCCCCTCGATTTTCGATGCCACCCCGCCCAACCCGAACGAACAGGTCGTGCGCCAAGCCGTGGCGCAATACCACCTCGGCGAGTGCGACGGCATCATCGCCGTCGGCGGCGGTTCTTCCATCGACCTGGCCAAGGGCGTCGCCGTCTGCGCCACCCACGATGGCCCGCTGCACAGCTTCGCGGTGATCGAAGGCGGTCTGGATCGCATCACCTCGGCCACTGCGCCGCTGATCGCGATTCCGACCACTGCCGGCACCGGCAGCGAAGTCGGGCGCGGCGCCATCCTGATCCTCGACGATGGTCGAAAAGTGGGCGTAATCTCACCTCATGTCGTGCCTCGCGTGGCCATCTGCGATCCCGAACTGACCCTCGGCCTGCCGCCCATGCTCACCGCGGCCACCGGCATGGACGCGATCGCGCATTGCATCGAAACCTTCATGGCGCCGGCCTTCAACCCCGCGGCGGATGGCATCGCCCTCGATGGCCTGTGGCGCGCCTGGGAACACATCGAACGCGCCACCGCCGAACCGGGTGACCGCGAAGCGCGGATGAACATGATGAGTGCCTCGATGCAGGGCGCTCTCGCGTTCCAGAAGGGCCTGGGCTGCGTGCACAGCCTGTCCCACGCCTTGGGCGGGATCAATCCGAAGCTGCACCACGGCACCTTGAACGCGATCTTTCTGCCCGCGGTGGTGGACTTCAACACCAACGCGCCCACGGTTCGCGACGAACGCAAGCTCGAACGCCTGCGCCACGCCATGGGCCTTGAGGCCGGCGCGAACATAGGCACAGCCATCGAAGACATGACCCGCCGCCTGGGCCTGCCGACCCGCCTGAGCGAGATCGGTGTCGACGAGAGCCTGTTTGCCGGGATCGTCGAAGGCGCGCTGCACGATCACAGCCACAAGACCAACCCCCGCGAAGCATCGTCCGCGGACTACCTGTCGATGCTCCAGCAGTCGCTGTAACCAGCCGCTATCCCACAACAATAAAACAGGAGGCAGCCGCCTCGTCGAACCTGGTTCGACGCCCGCGCAACCATCATGAACCCCACTGTCCTTATCGAACGGCAAGACACCATTGCCATCGTCACCCTCAGCCACCCGGGAAAAATGAACGCCCTGACCCTGTCCATGTGGCAGGACCTGGGTGACGTCATGACCGAGCTGTCCGCTGACGCCACCGTACACTGCGTGGTGTTGCGCGGCGCCGGTGAACATGCCTTTGCCGCCGGCGCCGATGTCGGCGAGTTCCCGACCGTCCGCGCCAACCAGGCTCAGGCCCGGGTCTATGCCGAAGTCACCTCGGCGGCAATGCGCGCAGTGGCCGACTGTCCGCACCCGGTCATCGCCATGATCCACGGCGTGTGCGTCGGCGGCGGCCTGGAAATCGCCGCCCTGTGCGACCTGCGCATCTGCGGCACTACCAGCCGCTTCGGTGCGCCGGTCGGCAAGCTGGGCCTGGTCATGTCCTATGACGAAATGGCTGGCCTGGTGGCGCTGGCCGGTCGCTCGACCACCCTCGAAATCCTGCTGGAGGGTCGCATTCTCGATGCCAACGAGGCCTATGTGAAAAACCTCGTGACCCGCGTGGTGCCCGATGCCGAGGTCGAAGCCGAAACCCTCGCCAGCGCCAGGCGCATCAGCAACGGTGCGCCCCTCGTCGCCCGCTGGCATCGCCAGGCCGCGCGTCAGCTGGAAGCCGGCGTTGCACCCACAGTCGAGCAGATTGACGCGAGTTACAGCTGCTACGACACCGAAGATTTTCAGATCGGCCTGAACGCTTTCATCGCGAAAGCCAAACCACAGTTCAAGGGGAAATGACATGGGACCGCTGACAGGCATGCGCGTTGTAGAACTGGCTCACATCATGTCCGGCCCTGTGTGCGGCATGATGCTGGCCGACATGGGCGCCGACGTGGTGAAGGTCGAGAAAGTCCCGGACGGTGATGATTCGCGCCGTTTCTCGCCGATCATGGCCAGCGGCGAATCGGCCTCGTTCATGGTGGTCAACCGCAACAAGCGCGGGATCGGCCTGAACCTGAAAACCGACGGCGGCCGTGACGTGTTGCGCCGCCTGTTGCTGGATGCCGATGTGGTCACGGAAAACTACCGGGCCGGCACCATGGAGAAATTCGGCCTGGGCTATGAGGCACTGAAAGTCATCAACCCCGGGCTGATCTACTGCGCGATTTCCGGCTACGGGCGCAGCGGGCCGTTCGGCGAGAAAGGCGGCTTCGACCTGATCGCCCAGGGCATGAGCGGCATGATGAGCATGACCGGTGAAGCCGGGCGCGAGCCGGTCAAGGCCGGTTCGCCGGTGGCCGACATCAACTCCGGCATCCTCGCCGCCCTCGGCATCTGCGCCGCCTATGCCGCTAAACAAAAAACCGGCCTCGGGCAGATGGTCGACACCTCGCTGTTCGAAGCCGGCCTGCAACAGATGTATTGGCCGGCAGCTGCCTATTTTGCCGACGGCACCATCCTGCCGAAGATGGGCTCGGCCAACTCCACCAGCGCGCCGTACCAGGTGTTCCGTACCGCCGACGGCTGGATCAACATCGGCGCCGCCAACCAGGCCAACTACGAACGCCTGGTCGAGGCCCTGGCCGTGCCGCAGCTCAAGGCCGATCCGCGCTTCGCCAGCAACGCGTTGCGCATGGAGCACCGCCTGGCGCTGGTGGAAATCCTCAACGAAGTGCTGGTCGCGCGCACCACCGATGAATGGATGGTGTTGTTCGACAGCCTCGGCCTGCCTGCCGGGCCGGTACTGGACATCGCCGCAGCGCTGGCCCATCCGCAAACCAAGGCGCGCGGCATGGTCGTCGAGACCGAACATCCGACCGAAGGCCGGGTACGCGGCATGGGCCTGCCGATTCACTTCTCCGACATGGACAACGCCGCACCACCGACCAGCCGCCATGCTCCGCTGCTCGGCGAACACACGCGGGAAGTGCTGAAGGAAAGTGGCTATGCGGAAAACGAAATCGACGAGCTGATCCGAACCCAGGCAGTGGTGGCGCTGGCGTCCTGAACCGCCGACGACACCTGAACCCGATCCAGATCCAGATCCCGATCCCGATCCCGACCCCCTGTAGGAGCGAGCTTGCTCGCGAAGGACCTTAGGGCGCCGCGTTTACTCAGGAAGCCCGCGTCATCGTTAACGCCCCTTCGCGAGCAAGCTCGCTCCTACAGGGAGCAGGGAGCAGGGAGCAGCGTTCGATCAGTTGATCCGCAGTTTTTTTAGAACAACAACAATAACAAGGTGAACATCATGAGCCGTATCTTGACCGAGGCCGTCAGCCGCCGATCTTTTCTAATGTCTGCCGGCATCACCGTGGGCGGTGCATTCGCCGCCAACCTGCTGCCCTCCAGCGTCTTCGCCGCGACCAAACCGATCGTGCTGCGCTACACCAGCAGCCTGCCCGACACCCATCCGCTGAACATCCAGATGAAGGCCGCATCGCTCGCGATCAAGGCCGAGACCAACGGCGCGGTGGACCTGCAGGTCTATGCCAACGGCGCCATGGGTGGCGACACCGACATGTTGTCCCAGGTACGCGCCGGGGCGGTCGATTTCATTCCATTGCCTGGCGCCATTCTTTCCACCCTGGTACCGGCCATGTCCATTGAAAGCATGCCGTTTGCGTTCAAGGACTACGACAGCGTCTGGGCCGCGCTGGACGGCAAGCTGGGCGAGTACGTGCGCGCCAAGACCACCAAGGTCGGTCTGATCCCGATGGAAAAAGTCTGGAACAACGGCTTTCGCCAGATCACCAGCTCGACGCGGCCGATTTTCACTCCGCAGGACCTGGCCGGCTTCAAACTGCGGGTGCTGGTCAGCCCGCTGTGGACCTCCATGTTCAGCGCCCTGGGCGCCTCCCCGACCGGCATCAGCATCAACGAAACCTACTCGGCGTTGCAGACCAAAGTGGTCGACGGCCAGGAAAACCCGCTGGTGGTGGTGGAATCCGCGCGCTTCTATGAAGTGCAGAAATACTGCTCGATGACCGACCACATCTGGGGCGGATTCTGGATCGTCGCCTCAGGCAAGACCTTTCCCAAACTGCCCGCCGATGTGCAGGAGATCGTCTCGCGCCAGATCAACGCTGCGGCGCTGGTCCAGCGCCAGCAGGTGATCGATCTGAACGCCAGCCTGGAACCGTCCCTGACCGCCCACGGCATCACCTTCAACAAGGTCGACCGTGCATTGTTCAGGGCCGATCTGCAAGCGAAAGGCTTCTACACCCAATGGAAAGACAAGTACGGCGACGAAGCCTGGAGCTTGCTCGAGCAGTACGCGGGTCAACTGTCCTAAGCCGGAGACAAGGTCATGAAAAACGAACTGCCAATGACGGATGTTTCTCCCGCTGAAGGACTCAGCCCGCGCGCCGCCACCTTTCGTCTCGGTCGCGCGCTCGACACCGGCCTGCGCTGGCTGACCGAAGGCGGCGCGGCATTGCTGGTGGTGGTCGAGGTCGTGTTGCTGTTCTGCAACGTGTTCTCGCGCTACGTGCTCAATCAGCCGATCGTCTGGGGCGACGAGCTGGCCTCGCTGCTGTTCCTGTGGCTGGCGATGCTCGGCTCGGTGGTGGCGATGCGTCGTGGCGAGCACATGCGCCTGACCTCGTTCATTGCACGACTTTCCGTGGAAAAACGCGCCTTCGTCGACACCCTGGGCGCAGTGATTGTCATCACCTTCATCGGGTTGCTGTTCACCCCGGCGTGGGAGTACGTCAGCGACGAATGGATCATCACCACCGCCGCCCTGGAAATCCCCAACGCCTTTCGCGTATCGGCCATTGCGGTCGGCCTGAGCCTGATGCTGATGACCTGTGTCGCCCGCCTGCTGACCAGTGCCCGGCTGATCGACTTCTCGGTGTCGGTGGCGATGCTCGCCTCCCTGGCCGCGTTGCTCTGGGTGGCGGAAGGCCCCCTGCTGCTGATGGGTAACTGGAACCTGATCGTGTTCTTCATGATCGGCGTGATGGCCATGATCATCATCGGCGTGCCGATCATGGTCGCGTTCGGCCTGGCCACCGTGGCGTACCTGTCGACCATGACCGGCACGCCGCTGAGCCTGGTGGTCGGCCGCATGGACGAAGGCATGGCCAGCCTGATCCTGCTGGCGATCCCGCTGTTTGTGTTTTTGGGCGCATTGATCGAAGCCATGGGCATGGCCCGGGCGATGATCAGTTTCCTCTGTTCGTTGATCGGCCATGTGCGTGGCGGCCTGTCTTACGTGCTGATCGGTGCCATTTACCTGATCTCCGGTATTTCCGGTTCGAAGGCTGCCGATATGGCCGCCATCGCCCCGGCGCTGTTTCCGGAAATGAAGAAACGCGGTGAAGATGAAAATGAACTGGTGGCGATGCTCAATGCGTCCGGGGCGATGTCGGAAACCATTCCACCCAGCCTGGTGCTGATCACCATCGGCTCGGTGACCGGGGTGTCGATCTCGGCCCTGTTCACCGGCGGCTTCATGCCGGCAGTGGTGGGCGCGATTGCCATGGCCGCGGTGATCTGGTGGAAGAACCGCAAAGGCGAGGCGTCCACCGGCAAACGCGCTTCGGGCAAGGAAATTGTACGCACGCTGCTGGTCGCCGTGCCTGCTCTGGCGTTGCCCTTCGTGATCCGCACTGCCGTGGTCGAAGGCGTCGCCACCGCCACCGAAGTCGCGGCCATTGGCGTCGCCTACACCTTTATCGTCGGCCTGTTGTGCTACCGCTGCTTCGACTGGCGCCGTCTGTATCCGATCCTGGTCAGCACCGCGTCGCTGTCCGGCGCGATCCTGATCATCATCGGCAGTGCGACCGCCATGGCCTGGGCGCTGACCCAGTCGGGGTTCTCCCATCAGCTGGCGCAAGTGATGTCGACGGTACCGGGGGGCGCGCTGGGCTTCCTGATCATCTCCGCCGTGGCCTTCATCCTGCTGGGCAGTTTTCTGGAAGGCATCCCGGCCATCGTGCTGTTCGGGCCGCTGCTGTTTCCGATTGCCAAGGCCATGGGCATCCACGATGTGCATTACGCGATGGTCGCGATCTTCGCCATGGGCCTGGGTCTGTTCGCCCCGCCCTTCGGTGTCGGTTTCTATGCCGCCTGCGCCATCGCCAAGGTCGACCCCAGCGGTGCCATGCGCCGGGTCTGGCCGTACCTCGGCGCGCTGGTGGTTGCCCTCGGGGTACTGATCGCCGTGCCATGGATTTCCATCGGTTTCCTGCCCACCCGGTAACGATCCTTTGACCTTCCCGCCGACGGTCGCAGCCCGACTGTCGGCACACTCAAACACGAGGTTGCTTATGAATTTCTCCACGCTGGACGCAGGCGCCACCACCGAACGCCAACTGCTCGTCGACCCGCCACGCACCATTTCGTTTCTGGGTGAGGACTTGCGCATCTACGCCACCCCGCGCCTGGTGGACGACATCGAACAGACCTGCCTGGACTACCTGCTCGCCTTCCTCGACGAGGGTGAGAACACAGTGGGTTGCGCAGTCGATATTCGCCACGTCGGCGCCACCTTGCTCGGCATGTCGGTCAACATCGTCGCCACGGTCACTCGGGTCGAAGGCCGCAACGTCACCTTCAACGTCGAGGTGCGCGATGACGTCGAGCTGGTGGCGACGGCGGCGCATACCCGGGTGGTGGTGAACGTCGCCAAGCTGCGCAGCCGTGTCCAGGCCAAGGCCGAGGCGGCAGCCGCCGGAGAAGTCGAAGACGGCGTGCTCAGCCCTTCCCAATTCGCCGCGTCGCGCTGAGCAAGGGGCGAGGTCATGATCACGCTGCATGAACGCAACGGCCTGCCGAACCTTGCGCCCGAGAATGCGCTACCGATTGTCGATGCCCATCATCACCTGTGGGACCTTGGCAACGGTCGTTATCCCTGGCTGCAGGACGAGTATCACGAGGACTTTTTCCTCGGTGACTATCACAGCCTGTGCCGCGATTTCCTGCCGGAACACTTCCTGGCCCTGACCCAACGGCAACGCCTGGTGGGCACGGTGCACGTCGAGGCCGAGCGCGCGCGCGATGAGCAGGTCGACGAGACCCGCTGGCTGGAACAGATGAACGCACGTTATGGCTTGCCCAATGCGATCGTCGCCCACGCCTGGTTCGACCGCGAAGACAGCGCCGAGATTCTCGCCGCCCAGGCCGCCCGCCCGCTGGTGCGGGGCATTCGTTCGAAACCGGTCACCTCGGCCTCGCCCGATGTCTCGGTGGCCGGAGCCAAAGGCACCATGCAGGACCCCAAGTGGCTGGAAGGATTTTCGCGGCTGGCTGAACACGGTCTGTCGTGGGACCTGCGCGTACCGCCATGGCACCTGGTCGAAGCGGCCGAAGTGGCGGCGATGTTTCCGCGGATCCAGATTGCCCTGAATCACACCGGTTTCGCCTGGGATCGTAGCGCACCTGGCATGGAGCGCTGGCGCAAGGGCCTGGAAGCGCTGGCCCTGCAGCCCAACGTGCAGATCAAGCTCTCGGAATTCGGCTTGAAAGACTCGCCCTGGAACTACGACGACAACCGGGTGGTGGTACTGACGGCGCTGGAGATCTTCGGTCCCGAGCGCTGCATGTTCGCCAGCAACTTTCCGGTCGCCGGGTTGCGCGCCTCCTACGACACGATTGCCGATGGCATGGCCGCGATGCTCGCACCCATGGGTCGGGACGTGCAGGAAGCCGTGTTCGCCGGCAACGCACGACGTTTTTATCGTCTGGAGACGCCGCATGGATAATTCATCGGGCATCGACTGGCGCGCGGGTTTTCTCGTCAGTGGCGACGACGCGGACTTGCCCATCGTCGACGCACACCAACACTATTTCGACATTGAAACCCATTACTACCCGTGGTTGAACGACCGTCCGTTGCGACCGTTTCGTTATGGCGATTACTCGTCGATCTGCCGCAATTTCCTGCCCGAGGATTATCGGCGGCTGACGGGCAACCATCGCATCGTGCAAACGGTGGTCATCGAAGGTGAATGGGACCCGGCGACGCCCGCCGACGAGGTGAGTTTCATCGAGTCGCTGGCGCACCGCGAACCCACCCTGGCCGCCATGGTCGGCCAGGCCTGGCTCGATCGTGCTGACGCCCCGCAGCTCTTGCGTCAGTACGGCGCTCACCCGCTGGTGCGCGGCGTGCGGCACAAGCCCACGGTGACCAGCCTCCAGGCATGGCGTGAGGATTTCGCGGCACCTGGCTCCATGCGTGATCCCCGCTGGCGCGACGGGTATGCCCGACTGGCGAAAAACGGCCTGCACTTCGAATTGCAGGCGCCCTGGTGGCACCTGCCGGAAGCGGCCGAGCTGGCGAGGGATTTTCCCGACGTGACCATCGTGGTCAATCACACGGCGCTGCCGGCGGATCGCTCGGAGCAAGGCCTGGCCGGCTGGCGTGACAACCTCGCGCTGCTGGCACGGGAGCCGAACGTCGCGCTGAAGATTTCCGGCATCTGCATCCCGGGCCAGGCCTGGCCTGTCGAATCGAACCGCGGGGTGGTGAACGATGCGATTTCGATTTTCGAGGTCAGTCGCTGCGCCTTTGCCAGCAATTATCCGGTCGATGGCGTGGTCAACAGCCTCAGCGAAGTGTTCGATGGCTTCAAGACCATCGTGCGCAACCGTCCCCTCGCCGACCGGCTTGCCCTGTTTCATGACAACGCCCGCCGCATCTACCGGCTCACTTGATCCCTGATTGAACAGCCCTTGAGGAGTTCCCATGTTTGAAGTTACAGGCCACAACTACATCGCCGGCACTCGTTCGGCACAAGGCTCCAACACCTTGCACAGCAACGACGCCAGCAGCGGTGAAGCGCTGCCCTATCGTTTCCACCAGGCGACGGCGGATGAAGTGAATGCGGCCGCTGAAGCGGCGGCTACTGCGTTCCCGATCTTTCGCAACCTCTCGGCTGCCCGCCGCGCCGGGTTCCTCGACGCCATCGCCGCTGAGCTCGATGAGTTGGACGATTCGTTCATTGCCCTGGTGTGCCGGGAAACCGCCCTGCCCGCCGGCCGCATTCAGGGTGAGCGGGCCCGCACCAGCGGCCAGATGCGCCTGTTCGCGACGATGCTGCGCCGCGGCGACTTCCATGGCGCACGCATCGACCGTGCATTGCCGGACCGCCAACCCTTGCCCCGACCCGACCTGCGCCAGTACCGCACCGGGCTCGGACCGGTCGCCGTGTTCGGCGCCAGCAACTTCCCGCTGGCCTTCTCCACCGCCGGTGGCGACACCGCCTCGGCCTTGGCCGCCGGTTGTCCGGTGGTGTTCAAGGCCCACAGCGGCCACATGGCCACCGCCGACTACGTCGCCGATGCGATCACGCGCGCGGCGCGCAAAACCGGGATGCCCGAGGGCGTGTTCAACCTGCTCTACGGCAGCGTCGGTGAAGCCCTGGTCAAGCACCCGTCGATCCAGGCAGTGGGCTTCACCGGCTCCTTGCGCGGCGGGCGAGCCTTGTGTGACATGGCAGCGGCCCGTCCCCAGCCGATCCCGGTGTTCGCCGAGATGAGCAGCATCAATCCGGTGTTGCTGATGCCCGAAGCGCTGAAGGCCCGGGGTGAAAAGATCGCCACCGACCTGACCGCTTCCGTGGTGTTGGGCGCGGGCCAGTTCTGTACCAACCCCGGTCTGGTGCTGGGTATCCGTTCGCCGGAGTTCTCGGCTTTCCTTGAACGGTTTACCGGGCTGATGGCAGAGCAACCTGCGCAAACGATGCTCAACGCCGGCGCGTTGAAAAGCTACTGCCACGGCCTGGACAACCTGCGCGCCCACCCCGGCATGACCCACCTGGCCGGCGCCGTGCAACAGGGCAATCAGGCGCGCCCGCAATTGTTCAAGGCCGACGTCGACCTGCTGATCAAGGGTGAGGAGTTGCTGCAGGAAGAAGTCTTCGGTCCGACCACGATCGTCGTCGAAGTCGCTGATCACGCCGAGTTGCTCCAGGCACTGCAGGGTTTGCGGGGTCAGTTGACCGCCACCCTGATTGTCGAGGACTCAGAACTGGACACCGTGGGTGAAGTGCTGGCCTTGCTGGAACAGAAAGTCGGACGCGTGCTGTTCAACGGCTACCCCACCGGGGTCGAAGTCTGCGATGCCATGGTCCACGGCGGGCCGTACCCGGCCACTTCGGATGCGCGCGGCACCTCGGTCGGGACGCTGGCGATCGATCGTTTCCTGCGTCCGGTGTGCTACCAGAATTGCCCCGACAGCTTGTTGCCGGACGCCCTGAAGAACAGCAACCCGCTGGGCATTACACGATTGATCGACGGGGTCGGCAGCCGCGATTCGCTGTAAGCCACCCGGGCTCGGTTCCAACTAACGCCCACCCATGACCACAACGACCCGCGCCTGTTGAAAAACAGGCGCCGGGCACACTCGCATCCAAAACCGCTGCACCCCCACAACAACAAAAACAGAGGAAGCCCCATGCACGTTCAACTTCAGACCAGACACTGCCTTTGCAAACTGCTATTGGCCATGAGCGCCGCCGTGATGATCACCACTGCGGCCACTCAATCGGCCGTTGCCGAAACCCAGCCCACGGCGACGACAACACCGATGCAATGTGCAACCGAAGCGACACCGCGCTACACCAAGACCCCCACCGGTTACCTCATGGTCCTGCGCATGGGTGATAACGCCTTCAAGGAACTGACCAAGCTGACCATTGCCGAAAAAATCCCGAGTGCCTCCATCAGCGGCATCGGCTTTGGCAACGTCAAGTTCGGGTTCTGGAACAAGGACAAAAAGGACTTCGACGCCAGGACGCTGAACAGCGTCGAGATGGCCAGCATCACCGGCTCCGTGGCGTGGAAGAACGAGCAGCCTTCGATCCATATGCACGGCGTCGCCGGTGATGCGACCTTCCAGGCCTATGGCGGCCACATCCTCGACTTCGAAGTGACTACCGGCTCGATGGAAATCACCCTGATCGTCCATCCGCGGCGCCTGGAACGCGGGATCGACCCGTGCATCGGCGCCAATGTGCTGGGTATCTGACTCGCGGAGTTTCAGGCTCCCCCGGATATCGCGGGAGCCACTGCGCAGCCTGACCGATAGCATCGCGGACACGTCCGCTCCCAACCTCAAACTACAAAAAAAAGGGGCGATTCACATGAGCAGCAAGAAAATGGCGGTCACTGTTGCGCTGGGTGCCCTGGCACTCGGCAACCAGGCACAGGCGGACTTCCTGAGTGACAGCAAAGCCACCCTGGGGATGCGCAATTTCTACTTCAACAATGACAACCGCGACGGCACCGCCGCGCCTTCAAAAACCGAAGAGTGGGCCCAGGGTTTCATGCTGGACTACAAGTCGGGTTATACCGATGGCACGATCGGCGTTGGCGTCGACGCACTGGGGTTGATGGGCATTACGCTGGACAGCGGCATGGGGCGCCACGTCGGCAGCTCGATGATTCCTTCCGACAGTGACAGCAGCGCGGTCGACCAGTGGAGCCGGCTGGGGCTGACCGGCAAGGTCAAGCTCTCGAAAAGCGAACTGCGCCTGGGCACGCTGATACCGAAGTTGCCGATCCTCGTCTCCAACGACGGCCGCCTGCTGCCCCAGACCTTTGAAGGGGGCCAGGTCACCTCGAACGAGTTCCAGGACCTGACCCTCATCGGCGGCCGGATCGAGCAGGCCACGGGCCGGGGTTCAAGCGACCGGACCGGGTTGGCCGCCACGGGCGGCACCCGTGAAAGCAACGCATTCGATTTTGCCGGGGGCGACTGGAAAGTCACCCGGGACCTGACCGCCCAGTATTACTACGCCAACCTCGACAACTACTACACCCAGCAGTTTTTCGGCCTGATCCATACCCTGGCGATCGCAGAAGGCCAATCCCTGAAAACCGACCTGCGCTATTTCAAGACCGATTCGTCCGGCGCCAACAGCTCAGGAACTTCAGGTTACCGAATCAGTGGCTACACCGACGGCAATGACGGCGAGATCGACAACCGCACCTGGAGTGCCGCGCTGGTGTACACCCTGGGTGGCCATGGCCTCACGGCGGGCTACCAAAGCGTTTCCAGTGGCAGCAACTTCACTCAGCTCAGCCAGGGCAACCTGCCGGACAAGGGTGCGGGCGGTGCCAGTCTCTACCTGTACACCGATCGCCTGATCCAGACCTTCACCCGCGCGGGTGAGCGCACAGCTTTCGGCCAGTACGCCTACGACTTTGCCGCCCTCGGCGTGCCGGGCCTCAAGGCTTCGGTCATTTACCTCAGCGGCGACCATATCAAGACTGCCTCGGGTGACGACCAGAAGGAATGGGAGCGGGATATCAGCCTGGACTACGTGATCCAGTCCGGCGCGCTCAAGGGCACCGGCTTCGGCTGGCGTAACGGCGAGACAAACAGCGAAGCGTCCCGGGACCAAGACCAGAACCGGTTGTTTGTCAGCTACAGCGTGCCGTTGCTCTGACCACGTGGGCGCACGATCACCTGTGGGAGCGAGCCTGCTCGCGAATGCGGTATGACAGACGACGTCAATGTTGGATGTACTGGCCTCTTCGCGAGCAGGCTCGCTCCCACATTTTGAACTTCGGTCTGAGCGCTGGCATCGCGCAAAAAAAACGCCACTCAGAATCGAGTGGCGTTTTTTTTATCCGGGTAGTGCAGGCGCTAGATCATCGGCGAACTGCTGACCACCCGCAGTGCCAGCCCTTCGTAGGCGTCCAGGGTGATGGTGAACTCACCCTCAGGCGTGAGATCGCCTTCAACCCGCTCGTTGATAATGTCGACCACCGGCCCCGGAGCAATGTTGGGCAGGTGCAGGGTTTCGGTGATCGGCGTCGAGCCGAAGTTCAGCGCGGTGATTTGCGTGCCTTTGCCGGCCGGCAATTCGTGAACCATGATCAGCAGCCCCGGGTGCTCGACATCCGGCACCAGGATCTGGCGACTGGCGGCGATATCGTAGGCGCGGCGCGCCGCGAGAATTTTCTGCAGCTGCGAGGCGAACGAATCGGGGTCTTCCAACTGACTGATCAGGCTGCCATACAAGGTTTTCGGACGCGGCATCTGGCCCGCCGACAGCGGCGCATCCGGATTCAGATCGACCAGATCGTAAGCACCGCGATGAATCCAGCGGGTATCGCCATCGAGCATCAAATCCGCGACCTGCTCCGCCGGCAACGGCAAGGCACCGACCAGGTCCCAGCCTGACAGTGCAAACACACCGGGTTGCATGGCGTTGTACATCACCAACAGCAGATGGACCTGGCGAATCTGCCGGATGTCCGCCGGGGTTATTGCCTCGAGGTCGCGAATGCCCAGCGCCGCGGTGATGATGCTGGCGGTGGTGCAGGACACGCCATTGGTGACGAATTTCAGGTTATAGGGCGCGTGTTCCCCGGCCAGGCGTTCGTACATCTGCTCGCGGATGTGTTCGCGCAAGATGTTGCCGGGAAAGGTCTGGCCCTGGTAGAGAAAGGTATCGTGGGCGTGCAAGGTCCAGAAATGCACCAGTTCCAGGGTCAGTTCGTCATGATTCTGCAAGGCATGGATCAGCGAGCCCGGATCGATGCCCAGGTTGTGCATCTGCCGCAGCATCAGGCGCAGGAATTCGGTATCGCCCATCAGCAAGGCATGCTGGTAGGCCGGTCGGGTAATGAAGTCATACGACAGGTCGGCCCCACCGTGGGACATGGAGGCAATGTCGTCGACCGTCAGGTTCAATTCCTGAAAACTGAAGCCGCCGGCCTTGCGAATCGCGCCACCGAGCAACTGGTTGCCAGTGATCGACAACGGATGGCTTTCGGACCAGGCGGTGCCATCGAGCTTGCGTTCGACGCCGAGGAAGCCGTTGGCATCCAGGCGCAGAATCTTCGCGCCCATGACATCGATTGCATGCAGTGCATCGCCGATGATCATCTGTTGCGCGGCGAACGTCGGGTCCAGCCAGTTCAACGACGGCTGCCCCTCCTTGAAGTAATGCAGGTAGACCCAGCGCCGCGGTTTGCCATCGACACCGATCACCACCGGAGTCGCGCTCCAGTCGGTTTCCTTGACCCCCGGCTCGAAAAAGATCACCCGCTGCAACTGGCCGACGATGTAATGTTTGTCCCGCAGAATGTCGACCTGTGGCGGGCTGAGGTTCTGCGCATCGCGCCCCTCGGCAATCTCCGGCAGCAGCGGCCAGTCCTCTTCGCGGATCTCCACCATGTGGTAGAGCCCCGGATAGTCCTCATACGCCATTTCGGCCAGGCGGAAATCCGCGCCTTTGCCGGTGTGCGAAGGGATAACGTCATCGATGATGACCGCATTGTGGGCGGCCGCCATGCGGGTCAGCGCGTGGAGCTGGGCGTCGGTACCCAGTTGCGGGTCGATATCGAAGCTAATCCGGTCAAAATTGCCGTCGATGGTCGGGGTGAATTCGCCGCCCTTGAGGCCGCCGGAGCGCTTAAGCGGGCCATTGTGAATCCCCTGGATACCGATTTTCGACAGTGTGTGCCACAGGGTTTCATCGCCCAGCGCTTCGAGCACCGTGCCGTTTTCCCGGGTGATGATCGACGCCGGGTACGCGGTGAACCACACCGACGCCAGGGCAGAAGCATCACGGGGCCGGGTATGGGCAAAAGGCTGTTGCCACATCCGGCCTTGCCCGGAATACAGCTTGGCCCGCTGCCTGGCGACATGCAGCATGGATTGCTCGACCAACCAGGTCACTTGGTTCTTTTCAGCAGCCGTCATATACACAATTACCTATTGTCGGGGTGGAACCGCAATCGGCCATTGCATCGGTATCAATGGCTCCGCTCGTCTTCATATGAGGCCCAGGTGTGGGATTCGTTGCATCGACCGGGTGAATCCGGGTCAGACACTGCGATGATGCCGCAAAACACCGGGCACCCTAGGCCAAGCGGACGCAAGACAGGAAGGGTGGCGCGGCTCAATCAGACAGCCGCGCCGAAAGGATCAAATGAAGTAGCGTACCAGGTAGGTTTTTTCCACTGGACCCGGGTTGTCCGAAGTCCCGCCCAGTACCAGCCGGCGGCCTGATTGCAGGACCGAACAGCGGGTAATGTCCGGCCCTTCATCTACATTGGTCATCTTGAGGCCGGTACCGCAACCGAACGCAGGATCGAGCTTGCCTTCGGGCAGGAAGCGCCCCACCAGAAAACGGGTTTCATCCCCGGCATAAGGCACCCCGGTCAGGCCACTGGCGGCGATAGTACCGTCGTCCTGCACGTCACCCCAGATCCAGCGGCTGCCATGACTGCTCGCAGGAACGAACAAGGCGCGCCCTTCATTGAATGACGGGTCCGGGCAGCCGCGCCCGGTCAGGCCGATCACCACGCTTTGATAAGGCCGGTCATTGGTAGCGCCGAAACCGAGCAGGCTGCCCGTGGCGGTTTCGATGACGTGGTACAACTCCAGGCCACGCCACTGGCTGCCGGCATCCTCCCCGCCGACAAGGACAAAACCGCCGGTACCGAATCGGTCGTCCAGACAGCCATCCTCATGCAGACGTGCGAACAGACCATCATCATCGGTCGCGCCCCACACCACCAGCTTGCCGTCGGCCTGCAGCATCAAACCTTCGATCCAGATCTGCGGCTCGCCCGCCAGGGTCAACAGACGATAGCCGCACCCCTGGAAACTGGTGTCCAGCTCGCCGTCGGCATGCAAACGGATCAACAGCCCGCTGGGGTCGCCGTTTTCGTCGAATCGGGTCGCCGCGATCATCAGCTTGCCGTCCGGTAATTCGATCACGCCGTAAGGCTCATCATTTCCCGAGGCGCCCGGTAAGCGAATGACGGCCTTGCCCCCCTCACCGAAGTCATGATCGATGTGACCGTCCCGACCGATACGGGTAAGCACCGGACAGCTGACGTCTGCGCTGCGATCCTCGGCCAACAGCACGCAGGCTCCGGACCCGCGAAGGGCGATCAGGGCAACCGGCACCGCCGCATGGCCCGCACCCAGTGGCGCCATGACGAAACCACCGTCGCCATAGTCGCGGTCAAGCACACCATCAGCTGAAAGCCCGGCCAACGCCACCTGATGACGCCCTGCCACGCCGATACGCGCAGCGACAATCAGTTGGTCTTCGCAGGGTGAGACCAATGCATAGGCACCACTCGCCTCGATTCCGGGAAACTGGATCTCGACCTGGCCTTGCGTCCCGAACAGGGAATCCCTGCGGCAGATGTGTTCTTGGTTAACGTTCATATTTCTTCCTTGCTTGATTTCGGGGCATCCCCCACTTGAGGGACTTATTAAGCCCAAAATCGCCGCCGCTAAATACCTGTCAAACTGCCTCCAGATGTGACGGTCGGCCACTTGGCCAACTACCGCCTAAGTACCTTGCACAAGACCATTCTTCATAACCGTTTCCTGACATGTAGACTTTGTCAGCAGCCCGGTGTCAAGCGTCCCAAGGGGCCACTGCGTCAACGTCAATGGCATAGCGTTCAATGGCTTCGGCACAGACGCTGGCGTCGAGACGCCCCTCGTATACCAGTGAAGTCAGTGCACTCAAGACGATCTGGTAGCGGTCCACTTCGAAGAACTTGCGCAGCTGACTGCGGGTATCGCTGCGGCCAAATCCGTCGGTGCCGAGAACGGTGTAACGAGCCTCGAGATAGCTTGAGACCAGCTGGGGCAAGGCGCGCACGTAATCGGTACAGGCGATGACCGGCGCCGAGTCGTCGAGGCATTCCTGAACATGACTGCATCGCGCAGGTTGTCCGGGATGCAGGCGATTCCAACGTTCCACTTCACGGGCATCACGGGCCAACTCGGTGAAGCTGGTAACGCTCCAGACCTGGCTGGCAACGCCCCAATCGCTGGCCAACAACTGCGCGGCGGCAATCACTTCGCGCAGGATGGCGCCGGAACCCAACAGTTGGACTGTGCCACAGGCATCCTCGACTTCATGCCGGACGAACAGATACATGCCCTTTATGATCGCCTGTTCGACGCCTTCGGGCAGGTTGGGCTGCGGGTAGTTTTCGTTCATCAGGGTGACGTAATAAAACTCGTCCACCTGACGTTGCAGCATCTGACGCATGCCGTGATCCAGGATCACCGCGAACTCACCGGCGAACGCCGGATCGTAGGCGCGGCAGTTGGGCACCATCGACGCCAACAGGTGGCTGTTGCCGTCCTGGTGCTGCAGCCCTTCGCCACCCAGCGTCGTGCGTCCCGCAGTGGCGCCAAGCAGAAACCCGCGGGCTCTTTGGTCCGCCGCCGCCCAGATCAGATCGCCAATGCGCTGGAAACCGAACATCGAGTAGTAGATGTAAAGCGGCAGCATCGGCAGGCCATGCACCGAATAGCTGGTCGCGGCGGCCACCCAGGAACTGATGGCACCGGCCTCGCTGATGCCTTCTTCGAGAATCTGCCCGTCCAGGGCTTCCCGATAACTGAGGATCGAACCGATGTCCTCCGGTTCATAGCCCTGCCCCACGCTGGAATAGATACCGATCTGCTTGAACAGGCTGGCCATGCCGAAAGTGCGCGCCTCATCCGCCACAATTGGCACGATTCGCGGCCCCAGTCGCTTGTCCCGCAGCAAACCGCTGAGCATCCGCACGAAGGCCATGGTGGTGGACATTTCCTTACCTTCGGCGGCGATGGCAAACCCGGCGTAGCTGTGTACATCGGGCACAGTCAATGACGCTGAGGTGGCAGGCCGCGAAGGCATGTACCCGCCCAGTGCACGGCGGCGTTCATGCAGGTAGCGCATTTCGGAACTGTCTTGCTCGGGCTTGAAAAAACTCAGCGAGATCGCCTGCTCATCGGTCAACGGTAGGTTGAAACGGTTGCGGAACGCGAGCAATGCCTCGTTATCGAGTTTCTTCTGCTGGTGGACGGTCATCCTGCCCTGCCCGGCCTCCCCCATGCCGAAGCCTTTCTTGGTCTGCGCCAGGATCACCGTGGGCTTCTTGCCCTCAAGCATTGCGCTTTGATACGCGGCAAAGATCTTGACCATGTCGTGCCCACCGCGCTTGAGGTGGTCGATCTGCTCGTCGGTCAGGCCTTGGGCCAACTGCGCCAACGCCTCGTTCTGGCCGAAGAAATAATCGCGATTAAAGCGCCCATCCTTGGCCGCGAATGTTTGAAACTGGCCATCGACAGTGCTGGACAAGGCCTGGACCAACGCGCCGTCTTTATCCCGGGCAAACAGTCCGTCCCAGTCGGAGCCCCAGACCAGTTTGATAACATTCCAGCCCGCACCGCCGAACAGCGCCTCCAGCTCATCGATGATGCGCCCGTTGCCCCGGACCGGACCGTCCAGGCGCTGAAGGTTGCAGTTGATCACCCAGACCAGATTATCCAACCCTTCACGCGCCGCCAGGGTCAGTGCCGACATGCTTTCCGGCTCATCCATTTCACCGTCGCCAAACACGCCCCAGACGGTGCGCCCGGAGGTGTCTTGCAGGCCGCGGTGCTCCAGATAGCGCATAAAGCGAGCCTGGTAAATCGAACTGATCGGACCAATCCCCATGGAGCCGGTCGGGAACTGCCAGAAGTCCGGCATCAACCAGGGGTGCGGATAACTCGACAACTCCCGGGCGCCATTGGCGCGCGCACCAATCTCTTGCCGATAGTGCTGCAGATCCTTTTCTTCCAGGCGTCCTTCGAGAAAGGCCCGGGCATAGACGCCTGGCGCCGAGTGCGGCTGGTAGAACACCAGATCACCGCCAGAGGTGTCGGTGCGCGCCTTGAAGAAGTGATTGAAGCCCACTTCAAACAGGTCCGCGGCGCTCGCGTAACTGGCGATGTGTCCGCCCAATTCGCCATAGGCGTGATTGGCCCTGGCTACCATCGCCAGGGCGTTCCAGCGCATGATCGATGCCAGACGCTCTTCGATCGCCAGGTCTCCGGGGAACACTGGTTGCTGCTCAACGCTGATGGTGTTGATGTAAGCAGTGCCATGGCGGGGCCGCCAGCCGAGGTCCGAACCGCTTGCCACGGTCACCAGCATGTCCAGGATTTGCTTTGCCTGTGCCTTGCCGCCATGGGCGATGACAGATTGCAAAGCGTCACGCCATTCAGCGATTTCTTGAGCGTCTTCGGTTGTCTGGCCCGGCAATTGGGCGTGAAGATCGGACGGATTCATGGGCATCTCCTGCGAATGTCGGGTAACGCTTCAAAGGTGGCGCGATGGGCTCACTCGGACGACGCTTCAGACTTGCTCTACCGCGACAACGACGGATCCTGTTTGGATAGTTGATCCAGTAAAAGAATAGTCATGACATGGACGAGGAGACGTCGCACGCTTGCAATGCAATTTTTTCGCCCGTCACACCGCTTTCGCGAGCAGGCTCGCTCCCGCAGGGATTCCATGGCGAAATCGGATGTTTGGGATGCGCTTACAGCGCATCAGAGCTGGAAACCGTGCCCGATCAACCCCACCAACACCCCACCCGCTTCACTCAGCTCCCCCGGGGCCAGCATCAGGCGCAGTTCATGCACCGGCAGTTCAGGCAACCCGTCTGCCGTGGTCAACACGCGCATGCCTGGTCGTACTTGGGCGCGGTCGACGATGCCGACGGCCAATCCAGCCTCGATGGCGGTTTCCAGTGCGGTTACCCCGGCGCTCATAATAACCACCCGCCAGCGCCGGCCCAGTCGGGTCAGCGCGTCGACCGCCACACTTCGGTAGGGGCAGCCCTTGCCATGCAAAGCCAAAGGCACCGGTTTGGCGAGATCCAGCCGGTAGTCGTGGGCGGCCACCCAAACGGGTTGGGTGACGCCCAAGGTCTTGATGCAGCGCGCATCGGGCGCAATCACCTCAACCGGCTCCACCAGCAGCGCCATGTCCAGTTGCCCCCGCTGCAGGCGAGCGTTCAAGCGCCCACTGGAGCCGGTTTCGACCTCCAGTTCAATGTAGGGAAAATCCGCCGTGAGATGAGGCAGCGTACACCCCAGTACCGCCCCGGCGTACTCCTCGGAAATGCCCAGCCTGACGCGGCCACTGGCGACCGGTGCGGCAAAGCTGGCGAGCATTCGGTCGTGAAGCAACAGCAGCTCGGCGCTTTGCAGGGCGAAGCGACGGCCCAGCGGCGTCAGGTTGACGGTCTGGTTATCCCGCTCCAGCAAACGTCCCCCGGCCAGGGCCTCCAGGCGCCGCACATGCAGACTGACCGCCGACGGGCTTTTGTTCAAAAAGCTCGAGGCCGCCAGGAATTGCCCAAAGCGCACGATCGCATGAAAGGTGCGCAGCAGCTCAATATCAATCGTCTCGGACATGATTCAGAAATCCTGCACCAGTGGTGCTGATCGTATCGTTTGATTGCATCAGCGCTTCATTCATACCATCGAACTGAGCCCACTGTCAGGTGCGATTCGATGAACGTCAAACACCCCCGCTTATCGCTGTTGACCAGCGGCTTGCTGTTGTTGGCCATGGTCGTCAGCTGGAGTTCCGGTTTTATCGGCTACCGGTATGTGGCCGATCAGGGCAGCGTTTACCTGGCTACCCTATGGCGCTTCATCCTGGCGGCAGTCGTGTTGCTGCCCTTCGCCTGGAAGGGATTGCGCGCCTTGCGCGGCCGCGATCTGTTGCATCAGGGGCTGTTGGGGCTGTTCGCAATTGGCGGCTATATCGGACCGATCGCCGCCTCCATTCAGCTGGGAGTGGCGCCAGGCACTGCCTCGCTTATCGCCAATCTGTTGCCACTGTCGATCGTGGTGTTGGCCGGCAGCGTGCCCGGGCAGCGCACGCGCGGCTGGCAGTGGTTGGGGCTGGCGCTGTGTCTGACCGGCATGCTGGTGGCCAGCGCGGCCAGCGTCGAATGGGGTGCCACTGATCTGCGGGTTTATGGCTTGCCACTGCTGGCAGTCCTGTCCCTGGCGGCGGCTACGTTGTTCCAGAAAGCACGGCCCGGGGCCTCGATGTCCGGCCTGACGGCGCTGTTCATCCAGGTCTGTGCCGTGGTCCCGGTGTTTGCCGGGCTGGCGGCGCTGGAAGGTGAAATAAGGCCACCCGCCAGTGCCGGCTTTGCCGGGGGCGTGGTATGGCTGGTGGTCTTTGCAACGCTGGGTGGCTACGGATTTTACTGGCTGTGCCTGCAGCGTTTCAGCATTCAGCGCATCAGTGGCGCCCTGTTCCTGACACCGCCGGTGACCATGATCTGGGCATGGCTGCAGTTCGGCGATCCGTTGGGCAGCAGTGCCATGGTGGGAGTCGCGTTGACCCTTTTCGGATTGCCACTGCTGGGGATGGTCCCCCGTGCATGCAATGGCGGATCGACTAACCCAAGGCAGTATCCAAAAACATCATGACCCCAAACCCCATCATCAACCCCAGCGTGGCAGGCGTTTCATGCCCGTTGCGATGCGTCTCGGGAATCACTTCATGGGAGACCACGAAGATCATCGCGCCAGCCGCCAGCCCCAGGGCAATCGGATAGCCCAAGGCAAACCCGGAAGAAACCCCAAGTCCGATCACCGCGCCCAAGGGTTCCATCAGGCCGGAACCGACGGCCACCAGGGCGGCCCGCAGCGCCGATATCCCGGTCACCCGCAGCGCAAGCGCGATGGCAAGGCCTTCGGGGATGTCCTGTATTGCGATTGCCGTCGTCAGGGGCAGGCCCACGGTCATGTCGCCATCGGCGAAGCTGACGCCGATGGCCATGCCCTCGGGCAGGTTGTGCAGGGTAATGGCCAGGACAAACAGCCAGACCCGGTTGATCCGTTCAACCTCGGGCCCTCGCCTTCCGCTCTTCTGGTGTTCATGGGGCACAAAGCGATCCAGGCCGACCATCAGCGCCACGCCCAGTGCCATCCCGAACACGACGACAGCGGCAGCGACCATCTGGTTGTCAGTGATGGACTGTGCAGCGGCAATGCCGGGGAGAATCAGCGAGAAGGAACTGGCCGCCAGCATCATCCCGGCGGCAAAGCCGAGCATCATGTCCTGGGTACGCACAGCCACTTCACGCAACACCAGCGCCAGCGCGGCGCCCAGGGCGGTCGCCGCGAAACCGGCAGTGCCGCCCAGCATCGCAAAGCGCAGGACCTCGGTGTTTGCGCCGGTCAGCGCGCTATAGCCGCTGAACAGCAACAGGCCTGTGACGATGGCCAGGATCAACCAGAAACAGGCGCTCTGCCAATTTCCACTGCGAATCTGCTCAAACCATGTGCGCGATGCATTGGCACCGGACGACGCTGGATCTGCCATACAACCTCCTATCGACTGTTCGACCGCTTGCGGCCTGCCCCTGAAGTCATCGGTAGCAACTGCCTTGATATGCGCTGTGCGTCGCGTTCGAATGCCTTCGCCGTGGCGCTGAACAAACCGGACAGGTCCAGGGAGCTGTCCCCGGATGCCCTATTGAAATTCGAAGCCATGTCATTCACCCCATAGTCACTTAGTAACAGAAAGTCACCGCACGCCTCAACAGCGTGCGGTGAACAGCGTCATGCTTGCTGCTTCAACTGGACACCCGCGCCCAGGTCCGCACCCGTCAGCGGATCGCTGTCGGGGTCGGACATGGTGCGGGCTTTCATGTCCATCAGCAGCGCGTCGTCCTCGGCGCTCAGCTCGACACTGGCGGTGCCATCGCCACCGTCGACGGCTGGCATCGGTTCTTCCACGTATTCCCAATCGTCGCCCTGGTTCCACGGCCCGCGGGTGCTTTCTTCGCCCTGGGACAGATTGAAGTAGACGTTCGTGAACTCGGGCATGCCGGGCAGCTTGCCTTGCGGGAAGTTCGGCTGGATCGAGTGCAAGGCCTTTTCAAAGGACAGCTGGTGGGCGATCTCGCGCGTCATGAGAAACCCCAGGGCTTCCTTGACGCCGGGATCATCGGTGATATTCATCAAGCGTTCGTAGACGATTTTCGCCCGCGCTTCGGCCGCGATGTTGGAGCGCATATCCGCGGTGGGCTCGCCGATGGTGTCGACATAGGCGGCCGACCATGGCACGCCGGCGGAGTTGGTGAGGGGCGCACCGGCCCCGTACAACAGGCTGGTGATGTGCGAGTCGTTGCCGGCACCGTTGATCGCACGATACAGCTCGCCCTCCTCCTCCACGCCTTCGGCCATCCGGCCTTTGGCGCCTTTGTTGAGCATGACGATAATCGAGCCGACGATCTCCAGGTGACTGAGTTCTTCGGTGGCGATGTCCATCAGCAGATCCTTTCTTCCCGGATCATCTTCGGCCAGTGCCTGGGTGAAGTATCTGGACGCCGCTGCCAACTCGCCTTGTGCCCCGCCGAATTGCTCGAGTAACAGGTTGGCCAACCCAGGATTGGGTTGGGCCACGCGCACGGTGTATTGAAGTCGTTTGTTATGTAGAAACATGACGAATCTCCTCAGGTCTAAAGGCGTCGCTACTCATCCGGTGTCGACCGAATGCGCCGCCCACAGTTATCTGAAGCGATTGCCCGATTGAAAATTTGAAAAAGATTTTTGAGTCGCGACAGGCGGTATTGAACAGCGATCAATACGAAAAATTGCCGCCAGTCGTCGGCGGTATGCCCTGCGATTACAAACTTCCGGGAGCCCTTCACTTTCTATATCGCACAGCGCAAACGCGTGCCGCCAACAGCCCCGGAACGGTGTCAGCAGATCAGAGATTCTCGCAAGGGATGCCAAAGTGAATAGCAAGATGCGCCTGCCCTGGCGCACCTTGTATCGGGAGGGAGTGTCAGGCGTTACAGCTCCAGCGGACGATCGCCATGCTCGTCCTTGATGCGGGTCGGCAGGCCCATCACATCCAGCGCCTTGAGGAACGGCTCGGCCGGCAGCTCTTCGACGTTGACCATACGCTGTACGTCCCACTCGCCACGGGCGACCAGCAGGGCGGCTGCCACCGGCGGCACGCCAGCGGTATAGGAAATGCCCTGGCTGTCGGTTTCCGCGAAGGCGTCTTCATGGTCGGCCACGTTGTAGATGAACACCTCGCGCGGCTGGCCATCCTTGGTGCCCTTGACCAAATCGCCGATGCAGGTCTTGCCGGTGTAGCCGGGTGCCAGCGAGCTCGGATCGGGCAGCACGGCCTTGACCACTTTCAGCGGCACCACTTCCAGGCCTTCGGCAGTCTTGACCGGTTGCTCGGAGAGCAGGCCGAGGTTCCTGAGCACGGTGAACACGTTGATGTAGTGCTCGCCGAAGCTCATCCAGAATCGCACGTTGGGCACGTCGAGGTTCTTCGACAGCGAGTGCACTTCATCGTGGCCGGTCAGGTACAGGTTCTGCGCCCCTACCACCGGCAGGTCGTCGGTACGCTTGACTTCGAACATGGTGTTGCTGGTCCACTGGCTGTCCTGCCAGCTCCACACCTGTCCGGTGAACTCGCGGAAGTTGATTTCCGGGTCGAAATTGGTGGCGAAATATTTGCCATGGGAACCGGCATTGACGTCGAGAATGTCGATCGAATCAATGCGGTCGAAATACTGTTGTTGCGCCAGCGCCGCATAGGCGTTGACCACACCCGGGTCGAAGCCCACGCCGAGGATGGCGGTGATGTTCTTCTCTTTGCACTCCGCCAGATGGTTCCACTCGTAGTTGCCGTACCAGGGCGGTGTCTCGCAGATCTTGCCCGGCTCTTCGTGGATCGCGGTGTCCAGGTAAGCCACGCCGGTATCGATGCACGCACGCAGCACCGACATGTTGAGGAAGCTGGAGCCGACGTTGATGACGATCTGCGAACCGGTTTCGCGGATCAGCGCCTTGGTCGCTTCGACATCCATGGCGTCCAGCGCAAAGGCCGTGATTTCAGCGGGCTCTTTGAGGCTGCCCTTGGCCTTGACGCTGTCGATGATGGCCTGGCATTTGGAGATGTTGCGCGACGCGATAGCAATACGACCGAGTTCATCGTTGTGCTGCGCGCACTTGTGGGCCACCACCTTGGCGACACCTCCTGCACCAATGATAAGTACGTTCTTCTTCAATTTATCTAACTCTCCTCTGCGCCAGCTTACGAAAGGCTGGACATGTAGTCGTTGTAACCAAATTCGCGAACCACCTCGACACTACCATCAAGTTGTTTCACTACGATGGACGGCATTTTCAGGCCGTTGAACCAGTTCTTCTTGACCATGGTGTAACCCGCGGCGTCGATGAACGACAGCCGATCGCCGATTGCCAGCGGACGATCAAATTGGTACTCGCCGAAAATGTCGCCGGCCAGGCAGGATTTGCCGCACACCATGTAGGTGTGGTCGCCTGCGCTCGGGGCCAGCTTGGCATTGAGGCGATAGATCAGCAGGTCGAGCATGTGCGCTTCGATGGAGCTGTCCACGACCGCCAGGTGCTTGCCGTTGTAGAGGGTGTCGAGCACGGTGACTTCCAGCGACGCGCTCTGGGTGATGGCGGCTTCGCCCGGCTCCAGGTAGACCTGCACGCCGTATTTCTGCGAGAAGGCCTTGAGGCGCGCGCAGAACTCGTCCAGCGCATAGCCTTCACCGGTGAAGTGAATGCCGCCACCGAGGCTGACCCACTCGACCTTGTGCAACAGATGCCCGAATCGCTCTTCGATGGTGCACAGCATCTGGTCGAACAGGCCGAAGTCGCCGTTCTCGCAGTTGTTGTGGAACATGAAGCCGGAGATCTGCTCGATGACCTGCTCGATCTTCACCGGGTCCCACTCGCCCAGGCGACTGAACGGACGCGCCGGATCGGCCAGCAGGTAATCCGAACTGCTCACCTGCGGATTGACCCGCAGACCGCGAACCTTGCCCGCCGACGCTTCGGTGTAGCGCTGCAGCTGGCCGATGGAGTTGAAGATGATCTTGTCGCAGTTGGCGAGCATCTCCTCGATCTCGTCATCGGCCCAGGCCACGCTGTAGGCGTGGGTCTCGCCAGCGAACTTCTGGCGACCGAGCTTGAGTTCGTAGAGCGACGACGAGGTGGTGCCGTCCATGTACTGCTGCATCAGGTCGAACACCGACCAGGTGGCGAAGCACTTGAGTGCCAGCAGGGCCTTGGCCCCGGACTGTTCGCGCACATAGGCGATCTTCTGCATGTTTGCCAGCAGTTTCTGTTTATCGATGAGGTAATACGGCGTTTTGATCATTTCGAGGCGCCTCCGGCAAGGCCAGCCAAAAAAGGATGCGCATTGTGCCTTCACTTATTACATATCGAAAGAGCAGAATGCTTGGTTTGCTGATTGTCGAGTGGCGTCTACCCGGTCGGTGGAATCGAAAATGCAGCGCCTGGTGCCCCTCAAGCTGACGAATGGTGTTATTTTTGGAAATGTTCTGTTACATCGATCCAACATTTCCCACCAACAGCCTGCAAAGGAATGCCCAGCCATGGATTTATCACTCAAGCACCTGGCCGCCACCACCCTGATACTGGCCAGCCTTGCGTCGTTCACCACGCCAGCGTACGCCAATATCACCCCGCAACAGAGCGCGACCATCCTCAAGACCTTCAGTGACGCTTCGGTCACGGATTTCAGGCAGTTCCTGGGAGGCCTGGCCAAGAGCGATCTTGCCAAAACCGACGACCTCGGCGCAGCCATCAGTACCTTCCTCGACAACAAGACCCTTACCCCTGAACAGCAGAACGATATTCATCGCCTGCTGGGCCTTTATGCACGGGTGAAATACGGTAACGCGGCCAACGAGACCCTGCGCGAGCTGGTGGCCATCCCGACCTTTCGCGTGGACGGCGTTGCCCAGCACGACAACCCCGAGTTCATCAAGATCGCCGACAAGCTCAAGGGCCTGGCCCAGGCGTTCAACCTGAACTTTCGCAACATCGACAACCGCGTCTATGAAATCTCCCTGGAAGGCAGTGGCGACGAAGTCGTGGGCATCCACGCGCATGCCGATGTGGTGCCCGTGACCCCGGAAAACTGGGTCCTGAAAGACGGCACCCGCCTCGATCCGTTCAAGGTCACCCTGATCGGCGACCGCCTGTACGGTCGGGGCACCGAGGATGACAAGAACGGCATCGTGGTGGCGCTCTACGCCATGAAGGTGATCAAGGAAGAGAAGCTGCCTCTGGCGAGGAATTTCAAGCTGCTGGTGGACACCACCGAGGAAACCACCGGCGACGCCATCCCCTACTACTTCGAACGTAACCCGACGCCCAACTACAACCTGGCACTCGATGGCAGTTATCCGGTGGTGATCGCCGAGAAAGGTTATGGCACCGTCATGGCCAGCTTCACCCGGCGTGCCGCAGAAGGCAAAGGTGCCGAAATCACCTCAATGACCGGCGGGCTGGCCACCAACCAGATTCCGTCGACCTCGGTTGCCACCCTGGTGACCGACCAACCCGCCGAACTGGCCGCCAGCCTGCAGAAGGCCGGTGCCGATTATGCCAAGCGCAATGGCGGCAACTTCGAGGTGACCGCCAAGGTCGTTGGCAAGGACGTCCAGCTGACGGTCACCGGCGTTTCCGCCCACTCCTCCGAGCCCGAATCCGGCGTCAACCCGGTGGCCAGGATGCTGGACTTCATCAACAGCCTCGAGGGCAAAGTCGCGCTCAAGCACAACCACATCACCGACGCAGCCCGTTACGCCGCCGACAACTGGGGTCTGGACTATCTGGGTGGCAAACTGGGCGTGGGCTTTTCCGATGCCTTCATGGGGCCGCTGACCGCCTCCCTGACCTATGTCGGGATGGACGAAAAAGCCTTCAAGCTCGCGGTCAACCTGCGAGTGCCGAAGGGCAAGTCGCCGGAAACGCTCAAGAGCGAAATCGCCGGCAAGCTTGGCGCCTGGAGCAAGAACACCCACATTGCGCCGACCTTCGACTACTCGATCGCCGAGCCTATGTACCGCAACCCCGAGGGTGAATGGGTCAAGGCGCTGCTGGCCGTGGCCAGTGAAAACCTTGGCATGGAACACAAGTACGGCACCTCGGCCGGCGCCACCTCGGTCCATGAACTGCCCAATGGCGTGCAGTTCGGCCTGGCCAGGCCCGAGCTCAAGTACACCGGCCACACCGACAACGAGTTCAAGACCGTCGACCAGTTCCTGCTGGACCTGCAGATCGTGACCGAGATGCTGGGGCGGATCGGGCAGTTGCCGAAGCTCTGATGGCCTGTCGGACCCGCTGTTCTGGCGGGTCCAACTCGTTGATCGGCTTGGTCCCGTCGTGATACCGAGCAGCGCCGTGCTTTTGTAGGAGCAAGCTTGCTCGCGAAGGCCTCAAGGGCGACGCGTTAATTCAGGGAACACGCATTATCGTTGACGTCCAGAACCTCTTTTATCCAATTACGACCCTTACACACCGAAAGCGACACCTCATCCCACAGACGATTGACGCCCTCCTCCACGTCCTATTAAGTGCTATTTATCCGCATTAATAGGATAAATCAAAAAACATGCTCAGTCGCCCGATCCGCCGCAAACGCCAGAAGCTGTCCGATGTGATTGTCGAGTCGGTCAAGCGCTCCATCGTCACTGACGCGCTGCGCCCTGGCGACCGTTTGCCCACCGAGCGCGAGCTGATGGAAAGTTTCCAGTGCTCCAAGGGCTCGGCGCGTGAAGCGCTCAAGGCCCTTGAGGTCGAAGGTCTGGTCAACACCCGCACCGGTCCCAGCGGTGGCGCGTACCTGAATGAAGCCGGCACCGAACCGGCCAGCCGCGCCTTGCGCAACTACCTGCATTTCCAACACCTGGACGGCGAGCAGGTGTACCAGCTGCGCAAGGTCATCGAAGTGGAACTGGCGGTGTCGGTGATTGGCCGCCTCAGCGCGGCTGACTTCAAAGCCCTGCAGGACAACGTCGATTTCTGCAGTGCGCCGGAAGACAGCGAAGCCGGCCAGCGCGAACAGCGCCTGGCGGAATTGGAGTTCCACAACCTGCTGGCCCGTGCCTGTCCCAACCCGCTGCTGGCGTTCATGGCGCAATTTCTCAATGACCTGCTGCGCGATCTGGTGGTGTTGAAGAAAGCCTACAAACCCAAACGCAAGCAGTTCGACGCCGCCAACCTCGACTACCACAAGCGCCTGCTGAACGCCTTGCAAGCCGAGGACGAAAACAGCGTGCGCAAACTGATGCATGAACACATGTGCGATGCCGAGCACCACATGAGTGCCCTCGAAGGTGAAGTCACCCGCCACTTTTTACTGGAGTTCGATCACACCCACTGAAGTCCGCTGCGACCTCCAATAAAAGGCCTGCCCACAGGCCGTGATGCGCCGTTTTGCCATTGCCACTCCTGCCAATAATTAATCCAGGGAGTTACCCCATGCAGCGTCGTACGTTGTTGAAAGCCAGTCTGACCGTTGCCGGAGCCCTCAGCCTTCCGCTGGGTGTACGTCATGCGTTTGCCGCCGAGCCCTTTACGTTTTATGGGCTTAAATCGATGTCCGGCGCTTTCGCCAGTTACGGCAAGTTCGCCGACATGGGCTCGCGCCTGGCGGTGGAGCAACACCCGACGTTGCTCGGCCGGCCGCTGAACTACAAGGTAATCGACACTGAAGGCAACGCCGGCAAGGCAGTGCGCAAAGTCCAGGAGGCGATTGCCCAGGATGGCGCGCGTTTTTTCCAGGGTTGTACCCTATCGTCTTCGGCACTGGCGGTGGCCAAGGAAGTGGGCAAGGTTGGCGGTGTGTTCATGACGCCGGTGGGGGCTGATGAGGTCACCGGCAAGGACTGCAACGCCTCGACCTTTCGCTGGTCGGTGCCGACCTATGGTGCCATTCGCGAAACCATGGTGCCGCTGATCAAGCTGCTGCCCAACGCCAAGCGCTGGTACACCATCACCCCACAATACGTATTCGGCGAAGCGCTGCTTGCCGGTGCGAAACAGGTGTGCGCCGAGCATGGCATCGAGCACATCGGCAATAGCTATCACTCTTTGCAGGAGCAGGAATTTTCCGGTTACCTGACCAACGCCATCGCCGCCCGGCCTGACGTGCTGGTGCTGCTCAACTTCGGCAGCCAGTCCTCCAATGCCTTGCGCCAGGCAGTGAACTTCGGCATCAAGGAACGCATGAAAGTGCTGCTGGTGTGGTCCGCCGGACTCGACCAGTTCCAGGAGCTGGGCAGCGACGTACTCGAAGGCGTCTACCTCGGCGCCCAGTACTGGCACCAGGTCGATACCCCGCTCAACCGCGAGCTGGTAAAGATCACCCAGGCCAGATACGGCATCAATCCCACCTACCCTCTGGCGGCCGATTACATCGGCACCAGGATCATGCTTGAAAGCATCATCGCCACCGGCAGCTTCGACGGCCCTACCGTGGCCAAGGCCATGCAGGGCTTGAGCTATGAAGGCCCGACTGGCCAGGAGTCGATCCGCGCCGGCGATCACCAGGTGATCAAGGATTACTACCTGTTAGTGGGCAAGGCCGCTGCCGAGATGCGCGACAAGGATGACCTGGCGCAAATCGTCAGCTCCGGCCGCTCGTTCCCGCCGGCAGATGCGACCGGCTGCGTCCTGGGCTGACTCGAGAAACTTTCTACCGCTTGCCACAGGCAGCGGGCCGGGTGACGCCTTAGTCGGCCGGCCTCCTGCAGAGGGTACCTGCATGCTCAATCTTTACCTGTTCCAGATCCTCAATGGCCTTGGCCTGGGGATGATCTACTTCCTGATCGCCGTCGGCTTGACGATCATTTTCGGCCTGTTGAACTTCGTCAACTTCGCCCACGGCGCGTTTTTCGTGCTCGGCGCTTACATCTGCTACACCGTCGTCAGCCTGAGTGGAAGCTTCTGGCTGGCACTGCTGCTTGCGCCGCTGGTGGTGGCCGTCCTGGCCTGGGCCATCGAGCGATTATTGATCCAGAGGATCTACCACCTACCCCATACTTTCCAGATTCTGGTGACCCTTGGCATCGCGCTGATTATCCAGGAAGCCAGCGTGCTGATCTGGGGCCCGGTGGGCAAAAGCGTGGCGGTGCCGGAACTGCTGCGCGGCGTGTTGATCATCGGCGACTTCGTGTACCCCTACTACCGCTTGTTCCTGATTGTCTTTTCCGGATTGATCGGACTGACATTGTGGCTGCTGTTGGAGTGCACACGTTTCGGCGCGTTGGTGCGGGCCGGCAGTGAAAGCACTGAAACGGTATCGCTGCTGGGCACCAACATCTTCCGGCTGTTCTCCATGACCTTCGCCCTCGGCGTCGCCCTGGCGGGTGTCGCCGGGGTGCTGTTTGCGCCCTTGCGCGGCGCCCAACCCTTTGTCGGCCCGGAGATCCTCGGGGTCGCGTTCGTGGTGGTGGTGATCGGCGGCATGGGCTCGTTCAGCGGTGCGCTGGTCGGCGGTTTGTTGGTCGGCGTGGTGCAAAGCCTGATGACCACTATCTGGCCCCAGGGCGCCAGCCTGATGATTTACGGCGCCATGGCGGCGGTGATTCTAGTCCGTCCCTACGGCCTCTTCGGGAGAGCATGAGCATGAGCGAGAAAAATCCCCTGCCCTTTGCCAAGACTCAGTCGCGCTCCATGCTGCTGTTGGTGATTGCGGTGCTGATCGGTCTGCCGCTGGTGCTGCCATCGGCGACCCTGGCCACGGAAATCCTGATCTTCGCCCTGGCGGCGCTGGCCTGTAACCTGCTGCTGGGATACACCGGGCTGCTTTCATTTGGCCAAGGCATCTTCTTCGGTGCGGGTGCCTACTGCGCCGCGTTGTTGATGATTCACCTGCAACTGGGGTTGATCAGCGCCCTGCTCGGTGCCGCACTGGCCGGCGCGGTGCTGGCGTTACTGGTAGGTGCCCTGGCGATTCGTCGCACCGGCATCTATTTCGTGATGCTGACCCTGGCGTTCAGTCAGATGGCCTACTTCATCGCCTACACCCTGAGCGACTGGACCGGCGGCGACAACGGCCTGCTCAGCGTGCCGCGCCCGGAAATCCGCATCGGCGACACGGTGCTGCTGTCGCTGAGCGACGCCCGTTACTTCTACGGGTTCGTCGCGGTGCTGTTTCTGCTGATCTTCATCGGCGCCCGGCGGGTGATTGCTTCGCCATTCGGCAGCACGCTGATGGCGATCCGCGAGAACGAAACCCGTGCCGCCGCCATCGGCTACGACACCCGGCATTTCAAGATCCTGGTGTTCATGCTGTCCGGCGCCGTGACCGGGATCGCCGGGGCGCTGTACGCCATGCTCCTGCATTTTGTACCGCTGTCGAATATCGATCTGGCGATGTCGGAACACATTCTGATCATGACTATCGTCGGCGGCACCGGTTCGCTGTTCGGCTCGTTGCTGGGCGCCGGCTCCATCGTGCTGCTGGGTGAATTCCTCTCCGATCTCTGGCCACGCTGGCTGATGCTCCTGGGCATCATCCTGATCCTGGTGGTGGTGTTCATGCGCGGCGGGTTGTGGGGCGGGCTGTCGAGTCTGTTCGAACGCCTCAAGGGTCAGCGCAAGACGGCCGTGCCGGCCGAGGAGAAACTCTTATGAACACCCCTGCACAGTACCTGTTGGAAACCCGCGACCTTGAACTGGCCTACGGCGCCTTTCATGCGGTCAACGGCGTCAACCTGAAGGTCGAGGCCGGCACCATCCACACCATCATCGGCCCCAACGGTGCCGGCAAGACCAGCCTGTTCCACTGCCTGACCGGTGAACGCCAGGCCACCGCCGGGACCATCCTGTTCAACGGCAAAAACATCATCAAGAAACCGGCTCACGGCCGCGTCGGTCTGGGCATGGCGCGTTCGTTCCAGTTGACCAGTTTGTTCCAGAACCTCAGCGTGCGGGAAAACCTGCGCCTGGCCGCCCAGGGCCGCGATGGCCTGGCGGCGCTGAACTTCTGGCGTCACGTCGACAGCCGCCGCGAACACCTGGAGATGGCCGATCAGGTGCTCGAACGCCTGCAGCTGACGACACGCGCCGACACCCTCGCTGGTGAACTGTCCCACGGCCAGCAGCGTGTGCTGGAGGTCGGGATGTCGATCTGTTCCAAGCCAAAGCTGCTGATGCTCGATGAGCCAACCTCTGGCATGGGCATCGACGACATCCCGATCATGACCCAACTGATCAGCGACCTGGGCCGCGATCACACCGTGCTGCTGATCGAACACAACATGAGCATTGTCATGTCGATCAGCCAACGCATCACCGTCATGAGCCACGGCCAGATCCTGGTCGAAGGCACACCGGAATTCGTCCGTGCCGACGAGCGCGTACGCATCGCCTATCTGGGAGAAGCCGCCTGATGCTGACCGTCGAGAACATCCATTCCTACTACGACAAGAGCCACGTCCTCGAAGGCGTCTCGCTGCAGGTCAACGCCGGTGAACTGGTGACCCTGCTGGGACGCAACGGCGCCGGCAAGACCACGACCCTGCGCAGCATCCTCGGGATCATCTGCCCGCGTCAGGGGCAGATCCGTTTCAATGGTCAGGAGCTGGTCGGCCAGAAGATCTTCGAGATCGCCCGCCAGGGTCTGGCATTGGTACCGGAACATCGAGGCATCTTCCGCTTACTCAGCGTCGAGGAAAATCTGCGTATCGCCCAGCGCAAAACCAGCCGCTGGCAGCTGGAGGATGTCTACGCCATGTTCCCGCGCCTCAAGGAACGGCGCAAAAACGCCGGCCACGCGCTGTCCGGCGGCGAGCAGCAGATGCTGGCCATCGCCCGCGCCCTGCTCAATGACCCGAAGCTGCTGATCCTCGACGAACCCACCGAAGGCCTGGCGCCAGTGATCGTCGATGAGCTGGTGAAAATCCTGCGCAAGATCAAGGACGATGGCCTGCCGGTGCTGCTGGTGGAACAGAACCTGATGGTCTGCGACAAGCTCGCCGACCGCCATTACGTCCTCGAACAGGGCCGTGTGGTTTACGAAGGCAGCGCCGCTGACTTCCGCGCCGACCCGACCATCAAGAACCGCTACCTGGCCCTGAGCGCCTGACGGAGAGATGCAATGAACAATCCGATAGTTTATGCGTCCGAGTTGCAAAACAGCGCCCCGCTGATCAACCGCGAACGTCTCTGGCAATCGCTGATGGACCTTGCGCAGCTGGGCGCCACCGCCAAGGGCGGCGTCTGTCGCCTGGCCCTGACTGACCTAGACCGGCAGGCCCGTGACCTGTTCGTGCGCTGGTGCGAAGAGGCCGGTTGCACCGTCAGTATCGATGGCATCGGCAATATTTTCGCCCGCCGCGCCGGACGCAATCCCGAGCGAGCCCCCGTGATGACCGGTAGCCATATCGACACCCAGCCCACCGGCGGCAAGTTTGACGGTTGCTACGGGGTGATGGCCGGACTGGAGGTGATCCGTACCCTCAACGACCTCGGCGTGCAGACCGAGGCGCCGATCGAGGTGGTGGTCTGGACCAACGAAGAAGGCTCACGATTCCCGCCGTGCATGATGGGCTCGGGGGTATTCGCCGGTAAGTTCGATCTCGAGGACACCCTGTGCAAGCAGGATGAACAGGGACTGTCGGTGGGCAGCGAGTTGCAGCGCATCGGCTATGCCGGTTCGCGGGCGGTGCTCGGCCATCCGGTGGGTGCCTATTTCGAGGCACACATCGAACAGGGTCCGGTACTGGAAGACCGTGAGACCACCATCGGCGTGGTCATGGGCTGCCTCGGGCAGAAATGGTTCGACCTGACCCTGACCGGGGTGGAAGCCCATGCCGGGCCGACTCCGATGCACCTGCGCAAGGACGCCCTCGTCGGCGCCGCGCAGGTGGTCGGCGCGGTGAACCGCATCGCCCATGCGCAACAGCCTCACGCCTGCGGCACCGTCGGTTGCCTGACCTTGCACCCTGGCTCGCGTAATGTGATTCCCGGTCAGGTGCACATGACCATCGATCTGCGCCACTTGCATGCCGACAAGCTGCAAGCCATGGTCGATGAGGTGTGCCAGGTGATCGATGCCACCTGCCTGCAGCACGGTTTGAGCTTCGAACTGACCCCTACTGCCGACTTCCCGCCGCTGGACTTTGACCCTGCCTGTGTCGCCGCCGTGCGCCAGGGTGCCGAACAGTTGGGCCTGAGCCACATGGACATTGTCAGCGGCGCCGGACACGACGCGATCTTCGTCGCCGAGCTGGGCCCGGCCGGGATGATCTTCGTGCCCTGTGAGGGTGGCATCAGCCACAACGAAATCGAAAACGCCGCGCCCCAGGACCTGGCCGACGGTTGCGCCGTATTGTTACGGGCCATGGTCAACGCGGCCCAAGGAGGACAGGCGGCATGAAGCAATCCACCGAAATCGCCGAGATGAGTGGCGTCGAGCTACTGGCCCATTACCGCGACAAGCGCCTGTCGCCGGTGGAGGTGACCGAGGATGTCCTGGGGCGCATCGAGCGCTTCAATCCGCACGTCAACGCCTATTGCCATGTCGATCAGGAAGGCGCGCTGGAAGCGGCGCGGGCCTCTGAACAGCGCTGGCTCAAGGGCCAGCCGTGCGGCGCACTGGACGGTGTGCCGGCATCGATCAAGGACCTGACCCTGACCCGTGGCATGCCCACGCGCAAGGGTTCGAAAACCACTTCTGCCACCGGCCCCTGGGAAGTGGATGCGCCCTTCCCGGCATTTATGCGCAACGCCGGCGCGGTGCTGCTGGGAAAGACCACCACCCCGGAATTCGGCTGGAAAGGTGTGACCGACAACCCGCTGTACGGCATCACCCGCAACCCCTGGGACACGCGCATGACGGCCGGCGGGTCCTCCGGCGGTGCGGCGGCTGCCGCTTCGTTGAACCTCGGGGTGCTGCACCAGGGCAGCGATGCCGGCGGTTCGATCCGCATTCCCTGCGCCTTCACCGGCACCTTCGGGCTCAAGCCGACCTTCGGTTACGTCCCCCAGTGGCCGGCCAGCGCCATGACCTTGCTCTCGCACCTGGGGCCGATGACCCGCACCGTCGACGATGCGGTGCTGATGCTGCAAACCGTCGCTCGGCCGGATAGCCGGGACGGCCTGTCCGGAGCACCACGCAGCACGCCCTGGCTGTCCGAGAGCCATGACCTCAAAGGCTTGCGCATTGCCTACAGCCCGGACTTCGGTTACGTGAAGGTCGATCCGCAGGTGGCCCGGGTGGTGGCCCAGGCGGTGGAACGCCTGGCGCAATTGGGCGCGCACGTCGAGCAGGTCGACCCGGGTTTCAGCAATCCGCTGGAGTTGTTCAACACCCTGTGGTTCGCCGGCGCCGCGCGACTGGCCGGACAACTGAGCCAGGCACAACGCGCACAACTCGACCCCGGCCTGCTGCGCATTGCCGAACAAGGTGAACGCATCAGCCTCCACGACTACACCCTGGCTTTGGAGGCCCGCGCGGCGCTGGTGGCGCATATGGCTGAGTTCCATAGCCGCTACGACCTGCTGGTGTCACCGACGCTGCCGATCACCGCCTTCGCTGCCGGACACAACGTTGCGCCGGACTCTGGCCTGGGCGAATGGATGGAGTGGACGCCCTTCAGCTACCCCTTCAACCTGACCCAGCAGCCGGCCGCGTCAGTGCCGTGCGGCTTCGCGCAGGACGGGTTGCCTGTCGGCTTGCACGTGGTCGGTGCGCGCTTTGCCGATGATCAGGTGCTACGCGTATGCCGTGCCTACGAACAGGCATTTCCAAGTCCCCATCCGCGGCAGCCTATGCTGAAAGGCTGAAACCTTGCGCAGAAGGAGCGGGTCCTGGACGTAGACCCGCTTTCTGAATCGTCCATCCCGAACACAGAGCCGCACTCCAGTCACCCTTCCAACCCGGCGTTCGCCATGCATCCGCCCACCCAGACTATTGCTTGCATGGATTGGGACTATCAGGATTTTACATACTCCTGTTTTGCCTGCACTGGGTAACATCTGTCGCCATGCCCTCCTCCTGCTCGTTGCATGCCTTTGTTGGTCTCGTGGCCGGTGGGTGCACTTAAATCAAGACGACGATCAAACAAGACTCGCTCGACAATCAATCAACGGATTGCCCATGAACGCTTTATGCAAGTTGCCATGACCCCTGACCAACGATTTGCCCGACACGTCCGTTTTGCCATTTTGATATTGACCGCCCTGTTCATCTATTTCCTGGCGGCAGACCTCTTTATGCCGCTCACTCCCCAGGCGCAATTGACGCGTTCCGTTGTGCGTATCGCGCCTCGCGTGTCGGGCCAGGTGATAGAAGTGAACGTGGCCAATAATCAGCATGTCGAGGCTGGACAGTTACTGTTTCGGCTGGATCCCCGCCCTTTTGTTTTGAAGGTCAAGGAAGCGCAGTTGATGGTCGAGCGCGCCCGTCAGGATTACTCGGAGCGCGATGCAAACCTCGGTGCAGCACAGGCCGACTTGTCCGCCGCAAAGGCCAAGGTTCAGGAGTTGACGGCTCAGGCGGGTCGCATCCGAACCTTGCATGACAAAAACTTCGTTTCTACACAGCTGCGGGACCAGATCAACGCCAGCCTGGTTATTGCCCAGGCGCAAGTCAGGGCCGCGTCCAGCACCATTGATGAAACCAAGGCACGCCGAGGTGGCCCCGGCGACGACAATGTTCACGTCCGTCAGGCGCATAACACGCTGGAGCAGGCCCGACTGCAACTGGACTACAGCGAAGTCCGGGCTGAACGTGCCGGCGTGGTGGGCAATTTGCAGCTCAGTCCCGGGGCGTACCTCCAGGCCGGTGCATCCGTCATGGCGCTGGTGGAAGACAATGCCGATGTCACGGCGGACTTCAGGGAAAAGGCGTTGCGCTACGCGCTGCCAGGCACAACGGCTTCAGTGGTGTTCGATGCCCGGCCAGGGGAAATCTTCGCGGCCAAAGTCAGCCACCTGGAGTCGGGGGTGAAAGAAGGACAGATCGACGCAAACGGCGATCTGGCCGCGCCCCTGCAATCGGATCGATGGGTCAGGGATGCGCAACGCCAACGCATTCACCTGGTGTTCGATACCGATCTTCCGCCCTCGTTGCCCTCTGGCGCGAAGGCCACCGTGCAGCTCTTTTCCAGTGACAATGTGCTGGCACGCCTGATGGGTGCGCTGCAAATCCGCCTTGTCAGCATTATCCATTATGTCTACTGAGTCGGGCCCCCATCGCCTGAGCGAAAACGACCTGCGCCAATGCCTGCGCATTGCTGGCGGTGGCACGTTGGGGTTGTTTATCTGCAAGGTTTTCAATCTGGAATATGGCGCTTTTTTTTGCGTCTATCCGATGTTGCTCCTTGGCCTGGTCCCGACCTTGAATGCCCATCTGGTTCGCCAGTTTTTGGCACAGGGCGTGGTGGTCAGCGTGGAGGTCGGGGTGCTATATGGGCTGTTCGGTGATCGACCGGTGTTGGCGGTGCCCATCGTGTTCCTGCTGTTTCTCTATCGCTTTGCGCTAATGGCGAAAGGGCCGTTGTTTTTCTTCAGCGCTCTGAGCGCGGTGTTCCTCTCGATCCTGCTGCACTTTTCCAGCTATCCGCAAACCGATGTCATCGATCTGCTGTGGTGCAATGGCGCGGCGATCTGGCTTTCGGCGGCGATCGCCGGCCTGATGTTCTACCTGTTTCCAGATGCAACACCTCACAGCCCCAGGCAACCGACAGAAAAAGACCTGCCCAGCCAGCGCCATGAAGCCCTGCTGGGTGCAGCGGTCGCTACCGCGTCGTTTGTCACCTTTCAATGCCTGGATCTGCAAGACTCATTGTCGGCGCAAGTGGCAAGCATCCTCATCCTGTTTCCCATGCACTGGAAAGGCGCGCATTTCGCCGGACGGATTCGTGCAATAGGCACGCTCATGGGCTGCGCAGTGGGCTTCATCATGCAGCTGCTGCTCTACAACCATCATGACATTTTGCCCCTGGTTCTCGTGATGTTCTGGGTGGCCTTGATGGTCTGCGCCCGTTGGCATTCCATGGAAAAAGGGCTGCCGGGAATAGGCTTTGGTGCCATCACCACTCTGGCCATTTTGTTCGGCCAATACCTGACGCCCTCCCATGACATCATGTTCGATATCTTTTATCGGTTTACCTCGGTATCGATCTCGGTCGTCCTGACCCTGACGCTTGTTTTCCTGATTCATGGATTTCTCAATCGATTCGCTGTGACTCGACACATGAGCCATTGATCTGGCCAACGTTCATTCTGTTAACGGATGAGTTCCAGGCGGCTGGCTGGAAGATCTTGAAGGGCAGAATGATCCAGAGCCACTGACTGCGGCAGAATGTCGCAAGTTATCAAGACTCGCTGGAATTGTTAGACTCCCGCCCGGTTTGGCTGACATGGATCATCAGTTTCCCTATCGAGATTAATCAGCCGTACGGTCCGCTGGACTGCAGGGCTCAGCTAAAGGTTTGCAGGACATGAGTGTTTGTTTGACTCGCCGCAAGGTGGTTGCAGGTATTGGCTTGCTCAGTCTTGGCCTTCTCAGTGGTTGCGACAACAGCGTCAAGCTGTCGTACAGATACGGCAAGGACCTGAGCGATCAGATCCTTGGGCGGACCTTCAAGTTGAAGGACACTGAAGGCAACCTGACGACCCTCTCGAGCTATCGAGGCATGATGCCGATGGTGTTTTTCGGCTTCACCCAATGCCCGGCGGTATGCCCTACGGCCCTGGCCCGGGCAGTGCAGATCAAGAAGCTGATGGGTAAGGACGGTGATCGTCTCCAGGTCATTTTTATCACCCTTGATCCTGAACGGGATACACCGGCGGTACTGGACGCCTACGTCAAGACCTTTGACCCTTCGTTTGTCGCGCTCTATGGGACCCTGGAGGAAACGGCTGCAACGGCTAAAGAGTTCGGTGTGTTCTATGAAAAGATTCCGAGCGGGTCCACCTATACGCTTTCACACACAGCCACCAGCTTCGTTTATGACTCCAGGGGCACGTTGCGCCTTGGATTATCCCATTCGCTTTCTGCACAAGAGTGCACGGAAGATCTGCTGACCGTCATGGAGGTCTGCTAGTGAACATGAATGCCGTTATTCCCGCTATCAATGCGCACCTGAAACAGTTCGTGCTTGGGCTTTCCTTGCTGGGATTGGCTTTTCAGGTTTCAGCCCAGGTTCAGGTAGAAGATGCCTGGATACGCGCCACCGTTGCAGGACAACAAGCAACCGGGGCGTTCATGACAGTCACGGCGAGCGGCGACAGCAAGCTGATTGGCGTACAGTCATCTGCGGCCAGGATCGTGCAGATTCACCAGTCCAGCATGAAAAACGACGTGATGAGCATGCAACCCGTCGAGTTCGTGGCCTTGCCTGCCGGAAAAGCGGTGGCGCTGGATCCTCATGGCTATCACGTGATGCTTATCGACCTGGTCGCTCAAGTCAAAGAAGGCGACAAAGTGCCGCTGGTGCTCACCGTCGAGAATGCCGCAGGTGAAACCGAATCGATCACGGTGCAAGCCCAGGCACGGGCACTGAATATGCCTGATCACAGCAAGATGCATTGAATCCATCAACTATCAGACCGCACGAGTGTCCGTCATTGCTATTCCTTTTCGCCCCAGTTCCTTGACGGCATACATGGCCCGATCCGCGGCGTTGAGCAATGTATCGAGCTTCTTGCCATGGACAGGACACAGCGACACGCCAATGCTGCACGAGAGTTTCAGCTCCCCCACGGTGGTTTCGACCGGCTGCGCGATGGCTTCCAGCATCCTCTCAGCTCTGACTTCAGCACTTTCTGTGGTGGTGATATTAGTGATCAGCACCACAAATTCATCTCCGCCGTAGCGTGCGACGGTGTCACATGAACGAGTGGCCTGAAGCATGCGATTGGCGACCGCCCAGAGAACCTGATCGCCGACCTCATGGCCATACTGGTCGTTGATGTCCTTGAAGTGATCCAGGTCGATCAACATCACGGCAAACGCAATCCCGTTGAATTTCCAATCGGCATAGGCCTGATCAAAGCGATCCGCGAAAAGGTAGCGATTAGGCAATTGGGTGAGCACATCATGGGTGGCGAGATAGGCCGAGCGTTCGTGTTCGAGCTCTGCCCTTTCTATCGCCTTGAAATGGCGGATCAATACCACCGGCATCAGCACAAGCGCCCCTGCCAGAGCCGCAAGGATGATCAATGTTTCCGCAGTCAGCACATCGCCCAGACGCAACTGACGCTCAAACAGCAAGGTCATCGGTTGCGAAACACTCCTGATCTCGACCCGGTCATCCAGACGCGGCAGGAACAGGCGATCCAGGAAGCCGGCTTGTTCGGTCTGCGTTGAAAACACATTGCTTTCAGATCCTGCAGGGGTTTTCAGGACAGCACTGATGTGAACCAGTGGATCTACGTTGGCATTGTTCACCGCTTCCAACAGCGAGCCCGTCTTGATCAACAGCAAAGACACCATCGTGCTACCAAAAAAATTGGGCAGCGTGTTCTCTCGTACCCGTTCTGTCCGACTGACTGACTGCATCAGAATGTAAGCGCTGCCACCCTCGTACATCGAGAACACAGGTGATACGACCGGCTTCTGATTATTGTGTGTCCGAGCCAGCGCATAGGAGAGATAGGCAACGGTTTCCAGCCTGACGCCATAGATCGAACTGGATTCGGGCAATAACGGGTACATGAACAACACAGGCCAGGTCTCACTGAGATAGGCCTGATGCTGGGCAGGTTGTTGAGTGAGGCTCGGAAAATCCTTGAGTTCAAAGTCGGGCCGCCAGGTGCGGCGCAGCAGAGCCTCAAAGGCAGCCTCATCGGCGATAGGCACCGCCCTCGCCGCCTCGAGCATGTAAATATGGGGGTAAGCTGATAGAACGGCTGCCGCATAACGGGCCGCAGCTTCGGTATCGCTCTGATCGACGGCCTGGAGAAACGCAGAGAAACCCGCGAGCACGGCTTCATTGGTATCAAGCTGATTGCGTACCGTGCCGGAAATATTCTGCACGTATTCCGAGAAGCGCGTTTCCCTGCGTTGAGTCTCGGACTTGAGCAGTAACAACGCCGAAAACCCGACCAGGCCGACCGCCAGAATGATGAAACCCACCAAGGAGCTGCGCCGTTTCGTCAACATCATCCTGATTTTCCATGCGCAGTGCGTGCGTAGTCCCTGGGCCAGCCTCTGAATCCAGCGGGTGGTCGGGCCTGCAGGAGCGGATTTGAGTTTTGATCCCTACAGCAATAGCGGCTATAGGCCACTTCAGCAAGTGATCTTCATCAATTTCCGATGACCAGCGCAAGGCTTGGGAATGGTTCGCATCACTCGCAAATCCAGAACGTAAACCTGGCCCTGCTCGCGTTTGAGTTGTTCCCGATCGAGAACACCCTCTCAACGAGCAACGAACAGTGTCGCGACGCCATTGCCAATCACGCTGATCAATGCACCACCCTCGCAAATTCAGGTTCTGCATGCCCGCGATGCCGCTGACGACCGTGCAGAAGATGATTGGAGCGATGAGCATCTTGATGAGCTTGATGAACGTGTCGCCCAGCGGTTTCATCTGCGCGCCATCTTCAGCTAAACGGAAAATTATCCCGCTATGACGGTGACTCTTGAGTTCGCTGACCTGTCCCATTAACCAAAGCAGTCGACCAAGTCCGGACAACATGCATCCGCAAAGAAAAACCCTGCACAACGAACTGCACGCGCGACCGTCATTGTATTTCGACGAGCCGGCCCATGTGTTTCATCTGGCATTCCTCGGCGCAGAGCGGGAGTGTAATGCGCTGCTGGAGCACTGCTGCCCTGGCCCGATCGATCCTCATGCCGCCCAAGGCATCACCCAACTCGACGGCCACCCACTCAAATGGGAGCGCCATGCCGAGTTCTTCACCCTGACCCTGGTGGTCACATCAACCAGTGATGAACTGTCCTGGACACTGTTGCCCGAGGTGCTGAAGCAAAAGGTCGAAGCGCATTTGCCGCAACTGATCAACTCGGTGCAGATCGTAGTGCGTGGCGAGGCCGGACTGGACCTCGCCCGCTACGGCTTCAAGGACCCGTGCGGTTCCTGCGTGGGCGGTGGCGATGCGGTGGTCTGGAGCGATTTTCGTCTGCACGAAGACGGCAGCAACCACCTTCTGTTCGTCAACCGGCGCCTCAACGCTTACCGCCAGGGGCGGATGATCCGTCGCCTGCTGGAAATCGAGACTTACCGCATGATGGCCTCGCTGTCGTTGACCACGGCCAAGACCTTGAGCACGCAACTCGATGTCTTTGACAAGACCCTGGTCACCCTGTCCGAGCGTAACGCCAGCACCGACGCCGACAGCGGTAACGCGAAAGCCCTGCTGGCGGATATCTCCAACCTTTCAGCCCAAGTGGTCAGCAGCAGCGCGAAAACCCGCCATCGCTTCAGCGCCACCCAGGCCTATGCCCAACTGGTGTACGAGCGCCTGGGTGAGTTACGGGAAAGTCACGTAGGCGATTGCCAGCGCCTGGGGGTGTTCATCGAACGCCGCTTCAAACCCACCGTCAGGTACTGCACCGCCACTGAACAGCGGTTGGAGCATCTGGCGAAAAGCGTGGCCAACCTCGGCGACCTGTTGCAGGCCCGGGTTCAGGTGGAAATGGAAGAACAGAACTCGGAAATTCTCAAAAGCCTGAACAGCCGCGCCGATGCCCAGATCAAGATCCAGCGCGCCGTAGAAGGTCTGTCGATAATCGCCATCACTTACTACCTGGTGAACCTGCTCAAGCTTGGCTACTGGGGGCTGCACCTGCTCGGAGCCGAGGTGACTCCGCGGGAGGCCATGCTGGCCATGACGCCTCTCGCGGTCGCCATCCTCACGCTGATCATTCTGCGTATCAAGAAAGCCAAAGGGCATTGATAAGGCGCAGGATTGCGCAGCGAACGCGGTGCAATTTTCCGGAACGAAAAAAAGAGGCCGAAGCCTCTTTTTTTCAGTCTCTACAGATCTCGATAGAAGCCTGTAGAGCAATATTTGGAGCGGGAAACGAGACTCGAACTCGCGACCCCGACCTTGGCAAGGTCGTGCTCTACCAACTGAGCTATTCCCGCGTCTTGGTGTGGCGCATTCTATAGAATTCAGAAGCGCCGTCAAGCCTTTGATTCAAAAAAGTTTTATTTCTTTTCTGCATCGGTCTTCAGATGCGGCCAGGCAGCCCGCAAATACTGGATCATGGACCACAACGTCAGGCCGGCGGATACCAGCAGCAAGGCGTAGCCCACCAGGACCCAGAAGGTGAAGTCCGACGGGTTGGCCAGCAGGATCACCAGCGCCAGCATCTGCGCGGCGGTTTTCCATTTGCCCAGGTTCGACACCGCGACGTGAGCGCGGGCGCCGAGTTCGGCCATCCATTCGCGCAACGCCGAGACCACGATCTCGCGACCGATGATGACGGCGGCCGGCAGCGTGAGCCACAGGTTGCCGTGTTCCTGTACCAGCAACACCAGCGCCACGGCGACCATCAGCTTGTCGGCCACCGGATCGAGGAAGGCCCCGAATGGCGTGCTTTGCTCCAGACGGCGGGCCAGGTACCCGTCCAGCCAGTCTGTGGCGGCAGCAAAGGCGAACACCGAGGCGGATGCCAGGTAGCTCCAGTGGTAAGGCAGGTAAAACAGCAAAATAAAGATCGGAATGAGCAGGACGCGTAGAACGGTAATCAGATTAGGGATATTCATCGGCACAACTGGCTACGAGGTGAGGTGGCATTCTACTCGCTGTGCAGATTTGCATAAATCAACTCTGCGAGCTTTTTACTGATCCCGGGTGCTTTGGCGATCTCTTCGATGCTGGCACGAGACAGCTCCTGCAATCCACCAAAATGTTTCAACAAATCGCGCCGACGTGTCGGGCCAACGCCGGCGACACCCTCAAGCGTAGACGTACGGCGGGTTTTGCCACGACGGGCGCGGTGCCCGGTAATCGCAAAACGGTGGGCTTCGTCGCGGATCTGCTGGATCAAGTGCAGCGCGGGGGAATCGCCGCGCAAGGTGAATTCGTGGGCGGCATCATTCAGGTACAAAGTTTCGAAACCGGCCTTGCGCGTCGCCCCCTTGGCCACGCCCAGCAGGATCAGGTCGGGCACCGCCAGTTCATTGAGCACATCCCGGGCCATGGACAGTTGGCCCTTGCCGCCGTCCACCAACAGAATGTCCGGCAGCTTGCCCCCCCCGTCCTTCAGTTTGCTGAAGCGTCGGGTCAGGGCCTGGTGCATCGCCGCGTAGTCATCGCCGGGGGTGACGCCTTCAATGTTGTAGCGTCGGTAATCGGACTTGATCGGGCCTTCCGGGCCGAACACCACGCAAGACGCCACGGTCGCCTCGCCGCTGGAGTGACTGATGTCGTAACACTCCAGACGCTGCGGTGGCTCGTCCAGGTTCAGCACTTCTGCTAACGCGTCGAAACGTGCTGCAACATGTTGCCGGTTGGCCAACCGCGCACCCAGTGCCTGCTCGGCATTGGTGACCGCCAATTGCTGCCAGCGTGCTCGCGTACCACGGACCCTGTGACTGATGGTCAGTTCGCGACCGCGCAGCTTGTCGATGGCCGCGATCAGGGTCGGGAAATCCTCGTGCACCACGTTGACGATCAGCTCGCTCGGCAAGTCCCGTTCGGGACTGCTGACGTAGTATTGGCCGAGAAACGCCGCCATGACTTCAGAAACGTCTTCTTCAATACCCACCTGCGGGAAGAAGTTCTTGCTGCCCAGCACTCGTCCGCCGCGCACGCTGATCAAGTGCACGCAGGCGCCGCCCGGATTGACGAACGCCGCGATCACGTCGACATCGCCGGTGCCGCCTTCCATGCTCTGCTGATCCTGAACCCGGCGCAGCAACGAGATCTGGTCGCGCAACTCGGCGGCACGCTCGAACTCGAGGTTGATCGCCGCCTCTTCCATGGCCGCGGACAACTCGTCCGTCAGCGCATTGCTGCGCCCCTCGAGGAACATCACCGAGTGACGCACGTCTTCGGCGTAGACCTCGGGTTCCACCAGGCCGACACAGGGTGCCTTGCAGCGTTTGATCTGGTATTGCAGGCACGGCCGCGTACGGTTTTTGTAGTAACTGTCCTCGCACTGGCGCACGAAAAAGGTCTTCTGTAGCAAGCTCAGGCTTTCGCGAATCGCTCCGGCGCTGGGATAAGGGCCGAAATATTTACCCTTGGCCTTCTTCGCACCGCGATGAATGCTCAGGCGCGGGAAGTGACCGTCCGAGAGGAAGACATAGGGGTAGGATTTATCGTCGCGCAGCAGAATGTTGTAGGGCGGACGCCATTCCTTGATCAGCGTCTGTTCAAGCAACAGGGCTTCGGTTTCATTGGCCGTGATGGTCGTTTCGACCTGGGCGATACGTGCGACCAACGCCGCGGTCTTGGGGGCGAGCCCGGACTTGCGGAAGTAGCTCGACAGACGACTCTTGAGGTTCTTGGCCTTGCCGACGTAGAGCAGGCGCGCATCGCTGTCGAACATGCGATACACACCGGGGCGCCCACTGACGGTGGACAGAAAGGCACCTGGATCAAAGGCTTCAGTCATTTTCAGAGGCTGGCATCGACCATGCCGTGACGGACCGCCAACAGCGTCAACTCGACATCACTGCTGATCGAAAGCTTTTCGAATATGCGGTAACGGTAGGTATTCACGGTTTTTGGCGACAGGCAAAGCTTGTCGGAGATGATCTGGACCTTTTGACAGCCGACAATCATCAACGCGATCTGGATTTCCCGTTCCGACAACGCATCGAACGGCGAATCGTTGGTCGGCTGAAAAGATTTGATCGCCAGTTGCTGGGCAATCTGCGGGCTGATGTAGCGTTGCCCGGCAAATACCAGGCGGATCGCCTGGACCATTTCCGGCAACCCGGCACCCTTGGTCAGATAGCCCGCGGCACCTGCCTGCAACAACCTGGTCGGAAACGGATCGTCCTCGCACACGGTGACCGCGACGACCTTGATATCCGGATGACTGCGCAATAACTTGCGCGTGGCTTCAAGACCCCCGATTCCCGGCATCTTGACGTCCATCAGTACCACATCGGGTTTCAATTCACGCGCCTTGAGCAGGGATTCTTCACCTGATTCAGCCTGACCGACCACTTGCAGGCCATCGATGTCAGCCAGCATTCGTGTAATGCCTGTACGAACGAGATCATGGTCATCGACTACTAGCACCCTAATCAAGCAGACACCTCGCGATATGGTCTTATTGGGTTGCCGACACCTTAGCAAAAAGCAACTGGCAGACCTAGCGGCAAGCGCTATATAAAAAGTATCAATAGTTCTTGTAAGGCTTGCCGTATGCGTGTCTTAGCGATGCGAGCCATCGATATCGCGCTGCATCCTCAGGAAACACTGATCCGTGCCGACCACTGTCAGTCCCTTTCGCTCATACAACGTTCGTGCGGGGTTGTTCTGGAAAACCGTCAAGCGCAACGCCCGGCGATGCTCCCTGCACGCCATGGCCAATACCCGGTCGATCACCCAAGAGCCGACGCCCTGCCCCCGAAACGCTTGCATGACATGCAATTCGCGGATGTACAGGTCCCAGGCGTCCCGACTCAGGCTGACGTAACCGAGCAAGGTCTCGTCCCGCACAATCAACCAGTTCTCGCGCCCGGCCCAGCCCACATCGAAACCTTCGTCCAGCCATAGCAGATTATGCTGGACGTAGTAGCGCAGCATGTTGTCACAGGTCAGCTTTCGAGCGAACTCGAGGTCCCGGAGCGTCGCCGGGCGTAATTCCAATGCCATCCAGCCTCCGCGACAGCCACTGTTTGCCCACACCTCAAGTGTGTCACAACCCTCGACGTACTCAAGCGATAGCAAACGCCATGGGCGATCGATAGCATTTTCTGATTGAATCTGCCTGCCGGCCTCTAGTAAGCTCGGTGCATTCATCGGAGACAGACCATGTTCAACGCCCCCTCGCCGCTTCAGACTTCCAGCGCCCTGCGCTCGGTCGCGGCTGTCCGGGTGAATGACGTCTGTGCTTCGGTCAGCTTTTATTTTGGGTATTGGTTTAGCCACTGGCGCGCCTGATACCCACACGGCGCCCACTTTAAACGGGTCGCCACCAGAGAATTCTCAACCCCCGGTCGGCCTCCCGACCGGGGGTTTTGTTTTTTCAGCCCTGCACCTTTTCAGCGACACACCAGACAACTCGAGGATCCAGAAAATGAACTACGCCACTTATTACCGTCACGACAGTTTTACCGCCTGGCGATTTAGCAGCCTCCGCTCGGGACAGCCTGCCGCCTCCGATCGGTCACCCACAGGTGGCAAGTACACACACGCAGCCAATCCGGCCAATTGTCGAACACCCCAGTAGGGCCGAGTGCGCGGGGCCGAACCCGCCGCCAGCCCAGGAAGCCTGAATATGAATTCGTCCGTCTCCGCTCTGCCGCTGTCAACCCTGAGCCCTGCCAATGAAGCGCTGACCCTGCGCCTGCCCAGCTCATTGCAACTCAAGCAGCAATTACCCCTCAGCAACGCCCTGACCCAGCAAGTGACTGCCCACCGCCAGGCGGTTCGCGCGATCCTCAACGGTGAAGACTCCCGTCTGTTGGTCATCGTCGGCCCCTGCTCGATTCACGATCCCCGGTCAGCGCTCGAATACGCCGCCAACCTTTCTCGCCTCGCCGCCGACGTCAGCGATGAAATGCTCCTGGTGATGCGCGCCTACGTCGAAAAACCCCGCACCACCGTGGGCTGGAAAGGCCTGGCCTACGATCCGCACCTGGATGGCAGCGACGACATGGCGGGCGGCCTGACCCTGTCCCGCGAGCTGATGCGCGACATGCTCCAGCTGGGCTTGCCGATTGCCACTGAACTGCTGCAACCGATGGCCGCCGGCTATTTCGACGACCTGCTGAGCTGGGTAGCGATCGGCGCCCGCACCACCGAGTCGCAGATCCACCGGGAAATGGCCAGCGGCCTGGGCATGCCGGTCGGCTTCAAGAACGGCACCGATGGTGGTGTGGCCGTTGCCAGCGACGCCATGCGTTCGGCGGCCCATCCCCATCGGCATTTCGGCGTCGACAGCCAGGGACATCCTGCAATTATCCAGACCCCTGGCAACCAGGACACTCACCTGGTTCTGCGCGGCGGCCATCGCGGACCAAACTACGATCGCGCGAGCGTCGCCCAGGTGCGCAGCGATTTGACCAGGCTGAAGATTCCGGCGCGGATCATGGTCGACTGCAGCCATGCCAACAGCGGTAAAGATCCGTTGCGCCAGCCCGCAGTGTTCAACGACGTGCTTGAACAGCGCCTGCAAGGGGATCGATCGCTGATCGGCATGATGCTCGAAAGTCATTTGTTCGAAGGCTGCCAGGCATTGAGCCCGTCGCTGCGGTACGGAGTGTCGGTGACCGACGGCTGCCTGGGATGGTCCGGGACGGAAGACGTGTTGCGCCAGGCAGCGAACCGGCTACGGGCACAGCGCGACTGACAGACCCAAGACACGCCGCAGGCAGGCCATTGCAGACCTGTCCCTGCCTGCGGCGCAATGCTGTCCAGACTTTCCGACAAAGACGTCATATCCCTTTGAGCTTTCGTACTTCCCCTATTCCGTTTTCATCAGGCTACAGCGGCTTTTTCATACATCGCACCCGCGATGGAGTGCTTTAGAGTGAGGCGCAGGCTCCCCACAACCCCCTGTGAAAAAGGTACGAACAATGCAACGGAATGCAACGACTCTCTACCCGATCCTGCTGATCCATGGGCTCTTCGGTTTCGATCGCATCGGCCCATTCGAGCTCTTCCATGACATCAAGCAAGCCCTCAGAAACGTCGGCGTCAGGGTGTTCGTCCCTCACCTGTCGGCGACCCATAGCAACGAAGTACGCGGTGACCAGCTCCTGGCACAGATCGAACGGGTGCGCGAAGGCACCGGTGCGGACAAAGTCAACCTGATCGGTCACAGCCAGGGCGCGCTCGCCGCACGTTATGCGGCGGCGATCGCGCCACAGACCATCGCGTCGGTGACCTCGGTCAGCGGTCCGAATCACGGTTCGGAGCTGGCCGATTTCCTGCGCAAGGCTCTGATACCCGGACGTCTGCCAGAGCAGGTCGCCGAGACCATTGCCACCTTGTTTACAGACTTCCTGTCGCTACTCAGTGGCAACCCCCAGCTGCCGAAAAACGCCATCGCGGCGCTGAATGCGCTGACCACCGAGGGCGTGGGCGCGTTCAATGACAAGTACCCTCAAGGGCTGCCGCAAACTTGGGGTGGCAAGGGCCGTGAACTGGTCAACGGCGTTCGCTACTACTCCTGGAGCGGCACGCTGCAAGGGAGCCTGATCGAGCAAGGGCTCAATGCCCTCGATCCGCTGCACGGGTTTTGCAGGGCCTTCTCCCGCTATTTCACCACCGAAGCCAACCAGAACGACGGCATGGTCGGCCGCTACAGTTCTCATCTGGGCAATGTCATCCGCTCCGACTATCCGCTGGATCACTTCGACAGCATCAGTCAGATGGCCGGTCAGCCCCGCAAAGGCATCGACCCGGTGGATCTCTATGTAGAGCATGCCGAACGCTTGAAAAAGGCTGGTCTGTGAGCAATGCCCGCCGCCGCGTGGCTTACCGAAGGAACTTTGAGGAGAAATAGGCTACTGAATCCGGTAGGCTCACCACTTTTATGATTATTGAAAGGAGTATTTTCCCATGGCTAAAGCCACTGCCCGCCACATCCTGGTCGCCAGCGAAGCCAAGTGCAACGAACTCAAGGCCCAAATCGAAGCTGGCGCCGATTTCGCCGAAGTCGCCAAAGCCAACTCCACTTGCCCTTCCAGCCGTCAGGGCGGTGACCTGGGTTCGTTCGGGCCGGGCCAGATGGTCAAAGAGTTCGACACCGTGGTCTTCAGCGCACCAATCAACGTGGTGCAAGGCCCGGTCAAGACCCAGTTCGGTTACCACTTGCTGGAAGTGACCAGTCGTCAGGACTGATCGATCCGCAGTTTCCTGCATAACGGCCCGCCTTTTGGTGGGCCGTTGTGTTTTGGTTGCGTGATACGGCTGGCGAGGGACGCGCCGCTAGCGTACAAATTGCGGTTATCGACCACCCGGCTCAAAGGCTGACAATGCGACTGGCGTTCCCTACTTTGTTGTTCACTGCCGTGGCCCTGTTGCTGGCTGCTGCTGACGTGAATGCAACACCGCAACATGCGTTGACCGTGTACGGCGAACCGGCCAAATACCCCGCCGATTTCAGTCATTTTGCCTACACCAACTCGCAAGCCCCCAAGGGCGGCACGATGCGTCGTTCGGCGATCGAAATCGGCCATTTCGACCATATCCTGCCGTACATCGACAAGGGCATCGGCGTCACGCAGATCGACGGCTTGATCTACTCGCCCCTGGCCCAGCGCTCGCTGGATGAGCCTTACACCGTGTACGGCCTGGTGGCGCAGCAGATGGAGCGCGCCGATGACGGTCTGTCGCTGCGCATCTTCCTCAATCCCGATGCGCGCTTCGCCGATGGCAAGCCGATTACCGCCGAAGACGTGCGCTACACCTTCAACTTGCTGATGACCCAGGGCAGCCTGCGTTATCGCACGCAATTTGCCGACGTCAAAGGCGTCGAAGTGGAGTCGCCACGGACCGTCCGTTTCGACTTCAAGAACAACCAGAACCGCACCCTGCCCCTGGACATTGCGACTTTGCCGGTATTCCCCGAGCATTGGTGGAAGACCCGCGACTTTGCCGGTGGCGGCGGTTACGAGCCGCCATTGGGCAGTGGACCGTACAAGGTCGCCAAGATCGACTCCGGGCGCAGCATCACCTTCGAGCGCAACCCCGATTGGTGGGGCAAGGATCTGCCGGTCAGCCGCGGCCTGTACAATTTCGACCACTTCAGCATCGAGTACTTCGGCGATACCGACGTGGCGCGTCAGGTGCTGCGCGGCGGTGCCTTCGACTACAACCGCGAATTCTCCGCCACCGCTTACTCCATCGGCTACGATAGTCCGGCGCTGAGTGACGGGCGTCTGCAAAAGGCGCACCTGGCGCAAAACGCCCCGCAATCGGCGCAAGGCTTCGTGTTCAATCTGCAGAACCCGATGTTCCAGGACCGCCGTGTACGCCAGGCCCTGGCCATGCTCTGGGATTTCGAGTGGAGCAACCGGCAGATGATGCGCGACCTCTATATTCGCCAGCAGAGTTTCTTCTCCAACACCGACCTCGCCGCTCGCAAGCTGCCCGATGCCGCCGAGCTGGCAATTCTCGAGCCCCTGCGCGGGCAGATCCCGGACGAGGTGTTCACCCAGGTCTTCGAAGCGCCGAAGACCGACGGCAGCGGCGTGATCCGCGACAAGCAATTGCAGGCTCTGGATTTGCTTGAGCAGGCCGGCTGGAAGCCGGAGGGCGATCAACTGGTGAATGCCGAAGGCAAGCCGCTGAGTTTTACCTTTTTGGTCAGCCAGAACGGCATGGACCGCCTGCTGCTGCCGTACAAGCGCACGCTGAAGCAGATCGGCATCGCCCTCAACATCCGCCGCATCGACTCCTCGCAGTACGTCAATCGCCTGATGTCCCGGGACTACGACATGATTGTGACCGGTTACCCGGTCACCACCTCGCCGGGCAATGAGCTGTACAACTACTTTGGCTCGGTGGCGGCGAACGATCCGGGTTCCAACAACTATATGGTACTGAAGAATCCGGCGGTCGATACGCTGCTCAACGGCCTGGTCCGCGCCAACACCCAGGCCGACATGTTACGCCACGCCCATGCCCTGGACCGGGTGCTGCAATGGAACTATTACTGGATTCCCAACTATTACCCGCCAGGCAGTTCGACCGTGTGGTGGAACCGCTTCGGCATTCCCAGTGTGCAAGCCAGCAATGACGAAGCCATCGAGAGTTGGTGGGAAGTGAGCTCCACGCCCCTGACCAACCAGCAGATGACCGCCGAACTCATCAAGCGCGGCGCACCCGGAGGGCCGCGCTGATGTGGGCTTATATTCTGCGGCGCCTGCTGCTGATCATTCCGACGCTGTTGATCATCCTCCTGGTCAACTTCGTCATCGTCCAGGCTGCGCCGGGCGGTCCGGTTGAACAGGCGATCGCGCAATTGCAAGGAATCGGTGGCGCAAGTGTCGGCGGTGGGTCCGGCGACGCCGTCAGCCATGGCAGTTCCCGGGCGAGCCGTGGCCTCGACCCGCAGTTGATCAAGGAAATCGAAAAACAGTACGGCTTCGACAAGCCGGCCCCGGAACGTCTGTGGCTGATGCTCAAAAGCTATGCACAACTGGACTTCGGCAAAAGCTTTTTCCGCGGCGCCACCGTCACCGACCTGATCCTGGAAAAAATGCCGGTGACCATTTCCCTCGGGCTCTGGGCTACGCTGATCACCTACCTGGTGTCGATTCCCCTGGGGATTCGCAAGGCCGTGCATCACGGCAGCCATTTCGATATCTGGAGCAGCACCGCCATCGTCATCGGCTACGCCATGCCGGCATTCCTGTTCGCGATGTTCCTGATCGTGGTCTTCGCCGGGGGCACTTCATTGAACTGGTTCCCGGTGCGAGGCCTGGTCTCGGACAACTTCGAGTCGCTGTCGACCCTGGGAAAAATCGCCGACTATTTCTGGCACCTGGTGTTGCCGGTCACGTCACTGGTGATCGGCGGCTTCGCCACACTGACCATCCTGACCAAGAATTCCTTCCTCAATGAAATCACCCGCCAATACGTGGTCACCGCCCGCGCCAAGGGCATGAGCGAACGCCGGGTGCTGTACGGCCACGTGTTTCGCAACGCCATGCTGCTGGTGGTGTCGGGAATTCCCCAGGCCTTCATCAGCGTGTTTTTCGCCGGCTCCTTGCTGATCGAAGTGATCTTCTCCCTCGATGGCCTGGGCCGCATGAGTTACGAAGCCGCAGTGTCACGGGACTATCCGGTGGTGTTCGGCTCGCTTTTCATCTTCACGCTGTTCGGCCTGCTGATAAAACTGGTCGGCGATCTGTGCTACACCCTGGTCGACCCACGCATCGACTTCGCCGCGAGGAACGCCTGATGTTCAAGCTCTCGCCGTTGGGCCGTCGCCGTTTCGAACGCTTCAAGAAAAACCGCCGCGGCTGGTGGTCGCTGTGGTTGTTTATCGGCCTGTTCCTGCTGACCCTCGGTGGTGAGTTGATCGCCAACGACAAACCGCTGGTGGTCAGTTACCAGGACTCCTTGTACTTCCCTGCCTTCAAACGCTACACCGAACAGGAGTTCGGCGGACAACTGCCGTTCCAGGCGGATTACCGCAGCGACTATGTGCAGAACCTGATCAAGAAGGACGGGGGCTGGTTGCTGTTCCCGCCCATTCCGTTCAGTGACGACACGCCCAACTATGACCTGAACAAACCGGCACCGAGCCCGCCGTCGAAAGTCAACTGGCTGGGCACCGACGACCAGGCCCGGGACGTGATGGCCCGGGTGATATTCGGCGCCCGGGTATCGATCCTGTTCGCCTTGATGCTGACGCTGGTCAGCGCCTTGATCGGCATTACCGCCGGCGCCCTGCAAGGCTATTACGGCGGTTGGGTCGACCTGTTGGGTCAGCGCCTGCTGGAGGTCTGGTCCGGGTTGCCGGTGCTGTATCTGCTGATCATTCTGTCCGGGTTCGTCGAACCGAATTTCTGGTGGTTGCTGGGGATCATGGCGCTGTTTTCCTGGCTGGCCCTGGTCGACGTGGTGCGCGCCGAGTTCCTGCGCGGACGCAACCTGGAATACGTCAAGGCCGCCCGTGCCCTGGGCTTGAGCGACCGCAAGGTGATCGTGCGGCACATCCTGCCCAATGCGATGAACGCGACCCTGAGCTATCTGCCGTTCATTCTGACCGGGGCGATCTCGACGCTCACCGCCCTGGATTTTCTCGGTTTCGGCATGCCCGCCGGCAGTGCATCCCTGGGCGAGCTGATCGGCCAGGGCAAACAGAACCTGCAGGCACCCTGGTTGGGGCTGACGGCGTTTTTCACCCTGGCGTTGATTCTCTCTTTACTGGTGTTCATTGGCGAGGCGTTGCGTGATGCGTTTGATCCGCGATCTTGATCCGCGATCTTGATCCGCGGTCTTGACCCCCCGATTGATTCACGATGATGAAGCAGGCGTAGATATGAGTAACCTGATCGAAATCCGTGACCTCTGTGTAGCCTTCAGCGGCCAGACCGTGGTGCGCAACCTGTGCCTGGATATTCGCCCCGGCGAATGCCTGGCTTTGGTGGGCGAGTCGGGTTCCGGCAAGTCGGTGACCGCGCACTCGATTCTGCAACTGCTGCCCGAGAACGGCACCGAAACCACCGGCAGCATTCGCTATCGCGGCCAGCAACTGCTCGGCGCCTCCTCCGGGGTGCTGCGGGAGTTGCGCGGCAACCGCATCGCGATGATCTTCCAGGAACCGATGTCGTCGCTCAATCCGCTGCACAGCGTCGAAAAACAGATCGGTGAAACCCTGCTGTTGCACAAGGGGTTGACCGGCAAAGCGGCGCAGGCTCGGATTCTCGAGTTGCTGCAGCTGGTGGGCATCCAGAAACCCAGGGAGCGGCTCAAGGCTTATCCGCATCAGTTGTCCGGCGGCCAGCGCCAACGGGTGATGATCGCCATGGCCCTGGCCTGCGAGCCGGAGTTGCTGATCGCCGACGAACCCACCACCGCGCTGGACGTGACGGTGCAGCGCAAAATCCTGCTGCTGCTCAAATCCCTGCAACAGCGGCTCGGCATGTCGCTGCTGCTGATCAGTCACGACCTCAATCTGGTGCGCAGTATCGCCCAGCGCGTGTGCGTGATGAAGGCCGGGGAAATCGTCGAGCAGGCGCCCTGCGAAACGCTGTTCACCGAGCCGAAACATCCCTACAGCTGCGTGCTGCTGAACGCCGAGCCGGAAGGTGAGGCCCTGCCCCGGGACGAGCGCGAGAACGTGCTGGAAGTGGATAATCTGTGCGTGCGGTTCGCCCTCGGCGGCGGCGGACTGTTTCAGCGCAAGACGTATTTGCACGCGGTGAACGGCATCAGCCTGAATGTCCAGCGCGGCAAGACCCTGGGCATCGTCGGCGAATCCGGCTCCGGCAAGTCGACCCTGGGTCAGGCGATCCTGCGCCTGCTCGATTCCGAAGGCGGCATTCGCTTCCAGGGCGAAGCGCTGGATGGCTTGTCGCAAAAGCAACTGCGGCCGTGGCGCAAGAAAATGCAGGTGGTATTTCAGGACCCCTTCGGCAGCCTCAGCCCGCGGATGTCGGTGGCGCAGATCATCAGCGAAGGCCTTGAAGTGCACAGCCAGTTGACCGCCGATGAATGCAAGGCGGAAGTGATTCGGGCGCTGGAAGAAGTCGGCCTCGACCCGCAGAGCCGCCATCGTTATCCACATGAATTTTCCGGTGGCCAACGCCAGCGCATCGCCATCGCCCGGGCGCTGGTGTTGAAACCGGCGCTGATCCTGCTGGACGAACCGACCTCGGCACTGGATCGCACGGTGCAAAAACAGGTGGTCGCCCTGCTCCGTCAGCTTCAGGAAAAACACGGCCTGACGTACCTGTTCATCAGTCACGATCTGGCGGTGGTGCGCGCCCTGGCTCACGACATGATCGTGATCAAGGACGGCAAAGTGGTGGAAAGCGGTGCCAGCCACGACGTGTTCGAATCGCCGCAGCATCCGTACACCAAAGAGTTGTTGGCGGCAGCGCATCCGGGGTAGGCATAATTCGCTGCATGCCTTTGGACCGTATCGCGGCCTTCGCGAGCAGGCTCGCTCCCACAGTTGATCGCGATCCAATGTGGGAGCGAGCCTGCTCGCGAAAAGGCCTGCACTGACACCACACATTCTGGATATGACACCCATGAACACCACCGAAAGCCTCAAGGACTACCAGCGCGTTCGCCTGCTGGCGATCCGTTCATTGTTCGAAATCATCGAGCAGTCGAGCGAAGGCACGGTGATTGTCGATCGCGACGCCAACATCGTCTGGATGAACGAGCGTTACGCCCGGCGTTTTGGCCTGGAGTCGGCCGAAGTGGCGATCGGCAAGGCCTGCGAAAGCGTGATCCCCGGCAGCCTGCTGCGTGAAGTGGTACGCACCGGCCGGCCGATTCTGCTCGACATGCAGGACACCCCCAAGGAACCGCTGGTGGTGATGCGCCTGCCGATCCACGACGACGCTGGCGTGGTGATCGGCGCCATCGGTTTTGCCCTGTTCGATGAATTGCGCAGCCTGTCGCCGATGCTCAAGCGCTACATGAGCATGCAGGAAGAACTGGCCTCCACCCGTTCACTGTTGCGGGCGCGGCAGACCAAATACAACTTCGCCCACTTCATCGGCACCAGCGCCGCCAGCCTGGAAGTCAAACGTCGCGCCCGGCGCAGCGCCAGCGCCGACTCGCCAGTGCTGCTGCTCGGCGAAACCGGCACCGGCAAGGAGTTGCTGGCCCAGGCGATTCACGGCGCTTCGCCCCGCGCGCATAAAGCCTTCGTCAGCATCAATAGTGCGGCGATCCCCGAGTCGCTGCTGGAAGCCGAATTCTTCGGCACCGCCCCCGGGGCGTTTACCGGCGCCGATCGCAAAGGCCGCGCCGGCAAGCTGCAGATCGCCCAGGGCGGCACCTTGTTCCTCGATGAGATCGGCGACATGCCGCTGCCCCTGCAAAGCAAGCTGCTGCGGGTGTTGCAGGAAAAGGAATTCGAACCGGTGGGCTCCAACGAAGTGATCCAGAGCGATGTGCGGGTGATCGCCGCCACGTCCACAGACCTGCAGGCGGCAATCAAACGCGGCGAGTTTCGCGCCGATTTGTATTACCGCCTCAATGTGCTGCCGATCCAGGTCCCGCCGTTGCGTGATCGCCTCGACGATCTGCCGGCGCTTAGTGAAGCGATCCTGGAAGAATTGCGCAGCCAGCACGAACTGAATCGGGAAGCGCTGGAGCTTTTGGGGCAACACGCCTGGCCGGGGAACATCCGCGAACTGCGCAATGTACTCGAACGGGCGGCCTTGCTCAGTGATGACCTGGTGTTGAGTGTCACCGACATCCGCGCGGCGATTGGAGCGTTGATGCCGGTGGAGCGGGCGGCGTTTTTGAACATTGAAGCCGTTGCCCATGAGACGTTCAGCCAGGCCCGGGAAAGGTTTGACCGGCAGTTGATAGAAAGCACCCTTGCGCAATGCGGGGGGAAGGTGATTGAAGCGGCGGCGCGGTTGGGGTTGGGGCGGTCGACGTTGTACAAGAAGATGGTGGCGTTGGGGATTGCTGAGTCTCCGTAATGAGACATCAATCTCCATTGGTAGATGGACCTTCGCGAGCAGGCTCGCTCCCACAGTTGACCGCATTCTGTTGATAAAACCTCCTAACCTGTGGGACCGAGCCTGCTCGCGAAGAGGCCAGCATGGTCAACGCATGTCTCACATTAGAGACCATAAAGCACTGCTCACATCACAAGAATTACAAATATCCTTATATTTCAACATGTTGCATTCATGGCACGAAACTCGCTATAGCGCTTCCCCACTACGCTTCACTCTAAAAAAATAACAATCCAGGAGACACACCATGAGTGTGATCATTGCCTTGGCAGCTCTCACGCTGCTGATGCTCGCGGCCTACCGTGGCTATAGCGTTATCCTCTTTGCCCCGATCGCCGCCCTCGGCGCTGTACTGCTCACCGACCCTTCCGCCGTTGCCCCTGCCTTCACCGGGGTGTTCATGGAAAAAATGGTCGGCTTCATCAAGCTGTATTTCCCGGTGTTCCTGCTCGGTGCGGTGTTCGGCAAGCTGATCGAGTTGTCAGGCTTCTCCCGTTCCATCGTTGCGGCGGCCATTCGCCTGCTCGGCACCCGCCAGGCGATGCTGGTGATCGTACTGGTCTGCGCCCTGCTCACTTACGGCGGCGTGTCGCTGTTTGTGGTGGTGTTCGCGGTCTATCCGTTCGCCGCCGAAATGTTCCGCCAGAGCAATATTCCCAAACGCCTGATCCCGGCGACCATCGCCCTCGGCGCGTTTTCGTTCACCATGGACGCCCTGCCCGGCACGCCGCAGATCCAGAACATCATCCCCAGCACCTTCTTCAACACCACCGCCTGGGCGGCGCCGTGGCTGGGTTTGATCGGCTCGATCTTCGTGGTCTGCGCCGGCATGCTGTTTCTGCAGCGCCAGCGCAACAAGGCCCAGCGTTCCGGTGAAGGCTATGGCACCGACCTGCGCAACGAACCGGAAACCGCGGCCGACATCAAGCTGCCCAATCCGTGGATCGCGCTGTCGCCGCTGCTGGCCGTCGGCATCATGAACCTGTTGTTTACCCAGTGGATTCCGCAGTGGTACGGCAAGACCCACAGCCTCGCGCTGCCGGGCATGGCTGCGCCGGTGACCACCGAAATCGCCAAGCTCACGGCGATCTGGGCGGTTCAGGCGGCCTTGCTGGTCGGCATCGTCATGGTGCTGGTGTTTGGCTTCCAGGCAATTCGCGGCAAATTGGCCGAAGGCAGTCGGAGTGCGGTCGGCGGTTCGTTGCTGGCGGCGATGAACACCGCCTCGGAGTACGGCTTCGGTGCGGTAATCGCCTCCTTGCCGGGCTTTTTGGTACTGGCCGACTGGCTCAAGAGCATTCCCAACCCGCTGGTCAACGAAGCGATTACCGTGACCTTGCTGGCCGGTATCACCGGTTCGGCGTCGGGCGGCATGAGCATTGCCCTGGCGGCCATGGCCAATGACTTCATCGCCGCAGCCCATGCCGCCAACATTCCGCTGGAAGTGATGCACCGGGTCGCCTCGATGGCGAGCGGCGGCATGGACACCCTGCCGCACAACGGCGCGGTGATTACCTTGCTCGCGGTCACCGGCCTGACCCACCGCGAAGCTTACAAAGATATTTTCTGTATTACGCTGATCAAGACCCTGGCGGTCTTTGTGGTGATCGGTACTTTCTACGCCACTGGCATTGTGTGAGGTATTCATGACAACTCTTTCAGGCAAGACAGCACTGGTCACCGGTTCCACCAGCGGCATCGGCCTGGGCATCGCCCTGAGCCTGGCCAAGGCCGGCGCCAATCTGATCCTCAACGGTTTCGGCGATGCATCCAAAGTGATAGCCGAAGTCGAACAGTTCGGCGGCAAGGTCGGCCATCATCCAGCCGATGTCAGCGACCCGGCACAGATTGCCGAGATGATCGCCTACGCCGAGCGCGAGTTCGGCGGCGTGGACATCCTGGTCAACAACGCCGGTATCCAGCACGTGGCGGCAGTGGAAGACTTTCCCGAAGAGCGTTGGGATTCGATCATTGCGATCAATTTGTCGTCGGTGTTCCACAGTACGCGCCTGAGCCTGCCAGGCATGCGCGCCAAAGGCTGGGGACGGGTGATCAATATCGCCTCGGTGCACGGGCTGGTCGGGTCGGTGGGCAAGTCGGCCTACGTGGCGGCCAAGCATGGGGTGATCGGCTTGACCAAAGTGGTCGGGCTGGAAACAGCCAAAACGAACATCACCTGCAACGCCATCTGCCCGGGTTGGGTACTGACGCCGCTGGTGCAGAAGCAGATCGATGATCGCATCGCCACCGGTGTCGAGCCGCAAAAGGCGCAGCATGACTTGCTGGCCGAAAAGCAACCGTCCGTGGAGTTCGTGACACCGCCGCAACTGGGCGAGCTGGTACTGTTTCTATGCAGCGAGGCCGGCAGCCAGGTGCGGGGCGCGGCGTGGAATATCGATGGTGGGTGGTTGGCGCAGTAACCAGCCATTCGACCCCTGTGGCGAGGGAGCAAGCTCCCTCGCCACAAAATCAGCTCCACAATAGCCTGAGTGTAAGCATAAAAATAAAGAGGCAAGCCATGTCCGACATCCTTTGGCAACCCGGCGCCGAGCGCATCGGCAAGACCCGCATGGACGCCTTCCGGCGCTTCATCAATCAGCGACACCACCTCGATGTCGCCGACTACCCCGCCCTGCACCAATGGTCCATCGATCAGCGGGTAGACTTCTGGCAGGCCATCGTCGATTTCTTCGATATCCGCTTTCACGACCAGCCCGACGCCGTGCTGGTCGAAGGCGCGCAAATGCCCAGCGCCCAGTGGTTCCCCGGGGCCACCCTGAACTTCGCCGAACACCTGCTGCGCCGTCGCGACGATGCGGTGGCGGTGGTGGCCATTGGAGAAAACGGTCAGCGTGAACAGCTGACCTGGGCCGAACTGGCGGAGCATGTCGCCGGCTTCCAGAACAGTCTGATCGCCGCCGGTGTCGGCCTTGGCGACCGCGTGGCCGCGTGCATGCCGAACACCTGGCAAACCCTGGTGGCCATGCTCGCCACCACCAGTCTCGGCGCGATCTGGTCCTGCTCCTCGCCAGACTTCGGCACCCAGGGCGTGGTCGATCGCTTCGGCCAGATCGAGCCGAAAGTACTGATCACCTGCGCCGGCTATCGCTACGCTGGCAAAGAGATCGACCAGAGCGCCAAGATCAACGAAATACTCGCGCAACTGCCGTCCTTGCAGCAGCTGGTCGTCGTCCCTTACGCACGGCCAAAGGCGCGCATCGAAGCGTTCCAGACCCCGGCCAACGTCACGCTCTGGGAGGATTTCTACGCGCCTGGCGGCGAGCCGGATTTCGTCCCCGTGCCCTTCGCTCATCCGCTGTACATCCTGTATTCGAGCGGCACCACCGGCGTCCCCAAATGCATCATCCACAGCACCGGCGGCGTGCTGCTGCAACACGTCAAGGAGCATGGCCTGCATTGCGACCTCGGTCCTGGCGATCGATTGTTCTACTACACCACCTGCGGCTGGATGATGTGGAACTGGCTGGTCTCGGCCCTGGCGGTGGGCAGCGCCGTGGTGCTGTATGACGGCTCACCCTTTCATCCCGGTCCCGAGCGCCTGGTCGATCTGATCGACGATGAACGCATCAGCGTGTTCGGCACCAGCCCCAAGTACCTTGCGACCCTGGAAAGCAATGGCGTCAAGCCCCGGCAGAGCCATGACCTGGGCAGTCTGAAAATCCTGCTGTGCACCGGTTCCGCGCTGTCGCCCCAGTGCTACGACTACGTGTACCGCGACTTCAAGCCCGACCTGTGCCTGGCCTCGATGTCCGGTGGCACCGATGTCGTGTCGTGCTTTGTGAACGGCAATCCGCTGTTGCCGGTTCGTCGCGGCGAAATACAGGGCAAGAGCCTGGGCATGGCCGTCGAGGTCTGGAACGATGCGGGCAAGCCGGTCATTGGGCAAAAAGGCGAACTGGTCTGCACCCGGCACTTCCCGGCGATGCCCGTTGGCTTGTGGAACGACGCCAGCGGGGAAAAGCTGCGCGCGTCGTACTTCAGTCTGTTCCCCGGGGTCTGGGCCCAGGGTGATTACGCCGAACAGTTGGCGCATGGCGCGATGACGATCCACGGGCGCTCGGACGCGGTGCTCAACCCGGGCGGCGTGCGCATTGGCACGGCGGAAATCTACCGTCAGGTGGAGAAGGTTGCGCAAGTGCTCGACAGCGTGGCCATCGGCCAACAGTGGCAGGATGATGTGCGGGTGGTCCTGTTCGTACGCCTGAACGACGGGGTCGAGCTGGACGAAGCACTGCAACAGCAGATCCGCCAGGTGATCCGCGCCAACACCACCCCGCGGCATGTGCCGGCGAAGATCGTGGCGGTGACGGACATTCCACGGACCATCAGTGGCAAGGTGGTCGAACTGGCCGTGCGCAATGTGGTGCATGGGCAACCGGTGAAGAACACCGATGCCCTGGCCAATCCCGAGGCGCTGGAGCAATTTCGCAATCGCCCCGAACTCAACGACTGACGCCGTAGATCTACTGTGGGAGCGAGCTTGCTCGCGATGGCGCCGTGTCAGCCAATGTTGATGTCGACTGACACACCGTCATCGCGAGCAAGCTCGCTCCCACAGTTGATTGTCGCTGCTTGCATCAGTCCATTAACCCCCATTCACCGGGCGCGGCATGGGGTCCCGGGGACGTTTCGGCATGCAACTTCAAGCGCAATCGCAAGTTGTTCACCGAATCCGCATGCTTCAACGCCTCTTCCTCATCGATCGCCCCCTCCACGACCAACGCGTAAAGCGCCCCGTCGAACGTCTGCATCCCCAACTCCTGCGACTTTTCCATGATGCCCTTGAGTTCGGCAAACTCGTTGCGCCGGATCAGATCGCCGATCGTCGGCGAGCCCAGCATCACCTCCACCGCAGCCCGACGGTGACCTTCCCGAGTGGGCACCAGGCGCTGGGAAACGAAGGCCTTGAGGTTATTACCCAGATCATTGAGCAGCTGCGCGCGACGCTCTTCGGGGAAGAAGTTGATGATCCGGTCCAGCGCCTGATTGGCGTTGTGCGCATGCAAGGTGGAGATCACCAGATGGCCGGTATCGGCAAACGCGAGGGCGTGCTCCATGGTCTCGCGGTCGCGGATTTCGCCGATCAACACCACGTCCGGTGCCTGGCGCAGGGTATTTTTCAACGCCGCATGAAAACTGCGGGTATCGACGCCGACCTCGCGCTGGTTGATGATCGACTTCTTGTGCCGATGGATGTACTCGACCGGATCTTCGATGGTAATGATATGGCCACTGCTGTGGCGGTTGCGATAATCGATCAGTGCCGCCAGCGAGGTCGACTTGCCGGAGCCGGTGGCGCCGACGAAGAGCATCAGCCCTTGCTTGAGCATCACCGTTTCGAGCAACACCGGGGGTAAATTGAGGTCTTCGAAGCGCGGAATGTCGAGTTTGACGTTGCGCGCCACGATCGACACTTCGTTGCGCTGCTTGAAAATGTTGACCCGAAAGCGCCCGACACCCGCCAGCGAGATCGCCAGGTTCATCTCCAGTTCCCGATCGAACTCCAGACGTTGTTCGGCGTCCATGAGGGATGCTGCAATGGCTGCGATTTCCCCGGGTTTGAACGGCCGCTCGGCCAAGGGTTTGAGCACGCCATCGAAGCGTGCGCCAGGTGGTGCACCCGTGGACAGGTATAGATCGGAGCCATTCTGGTGGGCCAGAACTTTCAACAGCGCATCGATTTCCATGGCAAAAAGCATCCGCGAAGCATTCAATGAGTGAAAATGACCCAAAACAGGTCATCCAGCGCCTACCGTCATGCAAGGATAGTAGACGCCGCCATACCGACTTAGTGCAGGACAATTTGATGAACGCATCACCGACCGGCAGCGATGCCCAGGCCTTGATCGCCAGACTCGACTGGACAGGCACAGCGCTGGGCACTGCCATCAACTGGCCGCAGAGCTTGCGCACCGCCGTGGACATCGTAATTCATTCGCCGATGCCCATGCTGTTGCTGTGGGGCCCGCAACTGACGCAGATCTATAATGATGGCTTTGCCCTGCTGGCCGGCAGCAAGCATCCACACGCTTTCGGACAACCCACCCACCAGATCTGGCCAGAACTCAAAGACTTTACCGATCCGATTTACAGCGCCGTCCTGCAAGGGCAAGTGCGAACCTACAGTGAGCAGCGCTTCACTTTGCAGCGCGAAGGCCAGGATTTCGACTTCTGGCTGGACCTGACCTACAGCCCCATTCGCGACGAAAGCGCCCAGGTCGCCGGGATTCTGGTCACCGCCATCGAAACCAACGAGCGCCGGCGCATCGCCCTCGAGCTGGAACAGCGCTCGGCAGCCAGCCTCAAGGCCCAGCACGAAACCGAGGAGCGTCTGCAATTGGCCCTGGCGGCCACCGATGCCGTCGGCACCTGGGACTGGGACATCAGTGAAGACCGTTTCATTGCCGACACCCACTTCGCCCAGTTGCACGGCGTCGACCCTCTGCGCGCCAGCCAGTTGCCCATCAGTGACTATCTGCATGCCGTGCACCCGGAAGATCGCGCCATGGTCACCCGCAGCATCAAGCACTCCATCACCCAGGGCACCGAATACGCCGAAGAGTATCGCTTGCTGCAACCCGACGGTCGCTTGCGCTGGGTGTTTGCCCGGGGTCGTTGCTACAAGGACCACCATGGCCGGCCAATCCGTTTCCTGGGGGCCGCCCTGGACCTGACCGAACGCAAACTGACCGAGCAGGCCCTGCGCCAGAGCCAGACCGAGCTGCAACTGATCATCAACGCCATGCCGATCCTGATCAGTTACGTCGACAGCGAGGAGCGTTTTCGCCTGAACAACGCCGCTTACCTCGATTGGTACGGTCTGACGCCCCAGGAACTCTACGGCCGGACGGTTCGCGACGTACTGGGCGAAGAGGCCTACGCGTTGCGCGCCGGATACATTGCCGAAGCACTGGCGGGCAAGGCTTGCTGCTTCAGTATCAGCGCCGCCCATCGTGATGGCAGCCTGCGTCAGGCCTTGATGAATTACCTGCCGCGTCACGGCCCGGATGGTGCGGTGAATGGCTTCTACATCTTCGTGATCGACGAAACCGAGCGCAAACAGACCGAAGAAGCCCTGCGCAATCTCAACGAAACCCTCGAAGAACGTGTCAGCGCCCGCACCCGCCAACTGGCCGAAGCCAACGAGAAACTGCTCAACGAGATGTTCGAACGCGAACGCGCCGAAGAAGCGTTGCGCCATGCGCAGAAAATGGAAGCGGTGGGCCAGCTCACCGGCGGCATCGCCCATGACTTCAACAATATGCTCACCGGGATCATCGGCAGCCTCGACCTGATGCAGCGTTATATCGCCGAAGGGCGGACTGAGGAAATCGGCCGCTTCACTGAAGCAGCGGTGTCCTCGGCCAAACGCGCTGCGGCCCTGACCCATCGCCTGCTGGCGTTCTCCCGGCGCCAGTCACTGGATCGCAAACCGCTCAATGCCAATGAGTTGATCCATTCCCTGGAAGACCTGCTCAGCCGCACCAAGGGCGACCACATCGAGCTCAAACTGCAACTGGCCGAGGAAATCTGGCGGGTCAGCACCGACGTCAGTCAGTTGGAAAACGCCCTGCTCAACCTGGTGATCAACGCCCGGGATGCGATGCCCGATGGCGGCCAATTGCTGATCGAAACCGCCAACGTTTATCTTGACGGCAGTGACATCACCACCGTGGAGCCGGTCAAGGCCGGGGATTACCTGATGATCGCCGTCAGCGACAACGGCACCGGCATGACGCCCTCGGTACTGGCCAAGGCCTTCGATCCGTTCTTCACCACCAAGCCCATTGGCCAGGGCACCGGCCTGGGGTTGTCGATGATCTACGGTTTCGCCCAGCAGTCGGGTGGCCATGTCAGCCTGTTCAGCCTGCCGGGCCAGGGCACCAGTGTGCGTCTGTACCTGCCGCGGCTGTACGTCGCCGTGCCGGACCCGGCCTTGTCGCCGGTCACCAGCGAGGCGCCACCGGCGATTGCCGGTGAAACCGTGGTGCTGGTGGAAGATGATCCGGCGGTGCGCATGCTGGTGTTCGACCTGCTCAACGAGCTGGGTTATCACGCCCATGAAGCCGAAGACGCGAAGACCGCCCTGCCCTTGCTCGAATCCGACCTGCGGGTCGATCTGTTGGTGACCGATGTCGGGCTGCCGGGGATGAACGGGCGGCAACTGGCGGAAATCGCGCGCCAGCATCGGCCGGATCTCAAGGTGCTGTTCATGACCGGTTACGCGGAGAAAGCCGCCGAACGCCAGGGCTTCCTCGAAGAAGGCATGGACATGGTGGCCAAGCCCTTTTCCATCGACCTGCTGGCCAACAAGATTCGCGCAATGATCGGTCAACCGCAGTGAGTTGAGGCATAATCGCGCGCCCCCGCTGCCACCAACATAGCCACCACCGTTGCAAGGTACCTGCCCCAATGAAAGCTCAAGCCCGCCATATTCTGGTGAAGACCTCGGAAGAAGCCGAGCAGCTCAAACAACGCATCGCCAAGGGTGAAGCCTTCGATGTCCTGGCCAGGAAATACTCGACCTGCCCGTCCGGCAAGCGCGGCGGCGACCTGGGTGAAGTGCGGCCCGGGCAGATGGTTGGCGTGATCGATGCCGTGATCTTCAAAAAACCGCTGCGGGTGGTGCATGGGCCGGTCAAGAGCAAGTTCGGGTATCACCTGGTGCAGGTGTTTTATCGGGATTGAGCGGTTGGTTCAAGGGCCTCTTCGCGAGCAGGCTCGCTCCCACATTTGGCCGGTGGTATGCACAATTGATGTGTCCACTGGAGATCCAATGTGGGAGCGAGCCTGCTCGCGAACCGATGGCGCAGCCAGCGGCCATTCACCTTCTACTTTGGAATCAACGCCCCCGGCACTTGAATCACCCGGCTCGCCAACCGATGCCCGGCCTGCGCGGCATCAACCGGACTGCCACCCCTCAAGCGACTGGCCAAATACGCCGCACTGAACGAATCCCCCGCCGCCGTGGTGTCCACCACCCGCTCGACCACCTGCGCCGGCACTTCGAACGACTCGCCAGCACAGCGAATCAGACACGCCTCGGCACCGCGCTTGAGCACCACTTCCGGTGTGCCGATCTGCTCGTAAGCGGCAAACACCGCTTCGCAATCAGCAAAATGAAACAGCGCCTGCTCGTCGTCCACGGTCAGCAACGCCAGGTCGACATACGGCAGAACACTGCGATACGCCATCCGCGCGTCTTCGATCGAGGCCCACAACCGTGGCCGGAAGTTGTTGTCGAACACGATCCGCGCGTCCCGCTGCCGGGCCTCGATCAGGGTTTCCAGCAACTTCTCCCGCCCCTGCGCACCGAGTACCGCCAGGGTGATGCCGCTGAAATACAGCACGTCGTAATCCGGCAGCGCTGCCAGGATCGGTGCGGCGGCCGGGGTGGTGAAGCAATCGCGAACGGCCGCCTCGTTGCGCCAGTAGAGAAACCGGCGCTCGCCGGCCGCATCCGTCTGGATGCAATACAGACCGGGCAAACGCCCCGGCAAGCGCTGGACCATGCCCAGGCCGATGTTTTCCGCAGCCCAGCGCTGGCACATGGCATCGCTGAAACTGTCGTCGCCCAGGGCCGTGACGTAGTCCACCGAGCCGCCCTCGCCCAGCTCCCGGGACAGGTAGACCGCCGTGTTCAAGGTGTCACCACCGAAGCTCTGTTGCAGACTGCCGTCGGCGTGTTGCTGCAACTCGATCATGCATTCGCCGATCAGGGCGATGCGCGGGGTGTGGGGGCCGAGGGTGTTGATGGTGTTCATGTTGGTGTGTACTCAGTGATTCCTGGATTGTCTGGCCGGCCGCCTTCGCGAGCAAGCTCGCTCCCACAGGTGCGTGTGTTGAACATAAATTTAATGTTCACCACCAATCCCTGTGGGAGCGAGCTTGCTCGCGATAGCCGCGCCACGGTATCAAGCCTTAGAAACAGGTTTCCATGGTCTCGATCACATTCAGCTGCTCATCCACCAGACACCCCACACGCCACTTGTCGAACGTCAGGCACGGATGGGAAGTACCAAAGGAAATGATGTCCCCTACCCGCAACTCGACCCCCGGCGCCACGGTCATGAAGGCATGCTGGTCCATCACCGCCGTGACCTTGCAGGCACCGACGTCATCGCCCGTCGCCGGCACCACGCCAGCCTTGTAACGCCGCAGCGGCACCGGTAACCCGGCGTCGTAGGCCACGTCGCGCTTGCCCAGGGCGATCACCGCGAACCCCGGCTCCGGCAACGACTGCACGTGAGCCCAGACTTCCAGCGCCGGGCGCAGGCCTTCGTGCAGGTCACTGCGACGGTCGAGTACGCAGCACTGCGCTTCTTTATAGATGCCGTGGTCGTGGGCCACATAGCTGCCGGGACGCAACACGCTGAGGAAGCGTCCGCCGGCATTCTGGGCTTCGAAGGATTCGGCGATCAGGTCGTACCAGGCCGACCCCGAGGCGGTAATGATCGGTTTGGCGATGGCAAACGCACCGCTGTCCTGCAGTTGCACGGCAAGACGTACCAGCGAGGCGGCGAATGCGCGAATGCCGCTCTCGGCGTGATCACCGTGTATCACCCCTTCGTAGCCTTCGATTCCGGTCAGTGCCAGGGCCGGTTGCGCGGCGATGGCCTTGGCCAGTGCCAGCACTTCCTGTTCCGTGCGGCACCCACAACGACCACCGACCACGCCGTACTCGATCATCACATTCAGCCGCACGCCGCGCGAGGCGAAGTACGCCCCGAGATCGGCGACGTTGTCCGGGTGATCGACCATGCAATAAAAGTCGAACGCCGGGTCCGCCAGCAGATCGGCGATCAGCATCATGTTCGGCGTACCGACCAGCTGATTGGCCATCAATACCCGGTGCACACCATGGGCGTAAGCCGCACGGGTCTGGGTAGCGCTGGCCAGGGTGATGCCCCAGGCTCCGGCGTCGAGTTGGCGGCGGAACAGCGCCGGCGTCATGCTGGTTTTTCCGTGGGGCGCCAGTTGCGCGCCGCTGTTGCTGACAAAGGCCTGCATCCAGCGAATGTTGTGTTCCAGCGCGTCGCGATGCAGCACCAGCGCGGGCAGGCTGACGTCGCGCACCAGGTTGGCGCCCGTGTGGGCGAAGCCCTTCTCCACGGCGGCAGTAGTTTTGGCAGAATACATGGTCGAGCTCCTCACATTCGCGGCCGCCAGCAGCCGCTTTTATTCGTTGATGCGACGGGCCAGGCTATTGGCGCTGTCGATCAGCACCCGGCGATAGTCGTTGTAATTGTTCCTGGCATCGGCCCGCGGGGCGACAATGCACAGCGTAGCAATAGCCACGCCGTCGGGGTCTTTGACCGGCGCGGCGAAGCAATGGGTGAAGGTGTCGGCGACGCTGTCGAAGGAGAAGAACCCGTCGATACCCGCCTGACGGATTTCCTTGAGAAACTGTTCCAGCGGCAAACGCTCGCCACTGGGCAGAATGAAGTCATCCTGGTCGATCAGGTCGATGATTGCCTGGTCGCTCAGGTGCGCCAGCAGCAAGCGTCCGGAAGCGGTCCAGGGGATCGGCGCGTTTTCACCGATGTCCGAGGAAATGCGGAAATGCCGCTCGCCCTCCTTCATCAGTGCCACGGTGTATTTGCGCCCGTTGAGCAGGCACATCTGCGCGGTTTCATGGGTCTGGCTGACGATCTCCTGCAACGCGTGATCGGCCTCGCGGGTGAGGTCGAAATGACGCAGATGCGCCTGCCCGAGGAAGTACAGTTGACGGCCGAGGTAGACGTGGCCGTCCTTGCCCACGGGCTCCAGAATGCGCCGCTCCAGCAACGAGGCGACCAGTTCGTAGACCGTGGATTTCGGGCTGCCGATGCCGCTGGCGATTTCATTCGGGCGCAAGGGTTGGCCGATTTCCTTGAGGAAATCGAGGATATCGAACGCCCGGTCAAGACCGCGCGCCCGGCGCTTGATGGTGTCTTCGGTCATTGCTTCAGGTCCCATTTAAAATGCCGGGAGTTTAACCAGAGTGTGGTGGCGACCGTTAGGCCGCCTTCGTCGGAACGCCGCCCGGAGCCGGCTCGCTCCCACATTGGAGTGCATTCCCCTGTGGGAGCGAGCCTGCTCGCGAAGCATTCACCGCCAATCTCAGGCCTTTTTCTTGTACGCGATACAATCAATTTCAACCTTGCAATCGACCATCATGCTCGCCTGCACACAAGCCCGGGCCGGAGCGTGCTCGCTTTTGAAATACTCGGAAAACACCTTGTTGAAACTCCAGAAATCCCGCGGATCTTCCAGCCACACGCCGGTGCGCACCACATCTTCCAGGCCATAACCGGCCTCTTGGAGAATCGCGATCAGGTTTTTCATGGTCTGGTGGGTCTGCTCGACGATGCCGCCCGCAATGATCTCGCCATCCACCGCCGGCACCTGGCCGGACACGTGCAGCCAGCCATCAGCTTCGACGGCGCGGGCAAAAGGACGGGGCTGGCCGCCACCGGCGGTGCTGCCGGTGCCGTAACGGGTAATGTTCATGAGTGTTTCTCCTGATTGAAATATGAAAAATTTAAAAGCGCGTGTTCTTGAGAAATTCCGCCAGTCGCGGCGATTGCGGGCGCTCGAACAATTCCTTGGGCGGCCCCTGCTCTTCGATCCGCCCCTGATTCATGAACACGATCTTGTCCGAGACCTCGAAGGCGAAGCGCATTTCGTGAGTCACCAGCAGCATGGTCATGCCGTCTTCGGCCAGGCCCTTGATCACGTTCAACACTTCGCCCACCAGTTCCGGGTCGAGGGCCGAGGTCACTTCGTCGAACAGCATCAGGCTCGGGTTCATCGCAATCGCCCGGGCAATCGCCACGCGCTGTTGCTGACCGCCGGACAACTGACCGGGGTAATGATCGCGCCGCTCCAGCAGGCCGACCCGATCCAGCCATTTTTCCGCCAGCGCCACCGCTTCATCCTTGTGCAGCTTTTTAACCTTGAGCAGACCGAGGGTCACGTTCTGCAAGGCCGTCAGGTGCGGAAACAGGTTGAATTGCTGGAACGCCATGCCGGTCATCGCACGATGACGGGCGATCACTTTTTCCGGGTGCCGCACGCGCTTGCCGTTGGCCTCGTCATAGCCGATGGATTCGCCATCGAGCAGGATCTGCCCGCCCTGAAATTCTTCGAGCATGTTCACGCAACGCAGCAGCGTGGTCTTGCCCGAACCGCTGGAGCCGATCAGCGTCACGACGTTGCCACGCTGCATGGTCAGGTCGACGCCCTTGAGCACTTCGAGCTGGCCGTACTTTTTGTGCAACCCGCGAATGTCCAGCAGGGGTTGAGCGTTTTGAGCGCTATCAGGTTGAGTCATGGCAGGGCCACCCGCTTTTCAATGTGCCGGCCGAGTAATTCGATGGCGTAGTTGATGACAAAAAACAGCAATCCGGCGAACAGGTAAAATTCCAGGGTCATGAAGGTCCGGGCAATGACCTGTTGAGTGCTGAGCAGCAACTCGGCCACGCCGATCACCGACAACAGCGTCGAAGCCTTGACGATCTCGGTGGACGAGTTGACCCAGGTCGGCAGGATCTGCCGCAACGCCTGGGGCAACAACACGTAGCCGAGCGACTGGAAGAACGTCAGGCCAATGGCCTTGCTCGCTTCCATCTGGCCGCTGGGCAGCGCCTGTAACGCACCGCGCACGATCTCGGCGACGTGGGAGCCGCAAAACAGCGTCAGCCCCAACGCGCCCGCCTGAAATGCGCTGATCTGCCAGCCCAGTGCCGGCGCCATATAGAAGCAGGCCAGCACCAGAACGAACACCGGCGTGCCGCGAATGATGTCGACGTAGAACCGAAACGGCGCGCGCATCCAGAACTTGCCATAGGTCAGCACCAGCCCCGCAACGATGCCGACCATCGTGCCTAGCAGAATCGCCAGCGCCGAGACCTGAACGCTGGTCAAAAAGCCCTGCCACAGCACCTCCCGCGCCACCCATAACTCATGCAACCAACTGGGGGATTCGTACATGGGGCCTCCTATCGGCGGATCGCCAGGCGCTGCTCGAGATAACGCAGCAGCATGGCAATGAGGTAACAGGCCGCAACATAGAGCGCTGTAGTGACCATCCAGGTTTCAATCACCCGGTAGCTCTCGACATTGATCTTGCGCGCGTAATAAGTCAGCTCCGGCACGGCAATCGCCGCCGCCAGGGAGGTGTCCTTGAACAGCGAAATGAAGTTGTTCGACAGCGCCGGCAACACATTGCGCAACATCACCGGCACAGTGACGTAGGCCTTGACCTGCCACTCGCCGAGCCCGATGGCGAGGCCCGCTTCGCGCTGTCCCTTGGGAATGCTCAACAGGCCGCCGCGAAACACCTCGGTCAGGTACGCCCCGGCATACAGCGACAGGGTGATGATGAACGACGGGATCTTGTCCAGACGAATCCCCAGGCTCGGCAAGGCGAAGTAGATCAACAGGATCAACACCAGGATCGGCGTATTGCGGATCACCGTCACATACACCGACGCCAGCACCCGCAACGCGCGATGCCTGGACAGCAAGGCAAACGCCATCAGCAGGCCGATCACGCAGCCGATCGCGATCGACACCAGCGCCAGCTGCAGGCCCAGACCGAGCCCCACCAGCAAGGTGTCGAAATCGCGCCACACGGCGGCAAAGTTCAACTGATAGTTCATGGTCAGCAGTACCTTGAGCGGGGCGCATCATGGGCGCCCCACTCCCACGGGATCATTTATATTCGACGGGGAAACCAATGGCCGGGCTAGGCAGGTCGACACCGAACCACTGCTTGAACGAGGCCGCGTAGGTCGGAAACTCAACGCCGGTCATGGCTTCATGCAAGGCGGTGTTGACGAAGTTCAGCCAGTCCTGATCGCCGCGCTTGACCGCACAGGCGTAGGTTTGCGGGCTCCAGGCGTAAGCCGGAGTGCGATAGCGACCCTGGTTCTGCACCATCAGGTACTTGACCGACGACTGGTCGGTAGCCGCGGCGTCGGCACGGCCCGAGTTCACCGCCTGATACATCAAGTCCACGCTGTCGTATTGATCGACCTTGGCCTTGGGCAAGGCCTGGTGCACCAGTTCTTCGGCGTACACGTTCTGCAGCACTGCCACAGTCACGCTGTCGCCGGCAGCTTTCAGGTCTTCGATTTCCTTGTACTTGCTGTTCGCCGGCAGCAACAGGCCGACGCCTTCACGGTAATACGGCAGGGTGAACGCCACCTGCTGGGCACGGCTGGCGGTGACGGTGATGAACTGGCAACTCATGTCGACCTTGTCGGTCAGCAGGTTGGGAATTCGCGCATCGGACGACTGCACCACGAACTCGACCTTGCTCGGGTCGTTGAACAAACCCTTGGCCACCATCCGCGCGATATCGATATCGAAACCCTGCAACTTGCCGTCCGCGCCCTGGAAGTGCCACGGCGCATTGGTACTGCCCGTACCCACGATCAACTTCCCGCGGGCCAGCACGCTGTCGAGCTTGCTGTCCGCTGCCTGGGCAACCCCCATGGCACCAGCCGAAGCCGCGAAGAGAAAAATACACGCTTTGAACAAGGAAAGTCGGCGATGCATGGCAAGCACTCCAGGTGATGTGTATTCCGCTATACCGGAACATGGTATGTAACAACGGAATAGACAGCAGAAAGTGTGCCACAGGTTGTGGAGGGGATGTTGGGGAGATTGAAAAGCGATTTGAATCAGAGGGATGTGTCGGAGTGCGGGAAAGATGTTACGCAAAACCACAAGATGAAAACGCTACCATTGGCTACGTAGGGCGGGTATCAGGTTCACATTTGGTGCTCGGACCTGAGGCATGCGTCGTTTGAAAGATCGCATTCGCGAGCAGGCTCGCTCCCACAGTTGACCGAGTCGTGTTGACGATCACGGTCTAATAATGTGGGAGTGAGCCCCCCACACTTGACCGAGTCGAATTGGCCAACTCAGTCTAATGTGGGAGCGAGCCTGCTCGCGAAGAGGCCTTCACAGGCGGCGCAAAGTTACCCGCCGACAGGTGCCAGCAACACCCGCGTCACCCGTCGCTCTTCAACCGCCACCACCGTCAACCGCCAGCCTTCCCACTCATGGCTGTCACCAATCATCGGCAGTCGATCCAGCAAGCTCACCACCAGGCCCGCAAGGGTCTGGTAGTCGTCGGTGGGTTCTGCCGCAAAGCCGGTGCGCTGGCGCACCCGGGCCAGGTTCAGCGCGCCGCTGACCATGAAACCGCCCTGCTCTTGCACCACATCCGGGCCTTCGATTTCGCTGGCATCGGGCAGTTCGCCGGCAATCGATTCAAGAATGTCGGTCATGGTCAGCACACCGACGAAGTCGCCGAATTCGTTGACTACGAAGGCGATGTGGGTCGAGGCCTTGCGCATCTGTTCCAGGGCATTGAGGATCGAGTAGCTGTCCAGCAAGTTGATGGTTTTTCGCGCCAGTTCCTCAAGACCGGGTTGGTTGCCGGCCAGGTATTCCTTGAGCAGTTCCTTCTTGTGCACGAAGCCCAACGGCTCATCCACCGCACCGTCGCGAATCAGCGGCAGGCGCGAGTAGGACGAATGCATCAGCCGCGTGCGAATGGTCTCGGCATCGTCGGCCAGGTCAATGTGATCGACGTCGGCGCGCACGGTCATCACGGTACGGATCGGCCGCTCGGCCAGTTGCAACACGCCGCTGATCATCACCCGTTCGCGACGGTCGAACAGCTCCCCGCTTGGCACCTCACCGTTGTCCAGCATGTCGGCGATTTCCTCGCCGACGTCCTCCACCGCCAGCTTGCGACCACCGAGCAAACGCATCACCGCATGGGCCGTGCGTTCACGCAGTGGCCGCAGGCCCTGCATGGATTGCTTGCGACGAGCCCGGGCGATCTGGTTGAAGATTTCGATCAGGATCGAGAAACCAATGGCCGCATACAGGTAGCCCTTCGGAATGTGGAAACCCAGGCCTTCGGCGGTCAGGGCGAAACCGATCATCATCAGGAAGCCCAGACAGAGCATGATCACCGTCGGGTGCGCGTTGACGAATCGGGTCAACGGTTTGCTGGCAACGATCATCAGGCCGATGGAAATGATCACCGCGATCATCATCACCGCCAACTCATCGACCATGCCCACGGCGGTAATTACCGCGTCGAGGGAGAACACTGCATCGAGGACCACGATTTGCGCCACGATCGGCCAGAACAGGGCGTACGCCGCGTTGGACGAGCGCTCGCCGACATGGCCTTCGAGTCGTTCGTGCAATTCCATGGTGGCCTTGAACAACAGGAACACGCCGCCGAACAGCATGATCAGGTCGCGGCCGGAGAAGCTCTTGTCGAAGACTTCGAACAGCGGCTGAGTCAGGGTGACCAGCCAGGAAATACTCGCCAGCAGGCCCAGGCGCATCAACAGGGCCAGGGACAAACCGATGATTCGCGCACGGTCGCGCTGCTCGGGCGGCAGTTTGTCGGCAAGAATCGCGATAAACACCAGGTTATCGATGCCCAGCACCAGCTCCAGCACGATCAGGGTCAACAAGCCCAGCCAGGCGGTGGGGTCAGCTATCCATTCCATGAAAACGTCTCGATCTCTTCAGTGATGTTCAGAATGCCGGGCATGGCAAGGCGCGGCGCAGAGGCCGTGGAACTGCAATGTCGAAGCTGTTCGGAAGTCGGAAGACCGGATGTTTTGCGGGCATCAAGGCCGCACGGTGGCGCGAGGGGGAAGGATAACTGGGGGGCTCCAAAAGGGTGTTCATGCAAGTCCTGAAAGGAAAAAGGCCTTTGAGAGTACAGGTGAGAGCGATATTTCCTACAGCTGGAAATCATTACAAAATTTGTAGAGCCTTTGGATTTTCGTTGTTCCTGCAACCGCCTTCGCTTTTGCCCTTAGCGGTTTCTGACCTGTTCGATATACCTGGCCACCGCTGCCGATTTCTCGAACCGCCGATGAATCAATGACAACCACGAACTCGCCTCGCAACCCTTGATCGGCCGATACAACACGCCGGGCAAACCGACATGCCCGACCACCGATTCGGGCACCACGGCCACGCCCTGCCCCAAGGATACCAGGGCGATCACCGCCACCAACCCGCCTGGCTGCGCCCCCAGTTTCGGCGCAAAGCCACCCTCGGCAGCCACTTGCAAGGTGCCGCTGATCTGTTCCGGCAGGATGAACGTCTCGCCTTGCAAATGCTCCGGAGTGATATCCGGCAAACGACACAACCAGGAGTCGGTCGACAGCGCCAGCACAAAGCCTTCGGCGTCCAGGCGAATGGCCTCGATGCCTTCGGGGAAGGTCATGGGCGAGCGGACGTAGCCGATGTCGAATCGGCCTTCGACCACCATCGCCGGCAATGACGCCATGGGGCTTTCCCGTACGTTCAGGCTGACGTCCGGACACGCGCGGCTGAAGGCCTGCACTTGTTTTTGCAGCAAGCCCGAATACACCGCCGACGCCACGTAACCCAGTTCGATATGGCCAATATCCCCGCGGCCGGCACGCTGGGCATTGTGCTGGGCGTATTCGAATTGCCGCACCGTGGCCTCGGCTTCGATCACCAGTGCAGCGCCGGCCTCGGTCAGGCTGACTTCACGAGTCTGGCGCACGAACAGTCGCGTGCCCAGTTCGTTTTCCATGTCCTGGATCTGGCGCGTCAAGGTCGGCGGTGCGATGCCGAGTTGTTCGGCGGCGCGAGTGAAGTTGCCTTGTCGGGCAACAGCCAGGAAATAGCGAAAATGCCGTATGTCCATCGCAGTATTAGCTCAAAGGTAATGAAATTCCGTTATCCGGCTAACGAAGCCTGCAATCGCCCGCGATAAGCTCCTTGGTAACCACAGAAGGAGCCCTCGCCATGCACGTCAAACCCATTATAGCGCTCGCGGGCATTTGCCTTGCCCAAAAGGCAATCACACCATGAGCCGGGTTAGCCCTCGCCTGACGCTGCTGACGGCCTCTGGCGTCTGTTCGCTAATCGTCCTCGACACCAACATCGTCGCCGTGACATTGCCGACCATCGCCCGGGACCTGGGGGCGAACTTCGCCGACATCGAATGGGTGGTGAGTGCGTACATGCTAGTCTTTGCCGCCCTGCTGTTGCCGGCCGGAAGCATCGCCGACCGCTTTGGCCGGCAGAAAACCCTGCTCTGCGGCCTAGGCATCTTCATTCTCGCGTCCATTGGCTGCGGCGCGGCGCCCAACGCGTTGTTCCTCGACATCGCCCGGGCGATCAAGGGCGTCGGTGCGGCGTTGCTGCTGACCTCGGCCCTGGCCTCCATCGGCCATACCTTCCACGATGAAGTGGAACGGGCCAAGGCCTGGGCCTTCTGGGGCGCGTGCATGGGCGTGGCGATGACTGCGGCGCCGACGGTCGGCGGGCTGATCACCGAATACATGGGCTGGCGCTGGATCTTCTACCTCAATTTGCCGGTGGGCTTGTTCCTGATGGCGATGGTCTGGCGCGCCGTGCCGGAATCTCGCGACACCCAGGCCGCACGTCTGGACCCTTGGGGCAGCCTGGCCTTCAGTGCGAGTTTGCTGTGCCTTATCTGGGGCCTGATCGAAGCCAACCGGATCGGCTGGAGCAACCCGATCACCTACGCCCGACTGATCGGCGGCGCGCTGTTGCTGGGGCTGTTCGTTGTGATTGAACGGCTGCAGCAGCGTCCGATGGTCGATCTGCAATTGTTCAAACACCCGCGCTTTATCGGCGCACTGTTGGGCATGTTTGCTTATGCCGGCTGCGCCCAGGTCATGATGACCCTGCTGCCGTTCTACCTGCAAAACGGCCTGGGTTTCTCGGCCATTGCGTCGGGCCTCGGGATGTTGCCGTTCGCCCTGACCATGCTGATTTGCCCGCGGATCGGCGTGCGCCTGGCCAGCCGCTTTGCCCCAGCCACGATCATGGCCGCCGGCTTGACCCTGGTCGGCAGCGGTAATCTGCTCAGCGCCTGGGCCGTCAGCAGCGGCGGCTACCTGCCCTTCGCCCTGGCGATTGCCGTGACCGGTGCCGGAGCCGGGTTGCTCAATGGCGACACGCAAAAGAACATCATGGCCTGCGTGCCCCGGGAACGCACCGGCATGGCCTCGGGCATGAGTACCACCATGCGTTTCAGCGCGATCGTTCTGGCCATCGGTGTGTTCGGCGCGTTGTTGTCCAGCCATACCGAGCTGTTATTGCGCACCAGCCTGGCGACACAGGGCGCGCAATGGCTCGACCAGACCCAGAGCATCGCCTCGCGGGTGGTGGCCGGTGACATGACGGCCGCGATGAGCCTGCTGCCGGAAACGGCACGGCCGCTAATCGAACCCCTGGCCCGTCAGGCCTTCGTCGGCGGCTTCAGTCTGCTGCTCTGGGTCGCCGGTTTGCTGGCATTGCTCGGGGCGTTGGTGGTAGGCACGCTGATGCGCAATCCGATCCCGGCACCTAAGGCTTTTTCCCTGAGTCTGGAATAGCAACAATCTATCTTCCGGAAAAGCGCAACCGCGACAATTTGCGCAAATCTCCCGCGAGGTAGTAATCATCGGTCCAGCTGTCATCCGCCGCCAACGGCTGGACCTGCTTGAGCGCGAGTTTCTTCGCGAAGTAGCGAAAGCGGTAATGTTCGTAGAACCGCAGCAGTTCCAGACCGTAACGGTCGGCCAGGTCGGTATCGCCGCGAATGATCAGGTAGTTTTCATCATTGCCGTTGCTGGCCGCCGCGCTGAGGTTGTGGCTGCCACTGATGATCGTCGGCGTGTCGCTGGTGAAGTCGGTGACCACGGCTTTGGTGTGCACCAGCAAGTTGCCCTTCTGGCCTTTCATGTTCTCCCTGAGCCAGCCTTCCAGTCCGGTATTGAGCAGCGCGGTGGCGGCGAACTCGGCGGTGCGGTCGGCGTGGAAACCGGTGATGCGGCTGGTGGTGTTTTGCAGACCGTAACGCAGGATGTCGTCCTCGGGCTGGCCCAGCAACGCATTGAGGATGTCGTCAGGCAAGGCGAACGCAGTGACGAACAGCACATCCTTTTCCGCGGCGTTGATGATCTCGGCGAAGGCTTGCAGATCGCCCCTGCCCGAGCGCGGTGAGAACCCGGTAAACAAGGGTTGCAGCGGGTCCATCGGATTATGTTGCGTCAGCCATTTGCGGGTGGTGCCGACATTCTCCGGGTGCGCCCAGACCTGCTCGAAGGTCTGCAGGTAGCTGGCGCTGACTCGCGCCTCATCCAAAACGTGCACCACGTTGGCCTGGCGGTAAACGCCATTGGCGGTGAAGTTGGTGCTGCCGCACAGTACCGCTTCAGGCTGATGCTGCCCTGTGGCGTCGAGCCGGCTCAGCACCATGAATTTGTTGTGGAAGATCTTGTGGGTGACGCGCCCGCGCTTGCTCTCTGGCGGGATCTTTTCCAGACTTTCTTCGTTCCTCGCGGTGCCTTTATCCCCGGATTTTGCGTGATACAACACACGAACCTTCACGCCACGTTCGAAGGCCGCGTTGATGGCGTCGACTATCACCCGCAACTCGTATTCGTAAATGGCGATGTCCAGCGCCCACCGATCATCCACGGCACGCTCGATAAAACCCAGCAAGCGCCCCAGCAGACCGTTTTCCAGCCATTGCCGCGGGGCATCGGGCCAGGCTTCGATAGGCAGGTTCTTGTTGGCGCTGATCAGTGCGTCGAGGTCTGGAAATTTGCGCTGGAACGCCTGGCTGGCGGCCACTGCACGGTTGAAAATCACACTCTGGTTGTGCGGCAGGCCATTGTCGGAGGTGACCGTCACTTCCAGACATTCACCCAGTTGCGGCGCATCGGCGCTGCCGTAGGCCAGGTGGATGCGATAATGGAGGGTCATTCCGGGGTTGACCGCGTAATCGGCCCAGCGAAACTTCTGTAACGGCGCGATATTGCTGGGAGTGGCGCGAAACTGGGGGAAGGTATGGGCCTTGCCGGGAAAGGTCAGGCTGTTGAACAGGAACAGCCAGGGTTTGCTGCCTTGCTGTTTTTCGATGGCGAAACCCAGCAGGCCCTTGCGCCTGGGTTCGGCCAGGTCCATGGCCAGCAAGACGCCGTTGGTGCCGACGTAGGCTTTGACGCGGAAATCGTCCTGATGGTTGGTGGCTAGAACGCGCACGGCTCACTCCTGTGATTTGGTTTTCTTCAGCCTGAAATCAACTCGTCGATATGTCGATAATCTGCACCCAGCCCGCTCGCCAATACCTTCGCCCGCCCAAGCCGAATCGGTCCGCGCTCAATGTCAATCAACAGCCCCGGACAATCAAGCGTCGGCAACACCGGGCAATCTTTCAATCGGCCATCGGTTACCAGCAACAGTCGCTGCCGCTCCGCCGGAAAACGCTTCTGCCGGGTTGCCAGCCATCGCCCCGCCTCACCCAGCGCCGCCAGCAACGGTGTGCCACCGCCCGCTCCCAGCCCATCGAGCCAATGGCGTAATCCGGTGGACGCCTTCAATCCTTGCACCTGCCATCTCGGCGCATGACCGCTGGCGGTCAGCAAGGCCAGGCGGGCGCGCTGGCGGTAGGCGTCGTCGAACAGTTGCGCCAACAGGCCCTTGGCATCGCTCAACGCCTGATGGCGGCGAGTCGAGGCCGAGGCGTCGACGATCACCAGCCACAGTTCGTGGGGTGAACGGGTACGCAGGTGGAACAGCACATCATCGCGCTGGCGCGGGCGGCCATTAAGCAAGGTTGCGGGCCAATTGATCGAGCCGTTGCGCGCGGCGTGGCGCTTGCCTTGCTTGCCGTGGTCCAACCGTCCGGCCCGGCGTCTGGCATTCGCCCCCGCGTCAGATCGAGGGCGAATGCCTAGGGCTTTTTTGGCCAGCTCGGTACCTCACGCCGGGCACCGACCGGCAAGGCCTGGGCGGGCATTTCGCCCCACTGGCCCTGGCCTTCCTCCGGGCTTGAATGCTGTCTGGCCTGCGCTTGACTGTGTTGTGGCGCCGGAGGCGACTGTTCGCGACGCCGATGGCGCAAGGCAAACTCTGCGACCGCATCGATATCTTCCTCGGCGATGGCGCTTGCACCTCGCCAGGCAGCGTGGGCACGGGCCGCGCGCAACCAGACCAGGTCGGCGCGCAAACCGTCGACTCGGGCAGCAAAGCAGCGCTCGGTAATGTGCGCCAGCGCTGCATCGTCAAGGGGGATGCTCGCCAGCGCGCTGCGCGCCTTTTGGCAACGCTCGCGCAGGGATTGTTGCCGGCTTTCCCATTCGGTGCAGAAGGCATGGGGGTCGCTGTCGAAATCCAGTCGCCGGCGAATGATCTGGCCACGCTCGGCGGGTGCGGTATGACCAGTGAGGGAGACATTCAGACCAAAGCGGTCGAGCAATTGCGGACGCAGCTCACCCTCTTCCGGATTCATGGTGCCGATCAGTACGAACTTCGCCGAATGCCGATGGGAGATGCCATCGCGCTCGATCAGATTGGTGCCGCTGGCGGCGACGTCGAGCAGCAGGTCCACGAGGTGATCGGGCAGCAGGTTGACCTCATCGACGTACAGCACGCCACCGTCAGCCTTGGCCAACACGCCCGGGGAGAATTGCGCGCGACCTGCGCTCAGCGCGGCGTCGAGGTCGAGGGTGCCTACCAGGCGTTCTTCGGTAGCGCCGAGGGGCAAGGTGACGAATTGACCGCTGGCCAGCAGATCCGCGAGCCCACGGGCCAGGGTTGATTTGGCCATGCCGCGCGGACCTTCGATCAGCACGCCACCGATTTTCGGGTCGATGGCGGTGAGGCAGAGGGCGAGTTTCAAGTCGTCGGCGCCGACCACGGCGGAGAGGGGGAAATGCGGGGTGTCGGTCATTTTTAATACTCAATCATGGTCGGGGTAACTACACGGTCACCTGTGGGAGCGAGCCTGCTCGCGAAAGCGAACTGGCAGTCAACGAAAATGTTGATTGTGATGACCTCTTCGCGAGCAGGCTCGCTCCCACAGGGGAATTGCATCAGCTGTCTTCTTCTATATCCAGCAACAGATTCTCCAGCGCCTCGCGGTACTCGCCCGGCTCCTGCCACATCCCCCGCTGCTGCGCTTCCAGCATGCGCTCGGTCATGTCGCGCAGTGCATGGGGATTGTGCTCACGAACAAAATCCCGGGTCGCCGGATCCAGCAGGTAGGCGTCCGCCAGCAGCGCGTACTGGTGATCGTCGATCAACTGCGTCGTCGCGTCGAAGGCGAACAGGTTGTCGACCGTGGCCGCCAGTTCGAACGCGCCTTTGTAGCCGTGGCGCTTCACGCCGTCGATCCACTTGGGGTTGGCCGCCCGGGAACGAATCACCCGGTTCAGCTCTTCCTTCAAGGTGCGGATCTTCGGCAGGTCCGGCTGGCTGTGATCGCCATGGTAACTGGCCGCCGTTTCGCCGCTGAGGCTTTCAACGGCGGCGAGCATACCGCCGTGGAACTGGTAGTAGTCGTTGGAGTCGAGCAAGTCGTGCTCGCGATTGTCCTGGTTTTGCAGCACCGCTTGCACCTGGCTCAGGCGCTGGGCGAACTGTTCGCGGGCGGCGGTGCCCTCGTCAGAACCGCCGTAGGCGTAACCGCCCCAATTCAGATAAACCTCGGCCAAGTCTTCGCGGCTCTGCCACAGACGACCCTCGATCGCGCCCTGCACCCCCGCGCCATACGCACCGGGTTTGGCGCCGAAGATGCGCCAACCGGCCTGGCGCCGAGCCGCCTCTTCATCAAGGCCCGATTGCAGCAGCGCTTCACGCTCGGCGCGAACCTTGGCCGCCAGCGGATTGAGGTCGTCCGGTTCGTCGAGGGCGGCGACCGCTTGCACCGCCGCATCGAACAGCCGGATCAGATTGGCAAAGGCATCGCGGAAGAAGCCGGACACGCGCAGGGTCACGTCCACCCGCGGTCGGTCGAGCAAGCTCAGCGGCAGGATCTCGAAATCGTCGACCCGCTGACTGCCCGTGGCCCACACCGGCCGCACGCCCATCAGCGCCATGGCCTGGGCAATGTCGTCGCCGCCGGTGCGCATGGTCGCGGTGCCCCAGACCGACAGGCCGAGCTGACGCAGATGATCGCCGTGATCCTGCAGGTGACGCTCCAGAATCAGGTTCGCCGACTGGAAGCCGATGCGCCACGCGGTGGTGGTCGGCAGGTTGCGCACGTCCACCGAATAGAAGTTGCGCCCGGTGGGCAACACGTCCAGCCGACCGCGGCTCGGCGCGCCACTGGGGCCGGCCGGGACGAATCGCCCGCTCAAGGCATCGAGCAGACCGCGCATTTCCGCGGGCCCGCAGGCATCCAGTCGTGGTGCGACCACTTCGCGCAGGCTGGTGATGATGGCTTGCACCTCGGACCAGCCGGCCTCCTGTGGGAGCGAGCCTGCTCGCGAAAGCGGTGGGTCAAGCGACATCGATGTTGAAGGATCAACCGCTTCGCGAGCAGGCTCGCTCCCACAGGGTTCGGGGTTGGATTGAGGACTCACAGTCTGCGAGATCAGTTGAGCGGCGAACAGTTCCAGGCGTTCGCGGGTATCACCGGCCGTGCGCCAGACTTCATTGTTGAGGGTTTGCAGTTCCATGGGGCGCGGTCCGGTCCAAGGCTCGGCCAGCGCACAATCCAGCGGATCAAAACCCAGCTCGAACGCCTTGGCCAACGCCCGCAACACACTCGATTGCGCCCCTCGCCCGTCGCCACGGGGAATCCGCAGCAGGGCCAGCAAGGTGTCGATGCGCAATCGCCCGGTCGGCGACTCGCCAAACACGTGCAGGCCGTCGCGGATCTGCGACTCTTTCAAATCGCACAGGTAAGTGTCGAGGCGCGGCAGCCAGATCGCCGCATCGGCATCGCTGTCGAGCTTATCGTCCAGCTGCAATTCGCGATCGATGTGCGTGTCGCGCACCAGTTGCAGAATGTCCTGCTGCAACGCCCGGGCGCGGCGCGGATCGAGCAACTGCGCTTCGTAATATTCGTCGGCCAGCAGCTCCAGGTTGCGCAACGGCCCGTAGGTCTCGGCACGGGTCAGCGGCGGCATCAGGTGGTCGATAATCACCGCTTGGGTGCGGCGCTTGGCCTGGGCGCCCTCGCCCGGGTCATTGACGATAAACGGGTAAATATTCGGCAACGGCCCGAGCAGTGCATCCGGCCAGCAATGTTCCGACAGGCCGACACCCTTGCCCGGCAGCCATTCGAGGTTGCCGTGCTTGCCGACGTGAATCACGCCGTGGGCGCCGTAGGTGTTGCGCAGCCAGAAATAGAACGCGAGATAGGCGTGAGGCGGCACCAGATCCGGGTCGTGATAGACCGCACTCGGGTCGACCTGATAACCCCGGGCCGGTTGGATGCCGACGAAGGTCAGGCCCAAACGCAGCCCGGCAATCATCATCCGCCCGCCGCGGAACATCGGATCGCTTTCGGGGCTGCCCCAGCGTTCCAGCACCGCCTGGCGGTTGGCTTCGGGGAGCGCATCGAACATCAGTTGATAGTCGTCGAGCGCCAGACTTTGCTGGCAAGGACGCTGGTCAAGGGTGTCGAGGTCATTGCTGACGCCGCCGAGCAATTGCTGGATCAACGCGGTGCCACTGTCGGGCAACCCGGCAGGCAGCGGGTACCCTTCGCCCTGCAGCGCACGCAGGATGTTCAGCGCCGCGGCGGGTGTGTCGAGGCCGACACCGTTGCCGATGCGACCATCGCGGGTCGGGTAGTTGGCCAGGATCAGGGCGATGCGTTTTTCAGCGTTGGGCACCCGCGCCAGATCAATCCAGCGCCGGGCCAGTTCAGCGACGAAATCCATGCGTTCAGGTTGCGCGCGATAACACACCACGTCCGACTGACTGCGCTCACTGCGCCAGGCCAGGTCCTTGAAGCTGATCGGTCGGCTGATGATTCGCCCGTCCAGTTCCGGCAGCGCGATGTGCATCGCCAGATCCCGCGGCCCCAGGCCCTGTTCGCTGGCGCGCCAACCGGGTTCGTTGTCTTGCGCGCAGATCGCCTGGATCACGGGAATGTTGCGGCGAAACGGTCGCAAATGCGGTGCTTCGGGGCTGGACTGAGCGAAACCGGTGGTGTTGAGAATCACGCAGGCCGCGACTTCATCCAGCAGGTATTCGACCACGGTCAGGCAGCCGGGCTCTTTCAGGCTGGCCACGGCTATCGGCAACGGGTTAAGGCCCGCCGCCTGCAGACGCTGGCAGAAAACATCGATGAAAGCGGTATTCGCCGCCTGCAGATGCGAGCGGTAAAACAGCACCGCCGCCACCGGCTGGTCGATCTGCCAGTCGGCTTGCCAGTCTTTCAGGGCTGCGGGGCTATGTTGCGGGTGGTAAATCGCGGTGCGCGGCAGGATTTGCGGCTCGGCCCAGGCGTAATCGCGATCCAGCCAACGATTGGCCAGGCAGCGGAACAGGTCGAGGGCATTGGCCATGCCGCCCTGGCGAAGGTAATGCCAAAGCCGGTCGCGGTCCTCGGCAACCACGGTGCTCAAGTCGCTGAGTTCCGGATCCGGACGATCGTCGCCCGGCACCAGGATCAGTTGCACACCGCGCTCGGACAGTGCCACCAACTGCTCGACGCCGTAACGCCAATAGGCGATGCCGCCATGCAATGAAATCAGGATGACCTTGGCATGACGCAGCACCTGGTCGACATACAGGTCGACCGAGGCGTGATTCTGCACCTGCATCGGGTTGGCCAGGCGCACGCTCGGGTAATCGTCGGGTAACTGCTGCGCCGCTTCGGCGAGCAGCGCCAGGCTGGAGTCGCCGCTGCACAGGATCACCAGCTCGGCGGGGGTTTGTCCAAGGTCGGCAATGTTGTCATCCGACACGAAACCGCCGGGCTGGGTCCTGAGCAGGTGCATGGCTTAAACGCTGAGCGCGGCGCGCAATTGCGCTTCGAGCAAGGCGGCATCCAGTTCCTGGCCGATCAACACCAGACGCGTGGTGCGCGCTTCATCGACACCCCACTGACGGTCGAAATGTTTGTCGAATCGAGTCCCCACGCCCTGGATCAGCAGGCGCATCGGCTTGTTCGGGATCGCTGCGAAGCCTTTGACGCGCAGGATGCCATGCTGGACTACCAGTTGGGTCAGGGCATCCAGCAGCAGGCTTTCGTCGGCTTGCGGCAGTTCGATGGAGATCGAGTCGAAGGCGTCGTGGTCGTGGTCGTGGTCGTCCTCGCCTTCATGGTGGTGATCGTGATGGCTGTGACGGCGGTCGATATGCTCTTCGGAGCCGGCGCCGAGACCGATCAGCACCTCCAGGGGCAAACGACCGCTGCTGGCTTCGATGACTTTCACCGCCGGCGGCAGTTCTTCGGCGACTTCCAGGCGCACACGGGCCAGGTCTTCAGGGCTGATCAGGTCGGCCTTGTTGAGGATCACCAGGTCGGCGCTGGCCAGTTGATCGGCGAACAGTTCGTGCAGCGGCGATTCGTGGTCCAGGTTCGGGTCGAGTTTGCGCTGGGCATCGACCTGATCCGGGAACGCGGCGAAGGTGCCGGCGGCAACGGCCGGGCTGTCAACCACGGTGATGACGGCGTCGACGGTGCAGGCGCTGCGGATTTCCGGCCACTGGAAGGCTTGCACCAGCGGTTTTGGCAGGGCCAGGCCCGAGGTTTCGATGAGAATGTGATCGAGGTCACCGCGGCGGGCCACCAGTTCGCGCATCACCGGGAAGAATTCTTCCTGCACGGTGCAGCACAGGCAGCCGTTGGCCAGTTCGTAGACGCGGCCGTTGGCTTCTTCCTCGGTGCAGCCGATGGAGCACTGCTTAAGGATTTCGCCGTCGATGCCCAGCTCGCCGAACTCATTGACGATCACCGCGATGCGACGACCCTGAGCGTTGTCGAGCATGTGCCGCAGCAAGGTGGTCTTGCCCGAGCCGAGGAAGCCGGTAACGATGGTGACGGGGAGTTTGGCCAGTGTTTTCATCGGATGCCCTTTGGCAAGGTGGCGGGCATACGGGACGACAATCGCTGCGACAGGTGCGCGCGCAAGAGTTCCGCCACCGGATCACCCCGCCCGGTTGTAGTGAGAATCTGTATCGAGGCAGGTCTCCTGGCTGACGGTGTGCCAGTCGTTCGACTGGCGTTCGCTGCGCCTTCCCGCGAACCCGTTGCACAGGGTTTGCAGTGGCGTGGCAGCGAAACATCACCGTTCACAGTTGCGGGGGCAGCCGCGGCATCGACCGCGTTCCCTTCTTAGCTTCGGCAGACGCCGAAGAACCTCGAATGCGCAAGGCTACGCATGGTCTTGGGGCGGGTCAATGTCCGCGCAGAGATCTGTGGAGACAGACAGGACGCCTTCGCGGGCAAGCCTCGCTCCTACAGCAATAGCGCCGATCACATACATTGTGGGCGACTATGTTCTGTAGGAGCGAGGCTTGCCCGCGAAGCAGTCACCCCGGTGTCAAGTTGAGAACCCATGCCAATTGACGCCCAACCCCCGCCCATGCTCTCCTACACGCCTTGTTACGGGTGCCCTTCACAGGGTGAAACGGGAAACCGGTGAATCATGTGCTTTACTCCAAGCCATGTCAGTCCGGTGCTGCCCCCGCAACGGTAAGCGAGCGAAGAATCAGATCCACTGTGCCAGCCGTACGGCATGGGAAGGTGATTCTTGCAGGTCCAGGCGAAAGCCAGCGCCCCTCGCGAGCCCGGAGACCGGCCCGCAACATCAGGTGAGCGTCACGCTCACTGAATAACAAACCCGCGGTGGGCGGGCGCTGTTTGAACCTCTGCGTGCCCGTGCCCGCAGGGATCTTCCATGCGCTCTATTCACCCGCTGACAGACCAGAGGGAAGCGCCATGTCGATCATCAGCAGCACCGGCAGCAACACCGATAAGAGCACCGCCAGCTCCACCACGACCCTGACCCAACGCCTGACCGCCGCCGCCTGTGCGTCGATCCTTGGCGCGTGCCTGGTCTATTTTGCCGGTTTCTCGCACATCGAAGCGGTGCACAATGCCGCCCACGATACCCGTCACAGCTCCGCGTTCCCGTGCCATTGAGACCTGCCGACATGATCAAGCGTATCGCGCAAACCGCAGGTTTCACCGGGCTGCTGGCTGCCCTGCTGCTGACGCTGCTGCAAAGCTTCTGGGTGTCGCCACTGATTCTGCAGGCGGAAACCTACGAAAAATCCGAGCCGGCCGCTGTTGAAATTCACGAGCACGCCGCCGGTGCTGTCGTCGCTCACTCCCACGACGCCGAAGCCTGGGAGCCGGAAGACGGCTGGCAGCGCGTGCTGTCGACCACCGGCGGCAACCTGGTGGTGGCCGTAGGTTTCGCCCTGATGCTTGCCGGTCTCTATACCTTGCGCGCGCCGACCAGGACTTCACAGGGCCTGCTGTGGGGTCTGGCCGGTTACGCGACCTTCGTGCTCGCGCCGACCCTCGGCCTTCCGCCTGAACTGCCGGGGACCGCCGCGGCCGACCTGACGCAACGGCAGATCTGGTGGATCGGCACTGCCGCTTCCACCGCAGTCGGTATCGCCCTGATCGTGTTCAGCCGTCACTGGCTGATGAAGATCCTCGGCGTCGCCATCCTCGCGGTTCCCCACGTGATTGGCGCACCGCAACCGCAAGTGCATTCGATGCTTGCACCGGAAGCGCTCGAGGCGCAGTTCAAAATCGCTTCGCAGCTGACCAACGTGGCGTTCTGGCTGGCCCTGGGCCTGATCAGCGCCTGGTTGTTCCGCCGCAAAAGCGCTGGCCAATACCACGCATGACCGATGACTGCACAGCGCCGACCCTGGTGGTCGGCCTGGGCTGCCAGCGCGGCTGCCCCGTCAGCACGCTGCGGGCGCTGCTCGACCAGGCGCTACAGGCGCACAGGATCGGCCTGCACCAGATCAAGGCCCTGGCCAGTATCGACCTCAAGCGCGAAGAACCTGGCCTGATCGAACTCGCCGAACAGCTTGGGCTGGAGGTTATGTATTTCAGCAGCGCACAACTGGCCGGCTATCACACGCAACTCAGCCATCATTCGGACATCGCGTTCGAACGCACCGGCTGCTACGGTGTGGCGGAAAGTGCTGCCCTGGCCCTGGCTGAACACCTGGTCCAGGCCCCGGTCAAACTGCTGATCTCGCGACAGAAATATGCCCAGGCGACCCTGGCATTGGCTGGCGCTGCCTGACATCCCCGATAACCCCCTGCTCGATCATGAGCAATCTTCATCTGAAGCCTTGCCAAGCCTTTTTTCACAGGAACCGACGATGACTGTCTATTTCATTGGCGCGGGTCCCGGCGACCCGGAACTGATCACCGTCAAAGGCCAGCGGCTGATCCGCAGCTGCCCGGTGATCATCTATGCCGGCTCCCTGGTGCCCGCTGCCGTGCTCGAAGGCCACCAGGCCGAACACGTGATCAACAGCGCCGAACTGCACCTGGAACAGATCATCGAACTGATCAGGAGCGCCCATGCCAAGGGCCAGGATGTCGCCCGGGTGCATTCCGGCGACCCGAGCCTGTATGGCGCCATCGGCGAGCAGATTCGCTACCTGCGCGAACTCGGCATTGCCTTTGAAATCATTCCCGGTGTGACCGCGACAGCGGCCTGTGCGGCACTGTTGGGTGCGGAATTGACCTTGCCGGATGTGTCACAGAGCGTGATTCTGACCCGCTACGCCGACAAGACCGTCATGCCCGCCGGTGAAGAACTCGGCAGCCTGGCGCAGCACGGGGCGACCATGGCGATCCATCTGGGGGTCAATCATCTGCAGAAGATTCTGGTCGAATTGCTGCCGCATTATGGCGCGGACTGTCCGATCGCGGTGATTCACCGGGCGACCTGGCCGGATCAGGATTGGGTGGTGGGGACGCTTGAGGATATTGCCGCGAAGGTTGAAGCCAAGGGGTTTCGGCGCACGGCGTTGATTCTGGTGGGTCGGGTGTTGGGTAGCGATCACTTCAGCGAGTCGTCGCTGTATCGCGCCGGGCATGCGCATCTCTACAGACCCTGAAGCACTTGCTCCCGCTGGACCGCGGAGCGGTCCCAACATCAGCCAACGCATTCATCACGGTAAAATGCATCAGCTGCTTTGCGATTGCTTCGCAATCGAGCGGGAGCAAGCTCCCTCACCACAGCGCCGTTTTTTCATTTCGCAGCGAACACCTTAGTAGTAGGCGTTTTCTTTCTGCGTATGGTCAGTCACGTCGCGAACACCCTTCAACTCAGGAATACGCTCAAGCAACGTCCGCTCGATCCCTTCGCGCAGGGTGACGTCCGCCTGGCCGCAACCTTGGCAGCCGCCGCCGAACTTCAGCACGGCGATGCCGTCCTCGACCACATCGATCAGGCTGACCTGACCGCCGTGGCTCGCGAGCCCCGGGTTGATCTCCGTCTGCAGGTAGTAGTTGATACGCTCGTTGATCGGACTGTCGGCGTTGACCATCGGTACTTTGGCGTTTGGCGCCTTGATGGTCAGCTGGCCGCCCATGCGGTCGGTGGCGTAGTCGACTACCGCATCATCCAGGAAGGCTTCGCTGAACGAATCGATGTAAGCGGTGAAGCTTTTGAGCCCCACTGCCGTGTCTTCAGGCTTTTCTTCGCCCGGCTTGCAGTAGGCAATGCAGGTTTCGGCGTATTGGGTGCCAGGCTGGGTGATAAAAACGCGGATGCCAATGCCCGGGGTGTTCTGCTTGGAGAGCAGATCAGCCAGGTAATCGTGGGCGGCGTCGGTAATGGTAATAGCGGTCATGGAAACTCCTCGCAGGCTTGGGCGCAGTTTACGCCAATCATCGCGCCGGACAAAGTCCTAGTATTTTTGTCGGGAAACTCCGGAAGTGGCAACGGTCTTCTGTACACCCCGCCCCCCCTGTAGGAGCGAGCTTGCTCGCGAAGGATGGTCAGGCACCGCGTGTAGCCAGACAATACGCATTATCGTTGATGTCCTTCGCGAGCAAGCTCGCTCCTACAGGCGCGTCAACATGAACCAGATTCATGCAAAACCGCAACATGCTCCAAAACCGCACAGGTTTGCTATCATTCCGCCCCTTCGTCATGGTCTTTCCGAGTAGTCCCAATGTCCGATCGCAGTGTTCGCCTTCAAGCTCTCAAGCACGCCCTCAAAGAGCGCATCCTGATTCTCGATGGCGGTATGGGCACGATGATCCAGAGCTACAAGCTCGAGGAGCAGGATTACCGCGGTAAACGCTTCGTCGACTGGCCCAGCGACGTCAAGGGCAACAACGACCTGTTGGTGCTGACACGCCCGGACGTGATCGGCTCGATCGAAAAAGCCTACCTGGATGCCGGCGCCGACATTCTGGAAACCAACACCTTCAACGCCACCCAGGTGTCCCAGGCCGATTACGGCATGCAGGGCCTGGCCTACGAGATAAACGTAGAAGGCGCCCGCCTGGCGCGCAAGGTCGCCGACGCCAAGACCCTGGAGACGCCGGACAAGCCGCGCTTCGTCGCCGGCGTGCTCGGGCCTACAAGCCGTACCTGCTCGCTGTCGCCTGACGTGAACAACCCCGGCTATCGCAACGTAACCTTCGATGAGCTTGTGGAAAACTACACCGAGGCCACCAAGGGCCTGATCGAAGGCGGCGCCGACCTGATCCTGATCGAAACCATCTTCGACACCCTGAACGCCAAGGCTGCGATCTTCGCCGTGCAAGGTGTCTACGAAGAGCTCGGGGTCGAATTGCCGATCATGATCTCCGGCACCATTACCGATGCCTCCGGCCGTACGCTCTCCGGCCAGACCACCGAAGCGTTCTGGAACTCCGTGGCCCACGCCAAGCCGATCTCGGTCGGCCTGAACTGCGCCCTCGGCGCCAGCGAACTGCGCCCGTACCTGGAAGAGCTGTCGAACAAGGCCGGCACCTACGTCTCGGCGCACCCGAACGCCGGCCTGCCGAACGAATTCGGCGAGTACGACGAACTGCCGGTGGAAACCGCCAGGGTCATCGAGGAATTCGCCCAAAGCGGCTTCCTCAACATCGTCGGCGGTTGCTGCGGCACCACGCCGGGGCACATCGAAGCCATCGCCAAGGCCGTGGCCGGTTATGCGCCGCGTGAAATCCCGGACATTGCGAAGGCCTGCCGCCTTTCGGGTCTGGAACCGTTCACCATCGATCGCAACTCGTTGTTCATCAACGTCGGCGAGCGGACCAACATCACCGGTTCAGCCAAGTTCGCCCGCCTGATCCGTGAAGACAACTACACCGAAGCCCTGGAAGTCGCCCTGCAGCAGGTCGAAGCCGGCGCCCAGGTGATCGACATCAACATGGACGAAGGGATGCTCGATTCGAAGAAGGCCATGGTGACCTTCCTCAATCTGATTGCCGGTGAGCCGGACATCTCCCGCGTACCGATCATGATCGACTCCTCCAAATGGGAAGTGATCGAAGCCGGCCTCAAGTGCATCCAGGGCAAGGGCATCGTCAACTCCATCAGCATGAAAGAAGGCGTCGAGCAGTTCATTCATCACGCCAAACTGTGCAAGCGCTACGGCGCCGCCGTGGTGGTGATGGCCTTCGACGAAGCCGGCCAGGCCGACACCGAAGCGCGCAAGAAAGAAATCTGCAAACGCTCCTACGACATTCTGGTCAACGAAGTCGGCTTCCCGCCGGAAGACATCATCTTCGACCCGAACATCTTCGCCATCGCCACCGGCATCGAAGAACACAACAACTACGCTGTGGACTTCATCAACGCCTGTGCCTACATCCGCGACGAACTGCCGTATGCGCTGACCTCCGGTGGCGTGTCCAACGTGTCGTTCTCGTTCCGCGGCAACAACCCGGTGCGCGAGGCGATTCACTCGGTGTTCCTGCTGTATGCGATCCGCAATGGCTTGACCATGGGTATCGTCAACGCCGGTCAGCTGGAGATCTACGACCAGATCCCGGTCGAACTGCGTGACGCCGTGGAAGACGTAGTACTCAACCGCACCCCGGAAGGCACTGACGCCCTCCTCGCCATTGCCGACAAGTACAAGGGTGACGGAAGCGTCAAGGAAGCCGAAACCGAAGAGTGGCGCGGCTGGCCCGTCAACAAGCGACTGGAGCATGCACTGGTCAAGGGCATCACCACGCACATTGTTGAAGACACTGAAGAATCCCGTCAGTCGTTCGCTCGCCCGATCGAAGTGATCGAAGGCCCGTTGATGTCCGGCATGAACATCGTCGGCGACCTGTTCGGCGCCGGCAAAATGTTCCTGCCGCAGGTGGTGAAGTCCGCCCGCGTGATGAAGCAGGCAGTGGCTCACTTGATCCCGTTCATCGAACTGGAAAAAGGCGACAAGCCGGAAGCCAAGGGCAAGATCCTGATGGCCACGGTCAAAGGAGACGTGCACGACATCGGCAAGAACATCGTTGGCGTGGTGCTGGGCTGTAACGGCTATGACATCGTCGACCTCGGCGTGATGGTGCCGGCGGAGAAAATCCTGCAAGTGGCCAAGGAGCAGAAGTGCGACATCATTGGCTTGTCGGGCCTGATCACGCCGTCGCTGGATGAAATGGTCCACGTGGCGCGCGAGATGCAGCGCCAGGACTTCCACCTGCCGCTGATGATCGGTGGCGCGACCACCTCCAAGGCGCATACGGCGGTGAAGATCGAGCCCAAGTACAGCAACGACGCGGTGATCTACGTCACGGATGCCTCCCGCGCCGTGGGCGTGGCGACGCAGTTGCTGTCCAGGGAATTGAAGCCGGCGTTCATCGAGAAGACTCGCCTGGAATACATCGAAGTCCGCGAGCGCACCGCCAACCGCAGTGCCCGCACCGAACGCCTGAGCTATCCGGCGGCGATCGCCAAGAAGCCGCAGTTCGACTGGAGCACTTACGAGCCGGTCAAACCGACGTTTACCGGTGCCAAGGTGTTGGACAACATCGACCTGAAAGTCCTGGCCGAATACATCGACTGGACGCCTTTCTTTATCTCCTGGGATCTGGCCGGCAAGTACCCGCGCATTCTGCAGGACGAAGTGGTCGGTGAAGCCGCCACTGCGCTGTTCGCCGATGCCCAGGAAATGCTCGCCAAACTGATTGACGAAAAGCTCATCAGTGCCCGTGCGGTGTTCGGGTTCTGGCCGGCCAACCAGGTGCGCGATGACGACATCGAACTCTATGGCGATGACGGCAAGCCGTTGGCCAAGCTGCATCACCTGCGTCAGCAGATCATCAAGACCGATGGCAAGCCGAACTTCTCCCTGGCCGACTTCGTGGCGCCGAAGGACAGCGAAGTCACCGACTATGTGGGCGGCTTCATCACCACGGCCGGGATCGGTGCCGAAGAAGTGGCCAAGGCCTATCAGGAGGCCGGCGACGACTACAACTCGATCATGGTCAAGGCCCTCGCCGACCGCCTGGCCGAGGCGTGTGCCGAATGGTTGCACCAGCAGGTGCGTAAAGAGCACTGGGGTTATGCCAAGGACGAGACGCTGGACAACGAGGCATTGATCAAAGAGCAATACACCGGCATCCGCCCTGCTCCGGGCTACCCGGCGTGCCCGGATCACACCGAGAAATCCACGCTGTTCAAGTTGCTGGACCCTCAAGCTTCGGAAATGAAAGCCGGCCGCAGCGGCGTGTTCCTCACCGAGCACTACGCCATGTTCCCGGCGGCAGCGGTCAGCGGCTGGTACTTCGCTCACCCGCAAGCGCAATACTTCGCCGTGGGCAAGATCGACAAGGATCAGGTGCAGAGTTATACGTCGCGCAAGGGCCAAGAGTTGAGCGTGACCGAACGCTGGCTGGCGCCGAACCTGGGTTACGATAACTAACACGCGCCCCCCTGTAGGAGCGAGGCTTGCCCGCGAAGAAGGCACCTCGGTCCTACAGGAAATCGCGTTATCGTTCTTCGCGGGCAAGCCTCGCTCCTACGGAATTTGCGTGGGAACGATCGTTGCAACATTGTCTATGCTTACTTTTCACACATAAGTGACGAGGGGTTTATGGACGATCCAGTCGACAACAACAAGCCGCCCACCTTCTGGCAGATGCTGCACAGTGTCATGGCCGCGGCATTCGGGGTGCAGAGCGGAAAGAACCGGGCCCGTGACTTCACTCACGGCAAGCCCAGTCACTTCGTGATCCTGGGGATTCTGTTCACGGCGGTATTCGCCCTGACCCTGTTCGGCATCGTCAAGCTGGTGCTGCTGCTGGCCGGGATTTGATGCCTGGTTTTATGCGAACGGCTCAGTGCATCAGGGTTTGCAGGTTGAACGGGTAGCGATACGACGCCGGTTGCCCCTTGGCCGAAAGCTTGTGAAAATCCACGCCGTAATCCTGCCTGACACCCAGCGCCAGCAGGCGCCTGGCTTGTGCCCGATCAATCAGCTGCAGCAACGGAATCTGCCGGTTACGTCCGCCGTACCGTCCGAAATCCACGCCCTGCTCGTAGTCATGCAACTGCACGAGCGCCCAGCCACCCAGACTGAAATGCCCGCCCAGGAGCACGCTCAGGCGGCCGTCCAGCAGCGCTTGCAATGCGGCAGGCGAGTTGTTGATGGTGCCGAACAGGGCGTCCTTTCCAGGTTTGCCGCCGGCTTCGGTATAGGCTTGCATGACCCCGAAGGCCATTTCATCATTGGCCGACCACACCAGAGACACGTCTGGATAGCGCTTGAACAATAATCCGGCCTGTTCATAGGCTCGATCCCGGGTCCAGCCGCCCTGCGCCGTCTGGCGCAAACGCACTTCAGGGTGTTCGGCCAAGGCACGCATCATGCCCTTCTCCCGCAACTGCGCCGCCGGCGTGACCTTCGAGCCGGAAAAAGCCAGCAGTTCGATGACCTGACCGGGGGCGGCCGGGCGATGCAGGCGAATCAGCTCCTTGAGCATCAGGTAGCCACCCTCCTCGTCGTTGGGCACCAGGCTGCCTAGCCACTGTGGGTATTTTTCAGGCTGCGAGTCGAGCAGGCTCATCTGGTCCGGGGTCAGCGCGTTATTGACCATGAACAGCTTGACGCCACTGCCTTGCGCCAGGCGCAGGATTTCGGGCGCGACGTACTGTTCGTTGACGAACACCAGATAATCTGGCCGATCTGGCCCTAGCAGGGCTTCGCGAGCCTGCGCGAGGGTGGTTTCAACTACCCTGTCGGCGTACTGGATGCGCAAATCCATGGCCAGGTCCCTGGCCGCAGCCTGCATGAATTGCGAATAGCTGACCCAGAAAGCTTCCTGGGTAGTTCCCGGATTCAGGAACAACACGGACGCTGCCTGGGCGCAAGGTCCCATGACCGTGCCCAGCGCCAGTACTACGCCACAGAGAAACTTCAACATGGATCGCCCGAGCCCCGAAAATTCGCCACGCATTATAGCCAGCGAATTTCGGCACAGCGGCGTTCATCCCGCTGATTGTCCGACAATCGTCGGAACGGAGCCGGACGAGGTCTGTTATTGATGACTGACCCAGTAGATCGCGGTGCCCACGACCAGAATGATCAGGAACAGAATCGCCCAGGCATCCACCGTGCTATCGGGTTTTGTGGCTTTGGTAGGGTTGCTCATTGCATCGCCTCTTGTCGGTTTTATCGGTGATTGCATAAAGACTCGACCACAGTTAAGACGATGATTGCCCTCACCACAACCAGGGGCTTTGCAACAACGATTCTCATTAGTCCGTTTGGTTCTTTGCATATACTCAAACATCACTTTTGCGCATAACTACAAACTGGTATCTTGCCCCGGCTCCGTTGGGAGTGCGCGGCCGTGCGCGCAGAATTGCCGAGGCAGTATCGGACTCTCCAGTCAGCGAAAAACGCAGCTGGACCCGACCGGCCCAAGCCTGAGAACAGGACTTATATGTACGTATACGACGAGTACGATCAGCGGATCATCGAGGACCGCGTCAAGCAGTTCCGTGATCAGACCCGACGCTATCTGGCAGGCGAACTGAGCGAAGAAGAATTCCGCCCTCTGCGCCTGCAGAACGGGCTTTATATCCAGCGCTTTGCGCCGATGTTGCGGGTGGCGGTGCCTTACGGCCAGCTGACTTCGCGCCAGACGCGAATGATGGCCAGGATTGCCCGCGACTATGACAAGGGCTATGCCCACATCAGCACCCGGCAAAATGTGCAGTTCAACTGGCCGGCGCTGGAAGACATCCCGGACATCCTCGCTGAGCTGGCGACCGTGCAGATGCACGCGATCCAGACCAGCGGCAACTGCCTGCGCAACGTCACCACCGACCAGTTTGCCGGTGTCGCCGCCGACGAGCTGATCGATCCGCGCCCATGGTGCGAGATCGTCCGCCAGTGGACGACGTTCCACCCGGAATTCGCTTACCTGCCGCGCAAGTTCAAAATTGCGATCAATGGTTCGACGTCCGACCGTGCCGCCATCGAAGTCCATGACATCGGTCTTGAGGCGGTGCATAACGCCGCGGGCGAAATCGGCTTCCGCGTGCTGGTCGGTGGCGGTCTGGGCCGTACCCCGGTAGTGGGTGCGTTCATCAACGAATTCCTGCCGTGGCAGGACCTGTTGAGCTATCTCGACGCCATCCTGCGGGTCTACAACCGCTACGGCCGTCGTGACAACAAATACAAGGCGCGGATCAAGATCCTGGTCAAGGCCCTGACGCCTGAAGTCTTTGCGCAAAAAGTCGAAGCGGAAATGGAACACCTGCGCGGTGGCCAGACCACGCTGACCGAGGCCGAAGTGCATCGCGTCGCCAGACACTTCGTTGATCCGGACTACAAGGCCCTGGATAACCAGACCCAGGCGCTGGCCGACCTCGACAAAGAACACCCGGGTTTCGCCCGCTGGCGCACCCGCAATACCCTGGCGCACAAGAAGCCGGGTTATGTCGCCGTGACCCTGTCCCTGAAGCCGACCGGCGTTGCACCGGGCGACATCACCGACAAACAGCTCGACGCCGTGGCCGATCTGGCCGATCGCTACAGCTTCGGTCAACTGCGCACTTCCCACGAACAGAACATCATTCTGGCCGACGTGGAACAAAGCCGGTTGTTCGAGATGTGGGGCGAATTGCGCGAGCAAGGTTTTGCCACGCCTAACATCGGTTTGCTGACCGACATCATCTGCTGCCCGGGCGGCGATTTCTGCTCCCTGGCCAACGCCAAGTCGATCCCGATCGCCGAATCGATCCAGCGTCGTTTCGACGACCTGGACTACCTGTTCGACATCGGCGAGCTGGACCTGAATATCTCCGGTTGCATGAATGCCTGTGGTCACCACCACGTTGGCCACATCGGCATCCTCGGGGTGGACAAGAAAGGCGAAGAGTTCTACCAGGTTTCCCTGGGTGGCAGCGGCACCCGCGATGCCAGCCTGGGTAAAATCCTCGGCCCGTCCTTCGCCCAGGAAGCCATGCCTGACGTGATCGAAAAGCTGATCGACGTGTACATCGAACAACGTACCGAAGACGAGCGTTTCATCGACACCTATCAGCGTATCGGCATCGACCTCTTCAAGGAGCGCGTCTATGCAGCGAATAATTAAGAACAACGAAGTCGTCGACGAAACCTGGCACTTGCTGCCCAAGGACTTCAACATCGACGAGATTACCAACTGCGACGACTACATCGTCCCGCTGCAGCTGTGGCGCGAACACAGCCGTATGCTCAAGGCCCGCGATGGCGGCCTGGGTGTGTGGCTGGATGCCGACGAAGAAGCTGAAGAAATCGGTGACGACGTGGATCAGTTCCAGGTCATCGCCCTGAACTTTCCGGCCTTTACCGACGGTCGCAACTACTCCAATGCGCGCCTGCTGCGTGACCGTTATGGCTTCAAGGGTGAACTGCGGGCGATTGGCGATGTGCTGCGCGATCAGCTGTTTTATCTGCGTCGCTGCGGTTTCGATGCGTTTGCCTTGCGCGCCGACAAAGACCCGTACGAAGCGCTGGATAGTCTCAAGGATTTTTCGGTGACCTATCAGGCCGCCACCGACGAACCGCTGCCGCTGTTCCGTCGCCGCTGACAACATAAAGAAGCCTTGACCCCACACGGGGTCAAGGCTTTATCGTTTGTAACGCCCTGTCAAAACTCAACTTGCGTCAGACCTCTTTTTTTTAGAGCGTGGGCCAAAGCGGGAATATCATCAAATAACTTACCATTCAAATTTCCCCAGTAGTCACCCTCGATAAAAACCTTGAACTCCGGCTTCCACTGACTCGCTTGATGGCGGCCGATAAATGCCCGCTCTATCTCGTTATCCCTGGAGCGATAAACAACCTTAAGATCTGTGCCTGTTCTTTCATCAATAAGGAACATACTCTTCTCGGGCAACATTTTTACAAAGAGAGCATGATCGTGGGGATTGCCAAAATACTTGCTACTGTCTTCCATGGTGCAACATCCTTGCTGCTGTTTAGGTAAGCCAAAGTCTAAACAATACTTTCGGCAAATAAATCTGCTTTATAAGTACAAAATGTTTAGATGCCGGCCCCGGAACGTCCCGCCCCTCACGGTAACCAGCCCTGCAACAAGCGATTGTTACGGTTGGCCCGCTTCGATCGGAAACGGTCGGCCCATGGTCACCCAATCGCTGTAAAGCCTCGCTCGATTCTCCAGCACCGTGAAAATGGCAAACGGATTATCAGCATCGACCTCGGCCACTTCGACATCCTGGACCAATTGCGTCCACAATTGCTCTGAAGCATCCGCTTCACCCAGCAGTCGCCAGACCCTCGCCTGAAGCGTCAAGTAATCCACCCGAAAATCCGCGGTCAAACTCAGACCGTCCATGATTCTCAAAAAGCGCGGGCCAAGGGGTCTGGCTGCCAACCGCTGCCAGATCAATTGCCTGGCTTGCCGTTGCTCATCGTTGCCTTCACGTAACCACTCGATAACCTCGCCGTAGTCTGGGCCAGGCGAACTCAACCACAGGTTGATCCCCGTTCGATTGCGATGTTCCACCAGACGCAGCAGCGTGTCCTCGTCACTCAACGGATTGCCCTGCAGCAGCACGCGGTCACGGCTGATGGCCTGGTTCACCACGGCCGGCGGCACCCGGATGATCTGGTTATTGCTCAAATCCAGCCGGTCCAGGTACGGCTGATCCATGATCCCGATGGGGCATGAAGTGATGCGGGTGTTCCTCAGGTCGAGCCAGCGCAACTCGTTCATTCCCAGCACCAATGGAGGGACGACCAGCGGGTTTTCGCTCAAATCCAGATGTTGCAGCCGGGTCAGCTCCCTGAGTCGCGAGGCTGTCGCCTCCGTGAATGTCGTTTCGGTGGCACTGAGATTCAACCAGGCGAGATGGCGCATTCGGGAAATCTGCGGGGGCACAGCGCTTACCAGGTTCCCGTCGTTATCGGAAAGTCGAAGGTCGGTACCTTCCAGATTCAAGGTTCGCAGGTTGGGAAACGATTCGAGAAAATCGTTCAGGGTTTCTCGCTCGAACAAATGAAAATGTCGCATCGACAACTCGATCACGTCGTCGAGACGAACATTCAGCGCGGGTAACCGGTGGAAATCCTCGAAATTCATGTTCATAGTGAAGCCGTTCAAGTGACTGCCTGAATAATGACTGTCTTCCTGCGGGGCACGTTTTTGCCAGATGGCAATCATTTCATCGGCCAATTCAGCCCTGGTATCGCGTTCGACTTGAATCGTGTCATGCAGCAATGCCAGGTTACGCGCCTCGATTTGCACATCATCGAGACCCTGCGCTGCAATGTCACCGGCGGCGAGAAAAGGTAAGTCCATGTCTTCGACGTCGTCGGTTGAGGGCCAGCGATTTCATCATGAGGGAACTCATTCATGGTGCATTCCATTGCCGTTGATCGAGGCCTTTACACTAACCCTCCACGGACGATTGAAAAGCAGGAAAAAGTCTGGAACCCGATCGGAAAAATCTTCAATGCAAAAAGAAAGACGCCGCCAGGAATGACGAAACCGGGCTTGACCCGGTTTCGTTGCCTTCAGTCAAGATTGATGATGCGTACAACGACTCAGGATTCAGGGACCTCATCGGCGGGCAGCGTCGGTCCTGGATGTCTCGTCAAGGCTTCAGAGGTCAGGCGCTCGACCAGTTGTACGTTCTCGTTCTTGAAATTTTCGATGATCGCCTTCGTACGTTGGGCAGCGGTTGCAGGCGACAGGTTCACCTGCGACTCCAGTTGTGCAAGGGCTTGAGCACTGCGTTGGGAAATAGCGCTGAACTCGCCCTGGTAGGTCGCCACCAGGTACTCGTACCAAAACCCCCGATTATGGATCGAGGCCAGTAACGACTCGGTAGCTTCAGCGTTGACTACCTGGCGATACTCGTCCTCAAGCTGTTCGGGGGTAACGTCAACATCGCGTACGAAATTCATTTCTCTGGGTTGGGCAGGCAGCTCCAGGCGCTGCGCGAGCCGCACACGGTAGATCAGGCTCAGTTCCTGCGCCTGTGCATGACTGAACGATCCGGAAACAGTGCGACGACCGATCTCGATCATGGCGAGCCGCTCCACCTCCTGCAGTCGAAACAGGCCTCTCATCAATCGGACCAGCTCTCCTTCGAGCGTACGATTTCCAGTGCGTGCCGCAAGCACGGCTCGAAAATACAAGACCCTCACCTCTATATCGCTAAATAGCCCCGGAGCGTCCTCGGCACTGACTCGCCCGACTCTAGCCATTCGAAACAGCACACGGCGCAACGCGTCATCTTCGCCGGCAGCTTCCAGCACGCCCCATACACGCCGACTCAAGTCGACTTGAAGCAGGTTGAAATCCGCGGTGTCGTGCAGTTGGGCAAGCAGATGGAAGAAATCCCTGGATCTGGGGTAAACCGACAATGAGTTCCACAGCGTTTGTTTGCTGGCCAACTCAGCATCGGTCAGGCCGCTCATCCAGATTGAGCCGTGTCTCGCCAAATCCGGTTGCACTACCGCAGCCTGACGGTAATCAGCGGCGTGCACGCCCAGATTGATGCCACTGGATTGTTGATAGGCGGCAATCTCCCGCAAGCTCGACGCTGACAGTGGGTTGCCATCAACGTTGGTGCCGCGGTTTAACGCCGCCCGAGCCTTGAAAACCGTCTCCGGGACTTGTGCGATGAGGTTGTCGCGCAAATCCAGCCTCTGCAGCTCGGAAAGATCGTTTACCCCGATCGGCCAATCGACAAGCCCGGCACCGCGCAATGCCAGATGTTGTAATTTCTGCAGGCCCATAACGGTTGGCGTCCGCCCAAGAGCCGGATTAAAGCTCAAGTTAAGGCTGTGCAGATGATCCCTTTCGCTCAGCAACTTGACCGATTCCGGCGTCAGATAAATACGGTTATCGCTCAAGTCCAGGTGTTTCAGGCTTGGCATGGCTGCGATCGCCTGGGGAATTCGGGTCAGCTGATTGCCAGTCAGGCTCAATGTACGAAGGTTGGTGAAATTGTGCAGAAACGCGCTCAACCCCGCACTGGTCCCCACTTTGTCCATCTCAAGCGTACCGATATGGCCGAAATTGCCGACCATCACTGGCAGTTCCCCCAGCGGTTGTGCCTCGACACTCAGGCTGTAAAGCATTTGCGGTGTATCAGGCATGAATCCGGCCTCCTTGTGCCAGGCACGCAAAATGGCATGAGCGGCCCGTTCCTTGCTGATTTTGGGCACCTTGAGCCTGGGTCCATCGCCCTCCTGATAGTGGGTCTCGCGATTGACCCAGCGCTCCAGCGCATAACGGATGGTCTGAATTTCCAGTCGCAGACTTTCAAGTGCCCTGATGGCCAGGACTTCGTCGGTCGGCAATGTTGTGAGAAACCGCTCGATCTGCTCCTTTGAATGAGACGGATAGTGTTCCTGGGCACGCTGCATCACCTCCGGCGAGCGGGCTGAAGTTCCGCTCGAAGGCGGTAGCCCCAGCAAGGGAGTACTTTCGGCCAACCGATCGGCCAGGCCCATGGGCGAGCGATAACCGACGCGCACCGCCTCGATACCGATGGCTTGGGCGATGGCTCTTCGGCGCTGCAGTGCCAGCGTGGTGATTTTTTTCCTCAACGCCGCGCCGGCATCGTTCGCTTCGACCCCCAGCGCTTTGCGGGCACTGACTGGCAAGCCCTCCCAGAGTGTCTGAAAAAAATGTTCGCGGGTGCGCTTCCGGTGCGTGGACAACACCTTGCCATTGGCATCAGACGCTTTAAAACGGTCAGGGTAAGCTTCGATAAAAAGCTTGTGCTCCGAGTTGTTTGTACCAAGGCTGGCCTTTTCCTCCGGATGCACGGCCCATTCCGTGATCTCGACAAACACATCGTTTGGCCAGCCCGGCAAATGCTTGAGGGTATTGAGCACCAAACGGTCGGTGTCCAATCCGCTGGCGGCATCCAGGTAAAGCCCTTCATAGGCCCGGTTCAGGCGCACCACTTGCGCATACCTGCGCGCTTCTTCGGCCAGTCGCAGTGGCACTGTTGCGTCTTCAAGCTCCGCTCCTTCGCTGATATCGGCATGCTGCACCAACTCGTCGGCGACGCTGGCCGGCAGTTCCGCAAACTGCTCCAGCACAGGTGCGGCCTTTGTCTGCGTGATAACGTTAGAGCGCTGATAGACCCGAGCAAAAAGCGCCAACTTCTTGAGTGCCGATTGATCGGCAATCATTTTGCCCAGGGCCCGTGCCTGAAGCGTTTCGTCCGTCGCCGTCAATCCAAGCAAGCTGGTGCGCTCTTGCGTGGCAAGTGCTTTGAGCAGGACTGGATAAAACTGTCCTTTGCCTAACAGGTCCTCTGGGATTTTTATTTGCCGGGAAGCCGAAGCGGCTCCGTAACGCCTGACTTCACCCCCGACAATATCGGTAACGCTTACGCTCGCGTCCTTGGGCCATTGGTCCACAGCTGTCAGCAGATGCAACTGCAGGTCGGCGTCAGCCTGCGGCGCAGTTGACGGCACGCGCATTTGATCTATGAAGCGGCTGACGGCCTTGTCCGCGCGAAAGCGCCGAACGGTGTCCACCAGCGTAGCCATGGGCTTGCTACGGTCCAGGTAGAGCTGCCGCAATTGCTGTTCGTCGATGCCGCTACCGGCGAGAATCTGTGATCCTTCAATGTCCGAAAATTCTTCCTCGCGATAGCCAAGGCGTCGAAACAACGTCAGCAGATCCCATTTCTGCGGCAGTTCGCAATCGTGCCGCCAGGCACCTGCGCCGTTGGTTTCCAGCACCGGTGAATAACGTTCAGGCGTGACAGGATGCTCGATCTCCCACAAACCGGTGCCCTGCATTGGGCGCATGGCATAGGTATCCGTCCCTGTTCGCAGGTATTGACGCTCGCGCCACTTCACGAGCCCTTGATCATCTACAGGGAGTTCGCGCGGCACTGTTGCAACCTGCCGATAGGCTTTCAGATCAGGTTTCCATAACCGTACGGAACCAGACCCTACCGGGACTGATCGCAATCGACCGATAAAATTAGAAGATTTGATCGTCCTGAACCCTTTGCGCACCCCCGCGCCGGCGCCGGCAAATGCCGCCATCAGAATCAGGTTTTCGATGACGTCGAACAGATAGTCCGTGGCTTGCTCCTGCTCCCCCTGGGTCCAGCTGTCGATGCCTTCGTAAACTTCTGTCAGCAACTGAAGCCCGGCAACGGCAAACATCACTTCACCCACGACCGGAACGAATGAGGAGAAAAACAGCAGCGCATTGAAGCCGATGGTTTTATAGGTCTCCTGCCTGTCCAGGCGCGTTTTTTCGTCCTCGTCATCCGTGGGCACCACCAGCAATCGCGCATCAGCGATGACGTGTGCTGAACACTGCTGAAACAGGGTCAGGAACACATCATCCTCCAGATCGAACCCTTCAACCGGTACGTAGATACTGTCTTGAGGAAGTGGCGGCGTTTTTCGAGACAATAGACGTGTATCCAGCGCCGTGTGAAAACCGGGTCGGTCGCTGAGCAAGATGAAACGCATGAAAAACCTGCGAAAATCGGCTGTTCGCAGACGTTTACTCAGTTCTGATTCAAACTTTTTAAACGATGCGTATTCCTTCAGAGGGTGCGACGGATCACCCGGCAGATACACCACGCATCGGTAATCATTGTCTGCATGTACACTGACTGGGCCGATAAAAAGTGCACCATGCAGTTTTACCTCCAGCAACTCCAGCCCTTGATAACCCAGCGTGTTATTACCCAGCTTGTTCAATGGCGCAGAGTCTTTAACCGATTTCAGCATTGAATAAACATCAGCGCCGATGTGCTTTTTCATGAAAGCGATATGCATATCGACTTCAAATCGGTCTTTTGCGTAAGCTATATATTTATCACGCAACGGTTGATCGCCCAGCAGGGCCTTGAGGTGGTCCTGATACTGCTTACCCATGTCCAGCTTTCGACAAAGTTGTGCAAACTCATGAGGCTTGAGTGACAGGATTTCATCGGGCCGGCCACTGATTTTCTTTGGAACATATATAAATGAATTGTCGTCATAGTTACCTGGGGCCGTTTCGCTGGATTCGAAGTTCTCGCACGCTGCCATCAACAGTTCCCGATCGATCGGCTTGACGAGCTTTCTCCTCAACCCAAGCAAGCTTGACGTCGAGCGTATATGTTGAAAAATCACCCCGTCTATTTTAAACGATCTGCGCAACGTGTCTGACATGGCCTTGGCCAGCAAAGGTCCGCAAAATCTTTCAGGTGATTTCAACTCGCTTAAAGCGGCCGCGACTGCCTCTCTGGACTGGTAACTGGCTATCAGACTATTACGCAGGGCACCACGGACTTGCGTGGAAGACTCAAGCAACCAGGAGGGTGCCTGTTGTTTGATAAGGGGGAAGAATATGCCCTGTTGTTCGGGTGTCATGGCCACCACTGGGGTGTTATCGGATTCTACCGTCATGTCGTGCAACCTTAAAACTGATTGGAATAATCAGATTAACGCTGAACGCCTTTTCATAAAATTTCAAATAACCGATCACCGGGCAGGCTTAACCAACAACATTACAACGCTGGAAACTATATATATACCGCACTGGATTCGATTTAAAAGTGCAAAACGCCCTGTTGCCGAATATCAGCAACAGGGCGCTCTTGAGGATTTTTACCAGAAGCGTTGCTGAGTCAAACGGCTCCACCAGCTCAACAGCACGCGGTCCACCGAGCCGCTGGCCGCGATGCCGATGCGCTCCTGCAGGCTTTTACGCTCGGCGTAATGCAGGTGATAAAGCTCGGATTTTTTCGCCCGTTCGGCGAGGTATTCATCGCTCGTCTTGAGCTCGTCGACCAGTTGCTTGTCCATCGCTGCAATGCCCAGCCAGATTTCACCGGTGGCGACCTCATCGATGTCCAGTTGCGGGCGGTAACGCGAGACGAAGTTCTTGAACAGCTGATGGGTAATGTCCAGGTCTTCCTGGAACTTCTCCCGGCCCTTCTCGGTGTTTTCGCCAAACACGGTCAGGGTGCGTTTGTATTCGCCGGCGGTCAGGACTTCGAAGTCGATGTCGTGCTTTTTCAGCAGGCGGTTGACGTTTGGCAACTGCGCCACCACGCCGATCGAGCCGAGGATGGCGAACGGGGCACTGATGATCTTGTCGCCGATGCACGCCATCATGTAACCGCCGCTGGCAGCCACCTTGTCGATACACACGGTCAATGGCACGCCCGCGTCGCGGATGCGCGCCAGTTGCGAGGACGCCAGACCATAGCTGTGCACCATGCCACCGCCGCTTTCCAGGCGCAGCACCACTTCATCCTTGGGTGTGGCCAGGGTCAGCAGCGCGGTGATTTCGTGGCGCAGGCTTTCGGTAGCCGACGCCTTGATGTCACCGTCGAAATCCAGCACGAACACCCGGGGCTTGTTGGCCTCGGGCTTTTTCTTCTGCTTTTTCTCCGATTTGGCTTCGACCTTGCGCAGAGCCTTGAGCTGGTCCTTGTCGAGCAGGGTTTGCTCCAGGCGCTCGCGCAACCCCTTGTAAAAATCATTGAGTTTGCTGACCTGCAACTGGCCGGCGGTTTTGCGTCGACCTTTGCTGCGCAATGCCGCAAAACTGGCCATGACCACCAGAATGGCGATCACCAGTGTGACGGTTTTGGCCAGGAAAACGGCGAACTCGGCAAAAAACTCCACAATGACTCCTTCAATACGATGCGCTGCATAAACGCGCGCGCGATACGCTCAGCATACCCATGCGCCAGCCCGGCGACCAGTCGTGAAACCTTTGGCAACAGCCTGCCACGAGCATTTCAAACAAGCGTATGTTTTTTCATTGACAGCTCATCGCCATCCTCATAACCTCGCCGAACCTTCAACGTACCGGGATGACGCGGACGTGGGCAGTATCTATTTGATTCGACATGGCCAGGCCTCCTTTGGTGCAGACGACTATGACGTCCTGTCGCCGACCGGTATTCGCCAGGCAGAAGTCCTCGGCCAGCACCTGGCCGGGTTGGGCATCAGCTTGGATCGCTGCCTCGCGGGCGACCTGCGCCGTCAGCAACACACGGCCAGCAGCGCGCTGGAACAGTTCGCTGCCATGGGCCTGCCGGTGCCGATCCTGGAAACGGACAGCGCCTTCAACGAATTCGACGCCGACGCGGTGATCCGCGCGCTGCTGCCGGCCATGCTGGACGATGAACCCGAAGCGTTGGACATCCTGCGCAACGCCGCGCAGAACCGCGCCGAGTTCCAGCGTATCTTTGCACTCATCATTGAGCGCTGGCTGGTCGGGACCTATGACACCCCGGGCCTGGAAAGCTGGCTGGGGTTTGTCGAGCGGGTGCAAGCCGGTCTGCAGCGCATCCTCGAACAGGCCGACAACACCCAGAAAATCGCCGTGTTCACCTCCGGCGGCACCATTACCGCCCTGCTCCACCTCATTACGCAAATGCCGGCCAGGCAGGCATTCGAACTGAACTGGCAAATCGTCAACACCTCGCTCAACCTGCTGAAGTTTCGTGGTCGCGAGGTGGCACTGTCTTCCTTCAACAGTCATGCGCACCTGCAACTGTTGAAGGCCCCGGAACTCATCACGTTTCGCTGAGTCCGGACTATTGTGACCCTGGCTGTAATCACCCAGCTCTAATTACCCAAGAAAGGATCAAACCATGACCTCCGTAGCTGATGCCGTACAAGCAATGAAAGCCAAGTTCAACCCAGCCGCTGCCGCGGGTCTGGACCTGGTATTCGGTTTCCGCATCGACGACACCAAGAACTTCTCGCTGATCGTCAAGGACAGCACCTGCGAGCTCAAGGAAGGCGAGAACCCGGACGCCCAGGTGACCCTGGTGATGGACGGCGAAACCCTGGAAGGCATCGTCAGCGGCGAAACCGACGGCATGCAAGCCTTCATGGGCGGCAAACTGCGCGCCGAAGGCGACATGATGCTGGCCATGAAACTGTCCGAGCTGTTCCCGGCTTAAGCGCGTCGCCCCCGACCTTCGGGGGCACGCCTGGCTGCAAACGAATCCCGCCCCTCGAGGCGGGATTTGTCGTTTTGCGCCATGGGAAAACGGCTTGCTGCGCATTTGCGGTCTATATTCCTTCTGGCCGCATGCGTCAGACATCGGCTGTTTGCCCTCGCTTTTTACGAAGAGCCTTTGCGCGGAGCATTGCCATGAGCCCACCTGACGACAACGACGGCTTCAACCGCCGACGTGTACTGCAAGGCCTTACGGCAGGCGCCCTCGGTGCCTGGATCAGCCCGCTGTCAGCAGGGAGTAAAACCATGCCCGATTCACCGGCCGACCTCATTCTGTACAACGGACGCCTGCACACCGTCGATCGCAAGAAACCCCAGGCCAGCGCCGTCGCGATCAAGGACGGTCGCTTCGTGGTGGTCGGCAGCGATGCCCAGGCCATGGCCCTGCAAGGCCCCGGCACGCAGATTATCGATCTGCACGGACGCACGGTGATTCCCGGTCTCAACGACTCGCACCTGCACCTGATCCGTGGCGGCTTGAATTACAACCTCGAACTGCGCTGGGAAGGCGTCCCTTCATTGGTCGACGCGCTACGCCTGCTCAAGGATCAGGCGGACCGCACGCCCACGCCGCAATGGGTGCGGGTGGTCGGTGGCTGGAACGAGTTCCAGTTTGCCGAAAAACGCCTGCCGACCCTCGACGAACTGAACAAGGCGGCGCCGGACACCCCAGTGTTCGTGCTGCACCTGTACGACCGCGCCCTGCTCAATCGCGCCGCTTTGAAAGTGGTGGGCTACACCCGTGACACGCCGAATCCGCCGGGCGGTGAAATCCAGCGCGACGCCAATGGCGATCCGACCGGCATGCTGATCGCCCGGCCCAACGCGATGATTCTCTACTCGACCCTGGCCAAGGGTCCGAAGCTGCCGCTGGAATACCAGGTCAACTCGACCCGCCAGTTCATGCGCGAGCTCAATCGCCTCGGCGTCACCAGTGCCATCGATGCCGGCGGCGGTTATCAGAACTACCCGGACGACTATCAAGTCATCCAGCAACTGGCCAAGGACCAACAGCTCACGGTGCGCATTGCCTACAACCTGTTCACCCAGAAACCCAAGGAAGAGCTGACCGACTTCAAAAACTGGACCAGCAGCTCCCACTACGGCCAGGGCGACGATTTCCTGCGCCACAACGGTGCCGGGGAAATGCTGGTGTTCTCGGCGGCGGACTTCGAAGACTTCCTCGAACCGCGCCCGGACCTGCCGCAAACCATGGAGCAGGAACTGGAACCCGTGATTCGGCATCTGGTGGAACAACGCTGGCCGTTTCGCCTGCACGCGACGTACAACGAATCCATCAGTCGCATGCTCGACGTGTTCGAGAAGGTCAATCGCGATATTCCGTTCGATGGTTTGCCGTGGTTCTTCGACCACGCCGAAACCATCACCGCGCAGAACATCGAACGGGTCAAAGCCCTGGGTGGCGGCATCGCGATCCAGGACCGCATGGCATTCCAGGGTGAATACTTCGTCGACCGTTACGGCGCCAAGGCTGCCGAAACCACACCGCCCATCGCTCGTATGCTGGCCGAAGGTGTACCGGTGGGCGCCGGCACCGATGCCACGCGGGTGTCCAGCTATAACCCCTGGACTTCGCTTTACTGGCTGGTCAGCGGCCGTACCGTCGGCGGGCTGGAGCTGTATCCGCAAGGCTTGAGCCGCGACACGGCGCTGGAACTCTTCACCCACGGCAGCGCCTGGTTCTCCTCCGAACAAGGCAAGAAAGGCCAGATCAAGATCGGGCAACTGGCGGACCTGATTGCGCTGTCGGCGGACTATTTCCACATTGAAGATGAAGCCGTGAAATGGATCGAGTCGGTGCTGACCATTGTCGACGGCAAGATTGTCTACGGCAGCGTCGAGTTCGAGAAACTCGGGCCGCCACCCATCCCGGTGGTGCCTGAGTGGTCGCCCGTCACCAAAGTGCCGGGCCACTGGAAACCCCTGGCGCCGATGACGGCGCAGGTACATCAATGCGCTGGGGCTTGTGCGGTGCATGCCCATAGCCATGAACGGGCGCGGTTGTCGTCGGCGCCGGTCAGCGATTTCGCCGGGTTCTGGGGGGCCTTTGGTTGTTCGTGTTTTGCGTTTTGAAGGCAGGCACCGATTGCGGATGCAGCGATGAACCCTGTGGTGTGGGCCTCGCCACAAGGTGAGCGGTGCTCTTACAATGGCGCACTTCCCCCTCCGGCCTGCCCATGGACATCGATCTCGCCCGCACCTTTCTGGAAATCGTCCGCCACGGCAGCCTCGCCGCGGCGGCCGAAAAACTCCACGTCACCCAGACCGCGATCACCGCGCGGGTGCAGAAGCTCGAGAGCCAGTTGGGTAGCACGCTGTTCGTACGCAACCGCGCCGGCGCTCGCCTGACCGCGAACGGCGAGGCTTTTGTGGTCTATGCCAATCAGCTGGTAGAAACCTGGGAAGCCGCACGCCGGGACCTGCCGTTGCCCGAGGGTTACCACGACGTGCTGCACATCGGTGGCGAAGTCAGCCTGTGCAACCCGCTGATGCTCAGCTGGGCCGGCGCACTGCGGGAGAAGATTCCCGGCCATGCCCTGCGCATGGAAATCCGTGATGGCGAAAACCTGCTGCGCCAACTGGAACTTGGGGTTCTCGACGCGGCGCTGGTCTACCAGCCCGAGTATTGGCCACGCCTGCAAGTCGAGCAGGTGCTGGAAGAAAAACTGGTGCTCACCCGCCTCGCCGCAAGACCCGATCCCTATGTGTACATCGACTGGGGCCCGAACTTCCGGCGCCAGCACGATGCCGCGCTGCCGGAAAAAGCCAAGGCCGCCTTGAGCTTCAACCTCGGCCCACTGGGCTTGCAGTACATTCTGGAAAACGGCGGCAGTGGCTACTTTCGCACCCGGGTCGTCCAGAGTTACCTGGAAAGCGGCGTGCTGGAGCTGGTGCCCAGGGCTCCGGAATTCAGTTACCCGACCTATCTGGTCTACTCCCGCGACCGCGACTCGGCGACCCTGCAGCGGGCCTTCGACCTGCTGCGTGAGGTCATCCAGTCCGATGATGACTGGTCGCAACGCTGGAACCCTCTGACCTGAGTCCGGTTTGCACCGGAGCATGGCGTTTGTGGCCTCAAGGTTTACCCGGCTGAAACCGCGGGATCGGCTAATCTGCTGGTGATAACAATAACCACAGGTAAAGGCAGTGAGGCAGACCACCGAAGCATTTCGCAGCCGTTACCGCGCCGACATTCATCCGCTCTACAACCCCTGGCTGCATGGCGCCTTTGTGCTGCTGTTCGGATTACTGGCCATCGCTGCGTTCTGGAGCACCGTGCATCAGGTACAGCCGCTGGAGTGGCTGGCAGTGCCGCTGACCCTGTTGTTCTTCAGCTTCGGTGTGTACGTGGTGCATCGCCACCTTGGGCACCACAAAAAAAGCTTCGCGCGGATGTTCTATGCGCGCCACGCCGGCGATCATCACAGCTTTTTCGCCCCTGGCCACATGACCTGCGACAGCGCCCGCGACTCGCGGGTGATTCTGTTTCCGGCCTGGCTGATCGTGCTGCACACAGTGGTCATCACCTTGCCCCTGTGGTGGCTGCTGGTGCAGTTCAATGCCAATGTCGGCGGGTTGTCCGCCGGTTGCCTGGTCCTCGGTTACCTGGCCTACGAAGTGTTCCATGCCTGTGAACATCTGCCCCCCGCCAACCCGCTCACCCGTCTGCCATGGATCCGCCAGATGCGCCGCCTGCATGAGCTGCATCACCGCCGCGAGCTGATGCAGGAACGCAATTTCAATATCGTTTTTCCGCTGATGGATTACCTGTTCGGCACCCTCTATTGGGAACCGGAGCCGACTTCCCTGCACTCGACGAGAACGCCCATGACCCGCATGCAGCATCAGATCGACATTGCCGCCAATCCGGTTGCCGTGCTCGCCTACGCCAGCACCGTGACCCGTTGGCCGCAATGGCACCCGTCCTCGCTCAAGATCGATGGCCAGGACGGACCGCTGCATGCCGGGTCGCGCTTCGAGGAAGACATCCGGGCGGGCGGACGCGAGGGGCATTTGCAGTGGGTGGTGGACGAGTATCTGCCGGGGCGCCGCTGGAGCGCTCGGGCGCGGGGCGATAACGGATTGTCGCTGGTCGTGACGTACGAGTGCGAGCCCGAGGGTGACGGTACGCGATTCGTGCGCACCCTCGACTATCAGTTCAGCGGTCTGACGATGCGCATTGCCAATCGCCTGCTGCTCAAGCGCCGCATCGATCGTGAATCGGCAGCGTCGTTGCAGGCCTTGCGCGACATGGCGTTGAAGCACCTGTCCACGACAGGAGCCGCCGCGTGAGTGGAACCTTCAAGTTTCGCCATGTTGTATTGCTGGTGATCATTGTCATCGGCGCCTTCCTGCTGCTGATGCCGACCAAGGTTGAACCGGTGGCCTGGACACCGCCGCCGGCGCCTTCACTGACCAGCGGGCCGTACGCCGACAATCAACGCCTCAAGGGCATGGAGCCGGTGGGTGTCACTGACATCGACGGGCCGGAAGCCTTGCTGCTGGAGGATGACGTGCTGATCACCGGCCTGCATGACGGGCGCTTGATTCGCACCAGCCTCGACGGCAAGGTCAGCAAAGTCCTGGCCGATACCGGCGGGCGGCCATTGGGTCTGGCGCGCCATCCCAACGGCTTGCTGGTGATCGCCGACGGCGTCAAGGGTTTGCTGTCCCTGGACGCCCAGGGACGCCTGATTGCCTTGACCACCGCCGCCAATGGCGTGCCCTTCGGCTTCACCGACGACGTGACCATCGACAAGTCCGGCCACTACGCCTACTTCAGCGATGCTTCGAGCCGCTTCGGCTATGGCCGGGACGGCGAGGCGATCATCGAGCACGGCGGCGATGGCCGATTGCTGCGGTATGACTTCCAGACCGGCACGACCACGGTGCTGATGGACAAGCTGGAGTTTGCCAACGGCGTGGCCCTGGGACCGGACGAAAGCTATGTGCTGGTCAACGAAACCGGCGCTTATCGCATCAGTCGTTATTGGCTGAGCGGGGCCAAAGCCGGTACCCGTGACCTGTTCATCGACAACTTGCCGGGGTTGCCGGACAACCTGACGTTCAATGGCCGGGATCGATTCTGGGTAGCGCTGTATGCACCGCGCAACGCCTTGCTGGATGCCATGGCGGCGCATCCTTTCGTGCGCAAGATGATTGTGCGGGCGATGACCATCCTGCCTAAACCGGTGGAGAAACGCGCCTTTGTATTGGGCCTTGATGTGGAGGGCAAGGTGATTGCCAATCTGCAGGATGGAAGCAGCGGCAATTACTCGCCGATCACCACGGTGCGCGAGTATGGGGAGTGGTTGTATTTCGGGTCGCTGAAGGCGAAGCACATGGCGCGGTTGCCGTTAAGCAAGGCCCTCCAATAAACGTCACTGATCAATGTGGGAGCGAGCCTGCTCGCGAAAGCGGTCTTCCATCAATAAAGAGGTTGTCTGACACACCACTTTCGCGAGCAGCCTCGCTCCCACAGGGGTATTACGGTGGGCCAAACTATCGGGGATCCATCTCGCCATCACGCACCGCATTGTCGGTTTCTTCGCGTACCCGCTCCGGATCAAGGTCAGTGCCATCGTCCTGGTCCATGGGGATTGCACCTTCATTGTTCGGCAGTTCATCGATGCCCGGTTCGTCTTCGGGGTTGATGGTCGTGCGACCGGGGCTCAAGGGTTCAGGATGGGTCGGGATGGGGTCGTAGCCGCCCTGCTCTTCGCTGGGGTACTTTTCGTTACTGGAGACAGTGGGATCAGTCATTGGGGCACCTCGCATGGAGCCGTCGATTCGGACTCTGATCATTCGAGGTGCCGGTTTTTATCGCCGTTCCAATTTTTCACTCACCGGTCGTCGGTGGTAGGGTTCGGCATGTCAGGAAGGCGTCTGAAGTCGGTCGACGATCTGGTTCTTGACCAGCACGCGCCTCTCCTTGAGCTTCTTCAGTGCGTCATCGCTGGGTGCGTCGGATTGGGCGGACTCGGCCTTCACTACCTCGGCGTCCGCCTGGGAATACTTGTTGATCAGTGAATCCAGTAATGGATCCTTGGTGCGTTTTTGCTGGATCTCTTCCTTTGTGAGTTTCAGGTCCTGATAAAGGTCATGGGTCACCGGCATGGAACACCTCCGTTTGTTGATCGGTGGCAAACGCGATCGATTGCGTTCACCAACTATCAGAATGGCCTTGGTTGGCCGGTTCTGTCGACCGCCTATCAGACCAGCGGTTGCCGTTCGTCGTCCTGTCGAAAAAGCGATAAAACCTTTGTCCGCCCGTCGCCCTCCATTGCTTAACGATCATTTGATCGCCCATGAAAAACCTGTGTGGAGAAGAACCAATGGACGGATTTACCCTGCGCCACCTGACTTTGGCCGTTGCCTTGAGCACCAGCATGGGCATGGCCTGCGCTGCCACCTCCAATGACTTCGTCGACAACGCGGCCGCGGGCGGCATCGCGGAAATCGAAACCAGCCGGCTGGCATTGGAAAAAAGCTCATCGGCCGACATCAAGGAATTCGCCAACATGATGATTACCGATCATTCCAAGGCGAACGATGAATTGGCGGCGTTGGCGAAAAAGAATGACATCGAGGTGCCAGACACCACGACCTTGGTGAAGCAGGCCAAGGAAAAAATTCTCGAAGTACGCGATGAATCCTTCGACGCGGCCTATGCCAACAATCAGGTCAAGGCGCACGAAGAAACCATCGAGCTGTTCAAGAAACAAGCCAACACCGTGACGGACGATAAAGTCAAAGGCGCAACCGAGCTCAAAGGGTTTGCGCAAAAAATGCTGCCGGCGCTGGAAAAACACCTGGATATGGCGAAAAAACTGCAGGCTGCTCATCCGAGTAAATAACACTGAACAAAAAAAGGCCCCATCCAGTGGATGAGGCCTTTTTTATTGTGTCCGGTTCGCTCTAACCGCCATCGGTATCGATGTCGGCATCGGTGTCGTCGCTGGGCTTGGGCCGGTCCGGACTCGGTTTGAAACCGGGGCTGAATTCATTGTCGTTATCGGTATGGCGGTTCTTCTGGTCCACCGCCTGGTCGGCACTTTCCGGTTTCGCGGTTTGCCCCTGATCCTGATCCTGCCCACCGGATTCGGCCGGCGTCTGCGGGTCGATTGCCGGGTCATTGCGTTTGACCGGTGCCCCCGTCTGATCCTGCTCCTGTGTCATCGCTTCGTCTTTCATAAGTACCTCGTTCGTCACTGCCAGTGCGGCTTAAACAATCGGCCCTGAGGTTTCGAGGCTTTCCAGCCAGCATCGTTCCGTTGGATAGACGCCTGCGTTCAAGTGCAGCCAATCGCAAAAACCTGTCAGATTTGAAAACTATTGCCTGCGGCAAATGTCACTGATTTGTGCCGATCAATATTTGGAGAATCGGCCACACTTTCCAAGGAGTCAAAGTCCCATGGCGGCACTGCAAACCACCACACTCGATGCGATGAAAACCAACCGGACGCAACTGCTTGGCGAATGGACAAAAGGCCTCGGGGCCAGCGGCGCCACACGCAATCTCAAAGAGCATGACGTGAATCAGGAGACTTCGGACTTCCTGCAACTGGTCATCGCAGGTCTCGAGCGCGGCAACGACCAGAACGTCGCCTCCTCCGGCTGGGACGATATTCGCCAATTCCTCGAAAAGCTCTCCCATACCCGCGCCCTGCTCGGCCAGGACTCGCACCAGACCGCCAGTTTCATCTTCGGCCTCAAGGGCCCGATGTTTGCGCTGCTGCAAAATCATTACCAGGACAGTCCGGCGCTGCTGGCCGAGCAACTCTGGGAAGTGTCCGAACTGCTCGACGCCCTGGGCATGCACACCATCCGCACCTTTCAGAAGTCCCGCGAAGCGGTGATCAAGCGCCAGCAGGAAGAGTTGCTGGAACTGTCGACGCCGGTGGTCAAGCTCTGGGACGGCGTACTGGCGCTGCCGATGATCGGCACCCTGGACTCACAACGTACCCAGGTGGTGATGGAATCGCTGTTGCAGCGAATCGTCGATACCGGCTCGGAAATCGCCATCATCGACATCACCGGCGTGCCGACCGTCGACACCCTGGTGGCGCAACACCTGCTCAAGACCGTCACCGCGATTCGCCTGATGGGCGCCGATTGCATCATCAGCGGCGTGCGACCGCAGATCGCCCAGACCATCGTGCACCTGGGGCTGGACCTGCAAGGCGTGGTCACCAAGGCCAACCTGGCCGACGCCCTGAAACTGGCCCTGACCCGCCTGGGAATCACTGTCAGCAAGGCGGTCTGAGCCGATGGAGCGCATTCCGATCTTGCAAATGGGCGACTTCCTGCTGGTGACCATTCAGGTCGACATGCATGATCAGTTGGCCATGACCCTTCAGGACGACCTGTCCGAGCGCATCAGCCGGACCTCGGCCCGCGGCGTGCTGATCGATATCTCGGCGCTGGACATGGTGGACTCGTTTATCGGCCGAATGATCGGCACCATCTCCGGGCTGTCGAAAATCATGGATGCCCAGACCGTGCTGGTCGGCATGCAACCGGCGGTGGCCATCACCCTGGTGGAGCTCGGCCTGACCCTGCCCGGCGTCAGTACGGCGCTGAATGTCGAGCGCGGGATGAAACTGCTCCAGGCACGAGTACGCGAGCAATGACCGTGCGCAGCAGCGGCACTCATCCGATTCTTATCGAGCAAGACGTGGTGCTGGCCCGGCAACTGGCGCGCAAGCTCGCCCAGGAGTGCGGCATGCGCCTGATCGACCTGACCAAGCTGGTGACGGCCGTCAGCGAACTGGCGCGCAACACCATGGTCTATGGCGGTGGTGGCGACATGGACTGGCAGATTCTCGACGAGAATGCCCGCACCGGCCTGCGCCTGACCTTTCGCGACGAAGGCCCGGGCATCGCCGATATCAAGCTGGCGATGACCGATGGCTGGACCTCCGGCAGCGGCCTGGGGCTGGGGCTGACCGGCGCCAAGCGCCTGGTCGAAGAGTTCGAACTGGACACCGCGCCGGGCAAAGGCACTCGCATAACGATCACGCGATGGACGTGAACATGGGGGGGACAATGACGCAGGTGCTGCCGATCGAAGACAGCAGCCAGATCGGCCATGCGCGACGCACCGCGCAGCAACTTGCGCAAAAACACGGTTTCGACGCCACCGATGCCGGACGTGTGGCACTGGTGGCCACCGAGTTGGCCAGCAACATTCTCAAGCATGCCACTAGCGGCGAACTGCACTTGAGGGTCCTGCCACGGGCTACAGGCGCCGGGATCGAAATACTCGCCGTCGACCGCGGCCAGGGCTTCGATGTGCAAAGGTGCCTGACCGACGGCTTTTCCACCGGCGGCACCCAGGGCATCGGGCTTGGGGCGGTGTCGCGCCAGACGCAAGTGTTCGATGTCTATGCCGACGCCCGAGGCTCCGTGCTGCTGACGCGGCTCTATCCGCGAAGTGACAAGGCACCGGACCGACGAGTCGGGATCAGCCAGCATGCGTTGCACGACGACCCCGCCTGTGGCGATGTCTGGCATCTGGCCTTTGACGGGCCGCGCATCAGCGCCCTGGTGATCGACGGCCTCGGTCACGGCGAAGAAGCCGAGCGCGCCGCCCGCGCCGGCGAGAGCGTGTTTGCCCACTCACCGTTCACCTCGCCGCTGTTGTTGCTCGAAGACATCCACCGCGCCATGATCGGCACCCGCGGCGGCGCCTTGGCCATCGCCCAGTTCGACGGCAACGGCAATACACTGCGCTTCGTCGGTATCGGCAACATCGGTGGCAGCCTGATCGCCCCGGACAAATCCCGCGGCCTGGCCTCCCACCCCGGCATCGTCGGTGGCCAGTATCGAAAGGCACAACCCTTTGACTATGCTCAGGTGAACGGACAGCTTTTGATCATGTACAGCGACGGCCTGCAGTCCCGTTGGAACCTGCAAGATTACCCCGGCCTGGTGCACCGCCATCCCGCCGTGATTGCCGCCATTCTGCACCGCGATTTTTGCCGTGGACGGGACGATGTGACGGTGTTGGTCATTGCTCTGGAGGCAACCCATGGCTGAGATACCCATGAGTCAGGTTGACGAACAAGCCGCGCTGATCGCGCAATTGCAGGGTGAAGCCAGCGCCTTGCGTGAAGAACTGGATGAAACCAACCAGGGCGTGCTGGCGTTGTACGCCGAACTCGACACCCAGGCCGAACAATTGCGCCAGGCTTCGGACCTCAAAAGCCGTTTCCTGTCTTACATGAGCCACGAGTTCCGCACGCCGCTGGGCTCGATCCTCAGCATCACCGGGCTGCTGAGCGATGAACTCGACGGCCCCCTGAGTCCCGAGCAGCACAAGCAAGTGGTCTTCGTCAGCGTCGCCGCCCGCGAACTGAGCGACATGGTCGACGATCTGCTCGACCTGGCAAAGATCGAAGCCGGGCGCATCACCATTTCCCCGGCCTGGTTCGACATGTTCGACCTGTTCGCCGCCCTGCGCGGCATGTTCCGCCCGATAGTCGACGCCAGCGCCGTGGACCTGATTTTCGAAGAGCCGGTGGGTTTGCCCAGGCTCTACACCGATGACAAGAAGCTCGCGCAGATCCTGCGCAACTTCATTTCCAACTCACTGAAGTTCACCACTCGCGGCGAGGTCCGCGTCTCGGCCCGGCTGGAGGGCAGCGACCGCGTGCGCTTTGCCGTCAGCGATACTGGAATAGGTATCGCCCCGGCGCTGCATGGCGCATTGTTCGAGGACTTTTCCCAGGTCGACTCACCCTTGCAAAAACGCCTGCGCGGCACCGGGCTCGGCCTGTCCCTGTGCAAACGGTTCGCGGCGTTGCTCGGTGGCGAAGTCGGGGTCCAGAGTACGCCGGGCAAGGGCTCGACCTTCTTCGTGATCATCCCGCTGGCCATCGCCATGGAGCCCGCCGATGAAACGTGACATCCGCTTGCTGATCGTCGACGACAACGTCGCGACCCGCTATGCCCTGCGCCGGCGCCTGGAACGCCACGGCTATGAGGTGCTGGAAGCCGGCACCGGCGGCGAAGGCCTCGAGCTGATCGACAGCGTCACCATCGACGCGCTGATCCTCGACGTCAATCTGCCGGACATGAGCGGTTTCGACATCGTGCGCAAACTGCGCTCCGAAGCCGCCACCGCCCTGCTGCCGGTGATTCACGTGTCGGCGGCCTCGATCCAGACCGGGGACATCATCACCGGTCTGGAGGCCGGTGCCGATGCCTACCTGATCCACCCGGTGGACCCGGACGTGTTGCTGGCCACGCTGCGCACCTTGCTGCGCGTGCGGGAAACCGAAAATGCCCTGCGTGACAGCGAGGCGCGGTTTCGGGAAATCTTCGTCAACGTTTCGGCCCCCATCGCCGTGCTGGATGCCGATCTGAAAATCCACGAATGCAACCATGCCTTCGCGCAGATGATCCAGGACAACCGCAATCCGGATGCCTTGCGCGAATGCTTTGCCGAGGATCAAGACGCGATCATCGAGGAACTGCGCTTGCGCCTGGCCTATGGCGAGCGCTGGAAAGGCACCCTGAGCATGCGGGTCCAGGGCGCGGTCCGCGAAACCGAATGGCAGATTTCGCCCTACCGCACACCGGAATTGAGCCTGGTGTTCGTCGAAGATGTCACCGAGCATCGTCACCGCGAACGCTCGCACCTGGCCCGGCTGGACGACGCCACGACCCAACTGGCCAAGGAAGTCGCCGAACGCGCGCGCACCGAAGCCCAGCTGCTGCAAGTACAGAAGATGGATGCGTTGGGCAAGCTGACGGGGGGCATCGCCCATGACTTCAACAACTTGCTCACCGGCATCATCACCAGCCTGCAGCTGATCCAGAAGCGGGTAGCCGCCTCGCGCACCGACAAGGTTCAGTTCTATGCCGAAGCGGCCTTGAATTCGGCCATGAGTGCCGCCTCCCTGACGCATCGCCTGCTCGCCTTCGCCCGCCAGCAACCCCTCGACACCCGGCCCGTGGACATCAACGAGCACATACGATCTCTGGAGGAACTGTTGGGGCGCACCATCGGCGAGCGCATCGCCCTGAGACTGGAACTGACCTCCAAACCCGCGATCGCCCTGGTCGACCCGATCCAGCTCGAAAGTGCGGTGCTCAATCTGGTGATCAATGCCCGCGATGCATTGCCCCACGGCGGCAATGTATGGGTCAGCACCTATGCCGCCTATTCCCACGGCGATCCCAATCTGGCCGATGGGGCGTATGTGGCCCTGTCGGTACGCGATGACGGCACCGGTATCGACCACAGTGTGATCGACAAGGTGTTCGATCCGTTCTTCACCACCAAGCCACTGGGCCAGGGCACCGGGTTGGGGTTGTCGACCATCTATGGTTTCGCCCGGCAATCGGGTGGCGATGCGCACATTCGCAGCGTCGCCCGGCGTGGCACCGAAGTCACCATCATGTTGCCCGCCAGTGCCGAGCTCATGGCCAGCGACACCCAGCCGCCCACCGTCGATCCTCAGGGGGCCGGCGAGCATGTGCTGATCGTCGAGGACACGCCGTCGGTGCGCATGTTCGTTTGCGAAGTGCTGGTGGACGCCGGTTACCGCTGCACTCAGGCAGGCGACATTGAGAGCGCTATGGAGCGGTTGCAGAATGACGAGTCCATCGATTTGTTGCTGACCGACGTCGGCCTGCCGCGCATGAGCGGCCGCGAACTGGCGGATGTGGCGCGGGGCTGGCGGGACAAGTTGCCGATCCTGTTCATGACCGGTTATGCCGAAACCGCGATCAACCGACAGGTGTTTCTGGGCGATGGCATGGAGATGCTGGTCAAGCCGTTCCAGATCAATGAGTTGCTGGACAAGGTTCGGCGCACTATAGACGGCGCCTGATAGATCGCCTTCGCGAGCAGGCTCGCTCCCACACTGGATCTGTGGCGCTCACAAATGCCATTGGGAGATCAATTGGCTGTTGGACAGGGTTCGGCGCACTTTAGACGGCGCCTGATAGATCGCCATCGCGAGCAGGCTCGCTCCCACAGGGGATCTATGTCGGTCACAAATCCCCTGTGGGAGCGAGCCTGCTCGCGATGGCGTCAGCAGAAACGCCACCGACTCAAGCCATGCCGAGGGTTCTGGCCAGAAACGCTGCTGTTTTGCTCTTCTTGCTTTTGGCGACTTTCTGCGGCGTACCCGCCACCACGATCTTCCCGCCCTGATCCCCTGCCCCCGGCCCGATATCGATCACCCAGTCACTCTGCGCCACCACGCGCATTTCATGTTCGACCACGATCACCGTATGCCCCGCCGTCACCAGCGTATTCAACTGTTCCAGCAAGCGATCGACATCCCGCGGATGCAAACCGGTGGTGGGCTCATCGAGCACATACAAGGTCGCCCCACGCTGGTTGCGTTGCAGCTCGGTGGCCAGTTTGATCCGTTGCGCCTCGCCACCCGACAACTCGGTCGCCGGCTGCCCGAGGCGCAGGTAGCCCAGGCCGATATCGCGCAGCACCTCCAGCGAGCGGCGGATCCCCGGTTGCCCGGCGAACACCTCCACCGCCTGGTCCACCGTCAGCTGCAACACCTGGGCGATGTTCAAACCTTGCCAGACGATCGCCAGGGTCTCGGGGTTGTAGCGCGCACCGTGGCAGGTCGGGCACGGCGCATAGACACTGGGCATGAACAGCAACTCGACGCTGACAAAACCTTCGCCTTCGCAGGTCGCGCACCGGCCCTTGGCGACGTTGAAAGAGAATTGGCCGGCGTCATAGCCTTCGGCCTGGGCCTGGGGGGTGGCGGCGTAGAGCTTGCGCACGTTGTCGAACAGCCCGGTGTAGGTCGCCAGGTTCGAACGGGGGGTGCGGCCGATGGGTTTCTGGTCGACCTGTACCAGACGCTTGATCGACGCCAGCCCAGCGGTGACCTGGCCGCCGCTGACTTGCGGCGCATCGTCCTCCAGGCTCAATTCTTCAGGCTCGCTGTCGCTGGCCGCGCGACCGAGGTGCGCGCCCACCAGTTCCAGCAGCGCCTGGCTGACCAGGCTCGATTTGCCTGAACCGGAAACGCCGGTCACCGCCGTGAAACAGCCCAGCGGAAACTCGGCGCCGAGGTTGCTCAGGTTATTGCGGGTGATGCCTTCCAGCCGCAGCCAGTCGGTCGCCTTGCGACTGACCCGGGGCTGGGTGACCTGTTTGGCGAACAGGTAGGCGCGGGTCTGGGAGTCCGTTATCCCGGCCAGGCCCGGCGGCGGTCCGCTGTAGAGGATCCGGCCGCCATGCTCGCCCGCCGCAGGTCCTACATCGATCAGCCAGTCGGCGCGGCGCATGGTTTCCAGATCATGCTCGACCACGAACAAGGTGTTGCCGGCGGCCTTGAGGCGTTGCAGGGCTTCGAACAGGGCCTCGCCATCCGCCGGGTGCAGACCGGCCGACGGCTCATCCAGCACGTAGATCACGCCGAACAACTGCGAACCCAATTGCGTCGCCAGGCGCAGACGCTGCAACTCGCCGGACGACAAGGTCGGCGTGCTGCGTTCCAGGGCCAGGTAACCGAGGCCCAGATCGGTCAGGGTGCTGACCCGCTCGAGCAAGTCCTGGGCGATCCGCTGCGCGGCCAGGCGTTTTTCCACCGACAGGTTGGGCGTGTGGCGCACGTCCGGGGCGTTGGCGTGAGCGCTGGCACCGTGGGCCACTCGCTGCTCACGGGCCTCGCGGGTCTGGCTGTGGGTCAACACCTCACCCGCCTCGTCAGCCAGCTCGAGGTAACTGTGGGCCGCCACCGGCTTCAGGACTTGCGCCACTTGCAGCAACGGCATTTGCGACAGCTCGCCGATGTCGTAACCGGCAAAGGTCACCGACAACGCTTCTTGCTTGAGCCGTTTGCCGTCACACACCGGGCAGGGGCTGCCGAGCATGTAGCGCGAAACGCGCTTCTTCATCAGCGCACTTTGCGAATGGGTGAAGGTGTGGAGGATGTAGCGGCGGGCACCGGTAAACGTGCCTTGGTAACTGGGTTCCATTTTGCGCTTGAGCGCGACTCGGGTCTCTTGCGGAGTGAGCCCGGCGTACACCGGAACCGTCGGCGTTTCTTCGGTGAACAGAATCCAGTCTCGCTGTTTTTTCGGCAGATCGCGCCAGGGTTTGTCGACGTCATAGCCCAGGGTCACCAGGATGTCCCGCAGGTTCTGTCCCTGCCAGGCCATGGGCCAGGAGGCGACGGCGCGCTGGCGGATGGTCAGGCTCGGGTCGGGGACCATCAAGGCTTCAGTGACCTCGTAGACCCGACCCAGGCCATGACATTGCGGGCACGCGCCCTGTGGCGTGTTGGGCGAGAAGTCTTCGGCATACAGCATCGGCTGTCCCGGCGGATAACTGCCGGCCCGGGAATACAGCATGCGGATCAAGCTCGACAAGGTGGTCACGCTGCCCACCGAAGACCGCGTGCTCGGCGTGCCCCGCTGTTGCTGCAAGGCCACGGCGGGCGGCAGGCCTTCGATCGAGTCGACGTCCGGCACCCCGACCTGATCGATCAGGCGTCGCGCATAAGGCGCCACGGATTCGAAATACCGGCGTTGCGCTTCGGCGTAGAGGGTCGAGAACGCCAGCGAGGATTTTCCCGAACCGGACACGCCGGTGAACACCACCAGGGCGTCCCGGGGGATATCGACGTCGACGTTCTTGAGGTTGTGTTCCCGGGCGCCGCGCACCCTGACCATGCCGGAGGGAGGGTTGGAGGTGCGCTTGTCAGTCATGGGCAGCCTTGATTGGAAGGTTCAAAGGAATGAGGGTCTGCACTCCAACTGTGTGATTGCGTCAGCCGTTAAGCACGGTGCGGACCATTTGCGTAAGCGCCTCGGGACCATAGGGTTTGCTCAGCAGATGGGTGTCGGGGCTGAGCTGGTGATTGCGCGAGATGATGTCACGGGTGTGGCCCGAGGTGAACAGGATCGGCACCGGCGGCGTCTGCACCTTGGCCCAGGCCGCCAGGTCCGAACTCTTGATCAGGCCGGGCATGACCACATCGGTGAAGATCAGGTCCACCGCCACGCCTTCGAGCAACATCTGCATGGCGCTGTCGCCATTGCCGGCGGTCAGGACTTGATAGCCCTCCTCGCGTAGCAACTCGACCGCCGCGCTGCGCACCGCCTCGTTGTCCTCGACCACCAGCACGGTTTCGTTGCCGCCCTGGCGTTGTGGCTCCTGCAATGTCGTTTCACTGCGTAACGCACGCAGGCTGCGCGGGAAATACAGCTGCACCCGAGTGCCCCGCCCCGGGACACTGGACATTTCGATATGCCCGCCGCTTTGCTTGACGAAACCGAACACCATGCTCAGGCCCAACCCCGTGCCCTGGCCATCGGCCTTGGTGGTGAAAAACGGTTCGAATGCGTGCCCGAGCACGTCGGGCGACATGCCGACGCCGCTGTCGGCCACCCCGATGCACACGTAATCGCCGGCCACGATGCCCTTGCCCGCACAGAACTGAGCATCGAGTGCAATATTGCCGGCACTCAGCTCGATCGTTCCTTCGCCCTGCATGGCGTCACGGGCATTGATCGCCAGGTTGAGGATGGCGTTTTCCAACTGATTGCGATCCACGTGCAGGTACCAGGCGTCTTCGGGCGCAGTCACGCTGATCTGGATGGTTTCCCCCAGGGCCCGCTGCAATAGCTCCGCCAGACCATCGAAGATTTGTCGTGGATCGCAGACCGCAGGGGACAGCGGCTGGCGACGGGCAAACGCCAGCAGTTGCGAGGACAGCTTGGCGCCGCGCTCGACTGCGGCAATCGAGGCACTGACCCGGCGCTGCACGTTGGCATTGTCCGGCTCATGCCGCGCCAGCAGATGCAGGTTGCCGGCGATCACCTGCAACAGGTTGTTGAAGTCATGGGCCACGCCGCCGGTCAGGCCGCCGATGGCTTCGAGTTTCTGTGATTGACGCAATTGCTCTTCAGCCGCCAGCCGCGCTTCGACTTCATCGGCCACGCGCTGCTCCAGGTTGCGGGTGAACCTGAGCAAGGATTCTTCGGCGGTCTTGCGTTCGTGGATGTCGATCAACACCCCGGGAAAGCGGAACGGTTCGCCCTGCTCATTGAATTCACAGCAGCCACTGGCCTGGACCCACACATAACTGCCATCCGGGCGCATCACCCGGTACTCGGCGTTGAAGGGTTCGCCGGTGTGCACCGATTGACTGACCTGCTCCTGAACCCAACTGCGATCATCGGCGTGGATCTGTGCTTCGGCAATGTCCGTTGCCAGGTCGGCCAGGTTTTGCTCGGCCGGGTAGGAAAAGGTCCGGGCGAAGCGTTCATCGCCGGACAGCACATTGCCCTTGATGTCCCAGACGAACGAGCCAAGCAAGGCGCCGGCATTGAGCGCCAGGCGTACCCGTTCATTGTCGGCGCGGTAGGCGTCTTCGGCGGCGCGGCGGCGACGTTCGGAAATCACGTGCTCGGTGGTGTCGACCACCATCGCCATGACCCCGGCCGGTTTGCCTTCATCATCGGCCACCGGGCTGTAATACAGGTCCAGCCAGACGTCTTCGGGGATCCCGTCGCGCAGTAGCACCAGCTTTTTATTTCGATAGGACAACGTGCCGCCCGCCAGGCAAGTGTCGACTACATGTCGATTGAATTCGGCCACTTCCGGCCAGCCCAGTTCGACCGGTGAGCCCAGCAGGTAAGGATGGCGACCTCCGGCGAATTTTGAGTACGCGTCGTTATAGATCATGTAACCAGGACGACCCCAGAGCATCACCATCGGCAGCGGCGAAGCAAGCATCAACTGCACCGTGCTGCACAGGCTTGCGGACCAGGCATCCATATTCCCCAGCTCGGTCGAGCTCCAGTCGAACGCACGAATACGCCCGGCCATTTCACCGTTCCAGCCGGCACATCCGTGGCTATCGTCTAGAAACCGCATCGACTGGCTCTTTTCCCTGAAATGGCACCTGTCTGCTTCGAGCACAGGGGGCGCCAATGGTTCATTGGCGTATCACTGATTCACACCCTGCTTGGAACGCCCATGGTTCACCCCGTGTAGGAGCGAGCTTGCTCGCGAAAAACCCGAGAGCGACGCGCTCATCCAGACAGCACGCGTTATCGTTGACCTCCATCGCGAGCGAGCTCGCTCCTACAGTACCTCGATCAGGTGCTTGAGCGGGTGATAACCGGTTTTCAACGTTGCCGCAACGTCGAGAATGGCCTTCTCGATGCCGTTCAAATGCATGCAGGTCAGCTCAATGGCCGCACTCTGGTTGCCGGCTTCGATGTACTCGATCAGGCGCAGGTGTTCGTCATCGCGGCAGGCCCGGTGGCTGTCGTCATCCAGCGCTGCGGCGTAGAGCGAGGCGCGGGAAATCAGTTTGCGGAACCAGTCCAGCAACACCGGGTTATTCAGGCTTTGCGCAAGCTTGATGTGGAACTCGCCGAGCAGATGGATCAGCCGCTCGTGATCGCCGCTTTGATGGGCTTCGTCCTCGAGCAACAAATGATCGCGCAGGTCCCGGGTCACCGCGGTGTCGCGCCGACGGCACAGCTCGCTGACGATACCGATCTCGATCAGGCGCCGGGTTTCGAACAGCGAACGGATCTCCTCGTCACTTGGCAATGACACCGAGGCCCCCTTGTTGGGCTCGGTGGTGACCAGTCCATCGGCCTCCAATTGCTTGAGCGCGGCACGAACCGACGTTCGGCTGACATTGAAAAGCTCGGCCAGCGACGCCTCGCCCAGCTTCATCCCGGGACGCAACGAGCGTTTGCTGATCGCCTCGTAAACCCCTTGGTAGACGCGGTCGACCGTGGTCTCCAGTTTTTTCTCGGTCATCGGAACACTCCTTTTGCGCTAAACAACCGGCCCCTGGCGATGAGCAGCCATTGAAAAAGGGGGTTGCACGAGCAGATTAATCCGGTTATTTGTAGATTGCATCCAGATATTGCATACAATAATTAGAGGAATGCACCATTATGGGTCATCCAGTAGCGATTGAAGTGCGTAACGTTTCCAAGCGGTATTCCGAAGATCCGGGATTGGCCCCGGCTCTGGATAACGTTTCGGTGGACATCGCCGACAACGAATTCTTCACTCTGCTCGGCCCATCCGGCTGCGGCAAGACCACCTTGCTGCGCACCATCGCCGGCTTCGAGCACGTCAGCGAAGGTGAGATCCGCCTCGCCGGCGAACCGGTCAATGACCTGCCGCCGTTCAAGCGTCGGGTCAACACGGTGTTCCAGAGCTACGCGCTGTTTCCGCACATGAGTGTCGCGCAGAATATCGCCTTCGGCCTCGAGATGCAGGGTCTTGATCGCGAGCAGATCGCGCAACGGGTCGATGAAATGCTGGCGCTGGTACAAATGCAACACCTGGCCAAGCGCAAACCGGCCGAGCTGTCTGGCGGTCAACAGCAACGCGTGGCCCTGGCCCGGGCCCTGGCACCAAAACCCAGGGTGTTGCTGCTCGACGAACCGCTGTCGGCCCTCGACCTCAAGCTGCGCAAGGAAATGCAGGTCGAACTCAAGCGCGTGCAGAAGGAAGCCGGGATCACCTTCATTTTCGTCACCCACGATCAGGAAGAAGCCCTGACCCTGTCCGACCGCATTGCCGTGATGTCCGCCGGCAAGATCCTGCAGATCGGCACGCCGAACGATATCTACGAGCGCCCGCAGCATCAGTTCGTCGCCCAGTTCATCGGCGACATCAATTTCCTCCCCGGCCATCTCAAGCGCGGCCAGCAGAACGAAAAAATCTTCGTGCCCAGCGGCATGCCGGTGGAAATCCCCTGCCCGGCCCAAGGCTTCGATGGCGCAAAAGTGCAACTGGCGTTCCGCCCGGAGCGTTCGCAACTGGTCGACCCGGCGCAACCGCATCACCTGCGGGGTGTGATTGAAGCGGTGTTGTATGTCGGCACCGCGACGCTTTATCAGTGCCGCTTGAACAACGACATCAAGGTCATGCTGCGCGAGAACAACGAAGGCCTGAACCGCGGCCGGGTGGTCGGTGATCGCGTCGCGGTCAACCTGCCGCCCCACGCCTGCCTGTTGATGGAGGCCTGAAATGAGCGTCAGCAGCACTTCCCCCGCACTCAACCGCGCGCTGTTACTCAGCCCGGTGGTCCTGACCCTGCTGGCCCTGATTGCCATTCCGCTGGGCATCATGGGCTACATCAGCCTGCTGCCGCGCAACGTCTATGGCGGTGTCGACTGGCAGGCCGACTGGCAATTGCAAAGCTACGTGCAACTGTTTTTCCAGGAAGGTTTCGACGGCGAACTGGAGCTGAACTGGGTCTATGCCCAGGCGTTGTTGCGCTCGGTGTTCCAGGCCGGTGGCACCACGTTGCTGTGTTTCCTGTTCGGTTTCCCGGTGGCGCTGTGGATGTCGAGCCTGACACCCCGTCGACGCAACCTCATGGTGTTGCTGATCACCATCCCGTTCTGGACCAACCTGCTGATCCGCAACTACGCCTGGCTGATCATCCTGCGCGAGCATGGCTGGGTGGCCCAGAGCCTCAATGCGCTGTTCCCTCAAGCCGGTGGCATCACCCTGCTCTACAACGACTTTGCGGTCAGCGTCGGGCTGGTCTACAGCTTCCTGCCGTTCATGATTCTGCCGATCTACTCGACCCTGGAAAAACTCGACTGGCGTCTGGTGGAAGCCGCCTACGACCTGGGTGCCAATCGCTGGCACGCGCTGAAGCGGATCATCCTGCCACTGTCGATGCCAGGGGTGATTGCCGGCGCGCTGCTGGTGTTCGTGCCGAGTCTTGGTGCGTTCATCACCCCGGCGATTCTTGGCGGCGGCAAGACGCTGATGATCGGCAACCTGATCCAGCAGCAGTTTGGCACCGCGCGCAACTGGCCGCTGGGCAGTTCGCTGTCGTTCCTGCTGCTGGGCATTCTGCTGCTGTCCCTGGTGCTGTACGCCCTCTATAGCCGCAGCGCCGCCAAAACACTCCGCCGGGGAGCCACCGCATGATTGCCCTGCACCTGAAAAAACTGCCCCTGACCCGGGAAGTCAGCCTGCTGATCCTGGCCTATCTGTACCTGCCGATCCTGGTGTTGATTGCCTATAGCTTCAACGCCAATCGCTCGGCGACGGTCTGGACCGAGTTCTCGTTCGCCTGGTACGGACGGATTCTGGCGAACCCGTCGATCCAGACCGCGGCGCTGAACTCGATCATCGTGGCCAGCATCGCCACGGTCTGCGCCACGGCCATCGCCTTGCTGGCGGCGTTGGCCACTTACCGGCCGTTCTACGGACAGAAAATGGTCGAGGGCGGGATCAACCTGCCGCTGATCCTGCCGGAAATCGTCACCGCCGTCGCCACCCTGCTGCTGTTCATGGCCCTGGGTATCAAGCTGGGTTTGCTGACGGTGATCGTCGCGCACATCGGCTTCTGCATTCCCTTCGCCTACCTGCCGATTCGCGCACGCCTCAATGACCTGGACAAGAGCCTGCTGGAGGCGGCAAACGATCTGTACGCCAACCCCTGGCAGGTGTTTCGCCGGGTGACCTTGCCGCTGTTGTGGCCGGCGGTGTTGTCCGGTTCGGTGCTGGCGTTCGTGGTCAGCCTCGACGATTTCATCATGACCTTCTTCGTCGCCGGCCCCGGTTCCACGACCTTGCCGGTGTACATCTTCTCGGCGATCAAGTCCGGCGTGACCCCGGAGATCAATGCGATCTCGACCCTGATGCTGCTGATTTCCATCGTGCTGGTGGTGCTGGCCTTCTGGCTGGGACAGCGCGGCAAAAACCAATGAGCCTGGAGCGTCTTCTCTTATGAACAAGAGCATGAAAATAAAAAGCATGTGTGTAGCTGTCACCGGTCTGGCCCTCAGTTGCTTCACGGCGTTAAGCGCCCACGCCGCCGAGCCCAAGCAACTGTTCTTCTACAACTGGACCGACTACTACCCGGTGGAACTGCTGGCCAAGTTCGAGAAAGAGACCGGGATCAAGGTCACCATGGACGGCTACGACAGCAACGAAACCCTGCTCGCCAAGTTGCAGGCCGGTGGCGCGGCTTATGACGTGATCGTGCCGTCGCAGTCGATCATGCGCACCCTGATCAACCAGGACCTGCTGCTGGCCATCGACGCGCCGAGCCTGCCCAACTTCCAGTACGTCAAGCCGGCGTTCCGCGACCCGGGATTCGACCCCGGCCGCAAGTTCTCGGCGCCGTACCTGTGGGGCACCACCGGGTTCTCCTATGACAGCGCGCGGGTACCCGGCGGCAAGCTGGACGACTCGTGGAAGGAGTTCTTCGAACCGCGCAAGGAACTGCAAGGCCAACTCGCCGCCCTCGACACCTCCAGCAGCGTGATCAACGCCGCCAGTCATTACCTGAACGTCGATGAATGCAGCGAGAACCCGCAGGACGCCAAGCGCATCCTGGAGCTGCTGCAAAAACAGAAACCTTTTCTGAAGATGTACAGCTCGGACAACACCGTCGACCGCATGGCCTCCGGTGAAGTGATCATGATGCAGAACTGGAACGGCTCCACCGCCCGGGCCACGTTGCAGAAGAGCACGATCAAGTACGTTTATCCCCGTGAAGGCCTGGCGATGTTCCAGGACAACTTCGCCGTGCCCAAAAGCGCGCCGCACCCTGGCAACGCGAAGATCTTCATCGACTGGATGATGAAACCGGAAAACGCCGCCGCCGTGTCCAACGCCATCGCCTACGCCAATGGCATCCAGAGCGACAAGCTGATCGACGCCAAATGGAGTGTCATGGACGCCATCAACATGCCCGACGAATTCGCCTCGCGCCTGCGCCCGGAGAAAGAGTGCAGCAACAAGGCGCGGGAGCTGCAGGACCGCATTTGGGCGAAGCTCAAGGGCTGATTGCCTGACTTAAGACCGAGTCGCGGCCATCGCGAGCAAGCTCGCTCCCACAGGGTTCGGGATGACCCAAAATTCTGTGCCTGACAGAAACCACTGTGGGAGCGAGCTTGCTCGCGATGAGGCCCGCACAAACACCACACAATTCGAGGTTTGCCATGACCCAACCCCGCTGGCTGCGCAATGTGCGGCCCTACGGTTCAACCGGCGAAGACCTGCTTCTGGAAAACGGCCTGTTCCAGGCTCGGCGCCCGGCCACCAGCGCGCCACTGACCGCCACCGACATCGACGGCCGAAACCAGCTCCTCACCCCAGCCCTGGTAGAAAGCCACGTCCACCTCGACAAAACCCTCTGGGGCCAACCCTGGCGCCCAAACAGCGCAGGTCCCACCCTCAAGGACTACATCGCCAACGAACGCCGCGTCCTGCGCGAAGTCGAAAGCCCCATTGCCCAACGGGCCGGCGCCCTGCTGGAAAACTGCATCGCCCGGGGTTCGCTGACCATGCGCTGTCACGTCGACATCGATCCGGACTTCGGCCTGCGCCATGTCGCTGCCCTGCAGCAGCTGCAGGAAAACTACCGCGACCTGATCGATCTGCAACTGGTGGTCTTTCCGCAAACCGGCCTGATCAGCCGTCCCGGCACCGCCGAGCTGATGCGCGAAGCCATGGTCCTGGGCGTGGAAAACGTCGGCGGCCTCGACCCCTGCGGCATCGACAACGACCCCATCGCCCAACTCGATTTCGTGTTCAAGCTGGCCAGCGAATTCGATCGCGGCGTCGACATTCACCTGCATGACAAAGGTGAACTGGGCCTGTGGCAGATCGCGCTGATCGCCGACTACACCGAGCGTTTCGCGCGTCAGGGCCGGGTGATGATCAGTCATGCTTACTGCCTTGGGATGTTGCCGTGGAGTCAGGTCAAACCCGTGGCCGAGCGTCTGGCGGCGCTGAATATTTCATTGATGAGTTCGGCACCCGCCGACTGCGCGGTACCACCGTTCCTCGCCCTGCGCGAGGCCGGGGTCAATGTCTGCCTGGGTTCGGACGGGATTCGCGATGCCTGGTCGCCCCTGGGCAACGGCGACATGCTGGAACGGGCGATGTTGCTGGCGTTTCGTTTTGACTTGAACAAGGACGAGGAACTGCTGGCGGCGTTCGAGGCGGCGACAGTCAATGGCGCTCGGGCATTGGGTTGTGACGGGTATGGGCTGGAGATCGGCCGGCCGGCGGACTTCCTGCTGATGCCGGTGCAGACCTTGGGTGAGGCGGTGGTTTCGCGTCCGGCGCGACAGGTTTATCGCGGCGGCCGGTTGATAGCCTCCGGTGGACGCCTGCTGGAAAGTCGCTTGTGAAGCGTATTGGCTTGAGGGCCAGTTGCGTGGTCGGTTTCGACGGCACGCAGCATGTGCTGTGGCGTAACGGCGAAGTGGTGTTCGAGGGTTCGCGTATCCTGTTTGTCGGGCGTGACTATCCGGAGCCGGTGGATCAGTGGATCGATCATGGCAACGCGCTGATCGGTCCCGGCTTCATTGACCTGGATGCCCTTGGCGATCTCGATTCCACGGTGCTGACACTCGATAACGGCGATGAGCGCGCCATGGGCCGGATGTGGTCCGAGGACTATCTGGCGGCCGGCCCGCGCGACAGTTACAGCCCGGATGAAGAAGTCTTCAAGTACCGCTACGCCTTCACTCAGCTGATCCGCAACGGCATCACCACGGCCATGCCGATCACCTCGATGTACTACCGCGAGTGGGCCGAGACTTACGACGAGTTTGCTGCGGTGGCCGGTATCGCCGGTGAGCTTGGGCTGCGCACTTACCTCGGCCCCTGCTACATGAGCGGCATGAGTTACTGGCGCGCCGATGCAAGTCTCGGGCATCACTGGGACGAGGCGCGGGGCATGGCCGGGATCGACGCCGCCGAACGGTTTTTCCATGATTTCGACGGTGCCCACGGCGATCTGATTCGTGGCGCGCTGCTGCCGGATCGCATCCAGACCTGCACCCCGGCGCTGCTGCAACGCACCGCCGCGCTGAGCCGCGAACTCAATGCGCCGATGCGTCTGCATTGCTGCCAAGGGCTCGGCGAAGTCGCAATGGTCGAGCAACTCCGCGGCGTCTCGCCCCTGGCGTGGCTGCAGCAACTGGACCTGCTGACCCCGCGCAGCCTGCTGCCCCACGGCATCTACACCCACGGCGATGACGACCTGCGGCGGGTGGTGGATGGCGGCGCCAGCCTGGTGCATTGCCCGGTGGTGTTTGCCCGGGATGGCGAGGCGCTGAATTCCTTCGGGCGCTATCGGGCCAAGGGCATCAACTTCGCCCTGGGCACCGACACCTGGCCCGCGGACTTGCTGGAGAACATGCGCCAGGGCCTGAACATCGCCCGTTTGCTGGAGGTCGGCAACTCGTTGACCAGCACCCTGGACCTGTACAACGCCGCCACCCTTGGCGGCGCCAGGGCCCTGGGCCGTGACGATCTCGGTCGTCTGGCACCGGGCGCCAAGGCCGATATCACGGTGTTCAGCCTGCGCGGCCTGCACCTGGGGCCGCTGTTCGATCCATTGAAAAACCTGGTGCTGGCCGGTCGCGGCGACGACTGCATCGCCAGCTACATCGACGGCCGCTGCGTCATGCGGGACGGCCAGGTTCAAGGCGTCGACTACCCCGCTCTACAACGTCAGGCACAAACACAATTCGAAAAACTGATGCGCAGTCACAGCGACCGGGCCTTTGGCCAACCGGACTGGAAAAGCCTGTTTAAACCGGCCATCCCGTTCGCCGACGACTACAGCGCGCAGGTGCCATTGAGCACCCTCGATCCACTTCTTTAGAGATTTCTGCCCATGCAAAGCTTTGACTTCAGCACATTGAGTGCGCGGGACAAATACAAGATTCTGATCGGCAGCGTGGTGCCGCGGCCGATTGCCCTGGTCACCACCATCGACGGCGAAGGCCGGATCAACGCCGCGCCGTTCAGCTTCTTCAATGCCCTCTCGGCCGACCCGCCGATCCTCGCACTGGGCGTGGAAAACTACGGCGACCAGAGCCCCAAGGACACCACCCGCAACATCCAGCTCAACCAGGAATTCACCGTGAACATCGTCAGCGATGCCCTGGTGGAAGCCATGAACGTCTGCGCCGTGCCCTTCGCCCCGGGCTTCGACGAACTGACGGCCGCGGGCCTCACCGCTATCCCCGGCACCACCGTCAAATGCCCGAGAATCGGCGAAGCCCCGGTGGCGCTGGAATGCCGCAGGATGATGGCGCTGTCCATCGGGCAGTCGCGGGAGATCATTTTGGGCGAAGTATTGATGGCCCATGTGCGGGATGAATTGATCGACCCGAAAACCCTGTACATCGATCAACTGGGGCTCGACGCGATTGGCCGCATGGGTGGGCATGGGTATGCGCGCACCCGGGATTATTTCGACCTGCCGACCCGGTCGCTGCAGGCATGGACGGATGCGCCGGGGGGTGGACAGCGGTTTTGGCCTGAGGGCAAATTGTAGGAGCGAGCTTGGTCCGGGCGGCGTTCCGACGATGGTCGTTAACGATAACGCGGGGTTGTAGGATAAACGCGGCGTTCTTGAGTCCTTCGCGAGCAAGTTCGCTCCTACAGTGATAGCGGTGCGTCAGTCGAATGATGTGCGGGATCAGCGGAAATCCCGGCTGCGCACACTGATGCCGTCCAGCAACGGGCTCAGGTCGCTCAGGCGTCCGGCAATCAGGTGGCGTACCTCACCTTCCTTTTCCCAGCGCCCGTCGACCTTGAGCAACTGCGAGCCGACCAATACCTGTCGCTGCCGGTCGGCCAGGTCGCGCCAGACCACCACGTTGACGTTGCCGAACTCGTCTTCCAGGGTGACGAAGGTCACGCCACTGGCGGTGCCCGGGCGTTGCCGGCCGGTCACCAGTCCGGCAACGCTGACCGGGCGCCCATGCTCGACATCCATGAGTTCTTTCGAACTGCGGCAACGCCGGGCTTTCAATTCACCCCGCAGCAGGGCCAGCGGATGCGGGCCGAGGGTGGTGCCGACACTGTTGTAATCGGCCAGCAGGTCCTCGCCCACGGTGGGTTTGGGCAATGCCACCGGGCCTTCCTCCTGACTCGGTAGCCCGGCAAACAAGCCGAGCTGTTTCTGCACACCCGCCACTTCCCAGCGCGCCCGATGACGGTCACCCGCCAGGCCGCGCAACGCGCCGGCATCGGCCAATTGCTCCTGGGCGCGGGCATCGAGACGCGCCCGTTCGCCGAGGTCGGCAATGTCGATGAACACCCCCTTCGCACGGGCCGCTTCGATACGCCGGGCATCGTCCTCGCGAAACCCCTTGATCATGCGCAGACCCATGCGAATCGCCGGCTGTGCACCGCTGATCGGTTCCAGGCTGCAATCCCAGTCGCTGGCCCGCACGTCCACCGGGCGAATCTGCAAGTGATGCCGGCGCGCGTCCTGCAGAATCTGGTCCGGGCTGTAGAAACCCATGGGCCAGCTGTTGATCAGCGCGCAGGCGAAGGCCGCCGGTTCGTGGCATTTCAACCAGCAACTGGCGTAGGTCAGCAAGGCAAAACTGGCGGCATGGGACTCGGGAAAACCGTAGCTGCCAAAGCCTTTGATCTGTTCGAAGATCAGCGCGGCGAACTCGGGCGTATAGCCATTTTTCTTCATCCCGGCGGCCAGGCGATCCTTGTGTGGCTCCAACCCGCCATGGCGTTTCCAGGCGGCCATGGAACGGCGCAATTGATCGGCTTCGCCAGGGCTGTAGTCGGCGGCGACGATGGCGATCTGCATGACTTGTTCCTGGAACAATGGCACGCCCAGGGTGCGTTTGAGCACCGCCTCCAGTTCCGGGGAGGGATAGGTCTCGGGCTCTTCCTTATTTCGCCGCCGCAGATACGGGTGAACCATGCCGCCCTGAATCGGCCCCGGACGCACGATCGCCACCTCGATCACCAGGTCATAGAAGGTCCGGGGCTTGAGCCGCGGCAGCATCGACATCTGGGCCCGGGACTCGATCTGGAACACGCCGACGGTGTCGGCATGGCCGATCATGTCGTAGGTTTGCGGGTCTTCGGCCGGCACCGTGGCCAGGCTCAGATCCAGGTTGCGATGCCGACGCAGCAGGTCGAAACAGCGGCGAATCGCGCTGAGCATGCCCAGGGCCAGAATATCGACCTTGAGCAGCCCGACCGCGTCCAGATCGTCCTTGTCCCACTGGATGATGGTGCGATCGGCCATGGCGGCGTTTTCCACCGGCACCAGGCTGTCCAGAGGCTGCTCGGAAATCACGAAACCGCCGGGATGCTGGGACAGGTGTCGGGGAAAACCGATCAGCTGCCCGGTCAAACTCAGTACCCGGCGCAACACCGGGCTGTCGGGATCGAAGCCGCCTTCACGCAGGCGCTCCACGGGCGGTGTGTCATCGCTCCAATGGCCGCAGCAATCGGCCAGGGCATTGACCTGATCCGGCGGCAAGCCCAAGGCCTTGGCCACGTCGCGCACCGCGCCGGCCGAGTGATAGGTGCTGACCACCGCGGTCAGCGCCGCGCGGGTTCGGCCATAACGGCGGAACACGTACTGCAGGACTTCTTCACGCCGTTCGTGTTCGAAATCGACGTCGATGTCCGGCGGTTCGTTGCGCTCCCTGGAGAGAAAGCGTTCGAACAACAGCGTGGTGCGATCCGGATCGATTTCCGTGATCCCCAGGGCAAAGCACACCGCCGAGTTGGCGGCCGACCCACGCCCCTGACAAAGAATCCGTTGCTCGCGGGCGAACCGCACAATGTCGTGGACCGTGAGGAAATAGCTTTCGTAGCCCAGCTCGGCGATCAGCTCCAGTTCCTTGTCGATCTGCAGCAACACCTTGGCTTGCGGGCCTTTTGGCCAGCGCCAGGCAATGCCCTGCCCGGTCAACACCCGCAGCCAGGAGGTGGCCGTGTGCCCCTCGGGCACCAGCTCACGAGGATACTGATAACGCAACTGGCCGAGGTCGAACGTGCAGCGCCGGGCGATGTTCAGCGTTTCGTCGAGCAACGCTTGCGGATACAGGTCGCCCAAGGCGTCGAGGCTGCGCAGATGGCGCTCGCCATTGGGGTGCAGGCGCAACCCGGCCTCGGCCACCGGCAGATGATGCCGAATCGCGGTCATGGTGTCCTGCAGGGCGCGCCGCCCGCGCGCGTGCATGTGCACATCGCCGCTGGCCACCGCCGGGATGCGCAGTTCCTTTGCCAACATCAATAACTCGTCCAGCCGTCGGCTATCGTCCTGGCCGCGGTGTAACTGCACCGTCAGCCACAGGCGATCGGCGAAGGTCTGCTGCAGCCAGCGACCGTTTGCAACATCATCGACCGCGTCCGGTACCCATAACGCCAACAGCCCCGGCAATGGCTCGTCGAAATCCTCGCGCAGCACCTGGTACTGACCTTTCTGCGTGCGGCGTCGGGCCTGGGTAATCAGTCGGCACAGGCCCTGGTAACCCTCAAGGGTTTCGACCAGCAGCACCAGTTTCGGACCGTTCTCGATGCGCACTTCGCTGCCGATAATCAGCGGCAGCTCCACGGATTTCGCCGCTTGCCAGGCGCGGACGATGCCCGACAGGGTGCATTCGTCGGTGATTGCCAGCGCTTGATAGCCCTGCTTTTTCGCCCGCTGGAAGAGTTCGAGGGCACTGGAAGCACCCCGCTGGAAACTGAAGTTCGACAGGCAGTGCAGCTCGGCATAATCGACCGTCATGCGAACCAGCCCTGCAGCCACAACGGGCCGCCCTCACCCACCGCACGCCAGGCCCAGCCCTGCTGGCCGGAGCGGGTTTCGATCAGGTAGTAATCGCGGCGTACGTCGGCACCGTCCCACCAGCCGGACTCGATCCGTTCCGGCCCCATCAGGATGCGCGTCGAGCTTTCGTGGACCGCCAAGGGCTCGGTCAGCAGCCAGCCCGGACGCTGCACGGCCGGGAGCCCTGCACAGGGCTGACTGTCGACACTGGCTTGCCACGCGCACTCCGGCCGGTGATCGGCCTGGAACCGCAAGCCCTGCACCGCGTCATCCCCCAGCCGCGCGCGCAGGCGTTCGCGCAGTTGCTCCCAGGGCAAGGACTGCTGCGGGCGGTCGTCGAACAGCTCCTGGTATTGGGGAACGAAGGCCGGCAAGTCTTCGGCGCGCAGACGAAAACCGCGCACCGGGGCCTCGACCTGGACCTGTTCCAGCCGCCCCCTGGCCAGTTCGAAGAGCATCGCCGGGTCGCGCTCGGCGCTGAGCAGGCCGACCTTGATCACACTGTCCGGCAACCCGGCGTGTTCCAGGTGCAGGTCAAAGCGCTGCACGCCGCTGTCCCGGCCGCACAGGAAGGCAGAAAGATCGCCGGTGAGGCGGCGTAACGGAAACAGCAGCGCCTGATGGGACTGCACATCGAAATTGAGTTCGATGCGTACATCGAAGCGGTCCGGCGGCAGGTAGAACGCCAGCGCCAGCCGACGGGTGCCCAGCAAGGCATCCAGGTGCTTGAGCACCTGGGCCTCGAAACGCCGGGCCAGACTCTGCCGGGGCAACGCCTGCACCTGACTCAGGGTACGCAAGCCCATGCGCGACAACGCCGTGGCGACACTGGCCTCCAGCCCGATCCGGTCGATGGGCAACTGCCCAAGATGATGTTGCAAGGCTTGATCATCGGGCACCACCAGACCGTCATACGCGTTGGCCAGCACCCGTGCCGCCACCGGGTTGGGCGCGGCAACAATCCGATGGCGAAAGCCCAGTTCGCCGAGTTCGGTGCGCAACCGCGCCTCGAATTGTGGCCAGGCGCCGAACAATCCCAGGCTGGACTCGATTTCAAACACCACCGCACGCGGGTAATGCACGCTGACTTGAGAGCTGAAGCGGTAGGCCCACGCGGCCAGAAACTGCTGCCAGTGTTCGATCTCGGCAGCGTCGTATTCAGCCGTGACAAAACCCTTGCTCAGGGCCTGCGCAGCGGTCATCGACTGGCCTGGGCGCAAGCCCAGCGCCCGCGCCGAAGCGTTGACCGCCTGCAACACCCGACGCTGCGCCGGGCCGGTCAGCAGTGCCAGCGGCTCATCGGGATCGGAGCGCTGGCGCAGGACCGCGTCCAGCGCCAATTGCGGGAAGAGAATGCACACCCAGCGCATGGCAACCTCAATGCCCCACAGGGAAGGCAATCGGCGCCGCACGGGCCAGCCCGCCCCGACACTTGAGCACCCGCAACTGTGCAGGCCTGGCATCGATGGCGATACGCAGGGCGGCGGGCGAAGGGTTGATGGCTTCATGGATCGAGCGGTAGGCGAATGCCAGGGTCGAGCCGGTTTCCGCTGCCACCTGCAAGCGGCGCAAGGCGCGGTCATCGGCCTTGTGCGGCCAGCACAACACCGCACCGCAACTGCCCGAACGCAAGCATTGTTCCGCCGCCCACAGGGCATCACGTTCACTGGCCTGGATGATCGACAACTGGCGCAGGTCGACCCCGGCGTTCTGCCAGGCCTGGGGATAGGGCACGAAAGGCGGCGCCACCAGCACGATGCGCTCACCGGCTGCCGACAACCGCGCCAGCGCCGGCCACACCAGTTGCAACTCGCCAACGCCCTGCCCGGCCAGCAGGATTTCGGTCAATGCCGATTCCGGCCAGCCGCCCGTGGGCAACGCCGCATCCAGCGCGGCATGCCCGGTGGGTTGCGGGCTGGCGGCCGGGGGCGCAGGCCGTCCCCGCCAGACCTGGCCGCCATTGAACAGCGTATCCAACGCAACGACGGCGCCCATCATCCTTGCCTCACCAGGCCGCAGAACACCCCTTCGATGGCCAGGTCCTGACCGGCGCGAACGATGATCGGCTGATAGGCCGGGTTGCGCGGCAACAGGCGCACAGCCTCGCCGACCCGCTCGAAACGCTTGATGGTGACTTCTCCATCGAGCCGCGCCACCACGATCTGGCCGTTGATTGCCTCCGGATTGCGATGCACACCCACCAGGTCACCGTCGAGAATGCCGTCCTCGATCATCGAGTCGCCCTGGACCCGCAGCATATAATCCGGCACCCGGGAGAAAATCGACGGGTCGAGCAGCAAGCGGCTGTGCACCTCGGCATCGGCTCCGATCGGCGCCCCCGCCGCCACCCGACCGAGGACCGGAATGTCCAGCAGCTCGGGCCGCGCCGGCTGACCGAGCAAACGAATGCCCCGGGCCTGATGCGCATTGACCTCGATGAAACCGGCTTCGGTCAGCGCCAGCACATGCTTGCGCGCCACGCTGCGGGAGGCGAAACCGAACGCCTCGCTGATTTCAGCGAGGCTCGGGGACTGACCGTGCTCGGCGATTCGATCGCGGATAAAGGTCAGGATGGCGGTACGGCGGGGAGTGAGAGTCGTCATGGAGTACATTTGTACTCTTTTGGCGCTTTCCTGACAAGAGCCGCCAATCCGCCGGCGGCAGGGTTGACCACAAAACTCACGCAAAACACCGGTCAAATGTGGGAGCGAGCTTGCTCGCGATAGCGGACTGACATTCAACATTGATGTTGACTGTTATGACGCCATCGCGAGCAGGCTCGCTCCCACAGGGGATTTCAGGTGGTTTCGGGGATGAGTTTTGCCAGGTAGGACCAAGGGTAGATTCCGCGATCATGGCCGTCGTTGAAGATCAGTTGCAGGCCGTAGCCCTGGGAATTGAGCTCGACTACACGTATGCGCTCATCAACTTTCACTGTCAGCCCTTGCAGCCGAAACGCCCGGCACTGCGAACACGGGCACTGACGACGCAACTCGGCATGGTCCAGCAACTGTTCGCGGCCATCGGACCACTTCAACCGCAGTTGCTGTTTACCCTGGGAATTACCAATCGCCAGCGGATTCATTGCAACTGACTCAACGCAATGCGCACAGCCTTGCGCACTTCCGGATCACCGTCGTCCTGTGCCGCCTGCAAGGGTGCGATGGCGCCTTTATCCTTCAACTCCCCCAGCGCCAACGCGGCTTCCTTGCGCAGGTTGCTGATACGGTGGCCGAGAGTGTCGATCAGCGGGTCGAGCGCCGGGGCGTACTGCAAGCGACCGAGGCTGCGGGTGGCGCGCAGGCGCACTTGCCAGTAATCGTCGCCCAGGGCTTCGACCAGGGCCGGCCCGGCGTCGGCGTGCCCGACCTTGCCCAGGGTGGTGGCAGCCTCTTCGCGCACTTGCCAGGCCCGGTCCTGTAACGCCTGGCGCAGGGCCGGCAAGACTTGGGCGTCGGACGCCAGGCCCAAGGCCCCGGTGGCGGCGCGACGGACTTCGGTGTCGGGATCGTTACTGGCCAATCGGGCAAGCGCCGGCAGCGCATCGAGCTGCTTGAGCCAGCCGAGTACACCGACGGCTTCGCGGCGAACACTGGCGTCTTCATCGTTCAATGCAAGGGTGGCCGGTTCGGCTGCGCCAGGAAAACGCAACTCGCGCAGCGCCCTGAACGCGGCGATTCGCACGCTGATGTCGGCATGCCCGGTCCATGGCAGGATCACCCGGCCCGCCGCCTCGCTCTTGAGCAGGCTGAGGCTTTGCGCGGCAGCGGCCTGCACGGCCTGAGAGGGATCGGTCAGGGCCTGGCACAGCGCCGCAACCACAGGTGTGTCCTCCCAGGCTTCCAGCAGCCGTGCGGCTTCGGCACGGACCTCTTCGGTCGGGTCTTCAGCCAGCCGATCGACCAGCCACAGCAAGCCATCCGGCTCTTCCAGGTCGGCCAGCTCGATCAGGGCAATGCGGCGTACGCCCGGATCTTCATCCGTCAGGCGCGGTTGCAGGGCGAGAATGTCGTCGTTATCGGTTACATCGAATAGAAAGGTCATAGGGCAAATCGCGGCAGTTTGTTTTCAGGGGGAAGTCCGAGAGGGTTCAGGCGCGGTAACTGCCGACCGTCTTCGTGACGCAGCAACTCGAGGCAATGACGCTTCAAGCGGGAGAACTCATGGCTTGTCACCAGTTCGGTGGTGCGTGGCCGAGGAAAATCCAGGTGCAGCTCTTCGATGATCCGGCCCGGACGCGAACTCATCACCAGCAGCCGATCGGCGAGGAACAGCGCTTCGTCGATGTCATGGGTGACGAACACCACGGTGGTGCGAATCCGCGTCCAGATATCCAGCAGCAATTCCTGCATGTTCAACCGGGTCAGGGCATCAAGGGCACCGAAAGGTTCGTCCATCAGCAACAGCCGCGGACGGTTGATCAGCACCCGGGCGATTTCCACCCGCTGCTGCATGCCGCCCGATAGCTGGTCCGGCCAGCGCTCGGCAAAACCTTCGAGGCCGACCAACGCCAGGATTTCGTCAGCGGCCCGGTGCCGTTCGGCTTTGCCGATGCCACGCATTTTCAGGCCGAAGGCGACGTTGTCGCGCACCGTGCGCCAGGGGAACAGCGTGTGGTGCTGAAACACCATGCCGCGCTGGGGTGATGGACCCGAGACTGGCGCGCCGTCGACTTTCAGGGTGCCGGTATACGTTTGCAGATGCCCGGCCAGCGCACCGAGCAAGGTGGATTTGCCGCAACCGGACGGCCCGAGGAGGCACACGAATTGCCCCGGTTCGATCTGGCAGTCCAGACCTTGCACGGCTTCGAAGGCGTGCTGGCCTTCGCCGAGGACAATGGACAATTGTCGGATGTCGATCCGCCCTTCAGGGGTTTGCATCGCGCTCATCAGGCTTTTCCTCGTGGTCGATGCCAGGGCGTGAACAACCTGCCGAGGCGCTTGATCAGCAGACTGCTGCCCATCCCGAGTACGCCGATCAGCAACATGCCGACTACGATGTCGGCGTAGTTCTGGATGGTGTAGGACTCCCAGGTGTAATAACCGATGCCGTACTGTCCGGAGATCATTTCAGCGGTCACCAGGCAGAACCACGAGGTGCCCATGCCGATGGCCAGGCCGGTGATGATGCTCGGTGCGGCACCCGGCAGGATCACTTCCAGCAGAATCGCCCGGCGCCCTGCCCCGAGGCTTTTCGCCGAGGCGATCAGGCGCCGGTCGACGCCTTCGACGCCGTGCACGGTGTTGAGCAGGATCGGGAACAGCGCGCCGGTGAAGGTGATGAACACCATTGACAGTTCTGACGAGGGAAACATCAGGATCGCCAGCGGAATCCAGGCCACCGCCGGGATCGGGCGCAGGACTTCCAGCGGCGGCAGCAACAGATCCTCGGCCCATTTCGAGCGCCCGATCGCCAAGCCCAGGGCGACGCCGATGATCAGCGCCGCGAGGTAACCGGCGAACACCCGGCCGAGGCTGCTGCTCAGGTGTTGAACAAGCTTGCCGGAGTCGCCGAGGCCGAGGGCGGCTTCGATGACGGCAAGCGGTGCCGGAACGTTGGCAAAGGTGACCAGGCCGAGGTTCCAGTGGCCGCTGGCGGCGAGTTGCCAGAACAGAAGGCAGAGCAGCAACGAGGCGGCTCGGGGGATCCAGCGTGCATATGATCGGTACACAATTCTTCCTCTCAACCCTGGACCCTGTGGGAGCGAGCTTGCTCCCACAGGGGTTGCGGTGTTTTGGGGTTAGCGGCTGGCAACGGCCTGGGTGGTGGCGTCGTTGAAGTCCAAGACCTTGCCGCCCTGGGCCGTGGCGAATTGCTGGGCCTGGCCCTTGAGCAGAAACGCGCTGAGGCGCCCTTTCGCATCGCTGGCAAACCACGCCTGGTCCGCCAGCAACTTGATCCCGCTGTCGCTCGCCTGGGCATACACCGCGCGGATGTTCTTGCCTTCCTGCTTCAGGCTGGCCAGCGCGGTGAACGCCGACTCCGTCGTGGCGTATTGACGAACCTTGGGCTCGCCACGCACCCAGACCTCGGCCACATGGCTGAAATCGGTAATCGGCTTGCCACTCAGCGCATCCACCGCGTTCAGCGGGGTCGGCTCGTAATTCGCAAGCTGCGCGGTGTAATCCAGGTTCGAGGCCTTGAACGCGGCGCGGATGTACTGGTCGTCAATGAAGGTGTTCAGATCGAGACCGCGATCAGCCTTCTTCAGCAACTTGAGGGTATCGATCGCGGTACCCACTGCCTGGCGGTATTCCGGCTTCCAGCTCAGGTCGCGGGTCTGCACCCCGAGCGGACCGTAGAACAGGTAATTGACCTCGGCATCGACCCCGGTGACCTTGGCGATCAACTCGCTGTACTTCTCGGGCTCTGCCGTCAGCAGCTGGTTGGCTTCGATACTGGCGCGCAGATAAGCGACGACGATTTCCGGGTACTTTTTCGCATACGCCTGATCGACCAGGGCACCATGGAAAGTCGGGGCATTCGCCTGGGAACCGTCATAGATCTTGCGGGCAAAACCACGGCTGGGGAACAGTTCGGCGAACGGCACGAAGTCGGCATGGGCGTCGATCTTCCCGGCCTGCAACGCGGAACCTGCGACTTCCGGCGGCTGGGCGATGATGGTCACGTCCTTGAGCGGATCCCAGCCCTGCGCGGCCACGGCTCGCAGCAACATGCCATGGGCGGTGGAAGCGAACGGCACGGAAATGGTCTTGCCCTTGAGCTCGGCCAATGACTGCACGTTGGATGCGCTCGGCACCACGATGCCGTTGCCGCTTCCCTTGATGCTGCCCGACAGGACGCTGATGAACAGGCTGTGCTTGCCCGCGGTTTCGAACGCCACGCCGTTGAACGAACCGGGGAAATCGGCCATGGCACCGAAGTCGAGTTTGCCCGCGACCATCTCGTTGGTCAGGGGCGCGCCACTGGTGAAATTCTTCCACTCGACCTCATACTTGGCGTCTTTGTATTGGCCGTCGTGGGGCAGGTATTTGTCCAGCAGACCGAGCTCGCGAATCAACAGGCCGCCGGCGGCGCAGTTGATCGTGGTGTCCTGGGTGCCGATGGCGATGCGGATGGTTTCGGCGGAGGCCGAGAAGGTGAACGAAGCCAGTACCAGACCGGCAAATGCTGCACGCAATAACATAGGTGTTTCCCCTCGAATCATTTATAGGATGTTCGTCTCCGCCACGATCAGGGCGTGGTGGGAAACGAGGGGTGTCTTGAAGCAAGCGTCCGGTGTTGCCGGGTAGCTGTTGTGTTGTCTGTGGCGGCCTCATCGCTTGCAAGCCCGCTCCCACATTTGGATTGCGTTTCAGCGCAATAAATAGGGGATTTCGACTTTCACCGCCCCGGTCGGGCAGTCCTTTTCACAGGGCATGCAGTACCAGCATTCATCAAAAGCCATATAGGCTTTCTGGGTCGCCGGGTTGATCGCCAGCAGGTCCATTGGGCAAACATCCACACACACGGTGCAGCCTTTGTGGGCGATGCACAGGTCCTCGTCGACCGTGACCGGCGCGTTGGAGCGAAAGAAAATTTCCTGGGGTTGATAGGCCATTTCTCGGTCTCTCTTTTTGGGCTCAGGCAGCAAAGGCACCGACTCGCAGCCGGTCGTAGGCCTGCATTTCTTCGGCATCCAACGGGATGATGTAAGGCTCGACGGCTTTCTTGAAACTGCTCATCACACCGTTTTCATCCTTCTTCAGGTGGCAATGGCAGAACCAGTCGCTGTCGTTGCGCTGTGGATGATCGACTCGATAGTGGTACAGCCCCCAACGACTTTCAGCGCGGAACAGCGAAGCGCGGGCGGCCATTTCCGCGCAGTCGCGAATCATGCTGACTTCCATGGCGCGCATCAGTTCGTGGGCGTTGTGGGCCTTGATCTGATCGAGATCGCGCTGGATGTCGCTGAAGCGTTGCAGGCCGATCTGCATCTTCTTGGTGACCTTCGGCGGTTGCAGGTAATCGTTCACAAAGCGGCGCAATTTGTACTCGACCTGAGCCGGCGGCAGACCGTGTTCGCGATCCAGTGGCGCGTAGACCCGGGCTTTTTCGGTGTCGACTTGCTGGGCATCGACCGCTGAAAAATCGCGCCCGGCGACAAAATCCGCCGCGTTAGTGCCGGCAAACCAGCCGTAGGTGAACGCGCCGAGCATGTAGTTGTGCGGTACAGCGGCCATGTCACCCGCCGAATACAAACCCTTGACCGAAGTCTCGGCCTTCTCGTTGACCCACACGCCGGACGCCGAGTGACCACTGCAAAAGCCGATCTCCGAGATGTGCATTTCGACCATCTGCGTGCGGTAATCGGTGCCGCGGTTGGCGTGGAACTGGCCACGACTCGGGCGTTCGTTGCTGTGCAGGATTTCCTCGATGTTCTGGATGGTTTCCTCGGCCAGGTGATCGAGCTTGAGGAACACCGGGCCATTGCCGCTTTCGAGCTCCTGGTGGAACTCCCACATCATCTGCCCGCTCCAGTAGTCGCACTCGATGAAGCGTTCGCCCTTGTTGTTGGCGGTATAACCGCCCAATGGACCGGTGACGTAGGCACAGGCCGGGCCGTTGTAATCCTTGATCAGCGGGTTGATCTGGAAGCATTCCAGGTTCGCCAGTTCCGCTCCTGCGTGATAGGCCATGGCGTAGCCGTCGCCGGCGTTGGTCGGGTTTTCATAGGTGCCCATCAGGTAACCCGAGGACGGCAAACCCAGGCGTCCGGCCGCGCCGCAGCACAGTATCACTGCCTTGGCCTTGATCACGTGGAAGTCGGCGGTGCGGCAATCGAAGCCCATCACGCCGTTGACCGCGCCCTCTTCGTCCGTCAGCAAGCGGGTGCAGACCAGCCGATTGGTGATGCTCACCCGCGCCCGCTTCAACTGGCGGTACAGGACTTTCTTGATGTCATGCCCTTCCGGCATCGGCAGCACGTAGGCGCCCATGTGGTGAACCTTTTTCACCGCGTAGTCGCCGGTCTCGTCCTTCTCGAACTTCACGCCCCAGCGGTCCAGTTGCTCGATGGTCTCGAAGCTGTGGGTCGCATAGGCATACACCGCCGCCTGGTTGACGATGCCATCGTTGGCAATGGTGATTTCCTTGGTGTACTGCTCCGGCGTCGAGTGGCCGGGAATGATCGCGTTGTTCAGGCCATCCATGCCCATGCTGATGGCGCCGCTGCGCTTGACGTTGGCCTTGTCGATGAGCAGCACCCGCAGGTCGCGGTTGCGTTCCTTGGCCTTGATCGCCGCCATGGGGCCGGCGGTGCCGCCGCCGATCACGACGATGTCGTATTCCTGTTCGACGGTACTTCTGGTCATGCTGTGGCTCATGCCTGATCCCCTTTTTGCCGGTCGATCCGCAGGCGGTACTGGAAGGCATCGCCACGGTAGTAAAGGTGTTCGAAGTCCAGGGGCTGGCCGCTGGCGTCATGGGTCAGACGCTCGATGCGCATGATCGGCGAGCCGGCTTCGACGTTCAGCGCCTGGGTCAGGTCGCTGTCGGCGAGTACCGCGTCTATGGCCAGGTCGGCGTGACCGAGGGCCAGGCCGCAGTCGTTTTCGAGAATCAGGAAGATGTCGCGGGTGACCAGATCGGCCTTCTCCAACCGCTCGCCGATGGCTTTGGGCAGGTAGGTGATTTCCAGCGAGATCGGCTCGCGGTTGATCAGCCGCACCCGTTTGATCTGCGCCACAGTCTCGCCTTCGGCCACCTGCAGACGCTCGGCAACGAGCTTGTCGGCCGGTATGAATTTGAAACTGCGCAGGCGGTTGATCACCTCATAGCCACGACCGGTCATGGACTCGGCCAGGCCTTGCAAGGTGCTGACGTTCTGAAAGGTCTTGGGCTTGGCGACGAAGGTGCCCTTGCCATGGATCTTGAAGATCAGCCCTTCCTTCTGCAGATCCCCCAGCGCCTGGCGCACGGTGATGCGGCTGACCTTGAACAGCGCGCCGAGCTCGCTTTCTGAGGGCATCTGGCTGTCTTGCGGGTATTCGCCGTCGAGAATGCGGGCGCGAAGTACATCCCGCAGTTGGGTGTGTAGCGGAACACTGCTGAGAGATAGAACGTTATCAGTCATGTAGGATCACTTGTCATAACGAGTTATGACGTGATCCTAAAGTTCTAATGGCAGGCTGAGAAATATTGTTTGGATATAAGATTAGATGCGCAGCGCTACTCCCACAGGTTCAGGTGCGCTTGAGTATTTGGTCCATCACCCAATCGCTCTTCAGCGCCTGCTCGGCCACCGCCGGATGCTGCGCCTCTGCACGAATGTGCGCGTTCATGCCCAATACGTGATGCCACTGGATGTGTTCGTGATGGTTGATGTGAAGGCTGAGGTGTTCATCGGCGTCTAGCTGAACCGGATGTTCATCGAATACGGAAAAGCTGATCCGCCCTTTACTGCCAATCACCTCGACCCGATCCTCGCGCCGATCCGCGACAAAGTTCCAGCAACCCATGCCCATCGCCCCGGACGCAAAGCGCCAACTGGCACTCACGGCATCTTCGGCGGCATACAGCCCGGCCTGGCGGGCCGTAAACCCGGCGACTTCGACGATGTCGCCAAGCAAATACTGGAACAAGTCGAAGCCATGACTGGCCAGGTCAACGAAATAACCGCCGCCGGCAATCGCCGGATCGGTGCGCCAATTGCCGGCACCCCTGCGATCCTCTGCCGACGGCGCTTTGGTCAGGGTCCAGGTCAGGTGCCGGACCTCGCCGATCCGCCCCTCTTCCAGCCATTGCCGCACTTGCTGGAAGCGCGGCAATGAACGTCGGTAATAGGACACGAACAGGTGCAGCCCCGCGTCGGCAAAGACCTGTTGCATCTCCAGGCTTTTCCCGGCATTCAGCGACATCGGTTTTTCGACGCAGCAATGCTTGCCGGCGGCGGCGACCCGCAGGCTGTACGCATGATGACTCTCAGGCGGCGTGGCGATGTACACCGCGTCGACCTCGGGGTCATTGATCAACGCTTCCACGTCAGTGTAGATCCTGGCGATACCGTGGCGCGCGGCATAATCGGTCACCGCGTCCAGACGTCGTCCCATCACCGCCACCAGCGCCGAGCCGGGAGCCTTGTAGAAGGCCGGTCCGCTCTTGCGCTCAGCGACGCTGCCACAACCAATCATGCCCCAGCGCACCACGTTCATATTCACTCCTTGATAATTAGCCGACGCGCAATGCGCGCAGGTCCAGATGACCGTCCTTGAGCGGCGGGCACCAGTAATAACCGCCCGTAATTGGCCGACTCATGCGGTACAAACCATCGGTGATGCCATCTTCCAGACCACTCATGCGCCGCAGCTGGGCTTCGAAGGCATCGAGGGAGAAACCGAAGGCGAGGAACATCAGGCCGGCGCGGTCGCCTTCGATCCACGGCATCGAACGACGGACCACGAAGGCTTCGGGAGCGAAGCTTTCCTGGGCGGTGCGTTTGACGTGGGCGGAGATCGGCGCGTCATCGATTTCTTCGTTGTCAATCAAGCGACGGCCCATGATGTTGTCCTTCTCATGGGACGGCATTGCATGGAAACCCTTCAGGTCGTGCTGCCACTGCTGGATCGCGGCGAAGCTGCCACCGACCACACCTTCAGCACCCTCACCCACCAGCGCGGCGGCCACGGCGGCTTCGTCGTGGGGGTTTTCGGTGCCGTCTTCGTAACCGGTCAGGTCATGCCCGGTTAGGTGGCGGAAGGTTTCGTTCATCTGCACCAGGCGCAAGGCCGGCGCCAGGGCGGCCTCGATGGCGTTGCTGCGATTGAGCAACTCGCCACGGTCGACTCCGTGCAACCAGCACCACAGCGCGTGTTGGGTCGACGGGTTGTCGACGCCGACCCCGGTCAGCGCCGGAAAGGGACGCAGGCCCTCGATCTGACCCTGAAGAGCCTTGACCAGGGATTCGCCGAAACCGACCACCGCCGACTTTCCGTCCACCAGCTGCATCAAGTTGTCGAGCGCCGCCGGCAGTGCGGCGACGGATTCCAGTGCGAAGAACATATGACGGGCTTGAGGTGGAACGGGGGTGGCGAGAATGCCCGGCTGGTAGTAACTCATATGAACTCCTTTGGAAAGAGCGCGAAGTTTACCCGCAGCGTTGGCCGTTGTGTGTTGCGAGGTCAAAAGATCGCAGCTCGTCGCGCAATCTCGACAACAAGCGTGCCGTGGGTCATGACAATCCGTATTGCCATCTGGTAAAACGATTCAGCTATGCTGATCGAACGCGCAACCTGGCCTAGGCTCCAACGACGGGTTTATAGGCTCAGGCCTCCATTTTCGACAGCCGCTGATCAGGCCTTGACCTGATAGCAGTGCATAGCGATAACAGACCTTCCGCATCACCCAATCCAGACGGGGTAGCGACATGACCACAGAACAGATCCTTGGCAATCTCTTTCCCTCTGCCGGCGACATCCCGGAAAAATACCGCCTCGACGGCCAGACCGAGCAGCGTGAATACCTGGTCGATGGCGAGCTGAAAACCTGGCCAGGCGCCCTCGCCCAGGTCCGCAGCCCGGTGTACCTGCGCGGTGAAAACGGCGACGAACAAGTCATCCTCGGCAGCACGCCATTGCTCGACGCCGACACCGCATTGACCGCCCTCGACGCCGCCGTTCGCGCCTACGACCGGGGTCAGGGCCTGTGGCCGACCATGCGCGTGGCCGAGCGGATCCAGCACGTCGAAACCTTCCTCGGGCGCATGCGCGAACAGCGTGAAGCGGTGGTCAAGTTGCTGATGTGGGAGATCGGCAAAAACCTCAAGGACTCGGAAAAAGAGTTCGACCGTACCTGCGATTACATTGTCGACACCATCAATGCCCTCAAGGAACTCGACCGCCGCTCCAGCCGCTTCGAACTGGAACAGGACACCCTCGGCCAGATCCGCCGCGTGCCCATGGGCGTGGCGTTGTGCATGGGCCCTTACAACTATCCGTTGAACGAAACCTTCACCACGCTGATTCCGGCGCTGATCATGGGCAACACCGTGGTATTCAAGCCGGCCAAGCTCGGTGTGCTGCTGATTCGTCCATTGCTCGAAGCCTTCCGCGACAGCTTCCCGGCCGGGGTGATCAACGTGATCTACGGCAGCGGTCGCGAAACCGTGAGCGCGCTGATGGCCAGCGGCAAGATCGACATCTTCGCGTTCATCGGCACCAACAAGGCTGCCAGTGACCTGAAAAAACTGCACCCAAGACCGCACCGTCTGCGCGCGGCACTGGGTCTGGATGCGAAGAACCCCGGCATCGTCCTGCCCGAGGTGGACCTGGACAACGCAGTCAGTGAAGCGCTGACCGGTTCCCTGTCCTTCAATGGCCAGCGCTGCACCGCGCTGAAAATCCTCTTCGTCCATGAAGACGTGGTCGAAGCGTTTATTGAAAAATTCAACGCCAGACTTGCCACGCTCAAACCCGGCATGCCGTGGGACAGCGGTGTGGCGCTGACACCGTTGCCGGAGGCGAGCAAGGTCGATTACCTGCACTCGCTGGTGGCCGATGCGGTCAGCAAAGGCGCCTCTGTGGTCAACCCCAACGGGGGTGAGGCCCGCGCTTCGTTCTTCTACCCCGCCGTGCTGTACCCGGTGACGCCGCAGATGCGCGTCTATCAGGAAGAACAGTTCGGCCCGGTGGTGCCGATCGTGCCTTACCGACACCTGGACACCGTGATCGATTACGTCCTGGAATCGGATTTCGGCCAGCAGCTGAGCATCTTCGGCACCAACCCGGTAGCAGTCGGTCGGCTGGTGGACACCTTCGCCAATCAGGTCGGCCGGATCAACCTCAATGCCCAGTGCCAGCGCGGCCCGGACACCTATCCGTTCAACGGCCGCAAGAACTCCGCCGAAGGCACGCTGTCGGTACATGATGCGCTGCGGGTGTTTTCGATCCGCACGCTGGTGGCGACCAAGTTCCAGGAAACCAACAAGGAACTGATCAGCGAAATCATCAGCGGGCGCAGTTCGAGTTTCCTGACCACCGATTACATCTTCTGAGGAGATCAAGCCTGAGCACATTCAGAGCCCACCGACTGCCACCACTGCTGCGCCGACTGCTGCGTCCGTTGCTGGACCCGTATCGGCGCTATCGCCACGCCAGACTGATCCACGCGGTGCGCGTATCGCTTGGGTTGCTGGCCACGATCCTGCTCACCACCGGCATCAATCTGCCCCACGGTGAGTGGGCGTCGGTGACGATGCTGGTGGTGATCGGCGGCTTGCAGCACCACGGCAACATCGGCAAGAAAGCCGCCGAACGCGCCATCGGCACCTTGATCGGGGCCGGTGTCGGTCTGGCACTGGTGGCGCAAGAGGCCTGGCTGGGAATGCCATGGCTGACTTATTTCGCGATGGCGGTGGTGTGCGGGTTCTTTTCGTACCACGCCATCGGCAAGGGCGGTTACACCGCGCTGCTGTCGGCGATTACCGTGTTCATTGTCGCCGGCCATGGCGACAATCCGGTCACCGACGGGTTGTGGCGCGGGGTCGACATCCTGATCGGCATCGCCCTGGCTCTGGCATTTTCCTTCGCCCTGCCGCTCTACGCGGTTTACTCCTGGCGCTACAACCTGGCCGATGCCTTGCGCGACTGCGCGGCAATCCACGGCCGCATCATCAATGGCCAGTCGGTCAGCGATGACGAATACCACAAAGTCATGGGCCGCCTGAACACGGTGATGGTGCAGCTGCGCTCGCTGATGCCGTCGGTGTCCAAGGAAGTGAAGATTTCCATGACCGAACTCGATGCCATCCAGCGCCATCTGCGCCTGTGCATCAGCACCCTGGAGATCCTCGGCAACAGCCGGCCGGACGCCAATGACGCCGAGGCCATGGCCAATCTGCGTTCGACGCTCAAAGCCGAACACCGGCTGGTCCGGGTGCAACTGATCGGCATGGCCCGGGCCCTGAAGTCCGGCGCTTCCCAGCGTCTGAGCCGGCCGGTCGAGTTGCCGGTGGAGCCCAGCCTGGAGACGCCGGTCTATAACACCCTGGACGGCTACCGGCTGCTGAACCGCCAGTTGGCCGCCAACATCGGCCAGATGCGCCAGCGACTGGCCAAGACCGCGCCGCGCTGGAACATCTGATGCCGGTTCATGGGGTGACCGTGCGCCGGAATTTCAGGGTCCAGCCCTGCTGCATGCCGGCAGCCGCCAGCAGAATCGCGGCAACACCCAGCCATTGCAGGGGCTCCAGGCGATGGCCGAAGGCAAACCAGTCGACGAAGATCGCCGCAATCGGGTAGATGAACGACAACGCACCGGTGAGTGCCGTCGGCAGTTTTTGAATCGCGCCGTACAGCAGCACATACATCACGCCGGTGTGGACGATGCCCAGGGTCACCAGGCTGGCCCAGGCGCCGGGCGCCTGCGGCAGCGCGGAAAAATTCGCCATTGGCGCGAGCAACAGCACGCCGGTGCTGACCTGGATCAGCGCGATCAGATGTGGCGGCGTACCGGTCAGGCGCTTGATGATCAGAGCCGCAATCGCGTAAAGGAACGCAGCGCCCAATGCCAGGGCGATGCCCATCAGGTAATCGTTGCCGCTGCCACCCTGACTGCCATGGGCGCTGACAATCGCCAGCATCCCCAGAAACGAGATACCCAGCCAGAACAGTTTCTGCAGGGTGATTTTCTCGTTGAGGAACAACGCGGCCAGCCCCACCAGCATGAACGGCTGAATGTTGTACACCGCGGTGCCGATGGCAATCGAGGCGCGGGAATAAGACGCGAACAGCAGCACCCAGTTGCCGACAATCGCCACGCCGCTGAGCACCGCCAACAGGAAGGTAGTCTTGGTCAGGATACCGGGGCGCAGGAAACCGAATGCCGCGCAGATCAGCAACAAGGTGCCGGCGCCGAACACGCAGCGCCAGAACACCACGTCCAGCACCGGTTGCCCGGACACCAGCACGAACCAGCCGATGGTCCCGGAAATCAGCATGGCGGCGGTCATCTCGAATGACCCGTGACGAATTGTCTTGTCCATCATCAGACTCCTGTGTTTGAGCCCAAAGTATGCCAATCCGCCAAGGCACTTCTCCAGCGCAAAAATCAGGCTAAACTTCAGTTCTGCCTTTTTTATCAAGGCGGTTCCGATTAATTGCCTAATCGAGGTTGCGTCATGACCGACGACATCGACCAAGTGCTGATCACGGCCTTGATGGAGGACTCACGGCGCTCGCTCAAGGCCCTGGCGAACATCAGCGGGCTGTCCTCGCCCAGTGTTGCCGAACGCCTGCGCCGCCTCGAGGAACGGGGCGTGCTCAAGGGCTACACCGTCGAGATCGACCCCAGGTGTTTCGGCTATCAACTGCAGGCCATCGTCCGCATCCGCCCGCTGCCGGGTCAGTTGCAGGAAGTGGAGCGGCAGATCCAGGCGATCCCCGAGTTCACCGAGTGCGACAAGGTTACTGGCGATGACTGCTTTATCGCTCGTCTGCATGTGCGTTCGATGGAGCAACTGGACACTTTGCTCGACCGGCTTAATACCCACGCTGAAACCAACACTGCGATCGTCAAGAAGACGCCGGTCAAGCGACGGTTGCCGCCGATGGCGTGAGCCCTTGCTCGAATCCCAGGCAAGAAAAAACCCGCCGAAGCGGGTTTTTCACTCAAAGCCAACAATCAGTCATCGCGGCTCATGATGCCAAAGATCTGCAACAAGCTGACGAACAGGTTGTAGATCGATACATACAGGCTGATGGTCGCCATGATGTAGTTACGCTCGCCGCCGTGAATGATGGCGCTGGTCTGGAACAGAATGCAGACCGAGGAGAACAGCACGAAACCTGCGCTGATCGCCAGTTGCAGGCCGCTGATCTGGAAGAAGAAGCTGGCAACCACCGCACCCAGCAACACGAAGAAACCCGCAGTGATGAAGCCACTGAGGAAACTCATGTCCTTGCGGGAGATCAGCACATAGGCCGACAGGCCACCGAACACCAGCGCGGTCATCGCGAAGGCCGAACTCACGACTTCCGCACCGCCCTGCATGCCCAGGTAACGGTTGAGGATCGGGCCGAGCAGGAAACCCATGAAACCGGTCAGGGCAAATGCCGACACCAGGCCCCACGCCGAATCACGGAGTTTGTTGGTCAGGAAGAAAAGGCCGTAGAAACCGATCAGCACCACGAAAATATTCGGGTAGCCGACACGCATCTGCTGGGCGACATACGCCATCACGCCGCTGAATGCGAGGGTGAGAGCGAGTAGGCCGTAAGTGTTGCGCAGGACGCGGCTAACCTCTAGCTGCTCAGCCTGCACGCTGTTATTAACTGCGTAATCCTGTTCGCGCATGGCGACACTCCTGTTGGTTTGAAACGTTCAGTCGCAAAGATCATAACAGACGTGCTGTAACAAGCTACGTAGAGAGTTTGACAGTGTGTTTCATTCAGGTATTATGGCGCCCGCAACGCAAACGGAGGTGTGGCCGAGTGGTTTAAGGCAACGGTCTTGAAAACCGTCGACTGTAACAGGTCCATGAGTTCGAATCCCATCGCCTCCGCCATCTTTATACGACAAAGCCCTGATTTTTCAGGGCTTTGTCGTTTCTGGCTTTTGGAAAAATCTCGCAGCCCACACCCCAGCACACACCGTGGGTGAAGTCTTGCCTTTCGACAGGCGGCTAGTTTTTCGAATGGCCTGTTACCTGCACTGACTTCCCGGGAGCTCAGGAAAAAAGGACCTTTCAGCCCATCAATGCCATCAATTGACGCGCTCCCATTACCTTGATCGCTCTTTTCAAGTTATAGGCCTGCACCGCCAGTGCAGAAATGGCGTTCGACTCAGCCGCTTAATACTGCTTTGAGTAACGGATCATTCAGATACGCGACATTCAATCTCGTCCATGGATTTATACGCGACTGTTCCGGTGAAAAAATGTGTCCGGGGGCGATCATGAAACCCTTCGGAAGCAGTTGTCGCGTCAGCTCCCTGGCATCGTCAATGTGAGGAAACCTGGCCAATAAATAGAGGCTTTGCTCTGCACGAACGAATACGTCGGCCCCAATTTCATCCAGCATCTGCAAACCTGCCGCGGTGGCACTTTTTAACCGTTCTTGTAAGCGGATTAGATGCCGGAGGAAATGCCCCTCCATCAGAATGACATCAACGGTTCGCTCACAAAGCTCCGAGGTGCTGGTATGCAGCAGCATTTTCAGATCACCCAGTTCATCTATGACGTCTTTACTGCCTGCGATAAACCCAACCCTCAATGCCGCAGAAACCGATTTGGAGAAGCTGCCCACGTACAGTGAGCGTTTCAACTGATCCAGCGCAGACACCTTGATTGCCGATGCCGGTTTGAAATCTGCCAAAGCATCGTCGTCCACCAGGATGAAGTTGTGCTCTTGCCCTAACTGAACCAACCGATGGGCTTTGCCGGGTGAAATATCGGAGCCCGTCGGGTTGTGCCCGACAGACTGCATGAAAAATAATTTTGGCTTATTCACAAGCAGATGCTGCTCCAGCACCTCAATGTCCGGCCCACCCGGCAATCTGGGTACGGATAGCATCCGGGCTCCTTGTAATTGCAGCTTGCCGAACAGCGGGTAATAGCCTGGATCCTCGACAAAAACGTAATCCCCCGGAGCAATAATGCGGCGGATTATCAGGTCCAGTGCGTGATTGGCCCCATGGGTGGTGACGATCTGGCGAGGGCTTGCAGTAATTGAGTAGGTAGCCAGTTTTTGCACCAGGTGTTTACGAAGAGCGGCATTTCCCAGCCGGTTGCCGTATCGAAAAAGCGTCGTTACACCAATACGCATGATCTGCCGTGTGAATTTGTCCAGGCGCAAATCCATCAGCCACTCCACTGGCGGAAAACCTTCACCGAGTGGCGAGTGACCGGGTTCACGGACAAACTGCTGTCGCATGAGCCAGATGGTGTCCATCGCCCGGGTGAAAGGTAGCGGCTCTTCCGGTTCGTTGCTGCTCGGCGCTCCTTGTTTGACGAAGAAGCCCTGCCCATGCCGCGCTTCGACAAGTCCTTGGGAGGCCAGCGATCAACACTCCTTAATGTGGTCCCACAATTGAGCAATTTGCTCGGCGCTGGATGCCTTGACCCGGGCCAGGTCGACGGGATAGTCGACGCCCTCATTCTCGGAAAACCGTGTAGCGGTGAATTGGCCATTACTGGCTCGCAGAATGTAGCCGGTGTCCTGACACAGCTCCGAAGCCAGGAAAATCACACCGGGAGCCACCCACTGAGGCTTCAGATTGTCCGGTTCCCCGGTCACGCCCCACATTCTGGTTTTGGCGACGGGCGAAACCGCATTGACCAGGATGCCATCGGTCGCACCTTCCATGCTCAGCGCGTTCATGATGCCCAGTTGTGCCATTTTACCCGCCGCATAAGCCACCAGGCCCGGCTGAGCATATTGCTGGTACATCGCCCTATCCGAAGAGGTCAGGACCACACGCGCAACAGCAGATCGCCTGAGGTGTTTCCAGGCATGCTTGCACAGCCAGATGGGCGTATGGATATTGATATCCACCGCGCGCTCGATAAATGACAACTCGGCCTCTTCAATCGATTGATAACCGACCCAACCGGCGTTGTGGATCACGATATCGAGTTGCCCGAATGCCTCGATGGCCGTCTCGATCAGTTGCCGACAACCTTGCTCGGCAGCCAGGTCACCATGGTGGCCGATAACGCTGTAACCTTCCGACTGAAGCATCCGGGCGGCATCGAGGGCAATGGATGTATCTGCACCATCGCCGATATTGTTCGCACCGATATCACTGATAACGACATTGGCGCCCAGCCTGGCCAATTCCCTTGCATAGACGAAACCGAGGCCTCGACCAGCGCCCGTTACAATCGCCGTCTTTCCTGAAAAGTTCATCGTTTTCCCCTCTTGATTGCCACTTCACCTTAACAATGAAAAGGAGGGTTGTTTAATACTAATGAGCGGCGAAGTTGATACCTGGCTCATATCAAACCAATGTCTGGAGCAAGCCCAGAAAGCCCCGTTCGTGAACTTGACCCTGGAGATCGTGTCTCGTATGCGGGCCGGCACGGTTTCTACCCGGGACGCCAATGACAGCATCTTGTGCTCACCGATGATCCCGGAGGGATGACGCCAGGCCCGACTCGCAACACTGATCAATTCAAATGAAGGAACGGAAGAATGATCGAAACCCGACTGCTCAGGCAGTTCATCGCCGTGGCTGAAGAATTACATTTTCACAAAGCCGCGATTCGCCTGCACATGGCCCAGCCGCCCCTGAGTCAGGCCATCAATCGCCTGGAAGACAAATTGGGTTTCAGCCTGTTCACGCGTAATAAGCGCGGGGTAAAACTGACACCCGCCGGCAGTGCCTTTCTGGACGCCGCCTACAGCACACTCAAGGAACTGGAACTGGGGGTAGAACACGCCCGCCAGGTGTCCGAAGGCATCGCCGGCAAACTCACGATCACCGCGGTGTCCATTGCTTACTACGAGTCGCTGCTCAACACCCTCAGGCAGTTTCGCGAAACCTTTCCCAAGGTCCAGCTGATCATCAAGGAAATGCCATCTTCCAGCCAGGCCAAGGCGATTCTGTCCGGAGACGCAGATATCGCCTTCATGCGCAAACTGCCCATTTCGGCGGACAACATCGAATCGCGCTTGTTGCTCGACGAAGAAATCGTCATGGCACTCCCCACCCATCATCCAAAAGCACAGGCCGGGAAAATCGACCTGCGGGATTTCGCCGGCGAAGACTTCGTATTCACACCCGAAGCCCTGGGCACCGGTTATCACAGCCAGCTGATTGCCTTATGCGAAGCCGCCGGTTTTTACCCGAAGGTGGTACAGGAAGCCGCGCAGATCCACACCTTGATCGGCTTGGTGGCCTGCGGCTTCGGCGTGGCCCTGGTGCCCGAATCCATCGCCAACTCGATCATGCGCGACAAGGTCCTGTTTCGCAGAATCTTCCCGGTAACCGAGTCGCCCAACCCCGCCATCGGACTGTACATGAGCTGGAATACCCACAACGAATCACCGCTAATGGACAGCTTTATCTCCATGCTCGACTTCAGCGTTCTTCGGCAGCTACTGGTCATTCCGGGCGGGACCGCGTGGGCAACGATCTAAGGTTTGGATTCGAGAGGATTGAGAGTGGCCGTTCTCAATTCCGGCGCAGGAGCGTATGAGGCGCCACGCCAAAGGCCTTGCGAAACGCATGGCTGTAATGGGAGAAATCGGAGAAACCGAAATCCAGTGCCGCTTGAGAAATGCTGCGTACCTGGCCGCGTTCTATTGCCTCGCGCCTCGCAAGCAGGCGTTCTTTCCAGATCTCCGCGACCGGCGTTTTCTGATAACGGGCGAAAGCGCGCGTGACGGTTCGCGTGGACACATAATGCACTTGGGCAATGCGCTCGATCGACAGGTCTGGATCGGTCAGATTCTGGTGGATGTAGTTCATGATCCGGCCATAAAGATCCAATTCCTCATGGGCCTTCTTGAGGTCCTGGAGTTCCAGGCTGATCGCCAGAAGGTCCAGCAAGGTGTTGGAGAAGCGACTGGATAGCCCCTCATCCTGGAAGCTCGCAGGGATGCTCGCCGCTTGATGCAACATCTCGCGCAACGGAATCACCCCTGGACGGCGATCGTCCAAAACCACGGCGGTGCAACCTGCTACGCCTGGCAACCGCTGGCTGAGCAACTGCCGCGGAATGCGGACCAGGTGGTTCTCGGTACCACCCAGGCTGAATCGGAACGTTTGGGATGCGTCATAAAGAAACAAATTGTCCGCCGCCAGCGTTGCCCTGCGCCCTGCCTGCTCCAGTTCACCAAAGCCTCGCCGGGTGAAACCCAGCCACAGATCCTCATCAGGACCGCTGCGTAAATGCTGGGGCGAACGCTCCCAAAAATGCAGTGGCGAGGACAGCGTACAGATGTCCAACGGACCCATGCCGTGCACCTCCAGTTCCCCGTCGAAATCGCTCTGCGCCAATGGTTTGCTGTCCGCTGCCAGGCAGTGACGACACACCACTTCTTTCCAGTAATCAAAGCGACGCGCAGCTGCTCCTTCCGGCGAACTGACGGTCATCGCTGGCGACCCGGCCAAAGGTGGGCGCGTTGTCGTGCAAGGGCACGACAATGTCGCGCTGATCCGCTCCGGCCAGGACTGGGCGGATGCCGGCGAAGAAGAACGATCGCTCTATCTCAACGAAATTCTGCCGACATTGCAGGCGGGCATGGACTTCCTGCGTGACAGTGGCAAAGGATGTGACCTTAGGTAGTGTCCGCATCCTGACCAGCCCTTTGATCATTAACGCAATGGTCGCCAACGCCACCGGAACCAACGTTTGTGCGCCGTTGATGTACATACCGGCCAACAGGTAGACGATACCGATGACTTTGCGCGATTACACCACACGGAAGTCACAGCTGTTGCCGCTGACCGAAAACTGACCCAGTAAAGGCTGTTCTGCCGACTGAAAACTGACCCGGGTGTTCAACTGCTTCTGCTCAATTTTTGAGCAGGAGAACACAGGGCTGTCGAGGAACACCATCCGAAAATGGGTCAGATTGAAGACATTCTTGTCCTCGAATTAGTATTCCATGGAATTGGTTATCGGCCGTATTGGGCGGAACTAGAGCCTAAGAGCGGACCGGTGGCACTCAGAGTGCCCAGCCGCCTCCTACTCGATAAAAACTTCTACACATATGATTTTTATATGACGTCATTCCAATGAGCGTATTTGGTAGTTTTGCCAATACCAGGATTGAACTGGTTGCAAGGGTCTAGTTTTTTATAGAACTGCGCAAGATTTGGGGGGGCGTTATAAAGGTGGCCTACGTTGCGCTCTGCCGGGTGTTGAGCCCCGCGCTGGTCAAGCAGTTCGAGCATTTTATGCTCCAATGCTACGCAGTCAATACCTTTGCGAATTATGTAATCTTGATGAAATACGTGGCACAAGAAGTGTCCATAATATAGTTTCTTAATCACAACAGTGTCGATCTCGCTTGGAAGCTTTTCGAACCACTCTTGGTCATTCCGTCTCAGAGCGATGTCTAGAGCGATGATATTCTCTACCTCCTTTTGGTGGACAGTACGATACCGCACGGCGGCACCTGCTGCTGCGAAGCGGTGCAGGAAAGCTTTTTTGCCCTCATCTGGGGTACATTCAAAATAACTTCCATCTCCACTTTCGGAAAAAAAAGCATCGAAAAATGCTCTCGTTTCCTCTACCGACGAGCCTGAAACCTTAAGCAGTAGATGGTGTTCATAAGAATTTCGAAATTGACTCATGCGTTTTGGTAGATGTTTTGGAAACAGAACACTTATTTTTTGAATAGCTCGGTCAGTGAAGTTATCGCGCAGCATCGGTATTCGACGACAGAAATTATCGATATTGTTTTTCAAAGCGAAAAGGCAAGGTAGTTTTTGCTCTCCTAAATATCTATTTATCAAGAAGATATCCTTGCCATATTTCTCGGCCATGTCATAGGCGTCTCGATGCAAATACTCCCCGGCTATAGGCAAGTCAGAAAACCCTTCTAGAATTCGCTTCCGAATTTCAGCCATAACGCTTACTGTGTTCGCCCCTACATAAAAGACCTTTACCCCTGGCTCGGCAGGAAACGTATCTAATCGTACGGCAAATACGGATAACTTTCCTGCGCTTCCTGAGACCTCATGGAGTCTGGTTGCATCTGCACTAAAGCGAGATGGTGTATCTGCCTGAGTATCCCTTACATGGGACGAGTAGGATTCATCAGAAGCCCTACCTACATTATTGTAGACGTCGGCAGTGCGATACTCTCCGCGCTCTAGTTTACCTAATATTGCTTCTGGCTCATCACCCAAACTGATCCCTAAGTGGTTCACCAGCGTTAATCGGCCGTCACCGTCTAACTGAGCGAAAATCGCCAGCTCAGTATAAACCGGCCCTCGCTTTACTAACGCTCCGCCCGAATTATTGCAAACACCACCTACTACCGACGCACCAATGCAAGAGGAACCTATCACCGAGTGAGGCTCCCTGCCCAGCGGCTTCAATATCTTTTCAAGCTGATCTAGGGTTGCTCCTGGCAAACAAATAACTTGAGCCCCGTCATTCACAATTTGAATTTTATTTATTCGCATTGAATTTATTATTATAACATCTCTATCGTACTCACCACATGGGATGGGACCACCAGTCAAGCCGGTATTTGCGGTTTGCATGATAATTATTTTGTTTGCTGCGATCGCTACCTTCAGCACTCGCCATTGCTCAATTAAGGTGCCGGGGCGTACCACGGCGAGAGCTTTACCCGTACCGAGACGAAACCCTGTCGGATACTGTCGACTACCCTCACCTCCAGATAAAACGTGTTTTTTACCAACAATTGATTTCAGCAATCTGAGTAAATCATCATTTTGATGTAATGTTTGCATAAAAGAATCGCTGATATTTTTATTTAACTGATTCATTTAGGACCTTCGACGTCTAACGGATTGTTCGTAACGCCCCTAAATGACTGACACATTCTAGGGTAGCTGCCTTTGCGGCGCCGTTAAATACCAAATTTCGTACCGACCTGAAGCAGTTTCTCACTGCCACTATAACCAAGTGTGCGCCGCGAGCCAGTAGACAGTCATACGACGCTTATACCGATACTATTCGTAGTATATAGCCCGCCTTAACTGCGCGGGAGTCATGCCGAGCTTAGCGCGCAGTACACGTGTCAAATGCGCCTGATCTGAAAATCCGCACTGATAGGCAACTTCTTTGATCGCAAGAGTGCCCTTGTACAGCATTCGCTTTGCCCTCTCGACGCGCTGCTCAGTAACGAATGTGTGTGGAGAACAGTCAAATGATTCATTGAATTTTCTAGAGAACGTCCAGACTCCCAACCCTACGGCATCGGCCATTTCATCCAAGCGTATGGACTCATCCAAATGCGCATCAACAAACTCAAGCAAACACTTTTTCTGATGTTGAGATAGACGACCCGATGCACCCATCTCTTTAAACGTTACGTTTGCGTAATGGCGTAGAAGATAAATGACCAGTTGTATACTCAAGGCTTCAACATATAAGGATCCGCCAAATCCACGACCTCTCACTTCGCTTGTAATTGCGCCGACAATAGATGTCAGGACCGAGTCTTGCGCGCGAAGCAGATCATGTAGGCGGACCTCTTCGATTGGACGCTCCAAAACGTCCATGGCCACCCGTGACATCAGTGCATTGGAAAGATAGATGTGAGAAACGTCGATATCTTCGGTCCAGTGCCAATGGGAGTTCTGCGACATTGTAAGCAGGGAAATGTCTCCCGGTGCGCAGGCCGTACGCGTCCAGCCCTCATCTATGCACCTATCCATCGGCGTACGACCCGAAAAATAACAAACGATCATAAAGTGATCAAGAGGCGGAATCAGAACATCCTGCCCCTTGTATCGATACGATCGTTGCTCTATATCTTTCCATCCGAGTTCTTCGCTTGAACTGAGAAGCACTCCTGGCACCCAGTTGAGAAGTTCTTTTGGAGTAATGGCCTTCGGCATACTTAAACTCTCACTGGAGGGCCTTCGTCCTTGCTCTGATTGCGATCCCAAGTAGAATGCAAATGTAATTCGAGGCATGAACGGGCTTTTTTATTAGTATTTACATCTATTAAGATTGTAGCATTCCGTTGTTTTGTCGGGAAGTAATATCAACCATCAAGAACTCTTAATTATTTATAAAAAACCAAGTACTAATGAGCAATGGAAATATCCAATTGGGAAAACAGACTGAAACAGTCCCAATTTTCACGTCTGACCTGTCAGGAACGGGGAAATATGAAAAATTTATACATTAGTCGCTGGTTATTTCACAACCAGGTTCTGTTTTCTGCATGGATTTCGAGAATGAACGCTCCAGGGTAGCCAAAAAAACGGCCGCCCGTGGGCGACCGTAAATGGCTCAAAGATGATTCTCCGCAGCAGAGCAACTCACATCAGACTACCGCCTTGACCATGTCCTCAATGACTTTCTTGGCGTCGCCGAAGACCATCATGGTTTTGTCCAGGTAGAACAGTTCGTTGTCCAGACCGGCATAGCCGCTGGCCATCGAGCGCTTGTTGACGATCACGGTCTTGGCTTTATAAGCCTCGAGGATCGGCATGCCGGCAATCGGCGATTTCGGATCGTTCTTCGCCGCCGGGTTGACCACGTCGTTGGCGCCGAGCACCAGCACCACGTCGGCCTGGCCGAACTCGGAGTTGATGTCATCCATCTCGAACACTTGCTCGTAAGGTACTTCGGCTTCGGCCAGCAGGACGTTCATGTGCCCTGGCATCCGACCGGCGACCGGGTGGATCGCAAACTTCACGGTGACTCCCCGGTGAGTCAGCTTCTCCGCCAGCTCCATCAGTGAGTGTTGGGCGCGTGCCACCGCCAGGCCATAACCCGGAACGATGATCACGGTATCGGCGTTGGTCAGCAGGAAGGTCGCGTCGTCAGCCGAACCGGATTTCACCGGGCGGGCTTCTTTCGAACCGGCCGGACCGGCCGCATCCGCCGTGTTGCCGAAACCGCCGAGCAGTACGTTGAAGAATGAACGGTTCATCGCCTTGCACATGATGTACGAAAGGATCGCACCGGACGAACCCACCAGCGAGCCGGCGATGATCAGCATCGAGTTGTTCAGCGAGAAACCGATCCCCGCCGCCGCCCAGCCGGAGTAGCTGTTGAGCATCGACACCACCACCGGCATGTCCGCGCCGCCGATCGGGATGATGATCAACACGCCCAGCACGAACGCCAGGGCCAGCATCAGGGCGAACGCGCCGAGATTGCCGGTCAGCATGAAGGTGATGCCCAGCGCCAGTGTGGCCAGGCCCAGCAGCAGGTTGAGCTTGTGCTGGCCGCCGAACTGTACGGGTGCGCCCTGGAACAGGCGGAACTTGTATTTGCCCGAGAGCTTGCCGAAGGCGATCACCGAACCGGAGAAGGTGATGGCACCGATGGCCGCGCCGAGGAACAGCTCCAGACGGTTGCCCGCCGGAATCGCATCACCCAGCTGTTTAACAATGCCCAGGGACTGCGGCTCGACCACCGCCGCAATGGCGATGAACACGGCGGCCATACCGATCATGCTGTGCATGAAGGCGACCAGCTCCGGCATCTTGGTCATCTCGACGCGTTTGGCCATGATCGAGCCGGCGGTGCCGCCGACCAACAGGCCGACGATGACGTAACCGATGCCAGCGGTGGCGAGCTCAGCCCCCAGCTTATAGATGAGGCCCACGGTGGTGAGGATCGCCAGCGCCATGCCGAGCATGCCGTACACATTGCCGCGCCGCGACGTGGTCGGGTGCGACAGGCCCTTGAGGGCCTGGATGAAGCAGATCGACGCGATCAAGTAGAGCGTCGTGACGAGATTCATGCTCATTACTTGGACGCCTCTTCTTTCACTGCTTTCGGGGCTTTTTTCTTGAACATCTCAAGCATCCTGCGGGTCACCAGGAAGCCACCAAACACGTTCACCGCCGCCAGTGCCACCGCCAGGGTGCCCATGGTCTTGCCCAGTGGCGTCACGGTCAACGCCGCCGCCAGCATGGCGCCGACGATCACGATCGCCGAAATGGCGTTGGTCACCGCCATCAATGGCGTGTGCAGTGCAGGTGTAACGTTCCAGACCACGTGATAACCGACATAAATCGCCAGCACGAAGATGATCAGGTTGTAGATACCGGGGGAGATAAGCTCTTCCATCGTCTGAATCCCTGCTTAGGCGTTTTTGCGGATGACTTGGCCGTCGCGGCACATCAGGCACGCGGCGACGATGTCGTCTTCGAGGTTGATCTCGAACTGGCCTTCCTTGTTGAAGACCAGCTTCAGGAAGTCCAGCAGGTTGCGCGCGTACAGTGCCGAAGCGTCTGCCGCGACGGCGCCGGCCAGGTTGGTCGGGCCGCAAATGGTCACGCCATTTTCGACCACGACCTGATCGGCCACGGTCAGCGGGCAGTTGCCGCCCTGGGCTGCCGCGAGGTCGATGACCACCGAGCCTGGCTTCATCTGTGCCACGGTTTCCGCGCTCAACAGGGTCGGCGCCTTGCGGCCCGGGATCAGTGCGGTGGTAATGACGATATCGGCCTGCTTGGCGCGCTCGTGCACGGCCAGCGCCTGACGCTGCATCCAGCTGGCGGGCATGGGTCGCGCGTAACCGCCGACACCGACGGCGCATTCGCGCTCTTCATCCGTCTCGTAAGGCACGTCGACGAATTTTGCACCGAGGGATTCGATCTGCTCTTTTACCGCAGGACGCACGTCAGACGCTTCGATCACCGCACCCAGACGTTTCGCCGTGGCGATCGCCTGCAAACCGGCGACGCCAGCGCCCAGAATCAGCACGCGCGCCGCTTTAACGGTGCCAGCGGCAGTCATCAGCATCGGCATGAAACGCGGATAATGGTGAGCAGCCAGCAGCACGGCTTTATAGCCGGCGATGTTGGCCTGGGACGACAGCACATCCAGGCTCTGCGCGCGGGAGGTGCGTGGCGCGGCTTCCAGCGCAAACGCGGTAATGCCGCACTCGGCCAGTTTGGCAATGGTTTCATTGCTGAACGGGTTGAGCATGCCCACCACAACGGTGCCGCTCTTTATCAGCGTCAGCTCGCTGTCGCTGGGGGCGACCACCTTGAGAATCAGCTCGGCACCAAACGCATCGTTGGCGCTGCCAATAATTGCGCCTGCCGCTTCATAGGCACTGTCGACAACGCTGGCATTAATGCCGGCGCCGCTCTGCACAGTGACCTTATGACCCTGGCCGACGAGTTTCTTCACCGTTTCCGGCGTGGCGGCCACGCGGGTCTCGCCAGCATGTGTTTCGCGAGGTATACCAATCTGCACGGGCTAATCTCTCTGGTCAGTATCGTTGTTGCCGGTGCGCGCCGCACTTCCTAAGTCAGCCTGGCATGGCGCGCCATAGCATTGTTCATAACTCGGACGGCCAACAATATCTTGAATTAAAAGCAGTAAGAAAGTTGTAATCCAATTCCAATGGAATTCTGGAATAGCCCTAGTCAGGCTTTGCCCGACGCTTATCTATTCTCTTCGATCAGAAAGCGCTTGCGAAATATTTGCTTGCGCTTCCCGGCGTACTTCTCATCGACGAAGGATAGGGGTTTCAAAAGGGCAGGTGAAAAGCCAATTTCACCAGGTTATGAAATCCATTTTCAGATCGGCTTCAAATAGAAATCAAATGATTTTTTAGAACACATAAAGTAGCCGGAGATTTAGACGCGACTCTTCTTTGAAGCCATTTTCAACTGAAATATCCCGCCCAAGTGTCGCAAGCACTTGTGTTTTTGGGTTGATAAAATAAGATCCTCCAGCCATTATTTTTTCTTGATTGCTTTGGTCTCCCTGTCTAATGCCATCCACTTCCCTTTCTCCTCCCCATAGACGGGAATAACCAACGTGGATAGCGGCTTTCTCGCCGAATTTATACCGAATAAAACCTTGCACCTGATACTGGGGCTTTTGTTTGAGAGTCAGGTCACCAGGGGTATAGTTTTCGTTGTCACCGAAAAAATTAACGTCAGCGACTAGATCGAGAATAATGTTATTGCTTAAGCCCTGCATGTAACCGCCCTGCAAGACATATTTCCATCTGTTTTCCCCAAGGTTTAAGTCCTTATTTTTGCTGTAATCTCCCAAAGGCAAAAACAGGTACTGCGCAATGGCTAATGATCGGTTTGCTGATGGATCCTGAATGATCCAGAATGTATTGGCTAGAATGGGGTCACCCATGCCGCTTTCGCTGCCCAGTGCACCTATGTCGGCCCCTGCTGACAGATGACCAAAAGGCAGGAGAAATTGGATATTCGTCAAGATGCCTGCAACATTTTGATAGCTGACCCCCCTGAGAATTGCGACATCGGAATCAAGTTTATATTTATCGCTTAACCGATCGCCATTCAGGTAAAAATTATCTCTCTCTGCATGCTGCAAATAGAGAAGCCCTAGCTTTGTGCCATCTGGCATTGGCGTATAGTCGCCAGGATCGACATCCAAGGCATAACTCAGAGTCGAAATCTGAAGACAAAGGGTGATAAGAACTGACCGTAAAACCGATTGAACTCGGTGACCGATATTATTTTTTTGGACGCACTCTAAGGCGGAGCTTAAGGGATCTTTGTATTTATTTCGTGCATTCAAAAAACGTACGCTTCTTGGCTTTTTCATTTTTCACCCTGATTATTATAAAATTGTTCTGGGCTAAGTACGGGAATTCTGCGCTGATTTTCTAAGCTGATCGTGCTGGTTTATTTCAGGATACTGGAACTGACAGCAGCTCAATCAGTTGGGCATCCAGTTGATTGAGCATTTCGGCGTCGGTGCCAAAAAGCCCAAGATGACCGTCGATTGACCTCAAAGGTCTGAACTCGCTATTCGGGATCAGTTTTTGCTCCACCAGACAATCGTCGCATGTAAAAAACATGTCATGGGAGATGGGCATCACATAAGTCTTCGCCTTGATGCGACCTAGGGCTGCAGCGAGATCGCCACCAACGTTCCGACTGACGTCGCCCCGCTGCCATTTCCAGGCCATCGTCAGCAGATTGTTAGGATCCATTTCCGCGAAATAGACGGCCATGAATCTGTCGACGAATTCCTGCATCGATCCGAAGCCCAAGTCTTTGTGGCGATTGGCGCGGAAGAATGCGGTACTCCACCCCATCACTGTCCAAAGTTTCGCATGACGTTTAAGTCCGGCCTCTAGTGGATACGATGAGCAATATAGGCCCGCCCGATAGGCAGGATCGGTCGCTATGGCTTCAATGAGCGTTTCGGCAAACAGGAAGTCATGCTCACTGTTCCTGGCTGTTCCCGCTATCGCTGCGGCACGTTTGACAAAGTCTGGATAGCGCACGGCCCACTCGTAGGTTTGCTGAGCCCCCATCGATCCACCAACCACAAGCGCCAGACTCTCAAGCCCAAAGTGCTCGGTTAACAACTTGTGTTGGGCACGAACGTCATCGCCAATCGTCACATTCGGAAATCCAGGGCCGGCCAGTGATCCAGTACTATTACTTGGCGAACTGGAGAGGCCGTTGCCGATCTGGTTGACTACGATAATGCAGTATTTAGAAGGATCCAAAGCTCGTCCTTCGCCAATATATATCTGCTCCATCGCCTTGCTTGTACCGGAATACCAGGTCGGTACCAGAATAACGTTACTTTTTTCGGAGTTAAGGGCTCCATGTACTGCCACTGCTAACCGGCATTCAGGGATGCTGGTGCCCTCTTCAAGCTGGAAAGAGCCGATATTGATAGTTTCGAAAGGGCCGTGATTTTCTTGGGAATAGTAGTTGGTCATGTCAAATTACCTCGATAGTGGGCTGCCACGGCGAAAGGAATACGTGACAGCTTCAACTGGTGGGCAGTAAATCCACGTCAGGCCATTTCGAAACCCGGGTAACCCTGTGCGGCGATCTCATCGCACCGGCGATGGTAGTTGCCTACGCCGCCGATATACGACAGGAGCCTGCGCGGCTTTCCTTCCACATTCGAGCCCATGTACCAAGAGTCGGTCTTGGCCACCAGCGTCTTGGCTGCCGTTTCATCGTGGTGCTGTACCCAATCGTCCTCGAACTCTTTGGAGGCTTCCACCACTTGTTTGCCGTGCTGGCTGGCGTATTCGATGCACCCGGTAATCCAGTCCACCTGCTGCTGGAGGCAGGTGGTCATGTTGCAAAGCGCGGCCGACGGTGCCAGCGGTGCACCTGTAGTAAACAGGTTGGGATAACCGTGGATCTGCAGCCCCATAGACGTGCGGATTTCCTGCTTCCACTGCTCCTTCAGCGAACGGCTGTCGCGGCCTCGAATGTCGATGCGGCTGAGTGCGCCGGAGCCGGCGTCAAAGCCCACGGCCAGTACGATAATGTCCACCTCGTGTATCTTGCCGTCGGAGGTTTGGATACCCTCGGGCACAATGCGCTCGATCGGGGACTGCTTGCAGTCCACCGCCTCGACGTTGGATTGCAAATAGACTTCAAGGTACTTGTTTTCCAGCGGCACGCGATGGGTGCCGAATCCATACTCCGTCGGGATCAATAGGTTGCACAGATCTGGGTTGGTCTGGAGGCGCTCCCGCATCTTTTCGCGCACGAATTCCGACACAACCTCACTGACTTGTTCGTCGTAGAACATCTCGGAAAAGGAGGACAGCCACACGGCCAGCGAGCCTTCTTCCCACAGGCTTTCCAGCACGGATCGGCGCTCGCTCGGGGTCTTCTCGGCCCAGGGGCCGGCGTCGAAGTCGTAGTCGAAGCCAGCAAAGGTCTCTCGCACGCGCTTCTTGAGCTGGTGGAACTGTGCCCCCCACTTTTCCCAGTCTTCCTTACTGTATTTGGGGTTCTTCATCGGAATCACGTACTGCGGAGTGCGCACGAAAATCTTCATCGATTCCACCTGAGGCGCGATGGTCTGGATCACCTGGATACCGGTGGCGCCGGTGCCCACAACGGCCACACGTTTACCCTTGAAGTCCACTGGATTTTTCGGCCACAGGCCGGTGTGGTAGATCTGCCCCTTGAAGTTAGCTTGGCCAGGGAAACGATCAGACAGTGGGGCGGATAGCATGCCGCTGCAGGAGATCAGGTATTGCGTATTGATCGTTTCGCCTGCTTCGGTTGTCACATTCCAGCGAGCGCTCTCCTCGCAGTAGTGAGCGGAAGCGATACGGGTGTTGAACTGTATATCTTTCTTGAGGTCTAGGCGGTCAGCAACGAAGTTCAGCCACTCCTCCGTTTCTGGCTGGGCAGGGAACCGCTCGGTAGGTTGCCAGGATTTATAGAGTTCTTCGGAGAACCAGTACTGATAAATCTCAGCCTGGGAGTCAAAGCGAGCGCCGGGGTAGCGGTTCCAATACCATGTGCCGCCGACACCGGAAGCTGTATCGTAGGAGCGGACCTTCAAGCCCATCTCACGAAGTCGATACAACTGATAAATGCCGGCTACGCCGGCACCAATCACCACTGCATCCAGATGAGTCACTTTACCGTTTCCGGAAGACACAGAGCCGGGTACCAATTGAACACTCATTTTGAAGCCTCATATTGTTATGTTTGTATTATTTTTTTTTGCCTTTATTTTCTGCAACTGACAAGCAACTTGAAGGCACGGACAAACCATAACAATGAGGATGGGCTCAGCTCTTGAAAGAAACGGTGAATATATTGAAGAATCTGGTGCGGCTCTTTCAGCCACGCCTTGCACGACTAGCGATATAGGCAGAGTGAGGCTTGCGGCTTCATGGTGTGATCAAATCATCCCGAGCATTGGGTTCAGTTTTTCCGCTACTGCTGGAGGCGTCACATCGTTGGCTTGGTGTTGACGCCTGGCACTGCGCTGGGGGGGCTTTGGCCGCTGTTTGGTGGACTGCTGCCGGTACTTACTGAGAGCCTAGGTCGATTTCGGTCAGTCGCGACCGGCAGGAATCGGTCCAGAGAGTGTAAAAACGCCTCCGCGAACCCTTGCTACGATTTCTGAGGATTTCATCGCAAGGATCGCCCATGAAGCGCTTCATCCGAGTTGCGCACCGGGGCCAAAGCACTTTGCTACTTGATGCCGTCAATCGGCAAGAGCCCACATCCTCTGAGCCCAAAACCGTGCAACTGGAAGAGAAAATCGCCAAACTGAAGACGCAAATGAAGGATCTTCAAGCGATTGAAATCCAGCTCAACGAATCACCGGATAAACAGGTCTCACTGACCGATCAAAACGCCCGCTCCATGATGATGCGCGGCCATCCACCCCCACCCGACGTTTGCTGAGTCGGTCGGGCTCGCCGGCGAAGCGTTCCAAGGTACCTGCACAGACTTACCTCCGCGCAGGTAGCCCGCGCACGAGTCAGTGACTTGATCTGTGACATTGAAAGGGCCATCAACGATTTGATGGCCCTGTTGGAAGGCGACCCTTTTCACATGCAGGCCTTGAAGGAAGCCATCGCGTAGCGGCAGGTACTCCTGCGCGCAGTGCAGATCATCGAGGTAAAGGCAGTGCCGTGGTGTATTTGATCTGCTCCATCGAAAAGCTTGAGGTGATGTTGGAAAGCCCCTCGGTGCTATTGATCAGTTTCTTGTAGAAGCTGTCATAGGCGGCTATGTCGTTGACCACCACCCGAAGCATGTAGTCCCACTCCCCAGACATTCTGTAGAACTCCACCACCTCTTCGAACTGAACCACGCTCTTGGCAAATGCTTCCAGCCAGAGTTTGTCGTGACGCTGTGTCTTGAGTTGCACGAACACTGTTAGCCCCAAGCCCAATCGGACCGGGTCCAGCAGGATCACCTTGGCTCTGATATAGCCCCCTTCCTCGAGCTTCTTTACCCGCTTCCAGCAGGGGGTCGTTGAAAGGTTGACGGCCTCGGCTAAATCCTTGAGGGGGATGCTGGCATCGCGTTGCAGGAGAGAGAGTATGTGGCGATCGAAACTATCCATTCTTCTTTTTGCCGTATTTTGTAGAAAATTTTTCTAAAAAATAGCGTAAAGCGTAGAAAAATGAAAACTCTATTTCTGGTCGGCGACCGTAAGATTTACTCCATAAATACGTGCCCGGAGACACCCGAATATGAAGAAGATCATCGCCACCCTTGCCGCGCCTAAAGCGATTGGCCCTTATTCGCAAGCCGTAAAATGTGCAGACACCCTTTACGTTTCCGGTCAGATCGCCCTGGACCCACATAGCATGCAGATGGTCGAAGGCATCGAAGCACAGACTCGGCAAACCTTCGCCAACCTGGGTGCGATTCTGGAAGAGGCCGCGATGAGCTTCGCCAATGTGGTCAAACTGAACATCTACCTGACTGACTTGAGCCACTTCGCCCTGATCAATGGGGTGATGGAGGAGCTGTTCGCCAAGCCCTATCCGGCGCGCGCGGCGATCGGCGTCAGCAGCTTGCCGCGAGCAGCGTTGGTGGAAGTGGACGCGATCGCCGTGGCCGCATGCTGAGCCGGGGTCAGATCATGATGAATGACTGGATCCGCACAGCCATCAGGAGTATTTCCTGCGACCTGCTACGTTCCGCGGACACCCATATTCACAAGCTGGAAATTCCGGGTTTGAAGGGCGTCGACATCTACCTCAAGGACGAGAGTACCCATCCCACCGGCAGCCTCAAGCACCGGCTGGCACGCTCGCTGTTCCTGCATGCCATCTGCAGCGGCAAGATCCGCGAGGGCACCCATGTGGTCGAAGCCTCCTCAGGCAGCACAGCCGTGTCCGAAGCCTATTTCGCCAAACTGCTGGGCTTGCGCTTCACCGCAGTCATGCCGCGCAACACCGCAAGCAAGAAAGTCGAACAGGTCGAGCAGCTCGGCGGACACTGCTACTTCGTTGATCACTCGTCCCATGTCTATGCCGAGGCAAAGCGCCTGGCGCACGAGAGCGACGGCCACTACATGGACCAGTTCACCTACGCCGAGCGGGCGACGGACTGGCGCGGCAACAACAATATCGCCGACAGCATCTTCCAGCAGATGACCGGCGAGCCACACCCCGTTCCCCACGCGATTGTCATGAGCGCCGGCACTGGCGGCACATCCTCGACCCTCGGCCGCTACATTCGCTACAAGGGCCACGACACCCGGCTGATCGTGGTCGATCCCGAAAACTCGGTGTTCTATGAAAGCTACCGTACAGGCAACCCCAACCTCACCAGCCCTCATGGCAGCCGCATCGAAGGCATCGGCCGCCCTCAGGTGGAGCCGTCCTTCCTGCCGGACGTGATCGACGACATGCTCAAGGTGCCCGACCCGGCCAGCATCGCCACCCTCTACTGGTTGGAAAAGTTGCTCGGCAAGAAACCCGGAGGCTCCACCGGGACCAATATGTGGGGTGCGCTGAATGTGGCGTTACAGATGCAGGAGCAAGGCCTGCAGGGCTCTATCGTGACCCTGATGTGCGATAGCGGTGAACGCTATCTGGATACCTACTACGACGTTGACTGGGTCACTCGCAATATCGGCGACATTACACCCTATGCGAAACAACTCGATCGCTTTCTTTAGCCCCCGCGAGGCATCACTGACTATGAGCCACAACAAGAACAACTTCTCGACTCAAGTAATCCACGCCGGCGAACAGTCGACCTACGCGGAAAATGCGATCTTCCCGGCGATAGTCACCTCCAGTTCGTTTATCAAGCGCAGTCTTGACGACAGTCCAGACTACACCTATGGGCGCGGCGGCAACCCAACCCGCCATGCCTACGAGAGCTGCATTGCACAATTGGAATCTGGCTGTGGTGCTGTGGCCTGCGCTTCGGGCATGGCCGCCACCGCCACCGTGCTCGAGCTTCTGCCAAAGGACTCCCATGTGATCGTTATGGCTGGCGTCTACGGTGGCACCTTCCGCCTGATGGAGGACTATCGAAGCAAGACATCCGGGCTGAGCGCCAGCTACATCGACCTCAACGACCTCGAGTCACTGGCCGCCAGCTGTCGCGATAACACCCGAATGATCTGGATAGAAACGCCAACCAACCCTTTGCTGCAGCTAGTAGACATCCAGTGCGTGACCGAATTCGCCCGCGCTCACGGAATACTGACCTGCGTCGACAACACCTTCTGCTCTCCCTGGAATCAACGGCCCATTGAGTACGGCGTCGATCTGGTGATGCACTCGGCAAGTAAATACATCGGAGGGCATTCCGACCTGATCGGTGGCGTCGTCGTCGCGGCCGATAATCAACTGCTCACCCGCCTGCGCTCCATCAGCAATGCCATCGGTGCGGTCCAGGGGCCGTTCGACTGCTACCTCGCCTTGCGCGGGCTGAAAACCCTTGATGTGCGCATGGAGCGCCAGTGCAGCAATGCGGCGCAGATCGCTCGTTTCCTCAGCACGCACCCACAGGTTGAGGAGGTTTTCTACCCGGGGCTGGAAAGCCATCCGCAGCACGCTCTGTGCAACCGCCAGATGCGCTCCGGCGGTGCGGTGGTCTCGCTAAAGTTGAAGGGAGACCGCGAGGCTATAACCCCTTTCATCGAGCAGCTGTCGATCTTTGTACTAGCCGACTCCCTGGGAGGGGTTGAAAGCATGATCAACCATTCCTACAGCATGTCGCACAACTCGTTGAGCCATGAACAGAAAATCAATATTGGCATCAGCGAGAACCTGGTCCGGCTCTCCATCGGTCTGGAGCACGTCGATGACCTGATCGCCGACTTGAGTGGGGGTTTCGAGCAACTGCGTGCCACTTCGGCCCAGTAACCAATACCAACATCAACTACAGGCGCCTCAAAGTTTATCCAGCCAATGCTCGCTAATGCGGGTGTGCCTTTTCACAATAATAAGGTCAAGAAAAATGCAAACGATCAGTGTATCCAAAAGTCACTGGAAGGCTGCGGTGCTGGCACTCGCGCTGACTACGAGCGTCTCGGCTTCCGCCGACCAACTTGGCGACATCAAAGAAAAAGGTGAATTAGTCTGTGGCGTGCTCGGCACCGACGAGCCGTTCAGCTTCATGATGAATCCTGCGTCTCGCGCAATCGATGGGTACGACGTGGATCTGTGCAACGCCATCGCCGCGAGCATCGGAGTCAAGCCGGTGCTGAAACAATTGGCGGTCGCCGCACGTATCCCCGAACTGCAGCAGGGCCGTGTCGATCTCCTCGCAGCCTCCTTGACACATAGCAAGGAGCGCGAGGCGCTGATCAACTTCTCACTCTCAACTTTCATCACCGGTCAGAAGGTCATGGTCAAGGCAGACAGCGGTATTGACCAACTTGACCAACTGGTAGGCAAGAAGGTGCTGACGATCAAAGGCACTACGATGGAGCAGGTCGTCAGATCGAAGATCCCCGGCGTCCAGGTCGTCTCGTTCGACAGCAACCCTCAGGCCTTGCTCGCCCTGCAACAAGGCAAAGGTGTGGCTTACGTCAACGACGAGACTTCATTGGCCGGCAATTTCGCGAAGCTCGGTGATGCAGCAAACAACTACCGGATCCTCCCGCAGAGCCTGTCAACCGAACACTTGGCGCTGGGCCTGAGGAAAGGCGAGCCGGCCTTGCAGGAGCAGGTGAACAAGGCACTGCTCGACCTGGAGACTACCGGCGCGGCCGGCAGGCTGTTCTTAAAGTGGTTCGGCCCGGACACCAAAATGAAGTTCGCCAGCCGCTCGTTCAAATTCGAAACCGACAACATCAACTGACTTCGTTGAAGGCCCGACCTTCGGTCGGGCCACGGGCCTACTTATGAATATGTTTGATTTGTCGATTGTGCTCTCCGGGCAGTATCACGACTGGCTGGTCAGTGGCTTGCTGCTGTCTATCCAGCTCGCCCTGATCTCCCTGGTCATCGCCGTGCCGCTGGCGATCGTTATCGCCGTCTTGCGGCTCGCCCCCTACGCCCCACTACGCGGCATTGCGATCACCTACGTGGAAGCGATACGCAATGTGCCGCTGCTGGCACACATGTTGTTCTGGTATTTCGCCGCGCCGGAGCTACTGCCGGAATCCATCAAGTCCTGGATTTACCAGCACAACATCGAGGCGATCAGTGCGGTCATCGCCCTGGTGCTGTACACCGCCGCGTATATGGCCGAGGACATCCGCAGCGGCTTGCGCTCCATTCCCAAGGAGCAAATGGAAGCCGGTCGCACCCTCGGTTTCGGTTTCATCAGCACCATGCGGCTGGTGATCCTCCCGCAGTCGCTGCGGGTAACGGTGCCACCGCTGATCAGCCAGACGCTGAACCTGTGGAAGAACACCAGCATCGCCATGGTGATCGGCGTCGCTGAAATGATGTACCAGGCCCAGCAAGTGGAAAGCGCCACCTTCCGGGGTTTCGAGTCGTTCGCTGTTGCCACGGCAAGTTATGTCAGCGTCTCGATTGCCATCACGCTGCTGTCCAGCTGGTACCAGCAACGCTATCCCGTACGGAGTGCCTGACGATGTTCGATATCATCCAAACCTATGGGCTGTACTACCTGATCGGCCAGTACCCGAACGGTCCGCTGGGTGGTCTGTTGATGACCCTGATCCTGGCAGCCTCGGCCCTGGTACTGGCCTTTCCGGTCGGGGTGCTACTCGCACTGTGCCGCATCAGTCCCTACGCGTTTTTACGCGTGCCGGTTACAGGGTTGGTGCATGTCCTGCGTGGTACCCCGTTGTTAATGGTGATCTTCTGGGCCTATTTCCTCCTGCCGACCCTGACCGGTCAACGCACCGATCAATTCGGCACCATGCTTGCCGCCCTGGTGATTTTCGATGCGGTCTACCTCGCCGAAATCATCCGCGCCGGGATTTTGGGTTTGCCGCGCGGACAAATGGAAAGCGCTCGCTCGCTCGGCTTCTCTTACCTGGCCTCGATGCTGTTGGTGATCCTGCCCCAGGCCTTTCGCAACATGCTGCCCTCACTGGTGAATCAGTTCGTCTCCACCATCAAGGAGACCTCACTGGGTTACATCATCAGCCTGTCCGAAGTGTCGTTCGTCGCGTCGCAGATCAGTGCTCAACTGCCGACCAAACCGGTCGAGATCTATGCGCTGCTCGGCCTCACTTACTTCGTCATGTGCTTCAGCCTGTCGCGCTTCGCCTACTGGCTGGAAAAGCATCTCGCCGTCCGTTCTGCAAAGGTTTAATCCCGTGATCAAACTAGAAAACGTCAACAAGTGGTACGGCAGCTACCATGCTCTGGCCGACATCAACGAAACCGTCACCAAGGGTGAGGTGGTCGTGGTCTGCGGCCCGTCGGGTTCCGGCAAATCGACGATGATTCGTACCCTCAACCGGCTGGAAGCCATCCAGGGCGGCCACATCTTCATCGACGGAGTGGATATCTACGGCCGGGGTACCAGTGTGAACGCACTGCGCAGCCGGATCGGCTTCGTCTTTCAGCAGTTCAATCTGTTTCCGCACCTCACCGTATTGCAGAACTGCACCCTCGCCCCCCGTCGCATCCGAAAGCTGTCCGCCAAAGAGGCGGACGATCTGGCCCTGAGTCTGCTGGATCGAGTGGGCCTGGCCCACAAGGCCTGCGCCTACCCCGGTGAGCTGTCGGGCGGGCAACAACAGCGCGTGGCCATTGCCAGGGCGCTGGCGATGAACCCACCCGTGATGCTGTTCGATGAGCCCACCTCCGCGCTCGACCCAGAGATGGTCGGCGAGGTTTTGCAAGCGATGAAAGGTTTGGCCAAGGAAGGCATGACCATGGTGTGCGTCACTCACGAGATGGGTTTCGCGCGCGAGGTGGCCGATCGAGTGATCTTCATGGATCAGGGCAAGGTGCTCGAACGAGCGACGCCCGAGTCTTTCTTCCAGCATCCAGAGCATCCGCGCGCGCAGCGATTCCTGTCCGATATTCGTTCGCCATGGGCCGAGGCGCCTGTAGCAGGCACTCCCCTGACGATTTGAACCTGGAAAAATGACTATGCCGTTTAACCTTGAGTCTGTCTTCGACCCCGAGAGCTGCACCTACAGCTATCTAGTCAGCGACCCGATGACTCGCCGCTGCGCGATCATCGATCCGGTGCTCGACTACGACGCCGCCGCCGCGCGCATCTCGTACGCGAGTGCCGACCGCCTGATCGAGCATGTGCGCTCTAACGGGTTTGCGCTCGAATGGATTCTGGAAACCCATATGCATGCCGACCACCTCTCGGCCGCCCGCTATCTGCAGGAGCAACTAGGCGGACAGATCGGCATTGGCGATCGCATTCCCTTGGTGCAGGAGACCTTTGCCAGGCTGTTCGACGCCGAAGACGGGTTCAGGGTGGACGGTAGTCAGTTCGATCGTCTGTTCGCCGACGGCGAGACATTCCACATAGGCGCGCTGGCCGTCCATGTACTGCACACCCCAGGTCATACGCCGGCTTGCGTGAGCTACCTGATCGAAGATGCGGCGTTCGTTGGCGACACCCTGTTCATGCCCGACTGCGGCACCGCCCGCTGCGACTTTCCCGGTGGCAACGCGCATCAATTGTACCGATCGATTGGCAGGCTGTTCGAGCTGCCGGGCAATACCCGCCTGTTCATGTGCCACGACTACAAATCCCTCGGTCGCGACCACTACTGTTACCAAACCACAGTGGACGAAGAACGGGTATTCAACATCCATGCCGGCCAAGGTATCGGCGAGGCTGATTTCGTTACCCTGCGCACAGCGCGCGACAAGATCCTGGGCCAGCCCAGGCTGCTGCTGCCTTCAGTACAGATCAACATGCGGGCCGGCGAGACACCCGCCGCAAAGGCCAATGGCATCAGCTACCTGAAGATTCCGCTCAATGTGTTCTGAATAGCTTTATTGAGTTCAGGCAGAGCGACATGGATAACCTCTTGAAGAGTCTAATTGGCATGCAAGTCACCGCTCACAGCAAAGATTTTTCAACAGCCGGTCAAATAACCCCCGACATCACCGCCGACATCCTGATCATCGGGGCTGGGTCGGCGGGCATCGGGGTCGCGGCCAGCCTGCTCAAGAGGGCTCCCAACCTGCGGATCACGCTGATTGAACCCAATGACCAGCACTACTACCAACCGGCCTGGACGCTGGTCGGCGGTGGAGCGTATGACGTGCGCAAGACCGTCAGGCCCATGTCGCAAGTCATTCCGCGCGGCGCCACCTGGATCAAGGCCGCGGTGGTCGAGGTCCTGCCGGACAGCAAGCACCTGACGCTGAGCAATGGTCAAAGCGTCGCCTATCAAAACCTCATTGTCTGCCCGGGGCTGAGGCTGGCCTGGGAGAACATCGAAGGGCTGGAAGAAACCCTGGGCAAGAATGGGGTGACGTCCAACTATCGCTATGATCTTTGCACCTATACTTGGCAGCTGGTGCAGGGGTTACGCTGCGGCAAAGCACTTTTTTCCCAGCCCGCCATGCCGATCAAATGTGCCGGCGCCCCCCAAAAGGCTTTGTATCTGTCCTGCGATCACTGGCAAAAGTCAGGTGTCCTGCAGGACGTGGATGTCGAGTTCAATCTCGCCGGCGCCACCCTGTTCGGGGTAGCGGCTTTCGTCCCCCCACTGATGAAGTACATCGAGAAGTATCAGGCCCAGTTGGTCTTTGGCTCGAACCTGGTCAAAGTCGATGGCCCGGGAAAAACCGCCTGGTTCGAAAGCCGGGACGAGCACGGAACACTCTCTCGGCACGCCAAGCATTTCGACATGCTCCATGTGGTGCCGCCACAGGTAGCCCCCGAGTTCATTCGTTGCAGCCCCCTGGCGGATTCCGCCGGCTGGTGCGAGGTGGATCCGGGAACGTTGCAACACAGTCGTTATCCGGACGTATTCGCGCTGGGTGATATCTGCTCCACCAGCAACGCCAAAACCGCTGCCGCCGTCCGCAAGCAAATTGTCGTCGTCGCCGAGAATCTCCTGGCGTTGCGTCGCCTTCAGCCAATGCCGCTGCGCTACGATGGCTACGGGTCATGCCCGCTCACGGTGGAGAAAGGCAAAGTGGTGCTGGCAGAGTTCGGCTACGGCGGGAAACTGCTGCCCTCCTTCCCCCTGGATCCGACGGTAGCCCGGCGGTCCGCCTGGTTCCTGAAAGCCAGATTTTTGCCCTGGTTTTACTGGAATGGCATGCTCAAAGGCCGCGAGTGGCTCACCAGCGCATCCACATCTGAGTGAGGTCCGAGCATGCTTATGAGTGGAATGTTCGGAATAATCATCGGCGTCATTCTCGGCCTTACCGGCGCTGGGGGCGGCATTCTGGCTATTCCGGCGCTGGTGATCGGTCTGGGCTGGACCATGATGCAAGCGACTCCCGTTGCGTTGTTTGCCGTCTGCGCCGCAGCCGCTGTCGGGGCAATGGATGGCCTTAGAAAAGGCCTGGTCCGTTATCGTGCAGCCCTGCTGATGGCGCTATTGGGGGCCGTCTTCTCGCCTCTGGGCGTGTACCTTTCCCATTCGCTACCCAATGCCGTACTGATCTCCCTGTTCAGCTTGGTGATGGTCATTGTGGCGATACGCATGATTCGACAGGCGTGCGGCAGCAAGGCTAAAACCACAGACGATGAGCAGTGCTGGCAACACAAAAATTGCATGCTCAATCCTGAGACCGGCCGACTGCGCTGGACCCTGAAATGCTCAACCACCCTGGCCGTCGTCGGCTCAATCTCAGGGCTACTCACGGGGATGCTCGGTGTGGGTGGAGGATTCTTGATGGTGCCGGCGTTTCAACAGCTTTCAGACATCCGGATGCATGGCATCGTAGCCACCTCGCTGATGGCCATTGCCCTGATCTCCGCCACTGCAGTGGCGGGCTCTATTCACGCAGGCGCCCACATAACGGCTACCGGGGGCGTGTTTATCGCCGCCAGTGTCAGTGGGATGTTGTTGGGCAGAATTCTCTCCCCGAGTATTCCCGCCAATGCGATACATCTCGGTTTTTCCGCAGTGTGCATTGTGGTTGCCGGCTACCTCTTGCTCAAAACCTGGATGTAGAAAACATACCGAGGTTTGGTCTTTTTCACCCCCTTAAGGAGCTTCACCATGTTGGACAGCAAAGCACGGATACGCCTCTGCAACTCACCCACGCCGCTGGAGCCATTGCCCAGGCTAAGCGCCGAATTGGGTGGTCCACACCTGTTTATCAAGCGCGATGACTGTTCGGGGCTTGCGACCGGCGGCAATAAAGCCCGCAAGCTGGAGTTCCTGCTTGGCGAGGCCTTGGCGCAAGGTGCCAGCCATGTGGTCACCGTAGGTGCATTGCAATCCAACCACGTCCGGCAAACTGCGGCAGCAGCGGTAAAGGTTGGCTTGAAGTGCCTCGCCCTGCTGGAGAACAAGGTGGACAACCAATCCGCGGCGTATCAGCAGAACGGCAATCTGCTACTTGATCGGCTGTTCGGTGCCGAGGTCCGTATTTATCCACGCGGAACCGACATGGCGGCGCAACTGCGAGAAGCTGTCGCGGTTCTGCGGCATCAAGGCCAGACTCCCTACGCAGTGCCGCTGGGAGGGTCCAGCGCCGTGGGCAATCTGGGTTATGTGGCATGCGTCGAAGAGTTGTTGCAGCAGGCGCGGCAAATGGAAATCACTCTCGACCACATAGTACTGGCCACAGGCAGTGGCGGCACCCAAGCCGGTTTACTCGCCGGCATGCTGGCCCAGCACCAGTCGACGCAAGTAATCGGCATTAGCATCATGGGCGACGCTGCCGCCCAAAGCACTTTGGTCTGCCAACAGGTGCAGGCCACACTCGAAACCTTGGGCGCCTCGGTTGCATGTGACGCCTCAGCGGTACGGGTGGAGGGCGGCTATCTTGGCGAGGGCTACGGGATACCTACTGCAAATGGCCTTAACGCCATTCTGAGGCTCGCCCGTCTCGAGGCGATCCTGCTCGACCCGGTGTATACCGGTAAAGCCATGGCCGGTCTAATCGACCTTATTGGGCGCGGCTGTTTCTCACCCTTGGAGAACGTCGTATTCCTGCACACCGGCGGGCAAGCCGGGTTGTTCGCCTACTCCGATGATTTTACGCAGAACATCTGAAATCTTACCTGCCAGCCAGTGACCGCCGAACGAATCCGTTTCGATCAGCGTTTGAGCGTGATCGCTATCGGCGCCCCAGGTAGTCCGGCTACTCTGATGGCTGTAGGACCTCGATGCTTCGGCTTCGGTTTCGGTTTGACTTTGTCCCTCTGGAAAACCTTCCAGCCGTGATCAAAATCGCCGACCCCTATGTGCAACTCGAGATCGACTTCGACTTGGGTAACCGTCCGGCCAACACACCTTCCTGACACCGTCGCTGGAGGCGATGGTGTCCTGTCTAGTCCTGAAATAGGTTTACACCTGATTCACCCCAACGCCCATGCCACAAGAACGTCGTTCCTATTCCAAATCCTTCAAGGCCCAGGCCATTGCCGAGTGCGCGCAGACTGACACTTCAATTGCCAATGTCGCCTAGAGCCACAACCTCAATGCAAACCTTGTCCATAAATGGATTCGGCTGCATGCGTAGAAAAACTTGGCACTGCAAACTGCCTTTATTCCGGTCAAGGCATTGGCGCCAGCAGCGGCAGCGGCAGTGGCACCTCAAGTTCTTCCGTCCACGATCCGAATCGAAGTGCCTCATTCAAAAGGCGTAATTGGGGTGAGTTGGCCGGCAGACAATGCAGCGGCATGTTCTGCTTTTCTACGAGACCTGTTGCGATGATCCGCGTCGATTCCATCTGGCTCGCCACCGAGCCCATATACATGCGCGCCGACACTGATGACTGGCGATGCGGTTGTTTGTGATAGTAGGCGTAGAGATTACTCTCTGGGAGATGTCGTAGCGTACGAGCGTGAAGGAATGGTGAGGTCAAGCGTATCGCCGCCACGATTAGACTACTCACACGTCAGGCGTGGCTGGCGCTTTATCTTGAGTGTATTTTGATCCGTTGCGCCTGAAAAGCAGGCGCTGCTCAAGATCCAAGAAAAAAAAACATCGGGTGTCAGTCATTGTGCAGGCTCACGTTAAGAGAACCTGCACAACCGGACTAATCCGAATTAAAGGACGTTACCGTACTCAATACCCAAGCGACAGCCCCGTATTGCGACGTGGATCGTTTGCCCCATAGAATCGATTCTTACCCACTGGCTTGCCATCGAGTGAAGGCGCGCCGACCAGAATCGCCGCTAGGTGATTCAACGGTTGGGGACCGGCGAACTTGTGACCCCAGCTTTCGAGGATCTTCTGCGTGTCCGGGCTCACCGCGAACGCTTCAATATTTGTCTCCTCCGGCAACCACTGCTGGTGGAAACGCGGCGCATCAACCGCTTCCTGAATGTTCATCTTGTAATCGATGACATTGAGGATAGTCAGCAAGGTGGCTGTGATGATGCGGCTACCGCCCGGCGTACCCACGACCATTACTGTCTTGCCATCCTTGGTGACGATGGTCGGACTCATTGACGACAGCGGCGTTTTACCGGGCGCAATGGCATTGGCCTCGCCCTGTACCAGACCGTACATGTTCGGCACGCCGACCTTGGAGGTGAAGTCATCCATCTCGTTGTTGAGGATGATCCCGATCTTGCTCGCCATGACCCCCGCACCGAACCAATCGTTCAGGGTATAGGTCACCGACACCGCATTGCCCCACTTGTCGACGATCGAGTAATGGGTGGTGTTGTTACCTTCATGGGGGGCTACCCCTGGATTGATTTCCCGGGAAATACCGGCTTTCTGGGGATCGATGGCGGAACGCAGCTTCTCGGCGTACGCTTTGTCCAGCAAATGAGCCACCGGGTTTTTTACGAAATCAGGATCGCCCAAGTAGCTGTTACGATCGACATAGGCATGACGCATTGCCTCGATCTGATAGTGCAACCCCTGAGCCGAGCGGTAGCCCAGTTTGTCCATCGGGTAGCCTTCGAGGATGTTCAATATTTCGCAGATCACCACACCACCCGAACTAGGAGGTGGTGCCGAGACTACGTGATAGCCGCGGTAATCGCATTCGATCGGTGCCAGTTCGCGGGTCTTGTATTTGTCGAGGTCGACCTGGGCGATGATGCCCTTGCCTGCCTGGCTTGAATCTACAATGGCTTTGGCGACCCAGCCTTTGTAGAAGCCGTCGGTGCCTTTGGCGGAAATTTCTCTGAGGGTCTTGGCCAGGTCTTTCTGCACCAGTTTCTCGCCGACCTGCATCGGCTCGCCTTTGTTCAGGAAAATCGATCCCTAGTCGCGGATGTCTTTCTTGAAGTCAGCGGTGGCCGTATCGAGCAGGTCGACATCCCCTTGCTCTAGGACGAAGCCTTCTTCAGCCAGCTTGATGGCGGGTGCAATGATCTCTGCACGTTTTTTCGTGCCGTATTTCTCCAGTGCAAGCTCCATCCCGGAGATGGTTCCGGGAACGGCGACCGCCAGCTGCCCCTTCAGGCTCAGGTTAGGGACGACGTTGCCCGCCTTGTCCAAGTACATGTTGGCCGTCGCAGCGATAGGCGCTTTTTCGCGGAAATCAAGAAAGGTCTTTCGGCCATCGCCCAACTGAACTGTCATAAAACCACCACCGCCGAGATTGCCCGCTGCGGGATAAACCACTGCCAACGCATAACCGACAGCAACAGCCCCATCGACCGCGTTGCCACCGGCCTTGAGTACGTCGATACCAACATGAGTGGCCAAATGTTGCGCCGTGACCACCATGCCATTCTCACCCCCAATTGGGGCTTGGGAAGCGGCGTGTGCAGTGGCAAAAGCAGTAACTAGAACTGCAGCAACCAGTGATCTGGAAAAGGGTTCGAATTTCATAAGCTGACCCTTTTTTTTAGGGAACGCTGACATCTGCCTGCGAGGGATGCATCAAAATAATTTTTTAGGAGCTTTCCGCTTGACTGCAACTCTTCGGTAAAGCCCCTCACTAACGTCATAAGAGTGATCTGATGGTGGGAACTGGCGAGCAGCGTAGATCGACAGTGGGCTTATCACTAGATCCATTTTTAAGTAATTTAATGGTACCAATAGCCCCATCAGTTACTCGCAACTTCAGCGCCAACTTGCGGCCTCCAACTCAAAAAGCACGTCCGGATGGAACGGAGTCGGCACCACCGTGGTTGCTGGGATCGGGAAGATCATGTATCGCGGCGGAGAGCTCAAGATCGGTGACGGTGAACTAGGACCAATCACCAGATTACTGAGAAAGCGCCTGGTTTCCATCCAGCGTTGTCAGGCTCCGGATAGCCATGGTTGGGTACAAAACATTCACAAGCTTTAAACAGCCGACGGCGAGAGAGCAACAAAGGACGCTCTGCGTCCTTTTGGGATGCGGAGCAACACGGGCTATTTTCCCACGCAGAGCGTCACGAGTGTCCGGCATAACTTTTTCAAAGCTGAGGCTGCCTTGGGCAGTCGTCGGCTTTGTTTGTTTTTGCCTTCGGTATTCAAGCTGTTGGCTAATTCTGGGAGCCATCAGGTTCGGGTAGGCCACAGCTTTGCTCTGCAAGATGATTCCTTCGAAGGCTTGATAGGATTGCCCACGCATGATAGTGCTGACCCTGGCGGTTGATCAGGGGTTGGAGTTGGGGATGCTGGGTTTCCCCAGCGCAGGGATCATCCTCAGGCAGTTCAAGCGGTAATGGGTGATGCCGATGTAGTGACGTGCCCTACTTCCTTTCATTTACGCAAGGTAGGCAGATGTTTTTTCAACCCCTAAGATTGTGAATCTGCATCCAGTCAATAGACCTGCAACAATCAGTTACGCAGCAATGGGGATGGTGTTGGGTTTATACCCTGCTGCCGTGCAGCCTCATTTTCGGCCTGGAGTGCTTTAGCGAACCCCTCCCGCTCCTGCAATCGCTGCCAGTATGCTTCGGTCAGTTGATTGAACTCGGGCCGCAGGCCGAGAAAATCGGCGAGCATCAACGCATAGCCAACACTGATATCCGCATTGCTGAAACGGTTCTGACAGAGAAAGTCGCGATGCAGCAAGGCGCGTTCCACGCCCCGCAAACGGCCGAGGAACCAACGAGTGTAATCCTCGACCACCTGCACCTGCCGTCGCTCAGGGGGCTCGAAGTGGTTGTAACGCAAGACAAGTGTTTGAGGGAAAGTCAGGGTGGCCTCACCCGCGCTTAACCAGTTCAGATACCGACCATAGTCGGCTTCGCTTTTATTGATTGATAGGGCGCCATCACCGTAACGCTGGCTTAAGTACTCGCAAATGCTCGACGACTCGGTCAGCACTCCGTCCGGGTCAACGAGCGCGGGCACGGTGCCTAGGGGATTGATCTCGAAGAATTCCTTGGCATGCAATCTTGGTGGAAAATCCATCATTACCAGCCGACAAGTCAACCCTAGTTCTTCCAATGCCCATAAAACCCTAAAAGAACGGGCACTTACGCAATGATACAGGGCTAGCTCGGCCATACCTACCTCCTCTGGAATCTTCTTAAAAGCAGACTATATTAGAAACTACTAATGTCCACAGTTCTAGCCACAATATACCCTGGACTAAGCTGCCCAACCAGCCAACACTTTCAACGCCTCCGACATTAGTGCTGCCAGATACTCCATCCAACAGTGCAGTTAAAGCATGTGCAGTAACTGCTATATCCTCGATATCAAATATTTTATAGGCCACCCCACCTAGCAAGATACGACGCAGAAGATTTTGATAACGATCACGAAGCATGCCAACCCTTTCCCGATCACTAGACCGCAGGCCTCTGAACTCATATCGAGTCAAGATTGAACTTTTGAGTCAACGCTAAGCTGAGTGCTCATCGTTTTAGCGCTCTATTGCCAAAACGCTGGTTTGAGCTTGGCGAGGGAATCGACTGTGGTTCCGGCGCGCGGTTGCTAAGTGGATAAAGGCGTCCAACAAACCGCCCTGGATCAAGGTGTCAATCAGGTTTGCGCTCCCCATGCTTAGGCCTGTGCGGGCGCCCGGCATGATGTAAGGGGCGAGGCTCATACTCTCCATGCCGCCAGTGATAATCACTTCAGCGTCACCGCAGCGGATCGTTTGGATACCCAAATGCAAGGCCTTGAGCCCCGAGCCACGGAACTTATTCAGAGTTAGTTCGGGCACCGCGTGTGGCAGACCGGCATTTATCGCTGGCGTGCCGGATCCTGGCCAGACCCAGCAGTCAGAACTTAGCCAAGTATCACTTCATCCACATCAGCACCGTCGAGCCCGGTCTGCTCAACTAGGCGCCTGATCACCGCGGCGCCCAAGTCTACGGCAGATACATTGGCCAGAGCCCCCTGAAAGCTACCGATAGCAGTCCGGGTAGCGGAGACAACTACAACTTCTTGCATGTTGCTCTCCCTCGGGGCGGCGATGGTTATCGCTACGCGTATGTGCGCAATCCGACCCATCCGACAAATGAAGAACCGCCCTTCAAAACATCATGCGTGGTGACATCTTGAAAAGCGGGTGGTGCTCAGAACGTCCTAACCAGGACGTTGTCAATACGATCAGCTTACCGCTGGTACGGATCTGTGCGGTGGGGGGCAGGTGACTGCCATTTCTACCGCAACCGTTGTTTAGACATTGTGCACGGCCCTTCATCCAGTATGCAATTTTCAAGAATTAAATTTTGCCGGTGGTACAGGGAGCGATGAGAACTACTGCGTCTGAGAGTAGTAGAAAGACTATCGTCAACTCAACTAAAAATACAAGGGGCTTTGATGCACCCCCTGCACCAATCGTAATAGTCGATTTACGCAGAAAGAATGATTTTCATGGCTTTTTCTTTTGCTCCATTGAGGAAAACTTGATAGGCGTGCTCTATCTCATCAAGTCTGAAGCGGTGAGTGATCATTTTTTTCAACGGAAGTTTATTTGAAGACGCTACTTTAATTAACAAGGGAGTTGTGTTTGTATTCACTAGGCCGGTGGTAATGGTCAAGTTTTTTATCCAAAGCTTTTGGATCTCAAAGTCAACTTTTACGCCATGAACACCGACATTGGCTATGTGTGCACCTGGCTTGACGATATGTTGGCAAATGTCCCACGTCGCCGGTATACCCACAGCCTCAATCGCCACATCGACACCTTCCTCTACGATTTTAAAAATAGCTTCTACGACATTTTCAGTGCCGGAGTTGATCGTGTGGGTGGCACCGAGCTCCTTGGCAAGTTCCAAACGATTCTCATCCATGTCGATCACAATAATTATCGATGGTGAGTAAAACTGTGCGGTCAACAGCACTGACATACCGACGGGGCCTGCACCAACGATTGCAATCGCATCACCCGGTCGAACATTACCGTATTGAACGCCGATCTCGTGGCCGGTTGGAAGGATGTCGCTGAGCAATACTGCGACCTCATCGTCAATAGTTTGTGGAATTTTGTAGAGACTATTGTCCGCATGGGGAATGCGTACATATTCAGCCTGCACGCCGTCGATCATGTAACCAAGAATCCAGCCACCATCTTTACAATGTGAGTAAAGCTGTTTCTTGCAATAGGTACATGATCCGCATGAGGTCACGCAGGATATTAGTACTTTGTCACCCTTTCTGAAATGTGTGACGCTTCCACCCACCTCTTCGATAATTCCGACGCCCTCGTGCCCTAGAATACGACCGTCGGCAACCTCCGGATTTTTGCCTTTATAGATTCCGAGATCAGTGCCGCAAATTGTAGTTTTTAGTACACGAACGATGGCATCGGTAGGTTTGAGGATAGCTGGCTTCGGTTTTTCTTCTAGAGCGATATTGTGATCACCGTGATAAACGAGCGCTTTCATAAAAATCTCCTGTTTATACAAAACGACTCTGGCAGATAGAGGCGCGAGGTAATGACTAGTAGAGCGATAGCGAAAAAACCGGGTTGTTTCACCACTTCACACGGCGTTTCACCAGTTCTAACGCACCATCGCCTTAAGCGACGGTGTCAGGAAGGTGTGTTGGCCGGACGAAGCCAATATCACGAAGTCGATACAACTGATTGATGCCGGCTACGCCGGCACCAATCACCACTGCATCCAGATGAGTCACTTTACCGTTCCCGGAAGACACAGAGCCGGGTACCAATTGAACACTCATTTTGAAGCCTCATATTGTTATGGTTATATTGATTTTTTTGCCTTTATTTTCTGCAAATGACGAGCAACTTGAAGGCACGGATAAACCATAACAATGAGGATGGGCTCAGCTCTTGAAAGAAACGGTGAAAATATTGAAGAATCTGGTGCAGCGCTGTCAGCCAAGCCTTGCACGACTAGCGATATAGGCCGGGTGATTGCTCTGGACCGCTTGGAAACGCCTTCTGGATATCCTCTAGGTCTTTCCAGGGAAGGCCGCCCAGGGAGTCTTTAACGCAGCCGGGTGCATGCACAAATGTTCCGTCCCTGTCGCATTCAACCTGCTCCGCACGGCAAGTCTTGCACCTGACAGTTCTCTCTGAAATCGTCCAGTTTGCATGCCAATCCATCAGCATTTCTGTAGGAGTCATTGGAATAACACTCTCTGGGAACAACACGAGATTGTCGAGTTTCCTAGGTTCTGTACGGATGACAAGGAAGGAGTCGCAGCAGTTCAATTGACTTGGGCCGGACTGAGACACCCAGCCCTAGTGCAATCACGCCTAGCAGGCGTCCAGTCGCTCGGTGGTAAAAGACGCAATGCGCCAGGCGCCGTCCTCCCACAGAAACACCAGACCGAGTGCAGCCACAATGGCCTCACCCTGCCCCGAGTCGTAACGCCAGAGTTGCTGCATCAACCAGCGGCCACTGGCCTTGAAGCCGTCAATGGTGATTTGCTCACCGGCCAGAAAATGTGCCTTGAACTGAAAGTGTGGGTCAGGAGGCAGATAACCGAGCATCGAAACGATCGCCTCGCGGCCCTTGATACAGCCAAACTGGAGCGCATAGCGCGAGCCGACGCCCTGCCATACCGCATCGCGGCAAAACAATTGCGCCAGTGCCGGCAGACGATCTGCCGGGCCGGGAACATCACACAAGGCCATGTAGCGATGCAGCACCCGACGCACCGCCGATTCAGCTTCGAGTCCACTGATGCGCTCTGCCAGTGCAGCAATATCCGGAAGGGGTGAATTCATGGGAGAGCACCTGTCAACGATAGCGATGACAGGAAATTAGCGATCAGCCGATTGGGCAACAATCACAGGGCCTGATAAACATGTTGCGTTTTACGCAACGAGTTAAGCGCAATCGGGGCTCCCTACGGCACGAATCATGCCTACCCCAAACGCAACGGGTCGGTCATGACTATGCGGATGACACTTTTGAAGTAAGCCGTTCCAGTCGCTGCCCCGATAATCAAAAGCCTACTAATGGAATGTCGAGGGGTCCAGCATGACAAGCGCAGCTCAGGTCAGCCCGCAAACGCTGAGAAAAGTAATTGTCGCTGCCGCCATCGGCAATTTCGTCGAGTGGTTCGACTTCGCCGTCTACGGTTTTCTGGCGACCACCATCGCCCAGCAGTTTTTCCCCAGCGGCGATGCCAGCGTCGCCTTGCTGAAAACCTTCGCGGTGTTCGCCGTGGCCTTTGCCTTCCGGCCTCTGGGCGGGATTTTCTTCGGCATGCTCGGTGACCGGATTGGCCGCAAGCGAACCCTGGCCATGACCATCCTGCTGATGGCGGGTGCGACAACCTTGATCGGGTTGTTGCCCACCTATGCCGCCATCGGGGTCATGGCGCCGATCCTTCTGACCGTCATCCGTTGCGCCCAGGGCTTTTCCGCCGGGGGCGAATACGCAGGTGCCTGTGCCTATCTGATGGAGCATGCACCCAACGATAAACGGGCCTGGTATGGCAGCTTCATTCCGGTCTCGACTTTTTCCGCCTTCGCCGCGGCCGCCGTGGTGGCCTATGCGCTCGAGGCATCACTATCGGCCGAAGCCATGGGCAGCTGGGGCTGGCGCCTGCCGTTCCTGATTGCCGCGCCGCTGGGCCTGGTGGGTCTTTACCTGCGCTGGAAGCTGGATGAAACCCCGGCGTTCCAGGCAGTGACCGAGGAACATGCGGTGGCACACTCCCCGCTCAAGGAAACCTTGCGCAACCATGGCGCGGCGATCTGCTGCCTGGGTGCCTTCGTGTCGCTGACGGCGCTGTCGTTCTATATGTTCACCACCTACTTCGCGACCTACCTGCAAGTCGCGGGCGGTCTGAGTCGCGCGACGGCGTTGCTGGTGTCGCTGATTGCCTTGATCTTCGCCGCGGCGATCTGCCCCCTGGCCGGGCTGTATTCGGACCGGGTCGGGCGTCGGGCGACGGTAATGACCGCTTGCGCCCTGTTGATCGTGGCGGTGTATCCCTCGTTCCTGATGGCCAGTTCCGGGTCGTTCGCCGCCTCCATCGTCGGCGTCATGCTGCTGGCGATCGGCGCGGTGTTGTGTGGTGTGGTCACCGCGGCCCTGCTCTCGGAAACCTTCCCCACCCGTACTCGCTATACCGCGTCGGCGATTACCTACAACATGGCCTACACCCTGTTCGGTGGCACCGCGCCGCTGGTGGCGACGTGGCTGATCAGCACCACCGGCAGCAACCTGTCGCCCGCGTTCTATCTGATGGCGGTTGCGTTGCTCGCGCTGGCCGGTGGTTTGGCGTTGCCGGAGACGTCGAGGGTTTCCCTGCATGATGTGCCGACCAGGGAGAGTGGCGTAGGGCTGCGGCCTGAGGGTTCCCGCTGAAGAGTGGCGCTTGTCGCAATGGCGAATGAGCGCCTGTGGCAAGCGGGATCAGTAGGAAAAATCATGCCCCAATTCCTTCTGCATCCACTCAAGGAATCGCCTGACCCGAGGAAAGTTGGAGTGGGCCCTGGGGAAAACCAGATGGTGAGCAGTGATCGAAGCGCTCAGCTCAGGGGCCACTTCAACCAAGGCACCGCGTGCGAGATAATCTTGCGCCAGCAACGTGCTTTCCAAAGCAAAGCCAAGTCCGTGGCTGGCGGCTTCCAGCGTCATGTATGAGCGATCAAAACTCAGCGAATAGGGTTTTTCGGGACGTGACAGGCCAAGTTGCGCAAACAACTGTGGCCATTTGATCAGCGTGGCTTCCGACAGAATCAGATTGCTGTCCAGCAGATCCGCAACCACCCGGATGGGACGCTTTGCCAGCAGCTTCGGGGAAGCCATCACCGCAATCTTTTCATTGCGCACCGTGCGCACTTCAAAACTCGGCCAATTCGGCATGCCATGGCGAATATCCACATCGATCTTGTCTCGACTGAAGTGCAGTGATTCGTAGGAGCACGAGAGGTTGAGCTGGATATCGGGATGGCTCTGGCGAAACTGTTCCAGGCGCGGCATCAGCCACAGCAGGCCGAAACTGGGCGAGGAGTGCAACCGCAGGCAATCCAGGCTGACATCACTGGTGGCACGTTCAGTGGCTACCGCCAGGCTGTGCAAGATGCCGGAAACCTCAGTCAGGTATTGCTCGCCAACCGGCGTCAGCGTCACGCCTCTGGCCGTCCGGAAAAACAACTGTCGACCGATCATCGCCTCCAGTTTGGCCAACTGATGGCTGACTGCCGAGGGGGTCAGATCGAGCAATTCCGCCGCGCGAGCGACATTGCCGAAGCGAGCCGTCTGTTCAAAGGCCTGAATGGCTTTCAGGGGTGGCAGTATCGGAGGTGCATCGCCGGGTGAGGCCATGATTATTATTTTCCCGCTGCAGACGGCGTAAGCCGGACGTTCAGCTATTCAACCACCCGATCATTGTGTTGGCGAGTGCTGAATTTTTTTCAGCATCAAGTGACATTCGCGTTATTGCTCAAGGCAAGCCCGGGGACCAAGCTGAGTCATCGATTCGTTGTGGGTCGACCCAATAAAAACAATCAGAGGAACTCCTCCATGCTTCTTCAAGGCAAAGTCGCGATCATCACTGGTGCCGCCTCCGCACGTGGCATTGGCCGCGCTACGGCGACCACCTTCGCGCAACAGGGCGCTCGCGTCGTGATCCTCGATCTGGACGAATCCGCCGCTCGTGATGCCGCTGCTTCGCTGGGCGAAGGACATCTAGGTCTTGCAGCCAACGTCGCTGACGAATCGCAGGTTCAGTCAGCCGTCGCCAAAATCATCGAACATTTCGGCCGCATCGACATTCTCGTCAACAACGCCGGCATCACCCAGCCACTCAAGACGCTGGACATCCGCCCTGGCGATTACGACAAGGTGTTGGACGTCAGCCTACGTGGCACCTTGCTCATGTCGCAGGCGGTGATCCCGATCATGCGCCAACAGTCTTGCGGCAGCATCGTCTGCATGTCCTCGGTTTCCGCGCAACGCGGCGGCGGCATTTTCGGTGGCCCCCATTACAGCGCTGCCAAAGCCGGTGTGCTGGGCCTGGCCAAAGCCATGGCCCGGGAATTGGGACCGGACAAGGTACGCGTCAACTCCATCGCACCCGGTTTGATTCACACCGACATCACCGGTGGCCTGATGCAGGACGAGCGCAGACACGCGATCATCGACGGTATCCCGTTGGGGCGTCTGGGTGAAGCCCAGGATGTGGCGAATGCGGCCCTGTTCCTGGCCAGCGACCTATCCTCCTACCTGACCGGCATCACCCTGGATGTGAACGGCGGCATGCTGATTCACTGAGGACACCTGGCGGGCCTTGCGGCCCGTGCGGTTCTGGATCGACGACGCAGCCAGGCCTTATGGCCTGGCGGTCAATAAAAACAAGAGATCAGACCATCATGACAACCCTGTCGCTCGAAGCGGTTTCGACCGTGCGCTCCAACGCCTACCGGAAAACCGCGTGGCGCCTGATGCCGTTCCTGATGCTGTGCTACCTGTGTGCCTATCTCGATCGGGTCAATGTCGGCTTTGCCAAGCTGCAAATGATGAACGATCTGGCGCTCAGCGAAACGGTCTATGGGCTGGGCGCGGGCATGTTCTTCATCGGCTACTTCCTCTGCGAAGTCCCTAGCAACATAATCCTGCACAAGGTCGGTGCGCGGGTCTGGATCGCGCGCATCATGATCACTTGGGGCATCGTCTCGGCGCTGTTCGCCTTCGTCGAAACGGCGTGGCAATTCTATGCCTTGCGCTTTCTGCTCGGCATCGCCGAGGCCGGCCTGGCACCAGGTCTGTTGCTGTACCTGACCTACTGGTTTCCATCTTATCGCCGTGCCCGCATGACTGTGTTGTGGTTTATCGCCATTCCGCTGTCAGGCATGGTGGGTGGCCCCCTCTCCGGCTGGATCATGACCCAGTTTGCCGGCGTACACGGTTGGGCGGGATGGCAATGGATGTTCGTGCTGGAGGCCGTGCCCACCGTCGTGGTTGGACTGCTGGTATTGAGCTATCTCAAGGATGGCGTGCATCAAGCCAGCTGGCTCAACGACGACGAAAAAGCGCTGATCAGCCGCGAGCTGGCCGAGGATGACCAGAAAAAAGTTACACACGCCTCGGTAGGCGAATTCATCCGTGACCGTCGTCTCTGGTTATTGGCCGCCATCTACTTCTGTGTCGTGATGGGACAGTACGCAATCACCTTCTGGTTGCCGACCCTGGTGCGTAACGCAGGGGTGTCCGACCCGATGAAAATCGGCGTGCTGACCAGCCTGCCCTACCTCTGTGCAATTGTGGCCATGCTGTATGCCGGACGCAGTGGTGACAAACATCGCGAACGCCGCTGGCACCTCATCATACCGATGATCGCGGGTGCTATCGGACTAACCCTGGCGGCAATGATGGGGGGAAATGTGACGCTCTCCATTCTGAGTCTTTGCCTGGCCGCTTCCGGAATTCTGTCGGCGACGTCGATGTTCTGGATGTTACCCACCACGTTGCTCGGTGGCGTGTCTGCCGCCGCAGGCATTGCGGCGGTCAACAGCTTCGCCAACCTCGCCGGCTTCTGCTCGCCTTACCTGATTGGCTGGATTACCACGCTGACCGGATCCAGCGCCATCGGCATGTACCTCATCACCGGCGTACTGGTGGGCGGAGCCCTGTTGGTACTGCGCATTCCCGCCGCCCTGGTCAATCGTTGATTTAACGGAGTTTTTAGCATGACTACTAATCCTTCATACGCTTCATCCAAGACTCTGGCGGAGCGAGCACACAACATTCGTCGGCACGCACTGCGAATGGGTCAAGTCCAGGGCCAGGGCTATGTTGGTCAAGCCCTCGGCGCCGCTGACCTGCTCGCAGTCTCGTACTTCCATGCCTTGAACTATCGGCCTGAAGACCCGGAATGGGAGCAACGTGATCGTTTCTACCTCTCCATCGGTCACTACGCGATTGCACTGTATGCGGCCTTGATCGAAGCAGAAATCATCCCGCTCGATGAGCTGGAAACCTACGGCTCGGATGACAGCCGCCTGCCCATGTCGGGCATGGCGACCTACACCCCGGGCATGGAAATCACCGGTGGTTCGCTCGGCCAGGGCCTGGGCATCGCGGTCGGTGGCTGCCTGGGCCTCAAGCGCAAAGGCTCGCCCTCCTTCGTCTACAACCTGCTGTCGGACGGCGAATTGAATGAAGGCTCGACCTGGGAGGCCGTGATGTCGGCGTCGCATTGGAAGCTCGACAACCTGATCGCCATTGTCGACGTCAACAACCAGCAAGCCGATGGCTATTCCAGCGAAATCCTCTCGTTCGAACCGATCGTAGATCGCTGGCAGGCATTTGGCTGGTTCACCCAACGGGTCGATGGCAATGATCTGGATGCATTGGTTACTGCTTTCGACGCCGCGCGCAGTCATCCAGGGACTCAACCACGGGTCATCATCTGCGATACCAAAATGGGTAAAGGTGTGCCCTTCCTTGAAACCCGGGAGAAGACGCACTTCATTCGCGTGGAAGAGCACGAATGGGATCTGGCACTGAGCACCCTGGAAGAAGGTAAAAACCAATGAGCAATGCAACCAACACTCCGGCTTCGACTGGTGAGCCAGCCAAAAAGCGCCTGACCACCTCAGCGATGATCGCCTCGATTGCTTCTGAAGGCCAGGCCACCCGATCCGCGCCCTTTGGCCATGCGCTGGCCGCCCTGGCCGATCAGCGTCCAGACATCGTTGGCATGTCCGCCGATTTATCCAAGTACACCGATCTGCACATCTTCGCCAAGGCTCACCCGGATCGTTTCTATCAAATGGGCATGGCCGAACAGCTGCTGATGAGTGCCGCGGCGGGGATGGCCCGTGAAGGCTTCGTGCCCTTCGCCACGACCTATGCCGTATTCGCCTCCCGCCGCGCCTATGACTTCATCTGCATGGCGATTGCCGAGGAAAACCTCAACGTCAAAATCGTCTGCGGCCTGCCCGGCCTGACCACCGGCTACGGCCCGAGCCACCAGGCCACGGACGACCTGGCGATCTTCCGTGCCATGCCCAACCTGATGATCGTCGATCCCTGCGATGCACTGGAAATCGAACAGGCCGTGCCCGCCATCGCTGCGCACCAAGGGCCGGTCTACATGCGCTTGCTGCGCGGCAACGTGCCGCTGGTGCTGGACGAATACGGCTACAAGTTCGAGATCGGCAAGGCCAAGACCCTGCGTACCGGCAACGACGTGCTAATCATTTCTACGGGCTTGATGACCATGCGCGCCCTGGAAGCGGCCAAGCAGTTGCAAGCAGATGGCGTTGAAGTCGCCGTGCTGCACGTACCGACGATCAAACCGCTGGATGAACAGACCATCCTTGCTGAAGCCAGAAAGCCCGGTCGACTGGTAGTGACAGCAGAAAACAGCTCCATCATCGGTGGCCTGGGCGAGGCTGTTGCGACGGTCCTGCTGCGCAACGGCGTAACACCGACCTTCAGGCAAATTGCCTTGCCAGATGCCTTCCTCGATGCCGGAGCGCTGCCGACACTCCATGATCGTTATGGCATTTCAACCCAAGCCGTTTGCACACAAATCAAAGCCTGGCTGTAACGGCAAAGTTCATGGCACCCGGAAATGGGTGCCATGCTGTTCGGCGCGAAAGGGGCGCAATATTGAAACCACATGAATTGCTTGATCCCGAGTTTCACGGTTTTCTGACACCAGGCGCAGAAGACTGGTCGCTCGCCACGCTGCCAACTATCCGGGCGCGTGTCAGCGCGACTTACGCATCCAGGCAGGATGCCCGTTGTGAAGAATCATGGACGACAGCAGAGGCGGATGGAGAAGCTCTACGCCTGTGTCTTTACAGGCCTCAAGGAACAACAAGCGCTATAGCCCTGCCGGCGATCCTTTATGTTCACGGCGGAGGCTTCGTCCTTGGCCAGCCTGAAATGGCAGATGACTACCTGGCCGATCTAGCCGAAGAACTGAACACGCTGATTGTCGCAGTTGATTATCGATTGGCTCCTGAACACCCTTTTCCAATACCTCTTGAAGACTGCTATGCGGCACTCGGCTGGATATTTGCCAATCAGCGCAAGTACCGCATAAATCCGCGGAACGTGGTGGTCATGGGGCACAGCGCAGGTGGAGGGCTGGCGGCCGCATTGGCCATCCTGGCGCGTGACCGAGGGGAATATCCGCTCGCCGCGCAGATGCTTGTCTATCCCATGCTTGATTACCGTACGGGCGCCGCAGATTCCCCCCACACCAACGAAAGCACAGGTACCTTCAGCTGGCTGCCGACGCCAAACCAATTCTGTTGGGATTGCCTTCGCGCAAGCTACAGCCTCGACGATGAACGTATCGGTTTATTTTCACCGTCCATGCAACTGAACCTGCACGGCCTGCCTCCGAGCTTCCTGTCCGTAGGGTCGCTGGATCTATTTCTTGAAGAAGACATCGACTATGCACTGCGACTATCCCGCGCAGGCGTTGCCGTAGAACTTCACGTCTACCCTGGAGCGCCCCACATGTTCGACCAGCAGCCAGGACGCATCACGGCCCAGTCCAATCTCGATATTGTTCGCGCGTTGAAAAAATTCGTGAAGCAGAGTTAGGCCGACCATTCACTCCCGTGCCTTGACCTGCGCCGCTAATTGTTCGTGGTTCGTGCCGTGGTCGAGGATTCATCACGAAACCTCTGGCCGCTGGTCTACGCTGAAGACAAAGCCGGAGAATCCAATCATGTGCGGACGCCTTTCCCAGTATCGGGGCATTCACGACTTCGTCGCGGCGCTCAGCATTCCCAACGCCCTGATCAACTATGCCGGCGACCAACCGTTGGCGCGTTATAACGCCGCGCCGACCACTCAACTCGCCCTCTTTCACCAGGAAGGCCAGTTTTTGCGCGCCGACCTGGTGCGCTGGGGCTGGCGTCCGCACTGGGCCAAGGACCGCGCCGCGCCGATCAACGCCCGGGTCGAGAAAGTCGCCCATGGTCCATTCTTCAAAGCGATCTGGCCGCGCCGGGCGATCATCGCCATCGACAACTGGTTTGAATGGGTCGATGAAGGGGGACCAAAGAAGCAGCCTTACCTGATCCGTCACTGTGACCGAACGCCGATCCTCTGCGCCGCAATCGGCCAGTACCCCAACGCCGAGCACGAGCCGGGCGAACACGACGGCTTCGTCATCATCACCGCCGACAGCGCCGGCGGCATGGTGGACATCCACGACCGGCGGCCCGTGACCTTATCGCCGGAACTGGCCCGGGAATGGCTGGAGCCCACGACGCCCATGGAGCGCGCCGAGCACATGGCGCTGTTTCAAGGCGAGCCGACCGAGGCTTTCGAGTGGTTCAAGGTGGACCGCGCGATTGGCAACGTTCGCAACCAGAGCGCCCAGGTGATCGACCCTATGGACGAGATCGAGGGTGATGGCTGCACATGACGCGCCCTGGTTTGCAGCTCGACTCTGCGCGACTAAAACAACGGCCGCACGCCCAGGCATGCGTACCGTAACGACCTCGTTGCTTACTCGCCGTAGATATCGAAGTCGAAATACTTCTGGCGAATAGTGTCGTAGGTGCCGTTGGCCCGAATCGTCGCCAGTGCCTGATTGAAGCGACCCGCCAGCGGATCGTTCTTGCGCACGGCAATGCCGATGCCGGTACCGAAGAACTGCTCTTCGGTAAAACTCGGGCCGACGAATTCGAAGTCCTGCCCTTGCGGCCGCTTCAACAGGCTTTCATCGATCACCACCGAACTGGCCATGGTTGCATCGAGGCGCCCGCCCAGCAGGTCGAGAAAGATTTCATTCTGCGAGCCGTAGCGCACCACTTCGGCACCGGCCGGGGCAAATTTTTCGGTGACGTAGCGATCGAAGTTGGTCGCGCGCTGCACCCCGATCCGCTTGCCTTTGAGCTGCGCCGGAATCTCGCTGATGCCGCTGCCCTTCTTGAACACCAGGCGCGCCGGAATGCGGTAATAGCGATTGCTGAAGTCGACCGATTTCATTCGCTCCGGGGTCATGGACATCGAAGAAATCACCGCGTCGACTTTTTTCACCTTGAGCGCGGGAATCAGCCCGTCGAACTCCTGTTCCTGCCATACGCACTGCACCTTCATCTCGGCGCACAGTGCCTGGCCGATGTCGTAGTCGAAGCCGACGATGGTGTTATCCGGCGTCTTCGACGCGAATGGCGGGTAAGCCGCTTCGATGCCCAGGCGCAGGGGTTGCTCCGCCGCCTGCAGGTTGGCGCCGAACGCCAGCAGCGAGATCAGGCCCATTTTCAATACCGTGTTTTTTACGTTCATTCATGGCTCCAGATGCGATGTTGTTTATGTCGGGCGCTCCAAAAAGAAGGCGTCCGTTATGGCAGCGGCAATGTGAACAAGGAGATGACGGCTCTGTCGGCCGCCTGCTCCGTCGTAGCGCCAGGCATCCACCCGGCGCTACGGGTACTCAGACGGCGGCGGTGACGATCAACTCCAACAGGATCTGCGGATCATCGAACATCACTTGAGCGGTGGCCCGTGCCGGGGTTTGTGCGGCGTCGACCCAGGCGCTCCAGGTTTCATTCATGCCGGCGAAATCGGCGTCCATGTCTTTCATCCAGATCTGCACGCTGAGCAGCCGGCGCTTGTCGCTGCCGGAGATTTCCAGCAGTTCGTCGAGGCGTTGCAGCACTTGGCGCGTCTGGCCACGGATGTCCTGGTTGCAGTCGGCGGCGACAATGCCGCTGAGCCAGGCCACGCCGTTATGCACGACGCTGCGGCTCAGGCGTGGATTGCTTTCGATGCGTTGAATAAGGCTCATACAGGCTCCTGGGTGAGAGGTGTCTCAGTGGATAATTGGGCAAGGGTGATGGGTTTGAGTGGCGATCGAATGCGGTAATACCCGACCTCGGCGGCGGGGACCTGGCGCTGTTCGGCAATGATTTCGGTGACGCTCAAGCCGCACAGCCGACCCTGGCAGGGCCCCATCCCGCAGCGGCCGAATGCCTTGGCCTGATTGGGCCCCAGGCAGCCGAGGGCGACATGCTGGCGGATCGCGCCGGCGCTGACGTCTTCGCAGCGACAGACAATCACCTCGTCGGCGGGAATGCGGTTTTGCGGTTGCGGGCGGTATAGCGCATCAATCAGTGGCCGTGCAGCACGCAGGCGGATCAAGGCCTTTCGATAAGGCGCGGCAAGTTGCTGCAGCTGTTGCGCATCAATCTTTCCCGAGCTGGCGGCAATCGCCAGCCCGGCCAGGCGGCCTTCGAGCAGCGCCACTTGCGCACCGCCGATCGCGCCACCGTCACCGGCGATAAAAATGCCCGGCAGGCGGGTTTGACCCTGGCTGTCGCGGCGCGCGATCCAGCACAGTTGCTGTTCGCTCCAGTCATGTTCGAGGCGCAACGACCAGCTGATCTGAGTGTTGGGGACCACGCCCTGGTGCAGCAGAACCAGCGAGGCTGGAAGGGTCCGGCGTCGACCGCCACTGTTGAAACTCAGGGCGCTGGCCTGCGTCGGGCCTTCGATCTGGAAATCCCTGGCATCACGGAAATGCCTGACCCCGGCGCGTTTCAATTCGACCAGCAATTGCAGGCCCTTGAGCAGGTCACGCCAGCCGCGCAGGGCGCCCGGGATGTTGCGCCAGGCCCGTGGCAGATCACCCCGGCCACTGGTGTCCACCAGCGCTTCGATGGCGATGCCGGCTCGCAGGTATTGCACCGCCAGCAGGTACAACAAGGGGCCGCAGCCAGCCAGGACCACGGGGCCTTGCGGTACCAGCGCGGCGCTTTTAAGCAGGATCTGTCCGGCGCCTGCAGTCATCACGCCCGGCAAGGTCCAGCCCGGAATGGGCATCGGTCGTTCGAACGCACCGGTGGCGATCAACACATGACGCCCGTGCAGGATTTGCGCGCGGCCATCGATCAGGTAATGCACCTGACGCTGGGGCGTCACCTGCCAGATCGACGCGTTGGCCAGGTGCCGGGCCCCGCACCGGAGGAACTGTTCGACCAGCCCCGCGCCTGCCTCATAGTCATCACCCAAGACCCTGCGGCTGCGCGCATCGGCCTGGCGGATGTTGCGATAGATTTGCCCGCCGGGGCTGCCCTGCTCGTCCAGCACCACTACCGATAATCCGTGGCGCTTGGCCTCGATGGCCGCGCTCATCCCCGCCGGGCCGGCACCGATCACGATCAGGTCGACTGTTGGCTTATTCATCAGCGCCCTCCTCGTCGTGATCTGCGCCCAAAAAATCCCGGGCTCCGCGCTGGCGCAGAACACGCATGCCCGCTCGAACCGGCAGCAGGCACGCCTGACAGTTGGCTTGCCCGTCCACCTCGACCAGGCATTCGAAGCACACGCCCATCATGCAAAACGGCGCGCCGAGCCTGCCGCTGACCGCACTTTCGCGGGTGTGAGTGACACCGCTGAGCAACAATGCCGCGGCCAGGGAAATGCCGGCGGGCACCGACAACAAAGCGCCTTCGAATTCGATCTGTACGGTTTTTTCCGCGGGTTCAAACGCCCGAAACAAACTGTCAGCTGGCATGGCGCACCTCGGGTTGGTGATTGAAGCGCTGCAAGCTGAAAGGCGCCACGGCCGGCTCGTCATAGTCGCCGGCAATCCACGGCGCCAGGCGCAAGGCATGGATCGCCGCCAGGGTTACGCCGCTGTGGCAACTGACCACTACCGCCCCAGGGCAGGCCTGCGAAGCTTCGTAGATGGGAAAACCGTCGGCGCTCATCACCCGTAGCGCTCCCCAGGCCCGCACCATCCGGACCTGCCCCAACCGCGGAAAGCACTGCACGGCGCGCCGGGCGATGGTGCCCATCACTTCGCTGCTGGTGCCGTCGTCGAAACCCACCGATTCATGGGAGTCGCCCAGCTGCACCGTGCCTTCGTCGGTCTGGCGCACGTAGGTGGTGGGGTAATGCAGAAAGGGCTGGAGTCGCTCGGTGACCAGGATCTGCCCGCGATTGGGGCTCACGGGCACGTCCATCCCCAGCTGCGCGCCCAATGCGCGATTGCCGAGTCCGGCGGCCAGTACCAGTTGCCCGGCGTGCCAGCGCTGTCCACCGGCGTCCAGTTCAAAGCCCGAGGCGCGCTGGCCAATGGCGCTGACCCGCTGGCCATTTATGATCCTGACCCCGCGCGCCTGGCAGGCGGCGTATAGCGCACGCAACAATTTCAACGGATTGACCTGGCCGTCCATGGGCGAATAACAGCCGCCCACGACCGACGGCCCCACGCCCGGCAAGCGAGCGCGCAGTTGGGCCGCGTCCAGCAACTCGAATGGATAATCACCGTGCATGGCGTCGCGCAACCAGAGCAATCGACGGCTCTCCTCGGCCATCTCCTGCTCACTCAAACACAGCTGGAAGCCGCCCGGCTGACGCAGATGCAGGTCAATGTCGCTGTCGGCCTGCAAGGCGGCGGCGAAGCGTGGCCACAGCGCCACCGAATCCCGGGTCCATTGCGCATAGGGACTCATCCCGTAGCCCTTGCCCTGAACCCAGAGCAGGCCGAAGTTGCCCCGCGCCGCCCGAAAGGCGTTGTCCCCTTCATCGAGGATGCTGACCTGGCGACCGAGCAAGGCCAGACCATAGGCAATGGACAGCCCCACCAACCCGCCTCCTACGATAACCACATCAGTTTTTTGCATGAGTTGCGCTGTCGCTCTTTATACGCCCCAGGAATTACCTGCAGCGCAGGCATTACGCCTGGATGATCTTGAGATTTAAGATCCTAGAGAGCTGACAGCGGCTTGAAAAATGCTTTATTTTGGCAAGGTCATGTCTTTTTGTTATGGATTTTTATAAGGGTACCTGCCATGAATCTTCGTCAGCTGGAGGCCTTTCGCGCGGTCATTCTCGGCCAGACCGTCACCCGCGCCGCAGAGATGCTGCACATCTCGCAGCCGGCAGCCACGCGACTGATTGCCAGCCTCGAGGAGGACATCGGTTTCAGTTTGTTCGACCGGATCAAAGGCCGGCTGCAACCCACCGCCGAAGCCATGACGCTGTATCAGGAAGTACAACGCTCGCTGCTCGGGGTCGAACGGATTGCCCGGACGGCGCAGGAGATTCGCAGCCTGAAACGCGGTTCGCTGCACATCGCCTGCGCCCCGGCCATGGGGCTGTCATTCCTGCCGCGAGCCATCGCCGCGTTCATGGCCGAGCATGATCAGGTGCAGATTTCGCTGGTGGTGCATTCATCCCGCGAGATCGTCGATCTGGTGGTCGGCCAGCGCTGCGACCTGGGCATCATCGTGCTGCCCAACACCTACCCCAGCCCGCGCGCGGAAAAACTCCTGGCCACGCGCATGCTGTGCGCGCTGCCGGCCAACCATCGCCTGCAGGAAAAGACCACGATCCGCCCGGAGGATCTGCAAGGCGAGGCGTTCATTTCCTATCCGCAATCCATCGGCTCGCGTCAACACATCGACTCGATCTTTGCCGCCTATGGCGTCGAGCGCGAACTGCGCCTGGAAACCCAACTGTCGCTGCCCATGTGCACCTTTGTCGAGCAAGGCCTTGGCGTCGCCCTGGTCGATGCCATCAGCGCCGTCGAGTACCGCGGCAGTGGCGTGGTGTTCAGGGCATTCGAACCGGCGATTGAAATGGACTTCAGCATGCTGCTGCCGCTGCAGGGACCGACGTCGAAGCTGCACATCAGCTTTTTTGAACACATGCAGCAATTCATCGCCAGGCAGGTACCGGCGCAGTACCGTTTCTAGAACGCTTTTTAACGCAAACTCACCATTCGTCGCCTATGCTCAGGGTAGCGTCAATTACCCAACCCTCTCTGGCTCAAGGATTGCAAAGGCCGGTCGTAGCGGCCCCAGATCGACGTAATTCTGACGCGGCAGCACTTAAATCAATGTTCAAGGACTCCAGCGATACGCTTGGTCAGTCACCCGGGGGATGTAACATGTCAACTCTCAATGAAATCGCCGCGAATCACGCAAGAATGGCTAAAATACTGGCAGGAGAGTCGACCGAAGTGTGCGAGCGACAGCCCCAGGTGGTGGGAGGTTTTGAAGTCTCGTCCATTGATGAGCAGCAACACATTCCCCTGCACCTCATCGCTGGCGCGCAGGACAACAAGCTCGGACAAGCCACCGCCTTCTGACTTCGTTTTATCGGTGTCGGGTAATCCGATGGCTTGATGTTCGCCAGCGAAACCGGCACCGACGCGGTACCTGTCAACCACCACTTCCAGGCCTGGACTCAACGGACTCCCCGCTCGCCGGTTCGTGGTGGGCAAGGCATTCCCAATGTTCGAAACCAGAGCAATGTCGCGTGTGCAGCGTTTCGCCGCCAATACCGCCGGCCGCGACCTGGCCGTGGGTGACATTCACGGCCATTTCAGCCGCTTGCAGGCTGCGCTGGAGGCTGCGGGATTCAACCCGTCCGTGGACCGCCTGTTCAGCGTGGGCGATCTGGTCGACCGCGGGCCGCAATCGCTGGACGTTGATCAATGGCTGCTGCGCAAGCCCTGGTTCCATGCAGTTCGCGGCAACCATGAGCAGATGGCCGTCGACTCGCACGCCGCCGGCCGCACCAGCGCTGAACGCGGCATGCACTTCATCAATGGCGGCGCCTGGTTCTACGCCCTATCGGGCGTCGAGCAGGCCTACTATGCGCAGATTCTCGGTGACCTGCCTCTGGTGATCGAGGTCGAGACGCCGAAAGGCCTGGTCGGCATTGTGCACGCCGATGTCCCGCGGGGCAGCTGGCAAGACATGACTCAAGCGCTGTCCGACCCGGCGGTGGAGGTCGAGCAGATCGCCACGACGCTGCAGTGGTCACGCCGGCGCATCACAGACAGGAACCCCGACGGCATTTCTGGTGTGCGCGCGGTGGTCGTGGGTCACACCCCCCTGCCTCAACCGGTCATCCTGGGCAATGTCTTCCACATCGACACCGGCGGCTGGCTGCCAGAGCGCGGTCACTTCACCCTGCTGAATCTGCAAACGCTGGAAACCATTCCCGGCACCACCCTGTAGCACGCTGCAAAGATGACCTACTTCGCGACATATTTGGTGCCGTGCGGATCATCCAGCTTCGCCTGCAACAATCCCCATTCGCGCAAGATGACCGAGTAAGGAACAAAGATGCTCATCCTCTCGGCTGAATTCACTCCGGGGTGTGCACTCACATCGTTCAACATAGTGGAATAGAAACCGACATTGATGCCCACCACACTGCCGTCACTGGCGACGACCGGGCCACCCGACATGCCCTTGATCAACGGGGCATCATGGATGGCATAGAGCTCGCCGCTGTGTTCATTGGTATTGATGAAAGGCGTCTGATACACCTTGCCCTTGCCGGTGGTGGTCATCAGATAAGGGCTTCCCCCCACGGCCGTAATGCTCTCGCCCACACGCGGTGCGCGCCAGGACGGGTACCGGCCATTGGCCTTGTGCTGGAAGAACACCAGGTCGCAGCCTGTGCTGCAGGTGTATTTCACGTTGGGGATCATCGGAGTATGGCGGGTGGTGACGGCGTAGTCCTCATTCCACTGCACTGCCGAGGCCATATAGACATAGGGCAAAGGGAAGCCCGAGAAAACCAGAAAGTATGAATCGCTAGTAGCGCCCGAAAGGTCGGGCTTAACGATGCCGTTGCATCCTGCAGTTATCGCTCCTATCAAAAAGCAGGCCATGATCTTGATCATGATGTATCACCGACTTAAAGGGAGGGTATGACTGTCTTTTATTACTGTCAGTTTTCCGTCGCTTCCTTATCCAATGCGGCACAGATGTGCTTAGCGATTGATTTAACTGAACTCGCTGTTATTTATGGCTGACACTTCAATAACGCGCACAACTGTTTTGCGCTAGGGTCAATCGCTTTTAGAATCAACCGGCAGCACAAATAACTGGCGTCAACAAGATGTCGATAATGAGCAGAGATATAGAGCGGCTATATGTTTGGAATCGAACTTGATTTATCGCCGCGCAAACGAAAACGCCGCTCGGATGAGCGGCGTTTGCGGTTTTTATATTTATAACAAGTTCAATAAAGAACCCTGTCAACACTCAACAACACTTCGGCCCGCCCTTGCTGCCGTAACGGGCTTCCTGACGCTCCCGAAAGAATATCTCGTAGCTCATCACCGGCTTGTCCGGGTGTTTGTTCTGCATATGCTCGACGTAGTTGTCGTAGTCGGGCATGCCGACCATCAGGCGCGCGGCCTGACCGAGGTATTTACCGAGGCGACTCAGGTCATTGAACATGCTGCAATCCTCGATCAAGCATCTGGCAGAGCCTGGAACGGTGCTTCTTTATCCGTACGTTCCTTGGTACCCCAGGCGGCGATGCCGACCTTGAGGGCAAAGAACAGGATGCTGAAGACCACGAACAGGAACAGCGCCGTCAGCGTGGCGTTGGTGTAGGCGTTGTAGACCACATGTTGCATCTGCTCGATGTTCTTGGCCGGCGCCAGCACCTGGCCGTTGGCCAATGCATCGCTGTATTTCTTCGCCAGCGCGAGGAAGCCGATCGCCGGGTTCGCGTCGAACAGCTTGATGAAGCCGGCGGTGGTGGTGCAGATCAGCAGCCACACCGCTGGCAGCATGGTGACCCAGACGTAGCGCTGGCGCTTCATTTTGATCAGCACCACGGTCGCCAGCATCAGCGCGATCCCGGCCAGCATCTGGTTGGAGATGCCGAACAGCGGCCACAAGGTATTGATGCCGCCCAGCGGATCGATCACCCCCTGGTACAGCAGGTAACCCCACATCGCCACGCAACCGGCAGTGGCGATCAGGTTGGCGGTCCAGGATTCGGTGCGTTTCAGCGCCGGGACGAAGGAGCCGAGCAAGTCCTGCAGCATGAAGCGTCCGGCACGGGTACCGGCGTCGACCGCGGTCAGGATGAACAGCGCTTCGAACAGGATCGCAAAGTGGTACCAGAACGCCATGGTATTTTCACCCGGCAGGACACTGTGCAGGATCTGCGCGATACCGACCGCCAGGGTCGGCGCACCGCCGGCACGGGCCAGGATGGTGGTTTCACCGATGTCCTTGGCCACGGCTTGCAGGGCTTCCGGGGTAATGGCAAAACCCCAACTGCTGACGGTCTGCGCCACCGTTACAGCATCGGAGCCGACAATCGCTGCCGGGCTGTTCATGGCGAAGTACACGCCCGGCTCGATCACCGAAGCGGCAACCATGGCCATGATGGCCACGAAGGACTCCATCAGCATGCCGCCGTAACCGATATAACGGGCATGGCCTTCGCTGGCCAGCAACTTCGGCGTGGTGCCCGAAGCGATCAGCGCATGGAAACCCGAGACCGCGCCACAGGCGATGGTGATGAACAGGAACGGGAACAGACCGCCCTTCCACACCGGCCCGGTGCCGTCGATGAACTGGGTCAGTGCCGGCATTTTCAGCTCGGGCATGGTGACCAGGATGCCAATCGCCAGGGCGACGATGGTGCCGATCTTGAGGAAGGTCGACAGGTAGTCACGGGGGGCCAGGATCAGCCACACCGGCAACACCGCCGCGACGAAACCGTAGCCGATCAGCATCCAGGTGATCTGCACGCCGGTGAAGCTGAACGCTTTGGCCCAGACCGGATCGGCGGCAATCTGCCCGCCCAGCCAGATCGAACCCAGCAACAGCGCGACACCGATCACCGAGATTTCACCGATGCGACCCGGGCGGATGTAGCGCATGTAGATGCCCATGAACATCGCGATCGGGATGGTTGCCATCACCGTGAACATGCCCCATGGGCTTTCGGCCAGGGCCTTGACCACGATCAGCGCCAGCACCGCGAGGATGATGATCATGATCAGGAAGCAGCCGAACAAGGCGATGGTGCCGGGGATGCGGCCCATTTCCTCACGCACCATATCACCCAGGGAACGGCCATTGCGCCGGGTGGACAGGAACAGGACCATGAAGTCCTGCACCGCACCTGCCAGCACCACCCCGGCAATCAGCCACAGCGTGCCGGGCAGATAGCCCATCTGCGCCGCCAGCACCGGACCGACCAGCGGCCCTGCGCCGGCAATGGCCGCAAAGTGGTGACCGAAGAGCACGTGTTTGTTGGTCGGCACGAAGTCCAGGCCGTCATTGTTGAGCACGGCGGGCGTAGCGCGATTGGGGTCCAGCTGCATCACTTTATTGGCGATGAACAGACTGTAGTAGCGGTAGGCGACGAGGTAGATGGCAACTGCTGCGACGACGATCCACAGGGCGTTGATGGCTTCGCCGCGGCGCAGGGCCACGACACTCAGCGCGAACGCTCCCAGGACAGCCACGGCAAACCAGGCGAGGTGTTTAGCCAGACGGGGCATAGTGGGTCTCCTGCCGACAGCCAGTGGACTGCGGCGGTAATTTTTATAATTGTGTCCGCTGAGCGGAGCTGGCCCAATATCCGCGCATGCCGTCCACAAATAAATCCGCGTTACTACGTACGCGCCCTCTACGTAGTTCTACGTAGACCACCCCGGTCTGTCTGTTAAAACGCAAAACCCCTGTGGGAGCGAGCCTGCTCGCGAATGCGGCCTCACATTCAACATCGATGTTGCCTGATAGGGCGCTTTCGCGAGCAGGCTCGCTCCCACAGGGGGTTTTGCATTTCAATTGACGGACACCGCACCAGGTCATTCCGTCCACCACCGCTACTGGCCGCGCACATCTTTGGCATATGATGCCGGGCCATCGCCTTCGGCCCGGTCAGGAGCCCAGATGCAGCTCAAACACAAAATCGTCGCGCTCGGCATCCTGCCGCTGGTACTGGCGATCGCCGTCATCTGCGCCCTGGTCATCTCCCTGAACCGTCAACTGGGCGATCAACAGGCGCAACTGATCGAAGACAGCATTCTGGCCAGCAAGCGCGCCGAACTGAAAAACTACGTCGAAATGGCGCAGAGCCTGATCGACCCGCTGTACGACGACGGCCACGGTGACGCACGCGCCCAACAACAAGTGCTGGAAGAACTGCGCAAGCTCAGCTTCGGCGTCAACGGCTATTTCTTCGTCTACGACCGCGAGGGTCGCAGCCTGATGCACGCGCGCCAGTCGGATCTGGTCGGCAAAGACTTGTGGGACATGAAAGACCCCCACGGCCTGCCGGTGATCCAGGCCTTGCTCACCACTGCGCAATCCGGCGAAGGCTTCCAGCGCTACGCCTGGAACAAACCCTCCTCCGGCCAGGTCACCGACAAGCTCGCCTACGTGGTGATGCTGGATCGCTGGGGCTGGATGCTTGGCACCGGCATCTACCTGGAGGACGTCGAACGCGCCACCCAGCAGGCCCGCGACGAAGTGGCCATGGGCATCCGCAAGACCATGCTGGCGATTGCCGCCGTGGCCCTGGTGGCGGTGCTGTTGGTGTTCGCCAGCGGTATGACGCTGAACGTCAGCGAACACCGGCTGGCCGACAAAAAGCTGCAGCGCCTGACCCAGCGCATCGTCAGCCTGCAGGAAGAAGAGCGATCCCGGGTGTCCCGTGAACTGCACGACGGCATCAGCCAGGTCCTGGTCTCCATCAAGTTCCAGTTCGAACTGGCCAGCCATGTGTTGGAGAATGGCCAGGGACAAGACAAGGGCCTGGGCATTCTAAGAGAAGCCACGCAACGCCTGGGGGATGCGATCGGCGAAGTTCGCAGCCTGTCCCACGACCTGCGCTCATCCTTGCTCGACACCCTGGGCCTGCCGGCAGCAATCGGCCAACTGGCCGCCGAATTCGAGCAACGCAGCGGCCTGGTGGTGACCTACGACGACAATGAATTCGCCTGCGACCTGGTCGACGGCGCCGCGGTCTCGCTGTTTCGCATCGTCCAGGAAGGCCTGACCAATATCGAACGTCACGCCCGCGCGAGCAACGTTTCCATTACTCTGCACGGCGCTGAAGGCTGCGTACGCCTGACAGTGGTCGATGACGGTATCGGCTTCAACGTCGCCGAGGTCGAACGTCGCCACGCCGGCATCGGCCTGCGTAATATCCGCGAACGTGTCGAACATTTCGGTGGCCAATTCGCCCTGACCTCGATGCCGGGAAGAAGTGAACTGGACGTCCTGCTGCCGATGAAAATGCCCGGCACACAAAGCTGAGTCGTCCCCCACTACAAGAGTGAATGCCTGCAATGAACCTGCCCTACCCGATCCGCGTCGCCCTGGTCGACGATCACTCCCTGGTCCGCGACGGGATCAAAGCGCTGCTGGCGGTCATGGCACCTCTGGAAGTGGTGGGCGAAGCCGAGAACGGCGCGGACGCAATTGAAATGGTCGGCCGCTGCCAGCCGGACCTGTTGCTGGTCGACATCAGCCTCAAGGACATGAACGGGCTGGAACTGACCCGGGTGCTGCGCAGCCAGTACCCGGCGCTCAAGGTGCTGGTGCTGAGCATGTACGACAATAATGAATACGTGAGCGAGTCCGTGCGCGCCGGGGCCAGCGGTTATGTGCTGAAGAACTCGCCGTCCCGGGAAATCATCGCGGCAATCGAAGCCATCGCCAGTGGCGGCACCTTCTACAGCGCCGAAATCGCCCAGCGGCTGATTGCAGACAAAAGCACCGACAACGAACTGACGCCTCGTGAGAGCCAGGTGCTGTACAAAATGGCCCAAGGCCTGAACAACAAGGAAATGGCCCGGGAACTGGATATCAGTGTGCGCACCGTGGAAACCCATCGCCTGAGCATCCGGCGCAAACTCAACATTGATAAACCGGCGGCGCTGGTCAAGTACGCGATCGATCACGGGATCATTTCGCGCTAGAAAGTCTCGACGCAAAACCCGGCCTCAATCACATCCCTGTGGGAGCGGGCTTGCTCGCGAATGCGGTCAATCATTCAACATCGATGTCGACTGACACGACGCCTTCGCGAGCAAGCCCGCTCCCACAGGGGTTGCTGAACCGCCTGACAGGCTAGCCGTCCTGCTCAGTTCAAACCAGCCCCCGACTCCCGGCATATGCCACCGCGTTTGAACGCGTCAGTGCCGGGCAAGGCGTTGCGGAACTCCTGGACAGCCAATGAAAAACTCATGATGAACTCCTGGCAATATCAGTGAAATGAACGGCCCTTAGCGATCGAACGACAGTGCTGGCCATGAATGTCGGGCGCCTCATCAAGGCCGGCCCTTTGAGTTTTGGCAGCATCTAGTCTAACTAAAACATCTTCATAATCAGCTTCAACGGAAATCTTAATTTCCGATATAAGATCGGCAACAACTTGTTGATACGCCTCAGATGTTACTATTTCTCTTACAATATCACTCTCGGCGCTTACCATAAGACTTTGTATTTATCATCCTGAGTTATAGTTAAGCTCTCGTTATTCACCAGATAAAAATACGTTCACACGTTCGTAAACGGGATGGTGCGATCCTGATCGTCAGTGACTTTAGCGCATCCTTAAGGGTATATATCGACGTCCTTCCCTTCCACCGTAAAAAAAAGCCTATCTACTGAACCATCGAAATCATACTCAACTTTTATCACCACACCTGCCACGCTATTACTTGCCAATGTAATAATGTCACGTACTTTGCTGGCACTCCACCTGTATCTATACGCCCAATACTCCATATCAGCATCAACACGACAGGCCCGTAACACCTCATTCCCGACCAATTCAATAGCTTTTAGCCAAACTATTTCATCATGTTTGTTTCTGCGGAGAGAATAAATTCTCTCCGCAGAAAACCTAAACAGTTCGACCTCATGCAAAGTAGCATTCGAATTATAGCTTTCAATCTTTATTATTCTGCCATCTAACAAATAGTTCTTAGTTACATTTTTTTTATTTTTCGGCTCTTTACTTGAAATCTTGGCCGGCTTAACTCCTGACATTTCAAGCTCAAGCGGCACAATAGTAAATGAAGGCCCGCTAACCCATAATATTTGGTCAGACTGAAGCTCATTCATAAAACTGTTTAGAAAGTCTTCATCTTGGATTTTTTGTAGCAGTTCATTTTTTATATCTTTCAGATCGGAATATTCCATAATCACAACACCTTAAAATTAGTGCCTTCAGCCAAAGATTTCTTGATATCCCCCAAACTACTCCAGAAATCACTTCTTGTGTTTTGCTCCGACAACGTATCAAACACATGTTGCTTATACACATTACTATGCACGCCAGCTCCCTTATGGGGTGTTGCAGTCGTGCCAGGGACTCTCGCCGCCTCAGTATTAGGCAACCAGATTCCGTTACGCTTGTCATTAATATCGATATCAAGCTCTTTCATCTTGTCGCGAAGAGCTATCATTCTAGGATCTTTCGAGTTAGACATAATAATGTGATGAGCATCGTACTGCCCACCTCCGACAGGGCTTTGGCCCAGATTCCCTTTAGCACCTTAGCGTCAGAGCCACAAGAGAGTCCTAATGGATCAATCCACCCAATGGAGCTTGGTGCGTACCTATAAAGATTATCCCCACCCGCCAACCCAATCGGATCCTGCGTAATAAACCGCCCAACCTGCGGATCGTAATACCGAAAAGTATTGTAGTGCAGCCCCGTTTCGTCGTCGAAATACTGCCCCTGAAACCTCAGGTTCTGCTCAACCTCGTTCACCGCCAGCGTTTCGATGGAACCCCACGCCTTTTACGTCGCCTGCCAAACGATCTGGCCCTCGACGTCGGTCATTTCCAGCGGTGTGCCGATCTGGTCGTCGGTGTGGAAGTAGTAGAGCTTGTGCTCCTCGCCTTCGCTTTGATCAACGCGGGCCAACGGCGCATAGCTGCCGGGCTCGTAGATGTACAGGCTGCTCTGCCCAGGCGCTTCCTCGCGCAGCATGCGCAGGCCTTGCCAGAGGAAGATTTTGTGCTGGGTATTGCCGCTAACGATTGAGGTCTTGCCTACCCGTCGACCGAGGCTGTCATAGCGATACGTGCCAATACTTTCGAGCTTGCTGTTAACCAGTGTCTCCGCTTTGACGAGGCGGTTTTCACAGTCGTAGCTAAAGGTGTGCAGGGTAGTCAGACCAACGCGTTTCTCGATCAAGTTGCCCCATGGGTCGTAACTGTACTCCTGATCGCGCCACTGGTTAATCCGGTTGTCTTTGACGTGATCGAACTGACTGGTGTTGAAGTTCAACCGGTTCGCCGCCGCGTCGTACCTGAACTCCTCACTGCCCACCAACTTGCCGGTATCGCGGCTGTGCAGTTGGCCGTTGGCTTCGTACTCGTATCTCCTACCGGATGATCCGGGCTCGCTAGAGACATTTGCTTTTCTGCATGAGACGAAAAATACTGGCCTTCATAGTCTCTATCACATGGATGAGATTTAACCTCATGGCCAATTTCTACGGATTTAGCTTTTACTTGTTCTGCAGAAACCTTTTCATACCCTTGCGGCTTCTTGTTACCCCAGCCGCTTAGAGTTTTTTTATCATTAGAGGATACAGTCTTTACCTTATATTTTTTACCCTGCGGTAGTTCTGCTTTGGCTTGAGACGCACGGCCTAATGCACCCTCTGATTCGGCAATATTAGCAACTCTAGTCGCACCTTTCGGAACAATCTTCACATTTCCAAGATTCGACCCCACCCCCTGAACCTTAATCTCATACCGCGCATCAAACCATTTACCGCCCTTCGCCCCCAGTCCGCCCCCAAGCAACGCACCACCAAACGCCATCAACTTCTGCTCATCAGAGCCTTCACCATACAGCTTGCCGCCAGCCCAATTACCTCCGAGACCACCTGCAACACCGCCTACAAGCCCGGCAACTACAATGACCGGACTGGCCAGCACAAACGCACTAGCTAAACCCACCACCAATACCGCCCGCTCAAGCCAGGCTGGCACTTCTGGGCTAATGGCGTCTGACCATTGGCTTCATAGTCGTACTTGATCTCGCCGCGCAGCTTGTCGAGGGTGCGGGTCAGTTCGCCGGCCGGGTCGTACTGGTGACGGCGATTTTTCCACTAATACCTCTCGCCTCTGCGCTACGGACATTTTTCTTATAAATTTTATTTAGTAAAATTCTTATAGGCTTTTGTAAGCCTGCTCCGCCTCAACAATAAACAACCCTAGATCAAGATCAAATGGCCACTGATCCACAACCACTCTCGAAATACCCAAGTCGCGATTATTTTTTTCTGGAATATCTCCCAATGAAATCGATTTCAAAATATGCAGGAAGCATTCTTTAAATTTAGTAAGCTGCTCTATAGTTGTTACAGCTAAGACGTCTTGCCTTCTCTGGTGTATCGCGTCTTCGATACCTTTAACAGCTCGCTCGATTTTCTCAATTGCTTTATTTCGATTTTTCATGGCGCCAACAAATCCGATAAGTCAGTGATGTATTTCTGCACTTGCCCACCTGGTAATCCTACACCTTGAGCAGATGCCCTTCCCTCTATGATTGTCGCTCCTGGGGAAACTTTGAACTGAGCGATTTTAGTCATTTGGTTCCACTCCGTCTTTACAGCCAAGCTTTGTCTAGTCGCAGGAAAAGCCTCAAACAAATAGCGTCCTTCTGCCTTAGCGTTAACGCCGTCGAAATATCTCAGCCCATATTCATTGGCCGATGCAGGTCTAACTTTAATAGTCTCCCTCTCAAAAGACTCTAAAACTTGCTTTCTAAACGTTCGTGGAACACCTTTGCTTTTCAAGTAGGCAGAGGCATCTTTAACACCTGCATATTGATGGGCCCGAGGCGGACCGACAGCAGAACAAGCACTTAAACCCAGGGGATCGATATAGGCAAGAGAATTCGTAGCATACGAGTAAAGATTAAAACTCCCTCTCAATCCTACCGGATCCTGCGTAATAAACCGCCCCACCTCCGGATCGTAATACCGAAACGTATTGTAGTGCAGCCCCGTCTCGTCGTCGAAATACTGCCCCTGAAACCGCAGGTTCTGTTCGACTTCATCGATCTGAAGCTTTTCCACCGAGCCCCACGCCTTGTACGTCGCCTGCCAAACAATCCGCCCCTCCCGATCCGTCATCTCCAGCGGCGTACCAATCTGGTCGGTATGAAAGTAGTAGAGCTTCTGCTCCCCACCTTCAGTCTGGTCCACCCGTGCCAACGGTGCATAACTGCCCGGCTCGTAGAGGTAGAGGCTGCTCTGCCCCGGCGTTTCCTCGCGCAACAGGCGCAAGCCTTGCCACAGGAAATGCTTCTGTTCGACAACCCCGTTGACCGCTGACACCTTGGCCACCCGCCGTCCCAGGCTGTCATAACGATAGGCACCGCTGCTTTCCAGCTTGCCATTCACCAAGGTCTCGGCCTTGACCAGCCGATTCTCACCGTCATAACTGAACGTCTGCAGCCGGCTCAAACCACTGCGCTTTTCAATCAGGTTGCCCCACGCATCGTAGGCATATTCCTGATCCCGCCACTGCTTGATCCGGTTGTCCTTCACATGATCAAACTGGCTGGTGTTGAAGTTCAGCCGGTTCGCCGCCGCGTCGTAGCGGAATTCTTCGCTGTCCACCAGCTTGCCGGTGTCGCGGCTGTGCAGTTGACCATTGGCTTCATAGTCGTACTTGATCTCGCCGCGCAGCTTGTCGAGGGTGCGGGTCAGTTCGCCGGCCGGGTCGTACTGGTGACGGCGGTGGATCGGGTTGTAGGCGTGCTCGACCAGCAGGCCGGGCTGTATGCCGGGGTTGTGGATCTGCGAGAGTTTTTCCGCCGGCAGGGTCGAGGCGAACTGCCAGGCCTTGCGGCCCATGGCGTCGTAGCCGAAGCAGCTGGTGAGAGTGCCCTGGGTGCGCAGGACTTCGCGGTGTAGGTCGTCGCGTTCCATGTCGCTGATCAGCTGGCCGTCGAGGTTGAGCTGGTGCAGGTGGCCACTGCCATAGTACAGGTGGTTCAGCTGTTGGCCGCTGGGAAGGGTCAGCGTGGTCAGGTTGCTCAGCGGGTCGTAGTCGTAGGACAGAGCGCCTTGCGGCGTGGTCTCATTGATCAGGCGGCCCAGCAGGTCGTAGGCGAAATCGAGTCGCTCTTCGCTGACGCCAAGCTTTTTACCGTTGGCGGTGGGCAGGCGCTCGATGGACAGCAAGCGATCGCCGTCGTCGTAGGTGTAATCCTGCCGCGCATCGGCGTTGAGTTTGGCCAGCAGTCGGCCGATTGGGTCGCGTTCGAATTCGGTATGGCGCTGTGGACGTTCGCCGCGTTCGCCGTAGCCGATTTCATCAACTCGCGTCAGGTGCCCGCCGAGGTTGTAGCTGAACTGTCGGGTCAGGTTGTCGATGCGTTTTTCTTCAACCAGGCGGTCGGAAGCGTCGTAGGCAAACTGGTAAGCCGCATTGTTTTCATTGACCAGCGCGGTCAGGCGAATGGCCTGGTCGTATTCGTAGCGGATGCGCTGGCCCTCGGCGTCCTGGCGACTGCTTGGCAGGCCGCGGGCGGTGCGCAGCAGGCGCGTGGTCTGGCCTTTCCCGTCGGTGTGCGTCAGGACCTGGCCGAGGGCGTTGTAGGTGAAGGATTCGGCGCTGCCGTCCGGGTGCTGGATGTGCAGCACTTCGCCGTCGGGTTTGCGTTCCAGGGTGGTGGTCTGGTTCAGGGCATCGGTGACGGCGATCAGGTGGTGGCGATCGTCGAAGCGGTAATGGGTGTTTTTACCCGAGCAGTCCTGAAAGCGCTCGACCTGGGCCAGGGTGTTCCACCACAGGTATTTGGATTTGTGCGTGGCGTCGATGATGGTGTGCGGCAGACCGTCGTCGCTGTTGAGGTATTCGGTCTTGTTGCCCAGCGCGTCGACTTCGGCGATGAGGTTGCCCTTGGCGTCGTAGCGGGCTTTCCAGGTGCTGCCGTCGGGGTAATCGACCTGGGTGACCAGGGTCGTCAGGTGGTGATACTGGTAGTTGATCTTGCGGCCCAGCGGGTCGGTTTCTTCGACCAGTCGGGCGTATTCGTCGTACTTGAGCTTGACGGCATTGCCGTCGGGCAGCGTAAGGCCGGTCATGTTGCCAGTGTCGTCGATGTCGATGACGTAGCGCTCGCCACCGAAGTCGCGACTGGCAATGACACGATGATCGCCGTTGTAGTAAATCTCGGCTTCGCGCCCGAGCACATCGGTGATCCAGGTGGTGCGCGCTTTTATGTCGTAGCGGAAATGGAAATGTTCGCCATCGCTGGCCCGGTGTTCCACTACGCGGGGCTGGTCACCGAGGATTTCCCAGCGGTAATGGCAAGTCAGCCCCAGAGCGTTGCTGTGACTGGCCATGACGCCATCGGTGTAGCTGAAGCGGCGGACCGAATCGCTGTTGCGATTGATCACTTCGATGAGCTGGCCGTTATCGTCGTAGCGATACTGCACCAGGGTTTCGACGGCCTGGTTGTCGACGACGCGTTTGACATCGGTCAGGCGACCCAGTGGATTGTCGTAATGCAGGTGAACCCGAATACCGCCGGTGGCGCTGATGTCGGTCAGGGTGCCTTCGACCGTGCGGGTGAAATGCAGGAAATGGCCCAGGCCGTTTTCGATGCGCTGCAGCGGCACAGGGGCGTTGTCGTCCGGCACTTCGCCGAAATAGAAGAAGATGTTGTCGAGGGTTTGCAGCAGGTAATGTCCGCCTTCGGTGCAAACCAGATAGACCTGTTCGTGCGGGTTGTAGATGCGTTGGCCCGGCTGCAGGTCCACGAACGGCACGATGCGGCCCTGATTGTCGGTCAGGTAGACGAAGCGGCCACTGCGACGCAGGCTTTGTTCCCACGGCAAGACCCAGCCCTTGCCGAGCACGCTGTCGACGCTCAAGTCGCTGGCATAGAAGCGTGACCAGTCGATGGGCATCAGGCCCGGGAGGCTGAAGTCGGTTTCGTCGGGGATGACCTTGCGCCCGGTGGTGGCATCGACGGGGTTGCCCACCAGGCCACCGACCGCGCGCTCGATGGCTGGCCCGACGACGTAGCGGCTGGCCACTTCACCGGCCACGAACCCGGCGGTGAATTTCAACACGCAGGGCATAACGGCTTTCATGCCGGCCTGGGTGCCCGCCTTGATCAGTTGGGCGATACCGCCGGCTGCGCCAGCGACCGCCATCAGGATATCCACCGTAGTTCGTAGCCAGCCGGGAATCTCGTCGTCTACTGGCAGGTAACGATGGGTGCCTCCGCCGATGAACACGTTGTCCGAACCGCTGGATATCTTTGCACCGCAGGTGATCTTGTCGCCCTTGCGCGCTGCCGCAGTGCCATTGATGAAGACGTTGGTCGAGCCTTCTGCGACTTGTACCGGACCGGGATGCTTGTCGCAGGCGCCAATGCTTTTTTCGACATGGGCAGCCTTGCGGCTATTGATGAATACATTCGCCGAAGCGATGACGATGGTCCCGGAGGGCGAGGAAAAACTACTCCCTATCGCCTCCCCTGCGGCGGTGAGCAGGCTACCTCCTACGCCTGCCGCAAGACCCGCCAACAAAGCCACCCCAAACCCACAGGTGAACGTCGCGATAGCGACCGTGGCAATCAGAGCAATCCCGAGCGCGGCACCAATCAGAAACCCGCCCAGGGCACTGGTGTGGTCGATTTCATCGCCAAACCTTGCGGCTTCAAACATGACCGTTACTCCTGTTCGCTGGAGTCGGTCTTGGTTACGCCGGGCTGGCGCGGCTGGAAGCTAGCCAGCAGGTCAGCCCAGTTCTGGTTCTGCTCGCTACTGAAGTCCGCCTGGGCCGTGGTGGAGAAAATAATGGCGCGTCCTGGCTCGATCAGAAACGCCGCCTGGCGTTGATAGAACGGGCGACCATCAGTCATGTAATACGCATCGATCTGGATGCCTTCGATCGGTGCCGAACTCGAAAGCTCGACCGCCTTTTTGCCTAGCAAGGTATAGCCACGCAACTTGGAGGCAAGCATTTTTACCTGCCGGTCTACGTAGGCTTTGAGCGCCTCGGCCGGTAGTAGCATGTCTCTGGAGATGGTGATGCTCAACGGCGCAGGAATGCTCGCCCCCAGCACAAACATATTGACCGTGCGGTCCTGGAAACCCTGCGGCAACGCGATGCTGCCTTCCTGCAACTCATAATCCATTTGATGTAAATTCCTGAAATCATTAAAAAAATTAGCGTTCAGCGAAGTGCAAGGCGGTCGAGCATGCTGTCGAAATCCACCAGCCAGAGGCTGAGTACAGGTTTGCTCGGATCAATCTCGCAGGAAATGCTCAGCCATTGCACTTCGTCATGTCCGGCAACAGGCACAATGGCGCCCACCAGGCGTGCGTGGCGATCGGCGTGGCCGATCTTGAAATGGAAATCCACACACTTCGCCGCACTACCGGCCACGCTGCAATCGCGCTGACGGATGATGCGCAAATCCGGATAAAGCGTGCGAAAGGTTTGTATCGAGGTCTCGAAAAGATCCTGCAAAACCTGACCCTGCTGCACATCTCGGCGCTTGATCGCCAAGATGACGGACTCGCCTTCATGCTCCAGGGTGGTCTGGATATCGCGGAAATTAAAACCCGCAGGAAAAGCCAGATTGAAACCACCGAAGCTGAAGCTGCTGGGCGTGTCTTGCAAGGCAACGACAGGCACAGGTTCCGGTTCGGGCTCTCGCTCAATGATCGGCGCATCCTGCTGCGCAAGACGCGCAGCTTCCTCCTGCGCTATGCGCTTCGCGGAAATACGGTCGTAGATACTGGTTCTGGTCATGGACATGTTTCCCTAGTCATTGACCCGAACCTCGGAGCCCGTGATTTGAGTGGTACCCGTGCTGGTCGTGGTGATCGCCTTGCCTTTGATCTCGATGCCGTCCGGGGTGAGCGTGATGCTGCTATCCCCCACTTGAAGAATGATGTGCTGCTTGGCATTGACCTGAATGAACTGGTTGTCGACCTGAATCGTCAGCGAGCCTTCCTGGACATTCATCACCGTGTCTTTCTTGATCGTTTCAGTGTGCGTGCCACCCACTGTGATCGTGCGATTGCTGCCAACGCTATGGATCTCGTCGACCTCGATCTCGGTGTCCATGTTGCGTTCGGCATGCACGATAACCTGCTCGGCGCCGGCCTTGTCTTCAAAGCGGAAAAAGTTCGCCGTGCCGCCATCGCCCTTCATCGACCGCGTCAAAAACCCGCTCTGCGTCTTGTTCGCCGGCAACGACCACGGCGGCATGTTCTGGCTGTTGTAGAGGCTGCCCATGATCAGCGGGCGGTCGGGGTTGCCGTCGAGGAACACCACCACCACTTCATCGCCAACGCGCGGAATGAGGATGCTGCCAAAGCCACCGCTGGCACCGGACTGGGCGACGCGGACCCAACAGGAGCTTTTGTCGTTGAACTCGCCGTAGCGGTCCCAGTGGAATTGCACTTTTACGCGGCCGAGTTCGTCGGTGTAGATCTCCTCGCCCGGAGGACCAACGATGATGGCGGTTTGGGGGCCACTGATCAAAGCTCTCGGCGTGCTCAGTGGCGGCTTGAATGGGATTTTGCGGCGTATACAAATGAACTGGTTTTGGTAGAACGCTTCTCCACCGCCAGAATAGTTGTTACGCCCGAAGTGCTTGACGTTCAACAGTAGAAACTGTCGATCATCCACGGTTCCGGTGTCATGATCGTAATGCTGGGTCAACTCAAAGTAGTATCCCGGCTGCATCGCACGACAGTTACTTTTACCTTGGAACGTTTTCCCTTGTACTTCCATCGCCTCGAGGCGATTGCGTGCAATTTGCTCACCATGCTGTGGATCCGAATAACCGTACAGGCCTTCGTACTCAAAAACTTCGTACTGACCCACGTCACCTTGCTTGGCAATGGTTTCGAGTTGGACCTGATTAGAGAATCTGGGCTGTTTGTAATCAAACGATTTCAATGACAGCCGCGTAGAATGAAAAGTACGCTGAGATGACCATTCGGTAATGGAGTCAAATTCTTCAGTAACGGAGGCCGTGTGAAAGCGGATGGACGGTTGGTCCGGCAGAGGGCCGAAATTGAGACTATCGTCAAAAATGACCAATCGATGGCCATCTTTACTGTGCTCAAAATTGAAAAACAAGCCTTCCTGCTGCATTAGCCTAAGCACAAAATTCAGGTCTGATTCCTGATACTGAGTACAGTAACTGATAGGCTTTAATGTGCGATTCAGCCTAAACTCATGATTCGCCAGACTGAGATAATAGGCAAATACCTCCGTGATGATTTCCTCAACCGTTTTGTCTTGAAAAACACGTGAATCGCGACGCCTGCTCAATATCCACAACCAAGGCACAACTTTGGCCACGTAGTTGGCCACGCCACCATTAGCCCCGACATGATTAAAATGCGAACAATGTCCGCTAATTATTTTGGTACCACCATCGGCCAAGGTAATTTCCATGGAAACTTTCTTGCCGATTAACTTTTTAAGTTCTATTGTTGCGTCGGTGGACAAGAGCTGTAATTCGTATTCGAACAGAATCGAAAGCCCCTCCTCACCGCCAAAGCTTTCCAGGATGAGCTCCTGCTCGGGCGGCAACGGGGAGTCGAATGTGATGAGCCGCTTGTTCTGGGCAGTAATCTGTCCGATGAGGTCCGATATCATTCGTTGCATCCTGCAAAATTTAGCCTGAAGCCCGCGATGGAAACCTCTTGAAAGTTCTTTGTCAAGGTAACGATACACCCTGGCGTGATGGCACTTCGCCTGTTTGATTTTATTTTGTACTCAGTGCACCCTGCTGCACGGGCGCTTGCCACGCAAGGCGAGCAGACATGCATACAGGGAGTTCGCCATGAGCTTGAGTGATACTCAACTCAATCAGTTGGACCGGGACATGGACGCTAACCAACGCGAAATGGTCGTCTTGAGCATGGACGATGCGAACGCCATAGTGGCCGAACGCAATGCCTCTTCCGGTCTTGGTACACAGCCACCACAAATCTGCTCCAGAACGCAGCCGGGCATGCTGGATGGTCTCAGCGGCAGCGCTCAATCCATTTACAATGCCACCGTACATCCGTTCGTCAACACTAACTGGGGAGTGCCATCTGCGTTAGGCGCCTATGATGCGTATAACATCAGCCGCTTGCTCAGTGATATTGGGGGGCTAGGAACCAAAATTCGAATCTCGATTAAAAACGGGAAGCAATATGTAATTCTGACCGGTTACCCGGGGTTGCGGCAGCGATTGAAGGGAACTCGTTATGCGATTCGAAATGCTCAATTAGTTGAAGTCGGCATTGGCAAATATGGTATTCGTGGATCCTCAGTAACAGGCTTTAAAATCTCTTGTCTCGTAGGGGTTGGTATAGAGGCGTTGGAATGGGTATTCAACGATGAGGCGGTGCTCTCAGATCTGTTCGCGGGTGTCGGTGTTGAGTTAATCAAAGCTGGCATTGCGTCTGCGATTGGATATGCAATTGCATTGGTGGCAGGAACTATTATTACTGCCGCCGCATTTCCGGCCATAATTGGTGCAGTTGTTGTATTCGGCATAGGCATTGGCCTGAATGCACTGGACAATAGCTATGGAATTAAAAACAGTGTAAAATCCGGAATGCGCTATGCTGTGGAAAATATAAGCCTGCTTCATGAGCAAGCAACGAGAATTAGCGCTAAAGATTTACAGATTTACACTGAGAAAGTCGCCGCCAGCATCATGCAAGAGCTCATTGACGAGGTATACGATGAGACAAAGTCCTGGATCCTCCGAAAAGTTCATCCCGGGGATCTTCCGTTACCCAGCTGGCCAAAACTTCCAGAACTACCCAATCTTTCAAGCTTCAAGCTTCCTAAATTTTAGGTTACCCATGAATAACGATTCAGGCGTGCCTGTAGTTGCAATGTCTCCTTTAGCCTTTAGACTCAGCGCTCTGGCATTTGTTTTTTTCATGATCCTGACTGGGGCCTTTTCGCTGTATTGGCTTTGGGAACATGTGTTACCACTCTACGGGCGCATTTACCGGAGCGCCCCCGTTGTAGAAACTCCATATTTAGCGTTTTGCCTGCTTATGGCGCCGCCTGCCGTTCTGCTCGGCATTATAGGAGCCTCCATTGCCACGTGGACTGGAAAAAAATTTGACCCACCAAATAATTCCATTCTTCATAGATTCCAAACGCTGATGATGTACCTCTCCGTCAAGACAATAATTTATGTTGTACCAACGATTATGATCCTGACCACGATCACGTTGCTGTACCGAGACTACACCCCCTGCCCAAAACTACTGATATCAGGCTCTGCATGGCAATTATTTTGGGTCAATGACAAAAACGCGTGCTTCAAGCCTACTCGGTATATCAATGATCACTGGCCTTGCAAAATGATCGGCAATCAGGAAGTGTGCATACAGGTTGACGGAAGGTGAAAACAGTTACCATAGCACGTGATGAGCCAAATTAAACCAGGCCGTCAATGAATAATAAAGAACCTACGCCAGAATCCACCATTCCACTCTTAAAACTCAGACTTATCGCGCTACTAGTTATTTTATCTGCTGTGGCCCTAGGAATTTTTACCGCATACGTGCTTTGGGAATACATACTCCCCTTATATGGACGTCTTCACCGAAACGCACCTATTATAGAAACACCCTATTTAGCGTTCTGCCTTCTGATGGCACCACCAATAACAGTGGTAACGTTTGTAGCTGCGTGCATTGCTGCTTGGACTGGAAAAAAATTCGACCCTCCCAGAAAATCTTTTCTATATCGACTCCAAGAGCTGATGATCTACCTATCCATCAAGACCTTAATTTACATTGTCCCCACAGTTGCAATCCTGACGACTGCAATCCTTCTCTACAGGGACTATACCCCATGCCCAAAACTCCTGATTTCAGGATCGGCATGGCAACTATTCTGGGTGAACGACAAGAATGCGTGTTTTAAGCCTACTCGCTACATCAATGACAACTGGCCTTGTAAAATGATCGGCAACCAGGAAGTGTGCATACAGGTGGACGGAAGGACAAACCCCACGCAGAAAACAATAATACAACAATCGGAGAAGCCTTATTAGGCGCCGTATGAACACCGAAGCACTTAAAGAAAAAGCGTTGCAGTTACGTGCAGCCATTGACGCGCTGAAATCAACAAATCCTGCAGCGGCGCAATTGCCTGAGGAGTTGGAGCCGCTATTGACCCTGGCAGAACGTGGCCAGATCCTGACCCCAATGGAGTGGCGAGATATTCCAGGGCGCCATTTGTTCACCGAAAACGGGCTTCAGCAGTACCCCGAGCTCGAGCATGCGTTTGCGGAGTTTAAAATCGAACTGACAGGCGGAGAATCGCCAACACTGCGTCGGCTCAAGGCACAGATGGAAACAAACAAGAACAGCGGATCGAGGCCTGAATGAGCACAGAATCCAACGAAGCTATGAGGCCGACAACGCCTTTGGGGTTCGTCGAGCGGGCGATAGCTGTCACAACGTCCAGGCGCAATAGGTGCCCACAATTTACAATCTATGAGTTAGTGCTTGCACAATTAAGGTATGTGAAAGCTGTGTTTGACGGTTCCGAAACAGACAAATCCAAGCTTCATCGACTTAGCATAGGAGCGATTGCCTCAAAGGAGTTTCAAGAAAATGATCCTGAGCTCGCTCGAGTGCTTTCGGATGTGTATTACCTGGCGATTCAGTCAGCACGAGGCCTGAAAATCCAGCTACCTGAATGAGTCAGCCGATCTTTAGAGCGGAATTTTCTGGACGACTCAAACAACTTGGCGCCCTCCAATATCCCAAGACCGCTCAGTGCTGACAGGCGTCAATACAAACGCTAAACCAATCAAGTCGAAAGGAATCCTATTTTGAAAATGCCGATAACCGCCATCGACTACATCGACTACATCGACAACGCGATAGAGATCACCACCCAGAGACACAACGGCTGCCCGGCTTTCCAGACTTACTCAAGCTGTCTAATTCAACTCGAGTTCATCAAAAAACGTGTTGCTCGGTGTCGAAACAGACAAAGCAAGATTGCACCAGTTGACTATTGGCGCCTGGGCGGAAAAGGAATTCGACGGCGAAGATCCTGAGCTGGCTAAAGCACTGGCGATTGCCTCATGGATCGCAGAGCAGATAGCACAAGGCCTGAAAATCCAGCCGCCAAACGGGCTCCCGCCGGAGAGCCTACCTCGCACGTAGTGCTGCCAGCAGCCTCGGCCACTCGGTCGATTTACACAGTGGCGCCGTCAGCGTTGCAGCTGTTGAAAAATAGGACGCCACTTGCTCAATGCACTGCCAGCGCAATCCCCCTCCCCTACGCCTGCTCAAATCGCTGCTGCAACAAATGCCGCGCAGTCCCCGCGTTCAGGTACGTACCAATCAGCTCCGCCAGCTCCTTCTCCTTGAGTTTCCTGTCGTCGCGGCAGAACTGCATCAGTTGCAACTGTACCCAGCGTTTTTTCTTGTCGAGCTTCACATCAGGGGCAAAGAACGAGCGTGAACTCTGCTCAGGCATGGGCGCGTCGTCTTCGAGCAGCAGATTCAAATGCACACCCTGCCCCACCCGCAGGCCGAAATCCGCGACGTGTTGAATGGGCAGTGGCGCCTTGAGGTTGGCGAACACGAAGTGCTCGGGGGTGAGCAGCAGTGCGGTCTTGTCCGCCCGCATGAGCAGGCGCAAAGACATCGGCAGCATGCAGGCCATCATGACGGTGAGCACGCCGCCCGCTGCCAGCAACACGCCCTTCTTGCTGCCTGCCGCTTCGGGGAACAGAAGCGACCACACCAGCAAGCCAAGGCCCACCACCATCAGCGCGCCGAAAAACACCAGGCTGATCCAGCCGCGAACGCGCGCACCTTCGTGCAGCCGCACCTCCTCGGTAGCCTGGCTGGCATGGGTACGCAACTCCTCGACCAGTGCCACATCCTGCGTCACGTAGTGATTGAGGAAGTCCTCGGTGACGCGGCGGCGCAAGGCCTGGGGGTCGGCAAAATACTGATCCATCGCGGCGCAGGCCTGTGCTGCGACTATGGGGCGGGTGCCGCGGCTCACGGCTTCATCGAGTGACACCTGCAATGATGCCACGCGCTCACCGTTGGACGGGTGAGTGTCCGTCGGGTGCGGCAAGCGAGTTGCCAGCTCTTCCTCGGGCAAGGTCAGCGGCTGGGCCGCCAGCTCATGCAACACGCTGGTCGGCAGGTCGCGGGTCAGGGCGTGTTCCGTGGGGTTGGTAGCATGACCGACATGGGTGCCCACGCACTCTTGCAGCAGCGGGTCGATGGCGGAGATGCGCAGCAAGGCCGACGCCGCGGCGATATTTCCCGCCAACCGGGCGCCCGCGGCGTCCGCGGCCAGTTCCCGCACGCGGCTCCAGTGGTTCACCGCATGATCGAAACGCTCCATGAAGTAGATGCCGAGCATGAAGGCCGGGCGCAAGATCGAGCGTTGCAGCAGGTCGCTTTGCTGCATGGTTTCGCCGATCACGCCCAGGCTGCGGCCGATGCCATCGTAGATCGGCAGGAAGCGCTGGCTGTACTCGGTATCGGCGCCCGCGAAGTGCGCCAGCTCGTGACCGATCACCGCGCTGGTTTCCGCACGGTCGAGCAACCCCAGGTACAGCATCGGCACGTGCAGGGTTCGGCCTTTGAGCGCGGTGTCCGAGGGCAGCAGATTGACGTCGCTGGAGGTGACGTAAAAGCCCTCGGTCATGCCCAGCACGATGTGTTCAGGCGCCAGGGCGCCGAGCTGATCGGCCAGATCGCGGACATAGGCCCACAGCGCCGGCGCTTGTTCGGGGGTGACGACCTGGCCGAGAACCGGCATTGGCGTCGATTCAAACATGTGCAGCATCACGCGCAGCTGCTTGCCCATCTGCCAGATCGAATACAGGCAGCCCAGCATCACCACCAGCGCGATGCCCATCAGCTTGAATTCGCCGGAGGACATTCTCCCCGCGTGCCACAGCCCCAGCGCTTCGAAGCCAAGGATGGCCGCGACCGCCGCGCCCATGGTCACGATGTGTCCCACCAGCAGGTAAGGCAGCACCCGGCTGACCCGGGTGAACGTGCGCAACAGCTGTTCCCGGGAACGACTGGCACGCACACCAGCCCACCCCAGCCCGAACAGGCCCAGCGCACCGACCAGCGCGGCCAGCAGGCCGAGGACGATGACACCGATGGCCAGGTTGTTCATCAGCGCATTCAAGGGTTGCAGGCTGCTCAACTCTTTTTCGGCTTCAGTGAGGCGGGACAAGGCCAGTTCGACGCCCACCCTTTGACCATCGATATCGACCTGGATCGAACGCGAGCCCGACCGCGCGGCCATCGCTTCGAGCTGGGGACGTATGACGCCGAGCTCAGCCCTGGCTTCGGCGAATTGGCTATGGCGCTCGGTGCTGCGTTGCAGCTCCCAGACGCCAATCAGGTTAAGGCACAGCGGCAGGACAATGAGTACGGCAATGAGTCTGATATTTTTCATCGAATGGGCTCGATAGCTGCGTCGCTCTTACTATCCCTGGCGAGCACAAATTCCATTTAACAAACGCCCGAAGGCCCTTGCGCGCTTGCACAACCCACCGGGAAAAAGACCTTGGGTGCGCAGTTGAACAAGCGCGTTATACCGCGATGGCGGTAATATGTAACCTCAAAAGACCACGGCGTCGGAACACACCATGCGTTTCGTAAAAGGTCTGCTTTGCCATTACTCCTGACATATAAATCGATCTCGCCCGCTGTTTTATTTTTTCTTTCGCCAAAATTGCCTTCTTTGGTGAACCGGTTCACCTTTTTCGATTTTATTTCAGATTAAAAATTGGATCCATTTCCCGGCTGAAACCATTGTATTCACTGGCTTTCGGACCATTCCTACAGCATTTCCATGCGGATGGTGGCCCGCAGACATCATTGCGACCTGTATCAAAAACGAGAAAAAATCCGCACCCGTGTGAACTTTTCCATGCGAAACGTTGCCATATACGTCGCTAGTGGCTATTCAATGCCTATGTGCCACCACCCTGCTCCCAATTGATCCTGGAAGTGCAAATTTGTGATGTCGAAACATCGGCAAATGCACTAAGCACAGGTGTTGTACCGAGAAATTCGTAGTTCTTCACGTCTTCCCGTATTTGTTCGGGAAGCCGGCGTGAAGATTCAAGGACGATGTACCGATGACTCAAACGTTTGATGTTGAAGCACTGATCAGATTGCGCAGCCAGACCCGGGCCATTTCCGATGCGCTCAAGGCGCAGGCTGCGGATTATCTGGCGACCCTGGCATTGCTGATCCGTCCGCAGACGTTCTTCGGTGAGTACCTGCAAGGCGCGCAGCGCAGCAGCGGCCGGGAGACCCAGCACCACTTCAAGGAGCTCTACGACCGCATCGGTGCGGCGACCCCCTTCCGGTTGGTCAATGAACTGGAAGTGCCCCTCAACCTGCTCAGCACCACCCCGCAACTGTTCGCGCTGGAGTACGACAAAGTACTCGCGCAAAGCGGCCAGACCATTCGCATCACCAGCCCCGTGCGCTGGGTGGTGGGCTTCAGTTCGTTTGACCTGGCGCGCTTTCGCACCGTCATCAACGACCCCAATCGCAGCAGCGCCGAACTGCACCGCTTTGTCGTGCACTACCTGGTGTTGTTCTACTGCCTGAGCCAATCGCCGGGCGTGGGCCGGGTGCTCGAAGGCCTGCGTTTCCCCCTGAGTTTCGAGCGGCTCAAGGACTTTGGCGACCTGCCCTTTTGCGTCATTGGCTCACCGGTACGCGCCGAACTGCCTGACGAATCCGTTATCCGCAGCAGCACCCAGATCGCCGGCAACACCAGCTTCGAAGAGTTGGTGGGACACCAGAACATTATCGAAATGAACGATGAAATCCGTCAGCGCCTTCTGCTGACGATCGAAGGAATGTAACGCGCCAGGCCAACAGTTGAGCCGACACGCAAACGACTTGCAGCGAATTTGTTCGCACCAGGAGATCACGATGGCGAAGAAGGAAAGTACCCAGCACAAACTCGACCGCGTCCGCGCGCCTCGGGTCCATATCACCTACGACGTGGATATCGGTGACGCTCAGGAAAAGAAAGAGCTGCCCTTTGTCGTCGGTGTGCTGGGCGATTTCTCCGGCAACCCGCTGGAGCCGCTGCCAAAGCTCAAGGACCGCAAGTTCATCTTCATCGACCGCGACAATTTCAACGGCGTGCTCAAGGGCATCAAGCCGCGCCTGAGTTATCGGGTCGACAACACCTTGGCCAGGAACGGCACGCAACTGGGGGTGGAGCTTAACTTCAACGCCCTCGAAGACTTCGAACCGCAGAACGTGGTGAAGCAGGTCGAACCACTGCGCAAGCTGCTGGAAGTGCGCAACAAGCTGGCGGACCTGCGCAACAAGATGGGTGGCAACGACAAGCTCGAAGAGCTGCTCATGGACGTGCTGCAGAACACCGAGAAACTGAAAACGCTGGGCAAGGAATTCGGCCGCGAAGCCGCTGTTCCCGCCACCGATGGCAAAGAGTAGGAGCCTGAAGATGAACGACAAGCAAACCGTGACTCAACAGGACAGCGATCTGGTTGAAGTGGAAAACTTCGCCCCGCAATCCTCGCTCCTCGACAGCATCATCTCGCAAAGCCGCGTGGCCCGCTCCGAGACCGAGCGCACCCGGACCCGCGACTTGATCGGCGAACTGGTCAGCCAGGTGCTGGAAGGCGAGATGACGCCGAGCAAGGACCTGATTGCCGTGCTCGATGCGCGCATCGCCGAAATCGACGCGATGCTCTCCGAGCAGATGAACGAAATCATGCACGCTCGCGAGTTCCAGCAGCTGGAAGCGTCCTGGCGTGGCCTGAAGTATCAGGTCGACCAGACCGAGACCAGCACCACGCTGAAGATCCAGCTGCTCAACGCCTCGAAGAAAGACCTGGTGCGCGACCTCAAGTCGGCCTCCGAATTCGACCAGAGCGCGCTGTTCAAGAAGATCTACGAAGAAGAATACGGCACCTTCGGTGGTGCGCCGTTCGGCATGTTGCTCGGTGACTACGAGTTCAACCGCAGCCCGGAAGACATGTACCTGCTCGAAGAGATTTCCCATGTCGCCGCCGCGGCCCACGCGCCGTTCATCTCGGCGGCCTCGCCTGAGCTGTTCGGCTGGGATTCGTTTACCGACATGTCCGGCCCGCGGGACCTGGCGAAGATTTTCGACACCGTCGAATACGCCAAGTGGAAGTCGTTCCGTGCCTCCGAAGATTCGCGTTATGTCGGCCTGACCCTGCCCCACGTGCTGGGTCGCCTACCTTACGGCCCGGATACCACGCCGGTCGAGGAATTCAACTTCGTTGAAAGCGTCGATGGCCGCGATCACAACAAATACCTGTGGATGAACGCCGCCTATGCCCTGGGCACCCGGGTCACCGACGCGTTCTCCCGTTACGGCTGGTGCGTGGCGATTCGCGGCGTCGAGGGTGGCGGTCTGGTCGAAGGCCTGCCGACCCACACCTTCAAGACCGATGACGGCGAAATAGCCCTCAAGTGCCCGACCGAGATCGCCATCACCGATCGCCGTGAAAAAGAGCTGTCGGACCTGGGCTTCATTCCGCTGGTGCACTGCAAGGGCACCGACTACGCCGCCTTCTTCGGCACCCAGTCGACGCAGAAGCAGAAGCACTACAACACCGACATCGCCAATGCCAACGCCCGGTTGTCCGCGCAGTTGCAGTACATCTTCGCCACCTCGCGCATCGCGCATTACATGAAGGCGATCATGCGCGACAAGATCGGCAGCTTTGCCTCGCGCAAGGACGTCGAGATGTTCCTCAACAAGTGGCTGTCGAGCTATGTGCTGCTGGATGACACCGCGAGCCAGGAAGCCAAGGCCAAGTTCCCGCTGCGCGAGGCGCGTGCCGAAGTGTTCGAGGTTCCGGGCAAGCCAGGCGTGTACAAGGCCGTGACCTACCTGCGTCCGCACTACCAGCTGGACGAACTGACCGCTTCGCTGCGTCTGGTTGCCGAATTGCCGCAATCGACTCGCGGCTGATCGACCCCATTGCAAGGAATGCAATATGAGTAGTCAACACAGGCTCTTGCCGTCACTGCTGGATCGATTGCTGGACGATCTACCCCATCAGTCCATGGAAGCGTCATCGCAACGCCTGTGTTCGCTGGCCGATTACAAGGCCAGCATCGTTCGCGACCTGGAAGTACTGGTGAACACGCGCCAGTCCCTGGTCGCCAACGAGCTGGAAGGTTTCGTCAATCTGGGCGGGACCATCCTCGACTACGGCATGCCGGACTTCACCAGCCGCAGTGTGCTGGACCCCCAGGATCGCCTGTTGATTCAACGCCAACTGGAGAAGGCGATCTCCGTCGGAGATCGGCGGTTTCGCAGCGTCAAGGTGCAACTGCTCGCCCAACAGACCGGCCAACGCATGCTGACCTTTCGCGTGGACGCGGTCCTGCGCCTGCAGGACATCACCCGTCAGGTTTCCTTCGACGCGGTGCTGCAGGTCAATACCCAGGAATACAAAGTGCAGAACCTCAACTGATGCTCGACGATCTGCTGCCCTATTACGAAAAGGAACTGTCGCACCTGCGCTTTCTCGGCCAGGAGTTTGCGAGCCAGTACCCGAAGATTGCTTCGCGGTTGCTCATCGAGGGCGATAACTGCGAAGACCCGCATACCGAGCGCCTGATCGAGGCTTTCTCGTTCCTGTCGGCACGGGTGCACAAGAAACTCGACGATGAGCTGCCGGAAATCGTCGAGTCGTTTCTCGAAGTGCTCTACCCGCATTACCTGCGCCCTACACCGTCGATGTCGATCGTCGAGTTCAACCTGGGCAAGCAGGTGAAAGTCACCGAAGCCTTTCGCGTGGAACGCCATACCGAACTGCATGCCAACCCGATCGATGGCGTGGTGTGCAAATTCCGCACTTGCTACCCGGTGGAACTGTGGCCGGTGGCGGTGCAACAGGCCTCGTTTATCGAAATGGAACGCTCGGCGTTCAACGGTCATAGCGCCGACCTGGTCGCGCGCCTGCGCATCGGCCTGGCGGCGACCTCCGACGTGATGTTCGGCAAGATGCAGCTGGACAGCCTGCGCTTCTTCCTGGATGGCGAAAGCACTTTGATGCTGCAACTCTACGAGTTGCTGTTCAACAACCTGGCCAAGGTCACGTTGAGCTTCGAAGACCAGGGACGCAGCCGCGAGGTCAGCTTGCCGGCGGGTGCGTTGAAGGCCGTGGGTTATGGCCTCGACGAAGGGCTGGTGGACTACTCGGAGCGCTCGTTCCTGGGCTATCGCTTGCTCCACGAGTACTTCACCTTCCCGGACAAGTTCATGTTCTTCGACCTGTCGGGTTTTGCCCGGGTCCTGGCGGGCGTGGAGATCGACAAGGTCGAGGTCAATGTCTACTTTTGCGATTACGACCTCAGCGATCGCCTGGCCCGCCTGACGCAAAACATCGGGCGCAACAACTTCAAGCTCAACTGCACCCCGATCATCAACCTGTTCCGCCAGCAGGCCGAACCGATCACCCTGACCCACGCCCAGCACGAGTATGCGGTGACGCCGGATGTGCGCCTGCAAGGCTCGGCGGAAGTGGTGTCCATCGATCGTGTGCGCCGGGTGCGCAAGGTCGGCGGCATCGATCAGGTCGGGACCTGCCACCCGTTCTTCGAACCCCGTGGCGACCAGGGTCCCGGCAACAGTTTCTGGATCGCCCGGCGCCGTCCGGTGCAGTCCCGTCAGCGAGACGGCTCGGACGTGTTCATCCGCGTAGTGGACCGCGAGCTGGAATTGATGAATTCCAGCAACGACACCTTGAGCCTGCGCCTGACCTGCAGCAACCGCGACTTGCCCTTGATGCTGCCGTTCGGCGGCGAGCGCGGGGACTTCAATATCCCGGGCAACTCGGTGATCCAGGACATCCGCTGCTTGCGCAAACCCACCGCCACGGTTCGTGTGCCCTTGGGCAACGGCGTGATCTGGCGCCTGATCTCGCACCTCTCGCTCAACCATATGTCGCTGGTGTCCCAGGGCCGCGAAGTGCTGCTGGAGCTGCTGTCGCTCTACAACTACCGCAACGTCTCGGCGATCCGCAAGCAGATCAACGGCATTGTCTCGGTCAGCAGCGAGCCGGTGGTGGCGCGTATCGGCCACCCGCGTCCGAACTTCGTGCGTGGGGTCGGCATTACCCTGAATTTCGATGAAAGCCAATACACCGGCAGCGGTGTGTTTTTGTTCGGCATGGTGCTGGACCACTTCTTTGGCCAGTACTGCAGCATGAACAGTTTTACCCAATTAACCCTTCGCACCTTGCAGCGCGAAAAGAGAGTCGTCCAATGGCCACCGCGAACCGGCGATCAACCCCTGGTCTGATCGACCAGGCACGGGCTGAGCCGCACCGATTCGAGTTTTTCCAATTGGTGCGCTTGCTCCGCCTGCATTACAGCAGAACCGGGCGCATGGACCTGGACACTCGCCCGCACGAAGACCCTTTGCGTTTTCGCTCGCAGCTGTCGCTCAACTTCCCTGCCAGTGAAGTCAGCGACTTGCAGTTCGAGCGCGAAGGCAAGGTGTCCGCGGCCGGCCTGCCGCTGTCCGAAGTGCAGGTCACCTTCATGGGCCTGGTCGGGCCGTCCGGCGTATTGCCGCGCCCGTACACCGAGCTGTTGATCGAGCGACATATCCAGTACCGGGATGACGCCGCCCATGCGTTCCTCGATATTTTCTCGCACCGCATGACCACGCTGTTTTACGAGGCCTGGCAAAAATACAAGTTCTACATCGAATACGAACGCAACGGCACCTCGGATTTCGATCGTTACCTGCTCAATCTGGTGGGCTTCGGGCCCGAGGCGCAGAAGCAGAAATTCGACAAGCAAGGCTCGCCGCTGCGGCGCGAACTGTTCAGCTATTTTTCCGGCCTGTTCGCCCAAAAGCCGCGCAACGCGCTGAACTTCCAAGTGATGCTCGGCTTCTATTTTTCGCTGCCGTTCAAGGTCAAGCCGTTTGCCGGCCGCTGGCTGAAACTCGACGCCAGTCAATGCACACAGCTGGGTCGCAAGAACGCCGTGCTGGGGCAAAGCGCCGTCGCCGGCAACCGGGTCTGGGACTATCAATCCTGCGTGCGCATCGAGATCGGCCCGCTGGAGCTGGCCGATTACCAACGTTTCCAGCCCGGCACCGCGGACTACCAGAAACTGGTGGAACTGGTGCGCTTCTATGTCGGCGCCGAACTGGACTTCCAGCTGGCGCCCAGGCTCAAGCCCGCCGCCGTCCCTGTTGCCCGCCTCGGGCGCCAGGGCAACGTGTCGCTGGGCTGGCAGGGCTGGCTCAAACGCCCTGGCGTCGACGTGGAACCCTCCCGTTGCGCCCTCTTCCATATTCCATTCGATGGGGTCTCCCTGTGAACCTGAAGTCCCTGTTTGCCAAGTTGAACGACACCAGCCGCACCGCCACCGAAAGCGCCGCGGCGCTGTGCCTGTCGGAGCAGCACTACGACGTCGAAATCGAGCACCTGTTGCTGCAGTTGCTCGACAGCAACGACAACGACCTGCCGGCCATCCTGCGTCACTACGACGTGGTGCCCGAGCGCCTACAGGCGCAGCTGGTGACGGCGCTGGGCACGTTCAAGAAAGGCAATACCCGAACCCCGGCGCTGTCGCCGCACATCACGCGCATGATCGAACAGGCCTGGGTGCTGGCTTCTATCGAGTTCGGGCAGGGGCAGATTCGCACCGGTTACCTGTTGCAGGCGTTGCTGGATGACAACGAGCTGCGCCGGGTGGTGATCGCCTCCGCCCCGGAGCTGGAAAAAATCAACGCCGACGACCTGCGGGTCAACCTCGGCGCGCTGGTCGAAGGCAGCGCCGAGTCACAACAGGCCAAGCCCCTGGCAGGGGCCGATGGCGCCGTGCGCAGCACGGTAAAAGGCAACGGCAAGACCCCGGCCCTCGATCAATACACCATCAACCTGACGCAAAGTGCCCGCGAAGGCCGGATCGATCCGGTGCTCGGCCGCGAGTTCGAGGTTCGGCAGATGGTCGACATCCTGACCCGCCGCCGCCAGAACAACCCGATCCTGACCGGTGAAGCCGGCGTCGGTAAAACCGCCGTGGTCGAAGGCCTGGCCCTGCGCATCGTTCAGGGTGACGTGCCATCGGTCCTTAAAGACGTGGCCATCCATACCCTGGACCTGGGCTTGCTCCAGGCCGGTGCCGGGGTCAAGGGCGAGTTCGAAAACCGTCTTAAGTCGGTCATCGAAGAAACCAAGCGCAGCCTGCATCCGATCATCCTGTTCATCGACGAAGCACACACCCTGATCGGTTCGGGTGGCCAGGCCGGGCAGAACGATGCCGCCAACCTGCTCAAGCCAGCCCTGGCCCGGGGCGAACTGCGCACCATCGCGGCGACGACCTGGGCCGAGTACAAGAAGTACTTCGAAAAAGACGCTGCACTGGCGCGACGCTTCCAGGTGGTAAAGGTCGAGGAGCCGGACGAAGACAAGGCGATCCACATGCTGCGTGGGCTGCTGGGCAAGATGCAGGATCACCACAAGGTCACGGTGATGGACGAAGCGCTGGTGCAGGCCGTGCGCTTGTCCAATCGCTACATCACCGGGCGCCAGTTGCCGGACAAGGCCGTCAGCGTCCTCGACACCGCCTGCGCGCGGGTCGCCCTGGGCCAATCGGCGCAGCCGGGGCCGCTGGAAGACTGCAAGCGGCAGATCGATAACCTTGAGGCCGAAATCGCGGTACTGCAGCAGGAAGCCGCCAAGGGCAGCGACCATAGCCGCCGCCTGGCGACCCTGGACACCGAGTTGCAGGCAGGGCAGCAAAGTCGCGACGCTCTGCAGCAGCAGTGGCAGCGCGAATTGGAACTGGTGGCAAAACTCGGCGCGCTCAACCATCCGGACAACCACGCCCCCGATGCCCGGGAGCTTGCCGCCGTACGCGCCGAGCTCGCCAGCGTCCAGGGTGAACAACCGCTGGTGCACGCCCTGGTGGACGGCGGTACCATTGGCGAAGTGATCTCCGGCTGGACCGGCATCCCGCTGGGCAAGATGCTGCGCGACGAGATCGACACCGTCCAGCGCCTGCCCGCGCTGTTGGGCGAACGGGTGCTGGGACAGGACCACGCGCTGCAGGAAATCGGCAAGCGCATCAAGGTGTCCCGCGCGCGCATGGAAGACCCGAACAAACCGATCGGCGTGTTCCTGTTGCTCGGTCCGAGCGGCGTCGGCAAGACCGAAACCGCCCTGGCCCTGGCCGACACCCTGTACGGCGGCGAGCGTAATCTCATCACCATCAATATGTCGGAGTACCAGGAAGCCCACACGGTATCGAGCCTCAAGGGTTCGCCACCGGGCTACGTCGGCTATGGCGAAGGCGGCGTGCTGACCGAAGCCGTGCGGCGCAAACCCTACAGCGTGGTGTTGCTGGATGAAGTGGAAAAAGCCCACCCGGACGTGCTCGAACTGTTCTTCCAGGTCTTTGATAAAGGTGTGCTGGATGACGGTGAAGGCCGGGAGATCAACTTCCGCAACACCGTGATCATACTTACGTCCAACACCGGTACCGAACGCATCATGCAGTGGTGCCTGAACGCCGGGCAGCAGCCGACTCCCGACGAAATCGTCGAAGGCTTGCGCGACGAGTTGAACCTGGTGTTCAAGCCGGCCTTCCTCGGCCGCCTGACCATCGTCCCCTACTACCCGGTCAAGGACGCCATCCTGGAGCGCATCGTCGGGCTCAAACTCGAACGCATCCGCCAGCGCTTCGAGCGCAATCATCAAGCCGTCCTCACCTACGACGATGCGCTGGTCAAGGCCATAGCCGCGCGCTGCACCGAGGTCGACAGCGGTGCGCGCAACATCGACAACATTCTGTCCAAGACCCTGATGCCGGAACTTGCCCAGCAGGTCCTGGAGCGCATGGCGCAGGACAAACCGATCCAGAGTTTGAACATCGAGATGGACAGCGACGGCGATTTCGCCTGTCGCTTGAGCTGATCGTGCATTTACAGGTAACCGTCATGGATAACAGACAGACAGGGAAGCGTGCAGCGCAGCCAGCATTGGCAAAGTGCCTGATCGCGGTGGCAATGATGATGGCGCTGAGCGCCTGTGGCGTCACCGACCGGATCGGCAAGCGGGTCGACGATACCTGGGCCGGCGACATGCTGTTCGACGATAACGAGAAAGTGATCCTGACCTCCGACGGCGGCAACCAGCTCAATCCCGACGAGTCCGGCAAACCGTTGTCCGTGGTGATTCGCGTGTACCAGCTGACGTCGCTGGAGCGCTTTTCCTCGATCGACGCCGACACCCTGTGGGACGACCCGCAAAAAGCCCTGGGCAACACGCTGCTGGAAAACCGTGAAATCACCTTGCTGCCGGGCATGGGCCAGGTCGACACCTGGCCTTTGAACAAGGCCACGGGCTATGTCGGCGTCGCCGCTTTTTTCCGCTCGGACGAAAACAGCCGCTGGAAAGTTGCGTTTGACGCCAACTCGCTGCGCAAGGATGGCATCTGGTTTTCCTCCAATGGCTTGCGGGTGCTGGTGGACAACAACACGGTCGCCGCCATGGGTGGCGTCGATGTGCTGAACAAACCCAAGACTGAAGCGCAGCTCGCCCAGGCCTCTGCCCTGCCCGACCCGCCGAAGGACAAAACAATGACCCAGCGCGTCCAGGACGCTGCCCTGCAGCAGGCCGAAGACACGGCAACAAACTCCGCGCAAAAAGCCACGGAGTCGAAATTAAACTCTTTATTGGAAGGCGTTCATGAGTAAGCAAAGCCGGGTGATGTGGTCGGAAGGCATGTTCCTTTTGCCACAGCATTTCCAATACCAGGATGAGTTCCACCAGCATCAGCTGGCGGAATCGACGCTGCGCACCACGCCCTTCCATTGGGGCGTGCAGATGCTGCAGGTCGATGAAGAAGCCCTCGCCAATGGCTCCTTGCAGCTCAAAAGGCTGAAGCTGGTGTTTCCCGACGGCAGCCTGTACGACGCACCGCAGCATGATCCGCTGCCGGCGGCCCGTGATTTGAAGGACCTGCTCAAGGGCAACGACTTGAAAGTCTACGCCGCGCTGAAACTGCCCGAGCCCTTCGGCATGAATTACGTCGAAGACGGCCAGGAACAAAAAAGCGCACGGCGTTTTCGCAAGCAGTTCGATACCTTGCCGGACCTGAACGAAGGCGACCTGGAAAACGAAATCACCAGCCTGCGCCTGAACGTGGTGATGCTGATCGACGGCGACTCGCTGGATGGCTATACCTGGTGCCCGATCGCCCGGCTGTCGCGCAATAACATCGGCGGTTTCAACCTCGACGCGCATTTCGTGCACCCGACCCTGCATGTCGGCACCCACGAAACCCTGATCGGTCTTGGCAAGCGGTTGCTCGGTGCCTTGCAATCCAAGAGCAAGGCGCTGTCGGGTCGCCGTCGCGAACGCGCCGATCAGATTGCCGAGTTCGGCTCCAGCGACGTGACCCTGTTCTGGCTGCTGAATACAGTAAACCGTGCGCACCCGGGCCTGGCGCACCTGCTCGCCCACCCGCGCCTGCACCCCGAGCGCCTGTACCTGTTCCTGGCGGAACTCGCCGGTGGCCTGTTGACGTTCTCCCTGGATACCCGGCTCAACGATATTCCCGAGTACGACCACCACGACCCGGCGGCCTCCCTGGTCAAGCTCGACGAGATGATTCGGGTGCTGCTCGACAACGTCGTGCCCAACCAGTGCGTGGTGATCAACCTGACCCAGACCAAGCCTTCGTACTGGCAGGGGCAGTTGCTCGATCCGCGACTGGTCGAGGCGGATTTCTATATTTCGGTGCACGCCGACATGCCGGGCTCCAGCCTGCTGGAACTGGTGCCGCGGGCATTCAAGGTCGGCTCCCCGGAAGACATCGAAGTGGTGGTCAACAGCGCCATGCCCGGGGTCACGCTCAACCACTCGACCCGCCTGCCCAATGCGATTCCGGTGCGCCTGGACAATCACTACTTCTCCATCGAGCCCCATGGCCGGGTCTATAAACGCATGATGGAGGCCCAGGCCATCTCTTTCTATGCGCCCAGCGCCTTCACCAACCTCAAGCTTGAACTGATGGCGGTACTCAAATGACTGAAGCCGTAATGCAAGGCGCCGTGGCGACCGCCAGCGAAAAACCGCTGTTGAAAGACCTGGTGCAAGACTTCATCAGCATGGCGCTGATCGTGCGCAAGGGCCGGCAAGTGACTTCGGTCACCGCCTTCGAGGCCAGCATCGATGCCTTCTTCTCGACCCTGGAACGCGAAGCCCGCAGCGCCAACTACAGCGTCGAACAAGTGAAGGACACGCAATACGCCCTGTGCGCGTTCCTCGACGAAAGCGTGTTGCGCTCCGGGGAAAACGATCTGCGTCGCCACTTCGAACTGCAGCCGTTGCAGTTCCGCTATTTCGGCGTGCACCTGGCCGGCGAAGGCTTCTTCGAGAAAATCGATTCGTTGCGCAGCGACGTCAAGCAGAACCTGGATGTGCTCGAGGTTTACCACCTGTGCCTGGCGCTGGGTTTCGAAGGCAAATTCAGCCTCGGCCAGAAAGACCAGTTGCGCTACCTGGCCAACACCTTGGGCCAGGACATCGCGCGGTACCGCAAGACGCCCAAGGCGCTCTCGCCCGATTGGGCCTTGCCCGACCAGGTGTCGCAGATGCTGCGCCATGAAGTGCCCGTCTGGCTCTACCTGGCGCTGATTGCGCTGGTCTGCGTGGGGGTTTACCTGACGCTGGACTGGCTCTTGGCCAAGGACGTCGCCGCATTGTCCGAACAAATCAGCCAGCTGTTCAGTGCCTGAGCACAGGTCAGGTAATCGAGTCAGGAAGACATGAAGACATTATTGCGTTTGTTGAAAAGTTTTTGGTTGGTCATCCCCGTGTTGTGGCTGGCGAGCCTGGTGCTGTGCTGGTTCTTGGCGCCGCAGGTGAGCTGGCTGCGGGGCTATGCGCTGGAAGCGATGGCGATCATCAGCGCCTTTTACTTGCTGGTTATTGTGCTGCGTCAGTACAAGCGTATCCGCGCGGAACACAACCTTGAGAATCTGGTGCAGATCGAGGTCGATCGATCGCTCAAATCCACCGGTGAGTTCCGTGACCAGCAAGTGCTGCGCGAACGCCTCAAGCACGCCATCGCGATGCTGCGCACCGATCGCTCGGCCGGTGGCGGCGGCTCGTCGGCGCTGTATGACCTGCCGTGGTACCTGGTCATCGGCCTGTCCGGCGCCGGCAAGACCTCCTTGCTGACCCGTTCCGGCCTGTCCGCGAGCATCGCCAACAGCGCCAATGACACCCACAGCGGCACCCAGCATTGCGACTGGTACTTCAGCCCTGAAGCCGTGATGATCGATACGGCCGGCCGTTACCTGCGCGACGACCAGTCGGCCAGCGAATTCGCCGCGTTCCTGCGGATGCTGAAAAAGCAACGCAACAAGGCGGCCGTCAACGGCCTGGTATTGGTGGTCAGCCTGCCCGAGCTGCTGGCGGCCAGTGCTGCCGAGCGCAACGAGCTCGCCGCGCAACTGGTGTCGCGCATCGAGGAATACACCGACTGCCTGGACGCCAACCCGCCGATCTACCTGATGTTGAGCAAGACCGATCAGCTGCCGGGTTTCAGCCAGGCCTTTGAAGGTCTGGACCTGAACGAACGGCAGCAACCGCTGGGCATGACCTTCGGGCTGTCGGAAATCCGCAACCAGGGTTTGCGCCCGGTGCTGGATGCCAAGCTGGCCAACCTGCACAGTCACATTCGCCGTCATGTCGACGCGCAGATGATTGCGTTGGGGGCGGATGCCAACAGCGCGCTGCTGAATTTCCCGAACTATTTTTCCGAACTGTCGGTGGTGCTGGAGCAGTTTCTCCAGCACTTCACCCACAGCGGACAGGCGGGCACGCCACTGTTGCTGCGCGGCCTGTACTTCACCAGCGCCCTGCAGACCGATCAGCAGCTGAGCCAGGTCTATGAAGACGATCTGGCCGAGTCGTTCGCGCTGCAGCCACAACCCGAGCACCAGCACACGCCGGGCAGCGGCCAGAAAATCAGCGATCGCAGCTATTTCATCACCGATACCTTCCGCCGGGTGATTTTCCCGGACCGCGACCTGACGCTCTACCAGTCGCGTTTCGGCCAGAACACGTCCTTCAGCCCTGCCGTGCTGAGCGTGGCCGTACTGGCCGCGCTGGTGTTCATTGGCTGGGAAACCCTGTCATTCCAGAACAACCGTCAGTGGCTGGCCTCGTTGCGCGAGCAACTGACCGCGCTGCAGCAATCACCGGACCGCACCCAGTTGCTCGCCTCGGGCCAGGGCCTGGAATTGTTGCGCGACCAACTCGCGGCCATCGAGAAGTACCGTGCCAACGGCGTGCCGCTGCAACTGAGCGCCGGCCTTTATCGCGGTGACGACATCTACCTCGTCGCCCAGAACGCCTATTTGCAGCAACTGCGCACCCAGGCGCTGGAACCGGTCACCCTGCAACTGCAATTGCAGATGCGCGCGTTCAATGAGTTCGCCAAGACCATGGACCCGCAGAACAGCTTTGCGCCAGCGTCCGCCAAGGCTGGTAGCCCATCCGCCAAAGCCCGTGCCCAAGGCCTGAAACTGCCAACCCGCTTGAGCAGCGTTCCGCGCAGCGCCGGCGATGTCAGCCAGCACTTGAGCGGTGCAGCCAAAGGTGCGGCGAGCAAGGTCCGCGGGGAGGCCATGACCGCCTTGCGCAATCCGGCCACGGCGAGCGACGCCGCGGATCTGTCGGCGACTACCGGTGGGCTCTCGTTGTCCGAAGAAATGCTGGGTCGACTGGATGAGCGCCAGGTGGCGTCCATCATCGAGTCCTATAACGCGTTGAAGCTGTACCTGATGCTGACGCAACCCGATGCGCATCCCGAGCCCGAGTTCGTCGGGGCGGCGTTGCCGGTGGCCTGGGCTGCGACTGCCAGTGCGGACAACCCGGTCAGCGCTACGGTGATCCAGGACAACGCGCCGGTCTACGTGCAACTGCTCAAGAATGGCCAGGCGCCGTCCTTGCCGCGCAACGAGCAATTGATCAGCGAAACCCGCAACAGCTTGAAGTCGTTCATGATTTCCAGCTCCTTGGTGGACCGCGAATACCTGCGCCTGCAACTGGAATCCAGCCGTCAGTTCCCGGCCCTGGGCCTGAGCGACCTGGTGCCGCTGCCTGGACGCCAGCTGTTGTACGGCACGGAAGCGGTGCCGGCGATTTTCACCCGTCAGGGCTGGGAACAGTTCGTCAAACCGGAGTTGATCAAGCTGGTGTCCGGCAACCTGCGCAACGAATCGGACTGGGTGCTCGATGGCGAAGGCGGCGACAGCCTGGTGCAGAAAGCCAACTTCATCCGTGAGTTCATGACGCGCTACAAGCGCGACTACAGTCAGGCCTGGTACGGTTTCATCGACAGCGTCGGCGTGCGCCATTTCACCGACATGGCCAACTCGACCCAACAACTGTCGCTGCTCAGCGACGTGCAGAATTCGCCGGTGAAAAACCTGCTGGCGGCGGTCAACGACAACACCCAATGGGATGTGCCGGCGCCCCGTGAAACACAGCAACCGGGGATCAAGCGCGATGACGGTTTCTGGGGCAAGGTCACCGGCATCTTCGATGGCCAGGACACCTCGCCGAACGCGCTGATGTCGCCGTTGCCCGCGGTGGATGACGGCAGCCTGGCCAAGCGTTTCGAGCCGGTGTCGCGGGTGTTCGCCGTGCAGAACGCCGAAGGCGCCGACAGCACCATCATGGATCGCTACCTGGCGGCCTTGCGCAAACTCAAGGTGCGGATGAACAACATCCAGCGCTCGCAAGACGTCGGCAAAAGCAGCAAGCAGCTCATCAGCGAGACCCTGGAAGGCCAGCCGAGCGAAGTCACCAGCGTGCGCAACTACGTCGAGACCACGGTCGACACCAGCCAGGGCGGCCTGTCCACCTCGCTGCAAGACCTGTTCAGTCTGCCGATCCAGTTCGCCTGGGAAACCCTGCGCGACCCGGCCGGCGAGCAGATCGCCAAGGCCTGGGCGCAACAGATCGCCAAGCCCTGGGAGCAGGTCATGGCGCACCGTTATCCAATCGCGGCGGGCAGTCGCAACGAAGCTTCGGTCAAGGACCTGCAGCGTTTCGTCGACCCGGAGTCCGGCCTGCTGCCGAACTTCAAGCGCAATGAAATCGGCAACCTGTCCGGCGGTGAAGGCCTGGGCATGAGCAGCGCGAGCAAGGCTACGCCACTGGTCAACCCGAACATGGTCAACAGCATCGACAAGGCCAGCTCCCTGGGCCAGGTGATTGCCAGTCTGTCCGATCGGGAAAACGGTTTCGAGATCATGCTCGAGCCTTCGGCTTACTTCACCGACATCATCTTCACCCTCGATGGTCAGGTGCAGCATTACCGCAACGGCAAGACCAGCTGGAGCCGCTTCTCCTGGCCGGGCACCACCACCGCGCCCGGCGCGCGCATGGACGTGGTGACACTGACCGGCGAGCGCATCACGGTGTTCGATTACCCGGGCCGCTGGGGCCTGCTGCGCATGAATGACAGCGCCCGGGTCAGCGACCTGGACGGCATACAGCAACGTTTCAGCTGGAACACCGCCAATGGCCAGGTCAGCCTCGCCGTGCGCAACTACGGCGGCGTCAAGCTGACCGACCTGGCCAACGTCAAGGCCCTGAGCGCACTCAACGCAACAGGCGGACGGGCCCAGTGAGCACGCACCTTTGCAATCAGGGGCCGGGCCAATGATTGGTTGTTTCGGCAAAGTCCCCTCGAGCCCGGACTTCGTCAGCCTGCACGGTGCAGCCGACGACGTCTGCGAGTTCGATGCCTGGCTGCAAGGCGCATTGGCCGCCCTGCAGCCGCAGGAGCACTGGCGGGAATTGTTCGATGCCCTGCCGGTGTGCTTCTTCTGCTATCGCGCCCGCAGCGGCAACTGGGTGCTCGGCGGGCTGATCAGTTCGAAGGATGCAAGCCAGCGACGCTATCCGTTTTTCATTTTTCAAACGGTAAAGGCCAGCGAAGCCGGGCCCTTGGTCAATCCTTTCACCCTGGGCGAGCTGTTCAGCGGGCAGATCAGGCCCTTGCTGCATAGCGCCGCCCAGGGCGAAAGCACTTCGGTGCTGTTCGATCGCATCAAGGCCCTGCGCCCCTTGCAAGGTCAGGACTTCGAGTTGTTCCGGCGCGTGCACGACAAATTCCTGGTGAACTTCAGCCTGCGTGACATCGCCACCGCGCTCGAAGACTCGTACCCGGAGTTCGTCACCAATGCCGTGCTCACCCGTTTGCAGGCCCTGAACAGGCATCTGCAGCACGGCACGCCGATCGGCATCGCCCTGCCCTTGCCGGCGGAACGGGGTTTGAAAAACCCGACGGCGGATCTGTGGGTCACCTGGTTGACGCGCATGACACCCGGCAGCGCCGTGCCGCAGATCAGCCTGCTGGCCGACGACTTCATGCGCCCGCGACTGATCTGCTTCGCCTCGCGCACCACCAGCGACGCCTATCGCGTGCTGACCGGCACCGCCGAGCGGTCGCACAGCTACGACGTGCTGGCGTCATTCGATGCATTTGATGAGCACCACCCTGCCTGCATTTTTCCCGAAATCGATCGCCCTCTTGATGACGTCATCGACCGTTTTGTCGCTGCCCTGGATTTGAAGTCCGTATGAACAAGATCAAGTATTACTTCTTGCGCTACCAACCCTACATTCTGGGGGTAGTGTTCTTTCTCTCGATCTTCCTGGTGTGGGGCATCGGACGTGCGTTTGACTTCAGTTCACTGAACAGCCTGCTGACGGGCATTGGCGTGTTCCTGCTGCTGTCCTGCGGCTACGTCCTGCTGCTGTATCGCGGGGTGTCCCGGCACCACAATCTCGAAGGGCTGCTGCGCGACGACGCCGATCAGGCGGTACTGAACGCCAGCCCGGCGGACCGCGAAGAAGTCAGCCTGTTGCGCGAGCGTCTGTTGCAGAGCATCGAGCGCCTGCACAGCAACAAGTCCCGGGGCGGCAATCCCAAGGATGCCTTGTATGCCCTGCCCTGGTACCTGGTGATCGGCCAGCCTGCCGCCGGCAAGAGCACGATGCTCTATCAGTCGGGGCTCAACTTCCCCTATGCCGAGCGCGAAGGTGCACGTGTCGCCGGCCTGGGCGGCACCCGCAACTGCGACTGGTTTTTCAGCTCCGAGGCGGTCCTGCTCGATACCGCCGGGCGCTACATGAACAACCAGGAGGAAGCGGGCAAATGGCGGGCTTTCCTCCAGCTGTTGCGCCAGCATCGCCAGCGCCGGCCGCTCAATGGCTTGATCGTCACCGTCAGTATTCACGACATTCTGCAGGCCTCGCTCGAGGACCAGGAGCGCATTGCCAAGCGCCTGCGCGAGCGCATCCAGGAAACCCATGCGCTGCTGGAAGTGCGACTGCCGGTGTACCTGGTGTTCACCAAGTGCGACCTGGTGCCGGGATTCGCGCCTTTCTATCGCCAGTTGGATGACGTGGCCCGTGGCGAAGTCATGGGCAAGACCTTTGCCCACAAAGGCTTTGAGCAGGCCGATTGGGGCCGGCAATTCGGCGTGGCGATGGATGAGTTGATCAGCTATTGGCAACAGGTGGCGGGCCAGCAACTGGTCCTGCAGGACATTCAGATCACCCGTCAGGATTCGGCGGTGTATCGCTTCCCGCTGGAACTGGCAGCGCTCAAACCCCGGCTCCAGCTGTTCGTCGATGCCCTGCTGCGCGCCAACCCGTATCAAAAGGCCGAACTGCTGCGCGGCTTCTATTTCACCAGCGCCCTGGATGCCGACCAGCCGGAACTGGGTGGGCACACCCGCCAGGTCACCGAGCGCTTCTCGCTGGACAGTGATCAAGCGCTCGCCAGCGGCACCGCGCAAGCGCGCCCGCTGTTCATCAACAGCCTGTTCAGGAAAGTCATCATCCCTGACCAGCACCTGGTGGCGCTGTACACCACCAACCATCGCGAACGTCGGCGCAAGGCGGCCTGGGTTGGCGGCGCCGGGCTGGTGGCGCTGCTGCTGTGCGGGCTGCTGGGCTGGTCCTATGTGAACAACAAAAATACCGTGCAGGCGATCTCGACGGAACTGGCCCAGGCGGCCGCCACTGACGCGTCGGCGACAGGTCAGTACACCGATTGGCAAACCCTGGACCGCATACGCTTCTGGACCGCCCATTACTACGCGCAGCATCACGACCAGGGAGTCCCGTTGCGCCTGCGCCTGGGGCTATATCAGGGCTACAAGGTCGAACCGCTGCTGCGCGGCCGGTATTTCGACCGGCTGGAAAGCGTGATGCTCAAGCCGACCGCCGACAACCTGACCCGCTCGCTGTACCTGCTGACCACACTCAAGGTGTATCAGCGCAACAGCAAGGAACTGTTGCCCGTGACTGGCATCGACAGCGTCGAACCCAAGGCCTTGCCGAGCGACAACCGGGCCCAGTCGATCGCGGCCTTCGGCAAGACGACGCTGGACACCTACGTCATGCTTTCCCGTGCCCAGCGGGAAAAGGCTGACCCCGCCTTCCTCAAAGCCAGGATCCCCGACTACTGGTACCCGGCGATCGCCCGCCAGACTGGCAAGACCATCGGTGCTTCCAATGGTGGTGCAGGCTCGAACCAGGATTACGAGTTCGCCAGCCGGCAGATCAATTTCTACAGCGACCAGATCCACGAGGAAGACGTGCCGCGGATTCTCGACAACGCGTTCCTCACGTCCAGCTCGCGCAACTACATCAACAGCCTGCTGACCCAGTCGTTGCGCTCGATCGAGACCATCACCCTGGAGTCGGACACCTTGTTCGCCTTTGGCCGCGCCGATTTCCAGAGCCTGAAAACCGAAGGCCAGGGCCAGCTCAGCGCCATTGCCGGCAAGCTCCTGAGCACCCCCGACATCGGCAAGATCATCATCGCCGGGCACGCCGATCAACTGGGCGACCCGCAGGGCAATATGCAGGTGTCCAAACAGCGCGCACAGACCATCAAGACCTACCTGGTGGGCAAAGGCGTGCCTGGCGAGCTGGTCGAGGCCATCGGCGAAGGCAGCACCCGGCCCCTGGTCAAGTGCGACATGCAGCAGCCCCGGGCCCGACTCATTCAGTGCCTGGAGCCGAACCGGCGGGTAGAAATCGAAGTGCGGGCGCTCAACTGAGCGCGTCCCGCACTGGCAGAAACACCGGCGCCCGGGTCGTCTCGACGTATAGACCCGGGCCGGTAACACACCTCTCTTGATCGTTTCAAAGAGGTTAAAACGAAGGGTTCGTGACCTGTCCGCAGGTGGAAACGGCCCTTAAATGAAAGTAAGGAGAAATTAAAAATGGCATTTGACGCATACATCCAGATCGAAGGCATTCCAGGTGAAGTGCTGGACGACAAGCACAAGGATTGGATCGAAGTGCTGGGCTACGAGTTCGGCGCAACCCAGGCAACCTCCGCAACGGCGAGCTCTTCGGGCGGTGCTTCTTCGGAGCGTGTAGTGTTGAGCAATTTCACCATCCGCAAAGCTGCGGACAAGGCGACTGCCAAGCTGTTCGAAGCCTGCTGCAAAGGCACTCACATCGCCAAGATCCAGCTGAACGTGAACCGCGCCGGTGGTGACAAGGTGACCTACCTGACTTACAACCTCGAAGAAGTTGTGGTGGCTTCCGTCAATACCGTTGCTGGCGGTAGCCAGAACGGTAAGGACGAATCGGAAAGCGATCTGCCAATTGAAGTCATCAGCTTCAACTTCGCCCGCATCAAAACCACCTACACCCAGCAGAGCCGTGCCGATGGCCAGGGCGGCGGCAACGTCACCGGTGGTTGGGATCGCACGGCCAACAAGGTTTTCGCTTAAGTCTGTAGCGACGGCGGGCCGCGCAAGCGGTCCGTGTTCGGCACCGTGCCTGGCAATCGGGCGCGGTGTTCTTTTATCTTGACCAGAGTTGCCTATGTCTGAATTTCTCAACGACCTTTCGCTGGCCGAACTGACAGCGCCCATCAATGAGGGAAGCGGCGAAGACTTGAGCTTTTCCACCTTGTTCGATCAGGTGAAGGAAGCGCGTCGAGCAGACCCCGATTACCTGACCCAGGGTGACTGGCAGACCGATCTGAAATCCTCCGATTGGGACCTGACCATCACCCTGGCTGCACAAGGACTGGCTCGACAGAGCAAGGACCTGATGCTGGTCGCCTGGCTCAGCGAGGGCCTGGCGCACCGCTACCACTTCGTCGGTATCACCTTCGGCCTGACCCTGGCCGAACGCATTCTGGATGCATTCTGGGCGGACTTGTTCCCGTCCCTCGAAGACGGCGTCGACGAGCGCGCCGCACGGCTGGCGTGGATGAAAACTTCGCTGGCGGACATCGTCGGTGCACTGCCGATCACCCAGGGTCAGCAATACGGCCTGTTGCGTTATGACGAATCCAGGCATGTCGAAAACCTGGCGCTGCAGAACCCCCAGGCCATGCGTGTCGCCCTCGATGAAGGCAAGATCAATGCGGAGATCTTCCAGCGCTCGGTGGTGTTGACCGACTCGGATTACCTGCGCCTCAAGGCCGGCGAAATCGCCGCCAGCCTGAAAGCCTGCCAGCAACTGCAGAGCACCGCCGACCGCCACTTCGGCGCCGAAGCCCCGAGCTTTGCCGGGCTCAATGACATCTTGTTCCGCGCCGGGCAACTGGCCGAGAAACTGCTCAAGGATCGGGGTATCGAACTGCACCCGGCCCCTGTCGCAGCCCCTCTGGCTGCCTCGGAAAACGCTGCCGACCAACCCGCAGGTCCTGCCATGACCCAGAACCGACACGACCTTGCCGCCACGCCGCTGCGCACCACGCCACTGACCCGCGACGAAGCCTTCACCCAACTGGCGGGCATCGCCCAATTCTTCAAACAGACCGAGCCCCAGAGCCCCGTCCCCTACCTGATCGAACGTGCGATCAAATGGGGCAACATGCCGCTCGAGGGCTGGCTGAACGATGTGATCAAGGACAGCAACGTGGTGGACAGCATCCGCGATGTGCTGGGGACCAAGGAAGCGCAGGCCTGATACACCGCTATCGCGAGCAAGCTCGCTCCCACAGTTGATCGGTGTCGCTCACAGATTTCATGTTCGCTGAAGATCCCCTGTGGGAGCGAGCTTGCTCGCGATAGCGGTCTGCCAGCCAACACCTCTACCGAATGTGCCGCCCTCTTCGCCAGCAAGCCGGCTCCTACACGGGATCGGTGGCGCTCGCTGATCTGGAATTCAGTGAAGATCCCCGTTTTTTAAACCGTCCGACCAGAAACTCATTCGAGGGACTTGTGCTTCCGGTATTATGGTATACCATCAGACGCACAGACACCTAAACCTCCTACGGAGCAGCTCATGAGTTTCGAAATCCGCAAGATCGTCAGCTACGTCGAAGAAACCTTCATCGAGGGCGGCAAAGCCACCGACAAACCAGTGACCATGGTCGGCCTGGCCGTCGTCATGAAGAACCCTTGGGTAGGCAACGGTTTTATCGAAGACCTGAAACCACAGATCCGCGAGAACTGCTCCGACCTCGGCGCCCTGATGGTCGAGCGTCTGGTTGGCATCATCGGTGGCGCGGAGAAGATCGAGGCTTACGGCAAGGCGGCAGTCGTGGGCGCCGACGGTGAGATCGAGCACGCCTCCGCCGTCATCCACACCCTGCGCTTCGGCAACCACTACCGCGAGGCGGTGAAAGCCAAGAGCTACCTGAGCTTCACCAACAAGCGCGGCGGCCCGGGCACCTCGATCCAGATTCCGATGATGCACAAGGACGACGAAGGCCTGCGCTCGCACTACATCACCCTGGAAATGCAGATCGAAGATGCACCGCGCGCCGACGAAATCGTCGTGGTCCTGGGTTGCGCCGACGGCGGCCGCCTGCACCCACGCATCGGCAACCGTTACATCGACCTGGAAGAACTGGCGGCCGAGAAGGCCCAGTAATCCCGGTCAGCCTAACTACAACAAAAAGGCATGCAGGAGCGCTCCATGATTCGGCTCACCGCTGAACGCACCCCGGCTGGCACCAGTTACCTGGCGACCGGCCAAGGCCAGCCCGTGGTCTTGATCCACGGCGTGGGCCTGAATAAAGAAATGTGGGGCGGCCAGGTCGTTGGCCTGGCCACGAAATACCGCGTGATCGCCTACGACATGCTCGGCCATGGCGCCAGCCCGCGTCCGGCAAGCGGCACGCCCCTGCTCGGCTACGCTGACCAGTTGCTGGAATTGCTCGACCACCTGCAGTTGCCCCAGGCGACGGTGATCGGCTTTTCCATGGGCGGGCTGGTGGCGCGGGCGTTTGCCCTGCACTACCCGCAACGCCTGCAGGGTCTGGTGGTGCTCAACAGCGTGTTCAATCGCAGCCCCGAACAGCGTGCCGGCGTCATCGCCCGCACCGCCCAGGCGGCCGAGCATGGACCGGACGCCAACGCCGAAGCCGCGCTGTCACGCTGGTTCAGCCGCGAATACCAGGCGGCCAACCCTGCGCAGATTGCCGCGCTGCGCCAGACCCTGGCCGGCAATGACCCGCAGGGCTACCTGACCACCTACGAACTGTTCGCGACCCAGGACATGTACCGCGCCGAGGACCTGGCGAGCATTCAGGTGCCGACCCTGGTCGCCACCGGTGAACTGGATCCTGGCTCGACACCGCAAATGGCCCAGCAACTGGCCGAGCGAATTCCTGGCGCCACGGTTGCCGTGCTCGCCGAGCAGCGGCATATGATGCCAGTAGAATCGCCGCGCCTGGTCAACCAGCTGCTGCTGGAGTTTCTCGACACTGCGCACGCCCGACAAAACCAGATAAAGGGGATCGTTGCATGACACTCGCCTCCTTCCAGATGTGCATCGGCGGTGAATGGGTCGATGCCCTGTCCGGCAAGACCTTTGAAAGCCTGAACCCGGCCCTGGCCGAACCCTGGGCGCAACTGCCCGATGCCGATGAAGCCGATGTCGAGCGCGCCGTGCAAGCGGCGCAGAGCGCTTTCGACAGCCCGGCCTGGCGCGGCCTGACCGCCACCGCCCGGGGCAAACTGCTGCGGCGCCTGGGCGACCTGATCGCCGAAAACAAGGAACAACTGGCGCAGCTGGAAAGCCGCGACAACGGCAAGCTGATTCGCGAAACCCGCGGCCAGGTCGGCTACCTGCCGGAATTCTTCCACTACACCGCGGGCCTGGCGGACAAGCTCGAAGGCGGCACCCTGCCCCTGGACAAGCCGGACCTGTTTGCCTACACCGTGCACGAAGCCATGGGCGTGGTCGCCGCGATCATTCCCTGGAACAGCCCGCTGTACCTGACCGCGATCAAACTCGCCCCGGCCCTGGCCGCAGGCAACACCATCGTGATCAAACCCTCGGAGCACGCCTCGGCGACCATCCTCGAGCTGGCGCGCCTGGCGCTGGAAGCCGGCATTCCACCGGGCGTGGTCAACGTGGTCACCGGCTATGGCCCAAGCACCGGCGCGGCCCTCACCCGCCATCCGCTGATCCGCAAGATCGCCTTCACCGGCGGCGCGGCCACGGCCCGGCATGTGGTGCGCAGCAGTGCCGAGAACTTTGCCAAGTTGTCCCTGGAACTGGGCGGTAAATCGCCGAACATCATCTTCGCCGACGCCGACCTCGACAGCGCGATCAACGGCGCGATCGCCGGGATCTATGCGGCCTCCGGCCAGAGCTGCGTGTCCGGCTCGCGGCTGCTGGTGCAGGACGAGATCTACGATGAATTCGTCGAGCGCCTGGTCGAACGCGCCAAGCGCATCCGCATCGGCAACCCCCAGGAAGACAGTAGCGAAATGGGCCCGATGGCCACCGCGCAGCAACTGGCCGTGGTCGAAGGCCTGGTGGCCGATGCCATCGCCGAAGGCGCGCGCCTGCGCCTGGGCGGCAAGCGTCCGCAGAATCTGGGCGAAGGCTGGTTCTACGAGCCGACCCTGTTCGAGTGCGACCGCAACTCGATGAAAATCATGCAGGAAGAAGTCTTCGGTCCGGTGGCCTCGGTCATCCGGTTCAAGGACGAAGCCGAAGCCCTGGCGATTGCCAACGACTCGCAGTTCGGCCTCGCCGCCGGCATCTGGACCCGCGACCTGGGCCGTGCCCACCGCCTGGCCCGGGACGTGCGCTCCGGGATCATCTGGGTCAACACCTACCGCGCCGTATCGGCCATGGCGCCGATCGGCGGTTTCAAGAACAGCGGCTATGGACGCGAAAGCGGCATCGATTCGGTGCTGGCCTACACCGAGCTCAAGACGGTGTGGATCAACCTTTCCCAGGCGCCAATGCCTGATCCGTTTGTGATGCGCTAGGAGCTTTGCGAAATGATCGAACCCGGCATTTACAAAGACGTCATGAGCTCGTTTCCTTCCGGGGTCACGGTGGTCACCACCCTGGACCCGGACGGCGGCATCGTCGGCATCACCGCCAGCGCCTTCAGTGCGCTGTCGATCGATCCGGCACTGGTGCTGTTCTGCCCCAACTACGCCTCTGACACCTACCCGATCCTGCGCGACAGCAAGCAATTCGCGATTCACCTGCTGTCCGCCGACCAGACCGCCGAAGCCTATGCCTTTGCCAGTAAAGGCAAGGACAAGGCCAGGGATATCGAGTGGCACCTCAGCGCCCTGGGCAACCCGCTGCTGGGCAAGGCGACGGCAATCATCGAGTGCGAGCTGTGGCGCGAATACGACGGCGGTGATCACGCGATCATCGTCGGCGCGGTGAAGAACCTGATCCTGCCCGAGCAGCCGGTAACGCCGATGATCTATCACAAAGGCAAGCTGGGCCCCCTGCCCACACTGGCCTGACAGGATGACTCAAAACCTGTGGGAGCGAGCTTGCTCGCGATAGCGGCGGGTCAGTCAACATTGATGTTGAATGTGATGCCGCCATCGCGAGCAGGCTCGCTCCCACAAGGGATCTGCGGTGAGAGGACGAACATGAGCAACGACAAGTACGAAAAAGGCCTGAAAATCCGCACCCAGGTGCTGGGCGAAGCCTACGTGAAACGCTCCATCGAGAACGCCGACGACTTCACCCGCCCGCTCCAGGAAATGGTCACCGAGTACTGCTGGGGCCACGTCTGGGGCCGTGAGGGTTTGTCGCTTAAAGAACGCAGCATGATAAACTTGGCGATGATTTCGGCCCTCAACCGGCCGCACGAACTCAAGCTGCATGTACGTGGCGCCTTGCGTAACGGGCTGAGTCGTGAACAAATACGCGAAATTCTGCTTCAGGTCGGTATTTATTGCGGTGTCCCCGCAGCCGTGGACAGTTTCCGGCTCGCCCGTGAAGCCTTCGCCGAAGCCGATGCCGAGGCCTCCAGTTAACCCTTGGCTGTTGTAATCGAGCACGGCTGATCCATGGATCGATGTGCTCTTTTTGCATGGACAGCCACATTCAGAGCGGACCCCATGAAACGCCTGCCACTCGACGACAGCTTCAAGGTCAATCGCAACCCCGTTACCCTGCGCGAAATCGTGCTGGATAAACTGCGAAGCGCCATCATGAACTTCCAGCTTCTGCCGGGAGACCGTCTGGTCGAGCGCGATCTGTGCGATCGCCTGGGCGTCAGCCGCACGTCCGTACGCGAAGCCTTGCGTCACCTGGAATCCGAAGGCCTGGTGGAATTCGCCGACGCCAAGGGGCCGCGGGTCGCGATCATCACCCTGGCCGACGCGGTCGATATCTATGAGCTGCGTTGCGTGCTCGAAGGCCTGATCGTCCAGCTGTTCACCCTGCGCGCCAAGGCCAAGGACATCAAGGCCCTGGAAAAAGCCCTCGAGGAAAACCGCCAGGCCCTCAAGGAAGGTGAACTGCAGCAGGTCATCGATTCGGTGCAAGGCTTTTATGACGTGCTGCTCGAAGGCTCGGGCAACCATGTCGCGGCGCTGCAGCTGCGCCAGTTGCAGGCGCGCATCAGCTACTTGCGCGCGACCTCGGTGTCCCAGGAGAACCGTCGCGGGTCGAGTAATCAGGAGATGGAGCGCATGGTCGAGGCGATCAAGAGCGGCGACCCGCTGGCCGCCCACCAGGCTTGCGTCGACCACGTCCGCGCCGCCGCCGCCGTGGCCCTGGAATACCTCAAGCGCAAGCAGGAAGAGACCGGGGCGATCCCCGAGATCACCCTGCCGATCGCGCTCAAAGAACCACGCATAGGTCGCTGATCATGTTCAGCCCGAGCTTTTGTCCAAAGTGCGGCGGCAATGACCTCAAGTCCCAGCTGCCGCCGGGCGATACGCACGAGCGCCTGATGTGCCGCGGTTGCGGCTACATCCATTACATCAATCCGAAAATCATCGCCGGCTGCATCATCGAGCAGGACGGCAAGTATTTGCTGTGCCAGCGCGCGATCCCGCCGCGTCCCGGCACCTGGACGCTGCCGGCGGGCTTCATGGAAGGCGGCGAGACCACCGAGCAGGCCGCGTTGCGCGAGGTCTGGGAAGAAAGCGGTGTGCGCGCGGAAATCCTGTCGCCCTACTCGATCTTCAGCGTGCCGAAGATCAGCGAGGTGTACATCATCTTCCGCGCCATCGCCCTGGAGATCACCGGCCAGTACGGGCCGGAAACCCTCGACTACAAATTCTTCGCGCCCGAGGATATTCCCTGGGAGAGCATCTACTATCCGGCGATCCGGCAGATCCTTGAACGTTATATCGAGGAACGCCAGGCCGGGGTATATGGCATCTACATCGGCAACGACGATACGGGCAAGATTCACTTCATTCGCTAGCGGCTTCCCGTTGCACACCGCCCCCCCTGTAGGAGCCAGGCTTGTCGGCGATGGCGATTTCATGGACGCCTTCGCCGGCAAGCCTGGCTCCTACAGGTATTCGGCGCCATGAATCACGCCGGCGCCACACCCTCAACAATCACGATCTGCGCCCGGGCCACGCCCTCGCGGTGCCGTTTCGCCTCCTGATATTCGTCTGATCGGTAGCAAGCCAGCGCCTGCTCATACGAGTCGAACTCGATCACCACATTACGCTGCGCCGCAGGCCCACCTTCCAGCCCTTCACAACGCCCGCCCCGGGCCAACAGCCGACCGCCATACAACGCAAAAGCCGCCGGCGCGCGCTGGGTGTATTGGCTGTATTGATCGGGGTCGGTGACATCTACATGAGCAATCCAGTACGCCTTCATAGTGACCTCTCGGGTATTTTTGTATTATGGTATACCACAAAGTATTTCCATCAAACACTGAGAATCCTGACATGGCCTTCAACAGCATCGAAGAAATCATCGAAGACTACCGCCAAGGCAAGATGGTGCTGCTGGTCGACGACGAAGACCGGGAAAACGAAGGCGACCTGCTGCTGGCCGCCGACTGCTGCACCGCCGAGGCCATCAGCTTCATGGCCCGGGAAGCCCGCGGGCTGATCTGCCTGACCCTGACCGACGAGCACTGCCAGCGCCTCGGCCTCGAGCAGATGGTGCCGAGCAACGCCAGTGTGTTCAGCACCGCGTTCACTGTGTCCATCGAGGCCGCCGTCGGCGTGACCACCGGCATCTCCGCCGCCGACCGGACACGTACCGTCGCCGCCGCCGTCGCTCCCGGGGCGGGTCCCGCCGATATCGTGCAACCCGGCCACATCTTTCCCTTGCGCGCCAAGGAAGGCGGCGTGCTGACCCGTGCCGGTCATACCGAAGCCGGTTGCGACCTGGCCCGCCTGGCCGGCTTCACGCCAGCCTCGGTGATCGTCGAAGTGATGAACGATGACGGCACCATGGCCCGGCGCCCGGACCTGGAAGTGTTCGCGCGCAAGCACGGGATCAAGATCGGCACCATCGCCGACCTCATCCACTACCGCCTCAGCACCGAACACACCGTCGCGCGTATCGGTGAGCGTGAATTGCCCACCGTGCATGGCACCTTTCGTCTGATCACCTTTGAGGATCGCATCGAAGGCGGTGTCCACATGGCAATGGTGATGGGCGAGTTGCGCCGGGACGAACCGACGCTGGTGCGCGTGCACGTGATCGACCCGTTGCGCGATCTGGTGGGTGCCCAATACAGCGGTCCTTCCAACTGGACCTTGTGGGCGGCCTTGCAGCGAGTGGCGGCGGAAGGTCGCGGCGTGGTGGTGGTGCTGGCCAACCATGAATCGTCCCAGGCGCTGCTCGAACGGGTGCCCCAACTGACCCAGCCGCCACGGCAGTTCAGCCGATCGCAATCGCGCATCTATTCTGAAGTAGGCACCGGGGCACAGATTCTGCAAGACCTTGGCGTCGGCAAGCTGCGTCACCTCGGCCCGCCATTGAAATATGCGGGATTGACCGGCTACGACCTGGAAGTAGTGGAGACCATTCCTTTCACCCAGTGACCCTGAGGCTTTCCCGTGAAGTAGGGGCCTTATCTGTGGTGAAGGAGGTGATGAGAGGACTATCTGTGGCGAGCTCCCTCGCCACAGGATCTCAAGCCATCAGGCATGCGTTCGGCCCGAGGGCAAAAAACCGCATTTGGCTGATAGCCGGTAAGGCAAAGTGCTTGCACAAAGTTTGGAATACCATAATATGATATTCCATAGACCGGACACTTCAGCCAAGTGCCCCCGACAGGGAAAGCACCAATAACAGCCCTTGGCACGGTCACCGTTAGAGGCCAGATGGACCTACTGCTCCCGATAGGCGGGCATTACCAAGCCCGCTCAAAAACACAACAAATGAGGGCGTGAAAATGGTGTTGAACAAAGGTGCAACCGCTGTTCTGTTCGCGGGATTGCTGGCCACGGTCAGCCACGTGGCAATGGCGGCTCAAAGCGTCAACTTCGTCAGCTGGGGCGGTAGCACCCAGGATGCGCAGAAGCAGGCCTGGGCCGACCCGTTCAGCAAGGCCAGCGGCATCACCGTGGTCCAGGATGGCCCCACCGACTACGGCAAACTCAAGGCTATGGTCGAAAGCGGCAATGTGCAGTGGGACGTGGTCGATGTCGAAGCCGACTTCGCCTTGCGCGCCGCTGCCGAAGGCCTGCTCGAACCCCTCGATTTCTCGGTGATCCAGCGCGACAAGATCGACCCGCGGTTTGTCACCGATCACGGCGTCGGTTCGTTCTTCTTCTCCTTCGTCCTCGGCTACAACGAAGGCAAGCTCGGCGCCAAAAAGCCCCAGGACTGGTCCGCGCTGTTCGACACCAAAACCTATCCAGGCAAACGCGCCCTCTACAAATGGCCAAGCCCTGGCGTGCTTGAACTTGCGCTGCTGGCCGATGGCGTAGCCGCCGACAAGCTCTACCCGCTGGACCTGGATCGCGCCTTCAAGAAACTCGACACCATCAAGAAAGACATCGTCTGGTGGGGCGGCGGCGCGCAGTCGCAACAGTTGCTGGCCTCGGGTGAAGCGAGCATGGGCCAGTTCTGGAACGGCCGGATCCATGCCCTGCAAGAAGACGGCGCCCCGGTCGGCGTGAGCTGGAAGCAGAACCTGGTCATGGCCGACATTCTGGTCATCCCCAAGGGCACGAAGAACAAGGACGCGGCGATGAAGTTCCTGGCCAACGCCAGCAGCGCCAAGGGACAGGCCGACTTCTCCAACCTGACCGCCTATGCGCCAGTCAACGTCGACAGCGTGGCGCGTCTGGATTCGGAGCTGGCGCCTAACCTGCCGACTGCCTACGCCAAGGATCAGATCACTCTCGACTTCGCGTACTGGGCCAAAAACGGTCCGGCCATCGCGACACGGTGGAACGAATGGCTGGTCAAATGAAAATGACGGCAACCACGTCCCGTCAACCCGCCCAGTCCGGGGGCGCCATGGGCGCTGCCGGCCCGGCTTCCGGCAAGGCGGCTGTGATGAACCAATCCCCTTCCCTGGCACAGCGCTGGCGCGGTTCGAGCAACCTGATCCCCGCCCTGCTGTTCCTCGGCCTGTTCTTTCTCGCGCCGTTGATTGGTCTGCTGCTGCGGGGCGTGCTGGAACCGGTACCGGGGCTGGGCAACTACGAGCAGCTGTTCGCCAACTCGGCCTATGCCCGGGTCTTGCTCAACACCTTCTCGGTAGCCGGCCTGGTGACGCTGTTCAGCCTGCTGCTGGGGTTCCCGCTGGCCTGGGCGATTACCCTGGTGCCAAAAGGCTGGGGGCGCTGGATCCTCAACATCGTGCTGCTGTCGATGTGGACCAGCCTCCTCGCCCGGACCTACTCCTGGCTGGTGCTGTTGCAGGCGTCCGGGGTGATCAACAAGGCACTGATGGCGATGGGCATCATCGATGAGCCACTGGAGATGGTGCATAACCTCACCGGCGTGGTGATCGGCATGAGCTACATCATGATCCCGTTCATCGTGCTGCCGTTGCAGGCGACCATGCAGGCCATCGACCCGATGATCCTGCAGGCCGGTTCGATCTGCGGCGCGAGCCCCTGGACCAACTTCTTCCGGGTGTTCCTGCCGCTGTGCCGGCCGGGGTTGTTCTCCGGTGGCCTGATGGTGTTCGTGATGTCGCTCGGTTACTACGTCACCCCGGCGTTGCTGGGCGGTGCGCAGAACATGATGCTGCCCGAATTCATCATTCAGCAGGTGCAGTCGTTCCTCAACTGGGGCCTGGCCAGCGCCGGCGCCGCGTTGCTGATCGTCATTACGCTGGTGTTGTTCTACTTCTACCTGAAGCTCCAGCCGGAATCCCCGGTTGGCGCCAGCAACGCGAGGTAAGCCGTCATGCTCCTGACCCCCAATGCCATGAGCCGACGCATGCGCTTCGGCCTGTACTTCACCACCGGGCTGATCGCGCTGTTCCTGCTGTTGCCGATCGTGTTCATTGTGCTGCTGTCCTTCGGCTCCTCCCAGTGGCTGGTGTTTCCGCCACCGGGCTGGACCCTGAAATGGTACGGCCAGTTCTTCTCCAACCCCGACTGGATGAACGCGGCGGTGGCCAGCCTCAAGGTCGCGGTGCTGACCACCTTCTTCGCCGTGGCCCTGGGCCTGCCCACTGCTTTTGCCCTGGTGCGCGGGCGTTTCCCCGGACGGGAAATGCTCTACGGCCTGTTCACCCTGCCGATGATCGTGCCGCTGGTGATCATCGCCGTGGCGGTGTACGCGCTGTTTCTCAAGCTCGGCTACACCGGGACCCTGTTCGCCTTCGTGGTCAGCCACGTGATCGTCGCGCTGCCGTTCACCATCATCTCGATTATCAATTCGCTGAAGCTGTTCGACCAGTCGATCGAGGATGCCGCGGTGATCTGCGGTGCCTCGCGCCTGCAAGCGGTGTTCAAGGTGACCTTTCCGGCGATTCGTCCGGGCATGGTCGCCGGCGCCCTGTTCGCCTTCCTCGTGTCCTGGGATGAAGTGGTGCTGAGCGTGATGATGGCCAGCCCGACCCTGCAAACCCTTCCCGTGAAAATGTGGACCACCCTGCGCCAGGACCTGACGCCTGTGATCGCCGTCGCTTCGACGCTGCTGATCGGCCTCTCGGTATTGGTCATGGTCATCGCCGCCGCCGTTCGCCGGCGCAACCCAATCAGCGCCTGAGCGCCAGGAGTACGACATGAGTGCAGTGATCAAAGATTCCGCCCAGCAGAGTGACAAGCCGCTGGTGAGCCTGCGCAACCTGAACAAGTACTACGGCGACTTTGCCGCCGTGGACGACATCTCGCTGGACATCAAGGACGGCGAATTCCTCACCTTCCTCGGCTCCAGTGGCTCCGGCAAAAGCACCACCCTGTCGATGCTCGCCGGCTTCGAAACGCCGAGCAGCGGCGAGATCCTGGTCAACGGCCAGTCGCTGGTCAACGTGCCGCCGCACAAGCGTGACATCGGCATGGTGTTCCAGCGTTACTCGCTGTTCCCGCACCTGTCGGTACGCGACAACATCGCGTTCCCGTTGGCGATTCGCAAACTGGCCACGGCCGAGCGCGAACGCCGGGTGGATGCCATGCTCAAGCTGGTGCAGCTCGAGCAATTTGCCCATCGCCGCCCTTCGCAGCTTTCCGGTGGCCAGCAGCAACGGGTCGCCATTGCCCGGGCGCTGGTTTATGAACCACGCATTCTGCTGATGGACGAACCCCTCGGCGCGCTGGACAAAAAACTGCGTGAAGACTTGCAGGATGAACTGCGTCAGCTGCATCGGCGCCTGGGCATCACCATTGTCTACGTGACCCATGATCAGGAAGAAGCCATGCGCCTGTCCCAGCGCATTGCGATTTTCAGCCATGGCAAGATCGTCGGTCTGGGCAGCGGCTTCGACCTGTACCAGAATCCGCCGAATGCCTTTGTGGCGTCGTTCCTGGGGAACTCGAACTTCCTCAAGCTCAAGGCCCAGGGCAATGCGGTGGCGACGTTTGAAGGCCAGTCGCTGTCGATTCGCCTGACGGCCGGGCTGCAAACCGATCAGGATGTGCTGCTGATGGTGCGCCCGGAAAAAGCCTTGGCCTTGAGTGTCGAACAAGCTGCCGTGGAACCCTTGGCGGCCGGCTGGAATGAAGTGTCGGCCAAGGTCGTGGAGGTGTTGTTCCTGGGTGAAAGCCAGACCTGCAGCGTGGTGACTTCGGGCGGCACCTCGATGACGGTCAAGGCGCTGTCGGCCGCTGGCATGCCGCTGAAGGCTGGCGATCCGGTGCGGGTGCGTTGGGCTACTGCCGATGCTTGTGTCTATACCGAGTGGGCCGAGAGTGATCTGAACAAGGCTGCCGGGGCTCATTGATTTAGTGTTGGCCCATGCCAGTGGGCCACTGGTTTTCTGTCACCCTCGGGTCGCCGCAACGTCGGGTTGTGGCGGCCTTTTTTTTCGGGTGCGTTCACTGGTTTAAAGGCCACTGCATTTTCCAGCTTGGACACTGACCCTTGTAGGAGCCAGTTTGCTGGCGATGATCGTTAACGATAACGCGTGCCGTCTGGTTAAACGTGGCGCACTTGAGTCCATCGCCAGCAAGCCGGCTCCTACAGGCGGTAGGTCGAAATCACACCCTACGAATTATCCATGTAAGTAACGTCTGTAATACCCTTCCGAAAATCCACAAACCTCTTAAATATGAGTTGTGACCATTGACCCGTTGTCGCTACGTTCGTTGCTGCCTTTTAAAACAACAGCCAACGGCCACTAGAGGATTAGCGGGTGCAAACAACAAAGAAATACCTGACAGACACATCCGTCCATCAAGCCCTGTCACTGCAAGACCTTACCGAGCAAAGCACTCACGATCACGCCATCCGGCTACTGCTGAATTTGATCCTGCTGGGGCTTGCCGAAAAAGGCTGGCCCCAGGCAAAAATCCAGACAGGACCGCGCATCGTCCGCGCTGAAGAAAACTACGGTTTGCTCGGTTACCACCCGACAGAAATCACCCTCGGCAGTGAACACACCCGCTGGATCGACGAACACTCCCTGTTGCGAACGCAAACAACCAGTCAAATCCCGGCGGCGCTGCAGCGTGCGGCCGAAGTACGGCAACCGGGCGAGATGATATTACTGGCCGCGCCAGGGATCACTTTTCGCCGGGATAGCCGGGATCGTTGGCATTGTGCAGAGCCACACCAAATGGATATCTGGGTGCTCGGTGATCCTGAGCTGTCGACCCATGAACACTTGCTGCGCCTGGTCAGCGATGTCCTCAGTTGCGCCTTACCTGACAAATCCTGGGTCCACGGCAAGAGTCCGCATCACTACACCGAGGGCGGAATCGAAGTGAATGTGCTGAATGACGGCAAACCGGTCGAAGTCCTGGAGTGCGGTCGTATCGCGCCGTCTTTGCTGCAGCGCCTGAACATAGATCCGTTGCAACATGGAGGGCTGGCGCTCGGGATGGGGCTGGATCGCCTGACCATGCTGCGCAAAGGCATCCCGGATATTCGCTTGCTGCGCGATCAGAACGTACGGGTACAAGCACAGATGCATGATCTGGAACCATGGAACGCCGTATCTCGCTTGCCTTCGATTACGCGTGACATTTCATTAGCGGTCACGCCCGGACTGAGCGAGGAAGCGTTGACCGAAAGGATGTTACACGCGGCTGGCGACTGCGCCGACTGGATCGAGGAGATGCAGGTCAAGGGACGCTGGGAATTCTCGGAGGTACCCGAGCAGGCTATTGAACGCCTCGGACTGCTGCCGGACCAGGAAAATGTGATTCTGCGCGTTGTACTGCGTGATTGTTCGAGATCAATCACGACTGCCGAGGCGAATGCCTTGTATGCAAACATTCAGTCGGCGTTGCATGAAGGGGCGCCGGGGGCGGGTTACAGGATGGATCAACCAACCAATGGCGGACGTGTCCGGGGTTGATATCCGGCGCAAACCCTGTAGGAGCTGGCTTGCCAGCTCCTACAGGTCGCGGGGTGTGGCGGGCACTTCAGACACCCATTGATCAGTCGGTATACCCCAGTCGCGCCGCCCTGCTCTGCTGAGCCTGCCCCCGAGTCGCCAGGCAGTAGTAAAGCGGACACGTCACCACCAACCCCACCAACCAGGACAAGTCAGCCCCTTCGATCAAGTTGGCATAGGGCCCGACATACAACGACGTATTGGCAAACGGCAACTGCACGATAATCCCGATGAAATACGCAACGATCGCATGCAGATTGAACCGCCCATAAATCCCGCCATCGGCACGAAAAATCGAAGCGATATCGTAGGTGCCGCGCTTGATCAGGTAGAAGTCAATCAGGTTGATCGAAGCCCAGGGCACCAGCACCAACAGCAACGCCAGAATCAAACCGATGAACTGCGAAATGAAGTCCGCCGAAGCGCCCAGCGCCACCACGCAGCAGCCCGCCAGCACCCCACTCGACAACACCACCCGCACCTTAATGCTCGGCGTCCACTGGCTGGCAAAGGTCTGGATCGAAGTGATGATCGACAGCACCGCGCCATACAGATTCAAGGCGTTATGGCTGATGATGTTGAGCAAAAAAAGCACCATCAGGATCGGCCCCAGCCAGCCGGTGGACTGCTTGACCGCGGCCATCGCCTCGGTGCCTTCCGGAGTTGCCAGCACCGCCACCGCACCGAAGGTAAACGACAGAATGGTGCCCAGGGTCGCGCCCAGGTAGGTGGCCCAGAACGGCTTGGCGATGCCGATATCCGCCGGCAGGTAACGCGAATAGTCCGACACATAAGGCGAGAAGCTGATCTGCCAGATGATCCCCAGGGACACCGTCGCCAGCCAGCCGGTCAAGTTGAAACCGCCGCGAGTGAAGAAGTCCGCCGGCAGGTCATGGGCGAAGATGTAGAGAAACCCGGCGAGCAAGGCGCTGCCCATGACCCAGGTGCCGATGCGGTTGAGGGTGTGGATGAAGCGGTAGCCGATCACCCCGATCGCCGTGGCGCTCAAGGCACCGATGAGGATGCTCGCCGGCACCGGAACCGACGGCGCGATGCCGACGATCGACTTGCCGGCCAGGACGATGTTGGAGATGAAAAAACCGATATAGATCAGTGCCGCAAAGAACACGATCAGCAGCGCGCCATAACGGCCGAACTGGCCGCGGCTCTGCACCATCTGCGGAATCCCCATGCGCGGGCCCTGGGCCGACGCGAGGGCGATCACCAGGCCACCGATCATGTGCCCGAGCGCAATCGCCAACAGCCCCCAGAACAGATCAAGGTGGAACACCTGGACCACCATGGCGCCGGTGACAATGGGCAGCGGTGCGATGTTGGTGCTGAACCATAGGGTGAACAGATCGCGGGCCTTCCCATGGCGTTCCGCGAGTGGGACGTAATCGACCGTGTGATTCTCGATCAGGGGGTCTTGCCGGGACATCTGGGACATATGCATGAACTCGAGTTTGTCTGATCTTATAGTTGTACGAAGCCAAACCGGGGGAGCTCTCTGGCCACCCCTCAGATGCCGACCATATTATGGTATTCCAAACTTTGCACAAGGCTGATCCGCGCTTTTAGCGGGCAACTGATACGCAATTCTGACGGATGACCGCAAGCGCCAGATGGCGCAAAGGCCCGTAATCACTGGCTTAAGACCCTGATACTCACGTTTATCGGCTAGTGAAAAAAGCTCTTGCAAAGCATGTATTACGGTATACCATCAGACCTACAAACACATAAAAACCGCACCACACCGCCAGAGGACCACCCCATGATCGATGCCGCCATCTACAAACAAGTGATGGGTTCGTTTCCGTCCGGTGTGACCGTGATCACCACGCTCGATGACGACGGCCAGATCGTCGGCCTGACCGCCAGCGCTTTCAGTTCGCTGTCCATGGACCCCGCCCTGGTGCTGTTCTGCCCCAACTACAGTTCCGATTCCTACCCCGTGCTGATCAAGAACAAACGTTTTGCCATCCACGTCCTGTCCGGCGGCCAGCAGAGCGAAGCCTATGCCTTCGCGCGCAAGGGCAAGGACAAGGCGCAGGGCATCGAATGGACCTTGAGCGAGCTGGGCAACCCGATTCTGGCCAACGCCACGGCGGTGATCGAATGCGAGCTGTGGCGCGAATATGAAGGCGGCGACCACGCGATCATGGTCGGCGCGGTGAAGAACCTGATCGTGCCCCGGCACAACACCGGGCCGCTGGTGTACTGCCACGGCAAGATGGGCGCCCTGCCTGTTCTCGCCTGATCTGCGCTGTCCGTGAAACAAGCGAATAGAATTATTTTGCGGGCACTTCGTATTATGGTATACCAATAATCAACAGGCCCGCAGTCGACAGGCCGACAACAAAAGATCCGAGGTAAGCGTCATGAAGTTTTCCCTGTTCGTGCACATGGAACGTTGGGACGAAAGCGTCAGCCACCGTCAGTTGTTCGAAGACTTGACCGAACTGACCCTGATGGCCGAGGCCGGCGGTTTCAGCACCGTCTGGATCGGCGAACACCACGCCATGGAATACACCATCTCGCCGAGCCCGATGCCGCTGCTGGCTTACCTGGCGGCCAAGACCACCACCATTCACCTCGGCGCCGGCACCATCATCGCCCCGTTCTGGCACCCGTTGCGGGTCGCTGGCGAGTGCGCACTGCTCGACGTGATCAGTAACGGCCGCATGGAAGTCGGCCTGGCCCGCGGCGCCTACCAGGTGGAATTCGACCGCATGGCCGGTGGCATGCCTGCGTCCTCCGGTGGTCAAGCCCTGCGGGAAATGGTTCCGGTGGTGCGCGCGCTGTGGCAAGGCGATTACGCCCACGACGGCGATATCTGGAAATTCCCGACCTCCACCAGCGTGCCCAAGCCGATCCAGAAACCCAACCCGCCGATGTGGATCGCCGCCCGCGACCCGGACTCGCACAACTTCGCCGTGGCCAACGGCTGCAACGTCATGGTCACGCCGCTGATGAAGGGCGACGAAGAAGTCCTCGACCTGAAGAACAAGTTCCAGACCGCTCTGGACAACAACCCGGACGTACCGCGCCCGCAACTGATGGTGCTGCGTCACACCCACGTCCACGCAGTCGACGACCCCGAGGGCTGGAAAGTCGGGGCCAAGGCGATCTCGCGTTTCTACCGCACGTTCGATGCCTGGTTCGGTAACAAGACAACGCCGGTCAACGGCTTTCTGGAACCGAGTCCGGAAGAAAAATTCGCCGAGCGTCCGGAGTTCCAGCTGGAAAGCCTGCACAGGACCGCGATGATCGGCACCCCGGAAGAAATCATCCCGCGCATCAAGTATTACCAGGAACTGGGTGTCGACGAGTTCAGCTTCTGGTGCGATAACAGCCTGCCCCACGCGGAGAAGAAAAAATCCCTGGAGCTGTTTATCAAACACGTGGTCCCGGCGTTCCGCTAAGACCACCCGCCGGCCCCCTGGACGCGAAGCCCGGGGGCTGATTGACGTGCAGGGTCGATTCCGATGCTCAATGATCGCCTCCCAACACTCACAGGTGGGTGCGCCGCTCGAAAATCGCGCCTTCGATACCCAGCACTTCCCGGGTGTCAGCATAGATCCCCACGCCCTTTTCCCAGACATGCTTGATCGACTGATCGGCGCAGCGAATCCGGTAATTGAGTTCGAACGGTTCCTGTCGTGACAAGGCATATTGCACCTCGCGCCAGACGTAATCGGCATCCTGCGCCAGGATCAGGCTGTTGTAGGTGAACTCATGGTTGTCCACCAGTCGTTCCGGGGGATACCCGGTCAGTTGCAGGCAACCGGCACTGACGAATTCCATGGTCCAGTCGCGGTTGTTGCGGCCACGATAGATCAGCCCCGGCATGCTGTCGAGCAGGCTAATGCTGCTGCGCTGGCTGGCCTGCAAGGCGATCTCGCGTCGTTTGTGCGCGGTTATGTCCCCGGCCACCAGATAGAACCCCTCAGCTCCGCGCTTGAGGCTGACGTCGAACCAGCGCAATTCGCCCGAAGGGTGGACGAAGCGCAGCCGCTGATTGAAGCAAGTCTCAGGGCGCCGCCGCAGTTCATGCAGGGCCTGGCGCCACAACGAACGGTCTTCGTGGTGCACATAATCGATGAGATCGCGCTCCGGACCCGGCCGATCCATCAGCTCGACCCAGGCCAGGTTGAAGTGGGCAATCTGCCCGTTATCCCGCAGTTCGAGCAGCGCTGCTGGAAAGCGATCCATCAGGCGCAAGGGTGGTGTCTGTGCGAATACCTCTGGCCGATTCATCATCTAATGCCGCCCCTCGTGTCGCACCGACGCACCGTTGTGCACCCAGGCCGCCAGCTCCAGGCGCGAGTGCAGGCCGAGCTTCTGCAGCAGATTGCGCACATAGATCTTGACCGTGCCATCGCTGATTCCCAGTTCCCGGCCGATCTGTTTGTTACTCATGCCGGCAGCGATCAGGGCCAGGGTCTGCCCTTCGCGTTCGGTCAGGTTGCCGGTATCCAGCGGGTCCGGATCATGCGCCGGCCGGTGCGCCAAATCGCCCTGATCGGCCAGCAGGGCAATCAGGGTCGAATCCAGAACGATCGAGCCCTTGTGGCAATTGCGCATGTAGGCCAACAACGCTTCGGGCTCGGTTTCCTTGAGCACATAACCGCTGGCCCCCAGACGCAGGGCCGTCAACAGCTCGGCGCGATCCATCGATGCGGTGAGCACCACCACCTGGCAGTCGAGGCGCAACTGGCGCAGTTCATCGAGCACCTGCAAACCGTTCAAGCCAGGCATGTGCAGATCCAGCAGGACTTGCTGCGGCGCCAGGCTCACGGCCAGGTTGATGCCTTCACGGCCGCTGGCGGCCTGCCCCACCACTTCGAAGTCGTCATTGGCGCCGAACAGCTGCGCCAGGCCCTTGCGAAACAGCGGGTGATCATCGATCAGTAATAAGGTCGTGCAGTCCATCAAAACTCCCCTCTGGCAGATCCTGGTGGCGGCACAGGCCCAGGTGTACGCGTACCCCGTGCGGGCGAATCGCTTCAATGGTCAGGCGGGCACCAATGCTCGCGGCGCGCTCGCGGATAATCGCCAGGCCGAAATGGTTTTCCTCTCCAGACGCCGGACTCAGGCCAATGCCGTCGTCCTCCACCGATACCGAGGCATCGCCGTCCTGGTTTTGCCGCAACTCGATGCGCACGTGCCGTGCATGGGAATGGCGTACCGCGTTGGCCAATGCCTCACGAATGATCTGCAGAATCTGCAATTCGGTTTCCGGGCTCAAGGCATCATCGGCGAGGCGATTGTCCAATTCGAAGACGATGATGCAGCGCCGCGAGAACTCCGCGACCGAGTCGGCCAGGGCCTGGCGCAGCGAGCGCCCGTCCATGGTCAGGCGCGCGCTGGTGATCAGCTCGCGGACCTGACGTTGCAGCTGGCTCAGGCCGCCGCACAGTTCCTGCAACGCGACAGTGGCCTGTGCAGGCGAACCCGGTTGCGACTGCAGTAAATGCGCCTGGAACGACAGATAACCCAACTGCTGCGCCACCGAATCGTGCAGTTCACGGGCCAGGGCTCCGTGCTGGAACGTGGCCTGTTTGCGCTGTTGCTCACGGCTGTGGGTGCGCAAGCGTACGGTGACGCCGACCGCCTGCGCCGCCTCCTCCAACAATGGGCGCCAGCTGGCGTGGATCGGTTGTGGGGTATCGAGCAACAGCAGCCCTTTGCTCGAATCGTCACTTTGCGTCAAAGCACACAGCAGGCGATGCACCCCCCGTTGCCGGCAAGGGCTACAGACTTGAGCCGTCTCCGCCAGCGTCGAGCCACGCCAGGGACAGTGTTCCACGTCCCTGCAGCCCTGGAGCCATGCACGCCGCGCCGGCCCCAAGTCTTCGCCACCCAGGATCAGATTCAGTTTGCAGGTCGGCAGCAGTGCTTCGAAACGGTCCAGAAAACCCGACAAGGCACCGTCATCGTGCACCTGGCACCAAGGCAACTCCGCCAGCAGTTTGCGCACGCTGCGTGCCTGGTCGGGGCGGATACGCCCAAACCAGAGCGGCCACCACTGCGGTCGTGTTCGCACTATCGATAACTCCCCGTCCGGTTGCTCAGCCCTGAGCAAAGACCAGCAACTTCCATGCCCCGAACCGGCGTCGTCCAAGGCTTATCTCCAAAGACATAGCCCTTTTTCCGGATTGAGAAGATATTCCCCATAGGAAAGTATCTTCCCCAACAGGAAACAAAGCCCCTGTCCAACGCCCCCTTCTCGCGGATCAGCCAGGAAAGCTCACATGACGGATAGACACAGTGCCGCCCCGGACCGACTTCACAGTCTCCCGCGCTATCGCCAGCCGCTACCTCACGAGACCGCCAGCCGGCACATTGTGGTCATGCAATCGGCGGCGGCCTGCGCCCCCTTTGTCGGCGAACTTGAACAGCCCCTGGTGCTCAACGGCGAGAGCGCCGACTTTGCCCGGCGCCTGCATCAGGTGCTGGGCAGTGCCACCGTCGGCAGCCATCTCTACATCATGGGTGACGAGGCCTTTATCTGGCGTATCCACGGCGAGGCCCGCAGCGCCGGGCTGGAAGATGACGAGATCGACATCGCCCGCACGCTTGCCGGCCCGCGCCTGGTGTATTGCGTGCACTGTGGCCTGACCCAGGGTGCCGGGCCGGAGCCGCTGCTGGCCTGCATCGGCTGCGCGGTCGGGCTGGAAGTCCGCGAACACTTTTCCAAACGCCTGGGAGCGTACCTCGGCGTCTGCACCAACCCCGACCAGCCTTACCCAGGAGCCCGGTCATGAGCGCCGTACTCGAAGTGCGGGTCAGCGCGGCGAGAATGCTCACCCCGGTGGTGCGCGAATTCACCCTGCAGTCATGCGCCGGGCCCTTGCCAGGTTTTTCCCCCGGCAGTCATGTGCAGGTTCACCTGCCGCTGGCGGCGGGCAAGGTTCGCAATGCCTATTCACTGACCGGCGACCCGGCGCACAACCAGCACTACCGCATTGCCGTACGCCTGCAGGACTCCTCCCGCGGCGGCTCGCACTACCTGCATCGCCAGGTCCGGGTCGGCGACACCCTGCGGATCTCGCCGCCGGCCAATCTGTTTGCCCTGCACTCGACCGCCAGCCTGCACATCCTGATTGCCGGGGGCATTGGCATCACACCGTTCATGGCCTACATCGCGGCCCTGGAACAACGCCAGGCCCACTTCGAGTTGCACTATCTGTATCGCCCGGGGCTGAGCGATGCCTACGTCGATGAGTTGCAACAGCGACTGGGATCGCGATTGCACACCTACGCCAGTCGCCCGGACCTGAGCCGGATCCTGCGCGACCGGCCGCTGGGCAGCCATGTGTACACCTGCGGCCCGCCACCGTTGCTCGACGCGGTACGGCAACAGGCCGCGGCCCTCGGCTGGCCGCTCGCAAGGGTGCACCGGGAAGCCTTCAATGCCGCGCAACCGGGTCAGGCCTTCGACGTCGACCTGCTGCGCAGCGACCGCCGCCTGCGGGTCGGGGCCGAACAAAGCCTGCTCGAAGCCCTGGAATCGGCCGGCCTGCAGATCCCCAACCTGTGCCGAGGCGGCGTCTGCGGCCAATGCATGACCCGCCACCGGGGCGGCGACATCGAACACCGCGACAGCTTCCTGAGCCCCGCCGAACAGGACGGCTTTCTCATGCCCTGTGTCTCTCGCGGCCGCGGCCAATGCGTTTCGCTGGATCTTTAGGAGTCGACCATGACCATTCAACCAAGCCCCGTGCAGAGCTATCGAGACTATTTCAGTTTTCGCAACAGCCCCGCCGCCATCCTTCGTTTTCCCTTCCCCTTCACCGAGGACAGCTACCTGTATTCGGTGAACATCGAACCGGCGACCTCCCGGGATCCCGGCTCGATTTACCAGCACGGGTTCGACATTGACGAACACTACCGCTCGGAAATGGCCGAACGCGCCCTGGTGCTGGACAAGGATCCGCGCCGCTACCTCGTGCTACCGCACATGCAAGTGGCGGCCTGGGATGCGTTGCAGATGCTCATGGAGCACCTGGCCGCCGACTATCCGCAGTGGTTCACCCTCGAGCGTGACACTGAACACTGGCATTGGCGAAACACCTTGCTGGATATCGATCAGCGCTTTGTGTTCGGTGATGCCACCAGCCTGCCCTGTGAGCCGTTGGAGTTCATCGGCCGACAGGTGCAGGGGGATTTCGCCCTGCTCGATCAACGCGACGGTGATCTGTACATGGACGCCGGCCTGGTCACCAGCCCGGCCGACTGGTCCCTGGCCTTCGACGCCGGCATGAGTTTCAAGCAGTGGCATTCGCCGGTGCCCATGGCGCACCAGATGGGCGTGTTCGACCGCGCGCTGAAGTACCTGCTCAACCTGCAGGTGGGGCAGCCGGTGCGGCGTCTGAATTGGACGCTGACTATCAATCCACGCCTGGACTCTTCCCCCGAGACTTTCCATGAATGGGGCGCCGACCGCGGCCGCATTACCGCCGAGAACGTCGGGCAACAGGTTCACCTGCGGGTCGAGTTGCAAGTGATGGTTCGTCTGCCCCGCAGCAACGCGGTGATGTTCAGCATCCGCACCTACCTGATCAGCATGCAGGAGCTGGTCACTCAGCCCGGCTGGGGCTGCCGCCTGCACCGTGTGCTGCGCGACCTGCCCGAGCCGATCGCCGATTACAAGGGCATGAGCCGCTACCGACAGACCCTGGTTGAGTGGCTGAGCCACTTCGACCCACAAGCCTGACCCCTGACCCACTTTCACCGACAAGGATCTTCACATGGCGCATTCATGGCGTATTTCTGCACTGGCCGAACGGCACCGCGCACTCGGCTCGAACCTCGAAGACTGGAACGGCATGGGCACTGCCTGGACCTACGACAGCGACCTGGCCGATCACCATCAGGCGATCCGCACCCGGGCCGGGCTGATGGACGTGTCCGGGCTGAAAAAAGTCCACTACGTCGGCCCCCACGCCGAGAGCCTGCTGCAATGGGCGACCACCCGCGACATCGCCAAGCTCTACCCCGGCAAGTCGGTGTACGCCTCGATGCTCGACGAGGAAGGCAAATTCGTCGATGACTGCATCGTCTACCGCACCGGCCCCAACGCGTTCATGGTGGTGCACGGTGCCGGCAGCGGCCACGAAATGCTGGTGCGCTCATCCCAGGGCCGGCAAGTGGCGGTGCTGTTCGATGACGACCTGCACGACCTGTCGCTGCAAGGGCCACTGGCGGTGGACTTTCTCGCCGAGCACGTGCCCGGGATCCGTCAGTTGCCTTACTTCCATCACCTGCAAACCCGCCTGTTCGACCGCCCTGTGATGATCTCCCGCACCGGCTACACCGGCGAGCGCGGCTACGAGATTTTCTGCAAGGCCGCCGATGCCCCGGCACTGTGGGACACGATCCTCGAACATGGCGCGGGCCTGGGCATCATCCCGTGCGCCTTCACCGCCCTGGACTGGTTGCGGGTGGAAAGCTCGCTGATGTTTTTCCCCTACGACAACTCGCAGATGTACCCCTTCGCCGATCAGAAGGCCGGCGACACCCTGTGGGAAATGGGCCTGGATTTCACCGTGTCCCCGGACAAGCGCGAATTCCGTGGCGCCGAAGAGCACTTTCGCCTGCGCGGCCAGGAGCGCTTCAAGATCACCGGCGTGCTGCTCGAGGGCGTCCGCGCCGCCGAGGCCGGCGATACCCTGTGGCAAGGCAACCAGCAAGTCGGGGTGATCACCTGCGGCATGTATTCGCGCTTGAGCAAACGCTCGATGGCCATCGCCCGCATGAGCGTCACCTGCTCGGTTCCAGGCATTGCCCTGCAGGTGCGCGGCAGCCAGGAAAGCGCCGCGGTGACCCACGCCCTGCCCTTCGACGACCCGGAAAAAACCAAGCGCACGGCCAAGGGCTGAGCCTCCCCCTCACTTGCAATAAGGGAACTTTCGATGGACACCTGCCACGAACATTACATCCTCAAGATCAACTGCCCGGCAGCGTCCGGCATCGTCGCCGCGATCACCGCGTGCCTGGCCCGGCAGCAGTGCTACATCAGCGAGCTGGCGCAATTCGACGACGAGTTCACCGGGCAGTTTTTCATGCGCGCGGTGTTCCGCTTCAACACCGGCATCACCGGCGACGTCGGCGCCTTGCGCGAGGACCTGGGCGACCTGGCCGGCGGCTTCGACATGCAGTGGCAACTGTTCTGCAGCAGCCAGCCGACCCGGGTGCTGTTGATGGTCAGCAAGTTCGACCACTGCCTGGCCGACCTGCTCTATCGCCACCGCAAGGGCGAGATGGACATGCACATCACCGCCGTGGTCTCCAACCACCTGGACCTGCGGGCCATGGCCGAACGTGAAGGCATCCGCTTCATTTACCTGCCGATCACCAAGGACAGCAAGGCCGGCCAGGAAGCCGAATTGATGCGCATCGTCGAAGACACCCGGACCGACCTGGTAGTGCTCGCCCGCTACATGCAGATTCTCTCCGACGGTCTGTGCCAACAGCTGTCCGGGCGGGCGATCAACATCCATCACTCGTTCCTGCCCGGCTTCAAGGGCGCCAAACCCTATCACCAGGCCTACGACCGTGGCGTGAAACTGATCGGCGCCACCGCTCACTACGTCACCAGCGACCTCGACGAGGGCCCGATCATCGAGCAGGAGATCCAGCGCGTCGACCATACCCACCTACCCGACTCCCTGGTTGCCATCGGCCGCGACACCGAAACCGTCGCCCTCTCCAAGGCCCTGAAATATCACCTGGAACACCGGGTGTTCATCAATCAGGACAAGACAGTGATCTTTCGCTGAGCGCCCCTTTTTCCGATCCATAGCCACGAGACACAGCCACGAGAGACGACCATGACCACACGCGTAGCAATCATCGGCGCCGGCCCTTGCGGCATGGCTCAACTGCGGGCATTTCAATCGGCCAGAGACCAGGGAACGCCCATCCCGGAACTGGTCTGCTACGAAAAACAGCAAGACTGGGGCGGTATGTGGAATTACACATGGCGCACGGGTCTGGACGAGAACGGCGAACCGGTCCACGGCAGCATGTACCGCTATTTGTGGTCCAACGGACCGAAAGAGTGCCTCGAGTTCGCCGACTACAGTTTCGAGGAACATTTCGGTCGCCCTATCGGCTCGTATCCGCCACGGGAAGTGCTCTGGGATTACATCAAGGGCCGCGTCGAAAAAGCCGGGGTTCGCGACTACATCCGTTTCAACAATGTGGTGCGCCAGGTCACCTTTAACGAAGAGACTCGCCGCTTCACGGTGGTCGCCCACAACCACGACAGCGATACCCGGACCTCGGAAGAATTCGATTATGTGATCAACGCCTGCGGGCACTTTTCGACGCCGAAGATGCCGTACTTCCCCGGATTCGAGCAGTTCGGCGGGCGCATCCTGCACGCCCATGATTTCCGCGAGGCGCTGGAGTTCAAGGGCAAGGATCTGCTGATTGTCGGCAGTAGCTATTCGGCCGAAGACATCGGTTCCCAGTGCTACAAATACGGCGCCCGCAGCATCACCAGCTGCTACCGCACCGCGCCCATGGGCTATGACTGGCCTGCCAACTGGGAAGAAAAGCCGCTGTTGCAACGCCTGGAAAAAAACCGCGCGTACTTTATCGACGGCACCCACAAGCACATCGATGCGGTGATCCTCTGCACCGGCTACAAACATCACTTCCCCTTCCTGCCGGACGAGCTGTGCCTCAAGACCGACAACCGACTGTGGCCGATGAACCTGTACAAAGGCATTTTCTGGCAGCCCAACCCGCAACTGATCTACCTCGGCATGCAGGACCAGTGGTACTCGTTCAACATGTTCGACGCCCAGGCCTGGTACGCCCGCGACGTGATCCTGCAACGCATCGCTCTACCCGACCAGACACAAAGGGCCGCCGATATCCAGCAATGGCATGCCCGCGAACAGCAGCTTGAAACCAACCAGCAGATGTTCGAATACCAGGGCGCCTATATCCAACAACTGGTGGACGCCACCGACTACCCGAACTTCGATATCGCCGGGGTCAACGACACCTTTCTGCACTGGAAGCACGACAAGGCCCACAACATCATGGGTTACCGCGACAAATCCTACCGATCGCTGATGACCGGCACCCAGTCGCCACCCCACCACACGCCTTGGCTGCATGCCCTTGACGATTCCATGGCGGCGTACCTCGCTGAACCGCCGACGTCCATCAAGTCGATCGGTTGACCCGGGAGCCCCACCATGAATGCACCTCGTGTTTCACGCCCGCAGGAGCCCGGACTCTTTGCCCGGGCCCCGGCCCTGGAGCGCTATCGGGTGGCCGCCGGCGGCCTGACCCTCGTCGCGATGCAGCCCGGCGACAGCCTGCAAGTGATCGACCTTGAAGGCCGGCAACCCTGCGAATTACTGGCCATCGATACGCTGGGGCGCAGCGCCCTGGCGGCCTGGGCGCTGAGCAGCTCGACGGCTTGCGGGTTCATCGGCGCACGGCTCGCCGAACCGACCTTGCAATCGCGTCGCATTGGCCAGGCGCTGAGCCGACGTGCGATTGATCCACACCACCTGCCCAGCGCCGCCTCACTCTGGGACGAGGACAGCCCTGCCGACTTCAGCCGCCACTTCGTCGCCAGCGATGAGCTACTGGTGATCGTCGCAGCACCCGCCGGGCCAACGGCTGTCGACCGCCAGTATCGGCCCAGCGAGCTGCGACTGCTGGTGACACGGGCCAATCCCTCGCCCCTGCTGCTGCCACACCTGCCGGAGCCGCTGGGTGAACTGCTGGACGAGTTCACCATCGGCGCCGGCACCGCCCACAGTTACACCGTCGGCAAAGGTCAGTACGTGCAGGTGCTGGATGTCGCCGGTCGCCAGTGCTCGGACTTCGTCGCGCTGGATCGGCGGGCACTGGATCGCGGTCTGGAACTGGACCTGGACCAGGCCGTCACCCGCACCCTGAACGGCAGCGCCTACCCGGCACCAGGACTGTTCTCAAAGTTTTTTGACCGGCAGATGCAACCGATGCTGGAGGTGGTGCGTGACACCGTTGGCCGCCACGACTCCTTCGCCCTGGCCTGCGCCGCGCGCTACTACGAAAGCCATGGGTATTTCGGGCACGACAACTGCAGCGACAACCTCAGTCGAGTGCTCGCGTCCCATGGGGTCAAGGCCCGCAATGGCTGGCCGGCGATCAATTTCTTTTTCAATACCGGAATCGACGCGCACCAGCAGATGACCCTGGATGAACCCTGGTCGCGCCCCGGCGACTACGTGCTGCTGCGGGCCATGACCGACCTGCTGTGCGGCAGTACCTCGTGCCCGGATGACATCGACCCGGCCAATGGCTGGAACCCGACCGATATCCATATCCGCATCTACAGCGAAAAGGAGCGTTTTTCCATCGCCATGAGCACTCGAACCACGGCCGATGCCGACCCGATACTCACCCGTGAGTCCGCGTTTCACTCACGCACCAGCGCCTTGACCGGCAGCTTCGTCGACTACCGCAACTGGTGGCTGCCGCTACGCTATGACGGCTATGGCGCAATCGAGGAATACCTGGGTTGCCGCGAACGGGTGGCGGTGATGGACCTGACCGCCCTGCGCAAATTCGAAATCATCGGCCCCGATGCCGAAGCCTTGTTGCAGTACTGCCTGACCCGCGACGTGCGGCGCCTGGCGGTGGGACAAGTGGTGTACTCGGCGATGTGCCACGAGCACGGCGGCATACTCGACGACGGCACCCTGCTACGCCTGGGCCCGGACAATTTCCGCTGGATCTGCGGCGAAGACTACGCCGGGGTCTGGCTGCGTGAGCAGGCGCAGAAACTCGGCATGAAAGTCTGGGTCAAGTCCGCCAGCGAGCAGATCCACAACCTCGCGGTGCAAGGCCCGATGAGTCGTGAGCTGCTCAAGCAAATGGTCTGGACCGCGCCTGATCAGCCGAGCCTGGAAAGCCTGGGCTGGTTCCGTTTTCTGGTGGGTCGCCTGGACAGTTATGACGGTTGCCCGCTGATGATCTCGCGCACCGGCTACACCGGCGAGTTGGGTTACGAAGTCTGGTGCCAGCCCGAGGATGCCGGGCAAGTCTGGGACCGGATCTGGGCCCTGGGCCAACCGTTGGGCCTGGTGCCGCTGGGTCTGGAAGCGCTGGACATGCTGCGCATCGAAGCCGGGCTGATCTTTGCCGGCTACGAGTTCAGCGACCAGACCGATCCGTTCGAGGCCGGTATCGGTTTCAGCGTACCGCTGAAGAGCAAGACCGATGATTTCATCGGTCGCGAGGCCCTGCTGCGGCGCAGCGCTCATCCGGCTCACAAGCTGGTGGGCCTGCAATTGAGTGGCAATGAGGGCGCCCACCACGGTGACCCGGTGTACCGCGGTCGGGCCCGGGTCGGGGTCATCACCAGTGCCTGCCGCTCGCCACTGCTGGCCAGCAACATCGCGTTGTGCCGGGTCGACGTGGCCTGCGCCGACGCCGGCACAGTGTTGGAGATCGGCAAAGTCGACGGCCTGCAGAAGCGCATCAGCGCCACGGTCACCGCCGCGATTTTCTACGACCCGGACAAGAGCCGGGTACGCAGTTGATCGAGCTCTCATTCACTTTTGACTGCCCATACCCACACCTGTAGGAGCGAGCTTGCTCGCGAAAAACGTTAACGATTACGCCGTTTTTTCTGGCTAATCGCGGTGTTTTTATGTTCATCGCGAGCAAGCTCGCTCCTACAGGTCTCGTTCGACTCAAACAGGGGAATACGAAGATGGAAGCGACTACGTTCGAGGCCATACCGCAGGCCGCCGGTTCAGTGGGCAACCTGCAGCGCAAGATCGATTGGCGCGGGGCGTTCTGGGTCGCCAGTGGCGTGCCCGCCCTGGTGCTGTTCTCTATCGGCGCGATTGCCGCCACGGTCGGCAAGCCGGCCTGGATCGTCTGGATCGTGTCGATCCTGTTCGGCTTTATCCAGGCCTTCACCTACGCCGAAATCGCCGGGCTGTTCCCGCACAAGTCCGGCGGTGCCTCGGTCTATGGCGCGGTCGCCTGGGTGCGCTACAGCAAGTTGATCGCACCGGTGTCGGTGTGGTGCAACTGGCTGGCCTGGTCGCCCGTGCTGTCGATCGGTTCAGGGTTGGCGGCCGGTTACATCCTTACCGCGCTGTTTCCCGCTGATGCAATGATCAACACCTGGCAACTGACTTTGCTCGACCTGGGCTGGATCAAGAGCGGTCTGTCGCTGCGGATCAACGCGACCTTCGCCATCGGCCTGCTGATCCTGCTGACCGTATTCGCCGTGCAGCATGGCGGCATCCTGCGCTCGGCACGCCTGACCCTGGTGCTCGGCGTGACCTCGCTGATTCCCTTGCTGTTGGTGGGCGTGGTGCCGTTGTTCACCGGGGATGCGGCCCAGGCCAACTTCCTGCCGCTGTACCCCCTGGCTCATGACGCGGCTGGGCAAGTGATCGACGGCACCTGGGACATTTCCGGCTGGTCGCTGATGGCCGGCGGGCTGTTCATGGCGGCGTGGTCGACCTACGGTTTCGAAACGGCGGTGTGCTACACCCGGGAATTCAAGGACCCCAAGCGTGACACCTTCAAGGCGATTTTCTATGCCGGCCTGTTGTGCATTCTGGTGTTCACCCTGGTGCCCCTGGCCTTTCAGGGCAGTCTCGGTCTTGGCCAACTGGTGACCCCGGCGGTGCTCGATGCCAGCGGCGCGGTGGTCACACCGGCGGTCTACAGCGGCCTGTTGTCACCGGCGATCTACAGCGGCATGGGTGTCGGCCAGGTCATGGCGGACAGCATCGGCGGCGGCAAGGTGGTGGCCAACATCGTGCTGATCATGCTGGTCCTGGCGACCTTGCTGGCGATCATGACCTCGATGTCCGGTTCCTCGCGCACCCTGTACCAGGCTTCGGTGGACGGCTGGTTGCCGAAGTACCTGGGCCGCACCAACGAACACGGCGCGCCCACTGCCGCCATGTGGACCGACCTGTCGTTCAACCTGCTGCTGTTGCTGATGTCCGACTATGTGTTCGTGCTCGCGGCGTCGAATGTCAGCTACATCATCTTCAACTTCCTCAACCTCAACGCCGGCTGGATCCATCGCCTGGATCGTCCCGACTGGGTACGCCCGTACAAGGCCCCCACCGTGCTGCTGGCAGCCGGCGGGGTGCTGAGTTTCGTCAACCTGGCCTGCATGGGCCTGGGCGCCGATATCTGGGGCGCCGGAACCCTGATCACCGGCCTGCTGCTGGCGCTGTTGATCCTGCCGGTGTTCTGCTACCGCCACTATGTGCAGGACCACGGACGCTTCCCCGAGGCGATGCTCAGCGACCTGCATATTCAGGCCGATGCCGGTCACAAACGCGCCGGCTGGTTGCCGTATGCCACGCTGATCGCGGGTGTTCTTGTGGTGTACGGCTGCCATCAACTGGTAGCCTGAACGCACTTGCCTGCAGGTCTCTGATGGATCATCGGGGCGCAACGACGCCTCGATGATCATTTCGTCCCCCTATCAATCAAGACAACGGTGACTCTTTTGATCAGCACTTCCCCTGCACTTGCCCGCGATATCGACGGCAAGGCCATCTCCGCCCGGGTTCTCGACGAGGTTCGGGAGGAAGTCCTGGCCCTGGCCGGGCAACAGATTTATCCGGCCCTGGCCGTACTGCTCGTCGGTGAAGACCCGGCCAGCGAAGTCTATGTGCGCAACAAACTGCTACGGGCCAAAGAGGTGGGCATCCGTTCCCTGGAGCATCGCCTGGCGGAAAATGCCAGCCAGAACGATGTGCTGGAACTGATTGCACAGTTGAACGCCGACGTTTCGGTGAACGGCATCCTGGTGCAGTTGCCCTTGCCGGCGCATATCGACGAGCAGGCGGTGATCCATGCCATTCACCCGCTCAAGGACGTGGACGGTTTCCATCGCGAAAACGTCGGCGGCCTGGTGCAAGGCATCGAAGTCCTGACGCCTTGCACGCCCAGCGGCTGCATGCGTCTGCTGCATGAAACCTGCGGTGAGTTGAGCGGCTTGCACGCGGTGGTCATCGGCCGTTCGAACATTGTCGGCAAGCCCATGGCGACCTTGTTGCTGCAGGCCAACTGCTCGGTCAGCGTGGTGCACTCGCGCAGTGTCGATGCGCCGGCGCTGTGTCGGATGGCGGACATCGTGGTGGTAGCGGTCGGTCGGCCTCAGTTGATCGATGCCAGCTGGCTCAAGCCCGGGGCGGTGGTGATCGATGTCGGAATCAATCGGATTGCCGGCGAATCCGGCCCTCGCCTGGTCGGCGATGTCGATTACGCCAGTGCGCGCACCGTCGCCAGTGCAATCACGCCGGTGCCTGGTGGAGTTGGGCCGATGACCATTGCGTATCTGCTGAAGAACACCTTGATTGCCAGTCAGTTGCAACGTGCCGTGAAGCTTGGCGGACCGCGGGTGGTCACTGTGCCGGTGTTGGGCTGAGTTGCGCTGAAGCAGTGGTTTTTGCCTGGGAGTCCATCCGAAAAAAAACCCTGTCAGCATCAACAGGGTTTTGTGCAAGCGCCAGCGAGCTGTCGATCAACCGCCAGGATCAGTGGTTGTAAGCGCGCTCGTTATGCTCGGCCAGATCCAGCCCCATGTCCTCCACCGACTCATGGGCCCGCAATCCGACCAGGGCGTTGACCACCTTGAGGATGATCCAGCTGATGACGAAGCAATACACCGTCGTCATCAGCACACCCTTGATTTGCGCCACGACCTGGGCGCCCATGGTCACGCCTTCCACCAGGCCGCCCAGGGACGGCACGCAGAACACCCCCGTCAGCACCGCGCCGATCATCCCGCCGATGCCATGCAAGCCGAATACATCCAGGCTGTCGTCATAACCGAAGCGGCGCTTGAGCACCGTGACGCTCAGGTAGCAGAACACCCCGCACAACAGCCCGATGGCCAGTGCACCACCGACGCCTACATAGGCGCATGCCGGGGTAATCCCTACCAGACCGGCCAGGGCACCGCTGGCCAGACCGAGCGCACTCGGCTTGCCGACCTTGAACCACTCGGTGAACATCCAGCCGAGAATCCCGGCGCAAGCCCCCAGCTGTGTATTGAGCATGACGACGCCGGAGGTACCGCTGAGGCCGCCACCGGAGCCGATATTGAAGCCGAACCAACCGACCCAGAGCATCGCCGCGCCGGCCATGGTCAGGCTCAGGTTGTGGGCCGGCATCGGCGTGTTCTGGTAGCCCTTGCGCTTGCCAAGCATCAGGCACGCGGCCAGCGCGGCGACGCCGGCGTTGATATGCACCGCGGTGCCCCCGGCAAAATCGAGCACGCCCCAGTTATGCATCAAGGCTCCTGAACCACCCCAGACCATGTGCGCCACCGGGGCGTAGACCAGGGTGAACCAGAGGGCCATGAACAACAGCGCCGCCGAGAACTTCATGCGCTCGGCGAACGCCCCGGCAATCAGTGCCGGCGTGATGATGGCGAAGGTCATCTGGAAGGTCACGAACACCCCTTCCGGTATTTCGCCAACCAGGCTATCCGGGGTCATGCCGGCCAGGAAGGCTCGACTCAAGCCACCGACAAAACTGTTGAAGGTCACCTGCCCCTCGACCATGCCGGAGCTGTCGACCACCATGCTGTAGCCATAAATCACCCACAGCACACCCACAAGGCCGGCGATGCCGAAGCACTGGGTAAACAGCGAGAGCATGTTTTTTGCCCGCACCAGGCCGCCGTAGAACAACGCCAGGCCCGGCAGGCACATGAACAGCACCAGCACGGTGGCGGTGACCATCCAGGCGGTGCTGCCGGTGTTCAATGTTGGTGCATCGGCCGCCTGCGCGAGCGGCACGAGGGCACCGGTCATCAACAAGCCGAGTAGGGATTTGCCCAGAGGACGATTGACCATGTTCAAAGCTCCTGCAAAGGAATGGTAGGTGTTTGGCAGAGAGCAGTTGTTATTTCATGGGCCTCTTGGCGGGCCCCTCAATCTGTGGCGAGCGAGCTTGCTCCGGGCGGCGTTCCGACGCTGGGCTGCGAAGCGGCCCCAAAAATCTTTGCGAGTGCTGCGCACTCGAGCGGGAGCAAGCTCCCTCGCCACAGGTATTTAACCGGCTTCAATAACCACTGGAACCCGGAATCCAGCTGGTCCCCGCCAGTGGTACCCGGGCCATGGCCGCCGATTCCACCGTCAATGCCACCAGATCCTCCGGATCCAGGTTATGCAAGTGCGACTTGCCACACGCCCGGGCCATGGTCTGGGCCTCCAGTACCATCACGCGCAGGTAGTTGGCCAGGCGCCGGCCACCTTCCACCGGGTCCAGGCGCCTGGACAGCTCCGGGTCCTGGGTGGTGATCCCGGCCGGATCGCGGCCGTTCTGCCAGTCGTCATAAAAGCCGGCCGCCGAGCCGATCTTCTTCAATTCCTCGTCCAGTCGCGGGTGGTTGTCGCCCAAGGCAATCAGCGCCGCCGTGCCGATGGCCACCGCATCCGCCCCCAGTGCCATGGCCTTGGCCACGTCGGCGCCGTTGCGAATGCCACCGGACACGATCAACTGAACCTTGCGATGCATGCCCATCTCTTGCAAAGCCTGTACCGCTTGCGGGATGGCCGACAAAATTGGGATGCCGACGTGTTCGATGAACACTTCCTGGGTCGCCGCCGTCCCGCCTTGCATGCCGTCGAGCACAATCACATCGGCCCCGGCCTTCACTGCCAGCTTGACGTCGTAGTAAGGCCGGCTTGCGCCGATCTTTACGTAGATGGGTTTTTCCCAATCAGTGATTTCGCGCAACTCGGCAATCTTGATCGCCAGGTCGTCAGGCCCCGTCCAGTCCGGATGACGGCAAGCGCTGCGCTGATCGACACCGATTGGCAGCGTACGCATGCCCGCGACACGCTCGGTCACTTTCATCCCCAGCAGCATGCCGCCGCCACCGGGCTTGGCGCCCTGGCCCAGGACGATCTCGATGGCGTCCGCCTTGCGCAGGTCGTCCGGGTTCATGCCATAACGCGACGGCAAATACTGATAGACCAAATGCTGGGACTGACCGCGCTCTTCCGGGGTCATGCCGCCGTCACCGGTGGTGGTGCTGGTGCCGGCAATGGTCGCGCCACGGCCCAGGGCTTCCTTGGCATTGGCCGACAAGGCACCGAAGCTCATGCCGGCGATGGTCACCGGAATCTTCAGGTGGATCGGTTTCTTGGCAAAGCGGTTGCCAAGGATCACATCGGTGCCGCACTTCTCCCGATAGCCTTCCAGCGGGTAGCGCGAAACGCTGGCGCCCAGCAGCAGCAAGTCATCGAAGTGCGGCAGCTTGCGCTTGGTGCCGCCGCCGCGAATGTCATAGATGCCGGTCTCGGCGGCACGCTGGATTTCCTGGATGGTCAGGCGGTCGAAGGTGGCTGACTCGCGCAGCACTGGAGGCACTGCTTTTTGATTGATAGGGTCGCTCATATCTGTTCTCCTCGCGCGGATCAGTACGCGGACGCGTTATCGACTTTGAAGTTGTACAACTGACGGGCCGAGCCATAGCGCTTGAAATCAGCCGCCTTGTGCTCGAAACCGGCACGGTTGAGCAGCACTTGCAGTTCTTCCAGGTGCTCGGCGCGCATCTCTTTCTCGACGCAATCGGAACCCAGGGACTCGACCGTACCTTTCACATAGATGTGGGTCTCGTACAACGAATCGCCCAGGGCATCGCCGGCATCGCCACAGACCACCAGGCGCCCGGCCTGGCCCATGAAGCAGCTCATGTGGCCGATGCTGCCGCCTACCACGATGTCGATGCCCTTCATGGAAATCCCGCAACGGGCCCCGGCATCGCCTTCGATCACCAGCAGTCCGCCATGGGCCGTGGCCCCGGCCGCCTGGGAGGCGCTGCCTTTGACCCGGACGTAGCCGGACATCATGTTCTCGGCGCAACCGACGCCGACATTGCCGTGAACGGTGATCGAGGCCTTCTGGTTCATGCCCGCGCAGTAGTAACCGGCGTGGCCCTGGATATCGATGGACACGGCCTGGTTCACCCCGACCGCAAGGTTGTGCTTGCCGTTGGAATGAGTCACTACCCACTCGCGGTCTTCAACGGTGTTCGCCTGGTCGTGCAGCGACTGGTTGAGTTCACGCACGGTGGCAGTGGAAAGATCGATGGTTTTCATGTGTGCGCTCCTTAAGCTGACTCGCGTTCCCAGATGTACAGGGTGGCCGGTGCCGGCTCCCAGATCCTGGCGTGTTCGATGCCCGGCAGGCTCGACAGCGCCTGGTATTCCGAGGCCATGGCGACGTAGTCGTCGGTCTCGGCGAGGATCGCCGGCTTGCAGGCGATCGGATCGCGGATCACCGCAAAACCGTTGCGGGTGCCAATGGCGAAGGTGAAGAAACCGTCCAGGTCCTCCAGGGCATGATCCAGCGCCTCTTTCAGCGAATCGCCCTGCTGCAGGCGCCAGGTCAGGTAGCCGGCGGCCACTTCGGTGTCGTTGTCGGTCTCGAATTGAATGCCTTCGCGCTTGAGTTCCTGGCGCAGGCGGAAGTGGTTGGACAGCGAACCGTTGTGCACCAGGCACAGGTCGGCTCCGGTGGAAAACGGGTGGCTGCCTTCCATGGTCACCGCGCTTTCGGTGGCCATGCGGGTGTGGCCGATGATGTGACTGCCCTGCATGCCGGCCAGGCCGAAGCGCTGGGAAATCTCCTGGGGCAAGCCCATGCCCTTGAGAATTTCGATGCTCTGCCCGGCGCTCATGATGCGCACGCTCGGCGCCAGTTCGGCGAGGGCCAGGCGCACCGGCGCCTCTTCGGCGTGGATCTTGAGCACGGCGGCGCTGGCGTTCTGAAACCAGTCCAGGGAACAGCCCAGGCGCCCTTCCAGATCGCCCATCAAGGTTTTCCAGTCAAAGCCTTCAGTGGTCGCCTGCAGGGTCAATTTGACCCAGCCATCGGCCACTTCATCGCCGTAGATGGCGAAGCCGGCACTGTCCGGGCCACGATCGGTCATGGCCTGCAACATGGGTTCGAACAGCTTGCCCAGCCGGGATTCCAGCTGCGGATTTTTCAGGTACAGACCTACGATTCCACACATATCAACGCTCCTTCGGAGGCAGTGAACGCCCGACGCTATGCCGGGTGCCCGAATGGTTGTCAAAACACAGAGTCAGAAAAATTCGGTGTAGCGCTGGATCTCCCAATCGGAGACGTGGCGGCTGTATTCCACCCACTCCATGCGCTTGAGCTTGATGAACTCGCCGACGATCTGCGGGCCCAGGACCTCGGCGAACAGAGGGTCGGCTTCCAGCGCGTCGCAGGCTTCCTTGAGCGATTGCGGCAGGGTCTTGATGCCGCGCGCGGCGATCTGCTCCAGGCTCAGGCTGTAGAGGTTTTCATTGCAGACGTGGTCGATTTCCAGCTGGCGGTCGATGCCATCCAGGCCGGCGGCGATGATCGCGGCGCTGACCAGATAGGGGTTGCAACCGGCGTCCGGCAGGCGGAATTCCAGGCGGCCATAAGGCACCCGCACCATCGCCGAACGGTTGTTGGCGCCGAAGGCAATGAAGGCCGGGGCCCAGGTCGCGCCGGACAACGAGTTGCCGACCACCAGACGCTTGTAGGAGTTGACCGTCGGCGCGGCAAAGGCACAGAGCGCCGGGCCGTGGGCGAGCAAACCGGCGGCGAAGTGATAAGCCAGTTTCGACAGGCCCATGCCACTCGGATCGCTGGCGTCATGGAACAGGTTCTTGTTCTCGGCGCTGCCTATCGACAGGTGAAAGTGCATGCCGTTGCCGGCGCGTTTCGGGTCGGGCTTGGGCATGAACGAGCAGATCATGCCCAGGTCGTTGGCGATCTCGCCGGCGGCCATGCGAAAGAACGTGAAGCGATCCGCCGAAGTCATGGCATCGCTGTAGGTGTAGTTGATCTCGAACTGGCCGTTGGCGTCCTCGTGGTCGATTTGATAGACCTCGAAATCCACCGCCTGCAAGGCTTCGGTCAGCCGCTCAAGGAAAACCCGGGAGCGCGACAGGCCTTTGTAGTCGTAGCAAGGCTTGTCCAGGTTATCGCTGGGATCGACCAGTTGCAGCTTGCCCTGCTCGTCGCGGCGCATCAGGTTGAATTCGGGCTCCAGGCCGGTGTTGAGGGTCCAGCCCTTTTCCTCCAGGCGTTGCACTTGTTGCTGCAACACATAACGGCTGTCGTACGGATGGGGTTTGCCGTCGACGTGGCCGACGCACACTACCCGCCCGTAACCCGGCTGCCAGGGCACCGGGGTCAGGGTGGACAAGTCGCCGCGGGCCATGAAGTCCGGACCATGGGGCTCCATGCCCATGCCGCTGATCGCAAACCCGGCAAAACCCGCCCCGTCTTCGGCGACGGTCTTTAGCCCACAGATCGGCACCGACTTGGTCTTGGCCGCACCGTGAATATCCACAAATTGCGCAAGCACGTACTTGATCCCGTGCTTGTCGATGATGCGCTGGGTTTCTGCTGGCAACATTGCTCGTCACTCCTCGCGAAAGGCAAAACATTCTGGATGGGCCTAGACCGTCTTTTTATTCCTAAAAAGAAAGTTATTTTCCCAATAGGAATGCAAAGCCCTTGCCAGATCCGCGAGTGAAACGTCGAAACGCCGTGACAGGCGCTTTTGTGCTGTATATATGGGAATATTCTTTTCCCTGTGGGAATACTGCCTGCAGGACAGGCGCCAAGCGTCACCATTTGCACTTTCTCAGTGCGAAACTAATATTACTGAACGGAAAGTGTGCAGGATCTGATGACTATGTCGACCGAAACCGCCCCGCGCCTCAAGCTTGAGCAATATCTGGGATTGCAGATCAAGCGCCAGCGCCAGGCTCAGGATCTGAAATTGTCAGACGTGGCCAAGATTGCCGATATCAGTCAGGGCATGTTGAGCAAGATCGAAAACGCCCAGGTGTCCACCAGCCTTGATACCCTGAGCCGTCTGTGCGACGTGCTCGGCCTGCCACTGTCCAAGTTGTTCAGCGAATATGACCAGCAGGACGGCAGCGCGCTGTTGGTCAAGGCCGATCAGGGCATGGAAGTGGTGCGCCGCGGCACCGAGAAAGGCCATACGTACCATTTGCTCAACCACACCCGTGGGCCGAAGAAGAGCTTCGAGGCCTACATGGTCAGCATGGATGACGCGAGTGAGGAGTTTCCGACCTTCTCCCACCCCGGCACCGAATTCCTCCACCTGCTGGAAGGTGAACTGATCTATCGCCACGGCAATCAGCTGTACCGCATGGAGGCGGGGGACAGCCTGACGTTCGAAGGTGAAATTCCTCACGGTCCGGAGCAGTTGGTGCACGTGCCGATCCGCCTGCTGTCGATCATGAATTACGGCAGCGACAAAGAGTAACGCCCCCTCTTCCCCCGCTTTGCCCCGCCTTGAGGCCGACCCACGTCGGCCTCACGCATTTTCCTGTCAGTTAAAAAACTTTCTTAAAAGCTCTGGACGCGGCGCGACCATTCCCCTATAAAGCCACCAATAGGAATATATTATTCCCCACAAGAAAACGCGCTCAAGGAAGAGCCCCGCTGTCCGCTGACATTTTTTTCGCTATGCGATGAGCTGCCGCCATCATCCCGAGGACGTGTCATGCAACACGAAAAAAACCACTTCATCATCAAGATCACCTGTCCCGCGGTGTCCGGCATCGTCGCTGCCGTCACCACCTACCTGGCGGACAACGGTTGCTACATCGGGGAGATGGCGCAATTCGACGACGATTTCAGCGGCCGTTTTTTCATGCGTGCGGTGTTCCGCTTCAACGACGGCCATCAGGGCGACATTCAACAGATCAAGGACGGTTTCGCCGACGTTGCCCAGGCCTTCGACATGACCTGGGAATTGCACGACACCCGCGAACCGATGCGCGTGCTGCTGATGGTCAGCAAGTTCGACCACTGCCTCACCGACCTGCTCTACCGCTACCACAAGGGCGAGATGGACATGACCATCACCGCCATCGTCTCCAACCACCTCGACCTGCGGCCCATGGCCGAGCGCGAGGGCATTCGCTTCATCTACCTGCCCGTGACCAAGGACACCAAGGCCCGGCAGGAAGCCGAGCTGATGAAGATCGTCGATGACACCGGCACCGAACTGGTGGTGCTGGCGCGCTACATGCAGATCCTCTCCGACGACTTGTGCAAACAACTTTCAGGCCGGGCGATCAACATTCATCACTCGTTCCTGCCCGGCTTCAAGGGCGCCAAGCCCTATCACCAGGCCTACCAGCGCGGTGTGAAACTGATCGGCGCCACCGCCCATTACGTCACCAGCGACCTCGACGAGGGACCGATCATCGAGCAGGAAGTGCAGCGCGTCGATCATGTCTACCTGCCCGACGACCTGGTCGCCACCGGCCGTGACACCGAAACCGTGGCCCTGTCGAAGGCGGTCAAGTACCACCTCGAACACCGGGTGTTCCTCAACCAGGACAGAACGGTGATCTTCCGGTGAGCACACATACATTGATTGACGGCAAAGCCGCGGCCGCCCGCGTCCTGATACAAGTTCGCAAGGACGTGGACAGCCTGCGCGAGCAAGACATTCAACCGGCGCTGGCGGTGATTCTGGTGGGCAGCGACCCGGCCAGCCAGGTCTACGTGCGCAACAAGATCCTGCGTGCCGAAGAGGTGGGCATCCGCTCCGTGGAGCACCGGCTGTCCACCGACACCAGCACCGAACAACTGCTGAACCTGATCACGACATTGAATGCCGACCGCTCGATCAACGGCATCCTCCTGCAATTGCCGTTGCCGGCGCACATGGACGAATTACGCGCCCTGGAGGCCATCGCCCCGGACAAGGATGTCGACGGTTTCCACAGTCAGAACGTCGGCGGGCTCAGCCAGGGTCGCACGGTGCTTGCGCCTTGTACCCCCAGCGGCTGCCTGTATTTGCTGGAGCAAACCTGCGGTGATCTGCGGGGTAAACACGCGGTTGTGATCGGCCGCTCTAACATCGTCGGCAAACCCATGGCCGCCCTGCTGCTCAAGGCCGACTGCTCGGTGACCGTGCTGCATTCGCGCAGTCGCGATGCGCAGGCCCTGTGTCGCCAGGCTGACATCGTGATTGCCGCCGTGGGTCGGCCGAGGCTGATCGACGCCAGTTGGCTCAAGCCCGGTGCGGTGGTGATCGACGTCGGTATCAACCGCATCGACGACGCTGGCCGCAGCCGTCTGGTAGGGGACGTCGACTTCGACAGCGCCCTGCCCCACGTCGCGGCGATCACCCCGGTACCCGGTGGTGTCGGCCCGATGACCATCGCCTTCCTGATGAAAAACACCGTGACCGCAGCCCTTGCGCAACACCAGGCTCAACGCAGCCAATCGGAGGCCCTATGCCATTCAATCTATTGAAATACGGGCTGAGTTCGCAGTACCCGGTGGAAGTGGATTTGCCGCCACCGAAGGACCTCAAGGCCAGCTATGACGTAGTGATCATCGGCGCTGGCGGCCATGGCCTGGCCACCGCTTACTACCTGGCCAGGTATCACGGCATCAGCAACATCGCGGTGCTGGAGAAAGGCTATCTGGGCGGCGGCAATACCGCGCGCAACACCGCGGTGATCCGCTCCAATTACCTGACCAGCGAAGGCGTGCGTTTTTATGCCGAGTCGGTGCGGATGTTCCAGTCGCTGTCCAACGAATTCGATTTCAACATCATGTACTCCGAGCGCGGCCAGTTGACCCTGGCCCACACCGACGCCACGGTGCGTTCGTTCCGTCAGCGCGCCGAGGTCAACAAGCACTTCGGCGGGCGCACCGAGATGATCGATCGTCAGCAGATTCGCGAACTGGTGCCCAGTCTCAACCTCGATCCCGGCCACTTGCCGGTGATCGCCGGACTCTGGCACCTCGACGGCGCCACCGCGCGCCACGACGCGGTGGCCTGGGGTTACGCCAAGCAGGCGGCCAAGCGCGGGGTGGAAATCCATCAGCTCACTGAAGTCCAGGACCTGATCATCGAGAACGGCGCCATCACTGCGGTGAAAACCAATCGCGGCACCATCAAGTGCGGTTGCGCGGTGCAGGCGATTGCCGGTCACAGCTCGTTGCTGATGGCCAAGGCCGGGATTCGTTCGCCGATCCAGACCTTCCCCCTGCAAGCGATGGTCACTCAGCCATTCAAGCCGTTTCTCGATCCGCTGGTGAGCTCCTCCGCCCTGCACTGCTACGTGCAACAGACCAGCCGTGGCGAGGTGGTGTTCGGCGGTGGTTCCGACCCGTATCCGCTGTTCAATACCCGTTCCACCCTCGACTTGAAGGAAAGCCTGCTGGCCCATGCGATCGAGATGTTCCCGTTCCTGGCCAACGCCAAGCTGATGCGCCAATGGGCCGGGATCACCGACATGACCCCGGACTACAGCCCGATCATGGGCCTGTCGCCGGTGAAGAATTACTACCTCGACGCCGGCTGGGGCACCTGGGGCTTCAAGGCCACGCCGATCTGCGGCAAGACCATGGCCGAGCTGGTGGCCAGCGGCGGCAAGGTGCCGGAGCTGATCAAACCTTTCGGCCTGGAACGTTTCTCGACCTTCCAGCAAGTCAACGAAATGGGCGCCACGGCGGCCAGTCACTGACGGAGAGCGGACTATGAAAATCATGACCTGCCCGCTCAACGGGCCACGCAATATCAGCGAGTTCAGCTATGGCGGTGAATTCAAACCCATGCCCGATCCGCTGACCTGCAGCGACGCCGAATGGGCCGACTACGTGTTCAACACCGACAACCTCGCCGGCGTGGTGCGCGAGTGGTGGATGCACACCCCGTCGAGCTACTGGTTCCTGGCGGAACGTCACACCGTCAGCGATGAAATCCTGCGCACCTTCGACCCTAAAGAACTGTTCACCACCCGCGTCGACTTCAGCGCCGCCAAGGAGATCGCCGGATGAATCGCCTACCCGCCCCCATGGGCTTGCTGATCGACCGTGATCAGCCGCTGGATTTCAGTTTCGACGGCCACCGCTACCAGGGTTTGCAAGGCGACAGCATCGCCAGCGCACTGCTGGCCAACGGGCGCTTCCTGATCTCCCGTTCGTTCAAATACCATCGCCCCCGCGGCCCGCTGACCATGGCCGGCCAGGACGCCCACAGCCTGGTGCAGCTGCCCCAGGAGCCAAACGTGCTGGCCGATGCCCACGCCTTGACCGCCGGTTTGCAGGTCACGGCGCAGAACGTCAATGGCTCGCTGGACAACGACAAGGACGCCTACCTCGGCAAGTTCTCGAAGTTCATGCCGGTGGGCTTCTACTACCGCTCGTTCTACAAGCCCAAGGGCATGTGGAAAATCTGGGAACCGATCATTCGCAAAAAAGCCGGGCTCGGTGTGCTCGACCTCAAGTTCCGGCCCGAGTACTACGACAAAGCCTACCTGTTCACTGATATCGCGGTGATCGGCGCCGGGCCTGCCGGCCTGCATGCAGCGCTGGCGGCGGCCAATGCCGGGGCCAAGGTGCTGCTCATCGAACAACAACCGGTACTCGGCGGCTCGCTGACCTATGCCCGCTTCGATATCGAAGGCCAACGAGCCGAGCCCCTGCGCCGCGAACTGCTGGCCGCGGTGCAGCAGCACGCCAATATCCGCATCCTCACCGAAGCCACCTGCAACGCCTGGTTCACCGACAACTACCTGCCGGTGATCCAGGGCAAGCGTATGTACAAGGTGCGTGCCCGCCAGTGCCTGGTGTGCAGCGGCGCCTTCGATCAGCCGGTGATCTTTCGCAATAACGACCTGCCGGGGGTGATGCTGACCAGTGCCGCGCAACGGCTGATGAGGCTGTATGCGGTCAAGCCGGGCAAACGCGCCGTGGTGCTGACGGGCAACGATGACGGTTACCTCGCTGCGCTGGACTTGCATGATCAAGGGGTGGAAGTGGTCGCCGTGGTGGACCTGCGCCCGGGGCCTTCGGACGAATCCCTGCTGCGCGCCCTGGCGCAACGCAAGATCTACCGCCAGGGCAGCAGCACCGTCTATGAAGCCCTGCACGAGAAAGGCATGCGCCATATCAGTGGCGTCGACGTGCGCAAGATCACCGCACAGGGCCAGGTCGCCGAAAGCGGACAGCGCCTGGATTGCGATTTGTTGTGCATGTCCGCCGGTTACATGCCGGTCTACCAACTGCTGTGCCAGGCCGGCGGCAAACTGGCCTACGACGACCAACGTGCGGAGTTCACGATCAGCGGCCTGCCGCAGAACCTGAAGGTCGCAGGCTCGGTCAATGCTCGTCACCACCTGGATAACGTGATCGCCGACGGCGTGAATGCCGGTACCGAGGCCGCGCTCGCCCTGGGTCTGGTGGTGGGTGCACAGCGCGCGCCACTCATCGGTGAAGCCCGGGTCAACTTCAACTGGCCGATCTTCCCCCACCCCAAGGGCAAGGATTTCGTCGACTTCGACGAGGACTTGCAAGTGGCCGATATCGTCAACGCCACCCGCATCGGCTATCGCGACGTGCAACTGGTCAAGCGCTACTCCACGGTCGGCATGGGTCCGTCCCAGGGCCGTCACTCGGCGCTGCCGACCGCGCGGCTGGTGGCCTGGGCGACCCGGCGCAACATCAGCGAAACCGGCGTCACCACGGCGCGTCCGCCCTTTGTGGCCGAGAAGCTGGCGCATGTCGCCGGCCGCGCGTTCGACCCGTACCGGCAAACGCCGATGCATGCCCGCCACCTGCAAGCCGGGGCGAAGATGATGCCCGCCGGCATCTGGCAACGTCCGGCGTACTACGGCAACGCCAGGGATCGCGAGGCGTGCATGCAGGCCGAAGCCCTGCACGTGCGCAACAAGGTCGGCCTGATCGACGTCTCGACCCTGGGCGGCCTGGACGTGCGCGGCCCGGACGCTGCCGAGTTGCTTAACCGGATGTACACCTTCGCCTTTCTCAAGCAGCCGATCGGTCGCTCGCGTTATGCGCTGATGACCAACGAGCACGGGGTGGTGATCGACGACGGCGTCTGCGCGCGGTTTGCCGAGAACCATTTCTACGTCACCGCCACCACCAGCGGCGTCGACCGGATCTACCAGCAGATGCTCAAGTGGAACGCGCAATGGCGCCTGGATGTGGACGTCGCCAACGTCACTGCGGCGATCTGCGCGGTCAACGTCGCCGGGCCCGATGCGCGCAAGGTGCTGGAACAAGTCTGCACCGACCTCGACCTGAGCGCCGCAGGCTTCCCTTACCTGGGCGTGCGGCAGGGCACGGTCGCCGGGATCAAGGCGCGCTTGCTGCGGGTCGGCTTTGTCGGCGAACTGGGCTATGAAATCCACGTCCCGGCACGCCACGGGCTCAAGCTGTGGGACGCATTGATGGACGCTGGCAAGGCGTTCGACATTCGCCCCTTCGGCGTCGAGACCCAGCGTCTGCTGCGCCTGGAGAAAGGCCACGTGATCATCAGCCAGGACACCGACGGCATGACCCACCCGGCAGAAATCGACATGGGCTGGGCGGTCAGCCGCAGCAAGCCGTTCTTCGTCGGCCGGCGCTCCGTGGACATCCTCGAAGCCCAGCCACTGAAACGCAAACTGGTGGGCTTCGCGTTGCCCAAGGGCAGTCTGCAACCCCTCGAGGGCCACCTGGTGCTCAAGGGGCCGGACATCAGCGGTAATGTAACCTCCTGCGAGTATTCCGCCAGCCTGGGCAAGATCATCGGCCTGGCCTATGCCGGCATCGACCAGAGCACGCCAGGGCAACGAATTCCGATCCGCGTCGAAGGCGGTATCGTGGTCCAGGCCGAGGTGGTCAAGCTGCCCTTCTTCGATCCAGACAACCAACGCCAGGAGCTTTGAATGATGACCAGCCTGAGAGAACAACCCCGTGTTGGCCGGCAAACCCTGACGCCGTTGCCAGGCTGCAGCCTGACGGACCTGACTGACCTGTCCCGGGTCGGTTTCCGCGGCGCCCACAGCGCCGAGTACCTGCGCAGCCGTGGTTTCGCCCTGCCCGATGCGCCTAACCGCGCTGTGACTCAAGCCGATGGCAGCCAGGTGGCGCGGCTATCGCAGACCGAATACCTGCTGCTGGGCAGCCCCGAGGATCAAGGCCAGCGCATGGCGGATGAAGAGGCCCGTTGGGAACTGGATCATCAGGCCAATTACCTGCTGCCGCGCCAGGACAGCCATGCCTGGTTTCAGCTGTCGGGGGAAAACCCGAGTGAAGTGATGGCCAAGCTCTGCGGCGTTGACCTGAGTCCGCAGGCGTTCGGCCCGGGGGCTGTGGCGCAGACGTCGGCGGCACGCATCAACGTGATCGTGATCAACCCCGGCAGCGCCCGGCAAGCGAGCCTGCACATCCTTTGCGACCGGGCGTCCCAGGCGTATTTCCAGGAGGCCATGCTGGACGCGATGGAGGAATTCAAGGCGCGTTGAAGTCCGAAAAAAAAGGGAACTGGCACTACGCCATTCATGTCGTAGTGGCATCACCCTGGAGACTCGGATGCGCCCCCGGCATTTTGAAATCACATACTGCTTCAAACAAAATCGCCTGGATTTTATCCAGCCGGACTCGCACATGACTGATGAAGACGCCTGGTACTACGCTTGCCTGCATGCGGGTATCGAGCTTTTGTATGGGGAAAATCACGCGCAAAAAAATCACCCGGCGCTACGCGAGCACGCGGAAAAATCAGGTTTGACCGACGTCAGGTGGGTGGAACTGCCATAGCTTTTCAGCGAGCTTGGGTGCCCGTTAAATGGCAGGCAAAAAAAATCCCGGGCAGCTGATGGACGCCCGGGACTTAAAAATGCATAAACCGTGGTGGTGAACGCGGGGCGAATATTACGGAATATTTCGTCCTGTAACAAGATATTTTGACTCACCATCCAGTTACTAATGTTTCCAAGTCCTTATATATCCACACTATTTTTAAGGTGACCTACAAAAACCAGCGGTATTCCCGTGCACTGATTTCCTGCATGAATGTCAGGTGATCCTGACGCTTGTTCTCGCAGTAGACCTCCACGAACTCCGCGCCCAAGCCTTCGCGCAACGGCGTATGGCCTTGCATCGACTGCACCGCTTCCAACATTTCCAACGGGAAATCGATGCCACTGTCGCGATCTTCGTTGAGCGGGGCAATAGGTTCGCGACCGGCGGCGAGTCCTTGTTCCAACCCCACCAGAATGGCCGCCAGCACCAGATACGGGTTGGCATCGGCGCCGGCCAGGCGATGTTCGATACGCAGATTGCGCTCATCCGATTCAGGCACCCGCAGGCACGCGTCGCGGTCTTCGAAACCCCAACTGGCACGGGTCGCGACGTTCACCGTGCCGCTCAGGCGGCGCATGGCATTGTGATTCGGGGCAAAGATCGGCATGCAATGCGGCAGTACTTCCAGACAGCCGGCCACGGCATGGCGCAGCGGCTGCTGCCCGTTGGCGGCCAACAGGTTGTGCCCCGCCTCGTCGTAGAGGCTCACATGCACATGCATTCCGCTGCCGGGGTGCTGCAAGTAAGGCTTGGCCATGAAACTGGCGCGATAGTTGTGCTTGAGCGCCACACCGCGGGTGCTGCGGCAAAACAGGGCAGCCCAGTCGGCGGCACGCAGACCGTCATCCAGGTGACCGAAGTTGATTTCGAACTGGCCCGGGCCCAGCTCGGCAGTGATCACCGTGGCATCGATGCCTTGCGCCCGCGCAGTCTCGACCATCTCATCGAGCACCGCTGAAAATCGCGACAGCCGCTCGATGTGCATGTTCGGCTGGTCGTCCGCATCATCGGTCAGCGGATCGCGCGGGAACCGGGGCAAGCCATCGTGTAATTGCCGATCGAACAGATAGAACTCCAGCTCAAACGCCACCACCGGGAAAATCCCTTTGCGGCCGAGCCGTTCCAGCACCTGCGCCAAGACTTCCCGGGGTTCGAAGACGATCGGTTTTTCCGTGCCGCTGGAGGTGATGAGCATCTGCCCCAGCGGCTGCTTTTCCCAGCCCACGAGTTTCAACGTGCCGGGCACCAGGCGCCGGGGCGCATCCGGGTCGCCGTCGTTGAAACAGTAATCCCCGATCTTGAACAGCCCGCCCTGGGTGCCGAGCAACACACAGTTCTGCGGCAGTTTGAGCGGGCTGCCGGCAGCGACCTTTTCCAGCATCTCGACCGGGTAGCGCTTGCCGTAGAAATGCCCGGGAATGTCCAGGGAGATCAGGTCCACATAACGCACATCCGGGTAGCGCTGACGGAAGTTGCGAACCTCGGCGAGCAGTTCAGAGCAGACAGCATCCATCGTTGTGATTCCTTGTTTTGTCATCAGGTGTAGACCCATAGCACTCGGGTAAGTCGGTCCGAGAGGTTGCCGTAGCGGCAGTGGGCATGACTGGCCAGCTGAAAACTGTCGCCGGTATGCAAGGTGACCGGCTTGTCGTCGGCCAGCCACAACGTCAGCTCGCCCTCCAGCACATAACCGCCCTGCTCCGAACTGTCATTGATGTGCCGGTCGCCGCTGCTGGCGCCGGGCTCCAGCTGGCTTTCCAGCATCGAGAACGAGGCGCGCATTTTCGGCGAGACCAGGATGTCGGTGATGCCGTCGGCGTAATACAGGGTGCGCCGCTCGTCTGGACGGGTCACCCACGGCAAGGCCATGGGTTTGGGCAAACTGTAGAAATAAGTGGTCGGCACGCCGAGGGTTTCGCTGATGGCCGTCAAGTCCGCCACCGTCGGCCGCGACAGTCCGCGCTCGACTTGCGAGAGAAAGCCCACGGAGCGACCGATCTTGTCCGCCAACTCCTTGAGCGTGTACTTCTTGTGCTTGCGCAGGTCCTGGATCAGGATCGCCAGCGCCGAGATTTCTTCTTGCATATCCATCTAAAAACTTCCGCAAAGGGTGCAATTCAAACGCTGTCGCGCAGCCGGTACCAGGCCTTGCCAATGGCTTCCAGGGGCGCTGCCATATACTTTCCGCCGGGGAAACTGCCGTTGATCAAACCCTGATACAACGCCAGCTCGTCCGGCTGCCCCAGGATGGCGTCGGACACTGCACGGGCCGCGGCCAACGTCGGCAGTACGCCGTGCCCGGAATAGCCCTGCAGCCAGTAAAGATCCCCCCGTCGACCGATGTCCGGCGTACGCTTGAGGGTGAGGTCGATGTGCCCGCCCCAGGCAAACTCCAGCTCGACGCCCTTGAGTTGGGGGAACACACGCTCAAGACAAGGCCGGGTCGCCGCGGCGATGTCCCGGGGCATTCCCCCCAGATAAGTGCAGCCACCGCCGAACAGCAGGCGGTGGTCCGGGGTGCGACGGAAATAATCGAGCACAAACTGATTGTCGGTGACGCACACATTGCCCGGTAACAGCGCGCTCGCCTGCTGTTCCGTAAGCGGCGCCGTGGCCACCTGGTAGGTACCGACCGGCAGTACGCAACTCGACAGCTTCGGATCAAGCCGATCCAGATAAGCATTGCACGCCAGCACCGACACATCGGCCCGAACCCGGCCATGCTCAGTGGTGACCACGTACCGATTGCCCTCTTCGCGATAACTCAGGGCTTTACTTTGCTCATGAATCCTTCCACCGGCCCGTTCGATCGCGGCAGCCAGGCCGAGTGCCAGTTTCAGTGGGTTCAGGTGCCCGCCTTCAGGATCAAACAGGCCCGCCTGGTAGCGTTCACTGGCGACCCATTGCGGCAACTGCGCCCGCGGTATGAACTGCAACCCATCGTGGCCCCACTTGTGGCTGGCTTCATGCTGCCACTCGCTGAGCAGTTTTACCCGTCGCGGCATCACCGAGGTCCAGAGATGGCCAGCCCGATAGTCACAATCGAAATCATGCCGTGCCGGTAACGCGCGCAACTCCCGCGCCGCCCAGCGCATGCCCTCCCACAGGCGCAGCGCCCGCTCATGGCCCAGCGCCGCCTCCAGCGGCGGCATGTCGCACGACCAACCGAGAATGGCCTGACCGCCATTTCTCCCCGACGCCGCCCACGCCACCCGGCTGGCTTCCAGCACGGTCACGCGCTTGCCGGCCAGGGCCAGGCGCAAAGCGGTATGCAGGCCACTGAAGCCGGCGCCGATGACCAACACATCGGTGTCCTGCTCCCCTTCGAAGACCGCTCGATCCACTAACCGATCCGCGCAGCTGTGGGCGTAGTAACTGTCGACATGCCGGGTAGAGTGTTGAAACATGCAAGCCTCGTGAAATTTTATACTTATAATTTCATGAAAAAATACAGATTAAATTTCACAACTGCAACCTTTCAACCGGAAAAAAGGGTATTCATGCAATCCTGGAAAAAAACCGATGACGCCCTACCTGTAGGAGCCAGCTTGCTGGCGAAGGACTCCAGTGCGCCGCGTTTAACCAGAGCGCACGCGTTATCGTTAACGTTCATCGCGGGCAAGCCTCGCTCCTACAGTCAGGCCGGCTGTCAGGCCGCCTTCGTAGGCAGGCAGCTCCTGCAAGAGCCGCGTTCGAGTCGAAAATAAAGCGACCTCCAATCCAGTGAACGCTGCAAAAAAAATCCCGCCCCGGAAAACCGGGCGGGATTTTTAACAGCAGGCAGCGCCTTCAAGACAACGCCAATAACCTCTCAAGCGATCGGGATCAGCGGATCCGCTGCAGCCCATGCCGCTTCGCGATTGGCCGCCGGGGGGTAGATCCATTGGATGTTGATCTGCGTCTTGAGCGACTTGCCTTCCTGCTTGACCAGCTTCACCTGACGATCCCAACCTTCGGTGTACACCGCGCCCCAGGCCCCCAGGTCCAGACAGGTCACGTATTTGGGCTGACGGTACGGCGTCGGGTCCACGCCCAGAATCTGCGCGGCGACGTTGTTACCGGCATGGCGCCCCAACATGATGGCGTGCTGGCAGGTCATCAAGGCGTAGTTGCCGATGTCGTCAGTGGCAGCATAAGCGACATCGCCGGTGGCAAAGATATCGTCCTGGCCGATGACTTTCAGATGGCTGTCCACGTGCAGGCGGCCCAGATGATCGCGTTCGCCGGGGATCTGCTCGGTCAGTGAGCTGGCGCGCACACCGGTGGTCCAGATCACGGTCCTGGCATCGATACGCTGGCCGTCACTCAGGTTGACCCCGTTGGCGTCGATGGAGACTACCGAGGCCTTCAAATGCCATTTGACCCCGGTCTCGAGACTGGCCTCTTCGATCGACTTGGCGATTTCGGCGCCCATGGAGCCACCGATCTTGTCGCCGCGATCGACGATGATCACTTCGATATCGGCCTCGTCACCCAGGATTTCCCGCAGGCGTGCCGGCATTTCAGTTGCGGTTTCGATCCCGGTGAAGCCACCGCCGGCTACCACCACCGTGTTGCGGCCTTTGTCTTGCGGCAGGTTGACCAGCGACTTGAGGTGGTTTTCCAGGCGTACGGCCTGTTCGATCTGGTCGACGTCAAATGCATGTTCGTTCACACCCGGGGTGTTGGACTGTGCCAGGCGGCTGCCGGTGGCCAGAACGAGTTTGTCGTAGCTGCACACTTGTTGGGTGCCCGAAGCATCGACGTAACCCACACGCTTTTCCCGCACGTCGATGGTTTGCGCGGCGCCCTGGATGAACTTGACGCCAACCGCATCGAACAGCTCGCCGATCGGCGCCGCCAGTCGATGCGCGTTCGGTTCATAGAAGCGCGGGCGAACGCGCAGCTCGGCCTGGGGCGCCAATACGGTGACCTCAACGTCGTTGTGAGCATGAATATCGAACAGGCGGGTCGCGCTCAAAGCCGTCCACATACCACCGAAACCTGCGCCGATTACCAGAACGTGCTGTTTCATTTTCAACTCCGGGGGAAGACCAAATGATGAATTCGCAAGTGGTCGCACGCTTGTCAGTGCCGACCGAACAACTACGACTCTATTGATCCTAGTTATTTCGCGCAATCTGTTTTTATTGATGGTTGCTATCGATTGCCTTGATTTCTCGAAACCCACGAAACCATGGCTCGCTCTGATAGCGAGGTCGAATGAGGCTCATTGCCTGACCTTCGTCCAGCTGATAACATTTACGACAATACTAGTCGGAGATTCCAATGTCTCTTTACAGCGCAGGCGTCGAGTACGGCATTCATTGCCTGATTTTTCTGGTGGGCAACCACGGGGACACCCGGGAGGCGAGCGTGCGCGACCTTGCCGAGCTGCAAGGCGTGCCTCTGGACTATCTGGCAAAAATCTTCACCAAACTGGCCAAGGCAAAACTGGTGGTGGCCACCGAGGGGGTGCGCGGCGGGTTCAAGCTGGCCCGGCCTTCTGACGAAATCAGCGTGCTCGATATCGTCAATGCCATCGACGGCCAGAAGCTCATCTTTGATTGCCGCGAGATTCGCGGGCGTTGCGCGTTGTTCGAAGGCGCGACGCCCGACTGGGCGGTGGCAGGTCCGTGCGCGGTCCATGCGGTGATGATGACTGCACAGAAACGTATGGAGGAAGCCCTTGCCCAGCAGACCATCCTGGATCTGGCGCGCAAGGTCGGACGCAAAGCCCCGCCGGAATTTGGCGTGCAGGTGGAAAACTGGATGAGTGATCGCAGGGAAAAGAAAAGTGGCGCAAACCCTCAGGCAAGCGACGACAAACTCATCCAGGTAACGGAAATCTCCGGCTGAATCCTACAAACAGTCGCGCACCGCCTGGCGCAACGCCCCCGACTTGGCCCAGGGCGGTCCCTGATACAGCGATACGCGACTGCCGTCTTTGGATTTCACGATATCGACGATCTCGTCGGCCGTGATGATGCTCGGCGCCGTGATCCGGTAGCCATTGGAAATCCCCGCTTGAGTCGAGTTTGGGACCTCTCGCTGCCACGCCGGCAGGATGCATGCGGCGTAGTCTTTTGGCACTTTTTCACTGTACTTGCTGACATTCGGTTCACCTGGCACCACTGACGCGGGCAACGAACAGCCCGCCAGCAATGCCACCCCCAACCCCCCGATCAACATCCGCATGACGCGTCCCTTTCCTGAAAAAAGACGCAATGTAGCGCGTCGCCGGCCAGACATCCATCCATTGAAGCGGACTCACTGAGGAGCATTTGTATCGCCGGACTCCGGATATGATCTGGCGTTCAGATAGGTCATCCACCGTTCGTAGGCTTCGTGCTGCCATTGAGTGACCCGTTCCCATTCCGGGCCGCTGAGCTGATGAGCGGAAATAAGCTTCATCATTTCCGTGGTGGCCGCGTCCAGATCGACGATCAGCTCATGGGCGTGAAATCTGAAATCATCCGTAGTCGTCATTTTGAAGTGGCCTCGTCGCGGCGAAAAAGTGGCTACTTCAGTACGACACCAACCTGGCAAATTCGCGTTATTTTCCCGACAGATGGAAGCACCTTTCATCCTCAGCCTTTTACGCAGACCACCTGGCGCAGGGTGTGCACCACTTCCACCAACTCGCGCTGTGCCTGCATGACCTTGTCGATATCCTTGTAGGCCATCGGAATTTCATCGATCACTGAAGCGTCCTTGCGGCATTCCACATGGGCAGTGGCGCGGATCTGATCGTCGACGCTGTAGGTGTTTTTCGCTTTGGTGCGGCTCATGGTGCGCCCGGCTCCGTGGCTGCAGGAGCAGAACGATTGCTCGTTGCCCAGACCGCGAACGATGAAGCTTTTCGCCCCCATGGACCCGGGAATGATCCCCAACTCGCCTTTGTTCGCCGACACCGCGCCCTTGCGGGTTACCCACACGTTTTCCCCGAAGTGCCGCTCTTTTTGCACATAGTTGTGGTGGCAGTTGACGGCCTCCAGCGCGACCTCGAACGGTTTGCGAATCACTTGCCAAGCGGCCCCGATCACCGCCTGCATCATCAATGCGCGGTTTTGCCGGGCGAAATCCTGAGCCCAGCCCACCGCTTCGACGTAGTCCGCGAAATGCCGGCTGCCTTCCTTGAAATAAGCCAGGTCGCGGTCCGGCAGGTTGGCCAGGTGCTGACGCATGTCCGCCTGCGCCAACTGAATGAACAGATTACCAATGGCGTTACCGACGCCGCGCGAACCACTGTGCAACATGAACCAGACCTTGTCGGCCTCGTCCAGGCAGACCTCGATGAAATGATTACCGCTGCCCAGCGTGCCCAGATGCTGCCGGTTGTTGGTGCTGGCCAGTTTCGGGTACTTGGCAGTAATCGCCCTGAACCGCGGGTCCAGCGCCGCCCAGGCCTGATCGGCCTGCTTGGGGACGCTTTGCCACGAGCCTTCGTCGCGCCGACCGCGGCTTACCGTACGGCCGTGGGGTACGGCCTTTTCGATGGCGCTGCGCAGCGCATGCAGATTGTCCGGCAAGTCGCTGGCGGTCAGCGTGGTGCAGGCGGCAATCATGCCGCAACCGATGTCGACCCCGACGGCGGCCGGAATGATCGCGCCCACGGTGGGGATCACGCTGCCGATGGTGGAGCCTTTGCCCAGGTGCACGTCGGGCATGACCGCCAGGTGTTTGAAGATGAACGGCATCTTCGCGGTATTGATCAATTGCTGCCGGGCTTCGCTTTCGACCGGGACGCCCTCGGTCCAGAGCTTGATCGGCTTGCCGTCGCGCACTTCCAGCAGCTGATAGGTAGAGGCTTGCATGATGGTGTCCACTCGGGATCAGACGAACAAAACGCTCCCCGGCCGAAATGGGACTAAAATTTCGTAGCGGAGATAATCAGGAGGTCATTATGTGGCTTAACGAATCCGAAAACGAACTTCGGCGCGACCTGCAAAGCGTTGCCTCGGACCTGAGATGGTCGGCGGTGGAGCTTTTGCGTATAGCGGAGCAGTTGCGCCAGGCGGGCAATGACGTCGATGCACAGGCAGCGCTGCGGCTGTGCGACCTGTTTCAGGGCGATGAACAACGATTGGCAGGCTATGCCGAAGAGGTGAAGGCCAAGGCCATCAGTCGAAAAGAGCACAATCCGCCACAGAAATGACAAGCCCCGGCGAACCGGGGCTTGACGCACACTATTTATCCGTCTTCTGACTGGTGGCGGGCTTTTTCGCCCGGGGCTTGTAACCGGGAAGCGAGGCTGCGAAGGCCAGTGCCTCTTCCCTGCTGGCAAATGCGCCGAGCCGGTCACCCTGGGTGCAGACCCGCCATGGGCCATTGTTTACGCTGAGTACGTCATAACCGTTCATGTGCATCTTGTTGAGCATCGGAACACTCATGGTTACCTCCTTTTCGGCAGTGATCAGCCACCATTGACCTGATTACCTTACACCCGCCCCTCGGCCAAGTGCAGACCAGACGTCGCGCCAGCGTATGCACACGCATTGCACTTTCGATGGGCCCCACGACTCCAACCTCTCAAGCACCGGCCTGAGCGCACTTCGGCGCGCATATTGCATTTTTAAGACTGTTTTATGACAACCGGCGGTAAAGTGACTTATGAAAGTACGCGCAACAGTCATCTGTGAACAGGACCGGCATATTCTCCTGGTGCGCAAGCCAAGGAGTCGCTGGACGCTGCCTGGTGGCAAGGTCGAGCCCGGTGAAACCGTCGCTAGCGCGGCCATGCGCGAACTTCAGGAAGAAACCGGGCTGGGGGTCAAGGGTCTGCTGTATCTGATGGAACTGCAAACAGGCAACACCCGGCACCACGTCTACGAGGCCTGGGTGGTGAATCCCGCTGAGGCTCGGCCACAAAACGAAATCTTCGACTGCATCTGGTATCCGCTGGAAGCCATACCCAACCTGGACACCAGCGACGCCACGCGTGCAATCGTCAGAGCGTTCCAGCGTCGCCTTTAGCGGTCGGGACCTGTCAGCCCTGGTCGCCACCGCCGACCGGCAGGGTCAAGCCGGTGATGTAGGACGCTTCGTCGCTGGCCAGAAACAGGATGGCGCCGGCCTGTTCATCGAGCGTGCCGTAGCGTTTCATCAAACTGCTGTCGAGGGTCTGGTCGACGATCTGCTGATACCACACCTTCTCTTCGGCACTTTGTTCGGCGGCGTTGCGCGGGATCGCCCGCGGCGGCGCATCGGTACCACCGGGGGCGGTGGCATTGACCCGAATCCCGCGACCGGCGGTTTCGAACGCCAGGCAAGCAGTCAGTGCATTCACCGCGCCCTTTGCCGCACCGTATGGCACGCGATTGACACTGCGGGTGGCGATGGACGACACGTTGACGATAGCGCCACTGCCCTGTTCAAGCATGAACGGCAGCGCGGCATGGCAGCACCACAGCGTCGGGAACAGCGAACGACGCACTTCGGCTTCGATCTGGTCGGCTTCGTAGTGTTCGAAAGGCTTGGCCCAGATCGTGCCGCCGACGTTGTTCACCAACACATCCAGGCGGCCAAAGCGCTCGACGGCGGCTTGCATCACCCGACTGCATTCGGCGTATTGCTCGAGATCGGCGGTCAGCGCCAGCACCTGGCTGTGTTGCCCCAACGCCTCCTGCACTTCGAACACCAGGTCGGAGCGATCCACCAGGATCAACTGCGCCCCTTCGGCCGCCATGCGCTCGGCAACCCGGCGCCCGATGCCCTGGGCGGCACCGGTAATCAGCGCGACTTTTTCGTGAAATCTGTTCATGTGTACCTCATGCCGCGCTGGCGGCAAATTTCTCGTAGTAGAAGTTCGCCGGCGCGATGCCTTGTTCGCGAATGAACTGGCTGACCGCTTCGACCATCGGCGGTGGGCCGCACAGGTAGACGTCGACGTCGCCATCGTTCAAATGTCTGGGCTCGATGTGCTGGGTCACGTAGCCCTTGAGCGGGTGCTGGCTGTCGGGGCTGGCGACGCAGGCGCTGAAGCTGAAGTTCGGAATGCGTGCGGCGAAGGCTTCCAGCCGATCCATTTCCACCAGGTCGAAATCGTTGGTCACACCGTAGATCAGATGCAGCGGATGCTCACTGCCCTGCTCGGCGATTTTATCCAGCATCGCGGTGAACGGCGCCAGGCCGGTGCCGCCGGCCAGCAGCAACAACGGACGGCGGATGTCGCGCAGATAGAAGCTGCCCAACGGCCCGGCCAGACTCATGCTGTCGCCGGCCTTGGCCATGCCGGTGAGGAAGCTGCTCATCAGGCCGCCAGGGACGTTGCGAATCAGGAAGCTGACTTCGCCATCGCGCTGCAACGAGCTGAACGAATAGGCGCGGGTCTGCTCGCTGCCGGGTATCCCCAGGTTCACATACTGCCCCGGCAGGAACGCCAGTTTGCTCAAGGCCTCGCCCTTGATCGACAGCGCGATGGTGCTGTCGGACAACTGGCGCACGGCGCTGATGGTGGCGTCGTAGCTGGCCTGACGGGTGCGGCAGACTTGCGAGGAGGTCGGTACGCGGACCACGCAATCGCTCAGGGCGCGCATCTGGCAGGTCAGGACAAAACCTTGCTCGGCCTCGTCACTGCTGAGGGCGTCTTCGATGTATTCCTCACCCAGGTCGTAGCGACCGGCTTCGGCGAAACATTTGCAAGTGCCGCAGGCGCCGTCACGGCAGTCCAGTGGAATGTTGATGCCCTGGCGATACGCGGCGTCGGCCACGGTTTCGCCGGCATTGGCGTCGATAAAGCGGGTGACGCCGTCTTCGAAATTGAACGCGATGGAATGAGTCATGCCGGCAGCCTCACAAATGGTAAACATCGATGACCTGGCGAACGTAGTCGTTCTTCAGGATCACTTTCTTGGCCTTGATCAGCGGATTCTCGCCGCGCACATCCAGGGTGTAGAAACTGCTGCCGAAATAGCTGTCGACGGTCTTGTAGCGAAAGCTCAGGGTGTGCCAGTTGAAGCGCACCTTGCACAGTCCGTCGGCTTGTTCCAGCAGCTCGATGTTGCTGATGTTGTGGGAGGTGCGAGTGTCCGGCATGGTGGCGCTGGAGCGCTCGGTCTTGATGCGGAAGACGCGGTCTTCCAGGCCGGTGCGGTTGCCGTACCAGATCAGCGAGATTTCCCGCTGCGGATCTTCGGTCAGCTCATCGTTGTCATCCCAGGACGGCATCCAGAAGGTTGCGTCCTGGGCGTACAACTCCAGCCATTGATCCCATTCCCGGTCATCGAGGTAGCGGGCTTCGCGGTAGAGGAAGTCGCGCACGGCTTCATAGGTGATCGTCATTGCACGGCCTCCACTGCAATCAGCTCGGACTGCTCTGCGGTCAAGGCCTTGAGCATGGTTTGCTGCCAGTACTTGTGCTGCAGCACGAACAGGCCTTCGTCTTCGGTACGTACGCCGCTGAGCAGCGGATGCAGATCGATTTCCTTCGCCGCCTCATCGGCGCCTTCGACCCAGTGCTCGGCACCACGGGACATGTCGTTCCAGGTGGTCACGCTGCCCTCATAACTGGTCTGGCAGGAACGGAATTCTTCCAGGTCGTCCGGAGTGGCCATGCCGCTGACGTTGAAGAAATCCTCGTACTGACGAATCCGGCTCGAACGCGCGGTGTCGCTCTCGCCTTTGGGGGCGATGCAGTAGATGGTGATTTCCGTGCGGTTGACCGAGATCGGCCGGGCGATGCGGATCTGCGAGCTGAACTGGTCCATCAGGTACACGTTCGGGTACAGGCACAAGTTGCGCGAGTTCTCGATCATCCAGTCGGCACGGGCCTTGCCGAAATCCTGGGCCAGCTCGTCACGGCGCTCGTACAGCGGGCGGTCCTCAGGGTTGGCCCAGCGGGTCCAGAGCAGCATGTGGCCCTTGTCGAAGGAGTAGAACCCGCCGCCCTGCTTGGCCCAGCTGCCGGCGCTCATGGTCGGATTGTCATCGCCGGCCTCGCGCTGCTTGCGCTGGTTCTGGGTCGCGGCATAGTTCCAGTGCACGGAGCTGACGTGGTAACCGTCGGCGCCGTTTTCGGCGGTGAGTTTCCAGTTGCCTTCGTAGATGTAGCTGGAGGAACCGCGCAACACTTCCAGGCCGTCGGCGGACTGGTCGACGATCATGTCAATGATCTTGGCCGACTCGCCCAGGTGCTCGACCAGCGGCACCACATCGGCCTTCAGGCTGCCGAACAGGAAGCCGCGATAGGATTCGAAACGCGCAACCTTGGTCAGGTCGTGGGAGCCTTCGCAGTTGAAGCTGGCCGGGTAGCCGGCTTCGGCCGGATCCTTGACCTTGAGCAGCTTGCCGGAGTTGTTGAAGGTCCAGCCGTGGAACGGGCAGGTGTAGGAGCTCTTGTTGCCGGACTTGTGCCGGCACAGCGTCGCGCCGCGATGGCTGCAGGCGTTGAGAAACGCATTGAGCACACCATCCTTGTTGCGCGCGATGAAGATCGACTGGCGCCCCATGGTGGTGGTGTAGAAGTCGTTTTTGTTGGGGATCTGGCTCTCGTGGGCGAGGTACAGCCAGTTGCCTTCGAAGATGTGTTTCATTTCGAGGTCGTAAAGGCGCGGGTCGGTGAACATCTCGCGCTTGCAGCGATAGATACCCTGCTCTGGATCGTCTTCAAGCAGGGATTGCAGGTATTCGGGTCGCAGGGTCATGGCCGCCGCCTCCATTGTTATTGTCAGGCAGGGCCATGCTAGGACGGGAGGGGGTGGCGGACTATCCGCTGGGTGCAGACCTGTATCCGTTTAGTGCAGAGGTCAATGCGGACATCGTAGGAGCCGGCTGCTGGCGAAAGGGAGCCACGCGGCCTATCAGACACACCACCTCCCCTGTAGGAGCCGGCTTGCTGGCGAATGGGGGCGACGCGGTGCATCAGATACACCGCGTCGTCCCGAATCGCCAGCAAGCCGGCTCCTACAGGTCAGTGCCGGCGTTTCAGGGTATCGGAGGGCAACTCGCCAAACTGCTTGCGGTAGTTGTCGGAGAACCGGCCCAGGTGCAGGAAGCCGTAATCCATGGCCACTTCCGTGACGTTGCGCACGTTGCAGGTCGGGTCGCTCAGGCAGGCATTGATGCGCTCGAGGCGTTTGTGCCGGATGTAATTCTTCGGCGTGGTGCCGGCGTTGCGTTCGAACAAGCCGTACAGCGAGCGCAGGCTCATCCGCGCCTGGCGGGCCAGCTCTTCGCTGTCGATGTCCTGCTTGAGGTTACGATCGATGTAGTCGGCAATCACCTCGAACGTGGCTGTCTGTGAGCCGAGACTGATCCGGCTGACATTGGTCTTCATCAGGCTGAGCATTTTGCTGACGATGATCTGCGCGTAGTGCTCTTGCACCTTGGGAATCTGCTCGGTGGCCTCGGCTTCCTGGCAAATCATCGCCAGCAGCCCGACAAACCCTTCCAGCTCATCGAGCTGATAACGGTTCTCCAGGAACCGCACGCCCTGCCCCGGGTACCGCCAGCGCTGCTCATCGCACACGGATTCGAGCAACGTTGTAGGGACCTTGAGGATGAATTTTTCGCAATCGTCGGAATACGTCAGGTCCACCGGATCATCGGGATTGATCAGTAGCAATTCGCCGGGGGCAAAGTAGTGTTCCTGACCGTGGCCGCGCCACAGGCAGTTGCCACGCAGCAATACCTGCAGGTGATAGATGCTTTCCAGCGCGCCGGAGGTGACCCGTACGCTGCCGCCGTAGCTGATGCGGCAGAGGTCGAGACTGGCAAATTTTCGGTGATTGAGGCTGGCCAGCGGTCGCCCGGCCCGAGGCATCAGGATGCAATGGTTACCGACATGCTGATTGACGTAGCCCGACACCGCGTAAGGATCGGCGTGGTCGAATATGGTGCTGCGCTGACTCAACAATTGCGATTGCATCATCGGGTCACTCTCGTTGTTGTTATAGGGTGCTTCGGGTCTTGCGGGGCAGTGCTTGCAAGGGTGTGTCAGTGGAGCGACCTGTGGGAGTGACTTGTGGGAGCGAGCCTGCTCGCGAAAGGCCCGTCAGCTTCAACATCAACGTTGACTGACATGCCGCTTTTGCGAGCAGGCTAGCTCCCACAGGTCGAGCCCACAGGTTATCTCGTGGCCCGGTTCCTCTGTCAGAGGATATCAGTCCTCGAGCGCGCGAACCCGCTCGTGACGCTGCTGTTCATCGGGTTGTGCGGACGACTGCAAGGTGAAATCGAAGTCGATTTCGGCAAAACGACCACGCACACCATGGGCAGCTGCACGCGCTTGATCGTCGCTGAAGGTGATTTTGGCGATCAGCTCGTCACGGGTGGCGTAGGCAAAGTCATCGTGCAGGTATTGATCGCCGTCGAGGTTGATCTGGGTGGTCAGGTGGCGATGATCCGGCGCGGAAATGAAGAAGTGGATATGCGCCGGCCGTTGACCATGACGGCCCAGTTGATCGAGCAGCTGTTGGGTCGGACCATCCGGCGGGCAGCCGTAGCCCGACGGCACGATGCTGCGGAAACGATAACGCCCCTCGGCATCGGTGACGATGCGCCGACGCAGGTTGAATTCCGACTGAGTGGTATCGAAGTAGGAATAGGTGCCGCCAGTGTTGGCGTGCCAGACATCCACAACCGCACCGGCCAGGGGTTGGCCGGCGGTGTTCTTGACCTGGCCCTGCATGAACAGCACCACGCCCGGGTCGACACCGTCATCCAGGCGCGCTTCGAAGTTCGACAGCGGCGCACCGGCCACGTACAGCGGGCCTTCGATGGTCCGCGGGGTGCCACCGGACTTGCCGGCCTGCTCGTCTTCGGCGTCCATCAACAGGTCGAGATAGTGTTCCAGGCCGATCCCGGCCACCAGCAAGCCTGCTTCCTGGCGCGCACCCAGCACGTTGAGGTAGTTGACGGCTTTCCAGAACTCTTCCGGCGTCACCGCCAGGTCTTCGATGATATTCACCGAATCACGCAGGATGCGGTAAACCAGGGCCTTGACCCGTGGGTTACCGGCTTCGTTGAACAGGCCGCTGGCCTCTTCGAGAAACTTCTGGGCGCTGGCAGTGTGGGAAATCTTGACGTTCATGGTGGTTCCTCATCTTGTAATTATAAGCGTGGCGAACTGAACAGGCTGGGTTCAGCGGTCATCCTCGCGGATCGAAGAAGGATGCCGGCACATCGCGGTGACTTCGATCGCCATGTAGGGATACAGCGGCAATTGCATCAGCAGGTCGTGCAGCTCCTGCACGCTGTCGACATCGAACACGCTGTAATTGGCATACAGCCCGGCGATGCGCCACAGGTGCCGCCACTTGCCCTGCTCTTGCAGGCGCTGGGCCAGGGCTTTTTCGTCAGCCTTGAGCCTGGCGGCGGATTCGGGATTCATGTCGACCGGCAGGTTCACGGTCATTTTTACGTGGAACAGCATGATGCTCTCCTCAGGCGTGATGAAGGACAGTGGATGATTTGTCGCGACGGAAAAACGCCAGGCGTTCTTCATCCAGACTAAGGCCCAGCCCCGGTGTTTTCGGCACGTGCAGCTCGAAATCGCGATAGACCAGCGGCTCGCTGAGAATATCCTCGGTCAGCAGCAATGGGCCGAACAGCTCGGTGTCCCAGGCCAGTTTGTTCAAGGTGATAAAGGCATGGGCCGAGGCCAGGGTGCCGACGCCACCTTCAAGCATGGTGCCGCCGTACAGGCCGATGCCAGCCGCTTCGGCGATGGCCGCGGTGCGCAACACGGCGCGGGGGCCACCATTCTTGGCAATCTTCAGGGCGAACACCGACGCCGCGCCTTCGCGCGCCAGGTTGAAGGCATCTTCAACGCATTCGATGGATTCGTCGGCCATGATCGGCGCCGGGCTCATGGCGTTCAGGCGCGCCATGCCGGCGCGGTTGTTGCGCGAGATCGGCTGTTCGATCAGATCGATGCCATTGGTGCCCAGAATCCTGCAGGCACGCAGCGCGACGGCTTCGTCCCAGGCCTGATTGACATCGACCCGCACGCTGGCACGATCGCCCAGGGCTTTCTTGATGGCGATGACGTGGCCCAGGTCGCGATTGACCTCGCCGGCACCGATTTTCAGCTTGAAGATCCGGTGGCGGCGCAGGTCGAGCATTTGCTCCGCTTCGGCGATGTCCTTGGCGGTGTCGCCACTGGCCAGGGTCCAGGCCACTGGCAAGGCATCACGCACGCGGCCGCCGAGCAATTCGCTGACCGGCAGGCCAAGACGCTTGCCTTGCGCGTCGAGCAACGCGGTTTCGATGCCGGACTTGGCGAAGGTGTTGCCGCGGATGCTGCGTTCCAGACGCAGCATCGCGGCGTTCACGTTGCTGCCATCCTGGCCCAGCAACAGCGGCGCAAAATGGCAGTCGATGTTGGTCTTGATACTTTCAGGGCTTTCGTTGCCGTATGCCAGGCCACCGATGGTGGTGGATTCGCCGATGCCTTCGATGCCGTCGGCGCAGCGCACACGAATGATCACCAGGGTCTGGTTCTGCATGGTATGCATCGCCAGCTTGTGCGGGCGGATGGTCGGCAGATCGACGATGATCGTCTCGATCGATTCAATGGCTGTTGCAAGCATGTCGATACCCGTCAGGTTCTTGAAGTTCTGATGTCGATTCTCGTACGGCTTTTTCCGGGCGGCCAATATAGAATTGGTCTGGCTTGATACCTTAAAGGTATTCAACCCCTCAAACCGGGAGGCTCCATGGAACTGCGTCACCTGCGTTACTTTCAGGTGTTGGCCAAAACCCTCAACTTCACCCGTGCCGCCGAGCTGCTGCACATCGCCCAACCGCCGCTGAGTCGACAGATCCAGCAACTGGAAGACGAACTGGGGGTCATGTTGCTGGAACGCGGGCGACCGCTGAAGCTGACCGACGCCGGGCGCTTTTTCCATGAGCACTCCAGCGCCCTGCTCGAACAGTTGGCCAAGGTGTGCGACAACACGCGACGGATCGGCCTGGGTGAAAAGACCTGGCTGGGCATCGGCTTTGCACCATCGACCCTTTATGGCGTGCTGCCGGAACTGATCCGCCGCTTGCGCAGCGGCGACCCACTGGAGCTTGAGCTGGGGCTCTCGGAAATGACCACCCTGCAACAGGTGCAGGCGCTCAAGGCCGGGCGTATCGACATCGGTTTCGGGCGAATCCGAATCGACGACCCGGCCATCATCCAGACCGTGCTTACCGAAGACCGCCTGGTGGCCGCCCTGCCCGCCGGTCACCCGTTGCTGGCCGGGCCCATCAGCCTGCGTGAACTGGCCAAAGAGCCCTTCGTGCTATACCCCGGCAACCCGCGGCCGAGCTACGCCGACCACGTGATTGCCTTGTTCGAATCCTATGGCGTGAGCATCCACGTGGCGCAATGGACCAACGAACTGCAAACCGCCATCGGGCTGGTGGGCGCAGGCATCGGCGTCACGCTGGTGCCGGCCTCGGTGCAACTGCTGCACCGCGACGACATCGGCTTCACCCCGCTGCTGGAAGACAACGCCACCTCGCCGATTATCCTCAGCCGGCGCGTGGGTGATGTATCGCCGGGGTTGAATCATTGTTTGCGGATGATTGAGGAGCTGTTGCCACTGGCCTGAAGCCGCGATGCCTCAGGCTTCAGCACATCGAAGGGCACGCGGTCGGCGCAGGCGCTGGCCTTTTCCAGAGCCAGTTCCAGATCCCCGGCAGTTCGACCGCCGCTGAACTGTCGCGAACGGTACGCGCCATGGCCGCGCGTTGCAGCGCTGCGGTATCGTCATAGAACGGCTTCTCTGCCATCTTCATACCGTTCGCACGGGCGCTGTCGAGAAGGATCTGCAGGTACTCCCGGGTATGGCGCGCGGTGTAGCGATTGAGATCGTGAAAGGTCACCACCACCGGAATCACGCCCTCCACCGTCGGCAGCTCGCCTCGGGCGATGCGTTCGCGGATTTCCGACAGTTGCCGCAGCATGTGGGCCCGTCGACGGGGGCTGGCGTTGAAACCCCAGATCTTGCCGTCATTGGCGCTCAGGTCGGTGAGCAGCAGATGCAGACCCTGTCGCTGATAAGCGGCAAAGGTGCGTGGGTCGTAGCTCCAGAATGGCGGACGCAGCAGCGTCGCTGGCGCCCCGGTGATCGCGGCAATGTCGGCGCTGCCGTTGCCCAGCGATTGCTCCAGTGCTGCTGCGTCCAGCGAGCGATGATTGCTGTGCCCGGGCGTGGCGGTGTGAAAGCCCAGAATGTGACCTTCGGCGTGTTCGCGCTGCATGATTGCACGCCCCAACTCGCTGCCGCCGGCCCGTGCGGCGCGGGTCTGGACAAAGAACACGGCCTTGATGTCTGGTTGCAGCGGATTGCGCGCCAGGCTGTCGAGCACGGTAACGGTTGGATTCCACCAGCTGGAAGCGCTGGGGCCGTCGTCAAAGGTCAGCAGAAAACGGATCGGCGCTTGTGCGCGCAGGCGTTGCTCGGTCTGCGGCGTCATTTCGATGGGCGCGGCGATGCACCCCAGCAGACCGACTGCGATGGCAAACGCCGATAGAACCTTGAACAACTGTTTCATGTTTCGCCCTGGGCCAGACCGTTGCGCCCGCACGTCTGAGCGGGCGCAGGTTGGATCAGGGTACCAGCGTAGAACAGATTCGGGCACCCGACTCAGAGCCACCAGCGCAGCAAAAAGAAAAAACCCATGCTCAACAGCATGCTGAGCAGCGTGTTGCGGGTGTAAAGCACCAGCCCCACCGCCACCAGCGAGCTGATCAGATAGGGATTGTCCCACTGCAGGTTCAGCTGTTTGTCCGGCATGAACACGATCGGTCCGCAGATCGCGGTCAGCATGCCTGGCACCGCAAAACCGAGGAATTGCCGGGCATTGCTGCTCAGGCGCAGCGGCAGCCGGGGTTCGAGAAACACGTAGCGATTGAGGAACACCAGGACCCCCATGCCGACAATCACCGCCCAGACCATCATGTGCGTTCCCCCTGGAATTTATTGCAGACAAAGCCCGCCATCATGCCCGCCAACCCTGACAGCACCAGCGCCGACCCCCATTGCCAATAGCTGAACAGCACCGAACAGAACAACGAAACCGCCACGCACACCACGGTCGGCACGTTGCGCACCACCGGCGTGATCAGGGCGATAAAGGTCGCCGCGATGGAGAAGTCCAGCCCCAGATGCTCCTGGCCGGGAATGCTGCTGCCGAGCACGATGCCGGCCAGGGTGAAGAGGTTCCAGGCGATGTAAAACGTCAGGCCGACGCCCAGGGCGTACCAGCGGTTGAACTGTTGTTTGTCATGCTGGCTGGTCAGGGCGAACAGCTCGTCGGTGAGCAAAAAGCCCAGCCCCACTCGCCAGCGACCCGGCAACGGCGAAATCACCGAACGCATGCTCATGCCGTAGAGCAAATGCTGGGAGGTCAACAGCAAGGTGGTCAGCAGAATCGAGAAGATCCCGGCCCCCCCCTTGAGCATGCCGATGGCCACCAGTTGCGCCGCACCGGCAAATACGATGCTCGACAGGCCTTGGCCCTGCAGGGGCGTGAGATTGGCCTCGATCGCCATGGAACCGGCCAGCAGCCCCCAGGGCGCGGTTGCCAGGGATAACGGCATGATCGCCGCGGCACCGCGCAAAAAGGCGCTGCGCGGCATGAGTGAATTGGACATAACGCTCTCGACCGGGGAAAGACCCCAGACTGTGCCAGCACTGGCGCTCGATGGCTTGAACAATCTTGCGCATTTGCTCGTCAGGCGTTGATTTTTCGCATGCGCAACCAGCCCGAGTACCATGGAGCCATTGGCATGACAGGTCAGGGGGTCGACATGCTGTACCGAATCGCCGCCGACGGGCTGGTGCTGTTTCACCTGCTGTTCATTCTGTTCGTGCTGTTGGGTGGACTGCTGGTGCTCAAGTGGCGCCACCTGATCTGGTGGCACCTGCCCGCCGCTGCGTGGGGCTTTTCGGTGGAAGTCCTGCACCTGCCCTGCCCGCTGACCGACTGGGAAAACCTCATGCGCCACGGGGCCGGGCAAACCGGCTATGGTGGCGGCTTCATCGAACATTACGTGTGGCCGGTCATTTACCCGGCGAGCCTGACGCCGGCGATCCAGCTGGGGCTGGGCGCCGTGGTGCTGGTGATCAACGTGCTGATTTATGTCCAGCTGATCAGACGTCGGAAATGGCGTCGGGCGTCCTGACGCCCCGCCTGGTGTGAGGGACACTCAGTTGGCAATCACGCTCATGTTCCGTCCGCTGGCCTTGGCGACATAAAGCGCCTTGTCCGCGGCGCTGACCAGATCGTTAGGCTGATCCAGCGAGGCGGTGTTGTAGGCGCAGACCCCCACGCTGACGGTGACCGTGCCCTCTAGACCCCCGCTATGGGTGATACCGGCCTGCTGTACGGCGCGACGGATTTTTTCCGCCACCAGGAACGCCCCCACGTAGTCGGTGCCGGGCAACACCACCGTAAACTCTTCACCGCCATAACGCGCCGCGAGGTCGCCGGGACGCTTGATGTTGTCACGGATGATCGTGCTGATGTTGCGCAGACACTCATCGCCGGCGACATGGCCGTAGAGGTCATTGAAGCGCTTGAAGTGATCGACATCGATGATCAGCAGTGCGAGGTGGGTCTGGTTGCGCCTGGCCCGGCCCATTTCCGCAAGGATGAACAGATCGAACTGACGCCGGTTGGACAGCCCCGTCAGCGCATCCTCCAGCGCCAGCAACTCCAGGCTGCGATTGACCTCGATCAGCTTTTCCTGGGCGTCGAGCAACACGCTCTGGACATGGTTCTGCTGCCTCATGAGACGAATCAGGCGGTAACCGAACACCCCCAGAAACCCGAGGAACAACGAAACGATGCCGGCACTGAGCAACACCTGTTCACGCCAGCCGGCCAACACTTCTTCCTTGTTCAGCGCGGCAAAGATGATCAGCGGATAGCCATCGACCCGGCGATACCCCACGACCCGCTCGATACCATCGACATAGGAGCGGACCGTTGCGGTGCCGGAGTCGCCCTTGGGCAACAGTTGCATGAACAGCGGCCCCTTGGCGACGCTGGTGCCGATTTCGGCTTCCTTGAACGGCCGGCGGACGACGATGCTGGCGTCGTCGGCGATCAGGTTGATTACGCCATTACCGCCCATATCGATGCTGTTGTAGAGCGCAAGGAAGTGGCTGAGATAGATCGATGCCAGCGCCACGCCGGCGAAGCTGCCATCCGGATGATTGATGCGGCGGGACACCGTCATGATCCATTCGCCGCTGGACCGGCTCTTGATGGACGGCCCGATGTGCGGCCCACGATCGGGATGATCACGGTGGAAGACGAAATATTCGCGGTCGGCGTTGTTCCCATTGGGCACGGCGGCGCCATTGGAATTGGCGATCCACCGACCTTTTTCGTCATAAATGAACAAGCCATGGAGCTGACGCAGCTCACTGCGCTGGCCCCGCAGCAAGCGCTCCAGCCCGGGCAGCCGGGCCTGGTCGATACCGTCGTTTTCGAGGCGATCGACCACGGTGAACAGCAGCGTGTCGGCTTGCTTGATCGACGCCTGTGCCTGCGAAGCCAGGGTCTGCGCAAGGTTGGACATCGCCACTTCCTTGTCCCGCAGATGGTACTGGCGCGAGTTCCAGGCTTCCCAGATCACGATGGCGGTCATCGCCAGGCACACTGCGATCAGCAGAAACACCGCGGAACGAACCTTGAGTCGGGCCACGGCCTGCTCGGGAACCAAAGGCACGCCGTGGCGCGCCTGCTCAATTCTATCTTTGACGGACGGATGCCCCATGACGCTCCCTGAATCCTTTTGAGCGGCGACCCATCCCGGTCGCCGTTGTTTTTATCCGATGGCTCTGTTCACTATGGTACCGATTTTGCCCGGCACAGGCTTACTTCGATGCCTGCTTCAGCGCCTCGATCCAGGCCGGATTCAACCGCGTCTGTTCGGTGTCGATGCCCAGCGCTTGCATCCGCGCCTTGTGTTGATCCATCTCACGCGTCAACTGGCTGTGATCACTGGAGTTACCGTCCAGCTCGTGCATCTGGCTCAACCCCAAATGATAGAAGCGCAAGAGCTTCATCGCCTGCGGATCGTCCTTCTCCACCGCTGCCGTGACCTGATGCATGACGTTGGTGATGCTCATCAGGCTGCGCTTGAGCTGCCAGCCATAGACGGCCGGTGCCATCCACTCCTGGGTCCAGAATGTGCTGCGCATCAACGCGACCATCAGCAGCACCGCCACGAATACCCCCCCGACATTGAAGCGCAGGTTGTCCCCATCGGGCTCGCCGAACAGCGTCACCGCCGCGGTGGACAGCGCCATTGCCAGCGCCAGGAAAATCAGGGCGATGATCACTGTGCTGCGGCGTGTCTGCCGTCGATAGGTTTCAGCATTCTTCGGCTGGATTTCGAACATTGCGTACGGTTTCCTTCGGACATTGGCAAAAAGTATGCGGGGCATTATCGCCTCTGCGAGGGATTTAGCTATGCTGGGGCTTCTATTCATCTTTTTATCGTCAAACGGGAAAATGGCGATCCAGCGCAGTTCGTGCCATCTTCTTTTATGGATACATACTATTCGGATGCCATTTTGTCCTCCCTTGGACGGATGACATCGTTTTAAGGATCATTGAATGACCCAACGACATGTAATCAACGCTTCGGTCAGCCCTAAAGGCAGCCTGGAAACCCTCTCTCAACGTGAAGTACAGCAACTGAGCGAAGCCGGATCCGGCAGCACCTATACCCTTTTCCGCCAGTGCGCCCTGGCCATCCTCAATACCGGCGCCCATGTTGATAATGCCAAGACCATCCTCGAAGCCTACAAGGACTTCGAAATCCGCATTCACCAGCAGGACCGTGGCGTTCGCCTCGAACTGCTGAACGCTCCAGCCAACGCCTTCGTCGACGGCGAAATGATCGCCAGCACCCGGGAAATGCTGTTCAGCGCCCTGCGCGATATCGTCTACACCGAAAACGAACTCGACGCCCAGCGCATCGACCTGAGCACTTCCCAGGGCATCAGCGACTACGTGTTCCACCTGCTGCGCAACGCCCGCACCCTGCGCCCGGGTATCGAACCGAAGATCGTGGTGTGCTGGGGCGGGCATTCGATCAATACCGAAGAATACAAATACACCAAGGAAGTCGGTCATGAACTGGGCCTGCGCAGCCTGGACATCTGCACCGGTTGCGGCCCTGGCGTGATGAAAGGCCCGATGAAAGGCGCGACCATCGCCCACGCCAAGCAGCGCATCCATGGCGGACGCTACCTGGGCCTGACCGAACCCGGCATCATCGCCGCGGAAGCGCCGAACCCGATCGTCAACGAACTTGTGATCCTGCCGGACATCGAAAAACGCCTGGAAGCTTTCGTCCGCGTCGGCCACGGCATCATCATCTTCCCCGGCGGCGCCGGCACCGCCGAAGAGTTCCTGTACCTGCTCGGTATCCTGATGCACCCGGACAACGCCGGCCTGCCCTTCCCCGTCATCCTCACCGGGCCGAAACACGCGGCGCCGTACCTGGAGCAGCTGGACGCGTTCGTCGGCGCCACGCTGGGTGAAGGCGCCAAGCAGCATTACGAGATCATCATCGACGACCCCGCCGAAGTGGCGCGGCAGATGACCCAGAGCCTCAAGGCGGTGAAACAGTTCCGCCGCGAACGCAACGACGCCTTCCATTTCAACTGGCTGCTGAAGATCGACGAAGGCCTGCAGCGCCCCTTCGATCCGACCCACGAAAACATGGCCAACCTGAACCTGAGCCGCAACCTGCCGGCCCACGAACTGGCCGCCAACCTGCGCCGGGCGTTCTCCGGCATCGTCGCCGGCAACGTCAAGGACAAGGGCATCCGCCTGATCGAAGAACACGGGCCGTATCAGATTCGGGGTGATGCGGCGGTGATGCAGCCGCTGGATCAATTGCTCAAGGCGTTTGTTGCTCAGCACCGGATGAAACTTCCGGGTGGTGCGGCTTATGTGCCGTGTTATCAGGTAGTTGCGTAGTAATTTTGAAGTTGTTTCTATCATCGAAACCCGGTTTTTCGGGATAGAAGCGATTTGCGGTGAGGGGCTCGCCCCTCACCACACATAACTACCGGGTTGTTGCCGGAAGTTAGCCTATGGATAGAAAAAACGATGCGCCAACGCAATGCCGCAAGACTCCTCGTCATCAACCCCTTGAATCAGGTTTTGCTCTTTCGCTTCCAGCACAAGGGCGATGCCCTGGACGGACGCGACTATTGGGCGACCCCCGGTGGCGGACTCGAGGCAGGTGAAAGCTTCGAAACGGCCGCGGTTCGAGAACTGCTGGAAGAGACCGGCCTGCGCGTCGACGCGGTAGGCGCCTGCGTGGCTGAACGCGACTTTTCGATGATGCTGCCCAGTGGTGAAAAGGTCTTGTCCGTGGAACGCTACTTCATCGTTCGAACCGACGGCGAACAGCTGACGCGTGATGGCTGGACCGCCGATGAGGCGCGGGTCATGACCGAGCATAAATGGTGGTCAGTGGCAGATCTGCAGCAAACCCGCGAAACGGTCTGGCCAGAACGCTTGATCGAAATGCTGGAAAAAGCGCAACACCCTGGCTGACGCAACGCCAAGCCTCCCTGTAGGAGCCGGCTTGCTGGCGAAGGCGTCTTCATGGGTGCCGTAGGACTCAAGGCCGCCTTCGCAGGCAAGCCAGCTCCCACAAGAGTCCCGGTACATCCGCTGAATCAGGTCGGCTGCCAGGCATAAGGTGTCACACAGGGCACCCGGTACAGTTCGATACACCCGCACCTGAAAAAAGCCGTCGTGTATCCCCCTGTATCAAGTGCACCACCAGATACACTGGGATACAAAGGCCAGCATGCAGCGTCGACGTGGCTCCCTAGAATGCGCAACGTGCGAATAAAAAGAGGGTTGAGCAATGGATCATGTGAACCACATCCTGATCGTCGACGACGATCGAGAAATCCGCGAACTGGTCGGCAATTACCTGAAGAAAAACGGCCTGCGCACCACAGTGGTCGCCGATGGCCGGCAGATGCGCAGCTTCCTCGAAGCGAACACCGTGGACCTGATCGTGCTCGACATCATGATGCCCGGCGATGACGGCCTGCTGCTGTGCCGCGAGCTACGCTCGGGCAAGCACAAGGCCACGCCGATCCTCATGCTCACCGCCCGAAATGATGAAACCGATCGCATCCTCGGCCTGGAAATGGGCGCCGACGACTACCTGACCAAACCCTTCGCCGCCCGCGAACTGCTGGCGCGGATCAACGCCGTGCTGCGCCGCACGCGGATGCTGCCGCCCAACCTGCTGATCACCGAAAGCGGCCGGCTCCTGGGTTTCGGCCGCTGGCGCCTGGACACCACCGCCCGTCACCTGCTGGACGAAGACGGCACCATGGTCGCCCTCAGCGGTGCCGAGTATCGCCTGCTGCGGGTGTTCCTCGACCATCCGCAACGGGTGCTCAGCCGCGATCAATTGCTCAACCTGACCCAGGGCCGCGAAGCCGACCTGTTCGACCGTTCCATCGATTTGCTGGTGAGCCGCCTGCGCCAGCGGCTGATGGACGACTCCCGGGAATCGACCTACATCAAGACCGTGCGCAGCGAAGGCTATGTGTTTTCCTACCCGGTGGAATTGCTCGGCGCACAATCGTGAGCCTGCTGACCTGCTCCGGGTTTTGTATCCCTCTGTATTAAAACCCACGGCAGATACGCAGACACCGATTTCGGCGCGATCGAGCACACATCACCGATACACCCGAGCGTTTAACTGTGAACACCGGATAGCAGCCGCTACCGACCCACTTAAACTCAAGCGCTCGGAGAATCACCATGTTCAACTTCTCGAAAGTTTCGTCCCTGGCACTCGGCCTGGCACTGGTTGGCGGTGTCGGCCTGTCGAATCTGGCCTCGGCCAACACTCTGAGTGCTGCGCCACACGGTCAGATCCAGCAACTGCTGGTGGAAGGTGGTTCGGATCGACTGCAACAGAACCGCGTCGCCGAAGGTGGTGCCGATCGTCTGCAAGAGCTGCGTGAACGCGTGGCTGAAGGCGGCTCGGATCGCCTGATCGAGAACCGCGTTGCCGAGGGCGGCGCCGATCGCCTGCAGGAACTGCGCGAGCGTGTGGCCCTGAGCACCCCGAGCAATGCAGTACGCGGCGGCGTGCTGGTGGCGGAAAACCGCGCCGAGTTCGGCTCGAAATATCAGCGGTATTGATAACGATCTCCACCACAACACACCTCCACTGTGGGAGCGAGGTCGCACACGAGTCCTGTGTCCGACACACATTCAATGCAGGAGTCAGGTGTCGAACACCATCAATCACCCCCGCTGACGCTGGATCAACGCTCTTGATAACGACTATGCGTCAGGGTGTTTTTTCATCGCAGTGCTCCAGCAATACAGTGGCCACATCTTCTTCCCACACTTCTGGAGCATCCTCATGAAAAGCATCATCGGTCTTGGTTTCGCCCTGGCGGCCCTTGGCGGTACATCCGCCATTGCGGCACCGCACGCTACTTCGACAGTGGTTGCGGCGGCTAAAGTCAGCCAGCCGGCGCTATTGAAAGTGAATACCGTGGGCATTGATCACAAAGACAATCAACAGGGCAAACTCTACGTCGCGGAAAACCGTCCCGAGTTTGGTTCGAAGTATCAGCGTTATTGATCAAACGCATTGTGCCGCCACCCTGTAGGAGCTGGCTTGCCAGCGAAGGCGCCGGGTCAGTCGACACATTTATCGCCTGAACGGACGCCTTCGCTGGCAAGCCAGCTCCTACAGTGTTGATCGGTGTCATGCCCAAAAACCGGGCCCGCTATCCGCCAGTAACCAGTCGAACCGCAAGAGCCTTGGCCTGACTCGCCACGTCAGTCACCGCCGTACTCTCCCACCACATGCCACGCAACGGCGGCCCCATGGCAAACAACAGTCGACTGGCAACCTGCCCATCGACATCCAGCACCGCGCCATCGACTGCCGCTGCAATCCCCAATGCCAAGGGCCCCGGCCGCACCAGTCCGCGAGCCAGCAGTTGCTGTGGCAATGGCCGCGCCACCCGCCGCCAGTCGTATTCAATACCGCTGGAGTTGATCAACGCCGCCCCCCGGACGACAACCGTGTCAGCTTCGCCGCGACGCCGGATGCGGATGCTAACCTTACCGCCCGAGGAAGGCTCCAGCCCTTTGAACGACGCCGCCTGAATCCGCAACCGCCCTTCCCCATGCAGCCGCGCCACCAGTTCGGCACTCAAGGGTGGCGAACGATGGTGATGACTTTCCCACCAGGGCCGGACATGGCGCACAAACTGCCGACGTTGCAGGTCCGTCGCCTGATTCCACAAGCGGCCGATATGCACCCGCACCGTATCCAGTGGCGCCTGCCAGTCGATGCCCTGGGCGATGGCGTCCCGACAATGCCGACGCAATTCGCGCACCAGCTGGCGCGGCGTGCGAATGCTGTGGTCCTCGGCGAGAAAATCAGCCCAGGCCGGCGGCTGCCGGCGTACATGCGGCAGCAAGCCATGCCGGGAAAAAACTTCGATCGGCCCGCGATGCCCGGCCTGTTCCAGCGACACCACGGCATCGACCATGGTCAGGCCCGAGCCGATGATCAGCACCGTCGACTGCGGATCGAGCTGGCGCATGGCGGCGACGTCCCACGGATCGAGTGCGGCAGCGTTCAAGCCGCTGGAGTCGGTCTGCGGCGTGCGCGCGGCGGGGAACATGCCGGTCGCCAACACCGCATACGCACCCTGCAAGCGTTGCCCGTCACTCAAGGCCAGCCGCACCGAATCGTCCAGGGTTTGCAGGTCGACCACCTCGGCCCGTACATGCTCGACCGTCGAACCGTTCAAGGCACCCTGCGCTTGCGCTTGCGCCAGGCGCTGCTGCACGTACACGCCGAACAGCCCTCGCGGCGGGAACAGTTCGCTGACCGGCACATGCTGTTCATCGGACTCCGGCCAGCCACCGGCCGCGATGTACTCGGTCAGCCACTGAGTCAGGTCGTCGGCGTTGTCCGGGTCGACGCTCATGCGTGCCGCGTTGCCGTTAAGGGTATGGCCCAATTCGACCGCGCTGTAGGCCTCGCCCCGGCCGAGTTCGGCGCGGGGCTCGATCACCAGCAGCCGACGCTTGCCGGGCAGGCGCAACAACTGCGCCGCCAGCATCGCGCCGCTGAGGCCGCCGCCAACGATCAGGATGTCTGCATCGCGGATGGCGTCGGTCGCCTGTCCGCCTTGGATTTCGCTCATGCCATTCTCACTGGTCAGTGTTTGCCTAAATAGAAATCGTGCAGGTCGCCCCGAGCCAACAACGCTTCGCTGCTGCCGGACAACACCACCCGCCCGGTGTCGAGCACATAAGCCTGGGAGGCGTACTTGAGCGCCACATTAATGTTTTGCTCGGCAATCAGGAAGCTCACCTGCTCGTCGCGATTGAGCTGGGCCACGATCTCGAAAATCTCCTGGACGATAATAGGCGCCAAACCCATGGAAGGTTCATCGAGCAGTACCAAAGTAGGACGGGTCATCAACGCCCGACCGATGGCGACCATCTGCTGCTCGCCGCCGGACGTCAGCCCGGCCTGGGTCTTGCGCCTGGTTTTCAAGCGCGGAAACCAGGTGTAGATGCGCTCCAGGTCCCGGGCCAGGTCCTGCCGGCTCAGGCCCCGGACAAAGCCGCCGCTGCGCAGGTTGTCCTCCACCGTCAGTTGCGCGAACACATGCCGTCCCTCCAGCACATGCACCATGCCCTGGCGTACCCGAACGCTCGGATCGATGCCCGCCGTGTCGCGCCCGAGGAACTCGATCGAACCGCGACTGACCTCTGCCCGCTCGGCCCGCACCAGCCCGGAGATCGCCTTGAGTGTGGTGCTTTTGCCCGCACCGTTGGCCCCCAGCAAGGCAACGATGCCGCCCTTGGGCACCGTCAGCGACACCCCGGCCACGGCGAGGATCGCGCGGTCGTAGATCACCTCGATGTCCTTGACTTGCAACAGGTGGTTGGCGGTATTTTCCGTGGCAGTTTGGTTCATGGCTTAGTCGTCCCCGGTGCAGGTGCGTGGCGTCAGGCCTTTTTCCCTGGCGAAGGCCGCGGATTTTTCATCGATCAACGGCCGCAGCAAGGCACGGTCAGCCGCGATCCAGTCGCTGATCAGCGTCCAGTTGGCACCGTCCCACTGTTGGACCCGTGCCGAACCGCCGCCCTCATGATCCTTGCACGACAGCTTTAAGTTTTGCATCAGGCCGAAGTAGCCCATGTCCTTGAGCCGCGCGTCGTCGATGTTCAGGTGTTCCAGCCCCCACCGCCCTTCCTCGCCATTGAGCGGCCGCTTGCCAAACTTGCCCTGGGCGGTGCGGATCGCTTCCACCATCACGGCGGCGTTCACCAGGCCGGAGTTGTAGTAGACGCTGCCGAAGTTCTTCAGGTCCTTGAGGTCGCTTTTGCCCTTGTCGAGGATGTGCTGCTTGAGACGTTTGTGGATCTCGAAATCGGCGCCGGCCGGGTATGGCGTCAGCGCCAGATAACCCTTGGCGGCTATACCTGCGGGCAATACGTCCTCGCTGGAACTGGCCCAGATATCGCCGACGATGTGGTCTACCGGGAAGCCGAACCGCGCCGCGGTCTTGACCGCCACCGGCGTCGAAACGCCCCAGGTGCGCAGGAACACCCAGTCCGGATTGAGCTGGCGAATCTGCCGCCATTGCGCCGATTGCTCGTTGCCCGGATCGGCCACCGGAATCTGGATGTTCTCGAAGCCGTATTTTTCCGCCAACAGTTTCAACGGGCCGAGGGTTTCCCGGCCATACGCCGAGTCGTGGTAGACCGTGGCGATCTTCTTGCCCTTGAGTTTGTCGAAACCGCCTTCGCGCTGGGCGATGTAGTTGATCAGGCTCGAGGCCTCGCTGTAGAAGGTCAGCATCACCGGGAAGTTGTAGGGGAACACCGTGCCGTCGGTGGCTTCGGTGCGGCCGTAACCGAGGGTGATCAGCGGGATCTTGTCGACTTCGGCGCGCTCGCTCAGTGCATACGCCGCCGGGGCGCCATTGGGTGAATAGATCGCTACCGGAGCGCCGTCCAGGCCTTTCTTGAAGCGCTCGTAGCACTCGATGCCCTTCTCCGCCGTCCACTCGGTCTCGCACTCCTGCCAAACCAGTTTGACCCCGTTGATGCCGCCTTCCACGTCGTTGATGTAGTTCAGGTAATCGAGCATGCCGGCCCAGACCTGCACGCCGCTGGAGGCGTAGGCGCCGACCCGGTAGGTGGCCAACGGGAAGAATTGCTGGTCCGGCGACGCCTGGACCACCGGCACCACGCTGCCGAAAATCGCCAGGGTCAACGCGGCGCCGAGCAGGGAACGTTTCAAGGATGCACGCATGTTGTCTCTCTAATGAGTTGAAGAATTCAGAAGCGCAGCGGCCAGTGGCCCAGCCGTTCACGAAGTTTGCCCAGCAGGCGGATCAGGCCTTCCGGTTCCTTGATCAGGAACAGAATGATCAGCACGCCGAAGATGATTTTCTGCAGGTTCTGCAGTTGCCCGGCATCGACCGAGCCGCCGAACAAGGCCTGCCCGGCATGGCTGAGCAGGATCGGCAGCAGGCTGATGAACGCCGCGCCGACGAAGTTGCCGGCGATGCTGCCCATGCCGCCGATAATGATGATGAACAGGATCTGGAACGATCGATTGATATCGAAGCTGCTTGCGCTGGCGGTGCCTAGGTAGGCGAAGGCCCACAGCGCGCCGGCGATGCCCAGGTAAAACGAGCTGACGGCGAACGCCAGGTGCTTGTAGCGCACCACCGGGATGCCGATCACCGCAGCGGCGGTGTCCATGTCGCGGATCGCCATCCAGTTACGGCCGATCTGGCTTTTCACCAGGTTTATCGCGACCCAGGTCAACAGCAATACAGTGCTCAGGGTCAGCAGGTAGCGGCCCAGCGGCGTGTTGAGGTCATGGCCGAACAGCGCCAGTTTCGGCGCGGAAATGGTCCCGGAAGAGCCGTAGTTGTAGAACCAGGGGAATTTGACGAACAGCCACTCCAGAAAGAACTGCGCCGCCAGGGTGGTGACCATCAGGTAGAAACCTTTGATGCGCGAGCTCGGCAAGCCGAACAGATAGCCCACCAGGGCGCTGATCAGCCCGCCGCCGAGCAGTGCCACCGGCAAGCCTAGTTCGGGCAAGCGCAGCAAAAACCCGTAGGTAGCAAAGGCTCCGACCGCCATGAACCCGGCCGCGCCGACCGAGGTCTGGCCGGTGTAGCCGGTGAGCAGGTTGAGGCCGAGCCCGGCCAGGGACAGCACCAGGAACGGGATCAGAATCGCATTCAGCCAATAGTCGTTGCCGGTCAGCGGCACGACCACGAAGGCGATCAGCAGCAGCGCGATCAGGCCGACCGGCACGCGACGCTGGATCAACACCGCCGGCGCGGTTTCGCGGGTAAGGGAAATCGACATGAATTCAGACTCGCTCGATGGCGCGCTCGCCGAACAGGCCGGCGGGACGGATGTAAAGGAAGGCCAGGGCCAGGACGTAAGCGAACCAGGGGGTGATGCCGCCGCCGATCAGCGGGCCGATATACACCTCGGCGAGGTTCTCCGCCGCGCCGACGATCAGCCCGCCGACAATCGCCCCGCCGATCGAGGTGAAGCCACCGATGATCAACACCGGCAAGGCCTTGAGCACCACCAGCGACAACGAAAACTGCACTCCCTGGCGGGCGCCCCAGAGCAATCCCGCCACCAGGCCGACGATCCCCGCCACCGCCCAGACGATCTGCCAGATGCGGTTGAGGTTGATGCCGATCGACAACGCGGCGGTGGTGTCATCCGCCACCGCGCGCAGCGACACACCGATGCGGGTCTTGTTGAACAGCAACGCCAGCACCGTCACCAGCACGATGGCGGCAGCGGCGGCGATCAGGTCGAACTGGCTGACCATCATCGCGCCGATGAAAATCGGCACGTCGTCGATGCCCAGGTCCAGCGCCCGCACCTGCGAGCCCATCAAGCCCTGGGCCAGGCCTTCGATGATGAACGACAGGCCGAGGGTGGCCATGAACAGGGTGATCTGCGAGCGATTGACCAGCGGCCGCAGCACCAGCCGCTCGATCAGCAGCGCGCCAATGATCATCACCACCACGGTCAGCAACAAAGCGAGCGCGAACGGCACGCCCTGATCGTGCAGGCTGACGAAGGTCAACGCGGCGAACAGCAGCATCGCGCCCTGGGCGAAATTGAACACGCCGCTGGCTTTGTAGATCAACACGAAGCCGATCGCGACCAGGGAGTACATGGTACCGGCGAGCAAGCCACCGAGCAGGGTTTCGAAGAAGAACGTCATCAGTGCACCACTCCCAGATAGGCCGCGATCACCTCGGGATCGGCCTGGACTTGGGCCGGTGTGCCGTCGCCGACCTTGCGCCCGTAATCCAGCACCACCACGTGGTCGGACAGGCCCATGACCACGCTCATGTCGTGCTCGATCAACACCACCGTGGTGCCGAGGTCGCGGTTGATGTCGGCGATGAAGCGGGCCATTTCCTGCTTCTCTTCGGCGTTCATCCCGGCCATGGGTTCGTCGAGCAGCAACAGGCGCGGCCCGGCAATCAAGGCACGGCCCAGTTCCACGCGTTTTTGCAGGCCGTAGGACAGATTGCCCACGGGGACGTCGCGGTGGGCTTGCAGTTCGAGGAATTGGAGAATGCCCTGGGCCTGTCGGCGCAAGTCGGCAGCTTCGCGCCGGGCGCGTGGCAGGTTCAGCGCCTGCTCGATGAAGCTGCTGCGCGAGTGGCGTGACAGGCCGGTGAGGAGGTTGTCGATCACGCTCATCTTCTTGAACAACGCGTTGTTCTGGAAAGTGCGACCAATGCCTCGGCGTGCGGCGGTCAAGGGGTCGATGCGCTTGAATGGCTGCTGCTCGAAGACGATCGAGCCGGCATCGAAGCGATACACGCCGTTCAGCACGTTGAGCAACGAACTCTTGCCCGCGCCGTTGGGGCCGATCAGCGCGCAGATCTCGCCCCGGCGCACGTCGAAGGACAGTTGGTTGATAGCCTTCACGCCTTTGAACGACAGGGAAATGCCGCTGACTTGCAGGATGGAATCGGTCGAGCTCATGCGATGTCCCGTTTGAATTCGGATAACCAGTTCGGCGCCGGTTGCGCGCCGGAGGTGCGGGTGGGTTGCCAGATGAACTGCAGGTTTTGAAAGCCGAGCAGCCGGCGCACGCGGTTCTTGATCAGACGTTGCAGGCCTTGTTCCGGATGGGCGATGGCCCAGTTGCACAGGCGCCGGCGCCAGGTGCCTTCGGGTGCGAGGCGGCTGTCGATTTCGGTGGCGAGCAGTTGCAGGCGCTCGGCCGACAGCAGCAGCCCTGAGGGCGCAACTTCGCGACGGTCGCGGCTGGCGCTGCCTGGGCTTTCCGGAAAGGCCAGGGATTGGCCGCTGGTCAGCCATTGCCCAAGCAGTACGCTCAGGCCGTCCTGCCAGTGGGTGCCCTCTTCGCTCCACAGTTGTGCGCCTTGGGCCCGGCGGATGCGCTGTTGGGCGGCATCTGTCGGGCCGAGCAACTCAGCAAAATCCAGCAGCGCCTGGTCTTGATTCAGCCAGAGTTGTTGCGTCTGTCGTCCTTGCACGAAGGCATGGGTCGGACGGCTGCGCCACAGGGCCTTGTGCAGTGATTGCGCATCGAGATTGTCCGGTAGCGTCAGTAATTCGCCGCCGATATGCTGTGCGGCCAGGGCCAGCAGCAACAGGTTCGGCTCGAATGCACCGCTGAGTGCCAGGCGCGAATCCTCGTCGAAGCCGCGCTGACGCAGGCCGTCGGCCAGGCGCTCGACATCGCGCAAGGCATCGATCCAGCGCCAGACAAACCACTGGCCATGGCGCTTGTGCCGCAGCGCCGGCTGCAACGGGCTGACCTGCGCCCAGTGACGCAACTGCTCCAGCACCCCGGGCACGGCGACCCGCCACGGGGCGATGTCCGCGACGGGCGGACGTTTGAGTTCGTGCACGCTCATGGGTTGACCTCTATGTCATGGGCAAAAGCGTGCGGTGGTCCGCTGGGCTAGGATTTGTGGAGCGACATCCATCAAATGTGGGAGCGAGCCTGCTCGCGAAAGCGGTCTATCAGTCGACATCGATGTTGGATGGGCTGGCCTCTTCGCGAGCAGGCTCGCTCCCACAGTTGATCGCATTTCTCTCAGACACCTCAGAGACCTGTGGGAGCGGCGGAGAGACGATTCGACTTGCCCGCGATGGCCTCTAGGCCGATACCACTTTCTTCTCCTGCTGGCGCAACGCCCCCAAGTCCCGATATCCCGCGCCCGGATGGATAACCGGCAACCGCGGCCCTTCGCTGAACAGCTTCTCGCGCAAGGTCCCCGGCGCGTATTCGGTCTTGTACACCCCGCGCTTCTGCAACTCGGGCACCAGCAACTCCACAGCATCGATAAAGGTTTCATGGGTCAGCGCGTAGGCCAGGTTGAAGCCGTCCACGTCGGTCTCCTCGACCCACTCCTGCAACAGATCGGCAACGGTTTCGGGGCTGCCGACAAACAACGGCCCGAACCCGCCAATGCCCACCCAGTCCGCCAGCTCATTGGGCGTCCAGACCTTGTTCGGGTCCGCCGTGGAGAAGGCTTCCACCGCGGACTGAATCGCGTTGGTGTGCACATGCCTGAGCGGTTCATCCGGCTTGAACTGGCTGAAATCGATCCCGGTCCAGCCAGAGATCAACGCCATGGCGCCTTCGTAGCTGACCCAGGTCTTGTATTCCTCGAACTTGGCCCTGGCCTTGGCATCGGTCTCGCCAAGGATCACCGTCTGCAGGTTGAAGATCAGGATCTTCGACGGATCGCGCCCGGCCTCGGCGGCACGTCGGCGGATGTCGGCCACGGTTTTCTTCAGCAGCACTTTCGACGGTGCGGCGACGAATACGCATTCGGCATGTTCGGCGGCGAACTGCTTGCCGCGACTCGATGCGCCGGCCTGGTACAGCACCGGCGTGCGTTGCGGCGACGGCTCGCAGAGGTGGATGCCCGGCACCTGGAAGTGCTTGCCTGCGTGCCGGATCTCGTGGATTTTGCTCGGGTCGCTGAAAATCCGCCGCTCGCGATCGCGCAGGATGGCGCCCTCTTCCCAACTGCCCTCCCAGAGCTTGTAGCAAACCTCCAGGTACTCTTCGGCAAAATCGTAACGGGCATCGTGTTCAGTCTGGTTTTTCTGCCCGAGGTTTTTCGCGCCGCTTTCCAGGTAGGACGTGACAATGTTCCAGCCGGCGCGGCCCTTGGTCAGGTGATCGAGGGTCGACAGGCGCCGGGCGAACGGATACGGATGTTCGAAGGACAGCGACGCGGTCAGGCCGAAACCCAGGTGCTCGGTGACCAGCGCCATCGGCGGGATCAGTTGCAGCGGATCGTTGACCGGCACTTGCGCGGCCTGGCGAATCGCCGCGTCGCCGTTGCCGTTATAGACGTCGTAGATGCCCAGCACGTCGGCAATGAACAAACCGTCGAACTTGCCGCGCTCAAGGATTTTCGCCAGATCGGTCCAGTACTCCAGGTCCTTGTACTGCCACGAGCGATCCCGCGGATGGGCCCACAGTCCTGGCGACTGATGGCCGACGCAGTTCATGTCAAAAGCGTTGAGACGAATTTCACGGGCCATCAAACGGCACTCCGGACACTGGGGGGATGGATACCGTTCAGGCGGAAGTTGCCGATCAGGTGGAGTTTCCAGCGCAGCGGATCGTGCAGTGATCCGGGCAACCCGGTGCGTTGCCCGGTGAGTTCGAATTCGGCATTGCTGACGGCATTCAGCGCGTCAGCGCTGGCCAGGTGCGATTCGGCGATGGCGATGCTGATTTCGGTAGCGTCTGCATGGCCATTGAGAAAATCTTCGGCGCGCTCGAGCAGCGCGGCGACGACTTCGATACGGATCTGCACATCGCCGAAGCGGCTGATGACATAGGGATCCTCCGTGGTCTTGCCCTGCTGGCGGACAAATCGCAGGGTCGCATCCAGTAGGCTGCGGGCGTTGTGCAGGTCATGCTGAGGCTTGGCCAGGGGTTGCCCGGCGGCAATCGGTTGGGTCAACGCATTCATGGTGAACTCCTCAGTTCCAGGCGTGGCGCGCGGGCTTCACGCCGTTGAGCAGGTAGTTGCCGATCAGGTGGTATTTCCAGCGCGCCGGGTCATGCAGGGTGTGGGTCCGGGCGTTACGCCAGTGGCGGTCGAGGTTGTACTTGCCGAGCACCGAGCGGGTGCCGGCCAGTTCGAAGAGTTTGCTGCTGGCGAGCAAGGCGATTTCCGCGGACAGCACCTTGGCTTGCGCCACTACCACAGACGCACGAGCCACAGTGTCTTCATTGGGGTTGAGCAACGCCCCGTCGATGGCCAGGCCAGCCTTTTTCAGGATCGCTTCGGTGCCGTGGACCCGCCATTCGAGGTCGCCAATCGCCGCGATGCTGAAGGGGTCCTGCCAGCCGTGATCGTGCCCGCTGTCGATCCAGGGACGGGCTTCGCGGGCGAAGCGTTTGCTTTCTTCCAGGGCGCCGACCGCTATGCCGGTGTCCACCGCGGCCTGGATGATTTGCGAGATCGGGCCGTCGGCGGTGGGTTCGTCGAAGGCTTTGTGTGCCGGGATCACCGCGCTGAGCGGCACCTTGACGGCGTTGAGGGTGACGGCACCGCTGGCCGTGGTGCGCTGGCCGAAACCGTCCCAGCTGTCGATCACGGTCAAACCGGGAGTGTCACGCTCGATAAAGGCGATGAAGGCCTGGTTCTGCTCGTTGACCGCCACCGCCGGCACGATGTGCGCAAACAACGCGCCGGTGCAGTAGAACTTCTCGCCATCGATTTGCGCGCTGTCCTCGTCGAAGCGAATGCGGGTTTCGAAGGCGCCGGCGTTTTTACTGTTGGCCTCGGAGAAGGCGTTGCCGAATCGGTAGCCTTGCAGGACTTTGTCGAAGTAGTAGCGCTTCTGCTCTTCGGTGGCGGTTTGCAGCAGGATGTCGAGCACGCCGAGATGGTTTTGCGGGATCTGGCCGAGTGAGGAATCGGCGGCGGAGATGATCTTGATCACCTCGGCCACGGTCACGTAGGACACCCCTGCGCCACCGTAGACCTTGGGAATGGTGATGCCCCAGAGGCCGCTGGCGGAGAACTCGTCGAGCTCGGCGACCGGCAGACGGCGCTCGCGGTCCCGCACGCCGGCTTCGATGGCAAAGCGTGCGGCGAGCTTGTGGGCGACGGCAATCGCCTCCGCATCCGAGCGGATCACGTGGGCAATGTGAGTGGGTTGAGCAGGGGCTGTCATTGGGCCGACTCCGGGATTCAGGTGAATGCACCAGAGCTTTTGCAGGAGTCGTGCCTGAAATCAAATATCCGTTATTTCAATGACTTGAGCGATTTTCCAAGAAATACCCGCAGCTTTAAAACAGCAAAATGTCTATCCGGTGTTGATCGGCAAACAGTTAGATCACCACATTCCTGACGAACCGCGCGGCCACCGGGCCATCGTTGCGATAGGCATGGGGCTGGTTGCTGGCAAACATATAGAACTCGCCGGCGGCAATCGCGTGCGGCGTGTCGCCGAGCATCAGGGTAAGGCAGCCTTCGAACACGTAGATCTGCTCGCTCCAGCCATCGGCATCCGGTTGCGAGGGGTAAATTTCGCCCGGCTGCAGGCACCATTCCCATTGTTCCACCTCGCGGCTGGCGGTGGCTTTGGACAACAGAACGGCTTTGCTGCCGGGGATTGTCCCGGCCCAGGCCACTTCGTTGATGCGGCTGGGGTCGCGGGCGTCCGGGGCCTGGATCAGGTCGCTGAAGGCAACCTCCAGGGCTTCAGCCACCCGATCGAGGGTGGTCAGGCTGACGTTCTTCTCACCGGCCTCGATGGCCACCAGCATCCGCCGGCTGACCCCGGATTTTTCGGCCAGCGCGGTCTGGCTCATGTCGGCGGCATGGCGCAGGCGGCGAACGTTCTGGCTGACGTGCTGCAGGACCGAAGCCCGCTGCGTGGAATCTTTGTGCACTATATTGCTCACTTGGTGGGGTTGGGCAGTATACTGCGCAACATTCGACGCATTGTGCGTCGCCCTCAGGTAGCGCGCAAGGTCATGACGTCGGTGAACTCCTCCCAGGCTTCTTCCCGTTTCTCACGGTTCAGCAAGGCCGAGTGCGTGCTGGTGCTGATCACCATGGTCTGGGGCGGCACCTTCTTGCTGGTGCAACACGCCATGACCGTCAGCGGCCCGATGTTTTTCGTCGGCCTGCGCTTTGCCGCGGCGGCGATCATCGTCGCCCTGTTCTCCTGGCGTCACCTGCGCGAGCTGACCTTGTTCGAACTCAAGGCCGGAGCCTTTATCGGTGTGGCGATCATGCTTGGTTATGGCTTGCAGACGGTCGGTTTGCAGAGCATTCCCAGCAGTCAGTCGGCGTTTATTACCGCGCTGTACGTGCCCTTCGTGCCGTTGCTGCAATGGCTGGTGCTGGGGCGGCGTCCGGGGTTGATGCCAAGCATCGGGATCATGCTGGCGTTCACCGGGTTGATGCTGCTGTCCGGGCCTGCCGGGGCGTCTTTCAATTTCAGCCCGGGTGAAATCGCCACGCTGATCAGCGCCGTGGCAATTGCGGCGGAGATTATCCTGATCAGTACCTATGCCGGCCAGGTCGATGTGCGCCGGGTGACAGTGGTGCAACTGGCGGTGACGTCGGTGCTGTCGTTCCTGCTGGTGGTGCCGACCCGGGAAGCGATTCCGGACTTTTCCTGGTTGCTGTTGTGCAGTGCGCTCGGGTTGGGCGCGGCCAGTGCGGCGATCCAGGTGGCGATGAACTGGGCGCAGAAAAGCGTTTCGCCGACCCGTGCGACCTTGATCTATGCCGGTGAGCCGGTGTGGGCCGGGATTGTCGGGCGGATCGCCGGGGAGCGGTTGCCGGCGATTGCGTTGGTGGGCGCGGGGTTGATTGTGGCGGCGGTGATTGTCAGTGAGTTGAAGACCAAGGGGAAGGTGGCTGCGGTCGAGGAAGAGTTGGAGCAGGAGACACAAGGTTAAGCTTCTCTATTTGCAGCGCCGGGAAGGTCGCCTTCGCGAGCAGGTCGAATCGTCGCACCGTCGCTCCCACATTGGATCTGCTGCGTTGACATAACCCCTGTGGGAGCGAGCCTGCTCGCGAAGGGGCCAGACCTGCTGAACACAGCCCTTCGAAACAATGTGAATCACGCTTTTTCCATCTACCTTGTAGGATTCTGCGACAGCTTGGCGTTTGGCGATCCGGGAGCTGGCACGTATGATGCTTCACAAACTTCCGCAGATTAGAAGCCTATGTCCCTGATAGTTCTACTGCTTCTGCCCTTCGTCGGCAGCTGTCTGGCAGCCGTGCTGCCGCACAACGCGCGTAACACCGAATCCTTACTGGCTGGCCTGGTCGCCCTTATCGGCACCATTCAGGTCGCCCTGCTGTTCCCGCAAATTGCCGATGGCGGCGTGATCCGCGAAGAATTCTCCTGGCTGCCGAGCCTGGGCCTGAACTTCGTGCTGCGCATGGACGGTTTCGCCTGGCTGTTCTCGATGCTGGTGCTGGGCATCGGCACCCTGGTCTCTTTGTACGCCCGCTATTACATGTCGCCGGACGATCCGGTGCCGCGGTTCTTCGCGTTCTTCCTGGCGTTCATGGGCGCCATGCTCGGCCTGGTGCTCTCCGGCAACCTGATCCAGATCGTGTTTTTCTGGGAGCTGACCAGCCTCTTCTCATTCCTGTTGATCGGCTACTGGCACCACCGCGCCGATGCACGGCGCGGCGCGTACATGGCCCTGATGGTCACCGGTGCCGGCGGTTTGTGCCTGCTGGCGGGGGTCATGCTGCTTGGCCATGTGGTCGGCAGCTATGACCTGGACAAGGTTCTGGCCGCCGGCGAGCTGATTCGCGCACATGCCCTCTACCCTGTCCTGCTGCCCCTGATCCTGATCGGCGCCTTGAGCAAAAGCGCGCAATTCCCCTTCCACTTCTGGCTGCCCCATGCAATGGCGGCGCCGACACCGGTCTCGGCCTATCTGCACTCGGCGACCATGGTCAAGGCCGGGGTGTTTCTCCTGGCGCGGCTGTGGCCGTCGCTGTCCGGCAGTGAAGAATGGTTCTACATCGTCAGCGGGGCCGGCGCCTGCACCCTGTTGCTCGGCGCGTACTGCGCGATGTTCCAGAACGACCTCAAGGGCCTGCTGGCCTACTCGACCATCAGCCACCTGGGGCTGATCACCCTGCTGTTGGGCCTGAACAGTCCGCTGGCCGCCGTGGCCGCGGTGTTCCATATTCTTAACCACGCCACCTTCAAGGCCTCGCTGTTCATGGCCGCCGGGATCATCGACCACGAAAGCGGCACGCGGGACATCCGCAGGCTCAGCGGTCTGGTCAAGCTGATTCCGTTCACCGCCACCCTGGCCATGGTCGCCAGCGCCTCCATGGCCGGTGTGCCGTTGCTCAACGGTTTCCTCTCCAAAGAAATGTTCTTCGCCGAAACCGTGTTCATCAACGCGACCGCCTGGATCGAGTTGACCCTGCCGATCGTCGCGACCATCGCCGGCACCTTCAGCGTCGCCTACTCCCTGCGCTTCACGGTCGACGTGTTCTTCGGCCCGACCGCCACCGACTTGCCGCACACCCCCCACGAACCGCCGCGCTGGATGCGCGCACCCGTGGAATTGCTGGTGTTTGCCTGCCTGGTGGTGGGGATTTTCCCGGCGCAGGTGGTCGGCTCCCTGCTGGCGGCCGCGGCGCTGCCGGTGGTGGGTGGACCCCTGCCGGAATACAGCCTGGCAATCTGGCACGGCTGGAACGCACCGATGATCATGAGCCTGGTCGCGATGTCCGGTGGCATCCTGCTCTACCTGCTGCTGCGCAATCAGCTCAAGCGCGGACGCTTCAAGTACCCGCCGCTTATTGGCCGGTTCAACGGCAAGCGCCTGTTCGAGCGCAGCCTGGTGATCATGATGCGCCTGGCCCGACGCCTGGAGCGGCGGATCAGTACCAAGCGCCTGCAAACCCAATTGTTCCTGGTGGTACTCGTCGCGGTGCTGGCCGGGCTGATCCCGATGCTGCACAGCAGCCTGAGCTGGGGCGACCGACCGAAGATCCCCGGTTCGATCGTGTTCGTGACCCTGTGGCTGCTGGCAATTGCCTGTGCCCTCGGCGCGGCGTGGCAGGCCAAGTATCACCGGCTCGCGGCCCTGACCATGGTCAGCGTCTGTGGCCTGATGACCTGCGTGACCTTTGTCTGGTTCTCGGCACCGGATCTGGCGCTGACGCAACTGGCGGTCGAAGTGGTGACCACGGTGCTGATCCTGCTGGGCCTGCGCTGGTTGCCGCGACGGATCGAAGAGGTCTCGCCGCTGCCGAGCACGCTGCGCAAGGCACGCATCCGGCGCCTGCGGGACCTGTTGCTGTCGATCGCGGTCGGAGGCGGCATGGCGCTGTTGTCCTACGCCATGCTGACGCGCCAGACGCCGAACGACATTTCTTCGTTCTACCTCAGTCGCGCCCTGCCCGAAGGTGGCGGCAGCAACGTGGTCAACGTGATGCTGGTGGATTTCCGTGGCTTCGACACCCTCGGCGAGATCACCGTGCTGGCGGCCGTGGCGCTGGCCGTGTTCGCCCTGCTGCGTCGCTTCCGCCCGCCCAAAGAAAGCCTGCAGTTGCCGGCCCAGCAGCGTCTGCTGGCGCCTGATGTGGTCACCGACCTGGTCAACCCGCGACACGCCAGCGATACCGCGCTCGGCTTCATGATGGTGCCGGCGGTGCTGGTGCGCCTGCTGTTGCCGATTGCCTTTGTGGTGTCGGTCTACCTGTTCATACGCGGCCACAATCAGCCGGGCGGCGGGTTTGTCGCTGGATTGGTGATGTCGGTGGCGTTCATCCTGCAGTACATGGTCGCCGGCACCCAGTGGGTCGAGGCGCAGATGAGCCTGCGTCCGCTGCGCTGGATGGGCACCGGCCTGCTGTTCGCCACGGTCACCGGCCTGGGTGCGATGGCGGTCGGTTATCCGTTCCTGACCACCCACACCTGGCATTTCGAACTGCCGGTGCTGGGCGATATCCACATCGCCAGCGCGCTGTTCTTCGACATCGGCGTGTACTCGGTGGTGGTCGGTTCCACCCTGTTGATCCTCACCGCTCTCGCCCACCAATCGGTACGGGGTCACAAGACTGCGGCCCTGCCCAGAGCCGTTGCCTCCCAAGGAGCCGTCTGATGGAAGAAGTCATCGCAATCGCCATCGGCGTACTGGCCGCGTCCGGGGTCTGGCTGATCCTGCGGCCGCGCACGTTCCAGGTGGTCATGGGCCTGTGCCTGCTGTCCTACGGCGTCAACCTGTTCATTTTCAGCATGGGCAGCCTGTTCATCGGCAAGGAACCGATCATCAAGGACGGCGTGCCCCAGGACCTGCTGCATTACACCGATCCGCTGCCGCAGGCGCTGGTGCTGACCGCGATCGTGATCAGCTTCGCCATGACCGCGCTGTTCCTGGTGGTGCTGCTGGCCTCCCGGGGCCTGACCGGCACCGACCATGTGGATGGCCGGGAGCCTAAAGAATGAATTTGATGCCACACCTGATCGCCGCACCGATCCTGCTGCCGCTGCTGACCGCCGCCCTGATGCTGATGCTGGGCGAGAAGCACCGGCCATTGAAGGCCAAGATCAACCTGCTCTCCAGCCTGGTGGGCCTGGGCATCGCCGTGCTGTTGCTGCAATGGACCCAGGACACCGGCGTGCCCGGCTCCATCGGCGTGTACCTGCCCGGCAATTGGCAAGCGCCGTTCGGCATCGTGCTGGTGGTCGATCGCCTGTCGGCGCTGATGCTGGTGCTGACCGGGATCATCGGCGTCAGCGCCCTGCTGTTCGCCATGGCCCGCTGGGACGGTGCCGGCTCAAGCTTCCACGCGCTGTTCCAGATCCAGATGATGGGCCTGTATGGCGCGTTCCTGACGGCGGATCTGTTCAACCTGTTCGTCTTCTTCGAGGTGCTGCTGGCCGCCTCCTACGGCTTGATGCTCCATGGTTCGGGCAGGTCGCGGGTGTCGGCGGGGTTGCATTACATCTCGATCAACCTGCTCGCCTCGTCGCTGTTCCTGATCGGCGCGGCGCTGATCTACGGCGTCACCGGCACCCTGAACATGGCCGACCTGGCACTGAAAATACCCCTGGTGCCCGAAGCCGATCGCGGCCTGCTGCATGCCGGCGCGGCGATTCTCGCCGTGGCGTTCCTGGCCAAGGCCGGGATGTGGCCACTGAACTTCTGGCTGGTCCCGGCCTATTGTGCGGCCAGCGCGCCAGTGGCGGCGATGTTCGCGATCATGACCAAGGTGGGCGTGTACACCCTGCTGCGCCTGTGGACCCTGCTGTTCTCCGGCCAGGCCGGCGCGTCGGCGTACTTTGGCGGCGACTGGCTGATCTATGGCGGCATGGCGACCATCGTCTGTGCCTCGGTAGCGATTCTTGCCGCGCAACGCCTGGAGCGCCTGGCCAGCCTGAGCATCCTGGTGTCGGCGGGGATTCTGCTGGCGGCCATCGGTTTCGCCCAGCCCAACCTGATCGGCGCGGCGCTGTTCTATCTGGTCAGCTCGACCCTGGCCTTGAGCGCGCTGTTCCTGTTGGCCGAGTTGATCGAACGTTCGCGTTCAGCCAATGAAATGCCGCTGTTCGATGACGGCGACCTGCTACCTAGGCCGATGGAGTCCCTGCAGCCGCCCAAAGGCATCAACCTCGACGACGAACAGAAAGCCGTGGTCGGCCAGGTGATTCCCTGGACCATGGCGTTCCTGGGCTTGAGTTTCATCGCCTGCTCGCTGTTGATCATCGGCATGCCGCCGCTCTCCGGCTTCATCGGCAAGCTCGGCCTGCTCAGCGCCCTGCTCAACCCGTTGGGTCTGAGCTCTTCGGGCGACGTGCCGGTATCAAACGCAGCGTGGGGTTTGCTGGCATTGCTGATCATCTCCGGAGTGGCATCGTTGATCGCCTTCTCACGCCTGGGGATCCAGCGTTTCTGGACCCCTGAAGAACGACCATCGCCCTTGCTGCGTCGTTTCGAATGCGTACCGATCATCGCGCTGCTGGGCTTGAGCATCGCCCTCACGTTCAAGGCCGAGCCGCTGATGCGCTACACCCAGGCTGCCGCCGCAGCCTTGAACAACCCGCAGCAATACGTGATGGCAGTGCTCGGCACCCGCGCCATTCCAAGCCCGGAAGCCAAGACTGCGCTGGCCGAGGTGCAACCATGAGGCGTCTGTTTCCCGCGCCGTGGCTGTCCCTGGCACTGTGGGTGTTGTGGCTGGTGCTGAACCTGTCGCTGAGTCCGGGCAATCTGTTGCTGGGCGCGGCACTGGGGATCTGTGCGCCGTTGATGATGCGCAAGCTGCGTCCGCTGCCGATCCGCATTCGGCGTCCCGGGGTGATCCTGCGTCTGTTCCTGTTGGTGGGGCGCGATGTCCTGGTGTCCAACCTGGTCGTCGCCTGGGGCGTGCTCAACGCCGGGCGCCGCCCACCGCGTTCGCGCTTCATCAAGGTGCCGTTGGACCTGCGCGATGCCAATGGCCTGGCGGCGCTGTCGATGATCTGCACCGTGGTGCCCGGCACCGTCTGGTCGGAACTGGCGCTGGATCGCAGCATCCTGTTGCTGCACGTGTTCGATCTGGATGACGAAGCGCTGTTCATCCAGCACTTCAAGGCTGCCTACGAGCGCCCATTGATGGAGATCTTCGAATGAGCCCGCTGCTGTCGAACGCGATCCTGCTGAGCCTGTTCATCTTTTCCCTGGCGATGGTGCTGACCCTGATCCGGCTGTTCAGGGGGCCGTCGGCCCAGGACCGGGTGCTGGCCCTGGATTACCTGTACATCGTCGCGATGCTGATGATGCTGACCCTGGGCATCAGGTATGCCAGTGACACCTATTTCGAGGCAGCGTTGCTGGTTGCCCTGTTCGGCTTCGTCGGCTCGTTTGCCCTGGCCAAATTCCTGCTGCGTGGCGAGGTGATCGAATGAACATGCAACTGTCGCTGTGGATCGAGATTCCGGTGGCGATCCTGCTGGTGCTCGGCAGTCTGTTTGCGCTGGTGGGCGCCGTCGGCCTGCTGCGGATGAAGGATTACTTCCAGCGCATGCACCCGCCGGCCCTGGCCTCGACACTCGGTGCCTGGTGCGCGGCACTCGCCTCGATCATTTACTTTTCCGCGCTCAAGTCCGGGCCGGTGCTGCATGCCTGGCTGATTCCGATCCTGTTGGCGATCACGGTGCCGGTGACCACCTTGCTGCTGGCGCGGGCGGCGTTGTTCCGCAAGCGGATGGCGGGGGATGATGTGCCGGCTGAGGTGAGTAGTCGGCGTACGAAGAGCGAGAGTTAGGTTCATAGAGGTGTATTGGTTGACAGGACCTCTTGGCGAGCAGGCTCGCTCCCACACTGAATTTTCAGTGAACACGGATTTTGTGTCTGACTCAGATCAACTGTAGGAGCGAGCCTGCTCGCGAAGAGGCCAGTCCGGTTGACCTCAGATCCAGGCCACTGCCAACAACCCCACCCCCAACACCACACACAACGGCGAATAAGCCCAGGTATCAAGCCGGGCAAACCGCGAATCCTTGACCTGCTTGAAAAACCCCACCAGATTCGAATCACCGATCGCCCGGGCGAACATCAGCATCGCGATGGCGCTGATCACCCATTGCAGCGACCAGTGATGCACCGTGGGCAGATACAGGCCGACCCGCAGGCAGACCAGCATTGCGATCAGCAGCAACCCCACCGCCACCAGCAGCGTGGCAAAGCCCGAAGGCTTGAATGCCGGCCTGGACGCTGCGCCGCTCTCGCCGGGCACGCGCGGCACCGCGGCCTCGCTACCGATCTTGCCACCCGCCGCCCAGTACAAATGGATCAGGCTGATCGACAGGAAGATGACAGCGATCCATTGCGCAATTATCAGGCTCATGTTCAGACGTCCAGCGTGAAATGTCGCAGCAGGATGAACTTCCTTGACCGATTTTGTAAGGGTTGACAGGTTAAGCCATCCGCCTACTTCAGATCGGCAGCCACCCTATCCGCCACATCCTTGGGCACCCAAGCCCGCCACACATCCGGGTGCGCCTTCATGAACGCCTGCGCCGCCTGCCGTGGCGGAGTGTGTTTTTCGCTCATCTCGGCCAGGGCCTTGTTCAATGGGTCGATCGGAAAATCGACCTTGCTGAAGAACTCGGCAATCTGCGGGTACTGTTTCTGGAAGGGTGTGGACACGCCGATGGACAGCTTCGAGGCCAGCGAGCGCGTCGGTTTCGGATTCGGGTTATCAGCGTCGGTCAGGGTTTTCCAGGCTTGCGCATCGAACGGCGGCTCTTCCAGCTGAATCAGCTTGAAGCGACCAAGCAGCGGCGTCGGCGACCAGTAATAGAACAGCACCGGCTTGCCGCGACGGATCGACGAACTGATCTCCGCGTCCAGCGCCGCTCCGGAGCCGCTGCGAAAATTCACATAACTGTCGTCCAGGCCATAGGCCTTGAGCTTCTGCTTGTTGACCACTTCGGACGTCCAGCCGATCGGGCTGTTGAGGAAGCGCCCCTTGCCCGGCGTCTCGGGGTCGCTGAACACGCCTTTGTATTTGGGCAGGTCACTGACACTGCGCAGGTCCGGCGCCAGCGCTTTGATGCCCCTGGCCGGGTCACCCTTGATCACATACTCCGGCACCCACCAGCCCTCGGTCGCGCCCTTGACCGTATCGCCCAGGCTGGCGACTTTGCCTTCAGCCTCGGCCTTGACCCACACCGGACTGCGCCCGGCCCATTCTTCGCCGATGACCTGAATGTCATTGTTGGCCAGCGCGGTTTCCAGGGTGATGGTCGTCCCCGGCAAGGTATCGGTCGGCAACCCGTAGCCCTTCTCGACGATGATGCGCAGGATGTCGGTGATCAGGCTGCCGCTTTCCCAGTTCAGGTCGGCAAAGTGGATCGGCGCCTGGGCAGCGAACACTGGAACGGGTGAAGCCAACAAACCGAACGTGGCCAGGGTAGCGGCCAGCAACCGTCGAAATCCGTTCATGCTTTTGCACCTCGTGCTGTACACGGCAATGGCAGGATGGCCTGGCGCAAGACCGCAAAGCCTCTGAATACTCAGTCAACTGACTGTAGTAGAGGTTCCTGCTTTTTCAGGTGCTTTAATCGCTGGCCTTGAAGTTCACCAGTTCACCCTTGCGCCACTTGGCAGCCTTGGCGGTAACGGCCTTGAGGGTTTTGGTCAGGCCTTCCTGCAGCTGCTGGTGGGCGGCGAACACCATCACCACGCTATGCCCTTCCTTGAACAGGATCCCATGGCCATCGGCGCTGGTCACGTAGGCGTAATCACCCAGTCCGTACACCGTCAGTTTGATTTCGCGGAACTTGATGTCCAGCTTGCCGCCTTCGCGACTGGGCAGTACGGAGGCGCTGAAATGATCGCCGACCTTGAGCTTGAGTCCCGGTTTGTCGTCTACCACCAGTGCTGACTCGGTATCGATTTCGGCAATGTAAATGCCTTCGGCGTTCTGTTCGGTGATGTAAACGAAACGTGACTGAAACTGTTTAACCAGCTTTGCGCGCAAATCACCCAGCACGAACAACGCATGCATATCGAGATTACTTACTGCCAAGGAAACATCCCCACATCTGAAAATGATGCCGCGCGCAGGAAAAGCGCACAGCAGAAAAAAGCGGCAATGCCGAGGGTTTGACCAAATGACCCGGGTTGTTCCTGAGGACGAGCCGTGTGCTCGTTCCACCGCGAGGCGAGAGAAGATTACTGGAATGTCACTCGCGCCGCCTCTGCTGGTGTTCGCCAGAGGTTGAAGGAAAACGCCCTGCTGACGGCCAGAAAAACCGGATTACTAACTTTAGGGAAAAATCGCTAAAAAAAAAGCACTTTTCTGACATATCGCCGGCAAAAAATTGCTTTAGATACCCATCAATCGCCAACCAGCAGTGGTGATTCTAGAGCAGCGATGCTCACCAAGACTACTCAAAACGAAGTACACACGTCGGCCAAACAACGAAAAGGACTTCCCATGTGCACACTGACCCACTTCGCTCAACCTCAGCCATCCTCTGCAGGCGCCATGGCAGCCCGGCAAACGCCATTGTTTCGGGCCCATGACATACCCCTGCGAACCCTTGCCACACCGCGGTTCCAGGTGGTACTGGCGGGTAACGCCTTCTTCCATATCAAGGAAATCTCCACGGGCCATGTAAGAGGTTTCCGCGGCGACCATAACGAAGCCTGCGCCCTCGCCCGCTCCCTCGAATCACGCCTTTGACCGCTGCACGGCGCCCATCCCGATAGACGTTTCGTCATGCCGGCGAGTTAACTCAGCCGCCGGCAGCCAACTACTGCCATACTGGATGACCAATGAAACCCGCCCCTCAGGGCGCGCGGCATTCAAACAACAGAATATTTCCAAGGGAAGTCTGCTACGTGACGGAATTTGATATCGGTGAATTTTTTATCCGGGGCGAAGCCAGAGAAGTCGAAGGCGAATTCCAGGCCGTCATTGTCATGCGCGCCAAACCACCCCTGACCACCGTGACCTATCACCAGGTCGAGAAGGATCGCTGGTTCAAGACCTGCGACGTCGCCGCCATCGCCGCCCAGGAGGCCGCCAAGGCCCTGAAGCTGGCCGTCGATGAAGGTGCATTGAAAGCCTGATCGTCGGCTTGCAGTCTATGCTCATTCCTGCTTTCGAACATCGCTATCGAACTCCTGAAGCGCGGCTCCCTCAGATGCAATGCAGCCGCACCTCAGATCTCGCACCCGCGTGACCAGCAAGGAGATGAAGATGGATTCACCTACACATGACTTGAAAGGCTTGTTCGACCAGCTCGGCCTGGACTCCAGCGAGAAAGCCATCGACGATTTCATCGCCAGCCATTCGCCGCTGGCCGATGATAAAAAACTCATCGAAGCCGAGTTCTGGACGCCGCAGCAAGCCGGCTTCCTAAAGGAACAATTGCGCGAAGATGCGGATTGGGCGCGGGTGGTCGACGACCTCAACCTGCGTATGCACCAAGTCCAGTAGCCTTTGATTCAATGCAGGCTGTCGGGTGTTGCGGCGCTCAATTGCGCGAGCCAGGCAGCTCTGCACTCCTGGGCCTCTTCGCGACTGGAGAAGGCCGTCCCCCGACGTTCGCCATCCAGCAGCACCACCCAGCAGACGTTCTGCCCCACCGCACGCAAACTGGCGGGCACACCGCTGCCAATCATCACCGCTACATCGACTCTGCCTTGCATGCTGACCTCTCGAATTTCATTAGCTGCCTAACTATATAGGCATGGTAACGAGTCCAATTCCGAGGAAACAGCAACGCTGTTGTACAGCTTCGTTACTAAAACTGTAACAATGTCGTGCTCGTTGTAGGAGCGAGCTTGCTCGCGATGGATTCCAGAGCACCGCGTATTATCCAGCAAACACGCGTTATCATTGACGACCATCGCGAGCAAGCTCGCTCCTACAAAGGCTTAGGTGCTCAGCGAGGGCTCTGCGGCTTGTAGCCCAGGCGCAGTCCACCCCAATGCCGGCCCTTGAGCATGATCGGCACCGAGAGATCGTGCATCAGCTCACCGGTGTCGCGGGTATAGGTTTGCAGCAACACGGCTTGTTGATGGCTGCCACAGCGGATCCCGGTGCGGTCGGCGAACTTGCGTTTGGTGCGGTTGTTCAGGGTGTCGACCTGCGCGTCACCGGTCAATGGCTGGCTGAAGGCCTTGTTATGGGTCGGCACATAGCCTTGCTGGGTGCAGGCTATGGCGAACACCAGGCCCTCATGGCGCGGCAGCAACGATTCCTGGATCGCCGGCAAGACCTGGTCGGTGTAGCGATCGAAACGGGTCTGGTACTTGGCCGGGCTGGTATTGGGGATCGCCTGGTAATGGCGATCGAACAAGTCGTCGAGGCTGACTCGGCCCTCGTCGATATCCGCTTCGAAACGCGCCGCGATCTGGCTCATGCCTTCACGGGCCAGGTCGTAGATGCGCTGGTGATAGTCATCCAGTCCGACTTCGGCCAGACGCTCGCTGATAGTTTCGGCCTGACCCTCCATTTGCACGGCCGCTTCGGCCAGGCGTCGGGTCTGTTGGTCACTGACCGCCAGATCGCTGCGCATCTGCTCGATAGCGTGGAACAGGCTGTCGAGTTGCTCGCGGTTGGTCTCTGCGCCCTTGGCGATGTCCCCCACCTGGCTTTCGACACCCGCCGCCAGACGCGCGATGTTGTCCAGATGTTTGCCGGTGAGCTCGACCTGTTCGACGCCGGTGTCGAGGTCACTGGACAACTGGCGAATCTGCTCCACCACTTGCGCGGTGCGCTGCTGAATATCGGCGACCATCTCCCCGACCTCACCGGTGGCGATCGCCGTGCGCGCAGCCAGGCCGCGAACCTCATCGGCCACCACCGCAAAGCCGCGCCCGTGCTCCCCGGCCCGCGCCGCTTCGATTGCTGCGTTGAGTGCCAACAGATTGGTCTGACTGGCGATCGACTGGATCACCAGGGTCACCCGCTGGATCTCGTCGCTGCGCAGGCTCAGGGCTTCGATCAGCTCCCGGCTGTTGCTGGCGCGCTGGCTGAGCTGATGCATGCGGGCAATGGACTCGATCAGCTCCGAGCGCCCTGCCGCGCTGCTGCGGTGCGCCTCGCTGGCCGCATTCAGGGCTTGCTGGCTGAGGGTCGAAGTGGCTTGTTCGGTGGCGATCATCACTTCGGCATTGCTGACGATGCGCGCGGCGGCACTGAGTTGCGATTGCAGTTTGTCGGCCAGTTGCTTGACCGAATAGGCCACGCCAGCGGCCGACAAGGCGTTATGACTGGTGGTGTAGGAAAGATCGCGGGTCAACTCGCCGAGGGCGTCGGCGTTGTCGGCAGGGGTTTGAGCGATGGGGCGCGAGCGCAGGCGCGGCAGCCAGATGATCAGCACCGCCAGTGGCAGGCCAAGGTAGAGTGACCAGCCAGCCAGCGCCATGCCACACAACAGGAGCATCAGGGCGATGCTTTGCAGGGTCGGCGTGAGCCACAGGTTTTTCGGCAAAACTACGGCTGCGGGCACTGCCCCGGCCAGAGACCCGTCTCGCGTCATCGTCGTCACCCCATGCAGTTTCTAATTGTTGTATGCGCATTAAACGCCACTACAAAGCCATTATCTATGGTCCGTTAGTAGTGGGCATTGCAGCAGATCAATAATCAATAGAAGTGCCCGGGAGTTTTTCGCAGACGGCAAAAAGCATCGCGGGCAAGCCTCGCGCCTACAGGTTGCGTAGGAGTGAGGCTTGCCCGCGAGGCTGGCGCTACGGAATCAGGCCTGACGCTGGTGCTTGTCGATCTGTTCGTGACGCTCTTGGGCTTCGATGCAGTATTTGGTGGTCGGGCTGATCAGCAGGCGCTTGAGACCAATGGCCTCGCCGCTGTCGTCGCACCAGCCGAAGCTGTCTTCCTTGATGCGCTCCAGGGCTTGTTCCAACTGGGGCAGCATGCGCTGGTCGCGATCGATCGCGTTCACCAGCCAGGTGCGCTCTTCTTCGACAGAAGCAGCGTCAGCCGGGTCGGCCGGGGTGTCCAGGCTCTCGATGGCGATGCGGTTCTGTTCGATGCGCTCATGGGTTTCGACTTTCATGTTCTGCAACAGCTCGGAGAAAAAAGCATGTTGCTCGGCATTCATGTAGTCATCCGCCGGCATGGCCAGCAACTTGTCCTTTGTCATTGATATCTCTATAAAAAAACGTGCATTAAGGCGAATTAGGGAGCGTTCCGGTGGACCCGGTCGGTCATCGGAAAGGCGCCAGTTATTCCAAGCGCCACCCGGCACTCAATTTACGAGGGGCGGCAGTCTAAGGCCGACTTGAGGCCTCAGCAACTGAAAAGACAGCGAATTCGTCCGACAAAGCCCCGAAAGTGCTCTATGGCAAGCGATGCGGTGGTTATCGGAGTGCGTTTATAGCAAGAAATTCAATCGAGCGGCTGTATATAGAAGACAAACGGCTGCGGGATGCGAGTCGGGCGTGGCCGTTAGACCCAGGCCCCCGCGGTACTCGCCGCCATCATGGAGTGCCAGGCGCTGTTTATCAACGTGGCCTATCGTTTGGAGAAGGTCGACAAGATTCACCAACAGGTGGGTTTCGAGGACTGGCGCGACCCAGGTTGCAGCGCGCTGAGCCTCGGCCCAGGTTGTCCATCCCGAAACGGCCATCGAAGGAGAGATGCAATGAAATTGATCGGCATGCTGGATTCGCCCTACGTGCGACGCGTCGCCATTTCCGCCAAGTGCCTGGGGATTGAGCTGGAACATCAGGCGGTTTCGGTGTTTCGGCACTTCGACCAATTCCAGCAGATCAACCCGGTGGTCAAGGCGCCGACGTTGGTCCTGGATGACGGTGAGGTGCTGATGGACTCGACCCTGATCATCGACTACCTGGAGGCGTTGGCCGGTCCTGGAAAGAGTCTGATGCCGGGCGACCTCGATCAACGACTGCGCGCGTTGCGCCTGATTGGTTTGGGGTTGGTGGCCTGCGAGAAATCCGTGCAGCTGTACTACGAACGCAACCTGCGGCCAGCGGAGATTCAGTTCGAACCCTGGGTTGAACGGGTCGAAGAACAACTGGCGGCGGCGTACTCGGCGCTGGAACGGGAGCTGGAAAAGCAGCCGCTGAAGACTGACGGCTCGATTGACCAGGACGGGATTACCCTGGCGGTAGCCTGGAGCTTTACCAACCTTGTGGTGCCGGATCAGGTAGGGACAGCGCGGTTTGCGCAGATCAGTGCGTTTACCTCGTATGCCGAGGGGCTTGGGGTGTTTGTCGATACGCCGATCGAATAGGCAGATTTGTAGTGTCTGTTCTGGCGCCTTCGCGAGCAGGCTCGCTCCCACAGTGGATTGTGAACGGCACAGATCAATGTGGGAGCGAGCCTGCTCGCGAAGACGGACTGACAGTCACCATCGTCATAACTCTCGGATCGCACATATAAAAAAGCCGCCTCCACCAGAGGCGGAAGCGGCAGAGGCACAAGCCTCAGTACTATCAGGTAAACAGAGCGATCAGGATAATGATCGGGATCGGTATGCCGAGAAAGAACAGCAATAATGAGCGCATGGAAGTTCTCCTGGGTTAACGAACAGGTACTGTAGTGGTGGAAACATAAGCGTCGGTTTCAAGATACTCGACCGCATCCCGACGACGACCACCGAAAGTTGCAGCGAAGCTGGCGAAGAACGCGCCGATCAGCAGTGCAATGAACATCCACAGCGAGGTCATTGCAGCCACCTTCGCAGCGGTGTCAGCGGCTTGCTGGGCAGCCAGTTTGGCGTCGGCTACAGCTTTCTGAGTGCGGGCATAGACCTCATCGACACGGCGTTCGGCATCCGCTTGAGTGAGGTTGGTCCGCTGGGCAACCAGCTGTGCCAGGTAGGTGCGGTCTTCGGCGGACAGCTGGCCTTCGCTCAGGCTGCGCACGAAGATGCGGGTCACGGTGCTACGGGCGGCATCATCGCTGACGGCGGCCGGGCGATCATCGCGGAACAGACTGTCGATGAAGTAACCGTACTGATCACTGTCGGTATTGGCGGCAGCCGTGCCAGCGGCTTGAGTCACGGCACTGGCGGCACCACCGGCCATACTCGCCCCGGCCTGCACACCACCACTGACGATACCGCTGACCGAGCCGACCAGCAGCGTCGCAGTCACCAGGGTCGCCACGCACCAGGCCAGAAAGCCATGGGCCGTGTCACGGAAGTAAACCTCGTCACCGTGCATATTCGCCCACTTCACCCGCAGGCGACCGGCGATGTAACCACCAAGCCCTGAGGCGATGATTTGTGTGACGGCGAGCCAGACGATCGTGGAAATGCCCAGGCCCTTGGCACTCATGCCTTCATTGGCCCAGGGCGACACCGCGGAAAAACCCAGGCCGAAGCCGAGCAGCACCAGAATCAGCGACAACGCGGCCGCCGCCGCAGCACCGGCGAATATGGCACCCCAGGACACACCAGAGCGCGAGCTCGATTCGTATTCGGCAGGATAGAAACCATCAGGGGATCTATTCATTGTTTTATCGCTCCAGGCAGAAAGATGGTGTTACAACTCTTCGAATGAAGAAATGCAGTCAGCGTGCCAGTCGCGAGTTTTTAATAAATAGTTTGATTTCAACAGGTTATAAATATTGAACTTCCAATATCCATGCAAATTGCAACAACGTGCAAATATCAGCGGGTTTTATGCATTGCAAAATCCAGGAATCGCAGCCGGCGGCCGCTCACCGACCACGTTACGAGTCCTATCCCCAGCAGGCTGCGATCTTTTAATCTTGCCGCCTGACATGAAGTTTTATTTAGTAAGCCCGCGATCATTTCTTGGCAAAATGCCACGCAACGTTGTGAACTCCTGACAGGCCCGCCCTATGACCCGCATCTTGACCATCGAAGACGACGCCGTGACCGCCCGGGAAATCGTTGCCGAATTGAGCAGCCACGGCCTCGACGTGGATTGGGTCGACAACGGCCGTGAAGGCCTGGCCCGCGCGGTCAGTGGCGACTACGACCTGATCACCCTCGACCGCATGCTGCCCGAGCTCGATGGCCTGGCGATTGTCACCACCCTGCGGACCATGGGCGTGGCTACGCCGATCCTGATGATCAGCGCGCTCTCCGATGTCGATGAGCGCGTGCGGGGGTTGCGTGCCGGGGGTGACGATTACCTGACCAAACCCTTCGCCACCGATGAAATGGCCGCCCGGGTCGAGGTCCTGCTGCGTCGGCAGAACACCGTCACGGCCCAGGCCACCACGCTGCGGGTGGCGGACCTGGAACTGAACCTGATCAGCCACGAAGCCATCCGCGACGGCCAGCTCCTGACCTTGCTGCCCACCGAGTACAAGCTGCTGGAATTCCTGATGCGCAACACCGGGCAGATTCTGTCGCGGATGATGATTTTCGAAGAGGTCTGGGGTTACCACTTCGACCCCGGCACCAATTTGATCGACGTGCACATCGGCCGTCTGCGCAAGAAGATCGACCCGCCCGGCAATGTCCCACTGATTCGGACCGTGCGAGGCTCGGGTTATGTCATTGCCGAACCCGTCTAAAGGCTGGCGCTCTTCCAGCAGCCGGTTGCTGGCGCTCTACAGTTCGCTGTTCGTGCTCTGGAGCGGGATTCTCATGGGGGTCATGTACTACGAGGTCTCGGCTTACCTGGACAACCTGGCCAAACACTCGCTGATGCAACGCCAGCACTTGTTTTCGCGTTTTTCCGGGGAACAACTGGTGGACGCCCTCGCCGTCAGCATGACCTTCGACATTCCCGGCCTCGACGCCTATGGCCTGTTCGATGAACAGCATCGTTACCTCAGCGGCGCCCTGCGCCACATCCCCAAAGGCCTGCCGCTGGACGGCAAGATTCACATGCTCGGCGACTGTGCCGACTCCGACGACCCGACCCTGCCCAACGACAGTTGCGACGCGGTGGCGACCCAGGCCAGGGACGGTCGCTGGCTGGTGCTGCTGCGGGACAACGGCTCACTGTTTGCCGTGACCCGGATCATTCTGCACGCGCTGTTCTGGGGCGTGACCATGACCATCGTTCCGGGCATCGTCGGTTGGCACCTGTTGCGCCGCCGGCCCCTGCGGCGCATCCGCGGGATCCAGGCCAGCGCCGAGGCCATCGTCGCCGGCGACCTGACCCGGCGCTTGCCGCTGTCCAGTCGCCGCGATGAACTGGACATGCTGGCGGCCATCGTCAACGCCATGCTCGAACGCATCGAGCGCTTGATGAACGAGGTCAAGGGCGTATGCGACAACATCGCCCATGACCTGCGCACGCCGCTGACCCGCTTGCGCGCGCAGTTGTACCGCATGCAGCAACAGGCGGGCGAAGGCTCGGCCGAAGCGGCGCAACTCGACTCAGTGCTCGCCGAAGCGGACACCTTGATGGCGCGCTTTCGTGGGCTGCTGCGGATTTCCGAACTGGAAGATCGCCAGCGCCGCTCCGGTTTCGTGCAGCTGGATCCGCTGCCGTTGTTGCAGGAACTGCACGAGTTTTATCTGCCATTGGCCGAAGAAGGTGAGCTGGGTTTCCAGCTGCAATTGCCTGACTCACTGCCACCACTGAATGGCGATAGGGCGTTGTTGTTCGAGGCGGTAGCCAACCTGCTGAGCAACTCGATCAAATTCACCCCGCCCGGTGGCCAGGTGATTTTGCGCGGGGTCGATGAAGGTGGGCACACGCGGATCGAAGTGCTCGACTCGGGGCCCGGAATTGCTGAAGGTGAACGCGAAGCCGTGTTCCAGCGCTTCTATCGCGCCGAAGGCGGCAATCCGCAAAGCGGGTTCGGGCTGGGGTTGTCGATCGTTGCGGCGATTGTCAGCCTGCACGGGTTTGCGCTGGAGGTGGGTAGCAGTGAATTGGGTGGGGCGAAATTGGTGCTCGATTGCCGGCAGAACCTGATCTCACAGGGCTGACACACTCTCCCTCACAATGAAGAACCACTGTGGGAGCGAGCCTGCTCGCGAAGGCTGCCTGCCAGTCAACATTGATGTTGTCTGACACGGCGCTTTCGCGAGCAGGCTCGCTCCCACAAAGGGATTTGTGCTGTTGTCAGGCCGGGTAGTTGGCCCGCAGGGCCTCGAGCCCACCCTGGTAAATCCCGCTGAACAGCGCCACCACTTCCTCATCACTCACACCCACCGGCGCAAACCGCCCCGACCAGGTCACCCGCGCGCCCTCGCCTTGCGCTTGGACACTGAGCGTCGCCAGGTAGTCGGTCGCCGGAAACGGCGCCTGCACAATCGAATAGCTGTAGGTCTTCGCCGCGTCATCAAACGCCTGAAGACGCTCGACCACCACCGCCCCATCCGCCGTTCGCAGGCTGCGCACCCGCCCGCCTTCGCTCAGTTCGCTTTCGGGAATGAACGGCAGCCAGTCCGGCAGCGAATTGAAGCCGCCGATCAATTGCCAGACCTGGTCGGCCGAAGCCGGAATATCGATAAACGCTGATGCAGTTGCCATGTACGGTTCTCTCTCAATCAAAAAGGTTCAGATCGCCATGCTGTCGACGACACCGCCGTCGACCCGCAGGGCTGCGCCAGTGGTCGCCGAGGACAACGGCGAAGCAATATAAGCCACCAGATTGGCGACTTCCTCGACATCCGCCACACGCTGGATGATCGAGCTCGGCCGGGCCTTGCGCACGAAGGCGTCGGCTTCTTCCCGGGCACTGCGACCAGACGCGGTGGTGGCGTCCTTGAGCATCTGTTCCAGGCCGTCGGTAAAGGTCGGGCCTGGCAGGATCGCGTTAACCGTCACGCCCGTGCCCGCCAGCCGTTTGGCCAGGCCATGGGACACCGCGAGGTTAGCGCTTTTGGTCACGCCGTAGTTGATCATGTCGGCCGGGATCGCCACCCCGGATTCCGAGGACAGGAAAATCACCCGGCCCCAGCCCTGCTTGACCATGTCCGGCACGTAATGCCGGGCCAGACGCACGCCGGAGATCACGTTGACCTCGTAGAAGCGTGTCCACTCGCTGTCCGGGGCGTCGAAGAAATCCACCTCGTTGAAGATCCCGAGGTTGTTCACCAGGATGTCGGCCCGAGGTTCGGCGGCGAACAATTGCCCGGCGCCTTCGGCAGTGCCCAGGTCCGCGGTAAGGCCACGCAACTGCGCCCCCGGCACGCTCTGGCGAATGCTCGCCAGCGCCTGCTCGACCTTGGCCGTGTCGCGGCCGATCAACACCACCGTGGCGCCGGACTCGGCCAGTGCCTTGCTGATGCCCAGGCCGATGCCGGCGGTGCTGCCACTGACAATCGCAAGTTTTCCAGTCAGATCGATGTTCATGCTCAAGCTCCTGTGATAGGCAATGGTGCGCGCTCGGACACCAGCTTCGCTTCGCGCATCGCCTGCCAAAACGCCGCGGGAATCACCGCCGACAATGCCGCCACATCTTCGGCAATCCGCCCCGGACGGCTGGAACCTGGAATCACCGCCGCCACCGCCGGGTTCGCCAGGGAGAACTGCAAGGCCGCCGCCTTGATGTCGACCCCGTGGGCGGTGGCAATTCGTTTGATCTGCTCGACTTTATCGACAATCGCCGGGCTGGCCTTCTGGTATTCGAAATGCGTACCGCCCGCGAGGATGCCCGAGCTGTACGGACCACCGACCACGATCTCGACGTTCTGCGCCAGGGCGGCGTCCATCAGTCGCTGCAAGGCACGGTCGTGGTCGAGCAGCGTATAGCGCCCCGCCAACAGAAAACCGTCCGGCTGCGCTTCAGTCAGGTCAAGCGTCAGTTCGCATGGCTCGACCTTGTTCACGCCCAGGCCCCAGCCCTTGATCACGCCTTCTTCGCGCAAACGGGTCAGCACCTTGAACGCGCCGGTGCGGGCCTGGTTGAAGTACTCCAGCCATTGATCACCGTAGAAGTCCTGGGCGATGTCGTGCACCCAGACGATGTCCAGGCGATCTGTTTGCAGGCGCTTGAGGCTGTCTTCAATCGAACGCAGGGTGGCGTCGGCGCTGTAGTCGTTGACGATTTTGTTCGGCCGACCGTGTTCGAACACCCCGCTTTTTTCGCCCAGATCCCGGGCCGCGGCGTCTTCGACTTCATCGAGAATCACCCGGCCGACCTTGCTGCTCAGCACATAGTCATCACGGTTGTAGCGGGCCAGCGCGGCGCCCAGACGAATTTCCGACAGGCCGGAGCCGTAAAACGGTGCGGTGTCGAAGTAACGCACCCCGGCCTCCCAGGCGGCGTGCACGGTGGCCATCGCCTCTACTTCGGGGATGGCGCGGAACATGTTGCCCAGCGGGGCGGTGCCGAAACCCAGCGCGCCGGGCAGTTTGTCTTTCAAGCTCATGGGTGAATCCTCTCGAGTGTCAGGGTCAGCTCATGGGTGACCGTTGAGCAAATCCTAGATTGCGATGATCGGACCGTCCAAGACATAATGTGCAGCACTTGAGTCCCCAGAAGTCTGACATGATCGACATCCGCCAGCTGCGCTACTTCGTCGCCGTCGCCGAGGAAGAACACGTCGGTCGCGCCGCCGAGCGCCTGCACATTTCCCAGTCGCCCCTGAGCCGGCAGATCGCCCAGCTAGAAGAGCGCCTGGGGCTGACCCTGTTCGAGCGCAGCCAGCAGCGCATTCGCCTGACCCGCGACGGCCAGACTTTTCTCGCCGAAACCCGCGCCCTGCTGACCCACGCCAACCGCCTGGAATCCCTCGGCAAGCGCCTGGGTCGCGGCGAAGAAGGCGGCTTGTGCATCGGCTATATCGAAAATGCCATGCATGCCGGGGTGCTGCCGAATGCCTTGCGGGTGCTGCGGGTCGAGCGGCCGAACGTGCACGTCGCGCTGTACAACCTGAGCTCAGCCGAACAACTCGAAGGCCTGCGACAGCGTAGTCTCGATATCGCCCTGGTCAGTGAACCGCCCGTCGCCGACGACCCGGATCTGCTGGGCTTCCAGGTGCTGGACGACCCGATGCTGCTTGCCTTGCCCGAGCATCATCCACTGGCGCAGCAGAAGAACCTGACCCCCGCAGACCTCGCGGACCAGGAATGGATCGGCGTGCAACACCGCCAGAACTGCGCCAGCCGCGAAGACTTCGTCAGCGCCTGCATCCGCGCCGGTTTTACTCCGGACATTCGCATGGAGGCTACCGAACCTTTTACCGCGCTGGGGCTGGTGGCGTCGGGGCTGGGGATTGCGATGATCCAAAAGGGACTGAGTCGTAACGCTCCACCGGGCGTGGTACTACGGGACGTGCCGTGGATCGCCTTCACCACGCCACTGTGGGCGGCGTGGCACCGGATCAATCTGCGGCCGCTGGTGGAGACGTTCAGGAAAGTGCTGACGGAGCCGGGGGCGGTTAATAGCGGCTGAAATGTGCGCTGGGGCGGCCGGCCTCTTCGCCGGCAAGCCGGTCTCGCTCCCACAAGGGATATGGGTTGTTCCCACCATCCATGATCGACACCAAACCACTGTGGGAGCGAGCCTGCTCGCGAAGATGGTCAGTGGCCTGTCCGCAGGCGGTTTGCTGGCGCGGGCCTTGATTGGCTCTGTCAGCACCTGGGTCGGCTGGCGCGGGATGTTCTGCGCCGCCGCGGCAATAAATGTGCTGCTGTTCGTGGCGATCCTGATGCGCATGCCGGTGACCGCGCCGTCCAGCACCCTGCCCTATCTGCAACTGATGAAATCGATGTGGCAACTGGTGCGCGACCACCCGACCCTGCGTCGTTCGTCATTGACCGGCGGCCTGATCTTCGGCGCGTTGAACGTGTTCTGGGGATCGATGGCGTCGTTGCTGGCGCTGGAGCCCTACCACTATTCCAGCGGTCAGGCCGGACTGTTCGGGCTGTCGGCGATCGTCGGGATTGTCGCTGCGTCCTACCTGGGTCGACTCACCCAGCACTACGGCATCAAGCTCAGTTACCTGGGGACCGGCGCGGTGCTGGTGGCCTTCATTGCCTTGTACGCGGGCGGTGCTGCGGGGTTCTGGTGGTTGATCCTGATCTGCGCCACCGCGCTGGACATCGGCAACCGCGCCAACCAGCTGGCCAACCAGGCACGCATCCTGGCCCTGGCGCCGGAGGCGGTCAGCCGTCTGAACACGGTGTTCATGGTGACCTATTTCACGGGGGGTGCGCTGGGTTCGGCGCTGGGCGCCAGCGCTCGCGAAGAGGCCGGTACATTCAAGATTGATGTCGACTGCCACTGCGCCTTCGCGAGCAAGCCCGCTCCCACAGGTCGGTGTTTATCCGGCAGATGTCTTTTTTGTCGAGAAATCCACGCATTAAACATCGCCAGGTAGTCGTTGTTTAAACACCCTGCAGGTTACTTCACGAAAGCTACAGCGTCTTGCGCCGTTGCCTACGGTTACGCCAGAATCCGCCGGCTTGTGCGTCTTGGGGCCACTCGGTAACTTGATTCCCGTCACTGCCCATCAGTGATCGGGTTTCGCAGCCTGGGTAAACTCTAGACGCACAACGTCTACCGTCCATGAGCAGATGCTTTATCAGGTCTGTCATTGATGTCATGGCGACTGTGCGCGGGAGACCTTCGGGTCTGCCGGGTTCCTAGAGTCCTGGTCTGCGAACCCGCGTACAGTTGCCACCTATTTTTCGTTTCGCAGCGAATGGTGGCAGCTCCATTTCTCTAGGAGTTCGACCATGTTCAAGGTCACACCCAACCCCCCGGACACCGATCCGGCATCCCCCTACGAAAACCTCGATTCAAAAAAACTCCACGAAGCTGCCGAGCGCGCTCTCGATTTCCACCTCAACACGACCGCCGACATCAAAGCCACCCCACGCACACCCGGCACGATGTTCATCGTCAATCCAGCGCTCGATACCGAACCCCTGCTGGCCCATGCTTGCGAATCGCTAGCCTCGGCCAATGTCATGGCCATGGACCTGGCGGACCATATGGAGGGACCGAGCCGCAACTCCCTGCTGGGCATTGCGCAAGTCATCATGCTCGGCGAGCTGGCGGTGAACCGGGCGCTGGATCAACTCGATTCTCCCGGCTAAAACGCAAACCTGTAGGAGCCGGCTTGCTGGCGAAGAGGCCGGCACATTCAGCATCTTTGTCGACTGACACACCGCTCTTCGCGAGCGAGCCACATCTCTTCCCGGCCGTACCTGCCGAATCGCCGCTGAGCAGTCAATTCGATGACACCGACCTCGCCGTCGAGGGTCAGGTCTATAGCTTCACCATCATGCACCCGAGCCCGAAAAGCGGCCTGCCACCCTTCGTCCTGGCCTATGTCGACCTGCCCGGTCCAGTGCGCCTGTTCGGCCGCCTTGGAAAAAGCCCACTACCTAAAGGAGTAAGTATCGACGACGTCAAGGAGTACCGAGAAAAGTTTAAAAAAATCAAAACCCTGATCACAATGCAAATATATCTAAAATAGATTCGCTCCTTCAAAAAGCCAGGCAAGCCTACATTCGCGAAAAACGATAGTGATAACTAGTTAAGCTCATCGAAATCGCTAACTTCTCATCTACAGGATAACGAAAGCGAACCGGCTAATGTTTGGTGCGCCGGAGCGCAGATGGAGCGGAGCAAGTGCCCATTTCACAGCGGCCCGGACTCACCCACAACATAAACGCGCTTTGCTGCTTTACTGAAGATATCCAAAACCCAGCGAGCCCCCCACCATGAACCGCAACGACCTGCGCCGAGTGGACATGAACCTGCTGGTGATTTTCGAAACCCTGATGTTCGAGAAAAACCTCACCCGCGCCGGGGAAAAGCTGTTCCTCGGCCAGCCCGCCGTCAGTGCCTCGCTGGCCAAGCTGCGCGATCTTTTCGACGACCCGTTGCTGGTGCGCAACGGTCGTGCGCTGGAGCCGACCCAGCGTGCGTTGCAGATTCTCAAGGAGTTGCAGCCGGCGATGGACACCATTTCCGGTGCGGTCAGCCGGGCCAAGGATTTCGACCCGTCCACCAGCCGTGATGTGTTTCGCATCGGTCTGTCCGACGACGCCGAGTTCGGGCTGTTTCCGCCGCTGCTCAAGCAGATCCGCGAGGAGGCGCAGAACGTGGTGGTGGTGGTGCGCCGGGTGAATTTCCTGCTGATGTCGTCGATGCTCGCCACCGGGGAGATTTCCGTCGGGATCAGTTACACCACGGAGCTGCCGGCCAATGCCAAGCGCAAGAAGCTGCGGGACCTGAGCGTGAAGATCCTGCGCGGCGACAGCCGTCCCGGCACCCTGACCCTGGATGACTATTGTGAACGACCCCATGCGCTGGTGTCGTTTTCCGGGGATCTGACCGGTGCCATCGACAACGACCTGGCGCGTATCGGTCGTTCGCGCCGGGTGGTGCTGGCGGTGCCGCAGTTCGCCGGCCTGCGCGCGCTGCTCGCAGGGACCGATATGCTCGCCACAGTGCCGGACTACGCCGCGTGCGCGTTGATCGAAGGCAGCAGCCAGTTGCGGGCCGACGACCCGCCGTTTGACATCAACCTGTCCGAACTGTCGATGGTCTGGAACGGGGTCAACGATAACGATCCGGCAGAACGCTGGTTGCGCTCGAAAATTGTACAGCACATGTCCGCGCCACTGGCGGCGCATTGAGCGGGCGGAAAAAAGTAGCCTGATCGGACTCGCGCAGGTACACCGGCATGTCCGTGACCGGTGGCATGGCCGGAATCTCGAAATACATCTGCACCACCCAGCCGCGGTGATAGCTGGCGTGATTGACCACGTGCAGCAGCATCGCGCCGGCGCTCATGGTGCCGCTTTCGCCCGAGACGAAACTGAATTCGACGGGTAGGTCCAGCGATTCATCGGTCTGCCTTTCGCACCAGTCGCAGTACCAGTGATCGATGGCCTTCTGCGCCACGCGCAGCTCGGCCAAATCGGGATGCAGCAGATCGTGTGAGGTCTTGAAGCCGTGCCCTCGGCCTTCGAGGTGGGCCTGCCAGATGCAGTCCACGACGTAGATGTGGTTCAGGGTGCCGATCATGTTCTTGAATACCGAAATCCGCTCTTTTTTCACCTCACCCGGGGGCAAGGCCACCAGGCTGTCAAAGAGGCGTTGATCGGCCCAGCGTTTGTAATCGGCAAGCATGCGGGCAGTGCGTACGTTGATCATCAGAGGTCTCCCATTGCAATGGGCGCACTGCCAAGCATAGCCCGCATCGACGAACGGCATCGCAAACGCTGATCATCGGTACACCTGTTACCGGGCGAGTGTCGCCAGCACCCGCTCGGCCAGTGCCAGGCAACTGGTCAAGCCCGGCGATTCGATACCGAACAGGCTCACCAGCCCCGGCACGCCATGGGTGGCCGGACCACTGATGACGAAGTCGGTCGCCGGCTCCGACGGGCCGCTGATTTTCGGCCGGATGCCGCTGTAGGCCGGTTGCAGGCTGGCATCGGGCAAGGCTGGCCAGTAACGCCGGATCGCCTGGTAGAAGCCATCGGCGCGGTGCGGGTCGACGCGGTAATCGACCTGATCGACCCATTCGACGTCCGGCCCGAAGCGTGCCTGCCCTCCCAGGTCCAGCGTCATGTGCACGCCCAACCCGGCACTTTCCGGTGCCGGATACACCAGATGCCGGAAGGGTGCCCGGCCGCTGAAACTGAAATAGCTGCCCTTGCACAAGCGCGCGGTGGGAACGTGCTGTGATGGCAAGCCTTCGATCCGGCTCGCCAGCTCAGGCGCGGATAACCCGGCGCAGTTGATCAGTTCTGCGCAGCTCAAGGTCATGGGCTGGGCGCCCCCCATCTGCAGCTCGAAGCCTTGCTCGATGCAACGGGCAGCGACCAATGGCGTGTGCAGCGCAATCGAGGCACCACTGGCTTCGGCGTCTGCCTGCAGCGCCAGCATCAGCGCATGGGAATCGACGATGCCGGTGGAAGGCGACCAGAGCGCGGCGACACAGGACAATGCCGGCTCCAGCTCCCGAGCCTGCCCGGCGTCCAGCCATTGCAAGTCATCGACGCCATTGCGCCGCCCCTGCTCCAGCAACTTGTGCAAGGCCGCGCACTGGCTTTCATCGGTGGCCACGATCAGCTTGCCGAGGCGCTGATAATCAACCCCGCGCTCATCGCAGAAGGCGTAGAGGCGTTGCTTGCCCTCCACACACAATTGCGCCTTGAGGCTGCCGCCGGGGTAATAAATCCCGGCGTGGATCACCTCGGAATTGCGCGAGCTGATGCCCACGCCAATGCCCTCGCCCGCCTCGACCAGGATCACTTCCCGCCCGCTGCCGGCCAGGGCCCTGGCCACCGCCAGGCCGACCACTCCGGCGCCGACCACCACGCATTCGATATCGACGTTCACCTGCGCTTTATCCATGTCAAAACCGTGCTCATATCACGCCAGCCCCCGCTCCCGATAATCGATAAGGCTGGAGAATATCGCCAGCAACAGGGCCATGACCACGAAGAAGATCAATACCAGGAAATACGAGCCGGTGAACTGCACGATCAACCCGATCATGATCGGCACGATGACCCCGGCCATGTTGCCGCAGAAGTTCATGGTACCGGCCAGCACACCGGTTTTCGAAGTACCGCCGAGGATCGACGGAATGCACCAGTACATGCCGCACCACCGGATGAAAAACATCGCCACGCACAGCAGGCCGATCGCCTTGCCTGCCTCGCTGGCATAGGCCACCGCCAGCATGCACAGCGCCGCCACCAGTGCCGAGCCGCTGAACATGCTGCGCATCACCAGATTGGGCGAGGCGCCGCTGGACTTCCATTTGTCGCCCAGATAACCGCCCACCAGTTCGCCGACGAAGCCGCACATGAAGATCAGGAAGGTCGCACCGCCCATGCTCGAAATGTTCAGGCCGTGGGTCTGGTGCAGGTAGCTTGGCATCCAGGTCAGCAGACCGTAGAACACGCTGAGGATGCAGCAGTAACCGGCGAACATTGCCAGCACCGAGCGATCTTTCAGCAGTTCCTTGAGCGGGATGCTGGTCACCGCGCCGGGTTGGCTAACGGTGCTGTTGCCTTCGGTGATATGCGCCAGTTCCGCCGCGTTGACCCCAGGGTGCTCGCTGGGATGGTTACGGATGTATTTCCAGGCCAGCACGCCGGCGAGCATGGTACCGACACCGGCGATCACAAAGGCGATGCGCCAGGAATCGAACCAGCCGATCAGGCCGGCGATGATGATCGCGCCGAAGGCACTGCCCAATGGCGCGCCGCCGTCCACCAATACTGCGCCGCGCCCGCGTTCGTTGGGGGTCAGCCAGGCGCCATTGAGCTTGGCCCCGGCGGGCATGATCGGCGATTCGGCGATGCCCAGGCCCATGCGCGTGATCAGCAACGTGATCCAGTTGTGCGCACCGGCGGCCAGGGCCTGGAAGGCGCCCCAGGCCACGGTCGCGATGACAATCACCCGCCGCGTCTGGAAGCGATCGAGCAGCATGCCGCCAGGGATCTGCATCAAGGCGTAGGACCAGAAAAACGCGCTGAGCATCAGGCCTTCCAGCGCCGGCGGGATCTGGAACTCGGCGGAAATCAGCGGCAAGGCCACCGACAGCGAGGCGCGGTCGATGTAGTTGATGGCGGTCAGCAGCAACATGATGAGGAAGATTCGCCAGCGCACGCTGGTGGGACGCTCGGTTGCGGACGCGGCTGTCAGCCGCAGTGTTTCGGCACTCGGATTGTTCATGAGGGGGCGCTCTTGTTGTTGTGGATGCAGCGACCCAACACTTCTCCATCGCAACACAGGCCTGTAGGAGCGAGGCTTGCCCGCGAAGAACGATAACGCGGTGTACCTGGTAGACCGCAGTGTTCCCTTCGCGGGCAAGCCTCGCTCCTACGGGTTTTGTGTCGTAATGGAGAGGTATTGGGTAAGCGGCTCCACTCTAATCACGCGCCCGACAGCTGAATAATGAGGGGATCTGATTGGGGGATCACCGAATGTCATCCCCCAGGCGATCAGAACGTACCGGGGTAACTGCCGCCGTCCAGCAACAGGTTTTGCCCGGTGAGGAAGCCGGCGTGGGCGCTGCAGATGAACGCGCAATAGGCCCCGAACTCATCGGGCTGGCCGAAGCGCTGGGCGGGAACATGTTTGCGCCGCTGTTCGCTGATGCTGTCGACGCTGGTGCCACTGGCGTCGGCGGCGGCGCTCAGGGTTTTGTGCAGGCGCTCGGTGTCGAACGGCCCGGGCAGCAAGTTGTTGATGGTCACGTTGTTGCCCGCCAGCCGCGACTGCCGCGCGAGCCCGGCGATGAATCCGGTCAGCCCGCTGCGCGCGCCATTGGACAGGCCGAGCACATCGATCGGCGCCTTCACCGCACCGGAAGTGATATTGACGATACGCCCGAAACCACGCTCGGCCATGCCATCGACGCAGCCCTTGATCAGCTCGATCGGCGTCAGCATGTTGGCATCCAGCGCCTTCAGCCAGTCCTCGCGCTGCCAGTCGCGGAAGTCGCCCGGCGGCGGCCCGCCTGCGTTATTGACCAGGATGTCGACCTGGGCACAGGCGGCCAATACCTGCTCACGCACCGCCGGCTCGCTGATGTCCCCGGCCACCGTGCGTACTTCGATGCCCGGTGCCAGTAGACGCAATTGTTCGGCGGCGGCCTGCAAGGTGTCATTGCCACGGGCGTTGATCACCAGGTTGACCCCCTCCTTCGCCAAGGCTCGCGCACAGGCCAGCCCCAGGCCTTTACTGGCGGCACAGACGATCGCCCAGCGCCCCGTTATTCCCAATTCCATGACCATGCTCCTGACCGTTGTAAAACCTTAAGTTACCACTGCAACCCGGCTCGGCGGGGGATGACAAAGGGTGATCACCGGATCAGACCTTTTCATTATCGGCCGTCTGCGGCGCTTATTAGTGTTTGTGCACCAATAAGAACCGGAGAATCCGATGAACCCGTTTCAGTTTTACTTCCCCACGACCTTGAAGAGCGGCAATGGCCTGGTGCGTCAGGCCGGTGCATTGCTCAAGCCCCATGTGCGCAGAAAACTGCTGGTGGTCACCGATGAAGGCTTGATCGCATCGGGTGTGCTGGAAGGTTTTTTCGCCTCGCTGGCCGAGAGCGAGATCAGCTACGAAGTGTTTTCCGGCGTCGAGCCCAACCCCACCACCGACGTGCTGGAGCGCGCCGTGGCGTTCCTGAAAAACCATGATTGCGATTCGGTGATTGGCGTCGGGGGCGGCAGCAGCATCGACACTGCCAAGGGTGTGGCCGCCATGGCCACCAACCCTGGCAACATCCTCGACTACGAAGGCTACGACAAATTGCTGCAGGCGCCGCTGCCGATTTTCGCCATTCCCACCACCTCCGGCACCGGTAGCGAGTGCACCGCGTCCACGGTATTCACCAACACCAGGACGTTGTTCAAGACGGTGATCATCAGCCCGGCGCTGTTTCCCAAACTGGCGATTCTCGATGCCGAACTGACCCTGAAGTTGCCGCCGTCGATCACCGCCGCCACGGGCATGGACGCCTTGACCCATGCCATCGAATCCTACGTATCCAAGCAGGCCAACCCGGTCAGCCAGGCCCTGGCTTTGCAAGCGATCAAGATGATCTGTACGCACCTGCCGAAAGCGTTTTTCAGTGGCAGCGATTTGCACGCACGGGAACAGATGCTGCTCGGATCCTTCCTCGCCGGGGTGGCGTTCGCCCAATCGAAACTGGGCAACGTGCATGCGATCTCCCACACCTTCGGCGGCGTGTTCAACATTCCCCATGGCATCGCCAATGCCACGCTGTTGCCCTACGTCATCGAATACAACCTGGCGGCCTGCCCGGAGCTGTTTCGCGAGATCGCCATCGCCATGGGCGAAGACGTCGACGGCCTGAGCCCGACCCGCGCCGGGCACAAAGTGTTCGACCACGTGGTGACGCTGAACAAGGCCATCGGCATCCCCGACAACATCAGGGACCTGGGCGTGGACCTCGACTACATGGCGCAGATGGTCAGCGACTCGATGCGCAGCGGCAACGTGCTGGTCAACCCGCGCCTGACCACTGCCGCCGACATCGAACGGATCATCGGCAACGCCTTCCACGGCATTCATTCCTGAGAGAAAAAATCCCATGTTTTACGAAATGCGCACCTACACCCTGCAGATCGGAAAAATGCAGACCTACCTCAAGCACTTCGAGGCAAACGGCCTGCCGGTGATCTCCCGCTATGCCACCCTGGTGGGCTGGTGGTACACGGAAATCGGCGAGCTGAACCAGGTCATCCACATCTGGGCCTACGAGAGCCTGGATGAGCGGATCAAAAAACGCGCCGCGCTGTATCAGGACCCGGACTGGCTGGAGGGCTTCGTGCCGATCGCATTCCCGATGCTGGAGAAGATGGAATCGAAATTGCTGATCCCCGCCGATTTCTCCCCAATCAAATAACCCCTGAACCAGACCGACAGTACATAAACACCCTGTGGGAGCGAGCCTGCTCGCGAAAGCGGTGTGTCAGACTCATCAAGGGTGACTGACACAAGTAGTCAGGTCCTGCTGCAATTCGTTGATCAGCAGGACCGCCGCCGGCGACAGGTCGGCGCCGGCCCGGCTGATCACGCCATAAGGCTCGATCAAGGCCCGCATCGACACCGGCAGTTTCACCAGCAGGTCGAACTGCTCGCAGAATTCGGCGACTTCCACCGGGATCACCGCCAACAGGGTCGGGTCCTGTTGCACCAGCAGGATGGTGGCGAAGGTCGACGAGGTTTCCAGCAGATAACGCGGCACCTGCAGTCCCGCCTCGGTGAGTTCACGCTCCAGGGCCTGGCGCATCGGCATGTCCTTGGGGTAGACCACCCAGCGGTAATCGCTCAACTGCGACAGCTGCAACGCCTGTGCAGCGGCCAGCGGATGGTGCTTGCTGGCGACTACCGCCAGGGGTTCTTCGGTCAATTCGACGCAGTCGTACGCGGCCGAGCGCTGGCCGACGCTGGCGCGGCAAATGGCCAGGTCCAGCCGTCCCTGGTCCAGCAAGCCGAGCAAGGTGGCGCTGGTGTTTTCCACCAGTTCGACCGACAGTTGCGGCTGCTTGAGCCGCAACTCGGTCAAGGCCCGGGTCAGTAACGGCACCGCGCCCATGATCACCCCCACCGACAGCCGTCCGCCCTGGCCCTGCATGATGCTGAGCATTTCTTCACGCAGGTGTGCGACGTCGCTGTAGATCAGCCGTGCATAACGAATCATGCAGCGGCCCATTTCATTGGCGACCAGGCCTTTAGGCTGACGTTCGAACAGCGGCATGCCGATCATCGATTCGACCTCATGCAAGGCCTTGGTGGCGCCGGACTGGGAAATCGAGATGTGCTCGGCCGCCTTGTGCAGGGAGCCGCGATCATCCAGCGCGATCAGCAGGCGCAGTTGTTTGAGACGCAGGCGTGCAGCGATGCTGCAAAGGGAAGGAACCATATCCGTGTGTTCTCGTTTCATAGGACAAACCAACGACAAAAACGGGTCAGGCGATGAATGCTCATCCCCGGGCCCGTTGCGGGTGACAGGCGGGTCTTTAGCGAATCGCCACCGGGTTGATGTTGACCTGGGTCGAGCCCTTGTACAGCGGCTGCCCCAGCACGAACATGAACTCCCAGGCCTTGTCCCGGACCAGCGCGCGGCTGTCGATCAGCTCGAGGTTGTAGATGCCGTTCTTGGCCAGCATGAATTGGTTGACCGGGAACTCCTGGCCGTCTTTGCCAGGGTAGATTTCCGAGGCCCAGGTATCGCCGCCGAACGCGACGATCTGCTTGTCGGCCAGCCACCTGGCGGCGGCCATGCCGATGCCCGGTTCCACGGCGAGGAACTTCTCGTTGTCTTTACCCAACAGCTCCAGCCAACCGGTGTTGAACAGCACCACATCGCCCTTCTGGATGGTGATGCCTTGCAGGTCCAGGGCTTTCTGGATGTCGGCGACGCTGAACTCGGTTTTCTCCGGCACGATGGCGCTGCCATACACCGCCGTCATGTCCAGCACCACGCCACGGGTGACGATCGGCGGCACTTTTTCGATGCCGAGTTTCTCCACCCCTTCCACGGTCACGAAGTCCGCGGCGCGGTTGCCGTTGTAGTAGACGTTATCGATGCCGATGTGGCCGATGCCGTTGAGTTGGGTGCCGACCCCGGTCCAGCCCACCACCAGTTCATCGTTGAAGGTGAATTTATTCGGCCCCATGGTGGTGCCGCCGGCTTCGCCTGGCTGAATGTTGGTCAAGTGAAAGCTGCGGTGGCGGAAGGCCGGAAGGTTTTTATCGATGGGCACGGCCAAGGGGTAGGTTTTGCCGGTCTTGATCAGTTTCGAGGCGTTGAGCACTGACTCGGCGTTCAATAGATTCAGTGCGCCGATTTCATCCTTGGCGCCGTATTTCGACGGATACCATTTTTCCGCGTCGGCGGCGTGGGCGGCATTGAGGGTGAACAACAGGGCGAACGGCAGTACCAATCGGTTCAGCATGGGAAGGTCCTAGTCTAGTTGCAATGAACCCAAGGTACGCAGCCCGGTGGTGGGGAAACAGACAGGTGCGGGCAATACAATTGTTCTGGATTGTCACGAGTCGCCCTTGTAATTGACTGCGGGCAGCCATTTCGTCGTATGAAGGTTGAACTCTGTTGGCCGCAATGACATAAATCCCGGAAATCCGGCCGGCTTGATCCGGCATTGTCGAATAGAAGCCCATGAACAAAATCGCCCGAACGCCTGGCCCCAATCAACCGCGTTCAATCGTCTTCCTCGCTTACCCCGAGATGGGCCTGCTCGACTTGACCGGGGCTCAAACCGTGTTCTGGGCCGCCTCCAAAGCCATGGCCGAACGCGGTTTGCCGGGCTACCAGCGACATACGGCGAGCCTCACCGGTGGTTTGATCCAGACGGCCGAGGGCCTTGCGGTCGAGACGTCGAGATTGAGCGACTTGGCCGATCATTCGATCGACACGCTGATCGTGCCCGGCGCGCCGAACATTCGTCAGGCCATGAATGAATCCCTGGAACTGGTCGCCTGGCTGCAAGCCGCAGCGGCCAACGCCAGACGCACCGCCTCGGTGTGCAGCGGCGCCTTTCTGCTGGCTCAGGCCGGCCTGCTCGACGGTCGACGCGCCGCCACTCATTGGCTGCTGTGCGACATGCTCAAGCAAGGTTTCCCGTCGATTGAAGTCGACAGCGATGCCATCTTCATCCAGCAAGGTCCGGTGTGGACGTCGGCGGGTGTCAGCGCCGGCATCGATCTGGCGCTGGCCCTGGTGGAAGCCGACTGCGGCCGTGAAGTGGCGTTGGAAGTGGCCCGGGAACTGGTGGTGTTTCTCAAGCGCCCCGGCGGCCAGGCCCAATACAGTCAATTGCTGCAAGCGCAAACCGGGGACGGGGCCGCCTTCGACGACCTGCACCTGTGGATCGCGCAGAACCTCAGCCAGGCAAATCTCACGGTCGAGACATTGGCCCAACAGGTGCAGATGAGCCCTCGCAACTTTTCCCGGGTCTACAAACTCAAGACCGGCCGCACCCCGGCCAAAGCTGTCGAAGTGTTGCGCCTGGAGGCTGCCCGGCGCTTGCTGGAAGATTCCGAACGCAACATCGATCAGATCGCCCGGCAGTGCGGGTTTGGTGATGAGGAACGCATGCGCTTCACCTTTCAGCGCAACCTGAGCATCTCGCCACGGGATTATCGCAAGCGGTTTTCGCTGTAGGAGCCAGGCTTGCCGGCGAAGGCGATCTCACGGTGGTCGTCAATGCCGCGTCCTGCGCTCCAGCAACCTCACCCCAAGCGACAGCGGATAACACAACGCAAAGTAGATCGCGCCAACCAGGATGTAGATTTCCAGCGGCATGAAGTACACCGAACTCAAGTCCTGCGCCCGCAACATCAGGTCCGGCGCCGCGATCAGCGATGCCACGGATGTGTCTTTCAACAGCGAGATCGCCACGTTGCCGATGGGCGCCAATACGATGCGGATGGCCTGGGGCAACACCACCCAGCGCAACACTTTGAGGTGCGGCATGCCGATCGCCTTCGCCGCTTCCACCTGCCCCTTGGGCACAGCCTCGAGACCGGCGCGGTAGATCTCCGACAGGTAGGCGGCCGCATTGAGTCCCAGGCCGATCATCGCTGCCTGGAACGAGCTGAACTGCACGCCAATTTCGGTCAGGCTGAAGTAGACGATGAACAACTGCACCAGCGCCGGGGTGCCGCGAAAGACTTCGATGTAGATCAGAGCGGCGCGGCGCAGGGGCCGGTTTTTCGACAGTCGCGCCAGCGCCACCAGCAGACCGACGACCAAGCCGATCACCAATGCGCCGAACGCCAGCTGCAATGTGGCCCAGGCCGCCGCCAGCAGTTCGACATGGGTTGCTTCCCACAACTCGCCATAGCCCATATCAATGCTCCTTGACGACTTTGAGACGACGTTCGGTGCGCGCCGCCCAGTGGGAAAGCACCAGGCTCAGCACTAGGTAGATCATCGCGAGCAGGAAGTAGATCAGGTTGGTCTGGTAGGTTTCGCTGACCAGCATCCGCGCCTTGAAGGTCAGCTCCGGTACCGCGGCTGCCGAGGCCAGGGAGGTGTCCTTGAGCAGGCCGATGGCGAAGTTGGCCATCCCCGGAATCGCCACCTTGAAGGCCTGGGGCAACACGATCATGCGCATGGCCAGGGAGCGAGTCATGCCGATGGAATAGGCCGCTTCACTTTGCCCGCGATCGATGGTGCGAATGCTCGACCGGAACACTTCCGAGAGAATCGCCGCACCGTTCAGACCGAAGCCGATAATTGCCGCACCGATGGCCGGCAAGGTGATGCCGATATAGGTCAGGCCGAAGTACAGGATGAACAGCTGGGTCAGGATCGGTACGTTGCGAAAGATCTCCAGGTACACACTGGCCATCAAGCTCAGCACACGACTACGGGACAGGCGCATCAGCGCCAGGCAGAACCCCAGCAGGGTCGCCACCACAAACGCGGCGGCCGTCAGGCCGACCGTCGTCAGCGCACCGATGCCCAGCACATTCAAAAAGTACGGGAGCATGTCGATGGCTTTGTTCAGTGCAATCGAATCGAACATCGATCAATGCTCCTGCACGGCGCGGATGAAGGAGCGGGTGCGGTCGATCTGGCTCTCACGGAAAATCTGTCGCGGCGGCCCCTGTTCGACGATGTTGCCGTCGGCCATGAAGATCACCTGATCGGAGACGCTTTCGGCAAAGCTCATTTCGTGGGTCACGATGATCATGGTCATGCCCTCCTCCGCCAGCTTGCGCATCACGCCCAGCACTTCGCCGACCAGTTCCGGGTCCAGTGCCGAGGTGGCCTCGTCGAACAGCATCAGCTTGGGTTGCATCGCCAGCGCCCGGGCAATGGCGATCCGTTGCTGTTGCCCGCCCGACAGCTGTTCCGGGAACGCATCACGCTTGGCGAACATGCCGACCTTGTTCAGCAGGTCCTCGGCCTGTTCCACCGCTTCGGCGCGGCTGCGCTGTTGCACCTTGAGCGGGCCGAGGATGATGTTGTCCAGCACCGAGAGGTGCGGGAACAGGTTGAAGCGCTGGAACACCATGCCGATTTCGGCGCGCATCCGCGCCAGCTCCTTGTCGCTCATGGGCACTTTGCGAGTGTCCACCAGGCGCTGGCCGATCAGTTCGTTATCGATGTAAATGTCGCCTTTGGTCGGCTCTTCCAGGTAATTGACGCAGCGCAGCAACGTGGTCTTGCCCGAGCCGCTGGGGCCGATGAGCGAGATCTTCTGGCCCTGCTGCACGTTGAGGTCGATGCCTTTGAGTACGTCCAGGCTGCCGAAGGACTTGTAGAGCCCCTCGATCCGCACCAGTGGGGTTGATTCAGCCATGATCCAGGTCCTCTACTCAGGCAAAGGCCTGACTGAAATCACGCGGTGGGTGCTTGAACGGCCCGATAAGGTTGCCCTGCTCATCGCGGTCGACACCGATGCGCGGGTCCTTGGTCGGAGGCACCAGATAATCGGGGTTCTTGATCCCGTATTTGGCGAGGATCGGCTGGATCTGATTCGTGGCCTTGAGCCAGCGCAGGCCCTGATTGATGCCATCGAACAAGTCCTGGTGCTGCGGGTGCACGCCCCAGATCGCCTCGAACTTGGCGGTCAGGCTGGGGAATTTTTCGTCGTAGGACATCGGGATCTGTTTGAGCTTGAGGCTCGGGTCCTGGAGGATCATGTAGTCGATGGTCGGCGCATCCAGTACGGCGAAATCCAGACGCCCGGCCCGCACGTCACGCAGGCAGGAGTCGGTGTTGTCGTAGAGTTTGACCTCCTTCACGCCGTCGATTTTCTTCATGTCGGGGATAGTGAAATAGCCGGTGATGGCGCCGATGGTGCGGCCCTTCACGTCGTTGACGGTGATGGCGGTGTCGAACGGCTCGTTGTCGCGCATGATCACGTAGGCGCCGGTGTAGAACACCGGGTCGGTCAGCAGCAGGATCTTCGAGCGCATCGGGTTCCAGGCGAAGTTGCCACCGAACCAGTCGGCGCGACCCGATCTCACCGCTTCGACCACCGCCGGGAAGCCCATGGTCAGCACCTCGAGCTTGAGCTCGAGGCGATCGGCAATAATCTTGAGCAATTCCAGATCGGTGCCGACGGGCACGCCTTCCCGCAACGCCCCCAGGGGCATGTCGCCCAGGCAGGCCGCGGTCAGGTAGCCCTCGCGCACCGTCTTGATCGGTTTGCCCGCGGCGAAGGCGAAGGACATCGGGCCCATGGCGCTGCCCACCATGGCCGCCAGTGAGCCGTAACCGGTGGCTTTGAGCAGCCCGCGTCGGGAAAAACCCCGGGTATCAAACTTGAAGTCGGACATAGATCACCTATTGGCAAATTATTGTTTTGACCGGTACAAGCCTTACCATTCGAGCGCCGTCCCTGGCTGGATGTCCCTGAGTTCTACGACCGCGTCGGCAGACCCGCGAGGATGTCGATGGCGTTGACATGGGGCGTGTTCGCCTGCAGGCGTCGACGCTTGAGGATCAGATAAGCGGCGGACACCACCAGCAGGCTGACGAGGCTGGCCAGGAACTGTGTGCGCAAGGATTCCTGGAATGCCATGGCCAGTAAAACACCCGCAATCACTGCCACCACAGCATAGGACAGCCACGGGAACAGCCACATTTTCAGGGTCAGGCGGGCCGGTGCCGTGGCCTCGACCTGACGCCGCACCTTGATCTGCGCCAGCGCAACCGCCAGGTACACGAACAGCATCACCGCACCGGAGGCGTTGACCAGAAACAGGAACACGCCTTCTGGAGAAATGATCGCCGCCATGATGGCGATGTAGCCGATCACGCTGCTCAGCAGCACGGCGGCTCTTGGCACTTTGCGGCCGGTAAGGGTCGACAGTTTCGCCGGAGCATCACCGCGCTGGCTGAGGCCGAACAGAATCCGCGACGACACGTACAACCCCGAGTTCAACGCCGAGAGCACGGCCACCAGCACCACCGCCTGCATGATCATCGCCGCGCCGGGAATGTGCATGACCTCCAGCGCCGCCACGAACGGCGAATGGCCGGCCACGATCTGGCCCCAGGGCACCACGCAGACGATCAGGAAAATCGAGCCGACATAGAAGGTGATGACCCGGAAGATCACCGAGCGGGTCATGTTCGCCACGTTCTTCGAGGGATCGTCGGATTCCGCCGCCGCAATGGTCGCGATCTCCGCGCCGCCCACGGCGAAGATCACCGTCGGCACCCCAGCCAGTACCGCACTCACCCCATAAGGCATGAAGCCGCGGTCATTCACCAGGTTGCCCAACAGGTCGCTGGTGCTCGGGGCGAAACCGAACAGGTAGGCGCCGACCACGAAGATGAACACGATGATCGCGAACACCTTCAATGAAGCGAACCAGTATTCGAATTCGCCGTAGGACTTCACCGACAGGCAGTTGATCGCGGTCATGATCGCCAACAGGCTCAGGCCGATCATCCACGCCGGCAGCGGTATCCATTGCTCGAGGATATTGGCCCCGACCACCGCTTCCACGGCGACCACGATCACCCAGAAGTACCAGTACAACCAGCCACTGGTGAACCCGACCCAATTGCCCAGGCCGATTCGGGCGTATTCGGTGAAGGAACCGACACCGGGCAAGGCCACGGCCATTTCGCCGAGCATGCGCATCACCAGCATCACCACGATGCCGGCAGCGAGATAACTGAGGAACGCGGCCGGGCCGATGGCCTGAATCGTTGCGCTACTGCCGACAAACAGACCTGCGCCGATGATCCCGCCAAGGGAAATCATGGTGATATGGCGCTGGCGCAGAGCCCCGCTGAGGCGTTGTTGAGTGGGTTGGGTATCGGCGTGGTTCATTGAATGACCTCCGCGGTGTGGGATGGGGTCGAACGACCGGATAATTTCATCGAAGATTTTGCGCGGGGGGGACAACACACCGGATACTCTGTGCCGCCCGCTGGCAGGCTGGAAAGTCGGTGGTGCCAGGGCGCCGAGGGCAAACCCGGCTGGAACGTGTCGATAGTCATGTGCGTACCCATTGGGCTGAGCATGGCAGCCATTTTCTTATTGTGTTGCATGACAAGCATTACAACTCACACACTAATCACGGTTTTTTAGCTTGTCAATGGACTTTGTATCGGCTAAAAAGCAATACAAATTTGCTTATTGTCTTGCTACGAGCATGACAAGCAGGGATAAAAGCACCATGAGTCAATTCGAACAACTGCTGGACGAACTCAAGGCCAGTGCCGCCTTGCAACGCGACAAGGCGGGAACCCTGTACGCCCAATTGGCGGATTCACTGGCCGAAGCGATCGGCAACGGCAAGCTCAAGCCGGGCGAGCGCCTGCCGCCCCATCGCGAGTTCGCCAGTGCGTTGGGGGTCAATATCACCACGGTGACCAAGGCCATGGCGGTGTTGCAGCAAAAAGGCCTGGTCGAAAGCCGCCCCGGGCGTGGCACGCAAGTCGCGCAACCACGGCATCCGGCGGCGCAGTTTCAGTCGGCGCCGAGCAACCATCCGGGCGCCGTCGACCTGAGCGTCAATCGCCCGGCCACCGACGGTTTCAATCGGGTGCTGGGGCAATTGCTGCCGCGTCTTTCCACTGACCCGCGCTTTGGCGACATGAAGGACTATCACCCCTCCGAAGGTCCGCTGTGGGCCCGTGAAGCCGCCGCGCAATGGTTGCGCCACACCGGCGTCCAGGCCGACGCCGCGCAGATGCTGATCGTCGAAGGCGCCCAGCACGGCATCGCCAGCACCTTGCGCAGCCTGACCAACAGCGGCGATACCGTGCTGGCCGACAGCGTGACCTATCAAGGTATCAATGCCTTGTGCCGTTCCCTGGGACTGATCCTGGTGGGCGTCGACGCCGACGCGCGCGGCATGTCGCCCGAAGCCTTGCGCGTGGCCTGCGCCGAGCACCAGCCGCGGCTGCTGTTTCTGGTGCCGTCGATCCATAACCCGACCGCCATCACCCTGGACGCCGAGCGCCGGGAAGCGCTGGCCGCGGTGATTCGCCAGACCAACCTGCTGGTCATCGAAGACGACGTGTATCGGCCGCTGCTCGATCAATCGCCGCCACCACTGGCCGCGCTGATGCCGGAACGGACGATTTATATCTCGGCCCTGTCCAAGTGCATCGCCCCGGGGTTGCGCATGGGCTTTGTCATGGCGCCGCAGCCGCTGGTGCAAGACATCGCCGCCATGCAGCGCATCGACTGCTGGAGCACCTCGCCGCTGACCGCGCTGATCGCCACCCGGCTGATCGAGGATGGTCATGCTGACCAGCTGGTTTCGGAACAGCGCGAAGAATTGCGCATCCGCCAGGCGCTGCTGGCCACTCACCTTGAAGGCTTGGAGTTCCGCCATAGCGCCACCGGCACCCACGCCTGGTTGATGCTGCCGGAGCCCTGGACCGGATCGCGCTTTGCCCGTCTGTGCCAGGACCGTGGCGTGGTGCTGCTCGCCGGTGGCGCCTTTACCCTGCGTCCGGAACTCTCGCCGCAGGCGGTGCGCATCAATATCTCGGCGGCCCTGTCACGGGACCATCTGATCAAAGCCTTGAACGTCATCAGTCAATTGGCGCGCCAGGGTCATCTCTATATGCACAACCGGATCTGAGGAACATGACACAGCCAGTTCATTGCGAAATCGCCGTTATCGGCGCCGGGGTGGTCGGGGTCGCCACCGCACTCTGGCTGCGCCGCCAGGGTTATCGGGTGTTGCTGCTTGAGCGCGACGCCATTGCCAGCGGCGCGTCCTACGGCAATGCCGGCACCCTCGCGCCCTACGGCGTAATGCCGATTGCCCAGCCCGCCCTGTTGAAGGCCATTCCATCGCTGCTGTTTTCGAAGGAGTCGCCCTTCGTCATCAACTGGGCGCGCCTGCCGCGGCTGATGCCCTGGCTGTTGCGGTTTCTCAATGAATGCCGTGCCTCCCGGTGCGAAACCAATACCCTGGCGCTGACAAAAATTCTCGAACACACCTACAGCGGTTATGCCCCATTGCTGGCCGACTGCCCGCAGGCCGATCGGCATTTGCGTCATAACGGTTGCCTCTACGCCTACGGCACCGCGCAAGGATTCGCCGGCGCCCAGGCGGCCATCGAATTGCGCCGCTCCCTGGGGATCGCCCAGCAAGTCCTGAACGCGGCGGATGTCGAACAACTGGAACCGGCGCTGGCGGGCAAAGCGGTGGCCGGCATTCTGTTTCCCGAGTCGTCGCACATGGATGACCCGCGCGCCTTCATTGAAGCGTTGGCGGCTCCCCTGGTGGCCGAAGGCGCCTTGCATCAGGCGACGATCACCGGCGTGCAACGCCAGACCGACGGCCTGCACTTGTCGAGCGCCGAAGGCCAGGCCTATCGCGCGGATCGCGTCGTGCTGTGCGGCGGCGCCTGGTCCGCGGCACTGGCACGTCAGGTCGGGGACCACATCCCGCTGGATACCGAGCGTGGCTATCACATCGAATTCGACCTGCAGGACACCTTGCTCAACCGCCCATGCTGTCCGGTGGAAAGTGCGTTCTACATGACACCCATGGCCGGACGGTTGCGGGTGGCGGGCACGGTGGAACTCGGTTCGATCAGGGACCCGGCCAATCCCGCGCGTTTCGCTTACCTGGAACGTCACGTGCGCCGGGTCATGGGCCTGACAGAACCGGTCGCGCGCCAATGGCTCGGGTTCCGCCCTTCCCTGCCCGACTCGCTGCCGGTTATCGGCCCGTCACCCAACGAGCCACGGCTGATCTACGCCTTCGGCCACCAGCACCTGGGCCTGACCCTGGCCGGCGCCACCGGCCAATTGGTCGCCGACTGCATCGCCGGCAAGGCCCCGCAATGGCTGGACAGTTTTTCCGTGCAACGCTTCTGAACGGCGCCCTTTAACAGGAGAGCAATTGATGTACACCATCGAGCGCAAACACACCAATCAACGGATGAGCCAGATCGTCATCCATGGCAATACCTTGTATCTGGCCGGACAAGTCGGCGAGCCGCAGCACAACGTCGCCGACCAGACCCGCGACGCGCTGGCGCGGGTCGATGCCTTGCTCAAGGAAGCCGCTGCACACCACCATCTGGCTCGCCGACATGGCAGATTTCGCGGCGATGAACGCCGTGTGGGATGCCTGGGTGCCCACCGGCCATGCTCCGGCCCGCGCCTGCTGCGAGGCGAAACTGGCAGATCCGCGTTTATTGGTCGAAGTGATTATTTGTGCGGCAAGGAACTCCTGCGTACCGTCAGGCATCCTAAACTACGTAGTACTTCCTTTACGCTTCATGCTTTCGGAGGACTCCGTCATGCGCCGTCTGTTTCTCATCTCCTCGCTAGTGCTTTGCTTGCCCGTCGGTTCGGCCCTGGCCGATGTGGATGCAGGCGATGTCGCCACCTCGGCCGGTCTTTCCGCGTCCCTGTATTCGACCTTCAAGGACGACAAAATGATGATTCCCGCCCGGGATGATGCCTCCAGCTTCGTGGCCAGTGGCGGCACGATTCGCGGGGTCTACCTGGAGTCGGTATTGCAGCAGGTTCGTCAGAACAACCCTGGCCTGAAGGCAAGCGATGAAGAGCTGGCCCGAGCCATCCTGGTTCAGGAAGGCACGCCTGCCGGTCAATAACAGCTGAAAACGTCGCGGTGGGGCTGGTGAAACCTCAATGGCATTTCCGGCCCTGCCTTCGCTTCACACTACTTTTCGCTCGCCGTGGACAGGCGCGCCCAACCGGCAACCGTCTGCGCACTGATACTCACCCCGCCGCACACCACGATCACCACGTCCCGGGCGCCGGCAATGGCCGGATGATCCAGGTAGCCGATCGCCAACGAAACCCCGCACGCCGGTTCGACCAACTGCCGCAGGTCGTTGGCATAACGCACCACGCCCATGATTGCTTCGTCATCGCTGAGCACCACGCATTCGTGAGCAAAATCGAGGATGTGCTGCACCGGCCAGGCAGCGACCTGAGCCGCGCCGAGCGAGGTGGCGACGGTGTCGATTCGCGGCAATCTGACCGGATGCCCGGCCGCCAGCGCCGCTGAAAAGGACGCCGCCCCCTGGGTCTCGCAGGCGACGATCCGGCAGTCCATGCGGCCATGGCGGATCAAGCCGGTGAGAATACCCGCCAGCAAACCACCACCGCCCACCGAGGTCACCAGCGCATCGACCTGAGGACAGTCCTCGAGGATTTCATCGATCATGCTGCTGTGCCCTTGCCACAACACCGGATGATCAAAGGCCGGCACGTATTCGGTATGGGCGCTCTGTGACAGCTCCAGGGCCTTTTGATTGGCATCGTCCCAGACCTTGCCATGCACGATCACTTCGGCACCGGTCTTGCGGATTCTGGCGCGGGTGGCCTCCGGGGTGGTATGCGGCACCACGATGCAGGCTTTCAGGCCCAGGCTGGCGGCGGCGACGGCGGTGGCGAAACCGGCGTTGCCACCGGAAGGGCACACCACTTTGCGTTTGCCCTGGGCCTTGGCCTGGCTGCACAGCAGGCCCATGCCGCGCAGTTTGAACGAACCGCTGGGTTGCAGGTTTTCCAGCTTGAGCCAGATGCGCCGGGTCGGTGTCGACAGGCCCGGGTGCAGAATCAAGGGCGTTCTGATGTGAAGCATGGTGGCTCCCTTTGGCAGGCCCTCGGCTCGTCGAGGTGTTCAACGAGCCGCTGGTGAACGAACCTTACCCAAGCTTAGTTCACCCTGCCCCCGCGTCTCAGCGATAACGCGGCGCCGCCGTGGAATTGCCAAACAATCCGGACAGGGTTTTGCGCTGGGTTTCGTAACGATCCCACTGCTCGCCGTCATGCAGGCCGGGAATGGTCACCACCTCGCCTTGCGCCAGGCCAACCAGCGCGGCGTCGACCATGTCCTCGGCGGACATCACGATCTCTTGCGGCAGGTTCTCCACCGGGTTGCCGGCCTCGCTCCAGAAGTCGGTGGCCGTGGCGCCGGGCAATACCGCCTGGATGCGGACGCCCTTATCGGCCAGTTCGTGATGCATCGATTGACTGAGGCCCAAGACGAAGGCCTTGGTCCCGCCGTACACGCCGTTGAGAATTTCCGGGGCAATGGCGACGATCGAGGCGATGTTGATCACAGTCCCGGTGCCGCGGGCGACGAAGCCTGGCACCACCGCATACGCCAGACGCGTCAACGCGGTGACGTTGAGGGTAATCATCTCTTCCATGTCGTCCACGGGACTTCCCAGCAACGGCATGACGCCGCCGACCCCGGCGTTGTTGACCAGCAGGGTTATGCTCGCGTCGTGGCGCAGAATCTCTTCGACCCGCAGCAGGTCGGCCCTGTCTTTCAAATCGGCCGTGACCACTTCCACGGCGCACCCGGCTTCGTTGCTCAGACGGTTGGCCAGGGCGTTCAACTTGCTACGGCTGCGGGCGACCAGAATCAGGTCGTAACCTTGCCGGGCGAGACGTTCGGCATAGACCGCGCCGATGCCCGAAGATGCGCCCGTGATCAATGCGGTGCCTTTGGATGAGAGAGCCATGTCGATTTTCCTTCACAGTGAGACGATAGATTCGCCAGGTGTGAACCGTTATAGATTGACTCACGCTCGTCGCAAATGACGTTTAAACTACGTTTTCAGGACATGACCTTTGAGGACCTGGCAATGACTACCGTGGCATTTGTCGTTTTTGAAGGTTTCCAGTCGATGGCGCTGGCGGCCATGCCGGTGTTCGAGTACGCCAACTTCAGTGCTGGCGAAGCGCTTTACGAGGTCAGCGTGCTGTCCGAGGATGGCCGCACGTTGCGCGCCTCCGGCGGCCTGAGTGTCGGCACCGAAGCATTCGGCGAGCGGGTGTTCGATACGGTGATCGTGGTCGGCGGTGATGCCATCCTGCAGCAGGCACCGCAGGGGGTGTTGAACTACCTGCGCGCCAGCGTCAAGACCGCACGCCGCACGGCGTCGATCTGCTCCGGTGCCTTCGTCCTGGCCCAGGCCGGCCTGCTGGACGGTCGCCGGGCCACCACGCACTGGGCGTACGCCCGGGAATTGCAAGCGCGGTTCCCGTCGATCAAGGTCGAAGAAGACCGCATCTACGTCATCGACGGCTCGATCTGGACGTCCGCCGGCATGACCGCCGGCATCGACCTGGCGCTGGCCATGGTCGAAAAGGACCACGGAGCCGAACTGGCCCGCTCCGTGGCACAGAAGCTGGTGATGTACCACCGCCGCGCGGGTGGCCAGTCGCAGCATTCGGCCCTGCTGGAGCTGGAACCGAAATCCGACCGCATCCAGAGCGTGCTCGGCTATGCCCGGGAACACCTCGCCGAGGCTTTGTCGGTGGAGCAACTGGCGGACGTGGCGCGCCTCAGCCCGCGGCAATTCAGCCGGGCCTTTCGCGCCGAAACCGGTCAGTCGCCGGCCAAGGCGATCGAGAACCTGCGCCTGGAAGCCGCTCGGCAGTTGCTGGAGCGCGGACGCCTGAACCTCGATCAGATCGCCGTCGAGACCGGCTTCAGCGACCGTCGGCGCGCGCGAAGCGTTCCTTCGTGCGTTCGGGCAACCGCCGCAGGTGATTCGGCGCAATGCCAGAACCGACACCGCGCCCCTGTAGGAGCCGGCTTGCTGGCGATCGGGCCTGAGGCATGCATTGATTGTAAAAGCGCCTTCGCTGGCAAGCCGAATCGCCGCACCGCAGCTTCTACACTCAATGATGGGTCAGTTCCCTGTGTGGGGTGCTCATGAAAATTTCCGCCAGCCTCGCGTTTTTCGCCATCGTCACTACCCTCGCCTACCTCGGGCTCGCCGTTTGGGGGCTTGGCGGCTTTAGCGCATTTTTCTCCCATGCGCCGCTGCTGGTCATTGTCCTGGCAACCCTGGTAATGGCGATCGCCTCCCTGTTTACCGAGGTCAACCTGAGCTCCGGCGAACGTGAAGACCGGGCCAATCGCTGGGTGCTTGCGGCCTTCGGGTTGATCGGCGTATTGAGCGGTTTCCTACCGGCCTACACCGACCGGATCGACTTCTGGACCTTCGGTGGCGAAGGCGTTCGCTGGCTCGGCGCCCTGCTGTTCATCATCGGCGGGACGCTGCGGCTGTGGCCGGTGTTCGTGCTGGGAAAACGCTTCAGCGGGCTGGTCGCGATCCAACCGGGGCATCGTCTGGTCACGGACGGGATCTATCGTAACCTGCGAAACCCCAGCTATCTCGGGATGTTGATCACTGCCGTGGGTTGGGCGCTGGCATTTCGCTCGGGCGTCGGCCTGTTGCTGGCGGCGCTGACAATGATCCCGTTGATTGCGCGCATTCACGCCGAAGAGGCGCTGTTGCGGGCGCAGTTCGGCAGTGAATACGAGGCTTATTGCGCCCGTAGCTGGCGGTTGATTCCCGGGGTTTACTAACCACTCACAGATCCCCCTGTGGGAGCGAGCCTGCTCGCGAAGGCGGTGTATCAGCCGGCATTGATGCTGCCTGACACACCGCCTTCGCGAGCAAGTCGGATCGCCGCACCGCCGCTCCCACCATTAGATTGTGTGGAGGCGGAGCTGGCCGTCGGGTTCCACTACTGCGGTCACCGTTTCATAGCTGATCAGCGTCGCATGGGCAGTATCGATCGGATGAACATGGGTCGACGTCATCACCACCAGATCCGCCCCCGCCGCTTCGGCCGCTAGAATCCCCACCGTGGCATCTTCGAATATCAGGCAATCAGTCACTTCCACGCCCAGCCGCTGTGCAGCCAGTCGATACCCCGCAGGATCAGGTTTACCAGCATTGACATCTTCGGCCGTAACCATCACCTCAGGTTGCGGTATCCCCGCCGCCGCCATACGCCGCAGCGCCAACGCCTGGGGTGCAGAGGTAACGATGGCCCATTGGTTGGCCGGCAAGGACTTCAGGAAGTTCGCCGCGCTGGCCACCTCGACAATGCCGTCGACATCCTCGATTTCTGCCGCAGTAATAAACGCCGCTTCAGCCTCGGCATCCACCCCGGACAACGCCAGACGACGGATGGTGTCGATGGCGCGGGCGCCATGGATGGTCGGCAGGAAGGACTTGACATCAACCCCATGGCGCAAGGCCCAGGCGGTCCAGATCCGCTCGGCGGCGGCGATGGAGTTGAGGACGGTGCCATCCATGTCGAAGAGAAAAGCGCGGTAAGGGGTGTTGAAGACGGAGTCGTGAGCGGACAAGAGCGACTTCCTTTCGCAAGGGGCAGACGGGATTTCAGGCCAATGTACACCACCCGCGCCAGCCCCTACAGAGACCGACTCGACAATGCACTTTGCACACAATCGAGCAATTGCCCGAGCGCCCAAGGTTTCTTGATGAACGACACCTGATGCCGCACCCCGGAAGATTCCGGGGTTTCGAAACCGGACATGATCATGATCGGCTTGTCCGGCCAGCGGTCACCGAAATCGTTGGCCAGATCCGCTCCATTGAGCTTGCCTGGCATGGTGATGTCCGTCAGCAATAGCCGCACTTCACTGGAATGTCCTTCCAGATAGGCTGATGCGGCGTCTGCACTGGCCTGCGGCTGAACCACAAACCCTTCTTCCTGAAGAATTTCGCAGAGAAACTCCAGAATCAACGGGTCGTCCTCAACTACAAGAATCAACCCGCCAGGAAGCGACTCGCCCGCTGTCGATACTGGACTCATGACTGTACCACTCCCTGATTGCGTAAATGATTTTGCGGCCTCAAATCCGCTGCTTACAGGTATGAGCAGCGGACTCGGCGGAAATTCATTTTTGATACAGGCAAGCGACAAATTTCGCGTGGGCTACAAGCGATAGCCCGTGAATAACAATGTTCGAATTACTGTGCCATGCGGTCCTTGCTCATGGCGTCCTTGGACATGGCGTCTTTTTTCATGGCGTCCTTGCTCATGGAATCCTTGGACATGGCGTCCTTCTTCATCGCGTCCTTACTCATTGAATCCTTGGACATGGCGTCCTTTTTCATTGCGTCCTTGGACATCGAGTCCTTGCTCATACTGTCGTTACTCATGGCATCGGCAGCAAACACGCTGGCGGCACCCGTTGCCAGGCACATCGACAGTACAGCGGTGGTTAACATTTTCATGATGAAACTCCTTTGAATCACAGGTTGCGGATGAGCGCAGCGTGAACTGCACAGTAAAATTGCCGGGCGCCGTCAGCTGCCACCGAACCAGTTGTAGCCCTGGTCTTCCCAGTAGCCGCCGCTGTAGGTGTTGCTGACGAAAATCGCCTGAATGTGTTTGGGGTTCTTGTAGCCCAGCTTGGTGGGCATGCGCAGCTTCATCGGGAAGCCGTACTCGCGAGGCAGTACCGCGCCGTCGTAGGTCAGCGCCAACAGGGTCTGCGCGTGCAGCGCAGTGGCCATGTCGATGCTGGTGTAATAGTCGTCGGCACATTTGAAGCCGACATATTTGGCATCGGTGTCGGCACCGACCCGTTTCAGGAAGTCGCTGAAGCGCACGCCTCCCCAGCGCCCGATAGCGCTCCAGCCTTCGACACAAATGTGCCGGGTGATCTGTTCGTTCTGCGCCATGGCCCGCAGCTCTTCGAGGCGCCAGCTGCGCTTGTCGGCAACCAGTCCGGTCACTTCCAGTCGATAACTCTCCTCCTCCACCGTCGGTGCCTCATCGATGCCGTAGAAGGCATTGAAGGGAAACGGCCGGGTGATCATCGACGCGGGATAGGTCGGCGCTAACGCGTTGGGGTTGAACAGCCAGCCCTGCACCCGATCGTTGAACCGGGACATGGAGGACAGGGCGGTCTCGACGCTGTCGTTGTCGGTCAGGTTGCAGCCGGACAGCATGGCCACGCCGCCGAGGGTCACGCCGCGCAGCAGGAAGGAGCGACGGGAGCGATCCTCGATCTGCGGCGCAATGATTTTTCGGGCGTCGGTCAGGATGGACGCCTCGTCCAGCCCCGAGCCTTCGATGGGCTTTTTCATACCGGCTCCTTGCGGCCGACAATCATGGCCCACAACGTTTTTGGAACCAGTGCGACCATCAGCAGATGAACCGCGACGAAAGCCACCAACAACGCCATCGCGATGAAGTGCACATGCCGCGCACTTTCGTAGCCGCCCAGCAACTCACGCAACAGCGGGAACTGCACGGACTTCCACAACACCAGCCCGGAGATCACCAGCATCGCGATATCGACCATCACGAACAGGTACGCCACCCGTTGCACCTGGTTGTAACGACTCAGGTCGGCATGCCCCAACCGCCCCCGCAACGCGGCCCACAGGTCATGCAGGACACCTTTGGGTGAGACGGGAAAAAAGCGCCGTTTCAGCCGCCCGCTGAAGAGGTTGATGATCAGGTAGACGAGACCGTTGATGGCGAGCAACCACATCGCCGCGAAGTGCCATTGCAATGCACCGCCGAGCCAGCCACCCAGGGTGATCGAGGCGGGAAAACTGAAATCGTAAAGCGGCGATGCGTTATAGATCCGCCAACCGCTGGTGACCATGACCAGCACCGCCAGGGCATTGAGCCAATGGGTCAGGCGTAGCCAGCGAGGATGGGATGAAACAGGTGGCGGTGACATGATGCGTTCCCGGCGGTTGATGATTGGCGCCGAGTATGTGAGCCGACAGATCGCCAAATCCTCACGTAAAGTTAAATTAAACGTGATAACTCCCAGAACAGGTGCCGCCGGTTTTCTCCTGTCACTGCATCGAGCGGGGGCATTTGTGTTTAGAATGCCGCCCCAACTTCTTGCCGACCCAGCCCGATGAACTCAGACGCCCTCTTTACCCTCCAGGATCATTTGCTGAAGGCCCTGGCAGCCGCCCCGGTAGAAACCCGCCGGCTGTTCCATGGCCGCGGTCGTTGCTGGCCGGGGCTGGAGCAATTGACGGTCGACTGGTTGCAAGGTGTGGTGCTGGTGTCGCTGTTCAAGGAACCCGAAACGGCGCAACTGGAGGCGTTGAAACAGCGGCTGCTGGAAGTCACTCAGTCGCCTGAATGGGCGACATCCGGCGCACATACCCTGGCGTTGCAGCATCGCTATCTGCTGCAAAGCACCACTGAATGGCTGCTCGGCGATGCGATCGAGGACATGACCATCACCGAGGGCGGCCTGCGCTATCGCGTCGACCTTGGGCGCAAACAGAACACCGGCCTGTTCCTCGACATGCGCTACGGCCGTGATTGGGTGCGGGCCAATGCCCGGGGCAAGCGGGTGTTGAATCTGTTCGCCTACACCTGCGGCTTTTCAGTGGCGGCCATCGAGGGTGGCGCCGACCACGTCGTCAATCTGGACATGTCCAGCCCGGCCCTGAGCCGTGGGCGCGACAACCACCGACTGAACGGGCACGACCTGGGCAAAGTGACGTTTCTCGGCCATGACCTGTTCAAGTCCTGGGGCAAGGTGATCGGCAAGGGCCCGTACGACCTGGTGATCATCGATCCGCCGTCCTTTCAGAAAGGCAGTTTTCTGCTGACCAAGGACTACCAGCGCGTGTTGCGCCGTCTGCCGGAATTGCTCAGCCCTCAGGGGACGGTGCTGGCTTGCATGAACGACCCGGCGTTCGGGGCGAATTTCCTGATCGACGGGGTGATGCGCGAAGCGCCGAGCCTGCGCTTCGAGCAGCGGCTGGAGAACCCGCCGGAGTTTCCGGATGCGGATGTTGAGTGTGGGTTGAAGGCGTTGGTGTTCAGGTTGGAGGATTGAGTACTGCTCCCACAATGGATCGGCGCTGAACCGGTGAGTTGCGGGCCGCATCGGCTCAACGCGGCCGCAACACCAGCGCAAATAACTCCCCATGCCCGTTCACATTGAGCTTGTGATAGAGATTGCGCCGATGCACCTTCACCGTTTCCGGGGAGATGCTCAGTTGCTGGGCAATCGCCTTGCTGGAAAAGCCCTGGAGAATCAGCCGTGCCGTTTCGACTTCGCGCACCGTCAACCGTGCATCGAAGCGGTCCAGCAAGGTTGCCAGATCCCCGGCCACCGCCTCCGTCACCGGCCCTTCCGGCGGCAGCAGTTGCAGGTGCCGGCGCATCGCCGCCAGCACCCAATCGCGCACGCAGAGCAAACGCCCCTGCTCTTCATGGCTGAAGCGCGTCGAGCGTCCCAGGGATAAACCGAGCACGGCGCCGTCGATGTTGACCATGAACTGCAACTCGTCACCGCCCACCACCGAGCGGAAGTAGCTCAGGTAGTACTCGCTGTGCTGGAACTGATCCGGTGCCAGCGATTCGAGGCTGTGCAAGCCGTCGGCGATACCCGCGCAGGCGGCCTGGTAAAACGGATCGAGCAGGTACATGCCGGCGCTGTAGTCCGCCAGTTCCTCATGCTCGTCGCCGCTACCCTTGGAGTCGAAATCAATCAGCAGGCGCGGCACCCGCCCCGCCCGCATCACCGCGACCAGCGCGTTGTCCAGCGGCACCAGCAGGCGCAGGGTATCGACCAGCGCACGCCAGAAACCGTCCTGGCCCAACACGGCAAAGACCCGCGCCAGCCCCTGGTGCACCGGTAACTCTTTCAACAACGCGTCCACGCACTACCCCTTTCGAGTAACCCATGATGGGAATGGGTGAGCAACTTGCCTGCCGATACGCTGCAAGCACCTGTTCATCACCGGCCTGCAGCAGGCCAGGAGTGCCGCATCATGAGTCGTCACCGCTCGTATATCAATCTTGGACTGAGCGCCTGCCTGGGCGTCTCGCTGACGGCCATTGCGGCCGACGGGCCCACGGTTCACGTGTACAACTGGTATGACTACATCGGTCCCACGACCCTGCAGGATTTCAAGCGTGACACCGGAATCCAACCGGTCTACGACACCTTCGACAGTGCCGAAGTGCTCGAAGGAAAATTGCTCACCAGCCGCAGCGGCTATGACGTGGTGGTGGCCAGCAACTTCAGCCTGCCGACCCTGATCAAGGCCGGTGCCCTGGCACCGCTGCCCCGCAACCAGATGCCGGATTTCAAGGACATGGACACCGAGCTGTTGGCGAAACTGGCCACCAACGATCCGGGCAACCAGTACGCCGTGCCTTACCTGTGGGGGACCAACGGGATCGGCTACAACGTCGATAAAGTCCGCACTGCACTGGGCGACAAAGCGCCGGTGGATTCCTGGGAGCTGGTGTTCAACGAAGCGAACCTGGCCAAGCTCGGCGAGTGTGGCGTGGCCATGCTCGACTCGCCTGCGGAAATGCTGCCGGTCGCCCTGCATTACCTCGGCCTGCCGCCCAACAGCACCAACCCCGAAGATTACAAGAAGGCCGAAGCGTTGTTGCTCAAGTTGCGTCCGCACATCGCCTACTTCAACTCGTCGAAGTTCATCAGCGACCTGGCCAACGGCAACATCTGCGTCGCGGTGGGCTGGTCCGGGGCGATGCTGGAAGCCAAAACCAACGCCGAACAAGCCAAAAACGGCGTGAAGATCGCCTACAGCCTGCCCAAGGAAGGCGCGTCGGTGTGGTTTGACACACTGGTGCTGCTCAAGGACGCGCCGCATCCGCAACAGGGCCTGGCCTTCATCGACTACCTGATGCGCCCCGAAGTCATTGCCCCGGTCAGCGATCACCTGTCCTACCCCAACGGCAACCGCCGCGCGACACCGCTGGTGGCCGAAGCGACCCGCAACAACCCGGCGGTGTATCCATCCGCCGAGGCCATGGCCACGCTGTTCACCCTCCAGCCCTTGCCGCCCGCTACCGAGCGCGTGCGGACGCGGATCTGGAGCAAGGTCAAAAACGGTCAGTGAGTCCACCGTAGCCGATGTGGGAGCGAGCTTGCTCGCGATAGCGGTGGATCAGTCGCCATCAATGTTGAATGTCACGGCCCCATCGCGAGCAAGCTCGCTCCCACAGGTTCCGCGCTGACGGGAATTGATTAGCAAGCCCACTTTTATCTGCCACACATTGAAGACGAGAAAATCAATGAAACCACGTGCCCGCGACCTGAACATCCAGTTCGGCCAACTGCAACCCGGCCCGCTCAACGCCATCACCGACGTGCCCGGCGTGCGGGTCGGCCATAGCAATGTGCGAGGACGCACCGCCACCGGCCGTGACATCCTGACCGGCGTCACACTGATCGAGCCGCGCCCCGGCTCGACCAGCCTGCAACCGTGTTTCGCCGGGGTCCATGTGCTCAACGGCAACGGCGACGCCACGGGGCTGGAATGGATTCGCGAGGCCGGCCTGCTGACCAGCCCGATCGCCTTCACCAACACCCACAGCCTGGGCGTGGTGCGTGATGCGCTGATTGTGCTGGACCGCGAGCAGCAGCCGGATGACGGACGGCTTTACTGGAACATGCCCGTGGTGCTGGAAACCTTCGACGGCCTGCTCAACGACATCAACGGCTTCCATGTGAAACCTGAACACGTGGCCCAAGCCCTGGGATCTGCGCAGGGCGGTCCCGTCAACGAGGGCGCGGTCGGCGGTGGCAGCGGCATGATCTGTCACGAATTCAAGGGCGGGATCGGCACCGCTTCGCGACGTTTGAACAGTGCCCAGGGCGGCTGGACCGTCGGCGCCATTGTCCAGGCCAACCACGGCATCCGCCACGAATTGCGCGTCGACGGCTACCCGGTCGGGCGCTACATGGAACAGGCCGACTCGCCGTTCCTCAAGGCGTCCCTGCCGCATCCGGGCATGGGTTCGATCGTCGTCTGCCTGGCCACCGATGCGCCGTTGCTGCCGCATCAATGCACGCGCCTGGCACAACGCGCCAGCCTCGGCCTGGCCCGCACCGGCGGCGGCAATGAAGACCACAGCGGTGACATCTTCATCGCCTTCGCCACCGGCAATCACATGCCGCCGGCCGCTTATGAAAGCAAGCGCGCGCCGACCTGCGACAACCTGAGCATGGTCAACAACGACCACATCAGCGAGCTGTTCCTGGCCGCCACCGAAGCCGTGGAGGAAGCGATCATCAATGCCTTGCTCGCCAGCGACACGGCCGAAGGCAATGGCCATGCAGTACCGGGGCTGGATGCCGAAACGCTGCTCAAAGCCTTGCGGCGGGCGGGCTGGCCGGGCGCACAGCGGTAACCGGATCGAGGTCCCTGGATGCCGCGAAGAGCTCGCGCCCCAAGACGCGCGCGGCATCCAGATGAATGGCCGGGTCCCGGGTTTCCGATTCGAGCAGCAGTTCGGAGGTCAGCACGCGCGCGCCACAATAATCAAAAATCCCGTGATCGATCTGCGTGTGCATGGCCCTGCCATAACCGTGACGGGCATAGGTTCCGGCGTCGGCACCGCCCACTCCGATCAGGTGAACACGCATATGGCCAAGCTTCTTTTCCAGTTTGTCGGCACTGAAATCGAACGCCCAGCCGTTGGCGAACACCCGGTCGATCCAGCCCTTGAGCAGCGCCGGCATCGACCACCAATAGACGGGATACACCAGCACCAGCGCATCGGCGCGATCGATCCGCGCTTGTTCGGCCAGTACATCGGCCGGGGGCGGCGCTTCCCGGTGATGGACCGCCAGGTCAGCGGCGCCGAACCTGGGCTCGAAGCCTTCGGCGCTCAGATCGGCAATTTCCACTGTATTGTCGGGGTCGGCCTGCGCCAGACCCGCGGCGATCTGTGCAGCCACGCCATGGGTGAGCGAACGAGGATCGTGATGAGCGACAACGATAAGCGCATGCATGGTGGAAACTCCTGATTGAGCGCACAAGGCGAACTCTATATACTTTTGGTAAGTTACGATCATTAAGTTACTTTTGGTACATAGCAAAGTCAACCACCTATATGAACCCGACACCAAGACGCCGCATGTCTCGCGAAGATCGTCAACGTCAGCTGCTCGACGTCGCCTGGCAACTCGTTCGGGAAGAAGGTACGGACGCCTTGACCCTGGGACGGCTCGCCGAACAGGCCGGGATTACCAAGCCGGTGGTCTACGACCACTTCGCCACGCGTCCGGGGTTGCTGGCAGCGCTCTATCAGGACTTCGACGCGCGCCAGACCGCACTGATGGATGCCGCACTTCAGAGCAGCGAACAAACATTGTCCGGCACCGCCAGGGTGATCGCATCGTCATACGTCGACTGTGTGCTGCATCAGGGCAACGAGATCCCCGGCGTGATCGCGGCATTGGCCAGCTCGCCGGAACTGGAGAAGATCAAGCGCGAGTACGAAGCGATCTTCCTCGACAAGTGCCGAGTCGCGCTCTCCCCCTTCGCTGGCACGGGTGAGATCAGGGCCGCGGGATTGCGGGCAATGCTCGGTGCCGCCGAGGCCCTGTCCCATGCTGCGGCGAATGGAGAAATCACTTCCGGGCAGGCGCAGGAAGAACTGTTCGAAACCATCGTCGGCATGGTTCAAAGAAGTGCGGCAAAGGCCCCCGGCGGCGATGCCTGAACCCGCATTCGACTAGCGGTACTTGAGTGCCAAACCCCATCTTCCTACGATGATTGTGCGCAGCCGCTTGTTGGTGCAAGCCGTTGCGTAAGTGGTGAGTGCACTGAACCCCAACAAGCTCACCACTTGCTTCATGCGCATCTTGAGCCTCAAGGGCTCTTCTACCTCCCCATCAAAGAGCGTTGAGGCTCTTTTTTATCTGTACGAATTCCAGAACAACAAAAAGCCCGGCATTTTTGACCGGGCTTTGCACTTTCTATAAAACCAACCCGTATCCCCAGTGGGAGCGAGCAGGCTCGCTCCCACAGTAGTTAATCGGATTTCTCCAGTCGCCCGCGCACAAACTCATGCGCCTTGCGGGTCATCTGGTCCAGATGCCGATCCCGCTGTTTTTCCGCATCGAGCATCGCCCGCTTGCCGTGTTTGTGCAGCAGGTAGGTATGAATCTGCCGCACCTCCAGCGAGCTGTAGATCGACGCCACATCCAGCAGCCCCATCAACCCGTCACTCACATGATCACGGGTGTTCATCAGCACCTGAGTCCCGCGCACGCCGACCACCTCAAAGCCCATCGACTCGAAATACGGCACCTTGGCCACCGCGCAGGTCAGCTCCGCATGGGGATAACGGCCGACCATCTCGCGCACCATGCGCCGGGCGATACCCTGGCGCCGATGACTGGCATGCACCGCCATATACGCCACGCCACACGCTTCGGGATCGTCCTTGACCGGCAGGTACAGCAAAAAGCCGACAACCTTCTGCGGGTCGTCATCGTCGGTCGCGACCAGCAACTCCACGGCAATCCCTTTCGCCCCGTTCAAGGCCTCCAGATAGAGGTGCACCTCATAGCCGATCGCGTATTGATAGATGTTGTACAACAGGTTGCTCGGCGGGATCGCGACCATGCTGATATCAGTCAGGTAGTCGACGACCATTTGCAGGATCTGACTGTTGACCGGCTCTGGACAGGGGGATTGGTAATGGCTGATCTGGGGCATTGCAGGGGCTGACTCCGGGGGCGGATGTGAAGCGTTGATCGCGCGGCTGCCTATCATAACGTGTTCGAGTCGCACAACGCCCAAGGCACGTGTGGATTCATGAACAGCACGCATAACTCTATAGCCAAAATACGCAAAAACATTCCGCCAGCACGCGGGTCACTCTTTGGATGAGGACTGGCAACGCCAACCACTATAGGAATCGAACCAATGGACGACCGTGACCTGATGTCGATATCCCGGCGCAAATTTCTGATCGTGGGCGCGGTGACGGCGGCGGCCGTGGCGCTGCCTCCATTCATTTCGGCGCGAGCTTCGGCCGCCAACGCGGCACGCCCGGTCAAGGCCAAGGTGTCGTTCCAGGTGAACGGTCAACCGCAAGCGCTGGACCTCGACACCCGCACCACGCTGCTTGATGCATTACGGGAGAACCTGCAGCTCACTGGCACCAAAAAGGGTTGCGATCATGGACAGTGCGGTGCCTGCACGGTGATTGTCGACGGTCGGCGCCTGAACTCCTGCCTGACCCTGGCGGTGATGCACGAAGGCTCGAAGGTCACCACCATCGAAGGGCTGGGCACACCGGACAAACTGCACCCGATGCAGGCGGCGTTCATCAAGCACGACGGCTATCAGTGCGGCTATTGCACACCCGGGCAGATCTGTTCCGCAGTCGCGGTGCTGGGGGAAATCCGCGACGGCATTCCCAGTCATGCCAGTCCCAGTCTCACCGATCAGCCACAACTGATCGCCAGTGAAATCCAGGAACGCATGAGCGGCAACATCTGCCGCTGCGGTGCGTACTCCAACATCATCGAGGCGATCACCGAAGTCGCGGAGGCCACGGTATGAGGCCCTTTACCTATTTGCGTGCCAAATCGCCAGCCGAGGCCGCGGCGCTGGCGGCGCAGGTCGATGGCTCACGGTTCATCGCCGGCGGCACCAACCTGCTGGACCTGATGAAGCTGGACATCGAGACGCCAACGCACCTGATCGACGTCAATGGCCTCGCCCTGGACCGGATCGAAGCGACACCCGACGGCGGCCTGAGAATCGGCGCACTGGTCAGAAACACCGACCTGGCTGCCGATGCTCGCATCCGCAAGGACTACGGCCTGCTGTCCCGTGCCCTGCTCGCCGGTGCCTCCGGCCAGTTGCGCAACCGGGCAACCACGGCGGGCAATCTGCTGCAACGCACCCGTTGCCCTTACTTTTATGACACCAACCAGCCGTGCAACAAGCGCCAACCCGGCAGCGGCTGCGCGGCGATCGGCGGTTTCAGTCGGCCGCTGGGCATCCTCGGTGTCAGTGATGCCTGCATCGCCACCCATCCGAGCGACATGGCCGTGGCGATGCGCGCCCTGGATGCGCAGGTCGAGACCGTGCGCCCCGACGGCACGACACGCCGCCTGGCGCTCGCCGACTTGCATCGACTGCCCGGCAACACCCCCAACATTGAAACCACCCTGGCCGCGCACGAACTGATCACCGCGGTCACGCTGCCCGCTCCGCTCGGTGGCGTGCACATCTACCAGAAAGTCCGTGACCGCGCCTCTTACGCATTCGCCCTGATTTCGGTGGCGGCAGTGATTCAGCAAGACGGTTCCGGTCGCATCGCGCTGGGCGGTGTCGCGCACAAACCCTGGCGTGTGGAGGCAGCCGAAGCCGCGATGGCCCAGGGCGCCAAAGCGGTGAGCGAACAGTTGCTCGCCGGTGCCACCCCCACCGATCAGAACGCATTCAAACTGACCTTGGTCGAGCGCACGCTCGCTTCGGTGATGGCACAAGCGAGGACCCAGGCATGAAATTCGATACGCCCGCCACCGCCAACCCGATCGACCAGATGAAGGTCGTCGGCAAGGCCACGACCCGCATCGAAGGGCCGTTGAAGACCACCGGTCTTGCCCCTTATGCCTACGAACACCACACCGTCGTGCCGAACCAGGCCTATGGCGTGGTCGTCGGCTCGGCCATCGCCAAGGGTCGCATCGCGGCGATGGACCTGGAGCTGGCCAAGTCGGCGCCCGGCGTAATCGCCATCGTCACCGCAGAGAATGCCGGCAAGCTCGGCAAAGGCAAATACAACACCGCGACCCTGCTCGGCGGCCCCGACATTCAGCACTATCACCAGGCCGTGGCGTTGGTGGTGGCGCAAACCTTCGAGCAGGCCCGGGCCGCCGCAGAACTGGTGAAGGTGTCCTATGTCAGCACCGAAGGCGCGTTCGATCTCGCCAGCACGCGCAGCTCAGGCGTGGAAGCCAAGGATCAGATGGCCGACACCGTGCATGGCGATTTTGCCGGGGCGTTCGCGGCCGCGCCGGTGCAACTGGATGAGACCTACACCACCCCCGATCAGGCCCACGTGATGATGGAACCCTTCGCCTCGATGGCGTCCTGGCAAGGCGACCAGCTGACGTTATGGACGTCGAATCAGATGATCGACTGGTCCGTCACCGATCTGGCGACCACCCTCGGCATGCCGAAGGCGAAGGTGCGGCTGATTTCGCCCTATATCGGCGGAGGCTTTGGCGGCAAATTGTTCATCCGTTCGGACGCGGTGCTCGCCGCCCTCGGCGCACGCCTGGCCGGCAGACCGGTGAAAGTCGCCCTCGCCCGACCGTTGATGATCAATAATTCCACCCATCGGCCAGCGACCATTCAACGCATTCGTATCGGCGCTACCCGCGATGGCAAGATCACCGCCATGGCCCACGAAGGCTGGTCCGGCGACTTGCCCTGCGGCAAGGTCGAGCGCGCCGCGCAGCCTAGCAAACTGCTGTATGCCGGTGAAAATCGATTGGTGACGATGCGCCTGACCACACTCGATCTGCCGGAAGGCAATGCCATGCGCGCACCGGGTGAAACACCAGGCTTGATGGCTCTGGAAATTGCCATGGACGAGATGGCGGAGAAACTGCAACTCGATCCCGTCGAGTTCCGCATCCTCAATGACACCCAGGTCGATCCGACCAATCCGAAACGACCGTTTTCAAAGCGGCAGTTGATCGAATGCCTGCGCACCGGCGCCGAGCGTTTCGGCTGGAGCCAGCGCCATGCGCAACCCGGCACGCAACGGGACGGCCGCTGGCTGATCGGCATGGGCGTCGGGGTTGCCTTTCGCAACAACGCCCTGGTGAAGTCGGGCGCGCGGGTGCGACTCAATGATCAGGGCGTGGTGACGGTGGAAACCGACATGACCGATATCGGCACCGGCAGTTACACCATCATCGGCCAGACGGCAGCGGAAATGATGGGCGTCTCGCTCGATCAGGTGGTTGTGCGCCTGGGGGATTCGAGCTTTCCGGTATCGGCAGGCTCGGGCGGGCAATTCGGCGCCAACTGTTCGACCGCTGGGGTGTATGCAGCGTGCGTCAAACTGCGTGAGGCGGTCGCGCAACGCCTCGGCGTGAGCGCGCAGGATGCGGTGTTTGCCGACGGTGAAGTGCGCGCCGGTGGCAAAAGCGTGCCGTTGCGTGATGCGGCGCAGGCCGGTGAAATCGTCGCCGAGGATTCGATCGAATTCGCGGAGCTGAGCAAGCAGTTCCAGCAGTCGACGTTCGGCGCGCACTTTGTCGAAGTCGCGGTCGACAGCGCCACCGGCGAAACCCGCGTGCGCCGGATGCTCGCGGTCTGCGCGGCCGGGCGGATTCTCAACCCGACCTCGGCGCGCAGCCAGGTGATCGGCGCGATGACCATGGGCGTCGGTGCGGCGTTGATGGAGGAACTGGCGGTGGACAAGCGCCGGGGCTTTTTCGTCAATCACGACCTGGCCAGCTACGAAGTCCCGGTGCATGCCGACATCCCGCATCAAGAAGTGATCTTCCTCGATGAAACCGACGCGGTGTCCTCGCCGATGAAAGCCAAAGGCGTTGGTGAACTGGGGTTGTGCGGGGTCAGTGCGGCGATTGCAAATGCGGTCTACAACGCGACGGGCATCCGTGTTCGGGAATACCCGATCACCCTCGACAAGATGCTGGACAAGTTGCCACAGATGATTTGATCCACGATGCCTGTGGGCAATCACAATCCCCAATCGCTATTCAATCTACCCGTTACGCATTACTAAAGTAAGCCGCTAGAATCGGAAAATACCTATGAGAGAGGCTCATTAATGCTTCGGGAAAACGCCAATGACCTGCTCGCCTTCCTGGCGGTGGCGCGCGAAAGAAGTTTCACCAAGGCGGCGGCCAAACTCGGTGTTTCCCAGTCGGCCCTGAGTCACACGATACGGGCACTGGAAGCACGCCTGGGGTTGCGCCTGCTGACGCGTACGACTCGCAGCGTGTCACCGACCGAAGCCGGACAACATCTGCTGGACACCGTTGGCCCGCACTTCGAAGAAATCGAGATCGAGCTGGTGGCCCTGAGCAATCTGCGCGATACGCCCGCCGGCAATATCCGCATCAACACGATGGATCACGCGCTGGAATACATTCTGTGGCCGGTGCTGAAACCCTTCCTCGCGAAGTACCCGGATATCTCGGTCGAGGTCTGTTGCGACTACGGTTTTGTCGACATCGCCGCCCAGGGTTTCGACGCCGGCGTGCGCCTGGGAGAAGACGTGGCCCAAGGCATGATCGCCACCCGCATCGGACCGGATATGCGCATGGCGGTGGTGGGTACACCGGCGTACTTTGCCGAGCGTCCCCTGCCAATCACCCCGCGGGACCTGACCGATCACCAATGCAACAACCTGCGCCTGCCCACCAACGGCGGCTTGTACGCCTGGGAGTTTAAAAAGGGCGACGACAGCTTGAAGGCCCGGGTGTCGGGGCAGGTGACGTTCAATGGTGTGTACCAGTTGCTCACTGCGGCGCTGGATGGATTGGGCTTGAGCTACCTTCCCGAAGACCTGGTGGCGCCGCACATCGCGGCCGGCCGGTTGGTGCAGGTGCTTGAGGATTGGTGCGCGCCGTTTGCCGGGTTTCATCTGTATTACCCGAGCCGGCGCCAGGCGTCGCCGGCGTTTGCCTTGTTGCTGGAGGCGTTGCGGTATCGGGGCTGAGTCCATGTGGTTATTAAGCGATCGATGTACTGGATCTGCTGGCCCCTTCGCGAGCAGGCTCGCTCCCACAGTGGATTCTCGGTGAACACTTCAACCGTGTTCGCCAGAGATCAAATGTGGGAGCGAGCCTGCTCGCGAAGGGGCCATATGCAGCACCGCTAAACCGAAGCCTTGAACCCCTCCTCCCGAAGCAACGCCTACGTTGGCGAATTCGGGAGTATCACTCAGGCACCTGCTCAACCTCGATCCTGAACCGCCCCTTGAAGCCCGTCCCCGTCACATCGAACTCCCATCCCTTGGCCACTTTTGTCATCAGCGTCTTGGGGTCGTCGACGTAACCGGGCGCCGCGAACTGCTCGCCGTCATGGATGAACATGGTGTAAGGCGGCAGCAGCAAGCCGCGAATGTAGTACTGTTTTCTGAAAATCACGTTGTCCGAAAAACCCACGCCAAACAGATCGCGCTCGCCGACATAAAAGTCCACGCGCATCACCATGTCCTTTTTGCCGATGCTGGCATCTTCCAGTATCGGCATGGTGTTGAGATAACCCTCCCAGATCAGCCGGTCGGGGCCGGCCCAACCGAACTCGACGGCGGGGTCGGTCAGGCTGGTCTTGGTGAAGGGGCCATAGCAGTTTTCCGAATCGGCGCCCTGATGGAACAGTTCGAAATCGACCCCGCGCGGTTTGATCGAGACGCCAAAAAAGAACTCGCTTTTGCCGAACATATCCATGCCACGCAGCACTTCACCTTCGACCAGCCGCAACCGCACCTTGACGTTGCCGAAAAAGAATCGCGTGGCGATCTCGAACGACTCCCTGGCCGTCACCAGCGAGTCGAACCCGCCATGGCACTTATGCACGAAAGTTCTCGGCGCACCTGGAATCTGCGCGTAGCTCTGTTTGACCAGGCCGTCGCTGCGGTTGTAGTTCATGCCGAATTCGTCGCCCAGCGAGAACAACCGGTTGCCCAGGGAGGCCGAGCCGACGTCGTAGGATTTGTAGTTGGTACCCACCACAGTCAGCAGGCGATCCAACGGGAAGTGCTTGCCGAATTGGGTAAATGAAGTGGGGTTATTCGGGTCTTTTTGAGTGGCGGGATTGAAATGTTCGATCTCCTGTTGCGCGTCCATCCCGACCCATTTTTTCAGGACCTGAAAGGCAATACCCTGATGGGGAGTGCCGAGGGTCACCACTTTGTTGATCAGATCGGCAGACTTGCGTTTAGCGTCCGGAATCGTCTGTTGGATCGCCTGCCGGACCAACAGCCCGCCCATGGAGTGAGCGATGATATTGACCATCGGCTCAGGCTGAGCGGGGTTCTTCAGCTTGGCCAGCGCCCGGATGAAATCGATCAGGCGCAGCAGTGCAGTGCCGTAGGCGGCCATGTTGCGGTCATTGAGATCGTAGTAGCGAAAGACCCACAACGTCCGGTTCGGATCGTTTGCCGTGCGGACCAGGTGCAGCGCCATGGCCGGATCGATGATCAACTTGCCTTTGCTGAAGAAATCCGAATCCAGCGCCTTCAGTTCAGCGGGAATGGGTGGGGTCGTACCGACACTCTCGCCGTAATAGCCGACGACATTGGTCGCGTCCTGGTATTGCCAGGAAGACTTAAGGAACCTGAGGATGAACCCTTCATATATATAGTTTTCGCCACGCTTCTGCGGGTACACCGTGCCGTCATTGAAGCCTTGATAGGTGGCCTTTTTCTCGTCTTCGACGTTGAGACCGCCGAACCCGCGGATCAGTATCATGGGTTGCGGCCTGCGCGTGGGTTTAGCCATCGCGACCTTCCTTTCCGACAGCTGCCGGTCACAGAAAGTGAACGTGCCGTCTATCAATGCCGATGCACTTATAGACGGCTCCCCAGACAACTTAGATGAGTAACGGTACATCAGCAACATACAACCATCACCGACTGAAAACTGATACTCCGACGTTACAGTTTTGTAATAGCGATGAAACAACCCACTCAAACTAATGCCAAGTTGATCAATTGCTTCGCAGCATCTAGAGTTTAATTAATTACTTCACGACGTTAAATACAACACTGTAACTCGGCACTTACAACAACTGTAACGCTTAGTTAACAGTGTCAGTACAGGAACAGAGCAATGGACATCCAACAGTTGATCTGTACCGTTCAAGCCGCTGTCGGCGTAGAAGTCGACGGCAAACCCGGCCCACAAACCTGGATCGCCATTGCCAAACGTCTGGTTCCCGATCAAGCCGTCGCGCTGGCAGATGATTCCACCGCTGACCTGGATCCCAAAAGTAAAAAGAACATCGACACCTTGCTGCCGCAAGTGCGCCCCTATGCCATTGCACTCATACAGAAAGCCAAACTTAATGGCATCAACATCAAAATCATCAGTGGCCTGAGAACTTACGAAGAGCAGGACGCGCTTTACGCCAGAGGTCGCCCTGACAATGGCCCGACGGTCACCAATGCCAAAGGTGGCCAGTCCAACCATAACTTCGGCATTGCGTTCGATATCGGTATCTTCGAAGGGGGCAAATACCTTGGTAATTCGCCCAAGTACAAAGCCGTCGGGGTATTGGCGATGGACCTGGGTCTGGAGTGGGGCGGAAACTGGAAAAGCTTTAAGGATGAGCCCCACTATCAACTGCGTCCTTCCTGGGCCAACGGGATGACCGAGAGGGATATGCTGGCTGCGCTCAGAAAACGCAGAACGGACCGTCAGGAAGTGTTTGTCTAGTGCGAACGAAATCCACTATCCCAGAGACTGATACCCTGCTGCCCTCTCCCGCTCACCACTGAGGGATCGCATGCTACTGCTGTGGCGCCACCATGCGAAACCTGATGTTGATATCGTTGGACACCACGCCATCGGCCCATTCGCCTTCACCGATGTTGAAGTCGCTACGCTTGACCGTCAGCTGGCCATCGAAAATGCCGATGGCGTTGTCGGCCTTGAGCTGCACCGGAACCTGCACCACTCGCGTCAGCCCCCTGAGCGTGAGTTGGCCGGTGATCAGGTAGCGGTCGTCACCCAGGGCTTGCACGCCGCTGGATTCAAACGTCGCAACGGGATAACTCGCCGTGTCGAACCATGCGGGTTTCTGCAGTTCTTCGTTGGCATCGCTGTTGCCGGCGTCGATGCTGTCGAGATCGATGCTCAGTGCAGCGTGGGCCGCAGCGGGGTTTTGCGTGTCGAAATCGAGGGTGGCCTGGAACCTGCCAAAGGTGCCATAGGCCCGCGAGGTGAACTGCTTATAGGTGAAGGAAATGGTGCTGGCCGTCGCATTCACCTGGGTGTATTGCGCGGCCTCGGCGCAGGGCAAGGCAGCGAAGGCGAGTGTGGCAGCCAAGGCCGCGGAAGGTGCAAATCGAGGGCTCATGGGATTCTCCCGTCAGGGCTCCCTGCTGCGTTGGGGCGCTGCGCACACGGGCCAGCCACAGGTGGACTAAAGCAAAGAACCGCGGTTTATTCCACCTGGCGCGCGGACTTCCGACCACCTGTCGGTCCACGCATGGGTGCGCCCGACGTTCCCGTCGAGCGGGTGTTTAATGAGTTCAGCACCCACCGCAACGGACAACTGACCATGAAAATCGTCGTCATCGGCGGCACCGGCCTGATCGGCAGCCAACTGTGCAAAAACCTGCAGGCGCTGGGGCATAAAACTTTGGCGGCGTCCCCCAGTACCGGTGTCAACATCATCAGTGGCGAAGGCCTGCTCGATGCACTGAACGAAGCCGACGTGGTGGTCGACGTGGCCAACTCGCCCTCGTTCGAAGACCACGCGGCGCTGCACTTTTTCGAAACGGCCGGGAAGAACCTGTTGGCGGCGGAGAAAGTCAACGGCGTCAAACACCATGTTGCGTTGGGCGTCGTCGGCACCGAACGCATGCTCGACAGCGGTTACTTCCGGGCGAAGATGGCCCAGGAAAAACTCATCAAGGCATCGGGTGTTCCCTACACCATTCTGCGGGCCACGCAGTTCTTCGAGTTCATCAGTGCCATTGCCTTCTCGGGGCGCGAGGACGGCGACACCATCCACCTGACTTGCGCCGCGTTGCAACCGGTGGCCTCGATCGATGTGGCCGCCGCATTGACCGACATCGCCTTGAAAATGCCGAGCAACCAGACCGTGGAAGTGGCCGGTCCCGAGCGCCGGCCGCTGGTGGAGTTCGTGCGGGACTACCTGCAGCACATCAAGGACCCACGCCAGGCGGTTTCGGACGACACGGTTCCGTACTTCGGTGCGCCGGTCAACGACCAGTCGTTGACGCCGGGGGATAACCCGATCCTGGGGGCGACGCGGTTTGAAAGCTGGCTCAAGAACACCGCGCATGGCTGATTGGGTGCATACCCTGTGGGAGCGGGCTGGTTTCGATGACCATTGCCGGCTTCTTTATCGGCAACCTGAAGAAAATGTACCCGATCGAATCGGCCATCGTCACCTGCTGCCACAGCGGCCTGGGCGGCACCGGGGATGTGGCGATCCTGTCGGCGTCCAACCGCATGTCGCTGATGCCGTTCGCGCAGATCTCCACGCGTATCGGCGGTGCCTCGACGGTGATACTGACGACGATATTGCTCGGGATCTTTGCCTGAGCCGTTTTTTTCGCATCGCCTCATCTCCCCGGCATTTAAATTAACTGCCTGATCCCGACATCCTCTGCCGGCAACCGACAGACGCCCTGATTGCATGTTCTTACTCTCCACTGGCCCCGACGTTCAGCGCTTCACGTCGGGCCAGCCAGTCCTACCACTGCACACCTCGCCATGAGCGCCAGCCGGTCCATGGAGGGGTGTAGGGAGAATAAGAATAATGAATACAGGTCTTACTTCGTCACTCAACCAGTTGCTCGATACCGTCACCGCTGGACCGCTGCGCGTGCCTGGCGTGGTCGCCGCCATCACCGGGCGTGACTGCTTGGTCTATGAAGGCGCTTCGGGGCAACGCACACTCGGTCAAGTCGGGGAAATGACCACCGACAGCGTCTTCGCCCTGTTTTCCGCGACGAAAGCGATCACCGCCACGGCGGTGCTGCAGTTGGTCGAGGAAGGCCGACTGGATCTCGATGCGCCCGCCACGGACTACCTGCCGATGATCGGCGAACGGCAGGTGCTAGAGGGTTTTGACAGCGACGGCAGCCCTCGCCTGCGCTCGCCGCAAAACCCCATCACCACCCGCATGCTGCTGCTTCATACCGCAGGCTTTGGTTATGAGTTCTTCAACGAACACTACAACCGAATGGCCCGGGAACAGGGACTTCCCGGCATCATCAGCGGGTCTTTGGCGGCGCTGCAAACGCCCTTGCTGTTCGAGCCCGGAGAACAGTGGGAATACGGCTCCAACCTGGATTGGGCCGGCCTGGTGGTGGAGGCTATTACCGGACAGCGCCTGGGCGAAGTCATGCAGCAGCGTATCTTCGAGCCGCTGGGCATGACCGATACCGCCTTTACCATGACCCCGTCGATGCTCCAGCGGCGAGCTTGCCTGCACCAGCGTGAATTGGATGGATCGCTGAGCGTACTTGAGGATTTCATCCTGCCCCAGGATCCCGAGGTGCATATGGGAGGCCATGGCCTGTATTCGACCGTGCAGGATTATTGCCGGTTTATCCGTGCCTGGCTGAACGATGGACAAGGCGATCACGGGCGGATCCTGCGGCCGGAGACGATTCGCCTGGCGGAAAAAAACGGCCTCGACAACCTGAAGATCAAAGCCCTGCCCGGCGTTATCCCGAGCCTTACCAACACCGCGGAATTCTTCCCGGGCATGCCCAAGTCCTGGGGGCTGAGTTTCATGATCAATGACGAGGATGCGCACACCGGTCGCCCGGCGGGCTCTCTGGCCTGGGCTGGGTTGGCCAATCTGTTCTATTGGATCGATCGCAAGAACGGCATCGGTGGTTTTTGGGCCACCCAGATACTGCCTTTCGCCGACCCCATCTCGGTCTCTGGTTATCTGGGTTTCGAAACGGCGGCCTACCGCTATCTGACCCGCTGAGCCATTCACTGACGCCGTTCAGTTCCCATGTGAGCCCTCGGGCTCCAGGCGATGGCGTCGGCGATCTGATCCTGGCGAGCACCCTGTGGCTGGTGAATGATCCGGTGAAAAACCGTTACTGGGGCATTGCGCCCTACCTGTACGTGCCGACCGGTCACTATGATCGAAACGATGCGCTCAACCTGGGTGAGAACCGCTGGAAACTGACGTTGCAGACGGGCTATGTCACCGGCCTCACTGAAAGGTTGTCCCTGGACCTCACCGCCGACGTGACGCTGTTCGACAAGAATGACGACCTCACGGGCCAGGGCCTTACGTTGCGCCAGAAGCCACTTTGGCAAGCCCAGACCTACCTCAGATACGCGGTAACGCCAAAGCCCAGGCCCTGCTCAATTACGGCCAGGACGTATCGGTCGACAACGGTTTCAAGGAACAGCAGCGGGTCAACCTGCGATTGTTGTGGTTGTTCTGACCCGAGACGAACAACCGGCTTTTTTTTGGGGCACCGGAAGGGTGGGATGGACGCCACCGCCGGTGCCCTTTTTTTTGCGTCGCGCTAGCGCAAACGGCGCTGCAAGGTGTGCGAGGGCAGTTCACTGAAACGCCTGCGATAGATCCCGGCAAATTCACCCAGGTTCAGATAGCCCCATCGAGAGGCGATGACCGCTACCGTCGTGCTCGAATGCGGATCGGTCGCCAACAAATCCCGGCGAGCCCCCTGCAACCGCTGCTCGCGCAAGAATGCACCGGGGGTCATGCCGCGGAAACGCGAAAAGGCAGCACTCAATGACCGCACACTGGTCCCGACCGCGCCGGCCACCTCTGCCAGCGTCGGCAGGTTCGCGGCATTGGCACTCATGAACTCTTCGGCAGCCCTGACATAACGCGGGGCGATCCGGTTCATCGGACTGCTCAGATCAAGGCCCGCTCGCCCGGCGCGGCTGGCCCATTCCTGCAGCAAGTGGACGCAAAGATTGTGCTCCAGGTGTGCCCCCATGCGTCCTTCGGCCATGTGCCCGGGAGCCTCGGCCACACAGCGAACGGTGTACTCGAGCAGACTCAACCAGCTCGAACCGACCCCGCCGATGACACACTTGTGTCGCCAGAATCGATCATCGGGCACGAACCCGAACCACTGATGCGCCATCCGCTCCAGCAGGGCATGGGGAATGGTCAGATTCAGCTGCAGGTGATCCGGGTCCAGGTCGATCCGGTAATCGACCCGGCTGCAATTGGCAATGAAGGATTCGCCCACAGCGGTATCTTCAGTGACCGAACGCTGCGCCCAGTGCCGGGCATTGCCGCGAACGGTCGTGAGCAGCAGCGCGTTCCCGGCCTCGGGGGAAAAATCATCGATGCTCACCGCCACGCCATAGGCAAACCGCGTCAGCGTCAGCTCGCCGATCCTCGATGAGTGCATGCTGGCGTGCGGCTTGATGGCCTGCCCTACCGGACATACCCGATAGGGCATATACACGCGATCCGACCAGTCGCTGATTTCATCCCATTCGGTGGAAAAATCCTTGTGATGCTGCTGTATCGGCTTGCCGCTGACATCGGTTAACAACGCCTGCTCGAGAAGCATAGAGGCACCTGATCTTGTTTTTTGTCGGGCTGATGCGTCCGCTGGTTCAAGATCATCCGGTGCCTGTGCTGGCTCGTAAAGGGCTTTTTTGGTTATTCATCCGGGCTCGGTGGCGAGCCCCATCGAGCGGTCATGCGTTTACCTGCGGTTTGAGTAGAACGTGCGCCAGTGCCGGGACAGGATCTACAGATCGGTGATTTCCTTATGGCGCGGCACCAGCACTTTCATCACGCTCCACGCCACCAGATAGGCCAGCGCACAGATGGCGAACATGATCATGTAGCCGGTATGGATATCGTTGATCGTTTTGTAATAGTCGAACACCCAACCGCCTAATTTGGTCATCGCGACACCGCCCAAGCCGCCCGCCATACCACCAATGCCGACCACGGAAGCGATGGTTTTTTGCGGGAACATATCGGACACGGTCGTGAAGATATTGCACGACCATGCCTGGTGCGCCGAGGCGCCCACACCGATCAGCAGCACCGGCACCCAGAAACTGATGTAACCCAATGGCTGAGCCAGCAATACCAGCAGTGGGAAGAGCGCGATCACCAGCATGGCTTTCATGCGACCGTCATACGGCGCGTCGCCGCGTGCCATGAAATAGCTCGGGAACCAGCCACCACCGATGCTGCCCACCATGGTCATGGTGTACAACACGGCCAGCGGCAGCACGATGGCCTGGCCCTTCATGCCGTATTGCGCGGCCAGGTAGGTTGGCAGCCAGAACAGGAAGAACCACCACACGCCGTCGGTCATGAACTTGCCGAAAGCAAAGGCCCAGGTCTGGCGGTAGGTCAGCAGCTTGAACCAGGATACTTTTTTTGCGGCGGCAGCCGAGTCCGTGCTCTCCACGGCCTGCGCGCCCTGGTCGCTGCGGATGTAGGCCAATTCCTCTGCCGACAGGCGTTTTTGCTCATCCGGTTTTTCGTACAGCGCAATCCACACCGCCACCCAGACGAAGCCCAACGCACCGATCACGATAAAAGCCGCTTCCCAGCCCCACAGGGCGGCAATCAGCGGCACGCAGATCGGCGCCAGGATCGCACCCACATTGGCCCCGGAATTGAAGATACCGGTGGCGAAGGAGCGCTCCTTCTTCGGGAAGTATTCGGCGGTGGCCTTGATCGCGATCGGGAAGTTGCCCGCCTCGCCTATCGCCAGCACCGCGCGAGACAGCATGAAGCCGGCAATCGAGACCGGGATGACGGCGAGGCCCAACGCGCTGCTCAGGGCGCCGATCCCCTCACCCATCGGTACCGCAAAGGCGTGCATGATCGCGCCGGTCGACCAGATGCCGATCGCTACTATATAGGCGGTCTTGGTGCCGATCTTGTCGACCACACGGCCGGCGAACAGCATGGAAATCGCGTACACAAACTGAAAGACGGAAGCGATGTTGGCGTAATCGGTATTGCTCCAGCCAAATTGCGTCGAAAGATCCGGCGCCAACAGACTCAGTACCTGACGGTCCAGGTAATTGACGGTGGTGGCAAAAAACAACAGCGCGCAAATGGTCCAGCGGTATTTGCCGACGGCCTGGCCGACTCGTTGCGCGATGATGGGCTCGTTCAGATTCATGGCATCACTTTATTGTTGGATTATGGTGATGATCTCTCGATTTTGAGCGAGATCAATTGGGTCGTGGAGCGTCGCCAGAACGCGGTCAGTGCGCGTAAAGGCAGGCCAGATATCGCCGGGTCTTGCGATCAATGCGCGAGCACTGCCCGTTCAGCTCATCAGCGTGGAGGCTCGAACACTGCAGGGGCTTGAAAGGCGTGATCCATGCTCAGCGGCAGGCGTTGGACCTGTGACGAGTGGCATCAGGCGTTTGGCGGGGAAGTCGCATGCAACAGGCCGGCTGTGTGCAGAGGGAAGCAGCCTGGGTTGAAGCCATCAGGGGCGGCATTCAGGGAGCTGAGCGAGCGGGCTGAATTCATGAGGGGTCGACACTTTTATTTTTAGAAGATGAACAGCCGATGATTCGTCTGTCGTCGTACAACTGTGCTTTTTATATCGAGATCAGTACCTGACTGTCAATCTGAAAAATCGCCGCTCGTCTCAAAGCGCTCTCGTGGATACCTCACTTCCATGCACAGGGCATGGGCTGCGCAGGCTACCAACCCCGCGTTTTCTAACTGCGGCGCAGGTAAAATCTGAGCAATGTTGTACGATGACCATAATCAAGTGCCAATTTATTTTCGTGGTTGTCCGACGCTATCCTCTCTCTGCCAGGCCCGCTGCAACAGCTTGATCACCTCTGCATCCGGAGTCTGGGAAAAATCCATATACCAATGGCCGATCGACATGAACCACTCCGGCACCACCGGGCAGATCAGCTCATCCACTTCACTGCGCAAGGCCTCCGCCGTCTCGATCGGCGCCACTGGCACGGCGGCGACAATGCGCGACGGCGCCTGCAAACGCACCGCATGAATCGCCGCCATCATCGAGGCGCCTGTCGCCAGGCCGTCGTCGATCAGGATCACCACCTGATCCTTGAGCTGAACCGGCGCGCGCGCTCCCCGATAAGCCTGCTCACGCCGCAACAGCTCCCGGGTTTCCCGTGCGACCACGCCATCGAACGTGGCCTGATCAATCGGATGCGCCCGCAGTGCATAGTCATTGAGAATCTGTATCCCGCCGCTGGCAATGGCGCCCATGGCGAACTCCGGATTCGACGGAGCCCCCAGCTTGCGCACCAGCATCAGGTCCAGGCGAACCTCCAGGGCTGTGGCCACTTCATAGGCCACTGGCACCCCGCCCCGAGGCAAGGCGAGGACGATGACATCGGGCCTGTGCGCGTATTTGAGCAACGGCTCCACCAGACGACGGCCGGCCGCTGCGCGGTCCTGCAAGATGAGTGGCGATGAGGAACTCATTTGAACGCCTCCTCAGGCGATCACGCCTGGTGGTTCACATCACGGGGTCGTCTTATGGATTGTCGGTCTGACAGTGGCCGACATCAAGCCCGCCCTCCTACACCAACCGCTCAATCTTCTGATGCTGCCAGACCATCTTGTAATACGCCGTCTGCAACACCAGCATCCCCAGGTACGCCACTGGAAACGCCATCCATACGCCCTGCAATCCATAGTGCCCGTCCAGCACATACGCCACCGGCAACTGCACGCCCACCACGCACACAATCGAAATCGCCATCGGCACCAGCACCGTGCCGCTGGCGCGCATGATGCCGCCGATGATCGCTTGGAAGCCGAACACCAACAGGCTCCAGAGCATGATGTGCAACAGGTGCTCCGCCTTCGCCCGGGTGGAATCATCCGTGAGGAACAACCCCAGCAACCAGTGCGACAGCAGATACCCCAACACTACCAGGCCACCGGTCAGGCACACATTGATCAACAACCCCGTGCGCAGAATCGGCCCGATGCGCTCGATGCGCCCTGCCCCGATCGCCTGGGCACCCAGAATCGACGCCGTGATCGCAATCGACAACGCCGGAAACTGCACGTAATTGACGATCTGCGTCACCGCCCCATACGCCGCCGTCGCCTGTGAACCGTGCTGGTTCACCAGCGCCAGAATCACCAGCTCCGACACCGACAGCACCACCATCTGCAACCCGGTCGGGAGCCCGATACGCAACACCTTGCCGAGAATCACCCGATCCAGGCGCATCGCCGCAAACATCTCCCGATCCGGCGCCAACGGATGCCCCTTGCTGATCAACCGCCACGCCAGCCACCCCATCGCCGACAAGTTACCCACCAACCCCGCATACGCCGCACTCTGAATCCCCATCATCGGCAACCCCAGCCACCCCCGAATCAACGCCGGCGTCAGCGCCAGACCGATACAGGTCGACACCACCAACGCTATCAGCGGCGACACCGTATCGCTCACCCCGCGCAGCAACTGGGTGAACAGCACGTAGACCAGCAGCGACGGCATGATCCACATCATGACGTGGGCGTAGGCGACGGCGTCGTCCAGCACGTCGGCGGGCGTACCCAGGCCCTGCAAGGCCGGTCTTGCGAACACACTGCCCAGCACGGCGGCCACCAGCCCGATGATCGCGCCCAGCAGCAAGGTGGTCGCGGCGATGGTCTTCACCAGATGCGGTTCCCGCGCGCCCCAGGCCTGGCCGATAAGCACACCCGCACCCGCGCCGAGGCCGATGACCAGGGCGATGAAGAAGAAAACGATCGGGAACATCCCGGACACGGCAGCCAGGGCTTGGGTGCCGAGCATCTGGCCGATGTAGATGCTGTTGATGGTGCCCGACATGGATTGGAGAAAATTGGAGAGGACCATGGGGGCCAGGAACAGGAGGTAGGTTTTCCAGAGGGGGTGTTGGGTGGTGGGGGTTTGCATTGGGTGGAAGTCCGTCTCGACTGCTGAGTTGGGATTCTAGAGGATAGCGTTAGCTGGGATGACAAGTTGGATGAATGTTTCGGCGCTGTTTCGATCAATTCAGCAACGTTGATTATTGGTCCTAGGACGGCATAAAAATTCCTACACAAACCTCGGAATCCCTCACCTTCCCTGTCGTTCTGATGAAGCTTATAGTCGGCCCCGTCGCCCAAAATGGCGATTCGGGTTTGGCGACCCGAGATACGAATGCGAGGGCCGCCTGCTCATTTGCAGGCGTCGTCGCAACTGCAAAACCGCTGTACTATGGCGGTTGCGCGCGGGAGACCCTCGGGTCTGCCGGTTTTCGTTCCCGGTTCGCCAACCTGCGCGCAACTGCCACCTTATTCGTTTGGCGACGATCTGTTGGCGTTCTCATCTAACTGAACGAGATCTCACCTATGGAAAGATACATGCCCCTCACCGGAATCGACCTGATCCCGGCCTCCCTGCTCATCGACACCCAAGCCCCGCTCGACGTCCTGCAAGCCATGGCTGACCACCGCATCCGCACGGTCACTCAAGTGCTGGAAAACATCGCCTACCGCGCCGAACTCGGTTGCGACACGGTAGTGCTGAAGGATTTTTCTCAGCTGTTAGCCATTCCGTTACGCGACGGTTGCGACTTGATGGACGTGATCGGTCGACGCTTGCGAGCGCAGGCGAAGGAGTAAGTACAAACGGGCGCCTGAATGGGCGCCCGTTTCTGCAATTTCGATCTGTGCGTAAAAGCGTGTTACGGATCCTTTCGTGACCCCATTGACCGAAGCCACCGCACCAAAAAAAATGTGAAATAAAATGTGCAGAATTTTCACGATCAACGTGAGTTTGGTGGGAAGTCGAACGCCTAAAACCCGGATCGTTACATCCAACCTGCCCGCCCGATTTGCGCAAGATATTTTTCCGGATTTACATCGACAGTTTCAATAATCCGCACTGAGACACACGCCCTCGAAGCCGGCTGCTGTCAACGTAGAAGGCCGGCCAGATGATTCTCAAATCTACTTTTTTGCGCACAACGACTAAATAGATCCGTCCCTGAGGGATGTCGGGCATCTGGTGCAGCAGGGGCGCCTGGTTCGGCCGGTCAAGGAAGAGCTCCCGCTGAGGGGGGCGGTTCAGTATTTGATGATCAACGAGAAGAAGGCAGATGATCCTGCGTGTGGGCGTTTGAAGGACTGGTTGATTACTCAGTTCAAGTGAGGGGAACAGTGAGCGGTACGATTTTGCATGGGAGGCGCTCATCGACACTCGAGAATCCACAGAGAATATCCAGATTCGGCCATCGCATGCATTGACGACGAACCCCGCCGATACGCAGAGGTCAAAGCCAGTGATGACCTCGCCAATGATCAAAGGCCTCGGGCCTGCTTCATTCAAGGGCGAAGCCAGGAGTTCTCACACTTTTGGGTGCGCCGGATAACTTCAGTAGGCTCGGACTCTGCCGAGGGCAGGCGCTGACCGCTGCTCACATCCCTTGCTCCCGTATCGGAGTACGAAAATGACTCAGTCAATGCGCTTCTTCCTATCGATCGTCCTCGCGACAGCCTCGCTGGCCTCGGCGAGCTTGCTGAACACTGCAGGTGCGGCAACTGCCGAGGATTTGGATGCCGACTCCCGGCAAGCATTGCAAACGCTGTACAAGGCCACGCCCTTTGCCGAAACCATTTCGAAAAACGCCAAGGCGATACTCATCTTTCCGAAAATCATCAAGGCCGGCCTCGTGTTTGGCGGCAGTTATGGTGAAGGCACATTGATGAAGGGCAAGAAGGTAGAGGCTTATTACAACTCCGTCACCGGGTCATGGGGGCTGCAGGCGGGCGCTCAGTCGTATGGCTATGCGTTGTTCCTGATGACCGATAAGGCCGTTAACTATGTCCGCGAAACCAAGGGCTGGGAAATCGGCGTAGGACCGACTGTGGTGGTGGTGGATGAAGGGGTGGCGAAGAATTTGTCCAGCTCGACGTTGAAGGACGATGCTTACGCGTTCATTTTCGACCAGCAGGGGCTGATGGCCGGGGTCAGCATCGAAGGCACCAAAATTTCGCTGATCAAACGCTGAAGCCGGTCGTTTGGCGCAGGGATGCGCCAGATGCAAAAGTGCCGGGCACCACTTCACGGTTCAGCGTTAAAATCCGCCAGGTTCGGTTCACATTTTTGAGGATGACCAGGTATGTCCAGGCTTGATATCTCCCTGCAAGACAGCGCCGCACCTGAAGGCGTTTGTTTCGGCTGCGGCAGCAGTAATCCACACGGGCTGCACATCAAGAGCTTCTGGCACGAGGACGGCGAGCATGTCATGGCCGAATACTTGCCTGAAGCTCAGTATTGCGGCTGGCCGGATCTGGTTTACGGCGGAATGATTGCAATGCTGGTGGATTGTCATTCCAACTGGACGGCGATGGCTTATCACTACCGCATGGAACAACGGGAAGTCGCCAGCCTGCCGCGCATCAATTGCGTCACGGGCAACCTGGGCATCAAGTTCATCAAGCCGACGCCGATGGGTATACCGCTGACGCTGCGTGCGAAAGTGGAAGGTGATGTCGGGCGCAAGACTCGCGTCATCTGTGAGGTCTATGCGGGGGACGTGCTCACGGCCATCGGAGACTCCACTTTTGTGCGCGTGGATGCCGGGCAACTGGCCGACGTCGCGCATAGTCGTTAGCCGCGTCGCCTTTTTATCTCGAGGCGCACGGGGTTTCTACCGAAATCCTCACGAGCGCCTTAGCGCCCCAGCCTCGTCCACCGAGGCCGGAAAACCGCCCTGCTCTTTCAAGACCGGTAGTGGGTCAAGACGATCTGCACAGTTTGCAATACGTTCAGAACCCAAGCGCGTGGCAACACAGACAACAATGTCGCCACGCCCAACGTAATCCGCGCTGGGTTTCGAGTCTCAAACTATTGGAAGCCTTGATCATGACTACCTTGAATGTCGAACACTGCAGCTTCATCGACACTTCGAAAAAATTATCGCTGGGAGCCTGAACAACGGCGCTTGGAACCTACGGTGTGTTCTTCGCCCTCGCCGTCATCTACTTCTGGTTCGGCGGCATGAAGTTCACGCACTATGAAGCGCAGGGACTGGTTCCGCTGGTCAGCAACAGTCCGTTCCTGGGTTGGGTTTATGACATTTTCAGTGTCGATACCTTTTCCAGTCTGCTCGGTGTCCTGGAGGTCTCGATCGGCGTTCTGATTGCCGGTCGGTTGCTGTCACCGAAGCTCTCATTGATCGGTGGCGCGTTGTCTGCGGGACTGTTCTTCACCACCTTGAGCTTTATGTTCTCGACACCCGGCGTGATTGAACCCGGCCTCGGTTTTCCAGCCATCACGGTGGCGCCGGGTCAGTTTCTCCTGAAAGACATCGGGTTGCTCGCCGCCTCCATCTTCGTAGCCGGTCATTCGCTAACCGAGCTGGAAAACCGTTGAACCAATGATATTGACTCCCGGGATGGCCTGCGGCAGTTCGATGCTTTCAGGCCATTGCCCCATCCTCTTCTCCTGCCAGATCCTTCATCCAGCCCCGCGGGCTGCAACCCGTCTTGCGCCGAAATGCGCGTGCCAGTGCCGAGGGACTTTCATAACCGACCTCGGTCGCAATGAGTGCAATCGGTCGCCCTTCCCGCAGGCGTTTCTGCGCCAGGCTGATCCGCCAACTCAACAGGTAATCGGCAGGTGTCTGCCCTATGACGGATCGGAAATGCACGGCATAGGCGGCACGCGACATGTTCGATTCGCCCGCAAGTTCCGCCACCGACCAGGCACGCTGGGGGGCGTTGTGCATCTGCACCAGAGAGCGCGCGAGCCGCGCATCGGCCAATCCTGCCATCATGCCGGTACGCAGTTGCCGGTGGTCGAGCAGATGCCGGAACAACAAGATGATCAGCAGCTCGAACAAGCGATCCAGCGCAGCCTCCCGACCACAATGGCCGCCTGCCGCCTCACCGAACATCCATTTCAGTGTATCGGCCAGCAGCGGCAACTCGTTCAGGGACAACACCAGTAAATCGGGTAACGAAGCCGACAGCGGGTTGTCGACGCCCCCCTCGAACTGCATGGCCGCACATAAGAGTTGCGCCCCTTCGGGCTCCCTGGCGAACAATTGATGTCGGCTTGAGCGTGGCAGGAAAATCAGGCTGGGCTGACTCAGCAGCTGGTCCTTGCGATCCGGCAAAAGCAACGTGACGCTGCCTGCCTGCAGCAGATGGATATGGCCGCGCTGGTCCGCGCCATCGTATGACGCCATGCCGCAAAGCTTGCCGTTGTAAAACAGGTTTGCGCGCACGCCGAACTGCGAGAACAACGTAGACAGGCGATCCATGGGCAATCTCGTGGCGGGACAGGGACGCTCAGTATCATATCACCGACGCTTTTCGCTGCTGTTTTGCTCGTGCGCGCTGGATTCCATGGTGTCCACTGGTCGAGACAATTTGCTCCATAGAGCCAATATACCTATATTTGAGTCTATAGATTCATTGTGAGGTATTAACATGGCAGTCGCCCTCCAGGAACAGGCATTCACCAAGAGCCAGTGCGTTGCGGGTCTGCGGGCTGCTGTCGGCATTCTCGAAAAATGGGCGGCGTCCAGCGATCAGGCTTGTCGCATCCTGCGTATTTCCCGCAGCACCTACACCCGCGCCCGGCAGCGCGATCCCGCCTGGGCGGTGGCACTGGACTCGGACCAGATGCAGCGCATCAGTTTTGTGCTCAACATCCACGCCGCGCTGCGCCTGGTCTTCGATAATCCGGAAAACGTCTATGGCTTCCCGTCGATGACCAACGACAACGAGTTTTTCAATGGGCGCAGCCCGCTCGAGATCATGTCCCAGGGCGATATGATTTCGCTGTATGAAACCTTTCGGCGCATCGACGTGCTGCGGGGGGCGCAATGGTGAGGGTCGGCGACCTGGCAGAGCTTGTCGGCGAGCAGTTGCAATCCTATCGACTGGTCAATTCGAAATTTCCGCCGATTGCGCTGTTTGATGACGTTGCCGACGAGGATGAGTTTGAGGTGCTGTATCAGATACAGGCGCTCACCAATCCCAGGCTGAAAAATGAAGTGGGCCACCTTGAATTGATTCCACGAGCCGAAATCCCCTTCGGCATACCTGGCTGCTCTTACGCAACCGCGCCTTTTACCCACGTCAACCCGGCGGGTTCGCGGTTCAGCGATGGCAGTTTTGGGGTGCTGTACCTGGCCGACACGATGGAAACGGCGCTGGCCGAGGTTCGCCATCACCAGAGCCTGTACTGGTCGAATGTGCCGAGCCTCAACTATGAGCGGTTCGTGTTCCGTGGGCTGTCCTGTTCCTTTGTCGACGTGGCGATGAAGGACGCTGCCGCCATCCCAATGACTGATCCTGTTTATGATCCCGACGATTACACCCATTCCCGGCGCCTGGGGAAGTCCGTCAAAGAGGCGGGATGTCCGGGTCTTCGCTACCACTCTGTGCGGATGCAGGGCAGCTATTGCTGGGCGCTGATGACGCCAAGGCCGGTTTTATCGATTGTTCAGGCAGCGCATTACGAGATGGTCTGGAATGGGCAGGTCACCAGTGTCAGCAAGATCAGCGAGGCTTGATCACGATCCCCGCCCTCACCCACGCAAATCACGCCACCCATTGCCGGCGTCGATAGTCACCATCAACCCAATGAAGTTCTCTTAAAAAATCCGCGGCGTAACATCGCATCCATACCAAACAACTACACCCCGGAGCACACCATCATGAAACGCCAAATCTTCCTCAGCATCGCTTTCTCGGTTTTTGCAGTTAACGCTTTCGCCGCTACCTCTGCTCACCCGGTTGTCGCTGAAGGCGGCTCGGATCGTCTGATTGAAAGCCGTGTGGCTGAGGGTGGTTCGGATCGTTTGATTGAAAATCGCGTTGCGGCGGATGGCTCGGATCGGCTGATCGAAAACCGCGTGGCTGCTGATGGTTCGGATCGTCTGATCGAGAATCGTGTTGCCGAAGGTGGTTCTGATCGTCTGATCGAAAGCCGTGCGGCGTAAATGAATGGTTTTACCGCGGCACCCAACGAAAAACCCGGCCTCGCCTGCCGGGTTTTTTTATACCCGGCAGGTTGTCATCCCGTGACGCACCTTCGCGAGTACCGGGAGTCATAGTAGACATGCCTCATTCATCACGATTTCACACACTGGCACTACCAGGTTCTGGAGGTTTTCCCATGACCAACTCCCAGGCTGTAGCAACTCCCGCACAACCGCTGTTGCTCGAACGCAACGGCTGGGTACCCAACAACCCGCGCCTGCCCGTGCTGATTTACCCCAAGGCCATTGCCATCCAGGGCAGCGACCCGGCGGCGCTGTTCGAGAAAACCTTCAACGCCAATGGCTGGCCACCCCAATGGCGCTACGGCGTCTACAACTACCACCACTACCACACCGAAGGCCATGAAGTGCTTGGCATCGCCAGCGGTCACGCCCGTCTGATGCTTGGCGGCCCGCAGGGACATGTGCTGGAAGTCGGCCCGGGCGATGTGTTGCTGTTGCCAGCGGGCACCGGCCACTGCAACCTGGACTCCAGCGACGACTTTCTGGTGGTCGGCGCCTACCCGCCGGGGCAGCACGCCGATATCTGCCGCGAAGCGCCGAGCGCCGCACAACTGGCGAGCATCGCCGAGCTGCCGTTTCCCGCCCGCGACCCGGTGCAAGGTGTGGAGGGTGCGGTACGCCAGTATTGGACGATGGCATCTAGCAACGGCACCTGACGATCACGACGGCGACCATGCGCACAAGAAGCAGGTCTCCAGGGGAATCCGGGTGATGGGTCAGTGCGGCAGGTGAACGTTCATCCATCCGACCGCTCCTGACGCTGATACTGCCGCGGGCACACGCCAAACCGGGCGCGAAACTCGCGAGAGAAATGTGCGCCGTCGGAGAAGCCGCAGTCCATGGCAATCTGGGTGATGCTGCTGTGGCTGTTCAACAGCAGCCAGCCGCCGTACTCGACCCGCAGCGAGCGCTGGAACTCCATGGGTGACAGCCCCAGCGCCTGCTGGAAGGCCCGTGTCAGCTGGCGCCGCCCCAGCCCTACATAGCGCGCGATGGCATCCAGGGTCGGCAGGCTGTCCATGCGCTGCTCGATATAGTGCGCGGCCTGACGCACGCGCTCATCCTTGATGTCCGCCAGGTTGGCATAGAAGTGCGCCTGCGGCTGGCGCCCCGGGCGAATACCCTGCAGCATCATGTGCCGCACCGCTTGCTGGGCCTTTTCCCGGCCGCAATGCCGGGCCACCAGGTACAACCCGAGGTCGATCGCCGCGGTCGAACCGGCACAGGTGATCAGGTCGCCCTCGTCGATGAACAGATGATCCACCGCCGCCGGGGTCTTGGGGAAACGCGCCCGGAACGCATCCAGCACGTTCCAGTGCACGCACACCGAACGACTGCCGACCACGCCCGCCTGCGCCAGGGTGAAGGTTCCCGTGCAGATGCCCAGCAAGCGCGTGCGACTCATGGCAGCGCGCTGCAGCCAGTCACGCAAATTGTTGGGCAGGTGGGTATTGAGGTAGTCGTTGCCGCCGCAGATGGCCACGTAATCGAACTCTTCAAGATCCTGCGCTAGCCCCCCGGACACCTCCAGCGTGATCCCGGCACTGGAGGTTCGCGGTAATCCGTCCACACTCATCACACGCCAGGCCGTATGGATCTGCCGGCTGCCCCCGCCGAGGTCGGCGGACAGACGCAATACATCCACCAGACCGGAAAACGCCGCCAGGGTGAATTGATCCAGAAGGACCAATCCCACTGACAGCAGCGGACGACTGCCTGCCCCGGTACCGGGGGAGTCAGGTGGAAGGCAATCTCGATGCAGCGGCGTCATTTTTGGCATGACCTAACTATTCAACTTTAAGACCCCGAAGTGCAAGCGCTCGCATCGACGATACGAGCAAGATTCAGACAAGGGGAACAGTCCAACAACGCCCCAAGAGGACTCACGATGAAACTGAAGACAGGTAAGCAAATCACCGTTGCTCTTTTAGTTACCGGCTGCATCTCCTCATCGGCCGTCATGGCTGAACAGCAAAAGCTGACCGTTGCGTTGTATGGCGGTAACTGGGGCGAGGCGTTCCTCAAATGTGTTGCAGAACCTTTCACGCAAGCGACCGGGATTGCGGTGGCAGCCGAGGTCGGCACTTCGACCACCACCCTGGCCAAACTCCAGCAACAGAAATCCAGCCCGACGATCGATGTCGCCTGGATGGACGGTGGCATCAGTGAATTGGCCTATGCCGCCGGGGTCGTCGCCGATCTCGATCCGGCAGCCATCCCCAACCTCAAGAACGTGCAGGAAAAAGCGATCTACACCGATGCCGGCCATACCTTCGCCGTCAGCAGCGGTTTCTATTCCCTTGGCCTGACGTACAACACCAAGGAAATCAAGGAAGCGCCCACCAGCTGGAAAGACCTCTGGAAGCCGGAGTTTGCCGGTGCCATTGCCCTGCCCTCGCCCGCCAACTCTTCCGGGGTGCCCTTCGTGTTCTTCATGGCTGATGTCTGGGGCATCGACCGGGCCAACCTGGAACCGCTCTACACCAAGCTGGGCGCGCTGGACACCGCGCTGTTCTTCGACAGCTCGGGTGCGGCCACCAATGCCTTTCAGAGTGGCGAGGCGATCATCGGCGCGCACTTCAACGTCGGCGCCTGGGACTTGATCGACAAGGGTGCGCCCATTGGTTTCACCATTCCCAAGGAAGGTGCCTGGGCCACCGATGCGCGCCTGCACCTGATCAAGGGGGCCAAAAACAGCAAGGCCGGCGAGCAGTTCATCAATACCGCGTTGACCAAAGAAGCGGCGTCCTGCCTGGCCGGCAAGCTCTACCTGGGGCCGGCGGTCAAAGGTGTCGAGGTCGCGGATGACGTGGCCCGCAAGCTGCCATGGGGCGTGGGCGGTTCGATCGACAACCTGCGTCTGTTCGACTGGGGCCAGATCAACGCGCAGCGTGCCAGCGTCACCAACGACTGGAACCGCAAAGTCACCGCCAAAAACTAGCTCACGAGGTCTGCAATGTCAGTTTTGTTGAGCATCGACAGCGTCTGCAAAAGCTTCGGCCCGTTCCAGGCGCTGGACAACATCCACCTGGACATCGAGCAGGGCGAATTCATCGTGCTGCTCGGCCCCAGCGGCTGTGGCAAGACCACCCTGCTGCGCTCGATCGCCGGTTTCATGCAGCCTGATTCGGGCAGCATCGCCATCGATGGCCAGGATGTGAGTCGCTTGCCTCCCTACCGCCGGCCTCTCAATACCGTGTTCCAGAACTACGCCCTGTTCCCGCACATGACCGTGCTGGAAAACGTCGCCTACGGACCGCGGCGCCAGGGTGTCAATCGCACGGAAGCCCGGCTCAAGGCCCGCGAGGCACTGACCATGGTCGGCCTGCAAGCCCTGGAAGAGCGTTTCCCCCGCGGCTTGTCCGGCGGGCAACAACAGCGGGTGGCCCTGGCTCGCGCCATCGTCAATCAACCGAAACTGCTGTTGCTCGACGAGCCGCTCTCGGCCCTGGACATGAAACTGCGCAAGCGCATGCAACTGGAGCTCAAGCACCTTCAGGCCAAGCTCGGAATCGCCTTCATTTTCGTCACCCACGACCAGGAAGAAGCGATGACCATCGCCGACCGAATCGTGGTGATGAATGCCGGACGTATCGAACAGGTCGGCGCCAGCAGTGAAATCTACAGCGCCCCCGCTTCGCGTTTCGTCGCCGACTTCATCGGCGAGGCCAACCTGATCGGCTATCAGGCCAGCGACAGCGGTGAGATTCGCCTGGGGATCGCTCATACCCCCATTTCGAGTGCCGCAAAAGATCTCCTGCCTCACGGGGTTGCGGTGCTGCGTCCCGAACATTTGCAGGTGCTGGATGCCTCGAGCCCGCCGAGCGCCAGCTGCTGTGAAATCAACGGCACAGTGACCGACATCGTCACGGTGGGCAGTCATACCCTGGTGCACTCGCTGATCGACGGGCAACCGATCGTGGCGCGTACCATGGGGTTCCCCCAAGCCGGGCTGATTACCGGCAGCAGCGTGCGCCTGGGCTTCAATCCCGCGCATTTGCACCTGATCGGAGAGCCGGTATGAAACGCCCGGTCCTCGCCCCGTCGCTGATGCTCTTCGGCGCCCTGGCCTTTTTCACGGCGTTCTTTCTCGCGCCTTTTGCCGTGGTGATTTTCGCCAGCCTGACCAAGGGTGCTGATCAGGCGTTCACCCTGGAGCACTACGTCAGGGTGCTGGGCGACCAATACCACTGGGATGTGATTCTGGTGACCTTCCGCATCGCCGCGCTGACTACCTTGATCTCGTTGCTGCTCGGTTATCCGCTGGCCTGGTACCTGGTGCGGGTCGTGAAATGGCGGGCGTGGCGCCGTGCCTGCGTGATTCTGCTGGTGGTGCCGATGTTCACCAGCAATATCGTGCGCTCGTTCGGCTGGATGGTGCTGCTGGGGCGCAAGGGCCTGGTCAACCAGAGTCTGCTGGAAACCGGCCTGATCGATACGCCCGTGCGTTTCCTGGGCACCGAACTCGGGATCCTGATCGGCATGGTGTACATCCTCCTGCCGTTCATCGTACTCGCGGCCGGCAACGCCTTGGCCCAGGTCGACCCGGCTTTCGAACAGGCCTCGGAGGATCTCGGCGCCAGCCCCCGCGCGACCTTTTTCCATGTGGTGCTGCCGCTGACCATGCCCGGCATCATCTCCGGCTCGATCATGGTTTTCACCCTGGCGGCGAGCGCCTACGTGACGCCGGCCCTGCTGTCCGGGGGACGGATCTCCGTGCTCTCGATGCTGATTTTCCAGCAGTACAGTTCGGTCTTCGACTTCAACTACGGCGGTGCGCTGAGCGTCGTGCTGCTGATCTTTACCCTGGTCATGGTCGGGCTGGCCGGACGGGCCGGCAGCATTCGGGGGAGCAACCAATGATCACTAAATTACTGATCAGGCTGGTGGCCTGGGCCGTGCTGGGCTACATGCTGCTGCCACTGGTGGTCATCCTCGGCGTCTCCGTGACCGCCACGTCATTCCTGGCCTTCCCGCCACAGGGCTGGACGCTGGACTGGTACGCCAAGATGCTCAGTGACCCCAGCTATGTGGCGTCCTTCGCCACCAGCACCGTGCTCGCCCTGGTCGCCACTTTTGTCGCCGTGCTGCTGAGCGTACCGGCGGCCCTGGCGATGGCACGCTACGACTTTCCCGGCAAAGGCACGATCCTCGCCGCCCTGACTTCACCGCTGGTGTTTCCGCACATCGTGCTGGGGGCGGCGCTCTTGCAGTTTGGCGGCTACTTCGGCTTGACCCGCAGCTTCATGGCGTTGCTCATTGGTCACACCATCATCATCTCGCCGTTCGTGCTGCGTTCGGTGCTGTCGATGCTGACCCCGGAGCAGCGCGCCCTGGAAGAAGCCTCGAGCGATCTGGGCGGCACCCCTTGGGCCACCTTCTTTCTGGTAGTGCTGCCGCAGATCCGGCCGGGGATCGTGACCGGGTCGATCTTTGCCTTCATCTCGTCATGGATCAACGTCGAGCTGTCGATCTTCAACACCACGCCGGACCTGAACACCATCCCGGTGAAGCTCTTCAACTACGTGCAGTACACCGTCGACCCGACCATCGCCGCGGCCTCCGGCGCCACCATCATCGTCGTGGTGCTAGCGGTGATCATTCTGGATCTTTGCATTGGTCTGGACCTGTTGTCAGAACGCAAATAACCGCCCCTCACACATCCCGTAAGCCAGGAGTTCAGTCATGCGCATGCAAGACACGTTCGATGTCATCTATACCCATACCGAAGGCGAACCACTGTGCATCGTCCACAGCGGCATTCCCTACCCCGCCGGCTCCAGCATCCTGGCCAAGCGGGCCTTTCTCGAGCAGAACTATGACTGGCTGCGCAAGGCATTGATGCAGGAACCGCGCGGCCATAAAGACATGTTCGGAGTGTTCCTCACCCCGCCTTCGAGCAGCGAGTTCGACGCCGGGCTGATCTACATGGACGGCAGCGTGTATTCGCACATGTGCGGCCACGGCACCATTGCCGTGAGCATGGCGATGGTCGCCCAGGGCCTGGTGCCGCGCGGCGCCGATGGCATCACCAAAATCCGTTTTGAAACCACCGCCGGCCTGGTGGTGGCCGAAGTGGCGTCGGAAGGTGACAACGTGCTCTGGACCCGTTTCGAAAACGTACCGGCCTACGTCGCCGCCCAGGACATCCCGATCAGCCTTCCCGGCTATGGCGACCTCAAGGCCGACCTGGTCTGGGGCGGCAACTACTTCGGCATCATCGACCTGACCGATTGCGCCTTGCGCATCAGCCCGGACAACGGCAGCGAACTGTCGCGCCTGGGCCTGCTGGCGCGTGACCAGATCAACCGGCAGCTGAAGATCCAGCATCCCACCGAGGCGCATATCAACGACCTCAACTTCATCACCTTCTGGCACCCGGCGACCATCGAAGGCGCGTTCTACAAGAACGTCCACGTCTTCAGCGCCGGCCAGCTCGACCGCTCTCCCGGCGGCACGGGCACCAGCGCGATGATGGCCATGTTCGAGGCCCGGGGCAAACTGGGCCTGAACCAACCCATCCTGTCCGAAGGGCTGCTGGGCAGCGGCACCTTTGAAGGCTGCCTGCTCGGCGAAGTCGACCTCAACGGCACCCGCGCGGTGCGCCCGACCGTCAAGGGCACCGCCAGCATCCTGGGCACATCGCGTTGGGTCATCGAGCGGAATGATCCGGTGGGGGCGGGTTTCGTCATCAACTGACCGGGTGCAGTGAACAATTCTGTATGAACCAAACGCCCGGGGCTGCATCGGGCGCTTGGTTCGCTGTGAGTCGCTTGAGCTTCTCGCTTCAAGAATGGCGATAAATCATCATTTTCCAACCTGGAGTCGACCGGTACACCCGGTCCACTCCATCGACGATTAGCGATCAGCCCGCCGCAACCACGGTGATTTCCACCAGCAGGTCCGGCGCGGCCAGGCGCGACTCCACAGTGGCCCGGGCAGGCGCCTGGCCTTCAGGCGCCCAGGCGTCCCACACTTCGTTCATGCCGGCGAAGTCGGCCTGGATGTCCGCCAGCCAGACTTGCGCGGTGAGGATACGGGTTTTGTCCAGGCCGGCCTGGGCCAGGAAATTGTCGATCTTGGCCAACACCTGGGCGGTCTGGCCCTTGATGTCCTGGGTGCGGTCGGTGGCCGTCTGGCCGCCGAGAAAGGTGAAGCCGTTGCATTGAACGACGCGGCTCATGCGTTGATTGGTTTCGATGCGTTTGATTTCCAGCATGTGAACTCCTTAGGGGTGCGCGATGGTTGTAGCGGATTGAAAAGATCCAGGCGACGCGCTGGCCGCCCGTTTGAATCGGTCGATGGCGAACGGTTCCAGGGAAATGTCCGAATGTTCGCCAAGAATGTGTTGGGCCAGCCGTTTACCGGTGCCGGGGCCCATCTGAAAGCCGCTGCCACAAAAACCGAATGAGTAACTCAGGTTACTGGCTTTGCGACTGGCGCCAATCACCGGCAGGTCATCGGCGGTGAAGGCTTCCACGCCGGCCCAGACTCGATTGACGCCCAAGTGTCGCAAGTGCGGGAACAAGTCGGTGACCGTGCGTGCGCTGCTGCCCAGTCGTTCCATCTCGACTTCGCCATGGCGCGCCAGAAAATCCAGCGAGCCGACCAGCTTGCCGCCGATCACCACCGTACCATTGGCGAACTGTTTGAACGACAGTGCTCTGCTCGTGGCGCCCAGCACCGGGGCGCAGAAAGGCGCGACACGATGGGTGACCATCAGCATCAGGCCCTCGGGATGCACGGGCACCGGCTCGCCGATCTGCGCCGCCAGTCCTCCGGCCCAGGCGCCCGCCGTCACCACCAGGTGCTCAGCGCTGAAGCTGCCTGTGGGTGTGCTCACCCGCCACTGGGTACCTGTCTGTTCGATCCGTTGCGCCGGGGTGTTTTCGTGAATCTGCACGCCGCGTTTTTGCGCGGCCAGGCGAAACGCGGTGACGGTCTTGAAAGGCACTGCGTAACCATCGTCCTTGACCCAGATGCCGCCCGTCACATGCCGTGACACGGTCGGCACTGTGTCGAACACCTGTTGTTGATCGACCAACACTTCGTGGTTGAAACCCAGGGCCTGAAGCTGCTCGACCCGTTGCCGGCATTCCTCCAGATCGGCCAGGCTCTCCGCCAGTTTGAGCTGGCCGCTGGGGACAAAACCGCCGTCGTCGCCCAGGGTATTGCGCAGGTCATGCCACAGATCCCGCGACGCCAGCGCCAAGGGAATTTCCGCCAGGTGGCGGCCCAGGGTGCGCACGCCACCGGCATTGACACCGGAGGCATGGCGCCCGCAATACTCCGCTTCCAGGACGATCACCTGGACCCCGGCTTGCGCCAGGTGCAACGCGGTGCTCAGGCCATGGATGCCGCCGCCGATCACCAGCACGTCAGCCTGGCGCTTGCTCGACTCACTCACCGGCCAGTTCTCCCAGGGTGATGGGCTTGATTGGCGGACGAATGCGGTAATAGCCCACCTCCGCCGCCGACACGCCGCGGGCCTTGGCGATGACTTCGGTCACGGTCAGGCCGCACATGCGCCCCTGGCACGGCCCCATGCCGCAACGCCCGAACGACTTGGCCTGATTCGGCCCTGCGCAACCCAGGGCGACGAAGCTGCGCAGATCACCCGCCGTCACTTCTTCGCAGCGGCAGACCATCACCTCGTCGGCCGGAATGCGGTTTTGTTCTTTCGGCTGATACAGCGTGTCAAGAAACGGCCGAATTCGCAGGTTGGCCTCCAGGTGCACGCGCAACGGTCGCGCCTGGTCATCACGCTCAGCGGTGCCGATGCTCTTGAGCCGGGCGGCAATCCCCAGCGCCGCCAGTTGCCCCTGTACTGCCGCTGCCTGGGCGCCACCGATGCCGGCACCGTCGCCGGCAACGTAGACACCCGGCACATCGAGTTCGCCCCAGGGATCGGTGACCGGCCGGAAACACAGCTGATCCAGGTCCCATTCGTGACGTGCGCGCAACGCCTGGCTGAACTGGATATTCGGCACCACGCCCTGGTGCAGCAGCACGCAGCGGGTGTCGATGCGCTGCGCCTTGCCGGACGCGCTGAAGGTCAGGGCCCGGGCCGCCTCTTCGCCCTCGACCGCCAGGTGCTCGGCCCCCGTGTAATGAGCGATTCCGGCGCTGCGCAGGCTGCGCATCAATTCCAGCCCCTTGCGCAAATAGGGCCAGGCGCGCAAAGCGGCAAACAGGTGACGGCGGGCACGCCAGTAATCTTCGGGCCGCGTGGTGTCGACCAGGGCCTTGATCGTCACACCCGCGCGCAGGTACTGCCAGCCGAGCAAATACAGGAGCGGACCACAACCGGCCAGGACCACCGGTTCGCTCGGCGCCAGGCCTGAGCTTTTCAGCAGGATCTGCGCCGCGCCGGCGCTCATCACTCCGGGCAAGGTCCAGCCGGCAATCGGAAACGGACGCTCCATGGCACCGGTCGCCAGCAACACGGCCCTGGCGTCCAGCGTGTACAGACCACCCTCGCGCAGGTAGCTGACCTGATGCTCCCGGGTCACCTGCCACACCGATGCGCCTTTTTCATAGCGCACCTTCGAGGAGGCCAGGGCCTGGGCCAGTTGATTGCCGTGGGCATAATCCGGTCCCAGCAGATCCCGGCGGGACAGCGGCGCCAAGGTGATGCCGCGATAGATCTGCCCACCCGGACTGCCCTGCTCATCCAGCAACACCACCTGCAAGCCGAGCCCGGCCATCTGCGTCGCCGCCGCCATGCCGGCCGCGCCCGCACCAATCACCACCACATCGACGCTTTCATGGTTCATGACTGCACCTCCACGGCCTGGACATTCATCGGTTGATAGATCAAATCCCGGGCCCCTTCCTGGGAGCGGATGCGCATGCCGTCAGCCACTTCGATCAGGCAGCTTTGGCGGTTGGGGACGCCGTCGATGTCCACCAGGCACTCGAAGCACACGCCCATCATGCAGTAGGGGGCACGGGGCGATTCGCTGACCGGTGTGGCGCGAAAGCGGTTGATGCCGGACATCAGCAAGGCAGCGGCGACACTGATGCCGGCGGGCACGTTCAATGGTTGTTCGTTGAAGGTCAGGCTCACCGTCCGCGTCGCCCTGGCTTCACTGGAGACCGGTTGAAACAGCGGATCAGTGCGCATGTGAAAACACCTTGTCAGTTAGAAAACGATCACCGGAAAACACCTCCAGCTCATCAGGTCGCGCCCCGCCCATGATCCACGGCGCGATGCGCAGGGCATGGGCGGCCGCCAGGGTCACGCCGCTGTGGCAGGTGACCACGAAGGCCCCAGGGTGCGCGCCGGATTGCTGGTAGATGGGCAAACCGTCCGGGCTCAGCACCCGCAATGCACCCCAGGCCCGCACCAGCCGCACATCGCGCAGCAAGGGAAAGGTCGCCACACCGCGCCTGGCGATGGCGGCCAACACCTCGGTGGAGGTGCCGTCGTCGAAGCCCACCTCCTCCATCGAATCGCCAAGCTGCACGGTGCCTTCGTCGGTCTGGCGGACGTTGAGGGTCGGGTAATCGAGAAAGGGTCGGACCCGCTCGCTGATCAACACCTGTCCGCGATTGGGCGCCACCGGGGCATACAGCCCGACCTGCCGCGCCAGCGCCGCATTGCCCAGCCCGGCGGCCAGGACGATCCGTGGCGCGACAAAGCAACGCTGCCCGGCCTTGACCCGAAACTCGCCGGGGGCACAGTCGATGCGATCGACCTGCACGTTGCCATGCAGTTGCGCGCCCTTGGCCTGCGCCGAGGTGTGCAAAGCCCGCAGCAGCTTCAATGGATTGACGTGGCCGTCCTGGGGCGTATAGCTGGCGCCGATCACTTTAGGGCCGATCAGCGGCAGGCGCGCTTTGACTTCGGCGGCGTCCAGCATCTCGTACGGGTAATCGCCCAGGGCGTCCTGCAAGGTCTGCAGTCGCGACTGGCGCTCCAGCAGTTCTTCGTCGCTGAAGCACGGGTGAAAACCACCCGGTTGCTTGAGCTGCACGTCGACCCCGCTGTCGGCCATCAGTGCTTGCGCGAACGCCGGCCAGCGACTCGCCGAGGAGCGTGTCCAGCGCGCATAATCCGGCACGTCATGGCCTTTGCCCTGGACCCAGACCAGGCCGAAATTGCCCCGCGAGGCACGAAACGCATCGTCGCCCTGATCGAGCACCACCGTGTCGACTCCGCTGCGGGCCAAGCCATAGGCCACCGCCGTCCCCACCAGTCCGCCGCCGATTACAATCACGTCCGATTGCACGACCTTGAGTCTGTCCTGGCTCATTTGCCTTCTCCGATCAGTACCCGATCCAGCCCGACCATGCGATCCAGCACCAGCATCAACAGCAGGGTGCCGACGATCAGCACCGTGGAGACCGCGGTGATCAACGGATCGATGGTCTGGGAAATCTGGTTGTACATGGCCACCGGCAAGGTCGTAGTACCGGGGGTGGCGACGAACACGGTCATGGTCAGTTCGTCGAAGCTCTGGATGAAGGCCAGCATCCAGCCGCCGATAACGCCGGTGCGGATCCGTGGCAGGACCACCCGGTGAAAGGCGGTCCAACGCCGTGCGCCGAGCGACAGGGCAGCCTGTTCGATGTCGCGCTCCAGGCCGATGGTCGAGGCCAGCGTCAGGCGCAAGGCATAGGGCAACACCACGATCACATGAGTAATGCTCAGCGCCCAGAATGACCCGCCAATCTGCGCCATGGAGAAAAACCGCAGGAACGCAATGCCCAGCACCACGGAGGGAATCATCAGCGGCGACAGCAGGAAACCGGTCAGGGCGCCACGCCCCGGAAACTCGTAACGGCTGATCGCCAGTGCCGCCGGGACGGCCAGCAACGTGGCGACGGTGGCCGAGACCAGGCCCAGTTTGAGCGACAGGAAAAACGCGTCGAGCATCTCCTGGTTCTCCAGCAGTGCCCGGAACCAGCGCAACGACAAGCCGTCGGTGGGCAGCGACAGGTAACCCTTGTCGGTGAACGCCATCGCCATCACCACCAGCAGCGGCGCGACGATGAACGTGACGAACAGCAAATGAAACAGCAGCGAGAAAAATCCGTTCTTGTGCATGGCGGTTTACTCGAAGACTTGCTTGAATCGGCGCTCGGCCAGCTTGCTGCAACCCAGGATGATGATCAGGTTGGCAACCAGCAGGAGCATCGCGATGGCGGCACCGAGGGGCCAGTTGAGGGTGCCGAGGAATTCGTCGTAGGCCGCCGTCGCCACCACTTTCAGTCGTCGGCCACCGATGATCGCCGGGGTCGCGAAGGCTGATGCCGCCAGGGCGAAGACGATGATCGAGCCGGAGAGAATGCCGGGCATGATCTGCGGCAGGATGATGCGGCGGAACACCGTCAGGCGCGATGCGCCGAGGGACAGCCCGGCCCATTCCACTTGCAGGTCCAGGCGCTGCAAGGTGGCCCACACGGCAATCACCATGAACGGCACCAGCACATGGGTCAGGGCGATGACCACCCCGACCTGGGTGAACAGCATCTTCACCGGCTGATCGGTAATCCCCAACGCCTGCAAGGCATCGTTGATCAGGCCGTTGTTGCCCAGCAGGATCGCCCAGCCGAGGGTGCGCACCACCACCGAGATCAGCAGCGGCCCCAGCACCACCAGCAGGAACAACGAACGCCAGCGCGGCGCCATGCGCGCAATGATGATGGTCTCCGGGACCCCGAGCAGCACACAGAGCACCGTGACAGCCAGCGCCATGGCGCCGGTGCGCAGGAAGATTTCGTGGAAATAGTCGTCCTTGAACACCTCCAGGTAATTGCCGAGGCTGTAGACCGGCAACACGCCTTCGGTGTCGCTGAACAGGTTGAGCGACAGCACTGCGGTCAACAGCAGCGGCACCAGCAGCAGCGCGACGAACACCAGCAACGCCGGGCCGCTCAGCAACCAGGGTGCGGCACCGACGTGTTCGGCATCATACCTGGCCATGGGCGACCTCCCGATCCAACAGGCGCAGGTCATCGTCGGACCAGTCCAGGCCGATTTCGCTGTCTTCATCGGGTGGTGGCGTGCCCAGGTTGGGCTGGGTCATGTGTACCAGGCCGAAGCTGGTTTCCACCGCGATCAACCACAGATTTCCAAGAAACACCCGCAAGCGGATGCGTCCGTTCAAACGGCCCGCGCCTGCCTGGGTCAGGCGGATTTTTTCCGGGCGGATGTAGACGTTGACGTCGTTGCCCAGAGAGCGATCTTCATGGGGCACGTGCAACATCGTGTCCTTGACCTGCACATGACAGCACCGATCGTTGCGGGTCTGCACCGCGCCGGCGAAGGCGTTGGTCTTGCCCAGGAACGCCGAGGCGAACGGTGAGTGCGGGCGTTCGTACGCTTCGTAAGGGGTGTCGATCTGCACGATGCGACCTTTTTGCATCACCGCGATGCGGTCGCTCATGGTCATCGCCTCGACCTGATCGTGGGTCACCAGAATCGTTGTGATGCCCAGGTCGCGCTGAATCGCCCGCAACTCGATGTGCATTTCTTCGCGCAACTTGGCGTCGAGGTTGGACATGGGTTCGTCGAGCAGCAACAGGTTCGGCCGGATCGCCAGGGCCCGGGCAATCGCGACCCGCTGCCGTTGTCCGCCGGACAGCGCTTTCGGATACCGCTCGCCCAGGCCGTCGAGGCGCACCAGGCCCAGCGCTTCATCGATGCGCTTGCTGCGTTCGGCCTTGGGCACGCCGCGCATCTCCAGGCCAAAACTGATGTTTTGCGCCACGGTCATGTGCGGGAACAGCGCGTAGCTTTGAAAGACGATGCCCAGGCCGCGCTGCTCGGGACGCACGTGGGTGATGTCGCGGCCATCAAGGACGATGCGCCCTTCGGTGGGCTGGACGAAACCGGCGATGGATTGCAGGGTGGTGGTCTTGCCGCAGCCGGAAGGCCCGAGCAAGGCGATGAATTCGCCGTGCCGGACTTCCAGGTTCAAGCCGTCGATGGCCCTGAAACTGCCATAGGTCTTGACGATGCCTTCAAGGGTGAGAAATGCCATGGGCTTGCCACGCAGGCACGGGCCTGCGTCTCCAGAATGAGGTCGGGAAGGATCGGAGCCAGTGCGCGGCTAGCGTTCGACCGTGCGGTTCCAGCGCGTCGTCCACTCGCTGCGCTGCTGGTTGATCGTGTCCCAATCGACCTTGATCAACGCGTTGACCTTCTCCGGGCCATAGGGCATGCGCGCGGCGATATCCGGCGTGAGCTTGACGGTCTGGTTGACCGGGGCGAAGCCGTTTTCCCGGGCCTGGATGGTCTGCACTTCAGGCGACAACACGTACTGGATGAATTGCTGCGACAGCTCGGGCTGCGCGTTGGGGGTGATGCCGCAGGCGGCGATCTGCAGGGCGATGCCGCCCTCTTTCGGGTAGATGAACTTGAGTGGAAAACCGGTGCCCTGCAACGCCACCGCACGACCGCTGCCATACACCGCCATGACCACGTCGCCGTTCTGCATCATGCCGTCCATCTCACCCGGTGCCGACACCCAGGCCAGGACGTTGGGGCCGATTTCGTCTTTGAGCGCCTTGAAGCCGGGGTCGATATTCTTTTCGCCACCGCCGCGCAAGCGGGCCATTTCCACCAGGGTGTGCAAGCCGTAGGTGTTGGTCACCGGCGGCATGCCCAGCAGTTGCTTGTAGCGCGGATCCGTGAGGTTTTCCCAGGAGTCCGGCGCTGCCCAGCCACGCTTCTTGAACGCTTCTTCGTTGTAACCGATGCCCGTGGCGACCACCCCGACCCCGGTGGCTTCAGGGCTGAGTCGCGCCAGCGGATAGAGGTCTTTGTAGACCGGCGCGTCGCTGAGTTTTTCACACAGCCCCAGTTGCAGCGCCTGGTACATCGGCCCGTCGTCCATCATCGCCACATTGATTTGCTGACGCCCTTTCTGCGCCTGCAGCTTGGCCAGGGTTTCGGTGGAGTTGCCGGCGACGTACACCACCTTGACGTTGTGCTGCTTCTCGAACGCGGGGATGACTTTGGTCTTATACATCTGTTCGGTGGATCCGCCGACACCGGCGACATACAGCGTCGGCTCGGCGAAGGCAGCGCCACTGCCCAGCCCGACAAGGGCGACAGCGACAGCAGTGGCAATGCGGGTCAGGGGGCGAAACGGCGGCGTAATCAAGGTCGGGTTATGGTTATTCACAGACTATCTCCGAAGTGCGTGGGGCAGATCGAACAATGCGTCAGTTGCTTCGGCGTCAATCGAAGCCATGCAGCGCGCTGCATGTTCCCGGCGAATACATCACGGGATGGCGCATCTTCATGTGCGCTATGGGTTGCTGGTCTGGAGTATTGCGAGGCACTATCCATATGGTCAAATCACAATATCCGGGTTAGCTATTCATATTTGATATGGAAGGTCGGCATGAACCTCAGGCAGATAGAAGCATTCCGCAGCGTCATGCGCTTGGGCTCCATGACTGCGGCGGCCGAAGTGCTGTACACCTCCCAGCCCAATGTCAGCCGGCTGATCGCACAGCTGGAACTGAGCACCGGGCTGACCCTGTTCAAGCGCGCGGGCGTGCGGCTGATCCCGACCCAGGAGGGCCAGGCGTTTTTCCATGAAGTGGAACGCGCCTATGTCGGCCTAGACAGCCTCAAGCATTCGGCGAAGAACATCCGCAACCTGGGCACCGGACGCTTGCGCGTGGCCGCCGTGCCCTCGACCGGCATGAGCGTGCTGCCGGGGGTGATCAAGCACTTCACCGATACCCGCCCGGAACTCACGGTGTCGTTGCACGTGAACTCCTCGCCCACCGTGGAGCAATGGGTCAAATCGCAGTTCTGCGACATCGGCATCGTGGTGCATCCCGGCGACGTCAACAGCCAACAGGTCGAGTTGCTCGCCGAAATAGCGGCCGTGTGCGTGCTGCCTCGCTCACACCCGCTGGCGGAGCGCTCGCAGATCACCTTCACCGACCTCGAAGGGCAAGCGTTCATTTCGCTCTGTCATGGCGATGGCACACGCTCGCTGGTGGATGGGTTGTTCGAGCAGGCAGGCGTCGAGCGGGTGATGGCTGTCGAGGCGCAGTACAGCGCGATCAACTGCGAGATGGTCGCGCTCGGCATGGGCATCACCCTCGCCCATCCGTTGGTCGCCAAGGATTATCGGCATCGGGACATCGTGATCAGACCGTTCAGGCCGGATATTCTCTTTCCGACCTATGTGATCTGGCCCAGCGCACAAACGCGCACTCGACTGGCTGAGGAATTCATCGATACGCTGAAGGCGTATTACCGGGACGCGGTAGACGCCGCTTAAACGTGCGCCGAATCGAAGCATTGCGTTGAGCACATCCTGTGCAAGATTTTTGGCTAGCAATGATTGATGGGCTGAAATGAAAAAACTCGTATTCATTCTTGCATCCCCCAATAGCGCCGATGGCGAGCTTTCACCCATTGCCATTGGCAGGATCGAGAGAGCGGTCCAACTGCAGAAAACGCACCCCCATGTCGTCCTCCTGGCGACTGGCGGATTTGGCGAACATTTCAACAAATCCGACACGCCACATCGGGAGTTGGTGCACCAATGCCTGCTCGAGCAGGGAGCATCGATCGATAAAGCTACAGCCGCCGACCTGCTCAGCTCAAACACGGTCGAAGACGTGACGATGATCATCGCCTTTGCCAAGGCACGAGGCTGTTCGCGCTATGGAATTGTCACCTCAAGCTCTCACCTGGCGCGTTGCCGCTATATCTTCGAATGTCTCGACCCGACAGCCACCGTTGATTTTTATTGCGCGGATGACTCGGCGAATCCGGACGAGGCGATCGGCAAGCATGAAGTGCTCGCGCTGGGGCGCCTGGTGGCGCAAGGCGGCGTCATGCTCGGTAATGTCCTGCACCCACATCCCCTGTAGGAGCAAGCTTGCTCGCGAAGAACGTCAACGATAACGCGCCTATCCTGAATAAACGCGTCGCCCTCGAGGCCTTCGTCGGAACGCCGCCCGGAGCAAGCTCGCTCCTACAGAAAAGCTCACGCGAGCTTGATGGCACCGCCCTGGATGTCGTCGCGTGCCGATCGCAAGTCGCAGGCGTCCTGATTGAGCTGATGAATCAGATTGAGCAACCGCTGGCGCAACAGCTCATCCTTGAGTTGCTCAGCGGCACGCATGACATCCAGCGCCGCGATCTCATTGTTGGTAGCGACGGAGTCAAGCAGTTTGCGCATGCTCCTTGATGGTCGATTCATCTGTTGCCTCCCTGGTTTCAGTTGATGCAGATCATACGGCCCGAATGTTTCGGCGATGTTGCAGTTCCAGCTATCGGCTGCGCACCGTTCGTACGCCCTACTCCTCAAAGCGCCCCGTGCCATCACGATCGCGCTCGTAGCGCCTGGTGAGCGCAAACACCGGCAACCACGACTCGCGACGCACGATCCAGCTTTCGTAGGTGGGCGTCAGTTGGTCCGGGGCATCGAGGGACCCCAGGTTCACTTCGATTTCGTCGGCGGTACGGGAGAAGACCGATGAGCCGCAGCGTGGGCAGAAGAACCGTCCGGCATAGTCGCGCGTTTCGCCAGCGATCGTCACCGCTTCCTCAGGGAATATCGCCGAAGCATGAAACAGCGCGCCATGATGCTTGCGGCAGTCGAGACAGTGACAAAGGCCGACCCGATAGGGGCGGCCTGATGCCTCGAATCGCACGTTGCCGCACAGGCAACCGCCGGTGAATCGGTCCATGCTGCGTCTCCTCTGAAATCAACCGGTCAACGCTCCCATCGGCTCTGATCAACCCTTCACAGCCGCCTCGATCGCAGCGATGTCGGTATTCTTGCTGATCATCTTGGTTCTCCAGATTCGGGATTCAGACATGCATTCTAGCAGCGGCGTGGAACTGCTTCGGCTGGCTGCGCAACCCAAGCGTGCAAAACAGACCCACGGGCAGGCGCAACCGACTAATCTGATTAGGGCACGATCACAAACCGCCTCTAGCCTCCTGATACAGGGGAAACGGCATGACCGGAAAAACAGCGCGCCAATGCTCGTCCTGGGTCCTGCCCTCCCTGCTCGCTCTCAACCTGGCGCTGACAGCGGGATGTGCAGGCAAATCCACGGCTCGCTATGCGGCCTCAAGCGTAGGCTCAGCCTGCTATGCCAAAGCGCTGCCCACTGCCGGCGAAGGCGGCCTGGCCTGGGGATCCACCTTGAACATCGCTCGTACAAAATCCCTGAACAATTGCATACGCTACGCCGGCCGATCCGGCGGCACGCCGAATACCTGCCGAGTGGTGTTGGCGGAGTGTAAAAACTAGTAGAGCGACAGCGAAGCGGGCCATGAGATGCACAGTCGACACGCCAGCGCCGTTATGACCGAGGACAGGTCCATACTCCGGGCATTTGTCCTATCCTTTCATCCAGCCACCGAACTACCCCGGACAGCAAAAATGCCCGCCCCCGAATCCACCCTTCTCCAAAGCTGGCACCACAACGCCCCACTCTGGATCGAAGCCGTGCGCACCGGCGCCATCGCCAGCCGCCTCAAGGTCACCGACCAGGCCATCCTGCTGGCGGTGCTGGGCCGCCAGCCCGAGCGGGTACTCGACCTGGGCTGCGGTGAGGGCTGGCTGCTGCGGGCGCTGGCGGAACGGGCCATCGAAGCGGTCGGTGTGGATGGCGATGCGACGCTGGTCGAGGCCGCACGGGCGGCGGGCTCTTCGCAGGTGCATCTGGCGAGCTATGAAGCCTTGATGGAGGCGCAGGTGGACATCGGCAGCGACTACGACCTGATCTGCGCCAACTTCGCCCTGCTGCACCAGGACATCATCCCCCTGCTCACCGCCATGAACGCCCTGCTCGCCCCCGGCGGCGCGCTGGTAATCCAGACGCTGCACCCATGGACCGCCGCCGCGGGCGATTATCAGGACGGTTGGCGCGAAGAAACCTTCGCCGGGTTCAACGGCCAGTGGCAACCCATGCCCTGGTACTTGCGCACCTTGTCCAGTTGGCTCAATGCACTGGACATGGCCGGCTTTCGACTGGCCGGCCTGCAGGAGCCGCAGCACCCGCAAAGCTCCGTGCCGCAATCGTTGCTAATGGTGGCCGAGCAAAGGCGGTGAGTGGACCGACCTCTGTCACTGACGACTGGCCTGCTGGACGGGACTGGGCTTGCCTGACCTTCAGCAGGGATTCGTGGACTCGATACTGACCGGGCGTCATGCCAAACCAGCGGATGCACGCTTTATGGAAACTGCTGTGGTCGTGAAACCCGAGCCGGTGAGTCACGTGCTTCATATTGAAATGGGAATGACGCAGGTAGAAGTCGGCCAACTGGCGACGCACATCGTTCAGCACGTCCTTGAACTGGGCACCATCCTTCTCGAGCGCCCGTTGCAAGGTTCGCTTGCTGATGTTCAGTGCGGTGGCTATCGACTCCATATCACACTGCCCTTGCCCCTGACTCAGGCGCTCGGTGATCAGTGCACGAATCCTGCACACCGTGGTGAAGCCGTACAACAGGTCCAACTGCGCCTCGGCAAAACTGTCATGGAGTACCGCCAACGCCTCGTTGGCCATGCTCAACGGACGCAGAAGCTCCTCGCCATCGAACAGGATGCTGTCATAGGCCGCCCCGAACCGCAGCTCGCTGCCGAACAGGCGCTGATGCTCAGAGGTGTCTTCAGGTTCGGAATAGGTGAACTCCACGCTTAACGGTTGCGGTAATTTGCCACCGGTCAGCCAACTGCAGAATCCCAGCAGCGACGCGAGTCCGGCATCGGTGTACTGCCGTGGTTTGACCGAGTCGCATTGGTGATCCAGCCCGGCCAGTCGATAATTGGGCCCTTCTCGCCCCAGAAACAGGCTGAGTCCAGAACTGATCAATGGGCTGAAACGCACAAGGCGTTCGAGCGCCCGCTTCAGATTCAAGCTGGACATCATCGTGTATCCCACGATCTGGAAGTAAGCCGGATGTACATGCCCGTAGGCTTTCAGACCAATATTCGAATCGCCAGATGCCTGCGCTGCCAATTCCCAAAGACGGTAAATGACACCTCGTTTGTAGAAGGCGTGCTGCTGCCCCAGCAGCATCATATCCAGCCCGGCTTCCCGGGATAAATTCACCACGTCCAGGCCTTCAGCCGAGAGCGTATTCACCAACACATTGGTATAGCCTGTCCCCACTCTATACATGCGACCTCAATCCCCTGTTAAACCACATCCTTTTGTGAGCCATTGAATTTGCTGGAAATTCAGCCTAATGGCAATTCATTACAGAGTCGTTATGCATGCTGTGGAAAGCGATCGAGGGTTTGGCACCCTGCCCTGCCCGACAATTCAGCGTGCCGGGCCATAATGAGTAAAGCAGAAAAGTTCAACCGACGTTTTTGCTACCTGTCGAGATCTGTGTGAACGCGAGGTAGTAGCCATTGCAATCGCGCAGCCCAAACTCTCTTGATCCATAGGGCATATCTTCATCGGTGTAGCGTATGACAGCAGCGCCGTTCAGCAAGACAACCTGACTTTTACCGTGCCCATGAGCGAATTCTGGCGCATTCCCGCCCCTGCCACCTATGCTCTAAACAAGGCACCGACATCAATCTCAGCCGGGCGATGGTCTGGCTCCGCAACATGGCGGTGGACCAGACCAAATCCACGTCGGGCATGCGAACTTCCGGTCAGTTCGGCAATGCCTGGATTCAAGCCGTGACCGAAAATATGCCCGGGCGCTTCCAATGCCCTGCCTCCAGAAAAACGACTTGATCCATGGAGCACACCCCCTATGAACCTGTCCCGAAAACTGTTTATTGGCGCTGCGCTAACCAGCCTGCTACTGGGCGGTTGCACCTCGAAGGTCACCGAGCGTGAGCAGTATTCCGGCTTCCTGTCCAGCTACAACAACTTGCAGCAAGTCACCACCACCAGTGGCGAGACCGCCATGCGTTGGGTGAGCCCGTCCTGGAAACCCGACGCCTACGACACCGTGGTATTCAACCGGTTGGAACTCTACCCGGCGCCACAGCCGAACGAGCGGGTCAACCGGCAAACCCTGGACGAGTTGCAGAGCTACATGACCAGCAAAGTCAAAGGTGTGCTGGGGCAGAAGTACAAGGTTGTGACCAACGCAAAATCATCACCCGCCGGTTCGAAAACCTTGATCATGCGCGCAGCGATTACCGGCGTGAATGCCGAAAACGAAGGCATGAAGTGGTACGAAGTGGTGCCGGTTGCCGCCGTCGTGGGGAGTGTTTCCGCTGTCAGTGGCCATCGCGATCAGGACACCACTCTGTTCATCGAGGCCGAGTTTATCGACGCCAGCACCAACCAGACCGTGGCCAAAGTCGTGCGCAAAGTCTTTGGCAGCACCCTGGAAAATGCCAGCCAGAAGATCACCACCAAGGATTTCAAACAGGCGATCGACAAGCTGATCAGTGATCTGCAAGCTTTCATCAGATAAAACAACATCACACCGAGACTCGTTGGCGTGCCTACCCCTCATGCAGAAGAATCGCTTCTGCATGAGGGGTGCAACTTCTGACGCAGGGTTTGCAGCCAGATCTTCGCCCCCCGTCGGCGCCAGATCCTCCGCTCACAGCGAAGTGGCGGGCTACGCGACAATCAAGGACCTCAAGGCGCCATCGTCTGCGCCGTCACTTCCCATCCCGCGTCGATGCCGCCGGGGAGCATCTGTCCACGGTCCTCGCCGACCTCTGTTTCAATGAGCCGATTGAGCTTCTCGTTCATGGCCATCACGAGTTCGCGATTCTGCTTGCCACTTGTTGCCAAGTTGTTCATCTCGAGCGGGTCGTCTTGCAGGTCGTACAACTCGACGTCGTTGAACCGGTAAATATCTTCCAGGGATGTCGGCTGATTGTGCTCCTTGGGCGAGAAATAGCGGGCGAACACGTAGCGTCCATCGTAGACCGAGCGCACTGCCCCGCGCTTTTTCATGTCCGGGACGATGCCGGCACTCTTGAGCTGGTCCTGTTTGCCTCCCTGTTGCATGTACTCCATGGCCTTGTTGAGGAAGTCTCCATCCATGTAGGCAAACATGTTGTAGTTGAACAGCGCACCCTCCCTGACGGCGTTGAACTCGGCCTTTTCCGGAGCTGCCAGCAAGCCGGACAGATCCTTGCCGGGGAGTCCTTTGACGATAGCCGCCCGCTTGTCAGACGGCGTGCCGGTCAGGCCGACCAGCGTCGTTGCGATGTCGACGTGCGAGGTGACGGCCCGGCACTCCTTGCCGCCCGTGAAGGCCGGGTGGACGATGAGCAGTGGAACGTTATTCTGCTCTCGGTACGCCACCGCGCCTTTGGCGTGAAGCTGATGTGCGCCGTCCATATCGCCGTGGTCCGCGGTGAGAACAATGATCGTGCGCTCGCTCAGCCCCGAAGCGTCAAGTTCAGCAAGTAGCGCAGCGATATTGCGGTCGACGTCGCGCAGGCAATTCAAGTAGTAGTTGTGCCGCCGACGCCAACGCGCTTCTTCGCTCGGTATGGAACCCACCAGAGCGTCATGCGAGCGCAGGAAATCACGGTGGGCAGGTGGGCGGCCCGGAGCGTCAAGCGGCTGCGAATGATTGGGTGCAAGTTTGAAGTCCCACTGTTGGTCATACAGCGGATCGAGCGGATCGCGCGCCACCTGCATGATGCCGCGCTTTGCCTGGATCACGGTGCCCGGCCCATCGGTGTCGTAGTACATCACATCGTGCGGGTTCACCAGGTTGACCGCGAGGAACCACGGCTTGCCTTGCGCCGCCAGTTCGCGCCCCTTACCGCGCAGCCAGCTGCTGCCCATGGCGGTAATGATGCCGTCATGGAGGTAGCCGCCCTGGGTATGGGCGATGATGTCGCCGATACCGAAGTAGTCGGAGAAGCCGTAGGCCTCCATTTCCTTGGTGAAAATTTTGGTCGGAGTGTCGAGCTGGTTGGCGGTCTCGAACTCCTTGGTCAGATGCCATTTGCCTTTGTACGCGGTGTAGTAACCCGCCCCACGCAACATGTCCCCGATGGTTGGAATCTCGGTCGACATGCTTTCGATCCATGGGAAATTCGTGTTATCGAACATCCTCGTATGCTGGTTGCCCAGTGCATCGGTGTCTACCTCCACCCCGATCTTGCCGAACTCGCTCCAGTCCTGCCAGCCTACGCTGCTCAGTAATGTCCATTGCGGATCGAGTTGGTAAGACACGCTGGCCAACACCGTTTGCGGCACCGTCATGTCTAGGCTCAAGCCTTGCGCATCGAGCTGGTTCAGTCCCAGCCTCAGCACTGGATTGGAGATATTCTTGAGTTCAGCCTGATCTTCAAATTCGAGTTTGGTCTTGCTCGTATAGGCCAGGCCAAGCTTGGTCCGCTCATTGAGGTTTATAGAGCAGTCCGATATTGAAGCCGACGCCCCAGTCGGCGTCCTTGTAGCGCAGTTGCCCATCGGGAGTATTGAGCTGGCCCAGGACATTGTTATTGACGGCCACCACAGGAAGGGAATCTGATGCTGTGGGGAATCATGTCGATCTGTAGCGCGTCACCATCGGGCTTGATCGTGACGACAGAAAAGCCCTCCCAACAAGGAAGGAAAGTATTAATATCGCGCATAAGAACGCCGGTTTGTTAGATGTGTTTGCTCGCACGAACATCATCAATCAAATCGGCGTTTTTGTTTCTGTGTTTCCCGGGATTCCGTGAAGAACCAAAAAAAAGCCCCGCACTTCAACCGAAGGCGGGGCTTTTGATCTGGCTGGCGTTACTTCACATCGGTTACATCGCGGTATGGAAAATCTGCTCGATCTCGTCCTGATTGGCAGGACGCGGATTGGTAAAACCGCAGGCATCCTTCATGGCATTGGTTGCCAGGATCGGGATATCGTCGGCCTTGGCGCCCAGTTCCGCGAGGCCGCTGGGAATACCGACATCCGAAGACAGTTTACGGATGGCGGTGATGGCCGCGGCGGCGCCCTGTTCCGCATCCAGCTGCTGAGTGTCGACTCCCATTGCGTTGGCGATGTCTTTAAACCGGGCCGGGCATACGCTGGCGTTGAAGCTGGCGACATGCGGCAGCAGGATCGCATTACAGACACCGTGGGGTAGGTCGTAGAAGCCACCCAGTTGGTGCGCCATGGCGTGGACGTAGCCCAGCGAAGCATTGTTGAACGCCATGCCCGCAAGAAATTGCGCGTAGGCCATGTTTTCCCGGGCGCTCATGTCGTCACCCTGGGCAACGGCAGTGCGCAGGTTGGCCGAGATCAATTCCACGGCCTTGAGTGCACAGGCATCGGTGATCGGCGTTGCCGCAGTCGACACGTAGGCTTCGATGGCGTGGGTCAACGCGTCCATGCCGGTGGCGGCGGTCAGGCCTTTGGGCATGCCTGCCATCAGCGAAGGATCGTTGACCGACAACAGTGGGGTGACGTTACGGTCGACGATGGCCATTTTCACGTGCCGGACTTCGTCGGTAATGATGCAAAAACGGGTCATTTCACTCGCCGTGCCAGCGGTGGTATTGATCGCGATCAACGGCATCTGTGGTTTGGCGGACTGATCCACGCCTTCGTAATCACTGATGTGCCCGCCGTTGGCGGCGCACAGGGCAATGCCCTTGGCACAGTCATGGGGTGAACCGCCGCCCAGGGAAATAATGAAATCACAGTCACTGCGACCAAGCAGCTCAAGGCCTTTTTCGACATTACTGACCGTCGGATTCGGTTTGGCGCCATCAAACAGGGTGGAGTTGATGTCCTGCTGGGCCAGGAGGCTGGCTACCTTGGCGGCCACGCCGGCTTTGGCCAGGCCGGCATCAGTGACGATCAAGGCTTTACGGAAACCATATTTGCGGATGGCGAGCATCGCTTCGTCGAGACTGCCAATGCCCATCATGTTCACGGATGGAATGAAGAAGGTGCTGCTCATGATAAATTCTCTCTTATTCTGCAAACCCGGAAATCAGGTGAGGTCTTCTACTCATATCGCAGGCTGTGAGGCTCGTCTGGTTGTCATCGTTGACGAAGTTCAGCGGGGGACGTTGCTGCATCAAGTGTTCAGGCGAACAGTGTTTTAAGATGCAGAGGTGGATGGGCCATCGCAGCCAGTATCTTTCGATCATGGGATTTACCCTAAACCTATGACGCCAGACTGGAATGGTCCTTTAGCTTTCATTGGCACCTCCTTTAGTACTGGGAGGTCATGCGCCCGCTGCGGCTACTCGTTTCCCAGCTTGATGAATTACCGCGCTGCGGCAATCAGTCACTCCCTTCCCGCACCCACCGCCTGACCTCGACCTGGATGGCATAAGCCGGCGCCTCCACAGCATTGAAATCCTGTGTATAGCGCCGGGCAAATCCTTCCACCCCCCATTCCTGATACTGCTGCACATGCTTGAGTTCGTGAGCCCAGAGTGTGATGTCCTGTTCTGCGGTTTGAGCATCCCGGAACAGGATGATATCGATCAGCGTCACGGCACCGACATCGGGGTTTTGCAGCATGGCAGTGGCGGCGCTGAATTGGCCGTTGTCGCTGACTTTGTAGCGCGCAGCATCGAGGACGCCGGGGTCGTACCAGCGCAGCAGTTGCTCACGAATGTGCGGTGGAATGGGTTGGGTGCCGGCGTTGGCGGCTTCAGCGCGGGCTTGGGTCAGCCACAGCGCCAGGGCAGGTGCCGCGATCTGGTAGAGGCCATCAGGCAGCGGGCCGAGCAGCGGCCCCAGGTCTGGCAGGCAGATGCAGCCGTCCAGGCACAGTTGTTTCTCGCCAGCCGGGCAAGCGTTGTTCTGCGCTGGCACTTCGAGCGTCAGGCAAAGAACAGACAGCGCCAGCAGGCGCGTGGTGATGGGCGGCATTGGCGCTCCAAATCTTGAAATACCGACACGCGATACCGATATTTTGAAAAATTCGCTACCCGTTTTGCGATGAGGATGACTGCCGTCGATGTGGCAGCCGCACGCGTGCCCCGTGCTTATAGGTCGGACCGTACGCGCGAATTCGCATTTATCTGTTCTTCAGCAAGTCTTCGATCAGTCTTTCCGTCGCACACATTTCACCAAGAAACTTCTGATCATAATGACTGGAGGTTTCCAGATAGCCTCTCGAGCAATTTAACAGTCCCTTCAAGTTCGCCTCCAGCTTCTGCTCTGAACCAGTACCGAATAATGCCAAGACCAATTCGTAGCGCCTCATGAAATCAGCCACTACGTCCTCGTCAGAGGCCACGAGTTTGTCTCGCATAGCAGCGATAGCTTTTTCGATTTGCTGGTACAAACCCGACAAACTCTCGTTCTGCACCTTCATCTCCCGCTGGATTACAAAAAGACACTTGCGTCTGATTTACGATCTTCAGCTGTAATCGAATGTGAACAATACCAACCCCTCGACAGGTTCATAAAACATTACGATAAGGTCTGCGCCAGCGGTTCGGTAATGCCAGCCCGGTACGCTCGCCACGTGGAAGAAACGGTTACCGGCCGGGCTCAAGGGATAGACGTTCGAGTCACCCCGGTCGGCGTCAAGTTCAACGATGTGCATGGGGAACTCAACCGTTTCCACCCAGTTCGCCCCGCCGTCGACATCACCGCCCAACTGCTGCACAAACTCCACGGGATGATGGGCATCCCAATCCAGGCGGGCCAGAATCCCGCTGCTTTGGAACCAGTCAGACGCGGCGGCGAAGGCGATATCCTGTTCGGCGTAATGTCGCTCCAGATCGGCTCTGGCGCCTGGATGAGGATCGGCCAGATCCGCGTTGCCTTCATGAAGAAAGAAGTATCGCGGGTCACCGCAAAGTCGATAGCGTCCTTGTTCGACACTGAATCCGATCCAGTTCGTTTTCAACAGGTCGCCGTGATACCCGTCCCATTCAGTCAATTCGCCTACGAGAGACTCATACGGCTCCAGCGGGCTGAGCATGTGCAGCACGCCCGACCATTGCGGGTTCAACGTGCTGATATCGATGCTGAACAATGGGTGCAGATGTTTGGCCAACTCCATTTGATCAGCCACGAAAACGTCTTCGACGCTGGGGAACGGCACCATGCCTTGAGGGGGCTTGGTGAAGTCCGGCGCGTGATCGTCGCTCATTCGATTTATTCCTTTATCGATCTTGAAAGTGGCGAGTCTGCCGCTACAGGCCAGCGGCGGCCACCATTCTCAAGTCTTGGCCGCCCGCTTGGCAAGCCTCCGTAGGACGGGGCGAAGCGGATCAGGCGGCCGACGCAATCCTGCGACAACAGTAGTGTCTCCCGATTGAATAATGTTATGTTATTACATAATCAACGGAGACCCCATTTTGAAGCACTACGCGCCGCTGCTGGCAGGACTCACACTCGCGCTATTCGAACCACCGCTATCAGCGGCAGAAACCCTGGTACTGGACGAGCTCTCGATCACCGATTCATTTGCCGAGGAACGCGCCGATGGCCCCGTGCACGGCTATCGCGCCACCCGCTCGGCCACGGCCACCCGCACCGATAAGGATATCCGTGACACCCCGCAGAGCATCGACGTCGTGCCCGCCCAGGTGATCCAGGACCTCAATACCTCCCGCATCGACCGCGCCCTGGATTTCGCCGGTGGCGTAGCGCGCCAGAACAACTTCGGCGGCCTGACCTTCCTCAACTACAGCGTGCGTGGCTTCACCACGGGCGAGTTGTACAAGAACGGCTTCGCCATCAACCGTGGCAGCTACAGCTCGCCGGACACTTCCAGCATCGAGCGCATCGAAGTACTCAAGGGACCGGCCGCCAGTCTCTACGGTCGCGGCGACCCCGGTGGCCTGGTCAACATCGTCACCAAACGCCCACAGCCCGAAGCCTTCAGCACCCTGAATTTGAGCGCTGGCACCTGGGATCGCTATCGCAGCAATCTGGACGTCAACGCCCCGCTCGACAGCGAGGGCAATGTGTTGGCGCGGGTCAACCTGGCGGTCGAGGATAACGGCAGCTTCCGCGACCACGTCGACAGCGAACGACGCATCGTCAGCCCGTTGCTCAGCTGGCAGATTTCGCCGGATACCCGGCTGATGCTGGACACCGAGGTTTCCCGCACCGAATCGGTGTTCGACCGGGGCATTCCTGCGGTCAATGGTGAACTGGGGTCGGTCAAGCGCTCGACCTTCGTCGGCGAGCCCAACGATGGCCAGATCCGCAACGACAACCAGACCATCGACCTGGCGCTGGAGCACTACCTGAGCGAAGACTGGAAGCTGCGCCTGGCCAACCACTACACCCAAGGCACGCTCAAGGGCGCGAGCTCGGAGCCCCAAGCCCTGGTCGGCACGACCATCAGCCGTTTCTACCGCGAGCGTGATTTCGAGTGGAACGACAGCATCACCCAGGCCGAGCTGCACGCAAACTTCGAGCTCGGCGGTTGGCAACATCAGACGCTAACGGGGCTGGAATACGAGAACTACCGCAACAGCCAGAAGTATCCCCAGAGTGCCACGCTGCTGAGCTATGGCCTGGACATTTATAACCCGGTGTACGGTCAGCCCAAGCCGGCCCTGACCCGTGCCAACGATTTCCACGAGCACACTGAGAGCTACGCCCTCAACCTCCAGGACCAGATCACGTTTACCGAACGCCTGCGTGGGCTGATCGGCGTGCGTCTGGAGCGCGTCGAGCAGACCTCGCTGAACCGCACCACCGGCCTCGTCAACAGCCAGGAAAAGGACGTCGCCACGCCACGCATCGGCCTGCTCTATCAACTGACGCCGCAGGTCGGCGTGTTCGCCAACGCCTCCACCTCGTTCAAGCCCAACACCGTCGGCACCCAGGGCCAGGTGTACAAGCCTGAAAAGGGCCTGGGTTATGAGAGCGGCCTGAAACTCGACCTCTTTGACAGCCGCATCGGGGCGACCATCGCCCTGTTCCACATCGACAAGGAAAACGTCATCACCACCGACGCCCTGGGCGACAGCGTGGCCGCAGGCAAAGCCCGCAGCCAGGGACTGGACTTGCAGTTCAGCGGCCAGGTCAGCGATGCCCTGCGTGTCATCGGCGCCTACGCCTATATCGATGCCGAAGTGACCAAGGGCGACGCGACCATCGCCAAAGGCAGCGACCTGCTCGGCATCGCCCGGAACAGCGGCAGCCTGATGGCCGTGCACGAGTTCCAGAACGGCGCGCTGCGGGGCTCGGATATCGGCGGCGCCGTGAGCTACGTGGGCGAGCGCTCGGGCCAGACCGGCAGCGATTTCACCCTCCCCGCGTACAGCACCGTCGACCTGCTCGGCCATTACAAAGCCAGCGAGGAAATCACGGTCGGGCTGAACCTCAACAACCTGTTCAATCGCAAGTACTACGAACGCTCCTACAACAGCGCCTGGGTCACGCCGGGCGATCCGCGCAACCTCAGCGTCAGCCTGACCCTCAACCTCTGATCGAAAGGACTCACCATGCAATCGTCACTGAACATCGCCGCCGCACTGGCGCTCGTCATGACCACCCAGGCCGGCGCCCACGGCCTGTGGACCGAAGAACGCCGTGGCAACATCGAGGTGGTGTACGGCCATGGCGCCGAAGACGGCCCCTTCAAGGCCGAGAAGATCAAAGGCGGGTGGGCCTTTGATGTGACCGGCAAAATGATCCCCGTGGGTGTCCAGCGCCTGGCCGACCACGCCCGCCTGCAACCGCTGCGTCCACCGGCGGTCATGGCGGTGTTACTGGACAACGGCCCCTGGTCGCAGACCCCGGACAAGCGCTGGGTCAATCAAGACCATACCCAGGTGCCGAACGCCATCGCCTCGACCCACAGTTTCAAGTACAGCCTGGCGATCTATCAGCAAGGCGCGCGCCTGCCAAAGCTGGACATGTTGCGCCTGGCGATCATCCCTCAGAGCGACCCGCTGAAGATCGGCGCTGGCAAGGAACTGCAAGTGCAGGTGCTGGTTGACGGCAGGCCTGCGGCCGAGATTGAGCTCTATGGCGACTACCGCAGTGCCCCCCATGAAATCAGCGCCAAGACCGACAAGGACGGCCGCGCCCGGATCAAGGTACGCAACGAAGGCCTGAATATCATCGCCGCCCAAGCCACGCTGCCGATGCCCAAAGGTGCGCCGGTGGACAAGCAGAGCTTGTTCGGCTCGCTGACTTTCCTTGGTGAGCCGCACCACGAATAGACTCTGCGGCGCAGCCATTGGCTCAGGCCTTGCATTTGAAGGTAAATGGGTGGAATCGAGAAACGAGGTGATCCATGGCGCTGGACCCGGCAGTGACGCTTTCCATGGCTGTATTGGCAGCGCCCGCGATGGTGATGACGGCGTTAGCGGCCAGCGCAGTTGCCACATCGACAACGATTACAGCGATGGGCATTGCGCAGAGCCTTACCCAGGACATGGATCTTCTGGATTACGTGGCATCGGCATCACTTCATGTGATGCTGCTGGCGCTTATGCATACAGGCAGCCTGGCGGCGATCACGGAGCTGATGCAGCACGTGAACCTGGTGATGATCATGGCTGCGCTATAGGCGCCAGCCACCCCCAACGTTGGGTTCTTCTGGGCCCCGAAGCCGGTATTGAGCACTGAACATCACGCTGAACATGCGTCACTGATAGATGCCTTTGGATTGGCGAAGCAGGACGTTTGCATCCTGCTCACTTCTGCGCAAGGGAAGCATTTACCCGCTTTTAAAGCTGCGGTTCTGACTTGCCGAATGTCTGGTCAACCCTTGGATTTTCGCGGCGGCGTTTTCACAATTACGCATCTTTCCCAGATTAGCCGCACTGCGCCTGTCGCGGCCCTCCCTGCGCCTGCACTTGATTACTCACGTCATCAATGCTGACGCAGCCGAAGGGTTTGCGGTACCTGTAAAACAGCGCTGCTGCAGGGCACGGTTGAGTCCATCGCCAGCAAGCCGGCTCCTACAGGGCGCCAGGCTGCAAATGGCTACGAACAGCCATGGCCATTACTGACCCGCGGTAGCGGATGCGGTTTGACTGCCAAACATGGCTTCGAAGCGTGGCTTGTTGGCTGCGTAATATTCAGCGACCACCTTGTCCGCCGAGCTTTCACGCGCAGCGAACATCAGTTTTTCAAGGTCAGCTTGAGGAATTTTGAAGTTGGCGAAGAATCGGGCAACGTCCGCATGCTCGGCGCTAAAACCTTTGCGGGCAACCGCATGGATTTGCTCGGCGCCACCGAAGATTTTCTTCGGATCATCCAGATAGCGCAGTGGCCACTTCGAGAACATCCAGTGCGGGCTCCAGGCGTTCACCAAAGACCATTTGTCGCGCTTCAGATTACGATCCAGCTCGCTCAACATTCCAGATTCAGAGGAGGCGACCATCTTGTAGCCTTCGAGCTTGTATTCCTTGATTGCCTTTTCCGTCAGCTTGTATTGGCCGTTACCGACTTCGGACGTCAGGATCTTGCCGCCGAGTTTTTCCCTCACCTCTGGCTTGTTGAGATCTTCGACACTGGCGATCTCGCTGACAGGTATGGAAGTAGGCACAGCCATGCCGATCCGCCCTTCATAAAGTACGCCGAGATCTTCCAGCTTGTCGCGGTACTTGTCGTAGAACGCCTTGTGGGTACTCGGCAGCCACACCATCGGGATCAGATCGATGTTGCCGTTGGCCAGCGCTTGAAACTGGATACCAATGTCCGCCAGAACCAATTTGACCGGTTGCTTCAGATGATCTTGCAGTGCGGTATTTGCCAGCTTTCCAGCGATTTCAGTGTCCGACCAATTCACCCAGCCGATACGGATAGGCGCAGGGTCTTCGGCGTGCGCAACCAGACTGCAGGTGGCCATCGCCGCCGCCGCGAGCCAGCCGACAAAATTTTTACCGGATAACGTGTGACTGATCATGGTGCATCTCCGCGTACTGTTTTAGTGGTTATTGGCAGGGCAGCAGAAGAATCAAACTTGCTCGATGTGGCAGCCAATGAGAGCGCTATCACAAGGGATTTACCTTATTTCCAGACGACGTTCAGCCATGCGAAAAAATTCCTTCGCATAGTCGGATAGTTCGGCCCTCCTCCGCCTTCTGGCGCAACTCATGTCATGTTCCGGTTGCGCTGCACGGGCGCATGTTTTGACGGATGTTAATCCTGGTTTTTTGCTGACGCAAGCAAAATGTACACCTGTGTCGCAGTCGTTGACACACATGAACATTCGACATACTGTCATGTCAAAACCAAGCCTGCCGTTCTGTTCGAGGAGCGCAACACATGTCCAGCGATCCCTTGCTGCAACCCTATAAAATCAAGAACCTGACGCTACGAAATCGCATCATGACCACCTCGCACGAACCGGCTTACCCGGTCGACGGCATGCCGAAGGAGCTTTATCGGGCCTATCACGTCGAGCGTGCCAAGGCAGGCGTGGCATTGACCATGACCGCAGGCTCCGCCGCGGTGTCACGCGACAGCCCGCCAGTGTTCAACAACATCCTGGCTTACAAGGACGAAGTGGTCGGATGGATGAAGGATCTGACTGATGAGTGCCATGAACATGGCGCTGCCGTGATGATTCAGCTGACCCATCTGGGTCGCCGCACCCGCTGGGACAAAGCCGACTGGCTGCCTGTGGTATCGCCGTCTCATCGTCGCGAGGCGTCGCACCGATCCTTCCCCAAGAAGATGGAAGAGTGGGATATCGACCGGATCATCAAAGACTACGTCGATGCCGCCGAGCGCATGAAAGCTGCGGGCCTCGACGGTCTGGAGCTCCAGGCCTACGGCCATTTGATGGATCAATTCTGGTCACCGCTGACCAACGATCTAGAGGGCCCCTACGGCGGCTCCCTGGACAATCGGTTGCGTTTTACCTTCGATATTTTGCGAGGCATCCGCAAACAATGCGGTGAGAACTTTCTGCTGGGTGTGCGCTACACCGGGGATGAGGATCTGCCAGGTGGATTCGGGGCAGAGGAAGGTATCGCGATTTCGCACAGGCTCAAGGACAGCGGCCTGGTTGATTTCCTTAACGTGGTGCGCGGGCACATCGACACCGATGCAGGCCTGACCGATGTGATTCCAATCCAGGGCATGCGCAACTCTCCTCACCTGGATTTCGCCGGTGAAATCCGCGCGGCGACCGGCTTCCCGACCTTCCACGCCGCCAAGATTCCCGACGTCGCCACCGCGCGGCATGCCATCGCCTCCGGCAAGATCGACATGGTCGGCATGACTCGCGCGCACATGACCGACCCGCACATCGTGCGCAAGATCATCGAAAAGCGTGAAGAAGAGATCCGCCCGTGTGTGGGGGCAAACTACTGCCTGGACCGCATCTATCAGGGCGGCGCGGCGTATTGCATCCACAATGCCGCGACCGGGCGCGAAACCACCATGCCCCACGAAATCCCCAAGGCGCCTGCCAGGCGCAAAGTGGTTGTGATCGGAACCGGTCCGGCAGGCCTGGAAGCCGCACGCGTCGCCGGTGAACGTGGCCATGAGGTAACGGTGTTCGAAGCCGCTGACCAGCCCGGCGGGCAGATTCGATTGACGTCTCTGAGCGAGCGCCGCCGCGAGATGATCAGCATCATCGACTGGCGCATGGTGCAATGCGAACGCCTCGGGGTGAAATTCCACTTCAACACCTGGGCCGAGGCCGACACGGTGCTGGCTGAAAATCCGGATGTGGTGATCGTTGCCACCGGCGGCTTGCCCCACACCGAGGTGCTCAAACAGGGCAATGAGCTGGTGGTATCAACCTGGGACATTATTTCTGGCGACGTCAAGCCCGGCAAGAACGTGCTGATCTTCGACGACGCCGGCGACCATGCGGCGTTGCAGGCTGCGGAAGTCATCGCCAACAGTGGCGCAACGCTGGAGATCGTTACACCTGATCGGGCCTTTTCGCCGGAGGTGATGGCGATGAACCTGGTGCCTTATATGCGCAGCCTGCAAGACCTGGACGTGACCTTCACCGTGACGTATCGGGTCGAGTCCGTAGAGAAGCGCGACGGTCGGCTGATGGTCAGCTTCGGCAGCGATTATGGCCGGGTGAACAAGCAGAGAGTGGTCGATCAGGTCGTGATCAACCATGGCACCCTGCCCCTGGACGATTTGTACTTCGATCTGCGTCCCCATTCGAGCAATGGCGGCGCGGTCGAGCAGCACAATCTGATCGCTGGAAAAACCCAGAACCTCGTCACCCACCCGGAAGGCCGTTTTCAATTGTTCCGAATCGGGGATGCCGTCTCGGCGCGCAATACCCATGCCGCCATCTACGATGCGCTGCGGCTTCTGAAAGACATCTGAGACGCTGGAGTACCTCGGCTGCACAGCCCCCTCACGGGAGGGGGTTGCGGTTTGTCAGGATTGAAGCCCTTTACGGGCAACGGCGGCCCCCGCTTCCAACGCCTGGCCGATCTGCTCTTCAAAATGCCCATGGGTCATCGCTTGCAAAGCGGCGGTCGTCACACCACGGTAGGCAAGCAAGGTATCGATCATCTCCTGAGCATCGCGGCTGGCCAGTAACTGACTGCTATTGACCACGACATTCTTCGCGGCGAGTTGCGCTATATCGGCAGGGATCCCGGCAACAATCGCCTGATTGGCCAGCGCCGTCATTAACAAGGCAGGAAAGGCAGGGCCGGTGCCCGAGAGAGCAGACAGATAATCGATGCTGCCTTCTTCCTGAACCTCGGCTGCAGTGCCGACGCATTCGAATAAACGCTGCACGAGGCTCTTCGTCGCGGCATCGATCTCTCCAAAACAATACCAGGGCGTAAAGGACTGCTCTATTTCCACGGCCGCATTGGGCATCGCCCGCACCACTGCCGATGCCGACGTCTGCGCAGCAATAGCCTGCGCCGAAATGCCGGCCATCAGAGATATGAGGGTCTTGCCGGTGGCATCGATGTCCAGGCTGGCGAAATGCTCAGGTCGTACTGCAAGAATGACCAGGTCGCTGCGATCCACCAATGCCTGGTTATCCGTGACCAGGTGAGCGCCCTGCTGCGCCAGCGGGTGGCTGCCGGACCGGTTCGATATGAGCAGATGATCCGCTGGGAACAATGCTTTGGCCAGCACTGCTGTTGCGATCGATCCACCTAACCAGCCCGTTCCTCCGATGACACCCAGGGTCTGATGGGTCATTTCGCCGACTCCTCAAAGGTGTCCGTCAAAGGGACGAACAACCCGGGTTCTGTCTCGGCGTAACCGAACTTCCCGTAAAACCGATCCAGCTCGCGCTGTTTAGGAACCTTCCCGGTAAAAATACTCACGTAATGAGGGATACGTTCGAAACGCACGGTGATTTCCTCACTGGTGTTCATGGTGATGTAGCCAATCTGGGTCAGATAAATCGTTCGGGCCCGTGCATCAGCGCCATGGCTGTCATAGCCGAAGCGCTTGAACATGCTGGCCAAAGCGCTCATCCGTTGCTCGTCGACAACAGCGACTTCTGCCGCCACCTCATTTGACTGAAGTGCCCAGCTGCGGACTGCGAACTCGAATTGCGAGTCGAAAAGTTGTGGATTGAGCCAACATTCGAAGACATTCAGGATCGCCTCGGAAATGCTTTCCGCATAGCTTTCGCACTGCCGGATCAGTCCACCGGTATTGGTGTCTCGCCAGCGGGTCAGCAAGGCGGCAAGCAACTGTTCGCGATCTTCAAAGAACCAGTAGAAGCTGGTTCGTGACAAGCCAAGGCGCTTGGCCAGCGGCATGACCCGAACGGCATCGATACCCGACTCCTTCAAAGCATCATAGGCGGCCTCCAGCCACCCCTCGGGCGACCCGCGCCAACCTGTATCCGGGGCCTTGCCACGTACCTTCCCTAACTGGGACATCTCGACTTACCTTTGTTCAAAATGCGTAAGCCGAATGTACTCTGATGACCCTTAAATGTACACCTGGGTACATTTGGTTGACTTACCAACATCCACTATTTGGCGTGGCCACGCAACACGGCAATATCCCGTTTGGGAGCAACCCCAAACAGACGGCTGTATTCACGACTGAACTGGGACGGGCTTTCATATCCAACGTTGAAAGCCGCACTGGATACGCCCTGGTGTTCGTTGAGCATCAACCGCCTCGCCTCGTTCAGGCGCAGCCATTTCTGGTATTGCAAGGGGCTCATTGCGGTGAGTTGCCTGAAGTGATGGTGAAAGGTCGGAGTACTCATCTGCACCCGGGCCGCAAGTTCATCGACGCGAAGTGCCGAGGTGTAATTCAACTTCAACCAATCGATGGCTTTGGCGATCCGATAACCTTGGCCATCGACAGAGGTTATTTGTCGAAGCCGGCCCGCCTGATCACTCTGCAAGAGACGGTAGTGAATCTCGCGCTGTATCAGTGGGGCAAGCACAGGGATGGACTCCGGCTCATCGAGCAGAGCCAGTAAGCGCTCGAATGACGCCAGCATTGCAGGGGTCACCACACCAATTCCTACCCCCTTCGCAACTGCACGATCACGGGTTGGCGGCAGGTCACTCTGCGCTATCAGCTCAGCCAGCATGCGCAGGTCGAGCTTCAACGTCAGCCCCAGGCATGGCTGTTCCGGGCTGGCCGCCAGCACTTCTGAATTGGCAGGCAAGTCCAGGGAGGTGATCAGAAATCGCGAAGTGTCATACGGGTAGCCTACGCCACCTACCCAGAGCTGTTTCTCCCCCCGGGCGACGAGAATGATACTTGGCTCGACCATGCAGACCACGGGCGGTGATGGATGTTCGCGTCTGAAAAAACCGAGGCCCGTAATGGGCGTTGCGTAATCACCTGGTTTGGAGACCTGCGCGCCGATGATCCGCGCTAGCGTTTCCTGTGGCGATGCCCGTTGAGAAGCAGAGTCGTGTTTGATCGTCATGTTCGTCTTGCACCTCTTCGCTGAACTCTAACCCGGCAGCACACGACCGTCCTGCAAAAAAAACGAGACTCATAGGATCAGGCAAATAATCCAGTGCAATGCACTACAGGGAGTCTGGGAAGAACCGGAGAATGTTATTCGACAAACCCATTGAGGCAACTCCATGACGTCAAGTATCGCTGTGTGATCGCCCCCCCCACCCTGGCTGACAGAACGCTTGTACAAAAACTCCAGCCCACAACTATTCAATCGAAAGGAAAATCCAGTGAAAGGAATTTTGCTTGCCATGGGGCTTCTCGTTACCTCTTTTTCTTCAATGGGAGCCGATATGTCGAACGGTGCGGACAACTTCTACAAAAGCGACAAGGTGACCGTAGAAAAGGTCACTTTCAAGAACCAATACGGTATGAAGGTGGCGGGCAACCTGTTCAAACAAAAAGACCTCGATCCTGAATCCAGGAGCGCCGCCATCATCGTTGGCCATCCCATGGGGGCGGTGAAGGAGCAGAGCGCAAACTTGTACGCCACCAAAATGGCCGAACAGGGATTTGTCACACTGTCCCTGGATCTGTCCTTCTGGGGCGAAAGCGAGGGCACCCCTCGCCATGCAGTCTCGCCAGATATCTACGCGGAAGACTTCAGTGCCGCTGTGGACTTTCTCGGCACTCTGCCGATTGTCGACCGTGAGCGAATCGGCGTCCTTGGCATCTGCGGCAGTGGCAGCTTCGCGATCAGTGCGGCGAAGATTGATCCGCGCATGAAAGCCATCGCCACCGTCAGCATGTACGACATGGGCGCGGCCAATCGTAACGGCCTCAAGCAGGGCGTAACGGCCGAACAACGCCAGCAGATCATTCGCGAAGCGAGCCAGCAGCGCCATGCAGAGTTCCAGGGCGGGGAAATCCGCTACACCGGTGGCACGCCGCTCAAACTGACCGGCAACGCCGTGGGTAACGAGTTCTACGATTTCTATCGCACGCCGCGCGGCGAAGTCACTCCGGCTGGCGCATCGGCGCAGACAACCACCATGCCGACGCAGACCAGCAACGTGAAGTTCATGAACTTCTATCCGTTCAATGACATCGAGACCATCTCCCCGCGCCCACTGCTGTTCATTGCCGGCGACCAGGCACACTCACGCGAGTTCAGTGAGGATGCCTACGAGCGAGCCGCCGAGCCTAAAGAGCTGCTCATCATTCCAGATGCCGGGCACGTGGATCTTTATGACCGGGTCAACCTCATCCCATTCGCCAAGTTGGCGACGTTCTTCAAAAGCAACCTGAAGTAGCCTGAACGGCGCCCAGGCCAGGCACCGTTTCACTCGTGGCCTCGTTCCGGGGCTGCGACGCTTCGCGCAATACAGGATTGAAACAATGACTGATCACCTCCTCCCGACGCCTCACAAATCATGGGGCGCCGTATTTGCCATGTCGCTCGCCGCCTTCGTGCTGGTGGCATCGGAGTTTATGCCCGTCAGCCTGCTGACACCGATTGCCGCAGACCTGCATATCACCGAGGGGCAAGCCGGCCAGGGAATCTCCATTTCGGGGCTGTTTGCCTTGTTCACCAGTCTTCTGATCGCAACGGTGGCCAGGCGGGTTGAGCGCAAACCGCTGCTCCTTTCACTGACACTGTTGATGATCCTTTCCGGAACAGTGGTCGCATTCGCACCGAACTACTGGGTGTTCATGATCGGCCGCGCGCTGATTGGTATTGCGATTGGTGGCTTCTGGTCATTGTCGGCGGCAACCGCCATGCGCCTGGTGCCTGATGACCAGATCACTCGCGCAATGGCAATCGTCAACGGCGGCAACGCTTTGGCAACCGTGATTGCTGCGCCATTAGGCAGTTTTCTCGGCGCCTTGATCGGCTGGCGCGGGGCGTTCCTGTGCGTCATTCCGGTCGCGGTTATCGCCTGTGTCTGGCTTTTTTTCAGCCTTCCAGCGATCAAGTCGCACAGCGCTCCAAGCACCGGGAATGTCTTCAGGTTGATGAAAAGCCTGCCCGTCGCGTTAGGCATGGTGGCGGTCAGTGTCTTCTTCATGGGTCAGTTCATGCTGTTTACCTATCTGCGCCCTTTCCTTGAAACGGTGACCCACGTCAGTGTTTCCACGCTGTCGCTGATGTTGCTCGTCCTCGGCTTGGCGGGTCTCGCTGGAACATTCCTGATTGAAGCGTTCCTGAAAAATGGCCTGCATCGAACCCTCATCGTCATCCCGATCTTGATGGCGGCGATTGCACTGGCGCTTGTTTCATTCGGTAGCTCGGCAGTTACCACCACTGTCCTGCTTGGCCTCTGGGGACTGGTTGCCACCGCTGCGCCCGTGGGATGGTGGACATGGCTGGCCCGAACGTTGCCAGACGCCGCTGAAGCGGGAGGCGGCTTGATGGTGGCGATCATCCAACTGGCCATTGCATCGGGCGCAACCGTTGGCGGGTTGGTGTTTGACTCGATTGGCTATCGAGCGACCTTCGAGTTGAGCGCCACTTTGCTGGGCGTGGCAGCTGTACTTGCTTTCCTTGCTGCACACGCGGCATCACGGGAGCCGCTTGCATCAGTGAACATCGCGTGAAGTGAACACAAGACACACGAAGGCAACTTTACCCAAACTTGAGGGATGCTTTTCGGCCTTGGACTCAACCGGGATCGTTGGACACTCAACCTTCGAACTGTACTGCCTTGATGTTCTTTGACATGGGTCTCTCCTTTCAGTGAGGACGAGGTACAACGCACCTCGCCAAATGCATTTAAGGGATTAAGCGCTCGGGTGGGTGTGGTAAATCTTGCTGACGATCGTCCACTTGCCTTCTACCTTCAGGAGGTTGAAGAAGTCGGTGAAACGAAATCCCGAAACGTTGTCGGTATCGACCCGAGCACTGGCGGCAGTACCCACGATGTCGATGCGAACGATCGCGGCTTGGGCTTCGGGGGACGGACGGAAGGAGTTGTCGATGACGTCGTACAGGTTCTGAATCGCGCCGCCGACGAGTTTGTCGCCATCGACGCCAAACATGGTGGCCTGCTGGCTGAACGCGGGCTTCATCAACGCGCTGTCAGCTTTGGCACCACCTTCGTTGTACTGGCTAAGCACGTCGACGATCGCGTTGTATTCCTGGACGTAAGTTGGATTGCTCATGATGTACTCCTGATTGAAATGATGTACCAATGACCATTGGGTCTAGCGGCATTGCAGGGGCGATGATCACTGTCGGGCAAGGGGAACCACCGGGGCGCGATGGTCAGCGTGCAGTTCATTAGGCACCCCATCTTCTGCCATCCGGCTGCGCGCCACCGGAGCCATGACGATACGATTAGCCAGTTGCAAGGCGCCCATCTGCGCGGGCGAGAAAAGATCGGTGTTATGACTGTTATCAATCATGCTGAATACCTCTACTATTAGACCAGTCGTCTAGTAAGTCGGTTAAAAAAAACGCCTCTAGGCCAGCAGGCGTTTACTTGTGACCAGTGCAGTTTCAAAGGGAGCCGTGGTCTTCTTGACCTTGACCAACAGCGAGGCGCCAAGCCATAGCTGGTACAACGATTCGGATAATGTCAGCGCGTCCTGGGCCTTAGAGATAGAACCATCGGCCATGCCCTGCTCAACACAACGCGTGATCCGCTGGATGATCAGCGCGGTGCCCTCTTCCAGCACCGTGCGCATATCTTCCGACAAGTCGCAGACCTCAGCGCCCAGTTTCACCACCAGGCATTTCTCCTGCTCTCACCCACACCTGATGAACTGACTGAGCCGTTAGCGTTTCCTGTCGGACGCCTTCTCGTGGATTGCTATGCTTTTTGCGCTACCGGATGGACTCGTGAAGGCTCAAGGGCCGCCCTCTCCCATTTGGCGATAACCAACGGTGCGATGGCATTCCCCAACACGTTCAATGTGGTGGTACCGCTATCGATAATCCTGAAGATGCCCGCGATCAGTGCAACCCCCTCCAATGGAAGACCGGCAGAGGCCAACGTAGCTGACAAGATAATGATGGCAAATCCAGGTACCCCGGCAGCACCTTTGGAAGTCAGCACCATCGTCACTACCAGCAAAATCTGCTGAGACAGCGAAAGATCGATTCCATAAAGCTGAGCGACAAAGATCGTCGCCACGCCCAGAAAAATCGATGCACCATCCAGATTGAATGCATAACCCACCGGCACCACAAAACTGACGATCCGCCGCGGGACACCGTAGCTCTCCAACTTGCTCATCAACTGCGGCATGACCGCTGCGGATGCTGCACTCGAAAATGCAAGAATCAACTCATTCCGGAAATACTTGATCAGCTTGAAAATGTTTTCGCCGATCAGATAGCAGATCCCCCCGAGCACCACCAATGCGAAGACAATCAGGGCCAGATAAACCACACCAATCAACTTGAGCAGGGGCAATAGCGAGGCAAATCCAAAGGTCGCAACGGTGGCGCCAATCATGCCAAATACACCTATCGGAGCATAAGCCATGACAATAGAAACCACTTTGAACATCGCATCAGAAACACCCTGAACCATAGCGACCACTGGCGCGCTCTTCTCCTTGGGAAGCGAGTTCAATGCCATGCCGAACAACACGGCGAAGAACAGCACCGACAGCAGCTTGGCTTCGGACATTGCCACAAAGACGTTGTCCGGGACGATGTTCTGCACAATCACGAGAGCGCCCTTCGAAGGTTCCATCGTGATGGACGCAGCGCTATGCGTAATGCCGGAAATATCAGTGCCTGTGCCAGGCTCGAAGATATTCGCGAAACAAAGACCCATCACAATCGCCAGGCCGGTGATCGCAAAAAAATATCCCAACGACTTTATGCCCATACGACCAAATGACTTGTTATCTCCGCCTCCTGCGATGCCCAGGATCATGCAACAGAACACGATCGGAACAACCACCATCTTCATCATCTTGATAAAGATGTCGCCGAGCGGTTTCAGGACTTGCGCACTGACCCACGATTGATACTGCGGATGAGTATTGAAATACCAACCGACAAGCACGCCAAGCAACAGCCCGGCAATGATTTGCCACACCAAGGGAATACGTTTCATGTCTAGCCTTCTTGTTGGAATGAAAGGACTGCGTTAATTGGCAGTTGCTAGAGTCATGAGCTTCCAGCTCACTTGAGTTCAAATGGCACAACGCTGTTGTGCCAACCCGTTTCTTATTTTGCGAAGAGCTGGCTCATATCCTTGAAGGCCTTGAATTCCAGGGCATTTGCGCAAGGATCAAACAAAAACATGGTGGCTTGTTCGCCAACCTGCCCTTTGAATCGGATGTAGGGTTCAATCACAAACTCAGTGCCAAAGGACTTCAGGCGCTCGGCCAGTGCTTCCCACTGCTCCCAGCCCAGGATGATGCCGAAGTGAGGAACAGGTACGTCGTGGCCGTCAACCGGATTGCTATGGACGCTTTCCTGGGCAGCGGTTTTTGGATGTTCATGAATAACCAGCTGGTGGCCATAAAAGTTGAAGTCGACCCACTGGGTGCTGGAACGACCTTCTTCCAGGCCAAGCACTTCACTGTAAAAGGTGCGTGCGCCAGCGAGGTCGTAAACCGGGATTGCGAGGTGGAAAGGCGAGAGGCTCATCAGAACTCCAATGACAGTATTTTTATTGGTGAAGAACGGGCCGTATGAATGCTGCCCGTTGGTTTTCGCGACGCTTCAAGATCCGCCGCCCCACCGACGTCGGCTCAGAGGTTGGGGCTGTCGTCGGGGGATAGCCACATCGTAGAGCGGCAAACCAAACAATAAAATCAATATAAATTTCTTAGAAATACAATTAATATTTGTGAATGATCAAAGAACTCAAGACACTCATTGCTGTAGCCCGTGAAGGCACTTTCGCTGCTGCCGGGAACAGGATCGGTCTCACCCAGGCCGCCGTGAGCGCACAGATTCAGCGCCTGGAGGCCGAGCTTGGCTTCGAAATATTCGACAGGAAAGGACGCTCGGCCCACCTCAACAGGATGGGCCATCAGATACTTCTACAGGCTCAAGAGCTGCTTCGCCTCTACGACAATCTGGGCTCTACCACGGTCGGACTTCCCGCGAGCATTCTGGTGAACATTGGTGCAATCGCTTCCGTCCAACGCTCCTTTTTACCGGACGCCCTGGCCAAGTTTCACCAACAATGCCCGCAGTGCCGCACACGAGTAATCCCAGGGCTATCGATGGAGTTGGTCAACCTCGTGGATGCCGGCGAAATAGACATGGCGGCAATTATTCGCCCGCCCTTCTCGCTTCAAAGCGATCTGCGTTGGACAACCTTGGCGCTTGAGCCTTACCGTCTGATCGTTCCGCGAGAAGTGCCGGGAGACGATTGGTCAAAGCTGCTTTCCAGCCAACCTTTCATTCGGTACGACCGATCATCCTTCGGGGGCAGGCAAGTCGACCGCTTCCTGCGCCAGATGCATTTCACCTTGCGTGAGGTGTGCGAGCTGGATGAACTGGAGGCCATCATCAAGCTGGTGGAAAATGGCGTTGGTGTAGCGCTGGTGCCGCAGACAGCAACGCATCAGGAATGGCCCACAGGTGTACGAGCGCTCGACCTTGGACAGCACACCTTCCATCGTGACATCGGGCTCGTGCATAGGGCTCGGCAAAGCTTTACCGAACCGGTACGCATACTGGCTCAACTTATCAGTGATCAGGTAAACACCAGCGTTGAATAATCCACGCAGTAAAAAGGGCCCTTGAGGGGCCCTTTGTACTCAGATCAAATTCACCTGGCCAGCCAGGACTCCATTTTTTCGGAACCGTATTTTGCTTTCCATTCCTTCAGCGCCTTGGGTTTCAACGACTTCGCCCGGAAATCGGTTTGCGGAACGGAACGCAGCGCCAAGGTGTCATTTGTTTAGACACCTTGGTGTTCTACATCCTGTCGAAATAGAGAGGTACGTTTTATGAACAATATTATCTACATCGTTGGGGCAGTGGTGATCGTGCTGGTTATCCTGTCGTTCGTCGGTCTTGTATAGGCAGCGGGGGGCGCTGCACAAACGCTGATGAGAGGGGCTGTCTTAAAACTGAAATCTGTTAGTCATATATTGAAATCAATCGGTTTCATAACCTTGGCTTCAGGCCTCCTTCACGGATTGAACAGCCCTCATGCGTCGTGTCGTCTTCAATCAAAAAGGTGGTGTTGGAAAATCCAGCATCGCCTGCAATCTTGCCGCTGTGAGTGCAGCGCAAGGCTACCGAACATTACTGGTTGATCTCGACCCTCAAGCGAATTCGACTCACTACCTCACGGGCCTGCTCAAAGACGACATTCCCACGGGCATTGCCGACTTCTTCAGACAGACACTGTCTGGAGGCTTTGCCAACAGGAAGTGTCGAGTGGCCATAACCGCGACTGCTTACGAGAACCTCCATCTGGTGACCGCCAGTCCTGATCTTCTGGATCTGCAGTCAAAACTTGAGAGCAAGTTCAAGATCAACAAGCTGCGCAGGTTGCTGGTGGAGCTTTCCGAAGATTACGAGCGCATCTATATCGACACCCCTCCCTCGCTGAATTTCTTTACCTTCAGCGCCCTGGTCGCCGCTGATCGTTTGCTGATCCCCTATGATTGCGACAGCTTTTCCCGGCAGGCCTTGAATAGCGTCATCGCTCAAATAGAAGACCTGCGCATGGATCACAATGAATCGCTGCAGGTCGAGGGAGTGGTGGTTAATCAATTTGTCGCACGCACCGGCTTGCACCAGACACTCGTAGACGAAATGCTCGCAGAGGGTCTTCCCGTGCTACCGGTTTATCTGAGTAGCTCAATCAAAATGCGTGAGTCCCACGAAAAATCCGTACCCCTCATCCATTTGGCACCGCGCCATAAGCTATCGGTGCAGTTTGTCGATTTGCTGGATGCACTGGAGCGAGCAGCTTAAGTTGGTTTTCGGCGACCTTTCGGATCAACCCCAGGCCGGGCTCAAGCCAGCAACTCGGTGATCCACCGGGCCTGCCGGGCGATCTCCTGCACCTTCTCTTCGGGCACGGCCTGCCGCGCCCGGGCGAAGTGGGTCAGGGTCTGCTGCTTGTGGCGCAGTATGCGCTGCCACTTGAGCAGGAACGCCGGGGTGCGTGCCTGCATCTGCAGCGGGCCGAAGTACAACTCCTCGGCGGTGTACATCACCGGCCCGGCGCGCTCGGCGACGATGATTTCGTAGTAGAAGCGGTTTTCCCGCAACAATTCTTCGCAGAGGATGCGGTAGCCATTGTCCATCAGCCATTGGCGCAGGGGCTGCTCGCCGCCGTTGGGCTGCAGGATCAGACGTTCCTCGCCGCTCAGCCGCGCCTTGCCGCCGTCCAGGATGTCACGGATCGTCTCGCCGCCCATGCCACAGATGCTGATCGCCGTGATCCCGTCTCCCGGTTCGATCGCCGCCAGGCCGCTGGCCAGGCGCACGCTGATCCGCTGGTCCAGGCCATTCTCGCGCACGGTGCGTTCGGCCGAGCGGAACGGCGTCAAGGCCACCTCGCCGGCCACCGCCGCCACGATGGCGCCGCGGCGCATCAAGGCCACCGGCAGGTAGCCGTGATCCGAGCCTATATCGGCCAGGCGCGAGCCGGCTGGCACATGCGCCGCCACGCGCTCCAGGCGCATGGACAATGTCTGTTCGTTCAACTGCGGTTCCTTTTCACCACAAACCTAATCATAAAACGGCGCAACCGACGTCCGACTGCCGACAAAGAAGCTGTCGGCGACCAGTCGCAACGGCTGCAGGTCCAGGTCACTGGCGTTGTCGCCGATCAGCTGTTGAAAATGCCGATACACCGCCGCGTATTCGCCCTCCTCCGATACGGCCTGGCGCACGCCGTCAATACTCAACAGCGCGCCACCGTTGTCCAGGCGCAGGGTGCCTTCGGCGCAGCGAATCTCGATGCTCCACAATTCATCATGACCGTGGTCGAAATCAAACTCCACGCACACATCGAGATGGCGCGCGTCAGACATCTTGATGGAAGCGGCAATAGGTGACTGGCAGTTACTGGGGACCCGCAGTTCGGCAGACTCGACAAACAGCGGCAGCGCCAGCAGATGGGTAGCAATCGACAAGGCATTGATGCCGGGATCGAAAACGCCCAGGCCTGCGGGTTGCCAGATCCATGCCTGGCCAGGGTGCCACTTGCGCACATCTTCCTTCCAGTCGATCCGTACGCTTTGCGGGGTGCGGCTGGCCAGCCAGTCACGGGCGGCTTCGATGCCGGGCGCGTAGCGTGAATGCCAGGCGAACAAAGCGCTGACACCTCGTGCCCCGGCCTGATCGACCAATGCCATCGCTTCACCCAAGGTGGCGCACGGCGGCTTTTCTACCAGCACGTGTTTGCCAGCGGCCAGCGCTTGTTGCACCAGGGCAAATCGTCCTTGGGGCGGCGTGCAAAACGCAATCGCATCGACGGGCGGACCCTTTTCGAGCAGCTCGCTCAGGGACCCGAAGTTCTCTACCCCGGCGCAGGGCTGCCCTTGCGTTGCGACAGACACCAGCTCAAACGCGGGGTTGGCGTTGATCGCGGGGACGTGTTGATCCTGGGCAATCTTGCCGTAGCCCACCAGACCGAGACGGATCGGTTGCATCAATGACTCCTGTTGTTTTTCTTATCGGGGTAAGCGAGTTGGCAAGATTACGTTTGAATGGCGGGGAAGTCATTGATGACGTGCTGACGTTCCGTCCGGCGCGCGGGCGTGAGCGCTGCAATCCCCTCTGTGCAAATCAGACCACCCCAACCGGCGCCTGCCACACATCCAAGGAGTTTGCCCGTCCATGGGTGATTGATGCTTTACTGAGTCACCGAACCGGCGCCCTGCACGGTTCAACGTTCAGGTCCGGACCGCTATGCGTTTATCGGGATTCATCCTCGAAAATATCGAACCCATTGTCCAGCAATGGGAGAATTTTGCTCGAACGATGGACACGCCTGGCAAGCCTCTCGACACGGAGGCGCTTCGTGACCATGCCGAATTGATGCTTCGAACCATCGCCGCTGATTTACGGACTGAGCAATCGGCCCAACAACAGATAGAAAAATCGCAAGGTCATGACGCTTCGGAGGAACTGACCGCCGCCAAATCCCATGCGATTACCCGCCTGATGTCGGGATTCACCATCGACCAATTGGTTGCAGAGTTCCAGGCACTACGCGCAAGCGTGATCAATCACTGGATGAACCAGATGAAGGCCGGGACACCGCTCCACGTCGAAGACATGATCCGATTCAATGAGGCCATCGATCAGGCGCTCGCCGAATCGATCAACAGCTACTCGAAGGCTGTGCAGGCCTCACGCAATGTTTTCCTCGGCATTTTGGGGCATGACTTGCGCACGCCATTGAGCGCAATACTCCTGGGCGCGGACGTATTACTGCGCACGGACGATTTAGGTCCGCGGCCCACAAAAATCGCGTCACGAATCTATTCAAGCGTGAAGAGGGCCAGCCAGATAGTCGGCGACCTGCTGGATTTCACCCGATCTCAGGTCGGCCCCGGCATACCGGTAAAACAGGTTGAAACAGACGTCGGCCCCCTGTGCGAAAGAATTGTCGACGAATCCCGCACTGTCTACCCCGAGACCGACATCCACTTGAATTCGGTCGGGCACGCCACAGGTCATTTCGATGGCGATCGCCTGGAGCAGGTCTTTTCCAATTTGATCAATAACGCCGTCCAGCACGGTGATGGCAATGAACCCGTGACCGTTACACTGGAAGTCTCTGCCGACACACTTTTGTTCAGTGTGCACAATAGCGGCAGCCCCATACCTGAAGAGGTACTGCCGTTTATTTTCAACCCGATGGGACGCTATTCACCTCAAGCATCGATTGAACATGGGCCCTACTCCAGCTTGGGTCTGGGCCTGTTCATTGCCGATCAGATAGTTGGCGCTCACGGTGGCCGCATCGAGGTGTCTTCAGAACGTAACGCAGGAACGACATTCGTCGTGTCGCTTCCGTTGAGCTCAAATAAGGACAGGGGTATAGCGGTCGACTGACGCGACGATAAAGTCGCGACTGCAGGATCATTTGCAGGCGTAAGCCTCTCGGTGTGCCTGAATCGCCAGTGCCGTCTCTGGCAGGTATAACTGGTTGGGGTGGGCCTCCAGATAATTAACAACGACTCCGACGCTCTGTTCATTGTTTACTGACCGTGGAACACAGACGCGATGTTCTTTCGGTAGAAGGTCTGCGTATGCCACCAGAGTCTGGCGAACTCCCTGGATCAGTCCAATGCACAGCCCGCTCTCCAAGGCGTTATAGTCAGTGGGGTTCTTCTGCCTGACCATTTTGCACGCCATGAGCAAACTCTGCCCGTCCGCAAAGGCCTGGCCACACTCCAGCGATAGTAGTGCAGCCAGCACAACCAGCATCACCCATCCAATTCGCGCCATTAGAGTGTCCCCCATGATGCAGTAGAAGCTAGCCTCTTCGGTAGGGAGTGGTGGTCGAATTGCAGATTAATTCAGAATCAGTGGGCTGCGGCCCAAGCTGAAAATAAAGTGACCTCCCATCCAGTGAAGAATCAAAAAAAAGCCCCGCATCCAAATGGGCTGCGGGGCGAAAAATTGGTTGGTTGCGGCCAACCAAAGGAGCTCTGTGAAAAACCTTTACGGGCCGGGGTTCAGATGCATTCCTGCGCGGCGCGTTGAAAACTCGAAGGCAGGAAGTTCGCGGCCAGGAAATGCCGTTCGTAGATGAACACCTTGCCGCCCTTCCCCGCCTTGTAGGCTTCCAGCACGTTGTCCGCCGAAACTTTGCTGGGCACCACGATCCGGTAACTACGCTGTGTCTGCAAAACCGTCGGGTTCAACGCGCTGCCCTGCAATTTCGGCACGACGCAGTCGGCGTATTGGGCTGGGGTCTTGCTGGTCTGCAAGGTCAGGGTCGGATCGTTCGGCACAGAGGCACAACCGGCGATCAACAAGACAAAGGCCATGGCAGGCACAAATAAAGGGCGCATCGATCTCATCCTGAAAGTAATGTCTTCATCACGCGAATTCTTGAGCTGCGTGTTCGATGAAGGCGATTTTCCAACTATTGCCGACAAAGCAGAACTTGCGTTTCTTGATGATCACTATTACTTCTAGCAATAGTTGTGCGTCGCGCAGACGGATGCACACTCATAATGACTGGACAAGCTTGAAGAGGATCTTTCCTTGAGAACTTTTGACCTGATCCGCGACGCCGTGTTACCCGACTTCCGTGACCGGGTTGCCGAGTACCTGATCGAATACGAAACGGTCCTGATGTGCGAAGAAGCGCCCGAGCCGGAGCTTGCGCGGGCCACCGCCAATCAGTTGCGCGGTTATTTGCGCGGGTTGAACACCATGCGGGTATTGGGCATGGCGGATTGGGAGGAACTGGATCGGCGGGTGGTGACTACATGGCTGTAGGGTAGGTACCACTGCATCCTTGCCGCGCCCCCCCTGCGCAACGCCTGCGTTCGGCAGAGATGCAATGTGGGAGCGAGCCTGCTCGCGAATGCGGACTGACAGCCGGCATCAATGTCGACTGACCGGCAGCGGCCCCTTTATTGGGGTCGCATTCGACTAACGACGCACGACTGGCTAGCGAAAAAAGCCACCTGGCGATGGCGTTACCGACTCAGAAAACAAAATTGCCATGTGTTTCCTTCGTTCTTCTCTACGTCGCAGTTCTTCACTGCCCGTTCCTGTCCGTCTGGAGTTCCCTCAATGCCCTCGCCCAAAACCTTGCCCGCTGCGCTGCTGGGGCTGGCCCTTGCCTGTCCGGCCATGGCCGAGACCCAAGGCCTGGAACTGGGACAAGTGCTGATTCAGGCTGAGGGCCAGAGCGGTGAAGACGCGTCGATCGAGGACGCCAGGGCCCGGCTGGCCGAAGTGCCCGGCGGCACCAATGTGGTCGATCTGCGCCGCCCCCTGCAGGGCCGCGTAGCGAGCAATCAGGATGTACTGGCTTATCAACCGGGGGTCTATGCCCAGTCCGCGGGCAACGAAGGGGTCAAGATCTCGATCCGCGGCTCGGGGATCAACCGCGCGCCGGGTGCCCATGCCTCGGGTTTGTACGCCATGCTCGACGGCCTGCCGCTGACCGGCCCGGGTGGCACGCCCTATGAGTTGCTCGAGCCGTTGTGGCTCGACCACGTGGAAGTGCTGCGCGGCGCCAACGGTTTCGACAGAGGCGCCCTGGCCCTGGGCGGGGCCATCGACTACATCAGCCATACCGGCTACGACGCACCACTGTTGCAGGTGCGCTACGCCATGGGCAGCCGCGGTTATCAGCAGCGCCAAGTCAGTTCGGGGCAGGTGCTGGGCGACTTCGACTACTACGTGTCCACGACCGACGCGCGGGCAGACGGCTACCAGGACCACACGGCCAGCGAGAGCCAGGGGGTCATCGCCAACTTCGGTTATCGCTTCAACCCGAACCTGGAAACGCGCTTCTACCTGCGCTATCGCCAGACCGACAACGACCTCGCCGGGCGCGTCACCAAGCATTCCATCGAGCATGACCCACGGGCCGCCAACCCCGCCTACGTATCGCGCGACGACAGCCGTGAGCAGCCGGGCAGCACTTTCATCGGCAACAAGACCACCTACTACATCGACGACGATTCGAGCCTCCAGGCCGGCCTGGTCTACCACGACTATCCCATGGACTTGCGCGAGGGGCCCAACCGTTTAAAGGTCGCCTACACGGATGTCAGCGGCACCTTCGACTATAAGCGTCGCGACACCCTCTGGGGCCTGCAAAGCCATAGCACTGTGGGTCTGCGAGTGACCAAGCACCTTCCCAATGCCGGCGCCAGCGAACGGGTGCGCATCCCCACCGGCAACACCGCCGGCTACGCGCCGGGCACGCACATGCGCAACTTTACTTATCAGGGTTCGGACACCGTCTTGCATGTGGGCAATGACCTGGAGATCGCCGACGACCTATGGTTGACCACCGGCCTCGCCGCCATCTACACCCGCCGCGAAAGCGCCGTGACCTACCCCCAAGGCGGCGGCAAGACCAGCCTGAACGACTGGGACTACGCCCCCCGCCTGGGCCTGCGCTACCAACTGACACCCGACCTGCAGTTGTTCGGCAATCTCAGCCGCTCGGTCGAGGCGCCACACCCCTGGTCGCTGATCTACAGCTCCAGCATCCGCTTCCCGGCAGGCAGCGGCGCCGCCACGGGCGCCCAGCGCGATCCGATAAAGTTGCAAAACCAGACCGCGACCACCCTGGAAATCGGCGGCCGCGGCGACAGCACGATGGGGCAATGGAGCCTGGCCTGGTACTACGCCCAGGTGCGCCACGAACTGCTCTCGGTGTTGCCAGATGCCAACGCCACCACGCCCTACGAACTCAACGCCAGCCCCACCGTGCACCAGGGCGTGGAAGCCAGCCTGCAGAGCAACCTTTGGTCGCGGGACGACGGCGGCCAGCTGAGCCTGCGCCAGAGCTATACCTTCAGCGACTTCCACTACCGCGACGACGACCGCTTCGGCGACAACCGCCTGCCCGGCCTGCCGATGCACTATTACCAGGGCGAACTGCGCTATGACTGTCCCCAGGGCTTCTTCGCCGCGCTCAATACACAATGGGTGTCCAAGGTGGCGGTTGATTACGCCAACAGCTATTACACCGATCCATACGCGCTGTTCGGCGCAACCCTGGGCTACAACGCGCCCAAGGGCGACTGGCAGACCTGGCTGGATGTGCGCAACCTGACTGACAAGCACTACGCCGCCACCGTCACGCCGGGCTATGACGACAATGGACTGGACGCGGCACGGTCCACGCCGGGCGAGGGTCTGGCGGCGTATGTCGGCGTGTCGTGGAGCCTGCGCTGATATAATTTTTGACCTGGACGGCTTCGAAAACAGGTGAGTTCGCTCCGGTTTGGAGACCCGAGCGCCCCTGCCCAGCGGTCGCCAGGGCCGTTCCCTGTATTAATGCGTGACCGGATACCTCTGACTACCTACACTGCCAAAGACACCAAAAATACCTTTGCCCCGCCCGGATTACACCCATGGATCTTCAACATCGCAATAACGTAACGGTGATGGGTGATGGCCCTTCAACACTGATCTTTTCCCACGGCTTTGGCTGCGACCAGACCATGTGGCGTTATCTCGTCGACCATTTCACCAATCGCTTCAAGGTTGTCCTGTATGACCTGGTCGGTGCGGGCCAGTCGGACCTCAACGCCTATGACCCGGAAAAATACAACTCACTGGCCGGGTACGCCGAGGATCTGGGTGAGATCATCGATCAGTACGGCAGCGGGCCGGTGATCATAGTCGGCCACTCTGTCAGCAGCATGATCGGTGCTCTGGCTGACCGCCAGTCCCCGGGGAAAATCGCAGCCCATGTCATGGTTGGCCCTTCTCCGTGCTACATCGATTGCGACGACTACGTGGGCGGCTTCAAACTCGAGGACATCCACTCGTTGCTCGACACCCTCGACAGTAACTACCTTGGCTGGTCCAGCAACATGGCTCCCGTCATCATGGGCGCCCCAGGGCAACCGGCACTGGGCGAAGAGCTGACCAACAGCTTCTGCCGCACCGAACCCGAAATCGCCAGGCAATTTGCGCGAGTGACGTTCCTGTCCGACAACCGCCAGGACATCGCGGGGCTGACCACGCCTACCCTGATCCTGCAATCCACCGACGACCTCATCGCCCCCATCGCCGTCGGCGAGTACTTGCACGCCGTGCTTCCCAACAGCACGCTCAGCCTGGTGGCTAACGTCGGCCATTGTCCGCACATGAGCGCGCCAAATGCCTGCTCCGAAGCCATGGACAGCTTCCTGTCGCCGTGGATGGGCGAAAATGTCGATTGATCTGCCGTCGCTGCCCGATCCGCGGATGCTGTTCGAAGAAGCACCCTGCGCATTGGTGGTGACAAAAGAGGACGGCACGATCCTGCACAGTAACCAGACGTTCAGCCGCTGGATCGGCTTCGGCGCCCAAGCATTGATCGGCCGGCGCTTTCAGGACCTGCTGACGATGGGCGGGCGAATCTTTCATCAAACGCACTGGGCGCCGCTGATGCAGATGCAAGGCTCGGTCGCCGAGGTAAAGCTCGATCTGGTTCACCAGGACAAACACACCGTGACCATGTTGCTTAACGGTGTAAGACGCGAGCACGCCGATGGTGCGTTTTATGAACTGGCGCTCTTTGTCACGACTGATCGCGACAAGTACGAGCGCGAATTGCTCAATGCCCGAAAAATCGCCGAAAACCTGTTGCGGGAAAAAACCGCCGCCGAATCCGCCCTCCAGCAAACCCAGGCCGAACTGAGCAAAGCCTACGAAGAGTCACAGCGCCGGGCTTCGTTCGCCGAACAAATGGTCGCCATCGTCAGCCACGACCTGAAAACGCCATTGACCGCGATCAGAATGGCCTCTGATTTTCTCGCCCGAGGCGAACACACAGCCAGGGAACTCAAAATGCTCGGCCACATCAGCCAGTCGACGGACCGTGCCGAACGCATGATTGCCGACCTGCTGGACTTTGCATTGGCCAGAGCCGGGCGCGGAATTGCGATCACGCCTTCGGCAGTAGACTTGCACGCATTCGTTGGCCAAAGCGTCGAAGAACTGCGTGTGGCGTTTCCGGAAGCCACCTTGCTGCATGAATCCATCGGGACGGGTAGCGTCTGTCTGGATGCGGATCGGGTGCAGCAAATCATTGGAAATCTGGTGGCTAACGGCGTGGCTTATGGTGACTTGAAACACCCGATCACCATCACCTCACGACTTGAAAAGGATCAGGCCGTGATATCGGTGAATAACCACGGGCCGGTGATTCCAGAGTCGTTGATGGCCGCCCTGTTCGAACCCATGACCCGGGGCACGCAGACTGACAGCGATGGGCGCAGCGTGGGGCTTGGGTTATTTATCGTGAGGGAAATCGCCAGGGCGCATGGCGGGGAAGTGTCGGTCAGTTCAAGCGCGCAGAGTGGTACGACGTTCAATGTCCACTTTGCGAACATTCAGATTTAACACTGTGGGAAGTTGCCACCCACGAGAACGGTGACTCACAGCGTCTTCCAAAAAGGCGCGTAGAGTCACGCTTCACTCAAGGGCTGGCTTCGATGATCACCCTGTACTATTGATTACCAGCGCATGCCTTTGAACGGGTTCCATCCCTGTTCGCCCTTTTGTTCCTTGAGGTAGTACGCGTAGTTGGTGGTGAGTGCATACAACAGGTTGAAAGCAAAGCCCAAGGCAAAGTTGACCTGCTTGGCAAAGCTGAAATCGACCAGTGCATAGACAAACTCCAGCACGACAGTCAGCGCAACAAGGATCGCAATCAGCGTCAGGTTCTTCTTCCACAGCCCCAGCACAAACAGGTAAATCGGTCCAAAGAAGAACGCAATGATGTTGGCGTTGATGGTTATCTTCTGTTTGAGGGGAAGCGGCTTGAGTGCCGGTTTGTACCCTGGTGCATTGGGCGCACCGTGAGCATCGAAAAACGCAAAACGCTCCTGCCATTTTTCGCTGTACTTGCTGCGGTCTTGCACTTGATCCGTCGTGTTCATTCGATAAGTCCTTGTAGTCCCTGAATGGAGTGCTTCTTCCGTATTTCCATGGTGTTGCGGTTTTCTTTTGCTGCCGGCCGACCCTGCTCTCAGTTCAGATGCAACGATCCTGGTTAAGGCCATTAATCAGTGAGGCAAAGGACTGCCCAAACGTTTTCGCATCTCGCTTGATGGGATTATTGAGCTCCCACATCATCTGTCGTTGTTCATCAAATTTGTAGCCCCCGCTTCTTGCCGTGCTGATTGCTTGCCGGCCTTTGCCAACAAAACCGTTCAGATCACTGAGCAGGACATTGCACTTAAGAGCAGGCGTCTGAGCCCGACCCGTTTTGTCCCAGCCCTCGATCATTTTGGCAGTCTTGTTCAGACTTTCCTCAAAAGGCCTGGCTGTTTCCTCAGTCCCGGCAGAGCGGAAAAAATCATCGGACAATCGCACCGATTGCTTGGCGTATAGAACAATGCCTGCGGTGTAATAGCCCAAGCTGTCTTTCTCGGCATCCTCAAAGGCGGTTTGGGTATTGATCTCGTCGCGCTGGCGAATGCCGTCATAGAATTTCGCCTGGACTACGGCCACATCCTCCAAGGCCGCCTCAAGTGCGGGCTCCATATCACGGGCCTTTTTTCCGTCATCGGCGAGGTAACCCTTGGCGCTGGCGTAATTGGCGAGTTCCGCGTGAACAGGCGCCAGTTTTTCCAGGGCGATCAGCATGCCTTTGGCGGGTTCATCCAGCTCCGGCATTGGGTACGAGAGCGCCAATGCCTTGTTCAGGTGCCCTTGCAAAATGGTGATGTCGTAGCCACTGAACATGTAATAACTCGTCAGTTTCTTGCCTGACGCGAGCGGTTTCGCATACTCCCCCTGGCGCTTTTGCAGCGTGTCGCCAAAATCCCCGCCCCTGTTCGCCGCTTCGACATAGATGTTGTATTTTTCGATCTCGGCCTGTCGGGAACTCTTTTCCTGCACTTCATGAGCTGGCGACGCAACGCCTTGGCTGTTGTCGGCCTTGTCACACCCACTCAGAAAAATCCCCATCGAGACCAACAGCCCTGCCAGCAAACTTCTTGAATGCACAATACTTCCCTCTTCCATGACGATCGTTCGGAGAGCCCGACGACCTGCAAAAACATTAATGTCCATATCACTCGGGCCGGCTTCGAGCATGTCATGTAAACGGCTACAGCGGTAAAGTCCTTCGAAATTATCCAGTGAACGTGATGACCACTTAAGCCTGGCGCACTGATCGAGCAAGGCGACACCGCGCTCGACGCCTCCAAGCGTGGCGCACGCGAAAGTATCCGCCTGGTCGATCGGACCCTTGCCAGTGGTGAGCCGCAGCGGGCACGTTGATTCGCTCACTGGAACCCGCTTCACCCCCACGCTTGTCCGAGCTTCTCCAGACCGGCTTTTTGCAGGTCCTGCGGACTCAACACAATACGGAACTTGCAGCTGGCGTTGAACTTGAGGAAAAAGGGTTCCGCAAAAGCGGGGATGTCAGACGGGTCTTGCACATCGACCAGGAAAATCCCGCCGCGCAGGCCATCCTGCTCGGTAAAGTACACCGCCTCCGGCTTGATGCTTTGCAGAATGCCTTCGATAACCTTGCCCACCTCCCCGGCCTTGACCAGGGAGTTGAAGGGTTCATTGGGGCATTCGACCATCAGTAACATCTTCATCATGCAATCCTCTGTTCAACGTGCACCCTGTAGCCATTCCTTCAACGGCCCTTGCGGTTCGTGTCTTCAAGAATAGCCAAGCGTGAGCCCGCCCTTGTTCAGGGTTACAGGCGGTCACGAGGCCAACATCGGGAGCGGGTCGTTCGCCCGTCGCGACAGGCCGCACTCGGCCAAGAACAGACTTTAACGCTGGCAGGCAGGTATGATCCGGGACAACCCAGCCCCGAATGGACCCACGTCTATGCCAGTGCCCCGATTCCGGCCCTCACCCGCGCCATTACTCAAGCAAGGCGAGACCGTGGTCTTGTTCGACGGCGTGTGCAAGCTATGCAATGGCTGGGCAAGGTTCCTGATCCGCCACGACCGCGACCGGCGCGTCCGGCTGGCATCAGTACAATCGCCCGAAGGGCAGGCGCTGCTGGCTTGGGCAGACTTGCCCCTGGATCAATTCGATACCATGGCCGTGATCCGCGACCGGCACTACTGGGTGCGTTCCGATGCAATCTTCGAGGTCATCGCCCTGCTGCCCGGCGTTTGGCGTCCAGTGGGACTGTTGCGTGGCTGCCCGCGCCAGCTGCGAGACTGGGCATACGATCGCATTGCGCTGAATCGATACCGGCTCTTTGGCAAATACGACACGTGCCTGTTGCCCACGCCCGACCATGAGCTCCGATTTTTGAAAGCGCCAAGGTGAGCGCCCTGATACGCACCCATTGGATCGCCCGGGCGAGCCTGGCGTTCATGCTCCGGGCGGCGTTCCGACAATGGTCTCCAGGGCGACGCGTTCATTCAGAATTAACGCGTTATCGTTGACGTCCATCGCGAGCAAGCTTGCTCCTACAACGGCTCGCCTGACGCCCGGGTAAATTGCGAATGAGCAATGGGCCCCAGGCAATGCCAAATGGAATTGTGCGCAAAGGTGCAGTACCTTGTAGTTGCAACACCCTCGTATCGCAATCCAGGTTGAGAGGTGGGTTTCATGAACAACATCGTCTACATCGTCGGATTAGTTGTGATTGTCGTGGTTATCCTGTCGTTCCTCGGGTTTGCATAGCTTCGACGTCCGCACACGACGCTGCCGGCATCGTCCGCATCCTGCGGGCGGTTGAGCACGGGTCAGCACATGGCGGCTGACAGGAAGCCAAATGGAACCCCCCTGCCCGGCGTATGCCTAATCGTTGACTCTATCCGATCAGCGAGTAATCACATGCATATGTCCGAGGCGCACCAGGTCATGGAAGCTCTCTCCACCAACGACGCGAACTTGAAGATTCACGAAGGCTGGAAGCTCATCAGCATCGTGGTGACGACCCATCCCAATGGTCAGCTTCACCCCTGTTACATATTGGGGAAGCCCAAGACTTTGCAGGACGGACAGGTCCAGGATTGAGCGTGGACACCGTAACGGTTTCCAGAATTACGTGACCCGTTCAACCGCGCCCCCTGTGGGAGCGGACTTGCTCGCGAAGGACTCGAGGGCACCGCGTTCATTCAGGTAAAACGCGTTATCGTTGACGTTTTTTGGCGAGCAAGCTCGCTCCTGCAGGGGGGTGGCAGGCAGGGGTCGATCAATGCTGCCATGGCGAGCACAGGATGATGCTGCACAGATCCGTTCGCTTGAAGCCCGGATCCTTGAACGCAAGGAAATCATCGTTGAAGGTACCGAACGTACTGCCAGGCCGATGCTTCATCCCATGATAAAACTCGTCGATCATCTTGTGCGCAAAGTCGCTGTCGCGAGGATACGCGGCGATCACCGCTTCGCGCTGTTCATCGGTGTAATGCTCAAAGCCACGTCCAGCCACATCCATGCCCGCTCCCGCCTGCACCAGGGCGATTTCTGCATGCATATGTTCTGGAATCCCCGGAGTGGTATGGAGGGCAACGGCGGCCCAGACTTTCTCGATGTCCCCTTCGCCAATGCCATGGCTTACCAGGAAGTCGCGCGCGGCGTTCGCACTGTCCACCTCGAAGCGAAGCTGGCTCTCCCGATAGATCGAGGTCAGGCCCAGATCGTGGAACATGGCTGCGACGTAAAGCAATTCCGGATCGTAGATCAGGCCCTTGCGTTCCCCGAGCAGAGCGCCCCAGAAGTAGACGCGGGTGGAGTGGGAAAACAGCAATGGGCTTTCGGTATCGCGAATCAGCTGCGTCACCTCGCGTGCCATTTTACTGTCGGGGATTTTCACCCTGGATATGTCACTCGCTGCCACGGTCTTGTCCTTCTATCGCCTTCCAATTTGAAACAGCTGCACCTGGGACTCGATCTCGAATCGCAACAGATGGGCCCTTTGAAATTGAAAACAATACGCGGCGCCCGGGTCGTGACACAGTGCCAATAGTGAGGTTTTTGCATGCACAAGAAATGCAGGCGCAGTACCGTCTGGATCAATGCGCGCTCAGGACCAACGACCTCTCACCACCAGCCCCAGCAATTCCCGATGTCCGCTGACACCTGTCTTTCGATAAAGCCGCTTGATGTAGGTAGCGGCGCTCGAGCGCTGGATACCCATCAGGGGCGCAATATCTTCCGCACCCAGGCCACTGAGCAGATGCCTGAGCAGTTCGCGGTCCCGACGAGTCAGTTCAGGATAGAGACGCTCGACGCGCTGACTCAGCAAGGAGGGCATCTGATTGGCTTCGATATAGGCGCGATAGTGCAACCGCGTGACTTGAATCAGCAACGGCGCCACCGACTCGATAAATTCGATTTCGCGCTGGTTGAAGTTGCCGTGCTCACGACCTCGATAGAAGTTGATCGACAGCCAGCCGCCACCCTCCTCCTGATGATTGAGCAAGGCCATGCGCTGGGAGATCTGCGGCTGTTCATAACAGACGCGTCGATAGTCACGATGGGTGATGTCTTCGACTGACTGAAGCTGGGCCAGGATTCGCGCACCACCGTATTTCGCCCGATGACCCAGCATCGCCTGGCGGTTGCCATCCAGGCTGTGGAAACGCTCGACGTAATCGCGGGAAATACGCGATATCTCCACCAGCCTGGCCTGATCGGAACACGACAACACCTGCGGCTCCTGGCCCTCGGGATAAGCGAAAATGGTGCATTGGGCCAGCGGCATCACACCCCGCACCAACGTCAACAACTCTGCCGCCAGCCAGGTCCGACAGTCATCGCCCACCCGAGCCAGGAGATGGGCGATTTGCCCCGTCGTCAGTGGGACCTGGTTGTAAACGGTGGTGAGCGGCCAGTGGTTCATTCAGGGATCAATTCGCGCGATGAAGGTTGACGTTCGTGGGGCAGCGTGCGCACCAGTATGGCAGCCACCAGCAACAGCAGCGCCGCGTACAGACAACCGGCGGTATAGGTATGGGTCAGGTCTTTGAGCCAGCCGACCACCAAGGGGTTGAGGGCCGACCCCAGGTTACCCACCGCGTTGATCACCGCGATGCCCACTGCCCGGGCTTGAAAACTCAACGAGCGATCCGGCAGGGTCCAGAAAATCGACATGGCCGTGTAGGACCCCGTCGCCGCCATGCAGACCCCGGCCAGTTGCACGATCGGCTCGTTCGACAAGGCCGTGCAGAGCCAGCCCGCTGCAGCCAGCAACATCGGCAGCGCCAGGTGCCAACGCCGCTCCTGGGTCAGGTCCGAGTGTCGGCCCCAGAGGATCATGCCCACGATGGTGCATATTTGCGGAATGGCCGACAACAATCCGATCAGCGTATTGCTCTGACCAGCGCTGAAGCTCTTGACGATCAACGGCGTCCAGACCGCGATCATCGCCAGGGTGTTGACCAGGCAAAAGTACACCAGACAGAACAGCAGCACCGCGGGCGACAGCAACTCACGTCCCCAGTGAGCGTGGGGTGACGGCGCCTGGCGGTCCCGCTCCAGCAACTCTGCCAGCTGCAGCTTCTCATCGTCGCTCAGCCAGCGTGCCTGGCGCGGCTTATCGTCCAGGTAACCGTACACCGCCAGACCGAGTACGACGCTGGGCAAGCCTTCGAGCAGAAACAGCCATTGCCAGCCTGCCAGGCCCCAGTGGCCATCCATCCCCAAAATGGCACCGGACAAGACCGAACCCCAGCCCGCGGTAAACGGCATGGCGATCATGAACAGCGCATTGGCTCGCGCCCGGTACGCCGCCGGAAACCAGAACGTCATATAAAGCAGGACACCGGGCAGGAATCCCGCTTCGGTGATACCGACCAACGCACGCAACCAATACAGGCTCGCCGCGTCATGCGCAAACAGGGTGGCGGTCGACGCCAGGCCCCAGGCAATCATCAGGCTGCCGATCCAGCGACGGGCGCCGAGTTTCGCCAGGACCATGTTGCTGGGGATGCCGCACGCGATGTAGGCCAGGTAGAAAATCGTGGTTGCCATGCCGAACTGGGTACTGCTCAAGCCCAGGTCGTCCATCATCGTAAGCCCGGCAAAGCCGATGTTGATACGGTCCAGAAACGAAAAAACGAAGCAGATGAAGAGAAACCACAACAGGCGTTTCGAGACTTTGGCGATGACCGGCGGATGAGCGCCGGCCTCCTCGCCAGGGGTCACAGCAGGACGGGATGGCATAGGGTGATCCTGTTTTTGTAATTATTGGCTGGCGCGAGGTTTTACAGGTCCTGCACGGCGCATTCGATCAGTGTGTCGAAGCGCTCGACATCGTTCAGGGCCTCGGCAGCCAGCAGCGCCAGTTTGACCAGAAACAATTCGCTGTCGTTACCGGTACGGTCGATCGCCTCGGCGAGCCGATCATAGACGCGCTCAAGGTCTGCCACGTTCATCAACTGACTCATGGTTGGGTACTCCCGTTGTGGCCAAGGGCCTGGATTAATCCATGGCGCAAACGCTCGGCATCCAGATGCAGCCAGCGGGCGCAGACGTGCTGGTCCGGGCGCGCCAGATAGGCGGCGCCTGGGTGCTGCACGCCATACCGCGCGCTGAACAGATCGTCGGGATCGGCCAGGGTCAGGTCGGCGTGTTGCACCTGACCGACGCCGTTCATGGCGATCGCGATCACCTGTATCGGCAGTCCCTGACGGCGCAAGGCCTCGACCTGGGCAACGACGCCGGCATCGAGCACCGCCGCGTCAGTGAAGCAAATCAAGTGATAAGCGGGCGCCAGCGCGTCGAACAAATAGTGCTGCTCGGCCAGGCGAACATTGAGCAACGGCGCACCGTTGCGCGGCCCGCCGGTGAACAGCAGGTTATCGTCGTGCACCGCGTTAAGTTGCGAATCGGCGTAGTCGTGAGCCCTTGAGGTTCGCCAGTGATACAGCGGGCGCACGAACTCCCGGGTCAATGACAGCGACAGCACCGCATCGCGCAACAGTCGATAGCCGCGACTGGGTGGCGCCATGAACCGCGTGCTCTTGCCTGCCTCTTCAATGATTTCCCGAGCAGCCTTGACCCGTTCGTCGCTGTAGGAAGCCAGTAGTCCGGCACCGGCCACACCTTTGATGTGCAGTGCCAGTTTCCAGCCCAGGTCGTGGCAATCCTGGAACCCGGTATTGGCGCCGCGCACGCCGAAGATCGGCAACAGATGCGCCGCGTCCCCGGCAAAAATCACCCGGTCATTAATGTACTGCGCCAGGGTCAACGCCCGGGCCGAATACACCGAACTCCAATCCAGCTCCCAGACCGGGTTCTCGACGCCGAGCATCGCCAGTTGCGCATTGATCCGCTCATGCAAGGAGTCGGGGTGCAGCGCCTGCTCGGGGGTTTCGTCCGCGGGCAACTGGTAATCGATGCGCCAGATATCGCCGGGCTCGCGGTGCATCAGCACGGTGTTGCCAGGGTTCCACGAGGGGTCGAAAAACGCCAGGCGCTCGGTCGGCAGATCGAGCTTGATGCGGATGTCGGCAATGACGAACCGCCCTTCATAGGACGCACCTTCAAGCTTGAGCCCCAGCAACGAGCGCAGTCCGGAGCGGGCGCCATCAGCGGCCACCACCCAATCGGCCTCCAGTGAATAGACATCGTCCGGGGTATCGACTTGCAACACGGCACGGTCGACGCTCTGCTCGATACCGATGACTTTGTTGCCCCAGCGCAATTCGATCAACGGCTGCGCCTGGGCGGCCTCCACCAGATGTTGCTCGAGGTACTGCTGTTGCAGGTTGGTCATCGGCGCAAAACGATCGTGCTCGTCGACCGGTGCTTCCATGCGAAACACCCGCTGACCGCGGTAGTACGAATTGCCGAAACGCCAGGGCAGGCCTTGTTCGGTCACCGCCTCGGACACCCCCACCTGCTGGAAAATCTCCATGGAACGGCGAGTGAAAACAATCGCGCGACTGCCTTCACAGACTTGCTGCTGAGCCGCCAGAACGGTACTTCTGACCCCGTAGCGCGCCAGTTCGAGCGCGAGCGTCAGGCCAATGGGGCCGGCACCCACGATCACTACGGGCGAGCGATTGACGACGCCTGGAGACGGCACGAAAGCAGGATAAACCTGATAGGGGAAATACAGGGATTGATGGGGTACGACTTGGGGCTGATGCATGGTCCGGTGGCTCCCGGTTTATTGTTGTCGGGGACAGGTCTTGTCTGAGGCCACTCTAAATCCAAGCGCTGAGGTGAATGTCCCCTGCAGGGGACATCTTGCATGCTCGCCAATCATACCTGACAGGTCAATCACCACCTCCGGAACCGACTCAATGCGCTTGGCGCCACAGGCCTCAAGGTCAACGGTGCGAATCTGGTCACACAGAACAATGCCAAGTCGAGACCCGCGAGCCCCGCAAGCGCCTTTCGTTTATACCCAGTCTCTACTACCGTAATTGCACACCCCCTTGTCCAACCCGGGAGCGGAGCGCATGGCCAGGATCCTCTTTCTAACGTTCGCCGCTCTGCTCCTGTGCAGCCAGGCGCTGGCGGACACCTTGAAGATCAGCGTGATCGGCGCCGGTCAGGTTGGCGGGACGCTTGGCACGTTATGGGTGAAGGCCGGGCACTCGGTGATGTTTTCCTCACGCCACCCCGATCAACTGGCGGATTTGGTCAAGGCCGCCGGCCCGAATGCCCAGGCGGGCTCGGTCAGCGATGCCGCGTTATGGGGCGATGTGATCGTGCTGAGTGTTCCCTACGGGGCAATGCCGGCGCTGTCCGAACAGTTGAAGGGCAAGCTGGAGGGTAAAGTGGTGTTCAGCACCAGCAACCCGTTCAGCAGCCGTGACGCAGATGTCGGGCGCAAGGCGCTGGAACAGGGAGTCGCCCTGGCAGACCAGCAGTACTTGCCCGGTGTGCACCTGGTGCGGGCATTCAACGCCATCGGTTATGCATCAATGAAGAGCCAGTCTGGCAAAGGTAAGGCGATTGCAACCTTCGCAGACGACGCCCAGGCCCGTGACATGGGCGCCCGGCTGGTGCGCGACGCCGGATTTGTCCCGGTACTGCTGCCGCTGGCGCGGGCGGATGAAGGATTACCGGGCGGCCCGGCCAGCGGCGTTTTGAGCGAGGCAGAACTCAAGCACAAGCTGGGCTTGTAGCCGCTGCCACAAGAAAAACTGCAAGCGCGTTGGCGCGGATTGACGCGCAAACGCTTGCGGCGCTCGAGCCGGAACCCGAGTACTGACGCCGCCGTCGGTCACCCGATCACGCTCGCATACACCGCCCGGTCGACATTCCCGCCGGACAGAATGACCCCCACCCGTTTTCCCGCCATGGCTTCACGCTCCTGAATGAGCGCCGCCAGGGCCGCCGCGCCGGCCCCTTCCGCCAGGTTGTGGGTATCGGTGTAATACACACGCATGGCCTCGGCAATCTCGCCCTCGCCGACGGATACGATCCGCGCCGCCGCCGTACCGTAGATGGCAAAGGCTTCAGGAATCGGCTTGCGGACGGCGAGGCCGTCGGCAAAGGTATTCGCCGTCGCGGTTTCGCACATTGCTTGCGTTTCAAACGAAAGTTTTGCGGCAGCAGCCTCGGTGGAAACCACGCCCACTACGTGGGTTTTCAGTCCCAGCGCGTCGCGCGCGGCAATCACCCCGCAAATCCCGGAACCACAGCCGATCGGCACGTAGACGGTATGCAGGTCCGGCGCAGCCTTGAACAGTTCCAGCGCATACGTGGCCACGCCCTTGACCAACTCGGTATGGAACGGCGGCACCAGATAGAGGCCATGCAATTGCGCCAGGCGTGCGGCCTCTTCCCGGGCATCATCGAAATCGCGACCCCATTCGACGACCTCGCCGCCGAAGCCGCGCATGGCATGGTTTTTTTCCACCGAGTTGCCCTCCGGCACTACGATCAATGCGCGCAAACCCAAGGCGCGTGCCGCCAGCGCCAGGCTCTGACCATGGTTGCCGCGGGTGGCGGTAACGATGCCCCTGGCGCTGGGGTGCGCGCGTTTGAGCCAGTGCATGAAGGTAATGCCACCACGCACCTTGAAAGCCCCCGTAGGCGTATGGTTTTCATGCTTGACCCACACTGTGCAACCCAACCGTTCCGCCAACAATGGCCAAGGGTACTGGGCGGTGGCAGGCATGACCTGGTACACCTGGTGGGCGGCTTGTTCGATGTCGTCGCGAGTCAGTCTGTGCATGAGCACTCTCCCTGAGGTTTTGCCTAGTCTGGACGCAGTGCCCACGCCCCGGCTTTCAAAAAACCGACCTGACTTTTGTGGCCCGTCTTCACTACTATGGTGTGCATGAACCCTCGAAACCGCCTGCCATCATCGCTCCTGACCGAACCGGTCCGCCGTGTCGAGGCCGGGCCCTGGACGATCGAATTATTGCCCGGCTCCGCCTACGCTGCCCGATACGTAGCGACCCATGCGGCAATCGGCTTTGCCTTCGACAGCCAGCAAGGCCTGCACGCCATCGGCAGCGACCGAGTGCGGCCTTTCGTTGCCACGCCGAACGGCCTGGCGTTTGTCCCTGTCGGGTGTGACGTGTTGTCCGAGTCGGCCGAAGGCGGTGAATATCTGCGGGTCATGCGCGCTGACGGTCTGGCGCTGAGGGGGGATCGGGCATACAACAATCGCATCGATCCGCAGGCTATAAGCCTTGCGCTGCGCATGCGCAACGCGCTGTTGCACGCCTCGATGGATGACGATTGGGAGGCCTGGGGGCTCGCCTTGGCTCAACGGGCCATGGTGCAGGAAGCGTTGCCGGCGCCGACCCAGGGCTCCATCACCGCCCGCCGCATGCGCCTGCTGGATGAATTCATCGACGCGGGTCTTGAAGGTTCGCTGAGCGTGCAGGCGATGGCCGGACTGCTTGAATTGTCCGAGGGATTTTTCATGCGGGCATTCAAGCAGGCAACGGGCAAAAGCCCACATAGTTACCTGATCGAGCGACGACTCGCCAAGGCCCGCGCCCTGCTGCGTGATTCGACAGCCAGCCTGTCCGGCATCGCCCTCGCCTGCGGATTCAACTCCCAGGCGCATATGACGACAGCGTTCAAGCAACGCCTTGGCATCAGCCCGGCGCAATTACGAAAAAATTCGGTGTCCGTACAGGGCTGGGTTATCAGATAGCAGGATAGTTATCGGCGCTGTCAGGCTTGGCAGGCTTGCGCGATTTTGGCGACACCACACCCATGGCCTATCTGCGCAACCTGCGACCAAGGATTCACAACCTTGATCAGGGTTTCACAATCTTGATACTGGCAAATGTCGACTCATCACGTGCCTGATCCAGCAAACTCGCAGGCCTTGCCGACGACAATGCGTGCCCAATCGGTCTTGCGGTCACTTGCGGTTGCGGTTGCGCCGCAAAGCGCTCGTCGCTGGGTGGAATGCCGAAACACTCGCGATAGCACTTCGAGAAATGGGGTGTGGACACAAATCCACAGACCACCGACAACTCTACGATGGAGATCGGCGTTTGCTTGAGCAGCTGACGCGCGCGGATCAGGCGCAGTTTGAGGTAGTACCGCGAAGGCGAGGATTGGAGATATTTCTGAAACAACCGCTCAAGCTGTCGACGGGACAAGTCGACATAATTCGCCAGTTCGTCGAGGTCGATCGGTTCTTCCAGATTGGCCTCCATCAAGGCGACGATTTCCTGCAACTTCGGTTGATGGGTGCCGAGCATGTGCTTGAGGGGCACTCGTTGGTGATCCTGCTCGTTGCGGATTCGCTCGTAGACAAACATCTCGGAGATGGCCGCTGACAGTTCATGACCATGATCGCGACTGATCAGGTGCAGCATCATGTCCATTGGCGCGGTTCCACCGGAGCTGGTGAAGCGGTCCCGGTCGAGCGTAAATAAACTGGAGCTGAGGTTCACTCGCGGAAAGGCTTCCTGCATGGCCGCCAGAAATTCCCAGTGCACGCTGCAATCGAAGCCATCGAGCAAACCTGCCTGAGCCAAGGCCCAACTGCCTGTGCACACGCCCCCGATCCGCTTCGAACGTCGCGCCTGGGCTCGCAACCAGGTGACGTGCTCCCGGGTCACAGCGCTTTGAATGCCAATGCCGCCGCAGACGATCACGGTATCAAGCATCGGTGCGCTATTGGTCGACGAGTCCGGAGTGATCGGCATGCCGTCGCTTGCCCACACCTGCTCGCCCCCCAAGCTGAAAGTGTGCCAACGGTACAGTTCTTGACCGGTCAACTGATTGGCCATTCGTAGAGGCTCTACAGCAGACGCCAGAGAGATCAAAGTGAATTGGTCCAGCAGCAAAAAGCCAATGGTTTGGGGAGGAACGGCCCTGGGGGTGTCGTATGCCATCGAAGATTACTCTCGCAGTGAGCGGTAATGGCCCGTGGCGCCGGCGGTTTTTACCGCCGCGCCACTGCTTGCGCACTGACAGGGTCGCAAGCAGGTTTACGCTGAATAGGCCTGCTATGCACTTTCCGCCGACACCGCCCCCTGCGGCTGCCCATGGTGACGCGTGGTCACAAGGCCGATAAAGGAAATCATTAGCGCCAGGCCGATGGTCGAAGAAACTTCCATACGGTGCTCGGGCGTCACCATCATCACCGACAATGCTGCGCAGATGAACGCGATGACCAGCCAGGTGAGCCAGGGAAATAACCACATCTTGAAGGTCAGCGTGACATTCTGTCGAAGCAGGATCCTGCGCATGCGCAATTGCGACACTGCGATAACCAGGTACACCAGCAAGGCGATGGCACCGGAGCTGGCGAGCAGAAACTGGAACAGTCCGGCGGGCATGAAATAGCTGAACAAGGTCACACCGGCACCCAGTACGGTGCTGGCGATGACCGCCGCCCGCGGCACGCCCGCCGACGACGTCACCTTCAGCGGCTTCGGTGCATCACCGCGCTTGCCCAGCGAGAACAGCATGCGCGAGGAAATATAGATCGAGGAGTTCATGCAACTGGCCACGGCAATCAACACCACCACATCAACCAGTAACTTGGCATGGGGAATGTTCATCAGCTCCAGTGCCCGCTGGTAAGAACCCACGGTCGCCAGCAACGGATCATTCCAGGGCACCACGGAAATGACCACGAAAATGGACAGCAAGTAGAACACGCCGATGCGCCAGATGACCGAGCGTGTGGCTTTGGCGATGTTCTGCGCAGGGTTGCTGGATTCGGCGGCGGCAATGGTCACCGCTTCTGTGCCGATGAAGCTGAACATGATGGTGATGAATGCGCCTACGACCGCTGACAAGCCGTTAGGCGCAAACCCGCCATGTTCCTCCATGAGGCGACTCAACCCGCTGGCTTCGCGCTCGGGTATCCAACCCATCAACACCGCAAAACCAAGGCCGATAAAGCCGATGATCGCCACGACCTTGGCCATCGCAAACCAGAATTCGAACTCGCCGTATTTGGACACGCTGAACAGGTTGGTCACGACCAACAGAATGATCGACAGCAAGGCAAACAACCAGGTATCGATCTGTGGGAACCATTGGTTCAATACATGCCCGGCCGCGAGTGCCTCGATCGGTATCACCAGCACCCAGAACCACCAATAGAGCCAGCCGATGGTGAAGCCGGCCCAACGCCCGATAGCCTGGTCGGCGTAGGTGGAAAAGGATCCGGTATCCGGGTTGGCAACCGCCATTTCCCCCAGCATGCGCATGACCAAAACGACCAACAGACCGGAGAACAGATAAGCCAGCAGTACCGCCGGACCGGCGGCAGCGATGGCATGTCCCGAACCGACGAACAAACCCGCGCCAATTATCCCCGCGATAGACAGCATTGTGACGTGCCGCGGCTTGAAACCCTGTGCCAACTGACCGTTCGAATCTTTGGAGTTCAGGCTATTCATTGTTTTTTTTGTTCTCTGGTGATCGACGTTAGAGCGTGCTGACTGAGGGTCAGGCGATCATCATTTCTTCCTGTTGCCCCTTATCGAAAGCGGCGGTCCTCAGCGCTTCTGAGCATTCCCCATCAGTCATCGCGACTGCGCACTGACCGGAAATGACACGCCACCTTACGCGTCCTGTCTTCAACGCAAATAGCCTGAGCGCGCCACCTGCGAGTCTGATTTCGACATGCACCAACGCGTACCGTCTCTGATGGAAGCAGGTTGATCATCCGCGCGAAGGTTGCACTCGACTCCGCGCAAGAGTTTCATCAGCGACCGTCTGGCTCAATATTCAAGCTGATATCATTCATGGATTAACAAGCTGAGTAGAACACCATGAATCGTCGTAAAAAAATAAAGCAGTTGTTAAAGGCTCACGCCAAAAAGGCCAGTGCCAAACTGGCGCCGCCCAGCAAGTCCAAATACATCAGTAAAGCCGACCGACTGAAACTGGCTGCTGAACCCGGTCAAGACCCGATCATTTCCCCTGAGAGCTGATCTGCGAATCCTGATCGCCCCCGGAATTTGCAGTATGTTTGGGCCAGGTATTTGCGAGAAACCTGCAATCCCCATCCGGGACACGCATCATCTGGTTGCCCAAGCGCTTCGGGCACTTCTCAATCGAGATCCTGGAGCACAAGGCGCTGGAGGCATTTGTCGAGGCCGCGCTTGCCTGAGAGAGGCGGCAGTAACTGTCCGCTTCAAGCCTAGAGTGCCTCTGAGAGTCAGGCTTGAATACCGGATGCGGTGCAGTCCGCCCTTGATTCAAAAAACCATTGAAAAGGAGTTCGCATGAAAACTGATTGGCAACAAATCCGAGAAATGATGAACACTGTCATCGACAGCTGCGAGCAGATCGAAACGGCCGGCTTCACTGAGGCGTATCGCTCCGCGACCGTGGACATCAACGGCGTCGATTGTTCCGTTCATGAGTTTTTAATCAGCGCCTGGACACTCCCGGAGAACATTCGCTACCAGATCATTCGTGAGCGTCATGCAGCCGGGAATGACCTGCCCTATGTTCCTGAAGCAGCCCGCATTCTTGTCTCGATGGCGCAGGCTTGCGCGGAGTTGATCGGGGCAGCCGAGACGGCACCCGCTCGCAAAGCTATTGCGGGAATGAATCATTGGTACAAGGCCTACGCCATACCGCATATGACTACCGCCATCGAGCAGGCAAACAAAAAGTCTGACGCATAGTTCGGGCCTGATACACCGAAGTCAGCAAGGTCTATGCAGGTGTGCGCAATCCCGAAGGCGTCGATATCCAAAAGTCCGTTGCAACACCGCGACCGTCGGCACCGCCTGGGCAAGTGCCGACTGCCGCCGATGACGCAGGCCCTTACTCGGTCACACCAACGATGTGTTCAGGTGCAGGCTCGGCCTCGCTGATCGGCGCGTTGAGCAGCAGGTAATACGCCAGGGCCGAACACAGGGCCACCACCGCGCTGATCATGAACGCGGTATTGAACGAACCCGAGTACTGGATGCTGAAGCCGGTGACGATCGGTGCGACGGAACCGGCGATGTAGCCGCCGAAGTTCTGGATCGAACCGAACGAGGCCACCCGGCGGCTGTCGACGATGGTGTTGACGATCATCCAGGCCGTGGCACTGGCCATGTTGATGCTGAACAGCGCCAGGCACAGCAGGATGATGCAACCGGTCAGGCCGGTGACAAACGACAACGGTACGGTGAACAGTGCGGCCAGCACCAGGCCGGTGATCACGCCGAACTTGCGGCTGGCCAGGATGCTCATGCCACGGCGCACCAGCCTGTCGCAGAAGCGCCCGGCGACGATGGTGCCCACTGCGCCGAAGCCATAGGCCAGCGACACCAGCCACGCGGTCTTGTACAGGTTCATGCCGTGTTCGCGCTCGAAGTAGCCCGGCAGCCAGGTCAGGTGCAGCCACAGCATGTAGATCACGCCCATGAAGCCCAGGACCGCGCCCCAGGTGCTGCGATGCTTGAACAGGTCGAGCCAGCCGGCAAAGTAGGAGACCTTCGGTGCCTGCGGGTCGGCCGCCTGCACTTGTGGCTTGTTCTCGGTCGGCAGCGGTTTGCCCTCAGCCGCGAGCTCGGCCAGGTATTGCGCCTTGCTCTTGTAGAAGGCCAGCCAGCACACGGCCAGGACGATGCCGATCGCGCCGGTGATGATGAACATCCCGCGCCAGCCGAAGTTGACCATGAACAGCGTCAGCAAGGGTGGCGCCAGGCATGGGCCCAGGCAGGTCGAGGACCAGACGATCCCGGTCGGTGTACCGCGCTCGTTGGCATCGAACCATTCGGACAGGGCCTTGGCCGCCGAAGGGAACATCGGTGCCTCGCCAATCCCCAGCAGCACGCGCAGGCCCATGAAGCCGGCGAAGCTGTTGACCATGCCGAACGTCGCCTGAGCCACCGACCAGGCCAGCAACGAAGCGCCCAGGGCGATCTTGCTGCCCAGCCGGTCGATGATCATGCCCATCGGCAACTGCGCAAAGGCGTAGGCGATGGAGAAGGCCGACAACAGAATGCCCATCTGCGAGGGGCTGATCATCATGTCCTTCTGGATCGAGGTATTGGCGATCGACAGCGCACTACGGTCCAGGTAGTTGACGATGCCGATCAACAGCAGGAAGACGACGGTGATGCTTTGATACTTCTTCAGTGGTTTCATCTGATGGCCTTTATTATTGTTTTTTGCAACGGTTTCAATACCGGGCCGATCCGTCATCCGGTGCGATTCTCATCCATGGGTAGCTCCCTGTAGGAGCGAGCTTGCTCACGAAGGTCGTGAACGATAACGCGTCAAACCAGATGCCCAGCGGCGCCCTCGGGTTTTTCGCGAGCGAGCTCGCTCCTACACAGCTCCTTGTAGCAGCGAGCTTGCTCGCGAAGGTCGTGAACGATAACGCGTACAATCACATGCCCCGCGGCGCCCTCGGGTTTTTCGCGAGCGAGCTCGCTCCTACAGTTTCTGGCATCAGGGTTGGCGCGCTGTCACGGCGGCTTCGAGCAGGCCGCGCCGGCTCAGGCTGCCGATCAGCGAGCGCAGGCCGAAGTCCCATCGCGGCGCCTGGTCGCTGGTGGTCACGCGGTTGCACAAGGTACCCAGTTGCGCATTGCTGATCGCCACCAGGTCACCCGGTTTGTGGGTGAAACCGTTGCCCGGCTGGTCGCGGTCCTGCTTGGGGGCGAACAGGGTACCGAGAAACAGCACCAGGCCGTCGGGATATTGATGGTTTTCATTGAGGGTCTGCTGGACCAGGTCGAGCGGGTCGCGGCTGATCTGGCGCATGGAACTGCGGCCTTCCATGATAAACCCGTCCTGGCCTTTGACGCGCAAATCCACTTCGGCGTTACGCACGTCATCCAGGCTGAAGGTCTCGTCGAACAGGCGCAGCAATGGTCCCACCGAAGTGGAGGCGTTGTTGTCCTTGGCCTTGCTCAGCAGCAAGGCGCTGCGCCCTTCGAAGTCGCGCAGGTTGACGTCGTTGCCAAGCATCGCGCCCTGAATGCTACCGTTGCTCGACACCGCCAGCACCACTTCCGGTTCCGGGTTGTTCCAGCTCGACTTGGGGTGAATGCCGATATCGGCACCGTGGCCGACCGCCGACAGCGGCTGGGCCTTGGTGAAGATCTCGGCGTCCGGGCCGATGCCCACTTCCAGATACTGCGACCACAGGCCCTGCTCCACCAGCACCTTGCGCAAGGCTTCGGCCTGGGCCGAGCCCGGAACGATTTGCGACAGGTCGGCGCCGATGCGGCTGGCCAGGGTGTCGCGGATTGCGTCGGCCTTGGCCGGGTCGCCCTTGGCCTGCTCTTCGACCACACGCTCCAACAGGCTGGCGGCGAAGGTCACGCCAGCGGCCTTGACCGCTTGCAGGTCGATCGGCGCCAGCAGCCACGGCAGGTTTTCGTCGCGCCGGCCCGGGTCGCTGTTGTCGAGCAACGCGGGCAACTCGATCAAGGCCTGGCTCAAGGGTAATGCTCGTAGATACGCCACCGGGTCAGCCACTTCAAGCAAGGCCGAGACGGTCGCCACATGGACGCTGATATCGTGTACGGCGCCGGCCTTGACCAGCACCACGGCCGGCCCCTGGCCAGGCAACCAGACGCGTCCGACCCAGCTGCCGGTATTGAAGACAGCGGCGTTGTGGCTCAACGGCAGCGGTGCCTGTGTTGTCGATTCGTTGGTCATGTCTGCACTCTTGTTGTCGTTGTGTAGGGGCGTCAGGAAAGAGCTGGAAGCTGCAACTGCGTGGCGCTCTGGTTGAGGTCATCGATCACCTTCTGCGCCAGGCTCACACCTTCGCGCAGAGCTTGCTCACGCAGCTTCAGGCCGGCCTGGCCCGGCAAGCGCACCGGGCGCTCGGGCTCTACCGGACGGCTGGCCAGGATCAGCTTGCTCAGGAACGACGTTTCGTCGGTGAAGGCTTCCAGCCCGCCGAAGAAACGCGGATCAATCACCACGGCCGTGGCCGAGGCGCCCCACTGGTCCGGAGCGTCCTTGCGCCCATGGCCGGCCAAGCCCGAGGTCAGGGCCTCGACCAGAATCGCCAGGGCAAAACCCTTGTGGCCGAAGGCCTGACCGCCCAGGGGCAGGATGCTGCCCGGCGGCGTGGTGAAGAAGTCGGCCGGATCGTCGCTCAGCTGGCCCTGGTTGCTCATCAGCACCGGGTGCGGCAGCGGGCTGCCGGCATCGCGGCACTGGCCGACCAGGCCCAGGGTCACGGTGGACATGCTCACATCCAGCAGGATCGGCTCGCCGCGGGTCGGGATGCCGGCGGCAATCGGGTTGGGCGTGTAGATCGGGTCGATCCCGCCATGGGCGCACACCAGGCCTGCCGACGGGTCCGAGGAATACACCATGGCCACCAGGCCACGGTCAGTGAAAGGCTTCAGGTAGGCGGCCAGGCAACCGATGTGCGAGGCACGGCGCACTACGGCGATGCCTATGCCCTGCTCCATGGCGCCCTTGGCGGCGCAGTCCAGGGCGCGGCTGACACAATAAGGGCCGAGCACATAGTGGCCATCGAACAGCGCGGAAATACCGCTGTCCGAGACCTGCTCCAGCAACCCGGCACTGGCCTTGACCTGCCCCGAGAGCATGCCGCCGATATAGCGGCTGACCAGGTTGAGGCCGTGGGTGCGATGGCCCAGTAGTTCACCTTCGAGCAGCACCCGGGTCACCACCTGGGCGACCTCGGCATCGGCCCCGGCTTTTTCGAACAGTTGCTCGACGAACGTGGTGAGCGTTTGTGCGTCGTAGCGTTTGCCTTCAGTCATGCTTGCTGCTCCGTATTCAATTCAAGGCCGCTGTGCTGTATTTGCCATCGACCAGGCGCTGCAGGCCCAGTGGGTTGGCGTTCTTCAAGGCATCGGGCAGCAACGCATCGGGTACGTTCTGGTAGCACACCGGGCGCAGGAAACGATCGATCGCCAGGGTGCCGACCGAGGTGCCGCGAGCATCGGAAGTCGCCGGGTACGGGCCGCCGTGGACCATCGCATCGCAGACCTCGACACCGGTCGGGTAGCCGTTGAGCAGCACTCGACCGACCTTCACTTCCAGCGCGCTGAACAGATGACCCGAGGCGCTCAGGTCATCGTCGTCGGCCAGCAATGTAGCCGTGAGCTGGCCATGCAAGGCGCCGACGGCGCGCAGCAATTCAGCCGCGTCCGCCACCTGGACGATCACGGTGCAAGGGCCGAAGACCTCTTCCTGCAGCAGCTCATCATGGTTCAGCAGCAGGCTGACATCGGCCTCGAACAGCTGTGGCTGTGCCTGGTTGCCCGCTTGCGCCAGGCCGCTCAAGTGTTTGATTCCCGGGTGGGCCAGCAACGCCTGCAGGCCGTTGCCGTAGCTGTTCAAGGTGCCGGCATTGAGCATGGTCTGCGGTGCCTGCTCGGCCATGTGCCCGGTCAGGTGCTCGATGAAGGCACTGAACGCCGGCGAGCGAATGCCCAGCACCAGGCCAGGATTGGTGCAGAACTGACCACAGCCCTGCACCACCGAGGCGGTCAGTTCCTTGGCCATCTGCGCGCCACGGTTGGCCAGGGCCTGGGGCAAGACCACCACTGGATTGATGCTCGACATCTCGGCAAACACCGGGATCGGTTGCGGCCGTGCGGCCGCCATGTCGCACAAGGCACGACCGCCCTTGAGCGAGCCGGTAAAGCCCACCGCCTGGATGCCCGGGTGCTTGACCAGCGCCTCGCCGACGCCGGCACCGAAGATCATGTTGAACACCCCGACCGGCATGCCGGTGCGCTCGGCGGCGCGGATCAACGCTTCGGCCACCCGCTCGGCCGTGGCCATGTGGCCGCTGTGGGCCTTGAACACCACCGGACAACCGGCCGCCAGGGCGGCGGCGGTATCACCACCGGCCGTGGAAAACGCCAGGGGAAAATTGCTGGCACCGAACACCGCCACCGGGCCGACACCGATACGGTACTGGCGCATGTCAGGGCGCGGCATCGGGGTCCGTGCCGGTAGCGCCTGGTCGATGCGTGCACCGTAGAAATCGCCACGGCGCAGTACCTGGGCAAACAGGCGCATCTGGCCGCTGGTACGACCGCGTTCACCCTGGATGCGCGCGCTCGGCAGCGCCGTTTCACGGCAGGTCAAGGCGATGAAGTCCTCGCCCAGGCCGTCGAGCTCGTCGGCGATGGCTTCGAGAAATTCCGCCCGGCGTACTGCCGACAGGTTACGAAACAGCGGGAATGCCGCGCTGGCCGCCGCCACCGCCGTATCGACTTCCGCCAGGGTGGCCTGATGGAATGCGCCTGGCAGGCGTTCGCCGGTGTGGGCGTCGACGCTGTAGACCAGGGTGTCGCCCAGGGCGCTGCGCTGGCCCGCGATAAAATTGAATCCGGAAACTTGCATGTGCTTTTTCGCCTTGTGAAGGTTGCAGGGCTGTCAATCAGGTCACGGCACCGATCTGCCAGGGCACGAACTCGTTCTGCCCATAACCGTGTTGTTCGCTCTTGCTGCGCTCGCCGGAAGCGATGCGCAGCATCTGTTCGAAGATGTAGGCGCCGCGCTCTTCAATGCTGGTGGAACCGTCGGCGATGCCGCCGCAGTTCACGTCCATGTCTTCTTCCTGGTGCTCGAACACCCGGTTGTTGGTCGCCAGCTTGATCGAGGGTGCGGGCGCGCAGCCGTACGCCGAGCCCCGGCCGGTGGTGAAGGCAATCAGGTTGGCGCCGCCGGCGACTTGCCCGGTGGCCGAGACCGGGTCGTAGCCCGGGGTGTCCATGAACACCAGGCCCTTGGCCCGGACCGCTTCGGCGTACTGGTACACATCCACCAGGTTGCTGGAGCCGGCCTTGGCCACCGCACCCAGGGATTTCTCGAGGATGGTGGTCAGGCCACCGGCCTTGTTGCCGGCCGAGGGATTGTTGTTCAGTTCGGCGCTCATGCGCCGGCAGTAGTCTTCCCACCAGTGGATGCGCGCGATGAGTTTTTCCCCCACCTCGCGGCTCACGGCACGACGCGTCAGCAAATGCTCGGCGCCATAGATCTCCGGGGTTTCCGAGAGGATCGCGGTGCCACCGGCCGCCACCAGACGGTCAACGGCATTGCCGAGCGCCGGGTTGGCGGTGATGCCCGAGTAACCGTCCGAGCCGCCGCATTGCAGGCCGACGATCAGGTGGCGAGCGCTGACCGGCTCGCGCTGCACCTGGTTGGCCTGGGGCAGCAAGGCCTTGACCTGCTCGATGCCACTGGCGATGGTTTTCGAGGTGCCGCCGATCCCTTGGATGGTGAAGGCGCGCAACTGGTCGCTGGCCTTGAGCCCCTGAGTCTCGAGCAGGCTTTCGATCTGGTTGGTTTCGCAGCCCAGGCCGATGATCAGCACCGCGGCAAAGTTAGGGTGTACGGCGTAGCCACCGAGCGTGCGGCGCAACAGCCCCAGCGCCTCGCCATTGGGGTCCACCGCGCAGCCGGCGCCGTGGGTCAACGCGACGACGCCGTCGATGTTCGGGAAGGCGGCGAGCGCTTCGGGGTGGATGTCCCGGCGAAAGTGATCGGCCACGGCCCGGGCCACGGTCGCCGAGCAGTTCACCGAAGTGAGAATGCCGACATAGTTGCGGGTCGCGACGCGGCCATCGGCACGCACGATGCCCTGGAACACGGCTTCAGTGCCGGGCATGGTATGGGCATCGACGCCGAAGGCGTAGTCACGGGCAAAGTCGCCCATCTCCACATTGTGTACATGCACGTGGTCGCCGGCTTCAATGGGTTGCGAAGCAAAACCGATGATTTGCCCGTAACGGCGCAGGGGCTGACCCTGCTCCACGCGCTGGCTGGCGACTTTGTGCCCTGAAGGAATCGGCTGGCGCACGGTGATCGCTTCGGCTTCCAGGCTCAGGCCTTCAGGCAGCGCCTGCCGTGCAATCAGTACGTTGTCCAGGGGATTGAGGCGGATCACGGCTGGGTCGCCGGTCCGGGTTCTGGCAATCAGTTGCATGGGACCTCTCAGGGCAGTACGGCTGACTTCTTGTTATGCGCTCGCCCGATCTGTGCCGGGCGAATCTGCGATAACTGTAGGGAGCCAGCCTCGACATTCCCAATGAGATGATCCGATCAATCGATAACCTGACGTTATCAAATCGCTTTATTGCACGACTGTAATCAATCGGTCGCGGCCCCCTCCTCCCGTCGCCGGCGAGCGAAATCCAGCAGGATGTCGACGAACTCCCCGGCCGAACCGGTGAGTGGCTCGTCCTTACGGGTGATGATGCCGTACTCCAGCGGCGCCAGGCGCAGCGGGGTCTGCAGCTCTCTGAGCTGGCCGCTGTCCAGCTGCGCCGCCACCATGGACCGGGGCAACATGGCGATCATGGGACCCGATTGCAGCAGCTGCAGGAACATCGGCATGGAGATGGTATTGACGCTGTCTGCCGGCGATGCGATGCCCGCAGCCTTGAACGCCAGCTCCAGGCGATCGCGAATGGGCGTCCCGACCGGGTACAGCACCCATGGCCACTGGCCGAGCGCTTCAAGCGGTGTGCAGTCCAGCTGATTGAGCGGATGACTGCTGTTAACCACCAGGCTGAAGGGCTCAGGCTCCAAGGGCTGGAAGTCGAAGACCTGGCTGTAGCGCTCTTCGGTGAAGCGGCCGATCATCAGGTCGAGTTTGTTTTGCTCGAGCATGGCCAGCAGGTGATCGCTGGACTGCTCCACCACTTCGATCGACAGCAACGGGCTGCGCGCCTTGATCGCGGCGATGGCTTGGGGCAGCACCACCGAGGTTGCCGCAAAAATCCCGCCGACCTTGAGAAATCCGTGACCGCCTTTGCGCAGCCGGTTGACCTGGTCGACGAACTTGTGTGAATCGGCCAGCGCACCCTGGGCATAGCGCACCACGTGCTCGCCCAGTTCCGTGGGCGGCATGCTGCGGGGCAGGCGCTGGAACAGGGCAAAGCCGAACTGCTCCTCCAGGTCACGCAACATCTTGCTCAAGGCGGGCTGGCTGAGGTTCATCCGGATGGCGGTGGCGTGCATGTTGCGCGTGCGCGCCAGGGTGTCGATCAGCACCAGGTGCTTGAAGCGCACCCAGTTGCAGAAGCTGGAATGGGTAATGTCCGATGGCATCGGGGGCAGCGCCTCTTTGAAGATGGAATGCGTTGAGTCAAGGGGGTCGCGTCGTCTGGTTCGCGGGCAAGCCTCGCTCCTACAGGGTTTGTCTGTTATGGCTCCCTGAAATATTCGAGCAGCGTATTCAATGCCACCGATCTTGGCCGGGAACGCAGGGTCAGCAGGCCGATGTTGACCATGGAGATCGGCAGCTCGACCGGCAGGATCGCGACCATGCCATAACACGCATAATGCTCGGCCACGTCATTGGGCACCACCGCGATCATGTCCGACGCCTCGAGCATCGCGGTGGTCGCCAGGATCGAAGCGGTTTCGACGATGTCCAGCGACTGCACCATGCCGCCGGCCTGCAGGGCCGCTTCCACCCGGCGGCGCATGGGGCTGCCGATGGGGTGCAGGATCCAGGTCAGTGTGATCAGGTCGGCCAGCTGCAAGGGCGAGGCCCCCGCCAACGGGTGCCCTGCCCGGGCGATCACGCGCATCTGCTCGCCGTTGTCGAACAGCTCGATGTCCAGGTCCTGACTGTCGCTCTGGTCCGGCAAGCGCCCCAGCACCACATCGAAATCGCCGCGCAGCAAGGCCGGCAGCAAGGTATCGCTGGTCCCCACCTCAATGGAAATCCGCACCCTGGGGTGATCACGCTTGTACGCCAGCACCGCCTTGGTCAGCAGCCGGGGCACCGGCCCCATCACGCTGCCGACGCGCACCCGTCCCAGAGCGCCGCGCTGCAACTCAGCGATCTGCGCCTGGGCTTGCTCGAACTCGTGCAACGCGCCCTGGGCGTAGCGAATCATCACCTCGCCATACAGGGTCGGCTGCATGCCACGGGGCAAGCGTTCGAACAGGCGCACGCCGAGGCGCTCTTCCAGTTGCTGCAACAGCAGGCTGGCCGCCGGTTGCGTGGTGTGCATCGCCGTGGCCGCCCGGCGCAGGTTGCCGAACTCACCCAGGGCGTTGAGCAAGGTGATCTGCCGGCTGGAAATTTTCAAGGCGCCCAGGTTAGGCGGCGGAGTCGGGATGGCTTCAGGGTTTGGCGACATATCGAATTCGGTATCGCTACTTAGGAAACGGTGATTATGCATGTATCGCTCGCCGACCTACAGTCGAGTCTCCAACTGGTCATCGAGCACAAGAGCCCACCATGAGCATTCGAATCACCCAGCTGAGCGTTCGCGATATCCGCTTCCCCACTTCCCTGTCGCTGGACGGCTCCGATGCGATGAACAGCGCACCGGACTATTCCGCGTCCTACGTCGTGCTGCACACCGACGCCCCGGCCGGCCTTGAAGGCCACGGCCTGACGTTCACCATCGGCCGCGGCAACGAGATCTGTGTCGCGGCCGTGCAATCCCTGGCTCCGATGGTGGTCGGCCTGACCCTGGAAGAGATCGTTGCCGACATGGGCGCCTTCTGGCACAGCATCACCGTGGGCGACAGCCAACTGCGCTGGCTGGGCCCGGAAAAAGGCGTGATCCACCTGGCCACCGCGGCCATCGTCAACGCCATCTGGGACCTGTGGGCCAAACACGAAGACAAGCCCGTCTGGAAGTTGTTGGCCGACATGACACCGGAGCAACTGGTGCGCTGCCTGGACTTCAGTTACGTCACCGACGTACTCACCCCCGAGGAAGCCATCGCCCTGCTGCGCCGCCAGGTGCCGGGCAAGGCGCAACGTGAGGCGCAAATGCTGCGCGAAGGCTACCCCGGCTACACCACCGCGCCGGGCTGGCTCGGCTACAGCGAAGAAAAAATGCGTCAGCTGGCCCGCCAAGCGGTCGAGGATGGCTGGACCCACATCAAGCAGAAAATCGGCGCCAACCTGGAAGACGACATCCGCCGCGCCACGATCCTGCGCGAAGAAATCGGCTGGGAACGCAGCCTGATGATGGACGCCAATCAGGTCTGGGACGTCGATCAGTCGGTCGCCAACATGCGCCGCCTGGCCGCATTCGAACCGCTGTGGATCGAAGAACCGACCAGCCCCGACGACATCCTCGGCCATGCCAGCATCCGTCGGCGCATCGCCCCGATCGGTGTCGCCAGCGGTGAGCATTGCCACAACCGGGTGATGTTCAAGCAGATGTTCCAGGCCGGCGCACTGGACTTCTGCCAGCTGGACGCGGCGCGCCTGGGTGGCCTCAACGAGGTGCTGATCGTGCTGCTGATGGCCGCCAAGTTCGACGTGCCGGTCTGCCCCCATGGCGGTGGAGTCGGTTTGTGCGAGTACGTGCAGAACATCGCCCTGTTCGACTACATCGCCGTTTCGGCTTCGCTGCACAACCGGGTCCTGGAATACGTCGACCACTTGCACGAGCACTTCCTCGACCCGGTGGTGATCCGCCGCGGCCGCTACATGCCACCCAAGCGTGCGGGCTACAGCATCGAAATGACCGCTGAAACCCTGGAGCGTTACCAGTATCCCGACGGCCAGGTGTGGCTCGATATCGCCCGCAGCTGATCAATGCCTCGATCCATTAGCGATACGCCGTGGCGCGCGACACCCGTGCGCGCTCGGCCACTTGCGCAACTTTCCATGTCTGAGTAGCGATCGTCGCGCTCGCTCTGCGAGCCCTGGCCCAGGAGGGGGTTATCGCTCAGGGACGCCTCGAGCAGGCAATGGACCGTTATCGGCTGCATTGACCCGATAACATCAACCCGCTCGCCCACTGTTGCGCGCCGCGCTCGCGGCCCGCTCAAGCGCGTTACTGAAGAACCGCTGTTGCTCGTCATCGAATTGCGACAGGAACAGCTCGTCCACCGCCCCTTCATAGATTTGCCACATTTTTTTACGCAACGCTTTCCCGCTCTCGGTAATGGCGGCATACGCACCACGGCCGTCATCGCTGGCACGGCTGCGAGTCACCAGGCCTTCGGCCTCCAGACGGTCCACCAACCGGGTGAGGTTGTAGCGTTCGATCGCCATCACGTCAGCCAATTCGCTCATCCGCCGGGTGCCGTCAGGGCCGCTTTCCAAGCCCCATAACGCGTCGTACCAAGCGTAAGCCGGCAGCCCCGCGGCCGCGAGTCGACGCTCGATTTCCCGGATCACACAGCGGTGAGCCCTGACGAATCTGAACCAGGTATCCGGATCGCTTGAAGACATGCATCACCTTTTTCATGAAATCTATTTAGTTGCAATTGTAGCGTGCAGCAGGCTAAGTTCTCGCATGTAGTTGCAATTGCAACTACATGCATGATTCAAGGCTGGCGTCGACCAGCCCCTTAGCCAGGCACCCAACGACTCGGTGCTGCTGCACTGCCCAGGAGACGACGATGGCACGACAACCCCTGTTTCTCGACGAGGATCCACAAGAAACTCGCGAATGGCTCGAATCCATCGAATCGGTGGCGAGCGTCGAAGGACGCTCCCGCGCCCACTATCTGATCGATCAGATGCTGGATTTCGATGCCAACCGCCATGGTGATTTCTACGGGCGGGTCACTACGCCCTACGTCAACACCATTGCGGTCGATCGTCAGCAGCCCTACCCCGGCGACCTGGCGATAGAGCGCCGGATCAATGCCTATATCCGCTGGAACGCCTTGGCCATGGTGCTGCGCGCGGGCAAGCATTCGAATGTGGGCGGGCACATCGCGTCCTATGCCTCGGCGGCCATCCTGTACGACGTCGGCTTCGAGCACTTCTTCCGTGGGCGCACCGAGCAGTTTGCTGGCGACATGGTGTATATCCAGGGCCACTCTTCACCGGGCATCTACGGACGCGCCTATCTGGAAGGTCGCCTGAGCGAAGAACAGCTGGACAATTTCCGCCGCGAGACTGACTGCGAGGGAATCTCGTCCTATCCGCACCCCAGGTTGATGCCGGACTTCTGGCAATTTCCGACGGTGTCCATGGGACTGGGGCCGATCACCGCCGCGTATCAGGCCAGGTTCATGCGCTACCTAGAAGACCGGGGCCTGAAAGAGCATCAAGGACGCAAAGTCTGGGCGTTTCTCGGTGACGGTGAAATGGACCAGCCGGAATCCCTGGCGGCGATTTCCCTGGCGGGTCGGGAGAAGCTCGACAATATTATTTTTGTCGTCAACTGCAACCTCCAGCGCCTGGACGGACCGGTGCGCGGCAACAGCAAGGTCATTCAGGAATTTGAAAGCCTGTACCGGGCGGCCGGCTGGAACGTGATCAAAGTGATCTGGGGCAGCGGTTGGGACGCCTTGCTGGAAAAGGACGAAAGCGGCCTGTTGCGCCAGCGGATGATGGAATGCGTGGACGGCGACTATCAAAACTACAAATCCCAGAACGGCGCTTACGTACGTGAGCATTTCTTTGGCAAATACCCCGAGTTGCTGGAACTGGTCAGCGACCTGAGCGATGAAGAAATCTGGAAGCTCTCTCGCGGCGGCCATGACCCGGAAAAAGTCTACAACGCCTACGCCGCCGCCATGCGCCACACCGGCGGGCCGACGGTCATCCTGGCGAAAACCGTTAAAGGCTTCGGCATGGGCGAAGCAGGCGAAGGCCAGAACATCAACCATCAGCTAAAGAAGATGGGAGAGGACGCGGTCAAAGCGTTCCGTGATCGTTTCGCGCTGGACCTCAGTGACGATCAACTGGGCGACATGCCCTACCTCAAACCGGCGGCGGACAGTATCGAGGCCCTCTATCTGCAAGCCAGGCGCACCCAACTGGGCGGTTACGTGCCGGCACGCTTCAGTGCGGTCGAGCCGTTGCGGATCCCGCCATTGTCGGCCCTGGACACCCAACTCAAAGGCACTGGCGAGCGCGCAATTTCCACGACCATGGCGTTTGTGCGCATCCTCGGCACTTTGCTCAAAGACCCCAACATCGGCAAGCTGATCGTGCCCATTGTCCCGGACGAATCACGCACCTTCGGCATGGAAAGCCTGTTCCGCCAGATCGGCATCCATTCCCACGTTGGCCAGTTGTATACGCCTCAGGACGCCGGCCAGCTGAGTTATTACAAGGAGGCGCGCGATGGCCAGATCATGCAGGAGGGGCTGAACGAATCCGGCGGGATTTCGTCGTGGATCGCGGCGAGTACTTCGTACAGTACCCACGGCGTGACGACGGTACCCTTCTACATCTTTTATTCGATGTTCGGCTTCCAGCGCGTCGGCGACCTGGCTTGGGCGGCAGGCGATGCGCGCGCACGGGGTTTCCTGCTGGGCGCCACGTCCGGCAGGACCACGCTGATGGGCGAAGGCCTGCAACATGACGATGGTCACAGCCATGTGCTGTCCTCCACCGTGCCGTGCTGCGTGTCCTACGACCCGACTTTCGCCTATGAACTGGCGGTGATCATCCAGGATGGCATGCGGCGTATGTATGTCGAAAACGAAGACATCTATTACTACATCACCCTGCTCAACGAAAACTATGCCCACCCACCCATGCCCGAAGGTGCCGAGCAGGACATTCTCAAAGGCATGTATCGGCTCTCGGCTCCGGCGCAGCCAATCGAAGGCAGGCACGTACAACTGATGGGCTGTGGCTCAATCCTGCAAGAAGTGATTGCCGCCGCGCAGTTGCTGGAGCAGGACTTCGGCGTCAGCAGCGAAGTCTGGAGCGTCACCAGCCTGACCGAACTGCGTCGCGACGGCCAGGAGGCCGAACGCTGGAACCTGCTGCACCCACATCAGGCGCCACGCATCGGTCACGTTGAACGTTGCCTGCACGATAAACAGGGCCCGGTGGTGGTAGCGACTGATTACATGAAAATATTCGCCGACCAGATCCGCCCGTTCGTGCCCAAGCGACGCTTCGTGGCATTAGGCACCGACGGTTTCGGCCAGTCGGATACCCGAGAATCGCTGCGCAGGTTTTTCGAAGTGGATCGCCACTTCATTGTGTTGGCGGCCTTGAAAGCGCTGGCCGATGACGCAGGAGTGCCAAGGGAAACAGTCGCCGAGGCAATTGCGCTTTATGGGATTGACCCGGAGAAGCAGAACCCGGCAAAAGTTTGAGTCTTGGCTGTATTGGCTGATTCTGGCCGCCGCGTTTGCAGCGGTCTTTTTTTTGGGAGGGCGTTCGCTGGTTTGGAGGCCGTCTCATTTTCCAACTTGGGTACGGTCCTGAGCTGCACTCCGCGCAGGGCATACTCTTGGCCACGGCACAGGGAACCTTAAAGCGCCCGAGCACATCGGTGCGAAGTGCGTGATGTTCTGAAGAGATTGACCTCTGCCCTGGCATCAACCGGGTTGATCGACAACCCTGATCTGCGTCAGCCCTACCAGCTCAGCCTGTTTTAAAACCTCCTGCGGCGTTGCGTCCGCAGTGGGCATGATCAGGCTGTTCTCTCCATCCCCGAAATGCAGCTGTAGCAGGTGCATCGCCGCCTCATGGACGGGCAGCTGAGGCTGCTTGAACTCGAACCTGTGGGCGCGGGGCTCGCCGTTGAACAGGTATTCCACGGAGTACTGAAGCATGGTGGGGTCCTCGTAATGGGCCTGACGGAGTGATCGAGCGCTGCGGCGCGCAAGACGACCACCGGTCGCAGATTCTGAACTAATGTTCACGCCGCCACCGCAAGCCAGTTTAACGACTAACATCCTCTCGAGAGCAAATTGCCAGCACGGTTCCGGTATAGCAGTAGCGCGCCAGAGATCGGCAGGCGATCCATGATTCATTCCGAACTCAATAGATCTGTAGGAGCTGTGATATGAACAAGCTGGGAGCGATCTTTCTTCTGCTGGTAGCAGGTACTGCACACGCTGCTGAACGCCTGTCAACCGTTCAGGTTTCGGGGCTCTCTGTCCCCGGCACCCAAGCGCTGGGGAAAGCGCAAGGATTCACGGAGTGCGTTGATTACTTTAACTACCTGTCCTGCTCGCGCAGCCAGCCAATGGTCGTTTTTGGCGCAACGGCCAGCAGCGCTGAAATAACACTTGATGTCACAGACAACTTTTCCAGTGAGGCGGATCCCATGGGAGGCGCCAAAATCACCGGTGTGGCCCTGGACAAACTGACCTACCGCTCCATACGTCTTGAATTTCAGCCCAAAGAGCGCGAGGCTCTGGAAAAAGCATTACGCGCCGATGGATGGTTCGCCGTTGGCAATGCAAAACGCCTCGAGTTTTACAAGGAGGGTGTGCCTGCGACCTTCCGCGTCAACAGCGCCTATATCACGTTGAGTCCGGTCAATATCAATGAGGTTAGCAAACGCGCTTCCAGACTGGAGGCCACCAACCATTCAAGCGCCTCCTCTGATTTACCCGATCCAGCGCGGGCAATGCTCAGGGAATCGGAGCCCCGTGGCGCCGGCTCGACGCGCCCGCCTCGCTTCTGATCTGCGTAGCGATTCTGCTGCTGCACTGTGTATCAACGTATGTCTAACTGACACCTTGATACACAGGTTTTCACCCGGCCTGCGTTTCGACACAGGCCTGACACGTCGCCGGGTTCAAATGCAAGCCAGGTTTCAAAGGGATCAGTCAGACCCCCTGGCCAACGGCTTGCAACGGAGACATGACCATGAACATGGCACTGCAGAATAAAACCGCTAAAACCCGCCACCGTCTGCTCGGCTCGTCGCTGCTGGCGTTCGCCCTGTTTGGCGCACTGGGTGCGGCCCACGCGCAGACGCCCGCCGCCGCGCAGCCCGCCGCGATCAATGGCGGCACCGCGCATGCGGCCCCCTCGCCGTTCGGCCCGTTGAAGCATGTCAAGGCCGGACTGCTGAGCGTGGCGTACGCCGAAACAGGCCCGGCCGACGGGCCGGTGGTGATTCTTCTGCACGGCTGGCCGTACGACATTCACAGCTATGACGAGGTCGCCCCCTTGCTGGCGGCGAAGGGCTATCGAGTGCTGATGCCCTATGCGCGAGGCTACGGCGATACGCACTTCCTGTCCGACAAAACCCTGCGCAATGGCCAACCGGCTGCACTGGCCAGTGACGTCATTGACTTCATGGATGCGCTGAAGATCAAACAGGCCGTGCTCGGTGGCTATGACTGGGGCGCGCGCTCGGCCGGCATCGTCTCGGCGTTGTGGCCAGAACGGGTCAAGGCGCTGGTCTCGGTCAGCGGTTATCTGATCGGCAATCAGGCGGCCGGCAAGAATCCGCTGCCACCCAAGGCTGAATTGCAGTGGTGGTATCAGTTTTACTTTGCCACCGACCGCGGTCGTGCCGGGTACGAGAAGAACACCCACGACTTTGCCAAGTTGATATGGCAACTGGCTTCGCCGAAATGGGCATTCGATGACGCCACCTTCGACCGCAGCGCCAAGGCGCTGGACAATCCCGACCATGTCGAGATCACCGTCTTCAACTACCGCTGGCGCCTGGGCCTGGTCCAGGGTGAGCCTCAGTACGAGGCGCTCGAGCAGAAACTGGCCACAGCGCCTTCCATCAGCGTGCCGACCATCACCCTGGAAGGCGATGCCAACGGCGCACCGCACCCTGCCCCCGAAGATTACGCAAAGCGTTTCACCGGCAAATACGAGTTCCGGCTGATCAGCGGCGGCATCGGCCACAACCTGCCGCAGGAAGACCCGAAAGCGTTTGCCAAGGCTGTGATTGATGCGGATCAGCTTTGAGGCCGGGCTGACACCCGCTCAGTAGCTTCGCGCCCTTGTAGGAGCGAGCTTGCTCGCGAAGGACGTTAACGATAACGCGTTATTTCTGAATAAACGCGTCGTCCTTGAGACCTTCGCGAGCAAGCTCGCTCCTACAGGGGGAATTTATTTGGCCAGCCAGGACTCTACCGTGTCCGAACCGTATTTGGCTTTCCATTCTTTCAGCGTGCGGTGGTTGCCACCCTTGGTTTCCACAACTTCGCCCGACTCGGGATTGGTGTAGACCTTCAACTGGCGAGGCTTGCGCGTGCCTGTTTTCTGCTCGGCAGCCGGTGCGCGGCGACCAGCGTTGGGATCCAGCAAGTTGACGATGTCTTTCAAGCTGTAACCGTACTTGGCAAGCAAATCACGCAACTTCTTTTCGAATTCAATTTCCTGCTTCAAGCCAGCATCACCCTTCAACGCTTCGAGGGCTTGGAGTTGCTCGGCCAGGTGTTTTTCCAGCTGACGAAATTCTGCGAGTTTAGACATGGGTATCTCTATGTGGTTAGTCCCCTAACGTTACACCAAAAACGCAAGTTTGACTGGTACCACTCGTTGAAGCACTAAGCACAGGGGATACATGTCTTACTCTCAGGGGTAAGATCGGACATCGCATATGGCGCGTACAAATCAGTCGTAGAAGGACATGTAAATGCTGGGACGCAAACAGCCGGAACCCAAGGCAGACAGCGCCACTGAAATTTCCTCTGTAAAAACCGTGCGAGCCGCAGCGACCTTCCGCCTCACCGTGAGCTTCATGCTTGTGGTGATCGTGGCCTTCCTGGCCGTTGAAGGTTGGCGTACATGGCGTGACTATCGTTCCGCCTTTGCCTCTGCCCGCGACTCTGTGACCAATCTGGTGCGTGCAACGGCCCAGCATGCTGAAGATGCCATCCGGCAAGTCGATGTGCTGACCGCAGCGCTCGGTGAAAGGGTCGAAGGCGACGGCTTGCAGAGCCTCGACGTCCCTCGCATCCACAAGCTGTTGGTCCAGCAATCGAAAATCATGCCGCAACTGCATGGGCTGTTCATCTACGGCCCTGACGGCCAGTGGATCGTGACGGACAAGGAAGTGACGCCAGAGACCGCGAACAACGCCGACCGCGATTACTTCCAGTACCACCGCAGCCACGAAGATCGCAACGTGCGTATCGGTGAGGTGGTCAAAAGCAGATCCACCGACGATCTGATCATCCCCGTCTCCCGCCGGCTGAACAACCCGGATGGCTCCTTCGCCGGCGTCCTGCTGGGGACGGTCAAGGTCAGCTACTTCGTCGACTACTACGGCGATTTCAAGATTGACGACAAGGGCGCCCTGGTCCTGGCCATGCGCAGCGGAACCATCCTGGTGCGGCGTCCCTTCATCGCTTCGGTGGTCGGGAAAAGCCTGGCGAACAGCGAGATATTCAATAACTATTTGCCGAACTCCAACGAAGGCGTCGCAGAAGTCAAAGCCGTCATCGACGACACCGAGCGCCTGTACGGTTACAGAGCATTGACTACCTATCCCCTGGTCGTGGAAGCCGGCCTCTCCCGCGAATCCATCACGGCGCCCTGGCGCCGGGATCTACTGAAAACCGGATTGGTGTTGGTGTTCCTGATCGCGGTACTTGGGGTGTTCGGACTCATCGTCCTGAGTCAGCTGCGTCAACGAATGGTGATGGAACGGGAGCTGCGTCACGCGCACCAGGCCATGCGCGACATGGCATTGACCGACAGCCTGACCGGACTGGGCAATCGCCGACGCCTGGACAGTGCGCTGCTGTATCAGATTCGCCTGGCGAAGCGTCAGCGTTCTTCGCTGTCATTGATCATGCTCGATGTCGATTACTTCAAACGCTACAACGACCGGTACGGGCACGCCGCAGGCGACGACTGCCTGAGCGCGGTGGGCGGCGCGATCCAGCAAGTGGTTAAAAGACCAGGGGATCTGGCCGCCAGGTACGGCGGAGAAGAATTCACAGTGCTGCTACCCAACACGGACAGCGCCGGCGCAATCAAGATCGCCCAAGACATTTTGCAGGCCATTCGATCACTGAACATCGAGCATTCCGAGCACCCCTTGGGTCTGGTCACTGCCAGTGCAGGCATCACTACGCGCCAGCCGGGCGTCGAAGACGTGAGGCCGGCCACCTTGCTGAAGTCGGCTGATGCGCAGCTGTATCGAGCCAAGCACAGCGGCCGAAACCGTTGGTGCTACGCTGATGAGACTGCGCAATAACGGGCCCCATGGGCGTGGTTTCCGAGCCAGGCAGCAACCGCCAGCGGCTTTTCCTGGGGTTCAATGCCCCGCCGCCGCAAGCCTGCCAGCCGCGCGCGGCCCCGGTTTGAAGCCGTAGGCCCGAGCTCCCCAGGCAATCGCAAACCCCGCGCCCGCCAATACCAGCATCGCCCACGGAAAAGAGGCGACGCCCCATCTGTCCAGCAACACCCCTCCCACTACCCCGCTCCCGGCAATCGCACTATTCCAGGCCACCACATTCAACGACATCGCCACGTCCGCCCCGTCTCCCGCCGCATCCGCCAGCGCCGTTTGCAGCAAGGTCGCCGCCCCGCCGAAGCTCAGGCCCCAGACCATCACGCCGATGTAGATCACCTCAGGCACGCTACCCAAAAAGCCAAACAACACGCAAACCGCGGCAAACGTCGCCAGGCTCAGCAACACGGTCTTGCGCAACAACGGCTCAACCAGTTTGGCAGTCAGCCAGATCCCCGCCAACGCCGCAATGCCGAACACCAATAACACCAGATCCACCCGCCCCCCCAACCCCGCCGACGCCACGAACGGTGCGATGTAGGTATAGAGAATGTTATGTGCCAGCATCCAGCTGATCACCACCGCCAGCACCGGCCGCACCCCCGGCGTGGTCAGCACTGTGCGCAGCGACAAGCGCTGGTGCGCAGCCTGGGGTGGGTAGTCAGGAACTTTCACCAGTACCCAGGTGATCAACACCAGGGTAAGGGCCGACATGACGCCGAAGGTGGTGCGCCAACCCACGAGGCCGCCCAGCCAGGTACCGAGGGGCACGCCCAGGGACAGCGCAATCGGCGTGCCGACCATGGCCAGCGCCAGTGCCTTGCCCTGTTGATGGGGCGCGACCATGCGGCGGGCGTAGCCGGCCAGCAGGCTCCAGGCCAGCCCCGCCGCGACGCCGGCGAAGAAGCGCGCCACCAAGGTCACGCCGTAGTGGGATGACAGCGCGGTGATGGAGTTGAACAGCAAGAAGCCGACGATGGTCAGCAACAGCACGTTACGACGACGCCAGCCGCGGGTAGCGATAGTCATGGGGATGACCGCCAGCACCGAGCCCAGGGCGTAGGCGGTGACCATCTGGCCAGCCATGGAGGGAGAAATTGCCAGGCCTTCGCTGATCAGCGGCAACAGGCCGGCGGGCAGGGTTTCGGTGACGATGCAGATAAAGCCGGTCATGGCCAGGGCGAGCAAGGCGCCGATGGGCAAACGTTCGGGCGCTGCCGATAAGGTGATTGAGGGTGTCACGGAAAGACTCCTTGAGTGAGATTTCAGATTTAAATACTGATCGATACAAATGTTGAGGGCTGTCATCACTCGTTGTCAACGACTTATGTATCGATTAGTATTTATCTCGTCATCCAGAGGAATCTTGCAATGGCGCAAATGGGCCGACCCCGCACCTTCGACCGCGACCAAGCCGTGGAACAGGCCTTGCACCTGTTCTGGCAACATGGCTACGACGCGACCTCCCTCGCTCAGTTGAAAGCCGGACTGGGGGGCGGGATTTCCGCGCCGAGTTTTTACGCCGCGTTCGGTTCCAAGGAAGCCTTGTTCGATGAGTGCGTGCAGCGTTACCTGACGACCTTCGCCCAGGTCACCGAATGCCTGTGGGACGAGAGCCTGCCGCCACGCCAGGCGATCGAGACCGCGTTGCGCCAGTCGGCGCGCATGCAGTGTGAAGACGGTCATCCCAAGGGCTGCATGGTGGCCCTCGGCGTGATGAGCGCGCCCAGCCCGGAGAATGCGCGGGTAGTCGATGCCCTGACCCACTCGCGCGCCCGCACTCGCGCGGGGATTCTGGCGTGTGTCGAGCGGGGGATCCGTAGCGGTGAGTTACCGGGCACTGTTCATGCGCCCGCGATGGCAACGGTGTTCGACAGTTTCCTGCAGGGTATTTCCATCCTCGCTCGAGATAACACGCGGCACGAGGTCATTGATGCGGCCATCACTCAGCTACTGCTGACGTGGGACATGGCAGCCTCTACCGTGCCGCCCAAGTCGATGACGTAACGCCCTGTGCTTCGGCGCAACATCGCCAACGCGATGCTGTTCGCCCATGTATTGACCACCGAGCAGATCCCTCAGCAAATCACCAACTGGGTGCTCTCCGAGGGCCTGACGCCGATCGGCTACAATCATCTTGATCCTCGCGCCGATCTTCTTCCCGATTGCCTCCAGACTGTGAACGTGTTGCCTTCGCCTCCATCGACGCAAATCGGTGGGGGCTTTTTTTTGCGCGAGCAAGATCGCAGGCGCCCTGCATGCGAAAGATATGCAATGACATTACAAGTAGTATTTAACAAATCATCACATTTGCGTATGATATCGATTCTCAATAACACAAAACCAAATGTGAGTGCGCATGTACACCATCTCCCTGTGTTCACAAAACACCGTTCCGCCCCGCGCGCAGCTGGCTGTGCGCCCCCTGGCCCTGGCAGTGCACATGCTTGCAGCCGGTATCGCCTTTGCTGCGCCATCCGCGCAGGCGGCGGAACAAACCGAACAAACAGAGACAGGGAGTTCTCTGACCTTGGCCCCTATCGCTGTCACGGAGACGGCCGTTCGCGAGCGCAGTGCGGTCACTGAAGACACCCACTCGTACACGACTGAGGCTGCACGCACGGCCACGCCGTTGAGCATGTCCCTGCGGGAGACGCCGCAGTCGGTCAGCGTCATCACCCAGCAACGCATCCAGGATCAGGATCTGCATACGATCCTCGATGTGGTCAACAATGCCACCGGTGTTTCGGTCAACCGCTACGAGACCAGCCGGGCGCAGTTCAACGCCCGTGGCTTTGAGCTCAACTCGCTGATGATCGATGGCGTACCCACCATCTACGAACAACCCTGGAGTTCGGGGGAGATTTTCAGCAGCCTGGCCATGTATGACCGCGTTGAAGTGGTGCGTGGCGCCAACGGTTTGATGACCGGTGCCGGCGACCCTTCCGCGTCCATCAACATGGTGCGCAAACGCGCCAGCAGTACTGACCTGAAGGGTTCGCTGGAACTGAGCGCCGGCTCATGGGACACCTATGGCGTCGAGGCTGACGTCGCCAGCAAGCTGAACGAGGAAGGCACCATTCGCGGGCGATTGGTCGCGGAGAGCAACGAGGGTGACACCTGGATCGACATGAACTCGAACAAGCGTCAGACCGTCTACGGCACCATGGACATCGACCTGACGCCCGACACCACGCTCTGGTTCGGCTTGAGCCGGCAAGAAAGCAACGCCGACTCGCCGATGTGGGGCGGCCTGCCCGTCTGGTACGCCGACGGCGGCCGCACCAACTGGAGCCGCTCGAAGTCGACCTCCGCCAAATGGAGCAAGTGGGACACCACCTACGAGACCTACTTCGTCAATCTCGATCACACCTTTGCCAACGACTGGCAAGTCAACCTCAGCTACAACCGTGGCGAGCGCACCGGCGACTCTTCCCTGCTGTACCTGTCCGGCAATCCAGGCAGGAACGGCAGCTCCGGCATGTTTTCGTTCCCGGCGACCTACAAGACCGAGACCACCCAGGACGACTACGCCATCCGCTTCAATGGCCCGTTCAAGCTGTTGGGCCGTGACCACGATCTGGCCTTCGGTTATGTGGACAGCAAGCAGAAATTCGACGCCGATTCACTCGACGCGCAAACCGGCTTTGACGGGATTACCGATTTCGATGCCTACAGCGGCAATTTTGCAGAGCCGGTATGGGGCCCGCGGACCGACTACGGCTACAGCGAGACCCGGCAGAAGGGGCTCTATGCAGCCACTCGCCTGAACGTGACCGACGATTTGAAAGTGATTCTTGGCGCCCGTGAAAGCTGGTACGAGAAGACCAGTGATGACGTCTTCTCGGAAGTGAGCAAGGTCGATGTCGATCACGAGCTGACCCCCTATGCAGGCATCGTCTACGACCTCACCGACAACCTCTCGGCCTATGCCAGCTACACGGAAATCTTCCTGCCGCAGTCGGTACGCGACAGCAGTGGCCAGACATTGGAGCCGATCGTTGGCGAGAGCACGGAAATCGGCTTGAAGGGTGAATACTTCGACGGCCGCTTGAACGCCTCCGCAGCCATCTTCCAGATCAAACAAGATAACCTGGGCCAGAACACCGGCCAGCTGATCGATCCTTCGAACCCGGTCGGCGGCTTCGCCTACGAGGCCAGTGAAGGCGCAACCAGCAAGGGCTTCGAGCTGGAAGTGTCCGGCGAGCTCGCGACCAACTGGAATGCATCGGTGGGTTACACCCAGTTCACCGCCGAAGATGCCAACGGCGACAACGTCAACACGTTGTACCCGACCAAGTTGCTGCGCACCTTCACCACCTACCGCCTGCCCGGAGCTTTCAACAAGCTCACCATCGGCGGCGGCGTCAACTGGCAGGACTCGATCTACACCTACGCCATCAACCCGGCAGGCAACTCCGAGAAGATCCAGCAGGACGCCTACGCGCTGGTCAACCTGATGGCCCGCTACGAAATCACCGAAAACCTCTCGGCCCAGGTGAATGCCGACAACATCACCGACCAGAAGTACTTCGATATCTTCGACGCCTACGGCGCCCTGACCTACGGTGCACCGCGCAGTATTACGGCTTCGGCGAAGTACCGCTTCTAAGTCACCCGATTGGGTGGCGTTGCGCTCGGCTAGCCGAGGTAAACGTGACGAAGAAAAACCACAACACCGGCCTGGCGCCGGTGTTGTGCTTTCTGCTTTTGCAGCACGACGACAGCTTGCTCAAGCAGGAATCCGCGCCGACAAAGACAGGGTCATACGGTATGTTATATGATAACAACATATGAGCTGTCGGTTGTCTACCGGCAGCGCTATTCACTCCCTGCCTGCGACTTTCCATGACCCACTTAATTCAAATCCCGCCCACCACGAGCGTCAGTCAACGCCTGATGTCCATCGATGCCCTCAGGGGCCTGGTGATCCTATTCATGCTGCTGGATCACGTGCGCGAGACGTTCCTCCTGCACCGCCAAGTGACCGACCCGATGGCCATCGACACCACTGAACCGACGTTATTTTTCAGCCGGACGCTCGCCCATTTATGTGCGCCGGTGTTCGTCTTGCTCACTGGACTGTCCGCTTACCTGTACGGCGAAAAGCACCAGGGCAAGCACGACGTATCAACCTTCCTGTTCAAGCGAGGCCTGTTCCTCGTGCTGCTGGAGTTCACCCTGGTGAATTTCGCCTGGACATTCCAGTTCCCGCCCACGGTGATCTACCTGCAAGTGATCTGGGCGATTGGCGTCAGCATGATTGCCCTCGCCGCACTGGTCTGGCTACCTCGGCCAGTTCTCTGTGTCTTGGGCTTGGTCATCATCGCCGGGCACAACCTGCTCGATCCCCTGCACTTCCCGGTCGGATCGGCGATGCACATCCCTTGGGCAATCCTGCATGATCGCGGCTGGCTCGAATTCTCCGACAGTTTGCGCCTGCGCAGTTCTTACCCTGTCCTGCCGTGGATCGGTGTGATCGCCCTGGGTTACTGCATCGGCCCCTGGTTCACTCGCTCCGCCTCCACCACCGTGCGTCAGCGCTGTCTGTTAATGGCCGGGGCCGGCGCGCTGACCGGCTTCGTTGCTCTGCGCCTGGTCAATGGTTATGGCGAGGCTCATTGGGTGACCTATGAAAGCACCCTGCAAACCGTGATGAGTTTCTTCAACATCACCAAATACCCCCCTTCCCTGCTCTTCCTTTCGCTGACGCTAGGGGTGGGCCTGTTGCTGCTGCTTGGCTTTGAGCGGGCCCAGCAACGCAAATGGATCAGCACCCTGGCGGTATTTGGCGCGGCGCCGATGTTCTTCTACTTGCTCCACCTGTACGTCCTGAAAGTGATGTATCTGGTCAGCGTGGCAGTGTTCGGCATGAATCAAGGCAGCCACTTCGGTTTCGACAGCATCTGGGCGGTGTGGCTGACGGCGGTGCTTCTGGCTGCAAGCTTGTATCTGCCTGTGCGTTGGTTCGCCGCATTGAAGGCGCGCCGTCGCGATATCGGCTGGCTTAAATACTTTTGAATGGGACATGGGTTCGTGGATTGCAAAGGCCACTGCAGCAACCAGCTCAATGGTTACCACGCCCAACTTGGGGCTTGCCATTTACATATTGATATCCGTATATTCGATTATCCATATGTAAAGGCATTTCCCATGATCACGCCTCCCGAGGTATTCAAGAGCCTGGCCGACGAGACCCGCGTCCGTGCCACCCTGCTGATCGCTGACCAGGGTGAGCTGTGTGTCTGCGAGCTGATGTGCGCCCTCGACGACAGTCAGCCGAAGATCAGTCGCCATCTCGCCCAACTGCGTAGCAGCGGACTGCTGCTCGATCGCCGTCAGGGGCAGTGGGTCTATTACCGCCTGAATCCGGATCTCCCCGCCTGGGTGCATGAGATTCTGCAGGTGACATCGCTGGCTAATGCCGACTGGCTGCAAAACAACGCCTACCGCCTGCAGAACATGGACGGACGTCCTGTTCGTGACGCGGCGTGCTGCTGACCCTTGCGGTTCCGTCGATCACCCGCTCGGCCCTGCGCCTGAGCCTTTTAAGTCCCCCACGCGCAAAGGAGTCATCCATGCGAGTCCTGTTCATGTGCACGGCCAATAGCTGCCGCAGCATTCTTTCAGAAGCCATGTTCAATCACCTGGCGCCGCAAGGATTCGAAGCGGTGAGTTCCGGGAGCTTTCCCAAGGGGCAAGTGCTGCCGCGCAGCCTGACCACCCTGGAGCAGGCCGGCATCTCCATCGAAGGCTTGAGCAGCAAAGGCAATGACGATTTCGAGGACAACCCGCCGGATATCGTCATTACCGTGTGCGACAAGGCTGCGGGTGAAAGCTGCCCGGTGTATTTCGGGCCGGCGCTGAAAGCCCATTGGGGCCTGGAAGATCCCTCCGAGTTAGCGAGTGACGAAGCGACTGTTGATGCCGCCTTTCGCGCCACACTGATGCGCATCGAGCAGCGCTGCAAAGCGTTTCTCGACCTTTCCTTCAACCGTCTCAGCCGCGATGAACTCAAACGCGAGCTGGATCGAATCGGCGCTCTCTGAGCAGGAGAACATATGTCAGAGCATCTTCCCAACCTTGACCTCTCGCTGTTCGATGACACGCAGATTGCGCCCCGCCCAAGCGATCACAAACCGCGCATCCTGCTGCTCTACGGATCGACCCGAGAGCGTTCGTTCAGCCGCCTGCTGGTAGAAGAAGCCGCTCGCCTTTTGCAACACTTCGGCGCAGAGACCCGCATTTTCAATCCATCCGGACTGCCACTGCCGGATGATGCCCCCATCGAGCATCCTCAGGTACAGGAGCTGCGCAACCTGGTGCTGTGGTCGGAAGGTCAGGTCTGGTGTTCGCCGGAACGGCATGGCGCGATGTCGGCGGTGTTCAAGGCACAGATCGACTGGATTCCGCTCGCACTCGGTGCCGTTCGCCCGACCCAGGGCAAGACGTTGGCGGTGATGCAAGTCTGCGGGGGTTCGCAGTCCTTCAACGTGGTCAATCAGCTGCGCGTGTTGGGTCGTTGGATGCGCATGTTCACCATTCCCAATCAATCGTCGGTGCCAAAGGCCTATATGGAATTCGACGAGGCCGGTCGGATGAAGCCCTCGGCGTACTACGACCGGGTCGTCGATGTGATGGAAGAACTGGTGAAGTTCACCCAACTCCTGCGCGATCGCCAAGAGTTTCTGGTGGATCGCTACTCGGAACGCAAGGAGACCGCCGAGCAACTCATGGCTCGGGTAAACCAGCGTTCAATCTGAGGTCCGCCGGTCGCTGATGCGTCGAACGGAACGAATGCGCCGTCCTGGACGACCGGATTATGTTGGCTTCGGAAATTTGCCAAGCCGTCTGGCATAGAGAATGCCGGGAATTCATCTAGGCTGTATTGAGTGATTCAAGCGGCTACTACGGGATAAGCAACAGATAAAGGACTCTCCCCATGCAGGCACTATCAGCTGTGTTCAGGCGTTTGCATCGGGGTGCGGCTGACTCGATTACCCCTACCAAGCCGTTTAACCTCCTGCGATGGTTCTCGATCATCAGTTTCCTCCTTATCAGCGCGATAGCTGTCGGGCTGGGCTCAGTGTCGACCCGTTTTCTGGTCACCGAAAGTCTGGAGCGCGACGCCCTGTTGTCAGCGCAGTTTATCCAGACCATCGCCAAGGGGGAGATACGCCATCACGGGCTGGCCGGTATGCGGATGGGCGATGTGCTGGCCGCCACCCAGTATGGAATGCTGTCGGAAGAAATGACGCAGAACAGGCAACGCGCACGCTCTGAGTTCCTCGACCACCTTTCGCACCTCCCCGACTCACTCCTGATCAGCATCTACTCTCCGCTTCGGACAGTAATGTGGTCGACCAATGCGCAGCTTATCGGACAAAAGTTTCTGAACGACGAGGCGCTGGAGGCGGCATTCAGCTCTAAAGACAGGGTTTCCACCAAATACAGCAACGCTGATGAAATCCGTCCCGAACAGCAATTCCTGCATCCTCCCAAAATGTTCTTCATCGAGAGCTACATCCCCCTGGTGGATGACCTGGGAAATACTTTGGCGGTGGTGGAGATTTACAAAGAGCCAGTGGATCTGATCGAACGGCTTGATCGTGGCCACTGGATTATCTGGCTATCCACGGCCGCGGGCGGCCTGCTCTTGTACGTCGCACTGTATTGGATTGTCCGACGAGCATCGATCCAGCTGACGTCGCAGGAAGCGCAACTCGTCGCCAACAAGACCTACGTGGGTCTGGTCGAGATGTCCACGGCGGTCGCTCACAGTCTTCGTAACCCTCTGGCCTGCATTCGCACGAGCGCAGAACTGGCGAACGACATGGACGGTCAGCCCGCGAAGAAGAACATCGACGATATTGTCAGTCAGGTGGATCGGATGTCGCAGTGGGTGCATGAATTGCTGCTCTGCCTGCGCCCGATCCGAGGAGAGGCAGAGCTGGTGGAGCCGATGGCGGTGGTACTGGCCACACTGACCAGTTTCAACGCACAACTGACTCAATCCAGAATCCAGGTCGAATTCAAAGATGAGCCCACCCCCAGGATAATCAGTAATCCGCTTTTGCTGTCTCAGATTCTCAATAGCGTCATTGCCAATGCCATAGAGGCGATGCCGGAAGGCGGGAAATTGACCATCCAGGCCCGTGCGGATGAAGCGCACCAATGGCTGCACCTGACCATCAATGACAGTGGGGAAGGAACGTCACGGCAGCAGGAAATGATGGCCTACAAATCCTTCTACACCACCAGGCAAGGCAGGCTGGGTATCGGCCTGATCATGGTGAAGCAGATCATGGAGAGTTTTGGCGGAGAAGTCAGCCTGACCAGCCATGAACAACAGGGAACGTCAGTGCACTTGAGTTTCAGGGTTGTGGAAAGAAAGGTCAGCACGTTGAGCTGATCCTCGTCTGCGCGCAGTGGCCGGATTACCTCAACGGGTAGGCTTCAATCGATAGCGGGCATCACTGAAGGTGTTCAGACGCTGACATTCCTTTTCGGCTTCCTCACAGCTCGCATAGCCGACTTCAAGTCTTCTTTTTTGCTGATTGTCATAGATGTCGAAACATCTCGGTTCGATTTGGCGGTAAGGGTGTATGCCGCGACGCTTGGCCGCCGCGTCCTTGGGTATCGCAGGGACCACCACGAATCTTGGGAGCATTGGGCACTCCATCGATAACTTGAATGCTGATTGAAGTAGTAGCGGATAGTCGCGGCGGCAGCCTGATCCTTTTTCGGCTATCCGACGAACAGGGGTCCCTGCGTTAAAAAAAAATGCCCGTATCCTGCGATCCGGGCATTTCATTCACCGACTGCGCGGCGTTTTCAAGGCCGTCGGCGTTAGAAGCTCGCCTTGACCGACACCATGAAGTTGCGTGGATCACCGTAGTAATTACCGAAGTTCTCAGTACCGATCGTGGCGTAGTAGCGCTTGTCGAACAGGTTGTTGCCGTTGAGCGCAACCGACCAGGTGTCATCGATGCGGTAGCCGATGCGGCCGTTCCAGATCGCGTAACCCGACTGGCTGATTTTCTCGCCACTGGCGGGTGAAACCCGGAAGTTATCGCTTTGCGCGTTGACGCCAGCACCGATCGTGAATCGCTCGAGCGACCCGCTCAAGGCGTAATCGCCCCACACACGCACCATATGCCGAGGCACATAACTGTTGAACGCTGCGCCGTTCAGGCTGGTGTCGATGTCGTCGAGGGTTTTGGTCTGGGTGTAGGTGTAACCCGCCAGCACTTGCAGGCGTTCAATGACCTCACCGCTGATCTCGGCCTCGAAACCCTGGGCGCGAACCTTGCCGGCGTTGGCGTAGCAATAACCATCGGATGACGGGCAGGACGAGTTGAAGTCAGTCTGCGCCTGATCTTTCTGGATCGTACGGAACAGGTTGAAGGCGCTGTTCAGGCGACCGTCGAACCAGGCGCCCTTGATCCCCAGCTCGTAGCTCTGGCCCACCAGCGGCTTGAGCGCCGAACCGTCTTCCGAGCGGAAGTTGCCTTGCGGGGTAAAGATATCCGAGTAGCTGGCGTAGGCCGTCAGGTTCTCGTTCAGGTCCAGCAGCACACCGGCAAACGGCGTGACCTGCCCGGTCTCTGTGGTGCTGGAGTGTTCCGAGGTGCCCGTGTTGATGAAGTCGGAGTCGGTATCGGAGTTGTACCAGCTCACCCGACTGCCGACGACAAAAGTCAGCGGATCCGCCAGTTTCAAACGCAGTGTCGAGTAAACGCCCTTCTGTTTAGTCACTGAATTGACCGGCCCGCCGCGAGACGAGTTATCGATGAAGTAGCTGTCATCCGGCTGCGGAATATGCTTGTCGGGGTTGAACACGTTCTGCCGTTGCGGCAGAAACGCCACCGAGTAGAAGTCGTCCTTTTTCGAACGGCTGGCGTTGAAGCCCACGACTAATTCATGTTGCTGGCCGAACGCGTCGAACTTGCCATCCACGTAGGCGTCCAGACCGTAATCGACCTGATCGTAGTCATACATGCTGCCCAGCATGCCGGTGGTATTGGTGCCGGGCGTCACCGCGCCGGAAGCGAATGCGTACTTGATGTCCTGGGTGTTTTTTGTATAGACACTGGCGACCTTCAAGGTCCAGTCGTCGTTGATCCGGTGATTCAGGTCACTGAAAACCGTGGTGCGCTGGCTGCGCCAGGTGTTCCACGAAGGATCAAGACAGGTCGAGCGGCTGAGCTTCAAGTCGCTGTGGTCCCGGTAGCGCGGCAGGCCACCCCAGCAAGGGCTGGCATCCACGTCTTCATAGGCAATGCCCAACCCCAGCGTGGTGTCGGGGCTCAGGTCGACGTCGAGCGCGCCGTAATACACCTGATCCTTGCGACTGGCGTCGTCGACGAAATAATGCCGGCTCTGCTCGGCGACCACGGCCCGTCCCCGCAGGGTGCCGGATTCGTTCAGCGGGCCACCGGTGTCGACCTGTGCGCGATAGTTGTCCCAGCTGCCACCGGACAGCGTGATGTCTGTGTGCGCGGCAGTCTGGCCGCGTTTGCGCACGAAATTGACCCCGCCGGCGGTGCCACCGGCGCCCTTCATCATTCCCGCTGCGCCGCGAAGAATTTCGACCCGGTCGTAATACGCCATGTCACCGCTGAAACTGTCGGCCTGAACATAGAGGTTGCCCATGTCCAGAGGCACACCGTCGTACTGATACTGGCCCGACATGCGGAAACCACGCGAATAGAAGTACTTGCCGCCCATGGTCGAGTCGTAGACGGTGATGCCCGGGGTCTTTTCCATGACCTGGTCGATGGTGTTCAGATTCTGGTCATCAAGCATTTTGCGCGTCATCACCGTGACCGATTGCGGCGTCTCCTTGAGCGAATGCTCACCCTTGCCGATGGTGACCGCACCCGTGGTGTAGGAGCCGCTGTTCTCGGTGGTCGCGCCCAGCATTTGCCCATTGATGTTGGTAGCACCCAGTTCCAGCGCCGAGCCGGCCGCCGGTACTGGCCGCAGCACATAAGTACCATTGGCCTGGGGTTCCGCCTGCAGGCCGCTGCCACCCAGAATCCGCGCAAACCCTTCGCTGACGCCGAACGCACCTTTGAGTCCGGGGGATTTCAGCCCATCGGTTTGTCGCGCATCAAACGAAATGGCCGCACCCGCCGCGCTGGCGAAGTGGCTGAGGACTTCGGTCAGGCTGCCCCCGGCGATGTCGAAGGATCGCACCGAACTCTGCTGTTGCCCCGGCACCGATGCCGCAACCGTTGCCGTCGGCCAGACGCCGGCCGTCGTTGCCGCCAATACCCCGACCTTCACTGCGGTCGCCAGACGACCAGGCTTGTACACTCGAGACATGCTTACCCTCCCCCAAAAACGCTCAATAAAAGCTCATTGAGGGATGAGCCGAACGATGCGCATGAAAAGTGCAAAGGCAGGAAGATTATTTTCCGTTCACCGTGGGAGCGCGCCTGATGGCGATGACGCAGTGGTCGCCGATGTCGATGCAGGCTGTTCTTGCGCTCTCGCGAGCAAGCCCCACATTCAGTTCAAACCAGCGCTCGACACGTCGACCCAATATCGGCTGTACCGGGTGATCCGCAGCGAGAACCCACTCTCCAGCGCAGCCAGCGCCAGGTCAGTGTCATCAATGGGAAAAGCGCCGGACACCTTCAGTTGGGCAATCCGCGGATCACAGCGCAGCACGCCTGTGCGATAACGCGAAAGGTCGGCCAGCAACTCGGCCAAGGGCCGATTGATGGCAATGATGCTGCCCTGCTGCCAGGCACCGACCGAAGCATCATTGCGCCGTATACCCCCCAATGAGCGGCCATCGAAGTCCAGGGACTGGCCGGCCTCCACGCGCACCGTCGAGCCACCGCCAGCCGAACGGACCTCTACCGCCTTCTCGAGCACCGCCACCCCACCGCCCTGCTCATGGGACCGGACGATAAAACGCGTCCCGAGCGCCAGCACCTCTGCACGACGGGTGAGCACCTTGAACGGCCGCTGCAAGGGATCGACAGCGGTCGTCACCCGTATCTCGCCCCGCAACAGTTCGAGTACTCGTTGACGACCGTCGAAACGAAGGTTGACCGACGTATCGGTGTTCAGCAGCAACGAGCTGCCATCCGCCAACCGAAACTCACGGCGCTCACCCACTGCGGTGCGAAAATCGGCAAACAGGTTCTGGGAGGTTTCACTGCGCCAGCCCAACCAGCCCAGCGAACCGGCTGAGGCGAGTAGCAACACACTGCGCAACACCTGACGCCGGGATCGATCAGCGCCGCGCAACGCTGGCGACGCCAGGGCGCCCGGCACACTTGCCATCTGCTCGCCGACGTCGACCATACGTTGCCAGGCTTGGCGATGGGCCGGATCGGCAGCCAGCCAGTCGTTCCAGGCTGCCCGATCCGAATCGGTGGCAACACCCGACCGAAGCCGGGCGTACCACCGGGCGGCGACGCCAATCGCCTTTGACTCAGCGGGCGAAAGGCTCATGCCAGTTGCAACTGAATCTGCATCAGACAGCAATGCTCCATGGCCTTGGCCATGTAGTTGTTGACCGTGCGGGTACTGATATTCAAGCGTTCGGCAATCTGCGGGTAGGTCAGACCGTCGAACTGGGACAGGATGAACGTCTGCTTGACCTTCGCCCCCAATCCTTGCAGCAGGCGGTCGATTTCCATCAGGGCTTGCAACAGGATCGCCTGTTCTTCCAACGAAGGCTGTTGCCATTCGGGCATGGCGGCCAAGGCTTCCAGATAAGACTGTTCCAACGAGCGTCGGCGAAACAGATCGATCAGCAAGCCCTTGGCGATCATCGACAGGTAAGGTCGCGGCTCGCGAATCTCTAGCGCGTTTCGCGCCTTGATGACCCGCACGAAGGTGTCCTGCGCCAGGTCTGCCGCATCGAAAGCATTGCCCAGACGCTTGCGTAGCCAGCCATTGAGCCAACCGTGATGGTCGCAATACAGATCATTGACGGCGCTACGCAGGGATAAATCGTTGGCGGACATGACGATGGAATAATTCGCGAGTGATAATGACTCGCATTGTCAGACGTACTAAGGGTGATTTGCAATAGCCACATCGCGCAACTCGCTCCGCCTGACCGGACGGTGCGAGGGTGCGGCTGACATCACCCCTGTGCACGTTACGCCGATCACTTGCAAGCGGTCAGTGACGACATCTGTAATGGCTGCCACGGCAACCATTCAACTTCCCGAAAACCGATCCCGGCTATTTGTCAGGTGCAGCACCATCGCAGCCCGTGCTGCGTCGGGGTCTTGGCGCTTGATAGCGTTGAAAATCGCTTCATGCTCCAGGTTCGCCAGATGCCCCAATTGCGAAAAGTCGGCGCCTCCACGTTCGTCGATCTTCAACTGGGTACGAGGAATCATGGCATTGCCCAAGTGCTGCATGATTTCCGTGAAAAATGTATTGCCGGTAGCCTCGGCAATCAACTGGTGAAAGCGCTTGTCCTCCTCGACGCAACTGTCGTTGTTGGCCAGCGAAGCCTGGTAATCACTCAAGGCCTGGCGCATGCGAGCGAGCTGATCGTCAGTTCGGCGAACAGCGGCCAGCGCAACAGCCTGCACCTCCAGCCCCAATCTCAGTTCCAGCATGCTTCTGACACTGGCCACCGTATCCACGTGGAGGCGCAGCCCTGGCTGCGATTGCTGCTCCAACACAAAGGTCCCGATTCCGTGTCGTGTTTCCACCAGACCCGAAGCTTGCAGCTTGGAGATAGCCTCCCGGACAACGGTACGGCTCACGCCATGTTCGAGAACGATGGTGGATTCCGAAGGCAGTTTTTCGCCTGGCTTCAATTGTCCGAGCAAAATGCGTTGGGTCAGTGCTTCAACCACGCCCTGAGCCAGATTGTTGGATCGTCTACGGACAGGGGTTCCGCTTTCAATTTGCATAGGTTTGAGTCCACAGAATTTTGCTTCAGAGAGCTTAACACCCGCCAGAGACTCCCTGGCGAAATGCCGATGCACTCCGCTGTGCCGAATCGTAATTCGGCCCCATCTTGTATGACAACACATCTATAAGCCTCAAATGAAACGATACCCCTCTCCTCGATCGACCCATCAAACCGTAAAAAACCCACTCTCCACACTGCCTTAAAACCCAATAAACACGAGGCCAAATAACCAACACCTTCATCTGATCACTCTTATTATGAAAACAAAACGCAGACCACTGCATTGCGAACCAGAAACCGCACTTGTATGATGTCTATCAACATGACGCACACAAGCCATCTCAACAAAAACCAGCGATGCAGGCGAACCACATGAATCCTCAAGAACTCAAGGCCATCCTTTCTGAAGGCCTCCTGTCTTTTCCGTTGACCGAGCTAGTTGGCCACGATGCCGGCCCGGTGCGCGCACCACTGACCGACCTGCTGCCCAATGAAATGGAAGAACTGGACGCCCTGATCAAGAAGCTCGGCGCCCAGTAATCCGACAGCTGCAACCGGCGGCCTGGCCGCCGGCGTCACGCTCAAACCCGCATAAAAATAATCAGTGGGAGATTTGAATTGTGAACAATTCAAGCAACGCATCTGTCGTGCCAGAAGATGATTCGGTTCTCGCGCGCGCCGTGAGCAAAGTGAAGAGACATGTACTCCCGCTTTTCGTGATCATGTTCATCCTCAACTACATCGACCGGGTCAACATCGGTTTCGTGCGCACGCACATGGAACATGACCTCGGTATCGGCGCTGCCGCCTATGGACTGGGTGCAGGCCTCTTCTTCATCGGCTACGCGCTCTTCGAAGTGCCTTCCAACATGCTGCTGCAAAAAGTCGGTGCCCGTATCTGGCTGACCCGCATCATGTTCACCTGGGGCATCGTCGCCACGATGATGGCGTTCATCCAGAACGAAACCCATTTCTACATCTTGCGCTTTCTGTTGGGTGTTGCCGAAGCCGGCTTCTTCCCTGGCGTGATCTACTACTTCACCCGTTGGTTGCCTGGGGTGGAGCGCGGTAAGGCCATTGCCATTTTCCTCAGTGGTTCCGCCGTTGCATCGCTGATTTCAGGCCCGCTGTCGGGTGTCCTTTTGCAGATCGAAGGATTTGGCTTTCACGGCTGGCAATGGATGTTTGCCATCGAAGGCCTGGCCTCTGTCGTTATTGGCGGTTTTGTCTGGTTCTGGCTTGACTCCAAACCCCACGACGCAAAGTGGATGACTCGCGAAGAGCAAGATGCACTTGTCGGCGCTATCGATCAGGAACAACGTGAGCGTGAAGCCCTGACCACCGTCAAACCGACCATTGGCAAGCTCCTCAGAGATCGTCAAATCCTGCTGTTTTGCGCGCTGTACTTCTGCATCCAGTTGACGATTTATGCAGCCACCTTCTGGCTGCCCAGCATCATCAAGAAGATGGGTGACCTGAGCGATGTGCAGGTAGGGTTTTTCAATTCGATTCCCTGGCTGATCTCGATCATCGCCATGTACACCTTCGCTGCGCTGTCCGGCAAGTTCAAATTCCAGCAAGCCTGGGTCGCAACGGCTCTGTTGATTGCAGCGGCCGGCATGTTCCTGTCCACCACCGGTGGGCCGATCTTTGCCTTTGTCGCCATCTGCTTCGCGGCGATCGGCTTCAAGTCCGCCTCTTCGCTGTTCTGGCCAATTCCTCAGGGCTACCTGGATGCCCGAATCGCTGCCGCCGTCATTGCACTGATCAACTCGATCGGCAACCTGGGTGGTTTCGTGGCGCCGACGACTTTCGGATTCCTGGAACAGACAACCGGGTCGATCCAGGGTGGCCTCTATGGCCTGGCCGGCACCTCGGTGCTCGCCGCGATACTGGTGTTCTTTGCCAAGACTTCGCCAAAAGCCTCGCCCCTGCTGACGCCGCCGAACGCCGCTCCAACAGGTGCGACAGTCAGCAAATCCCACTGACCCCATCGCTCGCTGAACGACCTTATTTGTAGGAACTTGCCATGAACGCTGAACATAGTGCCAACACCACCAAGTCGCCTGTCGTTACCAGTTTTCAAGTGGTGCCCGTAGCGGGCCACGACAGCATGTTGCTGAACCTGAGCGGCGCTCACGGGCCGTTCTTCACCCGCAACATCGTCATTCTCAAGGACAGTGCCGGCAACACCGGCGTGGGCGAAGTACCGGGCGGTGAACGCATCCGGGAGACGCTCGAAGACGCTCGCGGCCTGGTGATCGGCCAGCCCATCGGCCAATACCAACGCATCCTCAATCAGATGCGCACCACCTTTGCCTCCCGTGATGCGGCTGGTCGCGGCCTGCAAACCTTTGACCTGCGGATCACGATTCATGCGGTGACCGCGATGGAAGCCGCGCTGCTCGATCTGCTGGGTCAATTCCTCGAGGTTCCGGTGGCTGCATTGCTGGGTGAAGGGCAGCAACGCGATGCGGTGAAAATGCTCGGCTACCTGTTCTACATCGGCGACCGCAATGTCACTGATCTGGCTTACCGTAACGAGCCCGACGCTGAAGACGACTGGTTCCGGGTACGTCATGAGAAAGCCATGACGGCCGAAGCGGTCGTGCGTCTGGCTGAGGCAGCCAAGGCAAAGTATGGCTTCAACGACTTCAAGCTCAAGGGCGGTGTGTTGAGCGGCGATGAGGAAATCGAAGCGGTCACCGCGTTGGCTGAACGCTTCCCTGATGCGCGAATCACCCTCGACCCGAATGGTGCCTGGTCGCTTAAAGAAGCCATCCGCTTGTGCCGCGATCAGCATCACGTCCTCGCCTACGCCGAAGACCCGTGCGGTGCGGAAAACGGATACTCCGGCCGCGAAGTCATGGCTGAATTCCGCCGCGCCACCGGGCTGAAAACCGCGACCAACATGATCGCGACCGACTGGCGCGAAATGGGCCACGCCATCCAGCTGCAATCGGTCGACATCCCGCTCGCCGACCCGCACTTCTGGACGATGCAGGGCTCGGTCCGTGTTGCCCAGATGTGTCACGAATGGGGCCTGACCTGGGGTTCGCACTCCAACAACCACTTCGATATTTCCCTGGCCATGTTCACCCAGGTAGCAGCCGCCGCACCGGGAGAGATCACTGCAATAGACACGCATTGGATCTGGCAGGACGGCCAGCGCCTGACCAAGGAACCGCTGAAAATTGAAGGCGGCTACATCAAGGTTCCGACCAGACATGGCCTGGGCGTAGAGATCGACATGGACGCCGTGGCCATGGCGCACGAAGTGTACAAAGGCATGGGGCTCGGCGCTCGGGACGACAGTGTCGCGATGCAGTTTTTGATTCCAGGCTGGAGCTTCAACAACAAGCAACCTTGTCTGGTGCGTTGATTCATCCTTCAGCAATAAAGGGGCACCCAACGTGCCCCTTCCCTGCGCCGAACCCGCGCGGCATGCCCGAGCAGACCGGGATTATCGAGGATGCCGAGCCTTCCCGCGAAAGCTCCTGAGCAAATTACCTGCCGCGCCGCACGGGACCTGGACTCGATGTGGTAGCAGTCATCCGGAGGGCTGGTCTATCGACGAGGCGCTTCTCTTTCCCCGGCAGCGGAAAAGTTTGTTTCGATACTCCTTGAACAGTGGCCACAATAAGTGGAGCCCTGCTTCTGCACACTGCTGAGAATTTGTTGAATATCAGCTTCGGGGTGCGGCGCATCGCGAGAGGTAGCAATCGGCCAAAAGCGAACAACGATCGATACTACGATCAGTCTTCACGCTCGTAGCGCTGACTTGCCAACCCAGTACCGCGCAGCTACTGTCAGCCCTATGAATCAACTACCAATTACCTTGACCACGACTACCACGACCGCCAAAGGCGGGTCGTGAGAGGTGTCGTGAGCCGATAACGCACGAACTTCAAAGGCCCGCCAGTGATGGACAGGGCCTTTTCTTTTGCCCTTGTGTCGCTGGCTAAAAACGCAAGGAAAAGCACTATGTATGCACTGTTGATTCTCGATATGCAGGTTGGATTGTTTCATGGCGCGGATACGCCATGGGCTGGCGAAGCTCTGGTAGACACGTTGAACAATCTGTTGAATAAAGCCCGAAGTGCGGGCGCCCCCATTTTTCTCGCCCGCCATATTGGTCCACCTGGTTCGCCAATCGAGCCTGGAAGCCCGTTGACGCAGCTGGTGCAGGACCTGGTGCTGCAGGGCGACGAAGTGATTTTCGAAAAAAGTCGACCCAACGCCTTCACCAAGACAGTTCTGGCCGATCAGCTGCGGGCTTGTGGTGCTCAGGGTGTGGTCATTGCCGGAATGAAGACCCAATACTGTGTCGACAGCACCTGCCGCGCCGCACGAGACCATGGTTTCGATGCGGTGCTGATCGCCGATGGTCATACCTGCACGGACACCTCTGCGCTGAAGGCCGAAGAAATTGTCGCTCATCACAATGCGACCCTCGCGGGTCCATTCTGTCGTGTCGTAAACGCTGAGGACTGGTGTTTCTAACCGCCATCGACGGACCGGTCCACGTCAGGGCCGATCCGTCCACTCCGGGTCGTTTTCAGCCCTTTGTGAAAGGCAGAAATCGGCCGATTCTGTTGAAAAGTCGGTTTTTCAGAATGCGGTGGGATTGGATAGGTGAAAGCGCCTCTTCAGCACGCCTCTACGTGAAATCCCAGCCTGAAAGGCTCTGCGGACATTCAGGATTTCAATCTCCGACGCGTACTTTTCTGCTTTAGAAAACACGGCCGATTTTTTCAACAGAATCGGCCAAAAGCGGACTTTCACCATTTAATTGCTCGGAGTGATTTCCGCCAATAGTAAATGGCTGCCACATCTAAAAGCGCCGCTGAACCGCCTCAGTGAGTCTCCCACGCAAGCCTGACCACCAGCCCTTGAGATTCAACGCGTCATGATCGGCCGCAGCAGCGCCTGCCCTTCGTACAGCGCCGACAGATACCGCTCGCGCATGTCCTCAACAGTCATGCGCGATGCGTGAGTAGTCAGCGTCAGCGTTGCCTGTAATTGCCCTTTCCAATCAATCAGAGGCACGCTCAACACCCGCATGCCTACTTCATATTCCTGATCCACCATCACGTAACCACGCTCGCCCGCCAAGACGATTTCGCGGCAGATCAGTGCTTCGTCGGTGAGCGTATAAGGCGTAATGGCCCGGGGCGGGTTGCGTTTGAAGTATGCGGAAAGCGCCTCCTGCGAAAAACTCGCCAACCACAACCGTCCGCTGCCGGTGCAATACATCGGCACTCGTGAACCAGGGCGGATCGACATCGAGGTGATGTGGCTATAGCGACTACGCACCACATGCACAATGTCATCACCGTCGCGAACACCTACCGATACATGCTCCTGGGTGGTTCGTGCCACCTGTTCGACGATGGGCCTCAGCATGCGCGGCAGCACCGCGGAATCGACATAAGCCTGGCCGATACGCAAGGTCTTGGCGGTCAGCCAGTAATGGCGGCCGTCGGTCTGCGCAAAGTCGTCATGCACCAGGGTCAGCAGAAAACGCCGGGCGGCGCTCTGGGTCATATCGGCCATTCGCGCCACTTCCGGTACGCTCAGGCGCGGATGCTCCTGGGAAAACAACTGCAACAGCGCCAAGCCTTTTTGCAGGCCGACGATCAAATCCCGCGGGTGGATCGTAGGTTGCTTCATCACTTGGACTCTTTATCGCACATAGACTGCGATTATCGCACTGGCGATGCGATTATCAACCGAATCATGCACAAGCTCGATTGTTCGCCGCGTTCACCGCTTGCAGTATCGGCCTTACAACAAAGCCAATAAGCGGGTACCTCCCATGATTCAGGGTTCCACTGAACTAGTCGCCATCGTCGGCTCGCCTGTAACCCAGGTGAAATCGCCGGAGAATTTCAATCGCTGGTTCGCCGACCACCAGCAGGACGTCTCCATGCTCGCCATTGACCTTGCACAGACCGCCCTGGATGACTTCGTTCAGACCCTGCGCGGCTGGCAAAACTTGCGCGGATGTGTGGTCACCGTCCCTTACAAACAACTGTTGGCCACCTGCCTGGATAGCGTCAGTGAACGCTCGGCGGCGCTACGCTCGGTCAATGTGATACGCCGCGAAGCCGACGGTCGACTGGTGGGCGATATCGTTGACGGCGAGGGGTTTCTCAACGCTACGCGCAAACACGGTTTCAGCCCCGAGGACAAACAGGTTCTGGTGATCGGCACCGGCGGCGTCGGCAGCGCGATTGCGTATTCGTTGTGCCAGGCCGGGGTCAGCCACTTGGCCATCAGCGACATCAGCCACGAGCGCGTCGAGGTGCTCGGCGACCTTCTGCGCAAAGCTTTCCCGGAAATTGCGATCAGCGCAGCACCGGACTCACTTAATCACTTCGACCTTGTCGTCAACGCCTCGCCAGTCGGCATGAGTGCAACCAGTGATGACGGCCCGATGCCGTTGCCGACCGCGCTGATGCAAACCCTTAACGCTAAAACCCTGGTGGCCGATGTCGTGACATCACCCGCGGTGACACCTTTTCTCGCCTTGGCCCGAAGACTGGGCTGCCCGATTCAGACCGGGCCGGAAATGGCGTTGGCGCAGTTGGGTAACCTCGGTCACTTCATGGGTGTGACGCCGCTGGAGATCTGACCCTCCGGCGCGTCCTTGACAGGCGATAACAATGAACACTACGACTTTCCTGCATTCTGCCAATGCCGAGCTGACTTATGATGTGATCGTCCTGGGCAGCGGCGCAGCCGGTTTCGCTGCAGCGGTGACTGCCAGTTGCCGCGGCCTTAAAGTTCTATTGGTGGAAAAGACCGAGGCCTTCGGCGGTACGTCGGCGATTTCCGGTGGTGCGGTGTGGCTGCACGATACCGACCAGGCCCGTGCTGCCGGGCATCACCTGCCCGCCGAACAGATGCGCATTTACCTGAAAGAGGTGATCGGTAACGGCTACAACCCGCAATTGATTGATGCCTTCATCGAGCAAGGTCGCGAAGCCCTGCGGTACCTGGAAACCCACAGCGAACTCAAGTACAGCCTGCGACCGTTGTCGCCCGACTACTACCCGGACTTGCCGGGTGGCACGCAAACAGGTCGAGCGCTAGAAATCGACGAGTACGACGGTCGTCGCCTCGGCGAGCATTTCAAAGACCTCAAGCGCCCCCCGGATGGCATGCTGCTTTTCGGCGGCATGATGGTCAATCGTGTCGACATCCAGCACTTCCTCAGCTTCAAGCGTTCGCCGAAATCCCTCTGGCACTGCCTTAAACTGATCGGACGCTACGCCGTCGACCGCCTCAGCCACCCACGCGGCACCCGCCTGACCGTGGGCAATGCCTTGATCGCGCGCCTGGCCACCAGCGCTATGGCCAACGGCGTCGATCTATGGCTGCAAGCGACGGCCGAGGTGCTGATCGTCGAGCAGGGCTCGGTCAAAGGTGTGCAGATTTCCATGGGCGGAGTGCCCCGTTCCGTGTTCGCTCGTGGCGGTGTGGTGCTGGCCATGGGTGGTTTTGCCGCCGGGGCACAAGCCGCAGAACAGCGGCCTTCCACTGATTCGGAGCATTGGAGCATGTCACCGCCTGCCAACGTCGGTGATGGGCAACGCTTGGCCGGCTCGGTCGACGCGGCAATTGGCGACAACCTGTCGGCGAATTTCTTCTGGGCCCCGGTTTCGGTGCTGCACAAGACCGACGGCAGCGTGGAACGCTTTCCGCATCTGGTCACCGACCGCGCTAAACCCGGTGTCATCGCGGTCAACCGTGCCGGGCGGCGTTTCGTAAATGAATCCAATTCCTATCACTGTTTCGTCGAAGCCATGTTCGCCGAAGGCGGCGCCAATGCTCCCTGCTGGCTGATCTGTGACAGCGAAGCACTGAACAACTACGGCATGGGTTTGGCGCGTCCGCGACCCGTCGACAACAGCGCACTGATCGACGCCGGTTATCTGTTGCGTGCCGACAGCCTCGCCGAACTGGCGCGCATGGCCGTCCTGGATGCGCATTCTCTGGAGCAAACCCTGGCGCAATACAACGACGATGCCGAACGAGGCGTCGACCAACAGTTCGGCAAGGGAAGTACGGCCTACAACCGCTACATGGGTGATCCACTGCGTCAACCCAATCCATGCCTGAAACCCCTGAGCAAGGCGCCGTTCTACGCGGTGCGTTTATTTACCGGCGATCTCGGTTCAGCCCGTGGCCTGGTCACCAATGGCCAGGCCAACGTGCTGAATCGCAGCGGAGCGCCGATCCCCGGCCTCTACGCTGCTGGCAATGAAATGAATTCAATCATGGACGGTACTTACCCTGGTCCCGGAATCACCCTTGGCCCAGGCATCACTTTCGGTTACCTCGCCGCCAGCGATATCGCTCGCCGGCTCGACCACAGCACTGCACAACCATCCAGCACTGGAGAAGACCATGTACTACGAACTGCGCACCTACACGATTAAACCAACCAAGCTCGGCGACTGGCTGGCCCTGTACAAAAGCGCCGCATTGGCCGTGCAGCAAGAATACTTGGGCAACCTGGTCGGCTTCTTCACCACCGAAATGGGTGAAGTCAATCAAGTGGTGCACATCTGGGGCTACGCCAGCCTTGACGACCGCATGACACGCCGCAATGCCATGGCGGCCGATCCACGCTGGCAGGACTTCGCGCGGCAGAACAAGGAACTGGACGCCGTGGTGACGCTGGATTCACGACTGCTGCGTCCGACCGACTTTTTCCCGCTCAAATAACCTTTTCGCCGCGTTGCGCTGCTTCTGATCGGGAGCGGCCAACCTCATTCCCTCTCGTGGTAATTCTTATGTACATCAGCGATCCCCTGCTTTGTGATGTTCTGGTCGTCGGCTCTGGTGCCTCTGGCCTGGCAGCGGCGGTGACTGCTGCACAACTGAACCTCGACGTCATCGTTGTGGAGAAGGAGCCGCAGCTAGGCGGCACCAGCGCCTGGTCGGGCGGTTGGCTGTGGATTCCGCGCAACCCATTGGCCATCGCCGACGGTATCGTTGAAGACCTGGAACAGTCGAGGATTTACCTGCGTCATGAACTACGCGGCGAAGTGCTCGACCCGCGCGTAGAAACGTTCCTCGAACAAGGACCGACGATGATCGACTTTTTTCAACGCCATACCGAGGTGCAGTTTTTCTCCGGCAGCAAAATGCCTGATTTTCACGCCAGCGAAGGCCATGTAAAAGGTGGCCGCTCGGTCTGTGCGCAACCATTTGACGGTCGTCGCCTGGGCCCTTGGATCAACAAACTCCGACGCCCGCTCGACGTGATCAGCCTCGCGGGAATGGGCATCGCCGGCGGTGCCGACCTCAATCATTTTCTCAACGCCCGCCAGTCGCCGTCCTCATTGCTCTACGCCGGCAAGCGCCTGTTGCGCCACGCCCGCGACCTGCTGTTTCATGGCCGGGGCCTGCACCTGGTGAACGGCAACGCACTGGTTGCCCGCCTGCTGAAAAGCGCGCTGGATCGTAAAGTTCGCCTGCTGACCGACACGCCCGTACGCGAACTGCTGCGTGACGGTGAGCGCGTGCTCGGAGCTCGTGTCGAATCTGCCGGGCGCCTGATCGAGATCCGCGCTCGACGAGGCGTGGTGCTCGCTTGCGGTGGTTTCCCCCACGACCAGCAGCGCATCGCCCGCCTGTTCCGGCATGCCCCCAATGGCACCGAACATTTGAGCGCAGCGCCCAAAGGCAATACCGGCGATGGCTTGCGCCTTGGCGAAAGCGTCGGGGCATGCGTGGCATCCGACTTGACCCATGCCGCCGCGTGGGCACCGGTGTCCCGAGTGCCGCGTGAAGATGGCGGTTTCAGCGGTTTTCCGCACCTGATGGAACGAGCCAAACCCGGATTCATCGCCGTGCGCCAAAATGGTCAACGCTTTGTCAACGAGGCCGACTCCTACCACGACTTCATGTGCGCGCTGTTTGAGGCCACGGAACCTGGAGAATCCCCAGTGTCCTGGCTGATCTGCGATATCACCGCACCCAACGTCGCTATGGCCTGGGCTGGTCCAAACCCTTTCCGTTTCCGACTGCCAGGTATGTACGCGAGAGCTATCTGTTCAAGGCCCCGACGTTGGTCGAACTGGCACGCCAATGTGGCATCGATGCGCAGCAGCTCGAAGAGACCGTTAGCGCTTTCAACCTTGGCGCGGAACTCGGTCACGACCCACTATTCCAGCGTGGTGAATCGTTGTACAACAGAGCACAGGGGGAAGTTTTACATGGGCCAAACCCGTCCCTCGGCAGTCTGCGCAGAGGGCCGTTCTACGCGGTGAAGCTGGTGCCCGGCAGCCTCGGCACCTTCGCCGGTCTGAACACCGATGCCTGTGCCCGCGCATTAGACGAACACGGCGCGCCGATCCCGGGGCTATTTGCCGTAGGCAATGACATGAACAGCATCATGAACGGCCATTACCCAAGCGGCGGCATCACGCTCGGTCCTGGAATGACCTTCGGTTACATCGCCGCAAGAGTTCTTGCCGGTCAGGCAGACGACGGAAATCAGCCGGTCGACATGAGCTTTTCCAAGGCAGAAAAAATCGCCGGGGTAGATGAGCGTATGCGAAGTGATCAAGAAAAATTATCGGGAGTCTGCAATGAAAAATACACCTAGCAAGGCAATGCCTTCACGCTTGGCGTCCAGCTACCCAGATGTCCAACATGCATTGGACGCGAGCATCCCAAGCAAAAAAATGGATGTGGCAACTCGTATCGTCTTGTGGGCAGCAAATGAAGCTGGCCTAAACAGGGCCGATATAGTTGTCGCACTCTCAAAAAGAGACCCAGAGCTATTCGACGACCTTTTCGCCGAAATGGAGGAGCAGCAATTCAAACTGTTTGAGCGCGGAGACGAGATGCACCTATCGTTTTTCAGCAAGGCACGTGTCTATAACGCTAGCGCTTGGTTGGCTCGTGGAGCCCCACATGAAGCAATATACGAGTCAACTTTTGCGACGGAAAAAACGCTCGTGGTTGCTGATTTTTTCTAGCAAATAAACGGCTATGCAATGATCTTGAGAACCACCGTTGGTGGGTGAGCTTCCAGTCAGCTTGTGACGCCGTCGATGACGTTTACTATTCTAGGGCTTTCTCGAAGGAGTCGAAGCAGTGTCGAACGAGTATTCGCTGTCGGATGGGTGAAACGTGTCAGGTCTGGTAAGACCACAGTCAGTTTTATGGCTGTCCCCATCAAGAGTGGCTCTTTCGCGGTTATCGATTGAACGCGTCCCACACCGGCGCAAAGTCCGGACTGACTAGACGCTCTCGCTTGGACAGGCCGGCGATCAGCGCGCGATCCTGATCATCCAGGTTGACAGTGAACGCTGCCAGATTGGCCAATTGGTTGGCCTCGCTGCTGGCCTTGGGTATAGCAGCCACATTCGATTGATCCAACAGCCATTTGAGTGCGACTTGGGTCGGCAGTACCCCATGTTTGGCGGCGATGTGCTGGATAACCGGAACATCCGACACCTTGTTGCGTGCTAGCGGCGAATAGGCCGTCAGTGCCAGATCGCGTTGACGGGCGTAGTCCAGCAGCGCGTTTTGGCCAAGCAGCACGTGGTACTCGACCTGAATGGCTGACAGTGGCGCGCCCAATTCCTCGACTACCGTTCGCAGCAGACGCAGCGGGAAATTCGCCACGCCGATATTGCGCGCCAGCCCCTGTTCCTTGAATGACACCAGGGTTTCGATCGTACTCGGCAAGTCCCAATCGTTGCTGGGCCAATGGATCATGAAGAGGTCGACGTAATCGCTGCGCAAAGACTTGAGGCTGCGGTCCATGGAATGGCGCATGGCGTCGGGTTGCAGTTGGTCCCACCAGACTTTGCTGGTGACATGGACATCTTCGCGGGGTGTCGGGCTATTCACCAGCGCCTGACCGACAGCGTCCTCATTGTTGTAGGCCGCAGCGGTATCGATGTGTCGATATCCCCGCGCCAAGGCCTGTTCCACGGCTCGTGTGCACTCTTCACCGAGCATCGGCCAGGTGCCGAGGCCGAGCTTGGGCATGTTCAAACCCTGGGCATTAACGATGTGCGTCATGGTCGATCTCCTATTCATAAGTAGTGATGCCGGCGATATGGCGCGCGGCGATGTAGCCGAAAGTCAGCGCCGGCCCCAGGTTGATACCGCCAGCGGGGTAGTGGCCGCCCATGATGCTGGCCATGTCACCTCCCGCCGCATACAGGCCGGTGATGGCCCGGCCCGAGTCGTCGAGGACCTGGGCGTGTTGATTGACCTTGAGCCCGGCGAAGGTGCCGAAACAACCCGGTTCGACTTTCACGGCATAGAACGGCCCTTGTTCAATAGGCGCGACGCAGGGGTTGGGGTGCTGCAGCGCATCACCCTGTTTGCGGTTGTAGGGCGTCGAGCCTCGGCCGAACTGCGGGTCCTGGCCATTGCGCGCGTGGCGGTTGTAGTCCGACATGGTGGTGCGCAAGCCAACTGGGTCGATGCCGCAGGCCAGTGCCAATTCCTCCAGGGTCTTGCCGCTTTTCAGATAACCGCTGCGGATGAAGGATGACAGCGGTACCGGAAACGGCCGAGAAATACCCAAGCCATAACGTCGCTGAAAGCCATGACTGCAGATTAGCCAAGAGGCCACTGCTTCGCCGGGCGGGGAGCAGGCGACCATGGCCGTCACATAGTCGTAGTAGCCATTGGCTTCGTTGACGAAGCGCTGACCGTTGCTAAGCACACCGATGATCCCCGGCTTGCCGCGCTCGATGATGTGCGGAAAATGGCCGCTGCTGCCATCGCGGTGTGGCACTCGTGAAACCGGTGCCCAGGCCACAGGCGACACCTGCTGGGTGTCGACTCGGGCGCCAGCGCTCTCGCCCAGCCGCAGGCCATCGCCAGACACGCCGAGGGGCGGCAGTGCCAAGTGTTCGTGTCCGGTCGGTGTGCGGGGGAACAGGGCCTTGCGCCGTTCGATGTCATTGGCGAAACCGCCGGCCGCGAGCACCACCGCCCTGCGAGCCTTGATGCGAATCGAACCTTTGGCGGTGCGAACCACAGCGCCCTGAACCTGATTGTTCTCGCGCAACAACTCGGTAACCGGTGCCGATTCCCACAGCAGCACGCCAAGATCGTCGGCGGATTTCGCCAGGCGCGCTACCAGCGCCACGCCGTTGACCAGTTGCATCGCCCGACCATGCACGGCGAGGTCTAGCAAATGGCGAGTGAAACGCCGTGTAACGTGCCAGGCCGCCGACCAAGAGCGGGTCAGGTTGAGAAACGCGGTAAGGTCTGCGCCCGCCATGATCGGCATGCCCATGAAGGCTGTTTCGCGCATGGTTTTGCGCAGGCGCTTGAGCAGCTTGCCGACGTTGCGCGCGTCATAGGGCGCGGCGATCACCGAACGCCCGCCGGTACCGGCCCCCGGCGTGTCCCCATGAATGTCGGCAATCGCGTTGCCGTCGGCGAATTGCAGCGAGGTGTGTTGTTCGAAGAACGCCACCATGCGCGGTGCGGCCTCAAGGAAGGCATCGATCATCGCCGGGTCATACCGATCGCCCAGTTCATGTTCTAAGTAAGTGCGCGGTTGTTCAACGTCTTCAACGATGCCGGCCCGTCGGGCCAAGGGATTGCACGGTACCCACGCCCAGCCACCGGACCAAGCTGTGGCGCCGCCGAAAACCGGGTCTTTTTCCACCACTATCACTTTCAGGCCATGCCATGCCGCCGTCACGGCCGTTGCCAGGCCGGCTGCACCGGAACCGACGATCAGCACATCGCAGTCGATGTCGGGGAGGCAGTACGGTTGGACACGCATGGTTTGAGCTCCGACGCTTATTTATTGGAATTGGATTCCGAAAAATATATTAAGCCGGAACGGGGCGGCAAGTCGCTGATGCGCAAAATGGGCGGTTATCGGACAGACAGTTCCAGATTTCGCATTTTTTATGATGTCTCTAGAATCGAGAAAATTTTGCGTGGATATCTTCATGGCGGGCAGTCAGATCGAACGTGTTTTCAGTGCGCTTGAAAGTCTCTCCAGCGACCCTCGGGGCCTGCCGATGCAGGTGCTGGCGGAGCAACTGGGCATCCCAAAAAGTGCCACACACCGGTTACTCGCCGAGCTGATCAGGCTCGGCTATGTGCGGCAAAACCCGGACAATTTGCGTTATCAGTTGTCGACCAGGCTGGTGGCGATGGGTTACCGGTATCTGTCGAACAGCGGCGCCGATATCGCCCAACCGGTGCTCGATCGGCTGGCTCAGGAAACCGGCGAACTGGTACGCCTGGGGGTCATCGAAGGCGAGCGCCAGACCTGGATAGCCAAGTCCCAGGGGGCTCGTTCGGGGCTGCGCTATGACCCGGACATGGGTCGAGATGCACCGCTGTTCTACACCGCCTCCGGTCACGCCTGGCTGGCGTGCATGAGCGATGCCGACGCCTTGTCGTTGGTGGAACGCCAAGCGGCGGACCGGCCGCTGGAGCTAGGCCCGAATGCCCCAAGATCCAACATTGAATTCCTAGAGCGCTTGCGCTTGGCACGGGATCAGGGCTACGCCTGTGTCGAGGAAAGTTCGGCTGTAGGCACTTCGGCGATTGCCGCGGTGGTGCGTCATCCAGGTGATGGCCGGGTAATCGGCGTGCTCAGCATCGCCGGACCGAGTGCACGGATACAAGGGGCGCGGCTGCATGAATTGGCGCCGTTGCTGTTGGCGTTTACCGATGAGTTGTCGGCCGCGAGTCTGGCGTCGGAGTTGTTTCCCTAAGGCCTACGAAAATCCCTCGTGGAACCGGGCTTGCTCGCGAAGAGGGCGTGTCAGTCGACATTTAAGTTGAATGACCCACCGCATTCGCGAGCAAGTCCCACACACATTTGATAGGCGTTGGCCCTCTCAAAGTTGTGCGCTGTTCGAACACTTTCAAAGCACGCTTGTGTAAGAAACTGGAATCAGGTTCTAAATTGTTGAAATTCAACTTCCAACAACAACCACAAGAGGACCGCTGCATGAGTTTGCCCCTTCGAATAGCCCTTATCGGTGCTGGCACCATGGGCCAGCAGCATTACCAGCATCTGAAAAACCTGACTGAAGCGACCTTGTGTGCAGTGGCCGACCCCGGCCCCCAAGCACCGGGTCTCGCGAAGGAGTGGGGTGTGGAATATTTCGCCGATCATCGTCAGATGCTGGTGCAGGCAAAGCCTGCTGCCGTCATTGTCGCCAACCCGAATGCGCTGCACGTCAGCACCGCGCTCGATTGCCTGGCTGCCGGCGTCCCGGTGTTGCTGGAAAAGCCGGTGGGCGTGCACCTGGATGAGGCCCGTGAGCTGGTGACTGCCTCGAAGTCGAGCGGCGTTGCGGTGTTGGTCGGCCATCATCGACGCCACAATCCCTTGATCGTGCGCGCCCATGAACTTGTCCACAGCGGCGCGTTGGGGCGGTTGAGCACCGTGACCGCGCTCTGGCAATTGCGCAAACCCGATAGTTATTTCGAGACAGCCTGGCGCCGCGAGCCCGGTGCGGGCATGTTGTTGACTAACCTGATCCATGATCTCGATGTGCTCAGGCATCTGTGCGGCGAAGTTCGCCAGGTGCAGGCCATCACCAGTAACGCCGTGCGTGGGTTTGCCAACGAGGATTGCGCGGCCGTGCTGCTGCAATTCGAAAACGGTGCGCTGGGCAGTCTGACCGGGTCCGATGCGGTGGCGGCACCCTGGAGCTGGGAGCTGGGTACCGGGGAGAACCCGGTATATCCACGCCAAGCCGACCAACCGTGCTATTTGCTTGCGGGCACTGCGGGAGCGCTGAGCATCCCGCAGCTCAAACGCTGGCACTACACGCAAGCGGACGGTGGATGGCATCAACCCTTGGTGCCGACTGACGAGCCTTGCAGTGTCGATCAAGCGCTGCGCTTGCAGTTGCAGCACTTCGTGCGCGTTGCGCGTGGAGAGGTCGAACCGCTGGTCAGTGCCGCCGATGCAGCCCGTACCCTGGCGCTGGTCGAAGCGATTCGCCAAGCCGCTGAAACCGGGCGCGCCTGCGCACCCGCATTGATCGAGGGTTGACCATGAGTGTACGAATTTTTTCCCTGGCCAGTCTGACTGTGCTGGAGTTGTCACCGCCGGACATGGTCGAAGTTGCGGCGCGGGCCGGTTACAGTCATGTCGGCTTGCGCCTGGTGCCGGCGACGCCAGAGGAACACCATTTTGCGTTGGTGGCCGATGCCGATCTGCGGCGCCAAACCCTGGCACGTCTGCGCGATACCGGCATTCGTGTCTTGGACATTGAAATCCTTCGGCTTAAACCGGACACCGTTGTTGATGATTTCGAGCGGGTGCTGGCAGTGGGAGCCGAATTCGGTGCCAGTGAGTTGCTGGTGGCTGGTAACGATCCTGACGAGGAGCGGCTGACAGAAAACTTTGCCCGGCTATGTGATCTGTCAGCGCCCTACGGACTGCATCCGCACTTGGAGTTCATGCCCTGGACCGACGCGCGTGATCTGCAGCAAGCCGTGCGCATCGTTGAAAAGGCCGAACGTGAAAACGCAGCAGTGCTGGTCGACGCGTTTCACTTCGATCGCTCTGGGTCACGGCTGGAAGATCTGGCCAGGGTTGCCCCCTCGCGGTTGCGGTACGCGCAGTTGTGTGACGTAGCGGGTCCCAGGCCTGCAGACATGGCCGAGATCTTACGGCAGGCGCGTAATGAACGGCGTTTTCCAGGCGATGGCGATTGTGATCTGCCAGGGCTGTTGCGGTGTCTGCCGGCTAACATTCCTTTGAGTCTGGAGATTCCCACCGCGAAACTGCTGGAGCAGGGCGTGAGTGGGCTGGACCGGGCGGAGATGGCATTGAGTAAAACCCTTCAATTGCTCGCGCGGCTGACTTAGGTCCCGCGAAGCTTTTTACTATGAACATGGGCCCCCAATTACCATTAGCGCCCCGCTTTCCGGTGTCGATCAGCTATTACCAGAAGGTGTACGCCAGTCTGCTTGGCTGGCTATTGCTTTCCCACCACCCGACCCTGACCATAATCGTCGGGCCCGCCGTGATTTGCTGCAGTGAACTGGCAGCAGTATGGCAACAAACCGCCGCTGAGGTGACCCAGAGCCTGAAGTGCTGAGTTAGGTTTTGCAGGCCTGCGGCAAACTGCGGTGACTTGGCGACAACGTTTGTAGGTTGTCATCCGCGATGCAATGACTGTCTTTAAATGGCCGATCGCTGCCTGTCACGAAGGGCAGCATTCGGCCAAAAGCGGACTCTGCAACGTCATTGCCTGTCAGATACGTCTCGCTTTCGAGTTCTCACACAGCTTGCAAAGATCAGGCAATTGAGGATAGATCAACTTTAAACTCAACTCACCCCATTTTTCATTGTCAGGGTCAATATATGCCGCTGAGGTTTCAAAAGATGCACGCTAACGGCGACGACTTCGTTGTCGTCGACTCGCGTAACTCGTCCAACTCAATGACAGACAACATGGCTCGGCGAATGGGTGACAGGAACCGAGGCGTAGGGTTCAATCAACTCGCGGTTGTGCTCGATGACGATGATGCAGATGCGCGCTTGATGTTTTGGAATGCAGATGGCTCCACGCTGGACGTTTGTGGCAGCGCAACGCGGGGTGTCGCGGATATATTGATGCGCGAATCAAACAGTACGTCGACAACGCTTCGAACTAACCGTGGCTTGCTCACTTGCGAACGAACCTCAACCGGCGCAATTTCCGTCGACATGGGAGAGCCGCTTTTCGACTGGTCGACTGTCCCTCTGGCTCAGGCAATGGATACTGCTGTTTTACCACTGGCGGGTGCCCCAGCAGCTTGCAGCATGGGGAATCCGCACTGCACCTTTTTTGTGGAAGATCTAACAGCTATTGATATAGCGACAACTGGACCGGCCATTGAAACAAACCCCCTTTTCCCCCTCAGGACAAACGTGCATTTCGTCCAGATCATTGACCGAAAGCACATTCGGTTGCGAATTTGGGAGCGCTGGGGAGGGATACCGCTGGGTTCGGGCTCCTGCTCTTGTGGCGCTGTTGTTAACGGCATTCGCCGTGGCTTGTTAGACGATTGTGTTGAGGTTGAATGCGATGGCGGAACAGTTACAGTTCAATGGGATGGCGTGGGAACTGTCTATCTCACTGGACCGGTAGAGAGGACTTTTATGGGAATTTACACGGATGCTCTATCACACGCTTTCTAATGGCTAAGTCGATAGAAACAGGTTGCCGGGTCGTTTGCACTCTTCGTGACAGACAGCAATTCGACACGACGCCTGCTCACCGTTAAATTGGCAGGTCTAGTTATCAGGCGGCATAACCAATGACCGGAACGTTCCAAGGCAGCTGTCTCTGCTGCACAGTCAGATACGAAATCAAATCACGCCCCAAAGCTCTTTCACATTGCCATTGCAGTCAATGTCGCAAAGGCCATGGGGCGGCGTTTGCCAGCTATGCAAGCGTACCGCGCACTGATTTGCACCTCATCCAAGGTGCAGAGTTCATCACTGCTTACCGCTCTTCTGAATCAGTACTTCGGCAGTTTTGCAGCCAATGCGGTTCGTCGTTGTTCTGGTCGAAAAGCCGAGGTGAATACGCTGACTGGATATCCATAGCGTTGGGCACCGTGGACACGTTCTTTACATCCGACAAACAGCGACATATCGAAGTGGCCTCCACGGCGTCCTGGTATGAAATTCAGGATCGGTGGCCACAGGTCCAATGACTGCAATGGGTCGATTCTGTTGAAAAAGTCGGTTTTTCAGAATGCGGTGGGATTGGATAGGTGAAAGCGCCTCTTCAGCACGCCTCTACGTGAAATCCCAGCCTGAAAGGCTCTGCGGACATTCAGAATTTCAATCTCCGACGCGTACTTTTCTGCTTTAGAAAACACGGCCGATTTTTTCAACAGAATCGGTCGCAAGCGGCCTCTCACGAAGGCCAACTATCGGCCCAACAGCTGTCAGTCAGACGTGTCCAGGAATTTGAGACGGTCCGGCAGCACGTCGGACACCTGCCAAATGACGCCGGTTGAATGCAGAAATCAGGCGTGCGGAAATGTTCCGTTCATTCAAATTAAACATCCGCGAAAGGCGCGTGTTTAAGCGCCCTACCGATTACTTCCTGAAAGCTACAAGACCTTGCGCCGTTGCCTACGGTTACGCCAGAATCCGCCGGCTTGTGCGCCTTGGGGCCGCTCGGTAACTTGATTCGCGTCACTGCCCATCAGTGATCGGGTTTAGCAGCCCGTAGTTTCCTAGTGAAGTGCACAAGCTCTTTCAGCCAGGCATCACCATGCCTGCACTTGATGGTAGCTGTGCGCAGGGCGCCTTCGGGCGCGCCGGTTTGCTAGGTTCCCGGTCTGCTAACCTGCGTACAGCTGCCTCCACTTTCGTTTAGCAGCAAGAGTGGTGGCGCTCCATGTAAGGACCTAGTGAATGATAAAGCCTTCACCAAACCCGCCGGACACCGATCCGGTATCCCCATATGAACCCGATTCAAACAAACTCAACGAAGACGCCGAACGCACCCTCGCCTCTCACTTCCCCTCGACTGCCGACATCAAGGCCACACCGCGCACACCCAGCACCCTGTTTACCGTCGACCCAGGGGCTACGACCGAAACCCTGGCAGTTTATCTGGTCGAGACGCTGGCCTCGGTCGATGTGATGGTTCATCACCTGGTGGATCATCTGGACGGCGGATCGCGCAGTGCCCTGCTGGGTATTTCCAACAGCATCATGCTGGCGGAAATCGCGGCGAACCGGATGCTGGATCAGATCGATCCACCCGCTTAAAGCGAACGCGTCGACAATGCAGGCTGTACAGCGGTCCCTTCAGTTGGGACCGCATTTCAGCGAGTGCATAGCCGTCGTTCTGCCGTACCACAGGGATGCGCGCCAGCAGAAAGCGATTGCCCTTCGCCTCGACTGTCGACAGGCGCTTGATATTCTTCCGTGCAAGAGTGCCAGCCTCGGCCTTCTTTCGCTTCAGGCTATGGGAGCCCACCACCCAGGCCGCCCCGTCCACCGCTGATGGCTTAGGTCCCTTCGCTGCAGCTGCCAAGCAACTCGAATTAGTTCCATCAACTTCCAAATAGCCGACCAACGGTAACCCCCGCAGGCACAAAGCCTGCAATAACCACCTCGACGATCATTTGACGTCAATCTACCGCCATACCGATTTCCTGATCAGCAGACCCAATTGACACAGCTCAATAGCGTCGGTTCGAGCGCAACTGTGGCCGCAACATTCCCCGCATACAGGATTATTGACATGATCGACCTCGCCACCTGGAATTTAAGCATCCCTGAAGGCAGCCCACCGGCTACCATAGAAACGCCTCGACTGGCGCAAGGCTTCAAGGGCCAGTATTTCAGTTCTGAAGCCGCTACCCTTTCCTTCTGGGCACCTGTAACCGGTTCCAGGACGGCCAACGCTATTTACCCGCGCAGCGAGTTGCGGGAAACCTATAGCGATGGAAGGCTGCGCAACTGGCAGTATTCAGCGGCGGATAACATTCTGCGGGCGAGTCTGACCGTCAATCAGGTGCCCAGCACCGGCAAGATCGTGATTGGTCAGATTCACAACAAGGACAGCAACAGCCCCATGGTGAAGCTGGAATACCAATACAAAAAGTCGGCTTCGACGGGAAACATTGTCGCCAAGGTGCGCATGCGCCCCGACGATGAAGAGGGCCAGGTCATTACAATTGCGACGGGTGTGCCGCTCGACCGCAACTTTTCCTACCAGCTCCACCTCAGCCCGAAGGGCGCGCTGGGCATCAGCGCAGCAGGATACAACTGGAGAACCACCATCGACCCGAGCTGGAAGACCAAACCACTGTATTTCAAAGCGGGTGCGTATGTGCAGGACAACACCGGCTATCCCACCGAGGGTGGAAAAGTGACGTTCAGGATGCTGGAGATCCAACACAACATTAAGTCGCTTTAGGTCACTACCGTTGGCACGCCGATCCGAAGGGTGAAGACTTTTGCTACCAAGTGACTAGCGGTCAGTGAACTCAACCGCGCGGGCGGCAGATGCCCTCGGAGCCGACTATGCTTTCGCGGCAGCAACGCGCTCACTGCGTTGCTCCTTCGGCCATCACATGGAAAGCAGGTCTATGAAACCGATCCGCTCTTTTGCTCCCGCTGTTGCCCTCGCCTCACTCATGTCCACCGCCAGCTTTGCGGCCCATGCAGCCGATGTGCCGCTGGGCAGTACTGCTCTGGAGAGTCATATCATTACGCACGTACTGGCTGTCGATGCGGCGAACTATCGGGTCACTGTGGAAGGTCCCGACAAAAGCCAGGTACCCATCCAGCTCACCGACCAGGCCAAGGCCCTGCACAACCTGAAGGTCGGCGATAAGGTCGATATATATGTTATCCGCTCGGTTGCCTACACGCTCGACACTGATGTTAATAGCGATAGAGGTGTCAGCACCAAATCAGCGATTACCCGCGCCAACAAGGACAACCCTAATCCGGGCGGTGAGGCGTTTCGTCAGGTCAAGGTCACGTCGAAGATCACCCAGATTGACTTGAAAAAGCATGAAGTGACCTTGCTTCCTCCAGAAGGAAAAGTGAAAGTTGTCAAGGTCGAGGACCCCGAGCTCCAGGCCCGCATGAAGAACCTCAAGGTCGGTCAGACGGTCGACGCCACCTACACCGAAGTACTGGAAATCAAAACCTCACGCTGACGAACTCCGAGGAAAGTCGTGGCATGAAGATTGCCTATGACCAGGAAAGAGGCGCTGATCAGCCTTTACTTGAGCAGAAACGACCCAAAGAGGTACATGCCATGCACAGCATGCTTTATGCGACAAGTCATCTGACCAGAGTCCGCGTACGGCCTGTTGATTCAATGGATAAACCCATTGAGTCGAGGTCTTCCACACTTGAACATCAAGCGAAAATTTGCAGCGGGCTTTTGCTGTTGGCACTGAGTACTTCCTGTGCGCTGTGGTGGATCGGCAGCTATGCCTGAACCAAAAAAGCGCGGCAGTAACAGGTTATGCATCTGTTAGTGCCACGCCTTGATCGAGCGCTATTGAATGCTTGGCAGGATGTCGACCTATTGGCCACTTCTGATCATGTCGGCGGCCCTTTCGCCAATCATGATGCATACCGAGTTGGGGTTCCCTGAAATCAGTGTCGGCATTATCGATGCGTCGGCAACGCGCAGCCCATCTATGCCATGCACCTTGAGATCTGGAGCAACAACCGATTGCTCATCCACACCCATGCGGCAGGTACCGGACGGATGCAGCGCCGCATGGGCTTCTTCGTGGCAGAACTTTTTCATGGCTTCTCGAGACTTCACAGCCGCATCCGGCACATGACGCCTTGCAAGGTAGGGTTTGAAAGCGGCTTGGGACATGATCTCCTCACCCACCAGGCAACCATCAACCAGGCTCTCAATGTCATAAGGGTCAGAGAAGTAATTGGGCACGATGCGCGGAGGCGACAGCGGGTCTGCTGAGTACAGTTCGACATATCCCCTGGACCTGGGACGGATCTGGCCCAGGTTCAAGGTGCAACCATTGCCCCCTGGAACAGAATCCACGCCCTCTTCGATGCCCGCGCCGACGACCATGAAATACTGGATATCGGGATTGGTTGCAGTCTTGTCTCCCCACCAGAAAGCACCGCCTTCAATCAGGTTGGACGCCGCCGGGCCTTGTCTGAACAGGGCGTACTGCAAGCCCGCCATCATTTTCCAATGCCACTTTTTGTACTTGTCGTAGCTGTGGGGTCCCGTCAGTTCATAGACGAGCGACACTTCGATATGGTCCTGAAGGTTCTGACCTACTCCGGGCAAATCCTTGATGACCTTGATGCCATGTTTCTCAAGCTGCGCGGCAGGACCAATACCCGACAACATCAATAATCGGGGTGAGTTGATGGCGCCGGCCGATAAAACAATCTCTTTTTCGGCGTGCATGATGTGGCGCACGCCATTCTCGATGTATTCAACGCCAATGGCTTTGTTGCCTTGGGTCAAAATCCGGATGACGCGACAACCAGTCTTCACCTTCAGGTTTTCGCGTGACTTGGCGGGCGCCAGATAGGCCACCGCCGCACTGCTTCGAAAACCATTTTTAGCAGTGATTTGATAAAGCCCGCAGCCTTCAGGCTTGCCCGAGTTGAAATCCTCGTTGTACGGCAGGCCGTACTGCTGGCAAGCGCGCAGCCACACTTTGGTCAGTGGGTGGATGTTGATGGGATCAGAAACACCCAATGGTCCGCCGACGCCATGAACGTCGTTACAGAAACGTTCGTTATCCTCGGCTTTTTTGAAGTACGGCAATACGTCTTTATAAGACCAGCCCGTTGCCCCCTGCTCGACCCAGCCGTCGTAGTCGGCGGGTACGCCGCGTATGTAAATCATCGCATTGACCGAACTCCCGCCACCCAACACGCTGGCCTGGACCATGGTCGGCGTTTCGGTCCGGCGTTGGTCTTCGGTGGGCTCCCAGGCATAGCGCTTGAGCAGCGGACCTTGCGCCGTCTTGTAGTAGGCGCCGGGAATATGGATGTAGGGGTTGCGGTCGCGAGGCCCCTCTTCAAACAACACCACGGACGCAGACGTATCTTCGCTGAGTCTCGATGCCACCGTGCAGCCCGTCGAGCCGCCTCCGATTACGATGAAATCCACCATGACGACTTAAGACCTTTTATGAGGTAACGCGTGTAAGAACGGAAGTTGTGAAACCGGGTGAACGGCGCTTTATCGAGCAACGAGGCTGACTAACAGCGCCTTCAGCTCTTTCGCGACCTCATAGCTGTTTTGCTGCTGCTGTTTCTTGCAAAACAACTCGCAACTCCACCAACCGTCGTAACCGGTGGCCTTCACCGCGTCCGTCCACTCGGCGAGGTTCAAGATCCCGCTCCCGGTCGGTATATCCCGGAGGATTTCTTCATTGGGAATGCCACCGGCAAACGGCAGCGAGTCACACACATGCACGCCGTAGATCACGTCTCTATCCATGCGCGCGATGTCTTCGGGTTTAACGCCGGAGGTAAAGCAATGCCAGTAATCGATCACCATTTTGACGTTGCTGCGTTCGGTGCGATCGATGAGCTGCAGTTGGTGCGCCAGGGTGTTCAACGGCGTCCAGGACAACGCTTCCAGATAAAGCAGGACGTCGTATTGCTTGGCCAGGTCCGCCAGCAGCGCGAGATTGCTGGCAGTTAACGCCAATTGTTCCGCTTCATCGTGCCCCAGCAAACCGCTGTAATGAGCACTCGTGCCGTGCATTTGGAAATCGATCACCGCTTGAACATTGATCGGCCCAGTGAGCACTTGCACACCTTTGGCGCCGGCCAGGTTGGCCAGTTGAAAAAGCCGTTCCGCTTCCTTCAACAGATCATCGCGTTCGGCGCCCTGGCGTTCGATATCTCTCAGGTAGCCGATTCCCGTGACGTGGGTTTTGCTCAGCAGGGCTTTGAGTTCCGACTCGGAATGACCGGCCTGCAAATAGGCTTCCAGTTTGCCGCTGTAGATTTCCAGCGCATCGAAACCGACGGTCTTTGCGATGTCGATGTCTATCGCCAGCGTCGAATGTTTGGCGACTGTGGAATGCAAGGCCAGGATGTTGTTTTGAGTGTGCATATAAGGCTCCTACCGTTGACATCCAGTGTAGAGCGATAGGGTTTCGGCGGTTATTTCGCACTCACGGCAAATGCGGCGCAACCTGACGCAGTTTCTGCGTCAGGTTGTGGCAACGGGTCATTCAACCCGCGAGACGGTTGGCCAAGGTGGTGACGGCCATTGCAGCCGCCTCAAGTCGCTCCTGCGACAACCTTCCCTGAGTGATAGCCGCGGTGATGTCGCGAACAATCTGTGGAATCTCAGGCATCGCCTTGGCGGAAACCAGCAACAGATCCGCCCCCGCGTTCAGCGCCGAAACCGCCACTTCGCCGAGCGATAAGTCTCCGATGGTTGAGCGGTGGTCGAGGTCAATGGTCATGACCAGGCCCTTGAACCCCAGTTCTTGGCGCAGCAAACCGATCAGCTCGGGTGACACCGAGGCGGCAACCGGCGGCTCGCACGCCGAAAAAATCGCCGGACCCATCATGACCGCGTCGACCCCGGCATTCACCCCGGCTTGAAACGCAGGCCAGTAGGCACGCAGTTGATCCAGCGACTCGTTGACCACCGCCACTTCCGTGGCCGGTAGCTGCAACAGCACCGGATGCCCGGGGAAATGCTTCAGCGTGCTGGCCAGCCCGGCCCGACGTACACCGCGCACATAAGCCCCAACCATAGCTGCGGCGCGGTCGACATCATCGCTAAGTGTGCGCCCCTGTAACCAGACGTTGGTGCCGCCCACCACGTCGGCGGTCGGCGACAGCAGCAGATTCACTCCGGCGTTGCGCACGGCTGTCGCGACTTGAAAGCACGCCTCTTCAAGTTCAACGATGCCCATCGCCCTGGCCCGCTCGGGCTCGGGCAGCGCCGGCGCTATCCCTTGCAAACGGTGCACGGCGGAGATGTCCGCATCGGCCGCGAGCAGCAACGGACCGCCCAGTTCCTTGGCCGTGCCGGTGAATCGTTGCCACTTTTCCAGGGTTTCCGCTTGCAGGCGGCTCTCGCTCATTTTGCCGCTGACATACTCCTGCGCGGTCTCGCCGAAGAGTAGGCTGCGCCCGCCACTGCCGAGAAAACGACGCACGCCGTCATTCATGTCCAGATCGAGCAACACCGGAAACAGCACGCTGAATGCCTTGCTTTCAAGGGTGCTCATGATCAACCCCGACGGGAGATGTGCTGGTTGTGATTGGCCGCTGCCAGTTCGCGAACCTTGGTGGCCGCGTCCAACAGAATCTGACAATCCAGAACGCCTTCGTGGACAGCCGCGACAATTGCCTCGGCGATGGCATCCAGGCCCGACTCGCTGGACACCAGCAACAGGTGCGCGCCGGCCGCCAGCGAAGCGACAGCGGTGTCGGTGATGGCGTTGCCCCTGAGGATGGAAACCGCATCCAGATCATCGGAAATGATCAAGCCATCGAAGCCGAGGGGGTCACGCAAAACCCCGATGACTTTGGCCGAGGTCGAGGCGGAGTGATCAGGGTCGATGGCAGAGAAAACCGCAGGCCCCGGCATCACCGCTTGCACACCAGTGGCAATGACGTGCTTGAACACGTCGAGGTTGTCATTGAGCAATTCCAGCGGCCCGGGAACCGTGGCCTCAGCGATTGCCGGATCCTGCTCGGTGACGTAATGACCGGGAAAATGTTTGGCAGTGGCGATGACCCCGGCGCGCTGAACTCCGCGGATAAAGGCACAGGAAACCCGACTGACTTCGACGGGGTCGGCCCCCAAATGCCGGTGGTGCAACCACGGGTTGGCGCCCGTGACCACATCGACGATCGGCGCCAGGAACAGGTTAACACCCAAGCCCCGTGCCACGGTGGCCATCTCAAAGCAGCGTTGCTCGATGTCTTGAGCACTGAGGTCCTTGAGCTGTTCTCTAGACGCAATGGGCGGCACCAGTTGGTGCAGGCGCTCGATGCCTCCGAGTTCCTGGTCCACCGCAATCAGCACGGGCGCCCCGGCCAATGCTGCCGCCTCTGCGGCGATCGCGATAAAGTCGGCCTGGGTCTCAGCGCCCTTGCGCGCCGGGCTCATGTCACGGCTGACGTACTCATCCCGGGTTTCACCGAGCAAAATGGAAACGCCGCCATGGCTCAAGTAACGACGGACGTTGTCGTCCAGGTGCAAATCCCCGAACGCGGGCAGCAGGACCGAATACGCAGCTTGATGCAGTTCGCTTGACATCGCTTTTCCTCAACACCGTTTTTGAGCAGAACGCTCCACTTTATTGACGCATGACGAAGTGCCACGCATGATATCGATCAACTTCGAGCACAAAACGCACACCAAATGCTCGATTGCGCTCAATCTACACAGGGAATCGATTTAGTCAATGCTCACTCATGAAGCTTTCCCCGGGGAACGGCAGAACCTGATCGCGGAACGGCTGGCGACCCATGGTCGGGTGCTGGCGGGCGATCTGGCCCAGGAATTCAATGTTTCCGAGCACTCGATCCGCCGCGATCTGGCGGCACTGGCGGAAGCAGGCATCTGCAAACGCGTCTACGGCGGGGCTATTTCCGTAGCACCGGTACGCGGCGGCGACCATGCACAGGCTGACCGCAAAAGCTCACTGGGGCTGGCCGCTGCGGCACTGATCAGGTCCGGCCAACATATTTTCATCGACGGCGGCACCACCAACGCTTCGATTGCGAGCGCAATCGATCACAACATCGCAGTTTCAATCACCACAAACTCGCCAGCCATTGCCCTGGAAATGGAAAAGCTGCCGCTGGCCGATGTGATCTTGCTCGGTGGGCGCCTGCACAAGGCGACCGGCAGCACCGTGGGGCTGACGGCGATTCAGCAGTTGTCGAACTTCAATTTCGACCTGTGCTTCTTGGGCGCCTGCGCGATTGATGCGGTCAAGGGCGTGACGGCGTTCGACATGGACGATGCGGAATTCAAGCGCACGGTGGTGTCTCGCAGCGGCCAGATTGTGGTGGCTGCGACCAATGAAAAACTGTCGAGCATCGCGCATTACCAGGTCGCGTCCTGCGAGGAACTGGGTGTGCTGGTGGTGGAAAAAGACGCCCCGGCCGAACGCCTTGGCCCGATTCAGGCCAAGGTTTCAAACATCGTGGTCGCGTCTTGAGCCAACGGATTTACTGATCTGGGAAAGCCACCCAGGCCCGCCGTTGACTGGATTCGACACAGGCCTGGGACAACACAACGCCGCGCACGCCCTCGTGAATATCCGGCAATGGCACGGTCGTCGCCGTTCGCCACCCTGCCCCGGCATCGAGGGCTTCGGCGAAATCGGCATACAAAACCGCCAGCGCTTCCAGGTAACCCTCGGTATTGCCTGCGGGCAGGCTGGTGAAGGTCAACGTCTGGGCCGCGTTGTCGCTCTGGCCGCGACGGTAGATGCGGTCGGCGCCATCGATTGGCGTAAACAACAGGGTTTCCGGTGATTCCTGGCACCACTCAAGCGACGCCTTGCTGCCAATGATTTTGAACCGCAACCCGTTGCGATGCCCCGGCGCGGCGAAACTGGCCCACAGCAAGCCGTCCGCGCCGCCTGCAAATTCAAGCTGGACCACACAGGTGTCGTCCAGCCCCCAACCGGGCACGACCGTGGTCAACTTGGCGTTCAAACTCACGCAGCGTTGCCCGGAAAGAAACTCGAGCATATTGAACGCGTGGGTCCCGACATCGCCCAACGCGCCGGTCGGGCCGGCCTTCGCAGGGTCGCCGCGCCACGCGAGGCTTTTGCTCAGTCCTTCCACGCCCGGCGCCAGCCATTCCAGCAAATACTCGACATACATGAAGCGGATCTCACCCAATTCCCCGGACTGGATGCGACTGCGGGCATCCCGGACCATGGGATAGCCCTGATAGGTGTAAGTCACCGCGAAAAACGTATTGTGCCGCTCGGCAATGCTGGCCAACCCGTAGGCTTCTTGCGGGTCATTGACCAATGGCTTGTCGCAAATGACCGGGATCCCCACCTGGAGAAACAGTCGGCACGGTTCGAAATGCAGGTGATTGGGCGTGACAATGACCACCGCATCGATGGGGTCAGGCCGACGGGATTCGGCGGCGGCCATTTCCGCGAATGACAGGTAAATCCTGTCTTGCTCAAGATTGAACGCCGCCCCGGCCTCACGGCATTTATCCGCGTCCGAAGAGAAGGCGCCGGCGACAATCTCGAAGCGATTGCACAAACGCATGGCCGCTCTATGATAGCTGGCGAAATAAGCGCCCTGTCCACCGCCGACCATGCCGACCTTGAAACGCCTTTGCCCTGGAATATCACCGGTTAATCTTGCCATCGCTTAAAGACTCCACTAGAGGACGCTTAGGTGCATCCCATGAGTATCAATGGCGATAGTTTTATTCTCCATTTCGCACCACTTCGATACATGACGCGCACTGAAGCACCCGGGCCGCCAAACAGTATCTTTCAGGCGAAGCAACATCGGGTGTTACCCACCGAAAATCAATGTGTTACTGACTGTGGTCGGGAGTAACCCGAAGGCTTTGGACAGGCCCGTCTGCCCACGTTGGTCCAACATTTTCCAAGGGGTTATCCGCGCCACTCAAGGCGCAAACACCCTGCATTCGCTTGCTGACAAAAGAACCCTGTGAATTGAATAAACCGGCACAAAACATGCTTGGATTAATAACAACAAATTCAAGCACTTGTGGTTAAGCAAATGGGTTATTTCGATAACTGCGCTATAACTTTTATAACCTGCCACTTAATTAACCAGACCCCATCGAGATAACAATGCCCAGCCGAGGAGATCAGCCCCCCATGTCGTTGACTGCAGCCACCTCGCATCCCGAGCGACAGCAGGTTCGCAGTGACTTGCAGGCCAATGTGCAAAAGAACCTGAGTACGCTGGTGGAGTCCTGCCGGTCGGTGGCCGATATGTGCCGCAAGGTCGACGTCAATCGCCAGCAGTTCAACAAGTACTTGGTGGGCCAGCATGTTCCTTCGCAGAAGATCCTGCAGAAGATCGGCCGCTATTTCATGATGGAAGCCGAGGACCTGTTTCGCCCGCCCGCCGAGTTCAAGAAGTTTTATGAAGGGTATGAAAACGAACTGCCCACGGACTTGCGCGCCTCGGCGCAATTCAATCATTTCCTGCCGCTGGCCAAGCAGTCGGCCGATTTGCTCGAGGACTATCTGGGCGTCTATTACCGCTACCACAACTCCTCGATCTACAAGGGCCGGATACTGCGCTCGGTCACCTGCCTGTATCGAGCCGATTCGATGGTGCAGCACGTCACGGTAGAACGTTTCCCGTTGCTCGATGGCAGCGGCAAGATCGGCTACTCGTTCACCTATCACGGCTTTTGTTTGTTGCTCGGAGACCGTTTGTTCCTGGTGGACTTTGAAGGCAAGCAACGCAACGAGATGACATTTTCGATCCTGACCCCACAGCATCGCCGACCTATCCGCTTCCTGTATGGCTTGGTGACCGGCGTTGCGTCTTCGTCTTTCCGCCAGCCCTTCTCTACCCGAATGGCGCTGGGGCTGGTGGACAAAGGCAAGATCCGCAAACATCACCTGCGCAACGCCACCGCCGTCCTGCCCAGCGACCAGTCCTTACCGTTGGAAGTGCGCGAATACATGACTGGCGACAACGCGACAATCGTGTGGGGCGGCCAGGACTGAGGCGGCTGATAAACCACCTCGTTGATGTTCAGACCTTGTGATGCTGCCCGTCGATGATCGACGGCGCATCCACCGCCGTGCTGGCGTGGGGCACCGGCGTTGGCGGGTGTGCGCTGCCCTGCTCATCGTCATTCATGGCTTTGCGAAAGCCCTTGATGGATTCACCGACATCCGTGCCAAGGTTCTTCAACTTCTTGGTGCCGAAAACCAGCACAACCACCACCAGAATGACGATCCAGTGCTTCCAGTCCAAAATGCCCATTGCATGATTCCTCTGCAGACCCGTTGATTAATTCACCCGCGAACCGCGCGTCGTGATCACCTCGACCAACGACGGCCCCTTGCTGTTCAGGGCCTTGATAAAGGTTGGATTGAGTTGTGAAGCGTGCTCGACCCGCCACGCTTCAAGCCCGAAATTCCTGGCAATGCCGGCAAAATCCGGCGAGTACGGTTTGCCGTCCGGCAAATTGAATTCGCCGGCGCGGTGCTGCTCGACCACCGGGACCTGCACATCGCTCAATGACACGTAACCACTGTTGTTAAACACCAGGAACACCACGGGAATGCTGTGCATCACGCACACCGCCATCTCCTGCATCGACTGCAGGAAATCCCCATCGCCTACGGCGCACACCACCTGACGCGCCGGCATGGCGAGCTTCGCGCCGATCGCCGCCGGCACCGCCCAACCCAGCGTGCTGACACGACCGGTGCACAGATGGTTGCCGGGATTGTCGAGGGGGAACATCTCCCGTGCGATGGCCCGGATACCCCCCGCGCCGATGACCAGCATCGCATCGCTTTCCAGCACCTCGCGCAATTCAGCCAAGGGTTTGTGAACGGTCAAGGCCGGGGCGTCACTGGCGCTGTCTTCAACCCAGCGCGCCGCTGGATGTTCATCTGGCCCGACTGTTTTCAATCGGGGATCTGGCCGTTGCACTTCGCTGCTCGCTCGTAACGTGGCGGGCGCCAGGCTGACGTCCAGCGAGGCGGTCTGCACCGAGTGCGCAATCTCCAGGCTGACCGGGCCGACGCGGCCACTCAACATCGTATCGAACGCCTGACGCAGGGCGCGCGGCAGCTGTTCAATCGCCGAGACCTGCACATGCTCTTTGGTAATGCCGGGGGCCAAAGTGGCCGGACGCTGAACAGCGCTGTCACCACTGATGACCAGCATCGCCGATGAATCCGCCAACGCGGCCGCCATCGCACCCAAGGCTTTCGAAATAGCCGGCGGGACGGGCAGCAGGACCGCCATGGGACGACCGCAGGCGCGGAAATAGCCATCGGCCAGATGCACCGAGCTTTGCTCCTGCATCACTTGAATGAACGGGATATCGGTACCGGCCGTCAGCAACGCTTCCACCAATGCCCACGAGCCGTCACCGGGCATGCCGGCCACATAGTCGACACCGTTCGCTTTCAGCGCTTTCGCCACAATCTGGCCGCCAGTGAGTTTCACAGGACACTCCAATCAAAACCTCAGGATCACGATTGGAGTATTCGCCCACCGCCGTCCCGGCTCAATTTCGCACACCCGGCAAAAGAGACGCAGGTTGACGCAGCTCATCGATCCCCCTCACCCGTTCAGGGAGAACTATGGTTAGGGAGGGTCTGCTGCGCCGATTAGGTCACTTTGATGCGTCAGAGTGCGTCGCTTTTAAAGATGCTGCGAAATTGAGTGCTCTGCCTGCCAGGCCAATACTCGATCCATGAAAACAACAAGCCGAGCCTATCAAGTGCTGGGTGCGCCGCTTCAAGTCTTGACCTTGCAACCCGAGGAAAGCGGCGCAGCCCAGCCAAGTAAGAGTCAATCGGATCAGTGGAGGTCTACCGCGCAATGCCCGTTGCACCAGGCATTTTCGCGCCGCCCGCCTCCCCAGCTGCAAAGGACCCATGCTGGCCATAACACTGCCGATCTACAGACATTGCTAGTCGCAAAGCGTTTGCTAACAACCACCCTAGGCAGGAACTCGAAATGAAAAAAGAAACAGAGACGGGTTATGGCTTGACCGGCGTTGACCTGGATTCGATCAGCTTGAAACGGCGCACGTTTTTGCTCGGGGCCGCCGCCTCTGCCGTGGGGTTGTACGTGGGTTCTTTTGTGCCCAGTGCGTTCGCCGCGTCGGGCGGGCATTTGGAGATTCTAGGCTGGGAAGGTGAAACCGGTGACGCGGAACTGGCCGAATGGCGCAAACAGCGTGGCATCACCGTGCGCTCCAGCTATGCCAGTAATCAAGACGACATTACCGCGCGGTTGGCCGGTTCCGATCCCGTGCAACTTGACCTGACCATGTACGCGTTGGGTTACGAGACCATCTACCAGGAAATGGGCCTGCTTAAGGCCATCGACACCTCGAAGATCCCCAACTACTCGCAGGAAAATACCGTCCCGCTGTTCTACAAGGGCAAACGCTGGTTCTGGGATGGCAAACAGTGGGGCGTGCCGCTGCTGTGGGGCATGAACACCATTGTCTACAACCCGAAAAACGTGAAAAAGCCTACCGAGTATAAGAACCTGCTGGACCCGAAACTGAAAGGCAAGCTGACCTTCGTCGATGACGGCACCTCGAACTGGTCACTCATCGCGATCATTGCCGGCTACGGCGACAAGTTCCCCAACCTGACCCGTGCCGAGTTCGACGACGCCTTCGAAAAACTCAAACCGTATCGCGATCAATGCCGCGTCTTTGCCGCCTCTTCGGGTGACGCGGTGTCCCTGCTGGTGTCGGGCGAAGTCGACGCGGTGTTCTCGGCGTCCGCCAACACCCCGAGCGAAACCGTCAAGCGCGGCGTGACCACCGCGCTGTCCGTTCCCAAGGAAGGCGCGGCGCTCTGGTGCGATGCCCTGTTTATCCCGAAAACCGCCAAAGACGTGCCCCTGGCGCTGGAGTTCATCAACAAGACGCTCGAGGCGGAAACCCAGGCCAAGATGGCTACCACCATGTTCTCGGGCGTGGTCAACCAGAAAGCCGTGCCGCTGCTGCCCGAAGACCTGCGAAACACCTTCGACTACGCGAACCTCGACAGCTTTTTCGAGAAGTCGAAACTCTACGGCCAGCCACCCCTGAGCTCCGACAAGTATGTGACCTATGCTGAATGGATCGATCAGTGGGCGAACTTCAAAGGCTCGTTCTAGAGCGGCCGGCAACCCGGTGTAGTGGAAGGTTGGTTTGAACGGACGGTAACCGGAGATCGCGTGTCTACGGGCACGCGCTGCTCCGTTTGATGAGGGCGATGCAATGGCCTGTCGACGCCATTCGCAGCGCCCGGAAACAGCACACGTTACGCCGTGCATGCGCTCGCCAAAGCGCCCTCGTTATCGATAAAAAAAGTAAAGGCACCCTAATCATGAACGTAGTCAACAACAGCGAGCCCATCCTTCTTGATGAACGGGATTCGCAGGCCGGTAAACACGTGAAAATCGACAAAAAAACCCTGAGCGGTTATTTGCTGGCGTCGCCTCCCCTGTTTTTCCTGGTTGTGTTCTTTCTCATCCCGTCGGTGCTGCTGCTGGTCGCCAGTTTTTGGACCGCCAAGACCTTCAGCATGGAACCGGCCGCCACGCTGGCCAACTATGCCAAGGCCCTTGGCGCCAGCGGGTTTTACAACTCGCTCTGGATCGCGCTGCAAAACGGTTTCTGGACCGCCGTGCTGTCAACGGTGATCAGCGCCCCGGTGGCCTATTACATCGTTTATCGAACGCGCTCCAACGCCGTGCTGTACCTGGCGTTGATCTCGTGGTTTTCCAGCTACCTGGTGCGGGTCTACGCCTGGCGCTCGATCCTGGGCACCAACGGCGTGATCAACTCCACCTTGCTGCACCTGGGGCTGATCGATCAACCACTGGACTGGCTGGTGTTCAGCAAGTTTTCCGTGGTGTTGACCCTGGTCCACATCATGTTGCCGTTCACCCTTTTGCTGTTGGTGTCGGGCCTGCGCGACATCAAGAAGGATTACCTCGAAGCGGCCGCCGACCTGGGCGCCAGCGGCGCCACTATTTTGTGGCGGGTGATCATTCCGATGGCGCACAAGAGCATCGTCAGCTCGTTCATGTTTACCTTCGTCCTCGCCGCCAGTGACTACGTCACACCGCAGTTGTTGGGCGGTCGAGACGCCATGACCACGGGCCTGGTGATCGCCAACCAGTTCCGCTCGGTGGGTAACTGGCCACTGGGTGCGGCGATGGCCTACCTGCTGTTGATTGTCTTCATGCTGGTCTATGCGCTGCTGCTGGGTGTGTTGCGGGCGGCCAACCTGGCGCCCGGCAAGCGTTACCACGACTGAATGCCGCCCATAACAATGCAAGGTGACCGCCATGATCAGACTCTTCACTTACGTTTACATGCTGTTTCTCTACGCGCCGATCGCGATTATCACGCTGTTCAGCTTTCACTCGTCGGCCTCGTTGTCGTTCCCGTTCGAGGGCTTTTCCACTCAATGGTATGAGGCGCTGTTCAGCAGTTCGGACTTCATGACGGCCCTGACCAACAGCGCCATCGTCGCCGCGGGCTCGACCGTGCTCACCACCCTGCTGGGCACGTTTTCGGCACTGGCGCTGATGCGTATGAAAGGCCGGGTCAAATCGGTCTTCGCCTTCATGAACTTCGCCCCCATCGCCCTGCCCGGCCTGTTCCTCGGTATCGCGCTGGTGATTTTCTTCTCGTTGATCGGCCTGCCGCGCTCGCTGCTGACCGTGGTCATCGGCCATACGTTGTTCACCTTTCCGTTTTTCGTCGAGTCCGTGCGTTCACGCCTGGAGTACTTCGATCTGTCGTTCGAAGAAGCGGCGCGGGACCTGGGCGCCACACCGCTCAAGGCGTTCTGGCTGGTGACGCTGCCGATCATCGGCCCGACGATTGCCGGCGCCGCGATCCTCGCAGTGGCGCTGTCCATGGACGAATTCCTCATCACCGTGTTCGTCACCGGCAGCGACACCACGCTGCCCCTCATGATTCTTTCGATGATGCGCCGCGCCGTCAGCCCAACCATCAATGCCGCCTCGGTATTCATGCTGGTCGTGACCATCGCAATCATCGTCATCGCCGGCCTGGTCATGACCTTGCGCCGTCGTCGTCTCGAACTTGAACGTGCTGAAACTGCAGAGTAATCACCATGACCAACAGTATTGAACTGACCGGAATCTCCAAAAGCTACGGTGGCCTGACCGCCCTGGGCAAAGTCGACCTGACCGTAAAACGCAACGAAATCCTGACCTTGCTCGGCCCCAGCGGCTGCGGCAAGACCACCCTGATGCGCATCATCGCGGGCTTCGAAGAACCCACCACCGGCAAGGTCGTGATCGACGGCAAGGACTCCACGTCCCTGCCGCCCGAGCAGCGTCCGGTGAACATGGTGTTCCAGAAATACGCGCTGTTCCCGCACCTCGATGTCTTCGATAACGTCGCGTTCGGCCTGCGCCTGAAGAAGAAACCGAAGGATGAGATCAAGCGTGAAGTGACCAAGGCGCTGGAGCTGGTGCAGTTGGAAGGCTTCAAGAATCGCTGGATCTCCGAGCTCAGCGGCGGCCAGGCGCAACGGGTCGCCCTGGCCCGGGCGCTAGTGAATCGCCCTGCCGTGTTGTTGCTCGACGAACCGTTGGCGGCGCTGGACCTGAAGATTCGCCACCATATGCTCAACGAGATCAAACGGATCCACGAAGAGACTTCGACCACCTTCGTGTATGTCACCCATGACCAGGACGAAGCGATGATCCTGTCTGACCGCGTCGTGTTGCTGAACAAGGGCGGCATCGAACAGATCGGTGGCCCGCAAGAGATGTATTGGTCGCCGCGCACACTGTTCGCCGCGAAGTTTTTCGGCGACACCAACATCGTCAACGGCACGTACTGGCTGGGCGATACCAGCAATGGCTTTGTCGATCTGCCGTTCGGTCGCTATGCACACACGGCCAAGAACAGTCTCGGTGCCGGGCCGGTCAATGTGTCGATCCGTCCTGAAACTATCGGGCTTGAGCCCGCTTTAGGCGCAACACTGGCTGACGGCGCCTTTGCCGGAAAGGTGAAGGACACATCGTTCATCGGCAACCGGGTTATTTACCGGGTGGCGGTGGCCGGCGGCACCATCGACCTCAAATGCCAGCAACTGCCTACACCGGGTAGTCACACGCTGGCGCCCGGGTCCGATGTGGCGCTTACCTGCAAGCCGGACAGTTTTGTGGTGATACCGGCGTAAACGTCACTCAGCAAGGCATTACACAGTACCTGTGGCGAGCCCCCTCGCCACAACGCTTTGTGTTTGCCGCATCTTTTCCTCAATTGATCGACGTCACTCACGGGCACACAACAATGGTCGACTATATCGTGGTCGGGGGCGGGTCAGCCGGGTGCGTGATTGCAGCACGTTTGAGCGAAAATCCGCAGGCTTCAGTGATCCTCCTCGAAGAAGGTCCGAGAGACAGCCACCCGTTTATTCATCTGCCGGTCGGTTTCTACAAGACCAGCCAGGGCAACCTGGTCGAGCATTACCCCTGGGAGCCGACAGCGGACTATATCGGCGCTGCGAATCCCACCATGGTGCAGGCGCGCGTGCTTGGCGGCGGCAGTTCGGTCAACGCCATGGTGTATCTGCGCGGGCAACCCGCCGATTACGACAGTTGGGCCGTCGGAGGTGCCCAGGGCTGGGCCTACCAGGACGTCCTACCCTTCTTCAAGAAGTGCGAGATCAACGACCGCTTCAGCAACGACGCACACGGCACCGATGGCCCGCTCGGCGTCAGCGATCAGCGTTATACCCACCCCTTGACCAAGCTCTGGCTGCAAGCCTGCCAACAAGCCGGGCTGGCGTATAACGCCGATTTCAATTCCGGGGTACAGGATGGCTGCGGGTTGTATCAAATCAACACAAAAAACGGCCTGAGATCGAGCACCTCCAGTGCGTACCTGAAGCCTGCGCGCAAGCGACCGAACCTGACGGTTAAAGCCAACTGCCGGGTCTTGCGCATCCTCATCGAAAAGGGGCGCGCGACGGGCGTTGAATACATGGAGAAAAATCAGCACCGAGTACTCAGGACTGATGGCGAGATCATCGTCAGCGCCGGTGCGATCAACTCGCCGAAACTGTTGATGCTGTCGGGCATTGGCCCGGCCAGTCACCTGCACGAAAAAGGGATCAAGGTGATGCATGACCTGCCTGGAGTCGGGCAGAACTTGCAGGACCACATCGAAGTGTCCTTGATCAATGAACTGCGGCGCCCTTTGAGCTACGACAAGTACAAAAAGCCGCACTGGAAACTCGCCGCAGGCTTGCAGTACGCGTTGTTTCGGGAAGGCCCGGTGACGTCCAACGTGGTCGAAGGCGGCGCGTTCTGGCGCACGTCGGTGGCGCAGAACCGTGCGGATGCGCAGTACTGCTTCATGGCCGGCGCCGGCGTCGAGGCGGGCGTCGGTTCCGTCCCTGGCGGCAATGGCTGCACCTTGAACGTGTGCCAGACCCGCCCGCGCTCGACTGGTTCCGTGCAATTGCGCAGCGCCAACCCGATGGACTTGCCGTCGATTGAACCCAACTACCTGACCGATCCTTTCGATCTGGAGTGCATGGTGCAAGCGACCGAGTTCGGCCGCCACATCATGTCCCAGAGCGCCATGGCCGGGCACATTCTGCGCGAGCACGTCCCCGCCGAACCCTTGCGCACCCACGACGATTACCGAAAGTTCGTGCGCCAACAGGCCCACGCCGCGCTGCACCCGGTCGGCACCTGCAAAATGGGTGTGGACGAGATGGCGGTGGTGGACAACAGGTTGCGCGTACACGGGATCGAAGGCCTGCGAGTCGCCGACAACTCCATTGCACCGAGTTTGTGCTCCAGCAATACCAACGCACTGGCGATCATGATCGGCGAGAAAGCGGCGGATCATATCCAGCACGCTCATTAGCAAGCACTACACAGCCCCCCTGTGGGAGCAAGCTTGCTCGCGATAGCGGTGTAACAGGCGACATTGATGTTGAATGTGCCGCCGTCATCACGAGCAAGCTCGCTCCCACAGGTGATCTTTGCCGGGCCCAGGACTTGTGAACGACACCTGTCCAGAGTGGAAGGGTCAGACCCTGAAGTTGTTCATCAGCACCTGTTGCTGGTTCGCCAGGTCGTTCAGGGATTGGCTGATCCGGGCCGATTGATCGGCCTGTTCCACCAGCGCGCCCGTCACGTCCCTGATCGCCGAGACATTGCGGTTCACTTCTTCGGTCACCGCACTCTGCTCTTCCGCCGCACTGGCGATTTGCAGGTTCATGTCCGTCATGATCTCGATGTTCTGGCTGACATGGGCCAGCGCGCCGACCGCCTCCAGTGCCTGGGCGGCGCTGGCGTCTGCCTGGCGGTGCTGGCTCTGCATGGCATTCACCACCTCGCGCGTACCGCATTGCAGGCTTTCGATCACGCCCTGGATCTCACTCACGGAATCCTGGGTGCGCTGGGCCAGATGACGAACCTCATCCGCCACCACCGCAAATCCCCGGCCCGTCTCCCCTGCCCTCGCCGCTTCGATCGCAGCGTTGAGCGCCAACAGATTGGTCTGCTGTGCGATGGTGCGAATCACGTCGAGAACGCTGCCGATTTTCTCACTGCTGTCGGCGAGCTGGCGGACCCCGGTCATGGCGCCGCTCATGTGATCGGCCAGGGACTGAATGGAGTGCGCCGCCGTCTCGATCGTACCTTTGCAGGACTGCGCAGCGACATCGCCATTGCGCGCGGCAGTCGCGGCCATGGACGCATTGCGCGCGACGTCTTGAGAGGTGGCGCTCATCTCATGGGCGGCGGTGGCGACTTGCTCGACCTCGCGCAGTTGTTGCTGCATGCCACTGCTGGTCCGGGTGGCAATCGACGACGCCTGGTCAGCGGTGGATCGGGTCTTCAGAACGCTCAGACTGACCTCGGCAATGATGGGCTGCAGCTTATCGAGGAAGCGATTGAACCAGCCCACCAGCGCGCCCATTTCGTCCCGACGCTCGGCGCTCAACCTGCGAGTCAGGTCGCCCTCGCCATTGGCGATGGCTTCCAGCATGGCGGACACCCGACGAATAGGCCGCGTCACGCTGACCGCCAACAACCCCATCAACAACGTACCGGCCACGGTGACTCCGATTCCGGTGGCCACTTGCACCATGATCGACCGCCGATTGGATTGCTCCATGATCTGCTGCATCGCCGCGACCGAGGCCATCAGCTCCGCGCGCGGCACTTCGATGACGGTCATCCACTGGCTGGCGTTCGGGATCGGGGAGAACGGCACGACGAGCATCACGTTGGCGCTGTTTGGCTCATCGAGGACCAAAGTTTTCCCCGACTTCGCGCCCTCGAACATGTCAGCAACCTGTCGTGGGTAGAGGTCCTTGATGGATTTGCCCAACGCCGCAGGGTCGCCGCTTTTACCCATGACGGCACCGGCGGCGCTGACAAACGTCAGTTGGCCCTGGCCGTCGAACAGCGAGGTACTGGCTTTCTGCGCAATGTTTTGCAAGCTGCTCAACGGCAGGTCGATGCTGACCACGCCAATGAATTTGCCGCCGTCCAGCAACGGTATCGCGATGCTCGAGGTCAGGGTCGCCACACCGTTGAGCTGGAAGGTATAGGGCTCGATCAGACAGGCCTTGCGGGCTTTCTTCGGGCAATTCCACCAGGCTTTCCCAGGGTCACCGTCGTCCAGCATTTCCTTTTCGTCGAGGACGAAGTTCTGCATCGACGAGACGTATACCGCAAACCGGCCCTTGGCGTTGCCGGTGAAATCGGCGCCATTGATGGCGCTCCCGTCGGCACCGTCCAGGGCATTCGGTTCAAAGGAAATGCCGACGCCGAGGATCTCCGGTGTGGTTGCCACTTGCGCGCGAATCAAGCGATAAAGATCGCCACGCAGCTGCGCCGGGGCCAAGCCATTTTGCTTGGCCTGGCGACGCATCATCACGACTTGGGTGGCCAGGGAACGGGTGAACATCAGGCTGCTGAGAAAGCGCTTCTCAACCCCGTTGGCCTGCAAGAATCCCGTCGCCTCCAGGTATTGCATGGACGCTTGGGACAGCGCCTGGGTACTGGACTCGCTGACCACCGCCGAGGTGTCGCGCATCTGTTGAATCGAAAACCCCACCAGGCAGAGCACCATGACAAACAGGCAACTCCCGGCAGCCAGTGTAATTCTTGTTTTAATCGACAAGGTTCCCATCGCATCGCCTCACTAAAATCCAGCCTGGAACAACGAGTTCTTTCGAGCGCTTCAAAAAAAAAGCTCCCCATACGGAGAGCCTGAAAACACTTGGAAAGACGGTGAGAGTGACCAACAGCAGAGAGAAACGACCCTTTTTCTCGCTACCCGCTTGCCAAGTGCTGCAACTGAGCAACAACCCTCACGCGTGTTTCTTGTAGCGACGAATGCGAATATCCGCCTGCTCCTTGTGCCCGGCGAAGCCTTCCATGCCGCACAAGCGCGAGCAGTATTCGCCGACCAGCACCGACGCTTCGTCCGTCAGCACGCGTTGATAAGTGCAGGTCTTGATGAACTTGCCGACCCACAGCCCGCCGGTGTAACGCGCGGTGCCGGTGGTAGGCAGGGTGTGGTTGGTGCCGATCACCTTGTCGCCGTAGGAGACGTTGGTCCGTTCACCGAGGAACAGCGCGCCGTAGTTGGTCATGTGCTCCAGGAAATACAGCGGCTCGCGAGTCATCACCTGGACGTGCTCGGAGGCAATCCGGTCGGCTTCCTGCACCAGCTCGTCGACGGTGTCGCACAGGATGATTTCGCCATAATCACGCCAGGCAACCGAGGCGACGGGCGCGGTCGAGAGAATGGCCAACTGGCGCTCGATTTCGGCCGGCAGGGTTTCTGCCAGTGCCGTGCTGTTGGTCAGGAACACCGCAGGCGAGTTGACGCCATGCTCAGCCTGGCCTAGCAAGTCGGCGGCGATAATTTCAACATCGGAACTGTCATCGGCAATCACCAGGGTTTCGGTCGGGCCGGCGATCAGGTCGATACCGATTTTGCCGAACAGTTGCCGCTTGGCTTCCGCGACATAAGCGTTACCTGGCCCGACGATCATGTCCACCGCTTTGAAGGTGTCGGTGCCCAGGGCAAACGCGGCAATCGCCTGTACGCCGCCGACGCAATAGATCTCATCGGCACCGGCCAGGTACATCGCGGTGACGATCGCCGGATGGGGGTTGCCGTCAAAGGGTGGCGCTGCGGCGACCACGCGTTTCACGCCCGCCACCTTGGCGGTCAGCACGCTCATGTGCGCCGAGGCCAGCAACGGGTATTTGCCGCCGGGGATGTAGCAGGCCACCGAGTTCACCGGAATGTTGCGGTGCCCGAGGATCACCCCCGGCAGGGTTTCGACTTCGACGTCGTGCATGGAGGCTTTTTGCACTTCGGCAAACCGGCGGACTTGCGCTTGGGCGAATTTTATATCGCCGATTTCCTGCTCCGACAGACTGGCGACACACGCCGCGATTTCTGCGTCGGTCAGGCGGAAGGACACGGGTTCCCATTTATCAAATTGCTTCGAGTATTCACGCACGGCGGCGTCACCGTTCCTGGCGATGTTGGCGATGATCTGCTCAACCGTCTCGCGGACTTGGGACGCAATCTCGGCCTGAGCTTCGACAGGCTTACTTTTCTTCAGATAACGAATCATCAACTTGCTCCAGGTGGTTCTTGAGGGCACGCCACATGCACTCAGCATTGGCGACCATCTTTTCTCACCCCCCTGCCCCGGGCAATTTCGCAGGCTCCTGATTGATGACGCGATCTGACGCAGCACAGACGCAATGCTGAAGCACTGACAGCGGCAACTACTGTTATTCGTATAACCGCTTATTAACAAACTCCTCCAACCTGATCGTTCTCAGAACTACGGGTTATTTACAAACTGCGGCCCGCACGGCTTTAAAGCCCATAAAACAAGGGCTACAAGCCATCAGCCATAAAAAAACAACGAAGGCATTGACTTAGCAATTCGGAGTGATAGCTTAAATAAGCGGTTATACGTATAACTTAATAATCACACCCAACTTGAAGAGGTGACAAACCGTGAGTCGAGTCTTGTATCTATACGGTGGCTGGCCCGGCCATTACCCCTACGAAATTGCTGCATGGGCTCGGACCGTTTTCCAGGAACTGGATTTCGACGTCGAAGAGTCCACCGACATCTTCACACTGGACAGGGACTTGACCGGTTACGACCTGATCGTGATCGGCTGGAACAACGCCGTCACCACGGAAACGCTGACCGTCTCCCAGGAAAACCGCCTGCTCGAAGCCATCGAAAGCGGCACCGGGCTGGTGGGTTGGCATGGCGCGGGCGCCGCATTTCGCGCCAGCCTCAAGTATCACTGGGTGCTGGGCGGCTCGTTTCTCGAGCACCCGATGGGCGAAGGTTTTCCCCATCCGTACCAGGTCAACATCATCGACCACAGCCACGAAGTCACCCAAGGCGTCGAGGATTTCGAGGTGCGGTCCGAGCAGTACTACATGCAGGTTGACCCGAACATCCACGTACTGGCCGAAACCACGTTCGATGGCAATCCACTCCCCTGGATAAAGGGCCATCGAAGCCCGGTCGCCTGGGTTCGTCAGTGGGGCGAGGGACGAGTGTTCTACCACTCGATCGGACACGACACCAGTAACCTGGCCGACCCGAATATCCGTCGCCTGACCAAACAGGGCCTGAACTGGGCGACCCGCGGGCGCGCAGCAAGCACCGGTAAATCCGCCGTATCCACCGCACTTTCATCAACCCAAGGAGTCCTGTCATGACTAAATTGACCGGCAGCCAGATCGTGGCTCAAACCCTGAAAAACTACGGCGTCGAATATGTCGCCGGCATCCCCGGCCACGGGATCTGGACACTCACCGACGCCTTCCTCGAAGAAGACTCGAAACTCAAATTCATCCAGGTCTTCCACGAGCAGAGCGCGGTTCACTTGGCGGATGGTTACTACCGGGTGTCCGGCAAGCCGATGGCCGCTGTCACCTCTATCGGTGCCGGTGCAGCCAACACGGTGATCGGCATGGCCACGGCCTTCACCGACTCCACCAGCCTGATGCTGATCACCGGCGGGCCACCCACGCACATGCGCGGTCACGGCTTGTTGCAGGAGCTGGAACGCTACACCGACAACGATTTCCCTAAAATCGCCGAAGCCGTCACCAAGCGCCACTGGGTTGCGACTCGCGTTGAAGAACTGCCGTTCATGATGCATCGGGCGTGGAGCGCGATGGTCACTGGCCGCCCAGGCCCGGTTCACCTTGAAATCCCGATGGACGTTCAAGCTGAAGCGGCTGAAGTGACCCTTCACGCCCTGGAAGAACGCACCCCGATCGGCAAGTGCTTCCCGGACCCGGCGGCGACGTCGCGTGCGGTTGAAGAGCTGAAAGGCTGCAAACGCCCGGTGCTGGTGATCGGCGGCGGCGTCATCACCGGTGAGGCAAGCGCCGAAGTGCTCGCCCTAGCCGAAGCCTGGAAAATCCCTGTAGTCACTACCTGGAACGGCAAAAGCGGCTTCCCGGAAGATCACCCGTTGTTCGCCGGCAGTGTCGGTCAAACCGGCACGATGTGCGGTAACAAAGTGGCCTCCACCGCCGATGTGATTATCGCCGTGGGCTGTCGCTTCACCGACTGGTCGTCGTCCAGTTATGCCAAAGGTGTGACCTTTGCCATTCCGCCATCGAAGTTGATCCACATCGACATCGACCCGCACGAAATCGGCAAGAACTACCCGGTGACCGTGGGCATTTGTGCCGACGCGAAGTACGCACTGGCGCATATCGTCGAAGGCTTGAAAGGCCAGACGGTTGATCGCGAAGAGTACCTGAGCGACCTGCGCGGCTATCAGGACGAATGGGAAACCAAACTGGCTGGCCGTCGTGACTCCGATCGCTTTCCGTTTACCTCGCAACGTCCGCTGGGCGCGCTGCGCAAGATTTTCCCGCGTGACACCATCGTGGTGGTCGGGTCCGGCAACACCCAAGGTGCGGTCAAACAAACCTTCCCGGTGTATACGCCGCGTACGCACCTGACATCTGGCGGGTTCTCGTCCATGGGTTGGGCAGTCCCGGCCGCTATCGGTGCCAAACTGGCGGCACCGAACCAACCGGTGGTGTGCATCCTCGGCGATGGCGATTTCCTGATGACCTCCCAGGAAATTGCGATCTGCGTGACCAACAACATTCCTGTTGTGTTCATGATCCAGAACAACGCCGGGTACATGTCGATTCGCGGTGGCCAACGCAAGCAAACCAGTCGCCATATCGGCACCGAGTTCAACCATCCGGATGGCACGCCCTACAGCCCGGACTTCAAAGCGGTCGGCGAAGCCTTCGGCCTGAAATCCTACCGTGTGGAGCGCCCGGAAGATCTCGAGCCGATCCTGCAGGAAGCCCTGGACCTGAACGTCCCGGTACTGATCGAAATCCCGACCGATCGCGACGCCGCGGGCCCTTGGGTGCCGGGCTGGTGGGACTTCCCGATTCCTGCCTACATCACGGATGAACGTCAGGACGAATACCAGGAACTGCGTAACTCCGAACAGCACCTATAAGAACTGGAGCGGCTCAAATGAGTGATGCATTGATTTCGCATCATGCAGAGCTGAATCCACAACCGGGGGCGCCGCGCGAGCAGCGCGCCCTCGACGTGGTGACACCTGATGCAGATGGCAATATCAACTGTGATGTAGTGATTATCGGCTCGGGCATGGGTGGTTCGACTTTTGCCCATGCGCTGCGCGATAGCGGGCTGGACATCGTTATCGTCGAACGGGGGGATTTTCTGCCCCGTGAAATACAGAACTGGAGCGCCGAATCGGTGTTCGCCGAAGGCCGCTATCGAAATGCCGAGCAGTGGCTGGATGAAGGTAATCAACCGTTTTCCCCGGGCGTGTTTTATTATGTCGGAGGCAACACCAAATTCTACGGCGCTATGCTCCCGCGGTTTCGCGAAGAGGACTTTAGTGAAATTCAGCACGCCGAAGGCGTATCTCCCGCCTGGCCAATCAGCTATGCGGAACTGGAACCCTGGTACGCCGAAGCGGAAAAGCTCTACCGGGTTCATGGCCTGGCGGGTTCCGATCCCAGCGAGCCGTGGCGCTCTAGCCCTTTTCCGCAACCTGCGCTGAAACATGACCCAGCACTGATTCCTCTTGAACAAAGTATGCGCCGATCCGGGCTCAAACCCTTCGTAATGCCTGCTGCGGTGGATTATGGCGACGGCGGTGACTGTGTGTTGTGTTCAACCTGCGATGGCTATCCTTGTCTGGTTGATGCCAAGGCTGACGCTGAAGTGTCGGCTTTGAGACCGGCGCTGCGTAGCGCAATGATCAGGCTGATGACCCGCACCACGATCATACAATTGATCACCAGCGCTGACGGCCGAACAGTGACCGAAGCTCACGGTCTCATCAATGGCCGGAACGTGACGCTTCGAGCCAAACGATTTGTCCTGGCATGCGGCGCGGTGAACAGCGCAGCACTGTTGTTCAAGTCAGCGAACAGTCAGCACCCTGAAGGCCTTGGCAACAGTTCAGGGCAATTGGGTCGCAACTACATGGTGCACAACAGTACGTTCATGCTGGCGGTGGACCCACGGCGCAAGAACAAAGTGATCTTCCAGAAAACCCTCGCAATCAATGATTGGTACAGCGCCAGCCCGCACAATTCGTTTCCTCTGGGCAACGTGCAGATGCTTGGAAAAATCCGCGAGCCCATGATCACCTCGATGCGCCCATGGCTGCCAAAGTTTGCGTCGCGATACATCACCGACCACAGCATCGACTTGTATCTGACTTCGGAGGATCTACCGACGCAGGAAAACCGGGTCACGTACGACAAGTCGCGTGGCGCGATCAAAGTCCACTGGACGCCAAACAATCTCAAGGCTCATGAAGGCTTGGTGAGCAAGACCAGCAAAGTCATGCGTGAGGCTGGCTATCCAGTGATCCTGAAAGCGCGCATGGGAATCGCCACCAACTCGCATCAGTGTGGCACCGCCGTCATGGGCAAAGACCCCACTTCCAGCGTACTGGATGTAAATTGCAAGCTGCATGACCTGGATAACGTCTGGGTGGTAGACAGCTCTTTCTTTCCGTCATCGGCTGCAGTCAATCCGGCGCTCACCATCGCTGCCAATGCCCTGCGGGTTGCGGAGAATTTCAAGCACTTAGCGAGTTGAGCGGCGAAAAACCAACCTGAAAAAGGCCGCGGTGTAGTGTTACACCGCAGCCTTGTGACAATTTCTCAGGCGCCGGTTGGCTGCACGTTGAGTGTCGACGTCCGCACAATCAGTTTCGTGGCGAAAATCTTCTGCTGGGGTTCGAGTCGGGTGCCGGACGGTGCATTCAGTTGCTCTGTCAGAAGCCGTGCGGCGTATACACCCTTCTCCACCATCGGCTGGCCTATGGTGGTCAAGCCGAGCTGGACAGCCTCGGGAATATCGTCAAAGCCAATCACCGAAAGGGCTTGCGGAACGTTGCGATTGAGCGCGTGAGCGGTTTTCATGCAAGCGATCGCCATGACGTCCGAACAGGCAACCACCGCTGTGACGTCGTTGGACGTCAACAGCGTGAATGCCGCTGCTTGCCCCGACGTCGAATCCAGCCCGCCGGCTTCGATAATACTCAGGTCCTCGAATGCCAGGCCGGCCGCGCACGCCGCTTCTAAGTATCCGCTCAGCCGCTCCCTGACAATGCGCTCACTGGCACTTTTGAAACGCGACTGATCAATCGGACCGCGATAACCGTCGGGATTGAGCCGGTCAATGATGACGCCTATCTTGCGGTGCCCCAGATCCAGCATATGTTGCATCTGGGTGCGGGCGGCGCCTCGATCATCGATCCCGACAAAGAAAGAGCCTTCCACCAGAGGCGAATCGATCACCACAAACGGAATGTTCTGTTTCACCACGGCCAATACGGCCGGGTGATCATCGGGCAGGGTCGAGATGATCAAGCCATCCACCAGCCCCCGCAGTGCTAGGCTGCCGTGATTGACTGCTTGGCCGCGGCCGACAAGCCGGTTGTTATTGAGCGGGAACAACGTCAGAGCGACGTTCTCCAGCTCGCCCACTTCACTGATCCCGCGTAACAGGGCGATGGTGCAGGGATCGGCGAACGCCAGGGACAATTTGTCCATCATCATCAACCCTATCGCCCCGATCTTGCCCGAGCGAAGGCTTCGCCCCAAAACGTTGGGGCCTGGATAGCCCAGCGAGGCGGCTACCTCAAGGATATGCTCACGCTGGGCTTGCGACAGTTTAGAGGGGCGATTGTAAGCGTAAGACACCGCAGGCTGAGACACTCCCGCCGCCAGAGCTACATCTTTCATTGAAACGGATGCCATCGCTTGCTTCCCAATCTTTTGAAAACCTCATACGAGGTCCGTGAAAAAACATGCACTCAGTGTAACTGTTGACGGCAAACCTTCGGAACCAGTCGAGTTGCGCTGACCATGATCGCAATCATTAATGAGGCGACCGCGAGCAGTGCCGCAGACAGACTGGTGGCGTGGGCGAAGAGTCCAATGACTGCCGGCCCCATCAAAATGCCGAGGTAACCGAGACTGGTTGCAGCGGCAATGGCCAACTCACCTGGCATCGTCTTTTGAGCACCTGCCAGCGATAAGTACACCGGCGCAATGTTCGCCAAACCAATGCCGATGACAGCGAACCCCACCAGGTTCAGCAGCCAGTTCGTCGCCAGCACGACCATGATGAATCCCAGTATGACAATAAGGCCGCCACCGATGAGCACCGCGCGCGAACCGAGCTTCAGCAGAATCCGGTCGCCACTCAATCGTCCCAAGGCCATCATTACGGCGAACGCCGCGTAGCCAAGGCCCGCAATCGAGTGTTGAACACCGCGTACCTCAGCAAGAAACACTGCACTCCAGTCGAGAATGGCGCCTTCAGCAAGAAAGGCGAACAGGCAGAGCAAGCCCAGCAGCAAGACTTTTCGAGTAGGCCTGACAAATATCGGGCTCCCTTCATCGCCGCTTCGCCCCAGCATCTGACGCCCGTAGGTCAGGACAAAGGCGACCAGTGCCGCCATCACGGCACTGCTTGCCAAAAGGGGTGTAGTGCCGAGCCATAGTAATCCGGTCATACCCGCAGCACTGACAATTGTTCCCAGGCTGAACAGTCCATGAAAGCCGGACATGAGTGATCGGCCGGTGGCGCGTTCTACCATCACCCCTTGCACATTCATCGTCACGTCGACTGATCCGCAGCCGGCACCGAATACCGTCAGGGCCAGCATCAAGCCTGCGAACGAATGCGTCGTCGCTAGCAGCGGTAATGTCAGCAATACCAGTGCGATACCGATGTGCATGGTAAAGCGGCAACCTTTCCTGGCATTCAGTACGCCTGCGAGCGGCATCATCACCAGTGAGCCCAAGCCAAGACAGAGCAAAAGAATGCCTAACGCACCGTCGTCAACCCCTGCTCGACTACGCGCATAAGGAACCAGCGGTGCCCAGGCGCCCATGCACAGTCCTGACATCAGAAACGTCAGCCTGTAGGCCGCCATATCAGGTGTGGCGCACGGCAGTACCAATACTTGAGACGACACGGAAACCTCTGTGTTTGGGCCACGAAAGTTATACGTATAACCTAAAATAATTCGTTAGGCCAATGAGTCTTCGCAAATCAGGATGGCTGCACCGCGCAAAGAATTGAATAAATGACCTCCTTTAAAGGCCATGAACCTGAAATAAGTTGACAGCCAGTCTGCTACCAATGTTACTTTTATTAAGTTATACGTATAACTCAAATGATTTCGCCTTCCAATTGCATGAACACCCAAAAACAACAAAAGGGACGATGCACCGTGATGAACAATCTTCAACGAACACAGATCCCCTCCCGCATTCGCAAGGCGCGTATCGCGACTTTCCTGGGTTTCATGATGATCGGCGCCATGATGTACATCTGGTCGACGGGTGTGAGCGTCTTCAGAGCGCAACTGGGTTTTACCGGCGAACTGGGAGATGCGAACTTCGGTTTGATCGCACTCGGGGTCGGCGTGGGTTCCGCAACAGGTGCGCTATGGGTGGGTCGCTTGCTCGACACTTTTGGTGCGAAGCCGGTTATCACGATGTGCGCACTCGCGTATCCCCTTTCCATTATCCCGCTGGGTTTCGTCAGCGGTTTCTGGTTCGCCTTGTGCTTCGGCGTCGTGCTCGGGTTACTGCGAGGCGCGCTGGACACCGCTTTGAATGCGCATGGAGTGCAAGTCGAACGCTTCTACCAGCGCTCGATCATGTCTGGCTTTCACGCGTTTTATTCATTGGGCGGCTTTCTGTTGGGGATGGTGTGCAGTTGGCTGAGCGGCTTCTACACCGACAGCGTGCAAGTGCCCTACACCGTGCTTGGCGGGGCGCTGTTTATCGTGGGTTGTTTTTTCAGCCGATGGCTGCTGGGCAAACATGATGTTCCCGAGCCGTCATCCAGCGATTGGCAAACAGGCGCCCAGTCGCATGATGAAGTGGGCAAGGGTCCATCGGCAAAAACGCTGCTGGTCATGATCGCACTCGGCGTCCTGCTGCTGGGCAGCATGATGGGGGAAAATGCGATTGCAGACTGGGGCCAGGAATATATTCGTCGCGAGTTCTCGACGACGACCTCGACGGCCGGCATGGCGGTTTCCATCTTCGTTGGCGCGGCCTTCGTCGGACGTCTATTCGGTGACCGGCTGGCTGCGGCGTTTGGTAATTCGCAAGTGGTGTTCGGATGCGGAACGGTGTGTGTCCTTGGCATGATCATCACCATCGTCGGCGGCACTGCGGTAACCGGCATTATCGGCTTCGCGCTGTTTGGCCTCGGGCTGTCGTGTATCGCTCCCCTGATGATCTCCGCCGCAGGGCGCAGAGACCCTAAACATGCAGGTCGTAACATCGGCATCGTTAACTGCATCGGGTTTTCCGGGATGCTCGTGGGCCCTGCCGTCATCACCGTGATCGTCAGCAATTTCGGATTGAGTACGCTGATGTTTTTCCCGTTGATCATGCTCGGCTTGCTCGCGACATTTGGCCCGCTGCTGATGCGTACGCCTAAACCTGTCGCAACCGTAAAACAGTCCGCGAAGAGAGCCTGACAGGGCCGTCAAACTCTCCGGCGCAGTGCCTAGATCATCGGCGAGCTACTGACCACACGCAGTGCCAATCCTTCATAGGTATCCAGCGTGATGGTGAACTCACCCTCAGGCGTGAGATCGCCTTCGACCCCCTCATTAATGATGTCGACCACCGGCCCTGGTGCAATATTTGGCAGGTGCAGGGTTTCGGTGATCGGTGTCGAGCCGAAGTTCAACGCGGTGATTTGTGTGCCTTTGCCGGCTGGCAACTCGTGGACCATGATCAGCAGCCCCGGATGCTCGACGTCCGGAATCAGAATCTGGCGACTGGCCGCAATATCGTAGGAACGCCGAGCAGCAAGGATTTTCTTCAGCTGCGAGGCAAACGAATCCGGGTCTTTTAATTGACTGGTCAGGCTGCCGAAAGCACCGTCAGGTACTTGGGCATCGAGGTCGATGATGCCCTGGAAATGGCAGAGCAGACAGAAGTCTGACCATCCACTGCGACGGTCTACGCCAGACCGTCGCTATCCGACCCAAAGCAGCCGCCCGCAGCCCCCAGAGCCGTTCACGCTCATACCTGATCCATAACCTCGGCCACCCCCCGATCCTCACCCAGAAACCCGCCACTCTGGTGGTGCCACAGCCGCGCATAGATGCCGTTCTTTGCGAGCAATTCGCTGTGGGTGCCCTGTTCGATGATGCGTCCGTCATCCATGACAATAAGTCGATCCATTGCCGCAATCGTGGACAACCGATGGGCGATAGCGATCACGGTCTTGCCCTGCATCATTTCATCGAGGCTTTCCTGAATGGCCACTTCGACTTCCGAATCCAGCGCGCTGGTAGCCTCGTCAAGCAGCAGGATCGGGGCGTTCTTGAGCATCACTCGGGCAATCGCGACGCGCTGGCGCTGGCCGCCCGAAAGCTTGATGCCGCGCTCGCCTACCAAGGTGTCGTAGCCGCTGTGGCCTTGTCGGTCACTCAGTTGGCTGATGAACTCATCGGCCTGAGCATTGGCCGCCGCACTGCGGATTTGCGCGTCGCTCGCATCGGGGCGGCCGTAGGCGATATTGTCGCGAATGGATCGGTGCAACAGGGAAGTATCCTGGGTGACCATGCCGATGGCGCTGCGCAAGCTGTCTTGCGTGACGTGCGCGATGTTTTGCCCGTCAATGCGAATCTCCCCGCTGTCGACGTCGTAAAAGCGCAGCAGCAGGTTGATCAGCGTGGATTTGCCGGCGCCAGAGCGGCCAACCAGACCGATTTTTTCGCCCGGGCGAATGTCCAGGCTCAGGCCATCGAGCACCTGGCGTTCGCCGTTGTAGTTGAAGCTGACATTGTCGAAGGTTACCGCCCCGCCGGAGGTCACCAGCACACCCGCGTCCGGCGCATCCTGCACCTTGGGGCCGCGGGTCAGTGTTGCCATGCCATCCTGCACGGTGCCGATGCTCTCGAACAGCGAGGTCATTTGCCACATGATCCAGTGCGACATGCCATTGATACGCAACGCCATGGCGGTGATTGCCGCCACGGCACCTGCGCCGACCTCACCTTGGTGCCATAGCCACAGGGCATAACCACCGGCTGCCATGATCAAGGCCACCACCAATGCCTGGTTGACGATCTCGAACTGGCTGACGAGGCGCATCTGGCGAAAGCCGGTCTGCTTGAAATCCTCCATGGCCGCACGCGCGAAGTGCGCTTCACGATTGGAATGGGAGAACAGCTTCACTGTCGTGATGTTGGTATAGGCGTCCGAGATACGTCCGGTCATCGAGGAGCGCGCATGCGCCTGTTCCTGCCCCACTTTCCCCAAGCGGGGTACGAAGTAGCGCATGGCTAGCCCGAACAACAGGATCCAGGCAATGAAAGGCAGCATCAGTTTCAGTGCGAAGCCGCCGGCCAGCGCAATGATCGCGATGAAATACACCCCGATTCCGGGTGCGATCTCAATAAGGGTGAACAGCACGTCGCGCACGGCCAGCGCAGTCTGCATCACCTTGGTGGTGACCCGGCCGGAAAACTCATCGGAAAAGAACGAAAGGCTTTGCCGTAGCATCAAACGGTGGAAGTCCCAACGCAGCCGCAACGGCAGGTTGATCGCCAAAATCTGGTGCTGCACCATGGTGCGCAACGCCACCAGTGCGACACTGGACGCCATGACTATGCCCATGCCCCACAACACGCGACTTTCCTGCGCAGCCGCATCCCCGCCTGCCTGCCAGATCGAGAGTAGATCCACGACCTGACCGAGGAAAGCAAACAGCCAGGCTTCGTATATCGACACAGCGGCACTCAGCAGCGCAAACGCAAGAATATAGCCGCGGGCGCCCCGTGTGCACGCCCACAGGAACCGAGCCAGGCCCTCGGGTGGCGGTGGTACCTCGTCAGGAGGAAAGGGGTCGAGCCTTCGTTCAAATGCTCCAAGCATGGTGGTCTCCAAAACAATCAAGTTCAGTAGATTCTGCCATTGAACGGTTGCTTTGAGGGTTTTGCGGGGTTGAGGCATGTCGCTGTTGGCAGCTTGCTCTGTGTGCAGGGTTGCCGGACGTGGGGCAATCCTACGTTGCCAGAGACACAGTCGGCAGAGCTAAAACGGCCGTTATCGGGGGCTGTTGGCCAAGAGCGGACGAACCGCTTTCGGCTGTGAAATTCATGATCAGTGGCCACAGGCTCAATGACTGCAATGGGTCGATTCTGTTGAAAAAGTCGGTTTTTGAGAATGCGGTGGGATTGGATAGGTGAAAGCGCCTCTTCAGCACGCCTCTACGTGAAATCCCAGCCTGAAAGGCTCTGCGGACATTCAGGATTTCAATCTCCGACGCGTACTTTTCTGCTTTAGAAAACACGGCCGATTTTTTCAACAGAATCGGTCGTTTGAGGCCCTTCGAAACTGGCAGAAAACGGCCAGAAACAATCGGCCGAAATCGTTAACGCTGGCTGTATAAATCCTAAGGCTTATGATATTCACTACCTGGTTTTTACAGTGACGAACATTTTAATACGGTCATGAATCTCCTGGAGAGTATGACGAAATGGCTCATGCCTCTCACTGGATACAGGATCTTCAAAGCTCCACACCATTATCTCGCCGGAGGAAGGCATCCATGCAGCTTCTTCGGAGGACTTGTCACAGAGGGTGATGACATAGTGGAACGGCTGTCCATCAAACTCATCAAAGGTCTTGCTATGCAAGCCGGTGGTATCGACACCTATATGATCAAGAGATTCCAGTGTGCGTGAGTCGATCTCACCGGCCTCAATACCAGCACTGTAGGCTTCGAAGTGTGAGGAATCCGTGTGGCGAAGAAGAGCTTCTGCCATCACTGAGCGAACGTCATTTTTGGCGCAGACGAACAGCACGCGGAGTTTGTCAGCCATACCTTTCCCTCAATTCTCAGCCTTCCGGGATAGTGTTTTAAAATACGACACAGGTCATTAAAGCAGCGTTTGTGAGCGGCCTCCTGTCAAGTCGATGGAATACAGCGCACGGAACGCCACCGGCAGGCGTCGGACGAAAGCCCGTGCCATGGATGTAACGATCAACAGGTCTGCTACGCTGACGTCACATGCACCCCACGCGAGGACGACGATGTCTTTTATTGATGATTATGTGGCCCAGATCATTTCTCTGGAAGTGTCCCTCTATCACTCGCGCGCTCGCCTGGCTGCCAGCAGTGACAGCGAGGCCCTCCATGACCTGCGGATCGCGGTTCGGAAAATACGCAGCCTTTTGCGTCCGCTGCGCAACCTGCCTGAAATTGTGGCGTTGAACCAGGCTGCAACTGAAGTCGGTAGAACGACGACCCCAACTAGGGATCTGGAGGTCATCATTCATGAACTGCAGACGATGGGGTATGCGCGCCAGGCAGCAAGCCGAATCGGCACTCTGAAAAAGAATCATCGCAAGATCGCCAACAGCTCGGCACTCGACAAGCTGTTTGAGGAACTGGATCGATGGACTGATTCGTTTAGAGCTGCCGAGAGAGCCGGCGATCTTGCCGATATCAAAAGACAGATACAGAAGGCCCTGAAGAAAAGAATCAATCAGTTGGTCGCTGGGCTGCGGAACAAAGATTTTGACCGGCACGAGCTGAGGATCATCGTGAAAAATGCTAGATATCTCACCGATGCCTTTCCAACACTGTCGCCTCTCAGGGCAAAATCCAAAGCTCAACTGAAGTCAGTGCAGTCGTCACTCGGGTCATGGCACGATCATCATCAGTGGTGTCTGCGGGCCGAGACAGAAGCTGACCTGCTCAACGTCGCGCCGCTATGGGAAATCGCGTCAGAAAAAGCGTTGGCTGATGCTGAGCTGAAATTGGCCTCGCTGCTTGATCACCTTGAGAAAGACCTGGAAAAGTCAAAGGATTAACGATTGAAGACCCATTGAAAGCCTTGTCGTAAAGCGTCCAATACATTTGACGCATCGGAAAATGCTATACCCTGCGCCGCATCATCAGCATAGGCATGGCCATCACCGCGTGCCTAAACTGCGATGTTTACCGCTGATCTGGTCGCCGAGTCGGATGAGCAGCGCTTGAGCAATGTCCTGATCGAACCTCGAACGTTACGCTTGTCCAAGTCGTTCGCTGAAAACCAGCGGCAGTCATCGATCTCGTTACAAGGGCGGGGTTTGCGCTGCCCTGCCCTCTGCGCTTCGAAGAGAAAATGGATAACTCTGTCCTGCTCGTACTCGGAGACGTAAGAGAGCTGGTCAAAGATTAAGCCGGTCTCTTCCGCCATTTCACGCACGGCAGCTTGCAGGGGCGTCTCGCCTCGCTCGACGCGACCGCCGGGCAGGTTCCACTTCGCGTTGCGTTTTCGCACAAAAAGAATCTCTTTATCCCGGCGATAAATTACTGTCGCACGTCTTTTCAGATCCTTGTGCTGCTCGGTCACGGCTACCGTTGCACCCATGAGTGAAACCTTCCGTTTTATTATTGAATAGGTAGGTCAAGCACCATCAGTAACTCTGCGACCAGAGTGCGCGACGAAGATGTCGATATGATGACCGTTCAGTTCCATCTTGCCGGCTCAAGGATCGTCTCTTAGACCGAGTCGAATCGAAGGAGTGGGCCGTTCGCCACCGGCGCCGGTGCAGGTGGCCCGAAGGAGCCCTTCGACCCACGGGCAGCTTCACTAGCATGGCAGGACCGCGCAAATTCTGAACTAATGTTCACGCAACCATCGCAAGCCCATAAAACGGCTACCATCCCCTCGTGAGGAGTTGCCAGCACGGTTCCGGTATAGCGGTAGAGATCGGCAGGCGAGCCATGATTCATTTCAAACTCAATCGATTTGTAGGAGCCGTGATATGAACAAGCTGGGAGCGATCGTTCTTCTGCTGGTTGCAGGTACGGCCCAGTCTGCTGAACGCCTGTCAACCGTCCAGGTTTCGGGGCTCTCTGTCCCCGGCACCCAAGCGCTGGGGAAAGCGCAAGGATTCACGGAGTGCGTTGATTACTCTAACTACCTGTCGTGTACGCGTAGCCAGCCAATGGCCATTTTTGGCGCAACGGCCAGCAGCGCTGAAATAACGCTTGATGTCACAGACAACTTTTCCAGTGAGACAGATCCCATGGGAGGCAGCAAGATCATGGGAGTGGCACTGGAGAAACTGACCTACCGCTCCATTCGCCTGGAATTTCAGCCGCAAGAGCGCGAGGCTCTGGAAAAAGCATTGCGCGCTGACGGATGGTTCGCAGTAGGCAGCGAAAAACGCCTCGAGTTTTATAAGACGGGCGTACCTGCAACCTTCCGTGTCACCAGCGCCTATACCACGTTGAGTCCTGTCGATATCAACGAGGTTAGAAAAATGGCTTCCAGACTGGAGGCAAAGTCCATCCATTCGAGCAATACCTCAAATGCACCCGATCCGGCGCGGTCAATGCTGCTTGACTCAGAGCCTCGAGGAGCCGGCTCTACGCGCGCGCCTCGATTTTAAGCACCTGGTCAATCAATCCAGAAATTCGGGTTTCTGTTTGCTCATATGGGCGGCCATGGCCACGCGCAGATCAGTGGATTGCAACATGGCGGCGTTCCAGGTGGCGACGTATTCGAGGCCGTCGTCAATGCGATGGTCGCGCATGTAGCTGATCATCTCCTTGGTGCCGGTGATGGCGATCGGCGACTTGCCGGCGATCTCGCGGGCAATGCCCATTACTCCATCGAGCAGGCTGGCAGCGTCGCTGTAGACGCGATTGACCAGGCCCATGCCACGCGCTTCTTCGGCGCCAAAGCCGCGACCAGTGTAAGCCAGTTCACGCAGCATGCCGTCACCGATGATCCGCGGCAAGCGTTGCAAGGTGCCAACGTCGGCAGCCATGCCGATGTCGATTTCCTTGATCGAGAATTGCGCATCGGCGGCGGCGTAACGCATGTCGCAGGCGGCAATCAGGTCGATGGCGCCCCCCAGGCAATAGCCCTGGATTGCCGCCAGCACCGGCTTGCGGCAGTGGTCGACGGCATTGAGGACGCTTGCAGGGCGAGGATCTTGCGTCGCAGCAGACGCGCATTACGGCCGACATCCTTGCCCAGTTCATTGGCCACCCCGGCCAGCATCATCAGGTCGATGCCGGACGAGAAATGCTTGCCGGCACCACTGAGCACCACCACCCGGACTTCGTCGGTGTCCTCGACCCACTGGAAGATCTCGATGATCTCGTTCCAGAACGCGGCGTTCATCGAATTGATCTTTTCCGGGCGGTTGATTTGCACATGGGCGATGTTGTTGGCCAGCTCAACGCTGAAGGCGGTGTATTGAGTCATGGCAATGATCCTTTGGAGGTTGTGACCCCAGGTATTTTGGCTTGGGCCCCCTAGAGCGTTTCTAAGAGGGCTTGGTAGGTGAGCACTTCTGAATCGGAACTCAAGTCGGAATGAATTTACCGGTTTGTAAATCCATGAATGCCTGGGCGATTTCCTCCTCGGTGTTCATCACAAACGGCCCGCCCACCGCGATTGGCTCATCGAAAATGGGACTGGCGTAGACGAGTAACCGCAAAGAGGTCAGCGAGGTTATTTTCAGTGTGGACGTTTGATCCGCTGGCGCAATCTCCGGCCAGGCTAAGTCACCCGCTGTCACGGATCGATCGCCGATGCCAAGCAAGGCATCGCCACCCAGCAGATATGTAAATGCACGCTGTCCCGCAGGAATTGGGAGCTCGAAGCTCGTTCCTGTATCCAGTTTCAACTCTATCAATGTAAGCGGCCAGGTCGATCCGTGCGGCACACAGACCTGACCCAACTGGCCTGCGTAGATACGCGCCTCAACACCTGGCTCGCGATGAACATGTACGTCTTTCATCTGGAGGTCGGTATAGCGAGCAGTTGTTGATTTGAGCCGTGCAGGGAGGTTCAGCCACAATTGAAAAAGGTGCACTCCCTGCGGTCCAGGCATCTCGCTATGCATTACTCCACCGCCAGCAGTCATAAACTGCGCGGCACCGGGACCGAGCATTCCGCTGGTGCCGGTATGGTCCTCATGCAGCAACTGCCCATCAATCACGAAAGTTACCGTCTCCATGCCGCGGTGCGGGTGGGTGGGAAACCCGGCGGGCGGTGCGAACCAGTCCTCGACCAGCAAAAGGAATGGGCTGTTTTCGACCGCGTCGTCGGGCGAGATCACCAGGCGGGCCCGGTGGTTAGTGGCTCGAACCTGAGGCCCACCCGCGCGCTGTACCTTTTGGATTGAGAGGGTCACTGCATCATTCTCCAATGACTAACTTACGCTTCGATGATCGCGGCGATGTGCTGCTCTGCCTGGGCGATTGCTACCTGGCGTTGCTCCGGCCCAGCGTTGACACCCTCTGCGACTACTACTTCGAGCTCTTTGATGCCCAAGAAGGCAAAGGCGCCCCGCAGGTAGGTTTCAGCATGCTCCATCACCTGCGCGGGCGAACCTGCGCCGTAGAAACCGCCTCGCGAGATGGTCAAGTAAACCCGCTTGTTACCCGCCAAGCCTACTGGCCTACCTTCGATGTATTGGAATGTCTTGCCGGCAATGGCAATGCGGTCAATCCACGTTTTGAGCTGGCTGGGGATGGTGAAGTTGTAGAAACCGACGCCAATGACCACGATGTCAGCTGCAAGGAACTCCTGCATGAGTTGCTCTCCCAGCGCCAAGTCCTCAAGCAGCTCCGGATTTTGTGGTGCCTCCAGTAGATTGCGTGAGACCGCAACGTAAGCGCCCGTGAGGTGGGGTATGGGATTCGCAGCCAAGTCCCGATACGTTACCCGTAGCTGCGGGTCGGCCTGCACCAAGCGGTCCGCAACTTTTGCAGACAGGGAGCGGCTTACAGAGTGGGAGCCAAGAATGCTGGAATCGAGATGGAGCAGGTTTTTGGACATGGGACCTCCTGTGGTATAGATTTGATACTAAGAAACTAAATTACCCCACGCAAGAAGGCACATGAATGATACCTGGGCACATTTTGGAAACCATTGGTGGTGAAGTGGCTCTGCTCTCTGACAGCTGCCAGCGGGTGAGCGAGGTGCTGTCGCGTGTCGGTGACAAGTGGAGCGTGCTGGTGGTGATCCTGTTACAGGATGGCCCGCGCCGGTTCAACGAACTCAAGCGCATGATCAATGGGGTTTCCCAGCGCATGCTGACAATGACGCTGCGAGGATTGGAGCGAGACGGCCTGGTCAAGCGAACCGTGTACCCAACGACGCCACCTCGCGTTGAGTACGAACTGACCCCTTTAGGGCATTCGCTCAGCAAACCGGTAGAAGCGCTAGGGCGCTGGGCCTTTGCCCATCTCGATGAGATCCAGGCGGCGCGAGTAGCGTTCGATGAGCGCGCTTTAAGGGAGTCTGCACAAACCTCTGTTTCTTCGGGTATCTAGCGCCGCCAGCGGCATCTTCCGCTAGAGACCAGATTGTTGGATTGGAGAGTGCCGGTACCAGCCAGAGACCAGTACCGGATGTTAGACAACGGGTGGTATCAGTCTTGATATTTATGGAGCGCGACACCCAACCGAGCAATCATCGCATCTAGATCCTCCGGTCCATTTGCTCCACCGTATACATAGAAGTCAGGACGAACCAGCACGGCGCGTACGCCATTATTCTCGAAGTAATCACGATAGGTTCCGTCAAGGTCAACAACCTTACCGGCTCCAACATTTGCCCCCTAAAGCGATTGGTATCGCTTGGACTTTCTTGACTGACAAGTGTGCAAGCAGGGCCAAAGACTCCTGCGATAGAAGCACATCAAAATCGCTGATCAACTGCCAACCGACACCTAGAATATCGTCGCAGCGTCCTCGCTCCCCATTAACCTCGACATTCCCCTGCGGCCCGAGCTGACCGGATACAGGATGAGCTTGCGGGCCCAGGTCAATAAGACCGCTGCGAAGGATTGGAAAAGGCGGAGGCGGCGGAACCAGGCCATTTCGGAAAGCGAAATCTCGACGATCCGCTTCTTTAGGAGGCGGAGCTTGCCGCCGGCACCTTTTACAACCATTTCAGAACCAAGGAGGAACTCGCCAAAGCGGTGTTCGCCCGCCGGGCTGAGGAGCTAGGCAAGGCCTTCGATTTGATAGGGGAAGTTGTCCAGGACCCGGCATGCGCAATTGCCTTTATCCAGCGGACATACATCGAACGCGCATTGGCAGATCCAGTTTGGGGGTGGTTCGTCATTCATGCCGAGTTCAGCCTTCGTCAAAATGAAGAAACCTTCAGAGAGCGCGCAAGAAGCGATATCCTGCTTGGGATACAAGCCAACCGTTTTAATTGCGAAAGCTGTCTTGAGAGTGCAGTTAGTATCACTCTTAGCTCGATGGTTGGTGTGACGCGAGAAATCCTCGAAGGACGCGCAAGCAAGGAGGCGGCTCGCGAAACGTCGGAATTACTTTTGAGAATGTACGGAATTTCTGCCGATGAAGCAGCTGCGCTGGCCAGATTGCCTGTGCCGGACCTCAACACGATTGCAAAGTCGAAATCTTGATCCATTCAATTGTGTTCAATTGAAATCCGGATGTCTCTACAAAATGAAAAAGCCTGGGAGAGACAAGCCCTACCAGGCATCGTCGAATGCCGGTCCACTCAGTGTAGATAGCTACGTTGCAAAGAGGACCCCGTCGTCCTCTGGATTGAACATGGACTCCATTAAAAAAAGAAGTCCTGTCGATTAGTACCGATAGGTTGCCTGTACTGAAACGCCATGCGCACTGTTGTCGTAGTTGGCACTGTAGGCAGGTTGAAGACCGGATTTGTTCTCCTGATTGACGGAAACTTTGGAATCCCAGAGATAACCATAAGCAAGGTCTATCGTCAGATCGGAACTCGGCGAATAAGCGCCACCCAAGGTCACGGCCTGGCGGTTGCCAACCGGAACGCGTACGCTGCGATCCTCATTTCCCACTGGCGAGGGATCATAGGCGTAGCCTGCGCGGAGCAGCCATTGGGGGTTCAATTGATAGGATGCGCCCACCGCGGTGCTCCACGTGTCGTGCCAGTTCATTAGTTCGGTCATGGTCTCCATGCCAACCGCCTGGCCCACGGGGGAAACACCGCTGTTGATTGCCTTGACCTCCTGGATCCGGCTCCAACGTGTCCAGGTGGCTCCCAGGTATCCGGTCCAGCGACTATTGAATCGATGGGTGATGGACGTATCCACTGATTCGGGCATAGTAATGTCTACTTTGTTGTCATAATTTCCGTCCATGACAGCGCTCGGGGAGCCGGAAACTTCCGTATGCCCTTTGAGGTGATAGCTCACCTTCGAGTGGTAAGTAATTCCCCAACGGGTTGCCTCATTAAAGTCAACCAGCAGGCCAAGGTTGTAGCCAATGGCCGTGTCATCGCCTTTGATGGTGACCAGTGTATCCTCGCCATTGTTCAGGGCGCCGGTGGCCATATAATTCTGAAGCTTGGCATTGAAACGGTTTATGGTCGGTCCGCCACCAATGGACACGTGATCATTGATCCGATAGGCAATGGTGGGCTGCAGGGTTATTTCCTTGGTCGTGCTATAGGAGCCATGGTAGCGGCCCTGAAAACTGCTCTCGTAATCATTGATCAGACCACTCGGCGCATAGAGGCCCACACCAATCGAAAATCGATCGTCAAGCGGCGTCGACATATAAGCGAAGGGCACCACCCCCAAAGGTACCGAGTCCCCCTCATTCGTCCCTGCGACACTGCTCTGCGCATCACTGATGTCGATGTTGGCCGAGACGACCGAGGCACCGCCGGAAATCTCACTGCGCTTCAACTTGGTCAAGCCGGCGGGGTTTCCATAAATGGTGCTGGCGTCCAGCGCCGAAGACGACCTTCCCGCGTAAGCAGTCCCTGCACTGCTTGCACTTTGTTCATTCAGACCGATGCCATTGGCGCCTGCCATTGTAGAGGCGCTGAGGAGTGCGATGGCACTGCTGAACTTAATCCAGATAGCACACTTTTGCTGAACAGAGAGACACGGAATCACGCGGCTATTCAGTTTCATTTTCCACCTCTTGTTTATTGTTTTTGTTGATTGCACGCAGGCAAGGCTTCGCCGTCCTGTGCACTTCTCAGTGCCGGTTGGAGTTGATCGATGTTGTGTAAAAAGCCCTGGCTGAACAGCACCAGGGCATGATTGCTGGACTTACAGATGTGAATTCAGGAACTCAATTAAGCCACTCGGTTTGAAAGCTATAACGCCCCAGGAGCGGAGCCAGGACTTCCTGGCCAGTTCCGGCTCTAATGCAGGCGACAAACCCTCGGCGATTGTCCTGCACTACTTCAACAGCTATATCCGAAAGCCCCAGACGTTCCACTTCCTGCTGGATTACTTTGGCAATTTCGCGCTGCTGCAAGGCGGGCTTGAATATCTTGCCCACGGCCGTCAGTGGCAACGCTTCAAGAATTTCAATGCGCTTGGGAACAGCTGCCCGCTCGCTGATGTTGCGCTGAGCGAATGCCTCAAGTTCTTCGGCGCTGCAGGCTTGCCCGGGGCGTAGTTGAACGTAGGCAACCGGCACCTCGCCCGAGTAGGCATCGGGACTGCCGATTGCAGCGGCCAAGGCGACAGCGGGATGCGCCTGAAGCGCCTCCTCGATTTGCTTGGGATCGATGTTGTGGCCGCCGCGGATGATCAATTCCTTCTTGCGTCCGGTCAGCCAGAAATAACCCTGCGCATCCTGGCGACCCAAGTCGCCTGTATTCAACCAGCGCTGACCGTCGATATCGATCCAGAGGCCCTGGTTATGGCGCTCATCCAGATAGCCTTCGAAGAGGTTCGGACCGCTGATCGTGATGAGGCCGATCTCATCCGCGTTGGCGTCGCGCAAGTACTCTCCCGAATCATCGAGCAAGACCGCGCGCATATTCTGGTAGGCGATCCGTATCCCGATGGAGCCGATATGGCGCTCACCATGGGGCGGATTGATTGAGGAAACGCAGGCGCCCTCGGTGAGGCCGTAACCTTCAAGGATTTTCACTCCGGTACGGCGCTCGAACTCGCGGAACAGCTCAGCCGGCATGGGTGCGGCGCCACAGATTGCATAGCGAAGACTGGAGAGGTCGCGGCCCTGCCATTCATTTTGCAGAAGTGCGGCATAGACAGTGGGCACGCCGGAAAAGAGGTTGATACCGAAGTGCTCGACCATTTCCCAGAATCGTGGGATCACTCCCTCGCCACGATACCCTTGAGGCGTCCCGAGGATCACATGATCGCCTTGAGTCCAAGGCATCAGGCCGGTCACCAGTTGTCCATTGACATGAAACAGCGGCAGGCCACAAAACATAACCTGGACACCACTGCGTGGCTGCATGTGAGCGGCGATGGCCCATGCGTTGAAGATTTCCGAGCCATGCGTACGCGCGGCGATCTTGGGCAGTCCGGTGGTGCCGCCCGTACAGATGTAGGAGGAGCATTCATCCGGGCGGATGTGCCGACCGCTTTTCAGGTGCGTTGACGGTTGAGCATTCATCAGCGATTGCCAATCGTGGATCGCGATACCGCTGTGTAAGTCTCGCTCCTTCAGTGCCGCGGCTTTCAGCGCCCCACGCACAGGTTCGGCGACATAGGGCTCCATGCTGACCCAAACGACAGACTTGATCCCGAGTAAGTCATCCAGTTGTGAAGCCAGTTTGGGCCACAGATCACTGCCTGGAGTCGGCGCGAGTGTCACCACCACGGATGCCTTCGCCGCATTGAGCAAGCCCGCCATCTGCTTGGCCTCAAGCAGAGGATTGATCGCCATGACGATCCCCGCCGCCTCCCCGCCCCATATCGTGAAATGGGTTTGCGGCAGATTGGGCAAAACAAAGGCAATCACCTCGCCCGGTTTTATGCCCAGGTCATCGAAGGCATTTGCCGCGCGGGTGATATCCGCCAAGAGCTGGGAGTAGTTCCACTCGTGGGTGCGCTTGAAATCGGCGGCATCGGCGAAGAAGCTTAGCGCCGGAGCCTGGGGGGTGCGCTCGGCCGCCAGACGCAGCGCTTCATAAGTGCTGCAAGCCAGCCCACGCTCCGACAAGGGGACTCGTTCAAAACTTTCGATGTCATTCAGGCTCTGCACAACCATCAGGCTTCTCCCACGACCCGGTTGCGTTGCACGCCGAGATCGATTACACCGTCGGCGCTGCGAATACGCGCCTCGACCACGTCACCGGCCTTGAGATACTGGGTCCGGCCTTCTTGCGCCTTGAGGAAAAGCTTCCACTTGGTGGCTTCTGGCAAAAGGGCTGCAATGCGCATTTTGCCAGGCGAAGGGATCGTTAGAGCGCAGCCGGCAGGCGTACCGGTGGCGATCAGGTCTCCAACGTCGAGATCTTGCAAGGCGCTGAGTTCGGTCAGGGTTTCCGCGGGGCCGTAAACCAGGTTGGCCGTGCTGTCGTTCTGTCGCACCTGATCGTTGACCGTCAGGCGCAGCTGCAGTTCTTTCAGGTAATGAATGTTCGTGGCATCCAGCAGGCAGAGGTACGGCCCGACCGGGCCGAAAGTGCGGTAGCTCTTACCCTTGTAGAACTGCATCTGGGGAATCTGAATGTCACGCGCCGAGTAATCATTGACGATGACGACGCCGGCAATGAACTCATGCAGATTGGCGTCGGTGACCGCAACAGCGCCGGTGATCGAGCGCTTCATCACCAGGCCCAGTTCGATCTCGTAGTCAAGGAAGCGCACGTGGCGCGGCTTGATCAGGTCGCTGTCAGCCGCCACCAGGCAACTCGTCGCCTTGGTGAAGATCATGTTGAATTTCTTCGCATCCGGGTCCATGCCCGACTCGATCATGTGCTGACGGTAATTGGCACCCTGGCAGACGAACTGCTGGTTACGGGTCACCGGCGACAGCAGTTTTACTTCGCCCTGCGCAAGCTCCGTGCCTTTGAGTTGAGCGAGGTCGTCGATACTGTTCTGGCGAATGAAGTCACCAGTGGTTTCAAAAACACCTGGGACAACCGTGATACGGCCCTGGCGAAGCACGCCCCAGTGGATACCGTTCTGAAATTCAAAGCGGACTACGTGTACAGCAGACATTGAAGGTACTCCTGGAGCGGCGTTTGTCCCGCGCTCGGTGGCGTGGGAACTGTGGTGTTGTTCTGAGGGGGGGCTGGCAACGGTGTAGACCCACGCACTGCCAGCAATCAAAGCGCCGGCTTTAAGCACGTCCCGCCGGCCAAACCGGGTTGAGTTGTCCGACATGGCGGCAGCTCTACCCGAACATCCGCATGAGTGTTACCAACTTGCGCAGGGTCAGGTCCGGGCTGCGTCGCAGGTTGCGGATCAGCAGAATCAGATTGGCCACGCTCATCTTGGGTTTCGTAAAGCTCTTGGGCATGCGCTGCCCCCACTGCGCCATTGCCTCGGGGCTCACCGGATGAATGCCCGTAGGCCGGGTGGCCGTGAAAACATCCCCGTCGCAGTAATGCTCGTGCTTATCGCCCCAAGGGTCTTGCCAGTAATCGAAGATCTGACTGCCCAGAATGTGTCGACCGATGCCCCATGAGTGCTCCCAACCGCGCTCGCGCAGGACGCGCTGTCCCATTCCCACGGCGTCTGCATCGACGACCTCATAGGCGCTATGGCTATAAGTCGCCATGAACCCTTGCGCAATCGCCAGCGTATGGTGAGCCGTGGGCATCTCACCGAGGTCAAGGCGCATGAAGGAGACGATGGGTGTGCCATCGGGAAGTACTTGCACATCACTGGGAATAAGCCCGAAATGCTGCGTATACCAGCCACAGGTCGCCTGATAGTCGGCCACTTCGATGACGATGTGGCCCAGTCTGATGACTTCAGGCGGAGCAATTGGCGGACGCTGTGTGGCATTGATTCGCGGCTGCTCTTGCGCCAGATTCCAAGGAAGAGGAGCCCTGTGTGCCAGAGTTTTATCGCGCGCCTGGTCGTAAACGGCTTCGACGATAAATCCGGATGGATCGGTCAGTCTGACGTAAAACCCTTTGCCAGGATGTTCCGACTTCTCTACCGATGACGCACCCGGGATTCGCGTCAGCTTTTCCAGATCCTTGAGCGATTGGACTTCCAGGCCGAAACCTACAAAGCCTGCCTTTTCTGAACGGTGCACGCGATAACAATAGGCAGTTGGCTCAGTGCCGCGCAGATACAACGTCTCGGCGTCCTGCCGACTTACCGTCAGGCCGAAATCAGTCAGGAAACGCGCCGCCTCATTCAAGTCCGGCCGTTGGAAGATCAGGTGAGTCAGTGCCTGGGCCTTCACTGTCGGCTGCGGATGCCGGGCGGGTTGTGGTGTGGCCAACCGGTACAATTCATTTCTGTTGTTCATTGTTCTTGTTTTCCGGGTTTTTAGGGCAAAGCTGTCCCGCACCCCTGAAAACCAGGGGTGTTGTCTAGTTGGAGTCAGTCAGGTGCTCATTCGAGAGACGGAAGTGCCGGCAACTCTACGGTCGCCAACGCACGCGCCTCCTCTGGCGGCACACCCAATGCCCGCAGCACCAGTTCGGCGGTATCAGAGCCCGATTCGCGCCACGTTTTGTGACCTTCCAGCACCAGGAAAATCGAGCCGAGCACGCTGCTCGATATCAGCGTCAGTACTGAGAGCAATTGCTCCTGCTGAAACGTATAGCGCCCAGTGGTAAGCCCGCCCAGAAGATCCTTCGTCGCCTGGCTGCTGAACATTTCGCGCAACGCCGAATTGCTCATGGCGAATTTATGGATGAACGCGCCCCACTGGGAGTCTTCGTGCGCTCGACGAATGAAGAATCGAATGCCATTGGCAAGCCGATGAGCCGGGTCCGAGAGGGAATCGAAGCTCTTGTTGACGCGCTCATGCATCTCCCTCGCGAGATGGCTGGCGACCGCCTCGAACAGGCTTTCCATGCTGTCGATGTTGCTATAGACCGTTCCGCGCGCCACTCCTGCCTCTTGCGCGAGGTCGAGGATATTCACTTGTGAGGTGCCTCTCTCGGCAAACAGGCGAAAGGCAGCTTGATGGATGCGGCGCTGTGTTGGATTCAGGGATTCCACGGTTCTCTCTCCAGGATTACCTTATGGACCGATTGAACACTTGTGTTCATTTCGCGTCAACCATATTTTTTTGGTCTGTTGGTTCTTCTGTCTGAAAACCGGCCTGAAACCTAATAATCTGGAAACTCTGACCGAGGTCGCCAAATCAATAAAAGCACTGCACATTGACATAATTGAACACACGTGTTCAATTATGCTGGCCGACTTTTATCAGCTGGAGGACAGAACATGACCGGCTCAAATCTCTTCAAACCGCTTCGATTGCCCAACGGCACGGTGATTCCAAACCGGATCGCCAAGGCTGCCATGGAGGAGAACCTTGCCAATGAGGATCACGCTCCAGGGGAAGCGTTGGTCAAGCTCTATCGGAGTTGGGCGGAGGGTGGTGCCGGTCTGATCATCACTGGCAACGTCATGGTTGACCGTCACGCCTTGACCGGACCCGCTGGCGTAGTGCTTGAGGACGATCGGAACCTGGGCAAATTCAAGCTATGGGCCGATGCTTGCCGCAGCCGCGGAGCCCAGGCCTGGATGCAAATCAATCATCCCGGACGGCAGTTGCTGGCTTCAATGGGGCAATCGGCAAGAGGCCCCTCCGCAGTGGCGGTCGATATCCCCGGCCTTTCAAAAGCTTTTGTGCCGCCCAGAGCTTTGGAGGAGCAGGAGATCGAAGAGCTGATTGAGCGCTATACCCAAGCGGCGGTGCTGGCCGAGCGTGCCGGATTCACCGGCGTGGAAATTCATGCCGCGCATGGCTACCTGTTCAGCCAATTCCTTTCGCCCTTGACCAATCGGCGTGATGACCGCTGGGGCGGTAGCCTGGAAAATCGTGCGCAAATTCTATTGAAAACCATCGACGCCATTCGCCAGCGAGTGGCACCGATCTTTTGCGTCGCCGTGAAGCTCAACTCCGCGGACTTTCAGCGCGGCGGGTTCGATGCCGCGGATGCGGCTCGCGTAGTGGAAATGCTTAACGCCAAGGCGGTCGATCTGGTCGAGTTGTCGGGTGGCAGCTACGAAAGCCCGGCCATGCAGGGGCAGACCCGCGATGGCAGCAGCCTGGCTCGAGAGGCCTACTTTCTCGAATTCGCGGAGAAAATAGGAGAAATTGCTCGCATGCCGCTGATGGTCACCGGCGGCGTGCGTAGAAAGGAGGTCGCGGAGCGAGTGGTGAGCGGCTCGGTGTCGATGGTCGGACTTGCCACAGCATTAGCGATCGAGCCAGCCCTGCCGAGGCAGTGGATGGCAGGTCGGGACATCAGGGTGGAGCCCATCGTCGTGCGCTGGAAGAACAAGACGCTGGCATCGCTGGCAGTGGCGTCGGTGATCAAGAAGCAGCTCGGCTTGCTGAGTCAGGGGAAACGGACAAAACCCGGGACGTCGCCACTCATGGCATTGATCGGCAATCAACTGAAGGCTCGTCGCCAGGCCAAGAACTATCGGCAATGGATTGATCAAACCAGATAGAGGATCAGGCCGGTAGCTGCTTGCCGGCGATTTTCCTGGCTCTGGCAGGCGTGACGCCCAGAGCCTGGAGAATCATTTCGGCAACCCGCAGGTCGTGCTCCGCCACCGCACGCCCCTCGACAACCGAGCGCATTGCTCCGGTTGTGCATGACAGTACGATATCCAGGGCAACCCCTTCGTCCGCGTAAGCAAACATGCCCGCACGCAGTCCCTCACGCAGGTCGCCCAGTACATGGTCAGCCAGACGCGAGCGCATGGCCTGGTCGAAATGGATGATGCGCAGCAGCGCATTCGCCCATTGGTGGTCGGCCGCAGCCCGGCACACAAACATGCGCACGCCGATCGAAAGTCGCTGTGCGCCGCAGTGCACGTCCCTGCTCATGGCGGAAATGGCATCGGAGAACTCGGCGGCCATGGCGATGCCAACCGCCTCCAGCACTTCGTCGCGAGTTCGAAAATAGTTGTAGATGGTGCCGTTGGATACTGCGGCTTCCGCAGCTACCTCGAGCAGTGCGATCTCCCCCACTTCCTTACGCGCGATAAGGCGCAACGCCGCGTCCACCAGGCCGCGACGGGTGCGCTCACGCTTCTTGTGACCTCTCGTGAGAGGTTCTGGCGCATCAGCTTCTAAAGGAAGTGTGGGGGAATGCATGATCAAGCTCGTAATCTAATGGGCTCGTTGATGGTAATGGAAACGCTGTCCGCAGTGGCGCCTTCGCTAGCCAGCAGGTTCCTGCAGTCTCGAAGAAGGCTGCCGGCCTCTGAGCCAGGGGCGTGGTGCATGATGATACGGTCGGGGCGAACCGCGACGAGCGTTCCCTTGGCAGCCAGCGGCAGGATCTCATGGTTCATGTCTTCGATGAAGTCACAGCTGCCGCCGGAGCGTTGGCCGCGTGCTCTGATCTCTAAAAAGTGGCCGCCCATTTTTTCCCAGGAAACGACCTGATCAGGGGTGAGCAGTGACAACGGGTCAACACCGAATCCAACCAGGGTCAGGCTATCCCCCAGAGCATCGTCGCTCAGTTTGATCTGCTTTTGCAGGTTGCGGGTCCAGGCCTGGGGAAACAGGCTGCCACGTACCAGCTTGTCGCCCCGGCGATGCTGCACGAACAAGCCGTGTTTGAAGGTGTTCTTCGGCTTGATGTCCAACTGTTCGAAGTACCTCCTGGTAGCGGGAGTCAATGCCAGCATGCGCATCAGGCCGTGGATAAAGAACGCTGCGATCTTGTTCTTGGGCATCACCAGGCGGCCCATGAGTTTCGCCAGATTGATCATCGCCTGGGCATGGGGGCGACGCTCTACGTCATAGGAATCGAGTATTGAAGGCGCGGCATGGCCACGAAGGACCCAGGCCAGTTTCCAGGCAAGGTTGGCGCCATCTCGAAGTCCCGCTACAAGGCCTTGCCCGACAAAAGGAGGGGTGATGTGCGCTGCGTCGCCGGCGAGAAAGACGCGCCCCTTGCTGAATCTGTTGCAGCAGCGCGCGTGGAATCGATACACCGCCTTTCGTTCGATTTCCAGCTCCTGCGGGTTGATCCAGGGCGCGATCAGCCGGGCTATGCTTTCCGGGCTTTCCAGCTCTTCCCGGGACTCGCCGGGTTGCAGCATGAACTCCCAACGCTCCCTGCCGCCGGGTGCAGGCATGTGCGGCGTCGGGCGGCGCGGATTACAGATAAACTCAACGTGATCAATCGCTGACTTATGCCGGTTCTTGACATCGACAATCAGCCAATCCTCCGCATAGGTCTGCCCTTCGAACTCCTGGCCAATCAGCCCTCTGACCCTGGAGCTAGCGCCATCCGCTCCGATCAGGTACTGGGCGCGAACGGAATGCGACTGCCCATTCTCATCCCGTACGGAAGCGAAGACGCAGTCTGACACCTCATCCAGGCTCTCCAGCTCGAAGCCACCCAGGCTGGTCACGGTTTTTAGCCGGGAAACCTCGCCGCGCATCGCGTGCTCGAGGTCGGGTTGATAGAACGTCACGAGTTTCGAATGGCCGTCGACGCACCCCTCGGTATTGGCTCGACCGAACTGCCCGAGTACCGGGGAGTGCATCCTCACTTCAGGGATAACGATCTTCTCGAAAGCGTCTTCCGACAAACCGGCTTGTTGCAGGATGCGCAGCGCCTCGTTGTCCAGAGCAATGGCACGCGGCATCAGTACGACGTCATGGACCTTGTCCAGTACCAGGGTCGTGACCCCATAGCGGCCGAGCAGCGCAGCGATGGTCGCACCTACCGGACCATAACCGATAACCAGCACGTCGACGGCGGCGGGAGGCAATTCGCAAACTTTCTTGTTGTTGTTCATCTCGGGCCCTTGTTGTGATTGAAGTCGTGAGACGCGAGGTCTCATCGTCAGGCAAGGTCAAGGTATTCAATATTGAGAGATATTTCAATATTGATGTTTTTGTCATTAATTTTTTGGGATCATGCTCAACCCGCGATGGGACAAGGGGCGAGCTGAATTGCGCGGCGTGAACCGATTTTGCGCATATGGCATTTTCCGACCGGCGACGCTTGGCTTCAGCGCCGATCAGCGTTGTCATTGGAGCAATGGCTAAGACTGCCAAGGCTGGAGAGCCGTTGATTGAAAAGGCTGGTCGACAGGGAAGTCGGGCACATCGGTTTTCAGTATCCAACCCCCTGTGAAGCTTCGCGGCGCACAACCCTGTTTTTAGTCTTTAGGAATCAACCGTGGCACGTCCGCAGCCCCATCCAGATCCAGTCTTGCTCTGCTTCTTCGAATTCGAGCTCGACGAGTCCAACGCCTGCTTGTTGCGTAATGGGGAAACCGTTGCAGTGGCACCGACGCCTTTCACGTTGTTATGCGTGCTGGCACGCCAGCCAGGGTCGCTGGTAACCAAGGATGCCTTGCTTGATGCTGTGTGGGGGCATCGGTTCGTCAGCGATTCGGTCCTGAAAACGGCCATCAGCGATCTGCGCAAGGTACTGGGCGACGACCCCAGGGATCCTCGCTTCATCGAAACGGTGTCGCGGCGCGGCTATCGCTTCATCGCCCCACCCTCCTCCGCACTTTCGATGCCGCCTGCATCCGCGACGATTACAGCGACCGGCACACCTTCGTCACCGTCATTCATCGGTCGCACTGACGAGGTCGCGAGGCTGCAAAAGGCCTGGGAGCGGGCGAATGACGGCCAGCGCGCAGTGGTCTGGCTCGCCGGCGAGCCGGGAATTGGCAAGACCACGCTGATCGAACATTTCCTCACTGGCCTTGGCGACATCGCCTGCGCACGCGGCCATTGCGTGGAGCACTATGGCGCCGGCGAGCCGTATCTGCCGGTGCTGGAGGCGTTAGCCGATCTGTGCCGCAGCGACCCCACCCTGCCGGCGCTGATGCGCGCCGTGGCACCGGCGTGGCTGCTGCAACTCCCGTGGCTGAGTACCGCGCAAGAGCGAGACGCGTTGCGGCGCGAGCTTGCCGGCATCGGCCCGGACCGCATGCTCCGGGAAATGGGCGAATTGCTGGACCGCTGCACGGAGCAGCGACCGCTGTTGCTGGTGACCGAAGACCTGCATTGGAGCGATCGGGCGACGGTCCAGCTCATCAACTATGTGGCACGGCGACGTGGCCGCACGCGGCTGATGTGGCTGTCGAGCTTCCGCCTCGCCGAGGTGGTTGCGCTCGATCATCCCCTTAGCTCGTTGCGCCACGAACTGCGCCTGCAACGTCTGTGCGAGGAGGTGGTGCTGGACCCGTTCTCGGAAACCGAGGTCGCTGACTATGTTGCGCTGCGCTCGACCTCGCTGGCTCGCGATGAAGCCTTCGTGCGCGCCCTGCATGATCGGACCGACGGTGTGCCGTTGTTCGTTTCGTCAATCACCAGTGAAGTGATGGACCCAAAGGACGACAAAACCACCATCGAGGCTCGGCTTGCGGATCTGGCGGTTCCCGAAAACCTCGCAGCCATCATTGATCACTACATCGCCAGGCTGGGTCCGGAGCAACGTACCCTCCTCTCGGCCGCAGCGGTATGCGGGGTTGAATTTCGAATCGAGACGGTTTCGCTGGCCCTCGAGCGCGACCTCGCTTCGGTGGCCCACGCCTGTGAAGAGCTGATACGCGAACAGGTATGGCTCATACGATCGCGGGCCACAGAAGTTGAAGAGACGGTAGAGCCACCCCACTTTTTCCGACATGCTCTCTTCCGCCAAGTGTTGTACGACCGCACGCCGCGCTCATTGCGCACTCAACTCCATCGTCAGGTCGGCGCTGCCCTCGAACGCGAGCGCGCAGTCGGCGTACCGGTTGCGGCCTCGGAGCTGGCGATGCACTTCGACCGCGCCCGACAGCCGATGATTGCGCTGCGTTACTACGCCGAGGCCGCAGAAGCTGCGCTGCTGCACTTCAGCCCGGACTTGAGCTACGGCCTCACTGGGCGCGCCTTGGTCCTGTTGATGCAGGCACCCGAAGGGACGGAGCGCAATGCGCTCGAAATTACCCTGGCTACGCTGCAGGGGGTTTCGGCTTTCCACATGTTCGGTGTCGGCAGCGAAGCAAAAAGCGCCTTCGAACGTGCATACAGGCTGTTGGCGGATGTCCCCGAACACCCCATGCGTGGTCGTCTGCTACACGGATTCGGCTATCTGCTTGGTCTGCGCGGCGACTATGCGCTGGCGCTCGAGGTGGCGGAGCGTGCTGAAGCCCTCTCCTGCGAAGCAAATGATCAAGAGCTCATGCTGGCGGCATGCATCGTCCAGGGCGAGGTGCATCACCTCCAGGGACGCACAAAAACGACTCGCCGTTGGCTGGAACGCGCCCTCGCGATCGCCGAGCCGCTGGACATCGGGACGAACGAGATTTTTGCGGCTGATCCTCAGGTCATGCTGCACGGCATGCTGGCTATAGAACTCTTGCGTTCTGGTCTGGTTGAGCAAGCCCGAGTCCACAGGCAGCAGGCCCGGGTTCGCGCGCAGGCGTTGCGCCAGCCCATGACCTGGCTGGTCGCCGCCTGGCACGAGGTATTGATCGAGGTGAGGATGGGAAACCCTGTGCGTGTAGCAGCGCTGGCTGACGACATGCAAAAGTTAGTCGATGAATATTCGCTCGCACTGGGGCGTACGGCTTGCCGCTGGTGGCACGGTTGGGCCGACGCGCGCAGCGGCTCCCCGAGCGACGGCTACCGTCGCATCCGCGAAGCCTACGAAGAACACACCGGACTCGGCATGCGCTCCGGAGCCAGCGAGGTACTTGGCTACGCCGCTGAGGCGCTGCTGCTGGCAGGCGAATGCAACGCAGCGCAAGTCGAGCTACAGGAAGCACTTCGGGTGGGCGAGGAACTGGGCGAGCGCGTATACCTGCCGCAGCTATTGCTGCTGGAAGCAGCGATCTCGCGAGCACAGGGTCAGCCCGACGCCGGCATCGCTGCGGTGCGGCGCGCGGTTGAAGAAGCTCGCGCCCAGGAAGCACCGTGGCTGGAGCTCCAAGCGCTGGTCGAACTGTGCGAGCTCCCTGACGCTACGGCCGAGGACCAACAGGCATTGGCCACGTTGGTTGACCAGTCACCCGAAACGGACGTAACCGATCTGGCGCACCGTGCGCGCTCGCTGATTCACGCTGCACCGTCGATTTGAAGAGTTAAGGGCGAAAACTTGTGGGAGCGAGCCTGCTCGCGATGACGGCGGTACATTCAGCATCATTATTGTCTGACCCGCCGCTATCGCGAGCAAGCTCGCTCCCACAGGGGCTGCGGTGTTCAAGGCCTTAACCTGTCCCGACCGAAGTCTGACCTTTCGCTTACGACTCGCCCCAGGGGGCCGCTTACGCTGTCGTCGAACTTTCTTGCCCCCCTGGTCTGCGATGATCCTGAACCCTGAATCCAAATACCCGAGCCGCCGCTCTTACGTCGTGAAGCTGCGTAGCGACGCCGCGCCGGGGGCCCTGGTGGGCCGCCTCGAAAACCTGGTCACCGGGCGACAGCGCGAGTTTTCCTGCGCCGAAGAGCTGCTGGAGTCGATTGCCTCGGACCTCGCGTTGGCAACCGGCGAGCACACGGCCGATGCCGGCGACGAGTGACGCCTCCATCACGAACGAGTGCTCGATATGGCGACCGAACGGCGACCCTTCGCTGACGACTTCGCGCACACCGAGCCCTACGCTGATGCCACCTCGAATCTTCACGAGCCCAATCCGATGCCGCGATTTCCAACTTTCCACCTGTTGACCCGCAACACCGGGCAGACGCCCCTGCAACATGCCGAACGCGTAATCGGTGTCGTAAAGGGTGCGGCGCTCGCCGCGTCCATCGCCCTGATCCTGACCGGTTGCTCCACGGTGGTCCTTAAGCCATCGGTAGACGTGCCGGCCAGGTTCGCCGCAAGCACGGCCTCCGAGATGGAACCCGAAACCGTGTGGTGGAAGACTTTCAACGACCCGGTGTTGACGGATCTGGTGCGCCGCGCGATGGACGAGAATCGTGACATCAAGATAGCCGCCGAGCGCGTGCGCGCCGCTCGCGCCGGTGAGACGATCAGTAGCTCCTGGCTCTTCCCGAGTGTCGGAATGTCCGCCTCCGGCTCCGACCGTAGCAGCGGCTACAGCACGGCCAAGAAGCAGGGTTATCCAGATACCAGGACCGCGAGTGCAGGCCTGGACGTTTCGTGGGAACTCGACCTGAGCGGACGCCTGCGCGCTGGCGCGGATGCCGCCGAAGCCGAAGCACTGGCCGCAGAGGACGGCGTACGCGGCGTGCGTCTGCTGGTAATGAGCGATGTGGCCAGCAACTATTTCACGCTGGTCGGTGCGCTGCGCCAGGCCGAAACATTACGCGCGATCTCTAAGGCGCAGGACGAGACACTGCGCCTGGTTAACGCGCGCCACCGTGTAGGACTGGCAACCGCCTTCGACGTCGAGCGCGCACAGACCGATGCCGCTTCGGCGCGCGCGCAGATCCCTCCGCTGGAAACCCTGACTGCTGTGGCGCGGCACCGCATCGCGGTATTGATCGGTGACCAGGCCTTTAACGCTGCGAGCATCCAGCCCTCCCCCGGCAACGTGGTGGCGCCCGAGGCCCGGCAGGGGCAGCCCGCCACCCTGCTGCAACGTCGGCCTGATGTACTGGCGCTGATGGCGCAACTCGATGCCGCCAATGCGCGCCGTAAAGAAGCCGCGGCCGAGTGGTTTCCGCGGCTGTTCCTCGGTGCATCCTACGGCCGCCAGGGCCTTGAGCTGAACGGGCTGGATATGGGCGCCGCACGCTTCACCAACGTGGCCGCTCTGCTCACCATGCCGATCTTCAACGCCGGGCGCACACGCGCGATCAACGAGGTCGCCGAGAGCGGCCAGCGTGAGGCGCTGCTGCGTGCCGAGGACGGCATTGTGCGTGCGCTCGAGGACGTGGAAAACGCGCTCGTCACACAAGCGCAAGAACGCCAGCGCGCTGCGTCGCTGCAGTCGGCCGCCGAGTCCGCGGAGGCTGCGTTGAGCCACGCGCAGTCCCTCTATGACAGGGGACAGATCGACTTGTTGCCGCTGCTGGACGCGCAACGGGCGCGCCTGGCGGTGCGCCTGAGTGCCAACGACAGCAACACCCGTCTACTGCTCGATAGCGTACAGCTCTACAAGGCCCTGGGCGGAGGCTGGCAAGTGTTCGAACAACCCGCCACGCCCACAGCAGCCACCGCAGCCGACCGGCCACCACTTTCCTGAGAATTTTCGTTTTACAAAGAGGAACTGCCTTGAAAACCTCCCTTACTGCGGCCGGCGCCCTGGCTGTAGCCGTCATGCTTTGCGCGTGTAGCCCCGACCAGCCCACCGTGCAGGCACCACGACCGGTGCGCACCGTTGCAATCAGCTACGACAATGCCCGCGACAGCAGTCGCTATGTGGGCACCGTACAGTCGCGACATGAAGTCGACCAGGCCTTCCGCGTGGGTGGCAAGGTAGCTCAGCGCAAGGTCGAGGTAGGCCAGTTTGTGCGTGAAGGCGACATCCTGGCTGTGCTGGACGACAGCGACTACCGCCTCGCTGAAGAATCGTCGCGACAACAGTGGTCAGTTGCTGTCGAGCAGTCACGCCAAGCGGATTCGGACCGCCAGCGCCTGACCGCGTTGAAGGCTGACGGCTCGGTCAGTGCGGCCGACGCCGAGCGCGCGCAGACCAATGCCCAAACCGCGCATGCGACCGCCGAGGCCGAGGCTCGAAAGCTCGAACTCGCGCGCAACCGCCTCAAGTACACCGTGCTGCGCGCCTCGCGCAGCGGCGTCGTCACGGCTGTGCGCTTTGAGTCCGGGCAGGTCGTGCCGGAGGGTCAACCGGTTGTCTCGATCGCGAACCCGGATGAATCCGAGATCGTCATCGACGTGCCCGAGGATCAGCTAGCCGTCTTCAAGGACGCGCGTTTCAAGGCCTCGCTGGCCAGTGCGCCGAACGAAACCTTCGATGTCACGCTGCGCGAGCTGTCGCCGCAGGCCGCGGCGCAGACGCGCACCTATCGCGCGCGGCTTAAGCCGTTACAGGCGCTGCCGCTGGGCGCCACCGCCACGGTGGTAGCCGAGCGAGTCATGACAAGTGTCTCTGTGGCGGCAGTGCCAGCCACGGCATTGACGCAGCGTGACGGTCAGCCGGCGCTGTGGGTGGTCACGCCCACGGGCAATGATCCGGCAGGCATCGTCGATCTGGAGCCTGTGACAGTTTTGGGCTACCGCAATGACGAGGTGCTCGTCTCCGGGCCGCAGGCTGGCGTATTGGTCGTTACCGCCGGCGTCCAGAAGATGACGTCCGGACTGAAGGTCGCGCTCCCCGATGCGGCGATCGTTGACGCGAATACCATGCAGCAGGCCGCCCGATGAACAACCTCAACCTCACCGACTGGGCGCTGCGCCATCGCGCCGTCGTCCTGTTCATGCTCCTCATTGTCGCGGTGGCCGGCGCCTTCAGCTTCACCAGGCTCGGTCAGCTCGAGGATCCGAACTTTTCCGTGCCCTCCATGACCGCCATGGTCATCTGGCCGGGCGCCACCGCCCAGCAGTTGCAGGACCAGGTCCTCAATCGCATGGAGAAGAAATTCGAGCAGATCGACAACTTCGAAACGGTGGTCACCTACGCGCGGCAAGGCTACGCGGGCATGACACTCACCGTGCGCGGCGGCATCTCCAAGGCTGACCAGCGCGAGGCCTGGTATCAGGCGCGCAAGAAGCTCAATGACCTGAGCCTGGAGATGCCTGACGGCGTGATCGGCCCGATCCTGAACGACGAGTACGGCGATGTGTATGGCTTGATGTACGCGGTCAAGGGTGACGGCGTCGGCCACGCCGACCTGTCGGACGCAGCCGAGGACATCAAGCGCCGCATGCTGAAGGTGCCGATGGTCAAGAAAATCGACGTCGTTGGCAAGCAGGCCAAGCGTGTCTACGTCGAGTTCTCGCACGAACGCCTGGCAGCGCTGGGCATTACCCCGCTGGCCATCGCCGAAAGCCTCAAGAGCCAGAACGCAATGCTGCCCGCAGGCCAGATCGACACCCGCGGCGACCGCGTCATGGTGCGTGTGAGTGGCCAATTCGCCAGCGAAGAGGCTATTCGCAACGTGCCCATCTCTGCGGGCGGCCGGCTGATCAAGCTCGGCGACATCGCGACCGTTGCCCGTGGCTTCGAGGATCCGCCGACCTACACGGTACGCCACAACGGGCAGCCAGTGCTGATGCTCGGCATCACAATGACCAGCGACGGCAACATCGTGGACCTTGGCAAGGCGATGGACACGGCCGTCGCCAAGATCCAGTCCGAGCTGCCGCACGGCGTGGAGCTGGAGCTGGTGGCCGACCAGCCGACCACGGTGAAGGATGCAATCCTGGACTTCGGGCGCGCGCTGGCCGAGGCGTTGATCATCGTGATCGCGGTGAGCCTGGCCAGCCTGGGCTGGCGCGCCGGCCTCGTGGTCGCGGCCACGGTGCCGCTGGTGCTGGGCGGCGTGGCGCTGGTGATGCTGGCGATGGGCTGGAACCTCGAACGCATCTCGCTCGGCTCACTGATTATCGCGTTGGGACTGCTGGTGGATGACGCCATCATCGCCATCGAGATGATGGTGGCGAAGATGGAAACCGGCATGGACCGCGTGAAGGCGGCCGCTTTTTCCTATCAGTCCACCGCCATGCCGCGCCTGACCGGCGCGCTGATCACCGTCGTAGGCTTCCTGCCGATCGGCCTCTCGAAGTCCACCACCGGCGAGTACGCGGGTGGCATTTTCTGGATCGTTGGCGCCGCGGTGCTGTTCTCGTGGATCTGTTCCGGTATCTTCACACCGTACCTGGCGGTCAAGATGCTGCCCAACGACTTGGGCACGCACCAGCACGCCGATCCGCACGACACCAGATTCTACCGCAGCCTGCGCCGCCTGATCGACGCCGCCATCGAGCGCCGCTGGGTGGTCATCGGTGCAACGGTTGGCGCTCTGGTGCTCGCTCTGGCCTGTATCAAGCTGGTGCCGCAGCAATTCTTCCCCAACAGTTCCCGTCCTGAACTGGTCATTGACCTGCGTGTAAAGGAAGGCTCCTCGTTCACCGCGACGACCGAACAGGTCAAGCACATGGAGGAGATACTGGCGAAGGACGAGGACGTACGTTTCTATACCGCCTACACCGGCGCTGGCGCACCGCGCTTCTATCTCTCGCTCAACCCCGAGCTGCCCAATCCGGGTTTTGCCCAGTTCGTTGTGATGACCAAAGATCTGGATGCACGCGAGCGAGTACGTGCGCGGCTGGTGGCCTCGGTTGACCAACAATTCCCACAGGCATGGGTACGCGTGACCCGGCTCGAGTTGGGGCCACCTGTCGGCTACCCGGTGCAGTTCCGCGTCGTAGGCCCCGATACCCAGGTGGTGCGCAAGATCGCCCGCGATGTGGAGAAGGTGGTGGCGTCCAACCAAAAGGTACGCGACCTCCAGCTCGACTGGAACGACCCGGTGCGTGCGCTGAAAGTGGAGCTTGATCAGGACAAGGCGAGCGCGCTTGGCCTCACGCCAGCCGACGTGTCATTGGCGACACAGACCGTGATGAACGGCGCAACCCTGTCGCAGCTGCGTGAGCGCGAGGACCTGATCGACATCGTGGCCCGTGCCGTGCCAGAGGAACGCCTGAACGTCGACACTCTGAAAAACATCAACCTTTACACACGCCAGGGCACAGTGGTGCCGCTGTCGCAAGTCGCACAGGTGCGCTCGGAACTGGAAGAGCCGGTACTGTGGCGCCGCAACCGCGACATGGCGATCACGGTGCGTGCCGATGTGAAGGATGGTGAGCAGGGAGTATCGGTGACGCAGGAAATCCAGCCGTTGCTTAAGGACATCGAAGCCAAGCTGCCGACCGGTTACCGCATCGATGTGGGGGGAGCCGTTGAGGAAAGCGACAAGGCCAACAAGGCGCTGCTCGCGGTGGCCCCACTGATGCTGATCACCATTTTGCTGTTGCTGATGCTGCAATTGCAGAACTTCTCCCGCATGTGGATGGTAGTGCTGACCGCTCCGCTGGGCCTGATCGGTGTGGTGCCGGCGCTGCTGGTGTTCCAGTCGCCGCTGGGCTTCGTCGCCATCCTGGGCATCATCGCACTGGGTGGCATGATCATGCGGAACGCGGTGATCCTGATCGATCAAGTGCAAATCGAGATCGCCGAAGGGCGCGACCCGTGGAACGCTGTACTGGATGCCGCCATTCACCGAGCCCGTCCGGTGATGCTGACGGCACTGGCCACCGTGCTTGCAATGATCCCGCTAACGCGCAGTGTGTTCTGGGGTCCGATGGCAATTGCGATCATGGGCGGCCTTACCATGGCGACGCTGCTGACGATTTTCTTCGTCCCGGCGTTGTACGCCGCATGGTTCAAGGTGGATCGCCAGACGGCTGCTGACACCCAACAGGTGAGGAGTGACGCCGCGTTCGCGCCTGAGTGATGAGTGCCGGGGGCACTATGCTCCCGGCAGCACTGGAGCCAATCTGCGAACCACCGCCGGCGGTGAAACCGAGGAATCCGCTCAAGCTCACTCGGGGCAACGGGTCGGCGGTGGCCACACCAGTATCTTGCGTAGCGCAAGCCAGTCTGCGCTCGGCGGCGAGCACATCGGGACGCCGGCGCAGAAGTCAGGGTGCGTGGCTCAGTTCAGGATGAACAGGTCCCCTTCCACATCCGTATCGCCGTGTTTACGACTCTGCGCCGCGGAGTCGTAGAGGATCAGCAAAACCTCCCCAAGCTGCTCGCCCGATTCGAACAGACACATGCCCTCAGCGTGATCGTTGCCTTGCCCGAACGGCACGTCCAGCACCTTCTCCAATTGATCGGTAAAGATCACGCTTTCCTCGTCTGACGCGAAACCGCCGCGCCAGCGAAAGACCGTTACCGGACCGTCCTGATCCATAGTGGGACCCGCCAGGATCAGCAGATCGTCACCGCTAGTGCACAGGTCTCGCAAGCCCAGGCCATTTAGCGCGAAGAAGTGCTTGCGGTAGCGGCATCCATCCGGACCGATCTTCTTAAGCACCAGCGTGTCAGTCGAGGCGTCGCTCAGCTCAGGTTCTATCTCCAGCAACACAGCCCAGCCGCGAAGGACCGGTCCGCGCAGCCCTAGCAGAAGACGCGAGCCGATCACCACCAATCCTTCGATATCGAAGCCGTTGTCTTTACCCGGGATACTCAGGAAGTCGCGTAGCTGAGGATCTTCAGCAATTGCCGTGGTCAGGTCGTTGCTGACCTCGTTGCCATGTAGCTGCGCCGCGGTACGTCCGTCGGCATCCACCTTCCTGGCGAGTGCATAGCCGTCGTTCTGCCGTACCACAGGGATGCGCGCCAGCAGAAAGCGATTGCCCTTCGCCTCGACTGTCGACAGGCGCTTGATATTCTTGCGTGCCGGAGTGCCAGCCTCGGCCTTCTTTCGCTTCAGGCTATGGGAGCCCACCACCCAGAGGTAACCACTGTCAGGGACGTAGGCCAAGCCCTCGATATCGATCTCGGCGTCTTGTTTAGGTAGGGGCAGATCCAGATATTCCAGGAGCTGAAACGATTGGTGCCCATCGCACGTTACGACCTCGCCGGGCGCAGCATCCTGGATTTTCAGGCATTCCAGGCTCGTGGTTTCGTCGTTGGCCACCCAAAGTGTGTCGCCAATCTGCTGAGCGACCGAAAGGCCATCGCGCAACGACGCAAACGCTGGATCAAAGCTCAACATCGCAGCATTGCTTCGGTCGTTCATTAGCGGTCTCCTGTCTTTGTGGCGCTGCGCGCCGGTCCTTAAAAACCTAGGCTAGTGGGGCTATCCGACGATAATCAAGACCATGAGCTAGTACGTTTTCTCACAGTCGATAGAGTGCTGGGGAATAACCTGCCATCCAGCCCGCACGACCAGTCATTTCCCCGGCTGACGTGCGCCATGAACCGGGCCTTTGTGCTGGCCTGGTCGCCTCAGCGGGGGCGCTACTGTCCCGTTCTGAGACAGTTGTACGGGTTCGATACAGCCCTCCCTTCGTCGCTCCTGTCCGGATTGCCCACCGGTAAGGCCGGGCGCCCAGCGCCCGCGGTGCTTTAGTCGGGGCTGGCACAGGCGTTGCTCCAGGGTCAGGTACAAGACCCACAACAACGAGGCCTCGCCCATGGAAAACCTGCCGCTGCATCCCAAGACCGTCGAATTCCTCTCCAGACAACCGCGTATGCTGATCGGCGCCGAATGGACGCACGCCGCCAGCGGCGCGACCCTGGCCGTGCGCAACCCGGCCACCGGCAACCTCCTGCTGGAAGTGCCGTCCGCCAACCATGTCGATGTAGACCGCGCCGTGCAGGCCGCGCGGCGCGCCTTCGATGACTCCGCCTGGAGCCGCATGCGCCCACGCGAGCGGCAGAACCTGCTGTGGCGGCTGGCCGACCTGATCGAGCGCGATACCCAGGTGATCGCCGAGCTGGAATGCCTGAACAACGGCAAGAGCGTGCAGATGGCCCGCCTGGTGGACGTACAACTTTCCATCGACTCCCTGCGCTACATGGCCGGCTGGGCCACCAAGCTCTCGGGCAGCACAGTGGATCCGTCCCTGCCGCTGATGCCGGACAGCGAATTCCACGCCTTCATCCGCCGCGAGGCAGTGGGTGTGGTCGGCGCCATCGTTGCCTGGAACTTTCCGTTCATGCTGGCATGCTGGAAACTCGGCCCGGCCTTGGCCACCGGTTGCAGCCTGGTACTCAAGCCGGCGGACGAAACACCGCTGAGTGCCCTCAAGCTGGCCGAACTGGTGCTGGAGGCCGGCTACCCCACCGGCGTGTTCAACGTGGTCACCGGCACCGGCCTCAACGCTGGCGCGGCGCTGACCAGCCACCCAGGCGTGGACAAGCTGACCTTCACCGGCTCCACCGAAGTGGGCAAGCAGATCGGCAAAGCGGCCATGGACAACATGACCCGCGTCACCCTGGAGTTGGGCGGCAAGTCGCCAACAATCGTCCTGGCCGACGCCGACCTGCAGGTGGCCGCCGCGGGTGCCGCCAGCGCCATCTTCTTCAACCAGGGCCAGGTGTGCTGCGCCGGCTCGCGTCTGTACGTGCACCGCAAGCACTTAGACCGGGTGGTGGGCGACATCGTCGATATCGCCAATGGCATGAAGCTCGGTAACGGCCTCGACCCCAGCGTGGCCATGGGTCCGCTGATCTCCGCCAAGCAACAGGATCGGGTGCACAACTACATCGAGATGGGCCGCGAACTGGGCGCCACCATCGCCTGCGGCGGCGGGAAGTTCGGTCCCGGCTACTTCGTCCAACCCACGGTGATCGTCGACGTCGACCAGAAGCATCGCCTGGTGCAGGAGGAGATCTTCGGCCCGGTGCTGGTGGCCATGCCCTTCGACGACCTTGACGAAGCCGTGCACCTGGCCAACGACAATAGCTACGGCCTAGGCGCCAGCATCTGGTCCAACGACATGAGCGCGGTGCACCGCATGATCCCGCGCATCAAGTCCGGCTCGGTCTGGGTCAACTGCCACAGCGCCCTCGACCCGGTACTGCCCTTCGGCGGCTACAAGCTCTCCGGCGTCGGCCGCGAATTGGGTGCGGCGGCCATCGACCACTACACCGAACTGAAGACGGTGATGATCAAGCTGTAACCCCTTTCAGGCTGGGGCCGACCCGCGCGGCCTCTGCCTTTTTATCTTGGGTGATGCGTCATCGCCCTCCAGCATTAACCCTCCTTCATTCCCTTGAGCTTGCGATACAGGGTCGCTCGCCCGATCCCCAGGCTGCGAGCGGCAGCCGAAAGGTTGCCGCCGCTCGCTTCCACCGCCGCCCTGATCGCGCGCTGCTTCGAGGCCTGCAGGGTATCCCCCGCCTGCGACTTCGGCTGCGGCGTGCCTGCCGCTGACTCGACCGGCGTATCCCCATCCTCCAACACATCGTCCGGCAGGTGCTGCAGGCCGATTTCCTCTTCATTCTCGGCCAGGGCGGCGGCCAGGCGCAGAGTCTGGTAAAGCTGACGGACATTGCCCGGCCAGCGGTACGCCAACAGCGCCTGCAGCGCCAATTTGCTCAGCCTGGGCGATGGGTGCGCGGTGGCTTCGGCGCACAACAGGTGCTGGATCAGCGCGGCGAGGTCGTGGCGTTCGCGCAACGCTGGCAGGGTCACGCGCAGGCCGTTGATGCGGTAGTAGAGATCCTCGCGAAAACCATGGTTGGCGCTGAGCTGCTTGAGGTCGCGGTGGGTGGCGCAGATCAGCGCGCAGTCCACCTTGATCACCTGGCTGCTGCCAAGACGGGTCAGGCTACGCTCCTGCAGCACACGCAGCAGGCGACCCTGCAGCTCCAGGGGCATGTCGCCGATCTCGTCGAGGAACAGGGTGCCCTTGTGCGCCTGTTCGATCTTGCCGCTGGCGCCGCCCTTGCGGCTGCCGGTAAAGGCACCTTCGGCGTGACCGAACAATTCCGACTCGATCAGGCTGGCCGGGATGGACGAGCAGTTGATCGCAACGAAGGCTTCGCCGGCGCGACTGCTGCCTTCGTGCAACAGACGGGCGAAGACCTCCTTGCCCGTGCCGGTTTCACCGTTGATCAACACCGGGATGTCGCGGGCGAAGGCTTTGCGTGCGCGGGCCAGAGCGTCCTGCAGGGCCGGATCCTGCAGGCAGGGGCCGGATGGCGGCGGTGGCAGCGGCTCGGCGGTACTCGCAGGCAAGGGTAGCGGACGCTGCCCCCGCGCCGGTTTCTGGTCGGGGCCGAGGGTGATGCAAGCATACAGTTCGCCGCGGTGGTGACTGCGCAGGCGCAACGGCGCGCTGAGGTCGTGGCGGCAGTAACAGGTGGCATGGACGAAGGGCATGTCGAACAACTCGGCGAAGTCCAGTCCGGCCTGGATCTCGCCGAGTTTTAACAACTGACCGGCAATGCGATTTGCGTAGCGCAGTTTGCCGGCCGGGTCGAAGGCCAGCAGCCCTTCCAGTGGCGTGCCGAGGATGTCCAGGCGATGGTGCAGGTGCACCAGCAGCACGTCGCCGAGCTGGGCGAACATGCGGTTTTCGATGGCACGAGCGGCGAACACCAGGCAATCCAGAGTGTAGACCGAGGGCATGCCATGTTTGCTGCTGGCGTCCAGTACCCCGACTATGCCGCCGTCCAGGCCGAAGATCGGCGTGGCCAGACAGGAGAACTGGCGTGCCTCCTCCAGGTAATGCTCCTCACCGACAAAAAACACCGAGTCGCGCTCTGTCAGCACGCAACTCGGCGCGGTGGTGCCCACGTTTTCTTCGGAAATCTGCGCACCGACACGGAACACCTGATTCAACTCGCGGTTGTCTGAGCTGAGTCGGCCAAGGCTGCTGAGCACCACGCCTTCCAGATCGATGCAGGCCAGCACCCAGTCCTTCGGTGACAGGGCGGCGTGCAGCTGCTCCATTTCCGGGGTGGCGCAGGCAAGCAACAGGCGATTGCTTTCGGCGATCTGCGCGCCACTGGCGACCACCGGAGCGTCAAACAGCAAACTGTCGCGCTGGCACAGGCCGTAATTCTGCGAGCGCTGCCAGGATCTCTCGACCACTTGGGAATCGACGAAACGCTTGCGCGAAGGGGGTGTCGCGGGGCTGTTGAATTTGGGCATGGCATGCGTCTCGCGGCCGAATGTCTCGAAGTGGGCCAGCTCGACCCCAAGCCACTGTCTCAATTTGAGCCAGCGATACAGCGGGACAATTCCCGTGCTTGCTTCGACAACTCTTATTATCAGTCAAGCCATTGATTTTAAATCATTTGTTCAAAACAAGAAAAAGCTGGCACAAGCTCTGCTCAATGACTTCACGTTAGTCCGGATTAGCGTTCCGGCACTAAGTTGATCATAAACAAAAACAATAAAGGTAATGTCATGAAAATGAGCACGGAGCCGGCTCGTCGCAGCCCGGGCTGGCCGCCACACGAGCGCCGGCCAGTCAATCTGATGCACGCTTCGCTATTCGGCCTGCTGGCCGGTTTCTCTTGCAGCGCCACGGCCGTGGACGTCGATGCCGGCGATTACACCGCCTTGCCCGAAGGCACCAACCTGGGCCTGGTCTATTACCAGCATGCCGAGCGCAATGCCCTTTACGCCGACGGCCACAAGGTACCAATCAATGCCGGTCTGGATTCCGATATCGGTATCCTGCGCGGCGTGCACTTCACCAGGATCGGCGATTACATCGTCGACCCTCAGTTCCTTTTGCCGTTCGGCAACGTGCGAGCCAGGGATGATCTGCAAGACCTGGGCAACGACAGCGGCACTGGCGACCTGATCCTCGCCGCCACCGTCTGGCTGCTGAATGAACCGGATAAGCGCCGTTACTTCGGCATCACCCCGTTCCTCTACGTGCCCACCGGCAGCTACGACAAGGACCACGCGATCAACCTTGGCGAGAACCGCTGGAAGTTCGCCCTGCAAGCCGGCTACATAACCGGCCTGACCGAAAAGCTGACCCTCGATCTGGTCGGCGACGTGACCTTCTTCGGCGACAACGATGACTTCGGTAGCGCCAGCGTCACCCAGAAGCAGGACCCGCTCTATCAAGGCCAGGCTTTCCTGCGCTACAACTTCACCGAGCGTTTCGATGTGCGCGCTGGCATTTCGAAGCTCTGGGGCGGCGAAAGCAACATCAGTGACCTGGACATGGATGACAAGCCCGGCACCAGCAAATTCACGGTCGGCACGTCGTACTTCGTCACCCCTGGCACCCAGTTGATGGTCAATTACGGTCAAGACATCGCGGTGGACAACGGCTTCGAGGAGGACAGCCGCATCAACTTGCGCATCCTTCAGCTGTTCTAGCCACTGCCGCTCGCCAGGGTCTCATTCCAATTAAATAACAGGAGTCCTGCGTCTATGAACACGCAGTCTGCATCCCGAATTCTCGCTGGCCTGGCCTTCGCCTTGCTGGCGCCGCTGGCCGTCGCCACACAGGTCGACCAGGCCGCCATCATTGCCAGCAAGCAAGACGGTAGCCAATGGCTCAGCCATGGCCGCACCTATGACGAACAGCGCTTCAGCCCACTGGACCAGATCACCGCGAAGAACGCCGGCAAGCTGGGCCTGGCCTGGTCCCTCGACCTGGATAACCACCGCGGCCTGGAAGCCACGCCGCTATTCGCCGACGGCGTGCTCTATGCATCGCTGTCCTGGAGCCGCGCGATCGCGGTGGATGCGCGCACCGGCAAGACGCTCTGGACCTTCGATCCGCAGATCGCTCGCGACAAGGCCCGTGACGCATGCTGTGACGCGGTCAACCGCGGTGTCGCGCTGTGGAACGGCAAAGTCTTCATTGGCACCCTGGACGGCCGACTGATTGCCCTCGACGCAAAAACCGGCAAGCAGGTGTGGAGTCAGCAGACCACCGACAACAGCAAGCCCTACACCATCACCGGTGCGCCGCGTGTGGTGAAGGGCAAGGTCATCATCGGCAACGGCGGCGCCGAGTACGGCGTGCGTGGCTACTTCTCCGCCTACGATGCCGAGAGCGGCGAGATGGCCTGGCGTTTCTACACGGTGCCCGGCGACCCGAACAAGCCCTACGAACACCCAGAGCTGGCCGAAGCGGCCAAGACCTGGAAGGGTGACGAGTACTGGAAGCTCGGCGGCGGCGGCACGGTGTGGGACGGCATGGCCTATGACCCTGAACTGAACCTGCTGTACGTCGGCACCGGCAACGGTTCGCCGTGGAACCGCGAGCTGCGCAGCCCCGGTGGCGGCGGCAACCTTTACTTGTCCTCGATCCTCGCGCTCAACCCGGACAGCGGCCGGCTGGCCTGGCACTATCAGGTGACCCCGGGCGACTCCTGGGACTTCACCGCCACCCAGCAGATTACCCTGGCTACCCTGGAGATCGGCGGTAAGCCGCGCAAGGTGCTGATGCAAGCGCCGAAGAACGGCTTCTTCTATGTCATCGACCGCCAGACCGGCGAGCTGCTCTCTGCCGAAAAGTTCGGCAAGGTAACCTGGGCCGAGAAGATCGATCTGGCTACCGGCAAGCCGGTGGAGGCGCCCGGTGTGCGCTACGAGAAAGAGCCTATCGTCATGTGGCCGAGCCCCTTCGGCGCGCACGGCTGGCATTCGATGTCGTTCAACCCGCAAACCGGCCTGGTTTATATCCCCTATCAGGAGATTCCAGGGGTCTATCGCAACGAAGGCAAGGACTTCGTCACGCGCAAGGGCTTCAACACCGGCGCGGGCTTCTCCGACGCCACCGAGATTCCCCGCGAGGCCGTTTCCGGTGCCCTGCTGGCCTGGGACCCGGTCAAGCAGAAGGAAGCCTGGCGCGTGCCCTACGCTCACTACTGGAACGGCGGCACCCTGAGCACCGCCGGCAACCTGGTGTTCCAGGGCACGGCCGACGGCAACTTCATCGCTTACTCGGCAGACAAGGGCAAAAAGCTCTGGTCGTTCGGCGCACAGACCGGCATCGTCGCCGCCCCCATGACCTACAGCCTGGAGGGTGAGCAGTACATCGCCGTGATGGCCGGCTGGGGTGGTGTCGCCCCGCTGATCGGAGGCGATGCCGCCTTGGCGCCGGGGGCCGGTAACGTCAGTCGCCTGCTGGTGTTCAAACTCGACGGCAAGGCCTCTCTGCCGCCGCTACCAGAAAAAACAGTGGTGGCGGTAAACCGCACGCCAAAACCGGTCGACGCTCCCGCCGCGGATATTGCCGCAGGCCAACAGCTGTACGGCGCCTACTGCTCCGTCTGCCACGGTGTGGGCGCGCTCAGTGGTGGCTTGATCCCCGATCTGCGCAAGTCCGACGAATCCCGCCGCAACCTGTTCCAGCAGATCGTTCTGGACGGGATACTCCGGCCTCTGGGCATGCCCTCCTTCAAGGACAGCCTCGAGCCCGCCGATGTCGAGAAGATTAAGCACTACGTAATGAGCCAGGAGTACGCCGAATACCTCAAGGCCCAGCAACCGGTTGCGGCCAAGGCCACGCCATGATTACGCAGAGGTAGCGCAAAGGTGGCAAGGATGCCCAATCAGCTTTTGAATCCAACCACCCAGAAATAATGAGGAACTCGATTATGTGGACCAAACCTGCCTACACCGACCTGCGCATTGGCTTCGAAGTCACCATGTACTTCGCCAACCGCTAACCCTTTGGCGTGGTTAGCGTGGAGCGCACGGATGCCGAGCTGGATCGGCGCGATGTCGAGGTGGCGTATGACGGCATGAGTATTGTGTTGTAGGGCATCGAGACCGCTATGCGGTCTATCGCCAGCAGGCTGGCTCCCACAGGGGAATGCGATCAACTGTGGGAGCCAGCCTGCTGGCGATGAGGCCGGTCCAGACACCACAAAATCCACCAACGCCTGCTCGACCATGACGGCGCCCCCGGCGAAGACGGCGGCATTGAAGCCTGGCTGCGCCTGGGCCAGGCCGTCGGCCTCGACCCGGACCAATTGCGCTCCCAGGAACTGGTGCTGCCCGGCGTGCGTTTCGCCGTCGACGCCTACGTCAGCTTCGCCCGCCGGGCCAGTTGGCAGGAGGCTGCCAGCAGCTCGCTGACCGAACTACGGCTGATTGCAACCTCAGGGTGACGGCAGATAGGCCATCGCGCGGGACTCGCCCATCAACAGCGGATGATTGAGCTCCGCGCAGGCACGCAGGTAGTCGGCTACCAAGGTGATCCGCTTGAGCTTGCGCAGATCCTCGCTGTAGTACATCCAGAACTGTCGAGTGACCTCCACCTGATCCGGCAGGACTTCACACAGGCGCGGGTCGGGACCTGCGAGAAAGCAGGGAAGGATGGCCAGCGCGCGCCCTTCCAGCGCCGCATGATACTGGGAGACTACGCTGGTGCTGCGCAGGCGGCTTTGCGCGCCGGGCAGCAGGTCGTTCAGGTAGAGCAGCTTGAAACTGAAGGCCAGATCCTCGACATAGGTCACGAACGGGTGACTCGCCAAATCCTCGCTACTGGTGATCGGCGGATGATTGGCCAGGTACTCCGGTGTCGCATACAGGCGCAAGCGATAGTCGCACAGCCGCGAACACACGTATGGACCGCGCTCAGGCCGCTCCAGGGTGATGGCAATGTCCGCCTCGCGCCGTGACAGGTTGACGAAGTGCGGGACCGGCAAAATGTCCACTGAGATGTGCGGATAGTGAATGATGAAGTGACTCATCTGCGTGGTGATGAAGCAGGATCCGAAGGCTTCGGTACAGCCGATGCGCAGGTGCCCGGCCAGCCCCCCGGTGGTTCCGGAAACCTCCCCGCAAGCTGCCAGCAGCGTACTTTCCAGTGTTTCAGCATGACCGATCAGACGCTGCCCCTCGACCGTCATGACGAAACCCGAGGCTCGGGACTTCTCGAAAAGCAGCGCGCCAAGGCTTTGCTCAAGGGCGCGGATGCGCCGCGACACCGTGGTGTAGTCCACCCCCAAACGGCGTGCTGCGCCACTGGCGGTGCGAGCACGGGCGACCTCGAGGAAGAAACGCATATCGTCCCAATTCACGTGCGTTTGCGTTGTGCGTTTTTGCATATTCATCAGGCTTTTCCGCCGATTCTTATTGGAAATTAGCCAACATATACTCGCATTCAGCCTGGCTTGACCAGCATCGTTTCTCAACCGGAAAAGCCCCGATTTCAAACAGGGCCAACGGTATGAATGCAGGGTAAAAACACTGCTTTCAAGCCGAAAAAAAGGCATCTGCGCGGCAGCGCAATCACTGCCACATTCGCGCCCGCCGAGGGCTCATACGGCGGGTTCCCTTTCGGCGCCACACCTATGGCATTTCAACCTCCCCTCGCCTCCGGAAGATCGCCAGGGCAACAAAGACTCCAGCAGCATTCAGGTGATGGCCCGCTTCGGGACGTCGCCCGGGTACCCGTACGCCCCTCAAAAGGCCGGCAAACAACAACAACTAAAAGCGGAGCCTCACTATGACGACCGACCATCCGAACCACGCCCAGACCTGCGACCAGGTCAGGGCCAATCCCAAGTTCCAGCGCCTCACCCGCCAGCGCGCACTGCTGGCCTGGTCACTGAGCGGTGCGGTCCTGGCTGTCTACTACAGCTTCATCATGGTGGTGGCCTTTGCACCTGCCTGGCTGCACCTGCCACTGTACGACGGCAGTCACCTGAGTCTCGGCATGCCGATTGGCGTGGCAATTATCCTGCTGTCCTGGTTGCTCACCGCCTGGTACGTGCACACCGCCAACACCCGCTTCGACGTGCTCGGCGCGCAGATCCTCCAGGAGACCCGCGCATGAAACGCCTACCCGCCCTTCTCGCCCTATTCCCCCTGCTAGCCAACGCCGCCCCCATCACCGCAGAGAAACAACCGCTCAATGTGCATGCCATCGGCATGTTCTTCGTCTTCGTTCTTGCCACCCTGCTGATCACTTGGTGGGCGTCCCGTCGCACGCGCTCTGCCGCCGATTTCTACAGCGCCGGTGGCGGTATCACGGGTTTTCAGAATGGCCTGGCGATCGCCGGTGACTATATGTCGGCGGCCACTTTGCTGGGCCTCTCGAGCCTGGTGTTCACCAGGGGCTATGACGGCTTCATCTATATCATTGGCTTCTTCGTCGGCTGGCCCATCGTCACCTTTCTGATGGCCGAGCGCCTGCGCAACCTGGGCCGCTACACCTTCGCCGACATCGTCTCATTCCGCCTGGATCAGACTCGCGTGCGCAGCTTCGCCGCCCTCGGCTCGTTGACGGTGGTGTGCTGCTACCTCGTGGTGCAGATGGTCGGCGCCGGCCAGTTGATCAAGCTGCTGTTCGGCCTCGACTATCGCACGGCGGTGGTGGTGGTCGGCCTGCTGATGCTGGTCTACGTGATCTTCGGCGGCATGCTCGCCACCACCTGGGTGCAGATCACCAAGGCAGTCCTGCTGCTGGCTGGCGGCACGACCCTGATGCTGATGTCCCTGAGCCGCTTCGGCTTCAGCTTCGAGACGCTGGCTGCCCAAGCCGTGGCGGTGCACGCCAGCGGCGTGCAGATCATGGGCCCGGGCACGTTGCTGGCAGACCCGATCAACGCGGTGTCCCTGTCCCTCGGCCTCGTCTTTGGCATCGCCGGTTTGCCGCACATCCTGATGCGTTTCTTCACCGTGCCCAATGCCAAGGAAGCCCGTAAATCGGTGCTATTCGCCACAGTGTTCATCGGTTTCTTCTTCCTCGTGGTCTGCATCCTGGGCTACACCGCCATCGTCATCGTCGGCACAGATCCGCAGTACTACGTCGACGGTAAGCTCGGCGGCAACATGGTGGCCATGCACCTGGCTAAAGCGGTGGGCGGAAACCTTTTTCTCGGATTCCTCTCCGCCGTAGCCTTCGCCACCATCCTTGCAGTGGTGGCCGGCCTGGCCCTGGCCGGCGCCTCGGCCATCTCTCACGATCTTTATGCCTCGGTATTGAAGAAGGGCAAGGCCGACGAGAAGCAGGAAATGCGCGTGTCGCGCATCGCCACTGTCTGTCTGGGCATCGTCGCGATTTCTCTGGGCATTGTGTTCGAGGGCCAGAACATCGCCTTCCTGGTCGGCCTGACGTTCGGCATAGCCGCCTCTGCAAATTTCCCTGTGCTGATCATGGCCATGTACTGGGGTGGCCTGACCACCCGTGGCGCCCTCTACGGCGGCCTGACCGGCCTGGTCAGCGCCCTGGCGCTGGTCATCGGTTCGCCGTCGGTGTGGGTCGGAGTGTTGGGCCATGCCCAGGCGCTTTTCCCCTACGACCAGCCGGCGCTGTTCTCCATGCCTTTGGCCTTTCTGGTCATCGTGGTGGCGTCCAAACTGGACCGTAGCGAGCGCGCCGACCGCGAGCGCGCTGCCTATGCCGATCAGTTCGTCCGCGCACAGACCGGCCTGGGCGCTGCCATGGCCAGCAGTCACTAACGCTGCAGTTTTACGGGGTTTATGCCCCGAGCGCGATTCGCCCCTTAGCGTCGCGCTTTTTACTCCCGCCCTGCGCCGCCCCGCGCTGGGCACCTTCAACGAGCCTTCCCTCCACTGGCCCCGGCCAGTGCGGGATCGGCTTGCTCATAACAACACTGCTCATAAAAACAAGAGACAAGCAATGAAACCCACCCTGTTCACCCTGTTCCTGGCAGGCAGCAGCCTTGCCACCCAGGTCCATGCGGACTTCCTCGCAGACAGCAAGGCCAGCCTGGAACTGCGCAACTTTTACTTCAACCGAGATTATCGTCAGGACAACGCCCCCCAATCCAAACAGGAGGAATGGGCCCAGGGCTTCCTGCTGCGCTATGAATCGGGATTCACCCAAGGTTTGATCGGTGTCGGTTTCGATGCCATCGGACTGGTCGGCGTCAAGCTCGACTCCAGCCCTGATCGCGCAGGCTCCGGCCTGCTTAAACGCCATCGCGATACGAGCAAAGGTGCGCAGGACGAGTACGGCGAACTGGGCCTGACCGCCAAAGTGCGCGCCTCCAAAAGCACGCTGAAACTCGGCACCCTGCTGCCGAAACTGCCGACGATACTGGCCAACGATTCACGGCTGTTGCCACAAACGTTCAAGGGCGGCCAGTTGACGTCGCTGGAAATCGAAGGCTTGACCGTGGATGCCGGGCGTCTGACGCAGGTCAACCAGCGTGACTCCTCGGACTACGAGGACATGGGCATCACCCGCACCGGCGCCAAGGGCATCACCACACGTCATGCCGATAGCGACAGCTTCGATTTCGCCAGCCTGAACTACAAATGGACCGGCAACCTCGCCACCGGCTACAGCTACGGTCACCTCGACAACTTCTACAGCCAGCACCTGGTCAACCTGACCTACGTGCTGCCAGTCACAACCGGCCAGTCGTTGAAGACGGATCTGCGCTTCGCCCGTTCAACGGACGATGGCGGCAGCAATGTCGATAACAATGCCATCGGCGCCATGTTTACCTACAGCCTCGGCGGGCATGCGTTGGGCCTGGGTTATCAAGGCATGAGCGGCGACACCGGCTACGCCTACGTCAACGGCACCGACGCCTTCCTGGTGAACTTCGTGCAGATCGGCGACTTCGCCAGCAAGGACGAACAGTCCTGGCAGGCTCGCTACGACTACAACTTTGCGGCCATCGGCGTTCCGGGCCTGACCTTCATGACCCGCTACCTCACCGGCGACAATATCGATCTGGGCCGCAACCGCCCGGAAGGCAAGGAATGGGAACGTGATACCGACATTGGCTATGTCGTACAGAGCGGACCGCTGAAAAATGTCGGGGTGAAGTGGCGCAACGCGACGGTGCGCTCGACCCATTTCGGCAGTGATCTGGATGAAAACCGCCTGATCCTCAGCTATTCCTTGGCGCTCTGGTAAATCCCCCTCAGACGGGGGCCGCTCGCGTCGCCTGACGGTGCGAGCGGCCTTCCATCCAACGCGCCACAGCTATGATTTTTTTGCACAACGTACCGGTTTTTATGAGCATTTTTAATTGATTTTTGCATGCATATACTGGGCTCAAGCGCCTGGTCTTGAACCGGGCCAGACCCAACAAAAACAAACAAGGGCATACACCGTGAAGACATCCATGCTTGCCATCGTCTCCCCGCTTTCAGGTACCTGCACGCGTCCCGTACGCATTGCTGCCCGCAGCGAAGCCCCACTCGCCGCTTGACCATCCCGTACCCGCTACCGCGCCGATCGCCCTCGCGATCGATGGAGACTTCAATGAACAGCAACTGCCAACCCTTCCTTGCCGCTCGCGACTTCCTGCTGGCCCACCGTACCGACTACGCGACCGCCGTGCGTGACTTCCGCTGGCCGCAGCTGGACGAGTTCAACTGGGCACTGGACTACTTCGATCCGATGGCCGAAGGCAACCAGGCCAACGCCCTGTGGATTGTTGAAGAAGACGGCAGCGAACAGCGCTACAGCTTCCAGCAACTGGCCTCGCGCTCCAACCAGGTGGCCAACCACCTGCGAGCCCTTGGCGTACGCCGTGGCGAGCGCATCCTGCTGATGCTCGGTAACGACGTCGCCCTGTGGGAAACCATGCTCGCCGCCTTCAAGCTCGGCGCCGTGGTCATCCCCGCCACCGCCCTGCTGACCCCCGATGACCTGGGCGACCGTATCGAGCGCGGCCAGGTTCGTCACCTGGTGGTCGGTGCCGCCCATGTCGACAAGTTCGACGGCCTGGGTGAAGGCTGCAGCCGCATCTGCGTCGGCCCGGCGCCCGCCGGCTGGACACCGCACAGCGCCGCCAGCGAGTATTCCGAGCAGTTCGACATCGAGGGGCGCACCCTGGCCACCGATCCGATGCTTCTGTACTTCACCTCCGGTACGACCTCCAAACCGAAGATGGTGCTGCACAGCCACCAGAGCTACCCGGTCGGCCACTTGTCGACCATGTACTGGATCGGCCTGCAGCCGGGTGACCTGCACTTGAACATCTCGTCACCGGGTTGGGCCAAGCATGCCTGGAGCTGCCTCTTCGCACCGTGGAACGCCGGCGCCTGCATCTTCATCCACAACGTCGCGCGCTTCAGCGCCCCGGCCCTGCTCGGCGCCCTGGAGCGCTACGGCGTCACCAGCCTGTGCGCTCCGCCCACCGTGTGGCGCATGCTGATCCAGGAGGACTTGGCCAGTTACAAGGAGCGCCTGTGCCTTCGCGAACTGGTGGGTGCCGGTGAGCCGCTCAACCCGGAAATCATCGAGCAGATCCTGCATGCCTGGAACCTCCCGCTGCGCGACGGCTTCGGCCAGTCGGAAACCACCGCCCTGGTCGGCAACACGCCCGGCCAACTGCTCAAGCCCGGTTCCATGGGCCGTCCGCTGCCGGGTTATCGGGTGACGATGCTTGATCCCGACGGCGTACCCGGCGATGAGGGTGAAGTAGCCCTGCCGCTGGACGTGCGTCCACTGGGCCTGATGCTGTGCTATGAGGACAGTCCGGAAAAAACCGCCGAAGTAATGCGCGATGGATACTACCGCACCGGCGACACCGCGCAGATCGACACGGAGGGCTACATCACCTTTGTCGGCCGCGCCGACGACGTGTTCAAAGCTTCCGACTACCGCATCAGTCCCTTCGAGCTGGAAAGCGCGCTGATCGAGCACCCGGCGGTGATGGAAGTGGCCGTGGTCCCCAGCCCTGACCCGCTGCGCCTGGCCGTGCCCAAGGCGTTTCTGATCCTGGCCCATGACGAACCCGGGAGCGCCGAACTGGCCGGCAATATCCTCGCCTTCGCCCGCGAGCACCTGGCGCCTTACAAGCGGGTGCGACGCATCGAATTCGTCAGCGAACTGCCCAAGACCATCTCCGGAAAGATCCGCCGGGTGGAACTGCGACAGATGGAAGTGCAGCGCCGGCAGAGTGATGCACGCGGCTCGCAAGAGTACTTCGAAGAAGACTTCCCGCAGCTCAAGGGCTGAACCCGGGCCGGTACGCCGGCCTTCCTGAATTCAAATCCGACCGCTCGGCCACCCAGGCCGAGTGGCTTAACTCGACCCAAAGAAAGTAGGCAGAACTGAAAATGACCTCTTCCAGCATTCCAAGCGTCAAGCTCCTCATCAACGGCGAATTCGTCGAATCGCGCACCACCGAGTGGCGCGACGTGGTCAACCCGGCCACCCAGGAAGTCCTGGCTCGCGTGCCCTTCGCCACCGCCGAAGAAATGGACACCGCCGTGGCCAGCGCCAAGGAAGCCTTCAAGACCTGGCGCAAGACGCCGATTGGCGCCCGCTCCCGGATCTTCTTCAAATACCAACAACTGATCCGCGAGAACATCAAGGAACTGGCGGCCCTGCTCACCGCCGAACAGGGTAAAACCCTTCCCGATGCCGAAGGTGATGTGTTCCGCGGCTTGGAAGTGGTCGAGCACGCTACGTCCATCGGCAACCTGCAGATGGGCGAGTTGGCCAACAACGTCGCCAACGGCGTTGACACCTACACCCTGATGCAGCCGCTGGGCGTGTGCGCCGGCATCACCCCGTTCAACTTCCCGGCGATGATTCCGCTGTGGATGTTCCCGATGGCCATCGCCACCGGCAACACCTTCATTCTCAAGCCGTCCGAGCAAGACCCGCTGGTGACCATGCGCCTGGTGGAACTGGCTTTGGAGGCCGGTGTGCCCAAGGGGGTGCTCAACGTCATCCACGGCGGCGTCGATGCGGTGAACCTGATCTGTGACCACCCGGACATCAAGGCCGTGTCCTTTGTGGGTTCGACCAAGGTCGGTACCCATGTCTACAACCGCGCCACCCAGAACGGCAAACGCGCACAGTGCATGATGGGCGCGAAGAACCACGCCATCGTCCTGCCCGATGCCAACAAGCAGCAGACGTTGAACAACCTGCTGGGCGCCTCGTTCGGCGCAGCTGGTCAGCGCTGCATGGCCCTGCCGGTGGTGATCCTGGTGGGTGAAGCGCAGACCTGGCTGCCGGACCTGATCGAGCGGACCAAAACTCTCAAGATCAATGGCGGCACCGAACCTGGTACCGACATCGGCCCGGTGATCTCCTGCGCGGCCCTGGATCGCGTCAACAGCCTGATCGCCAGTGGCATCGAAGAAGGTGCCCGGCTTGAACTGGATGGACGCAACCCAAGCGTGCCTGGCTATCAAGACGGCAACTTCGTTGGCCCGACCATCTTCTCCAATGTCACTGCGCAAATGTCCGTGTACCGCGAGGAAATCTTCGGCCCGGTGCTGTGTGTCATGCATGCCGCGAGCCTGAGCGATGCGATCGAGATCATCAACGCCAACCCGAATGGCAACGGCACCGCCCTGTTCACCCGCTCCGGCGCGGCTGCCCGTCACTTCCAGGAAGAAATCGATGTCGGCCAGGTGGGCATCAACGTGCCAATCCCGGTACCGGTGCCGCTGTTCTCCTTCTCCGGTTCGCGCGCCTCCAAGCTCGGCGACCTGGGTCCTTACGGCAAGCAAGTGGTGACCTTCTACACCCAGACCAAGACGGTCACCCAGCGCTGGTTCGACGAGGATGACACCGGTGGTTCGGTGAACACCACCATCACCCTGAAATGATCTCGGCCGGCCGGCGCCCAGCGTCGGCCGATCACGACCGAACGGGCAATACAAGACATTAGTGGTCGATGTGCGACAGCGCGTCCCCAATTCGCAAAAGGTAGTCATCATGCATATCGGATTTCTCGGCCTCGGCAACATGGGCGGCCCAATGGCCCGCAACCTGCTCAAGGCTGGCCACAGCCTGACCGTCTTCGATCCCTTCCCGCAGGCGGTCGCCGCCCTGGTCGAGGCCGGTGCCAACGCCGCTGATTCGCCCGCCGGCGTGGCCAAAACCGGGGTTGAAGTGGTCATCACCATGCTGCCAACCGCAGACCACGTGAAGCAGGTCTATCGCGGCAAGGACGGCCTGTTGGCCAATATTGGCCAGGGCGTGCTGTTGATCGACAGTTCGACCATCGACCCGCTAAGTGCCCGCGAGGTGGCCAAATTCGCCCTTGCCCAGGGCAACCCGATGCTCGACGCGCCGGTATCCGGCGGCACCGGCGGCGCGACGGCAGGCACCCTGACGTTTATGGTCGGCGGCCCGGTCAGCGTGTACGACCAGGCCTTGCCGATCCTCTCAGCCATGGGCAGGAACATCGTGCACTGCGGCGCAGCAGGTAACGGCCAGGTGGCCAAGATCGCCAACAACATGCTGCTCGGCATCTCCATGGTCGGCGTCGCCGAGGCCATGGCCCTGGGTGTGGCCTTGGGCATGGACGCCAAGGTGCTGGCCGGTGTCATCGGCACCTCCACCGGTCGCTGCTGGAGCTCGGAGATCAACAATCCGTTCCCGGGCGTGCTGGAAAATGCTCCGGCCTCGCGTGGTTACAGTGGCGGCTTTGGCACCGACCTGATGCTCAAGGATCTCGGCCTGGCCACCGAAGCAGCCAAACATGCGCGTCAGCCAGTGGTGCTCGGTGCTGCCGCTCAGCAGCTGTACCAGACCTTCAGCCTGCAAGGTAACGGCGGCCTGGACTTCTCCGCCATCATCAAACTGTTCCGTGGGGAAGCCCAAGCATGAGCGAGCAGCAAGCCCCGGTGCTGGCCAGTGTGCGCAACCGCATCGGCCACCTGACGCTGAATCGGCCTGGCGCATTGAACACCCTGGACCTGCCCATGGTGAAACTGTTGTGCCGGCACCTGTGGGTCTGGGAACAGGACCCGGAGATCGTCGCCGTGACCATCCGTGGCGCCGGGGGAAAAGCCTTCTGTGCCGGTGGCGACATCCGCATGCTGTACGACAGTCATAAGGCGGGCGACAACCTGCACGAGCTGTTTCTCGAGCAAGAGTACGCCCTTGACGAGTACCTGCATGGCTACTCCAAACCGGTGCTGGCGCTGCTGGATGGTTTCGTCCTGGGCGGCGGCATGGGGCTGGCACAGGCTGCCTCGCTGCGGGTGATCACCGAGCGCACGCGGATGGGTATGCCGGAAGTCGGCATCGGCTTTTTCCCCGATGTCGGTGGCAGCTATTTCCTGCCGCGCCTCCCGGGTGAGTTGGGTATCTATCTGGGGGTCACAGGCTGCCAGGTACGAGCTGCCGATGCGCTCTATGCCAAGCTGGCCGACTACTATCTGCCCAGCGAGCGGCTGGCCGAACTGGATGCCGCGCTTGATCACTTGAACTGGACCGGTGCGCCCGACGAAGACTTGCAAGACCTGCTTGCCGGCCTGGCCACCGAGCGTATCGCCGGGTCGGAACTCAAGGCTTATCGTCAGGTGATCGATGAATATTTCGCCCTGCCTGATGTATCGGCGATTCGCAACGCGCTGCAGCGCGAGCAGCGTCCCGAGCTGCGCGACTGGGCCGAACAGACGGTCGAGCTGCTCGACAGCCGCTCGCCGCTGGCAATGGCCGCGACACTGGAGCTGTTGCGTCGCGGTCGATACCTGAGCCTGGCCGACTGTTTTGCCCTGGAGTTGCACTTGGACTATCAGTGGTTCGACAAAGGCGACCTGATGGAGGGCGTGCGCGCACTGATCATCGACAAGGACAAGACCCCACGCTGGAACCCGCCAACCCTGGCGGAACTGGCACCACCGCGGGTGCAATCCTTTTTCAGCGGCTTCCGTCCGGCCTCCGCCAACCCCCTTCGCACCGCCTGATCGCCAGGAGACTCGCAATGCACGATATCGAATTGACCGAAGAACAACGCATGATCCGCGACATGGCGCGCGACTTTGCCCGCAGCGAAGTCGTCCCGCATGCCCAGGCCTGGGAAAAAGCCAGCTGGATCGATGACGCCGTGGTGGCGCAGATGGGTGAACTGGGCCTGCTGGGCATGGTCGTGCCGGACACTTGGGGTGGCAGCTACACCGACTATGTGGCCTACGCCCTGGCCGTGGAGGAAATCTCGGCCGGCGATGGTGCCCTCGGGGCATTGATGAGCATCCACAATTCAGTGGGCTGCGGGCCTCTGCTGAAATATGGCAGCCCATCCCAGCAAGACAGCTGGCTGCCGCTTCTGGCCAGCGGCCAGGCCATTGGCTGTTTCTGCTTGACCGAGCCACAGGCCGGCACCGAAGCACACAACTTGCGCACTCGCGCCGAACTGCGCGACGGCCAGTGGGTACTTAATGGCGCCAAGCAGTTCGTCAGCAACGGCAAGCGCGCCAGGCTGGCCATTGTCTTTGCCGTCACCGATCCGGAACTGGGCAAGAAGGGTCTGTCGGCCTTCCTGGTGCCGACCGACAATCCCGGATTCGTGGTCGACCGCAGCGAACACAAGATGGGCATCAAGGCCTCCGATACCTGCGCGGTCACCCTGGACAACTGCACGATCCCCCACGACCATTTGCTGGGTGAGCGCGGCAAGGGCCTGGCTATTGCCCTGTCCAACCTGGAAGGCGGTCGGATCGGCATCGCCGCCCAGGCCTTGGGCATTGCCCGTGCCGCCTTCGAGGCTGCGCTTGGGTATGCCCGTGAACGCATCCAGTTCGGCAAGCCGATCATCGAACACCAAAGCGTGTCCAACCTGCTCGCTGATATGCACACCCGGCTCAATGCGACCCGCCTGCTGGTGCTGCATGCCGCGCGCCTGAAAAGCGCCGGGCTACCGTGCCTGTCAGAAGCTTCGCAGGCCAAGCTGTTCGCCTCGGAAATGGCTGAGCGCGTGTGCTCCAGCGCCATGCAGATCCATGGTGGTTATGGCTACCTGGAGGATTACCCGGTGGAGCGCTACTACCGCGATGCGCGCATTACCCAGATCTACGAAGGCACCAGCGAGGTCCAGCGCCTGCTGATCGCCCGCGAGCTGGCCCACTACGCGCTCTGAGCCCTTGGCCGGACGCTCCCTGCGTGCGGCTGCCCCTCTTCTGCCCGCCTTCCGGAGTTGCTCATGCTCGGCCTGTGTATATTCCCTTCTCATCCTCAGCAGAGCTAACGGTGATCGCACTGGTAGCTTTCCGTAGCCGCCACCCTCCCCTTAGCTATACAAATCGCATGACTGACTGATTTTGGCCGATTCTGTTGAAAAAGTCGGATTTTCAAATGGCCTGAACTCAGGCACGACCACCACCGGAGAACCTACTCACCACATTGAGTGGTTTTTCGGCCCTTCGGTGACCTTTGCTGCTCTGTTAGTGGGTTAATTTGAGGTTTTTTGCTTGGTGCAGGCGCACCTATCCCGTGACTGGTGGCCCTTGAGATGAAAATTTGGCCAGCCGTCGCAGGTTCTGCACCGCAGCGGCCAGCGTGAATTCATCGGTCGCGCCACTCATGCCACGTAGCCGCAGGCGATCCAATTTCAGGATGCGCTTGAGGTGGGCAAACAACATTTCGACCTTTTTACGTTCGTGGCGAGAGCGCTGATATGCCGGCGTTGCTGCAATGCGCCGAGCCACATCGCGAGCGGCTTCATGGACGCTGCGAGCGATCTTGCGGAACGCTGTGTTCGGGCAGCACTTGGCTTTCATCGGACACGTAGCGCAGTCGGTCTGCCGGGATCGGAAGATGATGGTGTTGGCTTTGGTGACGTGTGAACGCTCGTTCTTGAAGGCTCGCCATTCACTGCGTAATACGTTGCCGGCTGGGCAGCGGTATTCCTCAGCCTCTTCATTCCAGTGGAAATCGTTACTCGAAAAGCTGTCGTTCTTGCGCTCGGTTTTGTCCCACACCGGCACATGCGGTTCGATGTCTTTTTCCTCCACCATCCAGGCCAGCATCGGCGCTGTGCCGTAAGCGGTGTCGCCAATGAGGCGCTCTGGCTTGATGTCGAACTGCGCTTCGACCCGATTGATCATCATCTTGGTGCTCTCGACTTCTGCGGTTCGATGAGCCGGTGTGGGTTCCACATCCATGATCACGCCGTGCTCGGTATCGATCAGATAATTCGTGGAGTAAGCGTAGAAAGCTGGGCCGCCTGGAGCAGCGGTCCAGCGGGCTTGAGGATCCGTCAGCGACAGGCGCTTGGGTAGTGTTTCGGCCAAAGCCTCTTCATCGAGGCCTTCAAGGTACTCACGCACGGCGCGGGTGCTCAGGGCCGGATCGCTCCAGTTGACCGGTTCATCACCCGGTACGCCGCGCTGCCGACTCGCATCCGCTTTGATGATGCTGGCGTCCACGGCAAAGCCTTCGCCCTTGACCAGACCGGCGTCCATGCAGCGACGCAGCACTTCATTGAACAACCAGCGAAACAGATCACTGTCTCGAAAACGGCCGTGTCGATTTTTCGAAAAGGTCGAGTGGTTGGGGACTTCATCTTCAAGGCTCAACCGGCAGAACCAGCGATACGCCAGGTTCAAATGGGCCTCTTCGCACAACCGCCGTTCGGAGCGGATGCCATAGCAGTAGCCGACGATCAGCATGCGGATCATCAGTTCAGGATCAATCGACGGACGCCCAATCGGGCTATAGAAATCGGCGAGGTAATGGCGCAGGTCGCTCAGATCGAGACACCGATCAATGCTGCTCAGAAGGTGCTTGGCTGGAATGTGATCTTCAAGGTTGAACGAGTAAAACAGCCGCTCCTGCCCACTCGATAACTGTCCCATCATGCTGCGTGCTTCCCTGCTGGCCAATGCAGAGATTTTGCCGCAGGCCAGACAGGGGAGCTACTTTTTCAACAGAATCGGCCAAAAACAGTCCTTCAAATCTGCCGCGGCGCGCGTAGCCAGTCGCTGCACCTGGCTCCTCTGACAGTGCCAACCTTAGCTCGATGGTTAGCCGTCGGCAGCTCATGTTTTCTATGCGCTCTTCACATGGGATTAATGCAGATACATCACTGTAATTTCAGAGGAACGGGGCACATTCTTAGCGCCAACATCGACCCACCTCGTTTCTACCAAAGAGAGCTAAAAAATGAGTGTCTTTACTCACGTTACAGTTGGCACCAATGATTTGAATAAAGCCCGCAGCTTCTACGACAACGTGCTGGGCAAACTTGGCCATAAACGTATCGCAGACCTCGCAGACAACGGTTCTATCTGGGGCGAAGATGCACCTGCTTTTTTCGTTCTAAAACCGGCTGACGGCGCACCCGCCAGCGTCGGGAATGGTGTGACCGTCAGTTTCGAGGCACCGACGCGTGTCGCAATCGACGCGTTTCATGCCGCAGCATTGGCCGCTGGCGGTACGTGTGAAGGCCTCCCTGGGCCACGTGGCTGGGCGCCGAACGCCTACGCTGCGTATGCCCGTGATCCGGACGGCAACAAACTGGCTGCCTATTGCTTCAAACCCGTTTAAGCCCGGTACGAGGCCAGCCTTTGTCGGGCCGGCCTCACCCTTCTTTTTTCGCTTCTGCAAGCGGCACGAATTCAAAACTTCACGCTATCGCTCACCGTAGAAATGATCACTAATTCCAGACATTTCGGTATGGCTTGATTTCAGGAGACTGATTACCACTGAGTTGTACAGGCGGGTCTATAAAACAATAAGAATCAAAACCCAGAGGCCTCCAATGAAGAAGCGTCCACTGTTGGGTCTGTTTATATTTTCGATGTCCGCAAGTTCTTTGCAAGCGCAGGCTGATGAAACCCAAGAAGGTTTTGTCGAAGGTGGAGCCGCCAAGTTGATTGCGCGCAATATGTATTTCAATCGAAACTCATTGTCTGATTATCCCGATTCCCGAGGGTGGGGACAGGGTTTCCAGTTGGACTATCAATCCGGTTTCACCCAAGGCGATATCGGATTCGGTGTTGATGCAAGTGCCTACACCGCTTACAAGCTGGACGGTGGGCGTGGCACGGTGGGCACGGGAATGTTCCCCGCCGATGGTGAGGGAGAAAGAACAGAGTCCTCTACGCTAAATGCGTCGATAAAGATGAAATGGTCGAACACCGTTATAAAGTATGGCGATCTGCGTCCTTATAATCCTGTGTTCGCAACGCCCGACTTGAGATTGATGCCGATGACCACAAGGGGCTTTCAATTATTAAGTGATGATATCGACAAGATCAGTATCGATATCGGGCATTTTTATTCCTCCCGAGGTTATACAACCACAAATCACAACGAGGGGTTCATGGCCGGGTACGCTGGGGTGGACGCCGGCGACGTGGACTACGCCGGGTTGACGTACCAGCCCGTCGATGAGGGTAGCGTCGCCTTTTATGCATCTCGTGCAGAAGATCTGTGGCGTCAGTTCTACGTTAATGCCAATTACACCTTCCCTCTGGAAGCAGAACAAACACTGAGCTTTGATTTCAACCTCTATCGCTCACTCGATGAAGGGAAGGCCAATGCCGGTGCAATAAACGTCACGGCCTGGTCGTTAGCGACCGCTTATGGAAACGGCCCGCACACTTACACGTTGTCCTTGCAAAAAATACACGGCAGGCAACCGTTCGACTATTTGATGGGCTCAGATGGCACTTACATGGACTCCATCTACCTGGCGAACTCTTCGCAATATGGGGATTTCAATGGCCCCGGAGAAAAGTCAGTCGGTCTCGGTTATGCCTATGACTTCGGAAGTCATGGCGGATTGCGCACAACACTTGGGCTGCGTTATGTCTATGGGTTCGATATCGATAATGAGAAAGTCGACCCGGACGGCCTATACGCCTACTTCGCTCATGCCGATAAACAGATAGAACGCGATATCGACCTGAAAACCGTTGTTGAAACGGGTGCGCTCAAGGATCTGTCCGTGCGAGTGCGCTATGCCGAACATGCATTTACCGGCGATAGTGTGAAGCAACTGAGAATAATTACAGAATTCCCTTTGGATCTGTTTTGAAGAAACGTCCCTGCGTTTAAAATAAGAGGTCTTGCATGAAAAACTTTTCAGTAAAGTGCATTGCGTTAGCCGTAACACTGTCGTCGATGGCATTAACAGCTCAAGCCGACACGGTCTACATCCACGCCGGCCGTCTGGTGGATGTCGAGCGGAGTAAGATGTTGACCGATCAACGCATCAAGGTGGAAGGCGAGCGCATCGTTGCCGTGGAGCCCTGGAGTGCACCACCGGCCAATAGCAAAGTCATCGATTGGTCGAGCAAAACCGTGTTGCCAGGTCTGATCGATATGCACACGCATATCTCCGATTGGGACATGACCAACAATGTCGCCGAGCCGCTCCTGCATTCGCCTCAGGATGTCGCGCTGATTGGCGCGAAACACGCCTATCAAACGTTGCGCGCGGGTTTCACAACCGTGCATGACCTTGGCACCTACCGCGCTTTTACCGATGTCGCGCTGCGTGATGCGATCAACGCTAACCGGGTGCTGGGGCCAAGAATGAACGTGGTCGGCGCGTACATCACCGTTGCGGGCGGTGGTGGGGAGGTAACAGGATTTGCGCCAGGTGTGGAGATTCCGGCGGATATGCGAGTCGGGGTTTATCGTGATGCCAATGATGCGAAAGCGAAAACCCGTTACCTGTTCCAGCACGGCGTGGACACTATCAAGATGATGGCCACCGGCTCGGTACTGGCCGAAGGGACCGAACCGGGTCAAATGGAAATGACCGAAGAAGAAATGCGCGCGGTGGTGGAGGAAGCCAAGATTCACAAAAGCTACGCCACCGTGCATGCCCATGGTGCCGAAGGCATCAAGGCGGCTATCCGTGCCGGCGTAAAATCTGTTGAACATGCCTCGCTGCTGGATGACGAAGGCATCAAAATGGCGAAAGAAAAAGGCACCTACCTGGTGATGGATATCTATAACGGTGACTACATCGATGAGGTCGGTCGCAAGGAAAACTGGCCGGAGGATTACTTGCGCAAGAACACCGAGACCACTGACGTACAGCGTCAGGCATTTCGCAAAGCGGTCAAGGCTGGGGTGAAGATTGCCTATGGCACCGACGCGGGTGTTTATCCAATTGGCACGAATGCCAAACAATTCACCTACATGGTGAAGTTCGGAATGACACCGATGCAGGCGATCCAGTCCGCCACTGTGGTCGCTGCCGACTTGCTCAATTGGCAGGAGGATGTCGGCGCCGTCAGCGCGGGTCGCTACGCCGACATGATCGCGGTCGACGGCGATCCGATTGCTGATATTTCGATTCTTGAGACCCTCCCCGTGGTGATGAAGGGTGGTGCGATTGTGCCTCCTGACCTCTCGATCGGACAGTAAAAGGAGCAAAAACCGGGGTGCATGATTCACCGTAGTGAACGTCGCCCCATGTTTCGCTCAACAATATGTCAGCCGGAATGTGACAGCCGGCCAACTAGTTCGGGTCCAGCAACCCTCCGCTCCAGTTCCGCGACAAGCGAGTGCCAGTGAACTTCGCCACCCCCATGCCCTGGGAAATGAAACGATCCCGAGAGCATGTGACCAGGCGCCCGGTTTGCTCGGCGAACAGCACCACTTCGGAGCTCGGATCACCCGGTCGACGCAAGATTCGCGCAAAACGCTGTCCTTCTTCGACGACATCGCCCAGTTCCTTTTCAAAGATCAGCACCCCCGGTTGCGGTGCAAGAATGGTCTCCATGTGTCCCATGTCCACGGCTTCAACGGGCCAGTCAGTCGTTGACACCGCATCGTCGATGACCCCATTTGCGCACAGCCAGGCATACAGGCCCTCGGCATCCTGCTCGGCGAATCGATCGCTGACGTCGCCCTGTCCCCGCAGCTCCAGGGTCGCGGCCATGTGCTGATCGGTGGTGCCGTCGCGCAGCCACGGCGCAATGATGGTCTCCTCGAAGGAGCCATCGCCACCGTCGTCCCAGATGATCGCCACGTCCATCTTCATCGCCGCCGCCAGTTCGCGGCCACGGGGCCAGAAACTGCGGTGTACATAGAGGTATGGCAGCGCTTCGTCATCGGTGTGCAGGTCGAGCATCAGGTCCGCCGACGCCGCCAGCTGCACCAGTTTTTTTTGCCACTGCTGAACGTTGGTTGAAGGTCGTTCCATCGCCGCCGACCGGTCGAATCCGCGATTGAAGTTCTGTCCGGTCGCATCGTGATGTCGCCCGAGGATCCGCCCCTGGGAAAACTGCCCGGCGCCCAGGGGATTGGCCTGTGGCACCACGGTCACACTGCCCTTGAACCGGCCCTGTGCCTGAGCCACGTAAAGACGTTGCATCAACACATGCAAGACCAGCATTCCGGCGATTTCGTCGGCATGCACCCCGGCCTGCAAATGCACCGTCGGCCCATGGCCATCGCCCACGAAACGCCAGGCACCGACCTGAACCGCGTCGCCGTTATTGTTGAGTACGTCGAACGAAACATCCTGGACCATGCGTTTGCCCTCCCGTCATGACTGTTAAACATCGTCGCTGCCGATACTGGAGATTGAACGTCTGTTCAACTAAGCTCGCCAACGAGCAGCTACTTCAAGGAATTTTTTGTGACTACCATCGCCCCGAAAAACCGCCGCGCCGATCCCGACGAACGCCGCGAACTGCTGGTTGCCGCGACCTTGCGTTGTCTGGTTCGCGATGGCCACGCCGGGATTTCCGTACGGCGCATCGCTACCGAGGCTGGAGTGTCCGTTGGCCTGCTCAATCACCATTTCGGCAGCATCGATGCGCTGATCGCCGCCGCCATCGGTTTATCGGCGATGCTCGACGGTCTCTGGATCGAGTGGTGCCTCAACCCCGAGACCTTCAGCCCCGCCAACGGCCTCCACATCTGCCGCTGCTGGATAAAGGGGCTGCGACACGGAGCATTCGGAGCCGACGACGTCCTGTGACGGGTGCCGACCGAAGATCATCGCCAGGGTGCCGCTGACCGCGATCAGACCGGCGCCGATCATCAGCGACACATCCATCAGCGTGCCCCAGATCAGGCTCGACAACAGGAACGCCCAGATCAGCCCGGTGTACTCGAACGGCGCCAGCACGGTCGCGGTGGCGCGCTGGAAACTGGCGAACAACAGGAACTGCCCGATACCGCCCATCAGCCCTGCGCCGATCATGCCTGACCAGGCGGGAGTCGGTGTCGGGGTGAAGGTCCAGGGCAAGGCCACCGTCATGCAGATGACAAACACCACATTGGTGATCAGCATCTGTTCCAGCACCGAGGTCTGGTCGTCCACCTGGCGTAACTGGATGTAGGTAAACGCCCAGCACATCGCCGCCAATAGCGTCAGAACAATCGGCAACGGATCGGCCATGTTATTGGGGCGACAGGCAATCACCACGCCGACAAACCCGATAATCAGGGCGAACCACTGCCAACCGGTGACGCGCTCCTTGAGAATCACCGTCGCCAGCACCGTCACCATGATCGGTGCCGAGAAGTACAGGGTGGTCATTTCCGCCAGCGTCAGGTCCCTGGCCGCTGTGTAATACATCAGCCAGGCGGCGATCGACAGCAAGCCGCGCACCACCAGCAAACGCCGACTGGACGAACGCCATGCTCGCTGGACCAATGGCAGGCGGCCCACCAGCAAACAAGCGACCGCCACCACAACCGCGCGCCAGAACAGGATCGTGAACACCGAATAATCGTCCACCAGCCACTTGATGCCCGCGTCCTGCAAGGACAGAAACGCGTAGCCCAAAGTGCACAGGCCAATGCCTTGTAGCGAGCGGTCAACCCGTGGCTTATTCATCATGCGGACCTGCGTACCGGCGTTCCCCGCCGTTCGGCAAACGCAAACAACGCCTCGATCAGGAACGTCAGGCAGACGTACACGCCGGCCACCAGCAGCAACGGTTCATACACTTGCAGCGTCTGGGCCCGCACCACGTTGGCCGCGCCCAGCAAGTCGATCACTGCAATGGTCGATGCCAGAGCCGTGGATTTGAGCAGCATCACGGTTTCCCCGGCCAGGGTCGGCAACAGCAAGCGCAGCGCCCGAGGCAAACGCACCCGCAACAGAGCCTGACTCGCAGTCATGCCAAACGCCGAAGCGGCTTCCATTTCGCCTTTGGGCACCGCCAGCAGGCCACCGCGAATCACTTCGCCAACGTACGCACCCACCGAAATCACCAGGGCGAACACGATGTACCAGTAACCGTCGCGCAGATAAGGCCAGAAAAAACTGCCCCGTATCAGCGGAAACTGCGCAAACAGGCTGCCCAGACCGTAGTAGAAAATGTAGATCTGGATCAGCAACGGTGTACCGCGCGTCACGCTGGTATAGAACTGACTGACCTTGGCAATCACTTTGTTTTTCGAAATCCGCGCCAGCGCCACAAGAACCGCCAGCACGAAACCGAACACAGAGGAAATCAACAGAATTTCGATGGTTGTTTGCAACCCTCGAATCAACAACGATGCGTATTCAACTGTCCACGCTGGAATCATTTCATTCACTCAGCCGGTTTAGTCAACAAGAGGCATCCAGCGACGAATACGTCGCTCTAGCCGTCCCGACAGATAGTTGGACACCAGAGTCACTGCGTAGTACAGCGCCGCAGCCGTGAGGTAGAACAACAGATATTGGCGTGTCGACCCCGCCGCTTGCTTGGCGGTGTACAACAACTCGTTGGTGCCGACCACGCTGATCAACGCACTGTCCTTGATCAGGTTGATCCACAGGTTCGACATCCCCGCCATTGCATAAGGCGCCATGATCGGCAGCGTCACACGCCGAAACAGCCCTAAGCCGTGCAGGCCAAACGCCTTCCCGGCTTCGATCTGGCCATAAGGAATCGCCTGTATCGCCGCCCGGAAAATTTCCGACGCGTACGCGCCCTGTACCAATCCCAGCACCACAATCGCCGCCAGTGGCCCGCTGACATTCACTGCGCCGTAACCCAACCACTCCATCAACGAATTGAGGAGCATGGAACCGACATAGAACAGCAACAGGATCATCAACAACTCTGGTACGGCGCGGAACAACGTGGTGTAACCACGCGCCAGTACCGCAATCGGCTTGGGCGCACCCAATTTGAGGCAGGCTACGATCAATCCGACGATCAGCCCGACCACAAAGGCCCCGGCCGATATCTGCAGGGTCATCAGGAGCCCCTTCAGCAGCGCCCCGCCCCATCCTTGTTCGCTGAAACCGATCATCTCGAACATCGTTGGCATTTCAGTCTCCGCTTAGCTCACATCAACTTGACGCGATCCTGTGGGAGCGAGCCTGCTCGCGAAGACGTCCGAATATCTAACGTCGATGCAAGCTGACCCACCGCTTTCGCGAGCAGGCTCGCTCCCACAAGGGATGTTGTGCGCTTCTGCTGTCAGAACGTCGGCTTCACACTGGTACCGAAGTAGCTCTGGGACAAGTCGTCATAGTCCTTGCTCGCCAGCAAGGTCTTGATCGCCTTGTCGAGTTTGGCCTTGAGTTCGGTGTCACCCTTGCGCAGACCGGCGCCCACGCCCTTGCCGAAGATCGGGTCGTACGGGACGGCGCCGAGGTAGGCCAGGTCTTTCGCGTCCGCAGTCTTGACGAATGACGCCATGGCCGTGCCGTCGGCCATCATCAGGTCGATGCGACCGGCAATCATGTCGGCGTTGGCCGAGTCCTGAGTGTCGTAATACTTAACGTCGGCAATTTTTTCGTAGTAAGTCTTCAGGTAGCTGGCGCTCACCGTCGAGTTCTGCACGCCGATGGTCTTGCCCTTGAGGTCGTCGGGGTATTTTTTAACCGAAGCATCCTTCGGCCCGACAATAGCGATCACCGAATCGTAGTAGGCCTTGCTGAAAGCGATCTGTTTTTCCCGCTCTTCGGTCACCGACATTGAGGAGAAAATCACGTCGATCTTCTTCGCCAGCAGCGATGGAATGATCCCATCCCATGCCACTTCCTTGATCTCGCACTCGGCTTTCATTTCACTGCACAGCTTGTGGATCAGGTCGACCTCAAAGCCCTTCCACTCACCGTTGGCCTGTTTCTCGGTGTACGGCGGATAGGGTTCGGCCGCCACCGCGAACCTGATCGGCTGAGCCTGTGCCGCGCTCATGCTGGCCAGCAATACGCAGGCCACGCCGGTAAACCAGTTTGCAAATCGTCGATTCCCCATGATTTTTTTCCCGTCTTTTTATGATGGATTAGCGAGTCTGATGAGCGTTGACGAACTGTCGGCAACGTTCGCTGCGTGGGTGTACGAACACTTCATCCGGCGAACCGGTTTCCTCGATCAGCCCTTGATGCAAAAAGGCAACTTTGGAAGAGACATCACGTGCGAAGGCCATTTCATGGGTCACCAGGATCATGGTCCGGCCTTCTTCGGCGAGAGAGCGGATCACCCGCAGCACTTCGCCGACCAGTTCCGGGTCGAGTGCCGAGGTGGGTTCATCGAACAGCATGACCTTGGGCCGCATGGCCAAGGCACGGGCGATGGCCACCCGTTGTTGCTGTCCCCCGGAAAGGAACGCCGGGTACTCGTTACGCTTGGCTGCAAGCCCGACACGTTCGAGCAAGGCTTCGGCCCGTTCAGTGGCTTCGGCACGGCTTTCACGCAGGACTTGGGTCGGCGCTTCGATAAGGTTCTCCAGCACCGTGCGATGGGGCCAGAGGTTAAAGTTCTGGAACACCATGCCCAGGCTCGACCTTATGCGCACAAGCTGCTTGGCGTCGGACACCAGCGGCAGGCCGGGGCGGGTTTGGTTGAGGTGGATGCTTTCGCCGTCCACCAGAATGCGCCCCTGGTCCGGCACTTCGAGCATGTTGATGCAGCGCAGCAAGGTACTTTTACCCGAACCGCTGGCGCCGATCAGCGAGATCACCTCACCTTCGCGGGCGGTCAGGGACACGCCCTTGAGCACCTCGATATTGCCAAAGCGTTTGTGCAGTTGCTCGACCTCGATCATGGTCCGGGCCGCAACGGGCGCCGCCACGGCTTCACGGGTCACGCGTGCAATGACGGGCCGTGGCGCTTCGCCGTTGAGCACCAGGATGAAATCACGGATACGCTGACAGGCCTCGGCCAGCCGCTCTTCACCGAGGGTGAACGAAAGGCGCACAAAACCTTGTGCGGGTTCGCCGAAGGCGGCAGCGTCCAGCACCGAGACGCGCGCCTCGCGCAACAGCCGCCAGGCGAACTCCAGCGAGGTCAGACCGGTGCCGCGCACATCAATCAGCACAAACATGCCGGCATCGGGTTTGAGCACTGAAATCCCCGGGCAATCCGATAGACCTGCCATCACCAGATCACGTCGACGACGATAGATATCGCGCATGCCGTGAGTCACTTCTTCATGGGCCTGCACGGCCTTGAGCGCGGCCTCCATGGCAAACCCCGGCAAACCGTACAACATGCTCAACACCAGGGTTTCGGCATGCGCGACCAATGCCTGATTGGCGACGATCCAGCCAATGCGCCAGCCGGTCATGGCGTGGGATTTCGACAGACTGCCAATCACCACGCAACGCTCGGCCATGCCGGGCAACGCCGCCAGGCTCAGATGGTCGCGCTCGAACGTCAGGCTTTCATAGACTTCGTCGACCACGACCCACAGGTCATTGGCTATGGCAAGGTCGGCGATAGCTTGCAGCTCTTCGCGGTTCATCACCACGCCCGTGGGATTGTTCGGGTTGGAGAAGAACATGGCCCGGGTCTTCGGGGTGATTGCCTTGGCCAGCATGGCGGCATCGACGCGAAAATCATCATCCGCCGAGCAGGCCACCCGCACCAGCGTGGCGCCGGAGGCCTTGAGCGTTGCTTCGTAGGTCACGTACATCGGATCGAGGGCGATGACCTCATCGCCGGCAGTGAGCAGGCACATCGAAGCTGCAAACAGTGCGTTTTGCGCCCCGGCCGCGACGATGACGTTTGACGCTTGCAACGCACGATCGAACAGCTTGCCATAACGCGCGGCGATGGCTTCGCGCAAGGCCATGCGACCGGCGATTTCGGTGTAGTGAGTGTCACCTTCACGCAGGGCCTGGATGGCGGCATCGGTGATGAAGTCGGGCGTGGGGAAATCCGGATCACCGACGCTAAGAATGATGACATCCTCGCCACGGCGTCGTGCTTCAAACGCGGCGTAATGAATATCCCAGGCAGCAACGCCTTGCCCTGAGATTCGCTCAACAAAGGGTGAAAACCGCATGCCAGTGCCTCGTTCAAAGTGAAGAAACGCAAGCCCGCAACCAACCGGGAGAGAGATGTGAAACGAACATAGACCAAGCTGAACACTCGTTCAACAGAAAAATTCTCAGGCTTCGCGTTCAGCGTAAACAGGTCGTTTTTACGACAGTCGTGGCGTTTTTGCGTAGCGGGTTGATTAATAGTGCCGACGTTTTCGCGAGCAGGCTCGCTCCCGCCAGCAAGGCTTGCCCGCGATTGCGGTGGGTCAGCCAACATCAATACTGATAGTGCCGACGCTTTCGCGGGCAAGCCCGCTCCCACAAGGGGTTTGTGGTGTTAATCAGGCATCGCCAGTGGCCAGTTTTTGTAGTGGATAGAGCTTTTCATCGAACTGTGACAGCTTCGGAAACACCAAGGGTTGCTCGTCATTCAGGTGTTCCAGGCGCTTGGCATAGTCCAAAAGGAAGTCTTTGCGCGCCTCGTCGCTGATGTACGGCACATGCCAGGCGACAAAAGGTTCCAGCACATCAAAACCGACGTACGCCAGGGTGCCGCGCAGGATCGGCCGCAGCATGTCCTCCAGCGGACCGTGAATAGCGTCGTCGCCGAACATGTGGTCGCGACCGCCCAAGGTGACGGTGACCAGCGCCGTCTTGCCGCTCATGCCACCCTGATCGTAGAAGCGCTTGCCGCCGTAGCAGATGCCGGACACCAGCACCCGGTCGATCCAGCCCTTGAGCATGGCCGGGGCGGAGAACCAGAAAATCGGGAAGTTGAGGATCAACAGGTCGGCCCACAACAGTTTGTCCAGTTCAGCGTGGATATCCGCCGCCAACGATTGGCTTTTCACGCCCAAACGTTGCTCAAGCGCATACACCAGGTACTCGGGATTTTCCCGCGACGAGAAGTCGTCGGCGCTGGCCACCGGGTTCCAGTTCATCTTGTACAGGTCACTGACCTGCACCTCATGGCCCTGGGCTTCAAGGGTGGCGACAGCCTGATCACGCAGGGCCGCGGTGAAGGATTTTGGCTCGGGATGAGCGTGGACGATCAGTACTTTCATGGCGATTCCTTAGACTTTTTCCAGCGTAGGGTTTGAATTCGTGGCGGCGCGACTGGCCAGCAAGCGGTCGAGCCAGTCGGGGTCCATTTGCGGTTCCGATGAGAACAGCAGCCCGGTGTAGTTCTGGTGCGGCGGGGTGAAGATCGCGCTGCGCGAACCGTGGTCCACCACCCTGCCCCGTTGCATCACCAGCACCTCATCGGCAATCGCGCGCACGGTGGCGACATCGTGGGTGATGAACAGGTAGGCGACGCCCAGTTGCTGTTGAATACGGTTGAGCAACTTGAGCACGCCTTCGGCCACCAGCTGATCCAGTGCCGAGGTGACTTCGTCGCAAATGATCAGCTGTGGATCGGCCGCCAGCGCCCGGGCGATGCAGACCCGCTGTTTCTGGCCTCCGGACAGTTCACGGGGTTGACGCTCCATGAACGTCGCCGGGTCCAGTTCGATCATTTCCAGCAGCTCGGCGACACGCGCCCGCATGGCCTTGCCCTTGAGCCCCAGATAGAACGTCAGCGGACGGCCGATAATGTCGACGATGCGCTGGCGTGGATTGAGCGCCGTATCGGGGATCTGGTAGATCATCTGGATGCGCCGCAGTTGCTCCTTGCTGCGCTGACGAAAGTCCGCTGGCTGTGGCTCGCCGTCATACAGCACCTGGCCGGCCGTCGGCGGCAGCAAACCGGTGATCAGACGCGCCGTCGAACTTTTACCGCTGCCGGACTCGCCGATCACCGCCAATGTCTGGCCACGGTAGAGCTTCAACGAAACATCGTGCAGCACCGGTTGATGACCGTAGCTGGCGCAGCTGTCGCGCAATTCCAGCAGTGGTTTTTCCTGCTGCGGGCATGCCTTGGGTTCCGTGCGAAAACTGCGCACCGCCCACAATGACTTTGTGTAGTCCTCCTGCGGGTCGCGGAGCATCTTGCGGGTTTCGGCCTCTTCCACCAGTTTGCCGTGGCGCAGCACCATGATGCGGTCGGCCATCTGCGCCACCACCGCCAGGTCGTGGCTGATGTAGATCGCCGCGCTGCCGTAGGTTTTCACGGCATCGCGAATCGCCGCCAGCACTTCGATCTGGGTGGTGACGTCCAGCGCGGTGGTCGGCTCGTCGAAGATAATCAGGTCCGGATGACAGGCCATGGCCATCGCGGTCATGACCCGCTGCAACTGGCCACCCGACACCTGATGCGGGTAACGCTGGCCAATCTGCTCGGGATTGGGCAGGCGCAGCACTCGATACAGTTCCACCGCTTCACTCATGGCCTGGGCCCGGCTCATGCCGCCGTTTTTCACCGCGGTTTCCACGTGCTGATCAATCAGCCGATGGGCCGGGTTGAACGAGGCCGCCGCGCTCTGCGCAACGTAGGCAATGCGCAAGCCGCGTAATTTGCGCAGGGCTTCGGGTTTGGCCTTGAGCAGGTCGAAACCGTCGAAATGCACCGAACCGCCAGTGATCCGGCAGCCATCGCGGGTGTAGCCCATGGCCGACAGGCCGAGAGTCGACTTGCCCGCGCCAGACTCACCGATCAGTCCCAGCACTTCGCCCCGTAGCAGGGTCAGGTCAATGCCCTTGATCAGCGGATGCCAGGCGTCTTCGTAGTGACCTTCGATGTGCAGGTCGCGGATTTCCAGCAAAGGTTTGGATGTCGTCATGCTCAGCATTCCTTGAGGCCGCTGGATTTGTGCAGCATCCAGTCGACGACGAAATTGACGCTGACCGTGATCAACGCCACGGCCAGGGCGGGCAGCAACGGGCTGATGTCGCCAAAGGTGATCAGCACGGCGTTGTCGCGCACCATGCTGCCCCAGTCGGCGGTGGGCGGTTGAATGCCCAGGCCGAGGAACGACAGCGCACTGATGAACAGGAACACGAAGCAGAACCGCAGGCCGAATTCGGCAATCAACGGCGCCGCTGCGTTTGGCAGCACTTCGCGGGTGACCAGCCACCACAGGCCTTCACCCCGCAGGCGCGCGGCTTCGACGAAATCCTGCACCACCACGTTCATCGCCACCGCCCTCGAGAGACGAAACACCCGGGTCGCATCCAGCAGCGCAATCACCAACACCAGCGAAGTCGCCGTGGTGCCGACCACGCTGAGGATCAGCAAGGCAAAAATCAGTTGCGGAATGGCCATCAGGATATCCACCACCCGCGACAAACCCTGATCAATCGCGCCGCCCTTGATTGCCGCGATCAACCCGCCGAGGCCACCGAGCAAAAACGCCAGCACCGTGGTCAGGAAGGCAATGCCCAAGGTGTTGCGTGCGCCGTAGACCAGGCGGCTGAACATGTCTCGCCCCAGATTATCGGTGCCCAACAGGAACTGCCCACCCCACGGCGCGAAGCCCTCGCCCACCACTTGGGTTTCGCCGAACGGCGCCAATACCGGCGCAAGCAAAGCCACCAGGATGTAGACCACGATCACCAATAGGCCGAATTTCGCGCTCAGCGGCGCTTGCACTAATTGTTTGAACAGGCTCATGGCTTACCCCTTCGGATGCATCAGGCGTGGGTTGCTGGCGATGGACAGTACATCGGCGCTGGTATTGAGCAGGATGTACGTCGCGGCGAAGATCAGGCTGCAGGCCTGCACCACCGGGATATCGCGCTTGGCCACCGAGTCCACCAGCAACTGGCCGAGTCCGGGATAAACAAACACCACTTCGACCACCACCACACCGACCACCAGGTACGCCAGGTTCAGTGCCACCACATTGACGATCGGTGCCAGGGCATTGGGCAAGGCATGACGGAAGATGATCCGCGACTGGCTGATGCCCTTGAGCCGGGCCATTTCGATGTACGGGCTGGCCAGCAGGTTGATCAGCGAGGCGCGAGTCATGCGCATCATCTGCGCGATCACCACCAGGCTCAGGGTGGCGACCGGCAGTACTGAACGTTCCAGTACCGTGCCGAGGGAGGCATCCGGCGACAGGTTGGAAATGCTCGGAAACCAGTTGAGCTTCACCGCGAACACCAGGATCAGGAGGTAGGCGACGAAGAACTCGGGGAACGACACCGCGCTCAGGGCCGAGGTATTGAGCAAACGGTCGAACCAGCTGTTGCGATACAACGCCGCGAGCATCCCCAACATCAAGGCCAGCGGCACCGACACCAGCGCCGCCAGCAACGCCAGGCTGAAAGTGTTGCCCAGGCGTGTGCCGACCAGTTCGGCGATCGGCCGCTGGTTGGCCAGCGACGCGCCGAGGTCACCTTGCAGCAGGTTCCAGATCCAGTGCCCGAAACGGGTCAGCGGCGGCAGGTCCAGACCCAGTTGCGCACGGAACGCCGACACGGTTTGCGCAGTGGCGGACTGGCCGAGCATGGCTTGGGCGATGTCGCCCGGCAGCATGCCGACCGCGAGAAAAATGATCACTGACACCGCAAACAGCGACAACAGCCCCAATGCCAAACGCTGCAACAGCAGCTTGAAAATACTCTTCATCGTGCAGTTCCTTGAAATGGGCACGCTGGTGAAGACCATCACAACTACTGTGGGAGCGAGCCTGCTCGCGAATGCGTCATCTCAGTCAACATTGATGTTGTTTGACACACCGCATTCGCGAGCAGGCTCGCTCCCACAATTGATCTTCAGTGTTTTGACTATCCCGATTACGCCTGCCACCACCGTTCGATCACGCGCAAACCATCCAGCTCGCCATACGGCGCAGTCTGCCCGCCGTGACTGACGCGGTTGGAACGGGCCGCCACGGAGCTGGCAAACAGTGGCACGATCGCCCCGCCGTCATCGCGGCAAAGCGCCTGCATTTCGTTGTACATCTCGCGGCGTAGCGGGTCGTTCATCTCGCCCCGTGCGGCGTTGAGCAATTGGTTGAAACGCGGGTTGTCCCAATGGGTTTCGTTCCAGGCCGCGCCCTTGGCGTAGCCAATGCTGAACATGCGGTCGGCGGTCAGGCTGCTGTACCAGAACGAGGTGGTGAAGGGCTGCTTCATCCAGACATTGGAGAAATAACCGTCGGCGGGCTCGCGCACCACATCGATGTCGATCCCCGCCGCACGTGCCTGCTCCTTGAACAGCACCGAGGCATCGACAGCGCCGGTGTACGCCGCATCGGAGGCTTGCAGGCGCACCTTGAGCGAATCCAGGCCGGCCTTTTTCAGGTAGAAACGCGACTTGTCCGGATCGTAGCTGCGTTGCTCCAGCGCAGTGTTGATGAAGCGGCTGCCCGGCTGGATCGGGTGATCGTTGCCCACCAGACCGTAACCGTACAGCACCGAAGCGAGCAGGGTTTCGCGGTTGATCGCGTGCTTCATCGCCATGCGCACGTCGTTGTTCTGGAACACCTGGCTGTCAGTGAGCATCGGGAAGGTGTAGTGCTGGGCGCCCTTGGTTTCTTCGATGACCAGGTTCGGATTGCGCTTGAGCAGCGCCACGGTTTTCAGGTCGACCTTGTTGATCACGTCCACTTGCCCGGTGACCAACGCATTGATTCGCGCGGCGCCATCGGCGATCCCGATCAGTTCGGCGCTGGCGAAGTGCGCGCGGCCCGGTTTCCAGTAGTCCGGACTGCGTTCCAGAGTCATGCGCACGCCCGGTTCGAAGTCCTTGAGGCGATAACCGCCGGTGCCGACACCGGCCTGCCAGACTGGCACCCCGTCCTTGCTCGGCATGATCACCAGATGGTAATCGGCGACCACGTAGGTGAAGTCAGCGTTGCCCGAATGCAGTTCGAACACCACGCTGTCGCTGCCGTTGGCGCTGACCTTGGCCACATCGCCCAACACGGTTTTGGCCGCCGAGCTGGATTTATCCCCGAGGTGATGCTGGATCGAGGCGACCACGTCGTCGGCGGTCAGGGTCTTGCCGTTGTGGAAGGTCACACCCTGGCGCAATTTGAAGGTCCAGACGCGTGCGTCCGGGGTCGACATCCAGCTTTCGGCCAGTTCGGGAATCGCCGTGCCGTCGACAGCAATTTCGGTCAGGGTGTTATAGATCGCCGAGAAACCGACAAAGGTGAAGGTATCGACCCAGGAGCCGGGGTCTTTCGAGTCGGTTGTGCTGCCACCGGCCAAGCCAAGCCGCAACACACCACCGGGTTTTGGTGTTGCATCCTCGGCGAAGGCACCCAACGGCAGGCCCATGGAGAACGCCCCGGCCACCGCAGCGGCGGTTGCGCTGTACTTCAAGCTCCCTATAAGAAAATCCCGGCGCGGGAAACTTGATTCCTGGTTCGCTTGAGTAATCTTGTTTTTGTTATCGCTCATTGCATTACCCCTGATCGAAAGCTAATGAAATAGCCCTTTAAAACCACGCAAGGCACCGGGCCATGGCCCGGTGCGTAAATCGTTCAAATCGCCACCCGTCACACCTGGATCGCCTTCATTTCGACGAATTCGTTTAGCCCTTCTTCCCCCCATTCACGTCCGTTGCCGGATTGTTTGTAGCCCCCGAACGGCGCCTGATAGTTGAACGCCGCACCATTGAGAAAACACTGGCCCGCCCGCAATTGTCGCCCCAGTTGCAAGGCACGCTCGGTGCTGCCGGCCCAGACGCCGCTGGACAGGCCGAATGGCGAGTCGTTGGCGATCTGGATCGCCTGCGCCTCATCGGCATAGGGGATCAGGCACAGCACCGGGCCGAAGATCTCTTCCTGAGCGATGCGCATGCTGTTGTCGACGTCCGCGAACAGTGTCGGGCTGACGTAATAGCCACGCTCGAACGCCTGCGTCGAATCGCCCCCGCACAACAGACGCGCGCCTTCCTCCTGACCGACCTTGATGTAATCGAGCACGGTGCGCCGTTGCCCCGCCGAACACATCGGGCCAAGGAAGCTCTGCGGATCGAGCGGATCGCCCATGCGCAGACTCAGGGTTTCCTCCAACGCAATTTCAACCGCTTCGGCATAACGGCTGGCGGGCAGCAGCATGCGGGTCAACGCGGTGCAGGTTTGCCCTGAGTTGATCATCACGTCCTGCACGCCGTAGCGCACGGCGGCGTCCAGATCCGCATCCTCGGCGATCAGCAGCGCCGACTTGCCACCGAGTTCCAGGCATACCCGTTTCACCGAAGGCGCCGCCGCTTGCGCAACGCGCACACCCGCGCCGGTGGAACCGGTGAACGACACCATGTCCACGTCCGGGTGTTTGGCCAGCGCTTCGCCGACCTTCGCGCCCGGCCCGCTGACCAGGTTGAATACACCGGCGGGCAAGCCGATATCCTCGATCATCTGCGCCAGCAAAAACGCATGCAGCGGGGTTTCCTGACTTGGCTTTACCACCACCGTGCAACCGGCGGCCAGTGCCGGGCCGAGCTTGCCGATCAGTTGGTGCAGCGGATAGTTCCACGGGTTGATGAACGCGCAGACGCCTACCGCTTCGCGGATCACCAGCGAGTTGCCGACCTCGCGCACTTCGTCCATCAAACCGGCGAGTTCGACGTACTGCTCCAGGCCGATGATCGGCCCGTCCACTTGTACCGAACGGCTCCATTGCACCGGCATGCCCAGTTCGGTGGTGATCACCGCCGCCATTTCGTCGGCACGAGTTTGCAGTTGTTCGGATAGTGCACGGATGTACCCGGCGCGCACGCTCGATGGCGTGCGTGACCAGGGTCCGAAGGCCTTGCGCGCCGCCGCCACAGCGAGGTCGACATCGCGTTCATCGCCCAGCGGCACGCTGCCGGCGACTTCCTCGGTGGCCGGGTTGATCACCTCGGCGACGCCTTGCCCGGACGGGGTTTGCCAGCGTCCGTCAATGAACAGTGATTGGTGATTAAGCATGGACCTGAACCTCCATCAATTCGTGAGCACAACGGGCGATGCGCTGGCAGGCATCACGCAATGGCGCGGCCCCCACCACCAACCCGATTCGGATGTGACCGGCCGCGCTCGGACCGAAGGCTTCGCCGGCCAGGACCGAGACGCCATGGCGATCGAGCAAACGATCAGCGAACGCTTGGGCGCTGAGCCCGGTTTCGCGGATATCGACCATCACGAACATCCCGCCATCGGGTTTCAAGGCGCGCACGCCGGGGCAGTCGCCCAGGCTTTCGCAGACCAGATCGCGACGTTGGCGATAGGCTTCGCGCATGGCGTCCAGTTCCGGCAGCTGGCTTTCCAGCGCCACCACGGCGGCGTCCTGGATGAAATCGGGCGAACCGTAGAGCATGCACAGCGCCAGGTTGTCCAGATGCGCGGACAACGAGGATGGCGCCACCACCCAGCCGACGCGCCAGCCGGTCATGGCGTGGGATTTCGACAGGCTGTTGAGCGTCGCGGTGCGTTCGGCCATGCCCGGCAAACTCGCCGGGCTGACGTGTTCGCCTTCAAACAGCAGCTCGCTGTAAACCTCATCGGAAATCAGCCACAGGTCGTGGGCAATGCACAATTCGGCCAGGGCCTGCCAGGTGCTGCGCGGCAGGCTCGCCCCCGATGGGTTGTGCGGGCTGTTCAGCACCAGGGCGCGGGTACGCGGGGTGATACGGCTGGCGACGTCTTCGGGCAGCACGCGAAAACCGTTTTCCGAACGCACCGGCACGGGCACCACTACGGCGCCGCAGGCACCGAACACCGCTTCGTAGGTGACGTACATCGGTTCGGCGACGATCACTTCATCACCCGGATTGAGCACGCACTGGGCCACACTGAACAGTGCGCACTGCGCGCCGGCCAGCACCGTGACCTCGTCCGCCGTCACCCGTTGCCCACTGCGTTGCCCGTGGCGTTTGGCGATGGCTTCACGCAAGGCGCGCTTGCCACGCACCTCGGCGTAGTGAGTATTGCCGGACAACAAACTGTCGATGGCACCCTGCACGATGGGCGGCGGCGTATCGAAGTCCGGGTCGCCCACCGACAGCAGCAAGATGTCTTTGCCCTGCTCGCGCATTGCCAGTGCGCGGTAATGAATATCCCAGGCGGCAGCGCCGTCACCGGCGATACGTTGAGTCAGATCGGAAAAGCGCATGGTCCTGTTTCCTCAAAAGAAGTCCCTCAAAAGAAGCCCCTTTAAAAAAGCCCCGCCCAACAAAGGTGAAAATCAGTTCGCACAGGCATGCTTGAGTTCGATCAGGGTCACACCGTTTCGTTTGAAACCGTGGCGCAGATCAGTTTGCAACTCGGCCAGGCTTTGCGGTTGGTTCACGGTGCAACCGAAAGCGCGACCGAGGGCGGCGAAGTCCGGGTTGCGCGGCAGCACGCCGATCGGTTCGATGTCCAGGCCGAGCATGTCGTCGCGGATCTGCCCCAAGGCGTCGTTATTCCACAGCAACACCACCAGCGGGCTGTCCAGTTCCTCGACCGCCGTCGCCAGTTCCTGCGCGGTGTAGAGGAAACCGCCGTCACCCACCAGCACCAGCCCCGGACGTTGCGGCGCACCAAACTTGGCGCCGATGCCGGCGGGCAAGCCGTAACCCAAGGTGCCGTAACCGGTCGGGTGCAACCAACTGCGTGGCGCCAGTGAATCGAAGGCGTAGTTGCCGGTGTAGGCCAGCTGGGTCATGTCGGTGCTGATGAAAGCGTTGGCCGGCAGTTCGGCAGCAATGCGCTGCAGAATCGCCTGATGGATCGACTGCAACGGACCGTGACCGTTTTTCACTGCCTCACGCAGCGCCGCTACCGAGGCAATCGCCGCGCTGGCATCACGCTCGTCAGGCGACAGGCGTTCCAGCAGCGCCGCCAGAGTCTGTTGCGAATCACCGTGCAACGCCACGGCGCTCGGATAGAAATCGTTGAACTTGCGCGGATCGATGTCCACCCGCAGCAATTGGGCATTGAGCGGCAGGCGTTCGCGCCAGAAATCGGTGTCGGCCATTTCGGTGCCGACCGCCAGCACCACATCGGCCTCGGCGATCAGGTTCCAGCCCGGTTCCACGCACAGCGACGAACCGGCATTGAGCGGTGCGTCCGGTGGCAGCAGGCCTTTACCGGCGACACTGGTGAACAGCGGCGCGGCCAGGCGGGTGCTGAGTTCTTGCAACTGCGATGCGGCATTCAATGCGCCGCCGCCCGCGATGATCATCGGCCGTTTCGCGCCATGCAGCTTGGCTACCGCTTCGTCCAGCACAGTGGCAGCTGGCGTGCCGCGACCCGGACGACGCACGACGTCGTTGCTCCAGTCGCGGGCAATCGGTGCCGACAGCACATCCAGCGGCACCGAAATGTGCACCGGGCGCGGACGCTCACTGTCGAACACCGCATAAGCGCGGGCGATCAGTTCCGGCAAGTCTTCGGTGGTCAACGCCACCGCCGAGAACGCGGTGATTGGCGCGGTCATCGCACGCTGATCCTGGGTTTCGTGCAGGCAACCCCAGCCCTTGCCGAGGCTGGCGCTGTGGTTGACGCTGGAAATCACCAGCATCGGAATCGAATCGGCGTAGGCCTGGCCGATGCCGGTGGCGGCGTTGGTCACGCCGGGGCCGGTAATGATGAAGCACACGCCGGGTTTGCCGCTCACTCGCGCATAGCCGTCGGCCATGAAACTGGCGCCCTGCTCATGGCGGGTCAATACGTGGCGAATGCCGCTGCCGGGCAAGCCGCGATACAGCTCCAGGGTGTGTACACCGGGAATGCCGAACACAGTGTCGACACCGTAGTTGGCCAGCAGACGCACCAGCGCCTGGCCACCTGTCAAGGTTTTGCTTTGCATGTTCAGGTCCTCACGCATGTGCGATGCGAATCAACGCATCGACCGCAGTCGTGCCATCGGCGCCGACCAACAATGGGTTCACATCAAGTTCCAGCAATTGTCCGGCGTTCTCGCAGGCGTATTCGGCTACCGCACCGATCGCCGCCACCAAGGCGTCCAGATCCGCCGCTTCGCGACCCCGAAAACCTTGCAGCAATGCGGCGCTACGCAGGCTCAGCAAGGCCTGGCGAATCGCCCCGTCGGTGGTCGGCAGCAACAGGCTGCGACTGTCCTTGAGCAACTCCACCAGAATGCCGCCGGCGCCAATCACCAAAGCCAGGCCGAAATCGTTTTCGCGCTTGATGCCGACAATCAGCTCCGCCAGCGGCGGCTTGGCCATCGGTTCCAGCAGCAACTGATCGAAAGGCACGCCAGGCGCGTAAGCGGCGACGCTGGCGCGCATTTTTTCCAGGGCAGCGCTTAACGCGGCACCATCCTTGAGGTTCAGTGCCACGGCACCGGCTTCGGTCTTGTGCGGCAACTGCGCGCTGACCGCTTTGAGCACCAATGGATAGCCCAACGCTTCGGCGGCCTTCAGTGCTTTGTCTGGCGTGCTCAGTACACCGTTGGGCGTCGGCAGGCCAAACTCGCGCAGGGCCTGCTTGGAATCCCATTCATTGAGCAACTGCCCTTCACCTTCCAGCGCCTGCGGACAGAGTGGCACCAGAGCCGATTCGCCCAATGCCAGCAACGCCTGACGATTGCGCTGATAACCGGCGATACGGCCCCAGGCCGCCAAACCGTCTTCGACACCCTGCAACGCCGCCACACCTTGCACGTGCAAACGCTCGCGGGCATGAGCCGGCAGCAACTCGGGGAAGGCCGAGGTGACAAAACCGGTCTTGCCGTGACGCACCAGCGCCTCGCAGTACAGATCCAGCAGCAGGTCACATTCCTTGCGCTCGCCGGTAAATTGCGCCGGGTAATCGAGCACCAGCATCGCCGCATCCGCTTCAGTGCGCAGAGCGCTGTCGAGCATGCGGTTCAAGGCTTCGCCGTCGCCCCAGATCGCCGTGGTGAAGTCCAGCGGGTTGACCAGGTTGGCGTAGCTCGGCAGTACCTGGGCCAGCTCGCCGACTTGTTCTTCGTCGAGTTTTGGCAGGCTCAATTCATTGCGTTCGGAGTAGTCGGCAATCAACCCGGCGTCGCCACCGGAACAGGCCAGCGCGATCAGGCTGTTGCCCGCTGGCAGGTTGCCGCAGGCCGCGGCTTTCAGGGTTTCGACAAAACTCACCGGACCACTGACGCGAATCACTCCGAGCCTTGCGAACAAAGCGTCGTACAGCGCATCGGAACCGGACAACGAACTGGTGTGACTCAGGGCCAGTTCGGCGCCGATCTGCGACACGCCGGTTTTCAGAGCAATGATCGGAATGCCCTTCTCCAGTGCCTTGTGCGCGGCGCGGGCGAAACCCGGTACGTTTTTCAAGCCTTCCATATGCAGGCCGATGGCGGTGACCCGTGGCTCATCGAGCAACACGTCCATCAATTCGGCCACGCCCAGTTGCGCCTGATTGCCGACCGAGGCCATGTAGGCCACCGGCAGCGAGCGGTCACTCATGGACAGGTTGTAGGCGAAGTTGCCGCTCTGGGTCAGGACGGCCACGCCCTTCTCCACCGCTTTGCCGCCGTGGGCCACCGGCCACAACGCGGAGCTGTGCAGGTAGTCGAGCAGGCCGTAGCAGTTGGGGCCGAGCAACGCCATGTCGCCAGCGGCTTCGAGCAGTTGTTGTTGCAGGGCCTGGCCTTCGGCGCCGGTCTCGGCAAAACCCGAGGCGTAGCAGATCGCGCCACCCGTACCGACGGCGGCGAGTTCGGCGACGCAGGTCAGGGTCAGTTCACGGTTGGTCGCGATAAACACCGCGTCCGGGCCGCACGGCAAGTCGGCAATGCTGCGCAAGCAGGGTACGCCTTCAAGGCTGTCGTGCTGCGGATTGACCAGCCACATTTGCCCTGGGTAACCGCCGTCGGCACAGCTCTTGAGCGCGCGGGCCATGCTGCGGCCACCGACAAACGCCACGTGGCGCGGGGCGAGCATGCGTTTGAGGTTGTCACGAATCGTTGGCGACATGGGAGTTCTCCGGGGCGATCAGCGCAGCAGTGGCCGCAGCAGCTCGCGGGAAATGATGTGGCGCTGGATTTCCGAGGTGCCTTCCCAGATCCGTTCGATCCGCGCATTACGCCAGATACGTTCCACCGGACCTTCGTCCATCAGGCCCATGCCGCCAAAAATCTGCACCGCCTCATCGGCCGCGCGCCCCAGCACTTCGCTGGCAAACAGCTTGGCCATGCCGGCGTCGCCATCGGTCATGGTGTCCTGGTCCATTTTCCAGGCGGTATGCAGGGTCAGCAGTTCCGCTGCGCGGATCTGCGTGGCCATATCCGCCAGTTTGAACGACACCCCTTGATAGGTGCCGATCGGCTGGCCGAATTGCTTGCGATCCGCCGCCCATTGCAGCGACACGTCCAGCGCTCGTTGCGCCTGACCGACGCAGTTGGCGGCGACCATTACCCGGCCGGCAGTCAGCCAGGCGTTGGCCACTTCCCAGCCTTTGCCGACTTCGCCCAACACTTTGGAGGCCGGGACACGGCAGTCGTCGAAGAACATTTCGAAGGTGTGATAACCACGGTTGCTCACGCACTTGGGGCCACGGCGAATGGTCATGCCCGGAGTGTCGCGGTCGACCAGGAACGAGGTCACGGCGTTGCGCTTGCGGCCGTTGTGTTCGTAGGTGTCGGTGACAGCGAAGACAATAGCGAAGTCGGCGTGGCCGGCGTGGCTGATGAAGTGTTTGCTGCCGTTGAGAACAAAGTCGTCACCGTCACGCACGGCACGGGTCTGGATTGCATTGGCATCGGAACCGGCGCCCGGTTCGGTCAATGCGAAGCAGTCGATCTTCTCGCCCTGGATGCACGGCAACAGGTAGTCGTCGATCTGATCGCCGGTGCAGGCCATGAGAATTTTCGATGGCCGCGCAACGAAGACATGCAGCGCCCAGGACACCTTGGAAAGCTCACGCTCGATCAGCGCCTGGGACAGGTAATCCAGACCACCACCGCCGACTTCTTCCGGCATGTTGAAGGCGTAGAAACCGGCGGCGATCGCCTTGCCGCGAATCTGCGCCGCCAGCTCCGGTGAGACTTCGTCGGCGCGATCGACTTCATCTTCATAGGGCAGCAGTTCCTTGGCGACGAAACTGCGTACTGCGTCCACCAACATTTCTTGTTCTTGGGTAAGTTGGAAATTCATGGTGCTACCTGTTGTTCGTGTGCTGATAGAGGTGTGCCGAGGCTCAACGGCCGATAAAGCGTGCCGGGCGTTTTTCCAGGGCCGCGCGCAGGGCTTCGTTGCCGTCTTCGCTGCGACCGCACAACAGGCCGGCGGCCAGTTCCGCTTGCAGTTGCTCGGGCAAGCTACGGTCGGCGCCTTCGCGCATGAGTTTTTTGGTCTGGGCAAAGGCAAAGGTCGGCCCTGCGGCCAAGCGTGTGGCGAGTTCGCTGGTGACGGTTTGCAGTTGATCGTCAGGGCAGACTTCGCTGACCAGGCCGGCGGCCAGGGCACGGTCGGCGCCCCACAATTCGTCGAGGAACAACAGACGCTTGGCCTGCTCGGCGCCGATCAGCCGTGGCAGGTGCCAACTGGCGCCGGCGTCCGGCGAGTAGGCCATGCTGGTGTAGCCGGCCTTGAACCGTGCCGACTGTGCGGCGATACGCAAGTCGCAGCACAGGGTCAGGTCCATGCCCCCGCCGACGGCGGTGCCGTTGATTGCGGCCACGGTAGGCTTTTCCAGGCTGTACAGACGGGTCATCAGGGCGTGGGCGGTTTCGGTCCAGCCGTAGCTTTCCAGCGCGCCACGGGCTTCGGCGGCGGCCCATTCGTCCAGATCGGCACCGGAACAGAAACTGCGTCCGCTGCCGGTCAGCACCACAACGCGCACCGCAGGGTCGGCGTTGTACGTGTCGAGCAAGGCGTGCAGGCTTTTCAGCGTCGGGATGTCCAGCGCGTTGCGCTGAGCGGTGCGATTAAGGGTGATCCGGGCGACGCCTGCTTCCACCTGACTGAGCAGCGAATCGTGAGTAGTCATGCGAGTCCTCGAATTATTGTGTTTGGCGTGAGGTGATGCGACTTGAGGCCATACTAAACGAGTGTTCAGTAAGGCGGCAATCGGAAATGAAATGCGCTGTAACAGGTGTAAAGAACCTATAACGTATTGTTTTTATTGATTTGTTTGTTGAAGAGCGAGTTGGGGTGGGTGCGGCTGTTACAACTTCGAACAACTGTCTACACCGCTGTGTTCTCCTACAACATTTGCGAACGCCACTGATCATTGGTCCACCGCAAAACAACTGTGGGAGCGAGCTTGCTCGCGATAGCGGTATCACATTCAACATCTCTGCTGACTGATCCACCGCCATCGCGAGCAAGCTCGCTCCCACAGGGTTTGGTTTTTTGCCTTGGGCTTACGGCAAACTCGGCGCCAACACCGCCTCGCGCTTGCGGTGGAACACGAAATACGCGCCATAACACAGCGCAATAAAACCAAAGCCCCAATACAGCGACGGGCGCTGGGTTTCGTCCAGTGCCAGGAACACGAACAACGAGCAGCACAGCGTGATGCACATCAATGGCAGCACCGGGAACCACGGGGCGCGGTACTTCAGGTCGCTGAGTTTGCCGCCATCGCGCAGGTAGGCTTTGCGGAACTTGTATTGCGCCAGGGCGATGACAATCCAGGTCACGGTGCCAGACATGCCACTCACCGCCATCAGCACCATGAACAGCGTGTCCGCCGCTACGAAACTGGTCATCAGCGACACCAGGGCAAAACACAAGGTGATGCTCAGGGCGCGCAACGGCACGCCGCGTTTGCTCAGCACCGACAGGCCTTTGGGCGCCATGCCGGTTTTCGACATGGCCCAGAGGATGCGGGTCGACGCGTAAAGGCCGGAGTTGCCCACCGACAAAATCGCCGTGAGGATCACAAAGTTCATCACGTCAGCGGCGTACGGGATGCCGACCATGTCGAACACCTGCACGAATGGACTTTCCATCAACCCCGCCTGCTGCCACGGCACGATGGCCGACAGCACGATAATCGCCAGCACATAGAAAATCAGCACCCGGAACACCACGTTGCGCACGGCGCGCGGGATGCTTTTTTCCGGCTGGTCGGTTTCACCAGCGGCCACGCCCATGATCTCGCAGCCCTGGAAGGCGTAGACCACGGTCATCATCACCGCGAACACCGCCGACAGGCCGTGAGGGAACAACGAGTCGCCGATCAGGTTGCTCATCATCGGCGCGGGTGCGCCACTGCTCAGCGGGATCGCGCCAAAGATCACCAGCACGCCGACCACGATGAACCCGAGAATCGCCGCGACCTTGATCCCGGAAAACCAGTATTCCGCCTCACCGAAGGCGCGGGTCGCCAGGGCGTTGAGGCCGAACAGGACCACCACGAACAGCGCCGACCAATACCAGATCGGCACCTGCGGAAACCAGCGGGTCATCAGCATCCCGGCTGCGGTGAATTCCAGGCCGACCGTTGTGGCCCAGCTCATCCAGTACACCCAGCCGATCATGAACCCGGTGGCCGGGCCGATGTATTGGGTGGCGTGGGTCTGGAACGAACCGGATACCGGCATGTGCACCGACAGTTCGCCCAGGCAGACCATCACCAGGTACATCAGGAAACCGGCGACGAGGTACGCCAGAATCGCCCCCACCGGACCGCCCTGGTTAATGATCACCCCGGAGCCCATGAACAGCCCGGTGCCGATCACGCCGCCCAGAGACAGCATGAAAATGTGCCGGCTTTTTAGGGCCCGGGTCAATTGGATGCCTTTGCGATCTGTGCTTTCGTTCATGTCGGCACCTCAGCAGTCAGTGAGGTGTGCGGCGCATGACAGGAGATCATGGCGCGGGGAAGGACCAGCTTTACGGCAATTCATTATTATTATCTCCAATAAGCTTCGAAGGCCGCGCTGCAGCGGCTGCGTCGATTATTGGAACGCCATGTAAGGTCGCGTTGTACGCAGCGATCTAAGTTGTAGCAAATCGTAACGATATTGTAAGAGCGGCTTGTTCATCTGTGCTGCAACAGATCTTCCAGGGTTTGCTGCGCCCGTTGTATCTGCGCTTGAACGGTCGGCGCCAGCTCACGGATCGCCGGTTCGTCGTTGCCCAGCGCCGCTGTTTCCAGCCTTCGCAATACCTCGGCCAATCCACGAAAACCCAATGAATCGCAGCTGCCGGCCAGGCGGTGCGCCAGTTGCGCGACCTCGGTGCAATCGTCGGCTTCAATAGCCTCGTCCAGCGCTTCTCGGTGCTGAAGGATCGAGTCGTGCAGCAACGCCAGCAGGCCCTGCACCTTTTGCTCACCGAGCAAGGTGCGATGGGTTTGCAGCAACGCCCAGTCCATCGTCCCGCCAGCCACCAAGGGTTTTTTGACGATCGTCTGCCCCGCCAGCACCTGGCGCAGGCTGTCCAGCTTCAGCGGTTTGGCCAGAATGCCGTCCATGCCGGCGTCCAGGTAACCGCGTACCAACGCCGGTTGTACGCTGGCGGTCAGGGCGAAAATGCGGGTCTGGCAATTAGGCCCGTCGGTGCTACGGATTTGTGAGCACAGCTCGACGCCGCTCATCCCCGGCAAATGCACATCCAACAGAATCAGATCGAAAGTCCGCGTCGTACACTGCAACAACGCCTGTTGAGCATCGATGGCCAGCCACACCTGATGCCCATCCCGTAGCAGCAGTCCCTCGGCCACTTCACGATTAAGCGCCACATCCTCGACCACCAGAATGTCCAGTGCCGGGCCCACCTCGGGAAGCGGCGCTACGTTGATGACATCGTTGGCCGGCTGCAGGGGAAGTTCGAACCAGAAACAACTGCCGTGCCCGACTTCGCTGCTGACACCGATACAACCGCCCATGTGCTCCACCAGATGTTTACAGATCGCCAACCCCAACCCGGTGCCGCCAAAGCGCTGCGCCACTTCCTCGCTGGCCTGGGTGAAGCGCTCGAAAATCTTCGCCTGCATCGCCGGGGCAATGCCGATGCCGTCATCGGTGACACTCACCCGCAAGTGCTGCCCGCTCTGCCCTTCAACCTGAGCGAGCAACCCCACTTCAACGCTGACCTCGCCGCCTTCGGTGAACTTGATCGCATTGGCCAACAGGTTGCTCAAGACCTGCCGCAAAAATTGTTCCGCGCCGTGGTGTTGTTCGGCCACCCGCTGATCGACCCGACAAGTGAGAATCGTGTCGTTGTTCAGCGCCTTGGGTTCCACCAGGGTCAGCACTTCGTCGAGCAATTGGCGAATCGAGAAATCCACCGGCTCTGGCAGGCTCGCGCCCTCCTCCAGCTTGGCGAAATACAGCACTTCATTAAGGATGGCCAGCAAGCCCTCACCGGCCTTGTGCAAGGCATCCAGGCGCTTGCTGTCCTGCTGGTTCAAGCTGGCGCCGCGCAACAACTCGGCCATGCCGAGAATGCCGTTGAGCGGCGTGCGCAGCTCGTGACTCATGGTCGCCAGAAACCGCGACTTGGCCTGGTTGGCCGCTTCGGCTTCGTCCTTGGCGCGCATCAAACTGGCGGTGCGCCGCTCGACCCTGCGCAGCAATTCATCGCGATTGTCCTGCAAGGCCAGGCGGTCGGTTTCCCGGCGGTCGATATCAATGAGGATCGCCCGGCGCATGTCATCCAGGGCGTTGGCCACGGTGTCGATTTCATCTTCTTGAGCGTTGCGCCGCTTGTCCAGGCGTAACGGCTCGTGCCATTTACCGGCGGCGATGCGCCGGGCAAATTCGGCCATGACGCGCAGGTGGCGGGTGACCAATCGATAGAACAAGCCGGACAGCGCCACCGCCAAACCGCAGAGAAATACGCCCATCCACAACAAACTGGTCAACCCGGTGGCGTACAGGCGCTCATACACCGCGCCAAGATCAGTGCTGACTTGCAGTTCGCCGAGCTGGCGCAACGGGCCGGATGGCGGTTGATAGTCCAGGGCAAAACGCTCGATGCGCAACGGCCCCACCGGGTTGGGGTTGCTTTGTAGCAAGTCGTAGTCCGGACTGGTCAGGTGCACCCGCGCCACGTCGGAAAAGCCCACCAGGCCGCGCAATTGCACGTTCAACTGCTCCTGGTTCAGATCCCACAGACTGCGCTCCAGGCTCGCCAGATAACCGGTGCGGATCAACTCCATGCGCGTGTCGATCTCGCGCATTTCCCGACGGTATTCGATGTACAGCTGCACGCTGCTAGCCAGCACGGTGAAGCACAGGCTGAACAACAGAATGAACAGCAGCAGACGCCGCAATAGTCCACCGGGGCGGGCGCGGATCATTGTGAGTTGGCCGGCAGGTTAATCATGTCGCGGTAGGTGACTTCGCTTTCATTGAGCAGACGATCGATATCACCGGCATCGACCATGCGCTGCAGTTGCGCATTGATTTGCGGCATATGCGTTGCCAGCGGCGAAAGACGCGAAACGGCCACCCGCAGGTAGTCCACGCTCAATACATCGGGCAAGGCAACGATGTCTTGCGCGCCGGGCAGGTTGGCGACGTACAACTGACCGGTGCGACGCTCTTGAGTAATGAAATCGATGCGCCCGCGAATCAGCTTGCCGAAGTTCTGGCGATTGTCGGAGACCCATTCGATGTTGTTGTTTTGCGCGACCATGCTATCGAACTCCACGCCGTAGCTTTCACCGAACAGCAAGCCGCCACGGTATTTAGCCAGATCTTGCAGTCGTTCGAATTTCACCGGGTGCTGACGATTGATGAACAAGGCCACTTCTTCGCGCAGCACCGGCACTGTGGAAAACAGCATGCTCTGTTCTCGTTGCGCGTTGCTGTAGGCCAGCACCACGTCGACCCTGCCTTCAGCGGCATCCAGCAGGCAGCGCTTCCAGTTGCCCAGCACCACGATCTCGACCTCGTAGCCCAATTGACTGAACAGCTTTTTCACCACGCTTGGCGCCAGGCCCCGAACCTGTTTGCCGTCGCTCCAGGAAATCGGCGGGTATACCGGGTAATCGCAATAACGGACCTTTTCGGCCGCCAGGGTACTGTCGGCCACCAGCGCCAGCATCAGCCAAAGCAGTCGCCTCACAACCGTCACGCGGCCAGGCTGGCAGTGAACAGGTAACCGGCGCCGTGGATGGTGATGATCAGCTGCGGTTCGGCGGGATCGTCGTGCAACTTGCGGCGCAAGCGGCCAACCAGCACATCGATGGAGCGGTCGTTGGGCACCCATTCGCGGTTGCGGATCTGGTCCATCAACTGGTCGCGGCTCAGGGTGTGGCCACTGTTGCGCAGGAACACGCTGAGCAACTGGTATTCGCCGTGGGTCAGCAGGGTTTCACTGCCGGTCGGATCGATCAGGCGCCGGCGATCGGTATCCAGCGCCCAATCGGCGAACTGTTTGACCGGTTTGGACACAGCCGCCACGGGCTGCGGTGATTGCGCATGCCGAACCCGGCGAATCAGGTTTTTCGCCCGGGACACCAGTTCCCGTGGATTGAGGGGTTTGATCACGTAGTCATCGGCGCCGCATTCGAGGCCGACGATGCGGTCGATTTCGTCATTGCGCCCGGTGATCAGGATGATCCCCACCTCCGAACGCACCCGCAGCTCCCGGGTCAGGGTCAAGCCATCCTTGCCGGGCAAACGGATATCGAGCATGACCAGGTCCACGGTCTGACTGGCGAGGAAGGTTTCGGCCAGTTCTGCCGTGGCGGCACAATGTACCTCGTAGCCTTCCTGGGAAAGATAGGCCTGCAAGAGTTCGCGAATCAGCGGATCGTCATCGACGATCAGTACCCGAGGAGTCATTGCTTGGTGTCCTGCACAGGCCCGAAGGCGTGTTTCTTATTAGAATGTTTTGTTGCATCTGCGCCAGAGTATCCACTGTTGAACAAGTGATCAACAACTGCTCGTCTGCACACAAAAACGCTGCCGTCCGCCGGCCTGCAAACCGTCGACCCAGGCCTCGCAGATCTGGACACCCTGCTCCGGGGTAAAGGTGCCGGCGTTGAGTCCGGACTCCAGCCACAAACCATCGAGCAAGGCACTGAGGCCGATCGCGGCGAGATCGGCGTCGAAATTCTCCCATCCCTCTTCCAGCGCCAGTTCCATCAGCACTTTGCGCAAGATACCGCGGTACTCGCCATAGGACTGATCGTGAGCCTGGTTGATCACCTCGGCAGTTTTCACTGCGCCCCAGAATGCCAGCCAGGCATCGATCAGCTGCGGGTCGAGCAATTCGGCGGAAAACGAACCTCGGAAGAACGCCGACAACCGTTCGCGGGCATTGGGCGCCGCCTGTTCCATGGACTCGCGCAGCAGGGTCATGACGCGCCCGGTGATCGCCCTGTAGGCCTCGGCCACCAGTTCGTCCTTGCCGGAATAGTGATGGCTGATCAAGCCGACCGACACACCTGCCTCAGCGGAAATCTTGCGGATTGAAGCGCCCTGGAAGCCATGGCGCTTGAGACACACCAACGTCGCCTCGATCAGATTGGCCTTGCGCAACTCCGGTTCCATGCGAGAAAAACGGGCTTCCTGATTCATGACGACACGCTCCTGGATTCAATCATGGGGCCCGCGTTGTACTTGCGAGCTGAACGACTGTACAGCAAGTGTGTGATCAGTCTCCAGTCAGCGTTTCTCCAGATGTTCGCCATGGTAAAAACCTAACTAGTGCACGCCATAGTAAAAAAACCAGTTGATTTTTTACTGAAGGTAAATTTCTATAGGGCAATAATAACAACGACCCGAGCTTTCGGCGTCAGACTGACTGGAGTACCTGCACCATGTCGAACCCGACACCTGCCTTTGCCCACCTGTTCGAACCCTTGCAGATACGAGGCAAGCGCCTGAAAAACCGCATTATGTCCAGCGGTCACGACACCTCGATGCCCACTGATAATCTGGTCAACGAGCAGTTGATCGCCTATCACCGTGCGCGTGCCGAAGGCGGTGCCGGGCTGATCGTGTTGCAAGTGGCAGGCGTGCATGACAGCGCGCGGTACACCTCTCATGTACTGATGGCCACCGACGACGCCTGCATCGACGGCTATCGCAAACTGGCGCAAACCTGCCATGCCCACGGCACCCTGGTGCTGTCGCAAGTGTTCCATCCGGGGCGGGAAATCATGGAGTCCAGCGATGGTCTGCTGGCCGTGGCCTACTCCGCCTCGGCGGTGCCCAATGAGCGTTTCAGGGTGATGCCACGAGCGCTGGATCAGACGATGATCGATGAGATTGTCGCCGGCTATGCCGCTGCCGCCCGGCGCCTGCATCAGGCCGGGATCGATGGCGTCGAGGTAGTTGCCAGCCACGGCTATCTGCCGGCGCAATTCATCAACCCGCGGGTTAATCGCCGTACCGATGGCTACAACGGTGAACTGGAACAGCGCCTGCGCTTTTTGCGTGAAATCATCGCCGCCATCCGTGCCGCGACCGATGAGCAGTTCATCATCGGCCTGCGCATCTCGGCAGACGAACGTGACCCTGAAGGCCTGACCGAAGACGAATCACTCGCCGCCGTGCAGTCGCTGCAAGCGCAACTGGATTACGTGCACATCGTCGCCGGCACCTCGGCGTCGCTGGGTGGCGCGGTGCACATCGTGCCGCCGATGGCGATTGAAGCGGCTTACCTGGCCAAGGAGGCCGGGACGTTCAAGGCCAGCCTGAACATTCCATTGTTCGTCACCGGCCGCATCAACCAGCCCCAGGAAGCCGAGCTGATCATCGCCCGTGGGCAAGCCGACGTGTGTGGCATGACCCGGGCGCTGATCTGCGATCCGCAAATGCCCAACAAGACCGATACCGGCCACGTCGAAGATGTGCGCGCGTGCATTGCGTGCAATCAGGCGTGCATCGGGCACTTCCACAAGGGCTTGCCGATTTCCTGCATCCAGCACCCGGAAACCGGTCGTGAGCTGATCTTTGGCCAGCGGCAACCGGCGACAAACCGCAAACGCATCATGATTGCCGGCGGTGGTCCCGCCGGGATGAAAGCGGCTGCTGTGGCGGCGCAACGCGGCCATGACGTAACGCTGTACGAAGCCAGTTCGCAACTCGGCGGTCAGGTATTGCTCGCGCAATTGCTGCCACGGCGCAGCGAGTTCGGCGGTGCCAGCACCAACCTGCAACGGGAAATGGAGTTGGCCGGGGTGCGCGTGGTGCGCAACACCCGGGTCGACCGCGCTTTGGTGGAACAGGAAAAACCGGACCTGGTGATTGTCGCCACCGGTGCTGAGCCGTACTGGCCGCACTTCGAACGCGGCGGCGAACTGCAGGTGGTGGATGCCTGGCAAGTGCTGCGCGACGAGGTGCAAATCGGCCGCTCCGTGGTGGTAGTGGACTGGCGTTGCGACTGGATCGGCCCCGGCATAGCCGAGCGCCTGACCCGCGCCGGGCATCAGGTGCAACTGGCGGTCAACGGCACCCATTGCGGGGAAAACCTGCCGCTGTACGTGCGCGATCAACTGGCCGGCGAATTGCACAAACTCGGTATTCCCATCACCCCTTATGCGCGCTTGTACGGCTGCGACGACAACACCGTCTACCTGCAACACTGCGCCAGTGGCGAGCCGATGCTGCTGGAAAACATTGATACGCTGGTGTTGTGCCAAGGGCATCAACCGGTGGACACGTTGGGCGCCGAGTTGCAAGGACTGGTGGAGTTTCGGCGCATCGGCGATTGCCTGGCACCGCGCACCGCTGAAGAAGCGATATACGAAGGATTGAAAGTCGCGTGGGAGCTTTAAGGCTGTTTATACTCCGGGACTTTGACGGTTAACACCAAACCTGTGGGAGCGAGCAGGCTCGCTCCCACAGGGATTGTGCAAATTAGCTCAAGCCCCTTCCCGGTTCGGAAATCACCATGAGCAACAACAGCACGACGCAGCCCGCAACCGGCACCGCCGAACAACACTTTCTCGGCTCACGCATTCGCAGCCTGCGCAAACGTCGGGGCATGACCCTGACGGAACTGGCTAACTTGAGCGAGCTGACCGCCGGCTACATCAGCCAACTGGAACGCAACCTCGCCTATCCGTCGATCCCGGCGCTGTTCAATATCGCCCGCAGCCTCGGGGTGACCATCCAGTGGTTCTTCGCCAGCGAAGCCAACACCAATCCCGAAGACGACGGTGTGGTGGTGCGCAAGAACAGTCGCCTGAGCGTGCATTACGAGGACGGTATCGTCGACCAGTTGCTGACCCCGCCGCCCAACCGTCACCTGGAAATGCTCCACTCGCGCTTCCCGCCGGGCACGTACAGCCAGCAAAGCTACAGCCACGAAGGCGAAGAAGCCGGTTATCTGTTGTCGGGCAGTTTCGAGTTGTGGGTGGACGAGCGCTATTTTCAACTCAACGAAGGCGATAGCTTCAGTTTCTCCAGCCAGAAACAGCACCGCTACGGCAACCCCGGCGATGTGGATGCGGTGGTGATCTGGGTAATTACCCCGCCGACCTTCTAACTTCTTTATTCAGACTTCATTGTGGCCACAGATCGATCGGGAAGTACTTTTGCGATATTTGCGTGTACTTGCCCGATTCATGCAATTGCGTGAGCGCCTGGTCGATTCGCGCCTTGAGTGCGGTGTCACTCTTGCGCATACCCGCCCCTACTCCAAGACCATATTGCAACGGGTCCATCTTGACGCTGCCCGTCCCTTTTTCTTCGAACGCCGCCCCGTCCTTGGACTCCAGAAATGCTATGTCGCCGAGTTTGTCGAGGAACATGACGTCGATACGGCCAGCCACCAAATCGGCATTGCAGTCATCCTGCGTATTGTAAATGCGGATTTCCGAGGTTTTGCCGTAAGCGGTCCGGATGAACTCGGCGTTAGTCGTCGAGCCCTGCACGCCGATTGCTTTACCTTTCAGACCTTCAGGTGTGAGCGTCGGATTGACGTCTTTCGCGGCGACGAAGATTCCCGACGTCTCATAATAAGGGCGCGAGAAGGCAATGACCTTCTGACGTTCCGGGCTGATCCCCATCGAGTTGAAGAGCACGTCGAACTTGTTGGCGATCAGCGCCGGAATAATGCCGTCCCATGCCACCTCCTTGATTTCGCACTCGGCTTTCATCTGCTCGCAGAGCGCACGGATGAGGTCGGGCTCGAAGCCGGTGAATTGCCCGCTGGGTGTCTTGACCAGAAACGGCGGATAAGGCTCCGCGGCAACACCAAAACGCAGCTTCTCCTGCGCTGCACTGGCGGGGGCCGTAAAGGAACACAACGTCAGACCGAGAGAGGCCAGAAAAGTGAGATTGCGGAGCATTCGTTTCATGGTCGATCCTTTTTATTAGGGAGGAAAGGTGGAACCAGTTCGGTCCGATTGCGTGCGGATTAAATAAACCTTTCTACGCCCCGGATGCTGGTAACGGCAACCATCCCTGGATGGCTTGCCAGTCAGACTCGAGGGACGCAAAACGTGAGAGCGAGCAACTGGACAGGTCGGCGAAACTGCATGTCCCGTCGACGACGAGATCGCGAATGGCATGACCACTCGCCGGCGAAAGTCCGAAACCGACACCGGACATGGTCGCGACGGTGACGTTATCCAGCCCGGCGGGACGATCGATGACGGGGCGACCGTCCGGCGTGTTTTCGATGAACCCTGCCCAACTGCGAATCACGCGTTTGTGAGCGATCTTGGGGAACAGCTCGGCGAGCCGTTTGGCGATATTGCATTGCAGGGGTGTCGACTGCGCACGAGTGTCGCGCAGATCGGCGAGGTCGACCCATTCGTGCGGACCGCCACCATACGCCAGGTTGCCGCGCAGGGTTTGCCGCCCGTACAAACCATTGCCATCCACACCGCCGACCTCGATCAACGGCAGCGGTTCGGTCACGATCATTTCGGCGCGCGCGGTGACCAGCGGAATATCTACGCCGATTTTAGCCGCCAATTCACCGGTATGCGGGCCTGCGGCAATCACCAGGTGGTCGCAGGTGATCAGGTCTTGTGCGGTGCGCACGCCAGTCACCCGGTCGCCGTCCTGGACGATTTCGACGACGGGGGTGTTCTCGAGAACGCGCCCGCCGAGGTTCTGCAGTGCCCACGCATAGGCCTGCAGGGTGCGGTGCGGGTTGGCGTGGCCGCCGAAATGGTAGTAGTAGCCAGCCAGCACGTTATCGCCGGCAAAGGGCACGAGTTCCCGTACCTGCTGAGGGTCCAGCTCGTCGACGCGCAATCCGTAGTAAGCGGCTTCATTCACGACTTTTTTATCGAGCGAAACCTGGTGTTCATCGAGATCGATACTGATGCGATCCGGGCGATACTCGGTCGGATAACCGAGCAGTTCGTCCATCATCGGCCAGAGCCGCTGTTCTTCGAGAAAGAGCGGACTGTGGTGATGCGAGCATCCGCCTCCGTTACGGCCCGAGGCGCCCCAGCCAATCAAGCCTGCTTCGAGAACAAGCACATCGATGCCATCGCGTGCCAGCCACCAGGCGGCGCTCAATCCGGTCACGCCGCCACCAATGATGACAACGGACGCACGGGTGGACGATTTCTTAAGTCCCTGCATGGTGTCAGCCCTCATTTCGCGGTGGGTTGGTTGGACGCGCGGTGTCTTGCGGGCGCTTGGCGACGGTCTGCTGCCCGGTGCACAGCCAGAACGGCGTCCACTGCGACGGCATGTCAAACCATGCATCCCAGCGGCTGCGCATCTGCGCCGTTTCCTCGATCTGACCAGCCTGTTGCAGTGACAACGGGCGCACAGGCGGACGAAACGAGGCCAGCGCAATGTCGTCGACACTCACGCCCGCGCCGATGCCGAGCAAGGTCGCCACCTGTTCGCGGCAACGACGTCCCTGGCACGGGCCCATGCAAGCCCGAGTGAGACGCTTTGTCACATCCGGGTTGGGCGAGCCGTTTTGCTGCGCCGTCATCGCGTTTTCCAACGCTTCATCGGCGGGTGTCCAGTCGAGATAACGCGGCGGCTGGAGCGCCAGAATTTCGCTGGCCGTCACCTCTTCGCACAGACAAACGAAAGGTTCGTTCTGTGCATGAACGGTGGACGCGCGCACCCATGCCGTGCGACTGGCGGCAACATCGCAGAGAGGTTCGTCGGGTATCGGCGCCTTGCCATTCTGAACGTTGTCGCTCTGAGCGATGCCGACACCCAGCGCGACAAGCGCGGTGTGCGCGGCGATCCGGCCTTCGCGCCGGGAAATGTTGTCGTCGAGGCTTTTCGACGCCCAGACGCCGGCGCAGTCGCCGGCCACCAAAACGAATGGCAACGACGTGCGCAGCAAAGAATCCGTGTCGGGGACGTGGCCACCGCGTTCGGCCTGGAATGACGTGCTACAGCCTGTTGCCTCGACCAGTTCGATCGCGGGAATGGCTGCCACGCCAAGCAGCACGGTGTCGCATTCGATCTCCTTCGAAGATCCGTGAACATGGCTGCCCGCCGTGTCGACAGCGACAGCGGTAATGCGTTTGACGCCGAATGCATCCCCGGCCGTCTCGCAAATGACATGCCCCGTCAAAACCTGAGCGCCTTGCTCGACAAGCAGGTCGAGCAGCGCTGGATCGCCGATCACCTGGCCGGCCTGTTCAATGATCGCTGCAATATGCACGCCCTTGCCGATCAGCGCATGGGCGGACGCCAGTGCTTGCGTATCACTGCCAACCAGCACGGCGTGTTTGCATTCCAGCGCCTCGTAAACAATCGCAAGGCGATGAGCGGCGCTGACGCCCATGACGCCAAGGCGATCCCACCCGTCAAACGCGAGGCCCATGTCGCGCCTTCCGGCGGCGACGATCACCTGCTTGAAGCGCAGCAGCCAGGCATTTTGGTCATCGGCGAGGCCAGCAACGGCGCCGTCGATCCACGCCGCGGTGGGTCGTTGTGGGAACAGACCCCATACCGCCGTGCCGAGTCGCACGTCGACACCGGCTTCAAGCGCCTCGGAAACTTCCGGGCGGGCATCAAGAAGGGTCTGCAGCACGCTGTTGCGGTTGGAAACCGCAGCGCCCATCCTTCCTCCGAAATGCAGCGGCACCTCTTCGCCCATGGTTTCAATGGGGACCGGGTTTTCGTCAACCAGGGTGACGCGCAGGCCATGCCCGGCGGCGGTCAATGCAGCAGCGAGCCCGGCCGGGCCCGCACCCACGATGAGAATATCGGTTTCGTCGCTGATCGGCGGGGCTTTGCCTGCCACTGAGGCGGGATCGTAGTAGATGTCTTGTGTGGTCACCGTGTTTCCCCCGTGAGGTATGCGCGTGAGCGCTGGCGCATGAGCGTTGACATGTGGGTATCGACTAGAACAGCGAAGAAGGCGGCTTGACGTCGCCCTCGGCGAATCGCGACAGACGGAGCTGGTGCATATCCAGTCCCGGATCGCCAGAGTCAATCCAGTCCGCCAGGGTCTTGCCCACGATCGGGCCCATGGCAAAGCCGTGGCCGCAGAATCCGGTGGCTACGGCCAAGCCGCGCGGCGACGTGTGTGCGTCGATGACGGGAATGCCATCCGGCAAGACATCGATGGTGCCAGCCCAGCGGTCGACGATCTGAGTATCCACCTGCCCGGGGAACGCGTCCTTGAGTGCGGCCATGGCCGTTCCCAGACCTCTGTTATTCGGTGGGATAAGGGGATTGCGCTGGTGAATCCCCGCGCCCAGCCGCGACGATTCCGACCACGGCATGCGCTGGTGCAGATCCGTCAGGCACGCACCGTTCAGATTGAAGCGAAACGATTTGCGATGCGCCCAAAGCGAAGGTGCATACCAATGCAGTGCGCGCAGATGGCCGAGCGTCATGTCGACGTCGACATGGGCGTCGTCGGCGATGTTGAAGCTGCCATCCAGCCTTTGCCGGAAGCCCACGCCGTTTGCGATCGTGGAAATGCCGCTCAGCGTTGGCCCGGATGTGGTCCGCGCCACCGTTCCCCGCACCAGCTGCTGCGGCAGTGAAATGCCGAGCATCTTCAGCAGGCGGAACGTCGTGACGCCAGCGGCGCACACCACCGTTTTCGCCTTCACGTAGCCCCGCTCGGTGTCAACGCCCACGACCTGGCCGGCGGCGACGTCGATGCCCCTGGCACCACAATTTTCGACGATGTGCGCGCCAAGCTCGCGGGCACGCATCGCGAAGGCGCGAGCCACGAGTGTGGGCTCCGCTTGACCGTCGCTGGCGGTAAACAAGCCACCCATTTGCGGAACGGCGTAACCCGGCAATTTTTTAACCACCTCGCGCGGCGAAAGCATCACGGTATCCACCGAAAAGCTGTGCGCGACGCTCAGCCACGATTCGTATCCGTCACGCTCGGCCTCATTGCCCGCGACGAAAAGACAGCCGTCGTTGCGCCATCCAAGGTCGGTCTGGAGTTCGTGCTCAAGCGAGCGCCAGATCTCGATGCTGGCTTGCATCAGCGGCACTTCGGCTTCGTCACGCGATTGCTGGCGAACAAAGCCCCACGCGCGAGACGATTGCTGACCGGCGATCACGCTTTTGTCGAGTAGAAGAACCTTTGCGCCCGCTTTGCCAAGGTAATACGCGCACGCACAACCCATCAGGCCGCCACCTATGATCGCCACGTCGACTTCACGAGGCAGAGGGTTGTCCCGGGACGCCAACACGTTGGCCAATGCCGCTTCTGGAATGTTCATGAGGAAAACCGTCAGGTTGAGAATGACGCGTAGCGCAGCGTCTTTATTTCAGCTAAGAATGTGCCCCGACCCGGTGAAAGAACAGTGATGTATCTGCATTAATCCCATGCGAGGAGCGCATAGAAACATGAGTCGTCAACTGCCATCCATCGAGCTTTTGCAGGCATTTCTGACGGTTGCGAAGACGGGCAACTTTGGCAAGGCCGGTGAGCAGCTCAACCTGAGCCAGAGCGCGGTCAGTCGGCAGGTCGCGCAACTGGAGGCGCGTCTGGAAACCCGCCTGTTCGAGCGCCACACGCGCAAGATCGTGCTCACTGACGAAGGCAAATCACTGGTGCCGGTTGCCGAACAGGTCATCGGCCTGCTGTCGGATGCATCGCATATGCTCGCAACAGTGGGAAGAAGTGTCAGCCTGCGCGCGCATCCGACCATGGCGGCGCGGTGGCTGATTCCTCGGCTTACGGGCTTCTATCGCCTGCATCCGGAGGTGACCGTCAGTGTCGACACGGTGTATCACCGTTTTCCAGACTTTGCGTTTGAATCGATCGACGCCATGATCGCGTACGGCACAGCCACATGGCCCGACTTCGAAGCGCTGGAACTGTGGGAAGAGCAACTGATTCCGGTGTGCTCGCCGGCATTGCTCGCCGGGACAACCCCGGAAGAAGTACTCAAGACCGCTCGGCTTGTGGACGCAAGCATGGATCGCCTGGACTGGCGCCGATGGGAAGAATACTACCCAGGTTCAACCGGCCCCGATAACGCACATCTGACGTTTGATACGCTGGAGTCCGCCATCGTCGCCGTGAAATGCGGTCAGGGCATAGCGCTCGTCGACGCCGTTCTCACACGCGATGAGTTGCTCGCTCAGCAACTGGTGCGAGTGCATTCTGGCAGCATCATTACCGGCGGACGCTACACGCTGGTCTATCCAAAGCGCGTGAAGCGTTCAAGCGGGTTTTCCGAGTTCCTCGACTGGCTGGAGCAAGAGCGGCCGGTGCCGGGCGCGATGAATTGAGTCGCCTTTTCCAGGCAGGCTTGAACGGCTGCTGGCCAATCCAGGGATAGGGATTGATGTGCTGGCAGGGAGATACACCCCAAACAGTTTTTTTATCTCGGACTGGATATAGCCGACGTATTCTTCTTTATGATCCACCACTGACACTTGTATTTTGACGACATTCTCGGGGCTGGCGCCTGACGCTTAGGAGTCGCGACAGGCTGCTATGGGTCGATTGGACAAAAAAGCATTGCCCACCAATCCTCGTCCACGCTACCTCGCTAAGGTGCGTAAAGTTTCAAGCGCTCAATGACGTGTACTCGATCCAATCCGAATATCCAGGGCCGTCAATACTTCATGGGCGGCTTTCACCTTCGCAGGGAGGGGATAGTTCTTGTTCGCCAGCGACACGATGCCCATGCCCTTGGCTGGAACAAAGGCCACGTAAGCGCCGAAACCGTCCGTCATGCCTGGCTTGTTAATGAGCACGTTACCCTGCGGTGGCAGCGGAGGGTTGAGCCGGGTAATTTCATGGGCCTCAAGGATCATTGGGTACGAGTTGCCCGCGAGCAAGCGGTCGAGCTCTATTGGATAAGGGTAAAACTCCCATCCCAAGCCCTGCGTCATATCGGCGACCTTGTAGTAGCCTGTATGCGTTGCAGTGATCGCACGTTGCAGAGGCTCCTCCAGATCCACCTCCTGCATGTTTGCCTCGACGAAATGAATCATGTCCGCCGAGGTGGATGTCACGCCATAACCCTCGGCATACAGAACACCTGGGACCATCCTGGCCGGTGCGCCCTCTTTGGTATAGCCGTACGCGTAATGACTCATCTGCGCTTGAGGGACCCTGACGTAACTGTGCTTTAGGCCGAGCATCGGAAACAGCCTCTTTTCCAGTAGATCTTCGAAAGGCTCCCCCATGCTCTCGGCGGTCAGAAAGCCGAGCAGACCGATGCTCGGGTTCGAGTAGAGCCTGATTGTTCCGGCGGCATAGTTTGGCTGCCAGTCTTTGTAATAACCGATCATCATTTCGTGACTGTCCACATAGCCCGGAAACCGCAGTGGCAGACCGCCGGCCGTGTAGGTTCCAAGATCGAGCAGGCTGATGTTGTCGAGACTGCTGCCACGCAGCGAAGGCAGGTATTGGCTTGCGGGATCAGACAGGGAGAGCTTTCCGATTTCCTGCGCGTAGGATGCGAGGGTCGCCGTGAAGATTTTACTGATCGAGCCGATCTCGAAAATCGTCTCCTCGGTGACCTTCGGACTCCCCTCCTCCATGGAGATGACACCGTAGTTAAAGTAATACTGCTTCCCATGGAGTGTTACGGCCACCGCCATGCCAGGAATGCCATGCTCTTGCATAACCGGCCGGATAGCGTCGTCCGCCAAAAACAGACGGCCCAACTTTTTGGGCGGACGTGCAGGCTATCCAGGCTCAAATGCTGCTTTCCAATCGAGGGACGATTTATTCATAACGATGGCGAATTCGGGCAACCGCTCACCGTGGGAGGATGAATTCGATGAACGCGTGGCAAGGTCTGGATCGTTATGGTTCATGGAATATGTGAAATTGGGGTGCCAGGTGCAGGACGCCCCAATTCGGCCTGTCTTAGTAGACTTGAGGCACGATGAGTTCCGGTGGCGTCGGACTACGGGAGTAATCCTCCTGCCTGACGCGCTGCGGCAGTTCGATCACTGGCAGCTCCACTTCTTCATAGGGCATCTGCCCGAGAAGGTGGTGGATGCAGTTGAGTCTGGCTTTCTTCTTGTCATCGGCTTGCACCACCCACCATGGCGCTTCGTCGATGTGGGTTCGCTCAAGCATGATTTCCTTGGCCTTTGTATAGGCTTCCCAGCGCCGACGGGACTCCAGGTCCATGGGGCTGAGTTTCCACTGCTTGAGCGGGTCGTGAATGCGACTGAGAAAGCGCAGATGCTGTTCCTGGTCGGAAATGGAGAACCAGTATTTAATGAGCTGAATGCCGGAGCGTGCAAGCATACGTTCGAACTCCGGCACGGTACGGAAGAACTCTTCGTACTGATCGGCGTTGCAAAAGCCCATGACTTGTTCGACCCCTGCACGGTTGTACCAACTACGGTCGAAGAGCACGATCTCACCCGCTGCAGGCAGGTGCGAGACGTAGCGCTGGAAGTACCATTGAGTACGTTCGCGGTCATTGGGTGCAGGCAGCGCGGCGACCCGACAGACTCGAGGATTGAGTCGTTGGGTAATGCGCTTGATAACTCCACCTTTGCCGGCTGCATCACGTCCTTCGAACAGGATCACTACTTTGTGGCCCGTCTTGACCACCCAGCTTTGTAGCTTCACCAGTTCGCCTTGCAGGCGGAATAGTTCGCTGAAATAAACTCTTCGAGCGGCCTTTTCACTTCCTTCCTCAACGTGCCCATCAAACAGCGCATTTAGGTCAGTGCCATCTTCGGATAATTCCAGCTCCAGCTCTTCGTCACTGTGATCAAGCAGCTCACGGTGAATGCGTTGTATCAAGGTGTCTTCGGTTGAGGGCATGGGAGAAACTCGCGTCGTGGATGGCGTCGCAAAGTGTTAGTCGTAACTTGTTACGAAGTAATTACATCAATGGGTGATTTGAGGCCGGCCTCATAGGTGCGGGGCCACCAGCGCCAGGCGATAGCTGCCTGGACAGACTAGTCAAGTCATCGAGTTCCCACGCCATCGCACTCTCATAAAAACGTAACAAAACTGCTGCAAAGTGCTGAAGCCCGTTATCACAAAGAGTTCCTACGATGAAAAGTTTGATGAAATCTGCTGCGCTCGCCATTACGGTTTCTCTTTGTGCCACTTCGGTGTCCTTTGCTGAGGAAAGCATCCGTCTGACAGGTTCCGGCGCCAGTTTTCCGGCACCGATCTACCTAACCTGGTTCAAGGATTTCAGCAAAAAAACCGCTGGTATCACAGTGGATTACCAATCCAAGGGCAGCGGTGCGGGAGTGCAGGACTTTCTGAACAAAACCGTTGATTTCGCGGCCAGTGACTCGGCAATGAAAGACGAAGACATTGCAAAGGTTGCCGAGGGCGCGCAGTTGCTACCGATGACTGCGGGTGAAATCGTGCTGGCTTATAACCTGCCGGGCAGTCCCAAAGGGCTTAAATTGCCACGCGACGTTTACTCCAATGTTTTCCTGGGCAAGATCACTCGATGGAACGATCCACAGATCGTCGCCGCCAACCCAGAGCTGAAACTGCCCGATATGCCGATCACGGTTGTCGTACGTGCAGACTCCAGCGGTACTACCGCGGTATTCACCAAGCACATGGCGGCAATTAATCCTGAGTTCAATAAGGCGTTAGGTGAAGGCAACACGGTCAACTGGCCGGCCAGCGACAAATTCATCAAGTCGCCCAAGAACGATGGTGTGACAGCCACCGTACGCCAGACACCGGGCGCCATCGGTTACATCGAATACGGCTTCGCCAAGCTGGCCAAGGTCGATTTTGCCCAACTGCAGAACAAGGCCGGCGCTTACGTTGTGCCGAACGCGGAAAGCGGTGCAGAGGCCCTGGCTGCGGTGAAGATGCCGGAAAGCCTGGTGGCCTGGTTGCCTGATCCGGACGGTGCCAAGTCCTACCCGATCACTTCCTACACCTGGATGATTTTCCGCAAGCAGAACGAGAACCCAGCCAAGGCCAAAGCCATGCGCGAAATGGTCGAATACAGTCTGACTGAAGGTCAGAAAATTGCCGATTCGATGGGTTACATCCCCCTACCGCAATCGGTCGTCGATCAGGTTCGCAAGGCTTCCGCCAACATCCAGTGACACTCGCGAGGCCTCTTTCGGCGTGTGCTATCAGCCTCGCCGAAGAGATTTCTCCCACGCTCCGGAATTAGCCCATGAACAAGCCATTTGTCGTACCGGTTAATCCGGGCTCTGCTTGCCAGCCTCCTTCTGCGAAAGATTTCCTGGTTGATCGCACCTTTCGCGCCCTTGCGCGCATAGGTGTGGTTCTCGTTCTGGCGCTGGTATTTGCCTTAGTATTCGAGGTGGGACGCAAGGCACTTCCAGGCATGGAGAAACACGGTCTGGACGTCCTTTTGGGTACCGTCTGGGATGTGAACCAAGGCAAGTACGGCATTCTACCGGCCATTTGGGGCACGCTCTACAGCGCCCTGATCGCGTTGGTGATCGCAGGCTTTTTCGGCGTCAGCATGGCGATTTTCCTGACCCAGGATTTCCTGCCTGCCCAGCTTGCCGCCATTTTCCGCACCATTGTCGAATTGCTCGCGGCCATTCCCAGCGTCGTTTACGGCCTGTGGGGAATCTACGTGGTGATTCCGGCAATTCGACCCCTCACGGACTGGTTAAACAGCGAACTTGGCTGGATACCCTTTTTCGGTACGACCTTGAGCGGACCGGGACTGTTACCTGCAGCCTTGGTGCTTGCCATCATGATCCTGCCGACGATTGCCGCCGTTTCGCAGGACGCCCTCACCGGCGTACCAATGAAAACCAAGCAGGCCGCGTATGGCATGGGGACCACCCACTGGGAAGCGATTCTCAAGGTGATGGTGCCATCGGCTGCCACCGGCATTTTCGGCTCACTGGTGCTGGGCCTTGGTCGGGCCTTGGGTGAAACCATGGCCCTGGCCATGCTGGTAGGCAACTCGAACAACATCTCCCTTTCTCTGTTTGCACCGGCCAATACGCTGGCGGCTTTGTTAGCGCTGAATTTCCCCGAAGCGGGGCCGACCGAGATTGAAGTTCTGATGTATGCCGCACTGGTCCTGATGTTGATCACCCTGATAGTGAACATCATCGGCTCCATGATCATGGTCTATGCCCAGCGTGGTACTAAATGATGACTGACCTCACGTCTTCCGCAACCGCGCTGCCAAGTCTGCAGCGCAAATTCGAAGGCCGCGCCCTGCGCAGCCTGGTACTGACTACGCTGGTCTGGGGCGGCGCCCTGCTGGCCAGCGTACCCCTGATTTCCGTGCTCTACATGCTGATCACCCGTGGTGGTGCTCGCCTCAGCCTGGAGGTGTTCACCGAGCTACCGCCGACCGGATTCGAGACGGGCGGCGGCTTCGGCAACGCGATGGCGGGCACCTTTGTCATGGTCGGTATCGCGGCCGCGATCGCGGTTCCGGTCGGCATCATGGCGGCCATCTTCCTGGCGGAACTGGGACCGGACAGCAAGCTGGCGAACGCCGCGCGCTTCGCCGCCAAGATGCTCACGGGTCTGCCATCGATTCTGGCCGGGGTTTTCGCCTACGCCCTGGTGGTGATGACCACCGGTACCTACTCGGCACCGGCGGGCGGCGTGGCACTGGCGGTACTGATGCTGCCTATCGTCGTGCTTACCGCTGAAGAGTCGATGCGGATGGTGCCCAAGATAATGAAGGATGCCGCCTACGGCATGGGCTGCACCCGATCGCAGGTGATCTGGAAAATCGTATTGCCTACCGGTATGCCGGCGATCCTGACCGGCGTGATGCTGGCGGTGGCGCGCGCAGCCGGCGAAACCGCGCCGTTGCTGTTTACCGCCCTGTTCAGCAACTACTGGATCTACCACGACGGCAGCCTGGCGGTCATGAATCCGACGGCGTCGCTGGCCGTACTGATCTACAACTTCTCCGGCATGCCGTTCGACAACCAACTCGAGCTCGCATGGGCGGCCTCGCTGGTGTTGGTGATGATCGTGCTAATCGTGAATATCGTCAGCCGTATTTTCGGCAAGCCAAAGTTTTGAGAATGGGAGCAAATAGTGTGAACGTATTATCTGCGCAAAAAGTTGCCCCCCTCGAGGCCCAGGTACCTGTGGTCATGGACTGCAAGCTGGACAAGATTTTCTACGGCAACTTCATGGCGGTACGTGACAGCCATGTGCCCATCGAAAAAAACAAGATCACCGGATTCATCGGTCCTTCCGGCTGCGGCAAGAGCACCGTACTGCGCAGCCTCAATCGGATGAATGACCTGGTAAAGGGCTTTCGTTTCGAGGGCCATGTGCATTTCCTCGGGCAAGACGTCTATGGCAAGGGCGTCGATCCAGTGGTCGTGCGTCGCTATATCGGGATGGTGTTCCAACAGCCGAACCCGTTCTCGATGAGCATTTTCGATAACGTCGCGTTTGGCCTGCGCCTTAATCGCTACCAGGGCGACCTGGGTGACCGCGTCAAGCACGCCCTGCAGGGCGCGGCGTTGTGGGATGAAGTCAAGGACAAGCTCAAGGTCAGCGGTCTGTCCCTCTCAGGGGGCCAGCAGCAACGACTCTGTATCGCCCGCGCCATCGCCACCGAACCGGAAGTTCTGTTGCTGGATGAGCCGTGCTCGGCACTCGACCCGATTGCCACCCGCCGTGTCGAGGAATTGATGGTCGAGTTGAAGAAGGATTACACCATCGCTCTGGTCACCCACAATATGCAGCAGGCGATCCGTGTCGCTGACACGACGGCATTTTTCTCGGTGGATATTTCGCAGGGCACGCGCACCGGCTATCTGGTTGAGATGGGCCCAACTGCCCAGATATTCGACAATCCGCGCGAGCAAATGACGAGCGATTACATCAGCGGCAAATTCAGCTAACCAACAACCGTCCGATCAAGACCGAATGCAGCCAAGCGCTAAATGACATTGGCGTGCATTCGGTCGTTTACCTTCTCACACCTCTTTCATCAGGATTGCCAATGCCTGCAAAGCATCGTCTTGATTTGCCAGCGATCGAACGTGCACTGCGCGAGGTGCAAAGTCGATTCGCCGAGCTCAGCAGGCACTTCACCGAACCGCGTGATTCCTTGACGGACGAAGTGCTGCAGAATGTGCTGGATGGCTATGCCCTGATCGACGACTACGTCGCACGCGGTGTCGACCTGTTTGATCTTCAGCAGTTGAATCTGATGCTGGAAATCAATGCCACTGTCCTCTGCGGCCGAGACCCGGCGCGCCGGCTGGAATTCGCTCAACACCTTGCTGCCACCGAGGAACACTTCTTCAACAACGTGGAGGGTGGAATCAAGGACTTGTTCAATTGGTACTGCGCGTATCGCAGTGAGTCAGTCTGGAAGCGTGCAGCCGGTGTTTATGTTCGAATCCTCAGCAAGCCGCAATTGTTCATTGAAGGCAATAACCGCAGTGGATCGCTCATCGTCTCCTATCTGCTGATGCGCGCCGGGCATCCGCCGTTCGTGCTGACGCTGGAGAACGCCGAGGGCTATTTCAACCCGTCATCGGTCATTCGCAACTCCGCCAAACATGGTGTCAAGGCGTTGTACGAACTGCCCAAGATCAAGAAAAAATACGCAGCCTACCTGGAAGAACAGGCCCCTGATCCAAAGGAGTTTTTTCTGAGCGACAAACCAGTGCCCGTCTATCAGGGGAGCGCTTGATGAGAAAGTATCCGACGCTCGACAAATACCGGGCTTCCAGCAGTCAGGCATGGCAAGCCATCAAGCGTCTTGTCCCAATGCGCTTGTCCGGGCGTCCGCAAATACGTATCTCGTTTGATATTGATGACACGTTGGCCTGCCAGCGCCACCACTGTGCAACCGAGCACAGCAGGCTGCCGGTATTTGTTCATCGCTGGCTGGGCGAGCCGTTGCGCATTGGCACACGCTCCCTGACCCGAGAATTACGTCGCCAGGGTTGCAGCATCTGGGTCTACACCTCGTCCGGTCGGACCCCCTCCTACATCAGGCGCTGGCTCTTGCTGTACGGTATCCACGTTGACGGAGTGGTCAACAGTGTCCGGCATAACCGTGCCCTGACGGTACATGGGCTTTCGAACTCCCCCTCGAAATTTCCGCCAGCATTCGATATCGACCTGCATGTCGATGATTCCGAGGGAGTGCAGATTGAAGGCCATGATCACGGTTTCCGCGTCGTCGTAGTACGCCCGGATGATGAGAACTGGGCGCAGAGAGTCCTGGACGCAGCAGCTGAAGTCCAGGCACAGCTAGCCTGGCAGCAACCGCTCAGACACAAGGTTGCGGCGCAAAAACGCTTTGAAGCTTTTTCCTCCTGAGTATCGAGTCGAACGCGGCCTTCGCGACGGGCCGCTGTCGACCGATTCTGTTGAAAAAGTCGGTTTTTCAGAATGCGGTGGGATTGGATAGGTGAAAGCGCCTCTTCAGCACGCCTCTACGTGAAATCCCAGCCTGAAAGGCTCTGCGGACATTCAGGATTTCAATCTCCGACGCGTACTTTTCTGCTTTAGAAAACACGGCCGATTTTTTCAACAGAATCGACCCAAAGCCGACGGTGGCGACAGGCAGAAAACGGCCGATTCTGTTGAAAAAGTCGGATTTTCAAATGGCCTGAACTCAGGCACGACCACCACCGGAGAACCTACTCACCACATTGAGTGGTTTTTCGGCCCTTCGGTGACCTTTGCTGCTCTGTTAGTGGGTTAATTTGAGGTTTTTTGCTTGGTGCAGGCGCACCTATCCCGTGACTGGTGGCCCTTGAGATGAAAATTTGGCCAGCCGTCGCAGGTTCTGCACCGCAGCGGCCAGCGTGAATTCATCGGTCGCGCCACTCATGCCACGTAGCCGCAGGCGATCCAATTTCAGGATGCGCTTGAGGTGGGCAAACAACATTTCGACCTTTTTACGTTCGTGGCGAGAGCGCTGATATGCCGGCGTTGCTGCAATGCGCCGAGCCACATCGCGAGCGGCTTCATGGACGCTGCGAGCGATCTTGCGGAACGCTGTGTTCGGGCAGCACTTGGCTTTCATCGGACACGTAGCGCAGTCGGTCTGCCGGGATCGGAAGATGATGGTGTTGGCTTTGGTGACGTGTGAACGCTCGTTCTTGAAGGCTCGCCATTCACTGCGTAATACGTTGCCGGCTGGGCAGCGGTATTCCTCAGCCTCTTCATTCCAGTGGAAATCGTTACTCGAAAAGCTGTCGTTCTTGCGCTCGGTTTTGTCCCACACCGGCACATGCGGTTCGATGTCTTTTTCCTCCACCATCCAGGCCAGCATCGGCGCTGTGCCGTAAGCGGTGTCGCCAATGAGGCGCTCTGGCTTGATGTCGAACTGCGCTTCGACCCGATTGATCATCATCTTGGTGCTCTCGACTTCTGCGGTTCGATGAGCCGGTGTGGGTTCCACATCCATGATCACGCCGTGCTCGGTATCGATCAGATAATTCGTGGAGTAAGCGTAGAAAGCTGGGCCGCCTGGAGCAGCGGTCCAGCGGGCTTGAGGATCCGTCAGCGACAGGCGCTTGGGTAGTGTTTCGGCCAAAGCCTCTTCATCGAGGCCTTCAAGGTACTCACGCACGGCGCGGGTGCTCAGGGCCGGATCGCTCCAGTTGACCGGTTCATCACCCGGTACGCCGCGCTGCCGACTCGCATCCGCTTTGATGATGCTGGCGTCCACGGCAAAGCCTTCGCCCTTGACCAGACCGGCGTCCATGCAGCGACGCAGCACTTCATTGAACAACCAGCGAAACAGATCACTGTCTCGAAAACGGCCGTGTCGATTTTTCGAAAAGGTCGAGTGGTTGGGGACTTCATCTTCAAGGCTCAACCGGCAGAACCAGCGATACGCCAGGTTCAAATGGGCCTCTTCGCACAACCGCCGTTCGGAGCGGATGCCATAGCAGTAGCCGACGATCAGCATGCGGATCATCAGTTCAGGATCAATCGACGGACGCCCAATCGGGCTATAGAAATCGGCGAGGTAATGGCGCAGGTCGCTCAGATCGAGACACCGATCAATGCTGCGCAGAAGGTGCTTGGCTGGAATGTGATCTTCAAGGTTGAACGAGTAAAACAGCCGCTCCTGCCCACTCGATAACTGTCCCATCATGCTGCGTGCTTCCCTGCTGGCCAATGCAGAGATTTTGCCGCAGGCCAGACAGGGGAGCTACTTTTTCAACAGAATCGGCCAGAAGCCGTCATTCGACACTGCGCCAGCTCACCGTTTAAATTGGCAGGTCTATTTATAAGAAGCGGATTTACAAAAGCTTTAAGCCTTGCACTCAGATGCTTGAGCGCAACAAATCCAGCAAAAGCCTGAACGCTGGCTTGGGTTGTCTTCGGCTCGGGTAATACAGGTGATACCCCATCACCAAGGGGCACCAGTCGTCTAGTACGCGCAACAGACGGCCTTCCACTATGTGAGGCTCAACGACGTCCTCCGGGAGATGAGCAAGTCCGACGCCAGCAAGCGCAAATTCCAGCATCAGAGGCACCGTGTTGCACACCATTTGGCCCTCCGCCCGGACTTTTACCTCCCGCCCCTCCTTTGCAAACGGCCAGGACCAGAGTCCACCTGACGTCGGCAGGCGCAGGTTGATTCCGATATGGGCTGTCAGATCATGAGGCGTAACAGGTTTGGCCCTGCGCTCGAAGTATGAAGGAGAACCGACCACGGCCTGCCGAAAGTCCGGACCTATACGAACCCCGATCATGTCCTTGGCCACCTGCTCGCCCAAACGAATCCCGGCGTCGTACCGTTGCTCGACGATATCGACCAAGCCATAGTCATTGTTGATTTCGACCCGTACCTCTGGGTAATCCAGCATGAGCCTGCTGACTGCGGGAGTCAGGATCGTTGCCGAGGCGTGTTCCACCGAGGTTATCCGTAAGGTGCCTGCTGGCTTTGCGCTCAACTCGGACAGATCCGCCAGCCCAGCTTCGATGCCTTCAAAGTGGGGACCTATAGAGCCTATCAAGCGCTCCCCGGCTTCGCTTGCAGACCGACCGTATTGATCTCTACTACCAGCATCGTGTCGACCCCAACGTGCCCATTGAAGACGTAGCAGGCGCTATCAAGGATCTGATCGCAGAAGGCAAAATCCTGCATTTTGGTTTGTCTGAAGCCAGTGCCAAAACCATTCGCCGCGCGCACGCAGTGCAGCCTGTGTCTGCGATCCCGACGGAATACTCATTCTTCCATCGAGACCCGGAGCACAACGGGGTACTCGCGGCATGTGAAGCGTTGGGGATCGGTTTCGTCCCATGGGCGCCGCTGGGCGAAGGCTATTTGACCGGCAAAATGGACGCTAACGTCCCCTTAACTTCCAGTCCCCTTAACTTCCAACGAGTGACGCCAATGCCACTCAGCGCGGCTCGTCCTGGCGACCCGGCCAATCCACGGGATGAATCACGAGATAACTGCTGACTGCATCGTCTATAGTTGGAAAAAACGCCGATTCGCCAAGTCGCGCGAACAGCCCGAATCGCTTCAGCTTGTCCTTGACCGGGTCCTTCATCTCGGCGACACACAACTTGATGCCTGCCGCGTGCAAGGTGTCGTCCAGTTCAGCCAACACGTCGGCAGAGGTCACGTCCACACTGGTGACCGGTTCTGCCGCAACGACCAACCAGCGCACGGGCGTAGGCGACGCCGCCACTGCGGCAAGCACTCGGTCATTGAACAGTTCGGCGTTGGCGAAAAACAACGGCGCATCCCAGCGAAACAGGACCAGGCCGGGGATAAGGCTCGCGTCGGGATAACGCTGGATGTCGTGGTAACCCTTGACCCCCTTGGCTTGCCCCAGCACCGCGGAATACGGCCGCCAGCCATCCCACAGAAATTCGATGACAGCGATCACGATGGCCAGGCCGATGCCCTCGATCGCACCGAACACGGCCACACCGACGGTGCAGACGATCGACAACCAGAACTCCCAGCGCTGGATGCGATAAATGCGTCGCAGGTCGGCGACTTCAATCAGGCCGATGGCCGAGGCAATCACGACCGCTGCCAGTGCGCTGCTGGGCAAACTCTGCAACAGGTTCGGCGCCACCACCAGCAACAGGGCAACGGCCAACGCGCCGACAACGCCGGTCAACTGGGTTTTGGCGCCTGCGGCTTCGGCCACGGGGGTACGCGAAGAACTGCTACTGATTGGAAAGCCCTGGAAAAAACCCGCCGCCAGATTGGCAAAACCGAGCCCCGCCATCTCCTGGTTCGGGTCCACGTAGGTGCGGGTCCGTGCCGCATAGACACGCGAGAGCACGCTGGTGTCGGCGAACGACACCAGCGCGACGGCGCAACCGCCGATGAGCACGGGGACAATATCGGCGCGGGTGATCCAGGGGATGGCAAACGCAGGTAAACCTTGTGGAAGAGCACCGAGAACCGATACCCCTGCGCGCGTGCCAAGGTCCAGCACACCGACGGCGACGGTCGCGCCTGCCACGGCGATCAAGATGCCTGGCACGCGCTTGAAGTCCTTGAGCAGCAGGATCACGACCAGGGTGGTTGCGCCGATCATGAACGCGGTCCAGTTGGTCTTTCCATCCATCACCGCGGTGACGATAGCCCATATGTTTCTCAGCGGGCCGTCGGACTCGATCGAAAAGCCGAAAAACTTGGGCAGTTGGCTGATCAATACGGTCAGCGCAATGCCGTTCATGTACCCGTAGCGGATCGGTTTGGAAAGCAACTCCGTAATGAAGCCCAAACGCATGACGCCCGCCAGGATGCAGACGGTTCCTGAAACGATCGCCATCATGCCCGCAAGGGCGACGGCGCGATGCGGGTCGCCGCCCGACAGGGGCAGGACGACAGCCAGGATAACGGCGGCCAGTGAGGAATCCGGGCCCAGCACCAGAATCCGGCTAGGCCCGAATAATGCGTAAGCGAGTAGCGGAATAATGGTCGCGTAGAGGCCATAGATGCCGGGTACGCCCGATGCCACGGCGTAGGCGATGCCGACGGGCACCAACATCGTGGTGAGCACCAGCCCGGCCATGATGTCGTGACGCAACCAGGCAACCTGGTACCCGCGCAGCGTGCGAAGTCCAGGAAGCCAGCGGCCCCAGCCGGTTTTGTCGCTGGTATCCCGGCGTGCAATCCGGCCGGGTTCCGGGACGGGAGGCGAAGAATCCGAATCGTTCATAGAGCTGTGGCCTATAGGTGTACAGCGCAGATTCGCTTAAACGTGTCCGTCAGAATTTTCAAATCTGACAAGCAAGCGAGCACCTGCTCGCTGCATCGGTCAGGGACGTCGGTTCCTGCCTGGCGATAAGCCGCGAACGCTACGACTGCACGCCGCACTACTCTTCTCAGCGATCAACGCGGCTGGCTTCACCTTTCGCGGGCCACTCACTATCAGTATCCCGTTCGATATCTTCAGGTGCAGATGCTTGATCCAAGCCGGTTTCCCATTCGGTAGGGACCGGCGCGGCTTCTGCCTCAAGCTGTTCTTGCGCGAGACGCCAATAGAGCGCTTCAGATCCTTGCGGACGACCATCCTTTTCCCACAACTCGTAAGCTCGTTCCCGGACTTTCAAATCTTCGATCATTGTAGTTCCTCCCTGAGCCGTTACGTGCCTGTCCTCTCAAATTATTGACCACGAACCCTTCGCGGCAATCCATCGGGTTTAAAGAGATGCAAAAAGGCGCCAGATTGGCGCCTTATTGGTATCAAGCGATTTTGATTACAACCTTTCCGCATGCTCCCTTTGCAAGATGCTCGTAAGCTTCTCGTGCTTTCTCGAACGGATACACCTGATCGATCACAGGACGAATCTTGTGTTCGTTGAGGAATGCATTCATCCGGTCGAACGATGAGCGTGGCGCCACGGCGTTTGTGAGTAACGCCGGCATCACAGTCACCGAGTCGAATGCGTACGTCCAGTGCGGCGTGTCGGGCTTTGGAATAATCCAGGCGCCTGGCATCACCGTGGCCGAGTATCTGGATAGCGGCGTTTTGGTGGAGATTCAAAGGTCCTATCGGCCAGCCCCTCGCCCTGTGTCGCTGCTGTACCCAAGCCGGACGCACCTGGCACCGCAGGTGCAGGTTTTTATCGAATGGCTGCAAGCGCGCTTTGCGCAGATTCATCCTGACTGGCTGGAACAATAACGACGCTACTGGCCAATGGCAGTCATTCACCCAAGCCTATCTCCACGAATCAAAAAAAAATTTGAACCGCTTCTGGACGCGCTCGCCTAATGATCAGCTTGTGGATAATCGCACAGGCAATGTGCCAATACCGGCATACTCCGAGAGGTGATCAACGTGGCTAAAGACGAGAAGAAAAGCAAAGGTGAAGCTTCGAAAGCCAGCAAGGAATTGAAAGACAAGAAGTCATCACCGGCAAAGAAATCAGCTGCGGCCTCGGCTCTGTCGAAATCTTCCGATAAGAAAGACAAGAAAAAAGATGCCGAACCAAAGAAATCTGCAAAAAAAGCTGATAGCAAGCCAGCAAAGGCTAAGAAATCAGAGAAGGCAGAAAAGCCGGCGAAAAAGAAAAAGTGACATCTGCTGTCTGCTAGGGCTTTACGCCCTAGCTTCCTCTGGCCGTATGACAGTGAACAGGCCGGTCGTGGATATCCTGAGAAGTGTGGCAGTCGAGAGACAAGGATGGATTCCCTTCAAACCATGCTCTTGGTGTCGGTATTTTTTCTGGCTTTCACCAACAAGTTAAAGGCGTCAATATCAAGTGGCTGACTTAGAAAAAAGCCTTGGCCTTCATCGCACGACACCGCTTTGAGCAACTTCAAGTGTTCGGCAGTTTCAATCCCTTCTGCCGTAACAGTGAGTGATAACGCGCGGCCCAAGCCCACGATCGCCTGGATGATGGACTCATCATCACTTTCAACCAGTTTGTTTAGAAAGCTCCGGTCTATCTTCAGGCCATCGAAGGGAAAAGTACGCAAATAACTCAGTGAAGAATACCCCGTGCCGAAGTCATCCATGGAGATGCGCACCCCAAGGCGCTTCAATGTACGCATGAGCTCCAGCGCGCCGGGGGCATCTTCGAGCATGACGTTTTCAGTAATCTCCAACTCTACCCGTGCAGGAGCAATTCCCGAGTCGTGAAGTGCTTTCTGCACGCGCTCTACCAAATTGCCTCGTTTGAATTCGCTAGGTGAAAGATTGACCGATACAAACAAATGTTCCGGCCACCGTGCGGCGCAACGGCAGGCGGTATCGATTACCCAGTCACTCAAGGAAAGAATCAGCCCGGATTCTTCAGCAATGGGGATGAAGGTATCGGGAGGTATTAAACCGCGCTCAGGATGTTGCCACCGCACCAACGCTTCGGCGCCGACCATCTGCCCGTCTGAGATACGATAACGCGGTTGGAAATGCAGTCGAAGTTCTCCATGCTTGATTGCGAAGCGAAGATCACTTTCCAGACGACGCCGCTCAATAATCCTGGCGTTCATATCACCCGCATAGAAACGCCAGGTATTACGGCCTCCAGCCTTTGCTTCGTACAACGCGATATCTGCGTAACGTAGCAGCTCGGCCGCCTCGCAAGCGTCATTTGGCGCCATGGCGATGCCAATACTGGCGCTGACAAACACTTCTTGTTCATTGATCTGTATCGGCTGCTCGATGGACTCGATCAGACGGCGACAAAGCGCCTCGACTTCCTCCTGGGAACTGACATCGGTGAGTATCAGGACAAACTCGTCCCCGCCAATCCGAGCGACAAGATCTCCGTGGCGAACACATTCTGCCAGGCGGCTCGACACCTGGTTGAGCACCAGATCACCTGCAGCATGCCCTAGCAGGTCATTCACCGGCTTGAATCGATCAAGGTCCAGACTGAGCATGACCAAGGGTTGTTCCACTGTCGGCAACGCTTTGAGTTTGCCATCAAGAAACTCCTGTAGTCGTGTCCTGTTGGGAAGTCCGGTCAGGGCATCATGTTGTGAAAGGAATTCGATTCGCCGACGGGCTTCAACTTCCTCCGTGACGTCGGTGGCTGTCCCCCGGAATCCTCCACTCGCCATTGCTCGCGCCGAAAGACGGGTGATTCGCTCCTGGCCATTGGTATCGACGTAGCGACACTGAACACTGATATCCGGACGACGGTTTGGAATACTGAGCCACTGAGATAATGTGCCTAACTCAGTGCGCAGCAGATCATCCATCGCCGCACCGATCCATGCCTCCCTGGAAAGGCCCGTGACATCTTCAAACCGCTCGGACAGATAAGTGAAACACCAGTCACCGTCCATTTCCCATACCCAATCCGAGCTGGCCTCAACCACATCGCGAAAGCGCGCCTCACTGGTGGCGAGGTCGGCCTGACTGCTTCGCAGCGATGAATAGCTGGCGTCCAGCGCCTGCGCAGCGGCGGTCGTACGACGCAAGATGACCCACGTCATCAGGCACACCAACAGCGCAGCGATTCCCACCAAGGGCAACCCCAGCGCCAATAATTGCAGACCTGGTTTGTTTGCTCTCCAGCGCAGACTGCCTGCTGCACCGGTCTCGCCCAAGGGGTAAACAGACACCAAGGGGATTTCGTCGGGAGTGGCCATGTGCAGGTCATTTACCCCGAAATCCCGGCCTATCGCAGCGAGCTTGGCGCTGTCCAAAATGTCGACGAAAATCAACACCGACGCCGACCTGTCATCCGCCATGACCGTCGGATCGGTTCCCGGCGTAATCGCAGCTGCAGCGACGAGGGCTGGTATCCCTCCAACATTGATGAACGTAGTCGTCGGTGTTTCGGTTTCCGCGCCCTCCCGGGCCTTTTCGAGAATCGCGTCGATGGACTGCTCGAGCCATTGTTCGACTTCAACTGACGCCATCTCACCCTTGACCAGGGAATAAACGGTGCGATTGACATCGTTGACGACAAACACTCCCCGAAATCCAAAGTCTGTGAAAAGTGTCGTCCCGACATTTTGTCGTACGTACGCCCAATCCGCGTCTACTTCAATATGCAAGTGCTTGTAAGCATCACCCCAAAATGCGTAATCCTTGACGGTCGAGCGCAGCGATTTTTCCAACGATTCCACGGCTTTCTTCGTGTAGAACGCACTGTCGACCTCCTCCGCTCGATCTAAATTTTGCGCAACATAAACAAGTGAACAGCAGGCGAGTAAGAACACCCCCGCCAAAAGACCAACAAACTTGAACAGTGAAGCGCGGGTCAGGGCCACGCTTGAGCGATCGGCTGGAGAAAAGAAGATAGTGGGGAGATCGTTAGGCATACATTCCCGCTAGTCGATGAGGCAAGTCATTTGCCTATCAAGGTATCGGCTGTCGTCGCTAAATAGTGAGTGTCCGTACGTCGCGCCAAGCGGGTCTGCCCAGCCCGCCGGAGCGGGCCGAAGGTTGGTCAGTGCCGTGATCATCGGCCTGTCCAGTGGTATCCAGCGACCGGATTGCGCCGGACATAAACGCCAGGCGGATGACTTATCGGGTCTCGCTCGATACCCTTACCTTCCCCGTCGCCTGGGCATCGGGGTGCTGCCGGGCGATGCGGTAAAAGACTCCGAGGATCAGCTCAAGGACATCCAGCTTGATCTGTTCTTTGACTATCAGAACAACCTGAAGCTGTATCCGGCGTTCCAACAGTTCTTTCGCGATACCCAAGTGCCAACGCTGGCGATCTGGGGCAAAGGCGATCCATTCTTCATTCCGCCAGGCGCCGAGGCCTATAAGCGTGACAACCCGAATGCGGTGGTCGAGTTGCTGGATACCGGCCACTTCGCGCTGGAGACCCACGTCGAGCATATTGCCCAGCGAATTGTCGAAGTAGTGGGCAAACACATCAACTGAGATTTGCACGGCAGGCGCGCAGCTGGTTCGCACTCGCGTACCAGCGTGACGACCATCGATTGTGACAGCTATCTGTCATGTATTGACTTAATGACAGAAAATACGCATTCTCTTTCATAAGCGCTGAAAAACAACAGGAAGCAGCCTTGAGCCAGCCCATCAAACAACGCCTTGAAAGCAGTCTTTCAACCGCCGCCGCCTCTGGCCGGGTGATTGCTAACTATATGCTGGCCAACCTCTATGAACTGCCGTTCCAGACTGCCGCGGATATTGCCGCGAAATTGAACGTCAGTGAATCCAGTGTGGGGCGCTTCTGTCGCTCCCTCGGATATAGCCACTTCAAAGACCTGAAAAACGACCTCAAGGTCGACCTGGGCGATGGCCCATGGCTGGTGGGCGATCGCTTGCAGGAGTTTCGCCATCAAGCCAGCCAGGGCCCGCAAGGCCTGCCGCGCAGTTTCGAGTTGGAAGTCGCGGCCCTGGTTAAGGTTTACGAATATAGCCTCACCCCGACCTGGCACAGCGTCAGCCAGCGCCTGGCCACCCGACGCAAGGTGTTCGTCGCCGGGTTCCAGACAGAGCGTGGCATCGCGGCATCCATGGTGCATCTGTTGCAGTACCTGCGCGATGACACACACTGGGTCGACGGTGCCGCCGGGCATTACGCCGACGTGTTGCTCAGTGCCCCCGAAGACAGTGCGCTGGTGGTGTTCGAAGCCCGCCGCTATTCCCGCCACGCCCTGACCCTGTGCCGCAAGGCCCGCGAAGCCGGAATCCCTGTGACGCTGATCACCGACACCTTTTGCGACTGGGCCGAACAGAACGCTGATGAAGTGTTCCGCGTGCCCACCGAGTTCAACCTGTTCTGGGAATCGACAGCGGCGATGCTGTCGCTGGTCCACCTGCTGGTCAACGACGTCTGCAAACAGCTGGGTCCCGAGGTCGAAAAGCGTCTTGAAGCCATCGCGGCCTTACACAACGAGTTCGTTGGATACACATCGTCACCAAACTCAAAATAATAAAACGAGGTGCTGGATGAAACACGTCATTCGCTTTGCCGGTGTATGCGCAATGGTCTTGGCCGGGGCCACCAGCGCGCAGGCTGAAGTACTGAAGATTGCTACCGAAGGCGCTTACCCGCCGTTCAACTACGTTGACTCGGACAACAAGCTGCACGGTTTCGATGTGGATATCGCCAACGCGCTGTGCGAACGCATGAACGTGCAGTGCAGCATCGTCGCCCAGGACTGGGAAGGGATTATCCCGGCGCTAATGGCGAAGAAATACGATGCGGTCGTGGCGTCGATGATCGCCACCGATGAGCGCAAGCAGAAAATCGATTTCACCAGGCACTACTACCGTACCCCCCTGTCCGTGGCGGTATCCAAGGACTCGGACATCACTGACGCCCAGACGAACTTCAAGGGCCGCACGGTCGGTGCCCAGGCATCCTCGACCCAAGCCATCTTTGCCGAAGATCATTACGGCCCAGCCGGCGCCGACGTGAAGCTCTACCCTACCCTCGATGAAGCCAACAGCGACTTGGCGACTGGTCGGATCGACGGGGTGATTGCCGACAAATTCCCGCTGCTGGCCTGGGTCGACAGCGCTGGCAAGGACTGCTGCAAGATCATCGGCGACGTCAACGGCACCACCGCCGATGCCTCGATCGCAGTGCGCAAAGGTGACGATGTCCTGCGCGAGCGCTTCAACAAGGCGCTGGATGAAATCGTGGCCGACGGCACCTACAAGAAGATCTCCAGTCGCTACTTCGCCTTCGATATCTATTGATCCCCCGAGCCCTCAGGCGCGCCTGAGGGGCGTTATTTGCCGACATGTTGCACCGCACCCATACACGGGTGCGGTGAGGGCGTGCGAGTTTAATTTACCGAGAGGGTTCGAGCATGTTCGAAAACCTGTCATTGCTATCCTTCGCCAGCGGCGGCTGGGGTTCAGCCTTGCTGGCCGGCGCTCTGGTGACCATTGTCCTGGCCCTGAGCTGCCTGCCGATTGGCCTGCCACTAGGCCTGGGCCTGGCCTTGGCCGCCCGTTCCCGACGTCGCTGGTTGCGCTCCATGAGCACGGTGTTTGCCACCGTGTTCCGCGGGCTGCCCGAGCTGCTGACCCTGCTGATAATCTATTACGGCTGCCAGATCGGTGTGCAGAAACTGTTGGCAGCGATGGGCTACGAGGCCGAAGTCGCGATCAACCCCTTCGTCGCCGCGATGATCGCCTTCAGTCTGGTGTTCGCCGCGTTTTCCAGCCAGATCTGGTTGGGCGCCTTCAAAACCGTGCCCAAGGGCCAGTTCGAAGCTGCAGCCGCCCTGGGCCTGTCCCGACGCACAACCTTTACCAAGGTGGTACTGCCGCAATTGGTACGCATTGCTTTACCGGGCCTGTCGAATAACTGGCTGTCGCTGCTCAAGGACACCTCGCTGGTGTCGACTATCTCCCTGGTCGATTTGATGCGTCAGACCAACCTGGCGGTCAGCGTCACCAAGGAACCGATGCTGTTCTACACCGTGGCCTGCCTTGGCTACCTGTTTTTCTCGGCCATTTCCGGCCGCCTGTTCCAGTTCCTCGAGCAGTATTTCAGCCGCCATCAACGGAGCGCTCGCCCATGAGCTTCGATGAATTGCAAAATCTGTTCCTCAGCCCTGACTTGTTGGAGCGTTACGGTCCCCGCTTTATCGAAGGTCTGTTGGTGACTGCCAAGCTGGTGGCCATTTCCTTCACCCTTGGCGCCCTGCTCGGTCTGCTGATCGCCCTGGGCCGGTTGTCGAGTAACCGCTTTATCAGCCGGTTTACCGGCGTCTACGTGTATTTCTTCCGCGGTTCGCCACTGCTGGCACAGCTGTTCATGCTCTATTACGGCCTGGGTTCGTTCAAAGGTTTCTGGCAGGACGTGGGTATGTGGTGGTTCTTCCGTGACGCCTGGTTCTGCACGCTGCTGGCCTTCACCCTGAACACCGCGGCCTATCAGGCCGAGATTTTGCGCGGGAGCATCCTGGCCGTGACCCAAGGCCAGCGCGAGGCCTCGAAGGCCCTCAGCCTGTCGCGCTGGACCACCTTTCGCAAAGTCATCCTGCCGCAATCCCTGCTGGTCGCCATTGGCCCGCTGGGCAATGAACTGATCCTGATGATCAAGGCCAGCGCCATTGCCTCGCTGGTGACCATCTACGACTTGATGGGAGTGACCAAGCTGGCCTTCTCGCGCAGTTTCGACTTCCAGATCTACCTCTGGGCCGCCGTGCTCTATCTGCTGATTGTGGAAGTCGTGCGGCGCAGCCTGAAAGCGCTCGAGGGCCGCCTCGGCCGTCACCTGCAGTAAACCAAATTTACTCGGGCTGCCGTGCGCGCCCCTGCATCAGGGATATACCATGCATTGCGAAACCATCGTTCTGGGCGCAGGGATTGTCGGCGTCAGTACCGCACTCCAGTTACAGGCCCGTGGCCGCAAGGTCGTGCTCATCGATCGCCAGCAGCCGGGTAACGGCACCAGCCACGGCAATGCCGGGCTGATCGAGCGCGCCAGCGTAATTCCGTACGCGTTTCCGCGCCAGCTATCGAGCCTGTTGCGCTACGCGTGCAACCAGCAGTCGGACGTGCGCTACAGCCTGAAGTACCTGCCCAAGGCCAGTCCATGGCTGCTGCAGTACTGGCGGCACTCCGGGACCAAGGGCTTAGCCGTCGCAACCCGGGCCATGCTGCCGTTGGTGGAGCACTGCGTTAGCGAACACGACCTGCTCTCTGCTCCGGCTGGCATGGATCACTTGATCCAGGCCAGTGGCTGGGTCGAGGCCTACAATTCTCCACCGGCGTTTGCCAAGGCCCAACGCGACGCTGCTGCGCTCATGGACTATGGCCTGAATTACGAAGTGCTCGACCGCGACCAGATGCATGCCCGTCAACCGGGCTTGCACAGCAGCGTGGTCGGCGGCATTCACTGGCTGGACCCCAAGACCGTTAGCGACCCCGGCGGCCTGACACGCGGTTATGCCGAACTGTTCGTTAAACGCGGCGGCGTGTTCGTCCTTGGTGACGCCCTATCCTTGCGCCAGCGCGTGGGTAAATGGGAAGTGCAGAGCGAACAGGGCCTTGTGATTGCAGACGAAGCCGTGGTCGCCCTCGGCCCGCAAGCCCGGGGCATTTTCGAGCCACTAGGGTATGACATTCCACTGGCGATCAAGCGCGGTTATCACATGCACTATGCCGCCCTGCCGGGCACGCGCTTGCAACAACCGCTGCTTGACCCGCTGGGCGGTTATGTCCTGGCACCGATGGTCGGCGGCATTCGCCTGACCACCGGGATCGAGTTCGCCGACAGCCAGGACCCGGTCAACGAAATCCAGCTACGTCGCTGCGAAGAGCTAGCGCGCGCCTTCTACCCGCTGGGCGAACGCTTGGATGCCGAGCCTTGGCTGGGACGCCGTCCATGCTTGCCGGACATGTGCCCGGTGATCGGCCCAGCACCACGACACAAAGGTTTGTGGTTCAACTTCGGGCATGCCCACCATGGCCTGACCCTTGGCCCGGTCTGCGGCCGTCTGCTGGCCGAGTTGATGACCGGTGCCACCCCCTTTACCAATCCTGCCCCGTACAGCGCCGAGCGCTTTCACTGATTGCCGGAGACAAGACCATGCATGCCCTCTCTGCCCGTGTAGACACTCCGCTCGCCGCAAGCCCGGACACCCGTAAGGTGGTGGTTGATATCGCCGGCCTGAACAAGTTCTACGGCGCCTTCCATGTGCTGCACAACATCGATCTGAAAGTGCGCGAAGGCGAGCGCATCGTGCTCTGTGGGCCTTCCGGCTCCGGAAAATCGACGCTGATCCGCTGCATCAACCGCCTGGAAATCGCCGAAAAAGGCCGCATTCTGGTCAACGACACCGACTTGGCCCAGACCAACCGCGAGGCCGCCAAGGTCCGCAGTGAAATAGGCATGGTGTTCCAGCATTTCAATCTGTTCCCGCACATGAGCGTGCTCGATAACTGCACCCTGGCCCCGATTTCGGTGCGTGGCCTGAGCCGCAAGAAGGCCGAGGAACTGGCCCAGCACTTCCTGCAAAAAGTCGGTATCGCCAGCCAGGCCGGCAAGTACCCCAGCCAGCTCTCGGGGGGCCAGCAACAGCGCGTAGCCATCGCGCGGGCGTTATGCATGGAACCTAAAATCATGCTGTTCGACGAACCCACCTCGGCGCTCGACCCGGAGATGGTAAGTGAAGTGTTGGATGTGATGGTCAACTTGGCCGGCAGCGGTATGACCATGCTCTGCGTGACCCACGAAATGGGCTTTGCCCGGCAAGTGGCCGAGCGCGTGCTGTTTCTCGACGGCGGCAAGATCATTGAGGACGCACCGCCTCAGGACTTCTTCAGCGCCCCGAACAGCGCGCGGGCCAAGGCCTTTCTTGCGCAAATTTTACACTGAGGCCACATACGAGCACGGCTTGCCTGCGATGGCTGTGCCGTCCATACGCCAGGCGTAGGCCGTTTATCAACGCACTTGCGCGCACAGCAGTTTCTTTCCGACATCCGCCACTACTGATCTCAGCAAAAGGAATATTCAATGACTAATATGCTGGCGAATAATGCCGCCCCGAAAAACCTTTCGGTTACCGTCTGTGATCAAGCGCAGACAGCGGCACTGCTAGATTTCAAAAAACTCGTTGACGCTATTGCCCAAGCCGCAACCGAACTGGAAGCAGGTTCAATTCTGAGCCCTGAGCGCTTGGTTGTACCCTTGGGTGACGGCGGTGTTTTGCTGAGCATGCCCGCCACCGCCCAGGACATCGGCATCCACAAACTGGTTAACGTCCAGCCGGGGAATGTGCAGCGTCAGCTGCCCACGATCAACGGCACGGTAACCGTATGTGATGCCGTAACCGGACAAATAAAGTGCTTGCTCGACGGCCCGGAGGTCACAGGGCGTCGTACTGCGGCAGTAACCCTCCTGGCGATTCGGACGCTGTTGAAGCGTGAACCGAAACAGATCTTACTGTTCGGGACGGGCGCACAAGCACGTCATCACGTACAAGCTATCAATGCCCTTTACCCACAATGCAAGCTGTGGGTTCGAGGAATTGACGCGCAAGCGACGGCAGACTTCTGCAACAACAATCGAGACCTGCACGAGTATTTGCAATCTTGCGGTGACAGCATTCCCGACGTGGATGTGGTAATCACCGTAACCACCAGCACAGAGCCGGTCTACAACGAGCTAGCCAAACCTGGTCGATTGATTATTGGTGTAGGTGCTTTCAAGCCAGAGATGGCGGAGCTTGGCAAAGTCACTCTGGACGGTAGCGTTCTTTATGCTGACGATACTGCCGGTGCGCAGCACGAAGCAGGCGACCTGTTGCGGGCAGGTGTGGATTGGTCTCAAGTCAGATCGCTGGCCGCAGCCATTCGCGGCCCAATCGATTCGTCACGACCCATTGTATTTAAAAGCGTTGGAACCGCGGCTTGGGACCTGGCCGCTTCGCGGGTCGCGCTCCATGCCCTTGCCAGCCAATAACCCAATGTCGGAAGCGCTCAATCATATAAATTAAACTCAGCCATCGCTAGCGCTGACTATCCACGCTAGCGATGGCCCAGAAGCGATTCGATGGGTTACTTCACCCGCTCCACGATGCTTCTCGCAAACAACTAAAGAGCGCAGCAGAAGATCGGGACCAGCCCGAGGAGGAGATCAGTGCGAAACGGCCATCCAACCCGCACAACCAGTCATTACGCCGGCTGACGTTCTGTTTAGACGCTTCATGGCCTTTGGTGACTGGATGGCGCGCTTGATTCGCGATGCGGTAACCAGGTAAGCCGATTGGATGGTGAGATCGATCCCAATGCCGAGCGCAGTAATCAAGATGACTTCTGGCCAGGACAAAGCCGTCAAATCAAACGCATGAGGCAACACCGCGCCGAAAAAAACGACTGCCTTGGGATTACTCAGAGTCAGCACGGCTCCTGCAAGAAGGCCACGGCCTGCCGAGCGTTTTGGAGGTTCTTGAAGTTGTTCGGTGTTCTTGGACCACAAGTTCCATGCGATGAACAGGATGAAGGCAACACCAAGCCATTTCACCGCAATGAACACATGCTCGAACTGCAATGCCAGTGCTGCCAGACCGAGGGTGGCGACCAACAGCCAGACAGCATTGCCCAGAACCATGCCTGCGATGAAGGGTATCGTAGACCTTGCGCCGCGCGACACCACTTGCCCTAAAAGGGCTCCCTGAGCGGGGCCGGGGATTGCTGCAGCAATCGCGAATGGCACGACAAAAAACCAGATCGAAGAAGTAGCGCTCACGTGCGAAGCCCCCATGTTGTTTTAGTACACGAAACGGGATATTCGCACTTGGTAGGCCGGGAGAACAATACGGTCGCTGCTCCCCATGCGCGGTCGAGGCAACGCAGCCGACCCGACGCGCGCGATTATCGGTTCAGCAAAGGTGCCAGCAATGCGCACATCCCGCGCCAGTGCGAACCCTCCCAGTAAATCCGTTGGCAGGCGTCGCAGCGCAGGAAGTGCGAATAGAGGGCGCCAATGCGTGGAGGCACCTGCTGCCGAGCCAGTTCCGGGCTGATCTCGTGCAGCGGCAGGTTGCAATGAAGGCACAGGCTGAATGGCCGCGCGCTACGCGCCAGGTCGAGGCGCTCGTATATTTCGCGCAGCTGCAGCGACGGTTTGAGGGCATGCACGTAACAACCGTGGCTGATGATCCGCCGCTTGAGCAGTTCGCGGTCGCGGGTGAGCACGATGCGCCCTTGATGCGCAGCGATCTCGGCGATCTCGCCATCCTCGAAACCATTGTCGTAGAGAGTGTCGAAGCCGCTCATGCGCAGCAGGCTGGCCAGCCCGCCAAGGTGCGCATCGGCGACGAAGCGCAGCACGCGTAAAGGTTGCGTACGAACCTTGAGCAGCGGGCTGATGTCCAGCGCTTCGAACTTGGGATACACCGCCAGCCGGTCACCGTCGAAGATCACCCGCTCGAAGCCCACCGACTCGCCGTTGAGCAGCACCAGCTCGACCTCAGTGTGCGGTATCCCGAGCGCCTCGATCATGTGCTTGACCGTCGCCCCTCGAGCGCACTCGCAGGTAAAGGACTGCCGCCGCCGTTCCGCCGGCAGGAAATCGTTGAGCTCCTCGTAGAAACGAAAGGTTGCACTGGTCATGCAGAACAGTATGGCAGGGCTGCATGAGGTCGTTCGGGTTAGCCAACAAATGAAATCCCTTCAACACCTGGCCCGCCAGCCTGGTGAAAATCCACCTACATCGATTTGATCGAAACCACTTCCACAAACCGGAATTTTTTCCTGGCCAACTTGGTCGCTTCCTGCTCAGCCAGGAGGGTGCTCAACGTATCGGCCTCATGCACTATCTCGTGCATCTTGCCTTCAAACTCATTGCCCACCCGAAGCGTGACTCTCAGCCTGGGTGTAAATGCTTTCGCGACCTTCTTTTTCTCTGGCACCTTCGGCGATGGCGCGATCACGATTTCCGCGACAGGCTCTTGCACTGCAGGCGCAGTGTCCTGCGCAACCGGCTCGTCAGCACCGAACAGCGCCCGGCGCATTTCTTCTTCAGTTAATTCTGGGTTCATGCCGATTCTCGGAGGGATGTTATGAGTAGCGAGTACGATTCTATCAGCATGACGAACTTCTTCAGTAGCGAGAATGCAGATGCGCTACAACAATACATAGAACTCCGGGGTCGTCACAGGAAGCGAGCGAATGTGGATGAAACACAACCTCTGCGTCGTCAGGTTAATTCGGTTCGCATCCGCTTCGCTCATCGTAGTAGCCCCCGGTGCAGTCGCAGAGGATCTCGAACCCAGGTCCTACGCCAATACGCCAGTCGGCATCAACTTCCTGCTCATGGGCTATAGCGATCTCGACGGCAACGTGACGGCCAACCCGTCAGTCCCGCTCGAGGATGCCAAGCTCAACATAAAGACTGTGGTGTTTGCCTATGCCAGATCCTTGGACGTCTGGGGCCGCTCCGGGAAGTTCGATATCGTCGTGCCGCGGGCAAAATTGACGGGCTCTGCCCTGCTCGCCGGAGAACCTAGGGAGCGTGAGGTGACCGGGTTGATCGATCCAAGATTGCGCTTCTCGGTCAACTTGTACGGTGCCCCGGCGATGTCCCTGGCTGAGTTCCCCAGCTATCGACAGGATGTGATTATCGGCGCCAGCCTGGCGATCACGGCGCCGCTCGGCCAATACGACACTGGCAGGCTGATAAACCTGGGCAACAATCGCTGGTCATTCAAGCCTGAACTTGGAATTTCCAAGCGCCTGGGGCAAGTGACCCTGGAATTATCCGGCGCGGTAACCTTCTACACCGATAATGACGAGCTGCTCGGCGACCACGTACTGTCCCAGGACCCGATTTACCAGGTCCAGGGGCATCTGATCTATGCCTTCAGCAACGGTGTTTGGGCGTCGCTGGATACCACCTGGTTGACTGGCGGGAGTACCTCGGTCGATGGGGTCGGTAACCATGACTTTCAGGAAAAAACACGCTATGGATTCACCCTCACGCTCCCGTTGAACCGGAACCACTCGTTAAAGCTGAGTGCGAGTAATGGCGGGCATACCCGCACGGGCAGCAAATACGATGCCGTTGGCATCGTCTGGCAATATCGGTTCGGTGGAGGGCTTTAAAGTTAAAAGGCCCTCGGAACGTGAGGGTGTCGACACGCCGGGATTGCTGACATCTTGCTCTCATCTGCACATAGCGCAGCAGACAATCAAAAACCCATTCCCGTGGTGCGCTCGTCCCCCATCAATCTTTAACTGAGGCCACGAAACCTGCACAATTGCCGGCTTTTTCTCGACAGGAAGTCCGACCATGCAAAGGATTGTCATTCTGGGCAACGCCGGTAGCGGCAAATCCACCCTCGCCCGCGCCCTCGGCAGGCGCCTTGGCCTGCCCGTGGTGCACCTGGACACGCTGTTCTGGGAGCCCGACTGGGTCGAACCCGAGGCTGAGCAGTTCCGCGCACGGGTCAGGGAAGCGATCGCTCCGGATGCCTGGATTTGTGAAGGCAACTATGCCCGGCGTACATTCGATCTTCGCCTGCCCTGTGCCGACTTGATTATCTGGCTCGATACGCCGCGGCTTACTTGTTTCACCCGGGTGATTCTGCGCAGCGTAATGAACCGGCCTCGCTCTGATCTTGCAGCGGGTTGTACGGAGAAGATTGACCGGGCGTTTTTGACCTTTCTGAAATTTGTGTGGAATTTCGATCGTGGTTATCGTCCGGGTATTGAGGCGGTGCGGTTGGCTGTAGGGCCGCAGATTCCTACGGTGAATTTGTGCGGTGCCCGGCAGATTGCTGCATTTCTTAAAAACAGTACAAAAGGCCCAGCAGTCTCAGGATATGACTGAGTGGGATATCTTGTTGAACTGTGGATCCGTTCAAAATTCCAGGGAAGTCAATGCTGAGCTCACTTATATCGAATGGCCAGTCACTAACACCTGACCGATCAGAACTGATGGCCCCATGGTGGAGCTTTACAAAAACAGCCTTAGCCGCGACCGCCCTATCATTGGTGCGTGATGGGCTGGTCGGATTGGACGACCCGATCCGTGATCAACTCTTCACGTTGCGCCAGCTACTGCGGCACGAGGCAGGGCTTGCCGATTATGGCGAACTTGCGGATTATCACGCCGCCGTCGCTAACAATGAGGCAGCTTGGTCGGCAGATGAAATGATGCAACGCCTTGATGGAGCTCGACTTCGATATGGCCCCGGAACCGGCTGGCGTTACTCGAATGTTGGTTACTTTCTCATAGGAAGGCTTATTGAACGGGTGACTGATCTCGCGCTTGAAGAGGCAGTAAGTCGACGCGCACTGACGCCTTTGGGCCTGTCGAGCGTTCGCTTCGCTAAAACACGAGCAGACTTACAAGATTCCCACCTTGGAAATACATCAAATTATGACCCTGCCTGGGTATATCACGGCTTGTTAATCGGCCCCATTTCGCAAGCAGCACTATTTCTGGATCAACTTCTCGCGGGACACCTTCTCCCCCCGGGCTTGCTCCAGGAAATGCAGACAGCAAAAACATTGGGCGGCCCGATTCCCGGACGTCCATGGATAACCCCGGGATATGGCCTTGGTGTGATGCAGGGTTCGATTGAAGGTGGTTTTACTCTAAGCGGACACACAGGTTGCGGACCTGGCAGTGTCATTGCCGTTTACCGTATCTGCGATGGCAACGCATCGGCTTGTTGCGCTGCTTTTGAGAGGGACGCCAGTGAAGGCGCCGTCGAAGCCCTCGTCGTTCGAAGATTGATGCAAGCCTTAAAACAGGGTGCTGAAGGCGCTAGCTCCTTTTAGGAGCTGCCTGATGATTGCTCGAGTGACCGCTATGGGTCTGTAGCAACCCTTAGCGACAGGCAGCTTCCGGCCAAAAGCAGACGTTGAATTGTCGTTTTCCTGCTTGCACTACGTCGAAGGGATGACGTACACCTCTCGAAGGTGGCGATAGGGACTCAGAACAGGTTCGCCTTACCAGTCACTTCAAGGACGATCTGATTGAGCGCTATGACGAGCAAGGCGAACAACTCAACATTCGCTCAATCTCACAATTTGTCTCACCCCTCATACCCATTCCGCACCCCTGCTGCTTCAGAAACAGTGCAGATTCTGAACAAATGTGTCACGTAACAACCTCAAGTAACTTTAATGGCTAACATCCCCACGTGAGTAAATTGCCAGCACGGTATAGCGAGTAGAGCACTAGAGATCGGCAGGCGATCCATGACTCATTCCAAACTCAATAATCGACGGGAGCCGTGATATGAACAAGCTGGGCGTGATTTTTCTTCTACTCGTGGCAGGTAGCGCCCATTCTGCTGAACGACTGAAAACCGTTCAGGTGTCGGGACTCTCCGTTCCCGGTACCCAGGCGCTGGGGAAAGCGCAAGAATTTACAGAGTGTATTGATTTCCAAAACTACCTATCGTGCACACGCAGCAAGCCGATGGTCATTTTTGGCGCAACGGCCAATAGCGCTGAAATAACACTGGATGTCACCGACAACTTTGCCAGCGTGGCGGATCCTATGGGAAGCCCCAAGATCGCGGGTGTGGCACTGGAGAAACTGACCTATCGATCCATTCGCCTGGAATTTCAACCAAAAGAGCGCGAGGCTCTGGAAAAAGCACTGCGCGCTGATGGATGGTTCGCCGTAGGCAGCGTAAAACGTCTTGAGTTTAATAAGGAAGGCATCCCCGCAACCTTCCGCGTCGGCAGCGCCTAACCACGTTGAGTCCCGTCGACATCAACGAGGTTAGAAAAAAGGCTTCCAGACTGGAGGCAAAGGCCGACTATTCAAGCATAAACTCGGACATACCCGATCCGGCGCGGGCAATGCAGCGTGACTCAGAGCCTCATGGCGCCGGCTCAACTCGCCCGCCGCGATTTTAATCAGCCCCATTATCAGTCCTTCCATAGCACCTGAAGCACTCTAGGCCAGCAGGTCTAGCCGTTGGTCGCTTGTCGACGACGCGTATTGGCCGCTTTGGACTTAGAGTGTGTAAAAACTTCGTCAAATTGAATTTTTGCGCGCCTATGCGAAATCTGAAAATTATCGGCTGCTCAAAAACCTGGATTTTTGGCTTCAGTCCCCGGAAAACCTTGGATCGGCATGTATGGAAAATATACGATCGGCGCGAACAACAAATGAGGATTTTATTAACTGGCGAGAAGTCGATACCGCACAGCATTGCGACACTCGACAAGGTCCACGGTGTAGCGCTGGTGAGGGATATTGTGGGATGGGAAAACACACACATGAACAGTAACCCACATCAGCGGTTCGCTCACTCTTTGGCACGCGCCGCGTTATGCGCTGGTGCGCTCTGCTTAAGCGCGGCAAATGCGCAAGCACGGCCGCACGACCAGGAAGATTTGCGCTCCTATATGCATGGCATCGAAGCGGTCAAAGGGGCCGACGGCCGTTTTTTGATTTTCATTAGCAGTTCCGGAATTCCACCAAAAGGCGAGGACGAAAACGGCAACTGGCCGCACGACATCTACCTTTCGAAATGGGGAATCAATGATACGCGGATCAGTCCGCCCACACTATTCATCCAAAAGCGGGAAGCGCAAGAACCGGTGTCGGTCGCCCAAACAACTGACGGCAATGTCATGCTTTCGTTTGAAGACGGCTGGAATACCACGAACGAAGTCAATCAACGTTATGGCGTTTACGATGCGAAGCTGCGACCGATCGCGCCGTATCCGCGCGTCGTTGCGACCGGCGGACATTCCGGCCATGTTGCCGCGGCAGGAAAGCATTTCGTCGTGTTGTATTCCGAGGACTGGGTCAACGGTGGCGGTGTCGATGATCTCGGTACCGGCAATGGTGTATATGCAAAGGTCTTCGATAGTCACGGCCACCTGCTCAGTACGTCCGATGTCGCACCCCAGCGGCGTGAATGGTGGCCGATGATTGCTGGTTCCAGCAATCGCGCGCTACTGGTCTGGCAACAATTCGTACCTGATCAAACCTCTGCAAATTTGAAGATAACGGTACTCGATCCTGAGACCGGGAAACTCTCCGCCCATAAGATCCTGAGATCCGGCTTGAATTACTACACCTACAAAGCCAAATATATTCCATTGATCGATCGTTTTCTCGTGACCGGTACAACGGTGAACGGTAAAGGTTTTGCGTACTTGATCGACAACGACGGCAAAGTCAGCGCGACATTGGAATGCATGCCGGCAACTGTGAGGGGAGCCGATGTTGTCGCCAGCGAGAATATCGCCTATACGCCTTCGCAAGACAACCGCCTTCTGCACCTGGAGCTCACACCCTCTTCAATCAAGCTGAAAGCTGTGCAGCGCTCGCCGCTGACTTGGTCCTATATCGGGAGCCTCGGATTGATGCGAAATCCCTCTTCAATTCATTGGATATCGCTGACAAAGAATGGGGTCGAGGAAACCGATTTTGATTTGCGCAATGCGGTGCAACCCGATCGATCCGACCTGTGCCGATGATGGTTGCGCCAAGACGGAAGGGTGAATTTCTGTCATTACCGAAATTTTTACTTAGGTACATCGTTTTCGTGCTTCTTTACCGCTGTGATCATAGAAAATCCTCCGGTCAATCATTTGCAGGCTCATGGCATATAATCCAAAGCTTGTGGGTTTTGCCTTGCCACTGGCGTGGTTTGGCGGTGGTGGGCTGATGCCCGGCGCTAATATAACCCTAGCGTTGGTAAAAGTTGTAGTTGGCATAGCTCGGCCGGTTCTTGCCTCAACTAGGAGGTGATTTCCTGCCGCCTCATGCTTCCGCACGAGACCATATTTGGCACAAAAGCCGTCCTCAATGCGTGACTTTTCAGAGACCGAGAGCTCGTAGAAACCATCCATATCTAAAGGTTTGGCGCCTGACGAAGGCGGGCGTAGAAAAAAACTGGGGGCAGGAGTCTAGCGGCAGTGTGGCCGGGCTTGTGCTGTCATTGAGTAGATAGATGTCTAGATGGTCATGGAATCCGCAGGCATGATCCCAATATGGCGCACAAGTGCTCCAGGGATTACCGTTGCAACTAATGCTGGTTTGCAACAATGGAATGCAGGTCGGCACGGATCAATGCAGGTTCATTCGCAGTTAATGCTGGTTTGCAGGACCTGACAATCGCAGTTAATCCTGGTCGAAAAGCGTCTTGATTGCAGGCTTGGGCGTTTTCAAATGCAGGCCGTTACAACTAGTGTAGATGAGCCAGGCTACGAAAGCCGCGAATAGAGAGAGCGGTATCAAGCCGCCGACAGCGACTGCCCAACCCCAGGCAAACCACTTTCTCCTTTGAAACGGCCGCCACTCAGCAAGCCCAGCACGTAAACGCCAATGCGATGAGCTACCACATCCAAGATAAAATCCATTTGATCCTCGTGTCTCCTTGTTGGTTTTCGTAGACACATCCCAATGACTGCTTCTGGCCGATTCTGTTGAAAAAGTAGCTCCCCTGTCTGGCCTGCGGCAAAATCTCTGCATTGGCCAGCAGGGAAGCACGCAGCATGATGGGACAGTTATCGAGTGGGCAGGAGCGGCTGTTTTACTCGTTCAACCTTGAAGATCACATTCCAGCCAAGCACCTTCTGCGCAGCATTGATCGGTGTCTCGATCTGAGCGACCTGCGCCATTACCTCGCCGATTTCTATAGCCCGATTGGGCGTCCGTCGATTGATCCTGAACTGATGATCCGCATGCTGATCGTCGGCTACTGCTATGGCATCCGCTCCGAACGGCGGTTGTGCGAAGAGGCCCATTTGAACCTGGCGTATCGCTGGTTCTGCCGGTTGAGCCTTGAAGATGAAGTCCCCAACCACTCGACCTTTTCGAAAAATCGACACGGCCGTTTTCGAGACAGTGATCTGTTTCGCTGGTTGTTCAATGAAGTGCTGCGTCGCTGCATGGACGCCGGTCTGGTCAAGGGCGAAGGCTTTGCCGTGGACGCCAGCATCATCAAAGCGGATGCGAGTCGGCAGCGCGGCGTACCGGGTGATGAACCGGTCAACTGGAGCGATCCGGCCCTGAGCACCCGCGCCGTGCGTGAGTACCTTGAAGGCCTCGATGAAGAGGCTTTGGCCGAAACACTACCCAAGCGCCTGTCGCTGACGGATCCTCAAGCCCGCTGGACCGCTGCTCCAGGCGGCCCAGCTTTCTACGCTTACTCCACGAATTATCTGATCGATACCGAGCACGGCGTGATCATGGATGTGGAACCCACACCGGCTCATCGAACCGCAGAAGTCGAGAGCACCAAGATGATGATCAATCGGGTCGAAGCGCAGTTCGACATCAAGCCAGAGCGCCTCATTGGCGACACCGCTTACGGCACAGCGCCGATGCTGGCCTGGATGGTGGAGGAAAAAGACATCGAACCGCATGTGCCGGTGTGGGACAAAACCGAGCGCAAGAACGACAGCTTTTCGAGTAACGATTTCCACTGGAATGAAGAGGCTGAGGAATACCGCTGCCCAGCCGGCAACGTATTACGCAGTGAATGGCGAGCCTTCAAGAACGAGCGTTCACACGTCACCAAAGCCAACACCATCATCTTCCGATCCCGGCAGACCGACTGCGCTACGTGTCCGATGAAAGCCAAGTGCTGCCCGAACACAGCGTTCCGCAAGATCGCTCGCAGCGTCCATGAAGCCGCTCGCGATGTGGCTCGGCGCATTGCAGCAACGCCGGCATATCAGCGCTCTCGCCACGAACGTAAAAAGGTCGAAATGTTGTTTGCCCACCTCAAGCGCATCCTGAAATTGGATCGCCTGCGGCTACGTGGCATGAGTGGCGCGACCGATGAATTCACGCTGGCCGCTGCGGTGCAGAACCTGCGACGGCTGGCCAAATTTTCATCTCAAGGGCCACCAGTCACGGGATAGGTGCGCCTGCACCAAGCAAAAAACCTCAAATTAACCCACTAACAGAGCAGCAAAGGTCACCGAAGGGCCGAAAAACCACTCAATGTGGTGAGTAGGTTCTCCGGTGGTGGTCGTGCCTGAGTTCAGGCCATTTGAAAATCCGACTTTTTCAACAGAATCGGCCGATTACTGCCTGTGGCGACGGCAGTAATCGGCCACAATCGGACGGTCACTACTTGGCCCAATCGATACCGATAAGAGGCAATCCGCCTGTCTATCACTCGGCACCCCGTCAGAGCTGTGGGGCGGCGTTTCGAGATCGCGCCGTTCCCACAAAGAGTTATTGCCTACACAAATGGAATGTCCCCTCGACTGCCGTAGCGAACCAAGGTGGCTGGTTGACGGTGCTCGGCGACCCAAAGCAGCGGTTGGTTATTTTTTAACGTCTCTTTAAGTAGATAGCGCATATAAACATTCACTTTATATTTCAAATTCATCCAAGGGTGGCAAATATCCTGGGGCGAAAGTTTTGCGCAAGACTATAATGAAAAGATTAAATATGCACTGGCGTGTTTTTTTAGAAGGCATTAGAAACTATAGGAATTACTATGTGTGACCATCCTTGGATACTGGTGATTAATAACATTTAATCCGTATTGGCTTGGTGTGGTGGTGAGGTTTTATATGAATATCCTGTTGAAAGAACTGCACGCCTATCATCATGAGGTGGCTATCAAAATTACTCAGATCAAAGGATTGCTGGGGAGGGTCAGGCATGAGTCCGCTGGTGCCGATGACTGCAAGCGGTTGTTTGAGCTGCTGGAAGCCTTGCATGGTGATACAGAGCGACACCATCATGAAAATGAAGAGCTTATTCGGCGGGCCTTGCTAGCGACTGAGGCACCGATCCACCAACGGGTCAAGGACATCGAGCGAGATCATCAAGCATTTGAGCGTATTGCTGGACAGCTCAAAATGTTGGAGAACTCAACTCAGGAGACTAGAGTAGTCGCTGACGCTATCGATGACTTTATAAAGAAATACTACGATCATATGGATGCCGAGGAGAACATTTTCTTTCCGGTGGCAGATAAGTGGTTATCAGACATCCAGTGGGGGGAAATAAAGCGTCAGTGGCATTAATCGGAACTCCCACTACCTTACTTCAAAATTAGGTTGCCAGTTAATACTCGTCCTCACAAACTTATTGCATGAATGCCCGTCAATACGCCACTGACTGGTGGAATTATTCGTATGGAATTACAACCGAGATGGATTCCGAGCCACCCCTACATTCTACGGGCATGGAATAAGCGTGCGGCTAATCGCATAATTTTGATTGTAGATTTCTAGCCACCTACGACGAATAGGGCAACGTGGTTTTAGGGGGAACTGCGGTTGGGTCGATACCAACCCAATTAGTACCTCCAAAAGACTGGTGTGAGCAGCACCAGCACGGTCAAAATTTCCAGCCTTCCCAAGAGCATGCCGACCGTTAGCAGCCATTTTGCCGCATCCGGCAAGGTCGAGAAGTTGCCTGCTGGACCAATGATCGTGCCCAGTCCGGGACCCACGTTGCATACTGCGGTGGCAGCACCGCTCAAGGCTGTCGTCCAATCAAGACCGATCAGCGCCAACCCTAGGGCAATGCCACCGATGGTGATGGTGAAAAAGAATGAAAAGGTCAGCAGTGAACGTGCGATGTCTTCGTCGATGAAATGGCCGTTGTATTTTTTCCGAATCACCGCGCGAGGATGAATCAGTTGATTCAGGCTGCCCGTCAGCAATGAGGAGGCGACCTGAAAGCGGAATATTTTAAGCCCTCCCGCCGTAGACCCAGAGCAGCCGCCGACGAAGGTCAAATAGAAAAACAGCAAAACAGAAAAGCTGCCCCATAAGGTGTAATCCCCGAGGGCTAAACCCGTGGTCGTGACCACCGAGGTTACATTGACGGCCACTATACGAAACGCTTCCCACCAGCTGTAATCACTGTTAAAGCACAACCACGTACCAAATAGCAGCCAGGTACTCACCAGAAACCCAATGAACCCTCGCACCTGATGGTCTTTTAATAATGCACTTCTGTTGCCCCGTAGTGTGGCGACATACAAGGTGAAAGGCAGGCTGCCGAGTATCATGACGACCACGGATACCCAATGAATTGCCGGTTGAGGCCAGTGCGCCAGGGATGCATCCGAGGTTGAAAAGCCGCCCGTTGAAATAAATGACATCGCATGATTGATCGCTTCGAAAGGCGTCATGCCCGCTACCCATAGCGCCAGAGCGGACACCCCGGTCAGCCCGAGGTAGAGCACCAGAATATATTTCGCCGCGACGTGAGAGCGTGGTGTCACTTTCTCTGACCAGTCTGAAGATTCTGTCTGAAACAAACGCATGCCGCCGACTCGCAACAAAGGCAAAATCGCCACAGCCATGCCGATAAAACCAATTCCCCCGAGCCAGTGCAGCATCGAGCGCCAAATCAGTAATCCTGGTGACGCGGTATCCAGCCCCGTCAAAATCGTCGAGCCGGTGGTGGTGATGCCGGACATCGTTTCAAAAAATGCATCGGTATAGCTGATGTGATGGATGAGCACCATCGGCAAAGCCGCAAAGGCGCAGACGACAACCCAACTGGCCGTGGTCAACAGGTACATATCTCGTGGACGAAGTTGGGCAACCTCTGGACGCCCGCGAATAATCAGCGCCAGCCCACAGACGAACGTGATCAGGCTCGACCAGAGAAACGCCGACAGATCATCCCTGCGGTCATAAACCACCAGTGTAAACATGGGAATCACCATGCTCACGGCCAACGTGATCAAAAAAATACCCAGGATAAATCCGATAAGCCGCAGTACTGCAATGGACATAAAAAACGCCTGGCTGATGAGCACCGCACAGTATCAATTGACTCAACATGGCTACCCGTAAAGTTTGCGTAAAATTCCCCGGTGGAACTGAGTCCATTTGATCGGCATTAGCCACTTGCGCGAACGCTCAGCCAAAGCGTGGACCTGCGGAGGCTATCCTGCCGGGTTCTACCCGACAGATTCGTAATTGTATCGCCCGTTACCATCTCCGGTGTCCCACCGGAAACTCGTCACATGGCGCTAGCCCGAGTGCAGAAATCAGGCGTGCAGCAATGTTCGATCAAGCAAATTAAACATCCGCGAAAGGCGCGTGTTTAAGCGTCCTACTGATTACTTCCTGAAAGCTACAAGACCTTGCGCCGTTGCCTACGGTTACGCCAGAATCCGCCGGCTTGTGCGCCTCTGGCCCGCTCGGTAACTTGATTCCCGTCACTGCCCATCAGTGATCGGGTTTAGCAGCCCGTCGAGTACTGAAGCGCATTTGCATCCAGACAGTCAGGTTATTTCAGGCCTGCACTTCATGGTAGCTGTGCGTAGGGCGCCTTCGGGCGCGCCGGTTTGGTACTCCCCGGTCTGCTAACCTGCGCACAGCTGCCACCCATCGTTTAGCAGCGATAGGTGACGGCTCCAACTGCTTGGAGTACCAAAATAATGATCAAACCTTCACCCAATCCGCCAGACACCGATCCGGCATCCCCCTACGAACCCGACTCAAACAAACTCAACGAAGCCACCGAACGCGCCCTCGACCTCCACTTCCCCTCGACTGCCGACATCAAAGCCACCCCGCGCACACCCAGCACCTTGTTCACCGTCGACCCGCAGGCCACGACCGAAACCCTCGCTGTTTATCTGGTCGAGACGCTGGCCTCGGTCGACGTGATGGTTCATCACCTGGTGGATCATCTGGACGGCGGGTCGCGCAGTGCCCTGCTGGGTATTTCCAACAGCATCATGCTGGCGGAGATCACGGCGAACAGAATGCTGGATCAGATCGATCCACCTGCTTGAGGTAAACGCGTCCGCGATGCGGGCTATGCAGCGGTCCCTTTTTATTGGGGGACCGCATTTCAGCAGGCTCATTCCACTAACGAAACCAGCCGCGGTTCTATCGAACTATCAAGCACCCCTACCCTATCGGCTGCTTACTCGACATCCTCGTAAGGCAACCCCACATAGTTCTCCGCAATGTTGACCAACCCAGCATGGGAATTGAAGAAGTACTCACGATCGGCCTGTTGCATCTTCTGGTCCCACGCATCTTTGTGGTCGCCGAAGTCCTGCAGCAGGTTGGTCATGAACCAGCGCCAGTTCGGAGTATTTCTCCAGCAAATCGGTGCGGCCTTCCTTGTAGACCTTGACCAGGATGCGATACAGGTAATGCAGGTCCGAGGCGGCCAGGTTCAAGCCTTTGGCGCCGGTTGGCGGCACGATGTGCGCGGCGTCGCCGACCAGGAACAGTTTGCCGTACTGCATCGGCTCGACCACAGAGCTGCGCAGCGGCGCGATGCTCTTTTCCAGCGAAGGGCCGGTCACCAGCCTGTCGGCCACGTCTTGCGGCAGGCGTACCTTGAGCTCATCCCAGAAGCGCTCATCGGACCACTGTCGACCTTGTCGGTCAGCGACACTTGCAGGTAGTAATGGCTACGGGTCAGCGAGCGTCCGCACCTGTCTTTGAAATACAAAACGTCCGATGCGATGCATCGGGCGTTGGGGTGAAAACAGGTGTAAACCTATTTCAGGACTAGACACCCCTTTTTTCAGTAGCGAGCCTTCGCGAACAGGCAGAATTCGGCCATATGCAGCCGCTGGACAGACTAGTGGCTGATAGAGTAGTCAGGCGTATGAGTTGGAGGAGTTGCAATGACAACAATCGATGTGAAATCCCGATTCGAAGCAAAGCTTCTTCGCCCGGCAAAGCCTGGTAATGATGCATGTTGGGCGTTCGCAGTACTGCCAAGAGACGTGAGTGAACAGCTCCCGAGGCGAGGAAGGACGACAGTTGAAGGCACAATCAATGGGCACCCGTTCCAGGCAACCCTTGAGCCGGATGGTCAGCTGAGCCATTGGCTGCAGGTAAGCAGAGCGTTACTCGAAGTCGCAGGCTCGGTCGCTGGGGATATCGTTACGCTGGAGCTAACCCCTGTGAAGAAGGAACCTGAGCCTGACATCCCAGCAGATTTTCAGGAGGCACTCGCAGCCGCTCCTGAGGCTCGTAAAGTCTGGAACAATACGACGACCATCGCACGAGTTGACTGGATACACTGGATTACTTCAGCCAAGCAACTCAAGACGCGTGCAAAACGAATTGGTGATGCCTGCGATATGCTTGCATCCGGCAAGAAACACGTTTGCTGCTTCGACCAGTCCGGCTACTACAGTAAGGCCTTCCGTGCGCCCGAGGCAGAAATCTTTTAAATGGAACATTCCGTTGAATAGCTAAGCCGGTCGCCACCTTTGTAGCAGCAGTAGGCACCCTATCACTCGCCCGCTGCGTCCGCGGGCGCTTGAGGACGTCCTTCAAACAAATCTACGGAGTAGCCACCTGCCCAAGGCATCTTACTTTTTCTTACGCGACTGCCCGTTGTCAGGCAGCACTCTTGGATACGTTCAGATTTTTATATCTTGACTCCAATATGCTCATAACTATTGCAAAGCGTAGCCGTAGTACAAAGTCGTTTGAATACAACATGGTGGGCTCCATGAATTCATCACTTGGTGATTCTCGTATCACTCGATTCGGAACGTTTTGTGTTGCCTGTTTCTTCATCTCCATTTCCTATGGGGCAACCTTCCTTTTATCGCTGCTGGTGGAGTCTTTTGGAGGCAATGAGCGTGATGCAGGCCAGGTATTTGCAGTAGCCATGATCAGCACTCTAGTGGCTGTCGTTGGCTCGGGGCATGTTATGCAACGCGTCGGGGCGTGTCACTGCATTGTCCTTGGAGCTGTATGCCTGGTCGCTGCATCATTAGGTTTCGCGCTCGTGCCAGGTCTGGGCATTGCTTTGATGGCGTGCGGCTTCATCTTGGGATTAGGCTGGGGACTCTTTTACACAATCGGCCCCATCATGGTTGCGGCGATGGTCGAGCCAGCCCGACGCACTCATTGTTTCGCGCTTTTATCAGGCAGCATGTTGACAGGCATAGGCAGCGGCCCACTGATGGGCAAACTATCAGGCTATCTAGGCATGCCTGTGCAGGCAGCATTTTTCTGTGCAGCAGTAGCGGCTGCACTGGGTGGGCTGTACTTCTTGCGAATAGGAGCAGGCGCGCGCGCCACTCGGCTACAACCCGTCGGCCAGCCGCAGATCAGCCTGAGAGCTGCGTCGTGTGTATTGCGGTCACGGTCAGCGTTCTCGATTGTTATGGTTGGCCTTGGGGGCGCAATATTTGGCGGGATGGGTAGTTTTCAGACCAGCTACGCAGCCAGCCTCGGGCTCGATTACTCTTTGTTTTTCATCGGCTTTATGGGAGCGGCCATCGCTTGTCGTTTGTTGATAGCCGGATGGGTGGTCAAGCGCAATCAGTTGTCGGCCTCCTGCCTGTTGACGACGCTCATGCTGATTGCCGTGGTGGGCTTTGGCGAATGGGTTCACGATAGCACCAGCTACTTACTCACCGCTGCACTCCTCGGCGTCGGGTACGGGCTGAATTACTCGGTGATCAATGGTCTGGCGGCCAATGAGGCGCCCACGGAGCTGACAGCCCAGGCGCTTTTGCTCTTCAGCCTGTCGTACTTCATCGGTGTATTCGGCTTCCCGTTCATCGCTGGCAAGCTGATCAGCTCCACCGGGATAAGCGGCATGCTGCTAAGCACTGGTTTAATTGCGTTATTAGTTTGGGGGCTGAGTATAGGCCGCTGGCTGTCCTGGCGGTTTGGGAAGGCGGAGATCCTTTCATCCCGAGTATAGCCATTCGATTACCCGTCAGGGGTTGAGCGCTGTATGCCGTAATAGTCGATTGTCTGTGTCTGTCGATGTGTGCGATTCGGGCTTCCTTCCAAAACGCCCAACGTAGAAAAGCTTGAGGAAAGATGTTCGGTAGCGGTCTTTGATCAAATGATCGCATCGCTCCCCAGAAAATAATCAGCCCTTTGCCGACAGGGATTCGAGAGGCTGATGCAGAGAACGTGCGTCGACGAGAAAGTGATGTAAAGGCGTATTGGGCAGCCTCTTATTTTCATTGCTGCACGTCCGTTTCTGGCCGATGGCTGCGCGTGGCGACGGGCTGCAACCGATCCAAACCGGTCAGTTGAAAAAGGAGAAAGAGGCCAGAAGCCCAATCGTGGTACAAACAGTACCAGGCCGAGACGGACAGCCGTCTCGATCCTTGAGGATGTTAAATCAACGACAAGGAGTCCGTTCATGAAGATGAACACGTTGGTTCCAGAGATGATTGTCTCTGACTTGCAACGAAGCCTGGAGTTTTATTGCCGGGTTCTGGGGTTCCAGGTCGAATACGAAAGGCCTGAAGACAGATTCACTTTCCTGTCTTTTCAAGGCAGTCAATTGATGCTGGAACAGGATGATTTGCGAGAGTCTCCATGGCGCGTTGGCCCTCTATTGTCACCCTATGGCCGAGGGATGAATCTTTCGATTCAGTGCTCGGATAGCAAGGCATTGGCTAAAGCCATCGAAGACGCTGGTATTGAACTGCGCAGACCCATTGAAGAGTGCTGGTACCGAGATAACGAGCGCCTGCACGGCGAGCTTAATTTCTTGGTGCTTGATCCAGATGGCTATCTGTTGAGGTTCACTGAAAGCTTGGGGTTCAGAGCCGTCGAGCCTCATGCAGTAGCCTGAGCAACTGATGTTGCGTAGCGCGAAATCTGAGCATTTCAATGTCCGCTTTTGGCCCAGAGTGTGTAAAAACGCCAGATTGGGTTTTCTATATCGACGCCTAGGAGACCGTGCTCACGTTTCGCAAACTGATCAAGACCATAAAAGAGAAAAAGGGGTGTCCCGTCCTGAATAAGGTTTACACCTTCTGATCTGTTTTTCAGGAGGACGTAATGGAATCAGCAAAAAGGCGGAGAGTTGATTCTGGCAAGCGATGAACAGACATTTTTTTTGCGATTTACTCTGATACGCTGCTGAAACACTCGTTTACAGGAGTTGTTCGCATGATTGGCAAGTTAATTTCGACGGGTTTCAGTTTGGCCACCTTGCCCGCCCGCCTGACTTTTCGAAGCGTCCGCGCCTTGGCCATGACGCCTGCCGAAGCCAGCCGCCTGCTGGCGGACATGCGTCAGGCATCGGATCAGGCGGTGCAGGAACTCCAGGGGCTGTTGGCCAACGTCGATGCGGACATGACCCACAAAACGGCGCACCTCAGTGCTGCCGACAAGCGCCTGGCAGCCGAACTGGCCCTGCACGCCGCCGAACAACACCTGAACATGGCCGCGATCAACATTCTGCGGGCCGTCTGGCTGACGCTTCACTCGACGCCGAACTTGCCGCCAAGCGAGCTTGATAAGCGGCTTGAACAGACACGTAACGACTAACAGACCGTCCGAGGGATCGGTCGATCCGAGCGAGAAATGGGAGCTCAGCATCCTTGAATCGGCGCTTCATGTGCAGGTGGGGTTTATGGCGGAAAAAGCGGAAAAAGGAGCGGAAAAAGGGACTAGCGGAAAAAGGGGACGGATTTAATTTTTCGAGACAAAAATGGAAAATAAATCCGTCCCCTTTTTGATAAGCAGGTATCCACTTTCGAACCAGGTTGGCGTTAATGCCGTGACGCAGGGCCACGCTGGCCATCGACACGCGGTTGCAGGCATTCTTGGACGATCTGGGCTTTAAAGGGTTTGGGATAAGAGGTTCTTTGGCGCATGGCAATCCTGATGATAGGGGCGATAGTGTCCACGTATTTTTAAGTGGACAACATCGCCCTTATCGTTGGGATCGGGTAGGTGACTTCGCCGGACGCTTACGGAAGGTCAACGTGTCAGGTTCGGCATCCTTTCATCTCGGCGCCTATGGAATGAGATCTAATATGCGATTTGACAAAACGCTGTCACTCTTTCGCTCAGTTTTTGGATTCATTCCGAGACAAAACATCTTCCGATAGTCAGATGGCGATGTACCTAGATGAGCGCCAAATTGTTGTCTTAAAGATAGGGGCGTTCCAAAACCTACTTCACCCGCGATGCATTCAATCGGTAATTCAGTCGTTTCTAGTAGCTCCTGCGCTCTGACAACTCGTTCAGCGTTTAACCATTTGGACACGGTAGTGCCGGTGGCCTCCTTAAACCGACGAGTAAAGGTGCGCCTACTCATTTTCGCCATGTCTGCCAGGACGTCGAGCGACAAATTACCGGCCAGGTTTATGCGGGCCCACGCTAGTACATCAGACAAATGAGTCTCGCTAGATAGCTGCGGCACAGGATGCTCTACGTATTGAGCTTGGCCTCCCTGCCTATGCGGCGGTGTCACCAGCATCTTCGCGGTGCGATTCGCCACATCAGCACCGAGCCGCTGGCGTACCAGATGCAGGCAACAATCGATTGCCGCCACGGTTCCCGCAGAGGTCATTATATTGCCAGCACTTACATAGAGCACCTCAGGCCGAAAACGAACCTCAGGGAAACGTCGCGCAAACTCGTCACGGGCCACCCAGTGAGTCGTAGCCTCTTTCCCATCAAGTAGCCCGGCATCGCCGAGCACAAATGCACCTAGGCATAACCCTACTATCAGCTTGCCTTTGGAATTGGCGACCTGTAGCGCCTTCACAAGCTGTGCAGATGCAGCGACCGATTGATCGCCCCACGCTGGTATGACAATTACATCAGATCCCTCCATCAGTTCTAGGCCGTGGGTTACCGCCAGTCCGATGCCTTGGTCACTGCTCACCAGTCCCGGCACCTCAGCACAGTAATTGATCTCGTAACGAGGTTCATCAGGCGCGGATTGAGCTGCACCTAGCACGACTCCCGGCACAGAGAGATGGAACAGGCTTACGCCGTTGAACGCTAGAACAGCAACACGTATGGATTGCATCTGTCAGCCTCAGATTCACCCTGTATGGCTCAAGCCTATCGCACACAGGAATTATGGACGACCGCTAAAGCGGACGCATTTTCACGGATGAAAGGGACACGTCGACCACCATCAGCGTCCACAGAGAATGCTCATCGATTGGCCCAATTATATCGAAATATGTCATTCAGGCCACTTTCAGGCACGTAAGCGTTCGGCAAGAATGGTGTCCTTGATGAATCAACAGGATTAATCCGATGAAACTCAGAACTCTGACTCTTGCCATTAGCATTGCAGCCACTACACCGGCGTTCGCGGCTACAAGCGCCGCCGTAGCGCCTGACGCATCTCATAAAGTGGATTTGCAGCAAGTGCGTAACGCAACGGCAAAAATCACCTATGGCGGTACGACCTTTCTGATCGACCCGATGCTGGCAAAAAAGGGTGCATACCCAGGATTTGAAAATACCTACCGTAGCAACCTTCGCAATCCAATGGTTGACCTGACCGAGTCGCCCGAAAAAGTGATCTCTGGTGTCGACGCTGTCATCGTCACTCATACGCATCTTGACCACTGGGACGATGCCGCACAGAAAGCACTGCCTAAAGACATCCCTCTGTTCGCTCAGCATGAAGAAGATGCGCAGCTGATTCGCTCCCAAGGTTTCAAGAATGTGCGCGTACTGACTGATGAAGCTGAATTCGGCGGTGTCAAAATCACCAAGACTGGTGGTCAACATGGCACAGACGAAATGTATGCCGTGCCAGCACTCGCTAAACCGCTAGGTGAAGCCATGGGCGTGGTCTTCCAAGCGCCAGGCTACAAGACCCTTTACCTTGCTGGCGATACTGTCTGGCGTAAAGAGGTCGATCGGACCATCGAGAAATATCATCCAGAAGTCATTGTACTCAACGCCGGGAAAGCAATGATGACCGGGTATAAGGGGTCGATCATCATGGGCGAGGAAGACGTACTACGCGCCTCAAAGTCTGCGAAAGACGCGAAAATTGTTGCCGTGCACATGGACGCAATCAACCACATGTCCCTGACCCGTGAAGAGCTGCGCACCTACGTCAAGAAGCACGGTATCGAAAGCCAAGTCGATATTCCGGAAGACGGCACTTCGCTGGAATTCTGATTAATTGGGCCTTAGATGACGCTGGCTTATCTACCCGCGAAAGCTCGGCCCTCTACAACGTCACGTTGATAATTTGACTGGAGATTATTCATGAAGCGAGGTCTCGTTGTAGTTGACCTGCAAAACGAATACCTACCCACTGGCAAGCTGCCTTTGACCGGCATCGACACCGCTGTCGAGAATGCTATCCGGGTGATCAGCCACGCCCGTGATACGGGATTTCCTGTTTTCCACATACGGCATGAGTCCGCTGAAGGCGCTCCAATCTTTGCAAAGGGATCCACTGGTGCGGAAATTCAACCAGATGTAGCTCCACAAGGTAATGAACCTGTAATCGTAAAAAAACACATTAACGCCTTCAGGGAAACTGATCTGAAGCAGCAGTTGGAAGCCGCTGATGTCCAGGAAATTGTGGTCATAGGTGCGATGAGCCACATGTGCATCGACGCTGTAGTACGTGCTGCGGCGGACATGGGTTATCCGGTTACTGTGCTGCATGACGCCTGCGCCGCCCTGGATCTCACATTTCGCGGTGTGAACGTGCCTGCCGCTCAAGCGCATGCGGCGATGATGGCAGCTTTTGAGTTCGGCTACGGCACCGTTAAATCTGTGGACGATTACCTCTCAGCGTGAGCTCGTAACAATTCAGTTTTTGCTTCAGATAAGTTAAAAGACGATTAGACACAATCTCCCTCCCCGTACAGCAAAAGGGCCCTGCGAGGCCCTTGTTGTTGATTCCATTACGTCCTCCTGAAAAACAGATCAGAAGGTGTAAACCTTATTCAGGACGGGACAGAGACAAAAATGGAAAATAAATCCGTCCCCTTTTTGCCTTTTTGGGGTCCCTTTTTGGTCCCCTTTTTGAAGAGGTGATGGGCATCGGCGCCTACGTGGCCCAGTCCGGATCAGGTTTTGAAAAGCTCCGCGCCCATGAAGTCGATGAACGCGCGCAGCTTCGGCGCCCGGTGCTTGCTCGATGGCCAAAGCATGCGGAAAGTGCCCTGATGCTGGTTGAAGTCGTCCAGCACCGTCACCAGTTCGCCGGCCGCAATGGCATCACGCACCATGAAGTCCGGCAGGCAGGCGATTCCAAGGCCATCGCGGGCGACGTGAAGCAGGGCCTCGGTGGTGTTGCATACCATCGAGGCCAAGAGGACGGGTTCTGCCTCGCCCTCCGGTCTGCACAAGGGCCACGACTCTAACTTGCCGGTACTCGGGAACTTATGTTGCAGGCCGGCGTGGCCCGTCAGGTCGGCGGGCACGCGCGGAGTGCCGCGCGCGGCGAAATATCGGGGCGAGGCAACTAGCAGCAGCTTGAAGGTGCCCAGTGCACGGGACATCAACCGGGAATCAGTCGGTTCTCCGGTGCGAATGACGGCATCGAATCCGTCCTCGATTACATCGACCAGCCGATCCGAGAAATCCACGTCCAGTTCGATGGCGGGGTAGCGGTGCATGAAGGCCGTCAGCGCCGGCATGACCAAGCTGCTGACCAGCGGAATGCTCACGCGCAGCTTGCCTTGGGGCGCCTGCCGGGTTTGCGACAGTTCCAATTCCGCCGCCTCGACCTCGCAGAGGATGCGCCGGCAACGCTCCAGGAACAGCGTTCCCTCGGCGGTCAGCGTGATGCTGCGCGTGCTGCGGTGGAGCAGGCGCACGCCCAGCCGCTCCTCCAGCCGGGCCACGCTCTTGCCCACGGCGGAAGACGAGACGCCGAGCACGCGCCCGGCTTGCGAAAAGCTACGGTCTTGCGCCGCCTGCACGAAGAACGCGATGCCGTTGAGGGAGTCCATTCTTCACCGTTATAAGAAAATTTGTCCGATATGTTCGGAACCTTAGCCTATTTTTCTTAATCGGCCCCGCACTTACGCTGACGGCTGCACAGGTTGGATCCGGCTGTCTGCTTGGCTTTCGAGATATGGGACGGCTGCCTGACCCTCTAATGACTCTTTGCGGATGTTTCCCATGACACAAGCCCTGACCGCCAAAAGCGGTACCACCGGACGCGACTGGCTGCAACTGCTTGCCGCCTGCCTTACCGGTATCCTGATCCCGCTGTGCTTCACCGGGCCAGCCGTCGTGCTGCCGTCCATCAGTCAGGAACTGGGCGGGACGGCGGTGCAACTGAACTGGGTGGTCAACGGCTACATCCTGACCTACGGTAGCGCCATGATGGCAGCCGGCAGCCTGACCGACACCTATGGCCGCAAGCGCGTGTGGCTGGTCGGCCTGGCGCTATTCGTGCTGATGACGTTCTTAATCCCGCTGGCGCCGACGGTCGGCTGGATCGACGGACTGCGCCTGGCGCAAGGGCTGGGCGGCGCAGCGGCCTTCGCGGGCGCCATGTCCTCGCTGGCACAGACCTTCCACGGCCCGATCCGTACACGTGTGTTCAGCCTGCTCGGCACCACGTTTGGCATCGGCTTGGCCTTCGGGCCGCTGGCGGCAGGCTGGCTGGTGGAGGTGGCGGGTTGGCGCTGGGTGTTCCTGGCGACAGCACTGATCGGCGTGGCCGGTTTCCTGCTGGTGTGGGTCAGCGCCACGGAGTCCCGAGACCCAGACTCTACCAGCCTGGACTGGCCCGGCGCCCTCAGCTTCACAGCCGCGCTGAGCTTGTTCACCTACGGAATCCTGCTGGCGCCGGAAGAGGGCTGGCGCAGCGCTTCGGTACTCGGCACGCTGTTGACCTCAGTCGTGCTATTCATCGCATTCGTACGCATCGAACGCCGCGTCGCGCGCCCGATGCTCGACCTGTCGTTATTCGGCAGTGGCCGCTTCGTCGGCGTGCAGGTGTTGGCCGCATCGCCGGCCTTCTTCTTTGTCACACTGATCGTGATGCTGCCGGGCCGCTTCATCGGCATCGACGGACTGAGCGCATTGGAAGCGGGCCAAATGATGATCGCCCTGGCGGCGCCGTTGCTGGTCGTGCCGTTCCTTGCCGCATTGTTGTCGCGCTGGTTCACCTCCGGCATGCTGTCTGGCGTCGGGCTACTGCTGGTGGCGGCCGGACTGGTCTGGGTGGGCCAGCTGTTGTCCGGCGGGGCCGGCCCTGCGCTGGTAGCGCCGCTGGCGCTGATCGGCGCAGGCATCGGCCTGCCTTGGGGGCTGATGGATGGCATGGCCGTGAGCGTGGTGGAGACAGAACGTGCAGGCATGGCGACCGGCATCTTCAACTGCGTGCGTGTTTCGGCCGACGGGATTGCCATCGCGGTGGCGGGCGCGCTGCTGGCGTTCTTAATTCAGGGCGGATTGCTCGGCACTTTAGCCGCGGCCGATCCAGCCGTTTTGATCGAGGCCGCCAATCGCGCCGCGCTCGGCGATCTGGCGCATGCCAGTGCCCTGGTCAGCGGCGAGCGCGCCTTGCTGCTGGCGACCTACGAACAGGCATTCCGCTGGGTCTTGTACATCCTGGCTGCATCTTCGGCACTGACTGCGTTACTAGTGTTCGCCTTGCTGGGTCGATCGCGTGCGCATGAAGAAGTGGGAGCCGCGGCATGAATCCGATTGGGACAGGCTCTCGGCCCCCCGACCGCACATAGCATCGGGCTATACGCGGGTATCCAGCGGGGAAGGCTCGTCTCATCTTCGGTTTCATCGCCCCAATGGAACGCTGGAAAACAAAGGAAACAAAGGGGACGGAAACAAAGGGGACGGATTTATTTTTTTGAACTCCTGCTTGGTCATACGAAGCTTGAAAGCATCGTCAGATACCTGGGAATCGAGCGATGATGCCTTGGAAATGGCGGAACAGACGGAACAGACGGAAGTCTGACCATCTCTAGCGACGGTCGATGCTAAATCCGTCGCTATCCGACCCTTAGCTGCCTGTCGGCAATAGGCTAAATTTGGCCGAAAGCGGTCATTCGTGAGCGGCAGACTCAGTCAAGCTGCGGGCGAAATCTTTGGCTGGCCAAGCGATGTCGATTTTTTCAACGTAATCGACCCAAAGAGTCTGCCTATCATAAGTTCTATGCAAACGCTCACGGGCGCAATTGCGCATGGTAAAACGCTAGGTGGACGGCCAGTCGTACCGACTGGATATGCTCAGCGGGGGAGCGACGATTAGTGGTTGGCGTGGAGGCGTCTCGACTTAAGGGCTCGCATTTTCGGCCGGTACCTTTAGATTCTATGCCAGTATCGACGTTTTTTTACATGGAGTAAGTATGAGATTGCATCAAAGTACGATGTTGAATATGGCGCGAAAGCGCCAGCTTTCCCATCCGACATCCGAAACTGGTTTGGATGTCCAGCAGTGGCGGAATGTCTTTGAAGGTCTGACGGACAACAACCCAATTGATCGTTCAATAGCAGAAGCCGCTAGCTGGTTGGGCGTTCATTTCCAACGGATATCCTTTACTCGTGAGCATCATAAGTTGAGGAAGGATGAGAGTCTAGTTCTGAAGGATATTCTTCATGTTCATCTAGCAGCAGCTAACCTTGGATATGCGCAAGTCTCAGCGCAGCAAATGCGTGAACTCAATCCTGAAGACGATCTATCTCTTGAGAAAATGATTGGCTACAAGACGGATCTCACTCAAGACGGTACAAGAGTACATGCTAACCAACTCGTAATGATGAGGCTCGATAGCATCTGTCCGGCAATTTATGATGCTTTAAAAAATAAAGATAACTTGGCGGAGACGTACAAGACTTTCGGAGAAAATCCATCAGGGCTTGATAAATCGACTTTTATGTTGAGTGAGCTGAACTGTTCTCAGTTGTACCATAATGGGTCGGTTATTTGGCAGGAAATACTCTTTGGGGATGCATATTTTGCGTTTATTCCGGACAAAAAAATTATTTTTGTATCTAAGCAGAATGATTTGGGTAGGATGAAAGCCATCTGCGACTATCGCAGGGATCATCATAACGGCACTACGTCACTTCAAGCTAATCACTTAGTTCATAATCCAAACTTTGTAATGGGTTCCGCTGCACCGAAAAAATTTATTAGGTTTGGTGAGGGTGGGTCGTTAACAATTCATGAGGCTGATCAGTTTGATGAGATGTTTAGGCGTTATGTAAGGGGTCGATGGGTTGAGCAGTTCTTAGGGATTGAGGAGCATCTGTTTAGTATTATGGAAGTGAAATGCCCTGAAGACACCCAAGGGCAAAGCTACTCAGTGCGAGATATCTTGCTTGTATGGTTCCATCTAACATTAATTGCTCATCAAATATCTGATCAAAAAGGCGATTCCTCGCCCAGCGGCCTGATGGAGCTTCTAGAATATTGCATTTGGCTCAATCGCGCAGAGTTGACCATGGTACTGGCTGAGGTCACTGCATTTGATGAATCTTTGATAGCTTCGATACTGAGCTTCCTCACTTACGAAGCCGCATGCCTCCAAGATGATCTTTGGCTGAAGCCCCTGCTCGCCATTGAGGGAGAGGTAGCGTTATCCATCGGTGCGCTGCTCTCCGCCAGCCTTCGCAGGAATGTGGACATGTGGCTCCCGCTGGTAGACCCCAAAGCGCATCTCCGTGGCCGCCATTTTGAGAAGCACATGGTGAGGGTGATGGAGGAGTGCAAAGCTGGAAGCGGCCCTATCTGTGAACACTTGAAGTGGACCGACGCGATCGATCTCAAATATGGTGGGAAGGAAGAGGAAGTCGATCTTACGTTCAGCTTCGGTAAAACCATCGTCGTGGTAGAACTACGTAGTCGCAGAATCCCGATTACTCCACTGGACTATCACAATGCCCTGCATGAAAAGGAGAGTGGAATCCACAAAAAGGCAGACCAAGCCAAAAGAAAGGCGCAGTATGTTCAGAATCACTTGTTGAGATTCTGTGCAGAGCACTACCCTAACTTGAGTGACTGTCTGGATGATGTGGTGGTGCATCCCCTTGTGGTCATCAATGACCAGTTCCATGCTGGCTTCCCTTTTGACAATACCCCAGTGCTGGACGAACATCTGCTCAAACACTTCCTCAAGGATGGTAGAGCGAAGTTTCTTGCTACAAGTTCCTCGGACTACCGATATGCAATTGTTTTGTACGAAAGTCTAGAAGAAGCAGAGCAAGCATTCATGAGTTATGCAATGTCTCCAACGATTGTTGAGGTGCACGCTGCGTCGCTTAAGGAAATCCAGAACATTCATCGCATTGCAGAAGGCGAGATCCCAATGCATTGGCATACTTATGATATTCTCGAGCCAGAAAGTGAAGAGCAGACGCTTGCCGCCCTCAGCTATCTCAGTGTCGGGAAATTGATTGATATGGGAAAAGCGGACTCATCCCTGACCACGTCTTAGCGAATGGAATTGAAAGGCGAGTGCAGGAGCGGCTTTGGTAAATTAGATTGCAGCTCCTGAGGTTCTTACACCGATGCCTGAGTAGGTGGCGGCGACCGTCCCCTGTTGGCCGTTCTCTGCCGGGTCATAGCCACGAAGCGGGTGTAAAATCTGAAACACCTAGTTGTTCAGGGTGAATGCAAATTGGTGGGCAAGTGTGTGCAATTACTCAGTTGCAGCGCCCACCGTTACTGGCGTTCGAAATGCCGGGGCTGCGCAATGAAACCGCAGTGCACCCCGAGCACGCAACGGCAGGTTCGACGCTGGGAGCATGAAGCAATACTTGAGGAAATGCAGAACCGGTTGAGCAACGCCCCGGAGATGATGAGGATCCGAAAACGGACGGTTGAGCATCCCTTCGGGACGCTCAAGCAATGGTTGGGCACGACACACTTCCTGACCCGAAAGCTTAAGGAAAGTGCATAGATGAGCCTGAATGTGCTCGCTTACAACCTGAAACGGGTCATGAAAATCATCGGCACCACTGGCTTGATGAAAGCGTTAACGACGTAAAAGCCGGCCTTTTTTACCCCGTCCAAATGGCTTTAAAAGGCTGCTGAGCCGTTTAACTGTTCCTGGAAACGTTATGGTCTTGATCAGTTTGCGAAACGTGAGCACGGTCTCCTAGCGTCAATATAGAAAACCCAATCTGGCGTTTTTACACACTCTGGTCAAAAGCGGTCAACATCTCCATCGCTTGGAGGTAAGCTCACGAGAACGGGAGGAGCTGCGCAATACTTGTTTCCCAACCGGAAGGAGTGGTCAGCGGCAAAACTTATTGGCGAAATAAATAATTAGGAAAACAAATGAATATTTTAGCCCTAAAAGACGCTGCGATAGAGCTTCCAAACAGCTGAATTTTTACAAGCCCACAGATCCTGCGGCAATGGCCTTATACAATCAGCTTGAAGATTTAATTACAGCAGCTGAGCGCGGTGACATCCTACAAAAAATGGAAGCAAGGGAAATCCCAGGTCATCGAATCATGGAAGACTCAAACCTTCGTGATCATCGAGAATTTTCAGAAGCTTACAGCAACTTTTTTGTTGAACTCAATGAAGGCCGAGAGACTGAAGCATTTAAAACGATACAAGACATGATAAAAAAACTAAGGCCTTGACACTTAATTGCATCAGACACAAATGTCTCAATTACTAGATTCTACGCATGCGTCAGAGCAAAATACTCTTAATTCTTCTTATTTTTGGCCACTAGGTAAGATAGCGATACGGGAAGCTTCAAAGGCGACAGCCATTGGGGATACAAATCTGCCCGGAGGCAGAGTTAAACTTGGTTTGACCCTATCGGCCAAAAGCAGCCAATCACATTGCTCAGTCATCAGACGGCATTATCAAGACCGGCCACTGTTGGGAAATTTATAAAGGCGTCTCAACGTTCATAGGCGATGAATTACTCCGCCTGCGCTGATAGCCGTATCAGGCCGGCAAAGCCCAAAATGAGCCCTGCGGTTCACTAGCCACCAATGCGGGGTCGACAAGACGCGCAGAGACTGGATAAATCCCTCCCCGCGTCCGAGCAATGCCGCCTGCAATGTGCACCGCATCCAAGGAGCGCTGGCTATGTTCGCCAGCGAACAGACGAACAGCCCTCCAAGTCTCCACACTCAAGTTGAAAAGCTACGTCCACCAAGCGCTGCTCGGTGCTGGCGCAATGCGTTGGCGCACCTATAAAAATGCACGCAATTTTATTGATGCGTTTCAGGCTCAGGACCTTATGAACAGCATATGGACACGCCTACAGAAGGTATTTTCTCGCTCGTCCGGTTTTTGGCGAAACCGTCTGTTTCCTTCACCCCGATTCAAATACGAGCCCATATTGCGCTCGGAGCTTTTCAGCGCCGATCAGATGGCCAGTCACGGCATCGCCCTGGCCGGGCAGCATCGCCTGACCACGCTGTCCGCACGGGACTCGATGCTGCACAGGCTCGATGACAACGAGGAGTTGCTCAAACGCAGCAGCACGGCGCTGGCCAACGCACAAGTGTCCAGCCGACCAGTGACGCCGGCAGCGGAATGGCTGCTGGACAATTACTATCTGATCGAGGAAAACATTCGCACCGCCAGAACGCACCTGCCCAAAGGCTATAGCCGTGAGTTGCCACGCCTGATCAACGGCCCGTCGGCGGGGCTGCCTCGCGTCTATGACATCGCGCTGGAGACCATCTCCCATGGCGACGGTCGAGTCGATGAGGAAAGCCTGAGCCGCTTCATTTTTTCCTATCAGACAGTGATGCCGCTTGCGCTCGGCGAACTGTGGGCGATACCGATCATGCTGCGTCTGGCGTTGATCGAAAACCTGCGGCGAGTGGCCTCCAGGGTCATGGCCAACGCCGACGAGCGCAATCTGGCGGATGACTGGGCCGAACACCTGATCGAAACCTCGGAACGAGACATCAAAAGCGTGGTGCTGACCGTTGCCGACATGGCCCGCTCCGCACCGCCGATGACTGCCGCCTTTGTCGCCGAATTCACCCGCCGCCTGCAGGGCCAGAGCGCGGCACTGGCCCTGGCGCTGAACTGGATGGAGCAGACGCTGAGTGAGACAGGCTCCAGCATCGAACGCCAGGTGCAGCTCGATGCGCAACAACAGGCAGCGGATCAGGTGTCGATTGGCAACAGCATCGGCAGTTTGCGCCTCCTGTCCGCCACGGACTGGCGCGAGTTTGTCGAGTCGATGAGTCATGTCGAGCAGATTCTCAATGAAGACCCGGCAGAAATTTACCGGGCGATGGATTTCAGTACCCGCGACAGCTACCGGCATGTCATAGAACGCCTTGCCCGAAGAAGCCCCCAGCACTCGGAAATCCAGGTCGCCCGCACCGCGATCAATCTCGCCGCGGCCGGAACCGCCTCAGTCCCCTGCGAACTACTGGCGCGCCATGTCGGGTATTACCTGATCAGCGCAGGGCTGCCGACGCTGGAGCGACGACTCAATGCCAGGGTGCCGCTTCATGAGCGCTGGAAACGGTTGTTGCAGCAGTCGCCGCTGATGTTTTATCTGGCGCCGGTGGCTGTTCTGACGCTCATCTTCGCCTGGCCTTTACTGGCCTCCGCGCAGCGCGACGGGATGCCCGATGCAGCGCTTCTGATGATGGCAATTCCCTGCCTGATCATGACCAGCCGACTGGCAATCAGCCTGATCAACTGGTTGGTGACGTTCAGTCTGTTGCCGACGACGCTGCCGAAAATGGATTTTGCCAGCGGTATTCCCGATGGCGCGCGAAGCCTGGTGGTGATCCCGACGCTGATCGCCAGCCTGGCAGACGTGGACGAACTGGTGGAAGGTCTTGAAGTGCGGTTTCTCGCCAACCGCGACAGCAACCTGTATTTCGCGTTGCTCAGTGATTTTCTGGATGCGCCTGAAGAGTCTCAGCCGCAAGATGCCGAGCTGCTCACACAAGCCTCCCGTGCAATCACCCTGCTCAACCGAAAATACGCGGACGGACTCAGCGACCGATTCTTTCTGCTGCATCGGCCGCGTCGCTGGAATGCGAGCGAACGTGTGTGGATGGGCCACGAGCGAAAACGCGGCAAGCTGATTGAACTCAACGCCCTGTTGCGTGGCCATGGAGAGGAACGCTTCAACGCCATCGTCGGCGACATCACGCCATTGCGCGGGGTGCGTTACGTGATCACGCTGGACACCGACACCCTGCTACCGCGCGATGTCGCTCGCCAATGCGTGGCGGCCATGATGCACCCGTTGAATCGTCCGTTGTTCGACAGTGACGGCGAGCAGATCATTTCCGGCTACGCGGTGTTGCAACCGCGAGTGGGCATCAGCCTGACCAGCGCCACGCGATCGATCTACGCCCGGCTGTTTGGCAGTGATGCCGGCGTCGATCCCTACACCCGGACGGTATCGGACGTTTACCAGGATCTGTTCCAGCAAGGTTCCTTCATTGGCAAGGGCATCTACGACGTGGACGCGTTCACCTGCGCCCTGCAAGGTTGCTTGCCGGATAACCAGATTCTCAGTCACGACCTGATCGAAGGGTGTTATGCACGATCCGGCCTGCTCAGCGACGTGCAAGTCTACGAGCAATACCCCTCGCGCTACGGTGCCGATGTCAAACGACGGCATCGCTGGGTTCGCGGCGACTGGCAACTGCTGCCGTGGACATTGCCCTGGGCGCGCAACGCCGACGGCAAGTGGGTGCGCAACAGGCTGAGCGTCATGGCACGCTGGAAGATTCTGGACAATCTGCGACGCAGCCTGGAACCGCTGGCGCTGTTGCTGATGTTCGCATGGGGCTGGTTTGCCAGCAGTCAGCCAATGAACTGGACACTCACAGTCATCGGGTTGATGGTGATTCAACCGTTGCTGCGAGCGGTGACCGATCTGATGCAGCCCCCCGCAAATGTGCCCTATGGACAATACCTCAGGGCACTGCTGGATGATCTGGCACAAGACCTCGCCCGGGCTGGTCTGACGCTCGCCTGGCTGCCCTTCGAGATGTTCTACAGCGCCGACGCCATCCTGCGCTCGCTCTGGCGAATCGGCTTCAGCAGACGCCGGCTGTTGCAATGGCAGCCCTCGCGCGAGGTGGAGCGCACCACCGAAAACCGGCTGTCCGGCCTCTATCGCCAGATGTGGATCGAGCCGGTATCGGCCCTGATCTCACTGGCCCTGCTGGTGAAGGATCCGCAGACGCTGGCCATCGCCAGTCCGCTGCTGCTGTCGTGGTTAGTGGGCCCCTCGATCGCTTGGTGGCTCAGTTCGGTACCCAAGCAGTCGGTGTTCGCACCGTCGCCGGATGATTTGCGCTTCCTGCGGTTGCTGGCGCGCAAGACCTGGGCGTTCTTCGATCAATACGTCGGGCCCGCTGATCACTGGCTGCCACCGGACAACGTGCAGGAACACCCCAGGCCTGCCATTGCCCATCGCACCTCGCCGACCAATATGGGCATGTCGCTGCTCGCCCACCTGGCCGCTCACGATTTCGCTTACTTGAGCACTGAACGGCTGCTGGCCCGGCTTGCGGCGTCGCTGGACAGCATGGACGGTCTGGAGCGTTATCAACAGCATTTCTATAACTGGTACGACACGCAGACCCTCGAGCCGCTGCGTCCGCATTACGTCTCCACCGTCGACAGCGGCAACCTGGCGGGCCTGCTGTTGACCTTGAGCACCGGCATTGCGCAGCTGGCAGACGCCCCGATGTTCGGCCCTGCCGTGATCAAGGGCCTGCGCGATACCCTGGACATCCTTGCAGATTCCCAACGCGCCTCGGGGGCGAATGAATACGCCCTGTCACTGAGAAAAGGCCTTGAACCAGTCTCGCAAATTGCGACCCCTGAGGCGCTGGCAGACCTGCTGCACACGGCTCGCATCATGGTCACCAGCCAGCCAGCGGACACCGACGAGGAAAGCCTCTACTGGCGAGAAGCGTTTACCCGTCAATGCATCGACTGGGCAGAAGAACTGCAGCGTTATCACCTCCCTGCCCCCTTGGTTACGATTGAATCGCCTCGCACCTTGCGTCAACTGGCCGACCTGAACCCCACCGACTGGGCCACCGAGCATCATCCTGAAATCGAGCGGGTCCGCAGTGACGCCGCGCAGCGTCTGGAAACCCTGAAGCGTCTGACGTTATTGGCCACGTCGCTGGCGCAGATGGATTTCTCGTTGCTTTACGACAACCAGCGTGACCTGTTTGTCATCGGTTACAACGCCGATGAGCGCAGGCTCGACACCGGTTACTACGACCTGCTGGCGTCCGAGGTGCGGCTGACCAATTACGTGGCCATCGCTCAAGGACAAATCCCCCAACGCGCCTGGTTCACCCTGGGAAGGCTGCTGAGTGAAAACGCGGGCGTACCGACGTTGCTGTCCTGGTCGGGTTCGATGTTCGAATACCTGATGCCGATGCTGGTGATGCCCAACTTCGAGGGCAGTCTGCTGGACCAGACTTGCCGCGCCGCCGTGACGGTGCAGATCGAACAGGGCAACAGGCTGGGCATTCCGTGGGGCGTTTCGGAGTCGGGTTACTCCACCGTCGACGCGCACTTCAATTATCAATACCGCGCCTTCGGCGTTCAGGCCCTGGGGCTCCAGCGCGGGCTGAGCAATGACGTCGTGATAGCGCCCTACGCCAGCGCCCTGGCGTTGATGGTCGATGCCGATGCGGCCTGCAAGAACCTGCAACGCCTCGCCCTGCAGGGCTCTGCCGGACGTTTCGGTCTGTATGAAGCCGTGGATTACACCGAGGCCCGCTTACCGCGCGGCCAACACTTCGTCGTGGTCCGGTCGTTCATGGCTCATCACCAGGGCATGAGCTTGCTGGCCTTGACCAGCCGACTGCTCGATCAACCCATGCAACAGCGATTCGAGGCCGACCCGGCGCTGCGATCAGCCCTGCTGCTGCTACAGGAGCGGGTGCCGAAATCCGCCGCGCCGTACCTGCAAACCGCACAGTCGCCGGTACTCGGCGATGTCGGCCAAGGCCAGGATACGGGGCTTCGGGTGTTCTCTGATCCGGGACGCAAGCGTCCGGCCGTGCAGTTGCTCTCCAACGGTCGCTACCACGTCATGCTGACCAGCGGCGGCGGTGGTTACAGCCGCCGTAATGAAATGGCGATCACCCGTTGGCAGGAGGACACCTCACAGGACAATTGGGGGATGTTCTGCTACCTGCGCGATGTCCAGAGCAACACGGTCTGGTCGGCTGCGCATCAACCGACTATGTATCAACCAGAGAGCCACGAGGCGATCTTCTGCGATTCCCGTGCAGAGTTCCGTGCGCGCAACCAGGATTTCGACACACACCTGGAGATTGTTGTCTCGCCTGAAGACGACATCGAACTGCGCCGCCTGCATGTCACCAACCGTGCGTCCTCGGCCAAGACACTGGAGATCACCACCTACGCCGAAGTCGTGCTGACAACCCCGGTCAACGACGCGATGCACCCGGCGTTCAGCAAGCTGTTCGTGCAGACTGAATTACTGCCTGCGCTGCAGGCCATTATCTGTAGCCGCCGCCCCCGGGCCAGCGATGAACCGACGCCGTGGATGTGTCATTTGCTGGCGGCACACGGGGTGGACATCGATGCGATCTCGTACGAAACCGATCGCGCCCGGTTCATTGGCCGAGGACGCAGCCTTGTGTCACCTGCCGCCCTTGATGCCGATTGCCAGCGCTTGTCAGGCAGTGCAGGCCCGGTGCTCGATCCGGTGATCGCGATTCGCTGCAGGATTACCCTGCAACCTGGCCAACAGGCCACCATCGACCTGGTAACCGGTGTCGCCGACAGCCGTGATGACTGCCTTTACCTCATCAACAAATACCGTGACCGCCACCTCGCCGACCGCGTGTTCGACCTGTCCTGGACCCATAGCCAGGTGCTTCTGCGTCAGCTCAACGCCTCGTTGTCCGATGCCCGTCTGTTCGAGCAGATGGCCTCGTCGTTGCTCTACGCGAACGCCTCGATGCGCGCCAACCATGCGGTGCTGATTGCCAATCGCCGCAATCAGCCGGGGCTCTGGGGCCAGGCCATCTCCGGCGACCTGCCCATCGTGTTGCTGCAAATCCAGAGCCTGGACAACATCGCCCTGGTGCAGCAATTGATTCAGGCCCACGCCTACTGGCGGCAAAAAGGGTTGGTGGTCGATTTGTTGATCTGGAACGAAGATCAGGCGGGTTATCGCCAGCAACTGCAGGACACGATCCTGGGCCTTATCACCTCAGGCAGTGAAGCCACTCTACTGGATCGTCCGGGCGGGATTTTTGTGCGCCCCGCGCAGCAGATGTCGAATGAAGATCGCGTGCTGTTCCTCTCGGTTGCCAGGCTGGTGCTGAGCGAAGATCTGGGCAGCCTGGCCGAACAGATTCATCGCCGCAAAGTATCACCGATGCACGCACCGTTTGTGGCGACCCGGCATTTTCAGGCTCGGCCGGCATCGGTACGACCGAACCGTCCCTTCCTGCTGCTGAGCAACGAATATGGCGGCTTCAGCGCCGATGGCGGTGAGTACATCATCACCGGGCTCGCGCCCGATCCGACACCCGCGCCCTGGGTCAACGTGATCGCCAATGCACATCTCGGCACGGTGGTCTCGGAAGCCGGCAGTGCCTATACCTGGGCCGAAAACGCCCATGAATTTCGCCTGACGCCCTGGCACAACGACCCGGTCACCGATCGCAGCGGCGAAGCCATTTACCTGCGTGATGAAGAGACCGGGCACTTCTGGTCTGCAGCGCCTCAACCCTGCCCCGGGCAAGGCCCGTACCAGACCCGTCACGGTTTCGGTTACAGCGTGTTCGAACATGAAGAAGACGGTATTTACAGCGAGCTGTGGATCTACGTGGCGCTGGATGCGCCGATCAAATTCTCGCGGCTAGTGTTGAGCAACCGCTCGGGACGCCACCGGTCATTGTCGGTCACAGGGTATGTGGAATGGGTGCTGGGCGATCTGCGCAGCAAATCGGCGATGCATGTGGTCACCCAATCGGATCCCGCCAGCGGGGCCTTCTTCGCCCGCAACGCCTACTCGGTGGAGTTTTCCGAGCGGGTGGCGTTCTTTGACACCGACACGATCGATCACGGTGTCAGCGGTGACCGTACTGAATTCATTGGCCGCATTGGCACCCTCGCCTCACCGGCAGCGATGAAGCACGCCGGTCTGTCCGGGCGCATGGGCGGCGGTATGGACCCTTGTGCCGCCCTGCAAGTGTCGATCGAACTCGGCGATGGCGATACTCGGGAAGTCATTCTGCGTCTGGGGGCAGCGTCTTCCAGTAACGCCGCCACCCAGCTGGTGCAGCGTTATCGGGGTAGCCTGGTGGCCGCCGAGGAATTGCATAAAGTACGCGAACACTGGCGCTCATTGCTCGGGGCGATTCGTATTGAAACGGGCGCGCCTGCGGTCGACGTCATGGTCAACGGCTGGTTGATGTATCAGGTCATCGCGTGCCGTTTCCAGGCCCGAAGCGGCTACTACCAGTCAGGTGGCGCCATCGGTTTTCGCGATCAGCTACAGGACAGCATGGCGATGATCCATGCCGATCCTGCAGCCGTGCGCGCGCACCTGTTGCTGTGCGCCGGCCATCAGTATGTGGAAGGCGATGTGCAACACTGGTGGCACCCGCCGATGAATCGAGGGGTTCGCACCGCTTGCTCCGACGACTTTTGGTGGCTGGTGGCCGCCACCAACCGCTATGTCGAAATGACCGCAGACGTGGGTGTGCTGGAAGAAGTCGCCGGATACCTGGAAGGACGCCAACTGGTGGCCGGCGAAGAGTCCTACTATGACCTCCCCGGTGAATCGCCCCTGCGAGAGTCCCTGTATCAACACTGCGTGCGTGCCATCGAACACAGCCTGCGCCGCGGTCATCACGGGTTGCCGCTGATGGGCTCCGGGGATTGGAACGACGGCATGAATCGCGTCGGCCACCTGGGTGCAGGTGAAAGTGTCTGGCTGGGCTTCTTCAGCTATCAGGTGCTGGAGCAATTTGCGGTGACCGCTCGCCTGCACGGTGATCACGCATTTGCCAAACGCTGCAGCGACAGCGCGGTGACACTGCAACGCAACCTCGATCAAACGGCCTGGGACGGCGCCTGGTATCGCCGCGCCTGGTTCGATGACGGACAAATGCTCGGCTCGGCGAGCAATGAAGAATGCCGTATCGATTCCATTGCTCAAAGCTGGTCAGTGCTGTCGAAGGCCGGCTCTACCGTCCGCCAGATCAAGGCCATGCAGTCATTGGATGAGCATCTGATCAAACGTGACATCCGCGCCGTGTTGCTGCTGGATCCCCCGTTTGACAAGGGCGCCCTGGACCCCGGCTACATCAAGGGCTACGTGCCAGGCGTGCGCGAGAACGGAGGTCAGTACACCCATGCTGCCGTATGGGCGGGCATGGCGTTTGCGCAGTTGGGTGAAGCCGGCAAAGCCTGGGAACTGCTGAATCTGATCAACCCCGCCGCCCCTGCCAACAACGCTCAAATCGACACCTATAAGGTCGAGCCCTATGTCATGGCCGCGGATGTCTACGGCGCTGCGCCCCATGCCGGCCGAGGTGGCTGGACCTGGTACACCGGTTCTGCGGGCTGGATGTACCGGCTGATTGTCGAGTCGTTGCTGGGCGTACAACGCAGCGGCCGCACGCTCAGAATCGAACCGCTGATACCCGTCGACTGGCCGGGCTTCATCTTGCACTACCGTTTCGGCAAAACCCTCTACCACTTTGATGTGCGTCAGGGCAGTTCGACATTCACCTCCATGACCCTCGACGGCCAGCCATTGAGTGACGCTGCGCTGCCACTGGATGACGGCGGTCTGGAGCATTGGGTCCGGGTAGATTGTCGCGCCCGGTCACCCAGGCCTCAGGCGCTGGAATTCGAGCATGCCTCCGATGGATAGACATTGATCACCAGCCATGGCATGCATGGGAGTACCCTAGCGGGCACGCCCCTGTTTTGCCACGGATGCTCTGCCATGCATGCCTCCCCCGATCCAAGCCACAATCATTTACTGGCGGCGCTCCCGGCCGTTGACCTCCAGCGTCTTGTTCCGCACCTGGAGCAGGTCAGTCTGGCGCTGGGGGATGTGCTGCATGAACCGGGGGACACCTTGCGGCACGTTTACTTCCCGACCGACGCCATCGTCTCCCTGCTGCATGTCACGGAAAACGGCTCGTCAGCAGAAATCGCCGTGGTCGGAAACGAGGGTTTGATCGGCATTGCGCTGTTCATGGGCGGCGAAAGCACCTCCAGTCGGGCGGTGGTGCAAAGTGCCGGTGGTGCATTTCGCCTGCCTGGGCAAAAACTCAAGAAAGAGTTCAACCGTCATGGCGATCTGCTCCTGCTGATGCTGCGTTACACCCAGGCGCTGATCACGCAGATGTCACAGACCGCCTTGTGCAATCGCCACCATTCGATCGATCAGCAACTGTGTCGATGGCTGCTGTTGTCGCTGGATCGCCTGCACGGCAATCGCCTGAACATGACCCAGGAGCTGATCGCCAACATGCTGGGAGTGCGCCGCGAAGGCGTCACGGAAGCGGCGGGCAAACTGCAGCGTCAAGGCGTCATCGAGTACAGCCGGGGCCAGATCACGGTTCTGGATAGAGCGCGCCTTGAACGGCTCAGCTGCGAGTGCTACCTGGTGGTCAAGACCGAAACCGATCGGCTGTTGCATTACACCCGTCGTCAGGACGAGTGATGCTTTCGAATGGATTGCCAGCGGCAATACCGGCTGTGCCTTAAACCTGTCAGCGAGCGGATATTGCTCCCGCTAACCGCGCATAAGATTAGGGTGAAGTCGCCGCAGCCTGGTTTGGTCGCCGGCACCCCCGGCTTGCCTAGCCAGCCCGCCGGCCATACGATTCGACTATTCCTCAGGCGGAGGAGTCATTGTGAAGCCGGTGATGTTTCTGACGCGCATCCTGGCGCCTGCCATCGCTCTGGCGCTGGCATCCGCCGGCCTGCATGCCGACGACCCGTTCGCGCCGTTGCGCGACGCCATGGTGCGGGAGATCGCCGCCATGTCGTCCGTCACCCGCGACGAAACCCGCAGGGCCGAGTTTGCCGCGCCGGTGATGGCCGCGATGGCAAGGGTGCCACGCCATAAGTTCGTCCCGCCCGACGAGGTGCCCTACGCCTACGAGAACCGCCCGCTGCCGATCGGCTACGGCCAGACCATCTCCCAGCCCTACATCGTCGCCTTGATGACCGACCTGACGCAGGTCGGGCCCGGCGACGTGGTACTCGAGATCGGCACTGGCTCGGGCTACCAGGCTGCGATCCTCGCCGAGCTGGCGCAGGCGGTCTACACGATGGAGATCATCGAGCCGCTGGTAGTGCAGGCCGGGGAGCGCCTGGGCCGGCTGGGATATGCGAAGGTGCAGGCCCGGCTGGGCGATGGCTACCACGGCTGGCCCGAGCACGGGCCTTACGACGCTATCCTCGTCACCGCCGCCGCCAGCCATGTGCCGCCGCCACTGATCGCCCAGCTCAAGGCAGGCGGACGGATGGTAATCCCGGTCGGCGCGCCATTCATGATCCAGTACCTGCTGCTGATCGAGAAGGCCGGCGATGGCAGTGTGTCCACCCGGCAGGTGCTGCCTGTGCGCTTCGTGCCGCTGGTCGCAGGCGGTTAAGCATGCATTCGCCGCCGTTGCTCGCCCTGGCGCTGCTGTCTGCCTCCGCGCTCGGCTATGAGGTGCTGCTGCTGCGACTGCTTTCGATCATCCAGTGGCACCATTTCGCCTACATGATGATCAGCGTCGCGCTGCTCGGCTACGGCGCTGCCGGCACCGCCGTGGCGCTGGCGCGGCCTGTGCTGGCGCCGCGCTTCCACAGCGTGTTCATCGGCGGCGCGGTGCTGTTCGGGCTGAGCGCGATCGCCTGCTTCAGCCTGGCCCAGCAGGTTCCGTTCAATCCCCTCGAGATCCTCTGGGACGCGCGGCAGTCGGCGCGCCTGCTGATGATCTACCTGCTGCTGTTCGTGCCGTTCTTCTGCGCGGCGGTGTGCATCTGCCTGACCTTCACCTGCTTTCAGGAACAGATTCACCGAATCTACGCCTTCGACATTCTCGGCGCCGGCGTGGGCAGCCTGGCGATCGTCGCCGCGCTGTTCGCGCTGACGCCCGTCGATGCGCTACGACTGCTGGGCGGCACCGGCATCGCTGCCGCGGCGCTGGCCGGCATGGCGTGCACGGGGCATAGGCACTGGCTCGTGCCGTTGCTGTTGGCGGCGGCGGTCGCGGTGCCGGCCGGCGTGCCCGAGCGCTGGATCGCCCTGTCGCCCTCCGAGTACAAGGAACTGAGCCAGACGCTGCGTATCAAGGATGCGCGCGCAATCGCCCAGACCTGGAGTCCGCTAGGCCTGCTCACGGTCGTCGACAGCCCGACCATTCCCCTGCGCCACGCGCCGGGCCTGAGCCTCAACGCGACGCAGGAACCGCCCGCACAACTGGCCATCTTCACCGACGGCGACGGCCTTTCCGTGCTGAACCGCTATGACGGGCGCCGCGAGCCGATCGCCTACCTGGACTACCTGACCTCGGCTCTGCCCTATCACCTGCTGCGGCAACCCCGCGTGCTGGTGCTGGGCAGCGGCGCCGGCGCCGATGTGCTGCAGGCGATGTACCACGGCGCCAGCGCCGTGGATGCCATCGAACTGAATCCGCAGGTGATCGATCTGGTCCAGCGCCGCTTCGCCGACTTCTCCGGCAAGCCGTACAGCGCGCCCAACGTCCGTGTGCTGATCGGCGAGGCGCGCGGCCTGGTGGCTTCGCGCAGCGAGCCTTACGACCTGATCCAGATCGCCCTGCTGGACTCCTTCGGCACCGCCTCGGGCGGCCTGCATGCGCTGTCCGAGAACTACCTGTACACGGTGGATGCCTTCGCCGAGTACCTGCGCCATCTCGCACCCGGCGGCCTGTTGGCCATCACCCGCTGGGTCACCCTGCCGCCGCGCGATGTTCCCAGGCTGCTGGCCACCGCGGCCGCGGCCATCGAGCGCGACGGGCAGGCCAGCGCGGCGCGCCGCATCGTCATGATCCGCGGCTGGAAGACCGCGACGCTGCTGGTCAGCAACAGGGATTTTGACGACGCCGGCATCGCCGTGCTGCGGGAGTTCTGCCGGGCGCGCTCCTTCGACCTGGCCTACTACCCCGGGATGACCGTGGCCGAGGCGAACCGCTACAACCTGCTCGACCGGCCCTGGTTCTTCGAAGCGGCGCAGGCCCTGCTGTCCGGCGAGCGCGCGGAGTTCCTGGCACGCTACAAGTTCGACGTGCGTCCGACCATGGATGACCGGCCGTATTTCTTCCACTTCTTCAAGTGGCGCTCGCTGCCGGAACTGCTGGCGCTGAAGGCGCAGGGCGGCCTGTCAATGCTGGAGTGGGGCTATCCGGTGCTGATCGCCACGCTGCTGCAGTCCAGCGTGGCCGCCGTGCTGCTGATCCTGGCGCCGCTATGGGTGGCGCGCAGGCGCCAGCGGCGCTCTCGGAATGCGGCTTTGGCCAGGTTCGAACTTCGGGTCGTGTCCTACTTCGCCGCCATCGGCTTCGCCTTCATGTTCGTGGAAATCGCCTTCATCCAGAAGTTCACCCTTTTCCTCAGCCATCCGTTGTATGCGGTGGCGGTAACGCTCAGCGCGTTCCTGATCTTCGCTGGCCTCGGCAGCCGTTACTCCGGCCGGCGGCGGGGAGACATTGGAACTGGCGTGGGGCCCCGTCATCCGCTCGCGCGGCCAGTCCTGGCGATCTGCGCGATCGCCCTGCTCTACCTGATCGCCCTGCCCCCGTTGTTCCAGCTGCTGGCGCCAGTGCAGACCCTCGCCAGGTTCGGCATCTGCGCCGCGCTGGTAGCGCCGCTGGCGTTCGCCATGGGCATGCCGTTTCCGCTCGGACTCGGGCGCGTTTCCGCGCGCGCCGAGGCACTGGTGCCGATCGCCTGGGCCGTCAACGCCAGCGTATCGGTGGTGGCGGCCGTGCTGGCGACCCTGCTGGCGATCCACCTGGGCTTCACCGTGGTGTTGCTACTGGCGTTGCTGCTGTATCTCGCGGCGGCGGTCGCGTTTCCCTGAACGCGGCGGTTCGGAGCTAAACGTCAACAGACCCTGGTGAGACGGATGGCCTGTTGGAACGCCGCTTGCCGCAGTTCACACGTCTCGCCGTGTCGATCAGCGAGGCTTTTTCCAGATGAAGGGCTAAAGCTAGATGGAAATCACGGCGAACCGGATGCTGGATCAGATCGATCCACCCGCTTGAGGCAAACGCGTCCGCGATGCGGGCTGTGCAGCGGTCCCTTTTTTATCGGGGACCGCATTTCACCGGAGGGCCATTCCACTAACCAAACCAGCCGCGGTTCATCGAACTATCAAGCACCCCCACCCTATCGGCTGCTTACTCGACATCCTCGTAAGGCAACCCCACATAGTTCTCCGCAATGTTGACCAACCCAGCGTGCGAGTTGAAAAAGTACTCACGATCGGCCTGTTGCATCTTCTGGTCCCACGCGTCTTTATGGTCGCCGAAGTCGTGCAGCAGGTTGGTCATGAACCAGCTGAAACGCTCGCCTTTCCAGACACGGCGCAGTGCCAGTCCGGAGTATTTCTCCAGCAAGTCGGTGCGGCCTTCCTTGTAGACCTTGACCAGGATGCGATACAGGTAGTGCACGTCGGAGGCGGCCAGGTTTAAGCCTTTGGCGCCGGTCGGTGGCACGATGTGCGCGGCGTCGCCGACCAGGAACAGCTTGCCGTACTGCATCGGCTCGACCACCAAGCTGCGCAGCGGCGCGATGCTCTTTTCCAGCGAAGGACCGGTCACCAGTCTGTCGGCCACGTCTTGCGGCAGGCGGGCCTTGAGCTCATCCCAGAAGCGCTCATCGGACCACTGTTCGACCTTGTCGGTCAGCGGCACTTGCAGGTAGTAGCGGCTACGGGTCAGCGAGCGCTGGCTGCACAGGACGAAACCGCGGTCGTGGTGGGCATAAATCAGTTCATGGTTGACCGGTGGGGTATCTGACAACAGGCCCAGCCAGCCGAACGGATAGACTCGCTCGTAGTGCGTGAGCACGTCTGCCGGGATGCTCTGTCGTGCGACACCGTGGAAGCCGTCGCAACCGGCGATGTAGTCGCAATCGATCCGATGGGTTTCGCCATTTTTTTCGTAGGTGACGTAAGGGCTTTCACCCTTCATGTCGTGCGGCTGCACGTTCTCGGCCGAGTAGATGGCCGGGGCGCCGTTAGCGGTTCGGGCCTCCATCAAGTCACGGGTGAGTTCGGTCTGGCCATACACCATGACTGTCTTGCCGCCGGTGAGCGTCTTCAGGTCGACATGGATGCGCTTGCCCGCCACCTGCAACTCGACACCCTCGTGGACCAGGCCTTCGGCATCCATGCGTTCGTGGACGCCGGCTTCGCGCAGCAGGTCGATTGTGCCTTGCTCGAGCACACCGGCACGAATACGGCTGAGGATGTAGTCCGGCGTCTGGCGTTCGACGATGACGTTGTCGATGCCGGCGCGATGCAGCAGTTGACCGAGCAAGAGGCCGGACGGGCCGGAACCGATAATGGCGACCTGGGTTTTCATGTTGGCAATCCTGTCTTGTGCGACTGAAGGCGTGACGCCTCGCAGTCTGTTTGTTTTTGTTCCTGTATTTTTAGTGGATGAAGCAGGGATAAGAAGGCACTATCTGATGCATTCCATGGACTTTTCGTGGATCGTCGCAAGGGAGGGAAAATGTCGAAATCACTCGCTACGCCGGTTCCGGTGTTCAAACTGTACGGTGAGACCGGCGCCTGGCCGACACCGGATCTGATTCATTGCGAGTCGATTCCCGAGCGCAGCAAACTGCACGGCTGGGAAATAAAACCCCATCGGCACAGTGATCTGGTGCAGCTTTTATATGTGCAGTCGGGGCAGGCGACGCTGAAAGTCGAAGACGTGATCAACCACATCGATTCACCTTCGCTGCAGGTCGTGCCCGCGCTGAGCGTGCACACCTTCAAGTTCTCCGAGGATATTCAAGGTCACGTGCTGAGCCTGGCGCAGCCCCTGGCCGAGCAGCTCGGCGCCTCGCTCAACAGTCCCGTGCTGACTACCGCTGCCTGTTACCCGATCGGTTCCGCGCACCTGTATCTGGACACGCTGTTTTCCGCCATCACCCAGGAATACAGCCAGCCCCAGCCCGCTCGTGATCCGATGCTGCAATCGTTGATCACGGTGCTGTCGATCTGGCTCAGTCGCCGCAATCTGGAACAGTCGTTACCGGACGCCGTGCAGCTTGACCGGGGTCGCGAGTATTTGAAGGACTTCAGCCGGACGCTGGAACTGCGCTTTCGCGAGCATCTGCCCATCGAGCACTATGCGGCAACGCTGGGGATCAGCGGCGCGCACCTCAATGCGCTGTGCCGGCGCCTTTCGGGGCAATCGGCCTTGCAAATGATCAACCAGCGCCTGTTGCTGGAGGCCAAGCGCGACCTGGTCTACACCACCATGACCATCAATCAGGTGTCCGACAGCCTGGGCTTTTCCGAGCCGGCTTACTTCTCGCGCTTTTTCAAGCGCGGCACGGGGCTGTCACCGAAGCAGTTCCGCATTCAGCGTGAGGGGTGAGGGGTGAGGGGTGATGTTGAGCCACTCGAACTTTCCGCGGCCAGCAGAATTCTCTTAACAAAAACCGGCGCCCGCGTGCTGGCCCCGGCGATGCACCGGTTTGACTTTAGTTTCTGAAGAGTTCGTAGCGCTCCTCGGAAGCTATCGATTCCTGCTGCGTTCGTAGGCTGCCAGAACGGTGCGCTCCGATTGCACCAGATAGGCTTCGAGCATCTGGGTTGCCTCCTCTGGTCGCCCCTCTTCTATACAGCGCAGGATTGAAGCGTTCATGTCGACGTAAGGCATATGCAGGAATTCGGGATCATCGAGCAGTCCGAAGGCCAACCGCAGTTCGGCAGATATCTGCCCATAGAAGACCACCAATCTCGGGCTGTCGGCCAACTCGACAATAGCCTTGTGGAACATCATGTTAGCGGTGCCGACTGCCATCCAATCCTTGGCTTCACGCGCTCGCCTGCCTACCTCCACTGCTTCACGCATATGCAGTGTTCCCGGGTGCAGCGGGTAACCCTGGGCAATGGCCTTGCATTCGATAAAACGGCGTACACGATAGATGTCAATGATCGACGCCATATCAGGTTCCGCCACGGTCACCCCTCGATTGGGCTCATGCTTGAGCAATCCCTCACGTGTCAGGACCCTGAACGCTTCTCTCAAGGTGTTGCGTGAAATCTGCAGGCTTTCGGCCAGGGCCGCTTCGGACAGACGCTGGCCTGGAACCAATTCACCTTCGACCAGCATTCTGCGGACCTTCTGGGTAATGGACTCTCCCAGCGAGCGAGGAAGGGAAGGTGAAACGTCGTTCATATGCGATCCAGAGTCAGAGAAAGTCATTTTGATGTTCCATCAGAGCTCAGCGCATGGCAAGAAGCAAGGGTGCCGTGTGCATCATTAAGTAACATGCAGGAGTGATAAGGTTACAAACTGGTGCACATTGTCGACCCATGACCTGATCATTGTTCAACAATCAAACAGCTATGTATCAACACTTTCAGCCCAATGCTTGAATCTTGGCACGCTCATTGCTCAATCAAATTATCTCCAACCGTAGGAATGATGCCGTGACACAGACAGCCGTGACACAGACAGCGCAAGATTTTACAAAGGCGCGACGCTCTTCCCTGATCGCCGCAATTTTCATGATGGCGACTTCTGCCATCGGCCCTGGATTCATCACCCAGACCGCCACGTTCACGGCCAAGATGGGTGCGGCATTTGCGTTCGGTATCCTGGCGTCGATTCTGATCGACTTCGTGGTTCAACTTAACGTCTGGCGTATCGTCTCCCTGACCCGAATGCGTGCCGCAGATCTGGCCAACAAAGCGATTCCAGGCAGTGGTTATCTGCTCGCGGTGCTGGTGATCTTCGGCGGGCTGGTGTTCAACGTCGGCAACATCGCCGGTGCCGGGCTGGGTCTGAACGCGCTGATGGGGCTTGATGCAAAATGGGGCGGCAGTCTAAGCGCCCTGCTGGCCATCGGCATCTTCCTCTCCCACCGCGCCGGATTGGCCGTCGACCGGCTGATCGTCGTGCTGGGTCTGGTGATGATTGGCATGACGCTGTTCGTGGCCTTTGCCTCTAACCCGCCACTGGGTGAAGCCCTCTACCAGACCGTACTTCCGGACCAGATCAACTTCGCCACCATTACCACCATTGTCGGAGGCACGGTCGGCGGTTACATCACCTATGCGGGGGCTCACAAACTGCTGGATCGCGGTACTACCGGGGTAGAAAATCTCGAGGCAGTGACCAAAGCAGCCCTGAGCGGCATCATGGTCACCGGTCTCATGCGCTACATCCTGTTTCTCGCCATCCTCGGCGTTGTTGCCAGCGGCGTAGTCATCGACACCTCGGGTCAGGGCGCCAATCCGGCCGCACAAGCCTTCCAGGCAGCGGCCGGGCAGATCGGCCTGCGCGTCTTCGGTCTCATCCTCTGGGCCGCCAGTATCACCAGCGTGATCGGCGCCGCTTACACCTCCATTTCCTTCATCACCGTGTTCAAGCCAAACATCACTGAGCAGGGTCGCAACCGCGCCACCACAGTGTTCATCGCCCTATCGCTGCTGATCTTTGTCCTGATGGGTACTGCTCCTGCTGCACTGCTGCTGTTCGCGGGCGGTTTCAACGGCCTGATACTGCCAATCGGCCTGAGCATCTTTATCTACGTCGGCTGGCGCCGGCCCGACCTCATGGGCGGTTACCATTACCCACGCTGGCTGCTGGTGCTGGGCGCCCTGACCTGCCTGCTGACCTGGTACATGGCAATCAACTCCGTCGTACCGATCTTTGCCTTCCTCAACGTCGCCTGAGCCCGATAACGAACAAGGAGTCACGTTAATGCCAACGATAGATATCAACAGCGACCTGGGTGAAAGCTTTGGCGCTTGGAGCATGGGCGACGATGCCGCGATGCTCGATGTCGTGACCAGCGCCAATGTCGCCTGCGGTTTTCACGCCGGCGACCCGGCCGGCATCCTGCTGACACTGAAAGCTGCAGCGGCAAAAAACGTCACCATTGGTGCCCATGTCGCTTACCCGGACAAAGTGGGCTTTGGCCGACGAAACATGGACGTGGCCAGCGATGAGCTGACTGCCGACGTGATCTACCAGATCGGCGCGCTGCAGGGCCTGGCCAAGGCCGCCGGCACCTGCGTGCGCTATGTGAAGCCCCATGGCGCCTTGTACAACACCATTGCTCACGATCGCCGTCAGGCGCTGGCCGTGATCGAAGCCATCCGCGCGATCGACTCCAACCTCATATTGGTTGCCTTGGCAGGCTCAAGCCTGATTGAACTGGCCCGTAACGAGGGTTTGCAGTGTATCGCCGAAGCGTTCGCTGACCGTGCCTATACGCCGCAGGGCACCCTCGTCTCTCGCCGCGAACCAGGCGCCGTACTGCACGATCCCAAGCTCGTCGCCCAACGTATGCTGCGCCTCGTTGAAGACGGCACCATCGAAGCGATCGATGGCAGCCTGACCAGAATCCAGGCCGACTCGATCTGCGTCCATGGCGACAGCCCGGCAGCGGTGGAAATGGCTCGCGAGCTGCGCCGCGTGCTGGAACAGGCCAACATGTCCTTGCAACCCTTTGCCGGAGGTCGTCGATGAACGCTCTTGATCGCGCTCGTCAGCTGGCCATCGCCGCTGGTCGTGAAGCACGCTCCACCTACCGTGGCGGTCTGGTCACCCCCACCGCCGGTATCGCACCGGGCATGACTCAAGCGAACCTGATTGCCTTGCCGCGTGACTGGGCCTATGACTTCCTGCTGTATGCCCAACGCAACCCGAAAGCGTGTCCGATCCTTGACGTCACCGATGCCGGAAGCCCAAGCACCCTGCTGGCTGAAGGCGCTGATCTGCGAACTGATCTGCCCCTGTACCGCATCTGGCGTGACGGGAAACTGGTGGAGGAAGTCAGCGACGCCACGAAAGCCTGGGCCGAACACGACGACATGGTGACCTTTCTGATCGGCTGCAGTTTTACCTTTGAAACGGCCCTGCAAGAGGCCGGCATTGAAGTGCGGCATATCGCCGATGGCTGCAACGTACCGATGTACCTGACCAACCGTGCCTGCCGTCCGGCCGGACGTCTGAAAGGTGACATGGTGGTTTCCATGCGACCGATCCCCGCCGATCGCGTGGCCGAAGCCTGCGGTATCTCCGGGCGCTACCCCTCAGTCCATGGCGCCCCGGTGCACATCGGCGAGCCTGCGTTGCTTGGCATCCAGGACTTGGCTCGACCCGACTTCGGCGACGCCGTACGCATCGAGCCGGGAGAGATCCCGGTGTTTTGGGCTTGCGGAGTAACGCCTCAGGCGGCGGTCATGGCCTCGGGCGTGCCCTTCGCAATCACCCATTCGCCCGGCCATATGTTCATCACCGATGTGCCTGACAGCACGTACCACGTCTAGGAGTCTGCTGTGCGTTTTTTACCGGTCAACCTGGACGCCCTGCTCGTCGAATTGAACGACCTGGACGAGACTCTGGCATTGTTCGACGCCCTGACGGCGGAGCCTATTGCGGGCGTGGAAGAAATCATTCCTGCCGCACGAACCCTGCTGATCCAATTCCGCCCCAGCGCCATTGCGCAGCAGGCGCTCGTCAATCGTATCGCTGGCCAGGACCTGAGCCAGCGCCGCGCGATCGAGCATCGCCGGGTGGAAATTCCCGTTCACTACAATGGTGAAGACCTCGACGAGGTCGCCACGCTGCTGGGAATCAGCCGCGCCGAGGTGGTCCAGCGCCACACCGCCCATGACTACAGCGTGGCCTTCTGCGGATTCGCACCGGGCTTCGCCTACCTGACCGGCGGTGCGGGTTTCCAGGTGCCTCGAAGGCAAAATCCCCGCACCCGCATACCCGCAGGTGCGGTTGCCTTGGCGGGGGAATTCAGCGGTGTTTATCCGCAAGCCAGCCCCGGTGGGTGGCAGATCATCGGCGTCACGCCTTTGCAGATGTGGGACCTGAACCGCGCTGAATCGGCCCTGCTGCGTCCCGGCTATAAAGTGCGTTTTACCGATGCCGGCCCGCTCCCGGCAGGCGGTCTGCCCGCCCCCACGGTGCCTGCAAGTGCCGCCGCGCCCAGCGGTGCCCATCTGGAAATCATCACGCCCGGTTTGCACAGTGTCTTGCAGGATATGGGCCGTCCCGGCCAGACCGGCCAAGGCGTATCCCGTTCCGGCGCGCTGGACCTCGGCGCCCTGCGGGCGGCCAACCGCGCGGTCGGCAATCCCTCGGACATGGCCTGTGTAGAAGCGGTACTCGGCGGCTTGAGCTTCGTCTGTCATGGCCGTGCGGTGATAGCAATCACCGGCGCGCAAACCCCGATCATCATCACCAATGCCAGTGGCCTGCAATGGCCTGCCGGCAACTACCAGCCCATAGAACTGGAGCCCGGTGACAAGGTCAGCCTGGGTTCACCTTCGGCAGGGTTGCGCAGCTACTTGTCGATTCGCGGCGGCTTTGAGGTCGCTCCGGTGCTCGGCAGTCTGTCGACAGATACCCTCGCCCAGGTCGGCCCCCCTGCTCTCGCGGCCGGTGACCGACTGGGTTTTACGGCGCTTACGACAGGCACCAGCGTATCGCTGAACGAAGCACCCGCCTTTGATCTGCCCACTACGGCCAACGTCGTGACCCTCGACGTAGTCATGGGGCCGCGCACTGACTGGTTTACCGAAGACGCCATCCAGCGTCTGAGCAGCCAGCTCTGGCGCGTCACCTCACAATCCAACCGTGTCGGTATTCGTCTGGCCGGTGAAACGCCGCTGGAGCGCAGCAACCACCAAGAGTTGCCCAGCGAAGGCACTTCCGTCGGCGCCATTCAGGTTCCGGCCAGCGGCCAACCGGTGCTGTTTCTCGCCGATCACCCGTTGACCGGCGGCTATCCGGTGATCGCCGCAGTCGCCAGCTACCACCTCGATCTGGCTGGCCAGATACCTGTCAATGCGCAGATTCGCTTCAACCCTTTGGGCGGCTTCAAAGAGATTCAACCCATTACGGAAGCCTCTTCTTCAACTGCCGATGTGAAAAAACTTCCATGAAAAAATTACTGATTGCCAACCGTGGTGAAATTGCCGTTCGCATCGCCCGCGCCTGCCGCGACTATGGCGTGCAGTCTGTCGCGGTCTATGCCGACGCGGACATCGACGCCCTGCACGTGCGCCAAGCCGACGAAGCCTACTCACTGAATGGCCAGCGCCCGGCCGAAACCTACCTGGATATCGGCAAACTTATCGCCGTCGCCAAACGCAGCGGTGCCGATGCCGTGCACCCCGGCTATGGTTTTCTGTCTGAAAGGGCCGACTTCGCCCGGGCGGTGATCGAGGCCGGGCTGATCTGGGTCGGTCCCAACCCAGAGACCATCGATGTGCTCGGCGACAAGGTCGAGGCGCGAAAAATTGCCCACCTGGTCGGTGCGCCTCTGGTGGCCGGTACGCCTGGCCCGGTCGAAAGCGCCAACGAAGTACTGGCCTTTGCCGAACAGCACGGCCTGCCAATTGCCATCAAAGCTGCCTTTGGCGGCGGCGGACGCGGCATGAAAGTCGCCTGGCGCATGGATGAAGTGGCTGAATTGTTCGCCTCCGCCGTACGCGAAGCGCAAGCGGCCTTTGGTCGTGGCGAATGCTACGTCGAACAGTTCCTCGACCGTCCCCGGCACATCGAAGCGCAAATTCTCGCCGACAAACACGGCAAGGTCGTCGTCGTCGGCACGCGTGACTGCTCCTTGCAGCGGCGCAATCAGAAACTGGTGGAGGAAGCGCCTGCGCCCTTTATCAGCGACGAACAGCGCCAGCGTATTCATCAGTCTGCTCAGGATATTTGCGCCAAAGCCGGCTACGTCGGTGCCGGCACTGTGGAGTTCCTGCTCAGCCAGGATGGCACCCTGTCGTTCCTCGAGGTCAATACCCGCTTGCAGGTCGAGCACCCGGTGACCGAAGAGACCACGGGGGTTGATCTGGTGATCGAACAACTGCGGATCGCCGACGGTTTACCGTTGTCCTTCAATGAGACGCCGACCCCGCGTGGCCACAGCTTCGAATTTCGCATCAACGCGGAAGACCCGGGCAAGGGCTTTCTGCCCACCCCCGGTCAGATCACTGATTTCCTGCCACCGTCTGGCCCGGGTGTGCGTCTGGACAGCGGCGTGATCAGCGGCTCGCGAGTTCCCAGCACCTTCGATTCGATGATGGCCAAACTGATCGTCACCGGCGCCACCCGCGAACAGGCTATCGTCCGCGCCCGGCGCGCCTTGGCTGAATTCAACATTGAGGGCATCGCCTCGGTACTGCCTTTCCACCGAGCCGTGATGGACCATGACGACTTCACCGGTGCCGATAAATTCGCCGTACACACGCGCTGGATCGAGACCGATTTCGCCGAACAGATCACGCTCGCCCCACGTGCTGCTGTATCGGCCGACCCTGGCATCCTGCGCACATTTGTCGAGATCGACGGCAAACGCCACGAACTGGGCCTTCCGGCTGCGCTGCTGCGAGGCGTCAGCCTGAATGCAGCGGGCACCGCCAGCGAAAGCACGGCACCCTCCGAGGTCACTGATCCGCAGGCGGTACTGACGCCCGTGGCGGGGAATCTGCATACCTGGGTCGTCGAAGACGGCGAGTCGGTGAGTGCCGGGCAAGTGATCGCGGTTGTAGAAGCCATGAAAATGGAAACTTCCGTCCTTGCACCTTGTGAAGGTCAGGTGCAGATCGCCAAACAGGCAGGCGACTATTTTGAAGCCGGCTCTGTGATTGGCCGCATCAAGACCCTCAATTGAGTTAAACGCTTTTCTTTTTGCAGGTCTGACGCGCAACGGGTTAACAACCCAGTTGCCGCGTGTTGCCCGCAGAAAATGTAGATATGATTTTTCATGAAAAACAACAATAAAACCTGATCATTAAATCTGCCGTTTATCCGGAGAATAAAGAGCATGCCAATCAACAAGGCTTTCGCTATTGCGGGAACCTGCGCGCTGGTTTTTCCACCAATAGCCTCTGCCGACTTTATTGCCGACAGCAAGGCAAGTGTGGAACTGCGCAACTTCTACTTCAATCGTGACTTTCGTAACGGCCCGCCCACGGCACAACGTGACGCTGCAGCAGAGTGGGCGCAGGGTGCGATATTGCGCGTCGAGTCGGGTTATACCGCGGGCACCATTGGCTTCGGCCTCGACGCCATCGGCATGTTCGGCATCAAGCTCGACGGCGGTGATGGGTCCGGTGGCACTGGCCTGTTGCCCGCTGACCTCAGCTCGAAGAACGGCCGCGGCTCCCAAAGCGAGTACTCCAAGCTGGGCCTGACGGCCAAGGCGAAGGTCTCTGCAACGGAACTGAAGGTCGGCTCATTGGCTTTCCGTACGCCAGTGGTGTCGAGCAATGACACGCGCCTGTTGCCCTCCACCTTCGAAGGTGCACTCCTGACCTCAAAAGATATCGACAAATTGGCCCTGCAAGGGGGCAAACTGCAGCAAATCAAGTTTAACAATTCTTCAAACTATCAGGATTTCACCGGTCACCGCATCGGCGGCGTCAGTGATGACTTCCGTTTTGCCGGTGGCACCTACAGTTTTAATAAAGCCCTGAGCACAAGCCTGTTTTACGGCAATCTGGAAAATGTCTATCGCCAGTACTTTGGCGGTGTAATTTATGAAATTCCCCTCGCCGCGCAACAGTCACTGAAGTTCGACCTGCGCTATTCGAAAAGTACCGATGACGGTAATTTCCGCCCTCTCGATAACCGGGCAGCGAACGGGCAAGTGTCCTATACCCTGGGCTCCAGCGTATTTACAGGCGCCTATCAGCGAATGTGTACGAGCCCCATGAAAGACAGGACACCGTTTCCCCCTTACGATAAGGGATAGGCAAACGGTTATGTTTATGACTAACAGCAACGATAAGAGTGGGGAGCTTTTGGGTCAGGAGCGGCGGCGCCGCTGGAGCCCGGAGCAAAAGCTGGCCATGGTTCGCGAGAGCCTTGAGCCAGGACAAAGTGTGTCGGTGGTCGCTCGGCGCAACGGCATCAATGCCAACCAGTTGTTCCTGTGGCGCAAGCTCTATCAGGACGGCAGCCTGTCGGCGGTCAGCGCGGGTGAAGCCGTGGTGCCGGCCTCTGAGCTGAGCGATGCACTCAAGCAGATCCGTGAACTGCAACGGATGCTGGGCAAGAAGACGATGGAAGCAGAAATCCTCAAAGAGGCCGTGGAGATCGCCCGGTCGCGAAAATGGATTGCGCACTCACCCTTGTTGCCGGGGGACGACCAGTGAAGCTGGTCAGCGAATGTCTCGGTGTGGCGCGCTCGCAATTAACGGTTCGAATCAAGCAATCGGTATCGCCCAAAGTACGGCGAAGCAGGCCTGTGAACGACGCGGAGTTGGTGGCCGAAATCCAGCAACAGGTCAGCGAATTGCCCAGCTATGGCTACCGTCGTGTCTGGGGATTGCTGCGTCGCGCCCGTGAAACCCAGTTGCTGCCCGCGATCAACGTGAAGCGGGTTTACCGGGTCATGCGTGATCACAACTTGCTGCTTGAGCGCCGAATCAAACAGCCCGGCGTGCCGCGTCGGCACGAAGGCCGAATTGCGGTGGAAACCAGCGATACACGTTGGTGCTCGGACGGCTTTGAGTTCCGTTGCGAGGACGGCGCCAAACTGAGCGTGACCTTCGCCCTGGACTGCTGTGATCGCGAAGCCATCGGCTGGGTCGCGAGCCCGACCGGGTACAGCGGCGATGATATCCGCGACTTGATGCTGGAAAGTGTGGAGAAGCGTTTCGGTGATCAACTGCCCGCCATGCCGGTGCAGTGGCTAAGCGACAACGGCTCGGCGTACACCGCCGAACAGACGCGCCTATTTGCTCGGCAGATCGGTTTGCAGCCGGTGACCACCCCAGTGCGCAGCCCGCAGAGCAACGGCATGGCCGAGAGCTTCGTGAAGACGATCAAGCGGGATTATGTGGCGCACATGCCCAAGCCGGATCGAGAAACGGCGCTGCGTAACCTGGCAATTGCCTTTGAGCATTACAACGAGCAGCATCCGCACAGCGCTTTGAACTATCGCTCACCGAGAGAGTTCAGGCGCTTGGCAGCGGCATCCATTTAATGGGGAGTTGGTGTCCGGTTTTGTAGGGGCAAGTCCAGAATGAGCGGTGATGACCCGTTCCCGTACATCGCCAATAGCGACCCCTACCTGGTCAACTTTGTGCAGATCAACGACTTTGCCAACACTGAGGAGCGCTCATGGCAAGTGCGCTATGACTACAACTTCGCCGCGCTGGGTATTCCCGGGCTGACCTTCATGACTCGTTACGTCAACGGCGACAATGTGCAGGTAGCGGGCAGTCATTCGGGGAAAGAGTGGGAGCGCAATACCGATATCGGTTACGTGGTCCAAAGCGGTTCGCTGAAGAATTTTGGGGTCAAAGTCCGAAATGCCACGGTCCGATCGAACTTCGGCAATGACCTGGATGAAACACGGCTGATCCTTAGTTACACATTGGCAGTTTGGTAAAGCCGAGGCGACAAACACCTCGCCGAGCGGTCTTAGGCGTGACTTCACAGACCGCCTAAGGGTCAGCTTAAGTCGGCAGCTTGGGTCAAAACCGCATCAGCACCAACAGCCGGCTGAAATCGTGGGCGGGTTTTTCATTCATTGATCCGCTTCTCCCTTGATGGCCAAAACGCTACAGGGGACCTGATACAGAACATGCTCCGTGGTACTGCCAACCAGCTTGTCCACCCCTTTGTGATGGGTATTTCCCATTACGAAGACATCCGCTCGAGTATGAGTCGCAAAGTCGGCCATCGCTTTGGTTGGCGGCCCTGCAATGAAGTGTTGTCGCTCAGGTGGCACGTGGTAGCGTCCAGCCAAGGCAACGAAGCACTTTTCAAGTGACCGGCGCACATCGTTACTGAAGCCTGGCATCGTCACGGCGCCAGCACCTGCATCAGAGAAATGTGTGTGTGTCAGTTCATAGGCATACAACATGTGCAACTCAGCATCACATTGCGCCGCCAATTCGTTCGCCGCCTGAATGATGCTGTCGTTGATTCCGCTGATCTGACCCTCTGGATGCGATGGATCAACCGCCGCCACTATCACCCGAGGAAGCGGACACCTGACTTCGCTTACCAGATGTATAGGGGTCGGACATTCGCGCAACAACTGCCAATCCAAAGGCGTGACGAATACGCGTTTGAGCGCTGATTCATGATGTACGTCCTTAATAATCAGGTCCGGCTGCATTTCAGCCACATGCTTAAGGATCTCTTGCAGCGGGTCGCGGGTCAAAGCAACTTCGGTGGTCACATTGATACCCTTCCTGCGCATGAGTTCGGCCTCATCCGTTAACCACTGCTGGTTCTCCTGCCGGCAACTCTCACGAAGTTGTTCACTCTGGCTCATTAACCGCATAAGGTCGAAGTCTTCGATGAACACCGCGATATGCAGCGCTGCGCCTGTGGCATCGGCAAGTGCGATTGCCCGCTCCATCGCCGGCGAGTGACGCATGGTTGGACCTGCTATCAGAAAGAGTCGTTGATACTGCTTCATGTGGCACCTCCAAACGTTCTGGGTTATCCGCTAGCGCCCCCAGCACTCTCGCTTGTCCCACCATTGGCGATCCCTTATCGCCTCAACTACCTGGATCGACACTATCACTATACGCTTCGGCTACTTCGCCGTGCCGCCAGAGTTGCAGCGCCGTGTCCTGCTCTATGGCGTGCTCGGCGCCATCATCATGCGTGCTGCGCTGGCTGCGTAACCATCCTCGGTAGCAGACGGTGCAGGGTTATTCGCCCGTACGCTGTACCAGGCCAGTTCCCGGCTGCACATGCCGCTGATGGCACTCAACTGCGCGACCTTGCCGGAGAACCTGGTCGAGAATCTGATGGGACCGAGCCTGCACGGCGTGCTCGATCGCGCCAGTGGTCAGGCACCGGCCTTTATCTATTATTCAGCTGCTCGCGCTCTTCATACCACTGTATGAACGCTTCGGCACTTACCGGTCGGCAGACGTGAAACCCCTGGGCCATATCGCAGTGGTAGTCGCCCAGCGCATCGAGCACGTCGGCTGTTTCCACGCCTTCGGCAATGACCGCCATACCAAGGTTATGCCCCAGATCGACGACGCTTCGTACGATAAGTTCGTTTGCATGATTACTCTGCATGGCCAGTACGAAGGATTTGTCGATCTTGAGTTCGCTGATGGGCAAATCCTTTAATTGAGCCAGGCTCGTGTAACCGACGCCGAAATCATCGATGGCGATATGGATGCCCATCGCATGTAACTGCCTGAGGATGGTACGCGCCGCATAGGAATCGAGCATGATCGCGGACTCGGTCACTTCGAGCATGAGGATGTTCGGTGTCAAATTGTAGTGTTCAAGCAGATCGAAGATCTGGGCCACCAACTTGTCGTCCAGCAGGTTGCGTGCAGAAATGTTCACGGCAATCGGTATGCATAGCCCCGCGTCAGTCCAGGCCCGCGCCTGAGACAATGCGAGGTTCAGCACATATCGAGTCAGGGTGCCGATGATCCCGGTCAATTCGGCAAACGGAATGAACTCATCCGGACTCACCAGGCCTCGGACTGGATGCTGCCAGCGCACCAAGGCTTCGACACCGGTAACTTTCCCTGTGCTCAGGCTGATCTTGGGCTGGTACTCCAGGAACAATTCGCCGCGCTCCAGACCTCGCCGTAGTTCGCCAAGCATTGCCAGGCGTTCCGGAGAACGCCGATCCGCTCCCTGGTCGTAGGCGAGTACGCCATTGCCCTGTTTTTTGGCGGCATACATCGCGATGTCGGCGCGCTGCATTAGCGTTACTGGATCGTCACCGTGCAACCCGGAAACCACGACCCCAAAGCTGGCCTCGACATCCAGTTCGACCCCATCGATTTCGAACGCTGCGGTAATCGCCGTGTGCAGCCGTCTCGCCGCTATCAAGGCTCCCTCCAGGCCTTCGACGGCGGGAAGCAGAATTGCAAACTCATCACCACCCAACCGGGCGACCGTGTCGATTTCCCGCGCTTCGTTGGTCAGCCGCTTGCCGATCTGGTCGAGCAGGCGGTCCCCATAGTGATGCCCCAAGGTGTCGTTGACATCCTTGAACCGATCAAGGTCAATCAGCAACAGGCCCGTAGTTCCCCCCTGGCGACGGCTAAGGCGCAGCGCTTGCTCGAAACGGTCCGCCAGCAGTGTCCGGTTGGCCAGCCCTGTGAGCTTGTCATGCAGCGAAGCGTGCAAGGCGTCCTTGCGTTGACTGTCGAGCTCGACACGTGTGCGCCGCAGCACTTCGGCGAACAAGCCAGCGAGCAGCAGTCCTGCGATAAAAACGATGGGCGTGGTATTGGCGTTGAACGACTCCCGTGTACGCAGCTTTTCCAGCGCCACTATCGACTTCTGGTGGTGAGCGGCCGCTGCTCGCAGGACGACGTTTTCAATCTTTTCGAACAGCGGGTCGGCCTCCTCGTTGTCAATCCGGCGCGCCTTCAAGGGATCTCCATGATCTACGGCGTCGAACATCTTGTAGATGCTTTCCAGATAGGGAACCACTGAAGTGCGAACATCCTCGACAAGCAGATGATCGGCACGCGTTCCGGAGCGGTGAACGTGCTCCAGGGCAGCGTCAAGTTGCGCCAAGACATCGTTGAAATTACGCAATATGTTCGGCGCGGGATCCAGCCGATACTTATGCTCCAAAGACTCGGCGGCCAGCACGGCAGTCGCCGCCGCTGTGTAGTGGTCAGACAGAACGCTTGAGGCGATCGCCTCTTGCCCCAGGCGTCCGGTGGCAACTGCAGACCATACCGCAAAGCCGCTGATTGCCAGCAGCACGGCGACCAGACCATGGCGAGCCCACCGGCTGGGTATTATGCTGCTCCAGCGCATAAGCTTGGGCACAACGATCTGAGGTGCGAAGACTTCAGGGTGTTCCGGACTTGCTGGCGGTAAATTGCTCATGCGCTACCTCGTGTAGACGTGGCTGCTTCCATTCTTATTTGGCAATATCCACCAAACCTCAAGCTTAGTTGAGAAACGAAATAAAACTTGGATATTCGATAAATGCTGCGCAGCATTATTCGCATTCAACAACAACTAATTGAGGATAATCAGGGCCGTAAACGACGAAAATCCAAAATATATTTTTCAACCTTTTCGCGCACCCTCTCATACGTATGCCGTGGATTCTATTGGACCTAAGCCGCAGCTACTGGTGCCGTCAGCACTCAGAACGAGCTCCGCCTGATTAAGCTGTCTATGGCCTAAAAAGTGTTTGCCGATATTTTTAATAACAGCTCACGAATTGCAATTTAATTATTTAATGCAGTGAGGGCGTGAACCCCTCCTATTTCCCATGATAGGCCTCAATGACGCTTATATTTATACCCGTTTTTTCCAGATCACCGGCGCTACCACTGCGACGTACCAGTAGCTTGTACCTACCTTCCTTCAAAACAACTCTGCAAGTTTCAGCATACAAAGCGCCTCCTCCAATAGAAGTGAGCTTGGGATGCGATATTGATGATCGATGCACTTCCATTCCGGATTTTGCGTCGGTGATTATCGTTTCAAGATCAAACGGTGCGCCTTCCGCTGCCCAATTTCCAGGCCCTAGACGCAAGCTCCCACCCGCTGCTTTCCATACCTGTTCACGATTCGATGAATCTTTAGCATCAAAAAAATAGCTGAGCTCCACTGCATAATCGTCCTCTTCTCTGATCGTGAAATCGAGCATTGACTCACCAGCAACCCCGGCTAAATTCATGGGAGTCTCCTGGGGTGGGTACGTAGGTGACGTATTGGCGATACACCACATAAGCAGGACTGACAGCACCTTAATAACCTTGGACACACCCACCTCCTTTTGACCCACCCAAGATAAGATATCCAGCCGCTTAGATCTCGTGCCGCAAGCCCTTTCCCCAGCTTAGCCGATCGCCACGGCGATCCTGGCAGGCTCAGCAACGCAGCACGCCGGACACCGATCCGGTATCCCCATACGAATCTGATTCAAACAAACTCAACGAAGCCGCCGAACGCGCCCTCGACTTCCACTCCCCTCGACTGTCGACATCAAAGCTACTGCGCGCACTCCCAGCACCCTGTTTACCGTCCAGCGGGCTTTCTCATGCTGATTGTCTGCGCCAGAAAACGGAATGGCATATCGATCGCGATTTGCTCCAGGACCGGCGTTTCGACTTCTCGCGCAAATTCCTGCCCGACGGCCTCTCGCGGATCGACGGCCTGACCTTTCTCACCGCGGACGAGGCGCGCCTGCTCAGTCAGATTCAGGGCCGAACCTACGCGTATATTTTTGGCCTCGTCGAGCGTTTTATCAGTGCCAAAATGCTCGACCAGGGTCGGGCCCATGTCTATGACGACCAACTCGCGCTCGAAGCGCTGGTGCGCTTTTCCAATGACGAAATCAAGCACCAGGAACTGTTCCGGCGCATAGAAGCGATGATGGGTTCGCAATTGCCCGCGGGATATCGCCAAGTGGCCGATCCAAACGATGTGGCGCGCGCGGTGCTTGCGGCCAGCAGCTGGTCGGTGCTGGCGCTGACCTGTCATATCGAACTGTTTGTGCAAACGCACTACAAGCAAAGCATCGCCCCGCGCGAGGAGTTGTGCCCACTGTTCAAGGATGTTTTCAAATTCCACTGGATGGATGAAAGCCGGCACGTCGTGCTCGATGAACTGGAGGGGAAAGCTCATTGATTGAGGATGGCGGCCGTGACAACACCGATGTGGATGCTGCTTGGATTTGCGGCCTGGACTCTACTGCTGCTGATGGCAACCGTCGGAGTGTATCGCTGGGTCAGAATCCTGTTCTCGAATGTTCCGATTGGCTCTTTCCGAAGCGATCAGCTCGAAGGCGAAGACTGGTATCGGCGCGGGGCAAGAGCACACGCGAACTGTGTGAAAAACCTGCCTGTCTTTGGCGCCATTGTGTTCGTGATTTCAGCCCTTGGTGTCGACGGCCCTGCAGTCAGCTACTTGTGCATCGCCGTCCTGGTCGCTCGCGTGTGCCAGTCGCTGTTTCACGTCTGCCATGTGCAAACCGATGCGTTCGTGGCGGTTCGGTTTACCTTCTATTGCATGCAGTTGGTGTGTTTTCTCGTGCTCATTGTCATCGCCGCTTGTGACGGCGCAGGAATTCAAATAGCGAAGTGAAGTTGAATCGAGAGTGATCGAAGCCCGCGAAGGCCGGATGGTGGGTGCCATGCTGGATGATGGTCTTTCCAGCAACAGCCGTTGATGGCTGCGGGCTTCGACTACTCATGCGGTGATCTCAGTTGCTCTCAGGGGCTGCAATCGGCCGATTCTGTTGAAAAAGTAGCTCCCCTGTCTGGCCTGCGGCAAAATCTCTGCATTGGCCAGCAGGGAAGCACGCAGCATGATGGGACAGTTATCGAGTGGGCAGGAGCGGCTGTTTTACTCGTTCAACCTTGAAGATCACATTCCAGCCAAGCACCTTCTGAGCAGCATTGATCGGTGTCTCGATCTGAGCGACCTGCGCCATTACCTCGCCGATTTCTATAGCCCGATTGGGCGTCCGTCGATTGATCCTGAACTGATGATCCGCATGCTGATCGTCGGCTACTGCTATGGCATCCGCTCCGAACGGCGGTTGTGCGAAGAGGCCCATTTGAACCTGGCGTATCGCTGGTTCTGCCGGTTGAGCCTTGAAGATGAAGTCCCCAACCACTCGACCTTTTCGAAAAATCGACACGGCCGTTTTCGAGACAGTGATCTGTTTCGCTGGTTGTTCAATGAAGTGCTGCGTCGCTGCATGGACGCCGGTCTGGTCAAGGGCGAAGGCTTTGCCGTGGACGCCAGCATCATCAAAGCGGATGCGAGTCGGCAGCGCGGCGTACCGGGTGATGAACCGGTCAACTGGAGCGATCCGGCCCTGAGCACCCGCGCCGTGCGTGAGTACCTTGAAGGCCTCGATGAAGAGGCTTTGGCCGAAACACTACCCAAGCGCCTGTCGCTGACGGATCCTCAAGCCCGCTGGACCGCTGCTCCAGGCGGCCCAGCTTTCTACGCTTACTCCACGAATTATCTGATCGATACCGAGCACGGCGTGATCATGGATGTGGAACCCACACCGGCTCATCGAACCGCAGAAGTCGAGAGCACCAAGATGATGATCAATCGGGTCGAAGCGCAGTTCGACATCAAGCCAGAGCGCCTCATTGGCGACACCGCTTACGGCACAGCGCCGATGCTGGCCTGGATGGTGGAGGAAAAAGACATCGAACCGCATGTGCCGGTGTGGGACAAAACCGAGCGCAAGAACGACAGCTTTTCGAGTAACGATTTCCACTGGAATGAAGAGGCTGAGGAATACCGCTGCCCAGCCGGCAACGTATTACGCAGTGAATGGCGAGCCTTCAAGAACGAGCGTTCACACGTCACCAAAGCCAACACCATCATCTTCCGATCCCGGCAGACCGACTGCGCTACGTGTCCGATGAAAGCCAAGTGCTGCCCGAACACAGCGTTCCGCAAGATCGCTCGCAGCGTCCATGAAGCCGCTCGCGATGTGGCTCGGCGCATTGCAGCAACGCCGGCATATCAGCGCTCTCGCCACGAACGTAAAAAGGTCGAAATGTTGTTTGCCCACCTCAAGCGCATCCTGAAATTGGATCGCCTGCGGCTACGTGGCATGAGTGGCGCGACCGATGAATTCACGCTGGCCGCTGCGGTGCAGAACCTGCGACGGCTGGCCAAATTTTCATCTCAAGGGCCACCAGTCACGGGATAGGTGCGCCTGCACCAAGCAAAAAACCTCAAATTAACCCACTAACAGAGCAGCAAAGGTCACCGAAGGGCCGAAAAACCACTCAATGTGGTGAGTAGGTTCTCCGGTGGTGGTCGTGCCTGAGTTCAGGCCATTTGAAAATCCGACTTTTTCAACAGAATCGGCCAGAAGCGGACCTTGATAATGTTGAGCATACGGGATGGCCGCCTGGCGGTGCATAACGCCCGGCTTGATTGGCATTTGACAGCCAGGTTCCCGTAACGGCTTTACGAAATATGCAAAAACCCGTCGCAAGGATATGCCTTCTTCACATGGCTAGATCAAGTACGCACAGGTTTTTCGGGAACTCGTGTTGCCGGCGAAGCGATAGCCGCTACTCCTGGGCCTTCTTCTAGACCTTTTTGAAGCACCTTTTCGTCCAACTGCCCACACCACTTGGCGACCACGATTGTCGCTACGCCGTTGCCGATCAGATTGGTCAACGCCCGCGCTTCGGACATAAAGCGGTCGATACCCAAAATCAAGGCCAGCGCCGCAACCGGTACATGCCCTACGGACGACAGCGTAGCCGCCAATACGATGAAGCCACTGCCCGTCACACCTGCCGCGCCTTTTGATGTAATGAGCAAGACCAGCAACAAAGTGATTTGATGCGTGATGTCCATGGGCGTATCAGTGGCTTGGGCAAGGAAAACCGCCGCCATGGTCAGGTAAATGGAAGTGCCATCGAGGTTGAAGGAATAACCGGTCGGGATGACTAGGCCGACGACGGACTTATGCGCACCGAGTTTTTGCATCTTTACGATCATCAGTGGCAGCGCTGTTTCGGAAGACGAAGTACCCAGGACGATCAGTAGTTCTTCACGGATGTACTTGATGAACTTGAAGATGCTGAACCCGTGGACACGTGCGATCGTGCCCAATATTCCCAGTACGAATACCACGCAGGTGAAGTAAAAGCACAGCATCAGGTAGCCCAACTGGACTAAAGAACCTACTCCGTACTTACCGATTGTGAACGCCATCGCACCCAGCGCACCGATTGGCGCGACTTTCATCACCACGCCCATGATGCTGAACAACACCTGGGAGATGCTCTCGATGAGCTCGAACACCCGACGGCCATAGTTACCGATGCGATGCAGCGCGTAACCAAACAGTACGGAGAAGAACAACACCTGCAGGATCTCACCCTCAGCAAACGCGCCAACAATCGTATTGGGAATGATGTTCAGCAGGAACTGGATCGTACTCTGTTTTTCTCCTGCGGCGGCGTACGCAGCAATCCCCGACGCATCGAGCGTGGACGGATCGATATGCATACCCGCGCCCGGCTGAACGACGTTGACCACGGCCAGCCCGATCAACAGCGCAATTGTTGAAACGAGCTCGAAGTAAAGAAGCGCAAAGCCACCGGTCTTTCCGACCGCTTTCATGCTTTGCATACCGGCGATACCCGTGACCACCGTACAGAAAATGATAGGGGCGATTACCATTTTGATCAGCTTGATAAAGCCATCACCAAGCGGTTTTAACGTGGTGCCGGTTTCCGGATAGAAATGGCCAATCAGGATGCCGATTGCGATCGCGAACAAGACCTGGAGATACAGAATCTTGTAGAACGGTTTGCGGATATGGGTTTCAGCAGACATGGCGGAACCTCGCTTGGGACGCGTGCGTAGTCCTCGGACCACAGCACCCGTTACAGACACCTTCCTTTGATGGAAGAATTTGTTTTGAAGTTAAAGTCCGCTGAGTTGGACGAAGTGCATTAACTCCGCCTCAAACCAGGAACAATCGCGTGCGTTGGCGGCCTATTGCAAGAGCCCGGCGGAGTCGCCTTTGTAAGCCCCCCCTGCGGGTATAGATTTACAGAGTGACTCGCCGCAGGACGGTGATCAGCAGCACCCCGGTTATTTCTTGCTCAGGTTTTTAATATCCTCAAGCAGGCTATCGAGGGTCGGACGCATGATTAATGGATCAGGCGCACCGTCGGGCGCGTCGAGCCCTATTCTGTTGTGCCAAAAGGTTGGCAAGCCGACTTTCTCCGTCCCAAACAGATCGTAGGCCGAACCCGCTACGAATAAGGCGTTAGCAGGCTCTACACCGGCTACTTGCAGGGCGAGCCTGTAAGGTTGCGGATCGGGTTTATAAAAACCAGCCTGTTCAGAAGTGACAATCACGTCGAACGGCACTCCGAGAAGGTCCGCCGCGATGCGTCCCAACTTCTCTGAACAGTTGGTAACCACACCCAGTTTGTAATGGGGCGCCAACTCGGTCAGCACGCGTTTAGCCTCTGGCCAAGGTTGCAACTCGGTCCAGCGTGCCTCCAGATTTTGCGCGGCCTCTTTACCCAGTCCTACACTGATCGCAGCTTCTTCGACCAGCGTTTCATAAGGCCGGTAAGCGCCACAGCCGTAAGTCGCCTTCAAATAAGCCATGCGCCAGGTGCGCCCCATTTCAGCGGAGCCTGCAACTGAATTCCAAAGCGTCCACGAGTCCAGCAAAGCTGTGAGCAAATCGAACAGGACGAGTTTGACTGGAACCTGCTGATCATTGTTTTCAATTGAATTCATAACGACTGCCCTTCTTTAAAGTCATGCAAGTTCAGCAACTGCTGAAATTTCCACCAAAGCCCCATGATGGAGCGGACCACACGGGATAATCACTCTTGCGGGACGGTGCGCCCCCATCAGCGTTGAATAAGCCAAATTGACGATCGGCCAATAGGCAACATCAACGATGTAGATAAGCACGCTGACCAAATGACTCAACGACGCACCAGCGGCCTGAAGCACAGCTTCTATATTGGCCATTGCCTGAAGAGTCTGGGCTTCTATTCCATCAGGAAATTCCTGAGCATCCGGTGGAAACGGCAACTGCCCGGAAATGAATAGAAGTTTCCCTGCCATTGCACCGTGTGAGTAATGCCCACCCGGTACAGGCAGCTTCTCTGCTGTAATCAACTTCATGTGCCCACCTCGACCGATCAAAGTTGTAAGTTCTGGTGAATGGATTAATTACCAACCCGTGATGCGCGGCCAGAAACCAAGACTGCGTCCCTCACTGAGAACGTGATAACCACCGTGCTGCGCCGACGTGGCGCAGACGTGATTCGGCAAGATCCGCAGAAGCGTACCCAACGGCAGCAAGCTCGCGGGCTCAAGCGTTCCGGCCCGCGATGAAATGATCCCGTGTTCCTGATTCGTGGAGCTGACAATCAGGTCACCAATAGGTTGGCCGGCGGCGTCACACACGACGCCATATCCCTGATCAACCGCTTGCCTGGCGGTACCACGATCGCGGGAAAGTGCCATCCATCCCGCATCCGTAATGATCCAGCCTTTCTCAGCCTGATGACCAATGACGGTCGTCAGAACCGAGACCGCAATATCCTGCACCTCGCAGACACCCAAGCCCGCCATGACCAGATCGAAGAAGGCGAACACCCCCGCACGAACTTCAGTTACTCCGGTTAAATCCTTAGTAAAAAGTGCCGTGGGTGTCGAACCGATACTGATGATCGTCATGTTGAAACCCGCAGCGGCGAGCATTTGGCTGGCATCGATAATCGCCGCGCGTTCCTGCCGGGCGCAGGCCTCGATTTCAGCGATCGACTGACTGTCGTAGGACTTGCCGGCGTGTGTCATCAAGCCGCTGAGCCTGACGCCATTGGTGCTCAACAATTGCGCGATTTCCACCAACAGCGGCGATTGCGGGCCGAGACCGGAGCGGTGGCCGTCGCAATCGATTTCCAGCAGGACATCAAAAACATGACCCGACGTTTGGGCAAAGTCGGCCAATAATCTGGCAGTGTCCAGATTGTCGAGTACCAGTTTGAGCTGCGCACCTTTGCTGATCAACGTGGCGGCGTGAGCGAATTTGTTAGGCGCAATGCCAACGCCATACAAGATGTCGGTAAACCCGGCCTCGAAAAAGAAATCGGCCTCACGCAGGGTTGAAACAGTGATGGGCCCGCGCCCACCTGCAAACAGGCGCTCGGTGACTTCCAGCGACTTGTTGGTCTTCACGTGTGGACGCAATACCACATTGAATGCTGCCAGCTTATTGCGCATCCGTTGGATGTTGGCATCGAGTCGATCGCGATCGAGCAGTAAGGCGGGGGTTTCGATATGAGTGAGTGCGGACATGTCTGGTCTCCTGGAATAGCGCTATTCTAAGCTTCCGATTTCAGATTAAAATTTAATAATATTAATTCTAATATTCAGTGATTCTTAATGAACGAGACATTTGATATCCGCTTTCTCCTGGTCGTCCGGGAAAGCGAGAGTTTGTTGGCCGCGTCACGCAAGCTGGGTCTGACGCCCTCGGCCGTGACCCAGCGACTTCAGCAAATGGAGAAAAAACTGTCGATTCGATTGCTGGATCGGTCAGCACGGCAGCTGCGCTTTACCGATGAGGGCGAATTCTTGTGTCTGCGTGGGGCCGAGCTGGTCGAGCAGTTCGATACTCTGCTGGCGGACCTGCATGAGCGACGCAGTGGCTTCGTTGGCAAGTTGAAAGTCAACGCACCGTTCGGATTTGGGCGCCTGCACGTGGCGCCCGCGGTGGCGACTTTCCAGCGTCTGCATCCAGACGTAGAAATAGCATTGAGTTTGTCCGAACAGCCGATGGTCGAAGCGACTGATCGATTTGATGTCGTTATCCATATTGGGGAACTGCGCGCCTCCAACCTGGTGGGCCATTCCATTGCCCCCAACCGTCGCTACGTATGCGCCTCACCCGCCTTTGTTGAACAGCACGGTCTGCCGGAACATCCCGACCAGTTGGCTACCCTGCCCTGCATTGCATTGCGGGAAAACAACGAAGACGTCACCCTCTGGCATTTCACGCGCGCACGTAAAACACTGAGTGTGCGCATCCGCCCAGCGTTGAGCTGCAACGATGGAAGTGTTATTCGGCAATGGGCGTGCGAAGGGCACGGCATCATCATGCGTTCTGAATGGGATGTTGCCGATGCTCTGGCGGAGGGGACGTTGATACGACTACTGCCTGGTTGGAAACCGCCAGATGTCAATATTGTTGCGCTGACGCATCAACGCGAGGGGTTGCCCGCGCGAACGCTCAATTTTTTGCGTTACCTCCAGGATCAGTTCCGGCCGCAACCACCTTGGCGACAATAGATTTTGTTCAAATACAATAAGGTACTTTGAGGGATTTTTTAGTGTAAGCATCCAATAGATGGCAGAAATCGGCCAATTTTAGCCAATGCTGACCGGCAGCTATGGGTCGGCTGCTGCCCTTCGTAACTAGTCGTTATCGACCGAACGTAAGGAGGTAGGAACCTTTAAGGCCCACCCTCCCACAACTCAGCAGCCACCTGCGAGCATTGCTACGTCCAGTAATCGATCTGATGATGCCAGCCGCTCGACAGAAGTCGCAATTCAATCCCGAGCAATCTTGTCATTTGCCAAGGCTTAGGGCAGGGTCGATACCACTGAGATCTCTGCCAAAGGAGTCACCCATGTCAAAGCTATATCCCAGTATCGATCCCGAGGGGCTGGTCGAGTACTCAGTGGTCTACACCGACCGCTCGCTCAACCATATGTCGCAGTCATTTCAAGGCGTGATGAAGAACATTTCCAGGACCCTGAAACAGGTCTACAACGCCCAGGCTGTTGCGGTGGTCCCGGGCAGCGGCACATTCGGCATGGAAGCGGTGGCGCGACAGTTTGCCACCGACCAGCAATGCCTGGTGATACGCAACGGCTGGTTCAGTTATCGCTGGAGCCAGATCCTTGAGATGGGCAACATCCCGGCGGCCACCACGGTGCTGAAAGCCCGACCGGTCGACACTGGTCGCCAGGCTGCCTACGCCCCACCCCCTCTGGACGAAGTGCTGGCAGCCATTCAGGCGCAGAAGCCGCAGATTGTCTTCGCCCCCCACGTTGAAACCTCATCAGGGATTATCCTGCCCGACGAGTACCTGCGGGCCGTCGGCGACGCCGTGCATGCGGTGGGTGGCCTGTTCGTGCTGGACTGCATCGCCTCAGGCACGCTTTGGGTTGATATGCACAAATGCGCAGTCGACCTGCTGATCAGCGCACCGCAGAAAGGCTGGAGCGCCTCCCCTTGCTGCGCCTTGGTGATGCTCAGTTCTTTGGCCCTCGAGCGCATCGAACAGACGCATAGCAGCAGCTTCGCCTGCGACCTGAAAAAGTGGCTTCAGATCATGCAGGCCTACGAACAGGGCGGACATGCCTACCATGCGACCATGCCCAGCGATTCCCTCGCGCGGTTTAACGAAGTGATGAAAGAGACGCAAGCCTACGGTTTCGACAAGGTCCGCGGCGAACAACAGGCTCTGGGCGATCGGGTGCGCGCAATGTTGACCGGCAAAGGCATCAAAAGCGTGGCCGCAGCCGGCTTTCAGGCCCCTGGCGTAGTGGTGAGCTACACCGATGATGCCGACATCAAGAGCGGCAAGAAATTTGCCGACCACGGCCTACAGATCGCCGCCGGAGTGCCGTTGCAATGCGACGAGCCGGCCGACTTCCAGACCTTCCGCATCGGTCTGTTCGGACTCGAAAAGCTGCACAATATCGAGCGCACGGTCAGCACCCTCGAGCAGGCACTGGACGAGGTGATGGTTAACTAAGCCTACTGACACGTGCACCCTTCAGCGCTATCAGAAAAGGTTTCCAACGAAGCCTTTCACGGGGCGGATGATTGGCGGCTGTATGACTTGGATCGACCCAAGCTGACGATGGCGACCGGTTGAATCCACAACCCATTGCAGCCATTCGCAAATTCTCAGCACGCACTCCCAATCCGCGAAACGGATGACTGACACCTGGTGTTTGATCAACTCTTCAGCGATCAATAGCCAACATGCGTCTGACGACTCGTTAAAATCAAGTGCCAGATGACCATTAGCTGTCTTATGGAGTGTTAGGTTCATTCGTTGCCGTCCAAGGTGTGACGCGAAAAGAATGCACAAGCGCCGTTGAAAACGGACCAAGAATACACATCAGTTCTCGCTTGCTGCATAAGCTGGTTCGCCATCATGCGACCACGGCAGTTATAGGCATCATCTAACGCCCCGCGGCCCCTCCTTCATGAACGAGTCCCAATGTAATGCGGGTCCTATCGGGTGCGCATCGCACTTGCGTTGAAGGGGCTCGATGACCAGGCGTTGCCGGTCAACCTGACCGCGCTGCCTGCTGGGGAGCATCGCCAGTCGCCTTATCTGTAGAGCGCCTGAGCTTCAATGAATGTCGTGCAAATGCGTTAAATGACGATGTGGCTTACCTGATGACTGATCAGGCCCTACCGAATGGGCAAGCCGGAAACGTTATGCACCTGAACACCTGCGTTCAGTTAAAGTCAAAGTAGAAACCTGAGGCCCTCCACATGCATTACTGTATCATTCAATAAATTCTTTTTTTTCAAGGACTTATGTTGATTTTTCCGGTACGACGGTTTATGAAGCAAAAAATCTGGTTGACTAAAAATGAACATGCGTGTTCAATTGATTATCGAGATAACCCTGGAGAAGAACCTGTGGAATTCCCTAAACCCGACACAATGCCGCATTCATCTAGCTGCCTTTCGCCTGTTCGCTGAAAGAGGCACCTCGCAGGTGAACATCCTCGACCTTGCCTTCGCTGCGCGAAATGTTTAGCAGCCAGGAGACCACGGATCTTCTGAGCGGGCTTTCGGGCGGGCGGTCTACGTTTCATCAGGAGCAATTGCTCTCAGTGCTGACGCTGATATCGAGCAGTGTCCTCGACTCGATTACCCTCGTACTGGAAGGTCACAGAACGTGGCGCGAATCGGTCTCCGACACCGCTGAACTGATGCTGCGGGCATTCGGTGCACCGCCCGAGGAGGCGCGTGCATTGGCGACAATAGAACTGCCGGCACTTCCGCCTCTCGACTGAGCGCGTAATTGATTAGACTGGATAAAACAACTCCGGCCTGCAACCGGAACAGTGCCCATTACGACAACCGTGCGAATGGAGTTTCAGTGCAGGCCACCTATCGGTACTATTGAACAGGACTTCTTTTTTAATGGAGTCCACTTTTGCAAGCCTCCCTTTGCACCAACTGCTGCGAACACTTTCGCGGTTGTTCGTGAGTTGTCGGCGACAACCCATTCGAGAATATACCGTGCGATTTGCAGGTACCGTCACCTTCAATGAATCGTTTCATGATCGCGCCCCGAAAATACGGGTCGCGGCCTGGATTGAGCGTCGTGTAACGTCAGCGACGGACGCTTTATCGACTATTTCCACCAGACCAAAGAATTACCAATGCAGTTAAATAAAAAGATCATGAGTTTGATTTTTGACGACTCAGTACCTAAACGGTACAGATGTAAAGCAAAAATGCTGAGCAGATCTTGGGTCGACTCACAGAATTAAGCCATTTTATTTAATAAAATTTGTGCATTTTTCTAACCTCTTTGTATTGGCTCACCTTCAGTATTCATCGGTTTTTTGACGAGTAAGATCTATGGCAAATTGTGACCACTTGGTCATCTGCGAGCATTGTGACTGCGTGTATGAAAAAGTTACCCTCGTCAACTATCAAACTTCCTATTGTTCGCGTTGCGATGGCGTGCTTCAGCGCTTTAACGGCCTGTCGATAGAGCAGCGTTTAGCGTTGACCTTTACTGCGGCAGTGCTGTGGGTTTTCGCCAATTTCTATCCGGTCATGAGCATCAACCTGCAAGGTCTGAAAAGTAGCGCCACGTTATGGGATTCGGTACTGGCCCTCAGCATAGGACCGATCACGTTTATTGCCATGGTGGCGGCGATTGCCATCATCATCGCGCCAATTTTTCAGCTGCTTTTATTAATGTGGGTCTTGAGTTTCGCAGTGGCGAACAGACGTTCGCCGGCGTTCAAGCTGTGTATGCGCTGTCTGGAAACCCTCCGGCCCTGGAGCATGCTGGAAGTTTGCCTGCTGGGGGCGATGGTGGCGGTGTTCAAACTCGCAGGCTTGCTCGAGGTAATGCCCGGTATCGGCCTGTTTGCCCTGGCCGTGCTCAGCCTGATGATGATCCGCCTTGCCGGGCGTGATATTCGAGAATTGTGGGACATCCTATGAATGCGCCACCGACCTCCAGCGAACTCAACCTTTGCTTGTGTCATACCTGCGGCCGGGCCTGCGACTTGAGCAATCGTGCGCATCAATGCGAGCGATGTGACGCTCCGCTGCACGAGCGAAAAATCAATTCTCTATCCCGAACCTGGGCTTACTTGCTGGCGTCGCTGGTGTTTTATATCCCGGCCAATCTGCTGCCGGTGATGAACACAACCATGCTCGGCTCCGGAGCCGACAGCACCATCATGAGCGGTGTGCTGGATTTCTGGCAGCACGGTGCCTGGGATATTGCCCTGATTATTTTCATCGCCAGCATCGCCGTACCGGGTATCAAATTCGTCGCCCTGACGTTGCTGCTGGTGACCGTGCAACGCAACAGCCAATGGGCGCGCAAGGAACGATCAAAACTGTATCGTTTCGTCGAGCTGATCGGCTATTGGTCCATGCTCGACGTGATTGTCGTCGCGCTGGTGGCAGCGTTGGTGAAGTTCCAGGCGCTGGGCGATATCGAGCCGCGCATGGGCATTCTATTTTTTGGCCTGGTGGTGATATTCACCATGCTGTCGGCGATGAGTTTCGATCCACGCCTGATCTGGGATAACCCACAAACCAAGGAGCAAATGGATGACACTGCAAGCCACTGACGGGCCAAAAATCCCGGGCAAAGCCCCCATCAAAACCCGTCGCTTCAGCGTTTCGCTGGTGTGGATCGTGCCGATCGTTGCGGTGCTGGTGGGGATATCGCTGGTGGTACACAGCCTGATGCAGGAAGGACCGACCATCACTCTGAACTTCAAGACCGGCAGCGGTCTGACTGCCCACAAAACCGTGGTCAAGTACCGCAACGTGGTGATCGGAACAGTGTCCGACGTGGAATTGAGTGACGATCAGAAGAGCGTCAACGCAACCATCAAACTGGACAAGCAGGCGGAAAGCTTCACCCGTAAGGATTCGCAATTCTGGGTGGTCCGACCACGTATCGGTGCCGGCGGCGTGTCGGGCATCGATACCCTGCTCTCCGGTGACTACATTGGCGCCGATATCGGCCAGTCCAATGCCCGCGCCAAGAATTTCATCGGTCTGGAAAACCCGCCGCCCATCACCTATGGCGAGCCGGGCAAACGCTTCACCCTGCGCACCCAGAACCTGGGCTCGCTGGACATTGGCTCCCCCGTTTACTACCGCAAGATTCCGGTCGGCCAGGTGGTCGCCTATGCCCTGGATGCCGACGGCAAAGGGGTGAACATCGAAGTCTTCATTCATTCACCCAACGATACCTACGTCACCGAAAACACCCGATTCTGGAACGCCAGCGGAATTGATGTGAATGTCGGCGCCAATGGTTTTTCAGTGAAGACCGAGTCGCTGTCCTCCATATTGGTCGGCGGCATCGCCTTCCGCGCCCCGGAGTACAGCCCCAACGATGTACCCGCCCCCGAAGAAAAAACTTTCGACCTGTTCGATGATCAACAAACCGCCCTCGCCCCGCCCAACGGCAAGGCGCAATACCTGAGTTTGCGTTTCGATCAGGCCTTGCGCGGGCTCAAGGTCGGTGCGCCGGTGGAACTCCTCGGCATCGAGGTTGGCAGGGTGGTCTCGGTCAATCTGGATTTCGACGCCAAGAAACGCAGCTTCCCGGTCAACGTCGGCATCGTGGCCTACCCGCAACGTCTGGGTCAGGCCCACGTCAAAATGCTTGAGGTCTTGAAGCATGACCCCAATGACGAAGCCGCTGGCGTTCGTCTGATGGGAACGTTCATTGAGAATGGTCTGCGCGCTCAGGCCCGCAGCGGCAACCTGTTGACCGGTCAGCTGTACATCTCGCTCGACTTCTACCCGAAAGCCGAGAAGGTCGTGTTCAACCCGACCGCTCGGCCCGTCACAATCCCGACCATTCCTGGCAGCCTTGAGCAGTTGCAGGAAAAACTCGAAAACATGGTTACCAAAATCAACGATCTGCCGATCGAACGCATTGCCGGCAATCTCGACAGCAACCTTGTCGAACTGCGTAAAGGTCTCGTTCAATTCAACGCCAAGACCCTGCCAAGCGTGCAGACCACCTTGGCGGACGTCAGCAAAACCTTGCAATCGGCCAATTCGACACTCGCCGAAGATTCGCCGCAACGGGAGCAGTTGACCCAGACCCTCGACGAACTCGGACGCATGTCGCGCTCCTTGCGAGAACTCTCGGACTACCTCGGCCGCAATCCGGAGTCGCTACTCCGCGGTCGTCCCGAAAATGCCGCGCCGATGGATCTGAAGGCCCCACCGCGCAACTGACTACAGGAGCAACACTCATGGTTTTTCCGCTGAAGATCAGCTTGGTCACTGCATTGTTGCTGCTCGCCGCTTGCCGCAGTGATCCGATTCAATTTCACACCCTGATGCCGGCCCAACTGAGCGGCAGTTCAAAGTCCGGCGCCGCGGATATCCGGATCGAAGGCATCAGCGTGCCGCCCCAGGTCGATCGTCCGCAGATTGTCATCCGCCAAGGCAACAGTGGCATGGCCATTCTGGAAACCCAATGGTGGGCCGCGAGTCTGGTAGATGAATTGCGCAGTGCGCTGGTCGATCAACTGACCAACAGCACGCCCCAGCGCAAACTGTCGGTGCGGCTGGACGTGCAGCGCTTTGACTCGATTCCCGATCAGTTCGCCTTGCTCGACGTGAAATGGCGCCTGCGCACAACAGGTGAAGTCAATAACTCGCTGATGACTTGCCGAACGACCCTTCGCTCGCCATCCGGCCCTACCATCGATGACTTGGTGATAGCTCACCAAGACAATGTAAAACGCCTGGCTGCGGTAATCAGTGAGGCTTCGGGCAGGACATCTGGTGACTGCCCCGTCGAGCGGTAAAAAATGTTTTAAAGCCAGCTAACGACTGACGGAATGATCAGCAGCCCCAGCCACGCATGGCCAGCAAACTCGGATGATTCTGGCCAGAGAGATTTCCGGCCGCACCGTGTACGCGGAGAACCAGTGCGCTTGAGGAAATGGTCAACTTCCGCTTTGGGTCGATAACTGCCCTCGATGAAAGCCCGCATTCGGCCAGAAACGACATTCAATCCAACCTTCAACATCCACACCCGGCCTGTAAACTCCTTTACTCCGGCAACCCCGCCCTGCGCAGACCATCCACAAGGGTGGCGAGATTCTCCGGGCGGTGGATCGGTAGCCAATCGGTGAGGTTGGACAAATGCAACGCCAGATCGAGCTGGCGCAAATGCTGTGCCGCACGTTGCGCCTCGGTCAGCCGTCCGGCCAACGCATGGCTCGCCGCGAGGACGGAGATGGCCAACATGAAATCCGGCAAGTCCCGTACTGCTTTCTCCGCCCAGGACAACGCGGTATCCGCGTCCGAGCTGAAGCTGTCCTATCCCCGTATCACGGCACCGATCAGCGGCACGATCGGGCAGAAATCTGTACGGGTCGGGGCTTTCGTCAATGTCGGCAAACCCTTGCTGGCGATCGTTCCGCTGGACGAGGTCTACATCACCGCCAACTTCCGGGAGACGCAACTGGCGCGGGTACAGACCGGTCAAGCGGTGGACATCGAAGTGGATGCCTTGCCAGGCGAGACGCTCAAAGGAACGGTGGAAAGCCTGGGACCGGCCAGCGGCGTCAGCTACTCCGCGGTAGCGCCGCACAATGCCACGGGTAACTTCACCAAGATCGTCCAGCGTTTGCCGGTGCGCATTCGCATCGATCCCGATCAGCCCGGGGCGGCGAAGCTGCGGGTCGGCATGTCCGTCACCCCGCAGATCCGGGTCGGTGGATGAACATTCCCACCGACGTTTCATCCTCGAAACAAATCTGCTGTTTCCCGACATACGACGTTACCTAAAAAGGCACTGCGCGCTCGCAATTTTCCGAGCGTCGCACATTTGATGTGCAATTTCGTGCCAGATAAGAAACCATGTTTCATATATGAAACGAGCAAAAAACCCTGAAATCTCCGTAAACAATTAAAAAATAAGGATTTTTTAACAAAATTTAAATCCATTACCGCTCTGGCATTGTTCATGCACTAAACGGCGTATCACCTATAAAACAGACCAGAGACCCTTCCCAATGGCTGTGAAAGAGATGTACGCCGTCGCCCCTCAATGGAATAAGCCCGCTCCCAAGGACAATCCGGAGCCCACCGAAATTGAATTCCGTAATGTCGGCAAATGCTTCCCGGCCAAGGGAAAGTCCGAAGCGCCGTTTGCCATTCGCGAGGTGAACTTCAAGATTCGCCGCGGTGAAGTGGTGTCGATCATCGGCCCTTCCGGGTGTGGCAAGAGCACCATCCTCAATATGGGTTCCGGGCTGTATCGCCCTAGCGAAGGCGAAGTCTTCGTCGGCGGTGAAGCCGTTACCGGTCCGGTCCGTCAGGTCGCGTTCATGCTGCAAAAAGACCTGCTGATGCCGTGGCGCAGCATTCGCCGCAACGTCGAGCTGGGCCTGGAAATCCAGGGTGTGCCGGCGGCCACGCGCCAGGCCGTGGCCAAAGATCTGCTCGATCGCTGCCACCTGCAAGGTTTTGCCGACCACTACCCCTTCCAGCTGTCGGGTGGCATGCGCCAGCGTGCGGCCCTGGCTCGCACCCTGGCGATCGATCCGCAGGTGTTGTTCCTCGACGAACCGTTTTCGGCCCTGGATGCGCAGACCAAGATGATCCTGCAACAGGACATGGCGCGGATGCTGTTCGATGAAAAGAAAACCGCCCTGTTCATCACCCATGACCTGATCGAAGGCATCGCCATGTCCGATCGCTTGCTGGTCATGAGCGCCCGCCCCGGCACCATCATCGAAGAAATCGAGATTGATCTGCCGTTTCGCGACAACCCGCTGGAGCGCCGCAAGCTGCCGGAAATCGGCCCGCTGGTCGGTCGCCTGATGGAGTTGCTGCAAGTCAGCGAAAACACCGAACTGCATTGATCCATCGCCCTTGTGGCCATCAACCGATTCAGGAGTATCCATGCTCAAGTCTCTGTTTCAACGCTTCAGCCAGGCCGGCGCCCTCGCGCTCGGCCTGGGCATGGCATTCGCGGTCCATGCGCAGTCGACCGACGTGACGTACCTGTTGCCGGCGCCGCCGAACTCGCCGGCGTTCGCCCCGTGGATCATCGCCCAGCAAAAGGGCTACTACACCGCGAACAACCTGAACATGACCTTCATCGCCGCCAAGGGCGGTGTGGATGTGGCCAAACAGATCGGTGCCGGTAACGCCATGCTCGGCGGCGCCATCGGCGATACCCCGATCGTGGTGCGGGCCAACGGCATTCCAGTGCGTGCGGTCGCGGTGCTGGGCGCCGGTGGCGTGACCATGATTGCCACCAACGCGGCGGAAAACATCAACTCGATCACCGACCTCAAAGGCAAGACGATGACGGTGATGTCCTACTCCGACACCACCTACTACGCCCTGCTCGCCTCGCTGCGCAAAGCCGGCCTGAGCAAAACCGACGTGAACATTCAGGCCGCCGGGCCGTCGGGCGTCTGGCAGTTGTTCTCGGCCGATAAAGCCCAGGCGATGGCCGGCGTGCCGGACTGGGTGGTCAACGCCGAAGAAGCCGGGGTGAAGATCAAGCTGATCCCGCAAGCGCAGATTTTCGACAGCATGGCCCAGGCGATCCTCGCCTCCGACGACGCCATCAAGAACCATCCCGAGATCGTGCGCAGCGTGGTCCAGGCCACCCTGCAAGGCATGCGCGACATCATTGAAGACCCGAAAGCCGCCGCGGCCACTTTCGCCAAGGCCGTTCCCGCCTATGCCGGCAAGGAAGCGTCGCTGGAGAAGGTCTTCAAGCTGTACGTCGAGCACGTCTACGCCAACCAGGTCGTACCGGGGCGCATCGATCCGGCGCGGCTGGAGACGGTCCGCCAGTTCTATGTCAGCGAAGGCATCGTCACCCAGGAGCCGAAGCTCGACGACCTGTACACCAACCAGTTCATCGACACCCAAACAGCCGCGCAATGACGGCCAGTGACAACAAGGTAACGACACGATGAAAAACCTCAATAATTCCATGCTCGGCAGCGCCGCCCTGCTGGTCCTGTTCCTGGTGCTCTGGCAATGGGGCCCGGGACTGCTCGGCATGCCCGAATTCGTCATGCCGCAACTGAGCCGGGTGGCCCAGGAAAGCGTGGTGATGTGGCAGACCGGCGGCCTGTTGCAGCACACCTTGATCACCGCGTTCGAGATCATCGTCGGCTTCGGCCTGGGTGCCCTGCTCGGCGTGGCGATCGGTGTCTCGCTGGGCCTCTCGCCCGCAGCGGAAGCCATGCTGTCGCCGTACATTCTGGCGCTGCAGATTGCGCCGAAAGTTGCCTTCGCCCCACTGTTCGTCATGTGGCTGGGCTACACCATCTACCCGAAGATCCTGATCGCGATCCTGATCGTGTTCTTCCCGGTGATGATCAACGTGCTGTCGGCGATCCGCACCGTGGACCCGGACATGATCAACCTGGTACGGACGATGAACGCCAGCCGCTGGCAGATCTTTCGCCTGGTGGAATTTCCGTCGGCCATGGCCGCGTTGTTTTCCGGCTTGCGCATCGCCTCGACCCTGGCCGTGATCGGCGTCACCGTCGGTGAGCTGGTCGGCGGCAACCAGGGCCTGGGCTTCCTGCTGGTGGATGCCGAAGGCCAGGGCAACACCGCCGGTGTGTTCGTCGCGATCGTCATGCTGACGCTGATTGGTGTACTCGCTTACGGCGCGGTGGTTTGGGCCGAGAAACGCGTTCTGCACTACATGCCCAAAGCCATGCTGAGTACTCAATGATGACGGCCCTCACTCGTTTGCTCGAAGGCCGTCGCGTGCTGGTCACCGGTGGCGCCCGCGGCCTGGGTTACGCCTTCGCCCAGGCCATCGGCCGCGCCGGTGCCCAGGTGGTGATCGCTGACATACTCGCCGAGCGCGTCCAGCAATCGGCCGCCGAACTGGTCGCTGAAGGCCTGACCGTTTATGGCGTGAGCATTGATCTGGCACAACCGGATTCGATCGACACCTGCGTCGCTGAGACCACCCGTTTACTCGGCGGGATCGACGGCTTGGTCAACAACGCGTCGATCACCAATTCCGGCGGCAAGACCTGCGAAGAGCTGAGCCTCGACACCTGGGATCAGGTGATGCAGGTCAACGTGCGCGGCACCTGGCTGATGACCAAGGCCTGTCTGCCGGCCCTGCGCGCCAGTGGCCATGGCGCCATCGTCAACCTGGCGTCCGACACCCCGCTGTGGGGCGCGCCGAACCTGCTGGCCTATGTCGCGAGCAAAGGCGCAATCATCGCCATGACCCGCAGCCTGGCCCGCGAACTGGGTGCCGACAACATCACGGTCAATGCCATCGCCCCCGGCCTGGTGCTGGTCGAAGCCACTGCCTACGTGCCCGAAGCGCGCCACCGTTTGTACAACGACCAGCGGGCGATTCAGCGCCCACAACTTCCCGAAGACGTCAGCGGCGCCGTGCTGTTCGCGCTGTCCGACCTCGCCCGTTTCATCACTGGACAAACCCTGCCGGTCAACGGCGGGTTCGTCATGCCTTGATCAGGAGATAGCCATGACCGATCTATCCGCACACTTTTCTTCAGAGCAAAATACCCCGAAAAGCTGGGAACAACCCGCCGGCAGCGACCTTGAAAGCTGGATGCAGACCCGCATCGCCCGCTATGAAACGCGCAAGTACGACTGGAACGCGCTGAAATTCCAGGCCGACTACGACCCCAAATTCCGCCGCGCGCAAATGCGCTACATCGGCACTGGCGGCACCGGCGTGAGCAACGACATGAACACCATTCCTTCGGAGAACTTCACCTTCTCCACCATGGTGATTCCGGCCGGTCACGAAGGCCCGCCGCACCTGCACACCGACGTTGAAGAAGTGTTCTTCGTGCTGCGCGGCAAACTCAAAGTGGTGATCGAAAAGGACGGCGAGCGTTTCGAAACCATTCTCACCGACCGCGACGTGATTTCCGTGCCGCCTGGCGTATACCGCGAAGAGATCAACATCGGCGATGAAGACGCGTTGATGTGCGTGATGCTCGGCGCGAAAAAACCGGTTACCCCAACCTACCCGCCAGAACACCCCCTGGCCTCGATCAAGCGCGGATAAGCCCATGTTGCACGCCATCGACCATTTCGTCCCATCGCTCACGGCTGATCTCCAGGCCCAACTGGCGCTGGACTTTCCCCAGCGCCTCCTGGAGCTCGCCGGCGCCCGCCAGGCCGTGCGCGAATGCGGGACCGGGCCGGCCATCGTGTTGCTGCACGGGATCGGCTCGGGTTCGGCATCGTGGCTGGAGGTGGCGCGCGAACTGGGCCGCAGTGCCCGGGTAATTGCCTGGGACGCTCCCGGCTACGGTGATTCCACACCGCTGAGAGCGTTGGCCCCGGACGCTTCGGACTACGCCGAGCGGTTGCTGCAGATGCTCGACGCGCTCGACATCCAGCGTTGTGTGCTGGTGGGGCATTCTCTGGGCGCGATGACTGCCACGGCGTTCGCCAGCGGCGTGCATCAGCAGCGGGTCAGTCGACTGGTGTTGATCAGCCCCGCCCAGGGCTACGGCCATCCATCGCGCGCCGTGCAGCGCCAGGAAGTGCGCAGCAAGCGCCTGCGCGCCCTGGAGCAACTGGGCATCCCGCGCATGGCCGAGCAACGCAGCGCCTACATGCTGGCGCCAGGCGCCAGCCCGAAGGCACAGGCCTGGGTGCAATGGAACATGGCCCGGCTCAACCCCGACGGCTATCGCCAGGCCATCGAATTGCTGTGCGGCGATGACCTGCTGCGGCACGCCCCGCTGTCGATGCCCTGCGAAGTGCATTGCGGCGAAGCCGACGGCATCACCGCGCCGGAAAGCTGCCTGACCCTGGCCAAGGCCCTGGGCGGCACGTTCAACCTTATTGCCGATGCCGGGCACGCCAGCCCCATCGAACAACCTTGTGTGGTGGCGGGCCGTTTGGCCTGTGCCATCAAAGAATCCCTGACAGGTGCATCGCTATGAACGATTCTGATCTGCTGAAGGACGCTCAGGACAAATACATCGTGCCGGGCCTGGAGCGCGGCCTGCTGCTGCTCTGCGAGTTCAGCCGGCGCAATCGCACGCTGACCGCGCCGGAACTGGCCCGGCGCCTGGCGCTGCCGCGCTCGACGATCTTCCGCTTGCTGACGACCCTGGAAACCATGGGTTTCGTCACCCGCAGCGGCAATGAATATCGCCTGGGCATGTCGGTGCTGCGCCTGGGCTTCGAATACCTGGCCTCCCTGGAACTGACCGAACTCGGCCAGCCGCTGCTGGCCCGCCTGTGCGACCGCCTCAACTACCCGAGCAACCTGGTGGTGCGCGACGGGCGCTCGATTGTCTACGTGGCCAAGGTCTCGCCGCCGTCGGTGTTCTCCAGCGCGGTGAATGTCGGCACCCGCCTACCCGCCCACGCCACGGTCCTGGGGCGCATTCTGCTCGAAGACCTGTCGCTGGCCGAGTTGCGCGAGCTGTACCCGGAAGATCACCTGGAGCAGTTCTCGCCCTGCACGCCGAAAACCGTGATGGAGCTGTTCGACATGGTCCAGGCCGACCGTCAGCGCGGTTTTGTCAGCGGCGAGGGTTTCTTCGAATCAGCCATTTCGACCGTCGCCGCACCGGTGCGCGATCAATCCGGGCAGATCGTCGCCGCCCTGGGCGTGACCATTCCGACCACGCAGATCGCCCACGTCAACTTCAACGAATTGCTCCTGCAAGTGCGTCGCAGCGCCGACGAGCTGTCGCGGTTGCTCGATTACAACAGCGCTGCCGGCCACGACGGCCAGCACCGCGTGACCGCCTTGATGAGGGATTGAGATGAGTCTCTATCAACTGCAAGACAGCACCGCCATCGTGACCGGCGGCTCCTCGGGGATTGGCCTGGCCTGTGTCGAATTGCTGCTCGAAGCCGGCGCCGCCGTGGCCTTCTGCGGTCGCGACGAAGACCGCCTGCGCAGCGCCGAAGCCGAGTTGCGCCAACGCTTCCCCGCGGCGAAGTTGCTGGCCCAGGTGTGCAACGTGCTCGATGCAGCGTCGGTCAACGTCTTTGCTGCCGCCAGCCTGGCAGCGCTGGGACCGGCCAGCGTGTTGATCAACAACGCCGGACAAGGCCGCGTGTCGACCTTCGCCGACACCACCGACAGCGCCTGGACCGAAGAGCTGAACCTGAAATTTTTCTCGGTGATCAACCCGGTTCGCGCCTTCAAGGCGCAGCTGCAAGGTGAACCGAACGCGGCCATCGTCTGCGTCAATTCGCTGCTGGCCAGCCAGCCAGAGCCGCACATGGTCGCCACCTCGGCCGCGCGTGCCGGGGTGATGAACCTGGTGCGTTCGATGGCCACCGAATTTGCCGCCGATGGCATCCGGGTCAACGGCATCCTCATCGGCCTGGTCGAGTCCGGGCAGTGGCGCCGCCGTTTCGAAGCCCGCGAAGAACGGGATCTGGACTGGAGCCAATGGACCGCCCGACTCGCGCAACACAAACACATTCCCTTGGGGCGTCTGGGCCTGCCGATTGAAGCGGCCCGCGCGATCCTGTTTCTGGCCTCGCCTCTGTCGGCTTACACCACAGGCAGCCATATCGATGTTTCTGGAGGCCTGTCCCGCCATGCGTAATGAAAATACTGTCACCGTTGGCGCCGCCATCACCGCGTTTCTCGAGCAGTGCGACGTCAAGGCCGCGTTCGGTGTGATCTCGATCCACAACATGCCGATCCTCGATGCGTTCGCCGTGCGCGGCAACATCCGTTTCGTCATGGCCCGGGGCGAAGCCGGCGCCACCAACATGGCCGATGCCTATGCCCGCACCACCGGTGGCCTGGGCGTGTGCCTGACGTCCACCGGCACCGCCGCCGGTAACGCCGCAGGCGCCATGGTCGAAGCACTGACCGCCGGCACGCCGCTGCTGCACATCACCGGGCAGATCGAAACGCCGTACCTGGATCAGGAATTCGCCTACATCCACGAAGCCCGCGATCAACTGACCATGCTCAAGGCCGTGTCGAAGGCCGCGTTCCGCGTGCGCAGCGTCGAAACCGCCCTCAGCACCCTGAAGCTGGCGGTGCAAACCGCACTGACTGCGCCCACCGGACCGGTCAGCGTGGAGATCCCGATCGACATCCAGTCGACCTTCATTCCGATGCCGACCGACCTCTCGCCGCTGCCGATCCCGGTAGCCGTGCCCGCGCCTGAAGCGCTGGACCTGGTCGCCGAGCGCCTGGCCAGTGCCACCCGGCCCCTGCTGTGGCTGGGCGGCGGCGCGCGGCATGCCGGCCCGCAAGTCAAACGCCTGCTGGACATGGGTGTCGGCGTGATCACTTCGACCCAGGGTCGCGGCGTGGTCAACGAAGATGATGAGCACTGCCTTGGCGCGTTTTCGCAAAACAAGCTGGTCGAGCAGTTCCTGCAAAGCTGCGATGCGCTGCTGATCGCCGGTTCCCGCCTGCGCAGCAACGAGACCTTCAAGTACGCGCTGAAGTTGCCGCGCAACACCTTGCGCATCGACGCCAACCCGGCCATCGAAGGCCGCAGCTACAACAGCGAGCTGTTCATCTGCGGTGATTCGGCGCTGGCCCTCGAAGGCCTGGCTGATCGTCTCGAAGGTCGTTTGCAGATCGACCCGACATTCCTCGCCGAGCTCAAGGCCGTTCGCGAAAAATCCCGCACGCAACTGATCGCCGACCTCGGCCCGTACTCGGCGATGGTCGAACAGCTGCAAGCCATCACCGGGCGCAATTTCAGCTGGGTGCGCGATGTCACGCTGTCCAACAGCATCTGGGGCAACCGCCTGCTGACGTTGTACCACCCACGCGCCGGCGTGCATGCCCTCGGCGGCGGCATTGGCCAGGGCCTGTCGATGGGCATCGGCGCGGCGGTGGCCGCAGCGGAAACCGCGCCTGAGCGCAAGGTCTTCGCCCTGGCCGGTGACGGCGGTTTCATTCTCAACCTCGGTGAGCTGGCGACCCTGGTGCAAGAGAACGCCAACGTGGTGATCCTGCTGATGAACGATCAACGCTACGGCGTGATCCGCAATATTCAGGACGCGGTCTACGGCAGCCGTCACTGCTACGTCGACCTGCACACCCCGGATTATTCCAAGCTGGCCGAATCGCTGAACCTGCGCCACGGCCTGGTCACCGACCTGAAGGAATTCGGGCGCGTGGTCGACGGCGCATTGGCGCAACCCGGTCCGTTCCTGCTGGAAGTCGACATGCTCAGTGTCGGCAGCTTCGCCACCCAGTTCGCCGGTCCGCCCAACAGCGAAACCAAAGCGCAGAAAGCCACGGCTTGAGGACTTCGTCATGTTGCACATCACCATGATCGGCTGCGGCGCCATTGGCGTCGGCGTGCTCGAACTGCTGGAGAAAGACCCGCAGCTGTGCGTCGATTACGTCATCGCCTCGGCCGGCTCGGAAGAGCTTGTTCGTCAAAGGCTGGCCAGTTTCAAGCAACCTCCGCAAGTGCTGACGGCGTTGCCGGCGGATGCGCGCCCGGACCTGTTGGTCGAGTGCGCCGGCCATCGCGCCATCGAGGAACATGTGTTGCCGGCCCTGGAACGTGGCATCGCCTGCCTGATCGTCTCGGTCGGTGCGCTGTCCGAAGTCGGCCTGGTCGAACGCCTGGAAGCGGCGGCCGAACGCGGCCAGACCCGCATCGAATTGCTGCCCGGCGCCATCGGCGGCATCGATGCCTTGTCGGCGGCCAAGGTCGGCGGACTGGACTCGGTCAACTACACCGGACGCAAGCCGGCACGCGCCTGGAAGAACACCCCGGCCGAACAGGCCTGTGATCTGGACGGTATTACCGAAGCCACGGTGATCTTTCAGGGCAGCGCCCGGGAAGCGGCCCGCCTCTACCCGAAAAACGCCAACGTCGCCGCGACCCTGTCGCTGGCCGGACTCGGCCTGGATCGCACCCACGTGACCCTGATCGCCGACCCGCTGAGCGAGGAAAACGTTCATCACTTCGAAGCCCGCGGTGCCTTTGGCGGTTTCGAACTGAGCTTGCGTGGCAAGCCGCTGCTGGCCAACCCGAAGACCTCGGCGCTGACCGTTTACAGCGTCGTCCGCGCCTTGGGCAACCATGCCCACGCGATTTCGATTTAGGGGACAGTCGATGACTCTCGAACAGACTTTACCAATCTGCATTGCCGGCGAGTGGCGCCTGGGGCGCGGCGAGCGCTACGCCAGCTGCTACCCCGCCACCGGCGAAGCCATTGCCTGGCTCAATGCCGCCAGCGTCGGAGACGTGGAAGACGCCGTGCAAGGGGCGCATCAGGCGTTTCTACACAGCGGCTGGGCGCAGCGCAAACCCCACGAGCGAGCCAGTGTGCTGTACCGCATCGCCGAACTGATCCGCGCACGCAGTGAAGAACTGGCGCAGTTGCAACGCCAGGACAACGGCAAACCGATCAACGAAACCCGTGCCCTGGTGGCCAGCGCGGCCGGCACCTTCCAGTTCTTCGCCGCGGCCTGTGAAACCCTTGAGGAAACCATCACGCCCTCCCGCGGTGACTTCGTCAGCATGAGCGTCTACGAGCCTATGGGCGTGATCGCCGCGATCACCCCGTGGAACTCGCCGATTGCCAGCGAAGCGCAGAAGGTCGCTCCGGCCCTGGCGGCGGGCAACGCAGTGGTGATCAAACCGGCGGAAATCACCCCATTGATGGCGCTGCAACTGGCGCGCATCTGCGAAGAGGCCGGGTTGCCCAAAGGGCTGCTCAGTGTGCTGCCGGGCAAGGGTTCGCTGCTCGGTGATGCATTGACCCGCCACCCGCTGGTCAAGCGCGTGTCGTTCACCGGCGGCACCAAAACCGGCAAACACATTGCCCACATCGCCGCCGACAAGATGATGCCGGTGTCGCTGGAACTGGGCGGCAAATCGCCGACCATCGTCCTCGACGACGCCGACCTCGACCACGCCGTGGCCGGTGTGCTGTACGGCATCTTCAGCTCTTCGGGCGAAGCCTGCATTGCCGGCTCGCGGTTGTTTGTCGCCCGTGCGCTGTACGAACCGTTCATGGCGCGTCTGGTGGCGGCGGCGGCCGAGTTGCGGGTCGGTGATCCGGCGGACGAGCGCACGCAAATGGGTCCGCTGATCAGCGCCGGTCACCGTGAGTCGGTAGAGCGTTATGTCGCGCTGGGACTGGCCGAAGGCGGACGTCTGCTGCTCGGAGGTCAACGCCCGAGCGGCGGTATTTACGACCAGGGTTACTACTACCCGCCGACCATCCTCGAAGGCCTGAACAACAGCCAACAGGTGTGCCAGGAAGAGATCTTCGGCCCGGTGCTGGTGGCCATGCCGTTCGATGACGAAGCGCAATTGCTTGAGCAAGCCAACGACAGCCTGTACGCCCTCGCTGCCGGGATCTGGACCGGCGACTACAAACGCGCCTGGGCCCTGGGTCGGAAAATCCAGGCCGGTACGGTGTGGATCAACACCTACAAGCAGTTCTCGATTTCCACCCCGTTCGGCGGCTGGCGCGACAGCGGCCTGGGCCGGGAAAAAGGCCGCCTCGGCATCCTGCAGTACATGGAACAGAAGAGCCTCTATTGGGGCATGAATGAACAGCCACTGGCCTGGGCCGGTGTGCAACGGGAGGTTGGATTATGAGCGTCTTGGGTATTGATGAAGTCACCTACGGCGTCGAGGACCTCGAGACCAGCGTGCGGTTCTTCAGCGACTGGGGCCTGAGCAAGGTCAGCGAGCAGCCTGACGAGGTGATCTTCGAAACCCTCAACGGCTGCCGCGTGGTGCTGGCCGACATCAACAAGGCCGGCCTGCCGCCAGCCATCGAAGCCGGCTCGACCGTGCGCGAAGTGGTCTGGGGCGTCGAAAGCGATGCCGATCTGAAGCTGTACAGCGAGCGAATCGCCAACGATCCGGGCTTCATAGAGGCCAACGGGCGTATCGGTTGCACCGATCCCAATGGCCTGGCGATCCGTCTGCAAGTGACCCGCAAGCGTGAGCTGGACATCGAGTGCAGCGGCCACAACACCTGGCAAACCAAAGGCCGGATCAACAAGGCCGCGCCGATCTACGACCGCGCCACGCCGATCGAAGTCGGGCACGTGGTGTTCTTCGTCAAGGACGTCAATGCCTGCGAAGCCTTCTACCACGAGCGTTTCGGCTTCCAGGCCTCGGACCGCTATCCGGACCGCGGCGCGTTCCTGCGCACCGCCGAGGAAGGCGGCCACCATGACCTGTTCATGCTGCAGCTGCCCGCCCCTCGCGCCGGCCTGAACCACGTCGCCTTCACCGTGCGCGATGTGCACGAAGTGTTCGGCGGCGGCATGCACATTTCCCGCAGCGGCTGGGCCACGGAAATCGGCCCCGGTCGGCACCCGGTGTCGTCGGCGTTCTTTTGGTACTTCAAGAACCCGGCCGGCGCGCTGGTCGAGTACTACGCCGACGAAGACCAACTGACCGGCGAATGGCAGCCACGCACCTTCGAACCCGGCCCGACGGTCTTCGCCGAGTGGGCGATCGCCGGCGGCATCGATGGCAATACCCGCCGCCAGCAACATGTCGAAGCGCCCCAGGGCAAATTCCTTACCGACAAGCCGAAATCCTGAGCAGGAGTTACCCATGTCTTCACTCAATATCGCGATTGCCGGTGCCGGTATCGGTGGCCTGACCGCCGCCATTGCCCTGCTGCGTGCGGGCCATCACGTCACCGTATTCGAACAGTCGAAAGCCTTCTTGCGGGTCGGTGCCGATATCAACCTGACACCCAATGCCGTACGCGCCCTGGACGGTCTGGGCGTTGGCGCCGCGGTGCGAATCCCGGCGGCGCGTCCGACGCATCGGATCAGCCGTATGTGGGACAGCGGCGAGGAAACATCGCGCCTGGAGATGTCCGATGCCGCCGAGCAGAAATACGGCGCACCGCAACTGACCATCCATCGTGCCGACCTGCTTGCCGCGCTGGCGGATGTCTTCCCTGCCGCACAGGTGCAGTTTGCTAAACGCGCCGAGCAAGTCGTGCAAACCGCCGACGGCATCGAGTTGCGCTTCAAGGATGGCAGCCGCCACGTCACCGACCTGTTGATCGGCGCCGATGGCATTCATTCGGTGGTGCGCAAGGCGCTGTTCGGCGACGAGCAACCGCGCTTTACCGGTGTGGTCGCTTACCGTGCCGTGGTACCCGCCGAAAGCGTGGCCCATGTGCCGAACATCCAGGCGTTCACCAAATGGTGGGGCCCTACCCCCGAAAGCCAGATCGTGACCTTTCCGCTGAACCAGGGCCGGGACATCTTCATCTTCGCCACCACCGCTCAGGACAGCTGGCATGAAGAGTCCTGGACCAGCGCCGGCGATGCCGATGAGTTGCGCAGCCATTATCAGGACTTCCACCCGGATGCTCGCGCCCTGCTGGAGGCGTGCAACGAGGTGCTCAAGACCGCGCTGTATGAACGCGATCCGCTGCCGTTCTGGTCCAAGGGCGCGATGACCCTGCTGGGCGATGCCTGCCATCCGATGATGCCGTTCATGGCGCAAGGTGCCGGCCAGGCGATCGAGGATGCGGTGGTGCTCGCTCGCCATTTGCAAGACCTGACCAGCCCTTCGCAGGTCGCTGATGCACTGCTCGCTTACCAGCAGGCACGGCTGCAACGCACCAGCCAGATCCAGATCGGCTCGCGCGGCAACCAATGGCTCAAGGACGGCGGCAACGCCGACTGGGTCTACGGCTACGACGCCTGGACCGTGCCGACATCAGCCGCGGCCTGAACCAGGACACGACCATGAGCGAATCCCTGCTGGTGACCGTGCTGCTCAAGCACGACCAATCGAAGAACCTGGAAGACATTCAGCGGCACATGAAACAGCAGGACTGGTGGGAGCGGTTTCCCCCGCAAGGCGTCGAGGTGGTGTCCTGGACCGTGGCCATGGGCCTGGGCCAGATCGTCACCCTGCGTTTGCCGCCGAGCCTGCTGCCGGCCCTCAACGTCGAGCTCGAACGCTCGGCCTGGGGTGTGTTCAGCACCGAGGTTTTCCCCACGTATGACTTTATTCCCGTGCGCGAAATGATCCGCGAACGGGTACGCAATGGAGGTCAATGAGATGAGCAATACCGAACCCTACCTGGAGCCCCATCAGGCCCGCAAACGCCCCAACACCCAGTTCGAAGAGTTGCTCGGCGACTCCATCGAACGCGCTTTCGGCAATGGCGTGACCGAGCTGCCCGACCTGCTTGCGCACTTGAACCTGGCCGGGCCGCCCTGCCCGCTGACCAGCGGCGAGTGGACCACGGACGCCTATAAAACCCTGATGGCTCGGCTGGGCGAATGACCCGCCGGAGGTAAATAAGAAATGAACATGAATACAACCGTCGATCCTGTTGAAAACCTCTTGGCCAACGGCTTGAAGAACCTGTGGTTCCCGGTGCTGCCTTCCGATCAGCTGGGCGAAAAACCCGTCTCGATCCGCCGCCTGGGCTACAAGATTGCGCTGTGGCGCGACAATGACGGCAGCGTGCATGCCCTGGAAGATCACTGCCCGCATCGCGGCGCGCCGTTGTCCCAGGGCCCGGTGCTGGGTGACCGCTTGCAGTGCCCTTATCACGGCGTCGAAGTGCGCTGCGATGGCACCGTCACCAAAGTCCCCGGCAGCCCGGGGTGCAAACTCGAAGGCAGCCGCCCGACGCGGATGTTCCACACCCGTGAAGCGGCCGGCGCGATCTTTCTCTACAACGCCGTCGACCCGCACGTGGACACCCCGCCGGAGCTGGTATTGCCGGAGCAACTGACCTCTCCCGAATGGAGCAGCTTCCTGTGCTACGCCGAGTGGAAAGGCGATTACCGCTACGTCATCGACAACGTCATGGACCCGATGCACGGCACCTACCTGCACAAGATGTCGCACTCCATGAGCGAGGGCGAAGCCACGGCCAAGTTCGTCACCCGCGACACCGACCACGGTTTCTTCTTCGAGAAGGAAGGCCAGCGCGGGGTGAATTTCGACTGGACCGAATTCATGGACAACAGCTGCCACTGGCTGCGCCTGGAAATCCCCTACCCGAAAACCGGCGGCCCGGGCGGCAACTTCACCATCATCGGCAGCTACACGCCGAGCAGCCGTGCCTTGTCGGCGGTGTTCCACTGGCGTTGCCGTCCATTGACCGGCTGGCAGCGCGACACCTGGCGCTTCCTCTACAAGAACCGTCTGGAAGCCCGGCACTGGGCCGTGCTGGAACAGGATCGGGTGCTGCTCGAATTCATGGAACCGGACGCCAACCAGCGGGAAAACCTGTACCAGCATGACCTCGGGGTGGTGCGTCTGCGCCGCTACCTGAAAAATGCGGCCAAGGCCCAGCTTGAGTTTATTGATGCGAAGCAGTTGCCATGAACGCAGCCGTGCAACGTGTTCAGGCCGATTCGTTGAGCGAGTCGGCCGCCAGCACCTGGTCCAATGCCTTGCTGGTCGGCAACGAGGTAGTGATGTCCGGCATGACCGGTCATCCCGCCACGCGCCAGGCCGTGGAGGCTGGCGCGCCGCTTGATGCCTATGCGCAGACGCTGCTGGTGTTGAACAAGATTCGGGCGCTGGTCGAAGCCGCGGGTGGGCATGTCGGCAACATTTACCGGCTGACGGTGTATGTCACGGCCATCGCCGACAAGGATGAAGTGGGTCGCGCCCGGCGTGACTTCTTCGCCGGCCAGGCGCTGTTCCCGACCTCCACGCTGGTGGAAGTGAGCGCGCTGGTGTTTCCCGAACTGCGGGTGGAGATCGAGGCCGGCGCGCGTCTCGATCTCGATTTGCGAACTGTCGAAAAGAGGTGACCGATGTCCAATTCCTCCCCCCTCACCGCGCTCGTGCATACCCTGCGCTACGAAGCCGAAGGCATCATCAGCGTCGAATTGCGGCCGTATGGCGACACCGTGTTTCCCCCCTTCGAAGCCGGCTCGCACATTGACCTGCACCTGCCCAACGGCCTGGTGCGCAGCTACTCGTTGCTCAATTCGCCGAGCGATCGCGGCCGTTACGTGGTCGGCATCCTGCGCGATCGCAACAGCCGTGGCGGCTCGGAATTCGTTCATGGGCAATTGCGGGTCGGCATGCAGCTGCCGATTTCGTCCCCGCGCAATAACTTCCAGCTCGACCTGGGCGCCAAGCACAGCGTGTTGGTGGCCGGTGGCATCGGCATCACGCCGATCTACTGCATGTTCCGCCAACTGCTGGCGCTGGGAAAATCCGCCGAGCTGATCTATTGCGCCCGTTCGCGGCAGGAAGCGGCGTTGGTCGAAGAGCTCAGCGGCCTGAGCGCGAAAGTGCTTTACCACTTCAACGATGAAAAAGGCATGCCGCCGGACTTGAGTGCCTACCTGGCGGGTCAACCGGGTGATACGCACTTTTATTGCTGCGGGCCGACTCCGATGCTCGATGCCTTCGAAAGCACCTGCGAAGGCCTCGGTTATCCTCATGCGCATATCGAGCGCTTCGCGGCGGCGGAGTTGCCGCCGTCCGAAGATGCGCAGAGCAGTTACAGCGTCGAGCTGAAAAAAACCGGCAAGACCCTGTCGATCGAGCCGGGTTTGAGTTTGCTTGACGTGTTGCTCGAGGCGGGTTGTGACATTGAATACAGCTGTCGCGAGGGCGTGTGTGGTTCGTGCGAAACACGGGTTCTGGGAGGTGATGTCGATCATCGTGACGGGGTGCTGACCAAGGCCGAGCGTGCGGCGAATAAATCGATGATGGTCTGTGTATCGGGTTGCAAGAGTCGGCGGTTGGTTCTCGACTTATAACCGCCGTGCTATTTCATCTATTAAACGGGCCGACAGTTTTGTCGGCCTTTTTTTATGCGCGTGGAGTAAGGACGCACATATAACGTGCAGTTTCGTTACTCCCTGACGCCTACGTTTCACGGGCAATACACGGAAATGCGTTTCCCATATAAACAATTGTTTTCACTGGATTTTATTCGACCTCCAAGCACCATCCCGGAGTTGGCATAGTTTCTGCTCTATCTACAACAAGTTCATGGGTCAGACGCCGTATTACCTACGAAACAGTTAAAACAAAAACGCACTCCAATACCGCAACACTCGCAGTCACTCGCCCATTGCCACTTTCAAGGCAAGCGGAAAAGTGTTGCCGGTCACTTTGTAGCGCTCAACATTTGCAGGGGAAGTGAGCATGAAGAATTACGTGATATGCCTGGGGCTGATGATGAGCAGCTGCGTCAGTTTCGCCGGCGAACCCGGCCCTGCTGCGCCCGTGACATCGACTCCCGGTAAAAAGCCCTTCCCGCACATCGCCTGGCGCAGCGACGATGGCCAAAGCAGTCTGGATATCGGCGGCGCCTTGCGCACCAACTACCGTGACGAGCATTGGGACACGACCGAAAACAATGGCCGCTTTCTCTTCGACACTTTCCGCATCGATGTCCAGGCGACCTACAAGAACCTGTTCAGCGATGTCGGTTACTGGTTCCAGGACGACGGCAAACGCTCCATCGATCGCGGCTTCGTTGGCTACCGCTTTAACAGCAATTCAAACCTGCAACTGGGCGCGCCGTTCAAGCCGTTTGGCCTGGAACCCTACCCGCAATTCGGCTGGAGTTATCACCTGCCGTTCTTCATGGGTTATGGCGTCAGCGCCGGTGCGGGCTTGAAGTACAGCTACAAGGACAAGGACTGGGATCTGCAAATCGGCTACTTCCCACGCATGATGCCCTCGGACATCCGCTACTCGCCGGAAGTCGGCCGCTACGCCGACCTCAAGGACAACGCGATCCCCTTCACCCAGTCGCGCCAGGACAACGAGAAGCACAACCAGATCAACGCCCGCGTCGCGCGGACTTTTGTCAACGACGGCTGGAAAGCCGAGGTCGGGGCATCGGTGGCCGCTGCCCAGCTGTACAACGCCACGACCCGGGATGATGGTGACTATTGGGCCGGTGGCATTCATGCCGTCATCAATGCCGGCCAATGGACCGTCAGCACCCAGGCAATCCGCTACGAGTACGACCCGAAAAATCCGGCCGGCGTCAGAAACGATTCGGTGCTGATGGGCGGCAACGGCCTGACACCGGCGTACCTGATTGCGTCCAAGGCCACCGTTGCCTCGCTGAACGTGGGCTATGACATTCCAACGCCCAAGCTGGGGCAATTGAAGAAGATCAAACTGTACAACGACTACAGTCGCATGATGAAAGACCAGAGCGGTTGGGATGACTCGCAGATGTACACCGTCGGCGCGCAGTTCCTGGCGATGCCGATCATGGCGTGGGTCGATCTGACCTGGGCGAAAAACGCCAACCCCTACGGCGGCGCGGAAAACGGCACCGGCTTTACCAATACCAGTTCGATCGGCAGCAACGAGTGGTACTACCGGACCAACATCAACATCGGCTACTACTTCTGAAGCGTGATGCCCTCTCCCCCGCGGGAGAGGGCAACCGCCAATCTCAGGTGTGACGAATGTCCCGATCCTTGGTTTCCGGCATGAAGAAAATCCCCAGGATGGCCGTCATCACCGCAATGACGATCGGGTACCACAGCCCGTAGTAGATATCACCCGTGGCCGCGACCATGGCGAATGCCACCGTGGGCAGGAAGCCGCCGAACCAGCCGTTGCCGATGTGGTACGGCAGCGACATCGAGGTGTAGCGGATGCGCGCCGGGAACAGTTCCACCAGCCAGGCGGCGATCGGGCCATAGACCATGGTCACGTAGATCACCAGGATGGTCAGGAGCAACAGCACCATCGGGTAGTTGGTCTTGGCCGGGTCGGCCTTCTCGGGGTAGCCGGCTTCCTTGAGCGAAGAACCGAGGGTGGCGACGAAGGCGTCGTTCTTGGCCTTGAAGTCGGCGGCCGGCATGCCGGTGCCCTCGAAGCTCTGGATGACTTTATCGCCGATGCGCACCTGGGCAACGGTGCCCGGCTCGGCCTTCACGTTCTCATAGGGTATGGCCCGCTTGGCCAACACGGTCTTGGCCAGGTCGCAGGAGCTGGTGAATTTGGCCTTGCCCACCGGGTCGAACTGGAACGAGCACTGGTCGGGATCGGCGATCACCCGGACCGGATTCTTCTCCTGCGCGAGGAACACGTCGGGGTTACCGTACTGGGTCAACCCATGGAAGATCGGGAAGTAGGTCAGCGCCGCGAGGATGCAGCCGGCCATGATGATGCCCTTGCGCCCGATGCGGTCGGACAGGCTACCGAATATGACGAAGAACGGCGTACCGATCAGCAGCGAGCCGGCGATCAGCAGGTTGGCGGTCTGCGCTTCGATCTTGAGTGTCTGCAGCAGGAAGAACAGCGCGTAGAACTGCCCGGTGTACCAGACCACGGCCTGGCCGGCCGTACCGCCGAGCAGCGCCATGATGACGATCTTGAGGTTGTCCCAGCGAGCGAAGGATTCGGTCAGCGGCGCCTTGGAGGACTTGCCTTCGGCCTTCATTTTCAGGAACACCGGCGACTCGCTGAGTTGCAGGCGGATGTAGACCGAGATGATCAGCAACAGGATCGACAGCAGGAACGGAATCCGCCAGCCCCAGGCCTCGAAGGCTTCGGTGCCGAGGATGGTGCGGCAGGCGAGGATCACCAGCAGCGACAGGAACAGGCCAAGGGTCGCGGTGGTCTGGATCCACGAAGTGAAATAGCCGCGCTTGCCCTTGGGTGCATGTTCGGCCACGTAGGTCGCCGCCCCGCCGTACTCACCGCCCAGGGCCAGGCCTTGCAACAGGCGCAGGGTGATCAGGATGATCGGCGCTGCCACGCCGATCGTCGCGTACCCGGGCAGGAAGCCGACGATGGCCGTGGAGATACCCATGATCACGATGGTGATGAGGAAGGTGTGCTTGCGTCCGATCATGTCCCCCAGGCGACCGAACACGATGGCACCGAAGGGGCGTACGGCGAAGCCCGCGGCGAATGCCAGCAGCGCAAAGATAAACGAGGTTGTCTCGTTGACCCCGGCGAAGAAATGCTTGGCGATGATCGCTGCAAGCGAGCCGTAAAGGTAAAAGTCGTACCACTCGAACACGGTGCCCAAGGACGAGGCAAAAATGACCTTGCGCTCCTCCTTGGTGAGCCCGTGACGGGACGCGCTGCCCGTGGTTGTATTGTCGATTGCGGCCATAAGTCTTCTCCGTCTTTTTTGTTATTTATCAGGCCGGAGTACCCCACTACCATTTTGCCGCACCCAGGCCCTAGGGCTGATTCCATCGGATTACGGATTGCGCAAAGCATGCACACAGGTTGACGGCCTCGCATTGCTGCAAGGTTTCCTGAAGCATAATCGGCTTCGCGCAGATATCCACTCGCCATCAGCAGTTACTTGCCCGCCGCGTATTTTTTTCAGCCAGCGGTGCACACCGGCACCGAAGCGTTACACCGATTCCCGGGCTTGGTGTTAAATAGAACGCTCAGGTCGTAAGCCCAGCCCCTGTCGCGTAATGCAATGCAACGAGAACCGTTATGAGCAGCCATTTTGACAACAGTAATGTCCGTGCCTCCAGGATCCGGCGTGATCGCCTCTCCCTTCAGAAGCCGGTGGTAACAGCATGATCGAGGTCACTGAAGTCTCCATTGCCGATCTGCGTGCGGCGCTCGAATCAGGCCGGACCACGGCGGTCGAGCTGGTCCAGGCCTATCTCGCCAGGATCGATGCCTATGACGGCCCCGACACGCCCACCGCCCTCAATGCTGTCGTGGTGCGCAATCCCCAGGCACTCGAAGAGGCCCGGGCGTCGGATGCCCGTCGGGCCAAAGGCGAGTGCCTGGGTCCGCTCGATGGCATCCCCTATACGGCCAAGGACAGTTATCTGGTCAAGGGGCTGACGGCAGCCTCGGGCAGTCCGGCATTCGCCAACCTGGTCGCTTATCGCGATGCGTTCACCATCGAGCGGCTGCGCGCCGCGGGTGCGATCTGCCTGGGCAAGACCAATATGCCGCCCATGGCCAACGGCGGCATGCAGCGCGGGGTCTATGGCCGCGCGGAGAGTCCATACAACGCCGACTACCTCACTGCGCCCTTCGCCTCGGGCTCGTCGAACGGTGCGGGGACAGCCACCGCGGCCAGTTTCGCCGCGTTCGGCCTGGCTGAAGAAACCTGGTCGAGCGGGCGCGGGCCGGCGTCGAACAATGGCCTGTGCGCTTATACGCCGTCGCGCGGGGTGATCTCGGTGCGCGGCAACTGGCCGTTGACCCCGACCATGGACGTGGTGGTGCCGTTTGCCCGCACCATGGCGGACCTGCTCGAAGTACTCGACGTGGTGGTCGCGGAGGATCCCGACACCCGCGGCGATCTGTGGCGGATGCAACCCTGGGTGCCGATTCCGAGTGTCGCCTCGGTGCGTCCTGACGCCTATGGATCGCTTGCGGCGAACAGCGAGGCGCTCGCCGGCAAGCGCTTTGGCGTTCCGCGCATGTACATCAATGCCGACCCCGAGGCGGGCACCGCGGCTGCGCCGGGCATCGGCGGCCCGACCGGGCAGCGCATCAACACCCGCGCCTCGGTGATCGGGCTCTGGGAACAAGCTCGCCAGGCCCTCGAAGCCGCCGGGGCCGAAGTGCTCGAGGTCGATTTCCCGATGGTCACCAATTGCGAGGGTGATCGTCCGGGTGCACCGACGGTGTTTACCCGGGGCCTGGTGTCCAAGGAGTTCCTGCACCATGAGTTGTGGGATCTGACGGCCTGGGCGTTCGATGATTTCCTGCAAGCCAACGGCGATCCGAAGCTGAATCGTCTGGTCGATGTCGACGGCCCGCTGATTTTCCCCCACGACCCGGGGACCCTGCCTAACCGCGAGGGCGACCTGGTGGCGGGCATGGACGAGTATGTGCGGATGGCCGAGCGCGGTATTACGCCCTGGGACCAGATCACCACGGTGCCGGATGGTTTGCGCGGGCTGGAACAGACGCGGCGGATCGACCTGGAGCACTGGATGGACCGGCTGGGGCTCGATGCGGTGATTTTCCCGACGGTGGCGGACGTCGCGCCGGCGAACGCCGACGTCGATCCGCAGTCGGCGGATATCGCCTGGAGTAACGGGATCTGGGTGGCTAACGGCAACCTTGCCATCCGCCATCTGGGGGTGCCTACGGTCACGGTGCCGATGGGTGTCATGCCCGATATCGGGATGCCGGTCGGGCTGACGTTTGCGGGTCGTGCTTATGACGATTCGACGTTGCTGCGTCTGGCTGCGGCGTTTGAAGCGACGGGGGCCAAGCGCTTGATTCCGCCGCGGACGCCGCCATTGGCGGGTTAGAAGCGGCAGCGAGGCAGCCAAAGCGAGTCGGCCTGACAGCCGACCTGATTCTCTGATCCGCATGCACTCCAAATTGTGGGAGCGAGCCTGCTCGCGAAGAGGCCGTGTCAGTCGACATCGATGCCGGATGTCAGGACGCCTTCGCGAGCAGGCTCGCTCCCACACTGGATCTGTGCCGGACACGGTATTTGTGTACACCCCAATTACCTGTAGGAGCGAGGCTTGCCCGCGAAGACGTCCTGACAGCCGCCCCACCCATTTCGCCCCTACTCGATCCCCTGTCCACCTCGCCCACCTTCAAGCCGCCGCAACCCGTTCGCCGTTGCTGCTCACTTCGAACTGCCCCACCAGTTTCTGCAGCTTGTTGGCATTGAGCCTCACGGTTTCGGCACTGCTTTGCAGCACCACCACCGTCTGGCGCATTTCGGTGGAAGACTGGTCGACCTGCCTGATCGTCTTGCCATAATCGAGGCTGCGTTTGTTGAGCTGCTGGATGATCGCAAACATGCTTTCCACGGCTTGATGCAATTGCACGTTTTCCGAGGAGGCATCTTCGGCCAGACGCAGGCTGTTATCGACGTCCTTGACCCCCTCCTCCATGAAGCTGACGGCGTTCTGCGTTTCGTTCTGCAGGCCTTCGACCATCTGCCGAATATCGTCGGCGGCCCGTGACGTGCGCAAGGCGAGACTACGTACCTCATCGGCCACCACCGCAAAACCTCGCCCATGCTCCCCGGCGCGCGCGGCCTCGATGGCGGCGTTGAGCGCCAGCAGATTGGTCTGGTTGGTGATGGCGCTGATCAGGCCGGTGATGTTGCCGATTTGCGTCATCCGGCTGTCGAGCAACTGCACGCTCGAAGACGAGCGCTCGACCACATCCCGAATCGACTGGGTGCCGGCCTGCACCGCGAGAAATTGCTCGCGGGCGCGAGTGACGACTTCGTCCATCGCCTGCTTCATCTGTTCGGCGCTGGCGGAGGCTTGCTGGATCTCGCCCAGTTGATCTTCGACAATGATCATCATGCGATGCACCGCGTCGGCGACCTCGGTGGAGGTGATGCCGGCTTCCTGACTGCGGCCGAGCATCATCTGATTGGTGGCGCCGACGTTGCGGCTGGCCTTCACCACTTGCCCGACCACCGAGTCCAGATGGTCGATGAAGCTGTTGATCCAGCGCCCCATGTCACCGGTCTCATCGTTGGCCATGGTCGTGGTGTCCAGGCGCTGACGAAGGTTGCCCTCGCCCTCGGCGATGGTCCTGATCACATTCGTCATGTCGTTCAATCGGTTCGCCAGACGCTTGGGCCCCAGCAGGCTGAACAGGACCGTGGCGCCGACCATGCTCGCGACTTCGACGGTATCGATCAGCCCCTGGCTCAGGCCGCTGTAATGCTGGACCAGGAAGTTGCAGGCGAACAGTCCGGTCATGGTCGCCAGATAAGGTTTCATCAAGCCATGGCTGAGCGAGCGCCGACGGTAGACCTCCTCCAGGTCGGCTTCGCACATCATGCCCCAGCGGTCAGGCGAACCTGGCAACTGGAAGGTCACGCCCTTGCCCACCACCGGAATGTGCCGGTAGTCCGAGTAACCGGGATAGGTCACGAACAGGTTGAAACCGGTGCGGATGGTCTCGCGTACGCCGGGGTGCAGTTGCTGGGTCGCCGGGTCGGTAAAGCGCAGTTCCAGTTCGGTGTGCCTTTGGATCTGCACGGTCTTCCACGGCGTGTGGACGCCGCTTTTCAGGTTTTCGCCGTGGGTGAACGTACCGTCCTCGAAACGTGAGCGCGACAAGGCGGTTCCCGGCTCGATAGCGGGATCGAAACGCGATTGCGCCATGAACAGGTAGTTGTCGCCGGACTCGGCAAAAATGTGCCCGGCCTCGCGCTGGATAAGATCGCCCAGCACATCGTTGGGCACGCGACCACAGAGGCAGCCAAGGACTTTTCCATCGATCTTCAGCGGTTGATAGAACATCAAGGTCACTTCATCGTGGAAGCGTGAAGACGATGGGCCGATGGGCAAGGTCAGTGGATCGCGGTAAGGGCCATGCAGAAACGGCGCCTTCAATCCTTCTGCCAAGGCACGGCTTTGCTCGAGTCGGGTTGTGTCCCGCTGATTCCAGGTCGAGACGAGGACGCTGCCGGCGACATCAACCACGAACAACTCGGAAAAATCTTCCGCCTGGCGCAGCTTGTCGATCAAGGTCGTACGGTCCAGATGGGCGAAATCACGGCCGAGATTGTCGGCCAGTTCAGCCAGGTGTTCCCACTGCTCGCGGGTCCAGTTGTGCAGCAACTGCACGCGGGTTTCAGCAATGGCTTCGAAGGTCTGTTCGATCACCGGGTACGCCGAGCGATTGAGCCGGCAGGACCAGCCCATGGCCATTTTTCCGGTTTTGCCGAACCAGGGTAACCAGCTTTTCTCGCCAGGGGATAGCTGCATGGCATTACTTGATAGCGACATTCCACTTCCCCGACACGGCATTCAGATGGGAAGTCAGTAGCAAATACCAGGCCAGTTCGTAAGCACCCTAACCATTGCCCCTGGGGCTGCGCAGGGCTCTGGAATGCGCGATCCCATGCTTCAACTCAGTGCGCCAACCACGGGATGCCCCGCAAACGCGCTGCCAAGTTGAGCGCCACGCACTCCAGCCGTCCTGTGCTAATCCTTGGCCCCCTCGCGCTGCAACACCGACTCGCCCGCCTGTGGCGGCAGGCGCAAATTTTTAATTTTTCGAGACAAAAGGGGAAAATAAACCCGTCCTTTTTTTGCTCCTTTTTGCTCGTTGGCGGGAAGCGGTCGGTCGCGAATAGCTGCTTCGGCCAAAAGCGGCCGGTGGTCGTTGCATTTCACTTGTCGCCGGCGTGTGGCTAAGCTTAATAAATCGGGCTGAATTGAATCTTGGGTGATAGCGGCTATCAGCGGATCTGGATAGGCATCAAGACGCTGCTGCCAAAGGAGACGACTATGTATGCGGTTATAAGAACCTACTTGGGTACTGGAGCAAAGCAGCTTTTCGGGCTTTTGGAAGAGCGCAAAACCGACGTCGAAGCTACCCTGCGGACAGTGCCTGGCCTCGTGAGCTACACACTGCTGAATACCGGTGATGGTGGTACGTCGGTAACTGTTTGCACGGACAAGGCCGGCAGCGATGCGAGCTTGAAAGTCGCACGTGAGTGGATTCAGAAAAATGCATCAAATATCCACGCGGACCCGCCGATCGTAACGGAAGGTCCGGTCATTGTGCAGATCAATTAACGCGCCCTTTCGATAAGGCAAAAAGAGGCAAAAAGGGGACGGATCTATTTTTCCGCCCGATTTATTTTTCCGTCCCCTTCTGGCGGCCGACGAATTGGCCAACGCCGAGCTGATCAGCCTCGACCAGCCCTTCGCCAGTCAGCGCAGTGACTACCTGGCCTACCCCGCCCAACTGATCAGCGCCCGAGAAACGCGTAGCCAAAACCGACGATCTTGGCGTCCTCGCCATAACCGCCCAGGAATGACACGCCGACCGGCAGATTGCCCTTGATACTGCCCGCCGGAACCGTGATCTCGGGAAATCCTGTGGCGGAAGCAATGTACGACGACGCGTAGGTATCGGCGGATTGGCACACGTAACTGTCATCGGTCACACCGTGAACCACCGACGCCGGGCAATTGATGGTGGCGAAGAACAGACTGTCCACCTGGTTGTTCTTCATGATGTCCACCAACTGCACGCGCAACTGCGGGATCTTCCTGGACAGGATGGAGATATACAGCGGCGAATCGGTGCTACGGACATTCGAAACCGCTTCCAGTCCAGCCAGGCGCGCCGGGTTCATGGCGTGCGGTCCGTTTTCAGCCTGGTTTTTCCTGGCCAGGTCGAGAAACTGCGCGAGGGTTCGTGGTTGGCTCGGGTTGAGGGTTGCCAGATAACGTTCGAATTGCGGCTTGAATTCGCTTTCTCCCACCGGGCCGAGCACATCGCCCCACAGGGTTTCAAAGTCCTTCGGTAGCTCGATGGAGACCACCCGTGCCCCGCGCTTGCCCAGGGTTTCCTGCGCCGACTTGAACACCGCGTCCACTTCCGGGTTGGCGCCGTTGAAATTGGTGATCACCCCGATGGTTTTGCCTTGCAGAGTGGAACGGCTCAGAGCCTGCTCGAATTGTATGGTGTCGGTGGCCAGATCCAGGGTGGCCGGATCAGTGTTGTCCCGGCCCTTGATCGCATCAAGCACGATGGCCTGATCCAGCACGCTGTTAGTAATGACACCACCGGTATCGAAGGTGAGCGACAGCGGAATAATGCCGCTGCGACTGATCAGCCCTAACGACGGTCGGAACCCCACCGTGCCGGTGACGCTGGCCGGCGCGCGGATTGACCCGCTGGTATCCGACCCCAATGCAAACGGCGCGAACGCAGCCGCCACCGCAGCCGCAGAACCGCTGCTGGAGCCGGAAGCATCGCGCTTGGTGTTTCTTGGATTGAGCGTCTGGCCGCCCAACGAACTGTAGCCAAACCAGCCGAAGGACGCCGCCAGCTCCGACAGGTTGGCTTTGCCAAGTAGTATCGCCTGCCCGTCGAGCAGCTTCTTGACGGTGAAGGCATCCTGGCTCGGCACCGACGCGCGCAGCACGTAGGCGCCACCGGAGGTGACCATACCTGCGGTGTCGAAGTTGTCTTTCACCACGAACGGAATACCGGCCAGCGCCGGGTAATTGGCCTTGGGGTTTTTCGCCCGTTCGGCATCCCACTGGCGAGCCTGATCGATGGCCTGTTCATTGACGCTGACCAACGCGTTGATGTGTTTGCCCTGGTGATTGTTCGCGAGAATATTATCCAGATAGTGCCTCACCAGTTGCTCGGAACTGATGCGCCCGCTATCCAATCCATGACGCATATCGGTGAGGGTCATGCGCTCGATACCGTTGTCCGCCTGAGCACTTGCTGCCACTACCAGTAACGAGCATGCCACGATTTTTTTATGCAACTGCATCGATAAGTCTCCTAGGGAATGACAGGCAAACGAAATGAGCTCACACCCCAAGCGATTGGAGTGAGCGTTGCAAACAAGCCGGATAAAAAGAGGCCAGCGACATTCCGCTGGCCTCGACAGTCATGGTGCAACTCAGTGGCGTCGACGCCAGCGCGGATTAACTAGAGCAACTGATTCTTCTGCAAAAATTCCTTGGACACGCTTTCGATGGACTCACGCCCGACGTCGACCCGGGAATTGAGACCGGCGATGGTGTCGTCATCGAGTTTGGACGACAATGCGTTGAGCAATTCACCCACCTTCGGATTCGCCTTGAAGACTTCGGTACGGATCACTGGCGTCAGCGCGTAGCTGGGGAAAAAACCTTTATCGTCTTTGAGCACCACAAAACCGAAGGCCGGTATGCGCCCGTCAGTCGACAGGACCAGGGCCAGGTCGACCTGACCGTCCCTGAGCGCCTGGTAAGTCAGCCCGCCGTCCATACGCACGATGTTCTTGCGCTCGAATTCAAACTTGTAGGTTTCCTGCAGGGGACGCAGGCCATCGGGTCGCGAAAAGAACTCGGCATTCGAGGCGAACTTATAGGACTTTCCCGCTTCGATGTTCTTCGCCAGATCGCTGAGCGAGACGATGCCCTCCTTCTCGGCCTCTGCCTTGCGCATGGCGAATGCGTAAGTGTTATTGGCTTTGGAAGGGTTCAACCAGGTGATGCCCTTCTGCCCGTCAAGTTCGCTGATCTTCTTGTACGTTGCGTCGGCGTCGAGTTTGTCCGTGACTTTGTTGTAAGTGATCAGCGAAGTGCCGGTGTATTCCCAATACACGTCGACCTGACCGTTCTCTTGCGCGGCGCGCAATACCGACGAGCCAAGGTCCGGGCGCTTGTCGACACTGTAGCCATTGGCGCGCAGCAATTGAGCGGTCATCTCCGCCACCAGTTGCTGCTCGGTGAACTTTTTGCCGCCGACCACGATTGTGCCCTCGGCAGCAGCGTTACCCACGAAACTCAGAACAAGACCAAGCGTAACGATCAGGCTGGATAGCATTCGATGAATCATCATGCACCTCGTATTATTAGTTTATGTCCAGGGTCTGCACATTCATTCACGCCCGGCGAGCCTCAAGCCCCGGGACACTGCAACGGTCTGGATCAATCCGCAGCCCAGATCGACGGCAATGGCCAACAGAGCGGTCGATGCGGCACCGGCGAGCATCATGCCGAAGTCATTCAGGTCGATTCCGGTAAAGATCAACTCCCCCAGCCCGCCACCACCGACCAGGAAGGCCAGCGGCGCGGTGCCGACGTTGATGGCGAGCGCCGTGCGAATACCGGCGAAAATCACGTTCATCGCATTGGGGATTTCGACTTTCCACAGGGTTTCCCGCGGCGTCATGCCCATGGCCTCCGCCGCTTCGATCAAGTGCTGGGGTACTGCGCGCAAACCTTCATAGGTGTTGACCGCCACCGGCAACAACGTGGCGACAAACAAGCCGATGATCGCCGCGCCGCTGCCGACGCCAATCAAACTCATGGCCAGGGCCAGTAACGCGAGCTTGGGGATCGCCTGCCCGACATTGAGCACCTGCATGCTGGCCATGGCGTAACGCTGGTTCGCCGGCCGGCTCATCCACACGCCCAGGGGCAGCGCGATGATCAGCGCCAGCGCCCCGCTGACCGCGACGATCTGCAAGTGCTGGACCGTCAGGTAACTGATGTCGCCCCAGTAAAACTGGAGCCCTTGCCACAATCTGCCGAGTAAGTCAGACATCGTCAGTGCACCGCCGGAGTGATGTTTTCAACCAGTCGCGCGAGGATGTCGGACTGGTGGACATAGCCGATAAAGCGTCCGTCGCTGTCGTTGCACACCGCCCAGTCCTGGCCGCGACCCAGCAGTTGCGAGAGTACCTGGCGCAGGTCATCCCCGGGCTTGACGATCAGGTGCGTGTGCGAAGTCACCCCGCTGTTACCGCCCACGATCTGCATGTGTTCCCGTGGCGCAACCATGCTGGCGACGTCAGCCGCGCGCAGCAGACGCAAGCGTTTCATGATGCGATCGCCGCCCATGAAGTTCGCCACGAACTCGCTGTTGGGCCGGGCCAGCAGATCGTCCGAACTGCCGAATTGCTGGATTTTGCGGTTGTGGAACAGCGCCACGCAGTCCGCCATTTTCACCGCTTCATCGATGTCGTGACTGACGAACAATACGGTCTTGTTGACGAGGCGCTGAATGCGCATGAACTCGTCCTGGATCACCTCGCGGTTGATCGGGTCGATGGCGCCAAAGGGCTCATCCATCAGCATCACCGGCGGATCCGCCGCCAACGCCCGGGCCACGCCGACCCGCTGCTGCTGGCCACCGGAAAGTTCGCAAGGATAGCGTTTGAGAAATTTCGACGGATCCAGCGCGACCACTTCCAGCAGTTCGGCGGCGCGCTTGCGGCTCCTGGTTTTGTCCCAGCCGAGAAGATTGGGCACGACGCAAATGTTTTCCTCGACGGTCATGTTCGGGAACAGGCCGACTTGCTGGATCACGTAGCCGATCGAGCGTTTGAGGGTGACGCTGTCCAGTTCGGACGTGTCGCGCCCGCCAATGCGGATCGTGCCTGAAGTGGGCGTGATCAGTCTGTTGATCATTTTCAGCGTCGTGGTTTTGCCACAGCCCGACGGCCCAAGCAGTACGCAGATCTGCCCCTCTTCAACATTGAATGAGACATCTTCTACTGCAGTGATTGAGCCGAATTTCTTGTTTAAATTTTCGATCTGGATCACGTCGTAGCTTCCTTCATTCGGCCAGTGGCCACTTTGTTCTTGTTCAAGCCTTTTGGCGTCAGGACGCGCTGCAAACCGTACAACGCATAATCGGCCGCAATGGCAATGACACTGATGACGATCGCGCCGGCCAACAGCTGCCGGGTATCGGACTGGGCGATGCCGCGAATGATGAGACTGCCCAGGCCGCCGGCGCCGATGTAAGCCGCGATGGCGGCGATGCCGATGTTGATGACGGTCGCCATCCTCACGCCCGCCATGATCAGCGGCACCGCGATTGGCAGCTCGACCTTGCGCAGCCGCTGCCAGGTGGACATGCCCATACCGATCGCCGCTTCGCGCAGGGCAGGATCGATGTTGGAGATCGCGGTGGTGGTGTTTCGAATGATGGGCAATTGGGAATACAGGAACAGCGCGATCACCGCCGGCACGACGCCGATGCCATAGCCAATCAGCGACAGGGCCGGAATCATCAACCCGAACAGCGCGGCCGAGGGAATGGTCATCAGGACGGCGGCGAAGGCCAATACCCAGCGGCGGGTTCTGGGGTGCTGGGAGATCGCGATGCCGACGGGCACGCCGGTCAGAATCGCCAGACCCACCGCCACCGCCACGATGAGAAGGTGCTGCCCGAGGAGCAGGCTGATCAGCCCGCCGTTTTCCAGAATGAAACTCAAGGTTTCCATGGTGGTTGTGCCTTCTGTGCGTCATTGTTGTTTTTTTCGGCGGTTCATCTGGAAGTGAACGCCGCATCTGGGGGAAACATTACCGCGCTACCGGCCAGAGCCTTAGCTTTCAGTCCGACGATTTCTATCAAAAAACCGACGTCACGCGACACGCTCGCACGCAGTGCAAGGTGAACCATCTATTTAAAGAAAGAGTATGCGGGATGGCTCAACAACCAAGGCTCGCCGGCGTACACCGCTTGTCGGGCTAGGTCATTAGCTTGCTATGCGCTTTGCCCGGGGGAGTCGATTCAGGCTTTTTTTGCCGGGTCGATACCCGGTGGCCGGGCCTTCCAGGGGCCGCGATCAGGAATGGGCATCATCAAATTTCCGCCGCTCTTGCCCAGGAGTGCATCCCCAGATCCGCCGATAAGCGGCGCCCAGATGCGACGCCGAGACGAACCCGCAGGTGTACGCGATGGAAGCAATGGGCTGGGTGCTTTCACGCAACAGGCGCCGCGCCTCGTTGAGCCGCAGTTCCAGATAAAACTTCTTCGGCGTCATGCCGAAGTGCTGATGCCACAACCGTTCCAGCTGACGGTGGGACAGGTTGCAGCGGTCGGCAATCTCTTCGATGCCGACGATGTTTTCCAGGTTGTTCTCCATGAAGGCGATGGCCGCCGTCAGCCGCCGGTCATGAATCCCGAACCGCCACTGAATCGACATCCGCTGGTGTTCTTCCGGGGCTCTGATCCGGGCGTGCAGGAATTGCTCGGCAACACTGGCGGCGAGCTGGTTGCCGAAATCCAAGGCGATTTGCGCCAGCATCAGATCGATGGCCGCCGTCCCGCCGCCACAGGTCCAGCGGTTGTCGTGGTTGACGTACAGGTCTTTGGTGACTTCGATCGTTGGAAATTCTTCCGAAAATTGCCCGATGCACTCCCAGTGCAAGGTGCAGCGCTTGCCTTCGAGCAATCCGGCGCGCGCCAGGATGAACGTGCCGGTACTCAGGGCGCCGACGGTTTTTCCCCGGGCGGCTGCGCGCTGTAGAAAACGCAGCATTTTTGGGGGGTTCTGATGTTCGATGTCCAGGCTCGCCAGGACAAAAACGCGATCCAGTTCCGGCGCCTGATCCACCGGCAGCGTCTGGATCTCGATGCCGCTGCTGGAGCTGACCGGCCCGCCCGATTCCGTGAGCAGGGTCCACTCATACAGCGTCTTGCCAGACAACCGATTGGCCGCGCGCAAAGGCTCGCTGGCTCCCGCCAGGGCCATCATGGAAAACTCAGGGAGAATGAGCAGCCCGATACGCTTGGTTGTGCAGGTATTCACAGACGTCGCTGATTCACTGGGGGCGGTCATCGCCAGATCCTTGTCATGGGTGGTTCCAGCCGTTGAAGCAACCGGCTCAGGTCAGCTCGAAGGAATGGCTTTGGACACGCTATGTTAGGGCCTGGGCACGCATTCGGCCAAATGGATATTCGGCACCGCGTACGGCCAACCCGGCGCAGTGCGACGGATCGGAACGACAGGGAAAACGCCGCTCGGGGCAAACGCCCGACGCGGGAGATCGCTGCGAGACCCCGGTAACCGAGGTCTTGCAAGGGGATGGCGGGAATCAGCCGCGGGTGCGGATGGCCTCATCGATGCTCTGGATCATCGACTGGAACACCGGGCTGTCGACCTGATTCTGCTGGCCATGCTGCATGTGCGCGATGATCAGCGCGCTCGGGCCTGCATCGCCCGGGTAGTTCTGGTGCAGACGCACCGACTCGGACGGCATGTGCAACGTGTTGTCGGCACCGTGGATGATCAATGCCGGCGGGAAGCCCTTGGCCCCTTCGATGGATTGCTCCGGGTCATACGCCACATAGGACTTGTACGACTTCGCCGTCACATAGGTGCAACCAGGCCAACGGTCCGCGCCACCCGCTTCAGTGTAGCCGCCCAGTTGCTGATCGACATAGGCCTGGGTCTCGGGGTCCAGCGGGTAGTAGCCGAGGCGGGTCGCGTCGGTGCCGGTGTCGAACGGCGGGATCGGCGCGTCATCGGCGAGTTGCAGGATGGCAGCGTCGGCGGCATTCCTGTCGGCGCGCAAGCCTTGCAGCTTGCGGATGTTGGTGTAGCTCATCGGCACCCAGAAGCGGATCTGTTCACCACCTGCGGCGGCCAGCTCAGCCACTGCGCCAAGGCTCGCGACCGAGCCCATCGCCCACGATGCGACTACCGGCATTTCACCGAAATGCTCGCGCGCCCAGGCAACGGCACCCAGCACTTCGTCCTTCTGGTCCTCAAGAATGACATGGGTGAGGACCTTGTCGCCCGACTCAAGGGTATTGCGAATCTGCTTGTTGGAGAAAAAGCCCGCCACGTCGTAGGTCATGACGCGATAACCGCGAGCCGCCAGCGCGCGACCGAACAGCTGGCCGTACATCGTTACCCCGCCAGTGAACCCGGAGTTGAAAATGACCGGCGGCAGTTGTTGCGCCGCAGCGTCCAGTTGTTCCGGCTGAAATACCGTGCCTTTGAGGCTCAGGGTCTCGTCGGCGTACTTGACGCTGAAGTTGATTTCTTTTGTTGTAATGTTCGTCATCGCAGGTTATCTCGCAGTGGAAGCGTGGGCGTAGATCAAGGTTCCAATTGACCAATGGCTCCTCGGAGCAGTTGGTCAACCGGAATTCGGGTTTCTTTGGAAACATGCTGTGCAACGGCATCAACGAAGTTGAACGCCTTGTTCAAATCAAACAGGCGGGCATACGCCACACCCTGGTTGTCCGTTCCGACATGGGGGGCATCGGTGGCCTCCAGAAGGATCTTGTCGGCACCGACGGCGCAAACAATCTGCATCACGAAGCGAGCCGTTTCCTCGGGATGCATGGAAGTGCGATAACCAGGGCCCTTGAACCACACATTGCCTCGCTCGCGCGCGGCAGTGAGCAGCTTGATGTAAGCCGGCTCGGTAATGTCTCGTTCGCTGTGGCAGGTGCCCAAGTGGTCGATGATGACCCGCACATCGCCCGGGATCTGGCGCAGCACGCGCAGATTCGTCTCGGCTTCCCTGGCGTAAATATGCAGATGCTGATGCGCGAGCAGGCGCGCATAAAACGCCGACCATTGGCCATCGCTGAAGCGCGTATCGGAGATCGTGTGCGGTGGTGCGTCGTGCAGAACGATTCGGGCGCCAATCACCTGGGGATGCGCGAGACGTTCCCGGGTGGCGTAAGCAGGGTCGGCCTTGATCGTCCCTACCAGTCTGACGTCGCCATAACGCAGAGGATTCGCGGCCTGCAGATTGCGCAGCTCCTCGAAGGAAGCGAATACGTTTTCCGAGTCCGGCAGGATACTCAAATGGACGTTATTGATCAGCGTCGGGGCAATTCCGGCATCGATCAATGTATCCAGATAGGCCGTCAGCGGGTGTGGCTTGGGTAATGCGTAAGGCAACGAATCAGCCACTCGGCGCAGGTCTTGCGACGTGTAGAAATGAACGTGACTGTCTGTTCTTTTGGTCAGCGGCAGCATGATTATTGTTTCCTGCTTTTGTGCGAAAACAATAATCGTCGTCAGTGCTCCGTCGCTCCCGCCAACTCGACGTGTAGTATCAAAATTTCGCCATGTGCGAAGGTATGGGCAGCCTGGATTGGGGAACGACCGCCAGCAATTGCATGACTGAGATTTGCCGTAGCGCCTCTGCTACGCGGCTTCCAGAGCTGCATCATCGAGAGAAAACAGCCGGGCTTCGATCAACAGGTGTGCCGCCCGTTGGGGAGATGGCGTAATTTTGTTGTCGAGAGAATGAACAAAACCGTAGGAGCGAGCTTGCTCGCGATGGACGTCAACGATAACGCGCGCTTACTGGCTAAAGGCGGTGGTTTTTAGACAATAGGAAACTGGCCGACGCCTGCATCGGCCAGTACCCGACAATCCTCAGATCAGAACCTGGGCACCCTCCCCGCGCGCCGCCTCTTCAACCTCAAGAATCGAGTCCAGCGTATTGAGAAACAGATCATGACTCAAAATCCCGGTACCGACAGTCGACAGCACTACGTTCCCGGTCTCATCCTTGATCACCACCTTCTCAGACCACGCACTCAAATCCACCGAGCGCAAAGCCGACATCGGCACCTTCCGCCCATCCACCGCCAGAAAACCGCGCGTCACCAGAATCGGCTGAGTCGTCACATCAAGGAACTTGCCACTCATCCGCTTACCCCAGACCGCACCGCTGCCCAAGTACTTGAAGGTCACCGAACCGCCCGCGGCAAGCGTATCCAACACCTCCGGCAGACGCGCACGCACATGCAACTCACGCACCTTCTGCTGAAAGTCCTGAAAGCCCTTGAGCGATTCAATGACCCGATGAAAAGGCTCATTGGCATTCCGCCGGTAAGCCAGGTTGGTGATCAGGCCAGAGATCGCCGTCTGCCCGGAACTGAACAGGTAAAGGTCCTCGATATCGGCAAAAGGAACGTAATCCTTCGTCGCCCCGTTAATGTGAGTGATGCCCTGTTCATAGACTTCATAACTGGCCTGGCGCTGTCGCTTGTGCCACAGATGAATGCCAAACAGGACCACGGCGATCACGGCCAGGAACGCACTGACGGCATAGATCAGCACCTGCGGACTGGAGAAATCCAGCGTCAGGCCACGGCTCGTCGTCAGGCTGGAAGACCCGGAATTGCCCGCGGGCAGAATCGTGCCCAGATACAACACGAAACCTGCCAGACCCAACATGATGAAACCGAAAATCAGGGTGAATACCAGAAAGCCCTTGCCGTGACGGTAGGTTGCAATCAATTCGCCGGCGGCCGGCGTAGACGGAGATGGGGAATGTTGCATGAGGTTCTTGCTTCCTTGTAAGAGTGACAGAAGGCGCGCCGAATCCAGGCTGGCCTCGCCGATGAACACGGCGCCGGTTGAGGTTATTGCCGACTGGGGGTCCAGTCATCCCGTGGGGTGGGAATTGGGTTTGAGTGTGGTTGGTGGCAATCGTTCAGAACGTGCTGCCGGGGGGCGATTTAGCCAATCTGTTGCGTCGACCGGTTGAATCCACAGCCAAAAGCAGTCGTTTGGCGCCAGACGCTGTCTTAACAGCGGGTAGGCCAAGGGGGGAAACCATGACAACGCACAAATTAACCATTAAAGACTTGCAGTTGAACGTTTCTATCCGCGGCCAAGGCTCACCGCTGCTCTTGCTCAACGGCCTGGGTGGTTTGATCCGTACCTTCGATCCCCTGCGCGATGAACTTATGGACTACAGGACCATTACGTTGGACGTGCCCGGGGTCGGCAAATCGCAAATGCCCCGCTGGCCGATGCGTCTGCCGCGCCATGCCGACCTGATCGCCGAGATGCTCAAGCAATTGGGAATCGACCAGGTCGATGTGTTCGGCGTCAGTTGGGGCGGTGCGTTGGCGCAAGAATTCGCCCTGCGTTACCCGAGCATGGTGCGCCGGCTGATCCTCGCGGCGACCTCGGCCGGCCCGGCGATGCTGGTGAAGCCCGCCGACATCCTGGATTTTTTTGGCAGGAGCAAAAGCGCCAAACCGCGCAAGCAAGAAGGCTCGCGCAATTCGATACAGACGCTGCTGCGCTTCGGTGTGGTGAACGGCATGCTCACGGTCAACCCGCGAACCTATTACCACCAGCTCACCGCCTTGGTCGGCTGGACCAGCCTGCTGCGGCTGTTCCGTCTGCGCCAGCGCACGCTGATCCTCACCGGCGAACGCGACACCCTGGTGCGGCTGTACAACGCGCACATCCTGCACCGCACCATTCGCCGTGCCGAACTGCACGTCCTGCAGGGCGAGGGGCATTTTTTCGTGGTGACCAGCGCCAGGCGAACCGCCGAAGTGATACGCGAATTCCTCAGCCAGTAGCACGGCGATGAAGAGCCCGCACCGATGACAGCCAACGGCATGTTCAAGCCCGATGGATCTATTTTTCCGTCCCTTTTTGGAAAATAGATCTGGAAAATAGATCCGCCCCCTTTTCGGTCCCTTTTCGGTCACGCGTAGGCGAACGAGCCGGCGACGCTGGCTGTGCAGCGGTCTCTTTTTTGGGGACCGCTTTTCAGCAGATGGTCATTCCAATAACGAAACCAGCCGCGGCTCAATCGAACCATCAAGCACTTCAAGCAGCGCCAGCGTCACCGGTAGTTTGAATCTGCGCCGCCCCGCGCTGCCTGGATTGAGGTATAGCCGTTCGCCGCGCCATTCAATGCGTGGCTTATGCGAATGGCCGGTAACCACCAGCTTTATCCAGGCATCCAGCTCCGCCGGAACATCGGCAATGTCATGCACCAGCAAGGTCTGCCATCCATTCAGATCAAAACACAGCTGGTCGGCGAGAGTGTCGGCCCAAGGCGCGCCCAGGTCATTGTTCCCGCGTACTACGTGCAGCGGGGCAATTGCCGCCAGTTGCTCGAGGATCTCGAGTTTACCGATGTCGCCGGCGTGGATGATTCGTTCACAACCTTCCAGGGCAGCGACGGCTTCGGCGCGGAGCAAGCCATGGGTATCGGAGATCACGCCAACTTTCATTCAGGGCTCCAAAGCAGGCTCAAGCCAATCGGATCTCATGCATGATCCTCGGTTTCAGGCACACTTGCAGGATCATTCAGGGATTCACTAAAAGGAATTACGATGCGATTGTCCAGCTGCAAGCTAGTCATGATGTGTTTGGCGTTCTCGATTCAAGGCGTTGCAGGGGTTCAGGCTGCGACGGAACAGCCAGCGAATGAGGCCAGTACTCCCCAAAGGATTTCCGTGCTCGCGGGCAAACTGACTTACACATTGCCGCAAGGTTATGTCGAACGCGAGTTGCCAGAGCTTGATGCGAAGGCCAGAGCTGGAGGCATGACGGGCACGTTGTATGTCAACGCCGCGCAAAAACGCATGGTGGTGGTGACTGAGACCCCGGTGCCGGAAGGATCGATTGAGGGGGATAACGATGAGGAGTTTCTGCTCGGATTGGCAAACGGCACCATCAGCAAGCATGAAAGCGGTTACAAGGACTTCAGGATTCTGCGTGAAAAAGAGGTGGTCAAGAAGAACGGTCTTGGCGTTCTCGAGATTGATGCCTACGGAACACTGGGCAACGATCAGCTCCTCAACACCACGCTATTGGCGGCCTCTGGAAGGACGGCAGCCTATATTCACTTGATCTCCCCCCGCGACACCCGCAAGGCCCATATCGAATTGATCAAGGCGATCATTGGTGAATGACTGTTCACAGGCGCGTGACGCAGTGGCAACGTGTGGCTGCGATCATGAGTTTGATCCAGTCGGGATCAAAAACTCCTTGACCGCTACTTAGCCAGCTCGACGTAGCTCGACTCCCCACCTCCAGTCGCACCCGACAACCAACCCCATACGAAGGTCAGCGTGGTACGTCCTGCGTGATCAACGCCTACCGTGCCACGGGACCAGCCGGCGAGCATCTCACCCTCCATGGTCAAGCAGTGGTAAAGAAGCTCAATGGTATCGGGGCCTGTCGCGCGTCCGACTTGATGCCCCATGCGGATCCGGCCGCCTTGGTAAGTGCCGGAAATGGCATTTCCCTCGACATGGTAATGAAACACGGTGCCTGCACCGGATAGCCCGTGGGTGTTGTTCGCTACGGTAAATCGGCGATTGTTCAAGCGCTCGCTGATTTGCGAAAAAGGGATTTCCATAAATGTCGCGTCCTTTAGTCGAGATATTCCATTGCGGCCCTTCGATGAGCCTGACCCATTTTGTCGCAACGATGAAGACAGTGCACTGGCTATTTTCGGAGCGCGGCTTTACTTCACCAGCCGCTTTTCCTTTGAAGGCCTGTAGCCAAAATACGAGCTGTAGCATTTGCTGAAATGGCTGGGCGAAACGAACCCGCAGGCCACCAGCACGTCGACCTGGGACAGTTCCGTGTGCTGCAGCAGTCGACGGGCTTCGGTGATCCGCAGTTCCATGTAATAGCGCTGCGGCGTGGTGCCCAGTTGTTCCTTGAACAGGCGCTCGAGTTGGCGACGTGAGCGGCCGGCGTAGACGGCCAGTTGCTCCAGCTCCAGCGGCTCTTCGAGGTTGGCGTCCATCAGCTTCACCACTTCGCGCAAGGGCGCGCTGACGCAGATATTTTCCGTAGGCTTGATGCGCCGGTAGCGCGACTCCTCGAACGCCAGGATGTCTTCGATGCCCTCGACCAGGGCTTTGTCGTGCAGGCCCTTGATCCAGTCCAGCGCCATATGGAATGCCCCGGAGGGGCTGGACGCCGTGAGCCGGTCGCGATCGATGACGTAGGGCTCGCTGCTGACCTGGGTCGCCTTGGCGATTTCGGCGAGTGCGGGGCGATGTTCGGGGTGGATTGCACAGCGATAGCCGTCGAGCAGGCCTGCCCTGCCGATGAACCATGCACCGTTCCACAATCCGGCCAGCGTGATGCCCTGGTCTGTCGCCGCTCGCAACAGGTTGATGAACTCTTCGTTGGCCTTCAGTTCTGTCCGGTAGCCGCCGCAGATGACCAGCAGATCGAGGTCGTGGACAGCGGCAGTATCGAAGCGGGCATCCGGGCGGATGACCAGCCCCAGATCGCTGACGACCTCGTCATCAGTAAGGCCAAAGGTTCGCGAGGAGAACAACCCGGGACGCAGCAGATTGGCGGTGACAATGGTATCCAGTGCCTGGGTGAACGCCGGCAAGGAGAAGTGTTCGAGCAGCAAAAAGCCCGCTCGAGTCATCTGAGCAGGCTGGCCAGGGTTTTCATTCAGATAGCGGAGGTTTTTACCCTTCATGCCTCCGCTGAATTGACGTCGTTCGATCAAGGTTCGACCCACTCGTTTACGTTAAACAGCCTGTCGCTTGGCGCGCCGGTAAAGCGTTCATGCTACCTGCACAAGCGCAAAAAGCCCTAGCGCCATTATGCGACCCGACTTTCGTTGCTGCCTGCGCAAATGGATCCGCCACCCTTAACGCGCCTCCCACACCTGTGTTACACATCACCTGCCTGTGAATCCCGCGTCCAATGAGGTTTGCCAATGCCCCACTCCCCACGCTTACCGCAGCTGCTGACCTGCGCCCTGCTCGGCTTGTTCGCTGGCGGCGCACAGGCCGCCGCGCCCGTACTGGCGCCCGATAGCCTGCAACCGCTGCTGGCGACGATGAGCGAGCGCCTGAACATTGCCGATCTGGTGGCGCTGACCAAATGGGACAGTGGCAAGCCGATCCAGGACAGTGTCCGGGAAGCGCAGGTCATCGTTGACGCGAGGAAAATGGCCGTTGCGCGCAAATTGGACCCGGACGAGGTCGCCGAAATGGTCGCCGCTCAAATAGAAGCCAACAAACTGGTGCAGTACGGCCTGATCGCTCAATGGCATGCGGCGGGCAAGGCGCCTGACACGCCACGGCCGGACCTCGCCAAGCAAATCAGGCCTCGGCTGGATGAGCTGCAGAATCGTCTGTTGCAGCAATACGCCGCCTTCGCGCCCTATCGCACCGACCCGAACTGCCAGGACTGGCTGGCCACGGCGCGATCCGGCCTGATCAAGGACGGTTTGCATGGCCAGGCATTGATACGCGCCACTGGCGAGCTGTGTAGCGCTGATCGGTAGACCCTGGATGCATGCCGCCCACGCAGGGCCTCTTATACTCGACGGGCAATGCCAACGCCGCCGCAAGGCCAACAATAAAAATACAGGAGTTGAAGATGTCTGGACTGAAACTGCATCCCGAAGCCGCAGCCTCCCTGAAGCAGTGGCACGACATGATCCGCAAGGGTGACTTGAGCGCCTTGCCCGAACTGTTGGACCCACAGGCGATATTCCGCTCGCCGATGGCGCACAAGCCTTACCCGGGAGCGGTCGTGGTCTCGAAGATTCTCAACACGGTCATCGAGGTGTTCGAGGACTTTGTCTATCACCGGGAACTGGCGACCGCAGACGGCTTGAGCGTCGTGCTGGAATTCAGCGCCAACGTCGACGGAAAGGCGTTAAAGGGCATCGACATGATCCGCTTCAATGAACAGGGGAAAATTGTCGAGTTCGAGGTGATGGTCCGCCCCTTCAGTGCCTTGCAAGCCTTGGGCGAGCAAATGGGACAACGCCTTGGTGCCTACCTGGCGGCCAGTAAAACCTGATTACTGCGACTGAAAGGTCTGAAGATAAACCAGCACGTCTTCGACCTTTTCCGGATCGCTGAGCCCCCAGAAAATCATCCGGGTTCCGGGGACCACTCCCTTCGGGTTTTCGAGGTACGCGGTCAGTGTTTCGCGAGTCCAGACGATGCCGGCCGCTTTCATCGCGTCGGAGTACAGGTAGTCCGTCGTGCTGGCTGAAGGGCGACCGAAAATCCCGTTGAGCTGCGGGCCAAAAGAGCCGCGCGCCGACTCCCCGACCTGATGGCAGCCACCGCAGATCCGCTTGAACAGTTTGCCGCCTGCCTCAACATCCCCGGACGCTTCGGCCTGGGCGCTGCAGAGCCCTGCGTTGAGCAGCAGGGCGAAGGTCAGTACGGCAGTGTTCTTCATGTCGGTTCCAGGTGTCGTTCACAGCAAAAGCGGGCGGCTATTTCATCATGGACGGCTGCGACACCAAAACTTAAATGCAAAAACGCCCTCCCCGGCCTTGGCGGCGAACGCCAGTTGATCGCCTTGGGGCTGCGCCTCCACGGTGAGGGCAGCAGGTATGGCCGTTTCACATAGCTACTGCCGAAGCTGGGCTTCGCGCCAGTCCCTGGGGGCGCAACCGTAGCAGCTGCGAAATACCCGGCTGAAATGCGAGAGGTCGTTGAAACCCCAACGGAAAGCGATATCCGATACCCGCAACGGGGCGTTGGCCGGGTTCAACAGATCGCTGCTGCAGCGCTCCAGACGCCGACGCAAGATATAGCGCATCAGCGAAGAACCCTCAGGTTCGAACAGCTTGTTGATGTACCGCGCAGAAAGACCTGTCCCCAAGGCTACATGCTGTGCGTTGAGTGTCGGATCGCGAAGGTTGTCGTTCACAAAAACCTTCACCCTCATCAAAGTCAGGGCCTGACAGCGTGAGTGTTCAGGGTCCAGCGGTTGCAGGTTGCCAAGGGTCAGGGCGATAAGATTGGTCGCCGACTCGGACAACCTGACCATCTCGGCCGCCGAAAACTGGCTGATTTGCGAGGTCACGCTCTCCAGGAACATGCGCATGACGCGGCCGACCGGATTGTCCATGGAGACGCGCGTGGCCATCCGGCTTTCCATGCCCACGACCAACTGGTTCAGGCTGGACCTTGGCAGGCTCACGATGATCTGTCGCCAATCGTTGGTAAAGCTCAGCGAATGCGGGCGTGTCGCATCATAGATGGCGAAATCCCCCGGCATGATGATCGCCCTGTTGCCGTCCTGCTCCAGATGCTCGGTGCCCTCCAGCATCAACACCGCGAAATACTTGTCTTCGTCCCGGGACCTGGGTTGCAGGTGTCGACGGTTGACCGCCTGGGCCGCCGCACTGACGTCACTGATGCGCAGCAACTCGCACTTCTGCGACCTGACTTTTCCAAAAAAGCCGGGGTTTGGAACAGCGCCGATTTCGACGTCGGCAAACAACCGCAGAATCATTTCCCGCCAGTAATCGACCCGCTCGGAAGCTGAACCGCTTTCGGTGGCAACGTCGATGTTCTCGCCGGACCAGTTGGTCACCGGCGCCCGACTGCCGACAGAAAGCCCGGCTGTGCCTGCCTCTGCTCCCTCGAAGCCTCTCTGCGATTGACTGCTCATATGCGAAGCCCCGGTTTTTTTCAATCCAGGAACCCTTCTTACCTCACTCCCCATTGGCTTTGCCACTGTTAGCGATCAAAGGGCCGTCTGAGAAAACTTTTTGTTCCGCCACAGCCAAGAAGCCAATTGAGCCGCGCCGCATCCTTGAGCCAGCGCCGAACGGCAGTGGCTGCAAGCCCTGCCATCAGTCGTCGCTACTCGCCAGCCCGGGCTGGCGAACTTCACGCAGGTCAAGTTCCTGAAATGTCCCCCTACGAAGGGACAATCCCATAAGGCGACAGATAATGAGCAAACTCAAGGCGTGGCTGGTGCAACAGAAAAAGTCCGTTTTGCTTGGACTGATCCTGATCGGTACATCGTTCTCCACCATGGCGGTGGAAGTGGCACCCGGTGACTATGAGCAATACCCGATAGGGGCAACGATCGGGGCCGTCTATTACCAACATGCAACCACCGACGCCTGGCGAGCCAATGGCCGGCAGGCGAGTTCGGATTTCAACCTGACCTCCGACATCGGGATACTCCGGCTGCTGCACGTGTTTCAGCTGAGCGAATCGGTCACCATCGATCCGCAGTTCCTGCTGCCGTTCGGCAAGCTTTCCGGCCATGGCAGCGCCTCGGCGCTGGGTGACACCACCGGCACCGGCGACCTGATCCTGACTGCACCGATCAAGGTACTCCTCAACAGCGCCCGCGACACCCTCAGCGCCAACGCCTACCTCTATGTCCCCAGCGGCAGCTACGACAAGAACGACCCGCTCAACCTGGGCGAAAACCGCTGGAAAGTCGACTTCCAGGGTGCCTACATCAAGCACTTTCTCGACAAGTGGGCGGTGGACTTGGTCGGTGATGTGATCTGGTATGGCGATAACGATGCATTCGGCCCCGGCTCCGCCGTACTCAAGCAGAAAACCTCCTACAGCGCGCAGGTCATGACCCGCTACATGCCTGACCCCGCCACCTCTTTTGCGGTGGGATTTGGCCATATCCGGGGCGGGGAAACCGAGGTCGATCAAGTCGATCGCGATGACGCCATGCGCACCACCAACATCCGATTGACCGCCACCAGGTTCGTCACGCCCCAGGATCAGTTCCAGCTTCAGTTGGGCCGTGATCTTTCGGTCGAGAACGGTCCCAAAGAGGACTTTCGCATGAACCTGCGTTATGCGCGGGTGTTTTGAAGCCCAGCACTTTCCTTACAAGAACCCGCCCTCCTGCACCCGTTGCGTGCGGCAGGGATGCCATTGGCCTGGATAAAAAAGAGAAGAACCTATGGAATCCGCGATCGATAAACACCTGATGTGCCCGCGCTCCCGCGACCGCAGAATTGAAGATGACTACACCCCGCCTTACCCGGGCTGGGTGGGTCGCGCCGATGGCTCGGTCGAGCAAGTGGTGATGGGTTATTTCGGCGTTCAGTCCAAGGGCGAGCATTACCTGGGCGCTGCCTGTGCGGCACTGCGCAAGATCATGCAGGGTTTCGACCTCGTCGACGGCCCGGGGCACCACGATATCACCCACTACGTCGACGCCGCCGGCTACGACAACATGATCGCCATCGCCTACTGGGACACTCCCCAGTCCTTCCTGCGCTGGCAATCCAGTGAACCGGTGGCTCAAGGGTGGAACTGCCGGGAGCTGGGCAACGACGGACTGGGTTATTTCCGGGAAATCCTGACCCCGGGCGTCGAACGCTTTGAAACCTTCTACGCCATGCCCAACGACCTGGAAGGCATCGGCGTGGTGATGGGTTCGCGCAGTGACGAAATCCAGGAACACGGGTACTGGGGCTCGATGCGCGACCGGATCCCTCTGTCCCAGACCGACCCCATGTCCCCTCGCGGGCAACTTGAAGCCACCTCGGATGCGCGACGCAAAGTGATCAAGGGCCATGAAAACCTGGTGGTCATCCGCTCCGGCCAGGACTGGAGCGAAACCGAGGGTACGGAACGTGACCTGTACCTGAACCAGATGGAACCGGCGCTGCGGGCCGGCATGGAGTTCCTGCGCGACGACGGCCTGCCCGTGGGCTGCTACAGCAACCGCTATATGCAGCATCTGAACGCCAACGGGCAACGCTTGGAAAAGACGTTTTCCGTGAGTCACTGGCGCTCCCTCGCGCACCTGGAGCGCTGGTCGGAATCCCATCCGACTCACATCGAGATATTCGGCACTTTCATGAAGATCGTCCAGCAACTGGGGGGTGAGCTCAAGTGGAAGGGCTATCACGAGGTCAGCGTGCTGCGCGCCGAAGACCAGCACTACGAATACATCAATTGCCATGCCGGGACCGGCCTGATGCAGCGCAGCTGACACCCCCCTATCGTCCAGAGGATAGCGATCATGAACGACCATTCCATGAACACCGTGGTGTCCGCATCGGACCGCGCTTTCGCCCTTAAAAAGGCCCTGGAGGAACAAGCATTGGTTCCCGAAGGGTATATCGAGAAATTCACCGAGATCATGGAAAACGATTTCGACCCGGCCAATGGCGCACGCGTTGTCGCCAGGGCCTGGGTCGATCCGACCTTCCGCCAACTGCTGCTGACCGATGGCACTGTCGCCTGCGCGCAGTTCGGTTACACCGGCGTGCAGGGCGAATATATCGTCGCCCTGGAAAACACGCCGACCCTTCAGAACGTCATCGTTTGCACGCTGTGCTCCTGCACCGCCTGGCCGGTCCTCGGCCTGCCGCCGGACTGGTACAAAAGTTTCGAATACCGCTCCCGCGTCGTGCGCGAATCGCGAACGGTTCTGCGCGAGATGGGCCTGGACCTGCCGCAAGAAGTCGACATCCGGGTATGGGATACGAGCGCGGAAACCCGCTACATGGTCCTGCCATTCCGTCCGTCCGGTACCGAAGACTGGGCTGAGGAACAGCTGGCCTCGCTCGTGACCAAGGATGTGCTGATCGGCATCGCACGTCCCGAATCTCACACCCTTGCGCAGCGAGTGAATCAATGATGGATGGCATACATGATTTGGGTGGTGTCCAGGGTTTCGGCCGCATGCAGCACAGCGCCAACTCACTGAACTACACACCGGTGTTCCATGAAGACTGGGAACACCTTGGGTACAGCCTGCTGTTCCTCGGTGCGGGGGAGCTGGGCATGTTCAATGTGGACGAACTGCGGCATGCGATCGAGCGGATGGAGCCGAGGCAATACCTCACCTCCAGCTATTACGATCGAATCGTCGTGGGGGTCGCTTCACTGTTCGTCGAAAAAGGCGCAGTCACTCATGAGCGTCTTGCGGAACTGGTCGCCGGGGCCTACCCGCTGGCGCTGCCGCTCGGGGTTGGACGCGCGGCCAATCCGCCACGCATCCCGTTCCAGAACGGCGATCGGGTGCGCGTGCGTGACGAGCACGTCGACGGTCATGTCCGCATGCCCGGCTATGTCCGTGGTAAATGCGGGGTCGTCGTGCACCGCACCACCCATGAGTGGCCGTTCCCCGACACGGTCGGGCATGGCCTGCCGAGTGGCAGCGAACCCACCTACCACGTGCTGTTCACCACCCAGGAACTGTGGGGCGATGCCGCGGACGCGGGCACTGTGGTGGTCGACCTGTTTGGCAGCTACCTGCTCAAGGCCTGAAGACTCAGCCATCAAGACCCTTTTTACAGTGAGAATGCAAAATGTCTGTCATTCGACCCAACACCGACGAACTCGGGGCAATCGCCAACAGCCTTGGCATTAGCCTGACGCCCAAACAACTTGATGATTACCAGGCCGTATTGCAGGCCAACTTCGATGCCTATGACGTGCTGGATCAGCAGGCGGATTTCCTCCCTGAAGTGACTTATCCACGATCAGCCGGCCATGCCCCGAGTGCGGCGCAAAACCCGCTCGGCGCCTGGCAGTGCCAGTCGAACATAAAGGGTAATGACACGGGTCCGCTGTCCGGAAAAACCGTGGTCATCAAGGACAACATCGCCGTCGCCGGCCTGCCGATGCTCAATGGCTCCTTCACCCTGGACGGCTATCGGCCCGCGGTGGATGCGACCGTCGTCACTCGCCTGCTGGATGCCGGTGCGAGCGTCATGGGCAAGGCTGTCTGTGAAGCCCTGTGTTTCTCCGGGGGCTCGCACACTTCGGCCAGCGGCCCGGTGCACAACCCGCTGCGCCAGGGCTACTCCGCCGGCGGCTCGTCCTCCGGTTGCGCGGCGTTGGTTGCAGCGGGCGAGGTCGACCTGGCGGTGGGCAGCGATCAGGGCGGATCGGTTCGGATTCCCGCCTCGTTCTGTGGCGTGTATGGCATGAAACCGACCCACGGCCTGGTGCCTTATACCGGCGCCATGCCCATAGAAAGCACCCTTGACCATCTGGGGCCGATCACCCGCACTGTGCGCGACAACGCCCTGATGCTCGAAGTACTGGCCGGGGTCGATGGGCTGGATCCGCGTCAATTGGCCGGGACCAGGACGGCGCGCTATACCGAGGGATTGTCGCGGGGCGTTGCCGGGCTGAAGATAGCGGTGCTCAAGGAGGGCTTTGGTCACGCCAACTCCGAGCGGGATGTCGACCAGGCAGTGCGTCAGGCGTGCGAAGTACTTCAGGCCCAAGGCGCGATTGTCGAGCAAGTGTCGATCCCCATGCACCTGCTGGGCCCGGCCATCTGGCTGGCGATCGCGGCCGAAGGCGCCACCTGGCAAATGATGCAAGGCAACAGCCACGGTTTCAACTGGCGCGGGCTCTACCTGACCGACATGATGGAGCACCATGCGCGCTGGCGAGAGCGTGCGGACGAGCTGCCCGATACGGTCAAGACCACGATGATCCTTGGCGAGTATTTGAGTCGCAAATACCATGGCCGTTATTACGGCAAGGCGCAGAACCTCGGGCGTAAATTGCGCCTAGCCTATGACGAAGTCCTGACCCGTCACGACCTGCTGCTCATGCCGACACTTCCTCTCAAAGCCACCCCGCTACCGCCGGCCGATGCGCCGTTGGCAGACTATCTGGGCCGCTGTTTCGAGATGCTGGCCAACACCTGCGGCTTCGACGTCACCGGGCACCCGGCCCTGTCACTGCCCTGTGCCTCAAGCGATGGTTTGCCGATCGGCTTGCAACTGGTGGGCAAACACTTTGCCGAAAGCGATATCTACTGCGCGGCCTATGCCTTCGAGCAGAGTGTTGACTGGAAGGCCTGTTAATCCGACACCACCCCCGGCGTGAGTGACATCACGTCGGGGATCCGCCGCTACACATAAGCCCCTACCACCCTCTTCACGCTCACCAACGCCTGGCGCAGCGTGTCCAGATCCACCGACCCCAACGCCAAACGGATCGCATGGGGTACATGCACGGAGATCGCGAAAGGCTCGGCGATCGAGACCGCCACCTGTTCGCGCATCAGCTCCATGGCGATCTGGTCGGCCCGTGCGTCTTCCGGCAGCGGCAGCCACAGAAAATACGATGAGGGATGGCTGATGTAGCGCAGGCCCGTCAGTACTTGCGCGGCGATGGCTTGCCTGGCCTGCGCGTCCTTGCGTTTTTCCGCTTCCAGCTGCATGACGGTGCCATCGTCGAGCCACGTGCTCGCAATCGCTGTCAGCACGCCCGGGGTATTCCAGGTGGTGGCCCTGATCGTTCGCTCCAGGGCGGGCACCTTATCCAGGGGCGCAGCGATGAAACCTACACGCAAGCCGGTGGCGACACTCTTGGATAAACCGGACACATAAACCGTGCACTCAGGAGCGAGATCGGCGATCGGTGGCGGCGGGTTTTCAGCCAGGAAGGCGTATGCGGCGTCTTCGATGATGAGCAACTCATGACGGCGTGCAATCGTCACCAGGTGCGCGCGCTGCCCGGCACTCATCACCCAGCCCAGCGGATTGTGCAGCGTCGGCATGCTGTACACCGCCCGCACGCGTCGGCTCCGGCAGAGCTTTTCCAGGGCAGCGAGATCCGGCCCCTGCTCGGTCACGGGAATGGGCACGATTTCGAGGTGCAGGGCTTCGGCGAGCACCTTGAAACCCGAGTAGGTCAGCGCATCGGCGGCAATCACATCGCCGGGCTTGAGCAGCGCCATCATGGTCACGGCCAGCCCCTGCTGAGCGCCATTGACGATCAACACTTGCCCGGCCTCCACCGTCAATCCGCGAGCGCGCAGATGCCGTGCCACGGACGCCCGCTCATGCAGTCGCCCGGCATGTGGCTGATAGCGCAGTAACGCCTCCAGGTCGCCACCTGATGCCAGCTGACGCAGCGCACTGCGCAACAGTTCTGCCTGCCCGGGCAGCGACGGATAATTGAAGTTGAGATCGATCATGCCGACGGCCACGTCTTTCTGGTCGATGCCCGAACCCGGCGCCAGCGCAGTTTCCCTGACGAAGGTGCCGCGCCCGGTTTCGCCGCTGACCAGGCCCATGGCCTCGAGTTCTGCATAGACCCGGCTGGCCGTCACCAGCGCCAGGCCTTCGGTCGTTGCCAGTTGGCGGTGGGTCGGCAGGCGAGTGCCCGGCTGCAAGCGTCCGGAACGGATGTCCGCGGCGAAGGTATCGACCAGTGACTTGTATCGAGAGCGAGGCATGGGCGGATGTATCCATGACAATATTTTGATTGTATTGATCTTCGATCATAGGATGGATCTGTGCAAACTTTTTGAGTGCGAACGAAATGGAACGGGCATCGAAGCTGCAAAATTCAGCGCTGGAAAAGACCGCCAGCGGCTGGCTCAACGGGTTCATTGGCGTGCTGATTTTCAGCGGTTCGTTGCCCGCCACGCGGCTGGCCGTGCTGGAATTCGACCCGGTGTTTCTGACGGTTGCCCGCGCCACCATCGCGGGGCTTTTGGCGCTGTGCATGCTGGTGCTGTTCAAGGAAAAGCGTCCGGCCCGAGGTGATCTGCTGCCCCTGGCGATCGTGGCACTGGGGGTTGTGGTGGGGTTCCCGCTGCTGACGGCGCTGGCGCTGCAGTACATGACATCGGCGCATTCGATCGTTTTCGTTGGCCTGCTGCCGCTCGCCACCGCAGCGTTCGGCGTACTGCGCGGTGGCGAGCGGCCACGGCCGGTGTTCTGGTTCTTCTCGGTGCTGGGCAGTGCGCTGGTGGTGGGGTTTGCGCTCTCCCAGGGCCTGACCGCGTCGCCGACGGGGGACATTCTGATGCTGCTGGCGATTCTCGCCTGCGGCCTGGGTTATGCCGAAGGTGCGAAGCTGTCCAGGACCTTGGGCGGCTGGCAGGTGATCTCCTGGGCTTTGGTGCTGTCGCTGCCGGTCATGGTCCCGTTGACCTGGTACCTGGCCCCGCCTTCGTTCTCGGGCATTACGGTGTCTGCGTGGGTGTGCCTGGCTTATGTATCGGTGTTCAGCATGCTGGTCGGTTTCGTCTTCTGGTATCGCGGGCTGGCCCAGGGCGGGATTGCCGCAGTCGGCCAGTTGCAGTTGCTGCAACCGTTTTTTGGGTTGGCGCTGGCGGCGACGTTGCTGCATGAGCAGGTGAGCATTGGCATGTTGGGGGTGACGGTGGCGGTGATTCTTTGTGTGGCGGGGGCGAGGCGGTTTTCGAAGTAGCGGGACCGGGCTGTCTTTGGTTTGACTGCAGGCTTGCCTGAAGGCGGCGTGTCAGTCGACTTCGATGCCGAATGTCAGTCCGCATTCGCGAGCAAGCTCGCTCCCACAGTGAATCTTCGCCGGTCACAGGATTTGTGTACGACCCCGATTACCTGTGGGAGCGAGCCTGCTCGCGAAGAGGCCGTGTCAGTCGACATCGATGCTGGATGTCAGTCCGCATTCGCGAGCAGGCTCGCTCCCACAATGGATCTTTGCCGGACTCGGGATTTGTGTACGCCCCGATTCCCTGTGGGAGCTGGCTTGCCTGCGATGGCGGCCTGATGGGTGATGGGGTTGTTGACCGTGTACGTATCCGTTTCTGGTTGCGCCAAGCTACTGGTCGACGCTGATGATGCACGATCGGCGCAAGCACATAGCCCAGGCGGATTCGGATCAGGATCCGCTATGGCCTAACAGCTTCTGCATGATGATGGTGCGCTCGGCACCGTGGAACTCATCTCGTACTTTTTGAAACCCAAGCGCAGCATAAAAGCCCTCTGCGGTGATTGAAGACGGCACGTGCAGAACATCAAGTCCCAGTTCAAGAGCCGTCGAATGAATGATCGTCATAAGTTGTCGGCCGATTCCGCCGCCCTGATGCTGCGGGTCGACAAAGACGCTTCTAACAACGCCCCCATCCAGGCCGGCGGTTGCAACAACACGCTGATCGACCGTTGCCACATAAACCCGACGCTGTGTCATCAGCTGAGTAATCCCCTGCGCAGAGAAGCCCTGCTCTACCCGCGCGATGACATCGGGCGGATAGTCCTGCGCATTGGACTCACGTAGCGCGTTGATCACCACGTGACTGATCGCTTCTGCATCCTCGCTGGTTGCGAGACGAACCTGACAATCCATTTTGAGTTCCTCGCGAGCTATGGTCGTCCAATCGTAAACGCATGAGAGGTCACGGGATACGCTGACCCCATCATTTCATTTGCGTCGCGAATGCGTCACCGGACGCTCTGCATCCGCATGGAACGCAGAGCATCTCGGGCTGCACTCCCACGCGCAGCATGGGACCGATCAGCTGGGTCAATCCTGCGGATCAACATTATCCAGTGCTCGATTCACCGCCAGTTCGGCCAGCATGATGACCTGCTGGATGCCCAGCATCGTGTTGCGCTGCGAGCCCTCCAGAAACGCCGCGAAGTCACTGGCCATGACACTTGCCGAGGCCAGGGATTCACAGGCGTGGGCCAACAGGGATTCGGTGTCGATATCGGGGGCGATGACGAACATCGTGCTGGGTTTGTGCGGTGGGATGGCGTTTTTAAGGATTCGGCGAGTGTACTGAGGGTCGCTGGCAAAGTCGGCAGATTCGCTTGCGTCTGCTGATTCGGGAGGGCTGGGAGTTGATCTGATCACAGTGAAGCTCCTTGATTGATGGAGCGGCCACGGTTCGCTGCGAAACGAAAGGTGGCAGCTGTACGCAGGTTCGCAGACCGGGAATCAAGGAACCCGGCAGACCCGAAGATCTCCCGCGCACAGCCGCCATAACGCATTGCAGTAGACGAAAAAAGCGCCACTGAATGGAAACGGTGGCGCTGAGCGCCTTGATTGACCCGGGCTGCGAAACCCGATCGCTGATTTTCAGCGACCCGCAGACGATAGAAGGCAGGCTCAAGGCGCACAAGCCGGCGGATTCTGTCTTAGGCGTAGGCATCGGCGCAAGACGATGTAGCCTCCTGCCTACAACTCAGACAATTCCTACAGCCACCTCCCCACGCTCCGGCCTGCCCCGCATAAAATCAAAAAATAAGCGATCACGTGCTGCAGAAATCGGCCAGACCCGGACAGGGTTGTGATGCCTTGATATTCTGTGCAGCCGATCCACCCTGGACACCCGCACATGGAAGTAGCCCCCCGGTTCATCATTCATGAAACCGCCCATTGGATACTCAATCATCACATGTCGTCTGCGCTTCCCGGCTATCTGATGCTTGGCTCAAGGACTCACGTCAACTCGCTGGCAGAACTGCCCGACGGTGCGCTGGCGGAACTGGGTGGCCTGCTCGCCAATGTTCAGAAAACCATTGAGTCGCAGTTGAAACCGAAATGGCTCTACATCAGTCGATTCGGCCATGACCCCGGCCACCCTATCCATTTCCACTTCATCCCGGTGTACCACTGGGTCGAAGATCTATTCTGGAAAGATAAGAGATACAGGCTGCTGGAGACCTTCGCGACAAACGAAAACGCAACGTCGCTTACTGACGGCGCGGAATTGACGCTGTTCATCTGGCGCGAATTCGGGGAAAGCCCTGAGCCACCGTCCATTCAAGGGCCTTCAACCGATCAAGTCATTGATCTGCTACGCGGGTCATTCAGATAGGACAGCACGGCTGTCGCAGCGGCCCGAAATCAACACCACCCACCCAAGAGAGAGAAAAAAAGTGGTCACTTGTTATCTGAGATATGTGCTGGATCCCTACCAGATCAAAGCATTCGAACACTACGCGACGCTGTGGATTCCACTGGTTGAAAAATTCGGTGGTCAGCATCACGGCTACTTCCTGCCGTCCGAGGGCGCCAATAACATTGCCTTGGCGATGTTCAGCTTCCCGAGCCTTTCGGCGTACGAGCAGTATCGGCAAGACTCCATGAACGATCCGGACTGCATCGCGGCGTTCAAGTATGCAGAGGACACTAAATGCATCCTCAGCTACGAGCGGTCTTTTTTCCGGCCGGTGTTTGGCAATCAGTCGTAGCGGTCAGCGGCATGGCAACGGGCGCCTTTCGGGCGCCCGTTCTGGCTTCAGGCACTCGATTTCATGCCTTGGGTTTGCCGGCCGTTGAAGGCCAACGAGAAGCAGAAAAAGATCGCCAGCGCAAAACCCGCCGGGAACAACCAGATGCTTTTCCAATCGTGGCTGTCCGCCGTCGCATAGTGATCGGTCACCTGCCCCGCCACCCAGAATCCAATGAGCATGCCCAGGCCATAGGTCGCCAGCGTGATCAATCCTTGCGCTGAGCTTCTAAAGCGCTCCGAGGCTTTTGCATCGGTGTAGATCTGCCCCGACACAAAGAAGAAGTCATAACAGATGCCGTGCAGCGCGATGCCGGTGAACAGCATGAAGGCCAGGTCGCCGTTGTTGCCGTAGGCGAACAACAGGTAGCGCAAGGCCCACGCCAGCATCCCCACCAGCAACGCAAGCTTGATCCCGAAACGCTGGATGAACAGTGGCAGGAGCAGCATGAACAGCACTTCGGACACCTGCCCGATGGCCATCTTCGCCGTGGGATTGGTGACACCGATTTCAGCCAGGAACGGGTTGGCATTCTGATAATAGAAAGCCAATGGAATGCAGATCAGGATCGAGGCGATGAAAAACACCAGGTAGCTGCGGTCCTTGAGCAAGCCCAAGGCGTCCAGCCCGAGCATTTGCTTGAGACCGCCGTTGCCCGGTTCGCGCGGCAGCGGTGCGGTACGGGGCAAGGTGAAGCTGTAGATTCCCAGCGCGAGGGAGGCGATGGCGGACATCAGGAAGGTGTTGCGCAAGCCGCCGGAGGAGATCGCCTGTTGCGAATCCCAGGCAAACACAAAGCTGATGACCACACCCGCGACAATCCAGCCGATCGTGCCCCACACCCGGATTCGCGAGAATTCCAGCGCCGGGTCGCGCATCTGCCGGAAGGCCACCGAGTTGACCAGCGCCAGCGTCGGCATGTAGATCATCATGTAGGCCAGCACGAATGGATAAAACGCGCTGAAGTCAGCCGCTCGATAGAGCTGGAACAGCAGCACGGCGCCGATCAGATGCAGCACCGCCAGGATACGCTCGGCATTGAAGAAGCGGTCGGCAATCAACCCGATGACGAAAGGCGCGATAATTGCGCCCCAGGATTGGGTAGAGAACGCCATGCCGATCTGCCCGCCACTGGCCCCCAGGTTACTGGAGAGGAAGGTGCCGAGGGTGACGAACCAGCCACCCCAGATAAAAAACTGCAGGAACATCATTGCGCTCAATCGCGCACTCATCGTGGTCATGGACAGTTACCTTGTTGTTTTTATTGTCTGCAAAGAAGCCGTAAACAGATTGCTCAGGCCTCGGGCAACCCCAGCAGCCGCCGATTGAAACCCTCGTCGGATGTCACGCTGGCGAAGTCGTCAAAGGCCTTTCGGGTCTTGCTGATCATGTGCTGGCGGATGAACGCCGCCCCTTCTGCCGCGCCCTGCTCTGAGTCTTTCAGGCAACACTCCCACTCCAGCACCGCCCAGCCGGCAAAGTCGTACTGGGTCAGCTTGCTGAAAATCGATTTGAAATCGATCTGGCCATCACCCAGCGAACGGAACCGGCCCGGCCGATCCACCCAACCCTGGTAACCGCCATAGACGCCGGAACGGGCGTCGGGACGGAATTCGGCGTCCTTGACGTGAAACATGCGGATGCGCTCGTGATAGCGGTCGATGAAGCCCAGGTAGTCCATTTGTTGCAGCAGCAGATGGCTCGGGTCGTAGAGGATCGTGGCGCGTGGGTGGTGATCGACGGCCTCGAGGAAGCGCTCGAACGAGGCGCCGTCGTGCAGGTCTTCGCCGGGATGGATTTCATAGCAGAGATCGACGCCGGCCTCTTCGAAGCAATCGAGGATCGGCCGCCAGCGCCTGGCCAGTTCTTCAAAGCCCTGCTCGACCAGGCCGCTCGGACGTTGTGGCCACGGGTAGATGTAGGGCCACAACAACGCGCCGGAAAACGTCGCGTGGGCGGTCAATCCCAGGCGCTGGCTGGCGCGGGCGGCCAGTTTCAACTGGTCGATGGCCCATTCGGTGCGTGCCTGGGGCTGGCCACGTAAATGCGCGGGGGCGAAGTCATCGAACAAGGCATCGAACGCCGGATGCACCGCCACCAACTGGCCTTGCAGGTGGGTCGACAACTCGCTGATTTCGACGCCTGCCTCAGCGCAGACGGCTTTCAATTCGTCGCAGTAACTCTGACTTTCGGCGGCACGCGCCAGGTCGATGTATTGCGTGCCCAGGGTGGGTAATTGAATGGCCTTGTAGCCCTGGGACGCCGCCCAGCGGGCAATATTGGCCAGAGTATCGAAGGGCGCTTCGGCGGCCATGAACTGCGCGAGGAAAATCCCCGGGCCGCGCAGGCCGGTCGGTGCTTGGGAAGTAGGGTTCACGGGTGGGTTCTCCGGGTTCATGGATGGCAGACCAGGGCGGTCCACTTCGCGTCGCCGCGATGGTTGGCAATCGCGGCTTCGATGAAGGCCATGCCGCGCAGCCCGACGTCGATGCCCGGCACGCCGGGGGCGTCGTGGCCCTCGACCTTGTTGCGGATCGCGCTGGCGAAGTCGCCGTAGAGGTTGGCCATGGCTTCCAGATAACCTTCGGGGTGCCCGGCGGGCAGCCGCATGCGCTTGGTCGCGGCCTCACACAACCAGGGTTGACCGACACCGGAACGCAGGATGCGCATCGGTTGATCGAGGGAACGGTGGATCAGGCTCGACGGTTCTTCTTGGCGCCATTCCAGCCCACCTTTGTCGCCGTAGACCCGGATCTTCAACGGGTTCTCTTCGCCGGCGCAGACCTGGCTGGCGATCAACACGCCGGTGGCGCCGGCTGCCATCTTGAACAGCATCGCCGCGTCATCGTCCAGTTGCCGCCCGGCGATGTGCACACCCAGGGTCGCGCAGATCTGCTCGATGGGCTGATCCGCAACGAATTCGGCCAGGGAAAAAGCATGGGTGCCGATATCGCCAATGCAGCCGCCGAGCCCTGACTGCTCGGGCTGATCGCGCCAGCCGGCCTGCTTGTTGCCCTGCCCCGCCACGTCCCGGCTCAACCAGCCCTGGGGATATTCGACCATGACCTTGCGCACCGCGCCGATCACCCCGGTACGCACCATCTTGCGCGCCTGCCAGACCAACGGATAACCGAGGTAGGTATGGGCCAGGCCATAGAGGCGGTCGCTGCTTTTGAGCACGGCTTTGAGCGCCAGCAGTTCGGACAGACTGAGTGCCGCGGGTTTCTCGCTGAACACATGGAAACCCGCGCTCAGCGCCTGGCTGGCGATCGGGGCGTGCAAGTGATTGGGGGTGACGATCACCAGCAGTTCCATGCGCTGGTCGGCGGGCAGCGCGCGTTCGGCATCCAACATCTGCTGCCAGTCGTTGTAGCAGCGCGACGGGGGCAAACCCAGCGCTGCACCGCTGTCCTGATTGTTGCGCGCGTCTCGACTGAACGCGCCACACACCAGTTCAAAACCACCATCGAGCCCGGCGGCCTGGCGGTGGGCTTTGCCGATGAAGGCGCCCTCGCCGCCCCCGACAAAGCCCATTCTTATTTTTGCCGTCACAGCATTCATCGCGAATTTCTCTTGTTCGGGGCGGGTTCACCCTCAGGATAGACTATGATGTAACCGGTTACATCATGTCGGAATTTAGGCTCAGTTGCCCGAGGTGTCAAACCCGGATCGGTCATGACGGTGATTTCACCGCACGGCCCTGCTGCGGTAAGCTCGCCGGCCGCGCTGACATTTGCCGTTTCATAACGAGGTTGTCTTGTCCAATATCCGTGAAGTTGCCCGGCTGGCCGGCGTCTCGGTGGCTACCGTGTCCAGGACGCTGAAATCGCCCGAACGCGTACTCCCCGAAACCCGGGACAAGGTCAATGCGGCGGTGGAACAGGCCGGTTACCGGCCGAACCTGATGGCCGTGCAGTTTCGTTCGCGCAGGACCGGTAACCTGGTGATTCTGGTCCCGGCCATTGCCAACACGTTTTTCGCCCGGGTCATCAGCGGCGCCCAGCAGGCGGCACAAACAGCCGGCTACCGACTGCTGCTGTGCGACACCCAGGGTCGCGAGGAAGTCGAACGGGAATTCGCCGCACTGGTGCACGCGCATCAGGCCGACGGCGTGATTCAGTTGCGCGCCTACGACCCTTTTGAATCGCCCTTTGCCCATGGCGAATCCCCGCCCATGGTCAATGCCTGCGAAGTGATCCAGGGCGGACGTCATCCCACCATCAGCCTGGATAACCGCGCAGCCGCCCGGGCCATGACCGAGCATCTGATCGGGCTGGGTCACCGCCGGATCGGGCTGGTCAAAGGTCCGAAAAGCAGCCCGCTGACACGGGAGCGTGTGGCCGGCTATCAGCACGCGCTGCGCCAGGCCGGGATTGCCTGCGACCCGGCGCTGGTCTGCCACGGCGATTTCACGCTGACCGCCGGTTTCGATGGGGCGGGAGCGCTGCTGCAACTGGCCGAGCCCCCCACTGCCCTGTTCTGCGAAAACGATGAAATGGCCATCGGTGCGTTGAAGCGCATCAAGCAACAGGGTTTGCGGGTGCCCGAGGATATTTCCCTGGTGGGCTTCGACGACATTCCCTTCGCCGCCTATTGCGACCCACCGTTGACCACCATCGCGCAACCGGCTGAAGTCTTTGGCCAGAAGGCCGTCGAAATGCTGATTGCCCTCATCGAGAAAACCCCTATCCCGCAGCGGCATGTGGTGCTGCCGTTCGAGCTGACCCTGCGCAATAGCACTGCGTCGCCAAAAAGCGGCGCCTGACTCAGCCCTGTTTCAAATCCAGGCAATAGGTGTAGTAACCCGTGTCGCGCATATAACCCAACGACTCATACAAGCGTTGCGCCCCGAAGTTGTCCGTGGCCGTCTCCAGCACCAAGCCTTTGGCCCCGGTCAGCAGCGCAAAGGCTCGGGCGGTGTTCATCAGCAAGGTCCCGACTCCGCGACCACGGGCTGCCGGGGTGGTGAAGAGATCGCTGAGCAGCCAGGTGCGGTGGGCGTCGATGGAGGAAAACGTCGGGTACAACTGGACGAACCCCAGCGCTTCACCCGTGTCGTCCTCGACGAAGAAAATCACGGATTCGTCCCGGGCGATGCGCTCGGCGATGAAGTCGCGAGACTGCGTCAGGTTCGACGGCTGGCCGTAGAAGCCGCGATAGGCATCGAAGAGGCTGGCGATCTTGTCGAGGTGGGATGGATCGGCGCGCAGGGCCTGGAGTGCCATGTTGATCGTCTCCGTGCGGATGATTTGATAAACGGCAAATGTAGATCAAAAGATCGCAGCCTGCGGCAGATGGGCTGCGATCTTTCGGGCTCACCCACATCCCCAGGCCTTAACTCCGCTCAGGAACCACCGCCAGCGCCGTCCCCCGGGCCAGCGCGTAATAAAGAATCCCCGGCACCACCAACCCCACGATCCAGGAAATATCGACCCCGCCCAACTGCGCAACCATCGGCCCCGAGTAGAACTTGGTGTCGACAAAAGGCAACTGGACCAACACCCCGACGGCATACACGCCAATACCCAACAAATTCCAGCGCCCGTAGCGCCCAGCCGGATCGGACAGCGCCGCAATGTCGTAACGTTCCTTGTTGATGAAGTAATAATCCACCAGGTTGATCGCACTCCATGGCGTAAAGAACGTCAGCAAAAACAGAATGAAGTACTTGAAGGTATTGAGGAACGAATGCTGCCCCAGCAACGCGAGCGTGGTGGATGCCGCGACAATCAGCAGCACGAACAGCATGCGCTGCCTGGCGCTGATATCCAGGCGACTGCGAAAGCCACTGATGATGGTCGCCACGCACATGAAGCTGCCATAGGCGTTGAGGGTGGACACGGTGACCTTGCCGAACACCACGCTCAAATACAGCAGCGAGGCCATGACGCCGGTACTGCCCAGACCGACGATGGTCGCGACTTCATGCCCGCGAAAATTCGCGCCGGCCAGGGCCGCGGCAAACACCCCCAGCACCATGGACGCCTGGGCGCCAAGCACCGTGCCCAGGCCAACGGCGGTGAAGGTCTTCCAGGACGATGTCCTGCTCGGCAGGTAGCGCGAGTAGTCGGCGACGTAGGGCCCAAAAGCGATCTGCCAGGACGCGGACAGGGACACCGCCAACAGGAAAGTACTCCAGCCAAAGTGACGGTTTTCCAGCAACAGGCCGACATCGTTGAGGGTCAAGAGCCGGGTGAACAGATACACAAAGGCGATGATCCCCAACACGCTTGCCACCTTGCCGACCAAGTGGATGACCCGATAGCCGAACATCGTCAGAAAAGCGATACAGGAGGCAAAAATCAGGATGCCGGCGCTGTCGCTGACATCGATCAACTGGGCAATGGCCTGCCCCGACAGCACCGCGCCGGTGGCGCTGAACCCGAGGTACATCAGGCACACCAGCACGATCGGGATCGCCGCACCATAGACCCCGAACTGCACGCGACTGGAGATCATCTGCGGCAGCCCGAGTTTCGGCCCCTGGGCGGCGTGCAAGGCCACCACCGCGCCGCCCAGCACCTGGCCGATCAGCAAGCCGATGAGCGACCAGAACACATCGCCGCCCAGCACCACCGCCAGCGCGCCGGTGACAATCGCGGTGATCTGCAGGTTGGCGCCGAGCCACAAAGTGAACTGGCTGTAGAGGCTGCCATGACGCTCGGCCTCGGGAATGAAATCGATCGAACGTGTCTCGATCAGGGTACTGCGCTGCTGTTTATCGCTGACCTTGGTCATTGCGGTGTATTCCTTGGAGGCGCTTGTTGTTATTGGGTGGGCTTGCAGGCTTAGAACGTCTTGCTTGCACTGGCAACCACCGTCGCCGTGCACAGGTCTCCATATCCATACCAACCCGCACATTCACTTTTCGACAGGTCGGTATCGATGTAGCTCAGACCCCAGGTCACGCCCACGAAATCACGAGTCAGCTTGGCTTCCCACTCGTAGTAGGCATCGCGACTATCGCCGTTGGTGGACCAGTACGCCGGGTCTTTGACATCGCCGCGCCCCACGCGCAAGTTCAGGCCCAGCTCGGCCGGCAAGGCGATCTGGTAGCTGAGGTAGGTGTACAGAGTGTCCTGGTCTTCGCCAAAGACGTTCGGCGTATCGTTCGAATAGTGGGCGCCGAGCTTCACGCCATGCACGTCAAGGATGGCGTAGACCTCGCTCAGGTTGAATTGGCCCTCCTTGGGATAGTCGTACTTGATGTACCCCAGGTCGAGACTGATGGCCTCGGTCGCCTGCCAGTAGTAGCCGGCGTAGTACTCGAGTTCCTGCCGGGTCTTGAACTCGCCGCCGAAATCGACATTCGAGGTCCAGGCGCCGATGTACAGGCCGCTACTGTGCACCAGCGTGGCGCTGGCCTGGGCCGCCGGATCACCCAGGGTTTGCGAAATGCCACGGGTGCGGTAGTCGCTGAATACACCCAGGGTCATGTCCAGGCTGAAGTCGTCATTGAGGGGCAGTGCCTGGGTGGTCAACGGTGCCAATACCAGACTGGCCAGGGTGAAGACTGAGCGTGCGTTCATACAAATCTCTTATTTTTATGAAGGTGCGGAAAATGTCGGGCATGGCGATGCCGAACCCCTCGCAGGACGAGGAGCCGGGCATTTTTTCGGGTGCTGCGGCTGGGGTATCGGTCAGGACGCGGGCGCGTAAACCTCTTTACCGGCGAAGAAGGTCTTCAGGACTTTGGTGTCGAACAGTTCGTCATCGCTGACCTTGAACACGTCGCGATCGAGAATGATCAGATCCGCCTGCTTGCCGGGTGCCAGCGAGCCGATCTGCCGGTCCAGGCGCAGGGCTTTGGCGGCATTCAAGGTGTAGGCGTAGAACATGCTCTGGCGATCGATACTTTCCTTGGCGTTCAGCACACCCAGCGGCCCTTTGCGAGTGCTGGCCTGGGCAATGGCATTCCACGGGTTGGGGCTGGACACCGGCCAGTCACTGCCGCCGGCGACGACGGCGCCGGCGTTATGCAGGGACCTGGCGGGGTACTGGTAACCGTAGGCAAACGCGCTGATATAGGGTTTGACCAGTTCGACGGTGTAACTCTCGCCGGTGGCCCACAGCAGCTGCATCGAGGCGATCACGCCAAGCTGCTTGAAGCGTGCAAACTCCTTGGGGTTGACCAGTTGCAGGTGGCTGATGCTATGGGCCACCGGTGTCGGGTTGAGTGTGCGCGCATAGGCAACACCATTGAGTGCTTCACGGACGCCGCGGTCGCCGACCGCATGCATGTGCACGATCCAGTCGCGCTTTTCCGCCGCCACCACCAATTCGCCGAAGTGCTTGGGGTCGATCAGCAGTTGGCCGTTTTTGTGGCTGTTGGTGAAGGGTTCGATGACTGCTGCCGTCTGCCCTGGAAACTCGAGAACGCCATCAGCGAAGACCTTGATCCCAGGAAAGCTCAGGTTGGGTACGCCCTCGAATTTCTTCATCACCTTGGCCAGCACTTCCAGGTCGGCCGGTCGGCTTTTTGGATTGGCCAGCAGCAGCGCGGCCACGTGGGCGCTGAGTTCACCCTTCTGTGCCAGTTCGCGGTACAGCGGCAGCACACCGTAGCTCTGCTCGGTGGCCTGGAAATCAAACAGCGAATCGCCACTACCGGCATTCGCCGCCGCGTCCATCCAGGCGGTGACGCCATATTGATTGTTGACCTTCACCGCCTCACGGGCGGCTTTGAGCATGACCTCGTCGCTGGGCGCGGGGATCTGGCTGCGAACCTGGTCCCAGCGAGACTCGGCAAAATAGCCATTGGGGGTGAAATCGGCGTCGTGCCCCACAAAGCTGCGATCCTGTTCCGACAGGCCTTTGACCAGTGCCGCGTCGATCTTCAGGCGCTTGAGCATGGCGTTGTTGGCCCATCCGGTATGCCCGTCAATCCCGCTGAGAACCAGCGGTTGATCGGCCCAGCGCCCTTGATTGAAGCGCTGGCCGAGCTCACGGCTTTTGTCCCAATAGGCCGAACTCACCCCGGCAACGCTGATCACGTCACCGGCACGCGCAATGCCGGCCTGATCCTGTTCGATAATCCACTGCTCAAGTTCCGGCAAGGGTTTGACTTCATCCAGCAGGTTGGCGCCCATGCTGTTGAAGGCCGCAACCACCGGGTGACTATGGGTATCAATCATTCCCGGCATCAGCACCTTGCCCGCCAGATCGATACGTTGCGTGCGGGCATCGGCCAGGGCGTTGATCTGGGCATTACTGCCCGCTTTTAGAATCTTGCCGTCTTGCACCGCCACCGCCTGGACCAGTCCCAGACCGGGCTCAGCGGTGAATACCTTGCCGTTGAACAACACCAGGTCAGCGGCGGCCATGGCCTGCACCGAGGAAAAAGCCAGGGCGGCGGCCAGCAGGTTGGGAATAAATCGTTGCATCGGAACGCTCTCTTGTTTTTATTGGGCGGATCGGGAAATGGATGCCTGGGACAACGCCTTCGGCTCAAGGCTCGCGAACGGCGCCTTGGCCCACACCACCTTGCCGCCTGCCACGGTCAGCAGCACTTCGTTGCGGGCCAACGCCTCCTCGGGCACCTGCATGAAGTTCTTGTCCAGAACGATCAGGTCGGCGAACTTGCCGACCTCGACCGAACCGACGACAGCGTCCAGCTTCAGTTGCTCGGCGGCGTTGATGGTGATGGTGCGCAGCACTTCAGTGCGCGACAGGGCCGGGTCGGCATTGAGCCTGCCCGCATACTTGGGGCCGTAGCTGTGCGGGTTCAGCGGATCGCCCGAGCGGGTGACACCGATCTTCAGCGCCAGGAACTCATCGAGCGGGTCGACGGGCCAGTCGCTGCCATAGGCCACACGGCCGCCGGCACGCGCGATGCTGCCGGAGGGTTCCATGCGGGCAAAACGCGTCGGCCCCAGATGCTCGTTGGTACCGTCGACCGTAGAGGGTGCCTGCTGCGCCCACTGGAAGGACATGTTGGCGGTCACGTCGAGCGCCTTGAAGCGTGCATAGTCGGCAGGGTCCACCGACTCGTTGTGCGTAATGGCTGGACGAAAGCCGTTACCCGGCAGTTGCTGGCGCACGTATTCAATGCCGTTCAGCGAATCACGCACCGCCCGATCTCCGGTGGCGTGCAGGTGCGGGTCGAGACCGGCCTGGACGGCCTCGAGCAGCAGCGGCTTGAGCACCTGCGGCGGGAAGTAAAGCTCACCGGTGTTCTTGCCGGTTGTCCACTTCGGCGCCGTATCGGTGCCGGCATTGCGCAGGTATGGCGCCAACATTGCACCGGTGTCGGCCGGCGCGTTGATGATGCCGTCCATGAACAATTTGACGTGGCGCATGCTCACGCCCGGCGCGACTTTCGCTTCGCCCTGGTCATAGGCAGTGGCCAATGCCTTGGCCTCGGCAATAGTTTTCGCCGGGTCTGCCATGGCGGCCGCAGGGTCCAGTTTGATCGCCAGCAACGCCCGCGCCGTCAGCTCACCCGACTGCTGCAGGGTCGTCAACGCCTTGCCATTTTCGGCCCCCGACAAGGCATCGAAGAAACTGGTGATGCCTTGCTGGCGCATGGCATCGAGCGCCGCACGGATCTGATTGAGTTTCTCTGCGTCGGTGGCGGGCGGCACCACGGCGGCCATGGCATCGGCGGCTCCGTCTTCGCAGATACCGGTCGGGTTGCCGGCGCTGTCGCGCACGTACTTGCCATCACCCGGGTTGGCCGTGTGCTTGTTGATGCCCGCTACTTCCAGGCCGCGAGAGTTGGTCAGCACGGTATGGAAATCCGTGGACCGGACCTGGATCGGGCGATCGGTCTTGAGCGCATCCAGCGTCGATTTGTCCGGGTCACCGTCAAGTCCGTCCATGCCCATGCGATCCCAGCTGCCCACTTCCAGCCAGACATCGGGGCCTTTGCCCTTGTCGGCATCCAGGCACGCCTGAATGGTTTCCTGGAACACCTTGCGGGTCATCGTCTGGTATTTCAGGTCGCACAAGGTCATGGCGCGTCCGCCGTCCCCCGGATGCATGTGCGCATCGATGAAGCCCGGCATCAGCATGCGGCCGGCCAGATCGATCAGCTGTGTCTGCTTGCCGATGTAGGAGGAAACCCCTGCATCACTGCCGACATAAACGATCTTGCCCGCCGTGACGGCGACCGCCTGCTGCACCGAATTCTTGCCGTCGACGGTGTAGACATAGCCGTTGCGCAACACCATGTCGGCGCCTGTGGAACCCTGGGTCTGACACCCCACCAGCGCCATGCCGGAAATGGCCGTGGTCGCGGCAACGGCGATAAATAGCCTGGAAAATTTCAACTGCCTCACCTCTTTTTTTATAGTTGTCGAAGTGGCCCGAACACGCTGCCGTGCAACCCCTGAATGCAAGGCACACCTTATAGAGGGCAGCAGAAATCCGGACCTCCACAAATGAGGAGGGGTAAGGCGGTTTTATGTGAAAAATCAGCGGCGCCGCGACTAATCCCGACGGGCGCCCTCTGCAAGCGGGGTTGGCGAGCGCAAGGCAGAACCGAGCTCCACCTTGCTTTTGACGCCGAGCTGCAAGTAGCAGTTGCGCAGATAGGTGCGCACGGTGGCAGGACTCAATGCCAGGATTTTGGCAATTTCCTTATAGGAATGACCGGCGGCGAACAGCATCGCCGCCGTGCGCTCGCGAGGTGCCAGCACCGCCGCGCGCGACTGTGTTTGGAGCGACAGGATGACATGTTCGGCGTTGGGACTCAGGGTCAGCGCACAACGACCCAGGCGCATCACACACGGCGCCTTTTGCAGTTGCGCGATGACCTGCGCGGGAAGCATCGAACCACTCCACCCGGGCAACTCGCGCTGAATGGCGGCGCACAGACTGGCGCCCACATACAGCAGACTGCCGTCCATGCGAGCGACCCCAAAGTCAGTCGCCCCGTTGCCCGTGTCGAAGCGAATCATGTCCTGCACCTGGAAGCGCCACAACTGCAACAGATGGTCGCAGAACGCCGAGAACAACCCGGCTTCGCTGTCATTGAATGCAGGAGCACCGCTGCCACGGTAGAGGCAGACGAAGAACATCAAGCCGCTTTCGGGCAACTCGAAGGTGATGCACATCAGATGGTAGAGCTCGTGGCGCCGGGCGAACGCGTCCACTTCTTCATCAGGGTCGGTGAACCCGCTGTCGCGCACCACCTCACCGGGTCGACTCAAGGTGTCATGGGAGAATTTGTCGTTGCCGGCACTCTTGTGCCATTCGGCGGCAAAGGATTCGGGCAGATCGATTCGCCCGTGCATCCAGCTTTTGGGCGGCGCACTGGCGCCTGACGCCGACATCTCGCCCCACCAGGCCGAAGCGAAGGGCACCAGTTGACGGAAGGCCTGCAGCCCCTCGGCGATAAATTGCGACGCACCGCGATCCCGAGCCAGGCGCCCCAGCTGGAGCACGCAAAGATTAAACGCCTGCAGTGTCGCCATCGACGCCTTGGCGCCGACCTCATCACCCTCCTCCATCGTTCTGATCCCGTCTGCAAAATGACCTGAGATGCGACCTTGCCACGGCGCAATAATCGCGTCCAGTCACGGTGACCGGCCGCGGCGCTGCAGAGGTGATGACATGGATTGACGGTCTCAACCGTACAACTGCGGCCGCCGATCCCGATGCAGATCATTACGCGCACTGATGCGTTTGTTACGCGCCTCGACCAGGTTCAGCGTCGCCAGCAGAATCTGCTCGCCCCTCTGCTCTGCCGGCCCTGCTAGCGGATAGCCGTCGGCGTCGACGATCACCGAACCTTGCACCCAGCCGACCCCGCGCTCGTGACCATGGCGGTCACAGGCGGCGATGAACATCCGGTTCACCGACGCATTGGCCTGGACCCGCACGACTTCAGCCGGGCGCTCGGTTTGCGGCCGCGGGCCGTCGGGCCAATTGACCGGCGCACAGAGCAGGTCGGCGCCGGCCAGTGCCGGAAGTCGCACCCATTCAGGGAATTCCAGGTCGTAGCAGATCAGCATGCCGATGCGTCCATACACCGTATCGATCACCGGCGGCGCGGCATGGCCGGCGCTGAAGATTTCAGTTTCGCCATCCCACAGGTGCGCCTTGCGATACACGGCGCGCAGACCCTGGGCATCGATCAGCGCCGCGCTGTTACCCAGTTCATCGCCTTCCAGGCGCTCGCAGAACCCGCCGACCACGACAATGTTCAGTTCGCGGGCGAGTTGCGACCACAGGCGCAACGTCGGCCCCTCTGCGGTTTCCGACAGGAACAGGGCTTCGTTGCGGTCGGCGAACAGGTAGCCGCTCTGAGCCAGTTCAGGCAACACCACCACCTGGGCGCCCTGGTGGGCAGCCGAGCGGATCGCTCGCTCGGTCAGTTTCCGGTTGTAAGCCAGGTCGCCTATTTTCGGTGCCAACTGGCAGCAGGCGACCACGATATTTCTGGCAGTGTTCAACGCACTTCCTCCACGGACAGATGGGTCATGGCAACAATGTCGCGCTCGGTCATCGAATCAATGATCCGGCGTTCATACGCCAGGTCGATCGAACGGCTGAGGAGGTAATAAGTCAGGCCCGAAACGACCAACCCCACCAACCAGGCAATGTCCACGCCTTCAAGCATGCGCGCCATCGGCCCGACGAAAACCTCTTTGCCAGCGGCCGCATCGAAGATGTAGAAAAACGGCACCATTGCGGCGAAGCCAATCAGGTACGAGACGATCCCGCGAAATTGCCAGGCACCATAGATACCCTTGGGCGTGAAGAAGTGCGGGATGGCGTAGCGACCTTTGCGCACAAGGAAATAGTCCACCAGGTTGACCGCGGTCCAGGGTACGAGGAAATACAGAAGCAGTACCAGGAAGGTGTTCAGCAGCGCGATACCGTCGCCTTTGATCGACAGTACACAGGTCAACAGAATGACGCTGATAACGGAGATCGACATCACCCGGGCGCGGGGTGTCGGTGTGATTTTTTTGATCGAGTCGACGCCCGTCAATAACGTGAGCATGGCGCTGTAGGTGTTGAGCGCGATGATGGGCAGAAAGCCCGCCACCGAGACGATCACCAGCACATTGCCCAGGCCTGGCATCACAGAAGAGCCAACCTGGTTCAGCGCCACCAGCGCGTCCGTTGCTTGTAATTGCTGCGCAAGCCAGGCGCCGAGGCCGATCATCCAGCTGCCCGACAACGACGCACCGATGAATACCGCGGCAATCAGTTTCGGCCGGCTGGTGTTTTTCGGCAGGTAACGGGAATAGTCCGAGACGTAGGGCGCATAGGAAATGTTGTAGCTGGCACCGATGGCAAACAGGGTGGCGAAGGCAATCCAGCTGAACCCCAGGTCGGTCGCCGGGGTGACACCCTCCTGCCCGGCACCGAACATCAAGGCGATGGTAACCAAAGCATAAAGCGGCAAGGTCGCCAGCAACGCCCACTTGAAGGCTTTGTGCATCAGGTCGTGGCCGTAGATCGAAAGCAGCGCGCCGATCAGCACCACTGCAATGGCGACAAGGGTCGGGTCGATGCCAAACACATGCTCGAGGCCGTTCATGATCAGCGAAATGTTCACCACGTTGAAACCGACGAATACAAACATCGTCGCCATCAGGGCCAGGATCACCCCGCGATAACCGAACTGGGCACGGGACTGGATCATCTGCGGCAGGCCCATTTCCGGCCCCTGCGAGCCGTGGAAGGCCATGAAAATGGTGCCGAACATGATGCCCAACGCACCGGCGAGCATGGTCCATAGGGCCGACAGTCCGAGGCTCGGCCCGACAAATCCGATGGAGATGGTGAAGAAGTGGAAGTTGCCCAGAAACCAGAAAGGCCCCTGGCTGGCGAGTTTGGCGTGTCGTTCATTTTCCGGAATGTAATCGATCGAGCGGCCTTCGATGGCCAACCCGTTGTTCGCTTCGATCGCGTGCGCAGACTGTGGGGACCCTGACATATGATTGTTCCTATGCAGTGAATTGTTGTTTTTATGGGCAAAGCGCCGGTTTCATTGCAATGTAGGGCGTTGATCAGGGCTGTTAAATATCGCAGACACACTGTTCACATAGATCCATGTCTATGTGAGTGAGCATCGGAGCACGCATGCTGGGAACTGTATCGGAGCTGGATCTACGCTTGATCCGGGTATTTCTGACCGTGGTGGAAGCCGGGGGAATCTCCGCCGCGCAAACCGCGCTCAACACCACGCAGCCGACCATCAGCGCACAATTGGCCACGCTGGAGGCGCGCGTGGGATTTCGCCTTTGCGAACGCGGGCGCGCAGGCTTTGCAGTGACGCCAAAGGGCGGCCAGTTTGTCGAAGCGGCCCGCCGATTGCTGGCGGCTGCCGAAGGTTTCCGGGTGGAAGTGCAGCACATCAATCGCAAAGTCTCGGGCAACATCAACATCGGCCTGCTCGGTCAGATCGATCCGCTGGCCAACAAGAAAATCGCTTTGGCCATTGCGCGTTTAAGGGCCCGACATGAGGGGTTGTATTTCCACTTCACCGAGCTGTCATCATCTCTGCTGGAAGAAAAGATCATCAACAGCCATATCGATCTGGCGATCGGTTATTTCTGGCACCGCTTGCCCAATATCGATTACTTCCCTTTGTTCCAGGAGACCCAGATCGCCTATTGCGCTCCGTCTCACCCGCTGTTCGAGCAAGTGGGTGCGCTGACCCGGGATGATGTCAGCCGCTACGACTGGGTATGGCCCAGCCACCCCTTGCCGGAAATGCCGGCTCCCGCCGCGATCGAACGTCTGACGGTGTTAACCGACAGCATGGACGGCGCCGCCCTGCTCATCCTCTCCGGCCAGCACCTCGGTTTTCTGCCGCAGCACTATGCGGATAAACATGAACAGCTCGGGCAGCTGCATCCGCTGAATCCCGAGCTGCTGCGCTATGAGGTTGGCTTTCATGCGGCGGTTCGGCATTCGGCGCGTCAGCGCGACCTGGTCAGTGCATTCCTGACCGAGTTGATCGAGATTTTCGGTTCCTGATGCGTATTTCCCGGGTCGGGATGACATCGATCCGGGACACCGGACTGCTCAGGCGTGCGAGGCGGGTATTGTGCTCGGCAATGATGTCATCGGCGGCCATATTGTCGGTGTCGACTGTGGAATGGGCGTCGGCGGCGAGCACCACGTCATAGCCCAGTTTCAGTGCCTGGCGCACGGTGGCATTGACGCAATAGTCGGTTTGCAGGCCGCAGATGATCAAGCGCTGGACGTCCCACTGTTGCAGCATCTGCAGCAGCGGGGTCTGGTAAAAAGAATCCCGGGTGGTTTTTCGTACACGCAGGTCCTGGGGTGACGTTTCCAGGGCCTCGGCCAGCTGCCAGCCTTCGCCACCCTGCTGCAGCAGGCTGCCCTTTTCTTCATGCTGAATCAGGATGACCGGGATGCCTGCTACGCGTGCCCTGGCGCTCAGGCCGTTGATGAGACCGATGACACGACTGATCTCGAAGCATTCGTACTCGCCGACGCACAGCAAACGTTGGACGTCGATGATCAGCAGTGCAGTGGTCATGGGTGACTTCCTTGAGATGTCAGTGGGTTCAGGGAACGGAAAAACAGATCCGTCCCCTTTTGAAAACGATCCTCAGTAACCGAGCGACAACCCGGTATTGCGCCGCGGATCGTTCGCCCCGTAGAAACGGTTCTTGCCTACCGGCTTGCCCTCCAGCGAAGGCGCGCCGACCAGGATCGCCGCCAGGTGGTTGGCGTCCTGGGGACCGGCAAACTTGTGGCCCCAGCTTTCTAGCATCTTCACCGTGTCCGGGCTGGTGGTGAAGGTTTCCAGGTTGGTCTCTTCCGGCAACCATTGCTGGTGGAAACGCGGGGCGTCGACCGCTTCCTGGATGTTCATGCCGTAGTCGATCACGTTGAGCATGGTCAGCAGGGTCGCGGTGATGATGCGGCTGCCGCCGGGGGTGCCGACGACCATCACCACTTTGCCATCCTTGGTGACGATGGTCGGGCTCATGGACGACAGCGGTGCCTTGCCGGGGGCGATGGCGTTGGCCTCCCCTTGCACCAGGCCGTACATGTTCGGCACGCCGATTTTCGAGGTGAAGTCGTCCATTTCGTCGTTGAGAATGACCCCGGTCTTGCTGGCCATGACGCCGGCGCCGAACCAGTCGTTCAAGGTGTAGGTCACCGAGACCGCGTTGCCCCACTTGTCGACAATGGAGTAGTGGGTGGTGTTGCTGCCTTCGTGGGGCGCTACGCCGGGTTTGAGTTCGCGGGATACACCGGCCTTTTGCGGGGCGATGGCGGCGCGGATCTTGGTCGCGTAGTTTTTATCCAGCAGATGGGCGATCGGGTTTTTCACGAAGTCCGGGTCGCCGAGGTAGCTGTTGCGGTCCACGTAGGCGTGACGCATCGCTTCGATCTGGTAGTGCATGCCCTGGGCCGAGTGGTAGCCCAGGTCTTTCATCGGGTAGCCTTCGAGAATGTTCAGGATCTCGCAGATCACCACCCCGCCGGAGCTTGGCGGTGGCGCCGAAACCACGTGGTAGCCGCGGTAATCGCATTCGATCGGCGCCAGTTCGCGGGTCTTGTACTTGTCGAGATCAGCCTGGGCGATGATGCCCTTGTTGGCCTGGCTGGAGGTGACGATGGCGTCCGCGACCCAGCCTTTATAGAAACCGTCGGCGCCCTTCTCGGAGATTTCCCGCAGGGTTTTGCCCAGGTCCTTCTGCACCAGCCTCTGCCCGACCTGCATCGGCTCGCCATTACTCAGGAAGATCGAGCCGGAATCCTTAATGTCCTTCTTGAACACGTCGGTTGCGTATTCCAGCAATTCGACATCGCCTTGTTCCAGCACAAAACCGTCTTCAGCGAGCTTGATCGCCGGGGCGATCACTTCCTTGCGCGGTTTGGTGCCGTACTTTTGCAGGGCCAGCTCCATGCCGGACACGGTGCCCGGCACGCCGACGGCCAGGTGGCCACGGGTACTGAGGTCCGGGATGACATTGCCTTCCTTGTCGAGGTACATGTCGGCGGTGGCCGCCAGCGGCGCTTTTTCACGGAAGTCGAGGAAGGTCTTGCGCCCGTCGGCCAGTTGAATGGTCATGAAGCCACCGCCGCCGAGGTTACCCGCGGCGGGATACACCACCGCCAGCGCATACCCCACCGCGACCGCGGCATCGACGGCGTTGCCGCCATTCTTGAGCACATCGACGCCGACATGGCTGGCCAGATGCTGGGCGGTGACCACCATGCCGTTTTCGGCGGCAACCGGGGCCACGGAGGCGGCGTGGGCCATCAGGCAGCTCAGCGCCAACGAGGTCGCAATGAGCGATTTGGCAAAAGGTTCGAACTTCATGAGTCGGTCTCTTCTTTTTCTTAAGTAGGAAAACGCTTCAATGGCAGTAGTCCAGTATGGCTGGGATTGCGTATTGCGCCTCCCCGTCGAGGCAGTATGCTTGGCCCCTGATCGGCACTTTTGCGGAGTCTGCCTGCATGACTTACACCTGCATGACCATGGCGTCCCCGGTCGGCGAGCTGAAGCTGGTGGCGAATGGCTCACGACTGGCGGCCATTCTCTGGGAAAACGACAAGCCGAACCGGGTGCTGCTGGGGCCGATGAGCGAAGACCCGCACAACCCGGTCCTCGTGCGCACCGCTCAACAGCTGAAGGAGTACTTCGCCGGCACGCGCAACTGTTTCGAGCTGGAGCTGGATTTTGTCGGGACCGAATTTCAGAAGAAGGTGTGGGCGGCGCTGCTGACCATTCCGTTCGGCGAGACCCGCAGTTATAGCCAGATTGCCGTGCAGATCGGTAATCCCAGTGCAGTGCGGGCGGTGGGTGCGGCGAATGGCAAGAATCCGATTTCGATTGTGGCGCCCTGTCATCGGGTGATTGGTGCGTCGGGGAAGCTGACGGGGTTTGCCGGGGGGCTTGAGGCCAAGGAGTGGTTATTGACGCTGGAAGGATGCGAGTGGTCGGGGATCAATAGGATGGACGACTTGTTTTCAAGTTAACCAACCCTTTGTGGCGAGGGAGCTTGCTCCCGCTCCAGTGCGCAGCACTGGCAAAATCCCGAGTAAGGCTGGAGATTTTGGGGCCGCTTCGCAGCCCAGCGCGAGCAAGCTCGCTCGCCACAGGGATGACTCACGCTGAGAGAATGTTTTTCATCGCCGCATACTGCAACAGCATGATGGTCTTCGCATCGCAGATCTCCCCGCGATCGAACGCCGCAAGTGCCTCTTCGAACGACCACTCCAGCACTTCCAGCTCCTCGGTCTCCTCCTCCAGCCCGCCACCCTCGCTGACTTTCGATGAAGCGTCGTACTCGGCGATGAAGAAGTGCAGCTTTTCAGTTACCGAGCCCGGGCTCATGTAGGCCTCGAACACCTTCTGCACATGGTGCACGCGATAGCCGGTTTCCTCTTCCGCTTCATCGCGGATGCGTTCTTCAGGCGCGGCCCCTTCAAGTAATCCGGCCGCCACTTCGATCAGCAGCCCATCATGACCATTGACGAACACCGGCAGGCGGAACTGCCGGGTCAGCACCACGGTTTTGCGTTCACGATTGAACAGCAGAATCGCCGCGCCGTTGCCACGGTCGTAGACCTCGCGGGTCTGGCGTTGCCATTCGCCGTTGTTGCGCCGGTAATCGAAGGTCATTTTCTTCAGCAGGTACCAGTCGTGGGACAACACCTGAGACTCGATGATGTTGACCCGCTCGGCTGTGTTCGACATGCAACCTATCCCTTGTTCGTCAAAAGGCGCCCATGGTAGACGAAAACGCCCTCAGACAAGCTGGGCCTTGTACTCCTTCAGGTACTGCTCTGCCAGCGTCTCTTTCTGCTTGTCGTCGAGCAGCTTGCCGGCTTGCTGGAAGAACTTCTGTTCTTCTTCCTTCAGATGGTGATGAACCTTCTCCGAGAGCTTCTTCGCGGTCGCCAGCCAGGCCGGGCTGGACATCTCGGTCTCGTCGAGTTCTTCCATCATCTCGTCCATCTCGTGATGTTCGGAAATCGCATGGCGGCTGAGGTCGACGCCGTTGTCGAATTCCATCAGCGGGATGTAGAAATGCCGCTCTTCAGCGGTTTCGTGGGCCTGAAGTTCAGACTTGAGCTGCTTGTAGGCCTCGACCCGCTCCGGGGTGTCGCCGCTGGTCTGGATCAGCGCATCGGCGTAGGTGCGTTGGCGTTCGTGGCTTTCACGCAAGGCTTCAAAAATATTCACGGGTTGTCCTCATAGGCTGCGCTCTGGAATGACGCTGTCTAGGCTAGACACCTGCCCGCGTGCGACGGTTCCACCGGAGGACTGGAACAACGACCGGGTAGCGCGATAGGCTTGGGATTGTTTTTCACCCTGGCCATAAGGAAATAGCTGATGAACCTGCGGATCGAACAGTCGCAAAACCCCACGGATGAAGAGCGTCAGGCGCTCCTCCTGCCGTTGCGCGCCTACAACGCGGCCAAGGCCGGTGCCACTGTCCCGGAGCCGATCGCCTTGCTGGTCCGCGACGAAAACGGCGAGATTCTTGGCGGTCTGTATGGCCGGGTTTTTTTCAAATGGTTGTACGTCGAGTTGCTGTCGGTGCCGGAACAGGCCCGAGGGTCAGGCATGGGCACGAAGCTGATGCTGATGGCCGAAGACCTGGCGCGGGAGAAGGCATGCATCGGGGTCTGGCTCGACACCTTCGACTTCCAGGCGCCGGAGTTCTACAGGAAGCTGGGCTACAGCGAATTGGGGCAGATCGCTGACTACCCGCCGGGGCATAAGCGCTTCTTTTTCCAGAAGCGTCTCGCATAGCCCCTGTAGAGACAGCCCCGATCATGTGATCGGCACCGGACAACTGTGGGAGCGAGCCTGCTCGCGAATGCGGCGGGTCAGTCAACATCAATGTTGAATGAAAAACCGCTTTCGCGAGCAGGCTCGCTCCCACAGGGGATGTGCGTTGCCTGTAAGGTCAGAGACAGGTCGCCAACGCCGCCAGACGGCGCTTGGCGACAAAGTCATCTTTCTGCGCGTAGTAACTCAACTGCGTGCCGGATGCATCGGTCGTCACGTCCACAAAGGACTCCACCGAGCGCGTGTAGACAGTGGACCCGCCCTTCTTGCCCGGCTGCAGATACGCACCGGCATCGACCCCGAACACCGCCTCGTCCTGCCAGGAAAACTGGACGCACTGGGCGACGACTTTTTCCGGCTTGTTCGAGGTCAGGGTCTTGTACGGGGTTCCAGTGCGGGCATCGTTCATCACCGAGCCCGCGCATCCGGCCAGCAAGGATACGGCCAGCGCCACCATCAGAATTCGCATTGCGTTCGCTCATCAAGAAAAAGCGGACTGTATCACCGTGGCACGGCGTATCGTTCTGCTTTACTTCATTTATACCGCGACACCGCGTGATGATTCGCGCACCCTGTCGCGCCATTAACGCTGCAACGCACATTTTTCCGGAAAGCCAAATGACACCCAACGCCGAATACTACAAACCGACCGCTGAATATGCCGACAAGCTGATCAGCCAGATCGGCCAGACGCCTTCCTGGATCGCCAAGCGAATCGGCGTCACCGACAAGCGGATTCGCTACATCCTCGACGGCGAAAGAACCGTCAAGGGCGAAACCACGCCGATCCAGATGACGTATCCCGAGCAGTTTGCCCTCGAATGCCTGGCGGCAGCAGCCAAGGCGAGCAAGAAGCAGACCTCGTAATCCATTCCCAAGGAGCGACCATGGCGGCAACCGAACAGCAACACGAACAGGCGCTGAACACGTTTCTCGATGAGCGCCCCGAACTGCGCGCCGAACTCGACAACCTCAACCCGCTGCTGGCCCAGGCCAAGGGCGAGACCCAGGCACAGTACCGCGACGAGCGCCTGCATGAAGCCTTCGAGGCCGAAGCCGAGCGTCTCGGGTTGTTTGCCTGGGAACTGACCCTGCAGCTGACCGCCGCCACGCCTGAGGACTACCGGGCGCAACGCATGGAAGTGCACAAGGAAGTGGCCGAGATGGCCGGGATGGACTGGCTGGAATATTGCGAGTTATATGGATTGACCAAGTGACCCTGACGGTCGCTGCCTGAGGAAGACCTTCGCCGATGCTGCCATCCCTCTCGACTTCCCGAGCCAGCCCGGGGCATCTGCATATCCAGAAATGGCGCGGACGTATCGGCATGTCCCTGGTGGCCGCACTCTCGGTCCTTGCCGGCATGACCGACGCCATCGGCTTCATGGCCAGCGGCGACTTCGTCTCGTTCATGAGCGGCAACACCACCCGTCTCGCCGTGGCCATCAGCGACGGCGACATGGGCCTGACCCTGCGCCTGCTGATACTGGTCACCACCTTCATACTCGGCAACGCCCTGGGCATCGTCGTCAGCCGCCTTGGCGGGCGGCGGGCGCTGCCCTTGCTGTTGTGCATCGCCACCCTGCTCTGCGGTTCCGCCGCCTGGCCTTATGACCAGCAATTACCGGCACTGCTGGCGGCGATCATCGCCATGGGCATGCTCAATGCCGCGGTGGAAGAAGTGAACGGCCTGCCGGTCGGCCTGACCTATGTCACCGGCGCCCTGTCGCGTTTCGGTCGCGGCCTGGGGCGCTGGATGCTGGGCGAACGACGCAATGGCTGGCGGGTGCAGTTGATCCCCTGGACCGGGATGTTTGCCGGCGCGGTGCTGGGTGCGGTGCTGGAGCATCATCTGGGGCTCAGGGCGTTGTTTGTCAGCGGGTTGCTGGCGGGGGCGATCGGGTTGCTGTCGCTGAAGATTCCGCGGCGGTGGCAGTTGGGGTACATGCCGCGCTGATCGGGTCATCACATTTAACATAGATGTCGCCTTTCAGGCCGCTTTCGCGAGCAGGCTCGCTCCCACAGGGTTCTGTGGTGGATTTCAAGTCATGCAGGACACAAATTCCTTGTGGGAGCGAGCCTGCTCGCGAAGGGGGTGACTCGGTCTCCCCGAAAACCCCCTTCGCCGCCCCGCCGATAAAGCTTTATCATGGCCGCAGTTTCGCTGATCGAGTCCGTCATGAAGTTCGCCATCGCGCTGTTTTCCGCCGCCCACGCGCCCTCCTCGCGCCGCGCCTTGCTGTTCGCCCAGGCCGCGTTGGCCGGCGGGCATGAGATTGTCCGGCTGTTTTTCTACCAGGACGGCGTCTATAACGCCTCCGGTAGCGTAGTCACGCCGCAGGATGAGCAGGACCTGCCCAAACAATGGCGCAACTTCGTCTCTGAACATCAGCTCGATGGCGTAGTGTGCATTGCCGCCGCCCTGCGCCGTGGCGTATTGAACGCCGAAGAAGCCGGGCGTTATCAGCGCGAAGCGGTTGCCGTCGCAGCGCCATGGGAATTGTCCGGTCTGGGCCAGTTGCACGACGCCGTGCAGGATGCCGACCGCCTGATCTGTTTCGGAGGCGCGTGAAATGCCCAGATCCTTGCTGATTATCAGCCGTCAGTCCCCCTGGTCCGGGCCGAGTGCGCGCGAAGCGCTGGACATCGTCCTGGCCGGCGGTGCGTTCGATCTGCCGATCGGCCTGCTGTTTCTCGACGACGGCGTGTTCCAGCTCGCCGCGAAACAGGACGCCAAAGCCCTGCAACAAAAAGACCTGAGTGCCAACCTGCAGGCCCTGCCGATGTTCGGTGTCGAAGACCTGTTCGTCTGTGGCGACAGCGCGGCCGAACGCGGCCTGGACCCCAAGGCGTTATCGCTCGAAGAAGCCCGGGTGCTGACCGCCAGCGAAATCACCGCCCTTATTGACCGTTACCACCAGGTGATCACTCTCTGATGTCGACTTTGCATGTGTTGTCTCATTCCCCGTTCGGCGACGATCGCCTGGGCAGTTGCCTGCGCGTGATCGGCGCTGAGGATGCGCTGCTGCTGAGCGGCGACGCGGTCTATGGCTTGCAGCCCGGCACTGCGCCGTTCACCGCGCTGAATGCCCGCAGCCTGAAATTGTTCGTGCTGGCCGAGGATGCCCAGGCTCGATCCCTGCAAATCCCGGACTGGGCCAAGGCCATCGATTACCCGGCCTTCGTCGAACTATCGATTCACTACGACAAGGTCAACAGTTGGCTATGAATGCCCTGACGGTCGGCGCCCGCGCCATCGAGCTGGACAAGGACGGGTTCCTGGTCGAACTGAGCGACTGGTCCCTTGAGGTCGCCAGCGCCCTCGCCGCCGCGGAAGACATCGAGTTGAGCCCGGAACACTGGGAGATTCTCGAATTGCTGCGCAGTTTCTACAGCGAATTCCAGCTGTCCCCGGCCACCCGGCCGCTGATCAAATACACCGCATTGAAGCTCGGCCCGGAAAAAGGCAACAGCCTGCACCTTAACCGACTGTTCAAAGGCACCCCTGCCAAACTCGCCGCGAAACTGGCGGGCCTGCCCAAACCGACGAATTGCTTATGACCGACTACCCAGCGCTGACCCTCGAAACGCCCGCCGAACACCCGTTCGCCCAGTTCGTGCGCATCCTCGGCAAAGGCAAGCGTGGCGCCCGCGACCTGACCCGGGTAGAGGCCCGCGAGGCCATGGGCATGGTGCTCGACGACAAGGTCGAGGACACCCAGCTCGGCGCATTCCTTATGCTGCTACGGCACAAGGAAGAAAGCGCGGAGGAGATGGCCGGCTTTACCGAAGCCTTGCGTGCACGCTTGCAGGCACCGGCGTTGAATGTCGATCTGGACTGGCCGACCTACGCCGGCAAGAAACGTCATCTGCCGTGGTATCTGCTGGCCGCCAAGTGCCTGGCGCAAAATGGTGTGCGGATCTTCATGCACGGTGGCGGCGCGCACACGGCGGGTCGGCTGTACAGCGAACAGTTGCTCGCAACTTTGCAGATCCCGTTGTGCCGCAACTGGCAGCAGGTCGGCTCGGCACTCGATAACGGCGGCCTGGCGTTCATGCCGCTGATGGATTGGGCACCGCAGCTGCAACGCATGATCGATCTGCGCAATACCCTGGGCCTGCGTTCGCCGATCCACTCCCTGGCGCGGATCCTCAACCCGCTGGGCGCTCGCTGTGGCCTGCAAAGCATTTTCCACCCGGGCTACCAGGCGGTGCATCGCGATGCCAGCGGCCTGCTCGGCGACACCGCGATCGTGGTCAAGGGCGATGGCGGGGAAATCGAGATCAACCCCGACGCCGACAGCCACTTGTACGGCACCACCGGTGGCGCCAGCTGGGACGAGGAATGGCCGCAACGGTCGGCCCAGCGCCACGTCAAACCGGCCAGCCTGGACCCCGAACATTTGAAAGCCGTCTGGCGCGGCGACGTGGTCGACAGTTACCCGCAAATGGCCCTGGTTTCGACCATGGCCCTGGCCTTGCGCGGCCTTGGCCAGAGCCGTGAACAAGCCTTCGAGACCGCCCAGCAGTATTGGGATGCGCGGGACAGATCGATTTAATCGATCATATCTGCCCAACCTTTGCGCTATTTGTTCGAACCTATCCGAATAGACTCCTCTCCAACGCTTATTGCTCGAGGAGTCTGGAAATGGGTTTGTTAGTCGAAGGCCGCTGGCACGACCAGTGGTATGAAAGCAGCAAGGACGGCGCGTTCCAGCGTGAACAGGCGCAACGCCGCCATTGGCTAACGGCCGATGGCAAGCCAGGCCCTACGGGTGTCGGTGGTTTTGCGGCCGAAGCCGGGCGCTATCACCTCTACGTGTCCCTCGCCTGTCCCTGGGCGCATCGCACGCTGATCCTACGCAAACTCAAAGGCCTGGAAAGCCTGATCGACGTGTCCGTGGTCAGTTGGCTGATGCTGGAAAACGGCTGGACCTTCGACCAGGACCTGGGCTCCAGCGGCGACAAACTCGATCACTTCGACTTCATGCACCAGCGCTATACCGCCGACACTGCTGACTACACCGGCCGCGTCACGGTGCCGGTGCTCTGGGACAAACAGCAGAATCGCATCGTCAACAATGAATCGGCGGAGATCATCCGCATGTTCAACAGCGCGTTTGATGATTTGACCGGCAATGACCTGGATCTCTACCCGGCACCGTTGCGCAGCGAGATCGATGCGTTGAACGAGCGGGTTTATCCAGCGGTGAACAACGGCGTGTACCGTGCCGGGTTTGCCACGTCGCAGCAGGCGTATGAACAGGCGTTCGATGAATTATTTGCCGAACTGGATCGACTGGAGCAGTTGCTGGGCGCCAATCGTTACCTGACGGGTGAATACCTGACGGAAGCGGACATCCGGCTGTTCACGACGATGATTCGCTTTGACGCGGTGTATTACGGGCACTTCAAGTGCAATCTGCGGCGGATTGCCGATTATCCGAATCTGTCGAACTGGCTGCGGGAGATTTACCAGTGGCCGGGGATTGCCGGGACGGTGGATTTTCAGCACATCAAGCATCACTACTATGGCAGTCACAAGACCATTAATCCGACAGGGATTGTGCCGAAAGGGCCGGCGCAGGATTTCACCTTGGCCCATGATCGGGAGCGGTTGAGTGGGAAAGGGGTTTGGCGCAAGGCCTGAGGTTTGTGCCGTTTTTGAGGGCCCCAATCGCTAGCAGGCTAGCTCCCACACTGGATTTGTGTCGTTCACAAATCCCCTGTGGGAGCTAGCCTGCTAGCGATGGGACCGACGCGGTTTCTAAACCTGCCCCTGAGCCCCTTCAAACCACGCCAGTTTCTCGCGCAGTTGCACCACTTCCCCGACAATCACCAGCGTCGGCGCATGCACTTCATGCTCCGCCACCAGCTGTGGCAAATCCGCCAACGTACCGGTAAACACCCGCTGATTCACCGTCGTGCCCTGCTGAATCAGAGCCGCCGGGGTATCCGCCGCGCGGCCATGCTTGATCAACTGCTCGCAGATGATCGGCAAGCCCACCAACCCCATGTAGAACACCAGGGTCTGTGCCGGCGCGACCAGGTCGGCCCAGGGCAAATCCGTGGAACCGTCCTTGAGGTGCCCGGTGACGAACCGTACCGACTGTGCGTAATCGCGATGGGTCAGCGGAATCCCGGCATACGCCGCACAACCACTGGCCGCCGTGATTCCCGGTACGACCTGGAACGGGATGCCATGGGCCGCCAGTTCTTCGATTTCTTCACCACCGCGGCCGAAGATGAACGGATCGCCGCCCTTCAGACGCACCACTCGCTTGCCCTGCCTGGCCAAATCCACCAAGCGCTGGTTGATCTGATCCTGGGGTACCGCGTGATCGGCGCGACGCTTGCCGACGTAGATACGCTCGGCATCGCGACGGCACAAATCGAGGATCGCCGGCGCCACCAAACGGTCATACAGCACCACATCGGCTTGCTGCATCAGGCGCAAGGCGCGGAAGGTCAGCAGGTCGGGATCACCCGGCCCGGCGCCCACCAGATACACTTCGCCAGTGGCTACAGGTGCTTCACCGCTGATCTTCGCCAGCATCAAGCGCTCGGCTTCGGCGCCCTGCCCGGCCAGTTGGCGGTCGGCAATCGGGCCCTGGAACACGTCTTCCCAGAACGCCCGACGCTGCTGCACATCCGGGAACAGGCCTTTGACCTGGCTGCGAAAACGCGCCGCCAGACCGGCCAGTTGCCCGTAAGTGGAAGGAATCCAGGTTTCCAGCTTGGCCCGGATCAACCGCGCGAGCACCGGCGCATCGCCGCCGCTGGACACCGCGATGATCAACGGCGAACGGTCGACGATCGCCGGGAAGATCACGCTGCACAGGGCTGGCGCATCCACCACGTTGACCGGCACGCAACGCCGATGGGCATCGGCGGACACTTGTGCGTTGAGCGGTTCGTCATCGGTGGCGGCGATGATCAGCCCGCAACCGTCCAGATCGCTGTCGAGGTAACCGCGCAACAGGCATTCGCCACCGCTGCCGGCCACCAGTTCGCGCAGTTGCGGTTCGATATCGGGCGCGACCACCCGCAGCAGCGCACCGGCTTCGGCCAGCAGGCGGGATTTGCGCAAGGCAATTTCCCCGCCGCCGACGACCAACACACGACTGCCGCGAAGGTTATGAAACAGCGGCAGATAGTCCATTTAGCCGATGACCTCGATGCCACCCATGTACGGTTTCAGCACCTCAGGCACACGGATCGAACCGTCGGCCTGCTGGTAGTTTTCCAGCACCGCCACCAGGGTACGACCGACTGCCAGGCCGGAACCGTTCAAGGTGTGAACCAGCTCAGGCTTGCCGGTTTCCGGGTTACGGAAACGCGCTTGCATCCGACGGGCCTGGAAATCGCCGCAGTTGGAGCACGAGGAAATCTCGCGGTACTTGTCCTGGCTCGGGATCCACACTTCCAGGTCGTAGGTCTTGACCGCGCTGAAGCCCATGTCGCCGGTGCACAGCGCCAGGGTGCGGTAAGGCAGTTCCAGCAGTTGCAAGACTTTCTCGGCGTTGGCGGTCAGGCCTTCCAGCGCGTCCATCGAAGTCGACGGCTCAACGATCTGCACCATCTCGACCTTGTCGAACTGGTGCTGGCGGATCATGCCGCGGGTGTCACGACCCGACGCACCGGCTTCACTGCGAAAGCATGGCGTGTGGGCGACGAACTTGATCGGCAGCAGTTTCGAGTCGACGATTTCGCCAGCGACGATGTTGGTCAGCGACACTTCGGCAGTCGGGATCAGGTACAGATCGGCTTCGCCTTCGCGAGCGATCTTGAACAAGTCTTCTTCGAACTTCGGCAGCTGACCGGTGCCTTGCAGGGCCGGTGCCTGGACCAGATAAGGCGTGTAGGCCTCTTCGTAGCCGTGTTCGCTGGTGTGCAGGTTGATCATGAACTGCGCCAGGGCGCGGTGCAGACGGGCGATCGGGCCGCGCAGCAGGGCGAAACGCGCGCCGGACAGCTTGGCGGCGGTTTCGAAGTCCAGCCAGCCGAATTTCTCGCCCAGGGCGACGTGGTCCTGAACCGGGAAATCGAAAGCCTTCGGCGTGCCCCAGCGGCGCACTTCAACGTTGCCTTCTTCGTCGTCGCCGATCGGCACCGATTCGTGGGGCAGGTTGGGAATGCCGAGCAGGATCGAGTCCAGATCGGTCTGGATCGCGTCCAGCTCGACTTTACCGGCACTCAATTCGTTCGCCATGCGCTCGACGTCGGCCATCAGCGGCGCGATGTCTTCACCGCGCTGCTTGGCCTGACCGATGGACTTGGAGCGCGCATTACGTTCAGCCTGCAGTGCTTCGGTGCGGGTCTGGACGGTCTTGCGCTGTTCTTCCAGCGCTTCGATGCGCGCGACATCCAGGGTGTAGCCACGGGATGCCAGGCGGTCCGCTACGTCCTGAAGGTTGCTACGTAACAGTTTGGAATCGAGCATGTCGGTTTCTCGTTTATCAAAGTTTGGTCAAGGACAGGCCGGCCCAGGTGGCAAGCAGCCCGCCGAATACGCTGATCGCCGCATAGCCTATGGCCAGCGGCATTTGCCCGGTTTCCAGCAGGCGCACCGTATCCAGTGAAAAGGATGAAAAAGTCGTCAGCCCCCCGAGGAAGCCGACCATCAACCCGGCGCGCACCTCGATGGGCACCTCCGGGCGTATCAAAAACAGACCGTATAGAACGCCGATCAGCAGACAGCCCACGATATTAACGGCCAGCGTCGCGGTATAGAAGTGCCGCGGCCAATTAGCGTTGATCCAGTTACCGGTGGCGAAGCGCAACAGCGTGCCGGCGACACCACCCAGGGAAACCGCGACGATCAATGGGAGCACTATTTTCTCCGCTGCCGGGGGCTGAGTCGGTCCAGTTGCGCGAGGTGATTGAGTTTCTCGCCGATCTTCAGCTCCAGGCCCCGGGGCACCGGCTGATAGAAGGGTTGCGGCTCGAGTTCTTGCGGGAAGTAGTCTTCGCCGGCGGCGTAAGCGTCCGGTTCATCGTGGGCGTAACGGTATTCGTCGCCATAACCCAGCTGTTTCATCAGCTTGGTCGGCGCATTACGCAGGTGCAGCGGCACTTCCAGCGAACCGTGTTCGGTGGCGCTGCGCATCGCGGCCTTGAAGCCCATGTACACCGCGTTGCTTTTTGGCGCGCATGCCAGATAGGTGATGGCCTGGGCCACCGCCAACTCGCCTTCGGGGCTGCCGAGGCGCTCCTGCACTTCCCACGCGGCCAGGCACAGGCTCAGGGCGCGCGGGTCGGCGTTGCCGATGTCCTCGCTGGCCATGCGCACCACGCGCCGGGCCAGGTACAACGGATCGCAACCGCCGTCGATCATCCGCGCGAACCAGTACAAGGCACCGTCGGGATTCGAGCCGCGCACCGATTTATGCAGCGCGGAAATCTGGTCGTAGAACGCTTCGCCGCCCTTGTCGAAACGGCGACGGGTATCGCCCAACAGGCTTTGCAGCAGATCGACGCCGATCTCGCTGTTGTCTTCGGCCAGGTCCGAGGCGTTTTCCAGCAGGTTGAGCAACCGGCGGCCATCGCCATCGGCGGCCGACAGCAGCATCTGGAAGCCTTCATCGCTGAGGGTCAGCTGGCGCTTGCCCAGGCCACGCTCTTCGCCGAGCGCGCGCTGCACCAGCTTGCGCAGGGCCGCTTCGTCGAGGCTTTTGAGCACGTAGACGCGGGCCCGGGACAGCAAGGCGTTGTTGAGTTCGAACGAGGGGTTTTCGGTGGTCGCGCCGATGAAGATCAGCGTGCCGTCTTCGACATACGGCAGGAACGCATCCTGCTGGGACTTGTTGAAGCGATGCACTTCGTCGACGAACAGGATGGTGCGTTTGCCGTACTGCCCGGCCTGCTGTTTGGCGATTTCCACCGCCTGGCGGATTTCCTTCACACCGGCCAGTACCGCCGAGACCGTTTCGAAGTGTGCATCCGAGACTTCCGCCAGCAGCCGCGCCAGGGTGGTCTTGCCCACACCCGGCGGCCCCCAGAAAATCATCGAGTGCAGGGCACCCTGCTCCAGGGCTTCGCGCAATGGCTTGCCGCGGGCGAGCAAGTGTTCCTGACCGACGTACTCGTCCAGATTGACCGCACGCAAACGGGCGGCCAGGGGCTGAGCAATCGGGGCACTGCGAAACAGGTCCATCACGTGCGGTTGAAACCTCGCTTTATTACGTAGTTCTCAAGTCTGGCGAAATCCCGTGGCGAGGGAGCTTGCTCCCGCTGGGGCGCGAAGCGCCCCCGCTTATCCCTAAAAAGAAGGGGACTGCTGCGCAGTCCAGCGGGAGCAAGCTCCCTCGCCACACAAGCCCGCTCCCACAGGTTCTGCGTCTTACTCCTGAATGACGTCCGCCCCTTTAGGGATCACAAACTTGAACTTGGACGCCGCGATCGGCTCGTTGGCTTTCACGCCGGTGAACAGGATGTTGGTACGCTGACCGACGCTGTCGATCAGTTGCATATCATTGACCAGGCCGTTGCGGAACGACAGGCGCAGGCTGTCGAACAGGGTGTCCTTGGTTTTCGGCTTCAGGGTGAAGTCGATCACGCCACCGGCTTCCTTGGCACTGATGTCGAAGCTCTGGCTGATCTTGGACACGTCACCGGACAGCAGCAGTGCCGGGGTCTGGGTCAGGCGCAGGTCGAGGGTCTTGATGGTGACCTGTTCCAGGTCCGGGTCCCACAGGGTCACCTTCTTGCCGTCAGAGACCATGGTTTGCTCGGCCGGCGCGTCGGTGTGCCAGTAGAACAGGCCCGGGCGCTGCAACGACATTTCACCGGCCGTTTCCTGCAACTGGGTGCCGCCACCATCGAGGGTCAGCTGGGAGAAACGTGCGGTCAGGGTCTGGGATTTTTCCAGCAATTGGGTCAGGCGTGCCACGTCCTTGTCATCGGCGTGGGCCGAGAGCGTGGTCAAAGCCAGAACCGGCAGCAACAGCATGCGGATAAGACGCATGGGAGTCCTCTTGATATTCGTGGGGAGTGCGAGGCGCATTCCTGCGCCCAGCGCTTTTTAATTCAGGGGCATATTCAAATCACTCGCGCACCGGGCCAGGTGCCAGGACTTCACGGGAACCGTTGGTGTTCATCGACGTCACGACCCCGGCCATTTCCATGGCTTCGATCATGCGCGCGGCGCGGTTGTAGCCGATTTTCAGCTTGCGCTGGACCGCGGAAATGGACGCACGACGGCTTTCCAGGACGAATTGCACCGCTTCGTCGTAAAGCGCATCGGTTTCGGCATCATCGTCACCACCACCGCTGCCGCCTTCGAAACCGCTACCCGGCTCTTCGACACCGGCGAGGATCTCGTCGTTGTATTCCGGCGCACCGCGCAGTTTCCAGGCTTCAACCACCCGATGAACCTCTTCATCGGAGACGAAGGCACCGTGGACACGGATCGGCAGGCTGGTGCCCGGTGGCATGTAGAGCATGTCACCGTGACCCAGCAGCTGTTCGGCGCCGCCCTGGTCGATGATGGTTCGCGAGTCGATCTTGCTCGATACCTGGAACGCCATGCGCGTCGGGATGTTCGCCTTGATCAGACCGGTGATCACGTCGACCGACGGACGCTGGGTTGCGAGGATCAAGTGGATACCGGCGGCACGGGCCTTCTGGGCGATACGGGCGATCAGTTCTTCAACCTTCTTGCCGACGATCATCATCATGTCGGCGAATTCGTCGACCACCACGACAATGGTCGGCAGCTTGGTCAGCAGCGGCGCTTCGTCGTGAATGCTTTCGCGCTTGTACAACGGATCGGTCAGCGGCTCGCCGGCGTCTTGGGCTTCCTTGACCTTGGCATTGAAGCCCGACAAGTTGCGCACGCCCATCTTCGCCATCAGTTTGTAGCGACGCTCCATCTCCGCCACGCTCCAGCGCAGGGCGTTGGCCGCATCCTTCATGTCGGTCACGACCGGGCACAGCAGGTGCGGAATGCCTTCGTAGATCGACAGTTCGAGCATTTTCGGGTCGATCATGATCAGCTTGGCGTCTTCCGGGCCGGATTTGAACAGGATCGACAGGATCATCGCGTTCACACCCACGGACTTACCGGAACCGGTGGTACCGGCCACCAGCAAGTGCGGCATTTTCGCCAGGTCGGTGATCACCGGCTTGCCGCCGATATCGTGGCCCAGGGCCAGGGTGACCGGCGACTTGAAATTATCGTACTCAGGGGTCGACAGCACTTCGGAGAAGCGCACGATCTGCCGGTCTTCATTGGGAATTTCGATACCGACGGTGGTCTTGCCCGGAATCACTTCCACCACCCGCACGCTGGTCACGGCCAGGGAACGGGCCAGGTCTTTGGCCAGGTTGGAGATGCGGCTGACCTTGACGCCGGCCGCTGGCTGGATTTCGTAACGGGTAATGACCGGGCCCGGGTGGATCGAATCCACCGAGACTTCGACGCCGAATTCCTTGAGCTTGATTTCCAGCAAATGGCCCACCGCGGCCAGGGACTCAGGCGAATAATTGAGTTGTTTCTTTTCCGCAGGGTCGAGAATCGAAATCGGCGGCAAGGTGCCCTCGACCGCGCTGTCGACGAACAGCGGCGCCTGCTTCTCTTTTTCCACGCGTTTGCTGGGCGCTGCAGGCTTGGGCGGCGCTGGCGCGATGACCGGCGGCACCTGCTTCTCGCGGTCCGACATATGCTTGCTGAGGGCTTGTTCGCGCTCGATCAGGCGTTCCTTGACCTTGGCCTGCTCGCGCTTGTCGGTGACGCTCGGCGCGACCACGTCATGCACGCGCTCGTCGACTTCACGCAATTGCGCGACCAGCTGCTTGCGCTCGACACGGGCGGCCCACCAGCGGTTGGCCGCGCCCTGGAACAGTTCGAACAGGTCAAGGGTGATCTTGCCGGTGACGTCCATCACCTTGAACCACGACAGGTCGGTGAACACCGTCAGGCCGAACAGGAACAGGGCGATGAGCAGCAAGGTGCTGCCCTGGATGTTCAACGCATTCCTGGCCACGTCGCCGAGGCTTTCGCCCAACGCGCCGCCAGCGCCGGCTGGCAGACCGGTCGCCGCGTGAAAATGGATATGGGCCAGGGCCGCGCCGGACAACACCAGGAACACCAGGCCGATCAGGCGCCAGGAGAACAGCCAGCCGCTCCATTCCCATGGCTGGTGGCGCTGACGGAAGATCTGCCAGGCCTTGACCGCCAGCAGCAGCGGGAAGATGTAGGCGAAGTAACCCAGCACCATGAACAGGATATCGGCGCTGTAGGAGCCGGCCGGACCGCCGAAGTTCTGCACGTCGTCGATCTTGCTGTTGTGGCTCCAGCCCGGATCGTCCTTGCCATAGGTCAGCAAGGCCATCATCAGGAACAGGCACAAGGCACCGACGGCGATCAACGCACCTTCCTTGAGTCGGTAGTGCAATTGCTGGCGCCAGAGCGGAACGACGGCTGGTTTAGGTGCTGCGGTGGATTTCTTCAAAACGCTTCTTTTCCTGCGCCCATGGCGCGTCCATCTGTGGAGTGACTATAAAAACTGCCCGATCCAGGCAGGTAAAAAAGTTAACAGGCGTAACTGGGACTACTTTTAACACTGCACGCCGGTTTTTTTAAACACGGCTCGCAATGCTTATTTTGTTACAAGCACGCCGACAGCAGGCATTGTACGGGTTTGTTCGTCCGATGCCATGCTTGCAATCCCGGGTATAGCATAGTCAACGGGACTTGCATGCGGTTCAATTTGAGCATGCATTCTCTTTTGTGACAAAGGCTTATGAGGTGTTTTTATGAGCGAAGCTAAGCATTCCCGCCTGATCATTCTGGGTTCCGGTCCTGCCGGTTACAGCGCGGCCGTTTATGCCGCCCGCGCCAACCTCAAACCCGTTGTCATTACCGGCATACAGGCAGGTGGCCAGCTCACCACCACCGTCGAAGTCGATAACTGGCCCGGCGATGTCGAAGGACTCACCGGCCCGGTGCTGATGGAACGCATGCAAAAACACGCCGAACGCTTTGCCACAGAGATTGTTTACGACCACATCCACACGGCCAAGTTGCAACAGCGCCCGTTCGAACTCACCGGCGACAGCGGTACTTACACTTGCGATGCACTGATTATCGCCACCGGCGCCTCGGCCCAATACCTGGGGCTGCCCTCGGAAGAAGCCTTTGCCGGCAAAGGGGTGTCGGCCTGCGCGACCTGCGACGGTTTTTTCTACCGCAAACAGGTGGTCGCGGTGGTCGGGGGCGGCAATACGGCGGTCGAGGAGGCCCTGTACCTGTCGAACATCGCCAGTGAAGTCCATCTGATCCACCGACGCGACAAGTTGCGCGCCGAGAAGATTCTTCAGGACAAGCTCTTCGAAAAAGCCGCCAGCGGCAATATCCGCCTGCACTGGAATCAGCAACTGGATGAAGTGCTGGGCGATGCCAGCGGCGTGACCGGCGCCCGCCTGCGGGACAGCCATAGCGGCGAAACCAGCGAATTGCCACTGGCCGGGGTGTTCATTGCCATCGGGCACAAGCCCAATACCGACCTGTTCCAGGGGCAACTGGAAATGCGTGACGGTTATCTGCTGGTCAAGGGCGGCAGCGAAGGCGATGCCACCGCCACCGCGATCCCCGGCGTGTTTGCCGCCGGCGACGTGGCCGACCACGTTTATCGCCAGGCCGTCACTTCCGCCGGGGCCGGCTGCATGGCCGCACTGGACGCAGAGAAATACCTCGACGACATTCCGACCGTTTGACGGCACACTTCACGGTGGGCCTGACAACCCACCACTGCCCTCCCCTTCTGCAAGCCCGGATGCCATGCTGACTTGGTTACAACGCAATACCCTGACCTTCCCGCCGCTGGATAAGGCCATGCGTGACCCCAACGGGTTGTTGGCGGCGGGCGGCGACCTGTCCGCCGATCGCCTGATCAAGGCTTATCGCCATGGCTGTTTTCCATGGTTCTCGGAGGGCCAGCCGATACTCTGGTGGTCGCCAGACCCGCGCACGGTGTTATTTCCCGACGAGCTGCATGTCTCGCGCAGCCTGAACAAGCTGCTGCGCCAACAGCGCTATCAAGTGACCTTCGATCGGGATTTTGCCGCGGTCATCCGCGCCTGCGCCGCGCCACGGGAGTACGCCGACGGCACCTGGATCACCGAAGCGATGCAGGATGCCTACCTCGAGCTGCACAGGCGTGGTTACGCGCATTCGGTGGAAGTGTGGGACCAGGGCGAACTGGTCGGCGGGCTGTATGGCCTGGCCATGGGGCAATTGTTTTTCGGCGAGTCGATGTTCAGCCGCGCCGACAATGCCTCCAAATATGGCTTTGCCACACTGGTGCGACATCTGGAAGACTCAGGTTTCGTGCTGATCGACTGCCAGATGCCGACCGACCATCTGCACAGCCTTGGCGCGCGGGCGATTCCCCGTAGCGAGTTCGCCCGCTACCTGGCGCGGCACCTGGACCAACCCGGCCGCGCCACCTGGGTTTGCTGAGCGACTTTCGCGCGCGTGGCTTACACTTATCAAAAGCTTATTCGAGGGTTGATCATGACCGAGTTGGCGCGCTTGAAGTTCTATGCCACTCAGCCCCACTCTTGCAGCTATCTGCCCGAGGAGCAGGCCACCACCCTGTTCCTCGACCCTAGCCAGCCCATGGATGTGCATGTCTACGCAGACCTGTCGGAAATGGGTTTTCGTCGCAGCGGCGATCATCTGTACCGGCCCCATTGCCAGAATTGCAATGCGTGCGTACCGGCGCGGATTCCTGTGGCGCAGTTTTCACCGAATCGTCAGCAGAAACGCATTTTCAAGCGCAATGCCGATCTGCAAGTGCGTCCGGCCAAGCCCCAGTTCAGCGAAGAGTATTTCGACCTCTATCAGCGCTATATCGAGCAGCGTCATGCCGATGGCGACATGTACCCGCCGAGCCGCGATCAGTTTTCGACGTTCCTGATCCGGGACCTGCCGTTTTCCCGGTTCTATGAATTCCGTCTCGAAGGCCGGTTGCTGGCAGTGGCGGTCACCGACTTGCTGCCCAATGGCCTGTCGGCGGTCTACACCTTCTACGAACCTGACGAAGAGCGTCGCAGCCTGGGGCGTTACGCGATCCTCTGGCAGATCACCGAGGCCCGGCGACTGGGACTGGAAGCGGTCTACCTCGGCTACTGGATCAAGAACTGCAAAAAAATGAGCTACAAGACTCAATATCGCCCCATCGAACTGCTGATTAATCAGCGCTGGGTCATCCTGAACTAGAGCAAGCCCTAAACCCCTTGGCTTAAACCCCATTTTTCGGGCACAATGCACGCCGCTTTTGCCTGGCGCAGTTGCACCGGGCCATTCATTGGACACCGAGGGCTTTACTGCATGTCGAAAGAAGACAGCTTCGAAATGGAAGGCACTGTCGTCGACACCCTGCCCAACACCATGTTTCGCGTGGAGTTGGAAAATGGGCACGTCGTAACCGCGCATATCTCCGGCAAGATGCGCAAGAACTACATTCGTATTCTTACCGGTGACAAAGTGCGCGTCGAGCTGACGCCCTATGACTTGAGCAAAGGGCGCATCACTTACCGCGCTCGTTAATCAAGTCAATACAAGACGCCCGGTTTATGCCGGGCGTTTTTGTGTGCGCGGGATTCGCGGGTGCACAACAGACCCATGTGGGAGCGGGCTTGCTCGCGAATGCGGTGGGTCAGCCTGCATGGATGTTGGATGTGCCGACCTCTTCGCGAGCAAGCCCGCTCCCACAGGGAGCGGGGGGTATATCTGGCAGACAGCAAAAAGGCGCCTTTCGGCGCCTTTTGCTTTGTTGCGATAAACGTCAGGCCATTTCAGCCGTGGTTTCGAACTCGAAGGTCAGCTCGCCATCCTTGAGGTCGATGTGCACCACTCCACCGTGGTCGGCCAGTTCGCCAAAGAGGATCTCTTCGGCCAGCGGACGCTTGATCTTGTCCTGGATCAAACGCGCCATTGGTCGAGCGCCCATTGCCGAGTCGTAGCCGCCTGCTGCCAGCCAGCTGCGTGCCGCATCCGTCACTTCCAGCTGCACGCGCTTGTCTTCCAGCTGCGCCTGAAGCTCGGTAAGGAACTTGTCCACCACGCTTTTGATAACCTCATGGCTGAGGCGACCAAACTGGATAATGGTGTCCAGGCGGTTGCGGAACTCTGGCGTGAAGCTCTTCTTGATCACTTCCATCGCATCGGACGAGTGGTCCTGATGGGTGAAACCGATCGAAGCGCGAGCTGCAGTCTCGGCACCGGCGTTGGTCGTCATGATGACGATCACGTTACGGAAATCCGCCTTGCGCCCGTTGTTATCGGTCAGCGTACCGTGGTCCATGACCTGCAACAGCAGGTTGAAGACTTCCGGATGCGCCTTCTCGATCTCATCGAGCAACAGCACGCAGTGAGGCTGCTTGGTGATGGCTTCGGTCAGCAGGCCGCCCTGGTCGAACCCGACATAGCCTGGAGGCGCACCGATCAGACGCGATACGGTGTGGCGCTCCATGTACTCGGACATGTCGAAACGAACCAGCTCGATGCCCAACGCCTTGGCCAGCTGACGCGCCGCTTCGGTCTTACCGACACCGGTAGGCCCTGCGAACAGGAACGAACCGACAGGCTTGTCAGGCGACTTGAGGCCGGCACGGGACAGTTTGATCGCGGTCGACAGCGAGTCGATCGCGGCATCCTGGCCAAATACCGTCAGCTTCAGGTCACGCTCAAGGTTACGCAGCAGCTCTTTGTCGGAGCTGGTGACGTGTTTAGGCGGAATCCGCGCGATTTTCGCGACGATGTCCTCGACCTGAGGCACTTCGATGCGTTTCACGCGTTTCTCGATCGGCTGCAGACGCTGGTAGGCGCCCGCTTCGTCGATCACGTCGATGGCCTTGTCCGGCATGTGCCGGTCATTGATATAACGGGAAGCCAGTTCAGCCGCCGCACGCAACGCTTCATCGCTGTATTCGATGTTGTGGTGCGCTTCGAACCGACCTTTCAGGCCGCGCAGGATGCCGATGGTGTCTTCTACCGAAGGCTCCGACACATCGACCTTCTGGAAGCGCCGGGCCAAGGCACGGTCCTTCTCGAAGATCCCGCGGAATTCCTGGAACGTGGTCGAGCCGATGCAACGGATATCACCGGAGGACAGCAGCGGCTTGAGCAGGTTCGAGGCATCCATGACGCCACCGGACGCGGCACCCGCACCGATGATGGTATGGATTTCGTCGATGAACAAGATCGCCTGCGGACGTTTTTTCAGCTCATTGAGCAGCGCCTTGAAGCGCTTCTCGAAATCGCCGCGGTATTTGGTTCCGGCCAGCAGTGCACCCAGGTCGAGGGAATACACCACGCTGTTGGCCAGCAGATCCGGCACCTGGTTGTCGACAATACGCTTGGCCAGGCCTTCGGCAATCGCGGTTTTACCCACGCCCGCCTCGCCCACCAGCAGCGGATTGTTCTTGCGCCGACGCGCCAGGATCTGCGCGACACGCTCGACTTCCAGCTCACGGCCTACCAACGGATCGATACGACCCTGGCGCGCGAGTTCGTTGAGGTTGCTGGCATAAGCATCCAGAGGATTGCCTGAAGAAGAAGACTCACCGCCCTCGTCGTCCTGCATATCTTGCTCACCTTCAGAGTGATCGCCGTGCCCTGGCACTTTGGAAATGCCATGGGCGATGTAGTTGACGACATCGATGCGCGCAACGCTCTGCTGTTTCAGCAGGAACACTGCCTGACTCTCTTGCTCACTGAAGATCGCGACCAGTACGTTGGCGCCAGTCACTTCGCGTTTGCCCGAGCTCTGTACGTGAAAGACAGCACGCTGCAGAACACGCTGGAAGCCCAGGGTTGGCTGGGTTTCACGATCCTCGTCATGGACGGGGATCAATGGCGTGGTCGAGTCGATGAACTCCTGCAGATCATGCTTGAGTTTGTCGAGGTTTGCGCCGCAGGCACGCAAAACGGTGGCGGCAGCCTCATTGTCCAATAGGGCCAGCAGGAGGTGCTCGACGGTCATGAATTCATGACGCTTCGAACGAGCCTCCTTGAAGGCAAGATTGAGGGTGACTTCGAGCTCGCGGTTTAACATAGCTTCACCTCATACCCAAGTGGTCGGCGATTAACCGTCCTTCTCGATTTCACAGAGTAGCGGATGCTGGCTTTCCCTGGCGTACTGGTTGACCTGCATGGCCTTAGTCTCGGCGATGTCGCGGGTAAACACTCCACATACTGCCCGTCCTTCTGTGTGGACGGCCAGCATGACCTTGGTCGCCAGCTCGCGATTCAGGTTAAAAAACACCTCGAGCACTTCGACGACGAAATCCATCGGTGTGTAGTCATCGTTGAACAAAACCACCTTGTACATCGGCGGCGCCTGTAAAGCAGGCTTTGCCTCCTGAACAGCAATGCCTGCTGAATCGTCGTCGTGTTCCTCCGGGCGATCCTTTTGGAGAGTCGGGCGATCCTGATTGAATGTTAGTCGAATCTGGCTGATTGCATGCATGGAAAGAAAGGTTCGTCAGTTGTGCGAATACAGTGGTGGGGGCGGCCATCGTCGATTTCAACTCCGACTGCCTGGTCACCTTGACTATCGGCAAAACGGTGTTACAACCAATAGAGCCCACAGTGGGTAAAAAAGGTCCGTGGAGTCAACCTTATTTCCAGGAAATGACTGCGGATGTACTGGATGATACTCCAGTGATGGAGTCTGTAGCAGAGGGATATGGGTATGGCAGGTGTCAAGGTCAGCGGCAAGGTCAAATGGTTCAACAACGCCAAGGGTTACGGCTTCATCAATGAGGAAGGCAAGAGCGAAGACCTCTTTGCCCACTACTCGGCCATCAAGATGGACGGTTACAGAACCCTGAAAGCGGGACAAGCCGTGACATTCGAGATCATCCAGGGCCCCAAGGGCCTGCATGCGATCGAAATCCACGATGCCAACGTCGTCACGACGCCCACCCCCACCGCCACCTCTCAAGAAACCGCATGAACTGACGCGACCAATCATTCAGTCATAAAAAACCGCCCGACTCAATCGCTTGAGTCGGGCGGTTTTTTGTTACATCTTCGCTTACATATGCGAAATCAGCGCATCGCCAAACGCCGAAGAAGACAGCAGTTTCGCGCCTTCCATCAAACGGTGGAAGTCATAGGTCACGGTCTTGGCGGAAATCGCGCCATTGGTGCCCTTGATGATCAGATCGGCCGCTTCGGTCCAGCCCATGTGACGCAGCATCATCTCTGCGGACAGGATCAGCGAACCCGGGTTGACCTGGTCCTTGCCGGCGTATTTAGGCGCAGTACCGTGGGTCGCTTCGAACATTGCAATGGTGTCGGACAGGTTGGCACCCGGCGCGATACCGATACCGCCCACTTCGGCCGCCAGGGCGTCGGAGAGGTAGTCGCCATTGAGGTTCAGGGTCGCGATCACATCGTACTCGGCCGGGCGCAGCAGGATCTGCTGGAGCATGGCGTCGGCGATGGCATCCTTGACGATGACGTTCTTGCCGGTTTTCGGGTTCTTGAACTGCATCCACGGACCGCCGTCGAGCAGGGTCGCGCCGAATTCTTCAGCCGCCACTTCGTAGGCCCATTCCTTGAAGGCACCTTCGGTGAACTTCATGATGTTGCCTTTGTGCACGATGGTCAGCGAGTCGCGGTCGTTATCGACCACATACTGCAGGGCCTTGCGCGCCAGACGCTTGGTGCCTTGCAGCGAAACCGGCTTGACGCCGATGCCGCAGTTTTCGTCGAAACGGATCTTGGTGACGCCCATTTCTTCTTTGAGGAACTTGATGACCTTGGTGGCTTCCGGCGAACCGGCCTTCCATTCGATACCGGCATAAATGTCTTCCGAGTTTTCGCGGAAGATGGTCATGTCGACGTCGCCTGGCTTCTTGACCGGGCTAGGCACGCCTTCGAACCAGCGCACCGGGCGCAGGCAAACGTAAAGGTCGAGTTGCTGACGCAGGGCCACGTTCAGGGAACGGATGCCGCCGCCGACCGGGGTGGTCAGAGGGCCCTTGATGGAAACCACGTAATCCTTGACCGCGTCCAGGGTTTCCTGGGGTAGCCAGGTGTCCTGATCGTAAACCTGAGTCGCTTTTTCCCCGGCGTAGACTTCCATCCAGGAAATTTTGCGCTCGCCGCCGTAAGCCTTTTTCACAGCAGCATCGACAACCTTGATCATGACCGGGCTGATATCAACGCCAATACCATCGCCTTCGATGAAGGGGATGATCGGGTTGTTAGGAACATTGAGAGAATGGTCCGCATTGACGGTGATTTTTTCGCCGACGGCTGGAACCTGAATCTTCTTGTATCCCATGCTGAACTCCATTGTTTGGATTGAACATCTGGCTTGGTTCGAGCGTACCCCAGTTAATTCGGCGCGCAAACCCTATGTTCCATCCATCTGCCGCAAAGCTGCGCGGCGCGGGATCTACAAGCCTGAAAGAAAAGGGAAAAGCGCCAAACTCAAGCACGGTGCGAGACTCTACGCCCCGTACTCCCCTGCGACCTTTAGACCAATGGACGACATTCGTTGTGTATGAACCATCGGCAGATTGCCAGCTACCTATGTATAATGCCGCCCGCTGACCATAGAGTCACGACGGCCGACCTTTCAACTACAAGGCTTGGGGCCCGAAAAAGCAGGATTGTTACCGCAATCCACCCGCTTGACGCTCGACTGATGCACCCAACATCACCGCGCACAAATCTCGACATTCGGCTCATGGATGACTTTGAACGAACGCGCTTACCCGGCGCCCCTCGAGTTTTTCTGCGCACGCTTTAGCAAAGAAGAGAGAGTTAATCCGAATATGCCCACCCGCTCGAAGATCATCTATACCTTCACCGACGAAGCCCCCGCCCTCGCCACCTATTCACTGTTGCCTATCGTAGAGGCCTTCACCGCCTCCGCTGATATCGCCGTGGAAACCCGCGATATCTCTCTTGCAGGGCGCATCCTGGCCAGCTTCCCCGAGCAACTGGGTGACAAGGCCGTAGCCGACCACCTCGCCGAACTGGGCGACCTGGCCGTTACGCCTGAAGCCAACATCATCAAGCTGCCGAACATCAGCGCCTCGGTTCCGCAACTGCAAGCCGCGATCAAGGAACTGCAAGCCCAGGGCTTCGCAGTGCCGGACTACCCGGAAACCGTGACCAGCGACGCCGACAAACTCGCCAGGTCGCGCTACGACAAGATCAAGGGCAGCGCCGTCAACCCGGTCCTGCGCGAAGGCAACTCCGATCGTCGTGCTCCGCTGTCGGTCAAGAATTACGCGCGCAAGCACCCGCACAAAATGGGCGCCTGGGCCAAAGACTCCAAGTCCCACATCGCGCACATGAGCACCGGCGATTTCTACGGCAGCGAAAAAGCGGCCCTGATCGACGCCGCTGATGCCGTCAAAATCGAACTGATCGCCCAGGACGGCACCACCACCGTCCTGAAAGAAAAGACCACCGTGCAAGCCGGTGAGATCCTCGATTGCGCGGTCATGAGCAAAAACGCTCTGCGCAGCTTCATCGCTGCCGAGATCGAAGACGCCAAAGCCAAGGGCGTGCTGCTGTCGGTTCACCTCAAAGCCACCATGATGAAGGTCTCCGACCCGATCATGTTCGGCCAGATCGTTGCCGAGTTCTACAAAGAAGCACTGGCCAAGCACGCTGACGTGCTGGCACAGATCGGCTTCAACCTGAACAACGGCATCGGCGACCTGTACGCTCGCATCAAGGCCTTGCCGGCCGAGCAACAAGCGCAGATCGAAGCCGACATCCAGGCGGTCTATGCCGTTCGTCCGTCGTTGGCCATGGTCAACTCCGACAAAGGCATCACCAACCTGCACGTGCCGAGCGACGTCATCGTCGACGCCTCGATGCCAGCGATGATCCGTGACTCCGGCAAGATGTGGGGCACCGACGGTCAGCTGCACGACACCAAGGCGGTGATCCCGGATCGCTGCTACGCCACCATCTACCAGGCGGTGATCGAAGACTGCAAGCTGCACGGCGCCTTCGACCCGACCACCATGGGCAGCGTGCCAAACGTTGGCCTGATGGCGAAAAAAGCCGAAGAGTACGGCTCCCACGACAAGACGTTCCAGATCAAGGCCAACGGCGTTGTCCGCGTTACCGACAGCAAAGGCGGCCTGCTGCTGGAGCAACCGGTTGAAGCCGGCGACATCTTCCGCATGTGCCAGACCAAAGACGCGCCGATCCAGGACTGGGTCAAACTGGCCGTCAACCGTGCTCGCGCAAGCGCCACGCCAGCGATTTTCTGGCTGGACCCGATGCGCGCCCACGACGGCGTAGTGATCGAGAAAGTTCAGGCTTACCTGAAGGATCACGACACCGCAGGCCTGGACATCCGCATCATGGCGCCAGTCGACGCGATGAAGTTCACCCTGGACCGCACTCGCGCAGGCAAGGACACCATTTCGGTGACCGGCAACGTATTGCGCGACTACCTGACCGACCTGTTCCCGATCATGGAACTGGGCACCAGCGCCAAGATGCTGTCGATCGTGCCGCTGATGAATGGCGGCGGTCTGTTCGAAACCGGCGCTGGCGGTTCGGCACCGAAGCACGTTCAGCAGCTGGTGGAAGAAAACTTCCTGCGCTGGGATTCCCTGGGCGAGTTCCTGGCCCTGGCCGCTTCCCTCGAGCACCTGGGCGTGACTTACGACAACCCTAAGGCGCTGGTGCTGGCCAAGACCCTGGATCAGGCTACCGGCCAGTTCCTGGACAACAACAAGTCGCCATCGCGCAAAGTCGGCAACATCGACAACCGCGGCAGCCACTTCTACCTGGCGCTGTACTGGGCTCAAGCCCTGGCCGCCCAGACCGAAGACACTGCACTGCAGGCGCAGTTCGGCCAGCTGGCCAAGACCCTGACCGAGAACGAAGCGACCATCGTCGCCGAGCTCAACGCCGTTCAGGGCAAGCCAGTGGACATCGGCGGTTACTACCACGCCAATGCCGAGCTGATCAGCAAGGCCATGCGCCCGAGCAACACTTTCAACACCGCGATTGCCGCGTTGGTTTAAGGTTGTAAGGGAACATCACAAGCCCCGGCCCTGTGCCGGGGTTTGTGTTTTTGAAGACAACGCAAAACCCTGTGGGAGCTGGCCTGTCGGAACGCCGCATCGCAGCGATAGCGGCTTATCATTCAATTCAACATTGATGGTGACTGACTAATCGCAATCGCTGGCAGGCCAGCTCCCACAGGGATAGTGTTTCAACCTTTGGAACTCGAGGAAGCTTTATGGATTGGCTACCCCACATCACCGTCGCGACCATCGTCGAAGACAACGGCCGCTTCCTGATGGTCGAAGAACTCAAGCACGGACGAACGGTACTCAACCAGCCCGCCGGTCACCTCGACCCGGACGAAACCCTGATCGACGCCGCCGTGCGCGAAACCCTCGAAGAAACCGGTTGGGACGTCGAGCCGACCGGTGTGGTGGGCATTTACCTCTACACCGCCCCCAGCAACGGCGTGACTTACCAGCGGGTCTGCTTCAGCGCCAAAGCGCTCAAACATCACCCGGACTATCAGCTGGACGACGGCATCGTCGGCGCCAAGTGGCTGACGCGTGACGAATTGCTGGCACAGCGCGCAAACTGGCGCAGTGAGCTGATCATCCGCTGTATCGATGATTATCTGGACGGCCAACACTTCGGACTCGAATTGATCCGCCCTTCTCTTTAGCCTTGTGGGCTGCGGCCTGCTAGAATCGCGTCCTTTTTCAAGACACTCATTGAATCCCTATGCGTGATCCAGCCCCTTCTGACACACAAAAGAAGCGCGTCATTGTCGGCATGTCCGGCGGCGTGGACTCTTCCGTTTCCGCTCTCCTGCTGATCGAGCAGGGTTATGAGGTGGAAGGCCTGTTCATGAAGAACTGGGAAGAAGACGATGGAACCGAATACTGCACCGCCATGGACGACCTGGCGGACGCCCAGGCCGTGTGCGACAGGATTGGCATCAAGCTGCACACCGCCAACTTCGCCGCCGAGTACTGGGACAACGTGTTCGAGCACTTCCTGGCCGAATACAAGGCCGGTCGCACGCCGAACCCGGACATCCTGTGCAACCGCGAGATCAAGTTCAAGGCGTTCCTCGACTACGCCATGATGCTCGGCGCCGACCTGATCGCCACCGGCCACTACGTGCGCCGCCGCGACATCGATGGCCGCACCGAGCTGCTCAAGGGCCTGGACCCGAACAAGGACCAGAGCTACTTCCTGCACGCCGTCGGCGGTGAACAGATCGCCAAGACCCTGTTCCCGGTCGGCGAGCTGGAAAAACCCGAAGTGCGCGCGATCGCCGAGAAACACCAGCTTGCCACGGCGAAGAAAAAGGATTCCACCGGGATCTGCTTTATCGGCGAACGCCGCTTCAGCGACTTCCTCAAGCAGTACCTGCCGGCCCAGCCGGGCGAGATCAAGACCACCGAAGGCGAAGTCATCGGCCGTCACCACGGCTTGATGTACCACACCATCGGCCAGCGTCAGGGCCTTGGTATCGGCGGCTTGAAAGACGCCAGCGACGAACCCTGGTACGTGCTGATCAAAGACCTGGAGCACAACGAGCTGATCGTTGGCCAGGGCAATGACCACCCTTATCTGTTTTCCCGCGCCCTGCTGGCCTCGGATATCTATTGGGTCAACCCGATCGACCTGACCGAGCCGCGCAAGCTGACCGCCAAGGTCCGTTACCGCCAGAGCGATCAGCCCTGCACGCTGGAAAAGACCGCCACCGGCTACCGCGCGACCTTCGATGACCCGCAACGCGCGGTCACCCCGGGACAATCGGTGGTGTTCTACGACGGTGAAATCTGCCTCGGCGGCGGTGTGATCGAAGTCGCCGAACCCTGGACGAGCAAGAGCACCAGCAAGGGCCAAGCCCAATGAACCCGACCCAGGAACAATTGACGGCACTGGGCGGCGTGTTTCTCGCCGCGGTGCTGGTCGACAAGATCGCCAAGACCGGCCAGACCACCGAAGCCGGCCTGACCTGCATGCTCGGCAGCCTGCTGATTCGCGATCCCAAGGACACCCTTGAAGTCTACGGCGGCGACGACCTCAATCTGCGTGAAGGCTACCGGGCGCTGATCGGTGCCCTGGAGCGTGATCCCAGCACCCTTCAGCGCGAACCGCTGCGTTATGCACTGGCGATGCTGGGTCTGGAGCGTCAGTTGGCCAAACGCGGCGACATGCTGGACGAGATCGGCAAGCGGCTGCCGCAGATCCAGTCCCAGGTCGAACACTTTGGTGCAGCCCACGAAAACGTGATTGCCGCCTGCGGCGCGCTGTATCAGGACACCTTGAGCACCCTGCGCCAGCGGATCCAGGTCCACGGTGATATGCGCAACCTGCAGCAACCGAGCAATGCCTCGAAAATCCGCGCCCTGCTGCTGGCCGGGATTCGCTCGGCACGCCTGTGGCGCCAATTGGGCGGCCATCGCTGGCAGTTGGTGATCAGCCGTCGCAAGTTGCTCAAAGAGCTTTACCCGCTGATGCGCAGCAGCTGAACCGCGCCCGCAACACCTATTGGTAATTTGTAACGCGTAATACGCCGGTCAGTTGGCAACGGACCGGCGGATTTTTTCATGTATGATACGCGCCCCATTTCGTTGCCCGACTGTCCGAGAACACCCCATGCAGCTTTCTTCGCTCACTGCGGTTTCCCCTGTTGACGGCCGCTACGCCGGCAAAACCCAGGCCCTGCGCCCGATTTTCAGCGAATACGGCCTGATCCGTGCTCGCGTCCTGGTTGAAGTGCGCTGGCTCCAGCGCCTGGCCGCTCACCCTGGCATCAGCGAAGTGCCGGCGTTCTCCGCCGAAGCCAACGCGGTGTTGAATACCCTGGCGGACAACTTCGCCCTGGAACACGCCGAGCGTGTGAAAGAGATCGAGCGCACCACCAACCACGACGTCAAGGCCATCGAATACCTGCTCAAAGAGCAAGCGGCCAAGCTGCCGGAATTGGCCAAGGTCAGCGAATTCATCCACTTTGCCTGCACCAGCGAGGACATCAACAACCTGTCCCACGCCCTGATGCTGCGCGAAGGCCGTGATGACGTAATGCTGCCGCTGATGCGCCAGACTGCCCAAGCCATCCGCGAACTGGCGATCCGTTTCGCCGACGTGCCGATGCTGTCGCGCACCCACGGCCAACCGGCTTCGCCGACCACCCTGGGCAAAGAACTGGCGAACGTGGTTTACCGTCTGGAGCGTCAAATCGCCCAGGTCGCTGCCGTTCCGCTGCTGGGCAAGATCAACGGCGCCGTCGGCAACTACAACGCTCACCTGTCGGCCTACCCTGAGATCGACTGGGAAGAAAACGCCCGCGCCTTCATCGAAGACGAGCTGGGCCTGGGCTTCAACCCGTACACCACGCAGATCGAACCCCACGACTACATCGCCGAGCTGTTCGACGCGATCGCGCGCTTCAACACCATTCTGATCGACTTCGATCGCGACATCTGGGGCTACATCTCCCTGGGTTATTTCAAACAGCGCACTATCGCTGGCGAAATCGGTTCCTCGACCATGCCGCACAAGGTCAACCCGATCGACTTCGAAAACTCCGAAGGCAACCTGGGTATCGCCAACGCATTGTTCCAGCACCTGGCGAGCAAGCTGCCGATCTCCCGCTGGCAGCGCGACCTGACCGACTCCACCGTACTGCGCAACCTCGGTGTCGGCTTCGCCCACAGCGTGATCGCCTACGAAGCCAGCCTCAAAGGCATCAGCAAGCTGGAGCTCAACGCCCAGAAAATCGCTGCCGACCTGGACGCGTGCTGGGAAGTATTGGCCGAGCCGATCCAGACCGTCATGCGTCGCTACAACATCGAAAACCCGTACGAAAAGCTCAAAGAGTTGACCCGTGGCAAGGGCATCAGCCCTGAAGCACTGCAAACTTTCATCGACGGCCTGGACATGCCAGCCGCGGCCAAGGCCGAGCTGAAACTGCTCACCCCGGCGAACTACATCGGCAACGCTGTAGAGCAAGCCAAACGCATCTGATCGACCGTTGTACCCGTTTGAGACGCCCGGCAGCGCCGGGCGTTTTTATTCCCGTCTGAAAAGTGCTTTTTTTCAATAGGTTACACATGAATCCTGACATTCCTCTTCAACTTCTGGGTGGCATCACGGCGCGCGAGTTCCTGCGCGACTACTGGCAGAAAAAACCCCTGCTGATCCGCCAGGCGATTCCTGAATTCGAAAGTCCGATCGACGCCGACGAACTGGCCGGCCTGGCGCTGGAAGAAGAAGTTGAGTCGCGCCTGATCATCGAGAACGGCGAGCGCCCCTGGGAATTGCGTCGCGGCCCGTTCGCCGAAGACGAGTTCAGCAAGCTGCCGGAACGTGACTGGACCCTGCTGGTTCAGGCCGTGGACCAGTTCGTACCGGAAGTCGCCGAGCTGCTGGAGAACTTCCGCTTCCTGCCGAGCTGGCGCATCGACGACGTGATGATCAGTTTCGCCGCCCCGGGTGGCAGCGTCGGTCCGCACTTCGACAACTACGACGTGTTCCTGCTGCAAGGCCACGGCAAGCGCAACTGGAAAATCGGCCAGATGTGCGATTCCGAGAGCAAGCTGCTGCAACACGCCGACCTGCGCATCCTCGCGGATTTCGAAGCCACCGATGAGTGGGTGCTGGAACCGGGCGACATGCTCTACCTGCCACCGCGCCTGGCTCACTGCGGTGTGGCCGTCGACGACTGCCTGACCTACTCCGTAGGTTTCCGCGCGCCGAGTGCCGCAGAAGTGCTGACCCACTTCACCGACTTCCTCAGCCAGTTCCTGCCGGACGAAGAGCGCTACACCGACGCCGACGCCCTGCCTGCGGTCGATCCACATCAGATCCAGCATGACGCCCTCGATCGCTTGAAAGGCCTGCTGGCCGAGCACATGAGCGATGAGCGTCTGCTGCTGACCTGGTTCGGCCAGTTCATGACCGAGCCGCGCTACCCGGAACTGGTGGTCGGCCCGGAAGAAATCGAAGAAGACGATCTGCTTGCCAGCCTCGAGCAAGGCGCGGTGCTGATCCGCAACCCGAGCGCGCGCCTGGCCTGGTCCGAAGTCGATGACGACCTGCTGCTGTTCGCCAGCGGCCAGAGCCGTTACCTGCCGGGCAAACTGCGCGAGCTGCTGAAGCTGATTTGCGCCGCCGACGCGTTGCACGTCGACAACTTGGGCGAGTGGCTGAGCGACGAAGACGGTCGCGGCCTGCTGTGCGAGCTGATCAAGCAAGGAAGCCTGGGGTTTGCCGATGAATAAGATTCACGTACGTGTCGCAGACTGGCAAAAGGACAACGCCGAGATCCGGCGCATTCGTGAGACGGTGTTCATCGCCGAGCAATCCGTTCCGCCTGAGCTGGAATGGGATGCCGATGACGCAACAGCGGTGCATTTTCTGGCCTTCGAAGGCGACTTTCCAATTGGCACCGCCCGCCTGCTGCCTGACGGTCACGTCGGCCGGGTGTCGGTGCTCAAGGACTGGCGCGGCTTGAAAGTCGGCGATGCGCTGATGCAAGCGGTGATCGGCGAAGCCGAGAAGCGCGGGCTGAAGCAGCAGAAGTTGAGCGCCCAGGTGCAGGCCACGGCGTTCTATGAGCGCCTGGGTTTCAGCCTGGTCAGTGAGGAATTCCTGGAAGCAGGGATTCCGCATGTGGACATGGTGCGGCATTCGGCTTGAGACCCTGTGGCGAGGGAGCTTGCTCCCTCGCCACAAAAGCCCGAAAGAACACCCCAAAACGCCCCGCCATCCTCGGATGCCGGGGCGTTTTGCTGTCTACGATTCAACTTGCCCCACCCCAGGCCGACAAACTGGCAATATCAACCCATCATGATGTCGGAGATAACGGAGATGTCCCTACGCACCCTGCTCACCACGCTGCTACTGACCTGCAGTGTTTCGGTCATGGCCGCCACCGAGATCGTGCCCCTGAACTACCACACCAGCGCCGACATGCTGCCGATGGCCCAGGATTTCATCGGCAAGGACGGCCAGGTCAGCGCCTACGGCAACCAATTGATCGTCAACGCCGATCAGCGCAAGATCGACGAACTTAAAGCCCTAATCGCCCAACTCGACACCGCACCCAAGCGCCTGCTGATCACCGTCGACACCAGCGAAAACAACTTCCAGGATCACCAGGGTTACTCGGTAAACGGCGCCCAGCCGGGCCAGACCCGCATCATCAATCGCAGCACCGACAGCCGGGACGGTGGTATCCAGCAAATCCAGGCCAGCGAAGGCGCACCGGCGTTGATCCAGGTTGGTCAGAGCGTGCCGCTGACCAGCACCCAGACCGACGCTTACGGCGACCTGCGCAGCCAGACCGAGTACCGCAACGTCACCCAAGGCTTCTACGTCACCGCCAGCGTCACCGGCGAAACCGTTCACCTGGCGATCAGCACCAATCGTGACCGCATCAGCCAGGAACGTCCCGATGTAGTGAACGTGCAAAGTACCGACACAACTGTCACGGGCCGCCTGGGCGAGTGGATCACCCTGGCCGGCGTGAATCGCCAGACCCAGGCCGATAAACAGGGCCTGACCCGCGGCTACTCGACTCAGGGCCGGGATGACATGACCCTGCGGGTGAAAGTCGATACTTTGGACTGAATCACCGAAAACTGACTGATTAGTCGTATTAGACCAAAGATGTAGTGCCATAAAAAAAGCACTACAAAACGTTTGACGATACAAAAAAGCAAAGGCATGATGGCCTCGCTCCCGCTAATCAGGGGCCCTGGCAAGGGCCTTCGAAGCGTAGCTCGCTATTACCCCGCGAGCCGCTTCGTGTCTGTACCGCCCACAAGGTGTGTTTGACGAGGTTGCCGACTGGAACGAAGTTGTCCCGAGGGACGGAAGCGTAATTAGGTAACCCGGCTCCACACTGAAGTTTGTATAAAGGCCCACGACGCCCGAATGCGCTCGCCAGTTTGCCCTTACCTGCTCACTTCCCCCTCGAGCCCATCGTTCATCCCGTCGCCATCCCCGCCGAATCCGACTTGACCACCTAAGCTTCTGGTCAGCGAGCATGAGTTTTTCACCGCAGAACAACTTTCCGTAAAAGACGCGACGAGGTTTATCTCCATGGCACTGACACGCGAACAGCAAATTGCAGCCCTCGAAAAAGATTGGGCTGAAAACCCACGCTGGAAAGGCGTGACACGCGCTTACTCCGCTGCTGACGTCGTCCGCCTGCGTGGCTCGGTTCAACCTGAGCACACCTTTGCAAAACTGGGCGCCGAGAAGCTGTGGAACCTGGTGACCCAGGGCGCCAAGCCGTCCTTCCGTCCTGAGAAAGATTTCGTCAACTGCATGGGCGCCCTGACTGGCGGCCAGGCGGTACAACAAGTCAAAGCCGGCATCCAGGCCATCTACCTGTCGGGCTGGCAAGTCGCCGCGGACAACAACTCCGCCGAATCGATGTACCCGGACCAGTCGCTGTACCCGGTGGACTCGGTTCCAACCGTGGTCAAGCGCATCAACAACTCGTTCCGTCGTGCCGACCAGATCCAGTGGAAAGCCGGCAAAGGCCCGGGCGACGAAGGTTACATCGACTACTTCGCTCCGATCGTGGCTGACGCCGAAGCCGGTTTCGGCGGCGTACTGAACGCCTACGAGCTGATGAAAAGCATGATCGAAGCAGGCGCCGCCGGCGTTCACTTCGAAGACCAACTGGCTTCCGTGAAAAAATGCGGGCACATGGGCGGCAAGGTACTGGTTCCTACCCAGGAAGCCGTACAGAAGCTGACCGCTGCTCGTCTGGCAGCTGACGTGGCCGGTACGCCGACCATCATCCTGGCTCGTACCGACGCCAACGCGGCTGACCTGCTGACTTCCGACTGCGACCCGTACGACCAGCCGTTCGTGACTGGCGAACGTACCCAGGAAGGCTTCTACAAAGTGCGCGCCGGTCTCGACCAGGCCATCGCTCGCGGCCTGGCCTACGCGCCGTACGCCGACCTGATCTGGTGCGAAACCGCCAAGCCGGATCTGGACGAGGCTCGTCGCTTCGCTGAAGCGATCAAAAAGGAATACCCGGACCAACTGCTGTCGTACAACTGCTCGCCTTCCTTCAACTGGAAGAAAAACCTGGACGACGCGACCATCGCCAAGTTCCAGCGCGAACTGTCCGCCATGGGTTACAAGCACCAGTTCATCACCCTGGCCGGCATTCACAACATGTGGCACAGCATGTTCAACCTGGCGCACGACTACGCCCGCAACGACATGACTGCCTACGTGAAGCTGCAGGAGCAGGAATTCGCCGACGCCGCCAAGGGTTACACCTTTGTGGCTCACCAGCAGGAAGTGGGCACCGGCTACTTCGACGACATGACCACCGTGATCCAGGGCGGCTCGTCTTCGGTCACCGCGCTGACCGGTTCGACTGAAGAAGAACAGTTCCACTGATCTGAGCAAACGGCCGTTGCGGACCGAGTAGAAAGCTAACCGCAACGTCGCACATCTGACGCCCCGACTGGTTCGGGGCGTTTTTTTGCCCGGGATTTACCGTGCGCTGAAAAAACCTGTGGGAGCGAGCTGCTCGCGAAAGCGATTTATCATTCACCGGCGATGGTGGCTGATCCGACGCTTTCGCGAGCAGGCTCGCTCCCACAGGGGTCGGTGGTGATTCAGGAAAAATCATTGATCCACAGCAGTTTCTCGCTCAGAAGAACAAGGTAAACCCCCCCCGCCCACTACATACAGTAACGCGCATATAAGACAACTTCCCACTCACTACCCCGTTTCAAAGTTATAAAAGCCACCCAAACAATATTGATTATCATTTAGCCAAAACTATGTTCGTTACATTTCCTACAAAACATAATTCGCCAAATGCCGGCTAATGCCCGCAACGCATGGGCCGCAGGCTTTTCGGGGCTCGCCATGTCCTTATTCCGCCCAATAATTTCGCTATCTGAATTTTACTTGCTGTCTGTTTAGCCATAAAATCAGCGGGATCGATTGCTGCGACATATCGTCACTGCGTTGTTTCTATTTCAAGCTCAGAGACCTTTGCTCTCTGTTAAGGATTTCCAGCATGCCCGAAGCGACAGGACTCATGGCCCACAACTGGGGCTTTGCCATTTTCCTTCTGGGCGTTGTCGGCCTGTGCGCCTTCATGCTCGGCGTCTCCAGCCTCCTCGGGTCAAAAGCCTGGGGCCGCAGCAAAAACGAACCGTTCGAGTCCGGCATGCTACCTACAGGTGGCGCCCGCTTGCGGCTCTCAGCCAAATTCTATCTGGTCGCGATGCTCTTCGTGATCTTCGATATCGAAGCCCTTTTTCTCTTTGCCTGGTCTGTGTCCGTCCGCGAAAGCGGCTGGACCGGATTCGTCGAAGCTCTCGTTTTCATAGCAATTCTGTTGGCAGGTCTTGTCTACCTGTTCCGAGTGGGCGCCCTTGACTGGGCTCCGGAAGCTCGTCGCAAGCGGCAAGCGAAGCTGAAACAATGAGGCTTTGGCAATGCAATACAATCTCACCAGGATCGACCCCGATGCTCCTAACGAGCAGTATCCGATTGGCGAGCGGGAAACCGTTTCCGATCCGTTAGAAGATCAAGTCCACAAAAACATCTTCATGGGCAAGCTCGAAGACGTGCTTAACGGCACGATCAACTGGGGGCGCAAGAACTCCCTGTGGCCGTACAACTTCGGTCTTTCGTGCTGCTACGTGGAAATGACCACCGCCTTCACGGCGCCCCACGACATCGCGCGCTTTGGCGCCGAGGTTATCCGGGCATCGCCGCGTCAGGCGGATTTCATGGTTATCGCCGGTACCTGCTTCATCAAGATGGCGCCGATCATTCAGCGTCTCTACGAGCAAATGCTCGAACCTAAATGGGTCATCTCCATGGGTTCGTGCGCCAACTCCGGTGGCATGTACGACATCTACTCCGTCGTTCAAGGGGTGGACAAGTTCCTGCCCGTGGACGTCTACGTGCCTGGCTGCCCGCCCCGCCCCGAGGCTTTCCTGCAAGGCTTGATGCTGTTGCAGGAGTCGATTGGCCAGGAGCGTCGCCCACTTTCCTGGGTCGTCGGCGATCAAGGCGTGTATCGCGCCGAGATGCCTTCGGAGAAGGAAAAGCGCCGCGAACAGCGTATTCAGGTAACCAACCTGCGCAGCCCCGACGAAGTCTGATCCAGATCTGCTTCTTTTATAGAACGAGACACTGGCTTCATTCTTTACGTTGACCGAAAGCGATAAATAACCATGACTACAGGCAGTGCTCTGTACATCCCGCCTTATAAGGCAGACGACCAGGATGTGGTCGTCGAACTGAACAACCGTTTTGGCCCCGAGGCGTTCACCGCCCAGCCTACCCGCACCGGCATGCCGGTGCTTTGGGTTGCCCGTGCCAAACTCGTCGAAGTCCTGACCTTCCTGCGCAACCTGCCCAAGCCGTACGTCATGCTCTATGACCTGCACGGCGTGGACGAGCGCCTGCGCACCAAGCGTCAAGGGCTGCCAAGCGGCGCCGACTTCACCGTGTTCTATCACTTGATGTCGATCGAACGTAATAGTGACGTAATGATCAAGGTCGCCTTGTCCGAGAGCGACCTCAGCGTGCCGACCGTGACCGGCATCTGGCCGAACGCCAACTGGTACGAGCGTGAAGTGTGGGACATGTACGGCATCGACTTCAAAGGTCACCCGCACCTGACCCGCATCATGATGCCGCCCACCTGGGAAGGTCACCCGCTGCGCAAGGACTTCCCGGCCCGTGCCACCGAGTTCGATCCGTTCACCCTGACCCTGGCCAAGCAACAGCTTGAGGAAGAAGCCGCGCGCTTCAAGCCTGAAGACTGGGGCATGAAGCGTTCCGGTGCGAATGAGGACTACATGTTCCTCAACCTCGGTCCTAACCACCCTTCCGCGCACGGTGCTTTCCGCATCATTCTGCAGCTGGACGGTGAAGAGATCGTCGACTGCGTGCCGGACGTCGGTTACCACCACCGTGGTGCCGAGAAGATGGCCGAGCGTCAGTCCTGGCACAGCTTCATTCCGTACACCGACCGTATCGACTACCTCGGCGGCGTGATGAACAACCTGCCGTACGTGCTCTCGGTCGAGAAGCTGGCCGGCATCAAGGTGCCCGAGAAAGTCGACGTCATCCGCATCATGATGGCCGAGTTCTTCCGGATCACCAGCCACCTGCTGTTCCTGGGGACTTACATCCAGGACGTCGGCGCCATGACCCCGGTGTTCTTCACGTTCACCGACCGTCAGAAGGCGTACACGGTGATCGAAGCCATTACCGGTTTCCGTCTGCACCCGGCCTGGTACCGCATCGGTGGCGTCGCTCACGACCTGCCGCGCGGCTGGGAAAAACTGGTGAAAGACTTCGTCGAGTGGATGCCAAAGCGTCTGGACGAATACCAGAAAGCCGCGCTGGACAACAGCATCCTCAAAGGCCGGACCATCGGTGTCGCCGCCTACAACACCAAAGAAGCCTTCGAATGGGGCGTCACCGGTGCAGGCTTGCGTTCGACCGGTTGCGACTTCGACCTGCGTAAGGCGCGCCCGTACTCCGGCTACGAGAATTTCGAGTTCGAAGTACCGCTGGCCGTCAATGGCGATGCCTACGATCGTTGCATCGTGCGCGTCGAAGAAATGCGCCAGAGCATCAAGATCATCGAGCAGTGCATGCGCAACATGCCGGAAGGCCCGTACAAGGCGGATCACCCGCTGACCACGCCGCCACCGAAAGAGCGCACCCTGCAGCACATCGAGACCCTGATCACGCACTTCCTGCAAGTTTCGTGGGGCCCGGTGATGCCGGCCAACGAATCCTTCCAGATGATCGAAGCGACCAAGGGCATCAACAGTTATTACCTGACGAGCGATGGCGGCACCATGAGCTACCGCACCCGGATTCGCACTCCAAGCTTCCCGCACCTGCAGCAGATCCCTTCGGTGATCAAAGGCAGCATGGTCGCGGACTTGATTGCGTACTTGGGTAGTATCGATTTCGTTATGGCCGACGTGGACCGCTAAGCATGAATAGCACGCTTATCCAGACAGACCGTTTCGCCCTGAGCGAAACCGAGCGCTCGGCCATCGAGCACGAGCTGCATCACTACGAAGACCCGCGCGCGGCGTCGATCGAAGCCCTGAAGATCGTCCAGAAGGAACGTGGCTGGGTGCCTGACGGCGCTCTGTACGCCATCGGCGAGATCCTCGGCATTCCGGCGAGCGACGTCGAAGGCGTTGCGACCTTCTATAGTCAGATCTTCCGTCAACCGGTCGGTCGCCACATCATTCGCGTCTGCGACAGCATGGTCTGCTACATCGGCGGCCATGAGTCCGTGGTCAGCGAACTCCAGAGCAATCTGGGCATCGGCCTGGGCCAGACCACCGCCGACGGTCGTTTCACCCTGCTGCCGGTCTGCTGCCTCGGCAACTGCGACAAGGCGCCGGCGTTGATGATCGACGACGACACATTCGGTGATGTGCAGCCTGCCGGCGTTGCCAAATTGCTCGAGGGCTACGTATGACCCTGACTTCCTTCGGTCCTGCCAACCGCATCAAGCGTGACGCAGAGACTCACCCGCTCACCTGGCGTCTGCGTGACGACGGCGAAGCTGTCTGGCTCGACGAGTACCAGGCCAAGAACGGTTACGCCGCTGCGCGCAAAGCCTTCGCCGACATGGCCCAGGACGACATCGTCCAGACTGTGAAAGACTCGGGCTTGAAAGGTCGCGGCGGTGCCGGCTTCCCCACGGGTGTGAAGTGGGGCCTGATGCCCAAAGACGAATCCATCAACATCCGCTACCTGCTGTGCAACGCGGACGAGATGGAACCGAACACCTGGAAAGACCGCATGCTGATGGAGCAACTGCCCCATCTGCTGATCGAAGGCATGCTGATCAGTGCTCGCGCGCTGAAAACCTACCGTGGCTACATCTTCCTGCGTGGCGAATACACCACCGCTGCCAAGCACCTGAACCGTGCCGTGGAAGAAGCCAAGGCTGCAGGCCTGCTGGGCAAGAACATCCTGGGCAGCGGCTTCGATTTCGAGCTGTTCGTCCACACCGGCGCCGGGCGTTACATCTGCGGTGAAGAAACCGCACTGATCAACTCCCTCGAAGGCCGCCGTGCCAACCCGCGCTCCAAGCCGCCCTTCCCGGCCGCCGTGGGCGTGTGGGGCAAGCCGACCTGCGTGAACAACGTCGAGACCCTGTGCAACGTGCCGGCGATCATTGCCGACGGCGTGGACTGGTACAAATCGTTGGCCCGCGAAGGCAGCGAAGACATGGGCACCAAGCTCATGGGCTTCTCCGGCAAGGTCAAGAACCCGGGCCTGTGGGAGTTGCCGTTCGGCGTCACCGGTCGCGAGTTGTTCGAAGACTACGCCGGCGGCATGCGCGACGGTTACACGCTCAAGTGCTGGCAGCCAGGGGGCGCCGGTACCGGTTTCCTGTTGCCGGAACACCTGGACGCTCAAATGTACGCCGGCGGCATCGCCAAGGTGGGCACCCGTATGGGTACCGGCCTGGCCATGGCGGTGGACGACAGCGTCAACATGGTGTCCCTGCTGCGCAACATGGAAGAGTTCTTCTCCCGCGAGTCGTGCGGTTTCTGCACGCCGTGCCGTGACGGTCTGCCGTGGAGCGTCAAGCTGCTGCGCGCCATCGAGAACGGTGAAGGGCAAGCCGGCGACATCGAGACCCTGCTGGGTCTGGTCGGCTTCCTCGGCCCGGGCAAGACCTTCTGTGCGCACGCACCGGGTGCCGTGGAGCCGTTGGGCAGCGCAATCAAATACTTCCGCCATGAGTTCGAAGCCGGCATCGCGCCTACCAGCGCCGTCGTCCCGCCTCTGGCAAGGCCGATCGTAGTCGGCGCTTAACGCTTTAAAAAAGGCGAAGGGTCCGTGCCCTTCGCTTTTCGTGCGATGACGCCGTAAGCGGCTGTGTAGATTCGCGCGGATAACAAGATTCCATTAGCCACGCCCGCTGACACCGGGCCAACGAAGACCTTTGAACCATGGCCACTATCCACGTAGACGGCAAAGAGCTCGAAGTCGATGGGGCAGACAACCTGTTACAGGCATGTCTGTCGCTAGGCCTCGATATCCCTTATTTCTGCTGGCACCCCGCCCTTGGCAGCGTTGGCGCTTGCCGCCAGTGCGCGGTCAAGCAGTACACCGACGAGAACGACAAGCGTGGTCGGATCGTCATGTCCTGCATGACCCCCGCCACCGACGGCAGCTGGATCTCCATCGACGACGAAGAAGCGAAAGTGTTTCGCGCCAGCGTCGTCGAATGGCTGATGACCAACCACCCTCACGACTGCCCGGTCTGTGAAGAAGGCGGTCACTGCCACCTGCAAGACATGACGGTGATGACCGGCCACAACGAGCGCCGTTATCGCTTCACCAAGCGCACTCACCAGAATCAGCAACTGGGCCCGTTCATTTCCCACGAGATGAACCGCTGCATCGCTTGCTACCGTTGCGTGCGCTTCTACAAGGACTACGCCGGCGGCACCGACCTCGGTGTGTTCGGCGCCCACGACAACGTGTACTTCGGTCGCGTTGAAGACGGCACCCTGGAAAGCGAGTTCTCCGGCAACCTCACCGAGGTCTGCCCGACCGGTGTGTTCACCGACAAGACTCACTCCGAGCGCTACAACCGCAAGTGGGACATGCAGTTCTCGCCGAGCATCTGCCATGGCTGCTCCAGCGGTTGCAACATCTCCCCGGGCGAGCGCTACGGCGAACTGCGTCGCATCGAAAACCGTTTCAACGGTTCGGTGAACCAGTACTTCCTGTGCGACCGTGGCCGTTTCGGCTACGGCTACGTCAACCGCAAGGATCGCCCGCGTCAGCCACTGCTGGCCAACGGCGCCAAGCTGACCCTCGACGAAGCGCTGGATAAAGCCGCCGACCTGCTGCGCGGGCGCAACATCGTCGGTATCGGTTCGCCCCGCGCCAGCCTCGAAAGCAACTATGCGTTGCGCGAGCTGGTGGGAGCCGAACACTTCTACTCGGGTATCGAAGCCTCCGAGCTGGAACGCATTCGTCTGGTGATGCAGGTGTTGAAAGACAGCCCGCTGCCGATCCCGAACATGCGCGACATCGAAGACCACGACGCCATCTTCGTCCTCGGCGAAGACCTGACCCAGACCGCCGCCCGTGTGGCGCTGTCCCTGCGTCAATCGGTCAAGGGCAAGGCCGAAGACATGGCCGACGCCATGCGCGTTCAGCCCTGGCTCGACGCTGCGGTGAAGAACATCGGCCAGAACGCTCTGAACCCGCTGTTCATCGCCAGCCTGGCAGAAACCAAGCTCGACGACATCGCTGAAGAATGTGTTCACGCCGCGCCAGACGACCTGGCCCGCATCGGTTTCGCCGTGGCTCACGCCCTCGACGCCAGCGCCCCTGCCGTTGAAGGCCTGGACACTGAAGCCCTCGAACTGGCCAAGCGCATTGCCGACGCCCTGCTCGCGGCCAAGCGTCCGCTGATCATTGCCGGTACCTCGCTGGGTTCCAAAGCGCTGATCGAGGCCGCGGCGAACATCGCCAAAGCCTTGAAGCTGCGCGAGAAGAACGGTTCCATCAGCCTGATCGTGCCAGAGGCCAACAGCCTCGGCCTGGCCATGCTCGGTGGCAACTCGGTCGACGAAGCGCTGCAAGCGGTAATCTCTGGCCGTGCCGACGCCATCGTCGTGCTCGAAAACGATCTGTACACCCGCACTGACAAAGCCCGTGTCGACGCCGCCCTGACCGCCGCGAAAGTGGTGATCGTGGCCGACCATCAGAAAACCGCTACCAGCGATCGCGCGCACCTGGTCCTGCCAGCCGCCAGCTTCGCTGAAGGCGACGGTACGCTGGTCAGCCAGGAAGGCCGCGCCCAGCGCTTCTTCCAGGTCTTCGACCCGACTTACCTCGACGCGAGCATCCTGGTCCACGAAGGCTGGCGCTGGCTACACGCCCTGCGCGCGACCTTGCTGAACCGGCCGATCGACTGGACCCAACTGGACCACGTCACCGCTGCCGTTGCCGCAAGCACGCCGCAACTGGCACGCATCGTCGACGCCGCACCGTCCGCCGCGTTCCGCATCAAGGGTCTGAAACTGGCCCGCGAACCGTTGCGTTACAGTGGCCGGACCGCCATGCGCGCCGACATCAGCGTGCACGAACCGCGTACCTCCCAGGACAAAGACACCGCGTTTTCGTTCTCGATGGAAGGTTACTCGGGCTCGGTCGAACCGCGTCAGCAAGTGCCATTCGCCTGGTCTCCGGGCTGGAACTCGCCGCAAGCCTGGAACAAGTTCCAGGACGAAGTCGGTGGTCACATTCGTGCTGGCGACCCGGGCACCCGCCTGATCGAAAGCACCGGTGATTCGCTGAACTGGTTCGCCAGTGTTCCGCGTGCGTTCAACCCGGCTCCAGGCACCTGGCAGGTTGTGCCGTTCTTCCACCTGTTCGGCAGCGAAGAGAACTCTTCCAAAGCCGCACCGGTTCAGGAACGCATTCCGGCCGCTTACGTCGCCTTGGCTAAATCCGAAGCCGACCGCCTGGGTGTCAATGACGGTGCCATGCTCAGCTTGAGCGTTGCTGGCCAGACCCTGCGTCTGCCGCTGCGCATCAACGAAGAGCTGGGTGCCGGCCTGGTCGCCTTGCCGGCCGGTATCGCCGGTATTCCGCCAGCGATCTTTGGCAAATCCGTTGACGGTCTGCAGGAGGCAGCTCAATGACCTGGTTCACTCCTGAAGTGATCGATGTGATCATCGCGGTCCTCAAGGCCGTGGTGATTCTGCTCGCCGTTGTGGTGTGCGGCGCCCTGCTGAGCTGGGTCGAGCGTCGTCTGCTCGCCCTCTGGCAGGACCGCTACGGCCCGAACCGCGTAGGTCCGTTCGGCGCGTTCCAGATCGCGGCCGACATGATCAAGATGTTCTTCAAGGAAGACTGGACGCCGCCGTTCGCCGACAAGGTGATCTTCACCTTGGCGCCGGTCGTGGCCATGAGCGCCTTGCTGATTGCCTTCGCGATCATCCCGATCACCCCGACCTGGGGTGTGGCGGACATCAACATCGGCATCCTGTTCTTCTTCGCCATGGCCGGTCTGTCGGTCTACGCGGTGCTGTTCGCCGGCTGGTCGAGCAACAACAAGTTCGCCCTGCTGGGCAGCTTGCGGGCCTCGGCGCAAACCGTGTCGTACGAAGTGTTCATGGGCCTGTCGCTGATGGGCATCGTGATCCAGGTCGGCTCGTTCAACATGCGCGACATCGTTGAATATCAAGCGCAGAACCTGTGGTTCGTGATTCCGCAGATCTTCGGTTTCCTGACCTTCTTCATCGCTGGCGTCGCCGTGACTCACCGTCACCCGTTCGACCAGCCGGAAGCGGAGCAGGAACTGGCCGACGGTTACCACATTGAATACGCCGGCATGAAATGGGGCATGTTCTTTGTCGGCGAGTACATCGGCATCGTGTTGATTTCGGCGCTGCTGGTGACCTTGTTCTTCGGTGGCTGGCACGGCCCGTTCGGCATTCTGCCGCAGATCCCGTTCATCTGGTTCGCGCTGAAAACTGCGTTCTTCATCATGTTCTTCATCCTGCTGCGCGCCTCGATTCCGCGCCCACGGTATGACCAAGTGATGGATTTCAGCTGGAAGTTCTGCCTGCCGCTGACCCTCGTCAACATGCTGGTGACCGCTGCGATCGTGTTGCTCAACACGCCCGCCGTCGCGGCTCAGTGAGGATAGAGAATCATGAAGTACATTTTTGACATCGTGCATGGCTTCTTCACCCAGCTTCGCAGCCTGGTGATGATCTTCGGCCATGCCTTCCGCAAGCGCGACACGCTGCAATACCCGGAAGAAGCCGTGTACCTGCCGCCGCGCTTTCGTGGGCGTATCGTGCTGACCCGCGACCCTGATGGCGAAGAGCGTTGTGTAGCCTGCAACCTGTGCGCCGTGGCGTGCCCGGTCGGTTGCATCTCGCTGCAGAAAGCTGAAACCGATGACGGTCGCTGGTACCCGGAGTTTTTCCGTATCAACTTCTCGCGCTGCATTTTCTGCGGCCTCTGCGAGGAAGCCTGCCCGACCACCGCGATCCAGCTGACACCGGATTTCGAGATGGCCGAGTTCAAACGTCAGGACCTGGTGTACGAGAAAGAAGATCTGCTGATCTCCGGCCCCGGCAAAAACCCTGATTACAACTTCTATCGTGTTGCAGGTATGGCGATTGCCGGTAAGCCAAAAGGCTCCGCGCAGAATGAAGCCGAACCGATCAACGTGAAGAGCTTGCTGCCTTAAGGAAGAAAGATGGAATTCGCTTTCTATTTCGCATCGGGTATCGCTGTGGTGTCCACGCTTCGCGTGATCACCAACACCAACCCCGTGCACGCCCTGCTCTACCTGATCATTTCGCTGATTGCCGTGGCGATGACGTTCTTCGCCCTTGGCGCACCGTTTGCCGGTGTGCTGGAAGTGATCGCCTACGCTGGCGCCATCATGGTGCTGTTCGTGTTCGTGGTGATGATGCTGAACCTGGGCCCGGCCTCGGTTCAGCAAGAGCGCGTCTGGCTCAAGCCCGGCATCTGGCTCGGCCCGGTCGCCCTCGGCACCTTGCTGCTGGTTGAACTGCTGTACGTGCTGTTCAGCGACGCCAGCGGCCAGGCCATCGGCCACACCACCGTAGACGCCAAGGCCGTGGGCATCAGCCTGTTCGGTCCTTATCTGCTGGTGGTCGAACTCGCCTCGATGCTACTGCTAGCCGCAGCCGTCACGGCGTTCCACTTGGGCCGCAACGAAGCCAAGGAGCAATGACGATGCCTGCTATCCCTTTGGAGCATGGTCTGGCGGTTGCCGGCATCCTGTTCTGCCTCGGTCTGGTCGGCCTGATGGTCCGGCGCAACATTCTCTTCGTGCTGATGAGCCTGGAGGTCATGATGAATGCCTCCGCTTTGGCGTTCATCGTTGCCGGTAGCCGCTGGGGTCAGCCGGATGGACAGATCATGTTCATCCTGGTGATCAGCCTGGCAGCCGCCGAGGCCAGTATCGGCCTGGCGATTCTGTTGCAGCTGTATCGCCGCTTCCACACTCTCGATATCGACGCTGCCAGCGAGATGCGCGGATGAATCTTCTCTATCTGACTTTCGTATTCCCTCTCATAGGTTTCCTGCTGCTGTCGTTCTCCCGAGGACGCATCTCGGAAAACCTTGCCGCGCTGATCGGCGTCGGTTCCATTGGCCTGTCTGCCATCGTCACGGCCTATGTGATCTGGCAGTTCAACGTCGCCCCACCCGAAGGCGGCCACTACACGCAAGTGCTGTGGCAGTGGATGGCGGTGGAAGGCTTTACGCCGAACTTCGCGCTGTACCTGGATGGTCTGTCCCTGACCATGCTCGGTGTGGTGGTCGGCGTCGGCTTCCTGATCCACCTGTTCGCGTCCTGGTACATGCGCGGTGAAGCCGGTTACTCGCGCTTCTTCGCCTACACCAACCTGTTTATCGCCAGCATGCTGTTCCTGGTGCTGGGCGATAACCTGTTGTTCCTGTACTTCGGCTGGGAAGGCGTGGGCCTGTGCTCGTACCTGTTGATCGGTTTCTACTACAGCAACCGCAACAACGGTAACGCGGCACTGAAAGCCTTCATCGTCACCCGGATCGGCGACGTGTTCATGGCCATCGGCCTGTTCATTCTGTTCGCGCAACTGGGCACGCTGAACATTCAGGAACTGCTGGTGCTGGCGCCGCAGAAATTCCAGGCCGGTGACTTCTGGATGGTCATGGCCACCCTGATGCTGCTGGGCGGTGCTGTCGGTAAATCCGCACAACTGCCGCTGCAAACCTGGCTGGCGGATGCGATGGCCGGTCCTACTCCGGTTTCGGCACTGATCCACGCCGCGACCATGGTGACCGCCGGTGTCTACCTGATCGCCCGTACCCACGGTCTGTTCACCCTGGCGCCGGAGATCCTGCATCTGGTGGGAATCGTCGGCGGTGTGACCTTGGTGCTGGCCGGTTTCGCCGCGCTGGTGCAGACCGACATCAAACGTATCCTCGCCTACTCGACCATGAGCCAGATCGGCTACATGTTCCTGGCCCTGGGCGTCGGTGCCTGGGATGGCGCGATCTTCCACCTGATGACCCACGCCTTCTTCAAGGCGCTGCTGTTCCTTGCGTCCGGTGCGGTGATCGTGGCCTGCCATCACGAGCAGAACATCTTCAAGATGGGCGGCCTGTGGAAAAAACTGCCACTGGCCTACGCCAGCTTCATCGTCGGCGGTGCGGCCCTGGCGGCCCTGCCACTGGTGACCGCGGGCTTCTACTCCAAGGACGAAATCCTCTGGGAAGCGTTCGCCAGCGGCAACCAGGGTCTGCTGTATGCAGGTCTGGTCGGTGCGTTCATGACCTCGCTGTACACCTTCCGCCTGATCTTCATCGCGTTCCACGGTGAAGCGAAGACCGAAGCGCACGCCGGTCACGGCATCGCTCACTGGCTGCCACTGTCGGTGCTGATCGTATTGTCCACCGCCATCGGCGCGATGATCGTTCCGCCCCTGCACGGTGTGCTGCCACAAAGCGTCGGTCATGCTGGCGGCGACGCCAAGCACAGTCTGGAAATCGCCTCGGGCGCCATCGCCCTAGCCGGTATCCTGCTGGCCGCGCTGCTGTTCCTCGGCAAGCGGCGTTTCGTCACGGCCATTGCCAACAGCGGCATCGGCCGCTTCCTTTCGGCCTGGTGGTTCGCTGCCTGGGGCTTCGACTGGATCTACGACAAACTGTTCGTCAAGCCATACCTTGCGATCAGCCACGTACTGCGCAAAGACCCGCTGGACCAGACCATCGGTCTGATCCCGCGTATGGCCAAAGGCGGTCACTCCGCCCTGAGCCGTACCGAAACCGGTCAACTGCGTTGGTACGCGGCATCGATGGCAGCCGGCTCCGTGCTGGTCATCGGCGCCATCGTGCTGGTAGCGGTCTGAATATGAACCTTGCGAACTTGCGAAAGGAATTGAGCCCGTCATGATTCTGCCTTGGCTAATCCTGATCCCCTTCATCGGCGGCCTGCTGTGCTGGATGGGTGAGCGCTTCGGCGCTACCCTCCCCCGCTGGATTGCGCTGATCACCATGTCCCTGTTGCTCGCTCTCGGCCTCTGGCTGTGGGCCAACGGTGATTATTCATTCGCCCCGGCGCCTGGCGCCGACCCGACCTGGGTGCGGGAGTTCAAGCACATCTGGATCGAGCGCTTCGGCATCAGCGTGCACCTGGCCCTCGACGGCCTGTCGCTGCTGATGATCATGCTGACCGGTCTGCTGGGTGTCCTCTCGGTACTCTGCTCGTGGAAAGAGATCCAGCGTCACGTTGGCTTCTTCCACCTGAACCTGATGTGGATCCTGGGCGGCGTGGTCGGCGTGTTCCTCGCCCTCGACCTGTTCATGTTCTTCTTCTTCTGGGAAATGATGCTGGTGCCGATGTACTTCCTCATCGCGCTCTGGGGTCACAGTTCTTCGGACGGCAAGAAAACCCGGATCTACGCAGCAACCAAGTTCTTCATCTTCACTCAGGCTTCCGGCCTGATCATGCTGGTGGCGATCCTGGGCCTGGTACTGGTCAACTTCAACGACACCGGCGTGATTACCTTCAACTACGCCGACCTGTTGAAGACCAAGATGTCGCTGACCACCGAGTACATCCTGATGCTCGGCTTCTTCATCGCCTTCGCGGTGAAGCTGCCCGTGGTGCCGTTCCACTCCTGGCTGCCTGACGCTCACGCCCAGGCGCCGACCGCGGGTTCGGTCGACCTGGCCGGTATCTTGTTGAAGACCGCTGCGTATGGTCTGCTGCGTTTCGCCCTGCCGCTGTTCCCGAATGCTTCGGCCGAGTTTGCGCCGATCGCCATGACCCTGGGTCTGATCGGGATCTTCTACGGTGCGTTCCTGGCCTTCGCGCAAACCGACATCAAGCGTCTGATTGCCTTCTCGTCCGTTTCCCACATGGGCTTCGTGCTGATCGGCATCTACTCCGGCAGCCAACTGGCGCTGCAGGGTGCAGTGATGCAGATGCTGGCGCACGGTCTGTCGGCCGCGGCACTCTTTATCCTGAGTGGTCAGCTGTACGAGCGCACCCACACCCGCGACATGCGTGAAATGGGTGGCCTGTGGTCGAAGATCGCTTACCTGCCGGCCCTTAGCCTGTTCTTCGCCGCCGCGTCCCTGGGTCTGCCGGGTACCGGTAACTTCGTCGGTGAGTTCCTGATCCTGATCGGCACGTTCCCGAGCGCCCCATGGATCACCATCATCGCGACGTCCGGTCTGGTGTTCGGTTCGGTCTACTCGCTGATCATGATCCACCGTGCGTACTTCGGCCCGGCCAAATCGGACGCGGTGCTTCATGGCATGGACGGTCGCGAAATGATCATGGTGGTCGGTCTGGCGGCGCTGCTGATCTACATCGGCGTGTACCCGCAACCGTTCCTCGATACCTCTGCCGCTACGATGCATGGCGTGCAGCAATGGCTCGGCACCGCCTTCACTCAACTCGCTTCGGCCCGGTAAGAGCGCTATGGAATTCACGACTCAACACTTTATCGCGCTAGCGCCGTTGTTGATCACCAGCGCCACGATCATCGTGGTGATGCTGGCGATTGCCTGGCGCCGCAACCACTCGCAGACCTTCCTGATTTCCGTGGCAGGTCTGAACCTGGCGCTGCTGTCGATCCTGCCAGCCCTGAAAGTCGCACCGTTGGCTGTGACTCCACTGCTGCAGATCGATAGCTTCGCCTGCTTGTACATGGCGCTGATCCTGGTCGCCACCCTCGCCTGTGTGACCCTCGCCCACGCCTACCTCGGCGATGGCGGTTCGGGTTACCCGGGCAACCGTGAAGAACTGTACCTGCTGATCCTGATGGCCGCCGCCGGTGGCCTGGTGCTGGTCAGCGCGCAGCACCTGGCCGGGTTGTTCATCGGTCTGGAACTGTTGTCGGTGCCGGTCTACGGTCTGGTGGCTTACGCCTTCTTCAACAAGCGTTCGCTGGAAGCCGGCATCAAGTACATGGTGCTGTCGGCCGCCGGTTCCGCGTTCCTGTTGTTCGGTATGGCCCTGCTGTATGCCGACTCCGGCAGCCTGAGCTTCAACGGCATCGGCCAGGCCCTGGCGGCCACCGGCCTGCCAAGTTCGCTGGCGCAACTGGGCCTGGGCATGATGCTGATCGGCCTGGCGTTCAAGCTGTCGCTGGTGCCCTTCCACCTCTGGACCCCGGACGTTTACGAAGGTGCTCCGGCACCGGTGGCGGCGTTCCTGGCCACCGCGTCGAAAGTCGCCGTGTTCGCGGTGATGGTGCGTCTGTTCCAGATCTCGCCGGCTGCAAGCAGCGGTGTGCTGAGCGACGTGCTGACCATCATCGCCATCGCGTCGATCCTGTTCGGTAACCTGCTGGCACTGACCCAGAGCAACCTCAAGCGTCTGCTGGGTTACTCGTCCATCGCCCACTTCGGTTACCTGCTGATCGCCCTGGTGGCGAGCAAGGGTCTGGCCGTGGAAGCCATCGGCGTGTACCTGGTCACCTACGTGATCACCAGCCTCGGCGCTTTCGGCGTGATCACCCTGATGTCCTCGCCGTACAACGGCCGTGACGCGGATGCCCTGTACGAATACCGCGGCCTGTTCTGGCGCCGTCCGTACCTGACCGCCGTCCTGACCGTGATGATGCTGTCCCTGGCCGGCATCCCGCTGACCGCGGGCTTCATCGGCAAGTTCTACATCATCGCCACCGGTGTCGAGTCGCACCAATGGTGGCTGGTCGGCTCCCTGGTACTGGGCAGCGCCATCGGCGTCTTCTACTACCTGCGCGTGATGGTCACCCTGTACCTGATGGAACCGAACCTGCGTCGCCACGATGCGCAACTGCATTGGGAACAACGTGCGGGCGGCGTGATGCTGCTGGCGATTGCCGCACTGGCGTTCTTCCTTGGGCTGTATCCGCAGCCATTGCTGAACCTGGTTCAGCAGGCGGGGTTGGCGGGTTGATCGTTTAGGCGGTACTCGGTAGTAAATAGAAACGGCACCTTCGGGTGCCGTTTTTGCGTTTGTGGGATTTTTTACCGCTGCCCTGCCCTCCTTCTGCAATCCCCGAAAGCTCTCGCCGAATTGTCCGTTTCGTCCTACAGCCAGAATCAAGCACTTGGTACTACCTTGGAGACCAAACGCTGGATAGAGAAATCAACACGAGAACCCACAATGAAACGTGACATTTTTTCCGAACTGATGGAAGGCCTCGAAGCCTTGGCCGACGAGCGCCAAGGCAAGATCACGCTGCGGACCCACAAGGTTCAGCTGCCAAAACTGGTACCCATCACTGCCGAGGAAGTGGTAGCCATCCGCCTACAACTCAACCTTTCCCGGTCGGTGTTCGCCATGTATCTGCGCACCAACACCCGAACCCTCGAAAACTGGGAACAGGGACGGGCAACGCCAAATGCCCAAGCCACGACACTGATCCGCCTGGTTGAACGCTTTCCACAAACCATCGAGCAGCTCGCCGCCCTGACCTGATCGGTAGAGGCTGCACCACACGCACATTACGAAATTGTAATGACCCCATCACCTTGGCGTTATCCGCAGATTGCAACAATGTCCCCCGGGGACGATGACGGAGTTTCGGCTGGGGTTTCCTGCGATTGAGGGTGCGATGCACTGAGGTTTCAGGCGGGGGATCTCTGTCGTGAGGGATGGCCTCTTCGTCGGAACGCCGCCCGGACCAAGCACGCTCCCACACGTTTTGCGTCCGTCACACCAGGTGCGTACACCACAGATCCCTGTGGGAGCGGGCTTGCCCGCGATGGCGATGAGACAGGCCCCTACAAAACGGCGCCTTACGGTCCTGTTCGTATTTCAAGGTCCAGCCGTTTACTTACGCGCCGCCTCCCACGATTTCAGCACTGCGGCATAGCTCACGGTCTCCCCCTAAGGCTTCTCATTCGCCAGTTTCGGCTTCGGCGCACCCGACTGGTCAAACCAATACTGCGCATCCCGCTGACTACGGGCATTTATCTAATTGCTCTAAGTCTGTTCCGCTGCTGGAACTTTTGTCGAGAGTTCCATCCGCTGCAATGTAGATATTGGTCGTCGGCCAGTTAGGATTTATCATTATACAATGACTTTTATTCGATACAGTCCAGTCAAGCCGCATAAAGAAATTATCATCGGGAAAAAGGTGACCAGGCCCTCCTGTAGATTCGCCGGGAAAGATCTCCCCTCTAAAGATATCGTTCTGAGTATTTAGAACAAATTCCAATTTACCACTTCCTTCATCTGAGAAATAGACTTTGACCCTCGGGACAGCGACATACCAGACAAGATATGTCAGTAGCAATAGTGTTAGCAGTCCGCGCCTAACATAAAAGCGACGCCCTTTATTTGCATTGGTGGACATTTATACCTTCCTCCCAACCAGAAGGATTACCTGCAAGCACTTCATCCATATTTGTCTCGCCACTGACCCCACCAGTTGAATAAGTGCTAAGCCGATACCGATGTTACAGCCTGCCTGTACTTGGCGGCACATTACATAGGTGACATAGCCTGGCACCTGCGCTGACGCACCTAACTTCCAGTGGTGCGCCAGGCTTCGACTGGAAATGCCGGGTGCCGTTTTAAGCTTGAGGTGAAGCACCAAAAATCACTCCAACTTCATCAGCCCATACGCAATGAATCCCCAAACAGCAATGCCAACCAGCATCACCGCTTTGATTTTCAAAAGACGCTTTAAATGTGGGGGAAAGTTTTTATTATCCTCGGGGTCCAGCTCGCCAATACGCATTGAAACCCTTGGCATAGTCACCATCCCGGCGATTTTTGCTATCAGCAAGAGGCCCCCAAACCACCCCTGCTGCCGCAAACCTGGACCCCAGGTTTGGACATAACGACTATTTTTCAAGGCCTCCAGCATGGCGTCCAGGTAACGCCATCTGAGGTACAGACTGTATGCAGTGCTCGCAATGGCCAGCAAAATCGGACCGGCTAGAAGCCAAAAAGCTAGCCAGGACATCCAAAAATCCTTTCCCATCATGGCTGGGTTTTCTCGTATAAAATTTCACCCATTAACTCACCGCCATCACCCATATAAGTCGTACCCACCCATGCTCCAGTACCTATCAAGGTCGCGGCGCAGACAACTCCCCCAATTTCTGTAGAGACTCCAAGCGCCAGACAGATAGGTCCACTGACATATTTACCTATCTCTGCACCCGCAACACCACCAAAGGTGGATCCGACAAACTTCCCTCCTTCCGTATACCTGACCTTCTCGCACGCGGCCCCAGAGCCACTATTACAAACCTCCTGAATGGCCAACAGCAAAGAAACTCCACCAATACCAATGCCGATGTAACCACCGGTGCTCATGTACTTGGCAGCCCGACTGATCGCATTCACATGAGTGGAATACCCCGGTAGTCCTGCCTTGTCCCAATGGTGCACCAGACTACGGCTGAAAATGCCGAGGGCCGTCTTTAACTTGGGGTGATCACCCATAAAATTACTCAAACTTCATCAGCACATAGCCAACCAATACCCAAATTGCACTAGCAACAAGCATCGCTACGTCTGTTTGTAGAAGTCGTTTGAGATGAGGAGGGAAATTTTCGATATCGACGGGGTCCACATCGCCGATGCGGATATACGCCCTAGGCCACACCACCATCCCGGCAATCTTATTGATTAGTACGTACCCTCCAAACCAACCCTGATTCCGCAGGCCGGGGCCCCAAATATAAATGTAACGACTGTTCTTTAAGGCTTGCATCATGGCGTCTAGATGACGCCGACTCAGGTATAGACTGAATACAATATGTACATAAATCAGCAGAATTGGGCCTGCTAGAAGCCAGAAAGCTAACCAAGTTGTCCAAAATCCCTCCCCTATCACTGATGTGTTTTCTCATACAAAATTTCACCAGCTCTCTCACCTCCCGTACCAACATAAGTCGTACCCACCCATGCGCCAACACCTATCACAGCCGCTACGCAGATAACTCCTCCAACTCCTGTAGAGACTCCAAGCGCCAAGCAGATCGGACCACTGGCATGTCGAGCTATCTCGCCACCCGCAATGCCACCACCGGTAGACCCAAAAAATTTACCCCCTTCAGTAAACTTTACCTTTTCACAAGCCTCTGCAGAGCCGGTATTACAAACCTCCTGAATACTCAACAGAGAAGACACCCCACCGATGCCAATGCCGATGTAACCACCACTCTGCATGTATTTGGCTGCACGGCTGGTTGCATTCACATGGGTGGCATAACCTGGTATCTGGCCCGGCCCCCCGGCCTTGTCCCAGTGATGCACCAAGCTGCGACTGGAAATACCGAGAGCCGTCTTCAATTTGGGATGATCACCCAAGGTCGTCTGCCCACGCAGGCGAGTGGAATTCAGCAGATGTGCATCCAGCTGGGCGAGCAGACGCTGCCGCTCGGCGAAGAACTGCGGCGATCTGAGGTGGCCGTGTTGGCGATAGGTGTCCTGATGCAGGCGCTCCATGGCTTGAAGGGTATCGCGCAGGCTGGTCAGGTGTTTTTCCATCACCATCGCGCTGACGCCAAGCCAGGTCGAGGTCCGACCGGTAAAACTGGCGATTTCAGCAGCGTGACGGAACATGAAATCGGCTTCCTCCGGTGTCAGTGGATCAAGGTCAGCCTTGACCTGTTGAGCAGTCTGCATCAGCAGCGCTTCCTGATAGGTGCAGGAGGTGTTATCCGGATCGCTCAGCACGATCATCGAACCTGCTTTGATGTCGCCTGACCGGGGGTTGAGCGCCTGAAACTTGCTCATCACGGCCGGGTTGCGCGTGGGGAACAGCGTCGCTTCCAATGCTTCGCGGGTCATGCTTTTGGGCACGACATAGAAGCCAGGTTCCTGAGGCTCTGCGCTGTTGAATACCGCTGGTGCTGGAGGGCTTGAAGGGACGAAACCGGATTGACGCGGCGCTACCGAATGCCGTGCCGCCATAGGAGAGTTCGGTTGAGCGGCGCTATGTGTGGCATTCCGCGCAGGACGTGCTTCATTCTGATAGGTGGCCGTGAATACCGAAGGGATCAGTTGCGCTTTACAGGGACAATTGCTGTAGCTGTCCAGCGTGCCAGCCACGTGCTTGCCATGACTGATCATGTGCGAAATGCCACCGACGATTCGATAAGTCTTCCCGTCCTCTCCACAAGTGACCCGATCGCCTTCGCGAGCATGAGCGAGGCCATACATCATGACTCTGGTATCGCCATCCAGGACTTTGCCACCGCAGGTGGTCTTGTCATCCAAGCCAATAAAATAACCTTCATTCATTGATGTACTTCTCCATTTCATGCGACTGAGTTCAGGATGTTTTCGACCGTAGATTGCGACCGTCAGCGTTGAGAATATTTGTGAGAGCGCGACACATTAAAAGAGCAGCGTCATGCCTCATAAATCAGCCCTCGATAGATGGCAGAAAGTCCTCTGCCATCGGCACCCCGTCACGCGAAATGACCAAGCCACTGCCTTGCGGCGTATTGATGATCTCGTCGCCGTTGCTGAGACGGCTGCCAACCAGCGCTAAATGGCCAAATCCTTCTCCTGAGGCTGTTACGATCTGCGCCGCACTGCCATCGGCATACATGACGTAATCGCCTTTCTGCGCTACGCGCACTTGTTGACCGTTATCCAACCTGAACTCCATCGGCGCTGTCGCTTGTTGGACCACTCCGCCGTTACGGGTTTGACTGCCCTCGGTTGCCCACCGGTAAACAGCGACGGGAGGATGAGCGATAGCGTAATCCTGCTGCTGACGGATGATTGCCTGGGCCTGTTCGCCGAATTGCGCAACTTGCTGTTCCGTGAACGGCGAGTCGTTCAGACTGCGGAGAAATTCAGGAGAAACTTCGTTGGTATACAAGGGGTGCAGAGGGGCATTCATTTGCAAACGTCCTTATCGTCATCGATTTGAATTGCCTTCCCTTCTCATCTCGTCAGAAGCGCTGAACAGAGAGAATATTGGACGACGACGAATAAGACGGTGAAACGCGTGCTGAAAGCAATCCAATGGCACAGCCAAATGAACGAATAGGAATTTTCGTAATAACAGACAACCAATTTCCTACAGCGGAAGTTTCAAAATGTAACTTTCCGTGAAATGTAAGCGCGGTGTCTGTGGTGTTTCTTTCACGAGAGAGCGCAGCCCGATTGATAGACTAAACAACGACACCTTCCCAGACTGTGTGAATACCCTACTGACCTGTGCGGCGTTCAAAGAAATTTAAACACGCCTGTTTAATCGTTTCGAAAATTACTTCGTGAAAAGCCACAACATCTTGCGGCGTTACCTACAGGTAAGACAGAATCCGCCGGCTTGTGCGCCGTGAGCCTTGGTTCTATCGTTTCCGCGCCGCTGAACATTTAGCGGCCGGGCTTGGAAACCCGACGGGTAAACGACACTAAGGCACTCTTCATAACGTACTCTTTCGCACTATGTGCATTTCGTTATGGCGGCTGTGCGTGGGAGACCTTCTGGGTCTGCCGGGCTCGTTTACCCTGGTTTTCCAACCTGCGTACAGCTGCCACCCCTTCGCTTGGAAACGAATGTGGCAGCCTCACCAGTAAACGAGGATTTGCCATGTTCAAAGTCACACCCAACCCGCCGGACACCGATCCGGCATCTCCGTACGAAACCCTCGACGCCGCCGAGCACGCCCTCGACTATCACCCAAAGCCGGACGTCCCCATCATGGACAACCCGCGCACTCCCGGCACCATGTTCATCGTCAACCCGGAACTCGATACCGGAACCCTGCTGGCCCATGCCTGCGAGTCGCTGGCCTCGGCCAATGTCATGACGATGGATTTGGCGGACCACACGGATGGGCCCAGGCGCAATACCCTATTAGGCATCGCGCAAGTCATCATGCTGGGTGAGCTGGCGGTGAACCGGGCGCTGGATCGGCTTGACCCGATTGAATAGTCCCGGCCGCAGTGGCTTCGGCTAACTGTCACAAAATCAACGCGAGAACGAAAATGAAACGTGACAGCTTTTTTGAACCGGCAGAAGGCTTTGATGGGTTGGCTGTTGAGCGTCTGAGTGATGCTGAACCCAGTTACCAACGCATTGGAGCAATGAAAGTAAAACGGGTGATTCCCGCAGACTTCGACGCGCCATTATCCAACGAAATGCTTGATGCTTTTGAAGGCTCTTTGCGATCCCTATACCAGTAATTCAGCGGTGCAAAGGGCTGGAGAGCTTTGTGGTCCGGGATGGCCTCTTCGCTGGCAAGCCAGCTCCCACAGGGATCTGTGGTGTTTGCACCCATGGTGACGAGGCAAAACTGTGTTCAGTATTTGTCGTAGTACTTCATTGGTAAGCATTGGGGTTCTCAATGCTGGTCAATGAAGATCTAGGTGTTTTCTGCCATTTGGCATTATAGTAAATGCCAGATGTCTGTACGCCGGAGGCTACCATGAGTGCCAAGAAGAAAATCGAACCAACCGATGGGGCCCGCGTAAGAGTCGATCGAGTCGGTACAGCTAAATCGCGCAACGCTGAAGCGGCCTTGGCGCGTTTGAAAAACAACCAGCCTGCGGTGGCATTGACTGATACACCTCGCTCCACACACATGGTTGCGATATTGCTCCACGGCGACGTGAGTGATGATCGTATGGAGATTTATCGGGCCGTAAGAAACGGCTTCCCGCTTCAGTCGGTGATTGACATGATTGAACACAGTGACGTTTACAAACGTCATGGCGTGCTGTCGAGGATCGTGGGCGCATCTGATCGCACGCTGGCCCGACGGTTGAAATCCCCGGAAGAAGTCTTGACCTCCGAGCAAAGCACGCGCGCACTCTATTATGCCGAGGTGTTGGAGAAGGCCACCGATGTGTTGGGCTCGCGTGAGCTGGCCGAGCAATGGATGGTCAAACCTGCTCGCGGCCTGGATGGTGAGATGCCCATTGAGTTGATTTCCAACTCGGTGGGTTATGAGCTGGTGACTGACTTTCTGACGCGCATCGAGTACGGGGTCTATTGATGGCTAAAGACCCTTTGAGCAGTGAGATTCACTTCTGGCGCCTTGACGCTGCTGAGTATGCCCCCACCTGGCATTTGGGTGTGGGAGCAGAAAAGGTGGGTGGACGCTGGAACCCTAAAGGCATGGCCACGGTATATGCCAGCCTGGATGCCTCTACGGCGATTCTTGAGGTGGCCGTACACAAGGATTTCGATGCGTTGGACTGCAAGCCCCATCGCCTGACGCAGGCCCGTGTGCTGGACCCGTCGAGGATTTATGTGGTGCAGCCCGACGGCATTGCAAACCCTAATTGGTTGGTACCCGGCACGCCTAGCCGCAGCCAGCAACAGTTCGGTGCTGACCTGCTGAACCAGCATCCCTTTGTATTGGTGCCTTCCAGCGTGTCGCCGCATAGCTGGAATTTGCTGATGAACCCGCAAAAGGCTAATGGCTTATACGAGCTGGTGCTGCAAGAGCCTTTTGGCCTGGATGGTCGGCTTAATAAGCCTCAACCCTGAAGAGCATCCTTTCCTCAAGTACCCTGGCACAGGCACAGGTGACCTGTTGTGCTGATGATTGCGTTCAGGCTGGAGAGCTTTGTTGTCTGGGATGGCCTCTTCGCTGGCAAGCCAGCTCCTACAGGGGATTGTGGCTGGACGAATGCATTGTGGCGCGGCGCAGGGATTATTGCTGGATGAACGAATTGTGGCGCAACGCAAAACCTGTAGGAGCCGGCTTGCTGGCGATAGCGGTGGCACAACCCCCTACAAAAACGGCACCTTTCCAGACTGTGTGAAAACCTAGCAATCTGCCTGGTGATCAAAGAAAATGCTCCGTATCGAAAGATACGGAGCATTTTTCGTTATGGCCTACATCCAAGGAGAGTCCCGCAGCCAGACCAGCCTGTTCCCGGTCTAGCTGGAAGAGTTGATCCCCGAGGATCACCTCGTTCGTGTTATCGACACCTACGTCGCCAAGCTCGATCTTGTGCGTTCGGGTTTCGATAAAGCCTTACCAAAAGGTACCGGGCGCCCCTCTTACGATCCTGCCGACCAGCTCAAGCTGTTTCTCTACGGCTATTTCCAACGGATTCGCTCATCCCGGCGGCTCGAAGCCGAGTGCCAGCAACATCGAAGTGATGTGGTTGATCAACCGGCTCAAACCCGACTTCAAGACCATCGCCGACTTTCGCAAAAACAACAAAGCTGCGTTTATCGCTACCTGTCGTGCCTTCGTCCAGTTTTGCCGCACGGTGGGTCTCATCGCAGGCGAGCTTGTGGCCATCGATGGCAGCAAGTTTCAGGCGGTTGCTTCCTCGCGGCGCCATATGAATTTGAAGCGGCTCAAGCACCAGGAGCAGAAACTGGATAAACGCATTGCCCAATACCTGGCTGAGCTGGATGAGGCAGATAGATCCGAATCCAATGAGGTGGTTGACCGCAGTGCGGTCAAGACGGCTTTGGCGCAACTTGAAGTCAGGCACTCCAATAACCTGACGTGCCAGGCACTGATGAAATCAATGGAGCTTGAACAATTCAATACCCACGAAAGCGATGCCCGAATGATGCGAACGCATAAAGGGCCACGGGTCGCGTACAACGTGCAAACCGCCGTAGACGCTGAGCATTGCCTGATCCTGCATCATGAAATTACTCAGGACAGCGATGATCGCAAGCAACTTGAGCCTACGGTCAAGGCCGCCAAGGAACAACTGTCGCAAGATGAGTTGACGGTCACTGCCGATGCGGGCTACTCGAATGGCAAGCAGTTCCAGGCTTGTGAGGATGAGAACATCACGGTTTATGTACCGCCGAATCGGTCAAGTAACTCCAGCGGCAAGGAACAGGCGTTCTTCGACCGAACCGTGTTTACCTACGATGCAGCGCAGGATCGATATCAATGTCCTGCCGGCAAATGGCTGACACTTAAGCAGACCAGCAAGGGCGATCGCATCTACCAGGCGGCCCTGAGAGCACTCGCTTTTAAGTGGATCAGAATCGTCTATCGGTGCTGGAAAACCAGCACCGTCTATGACGAAAAGGCTTACTTGCAGGCTTTAACGCGGCGCGGATCAACGTTGGTAGAGGCGCCGATGGAGGCACTCACAGGTTGACGGACAGGCTCAGGGCGTGAGGGGGCAAGAAGATCAAAAGCCAAAGCAAAGCAAAGCAAAGCAAAGCAAAGCAAAGCAAAGCAAAGCAAAGCAAAGCAAAGCAAAGCAAAGCAAAGCAAAGCAAAGCAAAGCAAAGCAAAGCAAAGCAAAGCAAAGCAAAGCAAAGCAAAGCAAAGCAAAGCAAAGCAAAGCAAAGCAAAAGCAAGGCGACCTTGCAGCAGACCTGTCTCTCGCAGATGCACACTGATCCCTGTGGGAGCGAGCCTGCTCGCGAAAGCGGACTGTGGGCCGGCCTGGCCTTCGGGCTCGCGCGTACCAGACTTGTTCACACCACGTGACGTACCCACGCACATGACGAAATTGTAATAACCCCATCACCTTGGCGTTATCCGCAGATTGCAACGATGTCACCCGGCGACCACGCGGGTGGGCCCTGCCCTCCCGCCGAACAATAAAACCCACGCCGAAGAACGTTCCAGTTCTGCCGATCCCAAGGAGTGCTTGATGGTTAACAATACAAAAATGTCGATGGCGGCTTTAGCCGTTGTGGTCGGTTCGGGGCCGACCATGGTGTTTGCGGAAGATAAAGCCGAGGGGTTTATCGAGGGCAGTAGCCTGACCGTGCTCAACCGTAACTACTACTTCAATCGCGATCACCGTAACGGCCAGTCCAGTCCGACCGGCAATGGTTATTCCGAGGCCTGGGCGCACGCGATCATCAGCAAGTTTGAATCCGGGTTTACCCAGGGCACCTTCGGGGTGGGTGTCGATGCGTTTGCGATGATCGGGTTAAAGCTTGATACCGGTGATGGCCGCAACGGAGGCCGCAGTTCGTTCGACGTACTGCCGGTCAACAGTGAAGGCCAGGCGCGGGACGAATACACCAAGGTCGGGGGCGCCGCGAAAGTGCGGGCCTTTGATACGGTGGTTAAAGTTGGCGATGTATTTCCCTCCAATCCGGTCGTCGCGGCGGGTGACTCCAGGCTTTTGCCGGAAAGCTTCCGGGGTGTCACGGCCACCAATACCAGTATCGAAGGCCTGTCAGTCCAGGGCGGTCGCCTGCATGCGATGAGCCAACCGGTTTCCAGCGACATGCGCGAAAACTTCGCGACGTTCTACGCGGGCCCGGTCAATTCGCCGTGGATTGGCTACTTCGGTGGCGACTACGCACTCAACAACAACCTCAGCTTCAGCCTGTACTCCAGCCGTCTCAAGGATGCCTGGAATCAATATTACGCAGGCAGCGCGTGGACTTACCCGCTGTCGGATGACCTGTCGCTGTTTGGTGGCCTGAACTATTACAAGGCGGTCGACGAAGGCAAACAGCTGCTCGGCGAGTTCGACAACAACATCTGGAGCGGCCGGGTCGGGGTGAAATTCGGCGCGCACTCCGTTGCTCTTTCGCATCAGCGCAACAACGGCAATGACGACTTTGATTATCTGCGCCAATCCGATTCGATCTTCCTCGACAACTCCATCCAGTACAGCGACTTCAACTCACCCAAGGAACGTTCCTGGATGGTGCGGTATGACCTCGACATGAGCAGCTATGGCGTGCCGGGGTTGTCGTTCATGACCCGTTACGCCCGTGGCACCGATGCCGACTATTCCAACGCCAATGCCGTTTACATGCGCCGCGATGCCGAGGGCAACCCGTTAACAGACCAGAAACGCTGGGAACGCGACATCGAAGTCAAATACGTGGTCCAGACCGGCCCACTGAAAGATCTGTCATTGCGCCTGCGTCAGGCCAATACCCGCGCCACAGCGTTCGAGTCGGACCTGGATGAAGTGCGAGTGATTGTCGAATACCCGTTCGCCATTCTCTAACTGCGCTGTTGATGCAAATTCACCTTTAGAAGCTCCTTGCTCCTTTGGTAAGAGGTGAATCCTTTGGCGTCCTTCGGGGCGCCTTTTTTATGACCCCGCAAAACAACCCAATAAAAAACCCGACTCATTCAACATGAGCCGGGCTACTCGACTATCACATTTCTCAACCACCGCGCTGACGGCAATCCCCCGCCACGCTGTACTTGATCGTATTCAGTTCCCCCTGTGAGTCCTCATAAGTCATGGCGGTAGGTACCACAGCACACGCCACCGCCGGCCGCACAACGCTCACCACCTTGACCACATCAAGTTTCATCCCGTATTCATAGTCTTTAACCTCCGGAGCGCGCTTGCCCCGGTCGGCGGCGTATTGCTCCATGGCTGTGGTGTTGGCGCTCAGCATCTTCTCGAACGTCTTGTCACCGCCCCCTTCAGCAAACACGTTCAGGGACATCGCCATCACCCCGGAGAACGCAATCGACTTAATCAATTTCATAGCCTTTACCTTCAAAACATAACTCATAAAAAAGCCCACCATCGGCACTCGATGACGGGCTTGTTCAAGTGCGGCACGCTTACAAGTCTTGGTTCTTGTCGTCCTTTTTTTCATTCACGACGACGGGATCACGCGCCTGCTCCTTGGCGACAAACAGCTCCATCGAGCGGTGATTGGACGCCATCATTTTTTCGAAGGTTCTGTCGCCGCCGCCTTCAGCCATGGCCAGAGAAGACATCAGCAACGCCGCTGCAAACGTACTCAATTGTGCAAATTTCATATTGATTCCCCGTTTAATTAACTAACGGAATCAGGGTAACAATCCGAACCTATCGTCACGGTGGCGGGGAAATTACATATCCGTTATGTGGAAGCAGTAAACCTGTGGGAGAACTATGTAGCGGGTGTTACGTCCTCCTCACGGCGATGAGCCAACTGATACAGCGCGGGCAATATCAGCAGCGTCAGGATGGTCGAAGAAAGAATTCCACCAATCACCACGGTCGCCAGCGGACGCTGCACCTCCGCCCCTGTACCCGTCGCCAAGGCCATTGGAATGAAGCCCAATGACGCCACCAGTGCGGTCATCAATACCGGCCGCAGGCGTGTGAGTGCACCTTCGTTGATTGCGTCGGTGAGTGAGCGCCCCTCCTCGCGCAGATTGCGAATGAACGCGATCATCACCAAACCGTTGAGCACCGCCACGCCCGACAGCGCAATGAATCCGACGCCCGCCGAAATCGACAGCGGAATGTCACGCAACCACAACGCCATGACGCCGCCGGTCAAGGCGAAAGGAATCCCGGTGAACACCAACAGGCCGTCCTTGAGGTTGTTAAACATCATGAACAGCAGGCCGAACACCAATAACAGGGCCACCGGCACCACAATCTGCAACCGTTTGGCCGCCGACTGCAATTGCTCAAACTGCCCGCCCCAACTGGTCCAATAACCGGCCGGAATCTCGACCTCTCGCTCGATCGCGTCGCCGGCCTCGTTGACAAAGGAACCAATGTCCCGCCCACGCACATTGGCACTGACAATCACCAGACGCTTGCCGTTCTCGCGGCTGACCTGATTTGGCCCCAGTACCAGATCCAGGCTGGCAACTTCCTTGAGGTCGATGAAGCCGATCTGGTCGGCATTGCCATTGAGCAGCGCCGGCACCGGAATCAGCAGTGTCGACAACCCCTCGATGTCCTTGCGCATGGCATCGGACAGACGCACCACCATGTCGAAACGCCGGTCACCTTCATACAGCGTGCCCGCCTGCCGCCCACCGACCGCCACCGCAAGGGTGTCTTGCACGTCGCCGACGTTGAGCCCATAGCGCGCAGCCTTGTCGCGGTCGATGTTGATGGTCAGCACCGGTAGACCTGTGGTTTGCTCGACCTTGACCTCGGACGCGCCATTCACTTTCTGCATGGCAGCGGCGATCTTTGCTGCCGTGGCGTTGAGTACAGCCATGTCATCACCGAACACTTTGACCGCCACGTCACTGCGCACGCCGGAAATCAATTCATTGAAGCGCAACTGAATCGGCTGGGATAGTTCATAGTTGCTGCCAGGCAACGTTGCGGCGGCTTGTTGCAGTTCAGCCATCAGCGTTTCGCGGGATTTTCCCGGGTCCGGCCATTGCTCTTTGGGCTTGAGCATCACGTAGCTGTCGGAAATGTTCGGTGGCATCGGGTCGGAAGCGATCTCGGCGGTCCCGGTGCGGGCAAACACGCGCTCCACCTCCGGCACTTTGTCGAGAATCAGGATTTCCAGACGCTGCTGCATATCGACCGATTGCGTCAGGCTGGTCCCGGGCACTCGCAACGCCTGCAAGGCAAAATCGCCCTCGCTGAGACTCGGCACAAACTCGCTGCCCATGCGGCTGGTTACTACGCCACTGAGCGCAATCACCCCCAGCGCCATGGCCACGGCCAGCGACCGGTGACTCATCACCCAGGCCAGCGCCGGCGCATACACCCGCCGCGCACCGCGCATCACCAGGCCTTCCTGCTCCTGAACCTTGCCGGTGACAAACATGGCAATGGCGGCCGGGACAAATGTCACCGACAACAGCATGGCGCCCAACAGCGCGATCACCACCGTGAAGGCCATCGGGTGAAACATTTTCCCTTCGACACCGCTCAGGGCGAAGATCGGCAGGTACACGACCATGATGATCAACTGGCCGAAAATCAGCGGCCGTCGCGCTTCTTTGGCCGCGGCGAACACTTCGTGAAAGCGTTCAGAGCGGGTCAACAAGCGCCCGTGATGTTGCTGCGCATGGGCCAGACGCCGAAGAGTGTTTTCGACGATCACCACTGCGCCGTCGACAATGATGCCGAAGTCGAGCGCGCCGAGGCTCATCAGGTTGGCGCTGACCTTGTTGCTGAACATGCCGGTAAAGGTGAACAGCATCGACAACGGGATCACCATCGCCGTGATCAGCGCCGCGCGAATATTGCCCAGAAACAGGAACAGAATCGCAATGACCAGAATCGCGCCTTCCACCAGGTTCTTCTTCACCGTGGCGATCGCCTTGTCCACCAGGTGCGTGCGGTCATACACAGGAACCGCGATCACGCCTTTGGGCAGGGAGCGGTTGATTTGCTCGAGTTTGGCAGCCACCGCCCGGGAGACCGTGCGACTGTTTTCGCCAATCAGCATGAACACCGTACCGAGCACCACTTCCCGACCGTTCTCGGTCGCGGCACCGCTGCGCAGTTCGCGGCCGATGTCCACGGTCGCCACGTTCTTGATGCGGATCGGCGTGCCATCGACGTTGGCCATGACGATATTGGCGATGTCCTCGGTGCTTGTCACCTGACCGGGCGCGCGAATCAGCAGTTGTTCACCGCTGCGTTCGATGTAACCGGCACCGACGTTGGCATTATTGCGCTCCAGCGCCGTCACCAGGTCGGTAAGCGTCAGCTTGTAGGCGGCCAGCCGTTTTGGATCGGGCGCAATCTGGTACTCCTTGGCAAAACCGCCAATGGTGTTGATCTCGGCCACCCCTGGCACATTGCGCAACTGCGGCTTGATGATCCAGTCCTGAATCACCCGCAGATCGGTGGGAGTGTAGGCACTGCCGTTGTCCTTCAGCGCGCCCCCCTGTGCTTCGACTGTCCACAGGAAAATCTCGCCCAAGCCCGTGGAGATCGGCCCCATCAGCGCTTCCACGCCTTCGGGCAATTGCTCTTTGGCGATCTGCAATCGTTCGTTGACCAACTGCCGGGCAAAAAACAGATCGGTACCGTCCTTGAAAATCACCGTGACCTGCGACAACCCCGAACGTGACAGCGAACGGGTCTGCTCCAGCGCCGGCAAACCGGCCATCGCGGTTTCAATCGGGAACGTGATGCGCTGCTCGGTTTCCAGCGGTGAGAATCCGGCCGCGCCGGTGTTGATTTGCACCTGGACGTTGGTGATGTCCGGCACGGCGTCGATCGGCAACTTTTGATAGCTGGCGATGCCGAGACCGGCCATTAGCAAAACGGCGAGCAGCACGATGATGCGCTGCTCGATGGCAAACTGGATCAGGCGTTCGAACATGAGAACCTTCTCGTCGAGATTGCGGATCAGTGGGAATGTTCAGCCGAGGCTTTACCCAGTTCCGATTTGAGGATGAAGCTGCCGGCGCCGGCGACTTGCATACCGGATTCCAACCCTTGGGTGATTTCCACGTGACCGGCCGCGCGACTGCCCAACTCCACCGGCTGCGCCTTGAAGCCGTCGGCAGTGCGCACGAATACCGTGGGCTTGTCCTCCACGGTCTGGATCGCGGTTTCGGGCACAGCGACCCGCGCTTGTCGGCTGTCGGTCGCGACCAGTGCGGTCACGAACAACCCGGGACGCCACGCGCCTTGCGGGTTGGCCAGGGTCACCCGAACCGTCGCGGTGCGCGTCTGTTCTCCCAGCAAACTGCCGACGTAGGACACGGTGCCGGCAACTTCAGCGTTCAGTTCCGGGGCACTGACCGTGACCGGTTTGCCCACTTGCACCTTATTTAGATCCTTGGGCGAAACGCCGAAGGTCACCCACACCTGTGACAGGTCCGAGAGCGTGAAGGCATTACTGGTTTCGTCGACCACCTCCCCCGGCGTCAAGTGTTTTTCCACGACGACGCCGTCGAATGGCGCGCGCAACTCATAGCGATTGCCACCGCTGGCGACCACGCTGCCACTGAGTGCGCTGATTTTTTGCCGGGCATTGTTCAGGGCGATTTCGGCTTCTTCCAGCGCTTGCCGGGCCTGGAGGAAATCCTGTTCGGCGGAGATTTTGTCCTGCCACAACTTGCGCTCACGCTCGTAAGTGGTGCGCGCCAGCGCCAAACGCCGTTGCGCAGCAACCTGCTCGCTGCGCTGATCGGAAATTTGCTGACTGGCGATCACCGCCAGCAACTGGCCTTTCTTCACCGACTGTCCCAGGTTGACCGACACCGACTCGACCACGCCTGGCACTCGCGGCACCACGTGTGCCGTGCGGTCTTCGTCAAATCGAACCTCACCCGGGAAGGTCAACTCGAGGCTGATGTTCTGCGCGCGAGCTTCGGCCAGTTGAATGCCCGCCGCCGCGATTTGCTCGGCGCTGAGGGTCAGGTGCCCTTCCTCGCTTTCACCTTCGACATGTTCGCCACCGGCTGAGGTGCCTTTTTCGGCATGATCAGCATGCTCCGTCGCTTCATCGGCGTGGGCGTCAATGGACGAGTTGGCCGTCCACAACGAGCCAATACCGATGCCCAGGGTCAACGTCGCCACAGCGACAACCATCAGTTTTTTATCCATGAAAACTCCTCTGCATCACGCCATCGACTCGGCCGCGCAGTACTCTAAAAGATGAAATTCAGGGGCTGACGCCGAACGCGCCGACATCACCGAAAATGCGCTCGATGCGTACCCGCGCGTCCGTTGCCTCGGCGACAGCCTGGATGTATTGGGTGCGGGCACTGATCAGGGTTCGCTGGGCGTCGAGCACATCCAGAAAACCGAACTTGCCCATTTCGAAACCGCGAGTGGCACTGTCGACCGCACTCTGTGCGGCAGGCAGGATGGTTTGATTGAACGCTTTGACTTCGCCGTTGGCGGTCTGCCACTGCGCTAGCGTGGTCTGGATTTGCGTGCGCAAACGCAGTTCTGTGGCATTTCGCAGATCCCGGGCCTGATCGGTACGCCGGGCAGCCGCCAGCACATTGCCCTGATTGCGATTGAACAGTGGAATCGGCATCGATAGCCCGACGACATTCACCCGCTCGCGTTCCAGTTCGCTGTACTGACTGCCGACACTTACCGTGAGATCAGGAATCCGTTGCGCCTTCTCCAGCCCCAATGATGCTTCGCGCTGATCAATCTGCAATCTGGCCAGACGCAACTCGGCGGTCTCATCCAGACGCTCGAGCAATTGGATCGGAGGCGGCGCGACGGGCATGCCTTGAGCGGCAACCTGCACGCTGACCAACGTCGACAACGGCTCGCCCATGACCTGCGCCAATTGCTGATACGCGTTGGCTTGATCGCGCTCGGCACGACTCACTTCCAAACGCACTTGCGACAATTGCACCTGCGCCCGCGTGCCTTCGACCGGGGACGATTTGCCTGCCTCGATACGCCCTTGCGCCACGCGCACACCGTGCTCGGCCAATTGCATCGACTGACGGGACAACAACAACCGCTGCTGCGCGGTCTGTGAACTGGAATACGCTTGAATCACGTCCGCCCGCAGCGCATTGCGCTTACGCTCCAGCTCGATTCCGGCGGCATCCTGCGCGCGGCTGGCGACATCGATCCGCGCGCCGCGCTTGCCGCCCAGCTCAATCGGCTGGTTGATCATCACCGTGGTGGTTCGCGAATTGCGTCGAGTATCCTCGGCCTCCCAGGACACCTCGGGGTTGGGGATCAAGCTGGCCTGGCGACGGTCGCCTTCTGCAATACCGATGTCCCACTGTGCCGCCGCCAATTCTGGATTGCTGGTGAACGCGGTTTGCAGGGCTTGATCCAGGGTCAGGGTCGATGCCGACGAAACCGCCGCAACACCAGGGCCAGCCAGCAATAAAAAGCAGGTGCAACTCACCACCTGCACAGTGGTTTTCAGGCGTGATCGCGCCGTCAGTTCTCTAAGCCCGGGCAATTGAATACTTCCTTTTTAAATCAAGAATCTTCGATGCCGCCACGGTAGGGTTTTGAACTTATCGACAAGGTGACTAGAACATTACAAATACGTTATCAACGGTACTCGCGAGTTATTTTGCTCTAGCATGCAACGTGCAAAAGCCGATACAGCAATACAAAGAAACAAATGCCACCTATTTATCCGCCGAACAGTACTTGTCCAAACTAATTTCCCATGAGGTAGAAGGATTACCAGTGCCCATTTTTGCAACAAGCTGTCGCAGTACAGCGTTTTTATGGCTCAAGCCCGAGGCCTGCGCTTGACTCTGTAGCTACTACAGACTTTACCCTGCACGCCTTCACCCGAAGAAATCTCTGTAGGAAAGCACAACCAGATCATTTGACTGTTATTAAAATCCGTTCGGAAGGCCCTACAAAAACAACAACTTTCCCGACCACCCTAATTACTTATCCATTAAATAAAAGTGGTGATTGATCATGCGAATCCTTGTCGTTGAGGACGAGCTTAAAACTGCCGAATACTTGCATCAAGGGCTGACAGAAAGTGGCTATATCGTTGATCGTGCAGCCACCGGCGCCGACGGACTTCATCTGGCGCAACAACAGGTCTATGACCTGGTGATACTTGATGTCAATCTGCCGGAACTGGATGGTTGGGGCGTACTGGAACAACTGCGTCGCACACGCGCCACCCGCGTGATGATGCTGACCGCGCGCGGCCGCCTGGCCGACAAGATCCGTGGCCTGGACCTGGGGGCCGATGACTATCTGGTCAAACCGTTCGAGTTTCCGGAATTGCTGGCACGCGTGCGCTCCCTGCTGCGCCGCAGCGAACAGATCCCGGTGCCCCAAGTACTCAAGGTCGCGGATCTAGAACTCGATCCGGGCCGTCATCGCGCGTTTCGCGGCGAGCAGCGCATCGACCTGACGACCAAGGAATTCGCCCTTTTGCATCTGCTGATGCGCCAGTCAGGCGAAGTGCTCACCCGCACTCAGATCATCTCGCTGGTGTGGGACATGAACTTCGACTGCGACACCAACGTGGTGGAAGTGTCGATCCGCCGACTGCGGGCGAAAATCGACGACCCGTTCGACAACAAACTGATCCATACCCTACGCGGTGTCGGCTACGTTCTGGAGGCGCGGGAATGAAGCCGGCGAGCCTGTCGTTGCGGCTTGGTCTGACCGTCAGCATCCTCGGCGCCCTGCTGGTGGTGTTCCTCGCGGTGCTGGCCTACTTTGCCCTGACCCACGAATTGAACGCGCTATCGCGGGACAGCCTGGCCAAGAAGATGGAGCAGGTTGATCACAGCCTGTCGCTGTACACCAATGTCGACGAAATCCGTTCGAAGCCACACATCTTGCTTGATCAAGTCATGGGGCATGACAACCTCACCCTGACCATTTACGACCGGGCTAATCTGCGCACGTCGCTGCTGAAATCCGGCACCGGCATGTCCGACCCGCGTCTTGAACTGAAGGTGGTGCGAGGGACCACGGATCAGTTGGAATTCTCCCGTAACACCGACGAGAAGGGTGGGCAGTTTCTGACCGTCTCCCGGCTGATCCGCATAAAGGACGGCACCAGCGTTCCGGTGCTGCTGTCGATGGACAATGCCAACGATCAGGCGTTGCTCAGCGCCTATCTGCACTCGACGCTCATTGCTCTGCCGCTGTTGCTGATCCTCATCGGCCTCAGTGCCTGGGCCGTTGTGCAGCGGGGGCTGGCGCCGTTGCGGGAGTTTCGCAAAGTGGCGGCGATGGTCTCGGCGCAAGACCTCAGCCATCGGCTCTCGGTAGTCCGGATGCCCCAGGAACTGAGCGAACTGGCGCAGGGCATCAACTTCATGCTGCACCGCCTTGACAGTGGTGTTCAGCAGTTGTCGCAGTTCTCCGACGACCTGGCCCACGAACTTCGCTCGCCGATCAACAACCTGATGGGAAAGGCTCAAGTGACGCTGTCCCGGGAGCGAACGACTGAAGAGTACAAAAACGTGTTGGTTTCCTGCACCGAAGAACTGGAACGTGTCGCACGAATTGTCTCGGACATGCTATTTCTGGCACAGGTCAGCCATCAGGAGGCGCTTGCGCCGTTCGAGTCGATTGCACTGGAAGAAGAAGTGCTGAAAGTCGCCGATCTGTTTTCCCTGTCGGCGCAAGACAAGCAGATCAAACTAGACGTGGTCGGCAGCGCACGTGTGCAGGGCGATCGGTTGATGATTCAACGGGCGATCTCCAACCTGTTGTCCAATGCACTACGCCACTGCCCGACCGGACACACGATTTCTCTGCTCATTGAACAGGGGGCGGCACAGGTTTCATTGCTGGTCAGTAATCCGGGAGCGGGTATCGAAGCACAGCATCTGCCGTATTTGTTCGACCGCTTTTATCGGGTCGACAGCAGCCGCTCGCGCACGCAGGGCAGCACCGGCTTGGGCCTGGCTATCGTGCGATCGATCATGAGCCTGCATCAGGGGGTGGCCGAGGTTAAAAGTATGCCAGGGACGATGACGGTGTTTCGGCTGGAGTTTCCAAAAGCCGACATTGCAATGTAGGGCGGACTTGCCCGCAATGGCGTCGATCGGTAGATCTCAATGTTGGAGTTCTGCCGCATTCGCGAGCAGGCTCGCTCCCACCGGTCTCGCGTCGGTCATCACATTTGTGAACACCACAGACTACTGTGGGGGCGACGATTCGACCTGCTCGCGAAAGCAATGCATCTGGCACAAACAAAAACGGCACCTCTCGGTGCCGTTTGCTTCATACGGTCCAGCTGTTTACTTACGCGCCGCCTCCCACGATTTCAGCAGTTCGGCATAACTCACGGTTTCACCTTTAGGCTTCTCGTTCGCCAGTTTCGGCTTCGGTGCGCCCGGCTGATCGAACCAGTACTGCGCATCCCGCTCAGGATTCATTTTCGGTGCGCAAGTCGCTTGCGCCTTCGAACGCTCCAGTCGGGTCAGGATCGCGTCCTGATCCTTGGCCAGGCCGTCCAGCGCCTGCTGCGGGGTCTTCTCGCCACTGGCGGCTTCGGCGATGTGGCTCCACCACAGTTGCGCCAGGCGCGGATAGTCGGGCACGTTGGTCCCGGTCGGGGTCCATTGCACGCGGGCCGGGCTGCGGTAGAACTCCACCAGACCACCGAGTTTCGGTGCCAGGTCGGTCATGGCCTGGGAGTTGATGTCCGATTCGCGGATCGGGGTCAGGCCGACGATGGTTTTTTTCAGGGAGACGGTTTTCGAGGTCACGAACTGTGCGTAGAGCCAGGCCGCCAGTCGTTGCTTCTCGGGCGTGGACTTGAGGAAGGTCCAGGAACCGGCGTCCTGGTAACCGAGCTTCATGCCCTCCTCCCAATACGGACCTTTCGGCGAGGGTGCCATGCGCCATTTCGGTGTGCCGTCGGAGTTCATCACCGCCAGGCCCGGTTTGGTCATGTCGGCGGTAAACGCGGTGTACCAGAAGATCTGCTGGGCGATGTTGCCCTGGGAAGGTACCGGGCCGGACTCGGAGAAGGTCATGCCCGCCGCTTCCGGTGGTGCATATTTCTTCAGCCAGTCGACGTATTTGGTGGTGGCATAGACCGCCGCCGGGCCGTTGGTGTCGCCGCCGCGGGTTACGCTGGAACCGACCGGATGGCAGTCCTCGACACGGATGCCCCACTCATCCACCGGCAGGCCGTTGGGGATGCCTTTGTCGCCAGCGCCGGCCATGGAGAACCAGGCATCGGTGAAGCGCCAGCCCAGGGACGGGTCTTTCTTGCCGTAGTCCATGTGCCCGTAGATGCGTTTGCCGTCGATTTCCTTGACGTCTTCGCTGAAGAATTTGGCGATGTCTTCATAGGCCGACCAGTTCACCGGCACGCCCAACTCATAACCGTACTTTTCCTTGAACTTGGCCTTGAGGTCCGCCCGCTCGAACCAGTCGGCGCGGAACCAGTACAAGTTGGCGAACTGCTGGTCGGGCAGCTGATAGATCTTGCCGTCCGGCGCGGTGGTGAAGGAAATGCCGATGAAGTCCTTGATGTCCAGGGTCGGCGAAGTGAAGTTCTTGCCTTCATTGGCCATCAGGTCGGTGATGGATTCGGTCTTGCCGTAGCGAAAGTGCGTACCGATCAAGTCCGAGTCGTTGACCCAGCCGTCATAGATGTTCTTGTCCGATTGCATCTGGGTCTGCAGTTTTTCCACAACGTCGCCTTCCTGCAGCAGGTCGTGGGTCAGCTTGATCCCGGTGATTTCGGTAAAGGCCTTGGCCAGCACCTTGGATTCATATTCGTGGGTGGCGATGGTTTCGGAGACCACCTTGATGTTCATCCCCCGAAACGGCTCGGACGCCTTGATGAACCACTTCAGCTCTTCCAGCTGCTGAGCTTCGGTCAGGGTGGACGGTTTGAACTCGCTGCCTATCCATTTCTTGGCGGCGTCTTCATAGGCATCGGCCCAGGCCGCAGCGCTCAAACCGCTGAACGCCAGCATGACTGCCAATGAAACGCTATGTCGCAGCTTATTGTTTTTGTCGAACATAGAGACCTCCTGTTTAGGTTTCGGAGCAAGGTTGCCGATCGATTTCGACTAGCCCCAACGCATCACAGCCAACAGCCACACCAGGGACACCGCGAACGCGACCCAGATGCTCCATTCAGTAGCGCCGATTACCAGCAAATGCAGGTAGGCACTGCCGAGAAGACCGATAAACAACCGATCGCCACGGGTGGTGGCAATCGGCAAGAAGCCCCGCCGAGGGACACTCGGCGAACGTAATTCCCAAGTCGTCATGCCCACCAGGATCAAGGCAATGGCGCAGAAAAACGCCGCGGTGGGGAAGGTCCAACTCATCCATTCCATCATTGGTTCCTCATACCCGGCCCAGGGCAAAGCCCTTGGCCACGTGGTTGCGAACAAACCAGATCACCAGCATGCCCGGCAGGATGGTCAACACCCCCGCCGCTGCCAGCACGCCCCAATCGATGCCCGACGCCGAGACCGTGCGGGTCATCACCGCCGCGATGGGCTTGGCGTTCACCGAGGTCAGGGTTCGCGCCAGCAGCAATTCGACCCAGGAAAACATGAAGCAGAAAAACGCCGTGACACCGATCCCGGAGCCGATCAGCGGGACGAAAATCTTGACGAAGAACTTGGGGAAACTGTAGCCGTCGATGTAGGCGGTTTCGTCGATCTCCTTCGGAACACCAGACATGAAGCCTTCGAGGATCCACACCGCCAACGGCACGTTGAACAGGCAGTGAGCCAGCGCCACGGCGATGTGGGTATCGAACAGACCGATCGAGGAATACAGCTGGAAGAACGGCAGCAGAAACACCGCCGGCGGCGCCATGCGGTTGGTCAGCAGCCAGAAGAACAGGTGCTTGTCGCCAAGGAAACGATAGCGCGAAAACGCATAGGCCGCCGGCAACGCCACGCTCAGGGAGATCACCGTGTTCAGGCTCACGTAGTACAGCGAGTTGAGGTAGCCGGTGTACCAACTCGGGTCGGTGAAGATCACCTTGTAGTTGGCGAAGGTGAAATCCTGGGGAAACAGCGTCAGGCCACCGAGGATTTCGCCATTGCTCTTGAAGGACATGTTCAGCAGCCAGTAGATCGGCACGAGCAGGAACAGGATGTAGATCAGCAGCGGAATGAGCTTTCTCTTACTCATGGCGGACCTCAGCGGTTGGCGTCAGAGTGCGTCATGGCGGTGTAGAACAGCCAGGACACCAACAAAATGATCAGGAAATACACCAGGGAGAAAGCAGCAGCGGGCCCCAGGTCGAATTGCCCTACGGCCATTTGAGTCAACGTCTGACTCAGGAACGTCGTGGCATTACCCGGACCGCCACCGGTCAACACGAACGGCTCGGTGTAGATCATGAAGCTGTCCATGAACCGCAGCATCACCGCGATCAGCAGCACACTCTTGAGCTTAGGCAGCTGGATGTGCCGGAACACCGCCCAGGCCGATGCCCGATCGATCCGCGCCGCCTGGTAGTACACGTCCGGAATCGCCCGCAGGCCGGAGAAACACAACAGCGCCACCAACGACGTCCAGTGCCAGACGTCCATCACCAGCACCGTGACCCAGGCGTCCATGGTATTGGCCGCATAGTTGTAGCTGATGCCCATGGCATTGAGGCTCGAACCGAGCAGGCCGATATCCGCCCGACCGAAAATCTGCCAGATGGTGCCGACCACGTTCCACGGGATCAGCAGCGGTATTGCCAGAATGATCAGTACCAGCGACGACCACCGGCCCTTGGTCGGCATGGTCAGGGCGATGGCGATGCCCAGCGGAATTTCGATCAGCAGCACGCACCCGGAATAGATGAACTGGCGCAGCAGCGAGTCGTGCAAGCGCGGATCGAGCAACACCTGGCGGTACCAGTCGGCACCAACGAAGTAGCGGCTGGACTGGTCGAAGATGTCCTGTACCGAGTAGTTGACCACGGTCATCATCGGGATCACCGCACTGAACGCCACCAGCAAAAACACCGGCAATACCAGCCACCAGGCCTTGTTGTTGTAGACCTTGTTCATGGCTGTGCCTCCAGCAGATAGTCGTCCGCATACACCATCAACCATTGCGCCGGAAAACTGATATAGGCCGTACCTTCCGGCACCGGTTTGTCTTCGGCCAGGCGCACCTTCAACGGCGCGCCGTCGAGGTTCAGGGTCATGATCTTGTAGGTGCCCAGGTCTTCGACGTGTACGACCTGTGCCTGCATCGCGTCATCAAAGGGTTCGTCCCACACATGGATGAACTCCGGACGGATGCCGACCTTCAGGGTGTGCCACTCGGACTCGGCGATGCGTTGCTGCTGCGCCTCGGACAGCGGCAAGTGAGTCGAGGCGAAACCGACGCCCCCCGGCTGCGGCTGCACCTCGATCAGGTTCATCCCCGGGCTGCCGATGAAATAGCCGACAAAGGTGTGGCTCGGCCGCTCGAACAATTCCCGAGGCGTACCGAACTGCACGATCTGCCCGCCGTACATCACCGCGATCTTGTCGGCGAAGGTCGAAGCCTCCAGTTGATCGTGGGTCACGTAGACCATGGTGATGTTGAATTGCTCATGGATCTGCTTGAGCTTGCGCCGCAGCTTCCACTTCAGGTGCGGGTCGATCACCGTCAGCGGTTCGTCGAACAGGATCGCCGAGACGTCATCGCGCACCAGCCCGCGGCCCATGGAGACTTTCTGTTTTTCATCGGCGGTAAGGTTACGCGCCTTCTTGCTCAACAGCGGCTGAAGGTCGAGGACTTCGGCAATCTCCTGCACCTTGCTGTGAATTTTCGCCTCGGCCATGCCCTGATTGCGTAGCGGGAAGGCCAGGTTGTCGAACACCGTCATGGTGTCGTAGACCACCGGAAACTGGAAAACCTGGGCGATATTGCGTTTCTCCGGGGTCAGCTCGTTGACCACTTTGCTGTCGAACAGCACCTGGCCCTGGGACGGACTGAGCAAGCCGGAAATGATGTTGAGCAAGGTCGACTTGCCGCAACCCGAAGGCCCGAGCAAGGCGTAGGCACCGCCCTGTTCCCAGACGTGGTCCATCGCGCGGATCGCGTAGTCGTCGGGGCCGGTCGGCGCGCGAACGTAACTGTGGGCGAGGTTCTGCAAGCGGATTTCGGCCATCAGGCGACCCTCGCGATACGGCGACCGGGGGCCTGGACCAGCCGCCCCTGGGGATCGAACACAAACAGTTTATGGGTCGGGATATAGACCCGAATCGGTGCATCGACGTCGTATTCATGGACGCCGGGCAAGTGCAGCACCAGCAGGAAATGTTCGTTGCGCACGTGCAGGAAGGTTTCCGAACCGCTGATCTCGGCCACTTCGACGGTCACCGCCAGTTCCAGGTCGTCATCGTTGCTGGGTACCAGCGAAATGTGGCTGGGCCGCACTCCGAAGCGGAACTCGCCCTCGCCCACCGGCCGCAGGTCCACGTTCAATGGAAAGTGCACGAAATTGGCGAAACTCACTTCATTACCGGCAATACGGCCGGGCATCAGGTTGATCGGCGGCTCGCTGAACAGTTCGGCGGCCAGAACGCTTTGCGGCTGGTGGTAGACCTCGGAGGATTTGCCGCTCTGGATCACCCGGCCTTGATGCAGGATGGTGGTGGTGCCGCCCAGGGCCAGGGCTTCATTGGGCTCGGTGGTGGCGTAGATGGCGATGGTGTGATGCGCCTTGAACAGCTCGCGCATCTCCTGGCGCAGCTCTTCGCGCAGTTTGTAGTCGAGGTTGACCAATGGCTCGTCGAACAGGATCAGCTCGGCATCCTTGACCAGCGCCCGGGCCATGGCCGTGCGCTGTTGCTGGCCGCCGGAGAGTTCCAGCGGATAGCGTTGGAGGAATTTCTCGATGCGCAGCATCTTCGCGGTTTCCAGCACCTTGCTCTGGATCAGTTCGTTGGAAGCGCCGCCCTGGCGCAACGGCGAAGCAATGTTCTCGAACACCGTCATGGTCGGGTAATTAATGAACTGCTGATAGACCATCGACACGTTGCGCAAACGTACCGGACGCTGGGTGACGTCGACCCCGTTCATCAGGATGCGGCCGCTGTCCGGCTTGTCCAGACCGGCCATCAGGCGCATGAGACTGGTTTTGCCGGACAGCGTACGGCCGAGCAAGACGTTGAAGGATCCGGGTTTGAAACTAAGGCACGCATCATCGATCCAGGTCTGGCCCTCGACGGTGCGGCTGACGTGCTCCAGGGTTAATGACATGGCTCGGCCTTTTTATTATTGGAGTCAAGCGACCCAGGCTGTAGAGCGAGTTCCATGCCAGAAATCGCAAGCCGTTGATCCCGCTTCAAAATTCTTGAAACAGCAGCGAACGCGCGTTCGTTGCTGAACAGAAATGAACAACCGGAACTGAACGATTGAACAGTCGGGCGGTTGACAATGAACAATAGTGAACAACACTCTATGGATGCTTTTTCGCCTTCCCTGAAGGCAAGGCCAGAATTTCGGAACCTGTGGGAGCGAGCCTGCTCGCGAAAGCGATCTTTCATTCAGCATTGATGTCGACTGAACCACCGCCTTCGCGAGCAGGCTCGCTCCCACAGGGACGACCTATAACAATAATAAAAGTGTCATTCAGAGATCGACTGCCATGGCCGCACCCGCCCTGCCGCTCTCCCACGACGCCATCATCCAGGACTCCTGGTCCCGTTGCCGCGCGTTCGGTCTCGATCATCAGAGCGCGCCGGCGTTCGATCAGTTGCCGGCCGAAGGCATCGCCCGGTTGCTGGAGAGCCAGCATTCACTGGTGCAGACCACCCACCAGGAAGTGCTGCCGTATTACGAGAACATCCTGAGCAACTCCAACTGCCTGATCATGCTCGCCGACAATCAGGGCCAGGTGTTGACGTCCTGGGGTACCCAGCGGTTTATCGAACCGAGCTTGACCCGCGGTTTCAGCGCCGGCGCCAGCTGGATGGAACGCTGCAGCGGCACCAATGCGATCGGCACCGCCCTGGCCTGCGAGCAGGCGGTGCATATCGAACACGATGAACATTTCCTCAAGGCCAACCGCTTCATGACCGGTTCCGCCGCACCGATTTTCGATGCCGAACGCAAAGTGATCGCGGTGCTCGATGTCTCCAGCGACAGCTACCTGCCGCCGTCCCACACCCTGGGCATGGTCAAGATGATGAGCCAGACCGTTGAAAACCGGCTGATCCTCAACCTGTTTCAGGGTCAGCATTTCCAGCTTACGTTCAACACGGGGTTGAACAACCTCGACAGCCAATGGGCCGGGCTGTTGATTTTCGATGAGAGCGGTCAGGTGCTGTCGGCCAACCGCCGGGCCGACAACCTGCTGGGCCTCAGCCTGTCGCGGGTCAGTGTTGAAAGCCTGTTCAAGGTGTCGCTGCTGGAACTGCTGAACCAGCCCGAAGCGGTGCCGTTTGCCCTGCAAGCCTCCGGACGCAACCGCTTCCAATGCCTGTTGAAGCGGCCGATACAGGTGCCGATCAAGGCGCGGCTGTTCTCTGAACCCAAGGGCAACGAACCCTCGGTGGCCGCTGCGGCTGCGATCAGCCTCGGCACCCTGCATTTTGGCGACAGCCGCGTGGAAAAAGCCGTGCGCCAGGCCGAACGCTTGCTGGAAAAAGACATTCCGCTGCTGATCCACGGCGAAACCGGGGTCGGCAAGGAAGTGTTCGTCAAAGCCCTGCATCAGGCCAGCTCCCGCAGCAAACAACCGTTCATTGCCGTCAACTGCGCGGCGATCCCCGCCGAACTGGTGGAATCCGAGCTGTTCGGCTACGAGAAAGGCGCGTTCACCGGGGCCAACCAGAAAGGCAGCATCGGGCTGATCCGCAAGGCCGACAAAGGCACGCTGTTCCTTGATGAAATCGGCGACATGCCGCTGCCGACCCAGGCCCGGTTGCTTCGGGTCCTGCAGGAGCGCTGCGTGCAACCGGTGGGCAGCAGCGAGCTGTTCCCGGTGGATATCCGCATCATTTCCGCGACCAACCGCTCCTTGCGCGAGCAGGTGCAGTTGGGGCGGTTTCGGGAAGATCTGTATTACCGGATCGGCGGTTTGACCCTCGAACTGCCGCCCCTGCGCGAACGCAGTGACAAGCAGGCATTGTTCAAGCGCCTGTGGGAGCAGCATCGTGAGCCGAGCCAGTGGGCCGGGTTGAGCCGTGAGGTGCTGGAGTTGTTCGGCCGCCATCCGTGGCCGGGGAATTTAAGGCAGGTCAGCAGCGTAATGCAGGTGGCGTTGGCCATGGCCGAGGAGCAGCCGGTGCGGCCGGAGCATTTGCCGGATGATTTTTTTGTGGATCTGGAGATGGAGCCGGTCGAGGTGGATGAACCCTTGGCGGTTGATTTGAATGATGTGGAGGAATTGAATCGGCAGTTGCAGTTGGTGGGGGGGAATATTTCGCACCTGTCCCGGCGGCTCGGGGTTAGTCGCAATACCTTGTACAAACGGTTGCGCCAGTCGGAATGACAAGTAAACCGCACTGGCTCTGCCCGGCTTGAGACCATCACGAGCAGGCTCGCTCCCACAGGGGATTTGTGACGAACACAGAACTCAAAAACAGCGAAGATCCAATGTGGGAGCGAGCCTGCTCGCGATGACGCCAGTATTGACACCGCAAATGTTGCGTCTACCCCATAAACAAAAACCCGCACAAGGCGGGTTTTGTTTGTAACGAACCAGGCAATCAGTCAGCCAGACGCCAGGTCGTCCCACCCTTGCCGTCTTCCAGCACCACGCCCATCGCGGTCAACTGGTCGCGGATACGGTCGGACTCAGCCCAGTCTTTCCCGGCACGAGCCGCCAGACGTGCAGCGATCAAGGCATCAACTTCAGCCGCATCAACCCGCCCTTCAGCGCCCGCCTGCAGGAAGTCACCCGCCTCCAGCTGCAACACACCCAGCACACTGGCCAGTTCCTTCAAGCGCGCCGCCAGACCCGCCGCCGCATCGAGATCGCTCTCGCGCAGACGGTTGATCTCGCGCACCATCTCGAACAGCACCGCGCAGGCTTCCGGCGTGCCGAAGTCGTCGTTCATCACCTGGGTGAAACGCTCGACAAAGGCTTCGCCGCCAGCCGGCGCCACGCTCGGCAGGCCTTTCAACGCGTGGTAGAAACGCTCGAGCGCACCCTTGGCGTCCTTGAGGTTGTCTTCCGAATAGTTGATCGCGCTGCGGTAGTGGCTCGACACCAGCAAGTAACGTACGACTTCCGGGTGGTACTTTTCCAGCACGTCGCGAATGGTGAAGAAGTTGTTCAAGGACTTGGACATCTTCTCGCCATTGATGCGAATCATGCCGCAATGCATCCACGCGTTGGCGTAGGTCTTGCCGGTGGCCGCTTCGCTCTGGGCGATTTCGTTTTCGTGGTGCGGGAACTCGAGGTCGCTGCCGCCGCCATGAATGTCGAAGGTCTCGCCCAGGCAGCAGGTGGACATCACCGAGCACTCGATGTGCCAGCCCGGACGACCGTCGCCCCACGGCGAAGGCCAGCTCGGTTCGCCCGGCTTGGCACCTTTCCACAGCACGAAGTCCAGCGGGTCCTGTTTCGACTCGTCGACTTCGATCCGCGCGCCGATGCGCAGGTCTTCGATCTTCTTGCGCGAGAGCTTGCCGTAGCCCATGAACTTGGCGACGCGGTAATACACATCGCCATTGCCCGGAGCGTAGGCGTAACCCTTGTCGATCAGGGTCTGGATCATGCTCTGCATGCCAGCGATATGATCGGTGGCCCGCGGCTCCATGTCCGGCTTGAGGATGTTGAGGCGCGCCTCGTCCTCGTGCATCGCGGTGATCATGCGCTCGGTCAGCACGTCGAACGGCTCGCCGTTCTCCTTGGCCCGATTGATGATTTTGTCTTCGATGTCGGTGATGTTGCGCACATACGTCAGGTTGTAACCGCTGAAGCGCAACCAGCGGGTCACCAGGTCGAACGCGACCATGCTGCGGCCGTGGCCAATGTGGCAGTAGTCGTACACGGTCATCCCGCAGACGTACATGCGCACATTATTGCCATCCAGCGGCTTGAAGACTTCTTTGCTCTTGGTGAGCGTGTTGTAGATCGAAAGCACTTTAGAGGTTCCTTGAATCACTGGCCCCACGAATCACGCAAGGTCACGGTACGGTTGAACACCGGATGACCAGGTTTCGAGTCCTTGATGTCTGCGCAGAAGTAACCTTCGCGCTCGAACTGGAAACGGTCTTCCGGCTGTGCATTGCCAAGCGACGGCTCGGCACGACAACCGGTGAGCACTTGCAAGGAGTCAGGGTTGATGTTGTCCAGGAAACTGGCGCTGTCTTCGGCCTTCTCAGGGTTCGGAGAGCGGAACAGGCGATCGTACAGACGCACTTCACACTCGACGCTGGCCGCAGCCGGCACCCAGTGCACCACGCCCTTGACCTTGCGGCCTTCAGGGTTTTTGCCAAGCGTTTCCGGGTCGTACGAGCAACGCAGTTCGACGATGTTGCCATCGGCGTCCTTGATCGCTTCGTCGGCACGGATCACGTAGCTGCCGCGCAGGCGCACTTCGCCGTTCGGCTCCAGGCGCTTGTAGCCTTTTGGCGGCTCTTCCATGAAGTCTTCACGGTCGATGTAGAGCTCACGGGCGAACGGCAGCACGCGCATGCCCATGTCTTCTTTCGGGTGGCACGCCAGTTCGAGGTTTTCGACCTGGCCTTCCGGGTAGTTGGTGATCACGACTTTCAGCGGACGCAGCACGCACATGGCCCGCGGGGCGCTGTGGTCGAGGTCGTCACGGATGCTGAATTCGAGCATGCCGAAGTCGACCACGCCGTCGGAACGGTTGGTGCCGATCATTTCGCAGAAGTTGCGGATCGATTTCGGCGTGTAGCCACGGCGGCGGAAGCCCGACAGCGTGGACATGCGTGGATCGTCCCAGCCATTGACGTGTTTCTCGTCCACCAGCTGCTTGAGCTTGCGCTTGCTGGTGATGGTGTAGTTCAGGTTCAGACGGCTGAACTCGTACTGACGCGGGTTCGCTGGAACCGGCAGGTTCTCCAGGAACCACTCGTACAGCGGACGGTGGCTTTCGAACTCCAGGGTGCAGATCGAGTGGGTGATGCCTTCGATGGCGTCCGACTGACCGTGGGTGAAGTCGTAGTTCGGGTAGATGCACCACTTGTCGCCGGTCTGATGGTGGTGTGCGTGACGGATGCGATACATGATCGGGTCGCGCAGGTTCATGTTCGGCGAAGCCATGTCGATCTTGGCCCGCAGCACACGTGCGCCGTCCGGGAACTCGCCGGCGCGCATGCGGGCGAACCAGTCGAGGTTTTCTTCCACGGAGCGGTCACGGAACGGGCTGTTCTTGCCCGGCTCGGTCAGGGTGCCGCGGTATTCCTTGGCCTGTTCCGGGCTCAGGTCATCGACATAAGCCTTGCCGGCCTTGATCAGCTCGACGGCCCAGTCGTGCAACTGGTCGAAATATTGCGAGGCGTAGCGCACTTCGCCGGACCATTCAAAGCCCAGCCATTTGACGTCGCTTTCGATCGCGTCGATGTATTCCTGGTCTTCCTTGGCCGGGTTGGTGTCGTCGAAACGCAGGTGCGTGACGCCGCCGAATTCCTGGGCCAGGCCGAAGTTCACACAGATCGACTTGGCGTGACCGATGTGCAGGTAACCGTTGGGCTCGGGCGGGAAACGGGTGACGATCTGCGTGTGCTTACCCGAGTCCAGGTCCGCCTGGATGATCGGGCGCAGGAAATTGACCGGCACGGCAGGGCCGGTCTTGGAATTCGAGGTAGGGTCGACAGTGGGCTTGCTCATAGGATCCTTGAACGTACAAGTGCGCGGCCGGAAGACAGCCTGACAAAACAAAGCCGCTATCATAGCCGATGCCGTCAAGTTGCTGACAGAGCAGGTCCGAAAACGGCTGCATTTAATCGGCTGCTGATGAAAAACAGCCTCGAAATTGTTGCCTGTCGCGCTAAACTGCGCACCTTGGTCGATGCAGACCAGACCGGTTGAGGGCCCGAACGCCCCTAAACCCACGAATTCATTAAAAGAGTAACGACCATGACCCAAGTCAAACTGACCACCAACCATGGCGACATCGTCCTGGAACTGAACGCTGAAAAGGCACCGCTGACCGTTGCCAACTTCATCGAGTACGTCAAAGCCGGTCACTACGAAAACACCGTTTTCCACCGTGTCATCGGTAATTTCATGATCCAGGGCGGCGGTTTCGAGCCAGGCATGAAAGAAAAGAAAGACAAGCGCCCAAGCATCCAGAACGAAGCCGACAACGGCCTGCCGAACGAGAAGTACACCGTGGCCATGGCTCGCACCATGGAGCCGCATTCGGCTTCCGCGCAGTTCTTCATCAACGTCGCTGACAACAGCTTCCTGAACCACAGCGCCAAGACCACTCAGGGCTGGGGCTACGCGGTATTCGCCAAAGTCGTTGCCGGCACCGACGTCGTCGACAAGATCAAGGGTGTTTCCACCACCATGAAAGCCGGCCACCAGGACGTGCCAGCAGAAGACGTGATCATCGAGAAAGCCGAGATCATTGGGTGATACTGCTGATTTCAGACTTGCATCTGGAAGAGGAGCGCCCGGACATTACCCGGGCGTTTCTGGATTTGCTCGCCGCACGGGCCCGTTCGGCGAGTGCGTTGTACATACTGGGCGATTTTTTCGAGGCGTGGATCGGCGACGATGCCATGACGCCCTTTCAGCGTTCCATCTGCCAGGCCCTGCGCGATCTCAGCGACAGCGGCACGGCGATTTTTCTGATGCACGGCAATCGCGACTTCATGCTCGGCCAGGCCTTCTGCAAACAGGCCGGCTGCACGTTATTGAAGGACCCGAGTGTCGTGCAGCTTGCAGGCGAGCCGGTGCTGTTGATGCACGGCGACAGCCTGTGCACCCGCGACGTCGGCTATATGAAGCTGCGCCGCTACCTGCGCAATCCCGTCACCTTGTTCATCCTGCGCCATTTGCCCCTGGGTACCCGGCAAAAACTGGCGCGTAAGCTGCGCCGTGAAAGCACCGCCCAGACACGGATGAAGGCCAACGACATCGTCGATGTCACGCCGGAAGAAGTGCCGCGGGTCATGCGCGAATATGGCGTGAAGACCTTGATCCACGGGCATACCCATCGCCCCGCGATCCACAAGTTGCAAATTGGCGAGCAGGCGGCCAGGCGCATTGTGTTGGGGGATTGGGATCGCCAGGGTTGGGCGTTGCAGGTGGATGAGAACGGGTTTGCGCTGGCGCCTTTCGACTTCACCCCTCCGCCGCAATTGGCAGCACCCGCTAACTGACAGCCAGACACAAAACCCTTGTGGGAGCGAGCTTGCTCGCGATAGCGGATTCACATTCAACATCTTTATTGATTAATCCACCGCCATCGCGAGCAAGCTCGCTCCCACAAGGGGGTCAGTGTTTTCTTCAAGTTTTCAGCCAGTCACATATCCGCTGTGTTTGGCTTAGTGACCACTGGCAGCAGGCCCCGCCTTAGCCGCAAACGGCGGCTTTGCCAGCCACACCAGCAGAATCAACCCCATGAACGCCCACCCCAGCAACGTGAAGTAATCCACGGTGGAGAGCATGTACGCCTGACTGGTCAACACATGGTCCAGCTGCGCATAGGCCGGATGACTCGGCCCGCCCAGCGCGTTCAGCGCCTCGCGGGTCGCCGGCTCATAGGTGCTGATGCTTTCGCTCATATAGGCATGGTGTTGATCGGCCCGGCGAATCCAGATCCAGGTGGTCAGCGACGCCGCGAAACTGCCGCCCAAGGTCCGCAGGAAGGTGGCCAGCCCCGCACCGTCGGCGATCTGGCTCGGCGGCAGGTCAGACATCAGAATGCTCAAGGTCGGCATGAAGAACAGCGCCACGCCGATGCCCATGAACAGCTGCACCAGGGCGATGTGCTGAAAGTCCACTTCATTAGTGAACCCGGCACGCATGAAGCAGCTCAAGCCGATGCACAGGAACGCTCCGCCGGCCAGCAACCGCAGGTCGAACTTGTGCGCGTACTTGCCGACAAACGGCGACATCAGCACCGGCAGAATCCCGATCGGTGCCACCGCCAGACCGGCCCAGGTCGCGGTATAGCCCATCTGGGTCTGCAGCCACTGCGGCAAAATCAGGTTGATACCGAAGAACCCGGCATAACCGCCCACCAACACAATGGTGCCGATACGGAAGTTGCGGTAGGCGAACAACCGCAGATTGACCACCGGGTGCTTGTCGGTCATTTCCCAGATCACGAACACCGCCAGCGCAATCACCGAAATGGCCGCGCCGATGAGGATGAAGTTCGACTCGAACCAGTCCAGGTCGTTGCCTTTGTCGAGGATCACCTGTAAGGCGCCGACGCCGATGATCAGGGTGATCAACCCCACGTAATCCATCGGCTGATAACTGGTCTCGACCGGACGCGCCTTGAGTTGCTGGCGCACCACCATCACCGCAAAAATCCCGATCGGCACGTTGATGAAGAAAATCCACGGCCAGCTATAACTGTCGGTAATCCAGCCGCCAAGGATGGGACCGGCAATCGGCGCGACCACCGTGACCATCGCCAGCAACGCCAGGGCCATGCCGCGCCTGGCCGGCGGATAGACCGCGATCAACAGCGTCTGGGTCATCGGGTACAACGGGCCGGCGACCAGCCCCTGTAGTACCCGAAAGCCGATCAACTCAGGCATAGAGGTCGAGATACCGCAGAGGAACGACGCCAGCACGAACAGAATGGTCGCCCAGAGAAACAGTTTCACTTCACCAAAGCGGCGGCTGAGCCAACCGGTCAACGGCAGCGCAATCGCGTTGCTCACCGCGAACGAGGTGATAACCCAGGTGCCCTGCTCCGAACTTACGCCGAGGTTGCCGGAAATGGTCGGCAACGCGACGTTGGCGATGGTGGTGTCGAGCACCTGCATGAAGGTCGCCAGCGACAGGCCGATGGTGCTGAGCAGCAGGCTGGGCGGCGTGAAAGATGCGTTATTGCTCATCGCGAATCCTTTGAAACTGGCTGACGCTGCGTCCCTTTACAGGCGCAGCTGACCCTGTGGGATCGAGCTTTTGTGGCGAGGGAGCTTGCTCCCGCTCGGCTGCGAAGCAGTCGCAGAGCTTTGGAGGTCGCTTCGCGACCCAGCGGGAGCAAGCTCCCTCGCCACAACGGCTCGCTCCCACAGGGTTGGTGTCAGCGTTGCGCGGTTTTGGTGACCGCGGCGCTGTTGTCGTGGATCAACCGGGTGATCATCGCGTCGGCTTCGGCCAACTGACGGTCGTAGACGTTGGTGCTGAACGAAGCCTTTTGCGGCGGCTGTTGCGCCAGCACCGGGCCACTCTGGTCGCGCAGGTTCACATCGACCTGGGTCGACAGGCCGACCCGCAATGGATGTTTTGCAAGCTCTTCGGCGTTGATGTGGATCCGTACCGGCACCCGCTGGACGATCTTGATCCAGTTACCGGTGGCGTTCTGCGCCGGCAGCAGGGCAAACGCGCTGCCGGTGCCGGCGCCGAGGCTGTCGATGGTGCCGCTGTATTTCACGTCGCTGCCGTACAGGTCGGCTTCGATGTCCACCGGTTGGCCGATGCGCATGTCACGCAGTTGGGTTTCCTTGAAGTTGGCGTCTATCCACAGTTGATCCAGCGGGATCACCGCCATTAGCGCCGTGCCCGGTTGCACTCGCTGACCGAGTTGCACGGTGCGCTTGGCGACGTAACCGGTGACCGGCGCGATCAAGGTGCTGCGCGCATTATTCAGGTAGGCCTGACGCAGTTGTGCGGCGGCCGACATCACCTCCGGGTGCGACGAGACCACAGTGTCATCCACCAGGGCGCTGGTGGTTTTCAGCTGCTGCCGGGCGTTGGCCAAGGCGTTTTGGGCGGAGGTCAGGTCGTCGCGGGCGTGGGACAGTTCCTCTTGGGAAATCGCCCCGTCGGCGGCCAGGTTTTTCCGACGATTGAAGTTGTCCTGAGCCTTTTGCACTTCAGCCTGCTGCGCATTGACCTGGGCTTTCATGCCGTCGACGTTGCTGTACAAACCACGCACCTGGCGCACGGTGCGGGCCAGATTGGCCTGGGCACTTTGCAGACCGACCTGGGCGTCGTTAGGGTCGAAGTTGATCAGCACCTGGCCTTCATGGACCAGGTCGCCGTCATCGGCACCGATGCTGACCACGGTGCCGGTGACCAGCGGCGTGATTTCCACCACGTTGCCGTTCACATAGGCGTCGTCGGTGCTTTCGTACCAGCGCCCGTAGAATTGGTGATAACCCCAGACACCCAGGCCGGCGAGTATTACCACGAGCGCCAACACCAGCAGCATGACTTTGCGTTTGCGCTGATTGCGGATGTCTTGTGTGTTGTCAGGGGCTTGAGTTGTATCGGCAGTAGCCATGACGAATACCTTGAATTAGTGGTGCTGCGTGGCTGGGGTTGCGTTGGCGGCGGTCAGGGTTTCGCCCTGGTAACCGCCACCCAGTGCCTGCATCAGTTGGATCGACAGGTCGATCTGCTCGGCATTCAAGTTGGCCAGCTGACGCTGGGCCTGGAGCAATTGCTGCTCGATGCTGAGCACGTCCAGGTAGTTGCCGATGCCGGAACCGTAGCGCTGGACCACGGTGTTGTATGACTGCTGGGCAATGTCGGTGGCGTGTTGCTGGGCGCCGATCTGCCGGCCGATATCGCGCAACTGGTTGATGGTGTCGCTGACATCGCCCAAGGCCTTGACCAGGCTTTTGTTGTACTGCGCCACCGCGAGGTCGTAATCGGCGTCGCGGGAATCGAGGTCGGCACGCAGACGGCCGCCGTCGAAAATCGGCACGGAGATCGTCGGCGCGATGTTGAAGAAACGGCTGGCCGAACCGAACATCGCATCGCCCAGCAACGACTCGGCACCGGCCGCGGCGCTCAGGTTGAGGTTGGGATAGAAGCGGGTTTTGCCGGCGTCGATGTTCTTGCTCGCCGCCTCGACCCGCCAACGCGCGGCCACCAGGTCCGGACGACGACCGAGCAACTCGGCCGGCAATACCGATGGCAGCGCCACGGCGCTGGCCTGGAGAACGTTCGGCCGGGCGATCTCGTTGCCGCGGTCCGGGCCTTTGCCGAGCAAGACGGCCAGGGCGATTTTCGCGCTCTGCAGGCGTTTTTCGGCGTCGATCAGGCTGGCTTCGGACGACGCTTGCAGGCTTTCGGTCTGCTGGAACTGGTACTGGCTGTCGATCCCCGAACTCAAGCGACGCTGGCTCAGGTCGAGCATCTGCCTGGTACGCTTGAGGTCTTCGCTGGCCAGGTCATGGACGATGTGCGCCTGCCCCAGATCGCTGTAGGCGCGGGCGACGTCGGCAGCCAGGGTCAATTGCGCCGCCTGTTGATCGACTTCGGCGGCACGGGCCTGGCCCAGTGCGGCTTCCCACGCATCGCGCTGGCCGCCCCAGAGGTCAAAGTTGTAATTGAAACCGGCGCTGATGTTGCGCACGGTGGAGTACGCATCACCCTCCCCTCGCGGGTCTTGATCGCGAGCCAGGCGCGAACGGCTGACGCCGGCGCTGGCATCGAGGGTCGGCATCCGCTCGGCGTCGGCGGCATAAGCGGCGGCGCTGGCCTGATGGGCACGGGCGTCGGCGATCTGCATGTCCGGGCTGTCGTGCAGGGCTTCGCGGATCAGGCCATCGAGTTGCGGATCGCCCAGGCTGGTCCACCAGTCGCTTTTCGGCCAGGCCGCCAGCGACAGGGTCACGCCGCCAAGGGTCTGCCCGGCCTTGAGATTTTTCGCTTCGAGGCTGACGCCTTCGGTGGTCAGGCCGCTGTAGCTGGCGCAACCGGCCAGGGTCATGGCCAACAGCACCAGACTCAGGCCGGTGCGCAAGGTTTTACTGTTCATTTGTCACCTACCCGCAGCAGGGTGATCGAGTCACCGGCAGCCACCAGGATTTTCTTGAGGATTTGTTCCAGGGTGTTCAATTCTTCCGGGGTGATGGCGCCGGCCAGTTCATTCATGGCGTCGGCGCCGATCTCGGGCAAACGTTCAGTCAACCGCTGGCCTTGTTCGGTCAGCACCAGTTGCACCTGGCGGCGGTCCGCCGCGCAACGTTGGCGGGCGAGGAAACCTTTCTGTTCCAGACGATCGAGCATGCGTGTCATCGAACCGCTGTCCAGGGACAGGTGGCGGCACAGCTCGGCCGGGGTATCGACACCGAACTGGGCCATGATGATCAGCACCTTGAACTGCGCGGCAGTGATGCCGTGGGGTTCCATGTGGGTGTCGATGATCCGGTCCTTGAGCAGCGCCGCGCGCCCGAGCAGGAGGCCGAGGTGGCAGGTATGGAATTCGTCCGGAGTGAAATGTTTCATCTAGCCACCAATTAGCTGCCTAGGCAGAGAATGTATGTCGAGATGTTACTGCTTAGGCAGCGAATGTCAACGCAATAGTTAGGTTGCTTGCTATTTAGTTGATAAATGGCACCGGATTATGTGGCGTCCACGCCGACGCCATCGCGAGTAAGCTCGCTCCCACAGGGATCGCATTGAACCTGTGGGAGCGAGCTTGCTCGCGATGGGGGCGACTCAATTTCCGAAAGGGAACGGGGCCTAGAAATCCCGCTTGTAGAAGATATCCAGCGAACTGGCCACGCCACCCGCTGCTTCGAGGTACACCTTCTTGCTCAGCTTGTAGCGCAAGGCGATGGTGTTGGCCGGCTCGAACACGCCAACGCCGTAACGCAGGCTGAGTTTCTCCGAGATATTGCCGCTGGCCACCACGCTGGTGGTGTTGCCGCTGCCCTCGGTATCGAGCTGGAAGTCCTGAATGCCCAGGTTTTTCGCCAGCCCGCCGGTCACCCCCGAGCTGCCCATCAAGCCCAACCCGAGGGCGGCCTGGGCCAGCATGTTGTTGTCTTCACCGGTGGTACTGATCGGACGCCCCAGCACCAGGTAGGACAACGCCTGTTCCTGGCTCATGGCCGGCTCGGAGAAGATTTGCGTGGTCGGCTGCTCGGCACTGCCGCTGAGGCGGATACCGGCGATGATGTCATCGGTCTGGCGTATCGCTTCGATGTCCAGGTAGGGCTGATCGATGGGCCCGGCAAACAGCAAACGCGCCCGGCGAACCGTCAACCGCTGGCCATAGGCACGGTAACGCCCGTCGTTGAGCCAGAGCTCACCGCGGGTGTCCATGTTGTCGCCGATGTGCACATGCCCTTGCAGGTTGGCGGTCAGGCCAAACCCGGCAAAGCTGAGTTTTTCTTCGCCCACCACCACATCGATGTCCATCGCCATGGCCATCGGCGGTTTGCCCTCTTCGGTCTGCTGGCCGATGATCACCGTGTCATCGGAGACCTTGACCGTCGACGGCGGCAACTCGCGCACGGTGATTTCACCCTTGGGCACCCGCACCTTGCCGGCAATCGCCAGTTTGTCGTCCTTCATCGAGATCTTCAGGTCCGGCGCCATTTCCAGCTTGGCATAGGGCTCGACGGTTACCGGCAACTGCGAGCCCTTGAGCACCAGGTCCACCACCAGCGCCTGGCCCCAGGCGATGTCGCCATTGAGGCTGCCCTGCCCGGCCTTGCCGCTTTTCCAGCGGCCATCCAATTGCACGGTTTCGCCGGCAATCACCGCCCGCACCTGCAAGGCTTCCAGTTCCATCGGCAGTTCAGGCCCGGAAATCTGGCCGTCGCTGAGCAACAGGCTGCCGTTGACCTGAGGCGCCAGCAAGGCACCGGAGATCGTGCCGCTGCCATTCAGGCGCCCGGTCATTTTCTCGACCATGGGCACAAACGGCCGCGCCACGGACAGGTCCAGTCCATTCAAACGGAAAGAGCCGGTCAGCGGTTTGTCTTTTGGCAAAGGATTGATTTGCGCCTGTACCATCAATTCGCCGAGCTTGCCGCCGACGAAGTTGAGGTCGGTGTCGATGCGCTTCGGCGTGAGTTTGCTGGTGAGTTTCAGGGTCTGGTACGGGAAGTCCAGCCACTGGTCTTTTTCGCGCATGCGCAGGGTGCCGCCGCTGGCATCGATGCTGATCTGACCGTTCGGGCCGCTGGCAGGCATGTCCAGTTGCAGGTCGGCATTGAGCCGGCCTTTCCAGGCGAAATCCTTGGGCAACCACTGCGCCAGGCTGTCGATCGGAAATTGCTTGAGGTGATACCGCAGCTTCGGCTCCGGCATCAGACGCTGGTCTTCACCGCACAGGCTGGCCGGGCCGGACATCCAGCAGTGGGCGCCGAAGTTGATCTTGCCGTCGGCCAGCCGTTCGAGCTTCGCCGGACCTTGCAGCTTCCAGTCCTGGCCACCGGCCTGGATATCGCCACTGGCCAGGCGTCCGCGCCAGTTGCCCTTGTCCAGCGCGCCGTCGAATCCCAACGCCAGTTTCAGCTGCGGCCCTTGCAGCTCGAGAGCCAGCTTCTGGTTCTTGATATCACCCTGACCACTGGCGGTCAGCGTACCCAGCGAAGTGTCGCCGGCCTGGATGCCGCTGCCCTTGAGATCGATTTTCGCCCGTTGCGCGCTGTCGAGCGTCGCGTCGAGGTTCAGGCTTTGCAGACGATTGTCTTCGAACGCCAAACGCGTGCCTTGCAGCCCGAGTTTGCCTTGCGGCGCCTTGAGCGTGCCGGCGACATCGACCCGGCCATTGAGTTGACCGCGCAGTTGCGGCCAGAGCTGCGCCAGGCGCGGCAGCTTGATGTCGATCTGGCCGGCGAGCTTCTGCTGCAGGCTGCCCTTGCCATTGATGCTGTTGTCGCCCAGGCGGATCTGCAGCGCACTGAGGTTCCATTGCTCGCCGCCGCCATCGGCCTTGGCCTGGATCACTGCGGGTTGGCCGCGCAGCTTGCCCTTCAGGTCCAGGTCGGCGTTGAGGCTGAGCTGGTCATTCTTGAGCTCGCCTTTGCTGCGCAATGGCCCGGCCAGGGTGCCCGGCAACTCCGCCACCCAGTACGCCGGATTGATTGCCGACAGGTCCAGCGCCGTGTCCCAGGCAATGCCATCGGCAAATTGCAGGTTCAGGTGTCCCTGGGCCTTGCCCTGCCCGGCTTCGAGCTGGATCTGTTGCAGGTATATTTTCGTCAGGTCGCCGGCGAACGGGCTGTTCAGGCTGAACGCCCCGGCCGGGCCATCCAGCGCCGCCTTGAAATGGCCGAGGTACTTGCCGTCGGTATAAGAGACTTGGCCGTTGAAGCTGCGCAGCGCCACTTCCGGTTCGTCGATCACTGGATAAAGGCGGTGCCACGGGAAATCCAGCCAATCGATTTTCGCCTCGGCTCTCAGGCCTTTGCTCCAGTCCAGAAGCCCGGTGAGCTTGAGGCTTTGCTTATCGTTGGCGGTCAGGTCCAGGCCGGCGATCTGCGCGCCATTGGCGTCGACCTTGCCTTGCAGCAACAACGCGACCGGGCCTTTTTCGGCGGGCAGCGTGGCCTTGCCGAGCAGCTGGTAGCCGCGCTTCAGGTCGCCGTCGCCGGTGAGTTCCAGCTGATTGAGCTGCAGGGTATCCGGCAGATCGGCACTGGGCTTGAAGCCGTCGGCGGTGATCCGCACCTTGGCCGGCAGGTTGTCCACCAATGGTTGCAATTGGCCAGTTAGTTGTCCGTTCAGATAGCCGCTGCTGTCGGCTTTGAGGTTCAGCGTTTTCAGCAGATCGCCGTCGACCTTCAGGGCCAGCGCCCAAGGTTCGGTGCCCGGTGACGGCAGGGTCAGTTTGCCTTCGGCTTGGAGCGGCCAGTTGCCAGAGGGTTGCAGCAGGCCGGAAAGATTCAGGCTCAGTTCATCCCGTTGCAGGTGCACGGAGTCGATCCGCAAACCTTGTTCGGTCCAGTGCGCCGCCAGTTGCAGGCCCTTGAGCTCTTCACTGCCATTGAACAGCAGACTGCCAACCTGGACGTCGCCCAACTCGATCGCCAGTGGCAATGTCAGGTCCGGCAGGGTGATGGGTCCGCTGCTCTGATCTTCTTCACCGGGTGGAAATTGCAGGCTGACCTGATCGGCCTTCAGTTGCTCGATGCACAGGGTCATGCGCGTCAGGCACAACGGCGACCAGGCGAAAATCGCCTTGCTCAGCTCGACCCGGCTGCTGTCCTGCTGCCACAGCAGGTGGTCGGCGCTCCACTGCCCGCCCAGGCGACCCTGGAAATTCTCCACGGTCAAACCCGGCACAAACCCGAGCGCCCAGCGACTGCCGGTCACCGTTCCCAACACCGTGGCCAGCGTCAGGATGACCAGCATCAACAGTGCCAGTACCGCCAGCAGCGTTATTCTCAAACCACGCTTCACAGCTCAGGCCCCATGGAAAAGTGCAGTCGAAACCCGCCGTCCTCTATGGCATGGGCCAGGTCGAGACGAATCGGCCCCACCGGCGACACCCAGCGCACGCCGATGCCAACGCCGGTCTTGAGGTTCGGCAGTTCTAGCGTATTGAAGGAGTTGCCTTGGTCAACGAAGGTCGCAACCCGCCATTTTTCGGCGACGGAATACTGATATTCGACGCTGCCGGCCACCATGTAACGACCACCGATGCGATCACCGTTGGAGTTTTCCGGCGACAGGCTCTGATAATCGTAACCGCGCACGCTCTGATCGCCACCGGCGAAGAAGCGCAGCGACGGCGGCACTGATTTATAGCCGTTGGTGGCGCTGCCGCCGACCTGCACCCGACCGAGCAAGCGGTGTTTGTCGAAGACCGTGGTCAGGCCTTTCACCAGCGCCGTGCCGTACAGCAGGTTGTTGTCCGAGCCCAGCCCTTCCTTGGCCACTTTGGTCTCGAATTCCAGGCGATAGCCGTTGTGCGGGTCGATGCGGTTGTCGCTTTTAAGGTAGGAATAGCTGACCCCCGGCATCAGCAACGTACTCAGGCCCGAGTCATCACCGAGGCGATATTCCTCGCGCTGCCATTTGAGCGACACCACGCGTTGCCAACCGCTGGGCAACTTGCTGTGCCACTCGGGCCCCAGGGTCAGCAGCTTGCTCAGGCTGTCCTTGTCAGCGATTTCCGCATACTGATAGCCACCGGCGAAGCGCAGCTTGTCGGTCAGTGGCGGGTCCAGCGGAATGTCGTAGAACAGCCCGACGTTCTGCCGTGGCGCCGAGACTTCGGTCTCCCAGCCGTAGCTGTGCCCCTGGGGGTTGACCCAATGCCGGGTCCAGTTGGCCTTGACCCGCGGGCCGACGTCGGTCGAGTAACCCAGGCCCAAACCCATGGTCCGCGGCTTGCGGGTGTCGAGCTTGACGTCCACCGGGATCACATTGTCCTTGGACGCGGTGGGTGCCGCATCGACCCGCACCCCTTCGAAATAGCCACTCGATTGCAGGGCCTGATTGAGTTCGGCGATCAGTTCGGAGTCATAGGGGGCGCCCGCCTTGAACGGCACCATGCGCTGCAGCAGGTCTTCATCGAAGGGCGTGTCGCCTTCAAAACTGACTTTGCCCAGGGAGTAGCGTGGGCCACTGTTGTAGACCAACTCGATGTCGGCGACGCCGGCTCGCGGGTCTACCGCCAGTTTCTGGCTGGTGAATCGTCCGCTGAAGAAGCCGTAGCGTGAGGCCTGATTCTGGATCAGGCGCTTGGCGTCTTCGTAATGCCCGTGGTTAAGCACCGCGCCGGTTTTCAGCGCAGCGCTTTTGGGCACACGAAAGGATTTAAGGGATGCGGCCGGCCCCTCAACGCGAATGGTGACGTTGCGCAAATGCACCGGCTCGCCGGGATCGATGTTCAGCACCAGGCGTGGTTTCTTGCCACCCTTGACGTCGCTGTCGATCTGCGGCTGGTAGTAACCCAGGGCCTGGGCGGCCTTGCGCGCCTGTTCCTCAGCGCCACGACTGAAGCGCAGCAAGGCTTCCTCGTCACGATCGCCGAGGCTGCCGATATAGCCCTCTATATTGGCTTTGAGTTCATCGTTGGACGGTTTGATCCGAACATCCAATTCACTTTGCGCCAGCGCCGCGCAGCTGGTGATCAGCATCAGCATGCCGCTGGTAAATCTTCCAGGAAACTTCATAGGCGCGGATGCTATCACGAGCGTGGGAGCGTGATAGAGCCTCGCTTTGCACGAAAGTTCTACCTTTATGCCGTTGCTGTTTGTAACACCTGCGGATTAGCGTGGAAAAATACGTGTTCGCGGATGGGTCCTACGGCCACTTCGCCGATTTCCTCATAGCCCTGACGCTTATAGAACTCCAGATAACGAGGATTCCCGGTATCGAGCACGACGCCCTGTGAGTGTTCATCCACCGCGCACCAGTTGTGCACCGCTTGCAGCAGCTGTTCGCCGAAGTGCTTGCCCTGGAATTGTGGATGAATCCCCAGCAACGGCAAAAGGTGCACCGAGTCGGACGGCACGCACGCCATCACCGCATCGTGATACTCGAGGTAGCGGCGGGTGCAGCGAAACCCGGTGCTGAGCACCATCCGCAGGCGCCAGGCCCAACTTTCGGTGATGCCCAGGCGCCGTTGCGGCGGCGCGATCAGGGCGATGCCGATCAACCGGTCGTTGACCAGCAGGCCAATGGCCGGCAGGTCCTGCAGGAAGTGCTGCTTGACCAGTTCACGCACGGTGGCGCGAACCCGTTGTTCATAACCGGGGCGTTCCGCTTCGAACAGATAACCGAAGGTCGGTTCGTGCCGATAGGCCTGGTACAACAGAGAGCGTGCTTCGCGGGAATAGCCGCTATCGAGCATGTGGATATCGGCGATGGCGGTCGAGGTTTCGGGCATAACGGTTGATCTCTTTGGGGCGCAGCTCAAAAGGCCGCGTTCTTATGGGTACGAGCCCTTCGGCGCCGGCACAGTTCCGTGCTGATCCAAAATCAGTGCGGGTGCAGGGGCCGCCTTCGCCGGCAAGCCGGTCTCGCTCTCACAAGGTATAGACCAGACTGAAGAAATCAGTGGTCCGTACCAATATCAATGTGGGAGCGAGACCGGCTTGCCGGCGAAGAGGCCGGAACAGACGACACAGGACCATCGAGGAATGCGAATCGCCTCACCCCAAGCTGGCCCCATTCCTTCATGTCGGCTAGCATCGCCCTTTTGCCAGGACTGCCGACCATGAAGATCGTCTCCTTCAACATCAACGGGCTGCGCGCTCGCCCGCATCAGCTGGCGGCGCTGATCGAGAAGCATCAACCTGACGTGATCGGGCTGCAGGAAACCAAGGTCCACGACGAGCAATTCCCCCTGGCCGAGGTTCAGGCCTTGGGCTACCACGTGTACTTCCACGGGCAAAAGGGCCACTACGGTGTCGCCCTGCTCTCGCGCAAGGAGCCGCTGGCGCTGCACAAGGGGTTTGCCACCGATGAAGAAGACGCCCAGCGCCGCTTCATCTGGGGCACCTTCGCCGACGCCAATGGCGTGCCGGTGACCATCATGAACGGCTATTTCCCCCAGGGCGAAAGCCGTGACCACCCCACCAAATTTCCGGCCAAGGAACGCTTCTACGGCGACTTGCAGCAATTGCTGGAAAGCCGGTTCAGCAACGATCAGCCGCTGGTGGTGATGGGCGACGTGAACATTTCCCCGGAAGACTGCGACATCGGCATCGGTGCGGACAATATGAAACGCTGGCTGAAAACCGGCAAATGCAGCTTCCTGCCCGAAGAACGCGAGTGGATGGCGCGGTTGAAGAACTGGGGCCTGGTGGACAGCTTCCGCCACCTCAACCCGCAGGTGGCCGACCGATTCAGCTGGTTCGACTACCGAAGCCGCGGCTTTGAGGACGAACCCAAGCGCGGGTTGCGGATCGACTTGATCATGGCATCCCACGGCTTGTTGCCGCGGGTCAAGGACGCGGGCGTGGACTACGAACTGCGCGGGATGGAAAAACCCTCGGACCATGCGCCGATCTGGCTTGAGTTGAGTTAAACGCAACGATCGCGGCCCTCGGCACGAGAAAAACCGCCGAATGACGTTTTTTGTGTGTTATCTGCCGCTTTCTGTCTTGCTCTGTGAGCCTGGGTCTACGATTCTTCAAGGACAACGACAACACCTGAGAAACCGCCATGAAAACCGTCGCCCAACTGCTCAAGTTAAAGGCCCAGCAAAATCAGGAAGTGCATACCATTGCGCCACATCAAATGGTGCTGGAAGCGCTGATGGTCATGGCCGCGAAAAATGTCGGCGCATTGCCGGTTGTCAAGAATGGCGAGGTCATCGGCATCATCAGCGAGCGTGACTATGCTCGTAAACTGGTGCTCAAGGGCCGTTCGTCCGTCGGTACCCCGGTCGAAGACATCATGGTGTCGCCGGTCATCACCGTGGACACCCACCAAACGGTGGAAACCTGCATGGGCATCATGTCCGACAAACGCCTGCGGCACTTGCCGGTGGTGGAAGGCGGCACGTTGATCGGCTTGCTGTCGATCGGCGACCTGGTCAAGGAAGCCATCGCCGAGCAGGCCGAGCTGATCCGGCAGCTGGAGCAGTACATTCGCGGGGAATAATTACCCTGACACCACATACCCCTTGTGGGAGCGAGCCTGCTCGCGATGCGGCCATCACAGTCGACATCAATGTTGAATGTCAGTCCGTCATCGCGAGCAAGTCGAATCGTCGCACCGTCGCTCCCACAGGGTTTTGTGGTGTTCTCAGGACGGCCAATGCCGGGCGAAGACCGGTGCCAGCGTCGGGTGCCGGTCGATGCGTTCCAGCCACGTGAAAAACCCCGGCCGGGTAGTGCGCAAATGCTCCCGGCTGCCTGCCCACCGGCTTACCACCGCCGCCAGCACATCCAGGGCTCTGGGGCTTTCATCGCCCAGGTACAACTCACCCGAGAACTGATCGGCAAACACCTCCCAGCTCCAATGCAGGCGACGGCGCGCGCCGGCCATGAGGTTGTGCCTGGACGCTTCATCCGCCGTGGCCAACCAGCGCTCGGGGTAGTCGATGATGCCGATGGCCGCATAGCAATTGCTGACGATGAAGGCCAGGCCGCGGATGGCCTGGTCGCGCTCGGCGGCGTTTTCCGGCAGCAGCTTGGAAGCGGGAAAGGTCAGCCCCAGGTGAATCAGGATCGCCGCACTCTCGGTGAGAATGCTGCCGTCGGGCAATTGCAGGGTCGGAATCTGCTTGAGCGGGTTGAGTTTCTCCAACGCCATGGCGTCCTGCGGGGACAACTCGACGTCGATAAAGCGGTAAGGGATTTCACAGAGCTCGAGTGCTGCTTCGATTGCGGCTGCGCCGGAGTTCTGGTGTCCATAGAGCTGGTACATGGTGCAGCCTCCTGGCGAGACGAGAATATAGTCAGTAGAGGCGCTCTCACCCGGCCTCGTTCCGCTTCATCAAACGAATTTGCGATGCTCATCAGTGTAGAAGTGCCCATGGATGCCGGCAATAAACCGGGATTCAGGCGGCGCCCGCCCCCCCTGTAATTGAATGGACTCGCCCAAGCCGAGGCGGCCTCAAGCCATGCAGCGCCCATGCAGACGCCTTCGCCAGCAAGCCGGCTTCTACTCCCGCGCCATACACCGCTGATAACGCTCATCGACCCGTTTGGCGAACCACGCCGTGGTCAGCTTGCGGGTGATTTTCGGGCTCTGCAGCACGATCCCCGGCAACACCGCACGGGGTAATGAACGGCCTTCGGCCTGTTCGGCCAGCTCGAAGACACGCTGATAGAGCTCGCTGTCCTCGAACTCGAGGCTTTTGCCCTCCTCCAGCTGATCGCGGATGGTCGGATTGCGCATGCCCAGTTGCTTGCCCAGGGTACGCACCGCCAGCTCCGTGGTGCCGGGCATGATCGAATCGTAGCGCACCAGGTCGCCATCCAGCGCCAGCGGGATGCCCGAAGCACGACTCACCGCGTTCTGGAATGCGGCATTGCGGCTGGCGTACCAACCGGCATTGAAATCGGCGAAGCGGTACAGCGGCTGCTTGTAGCTCACCGGGTAACCAAGCAAGTGGGCGATGCCGAAATACATGCCCCCGCGACGGCTGAACACTTCACGACGAATCGAGCCTTCCACCGCATACGGATAATCCCGGGCCTGCTCCTCGGCGAAATCGATGCTGACCTGCATCGGTCCGCCGGTGTGTACCGGGTTGAAACCGCCAAACAGGGTGCGGCCCATGGGTACCATGCCGATGAAATCATCGAAGATCGCGCTGAGCTCTTTTTCACTGCGCGCGGCATTCAGACGGTCGCTATAGCTTTTGCCGTTGCTGGAACTCACCTGCAACGCACCGCTCACCAGCAGGCCGGGGATGTGCGCCTTGGCGGCCCGGCGGTCGATCTCGTCGCGGGCGATCCTGCCCAGGCCCGGCACCGGCGGGTCCACCTGAAAGGTTGACTCCTGCTCGGTGACCGCGAGTACCGAGCACAGGTTTTGCGTGGAGGGATAAATGTTCTGGGCGGCAAAGGCTACATAGATGTCGGTGGCCCAGCCTTGGCGGTCGACGGTTTTGGCTGGCAGCAGGCGCACGATCTCGGCCTTGACCTCGGCGGGCTTGCGAACAGGCGGTTCCTGGACGCGCTGAGTGCCGCAACCGGCGAGAACCAGCAGTGCGGCGATACTCATGATCAATCGATTGGCTTGCATGGTGCTCCATCAAATCCGTTGAGCCGGGTTAACCATACGATCAATGGCATGGCGCAGGCTATGACTGTGCAGAGCAGGCACTGTTCCCTCTGCAGATTACAGACCGCCCTGTAGGAGCAAGCTTGCTCGCGAAGGTGGTCAACGATAACGCTGGGAAGCTGACACCCCGTGGTGCTCCCAGGTTCTTCGTCGGAACGCCGCCCGGAGCAAGCTCGCTCCTGCAGGTACGGCTGCATCCTTTTCCATTGGGCGGCCAGCCTGCCCCAACGCCTCGACTGAACCATACTTGATCAACAGATCGAGGAGGGTTGGCACATGAACCGTAGCGACGTGCTGATCATCGGTGCCGGCCCGACCGGCCTGGTCCTGGCGCTGTGGCTGAGCAAACTGGGGATCCGCGTGCGGATCATCGACAAGGCGTCGAGCCCCGGCACCACGTCGCGGGCGCTGGCCGTGCAGGCGCGGACGCTGGAGCTGTATCGCCAGCTCGACCTCAGCCAGGCCGTGGTGCAGAACGGTCATCGAGTCGCCGCGGCGAACTTCTGGGTCAAGGGCGAACCCGTGGCGCGCTTGCCACTGACCACGATTGGCGAGGGCCTGACGCCCTACGCATTCCTCGAAATATACCCCCAGGACGAGCATGAACAGCTGCTGATAGAGCGCCTCGAAGCCTTTGGCATCAGGGTCGAGCGCACCACCGAGCTGGAGGGTTTCGAGGAAACCGGCGACGGCATCAGTGCCCGCCTGCGCTTGCCCGATGGCCAGCTGGAACTCTGTCAAACCTGTTACCTGGCCGGTTGCGACGGTGCCCGGTCGATCGTGCGCAAGGCCCTGGACACCGGCTTTCCGGGTGGCACTTATCAGCAGATTTTCTACGTCGCCGACGTGCAAGGCAGTGGGCCGACCTTCAATGGCGAGCTACACCTGGACTTGGATGAAGCGGATTTTCTCGCGGTATTTCCATTGGCCGATGAGGGTCGAGCCCGACTGATCGGTACGGTGCGCGATGAGCGCGCCGAGCAGGCCGAGACCCTGCGTTTTGAAGACGTCAGCAGCCGGGCCATCGAGCACATGAAGGTGCAGGTCGAAAAGCTCAACTGGTTCTCGACCTACCGCGTGCATCATCGGGTGGCGAATCACTTTCGCACCGGCCGTGCGTTTTTGTTGGGCGACGCCGCTCACGTCCACAGTCCCGCCGGCGGCCAGGGCATGAATACCGGAATTGGCGATGCGATCAATCTGGCCTGGAAACTGGCGGCGGTACTGAGTGGCGGTGCCGAGGCCAGACTGCTCAACACCTATGAAACCGAACGCATCGCATTTGCCCGCAAACTGGTCGCCACCACCGATCGGGTGTTCAGTTTCGTGATCGCCGACGGAAACCTGGCCGACTTGCTGCGTACTCGTGTGGCGCCGTTCCTGATCCCCAAGGTGGCGTCACTGGAAGCGAGCCGCGAGTTCCTCTTTCGCACCGTGTCGCAAATCACCCTCAATTATCGCGGGATGCCGTTGAGCAAAGGCGTGGCCGGGCAGGTGCACGGTGGCGACCGGCTACCCTGGGCCCACGACGGTGAAGGGGACAATTTCGAATCGCTGAAAAACCTGACCTGGCAGGTGCATGTGTATGGCGACACCAGCGATGAAATGATTGCCTGGTGCAACGAACATCATTTGCCGCTGCACGTGTTCGGCTGGCGTCCGGCGTTTGAAGCGGCGGGCCTGGGGCGTAACGGGTTTTATCTGTTGCGGCCGGATACTTATGTGGCGATTGCCGAGACGTGTTCCGATCCGAAGGTGATCGAGCGGTACTTCCGGGATCATGGGATCAGGCCGTTTTTTGCCTGAACCGGTGAACCACCATCAAATGTGGGAGCGAGACCGGCTTGCCGGCGAAAGCGGAGTGTCAGTCGACATTGATGCTGCCTGACACACAGCCTTCGCCGACAAGCCGGTCTCGCTCCCACAGGGGTCTTGTGGTGGTTTTCAGATCCCGGCCAAGGCCAGGTCCATCGCAAAGTAGGTGAAGATCAGATCCGCACCCGCCCGCTTGATCGCCCCAAGGCTTTCACGCACCACCCGATCCTCATCGATCGCCCCGGCCTGGGCGCCGAACTTGATCATCGCGTACTCGCCGCTCACCTGGTACGCCGACAGCGGCAGGCGCGACACTTCGCGGATGTCGCGGATGATGTCCAGGTACGCGCCCGCCGGCTTGACCATCAGCGCGTCGGCGCCCTCCTGCTCGTCCATCAGCGATTCGCGCACCGCTTCACGGCGGTTCATCGGATTCATCTGATAGCTTTTGCGGTCGCCCTTGAGCGCACTGCCACCCGCCTCACGGAACGGGCCATAGAGCGCCGAGGCGAACTTGGTCGAATAGGCCATGATCGCGATCTGGCTGAAACCCGCCTCATCCAGAGCCCGGCGAATGGCCTGGACCTGCCCGTCCATGGCGGCTGACGGGGCAATCACATCGGCCCCGGCCCGGGCGGCGGCCACGGCTTGTCTGCCGAGATTGATCAGGGTCTGGTCGTTGTCGACTTCATGGTTGTGCAGCACGCCGCAATGACCGTGGTCGGTGTACTCGCAGAAGCAGGTGTCAGACATCAGGATCATGTCCGGTACCGCATCCTTGGCAATGCGCGCCATGCGCGAGACCAGGCCGTTGTCGCTCCAGGTATCGCTGCCATTGCTGTCCAGATGATGGGACACGCCGAAGGTCATCACCGACTTGATCCCGGCGCGGGCATAACGCTCGATCTCGCCAGCCAGTTTCGATTCCGGAATACGCATCACCCCGGGCATGCTCTTGATCGGCACGAAGTCATCGATTTCTTCCTCGACGAAAATCGGCAGCACCAGGTCGTTCAGGCTGAACTCGGTTTCCTGGAACAGGCTGCGCAGGCTCGCATTGCGGCGCAGACGGCGTGGACGTGCTTCGGGGAACTGACTGGACATTGGGGTTCCTGGAGATCGGGGGATGGGACGAAAGTCGTAAGGGACGAAAGCTTATGCCCTGCAAGGCGCAGCGCACAAACATCGAACGCTCAAGACTGCGTTACCGCAACGGCAACAATCATCGGCATCAACACAAAACCCTATAGGAGCCGGCTTGCCGGCGAAGGCGGCCGTCCAGTCAACATGGATGTTGAATGTGCCGGCCTCTTCGCGGGCAAGCCCGCTCCTACATGGATTTGGGGATTTCCAGCCCGCGCATCACCGCCGGCCGCGCCAGGAAGCGCTCCAGCACCCGGGTGACGTTGGCGAAGTCCTTGATGCCCACCAGATCCCCGGCTTCATAAAAGCCGATCAGGTTGCGCACCCAGGGGAAAGTCGCGATGTCGGCGATGGTGTAACGCTCGCCCATGATCCAGTCGCGCCCTTCGAGTCGCCCATCGAGTACGCTCAACAACCGCTTGCTCTCCTCGACGTAGCGTTGCAGCGGACGCTTGTCCTCATACTCCTTGCCGGCGAATTTGTTGAAAAAACCCACTTGACCGAACATCGGGCCGATACCACCCATCTGAAACATCAGCCACTGAATCGTCTCGTAGCGTGCAGCCGACTCCTGGGCCAGCAATTGCCCGCTCTTGTCGGCGAGGTAGATCAGGATCGCCCCGGACTCGAACAGCGCCAGCGGCTTGTCGTCCGGTCCATGGGGGTCGAGGATGGCGGGAATCTTGTTGTTGGGGTTCAGCGAGAGGAATTCGGCGGACAGCTGATCTTTGGTATCGAAGCCCACACGATGCGGCTCATAGGGCAGCCCGATCTCTTCGAGCATGATCGACACCTTGACGCCGTTGGGGGTCGGCAAGGAGTAAAGCTGGATCCAGTCGGGGTATCGGGCCGGCCATTTTCGGGTGATCGGGAACGCGGACAGATCGGTCATTGGGGAAAATCCACGGGAAATTTTGAGACTGCCGATCATAATTCAGGTGCCGCTGAAGGCTGCAATTTTTTGGCGTTATCGATATCGCTGATGAGCAAGATCGAAACATCGCCGCTTTTTTCTGTGCAATCAGAGGTAATCTGTCCATCAATTTGCAACATCCTGTCGATAACCTTTGCTCCAATTCGCATAAAGTGCCGCTAGAGTGCTGCGCTCGTCCGAATCGAACCAAATCGCTTCAGAGGACTCAAAGGACCGGCCCCATGACATGGAAAACACCCGATGCCGGGAGCTCGCGGTGTAGAGGTTTGTCAGCCTTAACCGAATACGCCGAAGATCACCTACATGATGAACCCTTTGAAATTCGCCAAACGCTTCAAACATCGCGCGTACATCTTCCTGCCCACCTTGCTGGCAGTGAGCGCGCTGTTCCTGTCGCTGGAATCCAGCGAAAGCCGCGCCCAACCGGCGGACGGCACCCAGACCCTGGTATTCCTGCGCCACGCGGAAAAACCCGCCGGCGGCCTGGGTCAGCTCAATTGTCAGGGCTTGAACCGCGCAATCGACCTGGCCACCTTGCTGCCGGAAAAATTCGGCAAGGCCAACTACGTGTTTGCAGCGAACCCGACGCGCAATGTCGAGGAAGGCGAACTCGACAATTCCTACAGCTACATTCGTCCCCTGATGACCATCAGCCCCAGCGCGATCAAGCTCGGTTTGCCGGTGAACATCAACTTCTCGGCCAACGACACCAGCGACCTGGCGGATGAACTGCTGCACGACAAGTACCACAACTCGGTCATCTACACCGCCTGGTCCCACGGCTACCTGCCGGAGCTGATCAACAAGGTCGCGGGCGAAGCCGTCGGCAAGAAACAGAACATCACCGAGGACTGGGAGTCCAGCGACTACGACTCGCTGTACGTGCTCACCCTGACCTGGCACAACGGCAAGGCCAGCCTGGTGAGCCACAGCTACAAGCAAGGGCTGGATAATGGTCAGGAGACTTGTCCGACCTGAGCATCAGTGAGTTGATCGAGGCGGTATTGCTTCCAGGTTTATAGCGTCTGCGAGGGCCCCTTCGCGAGCAGGCTCGCTCCCACATTTGATCTTCGGTGAACACCGATGTTGTGTACTGCCGAGATCCACTGTGGGAGCGAGCCTGCTCGCGAAGAGGCCGGCAAAACCACCATCAACCTCGCAGGATCACCCGCTCGCGCAGATACTCAAGCACAGCCCCCCGCTCCCCAGCAAACTCGATCCGCGCCCCTTTCTTCTCCCGCTGAAACCCATACATCGGGTCGTAATACTCGCGCAGCAACCCTTCGATCCACCCCCGGTGAAAATCCACCGCCCCAGTGCTCGCCTGCTCCGCCAGGGCCTCTTCCATCAAGATCAACATCCGCCGATGACGCTCGCCGCCCAGGCGCTTCTGAATATTGTTCAGGCTCGCCAGCAGCCGCTCGGAAAATTGCCCGAAACCTTCATCGCCATACTCCTCGATAAACTCTGCGGACAAATCCACCACGTAGTCGCGCAAAATCCGCTCGACCCGCCCTTCCAGGCTGTCTTCCAGCCAGACCATCGGTAACTGCTGCATGCCCTGATACAGCGGCAAGGGCAGCGCGCAGCTGCCGATCGCGCGGCTCTCGTCTTCCAGCACGAACTGTTCGATGCCACGGGCGCGCTTCTTCAGCAGGTCCACGGCCAGACGGTTTTCAAAGTCTATGTTGGAGGGCTGGCCGGTGGCGCGTTTGCCGAAGCTGGAGCCGCGATGATTGGCGTGACCTTCCAGGTCCAGCGCATTGCCCAGCTGCGTGAGCACCTCGGTCTTGCCGGTGCCGGTCATGCCGCCCAACAGGACGAAATCGCACTGGGCAATGGCCTGATCGACGGTGTCCAGCAGGAACGTGCGCATCGCCTTGTAGCCGCCACCGACTCGCGGATAGTCGATACCCGCTTCATCCCTGAGCCATTGCTGTGCGATCTGCGAGCGCATACCGCCGCGAAAACAGTACAGATAGCCATCGGGATGAGCCCGGGCGAAATCGGCCCAGACTTGAATGCGCTCGGCCTTGATGTCGCCGGACACCAATTGATGGCCCAGGGTGATGGCCGCTTGCTGGCCGTGCTGCTTGTAGCAAGTGCCGACCCGTTGCCGCTCGCTGTCATTCATCAGCGGCAAGTTGACCACGCCGGGAAAGGCGCCCTTGGTGAATTCGACCGGCGCGCGAACATCCATCATCGGCCGGGCGTTGATAAAGATGTCGCGGTAATCGGTGAAGTCCAGTGACATCAGAACACCTCAACCGCGTGGGTCTGTCGCTCGACCAAATGACCAATCGGCTCAAGGCTCAGGCCCAGCCCGGCCGCCACTTCGAGAAATTGCGCGTTGCCTTCGGGGCTGACCGCGATCAGCAGGCCGCCGCTGGTCTGCGGGTCGCAGAGCACACGCTTGTGCAGTTCCTGCAGCCGCCCGAGCTTGCTGGCGTAACTGTCGAAGTTGCGCAAGGTGCCACCGGGAACGCAGCCCTGCTCAAGGTAATACTCGACCCCCGGCAAGCGCGGCACACGCGCGTATTCGATGCGCGCGGTCAACTGGCTGCCATCGGCCATTTCCACCAGATGGCCCAGCAGACCAAAACCGGTGACGTCGGTCATCGCGGTCACGCCGTCGAGTTTGCCGAAATGGCTGCCGGGCTTGTTCAGGGTGCACATCCAGTCGCGCGCCAGGCCGATGTCGGCATGGCGCAGCTTGCCCTTTTTCTCGGCGGTGGTGAGGATGCCGATGCCCAGGGGCTTGGTGAGGTAGAGCAGACAACCGGCGGTGGCGGTGTCGTTGCGCTTCATGTGGCGCTTTTCCACCAGACCGGTCACGGCCAGGCCGAAGATCGGCTCCGGCGCGTCGATGGAATGCCCGCCGGCCAACGGTATCCCTGCCTCATCGCACACCGAGCGCCCGCCGCGAATCACTTCCCGGGCAATCTCCGGCGCCAGCACATTGACCGGCCAGCCGAGGATGGCGATCGCCATCAACGGATCGCCGCCCATGGCATAGATGTCGCTGATAGCGTTGGTGGCGGCGATGCGGCCGAAATCGAACGGATCGTCGACGATCGGCATGAAGAAATCGGTGGTCGACACCACGCCACGCTCTTCGTCGATGGCATACACCGCCGCGTCATCGCGCGAGGCGTTGCCGACCCACAGCTTCGGATCAAGGTTCTGCGCCCCGCTGCCGGCCAGGATCACCTCCAGCACCTGGGGTGAAATCTTGCAGCCACAACCTGCGCCGTGGCTGTATTGGGTCAGACGGATCGGCTCGCTCATGGGGGGAACACCTCGTGAAGTCATTGCCCAAGAGTCTACAGCTCCTACAGCTAATCGGGGCGTACACAAATCCCATGTCCAGCAAAGATCCAGTGTGGGAGCGGCGGTGCGACGATTCGACTTGCTCGCGAAGGCGGCGGCAGCCGTTCGACAATCCGAATGAATTTTCCGCCTCCCCGACGATCCCTCTAATACCACAGGGAGGAATACGGGCTCTATGAACAATGCAAAACTGTTCGTCATTGAATACACCCTTCATGGCGCTCCCAAGTCTTTCATTATCCGCCTGGAAAAAATGGATAACGCGGAGGCTTGGCACTGGGCGAGCTGTGATGCCGGCGTGGGTCGGATCCCGCGCTTCGGCCGGGAAAAGGTGCAAAAGACCAGCAAGCCGATGGCGGAAAAATTCGGCGTGGAGAACGTCAAGTGGCGGCCGGCGAATTAGCCGGTCGCGCAGCTCGGATATCGGGAGGAATCAGCGCATGACAACGACCCCAGTCACCAGCAAGGCGCACATCGATTACGGCCTCGATACGCTGTTCGGTCGGGTCACCAAAAGTGCCGAGTGTCAGGTCGGCCTTGAACAGGTCGAACATGATCCGATGCGCTTCGCGCTACGTGTCCAGCCGCCCTTGCCGGAAGATCTGGAGCAGGCAAAAACCCTGGTGGTGGTGGTTGAAGGACGACGGCTCAACGGCAACATTCGCCATACCGAGCGGTTGGATGATCAAAGTCTGAAACTGGAAGTGGAGCCTGACTAGGCTCCACTCTGGCCTGGTGAGCTATTTGCCGTGGGCGCACTTGCAGCCTTTGCTGGCGCATTCTTCGCCGTTTTCATGGTGCTTGGCACAGGCTTCACAGCAATAGTGCTTGCCGTGGCGTGCGATCGGATGTTCGCCTAGCTTGCAGGAACATTTGGGGCAGTCGCAGATGCTTTCACTGTCGATCATGAGTCTGACTCCATCGGTATGGTTGTCCGGCGCTGTAATGCGCACCGTCATACCAGTGTAGGAGCTGGCGCCCGTCCGTGGATTCGCGTTATGCCTGCCGGGTGTTGCTGCGGTACATGAAGAGCAACGCCAGGGCGAGAAGCACCATCGCCAGTACCCGACTACCGGACAACTCGATCGCCGGATTGCCGAGCCAGCCGAAGTTGTCGATCAGCATGCCCATGCCCAGTTGCCCGACGATCACCGCGACTGTTGCCACTGCCGTCCCCACCCGGGGCACCGCGCCGACCATCACCATCATGTACACCACGCCGAACAGCGCACCACCGAGCTGCCATTTCGGCACGTCCAGCAGGCTCACGGCATGGGCCGGTTCGAAAAACAGGATCAACAACCCGGTGACCACGGCACCCACCACGAAGGTCAGCAAACTGCTGCGCAAGACGCCGACCGTTTCACCCAGTCGCCCGTTGATCGCCGCCTGCACGCTCAATACCGCACCGGCGGCCACGACTACTGCCAATAAAATAATCAGATTCATCATCAACCCCGAGCGATCAGAACAAGTGCCGCGAAAATCAGCAGCAAAGCCAGCCAACGTTCGCCGTTGACCTTTTTGCGGGTGGCGCCGAACCAGCCGAAGTGATCGATCAGCACGCTCTTTCCGACCTGCCCGGAGAGAATCGCGATCATGGTCATGGCGATGCCGATATGCGGCGTGGCCATGGTCAGCACCACCACGTAGATCGGCCCGAGAAACCCACCGATCAATTGCCAGCGCGGCAACTCGTTCAAGGCCGGCCCCTGTTGCGGGCCGCTGAACAACAGCAACAAAAACAGAATCGCCGAACCGACGCCGAAGATGCTCAAGGTCGCCCACAAGTGCCCGACCTGAACTCCCAGCGGCCCGAGCAGGCCGGCTTCCACGGAAAGTCCCATGCCGGCCAGGATCACCAGCGGCAGCAGCAATAGCCGCAACCCGGGTTTGGTGGTTGGCGTTGCGACAATATCAAGGTTGTCGATTGAAGAAGATTGCATCGGGAGCTCCTGTGTAGTCGATCAAAGCGCAAACCCTGTAGGAGCCAGCTTGCTCGCGAAGGACGTTAACGATCACGCGTGCTGTCTGGATGAACTCACCGCCCTCAGGTTCTTCGCGAGCAAGCTCGCTCCTACAAGGGGTTCGCGTTGTCCGTGGGATAGGCGTGCATTATCGGCTGGCGATGCTTTGCGATAAATGGGAGCATTCGAACAACACTTTTGCGCAACTTGCACAGCAGGTCTGACCATGCACGGCCTTAATGAATTAGGTTTCAAGGCACTTCGGCTATTTGTCGCGGTGCTGGATCACGGCAGCTTTTCCGAAGTTGCCCGCCGCGAGGGCCTGGCGCCCTCTTCGATTTCGCGGCAGATCCAGTTGATGGAACAGGCCTTGAGCCAGCAATTGCTCTATCGCCATACCCGCGCCGTGACGCCCACCGAGGCCGGGCGGATGCTTGGGCATCACGCGCGCCTGGTGCTGGTGCAACTGGAAGAGGCTGAACAAGCATTGCAGGAACAGCAAAGCGAACCGAGCGGATTGGTACGGATCAATGCACCGGTGGTGTTTGGCCAGCGACATCTGACGCCGTGGCTGGGTGCGCTATGCGCGCGTTACCCCAAGCTGCAACTGGATATCCAGCAGACGGACAGTTACGTCGATCCACTGCAGGAAGGCACCGACCTGCTGTTTCGCATCGGCCCGCTGCATGACTCGAGCATGCAGGCGCGAATTCTGGCGCCCCATCGTTTTCAGGTCGCCGCGAGCCCGGCTTATCTGGAGCGCCACGGTACGCCGCAACATCCCGCAGACCTGGCGGCCCATCAGTGCCTGGCCTACAAAGGCGTGACCGGCCAGCAGCGCTGGTTTTTTCGCCAGGGCCAACAGGACTGGACGCCCTGTTCGGTGAAAGGGCCGATCACCGGCAACCACGCCGACACCCTGACCCAGGCTGCCGAGCAGGGCCTGGGGCTGGTGATGTTTCCGTCGTGGCTGATTGGCGAAGCGGTGCGTAACGGCACGCTGGTGCCGGTGCTGAAGAACTATGAGGTGTCCAACAGCCTCGAACCGCAGCAAATCGCCGTACTCTGGCCGGGCAGCCGAAGGTTGTCGGTGAAGGTCAGGACGGTGATCGATTTCTATGTCGAGTGTTTTGGGGCGGTGCCGTATTGGGACAGGCCGTAAACCTGTCAGTTAAGGACTGAATACTGTGGGTTACAAGACCATCGCGGCCACCCAGCCAAACGCCAGCAGCGGCAGGTTGTAGTGCAGGAAGGTCGGGACCACGGTGTCCCAGATGTGGTGATGCTGGCCGTCGATGTTCAGGCCGGAGGTCGGGCCGAGGGTCGAGTCCGAGGCGGGCGAACCGGCGTCACCCAACGCGCCGGCGGTACCGACGATGCTGACGATCGCCAGCGGGCTGAAGCCCAGTTGCACGCACAGCGGCACGAAAATCACCGCCAGGATCGGTACGGTGGAAAACGACGAGCCGATACCCATGGTCACCAACAGGCCCACCAGCAACATCAGCAACGCACCAATAGCCTTGCTGTGGCCGATCCACGAGGCCGAGGTCTCGACCAGGGTCTGCACCTGCCCGGTGGCCTTGATCACTTCGCCAAAGCCGGAAGCGGCGATCATGATGAAGCCGATCATCGCCATCATCTTCATGCCTTCGGTGAACAGGTCGTCGGTGTCGCGCCATTTGACGATGCCCGACACCGAGAAAATCAGGAACCCCACCAGCGCGCCGATGATCATCGAGTCCAGCAGCAACTGAATGATGAACGCCGCGGCGATGGCCAGGCCGGCCACCATCAGGCTCAGCGGGTTGTACTGCACCGCCACCTGCTCGACCTGTTCGATTTTTTCCAGGTCGTAGACGCGCTTCTTGCGGTAGCTGATAAAGGCTGCCGCCAGCCCGAACACCATGCCCAACGCCGGGATGCCCATGGCATGGGTGACGTTGATGCCACTGATATCGACGCCGCTGCGGGCGACGTTGGCCAGCAGGATTTCATTGAGGAAGATGTTGCCGAAGCCCACGGGCAGGAACATGTACGGCGTGATCAGGCCGAAGGTGATGACACAGGCGATCAGCCGGCGGTCCAGTTGCAGCTTGGTCAGCACATAGAGCAGTGGCGGCACCAGCAGCGGAATAAAGGCGATATGTATCGGCAGGATGTTCTGGGAGGCGATGGCCACCACCCAGAGCAGGCCGATCAGCAGCCATTTGACCTGGCGGCCACCGGTGGCGTGCTGGCGATCGACCATCGCCAGGGCCTTGTCGGCCAGGGCATGGGCCAGGCCGGACTTGGCAATGGCCACCGCGAACGCCCCGAGCAGGGCGTAGGACAAAGCGACCGTCGCCCCGCCGCCGAGACCGCTGTTGAACGCCTTGAGCGTCGCGTCGATGCCCAGGCCACCGGTCAAGCCACCGACCAGCGCGCCCACGATTAGGGCGATCACCACATGCACGCGGGACAGGCTGAGTACCAGCATGACGCCGACCGCGGCAATTACTGCATTAATCATCAAAACCTCAAGCAATCGGAATGAGTCCGGCCGGCAGTCTGCGTGAGCCGCCAGCGGATTGAAGAATGGGTTTTATTAGAGGGCGCGCACTGTGCCGGACCGTCGCGGCCTTGTCAAAGCCAATACCCGCAGGGATGAACAACGGCGCCCCCTGTAGGGGGGCCTTTGCAAGTCGGCAATTTCAGGCCTGCCGCTTATTCGCCACGCGGCATAAAGAAAGCCGAAACCCGGCCGTTACAGTGCCGGGTCTCAGATAATTATCGAATAAAGGACGTCTCCATGTCGCTCAGACAACTTTCCATTCAATGGAAGATCACCCTGCTCGCCGGGCTGTGCCTGGCGGGTATCGTGACCCTGCTGGTGGGTCTTTCGCTGTACCGCATGGAGCAAAGCTCCGCGCTGGTGAAAGCCTCGAGCATGGAGATGCTCACCGAAGCCGCCCAGGCCCGGATCGAATCCCAGGGTGAAAACCAGGCACTGGTGATTCGCCAGCAGTTCATGGACGCCTACCAGTACGGCCACGGCTTTTCCCGCCAGGTGCTGTTCCTGCGCGACCAGGCGGAAAAACGCTTTCTCGACGCCTTCGACCTGCGCGAAGACCTGACACGCCAGGTCAAGTCGGCGCTGCAAGCCAACCCGGAGCTGCTCGGCCTGTCGCTGGTATTCGAAGCCAACGCGCTGGACGGCAAGGACGATCTGTTTGCCGGCCAGGCCGAGCTGGGCAGCAACGACAAGGGCCGTTTCGCCCTGTATTGGTCGCAACCGACACCCGGCAAGGTGGCCTCCATGGCGCTGCCGGAAAGCGACATGGCCGACACCAGCACCGGCCCCAGCGGCGAACCGGCCAACGCCTGGTTCACCTGCCCGCGCGCCACGCTCAAGCCCTGCGTGATCGAGCCCTACTTCTATGTGATCGACGGGCAGAAGGTGCTGATGACCAGCATCGTTTTCCCGCTCATGGTCAACGGCAAGGTCATCGCCTCGCTGTCGGTGGACATCAACCTCGACAGCCTGCAAGCGATCAGCCAGGGCGCCAGCAAGAAGCTGTATGACGGTCAGACCCATGTCAGCATCATCAGCCCGGTCGGCTTGCTCGCCGGCTACAGCCCCGATGCCAGTAAACTCAGCCAGCGCCTGGAGACCGTGGACCCGACCAACGGTGCCGAACTGATCCGCATGCTGGCCGCCAGTAGCCAGACCGAAAGCCTGCATAGCAAACAACAGTTGAAGGTGCTGGCGCCGTTCCAGCCGATTCCCGATGGCAAATCCTGGGGCGTATTGCTCGAGGTGCCGGATCAGGTGCTGGTCGGCCCTGCCGAAGCCCTGGAGAAACAACTCGATGACAGCAATACCGCCGGCACCCTGATGGAACTGGGCCTGGGCGCAGTGGCGGCGTTGATCGGCCTGTTGCTGGTGTGGCTGATGGCCCGCAGCGTGACCCGACCGATTCTCGGCGTGGCGCACATGCTCGAAGACATCGCCAGCGGCGAAGGCGACCTGACCCGGCGCCTGGCCTACGACAAGCAGGATGAACTGGGCCAGTTGGCCGGCTGGTTCAATCGCTTCCTCGACAAGCTGCAACCGATCATTGCCGAGGTCAAACGCTCGGTGCAGGACGCGCGCAGCACGGCGGACCAGTCCTCCGCCATTGCCACCCAGACCAGTGCCGGCATGGAACAGCAGTACCGCCAGGTGGATCAGGTCGCGACCGCCTCCCACGAAATGAGCGCCACCGCCCAGGACGTCGCCCGCAGCGCCGCGCAAGCGGCACAGGCGGCGCGGGATGCCGATCACGCCACCCGTCGTGGCCTGAGCGTGATCGACCAGACCACCACCAGCATCGACAACCTCGCCGCCGACATGAGCGCGGCCATGGTCCAGGTCGAAGGCCTGGCGGCCAACAGCGAGAAAATCGGTTCGGTGCTGGAAGTGATCCGTGCCATCGCCGAACAGACCAACCTGCTGGCCCTCAACGCCGCGATCGAAGCGGCGCGCGCCGGTGAGGCCGGACGCGGTTTTGCCGTGGTCGCCGATGAAGTGCGCAACTTGGCACGCCGCACCCAGGAGTCAGTCGAAGAAACCCGCCTGGTGATCGAGCAGTTGCAGAGCGGCACTCAGGAGGTGGTGGGTTCGATGAGCAACAGCCATCGACAGGCTCAGGGCAGCGTCGAGCAAGTGGGCCAGGCCGTGACGGCGCTGCGCCAGATCGGTGAAGCGGTGACGGTGATCAGCGACATGAACCTGCAGATCGCCAGTGCCGCGGAAGAGCAAAGCGCGGTGGCCGAAGAGATCAACAACAACGTGGCGACGATTCGGGATGTGACCGAGTCGCTGTCGGGCCAGGCCAATGAATCGGCGCGGGTGAGCCAGTCGCTCAACAGCCTGGCCAATCAGCAGCAGAGTTTGATGGATCAGTTTCGGGTGTGATCCTGATGTGCGCCCACTGAAGATCCAAATGTGGGAGCGAGCCTGCTCGCGAAGACGGCGGCACATTCAGCATTGATGTGACTGACAGACCGCTTTCGCGAGCAGGCTCGCTCCCACAGGTTTCTCGGTGTGCTTTAAATCGGGGTCAGCGTTTGGGCAATTCGATCACCACCTTCAGCCCGCCCCACTCGCTTTCCTCCAGCCGCATCACCCCGCCCCACGTATCAACGATGTCGCGCACGATTCCCAATCCCAGCCCATGCCCATCCATCTGTTCATCAAGCCGCGTGCCCCGACTGAACACCTGCTCGCGCCGGTCCTCGGGGATCCCCGGACCATCGTCTTCCACGCTTAGCACAAACCCTTGCGCGGTCTCGGCCACACTCAACCGAACTTCGGCATCCGCCCATTTGCAGGCATTGTCCAGCAGGTTGCCGAGCAACTCGAGCAAATCCTCCCGGTCCCACGGCAGTTGCAACCCCTGTGGCGCGACATAGCTGAGGTCCAGGTGTTCACCGTGGATCATGTTCAAGGTCGCCAGCAGTCCTGGCAGTTGCGCATCGCAATCAAACAGCGCCCCCGGTAACGCATCGCCGGACAATCGGGCGCGGTTGAGTTCGCGATTGAGCCGCTGCTGAACCTGCTCAAGCTGCGCCTTCAGGGTGGCACGCAGTTGCGGATGTGCGTCGAGCTTCTCGCTTGAAGCCAGGCTCAACAACACCGCCAGCGGCGTTTTCAAGGCATGCCCGAGGTTGCCCAGGGCATTGCGCGAACGCTTGAGACTGTCTTCGGTATGGGCCAGCAAATGGTTGATCTGCGCCACCAACGGCTCCAGCTCCACCGGCACCTGATCATCGAGTTGCGAGCGCTGTCCCTGCTGCAACTGGGCGATTTGTTCACGGGCCTTTTCCAGCGGACGCAAGGCGCGGCGCACGGTGATCCGCTGTAACAACAGAATCAGCAGCAACCCCGCCAGGCCCAGGCCGAGACCGACCTGTTGCATGCGCAAAAAACTGTCGCGCACCGGGGTGTAGTCCTGGGCGACGCTGATGGAAATCGACTGACCCAGGCGCCGATAGTCCGAACGCAATATCAGCAGCTGCTGCCCTTCCGGCCCCAGTTGCAGGTTGCTGTGCAGGCCGGGATGGTCCAGGCGCGGCAGTTCCTGATCCCAAAGTGAACGGGAGCGCCAATGGCTGTCGGCAAAATCGATGCGGAAATAATGCCCGGAGAACGGTCGCTGATAAGCCGGCGACAGATGTCGCTCATCCAGCTGCAACCCCTGGGGCCCGCGCACCAGTGCCACCAGCAGGCTTTCACTGTCGTTGCGCAGCCCGGCTTCGAGGTAGCGCTGCAAGCCCATTTCGAACAGCCACAGGCTGGTCTGCGCCAGCACCAGGCCGACGATCACCATCACGCTGATCAGGCCCAGGCTCAAGCGGCGCTGGATCGACCTCACCGGGCTTGCCCGCCGAACAGGTAACCCTGGCCGCGACGGGTTTCGATCACGCTGCGACCGAGTTTGCGCCGCAGGTGGTTGACGTGGACTTCCAGCACATTGGAATCGCGCTCGGTTTCACCGTCGTAGAGGTGTTCGGCGAGGTGGCTCTTGGACAGGATCTGTTCGGGGTGCAGCATGAAATAGCGCAGCAGGCGGAATTCAGCGGCGGTGAGCTGGATGTCGGCGCCGTCGCGGGTCACGCACTGGCGCCCTTCATCCAGATGCAAACCCGCCGCCTTGAGTGTCGGCTGGTTGGCCTGGCCGTGGGAGCGGCGCAACAGCGACTGGATTCGCAGGTGCAACTCTTCAGGATGGAAAGGTTTGGTCAGGTAGTCGTCGGCGCCGGCCTTGAGGCCTTCGATGCGTTCGGCCCAGGAGCCGCGGGCCGTGAGGATCAGTACCGGGGTGGTCAGGCCGCCGGCCCGCCATTGGGTCAGCACCTCGAGGCCCGGCAACCCCGGCAGGCCAAGGTCGAGGATGATCAGGTCATAAGGCTCGCTGCTGCCCTGATACACCGCGTCGCGACCGTCCGCCAGCCAGTCCACGGCGTAGCCCTGGCGGTTGAGGCCGGCCATCAATTCATCGGCCAGGGGCACGTGGTCTTCCACCAGGAGCAAACGCATCGGTCAATCTTCCTTGTCTTTCAATAACTGGCCAGTGGTGGCGTCAAGGTCCAGTTCACGGACCACGCCTTCGGCGGTCAACAATTCGACTTCATAAATGTAGACGTCGTGCTTTTCCTCGAGCTCGGCTTCCAGCAGCTTGGCTCCGGGGTAACGGTCCAGCGCCTGCTGCAGCAGCTGCTCCAGCGGCAGGATCACCCCTTGCTGACGCAGGCGCAGGGCTTCGTCCTGATCCAGGTCGCGGGCCATCGCCATCGAGCAAAAAACCAGCAGCGCCAGGGCCAGGCGGCTGGCGCGCCGGTCTGCAATACAAAGCACCTTCATTACGTATCCTGATGATCCTTGAGCACCTGCCCGCTGACGGCGTCCAGTTCCAGGTCCCACTCGATGCCTTGTGGATCACGCATTTCCACCTGGTAGATGTACTTACCGTATTCTTCTTCCAGTTCGGTTTCGGTGATGGTGGAACCTGGGTGTTTGGTCAATGCCGTGGCGTTGAGCTTCTCGAAAGACACAATGGTACCAGCGTCGCGCAGTCGCAGGGCTTCGTCGGGGCCGAGGTCGCGAGCCTGGGCGATGCCGGCGGTCAGGGTGATGAGGGTAGCGGTGAACAGGGCAGTCAAAGGTTTCATGGGTGTCTCCGTATTTTTATGTGTTGCTTACGGCGGCCACTTTAGCGATTGCAACTTAACTGAAACTGAATTGCCATCATTGGAGCTGGCACCACGATATCGCGGACCTGCCCCGCCCCTTGCTCGCGATGCTGGCCAACGATGACGGGGGTTCTCTGAAACAACGCGGCGCCGATTCGTCCTTCGCGAGCAAGCTTCGCTCCTACAGGGGGCGGGGGGCTTATAATCCTTCGTTCGCCAGACACTGAGACCGGTATGACCGCCATCCACATCAAGTTCCCGTCCCTGACCCTCAAAGCCGGCCCCCGTGCCTTCGCGCGCATCCGTGAGAACGGTCTGAGCGCCGCCGACGTTGGCACGCTGCCCGGTGCCGCAGGAGGTCCCAAGGCGCTGGGCATTCAAGGTCTGGACCTGGCGCTGTTCGGCGAATGGCTGCCGGCGGTACCGCGGGAGCGTTCGTTGATCGGTGCCTCGGTAGGCTCGTGGCGCTTCGCCAGCGCCTGCCTGCCGGACGCTGTCGAGGGCATTCGCCGCCTCGGTCATCTGTACACCGAGCAGAACTTCGCCAAAGGCGTGACCATGGCGCAGATCAGCCAGAGCTCCCAGCGCATGTTGGATGAACTGCTCGACGGCCGCGACGCCTCAATCCTGAACAACGCCCATTACCGGCTGAACATCATGGTGGTCAAAAGCCACGGCTTGCTCGCGCAGGATCATCGCGGCCGGCTGGGATTGGGCCTGTCGTCGGTGATCGCCGACAACCTGCGCGGTCGCGCGCGGCTGTCGCGGCATTTCGAACGGCTGATCATCCACGACCCGCGCCTGGCGCCACCGCTCAATGCGCTGAACGATTTCCCGTCGCGCTTCATCGCCCTGGATGCCGGCAACCTGCGCCAGGCCTTGCTCGCGTCAGGCTCGATTCCGATGGTGATGGAAGGCGTGCGCGACCTGCCGGGCGCCGGCACAGGCACTTTCCGCGACGGCGGTCTGCTGGACTATCACCTGGACCTGCCCTACAGCGGCAATGACATCGTGCTCTATCCGCACTTCACCGACCGGGTCATTCCCGGCTGGTTCGACAAGACCCTGCCCTGGCGCCGTGCCTGTCCAGCGCGCCTGCAGGACGTGCTGCTGCTGGCGCCGTCGAAGCAATACCTGGCGCGCCTGCCCTACGGCAAGCTGCCGGATCGTAATGATTTCAAGCGCTTCATGGGCGATGCCCCGAGCCGGCAAAAGTACTGGCGCGCGGCGATGGATGAAAGCCGCAGGCTGGGTGACGAGTTCCTCGAACTCGCCTCGAGCGGTCGTCTCGGCGAGCGCTTGCTGACCCTTTAGTCAGTGTTTTCCCGCAAGCCCAAACGCAAACTGTTAAACTCGCCGCCTGCCCTCATCGCCGCGGCGATCGCCACCTGACAGAGCTCAAACCACTGTGGAAATCTTCAAAGAGTTTACTTTCGAATCCGCCCACCGCCTGCCCCACGTCCCGGAAGGCCACAAGTGCGGTCGCCTGCACGGTCACTCGTTCAAAGTGGCGATTCATTTGAGTGGCGATCTTGATCCGCATACCGGCTGGATTCGTGATTTTTCGGAGATCAAGGCGATCTTCAAGCCGCTGTATGAGCGGCTGGATCATAATTATCTGAATGACATTCCTGGCCTGGAGAATCCTACCAGTGAAGTGTTGGCCAAGTGGATCTGGAATGAATTGAAGCCACTATTGCCGGAACTCAGCGCAATTCGTATCCACGAAACCTGCACCAGCGGCTGCATCTATCACGGCGAGTAAAACCGATCTAAAGGCCGATAAAAGTCCCTGTGGGAGCGACGGTGCGACCTGCTCGCGAAAGCCATCTATCAGTCGCCAACTGCATTGACTGATACACCGCTTTCGCGAGCAGGCTCGCTCCCACAGAGAACCGCGTTTCGTCAGTGAATAAAAAAACAGCCTTCATTGGCTGTTTTTTTATGCCTATGCTTTTTGGCTCGCAATACGCCAAGAGGACGTACCCATGACTGACTGGCCGCTGGCTCAGACCTTTCGTTTCAACGGGCACTCCGTGCGCTTCGCCGTCCGGGGCGACGGCCCACCGCTGGTGTTCGTGCATGGCACGCCCTTCTCTTCTTACGTATGGCACCGGATTGCGCCGCATTTCATCACCAGCCACCGGGTGCATTACTTCGACCTGCTGGGTTATGGGCTGTCCGATAAAGTCGAGGGCGACGTGTCGCTGGGTGTGCAGAACGAATTGCTGGCCCGACTGTTGGAGCATTGGGGGTTGGATTGCCCGGATGTGGTGGCCCACGACTTCGGCGGCGCGACCGTGTTGCGTGCTCATCTGCTCAATGGCAAGGACTACCGCAGCCTGACGCTGATCGACCCGGTGGCGCTGTCGCCCTGGGGGTCGCCGTTCGTGCAGCATGTGCGCCAGCATGAAGCGGCCTTCAGCGGGCTGCCCGATTACATCCAGCGGGCGATCGTCCCGGCCTATATCCGCGGGGCGATCAAGCGCGACATCGCCGATGAGGAACTCGCGCCGTATGTGCAGCCGTGGCTGGGCGATCCGGGGCAAGCGGCGTTCTATCGGCAGATTGCGCAGATGGATGAGCGTTATACCCGGGAGGTCGAGGGCCAATACCCGGCGATCCGCTGCCCGGTGCAGATTCTTTGGGGCGAGGATGATCAGTGGATTCCCATCGAGCGTGGCAGGGCATTGCACCAGATGATCCCGGGGTCGCAGTTTTATCCGGTTCCGAATGCCGCACATCTGGTTCAGGAAGATGCACCTGAAGCCATCGTCGCGGCATTGCTGCGGTTTTTGCCGCTACACAAATCCCCCTGAAGCAACCTGTATCCCCTGTGGGAGCGAGCTTGCTCGCGATATCAGTGGTTCAGTAAACATTGTATCGACTGACACACCGCTATCGCGAGCAAGCTCGCTCCCACAGGAGTTCTCCCACAGAGATCCTGTGTTGCTTCAGAGGCACCGCTTTCGCGCCCTCCCCCAACCAAACGCCCTCGCTCGTCTATAAATAACAACACCACCCCCGCTTGGCACGACCACTGCAACACCCTTCGCGTCCCCACCCCAGCAAGGAACGCCCCATGACGCAGAACGATCCCGGCAACGATTACCCCCTCAGCGAAGTGCCGATGCACGCCCGCAAAGGCCTGGCCTCCACCGCCATGGTGCTGCTCGGGTTCACCTTTTTTACCGCGACCATGTTTGCCGGCGGCAAGCTCGGTGTTGCGTTCGATTTTGGCGAGATGATGGCGGTGATTGTCGTCGGCAATCTGCTGCTGGGACTGTACGCCGCGGGACTGGGCTACATCGCATTCAAGAGTGGCCTCAATTCGGTACTAATGGGGCGTTTCTGCTTCGGTGAAGTGGGCAGCAAGCTCAGCGACCTGATCCTCGGCTTTACCCAGATCGGCTGGTACGCCTGGGGCACGGCGACCGCGGCCGTGGTGTTGGGCAAGTATTTCGAACTGAGCGAAGCCGCCATCCTCGGCCTGATGGTGCTGTTCGGCCTGGTGTTTTGCGCCACGGCCTATGTCGGTTATCGCGGACTGGAAATTCTGTCGTACATCGCCGTGCCCGCCATGATGGTGTTGCTGATGCTGTCGATGTGGGTCGCCACGGTAAAGGTTGGCGGGCTTGACGGCTTGCTCGCGGTCGTGCCGACGGCCACCCTGGATTGGTCGACCGCCATTACGCTGGTGTTCGGCACCTTTGTCAGTGGCGCGACCCAGGCGACCAACTGGACGCGCTTCTCACGCTCTGCCAGGGTCGCGGTCCTGGCCAGCCTGATCGGTTTCTTTATCGGCAACGGCCTGATGGTGTTGATCGGCGCCTACGGTGCCATCGTCTACCAGCAGCCGGACGTGGTCGAAGTGTTGCTGCTGCAGGGGTTCGCCATGGCCGCGATGGCGATGCTGCTGCTCAATATCTGGAGCACCCAGGACAACACCATCTACAACTTCGCGGTCGCCGGCTGCAACCTGCTGCGTACCGGTCGGCGCAAGACCTTGACCCTGGCCGGCGCGGTGATCGGCACGCTGCTGGCGCTGCTGGGCATGTACGACTATCTGGTGCCGTACCTGATTCTGCTGGGCACGGTAATTCCACCGATCGGTGGCGTGATCATGGCGGACTTTTTTTATCGCTACCGCGGTCAATATCCACGTCTGGCCGATGCCCGGCTGCCGGCGTTCAACTGGTCAGGTCTGAGCGCCTATGCGGTCGGCACCATCGCTGCGTTCAGTTCGCCATGGATCGCGCCACTGGTAGGGATCGCCGCTGCCGCGCTAACGTATGTGATATTGACCGGGGTACTCGGCGCCCGTACCGCCAACGCGCCACTCGAAGATCTATAAAAGGATTCGCCTGATGCACATCATCAACGCTCGCCTGCGCAACCAAGAAGGGTTGCATGAGTTGCACCTGGAAAACGGCCTGATCAGCAACATCGGCCGACAGATCGAGGCACCGACCCTGGGTCCCGATGACCTGGATGCCGGTGGCAATCTGGTGGTGCCACCCTTCGTCGAGCCACACATCCACCTCGATGCCACGCTGACCGCCGGCGAGCCGCGCTGGAACATGAGCGGCACACTGTTCGAGGGCATCGAGTGCTGGAGCGAGCGCAAGGTGACGATCACCGAGGAAGACACCAGGACCCGCGTCAGGAAAACCATCCAGAGCCTCGCGGCCCATGGCATCCAGCATGTGCGCACCCACGTTGACGTCACCGACCCGCAACTGACGGCGCTCAAGGCAATGCTCGAAGTGCGCGAAGAAAGCCGGCACCTGGTCGACATGCAAATCGTCGCCTTCCCCCAGGAGGGCATCGAGTCGTACCGCAATGGCCGGGAGTTGATGGAGGAAGCGATTCGCATGGGCGCCGATGTGGTCGGCGGCATTCCCCATTTCGAGTACACCCGGGATCAGGGGGTGAGCTCGGTGAAGTTCCTGATGGACCTGGCCGAGCGTACGGGTTGCCTGGTGGACGTGCACTGCGATGAAACCGACGACCCGCATTCGCGCTTTCTCGAAGTGCTGGCCGAAGAAGCCCGCAGCCGCGACATGGGTTCACGGGTCACCGCCAGCCATACCACGGCCATGGGCTCCTATGACAACGCCTACTGCGCCAAGCTGTTTCGCCTGCTCGGGCATTCCGGGATCAGTTTTGTCTCCTGTCCCACCGAAAGCATTCACCTGCAAGGGCGCTACGACAACTTCCCGAAACGCCGGGGCGTGACCCGGGTCAATGAATTGCTCGAAGCGGGCATGAACGTGTGTTTCGGCCAGGACTCGATCGTCGACCCCTGGTATCCGCTGGGCAACGGCAACATCCTGCGGGTGCTGGAAGCCGGCTTGCACATCTGCCATATGCTCGGTTACCGCAACCTGCAAAGTGCGCTGGACCTGGTGACCGACAATAGCGCCAAGGCCATGGCCCTGGGTGATCGCTATGGACTGGAACGGGGACGGCCGGCGAATTTGCTGATCCTGTCGGCGGACAGCGATTATGAAGTGATTCGCAGCCAGGGCTTGCCGCTGTATTCGGTGCGCGCGGGCAAGGTGTTGATGAAGCGGCAGATGCCGGTGGTGGAGTTTTTCGGGGGGCAGGGCTGAATGTTGCGTTGACTGGGCTGACGCCATCGCGAGCAAGCTCGCTCCCACATTGGATCTGTGTCGTTCACAAATCCCCTGTGGGAGCGAGCTTGCTCGCGATGGGGATCTATCAATCAACCAATCAATTGAGCCATACCAAACAGGCTGACCCGACTCAACTCCCCCTGCTCTTCTTCCAGCAAGATCGGCGCCGTGCCGCCGGGCATGACAACTTTAACTTCACCCGCAGCAACCCACCCCACCCGCCACGCCGCACAAGCCACCGCACTGGCGCTGGTCCCCGACGACGCCGTCGGCCCTTCGCCACGCTCGAACACCCGGGCAACGATCCGCCCTTCGGACTCAAGCATCGCCCATTGCAAATTGATCCCGGCGGGACACGGCACGCCTGCCCCGGTTGGCATGGCATAGGCGATCCGCGTCAACCCTTCGGACACGCCCGGTTGGCGCATCTGTTCATTACTGGGCAAGGCAGCTGCATCCTCCACAAGGGTCACGCAATGCGGATTGCCCACCCGCGTGAACTGGCTGCGTGACCATGCCGCATTCAGTGACGACAAAGGCTGCACGTGGCTGAGTTCGCGCCCGTTCAACGCTACGCTTTCAACCCCCTGGGCACTGACAGCCCCGGGCCCGAACGAGGGTTTGCCCAGGTCCAGCCAAAACCCGTCAACACCTTCAACCTGCGCCGGCTTCACCAATGTTTCCCCCGGTGAACCCACGTCGGCCTTGTCGTGATGAACCCTGAGCCAACACGCCTCGCCCTCAGGCCAAAGCCCCTGGTCGCAGAGCGCCTGGGAAAAAATCGTCAGCCCATTGCCACTGCGCTCGGCCAGGGTGCCGTCGGTATTGACGATCAGCAGATCAAAGGGCCGCGCTGACTGGAACGGGCCCACCAGTAAACCATCGCTGCGATGGTCCTTGCTGCCGGGTGGTCGGGTGCCGGGGGCCCACCCACAGTAAGCCTCGATGGCCGCCAACGCCCAGGCTTCGCGGGTATGCGCTGCAAGGCCGGCCTGATCGGGCAAGTCGATACCGTCGCGGCGCATTTCCTCAGGCGCCACGACCAGGTAGATATTGCCTCGTGCATCGTATCTTCGCGCCATGGCGCCCCCTCTGAAGGCATCGATTGGGGCACAACATATCGCGAAACAGCACCTGGCTGTGCAAGGATGTCACCCTGCCTGACCGCGAACCCGTCGGGACGCTGATCGAACCTCACCGGTGAGCCACTGTCCCTTGGAGACGCGACGTTTTTTGCCAAGGATTGATATGACCAACCTCAACACCCCGACCTCATTCGTTCCCGGTCGCCTGGAACAAATGTCCACGCGCATCGCGTTTTTCATCGCAGGCGCGGGCATCGCCGCGTGGGCGCCGCTGGTGCCTTATGCCAAGGCCCGGGCCGGGCTGGATGAAGGCACCCTCGGTTTACTGTTGCTGAGCCTGGGGGTGGGCTCAATTCTGGCGATGCCGATGGCCGGGATCCTGGCCACGCGCTTCGGCTGTCGCCGGGTGGCTGTGGGCGGGACGTTGCTGATCTGCCTGGCCTTGCCGTTGCTGGCGACGGTGTCGTCGATTCCGGCGCTGATCGCGGCCTTGTTCCTGTTCGGTGCAGGCCTGGGAACCGTGGATTCGACGGTGAACCTGCAAGCGGTGATCGTCGAGCGGGCCAGCGGCAAGACCATGATGTCCGGCTTTCATGGCTTGTTCAGCCTTGGCGGCATCGTCGGTGCGGCGGGCGTCAGCGGGTTGCTGGGCCTGGGCGTATCGCCACTGGGGGCGACGCTGGTGGTGAACGTGCTGCTGCTGATCGCGCTGTGCAAGGCCGCGCCGCACCTGTTGCCCTACGGCAGCGAAAGTTCGGGACCGGCGTTTGCCGTGCCCCACGGCATTGTGCTGTTCATCGGCGGGATGTGTTTCATCGTGTTCCTCGCCGAAGGCGCGGCACTGGACTGGAGCGCGGTGTTCCTGGCCCAGGAGCGCGGGCTCGACACCGCCTATGCAGGGCTGGGTTATGCGGCGTTTGCGCTGACCATGACCGTCGGGCGCCTGACCGGTGACGCGATTGTGCGGCGCCTGGGCGCCACCAGAGTTATTGTGTTCGGTGGGCTGACGGCGGCGGCCGGGCTGTTCCTCGCGACGTTTGCGCCGGACTGGGAGATGGCGCTGGTGGGTTATGCGCTGCTCGGGGCAGGTTGTTCGAACATTGTTCCGGTGCTGTACACCGCCGTCGGCAAACAGACGGTCATGCCTGAAAGCGTCGCGGTGCCGGCCATTACCACCCTCGGTTATGCCGGGATTCTGGCCGGGCCCGCAGTGATCGGGTTTATCGCCCATGGCAGCAGTTTGAGTTTTGCGTTTGGGCTGATGGCGGTGTTGCTGGTGGCGGTGGCCATTGGCGGGAAGGTGTTGAAGGTTTAAAAGCTTAGCGGGCAAGCCCGCTCCCACACTTGATCGGCGTCGTACACATAAGCTGTGTACGCTGAAGATCCCTGTGGGAGCGAGCCTGCTCGCGAAAGCGATGTGTCAGGCACCTCGATCTATCAAAACCCCACACTGGCCTGCACAAAGAACGTGCGCGGCGCACCCACGTACATCCCCGAGTTGTTGTCGCTGGAGCGGGTGAAGTACTGCTTGTCGAAGATGTTTTTCACGCCGGCGCCGACCTTCAGGTTCGACAGCGTCGGTCCGAAGTCATAACCACCACGTACGTTCCAGGTGACGTAACCCGGAATGTCGCCGTACTGGCCATCTGCAGTGCCTTCGGTGATGTAATTGCCGCTGAAGCTGCCATCGGCATTCACCGCAACGCCCGGCGAGCGCTGCCTGGACTGGGCGAAGGCATCGAGGTTGTAGGTCCAGCGGTTGATGTCGTAACGCAGGCCGGCGGTTGCCACCTGGCGCGAGTAGAACGGCAGGTCACGACCCTTGAAGCCTGGAATTTCACCTTCATAGACGGCGCGGGTGTAGGTGAACCCGGCATTGGCGGTCAGGCCGTCGAGCCGTGGGTCGAGTGCGGCCATGTCGTAGTGCACCGACGCTTCGATGCCCTGGTGCGTGGTCGCGCCGAGGTTGGTCCAGCCCGCGTCGTTGCTGATGTACTGCAACTCTTTATCGAAGTCGATGTAGAACAGCGTCACCTCGCCACCCCACACATCATTGTTGTAGCGCGTGCCGACCTCATAGGTCTTGGCCTTTTCCGGTTCCAGGCCACTGGCGGTTTCGTCACCCGTGCCACCCTGGCCGAGCTGGAAATACTGCAGGCTGCCGAACGAGGTTTCGTAGTTGGCGAACAGCTTCCAGGCATCGGACAGGTGATACATCACGCTCAGGGCCGGCAGCGGTTCGTTGCTTTCGATGCTGCGGCGCTTTTCCGGCACCGGCCGGCCCGCGGTGTCGAGCACGGGGCGGTCGTGCCAGTCGGTGCTGATGTGTTCGAAGCGGATACCCGGGGTGATCGTCCAGTTACCGACATCGATCTTGTTATCGACGTACACCGAGTTGGCTTCAGTGCCTCCGGTACGGTCCTGGTAGACATGGCCGTCCGAACCCGGACGCACCACCGGTTCGTTGTTGACCAGCGCCAGGCGGCTGGCCTCCTCGTGCATGGCTTCCTTGAGGTAGCGATAACCGACGCTGACTTCCTGGGTGGTCGGGCCGACGTCGAACACACGGGACACCCGCGGCTCGATGCCGAAGGTGTAGTAGGTACGCGGGAACGAGCCCAGGGTCCGCTGATCGCGGGCGGCGATGTTACTGCCGCGGAAGCTGTCGGTGTAGTAGGTCAGCACTTCGGCCTGGGTGCGATCGTCGATCTGCCGGATCCACTTGAACGAAACGTCCTTGCGGCGCCCGCTGAAATTGTCGTTGTTGCGGTCGGACTGAAACGGATTGGCGTCGTACTGCGCCTGGGTCAGGCCGCCGGGCATGTCGGCACTGGCGTCGTAGTAGTGAAAATTGAGGCTGAAATCGTCGACATCGGTGGGCGCCCAGTGCGTCTTGAGCAGCACGTCGTCGATGTCGTTACCGTTGTTGCGTTCCCGGTAACCGTTGCCGTTCACGCCCGAGTACAACAGCGCCACGCCGATGCCGTTGTCCGCGGTGCCGCCGACGAACGCCGTGTCGATGTGCTTCCAGCCACCGTGCTGGGAGGTTTCCAGGGTGCTGCCGATTTCGGCGGAAGCTTTCTGCGGGATCGCGCGGGTCACGAAGTTGATCACGCCACCGACGTTCTGCGGCCCGTAGCGCACGGAACCGGCACCGCGAACGACGTCGATGCTGTCGAGGTTGCCGGAGGAAATCGGAGCCATGGACAGTTGCGGCTGGCCATACGGGGCGAAGGCTGCCGGCACGCCGTCGATCAGTACGGTGGAGCGTGGCGACAGGCGCGAGGTCAGGCCACGCACGCCGACGTTGAGGGAAATGTCGCTGCCGCCGGTGCCGTTGGCCTCCTGCACTTGCACACCGGGCACGCGCTTCAACACGTCGCCGACGTTCATCGCGCCTTGCTCGACCATCGCCTCGCGGCGGATCACGGTGCGGGCGCCAGGGTGGTTTTGCACCACGGCGGCATCCGCGTCACCGAGCCAGTCGCCAACCACCTTGATGTCGGTCACGCCCAGTTCCAGCGGACCATTGGCCGCCGAACTCGGTGCCGGCAGCAACGTCACCGAACCCTGGTCGATCTGGTATTGCAGACCGCTGCCTTGCAGCAGCTGGCGCAACGCGTCTTCTGGCGAAAGGTTGCCATCCACCGCCGGGGCCTGTTTGCCGGCGACCAGCTCAGGGCTGAAAAACACCTGCAACGAGGTTTGCTGGCCCAGTTCACTCAGGGCCTGACCCAGGGGTTGCGCCGGAATATGAATCGCATCGGCGGCAAAGGCCTGGGGCAGCGCAACGTTGACCGCCAGCGCGAGGGCCAGCGGCAGCCAAGGTAATTTGTTGTTTTTAGCGGTGGATTTATTCACGTCGAACCTAGCCCTGTGGATCGCAAGAGTGTGCGCTTGTTAATGCAAACCAGTTGCAGTTGGACTAGAAGACGATGAACTCGAAAAAAACCTGAATCTATTTTGAAATTATTTGCTGGCTGCCATCATCGAGGGTGCGCACGGCCACCGGCAGGATGCTCGGCAGAGCCTTGAGCAGCGCGTCGGTATTGTCGGATTTGAACACGCTGGTCAGGCGCAGATTGCCCACTTTGTCGTTGCCGACGGTCAGCGGTTTGTCCCGATAGCGCGACACTTCTTCAGCGACTTCGGCCAGGCTGGCGTTGTTGAACACCAGTTTGCCGCTGCGCCAGGCGGTCAGTTGCGCAGGATTGACCGCATAGGCGGCGGCCACTTTGCCCTGGGCATCGACCCGGGTACCCAGGCCAGCGGTGAGGCTGATGAAATCATTGTCGCCAGCCTCTCGGCCTTGAACCTTGACCGTGCCCTGCTCCACCACGACCCGGGTTTCAGTGGCACCGCGACGCACGTCGAAACGGGTGCCGGTGACCGTGACCTTGCCACTGCCGGCCTCGACCACGAACGGCCGGTCACTGTCGTGCTCGACGCTGAACATCGCTTCGCCTTGCATCAGCTCGATGCCACGATGATCCTTTGCATAGCGCACCTGAACGCGGCTGCGGCTGTTCAGGTCGATCAGCGAACCATCCGGCAACGCCACCTGGCGTCGTTCACCCGGTGCCGTGGAAAACTCGGCCGTGTAGATCGCCGGGCGATGCAAACCGCTGAACAGCCCTACCCCGACGGTCACGGCCAAGACGCTGGCGGCCACCGCATATCGCAGCAGCGAGCGACGTTTGCCGCGGGCCGGCGGGGTTTCACACAACGCTTGCAGACGCGCGCGGGGCAGCAGATCAGCCGCGCTCCACATCCCCTCAAGCAATTGAAACTCGTCGCGATGCTGGGGGTGTTCGTTCAGCCATAGCTCGAAGCGTCGACGTTCTTCAACGTCCACCGCCGGTTCCTGCAAACGCACAAACCACTGCGCCGCCTCGTCGCGAACCGCTGTTTGCCCGCACGCGCAATCACGAGTATCCATCATGGAAGTTCCTGTCTGGCCGGGGATGAGAAGGCGCGATCCATCATGATTGCAACCCGTCCAGGCGGTCACGCAAATGCCGCAGGGTGCGGATCATATACTTTTCCACCATGTTCTTGGACAGCCCCAGGCGTTCGGCGATTTCGGCCTGGGTCAGGCCTTCGATCTTTTGCCAGACGAACACCTTGCGGCAGTTGACCGGAAGTTCGGTGAGCGCCCGCTCGATGGAATCAGCCAACTGGATCGCATGCATGAAATGCTCCGGGTCGCCGGACGACGACACACTGTGATCGATCGCCTCCGACTCCATGGCGCCCCGCCGATCCTCACGTCGATAACCATCCACCGCGATATTGCGCGCAGTCTGGTGCAAGTACGCCCGAGGTTGCACCACAGCGGCCGAATCGGACTCAAGCACCCGCACGAAGGTGTCGTGGGCCAGATCCTCGGCCTGCTGACGATTTCTCAGGCGACGGGTCCAGGTGCCAACCAACTCTTCGTAATGCTCGAAAAAGCCGTGTCTGCGGGGCAGCTTGGGGGTCATTGCGGCGTGCTGTAGAGACGGGGCGTGAATAGTAATGCTTCCTATTAACCGGACGCAATGGATTCCAGACCGGCACCCCACCCTGTCAATGGCCTATACGGTAAACGGGCGCTCCGACAGCAGCGACCCATGGGACGCATCACGCGATTGCACCGCCGAACTGGACCCTTTTAATAATCCTAATGGACACCCCCCAGAACAGGGTCAGAATGACAACCTGGGGTCATCAGGACCCTGTTCGGGGGTTGCACGGTGCTTGTTTAACCCGCGTTCTCGTCAATCCCGGCTTTCAACGATTGCCGGTCGGTACGACCGCCAATGGTCGCGGGCCCGACTTTGATACTGCGCTCACCCGGAATCGAAGCCTCGGTTTTACCGCCCGCGGTGGCCGGTTTCTGCGGCAGATCGAGTCCACCCCTGACACTGTAATCGAGGCCGCTCAAGGTCGTGGCATTGACCCCCGAGCCACCCAGATCGACACGGCCTTCAGCTGACGCAATCCGTGCTCCCGTCAGTTGCGTGGTGCCGCCGACCTTGAGATTCACGCCCTGTGTACCGCTGATGCCGGAAGCCTGGCTCACGCTGTCCTTGTACGCATAGTTACCGTCGAACTTGAGCGTCGGCTTGTAATCCATGGCTTTGAGCCCGGTATTTGTCGCCAGTTTGTCCTGGTCGACCGGCGCCGCTTTTTTGCCGGTCAGCCCCAGGTCAAGATCAGCCTTCACCGTGGTCTGGTTGTCCTTACGGCTTTCGACGCCCAGATTGCCTGCGACCGTGCCACTGACCTTCCCGGCATCGATCCGCGCGCCCGCCAATTGCACATCGCCCGCGCTGTCAAGTTGGACATTGCCCGCGGTGATCTGGCTGTTCTGCTCAGTCGTGCCTTCCAGGTAATCAACCCCGGCCTTGGCTCCGGCATTCAACCCGTAGTCATTGGTGGCGACGTCTTCGGTGGCGATGGGTGTGCTGCTGCCCAGGTTGCCCCCGGCCTTGAGCTCAAGACTCAAGCTGTTGCGGTTCTGCGTGGACTGGGCGGATTGCACCTGGATCCCGCCCTTCTGTGCATCGAGACGCACGTCGGGGGCGCTCGCCCGGGTGCCTTGCAGGTGGATCGAATCGCCGCTGAGACCGATCCTGTCCTGGCTCTTGAGCTGGACGCCCGCCAAGGTCTGCGCCGACTCATCAACCCGACCGGCATTGACGTTGATGCCGAGGGTGCCGCTCTTGTCGGCGCTTTTCTCTGTGCTGGTTTTACCGCCGCCCAGATCCAGGCCGCCGCCCAGATTGCTGCCCTTGACAAGATGGGTGTCGGTGGCCGCTTGCAGATCGAGTTTGCCGCCGGCCTTGAGGTCTATCGCGCCCGGTATGTCGATTCTGGTCCCTTGCAGCACCAGATCGCCGCCGCTGCTCAGTTGTACCGGGCCTTGACCCTGAATATCGGCGACCTGGGCCTGACTGTCCCGGGTCTGGCTGCCTTTGTGATCGAGCTGCAAACCGGCGCCGAGATCGATATTGGTGCCGTTTGTGCCAGGCATGGTGCCGACTTTCAGCGAGGCTTTGCCGCGCAGGCTGGACGTGTCGCTGTCCTGACGGTCGTTGGCCTGATTCAACGCCAGTGCGCCACCGGCCTTGATCGTCACGCCACCCTCCCCGCCCTCGAACCGGCTGCCCTCGAACTGCCCGTCGCCCCCCAGGTTGATGTTCACCCCATGGCTGGCGGCGTAACTGCCGACCACAGCGGTGGACGTGTTCTGCTGCGCCCGACGGCTGCCACCCTCACCGCTGCCGGCCACGTTCAGGTCTTGCCCGGTCTTGGTGTAGACCCGTACGTCAACCTTGGCGTCCAGCGCCTGATCGGTGCTGCCATGGGTGATGCTGGCGGCGTTGGCGATCAACCGGTCGGCACTGATGTTGACCTTTCCGGCGCTGGCTTCGTACCGGGTGCCCTGGTCCTGCAACGTGCCGGCGACCTTGACGTCTACCGTGCCGCCCTTGAACTGGCTGACCACATCGCTGCCGTTGCGCACCTGGCGGTCGGCATTTTGATGAGCGATGGCGACGCTGACCCCGATATCAGGCTGACCGAGCTTGCCCAATGCACCCACGTCCGGGACTTTTGCATCGATGGCGCTTTTGACGGCGTCGGCGATGGGACGGGTGATGTCCTTGTACGCAAGATCGATGCCGATGCCTGCCTGCCAGTTGTTTTCCTTGTGTGTACTGCTGTCCGTGTCCTGCGCCACCCGGTTGTCGATTTCACCGGCGTCGACCACCAGGCCTTTGCCAGCCCTGACTTGCGCCCCTTCAGTAATCAGCTTGTCGGCATTGATGTTCAGGTTACCGCTGCTCTGGACCTTGCTGGTTTGGGCAGTGGTGGTGTCGCGGGTGTCCCGGGACGTCGAATTCGCGAAGTCCAGGCCACTGCCTATCCGATCAAGGCCGCCGGTGTAGTTGAAACCCCCGCTGGTGCTGCGCCGGTCCGTCGAGGTGTGTTGACTGTCCTGCTCGGCCAGCAGTGCCACGGTTTTGCCCGTCAGGGACGTATCGCCCGCGGTGGCCGTGACATCGGCACCCTTGAGCGTCAGGTCGCCACCTGCCGTCAATTGCACCTCAGACCCGGCGAGGCTGGAGCCTTGCTGGCGCACTTCGTTGTCGGTCAGGGTTTGCGTCTTGTCTTCATAACGCACGCCTGCGCTGTACTGGCCGGCAGCCGGCGCGTTCTCCTTGGCGTAGGCATCCAGGCCGCGGCTGGCAGTGGTTGTGCTGCTATCGTGGGTGTCCTGCGCCGAATGCACATTCACATCTCCCGCCGCATCTGCTTTGAGCGTACCGCCCGCCTTGACCGTGGAGCCCGCCACTTCGATGTCCCTGGCGCTCTTGAGGGTGAGGTTGGTGTCCGACGTCAACTCGCTGCGCACCGTGGTGCTGTCACGGGTGTTTTCGCGAGTTTCATTTTTGCTGATGCCGAAGAATTTGCTGTCCTTGTCGTGGTTTTTGACGTGGGACTTGTCCTGCACGCCATCGATGATCAGTGAACCCTTTTCAGTGATGACGCTGGACTCCGTAGTGCCGCGCACCTGGCTACCGCTGATGCGCACGTCGCCGTCAGCCTTGACGACCAGTTTGCCGGCGGCATTGATCGCACTGCCCTGATGCAGGGTTTTGCCCTGATCCGTATCGCCGGTCTTGCCAAAGAACCCGCCGCCGACCAGATCGCCGGAGTAGCGGTCGTCGCGCTTGAACTCGGTGCGGGTGGCGGTAGTGATGTCCACCTGTTTGGCGGCGAGCAGGGTATCGTGCTTGCTGGTCACTTCTGCGCCTTCGGAGCGCAGCAATCCGGCCGCGGTCAACGCGATGTTGTCGCCCTTCAATTGAGTGGTGACGCTGCGTTGCTCTTCACTGCGGCTGTCCCAGCTTTCTTTCCACAGGTGTTTGCGGTGTTTGCCCTGATCGGTGCTGGTTTTACTTTCGATGGCCGCCGTGAGGCGAAGATCGCCACCGCTCTGCACCCTGAGATCCTTCGCCGCCTCGACCCGCGCGGCCTTGAGTTCGGTATCGCCGCCCGAGGACAGATCAACGTCACGGCGGGCCATGATCTGACTGCCGTGCTGCCGCGAATCGCCCTCGGTCCGGGTCTGCTCGTAGGTTTCCCAGGTGATACCGAGGGTGTCCTTGCTCCAGCTATCGCGTTTTTCCCGCAGCTTGCGGCTTTCTACGGTCGTCAGGTTCAGGTTGCGCCCGGCACCGACCTTGACGTCACGACCACTGACATCGGCGGCCGCCAGGGTCAGGTCCTTTCCACTGTGCAAACCGACATCGCCCTGGCTGCTATGCACGCCGGCGCGTATGACCTCGAGGCTGTCCGATGCGGGCCCGCCGCTGATGACCAGATCGCCGGCTGAACGGATCTGCACACCGTCGCGACCGGCAACCTGCACCGGACCGACCCGCACGCCCGCGCCTTCTGCGGTGCTGATGATGTTGATGCGCCCGGCCTGCATGGCGCCGAACAGGCGAGCGTCGATGCGGCCGTCGCTGCTGTGACCGCTCGGGTCGACCTCCCGCACCTGCCCGCTGGCGTAGTCCACTGAATTGCGCCCGACCGTGAGGTTCAAGTCATCGCGGGCGCCAAGCTTGCCGTCGCTGTCGATACGCGGAGCGATCAGGTTGATCGAGCCTTCGCTGTTCTGCAGGCCCGCGCCCCGAATGCTCAGCTCACCCGTGGCATCGCGGGTGCTCAGGGCGTGCAGCTTGCCTTCGTTCAGCTCGGGGCGCCCGACCACGAGACTGGCGTTTGGCGTGTTGATGAACCCTGCGCCATTGAGCGAAATGCCGTTGGGGTTGGCCAGGACGTAATCGGCGCCACGGCCGAAGATTTCCTGGATGCCATTGATCGCCGAGGCGTTGCGGCTGATCACTTCGTTGAGGATCACGCTCGCCGCCTGCCCCTGGAACTGCGGGTTGGCGGCCAGTTCCCCGGCGAGTTGCGACTGCCCGGCTTGCAGGGCGTTGTTCAGGACCAGGCCCTGGCGGTCGACGTTGTAGTCGAGAAACTGGTTATGGGACAGGCCGGAGCCGTTGGGCGCAACGATATTGACGATGGGCACACCGTCCCGGGTTTGCAATTGCGCGGTGCCGCCGGGCCCGGGCGCAACCACGACCCCCGTCGCCAGGGCGCTTGGCATTGGCGCGATGAAAAACAGGCTGGCAATCGCCCAGCGCAATTTGCCGCCGGGGGCGAGATGGAACGCAAAGGGTTTTGCTGACATAAAAACCTCTCAATTCAAGTGCAGTATCACGGCGCGCTGGAAGGACTGCCGTGGCTGGCGCGCACAGCACCATCGGCAGTTTTGTCAGGTTCATAGCTGCAAGCCGACGCGCATCAGCCAGGTCGGTGGCTCGTGCTTGAAATGGCTGGGCAGGCTGAAGCTGCGTTGGTAATCGAGGTCGACTTGCAGGCTTTTCCAGCTCAGGTTGACCCCGACGCTGCCCCCACTCAGGCGTTGACTCGGGGCACCGCGATCGGCCTGGACCACACCGCTGTCCAGCCCCAGGCGCGGGGTGATCTGCATCGGCAAGTCGCTGCGCAATGGCAGGCGCAGGGTGTTGCGCCAGACAGCCCCGCTGGCACCGGACGCGCTGTTGATGCGAAATCCGCGCACTGCCGAATCGTCGGTGGCCAGCAGTTGCTCGATGGCCGGCAATGGGTCAGGGCTGTATTGCACGTTGAGCTGGCTTTGCCATTGCCAGGCCTGCTGGCCAAAGCGGCCGTTGCGCCACTGACCGAGGCTGGCGCGGTACTTGCGAAACTGCGCCTTGGGCTGACGGATTAACCAACGCCCGGCATCATCGTCCGCGCCAAACCACCGCAGGCCCTGGGCGTAATTCACGTCCAGGTTCCACACCGCACTGTCGAGCCAGAACAGATTCAGCCCGGCTTCGGCCACGGTCAGGGTCGGGCTCTGAATCGACAGGTGCAAAATGTCGAAGTAGCTGTCGACATCCTTGTGGGACAGTTGCAGGTTGGCGCTGAGTTGATGGCCCTGGCCGCGCCATAACACCCGATCGGCGCGCAGGCTGAGCTGATCGGTCGTGCCGGTGCTGTACAACGTCAGGTTGCTCAGTTTCAACGGTGCACGGTATTCGGCATGGCTGGCCAACACGCTCCAGGTCCAGTAACCGTAGGGAATGGCGTAATACAGGCTGGCGCTGCGGCTGTAGCGATCACCCTGATTGACGGTGTCGCTGAAGCCGAAATGAAGCACATCATTGATTTGCAGCGGCGAGTCCAGTCCAAGATTGAGCGAATTACGATCGCGCCCGGTGCTGGCGCTGCCGAGATTGTCCAGGCCCAGGTTCAACGCCCAGCGCGATTGATCACGGGTGCGCGAGCGCAAGATGATCCGCGAGGCGCCAGGCTCGCTGCCGGGGGCGATGTCGGCGCTCAGGTCCACGGAGCGCAGGCGATTCAATTGATCAAGACCCTGTTCCAGGTCCCGCAGGTTCAGCGCCTTGCCGAGCATTCCCGGAAACGCTCCACCAAGGGCAACGGGAAGGTTCTGGTCGGCCAGTTCGATGGACTCGACGTAGCCTTCATCGACCAGGATATCCAGCGACTGCCCGGTCTCTGGGGTCGTACTGAGGTAGGGCCGACTGGCAATGTAACCCGCCTTTACATAGAGCTCGGTAATGGTCGCCAGTACCTGGTTGATCTGGTTTACGCCCATGCACGGCGACAATTTCGGGGTGATGCGCTGGTTGAGCGTCTTGCGATTGATCAGCGTGACGCCACCAATGCGCACTCCGTTGATGGACCAGCATCGCTCATCGACCGCCATTGTGTCGGATGTCTGTGGCGCGGACGGCGCACCACCAAAACTGCCGCGCTCAAGTTGTCGCCGGCGTTGCTCCAGTTGTATCTGTTGCAGGTCTCGTTGTTGCTGTTGTTGTTGGCGTAAACCTTCCTGTCCGGGCGCGGAAGACTCGGCGGCATACAGCGGTGAAATACTCAAACCCAGCAACAAGGCCGACAAGGGCGAGCGAGTTTTGGGATGACGAGGTACAACGCGAATACTATTCGGCACCTGACTTCCTGGCGTTCTTGAAAGGGCGCTATGCCGTTTCGTCTATGCGTTTAATAGTTGGCGCATGGGACATGTTTATGCAATACGCCGATTAAAACGCTTAAACATCTTCAATATAATCGTATAACTGGCGCCCTACTTTCACCTGACCGCTCTTACTTGCAACTTCCTGCGCCCTACATCCTTATTTAATTTATTACTTGTCGATTCCTACTTTTTTGAGCAACTAATTACTGACTTCCTACATCTCTGGTTACCGCTTCCTACACTCCAGCTTTTTAGCACTGTCCCGCGTCCTACTTCCGACTGGACGACCGGTTGAAAAAATCAATTGCAACGAAATATTACATACGTCATATTATGATCGTAATAACAACCCGCTACCCAGGCCATCCACCATGACCAGCATGCCCAGCCCCGACCTTGCGGTCCCCGTGATATCCCCCAGGCGCGCCCTGCTCAAACAGCTGTTGCTGCTGACTCCTGCCCTGGCGGCCCTGATATTCGCCGGGCTGTACGCGATGCACTGGTGGACTGCAGGCCGCTTCATCGAAGAAACCGACGACGCCTACATCGGCGGCGACGTGACGGTGATCGGGCCAAAGGTTGCAGGCTATATCGAAGAAGTGCTGGTCACCGACAACCAGAAGGTCAAGGCCGGTGATGTGCTGATTCGGCTCGATTCCCGTGACTACCGCGCCAACCTCGCCAAGGCCGAAGGTGCGGTGGCTGCCGAGCAAGCTTTACTCGCCAACCTCGACGCCACCGAACAACTGCAACACGCGGTGATCGGCCAGGCTCGCGCCGGGATCGATGCCGCCGGCGCCGAGACGGCTCGTTCACGGGATGACAACACGCGCTACAAGCGTCTGGTGAGCAGCAATGCCGTCTCGGTGGAAAGTGCCCAGCGTGCCGACGCTACCTTCAAGACAGCCCAGGCCTTGAGTGCCCGGGCCCAGGCCGAACTGCTGGCCGCACAACGCCAGTTGGCGGTGATCGAAACCCAGAAACAACAAGCCCGGGCAGCGTTGATGCAGGCCCGGGCCGAGCGTGACCTGGCGCAGTTGAACGTCGGCTACACCGAGCTGCGCGCGCCGATTGATGGCGTGATCGGTAATCGACGGGCACGGACCGGCGCTTATGCCCAGGCCGGTTCGCAACAGCTGTCGGTGGTGCCGGCACGCGGGTTGTGGGTCGACGCCAACTTCAAGGAAGATCAACTGGCGCGCATGACGCCGGGCCAGCGAGTGATCATCCATGCCGACGTGCTCCCGGGACAGGAATTCCACGGCCATCTGGACAGTCTCGCCCCGGCCAGCGGTTCGCAATTCAGCGTGCTGCCACCGGAAAACGCCACCGGCAACTTCACCAAGATCGTGCAGCGGGTGCCGGTGCGGATCCTGCTCGACCCGGCCGACGGCGTGCTCGGCCACCTGCGTCCCGGGCTGTCGGTGACCGCTGAAGTGGACACCCGCACGACGCCTGAAAGCCCTGCCGTGGCCAACGTTCCATGAGCCGCGCCCTCGCCGCCCCCGCGGCACCGTTCAATGCCGCGAACATGACGACGGCGACCAAGGTCTTCGCCTTCGCCAGCATGTGCATCGGTATGTTCATCGCCCTGCTGGATATCCAGATCGTCTCCGCCTCGTTGCGCGACATCGGCGGCGGACTTTCGGCCGGCACCGACGAAACCGCGTGGGTGCAGACCAGTTACCTGATCGCCGAAATCATCGTGATTCCGCTGTCTGGCTGGTTGTCCCGGGTGTTCTCGACCCGTTGGTTGTTCTGCGCCTCGGCGGTGGGTTTCACCTTGGCCAGCCTGCTGTGCGGCGCGGCCTGGAACATCCAGAGCATGATCGCCTTTCGTGCCCTGCAGGGGTTTCTCGGCGGTTCGATGATCCCGTTGGTATTCACCACCGCGTTTATTTTCTTCAGCGGCAAACAACGGGTGATCGCCGCAGCGACCATCGGCGCGGTGGCCTCACTGGCACCGACCCTGGGGCCGGTGATCGGTGGCTGGATCACCGACATTTCGTCCTGGCACTGGCTGTTCTACATCAACCTGGTACCGGGGATTTTTGTTGCGGTGGCGGTGCCGATGCTGGTGAAAATCGACCAACCGGAACTGTCGCTGCTCAAGGGTGCCGACTACCTGAGCATGCTGTTCCTGGCGCTGTTTCTCGGCTGCCTGGAATACACCCTCGAAGAAGGCCCGCGCTGGAACTGGTTCAGCGACAGCACCATCCTCACCACCGCGTGGATCAGCGGCCTGGCGGGCCTGGCGTTCATCGGCCGCACCCTGCACGTGGCCAACCCGATCGTCGATTTGCGCGCCTTGAAAGACCGCAACTTCGCCCTTGGCTGTTTCTTCTCGTTCGTCACCGGTATCGGCCTGTTCGCCACCATTTACCTGACCCCGCTGTTTCTCGGCCGGGTGCGTGGGTATGGCGCGCTGGACATTGGCCTGGCGGTTTTCTCCACCGGGGTGTTCCAGATCATGGCGATTCCGCTGTATGCGTTCCTGGCCAACCGTATCGACCTGCGCTGGATCATGATGACCGGCCTTGGGCTATTTGCCCTGTCGATGTGGGATTTCAGCCCGATCACCCATGACTGGGGGGCCAAAGAACTGATGCTGCCGCAAGCCTTGCGCGGGATTGCCCAGCAACTGGCGGTACCGCCCGCGGTCACCCTGACCCTCGGCGGCCTGGCCCCGTCGCGGCTCAAGCATGCCTCGGGACTGTTCAACCTGATGCGCAACCTTGGAGGTGCCATCGGCATCGCCGCGTGCGCGACCATCCTCAATGACCGCACCAACCTGCACTTCACCCGGCTGGCCGAAAACCTCAACAGCAGCAACGAAGCCTTGAATCAGTGGCTGTCCCAGGTCGGCAACAACTTCGCCGCCCTGGGTCAGAGCGGCGACGTCGGCGTCACCGCCAGCCTGCGTCAACTCTGGCTGCTGACCTACCGCGAAGCCCAGACGCAAACCTACGGCGACGCGTTCCTGATGATCATGGTCGGCTTCGTCCTCGCCACGGCGATGGTGCCCTTGATGCGCAAGGTACAACCACCGGCTGCGCCGAGTGCGGATGCACATTGACCCTCGGTGTTACTCCTTGGGCATCTTGCGGAAGCCTACCGCCAGACGGTTCCAGCTGTTGATGGTGGCAATCGCCACGGTCAGGTCGACCAGTTCCTTGGGGGTGAACTGGGCCGAGGCCAGTTCATAGTCTTCGTCCGGCGCATGGGTCAGGCACAGTTGCGTCAGGGATTCGGTCCAGGCCAGTGCCGCGCGTTCACGGGGGGTGAAGAACGGCGTTTCGCGCCAGACCGACACCGCGTACAGCCGGCGTTCGGTTTCACCGGCCTTGCGCGCGTCGGCGGTGTGCATGTCGACGCAGAAGGCGCAGCCGTTGATCTGCGAGGCACGCAGCTTGACCAGTTCGATTAGCGGCTTTTCCAGCGGCAGTTTCGACACTGCGGTATCGAGCGCGATCATGGCTTTGAGGGCATCGGGGGAAGCGGTATAGAAATCGATACGAGGTTGCATGGTGGGCTCCAGTTACACAAAGTGTGGAGCTACGTTAATCCCGCACCGACAGCCAGCAAATAGCCAATTATTGAGAAGTCGAGGATGCCAATGGACGGGCTCAAAATATCCAGGCCGAGTTATCAATAATGAGTCGCGCTCTAATGAGGGCGGTGCGGTGATGGCAATTGCCCATGACCGTGAGCCAGGCGCCAACTGATGGCTCACTCGACTGCGCCCCCTACGCTCGATTGCGCAACCACTGCAGGAACCCCTTCTTCTGCGCGACCTTAGGCACTTCCTGGGTCAGCGTCCGGGCCTTGTCCAAGCGGAAATCCAGCAACGCCTTCATCGCCTCGCTGATGTCATGCCGCGCGTCCAGGTAGGGTTTGAGGTATTCCTTCTCGATCCGGTACAGGCTGCAGAACGTCTTGGCGGTGAATTGCGCCGGGAGCGCCGTATCGGACAAGATTCCGCCCTCGCCGATCACCTCGCCCGGCCCCATGCGGCCGGACTCGAAATTGACGCCGCCACGGCTCAGCTCCACCGAGATCACGCCGGATTCGATGATCATCAAATGATCGCTGACCGCCCCTGCCGGCAGGATCAGTTCCCCGGCGCGGAAGGTTTGCAGTGTCATGTTCTGGCTAAGGGTTTCCTTCTCTTCCTGACGCAGGGTCGAGAAGATATTCGAGGTGTCCAGTAATACCCGTGGTCGAGACAGGTTGGCCGGTGCATTCGATTCGACGCTCGACAATAGGCTGACGCCGGAAGCGTGCAAGTGTCGGAACGCCAGGTCGAACAGCTGATTGCGCACCATGCGTTTCTGGTCCATGGACTCGACGAAACCGCTGATTTCGTATTCCATGCCGGCGCTGCTGGAGCTCTTCAACGAGACGCTGGGTGCCGGTTTGCTCAACAACTGACGGCAGCCCTGCATGGCCCGTTCCAGGGCTTCGATCACCGTGTTCGGACGCGCGTGGGGGCTCAGTTGCAGGCTGATCGAGACGCCGAAAATGTCGCTCGGGCGGCTGAAGTTGATGATCTTGGCCTTGGCCGCCAGCGAGTTGGGAATGACCGCCATGCTGCCCTGGGCGGTTTGCAGGCGCGTGGCGCGCCAGTCGATGTCGGTGACCCGGCCTTCGGTGCCGTCGATGGAGATCCAGTCATCCAGTTGATAGGGTTTGGTGGTGTTGAGGACGATCCCGGAGAACACGTCGCTGAGGGTGCTTTGCAACGCCAGGCCGACGATGATCGCCAACGCGCCGGACGTGGCCAGAACGCCCTTGACCGGGAGTTCGAGCACGTAGGCCAGGGCGGCGATGACAGCGATCAGGAAGATCACCGCACCGAGCAAATCCTGCAACAACCGCCCGGTGTGCCCGACCCGTTGCATCATCAGCGCGCCGATCAGCACCGTCAGGGTTCGCGCGCCGAACAGCCACCAACCGATCTGCAATCCGATCGCCGCCAGGTGCAACGGGATGTTGTCAGCCCAGGGCGCCGGCTCCAGCGGGTTCAGGCCTTCGTTGAACAGCACGACGCTGAACAGCGAGAAAATCACCAGCCGCACCACCAGTTTCCAGTTGCTGCCGGTGGCACTGATCAACCGCCAGAGGCCGAGATCGATCAGGATCAGGACCAGGGCGCAGACCAATGGGTGATCGGTGAGCAATGACAGCATGAAGCAACTCCAGGCAAGTGCGGATGGGCACAAGTGTAGGAGCAATTGATACCGTCAGAACACTACAAAACCTGTGGGAGCGAGACCGGCTTGCCGGCGAAAGCGGTCTGACAGTCACTGAAAATGTGTCTGTTCTACCGCCTTCGCCGGCAAGCCGGTCTCGCTCCCACAATGGGTCTGTGTAGTCAGTGTTATTTGCTGTTGGTCAGGGTGCTGTAGCTGGTCATCAGGTTGCGGTAGTCCGGGATGTGGTTGGAGAACAAGGTGCCCAGGCCTTCCACGTCGTTGCGCCAGTCGCTATGCAGCTCACAGGCCAGGCCGAACCAGGTCATCAGTTGCGCGCCGGAGGATGACATGCGGTCCCAGGCCGATTGGCGGGTCAGTTCGTTGAAGGTGCCGGAAGCATCAGTAACCTTAAACACATCGAAGCCTTCAGCCAGGGCCGAGAGTCCGGGAACGCCACGCACACCTCGGTCACTACCCCAGCGATGATCAGCCATAGCGCTGTCGCATGGATTCAGCCTTAGCGTTCTATATGGAGAACGATGGTGGAAGACCTCAACACCCTCTACTACTTCACCCAGGTGGTGGAGCACCGCGGTTTCGCTGCGGCCGGGCGCGCGCTGGACATGCCTGAATCCAAGTGCCAATACCGAGTCGTGGCCTTCGCGAGCAGGCTCGCTCCCACAATTAGATCTTCAGTGAACACCGGTTTGGTGTCCGACAAAAATCAAATGTGGGAGCGAGACCGGCTTGCCGGCGAAAGCGTCAGAACAAACACTTTCAATACCCAGGTCGCCCCCATTCGTGATTTGCGGTAAACATTGCTTTGCCGATCCAGCGGTTTTTCTCAAGGATGCAGCCGGGGATACTCGTGCCCATTCCCACTGCAACCCTGGAGTCATTGATGTCTATTCCCGCATTCGGTCTTGGTACGTTTCGTTTGCAAGGCCAGGTGGTCATCGATTCGGTGAGTACTGGCCTTGAGCTCGGCTACCGGGCCATCGATACCGCGCAAATCTACGAGAACGAAGCCGAGGTCGGCCAGGCCATTGCCGCCAGCGGTATTGCTCGTGAAGAACTGTTCATCACCAGCAAGATCTGGGTCGCCAATTTCGCCGGGGACCGCCTGATCGACAGCCTCAAAGAGAGCCTGCAAAAACTGCAGACCGACTACCTTGACCTGACCCTGATCCACTGGCCGTCGCCGGATGACCAGGTGCCGGTGGCAGAACTCATGGGTGCCCTGCTTGAAGCGAAAAAGCTCGGCCTGACCCGGCAGATCGGTGTGTCCAACTTCACCGTCGACCTGATGCAACAGGCGATCGCTGCGGTCGGTGCCGAGCACATCGCGACCAACCAGATCGAATTGCATCCGTACCTGCAAAACCGCAAGGTCGTCGAGTTCGCGCAGAGCCAGGGCATCCGGATCACCTCGTACATGACCCTGGCTTACGGGGAAGTCCTCAAGGACCCGCTCATCCAGCAGATCGCCGATCGCCTGCAGGCGACACCGGCACAGGTCACCCTGGCCTGGGCCGTGCAACGGGGTTACGCCGTGATTCCCTCGTCCACCAAACGCGCCAATCTGGCCAGCAACCTGAAAGCCTGCGCGATGAAATTGAGCGACGCTGACATGGCCCTGATCGCTGGCCTGGATCGCGGCCATCGGCTGACCAGTCCCAAAGGCATCGCCCCGAACTGGGACTAAACGTCAGCCCTGTGCAAGACGAAGATCCAGGCGCGTCATGGCCTGTTGCAACTGATCGACGGCCTCGTCGATCAGTGCTGCGCGGCCCTCGCCACAGGCACGCTCCAGCTGCTCGCAACACTGGATCAGACCGACCGCGCAAACCATCAGCGCGCCGCCCTTGATGCGGTGCGCCAGGGTCTGCAATTGATGCAGGTCACCGCTGGTGTGCAGCTGCAGCAGCAGATCGCGGTCCTGCCGGTTAGTCTCGGCCAGATCCTGCAGCAATTGATCGATCAGCTCTCGGTCTGCCCCGACGTAACGTTCCAGGCCGATCAGGTCCATTTCCGAGGTGGCAGGTGCTGCGATTGCCAAGGGCAATTCACCGGCGAATCTCGATGCCAACCATTCACTCAGGTCTGCCAGCCGGATCGGCTTGAACAAGCAGTCGTCCATCCCCGCTTCGACGCAGCGGATTTTTTCCTCGGGCTGCGCATTGGCGGTAAAACCCAGAATCGGCGTCGGCTGCAATCCCTGCAGCCGCTCTTCATCGCGTATGGCCCCGGCCAATTCATAACCGCTGAGCACCGGCATGTTGCAGTCCGTGATGATCAGATCGAACTCATGTTCGCGCCACTGCGCAAGGCCGCGCTCGCCGTCCTCGGCCTCCAGAACATGGTGCCCCAGAAAGCTCAGCTGGCGTGACAGCAACAATCGATTGGCTGGGTAATCGTCCACCACCAGGATCACCAGCGACCGGATGGGCACCTGCACGTCGCCTGCGGGGACGTCGCTGCGAGGCAACGGTTGCAACGCCACCAATTCAAGGCTGACATCGATTCGGGTACCGCGCCCCAGAACACTGTCGAGCTGCAAGCGCCCCCCCATCATTTCGCACAAAGACCGGCTGATCACCAGCCCCAGGCCGGACCCACTGCGGCCTGATTGCTGGCTGTTGCCAGCCTGAACGAAAGGACTGAACAAGCGCTGCTGATCCACTGTGCCGATGCCGATGCCGCTGTCTTCGATGCGCACATTGACCGCCAGATGCCCCGACAGGACAGGCTCGACCCGCAGTGTCAGGCTCACTTCACCTGCCGGGGTGAACTTGATGGCATTGCTCAACAGATTGGACAACACCTGCTTGAAGCGCGTGGGGTCGACCAACACATCACAGTCGCTGTGCGGATCCAGATCGACTCGCCACCCCAGGCTCTTCTGCCGGGCCAGGCCCTCGAACACCCGACACACCGACTCCACCAGCATGCGCAGGTTGGCTCGGTCAGGGGTCAGCGACAAATGCCCGGATTCGATGCGGGCGATGTCCAGAATGTCGCCGATCAATGCCAATAATTGTTGCCCGGCATCCGATGCCACTTCTATCGCGGCACGGTCGGCAACGCCCTCCTGCGCTTGCTTGTGCGCCAATTCGAGCATGCCGATCAGCGCGTTCATCGGCGTGCGGATCTCATGGCTCATGGTCGCCAGAAAGGTGGTCTTGGCACGATTGGCCTCGTCGGCGGCGTCCTTGGCGTCCTGCAGTTGACTGAGCAACAGCTGGCGTTGGCGGATCTGCCGACGCTGGTAACCGATCCAGACCAGGGCCAGCACCAGCAAGGCGCCGGCAGCGGCAAAGGCCTGGAAAATGCTCTGTCGATGGCGCAGCCAGAAGCTTTGCTCCACCATCAGATCATTACGCCAATAGAGGGTCAGATCATCGATTTCGTCGGGGGCGATACTGAGCAGCGCCTTGTCCAGGATCGAATGCAGCTCGACGGCCTCGCGACTGGTCGCCAGGGTGCTGCGGGCCGGATCGGTACCGACGGTGCTGGTCACCTTCAGTTGATCCGGGTATCGCCGGGAAATCATGTAGCGGGCAGCGATCAACGAGTTGATGCCGCCGTCAGCCTTGCCCCGGGCGACCATTTCCATCGCATCCGCGGTCAAGGGCGCATTGACCAGCCTGATCTGCGGGAAATGCTGACGAATGAATTCACCGGCACTGTTGCCTTGGGTGACAGCCAGGGTTTTTCCGGCCATTTCATCCAGGGTCTTGGGATTGTTCGGCCCCAGGCGGGTCACCAGCACATTCGGGCTGGTGAGAAACGGCCGAGTGAAGCGCAACTCGGCCTCACGTTCGATACTGGGGCTTATCCCCGCCACCAGATCGACCTCTCCGTTCTTGAGCGACTCCAACATCTGGGCTATTGATCTGGCGGGCCGTATATCGAACTGCAACCCGGTGCGCAGACTGATTTTGGCCAGAACATCTGCGCTGATCCCGCGGAACTCTCCATCCCTGTCGATAAAAGAAATCGGCAGAATGTTTTCGTTCATCGCTACGCTTGCTCGGGGATGTCGATCGAGCCAACGCTGCTCGGCTTCGCTCAATTGCAGCGGTTGGCTACCGGGGATGGAAGCCCCGCTGGCGTCCCATCGACGCAGGATGTTCATTTGTTCATTGGTGCTCACCGCCGCCAGCGCCTTGTTGACGATGCGATGCAACTGTTCATTGTCGCGGGCCATCGCAAACGCAAACCGACCGGGCTCCATGCGTGAAAAGTCGGCCAACTGAACATTGTTCAGGTAGTTTTTGCTGATCAGGTAATGGGCGCTGATCGCATCGCCCAGATAGACATCCGCCTGCCGGAACGCTACGGCTCCCACCGCACTCAGCGTCGAGGGAAATAACTGAACATCGGCCTTGGGATAGAACGCCTGCACCCTATGCTCAGGCAAATAGTGGTAAAGCGTCGCCAGCCGTTTGCCGGCCAGGTCCGGGTCCAGCGGCTGCGACGACCCGGTACGCGTCACCAGCACCGGTTGGTCGACGGCATAGGCACTGGACATGCGCAGCCCCTGGTTTTCGGCCTCATAGCTGTTGGCCGTGCCAAGCAAATCCGCGCTGCCCTGTTTGATTGCTCGCACGGCGTCCTTTCGCGATTCGTAACGCTGAACATCGATCTCCACGTGCAGGAGCTGCTGCAGCAGACCGGCATAGTCAGCGGTCAACCCCTCGTAGTCAGTGCCGGTGGTGGTGATGTCGAAAGGCGGATAATCCGGTGCGGAAACCGCGAGCACCAACCGCCCCTTTTGCCGCAGCCAGCGTGAATCGGTCTCTGCCAGTTTCAAGGCATGGCCCTCGGCACTGGAGCGCCCCAGCAATGTCAGGGTCTGCGGCTGCGCACAGACACTCGATATCCACAGACAACCTGCCAGCAGCACGATTGCCAGGCTACGCCCACGCCACAAGGTCCTCATTCAGATCAGATGATTACGCAGGGCGAAATCCCTCAGGTGCACCGGGGATTCCACGTTGAGCTTCTCTATCGTACGGGTCTTGTAGGTGCTGACGGTCTTGTGGCTCAGGTTCATGATTTCGGCGATGGCCTTGTTACTCATGCCACGGGCCAGATACTGGAAGATCGTCAGTTCCCGGTCGGAGAGCTTGTCGATCAAGTCTTTTTCGCTGCGTTGCAAGGTATTGAGCGACACCGAGCTCGAAGGCAGCCTGGCGAAATAGCTATAACCGGCCATGACGGCCTGCACGGCCTTGTGCAGATGTTGCAGATCATTGGACTTGGACACAAACGCCGAAGCACCGGCACGCATGCAACGATCCTGATAGAACAGGCCTTCCTGGGAGGTGAACACCACGACCCGGCACGGCTCGTCACCGGCCTGGATTCGTGCCAGCACTTCAAGCCCGTCCAGCGAGGGCATGACCAGATCCTGCACCACCAGATCAGGTTTATGTTCGCGGATCATCGGCAAGACTTCGTTACCGTTGGACACCTCGTAGATCTGTTTAAAGCCCTCCAGTTTGAGCAGGATTTTCACTGCAGCACGAACCACCGGATGATCGTCCGCTATCAGCGCAGACTTCGCTGACTTCATGGCAACTCCCTGTGCAAAGGCACTACGAGTGGGCAATCGATGCCCTTGGGCCAGGCCCGGGTTAAACACAACGGCTGCGCAGAGACTGTTGCATGGAATTTCGGGTGAATCTACCTGACAGAAATGACAGTGCCGACGAACGGTAGCTGTGGATCAATGATCGCCATCAGTCGCTCAATGCACGCCAGATCAGGCAGCCACCCATGGCTCACGTGAATCTTCTGCTGACCGCAGGCCGGAATCGGCGGCAAATCCGCCTGTTGGCCGTCATAGATCAAGACGTACCGGACCTGCGGGTGATCGAGGAAAAAATCGAGCAAGTCCATCGCACTGCCGGCCAACGAGGCATTGATGACCACCAGATCGAATGGCGTGCCACTGTAATCGACCAGCGTCAGCAGTTCCGCCAGGCTTTGCACCGGAGCCACCCGGTGGTAGTCGAGCCGGTTGAACAGGCGCTCGATTCTCATCCGCTGAAAATGCTGCTCGTCGGCAATCAGGATACGTAACGCTTTGTTCGACAACAGAGGCCCCCGGCAGGGTGTGAGTTTCGTGAGGGCACAAGGCTACGGAAGACCCGGCAAGCTTTCTGTAGGACTATTCCGAAAATCAGGAGCGTCTCATCTGGTGTCATGTGTGAATGTTATGGGGTGGGTTGCGGCTGGCGAGAAAATGCTGCATTGCGGGGAGGGGAAATTGCGGGGTCTTAAGCAGGGGTTCAGGGTTCAACACTTTTGTGTGCTTGAAGGCCTATTCGCGAGCAGGCTCGCTCCCACAGGGGATCGTTCTGTGAACACCGAACTTGTGTACGACAGAGATCAAATGTGGGAGCGAGCCTGCTCGCGAAGGCGGCCGTACAGGCGCTACAAATATCAGCTGGCAGTCGCGAGCAACAGATCCATCACCGACCGCCCATGCCCACGCGCCTTGCCGTGGTCATACAACGAACCGGCAATCTCATCGGCACGGATCGGCAGGATCGACAGCAAGGTATCGCTCAAGCCATGGCTGGCCTGGCAGAAGCCCTGCATGTAAATGCCGGCCTTGCAGCGCTCGTCGGTGATCAGCTTGTAGTTGCGATCCACTTCGAAATCACCCAGGTACTGTTCCAGCGGCGCCAACAGCTTGCGGTGTGTCTGGCGCTCGTAACCGGTGGCGAGCACCACGGCATCGTAATGACGCACCGTGACTTCACCGGTGGCGTTGTTGCGCACGGCCAGTTCGATGCCGCGTTCGGTGGCGGTGGCTTTTTCGACGGTGGTCAGGGTGCGGAAGGCATGGCGAGCGATGCCCGAGACTTTCTGCCGGTAGAAGATGCCGTAGATGCGTTCGATCAGGTCGATGTCGACCACCGAATAGTTGGTGTTGTGGTACTCGTTGACCAGACGCTCGCGCTCGCTGCTCGCCTGCTGGAACACCAGGTCGGTGAACTCCGGCGAGAACACTTCGTTGACGAACGGGCTGTCATCGGCCGGCTTCAGTGCCGAGCCGCGCAGGATCATGTCCACCTGCACCGACGGGAAGCTGTCATTGAGGTCGATGAAGGCTTCCGCCGCGCTCTGTCCGCCGCCGATGATCGCGATGCTCATCGGTTGGTTGTTCACACAGGGCTGCTTGGCCATCTGCGCCAGGTACTGCGAATGATGGAACACGCGAGCGTCATTCTTGAGCGCCTTGAACGCTTCGGGAATCCGCGGGGTGCCGCCGGCGCTGACTACCACCGAGCGAGTGGTGCGCACGTGTTGCTGACCCTGGGTATCGCGGGAGATCACCCGCAGCGCTTCGACCTGCTGGTTGTGCAGCACCGGCTCGATGGTCAGCACTTCTTCGCCGTAGCGGCTCTGCGCTTCGAACTGCCCGGCGACCCAGCGCAGGTAGTCGTTATACTCCATGCGGCATGGATAAAAGGTGCCGAGGTTGATGAAGTCCACCAGGCGACCGTGGTGCTTGAGGTAATTGACGAACGAGTAAGGACTGGTCGGGTTGCGCAGGGTCACCAGGTCTTTGAGGAAGGAAATCTGCAACTCGCTCTGGGTCACCAGGGTGTTGCCATGCCAGCGGTAGTCCGCCTGCTTGTCGAGAAACAGTACATCCAGTTCGCCCTGATCGGGCCCGCGCTCTTGCAGAGCGATGGCCAGCGCCAGGTTCGAAGGGCCGAAGCCGACGCCGATCAGGTCGTGAACGATGGGCGATGCAATTGCCTGTGTCATTTCCAGTGTCCTCTGGATGAACCCCCTAGCAACGGGGCGTAAGCCTAAGTGACCTGACCGGCCTGGAGCAGGACAGCAGATCGTCTGTTGCTATGGAACGAGGACAATGAAACAAAATTTAATACTGTTTTAATATGAATCAGAACCGATCAATGCGCATCCCATTGCCGCATCCGTACCCGACAATGCTTCATCGCATTGACGATGTGTTTTTCCACCAGCGCACGGGAAATGCCGAGCTGTTCAGCGATTTGCGGGTGGGACAAACCATCAATCTTGCGCAGCAGGAAGCTCTCGCGACACAGCCGCGGCAGCTCCGCCAGTGCACGCTGGAGCATTTCCAGGCGCTGGCCGTGATCGAGGCAAATGTGCGGGGATGGTGTGAAGTAACGCTCTTCGTTGTCGAGCACGTCCAGCGACTCGGCCTGACGCAGGGCATTGCGCCGATGGTCATCGATCACCAGATTGAGCGCGGTGCGATAAAGGAAGGCCCTGGGCTGTTCGATCGGCGTGTCGCTGGAACGCTCCAGTACCCGCAGATAAGCGTCATGCACCACATCCTCGGCCACCTGACGGTTGCCCAGCTTGGCGTTCAGGAAACACACCAGCTCGCGATAGTAGTTTTCCAACATGACTCCCGGCCGCACCCGCGCGGTTTCTATCCTTGAGCCACCGCGACGACCGCCAAAACAGGCAGTGGCACGATAGTGGCAATCTGAGTCGTGTAATTTATAGTAATTCTCATATAGATTTAAAGTGTTGCTTTGTCTTGCCCGATAAATAGTCTTGATCTATAGGTGTAACGCTATGTGTCTGCGGCTAAATTCCCGGTCGCATTTCTCGTATAAAGGACAGCTCCCCGTCTCTGTCGGTTTCCCGACAGCGTTCAACTGTTGCCGGATTTCCTGCACAGGCTGAGCGACGGGCCGATAGTCATTGGCCGGAACCCTGCATGAAACGCCCCCGACAGACCCGACGCGCACTGCTTGCAGCACTTTGCCTGATCCCCGTTTTCGCCGTCGCCGCCTGGCAGTTCATCCCGCCCGGTCGCGACCAGTTCGCCACCGTGCCCGTCACTCGGGGCGACATCGAAAGCAGCGTCACGGCCCTGGGCACCCTGCAACCTCGGCGTTACGTCGACGTGGGCGCCCAGGCGTCGGGGCAGATCCAGAAAATCCATGTGGAAGTCGGCGACGTGGTCAAGGAAGGCGAACTGCTGGTGGAAATCGATCCCTCCACGCAACAGGCCAAACTCGACGCCGGGCGCTTTTCCATCGAAAACCTCAAGGCGCAGCTGCAGGAGCAACGGGCGCAGCACGACCTCGCGCGACAGAAATACCAGCGCCAGCAGAACCTCAAGGCCGGGGGCGCCACCCGGGAAGAAGACGTGCAGACCGCCGAGGCCGAACTGCGCGCCACCCAGGCCCGCATCGATATGTTCCAGGCGCAGATCCGCCAGGCCCAGGCCAGCCTGCGCAGCGATCAGGCCGAACTCGGTTACACGCGGATTTACGCGCCGATGGCGGGCACCGTGGTCGCCCTCGACGCCCGGGTCGGCCAGACGCTCAACGCCCAGCAACAGACGCCGCTGATCCTGCGCATCGCCAAGTTGTCACCGATGACGGTCTGGGCCGAGGTGTCGGAAGCCGACATCGGTCACGTCAAGCCTGGCATGACGGCCTGGTTCACCACCCTCAGCGGTGGCAAGCGTCGCTGGAACAGCACCGTGCGGCAAATCCTGCCGGTGCCGCCCAAGCCGCTGGACCAGACCAGCCAGGGCGGCGGCAGCCCGGCCAGCTCGAGCAAAAGCGGCAGCGCCCGCGTCGTGCTGTACACGGTGTTGCTCGACGTCGATAACGCCGACAACGCACTGATGGCGGAAATGACCACGCAAGTATTCTTTGTCGCCGATCAGGCGAAAAATGTCCTCACCGCGCCGATTGCGGCCCTGCAAGCCGGCACGCAAGCGGACAGCCAGACCGCCCGGGTCGTCGCCGAAAACGGTCGCGTCGAGCAACGCGACGTTCGCACCGGGATCAGCGATCGCCTGCGGGTGCAGATCCTCGAGGGCTTGCAGGAAGGCGATCACTTGCTGATCGGTCCGGCCGACGGGAGTGGCGGCTGAATGCTGACGCCCCTGATCGACCTGCAGGACATCCGCAAAGCCTACGGCGGCGGCGATTCACCTGAAGTTCACGTGTTGCGCGGCATCGACCTGTCGATCCATGCCGGGGAGTTCGTGGCGATCGTCGGCGCGTCCGGCTCCGGCAAGTCGACGCTGATGAACATTCTCGGCTGCCTCGACCGCCCCACATCGGGTGAATACCGCTTCGCCGGGGAAAACGTCGCCGCACTCGACAGCGACGAACTGGCCTGGCTGCGACGTGAAGCCTTTGGTTTTGTGTTCCAGGGCTACCACCTGATTCCGTCCGGCTCGGCCCAGGAAAACGTCGAGATGCCGGCGATCTATGCCGGAACTCCGGCGGCCGAACGCCATGCCCGCGCCGCCGCCCTGCTGGACCGCCTGGGGCTGGCCTCGCGCACCGGCAATCGTCCGCATCAACTCTCCGGCGGCCAGCAACAACGGGTGTCCATTGCCCGCGCCTTGATGAACGGCGGCCATATCATCCTCGCCGACGAACCCACCGGCGCCCTCGACAGCCACAGCGGCGCCGAGGTCATGACCCTGCTCGACGAGCTGGCGAGCCAGGGTCACGTGGTGATCCTCATCACCCACGACCGCGAAGTCGCGGCCCGGGCCAAGCGCATCATCGAAATCCGCGACGGGCTGATCATCAGCGACAGCGCCGTGGACAACCCTGACGCACAGAGGTCGGCCAATCCCGGCGCGTTGCAAGCGGTGGATCTGCGCAAGCGCCTGACCGAGGGCGCCGAAGCCACCGGCGCCTGGAAAGGCGAGTTGGTGGATGCGGTGCAAGCGGCGTGGCGGGTGATGTGGATCAACCGCTTTCGCACGGCGCTGACGTTACTGGGGATCATCATCGGCGTCGCGTCGGTGGTGGTGATGCTGGCGGTCGGTGAAGGCAGCAAGCGCCAAGTGATGGCGCAGATGGGCGCGTTTGGCTCCAACATCATTTACCTCAGCGGCTCGTCACCGAACCCACGCACGCCCTTGGGCATCGTCACCCTGGACGACGTCGCCGCGGTGGCCAGCCTGCCGCAGGTGACACGGATCATGCCGGTCAACGGCCAGGAAGCCGGGGTGCGCTTCGGCAACCTCGATCACTTGAGTTACGTCGGCGGCAACGACACCAACTTCCCGGCGATCTTCAACTGGCCCGTGGTCGAAGGCAGCTACTTCACCGAAGCCGATGAACGCAATGCCGCGGCGGTGGCGGTGATCGGGCACAAGGTCCGGACCAAGTTGCTCAAGGACGTCGCCAACCCGATCGGCCAGTACATCCTGATCGAAAACGTGCCGTTCCAGGTGGTCGGCGTGCTGGCCGAAAAAGGCGCCAGTTCCGGCGACTCCGACAGCGACGACCGCATCGCCATCCCCTACTCCGCTGCCAGTGTGCGGCTGTTCGGCACCCACAACCCCGAATACGTGGCCATCGCCGCCGCCGATGCGCGCAAGGTCAAGGAAACGGAACATGCCATCGAACAGTTGATGCTGCGCCTGCACAACGGCAAAAAGGATTTCGAGCTGACCAACAACGCGGCGATGATCCAGGCCGAAGCGCGCACGCAGAATACCCTGTCGTTGATGCTCGGCTCGATTGCGGCGATTTCACTGTTGGTGGGTGGCATCGGGGTGATGAACATCATGCTCATGACCGTGCGCGAACGGACCCGCGAGATCGGCATCCGCATGGCCACCGGCGCCCGCCAGCGCGACATTCTGCGCCAGTTCCTCACCGAAGCGGTGATGCTTTCAGTGGTCGGTGGCCTCGCCGGGATTGCCCTGGCACTGATCGTCGGCGGCGTGCTGATCCTCAGCGAAGTCGCGGTCGCGTTCTCCTTGATAGCGGTGCTCGGCGCCTTCGGCTGCGCCCTGGTCACCGGTGTTGTCTTCGGCTTCATGCCGGCCCGCAAAGCTGCCCGGCTCGACCCGGTCACGGCCCTTACCAGTGAATGATCTCTCCATGAAGCCGCAACTGAGTTTGCTGACCCTTTGCCTGTTGCTCGGCGCCTGTGGCAGTCCCGCCCAGCGTCCGGACAGCGACATCCAGCCGCCTTCGTCATGGCAGTCGCCGCATACGCAGGATGCCACGCAGCGCAACCTGCAATGGTGGACGCAATTCGGCAGCCCGCAGCTCGATCGCCTGATCGGGCAAGCCAGGGTCGGCAGCTACGACCTGGCCGCCGCCATCGCCCGGGTGCGCCAGGCGCAGGCGGACACGGTGATTGCCGGCGGCTCGCTGCTGCCCGAGGTGACCACCGCCCTGAATGCCAATCGGCAAAAACTGCTGCGCGGCGATGGCTACAGCCAACTCGACGCCGACAGCAGCAACAAGGCGGTGGATTATTTCGACGCCAACCTCAGCGCCAGTTACGAAATCGATTTCTGGGGCGGCCAACGCGCCTCCCGCGACAGTGCGCAGTTCGGCTTGCAGGCCAGCGAATTCGATCAGGCGACGGTGGAGTTGACGCTGCTCAGCGGCGTCGCCAACAGCTACGCGCAAACCTTGTCGTTGCACGAGCAGAGTCGCATTGCCGAGTTGAACCTGGCCAACGCACAGAATGTCCTGGCACTGGTACAGACCCGTTTTGATTCGGGCTCGGCAACCGCCCTGGAACTGGCTCAGCAGAAGAGCCTGGTCGCCGCACAACAGCGACAATTGCCGCTGGTACAGCAACAGGCCCAGGACGCGTTGATCAGCCTCGCCGCCCTGCTCGGCCAGCCGGTTCAGCAATTGCGTCTGGGCGCGGAACGCTTTGATCAGCTGTCATGGCCGACCATCGCGGCCGGCGTGCCCAGCGAGTTGCTCACCCGCCGCCCGGACATCGCCCGGGCCGAAGCACAACTGTCCGCCGCGCAAGCCGATGTCACCGTCGCTCGCGCGGCCATGCTGCCTGCCGTGACCCTGAGCGCGGAACTGGGCTCCGGTGCCGACCGCGCCGCGGACATCCTGCGCAATCCGTTCTACAACCTCACCGCCGGGCTGCTCGCGCCGGTGTTCAACAACGGCCGCCTGAGCGCCGAGCGCGACAAGGCCACGGCGCGCCAGGAAGAACTGCTGGAGAACTACCGCGGGGCAATCATCAATGGTTTCGCCGACGTGGAGAAAGCGCTGAACAGCATTCGTGGGCTGGATGCACAGCGGCAGTGGCAAAGTGAGGAACTGAGCCAGGCGCAGACCGCTTTCAATATTGCTCAAAGTCGTTACGAGGCCGGGGCCGAGGATTTGCTGACGGTGCTGGAGACGCAGCGCACCTTGTATGCGGCGCAGGATTTGAATGTGCAGCTGCGGTTGTCGCGGTTGCAGGCGAGTATTGCGTTGTACAAGGCGCTTGGGGGTGGGTGGCAGGCTTTATAATTTTGCGGCGTCTGTTCGGCCGCCTTCGCGGGCAAGCCTCGCTCCTACGGGTTTTGTGGTATGCCCCAAGGCACACATAAAACTGTAGGAGCGAGGCTTGCCCGCGAAGAACGATAACGCGGTCTCCCTGCTCAACTCGTAATCGGCTTGGCCTTCAAATGCCGCGCATACCAAGGCCGCTGCGGCACCTTGCGCATCAGGTCCGCCAGCTTCTTCTCGTCCTCGCCAAAGGTAATGCGCAACGCCAGCTTCATGGTTTCCGGGTCCATTTCCACTGACTTGCCCACCTGCAACCCCGGCGTAGTGCTACAGCCATGGGTGCTCGGGCCCAGCCATGGGTCGTCGATCTCGACCCAGCGACCCGGCGCAAACCACGCCACGCCATTGACTTCCAGCCGACTGACTTCTCCCGGATGAAACCGCTCATGGGCGCGGAACCAGTCTTCCAGACGGTCATCGATCCAGCCGTGAAAGTGCCAGAACACCGGGCTCACGTGGGAAGAAAACGGATCGCCGAGGAAGTCGTTTTCCGGAGCAAACCAGCGCGCGGAGAAGTCCGACGGATCCCGCGCGAAGGGCACCGGCTGGCCGTTGGACGGATCCCGGGGCACCGAGGCCCAGCGCATGTGCAGCCAGTCGTGCAGGCCCAGCTCCACCTCCGAACCGAACTGGCCCAGGGTCAGCTTCGACAGATAGCGCGGATCGCGGTAGCGCGACTCCCAGACCTGGAAATTGCTGTGGTAAGTCTCGGCGGTCTTGATGTCGGCGACCCATTGCGAATACTCGGCATCGTCGTCCGCCAGCCAGGTCGGTGGCAGCGCGGTGCCGTCGTGGTTGTCGCAATAATTGGCGAAGCCGATGCGATCGCGCGCCAGTTCCGGCTGTGGCAAGGGGAAATGCGGCCAGGACGGCAGGTCTTGCAGGGAGCGCGCTTTACCGAGCATTTGTCGGTGCATGAAGAAAAAATCCACACCCGAGCCATTGCGATCCTTGCGTGTACCACGGGCATCACGCTCCTTGTCCCGCGGCCCCGGCTGCCAGCCAATGCCGCGCAGCGCGCCGCGCTGGTCTTCGGACAGGGTGTGCCACTTGTCCCGGGAGGCATGCCAGAGCTGGTGGAACAGTCGATGTTCGGGGGACACCAGCCAGGCCAACAGTGCCGGATTGAGGCCGGTGCGTTCGCGGGCTTCGGGGAATACCCGTTTGACGGCGATGAAGCGGTTGTCCTGGGCGGTCATCATCAACGGACGGTCCAGGTTCAGCACCCGGCCGCTGAGGGTGCCGCTGCCGGCGTTGCCGAAACCGGCCCAGACTTCATCCAGCGCCATGCTGAATTCGTAATCCGGCGTGCCGTTGGCCGCATGGGCGCCGACCAGCCGCCAGCTTAATTGGGCTGGCTTGGCCTCGGCCAGATCGCCGAGCACCCGGTAGCGCGGTTCTTCACTCGAGCGCAAACGCTCGGCGGTATCGAGATAGCCGATCAAGCCGCGGCCTTTATGGCCGACGTCGAGGAACACTTCCAGGCCGTCCCGGGGCAAACCTTCAATGCCGGCATCGCGGCCTTCGAAACGAATCTGCCAGACCCCGCGCAAGGTGTTCGCCAAATGCTGGCCCGCGACATCGGCGACATCGAACGAAGCTTCCCCGGGGGTGATCGTCGGATCCGCTTTCGTCCATTGGCGATGCCCATAAAAAGCCGCAGGCACCGCGGCGCCGGTCAGCGCCAGGCCTGCCATGAACCATCGTCGAGAAATCGTCATTGCCCTACCTGTGTCAGCCATGAAGCAGGCTTTATCCAAGCTAGAACGTTTGTTGCCTTCACAAATTTAAGAGCTTCGCTGGCAAGCCAGCTCCTACAAGGGTTCTTCGGTGTTCACACAATTCCCTGTAGGAGCTGGCTTGCCAGCGAAGAGGCCAGCACAAACACTAAATTCCTTCCTCGGCCACTCGTTCTTCCCAGATAGCAAAGGCCCCCACACACGCACCGGGGCGGCGAACCTGACTGAGACGGCAATGACCAAACCACGTTCGAAAAAAGCGCTCTACATCGGCCTGCCGCTGGCCCTGGCGATCAGTGCCGGTGCCGGCTTTGCGGCCTGGGACTACTGGTTCAAGGACAACCCCGGGTACCCGGTCAAGGTGATGAAACAGGCCGATGAACTGCAGGAACGCATGCTTTCATTCGACAGCCACATCACCGTGCCCATGGATTTCGGCACCGCCGGCAACGAAGCCGACAAGGACGGCAGCGGCCAGTTCGACCTGGTCAAGAGCGGGCGCGGGCGCCTGTCCGGCGCGGCCCTGACGATCTTTGGCTGGCCGGAAATCTGGAACGGCGAAAACGCCCCGCACCGCCCTACCGCAGGGTTCGTCGACGAAGCACGCTTCGAACAGGAAACCCGCTACAAAATCATCAACGCCATGGTCCGCGATTTCCCCAATCAGGTTGCCATCGCCTACACCCCCGACGACTTCCGCCGCCTGCATGGCGAAGGCAAGTTCGCGATCTTCCTGAGCATGCTCAACGCCTATCCGTTGGGCAACGACCTCAACGCCCTGGACAAATGGGCGGCTCGCGGCATGCGCATGTTCGGCTTCAGTTACGTGGGCAACAACGCCTGGGCTGATTCATCCCGACCGCTGCCGTTTTTCAACGACTCCCGGGACGCCCTCGGCGGCTTGTCGGAGATCGGCAAACAAGCCGTGCAGCGTCTCAACGACCTCGGCGTGATCATCGATGTGTCGCAGATGTCGACCAAGGCCCTGGAGCAGGTCGCCCGGTTGAGCCGCACCCCGATGGTCGCCTCCCACTCGGCGCCTCGAGCCCTGGTGGACATCCCGCGTAACCTCAGCGACCAGGAAATGCAACTGATCAAGAACAGCGGTGGCGTGGTGCAGATCGTTGGCTTCCCGACCTACATCCGCCCCCTGAGCCAGGCCACCCAGGACAAACTCAACGCCCTGCGCGCCCGCTTCGACCTGCAACCGCTGCAAGGCCTGGAGATGGCGCTGATGCCTGGCGATCCGGTGATCACCGTCTGGTCCGAGCAACGTTTCGGCGAATACGCTAGCCAGCTCTACGCGATTGTCGACGAAGAACCCAAGGCCACGCTCAAGGACTACGGCGACGCCATTGACTATGCGGTGAAGAAAATCGGCATCGACCATGTCGGTATCAGTTCCGACTTCAACGATGGCGGCGGCCTCGATGGCTGGAAGGACGTCAGCGAGGGGCGCAACGTCACCGCCGAGCTGATCAGCCGCGGTTACAGCGAAGCCGATATCGCCAAGCTCTGGGGCGGCAATTTCCTGCGGGTCTGGGACCAGGTGCAAAAATCATCCAGACCTGTGGCCAATAACTGATCCCGACTTTGCCAGGCGAAACGAACCCATGACCAACCGACGTACATTCCTCAAACAGGCCGGCATTCTCGCGGCGGGCCTGCCCTTGGGCGCCGCCGTGAACCTGCCGGCGTCGGCCGCCAGCCCGGCACCGCTGGCCAGGGACAAATGGGCGCAGTTGCGCCAGCTGTTCAACCAGGACCCGGACTATCTGCACTTCGCCAATTTCCTGGTGACTTCACACCCACGACCCGTGCGTGAGGCGATCGACCTGCACCGCGCCAACCTCGACCGCAACCCCGGCCTGGCCATGGACTGGGACCTGGGGGAAACCGAAAAGCGCGAGCATGAAGTGCGAGTCTGGGCCGGTCGTTATCTGAAAGCCGCGCCGGAACAGATCGCCCTCACCGGCAGTACGACCGAAGGCCTGTCGCTGATCTATGGCGGCATCCACGTGCGCCCGGACCAGGAAATCCTCACCAGCGAACACGAACACTACGCCACCAACTATGCCTTGGCGTACCGCCAGCAAAAGGACGGGGTCAAGGTGCGCAAGCTCAAGCTGTTCGAGCACAGCCACAGCGTTTCGGCGGATGAAGTGCTCGGTACGATCGCCAAAGGCATTCGCCCCGAAACCCGTGTGCTGGGCATGACCTGGGTGCAATCGGGCAGTGGCGTGAAACTGCCGATCGGCGAGATTGGCAAACTGGTGGAGGAACGCAACCGCAACCGCGAGGAAAAGGACCGCATTCTGTATGTGGTCGATGGTGTGCACGGCTTCGGCGTCGATGACCTCGACTTCCCCGACATGCACTGCGACTTCTTCATTGCCGGCACCCACAAATGGATGTTCGGCCCGCGCGGCACCGGGATCATCTGCGCCCGTTCAGCCGAGCTCAAGGACGTGACGCCGACCATCCCGACCTTCTCCGAAGCCACCACCTTCTCCACCATCATGACCCCGGGCGGTTATCACAGTTTCGAGCACCGCTGGGCCCTGGACGAAGCCTTCAAGCTGCACCTGGACCTGGGCAAGGCCGAGGTCCAGGCGCGTATCCATGCGCTCAATACCTATGCAAAAAACCGCCTGCTGGAAGACCGGCAGATAGAACTGGTGACACCAAAAAGTGCGCAATTGTCGGCCGGCTTCACCTTCTTCCGGATCAAGGACCGGGACTGTGAAAAAGTCGCACTCCAACTGATGCAGAATCGCGTGGTCTGCGACTCAGTGGAACGCGACGTCGGCCCGGTGATCCGCATTGCGCCCGGGTTGCTTAACACTGAAAACGATATCGACCGCTTTATCGCATTGCTGAGCAAGACCAGCTGACGGCATGACGCCGAACCCTGTGGGAGCGAGACCGGCTTGCCGGCGAAGACGGACTCTCAGCCACCATTGACGTCGACTGACACGCCGCCTTCGCGAGCAGACTCGCTCCCACATTGGATTTGCGTGACACCCGTTTTTTTATATCGAGATGACTCATGAACAGTAATCTGTTGCCCCGCCCGCTCAAGGCGCTCGCCCTCACCGCCCTCATGGCCGGTCTGCTACCAACCACCGCCCAAGCCGCTGCCGCTGCGCAACCAGGCAAGGTATTCAAGGACTGCCGGGATTGCCCGGAAATGGTCGTACTGCCCGCCGGGACCTTCTCCATGGGCACCCCTGACGACGAAGTCGGGCGTGAACCCGACGAAGGTCCGATGCATGAAGTGACCTTCGCCAAGCCGTTCGCCATGAGCCGTTTCCAGGTCACCGCCGGTGAGTGGGACAGCTACGTGCGCGAGAGCGGCGTGACCATCGCCAACGGCGATACCCGGCCCGGCCGCGAGTGCATCGCCAGCAAGCCACGCTATCCCCAAAGCCCGCGCCAGCCGGCGGTGTGCATGAACTTCGATGACGTGAAAAACTACGTCGCCTGGCTGTCGAAAAAAACCGGGCAGCCGTACCGCATGGTCAGTGAGGCGCAACGCGAATACGCGGCACGTGGTGGCAGCAAAGGCCCGTTCCCCTTCCCGTTCGATGAAGGCAAGCCATACAGCATCGCCAGGCACGCCAACACCTACGGCCCGGCGGACGGCTACAGCTACAGCTCGCCGGTGGGCAGCTACCCGCCCAACGCGTTCGGGATGTATGACATGCATGGCAATGTCTACGAATGGGTCGAAGACTGCGAACACCCCGATTACGTCGGTGCACCCACCGATGGCAGCGCCTGGGTCGAGGCCAATTGCGAAGCCGTACGGATTCGCGGCAACGACTGGGGTGAAGCCCCGGTGTTCTCGCGCTCGGGCAACCGCAACAGCCAGTACCCGCAAGAGCGTGGGGACTGGATGGGCTTTCGCATAGTGCGCGACCTCTAAGCCCGCCCTGTTTTTGGGGCGACGGTGATCCCTGTAGGAGCGAGCTTGCTCGCGAAGAATTTGAACGCGACGCATTTTTCCAGACAGCACGCGTCATCGTTCACGTCCATCGCGAGCAAGCTCGCTCCTACAGGGTCGGTGTCGATCAGCCCCACCGCCAGTCGCCACCCTTCTAAATTAACCCCTCCACCAGACGTTCTACTGGGTATCTGCCTTTACGACCCAAGGAACCGTCTTCCATGACCCAGCCAACCCGTGGCGCCATCGGCGAATTGTTCGCCCTGTTGAAACCCTTTCGGCTCATCGTCGCCGCGTCCATCTTCCTGGGCATGGTCGGCGGCCTGAGCGTCACGGTACTGCTGGCAACCATCAATAACGCCCTGCATTCGGAAACCGGCCTGACCCAAGGCGTGGTCGCGCTGTTCGCCGGCCTGTGCCTGCTGGCGCTGGCCAGTTCGATCTGCTCCGACATCGGCACCAACTACGTCGGCCAGCACATCATCGCCAAACTGCGTAAACAGCTCGGTGAAAAAGTCCTGTCGGCCCCGATCGAACAAATCGAGCGCTATCGCAGCCATCGCCTGATCCCGGTGCTGACCCACGACGTCGACACCATCAGCGACTTCGCCTTCGCCTTCGCCCCCCTGGCGATTTCCGTCACCGTGACCCTCGGCTGCATGGGCTACCTGGCGATCCTGTCGTGGCCGATGTTCCTGATCATGGTCGCCGCGATCCTGATCGGCACGGCGATCCAGGCCTACGCCCAGAGCAAGGGCGTGCAGGGTTTCATGGCCGCCCGCGACGCCGAAGACGAACTGCAAAAGCACTACAACGCGATTGCCGAAGGCGCCAAGGAACTGCGCATTCACCGCCCTCGCCGCCAGCGCATGTTCGTCTCGGGCATCAAGGCCACCGCCGAGTTCATCTGCAACACCCAGGTACGCTCGATCAACACCTTCGTCATCGCCAAGACCTTCGGCTCGATGCTGTTCTTCGTGGTGATCGGCCTGGCCCTGGCGCTGCAAACCTACTGGCCGAGCGCCGACAAGACCGTGATGAGCGGCTTCGTGCTGGTGCTGCTGTACATGAAAGGTCCGCTGGAACACCTGATCAGCACCTTGCCCATCGTCAGCCGCGCGCAGATTGCCTTCCGCCGCATCGCCGAGCTGTCCGAGCAGTTTTCCACCCCTGAACCTCATCTGCTGTTGAGTGATCAGGGCAACGTCAAGCTGGCGGTGCACGAATTGAAACTGGCGGATGTGCGTTTCACTTTCCCGGCGGCTGAAGGTGCCGCGCCTTTCCAGCTCGGGCCGGTGAACCTGACGATCAAACAAGGCGACATCACCTTTATCGTCGGCGAGAACGGTTGCGGCAAGACCACGCTGATCAAGTTGCTGCTGGGCCTGTACCCGCCGCAGCAGGGTGCAATCCACGTCAACGGCGTGGCCATCGACGCGCAGAACCGCGACGACTATCGCCAGCTGTTCACCACCATCTTTGCCGACTATTACCTGTTCGATGATGTGGTCCAGGGCGATACGCACATCCCCGAGGACGCCAACAAGTACCTGCAACGGCTGGAGATCGCGCACAAGGTCAGCGTCAAGGACGGCAATTTCACCACCACCGACCTCTCCACCGGCCAGCGCAAGCGCCTGGCCCTGGTCAATGCCTGGCTCGAGGAGCGCCCGGTGCTGGTGTTCGACGAATGGGCGGCCGACCAGGACCCGACCTTCCGCCGGATCTTCTACACCGAGCTGCTGCCGGACCTCAAACGCTTGGGCAAGACCATCATCGTGATCTCCCACGACGACCGCTATTTCGATGTGGCGGATCAGTTGGTGCGCATGGAAAGCGGAAAGGTCATCACCGAAATGGCCCCTGCCTGAAGACTGGCTTCACACACATCTGTGGTGCAGGGCTTCCCTGTGGCGAGGGGCTCTTTGTGGCGAGGGAGCTTGCTCCCGCTGGGCTGCGAAGCGGCCCCACCTTATCCCTGACAAGAAAGGGACTGCTGCGCAGTCAAGCGGGAGCGAGCTCCCTCGCCACAGGTTCAGTGTCGGGCAGCTGACTCACTGCAGGACCACACAAAAACCAACTGACTCCTCCCTCCAGAAATTTATTTTGCCGGTTTCTTTCCGGTTTTCCATTAGTGCTGCGTCTAATAATCATTCCTATTAACAAAAAATGCTGCACAACACTTTTTCAGGAGCTCAGGTAAGTAATGCGACCTCAAACCCGCCGCACACCTCTCGCGCTGGCCGTACAGCGCCCGACTTTGCATCGCACCCTGTTCACTAGCGTACTGCTGACCGCCACCTTGCTGGGGAGCTCGATGGCCAATGCTGCACCTGTAAAAGTGAGTATCCCGGTCCAGCCGCTGTCCAGCGCCCTGACCGAACTGGGCATGCAGACCAACCTGCAGATCCTGTACAGCCCGGACCAGGTCGCCGGGATCAAGTCCCGCACGGTGTCCGGCTCGCTGGAACCGTCCCAGGCCCTGGCGGAACTGCTCAAGGGCACCGGCATTTCGTTCCAGATCAACGGCAACAGCGTCACCCTGGTGTCCGGCGGCGGCTCGAGCCTGCAACTGGGCGCGACCACCATTTCCGGCCAGGCCCTGGGCCTTAATACCGAAGACACCGGTTCCTACACCACCGGCGCGACCACCACCGCGACCAAGCTGCCGCTGACCCTGCGTGAAACACCACAATCGGTGACCGTGGTGACTCGTCAGCAAATGGACGATCGCGGTGTCACCAGCGTCGCCGACGCCTTGCGCAATACCCCCGGCATCACGATGCAGAAGTACGACAGTGACCGCACCGAGTTTTCCTCCCGCGGCTTCGCCATCACCAACTTTCAATACGATGGCGTCAACATCCCCTACGACGGCGTTTACGGAGAAAACCCCAACAACAGCGACGACTCCGCCAGCCTCGACCGCATCGAAGTCATCAAAGGCGCGACCGGCCTGATGACCGGCTCGGGTGACCCGTCCGCCACCGTCAACCTGGTGCGCAAGAAACCGACCAAGGAATTCAAGGCCTCGGTCAGCGCCACCGCCGGGTACTGGGACAACTACCGCACCGAAGGCGACATCTCCGGTTCGCTGACCGATTCGGGCAACGTGCGTGGCCGCTTCGTGGGCGCCTACCAGGACAAAGATTCGTACATCGACCACTACAGCCAGAAGAAAGACCTGTTCTACGGCGTCCTCGAAGCCGACCTCACCGACGACACCCTGCTGACCTTCGGCATCGACAAGTCCAGCGCCACCCCGCGCGGCAGTTCCTGGACCGGTAACTCGCCGTTCTTCACCGACGGTGGCCGTACCGATTTCTCGCGCAGCTTCAACCCGGGCGCCGACTGGAGCCGTCGTGATTTCGACAGCACCACTTATTTCGCCTCGCTGGAACAGGCCCTGGCCAACGACTGGAAACTCAAGGTCAGCCTCGACCAGAAAACCACCGATCACGATACCCGCCTGGCCTCGGCCAGTGGCGGCAACCCGGACCGCACCACCGGTGAAGGGATGTTCTTTTACTGGGGTCGCTGGGAAGGCCATCGCGTGCAGAACACCGCTGACGTGAATGTCTCCGGCCCGTTCTCCCTGGGCGGTCGCGAGCACGAACTGGTTGCTGGTTTCATGACTTCGCACTCGCGCCAGACCGGTGCCACCTACGACACCAGCGCCTTCGAACTGGTCCCGGGCAGCATCTTCGACTGGAAAGGCAACCTGCCGGTGCAGGACTTCCCGAAAAACGGCAAGTACGAGCGCACCACCAGCCAGAACGGCGTCTACCTGGCCACGCGCCTGCGTCCGACCGACGACCTGTCGTTCATCCTCGGCAGCCGCCTGAGCACCTTCAAATACAACGAAGATTACACCTACTACCCGGGCGGCACCTTGTCCGACACCCACGCCAGCTACAAGGAACACGGCGTGGTCACGCCTTACGCCGGTGTGGTCTATGACCTGAACGACACGTACTCGGTCTATGCCAGTTACACCAGCATCTACCAGCCGCAGATCTACAAGGACGCCAGCGGCAAGACCCTGGAGCCGGTTGAAGGCGACGCCTACGAGACCGGTCTGAAAGCGGCCTATTTCGACGGCAGACTGAACGCCAGCCTGGCCTTCTTCCGCATCGAACAGGACAACGTCGCCCAATACGTCACCACCGACGGCACCGGCCAGGACGTGTACGAAGCCATCTCCGGCGCCACCACCAACGGTGTGGAACTGGAACTGGCCGGCGAGCTGGCGCAAGACTGGAACGTCTCTGCCGGCTACACCTACGCCCGCACCCGCGACCAGGACGAACAGCGCATCTTCGGCTTCCCGCTGGCCACCAGCAAACCGGAACACAGCGTACGTACGTTCACCACCTACCGCCTGCCGGGCGCGCTGAACCAGGTCACCGTCGGTGGCGGTATCAGCTGGCAGAGCGCGTTCTACGGCCAGACCTTCAGCCCGACCGATGGCAGCGTCAATCTCAAGCAAGGCGGCTACACCCTGGTGGACCTGATGACTCGCTACAAGTACGACGAACACCTGAGCTTCACCGTCAATGCCAACAATGTCTTCGACAAGAAGTACCTGACGGGCCTGGGCAACTTCGGCACCACCTTCTCCGGCGAGCCGCGTAACATGCAAGTCACCGCGAAGTATGATTTCTGAGCGTTGAGCTGAATTGAAAAATGCCCGTGTCGTGAGATGCGGGCATTTTTTTTGCTGAGAGTTTTATGGTGACTGTTATGCCGCCTTCGCGAGCAAGCTCGCTCCCACAGGGGATCTTCGGTGAACACAGAATTTATGTTCACAGCGGCCACCTGTGGGAGCGAGCTTGCTCGCGAAGGCGATGGCCGCCCTTCTACAAATCCCGGCACCAGACATCCGGCGAAGGGGCAGTGACCACTAAGGCGGGTCGAGCCGATCCAGCGCCCGGTTCACCGCCAGCTCCCCCAGCATGATCACCTGCGCAATCCCCAGCAGGGTATTGCGATGCGCCCCCTCCAGAAACCCCGCCAGATCACTGGCCATGACATTGGCCGACGCCAGCGACTCGCAGGCATGGACCAGCAGGGTTTCGGTATCGAGTTCCGGGTTGACGGTGTACATGGTGCTGGGCTTGCGCGGGCTGGCCATGATGTTGGCGGCCGGGTTGAGGTGGTAATTGAGGGCGCGCTCGGCGCCTTCGTGGAGTTTTTTTGAATCGAGGTTTTCGGAGGGTGATGCCGGATCGGTGTCCGGCGGATTGGGCGTTACCTTGAACATAGATGAAACTCCTAATGCGAAGAACAAAGGAGCCATCACCCTCGCTACCAAACGAAAGGTGGCGGCCATACGCGGGTTGGTAGACCGGTCGCATTAGGAACCCGGCGCCCCTGAAGGAGCCCTGCGCATGGCCACCATAAAACAGAGTCCGGAGAAAGCGACTGCGTAAGGTGGCGCTATGCGCCTAATACGAAACGGGCTACCAAACCCGATCGCTGTTTTTCAGCGACCGACAAACGATAGAGCCCGCACCCAAGGCGCACAAGCCGGCGGATTCTGGCGTAACTGTAGGCAATGGCGCAAGGCTGTGTGGCTTTCGGGAAGGAACCTGGCTGGCTTTAAACACGCAGAAAATTACATGTAAAAAAAGCTCCGGATAGAGGTCGAACAACCCTCGGCGCAATGCCTTTAACCACACCATAAAAAACTCCTACAGATCTGACAGCCCAACACCCGGACGCGTCCTACGCGCATTTCGGACGCATCCTATTTCAATCGTTATCAGCTTCTAGAAAGCTGTCGAGCGTTTGATCGAGGGCGGACATAAAGCCTCCCCATACGCCATCCAGAAGTCCTTGGCACTGACGGATTTCTCTGCCGGACTCTTTACGCAGAACAAGGAGCGACACTCAACATGGCCAGCTTGCTTTCCCGACTTTTTGGATTTCACGACAACCGCAGGGACACGCGATTTGATGGGCCGAGCGTCCCAGTCTTGCCGACGCCCGATACCCGGGCAGTCCAGACATCTACGGCCTCGGAATTCAGCGTCGACGTATTGCAGCCGCTGAAGAATTGGAGTCATCCGCTTAAGGACACGGGCAATCCGCTGGCACAGTTGACTCACATGGCCAAAGCCGCCGCGGGTTACTACCCGATCGGCCGCAGCGGGCTGTTTCACGGCGGTGTGCATTTCGACAGCGGTACCGGCATCCCCCCGGATAAATCCGTGTGCTGTCTGGCTGACGGTGAAGTAGTGGCCTACCGCGTCGACACGCAATCGCCGACCACGCGCTACTTCGTCAACACCACCACTGTCGGCAAACCTTTTTCACGCAACTTCGTGCTGGTGCGCCATCGGTTACAACCACCGAAAATCGAAGGCAGCCCGAATACACCGCCCAGCCTGACCTTCTACAGCTTGTACATGCACCTGCAGGATTGGGCGGTGTACAAGAAGAATTCTGCCATCGCGCGCCCGGCGTCCTGGCCGCAGAGCCCGACCCTGCGCGTCAAGCAGACAGCGAACGATGTCCGCTCCGGCCAGCTGGATCAGCCTGGCCTGAACGTGCGCCACATGGATCGGAAGCAGGGTAAGGTGATTGACTTGCTGCCACGCGGAGCAGAAGTGACCGTCAGTGGTACCGGGCTCTACCGCAAGCTGGAAAACCGTCTTGGCCCCGCCAAGCTGATCAATGCCGATGGTTCGCTAGCGGGCTACATCGCCGCCAGCATTCTGCAACCGATTGCTGGCAACGAGTACCGCATCACGTCGTCGAAAGAGTTGGTCAATGTTCGATCTGAACCGATCATTCCTTGCAAGGTGATTGCAGAGCTGCCGACCGGAACGGTCGTCACGGTCAGCGGAGAGGGCGATTTCCGTAAGCTGGAGCGCATCAACCAGTACGTGCATTTCAACTGGCTGGAAGGCGAGCAGGAACCCCTGGCAGCAGATCGTATAGTCGTGCTCGACCAGCCCGTTCCCATCAAGGCAGGGGATCTGATCGGTCACCTCGGTAAGTATCAGGACAGCGGCGCGGAGCAGCCGGAACACAAGCTCCACCTGGAAGTGTTCAGTGGCGATGACATCGATATGTTTATCGAGGCCAGCCGCGAGTGGGCTCAGCGCCTGCCGGACAAAGATAAAACCTGGCTGAAACTGGCCAAAGGCACGGCCGTCGTGGCTCATGAAGACAATGTCACGGCCGCACAACTGAAGGCGATGAGTGCAGACAGTCCACTCAGTGCCGCCGACCTGCTGCTCCCCAAGAGGGTGCTGGATGGTCTGCGGGCAGAGGACAAAATTATCGTTGCCTCAACGAGTGTGCACAAAGCCCGCAACTGGTATCGCCTCGATGGACTACTGCATGACGCGAACAACAACCTGCTCACAGGCTGGGTGTGCGAAGAAGTCGGCGTCACGCCTTGGTTCAGTCCGTGGTCCTGGGAAGGTTATGACGTCATTTTCGACTTCAGCATGCCGAAGCACGCCATGGCGTCGTTTTTCAGCGCTGTCAACCGCTTCAGCGATGCGCAACGCGAGCACTTTCGTCCTCTGGCCGAGAAAGACAATCACGGGCCGATGAAGAGCCGGCTGTACGACATCATCGACCGTAATCGCGACGGCAAGATGACCGCCGAAGAATTGCAAGCTGCCCTGCGCCTACCGGCCCACGCGCAAGCGATCTCACAATTGATCCTGCGCAAGGAAAGCGAGTGGTTTCACCAGCCGCAGAAATGGGATGCGCTGGATGAGTTGCTCGGCCACAGCGGCTCGACGCCGCACTTGAATTGGTTGGCGGAGAAACAGCGGATCAAAGAAATGAGTTGGTGGGAGGAAGTTGCGGATAAGGTGGGGTTGCCGTCTTGGGGGAGGCCATACCACTTTCATCCGATTGGGTTGGTAGGTTTGTTTTCGGAAACGCAAGAGCTAATCACCATGGAGATGTTGAAAGCTGCAGATCCGCATGGAACGTCCATTTACCACCAAGAAATCTTGCCTTATCTAAATATGTATGCCCCCATATATAAAATCGATACCCCATTGCGCATTGTACATTTTCTTGCACAAGTTGGTCACGAAAGCCAATTCAAAGTAAAAAGCGAAAACGGTAATTATAGCCCTAGGAGAATGCGCGAGATATTTGGATGCAAAGGAGGTCAAAAAAATTACAACACAGGAGAGGATGACTGCGATCTAGGTCGGCTTCGAAGCAAACTTTGGAGTCATGAACATCTCTACGCTAACAACGCGACAAAATTACTCAGCTATGTATATGCCGACAGAATGGGGAATGGAGGGGAAGATACGCAAGATGGGTATAAATACCGAGGCAGAGGAATTATTCAACTTACCGGTAGATTTAACTACGAGCGCTACACTAGAATTCACAACACCGCAAACCCAAGTGATTTGAAAGATTTTGCAGGGAACCCTGATCTAATTATTGACGAACTACAATATGGGGTAGAGTCGGCATTTGTTTATTGCTCAATGACTAATTTTAATTCGGCTGCCGATGAAGACAACATAGAAAAAACAACGCAGATAATTAATGGTGGGCACAATGGCCTGCATGAACGAAAGAAAATCCTGAACAACATAAAATTGATTATGGGGATATAATCTTGTGAAAAAACTCTCAATATTTTTCTTTTTGTTTGTCTCTACTGTCATTGTTGCGAAGGAATCAATTACCACCAAGGACATTGATCTATGTTCGCCAGATGAACAAATCATCTTTTTCTGCAAGGCAGAGTATAAAATTGCAGGGATTTGTGCATCTAAAAACCTTAGCAATTTAACAGGCTTTGCTCAGTACAGAGTTTTTGATATAGATAAAAACATGATCGAGTTTGTTTTCCCAGAAAAGCCCACACCCCCTGGTCGGAATTTCATTATGGCGACCGAGCCGTTGCCGGGTGGAATTGATGTTAAAATTAAATTTTCAAACAAAGAGTTTTTGTACATCATTCATGAACGAGATGCTCCAGTGGCGGGAGAGGGTTTTGAGGGTCTTAGCGAAATAACAATCAGACGTGATGAGAAAACTCTTGCTTCCATAAAATGCCTCAATGATGATTCGGAGGTACGGAGAGCAGGTTACGAAAGTTTCTTTATGCAAGACTGATTTAACTATTCTAATGAGATATTAGTTGATTTTGATCAGACATAATCAACCGCCATTCTTTAACTAGGAATGGCGGGCATTGTTATTTCACCTCGAAGCCGCGCCCGCACCCACCCCGCCACTTCTGCATGAATCCCTTCCACTTCACTCAACAACCCACCCATACGCATGAAATCATGGGTCATACCCGGCTGTTCCAGCAGCGTCACGTCATTACCGGCAGCGCGCAAGCGCTCGGCGTAGGCCAGCCCTTCGTCATGCAAGGGGTCATGGCCGGCCAGGTACACCAGTGCCGGCGCAACGCCTGACAGATCGTCAGCCAGCAACGGCGAGCAGCGCCAGTCCGCCAGGTCCTGGGGCGTGCGTGCGTAATGGGCGTAGAACCAGTCCAGCGTCGGCGTTTCCAGCAGGTAGCCTTCGGCGAAGTCGCGGTGCGAGGCGCGTTTGGTGGTGGCATCTGTCACTGGATACACCAGCACTTGGGCCTTGGGTTTCAGCAGTAATTCTGCAGGTTCGCGCACGGCCATGATCGACAGCACCGTGGCCAGGGTCGCACCGACGCTGTCACCGGCCAGTGCCACCCGTGTGGCATCCAGGCCACGGGCCGCGCCTTCGCGGACCAGCCAGTTGCCGGCATCGCAGGCGTCCTGTATCGGGGTCGGGAAACGCCATTCCGGTGCCAGGCGGTAATCCACCGTCAACAGGGCGAAACCGCCTTGGGCTGCCAGGCGTCGGCACAGTGCGTCGTGGGATTCAAGACTGCCGACCACGTAACCGCCGCCGTGGAAATACAGGACCACGGGCTGCAGTCCATCGACCGGCTTGCCATCGCGATACAACCGCGCCGAGAGGCTATGGCCATCCCGCGCGGCTATGGTGAATTCCTCACAGGCAACACTGTCCAGCGGCACATCGAGAAAGCCCGAGGAGGCTTCGAAGTCGATTCGCGCCTGTTGCGGCGACTGTTCATGCATGGCGCGGCTTTTGCCGGTCAGACGGCCGAATTCGGCGAGTTCGAGGAAAGCTTCAAGCTCTGGCAGTACGGCCATGGGGGGGAATCCTTTTACGCAATGAGGTCAATAATCGGGCAATACACACTATTGAATCGAACGAGGATCCCCTGTAGGAGCTGGCTTGTCGAATCGTCGCACCGCAGCGAAGGGCTCGAGAACGCCGCGTTTAATCAGGGAACACGCGTTATCGTTAACGACCTTCGCTGGCAAGCCAGCTCCTACAGGGGGGCTTTGTTTTTATGCAGTGACCATGCGGCGCTCCAGGAGGTCTTCCAGTTCGTCGAGCAACTCATCACCGCGCAGCAGTTCGTAGTGTCCGCCAGCCAGCAATCGATCGATGCCATGACCGCCCACCTGGGCCTCGAACACCCGGCGTTCGTCGTCGCGCTCGGCCACCCACCAGCGATGGGTGCAAACCTGTACCTTCGGCAATTGCCGCTGGGCCAGGGCCAGTCGTTTGAGTGACGAACCGGTGGCGAAGATCTGCGTGAGCTCCCCCGTCCCCAACGCCGCGTGGTCATTGGAGCCGTGCATGGCCGCTTCGATCACTGCGCCGGCGCCTTCGCGCTCGTTCAGGCCTGCGGCTTTCGAGGTAATCAACGCCTGTGCTTCTTCAGACGGCTGACCGAGGACAAACTTCAGGAAGTCGGCCAAATCTTCGCGCCAGTCCCCCGCCTGCGCCGTGCCCGCCACATAACTGTCGACCAGCCCGGCAAACGCCACCGTCTGCCCCTGGGATTCCAGTTCATGGGCAACCAGTTGCGTCAACGCGCCACCCAGCGACCAGCCGAGCAAGTAGTACGGGCCTTCAGGCTGTTGCGTGCGAATTCGCTGCGAGTAGGCCTGGGCCATGGCCAGCAGCGACTCGTCCTGCCACTGCGGATCGAGCAACATCCGGCATTGCAGGCCATACACCGTGCGCCGTCCTTCCAGGCGCCGCGCCAGCGGCTCATAGTCGAACACCGTGCCGAAACCGGCGTGCAGGCAGAACAGCGCCAGCACGTTGGGGATTCGCGCATTCAGCGCCAGCAAGGGGTCCGGCGCCGCGGCAACCGGCTCGGCGGCTTGATAGCCGCTGAGTTCGGCGATGCAGGGTTTCTGCATCAGGTCGCGCAGTTTCAATTCGAAGCCCAGTTGCGGCTGACTGCGCACCCGGGAGATGACTTTAAGCACCTGCAGCGAGTCGCCACCGAGTTCGAAGAAGTTGTCGTCGATGCCCACCTGCGGCACGCCGAGCACTTCTTGCCAGATCGCGGTCAGCGCCGTTTCCAGTGCGTTGCGCGGTGCGCGATAACCGCCGAGCGCCCATTCAGGCACAGGCAGTGCGCGACGATCGAGCTTACCGTTGGCCGACAGCGGGAAGCGTTCCAGCACCATGATTCGCGCCGGCACCATGTAGTCCGGCAGTTGCGCTTGCAGTTCAGACTTCAGGCGACGATCCAGCCCGACAGCACCGCCAGCCACCACATAGCCAACCAACTGCTTGCCGGTCGGCGTGTCGTGCACCACCACGGCGGCATCCTGGACCCCGGCGCAGTCGCGCAGGCGGGCTTCGATTTCGCCGAGCTCGATGCGGAACCCACGGATCTTCACTTGCTGGTCGAGACGCCCCAGGTAGTCGATCAACCCGCAGTCGCGCTGACGCACCAGGTCGCCGGTGCGGTACATGCGACCACCGGCCTCGAACGGATCGGGGATGAAGCGTTCGGCACTCATGCCCGGACGCTGGTGGTAACCCCGGGCCAGACATTCGCCGCCCAGGTACAGCTCGCCGCTGACACCCACCGGCAATGGATTGAGGTCGGCGTCGAGCACGTACAAGCCACGCCCGGCGACGCCACGCCCGATCGGCGCATAGGCCGCGTCGCAGGTTTCGCTGACCTCGGCACGCCACAACAGCGGCGTGACCACGGTCTCGGTCGGCCCGTAGCCGTTGACCAGACGCTGCGGACGCAAGGCGCGCTTGACCTGTTCGAAGCTGGCTTGCGGTACCGCATCACCGCCGAAGCAATACACCTCGACCGCCGGCGGATTGCCCAGGCGCTCGGCCACTTCGGCCATCTGTTGCAGATAGGCCGGCGGGAAGCAGGCCACGGTGACGTTGTGCCGATGCAGCACTTCCAGGGTATGTTCCGGGGTCCACAGACTGTCGTCGCGGATCACCAGGCTGCCGCCGGCCAACATCACACTCAGCCAACGCTCCTGGGCACCGTCGAAGGCGAACGACATGAAGTGCAACTCGCGGCTGCGCGGTGCCAGTTCGTAGAGCTCGATGATGCCACGGCAATGCCGGGCAATCGGCCCGCGCGCCACGGCCACGCCTTTCGGTTGACCGGTGGAGCCGGAGGTGTAGATCAGGTACACCAGGTGTCCCGGCAATGGTTGGGAAACCGGACACGCAACGTTGTCGGCAACGCTCAATAGATCCAGCAGCAGGCGTGGCGGGCTGTCGGCCATGGTCAGTCGATCACCCAGATTGCTGTCGCACAGCAACAGGCTCGCCGCTGAATCGCTCAACATGTAGGCCAGTCGCTCGGCCGGGTACGCCAGGTCCAGTGGCAGGTAAGCCGCACCCGCCTTGAGCACCGCAAGGAACGCCACGATGGTGCGCTCGGAGCGAGGCAACGCCACAGCCACCAGGCTTTCGGCACCGATACCGCGACCGATCAATTGCTGCGCCAGTCCATTGGCCTGCGCCTCAAGCTGGGCATAACTGACTTGCCGATCTTCACAGATCAAGGCAATTTTCTGCGGCTGCGCTTTTACGTGTTGATTGAATGCGTGCAGAAAATCGGCGTTGTCGTCGGACACCTGCGGCAGACTCAAACGCGCTTGCGGCAGACCAATATTGCCGAGCAGGCACGCGGCATCCTCCGGCAACGCTCGCAGCAACCCTTCAAGCTGCGCACGAATCCGCTCAACTTCCCGTTCGCTGAAGCGATCACGCAGGAACAGGTACTCGACTTCCAGGCCTTCCTCGTTGGCGCTGACCATCAAGTCCATCGGGAAGTTGGTGACACCGCCGCTGCCGACTTCGGCAAAGCGCAGCTCCCCTTCCTCGCCCCCTTTCAAGGCACGGTCCACCGGATGGTTTTCGAACACGATGATGCTGTCGAACAAGCCCTGGCCACCCTGCCCCGCCCAGCGCTGGATGTCCGACAACGGCGTGTGCTCGTAGTCGCGCACCATCAGGTTGTAATCCTGCAAGTCTCGCAACCACTCGCCCAACGGCTGCTGCGGATCGAGGGTCTGGATCACCGGCAAGGTGTTGATGAACAGGCCAAGCATGTCCTGCGCACCGGCCAGCCCGGTCGGGCGCCCCGCCACCGTGGCGCCGAACGCGACGCTGCGTTGGCCGCTGTGACGTTGCAGCAGAAGCAACCACGCGCCTTGCACCAGGGTGTTGAGGGTCACGCGTTGACGCTTGGCGAAGGCGTGCAGTTTGCGCGTCGCCTCGGCGTCGAGGTTGCTGTACATCACGCCGTGACCGGAGCCTGTGGCACCCGAAGCCTTGGCCAGGATGGTCGGCTCTTCAAGCAACGCCAGGCGCTCGCGCCAGAAGCCTTCGGCCTGTGCACCGTCCTGTCGTTGCAGCCAGGCAATGTAGTCGGCGTAGCGCCCGGTCAGGGTCGGCAGGCTGTCGTTGTGGTACAGGCGCAGCATGTCGCCCAACAGTCGCGAAGCGCTCCAGCCGTCGAGCAACAGGTGATGGTAGATCCAGATCATCTGGTAACGGTCTTCCCCCAGGCGCACCAGGATGAAACGCATCAACGGCGGGCAGCTCAGGTCGAAGCCCTTGGCCTGTTCCGCTGCCGCCAATTTGCTCAGCGCCTGCTCGGTGTCGGTGCGCTCGCGCCAGTCGAGTTCTTCGATCGGCAACTCGACCTCGGCGAACACCGCTTGCAGCGGATCCGCCAGGCCATCGCGCCAGCGGAACGCCGCGCGCAGTACTTCGTGACGCTCGACCAGCGTTTGCCAAGCGGCGCGGAAACGCGGCACCTGCAAACCGTCCACCGCCACGCTCAACTGGTTGACGTAGGGGTTCAGCTCCGGTGAATCGAGGCAATGGAAAAGCATGCCTTGCTGCATCGGCGACAACGGATAGAGGTCTTGCAGACCCTCGCGGGTGGCGATATCAATGTGCGGCACCAGCGAGAAAGCGTCGACTTTCGGCGCTTCAACCAACGCGGCTTCACGGCTGCTGGCCACGGCGGCCAGCGCTCGAATGGTCTGCTGCTCGAACAGTTGCTTGGGACTGAACACCAGCCCGCGCTGCCCGGCGCGACTCACTGCCTGCAGGGAGATGATCGAGTCCCCGCCGAGCTCGAAGAAATTCTCGGTGACACCCAGCGAATCCAGGCCCAGCAGTTCCTGCCAGATCTCCACCAGCAAGGCTTCGGCCGGCGATGCGGCGGCCACTTGGTCGTGGGTTTCACGGGAAGCTTCGGGGGCCGGTAAACCCTGACGGTCGAGCTTGCCGTTAGGCGTCAGCGGCAACGCGGCCAGGCACATCAAATGCGCCGGCAGCATGTGCGCCGGCAGACGGCTGCGCAGGTGCGACGTCAGCGCTTCACGCAACGCCTGCTCATCGGCGAGCGGATCGCGCGGCACCACGTAACCGACCAACTGCCGGCTGACCGGGCCTTCGCGATCGATCACAAAGGCTTCACGCACGCCTTGGTGTTCCAGCAGGCAGGCTTCGATTTCGCCGAGCTCGATACGGAACCCGCGAATCTTCACTTGCTGGTCGATACGGCCGAGGTATTCGACGACGCCATCGGCACGGAACCGCGCGAGGTCGCCACTGCGATACAAGCGACCACCCGGCACGAACGGATCCGGCACGAAACGCTCGGCGGTCAGGTCCGGACGTTGGTGGTAACCCCGCGCGACACCTTCGCCGCCCAGGTACAACTCGCCCGCCACGCCGACCGGCAACGGCTGCAAGCCGCCGTCCAGAATGTAGGCGCTGCGGTTGCCCACCGGTCGACCGATCGGCATGAACGCCGAGTCGAACTCGGTATCCGGATACGCCAGCCAGATCAGCGGCGTGATCACCGTTTCGGTCGGGCCATAGCCGTTGATCAGGCGCTTGGGTTGCAGCACCTGCTGCACTTCATCGAACGCGTGCTTGGCCATGCCTTCACCGCACGGGGTGTAGGAACGGATCGGCAGATCACGCCCCGCCTCGCCCATGAAATCGGCAATCTGCGACAGGTAGGTCGGGGTGAAGCAGGCGATGGTGATGCCGTGTTTTTCGATCTCGGCGCAGGTGCGCTCCACGCTCCACAATTCATCGTCGCGGGGCATCACCGCCGAACCGAACACCAGCGGCGTCAACCAGCGCTCGTGGGCACCGTCGAAGCTGATCGAGGCGAATTGCAGCTCGCGATCGTCCGGGGTCATGCCGTACAACTCGCCGATCGACAGGCAATGCATGGCCAGCGGACCGTGGGCCACGCTCACGCCTTTGGGCCGGCCGGTGGAGCCCGAGGTATAGATTAGATAGGCCAGGTTCTCGCCGCAGGTCAGGTTGACCGGGTTGGCGTCCGCCATGAGTTCCAGCGGCTCGCGGTCGATTTCCAGCACCGGCAGCCCTTCGGGCAACGGCAGTTTTTCCCGTAGCCACGATTGGCTGATCATCAGCGAAATGCCGCTGTCTTCCATCAGGTAGCGCAGGCGCTCCGTCGGGTAAGCCGGGTCCAGCGGCACGTAAGCGCCACCCGCCTTGAGGATCGCCAGCAGGCCGACGATCATCTCTGGCGAGCGCTGCATCGCCAGGCCAACCCGCACCTCCGGGCCGATGCCCAGTGCGCGCAGGCGGTGGGCCAACTGGTTGGCGCGACGGTTGAGCTGGTCGAAGCTCAATTGCAGATCGTTGAAGATCAACGCCGTGGCGTCCGGTCGGATAACGGCCTGGGCCTCGATCAACTGATGCACGCACAGCGGGTTTTGCGCCGCGGTAAACGCCGGGTTCCACTCCACCAACTGCTGCACACGTTCCGGCGCGGTCAGCAGGTCCAGTTCACTCAAGGCTGCCTGTGGCGCGGCGACCATCGCCGCCAGCAGCGCGGCCAGATGCTCGCTCATGCGGGCAATGGCGTCACTGCTGAAGTGCGCGCACTGGTAGCTCCAGTTCAGGCTGAGCTGGCTTTCGGCAGTGGCCGCCAGGGTCAGCGGGAAGTTGGTGCGTTCATGGTTCTGCGGGATCGAGAAGCTCAGACCGGCCGGCGCGCCCTGTTGCAGCGCTTCGGCCACCGGGAAGTTTTCGAACACCAGCAGGCTGTCGAACAGCGGCTCGCCGGCACGTCCGGCCCAACGCTGGATGTCACCGAGGGCGGTGAATTCATGCTCACGCAATTCGAGGTTCTGCGCCTGCAAACGGCTCAGCCACTGGCCGACGCTTTCAACGGCATCCGGGCTGCTGATCACCGGCAAGGTATTGATGAACAGGCCGAGCTGGCTTTCAGCCCCCGGCAAGTCCACCGGACGCCCCGCCACGGTCGCGCCGAACGCGACGCTGCGCTGACCGCTGTAGCGTTGCAGCAACAGGGCCCAGGCGCCTTGCACCAAGGTGTTGAGAGTGACCTTCTGCTGCCGGGCAAAGTCGCTGAAGGCTTTGCTGGTGGTGACATCAAAGGTCTGGCAATAGTCGGCAAACTCGGCGGCGGACAGGTTTTTACTGGCGCCATGGGCCAGGCTCTGGGCCAGCAGGGTCGGGTTGTCCAGGGTTGCCAGTTGCTCGCGCCAGAACAGCTCGTCGGGCTGGGCATCCTGACGTTGCAGCCAGCCGATGTAGTCGGCGAAACGTCCGGTGGTTGCCTGTACTTCTTGCCCGGCATAACGCTGCAGGACTTCGCTCAACAGCAACGAGTTGCTCCAGCCATCGAGCAACAGGTGATGGTGGGTGTAGATCAGTTGCTGACGCTCGTCGTCCAGGCGCACAAGGGTCAGGCGCATCAGCGGCGCCCGGGTCGAATCGAGTTGCAGGCGTTCACTGTCGATCAGTTCAAGCAGTGCTTGGGCCTGATCACTGCGGTTGCGCCAGTCGTGGCAGGTCAGCGGCAGGTGCAGATGACGATGGACCAATTGCACCGGCGCTTCGAATCCGTCCGGGAAGTGGAAGCTGCTGCGCAGGATCGGATGGGTGTCGAGCACCGCTTGCCAGGCGCGCCCCAGCCGTTCGGCATCGAGCCCGCAGGCTTCGACGCTGAGTTGGTTCACGTACGCGCCGGACTCCGACTCGTACAGGCTGTGGAACAGCAAACCGGCCTGCATCGGCGACAGCGGGTACAGGTCCTCGATCTGCGCCGGCGGCACAGGCAGGCCATCGAGTTGCGCTTGGGTCAGACGCGCCAACGGGAAGTCCGCCGGGGTCACGCCGCCCGCGCCATCGCTCAGGCAGTGGGTGATCAGCGCCAGCAACTCGCTTTGATAATCTGCGGCCAGCGCTTCGATTTCACGTTGGTCAAAGCATTCGCGGCTGAAGGTCCAGTCCAGTTTCAGTTCACCGCCATAGACCTGCCCATCCACCGACAGCCAGTTCGGCAACGGTGCGTCTGCCGACTGTGCAGCACCGCTGGATTCGCGCGCCGGAGTGAACAGCGCGTCCTCGGCAAAGCTCTGGTCGAACTGCCCGAGGTAGTTGAAGGTGACCCGCGCTTGCGGCAACGCGGCCAACGCCGCCCGGGTCGTGGCATCGCCCATGTAACGCAACAGGCCGTAGCCCATGCCTTTGCCGGGGATCTCGCGCAGTTGCTGCTTGATCGCCTTGATCGAACCCGAAAGATCGACGGTCGGCGTCAGGCGCACCGGGAACAGGCTGGAGAACCAGCCGACGGTGCGGGTCAGGTCGATGTCGTCGAACAGCTCTTCGCGGCCATGGCCTTCAAGTTGGATCAAGGCTGATTCGTTGCCGGTCCAGCGGCTCAGGGTTCGAGCCAGTGCGGTCAGCAACAGGTCGTTAACCTGGGTGCGGTAGATCGCCGGCGCCTGTTGCAGCAACTGGCGGGTTTGCTCGCGGTCCAGGCCGATGCTGACGCCTTGGCGCAGATGCCCGGCCTGACTGGCTTGGGCATTGGCGGCTGGCAGCGAATCATTGGCGAGGCTCAGCTGCGCCTGCCACCAGGCCAATTCGCTGGCAGCGGCTTCGGAGCGTGCGTACGCCTCGAGCTTGTCGGCCCAGGTCTGGAACGAGCTGGTCTTCGGCGGCAGGTCCTGCCCTTGGTAGGCCGCCTGCAAATCTTCCAGCAACACCCGCCAGGACACACCGTCCACCGCCAAGTGGTGGATGACCAACAGCAAGCGCTGGGAGCCATCGGCCTGGGCGATCAAGGCCACGCGCAACATCGGCCCGTCTTGCAGGCTGAGGCTGCGCTGGGCTTCGTCGCACACCGATTCCAGCGACGCATCGCTGGCCACGCTGGCGGTCCAGAGCATGTCGATCACATCGGCGCTGTCGGCTCCGACATAGCGTGCCGACCACTCTGTGGGAGCGAGCCTGCTCGCGATGAGGCCAGCACCGGCACCATTGATGTTGTCTGCCCCACCGCCATCGCGAGCAGGCTCGCTCCCACAGGGATTCTGCAGGGATTGCGGTGTCGTGGCGACCTGGCTGAAGCGCAAACGCAGGGCGTCGTGTTGCTTGAGCAGGCGTTGCAGCGCCGCTTGCAGGCGTGGCAGTTCCAACGTTTCGCGCGGCACCAGCAGCACCGCCTGGTTCCAGTGCGCGCGCTGCGGGATTGGCTCGTCGAAGAACCAGCGCTGGATCGGCGTGAGTGTTTGCACCCCCTCCACCGGCCCTTGTTGTGCCAGCGGTGCCGCTTGTTCTTTGACCACGGCGGCCAGCGCCTGCAGGGTTTGCTGCTGGAACAGATCCCGCGGTTGCAGGCTCAGGCCTGCGCGGCGGGCACGGCTGACCACCTGGATCGAAATGATCGAGTCGCCGCCCAATTCGAAGAAATTGTCCTGACGTCCGACCTGCTCCACACCCAATACATCCTGCCAGATCTGCGCCAGCATCTGCTCGTGTTCACTGCGTGGCGCTTCGAAGGCGCGCTGGCCGACCTGGGCGGTCGGCACCGGCAAGCGTTTGCGGTCGAGTTTGCCGTTGGGGCTCAGGGGCATTTGCTCGATCAGTACGGTCTGGGCCGGCACCATGTAATCCGGCAGGCTCGCCAGCAGATGGCTTTTCAGGGTTTCGCGCCAGGCGCCTTGCTGCTCGGCCGTGGCCTCGAGCAATGCCTGATCCTGCGGCACCAGGTAAGCCACCAGTTGCTTGCCGCTCGGGCCATCGAGGGCCAGCACCACTGCTTCCTGCACGTCGGCATGTTCTTGCAGGCGCGCTTCGATTTCACCCAGTTCGATGCGCAGACCGCGAATCTTCACTTGATGGTCGATCCGCCCGCAGTAGTCGATGGCGCCATCGGCGCGATAACGCGCCAGGTCACCGGTGCGGTACAGACGCTCGCCGCTGCCGAACGGGTCGACCACAAAGCGCTCGGCAGTCAGCGCCCCACGCCGGTGATAACCGCGCGCCAGGCCAATGCCGCCGAGGTACAACTCGCCCACCGCGCCCAGCGGCAAGGGTTGCAGTTCGCTGTCGAGGATGCAGGTGCGCAGGTTGGCGATCGGCCGGCCGATCGGCACGCTGTCGCGGCCCTCTTCCACGCAGGTCCAGTGGGTCACGTCGATGGCCGCTTCGGTCGGGCCATAGAGGTTGTAGAGATTGGCTTGGGGCAGGCTGCGCAGAGTCTGGCGTTGCAACTCCATCGGCAGTGCTTCGCCACTGCAAATGATCCGCTGCAGCGAGGTGCAGGCCAGCGACTCATCGGCACCGATAAACGCCGAGAGCATCGACGGCACGAAATGCAGCGTGGTGATCGCCTGCTCGACGATCAATGCCGCCAAACGTTGAGGATCGCGATGTTCGCCCGGTGCAGCGATCACAAGGGTGGCGCCCTTCATCAGCGGCCAGAAAAACTCCCACACCGACACGTCGAAACTGAACGGCGTCTTTTGCAGCACGCGGTCCGCAGGCAGCAACTTATAAGCTTGCTGCATCCATTCCAGACGGTTGTGCAGCGCCACGTGGCGGTTACCGGCGCCCTTGGGTTTGCCGGTGGAACCGGAGGTGTAGATGACGTAGGCAAGGTTTTCTGCAACAGCCAGGTTGGGTAGATCGGTGCCCGGCAGATCGCTCAGCCAATCGGCCTCGGCATGCAGACATAGGGTGCGCACGTTGTCCGGCGTCGGCAGTTGCGCCAGCAAATGTTCCTGGGTCAGCAACAGCGCAATGCCGCTGTCTTCGATCATGTAGCTCAGGCGATCGAGGGGGTATTCCGGGTCCAGCGGCACATAGGCGCCACCGGCCTTGAGGATTGCCAGCAGGCCGACGACCATGTCGAACGAGCGGTCGCAGGCAATCCCCACCAGCACTTCCGGGCCGACGCCCTGGGCGCGCAAGTGATGGGCCAAGCGGTTGGCGCGCAGGTTCAGCTCGGCGTAACTCAAGGACTGGCCCTGGAACACCAGGGCGGTCGCGTCACCGTCTTCGATCACGCGCGCTTCGAAATGGCGCTGCACGCAGACTTCGCCCGGGTAAACCTGAGCGGTGGCGTTGAGGTCATCCAGAATGCGCAGGCGCTCGTCGGCATCCAGCAGCGGCAACTCGGCGAGCGGGCATTGCGGGTTCGCCAGTACACCGGCCAGCAGGTTGCGCCAATGGCGCGCCAGGTGTTCGATGCGCTCGGCGTCGAACAGGTCGGTGGCGTATGTCAGGCTGGCGAACAGCTTGTCGCCCTCCTCCTGCGTGTCCAGTTGCAGGTCGAATTGGGTGGTGTGGGCCGTGGCGTTCAGCGCCTCGACCCGCAGCTCGGCGAGCAAGCCACTGACTGCCGCCGGCTTGGCTTGCTGGTGGTTGAACATCACCTGGAACAACGGGCTGTGGCTCAGGCTGCGTTCACCTTGCAGTGCCTGCACCAGGCGCTCGAACGGCAAGTCCTGATAGTCCTGGGCATCCAGCGACGCCGCGCGGGTCTGGTCAAGCAATTGGCTGAACGGCAGACGCCCATCAAGCTCGGCACGCATCACCTGGGTGTTGACGAAGAAGCCGATCAGGCCCCGGGTTTCCGCGCGATTGCGGTTAGCAATCGGCACGCCGACGCGCAGGTCGGACTGGCCGCTGTAGCGATAGAGCAAGGCCTGGAAGCTTGCCAGCAACAGCATGAACGGGGTGACACCGCGCTGCCTGGCCAAGGTCATGAGGCCGCTGGCCAGATTCGTGTCGAGAGCGAAATCCAGACGCTCTCCACGCTGGCTCGGTTGCGCCGGGCGCGGGCGATCCGTCGGCAGTTCCAACAGCGGTTGTTCGCTGCCCAGGGTTTCACGCCACCAGTTGAGCTGACGTTCCAGCTCGCCCGCTTCCATCCAGCGGCGTTGCCACAGCGCGTAGTCGCAATACTGAATCGGCAATGCTTCCAGCGCAGCATTCTGGCCTTGGCAATGCGCGGCGTAGAGCCGGGAAAACTCTTCAACCAGCACGCCCATCGACCAGCCGTCGGTGACGATGTGGTGCAGGGTCAGCAGCAGCACGTGGTCTTCGGTGTCGAGTTGCAGCAAGGTGACCCGCAACAATGGACCGTGCTGAAGATCGAACGGCCGGGCAATTTCCTGTTCGACGCTGTTCATTGCCTGATCGAGGCGTTGAGCCTGAGGTTCGCTGCGCAGGTCGATCTGCTCGATGGGCAGCGAGGTGAACCCGGCCAGTGTCTGCACCACTTTCCCGTCATCTTCGACGAAACGGCTGCGCAGGCTCTGATGCCGCTCCAGCAGCACATCGAAGCTCTGCTGCAATGCCGCGACATTCAACGGCCCGTGCAACCGCAGGGCGGCCGGAATGTTGTAGCCAGCGCTCTGTGGATCGAGCTGCCAGAGGAACCATTGGCGCTGCTGCGCATAAGACAGTTCGAACGTGGCTTGCGGCTCGACAGCGGGCGGAATCGGCAGCTGGCCGAAGCTCACGCCCTGCTCTTGCATGCGTTGCAGAAACTCGCGGCGCTTGTCGGCGGGCAGGCCGGCGAAGCGGGTGGCGATACGCTGGGCAGTGGTGTGTTCCATCAGTTGATCTCCATCTCGTCCAGAAGCGACTCAAGCGCATCAAGACGTGCATCGTTGTCAGCCGGGGCGTGTTGCCCGGCCATGGCGGCATAAGCCTGCAGGTCGGTGGATTCGAACAGCGCGCGCAGCGGCAGCTCGATGCCCAGTTCCAGTTCCACGCGGGCGCTGGCCTGGGCGGCGAGCAGCGAATGCCCGCCCAATTCAAAGAAGTTGTCGCGCCGACCGATCTGCGCCACGCCCAGCACGTCGGCCCAGATCGCGGCCAGTTGCTGTTCGAGGTCGCCCTCGGGGGCTTCGAACGGACGCTGCCATTCCTGGGCATCGGGCACCGGCAGCGCCTTGCGGTCGAGCTTGCCGTTGCCGGTCAGTGGCAAGGCATCCAGCAGCAGCCAATGGCTCGGCACCATGTAATCCGGCAGATCCACCTTGAGCGCGGCACGCAAATTGTCGCGCCAGGCGATCGGGTCAATCGGGTTCTGCTCGGCCACGACGTAGGCGCAAAGCTGCGGCCCACCATCGCCCGAATGCACGCTCAATACCGCTTGGCGCACGCCCGGTTGGGCCAGCAGCGCGGCTTCGATTTCGCCCAACTCGATGCGGAAACCGCGGATCTTCACTTGCTGGTCGATCCGCCCGAGGTAATCGATGCTGCCGTCGGCGCGCTGGCGCGCCAGGTCGCCACTGCGATACAGGCGTTGCGCGGCATCGAACGGGCTCGGCACGAAGCGCTCGGCGGTGAGGCCGAAACGCCCGAGATAACCCCGGGCCAGGCCGGCGCCGGCGATGTAAAGCTCCCCTGCCACACCCACCGGCACCGGCTGCAACTGGCTGTCGAGCAAGTACCAGCGCAGGTCGCGGATCGGCAGGCCGATCGGGCTCTGGGCCTTGCCGTCGAGATCCGCCAGGCGAATGGCGCGGTAGGTCACGTGCACCGTGGTTTCGGTGATGCCGTACATGTTGACGAGGGTCGGTTGCTGGTCGCCGAAGCGCTCGAACCAGGGACGCAGGCTCGCAACTTCCAGGGCTTCACCGCCGAAAATCACCTGGCGCAGCGCCATGCTTCGTGGGCTGGCGCAGGCAATCGGCAACAGCTGGCGGAAGGCGGTCGGGGTCTGGTTCAACACCGTCACGCCCTCATCACAGAGCAGGCGGTGGAACTCCTGCGGCTCGCGGCTGATGTAATACGGCACGATCACCAGGCGCCCGCCGGTGCACAGCGAACCAAACAGCTCCCACACCGAGAAGTCGAAGGCGTAGGAATGGAACAGGGTCCAGACATCGTCCGGGCCGAAGTTGAACTCGCCAGCGGTGGCCGTGAGCAGACGCCCGACGTTGCCATGGCTGAGCAGCGCGCCCTTCGGCCGACCGGTGGAACCGGAGGTGTAGATCACGTAGGCGAGGTTGTCCGGGGTTGCCAGCGCCGGCAGGTTGTCGGCGCTGTAGGCGTGCAGTTGCAACGACTCCAGGCTCAACACCTGCACGCCATCACAGGACGGCAGGCCGTCGATCAGGTGTTGTTGAGTCAGCAGCAGCGTGATGCCGCTGTCTTCGATCATGTAGCTCAGACGCTCAGCGGGGTATTGCGGGTCCAGCGGCACGTAGGCACCACCGGCCTTGAGAATCGCCAGCAAGCTGATCACCAACGGCATCGCCCGCTCGGTGGCGATGCCGACCCGAACCTCGGGGCCGACGCCCTGCTCGCGCAGTTTGCGCGCCAGGCGGTTGGCCTGGGCGTTGAGCGCGGCGTAGGTCAGTTGCTCGCCTTCGTGGACCAGGGCGACTGCGTTCGGCCGCTCGGCAGCCTGGGCTTCGAACAAGTGATGCAAAGTTGGCGAAGGCGGTTGCGCCTGGTACATCGGGTTCCAGTGTTGGATCAACGCATCGCGTTGCGGCGCTTGCAGCAACGGCAGTTCGGCAACCCGCTGCTGTGGATCAATGACCACCGCACGCAACAGGTTCAGCCACTGCTGGGCGAGGCGCTGCATGGACGCCTCGTCGTACAGATCCGTGGCGTAGGTCAGGCTGGCGTCGAGCGCGTCGCCCTGTTCCTGGGTATCGAGCACCAGATCGAATTGCGTGGTGTGCTGCTGCCAGTGCAGACGCTCGACCTGCAGCTCGGCAACGGTCCGCTCGACGCTGGCGCCCAACTGTTGCTGGTGGTTGTAGAGCACCTGGAACAATGGGCTGTGATTGAGGCTGCGGTCAGGCTGCAAGGCGTCGACCAGTTGCTCGAACGGCAGGTCCTGATTGGCCTGCGCTCCCAGTGCAACCTGCTTGACCTGTTGCAGCAGGGCACTGAACGGCAGATGGTCGTCGATCTCGGCACGCAGCACCTGGGTGTTGATGAAGAAGCCGATCAGGCCTTCGGTTTCAATCCGCGAACGCCCGGCGCTCGGCACGCCGACGCTGATGCTCGCCTGCCCGCTCTGGCGATGGAGCAAGGTCTGGAAGCTCGCCAGCAACAGCATGAACAGCGTCACTTGTTGTTCCTGGGCGCGCTGACGCAAACCGGCCAGCAGCTCGCGATCGACGTTCAGCACCAGACTGGCGCCGCGCTCGGTGCGACGGGCCGGACGGGTCAGCTCACTCGGCAACTCAAGTGGCGCCTGACTGCCCGCCAGTTGCTCGCGCCACCAATTGAGTTGGCGTGCGCCCTCCCCGGCTTCGAGCCAGTCACGCTGCCAGCGGGCATAGTCGCTGTAGTTGACCGGCAGGCTGTTCAGGTTCGCGGCATTACCCTCGATTCCGGCCTGATACAGCGTGCTGAATTCATCGACCATGACCTGCATCGACCAGCCATCGGCGGCGATGTGGTGCACGGTCAGCACCAACACGTGTTCGTCGGTGTTCACTTGCAGCAGCAATACACGCCACAGCGGGCCGTTGCGCAGATCGAATGGACGGGCGATTTCTTCGGCCACGGCCGTGTCGACCGACAACTGATCGAGCGTGCGCTGTTCCAGTTGCAGCGCCAGATTGTCGTGCAACACCGGACGCGCCCGCAGGCCATCCTGTTCGAACGTCGTGCGCAGGGTCTGGTGGCGGGCCTGCAATTGAGCGAAGGCTTCGCGCAAGGCTTCGCGGTTGAGCGGGCCCTTGAGGCGCAGTGCGGCCGGAATGTTGTAGGCCGGACTCTGTGGGTCGAGCTGCCAGAGAATCCATTGGCGCTGCTGGGCGTAAGACAGGACCCGCGGCTGGTCGCCTGCTGCAGGTTGCAGGAGCGGTTGGCCACTGACGTTCGCCAGGGCGGCACGTTCGGCGAATTGCTCCAGGTTTGCGGCGGAGAACAGGCTGCTCACCGACAGTTCGAGCTGCAACTGTTGACGTACGCGAGAGATCACTTGCAGCACCAGCAACGAGTGACCGCCCAGTTCGAAGAAGTTGTCGTCGCGGCCGACTTGCTCGACCTGCAACACGTCCTGCCAGATCAGCGCCAGTTGCGTTTCCAGCCCTTCGACCGGGGCCACGAACGCCCGTTGCGCATCGCTTGCTTCGGCGCGCGGCAAGGCTCGGCGATCCAGTTTGCCGTTGTTGTTGAGCGGTAGTTTCGGCAGCAGGACCAGGTGATTCGGCACCATGTATTCCGGCAGCGACTGACGCAGGACGGCTTTGAGGCCTTCCAGATACTCCATCTCGGAAACCACCACGCCGTTGGCCACGATGTACGCCACCAGTTGCTTGCCGTCCTGAGCGATGACCGCCGCTTCGCGCACCTCTTCCCGGGCTTGCAGGCAGGCTTCGATCTCGCCCATCTCGATGCGGAAACCGCGAATCTTCACTTGATGGTCGATACGGCCGACGTATTCCAGATGCCCTTCGGCGTTGTAGCGCGCCAGATCGCCGCTGCGGTACAGCCGCGCACCCGGCTCACGGGCAAACGGGTCCGGCAGGAAACGCTCGGCGGTCAGGGCCGGACGATCGAAGTAGCTTTGGGCGAGGCAGGCCGGGGCGCCGATGCACAGTTCGCCGACGCCACCGGACGGCAGCAATTGACCCGCCGCGTCCAGCACATACAGCGCACGACCGGCGATGGCGCGACCAATCGGAATGCCGAACGCATCGCTCGCGTCTTCGAGACGGCATTCATGCACGCTGGACACCACGGTCGCCTCGGTCGGGCCGTAGGTGTTGAGCAATCGCACATGACTCAAACCGGCCTGATGCCACAAGCGCAGACCTTCGACCGACATCGCTTCGCCGCCGACGTGGACCTGGCGCAAATCGCCCAGGCTGCTCACCACACCGCTGGCACATTCGCGCGCCAGCAAGTACCAGTACGCCGCCGGCAAATCGGCAACGGTCACGCCGTGCCGGACGATTTCGGCAGCCAGTCGGCCGGCGTCCCACACGTCATCGCCCCGCATGATCAACGCCGCGCCGACGCACAACGCCGGGAAGCACTGCTCGACGAAGCCATCGAAACTGAAGGTCGCGAACTGCAACACGCGTTCCGAGGCCGACAGCAACGAATAGTCGGCGGCGCTCTGGCAGAACTCGCGCAGTGCGGCATGGGCGATGGCCACGCCCTTGGGTTGGCCGGTGGAACCGGAGGTGTAGATGATGTAGGCCAGGTTTTCGGCGACTGCGTGATGGTGTGGATCGCTGTCCGGGTAACCGGCGTTGTCTTCGAGGCTGAGGTGCAGCACGCCTGGCACCTCTTCCAGCAGGCCGGATTCGCACAGCAGCAGGTCGAGACGGCTGTCGTCGATCATGTAGGCCAGGCGTTCAGCCGGGTATTTCGGGTCCAGCGGTACATACGCCGCGCCGCTTTTGAGCACGGCCAGCAGGCTGACGATCAATTGCGAACCGCGATGCAAGGCCAGGCCGACGCGCTTGCCGGGGCCGGCACCGTTCTCGATCAGACGATGGGCCAGGCGGTTGGCCTGGATGTTCAGCTGGCCGTAGCTCAGGGATTGACCCTCGATCTGCAATGCCAATGCCTGTGGAGTCGCCGCGGCCTGGGCGGCGATTCGTTCGTGCGCCAACAGGGTTGTGGATAACTCGAACGCAGGCGGCTGGCTGATTGCGAGCAGCGCAGTTTTTGCCGCCTCGTCAAGCAATTCCAGCTCGCCCAATGCCGCGTTCGGCTGCGCAACCATCTGCACCAGCAGGTGCTGCAGATTGGCCGACAGTCCGGCGACTTGCGCGGCACTGAATCGGGCCGCGTCGTAGCTGAAGTCCAGGCTCAAGCTTTCGCCCAGTTCGATACCCAGGGTCAGCGGATAGTGGGTGCGTTCGTGGTTGTGCAGGTTGCCGAACGACAATCCGGCCGGTGCGCCTTGCTTCAGCGCTTCGGCCACCGGGAAGTTTTCGAACACCAGCAATGTGTCGAACAGCGCCGAACCCTGCTGCCCCGCCCAACCCTGAATGTCGTAGAGCGGCACATGCTCGAACTCGCGCATGGCCAGGTTCAGCCCTTGCAACTCGCCCAGCCACTGGCTGACGGTTTGATCCGGCTTCATCGCGCACACCAGCGGCAGCGTGTTGATGAACAGCCCCAGTTGTTCCTCGATCCCCGGCAGCGGTGCCGAGCGACCGGCGACGGTGGCACCGAACACCACGCAATCCTGGCCGGTGTAGCGCTGCAGCAACAGGCTCCAGGCGGCTTGCAGCAAGGTGTTGAGGGTGACTTTCTGCTGACGGGCGAACTCGGCCAGGCCTTTGGTCGTGCGGCTATCGAGGGCGACGCGATGCTCCTCGCTGCCTTCGCCGCCGACGGGCGCACGCAAGGCTTCAGCCAACAATGCAGGTGCTTCGAGCGGCGACAGTGCGGCGGTCCAGAATTGCTCGCCAGCGGCGGCCGATTGCTGCTGCAACCAGCCCAGGTAATCACGGTATTGCCCCGACGGCGACGGCAGCGATTGGCCAGCGGCGTAGTGCTGGATGACTTCGGCGAGCAATTGCGCGTTGCTCCAGCCGTCCATCAGGATGTGGTGGCTGGTGTAGATCAGGTGCCAGGCTTCAGAGCCGGTGCTTACCAGTTTCAAGCGAAACAGCGGTGCGCTGCCCAGTTCGAAACCCTGGGCGCGTTCGGCGTCGGCCAATGCGTCGGCATCGGTCGCTTCCAGCACTTCGAGCGGCAACGTCACCTGACGGAGAATCGCCTGATGCGCGGTGTCGAGGCCCTGCCAGTGGAAACTGCTGCGCAGAATGTCGTGACGTTCCAGGGCGGTTTGCCAGGCCTCGGCGAAACGCTTCGGGTCAAGCCCCTGAATGTCCAGACGCAACTGGCTGATGTAGGCGCCGACTTCGGGTTCATACAGGGTGTGGAACAACATGCCCTGCTGCATCGGGGACAGTGGATAAAGGTCTTCCAGCGTCGAGATCGCCACCGGCAACGCATCGAGCTGTCGTTGATCGATACGTGCCAACGGGAAGTCCGACGGCGTGGCCTGGGTCACCTCCAGCGCGCAGCAATGCTCGATCAGCCCGTTCAGTTCTTGCGCGTAGTCGTCCGCCAGGCGCTGGATCGTCGCGGTGTCGAACATCGCGCGGCTGAAGCCCCAGCTCAGCGACAACTCGCCGCCATAGACCTGGCCTTCGACGGTGAGCCAGTTGCCCAGGGGTGCCGACGGGTCCTGGGCCACGCCACTGCCTTGCGTGGAAGGTACGAACATCGCGCCGTCGTCGAACTGACGATCGAACTGCCCCAGGTAATTGAAGGTGATGCGCGGTTGCGGCAGCGCTGCCAGTTCAGCACGAATCGCCGCAGTGCCGAGGTAGCGTAGCGCGCCGTAGCCCAGGCCTTTATCCGGTACGGCGCGCAGTTGCTCCTTGATAGACTTGATCGACGCGCCGAGGTCAGCCGCCGGTATCAGGTTGACCGGGAACAGACTGGTGAACCAGCCTACGGTGCGGGTCAGGTCGATGTCATCAAACAGGTCTTCGCGGCCATGGCCTTCCAGCTGGATCAGCGTGCTGCCCTGCCCGCTCCAGCGGCACACCGACCGCGCCAATGCCGTCAGCAGCAGGTCGTTGACCTGGGTGCGATAGGCCGCCGGGGCTTGCTGCAGCAGTTTGCGGGTTTGTTCGGTGTCGAGCTTGAGTTCGATTTTCTGTTCGAAGCGATTTTCCAGCGCGCCGGCGGGATGCTCGCACGGCAGGTCGGTGGGCGCGCCTTGCAGCTGGGTCTGCCAGTGACCGAGGCTGTTTTCAAAGGCTGGAAGATGAGCCTGCAGACGGGCAACCCAGCGCTGATAGGTGCTGGTTTTTGCTATCGAAGCGTTGCCGCCGTAAAACTGCTGCAGGTCTTCCAGCAGCACACGCCAGGAAACACCGTCCACTGCCAGGTGATGAATGACCAGCAGCAGACGCTCGGTGCCGTCAGCCATCGCCACCCGCAGCGCCCGCAGCAACGGACCGTTGTGCAGGTCGAGACTGCATTGGGCCTCGTCGCACAGAGCGTTGAGTTCCTCCACCGACTGCGCCTGGCCATGCCACAGCACCGATTCAGTGGTCGGCGCGGCGTAAGCCTGCTGCCAGCCGTTTTCGGTCTGTTGGTAACGCAGCCGCATGCTGTCGTGATGGGTCAGTAATTGCTCAAGCGCACGATCCAGCGCTTCGACGTTCAATGCCTCGCGCGGCACCAACAGCAACGACTGGTTCCAGTGCTGACGCTCGGGGATCGCTTGCTCGAAGAACCACTGTTGCACCGGCGCCAACGCCACCGCGCCAACGGCCGGGCCTTGATCTATCAGTTGTTGCTCACCGCTGCGGGCAGCCTGGGCCAGGCTGCGGATGGTCTGGTGCTGGAACAGGTCTTTGGGGCTCAACACAATCCCGGCCTGCCGCGCACGGCTGACCACCTGCATGGAGACGATGGAGTCGCCGCCCAGTTCGAAGAAGTTGTCTTCCAGGCCGACGTTGTCGATGGCCAGCACGTCCTGCCAGATGGCGGCGAGGGATTTTTCCAGCGCGCTGCGCGGGGCGACGTGTTCACGTTGCTGTTGGGTGCCGTCGATGGCCGGCAAGGCCTTGCGGTCGAGCTTGCCGTTGGGCGTCAGCGGCAGGTGGTCGAGGAACAGCAAAAACGCCGGGACCATGTAGTCCGGCAGATGCTGACGCAGCGCCGCTTTCAGGGTTTCCCGCAGGGTCGCTTGAGCGTCGATGTCATCCAGCAATGCCGGATCGCTCGGCACCATGTAGGCGAGCAGTTGCTGACCGTTGACGCCGTCCTGCGCCAGCACCGCCAATTCGCGCACGGCGTCCTGCTGCAACAGCCGCGCTTCGATCTCCCCCAACTCGATGCGAAAGCCACGGACCTTGACCTGATGGTCGATGCGGCCGACGTATTGCAGCGTGCCGTCGACCTGGTAGCGGGTCAGGTCGCCAGAGCGGTACAGGCGCTCGCCATTGCTGGCGAACGGGTTCGGCACGTACTTTTCGGCGGTCAAGCCCGGACGTGCCAGGTAACCGCGAGTGATGCCGGCACCGGCCAGATACAGCTCAGCCGACACGCCCTGGGGCACCGGTTGCAGCTCGGCATCGAGGACATAGCTGGCGGTGTGCTTGAGCGGTCGGCCAATGTTCGCCCGGCCACCGGCTTCGCGGCGGGTCCAGGTCGAATAGGTGGTGTCTTCCGAGGGGCCATACAGGTCGTAGACGTGTTCGACGGTGGGCTGCTGATACAGCGCCTCGACCAGGCTCTGTTTCAGCGGCTCGCCGGCCAGGTTGATGATGCGTACGCTTGGCGGGATCTGCCCGTCGCGCTGCAACGCATTGATCGCCGATGGCACGGTGTTGATCAGGCGTACCTGATCCCGGGCCGGCAGTTGCGGCAACTCCAGGGCATTGCGGGCGATGATCAGCGAACCGCCGTTGGCCAGGGTGACGAACAGCTCCCACACCGACAGGTCGAAGCAGACCGAAGTCGAGGCCAAAACGCCTTGAATGTCTTCGCGGCTGTAGACCGATTTCGACCAGTCGATCAGCGCCAGCACGTTGCGGTGGGCGATGGCCACGCCTTTGGGTTTGCCGGTGGAACCGGAGGTGTAGATCACGTAGGCCAGGTTGTCAGGCGTGACGCGGGTGACCGGTGCGCTGCCCGGGTAATCGGCCCACGCCTTGTCTTCCATCAGCAACACTTGGGTGTCGGCCGTCACGGTCAATGTCGCGGCGACTGCCTGCTCGGTCAGCAGCACCAGGGCGCGGCTGTCTTCCAGCATGTAGGCGACCCGCTCGGCCGGGTAGTCCGGGTCCAGTGGCACATAGGCGCCACCGGCCTTGAGTACGGCGAGCAGCGCTACCAGCAGATGCTCGGAACGCTGCATCGCCACGCCGACCCGGACTTCCGGGCCCACGCCCAACTCGATCAGCTTGTGGGCCAGGCGATTGGCCAGAACGTCGAGTTCGGCGTAAGTCAGTTGCCGGGTGGCGAAGGTGACCGCCAGTGCAGTCGGATTCGCGGCGACTTGCTGGCTGATCAATTCGTGGATGCAGGCGTCTTGCGCGAAGCTTTCATCCGCGCGATTCCAGTCATGCACGATGCGCTGGTATTCGGTCGTCTCCAGCAGCGGCAATTCACTGATGCGCTGCTGCGAATCGCTGACCATGCCTCGCAGCAGGTGCGTCCAGTGCTGCGCCATGCGCGCGATGCTGGCGGCGTCGAACAGGTCGTTGGCGTAGGTCAGCGCGGCGTGCAGCTTGCCGCCCTTTTCGTAGGTGTCGAGGGTCAGGTCGAACTGGGTGGTGCGCCCTTCCCACTCGATCACGCCCAGCGCCAGGCCGGATGCGGTGCTGACGGTCGAGATATCGGCGACCTGCGGCTGGTGGTTGTACATCACCTGGAACAGCGGCGTGTGGCTGAGGCTGCGCTCCAGTTTCAGCGCCTCGACCAGGCGTTCGAACGGCAAGTCCTGATGCGCCTGGGCGCCGAGGGCCGCTTCCTTGATGGCGCGCAGCAACTCGTCGACCCGGGTCTGGCCGTCGAGCTGCGTGCGCAGCACCTGGGTGTTGACGAAGAAGCCGATCAGGCCTTCGATTTCGGCACGGTTACGGTTGGCGATCGGCACGCCGACGCGAATGTCGGTCTGGCCGGTGTAGCGATGCAGCAGCGCATTGAAGGCGCCGAGCAACAGCATGAACAGCGTGATGTTGTGCTTCTGCGCCGTGGTGCGCAGCTGCTCGGCCAGTTGCACGTCGACCGCGAATTCGTAGCGGGTGCCACGGTAGCTCGGCATCGCCGGGCGCGGGTGATCGGTGGGCAACTCGAGCACCGGGTGCTCGGCGCCTAGCTGTGTCTGCCAGTACTCGAGTTGACGCGCCTGCTCCCCCGCCTCCAGCCAGCGGCGCTGCCACAAGGCGTAGTCGCTGTACTGGATCGGCAGCGGCGCGAGTTGCGGTTGCGTGCTCGCTTCAAAGGCGTCGTAGCAACGGATGAACTCGTCGATCAGCACGTTCATCGACCAGCCGTCGGACACGATGTGGTGCAGGGTCAGCAGCAGCACGTGTTCCTGATCGGCGAGCTTGAGCAAGGTGACGCGCAGCAGCGGACCGACCGAAAGATCGAACGCCAGCACCGATTGTTGCTCAGCCGCTCGGGCGACTGCCACTTCACGCTCGGCGGCCGGCAACGGGCTGAAATCCACATGATCAATGACCAGCGACGCACTGGCCGGCATTTGCAGCAGGGTGTCGTCGGCCTGGCGCTGGAACACCGTACGCATGGTTTCGTGACGCTCAACCAGGCTGGCGAAGGCTTGCTCCAGGGCGGGCAAGTTCAACCGCCCGGTCAGGCGCACTGCGCCCGGCAGGTTGTACGCACCGCTTTGCGGGTCCAGCTGCCAGAGAAACCACATGCGCTGCTGGGCGTAGGACAACGCCTGGCGATCCTCGGCCTCGACCCCGGCAGGAATCGGAAACCGGGCGAAATCAACGCCTTCCTTGTGCAAGGCCGCAAGGAACATCTGGCGCTTTTGCAGGGGCAACCCGATAAACCGGCGAGCAAGTTTCAAGGAGTCTTCAGCGTTCATTTCTGGGTATCCGGATCAGTGGCGGGAAGCACAAAGGCACGTCGTCCCTATAAAACGAATGCAGACCGGAAAAATTAGCGATTGAGAACAAGTATCAGGAAGGAGGGTGAAACGAGGAATTTGAGGTGGTCACAGTTCACTGTGGGAGCGAGCTTGCTCGCGATGGCGGCCTGTCAGTCACATCTATGTTGAATGTGATTCCGCCATCGCGAGCAAGCTCGCTCCCACAGGGGGGAGTGATGTTCAAGACTAGCTGACAGCCATCACTCCATGCCGCCGATGATGAGCTTCCAGCTGATCCTTGATCACCCGCAACACCTTGGCCTCATGCTCATGAATGAAGAAGTGCCCGCCGGCCAGCATGTCCACGGAAAAACTGCCGCGGGTTTCCTTGCTCCAGCCGATCAACTGCTCGGTGGTAGCCCGGTCAGTCGTACCGCCAAGCACATGCACCGGACACTTGAGCAAGGGGCGCTGAATGGGCTCGAATCGACCGCACAGAAGAAAGTCCGCCCGCAGCACCGGCAGCGTCAGGCTCATCAGCTCTTCGTTGGCCAGCACCTCTTCGCTGGTGCCGTTGAGCGTGCGCAACTGCTCGATCAACTCGGCATCCGTCTTCGGTTCGGCAAAGCCACGATCATAGTCGGCACGCATCGTCGGTGCGGCCGTGCCCGACGCGAACAGCGCCACCGGCTCCGGACAGCCGAGCGAGCGCAAGGCATGGGCCATTTCACACGCGAGCAACGCGCCCAGGCTATGGCCGAACAACGCGTAGGGTGCCTTGAGCGTGGCTTTATGTTCATGGGCCAGCTGCAGCGCCAGGCGCCGCATGTCGGTGTGCAACGGTTCGCCAAACCGCGCGCCACGGCCGGGCAACTCCACGGGCTGCAGTTTCAGCCACTCAGGCAGTTTGCGCCGCCAGCGGCTGTAGACCATGGCGCTCGCGCCTGAATAGGGCAGGCACAGCAATGTCAGCTGGGTCACCGGGCTTACCTCGAAAAGTTGTCTGTATAGGAGAACGGATGAGGCAGGTCCTGAATTAGTCGAAGATCTGAATGTGGGAGCGGGCTTGCTCCCACAGTTGGTCTCTATTTCAAGTGGCGGAAGCTTTGGACTGCGGAACCGAGGACCACGGCGCCCGCCGCAATCGCCACCCAAAACCCGCTGCGGGCGCCAAAGGCATCTATCAACCACCCCGAACTGGCCGCACCCATCGCCACGCCGATACTCAACCCGGTCACCAGCCAGGTCAGGCCTTCGGTGAGCTTGGCCGGCGGCACGATTTGCTCCACCAGGGCCATCGCCACGATCAGGGTCGGCGCGAAAAACAGCCCGGCGACGAATACCGCCAGCGACAACCCGAGAATATTCACCGCCAGCAGCAGCGGCAACGTGGTCACCGCCGTCGCCACCCCGCCGTACAGAAACAACCGAGGCAACGGCACCTTCGAACGCAACGCGCCGAACGCCAATCCCGCCAGGCACGAGCCGATCGCATACACCGACAACACAATGCTCGCCGCCGCCGGTTGGCCCTGTTGCTGGGCGAAAGCGACGCTGACCACATCGATGACGCCGACGATGGTACCCATGGCGACCATCAACAGCACCAGCCATTGAATCTCGCTGGTACGGATGATCGAACCTTGATGATGTTCTTCATGGGGATGCACGGGCGGCTCGGTGTCCCGTTGCAACACAAACGCGCTGACCCCGATCGCCAGCATCAGCAACGCCGCCAAGGGCCCGGCCTCGGGAAACGCCACCACGCACAGCCCCACCGACAACGGCGGCCCGACGATGAAGCAGACTTCGTCGAGCACCGACTCCAGGGCATAGGCGGTTTGCAGCTGAGGTTGCCCGCGATACACCTCGGTCCAGCGCGCCCGCACCATCGCCGACATGCTCGGCATGCAACCGGCCAGCGCGGCGAACAGGAACAAGGTCCAGTTCGGCGCCTGCAGGCGGGTGCAAAGCAACACCAGCAACAGCGCCCCGCCGCCGATCAGCGCCGAGATCGGCAAAATGCGGCGCTGACCGAAACGGTCCACCAGGCGTGAAACCTGCGGTGCGCAAAATGCCGTGGCCAAGGCAAAGGTGGCGGCCACCGCACCCGCCAATCCGTACCCGCCTTGCAGTTGCGAGAGCATGGTGATCAGGCCGATGCCGGTCATGGAGATGGGCATGCGCGCGATCATGCCCGCCAGCACAAAAGCTCGGGCGCCTGGGGCTTTGAATAGCTCGCGGTAGGGGTTGGCCATGGGGTGCAGGTCTCAACAAGGGCCTGCAAGTTGCCATATGGCTGATCACGGGGAAAGCAGGTAATTGTTGGTTGAATGTTAATTCCCCATCGGACCCGTACAGACACCGTTGAATTCGGGTAAATGAACTCTCTGCCGCTCAAACCAGTCAGCTACTTAGGCCCTCAACTCAAGGCGCTAAGGTTCATGCATCTATCCCTCGACCGACAAATCGCCCTGATCACCGGCGCCAGCTCCGGCATCGGCGCCGCTGCTGCCAAAGCGTTGGCCGCTGCCGGTGCCGCCGTGGTGATCAACTACCATTCCCAGGCCGAACCTGCCGAAGAACTGGCCCGGCAGATCAACAATGAAGGCGGTCGCGCCATCGCCATTGGCGCCGACGTTTCCAAAGAAAAAGACGTCGAGCGGCTGTTTGCGCAAACGCTCGATGCCTTCGGTTACCTGGATATCCTGGTGGCTAATTCCGGGATGCAGAAAGACGCCGCTACTGTGGACATGACCCTCGACGACTGGAATCAGGTAATCGGCGTCAACCTCACCGGGCAGTTCCTCTGTGCCCGTGCCGCGCTGCGGATTTTCAATCATCAAGGCATCCGCGAAGGTGTGTCCCGGGCCGCCGGCAAGATCATCCACATGAGTTCGGTGCACCAGCGAATTCCCTGGGCCGGCCACGTCAATTACAGCGCGTCCAAGGGCGGCGTCGACATGCTGATGCAAACCCTCGCTCAGGAAGTCAGCCACCAGCGGATCCGCATCAACGGCATCGCGCCGGGGGCGATTCGCACGGCGATCAACCGTCGCGAAACGAAAGGTGCCGCCGAGCAGGAACTGCTCAAACTCATCCCCTACGGGCGGGTCGGCGAGGTCGAGGACATCGCCAACGCGGTGGTGTTTCTCGCCTGCGATGCCTCCGACTATATCGTCGGCACCACCCTGTTCATCGACGGTGGCATGAGCCTCTATCCGGAGTTTCGCGGCAATGGCTGAACATCCTCTTGAGCGACAAAGCGCCATCAACGCCCACGGCATCATCGGCGACATGCGCAGCGCGGCGCTGGTCAACGACAAGGGCAGCGTGGACTTTTTCTGCTGGCCGGAGTTCGACAGCCCGTCGATCTTCTGCTCGCTGCTGGACACTCCAGAAGCCGGCATTTTCCAACTGGCGCCGGACTTGCCCGATGCCCGTCGCGAACAGATTTACCTGCCGGAAACCAACGTGCTGCAAACCCGCTGGCTCAGCGACCGCGCAGTGGTGGAAGTCACCGACCTGCTGCCGATCGGCGACAGCGAAGATGATCTGCCGGTGTTGATGCGACGGGTGCGGGTAGTCAGTGGCCAAGTCACCCTTCATATGCGTTGCGCCGTGCGGCACGACTACGCACGCGCCAGGACCCGCGCGCGCATGGATGACAAACACGTGACCTTCGAGGCCGCCGACCAGCCATCCCTGCGTCTGTCTTCGGATCAGCCGTTACGCATCGATGGCAATGCGGCGGTCGCCGAATTCACCCTCGAACAGGACCAGAGTGCCGAGTTCCTGCTCGGCGGCATCGACGATCCGCGCTTCAAGGAAGGAGGCGCCACGTTGTGCCTGGAGCGCACCCTCAAGTACTGGCGCGACTGGTCCGGCCAATCCAGTTATCGGGGGCGCTGGCGGGAAATGGTCAATCGCTCGGCCCTGGCCCTGAAGCTGCTGACTTCGCGCAAACACGGCGCAATCCTCGCGGCCGCCACCTTCGGTCTGCCGGAAACGCCTGGCGGCGAACGCAACTGGGATTACCGCTACACCTGGATCCGCGATGCGTCATTCACCGTCTACGCCTTCATGCGCCTGGGATACGTCCAGGAAGCCAACGACTACATGCGCTGGTTGCGTGGGCGGGTCAGCGATTGCCAGGGCAAGCCAATGAAAATCAACATCCTCTACGCCATCGACGGTCGCCAGGAGTTGCCGGAAACCGAGCTGCCGCACCTGTCCGGCCATGGCGGCGCGGTGCCGGTGCGCATTGGTAATCAGGCTTACGACCAGATCCAGCTCGACATCTTTGGCGAACTGATGGACGCGGTGTACCTGGTCAACAAATACGGCGACGCCATCTCCCACGAAGGCTGGAAACACGCCGTGGAAGTGGTCGATCAAGTCTGCGTGACCTGGGAGCAAAAGGATGTCGGCATCTGGGAAATGCGTGGCGAACAACATCATTTCCTGCACTCGCGACTGATGTGCTGGGTAGCGCTGGACCGCGCCATTCGCCTCGCATCCAAACGCTCGTTGCCAGCCCCGTTCGCCCGCTGGGACCAGACCCGGCAGGCGATCTACGCCGACATCTGGGAAAATTTCTGGAACGAGGAACGAGGGCATTTCGTCCAGCACATCGGTGGCACCGCACTCGACGGTTCGATGCTGTTGATGCCGCTGGTGCGCTTCGTCAGCGCCAAGGATCCGCGCTGGCTCTCGACCCTCAACGCCATCGAAAAAACCCTGGTGCGCGACGGCATGGTCTACCGCTACCGCAACGAAGACAGCGGGATCGATGGCCTCGCCGGTACCGAAGGCGCCTTTGCCGCCTGCTCGTTCTGGTACGTCGAATGCCTGGCCCGGGCCGGTCAGGTGGAGAAGGCCCATCTGGAATTTGAACAACTGCTGCGCTTTGCCAATCCGCTCGGGTTGTATGCTGAAGAATTCGACAGCCATGCCCGGCACCTGGGCAACACCCCGCAAGCGCTGACGCATCTGGCACTGATCAGCGCGGCGTGTTTTCTGGATCGGAAATTGAGCGGGGAGAAGAATTACTGGCAGCCCTGAGACCGCATCGCCCCCTGTGGCGCGGGAGCTTGCTCCCGCTGGGCTGCGAAGCAGCCCCTGAAACCAGCCGACCCGGTGCGCCAGGTAAAACGCGGTGCAGGGTTTACGACTGCTTCGCAGCCGAACGGGAGCAAGCTCCCTCGCCACAGATTTTGTGTAAGACCAAGTCCTACATTTTATAAACAACATCCACATTCAGTACCCGAAATACCCTGTTGCCAGCCGCTACATCCCCCCCTAACATCGACCCTCAACGGGCACAGCGGAGCTGTCCAACAAAACCCGAATTCAAGGAACCAGAATGACCCGGCGCATCCACCGCAGCATCGACACCCCACTCCGCTCAGGCCTGAACCGGAATGAACTGTGGGAAGCCCCCGACAAAGGCCTGATCAAATGCTGGGAAGTCGGCCGCCAACGCGCCGTCCGCTTCCCCGAACTCGCCCAACGATGCCTCGCCGATGAACTGCCGGTGCTGGGCTGGAAAGGGGGCGTCAGCCGTAGCCTGAAAAAACTCGAAAAATACGGATCCCTCAAGTACCTCGCCCAATGGCAGGGGTTGCGTGGGGAGGATCTGGATATTGATCTGAGTGAAGAACGGGCGTTGACCTGTTCCCGGACCAAAATGGTGGTGACCTTTACGCCGGATCGGTCGAAGTATTTCAATCAGTTGGCGGAAGCCGAAGCCTGAGGTTCATAGAGGAGTCCCCAGCTGTGGCTGGTAATCCGATCGTGTCTGTATTGCTTCATGTGCCAGATTGGCGTGCTGACACTGAGTGGTACGCCCGAGCCTTTGTAACGGCAATACGACTACATCCTGCTTGCGATGATTACGGCCACCTCGGGCGATTCAGAATGCTCAAATAATCTGGAGCTTGTCATGACTGGCTATGCAATCACGATTACCCGAACACCCCACCTTGACCTCGCCTATGAAGAACACGGCCCCATCACCGGCGACCCGATCATCCTGCTCCACGGCTTCCCCTACTCCCCTCGCGCCTACGACGAAATCGCCCCGGTGCTCGCCGAGAAGGGTTACCACGTCATTGTCCCGTACTTGCGTGGTTATGGCCCGACCCGTTTCAACAGCCCCGACACCCCGCGCTCCGGGCAACAAGCCGCCCTCGCCCAGGATCTTCTGGATTTGATGGACGCCCTGGGCATCAAGCAAGCCGCCCTCTGCGGCTACGACTGGGGCGGTCGGGCAGCGTGTATCGTAGCGGCGTTATGGCCCGAGCGGGTTCGCTGCCTGGTCACAGGGGACGGCTATAACCTTCAGGACATTCCCAACTCGACCCGACCGCGGGACCCGGAAACCGAACATCGCCTGTGGTACCAGTACTACTTCCACACACCTCGCGGCATTGAAGGCCTGACTGAAAATCGCCGAGCCCTGTGTGGATTACTCTGGACATTGTGGTCACCGACCTGGAAAAAAGGTCCCGAGTTGTACCCACTAAGCGCTCCGGCCTTCGATAACCCGGATTTCGTCGAGGTAGTGATTCACTCTTACCGCCACCGCTTCATGTACGCCCCCGGCGATCCGGCACTGGAGTGGATGGAAGAAGCACTGACCAGACAACCACCGATCAGCGTCCCGACGATTTCCCTGTGTGGTGCCGACGATGGCGTAGGCCCTGCACCTGAAGTCGATGACGATGCCGAGCACTTCACCGGACGCTACGAGCGGCGAGTGCTGGCGGGCGTCGGGCACGACATTCCCGAAGAAGCGCCCGAAGCGACGATCAAGGCATTACTGGATCTGCTTGAGCACTGACGCAAAACCGCTCGCGATAGGCCTGCGGGGTCACCCCCATGACTCGCAGAAAACTGCGCCGAAGCGTTTCTTCGCTGCCGAACCCGCACTGCACCGCCACCCGTTTGACCGGCACGCCGGTGTCGCTGAGCAATCGTCGGGCGGTCTCGACCCGGATCAGTTCGATGGCCCGCGCCGGGGTCTGGCCGGTGTCGGCGCGGTAGTGGCGCACGAAGCTGCGCTCGCTCATGCCAGCTTGCAGGGCCAGGGTCGGGATGCCGAGGTCCATGGTGAGGTTTTCGCTGATCCAGGCGTGAAGGTCGTCGAAACGGCTGCCTTGCTTTTGCAGGGACAAGGTCACGCTGAACTGTGACTGGCCGCCCGGACGCTTGAGGAATACCACCAGTTGCCGGGCGACTTCCAGCGCCATGGTGCGGCCCAGGTCTTGCTCGACCATGGCCAGTGCCAGGTCGATACCGGCAGTGACGCCGGCCGAGGTCCATACCGGACCGTCGTTAATGAAGATCGGATTGGGTTCGACCCGCAGGCGTGGATGTTGCTGCGCCAACTGCTCGCAGCGGGTCCAGTGGGTCACCACCCGCCGGCCATCGAGCCAGCCGCTGGCTGCCAGCAAAAACGCCCCGGTACACACCGATGACACGCGCCGACATCCTTTCGCATGCTCACGCACCCACGCCACCAGCGACGTATCTTGCGCCGCCGCGTACACACCCCAGCCACCGGCGATGATCAAGGTGTCACTGCCCTCCTCGGGCAAGGGTCCGGCCAGCAACGCCAATCCCGCCGACGACATTACCGCCCCGCCATCACGGGCAATGACCGTCGGCGCATAGGGCGGCGCCATTCCTTTCTGGCGGGCAATGTCGTTGGCCGAAGCGAACACCTGCAACGGCCCGGTCACATCGAGCAGCTGCACGTTGGCGAAGGCAAGCACATGAATGGCTTTAGGCATGTTTGGCGTAATTTGTGGGGTTATTGGCGTATGCGCCAAATCCTACGAGCCTAGAGTGAAGCCGTCCACCCACCTCATGAGAAAAACACCATGACCTTGCAGATCGGTTTTCTGTTGTTCCCCCAGCTTCAGCAACTGGACCTGACCGGCCCTTACGACGTGCTGGCCTCGCTGCCGGACGTGAAGGTGCATTTGATCTGGAAGGACCTGGTGCCGGTCACCGCGAGCACCGGCCTGGTGCTGAAGCCGACCGTGACCTTCGACGATTGCCCGGCACTGGATGTGATCTGCATTCCCGGTGGCAGTGGTGTCGGACCGTTGATGGAGGATGACGAAACCCTGGCGTTCATCAGGACTCAGGCGGCCAGTGCGCGTTATGTCACGTCGGTGTGTACCGGCGCACTGGTGCTCGGCGCCGCGGGTCTGCTCAAGGGCAAGCGGGCCACCACACACTGGGCCTATCACGAATTGCTCAAGCCACTGGGCGCCATCGCCGTGAACGACCGGGTGGTGCGCGACGGCAACCTGCTGACCGGTGGCGGGATCACCGCGGGGATCGATTTTGCCCTGACCCTGGCGGCTGAGTTGTTCGGTAAGGACACGGCGCAGCTGGTGCAACTGCAGCTGGAATACGCTCCGGCGCCGCCGTTTGCTTCGGGCAGTCCGCAAACCGCTCCGGGAGGCGTGCTGGAGCAAGCCCGGCAACGTGCGGCCGGGTCGTTGAAATTACGCTCCGAAATCACTGCGCGAGCAGCGGCGAAGCTCGATCAGGTGTCGGCACGCTGATCCATTCTGGCCGGCCGGCAGTCAGTCATGGCTGTCGGCGCTGTTGGGCCAGGGTGATGCACCGAGGACTTTCCATCACCCACAAAAAAACCCGCCGAAGCGGGTTTCTCAAGACCATGACGACATCCTGTCTGCGGCCATCCAGGCCTATGGTCGATCATCCGTGATCCTGAGTGCATCCCGCTACTCAGTTGATGGATCCAGAATAAGCGCCTTGGTGAAACATAAACAGAGGAGATACCAGCGCTCTGGTGTAAGCGATTGACCATTAACGACCCAAACCTGTACGCGGACATGTGGGAGCGAGCCTGCTCGCGAAGCAGGCAACGCGGTGTATCAGTGGGACCGCGTTATCGTTCTTCGCGGGCAAGCCTCGCTCCTACAAGAAGACGAAAAAAAACCCGCCGAAGCGGGTTTTCCCAAGACCATTGTCGACTCCCTGTCGCCGGCGAGTCCTTGCCTATGGTCGATCATCCGTGATCCTGAAGCGCTTCCTGTGCTTCAGTTGATGAGGCTAGATTACGCTTCGGATCCAATCTGTAACAGGCGACATTGTTACTATTGCGTGTAAGACATTCGCTATACCAATCCCTTCGGATACCCCTCGACTCCGCTGGTAGCGAGCATGCAAGCCGCGAGTTTCGCGACCTGCAGCTGACCTTCGGCAGCCAGGGCATCGTCATCTTCCAGAAACCAGGACGCCGATAATCCGGCAAACGCCAGCACCCACTGCAGCAACCGTCCACGCTCGAGTCCGGCCGCAACGGCCACCACCTCGACCTGCCGGCGCATACGCTGCGGATCGGACGCCGTGGGCAATTCGGGATTGCAGATCAGGTTGGCGTAATCGAATCCGCGCTCGCCGATTACCCGTTTGGGATCGATGGCCAGCCAGCCCCGCGCACCGAAATCCAGAACATTGTCGTGATGCATATCGCCATGCAACACCAAGACGTCTTGGGGGTCGGCCAGCAAGGCTTCGGCGGTGGCGAGGACACCCCGTCACCCTCATGGGCATAAACGCGGGCAGCGCCTTCGCCGCCCCACCATGTCATCAACAGGTTGCCGAACTGTTCTTCAGCATCGACGGCAATCTTCAACATCGCGGGTACGGCATCCATGCGCACCGGCAGCAAACGACTGCCAGGCGTGATGATCGGCGCACCGTCCGGCACCAGCGCCCAGCGTTTCAACCACGGCTCGAACATGCGGCGATCACTCTCCCTGAGGTTCGCGCGCCCTGGCGGTGGTTTTCAGGAATTCCTCGATATTGCTCATCTGCTCGTCCCAGCCACGGCTATCCATGCGGAATGCCTTGAGCCTGCGGGCTTGCGGTATGTGGTCAAACCCCGACTCGGTGACCTTGAGCAAGGTGCCCTCATCCATATCCTCGAGTTCAAACTTCACCAGTGTGGTGGGCTCCTGGGAGTAATCGACTTCCGGCTCCACGGCATACGGGTGCCAGCGAAACGAAAACACCCGCTCCGGCTCGACCCGTTCCACCAATACATTCCACAGCAAGTGTTCATAACCGGGGTAGGTAATCTGCCCCTGGGTCCACTCGCCGGCGACAAAACGCTTACCTTCCAGCGCCACGCCAAACCACTGCCCGAACGCTTCGGCATTGGCCAGCACACGCCACACGTGCGAACGCGGCGATTTGAGCAGGATCTTCCTTTCGATGCGATCTGATGCTGGATTCATAAGTCACCTCCTGTACTGAACAGTAGGCCTGTAAGACCACAAGACCAACCCTAAGTTGTATCAATCGGGCTGAGCAATCAACCCTGTCTGTAATATTCGGCTGTATTTGCGGCGGTAAGTTCTGGCTGAGGACGAATGTCAGCGACCGCGCCGCTGTGCAGCGGTGCTGCCAGACTTCATTACGGGTTGACCAGCCTGTTCGCTACACTGCAGCTCAATTTCCCTCTCATAGCGAGAATCTCCATGTACCCACGCGTTCTTCTTGCGTTGACGCCTTTGCTGTTCACTACCCTTGCCCAGGCCGTTGACTGCGACAACGCTACGGATCAGGCCACCATGAGTCAGTGTGCGGCGCAGCAGCACAAGGCGGCGGACAAGGAGTTGAATGCGCTGTACCAGCAGATGACCACGCGATTGAAGAGCAACCCCGACAGCAAGAAGCTGTTGGTCAGCACCCAGCGGTCGTGGATTGCGTTTCGGGATGCCGAGTGCAAGTTTTCCGCCTCGGCGGTGGAAGGCGGCAGTGTTTATCCGCTGATTTACAGCAATTGCATTACTGACCTGACCAAGGCGCGGGTGGAGACATTCAAGAATTACTTGAAGTGTCAGGAGGGGGATTTGAGTTGTCCGGTGCCTGGGGCCTGATTTTTCGGTGTTCTTGAGGGCCTCTTCGCGAGCAGGCTCGCTCCCACAGGGGTTTTCGGTCGTACACAAAAATTGTGTTCATCGAAAATCCAATGTGGGAGCGGCGGTGCGACGATTCGACTTGCTCGCGAAGGCGTGAGCTCAGACGCCGCAATTACCGAACAAATACCTGCGCGGTGGTGATCGCCATATCCCCACCCGGCAATTTGATAGTGCCAATCTGCTTCATGGTCTCGGGATCAAAGATCGCCACATCGTTAAAGGTCCCGGCCAGGTAGATCTTGCTCCCGTCCTTGTTGAAGGAAATGCAGTAGTAGGAGTGATCCAGCGTCGCTGCCTGGAGCATTTTCTTCTGCTTGATGTCGTACTTGGCCAGACGGTTGAGTACGCCGAACATCAGGTTCGGGTCCTTGGGTGAGCGCATGCCGCTGAAGTAGATTTCCGTCAGCGGGCCGAAGTCGGTGGTTTCGGTCTTGCCGGTTTTCAGGTCGACGCTGAACAGCCCATAGAGATACTCGGCGGTGGCCGGGTCCTGCTTCTTGTCCTTGAACTTCGCAGCGGTATACAGCAGCGAGAAATCATGCCGATACGTCTGCTGGTTCCACACGTAAAGCACATCCGGCGCGCTGTAGTTGGGGCGTTTCCAGTGGCGGCTGGGAATCAGCACGTCGAACTTGCCGGTTTTGACATCGACCTTGTAGATGTCCGCCCCGGCCACATACAGCGTGCCATCGTCGCCACTCTGCATGATGGTCAGCTGCCGGGGTGCCGGGAAACTGCGTACCGGCTTGGCGTCCAGGCCGGCGTCGGTGGCGTAGACATCCAGGCGAGGCTGCTGCACTTCGTAACGGTCATTGAGCATCAGCGTCGGATTGGCAATGGCGAACAGTTCCTTGCCGTCATGGCTGAGGGTGAAGGCGAACATGGACTTCGCTTTCTCCCCCGGCTTCTGGGTGATGCTGGCGTGGAACACTTGCTTGCAGCTGTCGAGTTCGACGCCGTAGACATCCGCGTAGTGATTGTTCAGCACGTAGGCGGTCTTGCGATCCGGTGACATCTGCACGCTGCCGGGACCGAAAGCGTCCGGCATCTTGCAGGTCTTGAACAGAGTGTCCGTGGCCAAGTCGATGACGTGCAGGTTGTTCGGGTAATTGGTGGTCACCATGTACTCGTGACCAGTTTCGAGCGCAGTGTTTTCATCGGCCAGAACGTTGAGCGAACAGGCGCTCAGGACGGCGAAAGCGGCCAGGCCGCAGGCGTTGATGCTAGGCATGCTGGAATCCTTCTTCTCTGTCCGGTCACTTGTCTTTAGGGAAGACAGTGCCAAGGTTGCGCCAGTTGTCGTTGGACGCCTGAGCATCCTTGTTCCAGTCCGGGTAAGTGCTCATCATGTCGGGCACCTGGGCCGGCCACCAGCAAGGGTCGGAACAGCCATACAGATCGGCTTCCATCGGCTGGCACAGCGACGACACACCGCCAAAGGCGTCGATCTCCCAGCCCGGGTCGGTGGTGGAGGCGCAGCCGGCGACGGAGCTCATCGCCACCACTTCTTCGATGCGGTTTTCGGCCGCGGCCTCATCGAGTTTCAGCGCTTTGTTATTGATTGCCTTGAGATGTTTCATATCAGTGAGCCTTGCGCGGAGTGATGTAGCTGCTGATAAACGCAGGGTTGTGGGCCATGATCCGGGTGTAGACCTCGATGCCGAAGTCGACCCAGTCACGCATCAGTTCGCAGTAGTGATAGGTTGGGTGGGTCGGGTCGCCGTAGCGGGCGTAACTCTCGTGGTAGCAGCCGCCGGAGCACAGGTTGCGGATCTGGCAGTCTTCGCAGCCGGTGTTGCTGCGGTCGAGGCGCTGGGACAGGAAGTCGTTCAACTCGACCTGTTTCACCCCGCTGTGCACGTTGCCGAAGGTCGGCAGCGATGAACCGGTAAAGCGATGGCACAGGTTCAGTTCGCCCTTGTGGTCCACCGCCAGCATCTTCAGGCCCGCGCCGCACGGCAAAGCTTTCTTGTGGCCTTCGTGGATGTCGGTGATCAACTGGTGCAGGTTTGAGAAGCCGATGTTGCGGTGCTCAAGCGCTGCTTCCAGATAACGTCGGCCGAGTTTCTTCATGTTGGCGAAGACCTCGATCAACTCGTCGCTGGACAGATTGAAGGTGCTGATATCGCCGGAGGTCACCGGGGCAAAGCCGACTTCGGCAAACCCCAGTTCGTTGAACAGGTGATCCCAGATGGTTTCGACGTCGGTGACCCCGGTGGTCAGGGTTACTCGGGCGCCGACCGGACGGCTGTTGTAACGCGATAGCAGCATCTCGGCCTTGCGCCGTACCACGTCATAAGTGCCCTGCCCGCCCACGGTGATGCGGTTGCGGTCGTGCACGGTTTTTGGCCCGTCGATACTCACCGAGAGCCCGAAGCGGTGGGCGTTCAGGTAGTCCACGGTCTCTTCGGTGAGCAGCGTGGCGTTGGTGGTCATGACGAATTCGACGAACTTTCCGGCCTCGCGGAAACGCTTCTCGCAGTAATCGACCATGTACTCGATCAGCTTGCGGTTGCTCAGCGGCTCGCCGCCGAAAAACACCACGGTGAAGCGCTCTTCATCCGGGGATTCGCGCAGCAGCATTTCCACCGACGCCACTGCCGTATCGATGTCCATTTTCTTGCCGGCCGACGGCTTGTCCAGGTCTTCCTTGTAGCAGTAGGTGCAGCTCAGGTTGCAGCCGGTGTTGACGTTGAGCACCACGGTATTGATCGCGGTGCGCTCGACCCGTTTGGTGCCGATGTCCGGGGTCAGCGGCGAGCCGTCGCTGACCAGTTCCAGGGACATCAGCTCGCGCAGGGTCTCGGTGATTTCTTCACCGTTGAAACGTGCAGCCAGGCGCTGGATCAGGTCTTCCGAGGAACAGCCGGGACCGCGCAAGGTGTCGATGATGGTGCCCGTCAACTCATCGCTGGCGAACAGCGAACTGCTGGGGATGTGGAACAGCATGCGGTCGGCGTCGACGTGCACTTCGTGCAGGTTGCGTTCGACCAGATTCAAGATAGCGCCCATTGCAAACCTCCTGTGCAAACCCCGTTTGACGGGGCTTGCGGTCATTCCGAAAAGTGTCTGGAAACCGATGGAATCGGCCAACTCATGGAATGGGTGGATTGTTCCAGCGTTGCACGGTGACAATCATCTGGCCTTCGCCTTTCAGGGATTTCCCTGCGTCGTCGACGGCGGCGATCACCTTGAGGTTGCCGGCATTGTTGGTGGACATTTTGCGTTGCGGGTTCGGCCCGGCATCGCCCGGTGTGAACACGCCGGCGTCAGCCTGCATGGTGCCGGCAAACTTGACGTCTTCATCTTCCCTGGCCCGATCGTCGAAGGCTTCGACCGACCATTGCGCCGGGAACACGCCGATACGGAACGGCTTGCCATCGGTGCCCTTGCCCCAGGCTTCGGCATCGAACCTACCCTGGACTTTCGGCGTTGAACCACCGCCATCACCGACTCGCGCCACCGAGAATTCGGGAACGACTTTGACGTGGGCAATCTTGCTGTAGACCGACAGGGTCGGGCCTTTCAGCGTGCCGACGGTGACGTTGCGCAGGCCTGGCTGGGCATTGGCGGCGGCCCTCAGTTTGACGCGCATACGCTGCGGACTTTGCTCGAGTACTTCGACCACTTCCACACCTTTGCCAAAGTTCGGCTTCCCGGTGAGACCACTGCCGATCAGGGTGACTTCAGTTTCGCCGCCCGCCTTCAGATAACCCGGCTGCACCGCCAGCAAACGACTGCTGCCCTGTTTGGCGGCGACGAAGTCCAGACCGCGTTCATCATGCTCGGCTTCGAACATCCGGCCTTGCAGGGCATTGCCCTGGGCGGCGAACACCTGGCGCATAGTCACGCCGTCGATGGTCACGTTGCCGCGCCATTCGTAGCCGGTGTAGAGAATCGCGCTGCCGTCGCCGTTGAACGGGCTGCCGTCGGCATATTGGCCTTTGACGCTGACCTTGAAGGTGTCGCCGGTATCGGCGGTGACGCTCATCACTCCGGCCAGTTCGCCTTTGCCCGGCAAGTGGCCGCTGAAGCTCCAGTCACCCGCGAGCGTTTCGGCTTTCGGCGCGCCGGCCTGCCATTTTTTCCAGGCCGGGTTGTCCAGCGGAAAGCGCTTGGCCAGCAGCGGCACCATTTCTTTGCGAGCCAGGTCGAACCAGTCCCGATCGCGAGACAGGGCCTGGTATTCCAGGGACGGCCATTGGCCGAGGTGGAAATTCACAAGGCGCTCCCATTCCTGAGCCGGGCGCCTTTGCAGGGCGACCCGTGCGCCCGAGTGGCAGCGACCGCACATCTGGCTGAGCTGGTCGTCGAACTTCTCGACCGTGTTGAGCCGCCGCTCCAGCGCATAACGCACGCCGTCCGTTTCGCTGGGCGCCAGGCCCTGGGTGTCGGCCAGGTATTTGACCAGGGTGCGACGGTCGTCATCGCTGATCTGCAAACCATGCATGACCTGCATCCGGGCAATGCTCATCAGCCAGCCTTCCGGGCTTTTGCGCTGGTGACTGATGCGGCTCAGGGCGTTGTCGGCTTCGGGGGTATGGCAGCCCTGACAGGTTTCCTTGAGGATGGTCTGGGCGTCGCGAGCTGCCAGGCTGTAGGGCGAATGCAGCGCCACACACGCCGCAATGGCCAGCAGACTGGCGCTCAGGCCTGATCGTAGTGTTCTCTTCATCAACGTCGAACCTCGCACGGTGCTTTCTTATTTTTGTGGCTTATCGTTTTTATGGTTTCTGCCGCCGGCGGCGAACCGCGGACGGAGGCTGGAGAAACGTCTGCAATGAGCAATACACGGAGCGTGCCAGCTTGCGGATAACCTTTTTTATCAAGCAGTTACGTGAGGCTGAGGGCTGCAGGCAGCGCCTGATCGAGTCGGTCTGCGTCTTATATCGCGACAGGTGTTGCAGTCTGAGACAAGCATAGATGTCGCAGCCCGGACAGTTCATCGCCCGACGATTGACGAGCTTCCCCCGCAGGCGCGAAATGGGTATTCACCAGTTGCCGACAAGGAGATAGGAAATGGCAAGCATCACTGTCCTGGCGGGGGACTTTCTGCAGGGTGACGGAGATTACAGAGACGGCGTTTTCACCCTCAGGACATCGCTTCACCCGTGGCCCGGCATTACCCTGCCGCTCTCATCGTTCAAGCGCCTGGAAGTGGCCAACGAGGATTCGATCAACAACATCAAGGATGCCATCGGCTTCGGCGTGGCCGGCGCGATGTTGCTGGGCCCCATCGGCGCGATTGCCGGTTTCATGTTGGCCGGCAAGGACACGGAAGTCACCTTCCTGGCAACGCTCAAGGACGACAGAAAACTGCTCGTTGCCGTGGATGGCGACACGTTCGACGAGATTTCCCGGAAGTTTCCCCGTGAATGATCGGCGCAAGCCGCACCGCGCTCAACGGTGCGGCTTGACGCCGTTTCAAATGGTATAGGTAGGCTGGATACTTTTGTGAGCTTCGATCTCTTGCCGCATGTCCGCCACCAGCGAGGCGATGGCGTGGGGACTGTCCAGTGTCCACAGCGGAACGTGAGTGGCCACCAGATCCACTTTGCCGGTCATGCAATCACAGACCCGAATCGTCAGGGACTGGTCTGCCTCCATTCTGCACGTGCATACCGCGGGCAGAAAACTGTGCTCAATTATGTTTTGAATTTCCAGGGTTGAAAGGAACATCACTACCTCCTCCGCGCCAGAAGTGTTGCCGTATGAACGGGCCGTCATTTCATCCTCCGAGCCAGAAAATTTTAATCCTCAATGGTGGAGGTCTCAAGTTTGTAACAGGGTTGCTCGTCGTCTCAGCCGCTGTCGCAAATTGCGAAAAAAATCCCCCTGGCGCCTGCCGTTGCGTGCGCCGAAACCCGCCAGTCAAGGGTCGGCGCGCCGTTACGGGCACTTGGCACAGCCATTGCGAAAGCCCTGTTCTCACGAACAACAAGAGGCCTCGCCATGTCGCTCCCTTATCTGCTTCCCGCCACCTCGGCGTTCATCCAGCGCGCCCCGCGCATGCTTATCGGCGGTGACTGGGTCGAGGCCGCCGACGGCCAGACCATGCCCCTGCACAACCCCGCCACCGGCGAAGTGCTATGCGTCGTGCCAAGGGCCACGCCTGAGGATGTCGACCGGGCAGTACTGGCCGCCCGCCAGGCTTTCGACGACTCAACCTGGACCCGCACCCGGCCTCGGGAGCGGCAGAACCTGCTGTGGAAACTCGCCGACCTGATGGAGCGTGATGCCGAACTGTTGGCGCAACTGGAATGCCTGAACAACGGCAAGAGCGCAGCGGTCGCCCAAGTGATGGATGTGCAGCTGTCCATCGACTTCCTGCGCTACATGGCCGGGTGGGCGACCAAGATCGAAGGCTCCAGCGTTGAAGTGTCGATGCCGTTGATGCCCAACGACCAGTTCCACAGCTTCATCCGTCGCGAAGCCGTGGGTGTGGTCGGCGCCATCGTCGCCTGGAACTTTCCGCTGCTATTGGCCTGCTGGAAACTCGGTCCGGCCCTGGCCACCGGTTGCACCATGGTCCTCAAGCCCGCCGACGAAACCCCGCTGACCGCGCTCAAGCTGGCCGAACTGGTGCTGGAAGCCGGTTACCCCGAAGGCGTGTTCAACGTGGTTACCGGCACTGGCATCACGGCCGGCTCGGCGTTGACCCACAACCCGCTGGTGGACAAGCTGACCTTCACCGGCTCCACCGCCGTGGGCAAGCAGATCGGCAAGATCGCCATGGACTCCATGACCCGGGTCACCCTGGAACTGGGCGGTAAATCACCGACCATCGTCATGGCCGATGCCGACCTCAAGTCCGCCGCGGCAGGTGCGGCCAGCGCGATTTTCTTCAATCAGGGCCAAGTGTGCTGCGCCGGGTCCAGGCTGTATGTGCAGCGCAAGCATTTCGACAATGTGGTGGCGGACATCGCCGACATTGCCAACGCGATGAAGCTCGGCAACGGCCTGGATCCGAGCGTCGAGATGGGGCCATTGATCTCGGCGCGCCAGCAGGAGCGGGTTTACCGTTACATCGAAATGGGCCGGGAAAGTGGCGCGACCATCGCCTGTGGTGGCGAGCAGTTCGGGCCGGGGTTCTTCGTCAAACCGACGGTGATTGTCGATGTCGACCAGAAGCACTCACTGGTGCAGGAAGAAATCTTTGGTCCGGTGCTGGTGGCGATTCCGTTCGATGACGAGGCTGATGCATTGCGCATGGCCAATGACAGTCCCTATGGCTTGGGGGCGAGTGTCTGGTCCAATGATCTGGCGGCGGTGCACCGGATGATTCCGCGGATCAAGTCGGGTTCGGTGTGGGTCAACTGCCACAGCGCCCTGGACCCGGCGCTGCCGTTTGGCGGGTACAAGATGTCGGGGGTCGGGCGGGAAATGGGGTATGCGGCGATCGAGCATTACACCGAGTTGAAGTCGGTGTTGATCAAGCTGTGACGTAGAGATAATGCCCGACGCCCTTCTGTGGGAGCGGGCTTGCTCGCGAAGGTTTCAATGACAACGGGTTCATTCAAGATGAGCGCGTTATCGTTGACGTTCTTCGCGAGCAAGCGCGCTCCTACAGGGGGGCTGCGTTTGTTCAGCGTGGATCAGAAGGGCAGTTTCATGCCCGGTGGCAGTTGCATGCCAGCGGTCATGCCGGACATTTTGTCCTGGCTGTTGGCTTCGATCTTGCGCACGGCATCGTTGACGGCGGCGGCGAATACAGCCTCCAGCATTTCCTTGTCGTCTTCGCTCAGGCCTTCGACCAGGCTTGGGTCGATGGTCACGCGCTTGACGTCGTGACGACCGGTCATGACCACGGTAACCATGTCGCCGCCGGCTTTACCGGTGACTTCGGCGTTGGCCAGTTCTTCCTGCATCTTGGCCATTTTTTCCTGCATCTGCTGCGCCTGCTTCATCAGGCCGGCCATGCCACCCTTCATCATGGTAATCACCTCAACGTACTTGGATAAAAATGGCGTCCGGCCATTGGGGCCAGACGCCTTCAGTTATTAGCCCTGACTGACCAGAGCTTCGACAGGTTCAATAGTATCGTTACGGACCACCGCACCGAACTGCTGCATCATTTGCTGGATGAACGGATCACCGTGGATCGATTCCTCGGCCTCGCGCTGACGATTGACTCGTCGGCGCGATGCGGCCTGGGCCGGCGTTTCCTGCTCCGGCTTGATCAGCTCCATGCTCAGGCTCAGCGTACGTCCGTGAAACTGGTTCAGCGCGTCGTTGAGCCGACGTTGCTGCGTCGCGTTGAACAGGGCGCTATGGGCCGGGTCCAGGTGCAACAGCCAGTTGTCGCCATCGACGGCGATCAGGGTGCAGTTGGCGGCGATGCTGCCGGTCATGCCGGAGATCGGCAGTTTCGGGAACAGCTCCAGCCATTGCAGGGCCAGGCCGGTCGCCGGCATGGCGGCCGGTTCGGGCTCGGGCTCGGGCGCCGGATCGGCGGCATGTTCGCTGGCCAGCTCGTCCAGGTAGCTATAGGACGAATCCATGTCCGGCTCGATGTAGTCCTCGTCCAGCGGCGGCTCGTCGTCCAGGTCCATCCCCGGCGTGGCCGCATCGACTTCGGACACCGAGGGTTCCGGGATGGGCGCGGCAGCCCACTCCGGAGCGTCCGGCACCACGCTATCTGGTGTCGGCAATGGCATCGGCGGCAATTCGGGTTGTTCAGCGGCGGTTTCCAGCACCGGTTCGACCGCGGGTTGCAGGACAACTTCGGGCTCTACCGGGTCGTTCCACTGCAGGTCGACGACTGCTTCGATCGCTACCGCCGCAGGCACCGACACGGGCTCCGGCTCCGGCACGACGACCGGCGCAACCGGTTCAGATGTCGAGGCGGGAGCTGGAACTGGAACTGGAACTGGAGCCGGAGCAACCACCGCCGCAACCGGTGCAACTGCCGTAGCAACTACCGGCGCGGCTACTCGCGCGGCAGCCACTGAATGGGCGGAATCAACTGTGGCCTGGCTGATCCCTACTGTCTTTAGCGGTTGCCTCGGAGCGTCCTCGGTGTCGGCCGGCCTGAACGCGAGCATGCGCAGCAGGACCATTTCGAAACCACCCCGCGGGTCCGGCGCCAACGGCAGGTCGCGGCGGCCAATCAGGCCCATCTGGTAGTAGAACTGCACGTCTTCGGCCGGCAAGGCCTGGGCCAGGGCCAACACCCGATCACGGTCGCCATGACCGTTGTCGACCCCCTCAGGCAACGCCTGGGCGATGGCGACACGGTGCAGCACGTTGAGAATTTCCGAGAGCACGCCGTTCCAGTCCGGGCCTTGTTCAGCCAGGTGACGGACAGCTTCAAGCAACGCCCTGGCATCGCCTTCGATCAGCGAATGCAGGACGTCGTAGACCTGCCCGTGATCAAGCGTGCCGAGCATCGCCCGCACATCGGCGGCCATGACCTTGCCTTCACCGAAAGCGATCGCCTGGTCGGTAAGGCTCATGGCATCGCGCATGGAGCCATCGGCGGCGCGGCCCAGCAGCCACAACGCATCGTCTTCGAACGGCACGTTCTCGACACTCAGCACGTGGGTCAAATGCTCGACCACGCGTTCCGGCGTCATGTTTTTCAGGGAGAACTGCAGGCACCTCGACAGAATCGTTGCAGGAAGTTTCTGCGGGTCAGTGGTGGCCAGGATGAACTTGACGTAGGGCGGCGGCTCTTCGAGGGTTTTCAACAGCGCATTGAAGGAATGGCTGGAAAGCATGTGCACTTCGTCGATCAGGTAGACCTTGAAGCGCCCGCGGCTCGGCGCGTACTGCACGTTGTCGAGCAGCTCGCGGGTGTCCTCGACCTTGGTCCGGCTGGCGGCGTCGATCTCGATCAGGTCGACGAAACGGCCTTCATCGATCTCACGGCACACCGAGCACTCGCCGCAAGGCGTCGAAGTGATACCTGTTTCACAGTTCAGGCATTTGGCGATGATCCGCGCGATGGTGGTCTTGCCCACGCCGCGGGTACCGGTGAACAGGTAGGCATGGTGCAGCCGCTGGCTGTCCAAGGCATTGATCAGAGCCTTGAGCACATGGGTCTGGCCGACCATTTCGCCAAACGAGCGCGGACGCCATTTACGTGCAAGAACCTGATAACTCATCGAAAACCGTCGCCACGAAGGAAGCTGAAGCGCCTAATGCTAGCGGAGCAAGGCTAAAATTGCATCCGGCGCGCTCGTCTAATCTGGCTAAGATGCACTTTTGGGCTTTTATCGGCTCGGGATTGTTCAGTACCGGAGCGTTTATCCCACATTTGATCTTCATATGCCTGACAGATCGAAGGTCAGGCTATCTGATCCAGCACCTGCCATCGCACCGGCGCCACAAAACCTTCTACCCAGGCCGGTACGTGCGCCGGTGGCATCGGCCGGGCGATGAAATGGCCTTGGGCAACGTCGCAACCCAGCCGCATCAGCATTTCACCCTGCTCGATACTGTCCAGCCCCTCGGCGACCACCTGCCGCCCGAATGCCCGGGCCAGGCCAATGACCGCCGTGGTCAGCGCCAGGTCATCATGATCATGAAGGATGTCGCGGACAAAAGACTTGTCGATCTTGATGGTCTGGGTTCGCAAGCGCTTGAGGTAGCTCAGCGACGAATAACCGGTGCCGAAATCCCCCAGCGAAAACTGCACGCCCAGTGCCTGACAGGCCTTCAGGCAGGCGCTGACATGTTGAATGTTCTCCACCGCCACCGACTCGACGATTTCCAGGTCGAGCATCTGCGGTGCTACCTGGGCATGGCGGGCGAGCACTTGACCGAGCCGGTCGACGAAATCCGCGCGTTGAAAATGGCGTGCCGCAATATTGATGCTTACTGGCCAGCCCTGCCCGGCCTGCTGCCAACGGTGCATCTGCGAAAGCACCTGGTCCATGACCCATTCACCGATATCGATGATCAGGTCCGTCTCCTCCACCAGCGGCAGAAAGTCCCGCAAGGGCACCAGGCCGTCCTGGGGATGCTCCCAGCGCAGCGACGCCTGGAAACCGACGACCTCGCCGCGACGCATGTTCACCCTGGGCTGAAAATGCAAACGCAGCTCATCGGCCAGCAATGCCTGGCGGACTCGCTCGACGGTCTGGTGCGTGACCTTGACTTCCCGATCCCGGTACACGTCGAACAAATGAAAACGATTGCGCCCACCCTGCTTGGCCACGTACATCGCCTGATCGGCGTGACGCAGCAAGGTTTCCGCATCTTCGTTATCGTGCGGAAACAGGGTGACGCCGATGCTGGCAAACACATTGAGCTCTTTGTCGTGCAGTGTGTACGGCGCCGAAATCGCGCCCAACACCCGGTTCAATGCCGCGCGCAGTTCCGGCAGATCACGCACGTAACGCAACACCAGCACAAACTCGTCACCGGCCAGCCTGGCCACCACGTCTTCACCGCGCACGATACTGCGCAAGCGCCTGGCCACTTCCACCAGCAACAGATCGCCACTGGCATGCCCGTAGCCATCGTTGACCGCCTTGAAGCCGTCGAGGTCGAGCATGCACACCGCCAGCGGGATGTTTTCCTGTCGGGAGAACTCGAGGGCCTGGTCCAGCAAATCCGAAAGGAACGCGCGATTGGGCAACCCGGTCAACACATCATGGCCGACCCGCCATTGCAAGGAATGCAGCAGTTGGCGTTTTTCACTGATGTCGAAACGAATCGACAAGTAGCGATCAACCCTGCCGGTAGCGTCATCGAGCACCGGCACCATGGTGCTTTCGACCCAATACAGGCTGCCGTCCTTCGCCCGATTGCAGATCTCGCCCTTCCAGACACTGCCCAGCGCGATGGTGCGCCACATACCAGCGAAGAATTCAGCCGAGTGCAGGCCGGAATTGAGCAGCCGATGGTTCTGCCCCAGCAGTTCCTCGCGGCTATACCCGGACACGGCGCAGAATTGATCATTGACGTAGGTGATCCGGCCACCCAGATCGGTCTCGGAAAAAATCGCTGCGGCATCCACAGCCCTGCGGTATTGCTCGTCCATGAGTCAGGCTCGTTGTCGCTAGCGGTGGGACCGTTCGACCAGTGCAGGATGCCCGGAAGAAATGTTTTGAGACGGACTGTGCAAAAACACGTGATCACTCCATGAACAGCGTTTGACGGCTCCGGGACAGCCTGAGATCAACTAATCTCAAGACCCTGTGAAAGAGCAGCAACAGGATTTCAGCGAATATTTTGCAAGGTTTGAGCGCCACGTTGTGGCTGCCTGCAAACCCTGCGCGAACGCGTAATACTGGCGCTTTCACATCATCCTCAATGTCGAGAATATGTGACTGCTGCCCTTTCGGAGCGGCGATTCTACGAAACGCATCACATTTTGCAAGTCAAGGTGATGGATCATGCAGTTGTCAAATGCAAAAATCTATCGTTAAGTTCTTGATTCTAAATGGGAATCGAGCGATGCAAATTTCAAGTTTGGGTCCAGCCATACGGCGCTACCGCAAGGTCGCGGGGCTTACTCAGGCTGAACTCGGCGAAAAAGCCGGTTTTGACCCTAAAACCATCAGCCGCTTCGAAACCGGCACTTACACCCCCAGCGTGGACGCCTTATTCCTGCTTGCCGATGTACTGGGCGTGAAGCTGAAAGCCTTTTTCGCCGATCCGGGCGATGAAGATGAACAGCGGGCGTATCTATTCGGCGTCATTCATAAAGCCACTCCGAAGGATCTGGGAAAGTTGATTGCTGCGGTTGACCAGGCCTTGTCCAAGCCTTAGGCAAGAAATGAAAAAGGAGACCGACCTGTCTGCTCGAGAGGTCGGCCTCCTTTTCCAAGTACGAGTTCAAAAATCGGAAACGACAAAAACCCGCCGCGGATGATATCCATGACAGAGCAGCAAGAAATTGGTTTTGAACAGATAACGCGAAAGGGTTTCGCAGCCCGTTAAGGTGGTAACCCCATCAGCCACACCCCGGCACACAATGTCACCGCTGCGGCTGCTCCCTTCCAGGCCTGACCGGGTTCACGGTTGATCGTTGCGGGGGGACCGATGGGGTCACCATAACGACGCTCACCTGACGGCGAGCCGCGCCATTGTACCTATCTGAGACGAAGTTACAACCGTTCGTGCGGATTAAAAAATATGAGGCCGCTCAAGGACATGCAGTGGCCTGTAAAATCTCACCGCACCAACACTTCATCCGCCCTGCCGCCCTCCTCCTGGATCACCAGATGGATGAAGTGCAGCTTGGCGATCACCGCCGGTGGCAGGACGAACGGATAGAAATCCGGTTGCCCCATGCTGCGCGACAGTTCGTTGAGCATGCCGGCCAGCTCGATCCATGCGTTGACGAATGCCAGGAACGCCGCGCCTCCGGGATGTTGTGGGTCGTAGAGGGTGCTGGAGGGAAATGGCTGGTAGTCGAAATCCATTTCCCGGGCGCTCATGCCGAACCCCAAGGCGGTGTCCACCGCATCCATCATGTGCAGGTAATGCGCCCAGGTTTCAGCCCAGTCTTCCCACGGATGCATGGTCGCGTAGGCGCTGACGTAATGTTGTTGCCAGTCGAGCGGCGCGCCTTGCTGGTAATGGCGTTCGAGGGCGTCGGCGTAGCTGGCGCGATCGTCGCCGAACAGGGCGCGGAACGGTTCCAGCCAGTGGCTGTTGGCAATCAGGCGGTCCCAGTAGTAATGCCCCACTTCATGCCGAAAGTGCCCGAGCAACGTGCGATAGGGCTCGCGCATTTGTACCCGGACCTGTTCACGGTGAGCGTCGTCGGCCTCTTTGATGTCGAGGGTGATCAGGCCGTTGGCATGGCCCGTGGTCGGAGGATTGCCTTCGAGGTCGACGCCGATGAAATCGAAGGCCAGGCCGGTTTCCTCGTTGACGCTTTTGGGAATCACCTGCAAGCCAAGGCTGACCAACTGTGCGACCAGGCGCCGCTTGGCGGTTTCGACCTTGCGCCAGCGCTCATGATTTTCTGCAATCGACAGGTCGGGAATGGTGTGGTTCAGGCTACAGGCGATGCACAGCGCATCGTGATTGTTGGCGGGGAGCAGCCAGTTGCAGGCGGCCGGGGAATCGAGATTGGCGCAGCGGCGAAACACACCCGCCTCGGGGTCGGCGTCGAGCAGCCAGGTGTCTGCCTGCAGGCCGGGCTGCAGCGAGGACAAACGGCTCTGCTCGGGTTGATAACCCAGTGCCGCCGAACAGGCCAGGCACTGGCTGTTGCGAAAGAACAGCGACTGGCCGCAGCGGCACTGCCAGACTTTGCTGTTGCGCGAGCGTTCGGCGATGAAAGGCGCGGCGATGCGTGAGCTGAGCTGTTCGAAGAAACGGTACATGGCGATCTCTCCTTGGGGCTTGCCAAGACTAGATCACTCCCGGATTAAGATCGTTCCATTACCTGTGGCGAGGGAGCTTGCTCCCGCTCGCCTGCGCAGCAGGCGCAAAGGCCAAAGGGACCGCTACGCGGTCCAGCGCGAGCAAGCTCCCTCGCCACAGGTCAGGTGTCAGACGGTGATGCCGTGCTTGCCCAGGAACACGACAAACGCTTCTTCATCCAGCACCTTCAACCCCAGCTCATTGGCCTTGGTCAACTTCGAACCGGCACCCGGCCCGGCGACCACGCAATGGGTCTTGGCCGACACCGAGCCCGCCACCTTGGCACCGAGGCTTTCGAGCTTGTCCTTGGCGATATCGCGACTCATCAGCTCCAGCGAACCGGTCAATACCCAGGTCTGGCCCGCCAGCGGCAAACCCTCGACGACTTTCTTCTCGCTCTGCCAGTGCATGCCGAAATCGCTCAGCTGCTTTTCGGCGGCCTCAGCGAGCTGGCGATTTTCCGCTATCGCAAAAAACTCCCGAACAGAATTGGCCTGCTTCTCCGGCAACGCCTGACGCATGTCCAGCCAGTCGGCGTTCATCACTGCTTCAAGCGAACCGAATTTGTCAGCCAGCTTCTGCGCCCCGCCCGGCCCTACCGACGGAATGTGCAGCTTGTCGAGGAAACCGCCGAGCGTGGTGCTGGCGGAAAATTCGGCGCCCAGCTCGCCCTGATCCTGAATCTGCAGGCCGTGCTTGAGCAGCTCCTCGATCACCTGCTGGTTGTGTGCATCTTCGAAGAAGCTGTGGATCTCGTGAGCCACCTCCAGGCCGACATCCGGCAAGTACGTGAGCACTTGCGGCAATGCCTGCTGCACCCGCTCCAGCGAGCCGAGGGAGCGTGCCAGCACCTTGGCCGTCTCTTCGCCGACGTCAGGGATCCCCAGGGCATAGATGAAGCGCGCCAGGCTTGGCTGCTTGCTGTCCTCGATCGCACTGAGTAGCTTTTTGCTCGACAGCTCGGCAAACCCTTCCAGGTCGACAATGTCGTCGAACTTCAGCGCATACAGATCTGCCGGCGAACTCACCAGGCCTTCATCCACCAGTTGCTCGACACTCTTGTCGCCCAGGCCTTCGATGTCCATGGCGCGACGGGAAACGAAGTGAATGATCGCCTGCTTGAGTTGCGCACCGCAGGCCAGCCGACCGACGCAGCGATACACCGCGCCTTCGCTGACGGTCTCGCGACCCTTGCTGCGCTTGACCAGTTGCGTGCGCTCGACATGGGAGCCGCACACCGGGCACTGCTCGGGAATCTGTACCGGCCGGGCATTGTCCGGACGCCGCTCGGCGACCACTTGCACTACTTGCGGAATCACGTCGCCGGCGCGACGGATGATCACCGTGTCGCCGATCATCAGGCCCAGGCGCGCGACCTCGTCCATGTTGTGCAAGGTCGCATTGGCCACGGTAACGCCGGCCACCTTGACCGGCTTCAAGCGCGCCACCGGCGTTACGGCGCCAGTACGCCCCACCTGGAATTCCACATCGAGCAACTCGGTGAGTTCTTCCATGGCCGGGAATTTATGGGCGATGGCCCAGCGCGGTTCGCGCGCGCGAAAGCCCAGTTCCCGCTGGGAGGCAATGCTGTTGACCTTGAACACTACGCCGTCGATTTCATAGGACAGCGCATTACGGCGCTCACCGATGTCACGGTAATAATCCAGGCATTCATCGATGCCGTACGCCAGTTTCAGTTCGTGACTGATCGGCAGGCCCCAGGCTTTGAGCTGCTTGAGATTGCCGATGTGCGTGTCGGCAATATCCGCTGAAATCTGGCCGATGCCGTAGCAACAGAATTCAAGCGGACGGTTGGCGGTGATCTTCGAATCCAGCTGGCGCAGACTGCCCGCCGCCGCGTTGCGCGGATTGGCGAAGGTCTTGCCACCCACTTCCAGTTGCGTGGCGTTGAGCCGCTCGAAACCGGCCTTGGACATGAACACTTCGCCGCGCACTTCCAGGGTCGCCGGCCAGCCGCTGCCATGCAGCTTGAGCGGGATATTGCGCACGGTGCGCACATTGACGCTGATGTCTTCGCCGGTGGTGCCATCGCCGCGGGTGGCGCCGCGCACCAGCACGCCATCCTGATACAACAGGCTGACCGCCAGGCCATCGAGCTTGGGTTCACAGCTGTATTCCACCGCGGCGGCACCGCCGAACAAATCGCCGGTGGGCAGATCCAGGCCTTCGTTGACCCGGCGGTCGAACTCGCGCATGTCGGTTTCTTCGAAGGCGTTGCCGAGGCTGAGCATCGGCACTTCGTGGCGCACCTGAGTGAACGCCGACAGCGCCGCGCTGCCGACACGCTGGGTTGGCGAATCGCTGGTGATCAATTCGGGATTGGCCGCTTCGAGGGCCTTTAGCTCTTGGAACAACCGATCGTATTCGGCGTCCGGAATGCTCGGCTCGTCCAGCACATGGTAGCGATAGTTGTGCTGATCCAGCTCAGCGCGCAGCTCTAGAATGCGGTTTTTGGCGGCGGTCATGGGTGTTCTCTCACAAAGCAAAAGAGCAGCCGTGGCTGCTCAATCTTCTAAATACGATAGCTTAACGCTGTAGACACTGTGGCGAGGGAGCTTGCTCCCGCTCGGCGGCGAAGCCGTCGTAAATCCTGCAAACGTGTATTGACTGTCAAACCTTGGGGCCGCTTCGCAGCCCAGCGGGAGCAAGCTCCCTCGCCACAGGAGCCCGTTCCAATATTTTGAATCAGCGCTTCTGGGTCAGGGCGCGGCGTTCGAATTCGACGATGCGCTGACGGTAATGCTCGATCGTCTGGGCAGTCAAAACGCTGCGCTGGTCGTCTTTCAATTCGCCATTGAGCTCTTGCGACAATTTACGTGCCGCCGCCACCATCACGTCGAAAGCCTGCTTCGGATGACGCGGGCCCGGCAGGCCGAGGAAGAAGCTTACCGCTGGCGTGCTGAAGTGGTCGATGTCGTCCAGGTCGAAAACGCCCGGCTTGACCGCGTTGGCCATCGAGAACAGGACTTCGCCGTTGCCAGCCATGCTTTCGTGACGGTGGAAAATGTCCATCTCACCGAAACGCAGACCGCTTTCCAGAATGTTCTGCAGCAGCGCCGGACCTTTGAAGCCGGCAGCGTCGCGGCAGATCACACTGATCACCAGCACTTCTTCGGCTTGCGGTTGTTCCCTGTCACTGGCCGCGCCCGAGGGCTTGGTGTCGTCAGGGAAATCGTCGTCACGGCTGCTGAAACCCGGGCCGTTTTCCAGATCCAGGTTGAGGTTCAAGTCACCCTGGGATGGCTCGCCCTGGCCACGCTTGCCGCGCTTGGAACCCGATTCGCGCTGTTCGCGGGCAGGCATGCTCACCGACGGCAGATCGTGCTCGTCCAGGTGCGGTTCCTTATGGGTGTCCAGCACCCGGGGCGGGCCCAACAGCTCGGCGCTGCTGTCCTCTTCGGGCAAATTGGACAAATTCCGGTCTAGACGGAATTTCAGTTTCCCCTTGCCGCCGCGCATGCGGCGCCAGCCGTCGAAAAGAATACCGGCAATGACAATAATGCCGATAAGGATCAGCCACTCGCGCAGACCGATTTCCATGTAATCCCGTGCCTCTATAAAAAATGCTGAAAAATAAGGGGTTTACAGCTGGTAAACCGCTTTAAAACGTGGCGCCAACTCTATGTTCTGACAGGCGTTTTGCCCACGCATACGATAAATTGACATTAAACTAGCACGACCAAAGCCAACTTTACACCGTCTGTCTCGATGGCTTGCGCGAATATGTCGATTGGCCAGCAAGTCGCAGCACCCGATAAGGTGCCGCAGGTCGTTAATACCTGCCCTGCAAGCGCTGACTCAGGCCTCTACCATCGCCATCGCCTCCTCGACATCCACTGCCACCAGACGCGAACACCCCGGCTCGTGCATCGTCACCCCCATCAGCTGATCGGCCATTTCCATGGCGATCTTGTTGTGGGTGATGTAGATGAACTGCACCGTCTGCGACATCTCCTTGACCAGCCGTGCGTAGCGTCCAACGTTAGCGTCATCCAGTGGCGCGTCAACTTCATCGAGCATGCAGAACGGCGCCGGATTCAACTTGAAGATGGCAAATACCAGGGCCAATGCGGTCAGGGCTTTTTCGCCACCGGAGAGCAAATGGATGGTGCTGTTCTTCTTTCCTGGCGGTCGCGCCATGATCGTTACCCCTGTATCGAGTAGATCTTCGCCCGTCAGTTCCAAATACGCGCTGCCTCCACCGAAAACTTTTGGGAAAAGTGCCTGAATTCCGGCATTGATCTGATCAAAGGTATCCTTGAAGCGGTTTCGGGTTTCCTTGTCGATCTTGCGAATCACATTTTCCAGCGTATCCAGGGCTTCCACCAGATCGTCGTTCTGGGCATCCAGATAACGCTTACGCTCGGATTGTTGCTGGTATTCATCGATGGCCGCCAGGTTGATCGCGCCGAGGCGCTGGACCCTCGCTGCAATGCGTTCGAGTTCCTCCTCGGCGTCTTTCTCGTTGGCCTCGGCCACCAGGGTGGCGAGCACGCCGTGCAGGTCGTAGCCGTCCTCGAGCAACTGATCTTCGAGGGCCTTGCGGCGCACGGTCAGGGCTTGCCATTCCATGCGTTGCTGTTCGAGCTGGCCGCGGATCAATTGCGATTGCTGCTCGGCCTGGTTACGCCGTTTTTCCGCGTCGCGCAATTCGCGATCGGCGTCTTCCAGGGCGATTTGCGCGGTCTTGAGCTCTTCATCGACGGTCATGCGCTTGTCGAGCAACTCTTCGAGCTTGAGGCGCAACTCTTCCAGCGGCGCCTCGCCCTCCTCCAGATTGAGGCTCAGCTGTTCGCGTTTTTCAGTCAGGCGTTCAGACTGCATCTCCAGGCGTTCCAGCGCCTGGCGCGTCGAGTCGTGCTGGGCCTTGAGCGAGCCCAGGCGCACCGCCAACTGATGCGCGTGATCCTTGTGCTGCCGGGCTTCCTGACGCACCCGATCAAGGCGTTCGCGCAGGCTGTCGCGCTGGGCCAGCAGCAACTCGCGCTGCTCGGTGTCGAGCGCCATGCTGTCGAGCGCTTCCTGCAGTTGCAGGCGCGCTTCGCCGATGTTTTCGTGCTCCAGGGCGCGTTGCTCGCCGAGCTCGACCAGTTCTTCGTCCAGGCGGGTACGGCGTAATGTCAGCTGTTCGACCTTGGCTTTGCCGGCCGACAACTGGGCTTTCAATTCCCCCTGCTGCCGAGCTTCGTCTTGCAGCAGACGGCGCAGATGTTCACGACCGTTTTCCTGCTGGCGTTGCTGTGCCCGCAGGTTTTGCAGACGGGTTTCCAGGGTTTCCACCGTGGCTTCGCGCTCTTCGCGCTCAAGGCCCAGGCGCTGGATTTCCTGGCCGCGGGCCAGCACGCCGCTTTCCGCTTCGCTGGCCCGACGCACTCGCAAAAAGTGTGGGCCGACCCAGTAGCCGTCACGGCTGATCAGGCTTTGGCCGGCGCTCAATTGACTGCGCAGGGCCAGGGCCTGTTCGAGAGTGTCGACCGGTTTGACCTGCCCCAGCCACGGCGCCAGATCGATCTGTGCCTCGACCTTGTCGAGCAGGCTGCCGGCAATGCGCACACCATCGCTGGCGGGGCTGAGCAAGCGCAGATCGCCCTGGGCAAACCCGGCCAGATCGAAATCGGCAAAATCGTCCACCAGCACCGCTTGCAGATCGGCGCCGAGCACGGTTTCCACCGCCAGCTCCCAACCGGCCTCGACCTTGAGGCCTTCGGCCAGGCGCGGGCGATCCGCCAGGTGCTGTTCGCGCAGCCATTCGGCGGTGCCGGTGCCAGGATCGAGGGCCGCTTGCTGCAAGGCCTCCAGGGAAGCGAGGCGTCCATTGAGGCGCTGCAGATCACCCTGGGCCTGCTGCTGCGCCGTCAGCGCCTGTTGCAATTCCTGACGCAGTTGCTCAAGGCGTTCGACCTGAGCCTCTTCGCTGGCCTGCAAGTCTTCAAGGGTCGCTTCACTCGCGGCCAGCTGCTCGCTGAGCTCCATGATCGCCGCGTCTTCCGGGTCCGCCGAGAGCAAGGCGCGCTCTTCGCCTAGGCGCTTCTGCCGATCGGCCAGGCGCTCCATGCTGGTTTCCAGCTGCTGGATCCGCGACTGCTGGACTTCCGCTTGGCGCCGGGGCTCGGCCGCCGTGAGGTTGAAGGTGTCCCACTGCTCCTGCCAGCCGTGCATGGTGGTTTCGGATTCTTCCAGCGCGGCGGCGGCTTCTTCGGCGGCGGCGCTGGTGACTTCCTGTTCCGGGGTGAGCATGTCCAGCTCTTCACCCAGGGTCAGCAGCAGCGTGCGGTCATGACCCAGGTGCGATTCGGTTTCCAGGCGCGCGCGCTCGGCTTCCTTCAAGTCGTCCTGCAACTGGCGCAAGCGCTGCTGTCCGTGCTGGATGCTCTGCTCGACCCGGGCGATGTCGCCGCCGACCGAATAGAAGCGCCCTTGCACCAGATTGAAGCGTTCGGACAGGTCGTGGTGCCCGTCGCGCAGGCGTTCGATCGCCGCATCGGCATTGCGCTGTTCGGCGACCAGGGCTTCGAAGGTGATTTCCTGGGTGCCGATGATCGCTTCGCGCTGGCCGACCTGCTCGTTCAACGCCTGCCAGCGCAGGGCCGACAATTGAGCCTTGAGCTGACGCTCCTCGCCCTTGTACTCCTGATACTTCTTCGCGGCCTCGGCCTGGCGGTGCAAGCGTTCGAGTTGGCGCTCGAGTTCTTCGCGCAGGTCGGTCAGGCGGGCGAGGTTTTCGTGGGTACGGCGGATGCGGTTTTCGGTCTCGCGCCGGCGCTCCTTGTATTTGGAGATACCCGCCGCCTCTTCGATGAAGTTGCGCAGGTCTTCCGGCTTGGCTTCGATCAGCTTGGAGATCATCCCCTGCTCGATGATCGAATAGCTGCGCGGGCCGAGGCCGGTGCCGAGGAAGATGTCGGTAATATCACGACGACGGCACTTGGCGCCGTTGAGGAAGTAGCTGTTCTGGCTGTCGCGGGTGACTTTGCGGCGAATCGATATTTCCGCATAGGCGGCGTATTCGCCAATCAGCGTGCCATCGGAATTATCGAACACCAGTTCGATACTCGCCTGGCTCACCGGTTTACGGCTGGTGGAGCCGTTGAAGATGACATCGGTCATCGACTCGCCGCGCAAGTTCTTGGCCGAGCTCTCGCCCATCACCCAACGGACGGCGTCGATGATGTTCGACTTGCCGCAACCGTTAGGCCCGACCACCGCCGCCATGTTACTGGGGAAGTTCACCGTGGTCGGGTCGACGAAGGATTTGAACCCCGCCAGTTTGATGCACTTGAGCCGCACGCTTAAACGTCCGTCAGGGCGGAAACCACCAGATCGCAGCTGCGCTGGGTATACGCCGTCAGCACTACGCGGATCTGCGCAAAGTCACGGGCCAGCACGGCGGCGAGCAGATGATTGAACAGCTCGAGGAACTCGCTCATCGACGCCTTTCGCTGGTCCAGGGCGAGGAAATACGCACGGCTCATGGCCGGCTGCAGATTCTCGACCGTTTCCTGCAAGTAAGGGTTGTTGGCGAACGGGTACGCGGCGCGCATCACGTTGAAGCTGTCATCGACGAACGTGCGGATGTCCTGGCGTTCGTAGCTGGCGCTCAGGCGCTGCTGGATCTGCACGAACGGCGCCATGTCGGCCTGGACTTGCCAGCCACTGGCCACGGCGTTGCCGAGCAGGATGTACAACTCGCTCATCAGCGTGCACAGGCTCTGCACCTTGTGCACGGTGAGCTCGGTGACATGGGCGCCCCGTCGCGGCAGGATCGCGATCAGGTGGCGGCGCTCGAGGATCAGCAAGGCTTCGCGAACCGAACCGCGGCTGACATTGAGGGCCAGCGTGACCTTCTGTTCCTGGATGCGCTCCCCGGGCTTCATTTCGCCGCGAATGATGCGTTCGGCGAGGTGGTGAGCGATTTGCTCGGCGAGGCTGTCCGGCGCCTTGAACGTCATGGTTGTCCTTCAAACTCTTCGATTTGCACAAGCGGCGCAGTGTAGCGCAATTGATACGACATGGCGGAGTGCCCGCTCGGTGGTTTTTGGCACGATTCAAGCAAAAAGCAGGCTGATGAACGAGGGTCAATACTGAAGAAAACCAGTCGTTGATCGACATTTGATAATTTCCTGACCTTTAAGTCAGAAAATCATTGACCGAAAAGTCAGACCTGCTAAATTCGGTTCATGTCGGTTAACAACAATAATGAGTCTGCGAGGCCTTCCGTGATCCAGTTTTTACTTAACCAGGAACTCCGTAGCGAGCACGCCCTGGACCCGAACCTGACCGTGCTCAATTACCTGCGCGACCATGTGGGCAAACCCGGCACCAAAGAAGGCTGCGCCAGCGGCGACTGTGGCGCGTGCACCGTGGTGGTTGGCGAATTGCAAACGGATGACGAAGGCCGTGAACACATTCGCTATCGCAGCCTCAACTCCTGCCTGACGTTTGTTTCGTCGTTGCATGGCAAACAACTGATCAGCGTCGAGGACCTCAAGCACCAAGGCGAATTGCACAGTGTGCAAAAAGCCATGGTCGAGTGCCATGGTTCGCAATGCGGCTTCTGCACGCCGGGCTTCGTCATGTCGCTGTTCGCCCTGCAAAAGAACAGCGATCAACCGGACGCCCATAAAGCTCACGAAGCCCTGGCCGGCAACCTGTGCCGCTGCACCGGCTATCGGCCGATCCTGGAAGCCGCCTCGCAGTCCTGCTGCGGCAAACAACCGGACCAATTCGATGCGCGCGAAGCCGACACCATCGCCCGCCTGAAGGCCATCGCCCCCACCGACATCGGCGAACTCAACAGTGGCGACAAGCGCTGCCTGGTGCCGCTGACCGTCGCCGACCTGGCCGACCTCTACGACGCTTATCCACAGGCGCGCCTGCTGGCCGGCGGTACCGATCTGGCATTGGAGGTCACACAGTTTCACCGCACCCTGCCGGTGATGATTTATGTCGGCAACGTCGCCGAGATGAAGCGCATCGAGGTGTTCGACGACCGCCTGGAAATCGGTGCCGCCACCGCCCTTTCCGATTGCTACGACGCCTTGAAAGCCGAATACCCGGACTTCGGCGAATTGCTGCAGCGCTTTGCCTCCTTGCAGATCCGCAACCAGGGCACCCTCGGCGGCAACATCGGCAACGCCTCGCCCATCGGTGACTCGCCGCCGCTGCTGATCGCCCTCGGCGCGCAGATTGTCCTTTGCAAAGGCGAAACCCGCCGCACCCTGGCCCTGGAAGATTACTTCATCGATTACCGGGTCACCGCGCGTAAGGAAAGCGAGTTCATCGAGAAGATCATCGTGCCCCGCGCCAGCGCCGAACAATTGTTCCGCGCCTACAAGGTGTCCAAGCGTCTGGACGATGACATTTCCGCGGTCTGCGCCGCGTTCAACCTGCGCATCGACAACGGTGTGATTGCCGATGCTCGCGTGGCGTTTGGCGGCATGGCCGCCATCCCGAAACGCGCCAAGCACTGTGAAGCCGTGTTACTGGGCGCCACCTGGAACAACGATACCGTCGAACGGGCCTGCGCCGCACTGGCCGAGGATTTCACACCGCTGTCGGACTTCCGCGCCAGCAAGGAATATCGCCTGCTCAGCGCGCAAAACCTGCTGCGCAAATACTTCATAGAATTGCAAACGCCGCACATCGAGACCCGGGTGACCGCTTATGTCTAATCATCACGCCGTAGAGAAGACCCAGGCCGAACTGGCTGAACTGTTCGCCAAGGACCTGACCACCGGTGTCGGCCGCAGCGTCAAGCACGACAGCGCGGCCAAGCATGTGTCCGGCGAAGCGCAGTACATCGACGACCGGCTGGAGTTTCCCAACCAGCTGCACGTCTACGCACGACTGTCGGACCGCGCCCATGCGAAAATCATCAGCATCGACACCAAGCCTTGCTACGCCTTTGAAGGCGTGCGCATCGCCATCACCCATGAAGACGTACCGGGCCTGAAAGACATCGGGCCGTTGCTGCCGGGTGATCCGCTGCTGGCCATCGATGACGTGCAATTCGTCGGCCAGCCGGTGCTCGCCGTCGCCGCGAAAGACCTGGAAACCGCGCGCAAGGCCGCCATGGCCGCCATCATCGAGTACGAAGATCTCGAACCGGTGCTGGACGTGGTCGAAGCGTTGCGCAAGCGCCACTTTGTGCTCGACAGTCACACCCATCAGCGGGGCGATTCGGCTGGGGCGCTGGCGACTGCCGAACATCGTATCCAGGGCACATTGCATATCGGCGGCCAGGAACACTTCTATCTCGAAACCCAGATCTCTTCTGTCATGCCGACGGAAGATGGCGGCATGATCGTCTACTGCTCGACCCAGAACCCCACCGAAGTGCAGAAGCTGGTGGCCGAGGTACTGGACGTATCGATGAACAAGATCGTCGTCGACATGCGCCGCATGGGCGGCGGTTTCGGCGGCAAGGAAACCCAGGCGGCGAGCCCCGCGTGCCTGTGCGCGGTGATCGCGCACCTCACCGGCCAGCCGACCAAGATGCGCCTGCCGCGGGTCGAAGACATGCTGATGACCGGCAAGCGTCACCCGTTCTACGTCGAGTATGACGTCGGCTTTGACAGCACCGGTCGCCTTCACGGGATTGCTCTGGAACTGGCCGGCAACTGTGGCTGTTCGCCCGATTTGTCAGCATCGATTGTCGACCGTGCGATGTTCCACGCCGACAACTCGTACTACCTGGGCGATGCGACCATCAACGGTCATCGTTGCAAGACCAACACCGCGTCGAACACCGCTTATCGGGGCTTCGGCGGCCCGCAAGGGATGGTCGCCATCGAAGAAGTGATGGACGCTATTGCCCGGCATCTGGCCCTCGATCCGCTGGCGGTGCGCAAGGCCAACTACTACGGCAAGACCGAGCGCAACGTCACCCATTACTACCAGACCGTCGAGCACAACATGCTCGAGGAAATGACCGCCGAGCTGGAGGAAAGCAGCCAGTATGCCGAGCGCCGCGAAGCGATCCGGCGCTACAACGCCAACAGCCCGATCCTGAAAAAAGGCCTGGCACTGACGCCGGTGAAATTCGGAATTTCCTTCACCGCCAGCTTCCTTAACCAGGCCGGTGCGCTGATCCACGTCTATACCGATGGCAGCATCCACCTGAACCACGGCGGCACGGAAATGGGCCAGGGTCTGAACACCAAGGTTGCACAAGTCGTGGCCGAAGTGTTCCAGGTGGAAATGGACCGCGTGCAGATCACCGCAACCAACACCGACAAGGTGCCGAACACCTCGCCGACCGCGGCTTCCAGCGGCGCCGACCTGAACGGTAAAGCGGCGCAGAATGCGGCTGAAATCATCAAGAAGCGCCTGGTGGAATTCGCCGCGCGGCAATACAAGGTCAGCGAAGAGGACGTGGAATTCCACAACGGTCACGTGCGGGTCCGCGATCACATCCTGACCTTCGAATCGCTGATCCAGCAGGCGTATTTCGCCCAGGTGTCACTGTCGAGCACCGGCTTTTACAAGACCCCGAAAATCTACTACGACCGCAGCCAGGCCCGTGGCCGGCCGTTTTACTACTACGCGTTTGGTGCGGCGTGCGCCGAGGTGATCGTCGACACCCTGACCGGCGAGTACAAGATGCTGCGCACCGACATTCTTCACGACGTCGGCGACTCATTGAACCCGGCCATCGACATCGGCCAGGTCGAGGGCGGTTTCATCCAGGGCATGGGCTGGCTGACCATGGAAGAGCTGGTGTGGAACAACAAGGGCAAGCTGATGACCAACGGCCCGGCCAGCTACAAGATCCCGGCGGTGGCGGACATGCCACTGGACCTGCGGGTGAAGCTGGTGGAAAACCGCAAGAACCCGGAAGACACGGTGTTCCATTCCAAGGCGGTGGGTGAGCCGCCGTTCATGCTGGGCATTGCGGCGTGGTGTGCGATCAAGGATGCGGTGGCGAGTTTGGGGGATTACAGGCATCAACCGAAGATCGATGCACCGGCGACACCGGAGCGGGTGTTGTGGGGGTGTGAGCAGATGCGGCAGTCGACGGCGGCGAAGGTTGCCGAAACCGAAGTTGAGTTGGCTTCGCTTTGATACCGAGGCGCGGCCGATCGCTAGCAGGCTAGCTCCCACAGGCTTCGTGGGGAATCCAACATGTGTGGACACCACAAAACAATGTGGGAGCTAGCCTGCTGGCGATGAGGCCCGAACAGACAACAGAAATGTTGAGGTGAAACATGTACAACTGGATCGACGCCCTCGCCGACCTGCAATCCAAGGGTGAACCCTGCGTGCTGGTAACCATCATCGAAGAGCTCGGCTCGACGCCGCGCAATGCCGGTTCGAAGATGGTCATCAGCGCCACCCAGGCGTTCGACACCATCGGAGGCGGGCACCTGGAATACAAGGCCATGCAGATCGGCCGCGAGATGCTTGCCAGCGGCAGGCAGGACACCCATCTGGAACGCTTCAGCCTCGGCGCCAGCCTCGGCCAGTGCTGTGGCGGCGTCACCGTGTTGCTGTTCGAACCGATGGGCCAGGTCCAGGCGCAGATCGCCGTGTTCGGTGCCGGCCACGTCGGCCGGGCGCTGGTGCCGCTGCTCGCCAGCCTGCCCTGCCGGGTGCGCTGGATCGACTCCCGGGAAGCGGAGTTCCCGGACCAGATCCCCCACGGCGTTCGCAAGATTGTCAGCGAAGAACCGGTAGACGAAATCGACGACTTGCCCGCCGGCAGCTATTGCATCGTCATGACCCACAACCACCAGCTCGATCTGGAACTCACCGCCGCGATCCTCAAGCGCAACGACTTCGCCTACTTCGGCCTGATCGGTTCGAAGACCAAGCGGGTGAAGTTTGAACACCGCCTGCGTGAGCGTGGCTTCGACAACGCCGTGCTGCAGCGCATGCGCTGCCCGATGGGCATCGGCGAAGTCAAAGGCAAGTTGCCGGTGGAAATCGCCATCTCCATCGCCGGCGAAATCATCGCCACCTATAACGCCGATTTCGGCCAGCACACTGCCAGCGCCGGATCATCGATCGCCAAACTGCTGCCTGCTTCACGCCGCAGCCAAGCCTTGAACTGATTAGACGAATTGAGAACGACAATGCCCCTGACTCGCAAAGCCTACCGCGCCGCCATCCTGCACAGCATCGCCGACCCCGCCGAGGTGGGTATCGAAGCCTCCTACGAGTATTTCGAGGATGGCCTGCTGGTGGTCGATAATGGCCAGATCATCTCCGTCGGCCACGCCAGCGAACTGCTGCCGACCCTGCCAGCCGACATCCAGATCACCCATTACCAGGATGCGCTGATCACCCCCGGTTTCATCGACACCCACATTCACCTGCCGCAAACCGGCATGGTCGGCGCCTATGGCGAGCAACTACTGGACTGGCTCAACACTTACACCTTCCCCTGCGAAAGCCAGTTCGCCGACAAGGCCCACGCCGATGAAGTCGCGGACATTTTCATCAAGGAACTGCTGCGTAACGGCACTACCACCGCCCTCGTCTTCGGTAGCGTGCATCCGCAATCGGTGAACTCGTTCTTCGAGGCCGCCGAGCAACTGGACCTGCGGATGATTGCCGGCAAGGTGATGATGGACCGCAACGCGCCGGACTATCTGACCGACACCGCCGAATCCAGCTATGTCGAAAGCAAGGCGCTGATCGAGCGCTGGCACGGCAAGGGCCGCCTGCACTATGCGGTCACCCCGCGTTTTGCACCGACCAGTACCCCGGAACAACTGACCCTCGCTGGCCAGTTGCTGGGTGAATACCCCGATCTGTACATGCAGACCCACATCAGCGAAAACCTCAAGGAAGTCGAGTGGGTCAAGGAACTGTTCCCGGAGCGCAAGGGCTACCTGGACGTCTACGATCACTACCGGTTGCTCGGCGAGCGCTCGGTGTTCGCCCACGGCGTGCACCTGTGCGACGACGAATGCGCGCGGCTGGCGGAAACCGGTTCGGCCATCGCCTTCTGCCCGACCTCGAATTTCTTCCTCGGCAGTGGCCTGTTCAACCTGCCGATGGCCGAGAAGCACAAACTGAATGTCGGCCTGGGGACGGATGTCGGTGGTGGCACCAGCTTCTCGCTCCTGCAAACCTTGAACGAAGCTTACAAGGTCATGCAGCTGCAAGGGGCGCGACTGAGCCCGTTCAAATCGCTGTACCTGGCAACCCTCGGCGGCGCCCGCGCGCTGCGCCTGGAGGACAAGATCGGCACCCTGCAACCGGGCACCGATGCGGACTTCCTGGTGCTGGACTACAACGCCACGCCATTGCTGAGCTATCGCTTGAAGCAAACCAATAACATCGCCGAGACGTTGTTTGTGTTGATGACGCTGGGGGATGACCGGACTGTTCTGCAGACTTATGCGGCGGGGAATCAGGTGCATCAGCGCTAGGTTATTCCGGGCATAAAAAATCCCCCGCAGCTTTTCAGCCCGGGGGATTTTTATTGCCTGTCAGATCGATATCGCTGGCAGGCCAGCTCCCACAGGTTTTTGGATATACCGCAAATAGTGTGGGCACCACCAATCACTGTGGGAGCTGGCCTGCCAGCGATTGGGTCGCCTCGGTCCATCAGATTTTCGCTGGCGAACGCCCCGGCTTCTTGGTCTGCAGCAAATGCGAGAACACCGCATGCAAATCATCCGACGCACTTTCTTCGTCGAGGTTGAGTTTGCTGTCGATGTGATCCATGTGGTGCATCATCAGGTCGACCGCCAGCTCACCGTTGCGCGCTTCGATGGCGTCGATCAATTGGGTGTGCTCGTCGTAAGAGCAGTGGGACCGGTTGCCGCTTTCATACTGGGCGATGATCAGCGAAGTCTGCGACACCAGGCTGCGCTGGAAGCTGATCAGCGGGGCATTCTTCGCCGCTTCGGCCAGTTTCAAATGGAATTCGCCCGACAGACGGATCCCGGCACCCCGATCGCCACGGGAAAAGCTGTCGCGCTCGTCGTCGACCATCTGGCGCAATTCGGCAATCTGCTCGGCGGTGGCGTGCTGAACCGCCAGTTCAGTGATCGCACGTTCGACCAGGCGCCGGGCCAGGAACACCTGGCGGGCTTCTTCGACACTCGGACTGGCAACGACCGCGCCGCGGTTCGGACGCAGCAGCACCACGCCTTCATGGGCCAGGCGCGACAGCGCACGGCGAATGATGGTGCGGCTGACCCCGAAAATTTCCCCCAGCGCTTCTTCGCTCAACTTGGTGCCGGGCGCCAGACGCTGTTCGAGGATGGCCTCGAAGATATGCGCGTAGACCATATCATCCTGGGTACCGCTGCGGCCGGCTTTGCCTGCGCGCGGTTGTTTCTTTAGGGGCTGCAACTGTTCGTTCATGGGCACTCGAGTCGGGAGAACGGCGGCGAATTGACCGTGACTGTAATACGGCACAGCGGGTCACTGGCAAGTATCGCTTAAAAATCACTGCGATTGTACACAATGGATGGTGGCAACACGACTGTACGGCTGTTTGGCACCTTCGCTGTATCGCAACGACTGGTTACTTTTGAGTTTAGGCTTGATCACAGGATCCGCCGCCTGAACGAAGTCCCACTGTGGGTCAGATACATCTATGTCAGCCGACACACCATCGCCAGCAAGCCGGCTCCTGCAGGGGGGCTGCGTTGCTACGGATATTTTCGTACGTATAAGGAACACCGCTGTCATGACCGACGCCACCCACACCCAGCTCCGCCCCCTGGCCGACACGTCACCTTCGGCCATCGTCGCCGGCTTCATCGCGATGATGACCGGCTACACCAGCTCCCTGGTGCTGATGTTCCAGGCCGGGCAAGCGGCGGGCCTGACCAGCGGGCAGATTTCATCGTGGATCTGGGCGATCTCGATCGGCATGGCGGTGTGCTCGATCGGCCTGTCCTTGCGCTATCGCACACCAATCACCATCGCCTGGTCGACCCCCGGCGCCGCCTTGCTGATCACCAGCCTGGGCGGCGTGAGCTACAGCGAAGCCATCGGCGCCTACATCACTTGCGCGGTGCTGGTGACGGCCTGCGGTTTGACCGGCAGCTTCGAACGCCTGGTGAAAAAGATTCCGGCCTCGTTGGCCGCGGCCTTGCTGGCCGGGATTCTGTTCAAGATCGGTAGCGAAATCTTTGTCGCCGCGCAACATCGCACCGCGCTGGTGCTGGGGATGTTTTTCACTTATCTGCTGGTCAAGCGCCTGTCACCGCGTTATGCGGTGCTGGCGGCATTGCTGATCGGCACGGCGCTGTCGGGGTTCATGGGGTTGCTGGATTTCAGCGGTTTCCATCTGGAACTGGCGACGCCGGTCTGGACTACCCCGCACTTCTCCCTGGCCGCGACCATCAGCATCGGTATCCCGCTGTTCGTGGTGGCGATGACTTCGCAGAACATGCCGGGTATCGCCGTTTTGCGCGCCGACGGCTACACCGTGCCGGCTTCGCCACTGATCACCACCACCGGCATTGCCTCGTTGCTGCTGGCGCCGTTTGGCTCCCACGGGATCAACCTGGCGGCCATCAGCGCGGCGATCTGCACCGGGCCCCATGCCCATGAGGATCGCAACAAGCGCTACACGGCAGCGGTCTGGTGCGGGATTTTCTACGGCATCGCCGGGGTGTTCGGCGCAACCTTGGCGGCGCTGTTTGCCGCGCTGCCCAAAGAGTTGGTGCTGTCGATTGCCGCGCTGGCGCTGTTCGGCTCGATCATCAATGGCTTGAGCATTGCCATGGCACAAGCGCAGGAACGGGAAGCGGCGCTGATCACCTTCATGGTCACGGCGTCGGGGTTGACGCTGTTTTCCATCGGTTCGGCATTCTGGGGGATTGTGGCGGGGGTGTTGACGTTGGTGATCCTGAATTGGCGTAAGGCCCTGTAGGAGCAAGCTTGCTCGCGAAGGTCTCAAGGGCGACGCGCTTATTCAGGATGAACGCGTTATCGTTGACGTCCTTCGCGAGCAAGCTCGCTCCTACAAAAAACACATAAAAAAACGGCGACCCTTGGGCCGCCGTTTTTTTACAACATCAAGCTACCGGATTGATCGGCTTTTCCGGGTACCAGACGTCGATCAGCGGGCTGACGGTTGCTTCGGTCAGTTCGCTGCGGCCCTTGAGCCAGGCTTCAACGGCAGCACGCTGCTCTTCGGACACCGAGCCACGCTTCTGCAGGCAAACCAGACCGAAGTCGTCGCCGCCAACATAGCCCAGGCCGTTGGCTTCCATGGCTTCTTTGAGGAACGCGTCGAGGAAAGCATCAATGGCTTCATCAGCCAAATCTTCTTTGAAATCCAGGTTCAGCTCGAAACCCAGCTCTTGAAATTCATCGACGCACAATTTTTTGCGCAGACGCTGGGAACGGTTAGTCGCCATTGGAACAATCCTCATAAGTAATAACGGGCGGCACTTTAGCAGTTTAAGACGCCGATTGCCCGTCTCTCGACGGCGCCACGCCTACCGTCGGTAAAAAAATAGCGGATTTGAAGGCCAGGGCACGGCACAAGCCGATACACCTTGGGGCATAATGCCGACACTTTCATGACCACTGAGGGAATTCATTTTCATGCCCTCGTTTTTTTCCCCTCGCCTGTAGGGTTTTATTGCACATGATCAAGTCTTTGCGCCCATTGTTGCTGGCCGGTCTGCTCCTTCCCCTGGCCTTCCCTGTCTGCGCCGCGCCGATCAACACCGGTCTGTCGCCCAACGTCGAAAAGGCCATCAAGGCCAGCAAAATGCCGAACAACGCCCTGTCGCTGGTGATGATCCCGCTCAACGGCCCTGGCACCCCGACCATTTACAACGCTGACGTCTCGGTCAATCCGGCCTCGACCATGAAACTGGTCACCACTTACGCGGCCCTGGAAATGCTCGGCCCGAACCACCAGTGGAAAACCGAGTTCTACACCGACGGCACCCTCAGCGGTGGCATTCTCAACGGCAACCTCTACCTCAAGGGTGGCGGCGACCCCAAGCTGAACATGGAAAAACTCTGGCTGCTGATGCGCGACCTGCGCGCCAACGGCGTGACGCAAGTCACCGGCGACCTGGTGCTGGACCGCAACTTCTTCATGCAACCGCAACTGCCCGAGTTCAACGACGACGGCAATGACGAGAACAAACCGTTCCTGGTCAAGCCCGACTCGCTGCTGGTCAACCTCAAGGCCCTGCGTTTTGTGGCGCGTAACGACAACGGCCGGGTGCTGGTGTCGGTGGAACCGCCGATCGCCAGCATCCGCATCGAAAACCAGGTCAAGGCCGTCAACTCCAAGCAATGCACCGGTGGCGTGCGCTACAACCCTGTCACCCAGGCCGATGGCAGCGTGACCGTGACCGTCGGCGGCCAGTTGGGCGAGGGCTGCAGCTCCCAGACTTACCTGTCGCTGCTCGACCACGCGACCTACACCGCCGGTGCGGTGCGGGCGATCTGGAAGGAGCTGGGCGGCAGCATCCAGGGCAGGGATGTGCTGGCGCCAACGCCGAAAAACGCCAAGGTTTTGGCGCGCGCCTTCTCGCCGGATCTGGCGGAAATCATCCGCGACATCAACAAATACAGTAACAACACCATGGCCCAGCAGTTGTTCCTGAGCCTTGGCCAGAGGTACCGCACCGACGCCGACGGCGACGACGCCAAGGCCGCCCAGCGCGTGGTACGCCAATGGCTGGCGAAGAAAGGCATCACCGCGCCGCACCTGGTGATGGAGAACGGCTCAGGCCTGTCCCGCGCCGAACGAGTCAGTGCCCGGGAAATGGCCGGGATGCTGCAAGCGGCCTGGAGAAGCCCGTATTCGGCCGAGTTCATCAGCTCGATGCCGATTGCCGGCACCGACGGCACCATGCGCAAACGCCTGAAGACCACCGCCATGCGCGGTGAAGCCCACGTCAAGACCGGCACCCTGAATACCGTTCGGGCAATTGCCGGCTACAGCCGCGACATCAATGGCAATACCTGGGCGGTGGTGGCGATCCTCAACGACAAGGCACCGTTTGGCGCCTCCTCGGTGCTGGATCAGGTGCTGCTGGACTTGTATCGCCAGCCGAAACAGCCGGAAACGGCTTCGGTGTTGTAAGAAGATCCAATGAACACCACAGGCCCCCTGTGTAGGAGCAAGCTCGCTCCTACAGGGGGTATGCGTACAGCCTTAATTCATCTCGCTTACAACCCGATCCCTGCCGGCCTGTTTCGCCGCATACACCCCCGAGTCCGCCCGCAGCAGCAGCGCATCCGCGCCCTCTCCCGCTCGCCAGCTGGCAATACCGAAACTCGCGGTGACAAATCCGACGTCGTCGATCGGTGAGCTGCGCAACCCATGCCACAACTCCAGCGCCAGCACTTGGGCCCTTTCACCGTCGATATCCGGGCACAGCACCATGAACTCCTCGCCACCGAGGCGACAAAACACATCGGTGCGCCGCAACCGATGACCGATGCGCTCGCAGACTGCCTGCAATACCCGATCGCCTACGGCGTGGCCATGTTGATCGTTGATGCGCTTGAAGTGGTCAATATCGAGCATGATCACCGACAATTGGCCGCCACCGCGCTCGACCCGGGCCATTTCGGTGGTCAGGCGCTCCTGGAAATAACGGCGGTTGTGGATCCCGGTCAGGGCGTCCGTGACCGATAGCGCCCGCAACTCTTCCTCCACCCGTTTCAGGTCGGAAATGTCCGAGACGTAGCCATGCCAGAGCACTCCGCCGCCGGGCAGCTCCTCCGGGGTCGCCTCGCCACGGACCCAACGCAGGCCGCGCACGGGCAGCTGCACGCGATATTCCTCACGCCAGGGGCTGAGGGTGTCCGCCGACGCGCGGATCGAGGCGCGGACCCGGGTAGTGTCCTGGGGATGAATCCGGGTGAAAATTGCTTCGGCATTGAGCAACAACACGTCCGGCTCCAGCTCGTAGATCTCGCGGATACCGTCGCTGGCGTAGATCACACTGAAGCGCCCGTCGAACTCCATCTTGAATTGGTAAATGCCGCCAGGCACATGGGCGCTGAGTTTCTTCAGCAACAGATCCCGGGCCGCCAGGGCCTCGTGAACCCGTTTGCGCTCGGTGATGTCGATGCAGATCGCCAGGTGGCCGACCCACAGCCCTTGCTCGTCGAGCACCGGGGTGGCCAGCATGTTCACTGTCAGGTGGCTGCCATCGCTGCGCAGCAGCGTCCACTCCCGCGCTTCGTGACCGCCCTCCTCGCCACCCTCGACCAACATCGCCTGGCAGGTCGGAATCGGCTTGCCATAACGCGCGCTCAATTCCGCCGAGCGCGCCAGGAGTTCTCGGGGCAGGTGCAGGTTCTCCAGGGTCATATGGCCCACCACTTGCGCGCTGGTATAGCCGAGCATCTGCTCCGCACCGGCGTTGAACGTGCTGATGATGCCCCGCAGGTCGGTGGAGATGATCGCCACCTGCGTCGCGGCATCCAGCACCCCGCGCAACTGGCCATGGGTGCCGCGCAGCTCCTGTTCGCGGGCGCGCAGTTCCCGGGTCCGCTGTTCGACCATCTGCAGCGCTCGTTGACGCTGACTGACCAGCACGTACAACAAGGCACTGAGCAACACACTGAGCAAACTGCCCAGCACCACCAGGCTGGTCACCGAAGAATGGTTGGCCTGCACAAAGGCCTCGCTGGGCATTATGTCGACTTGATAGTGGCGGTCGGCCATTTGCAGCAGGCGGGTCGCAGCCAACTCACTGGTAGCCGGCGTGTTGGACGATTCGAAAAGCACTTCGCGCTGATCGTCGATGGACAAGTCGAAGATACGAACCGAGAGATAATCATCATCGGCCTCCGGCAATCCGTCCGCCAGCAACTGCCGCATGCTGATCACCGCTATCACATAGCCGAAGGGTTTGGCTGCCGCCGTGCCCGGACTGTTGCGCCCGGTCACCGGCGCCACCAGCAACACGCCACGCGCGAAAGCCGGTTCGACATTGACCAGATGCATCGGCTGCGACACCGCCATACTGCCAAGCGCGTCCGCCCGCTCAAGCGTGGAGCGACGCAAGGGTTGGGCCAGCAAGTCATAGCCCAGTGGCGAGCCGAGTTTGCTTTGGGTCTGACTATAGAGCACCACCACGTACTCATCCCGTTCCCCCGCCCGCTGCAACTGACCGTCGGCATTGAGCTCACGCAGGCTGAAGCCGGCCTGGCGCTCGAACTCCGATCGTTCGGCAGCAGTCACCCGCCGAGCGAACGAATACGCCTGGGTTCGATGCAGCAAAGGTTGGGTATAGCCGTCGAATTCCTCACGGGACACCGAGTCGGAATTGGCGAAGAACCGGCGCAGGCCATCTAGGCGCTGCTCCTGATCTTCCAGGCGTTCTTCGATTCGGCTGTAACGCTCGCTGGCCAGCAGCTGGAAGCGTTGCCGCAATTGTTGGTGAAACAGATTGAGTGTCGACCAGGCCAGCAATCCGGTGAGAATCCCGCCGACAAGCAACACCAGCAGCGGGACCAGCCAGGCCGAGACGTCTTCACTGATAAACCCCAGGATCTTCGGGCGCACGGCGTTCAGCGACATAGATGCAACTCAAAACGCCAGGTGCGGGAAAGCGCGATGGCTACCTTGAGTTATAGCTATTAGCCACTAATTTCACCAGTATTGAAGGAAACCAAGAGCCTTTTAAAATCAAGGCTCTGTGGATCCAACATTTTCAAGCGTCAACGAGCGGTGATTTTCCAGGCGCGGTGGATCTTGCCATTACGGGCGAAATCCGGATCGATGGTCTGGGCGGTGATTTCCTCGACCGCGTAACGCTCGGTGAGGTTCTCCTCCAGGGTGAACTTGCGGAAGTTGTTGGAGAAGTACAACACCCCACCCGGTGCCAGACGCGCCATGGCCAGGTCGATCAATTGCACCTGGTCACGCTGCACGTCGAAGATCCCTTCCATGCGCTTGGAGTTGGAGAAGGTCGGCGGATCGATGAAGATCAGGTCGTACTCGTCACGGCAGGCGTCGAGCCAGGCCATCACGTCGCCCTGCTCCAGGCGGTTCTTGTCGGAGAAGCCGTTGAGCGACAGGTTGCGACGTGCCCAGTCCAGGTAGGTTTTCGACAGGTCGACGCTGGTGGTGCTGCGCGCACCGCCTTTCGCGGCGTGGACACTGGCGGTCGCGGTGTAGCAATACAGGTTGAGGAAGCGCTTGCCGGCCGCCTCTTTCTGGATTCGCATGCGCATCGGCCGGTGGTCGAGGAACAGCCCGGTGTCGAGGTAGTCGGTGAGGTTGACCAGCAGCTTCACGCCGCCTTCATTGACTTCGACGAACTTGCCCTGGGCCGCCTGGCGCTCGTACTGCTTGGTGCCGCTCTGACGCTCGCGACGCTTGACCACCACGCGGCTCTTGTCGATGTTCAGCGCCTGGGGAATGGCCGCGAGGGCATCGAACATGCGCGCCGAGGCTTTTTCCGGATCGATGGATTTCGGCGCGGCGTATTCCTGGACGTGGACCCAATCCTGATACAGGTCGATGGCCATGGAGTATTCCGGCATGTCGGCGTCATAGACGCGGTAGCAGTCGATGCCTTCACGCTTGACCCATTTGCCCAGGGCCTTGAGGTTTTTTTGCAGGCGGTTGGCGAACATCTGCCCGCCTTCGCTCAAGCGCGGTTGCTCGACCACCACCGGTGCCGGTTTGATCGGGTTGCCGTTCTTGTTGTACTTCTCGTACTTGCCCGGCGCCACATCGTCCGCGGCGACCTCTACTTGCGCTTGCTCGCGCTCGACCTGACGCTGTTCCGGGGTGCGACGCTCGCCGGTGACGAACTGGTCCGGCGTGACCTTGATCAGCAACAATTTGCACGGCAAGGCGCCGTTCCAGAACGAATATTGTTTGTGACTGCGGATGCCCATGCGCTTGCCCAGCTCCGGGGCGCCGGTGAAGACCGCGGCTTCCCAGTTCAGACAGGCCTGACGCAGACGTTCGCCGAGGTTCTGGTAGAGATAGAGCAAGCTCGCCTCGTCACCCAGACGTTCGCCGTACGGCGGGTTGCAGATCACCAGGCCTTTCTGGTTCTGGTCCGGACGCGGCTCGAAGGTGCCGACTTCGCCCTGGTAGATCTTGATCCACTCGCTCAGGCCGGCACGCTCGACGTTGTTGCGGCCCGGTTGAATCAGGCGCGGGTCGGCTTCGTAGCCGCGAATCCACAGGGGTGGCTTGGCCAGGCCGGCCGCGCAACGCTCAGTGGCTTCTTCGTGAAGTTTTTTCCACAGCGCCGGCACGTGACCCAGCCAGGCGGTGAAGCCCCACTGTTCGCGGCGCAGGTTAGGTGCCATGTCGGCAGCGATCATCGCCGCTTCGACCAGGAAAGTACCGACACCGCACATCGGGTCAGCCAGGGCGCCACCTTCGGCTGCAATGCGCGGCCAGCCGGAACGGATCAGGATCGCGGCCGCCAGGTTTTCCTTCAGCGGTGCCGCGCCTTGCTGCAGGCGGTAGCCGCGCTGGTGCAGGCTGTGGCCGGAGAGGTCGAGGGAGAGAATCGCTTCGCCGCGATCCAGGCGCAGGTGAATGCGCAGGTCCGGATTGAGCTTGTCGATGGACGGACGGTCGCCCTGGGGGGTGCGCAGTTTGTCGACGATGGCATCCTTTACCTTCAAGGCGCCGAAGTGGGTGTTGTCGATGCCCGAGCCGTGACCGCTGAACTCAACGGCCAGGGTGCCGTCATTGAGCATGTGGTCTTGCCACTCGATATCGAGCACACCGTGGTAGAGGTCTTCGGCATCCTTCATCGGGAAACGCTTGAGCACCAGCAGGACCCGGTTCGCCAGACGCGACCACAGGCACAGGCGATAAGCGGTTTCCATGGTCGCCATGCCGCGCACGGCAGAGGTGTGCTCACGCGCTTCTTCAAGGCCAAGCCCGACGGCTTCCTCGATAAGCAGGCCTTCAAGGCCTTTGGGGCAAGTGAGGAAGAGTTCGAAACGATCGGACATGGGAATTCCAGAACCTTTAGCTGAGTGGACCGACAACGCATTGCCGGCCCGGTTTTCAATCAGGCGCTTTTCTAAAAGAGCGCCCGCGTGGCACGAAGGTGTGCCGTCCCACCCCTGCTGCTCGGGTCAAAAGAGCTTAGATGCACGGGTAGATAAAATAGTTGGTGCAACAAAATGTCATAAGTTGACCCTTCGTCGAATAATGCCGGCGGAAACGCGAGCCATTCTCAGCAAAGGATTAACCCCATCATGTAGCGCAGGGCCGATCATACCGGGGTTTGGTCAATAAACGGCGAACAAACATCGTGTTACTTATCGCCTTACCATCTTTAACGTTACGTCCTTATGACAAAACGATCATTCCCTCGATGTGACGCATTGGTTAGAACTCAACACAGGTTGACGTCGCAACGGCGTCAACACCTTGGCTCGCGACGCCGGCAGCGAGCCCCAACGGCAGATTTTTTTTCTGCCAGACCTCAATTGAGGTCGACGCGATAAATACAGTCAACAAGTGAGGGCAACACCCTATGAGAAGACTTAAGCGTGATCCGTTGGAAAGAGCATTTTTGCGCGGATATCAATATGGCGTTGGTGGCAAATCCCGTGAGCTTTGCCCATTTACTCTACCGTCGGTACGCCAAGCCTGGATTAACGGCTGGCGAGAAGGACGCGGCGACAACTGGGACGGTATGACCGGCACTGCGGGAATCCACAGACTCAACGAACTTCACGCCGTCGGCTAACACAGGGCACAACACTCCGACACGACAATCTGATTACGTAACGACTTACCACGCACGCCCCATCCGGGCGGCGGGCTCCGGCCCAGGGGCTCCCTCGAGGAGCCCTTTTTATGCCTGCTCTCTGGCCCCAGACACCTTCCCCTGTAGGAGCCGGCTTGCTGGCGATAGCGATCTCAAGGACGCCATCGCCAGCAAGCCGGCTCCTACATGGGTTCAGCGCAGGGCTGCTATTGCGTCCACGGACTCACGAATCAGCGCCGGGCCCTTATAGATGAAGCCGGAGTAAATCTGCACCAGGCTCGCCCCCGCAGCGATTTTCTCGGCCGCGTGCCTTCCTTCGGTGATGCCGCCCACGGCAATGATCGGCAAACGACCGGCCAATTCCGCCGCCAGCACTTTAACGGTGTGGGTACTCTTCTCGCGAACCGGTGCGCCGGACAGACCGCCCGCCTCGTCACCGTACTCCATGCCTTCGACGCCGACGCGACTCAGGGTGGTGTTGGTGGCAATGACCGCGTCCATGCCGGTTTCCATCAATGCTTGCGCGACCTGCACGGTTTCTTCGTCGGTCATGTCCGGCGCGATCTTGATCGCCAGCGGGACATGTTTGCCGTGGCGCAGCGCCAGTTCCGCGCGACGCGTGGCCAGGTCAGCCAGCAACTGCTTGAGCGAATCGCCGAACTGCAGGCTGCGCAGGCCCGGTGTGTTCGGCGAGCTGACGTTGACCGTCACGTAGCTGGCATGGGCGTAAACCTTGTCCAGGCAGATCAGGTAGTCGTCGACCGCTCGCTCGACCGGGGTATCGAAGTTCTTGCCGATATTGATGCCCAGCACGCCCTTGTACTTGGCCGCTGCGACGCGGGCCAACAGGTGATCGACGCCGAGGTTGTTGAAACCCATGCGGTTGATGATCGCCTCTGCTTCCGGCAGTCGGAAAATCCGTGGCTTGGGGTTGCCCGGTTGCGGACGCGGCGTAATGGTGCCGATTTCGACGAAACCGAAACCCAGCTGAGCGAAACCGTCGATGGCCGCGCCATTCTTGTCCAGGCCGGCTGCCAACCCGACCGGATTCGGGAAGTCCAGGCCCATGACGGTCACCGGCATTTTTGCCGGCGCCTTGCACAGCAAGCCGTTGAGGCCCAAACGCCCGCCCGCGCCGATCAGGTCCAGGGACAGATCGTGGGAGGTTTCCGGGGAAAGTTGGAACAACAACTGACGGGCCAAGTTGTACATGGGCGGCTTTGACTCGATTGGCGGCGAAATGAGGCGGCGATTATAGCCGGGCATCGGCGCCGCAGGCGAGGCACGCCGCAAAAACAGCCGGCGATGGCATATGCCTTGCACCGTCATCGCTATCAGCACTCATGCCAACGGCGGGATGAGTCGAAAGACAACGGCGTCGTCACCTGGCCTTGCTCCGGCAAGCGGCCCGGTACGACGCTTTTTTATGGAAGGTGTTTATCGATGATTGAAATTGCAGCCAACCCTCTGGCCTGGGTCCACGGCAGCGATGCCCCGGAAAAGACCGAAATCAACCTCGGCTTCATGGCCCTCAGCGACTGCGCGTCGGTGGTGGTCGCGGCCACCCAGGGTTTCGCCCAGCCCTACGGCCTGACCCTGAACCTCAAGCGCCAGTCGTCATGGGCCAATCTGCGGGACAAACTGGTCAGCGGTGAACTCGATGCCGCTCACAGCCTGTACGGGTTGATTTACGCGGTCCACCTGGGGATCGGCGGGGTGGCGGCGACCGACATGGCCGTGCTGATGGGCCTGAACCAGAACGGCCAGAGCATCAACCTGTCCCATGGTCTGCAGGCCCAGGGCGTGACCAGTCCTGAAGCACTGGACCGACACGTGCACCAAAGTCGCCCAAAACTGACGTTTGCCCAGACGTTCCCGACCGGAACCCACGCCATGTGGCTGTATTACTGGCTGGCCAGCCAAGGCATCCACCCGCTGCACGACGTCGACAGCGTGGTGGTGCCGCCGCCGCAAATGGTCGCGCACCTGCAGGCGGGGCGCATCGACGGTTTCTGCGTCGGCGAGCCCTGGTCCGCCAGTGCAGTGAAGCAGAACCTCGGATTCACCCTGGCGACGACCCAGACCATCTGGCCCGACCACCCGGAGAAAGTCCTCGGCTGCACCCGCGCCTTCGTCGAGCAATACCCCAACACCGCCCGGGCACTGGTGATGGCGATTCTGGAGGCCAGCCGCTTCATCGAAGCCAGCACCGAGAATCGCCGCAGCACCGCGCAATTGCTCAGCGCAGCGCAATACCTGGACGCGCCACTGGACTGCATCGAACCGCGCTTGCTCGGCGAGTATGCCGATGGCCTCGGCAATCGCTGGCAGGACCCGCACGCACTGCGCTTGCATGGCGCTGGCGAGGTCAACCTGCCTTATCTGTCCGACGGCATGTGGTTCATGACCCAGTTCCGCCGCTGGGGTTTGTTGCGCGACGACCCGGACTACCTCGCAGTGGCCGGTCAGGTGCAGCAACTAGACTTGTATCGAGAGGCCGCCACCGCAGTCGGTGTTGCTGCCGGGAGCCAGTCGATGCGCTGCAGCCAGTTGATCGACGGCAAGGTCTGGGACGGTTCGGACCCAGGCGGTTATGCCCGCAGTTTCAAGCTGCACGCCATGAGCGACAGCTCGCCCCTTTTCGCCAGCCGCTGACAGGAGACTGCAAATATGTTGCGAATCCTGCTGATCAACGACACCGCGAAAAAAGTCGGTCGCCTCAAGGCGGCCCTGACCGAAGCCGGGTTCGAGGTGATCGACGAATCCGGCCTGACCATCGACCTGCCCGCACGCGTCGAAACGGTGCGTCCGGACGTGATCCTGATCGATACCGAGTCACCGAGTCGCGATGTGATGGAGCAAGTGGTGCTGGTCAGCCGCGACCAACCGCGGCCGATCGTGATGTTTACCGACGAGCATGACCCCGATGTGATGCGCCGGGCGATCAAGTCCGGGGTCAGCGCCTACATAGTCGAAGGCATTCACGCCCAACGCTTGCAACCGATTCTCGACGTGGCCATGGCGCGCTTTGAAAGCGACCAGGCCCTGCGTGCGCAACTGCACGCCCGGGACCAGCAACTGGCCGAGCGCAAGCGCATCGAGCTGGCCAAGGGGCTGCTGATGAAGATGAAGGATTGCAACGAAGAAGAGGCTTACACCCTGATGCGCCGCCAGGCCATGAGCCGCCAGCAGAAGTTGATTCAGGTGGCGGAGCAGATTATTGCCATGAGTGAGTTGCTTGGCTGAAGGACGCCTTCGCGGGCAAGCCTCGCTCCTACAGGTTTTGTGTCGCTCACAACATCTTGAATTGCCACAAAACCTGTGGGAGCGAGCCTGCTCGCGAATGGCCGACACTCGGTATCAAGGTGTTGGCACAGATCTCGCTAGGTAATCACCACAGGTAACCAACGGCGGTTGCCCCACCTACGACAAAGACGTCGCTCACCCCCTTCGCTACTGGCGTATCGGGTGGCGGCGTTTTTTTGTTTTGGCCCCACAGTCCGGGGCCGGTGGTGCGGCCGTAGCGGCGCCCCACTTGCAAGCTCATGACTCCTTCTCGAGACGACTAACAGCTGAGGTGCGCGATGAATTCAAGCTTCTGGAAATCCGGCCATACCCCGACCCTGTTCGCAGCCTTCCTCTATTTCGACCTGAGCTTCATGGTCTGGTACCTGCTCGGCCCACTGGCAGTGCAGATCGCCGCCGACCTGCAACTGACCACCCAACAACGCGGGTTGATGGTCGCCACGCCGATCCTGGCCGGGGCCATACTGCGTTTTGTCATGGGCCTGCTGGCTGACCGCCTGTCGCCTAAGACCGCCGGGCTGATCGGCCAGGTGATCGTCATCTGCGCCCTGTTCGTCGCTTGGAAACACGGGATTCACAGCTATGAACAAGCGCTGCTGCTGGGCCTGTTCCTCGGCATGGCCGGCGCCTCCTTCGCCGTCGCGCTGCCGCTGGCCTCGCAATGGTACCCGCCGCAGCATCAAGGCAAGGCCCTGGGCATCGCTGGTGCCGGCAACTCGGGCACCGTGCTCGCCGCCCTGATCGCCCCGGTCCTGGCCGCTGCGTTTGGCTGGAGCAACGTGTTCGGCTTCGCCCTGATCCCGCTGATCCTGACCATCATCGTCTTCGCCTGGCTGGCGAAAAACGCGCCTGAACGGCCGAAAGCCAAGTCCGTGTCCGACTACTTCAAGGCCCTGGGCGACCGCGACAGCTGGTGGTTCATGTTTTTCTACAGCGTCACCTTCGGTGGTTTCATCGGCCTGGCCAGCGCGCTGCCTGGCTACTTCAACGACCAATACGGCCTGAACCCGGTGACCGCCGGTTATTACACCGCAGCCTGCGTGTTCGGCGGCAGCCTGATGCGTCCGTTGGGCGGCGCCCTGGCTGACCGTTTCGGCGGGATTCGCACCCTGCTGGTGATGTACACCCTGGCAGCGATCTGCATTGCGGCGGTGGGTTTCAATCTGCCGAGTTCCTACGCGGCATTGGCACTGTTCGTGTGCACCATGCTCGGTCTGGGTGCGGGCAACGGCGCGGTATTCCAGTTGGTCCCGCAGCGTTTCCGTCGGGAGATCGGTGTGATGACCGGTTTGATCGGCATGGCCGGCGGTATCGGCGGTTTTGCGCTGGCGGCCGGCATGGGTGCGATCAAGCAAAGCACCGGCAGCTATCAATTGGCGCTGTGGTTGTTCGCCAGCCTCGGGGTACTTGCCTGGTTCGGCCTGCATGGCGTCAAACGTCGCTGGAGAACCACCTGGGGTTCGGCCGCCGTCACCGCTGCACGGGTGTGAGGGCTGAATGAGCCTGCAGCTGAGTTTTGCCGAAGCGAGCGCCATTGGCCCTCGCGAGGAGAATCAGGACGCCTTGCGCCTGGTCACTCCGACCCCGGCGCTGGCGGCGAGCAAAGGCTATCTGTTCGCCATCGCCGACGGCGTCAGCCAGTGCGCCGATGGCGGCCTCGCCGCCCGTTCGACCTTGCAGGCGCTGGCGCTGGACTACTACGCCACCCCGGAAACCTGGGGTGTCGCCCAGGCGCTGGATCGCCTGTTGCTGGCACAAAATCGCTGGTTGCAGGCCAACGGCGGCGGGCAACCACTGCTCACCACGGTCAGTGCGCTGGTCATGCGCGGCAGGCGTTTCACCCTGGCCCATGTCGGCGATTGCCGGGTTTATCGCTGGCACGCCGATACCTTGCAACGGGTGAGCGAGGATCATGTCTGGGACCAACCGGGCATGCAGCATGTGCTCAAGCGGGCGCTGGGACTGGATCAGCACCTGGTACTGGATTTTCTCGACGGCGAATTGCGCGTCAACGAGAGCTTTGCACTGCTCAGCGATGGCATCTGGGCCGTGCTGGGCGATACCGCCATTGCGGCGATTCTGCGCGATCAACCGGATCTGCACAGTGCCGCGCAGACGTTGGTCAGTGCGGCGCACCTGGCCGGCAGTCAGGACAATGCCAGCGCCCTGCTGGTGCGGGTCGATGCCCTGGGAGAAACCAGCATCGGCGACGCCTTGATTCATTTGCAGCAATGGCCGCTGCCGCCAGCGCTCAAACCAGGGCAGACCTTCGAAGGCTGGGAAGTCGAAGGGATCCTCGGCCAGAGCCAGCAGTCGCTGCTTTACCGGGTTCGCGACGGGCAGCAGCAACCCTGGCTATTGAAAACCTTGCCCGGTGCGTTGCGCGACGACCATCTGGCCGGGCAAGCGTTGCTGTCGGAGGAATGGTTTCTCAAGCGCGTCGCCGGACGACATTTCCCTGAGGTTCATGCCGCCAGCCAGCGTCAGCATTTGTACTACGTGATGCGCGAATATTCGGGATCGACCCTGGCCCAACTGCAGGAAAAAGTCGGGGCGCTGCCGTTCGCCCAATGGCAGGATCTGGCCGAACGCCTGCTGCGGGCGGTGGGCATGCTGCACCGACGACAGATTCTGCATCGCGATATCAAGCCGGAGAACCTGCTGCTGGGGGACGACGGTGAGTTGCGCCTGCTGGATTTCGGTCTCGCCTATTGCCCCGGCCTGTCCGAGGATCAGCCCTCTGCCCTGCCCGGAACGCCAAGCTATATCGCACCGGAAGCCTTTGGCGGTGATGCGCCGACTCCGCAACAGGATCTGTATGCGGTCGGCGTGACCTTGTATTTCCTGCTCACCGGGCACTATCCCTACGGCGAAATCGAAGCGTTCCAGCGTCCCCGCTTTGGCGTGCCGGTCAGCGCCAGTCGCTACCGACCCGACCTGCCGGAATGGATCGCGCAAAGCCTGGAGCGCGCCGTGGCGGCGGATCCGGCGCAGCGCTTTGAAACGGCGGAAGAATGGTTGCTGCTGCTGGAACAGGGCGAGCGGCGCAGCTTGAGCGTGCGGCCAAGGCCCTTGCTGGAACGGGAGCCGTTGAAGGTTTGGCGGACGTTGGCGCTGGTGTCGTTGGTGGTGAATCTGGTGCTGCTGATTTTGGTGTTTCACTCATCCTGAAGTGATCACAATACCTGTGGCGAGGGAGCTATATGCCCCACGACCGGGCGCCCCGCCTCGAATCGGTGCAGAAAAATCAAAGCTGATCCTGAATGCCTGCCCACGGCCCGGTAATACCGGACTTTGCGCAACTTGGCACAACCATTGCATTACTTCTCTCAACTAACATAAAGGCCAACCTTCAACGACGAAGGCTGCGCTGCCCGAGAGAACGGGACAAGGACAAAGGTGTCCTCGCCAGGTAACTGGCGGGACGCCTTTTTTTGTTTGCGCAAAATTTGTCGAGCAAGACCTGAAAAGCCCTGATGAGGCGGGTCTGAGCTCCCCGGAGAACCTGATGAAAAAACTCAAACTGGTGATGATCGGCAACGGCATGGCCGGGGTCCGCACCCTGGAAGAACTGCTCAAGCTGAGCAATGAGCTGTACGACATCACGGTCTTCGGCGCCGAACCCCATACCAACTACAACCGCATCCTGCTGTCCCCGGTACTGGCCGGCGAACAGACCTTCGAAGAGATCGTGCTCAACGACCTGGACTGGTACCTGGACAACAACATCAAACTGCTGCTCAACCGTAAAGTGGTGGAGATCGACCGGATCAAACGCCGGGTCATTGCCGAAGACGGCAGCGAGGCCGAATACGATCGCCTGCTGATCGCTACCGGCTCGACCCCGTTCATCCTGCCGATCCCGGGCAATACCCTGCAGGGCGTGATCGGCTACCGCGACATCGCCGACACCCAGGTGATGATCGACACCGCCAAGACCCACAAGCACGCCGTGGTCATCGGCGGCGGCCTGCTCGGCCTTGAAGCCGCCAACGGCCTGATGCTGCGCGGCATGCACGTCACCGTGGTGCACATCGGTGAATGGCTGTTGGAACGGCAACTGGACAAGACCAGCGGCCAACTCCTGCAAACGGCCCTGGAAGCCCGCGGCCTGCATTTTCGCCTCAGCGAACAGACCCAGGCCTTGCATGACGCCGGCAATGGCCGCGTAGGTTCGGTGCAGTTCAAGAACGGCGACATCATCCCCGCCGACCTGGTGGTGATGGCCGCCGGCATTCGCCCCAGCACCGAACTGGCGGAAAAAGCCGGCATCCCCTGCAACCGCGGGATTCTGGTCAACGACACGATGCAGACCTACGATCCGCGGGTCTACGCCATCGGCGAATGCGCCAGCCACCGTGGGACCGCCTACGGCCTGGTGGCGCCGCTGTTCGAACAGGCCAAGGTCTGCGCCAACCACCTCGCCCAACTGGGCTTCGCCACCTACAAGGGGTCGGTGACCTCGACCAAATTGAAAGTCACCGGCATCGACCTGTTTTCCGCCGGCGACTTCATGGGTGGCGAAGGCACCGAGACCATCACCCTTTCCGATCCGATCGGCGGGGTCTACAAAAAGCTGGTGATCAAGGATGACGTGCTGGTCGGCGCCTGCCTGTACGGCGATACCGCAGACGGCGGCTGGTATTTCCGGCAGATCCGTGAGAATCACGGCATCGGCGAGATCCGCGACCACCTGATGTTCGGCGAAAACGCCCTCGGGGACGTAGGACACCAGGGCCAGGACAAAGCCATGAGCATGGCCGACACTGCAGAAGTCTGCGGCTGCAACGGCGTGTGCAAAGGCACCATCGTCAAGGCCATTCAGGAGCACGGGCTGTTCAGCGTCGACGACGTCAAGAAGCACACCAAGGCCGCCAGTTCCTGCGGTTCCTGCGCCGGCCTGGTGGAACAGATCCTGATCAACACCGTGGGCGGCGCGGCCGACGTCAAACCCAAAAGCGAAAAAGCCATCTGCGGTTGCAGCGATCTCAATCACGGGCAAATCCGCCAGGCCATCCGCGAGCAGCATTTGCTGACCATCGCCGGCACCATGAGCTACCTCAACTGGCGCACCCCGAACGGCTGCGCCACCTGCCGCCCGGCGCTCAACTACTACCTGATCTCCACCTGGCCGGGTGAGGCCAAGGACGATCCGCAATCGCGCCTGATCAACGAACGCGCCCACGCCAACATTCAGAAAGACGGCACTTACTCGGTAGTCCCGCGGATGTGGGGGGGTGTGACCAATCCTTCGGAACTGCGGCGCATCGCCGACGTGGCCGACAAGTACAACGTGCCGATGGTCAAGGTCACCGGCGGCCAGCGCATCGACTTGCTGGGGATCAAAAAGCAGGACCTGCCGGGGGTCTGGAAGGATCTCGACATGCCGTCCGGCCACGCCTACGGCAAATCCATCCGCACCGTGAAGACCTGCGTCGGCAGCGAGTTCTGCCGCTTCGGCACGCAGAACTCGACGCAACTGGGGATCGAACTTGAGCATGACCTGTTCAACATGTGGTCACCGCACAAGGTGAAGCTGGCGGTCTCCGGTTGCCCACGCAACTGCTCGGAAGCGGGCATCAAGGACGTCGGAATCATCGGCGTGGATTCCGGCTGGGAGATGTACATCGGCGGCAATGGCGGGATCAAGACCGAAGTCGCCGAGTTCTTCGTCAAGCTCAAGACCGCCGAAGAAGTGCGCGAATACAACGGTGCCTTCCTGCAGCTCTATCGCGAAGAAGCCTTCTATCTCGAGCGCACCGTGCATTACCTGCAACGGGTCGGCATGGAACACATCAAGCAAGCCGTGCTGGAAGACCCGGAGCGGCGCAAGGCGCTCAATGCGCGCCTGCAATTCTCTCTGTCGTTCGAACAGGATCCGTGGAAGGAACGCCTGGAGCAGCCGCTGCTGAAGAAAGAGTTCGACGTCATCCCCGTGAAGAACCTGGAGGTGCTGGCATGAACTGGCTCGATATCTGCGCACTGGAAGAGATCAACGCCCTGGGTTCGCGGATTATCGCCGGACCGAAAGGCGACATCGCGATTTTTCGCACGAGCGACGATGAGGTCTTCGCCCTCGACGACCGCTGCCCGCACAAGGGCGGCCCGCTGTCACAAGGCCTGATCTACGGCAAACGCGTGGCCTGCCCGCTGCACAACTGGCAGATCGATCTGCAAACCGGCGAAGCCCAGGCGCCGGATATCGGTTGCGCTCACCACCATTCGGCACGGGTCGAAAACGGCCGGGTGCTGCTGGCCCTGCGGGAAGCAAGCTAATGAACCATCAGATCACCGCCTCCACTTGCTGCTACTGCGGGGTCGGCTGCGGCGTGCTGATCGAGCACGACGGCGAGCACATCCTCGGCGTCAGCGGCGATCCGGCTCACCCGGCCAATTTCGGCAAATTGTGCAGCAAGGGCTCGACCCTGCACTTGACGGGCGACCTGGCCGCTCGGGCGTTGTACCCCGAATTGCGCCTCGGCAAAGGCCTGGCCCGCAGCCGTACCGATTGGGACACCGCCCTCGATCACGCCGCCAGTGTCTTCGCCCAAACCATTGCCGAACACGGCCCTGACAGTGTGGCGTTCTACATCTCCGGGCAATTGCTGACCGAGGATTACTACAGCTTCAACAAACTGGCGCGAGCGCTGGTAGGCACCAACAACATCGATAGCAATTCACGGTTGTGCATGTCTTCGGCGGTGGTCGGCTACAAGCGCAGCCTCGGCGCCGACGCGCCGCCGTGCAGCTACGAAGACCTGGAGTTGAGCGATTGCGTGATGATCGTCGGCAGCAACATGGCCTACGCGCATCCGGTGCTGTTCCGTCGCCTGGAAGAAGCCAAATCCCGCCGGCCGCAGATGAAAGTCATCGTCATCGACCCACGGCGGACCGACACCTGTGACCTGGCCGACCTGCACCTGGCGATTCTTCCGGGTACCGACGTCGCATTGTTCCATGGGATTTTGCACCTGCTGCTGTGGGAAGACTGGATCGACCGCGATTTCATCAAGGCGCACACCCAAGGCCTGGCCGAGTTGAAGAGCCTGGTGCGCGACTACACGCCGCAAATGGTTTCGCAGCTGTGCGGGATCAGCCAGCAACAACTGCAGCAATGTGCCGAATGGGTCGGTACTTCGCCAAGTTTCCTGTCGTTGTGGTGCATGGGGTTGAACCAGTCCACCGCCGGCAGCGCCAAGAACAGCGCGCTGATCAATCTGCACCTGGCCACCGGGCAGATCGGTCGCCCCGGTGCAGGACCTTTCTCCCTGACCGGTCAGCCCAATGCCATGGGCGGGCGGGAAACCGGCAGCCTGTCGAACCTGCTCCCGGGCCATCGTGAAGCCGGCAATGCCGAACACCGGGCGCAAGTGGCGTCTTACTGGGGTGTCGAGCAACTCCCGGAAACCACCGGCCTGACCGCCATCGAACTGTTCGAACAGGTGCGCAGCGGCAAGATCAAGGCGCTGTGGATCGCCTGCACCAACCCCGCGCAATCCATGCCCGATCAGAGTGCCGTACGCGCGGCACTGCAAGCCTGTCCATTCGTGGTCTTGCAGGAAGCTTTTCGCACCACCGAGACCGCCAAGTTCGCCGATCTGCTGTTGCCCGCCGCCAGCTGGGGTGAAAAAGAGGGCACGGTGACTAATTCCGAGCGGCGTATTTCCCACGTCCGGCAGGCAATCGTCGCACCCGGCGAGACCCGTTCCGATTGGGCGATCACCGTGGATTTCGCACAGCGTCTGGAAAAACATCTGCGTCCAGGGCTTGCCAGTCTGTTTGCGTTCGACACACCGGCGCAGATCTTCGATGAGTACAAGCAACTGACCCGCGGCCGCGACCTGGACCTGTCCGGCCTCAGCCATGCGCTGATCGACCGTCTCGGCCCACAGCAATGGCCCTTCCCTGCGGGCGCCAGTGAAGGCACGGCGCGGTTGTACCTGGACGGCATTTTCCCGACCGCCAGCGGACGCGCGCAGTTTGTCGCCGATCCATATCGCGCGGCCAAAGAACAAAGGGATGCGCGCTTCCCGCTGACCCTGATCACCGGCCGTCTGCGCGACCAATGGCACGGCATGAGCCGCACCGGCACCGCCGCTCAATTGTTCGGTCATGTCAGCGAAGCCGTTCTAAGCCTGCATCCGGACGAACTGCGCCGCCATCGCCTGCAACCGGGGGACCTGATCAGCCTGAAAAGTCGTCGGGGCGCTGTGATCGTGCCCGTCGACAGCGATGACAGCGTGCGACCCGGCCAGGCGTTTCTGCCAATGCATTGGGGCGACCGTTTCCTCAAGGGCGGCGTGAATGCGCTCACCCAACCGGCGTTCGATCACTTGTCGAAACAACCGGAACTCAAGCACAGCGGCGTGCGTCTTGAACCCGTGCATCTGCCTTGGCAGCTGTTCGCCCTCATCGAGGGCAATGTTCAACAGCATTTTGAGACCCTACGACCACTCTGCGAGGCATTTTCCTACGCCAGCCTGAGCATCGCCGGCCGCGAACGCCCAGCGCTGCTTATACGCGCTGCCAGCGCCGTCGCGCCGGATCCGCAACTATTGCGTGAGATCGATCAATGCCTGGGCCTCAACGACGGCCCGGTATTGGCCTACGACGATCCTCGGCGCTCCATCGGCAAACGGGTGCGGATCGAAAATGGCCGGATCACCGCGATTCGCCTGGCCGGCGAAACCCTCGCCCAGCACTGGTTGCAGAACCTGTGGCTCGAAGGTCGCGCCGACGCACAACTGCGCCGCTGGCTGCTCGCCCCCCTGAGCGCACCACCAGGCCAGGCCAATGCGTCAGCCTCCGGGAGCAAAACCCTGTGCAACTGCATGAACGTCAGCCAGGGCGCAGTCTGTGCCGGCATCGGCCGCGGCCTGGACTTGCAGGGTCTAAAACAAGAATTGGGCTGCGGCACGCAATGCGGCTCCTGTGTCCCGGAAATCAAGCGTTTGCTGGCCGCCACTGCGCAGCCGATCGCCGTTGTCTCGTGAGGAAAAACACTATGAGCGCAAAAGTCTGGCTGGTGGGGGCGGGTCCTGGCGACCCGGAATTGCTGACCCTCAAAGCGGTACGGGCCCTGCGAGAAGCGGATGTGGTGCTGATCGACGATCTAGTCAATGTCGCGGTGCTGGAGCATTGCCCCCAGGCGCGGATCATTCCCGTGGGCAAGCGTGGCGGCTGTCGCTCCACGCCCCAGGCGTTCATCCATCGCCTGATGCTGCGTTATGCCCGCCATGGAAAATGCGTGGTGCGGCTCAAGGGTGGCGATCCGTGCATCTTTGGCCGTGGCGGCGAAGAGGCGCAGTGGTTGCGTGAACGTGGAGTCGAGGCTGAACTGGTCAATGGCATCACCGCCGGGCTTGCCGGCGCGACGCAATGCGATATTCCGTTGACGCTGCGTGGCGTAGCGCGAGGTGTGACGCTGGTGACGGCCCACACCCAGGATGGCAGCAGCCTGAACTGGCAAGCCCTGGCCCAGGGCGGCACGACGCTGGTGATCTACATGGGAGTGGCGAAGCTGAGCGAGATCCGCGAGCAACTGCTGGCCGGCGGAATGGCGGCGGATATGCCAGTGGCGATGATTGAAAATGCGTCACTGCCGCATCAGCGGGAATGTCGCAGTGATCTGACGGCGATGGAAGACGATGCCTGCGCCTTTGAGTTGAAGAGCCCGGCGATCCTGGTGATCGGGACCGTGGCAGCCCGCTCTCATAACTGTAGAAGCGAGCTTGCTCGCGATGAACCCGAGAACATCGTGGAGTGTCAGGCTGGCAGCGTTATCGTTGACGACCATCGTCGGAACGCCGCCCGGAGCTAGCTCGCTCCTGCACGTAATGCCAAAACCCAAATCGCAGACAAAGAAAAGCCCGGCCGAAGCCGGGCTTTCTCGTAGCTGCGAGCTAATTACTTAGCTTGAGCTTCAACCTGCGCTTCTACGCGACGGTTTACTGCACGGCCAGCGTCAGTAGCGTTGTCGGCAACTGGGCGGGATTCGCCGTAGCCAACAGACTGAACGCGGGACGATTCAACACCGTACTGGTTGGTCAGAACTTGCTTAACGGCGTTTGCACGACGCTCGGACAGTTTCTGGTTGTAAGCGTCAGGACCGACGGAGTCAGTGTGACCTTCAACAGTGGTGCTGGTCGATGGGTACTGCTTCATGAAGTCAGCGAGGTTTTTGATGTCGCCGTAGCTGTTAGGCTTGACTACCGACTTGTCGAAGTCGAACTTCACGTCCAGCTCAACACGAACAACTTCAGCAACTGCTGGGCAGCCGTCAGCGTCAACAGTTACGTTGGCTGGGGTGTCCGGGCACTTGTCGACGTTGTCGCACACGCCATCGTTATCGCTGTCGGAGCAGACTTCAGCTGGTGCTGGAACTGGAGCAGCAGCAGGCTTGGAGCCGCCACCGAAGTTCACACCGATACCGACGCTTGGAGCCCACTCGGTGTCGCCCTGGTCGATGTTGTATTGAGCTTCAACGCCAGCACGGGCGTAGAAGTTCTCGGTGAAGTACAGCTTGGCACCGCCGCCAACGTTGGCGAAGGTGGAACGGTTACGACCGTTCGAGCCGTTCTGATCAATGCTCTGATCGGAGAAGCCAGCCGAGACGTACGGACGGACCATGTCGCCTGGGTTGTTGAAGTGGTACAGAGCGTCCAGAGCGGTGTTGGCGCCCTTGATGTTCTGACCGGAGTCAGAACGAACGTTGTGCACTTCGTCGTAGGCCAGACGCAGTTCAACGTCGTCGGTCAGGAAGTAACCTACGGAACCGCCGAACAGGTTGCCGTCGTTCTTGAAGTTACGAGCGCTGTCGAATTGTTCTTTCTTGGCGAAGCCTTCGATTTCAACTGCGCCTTGGCCTTGTGCCAGAGCGCCGAACGAAGTGGCGGCAATCAAAGAACCAATGGCCAAGCCCAAGGTGTTTTTCAGTTTCATCCGTTAAATCCCCATCTGGTGATTGTGAAGCAGTCCCGCAAACCGGGGGACAACTCGGCGGCAAGTCTATCAGAACTTGCCTACACGTAAGAGATATTTGCGCTGAACTAAGTTTCAGCAACGCCTGCAAATTTCTCACGCAATTTGTCTAGAGCACGTTTGTAACGCATTTTTGTCGCACTCAAACCCATGTGCATGATGTCTGCGATCTCCTGAAACTCCAGCTCTGCGACAAATCGTAGCACCAGGATTTCACGGTCGATCGGGTTCACATACACCAGCCAGCGATCAAGTCCACCCTTATCCTCGGGTTTCGGCGCCTTTTCTTCAGACGCTTCCTCGAGGGGGTCCAGACTCAAAGCGTCCATCAAGCGACGCTTTCGCCGTTCTTTCCGATACTGCGTGATGCATTCGTTGTACGTGATGCTATAGAGCCATGTCTTGAACTTCGATTTGCCCTCGAAGTTCTTCAGGCCATACAACACCTTCAACATCACTTCCTGACAGACATCATCTGCGTCGCGATCGTTCCCAAGGTACCGTGCACAGACGTTAAATAATGTTCTCTGGTAACGCCGCATCAGTTCTTCATAGGCGCGCGTTACGTGAAACAGCTCGGTATGCGAGCGCGCGACCAACTCCTCATCAGAGAGCTCGCGGGGGTCGTAGCGCGTGGAGAGCGATTGAGCTTTATTCAAAACAAGTCGGGCCGACAGTCAGGTCAATGTCCGCCGCCGCCCTTTCGGGGCGTTTAGCGGCGGCATACATTAGCAGGGTTTGCCGGGTTAGCGGCTACTCACATGCTGCTCCAGGAGGATCCGATTGGAGAGAGAGACTAGCTCACCCTCATCGGTCAGCAATGTGGTTTTAACCGTGCCGATCTCTTCGATCTGACCTTCGACCTCGCCAACACTCACTTGTTGCCCAACCTGATACAACTCACGCACATAGATTCCCGCAAGAATCTGACCGGCAATTTCCCGGCTTCCCAATCCCATGGCCAGCGCAACCGCCAGACCAACGGTAATCAAAACAATCACAATCACATGGTTGAGCAGGTCGGTCTTGACCTCCAACTGGCTGATTGCGACCGAAATACTGATGATAATCACCAGCCCCTGGGCAATTCGCCCCAGGCCGGCAGCATAATCCAGTCCTACACCCTCTGCCGCACCACGCACCAGCCCATTGGCCAATTGCGCCAGCAGCACACCCACCAGCAGTACCAGCGCGGCGCCAAATACTTTCGGCAAATACAGCGCAAGCATATCAAGCGTAGCTGAAACTCGCTCAAGTCCAAGGGATTCTGCTGCAGAAACCAGAAAAATCAGCAGAACGAACCAGTAGACGATCTTCCCGATCAGTGTCGAGATCGGCACTTGAAGACCGGCCCGGGACAGCAATTTGGTCAGACCGGTGCCGCCCATCAGACGATCGAGTCCAAGCTTGGCGAGCAACTTGGACAACAAAGTATCCAAAAGTTTCGCAACGACGAAACCCAAAAGCAAAACAACCAGTGCGCCGAACAGATTCGGGATGAAATTCGCTACCTTGGTCCATAACGCAGTCATTGCAGTGACGAGGCTCTGAGTCCAGAGATCAAGTTCCATATTCAATCAGCCTTATCAGCAGTGCGAGCGGTAGGTTTACGGTGACGGGAGACCGGTGAGACATGGGCCGATCCGTTATTCAGGGCGATCATCAGCGCGGGCAGCCAGCGGCCCAGCAGGCTGAACAGATCACCGGCGCCGACCTGGCGGTTGGCGGTTTTCAGTACACGGCCAAGGCACGCATCGTCGTCCCGGGAGGACGGTGATGCCTTGAGCATGTCACGCAAAGACTGTTCAAACGGATCGTGCATACGCACCTCTCGTGATGTCTGTGAAAAGACGCGATCAAATTTGCCCGGGTCACATGGCGCACGTTCAGACCCAGCGCAAACGTCGGAATAACCACCACTGTCCCAGCGCCACAGAGAGCACCAGCAGACAGGCGATGAGGAAGCCGTAGGGGCTTTCGGAGAACGGAATTCCGCCGACGTTGATCCCCAGAAGACCGGTCAGGAAACTCATCGGCAAAAAGATCCCGGTGATGATCCCGAAGCGGTACATCGTGCGGTTCATGCGCACGCTCAAACGTCTATCCTCGGCCTCGAGGACCAGCCCCACTCGCTCCCGGGTCAATTCCAGCTCCTCGAGATAGCGGGTCAGGCTGTTGTTCAACTCGTTCCAGTAATCGCCATCGTCTTCGACGAACCAGGGCAGTTTTATCCGTGTCAGCTGACCGAAAATTTCCCGCTGCGGAGCAAGGAAACGTTTCAGTGCGGCAGCCCTGCGACGGATCTGCAAAACGGCTCCATGCTCAGGAGTGTACCGTTCGTCGGTATCCAGCTTTTCTTCTTCCTCATCGACCACTTCCGAGAGGCAAGTGACCAGATCCTGCACCTTGTTGGTGAGGTACTGAGCCATATAAAGGATGAGTTCGGAGGCGGTTTTCGGCCCTTTGCCTGCCTCCAGCTGCACCAGCAGCTCGTCGGTGGCACGCAATGGACGCAAGCGCAGGGAAATCACCCGCTGGGCCGAGGCGAAGATCCGCACCGATACCATGTCTTCCGGCTCCGCTCCCGGATTCAGATTGACGCCACGCAAAAATAGCAGCAGTTCGCTGTCTGGAAGCTGTAAAAGACGCGGACGGGTGTTCTCTTCCAGCAGCAGGTCACAGCTGAATTCGCTCAACCCGCTGGATTTACGCAGCCAGGTCCGGGTTTGCGGATGGCTGCGATCCCAGTGCAGCCACAGGCTTTCATGGGCCTGCAGCTGCAAGTCATCGAGTTCAGTCCGGGCTATCGAACGCGCACCGCCTTTACCGTCCAGCACCAGGGCATGCACCAGCCCCCACTGCGCGTTGTCTTCCTCGAACATCCTCACCCCTTTGTTGGAACGGCTGCTTATTCAGGCATTTCGAGCGGGCTTGGCGAGATGATCACGCCGTTGTTGTCCGCATAGATGTAGTGGCCTGGATGGAAAGTCACTCCCGCAAAGGTCACGGGTACGTTGAGATCGCCGATACCGCGCTTGTCGGTTTTCATCGGGTGGCTGGCCAGGGCCTGGACCCCCAGCTCGGTTTGCGCGATGACGTCGACATCGCGGATGCAACCGTAGATCACCAGCCCTTCCCAGCCGTTTTTCGCGGCTTTCTCGGCCAGCAGGTCGCCCAGCAGTGCGCGGCGCAGAGAACCGCCGCCGTCGACGACCAATACCTTGCCCTCCCCCTTGAGCTCGACCTGCTCCTTGACCAGCGAGTTGTCTTCGAAGCACTTGATGGTCACGATTTCGCCACCGAAGGAATCATGGCCGCCGAAATTGCTGAACATCGGTTCCAGCACCTGCACCAGCTCCGGATAGGCGTCGCACAGGTCAGGGGTGAGGTAATGTTTCATCGAGTAACTCCTGTAAAAAGGAAGACAGCACGAACATCACTGATGATTCAGTCATAGAAAATGACTAAAACAGCTTAATGCGTCATATCTTAGCCGCAAGCCGATCAGAGCGAAATGCCCTTGTTAGAGCATCAGGCCCGGATCACCGATGCCGAATCCGGGTTTCCATCCAGCAAGGGCGTCTGTTGATCCACCAGCCAGCGTGCGACCAATGGCCAGACCTCGACCTGGGCGGCTTTGCTGACAAGCATTTCCACGTGACCGAAATTATCGCCAAAGCCCTGCTCGCGACCCAGGTTGATAAATTGCTTGTGCTCGGAACCTACCTGCTCGAACAGTTTGCGACAGGCCCACGCAGGGTCCTGGTGGTCGCCCGCCGCACTCACGGCCAGCACGGGCACCTGGATGTCGGCCAAACCGGCCCACCAGTCCTTGTCGGCATCGCCAAAGCGCCCGAACAGGCCGTACCAGCGCATGCTTTCCAGGGCCAGGCCTATCGGCTCGTCCTCCGGGCCGCGCTTTAGCCGTGAACCCGACAGTTGGGCGAAACGCTTGAGAAGGAAGCGTCCGCCCCATTCCACCGGCGGCAGCTTCAACGGCCAGTACGTACGGCTGACCTGGGTGCCAAAAAATGCCGCAGAAGCCACGACGGGCTCGCCGATGTACGCGCCACCCAGTGCCGCGGCCAGGGTAATGCCGCCGAGGGAGTGACCGATCCAGTGCGGGGCCTGGCCGCTTTGCTCATGCACAAAGGCGCCAATGGCGGGCAGATCGTATCGAGCGTAGTCGGCAACGCGGTTATTGCGATAGTTCTGGTTGCGCTGGGACAAGCCATGGCCGCGCATTTCCGCAATCCACACATCGAACCCCAGGCGCGCCAGATAAGCACCCAGCCCCAGGCCTTTGGGGGAAAACCAGAACCGCCGATTGGAAAAGCTGCCGTGCAACAGGATCACCGGCACGCCACGCACAGCGGGCTCGTCGGCCATGCCAAGCCGTGTCACAGCCAGTTCGACGGTGCCGTCAGGGCTGTTGCCGGGTTTCAAACGATAGACGTCTTCGCTCAGATCGCCGCGCCGCTCGGCGCTGATCAGGGCGACAGGAAATAGGTTGCTGCTGCTTTGCATAATGCTCTTGCACAAAAAAGGGCGGCTTCCAGAGGAGCCCGCCCTACTTGATTCTCTAAAAAGGCCGGCCAATGTGGGAGCGAGCCTGCTCGCGAATGACGCCAGAACAACGCGTTTATCCAGCCAATACGCGTTATCGTTTACGACCTTCGCGAGCAGGCTCGCTCCCACAGAGAGCGAGCCCTTTCACACACCATCAAGCCTGAGCTTGACCTTCAGCCAGGAAGAACCAGGTTTCCAGCACGGAATCGGGGTTCAACGAAACGCTTTCGATGCCCTGTTCCATCAGCCATTTGGCCAGGTCAGGGTGGTCCGAAGGGCCCTGACCGCAAATGCCGATGTACTTGCCAGCCTTGTTGCAGGCCTGAATTGCGTTGGCCAGCAGCTTCTTGACCGCCGGATTACGCTCGTCGAACAGGTGCGCGATGATCCCGGAGTCACGGTCCAGGCCCAGGGTCAGCTGGGTCAGGTCGTTGGAGCCGATGGAGAAACCGTCGAAGAACTCGAGGAATTCTTCAGCGAGGATCGCGTTGGATGGCAGTTCGCACATCATGATGATGCGCAGACCGTTTTCACCGCGAGCCAGCCCGTTTTCGGCCAGCAGATCGATCACCTGGCTCGCTTCGCCCAAAGTACGGACGAACGGCACCATGATTTCAACGTTGGTCAGGCCCATCTCGTTGCGCACGCGCTTGATGGCACGGCATTCGAGTTCGAAGCAGTCACGGAACGCTTCGCTGATGTAACGCGAGGCGCCACGGAAGCCCAGCATCGGGTTTTCTTCTTCGGGCTCGTAGAGCTTGCCGCCGATCAGGTTCGCGTATTCGTTGGACTTGAAGTCCGACAGACGCACGATGACCTTTTTCGGCGTGAACGCAGCGGCCAGGGTGCTGATGCCTTCAACCAGTTTCTCGACATAGAAACCGACCGGATCGTCGTAGCCGGCAATACGCTTGTCGACGCTGTCCTTGATGTCCTGCGGCAGACCGTCGTAATTCAACAGCGCCTTGGGGTGCACACCGATCATGCGGTTGATGATGAACTCCAGGCGGGCCAGGCCCACACCGGCGTTCGGCAGTTGCGCGAAGTCGAAGGCGCGGTCCGGGTTGCCGACGTTCATCATGATCTTGAACGGCAGATCCGGCATGGCGTCCACGGAGTTTTTCTTGATGTCGAAGCCCAGTTCGCCTTCGAAGATGTAGCCGGTGTCGCCTTCAGCGCAGGAAACGGTCACGCCCTGGCCGTCTTTCAACAGCTGGGTGGCGTTGCCGCAACCGACCACGGCCGGGATACCCAGCTCGCGCGCGATGATCGCAGCGTGGCAGGTACGCCCGCCGCGGTTGGTAACGATGGCGCTGGCGCGCTTCATGACCGGCTCCCAGTCCGGGTCGGTCATGTCGGAGACCAGTACGTCGCCTGGCTGGACCTTGTCCATCTCGGACACGTCCTTGATGATGCGGACCTTGCCGGCGCCGATGCGCTGGCCAATGGCGCGACCTTCCACCAGCACGGTGCCGGTTTCTTTCAACAGGTAGCGTTCCATGACGTTGGCCGAAGTACGGCTCTTCACGGTTTCAGGACGGGCCTGAACGATGTAGAGCTTGCCGTCGTCGCCGTCTTTGGCCCATTCGATGTCCATCGGGCACTTGTAGTGCTGCTCGATGATCATCGCCTGCTTGGCCAGTTCGCTGACTTCGGCGTCGCTCAGGCAGAAACGTGCGCGATCGGCCTTGTCGACGTCGATGGTCTTGACCGATTTACCGGCCGTGGCGACTTCGCCGTAGATCATCTTGATGGCTTTACTGCCCAGGTTGCGACGCAGGATGGCCGGACGACCGGCTGCCAGCGTGCCTTTGTGGACGTAGAACTCATCCGGGTTCACCGCGCCTTGTACGACGGTTTCACCCAGGCCGTAGGCGCCGGTGATGAACACCACGTCACGGAAGCCCGATTCGGTATCGAGGGTGAACATCACGCCGGCGGTGCCGGTTTCGGAACGGACCATGCGCTGCACACCCGCCGACAGCGCCACCAGCTTGTGGTCGAAGCCCTGGTGGACGCGGTAGGAAATGGCGCGGTCGTTAAACAGTGAAGCGAACACCTCTTTGGCAGCGCGAATGACGTTTTCGACACCACGGATGTTCAGGAAGGTTTCCTGCTGACCGGCGAAGGAAGCGTCCGGCAGGTCTTCAGCGGTAGCCGAAGAGCGCACGGCCACGGCCATGTCAGGGTTGCCGGCCGACAGCGTGGCGAACGCGGTGCGGATTTCGGCGTTGAGCTTCTCGGGGAATTCGGCTTCCATGATCCATTGGCGGATCTGCGCACCGGTCTTGGCCAGGGCGTTCACATCGTCGACGTCCAGGGCGTCGAGCGCGGCATGGATCTGATCGTTCAGGCCGCTCAGCTCCAGAAAATCACGATAAGCCTGAGCTGTCGTGGCGAAGCCACCGGGCACCGATACACCGGCACCGGCCAGGTTACTGATCATCTCGCCCAGGGATGCGTTCTTGCCCCCTACGTGCTCCACATCATGGACGCCGAGCTTATCGAGGGAAACTACGTACTCTACCAAGGTGATCTCTCCACTAACTGTGTTGGATAAGCTCAGAAGCCGGCTGCTCCAGGGAGCCTTTGCCAGCTGTATGGCCTGGACCTGGAAAATAAGTGAGAATGCGGGCCACTGGCGGCCGGCAAATCGCGCCTATCATATCCAAGAATGAACATTAGCTTAAGGCCCAAGGTGCAAATGAAACGATCTGCCTTCTTTATTTCCGACGGTACCGGCATCACAGCCGAAACCCTCGGCCAAAGCCTTCTGGCGCAGTTCGAAAACATTACCTTCAGCAAATTTACGCGACCGTACATCGACAACGCGGATAAAGCGCGGGCCATGGTACAACAAATCAACAAAGCCGCCGAAAACGACGGCTTCCGGCCGATCATCTTCGACACCATCGTCAATCAGGACATCCGTGAGATCCTCGCAACGTCCAATGGTTTCATGATCGACATATTCTCGACCTTTCTGGCGCCTCTTGAACAGGAATTGACCGAGCATTCTTCCTACACCGTCGGCAAATCCCACTCCATCGGCAGCAATTCCAATTACATGGAGCGGATCGAGGCGGTGAACTTCGCCCTCGACAACGACGATGGCGCCCGTACGCATTATTACGACAAGGCCGACCTGATCCTGGTGGGCGTGTCCCGTTGTGGCAAAACCCCGACCTGCCTGTACATGGCCATGCAATTCGGCATCCGCGCGGCCAATTACCCGTTGACCGAAGACGACATGGAGCGCCTGCAGCTGCCAACGGCCCTGCGCACCCACCAGCACAAGCTGTTCGGCCTGACCATCGACCCGGACCGCCTCACCGCGATCCGCCACGAGCGCAAGCCCAACAGCCGCTATTCGAGCTACGCCCAGTGCGAGTTCGAAGTGCGTGAGGTGGAGAACCTGTTTCGTCGCGAGAATATCCCGCACATCAATTCCACGCATTTTTCGGTGGAAGAGATTTCGGCGAAGATCCTCGTTGAAAAAGGTGTGGAGCGGCGTTTTAAGTAGTTCTCTATTGCCTGTTCTGGCCTCATCGCCAGCAGGCTCGCTCCCACATTTGATCTGCGGTGGACACAAATCAATTGTGGGAGCGAGCCTGCTCGCGATTGAACGATTACGCGGCCTCCTAGATAACAAACAAGTCCACAAACCGGTTCACCGGTGTCGCTTCAAGCTTCGACTGATCCTTGCACAACTCGAAAATCTCGACACTTCGCTGGGCAGTAAAGCGTGTCGCCAGGTTGGCCTTGAACTTGTCCTCCAGCAGCGGAATCCCGTCAGCACGGCGACGGCGGTGGCCAATGGGGTACTCGACCACCGCGTTCTCGGTGCTTGACCCGTCCTTGAAAAACACCTGGATTGCGTTGGCGATTGAGCGCTTGTCGGCTTCCAGATACTCGCGGGTGTAGCGCGGGTCTTCGACGATGACCATTTTCTCGCGCAGCACATCGATGACCGGATGGGCGGCATGGAAGTCATCTTCGTACTGCTCGGCCACCAGATTGCCGAAAGCCAGCGGCACGGCCGTCATGTACTGAATGCAGTGGTCGCGGTCGGCAGCGTTGGCCAACGGGCCGACCTTGGAAATGATGCGAATCGCCGACTCATGGGTGGTGATGACGATTCTGTCGATCTCGTGCAGGCGATTCCGGACCTGCGGGTGCAGGATCACCGCTGCTTCGCAGGCCGTTTGCGCATGGAATTCGGCAGGGAAGCTGATTTTGAACAGCACGTTTTCCATCACGTAGCTGCCGAACGATCGGGAGAAGCTGAAGGCACGCTTGTCTTCGGGTTTGAGCGCCAGATCATTGTTGGTGTGACTGAACAGTACGTCGTAGAAGCCCCACTGTTTGGCGGTCAGCACCCCGGGGATGCCCATTTCACCGCGCATGGCGATGTCCGCCAGTCGCACGCCACGGCTGGACGCGTCGCCCGCCGCCCAGGATTTGCGTGACCCGGCATTCGGTGCATGACGATAAGTGCGCAGTGCCTGGCCATCGGCGAAGGCGTGGGATAACGCCGACAGCAACTGCTCGCGATTGGCCCCCATCAATTTGGCGGTGACGGCCGTCGAGGCGACTTTCACCAGGATGACGTGATCGAGGCCTACACGGTTGAAGGAATTTTCCAGCGCGATGACGCCCTGGATCTCGTGGGCCATGATCATCGCTTCGAGCACCGCGCGAACGGTCAGCGGTGCCTCGCCATTGGCCAGGCGTTTTTGCGACAAGTGGTCGGCCACCGCCAGAATGCCGCCGAGATTATCGGACGGATGGCCCCATTCGGCGGCGAGCCAGGTGTCGTTGTAGTCGAGCCAGCGGACGATGCAACCGATATCCCAGGCTGCCTTGACTGGATCGAGACGCAAACTGGTGCCGGGAACCCGCGCGCCGAACGGGACGACGGTGCCTTCGACGATCGGCCCGAGGTGTTTGGTGCATTCGGGGAAACGCAGGGCCAGCAGGCCGCAGCCGAGGGTGTCGATCAGGCAGTTGCGGGCGGTGTCCAGCGCTTCCTTGGATTCGATTTCGAAGTTGAGGACGTAATCGGCGATGTCCTGCAGGACGGTGTCGTAGTCGGGGCGGTTGTTCAGGTCGACGTTGGCGCTCATGTTCGATTCACTCGGTTAGTGCTTCGTTGATGGGACCTCGGTTCAGGGCACTCTCGATTAGTTACAACATTCTTATTATTGAAATACGATCCACTGTGGGAGCGAGCCTGCTCGCGATGGCGGTATGACAGGCAACAAGGATGTTGAATCTTATGGCCTTATCGCGAGCAGGCTCGCTCCCACAGGGTTCAGCGTTTATCTCAGGATTTGGGTCAGAACGAATCACCCGGCACGCGCACGAAGCCTTCCATCAACACCCGCGCACTGCGGCTCATGATGGCCTTGTTGACTGTCCATTCGCCGTTTACCAGGCTGGCCTCGGCGCCCACGCGCAAGGTGCCGGACGGATGCCCGAAGCGTACGGCATTGCGTTCGATGCCGCCCGCCGCGAGGTTGACCAGGGTGCCTGAAATCGCAGCGGCCGTGCCGATGGCCACCGCGGCCGTGCCCATCATGGCGTGGTGCAGCTTGCCCATGGACAGTGCCCGCACCAGCAGGTCGACATCCCCCGCCGCGATGGCCTTGCCACTGGACGCCACGTAATCCGCCGGTTTTGCCACGAACGCCACCTTGGGCGTGTGCTGGCGCTTGGCCGCTTCGTCCAGATCCTTGATCAAGCCCATACGCAGCGCACCGTAAGCGCGGATGGTCTCGAACATCAGCAAGGCTTTCGGATCGCCGTTGATCGCGCCCTGCAACTCGGTACCGGTGTAACCAATGTCTTGAGCGTTAACGAAAATCGTCGGGATGCCGGCATTGATCATGGTCGCCTTGAAGGTCCCGACACCGGGCACTTCCAGGTCATCCACTAGATTGCCGGTGGGGAACATTGAGCCGCCCCCGCCCTCTTCTTCCGCCGCCGGGTCCATGAATTCGACTTGCACTTCAGCGGCCGGAAAGGTCACGCCGTCGAGTTCGAAATCGCCGGTTTCCTGTACTTCACCGTTGGTGATCGGTACGTGGGCGATGATGGTCTTGCCGATGTTGGCCTGCCACACGCGCACCACGGCCACACCGTTGTGCGGGATGCGGCTGGCGTCCACCAGGCCGTTGCTGATGGCAAACGAACCGACCGCTGCCGACAGGTTGCCGCAGTTGCCGCTCCAGTCGACGAACGGCTTGTCGATGGACACCTGGCCGAACAGGTAATCGACGTCGTGATCAGCCTTGATGCTTTTCGACAGGATCACGGTTTTGCTGGTGCTGGACGTTGCGCCGCCCATGCCGTCGATTTGCTTGTCGTAGGGGTCGGGGCTGCCGATCACCCGCAGTAGCAGCGCATCGCGAGCGGGGCCTGGAACCTGTGCCGCCTCAGGCAAGTCCTTGAGGCTGAAGAACACGCCTTTGCTGGTGCCGCCACGCATGTAGGTGGCGGGGATTTTGATCTGCGGTGCGAAATGAGGTGCGTGAGCCATGGGTGCTCCTTCAAGCGGGCAAAGGACTTGTAATCCCCTGCCCGAACATCTGTTTTAGACGGCGACCGCCGATTCTTCGAGGAAGTCCTGGGCGAAACGCTGCAGAACGCCACCGGCCTCATAGATCGACACTTCTTCGGCGGTGTCGAGGCGGCAGGTCACCGGCACTTCGACGCGTTCGCCATTCTTGCGGTTGATCACCAGCGTCAGCTCGGCACGCGGCGTACGTTCGCCGATGACGTCGTAGGTTTCGCTACCGTCGATACCGAGAGTGTGGCGGTCGGTGCCCGGTTTGAATTCCAGCGGCAACACGCCCATGCCCACCAGGTTGGTGCGGTGAATGCGCTCGAAACCTTCGGCCGCAATCGCTTCCACACCCGCCAGTCGCACACCTTTGGCCGCCCAGTCCCGGGACGAGCCCTGGCCGTAGTCGGCGCCGGCAATGATGATCAGCGGCTGCTTGCGCTCCATGTAGGTTTCGATGGCTTCCCACATGCGCATCACTTTGCCTTCCGGCTCGACGCGCGCCAACGAACCCTGCTTGACCTTGCCGTTTTCCCGGACCATTTCGTTGAACAGCTTCGGGTTGGCGAAGGTCGCGCGTTGCGCCGTCAAGTGGTCGCCGCGGTGGGTCGCGTAAGAGTTGAAGTCTTCTTCCGGCAGGCCCATTTTCGCCAGGTATTCGCCGGCGGCGCTGTCCAGCATGATGGCGTTCGACGGCGACAGGTGATCGGTGGTGATGTTGTCCGGCAGCACCGCCAGCGGACGCATGCCCTTGAGCGGACGCGCACCGGCCAACGCACCTTCCCAGTACGGCGGACGGCGGATGTAGGTGCTCATTTCCCGCCAGTCGTACAGCGGCGTCACTTTCGGACCGGTGTCTTCGTGGATGGCGAACATCGGGATGTAGACCTGACGGAACTGCTCAGGCTTGACCGATGCCTTGACCACGGCGTCGATCTCTTCGTCGCTTGGCCAGATGTCTTTCAGGCGGATTTCCTTGCCATCCACCACGCCCAGCACATCTTTTTCGATGTCGAAACGGATGGTCCCGGCGATGGCGTAAGCGACCACCAATGGCGGCGACGCGAGGAATGCGTTCTTGGCGTACGGGTGAATCCGCCCGTCGAAGTTGCGGTTGCCGGACAGCACAGCGGTGGCGTACAGGTCGCGGTCGATGATTTCTTGCTGAATCACCGGGTCCAGCGCGCCGGACATGCCGTTGCACGTGGTGCAGGCAAAGGCGACGATGCCGAAACCCAGTTGCTCCAGCTCGCTGGTCAGGCCGGCCTCGTCGAGGTACAGCGCCACGGTTTTCGAACCCGGCGCCAGGGACGATTTGACCCACGGCTTGCGAGTCAGCCCGAGCTTGTTGGCATTGCGCGCCAGCAGGCCGGCGGCAATCACGTTGCGCGGGTTGCTGGTGTTGGTGCAACTGGTGATGGCGGCGATGATCACCGCGCCGTCCGGCATTTGGCCGGGCACTTCGGTCCACTGGCCGGAGATGCCTTGGGCGGCGAGATCGGAAGTGGCGACGCGAGCGTGCGGGTTGCTCGGGCCGGCCATGTTGCGCACCACCGAGGACAGGTCAAAGGTCAAACCGCGCTCGTATTGCGCGCCCTTCAAGCTGTCAGCCCACAGACCTGTGGTCTTGGCGTAATTCTCGACCAGTTGCACCTGCTCGTCTTCACGGCCGGTGAGTTTCAGGTAATCGATGGTCTGCTGGTCGATGTAGAACATCGCTGCGGTGGCGCCGTACTCCGGGGCCATGTTGGAAATGGTCGCACGGTCGCCGAGGGTCAGGGCCGAGGCGCCTTCGCCGAAGAACTCCAGCCACGCACCGACCACTTTCTGTTTGCGCAGAAACTCGGTCAGCGCCAGCACCATGTCGGTGGCGGTGATGCCCGGTTGCAGCTTGCCGGTCAGTTCGACGCCGACGCTTTCCGGCAGACGCATCCACGACGCGCGGCCGAGCATCACGCTTTCCGCTTCCAGGCCGCCGACGCCGATGGCGATCACGCCCAGGGCATCGACGTGCGGGGTGTGGCTGTCGGTGCCGACGCAGGTGTCGGGGAAGGCAACGCCATCACGCACCTGGATCACCGGAGACATTTTCTCCAGGTTGATCTGGTGCATGATCCCGTTGCCCGGCGGGATCACATCAACGTTCTTGAAGGCCTTCTTGGTCCAGTTGATGAAGTGGAAACGGTCTTCGTTGCGACGGTCTTCGATGGCGCGGTTCTTCTCGAACGCCTCGGGATCGAAGCCACCGCGCTCGACGGCCAGGGAGTGGTCGACGATCAATTGGGTCGGCACCACCGGGTTCACCTGCGCCGGGTCACCGCCTTGCAGGGCAATGGCGTCACGCAGGCCGGCGAGGTCGACCAGCGCGGTCTGGCCGAGAATGTCGTGGCACACCACCCGGGCCGGGAACCAGGGGAAATCGAGATCGCGTTTGCGCTCGATGAATTGCTTGAGCGATTCGGTGAGCGTGGCCGGGTCACAGCGGCGCACCAGGTTTTCCGCCAGCACGCGGGAGGTGTACGGCAGAGTGTCGTAGGCGCCAGGCTGGATGGCCTCGACAGCCGCACGGACGTCGAAGTAATCCAGATGGCTGCCGGGCAGCGGTTTGCGGAATTCAGTGTTCATCGTCAGGGACTCGGTCACGGTGATTACAAAGGGTGGGGCCTGGCACAGACCTTGAAGTTCACAGGATCCATTGTGGGAGCGAGCCTGCTCGCGAAAGCGGTGTATCAGTCGACATCATTGTTGAATGTCAGTCCGTCTTCGCGAGCAGGCTCGCTCCCACAGGGGTACTCGGTTACTTCAGTTGCCGATGCTCAGGCCCTCACCGGTCAGCGTTGTTCGATTGGCACGAACTTGCGCTGTTCGACGCCGACGTACTCGGCGCTCGGGCGGATGATGCGGTTGTTGGCACGTTGTTCGAACACGTGGGCCGCCCAGCCGGTCAGGCGCGAGCAGACGAAAATCGGCGTGAACAACTTGGTCGGGATGCCCATGAAGTGATACGTCGACGCATGGTAGAAGTCGGCGTTCGGGAACAGTTTCTTCTGTTCCCACATGGTCTTGTCGATGGCTTCGGAGACCGGGAACAACACCGTGTCGCCCACTTCGTCAGCGAGTTTTTTCGACCAGGCCTTGATGACCTCGTTGCGCGGATCGTTGTCCTTATAGATCGCGTGGCCAAAGCCCATGATCTTGTCCTTGCGCTCGAGCATGCCGAGGGTGCCCTTGATCGCTTCTGCCGGCGTCGAGAAACGCTCGATCATTTCCATCGCCGCTTCGTTGGCGCCGCCGTGCAGCGGACCGCGCAAGGAGCCGATGGCCGCCGTCACGCAGGAAAACAGATCGGACAATGTCGAGGCGCAAACCCGTGCCGTGAAGGTCGAGGCGTTGAACTCGTGCTCCGCGTAGAGGATCAGCGAAACGTTCATGACCTTGACGTGCAATTCGCTCGGCTTCTTGTCGTGCAACAAGTGCAGGAAGTGGCCGCCGATGGTCTGCTCGTCGCTCACGCAGCTGATGCGCTTGCCGTCGTGGCTGAAGCGATACCAGTAGCACATGATGGCCGGGAACGCGGCCAGCAGGCGGTCGGTCTTGTCGTGCTGCTCGGAGAAGTCGTTCTCCGGTTCGATGTTGCCCAGGAACGAGCAACCGGTGCGCATCACGTCCATCGGGTGGGCGTCGGCGGGGATGCGTTCGAGCACTTCTTTCAAGGCTTGCGGCAGGTCGCGCAGCTTGCCCAGTTTGTCGAGGTAGGCAGCGAGTTGCGCTTTGGTCGGCAAATCGCCGTAAAGCAGCAGGTAGGCCACTTCTTCGAATTGGGCGTCAGCCGCCAGTTCGCGAACGTCGTAGCCACGATAGGTCAGGCCTGCGCCCGACTGGCCCACGGTGGACAGTGCGGTTTGCCCGGCAACCTGACCACGGAGCCCGGCGCCACTGAGTACTTTTGCTTCGGCCATTGCTGTCTCCAGTTTTCTTGAATTTGTTAGGGAATCGGCAAATACACGGGTCGGGATTGACTCCGACCCTGTAGGAGCGAGCTTGCTCCGGGCGGCGTTCCGACGATGGCGGACCGCACACCGCGGGGAGCCAATTTTCCCGCGTCATCGTTAACGACCATCGCGAGCAAGCTTCGCTCCTACAGGGTTTTCATTACTTCTTCGCCGCAAACAACGCATCGAGCTTCTGCTCGAACACGTGGTAATCGATGCGATCGTAAAGCTCCATGCGCGTCTGCATGGTGTCGATGACGTTCTGTTGTGTGCCGTCGCGACGGATCGCGGTGTAGACGTTTTCCGCGGCCTTGTTCATCGCACGGAACGCCGACAGCGGGTACAGCACCAGCGACACGTCGGCGGCGGCGAGCTGCTCGGTGGTGTACAGCGGCGTCGCGCCGAATTCGGTGATGTTGGCCAGGATCGGCGCTTTCACGCGGCTGGCAAACAGCTTGTACATATCCAGTTCGGTGATGGCTTCCGGGAAGATCATGTCGGCGCCGGCCTCGATGCACGCCGCGGCGCGATCCAGGGCCGATTCCAGTCCTTCCACCGCCAGGGCGTCGGTACGGGCCATGATCACGAAGCTGTCATCGGTGCGGGCATCGACGGCGGCCTTGATGCGGTCGACCATTTCCTGCAGGGACACGATCTCTTTATTGGGACGGTGGCCGCAGCGCTTGGCGCCGACCTGGTCTTCAATGTGGATCGCGGCCGCGCCAAACTTGATCATCGACTTGACGGTGCGTGCGACGTTGAACGTCGAGGAACCGAAACCGGTGTCCACGTCCACCAGCAGCGGCAGGTCGCAGACGTCGGTGATGCGGCGCACGTCGGTCAGCACGTCGTCCAGGCCGGTAATGCCCAGGTCCGGCACGCCGAGGGAGCCTGCAGCCACCCCGCCACCGGACAGATAAATAGCCTTGAAACCGGCGCGCTTGGCCAGCAGCGCGTGGTTGGCGTTGATCGCGCCGACCACTTGCAGCGGATGTTCGCTGGCGACCGCATCGCGGAAACGCTGGCCTGGAGTGCTCTTGTTGGAACTCATGACTCACCTCGTTCAGTGGCTGTCGGGTTAGCGCCGTCCTGGTAGTGACGGGCGATATTGCGTTTGGAGGCGCCGATGTGGCGGCGCATCAACAACTCGGCCAGTTCACCGTCACGGTCGGCGATGGCATCGAGAATCCGGTGGTGCTCGGCAAAGGCCTGGCGCGGCCGATTGGGCATGGTGGAAAACTGGATGCGGTACATGCGCACCAGTTGATACAGCTCGCCGCAGAGCATCTGGGTCAGGGTGCGGTTGCCGCTGCCCTGAATGATTCGGTAATGGAAGTCGAAATCGCCTTCCTGCTGGTAGTAGCCGACACCGGCCTGAAACGCCGCATCGCGCTCGTGGGTTTCGAGGACCCGGCGCAGCTCGTCGATTTCTTCGACAGTCATGCGTTCGGCCGCCAGGCGGCAGGCCATGCCTTCGAGGGATTCGCGGATTTCGTAAAGCTCGACCAGCTCCGCGTGATTCAGCGACACCACCCGCGCACCGACGTGCGGTACCCGCACCAGCAGGCGCTGGCCTTCCAGACGGTGGATCGCCTCACGCAACGGCCCCCGACTGATGCCGTAGGTACGCGCCAGCTCCGGCTCGGAGATCTTGCTGCCCGGAGCGATTTCGCCCTTGACGATGGCCGCCTGAATGCGTCGGAAGACATTCTCGGAAAGTGTTTCCGAATCGTCCTGCGCAATGACCGGCGGATCGAGTTGATCCAGCATATTGTCGACACCTTGAAAGCCAATGCCGCAAAAACTAACGAATACAGGCTCTATAGTCAAAGGATAAATAGATATTGTCGACAATCGTCTAATAACCGACTGCACCTTAACGAGTCAGCTCGTCTGTTTATAGCCAGCGGCCAGCGCTGGCGCCATAAAACCACCGTGCTAGAATGCCGGCCGCATTTGTTTGTGACATCTGCACGGCTTGTCATAGTTGATAGGCATACGAGGGAGCTTGCGCAGCGATGCCAGGGCCTTGAATTGAAGTATGGACCGCCGCGCATCAGGATTTATGAGACTCAAGCCCTTCCCCGCATTCTTCTTTATGCTTTGCCTGCCCGGCTATGCCGCGGCGGGGGAAAAAACCGTGTACGGCCTCAACGAGTACGCCTCCCTGGGCGGCATCAACCTGGAAGTCGCCGCCAAACTCGACACCGGGGCGAAAACCGCCTCCCTGAGTGCCCGCGACATCAAACGCTTTAAACGCAATGGCGAATCCTGGGTCCGTTTCTACCTCGCCATCGACGCCGCCCATTCGCACCCGATCGAACGACCACTGGCGCGGGTCAGCAAGATCAAGCGCAGGGCCGGTGACTACGATCCAGAGGCTGGCAAGAAGTACACCGCCCGTCCGGTGATCGAGCTCGATATCTGCATGGGTTCAGCTTTACGCAGCATCGAAGTGAACTTGACCGACCGAAGCGCCTTCCAATACCCGCTCTTGATCGGCTCCGAAGCCTTGAAACGCTTCGATGCGCTGGTCGACCCCAGCCTTAAATACGCTGCTGGCAAACCCGCCTGCGCCACCGACGCACATACCGCAGAGTAATTCCAATGCGCGCTCTTACCCTCCACCTGAAATTCCTGATCGCCATCCTGGTGGTGCTGGGCATTTCAGTTACGGCCTATCAGATCTTTGTGCTCGGCATTCCCGTGACCGAAGACGCTACCGACGACTTGTGGAACATCGACGCCAAGGTCGAGTTCGTCGCCAGCACCAAAGACCCGGTCAAGATCCAGATGTTCGTGCCACCGCTGAGCCGCGACTACGTCAGCCTCAACGAGAGTTTCATCTCCAATAACTATGGCGTTGCGGTGAACCGGGTTGACGGTAATCGCAAGGTCACCTGGTCGGCGCGTCGGGCCAAGGGCAACCAGACCCTCTATTACCGCCTGGTGCTGACCAAGCGTTACAGCGGCGAGAAATTGAAGATCAAGGGTCCGACTTTCCGCGACAGCATTGCCGTGGAAGGCCCGGAAAAAATCGCCGCCGAAGCCCTGCTCGCGCCGATCCGCCAGCACTCGGCCGACGTCGAGACCTTCATCGGCGAAGCCATCAAGCGCGTCAATAACGTCAACGATGACAATGTGAAGCTGCTGCTGGGCGGCGATCCGTCCACCGCGAACAAATCCAAAATCGTCGAGTTGGTCCTGTCCATCGCCCACGTGCCGGTGGAAAAGGTCCATACCATTCGTCTGGTGGCCGACCAGCCGCAAATACCGGAACTCTGGCTGCGCAGCTTCAACGGCACCGATTGGCTGTACTTCAACCCGGAAACCGGCGAACAAGGCCTGCCGACCGACCGCCTGCTGTGGTGGACCGGCGACGAAAACCTGATCACCGTCGATGGCGGCAAAAAAGCCAACGTGACCTTCAGCCTGAACAACAGCGAAATGAACGCCATTCGCCTGGCCAAGCTGACCGACGAAAACACCGACGCCAACTTCCTCGAATACTCGCTGTACGGCCTGCCGCTGCAAACCCAGCAGACCTTCATGATCATGGTGATGATCCCGATCGGCGTGCTGGTGATCCTGATCCTGCGCAACCTGATCGGCATTCAGACCCTGGGCACCTTTACCCCGGTGCTGATCGCCCTGGCTTTCCGCGAAACCCAGCTTGGCTTCGGGATCGTGCTGTTTACCATCATTACGGCGCTGGGGCTGTCGCTGCGCTCGTACCTTGAACACCTGAAGCTGCAAATGTTGCCGAGGCTGTCGGTGGTGCTGACCTTCGTGGTGGTGCTGATCGCGACGATCAGCCTGCTCAGCCATAAACTCGGCCTGGAACGCGGGTTGTCGGTAGCGCTGTTCCCGATGGTGATTCTGACCATGACCATCGAACGCCTGTCGATCACCTGGGAAGAACGCGGCGGCGGCCATGCCATGAAGGTGGCGATCGGTACGCTGTTCGCCGCGGCCCTGGCGCACCTGATCATGAGCGTCCCGGAGCTGGTGTACTTCGTGTTCACCTTCCCGGCGATCCTGTTGATCCTGGTGGGCTTCATGCTGGCGATGGGTCGCTATCGCGGCTACCGCCTGACCGAACTGGTGCGCTTCAAGGCCTTCCTGAAGAAGGCTGACGCCTGATGTTCGGCCTGTGGAAAACCTGGAAGGCCCTGGAAGCCCGGGGCATCATGGGCATCAATCGCCGCAACGCGGACTATGTGCTCAAGTACAACAAGCGCAGCCTGTACCCGATCGTCGATGACAAGATCATCACCAAGGAGCGCGCCATCGCCGCCGGCATTCATGTGCCGGAACTGTATGGCGTGATTTCCACCGAGAAGGAAATCGACAACCTCGACGAGATCATCGGCGGGCGCAACGACTTCGTGGTCAAACCGGCCCAGGGTGCCGGCGGTGACGGCATCCTGGTGATCGCCGACCGCTTCGAGGGGCGCTATCGCACGGTGTCCGGCAAGATCATCAGCCACGAGGAAATCGAGCACCAGATTTCCAGCATCCTCACCGGCCTCTATTCCCTTGGCGGTCACCGCGACCGGGCGCTGATCGAATACCGCGTGACCCCGGACCAGATCTTCAAGAGCATCAGCTACGAAGGCGTGCCGGACATCCGCATCATCGTGCTGATGGGCTACCCGGTCATGGCCATGCTGCGCCTGCCGACCCGTCAGTCCGGCGGCAAAGCCAACCTGCACCAGGGCGCCATCGGCGTCGGCGTGGACCTCGCCACTGGCCTGACCCTGCGCGGCACCTGGCTGAACAACATCATCACCAAGCACCCGGACACCACCAACGCGGTGGACGGCGTGCAACTGCCCTATTGGGACGGTTTCATGAAACTCGCCGCCGGCTGTTACGAGTTGTGCGGGCTGGGTTACATCGGCGTCGACATGGTGCTGGACCAGGAAAAAGGCCCGTTGATCCTGGAGCTCAATGCTCGGCCCGGGTTGAACATCCAGATTGCCAATGATTGCGGGCTGACGTTGCGCACCCATGCCGTTGAAGCGCGACTGGAAGCATTGAAGGCTCGCGGGATCAGCGAGACGGTTGAGGAGCGGGTGGAGTTCGTTCAGGAGATGTTCGGGCATATTCCTGGGGTTGAGGGCTGATCCAAGACCGAGTCGCGCCCTTCGCGAGCGGGCTCGCTCCCACAGGAGTACGCAATCCCCTGTGGGAGCGAGCCTGCTCGCGAAGACTGACTCCCTGCCACTACAGCTCTCGGCCCTGCCGCCAACCTGCCAATCCCCGACATCCCCTCTAGGAGCATTCCGCCGAGCAGACTACAATCGCCACCCCGCCTCGATGGCTGATCTGCCCCGCCCATGCTGACCTGTTCCGTACACCCACTCCCCTACCGCGCCAATCCCGCCGACTACTTCGCGGCGATTCGTCATGCTCCCGGCGCCGTGCTGCTCGACAGTGGCCGGCCGACTGCCGATCGCGGTCGCTATGACCTGCTCAGCGCCTGGCCGCTGGAACAACTGGCGGTTTTGCCTGACGAAAGTGGCAGCGCTTTCCTGCAACGCCTGCGTGATAACCTGACACGCCTGGGGAAAGCAGCGCTGCCGCTAGACCTGCCTTTCGCTGGCGGGTTGATCGGCTACCTGAGTTATGACTTCGGCCGTCACCTGGAACATCTTCCGAGCCTGGCGCAGGACGACCTGCACTTGCCCGATGCGCGATTCGGGCTTTATGACTGGGCACTGATCAGCGATCACCAACTGAAGACCAGTCAGCTGGTGTTTCACCCGACGCTGATCGATAGTGAGCAGCAACGTCTGATCGCCTTGTTCAGTCAGCCTGGCATTGAACCGATCGAACCTTTCAAACTGAAAGCACCGATGAGCGCCGACTTGAGCGCTGACGACTATCGCCACGCGCTGGAGCGTATCCAGCACTATATCCAGGCCGGCGACTGCTATCAGGTCAACTTCGCCCAGCGCTTCCGTGCGCAATGCCAGGGTGATCCGTGGGCCGCCTATTGCGCCTTGCGTGCGGCGTGCCCGACGCCGTTTTCCGGCTTCCAGAGCCTGCCCGATGGCGGCGCGGTGTTGAGCCTGTCGCCGGAACGTTTCGTCAAAGTCAGCGAACGCCATGTGGAAACCCGCCCGATCAAAGGCACCCGCCCGCGCGGCATGACCGCTGCCGAAGATGCGGCGAACGCCGCCGAACTGCTGGCCAGCCCCAAGGACCGCGCGGAAAACCTGATGATCGTCGACTTGCTGCGTAACGACCTCGGTCGCACGTGCCGCATCGGTTCGGTGCGGGTGCCGGAGTTGTTCAGCCTGGAAAGCTACCCGAACGTGCATCACCTGGTGAGCAGCGTGACCGGGGAACTGGCAGATGAGCGGGATGCCCTGGACCTGATCGCCGGCAGCTTCCCCGGTGGGTCGATTACCGGCGCGCCGAAGATTCGGGCAATGCAGATCATCGATGAACTGGAGCCGACCCGCCGCGGCTTGTACTGCGGTTCGTTGCTGTACCTGGACGTGCGCGGCGAGATGGACAGTTCCATCGCCATCCGCAGCTTGCTGGTCAAGGATGGGCAGGTATGTTGCTGGGGCGGTGGCGGGATCGTCGCCGACTCGCAGTGGCAGGACGAGTATCAGGAATCGATTACCAAGGTGAAGGTGTTGCTCGATACCCTGCAAAACCTCTGACCAACACCGCCCCCCTGTAGGAGCGAGCTTGCTCGCGATGGACTCGAAGGCGCCGCTTGTTTCCAGATAGCACGCGTCATCGTTCACGACCATCGCGAGCAAGCTCGCTCCTACAGGGGATCGGGTTTACAAGGTCAGTGCCCGATTCGAGGCCTTGATGAACTCCTGCTTCAGCTCTTCAAAGCTGTGCACCGCCGGAAATTGCGGAAACTCGCGAATCACATTATCCGGCGCATGAAACAGAATCCCTGCATCCGCCTCACCCAGCATCGTGGTGTCGTTGTAGGAATCCCCCGCCGCAATCACCCGGTAATACAGGCTCTTGAACGCCAGAACCGACTGCCGCTTCGGATCTTTCTGACGCAACTGATAGCTCGTCACCCGTCCCGAATCGTCGGTAATCAGGCGATGGCACAGCAACGTCGGGAAACCCAACTGACGCATCAGCGGCTGGGAGAATTCGTAGAAGGTGTCCGACAGAATCACCACCTGAAACCGCTCACGCAGCCAGTTGACGAACTCGACGGCACCGTCCAGCGGCTTGAGGGTGGCGATCACTTCCTGGATATCGGAAAGCTTCAGGCCGTTCTCATCGAGAATCCGCAAGCGCTGTTTCATCAGCACGTCGTAGTCGGGAATGTCCCGGGTAGTGGCCTTGAGGGATTCGATCCCGGTTTTTTCGGCGAAGGCGATCCAGATTTCCGGGACCAGCACACCTTCAAGATCCAGACAGGCAATTTCCACAAGACACTCCCATTTGTATTGATTATCGAGTCGAGCGAGTAAAAGGACTGCCGAACTCTAGCGACTCGGGCGGACCTGCGCAACGCAGAGGGCGCGCCAGGCGCCGCAGGATTTTGTTACCATCAGCCCCATATAGAGCGCCCAGCGCCACCGACCTGTAGGAAACCGCCCTGATGAGCCCATCGTTCGATGTCGTGGAACTCGCCACGACCTATGCCAACAAATCCGCCCAGGACATCCTGAAACTCGCGTTCGCCGAGTTCGGCGATGACCTGTGGATATCTTTCAGCGGCGCCGAAGACGTGGTGCTGGTGGACATGGCCTGGAAGCTGAACAAAAACGTCAAGGTGTTCAGCCTCGACACCGGCCGCCTGCACCCCGAGACCTATCGGTTCATCGATCAGGTGCGCGAGCACTACAAGATCGAGATTGAACTGGTGTCGCCGGACTACACGAAACTTGAACCCTTCGTGAAGGAAAAAGGCCTGTTCAGTTTCTACAAGGACGGCCATGGCGAATGCTGCGGTATCCGCAAGATCGAGCCGCTGCGCCGCAAGCTCTCGGGCGTAAAGGCCTGGGCCACAGGCCAGCGTCGGGACCAGAGCCCTGGCACCCGCAGCGCCGTCGCGGTAATGGAAATCGACACCGCGTTTTCCACCCCGGAACGCACCCTCTACAAGTTCAACCCACTGGCGCAGATGACCAGCGAAGAGATCTGGGGTTACATCCGCATGCTCGAGCTGCCGTACAACAGCCTGCATGAACGTGGCTTCATCAGCATTGGCTGCGAGCCTTGCACCCGCCCGGTGCTGCCGAACCAGCACGAGCGTGAAGGTCGCTGGTGGTGGGAGGAAGCGACGCAGAAAGAATGTGGCTTGCATGCGGGGAATATCATCAGTAAATCAAAGGCATAACCTCAAGCCTTGTGAAATCCCCCTGTGGGAGCGAGCCGGCTCCGGGCGGCTCGCTCCCACAAAGTCTATGACCGCCTCAAGAAATGTGTACACAAGAATGTCACCATAGGTGCCATTTGTGTGTGCACTTTTATTTCAGCGCGCCAAAAAGTTACATCCATCTTTCCCGACTTTCCCGGTCGAACTTTTTCACACTCCTCGCCGAAAAATAAATACCTGTTCAATCGGTCAATTTATATCGTCTTAGTTTCAGTCACTTATGTAAGTAAGATAACAAAACGAAATTAGCACCGTGATTTTTATACCGCCGACTGGCATGGATCTGGCTTAAATGCATACATGTTTTGTATACAATCATCGCAAAATATACACACACTTTAGATCCGCAAGCCTGAAACGCCCAAACGTCAGCCCCACTACGCCGACGTCAGTGGTAAATCCATCGCGGTCGACAACGTCAGCCATTAATCCCACGACGGCCCGGCGATGTCGGGCGCAGAACCACCCGTCATAAGGACTTCCCATGCGCATTCTCGTGGTCAACGTCAACACCACCGAATCCATTACCCAGGCCATCGCACGTTCGGCGCAGTCCGTGGCCGCACCCGGCACCGAAATTGTCGGCCTGACGCCGTATTTCGGTGCCGACTCCATCGAAGGCAATTTCGAAAGCTACCTGGCCGCCATCGCCGTGATGGATCGCGTGATGGCCTACGACCAACCCTTCGACGCCGTGATCCAGGCCGGTTACGGCGAGCACGGCCGCGAAGGCTTGCAGGAACTGCTCAAGGTACCGGTGGTGGACATCACGGACGCGGCCGCCAGCACCGCGATGTTCCTCGGCCATGCCTATTCGGTGGTCACGACGCTGGATCGCACCGTCCCGCTGATCGAGGATCGCCTCAAACTGTCAGGGCTGTGGGACCGCTGCGCGTCGGTGCGGGCCAGTGGCCTGGCGGTGCTGGAACTGGAATCCGATCCCGAACGTGCGCTGGAGGCCATTGTGCGCCAGGCGGAGTTGGCGGTGCTTGAGGACAAGGCCGAGGTGATATGCCTGGGTTGCGGCGGCATGGCAGGGCTGGATGAGCAGATTCGTCAGCGTACGGGGGTGCCGGTGGTGGACGGTGTTACAGCGGCGGTGACCATTGCCGAGTCGCTGGTGCGACTGGGGCTGTCGACGTCGAAGGTGCGGACTTATGCGACGCCTCGGCCGAAGAAAATGATTGGTTGGCCGGGGCGTTTTGGCAGGTAGACCGCGTTATCGTTCTTCGCGGGCAAGCCACGCTCCCACAGGGTTCTGCGTCGTACGATGGTTATGTAAACGACACAAAACCCTGTGGGAGCGAGCCTGCTCGCGAAGGCAGCACCTCGGTCCAAAGCCAGGCTCAAATCGCACTGAACCGCTGCCCCAACCCCTGCTGCGCAAACTGCTCGATGATGAACTCCACAAACGCCCGGGTCTTGCCCGGCAGCAGCTTGTGCTCCGCGTAATAGATGGAAATATTGCCGTCGTCGACATACCAGTCCGGCAACACCCGCTGCAACGTCCCAGCCTCCAGATACCCCACGGCGAACGGCATGCTCACCAGCCCGATGCCCAAGCCTTGGACCGCCGTGGCGCAGGCAGCTTCGGAATCGCTCATGGTCATGCGCGCCTTGAGCATCAACGGACTGTGTTGCCGGGTGCGACCGGTCAATTGCCAGGAACGCACGCGCCCCGTTTGCGGCGATCGAATCAGGATGCCATCGTGATGCTGGAGATCCTCGGGTTCGACGATCGCCTCACGCTCCGCCAGGTAGCTGGCTGACGCGACCAACACCCGATGCGCCGGCGTCAGCTTGCGCGCCACCACGCCCTGGGGCAGTTCGAATCCTCCGCCAATGGCCGCGTCAAAACCCTGGGCGATAAGGTCGACCTGCCTGTTATCGAAATGCCAGTCCGGGTTGATCGCCGGAAACCGTCGCAGAAACTCCCCCAGCAAGGGCACGATGTACAAGCGCCCGAAGACCGTGCCCATGCTGACCTTCAAGGTGCCCGCCGGTCGTCCTTCGGCGCTGGCCAGATTGGCCACGGCATTCTGGATCGTGAGCAGGCTGGCGCTGACTTCACCGAGAAACAGCTGACCGGCTTCGGTCAGCGTCAGGCTGCGGGTGCTGCGCTGGAACAGCCGCACACCGAGCCGAGCCTCAAGCTTGGCGACACTTTTACCCACCGCCGCCGGGGTCAGACTCAAGCGCCGCGCGGCTTCGGCGAAGCTGCCGACCTCGGCGCTGCGCACGAAGCATTCGATACTGCTGAAGGTTTCCATAAGCGCCACTATAAACTTCTGGTTTACACAGACTATCGCAATTACCGTCTACACAGCGGGTAATCCTGAATCGATACTAGGCTCCATCAACCGCGGCATCTCGCCCCGGGACTTTGGAGATCGATATGACTACCCAGAACCTCAGCGGCAAAGTGGCGTTGATTCAAGGCGGTTCCCGCGGCATCGGCGCGGCCATCGTTCAACGCCTGGCCGCTGAAGGCGCGACAGTCGCCTTCACTTACGTCAGCTCCACGGCCAAAGCCGAAGAATTGCAGAACAGCATCACCTCCAACGGCGGCAAAGCCCTGGCGATCAAGGCTGACAGTGCCGACGCCGAGGCTATCCGTAACGCCGTGACCGCCACCGTCGAAGCCTTCGGTCGCCTGGATATCCTGGTCAACAACGCCGGCGTACTGGCGGTCGCCCCGCTGGAAGAGTTCAAACTGGAAGACTTCGACCAGACCCTGGCAATCAACGTACGCAGCGTATTCATCGCAACCCAGGCGGCGGCCCAACACATGACCGAAGGCGGTCGCATCATCAACATCGGCAGCACCAACGCCGACCGCATGCCCTTCGCCGGTGGTGGCCCATACGCCATGAGCAAAGCGGCACTGGTCGGCCTGACCAAAGGCCTGGCTCGCGACCTCGGCCCACGTGGCATCACCATCAACAACGTGCAACCGGGTCCGGTCGACACCGACATGAACCCGGCCAGCGGTGACTTCGCCGACAACCTGATCCCGCTGATGGCGGTGGGCCGTTATGGCAAAGTGGAAGAAATCGCCAGTTTCGTCGCCTATCTGGTGGGGCCGGAAGCCGGCTACATCACCGGTGCCAGCCTGACCATCGACGGTGGTTTCGGCGCCTGATACGCGTCAGCCAACCGTAGTTCATTGTGGGAGCGAGCCTGCTCGCGAAGGCGGTCTGTCAGTCGACATCGATGTTGGCTGATACGCCGCCTTCGCGAGCAGGTCGAATCGTCGCACCGTCGCTCCCCCATTATTTCTCGTCGTCAAGCCCAGTCGAGGTGCGGCAACCCACAGGCACTCGGATTGAACGCCTTCAGCGTACGAAGAATGCCATCGGCATGTGCGTACTTTTCATCGGCCATCGCCGCGTCCGGGATTGCGATCGCCGTCATCCCCGCCGCTTTTGCCGCCGTGACGCCAAAGGGCGAATCCTCGAACACCAGGCAATCTTCGGGCGCTACGCCCAGGCGTCGCGCCGCCGTGAGAAAGATATCCGGCGCCGGTTTGGCCGCGCCGACTTCCGGATCATCAGCAGTGACGATGAAGTCGAACAACGCGAACCAGTCGCGGTGCAAGGTGGTTTTCTGGCCAAAGGATTGCCGCGAAGAACTGGTGCCGACAGCGATTGGAATCTTGTTGGCCTTGAGGTGCCGAACCAGCTCCTGAGCGCCCGGCATCGCCAGCGCGGCAGGAAACCGCTCGCGCATCAGCGGTTCACGGATCACCAGGAACTCTTCCGCGGTGATTGGCAGGTCCAGCGCCTCGACCACATACCGCGCCAGATCCCCCGCACCACGGCCGATAATGTTCTGTTTGACACTCCAGTCGAAGGTCCGCCCGTAACGCCCGGCAATGATGGAAGTGACCTCGGTGTAAATGCCCTCCGTGTCCAGTAGCAAGCCATCCATATCGAAAATCACGGCCTTGATCGGGCCGAACTCGTTGCGCGGTGCATTCATCGCATCTGATCCGTTTTTAATGACATCCCGGGCGCCTCAGCGACGGCCCGTGATCGATTAAAGGTTTCAGCAGCATAACGAGCGCGGTCTGCCTGGAGCAACCGGCAATGCCCGATGAATGCACAAATCCGTGCCAGACGCGGTTCCTGATTCAGCGATGGGTCCTTGCAAGAGGGCGATTAACCTCCCGATCCTCCCGTACCTCCTCCGGCGCTGCCCGTGCCACCACCGGCGCTCCCGGAACTGCCACCGCTGCCACTGCCACTCATTCCTGAACTACCGGATTCTCCAGACCCACTCCCAGAACCGCTCCCCATCGAACTTCCACCACTCAAGGAACCGCTTCCCGCCCCCGGGCTGGTGCTGCTCCCACTGGCATCATCACCGTTTCCGCCCTTGATGGCGTCAGGCGGCAGCGCGTTACCTTGCCCGGCACCGGCATTCATTTCCGTAGAGGGCGGCATGCCACCTTTATCGACTGGCGCGTCGGACTGGGCAAACACCGCCATGGTACTGACCGATAACACTCCGGCCACCGTCAAGGCTGTCAATGTTGACCTGATCATGGTGTTTCTCCTTCAAGCGTTGCTTACCTGATGTGTGGCAAGTATCGCGTTTCAAAGGTGCCGCTCTATCGACAAGCGGCGAGACACCCCGGATATGCCTCAACTGGGTTCGCCAGAGGCATCATTGCCGGCGATGTCCGGGTCGTCGGGGTCTGCTTCGACATCGGTCCGTCTGACATCTTCGTTCGGCACCTGCTCCACGCCGGCGTCGTCATCCGGCGGACGCTGGTCTCGAGGAAGCGGGTCGGTAGGTGAAGGCAGCGGATATTCAGGCGTGTCATCGATGTCGGTATCTTTCGGGTCAGCGTTCATAAAGCACCTCTCAAGGGGCCTGAGAAACAGGTCCTGAAAATTCGATGACAGCCCGATGAACGCGGTTCGATCAGGCGGACGGCCGGTCTGCCTGGTCGGTGACCCAGGTCATTGTTCGTCTTCGTCTTCATCCTCGTCGTCGAACTCGGTTTGACCCACATCGCCTGCATCGTCGGCGTCGTTGAGCGGCACCGTGGCGTCATCCATCAAAGAACCCGGGTCTTCATTGCCGGGATCGTTGATGAACGGAAGTCCGCTCGGACCTTTTTCTTCCGTGCCTTCGGTTTCAGGAGTCATGGCATGCCTCATAACATTCAGGGGTGTATCAAGTTCGAGGCGGCTGACAGTCAATCGTTCCAGAGTGCTTTGCGCAGATGTGAAAAACCCGGCACCAGGCCGGGTTTACGCTGTGAGTCAAAGTCGAATCAGTGATGCTTGTTCTTATTCTTGTTCTTGTGTTTGTGTTTGTGGCCGCTCCCGGAATGGGATTTGCCGCTGTCGGTCCCCAGGTTATTGCCCACCGCGCCACCCGCGGCACCACCCAGGCCTGCGCCGATGGTGGAGCCGGTCGAGCCGCCGAGACTATTACCGATCACCGAGCCGCCCGCCGAGCCCAAACCACCACCGACAGCGGCTGCGGTTCGGCTGCCTTTAGGGGCGCCCACCGCACTGCCCGCCGCGCCGCCGAGACCGGCACCGATCGCTGCCCCCGTGCTGCCGCCCATTTGCTGGCCGACCACGTTACCCAGCGCACCGCCAATACCACCGCCAACTGCAGCAGTACCGTCACCGGCAGCCATTGCACCTTGAGCGACCAAAAGTCCCAGAACTACTGTGGACAATGTCAAACGCATGATATGAACCTCTAATTCCGCATCGGGGGAAGTGAACATGCTGCGGATGGGCAGGAGTCTAGCATCTGCGCCCGCTGAATCCGGCCAGCGATGAAGGTTGGACAGCCAATCGATCAAAAGTGTAGGAAACGACACATCCGGATACTAAAAGCCCGGCATTTCGCCGGGCTTCTAGTCAATCAAACTCACAATCAATGGCGCTTGTGGCCCTTGGACAGGTTGCTGCCCACCCCGCCGCCCAATGCACCACCCAGGCCGGCGCCGATAGTGGAACCGGTCTTGCCACCCAGGCTGTTGCCGATCACCGAACCGCCAGCTGCACCGACACCACCTCCGATGGCTGCCTTGGTACGGCTGCCTTTGCGAGCGGCAACCGCACTGCCCGCCGCGCCTGCCACGCCGGCACCAATGGCGGCACCGGTGCTGCCGCCCATTTTCTGGCCGACCACATTACCCAGCGCACCACCCAGGCCGCCGCCCAACGCGGCAGTACCGTCACCGGCAGCCATTGCACCTTGAGCAACCAAAAGTCCCAGAACCAGAGCGGGCAGAGTTAAACGCATGACGAGAAACCTCAAAAAAAGGGAAACCGAAAGGGCAATAATTGAATGTTCTTATGAAACAACGACCACAGACGAGTCGCCGCAACCACACAGTGGGCGACGGTTGGACAGCGTTTATGGAAAAGGTTTTATGACAGGCAAAAAAAAGCCCGCTGGGGAGACGGGCTGGAGTATTGCTTTCTAACGGATGAGCTGAGATTACGCAGCATCGTGTGAAAACTTTGTGAAAGGATGCTGAAGGAAATACGCGCTTGCAGATATTTCTTCAGGCGCAAAAAAACCCCGTTCAATGACGGGGTTTGTTGGTGGTGCATTACTTCCTGGAAGGTGCCGCTACCTTGGGTAAAAATTTGGCTTTCGGCCCTGGTCGCGTCATGGATTTCATCTTGTCGATCTGGATCTGGTCTTCACCGAAACCCGCCACATAATCGGTCTGCCCGCACTGCACGCAGTTGTTGATCGGAAACTCCGCGCCGTCGTCTTCGATATACGGATCAGCCATACCTTCGCCCCTCTCAAAAACGGGATCGACACCGGCAAGCCCATTTGCCTGAAAGAATATCGACCGCCAAGGCGTTTTAGACTAGTCGGTCATTACTGGACTTGTAATTCAGATTGCCCCGTGCCCGACGAATGGCGCCTGTCGGACTTACTTCAGTTTGACCGCCGTCCCGGTCACGAACACCACCACCATCCCGCTCTTCCCGGCCGGCATGCTGATCTCATAATCAAGCCCCACCACCGCATCCGCCTGCAGCGCCCGCGCCCGCTCCTTGAGCTCATCGGTCGCTTGAATCCGCGCTTCCTTCAACGCCCGCTCCAATGTCTGAGAGCGCCCACCGAAAAAATCCCGCATCCCGGCGAACAGGTCACGAATGACATTGACCCCCTGCACCGACTCGGCGCTGACGATGTCCAGGTAAGCGGTGATTTGCCGGCCTTCGATGGAATGGGTTGTGGTGGTGATCATGGAGTTTCCTTGTTCATGGTGGGCGCAGAGGCTGAAGACCGGGCTATTCGGGTGAATGATCGGGTCATACTTACAAATTAGGAAAACAACTTCGCTGATACGCCTGGGCCGTCAGCAAAGCCATGAACGAAAATTCAGACACCAGAAACCACAAAACCCCTGACTTCTCTCGAAATCAGGGGTTCTGGTTACATCGAATTTGGCGGTGAAGGAGAGATTCGAACTCTCGATACAATTTCTTGTATACACACTTTCCAGGCGTGCTCCTTAAGCCACTCGGACACTTCACCGTATCTCGTCAAACATGTTCTGTCTGTCGAGGCGCGCTAATGTAGTCGAAAGCTTTTCCGATGGCAAACTTTTTTTGCAGAATTTTCATGCGGTTAGCGATTTAGTTGTTCCGGCGGATTCCAGGCCATGGCAAACCTGCCAATCTCCGGCGTGGCGCCCCCTTCTATAGGGAGGGCAATGCGCCGCTGGCATGGCCGGCTACGCTTGGCGGGCGGGGAAAGGGTGACTGGCGGGTCAGTCATAGCGCTTTACCTGGCCTATGGCGGTGGGTAACGTCTGCCCAACTTTATCGAAAGGAATAGCGTCATGAGTGAGTTGATTTCCTACCATCTCGAAGACGGTATCGCGACCCTGACCTTGAGCAATGGCAAGGTCAATGCAATTTCGCCAGACGTGATTGCTGCGTTTAACGCTGCTTTGGATCGGGCGGTGACCGATCGTGCGGTGGTGATCATTACCGGTACGCCCGGGATCCTGTCTGGTGGCTATGATTTGAAGGTGATGACATCCGGTCCTGAAGCAGCCGTGACGCTGGTGACGGCCGGTTCCACCCTGGCCCGTCGCCTGCTGTCGCACCCGTTCCCGGTGATCGTCGCCTGCCCTGGGCATGCGGTGGCCAAGGGTGCGTTCCTGTTGTTGTCGGCCGACTACCGCATTGGCGTCGACGGTCCGTTCAGCATCGGTCTGAACGAGGTGCAGATCGGCATGACCATGCACCACGCCGGCATCGAGATCGCCCGTGATCGCCTGCGCAAGTCGGCGTTCCACCGTTCGGTGATCAACGGCGAGATGTTCAATCCGCAGAGCGCCATGGATGCCGGTTTCCTGGACGTGGTGGTATCGGCCGAGGAACTGCAAGGTGCAGCGTTGGCCGCGGCGCGTCAGTTGAAGAAGATCAACATGACGGCGCACAAGAACACCAAGCTCAAGGTGCGCAAGGCATTCCTGGAAACCCTGGACAAGGCGATCATCCTGGATCAGGAGCATTTGGGTTAAGCCCAGGCCTGCCACAGCGAAAAGCCCGACCGTCGTGTCGGGCTTTTTCATACAGGCGCTGTTGAAAAGCCTGCGATTGCTCTAGGACGCGTCTGACCAGCAAGTCGGAAACATGCGCTCAAATATCGCTATCTCCGACGTCTATAGCGGCAATTGCCGAAAACAGTGCACATCCGTACACTGCGCCACCTTTTGTCCCGGTGGGGCCTGTAAATGCTGTTTGTGTTTCGTATGTTATTGATGGGGCTGCACTTTATTCTGGCCGGTGTGCTCGGAGTGATGCTGGGCCTGTGCCGCCCGTTCAATCCGGACAACAGCCGCTTGTGTGCGCGTTTATATGCGTGGCCGGCGATGTGTATTTTGCGTTTACGGGTCAAGGCCGACGTCGGGCCGCTGATGAATAAACCCGACAGTTGCGTGATCATCGCCAACCACCAGTCCAACTACGACCTGTTTGTGTTCGGCAATGTGGTGCCCCGCCGCACCGTGTGCATCGGCAAGAAGAGCCTGAAGTGGGTGCCGCTGTTCGGGCAGTTGTTCTGGCTGGCGGGCAATGTGTTGATCGACCGTGGCAATGCGCAGAAGGCGCGCAAGTCGATGTTGACCACCACTAACACCTTGCAAAACGAGGACACGTCGATCTGGGTGTTCCCGGAAGGCACGCGCAACCTCGGCGAAGAGTTGCTGCCGTTCAAGAAAGGCGCATTCCAGATGGCGATTGCCGCAGGCGTGCCGATCGTGCCGGTGTGTGTCAGCACTTACGTCAAACACATGCGCTTGAACCGCTGGCGCAGTGGGAAAATTATGATCCGCTCGCTGCCGGCGATTCCTACGACGGGAATGAGCCTGGATGACATGCCGCTGTTGATTGAGCAGTGCCGCGAGCAGATGCGCGAGTGCATTGAGTCGATGGACCGGCAACTGCAAGCTGCTTGAAAAGAAACCCGCCTGGTGCGGGTTTTCTTTTGCCCGCGAGCTTCTTGCCTACGAACTCTGCAGACTTTGCTGACTCTCAAACAGCAGACAAGGCTAAGCTGAATACTGCCTGCCACTGCCATCTGCATATAAGAAGTGAACCACCATCATGGGTAGAGTTGTTGCTGCTGCGGTTTATAGCGCCGGTAAGAAAGTCACCAATATCACTCTCGACGAAGGCGCGGCCTGGGCGGCAAAACCGGGCCACTTTGTATGGATCGGCCTCGAGGAGCCGAACGCCCAGGAACTGTTCAATCTGCAACGCCAGTTCAACCTGCATGAACTGGCCATTGAAGACGCCCTGGAAAAACACAGCCGACCTAAACTCGAAACCTTCGGCGACGCATTGTTTATCGTTACCTATTCGCCAATCCGCAATGAAGGCAAGCTGGAGTTCATCGAGACTCATATCTTTGCCGGTAACGGCTACATCATTACCGCACGCAACGGTCACTCGGCGTCCTACGCTTATGTCCGACAGCGCTGTGAGGCACGTCCGCTGTTGCTGGAGCACGGCGAAGATTTCGTACTCTATGCCATCCTCGATTTCGTGATCGAAAACTACCAGCCCATGGGCGAAGCGATCCATGCCGAGATCGACGAGCTGGAACGCAACGTCATGTGCGGCTCGCTGAACGAGCGCGACATTCAAAAACTCCATAGCCTGCGCCGTGATGTCTTGCGGCTGCGCCGTTATGCGGCACCGATGGTGGAAATCGGCGAGGAACTGCAGAAACTGAGCTTCCCGTTCATCGACAAGAACATGCGCCCGTATTTTCGCGATGTGCAGATCCACGTGACCCGACAGATGGAAGACCTGACGACCCTGGCGGACATTGCCAGTCAGACGATTGAAGTCGGGGTGTTGCTGGAGGCGTCACGGCAGAGCGTGGTGCAGCGCAAGTTTGCGGCGTGGGCGGCGATCCTGGCATTCCCGACGGCGGTGGCGGGGATTTACGGGATGAATTTCCAGAACATGCCTGAGTTGACCTGGCATTACGGGTATTTCGCGGTGTTGGGGTTTATTGCGGTGGGGTGTGTGGGGTTGTGGGCGAGTTTCAAGAGATCCGGGTGGTTGTAGAGTCGTGTGCTTTCAGTAAGAGCCTGTTGCTACATTCGCGAGCAGGCTCGCTCCCACATTAGATATTGGGTGTTCACACATCAGGTGACACCACGACCCATTGTGGGAGCGAGCCTGCTCGCGAAGCTTTTAGCTTTTAGCTTTTAGCCGCTTCAGCCTTATGCGCCACAAACCGCATCATCCACTCTGCCACCGTAGCGCCGTGGTGCTCATGTTCCAGGCTCGCCATGCCTTTGCTATAAATCTGCTCGCCCAGCGCTTCCTGACGAATATCCAGCAACGCCCGGGAGTAATCGTGAATGAACTCCGGATGCCCCTGGAAGCACAGCACCTGATCGTTGATGTGATACGCGGCGAACGGGCAGAAATCGCTCGAGGCAATCACCGTGGCGTTTTCCGGCAGTGACGTTACCTGGTCCTGGTGACTGATCAACAACGTCAGTTCTTCGCGCACAGGGCTCATCCACGGTGCCTTGGCGGCCAGTTTATAGTTATGCGTGCCGACGCCCCAGCCCTGGGTCGCGCGCTCGCTCTTGCCGCCCAGCAGCAACGCCAGCAACTGATGGCCGAAACACACGCCCAGCAGTTTGTCGCCACGCTCGTAGCGCTTCAGCAGATAAGCCCTGAGGGTTTCGATCCAGGGGTCGGTACCGAAGGAATCGGCCTTGCTGCCAGTTACCAGGTAAGCGTCAAAGGTCAGCTCGTCAGGGGGATATTCGCCCTGCATCACGTTGTAGACGGTGAACTCGGCCTCGATGGGTTGCTGCGAAAACAGACGCTGGAACATCTGCCCGTAACCCTGATACTGATCGACCAGTTCTGGACGCAGAATGTCGGTTTCCAGAATGCAGATGCGTAACGACATAAAAAATACCTGACACGTGATGGGAATAATGCACACCCCAGAGCGTGCCTCGAAACAGGTAGCGAGGCAAGCCCGGAATGCGTCCCCCCCCTTAGAACGCCTGGCCTTTTGCCGCCTTCTCCAGCAACAGTGCGGGCGGAGCGAATCGCTCGCCATATTGCCCCGCCAGGTACTGGGCGCGGGCAACGAAGTCCTTCACGCCGTACTGATTTATGAATTGCAGCGCGCCGCCGGTCCAGGCCGCGAAGCCGATACCGAAGATCGAGCCGACGTTGGCATCCGCCGTCGAGGTCAGCACGCCCTCTTCCAGGCAGCGCACGGTTTCGATGGCTTGCACGAACAGCAGCCGGTCCCGCACGTCCTTCGGCGAAATCTGCCCGTCGGCTTTCTCGAAACGGGATTTCAGCTCTGGCCACAGATGCTTCTGGCCACCGGCCGGGTACTCGTAAAAACCGCCTCCAGCGGCCTTGCCCGGACGTTTGTATTCATTGAGCAGCAAGTCAATCACGGCTAAGGCCGGGTGCTCAATCAGCGGTTTGCCTTCCGCTTGCAGGTCTTTGGCCGTTTGCTGGCGGATATGGCTCATGAGGCTGAGGGAAACTTCGTCAGAGATCGCCAGAGGGCCGATGGGCATGCCGGCCTTGCGCGCCTCGGTTTCGATCATCGGCGCGCTCACGCCTTCGCCGAGCATGGCGATGCCTTCGTTGGTGAACGTGCCGAATACCCGCGAGGTGAAAAAGCCGCGACTGTCGTTGACCACGATCGGCGTTTTGTTGATTTGCAGGACGAAATCGAACCCGCGGGCCAGGGTTTCGTCGCTGGTATGGACGCCTTTGATGATTTCCACCAGCGGCATTTTCTCCACGGGGCTGAAGAAATGCAGACCGATAAATCGGGTCTGGTCTGGCACTGCCGTGGCGAGGCCGCTGATGGGCAAGGTCGAGGTGTTGGAGGCGAGCACTGCATTCGGGCCGACAATTTTTTGCGCAGCCGAAGAGACCCTGGCTTTGAGTTCGCGATCTTCGAATACCGCTTCAATAATCAGATCGCATCCCGCCAAATCCGCATCGTTTTCCGTCGTATGAATCCGCGCCAACGTGGCTTCGCGCTGTTCGGCAGTCAATTGGCCGCGCGCGACTTTCTTGTCCAGCAGCATCGCCGAGTGGGCCTTGCCCTTCTGCGCTGCCGCGAGGCTGATGTCCTTGAGTACCACTTCAATGCCGGCCGATGCGCTGACGAAAGCGATGCCGGCGCCCATCATCCCGGCGCCGAGCACCCCGACCTTTTGCGTCTCATAAGGCGCAAAACCCTGTGGCCGCGAACCGCCGGCATTGATTTCGTTGAGCTGAAACCAGAAGGTGCCGATCAGATTCTTCGATACCTGGCCGGTGGTCAGTTCGGTGAAGTATCGGGTTTCGATCAGGTGTGCGGTGTCGAAATCCACCTGGGCACCTTCAACGGCGGCGCAGAGGATTTTCTCCGGTGCGGGCATGCAGCCCTGGGTTTTGCTGCGCAGGATCGACGGTGCAATGGCCAGCATCTGCGCGACTTTCGGATTCGACGGCGTGCCACCCGGTATCTGGTAGCCCTTCACATCCCAGGGCTGCACCGCCGTCGGATGGGCAATGATCCAGGCCCGAGCCTTCGCCAGCAACTCGTCGCGATCGGCTGCCAGCTCGTCGATCAAACCCGCCTGCAACGCTTGTTGTGGCCGGATTTTCTTGCCCTCGAGCAGATACGGCAGGGCTTTTTCCAGGCCCAGCAGACGTACCATGCGCACCACCCCGCCACCGCCCGGCAGCAGGCCGAGGGTCACTTCCGGCAGGCCGAGCTGCACGCCGGGTTGATCCAGGGCCACGCGATGATGGCAGGCCAGGCAAATTTCCCAGCCACCGCCCAGCGCCGCCCCATTGATCGCGGCGACCACCGGTTTGCCGAGGGTTTCCAGGGTGCGCAGTTGCCCCTTGAGGTTCAGCACCATGGCGTAAAAGGCCTTGGCTTCAGGTTTGCCGACCTTGATCAGCTCATTGAGGTCGCCACCGGCGAAGAAGGTTTTTTTGGCCGAGGTGATGATGACGCCGGCAATGGCGTCTTTCTCCGCGACCAGTCGGCTGATGCAGGCGGCCATGGCGTCGCGGTAGACCGCGTTCATGGTATTGGCGCTCTGGCCCGGCATATCGATGGTCAGGACGACGATCCGGTCCTGGCCCTTTTCATAACGAATGGCTTCGGTCATTGAAATGTTTCCTTGAAGTCGGGGCTCAGAGGCGTTCGATGATGGTGGCGATGCCCATGCCGCCGCCGACACACAGGGTCGCCAGGCCATAACGCAGGCGCCGGGTTTCCAGTTCATCGAGCAGCGTGCCGAGGATGGCGCATCCGGTGGCGCCCAGCGGGTGGCCCATGGCGATGGAGCCGCCGTTGACGTTGACCTTGTCCGGGTCGATGGCCATGTCCTTGATGAACTTCAGCACCACGGAGGCGAAGGCCTCGTTGACTTCGAACAGGTCGATGTCCTCGACCCGCAACCCGGCCTTGGCCAGGGCCTTGCGCGTGGCTGGTGCGGGACCGGTGAGCATGATGGTCGGATCGGTGCTGGTGACCGCCGCGGCGACGATCCGTGCCCGGGGTTGCAGGCCCAATGCCCGGCCCTTGGCTTCGGAACCAATGAGCATCAAGGCCGCGCCGTCGACTATCCCGGAACTGTTGCCCGGGGTGTGCACGTGGTTGATCCGCTCCACGTGGCTGTAGACCCGCAACGCGGTGGCGTCGAAGCCCATTTGCCCGATCATTTCGAAACTCGGCTTGAGGGTGCCCAGCCCTTCCAGGGTCGATTCGGCGCGAATGAACTCATCGTGATCGAGCAGGATGATGCCGTTCTGATCCTGCACCGGCACCAGTGACTTGTTGAACGAGCCGTCCGCCCGCGCTCGCGCAGCCTTGCGCTGGGAGTGCAGCGCATAGGCATCGACGTCCTGCCGGCTGAAACCTTCGAGGGTGGCGATCAGGTCGGCGCCCACCCCTTGAGGGGTGAAATGACTGTGCAAATTGGTTTCCGGATCCAGCGCCCAGGCCCCGCCATCGCTGCCCATCGGTACCCGGGACATGGACTCGACACCGCCGACCACCACCAGGTCTTCGAAGCCGGACCGCACTTTCATGGCCCCCAGGTTGACCGCTTCCAACCCCGAGGCGCAGAAACGGTTGATCTGCACCCCCGCCACGCTGACGTCCCAATCGGCCACCTGGGTCGCGATCTTGGCAATGTCGCAGCCTTGATCGCCAATGGGCGTGACGCAACCGAGCACCACGTCATCGACCTGGCTGGTGTCGAGGGCTGTGCGCTGCTGCAGCGCCCTGAGCAGCCCGGCCACCAGGTTCACCGGTTTCACGCTGTGCAAGGCACCATCGGATTTGCCCTTGCCGCGGGGTGTGCGTAACGCGTCGAAAATCAAAGCCTGGGTCATGACGTTCTCGAACCTGATGGTGAGTGATTCCTTGATCACTCACCTTATGCCGAGCCGCTACCTATTCAATGACCGCAACGCTCAGCGACGTTGACCCACACGCTCAGACGGACGGTAGCCCGCTATGCAATTAACCGATTCGGGACACGAAGCTGTCTAGCAAACGGGCGGCCAAGAAGCTGGCAATAGGCCTCATAGCTTTTTAAGAGCTATTAATGACTAAATCATATGAAATGGATCTAAACCAAGCATGACGCGGGCTCTAAGGTGAAGTTGTACGATGTTGTCGTCGGGTTTTGCCGAGGCGCTCGTTCTACAGGAAGTGCAACGCTTTGCCGTCATGGAGATATGCAGGCAGGCATCAGGAAATAACAAAAAAAAGGCGGTCAGCCATGTTCAAACAATCGAAAGTTCGTCAAGCCGGGCTCATTCTTTTCGCCACTACGCTGTTGTTGATTTTGCCGAACCTGACCAAGGTGATCGGTTAGTCGGTCGATAGAAAATACGGCGTCAGGTTTTTTATATCGCCTCATTAAAAATGTGACTGGCTCGCTACCCGGGCCAGTGTGGGTGTGCCAACCTTTGTGGCACTTGCACGACATGGACGGCGATCACTTGAAAACGCTCATTCTGTTCGGGGCCATGCTGCTGAGCACGCCCCTCCCTGCCGCACAGCTGAACCTGGAGCTGGGCGCGAACAGTCGCACCTGGCAGACCGAGGAATTGCTCAAGCATCCTCAGGTCCAGACCATCACCATCACCAACGACGTTTCCTATAAGCGGGACATGAGCTATCGCGCCGTTCCCGTGGCGGCATTGTTGACCGGTATCAAGCCCGAAGATCACTTGCAAGCCGTGGCGCTGGACGGGTTTGCGGCAGAGTTGTCGGCGGCGCCGCTGCTCAATGCCGAGGGTGCGCGGGCCTGGCTGGCGATTGAAGACCCGGCCAGACCGTGGCCGGCGTTGTCCGAGGGCAAGCACAGCGCCGGACCTTTTTATCTGGTCTGGACCGATCCACAAGCGGGCAATATCAGCCCTGAGCAATGGCCGTTCGAAGTGGCGAGCATCAAGCGCCTGGCACCGGTGGCGCAGCGCTTCCCTGCCCTGCTGCCCGACCCTGCGCTGGCCGCAGACGATCCGGTGAACAAGGGTTTTGCGTTGTTCCAGAAGAACTGCCTGGCGTGCCATCGATTGAACGGCGCCGGGGATGCGCAGTTTGGGCCGGACCTGAATATTCCATTTAACCCGACCGAGTACTTCGGCGCGGATTTCCTCAAGCGCTACATTCGTGATCCACAGAGCTTGCGCCAGTGGCCACAGGCGAAGATGCCCGGGTTTTCGGCGACGGTGTTGCCGGACGGGGATCTGGAGAAGTTGGTGGGGTATTTGAAGCACATGGCTGGGCGCAAAGTTAAACCCTGACACCATTCCCCTGTAAGAGCGAGCTTGCTCGCGATGACGGTGTGTCAGTCAAAGATTTGTTGGCTGATAAGACGCCATCGCGAGCAAGCTCGCTCCCACAGGGGTTTGCGGTGTATCAGATTATTGCTGTTGGACTGAGATAATCGGCATCGGTGTCGGTGACACAAACACCTTCGCATGCATCTGCTCGCACCCACCGCCCCGACGCATGCCGCGCACCGGGCAGGCGTCCAGATAATCCAGGCCTACCGCCAGTTTCAAATGCCGCTCGGGCCGCGCCAGCTCATTGGTCACGTCAAAGCTGTACCACGCGTCGTCGAGCCACGCTTCAGCCCAGGCGTGACTGGCCAGGTGTTCGCAGTCCTCGCTGTACAAATAGCCCGACACATAACGCGAAGGAACGCCCAGGCTGCGGGCGCAGGCGAGGAACGCATGGGCGTGGTCCTGGCACACGCCGGAACGCCCGGCAAAGGCCTGGGCGGCGCTGGTGTCCACTTCGGTGGAGCCCGGGGTGTAGGTCATGTGCTGGTTCAGGCCATGCATCAAGTCGATCAACGCTGTGCGATCGCGACGTTGCTTGCAATGTTTTTCGGCGAACGCGCGCAGGGCTTCGTCGGCTTCGGTCAGCCGGGTGAAACGCAGGAACGGCAGCGCCGACTGGCTCTCGTGCTCGGCTTCGCGCAGCTCGTCGATGTCCACCTGCCCACGGGCACCGATGATGATCGCCTCGTGGGGCTCGTCCAGGGTCAGCACATGCAGGATGTTGCCGAACGGGTCGAGTTGCGCACGCACCGGGCGCGGCAGGTCGAGCTGCCAGCTGAGCACGTGCTGGCGCTCGCTGTCGTGGGGGGTCAGTCGCAGGTACTGGATGCTCGCCCGCACCTTATCTTCATAGTGATAGGTGGTCTCGTGGCTAATGGAAAGTCTCATGCAGCCTCCAGGTAGGAACTGTGAATGGCGTTGCCCAACTGGCGCACCAGCGGGATGAACTCGGTCAGCCAGGCGTGCAGGCCTTCGTCGAGAATTTCGCTGATGCCGGTGTAGCGCAGGCGCGCGTCCATTTCCGCGGCCAGGCGTTGCGCGGGACGGCCATTGGCCCCCGGCAGCTGGGCGAGGATCTGGTCGATTTCTTCGGTACAGGCCCGTAGCGAACGCGGGACGTCGGCGCGCAGCAGCAGCAATTCGGCGACGTGTCGGGCGCCGGGGGCGTCGCGGTAGATTTCGGTGTAGGCCTCGAACGAGGACAACGCCCTCAACAAGGCACTCCACTGGTAATAGGCGTGGGCGGTGCCGTCGCTGACCGCTTCGGCCTGGTCACCGGCCATTTCGTAGCGGGCATCGAGCAGGCGCAAGGTGTTGTCTGCCCTCTCGATAAAGGTCCCCAGGCGAATAAAGCGGAACGCATCGTTACGCATGATCGTGCCGTAGGACGCACCGCGAAACAGGTGGGAACGTTCCTTGATCCACTCGCAGAATCGGCTCATGCCATACCGGCTCAGGCCCTGATCGGCGATCCCGCGAATCTCCAGCCAGGTGGCGTTGATGTTTTCCCACATGTCGGCGGTGATTCGTCCACGCACCGCATGGGCGCTGGCCCGCGCGGCACCGAGGCAACTGTAGATGCTCGCCGGGTTGGCTGCGTCCAGGGCGAAGAAATGCAGCAGCCGCTCGGCGTGCAAATCGCCATGGCGCTCCAGGTAATCGTCCAGGGTGCCAGTGATCAGCAAGGGCATGGCGAGTTCGTGCAAACCGTCACCGCGACCATCCTGTGGCATCAGCGACAGCGAATAACTGATGTCGAGCATCCGCGCGAGGTTTTCCGCCCGCTCCAGGTAACGCGACATCCAATACAAATCCGAGGCAGTTCTACTTAACATGGCAGGCTTCCTTCAATCCTCGACCACCCAGGTGTCCTTGGTTCCGCCGCCCTGGGAGGAGTTCACCACCAGGGAGCCTTCACGCAGGGCGACACGGGTCAAACCGCCGGGCACAACCCGGGTTTCGCGGCCAGACAATACAAACGGACGCAGGTCGATATGGCGTGGCGCGATGCCGTTTTCGACAAAGGTCGGACAGGTCGACAGCGACAAGGTCGGTTGCGCGATGTACGCGTGGGGCTTGGCTTTGATCCGAGCGCGAAAGGCTTCGATTTCCGCCGCCGTGGCCGCCGGTCCCACCAGCATTCCGTAACCGCCGGAACCCTGGGTCTCCTTGACCACCAACTCTGGAAGGTTGGCCAGCACGTGGGAAAGTTCGGCGGGATTACGACACTGCCACGTCGGCACATTCTTCAGGATCGGCTCTTCATCCAGGTAGAACCGGATCATGTCGGTGACGAATGGGTACACCGACTTGTCGTCCGCCACCCCGGTGCCGATGGCATTCGCCAGCACCACGTTGCCGGAGCGATACGAGGACAGCAGTCCTGGCACGCCAAGCATCGAGTCCGGGTTGAACGCCAGCGGATCGAGGAAGGCATCGTCGAGGCGACGGTAGATCACGTCGACGGCTTTCGGTCCGTCTGTGGTGCGCATGAACACCCTGTCGTCCCGCACGAACAGGTCCGCGCCTTCCACCAGTTCAACGCCCATTTCCCGAGCGAGAAAGGCGTGTTCAAAAAACGCACTGTTGAAGCGGCCCGGCGTCAGCACCACCACGCTCGGGTTATCGATCGGACTTGAGCTTTTCAGGGTATCGAGCAACAGGTTCGGATAGTGGTCGATGGGGGCGATACGCTGGGCCGAGAACAGTTCGGGAAACAGCCGCATCATCATCTTGCGGTCTTCGAGCATGTAGCTCACGCCACTGGGCGTTCGAAGATTGTCTTCGAGCACGTAGTAGGTGCCGTCGCCATCGCGCACCAGGTCGACACCGGAAATGTGCGAATAGATATCCCGATGCAGATCCAGCCCTTGCATCGCCAACTGGTACTGCTCGTTGGCCAGCACTTGCTCGGCCGGGATGATCCCGGCCTTGATGATGCGCTGCTCGTGATAAAGATCGGCGAGGAACATGTTCAACGCCTTGACCCGCTGAATGCAGCCACGCTCGACCACCCGCCATTCACTGGCGGGGATGCTGCGCGGAATGGTGTCGAAGGGAATCAGGCGTTCTGTCCCTTGCTCGTCACCGTAGAGCGTGAAGGTAATCCCGGCGCGATGAAACAGCAGATCGGCCTCGCGTCGCCGTTGGGCCAATAGCTCATCAGGCGTTTCGGCCAGCCAACGGGCAAACTCCCGGTAATGCGGGCGGACCTGGCCGCCGGCATCGTACATCTCATCAAAATAGGTGCGGATCATGCCGTACTCCTTGTCACCCGGACTGACAGGCCTTCGCAAGGCCCGTGCCATCGGCATAAACGCTTTAATATCAATCGGTTGGATAATGACTCCGCAACTACCGCACCAATCCTGTGCGGCAAATGCCCCAACCCGATCGTCCCCGCTTCATTGCGAAGCAATGTGTTCGCCTATCAGCAGCATAGACAGAGTTGATTTCATTGCCCGGACGTCGACGCGGATAGCGCAAACGAAAACGGCCAACCCGAGGGTCAGCCGTTGCTGCATGTTGTCGCTGTTCATAGTGTTATGCGAGTCGCCCTCGTACCTCCTGCTTGACACCCCATCCTTCGATGATGCCGCCCAGAGGCTCGACCACCGCCTCGAAGTCCTGCTCGAAGTCGCCGATGCCGTCGTAGGTGGCGTACATCACTTTACTGAGTTCCAGATACCACGCGCCGTCATCGCGCACGCTGATCTGGGCATTCAAGGATTCACCACAAAACTGCCCTGCCGCCCTGCGTGCCCGCTCCTCGTCCGGGAAAATGGCGTAGAACTCGATCGGATGGAATCGTGAAAAGTCGAAACCGCCTTCTTTCATGCGGCGCAGCACGCTGCTGCTGATGTCTTCTTGATAGGCTGTGCTCATGAAACGTCCCCCTCAACTTGATGGATAGACTTTCCGTATTCCCGGCGCACGCAACCGATTGGTGCGAGTGATGCGGCAACAATATTGCCGGTGGGAAGCAAGCATGTAGCTGACAAGACCAGACCTTAGCGATCCATTCGCTGATCTCGCTTGCAGAGTAGCCCCAAGAGAGAGGCGCTGCCAAGGTCTGGTTGTTTCACAAATGTGCCAGGAGGTGTTTCAGACGGGAGTAATGCCGAGGATTTGTATGCTGTTCTGGGTCTTGAGACTTTTGACGCTCGCATCAGCGGTTCGCCCTTCCAGATCATTCAGATCCAGTTCGGCGGCGACAGGAAGGAGACGGGCCTTGATGAGTTTGGCGGCCTGCTCGTTATCCGGGCATTCGTCGCACTCGAAGACTTCGTCGACTGTTTCACCGTGATCATCCACGAAAGTGATTTTCCACTTTTGCATCAGTGCCTCCTCGAACAAACCCGCAAATGGGCTTACAACCATCTGGACTTTTGCCCTGACTGATCGTTCAAACGGATTACGGGGTGTCGGCTGAAAAAACACATAATCTGTGGGAGCGAGCCTGCTCGCGAAAGCGCTGTGTCAGTCAACATCTCTATCGACTGGAAGATTGCCTTCGCGAGCAGGCTCGCTCCCACAGGGTTTGGTGTTGTTTGTGAGGTCCGGTCAGACCCGCACATTGCCCCGCGGCCCGGCGATGGCCCAGATGATGAGACCCAGGACCGGCAGCAACAGGATCAACAGCACCCAGACGATTTTCATCCCGGTGTCGGCGCCACTTTTCAGCACGTTGATGATTGCCCAGATGTCCAGGACAAGAATGATCAGGCCAACCAGACCATTGAACGTGGAACCCATGGTGTCGCTCCCTAAGAGTGGTGTGCACTCTTAGGATAGCTGGCCCCTGCGAGGGTTCCGTTTTATTAAGCCTGTGGCGGCGTCAGAGGTGGATCGCCACTTTCAGGGCTTCCAGCGACGGCGCGGCCGCGATGCCGACTTCGGCGCACAACTCCAGCACTCGCGGCACGTCGTTGCCATAGACCAGGACCACTTGCAGCTCGTCGTCGAGCAACTGACTGAAGTTCATCAACACGTAGCCGCCGTTTTCCTTGTTCATGCTGCTCATCTGCACCTGGATGCGATTGAGCGCGGTCAGGGCTTCGGTCTTCGCCAACTGTTTGGGTTTGATATTGAAATCAACGCCAGGGCCGAACGAAGCAACGATATGGGCGAACAGGTCCATGTAAGTGTCGGCCTGGAACAGCACGGTCTCCGGCAGGCTGCCGACGACTACCCACTCACCCAGAGGCATCGGGAAGGTGTCGTCGTAGTTGATATCCGGATTGGCCGTCAGAAAAGCCTCCGGATCGGCGTAGGCCTGGGCCGCTTCGTCAGCGACCTTCTGGATTTCGTCATCGCTCATGCACCCGGAGCTGATTTTGCTGATGAGTTCGACGAGTGCGGCTTTCATGGGACGGAATCCTGTAGCGAGGGAAATTTGAAGGCGCGAAGGATAGCGCATTCCGCCCCGCCATGGCTGCCCGGGAGCACAGCCGGCAATGTTGACCCATATCAAGGTCGGGCAGGCTCAGTAGCGGCACAATAATGGCACCTTGCCAAAACTGTTTCCGCTATCAGAGAAGACCTCCATGGGTGCCTGGCTTAGCAATATCTCGTTGAAGTACAAATTCTGGGCGGTCAACGCCGTCGCGTTCGTCACGACCCTGTTGCTGGTGTTGTACGCCGTGCAGCTTGAACAACAGTCGCGCAGCCATGCAGCCCAAGCGTCGGCCCAGGCCCAGGCACGGCTGCTGACGGCGTGGCCAGCCGGGCAACCGTTACCGAAGGCCGATAACCTGCTGACCTTCAGTCGCGGGCAGGCGCCGCTGCTCAATGGACAACCGGTGCTGGAGCTGGCCGATTCCAACGGCTGGGTGCAGATCAATTCCATGCCACTGTTCGGCGACAACCCATTGCTGGGCGCCGAGGTGTTCACGCGCGCCGATGGCCAGCAGGTCGCGGCGATTGCCTATGGGCCGAGCCTGACCCAGGTATTCGGCGAACGTTTCACCCACTACGCGGTGGCGGTGTTCGTCTTGATGCTGGCGATGCTCGGCGCTTCGCAATTGTTGATCCGCTTCTTGCTCAGCCAGCTCAATACCTTGAAAGACGTGATGCTCCACGTCGAGCAAACCGGCGATCTGTCGGCCCGTGTCCCGCTGGCCTGCAAGGACGAAGTCGGGCAGATGGCCAACGCTTTCAACGCGATGCAGGCCGGTTATCAACGGGTGGTCAACACCGTCGCCAGTACCGCCCGGCAACTGGATGTCGGCGCGGCGCGATTGGCGTCGAACATGAACGAGGTGCGGCTCGGCATGCTCGGCCAGCAAAGCGAAACCGATCAGGCCGCCACCGCGATCAACCAGATGACCGCCACTGTCTATCACATCGCCCAGCACGCCGGTGCGACCCGCGATCTCTCGCAAACCGCCGATACCCTGGCCGGCTGCGGCCAGGCCGTGGTCAGCCGGGTGCAGAAGTCGATCAGCGGGTTGTCCACGGGGGCAGCAGACGGCCGAGATGATTCAGCGCCTGGCCGAGGACAGCCAGAAAATCAACGGCGTGGTCGGGGTGATTCACAGCATCGCCGAGCAGACCAATCTGTTGGCCCTCAACGCCGCCATCGAAGCGGCCCGGGCCGGTGAAATGGGGCGCGGCTTTGCGGTCGTCGCCGATGAAGTGCGCAACCTGGCCAAGCGTGTGCAGGTGTCTACCGACGAGATCACGATCATGGTGACGACGTTGCAGGCCGGGACGCGGGACGCGGTGGATTTCATGCAGGAAAGCTCGTTCAAGGCCGACGACTGCGTGCGCCAGGCGCAGGAGGCCGGGGTAGCCTTGGCCGAAATCACCAGCGCGGTGGCGCAGATGCGTGAAAGCAACACGCAGATCGCGGTAGCGGCCGAGCAGCAGAGTCAGGTGGCGGAAGAAATGAACCGGGCGGTGGTGAGCATTCGGGATGTGACCGAGAATACGGTGCAGCAAACAGTGGGGTCGGCGACTACCAGTAATGAATTGGCTGCGCTGGCGGGGGAGTTGAACAGGGCTATAGGGCAGCTCAAGCTGTGACGGCCCCTTCGCGAGCAAGCCGCTCCCACAAGGGTTTCTCTTTAACCAGAAAATCCGGGTACGACACTGAGCCCCTGTGGGAGCGAGACCGGCTTGCCGGCGAAAGGGCCAGCCTGACCAGCATCAATTGCGAACATGAGCACCTATCACATCGATAGCCACCTTTGATTCGCCGCGCACTGACGCCGGGCCTATTCTTCAATCATGCGTTGAACACGGATCGAGGATCGGCATCATGGGCAAACGTCACCCCAACCTTCCCGCCTGGCAATGGCGAGCGTACCCCAACAATCATCAGCACCCGACCAACCTGGTGCTGCACCTGATTGCCGTACCGCTGTTCATCGTCGGGTTCCTGCTGATTGCATGCGGGGTTTTCAGCCTTAACCTGGCCAATTTCGCCATCGGCGTTATCGGCGTGTTGGCTGCCCTGGGCCTGCAACGCCACGGTCACCGCCTGGAGGCGCAAACCTCCGAGCCGTTCAGTGATCGCCAAGATGCGGTGTCGCGCTTGCTGGTCGAGCAGTTCCTGACTTTCCCGCGGTTTTTCCTCAGCGGCGGCTGGTGGCGCGCGTGGCGTGAGCGCCACCGTCGTCACTGATTCAGGCGAAAATCGTCACGGTCTGCCGGCTCATGGCAATCAACTGACCTTGGGCGCTCCACAACTTCGCCGCGGCATGACCGTAGCCGTCAGCGGCGTGTTCGATTTCAACGAGGTATTTGCACCAGTCCAGCGTGCTCAGTTCAAGCAATGGCTGGACGAATTCAATGGTCCAGGTCAGCGTGCTGCCCATCGCCGGTTTGCTCAGGTGCGGCAACAGCGCCGGTGGCCAGGCGTCAACCAGCGCCAGAATATGCGACTCGTTGACCGCCTCTTCCTTCACGTCCCCACGCAAACGCACCCAGCCGCCCATGTCGCGCGATTTGTTACCAGTGAACGGCAGCCCGCCGACACTCCAGCGCATCGCCAGATGACGCATGAACTCCGGGGTCACGCCTTTGATATAGGGCAATTCCTGGCAGTCGTCCCAGTGTTTCATTTCCGGCGCCGGGTTGGCGGTCACAGCCACTTCGGAGGGACGCGAGGCACCGAAACTGCCCTGGATCAAGGTCACCACCTGGCCCTTCTGAATCGCCCGGCCCAGCACCTGGCTCACGGCCTTGCCTTCGCGCAACACATCGACTTCGAAGCTGACCGGCACTTCGGGCTCTACCGGCCCGACAAAGGTGATCGCCAGCGATCGCACCGGACGATCCGCCGGCACCTTGGCGCGCATGGCTTCATATTGCAAAGCGGCCACCAGGCCGCCAAAGCTGGCGCGACCCTGTGCCCATTCGGCCGGGATAGACAGCTCCAGCGGCTGGCTGCGGACGGCGTCGAGCAGATCGGAAAAGCGCATGAAAACCTCAAAGGCAGGAAAAGGATGTAAGGATCTTAACCAGCCGGCGAGGACGGCACAGCGCTTATTCTGGCCAAATTGACTGACAGATAAGCCGCACTCGGCTCGAACACTGATTCCTTTGCCCAACACAAAACAAATGTGGGAGCGAGCCTGCTCGCGAAAGCGGTCTGTCAGTCACATCTGTTCTGGATGTGCTGCCGCCTTCGCGAGCAGGCTCGCTCCCACAGGGGTTCAGCGTTGCCCATACCTATATTGGTAAGGCCCTTTTCCTATGCATCTCTCAGGATTTGAAGCAGGCGGCGCTGAATTTGTCGAGGACACGGTCGGCGCGTGCTTCGGCCATGGCAAGGGCGGTTTTCCAACCGGCCACACAAGGTTGCAAATCCGCTTCCTCTTCAGCCCTGGCCAGCCATTGCCAGCAATCGTGCCAATCGCCCAGGGCGCCCTGGGCGGATTTCAACCTGGGCATGGCCGCCTTCGGTAAACGGTCCAGCTCGGGATAGGCTTCGATGCCATAGCGCACGCGCTTGATCAACAGGCGCAGACGATGGCGATCATGGGCAGGATCATGCAGCGCCTTATCAAGCTTTTTCCATTGCTTGGCCAGGCGCTTTTCGATGCGGGTGCGCAGGCCCTTGAGCAAGCCCTGTCGCTGGGCAGCCCGCAAAAACCGCGGAAAAGCGTCGAGGATCATCAACAATTGCGCCAGCTCGGGACTGGCCGCTACTGCCGGATAGGCCTCGGCCATCTGCGCCATGCGTCGATGCGCCGCCGCCGGTTGATCATGCTCGAGCAAATACGCCGCCAGCACTTCGCGGTCGCGCAATGGCGTGGACAGGTCACCGACTGCGGACGCCGCCGTTTCCAGCTGTTCGACGCCGGGCAAGCCGCGCAATGGTCGCAGCAGACTGCGCAAACGGCGAACAGTGGTGCGCAGGTCGTGCAGCGCTTCAGGGTCGGTGCGGGCACTCAAGCGCGCCTGGCAGGCCAGCAACCGAACTTCCAGGCCCAGGACTCGAGCCACCAACCGATCAACCAAGGCAGACATCACTAGCTCCCTGAATCGAATTTCCCCAATGGCTGCATCATGCCTCAACGGCCGGCGCGGGACTCACGAATATAGAACCGCGCCTTCTCGGCCTTCTTGGAGCAGCCTTCGAATGCTTCGAATTGCTGCTGGGTCTTGGCGCCGGTCAACAGCGACAGGGCCTTGGAGTAACTGACGGTCCCGGCCAAACCTTCGGCCTTGGCCAGGTCCAGTTCATGCCACGCGGCATCGATCCCGCTGGCGCAGCTGTCGCGATAAGCAGTTTTGCCGGCACAACCGGCGAGTGCCAGCGCAATCAGGGGCACGCAGATCCAGGCTTTCATCAATTACACCTCAAAGATAGGTAAACAGTCGTGCAGGTAAGACGGTCTGGCGCGTGAAAAGTGCCTTGACCCCGCCGCGCAAACTGCAGCGCCGGGAAGAATACTCATCTACCGCCATGGAGTGTCGAAAAAACGACTTGTTACACCGCCGAGCGACCTTGGCGATTGAAGCACGCCCCTCGATGGGTGCATTGTTGAACCTTCAGACGAGGGCGATTAATGAAAAAGCGTGTCGCACTGGTCCTGGGCTCAGGTGGGGCCCGGGGCTATGCCCATATCGGGGTCATTGAAGAGATCGAGCGGCGTGGCTACGACATCGCCTGTATTGCCGGTTGTTCCATGGGGGCCGTGGTCGGCGGGATCTACGCCGCCGGTAAACTCAACGATTATCGCGACTGGATCGAGAGCCTCGATTACCTCGATGTGTTGCGCCTGGTGGACGTCAGCTTTCGCCTGGGCGCGATTCGCGGGGAGAAGGTCTTCGGGCAAATCCGCAAGATCGTCGGCGAAATCAATATCGAAGACCTGCGCATTCCTTACACGGCGGTGGCCACCGACCTGACCAACCAGCAGGAAATCTGGTTCCAGGAAGGTTGCCTGCACCAGGCCATGCGCGCCTCGGCGGCGATCCCCAGCCTGTTTACCCCGGTGATGCAAGGCAATCGCATGCTGGTGGACGGCGGGATCCTCAACCCCTTGCCGATCGTGCCGGTGGTGTCGAGTCATTGCGACCTGATCATCGCGGTCAACCTCAACTCCACCAACCAGCGCCACTATCAACTGCCGGTGATCCAGCGCCCCGCCGCATTCAAGACCCGATTCGACAGCCTGATCAATTCGTTGGGATCGAAAATGCCATTTCGCCGCAAACAGGCGGAACAATTACTGTTGCTGGAAAAGGAAGCGTTGCTGGCGGAGGCTGCCGAGATCAATCCCTGGATCGAATCCGCCGAACCTGAAGCCCAGCAACCGGCGGCCGCCCCTGAACGCGACGGCGCGCCGAAGTCCGCTACCGGTTCGTTCATCATCGACAACGTGGGCCCGGCGTCGTTGCTGGATTTGATCAACCAGAGTTTCGAGGTGATGCAGACGTCGTTGGCGCAGTACAAGATTGCCGGGTATCCGCCGGATATCCTGATCAACGTACCGAAGCGGGTATGCCGGTTTTTCGAGTTCTACAAGGCGCCGGAGTTGATCGCGTTGGGGCGGGAGATTGCGCGGGATACGCTGGATCGGTATGAGAATGATCAGAAGCGTGATTCCTGAAGTTTTCGGTTGGCTGTAAGGGCCCCTTCGCGAGCAAGCTCGCTCCCACATTGGAATGCTTTCCTCCTGTGGGAGCGAGCCTGCTCGCGAAGAGGCCGGAACTTTCAACACTGTAACTAAAGACCACCCTCACTCAACAACCGATACCCCACCCCCGCCTCAGTCACGATAAACCGCGGCCGGGTCGGATCATCCATCAGCTTCTGCCGCAGATGCCCCACCACAATCCGCAGATAATGACTGTCTTCGGTATGGGTCGGCCCCCAGATATCCTTGAGCAATTGCTGCTGGGTGATGACCCGCCCCGGATGCCTGGCCAGTTGCGCCAGCACCGCGTATTCCTTGCGGGTCAATGCCACTTCGACGCCGTCCAGCAGCACCCGGCGATACGCCAGGTCCACGGTCAACGGGCCGAAGGTCAGTGCCGCGTGTCGGGCTTCACCCGCCGGAGCCTGGCGCAACAAGGCACGCACCCGCGCCAGAAACTCCTGGATGCCGAACGGCTTGGTCACGTAGTCATTGGCGCCGCCATCGAGGGCTTGGACTTTTTGCCCTTCATTGGCACGCACCGACAGCACCAGCACCGGCACCGTCGACCATTCGCGAAACTCGCGCAGGACTTGCTGACCGTCCATGTCCGGCAACCCGAGATCAAGCACCAGCAGGTCCGGCTTGTTCAACGCCGCCTGCGCCAGACCTTCCGTGCCGGTGCCGGCTTCCAGCACCTTATAACCTTGGGACGCGAGGCTGATGCGCAGGAATTTGCGGATCTGCGGTTCGTCGTCGATGACCAGGATGGTCGTGGTCTGGCTCATGGTTTCCGTTCGAGGCAAGAGGAGATGCAAAGGGTATCAGGCTTCACTTTCAGCGCTCATATTCAGTTGTCGATTTCAGCGTCTGGCTGTTCCTGCAAGGGCAAGTGCAGGGTGATGCAGGTGCCACGCCCCTGTAGGCCGTCGGCAACGCTGATCCGCCCGCCATGGGCACCGACCATGCCCTGACAGATTGCCAGCCCCAGCCCCGTACCCTGCCCGCCACGATCGCCGCGCGCAGCGGTGTAGAACATGTCGAAAATCTTCGCCCGCTCCTCCTCCGGAATTCCGGGTCCTTCATCGCTCACCGAGAAAAACAGCTCGCCGCCGTCGGCCCCGGCGCACAATTGCAGGCGCCCGTGAGTCGGTGAAAAGCGTGCAGCGTTCTCCAGCACGTTGACCAGCGCCTGCTCGATCAGCGCGGCGTGGACAAACAGCAGCGGCAACTGCGCCGGCACTTCGGTGCTGACCTGCAACGGCGCCAGCACCGCACGCAGGCGATTGAGCGCACTGCCGACGATGTCCGCCGGCGATACCCAGTCCCGCGCCAGCTTCAGTGCGCCGTGACCGAGACGGGTCATGTCCAGCAGGTTTTGAATGTAGCGATCAAGGCGTTCGGCCTCATCACGAGTGCCTTCGAGCAACTCCCGGCGATCCTCCAGCGGGATGGCTTCACCGAGGGCCAACAGACTGTCGATGCTGCCGCGCATGGAGGTCAGCGGCGTGCGCAAATCATGGGACACCGAAGCCAGCAAGGCGCTGCGCAGTTGTTCGGTTTCGCCGTGCAGCCGCGCCGCTTCCAGATCCTCGGCCAATTGCGCACGGGCCAGCGCCTGGGCCAGCGGCTGGCTCAACGCGGTCAACAAACGCCGACGCTGGCCGCTCAAGGCCTGACCTTCCCTGGCACACACACCGAGCAGCGCCAGCGGGCCGTCTTCCACCGACAGCGGCCACCACCACCAACGGCCAAACGGTAATGTACCGGTCCCGGCGCCCGCCGGCTGATCGTGTTGCCAGGCCCAATCGGCAGCGGCGCGTTCGGCTTCGGAAAACTCCAGCGGGCCACCGGTTTCGACTTTCCAGCCACTCTGCCCGTCGCGATTGAGCAGGCACACTTTCAGACCGGTCCAGCCGTCGAGGTGCTGGGCCGCCGCGCTGACCACCGCCTGGCGGTCGGTGGCGGCGGTGAGTTTGCGCGACAGGTCGAGCAATTCCGTGGTTTCTTCCTGGGTGTCGCGCAACGCCTGCAATTGCCGGCGCTGCCGGGCCGCCAGGTTGCCGGTGAGCGCCGCCATCAGCAGGAAGAACAGCAAGGTCAGCACGTCTTCTTCGCGCTGGATGCTGAGGGAGAAATTCGGCGGAATGAACAGAAAGTCATAGGTCAGAAACGACAACGCCGCACAGGCCAACGCCGGACCGAGGCTGCTGCGCACCGCCACCAGTAACACGGCGGCCAGGAACACCAGCGAGATGTTCGGCAGCGGCAAAACACTCGCCACCGCCCAGGCCAGCGCACTGGCCAACACCGTTGCCACCACCGCCAGGGCATAGTCGAACCAGGCCAGCGACTGTACCGGGCGCTGGCGCGGCTGATGCTGTTCGTGGTCACTGTCGATGACGTTGATTTCCAGGCCGCGGGCATTACGCAGCAAGCGTGACGCCAGGCCACCGCCGAACAAGCGTCGACGCAAACGCTGTCGGGACTGGCCCACCAGCACCAGGCTGGCACGGCGTTCGGCGGCGTGCTGGATCAGGGTTTTCGCCACCTCGCCGGCCCGCAGCAACACCACTTCACCGCCGAGGCGTTCGGCCAGTTGCTGGGCGCTTTGCAAGCGCAAGCGAGATTGCTCGTCGCGCACGCTGCCGTTGTCCACATGCACCAGGCTCCAGGGCAGATGCCGACGCTGGGCGACGCGGCTGGCGTGGCGCACCAGGCGTTCGGCCTGGGCATCGCCATCGACGCCGACCAGCAATCGACCGCGCACCGCCGGTGCGGCCTGGCCAAGCTGACGATAGCCCTGGGCCAGATCGTTATCGACCTGGGCGGCAGCGGTCTGCATCGCCAGTTCGCGCAGGGCGGTGAGGTTGGTCTGGGTAAAGAACGCGTCGATCGCCGCCCGCGCCTGCTCCGGCACGTAGACTTTGCCATCGCGCAGGCGCTCGAGCAGCTCCCGCGGCGGCAGGTCGACCAGCAGCAATTCGTAGGCTTCCTGCAGCACCCAGTCCGGCAAGGTTTCGCGAACCTGCACCCCGGTGATGCCGCGCACCTGGTCATTGAGGCTTTCCAGGTGCTGGACGTTGACCGTGGTAAACACGTCGATGCCGGCGGCGAGCAGTTCCTGGACGTCTTGCCAGCGCTTGGCGTGACGACTGCCGGGGGCGTTGCTGTGAGCCAGCTCATCCACCAGCACCAGTTTCGGTTTGGCTGCGAGCAAGCCGTCGAGGTCCATTTCTTCGAGTATCACGCCGCGGTATTCCGAACGCACCAGAGGTTGCTGCGGCAAGCTGCCGAGCAGTGCTTCGGTTTCGGCGCGGCCGTGGGTCTCGACCACCCCGGCGATGACTTTGACGCCCTGACGCAGCTGGGTGTGGGCTGCCTGCAGCATGGCGTAGGTCTTGCCGACACCCGGTGCGGCGCCGAGGAACACCTTGAGCCGGCCACGGCCATCCCGGGGCAGGTCTGCTAACAGCGCGTCGGCGCGGCCGGAGTTGCTCATGCTTGGAGATCTCTTTATTCAGGTAGTGATGGGGTGTCTGGCAGGCCGTCTTCGCGAGCAAGCTCGTTCCCACATTGGATCTGTGAATGCTTAAGATCCCCTGTGGGAGCGAGACCGGCTTGCCGGCGAATGGCCGCACTGCAGATCTAAAGTTTTTCCAACGCAGCATTCAACTCAAGCACATTCACCACCGGCGGCCCCACCAACGGCTTTTCAATGTGCGCCTCCAGCAGCTGCTGAAGCGTCGACACCGGCAGATTACGCGCCGCCGCCACTCGCGCCAGTTGATAGGCAATCGCCGCCGGTGGCAAGTGCGGATCAAGCCCGCTGCCGGAGGTGGTCAGCAGCGCCAAAGGCACCGGCCCCTGGCCCGGCACCCGCAGTTTATTGGCCTCATCGATCACCCGAGCGGCCAGCGCCGGGTTGCTCGGCGAAAGGTTACTGGCACCGCTCGACACAGTGGCAAAAGCACCCGCCGATGGCCGTGGATGGAACCAGGCATCACCGGCGAAATCCTGGGCAATCAGCGCCGATCCGCGGACCTTGCCATCGGCGTCGCGCACCAGGCTGCCATTGGCCTGATCCGGGAACGCGACCTGGGCGACGCCGGTGACCACCAAGGGGTAGGCGACGCCCGTGATCAGGGTCATCAGGACCAACAGGCTCAGGGCCGGACGTATCATTGTGGACATTGCAAAATCCTCGAATTCATTAGATATCCACCCTGTAGGAGCGAGCTTGCTCGCGAAGAACCAGAGGGCGCCGCGTTCATCCAGACAGTACGCGTTATCGTTAACGCTCATCGTCGGAACGCCGCCCGGAGCAAGCTCGCTCCTACAAGGGGGGGTCGGTCAAACCAGATGCAACCCAGTCAACAACATGTCGATCGCCTTGATGCCCACGAACGGCACCAGAATCCCGCCCACCCCATAAATCAACAGATTGCGTCGCAGCAACGCCGCCGCACTCGCCGCCTGCACCCGCACACCGCGCAAGGCCAGAGGGATCAGCACCACGATGATCAAGGCGTTGAACACGATCGCCGAGAGAATCGCACTCTGCGGACTGCTCAACTGCATTACATTCAGTACGCCGAGTTGCGGGTAGATCGAGGCGAACAACGCCGGCAGGATCGCGAAGTATTTGGCCACGTCGTTGGCAATCGAAAAGGTCGTCAGGGCGCCGCGGGTCACCAGCAGTTCCTTGCCGATCTGCACCACGTCCAGCAACTTGGTCGGGTCGCTGTCGAGGTCGACCATGTTGGCCGCCTCGCGCGCGGCTTGCGTGCCGTCGTTCATCGCCATGCCGACGTCCGCCTGGGCCAGGGCCGGGGCATCGTTGGCGCCGTCGCCGCACATGGCGACCAGGCGACCGTCATTCTGTTCGTGGCGAATGCGCGCCAGCTTCTTCTCCGGCGTGGCTTCGGCCAACACGTCATCGACGCCCGCCTCGGCCGCAATCGCCGCCGCCGTCAGCGGGTTGTCGCCGGTCACCATGACCGTGCGGATGCCTAGCTTGCGCAGCTCGGCGAAACGTTCGCGGATGCCCGGCTTGACCACGTCCTTGAGGTGGATCGCGCCGAGCAGTTTGCCGTCGGCACAGACCAGCAATGGCGTGCCGCCGCTCTGGGCGATCTTGTCGATTTCACGGGACAGGGCCGGCGCCAGATCGGCACGTTTCAGGCCGACGAATGCCAGCAGTGAATCCACCGCGCCTTTGCGATATACCCGGCCCTGATAATCGACACCGGACAGGCGCGTCTCGGCACTGAACGGCACCGCCGTCAGCACTTCGGTGGCCGGCTCAGGCTGTGGATGAATCCCGCGCAGGTACTCGACAATGGACTTGCCCTCCGCCGTGTCATCGGCCAGCGAAGCGAACAGCGCGCCTTCGGCCAACTCCCCGGCGCTGACACCTGGCGCCGCATAAACCGCGGTGCAACGACGATTACCGAACGTGATGGTGCCGGTCTTGTCCAGCAGCAGAACGTGCACGTCCCCCGCCGCTTCCACGGCGCGACCGGATTTGGCGATGACGTTCAGGCGCACCAGACGATCCATCCCGGCAATGCCGATGGCGGACAGCAAACCGCCGATGGTGGTCGGGATCAGCGTGACCAATAACGCCACCAGGAACACCAGCGGCAGGCTGCCATTGGCGAAGTGGGCGAAGGGTTGCAGGGTGACGACCACCAGCAGGAAGATCAGGGTCAGGCCGATCAACAGGATGTCGAGCGCCACTTCGTTCGGGGTCTTCTGACGTTTGGCGCCTTCGACCAGGGCGATCATGCGATCGAGTGTCGACTCGCCAGGGTCGGCGGTAATGCGCACCAATAGCCAGTCGGAGACCAGCCGGGTGTTGCCGGTGACCGCCGAACGGTCGCCACCGGACTCGCGAATCACCGGTGCGGATTCACCGGTGATCGCCGCTTCGTTGACCGCCGCAATGCCCTCAATCACCTCGCCATCACCGGGGATCATCTCCCCGGCTTCGACGCGTACGACATCGCCCTTGCGCAAGCTGGCGGCGGGCACCACCTGGAAAGCGCCGCTGCTGGTCTTGCGCCGGGCGCTCAGGCCTTCGCTGCCGGCCTTGAGGCTGTCGGCGCGAGCCTTGCCGCGCCCCTCCGCCAGGGCTTCGGCGAAGTTGGCGAAGAGCACGGTGAACCACAGCCACAGCGCGATTTGCGCGGCGACAAAGGTCGGCACGGCGTTGTCGGGAATGAAGCACAGCACGGTGGTGAGGATGGCGGTCAGCTCCACCACCAGCATCACCGGTGCACGCTGCAATTGCCGTGGGTCGAGCTTGACGAAGGCTTGCACCAGCGCCGGGCGCCACAGGGCCGAGATTGCGGTTTTCGGTTGTTCCGGGGCCTTCACGACGGCGGCTTTGGTTACGGGCATATTCATCATCCTGCTCCTAAAATAAAGAGGCTCAGAAGCCCATGCTCAGATGTTCGGCAATCGGGCCCAGCGCCAGGGTCGGCAAGAACGTCAAACCACCCACCAGCAAAATGGTCACGGTCAGCAAGGTCACAAACAGCGGGCCATGGGTCGGGAAGCTGTTCTGGCCGATCGGCGCGGTCTTCTTCATCGCCAGGCTGCCGGCCAGGGCCAGTACCGGCAGGATGTAACCGAAGCGACCGATCAACATGCCCAGGCCCAGCATCAGGTTGTGGAACGCCGTATTGGCGCCGAAGCCACCAAACGCCGAACCGTTGTTGGCACTGGCCGAGGTGTAGGCGTAAAGCAACTGACTGAAACCATGGGCGCCGGGATTGCTCACCGCTGCGACCGGGCCAGGCAGGCTCGCGGCAATCGCACCGAGCACCAGCACGCCTACCGGCATTACCAGCAAGGTCACGACCAACAGTTGCACTTCCTTGGCTTGCAGCTTTTTGCCGAGGTATTCCGGCGTGCGACCGATCATCAGGCCGGCGAGGAACACCGCGATCAGCACGTTGAGCAACATGCCGTACATCCCGGCGCCGACGCCGCCGAAGATCACTTCGCCGACCATCATGTTGACCAGCGCCACCATGCCGCTCAGCGGGTTGAGGCTGTCGTGCATGCCGTTGACCGAACCGTTGGACGCCGCGGTAGTGGTCACCGACCAGAGCACCGTGGCCGTGGTACCAAACCGCGCTTCCTTGCCTTCCTGCGGTGCGGTCTGTTCGACGGCGACGTTGTTCAGGGTCGGGTTCGGCTGGGATTCGGCCCACAGCGACGTCGCGCCACCGATCAGGAACAGCGCCAGCATGCAGGCGATGATCGCGCGGCTCTGACGCAGGTCCTTGACGTAGTGGCCGAAGGTGAACACCAGCGCCACCGGGATCAGGATGATCGAGGCCACCTCGAACAGGTTGCTCCAGGCCGTCGGGTTCTCGAACGGATGCGCCGAGTTGACGCCGAAGAAGCCACCACCGTTGGTGCCCAGTTGCTTGATCGCAATCTGGCTGGCGGCCGGGCCGAGTGGGATCACCTGATCGACGCCTTGCATCGTGACCGCATTCACGTACTGCGCGAAAGTTTGCGGCACACCCTGCCAGACCAGATACAACGCCAGCAGCAGACACAGCGGCAACAAGCCATAGAGGGTGGCACGGGTCATGTCGACCCAGAAGTTGCCCAGGGTCGCACTCGACTTGCGACCGATACCGCGACACAGCGCCACCAATACCGCCAGGCCGGTGGCGGCGCTGACGAAGTTTTGCACGGTGAGACCGATCATCTGGCTCAGGTAGCTCAGGGATGCTTCACCGCTGTAGGCCTGCCAGTTGGTGTTGGTCATGAAACTGATGGCCGTGTTGAACGCCAGGGTCCACTCCTGACCCGGCAAGTGCTGCGGGTTGAGCGGCAAGTGGTCCTGGAACAACAGGATCGTGAACAACAGCAAAAAGCCCGCAACGTTGAAGGCGAGCAAGGCCAGGGTGTATCGCTGCCAGCTCTGTTCGGCCTGCGGATCGATGCCGGCCACTTTGTAGCACCCGCGCTCGACCGGTCCCAGGATCGGGGTCAGCCAGGTGCGCTGCCCTTCCATGACCTTGTAGTAAAACCGCCCGAGAAACGTCGCCGGAATCAGCACCACGGCCAGGAAGGCGAGGATCAGCCAATAGTCATAACTGTGCATGGCCGCTCCTAGTTCCGGTCCGCGCGCAACAGCGCAACCAACAGATAAATGAACAGCCCCACTGCCAGTAGCAGTGACACTCCGTCCAGAACGCTCATGGAAATTCTCCGTGTTACGGCGTATTGCCGCGTGTGCAGTCATTGTCGGCAGGGAGGCTGTAAAGGAGCGAGATCGAGGGGGGTGGCGGGGTATAAAGAAAGCGTAAAGAATGGGGTGATGACTATTGCCGGAATAATACCCATGAACGTAATCACCACCGATCTTCCCGGTGTTCTGATCATCGAACCGAAAGTCTTTGGAGATGAACGTGGTTTCTTTTACGAGAGCTTTAACGCCAAGGCTTTTGAAGATGCCACTGGCCTGCACGTTCAATTCGTTCAGGACAATCATTCGCGCTCGCAAAAAAACGTATTGCGCGGGCTGCATTACCAACTGGAAAACACCCAAGGCAAATTGGTTCGCGTGACGGCCGGTGCAGTACTCGATGTAGCCGTGGATATTCGCCGCAGCTCGCCGCACTTCGGCAAATGGGTCGCTGTGCACCTGTCCGCCGAAAACCATCGCCAGCTCTGGATCCCGGAAGGTTTCGCCCACGGTTTTGTGGTGTTGAGTGATTTCGCCGAGTCTCTCTACAAGACCACCGATTACTACACGCCCTCTGCCGAGCGCAGCATCCGGTGGGACGATCCGGACCTGGCCATTGACTGGCAACTGGACGAAGCACCGCAACTGTCCGCAAAGGATCAGGTTGCGAAGTTCTTCAAGGACGCTGACGTCTTTTGCTGACCCTGAGCGATCACAAGCAGTTGCACCTCCTCGTTCCTGCCCACAAGCTATGTCCATTCGCGTTATCGACTTACTGAAAAAGGCTGGCCAACATGCGTATTCTCATTACCGGCGGTGCCGGCTTCATTGGCTCTGCCGTGATTCGCGAGCTGATTCGGCACACCGAGCATGAAGTGCTCAATCTGGACAAGCTGACCTACGCCGGCAATCTTGAATCGCTGAGCAGCATTGCCAATGACACTCGCTACGAGTTCGTTCAAGCCGATATCGTTGATCAGGTGGCCGTCAGCGCGGTACTGTCACGTTTCCAACCGCAGGCGATCATGCACCTGGCAGCGGAATCCCACGTCGACCGTTCCATCGACGGTCCTGCGGATTTCATCCAGACCAACATCGTAGGCACCTACAGCCTGCTGGAAGCCACTCGTGCCTGGTGGCAAACACTCGCCGGGCCGGAAAAAATCGCCTTCCGTTTTCATCACATTTCCACTGACGAGGTCTACGGCGACCTGCATGGCACCGATGATCTGTTTACGGAATCGACGCCCTACGCGCCGAGTTCGCCCTACTCCGCCAGCAAAGCGGCAGCCGACCACCTGGTCCGTGCCTGGCAGCGCACCTATGGCCTGCCGGTGCTGCTGACCAACAGCTCGAATAATTACGGACCGTTCCACTTCCCCGAAAAACTGATTCCGTTGTTCATCCTCAATGCCTTGGCCGGTAAGCCGTTACCGGTGTACGGCGACGGCCTGCAAGTTCGCGACTGGCTGTTCGTCGAAGATCATGCCCGGGCACTGCTCAAAGTGGTGACCACGGGCGTTGTCGGCGAGACCTACAACATCGGCGGGCACAACGAACAAAAGAATATCGATGTGGTGCGAAGTCTCTGCGCCCTGCTCGAAGAGCTGGCACCGCACAAGCCTGAAGGTGTCGAGCACTACGCCGACCTGATCACGTTCGTCCAGGATCGTCCTGGCCATGACGTGCGTTACGCAATCGATGCCAGCAAAATCGAACACGAACTGGGCTGGGTGCCCGAAGAGACGTTCGAATCCGGCCTACGCAAAACCGTGCAGTGGTACTTGAATAACCTGGAGTGGTGCCGTCGTGTTCAAGATGGCAGCTACCAGCGTGAACGCCTCGGCACCCTCAATTCCAGGGAGCTGCTCGCATGATTAAAGGTATTGTTTTGGCGGGTGGCTCGGGCTCACGCCTGCATCCGATCACGCTCGGGGTGTCCAAACAGCTGTTGCCGGTCTACGACAAACCGATGATCTATTATCCGATTTCGGTGCTGATGCTGGCCGGTATCAAAGACATCCTAGTGATCTCTACTCCGAACGACCTGCCTCAATACCGCAATTTGCTGGGTGATGGCAGCCAGTTCGGGGTCAGTTTCAGCTATGCCGAGCAATCGTCACCGGATGGACTGGCCCAGGCTTTACTGATTGGCGAAGCGTTCATTGGCGATGATTCCGTGTGCCTGATCCTCGGCGACAATATCTTCCATGGTCAGTACTTTAGCGAGCAGTTGCAAAAAGCGGCAACACGCTCTTCTGGCGCCACCATATTCGGCTATTGGGTCAAGGATGCGGAACGCTTCGGTGTGATTGATTTCGACAACCAGGGCCGTGCCCTGTCGATCGAGGAGAAGCCGAAGATACCGAAATCCAGCTATGCCGTCACCGGCCTGTATTTCTACGACAACGATGTGGTCGAGATCGCCAAATCGATAAAACCTTCGTCTCGCGGCGAGTTGGAGATCACCGACGTCAACAATGCGTATCTCAAACGGGGCGATCTGCAGGTCGAACGCTTCGGCCGGGGTTTCGCCTGGCTCGACACTGGCACCCATGACAGTTTGCTCGAAGCCTCTCAGTACGTGCAGACCATCGAACATCGACAAGGCCTGAAAGTCGCCTGCCTGGAAGAGATCGCTTATGAAAAAGGCTGGATCAACCGCGAGCAGCTGCTGGAGCGGGCTCGCTACTTTGCCAAGACTGGATATGGTCAGTACTTGGCCAAGCTGGCCGGGCAAGCACATGAATGGGATTGAAATCGAACAGCGCGGTGTAACTGTCTTCGGTGAACGCTTGCAAGAGGCTGATCTGCTTTCATGAGAATTCTCATCAGCGGCCAACATGGCCAGGTCTCGCGTGAGTTGCAGCGTCGACTGGGGGTTGTCGGCGAGTTGATCGTGCTGGGTCGCTATCAACTCGACCTGACGCAGCCCGATCAGATTCGCCAACAGGTACAAAATATTCGTCCAGATCTGATCATCAACGCGGCGGCCTATACCGCGGTCGACCTGGCTGAAAGCGAGCCGGACACAGCCTTTGCCGTTAACGCGGTAGCCCCCGGCATCTTCGCCGAAGAAGCGCTGAAGCTCGGCATCCCGTTGATTCACTACTCCACAGATTATGTATTCGACGGCATGAAGGTGGGACCTTATAACGAACACGATGCTCCAAATCCGCTCGGGGTCTACGGCAAGAGCAAGCTGGCGGGTGAGCGGGCAATCACTGATGTGCAAGGCAAACATCTCATTCTGCGTACCAGTTGGGTCTACTCGACCCATGGCCGCAATTTCCTGCTGACGATGCAACGCCTGATGCAAGAGAGACCGGAGGTACGTATTGTCGCCGATCAGCTCGGGACGCCTACCTGGGCAGGCACCATCGCCAACAGCACCATGGCCCTGATCGAACGCTGGCGGGAGGGTGAGACCGCTAATTGGGGTACCTATCATCTGACCGCGCAGGGTGAAACCTCCTGGTTCGGCTTCGCCCAGGCCATTGGTGAAGGATTACGGCAACAGGGGAAGCCTTGCGCCACTCTGCTGCCCATTCCCTCCTGCGATTATCCGACGCCGGCGAAACGGCCGCTCAATTCACGCCTTGATTGCAGGCGCTTGCTACTTGATTGGGGCGTCATTCAACCCGACTGGCAAACTGCGCTGCGCGAGTGTCTTGCCGAGCAAGGCTAAACAGAATGTTTGCCGATGCATCGGCGGATGCAATGTCGACGAACCTCAAAGGAGGTTCGGCGTGTACGGCAGATCAGGCATAGAATGGAACCACCGCGAAACTAAATCGCTCAAAGTGGTATGCACGATCGATTGGCGAAACCCGCCAACCGGCCTGCCCTAAAGGAGAGCCCTATGCCCTGGTATGCCTGGTTGATTCTGATCGTTGCTATTGGCTCGATCGTTGGCGGTTTGATGATGCTGCGCGACACCGCCAACAAGGTCGAACTGACCGAAGAGCAGCGCAAGCGCATCGCCGAACGCAACGCGGAAGCGGATGCCAAGGATGCGCAGGACCGCTGATTTCCAATGATCAAAAAATCGTCCGAAGGCGCGGCCCGCGTTCGGACGATCTTTGCGATTTTTACTGCTCCCAATCCGCCTTGGCAATGTGCAAGCCATGCATCCCTTTGTACGCCGCCCGCTCCGGCTGGCTCCAGCCCGCAAGCAATGAATCCTCCAACCGATAGATCTCCACCCCAAGCGGTCGACATACGCTCAATGGATCCTGCGCATCCGGCCCCCACATGGCCAGCGACAGATCGCCGCCCGGGCAGGTCGACAGCGCACACAGCAGATCGATTTCGGCAAAGAACTCCAGGTAGTCGCCCTTCTGTGCCGGACAGGCTTTCATGAAGTACATGTCGTCGTGATTCAACCCGGTGCACTGGAAAATGTTCAGCACGTCATGCACATCGAACTCGGTCAAGCCATGGGGCAACACCGCACGGGTCAGGTTTGAATGACAGTGATGATGAAAGTCTTCACCGGTGAGCATTTTGTTCACATAAGGATCGCAACGGGTGCCGAGCAAATCGTGCAGGCGACCACCGTGCTCGTCGATACCATAACCGGCAAGGCTGTCATCGGTGATGGTCACCAGCGGCCGCAGAAACGGCAGGTTCGACCAGAGCCGGTCATGGGTGCTGACATGCGCGCCTTGCAGCTGTCGGGTACGTGCCGCCCACAAGCGTTCTCGCGGGTCGTTGGCGTTCCACACATTGAAATCCCCGACTTGCGGCCCGACCGGCGTAGTCACGCGAAACACATGCCCGGCCGGCACCTTCCATGCCCGCCCGGTGCGGATCGGCACTTCAAAGGTCTCGATCAGGGTGCGCCCATCCTTCGAATCGCGGATCCGTTCGTAGAACGCGGTGTCTACCTGCAAGGCCGAGCCTTTGCTGACTTGATAGGCCGCCGGATAGTCTTTGTACATGGCACATCCTCAATCAGTGATGGGAAATCGGGGCAAGCATTTGCAGCAGGAGCTGCTCGGAATCGTCGAGATACAGGCTCATGGCATCCTCGGCCGCACGCTTGTCGCCCTCGACCAGCCATTCATGGATCTGTCGGTCACGCGCGAGCCAAGGCGCCTGAAATTGCGATTCGTCAGGCGCGGTGCAGAACACCAGGCGCAATTGCGCGACGACATTGGTAAAAAACTCATCGAACATCGGGCTGCGCAATAGCCCCACTATGTGTTGATGAAACGCGAGGCTGTGGGTTCCGACGGCGCGCCAATCCTCTCGCTCCCGGGCCAGCTCGGTGGCTTCCAGGGATTCGCACATCCGGTCGGACTGATAGTCGCGCAACGGTTGACTCGCGCTGATGGCTTGCAACTCCAGGGTGCGACGAACGTTGAACAAATCCCGCACATCCTCGACGCCCAGCCGACGAACCATCACCCCCTTGTTGCGCACATAACGGGTCAGACCTTCCTGCCCCAGGCGGTGCAGCGCTTCGCGAATAGTATTGCGAGACGCGTTGTAGGCCGTCACTAGCTCGTTTTCCACCAACGCCATTCCGGGCAACAAACGACCGCCAATAATGTCGGCGCGCAACTCCAAAGTAATGTGGTCGGCCAGGGACAATCCGCTGCTCATAGTTGTTACCTTGTGATTGTTCAACAATCTTCAATCAACAAATAATCACTATTCGTGCCAATTAGTTGAAAGCTTCAAGACGAAGTTGGACGCATCTGCATGCTTTTTAGCAGTAGAAGTACAGTCACCATTTAATTTTCATTGGTTAAGATGGTGCATTGTTGCGGAGATTCGAAATGCGTTACTCGCAGGACCATAAAGCTCAGACCCATAAACGTATCATCGAGGAAGCATCAGCGCGTTTTCGTCGCGATGGTATTGGCGCAACCGGCCTGCAGCCTCTGATGAAAGCGTTGGGTTTGACTCACGGCGGCTTCTACTCGCATTTCAAGTCCAAGGACGAACTGGTAGAAAAAGCCCTGCAAGCGGCGGGTGATCAGGTAGATGTTATTTGCGCCGAATTGTTTGCCCAGGATCAACCACTGGAAACATTCATCGACGTCTATTTGTCTGAATGGCACCAGACTTCACCGGATGAAGGATGTCCGCTGCCGACCATGTCGTCGGAACTCGGCCTGCGCGGACAGCCAAGTCCGACCTCTGACGCGGTGCTCAACGCACGGCTCGACCAGGTGCAAGCCACCCTCGAAAGCGAAGACGCCGCCGACCGCGCCATCGTCATCATGTCGACCTTGGTCGGGGCGCTGCTGCTATCGCGCAGTGTCGAAAATCCGCAGTTCGCCCAGCGGATCCTCGACATCACGCGCGCCTATCTCAAACGAACCCGGGATTAACCTTGCCAGCGTTTGAACAGCACGCTGGCGTTGACCCCGCCAAACCCGAAGCCGTTGGACAGCGCATACTCGATGGCCATCGGCCGCGCCTGGCCATGGACGATGTCCACGCCTTGGCTAGCGGGGTCCGGGTTATCGAAATTGAGGGTGGCCGGCACCACCTGATCGCGAATCGCCAACAGCGTGAAGATCGCCTCGATTCCCCCTGCCGCACCGAGCAGATGTCCGGTGGCAGATTTGGTCGAGGTCACCGCAATTTTGTTATCCGTGCCGAACACTGCCTTGATGGCCGCCAGCTCCCCCAAGTCCCCGATGGGCGTCGAGGTCGCGTGGGCATTGAGATGCTGTACCTGCGCCGCTGAAATTCCCCCCTGAGCCAACGCCAGCGACATCGCCCGCTGCGCTCCGCTACCATCCTCGGGACCTGCGGTCAGGTGATAGGCATCGGCGCTGGTGCCGTAGCCGACCAGTTCGGCCAATGGTTGAGCACCGCGAGCCAGAGCATGCTCCAAGGACTCAATCACCAGCAGCCCGGAGCCCTCACCCATGACGAAGCCATCGCGACCACTGTCGAACGGCCGCGAAGCACGCTCCGGAGTGTCGTTGTAAGCACTGGACAAGGCGCGGGCTGCGGCAAATCCGGCGAGACTGACGCGATCGATCGCCGCTTCCGCGCCGCCGCACACCGCAATGTCCGCCTCACCGCAACGAATCAACCGCGCCGCATCACCAATCGCCTGAACCCCGGCAGCGCAGGCCGTCACCGGAGCACCCAACGGCCCCTTGAACCCGTGCTGAATCGAAACATGACCCGCGGCGAGGTTGACCAGAAACGAAGGAATGGTAAACGGCGACAATCGACGCGGACCACGACTGTCGGTGGTCCGCACCGCATCGGCAATCGCCCCGAAACCGCCCACGCCGGAACCGATAATAGTCGCCGTACGTTCCTGGGCATTGGCGTCCAACGCCTGCCAGCCCGCTTGCTCAAGCGCCTGACGAGCCGCCTCCATGGCAAACAGAATGAAGCGGTCCATCTTCTTCTGCTCTTTAGGCGAGGTGGCCCGGTCGGGATCAAATCCCGCCTCGGCGTCCTCTGCCAACGTCGGAACCGCACCACCGACCCTGGTCGGCAGATCGGCAACCACCTCATCGGGCAAATTGCGCACCCCGGAACGCCCTGCCAACAAACGCTGCCAGACGGCTTCGACACCGCTACCCAACGGAGACACCAGGCCCATGCCTGTCACAACCACTCGACGACCACTCATACTGCAATTACCTCAAGCCAATGGATGGCGCCTCACTTGTAACGCGAGGCGGCCTTGCTTTTGGAAAGGTTCGGCGCCATCACAAGACGCGCCGCAACGAAAGCATCCCAGTCGGCGGCATCCGGCAACGAAGGGATGGTGATCAACTCGCCCTGATCCAGCCCCGACAACGCCGCATCGACCATCTCCCCCGCCTCCATCACCATATCCGCAGGGATCTGGGTCGCATCGATACCGGAACGCTCCCAGATCTCGGTGCGCGTAACACCCGGCAACACGGCTTGAACCTTGACCCCGGTGCCATCCAGCTCGGCGTTCAACGACTGGGTCAGACTTAACACATAAGCCTTGCTGGCGCTGTAAGTTGCATTGAAACGCTCGGGAAACAAGGCCACCACCGAGCCAATGTTGATGATCGTCCCCCGGCCCGCCTTGGCAAAACTGGCCGCCGCTGCCGAAGCCAGTCGAGTGACCGCCGTGACGTTCAGCTGAATCAAGCGCTCCAGCTGGTCCATGTCGGCGTTGGCCAGCAAACCGTCTGCTGCAACGCCTGCATTGTTCAACAGCAGACTGATACTCGAATCGCTGCGTAGGCGCTGTTCAAGCTTCAGCACATCGTCCTTTTGCGTCAGGTCCGACTTGAGCACCTCGACATGTACGCCATGCTCGGCGCGCAGCTTGGTCGCTGCCGCATCCAGCCGCTCCTGATCGCGAGCGACCAACAATAAATCAAAACCACGTGCAGCCAAGCGCTCGGCGTAGATGGCGCCGATGCCCGAGGAGGCACCGGTGACGAGGGCTGTTCCTTGGGTTTGGACGGAATTCATGACTGTGCTCCGGGACAAGCTTGAAAGGAAAGCTAGCGCCTGGGTTCAGAACGCTTTGCCAGAAAGTCGTTATATTATAGGCATAATCTCCACACCATATGATAGCCGTAATTTTTTTGCTACCGACGAAGGGCTGCCTGTTTCAGGTGTGCCAGATGCAAAAAAGGCCGGTCAAATGACCGGCCCGTGGCGCTGACTTACAAGCTTAGTTCACTTCAAGCTTCTCGCGGTTTTTGTCCAAGAGGGCTTTACCGATCCCCTTGACCTCAAGCAACTCGTCCACGGACGAAAACGCTCCATTACTCTCACGATACGCAACAATCGCCTTCGCCTTCGCCTCCCCGATACCGGACAGTTCGCTCTGCAGGGTCGATGCGTCCGCCTTGTTGAGATCGACTTTGCCGGCCTGTGACTGGGAGGACATTTGTTGCACCTGGGGTGCATTGCCCGCTTCTGTCTTGGCTGCGGGCGCAGCAACGGCGGCGATAGAGGCGGTGGTGAGCAGGGCAAAAACCAGAGAATAGAAGTAGCCAGTACGCATAAATGACGCTCCATGACATCGATTGGGAAAGCAGCTTTTTCCGAAGCTGCCTTCCAAACTTAGGCGATGGATGGAGACTGTCAAAAATGTGTCTGTTGCGGGATGTGAAACAATCAGGGTTCGAGGCGGCGTTGTTGGTAGATCCAGTCTACGATTTCGCCGTCTGGTGTGTAGCCGCTGACAGTTTCACGCAGGAGCTGCCGAACGCGGGAGTAATCATCCTGATCAACAGCACTCAGCAAATCACTAAGCCTTGCCTTGAGTACATCCCACTCCAAGTGGTCCTCGTTAGCGCTCATGATCATTGGGTGCTGGGTAGCAGCGACGTTGTCGCCAATCAATAACTCTTCGTAAAGCTTCTCGCCGGGACGCAGCCCCGTAAATTCGATGGAAATATCCCCATGCAGATTCTTGTCTGAACGAACACTCAGGCCCGACAGATGAATCATCTTCTCTGCAAGTTCAACTATTTTTACCGGTTCGCCCATGTCCAAAACGAAAACATCACCACCCTGCCCCATTGAGCCAGCCTGAATCACTAACTGCGCGGCTTCCGGAATCGTCATGAAATAACGGGTAATCTTCGGATGCGTAACTGTTAGCGGTCCACCGGACTTGATCTGTTTATGGAACAACGGAATTACCGAACCGGATGAACCCAAAACATTGCCAAAACGCACCATGGTGAAGCGGGTTTTATTCACATGTGAGATGTTAGTGGTGTCACCAAACAATACTGGGGCAAGCTCTCGACTAAGCGCCTGTAATGTCAATTCGGCGAGGCGTTTAGTGCTGCCCATCACATTGGTAGGTCGAACCGCCTTGTCGGTGGAGATCAGGACAAAGTTGGCAACCCCCGACTTAAGCGCCGCTTGGGCGGTATTAAGTGTGCCGATTACGTTGTTGAGCACACCCTCGGCAATGTTATGTTCAACCATTGGCACATGTTTGTAGGCAGCCGCATGGTACACAGTATCCACATGCCAGGTTTTCATCACATCCAGTAACTTTTCCGGATTACGCACCGAACCGAGTATTGGTAACAGGCGAACCGACAAGGACTCGCGAGCGATGCGATGTTCAAGCTCGGACAAAATGCTGTAAAGGTTGAATTCACTGTGTTCGAACAACAGAAGTGTCGTTGGGCGAAGCGTTAGAATCTGGCGACAAAGTTCAGACCCAATGGACCCCCCCGCCCCGGTGACCAGAACGGACTGACCCTTGATACAATGGGCAAGTAAATCGCCCTGGGCTGGAACGGCATCTCGGCCCAAGAGGTCTGCGATGTCGACTTCTTGAATGTCATCGACTTTCACCCGTCCGCTGGCCAAGTCCATGAAACCGGGGATACTTCGAACATGAAGGGGAAAACCTTCGAGGTAACCGAGTATTTCGCGACGGCGACCACGGGTAACCGAAGGAATCGCGAGTAATATCTCCTGGGCACCCGTTGCATCAATCATCTGTTGTATATGCTTCGGTTTATAAACCTGAAGCCCTGAAATAACGCGATTGGCAATGCTGCTGTCATCGTCGATAAAAGCGATAGGCCGCATCATCCTCCCCATTCGAAGTGCCGCAACCAATTGGTTGCCCGCAGCGCCCGCCCCGTAAATAGCGACTTTGGGAAGTCCGTCATCACGATTGGTGAATGGGACATGTTGCGTCGTAGCAAACCAGTCACCCATAAAATACTGACGCAGGGCCAAGCGTAAGCCACCCACCATGATCAGACTCAACCACCAGTAGTTGAAAATAATCGATCGAGGAATAGTACGTTGGTGATTGCTATACAAATATACGGCAACACCTAACATTAACGCCGACAAGCTGACTGCCTTAATTATTGCAATCAGCGCATCATTACCAAAATATCGCATCACTGCCCGATACAGGCCAAAACGAATGAATAAAGGAATTGCCAAAGCTGGTGCTGCGATGAACAACCAGAAATGCTGAATCAGGGGTTCGATCATATCGTCCAGCCCGAGACGGACGACAAACGACATCCATAACGCCAGCCATACTAATAAGACATCAGTAATAACTTGCAAAACACGTTTTCGTTGCCTCGGAAGATTAAGTAAGTAAATTCTTATTTTATCCATAACCCCTGATCACCTTTCATGACACCAAAACCAAAATCATCCAAGCCAGAAACTACCAATGGCAACCCACCAGACCAGAGCAACGTCCGCCCTTCTACTGTGATATGACAAGGAAACAACCGTCGTTCTGCGATGCATCCATAGCCGTCAACAAGGCGAGGCATCACCCTTCCAGCACGCTTGCCACGAATCACCATGACCAGGGCCCCAGCCGTAAGCCCGACCAAACCGAAAGTGGGCAAGACGCTGGGAAACCAAAAGCGATCGCAATTTCACCTTTATCGCAGGTCAAAATCAATTGCCGACTGCGAGCATTCGGCAATTCAGCCAGGCTGCAGGCTGGAGCGAAGTGGCGCATAGCCCCAATGAGCACCAGCGAGACACCTGCTACGACCAACAACGACAACCATAAAGTCATCGAACAGAAGCATCCATCTGAAGGGTTAGGTTTGAAACGCGAACTTAGGCCATTTCCGCCATGGCATTATCATACACGTCAACGCTGGCAATTCATTGCTCTCTGCGCCTCGACACCGCTGCGGACCTCCCCTGAATCACTACCGCGCGTGTCCCAAGCATGTGCTGCGAGCGCCAGCGCGGTCTGATTACCGCTCAGTAGTCTGTCAATTTCAGCATCTTCTCAGGGTTGGGGATACAAAAAAATCAGATCAGGCCCCTTCGTAACGGAGGAAAATTACGTTCCGGAACTCGTTTTCCATCGTTGAAACACACAAGAGACCCAAAAACGTCATATGTCGCGCGGGATGCCCGCTAGCTGGCCCCCCCAAAAAACCTACGCCTCTTCGCGTTTGTACGCCGGCACCTTGTTCTCAACTAACAACCGACATCCCGGGCACTGAAAAATTCGTCACCCGCAACAAACCTTCGCAAGATTCAAAACAAGCTATCACCCGCTGCGACCAATATGCGATACCGCCCCGATGGTCTTGCATCTATCTTGGCAAAACGACCGGATGCCTGAACGTCCGATATCCTGGCGAGCGAACCCGCCCCTTGTGCTATCAATACAAGTCACCCTTGAGGCCCACCTAGAGCGTGCAAATGCCATTTTCCCCATAGGCACGAATCCACTACTCGTGAGATGATCGCTTTTTTTTTGCAAACCCTACACGAATCGAAATAGCTTATAATACCTTTACAAACGAACCTACTACTGACACCTAGAGTGTGGGGAGGAACAGACCATGAACTCCGGCAGTTTTCTTATAAAGAAAGATTTCTTTGGCGAAGAAAAAATATCAGAAATAAAAAAAACAGCTCTAGAACTGGAGATCAATAAGTCCAACGTACACGCCGACGGAAAGTACGCCGGGATCCAATGGCATAAAATAGATCTCGATCCCAAAACCCACACATTCATGCAAGAAATTTATGATTTTCTGGGGGCAGATCAAAGCGGTGTCTGTGTGTTTTACTATTTGTCTCCTGGCGCCGTTCTTCACGCTCACCGGGACCTCACCGGAGCATCAAGTAATGCAAGAATCCGCTTCCACATCCCGATCATCACCAACGATAACGTTTTTTTTAATGTTTCAAAAAAACGGGTAGTAATGTCCCCTGATGAATTATGGGCGTTGGACACCTCCTATTTGCATGAGGTAAAGAACGAAAGCTCCGAGACAAGAGTTCATATTGTCATAGAGTGCAACATCAACGATTCGGTAAAAGCAAAGCTACCGCAAAAAAATATACGTGGAAAAATACATGATATTTATTTTTTCATGATTCTTGCTCTCAACTTACTCAAATCGATCATCATCAACATTTGGAAAGACCCTAAGTATTTCATGGCCCAAATGAGAATGCTAAAAAAATTCGTAGAATGGCGCTTCTTGGGGAAGAAGAAGGTAGAGTAAATACTAGAAATACGTTCTACGATCGCGTGCAGGACAGCCATACAAATTGGCGGATACCTTGTTAGAATCCGCCAGAATGTGTATATGCGCGGAATATTTAAACCACCCTGAATCTTGGTTTAAACAAACGACATCCGCGAGCTGATTTCTAGTACTTATAAAAACCTATACCGGTTTTTCGGCCAAGCCTGTTGGCCCTGACCATTTTGCGCAATAGAGGGTGGGCTCTGTATTTTGAGTCACCCGTTTCGTTATGCAGTGTTTCCATTATCGATAGGTTTACATCGTTACCAATCAAATCTGCAAGAGCGAGGGGGCCAATCGGATGATTTGCACCAAATTTCATTGCTTTGTCGATTTCCTCCGCGGTAGCAACGCCCTCCGCGAGAATACCAATAGCTTCATTTATCATCGGTATAAGCATTCGGTTAACAATGAAGCCTGGTGCTTCATTGACCAAGACGGGTTCTTTACCTAATTCTTTTGCAAACTCAAATGCCCAAGTTGCGGTCTCATCCGAAGTCGAGAGACCAACAATGACCTCGACCAACTTCATAACTGGGGCGGGGTTGAAGAAATGCAGGCCAACTACATTCTCGGGATGCCGAGTGATACTCGCCAGCTCGGTGATAGAAAGCGAAGACGTATTTGTGGCAATAACCGCGGCTGCATCAGCATACTTGGCAATTTCCTTGAATGCTTCGTGCTTGACCGGCATGTCTTCCGCCACGGCCTCAAGAATCAAGTCGCAATTCGCAATGTCCTGGAAACCGCTACCAATGCAAACCTTATCAGAATAGACTCTGGCATTTTCAGCCGAAAGCCTCTTCTTATTGATCATCCGTTCCCATTGGGAATTAAGATCTTCCAGCGAAGAGCGACAGCTGGATTGGGCACGGCCTACCCATACCACGGAATAAACGATATTGGATTGCGCCAGAATCTGGACAATTCCTTTGCCCATCGTCCCCGCCCCAATCACCGCCACTTTGATCTCTTTCATGCTGCCGTAAATCCTTATCTTGAGCCTTTGTTTAGCAGCTTTGCCGGGTTGCCAAATACTGTTGTATAGGGTGCGACACTCTTAGTGACAACGGAACCCATGCCAACAACTGCACCTTCGCCGATAACAATTGGTCTTTCTGGAGTGCCTTGGCGAATCATCGCCCCGGTTCCAATGTAGGCATGATCTTCTATCACAACGCTGCCGTTGCATTGCACATTCGGTGCAAATGTAACGTAATCACCAATGACACAATCGTGCGCAATATATGAATAGATATTGGCATGAAAAAATTTGCCAATTTTCGCATTGGCCGTGACTGTGGTAAACGGACAAAAAACGGCACCTTCGCCAATATCATTGTGGCTTAAGCTTATGGCATTCATTGCAGAAATCGAAAAAGGCTTTATACCCTTGGCAATGAATCGTTCCGCAATTTCCTGTCTGACTTTGCTATTGGCGATTGTGATATTGAAAAATTTTTCGCCATCCATATTGAAGAATTCATCGGTATCGACGACGCTGAATCCGTTGATGATTTTTTCGGATTGGTTGTCATCGACGAAAAAAATCTTGAATTCCGCTTCGCTTGAGCTCCCGAGCATGTCTTTCGCTAGAGGCGCTACCTCACGCCCAAAACCACCAGCACCAACGATTGCGTAAATTTTCATGCTCAATCCTTCAGTTCTATGTCGAGACAGTTGCTTCAGGCAGGTAGGGCTTGAAATGGCTGTCGACTTAATGGGCGCGTCGGAATTTTACATACGAAATCGGCCGCTGTCAGGCAAAGATAGTGAAACCACACCTGTCAGCGCTCCTACCGCCTATCTGGCCGAGTGATTCAAAGGGTCGGTGACTGCGTCCGCAGCTTAGTGAGAGACTCCACTTCCTGAATTTGCCGTACACCATTGGTGGAATATTGATGCAAAATCTAGAATCATCCAGAAATGTGAGTTCCTCTTCAACTAACGAAGAGGAACTCATATCGCTATATATAAAAACCTATACTTTAACTGCCTGCAACATTACATTCTCGAGTGCGTCACAGGTCCTGCCTATCTCATCTTCTGTCAAAGTAGGATGCACAAGGAACATCAGACTCGTCTCCCCCAGTTCCTTCGCCGCAGAGAAACGAGTCTCCGGCCGCCACCCTGTATCGTCGAATGCTTTCTCGAGATATACCTCGGAGCAAGAGCCAGAGAAGCACGGCACCCCAAGCGACGTAATTTCAGCAAGAATACGGTCTCGACTCCAATTAGCCTTCAATAATGTCGGCTCGACGAACAAGTAACACTTGTATGCCGCATGAGTGCAATCGTCCGGTACTTCGGGAACCCGGAGGCCGTTAAGCGCTCGTGCACAATCCCAGATGCGTTCGGCATATTTAGACCGCAGAGAATGCCATTGCGGCATACGACGCAACTGAATTCGACCAATGGCTCCCTGCATCTCAAGCATGCGCCAATTGGTGCCAAAACTTTCATGCAACCAACGAAAGCCTGGGGTATGCTCCCGTTCATAGATAGCTTCCCAGCTTTTACCATGGTCCTTGAACGACCACATCTTCCGCCAAAGATCGCGATCGTTGGTGGTTACCATTCCGCCTTCACCACCGGTGGTCATAATCTTGTCTTGGCAAAATGACCATGCGCCCACGTGGCCGATGGAACCTACTGGACGTCCCTTATAGGTTGCACCGTGCGCCTGGGCACAGTCCTCGATGACCTTTAGACCATAAGAAGCCGCAAGGTCCATTATCGGATCCATGTCACACGGCCAGCCTGCCAGGTGAACGCAAATCACACCACGGGTACGGGGAGTCAAGACTGCCTGGATGGTTTCTGCGGTAATATTCTGAGTATCACGGTCGACTTCGGCGAACACCGGGGTCGCACCAGCATTAACAATGCTGGAAACCGAGGCCAGAAAGGTACGAGGCGTAACGATGACTTCGTCTCCTGGCCCTATCCCAAGTGCGTTTAGCGCCAAGTCCAGTGCGACAGTGCCGTTCGCCAACGCAACGGCATATTCCGTGCCTGCCCACGTAGCAAACTCTTTCTCAAATTCCCGGCACTCTTGCCCAGTCCAATAGTTGACTTTATTGGATAGCACCACATCGCGAACAGCATCGGCCTCTTCTGCAGTGAATGAAGGCCAAGGAGAAAATGGAGTGTTCAACACGTTTTTTACCTGCCATCCATAATTAAAAAAAACCGTATTATTCAACGGTTGTTTGTTCACTTGTATCCGAGGCTAAACACTCGGGATTTTCCAAGCGCCTGCGCCATTACCCAGCTAAAATCATGTTATCAGAGATATCGCCAACCAACGCCACCCCGACTGTCAGTTGAACGAATCTCGAGCACCGTACCCTCAAGCGTCCGGTACCTACACTGACGGTCACTACGACCACTCCATCAGCTGATGCATTTGCTTCATTTTTTAGACCCGGTAAACTTGGTCATCGTTACCTCACCTTCAGCGCTAATCCCATCTCGAACCAGTACCTTTTTTATGGTACGAAATATGATTTTGAGGTCAAGCAACAGTGATTGGTTGTCCACATACCAAACGTCAAGCTTAAATTTTTCCTCCCAGGACAACGCGTTACGGCCATTTATCTGAGCCCAGCCGGTAACACCTGGCCGCATTTCATGTCGGCGGAATTGCTCTTCGTCGTACAGAGGCAGGTACTCCATCAGCAGTGGACGAGGTCCCACCAAACTCATGTCTCCCTTTATTACGTTCCACAACTCGGGCAGCTCGTCCAAACTGCTGGAGCGTAGAAACCTACCAAAATCTGTCATTCGCTCAGAATCCGGTAATGGCTTACCGTTAACGTCCAATGCGTCTCTCATCGTACGAAACTTGACCATCTCAAAAGGCTCCCCCCCCTTACCTGGTCTGACTTGGCGAAACAACACAGGAGAGCCGAGTCGCTTACGAATCAAGTACGCGACCACCGCGATCACGGGGGACAAGACGATCAACCCAATCGCAGCAGCAACAATATCGAAGAAGCGTTTAAACATCGGAAATCCTTGAAAATGTGATAACGCTCGAAACAGGTTTAAAATCATTTGCTCAGACGTTTGAAATGCATGCCAAAACGCTCAACCCCGACACGTAATGACAGCTCTTCGCAATAGAAAGTCTTCCCGCTCTCACCCATCCGATTACGGTCCTCAGCAGAAATATCGATTAAAGCCAGGACTGCATCGGCGAGAGCCTGCGCATTGCCTGACTCACTGACTACGCCGCAACCGGCCGCGCGAACAAGATCTGCAGCATCCCCATCAACGCCCATCAAGATCGGCTTGCCCGCGGCCATGTAGGCTTGGGTTTTTGACGGGATTGTGATCGAAAATAATGGATCTTTCTTCAAATGAACGAGCAACGCGTCGGCGCTGGATAAATAAGCACCTATTTCAGTCATCGGAACAGCAGGAAGAAAATAGACGTCTTCAAGTTTTTTGGTTTTAGCGAGTGCTTCTAAACTCGAAGCCTCAACCCCCCCGCCAATAAAAACAAACGCTACTTGACTGGTTTTTTCCTGAACCAAGCTCGCCGCCTCAATAACGGTTTCCAGTGATTGAGCCTTACCCATATTGCCAGCGAATAGAATTTTTAACTTTGAGACAACAGGAAAGTTACCTGGCGGCGTGGTTAACATAGTATCGATCGAGCTTTCCGCACACCAATTGTAGATTACATCGACCTTCTCCGACGGCACTCCTCGCTCGATCAACAAACGCTTGAAACCTGGAGACAATACGACTATTTGATCTACGTGACCGTATACCCAATCGCAAACTCGAGATACTATTCTCAATAACTTTTCGTTAGAAAACATCCCGGTCGCCTTCAGCGTGTCCGGCCACATATCTTGTATATCGTAAACGACCGGAATGCGGCGAAAAAAACGAACCAGTGCAGCAGCAATGCCAACTGTCAGCGGAGGGTGGTAAGCATATATAACATCAGGTTTTTTTGCCCGAAAAAGCCCGTATATCAGTATGCTAGCGGCAAAGCTAATGTAATTCGCCAATCGTCCAACCCCACTCTGCCCATGACTCGGGTAGAGTGGGACACGAGTAACCTGCACGCCATCGATGACTTCACGCTGCAGAGCCTTGATTCTATAGCCTGGATAAAGTTTTCCACCGGGATAATTAGGAAACCCGGTTACAACTTCTACTTCAAAGCCCTGAGCAATCAACTCTCGTGCAAAAACCATCCCTTTGAAAGTCGGCTCGGGTTCAAACCACTGAGTGAACAGCAAAACACGAATGGCCATTCGTATCAGTACCTTCTCCAGACAGTGCGCATCACATAGTCACGGTAGCTATGAATAATGCGAACCACCTTCTCTGCCACGTTTGGCATACTGTAGTCAGTTACGAGTCGAAGACCTCGCTCATCGGCACGACTTTGATTTTCCAGCACCTGCAAGCCCTGCATGACTCTCTCGGTTTCCAGCCCGACCATCATTACCGCAGCCTCCTCCATACCCTCAGGACGCTCGTGAGCTTCACGAATATTCAACGCAGGAAAGTTTAAAATCGATGATTCTTCGTTGATTGTACCGCTGTCGGAAAGCACCGCCTTGGACTCAAGCTGTAACTTATTGTAATCTTTGAAACCCAGTGGTTTTAGCAAGCGAATATTTTGATGAAACTTCACACCCAAGGCATCAACCCGTTTCTGGGTGCGAGGGTGAGTGGAGACAATGACCGGAAACCCATAATGCTCAGCAACAGTGTTTAGGACTTCAACCAGCTTCCCGAAGTTTGTATCGGAATCAATATTCTCTTCGCGATGTGCGCTGACAACAAAAAATTTGCCGTTCTCCAAACCAAGACGGGTGAGTACATCCGACGCCTCGATGCCTTCACGATAGTAATTCAACACCTCAAACATGGGGCTGCCGGTTTTAATTACCATGTCTGGCGACAGCCCCTCGCGCAGCAAATAATCACGCGCAATGGTGCTATAGGTCAAATTGATATCTGCGGTATGGTCAACGATACGACGATTGATCTCCTCAGGAACGCGCATGTCGAAACAGCGGTTGCCGGCTTCCATATGGAAAGTCGGGATCTTGCGACGCTTGGCAGGAATTACTGCCATGCAACTGTTTGTGTCGCCTAGGACCAGCAGAGCTTCCGGCTCAACTTCCGCCAGTACCCGATCTACGCTGATAATCACATTACCAATGGTTTCGGCGCCCGTTGCACCCGCCGCATTCAAAAAGTGGTCGGGCTTGCGAATTCCCAAATCCTGAAAGAAAATCTCATTGAGTTCGTAGTCGTAATTTTGACCCGTGTGGACAAGCACGTGGTCGCAATATTGATCCAGAGCGGCCATCACACGCGACAGACGAATGATTTCCGGGCGGGTTCCTACCACGGTAACTACTTTCAATTTTTTCATAATTTTAAACTTCACATTCAGAAATTGAGAATTAAATAATAAATGATAGCCTAGCGGTAGCCACCTGGCTCAAATTTTGCATACTAAGCAATTCCGTCGCCGTTGCATGCGCACGGTCTTCAGGGACTGCTTGGCTGGTACGCGAAGCGCCATGTGCGAAGCAGATGCCGTTCATTTCGGCTGCCATCTTGCCTTCTGACGATAATTCCGATACTGCATCCACCCGTTCCTACATAATCTGAGCTGAACTCGAATTCATTACAGCCTAGCGCATGGCGGGTTTTTCCGTAAACAGATTCACTCAATTTTTTTGTTTGCAGCATTAAAATCTTCATAGAACTGCTCTGCTCGTTCGCGACCAGAGCCTTTATCGCCCGTCAATATATATTCTATATACGAATGATACGGAGCAAAAGGCAAAGAAGAACTTGCAGATACAAAAAACAGAAGTGAACTAAGGCTACTGACAGCAACGCACACCACGACAAGTGCACGAGCAGGAATACTCACTTGCCTCATAACCTCATAAATGATGACCGCTTGAGCAAAACATGCCAAATATTGAATTCGGTTCCATATCAATGCAAAATCAAACAGAAACGCTTGCGCCCCCACCAAACAGATAAGAGCACCAACCAATACAGACTCGCGGCGACCTATTTCCTTAATATACAACTTGGCTAAAGCGAGCAAGAGGCAATTCAACACCAGGTAACCCGCCCCTGCAACAGACCTTTGTGAAAACCCTATACCTGCATAAATTGCCAGTTTTTCCGAAACGAACGGAATGTTCGCGGCGGTGCCTATGTTTAGTGCTATTTGCCCAGCGCCAATACCGACACTGTAAAAAAGCAAACAGGTTGCTATATACACCCACATATGCTGAATAACGCAACGAATGCCACGAGTAAAGAATATTGCGGCATACATCAGCGATGAATATTGGAAGCCTACAGCTACAATAAAACTCCAAACTGCACTTTTGCGCTTTTCAAAAATAAAGCTTTCCATAGCCAAAAGCATGATAGAAACAGCGATAGACTGACGAATCGTCCCCATCTCAAGAGGGAAAAATACCCAACAAAAAACAAACGCCAACCCAAGTGACACCCGGGAATCAAAGCGATAAAAAAAACGACAGGCACAATAGGTATTGAATGAGCCAACCAACAATAAAAATAACTGAAAATCGCCCACTCGAGAAACAAGATAATTCAACAAATAGTAAAGTGGCTCCATCGAGACCACATCTTGTGGAAAAACCATGAACCCAGAGCCTTTCACAGCATTGAAATACTGCTCATAAACTACCCAGTCGTAGCCGGTTTCATACCTGAATGCACAGATCAGCCAGAAGACCATCATTGCTAAAAAAAAGCTAATACCGGTCTTTGTCTTCATGAACAACCCAGGAATAGCTATTGCCCACAATAAAAAACCGACGCCAAGATAAAAATACATTCTAAATCCTTATTTATTATCTGCGCGCTGAAAGCTGGGCTGAAAGTCCAGTACACTGGACTTTAATGAGCATTGCCTCAGCGTGCCCAAACTTTTCCGGCTAACAACTTCAACAACGCACCTGCTCGACAGACAATACTTGTAAATCTTCAAATTTCAACAATAGCTCCTTGCCGGAGTAATCCGGCTCCCGGTTTTGCTCGCTCGGCATAGCCAATCAAAACAGAGAGCCTTCCAATCCTACGCTTCAATTCCTAATGAACGAGCGTAGGTATCTGGTAACTCGCGGTCAAATATTTCGTTAGCCCATAACATCACGATCAACTCTTCTTCTCCTACGTTGGTTATATCATGAGTCCACCCTGGAACAGTTTCTACAACTTCCGGATGGTCCCCAACAGTAAACAGTTCGTAGAATTCACCAGAGACGATATGTTTGAACCGAAAACATGCCCGCCCCTTGATCACCAAAAATTTTTCAGTTTTGGAATGATGGTAGTGGCCACCGCGTGTAACACCGGGATGGGCGGTAAAATATGAGAACTGGCCGCTATTGCCAGTCTTGAGCATTTCTACAAACACGCCCCTCTGGTCTCCATACCTCGGCACTTCATACGTAAATCTTTCTGGAGGTAAATAACTTACATACGTAGAGTATAAAGCTCGAACCAGCCCACTTCCTACCGGCTCTGAAATCAGAGTTGAACGGCTTTCTCGAAATGCTTCAAGCTGAGTTACAAGTGCCTCAACAGTCATACTGTATTGAGGCTCCACGCTAACAAAACGATGTCCTGAAGATTTGCCATCCATCACTGAAATGAATTGCTTGATCACATCGTCTATATAGACGAGATTAATGACTGATTGCGGATCATTGATAGTGATCGGCAGACCAAAAATAATATTGTGGCAAAATGTAGCGACTGCTGAATTGTAGTTAGGCCGGGCCCATTTACCAAAAACATTTGGAAGCCTGAACAGGTAGACTGGGCAGCCATTATGCTCTTCGAGCGCGGTTAACGCCTCCTCGGCTCCACGCTTGCTGCTACCGTATAAATTGTCCAGTTCTGCTTGTATCGAAGAGGTATAAAGTACTGGCACCGATCTACCGCACGCTGATACCGCGTCACAAAGGGCTTGCGTCAAGTTCGTATTACCAGCCTCGAACTCTTTTGGATCTTGTGGTCGATTCACTCCTGCCAAGTGAAAAACAAAATCTACACCTTTCATCAGAGTCGATAAGTGATTGACATCATCGTCCCGCGTAAACTGGACAATTTCAATATCATCACGCTCGCCCAAGTGAGCTACTAAGTTCTTACCCACAAAACCGTTAGCCCCGGTAATCAGCACTTTCATTGTTTCACTCCTCCGGCGTCGCATATTCACCACGCTGAATGGCCCGCATGAATTCCAGCTTCAACAAAAGGTTTTTCATACCTTCAACATCTAACCGTTCAGTGTTATGCGAATTATAATCTTCTGTACGAGAAATTTTTTCCTCGCCTTGCTCAACAAATTTAGCGTAGTTCAAATCACGCAGATCTGGTGGTATGCGGAAATAGTCACCGCGGTCCTCTGCACACGCCATTTCCTCACGACTCAGAAGTGCCTCATACAGCTTTTCCCCATGCCGAGTACCAATCACCTGAATCGGATGTTCTGGAAGGTTGAGCATTTGGGTCAGTGCATTGGCAAGGGTTTCCACCGTCGCAGCTGGTGCTTTCTGTACGAACAGATCTCCATTATTGCCATGTTCGAATGCGTACAGCACCAGATCTACTGCATCAGCCAGGGTCATCATGAAACGAGTCATGTTAGGATCGGTCAGCGTTAGCGGCTTGCCGTCGCGAATCTGCTGAATGAAAAGGGGGATAACTGAACCCCGTGAGGCCATGACATTCCCGTAACGAGTACCGCAAATGACAGTTTTGTCGTCATCAGCGCTTCGCGACTTTGCCACCATGACTTTTTCCATCATTGCCTTGGATATACCCATGGCATTAATAGGATAAACGGCCTTATCGGTGCTCAGGCATACGACACGCTTTATGCCATTTTGAATAGCGGCTTCCAAGACATTTTCAGTACCCAGAACGTTGGTTTTCACTGCTTCCATTGGATGGAATTCGCATGATGGAACCTGCTTGAGCGCTGCCGCGTGGAAAATATAGTCGACACCGCGAGTAGCATTCAAAACACTTTGGTAGTCACGGACATCACCGATATAGAACTTGAGCTTTGAACTTGCGTAGAACTTGCGCATGTCGTCCTGCTTTTTCTCATCTCGGCTGAATATCCGGATCTCGGCGATATCAGTATCAAGAAAACGTTTTAATACTGCGTTACCGAAGGACCCAGTACCGCCAGTAATCAAAAGTGTCTTATCTTGGAACATAACAACCTCACAATATTTTAATTATCAGACAACTACAAACGCTATTAACGGAGCGACTAATCCCCAACACGTAAATGGGGGTAGTGGCGCCTGTATACATTCCGTCAAACAACCATATCAAGTAGTTTTGACGAAATGTGTCTCACTTCAAAGATTTCTTTAAATTTAATAGGCCCAAACTCGCTCATAGACCGCATTTTATCAGGATCATTAAGTAAATTTTCGACGGATTTCAGCAGCCCCTCCGGCTCTCCTGCCTCAACACTGATGCCTACACCTAATGAGGTTATATAGTCACCATAGTCCGTAGAAGACTCTACCGAAGCTACAATCGGCAGCCCCACCCTCAAATAGTCGATAGTCTTGGATGGGAAGCTTGGAACATCAACGTCCCTGACAGTGCACACAAGAGCGAGGTCACATGATTTAATAAGTCCCAGATACTCATCGCGTGGTATGCGAGGAATCCAGATCAGGTTTTTGCAACCTTGGGCGACACATTCCTCAACCAGATATTCAAGGGACCCGCTTCCGATCACAAGGAAAATTACAGGCGATCCGGCTTTGTGCGCCAGCTTCGCGGCGACCAGCAAGTCTTCGAGACCTCGACCGTGAACCAGCTGCCCACCGAAAACAACCAGCGGATTACCTTCTGGCAAGTTGTATTTGTTTCGAACGATCGTACGGTCGATTACAGGCAAACTGGTGTCTTTCCCCCAAACGGGAGCGATACAAATGCGTTGCTCATCACGAATCGGATAATGCGTACGAAGGTAAGCCTCGTTGGCCGGTGACATGCACGCGACAACATCAAACATCCGTATCAACTTTTCTTCAACTTTCCTCGCAACGAAAAAAGATATACTTGAAGAAAATAAACCGATCTGCCGATGATGGTGCGGAAAGAAATCCCATTGAATCAACAAGGAGGTAAGCGTTTTCTTCTTCGCAAGCGCCATTATTGGCAACGCCATGGTTACGGCAGGTGAAAAAGAGATCACCATGTCAAAATCGATATCTTTCGATAGTTTTCGGGATACTGAATATGCAGAAAAAGAAGAAAGACTCCACTTCAGGATGCGTGAAACGAACGCCAAAGGAAAACGCACCAATACGGGAGGAATCGATATGACTTCGATACCATTTGCCAACTTCAGATCAAGACGAGCGCTGCCAGGGGCCGCCCACCAATCTAGGCGGACAACTGTAACTTCGTGGCCAAGTTCTTGAAAAGAATCAGCCAACTCATTTGTCAGCCAAGGGTCGTTTTCAGAGAGAGAAAACTTATTGCACAATATCAAGATCTTCATGGCTGTGTTCTCCTAAACCAATAGCCAAGCCCTATAGCCATGAGAATGGATAATAGTCCGTAAGTTATAACGTGGGCATACACTGGTGCCATCGCACCAAAACTATCGCGCATAACCATGAACGCAAGGAAAAGGAACATACCTTGCGCAAATTCGAATAGAATGGATACCCGTACGGCACCTCTAGCCATGAAAATTATTGATATTGCTGATGCGACGGTTCGGAAGATATCACCAACCATCTGAGGTAAAAAATAATCTGTCATCGGCAGAAATTCGTCAGAAAAAACCAGCCTGACAATCAAATTCCTGAGTCCATAAAGCACGACGAATCCTAGCAAGAGGGCCGACAACAGCCACATCAGACTTAACTTGAACTCCTCAATAACGGAATGAACATTGCTTGCTGACGCATATCGGGGCAAAACATAATTCATCAGAACAACGCCGACGAACTGCATATAGACGTCTGATAACTTGATCACGCCTTGCCACAATCCGACCTGCTCCCAGCCAAACTGCTGTGCCAGCCCATCACGCATAAGAATCTGCGCAATAGGTACTGATGTCGAGCCAACCAAGGCTAAAACAGAGAAAGACATCAGATGACGCATTCTGACTCGATCAAACAAAAATTTAAAAAACTGTAAGAGCAGTCTACGATGAAAAAACATGAACAAAAATGCGACAATTCCTGTAATAGCTGGCATTAGCATTACAGAATAGGCCGCCCCATTAAAACCAAAATAATTAACTGATAAGGCTAATATAGCCGTACCCAACAAAGTGCCGAGTATGTTGACCTTCGCGTAGAAACCACTTTCCCCGCGACTGCTTGCCTCCGCTTGAATCAGGCTGCCATAACCAACAAAGGCCTGGGCCAACCCAAGACATATGAAAAGCGCCGCAAATCCACCCTGCATTAAATGGTCTGACAGGGCCGTGGAAAAAACCGAAAGCAAAATCGCCACAATTAAAGAAATAATAGTGGTCAGAGTAAAGGCCGTGGAAAGCCAGGCTTGTCCGTCTTTTGATTCAATAGGTGACTTAGCTAGAACCTTTATCAAGCCATTAGTAATCCCGCCACCAGCGAACATTCCAGTGATCGCAACCAAGGTCATCAGCTGCCCAAGCAATCCAAAACCATCAGGCCCCAACTTCCAAGCTAATAGTTTTATCACTATGAGCCCTGCGACCGCCTTCACTAATATTGAGGAGGCAAAATGCACACCGGCTCTCAACCTTGCCAAACTTCAAACCTCATTCCATGTTCCTTTACCAGACACCATGCGTGGTCCAAAAGAGCTATGAGCGAGTAAGAAAATTCCTCACTCCAGAACGGTATAATCGCCAAACCCTATACGCGAGAAGCAAAAAGAGCGGCTTCCCAATCTGGTCTTTCCAAAAACACCATGCGCTCACCGCACAAGCGAGCGACCAAAATCCCAATAGCGACGACAAATTTACTAAAAATACCTAAACCGGAGATTTTAACCCACTATTTTATGCTATTTGCTCAAACTTTTCGACCATCTGTTGTATCGGTCGCGCAGGCAGGCTCAGGCTGCAAGATCACGAACCTTAACGAAAACTGTGACGCTGAAGATCTAACTGGCCGCCGGAAGAAGATTATACCTGCGCTCAAGCCACATCGCTGCCGCGGAATTAGACAAAATGCTTGTCGACGGGGTGCTCCCTGCGAGATTCTCGCCAGCGCCCCGGAAGCGACCAACCCCCTGGATGCCATCATATGGACATCTTTTCCCCTTCCTTCCTACCTTCAACTTTGGTTTTGGCGAGGCCGCATCGCTCACCATTTAGCGCAAACAACGGATGTAGCGCCGGAAAACTGACAATCAGAAAACTGCAGTAATAAATGACAAGAAGATGTAGAACCCACAGGCACAACTACTTTAAGCAAAGAACAACGATAACCCTCCAGCAATAAACAAAGTCTTCAAAAAAAAACCCGCCCATCATCTAAATGACGAGGCAGGTCGAATATTTATACCCATGGAGATTACGCGCTATCAAATCTCGTCCGAATGAGATGCCGGATAAGTACAAAGCCGCAAGCTATTACCGAACCGAAAAGAATGCTGAAAACAACTATCAGAAACTTCTTAGGCTTTATTGGGCTCGAAACTGGCTCGACAGCACCATCCATGCGATAGGTTTTCACATTCGAGAGACTTGAAGGAATCGACGAATAAAAAGCCTGCTTCGACTCAAGGTCACGCAACCGCCGAATAAATGGGTCATTGGATTCGCGTTTTTCCAGGTTCTCGATTTCGGCCTCTAGCGCCTTGGTACCACGCATATAAATAAGCTGCCCATCCAAACTACCTGCAATTTGAACCGCAGGATTGCCGGAGATGATTGGAGGTTTTTCCAAGCCAATGGCTTGAGCCACCCGCAGCGCTTCGCGCAGTTTGGTGATCGTATCCTCGCGAACTTTCCGGCCATTCTCCCGCAACTCGGCAATTTGCTTTTCAAGGCTGCGCACTCTGACCTCAGCCTCGTAAGAAACGTCCTTGATTATCTCTTGCTTCGACAAATTTCCTGCACGGAGTATGTAGTCCTCAGCCCATTTTGCAGCTTGTTCAGGATCGGTTCCTTGAATAGCTACCATATATCTATCCGGTATCTCCCTCGGAGACTGAGATACAACGATGCGCTTTGAAAGCTCGGAATACAGCTGGTCCTTGCTGCCGTCGGGATTTTTCTCTCTCAACGCAGGCATCATTACTTCAAAAATGAATGACTGGCGCAGTGTTTCGCCCCGTAAGCTCTGAAGAAAAACCGAATACACATCCTTTACTGAGAGTGGATTTAGCTCTGTGTCTTTTACTCGACCGTAGTTTAGGCTGGCGATATCATTCTGCGTGGGAGGTATAGCGAAAGCCTTAGCTTCGTATATCGGTTGCGCCACAACAGCGTACGCCACACCTATCAAGGTCAGAACACAGGTTATCCCAATAATTGTCCATTTCTGCAGCCAGAGAACACTTAATAAATCGGTGAGACTTACCTCACCCATGCTGCTGGAATTTTTACTGTTAAGCATTCGCCGCTTCCATAACACCTGATTTTCGACTGTCTGTCGCCCATTCGAGCGGCCGACTTCTTTCTAAATTAGTGACGAGTAAATCTTGCCTGCCCTGACAAATGAGCAAGGGCCATGCGTAGGCCGCCTAATTCAATATACGAATAGCATTGATGCTTTCGAGAGCTCCGCAACAACGCCCATCATAGATTCTCCTACCGCAGAAGAAACTTACAACCCAACCGGCCGCTTACGCTTCCGTCTAAACGCCAACGCGAGAAGAGGGCCAATCAGCATCCCCACAAGCAAAAATACCGCCATAAAAACTGAGCTTGGCAGTAGAGGGGTTGTCAATCCGAAAAAAGTAAGCTGCGATGGCTGTTGATTTTCAAGCATAAAAACTAATACCGCAACAGTACATACTGATAAACAGATGACTGATATGGCCTTCTTGAGACTACTCATCAAAGCGCTCCCGAGTAAGGATTTTAAATTTCACCTTCTTCCTCATCCTCATTCACCCGATCCCTCAACTCCTTCCCAGGCTTGAAATGCGGAACAAACTTGCCATCCAGGCTAACCGACTGCCCGGTCTTCGGGTTGCGCCCTACCCGCGGCGCGCGGTAATGCAATGAGAAGCTGCCAAAACCACGGATCTCGATGCGATCGCCGGTGGCCAGGCATTGGGACATTTGCTCGAGCATGGTCTTGATGGCCAGCTCCACATCCTTGGATGAGAGCAGCCCTTGATGGGTGACAATTCGTTCGATCAACTCCGACTTCGTCATATTTTTCCCTTCTTTTTCAAGCAGCTAGATCAGCGCTTCAAAGGTTTTAGCACGCCCGGATGGATTTGAACAGCCCGAGTTTTCACATATCTTTACCAGCTGTGAGCTTCCCTGCGGAGGGAGCAAGTGAATGCTGATCGCGTCCTTATTGGCTCATCTACAGATAACCAGCATGGTGCGGGTCAGGTAGCCGGCAGGATTGAAGCCTAAAGGATATTCGTCCTCTTCCTTGGCATCATCGGACCTGGCCACAACTTTGTAACCTGCGGCCTTGCACTCCTTGTCCGCTCGTTTGCGGCATTTCTCCCAGCCTGAGCCCAGTCCGGAGCAATCGATCTCGATGCCACTGACCCCACGCTTAGCGTGTGTCTTGGCGCTAGTGGTACAACCTGCCAATGCCAGTACCGCCACTGCGACAATGAGCTTGTTCATTCACTTCCTTATGCCGGACGCCCTGCCCGACTGTCGTTTGCTTCAGGCTATAGACTAGCTGCAAATAAACGATTGATCCTATTAAAGAAACAGACAACCAGGCGAGACCATTGGTTGCACAGGAAAACATTGTAGCGCCACGAGATCGATGCCTTTACCAAATCCCGCCCACAAAAAAGGGCGACCGAAGTCGCCCTTTTTCTATGGTCTGACAGAACTTAGTTCTGTTTTTCCATTTGTGCACGCAACAGGTCGCCCAGAGTGGTAGGACCAGCTGCAGGAGCATCCGAAGCTGGCTTGTCGCGCAGGCTCTGGATGGCTTCTTTCTCTTCTTCAACGTCTTTCGACTTGATGGAGAGCTGGATTACACGGCTCTTGCGGTCAACGCTGATGATCTTGGCTTCTACTTCTTCGCCTTCTTTCAGAACGTTGCGCGCGTCTTCAACGCGGTCACGGCTGATTTCGGAGGCTTTCAGAGTCGCTTCGATATCGTCGGCCAGGGTGATGATGGCGCCTTTAGCGTCAACTTCTTTCACGATGCCTTTAACGATTGCGCCTTTGTCGTTCTCTTGAACGTACTCGGAGAACGGATCGCTTTCCAGTTGCTTGATACCCAGGGAGATACGCTCGCGCTCTGGGTCAACCGACAGGATAACGGTGTCCAGCTCGTCGCCCTTCTTGAAGCGGCGAACGGCTTCTTCGCCCACTTCGTTCCAGGAGATGTCGGACAGGTGAACCAGGCCGTCGATACCGCCGTCCAGACCAATGAAGATACCGAAATCGGTGATCGACTTGATGGTGCCGGAGATTTTATCGCCCTTGTTGAACTGGCCAGAGAAATCTTCCCATGGGTTAGATTTGCACTGCTTGATGCCGAGGGAGATACGACGACGCTCTTCGTCGATGTCCAGAACCATGACTTCCACTTCGTCGCCGACTTGTACGACTTTCGAAGGGTGGATGTTCTTGTTGGTCCAGTCCATTTCGGAAACGTGTACCAGGCCTTCAACGCCTTCTTCCAGCTCAGCGAAGCAGCCGTAGTCGGTCAGGTTGGTTACACGAGCGGTAACGCGAGTGCTTTCTGGGTAACGGGCTTTGATAGCAACCCATGGATCTTCGCCCAGTTGCTTGAGGCCCAGGGAAACACGATTGCGTTCGCGATCGTACTTCAGAACCTTGACATCGATCTCGTCGCCAACGTTGACGATTTCGGAAGGATGCTTGATACGTTTCCAAGCCATGTCGGTAATGTGCAGCAGGCCATCGACGCCACCCAGATCGACGAATGCGCCGTAATCGGTGAGGTTCTTGACGATACCTTTGACTTGTTGGCCTTCCTGCAGGGATTCCAGCAGAGCTTCACGCTCGGCGGAGTTCTCGGCTTCGAGGACGCTACGACGGGAAACGACAACGTTGTTGCGTTTCTGGTCAAGCTTGATGACCTTGAATTCCAGCTCTTTGCCTTCCAGGTGCGTGGTGTCGCGCACAGGACGGACGTCAACCAGAGAACCTGGCAGGAACGCACGGATGCCGTTAACGTCGACTGTGAAGCCGCCTTTAACCTTACCGTTGATAACGCCCTTGACCACTTCTTCGGCTGCGAAGGCTGCTTCCAGAACAATCCAGCATTCAGCGCGCTTGGCTTTTTCACGGGACAGCTTGGTTTCACCAAAGCCGTCTTCAACCGAGTCCAGAGCAACGTGAACTTCGTCACCGACGTTGATAGTCAGTTCGCCAGCATCGTTGTAGAACTGCTCAAGCGGGATGAGTGCTTCAGACTTCAGGCCAGCGTGAACGGTTACCCAGCGAGCTTGGTAATCGATATCAACGATAACACCGGTGATGATGGAGCCTGCCTGAAGGTTCAGGGTTTTTAGGCTTTCTTCAAAGAGTTCCGCAAAGCTTTCGCTCATTTTAATTCCTGTTGAATAAGGGCGAAGGATACGCCCAGCTCCACATCCCAGACGACGTGGGTTACGTTCATTTAAAGAAACGACACAGGACTATGACTGGTCCCCTGGGTCGTTTCTTGGTCACCCGGCCAGATCGCGTAGGGCGATCTCGCTCATGATGCGTTGCAGCACCTGCTCGATGGATAATTCCGTGGAATCCAGCTGTATGGCGTCAGCCGCCGGCTTGAGCGGGGCTACCGCACGCTGGGTGTCACGCTCATCGCGTGCTCGGATCTCATCTAGCAGACTCGACAGACTAACACCATCGACTTTGCCCTTCAACTGGAAGTATCGACGGCGCGCACGCTCCTCGGCACTCGCAGTGAGGAATATCTTCAGCGGAGCATCGGGAAACACCACCGTGCCCATGTCGCGACCGTCGGCCACCAGCCCCGGCGCCTCCTGAAAGGCGCGCTGGCGCTGCAGCAGCGCCTCGCGCACGGCGGGCAATGCCGCGACCTGGGAGGCACCTGAACCGACGCTTTCGGTACGGATGACATCGCTGACTTCGTCACCTTCCAGAATGATGCGTTGCAGCTGACCGTCGGTCGCCGCGATGAACTGCACATCCAGATGAGCGGCGAGTTTCTTGAGCAGCTCTTCATTGGTCAGGTCGACGCCGTGGTTATACGCCGCGAACGCCAGCAGTCGATACAGCGCACCGGAGTCCAGCAGATTCCAGCCCAGACGCTTGGCCAGAATCCCGGCGACCGTGCCTTTGCCAGAGCCGCTTGGCCCATCAATGGTGATGACCGGTGCGATGATTTTCACGACTGAGCCTCTTGAGCTACACGGATACCGACCTGCGCGCACAACGCGAGGAAGTTCGGGAACGACGTCGCGACGTTGGCACAGTCATGGATGCGGATCGGTGCCGTGGCGCGCAGCGAGGCCACGCTGAAGGCCATGGCAATCCGGTGATCGCCGTGTCCGTGCACTTCGCCGCCGCCGATCTGGCCGCCGTCGATGATGATGCCGTCCGGGGTCGGTTCGCATTTGACGCCCAGCGTGAGCAAGCCATCGGCCATGACCTGGATCCGGTCCGACTCCTTGACTCGCAGCTCTTCAGCGCCGCGCAGGACAGTGCGCCCTTCGGCACAGGCCGCGGCCACGAACAGCACCGGGAATTCATCGATGGCCAGCGGAACCAACGCTT